>OZ240670.1:0-4428075 GCA_965198645.1 Acidobacteriaceae bacterium | reverse complement strand
AGAATCCGTTCTCCCATGGTGAGCCGGGCTCGATGTACAGCGTCTTTGCTCCTGTCTTTGCCAGCCATTTCCGTAGATCCTTCGCGACGAACTCCGGCCCATTGTCCGAGCGAAGATGTTCCGGCACTCCCTTCATCACCATCACATCGGCCAGCGCAGAGATGACCCTGGAGCTGGACCAGTGGCGTTCTGCACGCACCAGCAAGCTCTCGCGCGTGTGTTCGTCGATCAGGTTGAGCAGCCGTACGCTGCGGCCATCATGCGTCCGAGCACTGACGAAGTCGTAGCTCCACACATGGTTCCGCCGCTCCGGTCTTAGCCGCACGCACGATCCATCGTTGAGCCACCGACGTCCTCGTGGCTTCTGCTTCTGCGGTACCTTCAGCCCCTCGCGACGCCAGATACGCTCCACGCGATCCTTGCCCACTTGCCAGCCAGCTCGCTTGAGCAACGCCGTGATCCGGCGATACCCATAACGGCCGTACTGGCTGGCAAGCAGGATGATCGCTTGTGTGAGTGCATCTTCGCCTTCACGCCGTATCGCACGATAGCGCTGCGTGCCGCGCGGCTGGTTGGCCAGTCGGCATGCCCTGCGCTCCGTCATCCCATGCTGCTGCTGGGCATGGTCTGTTGCGATCCGTCGTCGCTCAGGGCTTAGAAGTTTCCCGAGGCGAAGTCCTTCAACACAAGGTTATCCAGGCTCAGGTTCGCAACCAGACGCTTCAGCTTCGAGTTCTCCTGCTCCAACTCTTTCAGCCGCTTCGCCTGGTCCACCTGTAACCCGCCGTACCCCTTACGCCAGCGGAAGTACGTCTGCTCCACGATCCCGGCGTCCTTACACGCCAAAGCCGTCGTCTTGCCGTTCGCTACGGCCACTTCGATCTGCCGCAGCAGGTTCACCACCTGCTCAGGCTGGTACTTCTTGCCTCATCCCATATGCTCTCCTTGTCCAGTGTCTCTCTTATCCACTGGCACATTTCAAGCCGGGCACTCCAAGACCAGGCGATCCCAGAGTCTGAGCTTGGCGAAGTGGTTCCCAAGCGATGCGGAGCGATTCACATCGAGCTGCCCGGTGAGGTCCGGATCAGTTTGGAAGGCAGCGTTGATCCAGCCGTCGTGCGTGCGGTGCTCAGGAGTCTGCGCTCGTGATTTCTGTGCCAGTTGGCACCCGGATCTGGATTGCTGCCGGTGTCACGGACATGGCCCGCGCGGCTTCCATGGTCTGAGTGCGCAGGTGCAGACGGTGCTCGAACAGCAGCCGTTGTCCGGTCATGTCTTCGTTTTTCGCGGTCGCCGCGGTGAACGCGTGTCCGTCTGATGCAAGCATCAAATTACCACGAACCCCAGCCCGCATTCTTCCGTATCTGCTGTGTCGCGACAATAACCAAGGCTCCCCCCTAATCCGCTTCGTCGAGCTCGTAATCGAGAATCGACCCAAGCCTCATCTGTCGCCTCTATTGCTTATCCGTATCAAGGGTGCTGTAAGCAATCGAAAGGACCCAGCATCGACCTACAAGATCAATCCTGCTGAAAGGCTCCATAGTCTTCTTTTTTGCAAAATCGGGCCTCCTGATGAATGCCTCCTTATCGACCTTGAGCCAAGTATCTTTCAGCTCAACCAGAGAAGAAGTTGGCTTCTGCCCGATTTGGGAGGGCTGAGTTTTCGCAAACACAACCTGATCCGCTATAGGGGTGTCTGAGTGGCTGAGCAAGCAGAGAGCAGAATGGCAGATTCGCACGATTGCAACCTAGTAGCCCTCTGGTGGATATCTTGTGTAGGAAGTCTTGATTTGGAGCCACTATCTTGTGGTCAGAACAAGTGAATGCGACAGAGCTAATTATCCTGATACATGTGTAACGCCCAAGCCAATTGGAGATGGGCGTTCGTTCGCGTTTAGAACTGCTGCGTGAGAAGCCTGCTCTGTTCCTTAGCTTGGTCCGAACTAGATGGAGACAACTACGCTCATATACACGCAGTGAGTGCATCACCTGCGGCGGTCAGCAGATCGCTCTTGTCTAAGATGTGCCAAAAGCGCCTCATCCGCTGCCTCCGAAAGCTTGATTAAAGCTTTGGTGATCTACTCGCGCAGAATTGATTCGTCGCGTCCTGGGCTGCTGGACAAACTTTCAGGTGCTACTCCTCTAGCCACACTCGACCTTGATCCAACAGTGGAGCAGACCGTGAACGTAGACCTTAGCCATAGCAAGCGGTCAGCCGCTTTGCCCGTGCAGGCTCTACTCTCAATCCACGCTTCCGGTGCTGCTGCATCCCTGTGGCTGACCCTAAGAGCTTTCGCTAAGTAGGATTCGCAGCGGGCAGTTCTGAACCGCTGCCGCTGGTCACCTTGGTTGTACTGTAAGCGTGTGGTCTTGGCCGTGCTTATGAGGGGTGTCACAACTATGTATCCACATAAGTTTATGTGGATACATAAGCTATGAGGGTGTGGTCTGAGTCGTGCCCGAGAGGTTCCACGGGAGCATTTGGCTGATCCTGCTGATGGGGTGATCGGCGATTCGTTCAAGGACGTGGTGGAGATAGATCTCCGGATCGAGCCCGTTGAGCTTGGCCGTGCCGAGCAGAGAGTATATCGCCGCGGCGCGTTCCCCTCCGGAGTCTGAGCCGGCGAAGAGGAAGTTCTTGCGGCCGAGCGCGACGACGCGCAGCGCGCGTTCGGCGGCGTTGTTGTCGATTTCGAGCTTTCCATCGTCGACATAGCGTGTGAGTGCACGCCAGCGCGAGAGCGCGTAGCGGATCGCCGCCGCGGTGTCGGACTTCGTCGAGAGCTTTGCGAGTGTGGCTTCAAGCCAGGTGTGCATGCCGTCGAGCAGCGGCCTTGCTCTGGCTTGCCGGGTGGCCTTCCTGATCTCTACCCTGCTGCCCCGTATCTCGGCTTCGATGGCGTAAAGCGCAGCGATACGCTTGATGGCCTCGCTGGTCGTTGGCGACGGGTGCGCGATATGGATCTCGTGGAACTTGCGCCGGGCGTGCGCCCAGCAGGCCACTTCGTAGATCGCTCCACCGTCGTAAAGATGGTGGAACCCGGCGTAAGCATCGGCCTGGAGTGCAGCTCGGTAGAGCTTGAGATGTTGTCCTGGACGCTCTCCCTTGCGGTCGGGCGAATAGGCGAACCAGGCGGCGGGCGGGGTCGTATCGCCGGAAGGCCGATCATCGCGGACATAGGTCCAGAGCCGTCCGGTCTTGGTCTTACCGTTGCCGGGCTCGAGCACCGGGACCGGGGTGTCGTCAGCGTGCAGCTTGCTTGCCGCCAGAACGTGATCGCGTACAGCTTCAACCAGTGGAGTCAACAGCTCGCTGGTTGCGCCGACCCATCCGGCCAGCGTCGAGCGATCCAGGGCGACGCCTTCGCGAGCATAGATCTCTGACTGCCGATAGAGCGGCTGATGATCGGCATACTTCGAGACCAGCACATGCGCGAGCAGACCGGGTCCTGGGAGTCCGCGCTCGATAGGCCGCGAAGGCGCCGGAGCCTGCACGATGCGGTCGCAGGTATCGCAGCTCAGCTTGGGGCGCACATGACGCAACACCTTCCACCCCACGGACGAAGACCTGTCCGCGGGGACCCCGGCTTGAAGCTGGAGCGCACATACTCCAGCATCTCGGCATCATCTTGGCCCAGCTCGCGCAGTCGGCCTCCACAGTCAGGGCAAGCCTCATGGGCTGGCATATGCGTGTGGATCTCGCGCGGAAGATGATCGGGCAAGGGCCGGCGGAAGGGCTTGGTTGGGACTAGACGCTCGGCTCGAGCCACAGGTTGTACTTGTTCGATTGCAGTGGCAACCTCGAGATCTTCGATCTGTAACTCAAGCTGTTCGATCTGGCGGAGCACCTTCTCGCTCTTGCTGCCGAAGAGCATGTGCTTGAGCTTCTCGACCAGCAGCAGGAGGCGTTCGATCTCGGTTGCGCGTGAGCTGAGCGTCGCGATGTATCGCTCATGCTGCGCCCTGAAGTGATCGTGCTGGGCTTGATGGTGGTCGCGCTCCGCCAGGATCATCGCCTTCAACGCAGCCGGGTAAAGCGCGTCCAGATCGGCCTCGTTGGGCGCTGAGAACATGAGCGGAGTATGTCATAAAGCAAGGCGGCTTAATAGAGGAAAAGCCGCATGAATACAGGAGATAACACTTAAACACTCATCACGAGTTCTGCCGTTCGAAGAGGCGCTCTCCAGTCGATTCCTTCCAGCAACATCGACAGCTGCGCACGGCTCAAAGATACAGTACCACTGCTTGCCTGAGGCCATACGAACCGCCCTCGTTCCAGCCGCTTGGCAAGCAGGCACAATCCGTCACCGTCAAACCAGAGCACCTTCACGATGTCACCGCGGCGACCGCGAAAAACGAAGACATGACCGGACAACGGCTGCTGTTCGAGCACCGTCTGCACCTGCGCACTTAGACCATGGAAGCCGCGCGGGCCATGTCCGTGACACCGGCAGCAATCCAGATCCGGGTACCCGATGGAAGAGAAATCACGAGCGCAGACTCTTAAGCACCGCGCGCACAAGGGCCGGATCAACCCTGCCTTCCAAACTGATCCGGACCTCGCCAGGCAGCTCGATGTGAATCGCTCCGCATCGCTCGGGAACCACTTCGCCAGGCTCAGACTCCGGATCGCCTGGTCTTCTACGACGCTGACAGGCAGTAACTTCATCGCAGTTTGAGCAGCAGCCCCAAGCTTGCCGTCGCGATACAAGCGTCGCCACTGAAAGACCTGGTTCGCGTTTACTCCATGCTTCAAAGCAACGCGCGCGACCGAAGCACCGTCTTCCAGCGTCTCCTCTACCACCCGACGACGCTCCACCGCGCTCCGTCGACGACGAGGACCCGCAACCAGCACACCGCTTACATCAACGTCAACCATCCACACATCATCGCGTCAGATGAGTACCATGTACACGCGGCCAAGACAGGACGCTTACTCATCACGGAAGTCCCACGCAGACGAACCAAGGCCGAGACAACGATCGGCATCGACCTTGGCGATGTTTGGAGTCATTACTGCACCCTCAACCAGGACGGCGAAGTGGTCAACCGTGGCCGCTTCACGACCACGCCCAAGGCCATCGAGAAGTGGTTCACCGATGTGCCTTCGGCACGGGTCGCCATGGAGGCCGGAACGCACTCGATCAGTCAACAGCTTGAGGAACTCGGGTCATGAAGTGATCGTGGCCAACGTGCGTGAGCTGCGCGCTATCTCGCACAGTGACCGGAAGAGCGACAAGGTCGATGCCGAGAAGCTGGCACGGTACGCGCGACTGGATCCCGAGATCCTGCGTTCGATCACACACCGAACCGTCGAACAGCAGCAAGCCCTCACCCTGATCCGCGCTCGCAACGTGTTGGTTCGGCTCCGCACCGCGGCAGTGAACGCCGTGCGCGGTCTCACCAAGGCATGCGGGCACCGTATGCCGGCTACAACGACGCGCTGTTTCGCGAAGCGCAGTCTGGCCGTGATGCCGCCAGGGCTCGCGCGGGCGCTGAACCCGGTGCTCGACCAGATCGCCGGGATGACGCTCAGGATCAAGCAGTACGATCGCCAGATCCAGGAGCTTGGCCAGACAGAGTACCCAGAGACTCAAGCCCTGCAGAAGGTTCACGGCGTTGGCCCCATTACGGCCCTTACCTTCGTCCTCACTTTGGGCAGCAAGGAACGATTCAAACAGAGCCGTGACGTCGGTTGCTATCTGGGTCTCAAGCCGAAGCGTAGTCAGTCCGGAGATCATGATCCTCAACTCGGTATCACCAAGGCCGGCAACGCCTATCTCCGAAGTCTCCTGGTCGAGTGTGCCAACCACATCCTTCGACACCAAGGGCGAGACTCGGCTCTTCGACAGTGGGGCCTGCATTTGGCCTCACGAGGCGGTAGGCAGGCCAGGAATAAAGCCGTTGTTGCAGTAGCTCGTAAGCTGGCCGTTCTGCTCCATCATCTCTGGACCACGCAGGAATCCTACGTGCCGTTCTACGAGCAAGCTGCTTAACAACACCAGGTTCACCCTTTGCGACGACCCCGCGTTCCGATGACTGCGACGGCGTTTTGGTCTTCCAAGGCCGGCTCATAAATAGCAGCATCGACTCTTCTCTCGAACCCCAACCAGCACCGAGCACGCTTCATACCAGCTCATCAGAGTGCGTATAGAAACCCGGTGGAGAGCAACATGCGGCGCAACAGAAACCAGCAACAACAAAGGCAAACACCCTGATAAGGAAAAACAAAGGACCTCAAACCCTTGACACCAGTGACCTGCTCATAAAAAACGCGGCTATCCAATACGCTCCCCTGCCGCTGCGAACGCTGGGCCGATGTGGCGTCATGCCTTGGCCGCCGAGCTGAGGCGCGACTGCCCAGGTGCGAGCGCTCGGATGGAACGGGTGGGTCCGCACAGCATCTCCGGAAGCCACTCGCGCGGGCAGCTACTCTCGCCAGGGCTTCGGCTCTTGCGCCGCAGGCGCGGCTGCCTGGACGGCTGGTCCCTAGAAGACGCGGAGCATGCGGTTGAGGTTGCCGGCGGTGCCTACGCCGGCGAGGGTGAAGCTGAACAGGTACTGGGTGTCGTCGCGGACGGTGCCGAGCGAGTAGCGGCGGAGCTCGAAGGTGAGCCCGCAGCAGTCGCGGTTGTAGCCGGCCTGGGCGCTGGCGTACTGGGTCTGGGCGAGGGTGAAGTCGTGGCCGAGGTTGACGCCGGCCGAGAGGCCGTGGCGGGTGGGGCTGCCGTAGACGGCGGCCAGGCGGAGCTGGTTGAAGTCGGAGATGCCGGGGGTGGTCGTGGTTGGCGAGGTGGGGGTGGTCGGAGGCGTGGTCGTGGTCGCTGCGTTGACCCCGATGTTGTGCATACGGTAATCGCCGGCGGAGAGAAAGACGGGGCCGGTTCGGTAGCTGGCCGAGACGTTGCTGGCCTGGATGCGGCCGCGGACCGGGTCGTAGTCGAGGTCCCACTCAAGGTCGGTGGCAGAGGTGGTGCGCAGGCGCAGGCGCGAGATGACGGGCGAGGCGCGGCGGTCGCGGGTGAGAAAGGCGACGCCGGTGAGGTCGAGCGTGGTGTCGAGCACGTTGCGGGTGCCGGGGGTGACGGCGCCGCCGAAGCTGGGATCGAAGAAGTACTTCTGGGCGACCTTCCAGGTGATCCAGTCGACGGTGCCGGTGCCGCAGGTATTGGACGGGCCGAGGGCCTCGTCGCCCTTGCAGGAGCGGGGGCGCAGGTGGCGTAGGAAGAGGTGCTGGGTGAGGCCGTACTCGAGCTCGTTGGTGTTGGAGAGGACGTCGGTCGCGTCGAAGCGGAGGACTGAGTTGAAGTTGTTGATGCCGGTGACGAAGCGGTAGCGGAGCTCGGGCTCGAGGGAGTGGCGGAGGTCGCCGCCAAACCAGCGCCGGAGAAAAGGCGCGTCGAAGTCGCGCTCGACGGCTGGGGGGCGCAGGCTGATCTCGCTCAAAAAGGCGGTGCGGTTGAGGCTGGCATCGCGCTGGGTGGGCACCTGGCCGAGCGGGCCGGGGTTCTGGCTGCGGCCGTAGTAGGTTTCGCGCACGCCGGCCTCGGAGCGTAGGGTCCAGCCGCCGGCGGAGAGCGGCAGGGCGAGGTGCGGGTAGAGGTCGATGCGGGGGATGAGCGCGGTGGTCTGGAAGCCGGGCTCGGAGCGGGACATGGCGGAGGCGGTTGCTTCGCCACCCAGGAGCAGGCCGGCGCCGCCGGGGATGGGCAGGAGCTGGCGGTCGGTCGAGAACAGGTGCAGCTCCGGGGTGTGCAGGACGCGGATCTCGTCGCCGGGCGAGTCGGACAGGAAGCTCTGGTACCGCTCGAAGCGGCCCACCGCGGCGAGGCCATTCCGCTCATGGAGCAGGAAGGCCTGGCTCTTGACTTCGGAGTTGATGGCGGCCGAGTAGTTCTCCTCAAAGGCCTGCCGGTAGACGTAGGAGCTGAGGTACTCGATGTCGGCGACGGCGTGGGTCTGGGGGCTGAGGTCGCGGCGACCGTCGGCGACGATGTCGACGCCACCCTGGTTGAGGGTGCCGGGCAGCCGGTCGAGCAGCGAGCGGAAGCGGACGAAGCCGAAGTCGTCGCCGACGCCCCGATAGCGGAACTGGCCGAGCGGCGCAAAGCCGCGGCGGGAGTAGTACTGGGCGCCGAAGGTGAGATCGGTACTGCGGTTGATGGCCAGGTAGATCTCCTCGCCGAAGATGAAGCCCTTGGTGGTGCTGTTGCCGAAGATGGGGAGCAGGAAGCCGCTCTGGCGCTGGTCGCGCTCGGTGGGGTGCGAGACGTAGGGAAGGTAGAGCACGGGGAGGCTGGCCAGGGTGAAGAGGCTGTTGCGGGCGGTGGCCTTGCCGTTCGAGATCAGGATGGTTTGGGCGAGGAGCCGCCAGTCGGGGTTGGGCAGGCGGCAGCTGGTCATGGTGCCGCGGAGGACCTGGTAGTCGCCGGGGCCGAGCTGGAGGAGCTCGTCGCCGGTGATGGAGAAGGGGTTGGGCGCGGTAAAGACGTAGCGGTCGTGGGAGACGGCGCGAACGCCGAGGGTGCCGGTGACCGAGTAGTAGTGGGCGGTGTGCGCGTCGAGGTTCATGGTGCCGTGGTCGGCGACGATGTGCTCGTCAGAGGGGCCGCCATCGACGGTGAGGTGTCCGCGAGCAAGGAGCTGCTGGGTGTCGGCGTCATAGGTGGCGTGGTCGGCGTGGACGAGATAGTGCTTGTAGCGGACGAAGATACTGCCGTCGAGGGTGTAGGTGTCGCCGACCTTGGACTGGGTGTCGGCCTCGATGTGGACGGGGACGCCGGCGAGGGGAGCCTGGATCGGCTCGGCTACGTCGGGCCGGGCGAGGTCGGAGCTTGCGGGGCCGGGGTCGGTGAGGGAGTCGGGGTCGGTGAGGGGCGCGGTGAGAGGCTCGGTCACGGGCTCTGGGCCTGAGCGAGGGCGTGGCTCGACAGGCTGCGGTGGCGCAGTCGCAGAGGCGGGGGCGGGCGGAGATTGCGGCAGGAGCGGTGGCGCGAAGGCCGGATCGGTGGTCCGGTCGAGACCGTTGGGCAGGGTAAAGGGCTGCTGGCCTTGCTGCGGGTCTGCCGGGGCCTCTGGGTCGGCTGGGACTGGGTCTGCCGGAACTGGGTCGGCCGGAACTGGGTCTGCCGGGGCGGCGGCGGGGCTGGTGCCGGGGGAGTTGGGAGCCGACTGGCTCGGGGCAGGGCCAGGAAGCTGCTTCGTTACCGCCTGGGACCAAAGCAGCTGGTGACAGAGCAGGAGCAGCGTGTTACACCAAATTGTGCGAGCTCTCATTTTGCTTCAGGCATCCTCAGCATAGCAAAGCTGTGGGGGCGGGGAGCGTGGGACCGCTCGCCCCGCTCTGGCTGAAAACCTGGAACGCTCGCCCGCTCTGCATCACCCTGCAGGGCTGGGGAGAGCCGTATCCGGACGAGCTTTCTCCCCGGCTTGCTGACTCCCTCTCTCAACCGAAAGCGCTGAGTACCCGGCGCGTGTGATCGCGCGCCAGCTAAGAGGATGGACGCTTGAGCGGAACGAATCGCCAGCCCGCAGGGATAGCAGAGCAGGTACCTGGACCGGAGTTGAATATAGACCGAAACGCAGACCGGGCATGGGGCCCTGACGCGGAGCCTGGAGCCGAGCCGGAGTCGCCGGCGCTGCCGGCCTGGAAGCGGGAGCTGCAGGCGAGGCTGGCGGCGCATCGCGAGCGTCGCCCGGTGGTCGGGTTCGCGGCCGGGCATGCGTCAGCGGTGGCGGAGGAGGACGCCGGCTCGCGCGCGGCGCTGGTCGCCTCGCGGGTCGCGGAGCGCTATGCGCGGGCGCCCAGCTACAGCGAGATGCTGGCGGCGAGCGCGGCGGCAGCGGCGGCTGCAGCGGAGACCGCGGCGCTGGCCGCGCGCGAGTCGCAGGAGGCGGCCGAGGCTCTGGCGCGGCTGGCCGCCGAGAGCAGCGGCGGCGAAGAGGCGGAGCGACTCGGCGGGCAGCAGGCTGGCGCGTGTTCTGACGCGGGTGCAGGCGAGGGCAGCTTGGCAGACCGGTGCGGGTTGACGGACGCCGTGGGACGCCGGAGGGTGGATGCCGGCGGGGGTGAGGCTGGGCTGGGAGCGAGTTCGGAAGCGAATTTGGGGGTAAGGGGGAGCGGGATGGCGGCGGGCTTCCGTTTTGAGGGCCACACGGTTGCGTATCCGGAGCCTCTGCCGGCCCGAGGAGTGGTGCCGCCGCGTCCCGCGGGACCGGAGGCGCGATGCGGCGGGATTGTGGACGCGTTTGCCGAGGCGATGGTCTCGCCTGCGGTCAGCCTGCCTGCCAAGCTGATCGAGTTTCCTCGCGAGCTGATCGCGGCACGCAGGTCGCGGCCGCGGCTCGCCGAGGGGCCGCTGCTGGTTGAGGAGGAAGGAGGCTGGCTGCGGATCTTCGAGGTAGAGGGTGAGGAGGACGCAGAAGGGGCCCTGGCGTCTTCGTCGGAGACAGGGGAGCAAGGTGAAGGGCTGAGCGCGAGCCGGCAGGAGGCGCCTGGGAGCGGGCTTGGCCAAGTCGATCGGGACCGGGTCGAGCGGGATCAGGTCGAGCGGGACCAGGCCGAGCGGGGTTGGGTCGAGCGGGACCATGTTGATCGCGATTGGGGATCGCACCAGGGCCAGCAGCGTATGGTGTACGGCGAGGCCGGCAGCGGCGAGCCGGAAGCGACCAAGGGCCGGAGGCAGTTGCCGGCAGCGTTGCCGGCGGCTTTGCCAGAGAAGTTTTCAGAGCAGGTCCGGCCTGCTCGGCGGCCCGCCCGGGGGTTGCAATCCGCGCCCGCCGCGAGCCAGACCGCGGGGTGGCAGGCGATCCGACTGGGCGAGCATCCCGCGAGCGAGCCTTCTGGGAGCGAGGTGCCGGCGGCGGCTGCGCACCCGTTGCCGCGTGTCGGTCCGGGGGTTCAAACAGGCGCCCAGCCAAGTCTTCCGGTGGTGGCCCTGCATCCGGCGACCCTGGGGGACCGGGCGATGGCGGCGCTGGTGGATCTTTCGATCGTTGCGGGAGGGTTTCTCCTCTTTGTGCTGATCTTTGCTGCCTGCACGACGCACCCGCCGGTGACCAAGAGCGCGCTGCTCGCGGGGGCAGGTGTGTTTGTGGGGCTGCTGCTCTTTTACGAGTGGCTCTTTCTGAGCTACGGCCTGGCGACGCCCGGCATGCGCTACGCCCGGATTGCGCTCTGCACCTTCGACGATGCAAACCCTACCCGCCAGGTGCGGCAGCGACGGGTGTGGGCGAGCGCGCTGGCGGCGCTGCCGATCGGGCTGGGAGTGCTCTGGGCGCTCTTTGACGAGGAGGCGCTGGGCTGGCACGACCGGGTGAGCCGGACGTATCAGCGTAGCTACCGGTAGGGCGAAGACCGCCTGCGCGGCTGGCGGTCCGACCCTTCGGGTCACAAAAGCATAGGTCCCCCAGAAGTCAAGGGGGACCCATGCTTTTGCAGCGCCGCAGAGAGAAGACTCCCCACGTTAGCGCTATGCGCCAGAAATGGGCGCCGGCCGCGCAGGCGGTTTTCGCTCCCCTCCTGCGGCTCGACTCGTCCAAGGCTGCTGAGGTGGTGACTTGATCCGTCGCTGGCGTTGGATGGCATGGAGTGCAGGCGCGCTGCTGTTGCTGGGGCAGGCCCGGGGGCAGGCAGCGGGCTGCGCTGCTCCAAAGGAGGCGCTCGATGCCGCGTCTTGGCAGGAGCTGAAGCCGGTGCCGGTTGGGACGGTGGTGATGTTCTCGACGCCGTCTGGATGGCAGGGGCTCGACCGGATCTATCCTTCGCGCATTGCGGTGGAGCACCGATGGCGCGGGTACCTGCCGTGGGGTGTGCCGAGCGTGACGGAGTCCTTCAGCGGCAAGCCCGCTCTGGAGTCGATTCCGAATGAGCGGCCGGTGCTTTTTGTCAGGGCGTCGGAGCTGGAGGCTGACCTGCCACCGATGACCGAAGCGGCGGTGAGGCTGTCGCGACTGAAAACCTCGAAGGAGGGGAGGTCGCTCGTGCTGAGCAAGGGAAGGACCTCGTTCACGCAGGGCTGGCTCTACGCGTCGAAAGAGGATGTGCCGGTGGCTGTCGCGAGGCTGTCGAAGACCACGCTTTCGCTCGAGCCGGTCCAGCCGCTGCGAGACGGGGAGTACCTGGTGACGATCGGGCAGGATGGACAAGCGAAGTACGAGTTTTCGGTAGGCTGCGGGCGGGGTCGCTAAGGACTCTCAGGACCCCTGCGGCGATGGGTGCTTATGCTGCTGTACGCGATTACGGACCGGAGTCTCTACCCGGGAGAGGAGCGGGAGCGCTGGGCGGCGCTGGTGAGGCAGGCCGCGCAGTGGGCAGAGAGCGGGGCGGTTGATGTGATCCAGATCCGGGAGAAGGATCTGGCGCAGGAGGTGCTGGAGCGGCTTGCCAGGGAGATCGTGCGGGCGTGTGGTTCGTATGCGACCCGGGTTGTGCTGAATGGGCCGGCTTGGATGGCGCGCAGGGTTGGGGCGCGCGGCGTGCATCTGGCCTCACGGGCGACGAGCGGGGCGACGTTGGCGGCTAGGATCGCCGAGGTGCGTACGGTCTGGGCAGGCGAGCGAGGCGATCAAGGCGAGCGGAACGGCGAAGGGGACGGCGAGGCCTGGATCAGCGTGGCCTGCCACAGTGTGGAGGAGGTTGCGGAAGCGCGGGAGCTTGGGGCGGCCGCGGTGGTGTTTGGTCCGGTTTTTGAGAAGCCTGCGCGGGGGGCGATGGTCGAAGGGCTGCCGGGTGTCGGGCTGGCGGCGCTGCGGGCCGCGTGCGAGGCGGCGGGTGAGGTGCCGGTCTTTGCGTTGGGCGGGGTGGTTGCGGAGACCGCGGCTGCTTGTGCGGGGGCGGGAGCCGGTGGGGTGGCGGGGATCCGGTTGTTTGCCGGGGATGGGTGGCGGCAGCTGAGGCGCGGCAGCTTGAAAGCTGGAGGCTAAGCGGTGGCTTCGGACTCGCTCTCCTGCTCGCGGGAGCGGAGCAGGGCGAGGGCCGCAATGACCGGGGCGGCGACGAAGGTGGCGACCAGGCGCGGGATGCGGCGCAGGTCGTTGGCGAAGGAGCGGGCTTCTTCGCCGACGATCATCGCGCCGTTGCGCATCAGGTGCAGGTGGAAGGAAGCCGAGAGCAGGCCCCAGAAGACCATGCCCAGCGAGGCGGCTCGGGCGCTGGGTGTGCCGGCGGCATGCTGGACGAGGAAGTCGATGGACTGGGCGAAGATGGGAACGCCGGCGACGATGACCAGGTTCGCAAACCAGCGCGGCTGGAGGCGCATCGAGCCCTGCTGCATTGCGGAGTAGAAGCCGGCCGTGAGGCAGACGTAAGTAGCCTCGATGAGGGCCGCGCGCAGGCCGGCCTGGTGGCCGTGGTGCAGGACGATGAAGAAGTAGACCGACGAGCGGATCGCGCAGCTGAGCGCGGCCGACTTCCAGTTCCAGAAGCGCAGCGGGTAGCTGGCGGTTCGTAGCGCGAGGCGAAGCATGGCGTGAAGGTGGAACGACGAGGTCAGCGTGACAGGCCGTCGAGTGTTCACAGGGTTAGCATCGCCCGAATCGAGTGTAGGCATCAGTGAAATTCAAGTGAAGAGACCACGTTGGTAACTAAGGCGTGCGAGTTCGAACAAAAGAGGACAAGACCCCGTGCGCGGGAGGCGCCCACCTCGTGGGGCGTCTTCTGCCTGCTGCGCTGCAAGAAAAGAGGCACCCGGTACTTCTGGGTGCCCCTTCTCTTGTGACCCGAAGGGTCGGTATACCCGCCACGAAGTGGCTGCCTCCCGCATAGGGGGTCTTCGCTCTTGCTTAGAAGAGGGGCGCCTGGGTGGTGCGGCGGGGCTGGGGCAGGCCGAAATGTTCGTAGGCGAGGCGGGTGGCGACTCGGCCGCGGGGGGTTCGGTCGAGAAAGCCGATCTGGATGAGGAAGGGCTCGTAGATTTCTTCGAGGGCATCCTGCTCTTCGGCTAGGGTGGCGGCGAGGGTGTTGAGGCCGACCGGGCCGCCGTCGTACTTTTCGATGATGGTGAGCAGGAGCCGGCGGTCGAGTTCGTCGAAGCCGTGGGCATCGACTTCGAGCAGCTGGAGGGCCTGCATGGCGGTCGCTCGATCGATGGTGCCGGAGCCGCGGACCTGGGCGTAGTCGCGGACGCGGCGGAGCAGGCGGTTGGCGATGCGGGGGGTTCCACGGGAGCGCATGGCGATCTCGGCGGCGCCGTCCTGGTCGATGGGGACGCCGAGGACCTCGGCGGAGCGCTCGACGACGAAGCGGAGCTCGTCGTCGGAGTAGTACTCCAGGCGGAGCAGGATGCCGAAGCGGGAGCGCAGCGGGGAGGAGAGCAGCCCGGGCCGGGTGGTGGCGGCGACGAAGGTGAAGGGCTTGATGTCCATCACGTGGGTGCGGGCGCCGGGGCCCTGGCCGATGATGATGTCGAGCTTGTAGTCTTCGAGCGCGGTGTAGAGCTTTTCTTCGAGCACGGGCTGGAGCCGGTGAATCTCGTCGAGGAACAGGACCTGGCGCAGGCGGACGTTGGTGAGGATGGCAGTAAGGTCGCCCTGGATCTGGAGGGCCGGGCCGGAGGTCTGCTGGAATTGGACGTCGAGCTCGTTGGCGAGGATGGCGGCGAGGGTGGTTTTGCCGAGGCCCGGGGGGCCGAAGAGCAGGACGTGGTCGAGCGCTTCGCCGCGGGCGCGGGCGGCTTCGAGCGCGATCTGGAGCTGGTCTTTGGCGCGCTGCTGGCCGATGAACTCGCGGAGCAGGCGCGGGCGGAGCTTGAGCTCGAAGGAGGATTCCTCGTCGGCGCGGGCGGCGGAGACCAGGCGTTCCGGGTTGTCGTCGGGGGCGGGCACTCCCAGCAGTGTAAATGGGTGCGGGGAAGGCTAGACCGCTTGCCGCGCAGGCGGTCTTCGCTCTTGCCCTGCAGCGATTCATTGACGGAGCCGCTTCGCCGGACACGTGCTAGCATTCCGCCAACGCTTCTTGGCCCTGTCTATGCCTCCCCTGCATGGTCTGTGAGCCGAGCACGTGGTGGTGTCACCTGCAAGCGTGCTCCTTTTGTATCGCTGTCTGCGTTCTGAGCGTCGCCTTCAAAGACCCTCAATCGATCGGCCAAGCCAAATCTTCTAGGGGTCTTGAACATGAATCTTAGTGCACGTGCGACCATCCTCGGTCTAACTTCCCTCGGTCTCAGCGTCTGCCCGTCTGCCCTCTCTGCGGCGGAAAAAGCAGTCCTCACAGGTGCTGTCGCGCCGGCGCAGCCGGTCAGCTTTGAGGTTTACCTGCCGAACCAGCATCGCGATCAGCTGGAGAAGGATCTGCAGGCGCTTCACAATCCAAGCTCGGCTTCGTTTAGGAAGTGGCTGACGCCGGCCGAGTTTACCCAGCGCTACGGGGCATCGGCGCAGCAGCTGGCCGCCATCAAGAGCCAGCTTGCGAGCTTTGGTCTTGAGGCTACCAGCATCAACGAGCATCACCTGCAGGTGACCGGGCGTGCTGCGGCGGTGGAGCAGGCGCTTGGCTCGCCGCTGCAGGCGGGCGCGTTCAAGAGTGGCCGCAAGGTGATGGCGGCAACGCGGCCGCTCGCGATTACCGGTGCGATGGCTGAGGCCGGGGCCGTCGTGGTGGGGCTGTCAGGCACGATCCGCATGCAGGTGCACTCGCACCTGAGCTCAGCTGTGGGCGCGAGCGCCGCGGCGCCGGATAATCGCTACAGTACCGCGGGCGGCTACTGGTTTACGGACCTCAAGCAGGCCTACAGCTTCCCGAGCTACCAGACGTTTACCGGCAAGGGCATCACCATAGCGACGCTGGTGGATGGGGCATACCTGCCTGCGGACATGACCAAGTACTTTACCCACGAGAGCCTGGCGACCCCGAATTTCTCGGAGATCAATGTCGATGGCGGATCGCCGGCCAATGACGATTCCTTTGAGACCAACCTGGACTTTGAGCAGGCCGGCGGCATGGCGCCGGACGCGAGCATTATCCACTACAACCTCCCAGACCTGTCGGACCAGTCGTTTCTCGATGGCCTGGACAAGATTGTTTCCGATAACAAGGCCGACATCGTCAGCATGTCGTTTGGCGGCGCGGAGATCTTCTACACCCCGGGCGACAATGAGGGGACTGATTTCACGTACCTGCTGAAGATGGAGGATGACCTGATGGCGCAGGGCAACGCGCAGGGCATCACGTTCGTGGCCTCCTCCGGCGACTCCGGGGCGCTTGATGCGATCCCTGTCTCCTGCTTTAACACGCCGGCGCCGCCGAACTGCGGCACGTTCCTCGCCTCGGTCGAGTTCCCTGCCTCAAGCCCGCACGTGACTGGCGTGGGTGGAACCAATCTGGCGACCACCTACGATGGCACCACGCGCAACTCTGCCTACGTGAGTGAAGAAGCGTATGCGGATCCGCTGGCCAGCGATATTTTTTACGGCACCACTGCGACGGGCGGCTACTGGGGGTCGGGCGGCGGCGACAGTGTTGTCTTCCCGAAGCCGCTCTTCCAGATCTTGACCGATACCGGAAACGCGAACTTCCGCACCGTGCCTGACGTGGCGTTCCACATGGGCGGATGCCCAGGGGGCGTGAAGGGCACCTGCAATCCGGCGGACAGCTTTGTGTACGAGGTCTATAACAACCTGTACTACGGGGCGATCGGTACCAGCGCTGCGGCTCCCGACTTCGCCGGGCTGGCAGCGCTGCTCGACCAGGAGTTCGGTGCGAGAACGGGCAATGCGAACTACTACGTGTACGTGCTGGCGCTGCTGCAAGAGTACGACCTGGTTCATGTTTTTCACCAGGGCATTCCGGGCTACAACGGCCTCTACTCCGGCACGGCGAGCGGCTACAACCGGCTGCTTGGCAACGGCACGCTGGACGGGGTGGACTTCCTGCTGGCGCCTGGGCTTGCGGTCTCCGGGGTGCCGCTGACGCCGACTAATCCGTAACTCAGCAAAGACCCCCTTGCGCGGGAGGCGGTCACTTCTGGCGCGTAGCGCTAACGTGACGGGTATACCGACCCTGCGGGTCACAAAAGCATGGGTCCCCGGGTAGTGAAGGAGGACCCATGCTTTTGCAGCGCCGCCTGGGAAAAGCTGGGCGCATCTTTCGACAGCTTGGCCAACGAGTGTAAAGTGAAGCTGGGGAGTCTTCATGCCACGTGTACCTGGTGCATTCAACTACAGTCGCCCGGTTTTCACTACCGATGCAGCCAAGGGTGACAATCGCTCAGCCAAGCCCGCTTCGCAAGTTGTCAAGCTTCCTCCACCTATCCGCATCCCCAAATCCGCTGCGCAGAAGACCGCCAAGTAGAACGCTTTGCCTACATCGGAGGCAGCACTTCGCATCTTCCTCATCCTGCTGCCCGGCTTTGCAGCAGCGTATCTTCTGCAGGCGCTGACGGTTCGCGCAAAGCAGACGGACCTAGAAAAGATTATCGAGGCTTTGCTTCTTAGCTTCCTGATCTACGTCACATATGCTATTTGCCGCCCCGGCAAGCCCCTTATTTTAGCGTGGGATGCAACTCAAAACAGTAGCACTCAGTTCCGCACCGTTGACCTCCTGTCACTCCTAGCGATCACCTTGAGCTATGCACTCGCATTCATCCTCTTTGTCAACAAAGACGGGACAATCCTATTGCGGAGGATGGGAATCACTGAGCGTACGTCACGTAGTTCCATTTGGAATGACGTCTTTCAGTTCAACGGGGATCCGCAGATCGTGCAAGTAGAGCTAGCGGATGGCAGGAGTCTTCAGGGAGTCGTCCGCTTCTACTCCGACACCGCCGAGGAGTCTTCTATTTATCTAACCGATGCTCGGTGGATCGCAGAAGAGGGAGAAGGTGTCACGATTTCTGGTCCAGGCATTTTATTGACGAAGGAGGCCAAGATCCTTTCGATCAGCTTTCTCAATCCTGCTGATGGTGCTCCTGCTGCTAACGGAGAACTTCCCAGAGATAAATAGGTCGCGGAGGCAAGCAAACGCAAAACTGCCTGCGCGCCTCGCACTTCCATTGCTTGGCAGGTCGAGCCGAGTCTCACCTGGTCTGGCCCTCATGAGGGATGGGTTACGCGGGCAAACTCTCCGTGCTAAGGGTGGCAGGGGAAGTGAACTGGCGGTCACTTTTGGCGTATCACGCTAAGGTGACGGGTATACCGACCCTGCGGGTCTAAAAAGCATGGCTCCCCTGGAAGTAAGGGGGAGCCTTGCTTTTTAAAACGCCGCAGGCAGAAGACTCGCCACGAAGTGGCTGCCTCCCGCATAGGGGGTCTGGCTTTGACGCTGCTCAGTCGGCGGGGCTTTCGGCGGTGAAGCTGGAGCAGCAGGGTTTCATGGCTGGTTGAAACTCCATGAGTTCGACGCGGGTGCCGTCGGGGTCCCAGAGGTTGGCTTGCCACTTGCCATCGCGGCCCATCTGGGGGCCGTTGTGGCGGGGGGGCATGCGGTCTTGGCTGATCAGGGTAGTGACGGCCTGCTCCATGTTGGGCACGCCGAGCGAGAAGTGGTTCATTCCTCCGAGTTCGCGGGCGTCGACGTGGTCGAGGGGGGTGGTGGAGCCGTCGCCGACGAGCATGTACTCGACCCAGTCATGGCCGTTGGGCACCTGCTGGGAGAACCAGTCGACCGCGCCATCCTTCATGGCGCCGTACCAGTAGGGGCGAAAGCCGAGCAGGTCGTGGTAGAAGCGGTCTTCGGCGGCCCTGCTGTGGACCATCATGCCGACGTGGATGATGTGGGTGCTGATAGCGCCGGCGCCCTCGGGCGCCTGGGTGGCGGCAGGCTGGACGAACTGGACGATGTTGCCTTCGGGGTCTTTGGTCTCAAACCACTGGCTGCCATCGGAGCCCTGGTGGACGGGCGAGGCGGGCGCGCCGCCGTGAGCGGCGAGGTAGGTACGCAGGGCAGCAGCGTCGGTGGTGTTGTAGGCGGCGTGGGCGAGCCGGCTGAGGCCGTGCTGGGAGGGGAGCGGCAGCACCTCGACGAACTGGGTGGGGCTGAAGTAGTAGCGGGTGCCGGTGGCGTCTTCCGGGTCGGGGCCTTTCTGGGCTTTGAGGTCGACGGTGTAGAAGTGCTCGGTGGCGGCGGCGTCAGAGGAGTAGACGCAGAGGTGCGAGATGCCGGTGATCGCGGGGCGGGCTTGCTGGGCAGAGGCGACGGCCGCCGGCAGGCAGGCCAGAGCAATAGCAAGAAGGAGGCGGGTCAGGCGCATGGGCGGATCCTCTTGAAGAGAGCAGCAGTCGAGCGAGCGGGTGGCGCGGGCGAGCAGGGCGCGAGAAAACAGTAGCAGCCGGGATGCGCGATTGGCCAGGGTGAGGCGCGGCGCGGAGATGGATTGAGGATGCGCTCAGGGAGAGATCTGGCAAGGATCGAAGAACTCAGGCAGAACTCAGGCAGAGAGCAAGCAGATCAACAAGCAGCGTTTAAGCAAAGAGCAAGCAGCGATCAAGCAAAGATCAAGCAGAGATCAAGCAAAGGTCAAGCAAAGAGCAAGCAGAGATCAACAAGCAGCGAGCAAGCAGCGATCGGGGAGATCAAGGGTGAGGTTTATGGGGAGTCATCGGGAGGCCAAGGCTTGTGGCGTGTTCAGAGAGAATCCCGTCGGCCCATCCGGCCAAGGAGCCCATCCCACGCTCCCAGGAAGGTGTTGCGGAGCTTGCGCTTGCGGTCCTGCTCCCCGATGAAGCACTTGATCGTCTCGCGCAGGGACCAATAGATCATGTGGGTGACCCAGCGAGGGAAGCGAAAGAAGAATTTGCGAAAGACAACGATCCGGTTTCGGGTGAAGTAGTAGCGGCGCAGGGCGCTGTGGTTGGTAGGCTCGAAGGTAAAGCCAAGGATGGTCATGCGTTTCGGGTGGCCTGGCTTGTGCAGCAGCACGGCCGCTCGCGAGTCGGCGATCAGGTAGCCGGCAGCCCGGCAGCGCAGGCAGTACTCGGTGTCGACGTGATCGATGAAGTACTCGGTGCGGAAGAGCCCAAGCTTGTCGAAGATCCAGGTGGGCATCAGCGAGCCGGAGGTCATGGTGCAGACCGGGCCGCCGTCCTCGGCACGGAGCACGTAGGGCTCGACGCCGGTGTCAGGGTTGACGTAGCTGGGGTTGGTGGAGACGACGCGCTCACGATTTGGGTGAGCCTGCCAGGTTGCATAGAGGGCAGAGACAAAGCCATCGGTAAGCTGGCTGTCCTGGTCAAGAAGCAGCACCCATGGGTAGCCCTGGTCCCTAGCCCAGCGGACGCCTTGATTGAGCGCTTCGGCGATGCCAAGGTTCTCAGCGTTCTCGATCAGGTGGAAGTGATGGCGAGCGCTGGCGGCGCGGAGAGCCTCAAGCGCCTGCGGGTTGGAGCCGTTATCGACGACGACGAGCGCCTGGGTTTGCGCGAGGACGTCGCCGAGGTGGTCAATCATCCTTGGGTCTGGATGAAAGGTGATGATTACGGCACAGATGGACGGTGCAGACATGCAGCTTGAGACTACCTGATTGAGGGGCTGCCGGGTGGCAGGCGGCGTAGCGGGAGAGACGGTTGAGCCAACGCGAAGCTTCAGGGGGGTTACAACGGTGCCTAGTCGGCTTGACGGGGAATGTTTAAAATCGGGTGAAATACAGCGAGCAGAGCAAAGCAATGGAATGCGGGTCTGGCCAGGCTCAGGTCGAAAGGCAGCCATGCAGCGTTGGAAGCAGGCCATACGCGAGTTTGTCGAGGATGAGCGAGGGCAGGATCTGATCGAGTACGCGCTGACCGCGGCTTTGATCGCGCTCGGCTGCATCGTGAGCATGCGCGGGCTTAGCAACGCGATGGGCAGCGCGTTCTCCTCGGTAAGCAGCAGGCTGACCAGCGCGATGTAAGGGGCTGCGGAGCCACACCTGTCAAAGGCAAGGGCAAGACCGCCTCCCGCGCAGGGGGTCTTGCTTTTCGCTGAGTCAGCGGGTGATCTGGCCCAGGCTGGTAAGGGTGAGCGCGGCCTGGGCGGCGAGGAGGATGCCGGCGAGCGCGAAAAAGAGTCGACGTTGGCGGGTCTCGAAGGCATCGGCAAAGACGCCTGCGAGAAAGACGAGCAGGAAGGGGATCGCCCAAAGCCATGGCCGGCTCTGGACGCCGGTGGTGACAAGCGTGAAGAGCAGCACGGTGATGCCGAGCGGAACGGTGTTGCCGAAGTAGCGCGAGCGCCGGTTGGTGAGCCAGAGGGCGAGGGCGGCGGCGGCGGCGAGCGAGAGGCCGGCGTTGCGCGGGGTAGCCAGGAAGAGCCGCGCGTCGGCAAGCGAGAACCAGACGCGAGCCGCGCCGCTGCGGAAGACGTAGCTGTAAGCGTCGGCATGAAAGCCGTAGGCGGCGAGCAGAAGCAGGCCTGCGCCGAGGATCCAGATGAATAGCAGGCTGGGCAGGTAGGAGCGGCGCTCCTCGGCGAGGTAGGCCATCAGGATGGCCGCCAGCGCCAGGCCTACGAGCATCGCGGAGAGATGGGCCGCGGCGGTGAAGCCGAAGATTAAGGTCAGCAGCAGGATGCGAGGACGCCACTTTTTGATTGGTCCCTGCATGGCGTGCGAGACGCCGATGGCGGTGTAGACCAGCGCAAAGAGGCCCAGCGCGGCCAGGATCTCGTTGTTGGGGTGCGTCGAGGCATCCAGCACCGGCGGCGAGACGGCGTAGAGCGTGAGCGCGAAGTAGCCGCCGCGGTCGCCGAAGAGTCGTCGGGTGACCCACCAGAGACAGCCGCCGAGCGCGAGGCCGGCCAGGGCGAAGGGCGCGAGCAGCAGGAAACGGATCGA
Source organism: Acidobacteriaceae bacterium (assembly GCA_965198645.1). Taxonomy (GTDB): domain Bacteria; phylum Acidobacteriota; class Terriglobia; order Terriglobales; family Acidobacteriaceae; genus EB88. The sequence continues at coordinate 4,406,335 of OZ240670.1, read as the reverse complement.
GCCGATCTCGTGGCGCAGCTCCCAGATGGAGGCGGAGGCGCCCGGGCCGGTGGCTTGATTGGTTGCTGGATCAGTGACAAGGCGCGCGGCCACCGCGAGCGGCAGCCCCGCGGCCCGGTAAGCGAGGATGCCGTCGTGCAGGTTGCCGCAGCTGGTGTAGTAGCCGGTGATGCCGAAGTGGGTGGCGGCGCGCGTAAACGGCAGCGGACGCTCCCACATCTCGCGGCCACACTCGGCGTAGCGGTAGTCGGTGTCGGTGAGGGTGTGGTGGTCGATGCCCCAGAAACACTGCGCGAGGAAGAAGCTCAGCAACAGCCCGGCCACTCGCTGCGGATGGTTCAGGCGGAACCTGCGCAAGTGCTGCCCGGTCGGGGTACCCATCGGGTCCTAGTGTATCGAAGGTCAACAGACAAAACCGCCTACGCGGCTGGCGCCCACTTCGTGGGGAGTCTACCGACCCTTCGGGTCACAAGAGAAGAGGCACCCGGTACGTCTGGGTGCCTCTTCTCTTGCAGCGCCGCAGGCCGAGTACGCGTCACGAAGTGACCGCCGGCCGCGCAGGCGGTCTTGGCCCTAGACCTTAGCTGCGCAGGCGCCCGCCGAGGGTTTCGACGGCGGCGATGATTTGCTGGGCGTAGGTTTGGAGGTCTTCGTCGCGGAGGGTGCGGGTTTGCGATTGGAAGGTGGTGGCGAGGAGTAGGGAAAGGTGGCCGGCGGGGACCTGGGGGCTTTGGGCCGGGTAGAGGAGCTCGGCTGGGGCGAAGCTGGTGAGCTCTTCGAGCGCGAGGGCGCGGAGGGTTTGCTCGATGTGCGCGTACTCGGTTGCTTCCGGGAGCAGGAAGGAGAAGTCGCGGCGGACGGGCTGGAAGCGGGAGAGCTCCCGGGGCATGGGGTGGCGCAGGCCCTGGGCGTAGAGGCGATCGGCGCGCAGCTCGGCGAGATAGAGGGTGGCCTTGAGCTTGCGGCGCTGCGCTTCAGCCGGGTGGAGCTGGCCGAAGTAGCCGATGGTGGCGCCATCGACGACCAGCCGGGCGGAGCGGCCGGGATGGAGCCAGGCGGGCATCAGACCGGAGTCGGCGGGGAAGCGGTCGTAGTAGGTGCTGCGGGCGGCGAAGCGGGTAGCGAGCTGCTCGACGATGCCCTTGAGGGTGTAGAAGTCGGCGGGATGCGCGCCGAGGGAGCCGGCGAGGCCGATGGCGAGCGAAGGGCGTTCGTCGACCCGGTCGTTCGCGCGGTCGGTGGAACGGTCGTTCGCGCGGCCAGTGCTGGAAGGGTCTCTCGGCGGGTGGCCAAGTTCGCTGGTGGTGTCACTCCTGGTCTCGCTGCGTGTCTCGCCGCGGCTGCCGGTGGCGGTGAAGATGGTGCCAAGCTCGAAGAGGGCTACGTCCTGGACGTCGCGGTGGAGGTTGGCGGCGAGCATGGTGAGCATGCCGGGGAGGAGCGAGGGGCGGAGCATGCCGGCTTCTTCCGAGAGCGGGTTCTCGATGGCGGCGGAGGAGTTGGGCTGCGGAGAGTAGGTAACTGCGTCGGTTGCAGAACAGAAGGTGCTGGAAACGGCTTCAGAGAGGCCGGCTGCGAGCAGGGTGCGGCGGAGCGTTTGCGCGGCGGCTGCGTGGGGGAGCTGGCGGACGGTGCCGGTAAAGGCGGGGAGCGTGGTCCGGAAGCGGTTGTAGCCATAGACGCGGGCGATCTCTTCAATGAGGTCGATCTCGCGGTCGAGGTCGAGCCGCCAGCTGGGCAGGGTGACGGCGTAGGTTTCCCGTTGCGCGAGGTCTGGGTGGGCTTCTGCTGCGATATTGGAAGGCGGGGCAAAAGCAGATCCTTCGCTTCGCTCAGGATGACGGGCTTGTGGGTCGGCGTGGGTGGGTCTGGGGCCAGCGGGATGGCTGGCTTGTGGGTCGGGGTGAGTTGTTCCGGGAGCAGCGTGGGTGAGTGCCGGGCTATTGAGATCGGTGACGGTTACAGATGCTGGGTCTGGCGCGCTGTTTGTAACAGCTGTTGTTATGGATGCGGAGAGCGTGCAGCCCAGGCCGGTGAGGATGGTGCGCACATCGTCGGCGGTGATGCCCTGCGGCGCGTCGGTGGGGCCGAGAATGCGTTGAACTTCTGAGAGCGAGAGAGAGATGGGGGCGCGATCGGCGGTGCGGCGGGCGGCATCAGGTTCGATCAGGTCGATCAGCTCGCCTTCAAGCGAGCCGCCGGACTCGAGCAGGATGCGGCTGACGAGGGCGGAGGCGATGGGGGCGGCGTGGAAGTCGGCGCCGCGCTCGAAGCGGTGCGAGGCGTCGGTGTGGAGCAGGTGTCGCTTGGAGCTGCGGCGGATGGTCGCAGGGTCGAACCAGGCGGCTTCAACCAGGACGTTGCGGGTGGCATGGGTGATTCTCGTGTCCCAGCCACCCATGACGCCGGCGAGCGAGAGGGCTCGCTCTTGGTCGGCGATGACGAGGTCGTCGGGGTCGAGGGTGCGCTCCACGCCGTCGAGGGTGCGCAGGCGTTCGCCTGGGCGGGCGCGGCGGACGACTATCCCCTCTGCGCCGCCGCCGGAGAGCGTGTCGAGGTCAAAGGCGTGGGTGGGTTGGCCGATGGCCTGGGTGACGTAGTTGGTGGCGTCGACGGCGTTCGAGATCTGCTTCTGCTCGAGGAGGCGAAAACGCTCGGCGACGATGCCGGAGGAGGGCTGGATGGTGATGCCGCGAAGGATGCGCGCGGTGAAGCGGCCGCAGAGGGCTTTCGCGTCGTCTGCGATGCGGACCGGGTACGGGCTTGGCGCGGGGGTTGGGGTGGGGAGGGCTGTTTCGAGCGGCTTGAGCGGGAGCCCGTAGATGGTGGCGGCCTCGCGGGCGATGCCGTAGTGGTTCATGGCGTCGACGCGGTTGGTTGTGATGTCCATCTCGAAGAGGGAGCCGGCAGACGGACCGTGAAGCGGGGCGAGGTCGAAGATGCCTTCTACGGCGATGCCGCGCAGGGTGAGGTCTTCGGCGAGCTGGGCGTCGGAGACGGGGAGCTCCGGGAGGTAGGAGCGGAGCCAGGAGGTGAGAACTTTCATGAGGAAGGCGACCTTGGACCTAGGGTAATTGGATCGCGGCGCAGGGACAAAGGCCGCCTAGCGGTTCCGGATGAGTCGCGGGGGCTTGGCGATGGCTCGCGGTGCATGCGTGACTCGCCCGCGCAAGGGGAGGGTGGGCTGGCTTTGGCACGCTGTACGCTGGGGGGCGCGCACGCAGATCGCGGTGGCTGAACGCGCCGGAGAGCCTAGGCCCGCAGAGCTAGGCCCGGTGCTAGGCCCGGTGCTAGCGAGCCTGGGCGAGGTGGAGCCGAGGTGAAGCCGATGCGGCGCGCTGTGCTGGCTGACGCTTTTGCGGAGGGAGCGGGCGAGGGGGGAGCGTTGCTGAGCTGCGGCGCGACCGGTTAGCCGGCGTCTGCGGTGCGCTTGGGGAGCTCGAGCAGGGTCTTGACCAGGACGGCGAGGCGGCTGAACTCGGGTTCGAGCTTTATGGCGAGCGAGTGCTCGTCGCCGACGCCCTGGTGCTGGCTGGCTAAATAAAGTACGTTGGTTAGGCCCTGCAGCGGGTTGTTGATCTGGTGGGCGAGGTCGTCGGCCATGGCTGCGGCTGCGGCGGCCTGCGCGAGAAGTTCTCGCTGCTGGCTCTGGTGGCGGATGCCCATGGCGGCGAAGTTGGACAGGATCTGCATCAGGTGCAGGTCTTCGCTGTCAAAGGCTTCGTCGCGGGTGTGGGAGATGATGAAAATGGTGCCGCGCATCTCTTCGCCTGGTCTCCCAGGCACGTGCCAGGGCAGCAGGATGCCGTCGGTGACGGGCGCGGCGACGATACCCAGGATGTCAAAGAAGCGCTGGTTGACGCGGAAGAGCTGCGCGCTGTCCCGTTCCAGGCAGACGGTGCAGGCGCTTGGGGACCGGGGCAGGCTGGCGTCGAGGAACGGGGTGTACTCGCCCGCGGTCGCGACCCACTTGTAGTAATGCTGGTCGGTCTTGTCGTCGCGCTCGATGCTGATGCCGGCGCTGTCGGCGCCGCAGAGCCGGACGGCGGCGTTGACCTGCTCCTGAAGGATGGTCTCGGGCCGCTCGACAAAGGCTATGGCGAGCCGGTGCAGGCCCTCCATCTGCAAGGAGCCGTCGCGGGAGTGCAGGCGGCGACCGGCAATAGGCCCTTCGTCGGTGAGGTCGACAACTTCGAGGCCTTCCGCTGCCAGGTCGGCTACTGATTTTTCCATCGCTGTGCGAGTTTAGGGGTTTACGGGCGCTGGCGTACAGACCTGATTGGGTCTTCTTGGTTACAGAAGCTGCTTAGGGTGGGGTGAGATGCTCGGGTGGGAGAGGTGCGGGCTTGAAGGCCGGTTGGAACGGGGCTTTGCTAGACTCTGTGTGTGTAATGGAGAGTCAAAATGATGTTCCATGTAACACTCGCGCCGGCTGAAGATGGATGGTTTGTTGTGGAGTGTCCTGCGCTGCCGGGCTGTGTTTCGCAAGGAGCAACGGAGGAAAAGGCGTTGGCTAACATCCGCGAGGCGATTACTGCGTGGATGTGGGCTGAGGATCAGAAGGCGGCCAAAGCAATCTCTCCCGACTTAGCCCAAGTTGTGATTGCTGTTTAGCGGCCATGGGTCGCTTCGGCAATATCTCAGGGAAACAAGCGGTTAAGGCATTTCAAAGGGCTGGTTGGAGTTACTCCAGCCAGGTTGGTAGCCATGTAGTGCTTACGAAGGAAGGGGAGCGTGCAAATCTTACTGTTCCTCAGCACAAGGAATTGAAAGAAGGAACGATGCGCTCGCTGGTTCGTTTGTCGGAGCTAAGTGTGGATGAGTTTGTGGCATTGCTGTAGTTAGCGGCGCCCTGATGCAGGAGCCTTGTGCTCTTATGCGGTGGCTGTGCGATCGACTACTTCAAGCACGGTGATGTACTGGCGGAGGACGGACTTGCCGGTTTCCACGTCGCCCGCGACCATGACGCCAACGGCTTCGCGAAGGAGTGCGCAACGGAAGCCCGCGCTTGCTTGGAGGTCGGCCTTGATCGTTTCGGTGAAGTTCTTGGTGAGTGGCATTATGGCTCCCGTCATTGGATCAGGGGTTTAGCCACTCTCTATCGGGCCGGGTGATAAGTCTGGCCGCGAAGAATGCTTGATCCATGTCCAAAATCGTTTTTATTTTGTAGCAGGCGTGTGTATCGTCTCTCTCCACCAGAAAGCACGCGATGTCCTTACCGTTGGAAGATTGAAAAGGTAGGAGGAGCTGCATGCGCTGCTCCTCTACATAGAAGACGGGTATAGCTGTTTTATAATTTCGGCGGATTTTTGGGATGAGGTTCTGTATCGCTCCTTTTAAATAGATGCGTACTGACTCATCAGTCGCCTCGTTAGAGAACCCAGACCGCTCTCTTGCCCTCTCGAACATGTGGTCAAAGACATCTTCATCAATCGAGTACTGAGTGTTAAATATGTAGTCGCGGCTGTCATTTGAGTACCAGGCTAATTCGGCATGGCGGGTCCCAAAGTGACTGCGGTACGCATGTTCGCGCGTTGTTGCAGTTCCTCGATATACCCAGTCTGCAGCAGCCTTTGCAGGAGCATGATTTTGGCGAGGCAGGTACTTTTCAAAGATGCAGAACAAGTCCGCAGAATGTTTGTCCTGTAGTCCCGTGTTGAAGCAGGCCCACTGCTTGTCGTTAGAAGTGAGAATGTACTTACCAGGGTCAGCCAGTTCCAAGCTACGAAGGCGAATGAAAGTGTAATTTAGGTAGTTGCGGAGCTTTGGTGGTCGATTTCTGTATTTAGCTTGAAACTTCGGCTGAGTGAAGTTCCAAGCCTCGGCGCCTTCGAGAGTCTTGTCGGCGATTTTGTTAAAAGAAGCGTCGAAGTCTAGCTCCTGGGTCAACGGGTCGGATTCAGGATGGAAATGAGCAAAAACCTCGCTTATTGAATCCTCTTTGTGTAGCTTATACAGCTTTAGGTATTTGCTTACGTCCACGCCTTCCTCCAAATGAGTAGCCCCCGCTTTGTAGGCGGGGGCTTCTTTTGCATCCATCATCTTTGTAAGGATCGAATCGGGTGAATCCTTTGTACGCGTCCGCCCTTCAGAAGGCGGTGTCTTTCCCGGTGCACCGGGTCTCCAAAGTATAGGATGGCGGCCCTTCTTTTTCAAGATCTTCTGATAGTTAACCAGCCGCACCGTCGTAACCTGCAGCAGAACATCGAGATTCTGGCCTCCAACCGAGGCTTCTGGTGTACTGCATCAAAGCGTTCCTGGAGCCCTTCACCGAAACTGCTCCAAAAACCTCGCATCTCCGCTGTAGAGCAAACCTATATCGGTGATGCCGTATTTCATCATGGCGATTCGGTCCACGCCCATGCCGAAGGCGAAGCCGCTTATTTTTTTTGGGTCGTAGGCCGGTTGCTTGGGTTGGACGAAGTGGAAGACGGCGGGGTCGACCATGCCGCAGCCTAGCAGCTCGATCCAGCCGGAGTGTTTGCACTTGCGGCAGCCTTTGCCGGCGCAGAAGGGGCAGGAGATCTGGACGTCGGCCGATGGTTCGGTGAAGGGGAAGAAGGACGGGAAGAAGCGGGTCTTCACATGCGGGCCGAAGAACTCGCGCATGGCGTGGTCGAGCGTGCCCTTGAGGTCGGCGAAGGTGATGTTCGTGTCCACGCAGAGGCCCTCGATCTGGTGGAAGACCGGGGAGTGGGTGGCGTCGGACTCGTCGTTGCGGTGGACCTTGCCGGGGATCACGATGCGAAGCGGCGGGGGCTGAGCTTCCATGGTCCGGATCTGGACGGGCGAGGTGTGGGTGCGCAGCAGCAGGCGGTCGCGCAGCGGCTTGCGGGCCTGGCCGGCGAGCATGAGCGTGTCCTGGGTGTCGCGGGCGGGGTGGCCGGGGGGGAAGTTGAGGGACTCGAAGTTGTAGTAGTCGGTCTCCACTTCTGGACCAACGCCGACCGAGTAGCCCATCCGCTCGAAGACCTGGACCATCTCGTGCATGGTGCGGATGAGCGGATGCTCGGAGCCAAGGGGCGGGCGGGTGCCGGGGAGCGTGATGTCGATGGCCTCCGACTCGAGGTCGAGCCGGGCGGCGTGGGCCGTGCCGGCGTGCGCGGTCTGGGCGGCTTGCTCAAGGCGAGCCTCGATCTCAGCCTTGAGCGCGTTGAAGCGCTGGCCGAGCTGGCGTTTGGCGTCGGGGTTGTCTCTGGGCGCGGCCTGGAGCCAGGCTTCAGAGACGAGCCGGAGCCGGCCCTGCTTGCGGCCCAGCCAGTGGAGGCGGTAGCGCTCGACCTCCTCGCGGGTCGAGAGGGGGATGGCCGCTTCGCGGGCAAGCGTGGCAAAGGCTTGCGCCAGCGCCTGCTCGGTGTAGGCGGTAAGTGCTGGCACGTCTTCGGGGGCTGACTGGCTGGGCTGGATGCTGGATTGACTCACGGATGTTCAGGATAAATCAGGCTGCGGGGCGGTGGGCGCAGTGCAGCGGGCAGGCCGCGCCCCTCAATTTGCTATAAGTCTGCTGCCTGCCGGAGCGCCTGGTGAATGATGCTCTTGAGGTAGGTCTGGTACTTGAGGCCGCGCTTCTCTGCCTGCGCCTTGGCCAGTTCAATGTCTTGGGGGTCGAGGCGGATCGTGGTCGTTGGCGTGAGGCCGCCTTTTCGCTTGAGAGTTCCAAGCCGAACTGTACCGTCATGCAGGGCTTCTTGAAAGCCCTCGAGAATGGCGGCTCTGCCTTCGGCCGAATCCCACCACTCGGCTTCTTCCTGCTCGCTTTTGAAATCAGGTGCCTTGAGGGTCCCCGGCATCGTCTGCCTCTTTCATTTGCACATAGAGCGCACGCATATTTCGATCTGCCGGATGAGCCGTGACAACTCGTGTGTACTCTCCACGTTGCGCGGTGACTACGACCAGAACCCGCCCAGCATCTGTTTCCCCGACCTGGTTCCATCGTTGCTCTCCATTGCGCAGAGAGCGAGCAACGTCAAAGGGATCATTCTCTAGAACCTGCTCAGCCTCTTCAGGCAGGATGCCGTGACGAGCGATGTGGTCGATGTTGCCGGAGTCCCAACCGCATGGAGAGTCCTTTGCGATGGGTTTGTTCTGAGCAGCAGTAGCTTGTGGCCTCCGGAGTCCCTGCTTACCCGCTTGGCCGCGGGCATCTATTCATGCTCATTGTAGCCGCAGCGTAGCTACATAAGCCAGGAGTAAAGGTTCCGCTCCAGGTAAGGTACGAAACGATAGCGTAGTCAGCTACTCAATGTGTGGCTGACCACCTGAACAGCTTGAACCAAATACTTTTCAACATAGCTGCTTGATTGATGACAAGAGCCTAGAAACATATACAACCGCAAACCGGCCTTGTACGGCCGCCTCGCCGTAAAAATGCCAGAAGTGGGCTAACTGATATGAGGCGCATGGGCGCCCATGGGTAAGGGGCAAACTCCTCTGTCCGCCGCTATTTGGTGGGCAGGGCGAAGTTCCTGGCTTTGTACTCCTGCAGGGACTTGGCCTGCTGCTCCGGGGTGGCTGCCGGGAGTGGCTTCAAGGTGGTTAGGTCGATCGAGAGCCCCGTGTAGGAAAAGATTACGCTGGCATAGAGTTCGTCGAAGGAGGTCTGGACGCCGGCGACGACGGCGTTGCCTGTGACATCGACGACGCTTACTGAGTCCGTGACCAGGCCCGGCAACGTGCTGAGGGTGCAAAAGGCGTAAGCCGTTCCGAAATACTCGTCAGAGAGCCGGGCATTGAGGTCAGTAAGTGGCACATACGCGGTAAAGTACCGCGGGTTGCTGGTGCCGGTACCAAAGGTGAGGGCGAAGAGCGGCTCGGTGAGGGTGGCATTGCCGCCGCCCGTGCAGGTAAGCGTACCGATATTAGGCAGGGCGGCGTGAGCCAGTGGGGCGAGTAGAAAGGCAGAGGCGGCTAGGGCGAGAGTCCGAGCGTTTGTGCGCATGAGTGTCTCCTGATAGGCAATGCGTAGAACAGGCAGTGAAGGTGCCAGTGCTGGCGCGCGTGGAGGAGGTCTCGTGCGCCTGGGCGGTGAAGGTGCCGGCAGCTGGAGGGGCGGCCGAGAAGCGTCTTTGGGGTGACATCCTGAGCGAAGCGAAGGATCTGCTTTGCTTTATATGGAGGCTTCGAACAAACAGCAGATCCTCACTTCGCTCAGGATGACAACGTTTCGGCTAGGCTTCGTGTTTGGCTGGGCCTCGTGTTCGGCTGGGTCCCGCTCAGGATGACAACGTTTGTCTGTGTTTCGCGTTCGGCTGCGCCTGGTGTTCGACTGGGTCCCGTGTTCGGCTAGGTCCCCTGTTCGGCTGCGCTTTCGGAGGGGACTGGTCGTGGGCTGCGACAATCCCTGGGCTCGGTCTGGGCCTTGATCTGGAGACTCGATTGCGGCCGGCGGGGTTACCTGGCGGCCTTGAGGTTGGCGAGGGCCTGGGCGCGACTGGCCGAGATGGCCTGGGCGCGGCTGGCGGCTGTTCCCTTGGAGGTCGAGACCGTGGTTCCGCCGACTGTCAGCGAGTCGAAGGTGAGGGTGACGCCGGTGTAGAGCACCGAGGCCGAGCCTTCGAGGCCGGCACCGACTGCCTCCAGGTACACGCCGTCCAGCGTCGCCTTGGTAAAGGAGGCGGAGGCCGCCCCGTTGACCAGCGAGCAGTTGTTGTACACCGTTTGCGCGGCCGAAGCTGCCAGCAGCGGCGCAAAGGTCGCGGGATCGACGTAGATGGAGGCGATCCCGATGTAGGTTCCCGGTGCGTCGAAGATGCCGTAGGCCTCGATGTCAAAGGCGAAGGCGGTCGAGCTGATCGACGAGCCGTTGGCGGCCTGGCAGGTGAGGGTGCCGACGTTTTGGGCGTGGGCGAGCGGGGTGAGGAGCAGAGGCGCGAAGGAGAGAGCGAGGGCTTTGAAGGACAGTTTCATCGAGGAGTGTCTCCGCAGGTTGGTCGAGCGTGGATGGTTGAAAAAGGAAGGAGCGGTTCGTGCGCGCGAGGATAGCTGCTGACGGCGCGGCGCAATTGTAGACAGAGTGGGGCTGGGGAGCCAGTGAATTGTTGGCGCGGCGAGGCAGGCCAGGCTCGGGGGGAGGCTGGCGGGCGGGTGAGGAGAGCAAAAAGGCCCAGCGCGATGCGCTGGGCCTTTTGGTTGCGGCGAGATGGTTAGGTTAGAAGGTGAATTTGGCGGCGAGCTGGGTGGCTCGGCCGGGCTGGGGGTCGGTGGCCTGGCCGCCGAACTGGTTGGGTTGGATGACGCTGGTGATGTGGCCGAAGGTCTGGGTGTCGCTGAAGCTGCCGTCGGGCTGGGCGAAGTTGGCGTGGTTGAAGACGTTGTAGGACTCGAGGCGGATCTGGAGCGCGCGTGGGCTTTCAGGGCCGCCGATGGGGAAGCTCTTGAAGACTTCCAAGTTGGTGTAGTTGAAGCCCGGGCCGTGGAAGTAGTTGCGGGGCGTGTTGCCGAAGGTGCCGGTCACCTGCGGGGAGAAGGTGCTGGTATCAAACCAGGTGTTGCCGGCCGCGTTGTTGCGCGGGTTGAGGGACTTGACGTGGAAGCTGGTGGTGTTGGGGGCGTCCGCGCAGCCGTAGTAGGAGAACTGATCGCAGTAGAGCGAGTTGAACGCATCGGCCTGGTTGATGGTGACGGGAAAACCGGTCTGCAGCGTGGTGGTGCCGGAGACGTGCCAGCCGCCGATGGCCTCGTTGACCAGTTTCTTGTCGCGCATGCTGGCGAGCAGCGGGATCTCGTAGTTGTAGAGGGCGACGAAGCGGTGGCGGGCGTCGTAGTCCGAGCTGCCGTAGTTGAGGTTCTGGTAGCCGGGGGTGTAGTTGATGGAGCGGCCGTTGTAGCCGCCTACGCCGTTGGGCGAGCCTGTGCCGCTGGAGCTCTCGTAGCCGGAGTCGTCATCGAGCGCGTGCGAGTAGGTGTAGGCGAGGGTGAAGTAGAGACCGTGCGAGGTCTGCTTGGTGAGGCTGGCCTGGAGCGAGTGGTAGCTTGAAAAGCCGTCGGTGACCTGGTCGCCGACGCTGAGGTACCAGGGGGTGGTGGTGCCGGGGAAGGTAGCCGGCTGCGCGGTGTACTGCGGGAAGGCGGAGTGAACGACAGAGGCATCGGCCACGCAGGCGGGGTTCGCAAGGCAGGCATCGTGGCCGGCCTGGGTGATGGGGTCAGCCTCGGTGACACGGTTGAGCCGGCGGCCGAGCGAGGCCACGTAGCCGATCTGCGCGATCATCTTGCCGGGCAGCTCTTTCTGCACGTTGAGGTTGAAGTTGTAGGAGAAAGGCACGTTGTAGCTGGCGTCGACGTTGCTGATGTCCTGGTTGGCGTAGTTGATGTTGTTAAGCGGCGCGCCTACGCCGGGGCGGGTGTAGGGGAACTTGTTTGCTTCGGACGCTTGTCCAGCAGCGCCGCCTACGCCACCGGCGATATCGGCAAAGGGGTTAGCGAAAGCCGGGCTGCCGCCAAAGTCGGCTGCGCCGTGGGACTCAAGCAGGTAGGGCGGCGAGGAGAGATTCTGGAGCGCCTCTTCTTCCTGGTCGCGATTGTAGTAGAGGCCAAAGCCGCCACGGATGGCCAGGGTGTGGGTGTCGCCAGGCGAGTAGTCAAAGCCGATGCGCGGGCCGAAGTGGTTCCACTTGACGGTGGCCGAGCCGTAGGTGGAGCAGCCGGGGTCGCCTGGGTAGAGCAGGCCCGGAGGGCCCTGCGGGTGGATCTTGGACTGCGCCGCACTGTTCTGGAAGCAGGTAATGCCTTCGCCGGCAAACTGGTGGTTGGCCCACGGGGTTTCAGCGTCCCAGCTGATGCCGTAGTTGATGGCCAGGTTGGAGCTGACCTTCCAGCTGTCCTGGGCGAAGGCGTAGTACTCGTGGGAGATGGCGTCAATCAGGCTGCCGGAGGTCTGGGTGTACTCGTTCGGGATGCCGAGCAGGAAATCGATGGCAGGGTCGCCGGAGCTGTAGGTGCCGGTCCCGGAGAAGCTGTAATCGCCGTTGTTTTCCGAAAGGAACGGGTTATCGACGCCGAATTGCTCAAAGGTGACGCCGAACTTGAGGCTGTGGCTGCCGACGATCTTGGTGAAGATATCGGAGCCGAGCAGGTTGGTATCTTTGCGAGGCTGGGGGCCGTCAGGGCTGAAGCCAAGGCTGGCATAGCCGGTGATGCTAATGAAGGGAACGCTGGCTTGCGCGTCCTGCGGGGCGATGTTGAAGCCGAGGCTGCTGGGCTGCACGATGGTCTGCGGGTTGACCGCGGCGTAGTTGAAGCGGAAGTAGCCGGCCCGCAGCTCGTTGAGGGTGGTGGAGTTGAAGGTGTGGGTGTAGTCGGCGTTGAAGATCTTGATGTGCTGGGCGTCGACCTCGGCAAAGCCGGGGAGCGTGGCTCCAAGAAAGGGCAGCGTGTAGGTGCTTGGTGCGGACTGGAAGATGCTTGAGGCCCAGAGGGTGTCGTTCTGGCCGGGGTGGTAGTCGATGCGGATCACGCCCTGGTCCTGGGCGCCGGAGTTGGTGGTGTTGAAGTTGTAGAGGTTAGCGCCGCCGGCGGTGCTGTTGGGCAGGGGCACGTACTTTTGCACGAGCAGGTTCGAGATGGGATTGAAGTTTGCCTTGGGTATCTGGCCGCCAGCCAGGGTGGGGCAGGCGTTCCACGGTGTGCCTGCGGCGCAACCGCCGACCGCGAAGGGCAGCGGATTGGATGAGAGAGTGGTGCCGTCACCGGAGAAGTTGCCGCCCAGCTGCGCGGCGCTGAATACGGTGGTCTGCTGGGTGGTGCCGGTGCGATTGCGGTAGCCCTGGTAACCGAGGAAGAAGAAGAGCTTGTTCTTGAAGATGGGGCCGCCGAGGGTGCCGCCGTAGAGGTTCTGGTGGAAGGGCGGGCGGGACTGCGAGAAGTAGTTCGCGTTGTTGAGGAAGGTGTCGCGATAGAACTCGAAGGCGTCGCCGTGGAAGCTGTTGGAGCCTGTCTTTAGCGTTTCGTTGATCACCGCACCGGAGTTGCGGCTGTACTCCGGGTTGAGGGTGCTGGTGACGATGGCCTCTTCAGAGAGCGCGTCCGGGTTGACGGAGATGCCGTTGTGCTGCAGCGCGGAGTCATTGACGTCGGCGCCATCGAGCAGGAAGCTGGACTGGGTGGTCTGGGAGCCGTTGGCGGAAAAGCCGCCGAAGCGGTCAGACGACTCGACGACGCCGGGCGCGGTTTTTTCCAGCTGCGAGGCATCGCGGCCGAGCAGCGGCAGGTCGGTGATCTCGCGGGCGCCGAGGTCGGTCTTGAGCTGGGTCTCGGTGGTTTCCACCTGAGCCGCCTCGGCCTGGACCTCCACGTTCTGGGCGCCGCCGCCGACCTGGAGCTTGCCATCGACCACGCGGTCATCGTTGACGTTCAGGTTTAAGCCTTTGGTCTCAGAGGTTGAAAAGCCGGCTGCGGTGATGGTGATGGTGTAGGGGCCGCCGATTTGCAGGGCTTGCACGGAGTAGGAGCCGCGGCTGTCGGACTTCGCCATGTTTTGGACGCCATTGCTGGTATTGAGCACGGTGATGGTAGCGCCAGGGACCACGGCGCCGCTCGCGTCAGTGACCGTGCCATGGATGGTGGCGGTAATGACCTGGGCGTACGCAGGGGAAAGGTGGGCGATGGGAGCCGCGCCGACGAGTGCCAGAGTAGCGGCAAAGAGGAGCTTACGCAGGGGAAGGGGTGACATGATCCTCCGGGGAGAGTGTGTGTCCGGCGACCGCTGGCAGCGGGCGGGACACGTCTTTGGCCTATCACATGCACGTTAGTAACCAAACTGCAATAAAGGGATGATGCGGCTGTATACCACTCAGTCGGCAAATCTTGCGTCTAGAAGCGGCCGTTGAGCTGACCGGCGATTGGGAGAGAGCCTCCAGTTGGCACAAGAACATCTATGAAAAGCAGAAGGTTCTGGGCGACGCCTGTTCGCGGCTAGCTGCGGTTAGTCTGCGGCTAAATTGCCGGCTCGATCGCCAGCTTATTCGCCAGGTAGGAGCTCTCCTAGCGGGGGGGGGGGGCGTGATGCAGATCTGTCTGACAGCCGGCGGAGTGCGATATACTAACCATTCCCGGCTAGGGCAGATTTGAGGTGTATTGACTTGGCAGAGGTTCGCGTGCAGGAAGGCGAGCCGCTTGAGAATGCACTGCGGCGCTTTAAGCGCAAGGTGCAGACCGAAGACATCATCAAGGAAGTGAAGCGTCACAGCTTTTACTTGAAGCCTGGTGAGAAGCGCCGCGTGAAGGAAGCGCTGGCGCGCAAGCGGAATCGGAAGAAGGCTCGGAAGGAAGCAGACTAATCCTGCTGCCTGGAGCGCGCTTAGCGCTGCGGGATCAGATTGGCGTGTGGGAAGAACCGGCTGTGCGCCTTGGGCGCCGGCCGGTTTTTACGTTGGACGCTCCGGGTCGGTGGACTGGTACGCCGGGGTGGGCTTCTGTGGATGGTTGCTGGCGGCCGAGCCTGAGGAGGGATGGTTCCTGGCGGGTGCAGACCGGAGTGAGTGGTTTGGGGGAGCAGGATTAGGGCTCAGGATAGCCGCAGGGTGCGGAGGCTTCGCTTTGTTCAGGACGGGCTTGTCTTTGCCGGCGCCTGGTGCAGCAGGCGAGGTCTCGGCTGGGCTAGGGCGGAGGGCCGCTGACAGGGGTGGCGGCAGCTCGCCGCAGGGCTAGGCGCTAGCCGTTTTGCTTGCCGAATCACCGTTGTGGCTGCCGTCGGTGCCGGTCTCAGCGGCCAGTCCATCGCGGGAGCCTTTACGCCGGCGCTCTTCGTGAGAGACCAGCAGGGACTCCAGCTGGATGAGCAGGTCGTGGGTGTTCATTGGCTTGACGAGCATCTTGTCGGCGCCATCAGAGCCCCAGTCGGAGCCGGGCAGGGGAAAGGCGGTGAGCATGGCCACGGCCGGCTGGTAGGAAGCTTTCTTGGCGGCCTTGACGACCTCTAGGCCAGAGTTTTCGGTCTCCATGCGCATGTCGGTGATTACCATCTGGTACTGGTTGGTGCGAATTTTCGATTTGGCTTCGCGGGCCGAGGCGGCCGTTTCGACATCAAACCCACTGATCTCAAGCACGGCTTTGAGCGTGAGCAGGATGGTGAGCTCGTCGTCTACCAGCAGAATTCGTCGTTTGGTGGCCATCAGTTCCCTCCGAATTGCCTTTTACCAGCGCACAGTTTTAGCAGTTAGCGCCTCACCACGTCGCGTTGGCAGGTGATCCTGGTCGTGGCGAGCAGCCAGTATAGCGAAGTGAAACGCGCGGTAGTGTCGCCCAACGGTCAGACAAGGCGCGCTTGCAGCTGGGAAGAGCCGGGTCGAGCCCAAGCCTGGTAGATGGACGGGCGAGCGCGTTTGGCGGGAGTCGCGCTTGATCCCTGGTGATAGACTTATAGCCGGGGCAGCCGCCTCAATTTTGGAGGAAGACCATCGATAAGCGTTCGGCCAAGCAGTTCATCCGTATTAATGATAAGATCCGCGCTCGCGAAGTTCGCGTGATTGATGAGAATGGCGAGCAGATGGGGATCCTTGTGCCGTTTGAGGCGCTGAAGATCGCCCGGGAGCGGGGGCTGGATCTGGTCGAAGTATCACCGAGCGCTGTGCCGCCAGTCTGCCGGATCCAGGATTACGGCAAGTTTCTGTACGAGAAGGACAAGAGCGACCGCGCCGCGCGCAAGAAGCAGAAGATTATCGTGATCAAGGAAGTCAAATTCTCGGTCACGGTCGATGAGCACGACTACCAGACGAAGAAGAATATGGCGGTGCGGTTCCTGGGTGAGGGCGACAAGGTGAAGGCGTCGCTACGCTTTCGGGGACGGCAGATGGCGCATCGCGACCTCGGGTACAACATCATTAACCGGCTGATCCTGGACATTGGCGAGACCGGGGTGGTCGAGTTTATGCCGCGCATGGAAGGCACGACGCTGCATGCGATCATTGCGCCGGGCAAGAAGATGATGGCGGAGAAGGAAGCGTCTTCCGCTGCGGCGAACGCGGCCAAGAAGGTGGCGGCTGCCAAGCCCGCGGCGCCAGTCAGCCAGCCGGCACCGCCGGTGCAGACTGGGACTACGGTGCAGTAGCCGGGTTTGGATGAAGGAGTGATGATCAAGTAGTCAAGTAGTAAGGAGAGGCGCCCTCGGTGGCGCCTTTTCTCGTCTGCAGGCGCTCTTCTTGGGGCTGTATGATTCCAGTCGCGTGCCATTGTTCCACGTGGAACAATTTTGCTTGTGCCAGGTAAGTTAGGGGCCGCGCGAGCGAGTGCGGCAGAGGGAGGTGGCTGGGATGCGGATTGTTTCGCTGCTGGCGAGTGCGACTGAGATCGTGTGTGCGCTGGGTGCGGGGGACCGGCTGGTGGGGCGTTCGCACGAGTGCGACAACCCGGAGTGGGTGCGCGAGCTGCCCCGGTGCACGGAGCCGGCGTTTGACGTGTCGGTCGCGAGCGGGGCGATCGACGCGGAGGTGCGGCGCCGGCTGCGCGCGGGCGAGCCGCTCTACCACCTGGACGCTGGGCTGATCGAGTCGCTGGAGCCGGACCTGCTGATCGCGCAGACGCACTGCGAGGTGTGCGCGGTGACGCCAGGGGATGTGGACCGCAGCGGGGCGTGCCGGGGCGCGGCAGCTGGCGCTCTATGCCGGGTGCGTGGAGGAGATCTTCGCGAGCATCGGGCTGGTGGCGGACGCGCTGGGGCTTGAGGAAGAAGGCCGGCGGGTGGTGGCTGGGGAGCGGGCGCGGCTTGCCAGGGTGCGGGAGCAGGCGGCGCGGTCGCCACGCAAGACGGTGGTGATGCTCGAGTGGGCCGACCCTATCTTTGCGATGGGCAACTGGGGGCCGGAGCTGGTCGAGATCGCCAACGGGGAGCTGCTGCTGGGAGCCAAAGGCGAGTACTCGGCGGCAATCGATGCGGAGCGGCTGCGGGAGGCCGACCCGGAGTACCTGATCGTGGCGCCCTGCGGGTTCTCGCTCGAGCGAAGTTTAGGCGAGCGGGCGGTGCTGGAGCGGCTTCCCTGGTGGCCGGAACTCCAGGCGGTGCGGAACGGAAATGTGGTGTACGCCGATGGGAATTTGTTTTTCAACCGCTCGGGGATGACGATTGCGGAGACGGCGGAGATTGTGGCCGAGGTGCTGCATGGGTGTTCGTTCGGCGCGCGGAGTGAGGGGCGCTGGGTGCGGGCTGGGGTTGGGCAGGAGCAGGCGGTACCTGTAGGCGGCTGATTTGCCGCTCCGGTGAGAGTCTGATCACGCGCGACCCTTGCCGGCCGCTCGGCGCGAGGCCCAGGCGGCCGCTCGGTGCATCTACCTGGTGGACGCTCTCCGGCTGTTTGACCCGCTCAGGCGGGTGGACCCTCTCAGGCGTTAGAAAGCTGGGGCGCTCCCGAAGGTGGACGCATGTTTGAGGCAATTGCCTGGACCTCGCTCGGGCTGGGATTTCTCTGCGCGCTGGTCATTGCGATCGACGTCGTGCGCCATCCGCAGCCGATGGGCATCATGAACATCGTGTGGCCGGTGACGGCGCTCTATGGGAGCGTCTTCGCGCTATGGGCTTACTTTGCCATTGGCCGGGAGCAGGCCAGAGGTCCGGGGATGGCCATGTCCGGGCAGGATCACCAGGCGGCGATGAAAGAGGCTGGAGAGCACCCGAAGCTCTCGCAGATCGCGGTGGCTGCGAGCCACTGCGGGGCGGGCTGCGTGATCGGCGACATCCTCGCCGAGTTCACGGTATTTGGGCTGGCGCTCACGCTCTGGGGCTCCGATCTCTGGGCCGGCTTCGTGCTTGACTACCTCCTGGCATGGACGATCGGCATCGCCTTCCAGTACTTCAGCATTGTGCCGATGCGCGGCCTGGCGCCGCTGGCTGGCATCTGGGCTGCGATCAAGGCGGATACTCTGTCGATCTCCGCCTGGCAGGTGGGGATGTACGGCTGGATGCTGCTGACGCGTTTTGTGATCTTTCCTGAGGCGCACCTGCGTGCTGACCAGGCCGGTTACTGGTGGATGATGCAGGTGGCGATGATCGTGGGGTTCATGACGGCCTACCCGATGAACTACCTGCTGGTGAAGACAGGGTTGAAGGAGGCGATGGCGTGAGTTGGTGCCGGAGTTGCGGGCGGTGCGAATGGGAACATGGTGTGTGCGGCTAGGAATCTGTTTTTCACCCGGTCGGCGATGACGATTGCGGAGACGGCGGCGATTGTGGCTGAGGTGCTGCATAGGTGTTCGTTTGGGGTACGGGGTAAGGGGCGCTGGGTGCGGGATAATACGGAACCGGCCTGCGTGTTAGCCGCTACTGCGAGTTAGTCACAGACGGAAGGCAGCCTGCGTCGAGCCAAGAGTTTGTTTGCTGCTCCGACAGGAGATCGGAAGCTGTCTTGAAGCTAAATTCGCAGAGAATGTGGCCGTTTGCAGCAGGTGTTAGAGCACATCTGGAGTCAAGTCGCTATCATTGAAAGATGCAGAAACTACGTAGCCAAGCTGGATCCGAATCGACCGGTAAAGCAGATTTTGAAGCCCTGCTTAAGGGTAAAAATCTGGCCATGGCAGATGAGGCCGAGCGAACTGCCGATTGGGTGCGAAGCGAGGTCGGAGAGTGGCGCCGACATCTAGAGATCCTCTACGAACAGGTTAAGGCCGCGCTTAGGCCGTATGCAGAGCAAGTCTCCGTGAACCCCAGACTCCTCACTCTAGTGGAAGAGCACCTTGGCGAGTACACGGTCGAGACGCTGCTAATCAGGTTCGCTCACACTGAGATCCTGCTTGAACCAGTAGGCACGATGCTCATCGGAGCGAAAGGTCGGGTTGATGTGATTGGCCCGTTTGGAAAGACACCGTTACTGCTGCTGAATAGCAAAGCGCGTCGTCTTTCCGACATGATTCAAGTCAGCGTGAGCATCGGGAATAAGGCATCGCGGCTTTCTTCAAAGCATGCACTCCGTGAACCAATTTCGTGGGAATGGCGTCTAGTTTCAAAGTCACCCGGCAGAGAACTTATCAGCTTGAGCGACGAAGTCATTCTGGGCTTGTTCGCAGAAGTTGCGAATGGCTAGACCCGAAACAGCGGATATTCAAGAGCTGGATGAGATCGCGTCTTATCATGAGGACGCAACCGAAGCTCTAAGCCGCTATTTCGCCGCCTGGGATGCTATTGATAATAGTCGGTACCTTGGGATGACGCGCTCAGAACTCAGCCAGGTTTTTCAAAGCCGAATCATAGAAACAGAATTGAGATCCATTTTGCAGCTTTTGGCTTCAGTTGAGGCTGCGCTTCGAGTCGACTATTTACACCGATGTAAGCGTAGGAAAAGGGATTCCCTTTCGCGTGCCTTCAGAGACACCTATCGGCAGAAGGCTGAGCACGCTCGTCTGGATGAGGACATCTTGGAGCTATGGGTCAGTCATCATGCCGAGTTCAAGAGCATGATCGGACACCTGCGCGGCGCATTGCACCTTCGCCACTGGCTTGCCCATGGACGGTATTGGCGGCCGAGCAACTGGGTTCGATATAGCTACGTAGAGATAGAAGCTCTGGCAACAGTATTTCTTAGAGACTTTCCCCTTTTCAGTTGATTCGCCGTGCAAACCTACTCGGCTAGAGGCCCGCGCTTATCGCTGACTGACACACTCTTAGAATTCGAGAGCGGATGCTTCTAAGCAGGCGCTGTTCTCAAAGTTTAACGGCGGAGATTCTCTGCGTATTTGGCTCAGAAGGGCCAAGACCCCCTGCGCGGGAGGCGGTCACTTCGTGACGGGTATTCTGCCTACGGCTTCAGGCAAAAGCGGCTATCGCGGGTGCAGGCTGGTCGGGTCATACGGGCCCTTGGCGTTGCCGGGGCCGCCTACGAATTGCAGCGTCGGGATGCGCTGGTCTACATCCGGCAGAGGCGCGAAGGGCTCGTGCGGCTCGGCCTGGTACCAGTAGGCGACCGAGTAGTAATTGTCAGACCGGTGGTTGGCGTGGCCGTGCTCGATCGAGGCGCGGATGGACTGGGTGAAGGGGATGGGCGAGTCGAAGTGGAAGCGGTACATGCTGCTGCGCTCCCCGGCCAGCTCTCTGCCGACGACCGGGGCGCCGTGGAACAGGTAATCCTGGGAGCCGCCGAAGTCCCAGGCGCCGAGGAAGTAGTCTTCGGCGCCGGTGCCAACGAGGGAGGGCGCGTCGCCGTCGATCTGGAACATGTCGTTGCCCTCGCCCCACCAGCCGTCTTGATTTTGCAGAACGGAAAACGTCACGCCGAGGAACTGGCCGTGGCCTTTGGCGCTGAGCCACTCGTAGTTGTCCTTGCCGTCGAGGTTGCGTCGGTAGTTGACGATGGGGTCGCCGTTCTCATACCAGTTGCCGGTCCAGCCGTGGTTGGGCTGGGCCTGGTGGTACTGGGCGTGGAAGTAGAGGGTGTCGGGCGGGAGCGGCGCGAGGTTGGCGCGGTAGTCGATGTTCCAGTAGAGGTGATTGAGCGCGAGTTTGCCCTCGTCGGTGACGGTGATGCGGGCGTGCCGGGCGTAGGGCATGGGGAACCAGCTGTTGAGCGCCTTGTCCGAGCCGGCGGAGAGCATGAGCGACTCCCACTGGTAGTAGAGGCCATTGCCGAGACCGAAGAAGTCGCCGATGGGGGTCTCGACCGAGGGATTGGCTTCGCCGTCCCAGTAGATACGCAGCACAATCCGCTTGAGGGCGTAGGGCTCGCCGTCGTCGAGGGTGAACCAAATATGCGAGATGAGCCCCGGGCCGTCGACGTCGAGCACGGTGAGGGTCTGGCCGGGGGTGACGGTGCGCGCGTCGGCGTTGGCGCCGGTCGACTCGCGGGAGGAAGACCGGTGCAGGGTGTAGGTCTGCTGGCGGGTGGGGTCAGGGAGCCAACCGGCGGCGGGGCCTGGCGCCTGGGCGTGGCTTACGAGGACTGGGGCGAGCAGGAGCAGCAAGAGGAGCAGGCGAGGACGGGGCGAAGAGAGGGGCGTGCGAGCGCGCATGGAAGCCCTTGTATCACGGGCGAGAAAAGGGGAGCCAGTGATCTGGTTGCTGCAAGGGGCCGGAAGGGGGGCTGGACGCGGGGGCGCAGGCTTGGACGGAGGTGCTCAGATGCACTGCGGAGTTGGCCTTGGCTGGGACTCGGCTGCTCTGAAAGAAAACGGGAAGAGCAGTCCTTCGCTGCGCTCCGGAGGACAGCTCTTTTCGCTGGATGATCGATCTGGGCCAGTGGGCGGGGGTCGTCAAGCTGAGATCAATTGTTGTTGGGGAGTGATCTCTTCGTTCTTCGATTGAATTTGTTCGATCGAACTTGTTTGGTCGATCCAGTTCGGTCGATCCAGTTCGGTCGAACTTGGCAGCCGCGGCTCGGCATCTCATGCGCTATGCCGACCTCGGACGATGCGCTGCTTGCCTTCTACTGCGGTACGGGACGCGACATCCAGGGCCGCAGCCACGCGGACATCCTGGCCTGGTCCGACTCGGCGCTGGAGGCTGTGCACGATTACATCCAGTGGCTCTTTCCACTGCCTGAGCCGAGCGGGGCCAATCCGTTTGCTCCGCTGGTCACGCCCCGGGTGGAGGCAGCCTTTCGCTCGTCTGAGGAGTTGCGCAGCCGGCTGCGGGCGGCGTGGCTGCGCATGCTGCGCTTTTACGGGCTGGGGGTAGATGCGGAAGGGGCGGTGATCAAGGCCGGCGTATTTGCGCAGCGCGCCCGGGTTTGGCTCACGCCGTACAACCACAACCACCTGCGGCTGACCCGTATTCTGCGCAGCCTGCACCTGCTGGGGCTGGAGCAGGAGAGTGCGGCGCTGTTTGCTGCGCTTGAGGCGATCTATCGAGCAGAGGGCGACGGCGATGAGCCGACCGGCAGCCGGATCACGCCTGAGACCTTTGGCTACTGGCAGCGGGCTACGCGCTAGGGCGCGGCTCGCCGCCAGCGCGCATCTCGCAGGCGGCGCAGGTCGAAGCTACCGGCCGGCTCCTGGCATCTGCTGTTCCTGGATGGCTAAGCGGGCACGTTGCTGTGGTCAGCTCTTCCCGGCTGAGGAGTGCTTTGGGTGATGGACCGTTCGCCGGTCACTTCGCTCCCGGACTGCACACAGCAAGGCGAACCGCTCGCTGGGGCGCTTGCACACCGCTTCGCGGGGCGCGTGGGAGGATGCCGAGAAGTGGGCGCGCAAGCCGCTGTGGCGCTCATGCTGCAGGTGGTCTTCCTGCACACAGCGTGGATCGGCGGCCTTCCGCACGTGGGGCAGAGCAGATGCCTGGCTGCACTCGACCGGACATTGCGGCTGGGATGGCGTGGGTGCCCACGAGGCGCGGGACTGAGAGGCAAGGAGGCGCAAACCAAAACGCGGCCTCCGAAGAGGACGCGCTTTGGTCGTGCTGATCCAACACTCTGCTCGCTTAGGCGGCTGCGGGCTTGCCGAGGGCCGTCTTGGCCTGGGTGACGAGGGCGGCGAAGCCCTGTTCGTCGCGGACGGCGAGGTCGGCCAGGATCTTGCGATCGAGCTCGACCCCGGCCTTTTTGAGGCCGTTGATCAGGAGCGAGTAGCTGATGCCGTTGAGCTTGGCGGCGGCGTTGATGCGCACGATCCAGAGCGAGCGATACTGGCGCTTCTTCTGCTTGCGGCCGCTGTAGGCGAACTTAAGGCCGCGCTCCACTGCCTCCTGCGCCGCCTGGTAGAGCTTGCTCTTGGTGAGGAAGTATCCGCTGGCGCGCTTGAGGATCTTTTTGCGGCGGTCGTTGCGTTTGGTTCCACGTTTGACGCGTGGCATAGTCGTGCTCCTTTTTGGTCGTTCGTTGTGCGGCTGGAGGCAAGGGGACGGTCGGCGTTTTTTCGAACGGCCAACCCGTCGTTAGAACCTCTTCACTCGCTTGGTACCCGATCAATCGGCGATTAGCCGGCCTGCTGCGCCGACTATCGCCGGGGGCCTGCTGCGCGAACGCTTTGCGCGGCCCTCAGGCCACCCCGGCCGAGGCTGGGGGTGGCATCGATCACGCGTACTCGATCAGGCGTAAGGGATCATGCGGGCGACCTTCTTGTAGTCCGCGTCCGAGACTAGGGCGCTGTGGGCCAGCTTGCGCTTGGTCTTGGTTTCCTTCGAGGTCAGGATGTGGCGCATGGTGGCCTGTCCGCGAACGATCTTTCCGGTTCCGGTCTTTCTGAAGCGCTTCGCAGCGCCTTTGTGGGTCTTCAACTTTGGCATTGGGCTTCCTGCTTGGAAAAACATGAGTTACAACATCCGTCAGTATACCTGAGTGGGTGGGTGAGGGGTGCGCGCGGGCTGCAGACAAAAGCCGATGGAGCGGGACGAACAGGCAAACCCGACGGGGCGGGGGGAACAAACGGAACCTCGACAGAGCGGGAGCACCGGACGAGCTCCGACAGAGACTGACGAGCGGCAAGGGCGGTCTTGGAGTGAGCTAACCTAGCGGCGCTCGTCGGGTCGCGCGGCTCGCGTCAGGCAAGTGGCGCTCTGGAAGGGGTTGGCGGATCGGCCAGGCCGGAGCCAGGCCGCTAGGGAAGGAAATCCTCCTGGGCAGGCGGTTTGAACGGGGCCTCCGGCTCGGGAGCCGATTCTATATCGGTGGGCAGGATCTCCTTAGCCTCCGGCAGGAGCCTGTGCAGAAGCTCGGCTGAGTAGAGCCCGACCCTGCCATCGGCAAAGGTGATGAGCAAGCCGCCGTACATGGCCTCACACTCGAGAACAACGGGGACAGGTGGCGTATCCATTTGGTTATGATCGGGGCGCAGCCGGGCAGAGTTCGGTCCCCTGGCGAACCCCCCTTGGAATTCCTCAATCAAGCAGTCGGTCAGGGTTGCTCGGTCACGTGGCTAACCACCCTGGCCCAGTAGGCGTGGCTGGGCTGATCGATTGGCTCGTTGTGAGAGAGGCCGGGGACGACCACCAGCTCGCAGCACAGGGTGGAGGCAGCGGTGAGTCGATGGGCGAGCTCCCGGGCGAGCTGGGCGGGGAAGAGCTGGTCGGCGTCTCCCTGCAGGATCAGCACCGGCGGCCCGCCTGAGGCAAGCAGCGCAGACGCCTCCCAGATGTCGGGCAGCAGGGTTGCCAGCCGGGAGGGTACGCCGAAGCAGCGTGCCGCCTCGCGCAGAGAGGGAAAAGCGGCGCAGAGGATGAGCCGGTGGGGCCGCAGCCGGCCGGCGACGGCTGCCGCCACGCCGCTGCCGAGCGAGAAGCCGAGCAGCGAGACAGGCTCGCCTCGGCCGGTGCGCTCGAGGAAGGCGTAGGCGGCGACCGCGTCGCGCTCGCTCTGCGCGGCGTCAACCCAGCCGGTGCTGCGGCCGTAGCCGGAGTAGTTGAAGACGAGCGAGCGGATGCCGTGGCCGGCGAGCAGGCGCTGGGCGGCGTGCCAGTGCTCGACCGTCTCGCCGATGCCGTGGCAGAGGAGCAGGCTTGCGCGGGTGGGCTGGCCGGTGGGCTCGGCGAGGACGGCGTCGAGCAGATTGGTGCCGCTGGGGATGGTGTGGCGGGAGAGCGCGAGGGTGGGGCCCGGGGTGGGGTGAGGGTCGCCGAAGACAGGGTCGAGGGTCTCCTCGAGCGGGTGCCGGGTGACGCCCCAGAGCTCATCGAGCAACATGAGCAGCCAGCCTGTGCCACCGATGGCCAGGCTGAAGAGCATCCGGCGCGGCAGGGAGAGGGCACTGGCGTCCACCCTGCGACGGTACCGCATGGCTGCCAGTGTGGCTAGTGGCATCGCTCTACTCATGCGAGTCAAGTTCGTTGTTGACAGACAGCACGTGAATGGTAACGTGCGACGCATGATGAGTGAATACCCATGGCATTTGGTCACGCGCGAGTCCCTAAAGACTCTTCTCTCTGGAACTCAAATTGAAGTCGAGTATGCAGACGGGAGCTTGCGAGCCGGACGTTTTTCCAACGGAGACTTCTCCTTCAACGCGGATGGAGCAACCCACTGCCTGCCGCTCGCGGCGCCGGTGAGATGGCGATTGCGTGGCTAAATACTCCTGGACCCGTGCCGGCTCACACATTCTCGGTCGTGCGAAAGTAAGCCGGCTTCCCTGCTGGGCCAAAAAGCAAAGGAGCAGGATGGCTCCTGCTCCTTGTGCTTTGGTGCTCTGCTGGGTGCGGGTGGCAGCGAGCCGAAACTACTCGGCTGCCTTGAGCGCCGCGGCGACGCCGGGCAGCACGGTCGTTCCTTCGATCTGGACCGACTGCAGCGCCTTGGGGCTGAGGCCGAGGAGCTTGAGGATGGTGGGCGCGACCTGGGCCGTCTCAACCGGGGCGGAGACGATCATGGGCTTGGCGTTGGGGTTCGAGAGGAGCAGGATGACGTTGGTATCGTCGTGGCTGAAGCCGCCGTGCTCTTCGAGCTTCTTGGCGCTGCCGGTGTAGGTGACGCCGACGTTAGGGGTCACGATGATGTCAGGCGTGCGGGGGTCGAGTGCGCCGCCGAGCCCCGGGACGTTGTAGTTGAGCCACAGAGAGGGGCCGTAGAAGAGCTGGCCAAGGCCGATGGCGGCTGCGTTCTGCTCGAGCGTGGCGACGGCCGCGTTGGTGTTGGCGCCATTGGCCAGCCAGAGCAGCGAGATGTCGTCCTCTGTCGCGCCGATGCCGGTCGGGTTGAGTGGCGACTCGGAGTAAGGCAGCAGGCTCGAGAGCACGGTCGCAGGGGTGGTGCCGGCGGTGCCGCTCTTGCCCGGGACGGCCTTGTAGAGGTTGGGGTCGATGGGGGACTGGCCGTGTTTCGCGGTGATGATTACCACCGTGTTTTCGTAGTTGCCAGTCTCCTTGAGAGCCGCGACCATCTGGCCGATAGAGTCATCGACGTACTTTAGCTCGGAGAGCAGCGGCGCGCCGGGGGTGCCCATGCCGTCAAGGTAGCCGCCGATGCCGACGCCGGATTCGATCAGCTTTTCGCCGACGCTGACGGCCTGGAAGTTCATGCCGAAGATGGCCGGCACCTTGGCGGAGGCGCCGCTGTGGGTCTTGCCGTGGATCTGGTTGAGGATGGCGTTGACCTTGAGCGTGTCGTAGCACTGGATGTTGGCGAAGCTGTTGGTCCAGGACCCGGTCTGCGCGGGATCGGGGATGGTCGCGCAGGAGACGCCTTCGGGAGTGGTGACGCCTGGCAGCGCGACCACGGTCGAGTTGATCTCGGGCGAGTAGTAGTCATCGATGGTGTTGCCGCCCTGGCCGGCGACGGAGGAGTAGGAGGGGTGCTTGTCGGCCCAGGCCGTGTAGCCGCCCGCTGCGTGGATGACGCCGAAGATGGAGTTGGTGCGGACGAAGTTCCAGGGGTAGACCGGGGCGCAGCCGGCGGCCGGGTTGCGAGGCAGCTTGGTCGAGTCAATCGAGGCGATGCCACCCTCAGTCAGCGCTGCGCCGGGCGCGCCGCCGTTGAGCTTGGTCTGATCGAGGTCGATGCCTTCCTCATACTCGGTGGTGGTGCCGGTGGGCGCGGCGCCGGCATTGCAGGGGCCGGCTGCGACGCCGTTGCCGGTGGTAGTGGCCGGCGGGTCGAGCGAGCGGTCGTAGGCCACGTCATAGTAGACGCCGGTGGTGCGCGGGCTGCCGCCGTTCATCAACGCGGTCAGGCCTGGGAAGGAGTCAGACGGCTTGCTGGTGCTGGCTGCCGCGTAGCTGATGCCGGTCGAGCCGAGGGCGGCGAGGTTGGGGCAGTAGGGCTGGCCGTTGTTCGCGCCGGCGACGCCGACCGCGCAGTTGAGAAAGTCGACGGCGTGCATGCCGTCCACGCTGATTAGGAGCACGTGTTGCACGGGGCTGGTACCGAGTTGCTGGGCCGGTGCGACTGCCGGAGCAGCGACGAGCGTGGACGTGAGTAAAGCAGCGATAGCAAGCTTCATTGGGGAAAACCTCCAGGCCTTTTTGTAGTCCTCGGGGGCGGCTCTTAGGTTGCAGGGAGATGAACTCGCGACAAATGGCGAGCGTCATCGGTATGCGCCTGAGGGTTATGGGAATCAATGGAGGAAAGCGCGTGAAATTTCGTCGCTGGAGCTGCTTTCTTCAGTAAGCGTTAAGGTTTGTCTCTTGCCTTCGGGCTTCTCGGGGTAAGGTTGTGTGTCGAATGCGAGTAAGTGCGAGTAAGTCGCGCACGCGCCTATACGACACAGCGACCGGCACAAATGCGTGCTGTCGATCGAGCCTTATGTGGCTCGCCGCAACCGGCCCGCTTCAAAATGGACCGAGTTTGGCGAAACCGCTTGGCTGGTTGGTCACCGCTTTATGGCGGACTGGTTCGCCGCGCTCGCCAGCGCCCTTGCTATGCACGTTGCTGGGGAGCCGTGCAGCAGGAGTGCAGAGAACCTCGCCGGAGTGGCTCCAATAGAATTAACACGCATGATGCAGCCCCCTTCAAGCGCCGGGCCGGCCGCCGAATTGCCTGGCAGGCCGGCGCCCAGGCCGCCGGCCTGGCAGCGCGCGCTCGCGACCCTGCGTCCCTCGCACGCGCACACCGCGTTTACCGCGACGCTGCTGTTGACGGCGATGGCGCTGGCCTCAAAGGTCATCAGCCTGGTGCGGGTCAAGTACATCATTCACCTGCTGGGGCGGAGCGCGGAGGCGGACGCCTACAACGCGATGTTCCAGCTGCCGGACACGATCTCGTACTTTCTGATCGGCGGCGCGACCTCGATCACCTTTGTCACGATGCTGACCCGGTATCGCGAGTCAGGGCGCGAGCCGGAGGGCGAAGAGGCGCTCTCGGTCATCTTCTCGACGATGATGCTGGTGCTGAGCCTGGCCGTGGTGGCGGCCGAGGTGCTGGCGCCGGAGTATGTGCGGGTCTTCTTTCCAGGCTTCGTGGCAGACCGGGCGAAGTTCGCGCTGTGCGTGCACCTGACCCGGATCATTTTGCCGGGCCAGGTTTTTTTCTTCGGCAGCGGCGTCTTTGGCGCCTACCTGCTGGCGCGCAAGCAGTTCACGCTGCAGGCGGTGGCGCCGCTGGTCTACAACATCGGGATGATCGTGGGCGGGGTGCTGCTGTACCGGTACCTGGGCGTGTCCTCGATCGCCTGGGGAGCCCTCGCCGGGGTCGTCGTGGGACCGTTCGTGATGAACGGGGTGCAGGCGTGGCGGTCAGGCATGCGTCTGAGGCTGCGACTCGATTTCGCCAACCGCGGGCTGCGGGAGTGGGTGAAGATCACGCTGCCGCTGATTCTTGGCTTTTCGCTGGTGACGGTCGACCTATGGATCATCAGTTATTTTGCGTCGCATATCGGTGGAGCGGTCTCGCTGCTGGCCTATGCGAAGCAGCTGTTCAGCGTGCCGCAGGCGCTAGGCCAGGCGGCGGGGGCGGCGTCGCTGCCGTTTCTGGCTTCGCTCTACAACCGGCGCGATGGGGAGGGCCGGAGCGATCGGGGGCCGTTTGCGCGGTCGGTCAACGAGTCCGTGTCGCGGATCGCGGCGGTGTCGCTGCTGCTGAGCTCGTGGATGATCGCGATGGGCGAGCCGGCGGTGGACGCGGCGTTTCGCGGGGGGCTGTTCCACCGGACGGATACGGGCGAGATGGCGCTCTACTTCGGCATCTTTTCGCTGTCGCTGTGCTTCTGGTCGGCCCAGGCGATCTATGCGCGGGCGTTTTATGCGACAGGCAACACGGTGACGCCGATGGTGGCCGCGACGCTGGTGACGGTGGCGTCGCTGCCGGTGTATGCGCTGCTGTTCCGGCTGCACGGGGCGCCGGGGCTGGCGTTTGCGTCGGATATCGGGATCACGGTGCAGGCTTCGGTGTTTGCGGTGCTGCTGAGCCGGTCGGGGCTGGTGCCGCTTGGCGGCCTGGACTGGAAGGAGCTGGGGCGGGCGCTGGCGGCGACGGCGGTGAGCGGCGCCGTGCTCGCAGGCTTGCGACGGGTGGAGCCGGTTGGTGCTTCGCGGGTGGGGGAGTTGGTGCTGCTGGCGGTGAGCCTGGTGGTTTGGGGCGCGGTGTGCGTCGGGGTGCTGCGGGTCACCGGCTCGGCGCTGCCGGGGCAGCTGGCGGCGCGGGTGCGCCGGTGAGTGGGGAGGGCGTAAGAGTACGGCGGGCGACGATCAAGGAGCTGGGTGCGGCAGGTGAGTTGCTCGCGGAGTACTACGAAGCGATCGGGATGGTGAAGCGCGATTCGCCGGAGGAGATAGCAGGATACCTTTCCGGCGAGGCTGGATCGCGGCTATGGATGGCTTCGCTCGATGGCCTGGCTGCCGGGTGTGTGGTGGCGGGCGGCGGTGCAGATCTATACGCGGCGCGGCTACCAGGCGTGCGTGCGGTATAACGAGAATCCGCAGGCGACTGTGTTTCTGCGCAAGCAGCTGTAGCGAGCGCGGATGAGCGTGGCGGTGGTCGGCGGGAACAGCGATCCTTCGCTTTCCATCCAAGCGAGCAAAGAATGCTCGCTCGGGTCCCGGACTTCGCTCAGGATGACACTTTCCCTCGGGGGGGTATGCGAAGGCTTCACCTGTCAGAAGCTTCGGGTCAAAGTCCAGACCGCCTACGCGGCTGGCGCCCACTTCTGGCGCATAGCGCGAACGTGGGGAGTCTTCTGCCTGCGGCGCTGCAAAAGCTATGGCCTCCCGGTAGTTCTGGGAGGCCATAGCTTTTGTGACCCGAAGGGTCGGTATACGCGTCACGAAGTGACCGCCTCCCGCGTAGGGGGTCTTCGCAGTTGACCCTACGCGGCGCGGGCGCCGGCTTCCTGCAGGGTGACTTTGAGGGTCATGCGTTTTTTGCCTCGGTAGAAGGTGACGGTGACCGCGTCGCCGGCCTGGTGGTGGTCCATCTGGTCGGCGATGTCTTCGGCGGTGGTGATGTCGTTGCCATCGATGCCGACGATGAGGTCGCCGCCGAGCAGGATCTGCATGTTGCCAAGATACGCAGACTCAGACCCGCCCTTGAGGCCGGCCTGCTGGGCGGCGCCGCCGGGGACGACCTTTTGCACGAGCACTCCGGCATCGGCGGCGAGCCCCATCTGCTGGGCGAGCTCCGGGCCGATGGGGAGCGAGACGATGCCGAGCGAGGGGCGGCGGGAGTGGCCGAACTTCTGGAAGTCGGAGAGCACGGCCTTGACCGTGTCGATGGGGATGGCGAAGCCGATGCCGGCGCTCTGGTCTACCTGCTGGTTGGGGTTGGTCGCAATCAGCGAGTTGATGCCGATGACCTCTCCACGGGAGTTGAGCAGCGGGCCGCCGGAGTTGCCGGGGTTGATGGCGGCGTCGGTCTGGATGGCGTTCTCGATCTGGCCGCCGGTGGGGCCGCGGACCGAGCGGATAGCCGAGATGATGCCAGTGGTCATCGTGCCGTTGAGGCCGAAGGGGTTGCCGATGGCGTAGACCTTTTGGCCGGGGATCAGGTCGCGGGACTGGGCGAGCACGACCGGGGTGAGCGAGGGGGCGCCGTCGATCTGCAGCAGGGCGAGGTCGTGGCGCTGGTCCTTGCCGATGACGCGGGCCTTGTAGCGGTGCTTGTCGGTGGTCTGGACCTCGACGTTCTGGGCGTCGGCGATCACGTGATAGTTGGTCGCGATGTGGCCCTGGCGGTCGAGGATGAAACCCGAGCCCTGGCCCTGGGAGGGCACGGCGCCGTAGAAGAAGTCGTACTGCAGGGTGGTCGAGGTGACGTTCACGACCGAGGGCGAGACGTGCTTGTAGACCGAGATGTTCTGGAGCTCTTCGGCGTCGTACTCGGGGGCGGCGTGCGCTTCGGTGAGGGTGAGCGGAGAGGAGCGCCCCGGGCCGGGGGTGGAGCGGGCGAAGTTCAGGGCGTCCGCGAGCGGGCTGGAGCCCTCGGCGGGGGAGCCGGGATCGAGGCCGAGAATACGCGCCGGGTTGAGGGTGTTGGCGTAGTACCAGATGCCGCCCACGATGGCGAAGATGAGGAGGATTCTACGGAATGTCATTGCGTATGTGCCTGCCAGCCGTGTGTTGCCTATGCGGCGCACTTTGATTTTCTCATTGTTGGCGCGCGGGCCGGCTGACGAGCGGCTGGTTACCCCCGGCGGAGCGCAGCGAGCACGGCCTGAGCCTGTCGGCGGAGCAGGACCAGGGTGCTGGAGTTGTCGATGACGTAGTCGCAGAGCGGGGCTTTTTCGGCGTCGGGGAGCTGGGCGGCTAGCCGCGCGCGGGCGTCCCGGGTGAGCTGGTCGCGGGTCGCCTGGTCGGCGCCGGGCGGGGCGACCCGTGCGAGATAGCGGGCGATCTTGAGTTCGTCGGGGGCGGTGACGAGGATGAGCTTGTCGAAGCGCTGCCGGTAGTCGGCGAGGGAATGGGGAGGGTCGGGCGGTGGGGAGGGTCGGGGCGGGAAGGCTGGGCTGATTTCGGGACTGCGGCCCACGTCGGTGCTGGAGTTCACTTCGGCGCCGCGGCTGACTTCGGCGCCGCGGCTGACTTCAAACACCAGGGCTGACTCGAGGACGGCGATGGCCTGGGGGTCGAGGGCAGCGATGCGGGAGAGCTCCTGCTGCTCGGCAGCAAAGACGGCCGGATGGACGATAGCGTTGAGCTCGGCGAGGCGGCCGTGTTCAAAGGCCTGGCGGGCGAGGGCGCGCCGGTCGAGCCTGCCGTCGGGAGCGAGGATGCCGGAGCCGAAGTGGTCGACGATCTGCTCGTAGACGGGCTCACCGGGCTGCATGAGGGCGCGGCCGAGGTCGTCGGCCGAGAGGACGTGGGCGCCGCCCTCGGCGAGCACCAGCGCTACGGCGCTCTTGCCGCTGCCCAGTCCGCCGGTGAGTCCTACGCGTAGCACTGGGCTTGTCTGCTCCGTTCTCCGTGTTGGCTGGTCTGGACCAGGCTTGAAGAGCTGTGCCGGGCCGATGCCGCTTTGCTCAGCATGACATGGGCAGGTACGAAACGGGCCAGAACGAACGAGCCAGAACGAACGAGCTAGAACGAACGAGCCAGAACGAACGGGCCAGAACGAACGAGCCAGAACGAACGAGCCAGAACGAAACGGGCCAGAACGAACGGGCCAGGCCCCGTAGGATGGAAGGATGACGGAGAGGTGGGGATCGGCGAAGCAGCCAGCCGGGGAGACGAGCCCGGGCGGGTCGCGCGGTGAGGCTCACGCGGCTCGCTTCGAGCGGGTGCTGGACCTGCTGGCGTGCCCGGCCTGCCTAGGTACGCTGCGGGTTGAGGCGCGCTCGCCAGCCGAGGAAGTGGAGGCGCTGGTCTGCCGGGGGTGTGGGCGCGCGTATCCGGTCGAGGATGGTATCCCGATCCTGATGGTGGACCGAGCGACTCTAGACCGAGCGACTCTGGGTTGAGCCTTGCCTCGGCGCTTGGCTCCGTCGGGTTAGTGTTTGGGGAAGAAAGGTGTGACCAGGCGGTAGGCGACCAGGCCGGCGATCGCGAAGGCGAGCGCGATCCAGGCCAGCATCGCTACCCAGGAGAGAGTGCGCGGTTGCCGCTCGGCCGGGCCGGGCGAAGGCGGCCGAGGCCCCGGCTGGTCTGTTTGGGAGGAGTGAGGGTCGGAGCGAGTGCGCCCGGCGGGGGTCTGGCCGACGCGTTCCGGCGCGTAGGCCTGGTCCGTGCGGTCCGAAGGGTCCGTGTGGTCCTGGTAGGGCGGTTGTTGGCGCTCTGAGCTGGCACCCATGGGACCAGTGTAGAGGGTAGGGACGCCGGGGATGACGCCGGACCATCGAGGCCCTGGGCTTAGGTCAATGCGCCGGGTGCGATGGCGCTTCTGCGAGGAGCAAAAGGGGGAGTTACGAGTGCAAGTTGGCAGACAGAGTGCGCCAGATAGGAGGCAATTCCAGCGGGAACGGCAACTCGCAGCAGCGAGCGGAGCAACTAAGTCTTTAACCGGGACAGGTTTACCGGCAGGAGTGTAAATGTGATGAGCAAGTGCCTGGAAAGATTTTCTCCTACCGAGCTGCTCGGTCTGCAGTGTGACCTGCAGCAGGTGGACCTGGACGCATGGCAAGCGCAGGAACTGCTGGCGGCGTTCTTGAACGGGCGCGGCTATGGCGTGGATGCAGACCTGGTACGCGAGTCGGTGATGCGGCTCGAGCAGGAGAACTGCGATGTGAACTCGATGCAGACCGAGCTGCAGCGGGTTGCGCTGGTCATGTAATAGCCCAGCCGGCGCTGGGTGGGCGCTACGTAGGTCCTAAACCGTGGCTCGAATTTTGCACTCGGCGGGCGGGTCTTCTGTTAGCTGTAGCCTCGCGTCTCTCTGACGCGCTGTTAACGATTTCTCCCCTGCGATTCCACTTCATCGAAACTGCGCAAAGGTAAGAGCAGCGCGCATTGTTTCTGCGAGCCATTTCCTAGACGCGCATTCGAGCGCGTTCCTTCTGCAACCTGCCGACGACGTATGTCCTGCAGTCGAGCGGGCGTGAAGATCCGCCGCTAAGCCCTGGCGCGATGCCTCATTGCGAGATTGTGTTCGCGTCGGGTTCGCAAAAAGGCTGCTGCGGCGCGTTCGACGTTCTTCCCGGAGCCGCATCTTGTGATCGGCGGCAGGGGTACAAAGCTTTCCAACTCCAAGGCGCGGAAATGACTATGCTCAGGCATAGGCTGATACCGACCGTCGGGGCGGGCGCCGTAGCCAAGATCTTTGGACTGCGACCGGATTGGCTCTGACGGAGGGCGGGCGCGTGCGCTAAGGGAAGGACTGAAACGTTATGCGAGCTGTCACCAAAGCACCTGTTACCAAGGCACGAGGAGTGTCGACGATCTGCGCCCTGGTGGGCCTCACTGCCCTGCTCGCTGCACCGGCTGCGCGGGCGCAGGGACCGCACCCTTTAACGGACGCGGACCGGCAGAAGATCGACTTGCTGGTGCATGCCATGACGCTCGCCGAGAAGCTGGATTACATCGGCGGGACCGGCTTTGCGGTGCGCGCTTTGCCTACCTTGAAGCTGCCTGCCTTTGAGATGTCAGACGGGCCCTATGGAACGCGCTCGAACGTGGGATTTCCGTCCACCACCTATGCGGCCGGCATTGGTCTGGCGGCGAGCTGGGATCGAGCGCTGGCCGAGCGGGTGGGCGCAGGCATCGGGCGCGATGCGCGGGCGCGCGGGGTGAATTACATGCTGGGCCCAGGCGTAAACATCTACCGCTCGCCGCGCAACGGGCGCAACTTCGAGTACTTCGGCGA
This sequence comes from Acidobacteriaceae bacterium, assembly GCA_965198645.1. Lineage (GTDB taxonomy): Bacteria > Acidobacteriota > Terriglobia > Terriglobales > Acidobacteriaceae > EB88. The sequence goes on along the minus strand of OZ240670.1, from coordinate 4,372,337 downwards.
GGACCCGTTCCTGGCAGCAAATATCGCGGTCGGCTACATCGACGGCATGCAGAAGCAGGGGGTGAGCGCGACGATCAAGCACTTCCTGGGCAATAACTCCGAGTTTCTGCGCCACGACTCCGACACGATCATCGACGAGCGCACGGTGCGGGAGATCTACCTGCCGACGTTTGAGGCCGGGGTCAAGCGCGGGCACGTGGGCGCGGTGATGGACAGCTACAACCTGATCGACGGCAAGCACGCGACCCAGAACGGGTACTTTAATATCGACATTCTGCGCAAGGAGTGGGGCTTTGCCGGCGTGCTGATGTCGGACTGGGACGCGACTTACGACGCGGTGGGCGCGGCCAACGGCGGGCTCGATATCGAGATGCCGTACGGAAAGTTCATGAACCGGAAGAATCTCGAGCCGGCGATCCAGGCGGGCACGGTCACCGAGGCGACGATCGACGAGAAAGTCCGCCACCTGCTGACGACGGCGATGGCGTTTGACTGGCTGAGCCGGCCGCAGACCGATGCGTCGATCTCGTACTTTGACGCGGAGAACCGGCAGACGGCGCTGGATTCGGCGCGCGAGTCGCCGGTGCTGCTCAAGAACGACGGCCGCGTGCTGCCGCTTGACAAGGCGCGGCTGAAGACGGTGCTGGTGGTGGGGCCGGATGCGTACCCAGGCGTCGCGGTAGGCGGAGGCAGCGCCGGCGTGGTGCCGTTCCACCTGGTGAGCCCGGTAGAGGGGCTCACGGCAGCGCTTGAGCCGCAGGTAACGGTCTACTACGACCGCGGGTTGCCGACACTCTCAGAGCTGGCGCGCGCCACCAACTATACGACGGCGGCCACCGGGGGCAAGCCGGGGCTCACGCTTGAAACCTTTGCCAATGAGGAACTAAGCGGCGCGCCCGTCAAGTCAACCACCGTCGCGCACCTGAATACAGAGGGCATCAACTGGGCGAGCTTTGGCGACGACCTGGAAGCAACCATGGCGCTCTATGACGCGGAGGGCAAGCACTCGTCGCGTCGCTACACGGGCTACTGGACGGCGCCGGCGGCGGGCAGGTACGTCGTAGCGCTGGAGGGGCCCGGGGAGGGCTCGGGCAACCGCGTGTTCCTGGACGGCAAGCTGATTCTCGATAACTGGAAGATTGTGAGGGCGTTTCAGCCGCACCTGACGCTGGAGCTTGCGGCAGGGCCCCACAAGGTGGTGGTCGAGGATACGCAGAGCGGGTCGATTGGCGGGCGCCTGCGGCTGGCGATCGTCGATGCTGCGAAGATCGTGCATCCGCGGGCGGTGGAGCTGGCGGGCAAAGCAGACGCGGTGATCGTCGCGGCGGGCTACCAGAACGAGAGCGAGGGTGAGGGTGGGGACCGGACCTTTGCGTTGCCCTTCGGACAGGACGAGCTGATCGAGGCGATGGCCGCGGCGAACAAGAAGACGATCGTGAACGTGAACTCGGGCGGCAATGTTGACTCCCAGGCGTGGCTCGCCAAGGTGCCAGCGCTGCTGGAGAGCTGGTACCCAGGGCAGGAGGGCGGGACGGCGCTGGCCGAGATCCTGCTGGGCGAGGTCAATCCTTCAGGCCATCTGCCGGCGACCTTTGAGCGCCGGGCGGAGGATAACCCGACTTACAAGAACTACTATCCGGAGGGCGACTCGAAGCGGGTGGAGTACAAGGAAGGGATCTTCGTCGGGTACAGGGGTTACGAGCATGATCATGTCAAGCCTCTGTTTCCGTTTGGCTATGGGCTTTCGTATACGACCTTCCGGTTCTCGAACCTGAAGGTGTCGCCGGAGTCGGTTGGCGCGGGGCCACAGGTCACGGTCTCCTTTGACGTGACCAATACCGGCCAGCGGGCGGGTGCGGAGGTGGCGCAGGTGTATGTGGCCGAGGAGCACCCGTCGGTGCCGCGGCCTGTGCGCGAGCTGAAGGGCTTCGAGCGGGTGGACGTGCAGCCCGGGGCGACGAGCCACGTGTCGGTGACGCTGAACGGACGGGCGTTCGCGCACTACGACATCGAGCGAAAGCAGTGGACGGTCGACCCAGGCAAGTTCGCGATCGAGGTGGGGGATTCGGTCGAGTCTCTGCCGCTAAAGACTGCGGTGACGCTGACGCACGAGACTGCCGGCTTGGAACAGTAGCGAGCGGGCTGCGCGTCTTTCTCGTTCGCCTCTCTGCTTGCAGGTTGCTGAAGCCTGCCGTCACAGCGAAGGGCAATAGCTTTGTGCGCCCGCTTCCTTAGGGATGGTGGGAGCAGGTCGAGACTTAGAAGCTGACCTGCCTAAGGTGTGCAGGAAAGCCGCCTTTTGCTTGGAAGTTTCAGCCCCACGGATCGTTCTGCTTGTCGTTCTGCTAATCGTTCTGCTTGAAGTCAGACGAATGTCTCTTGCACCGTGCCCTGTTCTCCGGAACGCGATCGCATCCCACTCCTTGTAGCAATTGCTCCGGACTCTGTTTGCCGGCTGGATTCGTCTCGGTATCCGGGCGCCAGATCGAACCGTTCCTCACTGACAAGTGCACAACAAGCAGGCTGAAAAGGAAAAAACTATGTTCATGCGCTCTGAGAAGTTACTGATTCCGCTTGAAAAGCCGGCCAGTCCCGATCCCAACGGAGCGGCTGCCATTCAAGAGCTGCTGGGCGGCAAGTTCGGCGAGATGTCCACGCTGAACAATTATCTGCACCAGTCGTTCGGCTTCAAAGAGAAGAAAAAGCTCAAGCCTTTTTATGACCTGGTTGCGAGCATCACGGCCGAGGAGCTGGGCCACGTGGAGCTGGTGACCGCGGCGATCAACCTGATGCTCGAAGGGTCCACGCCGGAAGGCGATCCGACGACGGCGCCGCTTGAAGAAGCGAAGAACCTGCGGAACACGCACCACACCATTGTGGGCGGCGGCGGCCACCAGGTGATGGACTCGATGGGGCACTTCTGGACCGGCCAGAATGTTTTTTCTTCCGGCAACCTGGTTGCCGACCTGCTGCATAACTTCTTCCTCGAGACAGGCGCGCGGATGCACAAACACCGCTGCTACCAGATGACGACCAACCAGGCGGCGCGCGACGTGATCGGCTACCTGATGGTTCGTGGCGGCGTCCACCAGGCGGCCTATGCGCTGGCGCTGCGTAAGATTACGGGCGTCGAAGTGACGAAGATGCTGCCGACACCGAATATCGATGACGCGAAGATCCCCGAGGCGCGCAAGTGGCAGGCGATGGGCTCGCATCGCAGGCTGTACACCTGGTCGATGACGGACGAATATGCCGATGTGAAGGGTGTGTGGTCAGGCCCGGCAGACTGGGCCGATGGCGAAGAGCTCGAAGTGGTTCCCGGCGTGCCGGACTATGCGGCTGAAGGCCCGGTGATCGGCGAGTCGCCGACGCTGTTCTCGCCTGATTATGCGACCGAAGAGATCTACGAGATCGCGGCGCAGCTGATGAGCAAGGCAGGCATCTCGCCGCTGCAGCCTGGGGATGGCAAGCACTCGCGCTACCAGGGCAGCACCTCGGATAGCCCAGGCGCCGCGGCGCAGCCGGATCGCGATACGAAGTCGAAGCCGACGAAGAAGAGCAAGAAGTAAGTCAGGGAGGGGCCGGTTGATCGCCGGCCCTCTTTGCGCGGGTGTGCGCGGGCGCCGCTTCACGATAAGCGTGAACTGGCAGTCAGTCGTAACAGCGATTAATACGTACAGGCGCATGAACCAATGCGTGTTGCAGTAAGTGCGCGCAGAATGGGTCTCGCCATGGACTGTATATAGCATGTTGCCCATGGCGAGCGAGCGCGCATTGGATCGAACAAGGCGGCGGGGCTCGCGCTGATTGGATCGGCGGCCGGCGTTGGCGGTCGGCGCGACCGCAGTGGGAGCGATGGCGACTGGCGCCCCGGCGATCGGTCGGCTTGCGATCAAACGCGTGGCAATCGAGGAGTTGACGATCGGAACGCTGCGGGTCAATCGGCTAATTGTCCGGCAGGACTCTGCCCCGGAGAATGAATAGCAGGCTGCTGTGGCCAAGGCTCTCTGGCCCAGCAGGTGAAGATGCCGACGGCGCGCGACGTCACCCGCTGCGTAAGAATGCGGTGCGGATCGGTCGCGTTGCACGGCCGAGGCGCCGAGAGCGATGTGCAAAGATTCACGAGCGCGCTCGCCGAGTAAACCTGCCATTAACATCCGCGACGTAGAACTCGGTACGGAACGGCCTGAACTCCCGACGCGTGGCGAGATGGTGCGGGGGGTTCGCGAGCTTGCTGTTACCACCGGAGAGACACGACGATGGACTATTCGCTCTTGAAGAAAGCGTGTGCTGTGTTGGCTATCAGCGCACTCCTGCAGCCAATGTATGGCGTTTCCCAGCAAGCCAAGGTTACGACCCCCACGGTGCAGGACGAGAAGCTGCTCGTTACTGCCGCCCCACGCTCAAGCGACGAAGTTGCCAAGTATGCCTATTCCGTCGAGGCTGCTCCGACCCTGACCCACGCCCAGAAGCTCGCGCTGATCCAGCAGAAGATCAAGTATGTGTTCGTGCTCTTCCAGGAGAACCGCTCTTTTGATTTTTACTTCGGCACCTATCCTGGCGCGAACGGGCTCTTCTCGCAGACTGCGATGGCGACCCCTGGGTTCAACCAGCCGATCGTGAACACTGACGGCACTGTCGGCAAGATCTCGCCATTTAAGATTCCGCAGAGCGTGACCGCGACCAACGGCAACACGGTGCTGCTGTACCCGGAAGATACGGATTCGGTCAACCATGCGCATGCGGGCATTGATGCGAAGCTGGACCTGGATGCGAACCACATTGCCAAGAACGACCGCTACGCCTTTGTAGAGCAAGGGCTGACGGGCAAGCTGAGCGCCGATGGAACGACCTACACCGGGCCGCTGCCAACCCAGCAGCAGCACCAGATGGGCGAGCTGGTGATGGGCCACGTGGACTGCGATACGGCGCCGTTCCTGTGGAACTACGCGGACCGCTTTACGCTGTTTGACAACTTCTTTGACACGGTGATCGGACCTTCAACGCCGAACGCGCTGGCGATGATCGCCGGCCAGTCGGGTGAGACGCAGTGGGTTGAGCACCCGGAGCTGGCCAGCAATGTGAACACGCTTGGCTCGGCGCTCCCGGTGACAGCGGATCCGCAGCCTTTCTGGGGCTCGGCGCTGGACGTCTTTACGCCTCCGGGCCAGAAGCAGCCGGTCGATAACCCAGGTGGGGTGAGCACGAACCCGGCCGCCAACCTGACCTTCGCGACGCTGCCGCTCTCGTTCATGGGCAACCAGATCCAGGCCATCACCCAGGAAGACTCCAACCCTGTGATGGATCTGCAGGATGTGCAGAACGACATCACCAAGATCACCGCCGATGGCAACCAGCCGGTGAACTGGGGCTGGTTCCAGGAAGGCTACGATCACGAGATCACCGACCCGACCGGGCCGGCGACTAACCTCGACTACATCGCCCACCACAACGCGCCGCAGTACTTCGGCTACGTGGCCAACAACCCGACCGAGAGCAAGAACCACCTGGCCGGGCTGACTGACTTCTACCAGCTGATGTTCAACAACGGTCTGCCTTCCTCGGGCGTGGCGTATGTGCGCGGCGGCTACGGCAACCTCGATGGACTGGTGCCGCGTGCGCCTTCGCCTGCGGTCAAGGCCGCGTTCAAGGGCAACGACGATCACCCCGGCTACTCGGATGCCCAGATCTCGGAGACCCTGCTGGCTGACTCGATCAACACGATTGCGAACAGCAAGTACTGGCCTGAGAGCGTGATCATCATCACCTACGACGAGACCGACGGACTCTTCGACCACACGATCCCGGCGATCCGCTCCTTTGACCCGAACGGCCTGGCACTCGATCAGGGCCCGCGCATCCCGGCGATCATCATCTCGCCCTATGGCAAGTCGCATGCGATCTCGCATGAGGCGACCGAGCATAGCTCGATCATCAAGTTCATCGACGAGTTGTTTAACCTGACCCCGCTGGCCGATCTGCCGGATGAAAAGGCAGCGCGCGCCAAGGGTCTGGCGACCTACGGCCAGGCTAACCTCGGGCCGGCTGACGATCAGGTAGCCGGCGTAGGCGACCTGCTAACCGCCTTTGACAATGCTCGCTTGACCGGCGCTTCGCCGATCCTGCCTGCCTCGTTCGCCGAGATCCCGCAGACCATCGTCGAGACGCTGCCGCACGCCGGGGCGCAGGGCTGCCGCGCGCTGCAGATCACCCCGACCGATACGGTGAACGGCGTCGTCATTGACCCGGCGCCGGCTGACTTTAACCCGCGCCCCAACACCAACAAGGGCCTGCCGACCTCGGGCACCTGGCCGACGAACTAACGGCGAATTGGCTGGAGCGAACGGACTGGAGCCAACAAGCCAGGGCGAACGGGCTAGAGCCAACGAACGAAACTGCTTTTTTGTCACTTGCGAGGGGGCCGGGCTAAGTGCCCGACCCCCTATTGTTTTGAAGACTCGAGGAGACTGACTCGTATATGCGTGGATGGCTGATTGGATGGACGACTTTGCTGTTTGTTGGGCTGGCAGGCTTGGGAGTACGAACGGCGTATGCGGGGCCGACGCTGGACAGGATACGCGCGGCCGGGAGCCTGGCCTGCGGGGTCGACTTTGAGGAAGCCGAGTACTCGATCCAGGATGCGCATGGCAACCACTCGCTCTTTGATCTGGATATGTGCAAGGCGGTCGCGGTCGCGGTGCTGGGGCCGGGCGCGAAGTTTACCGTGGTGCCCTACCGGGCTGAGAAGAACGCGCTGGAGGGATTGCGGGCAGGTAAGGTGGATATGCTCGCGACTGCTTCGGTGAACCTGCTGAACACGGCGAATACCGGCTTCGGCTTCTCGCGGCCGGTCTTTTATGACTACACGGGTTTTCTGGTGAACAAGGCGCAGGGGATTGCCAGCGCGAAAGATCTAGCGGGCAAGAAGATCTGCTTCCTGGGCGATACCGAGCAGCAGATGCAGGTGCAGGGCTACATGGACCGGATGAAGGAGAAATGGCTGCCGTTTCCATTCTCCGAAGAAGGCGAGATGGAGGCGGCGCTGATCACCGGCAACTGCGCGGCGGTGACCGCCGACGTGTCGCAGCTCGCCTATGAGCGGATCGCGTTCAAGGGGATGGCGAAGAGCTTCGCGATTCTGCCGGAGGTGGTCGCGCATGACCCTCTGGCGATGGCCTACCGGCTGGATGATCCGCAGTGGGCCTCGGTGGTGGACTGGACGATCGAAGCGCTGATCATGGCCGAGGAGAATGGCATCACGAGCGCGAATGTGGCGGCGATGAAGGCGAGCGAGGACCCGGTGGTGATGCGGCTGCTGGGCACGCAGAAGGGGTATGGCGGGTACCTGGGGCTCAGCGATACATGGGCGGCCGGGGTGATCGGCTCGGTGGGCAACTACGGGGAGCTGTTTGAGCGGGACCTGGGGGCGGGGTCGTTGATGAAGCTGGAGCGGGGGGAGAACAATCTGGCTGGCAAGGGCGGGCTGATGTACAGCTCGCCGATCCGCTAGGGCACTTGGCACCTGCCGTGCGGGCAGCGGCGCGCGCTGCGCGCGGCTCCGTGGTCGCAGAGGCGGGAAGCAGGTGTCGCCGAGGCCGGAGGCATGGGCAGAGGGCGAGGGATTACTCCTGCGCTGACGCCGGTGGGCCACGCGGAGCATAGCCGGAAGTGTCGCGCGTGACGCACGAGGGGGAGGATCGGGACGGGCTAGAGGGCTGGGCGCGGCCGGCTAATGCGTGGAGGCTGCGTAGGCTTCGAGCGCATCGCAGGCCGCGTGCAGGCCGTCTTCTTCGGCGATGGTGCGGGCGGCCTCGGCGCAGCGGGCGGCGCAGGCCGGGTCTTCGAGCAGGCGGGCGATCAGCGGGGCGGCGGTGGCGGCGCAGTAGTGTTTGCGCGCGATAACCCGGGCCACGCCGAGGCGGCGCATGCGGCGGGCGTTGTCGGGCTGGTCGTGGCTGTAGGGCATCATGAGCATGGGTTTGCCGGCGCGCAGGGCCTGGGCGGTGGTGCCGACCCCGCCCTGGTGGACGATGAGCGCGGCGCGTGGGAAGAGGTCGGAAAAGGGCGCGTAGGCGGCGCAGAAGATCTCTGGTGAAAAGTGGGTACGCGGGCGGTTGGCGGGGTCGGTGCCGACGAGCAGGACAGCGCGGCGGCCGAGCTGGAGCGCGGCGCGGGCGCTCTGCTCGTAGAAGTCGCCGGCGTCGAGCACGGCGGCCGAGCCAAGGGTGAAGACCAGCGGCGGCGGCCCGGCGTGGAGGAAGGCCTCAAGGTCGGGGTCGAGCTTGGGGTCGAGCTTCGGAGCCGGGTCAAGCTTGGGAGCGGCGTTCAGCTTGAGCCCTGTCGTGCGCTCTGTGATCTGCCCTGTGATCTGCTCTGTGATCTGCTCTGTGTGCTGCTCTGGGGCGTTACGTGGCTCCGCGATGGCGGCATGGCTGGGCTGGGCGCCGTCATAAAAGACAAAGCCAGTAGTGCGGGTACTGCGAGGCCAGTCCGGCTGGCACTCGCCGAGGACGCGGGAAAAAAGCGCGAGGACCAGGCCCGGGGCGTGCTTGGCATCAAAGAGCGGGCTCGCGCCGGGCGCGAGGCCGAGCTCCCGGCGAAGGGCGTACACGGGCTCGCACCAGGCGCGGGTGACCAGCCGGGCGAAGGGGCGGACCAGATGGCCGGTGCCGGGTAGGAAGGTCTGGATGCGGGCCAGGCCCGGGTAGGGCGGGAGCACCGGCGGGTCCCAGGCGGAGAAGAAGGAGAAGGGCGCGAGCACGTAGGAGGCCCAGCGAACGCCGGTGACTTCGGCAATCAAAGGCCCGGCGTAGGCGAGCTCGCCTGAGACGAGCAGGTCGGCGCCGCCGTCGGCAGTGACCGCGTGGAGCAGGTCCTGGTAGCTCTCGCGCAGGGCTGGGAAGAGGAACTCGCGGAGACCGCGCTCGGTGCCACGCTTGATGTCGTAGATCATGGCGACGAGGGCCTTGTTGGCTGGGTCCTGCTCGGGGCGCATGGGGTAAAAGCCGAGCCCGAGCGGCTCGATGCGGGTGCGGAAGAGCTCGGGGGTGGCGAGGACGGCCTGGTGGCCCCGCCGCTTGAGCTCGAGGGCGAGACCGATGAGCGGGTTCACGTCGCCAAGCGTGCCGAAGGTGGCGAGGACTATGCGCATCGGGTGCCTGGGGTGTGGGTGCTCCGCGCGTGGGTTGCCGAGCAGAGGGCAGGGGCGAGAAGCAGATCCTTCGCGTTGCTCAGGATGACACCTTGCTGGACACCTTTCCGGAGCTTTTGTCTGAGACCATCACGTCACTTTAAGAACATCGTAGAGGGTAACAGCGAGCCAAACCTGACCTTCGTCTCGGCCTTGGATAGGGTTTCTACAACAGATCCGTCGACGTCGCGAACTATCAGGCTGATGAAGTCTTCTGGCTTCCCGCACGGTTCGTTTACACTCGGCTGAACCAGCAAGAGCACTTTTTTGCCGCGATCAGCGCAGCCGAACCCCCATACGTTGGGACCAACAGCTGATGAACCACAGCGCAATCGACGACGGTAGAGAGACACTGCGGCCCGTTCGATGGAAGTATCCTCTACAACTCTGTTCTCGCTAAGTCGAAAAAGTCGAAATGTACTCGACATGCCTGAGCCCTCTCCATCGTCCAGAAAGAACGCATTTGACTCGGGAGACCAGGAGATCATTGCGGGAGAGTCGACTCTGGAAGCATCTCACTGGAACTTCTTCTGCCCAGATTTTGTCCAGAGCGACATTGCTCCTTCGGCAGGAACGCGCAGAGAAAAGCGCCTGTCCGATGAAGCAAATTCGTCTGGACAATCCGCAACGATGTAGCGGAGCTCTGCGTTCCACGCCTTTGCGCCGGAAAGTCTGCAGTTCTGGCCTTGCGCGTAGAAACAGATACACAGCAGGATCATCGCGATGGACCGCGCGGGCGCTCGGGGTAGAGTGAAAGTTCTTTGCCGCAAACTACTCACCCTAAAAGCTTGCCTCAAAGATGTGAAACCTGTGTTCAAGCTCCCACTGCTGCTGGGCTTTTTCGCTGCCTGCGAGTAACTGGGCGCAGGCGCCGGACGGCTGGTCGGCGCCTAGCTGGGCCTGGCAGCGGGGGTCGGCTTGGGTGAGGGTCTCGGGGGTGGCCGGACGCCAGAGGCTCGCGCCGGGCAGGAAGCTGTGCTCGAGCGAGGTACGGACCATCTGCTTGAGCTGGGCATACGTGAGGTGATACGTAGCCACGGCGCGCACATATTCGTGGGTCAGGTCGATGCGGGAGACGCCTTCGTCGTCGGTTGAGAGCGCGACGGGCACGTGCGCGGCGAGGTAGAAGGGCAGTGGCTGGTCGTCTCCTTTCACGTTCAAGATCACGTCGTTCGAGGTGAGGTTGATCTCGACCATCACGTGGTTATCGGCCATCTCCTTGAGCAGCTCGTAGGGCCGGTCCTCGTACATGACGTCCACGCCGTGGCCGATGCGCTCGGCGTGCGCTTCTTCGACGGCTTCACGGATGTGGAAGGTGAGCTCCTGGGGCGGGACCAGGCCGGGGGCGAGCTCGCCGGCGTGGAGCGAGATGTGCACCTTGGGGTAGAGCGCGTGCAGGGCGTTGAGGTCGGCCATGTCGTCGGGGTAGGCGTTGAGCGCCGAGGCCGCGTCTTCCGGCCGGACGAGATTGAGGCCGACGACGCGCGGGTCGGCGGCGGCGAGCTCGAAGCCGAGCAGGATCTGGGCGAAGTCGCTCGCGCGGCTTACGCCTCGCAGGACCTGGTAGAGGTAGCGGAGCTGGACCCGGCAGGCTGGCGCGGGCTGGGCGGTGTCGCAGTGCTCGCGGGCGCGCCGGTCGGCTTCGGCGCGGTCGATCGCGGCGCGGGCGGGAGCGAGGGTGTCGCGGAAGCCGGCGGCGAGCAGCTTGTCGCGGTACTTGGCCAACTCGGGCTCGTAGCCGATCTTCTCGGCCAGCGCGACCGCCGGGTGGAAGTCGGGCGTATCCATCAGCTCCATATATTGCTCGTTCTGGGCGGCGGCGCGGGTGGCGACCTCGTCGAGCCAGGCGCCCATGTGGGTCTTGCTGACGGAGCCGAAGCGCTCAAAGGTGGCGAAGAACTGGTCGTGGCCGCTCGTGCCGGTCACCGGGACGAAGGTGCGCATGGAAAAGGAGTCGATGAGCTGGTCGTAGAGGTGGTTGTAGAGGTTGGGGTCGGCCGCGACGGCGGCGGCCGGGACGTCGCCGGCGCGGCAGGTGGCAGAGGGCTTGCCGGAGGGGTCTGTTTTGCCTCCGCGATCGATCGCCAGGGCGGCGGGGTCGATGCACAGGCCGTCTTCTGCGGCTTCGGCGAGCCAGGTCTCGGCGTAGATGGCGCCGGAGAGATGGACGTGCAGGTCGGCGCCTTTGGGCATGCGCCAGAGAAAGGCGTGGAGGGCGAGCGGGCCTTGTTTCGCGGCGGTGGCAAGCGCGCGGCCTGCGGCGGCCTGCGCCTGGCTCGCGGACGGACCTGTCTGGCTTGGAGCGGAGCCTCGGGAGCCGCCGGCCGTGCCTTCGGGACCGGCGGCTGCGCTGCCCTGGCCCGGGGCGAAAGCGAGCGCCGGGATCGCTGCGCTGGCGCCTGCGCCGCTCCTGCCGGACAAGATCTCGGCCATGGCGAGCGGTGGCTGTGCTGCGCCGGCTGCGATGGCCGATGTATGCTGCGCTGGGGCGCACTGGACCAGGGTCAAGAGCAGGGTCAAGAGCAGGGCCGGTGAGCAGGTGACCTTGCCGGGGGCCATGCGAGGGGCTGTGCCGGAGAGAAGCGCGCGTAGCATCGAGTCTGCCTTTTACGAGATGGAGTCAGAGCAAAATGATTGCAGCAAGTGTAAGGTATCGGGCGCGCGGCGGCTCGTTGGCGCGTGCGGCTGTGGCGCTGGGGCTGGTCAGCGGCTGCATGGGCGGCGCGTTGACAGCGCAGGCGAATGGGGGTGGCACGGCCGCGCCTGGCTTGCTCCCCAATGACACGGTTCAAGCCGGCACGGTTCAAGCAAACGCTCCGCAAGCTGGAGCGACGGACCCGGCAGCCTGGCTGCGGCCGGTGCCGGCGTTTCCGCTTGCGGCAGGCGGAACAGTGTCGGGCATGACCATCCGGCAGCACGCCGAGGCGCTGGCGCCGTTTACCGTTTCGGGCCGGTGCGGCGCGTTTGTGGGCCAGCAGGATGGCAGCTTCGAGGCCTGGACGTGGCCGCTGAAGCTGGTCTCGCATGTGCGCATGACGGCCGAGCTGAAGGACTACCCGGTGCCGATCGATGTGAACGACCATGCGGCGGAGATCGAGGTGTCTCCCGACCACACCACGATCACCTTTGCGCATGCGGCGTTCACGGTGCGGGAGATCTTCTTTGGCGCGCCTTGCAGCGGGTCAGACGACGGCGGGACCGCTGGTGGCAGCGGAGCTGGCTCGGGCGGAGCTGGCTCGGGCGGAATCGTGCTCTACCAGATCGACTCGACCCGCCCGATGAAGCTGACCCTGAGCTTTACCCCGGAGGTGAAGCGGATGTGGCCGGCGGCGAACTACAACGCGCCCTCGCCGGAGTGGGTGAGCACGAGCGTGGCGCCGGTCGAGGGCGCGCAGAAAGGGGCTGGTTCCGGCGAGAGTGCGGCGGCAGGGACGGGCGGCTACTACCTGCTGCACACCGACTCAAACGCGCTGGCCGGGGCGGTGGCGATGCCGGGGACCGCGCCGGGGATCCTGGCGCCGTATCAAGAACGGCCCAAGGACTGGCCGCTGCAGCTGGTGCTCGACTACCAGCCGGCGCGCGACGGGACCAAGTACTTTCCCCTGCTGATGGCGCCCGGGAACACGGCCGAGCGGGCGAGCAAGGCGGCTCTCACGGCCGAGCTGGCGGCTCTGGGCGGGCACGTGGCCGAGCTCTACCAGGCCAATGCGCGCTACTACGAGCACTTCTTCGACACGCGGCTGGTGGCTGAGACGCCGGATGCGCGGCTGAACCAGGCGCTGCGCTGGGCTGAGGTGTCGATCGACCAGCTGCGGGTGCGGCATGGGGACGAGGAGGGGCTGGTCGCGGGGCTCTACAGCTCGGGCGACTCGAACCGGCCCGGCTTCGGATGGTTTTTTGGCCGCGATGCCTTGTACACGCTCTTTGCGGTGGACAGCTATGGCGACTTTGCACTGAGCCGGGAGGAGCTCGAGTTTCTGATGCGACGCCAGCGCGAGGATGGCAAGATCATGCACGAGTACTCGCAAACTGCGGAGCTGGTGGACTGGCGCAGCCTCCCCTACGAGTATGCGGCGGCGGACGCGACGCCGCTGTTCCTGATGGCGGTCGAGGACTATGCGAGTGCGAGCGGCGACGCAGCGTTTGTGAAGGCGCACTGGGCCGAAATTGCGAAGGCCTACACGTTTGAGCGGACCCATGATTCGGATGGGGACGGGATCTACGACAACTCGCAGGGGACGGGCTGGGTGGAGAGCTGGCCGGTCGGGATGCCGCACCAGGAGATCTACATGGCGGCGCTCGACGAGCAGGCGACTGCGGCGTATGCGCGGCTGGCGCGGCTGGCTGGCGAGGCTCCGGGGGAAGTAGCGGAGGCTGAGGTTCGGGCGAAAGCGGTCGCGGCGACGCTCGAGCGGGAGTACGTGCCCAGTGCGAACGGGGGTGGGGAGCAAGGCGCCCAGGTCGCGCAGGGAGCGACTGTTAAGCAGGGAGCGACGGGCGAACAGGGAGCGAGTGGCGAGCGGGGAGCGCTAGGCGAGCAGGGAGCGACGGGCGGCATGTACGCCTTCAGCCGGGCTGTGGATGGCAGGCTCGACACCACGGCGACGATCTACCCGTCGGTGGCCTGGTTTGATGGGCACTATGCGCTGCCGCATGCTGAGGCGATGTTCCGGCGCTGGGCCTCGCACGAGTTCTCCACCGACTGGGGTACGCGGGACCTGGGCGAGGGTGAGCAGTTTTACGATCCGCTGAGCTACCACCAGGGGTCGGTGTGGCCACTGTTTACGGGTTGGGCGTCGATTGCGGAGTATCGCACCGGGCGCTCGCTGGCTGGGTATGCGCACCTGATGCAGAATGCGGACCTGACCTGGGCCTCTGACCCGGGTGCGGTGACCGAGCTGTTGTCTGGCCAGTACTTTGCGCCGTTTGGCCGGTCGACGACGCACCAGCTCTGGTCGTCGGCGATGGTGCTGGAGCCGGCGATCCGCGGGCTGTTTGGAGTGAGCGTGCATGGCGGCACAATCCTGGTCAACCCGCACCTGCCCGCCGACTGGGACGGGGCGACGCTGCGCCATGTGCAGGCCGGCGGAGGGCAGGTGAGCATTGTCTTTCATCGCGAGGGCGGCAGCCTGGTTGTGCAGCTTGTGGGCAGCGGGGCGCAGCTGGCCGGGCCTGCCGGGAGCAAGGAGAAAAAGGAGAGAGCGGGCGCTCTGAGCCTTCCGCTGCCGGGTGCCGAGATCGCAATCCCTGCAGAGCTGCCGCTGCCGGGTGCGAGCACGGCGCAGTTGAAGGTGCTGGAGGAGTTTACCGCGGGCGATGCTGCGGGCTGGACGCTGGAGGCGCAGGGCGGGTCGACCTACCGGCTGCCGCTCCGGCTCAACGGGGTCAAAGGTGTGCAGGTGCAAGGGGCGGCAATCTTGCCGGGGGTGGGGGCGAACGGGCTGCAGATGCTGGAGGTGCATTTTCCGCCGGGCGCCGGGTACACGCGGCAGACGGTGACGGCGCGCTGGTAGACGATCGATGCGATGCAGGTGCATGCACCGCTGGATGCGCGTCCCTGCTGAGGAGCGTCTTGGCGCGGGCCAGTCACCTGGATTGCAGGGCTCAGTCATAAGTCGGGCACTTGGGTCAGGCACTTGCGAGGCGGGCGGCCTGGCGTGAGCGGCCAAGTTACCACCAGCGCCTCTTCCCCCCCTCGCTGAGGGTGAGGAGGCTTGCGTCGTGCTTCGCCAGAGAACGGCAGGCGGATAGCCGGCGATGTTTGGCGGGCGGCATCCTACTCGACGAGGCCGCCGGATGCTCTGGATTGCTATTGTGATCGCCATCGCGGCTGGAGTGGCGAACCCTTTTCAGGCCGGCACCAATGCCGAGTTGAACAAGCAGATGGAGCATCCGGCGCTGGCTGGAGTGTGGGTGTACCTGAGCGGGTTGGTGGGCCTGCTGGTGATTGCGGCGGCCATGCGGCAGTTCGCCCCAGCCCAGTTGGGGCGCGCGAGCGCGGCGGCGGGGCAGGTGCCCTGGTGGGCGTGGCTGGGCGGGTTGATCAGCATCGGCTCGACGATGGCTGGACTCTTGTTTGCGCAGCGGCTTGGCTCCGGGGTGTTTACGAGCCTGAGCCTGACGGCCTCGCTGGTCACCTCGGTGCTGATCGATCAGCTGGGCTGGATCGGCTTCAAGCAGCACTCGGCGTCTCCGGCGCGGCTGGCGGGTTGTGCGTTGCTGATCGCGGGAGTCTGGCTGGTGTCGCGATCCTAGTCGGTCTTGGTCGACCTAGTCGATCCTAGTCGGGCTGCTCGCGTGTCGCGACTTGGCTCGGCGCGGCTTTGTAGGCGCGCTTTGGTCAGCTCGGCCGGCATGTTGAGGGCAAGCAGGCGAGGGATGCCGGCCGGCGTTTGCCCGGCCTGGCTGCTTTGCTATACTACGGAAGTTGTCCGGGCGCCGCGGGCGTTCGTTGACATACGGCGCATGCCTCCCGGCAGGCGAACGTGGTTGCTTTGGAAGCTCCCAAGGCCAGATAGCTCAGTGGTAGAGCGCGGCCCTGAAAAGGCCGGCGTCGGCGGTTCAATCCCGTCTCTGGCCACCACTCGAAACTTCCATCCCTTTGTTTTTTGTCCAGCTCACTTGGAGTGGATGGTTCGCTTCGCGATCCGGACGGCGGGCTGCAGGCCTGGAGGTTTTTTTGGAATCAGGTCAAGGTATGGCTTACAGAGAAACGCAGCGTGCACGACTCACGGACCCTGTAAGACCAAGCTGCCGGGTCACCCTACGTACTTAGTGGTGCAGGATCGCGGGTTCGGTGATGCCTCGGATGCAATTGTAACCGTGACAGGCTCATGCAACCAATAGCCCGTGGCTTTCTTCCGTGCGGAGCGCGACGGGAGATGCTGGAGCCTTGCCACGGCAGGGTGCGCTGGGCAAGCAGCTGGGCTCGAGAAGTCTGGGCCGGACCGGAACGTGAGAAAGTAACAGATGCTCTCTCACCTTCTGCTCTCCGCAATTGTAGGGCTCAGCATCCTGCTGATGCTTGTTCGCCCACGAGGTATTGCGGAGGCTTACTGGGTCGTCGGCGGAGCCTTGCTGCTGCTCGCTCTGCGTCTGATCTCTCCTCAGCTCGCGGGCAGAGCTGTTGCGGAAGGGGCGGACGTCTATCTCTTCCTGATTGGCATGATGCTGCTCTCGGCACTCGCTCGGGAGCATGGAGTGTTTGACTGGCTCTCCTCGCTCGCGGTGCGACGAGCCGACGGCTCGGCCGCGCGGCTCTTCACCCTGGTCTACGGGATCGGCACGCTGGTTACGATCTTTCTGTCGAACGATGCAACAGCCGTGGTGCTGACCCCGGCCATCTTCACTGTGGTGCGCAGAGCGAACGTGCCACCGCTGCCTTATCTTTTTAGCTGCGCCATGATTGCGAATGCCGCATCTTTTACTCTGCCTATTTCAAACCCGGCGAACCTGGTTGTATTTTCTCAAGCGATGCCGCCTCTGGGTCGCTGGCTGGCCTCCTTCAGCCTTCCCTCTCTGCTT
Source organism: Acidobacteriaceae bacterium (assembly GCA_965198645.1). Classification (GTDB taxonomy): domain Bacteria; phylum Acidobacteriota; class Terriglobia; order Terriglobales; family Acidobacteriaceae; genus EB88. The sequence continues at coordinate 4,355,623 of OZ240670.1, read as the reverse complement.
TCGATCGTGGCCACGTACGCGGCGTTGCGGTGGCTGTTCAAGACTGAGCTTCACGCACGGATCAACGAGATAGAGGGCGAGACAGAAGACGAGACAAAGGTCGAGACAGAGGACGAGACAAAGGTCGAGACAGAGGACGCTATCGACTTGCCAGGCAATGGCAGGCTGGTGCTTGCCGGACTAGGCTTGACGGTCGCAGTGCTTCTCGCAGCTTCTGCCCTGCATCGAGACCTGGGCTTGCCGACCTGCCTTGCTGCCCTCGCCATTACCTTAGCGGTTTCCTTCAAGGCACGCAGCAACCCGCTGAGGCTGGCAAAGGAAGTAAGCTGGGCAACACTGGCGCTGGTCGCCGGGCTTTTCATCATGGTCAATGCGGTCGAGAGCGTGGGCGCGCTGAAGTTTACCGGAGCCGCATTGCGCTGGGCAGAAGGGCAGGCGCCGGCGATAGGAGCGCTGATCACGAGCTTCGCTTTGGGGATCCTGAATAACCTGGTGAACAACTTGCCGCTGGGGTTAATCGCGGGCGCCACACTCCAGGCGGGGCACGCGAAGGGAATGATGGCGAGCGCAGTTTTAATAGGGGTTGACCTGGGCCCGAACCTTTCGGTGACTGGTTCTCTCGCCACCATGCTGTGGCTCATCGCTCTTCGCCAGGAGCAACTCGACGTGAGTTTCTGGAAGTTTCTGAAGGTGGGCGCGGTCACAATGCCGATTGCGATGCTTGCTGCTACGAGCGGCGCCATTGTGATGCAGCTGCTCTTTGCCCCGCGGTAAGACTGAGAGAACGCTCGTTGATAGGGAAAGTGCTCGGACGCAGATACTCCTTGCATAAGCACTCGTCCTCATCAATACTGACCAACACCACAAGCTCTGCAACCAGGTAAGAGAGGGAATGACTTAGATGGGACCAACAGGTTTGCGCGCATGCTTGTCCTCTCACCGCCGTTCGGCGCTGCTCTTGTTCTCGGCGATCGGCATGGTACCGGCGTGTTATGCGCAGTCGACGCTGGGTAGCGTTTCCGGCAGGGTGCAGGATGCGAGTGGCGCGCTGCTGGGGAACGCGCAGGTCCACCTGCATCGCGTGGAGACGGCGAGTGACCGCGATGTCTCCACCAACGCGGAGGGAACCTACACGGTCCAGAATCTTGAGCCGGGCCACTATGATATTACGGTCGAGGCGCCAGGGCTAGCCGCGACGGTCGCGCGCGGGGTTGAGATCATCGCCAGGCAGCAGCTTCGCTACGATGTAAGCCTGAAGGTGGCTTCGGCGAATCAATCAGTCACGGTCAACGCCGCAACAGTTGGGGTCATCAATACAGAGAACGCGCAGATCTCTTCGTCGCTCTCGCCGCAGTCGGTTCTGGATCTGCCTGCGAATTATCGCGGGGCCGGTTCTACTTCGCCGATGAACGTGATCCAGACGCTGCCCGGCGTGCAGCCTGACACCTCCGGGTACCCGGCCTCGCCCTCGACCCATCCTGCGCCGAGCCTCAAGTTTTCGATTCAGGGCGGCCTGCCTTCGCAGTCAGAGACGACCGTCGATGGCATCTCCGCGCAGAACCAGACCAATAACAATACCCAGAATGATGCGTTTCCGTCGGCTGAATCTATTGCCGAGATCCGCGTGGACGGAGTCAATAACAACGCCGAGTATGGGCAGCCCGGCGAAGTCACGACGGTGACCAAGAGCGGCACCAATCACGTGCACGGGAGCGCTTACGAGTATCTGCAGAACCAGTTTCTGAACGCCATTCCTTTTGGCTCCAATGCGGCAAACAAGCCCCACGTGGTGGCCAATGACTTTGGCGGAAGCTTCGGCGGACCGGCCGTGATTCCGCACTTCTATAACGGGCACGATAAGACATTCTTTTTCGGAGCTTACGAAGGCTTGCGCTATCCGCAGTCGAACGTGCTGCAGGCCAAGGTGCCAACGGTGCTGATGAAGCAAGGTAACTTCTCGCAGGAGACGGCCACGCCGCTGATCAATCCTTTCACCGGCGGCACATACGCGAATAACACGGTGCCGATCAATGCGAGCTCTGCGCCATTTCTGCAGTTTTATCCTGACCCGAACGTGGACGCCGCACTTTCACTCCAGGGGGCCATCGCGGACAAGGGTTATAACTATTTGAGCACGCGCCGAGACGACATTTCATCCAACCAGTTTGATCTGCGCGGCGACCAGACCGTGAGCCAGCGCGCCACCGTCTTTGCGCGCTACACGTGGAAGAACATCGACCAGGTGCAGCCGGCTGATCTTACCCTGCCGAACAGCACAGCTTACGGGCAGTACCGCATCTTTGCGACCAGCCTGAACTACGCGTTTACGCCGCACCTGGCGGATGAGTTTCGCTTCGGCTTTACGCTTGAGCGCGACGGCAATGCCAACCCGTTCAATGGGCCGGCCTTTACCAGTTCCACTCAGCTCAACGGGGTGACGCCCGCCTTCTTCAACGGGATCCCGCACCTTGGATTCGACTCCGAGATTGCATCGATCGGGGAGCGGTTGGGGTTTGAAGAGCGGTCGCGGATCTTCCAGTATGTCGACAACCTGACCTTGCAGGCGGGCACGCATTCGATCCGCTTCGGCACCGACCTCCGACACCTGATTGCTCACACGGAAGCCGGCGGCTCGACCAGCTCGATTAACTACGGCAACCTATCTTTTACCAATGGCAGCAACTCGGCCACCGGCCAGGAGTTTGCTGATTTCCTGGTGGGTGTGCCCTACCAGTCGCAGACCGAATCGATCGTCCAGGATAACGATGGCACGACGAACTCTTACGCCTTCTACGCGCAGGATAATTGGAACGCCACGCCTAACTTGAATCTTACTTTCGGGCTGCGCTACGAGTTTCATCCGGCCTTTGTCTCGAGCAATGGACTTACCGGGAACTTCGACCCCTCGGTGCCTCTGTCGGGGCGGCTGATCTATCCCGCCGGACATGCGAGCACCTTGTCAGTCGAAGAGCTGGCGAGCGTGAATGCGTGCAGCACGGCCGGGGTAACAAACCCGTACGCGACGAATGCGATTGTCAATGGAGCGCCCTGCACGCCAGTTGTGACCAATACACAGGCGGGGCTGCCGGCTGGTCTACGGCACGCGCCTTTGCTGCGCTTTGAGCCGCGATTCGGCTTTGCCTACCGGCCATTCGGCAACGATCGCACCGCGATCCGCGGCGGCGCCGGCTACTACAACATCACCACGACGGGCGCTCTCTTCTACGCGATCGCGCAGACGCTGCAGTCCAACTTTCAAACATTTACCAATACTTACTCTCCGAGTGGACCAGCGTTCTCGTTCCCGAACATCGCGCCCGGCAATAACACCTTTACTCCGGCTTATGGCAACGTGTACTTCTACGCGGCGATCGATACGAACTGGCATGATCCATATTCGCTGCAGAGCGACTTATCGATCGATCATGACTTCGGCCATAACTTTGGCGGGCGTATCTCCTACGTGGGTTTGCACACCTGGCATCTGGTGTGGCAGCCGGAGTACAACCAGCTGCCTAAGTCCTCGACTACACCTTCTTCTGTTCAGCCGCGAACCGCCTATCCGTTCCCGAATTTTTACGCGATCACGGCGCGCGATACCGCGGGCCAGGCCGATTACCACTCCTTGCAGGCCGAGATCTCGCATCGCGCTTCGAACGGGTTATCGTTTGATTCGGCGTATACGCTGGCGAAGAATCTGTCAGACAACCAGGGCAGTAACGGGAGCTTCGCCGGCAGCTCCTTTGTGGATGAGCAGGGCGGCTACAACCCGACTGACAGCTTCAATCGTCACCAGGATTACGGCAACGTCAGCTCGACGCGGCGGCATCGCTGGCTCAGCACGGCGATCTACGAGTTACCCGTGGGGCGCGGGCGAGAGTTTGGCGCGCACATGAACCGGCTTGCTGACGCGGCCCTGGGCGGCTGGCAGGTCAGCAATATCTTTCTCTGGCAGAGTGGGACGTTTCTTACCGCGAGTTTGCCTAGTTATGACATTGACCCGTCGGGCACAGGCTCAGGGCCTATCGGCGGGGCCTCGCAGAGGCCGGATCGTGTGGCGAATGGCAACACCAGCGCGCACAATCGCAACCAGTGGTTTAACCCGAACGCGTTCGCCTGCCCGGGGCAGACCGGGTATGCCTCGCTCGCGCCGTCCGCGGCAACCGGGCAAACGCCATGCACGGTCGGCGTGGGTACGGCACCGATCGGCCGCTTCGGGACCGAGAGCGTGGGCGACCTGACCGGGCCCGGCACCGTCTCGCTCTCCTCCGGTGTGTCTAAGTCGATTGATATTGTGGAAGGCGTGCGGCTGCGCGGGGAGGCTACCTTTACCAACGTTTTAAATCACACCAATCTCGCCGATCCGCAGACCGATATCAGTCAATCCAACTTTGGTCAGATTACGCAGTCGCGCGGCTCTGACTTCGGCGGCAACCGCACCGGGCAGCTTTCGCTGCGGCTGGAGTTCTAGCCGGCGACCGGCCTGGGGCGTACGCGCTGGATGCGGTAGTTGGAGAAGACGAACTCGTAGCCGGCTTGCTGGATTAGCGCATCGATCGCCGGGTTCTCACCATAGGCTGGCCCCGTGAGGGAGACGAAGCCGCGCACCGGGTGCCCAAGATTTTTCTTGAAGTCATCCTGCGAGCCGACGACCTCCTGGTACTGGACCTCGGGCGGCAGCTGCGCGAGCAGGGCGTGCGAGCGGCTATGGCTGGCAATGACGTGCTTCTTATCAATCTGCCGGAGCTCCTGCCAGGTGAGCGCATAGCGGCCATCAGGATACTCGTGGCTCAACATGTGGATGCGATGGTGGTCGGCATAACTTAGCTGCTCGGCAACGGGAGCATTGATAAAGGACGTGATGACCCAGAACCAGGCGGTAAAGCCGTACTTCTCGATAAGTGGCAGAAGTACTTCGTAACTGTTGCGGTAGCCTTCAAAGACGGACACGACCAGCCCTGGCTTGGACTTATGCCAGCGGCCGGTCGAGAGATACTCGTCGAGCTCGTTCTCGGTGACCGAGGTGAAGGACCGGCTATAGGCAGCCAGCTGTTTCTCGTAAGACGGGGCGGCTGCGCGCGAGGTGTTGTGAAAGTTGACCGCGCGGATCAGCGGATGGGTCGCGAACTCTCCTTCGAGCTTGGTTGCGAGTTTGTCAAAGCCCGAAGCAGGATTCATGGTCTTTGCTCCAGGCGGCCGCTGTCGAAGTCACGATAGGCGAGAATCTGGACGAGCGTGGCCACGTCAGTGTCAGCAGGGTTCGGCCGCAAGCGCTCCCATGCTGCCGCATTGGTGCGCAACTCCGAGGCAAAGGCCAGGTTAAACAAAGTCAGTTGAGCGGGCGCTGCCCGGTGCGAGGTCTGCTCAGCGAGCCAATCTTCGCAGGCCAGGATGACGGGCACGCCTTCCTCTGAGTCCGCGCGGGAGGCGATGCGGGCCAGGTCTTGGCGCAGGCGATCGTCGACAGCCGCGTTCTCTGGGTTCTCTGTATCTGTCGGCTGCGTGCCGGCGGCCTGGCTGCTTGCACTGCTCCAGCCGAGCATACGGACGAGTGCGTGGCCCGAAGATCCCCAGGCGCCGATCGCCGCAGTAGTGAAACCCAGCAGGACTCTTCGTCGACTCAGCATTGGAGCGATCTCTCCCCTTATCTTTTAGCGGCACTTTATCGTTGGAAAGGTCTTTAGAAAGACCACCATAACCGGTCGCTCAGGAGCGGTCAATGCTGTTGTTGCGGGGCGGGTCGCGCGCTTGCAGATTGTTGGAGTACGAGTTATCTCCTCACAATGCCGTCTACTGTCTTAAGAACTCGCGCCGCGCCGCATCCTCTGGATAAGTAACAGCCATGGTTTCGAGTTCTAAGTAGAGCGGCGTGTTGAAGTGCATGACTCCGTCGGTGGCCGGCACGACCAGGATGCCGATCAGCGCTCGCTGCCGTCCTGGTAGCCATCCTGGATGCCTCGCTGGAGTTTGGCCTGCGCTGTGGATACCGGTGTGCCAGTTGGATTAGAAAGTACCTCCAGGCAAACTGTTTCTCGCAAACTGCTCTAGGATAGGTGCGTGGAACTCGCTGTCAATCCGCCGGTGCTACCGATGCTGGCCAAGCGCGTGGCTGCGATCCCGGCTGGGGATGGATGGCTCTTTGAGCCGAAGTGGGATGGGTTTCGGGCGCTGATCTTTCGCGATGGCGCGGAGATCCTGATCCAGAGCCGAGATCAGAAGTCGCTGAACCGGTACTTTCCTGAGCTGCTCGAGCCCTTGCAGGCGACGCTGCCGGCCCGGTGCGTGGTGGACGCGGAGATTGTGATTGCGCGCGGCGGGCGGCTGGACTTTGATGCGCTGCAGCTGCGGGTGCACCCGGCGGCTTCGCGGGTCAAGCTGCTGGCGGAGCAGACGCCGGCCTCGGTGGTGTGCTTTGACCTGCTGTGCGAGGGCGAGCGGGATTTGATGGCGGAGCCTTTCAGCACGCGTCGTGAGCGGCTGGAAGCAGTGCTGGCGGAAGCGCGGGCACCGATTCATTTAACGCCTGCGACATACGACACAGTCACTGCTACAGATTGGTTCAAGCGCTTTGAGGGCGCGGGGCTGGACGGGGTAATGGCCAAGCCGCTGGCTGGGGTTTACGAGCCGAATAAGCGGGCGACGTTGAAGGTGAAGCACGAGCGGGATTGTGACTGCGTGGTGGCCGGTTTTCGGTGGTACAAGAAGGGCGAGCGGAGCGCGGTGGGGTCGCTGCTGCTGGGCCTGTTTGACGAGGCCGGCGCGCTGCAGCACGTGGGGGTGTGCGCGAGCTTTACGCTCGAGAAGCGGCAGGAGCTGGTGGAGTTTCTGGCGCCGTACCGCGAGGGTGCGCTCGCCGGGCACCCGTGGGCGCACTGGAGGGGGCCTGAAGCGGACGATGGGGAGCAGCGGATGCCTGGCGGGCAGAGCCGCTGGAACCAGGGCAAAGACTTGACGTGGGAGCCGCTGCGGCCGGAGCTGGTGGTCGAGGTGGCGTACGAGCATATGCAGGGGCAGCGGTTTCGGCACATGGCGCAGTTTCGGCGGTGGCGGGGGGATAAGCCGCCGGGGGAGTGCACGTATGCGCAGCTGGAGATTGTGCCGCCGCAGGAGTTGATGGCGATCTTTCCTGAGGGACGCTGAGGGCGGGCATTGTTCCACGTGGAACAATCTCCGACCTGGAGTAGACGAGGGTGTCTTGCGCCTGAGCTGTGCGTGGGATTATTCCACATGGAAAACAGCAGATCCTTCACTTCGTTCAGGATGACGATACGCGATCAGGGCCGACGGATACGTAATTGTTCCACGTGGAACAATTTGAGTCTTGTGCCTGAGCTGTGGGTGGATTCTTCCACGTGGCACAATCCTGCGGTGGTTCTGATAAGCCGCGATTGTATATCCAGAGACCAATTTCTTGTGCAAGCCTGATGGAGGATCGCGCCTTCTTGGGGCTCAAGCGCGGGTAGGGTCGTCGTCGGGATCGGGCGGCTCCTGGGGCGGGCGGAGGGCTTCGGGGACGTGGCGGAGGTTGACCCGGATGCGGGTCCATAGGCTGGAGCGGCCGCGCATGCGATCGACCAGCACGTCGTCGATGGCGAGCAGGGCGGCGGCCTCGGGGTGGCGGAGCTTCCAGCGCTCGAGCCCGGCCAGAGCTGCGGCTTTGTCGGGCGAGTGGGCGATGGTAAGCAACGGCATGGTGGAGCGTTTGGTGCCGGTGCGGGTGGACCTGGCGCGGGCCGGGTTTGCCGGGATTGCTGGATTTTCGTTGGGTTGCGTGGGGTTGTTGGGCAGTTTCGCGCCAGCACTTCCGGTTTCAGAGGAAGCGGCGATATCGATGGTGGGAGAAACAGGGTGGGAAGGGCCTGGTTCGGTAGCCTCTTTCGCGGCTGCCGCGGCCTTGGGGCGGCGGGCGCGGGAGGGAGCGACGCGCGGGGCTTCGTTCTCGCCTTTGGCGAAGTGGGGCGGCCAGGGGGCGTCGCCGAGGCCGTTCGCTTCGTCGCGGGCGGCGAGCTCGAGGAGCGCGTCGAGTGAGCCGGCGGCCCGGTCCATGGCAGAGTGCGGGTCGCCGCGTTCGGCGAAGCGGGCGGGCATGGTGAGCACGGTGAAGTCGGCGGGCTCGACGTCCGGGACCTCGGACCAGTCGAGTGGCGCGGAGACGCGCGCGTCAGGCAGCGGGCGGACCGAGTAGGCCGAGCAGGTGGTGCGGTCCTTGGCGTTCTGGTTGTAGTCGAGAAAGACGCCGTGGCGCTCTTCCTTCCACCACTTGGAGCTGGCGAGCGAGGGGGCACGCCGCTCGACGGCGCGGGCGAGCGCGAGGGCGGCGCGGCGGACCTCGGTAAAGCCCCAGCGGGGCTCGATGCGGACGTTGACGTGGATACCGCGGGAGCCGCTGGTCTTGGGCCAGCCGCGCAGGCCGGCTTCGGCGAGCACGGACTGGACCTCAAGCGCGACCAGGCGCACGTCGGCCCAGGAGACGCCGGGGCCGGGGTCGAGGTCGATGCGGAGCTCGTCCGGGTGGTCGAGGTCGGTGGTGCGGACAGGGTGGGGGTGGAGCTCGATACAGCCCAGGTTGACGACCCAGGCGAGGCCCGCCGGGTCATCGATGACGACCTCCTCGGCGGTGCGGCCCGAGGGAAATGAGAGGGTCGCGGTGCGGAGCCAGGCTGGGCGTTCAGAGGGGGCGCGCTTCTGGTAGAAAGGCTCGCCGGAGGCGCCGTTGACGAAGCGCTTGAGGACGAAGGGGCGGTCGAAGACGCCGGCGACGGCGCCCGGAGCGACTGCGAGGTAGTAGCGGACGAGGTCGAGCTTGGTGAGTGTGGCCTGGCTGGCGGCTTGGCTTGAAGACTGGGCTTCGCTGTCGGACTGGCTGGCGTGGCCGGAGAAGTAGAGTTTGCCGGGGTGGGTGATGCGGACCTCGCGGCCGGCGATGGAGAGGACTTCGACGTCTTCGTCTCTGCTCACCAGACGAGGCTACACCCTGGGCGCGGCTCAAGAGAGGAGGGATGCATCAGAAAGACCTGCCTCACGCATGGCTGCGCGGCGAAAGATTTGTGGGAGCAGGACATCTGCGGGGCGAAAAGCAGATCCTGCGCTTTGCTCAGGCTGACAAGGCGCGCGTTCATAGAGGAAGGCTGTGTGCGAAACGACGGTTGCTGCACGGGAGTGCCGGTCGCGGCGCCGGGCTGCCCACTACTTCTTGCTCGAGCTCTCCTGCGTCTTCGCCGTCTGCCAGACAGGGCTGATCAACTCGGTTCGCAGGACGGGTCCATCGAGGAAGAGGGGCGACTGGGAGCGGATGAAGGCGGGAACCTCGCCGGCGCTGATCCAGGCTTTCGCGTCTGGGGGCGATTTGCCAACCATGGGGGCGATCAGCCCGGCGAGGCCGCCCAGCTGCAGGTGGAGGTTGTAGCGAATGGCCTTGTGGGGCATGCCGGCGCTGAGAAAGGTGTCAGAACCTTCAGGGGTGATGGAGATGGTGATCAGGCGAGGCTTTGGAGAGGCGACCAGGAAGGAGAGCTTGGTCTCCTTGACGCCTGGGGAGAGATTGTTGAGCAGGTTGATCAGGATCCCGTTGGCGAGGTCGGGCGGCAGGTCCAGGTGGGTGGTCTCCACTTTTTCCTGATCCTTGTCCCTGTAGCGCACGGTGACCTCGCCGGCGGCAGCCTGGATGGTGACATCGACGGGCTTGGAAAAGAAGGGACCCTTTTGGACGTGATGATCACTGATGAGCCGGAAGACGCCCTGCTGGGAGAAGATGGCGGTCTCGTCATCGATGGAGCCATCGTGGAAGCGGTAGGTTAGGCGCGAGGTCAGGCGTTGGCCGCGGATGGTCTGGATCAGGTCAGCCGCGCCGAGGAGCTTTCCGTCCAGGGAGCGGATGGCGAGATAGCCATGGATCGCGCCCTCTTTGTACTTGACGGGGACAGGATCGGCGAAGAGCCGGCTGGCCACGAGCAGCAGGAGCAGGGTGAGGGGCGGTCGCGTCCGCATGGTCCCGAGTTTACACGCTCGCCACCTGGTAGGTGCGCCGGACGACACTGGAGACGGTTGATCACGCGCAAGCTCCGGGTGGGCAGCTGGCTGGAGATCTTGGCCAGTGCAGCCGGCTGGCGCGCTCGCCCGGGGCGTCGCGGCTAGACGGAGGTGGCGAGTTTGGCCTTGCCGACGCAGACGTTTTTGTGGCGTTCGATGGCGTTCTGGGCTCGATCGATGCGTTCCTGCCTCTGGTGAAGGCGGTTGCGCTCTGCGGCATCGCTGAGCCCGACGAGGCTTTGCGGGGAGTCAGGCTGCTGGGCGGAGTGGAGAAACTGGTCCAGTTCAACGCAGATGCGGCAGGGGTGGGCAGAAGTATCTTGCATCTGTACAGGATAGCCCTTGCGCAGTGGATGCGGGGCGCTTGCCGAGCGAAGAAGCGGAGAGCCGGATGATGGTGATAGCAAGCTGGAATGTGAACTCGATCCGGGCCCGGCTGGCGCATGTGACGGAGTGGATGAAGGCAGCCGAGCCGGACGTGCTGCTGCTGCAGGAGCTCAAGGGGACTGATTTTCCTGGAGAGGTTTTTGCGCAGATGGGCTACGAGAGCGCGGCGGTGACGCAGAAGGGGTACAACGGGGTGGCGACGGTGGCGCGCAGGGGGCTGCCGGTCGCGCCGGGAGTCGGGCCGGGAGTCGGGCCGGCAATGGAGACGCTTGGCAGTACGCTGGCCGGCGATGAGCAGGATAGCCACGCGCGGTACCTGGAGGTAGCCATTGGCGAGATACGGGTGGTCAACATCTACCTGCCGAATGGGAACCCGGTGGGAACCGAAAAGTTTGAGTACAAGCTGGCCTGGATGGACCGGCTGCTGGAACAGCTGCGCACCTGGCGAGCGGAGGGTGTGCCGGTGGTGGTGGGTGGCGACTTTAATGTGATTCCCGAGGATATCGACTGCCACAAGCCGGCGTCGTGGGTGCGGGATGCTTTGTTTCAGCCGGAGGTGAAGGCGCGCTACCGGGCGATGCTGGAGTTGGGGTACACGGATGCGTTCCGGTCGCTGCACCCGGGCGAGGGAGGCCAGTTTACGTTCTGGGATTATTTTCGTCAGGCGTTTGAGACCAATCGCGGGATACGGATCGACCATTTTTTGCTCTCGCCGGAGGTGGCGGGACGGCTGGTTTCGTGCGAGATCGACAAGGGGCCGCGGGCGCGGGAGAAGCCTTCGGACCACACGCCGATCGTATTGAGACTGCAGTAGGTGGGACGGCTAGAGTGCGGGCGCGGTGCGCGGCCGGATGGGATCCTGAGAGTTGATGACGAAGCAGAGTGCGGGTTTGATGATGTATCGGCGGTCGCGGGGGGAGTTGGAGGTGTTTCTGATTCATCCGGGCGGGCCGATCTGGGCGAAGAAAGACAACGGTGCGTGGTCGATCCCGAAGGGCCGGCTGGAGGACGAGGAACTGGCGCTCGATGCGGCGATCCGCGAGTTCAAGGAGGAGACCGGCTTCGAGGTAGGGGCGAGCTTTGTGGAGCTGGGCACGATCCGGCAGAAGAGCGGCAAGCTGGTGGAGGCGTGGGCGTTTGAAGGGGACTGCGATCCGGAGGAGCTGAAGAGCAACCTGTGCGAGATTGAGTGGCCGCCGCGGTCGGGGCGCCGGGTGCAGATCCCGGAGGTGGATCGGGGCGGGTGGTTTTCGCTGGTTGAGGCAGCGGAGAAGATTCGTGGAGGGCAGGAGTTGCTGCTGGAGCGGCTGGCAGGGGCGCTGGGGGCTGGATAGCGGGGGCGGGGGGTCTGGTCTGGACTTTAGACTGGTGTCGACTTTGGGCTGGACTTCTGACTGGTGTTTCTTGGGCCTGGACTGGGCTGCTACCGAGCCTGGCCGCGCGGAGCCCGGGCTGAAGCCCTGCTTACCTGTCAAGTGGCCTGGGCTTGACCCGGCTTGGCCGGCCCGGGTTGGATGGTTTACTCTTCCTCAGAAGGCAAGCTCGCTCGCCCGCCTGCAGGCCCTCTCGGAGATGCTTGCAGAGCCGGAGCTGAGCTGAAGAGGGTTGTGACGGAGACGATCAGCGAGAGTGTTTTGGTCACCGGCGGCGCCGGGTTTATCGGGTCGAACTTTGTTCTCGAGTGGATCAAGCAGCAGCAGACGCCGCTGGTAAATTACGACCTGCTGACGTACGCAGGCAATCCTCGAAATCTCAGATCGCTGACCGGCGAGGCTGCTTACCGCTTTGTGCACGGGGATATCTGTGACGGCGCGCAGGTGCGCGCAACGCTCGCGGCGCACAGGCCTCGCGCGATCGTGCACTTTGCTGCGGAGAGCCATGTCGACCGGTCGATCGTCGACCCGGACGAGTTTCTGCGCACCAACATTACCGGGACCTACAGGATGCTTGAGTCCGCGCTGGGCTACTGGCGAGAGCTTGGGGAAGTGGAGCGAGCGCAGTTTCGGTTTGTGCATGTGTCAACCGACGAAGTGTACGGGTCGCTGGGCGCCGAGGAGCCGGCCTTTACCGAGCATTCGCAGTATGCGCCGAATAGCCCGTATGCTGCGTCGAAGGCATCGTCCGATCACCTGGTCCGGGCCTGGCACCACACCTACGGGCTGCCGACACTGATCACCAACTGCTCGAATAACTATGGGCCGTTTCAGTTTCCGGAGAAGCTGATGCCGCTGATGATTTTGCATGCTCTGGAAGAGAAGCCGCTGCCGATCTATGGCGATGGGCAGAACGTGCGCGACTGGTTGTTTGTGGAGGACCACTGTGCGGCGATCCGGGCGGTGCTGGAGCGGGGAAGGCCGGGTGAGGTGTACAACATCGGCGGCGAGAGCGAGCGTACCAATCTCGAGGTGGTGGGCGCGATCTGCGATCTGCTGGACGAGATGCGGCCGACCGGTGAGCCGAGGCGCCGGCTGATGACTTATGTGCAGGATCGGCCCGGTCACGATCGCCGCTATGCCATCAACGCGGCCAAGATCACGGGCGAGTTGGGCTGGCGGCCGCAGGTGAGCTTTGAAGAGGGGTTGCGGCGGACGATTGGCTGGTATCTGGAAAACATGGACTGGGTGAGCGATGTGCGGACGGGCGCTTACCTGGACTGGATGGATCGGAACTACGGCGACCGGGCCAAGCCCGCAGTCGGCGAGCGTGTGGTGGGTGAGAGTGCGGGGCGATGAGTAGCTCCGCGAGGAAGGGAATCGTCCTGGCCGGCGGGAGTGGTACGCGGCTTTACCCGGTGACACGTGTGGTTTCAAAGCAGCTGCTGCCGGTCTATGACAAGCCGATGATTTACTACCCGCTGAGCGTGCTGATGCTGGCCGGGATCCGGGAGATTTTGATTATCTCGACGCCCGAGGATATGCCCCGCTTCAAGGCGCTGCTGGGGGACGGATCGCAGTGGGGGCTCTCGATCGAGCATGCGGTGCAGCCCACGCCGGATGGGCTCGCGCAGGCGTTTTTAATTGGCCGCGAGTTTCTCGAGGGCCGGCCGAGCGCGCTGATTCTGGGCGACAACATCTTCTACGGCGAGGCGCTCGGCACGCTGCTGCGAGGGGCTTCGGCGAAGATTGACGGGGCGACCGTGTTTGCCTACCGGGTGCAGGACCCGGAGCGGTACGGGGTGGTGGAGTTTGACCGGAGCGGTAAGGCGGTGAGTTTAGAGGAGAAGCCGGCCAGGCCCAAGTCGCCTTTCGCGGTGACGGGGCTTTACTTCTATGACGGCGAGGTCTCGGACATTGCAGCGACGCTGAAGCCTTCAGCGCGCGGGGAGCTGGAGATTACCGATCTGAACAATGCCTACCTGCAGCGGCAGGCGCTAGAGGTGCGGGTGATGGGGCGCGGGATGGCGTGGCTCGATACGGGCACGCACGACTCGCTCTTTGAGGCCGGGGCCTTTATCCAGACGATTGAGCGGCGCCAGGGAACCAAGATCGCGTGCCCTGAGGAGATTGCGTACCGTCACGGTTACATATCGGCGCCGGAGCTGGAAGCCCTGGCGCGCGTGGTGCAGAAGAGCGGGTATGGACAGTACCTATTGAACATCTTGAATGAACCTGTTTTCTTACCGGACGAGAGTTGATCCCTCAAACAGGCAGGAGTGGAGACAATGTCGCTGCTTGAAAAGACGCCCCTCGCGATAGAGGCAGCGCTGGCCGGCATGCTGGTGCTCACCCCGAAGCGGTACAGCGATGCGCGTGGCAGCTTTATGGAGACCTACAACGAGCAGCTGATGCGCGAGTTAGGATTGCCGACGCGGTGGTGCCAGGATAATTTTTCGCTCTCCAAGCGGAACGTGATTCGCGGGCTGCACTACCAGGTGGTGCAGCCGCAGGGGAAGTTAGTCCGGGTGCTCGCCGGCAGAGCGCTCGATGTCGCGGTGGACCTGCGGCGCAGCTCGCCGAGCTTCGGGGAGCATGTGGCCATTGAGCTGAGCGCGGAGGCGGGGACAATGCTGTGGATCCCGGAGGGGCTGGCGCACGGGTTTGTGGCGCTGACCGAGGAAGTGGCTTTCGCGTACAAGGTGACCGACTACTACTGCGCGCCGGGGGAGCGGACGCTGCTGTGGAACGATGCGGCGCTGGGGATCGCGTGGCCGGTTGGAGAAGACGAGGCGGTGCTGTCGGAGAAGGATCAGGCGGGGACGCCGTTTGATCGCTGCGAGATGTTTGCTTGAGTGAGGCGCCAGGCGGGGGCGCGCGTTCGGCCGGCGGCCAGGAAAGTGGAAGCGCGGGGCTGATCCTGATCCTGGGGGCGAGTGGGCAGCTGGGCGCGGAGTTGCAGCGCGTCTATAGCGTCGAGCAAGGCGGCGAGCAGGGCGGCCGGAGGGTGGTCGTGCTGAGCCGGGGCGAGGCGGACCTGAGCCGGCCAGAGGAGCTGCGGGCGAGGGTCCGCGCGCTGCAGCCTGGGCTGATCCTGAACGCGGCTGCGTACACGGCGGTGGATCGGGCAGAGGCTGAGCCGGAGCTGGCGGACCTGGTGAATCATCGGGCGGTCGCGGTACTGGCAGAAGAGGCGCAGAGGGCAGGCGCGCTGCTGGTGCACTACTCGACCGATTATGTGTTTGACGGGCAGAAGCAGGGCGCCTGGGTGGAGACGGACGCGACCGGGCCGCTCAACGTGTATGGGCAGAGCAAGCTGGATGGGGAGCGTGCGCTGGCTGCGAGATGCGAGCGGCACCTTATGCTGCGGACGAGCTGGGTCTACGGGCCACGGGGGAAAAACTTTCTGACCACGATGCTGCGGCTGCGCGCGGAGCGGCCGGTGGTGCGCGTGGTTAC
Organism: Acidobacteriaceae bacterium; assembly: GCA_965198645.1. GTDB lineage: Bacteria > Acidobacteriota > Terriglobia > Terriglobales > Acidobacteriaceae > EB88. Next base: position 4,340,375 of record OZ240670.1, on the reverse strand, counting down.
TGATCAGGTGGGCGCGCCGACCAGTGCGGCCGCACTGGCTCGGGCGACGCGGCGGATGACGGATCGGGTGCTGCAGGGTGCCGGACCGGAGCTTTGGGGCACGTACCACGCGACGTGCGCCGGGGCGACGAGCTGGCACGGGTTTGCGGAGGCGATCTTTGCGGCGGCCCGAGGCGGGTCGGGGGTCGGGGCCGAGCTTGGTGTCGGGCTTGGGGTTGGGGTCCCTGTGGCACGCGAGGCGGTGCTGGAAGGGATTCCGAGCTGTGAGTATCCTACGCCGGCGGTGCGGCCGGGGAACTCGGTGCTTTCTAATGCCAAGTTGCTGGAGACGTTCGGCGTGGCGCTGCCGAGCTGGCAGCAGGCGCTCGGCGAGGTAGTGGCGCGGCTTGCGGCTGAGGCGGGCGTGCAGGCCGGAGCATCGGTCGAGGGTGGGCGCGAGGCGTAGGAGCGGCTGCGCGTTCGAGGGGTCGCAGCGCGGAGCGGAGGCCTGGGCGCGTGTGCGGGTTGCGCGTACGGTCCTGGCTGCGCTTTCGTGGTTGAGGGTCCGTGATCCTGACTGCCCCGGGTGGTCTGGTCAGCGGTCTTGCCCCTTAGTCTAGCGGGGGGCCTGGTGGTCCGGCCTGGTGGTTTGCTCGGTGGTCCTGCTTGATGATCCTGCTTGATGATCCTGCTCGGTAATCCGGGCCTGCCGTTGAGGTCTCTGATGCCGTGCAGGAGCTTGAGCTGCACGTGGTGCGCGGGAACCAGCTTTTTCTGGAATCGTGATCCACGTGGGTGGGTGGACTGTCCATAGGCTTTCTCTCCGAAAGAGCACTTTCGTGCGCCCTCGAGGCAAAGGTCCAAGTTTGCGGGGCTCTACACCTCTACCGGGTGCGCGGCGCAGGGTGGCGGGTGGACGGGAACGCTACACCTGGCTTCGCGAAATTGATGGAGGTGGGCGCGGGGACCGCTACCTGCGGGCGTATCGCCCGTTAAAGGAAAAGCTGAGTAGAGTGACCTAGGTCATGTAACCCCCGAGTTTTCCCCGCCGATGGAGAGAGCAACCCATCTTTCCAAGAGGTCCTGTATGACTGTTTTCCTCGTTTCTCCGCTCTCCCCGATCTCTGGCGAACAAAGGCAAGACGTCGGGACACGGAACGCTTCTTTGAGCATTGGCAAAGACTCTGCTGCGCGGCGGGTCTGCTGCGCACTCGCTTTTCTATGCCTGCTGTTTGCCTGCGTGGTAGCCATGCCGGCGCAGACCGCGGTCGGGACCCCGAGCGTGACGCTCGGTGCCGGCGGGATCACGATGAAGTACACCACCGGTGCTGAAACGATCACCTACCAGGTCGATCCGCCGGCTTCCGGATCGAAGGGGCTGCTGGGCAGCATCGTGGTCTCGGACGCGATCGGGGGCGGCTCGCCGCAGGGTCAGCTGAGCCTGCGGCCGGCTTTGACGGGCCTCGAAGGGGGCTTGTATCTGCAGTCGGCGAGCGTGTCTTCGTCGGGCGGCTCACCGGTGATGCTGTTGACCTATGTCAATCCGCTGGGCACGACGCACGTCACGGTGACGCCCTTCTTTGACGGAGATGTGGCTTCGCTGCGGGTGGTGGCGGACCTGGCCTCGATCTACTCGCTGGACGTGGGTGGGTGGCAGACCGCGGCGGCTGAGAAAGATATCTCGGTGCCGTATTACACCCAGGCGGTGAGCTACTTCGATGCGTTAGGGGTGTTTGCCAACACTTACTACGATCCTTTTAATTCCAAGGCAACGACCTTCTCCGGCACGGCTACGATATACGCAAGCAAGAGCGACGGTACGACCAACCTGATGAGTGACGTGGTCAAGCTGGCCGTATCAGCGGACATCCTGAACGTTCTGCCGACGGTGAAGAACCCGGCTTCGCCGTACATGGGGCAACTGGCGGGCAAGATGATGGTGGATGTGCGGGCGCTGGGCAGCCAGCTGACGGTGGCCAACGAGCTGAGCCAGCTGGGGGATTACGGGCTGACCAACTGCGTGGTGCTGGTGCACGCCTGGCAGCAGATGGGCTATGACAACGGGCTGCCGCTGCACTACCCGGCGAGCAACCTCTATGGCGGGTCGAGCGCGATCAACGACATTCGCGGAGTGACGTCGAACTACGGGTGCAACTTCGGGCTGCATCAGAATTACACCGACTACTACCCGAACTTTCCGTCCTTTGTTTCGGCTTCGGTGATGTTGAATGCGAATGGAAGTGAGCAGACCGGGTTTCTAAACCCGGCGACCAAGACGCAGGCCTTAATCACCAAGCCGAATCTCTTTCTACGCTTTGCTACCCAGCAGTCTCCGCTGATCCAGAGCAACTACGGGACCGATGTGAGCTACATCGATGTGAACTCTTCGGCGCTGCCTTGGTTCCGGGCGGACCGGGACGCCGCGGCGCCAGGGGCGGGAACCTTCGCGAGCTACCTGAACGCGATCAAGGCCCTGTGGGCGTATGAGCGCACGGCCAACCATGGGCCGGTCTTTGGCGAGGGGCGGGAGCACTGGTTCTACAGCGGTATGCTGGACGGGGTCGAGGCGCAGTTTGGAGCCGAGAGCGCGCCGATCCTGGACGGGACCAAGGCGCCGCTCTTTGTGGATTTTGACCTGACGCGCATCCATCCTTTCCAGATCAACTACGGGATGGGCTACTACAGCCGGTGGAATGCGGAGCGGATCGACGCCCAGACCACCGTTGAGCAGGATGCCTACCGGATGCAGGAGATCATCTTCGGCCACTCGGCCTATATCACCGATCCTCTCTGGATGGTGGTGCCGACGGCCTTGCAGGAGCAGGGCCTGGTAACGCCACTGGCCAAGCGCTACTCGCTCGCGCATGCGCTCCAGGTCAGCTACGCGCAGGCCGGGGCGTGGGTGGGCGCGAGCGCGGCAGCCAAGAGCGGGAGCTTCCAGGTGGCCCGGGTTGCCTACACGAACGGCGACACGCTGGTGGCCAACAGCAGCGCGACGCCGCTGAGCTGGAACGGGCTCGTGATCCCGCAGTACGGGTGGGCGGCCAAGGGCACCAACCTGCGCGCTTACACCGCGATTGTCGGCGGCGGGATCGCCGACTATGCTGCGACCGCGACCACGCTTTACGCCAACGCACGCAACCAGGCGGACCTGCTCTCGAGCACCGCCGTGGCTTCGCCGCAGATGGCCAGCTTTGCCCAGGTGAAGCCGCGTGTGGTCTCGATCCAGACGGCCTGGAATGTCATTATCCCGAACAAGACGGTGAGCTACACGGTCTTTGTCCACTTCGTGCCGACGAACAATCCGTCGGTGGTTGCCGGCAACAGCGACAACCAGCCTGCGGTGCCAACCACTGCCTGGGTAACAGGCCAGCAGGTGCTGGCGCCGCAGACGCTGTTCTACCTGCCTGCGACGATGGCCGATGGAACGTACACGGTGCGCGTGGGGCTCTTTGCCGGCGCTACCCGGGCTATGCTCTGGGGCAATGACGACGGCACCGAGCGTTACACGATCGGCACGATGACGGTGGCCAAGGGCGGGCAGAGTATCTCGTTTGTGGCTGCGCCGATCACCGTCCCGAACCCGGACCCACGCATGAACTCGGGCGGAAGCGTGGTGGATTTTGGCACCGTGCGGACCGACGGGATGGTCTTTCTTGCAGCGGGTAGCGGGCAGCAGGCGGGTACCTGGACGGTACGCAGCTACCCGAGGGCGCGCGACGTGGTGGTGGAGGTGAAGTCTTCGGTGCTGGCTTCGCCGTCGTCGATGACGTGCGATAACGGGGATGTGATTGCGCCGACTCCGGTCGCGGGCGGGTACTGGCAGGTTGATCTACGCGGCAGGAAGTTCTGCACGTGGAACGGGGAGGCAAGCCTGGGCGCACAGTAGTCGCGGCCACGCGGCACGAAGCCGGAGAAGAGGCTGCCGGTGCTCCTTGAGGAGCATCGGCTGTCTTTTTTTTGACCGAGCCGGTGAGCCGATGATGGTTGGCGCATGGCAAGAGTAGATCCTTCGCTTCGCTCAGGATGACATCTGTCGGGGTCTTGTTTCCGGTCGTGTTTCCGGGCATTTTTGCGGTCAGTCTTGCGGCTGTGCGGCCGAAGGCAGAGTACCCGCCACGAAGCCATCCGCTGCGGGCGCTATGGCCGCCTCCCGCGCAGGGGGGCTGTCTTCGGGTCAGAAGCTCGCCCGGGGCGGTGAGAGGGCCTGTGCTGCGCGCCGGGTGAACGGCTCTCATCCGGAGGCGCATGGGAAAGAATGGCGACAAAGCCTGGTGCGGAAGTCACGGAAACTGGAACGCGTCTTTCAGGATGCGGCTGGGATGGCTGGCTGCAGTGCCGGCTAGCAGGGCGGGCTGAGTAAATCATTCGAGGCTTCGAGTCAGTGGCAGATGAGCTAATGTTGTAGCTCATTAGAAATGACAGGGTGGCTAGCCCATTAGAAATGTCAGTATAGGTCGTTCTGATGCTCCTAACAGTCGTGCGGTGGGAATGTGTGAAATCGTCGACTCTGACGATTTCCAAGGGTTGTGGGAAGGGTGGAACGGTTTCATCGTTCCACCCTTTCCATCAGCCCGTCATTTCCACCGCTTCGGGCGAGGCGATTTCCGCTTTGTAGTCTGGCCCGTAGACCTGACGTGGCCGCTTCTTGTATCCACCCTTAGCGCTGTTCGTCATCACCGTGGGCATGCGCTTGACGTCTTGTTGCGCCTTGACGACGGCCAGTGCATGACCCAGACGCTTGTTCTCGACCACTGCAGTGTGGCTCACATGCTGGTCCTTGCTGAAGACGCGATAGGGAAGCGAGTGTCCTTTCCAACGCACCTCGAGCGGACGATCGGCGAAGTCATAGACCTCGACGTACTGGCCCGCCAGCTTGTCGGCTAGTTCACTCCGGTCCAGAATGATCTGCCTGCGGTTATAGGCAAGGCTGAGCTGTTGGCTGACGTGGCGCTGCTCGTGATGACACAGGATGTCAGCCAACCGGGAGGCCTGAACGTTCAGCCTCCGATGCAAGTCTTCAGTCTTCGCTGCAGAAAGTGCAAACTTCTCGTTGTACTGCTTCATGAAGGCCGGCAAGAAGTTATTGCCATCGTCCATGTTGCTCACTCTGGCCAGTCTCAGCTCCTTCACCAGACGATCTTGCAAGGTCCGGTTTGCTCGTTCGACGCGGCCCTTGGCCTGACTGGAGTTCGCGCATAGGATTTCGATGTTCAGCTCCGCCAGGGCGCGGCCGAACTGCGTCATCCCTTGGCCACCCTTCGCGTCCGGCTTGTTCACCCGGAAGACGGTGTGCTTGTCCGAGTAGAACGCAACAGGGCAACCGTGCACCTGGAGGTAGCCTTGCAAGGCTGCGAAGTACGAATCCGTGCTCTCGCTCGGCACGAAGCGCAGCTGCATCAGCGTACTGGTCGCGTCGTCGATGAAGACCAGCAGCGTGCATGGCTCACCGCGCTGCTCGAACCAGCGGTGATCGCTGCCATCGATCTGGATCAGTTCGCCGTAGCTCTCACGCCGAAGCCGCGGCTGGTGGAAGGTTCTTCGTTGCGTTCGTGATAGCCAAAGACCTTCGGCCATCATCCATCGCCGCAACGTCTCCTTGCCGATCCGGAGCTGATGCTTGTCCAGCAGCATCTCGGTTGCCAGCGTCGGCCCAAAGTCAGCGTACCTGGTCTTGACCAACTCGACCGCGTACCTCCGGATGCCGTCGTTACGACTCCGGTTGGATGTCTTGCCACGCGCCTTGTGGATCAGCCCGCTCCCGCCGTCCGCCTCGTATCGGGCAAGCAGCCGAAAGGCCTGACGCTCGCTGATCGCGAGCACGGCTGCTGCCGCAGCCACCGTTCGACGCCCGGCTCGCACGTCACTCAACACTTCGATCCGTCTCAGATCACGTTCGCTCATCGCTATCCATCCCATCCTTAGAACCTGACAGTTCTAATGGGGTAGACCATGACATTTCTACTGAGCCGCTACAGCTAACCAGCAGGGAACTCACTGTTAGATGCGGCGAGTTACTTTAGTCAGGGTATTTGGCAGCGATCTTAGCTTTACGGAAGTGTGCTTGCTGGTGGAGGCAGTGCTTCTCGTGTAATCTCGACTCCAGTAAACACCAATGATGAATCGATGTTCCCGAACATTCCCGAAATGGAACTTCTGCTAAGCGAGTTTGCGTTGCACGCTTAGCGGATATGTTACTTCGGATTTGGTTTGTTATCGCGAGCCGCATGGATTTCGGGCCTCACGGTACAGGCTTGTTGTAAGTATTCCTTCCTGGTTTCTGCGCGCGTGGCCACCCGGTAAGCCGGAGTTTGCCTGCGCTTCCTGTTACAGCGAGATTTTTGCGGAGCCGTGTCTGGAGTGTTTCTGGGCTCGCGTGATGGTGCGTGTGGAGCGTGTTCTAGGTGCGATGCGGGTGCCGCGATCAGCAGTGGAGCGGAAGGCGCGCTAACAGCTTCCGTGAGCGGCCGAGTGGATTGCGGAAGGGCTTTGCCGGTCTGGCGCGATGCCGGGCAAATTGGCGTCACGGGCGGTTGGTGTCGGTCCGGGTTCGAAGGGCTGGATTTCAAGGGCTTGGTTAGAACGGCTTGTGCCTGGTCGATCGGTGGCTGCTCGTCTGTGACTGCTTGTCTGTGACTGCTTGTCTGGGTTGGCGGCTGCAGGAGCAGCTGACTGGACGAGCGGCGAGAGCGGGGCGGATGTGGGAACAATCTGATCGCGAGGCCAAGGTCATGATAGCGGCTGAAGAGTGGTGGCAGGGCGAGATGGAGCAACGTGCGAGTCCGCTCCGCCAAGCGGGTACGACCCGGGTGGGCATCGGCTACGCACTGGTTGATGACTGCTCGTCTGAGGACGTTTGCCGGTCGATTGTCGATCACGCGAGGCGTCGAGGAGCCCCGGCCTACGTGATCACGCCGAATGCCCAGCACATTGTTTTGCTGGAGAAGGACGACCGCTTTCGCCGGGTGTATGAGGGGGCCGATCTGGTGGTCGCCGATGGAGTCTCGCTGCTGATGGCAGCGCGCTTCTATGGGCAGACGCTGCGGGAGCGGGTGGCGGGGGTGGACATGTTCCAGCAGCTGTGTCGGCTGGCTGCGCGGGATGGATTGCGGGTGTGCCTGCTGGGCGGCCGGCCCGGGTCGGCAGAGCTGGCCCGGGAGGCGCTGGAGCGCCAGTTTCCTGGTCTGCTGTGCGCAACCTACTGCCCGCCGCAGGGCTTTGAGCACAGTGTGAGCGCGCTCGCGGATGTGGATGAGGCGGTGAGGGCGGCGAAGCCGGACCTGCTGTTTGTGGCGCTCGGCGCGCCGAAGCAGGAGTACTGGATTGCCGAGCGCGGGTTGAAGCTCGCTGTGCCGGTCTGCATAGGGGTGGGCGGCTCGTTCGAGATGGTGGCCGGGGTGGTGAAGCGGGCGCCTGGATGGCTGCAGGATGCGGGGTGCGAGTGGCTGTACCGCTTTTACCAGGAGCCTCGGCGCATGTGGAGGCGGTACCTGATCGGCAACGCCCAGTTCGCCGCTATTGTTCTGCGCCAGCGGATGCGGCGAGCGCTGGTGGAGGCGGTGATGAAGCTGGCGGCGCACCGACGTTTTGCCGCGGAGATGCGGGAGGTGATGCTCCGCAATCCGGAGAAGGCGACCAGCCTGATCATGATGCTTCCTTACCGGGATCGGGCGCATATCCCCTAAGTTCGGCATCGCGGAGATGGATTGTGGAGAGGGGTTGTGGAGACGGATCGCGAAGATGGGCGCGCGGATGTGGATATATGGAAGGAGAATGGCTCGGCGGGCGGCCATCCTTAAAGGTCTGAGGGCAGAAGCAAGCGGGCTTAACTGGACGGAGGGCTGCGAGGCGGAAGCTGTCGAGTGGCGCAGCGCAGGCTTTAGCAGTCGCAAAGGAGTCTTGAGCCATTGCAGTCATTTGACGGCAGGCTATTGACAGGTGAGGCAGGAGAGGTGCGGAAGATGCAGAGCACGACCGAGTTGGTAGCCGCTCCACGAGTGGCCGGGAGCCAGTACGTGTACGGTGCTTCATCCCGCGAGATGACGCTGTCGGATGTGTGGGCGATCCTGGCCAGGCGCCGGTGGATGATCCTGAGCACGATGCTGACGGTGATTGCGCTGGCAGCGGCGGCGTGCCTGGCGAGCACGCGGATGTACAAGGCGACGGCCGAGATCCAGGTCCAGAAGGACAGCGCCGACGCTTTGAGCCTGGACAGCATGCTGTCGACCGGCAGCGCAGGCGCGGACTCGATCGAAACCAATATTACGCTGCAGACCGAGGCTCAGATCCTGCAGTCGGAGTCGTTGGCGCTGAGTGTGATTGAGCCGCTGCAGCTGGACCGGACGGCTGATTTCCAGGCAAAGTTCAACCCGATCGGGTGGGTGCTGGGCCTGTTTGCCGCGCCAGGCATCGCTGACCCCAAGGGCGTGCCGCTCGAGGATGCGCCGGGGCGGCGCACGCACGCGGTCAAGGTCTTTGAGAGCCACCTGAAGGTCAAGGCTGTCTCCGGCACCCGGCTGATCGATGTGGAGTACTACAGCTCCGATCCGCACCTGGCGGCGCAGGTGGTGAACCTGCTGGCAGCGAACATGGCGAGCTTTAACTTCGAGACCCGGCACACCGCGACGGAAGAGGCATCGGGCTGGCTGACCGGTCAGCTTGCCGAGCTGCGCAAGCGGAGTGAGGACCTGCAGACGCAGGTGGTGGCGCTGCAGAGGGACTCGCAGGTCTTTACGCTCGGCCAGACGGATGCGCAGGGACACGAGCAGGTGTACACGCCGACGCTGGACCGGCTGCAGCAGGCGACCGCGCACCTGGCCGATGCGCAGGCGGCGACGATCATGAAGGGCGCGCTCTACCAGGTGGTCAAGGGCGGGGACCCGGAGCTGATCTCGGGGCTGGCGGGGAACTCGCTCAGTGGCGCGTCGCCCGGGGTCGCGAACTCGCTCACCATGCTGCAGGAACTGCGCGCGCACGAGGCCGAGACCGAGGCGCAGCTGAGCGAGCTGAGTGACAAGTTCGGGCCCAGCTATCCGCGGCTGACCGAGATGAAGGCGAACCTGGCCGCGACCGAGGAGGCGATCCGCGAAGAGTCGCAGCGGATCGCGGGCCGGGTGAAGAACGATTACGCGGTTGCGCAGACGATTGAAGACCAGGACCGCGGCGTGTTTGAGCAGGCGAGGCGCCAGGCGGAGTCCTTGAACAGTAAGGCTGTCGAGTACGAGATGGTGCGCCAGGAGGCGGCGCAGAGCCGGACGCTCTACGAGAGCATGCTGGGGCGGCTGAAGGAGGCGGACCTGGTGGCGGGGCTGCACTCGAGCAACATCACGGTGGTCGATAAGGCGCGGGTGGCCGCGCGACCGTCGAAGCCGAACCCGCTGCTGTTCGCGGCGGGGGGCATCCTGGGGGGGTTGATCCTGGGCATCTGCGGGGCGATGGTCTTTGACGCGATGGACAGCCGGATTCAGGACCTGTCGGAGATGCAGGCGCTGGGGAGCCAGGCGCCGATCGGATACCTGCCGTTCCACAAGCAGCCTGGGGGCAGGCGGCGGCTGCGGGGCTCGAAGCTGCCGCTCGGCGTGCATGCTGGACCGGACGAGGATGACAGCCCGGGCGCGGCAATTCGCTGGCGATCGATGGTGGCTGCTTCGGAGCCGCGGTCGGCGTACACCGAGGCGCTGCGCACGCTGCGAACGTCGCTGATGCAGAGCAATCATCGGGGTCCGGCGCCGCAGGTGGTGCTGGTGACGAGCTCGGTGCCGGGCGAAGGCAAGAGCATGCTGAGCGTGAACCTGGCGGTGGTGTATGCGCAGAGCGGCAAGCGGGTGTTGCTGGTCGATGGAGACCTGCGAACGCCGACGATCCACCATCGGCTGGGGCTGCTGCCGACCAAGGGATTGGGCTCGTTGCTGACCCGGCAGGAAGGGGAGGCGGGGGTGCTGGAGCCGATCCACATCGCGGCGCGGGGCACGAACGGCTTTGACTTTATGCCGGTGGGGCCGGTGCCGGCGTATCCGGCGGAGCTGCTCGCTTCGGACGAGATGGCGGAGGCGATCCACCAGTGGCGCACGCAGTATGACTACGTGTTGATCGATGGCGCGCCGCTCTTGCCGGTCACCGACTCGGCGCTGCTGAGCCGGCATGCGGACTTCACGCTGGTGGTGGCGCGGCACACGATGACGGATCGCCGCTCGCTCGGCCGGACGTGCCAGATCTTGATCTCGCAGGGGGTGCGGAGGATGGGCGTGGTGCTCAACGGGGTGAAGGCGGGGAGCGGCGCAAACTACCGGCAGTACGACTACCAGAGTGCCGACTACGTGGGGGGCCAACTCAGTGCATAAGAGGCTTGCGGTTTTGTATCTGGTCCTGCTGCTGGGGTGTGCGGCGGCGTGCTGGGCGCAGAAGGAGACGCTGCTGATCGGGCCCGGGGACCTGATCGAGGTGAATGTACTGGATACCCCGGAGATGCAGCAGCAGGTGCGGGTCACTGATGCGGGCACGGTGAGCCTGGCGTATGTGGGCAGCGTCCACGTGGGCGGGGAGAGTCCTTCGGGTGCGTCGGCGACGATCCAGGAGGCGCTGGTTGAGAAAGAGGTGATGCGGCACCCCCAGGTGACGGTCCGGGTGGAGGAGTACGCGACCCAGGACGTGTCGGTAGTGGGGCAGGTGCACACGCCGGGAACGTACCCGATCGCGACGCCGCAGACGATTTTGCACGTGATCTCACTGGCCGGCGGGCTGACGGATATTGCGGACCGGCGGGTGACGGTGAAGCGCGCGGGTTCGGGGGATGAGGTGACCTATTACCTGGCCAACGATGCGAAGCAGGCGTTGGCCGACGTGGTGATGGTGAACCCGGGCGACACGCTGGTGGTGCCGAAGGCGCCGGTGGTGTACGTGATGGGCGATGTGAATCGGCCGGGCGGCTACGCGGTGGTGACCAACAATTCGCGGCTGACGGTGATGCAGGCGATCTCGGACGCGGGCTCGGTGACCAAGACGGCGGTGCAGTCGAAGGTGCGGCTGATCCGGGCGACGCCGGGGGGGCAGGTGGAGATCCCGGTGCGCCTGGATGCGATCCAGCGGGGCCGGGAGCCGGATATCGCGTTGCAGTCCGATGATGTGGTGTACGTGCCGTTCAGCTGGATCAAGAATGCGGCGATCGGGAGTGCGACGATTGCGGCTTCGACGGCGGGGGCGGCGCTGTACCTGGCTCGATGATGCGGCGTCCGGGGCGGAGGCGGAGGGGATCGGTGGCGAACAAGCGAAGGTGCCTGGCTCTCTCACCCGTGAGGGGAAATGAGTCGCCGGGTATCGAGTGGCCTTCCTTGCGCTGGCAAGGACGGGCCGGGGGGCCGGGCTCCGGCTTGGGTATGACGGTGCAAGTTGATGGGGAGGCGGGGTTGGTGAGCGGGTACCAGGCGGCGAAGAGGTGCGTTGGCGGGGCGTTGGCGGGGAGTGCGGGCAGGCTGGCGAGAGGGGGGCGGCTCGGGCTCCTGCTGCTGGCGGGTGCTGCGGGAGAGGTGCCTGGCTCTCTCACCCGTGAGGGGAAATGAGTCGCCGGGTATCGAGCGGCCTTCCTTGCGCTGGCAAGGACGGCCGGGGGGGCCGGGCTCAGGCTTGGGGTATGACGGTGCAAGTTGATGGGGAGGCGGGGTTGGTGAGCGGGTACCAGGCGGCGAAGAGGTGCGTTGGCGGGGCGTTGGCGGGGAGTGCGGGCGAGCTGGCCAGGAAGTGGCGGCTCGGGCTCCTGCTGCTGGCTGCGGCTGCGGCTTTCGCCGCTGGTCCGGCTTGTCTGTACGGGGGCGGGTACGGCGGCGGTGCCGAGGCTTTCGCGCAGGAGGGTGGACTTATGGAGGGTGGGCTTGCGGATGCTGGGCGACCGGAAGTTCCGTCCTCGAAGGTGCAGTGCCTGACGATGGTCAGCCCGCGCTATCCGCTGCCGGCGCTTGGCGCGGGTTCGGGCGCGGGCAAGCAGTCGGGCTTGGGCAAGGAGCCGGGCGCGGGTAAAGATTTGGGCGCGGCGACGGCGGTTCCGGTCGCGGTCCCCGATACGGTCCCCGTGACGGTCACGCTGCGGGTGGCGATCTCGAAGGCCGGCACGGTGATGCCGGTGCGCCTGGTCGCGGGAGACAAGGCGTTTGCGGCTGAAGCGATGGATGCGGTGCGGCTGTGGCGGTACCGGCCCTACGTTCGCGATGGGGAAGCGATCGAGGTGGCGACCGATGTGAGGGTGGAGTTTGTCCCGGGGCGACCGGCCGGCATGGTCTCGCACCCGGTGCGTTGACGGCGGTTTGATGGAGGGGTGCATGCCGAGATTCAGCCTGGTGATCGCGACGCTTGGCCGCACGGAAGAGTTGGCGAAGCTGCTCGCCTCGATCGCCAGCCAGGGCCGGAGCGATGTGGAAGTTCTCGTGGTGGACCAGAACGCGGATGACCGGGTGGCGCCGCTGCTTAGGGGGGTGCCGGAGCGGGTGTCGGTGAGGCATCTTCGGGTGGCGGAGCGGAACGTGTCGGCGGCGCGGAATGCGGGTCTGGACCAGGCGCGCGGTGAGATTGTGGCGTTTCCGGATGACGACTGCTGGTACCCGGCGGGGCTGCTGGACGAGGTGGACGGCTGGTTTCGTGCGCATGGGGAGTACGCGGTGCTGGCGGTGGGCGCGGTCGATGACCAGGGGCTCTCGAGCGGTAACCGCTGGGTGCAGGATGCGTGCGAGATCCGGTCGTGGAATGCGCTGCGAACGACCTTCTGCTCGAGCCTGTTTATCTCGGCTGTGGAGCGAAGTCGCGAGGTGCGCTTTGATCCATCGCTCGCGCGGGGTGAGGAGACGGACTTCATCCTGCGGCTGCTTGGGTCTGGGCGGCGCGGGTCTAGTGAGCGCGGGAGTGGGCTGCGCGGACGATTCGACCGGCGGTTGCATATTCACCATCCGCGGCGGGACATGATGAGCGGGACGGTGACGCGGGAGCGGGCCCGGAGCTACGGCGCGGGGATGGGCCGGCTGGTGCGGCGGCACTCGCTCTTTGTACTGTGGGCCTCGCTGCTCGGCTATGACCTGGCGCGGACGGTGCTGGTCTCTCTGCGGGGCAGGTTTGGCGATGCGGTCTTTTGCCTGGCGCATGCGGAAGGGCTTTTTGCGGGGTTCGTCTTTCCTGCTCGGAGCTACGAGTGAGTTTTTGGGCGAGCTTCGAGTGGAGGGGGCGGCGATGAATCGACGGAAGTTTGTCCAGAGTGCGGGTGCAGCGGCAGTGGGGGCATGGGCAGCGGGTGCGGAGGCTCGCGGGCAGGCGCCCTTTATGGCGCCGAGCACCGGCGATGCGGCGGCGCTCAAGCGGGCGGCGCAGAAGGGTGGCAGGGTTCTGGGCATGTACACGGTGGCGCACGAGCTGCTGTTTGATCCCGCGGCCTCGGCGATCATCGCGCAGTCGTTCGAGATGATTGCCGATGGGAACGATTTGAAGTTTTCCAACCGGCTGCGGCCGACGCCGACCACGTTTGATTTCTCCTACGGGGATGCGTCGGTGAAGTGGGCCGAGCAGCACCAGCTGCTCTTTCGCGGGCACTGCCTGGTGTGGTGGAACGGGCTGCCGGACTGGTTCAAGACGTATGTGACGCCGGCCAATGCCAAGCAGGTGCTGACCAATCATGTGAGTACGGTGGTGAAGCACTATGCGGGCCGGGTTTATTCGTGGGACGTGGTAAACGAGGTGATTTACCACGACAACCGGCCGGATGGATTGCGGCAGAAGCCGTGGCTGGACCTGATCGGGCCGAACTTCATCGACCTTGCTTTTCACACGGCGGCCGAGGCGGACCCGAAGGCGCGGCGCGTGATTAACGAGTGCTACATCGAGCATGGCACGCCGGCGGAGGTGACGCGCCGGGGCCAGCTGCTGGCGCTGGTGACGCGGCTCAAGCAATCGGGGGTGCCGGTCACGGATGTCGGGCTGCAGAGCCACCTGCGCGGCGCGACCCCGATCGATGGCGCGGGCATGCGCACGTTCTGCAAGCAGGTGCAGGACCTGGGCCTCGAGCTGATGGTGACGGAGCTCGATGTGGATTCGGTCGATGTGCCCGCAAACCAGATCGACCAGGTGACGGCCAGCAAGTATGCCGAGTACCTGGACGTGGTGGGGCCGTATGTGAAGTCGATCACCTTTGAGCAGCTGCGGGATGACCCGACGCTGCCCAAGCGCGCGGACGGGATCACGGTCAGGCCGAATCTGTTCGACCAGGCGTACCAGGAGAAGCCGGCGTTTGCCTCGACGCTTAAGGCGTTAAGCCGGATGCCGGCGGTCGCGAAGCGCCAGCCAGTGAGCTGAGGGCCAGGATTGTGGCGACGACTGGCGTAGCGGCAAGAAATTAGGGAGATAAGCCGAATGTCGCGAGAGAAGGGAAACGCGTGAGCCTGGTCACGATACCGCTCGGGCTGGCTGCGGCGCAGGGCGCGGGCGCGGCGGCGAGAAGCAGCGCGCGCCGGATGGCGACGCCCCAGGAGCAGGAGTGCGCGGCGCCGGCGTGGAAGCAGGTAATCACGTGGCTGCTTTTCTGGCCGCTGTTGACCCTGATCGCGGGCCAGGCCGTGTACTTTTCAGGGCCTGCGCGGGACGCGGCGGCGTACCAGAATGGAGCTACGCGCGGCTCGCACTATTTCCTGTACGTGTACCTGCTGATGCTGCTCGGGTTTGTGGTGACGGGGTGGCGAAGCATCGTGCCGGTGCTGCGGGCGAACCTGCTGATCCCGGCGAGTCTGCTGCTGGCCTTTGTCTCGGTCTCCTGGTCGGAGGCGCAGCTGATCAGTTTTCAGATGTGTATCCAGGTGACTTTATGCACGCTCTTTGCCTGTTACCTGAGCGCGCGCATGTCGACTGAGCGGCTGATGAGCCTGCTGATCTTTATGGGCACGATCGCGGGGTTGCTGAGCGTGGTCTTTGTTGTGGCGTTGCCGAGCTACGGAGTCTTTGCAGGCTACGCCGGGGGCGCGTGGCAGGGCATATGCAACCAGAAGAATACGCTGGGCCTGAGCATGGCGTTTCTGCTGACTCCTATCTTTTTCACCCGGCAGCATCGCCGCTGGCAGAAGGTTCTGTATGCGATGCTGATGCTGTTTCTGATCGCGATGAGCCAGTCGCGCGGGGCGTGGCTCTACACGGCGGGCATGCTGGCCTTTGTCGGCTGGCTGTTTGTGCTCCGGCGGCTGCGCTGGAAAGAAGCGTTCCTGCTGGTGAGCCTGACGGCGATCGTGGCGGCAGCGGCTGTCTATCTCGGCGTGACGCAGCTCAGCGCGATGGCGCGCCTGCTGGGCAAGGACCCAAGCATGAGCGGGCGGAGCCTGATCTACATCGAGGTCTGGCATTCGATTTGCAAGCGGCCGATCCTCGGCTACGGGTTTGACTCCTTCTGGGGGCCGGCGGTGAAGAACATCGAGGCGATCCGGATCGGCACGGTCATTGGCTGGCCGAATATCGGCTATGCCGAGAATGGGTTGCTGGAGCTTGGCTTGCAGCTGGGGCTGCTGGGGGTGAGTTTTGTGGTGGCGATGATCGCCCGGGCGTACACGCAGGGTGCGAGGCTGCTGGGCTCAAGCGCGTATGCGCCGCGGGTGGGTTGGTTTTTGTCGGTGCTCGTACTGGAGTCGCTGACCAATATTGATGCGGGGCGCTTCATGAGTTCGGATTTTCTGGAGTGGCCGCTGGTGTTGATCTGCTGTATCGGGATCAACAAGGAGATGCGGCAGGTTCGGGAGCGAGCGCGCGTGCCGGTGTCCTCGCAGACCGTGTCACTCGGGCCGGCTGAGTGGTCGCGGTAGGCTGGCCCGGCAACGGGCACGCCAGATCGGGAGCTCCGGGCTGGACGTTCGGAGGCGGGATCCGGGCCGGAGCTGGATGACCGTGGCTGAGAGTGCTAGAGCCGTTTTCCCAAAGGGGTATAGCGCGCATGGTAGCCAGGTGTGACTTTCTTAACGAAAAAGTCACGACGACTTTCGCTGATCCCCCTACACCAATGGGAAAACGGCTTTCACGCCGAGCGGTGGACGCAGAGATACCGGGTTTCTTCGTGGGATGGCATGTGCCGGGCAGGGTCATGCGCCGGCCGCCAGGCATTTGCGAGTAGCAGGCAAGGGGTGGGATGGGGATGCGTAGGGTGGGGTACGACGCGCAGGCGTTTTTGTCGCCAAATGGCGGGACGGGCAAGGGACTGCAGTTACGCAACCTGCTTGGGCCCTATGTGGACAGCTTCACTGGCTTCGCTTCGACGGGGCCCAATCCGTCCGGCATGCGGCTGGTGCAGGAGGGGGCCGCGGGCTACAACCTGTGGCAGCAGTTTTCTTTGCCGGGCTCGCTACGGCGGCACCGGATCGAGCTCTTTCTGGCGCCGTCGAACACGGCGCCGCTCCTGCTGCCGCGGCGTACCGAGCTGATCCTGGTGCTGCACGATCTGATCTTGAGGAAGGGGTTTCGCAAGCCGGACCGCAAGGGGCGGCGGATGGATGCGTACCGGCGCTGGCAGATCGGGCCATCGGTGCGGCGGGCCGGGACGGTGCTGACCGTTTCGGCGCATGCGCGGGCGGAGATCCTGGAGGCGTTTCCCCGGGCGGATGTGCAGGTGATTCCGTGCACGATCGGGGAGGAGTGGTTTCGGCCGCGCCCGCTCGAGGGCCGGGCGGGCTACCTGCTGATGGTGACCTCTTCGGCGCCACACAAGAATGCTCCGGGCGCGATCGAAGCCTATGCTCGGTATGCGCAGCGGGCAGGCGAGAACGCGCGGCCGCTGAAGATCGTCGGGATGGCGAAAGAGGCGGGCGACTACCAGGCGATGCTTGCGCGCTACGGTGTGGCTGGGCTGGTGAGCTTTGAGCCGTTTGTGACCGAGGTGCAGCTGATGGAGCTCTACCTGGACGCGGGAGCGCTGCTCTTTCCCTCGTTCGCGGAAGGCTTCGGCATCCCGATGCTGGAGGCGATGGCGACGGGGACGCCGGTGATCGCGTCGAGCGCGACGTCGCTGCCGGAGGTGGGCGGTGCGGCGGCCTGCTACTTTGACCCTCTGAGTATGGAGGAGGCGGTCGCGGCTCTGGAGCGGGTGCTGGGCGATGATGCGCTGCGCGAGGCGATGGCGCAGAAGGGGATCGAGCGGGCGAGGGTCTACCACCCGGAGAGCGTGAGGCGCCAGGTAGTGGCGTTCTGGGAGCGGGTGGCGGCGGTGGAGCCGGTTACCGAGGTGCGGGCAGCAGCATCGTATGCCGGTTCTTAAGGAGCTTTGCTGATGCGGGATCGGTGGCAGGTTCGACTAACAACATACTTGACTTAAGCCAGCTTGCTTCCCTTTGCCGGGCGCCATGTGTCGGGTGCGAAGGCGCCAGAGGCACCGTGCCGTACTCCGATGTCGACAGTTGATTCGGCGAGGTGGTTTGACTCTGCCGCTGAGGATGCCGAGCTCGGGGTGAACCAGGTTTCTTCTCAGGTGCGTTCGGTGCTGCTGCCGGAAGATCAACAGAACAACAGAAGCTGCAAGTAGCGTAGCGATCTTGGTTGCAGTTTCGCGATGCAAGAGGCACTGCCCTGAAAGAGCCTCTTTGCGGAGGTAGGACGTCCTCCCGGGCTGAGCTTGCTTGTCTCGAAGAGATGACCCGCCAGCGAAATGGGGAGAGTCAAACAACCGATGGGTGGGGTGTGGGGGCGCTTTCCAAGGAAAGTGAAGAAGCACCCCCTGGCTACGTCAGGCTGTGAGCGCCCTTCGCTTCGCTGCTCCGGAGAGTTCCAGGGCGAATCGCCCGCAGATGGCCGGCGAAGGGGCACCTGAGCCGAGCTTTCTTGAGAGCGCTCGGCATCGCCCCGCCTCGTTGGCAACCCTACTTGGCTTTCTTGTCTTCGAGAGCGGTCAGTCGGTCTTCGACCATGTTCAGCCGACCCGTGTGGGTTTCCAGCGCGTCCAAGCGGAACCTCACAGGCACAGCCCACTTGTGAAACTCTCGCAGGAGCGTGGTTTCGATATCGCGCATCTGCTCTTGCAGGTCTGCTTTGACGCTTTGCAGCTCGGTTTTGACGCTTTGTAGATCTGCTTCGACGCTTTGCAGACCTGCTTCGACGTTTTGCAGACCCGTTTTGACACTTTGCAGATCTGCTTCGACGCTTTGCAGCTCTGCGTGCATTTCGGCGCGGGTGAGAGGTGTTTCGGATGAATCAGGCATGGCAGCCTTCTCCTCGGTAACTGTAAAGTAAAGTGTTAGCGTCGCGGACGCAATCACGAACGCGCCTGACGCGGATCCTCCAGAGGTGCGTTGACCCTCCACCGTCGGCGAAACTCAGCACCCTACTGTTCTCCCCAAGACAAAATCCGACTCCGGATGCAAGACATGCCGCAGGGCTGAATCTGCGCCAGAACGCCAAGCTGCAGCTAGACAACAGAGGCTTTCGCATCGGCCGGTCGCGCTCCGCCGACGGGAGAACTGCTCCTTAGGTAGTAGAGGGCGAGCCAGTTCATGACGCCGAGGGCGCCGTCGGTGGCGAGCGAGGCCCAGGCGGCGCCGAGCCAGGAGTAGCGCGGGATCAGGTAGAGGTTGAGCCCG
This sequence comes from Acidobacteriaceae bacterium, assembly GCA_965198645.1. GTDB lineage: Bacteria > Acidobacteriota > Terriglobia > Terriglobales > Acidobacteriaceae > EB88. The sequence goes on along the minus strand of OZ240670.1, from coordinate 4,321,830 downwards.
AGATTGCCGAGCGCGGCGATCGATTGCGAGACGAGCCGGAACTTCTGGTGGCCGGCGCCGGCGATCGCGTCTCCGGCGCTGAGATGGAAGCAGCGCAGCAGGGGGATCAGGCAGAGCCAGCGCAGCGCGCGCACCGACTCCGCGTAGCCGGGGCCGAGCAGGTGCGGGATTAAGGGCGCCGCGAGGAAGAGGGTCACCGTAACGGCGAGGCCGATGACCGCGGTGCGCTTGAGCAGTTGCCAGGCCATGGGGGTAACGGCGGCGATGCCTTTGACGCCCTCGCGAAAGAAGCGCGGGAAGGCCGCGCTGACGATCGACATGATGGGCATGGCGCCGATGTTGATGGCGCGGTAGGCCATCGAGTAGATGCCGTTGGCCTGGTTCATGCCATCGTGCGAGAGGACGACCTTGTCGATGTCGTTGTAGACCGCGGTGGTCGAGCCGGAGATGGAGAAGACGAAGCCCTCGCCGAAGTGGCGGCGGAAGAGCGAGAGCGAGAAGGCGGGCAGGCCGAAGCAGCGGGTGACGGTGGCAAAGGCGAAGCCGGCGGCGAGCCCTGAGACGAGCAGCGAGGCAAGCGCCCACTGCCAGGCCGAGGCGCGATGCAGGGTGAAGAACATGCTGGCCGCGAGGGCCAGCCGCAGCAGGTTGCTTGAGAGCGTGATGGCGGCGCTGTACTTCATCTTCTCGAAGGTCTGAAAGACCTGGCCGGCGCAGCTGTTGAGCTGCTGGAAGAGGCAGTCGCCGATGGCGATCGGGATCAGCAAGGGGACGCTGGGTTGGCCGACGAGCCAGCGGCCGGAGAGGCGCAGGGCGACGACCAGCAGGGTGCCGAGGAGCAGGATCGACATCAGAATGTTGCCCCAGTAGGGGCGAAAGCGGGTGTGGTCGGGGCTGACGTAGCGCAGGAACAGGAGCCCGGAGCCGAGGGTGCTGTACTGGCTGACGACGGCGACGAGCGCGACTGCGCCGGCGAGCAGGCCGTACTGGGTGGTGCCGAGCAGCCGGGCGAGCAGGACGAAGTAAAGACCCTGGACGAGGAAGGAGAGGCCCTGGCCGGCGAAGAGCCAGGCGGCATTGCGGGCCAGGGTGCTGTGGCGGGCGCGGGTGAGGAAAGGTCGGATCACGAGGGCCTCCGACTGGGCGCGGGAGTTGGATGGGCGCGGTTCGGGGGAGGCGGAGTCGCAAGGGTCGGGCGGCCGAGGGCTGAGTGGGCAAGAGCCAGGTTTGTGCGAGCCGGGTTGGCCCGGCGGGAGTGCGCGCCAGGCGAGTCTGTGCGAGCCGGTTGCGTGCGCAGGAGATTCATGCGGCCCGGGTGCATTGGCAGGGGCCTCCTGCAAGCCAGGTGCGTGCGAGCTGGATGGTTGCAGAGCAGGTTCAGGCGACCCGGGTGCATGGGAGGGTGCTTGCTGCGAGCTGCAGTTGTGCGAGCCGGGTGCGTGCGCGGCGGCTTCATGCGGCTCAAGTCTGTGGGTAGGTGCTTGCTGCGAGCGAGATCTGTGCGAGCCGGATTTGTGACAGGGGGGTGCGTGCGAGCCGCGCTTGTGTGCAGGAGATTCATGCGGCTGGGGTTTGTGGGAGAGGGCTTGCTGCGAGCCGGGTGGGTGCGCAGGGCATGCGCGCCGGACAGCTTTGCCGGAGCTGCAGTGTCAGCGGGCGTGATCAAGGGGGCGCTCATGCCTTCGCCAGGGCGCGGTCGTAGATCTGCTCGAGCAGCGAGGTCTGTTGCCGAAGGTCGAAGTGCTCGGCGATCCGGTGTTGTGCTGCGCGGCTCGCGCGTTGCCAAAGGTCCGGGTCCGAGAGCAGCGTGATCAAGGCGTGCGCGAGCGCCTCGGTATCCCGCTCCGGCACCAGAAGGCCGGTGAGCCCGTCGACGACGATCTCGGGGATGCCTGCGTGGCTGGTGGCGACCACGGGCACGCCCATGGCCTGCGCCTCGGCGATGACCGTGGGCAGCCCTTCGCTGTCGCCGTTGGCGGCAGTCACACTCGGCGCACACAGAACACGCGTCCGCTCCAGGGCGTGGCGTACTTCGACAGACGGCCTGCTGCCGAGAAACGTGCACCGGAGTGCCAGCGTGGCAGCCAGGGCTTCCAGCGAGGCGCGCAGCGGGCCATCGCCGAGGATGGTCAGAGCTGCGTCTGGCAGCTGCTGCTGGACCCGGTGCATGGCGCGCAGCAGGTACTCGCAGCCTTTCTTGTCGACCAGCCGCCCGATGAAGAGGATGCTGCGCGGGCTCTGGGCGGCGGCGACCGCCGGCGCAAAGAGGTAACGATCGATGCCGATGTAGTGAACGAGGCATTTGGCAGCGGGCAGGCCGGCCTCGATGGCACGCCTGCGGATGAAATCGGAGACGCAGAGAAAGAGCCGGGCCTGCTCGCCAAGCTCCTGGTAGGCGTCTCTATGGGTGTCCCGTTGGCCCCGCACGGTAACGTCGGCACCGTGCAGGGTGACCAGGAGCGGGACGCCGAGCTTGCGGGCGAGCGCGAGCGCGGTGCGGCCGCCGGTGGCGAAGTGAGCATGCACCAGGGCGGGCTCCGTGCGGGCAAGCGCGCGATGGAAGAGCGGGGCGATGGCGAGCCGTCGATAGAGCTTGGCGCGTGCAGCCGGAAGCCAGCCGCAGCCCTCTGCGAGCAGCAGCGAGCCGGCCGGCAGGGGGAGGCTGGGCTGGGTGCGCTCGAGGCCGGCGAGTACGGCAGGGTAGCGGGTGAGCGCCTGCATCTGGGCGAGGATAAAGGTCTCCGAGGCAGGTAGGAGGGTTTCCTTGAAGATGAGGACGGGATGCGCGAGTGGGGATTCCTGGACTGGAAACGACTGGACCGGAAACGGCTGGGCGGGAAAGGGCTGGGCTGAGACTGGCTGGACTGGAAAGGGCTGGATCGGGATTGGCTGTATCGGGAGCGGCTGAACTGAGAGTGTTTGAGCCGAGGCTGGCTGAGCCGAGATGGGTTGAGTCGGGAGCGAATGGACTACGACCGGCTGGTTTGGGATTGGCTGACTGGGGAGCGGCCGGCTGTTCGCGCCACCGGACGGTGTTCGAGGCGACGTTGGCGCCGGTGTTTGGGCTGGCATCTCAGGCGGCATCGGTGGTGGCGTTCGCGGGGGCATGCGCAGCGGCGGAGTTCGGGGCAGTCTCTGCGACCTCGTCGGGAGCTCTGTCGGGACTGGGACATACCTTGGCGTCGGGGGCATGTGGGGGCGCCTGGCGGAAGCTCCCGGGGTTGAAGTCGCGCCGGGCCGCATCGTAGAGCGCCTCGAGCCTGGCGGTCTGGGTGTGGACATCGAAGTTTTGCCGGACCCAGGCCATGCCGGCCTCGCGGGCGTGGAGCCAGAAGCCGTCGTCCTCCAGGAAGCGAAGCAGGTTGGCGGCGAGCTGGTCGACGTCGCGCTCGGGGCCGAGCAAGCCGGTGACGCCCTCCTGCATCGTCTCCGGGATGCCGCCGTGGCGGAAGCTGACGACGGGCACGCCCATGGCCTGGGCTTCGGAGAAGACATTGCCGAAGGCCTCGCTCATGCCGTCAGACAGGGTGACGCTGGGGCCGCAGAAGATCCGGGCCTGCTCAAGCCAGGTGCGGATGGAGGCCTGGGGGAGCTCGCCGAGGAACTCGGCGTGGACGCCGAGCTCGTGGTTGAGTCGCTCGAGCTGGGGGCGAAAGGTGCCGTCGCCGATGATGACCAGGCGCGCCAGGGGCTGGCGCTGCTGGGCTTGTCTTTGCTGAACTTGCTTCTGTTGAACTTGCTTCTGCTGGACTTGCCTTTGTTGAACAAGGTGCATGGCGCGCAGCAGGTAGTCGCAGCCCTTGTAGGGGACCAGGCGGCCGACGTAGAGGACCAGGTTGGGGTCCTTGGCCGAGAGCGGGGCCGTGGGGGTAAAGGCGGCGGTGTGCATGCCGGTGTAGTGGACGCGCAGCTTGTCCGCGGGAAAACCGGCGCGCAGGGCCTTGTCGCGGATGTAGTGGGAGACGCAGAGGAAGAGCGAGGTGCGCGCCCAGAAGTGCCTGCGGTAGGCGAGAAAGGGCCACTGGAAGGGGTGGCGGCGGAGCTCCGCGTCAGCCAGCAGCTCGGCACCGCCGCGCAGGTGATGGACCAGCGGCAGATTGAGTTGCTTGCTGAGCGAGACGGCGGCCGAGGCGCCCTCGGCGAAGTGGGCGTGGATGAGCTGCGGTTCGGCGTCGGCGAGGGCGGCGTGGAAGTTGGGCGAGAGGCCGGTCCAGCGGTAGAGCTCGCGACGGAGGCGGGAGCCGCGGGAGCGATCGGGCGCAAGCAGGACGGGCGGCTGGGGGAGGGCGAAGTTGCGGTCGGCCGGGACGAGGCCCGCGTAGAGGGGCGTGTAGCGGGTGAGCGCGTTGACCTGCAATGGGATAAAGGTCTGGGTGGAGGGCAGCATCCGCTCGGCGAAGATAAGGACCTTGGGCAGGGCATGGTGGCTGGGCTCAGACGCTGCACCGGGCGCTGTACCGGGTGCGATACCGGGCGCGATACCGGGCGAGATACTGGGATGCATTTCAGGCATGGGCGGGGACCTCGGGCAGATGGACGGGCGGGGCGAGCACGCGCAGGTAGGCCTGCCGGACGGACTGGTCGGTGTAGCGGGCCGCGATGATGCGGTGGGCTTCAACCGCGTAGGCGCGGCGCTGCGCGGGGTTGGCGCAGAGCGCGCGCAGGCCGGCGAGCAGGCTCTCGCTGCTGCCGGAGCGGAAGAGCCAGGCGCCGCGGCCCTGGTCGGTGATCTCGGCGTGCACGGGCAGGTCGCTGAAGAGGCAGGCGAGACCGTGCGCCATGGCTTCGAGGCTGGTCATGGGCAGGCCTTCGGGGCCGAGCGAGGGCATGACGAAGATGTCGTGCGAGGCATAGAAGGGGCGGAGGTCGCGCTGGAAGCCGAGGAAGCGGACGTTTGGCAGAGTGGCGGCCACCGCTTCCAGGGTGGTGCGGTAGGCGCCATCGCCGAGGATGGTGATCTGGACAGGAGGCCCGGTCTGTTGGATCTGGCGGGCGGCTTCAAGCAGCAGGTGTATGCCTTTGTAGTGCTCCAGGCGCGCGGCGCAGAGGATGCTGGGGGTGCGTTCGAGGTCAGGCTGCGGGTCGGGGAGTGCGGGCTGGGCGGAGATCCAGTTGGGGATGACGCTGTAGCGGTCTGGGGGCAGGATGGGGCGAACGTTGGCTGCCACTGCCTCCGAGACGCAGACCACGTGGCTGGCGAGGCGGCTGAGGAGCTGGGCGATCCGGCGGGGAAGATATTTGTGGGGGCTGCGGAACCAGGAGTAGAGCTCGACCTCAAAGGGGCCGTGGCGGGTGTAGACGGCGCGGCGGCCGAGCAGGCGTGCCGGCACGATGAGGATGCTTTCGAGTAGGCCATTGACCTGGACGACCTGGATCCGGAAGCGAAGTAGAAGGAAGGGAAGCAGGGCAAGGGCGCTCAGGAAGCGCAGCGGCTTGGCCAGGCCGCCGAAGCGGGGGAGCAGGAGGACGTGCACGCCGCGGGAGGCGAGCCCTTGCGAGAGCTCCGGGAGCACGCAGAGGGCATAGACCTCGATCTCACCGCGGGCCCCATCGGCGAGATTGCTGCCAATCCCGGCATGGATCGCACTGCGAGCCGTCGCGGGACTCTCGCCGGCTTCGCCGCACAGAAGCTCGGCCAGGTTGACCAGATAGTTTTCGACTCCGCCGAAGTGGGCGCCAAGGTCGACCAGAAGGATCTTTCCGCTCACTTGTCCTCTTGTCCTTGCACCCACTTGTCTTCTTGTCCTCGCACTACGGACTGGCTGCTTTCTGCAGTCTGGCATTGCTGCCCGTTTTGGGACGCGAAGAAATGCGCAGCGAGTCACTTAAGTACCCGGATGTTAGGCCGAGTAAGGAAATGGAAGCTGAATTGCAGCGCGTCTGCCTAACTCAGAGTGGCCCTGCACAAGAAGAGAGACGCTGCGCGGGGCGGCTTTTCACCTGACTTTAGTACTCGATTGCTGCAAATAGGGCGGCGGCAGGTGAATCCGGAGCAGGGAAGGCAGGCAGCTTCCTCTAGAATGAGGTCCAGACAGCGCCAGTCAAAAATCAACTTGCCAAGACAGAAAGACGATCTTGCGACTTAGCAAGGTTGATCGAGTTTGCTGCGCAGCGTGACGACGTTTGTTGGGAAGTTAGCGTTCCGGACCCGAAAAGCTATGGCCAAAAGTAAGTATGCCGCAGAAGCGTCGCGGGGATCAGTGCACATGGACGCGATTCGCGGCGGCGCCGCGCTCGCTGTTTTGCTGGGCCACACGCGGAACCTGTTTTTTACCTCGCTGACGGAACCGGCCTTCAACCCCGGGCAGAGTGCGGGGCGGATGGGCCTGCCGCAGCAGACCGGCCGACCGCAGGAGGTCGGCACCTCGATGGGCAACGAGGCGGTGGTGGTCTTCTTTGTGCTGAGCGGGTACCTGGTGGGCGGCAGCGTGATCAAGAGCTTTCAGCGTGGCACGTGGTCGTGGGGCAAGTACCTGGCCAAGCGGGTGACCCGGCTCTGGGTGGTCCTGCTGCCGGCACTGCTGCTGGGCGTGGCGATCGACTGCGCCGGGCTGCACTGGTTCTCGTCCTCTGCCTCGATCTACGCGGCCCCGGGGCGGCAGACCCTGGTCCCCGCCCACATCGCAGCCAGGCTGGGGTGGCCGGTGATTGCGGGCAACGCGTTTTTTCTGCAGACGATCCTGGTGCCGACCGCGGGAACGAACAACTCGCTGTGGAGTCTTGCGAACGAGTTCTGGTACTACCTCGCGTTCCCGCTGTGCCTGATGGTGATGTGGCCGAAGCGGGCGATGTGGAAGCGGTGTATCTGCGGGCTGGGGCTGGCCGGCATTGTGACGCTGGCTGGGCGCAGCATCGACGAGCTCTTCCTTATCTGGCTGCTGGGCGCGGCCGTGTCGTTGCTGCCCCTGCGCCTGCCCGAAGGTGCGGCAAGAAACAGCCTGCGGCTGGTGGCCCTGGTACTGCCATTTGTGCTGGTCATGGTTCGCCGCGTGGCGGTGCCTGTGTACTGGGCGGACTGGATCGTCGGGCTCTGCTTTGCGCTGGTGCTCTACCTGGTGCTGCATCAGCAGGCTGGAGCGGGCACGGGGATGTACCCCCGGGTGGCAGGGTTCTTCTCGCGCATCTCCTACACGCTCTACCTGGTGCACCTGCCGCTCGCGGTCTTTCTCTGCGCGTGCATCAATCGTCCGTGGCGTCCCTGGCCGAAGGCGCCGGTGCCGCTGCTGGTTTATTTCTCTCTCAATGCTGTGCTGGTGGCGGTCTCGTATGGGTTCTACCTGGCGTTTGAGGCGAATACGGATCGGGTGCGACGGTTTCTCTTCGAGCGAGGCCGAGGTCACTTGGTCTCGCCTTCGATCTACTCAAGCGCCGAGGCGGCGGTGGTCTTTGCGGCGACAGAGGATCGACGACGGGCTAGTTAGGGCGGGGGAGTCAAGAGACAAGACCGCCTACGCGGCTGGCGCCCACTTCGTGGGGGGCGGGCGCGCCTTCCGGCGCCAGAGCATGCGGCTTGGTTGAAAGGGCTCGGCGCCGAGAGCAGGCGGCTGTGAGCGCGGTTACACGAAGCTCAGCAGGCTGTTGTTGAAGTTGCCCAGGGTCGGGAAGACGGCTGCCATCTGCGAGGCGCCGAGGCCAAACCACCTGGCGAGGGTGGCGGCATACTGCACGCTGGCGGTTGAGGGTACCCAGCGGCCATTGCTTCCTGAATCGTCCGGACCGCCGAGCGCCAGAGTGGGATAGGTGCCAAACATCTGGCCGCCCTGGACCGCGCCGCCGAGGACCATGTGGTGCGAGCCCCAGGCATGATCGCTGCCGGTGTTGGAGTTGGGCTGGAAGGTCCGCGAGAAATCAGACATGGTGAAGGTGGTGACCTGGTTGGCGATGCCGAGCTCAGCGGTCGCCTGGTAGAAGGCTGAGAGCGCGCCGCTGAGCTCGGACAGCAGAGCGCCCTGCTGGGCGACCTGGTTGGAGTGGGTGTCAAAGTTGCCCAGGCTGGCGAAGAAGATCTGCCGGCCGACGCCGAACGAGGTGCGCGCCTGGATGATCTGGGCGATCTGCTTGAGCTGCGCGGCGAGGTTGTTGCCGGCTGGGAACGGCGTTTGGAGCGGGCTGAGGCTCGAGACGGCTGACGTGAGTACCTTGCCGTAAGTGTAGGCGCTGCTGGTGATTGCGTTATCTGCCTGGATGAGGCTGACGCCGCTTGAGAGAGTAAGAAAACTCTGCGCGAGCTCGAGCTGCTCGGCGCACTCCTTGCCGTTTTCGTAGCAGAGCGCATTGCCTGTGCTCCCCGGCGCGATGCTGAGCGGTGTGCTGCTCTGACCGTTGCAGAAGAGGGTGTCGCCGGCGACCGAGGTGATCATGGGGATGTTGGCGTTGCTGTTGTAGGTGCCGCCCAGCAGATCGCTGATGCGGCCCGCCCAGCCGGTGGTGGTGCCGGTGCTCTGGGCGGCGTTCTGCCACTCGAGCTGCTGGTCGGGGTGGGAGAAGAGGTGGTCGGGTACGTCGCTGCCGGCGAGGAACTGCGACCGGGTGGTGGGCTGGGTGAGGGTGCCGACGTTGGCCACCACGGCGAGCGCATTGCTGTTGAAGAGCGAGGCGAGCTCAGCCATGTTGCCGTTCAGGGCGAAGTTCGGGGCAGGACCGAGTTGGAGGAGCGAGCTCTGCGAGAGCGCAAGCGGGCCGCGAATGCCTGAGTAGCTGCTGTAGCCGGCCGTGTCAAAGGGCACAATCATGTTGTTCGCGTCGTTACCGCCGAAGAGGAAGATGCAGACCAGGGCCTTGTAGTCCGCGGCTCCGGACTGGGCGAAAGCATTCAGGGCGCCAAAAGGGCAAAGGCCGAGTGCGCTGCCTGTGGCGGCGAGCGAAGCATTGCGTATGAAGCTGCGACGTGTTGCGAGCATTTGTCTCCTCACACATTCCTGGTGTTCTGCCGCTGGCCGTAAGTGTCCTGCCGCTGGCCGTAAGTGTCCTGCCACTGGCGTTAAGTGTTGTGCCACCGCGGCTTCGTGTCGCGCCGCCGGCGCTCCGGCGGCCCCGCGCCAAGACTTGCTGGTTAGTGTTCGATCTTGTACTCGCTGCTGGTGATCACGAGGTAAGTCGCCACGCGCACTCGCTGCGCGACATTGGTCAAGGTGGCGACGTGGTTGACGATGGCTGTGCGTAGCGCGGAGGACATCTGGCCGTGCAGAAAGATCAGGCCGAGCGTGTCGACCAGATTTGCGCTATCGGTCTGGGCGACGCCGGTCGCCGAGGCAAGGGTGCCGAGCGGCCCGGTGGCGCTGAGGTCGACTGTGTAGCCGCTTATCCGGTTGAAGACGAGCAGCTCGGCGAGGCTGAGACGAGCGATCGAGGTCGCCGTGTTTTCCTGGCCGAACTCGGGCGCGTTGATCGCGGTGCCGGGAACGACGTAGTCGGGTGGAAAGAAGTCAAAGACGCTCCCGGCGGTGTAGGGGGACTGGCCGAGGGTGGCGGTGGCGTTGGTGGGACTGGAGTGGTCGCCGGTAGGGCTGGTGTTGACGAAGCCGAGCCCGCGCATGACGCCGGTGGTCCAGAGCACGGCCTCGCGCAGGTGGCCGCCGTTGTAGGTTGCGTCGCTGTCGCCGGCACGCGCGTCCGGGTCGGTGAGGATGGCGGTGAGGACGGCCTTCATGTCGCCGCGCACGCCCTGGCCATTGTTGGCGAAGACGTTGGCGACGCGCTCGACGTAGGCCGGCTCAGGGTTGCTGGTGACCAGGTGCTGGATGAGCTGGGTGCAGACGAAGGGCCCGACGTTGGGATGGTTGAAGATGTTGGCCAGGGCGCCGTCCAGATCCTGCTCCGCGCTTTGCCCGGAAGGCAGGGTGGTGGCGAGCAGCAGGGGCTTGGCGGTGGTGTCGTGCGCCGACTCGACGGCAACCATCGGTGCCCAGTAGTTGGGAGTCTTGTTGGGGAACCTGGCTGGAACGCCCCCTACCGCGGTGGCGTAGGTCCAGCCGGTAAAGGCCCGGGCGAAGGCTCCTACCTGATCCTCGGTAAAGACCGGCGCGCCGCCCGGAGCAGGGGTACCGTCCGGGTTGAGCATGACCAGCCCTAGGGTGAAGAGCTGCATCAGCTCGCGTGCGTAGTTCTCGTTGGCGATCTGGCCGGCAGGCGCCTTGCTGCTGTTGAGCACATCCAGGTACTGGCCCATCGCGGCCGAGACGGTCACGTCCTTGAGCAGGGTTGAGAAGTTGCCGAAAGCGTCGGCTGCGAGCGTGTTGTGGTAGGCCATCACCGAGGGCACGTCGGCCTGGTCGGTAGAGACGACAAAGAGCTCGCTCAGCGCAAAGGCGACCCGCTCGCGAAGCTGATCCTGCCCGGTAAGCGCCTGCTGCCACCACTGGCTTTGGAAGCAGACGTAGGTCTCGGTGCAGGTGGTGGGCTGGGCAGGCGTGAGGGTGATCGGCGTGGGGGGGGCGGCGAACTGCTCGGCCAGGTAGCCGGCGAGCCCTACCTGCTGCACGTGGGCGATGCCGGCCTGGGTGGGTCCGAAGCTGGTCTGATCGAGCAGGCGCCCGGCGGCGGACGCGGTGGTCGTGGCGAGGGTGACCAGCAGGGGGGAAGAGGAGGCGGTGCCCGGGTCGGGATTCGCGACCACAACGGTGGCTGTGGCCGCGCTGGGAGCGGCGGTCAAAGTGGCGGTCAGCTCGGTTGGGGAGACGAAGGTAGTGGCGAGCGTGCTTGCGGCTGCCCCGTCCTCGGCCTGAATCTGAAGCTGGACCTCGATCTGAGACGAGGCGAGGAAGCCCGTTCCGTGCAGGTCGAGCGTGTAGGCGGTAGCGGAAGCGGGCTCGGAGGCTGAGACCGAGAGGGGTGCGGCCGTGGCGCTGGTCAGCACGGGAACAGGATTCAGGATTGACTCTACCTGGGTGGCGGTGGCCAAGGGCGCAGCCTGGGTGTTTGCCGTGATGAGGACAGTGCCGGCCGCAGGTGGAAGCGCCGGCGCGGTGTAGACGCCGTTGGCGGTGATGGTGCCTGCGGCCGCTGCACCGCTTGCTACTCCGCCTGGAACGCCGTTGACCAGCCAGGTGACCGCCGTGTTGCTAGTGTTGGTGACTGCAGCGCTGAGCTGGACGGCCGCACCCGCACGGACCTGGCTGAGCCCGGTGATGCTGACCTGCGGCGTGGGTGCGGGCGCGGGCGCGGGTGCGGATGGGCCCGTGCTGGTGCCGGTGCCCGTGCTGGTGCCGGTGCTGGTGCCGGTGCTGGTGCTGGTGCCGGTGCTGGTGCTGGTGCCGGTGCTGGTGCTGGTGCTGGTGCTGGTGCCGGTGGACGTGGCTGTGGTGCTCGTCGAAGTCGACGCGGGAGTGGTGACGGCCGCGGTCCCTCCGCAGCCCGCCACCAGTGACAGGGCGAGCGCGGCCAGGCTGGGCCACAGGAATCTGCCCGGCAAGTTGCCTCGCGCTGGGGGAACCAGGGCGAAGGCAGCGCGCCGTCCGGGAGAGCTGGGCTCGCGGTCCTGACCTGACCGTGGTTGACGATGCTGACCTGGGCGCACGCTGGATCCTTTTCCTCGCTGTCTATCGGCAAGTTTGCGCGTTCGTGTCAGACCTGCAGCCGGCACTCAGGTAACGTGACTGTTTCTACCTGGGGCCGCCGATCTTTGATACTTGCGTTGGCTGGGGCTCGCAAGAGTGTTCTGAAATCGAACACGCGAGAGAGTTCCAATATGGGCCGGCTGGAGAAATCCTCATCTGCGGTGACAAAAGTGCGAATGGGTACGCAGCCATGCTTGCCAGCCGTGCGGCTCCTGTGGGCTTACTGACGAGGGGCACGGACCGATGGGCCGAGAAAGCGCGCGGTCCGACGCAAGGGCAACTCGAACTGGTGGATAAGGGGAGGATGCTGGTGGACGTAGGGCTGGAGGCGCGGGATGGCAGGAGGATCTCGCAGAAGCTTCCCTGGCGCGCAGCTTCGGGGCGCCGGCGGCGGGCGCCATGAGTAGCACTGCTGCGATTCCGATCGGCGCGCGCCGGCTTGCTTGGAGGTGCGAGCGTTGAGGATCGCGGTGTGGGGGTTGGCTGAAGAACCCTGCGCCCGGTGGCAGCGCTGCATACCGGGCTAGTGCTGGGGTGAAGTGCAGGCGGGAGTAAGGTGGTGGCTGCCTCCTCCCAGCGATAGCTCGCCAACGCTGCTTCCGGGTGAGGAGCGCACCATGCAGATGGATGCGCTGTCGCGGGATCCGAAAAAGCCGCTGGGCATCAAGGGTGCGCGGCTGGAATGCTCGCACAAGCGGCGGTGAGGGTGACGCGGTGGAGGAGGCTTCCTGAAGGTGAAGTGGGTCAAGGTGAAGTGGGTCGAGGTAAAGTGAGGCGAGCATTTGCTCGTGCGGCTTTGCCTTGATGGAAAGCCACGCTAAGGAGCCACGATGAGGCCACAATGAAAAGCCACGATGAGTAGCCATCATGAGTAGCGCGATGAATAGCCATCCTGGGTAGCCACGATGAAAAGCCTCGTCAAAGGGAGCTCGGCGCCCCGTTGCCGTAGATACACTGCTCCAAGTGAGCATGACGAGCGGAAGCGTGGGGATGCGGCGCAGATGGTCGGCAGTTTTGCTTGCGCTGATGCTTACGCCTGCTCTTGCCGAGCTGCCCGCGCCGGCGATGCAGCCGGAGCTTGCCTCGGCCGGCGCGCTGGGCGAGGACCTGTTTGTTCGCTCGGGCTCGACGGGCATGGTGCTGGTGGTGGTTCGCGGGGACGAGACGTTCTTTCGCGGCTACGGGGAGACCGCGCCCGGATCAGCGCAGGCGCCTGGCCGGGAGTCGCTGCTGCGGCTGTGCTCGCTGACCAAGATCTTTACCAGCGACCTGCTGGCCAGGCTGAGCGAGCAGCACGCGGTTCGCCTCAGCGACTCGCTCGGGCGCTACGCGCCGCCGGGGATGGTCGTGCCGGAGCGCGGCGGCCCGATCACCCTGGAGGATCTGGCGACCCACACCTCTGGGCTGCCGCGTGAGCTGGGCCGCGCGCCGCGCGGGACGCCGCACTTCACTTACCCGGATTACGCGACGCGTTGGCGCTGGCTGCCCCGGCAGCGGCTGGCGAGCGTGCCTGGCACAGCAGCGCTCTACTCGAATATCGGCTTTGACTTTCTGGGCGATGCGCTCGCGTCGGCGACGCACACCCAGTACGCGAAGCTGCTGGACGAGCGCACGCTCAAGCCGCTTGGCATGTATGGGACGACGCTGTTTCCGGATGCGGTCCAGTGCGCGCGGCTGCTGGTGGGCTCGGGCGAGGAAGGGCCTTGCACGGCCACGGAGAACACGGCCGGGAGCTCGGGTCTTTACTCCACCGCGACCGACATGGGGACGTGGCTGCAGTACCTGCTGGGGGCGGACGGGGTTGCGGGCCAGGGTGCTCGGCAAAGTCCTGCCGGGCAAAGTCCTGCCGGGAAAAGTCTGGCTGGGCAAAGTCTGGCTGGGCAAGGCGCGGCGGCGCAGGCGGTCTACCTGCTGCCCAAGGACCTGGTGAGCGAAAAGGGGCTTGACCATGCGGGCGAGCCTACCGGGATCGGGCTGGGATGGATCCACGTGCTGGGGCCCGGGAAAGATGCAGAGCTGGTCGAAAAGACCGGTGGGGGCGCGGGCTTTACCACCTATATCGCGATCAATCACAGTCGCCGCGCTGCGCTCTTTCTGGCGGCCACCGAGGGCAGGGGCGACTCTCACCTGAATCTGTTCAACGCGGCAAACAAGGTTCTGCTGGCGCTTGCGGGGCTGCCGCCGCTGCCGGCCGAGCCGGGCAAGCAAGCCTTGCCGCAGACACGCAGGCGAGCTACCCGAGCCGGCAGCAAACGCGCGAGAACAGCTCACTTGCGCACGCTCAGGGGGCTCTAGAACCGGTGTTGCCTGTGCTTCCGCTGCAGGCCGGGAGCGAGGTGCGCTGTGTTGCGATCGCTTCGGGGGTGCGTGTCATGCGGGCGATCAGACCGCACGACCGTCCGTCTACAGGCTGCAGCGAGTAAGAGATCCATCCAGAAACCGGGCGCGCCAGAGACAGTTTCCCATCAGGTTGTCCATTGATCGTGATGAGACCAAAGTGCTCTCAGCTCTCCTCAGGGAAGCAAGCCGGACTGGAGCCGAGAGGGAACGACGCCGTGTGTTCCGGGGGAGTGATCTCTCGGGTGAGGTGCGAAGGGGAGAGCAGATGCGACCGTGGATGGTGGATTGCGACGGCGTCAGCGGGAGGTGCCATTGACAGACAGGGTTGCTCGTCAAAAAGGGACTCCGGTCTCTTCCGACAAAGCACGTGAGTGGAGATATTTGCTAGGCGAGCAGGGGCTCGCTTCGGCGGAGCAGAAGGCATACGGCGACCAGGGCGGCGGCGAAGCCTGACATGGCGCCGATGCCAAGCGCCCAGCGGGGGCCGAAGTGGTTGGCGACCCAGCCGATGATCGGAGCGCCGAAGGGTGTTCCTCCAAGTGCAATGCCGACTCGCAGGGCCATCACTCTGCCCCGCATCGCTGGTTCTGTCGAGAGCTGCATCATGCTGTTGGTGCCGTTGGTGAAGATCGCCCAAGCTGCGCCGAGGATCATGAGAGCGACACCGAACCACCCGTAGCCAGGCGATAGCGCGGCCAGGGTGCAGCCGAGCCCGAAGATACCAGCGCCCACCAAGAGAGACGCCAGGCCTGGCTTCTGCCGGCCGGCAGCAAACAAGGCTCCTGAGAAGGTGCCCACGGCCATGACGGAGGAGAGCAGGCCGAAGCCGCGTGCGTCGGAGTGGAAGACATCCACGGCCATGGTCGAGATAAAGATGGGAAAGTTTGAGCCGAAGGTGCCGATCAGAAACAACATGATCAGGATGGCCCTGAGGTCCGGTTTTCTCCGCACGTAGCGAAGCCCTTCCAGAAAGCCGGAGGCAGTGCGATGCGCTCGGGCGTTTGTACGCAGCTCGGAGAGCCGGAAGGAGGCCATCGAGACAAGAACCGCCGCGAAAGAGAGACCGTTCAGGATAAAGGCCCATCCCAGGCCGACCTTGGCGATCAGCAAACCGGCGACGGCTGGACCAATCATCTGGGCCGCGTTGAACGAAGTGGAGTTCAGGGCGACGGCGTTGGTAAGATCCGCATCGCCTACCATCTCTGCCACGAAGGTCTGTCTGACAGGGGCATCGAGCGCTGCGGCAGAGCCGGACAGCAGCGCAAACAGAGACACGTGCCAGAGCCGGACGAGCCCTGCGAGCGTGAGCAAGCCCAGGCCGAGCGCGAGCACGCCCATTGTCGCCTGGGTAAACATCAGGAGCTTGCGCTGATCGAGGCGGTCCGCGGCCGAACCTGTCCAAGGAAGGAGCAGAAGCTGCGGGGCGAACTGCAGGCCCATGACCAAGCCCAGCGCCGACGCATCATGGTGCGTCAGCTGTGTGAGCACGAGCCAGTCCTGGGCGACCCGCTGCATCCAGGTGCCGATGTTGGAGATCAAACCGCCGGCCGTCCACAAACGGAAGTTAAAGCTGCGCAGGGAGCGAAAGGTGCCGGCCAGCGGATTGCTCATCGGCGCCCTGGCAGGTTGCCCCCGTGGAACTGGCCGAAGTGACGCGCGAGACTGATGCTGATCAACAGCACACCCAGACCAAAGGCCAGCATGTGGCTTGCAGCGCGGGGATCAAAGACGCCGACGCGGGCAAGGAGCAGGTAGGCGACGACCGCGTTGAGCAGGCCCCACAGAACGTTGACCGTCGAGGAGGAAAAGCCTTTGCCCGGTGGTTTCGCGAACGGACTCTGGAAGGGGTGACCCATGATGCCGGCCACGAAATGAGGAATGCCGTTTGCTGCAAATACGCCGGCAAAGAAATACGACACGAGGACGACCCAATGCATGAGGAAGCGTTCCTTCTTTCTAGCTATCTTTGCGACTGGCTTTCCAGCAGCGAGAGAATGGCTTCTGTCGAAGCTGTCTCCCCGAGACGGGGAAAGACATGGCTGATGCTGTACTGATGGGCCTCCTCGCGCAGATCGGTCATGGCATCGAGCGCGAGGGTCACGTGGAAGCCCTGCTCGTAGGCCTGGCGCGCTGTCGCTTCGACGCCAACCGAGGTTGCCACTCCCGTTAGGACTACCTGGGTCACGCCTCGCGACTTGAGTTGGCCTTCGAGATCCGTGGTCGCAAAAGCGCCCCAGCTCCGCTTGGTGACGAGGATGTCGCCGGGTTGCTGATCGAGCTGCGGCAGAAGGTCAGCCCACCCTGCGGAACGGGGCAGGTTGCTGCGCGAACCCTGTTCGGTGCGGCCAGGCGGGCGGCCCGCCACGTTGACCAGGACGACGGGAAGGTTCTTCGCATGGAAGACATCGATCAGCGCGCGTGATCGATCGAGGATGCTGGCTAGGGGATCAAGGAAGCTTCCATCGACGATACCTTTCTGCAGATCGATGACGATCAACGCAGTGTTGGGGTCGAGCGTGGTCAGCGGCATACGGGGGTTCTCCGGAAGGCAGAGTGGGTTTGCACGGTTTGCTGCGGATGGAGTGGGTCCAGGGGCCGGTTCGTGTGGCTTTTCGCTTCATGGAAAGCCACGGGAGCTTGGCGCTTCCGTGCGTTCCTCCTCGACAAGCCGAGTCAGCGTTGCGAGCGCTGCCTGCAGCCTCTCCTGCTCAGGCGCAGAGAGTTTTTCGACGATGGTTGTGGTGAGCCAGTCCTGTCTGGCAGCCCTGCCCTCTCGGAGCCAGGCCAGGCATTTGGGGGTAAGGGTGATCAGAGTCTGCCTTCCGTCGCTCGGGTCAGGATCCCCGCTGACCAGATGGGCTTGCTGCAGCGAGAGGACCACGGCGCTCATCGATTGCGGACGAACGCCTTCGGCCCGCGCCAGGCTTGAGACCGTAGCCGAGCCATCCGTTTCGAGTCGAAGAAGAATCGAGACCTGGGACGGGGTGAGATCGCTGCTTCCGCCATGCTCGCGCAAACGCCGCTTGAGCTTGCCGCATACGGTACGAATCTCAGCAGCAAGCATGGAAGCGCGAGTGATCTGAGTGGAAGAGTGTCGGCTGCTCACCGGATCAGCGTTTCACATATGCAGGTAAGCTGTAAAGGTTACCTGCATATAGAACTTCGTCAGCTTAGAAGAGTGCTTACGCGCGTGGCCGGCGTGAGCAGTCACAAACGCTGATCTTTTCCGCGATCAGCGAGTCGTGCCGGATCGAAACACCTCCAGCGGCTCGACGTTTGCAGCCGCTAGGGTCAGTGGGTTTTTCCGCTGGAAAGATGGGCGAGACTGGCCTTCAGCGCGTCGAGCTTCGCACCCGCTTCGCCGAGCTTTCCTTGGGCGGTCAGCCGCTGGTAGTCGGCGAGGTCCTGCGCGGCCTGGTGGATCTCTTGATCGCGAGCATCGGTTGCCACGTTCGATGGCGCCGAGCCGGTGGCTACCGGCGGGGTCGCTGGACCCGCTGGCATCGAGCCAGGCATGGTCGAGCCGGGCGTGGCAGGGCCACTTTGCGGCGGCGAGAGCTGGGTGATGGAGGATTCGGTGCCGTTGAAGAGGCTGGACAGGGCAGCCTCAAAGGTGGTGCCGTAGGCTAGCCGGTCCTGCAGGGCGAGGACGACCAGCCGCAGCTCGGGCATGGGGCTGCGGTCGGCCTGCAGGTAGATGGATTCGGCGTAGAGCAGGGCAGTGCCCGTAGGAATGACCAGCAGGCTACCGCGGTGGACGTGCGAGCCCTGCTGGTTCCACAGGGTGAGCTGGCCGCTGATCTGCGCGTTCTGGTCGATGCGGGCTTCGATCTGCGACGGGCCGTCGACGAGGCGCGTCTTGGGGAAGTTGTAGGCAACCGCTGTGCCATAGTTGGCGCCGTCGCTGCGTCCGGCGATCCAGCCGATGAGGTTGTTGCGATTGCTGGGGGTGAAGGGGAGGATGTTGACGAACTCCATGCCAGACTCGCCGGGCAGGTGCATGAGCACGTAGTTGGGTTGCATCTCCTCGGTAGCGCTCTGGCCGGTGGAGTCGGCGGCGGACTCTGTGGCAGGGGTCCATAGGTCTTCGCGGTTGAAGAAGGTCGAGGGATCGGTCATGTGGTAGAGGCCGTAGGCGTGGGCCTGCAGCTTCAGAAAGGTGTTGGTGTAGCGCAGATGGGCCCGCATGGTGGCGGGCATGGCGGAAGCGGGCTGAAAGAGCGTGGGAAAGACGTTGCGATAGGCGGCGAGCACCGGGTCGGCGCTGTCCATGACGTAGAAGGTGACGCTGCCGTCGTAGGCGTCGACGGAGATCTTGACGCTGTTGCGGACGTAGTTGACATCGTTGTCGCCGAGAACGTAGTGGCGTGCGTTGGGGTAGGTGTTGGCGGAGGTGAAACCATCCAGGATCCAGCGCAGGCGGCCATCCTCGCCGACCGTGATGTAGGGGTCCGGGTCGAGGGTAAGAAAGGGGGCGATGGTGAGCACGCGCTGCTGGATGTTGCGTCGCATCAGCAGCCGGGAGTCTGGGGTGACGTCGTCACTGAAGGGCAGTTTTGCCACATCGCCACGCTCGAGCGCGATCACCACGCGGCGCAGCCAGTTGCCCAGCACGATGCCTCCTGAGCCGGTGTAGCTGGTGAGGCTGTTGGCCTGGCCCTGCGGGTAGTCGAACTCCTGCTGGTGGGTCTTGACGTAGACGTCGGAGTCGGTCATCTCGCCGAAGTAGATCTGCGGCCGGTCGACGTGGAGGCCGGGTACCGTGCTTTGCACGGGCATGTTGCTGAGCAGCAGGGTTGGTAAACCTTCCGCGGTGAAGCCGTTGACCGGATTCATGGTCACCCCGTAGCCGTGGGTGTAGATGAGCCGCTCGTTGATCCAGTTGCGGCTGCTCTCGGGCAGCTTACCGGTGCTGAGCTCGCGGGTGGCGAGCATAACCTCGCGCAGCTGGCCGTTGAGCGTGTAGCGGTCGATGTCGATGCCGGGAAAGTCGTAGTAGGTGCGGATCTCCTGGATCTGGCGGAGGGTGTCCTGCAGGGCCTGCGCGTCCCAGAGGCGAATGTTGTCGAGCGTGGGCTGGTTGTTGGCGGCATCGGCATCGGCGACGGTGGTGCCGGCGGCGAAGGGTCTGACGACGATCGTGTCCAGCGAGTAGGCGGCGCGGGTGGCCTCGATGTTGTTGCGGATGTAGGGCTGCTCTTTGACGAGCTCGTTGGGCTTGACGATGAAGGTGTCCACCGCCGCATCCGCGATTTGGATCGCCACGTAGACCAGGACGCCGGGAAGGATGGCGATCGCGATCCATCGAGCGCTCAGGTTGCGGGCCGCGCTGTACGCGGCGAAGATCGCGCCACCGAGCAGCAGGACGCTTAGCAGGAGCAGGCCGGGGAGATCGACGTGGGCGTCGGTAAAGGTGACGCCGGAGAAGATGGTGTGCTCGCCCATGAGCAGGCTGAAGCGGCTGAGCCACACGCGAAAGGAGAAGGCGAGCAGCAAGAAAGCCACGGCCGCCTGGATACCCCGCCATCGCGCGCTCTCGCCGGCAAAGCGCAGGTCGCGTAGGTCGCGCAGCTGGGAGCCGCTGCGCAGCGCGTAGAGTCCGCCTGCCATGGCGAGCACCAGGACTGCCAAGGCCGTGACCCAGTCGGCCAGCAGCTGCCAGGCGGGCAGCGTGAGCAGGTAGAAGTTGAGTGGCCGATGCAAGACCGGATCGCTGATGCCGGCGGTATGCGGGCGATAGAGCCAGAGCGCAAAGGTCGGCCAGTCGGCGGAGATGGAGGAAGCGCTCACCCAGGCGATGAACAGGGACGCGACCAGCACGACGGGCTTGAGCCATCGGCCGATGTCGATGGTCATGGGCTGGCCATTGATAAGCACAGAGCGAACGAGTGCGCCGTAGCCGGAGTGCGGCTCGCGCAGCAACAGAAAGGCGCCGAAGAGCAGAGCAAAGGTCAGCGCGAAGAAGAGGAAGAACAGGCTCCAGTCGAGCGCGAGGGTCTTGAGAAAGACTGCCGTGTAGCCGAGGGAGCGGAACCACAGGGCATCCACGTAGAAGGTCAGCAGGCGGCCACCGCTGAGCAGCAGGATTGCCATGACGGGAAGGACGAAAAGTAAATTCCGCGAGCGGCGTGGCTTTGCCGGAAGATCGATAATTTCGCGCAATGGTCTCCCTGCCTGGACTACCTGTCTGGACAAGCGGCAGCCGGGGTCCGGCAGCGCTACTGCCTCAAGCATAGAGCTACGAAGCTTTGCGTGCGGGCTCGGGTGCAGAGCCTTGTGCGGTGCAACGAAAAGCCAACCCGAGCGAAGGTGCCGGGCAAAAAGGCAGAGCGAACCCTTGCTAGGGTGGCCGGCTTCTAGGAGATTTGATTCGTGAGCGGCAGCGCTGCAGACCCGGGCGGTCTAGATGGAGGGTGGATCATGCGCCTATTGCGAGCGTTGCACGCGGCAGATAGGGTTGGGTCCAGATTCAGGTCCAGATCCGGCTTAAGGGAAAGGCCGGTACGCGGGAAGCGCACCGGCCTTTCACGCTACGCGGTGGCCGCAGCGCCGATCGAGTGCAGCCTCTCCAGGATCTCCGGGGAGAGCGTGAGGCTGGCAGCGGCCAGGTTCTCCTGCAGGTGTTTGATCGAGGAGGTGCCCGGGATGAGCAGCACATGCGGCGCGCGGTGCAGGAGCCAGGCGAGAGCCACCTGCAAGGGTGTGGCGTTGAGCTCCTCGGCCACCTCGGTCAGGATGGCGGACTGCAGAGGAGTGAAGCCGCCGAGCGGAAAGTAGGGCACGTAGGCGATGCCGCTCGCGGAGAGCTCATCGATGAGCGCATCATCGTGGCGAATGGCCAGGTTGTAGAGGTTCTGCACGCAGACCACGGGCGCGATACCGCGGGCCTGCCGGATCTGGGTCGCGGTCACGTGGCTTAGGCCGAGATGGCGGATGAGGCCTTGCCGCTGCAGCTCGGCGAGGGTGCTGAACTGCTCTTCAAGCGAGCCTTCGCTAGGCTGCGGGTTGCGGCCCATCATGCGCATGTTGACCACTTCGAGCGCGTCCACGCCCAGGTTGCGCAGGTTGTCGTGTACCGCGCTGGTGAGCTCGGCCGGGCTCTGCGCCGGGTTCCAGGAGCCGTCTTCGCCGCGCTTGGCGCCCACCTTGGTGACCAGGGTGAGGTTGGCGGGATACGGGTGCAAGGCTTCCCGGATGAGCTGGTTGGTGATGTGCGGGCCGTAGAAGTCGGACGTGTCGATGTGATCGATGCCGGCCTCGACTGCCTCGCGCAGCACCGCGAGTGCTGCGGCATGGTCCCGGGGTGGGCCGAAGACGTGGGGCCCGGCAAGCTGCATGGCGCCGTAGCCCATGCGGTGCAGGGTGATCTCTGTGCCGGGCAGGGTGAAGGTGCCGCCCAGCTTTTCTGCGTCTGCCATTCTGCTTCTCCGTTTCTCAGCCGGCTTCGTTGCGGTGCCGACCGTCTTTGGATGAAGCCGGCCTGCGGTTGGAAGCGAACATTTCGCGCAGCGGGATCGCGATGGCGGCCAGCCTGGAGCCGGCCACTCTGCGAAGGCTGTAAGAGTGTGGCGCTGGGCACGAGCCTCGATTTAGAGGCCGGCGTACCAGTCGTAGCCGAGCTTGGTCCAGTAGTCGTCGGGCTTGTCGTTGGTGTAGGCGATCAGCCCGATCCGCTTGATCTGCTTATAGCCGTACTTGGTGGGCATGTGCAGGCGCAGCGGCGCGCCGTGGGGCTGGGTGAGCGGTGCGCCCATCATCTCGGTGACCAGCAAGGCCTGGGGGTGGCGCAGCGCCTTGAGGTCGTAGCCGGTGTAGTAGTCGCCGTCCGGGGTCTCCATGTAGACGTAGCGCGGGTCTTTACCTGCTTTGCCACCGGTTGGCTGCGGAGGATACTGCTCGAGGAAGTCAGCCATGCGGACCCCGGCCCAGTGCACGTACTGGCTCCAGCCCTCGATGCATTTGAACTGGGTGACGAATTCGCGACGCGGCAGGGCGACGATGTCCTCGAGCTTGAGCAGCAGGCCGGGTGTGCGTGGCGGCAGGGTAGAGTCGCTCTCGCCGGCCTCGGCGAGTCCGCGCGGCTTGCGCCCGGTGTGGTTGTCATCTTCTTTTGTCGGGTCGAGTACGGGTGCCGGAGGCATCTTGCCTGGGGCCGCAGCCCCCGCTATGTTGAGGCCGGCCTTTCGGGGGTCGACTTTGGTATTGTGCCCCTGACCCTGATCCTGAGTATCGGGCGCGGGTGTGGCTTGGTAGCCGTACTCCCAGGCCGTGACGTCGCTCACGTAGAGGGGGTGCCGGGCCGCGTCGCGCATGCCGACAAGCTGCAGGCGCCAGGTCTCCAGGATCAGGTCTTGCTTGAGGCCGACGACTCCGTTGACGCGCAGAGTCTCAGCGCGGCTGAGCGGGTAGGTAGGCGCCAGCACGTCCTCGCGAAAGAGCGCGCGCGAGATAGCGGCGTTGGCCTGGTAGGCCTCTTCGAGAGGCGTGGGCTGCATGTTCTCCTGCGGTCCATCTTGGAGGTAGCGGTAGACGCCGTAACCGGCCGCGACACTCGCCGCGGCTGCCAGAAAGGAGCGACGGGTATGCCGGCGCGAGCGAGCCAGGACCTCGGCGTCGGTTTGTAATCCGAGTTGCGGCTCGAGTTGCGGCTGGCTTTGCGGCTCGGGGCGAGGGCTGGACGAGGGCTTGGCATTGTTCCTGACGGGCTCTACCATTTGCGGCGCTCCGCCTCGATCGAGGGCGCACTGACGTGGCGCACTTCGAGGCCGCTGATCATGGAGCGAAAGTTATTCCAGCCGGCGAGCACGACCTGCAGGATGTGGATCAGAAAGAAGCCCAGGAAGGCCCAGGTGATCCAGAAGTGCAGCCAGCGGGCCATCTCATAGCCGCCCAGCAGCGTGGTGAGCCAGTGGGTGGAGGTTGGCTTATAGATGGCGAGGCCGGTGACGAGCATGCCTGCGCCCATCAGCACGACCGAGGTGTAGGCGATACGCTGAGCGCCGTTGTACTTGATCTGCGGGGGCAGGCTCTTGCGCAGGTGCAGGTCGACGAGAGTGACGGCGAGGGCGTCGCGCAGGCTGCGGGCCTGCGGCAGCAGGAAGCGCCACTCGCCCGAGAGCGCGGTGTAGAGCACGTAGGCCACGCCGTTGATGGCGAAGATCCACATGAAAAAGAAGTGGTACCCGAGCCCCTGGGTGACGTGATAGGGAACGTTGAGCCTGGTGTAGAACCAGTCCGGGAAGAAGCGGAAGAGGGTGAAGTGGCCGATGCCGAGCCGATAGACCCGGTGCGGGTGCTGGTGAGCGTTGTCGGAGTCGTTCCAGTAGATGAGCAAGCCGCTCCAGACCATGAGGAAGAGCACGGGAAAGTTAATCCAGTGCATCCAGCGCAGAGCGAGCGGGTGCTTCTGTTCGAGCCGGATGCTCGGCTTCACGCGTGGCTGCGGGGTCACCGACGCTGGATTCAGTGCTTGATTCACGGCGCCTCCTCTCGGGAGTGAGCCCACGGGCCGGCACTCATCAGACTCACGAGCGTGCTAAAGGTGACAGAGAAAGCAGCAGTTGTCACGCTTGTTTTGCGTTGGAGCCGGGCCCGATGAGCAGGGTGAGGCCGGGCGCGACCAGGAGCCGGGTGCGCAGCACCTTGAGAAAGAGGCCCCAGCTTGAACATGCCAGGTTTCTCCCGGCTAGTATCCCGGCCAGTATCAACGTTGCTCGACAGCAATGCCAGCGAAATAAGACCCTTGTCTGGGGGCTCTCTTCGCGGAATGTGCACGCGCGCGGAAGGCTCGCAGCTTTTCTGCCAGGCACACCTGAGGCGAGCCTGCCGGCAGGATGTCTATCTCGAGACGGGGGCGGGAAGAGGGGGGGGAGGCGTGCTGGTAGCATGTCTAGGAAAGAGTCCATGGCCGACCACGACACCTATCCAAAAGTAAGCTGCGTGTTGCTGAACTGGAATGGGTGGCAGGATACAGTGGCCTGCATCGACGCGCTGAAGGCTGGGCACTACCCTCACTTGCAGGTGGTTGTCGTCGACAATGGCTCTTCGAACGATTCGGTGGCGAGGATCCGCGCTGCCCACCCTGACATTTTGTTGCTGGAGAGCGGCAGCAACCTGGGCTTTGCAGGGGGCAACAATGTCGGCATCCGGCATGCGCTCGCCGAGGGTGCGGAATTTATCTGGCTGTTGAACAACGACACGCTCCCGGCGCCTGCTGCGCTCCAAGAGCTGGTCGTAAAAGCCGAGACTGATCGGCAGATCGGGGCGGTCGCCTCTGTCTGCTACTACGCTGATCGGCCATCGACGGTGCAGGCCTGGGCGGGGGCGCGGGTCAACCTGTGGGTCGGCTACGCGCGGAACAGCACCGAGCCCCGCAGCGATGCATGGTTTGACGCGCTCTACGGCGCCAGTATGCTGATTCGCGCGCAGGCGCTGCGCGAGGTGGGACTGCTGGACGAAGGATTCTTCTTTTACCTGGAAGAGACCGAGCTCTGCCTGCGGCTGCGCGAAAAGGGATGGCGGCTTGCTGCCGCGCCTGACTCGAAGGTGCTGCATAAAGTAAGTGCGAGTACAGGCGGGCCCAAGCCGATCCTGGAGCGCTACTTCACCACATCCGGGTTGAGGATTCTGAAGCTTCACTCGCCGGCGCCGCCGGTGGCGATGTTCCTGTTTCTGGCGGCGCGTTTTGCCCGGCGCCTGCTGCGCTTGCAGTTCTCGCGCTGCCGGGGTGTGTGGGCCGGGGTGCGGGATTATCAGCAGGGGCTCCCGGTGCTGCAGAAGATACGCTGAGGACGCAGCAGCCCGTGCGCCGCTGTTCTCTCTTCACGCCGCTACACTGGTAACAATGCTCGCTGCCATGGTTGCGCTGCTGACAACGCTGATGGCCTTTGCCGGCCTGGCGTTTTGCTGCGTTGCTTTATGGGCTGCACGCAGCTTTCTGCGGGATCTCGACCGCGCTGCGCCAGTCGTCGGCGCGTTGCCCCCGGTCAGCATCCTCAAGCCGCTGAAAGGCCTAGACCCGAGCCTCTATGAGGCTCTTGCGAGCCACTGCCGCCAGCAGTACCGTGCACCCTACGAGATCCTCTTCGGCCTGAGCGATCCTGCTGATCCTGCCGTGGCAGTCATCGAGCAGCTGCGCGTGGCCTTTCCCGATTGCAGCCTGCGCATTGTGCATTGCCCGGAGAGACTTGGGGCCAACGGCAAGGTGAGCAACCTGAGCCAGATGCTGCCGCATGCTCTCTACGAGCACATCCTGATCAGCGATGGGGATATTGCTGTCGGGCCCCGTTACCTTGAGCGCATCATGGCTTCGTTTGGCGCTTCGTTTGGCGCTGCGTACGACACTGCGTTCGGCACGGTCGTTCCCGTAGAGCCTGGCGCACAGGCTTCGAGCTCTGCAGCTTCAATCGCAGATCGATCCAGCTCGCAGGCATTGCTGCGGGCGCCGGTGGGCCTGGTGACCGCGCCGTACAGAGGGCAGGCACACGGCCACCAAGGCTGCGCCAGGCCGACCCTCGGCTCGCGGCTGGAAGCGCTCGCGATTGCGACCGACTTCTTTCCGGGCGTGCTGACCGCGCGTCTGTTGGAGCGGGGTCTTCATTTCGGCCTCGGCTCTACGCTGGCTACGACGCGGTCGGCGCTCGAGGCGGTCGGGGGTCTGGAGCCGCTGGTCAATCACCTGGCTGATGACTACGAGCTGGGGGTGCGGCTCAGCCGGGCCGGCTACCGGGTGGTGCTGTCGGCCGAAGTTGTTTCAACCTCGGTGCCGGCGTACAGCCTGCGCGGCTTCTGGTCGCACCAGCTGCGCTGGGCGCGCGCGGTCCGCGACTCGCGACGTGCGGGCTATGTTGGCCTGGCTCTCACCTATGCAGTGCCCTGGGGGCTGTTGAACCTGGTCGCGAGCGGAGTGAGCCTGGCGAGCGTGGCCCTTTTGAGCCTGGTGCTTGCTGTACGTGTGACGGTGGCGCTGACGGTTGGGGTCGGCATTCTCGGCGACCGGCAGGTGCTGCGCGATCTATGGCTGCTGCCTTTGCGCGACTGCGTGGGCCTGGCGCTGTGGGCGTGGAGCTACGCCGAGGATACGGTACTCTGGCGCGGCGAGCGGCTTCGGCTGCGGGGTGGCCTGCTGACGCGCGAGCCCTGAGCGGCATGGCAGCGTGGCCCGCCAGCATGGGCAAACGGGTGCAGTTTCGCGCGGTAACCAGCCTTCGCTGCAGGAAGCGCTCGCCTGAGCCGCTCGATCAGGCTGCTCGGCCAAGCCGCTCGATCAGGCGAAGCCGCATGTATCGCGGTGAAGTTTGCACCGAGCGCCGAGCTTTATGATGGGAGAGCCCTCTATGACTACACAGCTCGTTACCCTGGCTCCGGCTGCCCCGACTGCAGGTCCTGCCGCGACCCTGATCTACAACGACTGGTACCCGGCGATGCGGAGCTCGTCGCTGCGTGGCAAGACGCTCGGGACAACTTTACTGATGGGCGTTCCACTAGTGCTTGGGCGCACGGCGGGCGGCCGGCTCTTTGCCATGCGCGACAGCTGCCCGCATCGCGGCATTCCGCTCTCCTGCGGGTGGTTTGACGGGGAGGCGCTGGTCTGCAAGTACCACGGCTGGGCCTTTGAGCCGGTGAGCGGCCAGTGCACCAGCATCCCGTCCTTGACCAGCCACGACACGCTCGACCCGACCCGGATCTACGGGACGGCGTTCCCCTGCGAGGAGCGCGACGGCTATGCGTGGGTGTATCTCCCGGAGCCCGGCACGGGCAGGGTGAGGGCCGGCGAGGGCGGGCTGCGGCCGGTGCCGGAGACGCCGAAGTTCTCGGAGCGCTACCGCTCGGCGCACCTGACCGCGGAGCTGCCCTGCAACGTGGACCACGGCATCATCGGGCTGATGGACCCGGCGCACGGGCCCTTTGTGCACCAGTCGTGGTGGTGGCGCAAGCAGGCCTCGATCCACGAAAAGGCGAAGCACTTTGAGCCAATCGAGCAAGGTTTCCGGATGGCCGCGCATACGCCATCTGGTAACAGTGCGCCTTACAAATTGCTTGGTGTGTATGGCGAGCCGATTACGACCACCATCGACTTTGTGCTGCCGAACCGGCGGATCGAGACGATTCGCTGCGGGGCTAAATGGTTCTCGAGCATCACCACAGTGACCCCGACGACTGCGTCTGCCTGCCGCATCGATGTGGTTGCGGCGTGGAATATTTTTTATGCAGTTCCTTTTGTCACAGCGATCGCTACGTTTTTTGGCAAGCGCTTTGTTGGCCAGGACCAGGCGACGATGGTGCAGCAGGCCGAGGGGCTCAAGTATGATCCGACGCTGATGCTGATCGACGATGCGGACCGGCCGGCGAAGTGGTACTTCGCGCTGAAGCAGGCACGGCTGGAGAGCGCGCGCAGCGGGGTCCCGTTCAAGCATCCACTGCAGGGGCCGGTTACGTTGCGCTGGCGATCGTAAATCAGCACGCGCGGACGCTCGCCTGCAAGGTCGGTTGATTCGAAAGCAAAAGCTGCAGCGTCTGTGCAGGTTCGCACGACAGCCGCAGCTTTCTTCAGTCTCTCGACTTACTTTGAAGTATCCCTGAGACTTAAAGCATTTTTACAGTTGCTGTGAGCCGCTCAGATCCACTCTACGTGCTTTTCTTTAAGGAAAAGCCACACCTATGGATGTTCGCCTATGACACTTACTGTGAAAATCCTCTAGCCGCCGTAGCCGCGCTGGTAGCCGCGCACGAAAGCCTCCCGGTAGAAGTGCTTGAACTCATCCCTCGGGACACCGTACGGGGTGCCCGGCACATGCTTGAACTCGTCCAGGTGCGTGGGCCGGTAGCTGTGGCCGGTGCGCCGATCGCTCACACCCATCTCATAGCCGACGCTGTAGCCGCGGCGTGCGCCGAAGTTTGGTCGACCCTGCTCCTGGTAGTACTCCGCGTAACCCTGCGGCCCGTTGCCCCAGTGGGCGTCATCCCACTGCTGCTGCTGCGGAGGCGGTCCGTACTGCGGTCCCGGCGGCGGGCCATACTGGGGTCCATACTGGGCTAGGGCCAGGGTGCTGCCCAGAGCCAGCATGGCAGCCGCGCTCGAGATCATACGTCGTACCGAGTGTGCGCTCATCGCTTTCCTTCTTTCTCTTGCCGCGAGTCTCCGGCTATATGTCACATGCGTGGATACATATGTCCGGAAGCTCGCGAGCAGCTTGCTACTTGCCGGTACCAACCCGCGTATCCGCCGGCAGTTGCGCGACGGCGATCGAGAGCAGCGAGCCTAAGTTGGCAAAGAGCGATTCCCCGGCGACCTTGTCGTTGGCCCGGCGCGCGGTACCCTTGCGCGCCTGGTTCCAGATCTGGTACCAGAGGTTCTGCGCCTGCCACACGTTGGCCGCGAAGGGCAGCGTGCGTGCGGCGGTGGCGACGGCCACTGCCTGGTCAAGCACGCCGGGGATGCGGGGCGCAGCCTGCAGCGCACGCATGGCGGCGGTCATTCTCTGATCGACGACAAAGTTTAGCTTGGCCGCGTCGAGCTTGATGTGGTCGGTCTCGGCAAGCGCGAGCGCCGCCTGCACGCGGGTCACGTCGAGCGGCTCGGCTTCAAGCGCGCGGCGGACCTTGAGATTGATCGCGAAGCTTGCCGCGACATCGAGCGAAGCCGGCCGCGGTACTTCTGTCTGCGAGAGAAAGTGAAGCAGCGGCGCGTGCTCTTCGTAGATGCGCAGCAGGCTTTGCTCCACCTCTGCCAGTGTCTCGGTAAGCAGCAGCTGCACGATGCGGCGCTGCTCATCGGCAAAGAGCGAGCGGATGGAGTAGTTCTCTGATCCGAAGGTGCTGCTGAAGAGCCGCAGGACAGCGGGCAGATCGAGGCTCGCGATCGCCTGCCGCGCGTCGAGGAGAAACTTCGCGTGCTCCGCAGCCTGGGCGGGGTCGTAGCGCTTGACGACGGCCGCTATGTTGAGATCGCCGAAGTGCAGCACGGCGTAGACGACGCGCTCGGTGTCCTCGGTGTAGCGGGAGACGATCTCGGCCTGACCGGTGAGCAGGCGTCCGCGGCCGCTGTTGATCAGCTCGCCGGAGAGGCGACGGATGGTGTAGGCGAAGAGCTCGGCCTTCTCCGGATAGCTGGAAAAGATAGACGAGATGGCATAGTGGGCGGCGACCTGCTCGAGACCTACCTCGAGGGCGACCCCGCGGCGACGGTAGATATCGGCCCCGCTGCCTTCCTCCGCCACGTTGCTGTGCGCATCGCCGAGGCGCGCGAGGAAGTGCTCTTCGAGCGCTTTGCCGCGCGCGCCAAACAGGTCTTGGGCGAGTTGCAGAACGCGCGCCGCGTAAGCGATGATCTGGACGGTCTCAAGGCCGGCGATGTCGTCGAAGAACCAGCCGCAGCTGGTGTACATGAGCTGTTCGTGGCGCTCGAGCTCCATCAGCTTGAGGGCGATGCGCCGCTGCTCGGTGTCGAGCGTGTGCGTGGTGTGGGCGGCGAGATATGGCTCAAGCTCCTCGCGATCGAGCACCACCGCGATGTAGGCGTTGCGGGCCCGGTCGAGGTCTACGAAGAGGCCGGCAGCGACCTCACGCAGAAGGGGCAGCAGCCCGTCGCGCAGATGGTCAAGCGCCTCGCGCAGGGGCGCGCGCCAGCGCTGGTTCCAGCCCTGCTTGCCGCCATTGCAGCCGCAGTCCGAGCGCCAGCGCTCGACGCCGTGCGCGCAGCTCCAGCTGGTGTCCTGGGCGATCTGCGCCTCCCAGGTGGGAGGGAAGCGCTCCAGGTATTCGCCGTAGTTGGTCAGCGTGGCCTGGTGGTGCTCTTCGACGTAGGCGAGCGCGTAGGAGAGCGCCATCTCGCCGAAGCGATGGTGGTGGCCGTAGCTCTCGCCGTCGGTGGCGACGTGCACCAGCTGCGGCTCGCCGGGGTCAGCGCCCTGGTCAAAGCCGCTGACCAGCCGGCGGGCGAAGCCTTCGCCGGAGTCGAGCAGCCGCTCAAAGGCGATGGCGCGGGAGCGCGGGCCGTCGTAGAAGAAGATCGTGATCGAACGGCCGCTGGCCAGGCGGACGAGGTAGGGCTGGCGCGGGTCGACGGAGGCGTCTTGCGTGGGGCGCCACTCTGAGGCTTGCGTGAGTGGCCGGACGGCGGCGCACTGGTTGGGGGCGAGGATGGTGTAGAGGATGCCGGCCTCGGCGAGCAGCTCAAGGGTTGGCGTGTCGACCGCGGTCTCGGCCAGCCACATGCCTTCCGGCTTGCGGCCGAAGCGGGACTCGAAGTCGGCCAGGCCCCAGGCGATCTGGGTGCGCTTGTCGCGCTCGCTCGCCAGCGGCATGATGATGTGGTTGTAGACCTGGGCGAGCGCCGAGCCGTGACCGCTGAAGTGGCTGCGGCTCTCGAGGTCCGCGTCGAGGATGGACTGGTAGGGGAGCGGCGCCTGGTCCTTCATCCAGGAGAGCAGGGTGGGGCCGAAGTTGAAGCTCATCCGGGCGTAGTTATTGACGATGTGGACGATCTCGCCTGCGTCGTTCAAGATGCGGGAGCAGCCATTGCGCGCGTAGCACTCGTCGGTGATGCGCTCGTTCCAGTCGTGGTGGGGCGCGGCCGAGTCCTGGGTCTCGACCATCTCGAGCCAGGGGTTTTCGCGGGGCGGCTGGTAGAAGTGGCCGTGGACGCAGAGGTAGCGGTTGCTGGTCGGGGATGCGGCTTCGCTCATAGGGGTCTCGTGACCATTAGAGCAAAGGCGGAGCAAACCCCGGTGAAGTTAACCGCAGGTCGGGGCTCGGGCGACATTACCTTGGGACGAGACCTTGGTGGAAGCTGCGGTATGAGCCCCGGCCAGCCAGATGGCTCGCGCGATCGCGGCGATGACCGACTCGCGAACTGACTGGGCCTCGCGCGAGTCCGTCACCAGGACCACGACTGCCAGCTTGCGGCCATCCTGCATGGTGATCAGCCCGGCATCGTTGGTCGCGTTGTTTACCCGGTCCGTGCTGCCCGAGGTGCCGGTCTTGTGCGCGACGACGGTACCGGCAGGGAGCAGGCCTTTGAGCCGGTGTTCCCCGGTCTCGCTCTTGGTCATCCAGCCGAGCAGCAGCGCGGTATGCTGCGGGGTGAGCGGCGAGCGGTCGGCCAAAAGGCGAAGCAGCGCCACCAGCGAGAGCGCTTGGGCATCGTTGCGATACTGCGCCTGCACCTCGCGCCCGAGCGTCTTTTCAGGGTCACGAATGTGCATACCGTGGATGCCGAGGCCCTGCACGTAGCGATCGGCGACCGCCGGGCCGCCAAGGGTGCGCAGCAGGATGTCCGAGGCGACGCCGTCGCTTTCTGAAACCGCGAGCCGCAGCAGCTCCTCAACCGGCACGCTCACCCCGCCCTGCGGATGCGCGTCCCGCAGCGGGCTGCCCTGGTCGGGTGAGATCAGGTCGCTTTTGAGAAACGGCACTTTGGTCGCGAGACTGAGCTTGCCGGTCTCGACCGTATGCAGGACTGCCATGGCAATCGGCAGCTTGTAGACCGACTGCATCGGCAGGCCTTCGGTAGCGTTCAGATCGCAGTCGAGCGGCGTGCCCGGGAGTGAACATGCTACGCCGACGCGACCATGCGCCCGCGCCGCGATTGCCTGAATCCTGCCGCTGAGCTGCGCATGAAGAGCAATGGTCGACGTACCGAGAAGGAGAAAAAGCAGCGCAGCAGCGTTCACCAGCTCACCGTACAAGGTTGCGACCCGGCTTGGAAGATGCGGCCGCGCATGGGCTGGGGACCCGTATCCGATTCATCACTCCGGACCATCACTCCGGGGGCGGGCTGGGCTTGCCGTGGAGATCGCAGGCGCGCCACAGATACCAGCTGGCGACCGAGCGCCAGGGCCGCCACTTGCGGGCGCGGCGCTCCATCTCCGCTGGTTTGGCGAGCAGGCTGGCGTCGAAGGGCTGCGACTTCAGCGCGACCGCGCGGGGCAGCCGCTTGAAGGTCAACGCGAAGCCCTTGCGTACGCCGTAGTCGGTGACGGGCAGAACGTCCGGCCGGCCCAGGCGAAAGATGAGCAGCATCTCGACAGTCCATACGCCGATGCCGCGTACCGCGGACAGCCGGGCCACGATCTCTTCGTCCGGCAGGCGGCGAATCTGGGCGAGCGTGGGTACCGTGTCGTCGAGGGTCTTGCGGGCGAGGTCCTGGAGCGAGAGCATCTTGTTCTTCGAGAGGCCGGCTGAGCGCAATGCTTCGTCCGGCTGCGCGAGCAGGAGCTCGGGCGTCGGGTGGATCTCGCCGAAGAGGGTTAAAAGGCGGCGCAGGATGGCGGAGGCGGCGCTGGCGTGGAGCTGCTGGTAGAGGATGGACTCGAGCAGCGCTTCAAAGGGTGAGTGCTGGCTCTTGAGCCGCAGCGTAAAGGGGCCCGCCTGCTCGATGAGCAGGCCGAGTCTAGGGTCGGCCGCGGCGAGCGCACGGCAGGCTTGCTCGGCATCGTAGCGAACCGGACGGCGTCCATCCATCATGGTTGGCGACTCATGGTTGGCGACTCATGGTTAGCGAATGTGAATGACTTTTGGTTGGCGACTCACTGGTTGGCGACTCGTTGAGCGAGATTCTTCGTGTCTGGTTGGGATCGTCAGTGCCTCACCGTCGCGAGTGTAGCGCAGGTGGGCGTGGTCGCTGCCAATCGCACGAAAGTACCGTCTTATGGTGGCCTATTTCGTTGCGTGGGCTCGGCTACACGGCCGCCATTGTTCGCTATCTACGGCGAGATCAGCAGGTTGCCATGCCATCAATAGGGTAGTCCGTAAGGCGGCGAGCTTCTCGCTTGCCGTTTGCATCGTCCCGTGGCTATAGTGATTCTTCTCAGGAAAGTAGGAAGCGGAAGGCCTTAGCTCGACGGCTCCGGTTCACCCGACCACGAACGCGCAAGCCGAACCTTTAAGCGGAACCACAAGCACAAGTAAGGGACAGATCGCATGCCGCAGATCTTTGACCGCAGCTCGAACGCACTGGCCCGTATGAGCCTGGTGCTAACCGGGCTCATTGTGATCGCGCTCGGGCTGACGCTCGACCAGCTGCAGCGCTCTCCCTGGGTGACGCGGCAAGGCCAACGCGCCGATCAGCCTGTTCCGTTCAGCCACAAGCACCACGTGCAGGGGCTCGGCCTGCAGTGCCAGTACTGCCACACCTCGGTCGAGAAGGCGGCGTACGCGGGTATTCCGCCGACCAAGACGTGCATCAACTGCCACGCGCAGATCTGGACGAACGCGAATCTGCTCGAGCCGGTGCGCCAGAGCTGGGCTACCGGGGCATCTCTGCCTTGGACGCGCGTGCATGACCTGCCGGATTACGTGTATTTCAACCATCAGATCCACGTGAACAAGGGGCTTGGCTGCTCGTCGTGCCACGGGCGTGTGGACGAGATGCCGATCATGTACCAGCAGAACACGCTGCAGATGGAGTGGTGCCTGAACTGCCACCGCAACCCGGCGGTGAACCTGCGCCCGGTGGGGGAGATCTACAACATGGCCTGGACGGGGCCGACCCTGTTGAAGCCGGTGTGGTGCAAGTCGGTTGACAATGGTGGGCGGCACTCGGCGATCCCGACCGCGCAGACGGTCAGCTGCGTGTCCACGCCGCCGCAGGCCGGCGGCGGTGAGGCGGCCAGCAACCCGAACCAGGCTTCGCTCTCGATGCCCAGTGCCGGGCTGCCGGTGGGCTTGCACGGGCAGTTTGTGAGTGAGAGCAGCCAGACGATGAATCTGGACGCGAATGCGACCTCTGCGGTGGCCGGCAACGCGCCGGCGAGCATGAAGGTGGCGGCGGCGCTCAGCAGCGCGAAGTACGTCAAGTTCACCTCGCAGCAGGCGCTGGGCGGCTTCCTCATCCAGCACTACAACATTCGTTCGGCGCGCGATCTCTCCAGCTGCGAGGTGTGCCATCGCTAATCCGTACAGCCAGCCGGCCAGCCGCAACGCAGAGTTTGAACACGGGACCGATATGAGCACCACGCAGAAACGGAACGAGCAGGTCACAGAGCGGAACGAAACCATGCAGGCAGGGGCGCCGCTGACGCTCGAGCAGGTGCGTGCCAAGTTGAAGAGCACCTCAGGGCGGCACTTCTGGCGCTCTGCCGAGGAGTTGGCTGACACGCCTGCGTTTTCGGAGTTGTTGGAGAAAGAGTTTCCGCGCCAGGCTTCCGAGTGGATCGATCCGACGACGCGGCGCAGCTTTCTGAAGCTGGCCGGGGCGTCGATGGCGCTTGCCGGGCTGGCTGGCTGCACCAAGCAGCCGGATGAGGCGATCTATCCCTACGTCCAGGCGCCGGAAGACCTGGTGCTGTCGAAGCCGATCTTCTTTGCCACCGCGCATCCTTTTCCGACAGGCGCGGTGCCGTTGATCGTCAAGAGCGATGCCTTTCGGCCGATCAAGCTCGATGGCAACCCGGAGCACCCGGTGACCCGGGGCGGCTCGGATGCGATGACCCAGGGCACGCTGCTTGGGCTCTATGACCCGGACCGCGCGCAGAAGATCACCTATCGCGGGGAGACGCGCAGCTGGGCTGATTTCCTCGAGCAGTTCCAGTCGATGCTCGCGATCAAGCAAGCGTCTGGCGGGCAGGGGCTTTACTTTTTGTCGGAGACCGTGACCTCGCCCACGCTTGCGGCGCAGTGGAAGAAGGCGCAGGCTGCGTACCCGCAGGCGAAGTTTGTGCAGTGGGAGCCGGTCAATCGCGACTCGGCGCGGTCGGCAGCGAAGCGGGCCTTTGGCGATTACGCGGATGCGCAGTACCGGCTTGACCAGGCCGACGTGATTCTGTCGCTCGATGCGGATTTTTTGACCGGCATCACACACCCGGGCTTTCATCGCCTGGCTGGGGACTACGCGCGCAAGCGGAAGCTGGCGCAGGGGACGAGCTCCTCGGAACCAAGCTTGGGCATGAACCGGATGTACGCGGTCGAGAGTATGT
Organism: Acidobacteriaceae bacterium; assembly: GCA_965198645.1. Taxonomy (GTDB): domain Bacteria; phylum Acidobacteriota; class Terriglobia; order Terriglobales; family Acidobacteriaceae; genus EB88. The sequence continues at coordinate 4,287,020 of OZ240670.1, read as the reverse complement.
CGACTACCACCGGGCTCAAGGCGGAGCATCGGCTGCCGCTGCAGGCGGATTTGATCGGCGCCTTTGCGTGGGCGCTGGCTGCGCAGGTTGGGGCGCCGGGCGGTTCGGTCATGTCGTTGCCTTGGACGCCTGTGCAGCAGAAGTTTTTATCTTCGCTGGCCAAGGATTTGAAGGCTGCCGGTGGAGCGGCGGTTGTGATCCCCGGCGAGCAGCAGTCGGTCGACGTGCACCTGGCGGCGATGGCGATCAACCAGGCGCTGGGCGCGGTGGGCAAGACGGTGATGTACACCGAGACGGTGAACCCGATGCCCTCGATCCAGAACGAGGATCTGAAGTCGCTGGTCGCTGAGATGAACGCGGGCAAGGTGGACTGGCTGGTCATCCTCGACACCAACCCCGTCTATGCCGCGCCGGTCGATTTGAACTTTGACGCGGCGCTCAAGAAGGTGCGCACCAGCGTGACGTTGAGCGCCTACCCGGACGAGACAGCAGCGGTGACCGAGTGGCATATCAACAGCGCGCACTATCTCGAGAGCTGGTCGGACGCGCGTGCCTACGATGGCACTGCGACGATCATCCAGCCGATGATCGCGCCGCTCTACGCGGGCAAGCAGCCGCACCACATCCTGCAGGCGATGCTTACCGGCGAGGGGAGTGATCCGCTGCTCTCGCCCTACGACGCCGTACGCACGACTTGGCCGCAGCTGGCTGTGCAGGGCGCGGGCGATAACGCGGACCTGGCCTGGCGCAAGGCGCTGCACGATGGGTTTATCGCAGGCTCCGCCTATGCGGCGAAGAATGTAGCTGCGAATGTTGCGAGTCCGTTCCACGCGCTGGCTCATCCCTACACCACTGCGTCGTTTAGCCCGGCGGGCTCAACGCAGATCACGGTCGTCTTTCGCCCGGACTACAACCTTTACGATGGCCGCTACGCGAACCTCGGGTGGATGCAGGAGCTGCCGCGGCCGGTGACCAATCTCTCCTGGGATAACGCGGCGCTGGTCTCGCATGCGCAGCTTGACAAACTGCAGGTACAGGAAGGGGATCTGCTGGAGATTTCGGTCGCTGCGCCGAATGGTGGGCCGGCCTACAAGCTGCTTGCGCCGGTGCTTGCCGTGCCCGGCCACGCCGATGGGCAGATCTCGCTGACGCTCGGCCAGGGCCGCACGGTGACTGGCCGCGTGGGCCAGGCGCATGGCTACAATGCTTCGCTGATCCGCACCTCGGGCGCGCCGCTGATGGCGACCGCGAGCGTGCGCAACAGCGGCGAGAGCTACGAGTTTGCGGTGACCAAGAGCCACTACATCGATCACCGCGGACACGCGGCCGGCGGTGATGGCTCGGGCACGCACTCGCTTGAGGCGAACGAGGAAGAGGTACGCGGGATCATCCGCTACGCGACGCTCGAAGAGTACAAGCAGGACCCGTTCTTTGCGCAGGAAGGCGAAGGCCGCGACACGCCCGAGCCGACGACCAGCATGTTCCCGGCCTACCGCTACGACCAGAATGCGTGGGGCATGTCGATTGACCTGAACTCGTGCGTAGGCTGCAATGCGTGCGTGGTGAGCTGCTACGCGGAGAACAATATCGCGGTGATCGGCAAGCACCAGGTCAAGGTGGGGCGCAATATGCAGTGGATCCGCATCGACAGCTACTACGAGGGCGACCTGGCGACGCCGCGAGCGCACTTTCAGCCCATGCTCTGCCAGCACTGTGAGAACGCGCCCTGCGAGCAGGTCTGCCCGGTGGGTGCGACCGTGCACACGCCCGAGGGCATTAACACGATGGTTTATAACCGCTGCGTGGGCACGCGCTACTGCTCCAACAACTGCCCTTACAAGGTGCGCCGGTTCAACTTCCTGCTCTACTCCGATTACGAGACCGAGAGCCTGAAGTTTATGCGCAACCCGGACGTGACGGTTCGTTCGCGTGGGGTGATGGAGAAGTGCTCCTACTGCGTGCAGCGCATCAACGCGGCCAAGATCGAGGCTGATAAAGACAATCGCGATGTGCGCGATGGCGAGATCGTGACTGCCTGCCAGCAGGCTTGCCCGACGGACGCGATCACCTTCGGCAATATCAATGATAAGTCGAGCAAGGTCCGTAGGCTGAAAGAACAGCCGAGGTCCTATGGCGTGCTCGCGGACCTGAATACGCGCCCTCGTACGACCTATGTCGCGGGCGTGCTGAATGTGAATGAAGAGCTAGCCAGCAGTTAGCAGGCCCGATAGAGAAGAACCGCTTACCAACTTGTAAGCCGCAAGCGCTATGGCCGCAAGCCGCGTAGGCGGTTGAAAGATTTAGACCCGCACACTGAAGTAAAAGGGTAGAGCGAATGGCGACCAAGGAACCGATCCACGATCCAATGCTCGACCCGGTGACGGGCGAGGTCCGGGTAATCGCGCCCGGGCACACCTTCCGGTCGGTCACCGAGAAGATCGCCCGCATCGTGCTCACCAATCACACGCCGATCGGCTGGATCGGCGGCTTCATGCTGGCCGGCGGCCTGGCCACGATCCTGGGTGTCGCGATCACGTACCTGTTCTTCCGCGGCGTCGGCATCTGGGGCATCTCGATGCCGGTGGCTTGGGGCTTTGCGATCATCAACTTCGTGTGGTGGATCGGTATCGGCCACGCGGGCACGCTGATCTCGGCAATCCTGCTGCTCTTCAAGCAGACCTGGCGTAACTCGATCAACCGGTTTGCGGAGGCGATGACGCTGTTCGCGGTGGTTTGCGCGGGCACCTTTCCGCTGATCCACGTCGGCCGACCGTGGCTCGCCTACTGGCTCTTTCCGTACCCGAACACGATGAACGTGTGGCCGCAGTTTCGCTCGCCGCTGCTCTGGGATGTGTTTGCGGTGTCGACCTACGCGACGATCTCGGTCGTCTTCTGGTATGTCGGGCTGATCCCTGACCTGGGCACGATGCGCGACCGGGCGCAGAACAAGTTCGCGCAATTTGCGTTCGGCTGGGCGGCGCTGGGTTGGCGCGGCTCGGTCAAGCACTGGGTTCGCTATGAGACGGCATCGCTGCTGCTCGCAGGCTTAGCCACGCCGCTGGTGCTCTCGGTCCACACGGTGATCAGCTTCGACTTTGCGGTGGCCCTCTTGCCGGGCTGGCATACGACGATCTTTCCGCCGTACTTCGTCGCCGGCGCGGTCTACTCCGGCTTTGCGATGGTCATTACCCTGGCGGTGCCAATCCGGAAGTTTTATCACCTGGAAGACTTGATCACGATCCGGCACATCGACAATATGGGCAAGGTCATGCTAACCACCGGCGAGATCGTCGCCTATGGGTACGGCATGGAAGCCTTCATGAGCTGGTACTCGGCCTCGCACTGGGAATCGTTCATGTTCTGGAACCGCGTCTTTGGGCCGATGGGCTGGTCGTACGCGGTGCTGATCAGCTGCAACATCGCCATCCCGCAGCTGCTGTGGCTGCGCAGCGTGCGCCGCAGTCCTTGGCAGATGTTTCTTATGTCATTCGTGGTGAATACGGGCATGTGGTTTGAGCGCTTCGTCATCGTCGTGACCTCGCTCACGCGCGACTACCTGCCAAGCTCCTGGGGTACGTACAAGGCGACGCGCTGGGATTATGGGACGTTCCTGGGCACGATGGGGCTGTTCACGGTGCTGTTCTTTCTCTTCATCCGCTTCGTGCCGATGATCCCGATGTCCGAGCTGCGCATCCTGCTGCCGCAAGCCAAGATCCGGCCGGAGAGCGAAGCTGTTCATGAGGCAGGTGACTAATGGCTGCACGCGAAGGAACCTACGGATTGCTTGCCGAGTTCGATACGCCGACCGAGCTGGTGCGCGCCGCCGAGGCGGCTCATCACCATGGATACCGGCGGATGGACTGCTATACGCCCTACCCGGTTGAGGAAGCGGCGGAGGCGATCGGCTTCCACCATGACAATGTTTCGCTGGTCTGCCTGCTGGGCGGCCTGATGGGTGTGGCGACGATGTTTGGTCTGGAGACCTGGATCTCGGTGTGGGCGTACCCGCTCAACATCGCCGGCCGGCCGTACTTCTCCTGGGTCGCGTTCATCATCCCGGCCTACGAGTGGACGATTCTTTTCGCGGGTCTTTCGGCGGCCTTTGGCATGCTTGCGATGAACGGGCTGCCGACGCTCTACCATCCGCTGTTCAATGCGCCGAACTTCCGCAATGGCGCTACGTCGGATAAATTCTTTCTTTGTCTTGAAGCTGAAGATCCGCGCTTCTCGCTTAAGGATTCGCGCGAGTTCCTGACGACCCTGGATCCGGTATCGATCGTGGAGGTGGAGTATTAACCGTCCACTCGCACTCTCTTTGGTTCTAGCCACAGCCGCGCTGGTGACCGGCTGCCGGCAGGACATGCACAATCAGCCCAAGTTCTACCCGCAGCGTGGCACTGCTTTCTATGCAGACGGGCGCTCGGTGCGGCCGCAGATTGAACACACCGTGGCTCGCAGCCAGCTTCGGCAGGACACCTACTTCTACACCGGCCTGTCCAATGGCCGAGAGCAGGACGCGATGCCCTACCCGGTCACCATGGCGGTGCTCGAGCGTGGGGAAGAGAGCTACAACGTCTACTGCACGCCCTGCCACTCGCGGGTCGGCAACGGAGTCGGCATGATCGTGCAGCGCGGCTACAAGCCTGCGGGCAACTTTCATGATGCCAAGCGCCTGGCCGAGCCGCTCTCGCACTATTTTTACGTCATCAGCAATGGCTACGGCGCGATGCCCGACTACTCGGCGCAGGTGGTGCCAGCGGATCGCTGGGCGATCAGCGCCTACATCCGCGCGCTGCAGCTCTCGCAGAACGCGAAGGTAAGCGACGTGCCGCAGGGTGCGCCGATCCACTCACTCGAGCAGGTTGCGCAGCAGCAGGGGCTGCCGGCGAGCTTCGCGCAGCCTTGGGCGCTGCCTGGCACCGCGGTTTCGGCGCTGCCGCCGTCCCCGGGCCAGGGGTATCCGGGCGGCGCGCCGCCGCAGGATGCGGACAATCCTGCCGGCAGCGCCAATCGGCCGTCTGGGGCGAAGGTCGGCCCAGGACCCAACAACGCGCCGAGCGGGGCTGCGGGATCGACCGAGCACGGAGCGCAGCCGCCCAGCAATCCTTCTGTCAACCGGTCGCTGCCCGGAAGTAGTGCCCCCACGCTCACCCACGACACCACCGCCGGCACGCCCCAGGGAGGCAGGTGACCATGGCTGTATCGCATATGCATCGCGCAGAAGGACTACCCTCGACCCTCGCCGCGCCGCTCTTTGTCGATGCCTGGCGGAGCCGGGCGATCTTGACCGGCGGCATCTTTACGGTCGTCTCGTTGATCCTGGCGGTGCTGGCCCGCGACGGCTTCCAGCACTTTCTCAGGGCCTGGCTGCTAGGCTTCATGATCTGCTTCGGCTTCTCGGCTGGCGCGATGGCGCTGCTCATGGTGCAGTACTGCTCGGGTGGTAAGTGGGGGCTGATCGTGCGGCGGCCGCTCGAGGCGATGACCCGCGCCTACCCTGTGACCCTGCTCTACTTTCTGCCGATCGGCATCTTTGGCGCGTCCTTTGGCCAACTCTACCTATGGGGCCGCTACCCGGACGGGCGCGCCGCGCTGCGCCAGCACCTGATCAACCCGGAGCAGGCGCATGCGCTGATCTTTAAGCGGCCGATGCTGAACAACGCGACGTTCTGGATCGTCTCGCTGGTCTCGTTTGCGATTATCGGGCTGTACATCCACCTGTTGAACAAGTGGTCGCTCGACCGCGATGCGGACCCGCAGGCCAACGTGCCGTACTGGCAGACGCGGTTTGAGAACCTGAGCGGCTTTGGGATCGTGGTCTACGCGATCCTGCTGACCGCGATCGCGATCTACTGCGTTATGTCGCTGGACCCGACCTGGTACTCGACGGTCTATGGGCTGCAGTTCCTGGTCGGGCAGGGCTACGGGGTCTTTGCGCTGGCCATCCTGACGCTGCTGGGGCTCTCGAAGGCCGAGCCGATGCGGACGATGTTTCGCATGACCGAGCAGCAGGACCTGGGCAAGTTCTGCTTCGCCTTCACGATGCTGAACATGTATCTGGCTTTTGCCGCGTTCCTGATCATCTGGTCAGGCAATTCGCCGGAAGAGATCCCCTGGTTTCTGGACCGGATCCGCGGCAACTGGGGCGTGATCGGCACACTCGACTTCATGTTCCACTGGCTGCTGCCGTTTTCGCTGCTGCTCTCGCGCTCGCTCAAGCGGGACAAGCGCAAGCTGGCGCTGGTCTGCCGGATCATGATCTTTGCGCGGTGCTTCGATATGTTCTGGCTGATCGAGCCCAACTTCGCCGATGCCAAGCGGAACCTGCACATGTCCTTCGGCATCCTCGAGTACTGCGCGGTCCCGGTGGCCTTGATCGCCTTCTGGCTGGCCTACTACTTCGCGCAGCTCAAGACGCGCCCGCTGATCGCGACCAACGACCCGCACCTGGTTGAGTTACTGGAGGCCGAGCATGCCCACGCATAACGATCCGCTGCCTGGTTCAAGGCAGAATACGGGCCCTGATCTGGGTAAGGCGCCAGGCAAGGACCTGGGCAAGGTGCCCAATCGCGACCAGCAGGCGCTGCACTCGGTTGGTGAAGGGTATGAGCTGACCGACGTCAGCGTCTCGGGCGTTGGAGTTTTCCTGGCGGCGCTTGGCATTGTCATCGTCATCTTCTTTGTCTTTGCCTTCGGGATGGGCAAGGTCATCAACATCGTCCTGCGCCGTTCGGACGGACCGCCGAGTCCGTGGCAGACAGCCGGAAATACGGCCTCGGGCGGGCTCACCGGTAAAAGCATGCAGTCGAGCCCGGTCATTGAGCAGAAGCAGCTGCACCAGCTCGTGCAGGCTTTTCCGACGCCGCGGCTGCAGACCGATGATGGCGACCAGGACTTGACCGATCTGCACGCGCGCGAAGACCTGCTGCTTGGACACTACACGTACGTGGATTCCGCCCAGGGTAAGGTACGGATCCCGATTGACCGGGCGATGCAGCTGATCGCGCAGCGCGGGCTGCCGGTTGCTCCAGCAGCCGCGGGCGGAGGGCCGCTGATGTATGGCGATCTGCAGCCGAGCGTCCAGGTGCCGCTTACCAACGGGTTTGCGCGGACAGGCTATGAGCAGGAGCGCAATAGTGCGACCGGGCTGCCCGGGGACCAGTCCTCGGCCAAGGCGAACGACTATTAAAGATGCTGGGCGGCCGCGCCCCGTTCAATGGCATACAACAGCAAGCAGCCAGACCCAAGCGCGGCGTGGCGGGCGAAGATTACGATGAAGGGCATCATGATCCAGAGTGCCAACAAGCCGAGCAGCAAGCCGAGCGGCAAGCCGCAGACAGGCTGCGCGTTGTCGCTGATCTCGGTTTTCGCGCGCGCGGCATGGCCGGCCGTCGTGTTTGCGCTGCTGATGCCGATCACCGGACCCTCGCTCGCGCACGCCCAGGTGTCGGACTACGGGCAGAAGCAGATGGGGGACCCGGCCCAGGACAAGATGCCGGCTGTGCTTCATGATGTCACCATTGCGCAGCACCTGGATCGGCCGCTGCCACTGGACGCAGCGTTCACCGATGAGGCTGGCCGAGCTGTCCACCTGGGCGACTACTTTCGCGGGAACCGGCCTGCGATCCTCGCGCTGGTCTATTACAAGTGCCCCATGCTGTGCTCAGAAGAGCTGAGCGGCCTGGTGGGCGCGCTTGAGATGGTGCACTTTAACCCGGGCAAGGACTTTGACGTCGTCATCGCTTCAATCGATCCGACCGAGACGCCTGCGGACGCGGCCAAGAAGAAGCGCGAGCTGATGAAGCGCTACGACCGGCCCGCGGACGTGAATGGCTGGCACCTGCTCACCGGCCCTGAATCGTCGATCACCGCGCTCGCTGCCGCGACCGGCTTCGGCTACACCCGGACCTCTGGGCCCGATGGCAAGATGAACCAGTACGCGCACGCGAGCGCGATCCAGATCATCACCCCGCACGGGCGGATCGCGCAGTACTACATGGGGGTCGAGTACTCGCCGAACGACATCCGGCTGGGCCTGGTCGAGGCGTCGGAGGGCCACATCGGCTCGCCGGTGGAAAACATCCTGACTTACTGCTACCGCTATGACCCGGCGCACAGCACACACACGCTGCTGATCGTTCGGATCATCCAGGCAGCCTGCACCGCCACCATGATCCTGCTTTTCGGCTACATGCTGATCAACTTTCGCCGCGACCGCCGGCGGGCCCACATCCATGCAGGTCAGCTCACGCCCAGCACGCGCGGAAACGGATAGCCCGAGGCCTATCGAATGCATATTTTCAGTCCCGTACTCTGGCAGTTTCTGGTCAACTGGCTCACGCACTTCGCGGTCTTTCCTGACGAAGCGTCTACGGTTGCGCCATGGACTGACGGCCTCTACTTCTTTCTGATTCTGATCTCGCTCTTTGGCTTGCTGCTGGTGCTCGCGCTGATCGCTATCTTCTCGGTGCGCTACCGCAAGGAGCGCTCGCCGGTTGCGACGCAGATCGAAGGCTCGACTTTGCTCGAGGCAACCTGGACGATCATTCCGCTGATCCTGTTCATGGTCTGCTTTGTCTGGGGCGCGATTCTCTACTTCCGCATCTACACCCCGCCTGCGAATGCAATGAACATCTATATCGTCGGCAAACAGTGGATGTGGAAGGCCGAGCACCCGGGCGGCCAGCACGAGATCAACGCGCTGCACATCCCGATCAACAAGCCCGTCCAGCTGACCATGATCTCGCAGGACGTCTTTCACAGCTGGTCGATCCCGGCGTTCCGCATCAAGCGCGAGGTCATTCCGGGCCGCTACACAACAGTTTGGTTTACCGCGACCAAGCCGGGCGTCTACCATCTGTTTTGCACGCAATACTGCGGCACGCTGCACTCGCAGATGATCGGGGAGATTACGGCGATGGCTCCGGATGACTATCAGGCATGGACGGGGGGCTCAACCAGCGGGACCTCGCTCGCCCAGAACGGCGAGCGCCTGTTTGCCTCGCTTGGCTGCAACAGCTGCCACTCTGGTGCGGCTGGAGCGCGCGGGCCGAACCTGGCCCAGGTCTACGGCTCGCGGCTGCAGCTGGCAAGCGGGGCGTATACCAATGTGGATGATGGTTTTCTGAGGGAGTCGATCCTGAACCCCTCGCAGCACCAGGTCGCCGGCTTTCAGCCGATCATGCCAACCTATCAGGGCCAGGTGAGCGAAGATGCGCTGATTGCGCTAGTGGAATACATCAAGGGCTTGAACTCGAACTACCGCATCCAGCAGACGCTGACGACGACCGAGGCGCAGGCTAACTCGTCGCCAGGGCAGATGGCATCTCCGGCAGGAATGGTGAAGCAATGAGCGCAACCACTGTAGTCCGTTTACCCGAGCAGCAGGGCGCGTCCTTGCCCAAGCGCAACTACCTCAACGAGACCTACGGGCTCAAGAGCTGGCTGCTGACGGTGGATCACAAGCGTATCGGGATTCTCTACCTGATCTCGATTACCTTCTTCTTTGTGATCGGCGGCATCCTTGCCGGGCTTATCCGGCTCGAGCTGCTAACTCCGCAGTCGGACCTGGTTGCGGCCGATACCTACAACAAGCTCTTCACCATGCACGGCATTATCATGATCTTCCTCTTTCTGGTGCCGTCGGTGCCGGCGGTGATCGGGAATTTTGTGCTGCCGCTGATGCTGGGTGCGCGCGATCTTGCGTTTCCGAAGATCAACCTGCTGAGCTGGTACATGTACATGGGCGGGGGCATGTTCACGCTGTGGGCGCTGATCTCGGGCGGCGTGGATACGGGCTGGACGTTCACCACGCCGCTCTCGACCCACTACGTCAACACGCATGTGATCACAGCCGGCCTGGGCATCTTCATCGCCGGTTTTTCGTCGATCTTTACCGGGCTGAACTTTATCGTGACCATCCACCGGATGCGGGCACCGGGGATGACCTGGTTCCGGATGCCGCTGTTTGTCTGGTCGAACTACGCGGCTTCGATCCTGATGGTGCTGGGCACGCCGGTGCTCGCGATCACGCTGATCTTAGTTGTGCTCGAGCGTGCGTTCGGGATTGGCGTTTTCGATCCGGCCAAGGGTGGCGATCCGCTGCTCTTTCAGCATCTGTTCTGGTTCTACTCGCACCCGGCTGTGTACATCATGATCCTGCCTGGAATGGGCGTGATCTCGGAGGTCATCTCGACCTTCTCCCGCAAGAAGATCTTCGGGTACAAGGCTGTTGCATTCTCATCAGTCGCAATCGCGGTCTTCGGCTTTTTTGTCTGGGAGCACCACATGTTCATCATGGGTGTTTCGAGTTACTCGGCGCTAGTCTTTTCGCTGCTGACGATGATGGTGGCGGTGCCTTCTGCGATCAAGATCTTTAACTGGGCGGCGACTTTGTATAAGGGCTCGGTCACCTTTGAGACGCCAATGCTCTATGCGTTCGGGTTCATGGGGCTGTTCACGATCGGCGGACTTACCGGAGTCTTCCTTGGCTCGCTCGGCCTCGACATCCAGCTAACTGAGACCTACTTTATCGTGGCGCACTTTCACTTCGTCATGGTCGGCGGCATGCTAATGGCCTACCTGGCCGGGATCCACTTCTGGTGGCCGAAGATTACCGGCCGCATGTACCCAGAGCAGATTTCGAAACTCGCCGCGCTCACCACGTTTATTGGTTTCATCCTGACCTTCTTTCCGCAGTTCGTGCTTGGGTATATGGGCATGCCGCGCCGGTATGCGGCGTATCCGCCGGAGTTCCAGGTGCTGAACGTGCTCTCGACGGCTGGGGCAACGGTGCTTGGTGTCGGCTACCTGCTGCCGATCCTCTATCTCACCTGGTCGCTCAAGTACGGCAAGATCGCCGGCGCGAATCCCTGGCAGGCCACTGGCTTCGAGTGGCAGATCCAGTCGCCGCCGCTTACCGAGAACTTCGTCGAGATCCCGGTCATGGATCACGATGCGTACGACTACGATTGGCTCGAGAACAAGCCGAAAGTCGAGGTACCCATTGGCTGAACGCGCCCTACCTACTTCGGTTCCAGGCTCGATTGCTGCGCATCCTATCGGGCACGAACATGCGCACCCACCTTATCTGAAGCACCACTTTGAGACTGTGGCGCAGCAGCATGAGGCTTCCGAGATGGGCATGTGGCTCTTCCTGCTGACTGAGTTCATGTTCTTCGGCGGCATGTTCATGGCCTACCTGGTCTACCGCAACTGGTACTATCCGGCTTTTGTCGCCGGTTCGCACCAGCTCTCGATTGTGCGTGGGACGCTCAACACGATCATCCTGATTACGTCATCGCTTTCCATGGGCATGGCGGTGCACGCGGCGCGCATGCGCCACCAGGCGGCGCTGGTCCGCATGCTGATTACAACCATCGTGCTAGGCGTGGTGTTCATTGGCATCAAGGCTACCGAGTGGCATGCGGAGTGGGTGGACCACCACGTCCCCGGCCTGAACTTCAGCATCGATGATTTCATCAAGCCGGGGGCCGGCGTTCATGCCTTGCCGATCGATATGGCGGAGCATGTGCAGGTTTACTTCTCGCTCTACTTTGCGATGACCGGTATGCATCTGCTGCACATGATTATTGGGCTGGGACTGGTCAGCTTTCTGGTCGTCAGGGCACGCGCCGGAGCTTATACGCAGGGTTACTCGGCGAGCGTTGAGTACATTGGGCTCTACTGGCACTTTGTCGATATTGTGTGGACGTTCTTGTTTCCCTTGCTTTACCTTGTCAGTCGTCACGCGTAAGCCATTCCTTAGGAGTTTCGCCTGATGTCAGAACCGACCAAGAACTTCGCCCACGAGGTCGCTGAAGAAACCACTGGAACCCTGCCGCGAGACCTTCTAGTCTACGTGGTGCTGATCGGCTGCGTGCTGCTTTCCGTCGGTTCGTCATACATTCCGATGGGGGCGGCCAATGGCGCGATCGTGCTTTTTCTCGCACTCGTCCAGGCGCTGCTGACGCTTTGGTTTTTTATGGAAGTTCGTTCGAGCTCACGAGTGATGAAGCTGGCCATCTTTGCCGGCGTGTTTACGCTTGGCGTTCTCTTCGTGATGACGATGAGCGACTACGTGAGCCGCGCGTGGGGCGCCTGGTAAGGCCGGCGCCGCCCGCGATCGCTACCTGTTACTTACTTACTCGCGAGAGGGTAGACGTGCTGTAACGGCTCCCGCAGCTACAGTCCCTGGACTCGAAGTACTACTTACAGCACGTTCAGTTTGTCGATCGCGATCTCGTGCAAGCTCTCGATCACATAATCGATCATCTCGGCCGTCAGCCCGGGATAGACCCCGATCCAAAAGACGTTGTGCATGACGTAGTCGGTGTTCTTAAGCTCACCCACCTTGCGATAGGTGGACTTGAGATAGGCAGGCTGGCGCAGTAAATTGCCCCCGAAGAGAAGGCGTGTGCCAATTTTGCGACGATCGAGTGCCTGCACCACCTGGTCGCGCTTCAGGCCGCTCTCCGGCTTGACGGCGATGGGGAAGCCGAACCAGCTTGGCTCCGAGTTCGGCGTGGCCTGCGGGAGCGTGAAAAACTCTTGCAGATCGGACAGGCCAGCATAAAGCCGCTCGAAGTTTTGCTGCCGCGCCTCGATAAAGCCGGAGAGCTTCTTGAGCTGCGAGACGCCCACCGCCGCCTGCATGTCAGAGAGCTTCAGGTTATAGCCGATGTGCGAGTAGATGTACTTATGGTCGTAGCCGCAGGGCAGCTCGCCGAGCTGCCACTCGTAGCGCTTGCCGCAGGTATTGTCCTGGCCGGGCGCGCACCAGCAGTCGCGGCCCCAGTCCCGGAAGGACTCGATCAGCTTGGTCAGCGCGGGCTTCTGGGTCATGACCGCGCCACCCTCGCCCATGGTGATGTGGTGCGCGGGGTAAAAGCTGGCTGTCGAGATGTCGCCAAAGGTGCCGACGCCCTGCCCGTTGTAGGTCGCGCCAACAGCGTCGCAGCAGTCTTCGACCAGCCACAGGTCGTGCTTTTTGCAAAAGGCTGTAACCGCGGCGAGGTCGAAGGGATTGCCCAGGGTGTGGGCAAGCATCACGGCGCGCGTGCGGTCAGAGACGGCTGCCTCGAGCTGGGTCGTGTCGATGTCGTAGGTATCGAGCTGGACATCGACAAAGACGGGAACGAGGTTGTTCTGGAGCGCCGGATTGACGGTGGTGGGGAAGCCGGCGGCCACGGTGATGACTTCGTCGCCGGGTTTGAGGGCTCGGTCGCCGAGCGTCTCCGAGGTCAGCGCGGAGAGCGCGACCAGGTTGGCCGAGGAGCCGGAGTTGACCAGCCGCGCATCGCGCACACCCATCACGCGTGCGAACTGCTGCTCGAACTGCTTGGCGAAGCGGCCCGTGGTCAGCCAGAAGTCGAGCGAGGCGTCGACCGAGTGCTGGATGTCCTGGTCATCGAAGACCTTGCCGGAGACAGGCACCGCGGAGACGCCTGGAAGGAAGGCCCGCTTAGGAAAAGCCTCGGCATGGTACTCGGTGACGAGCGCGCGGATCTGTTCGCGGAGTTGCTCTGCCCTGGATCCAGACACGGACGGGGAGGCCGCTGGCGCGCTTCCAGACGGAGACGCCGCTTGCGCTTCGGCGTCTGTAGGCGTGTTTGGCGCTTCAACTGTTTTCAGGCTGCTCACTCGGGGGCGGGTCCTTTCAAGGCGACCAGTTGCTGGTAGTCGGCAATCTGGCCGGTGGTGCACTGGTACATGTCTGCTCCAGCCTGCCACTGCTGGAACCATTCTACGATTGTGTCGAGGGCTTCCGGGAGGCTCAGCACGGGATGCCAATCAAGGAGCGCGTGCGCGCGAGAGCAGTCGAGCTTGAGGGAGGCGGCCTCATGCGGGTGAGGCGGTGGGTCAATCTCCCACTGAGCCTGCGGCCAGTGCGCAGCCATGCGGCGGACGATCCACTCCACGGGCCGGGTGTCCTCGTCTTGAGGGCCGAAGTTCCATGCCGCGGCGAGGCTTGATTCTCCGGCGAGGAGCCGCTCACCGAGCATCAGGTAACCGCGAACCGGCTCGAGCACATGCTGCCAGGGGCGCACGGCATGGGGGTTGCGGATGCGCGCCGGGCGGCCGGCGAGAAAGGCGCGCACCAGGTCGGGTACGAGCCGGTCCCGCGCCCAGTCGCCACCGCCGATCACATTGCCGGCGCGGACCGTGGCGACAGCGACGCCGTGCTGGGCGATGCTTGCGAGTGGGAAGAAGGAGTCGCGGTAGGCGGCAGCCACCAGCTCGGCGCAGGCCTTGCTGTTGCTGTAGGGATCGTGGCCGCCGAGGGAGTCCTGCTCCCGGTAGCCCCACGGCCACTCGCGGTTCTCATAGCACTTGTCGGTCGTGATGCAAACGACGGCGCGAACCGAGGGTGTGTGGCGCACCGCCTCGAGCACGTTCACGGTGCCCATGACGTTGGTCGCGTAGGTAGTCACGGGATCGGTATAGGAGAGGCGAACGAGTGACTGCGCGGCCAGGTGAAAGACAATCTCCGGCTTGAACTCCGCCATCGCGACACGAAGCCGGTCGAGGTCAAGCACGTTGGCGCGATGCTCTTCCAGGTGCTCGCCGATGCGAGCCTCGGTGTAGAGGTTCGGTTCGCTCGGCGGCTCGAGCGCATAGCCGCACACGGTGGCGCCCAGCTGGGTGAGCCAGAGGGCCATCCATGCGCCTTTAAAGCCGGTGTGGCCGGTGATCAGGACCCTGCGCCCTGCCCACCCTGAGCCCAGGACCGCCGGGTTCACCAAGTCTTCCAGGGAGCGTCGCCCTTGTGCCAGAGTTCTTCCAGTTGCGTCTTGTCGCGCAGGGTGTCCATCGGCTGCCAGAAACCTGTGTGATGGTAGGCGTTCAGGTTGCCTTCCGCGGCCAGGCGCTCCAGCGGCTCTCGCTCCCAGTAGGTCTGGTCGCCGTCGATGTAGGAGAGTACCTGGGGGGAGAGAACGAAGAAGCCGCCGTTGATCCAGGCGCCGTCGCCGGGCCTCTTTTCGTGAAACGCGGTGATCTTGGTGCCTTCAATCTCAAGCGCGCCCCAGCGGGCCGCGGGCTGCACGGCGGTCATGGTGGCCAGGCCGCCCTGCTGGTTGTGAAAGCGGATGCTCTCGTGGATGTTCACGTTGGCGACCCCATCGCCGTAGGTGAGGCAGAAGGCATCTTCGCCCTCCAGGTAACGGGCGACGCGTTTGAGCCGGCCGCCGGTCTGGGTCGCATCGCCGGTGTCGACCAGCGTCACCCGCCAGGGCTCGGTCATGCTGTCGTGCACCTCCATCCGGTTCTCGGCCATGTGGAAGGTGACGTCTGCCATGTGCAGGAAGTAGTTGGCGAAGAACTCCTTGATCACGTAGCCCTTGTAGCCCAGGCAGACGATGAAGTCGTTGATGCCACACTGCGAGTAGATCTTGAGGATGTGCCAGAGGATCGGGCGGCCGCCGATCTCGATCATCGGTTTGGGGCGGATCGAGGTCTCTTCACTGATGCGGGTCCCGAGGCCCCCGGCAAGGATGACAGCTTTCAAATCCGAACCACCTCTTTCACGCAACAATCACCGTTGCTATCGTAAAGCGCGCAGTGGTCTCAGGGAAAGCGGGCGCCGGCTGCGGTCGGATGGCTGCCCGGGCCAGTGGAGAGTTGGAAGCCGCAAGTCACGGCGCAGCTGACGCGCTGCGGTAACCAGTGGCACACGCGCTTTTGCTTCTTCGGCGGACTGCATCGCTGAGGAGACCACCATTTATACTCACGCTTGTGCGCGCAGGCGATCTCGCGGGTCGCCCCAGGCCTGCGCCCTCTGAGAGACGAGGGGCATCGAGGATTGTTTGAGCATGACAGCAGCAATGACCGAGTCGATCGATCGCGGTAGCTTTCCACGTCCGAAGATAGACCTGATCGCGACTCGCATCTCTGGGTGTTTTGAGCTGCGGCCGACGGTGGTGGACGATCGGCGCGGCTTCTTCGCCAAGATCTTTCATCGGCCGCTTTGGGAGGAGTTCGGGCTCTGCACGGATTTCGCGGAAGAGTACGTGACGCGTTCGGTGCCTGGCACCCTGCGCGGCCTGCATTTTCAGACGCCCCCGATGGACCACCACAAGGTGGTGACGTGCCTTCGGGGGCGCGCCTGGGACGTGGCTGTCGACCTGCGCACGGACTCGCCCACTTATGGAGAACATGTGTCGGTCCATCTATCGGACTCGCTGGCAAACGCGCTCTATCTGCCGGCGGGTGTCGCTCACGGGTTCTGCGTGACTGGGGCCGAGGCGCTGCTCTACTACAAAGTGTCGACCGTTTACTCGCCAGAGCACGATGCCGGCATCCACTGGGATTCCGCAGGTATACGCTGGCCGATCAGCGATCCGATCCTCTCAGATCGCGACAAGCAGTTGCCGCCCCTGGCCGGTTTCAAGAGCCCTTTCACGCTGAGCACGGCAGCGATGGCTCGGTGACGCACTCATGCAGCGCGCGCTGATCACCGGCGCTACCGGTTTTATCGGCGCTCGCCTCCTGTCGCATCTAGAGGCTGCCGGTTGGCAGCTGGCGGCACTGGCTCGGCCGCAGGCGGCGCTCTCGCTGGCTGCTCACCCGGTCGCCCTGCAGACCTACAGTTACAACGGCGAGACGGCCAGCGTGATCGACGCGGTGGCAGAGTTCAAGCCCGATGTTGTCTTTCACCTGGCGTCACTTTTTCTGGCCTCTCATGAGAGCAGCCAGGTGCAGGAGTTGATCGCGGCGAACGTTCTGTTTGGCACTCAGCTCCTCGAGGCCATGAAGCTGGCCGGCGTTACGGCGCTGGTCAATACCGGGACCGCGTGGCAGACCGATGTCGATGGCAGTTACCACCCTGTGAACCTCTATGCAGCCACCAAGCAGGCGTTTGAAGACATTCTCAGCTACTACTCCAGCGCCTTCCAGATCCACGCGGTGACTCTGCGCCTGTACGACAGCTACGGGCCGGGCGATACGCGCCGCAAGCTGCTTCGCCTATTGCTGGACTCGCTCAAAACGGGCGAGCCGCTCCACATGTCGCCGGGCGACCAGGTAGTGGACCTGGTGCATGTGGATGACATCTGCGCGGCGTTTGTTTGGGCGGCCGAGCTTGTGCCAGGGCAGCCGGGAGCGAGTGTGTACGCGGTCAGCGGAGGCCAGCGCCGCACCCTGCAGCAGGTGGTCGCCACGCTTGAAGAAGCTGCCGGGCGCAGGCTGCCGGTACGCTTCGGGGCGCGGCCCCATCGCGAGCGCGAGGTGATGCTGCCCTGGCTGGGGCCGGCGCTGCCCGGCTGGGCGGCGAAGATCAGCCTGCTCGAGGGTTTTCAACAACTGCTTGCCGAGGAGGCCCTGCTCTGAGCGTGACGCCTGGCCGCTGGTCCTGGTCGCTGGTCCTGGGATGCGAGCCACCCGCGCTTTCGGCGGGGTCCGACCCTGCAGAGCTGCCTGATGAGCCCTGATGAGCAATGATGCGAAGATCGCCATGGGCTTTGCTGGGGGCATCAGCCTGACCCTGGTCAATATCACCGTGGCCTTTGTCCAGTTTCGGCTGCTGCTCGAGTTTCTCTCGCCGGGAGAGGCCGGGGTGTGGCTGCTCTTCCTCAGTATCGGCAGCTACGTGCTCTTCTTCGATGTCGGCATCGGTCCCACGCTGGGCAGGGAGATCAGCTTCAGCCTCGGCAGCCTCGAGCTCACAGACGAGCAGCGGCGCCTGCAGATCGGCACCTTGATTCGCACCTGCACAACGGTTGTCGCGAGTCTCGCGGTGCTGGTCTTTCTAGTTGCGCTCACAGCTGGCTGGGCTTACCTGCGCACGACCATCCCGGCCGCGATGCACCCGTCTGCGCGGCATGCCTGGGAGCTTTACGCAGCGGGCGCGGCGCTGAACCTGGTGGGCCAGGGATGGTTTGCTGGCATCTACGGACTGGGCCAGGTGCTTACCGAGAAGCTGGTCCGCTCGGCAGGGCAGCTGCTGGGAATGATCCTGCTCGCTGCAGCCCTGTACCTGCACCTTGATCTGCTCGGCCTGGCCGCGGCATCGGTGGTGCAGACGCTGACCACGATCCTGCTGGCCAGGCACGCGCTCAAGCTGGGCAACGTCAACTTGTTCAAGCTGGGCCGCTTTGATCCTGCCCTGGTGCGTCGACTCGCCGGACCAAGCTTCAAGTATGCGGCCACCCTGCTGGGGGGCGTCCTGATCCTGCAGACGGATAACCTGGTGATCGCATCGCGGCTTGGTACCGCCCTGATTCCCAATTACCAGGCAGTTTCAAAACTCGTAACCACGCTGATGGCGCTTTCGACCATGCTGATCGTGACGACTTCGCCCTTTCTCTCGCAGGCGCATGCGCGCAATGATGCCGACGAGATCAAGCGGCTGCTGCAGCGCAACCTGAAACTCTCGCTTGCGACCATGGTGATCTTCGGCAGCGTGCTCGCCTGCTTTGCCGACCAGATCATCGCGGTTTGGCTGGGCCCGGGCCACTTTGTCGGCTTTGGGATCGTGTGGGTGTTCTTACTGGTGATGCTGCTGGAGACCCACCACGTTTCCTTTGCGACCGCGACCATGGCGACGGGACGAATCGTTTTTCTTGTGCCTGCGCTGCTGGCCGGGGTGCTCAATATTGGCTTTTCGGTCTACCTCGCCGGGCGGCTCGGCCTGCTGGGCGTTTCACTCGGCACACTCTGCGCGCAGGTGATTACCAATAACTGGTATGTTCCTTGGTACACAATGCGCCAGTTCGGCCTTGGATTGGCAGAGCACTTTCGGCGCATTCTGGCTCCCATACTGCTGCTGCTCGCGGTCACGCTCGGTACAGGAGTCGCGGTGCGCAGGCTGCTGCCCCCGCTGCCGCCCGCAGCGGGTATGTTTGTCGGCTCATTCAGTGTTTCGGTGGCTGGCCTGCTGGCCGCTGGGGTGCTTGTCCTTTCACGCGAGGAGCGGCACTGGCTGCTCTCTCGGATTAATAGGAGCAGACTCAGCTAGTCTCGAAAGGGACGGTAAACACGCCATCGACGATGCAGAACCCTAAGGTCACGATCGCCATTCCCACGCTCAACCGTGCCGAGTATCTACGGCTGTCGATTGCCTCTGCTCTGGCGCAGACGTACGGCAACCTGGAGGTTCTTGTCTCTGATAACGCTTCTACGGACCATACCGCGGACGTGCTCCTATCGTTCTCCGGCGACGCCAGGCTGCGCCGGCTCTATCAGCCGGTCAAGCTGACGATGGTCGAAAATTGGAACGCGTGTGTGGCGGCTGCTACCGGGGAGTACTTTCTGCTGCTCTCCGATGACGATCTGCTGGAGCCGGAAGCGATCGCTGCGATGGTGAGCGCCTACGAGAGTGGTCCGTTGCCGGGTGAGAAGGTTGGCATGGTGTACTGCCGTTGCCGCGTGATCGATGAGCGTGGGATCGAGCGTCATCTTGCGCCGCCCTCGCCGAAGATGGAAGACGCGGAGCAGCTGATCCTGGGCTTCTTCCACAGCAAGCGGGAGACCTATGCCTGCTCGATCCTGTTTCGGCGCAGCGCTATCCTGGACGGCTACGAGGGCAGCCTCCCTCTGTTGACCGACGCCGCGCAGTGGATCAAGGCAGTGATCAAGCATGGTTACGTGATCTATGTGGACCGGGTGCTGGCCAGTTACCGGGTTCACCTGAACATTACCGCGATGACCCCGGTTGCGACCTGGCATAAGGAGAACCTGGCGCTGGCGGAGTATGCGATAGCCACGCTGCAAGGCGCCGGGACCGGCTCGGCCGCGACTTACCAGCGGATCCGGCGTGCGGTGCGCCGTATCAACGTGCGTATCATCCCTGGGCTGCTCCGCCAGCGCGCGGCAGGCGAGAAGCGCGCATTGGCCCGAGCTTACTGGGAGCACTGGCGTCACTTCGCCAACGCTTATGGCGTGTGGTGGATCATGCAAGCAGCGGTTCAAGCGATACGCCGCCGCTCTCTTGCCTTGCTGCGGAACCCGCGGCCGGCCATGGCTGCAGCAAAGGGCAAGAGGCTGGAGTAAGTCATCGGCTGCAGCGTTGATTGCAGAGAGGCGCAGAGATAGATCCCGCCGGCACTGGAGCAGGAGCGACAGACGCCTTTGCCGAGCGACACAGGGCTAGCAAACCATGAGTCAAGAGGCGCAGAACGGGCGTGAGGGCTTCGACACAGAAAAGCTGCGGGAGGCGGTACGCGCGCGGGGGCCGCAGCTGATCGATCGTCTGCGGGAGCTGGTGGAGATCGAGTCGCCGAGCAGCGAGAAAGCCTGCGTCGACCAGGCGCAAAGTTTGGTTGCGGGGTGGGCCTCGGCTGCCGGCGGCGAGGTGCGGCGCCACGCCTTTGCGCGCTTCGGCGACTCGCTCGAAGTCCGGTTCGGACCGGCGGCACGAGGCAGCAAGCCGAGGCTGCTGCTGGGGCACTTGGACACCGTATGGGAGCTGGGCACGCTCGCCCGCATGCCCTGGCGCGTGACGCGGGACCGGATCGCGGGGCCGGGCGTGCTCGATATGAAAGCCGGCGTGGTGATGGCGCTCACGGCGCTCGAGTCGCTCAGCGAGCTCAAGCTGCTGGCCGGGCCTGTGATCCTGCTGCTGCACGGGGATGAGGAGATCGGGAGCCCGGCCTCGCGCGCGCTGACCGAGCGGGTGGCCCGGCGCTCGGAGTCGGTCTACGTGCTGGAGCCGGCGCAGGGCGAGGCCGGCGCTTACAAGACAGCGCGCAAGGCGGTGGGGCAGTATCGGCTCACCGTAAAGGGCAAAGCCGCACACAGCGGCGTCGACTATGAGCAGGGACATAGCGCGGTGGTCGAGCTGGCTCGGCAGATCGAGGCGCTGCATGGCCTGACGGACCTACCCCGGGGGATCACGGTGAACCCGGGTGTGGTTGGGGGAGGCACGCGGGCCAACGTGGTGGCGGCCGAAGCCTGGGTGGAGATCGATGTACGCGTGGCCCGCATGCGCGACGTGGCCAGGCTGGACCGGCTGCTGCACGCGCTCAAGCCGGTGGACAAAGGCTGCACGCTGGCCATCACGGGCGGCATCAACCGGCCGCCGATGGAGCGGACGCCGGGCACCGCGGCGCTCTTTCGGCGTGCGCAGGCGCTCGGCGCGGAGCTTGGGGTTCGGCTTGAGGAGGCCGCGACCGGCGGCGGCTCGGACGGCAACTTCACCTCGGCGCTGGGGATCGCTACGCTCGATGGGATGGGCGCGGTGGGTGCCGGGGCTCATGCGACGCACGAGTTTCTCTGGCGCCGGCACCTTGTTCCGCGCACTGCGCTGCTGGCGGCGATGCTCTGCGGATGAGTGGCCTTGTGCGACGGCTAGGCGGCTGCTCCGCTTACGAGGCGACGTGCTTACCAGGCGACACTCGGGAGACGCGACTTAGGGCGCGACGAATGCAGTATGACTTGCGCTGTGTGACCGCGCGATTTGAATGGCGCAGTGTGACTCGCGCGGATCAGCGCCTGGCGCGTGCTTCCATCTGCCGAAAAGCCATTCACACGCCCTCCGTCTCGCCTGGCGGCGACAAGCGCTACCATCGCAACAGAGATGCCCACACGCCCTGCAAGTACAAAGTCCGGCCGGGTCAAGACACAAAGCGAACGCCGGCCGACCGAGAGCCAGCCTGACGAAAGCCAGCCTGACGAAAGCCAGCCGACCGAAAGCCAGCCTGCTGATGGCCTTTCCGCCGCCCTGAAGGCGATCGCCGATAACCCGCGCGTGACCATCCGCCGCGACGGCGTACCCGCCCGCAAGGCCAAGTGCGTCCTCTACTGGATGCAGCGGGCCCAGCGCGGCATCGATAACCCGGCGCTCGAGGTGGCGATCGGCGTGGGCAACGAGCTCGGCCTGCCCGTGATCGCCTTCTTCTCCGCTATCTCGAACTTTCCGCATGCCAACCTGCGCCACTATCGATTTCTCAACCAGGGTCTGCCCGATATCGAAGAAGACCTGGCCGAGCGCAACGTCAGCTTTATCGTGCGGCGGCCGCCTGAAAACAAGCTTGACCAGCTTGTTGTGGAATTGGGCGCGGCGATGGTGGTCGGGGACGAGAACCCGATGCGCGAGCCGGAGCGCTGGCGGGCGGTGCTCGCCCATCGTCTGCAGATTCCTTACTGGACGGTCGATGCGGATGTCATTGTGCCGTCCAAGCTCTACCCGAAGCACTTCTACGCGGTCCACCACTTCCGCCCCAAGCTCTACGCCGAGATGCCCAGAATGATGAAGCTCGACGAGTCGACGGCCCACATCCGCGCCAGGCATGCCTGGGACCGGCCCAAGAGCTTCGAGTCTTTCAACGTGCGGGAGGACATGACCGCGGGCTGGCGGAACTTCGACCGCTCGGTCGCGCCGGTGGAGGAGTGGACGGGCGGCACCCGCGAGGCGGTCAAGCTGCTGCGCGCCTTCGTCAAGCACAAGCTTGCCGACTACGACACGGTCCGCAATCATCCGGAGAAGGATGGCACCAGCCGCATCTCCCCTGCGCTCCACTTCGGCCACATCGGCCCGCTGACCATCGTCCGGGCGCTCGATGAGGCGGTCGCGCGGGGCGAGTCGACCAAGGAGGCTCGCGATGCGTACTACGCGGAGGTGCTGGCCTGGCGCGAGCTCTCGGTCAACTTCGTCAAGTACGAGCCCAAGTACGACTCGATAGAGTGTGCGCCGGAGTGGGCGCAGAAGACATTGCAGGCGCACGCTCGCGACAAGCGCGACCCGCTCTACACCGCCGAGCAGATGGAGCGTGGCGAGACCTATGACGAGATGTGGAACGCGGCGCAGAAGCAGATGACCCAGTTCGGCTGGATGCACAATTACCTGCGCATGTACTGGGCTAAGAAAATCCTCGAATGGTCAGCCACGCCCGCGCAGGCGTGGGAGACCTGCGTCCACCTTAACGACAAGTATTTCCTCGACGGTCGCGACCCAAACGGCTACGCTGGCATTGCCTGGGCGCTGGGCGGCGTGCATGACCGGCCATGGTTTGAGCGGCCTGTCTTTGGGACGATCCGCTTCATGTCGGGCGCGTCGACGGGCAAGAAGTTTAACTCGAAGCGCTACATCGAGAACATTCGGGAAGGCCGCGCGTTCGGCGACTGAAGCTCGGGTGTCCCCCTCGCGGAGGATGCTTGACGGGCTGCCGATGCCGAACCTCTAACCAGCAACCATGGCCGAGAAGAATCCCGTCCTGATCATCTTTGGCGGCCTGCCGGGGGCAGGCAAGACCACGCTTGCCAAGGCAATCGCCACCCGAGCCCATGCCGTGTACCTGCGCATCGACACCATTGAGCAGGCGTTGCGCTCCTCAGGCGAGTTGAAAGGCGAGGTCGGCCCCTCCGGCTACATGGTGGCTTGCCGGCTTGCGATTGAGAACCTTCGCATGGGCCAGAGTGTGGTTGCCGATAGTGTGAACCCGCTCAAGAGCACTCGCGAAGCATGGCTCGCAGCTGCCGCTGAGGCAGAGGCGAATGGGATGGAGATCGAGGTGATCTGTTCTGATCTCGAGGAGCATCGCAGGCGCGTCGAGACACGCGCTTCTGATATCGAGGGCTTGCCGGCGACCTCGTGGCAGGCTGTGCTTGCGAGGCAGTACCAGCCATGGAAGGCTGACCTGGTCTTTGACACTGCCGGGAAAGCGCCCGAGCAGGCAGCAGATGAGTTGGTGCGTGCGTTGATCAGTCTTCGCGCCCAGGGAGAGGCGCCACAGCTCTACCTGGGTACCTAGACCGGTCGCCCCGGGGTACATGGACCGGTCGCCCGGGGTACCTAGACCGGTCGCCGCTCTCCGGGGTACGCGCCGCGGGCTCATGCGCGGCCAGACCGAGCAAGCCTGGTGGGTTTCGATCAATTTGGGACATTATCGGTTCTGTTTGTGACCAGCTTTGGGGCTGTTCTGTATTCTCGGGTGCATGACAAAAGAACGAGTGCGCACCGGGGCGCACGGTGCCACCCGTATCCTTGCCGCGATCGGGGCAGGCGCCATGCTGATCTACGGCTCGCGCGTGCTGCTCGACTTCTTCGGTCCGGCGCTCCCCTACTCGATGCCCGAGGACGTGGGCTTTGCGCTCGACTCGCCGGAGTTTGTTCGCTTTCTGACGCTGGTCACCGGGGGCACGCTGTGGCACTCCCGCATTACCAGCCTGGCGAATGGCTCAGCGTTTTACCCGGCCGAGCTGGCGGCGATTCGCCGGGCCCGCCATGCAATCAACCTCGAGTTTTACGAGTTCAAGCTGGGCGCGGTCGGCGACGAGATGCTCGAGGCGCTGACCGAGCGGGCCCGGGCCGGGGTCGAGGTGCGGATGGTGGTGGACGCGATCGGCAGCTTCGGCACGCCGGACTCTGCGTTTCGCGAGCTGAGAGAGGCTGGCGGCAAGATGCACTGGTACCAGCCCCTTCGCTGGGACACTTGGCAGCGGGCGAACAATCGCACCCATCGCAAGCTGCTGATCATCGATGGCGAGACGGGATTTATCGGCGGGGCCGGGGTGGCGGATTTCTGGATGCACTCCACGCCCAAGGATGCCTCCTGGCGAGACACGATGTTCTGCGTGGAAGGGGAAGCGGTGGCAGGGCTGGTCTCTGCCTTCTCAGAGAACTGGCTCGAGTCCTCGGGAGAGATCCTGTGCGGGCCGGCGCAGTTCGCCTTCCGCTCCAGCCCCGAGGGCAGCCCTAGCTTCGTCGTCTCGAGCACGCCGCACGGAGGCGGCACTTCGGCGCGCATCCTCTTCCAGACCCTGATCAAGAGTGCCCGCGAGAGCATCCGCATCACGACGCCGTATTTCCTGCCTGACCGCAGTGCACGGCGTGCGCTGATCGAGGCGGTGCGGGATCGTGGCGTCAAGGTCCAGATCCTTACCGCCGGTCCGCACATCGACCATGCCATCGTGCGCCGGCTGAGCCGCCACAGCAGCCGCGACTTGATTACGGCAGGCGCCGAGATCTACGAGTACCAGCCCTCGATGATCCACGCCAAGCTACTGACCATTGACGAGCAGTGGAACGTGGTTGGCTCGACGAACTTCGATCACCGATCGTTCGCGCTGAATGATGAGGTGAACCTGGCGGTGCTCGACCGGGAGCTGGCCTCGGTGATCCGGAGCGACTTTGAAGCGGACCTAGAGCAGAGCTGCCCGCTCACCCTGCCGATGCTGCGGGAGCGAACGCTGCTGGGCAAGGAAGAGGCTCTGCTCGACCACGTGCTCAAGGCGGAGAGCTGAGGCGCCGAAGCGCGCGCTAAGCGCGAGCTGCGATCCCCCGGCAAAACGCCCGCCTACGGCTTGAGCACAACCTTGATATAGCCCTGCTCACGCGCGTCGAACTTGCGGAAGGCGTCCGGCGCCTCGTCGAGGGTGAGACTGTGGCTGACGACCATGCTCGGCTTGGCCGCGCCGGTAAGGATCATGTCGCGTAATTTGCCGTTCCACTTTTCATCATCGTCGCGGCCCAGGGTGATGCGCACGTTCTTGCCGAAGAGCTTGGCCCAGGGAATGGCCAGGTTGCCCTCCGCCAGCGAAGGCTCGGTGCCCTGCGGATCCTTGGGCGGCCAGACGCCGACGATGGCGATGCGCCCGGCAGGATTGATCAGCTCCGCGATGGCGGCGGTGACCCTTCTTGACGGAGAGCACCGCGCTGCCGACTTTTTCGACTACGCCTAACGGCTCATGGCCGATGATGCCGCCTTCGATCCCACGCATGCGGCCCTCGTAGAAGTGCAGGTCGGTTCCGCAGATGGCGCTCGAGGTCACGCGCATGAGCACATCGGTGGTTTCCTTGATCTCCGCATCTGGCACATCGCGCACTTCGATCTGGCGCGTGTCGGCTAAAACAACTGCCTTCATGGCTGCACTCCCGACCCTACGATGCGGCAGGTCGAAGTTCGCACTGGATGCAGTGGAAGATCGAGTTTCTCAACGGAGGTAACCTCGGTCGCAAGTTGGAACATAAGGCGAACAAAAGTAATATTGGCCCGCCTGCACCCCTCCCGCATAATCGCCTCACCACTGCTTTCCAGGTTGTCCCGGCTCGGCTGCGCGCGCGTGAAAGGCACTGTTTTCAGGCTGCGCAGCACACGCCGGCGGAGCTGCGCGTCTCGTTCTGTGCGCAGGCTGCCGACGCGGCGCGAGGCAGCGCGCCCGATGCGCCCTCCTGGAGGAAGTGACTGGCGGTTCTGTTCATGGTGGCAGTATGGCGGCGAAAGGCGTTGGCGGCGAATCCGCCTGGAGACCAGACGTTCTTGAGGCGCAGGCAGGCAGCGCGTGTGGCGATGCTGCTGCCTGCGATCCTGGCGTTTGCGACCTCGCTGGCCTCGCAGATGGGAGCGCCGGGGCCGCGCAGCGCGCCGGCTGCCCAGCCGAACGCCATCCACTCCGGTACACGAGAAGGGGTGGCGAGCAAGCCGCTCGCGGAGGTGGGCCCGGCCGGGCTGATTCCCAAATCGGGAAACTTGCCCGGGGCGCGGCGCCAGCAGGCTGACCGCAGCTTCCTGGCGCAACGCGGCATCAGCTATCAGGCTCCGGGAGGGCGGGGAGCAACGTCCGCGCCGGCGCAGAAGCTGCGCGCGGCCATCGCGCAGCATCAGCGCCTGCTGGGCCGGGCGGCGCTCTCGCCGGCGAGTGGGACTACGCCCGGAACCTGGCAGTCGCAGGGCCCGGCGCAGGTCAATACCGCGGCCTATGGTGAGGTGACAGGCCGCATCACCAGCCTGGCCGCTGACCCGAACGACACGACCGGCAACACGCTCTACGTCGGCGCGACCGGGGGCGGGGTGTGGAAGTCAACCAACGCCGCCGGCTCGGTCGGCAGCGTCACCTTCGCGCCGCTCACCGATGTGCTGCCGGCCTTCAGCAACACGCTTGGCTCGCTGAGCATTGGCGCGGTGTCGGTGCAGCCTACTTCCTCGAGCGTTATCCTGGCCGGGACCGGGGACCCGAACGATGCGCTGGACTCCTACTACGGAGTGGGCATCCTGCGCTCCACCGATGGCGGCAACACCTGGAGCCTGATTGGCGGGTCTCGCGACGCCCAGGCCGGGGGGCTGCAGAACTACTCGTTTATCGGCAACGGCTTCGCAGGCTTCGCCTGGAGCAGCGCCAACCCGAGCCTGGTGGTGGCGGCAGTTGCGCAGTCGCTCGAAGGGGAGCTGGTGAACGCCGGCTCGAGCGAGGATCTGGAGGCCGGTCTCTACTACTCCTCCGACGCGGGGCAGACCTGGTACCTGGCGGTGATCGAAGACGCGTCAAACGCGATCGTGCAGAGCCCGAACCGGGCCGGCTCGGCGCCGGGCAACTCGGCGACCTCGGTGGTGTGGAACCCGGTGCGCCAGCGCTTTTACGCGGCCGTGCGCTTCCACGGCTACTACGAGTCGACCGACGGCATCACCTGGACGCGGCTGGCCAACCAGCCGGGGTCGAGCCTGGCTGCCTCGGCCTGTCCCACGAATCCCGGAGGCGTCGGCCAGACCTCCTGCCCGATCTTCCGCGGGGCGCTGGCCGTTCAGCCGGTAACCGGCGACATGTTTGCGCTGACCACGGACCTGAACAACCTCGACCAAGGCCTCTTCCACGATGTGTGCTCCCAGAGCGGTCTGGCGGTCAGCTCCTGCGCCTCAAGCACGGTGGCCTTTGGCACCCAGATTCCCTCTGGCGCGTTGGAGGCTGGCGTGGGCGACACGACCATCCCGCTGGCCGACTATGACCTGACTCTCACGGCGGTCGCCTTACAGCAGGATACGATCCTGTTTGCCGGCACCGAGGACATCTTTCGCTGCAGCCTGGCCAACAGCTGCGCGTGGCGCAACACGACCAACATCGAGACCTGTGCCAGCGCGATGGTCGCTCCGTCGCAACACGCGACGGAGGCGACCTTCGGCGCGAACGGCCTGGTTTACTTCGCCAATGATGGCGGCCTGTGGCGGTCGACCGATGATGTGGCGCAGACCGGCTCGGTTTGTACCTCGACCGATGCCAGCCACTACCAGAACCTGAACGGTGGGATCGGTTCGCTGGCCGAGATCACCCACTTCTCTGTGAGCCCAGCCAGCGCGCAGACGCTGCTGGCCGGCATGGGCGGCTTCGGCACGGTAGGCACGATCAACGGAGCGGGTGCCTGGCAGCAGCTGCTGACCGGCGAAGGCAGCTATACGGCGATCGACCCGGCCAACCTCAACAACTGGTATGCCGAGGCGGGCAGCGGCGTCGACATCTTTCGCTGCACGGCCGGCGCGGGCTGCAACGCGGCTGGCTTCGGGACCAACGCCGTGATCGGCAGGAGCCAGATCGAAGACGATGCCGACTACTTTGAGGATCCCGCGCCCTGGATCCTCGATCCGTTGAACACCGCGAACGTGCTGCTGGGCAGCTGCCGGGTGTGGCGCGGCCCGGCAACTGGGGGCAGCGGCTGGAGCAGCAGCAACATTCTGAGCCCGATGCTTGACGGCAACCAGCAGCCCTCGTGCACGAGCAATGCGCAGCTGCGCTCGGTCGGGGCGGGCGTGAATGCGAGTGCAGCCGGCACCGAGCAGATGTACGCGGGCATGGCGGGCCCCTACGATGGCGGCGGCGCCACGCCTGGGCATGTGTTTACCTCGACGGTGCCGGCCGCAGGCGGGCTGACCACCTGGAGCGACCTGTGGAACTCGCCCGTGACGAACAGCCCGAATGACTCGCAGTTCAACGAGGGCGGCTTCGCTGTTTCGAGCATCGCGGTCGATCCGCACGATGCTACCGGCCACACCCTTTACGTGACGATGCAGGGCTTCTCCGGTAACGGCATCTCGAATGGCGAGGTCTACGGCTCGACCGATGCCGGGGCGCACTGGACCAACCTGACCAATAACCTGCCGCTCGCGCCGGCGAACAGCGTGGTCGTCGATCCGAACGCGCCATCGATCCTCTACGTGGCGCTGGACACGGGCGTCTACTACACCGAGAACGTGGCCGCCTGCGCCAACCCGGCGCAGAGCTGCTGGGCGGTGTACGGGGCAGGGCTGCCGAATGCGCCGGTGACCGAGCTCGAGATTTACAGCGCCGGGGCTTCGAGCATCCTTGAGGCGGCAACCTACGGGCGCGGCATCTGGGCGCTGGGCCTGACGACGGCGCCTTCGCAGGGCACGCTCAGCCCGCCCAGCTACACCTTTGCCGGTCAGCAGGTCTCTACCAGCAGCGCCGCCACAATCTTTACCCTGGCGAACACCGGCTCGAGCACGATGGCCATCACCGCGGTCACGCTGAGTGGCGACTACGCCGAGACCAACAACTGCGGCCAGTCGCTCGCCGCCTACGCCAGCTGTACGCTCCAGGTGACCTTTACGCCGACCGTTGCGGGCGACCGCACCGGCACGCTGACGGTCTTTGCGAATGTGAGCGGCGGCCAGCTGGCGAGCACGCTCGATGGCGCGGGCCTGGCTCCGGGCAATGTCACGGTGACGCCTTCTTCGCTGAGCTTTCCTTCGACAGTGACCGGGGTCAGTTCGGCCGTTGCGGGCGCGACCGTCCAGAACACGGGTGGGATCGCGGTGCAGCTGGGCGCTTTCTCGACGACGACCGACTACCAGCTCAGCTCCAACAGCTGCGGGTCGACGCTGGCGCCGGGGGCAAGCTGCGCGGTTGGCATCACCTTTACGCCGAGCGCGACGGGGGATCGGCCGGGTCATCTCTCGATCGCGAGCAATGTGGCAGGAAGCCCCACGCTGGTTCCGCTCGATGGTACCGGCGTGTCGCCGCCGGCGCTTACACTTTCGCCGACCTCGCTGACATTTCCGAACACGGCCCAGGGCGCGATCTCTGCGACGCAGGGCATCACGGTAACGAGCTCCGGGGGCGCGCCTGCGCAGATCCAGTCGATGAGCATCGCCGGCGATTACCAGATCGCCTCGACCAGCTGCGGCTCAACGCTCGCGCCCGGGATGAACTGCGTGCTCAACATAGACTTTGCGCCTGCGAGCACCGGCGCACGCGCCGGGCTACTCACGATCCAGGCCAATGTGAGTGGCGGGCAGGTGACCGCGCCGCTGAACGGCACCGGGGTGACGCCGCCGGCTCTTTCGCTCGCGCCGGGCTCGCTGATCTTCCCGCAGACCACCCAGGGCGTGAGCTCGGCCGGCGAAAGTATCCGGCTCACCAGCACGGGCGGTGCGAGCGTGCAGCTTGGGAGCCTGAGCGTGAGCGGCGACTACGCCATCAGCGGGAGCAGCTGCGGCGCGAGCCTGGCGCCCGGAGCGAGCTGTGCGCTGCAAATCGTCTTTACGCCGACGACGACGGGGGATCGTCCAGGGCTACTTACGGTGCCGGCAAACATCGCAGGCGGCAAGGCGACCGCGACCCTTGACGGCACCGGCCTGAGCCCGCCGCAGCTCTACTTCACGCCCGGCTCGCTCACCTTTGGCTCGGTCGCGGTGGGCTCGACTTCATCCGCGCAGAGCTTTGAGATAAGCAACCTGGGGGGCACGGCGGCCCAGGTGCTCACGCCCACGACCACCGGCGACTTCGCTGTAAGCGCGAACAGCTGCGGCTCCTCGATCGCGCCGGGTGCCAACTGCACGCTGCAGGTGACCTTCAGCCCGACTGCGATTGGCACCCGGACAGGCGTGTTGACGCTCTCCGGCACCAACTTCTCCGCGGTGAGAGCGACCCTGCGGCCGGCCGGGCTTCTCGTGGCTCGCGCCGAGGCTGCGCCCGCGAGCACTGGCCAGGTAAGCGGCACGATGAGCGGCACCGGGGTTGCGCCGCCGGTGGTGGTGATGAACCCGAGTCCGCTGATCTTCTCGACGCCGATCCCGGCCGGCTCTGCATCGACGGCGCAAGCGGTGACCGTGATGAATAACGGCTCAATCGCGGCCACGCTGCAGGCGCCGAGCATCACCGGCAACTTTCAGATCACCAGCACCACCTGTGGTTCCAGCCTGGCCGCGCAGGCCTCGTGTGTGATCAACGTGATCTTTCATCCGCAAACGGCAGGCGCGCTCAGCGGATCGCTGATCCTCAGCGGCTCGATGTCGGGTGGGCAGGTGACGGACACGCTGGAGGGCTCGGGGCTGGGGCCGGGTGTGCTGACGCTGACACCGGGAAACCTGAACTACGCGGCGACCGTAGTCGGCTCGGCTTCGACGCCGGTCTCGGTGCAGGTGAAAAATACAAGCGCGAATGCGCTAACGCTGCCTCCGGCGACGATCACCGGGGACTACCTGATTGCTACGAATGGGTGTGGATCGAGCCTTGGCGCGGGCCAGTCGTGCGTGATCCAGATTACCTTCGACCCGACCACGCCGGGGGACAGGCCTGGGCAGCTGCTGCAATCCGACGGAGTGCAAACCGATGCGACACAGGTGGTCACGCTGGACGGCACGGGACTGGCTCCCGGGGCGTTGACGCCGGCTATGCAGGCCTTTAATTTCCCGACGATGGGCGTCGGGAGTTCCTCGTCTCCTCAAACGTTCACCGTGACCAACACGGGCGGGGCGCCGGTGCACTTCCAGTCAGCGATGCTGACCGGGGCCAATGCCGGCGACTTCTCGATCCCTGCAAACAGTTGTACCGGGACGCTGGCAGTGAACGCACCGTGCAGTGTGCAGGTTGTCTTTACGCCGTCTACGACCGGAGCACGCACGGCTACGCTCACGCTGGTCAGTGATGCCTCGAACAGCCCGGCCACCGTCAGCTTGGGTGGCACGGGCGTCGCGGCGGCCAACGTCACGCTGACACCCGGCAGCTACAACTTTGGCTCTGGTGCCGTGGTCGGCAGCACCTCGAGCGCGGTGACCTTTACCGCGACGAACAGTGGTGGAGTGCCGGCGCAGCTTAGCGGCGCAAGCTTTACGGGCGACTACAGGCTGGCGACGGGCTCAACGTGCGGGGCAATGCTCCCGGCTGCTGGTGGCAGCTGTACGCTGCAGGTGGTCTTCGCGCCGACCGCCGCCGGAGACCGGCCGGGCACGCTCAGCCTGACGGGGCAGTTCAGCAATGCCCCGGCTACGGCGTCGCTCGATGGCCAGGCGGTCGCGGCAGGCGCGCTTACGCTCTCACCCAGCTCGCTTAACTTCGGCTCGTTGACGACCGAAACTTCTTCACCGTCGGCGCCGGTCATGGTGACCAACTCTGGGGGAGTCGCGGTGCAGCTTGGTGCGATCAGCGTTGCGGGCGCTTACAGGGAGACAAACAACTGCCCTGCTGCGCTCGCGCCGGCGGCCACGTGCACTGTGCAGATTGTCTTCGCTCCGAGCGCGACAGGCGACCAGTTCGGGCTGCTTAGCGTCACCGGCAACTTTCCCGGGAGTCCGGCAACCGCCACGCTCGATGGCATGGGTGTCGCGCCGGGAGCGTTGAGCCTGTCGACTCCTTTCCTCAGCTATGGCCCAGTGACGATTGGCGCAAGCTCGGCCGCGCAGGCTCTGACCGTCACCAATACCGGCGGCGCCTCGCTTGCTCTGCAGGCGCCGGTGGTCGGGTCGGCCGAGTACCTGATGACTGCAAACAGCTGCGGCACGATGCTGGGCGCGGGCCAGCAGTGCATGCTCTCCCTTGTCTTTCGTCCGACGGCCGCGGGCGACCAGACGACCAGCGTGGTGGTGTCGGCAAGCGGCGCCGCGCCCGTGCAGGCGACCCTCGATGGTACGGGCCTTCGGCCGGCCGTGCTGGTCTTTGCGCCCAGCTCGCTGAGCTTCGGGTCGGTCGTGCTGAGCAAGACGCCTTACCCCACGCTCGGGTCCACGCTCACCAACACCGGCGGAGCCGCCGCGCAGCTGCACATGCCTGTCGTGGTCGGCGACTACGCTATCGTGAGCAATAGCTGTGGCGCGTCGCTGGGCATGGGAGCAAGTTGCAAGCTGCAGATCTCCTTTGACCCTTCTGCATCCGGGCAACGCACCGGTTCGGTAACGGTGGCCGACACGAACTCCCCGGCCAACGCAGTCCTTTTTCTCGGCGGCACGGCCACGCCGCCGCCCTCACTGGTGCTTACCCCCACCAGCCTGACCTTCTCCGCGACCGGGCTGGGAGCCACGACGGCTGCCCAGAACATTGTGGTGGCCAACATCGGCAGCGCGGCCGTGACCCTGCAGGCGCCTGCGATCACCGGCGATTTCGCCATCTCGGCTGACAACTGCAGTGGAACACCGCTGCAGCCGCAGTACAGCTGCCCCTACTCGATCACCTTTTCGCCCACCGCCGGCGGCCAGCGGACCGGCCTGCTCACGGTCTCCGATGGCACCGAGACACACACCGCGACGCTTACCGGTACCGGCCTCAGCCCGGCCACCGATACCCTCTCGACCACGTCGCTGAGCTTCGGCCCGCAGGTCTTTGGTACCGTCTCGCCAGCCCAAAGCGTCTCGATCACTAACTCCGGCGGCTCGACCCTCGGCGCGCTTTCGGTCACCGCAACCGGGCCGTTTATCGCTGCAAACAACTGCGGAACCATGCTCGGAGGAGGGCTGAGCTGCAGCATCGCAGTGAGCTTTGCACCGATTGGCGCCGGCGCTGAGACCGGGATCCTCACCATCGTCGACGCGGCGCGAACCCAGACCGTTTCGCTCGCAGGCCAGGGCGTGCTCCCGCCGCAAGCGGTGGCGACTCCCATCTCGCTCAGCTATGGCGGCTATGCGGTGGGCGTCACCAGCCCGGCGCAGCTGGTCACCATGACGAACAACGGGAAGACAGCCCTCACAAACTTCAGCGCGGCGGTCGGTACCACGAACTTTCAAGTGGCCAGCAACACCTGCGGCGGCACGATTGCGGCAGGTGCGAGCTGCACGTTGGGCGTCACCTTTACCGCACCTCTACCGGGCAACTTCAATGACCAGCTCACCCTGAGCAGTCCCTCGCTGAACGGCGACCTGACGGTCGCGCTGAGCGGGTCCGGGGAGGACTTCCAGCTGTCCATCTCGGGCTCCTCGTCTGACCTGGTTACCAATGGCCAGACGGCCAGCTACCAGGTGGTGGTCACCCCGGTCGGAAGCACGGCTGGCACGCTCACGCTCACCTGCACCGGGGCGCCGGCAAACTCCTCCTGCACGGCGAACCCGACCGCGGTGACGCTCTCAGGCGGTGCGACCGGCTCGGTCACCGTGACGATTGCGACTGGGCTGACTACGACGACGGGCGCAGCGCGAGCGCCCGGGCTGCCTGGGACCGGAGAACGACGCGGCGTGCCCTGGCGAGCAGGCGCGGCACTGGCACTGCTGCTGCCTTGCCTTGTGCTGCGAGGCGGCGCACGGAGGAACTGGCTGGTGCTGCTGGTCGCGGTCGCTCTGGTGCTTGCGCCGACGGCGTGTGGCGTCCACGCCAGCGGTGGGTCCTCGTCGACGTCCGGCTCCGCCTCGAGCGGAACTACGCCGCCAGGCAAGTACTCGATTACCATCACGGGCAGCTTCCCGGGTGCCCAGCGGACGCAAGTCGTGACGTTGACGGTCGAGTGAGCGCTGCACTTGGTGCCGGGTTACCTGGTGCCGGGTACCTGGTGCCGGGTTGTGGCGCTGCTCAGGCGAATAGGACCATCTATACTTGAGGGAATCTTCAAGAACGCGCGAAAGAGAGCTCGAAGGTACCTGTCCAAGACGATCCCTATGCATCCTGAGCTTGATCCAGAGACCGAGAGCGAGACCCGGCTGCATCCTCCGCCCAGCCCGGCGTTGGCAGGCAGCGGCGTGGCCGGAAAGGTCACCAGGGACGAGGTGCGGCATGTTGCCGCGCTAGCCTCGCTGCAGCTGACCGACGAGGAAGAAGAGCGTATGCAGCGGGATCTGAGCGCTATCCTGGGCTACGTCGGCGAGCTGAACGAGCTCGATACGTCACACGTCGAGCCACTTTCGCAGATCAGCGAACTGCTCGCACACTCCTCAGCGATGGGCGGCGCCGGCCCGGAGGACGAGGCGCTGCGAGCCGATGAGCCGAGGGTTTCGCTGCCGCGCCTGACGGTCATGGCTCAGGCGCCCGCGACCGATGGGATCTTCTTCAAGGTGCCGAAGGTGATCGAGCGCTAGAGCTGGACTGCATCGGCGCGAGCGCGTTGAAGTCCGGCGCGAGCGAGTGAAGTCCGGTGCGAGCGAGTGAAGTCCGGTGCGAGCGATTGAAGTCCGGTGCGAGCGATTGAAGTCCGGCGCGAGCCGATTGAAGTCCGGCGCGAGCGCGTTTTAAGCCGGCTTGAGCCTGTTGATTTAGCCCCTGTTCCTAAATCAGGAAAAGCACTCAGGAGAAGCACTCAGGAAAAGCACTCGGGAGAAGCGCCACCGCCTATGACTCTACCTACCCAGACTGTACCGCCAACTGTATCGACGAACGCGGCAGACGCGACGCAGAACATTCTCTCGATCGACCACGTGCGAGGCGCGATTGAGAGCGGCGCCGCTAGCGCGCAGGACTTTGCCCGGGCCTGCCTGGATCAGATCGCACTGCGCGACGGGGCTATCCACGCCTATCTCTCGGTCGACGCAGAGCGCGCCCTGGCCCAGGCGGCCCGGATCGACGCGCTCGCCGCCGCCGGAGAGCCTCTGCCGGCGCTCGCCGGGGTACCGGTCGGGATCAAGGATGTGCTGACCATTGAAGGCCAGCAGGCAACCGCCGGCTCGCTGGTGCTCGAAGGCTACCGGGCGCCTTACACGGCGACCACGGTTCGCAGGCTGGAAGCGGCAGGCGCGGTGACGCTCGGCAAGCTGAACTGCGATGAGTTTGCGATGGGCTCCTCGAACGAAAACTCTGCCTACGGACCGACCCGGAACCCGCACGCGCTGGACCGGGTCCCGGGCGGGTCTTCAGGCGGTTCGGCAGCCGCGGTGGCGGCGGGCATGGCGGTGGCCACGCTCGGCACCGACACGGGCGGCTCGATCCGGCAGCCGGCCAGCTTTTGCGGCGTGGTGGGTCTGCTGCCCACCTATGGCCGGGTCTCGCGCTACGGGCTGATTGCCTTTGCTTCCTCACTCGACCGGGTGGGGCCGTTTACCAGCACAGTTCGCGATGCGGCGACGGTGCTGGGTATCATCGCCGGCCACGACCCGCTCGACGCTACCTCCTCGAGCGAGCCGGTACCGGACTACGTTGCCTCGCTAGCCCCGCCTGAGAGTGGGTCGGCCAGTCGGTCGGTTGAGCGGGCTGCGGCCAGCGGGGTGAACGGGCTGCGTATCGGCGTGCCGAGTGAGTACTTTGGCGAGGGCCTGGACGTCGAAGTTCGCGAGGCGGTCGAGCGGGCCATCGATGCGCTGCGTGCGGATGGCGCCGAGATCAAGCGTATCTCGCTGCCGCACACCCGCTATGCGGTGCCCGCGTACTACATCCTGGCTACGGCAGAGGCGAGTTCCAACCTGGCGCGCTTTGATGGCGTACGCTACGGCTTTCGCGCCAAGGATCCCAAAAACCTTGCCGCGATGTATCGCGAGTCACGTGACCAGGGCTTTGGCCCCGAGGTCAAGCGGCGCATCATGCTGGGGACCTACGCGCTCAGCGCCGGCTACTACGACGCGTACTACAAGAAAAGCCAGCAGGTCCGCAGGCTGCTTGCCGAGGACTTCCTCGCAGTCTTCAGTCCTCAAGGAGCGGAGGCGGTCGACGCGATCGTGACGCCAACCGCGCCCACCCCAGCGTTCAAGCTGGGCGAGAAGACCGACGATCCCCTGGCCATGTACCTGGCGGATATCTACACCGTTACCGCGAGCCTGGCCGGGATCTGCGGTCTCTCGGTCCCGTGCGGGTTTACGCGTGAGGGATTGCCGATCGGGGTGCAGATCCTGGGCGCGCACTTCGCGGAAACGACCGTCTTCCGGGTTGGCGAGTCGATCGAACGCGCTCGGCTGTAAGCGGCTGGCTGGGTGGGCCGAGGCACTCTGGAGAAGAGCGCCGGATGGTTCCGGAACGTTCCTGAGCGGCTCCGAATTGTTCCGCATCGTTCCACGTGGAACAAATCGGAGCTTGAGGCATGAGTATGTGTCGAGAGGAGAGGATGCGAGCGCTGCTGCTGGTTCAACTCGCCTGCACCCTGTCTATGACCGGGATCATCTGGTTTGTGCAGATCGTGCACTACCCGCTCTTTGCCCGGGTGGCGGCCGCCTCGTTCCCGCAGTACGAAGCCGAGCATGCAACGCGTACCGGCTGGGTGGTGGCGCCGCTGATGTGTGCCGAGCTGCTGGCTGCCCTGCTGATGCTGATTGGCCGTCTGCGGCTGCCGGCGATTTCGGCAGGCTCTGCGATCGCAGGGGCGGCGCTGGTCGCGGTGCTCTGGCTTTCCACCGGCCTGATCCAGGTTCCACTGCACAACCGTCTGGCCAACGGTTTCGACGCCGCACTGATCGCCCGGCTGGTGGCCACCAACTGGATCCGCACGCTTGCCTGGACGGCGCGCTCGGCGCTGGTGCTGAGCTGGGTGGCGAAGTCGATCAGGCTCTAGATCGAGCCCGATCAGGCCATAGATCTTGCCCCAGCTCTTGCCTTCACCCAAGCCTTTGCTCAGGCCTCAGATCAGACCCTAACAACAGCCGCACGCTTGCCCATGTTTTTCCGGATCGCCATCACGACCAGCGCTACGATGACCAGGCCCAGCACCGTCAGCACGCCGCGCGCGTGATGGTGGAGCTCGCGCTGCAGAAGTCCTACCGCTTCCGGGCCGTAGCGGACGGTAAGGATCGCGAGGACGCCGAAGCGCACCAAGCGACCCAGGGCTACGGCAAGCAGGTACGGAGCCAGCCGCATCTCGAAGACTCCCGCGGCGAAGACGAAGAGCTTCCAGGGCGTGGGGGGCGGCAGCATGGAAGGGATCAGCAGGGCAAGGAACTCCTGCTTCTCGAAGCGGTCGCGCAGCTGCTCGTAGCGGGTGCGGTCGATGCGTTTAAGGAGAAAGAGCTCGCCCCCGGCGCGGCCGAGCAGAAAGGGCAGCAGCCCGCCGAGCGCCGAGCCGACTGCGGCCATCAAGACGTAGAGCACCGCATGGGGGCGATCGTTCCAGATGTAGGTGGCAATGAGCAGATCCATCGGGACCGGGATGGTGCTCGAGTCGAGCAGTGCGACGGCGGCCGCGCCCCAGATGCCGAGCGGTTTGAGCAAGGCGATCAGCAGCAGGGTCCACTTGCCGAGCAGTGCGCCGAAGTGCTTCAAGCGCGACCCGCTGCGGGAAGCCTGCTGGTGCTTGCCTGCTGCTTCGCGGGCGGGTCATGAGGCGAGTCATTCGCAGCGTCATCAGCCGCGTTTGGGGGCGCGTCATGAGGCGCGGCGGGGTCGACCAGCAGCCGCAGCGCATGCGGGATGACGGGGAGAATGGCTCCGAGCGAGGTAGCCGCGCCCTGTGGCGAGCCGGGCAGGTTGACGATCAGCGATTGCCCAAGCAGCCCGCACACTCCGCGGCTAAGCACCGCGAAGGGGGTCTCTCGCCGTCCTTCGGCGCGCATCTGCTCGGCCAGGCCGTGGAGCAGCCGCCCACAGACGGCGCGGGTGGCCTCCGGCGTAACGTCGCGCCGGGTGATGCCGGTGCCGCCGGTGGTGACCACAAGCGCCGCTGTGGCCGCCGCTGCCCGGAGCGCGGCTTCAATCTCGGGCTGCTCATCAGGCACCAAATGCGGCTCCCCTGCGTCAAAGCCAGCAAGCCTGAGCGCTTCGACCACCAACGGACCTGAGAGATCGCGCCGTTCGCCGCGCGCACAGGAGTCGCTGACGGTAATTACAGTGGCCTTGGTCATCACTATTGATTGTAAGTGCGGGCGGCTGCGCCGGGCGTATCGGGAAGAGTCGTGCGGCTCACAAGCTGGCAGTCATAGCAGGAGTAACCCTTTCTTCCGCGCCGGTCCGGGCGGCGGGAGAAAGAATGAGAGAATCGGGGAACGAGGCGTCGTCCGGCTGACTGGTAGGTGGGGCCGGTAAGCGAACCGAAAACCGCACAGCATGCCCACGACAGAGACCCAGCCCAGCACGCCCTCCTCTCCGCCGCCTGAGGCGCCACGTCGCTGGCGCAGGCGTAGCCGTGTCTACGAAGATCTTGAGAGCTACGACCTGCTGCACGTCATCGATGACCTCGAAGACGATCGCTCCCGGGCGCTGCTGCGCGAAAAGATCTGGATCGCGCTGCTGCTGCACATCCTGGTCTTAGGCTACATTCTGCTGGCGCCAAAGTACCTTTACCACATCAAAATCGTTGATCCTTCGACGCGCATGAAAGAGCGCGAGAAGGAGATGACGTTTCTTGATCTGCCGCCTGATGCGCTCAAGCAGGTGCGGCCGAAGGCCCAGGCGCCGCCCACGGACAGGGAGCGCGCCCAGCCGGCGCCGAGGACGACGCTGGACCGTAAGACGCTGCAGCAGCTGCAGGCAATGCGCCGGGCCGAGCAGACTGCGCCGAAGCCTCAGGCCCAAACGCCTCCGACGCCTCAGATTGCCCAACAGCCGCCTGCGCCCGCGGCGCAGCAGCCGGTGCAGCGGCCAGCCCAGCCGCTGCCGCAGCCCTTGCCTCAAAACAGGGCCTCGCAGGTGGAGGCGCCGACCCCCCGGCCGACGCAGCCGAACTTCAACACAGGCGCGGCGACCCCGGGCGAGGCGCTCGCGCAGGCAGCGCGGCAGGCCGAGCGGGGCGGAGGGGCCGGAGACGCGGGCGCGAGCGCACCTTCGCCGGGCGGCGGAAGTACGACCGGCGCTCCTGACATCCTTTCAGACACTCTTGGCGTTGATTTCGGCCCCTACATTCAGCGGGTCATCTACGACACCAAGCGCGCCTGGTACCCGATCATTCCGCCCTCCGCCCAGCCTCCGCTCTCCAAGCAGGGCAAGGTGATGATCCGGTTCAAGATTTTTCCAGACGGCTCGGTGAAGAACATGATCCTCGAGGGCCCTTCCGGGGACGTCTCGCTCGACCGAGCGGCCTGGGGCGGCATCACCGGCGGCTCGCCGTTCCCGCAGCTGCCGAAGAACTTCAAGGGTCCGTATCTCGAGCTGCGCTTCTACTTCCTCTACAACGAGCGGCCAGGGGTGCAGTGAGGTCTTCGATGAGAGTGCCGAACGGCCGGGTGCCAGGATGGGCGCATGATTAAGCCCGAGGTCAGCCAGCCGGCGCTCTCGGTGGCGGCACTGCGGGCGGCCGAGACGCGAGACGTTACGGCGCGCTACCGCCGGGCACAGGCGTACGGCCTGCTGCTGATCGCAGGGGTGATCCTGGCGGTGGTCGTGCACCGCGCGGCGCCGCACACGCTCTTCCCTCCAGGCTGGTGGCACTGAGCTAAAGCGCGTCCTAGAGGTCTGGCGGGAGGTCTGGCGGCAGGTCTGTCGGGAGGTCTGGCTGAAGGTCTGCCGGACCTGTACCTACGTTGCGTAGCTCCGGGTCAGATTCCGACGCTTCGCCGAGGAGTGCCTGCAGGTCGAGCGAGCGCGTAAACATGGCGAGCGTGCCATCTGGGTTGCGCGGCCACACTGCTTGAGGCCGGTCCCAGGAGAGTTCTACCCCGTTCCGGTCGGGGTCTTCGAGGTAGAGCGCCTCGCTCACCCCGTGATCGCTCGCACCGCTGAGCGGAATGCGGGCTGTGACCAGCCGTCTGAATGCATCCGCCAGGGCGTAGCGGGTCGGGTAGAGGATGGCCAGGTGATAGAGGCCGGTTGTGCCGGGCGCGGGCGGCTCGCCCCCGGCGCTCTTCCAGGTGTTCAGGCCGATGTGATGGTGGTAGCCGCCGGCTGAGAGAAAGGCAGCGCTGTTGCCCAGGCGCAGCGTTACCTCGAAGCCGAGGACTCCCTGGTAGAAGGCCAATGCGCGATCCAGGTCGGCGACCTTGAGGTGCACATGGCCGATGCGCGTGCCGGGGTGGATGGGAGTCTGCTGCATGCTGCCTCCTGGTGGTGTTTCCTGCTTTCCCTAGGGTGACCTGGCCTGCCTGGCTTGAGGCACAGGTCGGTGAGACTCGCACCCCAATCCGCACGCCAGGCAAAGCGGGAGCCTCGATACACTAGGGAGGCAATCCAATGGCCGATGATTTTACCCAACTCGTCAAGCAGCAGGCCGATATCGTCAAGATCATCGGCGAATATGTGCGGCTGCGCAAGGCGGGCGCGCAGAACTGGAGTGGGCTATGCCCCTTCCATTCGGAAAAGACGGGCTCGTTTTCGGTCCACGCGGTACGGCAGTTTTACCACTGCTTTGGCTGCGGGCAGTCGGGCGATGTCTTTTCATTTCTGCAGAAGATTGAGAGCCTGAGCTTTCCCGAGGCGGTCAAGGCGGCCGCGCAGAAGAGTGGCATCCCGCTGCCCAAGCGCGAGTTCTCCTCGCCCGAGGAGGCGGCCGAGCACCGGCAGCGCAACCGGCTGATCGAGCTGCATGAGCAGGCGGCGGGCTGGTTTGAGCAGCAGCTGCAGACGGCGGAAGGCGCCGGGGCGCGGGAGTACCTCTCGGGGCGCGGGCTGAGTGCGGAGGGCATCGCGAAGTTTCGCATCGGCTTTGCGCCGGACTCCTACCATGCCTTGCGGGAGCATCTGCAGCAGCGTGCCGGCGCGGATGGGCGCGGGGAGGCGTTGCAGGGCGCCGGCGGCTTTCAGCAAGCGCTGCGGCTCTCCGGGCTTTTCTCCTGGAAGCAACAGGAGGACCAGGAAGACGGGAGGCCGGTGCAGCTCTACGCCCGCTTTCGCAAGCGGATCATGTTCCCCATCCTGAACGAGCAAGGCCGGGTGATCGCGTTTACGGCGCGGGCGCTCGAGTCCGGCGAGAAGGCCGGCCCGAAGTACCTCAACTCGCCCGAGACCCCGCTCTACTCCAAGGGGAACGTGCTGTTCAACCTCGACAAGGCGCGCCAGCCGATCCGCCAGCTGAACTTCGCGCTGCTGGTCGAAGGGCAGATGGACTGCATCACCGTCTCGCTGGCCGGGATCCAGAATGTGCTTGCCACCAGCGGGACCGCGTTTACCGAGGCGCAGACCCGCCTGCTGGGCCGGTACACGCGGCGGATCATCGTCAACTTTGACCCGGATACGGCGGGCGCGAATGCAGCCGAGAAGTCGATTGCGCTGCTGACGGAAGAAGGCTTTGAAGTCCGCGTGGTCACGCTTGAGGATGGCCTGGACCCCGACCGCTACGTGCGCGAGAAGGGGATTGCGGCCTACACGGCTGCGGTCCGCGGGGCGCGGCGGCACTCGGACTACCTGCTCGAGCGCGCCCGCCAGCTGCATCCGCCGACCACCGCCGAGGGCAAGATCCAGGCGCTTAACTACCTGCTGCCGCACATCCGGCGGATGCCGAACGCGATCAGCCGCCAGGATTTTGCGACCG
Organism: Acidobacteriaceae bacterium; assembly: GCA_965198645.1. Taxonomy (GTDB): domain Bacteria; phylum Acidobacteriota; class Terriglobia; order Terriglobales; family Acidobacteriaceae; genus EB88. The sequence goes on along the minus strand of OZ240670.1, from coordinate 4,244,854 downwards.
AGGCCGCGCATCGGCTGGGCATCGACTCCTCGCTGGTCCGCGAAGAGCTCAAGCAGGCTGCCGCCGGGCGGCGGGATCAGCTGCCGACCCACGCTCGGCAGGCGCTGAGCGACGCGGAGAAAGACCTGCTCCGCTCGCTCGCGACCCCGCCCGGCTCGCCGCTCTTTTCGCTCGCCGCCGAGGCCGTCGATGGCCACCCGGAGTACTTTGCAGGGCTGGGCTCGGAGGCGCTGCTCACGGCGATGCGCCGCCGCGCGGGCGAAGATCCTCTGGCTGCCATTGAAGACGCGGGCGCTCGCGCTATGCTGGCTCACGTGTTGATGGCTGAGGGGCGCGGGCTTGAAGGCTCAGATGTCCGAGCGGCGATCGAGTCGCTGCGGCACTCCGCGCTGGTACGGGAGCAGCGGCAGACCCGGAGCTCGATCGCAGAAGCCGAGCGCAAGGGCGATTTGGCAAGGACGGCTGAGCTGGTGCGCCGCAAGCAGGAGCTGGACCGGGAGCTGCGGGCGTTTTAGCCGGAGCCGGGCGAGTCCAGACCGCCTGCGCGGCTTGCGGCCACTTGCTGCCCGGGTACTCTGCCTGCGGCGCTTGGAAAAGATCTCCGCGGGACAGGGTCTTCCCTTGCAGCAGGAGGAGCCATAGATGAAGCTCCTTGCCACACTGACGGAAGTGTTCATCAACGCCTTCCAGATCACCCGGCCCGCGCCGGAGCAGCAGCAGCGGGCAGAGATCCTGATTGGCGGCCTTACGCTGCTCGTCCTGCTGGCCGGCGCGGGCCTGCTGGCGGGCATGCTCTTTTGGGCGTTTCACGCCTGAGACCGATGCAGCCCGCCTGGCCGAGGCATGCGGCTGGCTTGGCGTCGGCGTTGTGGCGGGTCTTGCCCTGCTCGCCGTCCAGCGAAAATCGGGCTGGCCAGGAAGAAACGTATTTGGATTTGTCACATCTAACCAGAGACGGAAGATAGTCACTCGTGCCGGCCATGTTTGCGTAAGAGGTTTACGCGCGAAGAAGCATATTTCAGAGCTACTTGGCAAGGGCAATCGTGATATCCTAGAAATCTTTGGTGGACTGCGCCCGATACCCAAGGGAACGTTTGAACGTTCCGGCCTTCTCGTAATCGATGACGCGCCCGAGTCTTGCCCGAGCATCCAGATCATTCCGAAATAGACGCGGGAGAGAACACTCGCTTGGCCATAGAAGACAAGTACGAAGAAGATATCCAAAACCTGATTGATGCAGGCAAGGAAAAAGGCTATTTGACCTATAACGAGGTCAATGACCTGATCCCCGGCGACCTGCACTCGCCCGATGACCTGGAAGACCTGATGACGACCATCGGGACCCAGGGCATCGACATCCTCGAAGGCGGCCCGAAGTTTGGCGGCGACAAGTTTGACGAGTCCGAAGAAGGCGAGGATGTAGAACTCGACCTCACCCCGGGCACGCTTGAGAAGACCAACGATCCCGTGCGCATGTACCTGCGCGAGATGGGCACAGTGCCCCTGCTGACCCGCGAAGGCGAGGTCGAGATCGCGAAACGCATCGAGCGTGGCCAGGTTCGCGTGATGAAGGCGATTGCGCGCTCGCCGATTGTGGTTCGCGAGATCATCGCGCTCGGCGAAGACCTGAAGCGCGGCGTGCGCAACATCAAGGAAGTAGTCATCTTCGACGAGGAAGAGATTACTGAAGAGGTGTTGCAGGCCCGTGTGCGCCAGACGACCGGGCGCATCGAGGCGATGATCAAGCACCTCAAGAAGGCGGCGCTGCTGGAAGAGAAGCTGCCTGCCCTCGAGCCGGTCAAAGCAAAGGCGAAAGAAGTACGCAAGACGCGCTGGATCATCGCGCGGGAGCGGGTTTACGTCTCGCGGATCGTCAGGGAGCTGAAGTACACCTCACCTGAGCGCAAGCGGCTGTTGGATAAGGTCACCAAGACGGTTGACTCGATGCGGACACTCGAACGCCAGATCCGCACGCTCGACCAGAAGTTTGACCAGTCGAGATCCGAAGAGCTGAAGAAGGAGTACCGGCGCCAGCAGAAGAACTGCAAGATCGACCTCGAGAAGATGGAGGAGGATACCGGCGTTCCGCTGGGTGAGATCAAGCGTACCCATCGCGAGATGATCCAGGGCGACATGGATGCCGAGCAGGCCAAGCGCGAGCTGATCGAGGCCAACTTGCGGCTGGTTGTCTCGATCGCCAAGAAGTACACCAATCGCGGACTGCAGTTCCTGGACCTGATCCAGGAGGGCAACATCGGCCTGATGAAGGCTGTGGATAAGTTCGAATATCGCCGCGGCTACAAGTTCTCAACCTATGCCACGTGGTGGATTCGGCAGGCGATCACTCGCGCGATCGCCGACCAGGCACGGACGATTCGTATCCCGGTGCACATGATCGAGACGATCAACAAGCTGATCCGGACCTCGCGCCAGCTGGTCCAGGAGCTTGGTCGTGAGCCTACCTCGGAAGAGATCGCGCGGCGGATGGATATACCGGTCGCGAAGGTCCGCAAGGTGCTCAAGATCGCGCAGGAGCCGATCTCGCTTGAGACCCCGATCGGCGAGGAAGAAGATTCCCACCTGGGCGACTTCATCGAGGATCGCCAGGCGGTTTCGCCTTCGGACGCGGTGATCAGCGTCAACCTGAAGGAGTACACCTCGCAGGTGCTGCGTACCCTGACCCCGCGCGAGGAGCGTGTGATCAAGATGCGCTTCGGCCTGGAGGATGGCTCCGAGCACACGCTGGAGGAAGTAGGGCAGAGCTTCCAGGTGACGCGCGAGCGGATTCGGCAGATTGAAGCTAAGGCACTGCGCAAGCTGCGACACCCGTCGCGGTCGCGCAAGCTGAAGGCGTTTGTCGACACTACCCGCGATTAGGCAAGCATCAAGGGCCGGTCTTTCTTGATCACAGTCCGGTCCTTATTGATCAAGGGCCGGCCTTTTTCAATGGATGAGGACCGGCCATTCCTTGTCTCGGGTTAAAGCTTTTCGTACTCTTCTCGGATAACAACGCGCTAGGAGACCAGGCGATGCTCGGTGCCGGTCTTCAGATCACGACGGACCGGGGCTCCGCTCAAAAGGGCTGCGGCCGACATGTGAGCAGGTCCGCTCCAGGCGGGTACGTTAAAGGCTGGTGAAGGGTGAGCCGCCGCGGTCTGGTCTACCGCATGGTGCTGTTCCAAAGCTGTGTGCACTGCCACAAGTGCAGCTTCGCACTCCTCGGCGAACTGGCGTGAAAAATACACCTTGTATTTTTGGCCGCAGGTTGGGCAGGTCGCGTCAGCCCGCTCATCGTTTGCAATCATGCAGAGAACTTGCATCGGGGAACTCCTTTTCACAGATGGAGAGATCGGCGCAATGTGAAATGAGTCCACTGCACCGTGCCATTCCGCAACAGAACCGACCTCTGCATAAGCGCGGAAGCACCAACCCTCTAGCCTCGCTTCTCTTTCCTGACGAGATGCAGCAGGCTGGAGCCACTCTACTCCAGCCGCGGGCAAATGGGGAGAGCCAAGTGTTCGACCGCGAAAATTTTGGAGGGGCGCGCTCTCCCCAAGCTGCCTGGAGGGCCGACTGGTGATCGCATCAGTCACTAAGTCGAGCCACGCGGTCGAGTGAAGTTCCAACACGAGCAGCGACCTAACGCCGGTACAGCCGAGAGGCTCTCGCGCTTACGGCCTGTTCCTAGTGCAAAATCGCATTTTTGGCGCCCGTGTTTCAATCCGGAACCCCTTGCTGGATAGGCTTCCGGGTATGAAACGCGCCAGCAAAGATGCGCCGCTTTGCTCGCCTTCGAGGCCTTTCCGCGGGGCATGATGCCCATGAGGAGATTCACTCATGGCCGCTGAAACTGTTGCCCAGACTGTCCAAGTTCAAGACACTCGACGCATCCACGCAGAGAGTGCACGCGCGGTTTCGCGCTGGAGTTACGTGCTGCTGCTCGCGATGTTCTTGCTGGCGCTCTACTTCCCCCTTGGTTGCACGTTGCGTGCGACCGGCAGTGTCACCTCGACTCAGCAGGAGAACCAGGCGGCGACGAGCACCGGGGTGGTTGCGCCCCAGTTTTTCGGCATGGTTGTCCGGAGCGCCGGCAACCAGCCCTCGGTTGTGACCGGCTCCCGGCGGCTGTGGGACGCAGGAGTGACCTGGGCGGCGCTGGAGCCGGCTAGCGGCTCGTTCAACTGGAGCACGCTTGATGCGGAGGTCGCCGCGGCGCAGGAGACTGGAGCGGAGGTAACGCTGACCCTGGGGATGACGCCCGCCTGGGCTTCGAGCCAGCCGGCGCTTAGCTCGGCGTACGGTGCGGGTGCGACGGCGATGCCGGCCAACCTGGCTGACTGGGACGCATACGTGACAGCGGTCGCGGCTCGCTATAAGGGCCGGATCGCGAACTACGAGGTGTGGAACGACCCGTCGGATGCGCAGTACTGGAGCGGCGCGCCGGCGCAACTGGGCACAGACATGGCGCTCCTGAGCGCGCACACTGCGGCCGCTGTCCATGCGAGCGACGCCCAGGCCAGGATTGTTGCCCCGGCCTTTGACGCGAGCGGTATGGCGCAGTTTCTAGCTGCCGGCGGCAGTGCCTCGGTGGACGTCTTTGCGGCGGCGCTCTCGCTCGCCGGGCAGGCGCCCGAGGCCGTGGTCGGCCAGCTCTCTTCAGTCCGGAGCGCGATGCTCAACACCTCGGCTGAGACCAAGCCACTGTGGAACGATCAGCCTACCTGGACGCTGCCGGCGGCTGGGCTGAGTGACGCAACGCAGGCTGCGTATTCGGCGCGGGCGCTGGTCCTGAACGCCTCTTCCGGCATCAGCCGCATGGCCTGGTACGCGTGGGATGAGAGCGACAACAGTGCGCTGCGGCTGAGCGACGCCGAGGCACAGCCCACCCAGGCGGCCCAGGCCTACGGTGTTGTCGAGGGATGGCTGAGCGGTGCAGCGATGAACGGCTGCTCTGCCAATGCTCAGCAGCTCTGGAGCTGCCAGCTGGTTCGCAACGGGCAGCCGGCGTGGATCCTGTGGAGCACGGCCGGCACGGTCCAGGCGAGCGGCCTGGGCATGTCGACAGCAACGGCTCTGGATGGAAGCGAGCAGCCGGTTTCGCAGACGGGCAACATCTCGGTTGGCGAGGCTCCTGTACTGCTGCAATAGTGAGGGCGCGGGCGCGCGGGGGGTCAAGACCGCCTGCGCGGCTGGCGGCCACTTCGTGGCGGGTGGCCTCCCTTGATCTACTCGGCGACCTCGGTGCGGACTTCAGCCCTGCCCTCAGCCCTGCCCTCCCCGCGCACCTGGCCGCTGCGGGCAAAGAGGTAGTCGAGTGGGCGGGCGGGCAGATCGCCTGCAAACTGCTGGAGTGCGACCTCCAGGCTGGCTACGACGCTGTCCGGCTGGGCTGGGCCGAAGCGGCCGCGCAGCGTCTCAGGGGCAGTCGTGCTGCCCCACAGGCCCACGATGATGCGGTTGGCAGGCATTTGCTGCCGAAGCCGAGTACACAGCGTCCGCGCAGGAACAAAGGCAAGCGGTGGTAGCGCCGAGATGCAGATGGCTGTGGTGGGATCCTCGGCAAAGCGCGCCAGCAGCTCGGGCGAGAGAGCCGAGGGTGGCAGCAGGAGCGTTTTGTGTCCTGCTCGCTCGAGCAGGTGGGCCAGCATGGTGGCGGCAATTTCGTCCGCCTGGTCACTGGTAGGCACGCAGACCACCGGGCAGGCCCGTTCCGGGGCCGCAGCCAGACGCTGCGCCCCAGGCGCCGTGCCGGCAGGTTCACGCGAAGCCGGCTCCCGAGAGCTATGCCCGGTCAGCTCCTCGATCAACTCCTGCGCGCTTTGCAGCAGAAATTGCGCCCGTTCCTCGGTGAGCATGCCCTGGTGCCGATCCTGCTCGGCGAGAGCGAGCGCCGGCAGCACAACCTGGTCATAGAGCTCGAGGGTGGAGCGTTGCTCGAGGAATCGTTCGGCGACCAGGTGCGCCTCGGCCTGGTCCATGGCCAGCAGCCGCTCGTAAAAGTGAGCCTCGGGCGCGAGCTCCGCGTCATCGCCGAGCAGGATGTGCAGGAAGGACATCTGGGGCAGGACGCGGCCGGTGACGATGAGGCAGACGGTGAGGGGCGTGGCTAGAGCAAGCCCGGTCCAGCCCCAGAGCAGCGTCCAGAAGATCGCCATCACGACCAGTGCCAGCTCGGAGATGCCGGTGTGATTGCCGTAGAACCAGGGCTCAAAGAAGTTGGCGACCAGCGCCTCGAGCGAGACGATGAGCGCCACAACGCAAGCCGCCTGCCACCAGGTAGGAAAGATAATAAGAGCAAAGATCGCGGGCAGCGTGCCGCCTACCAGCGGGCCGAGATAGGGCACCATCCGCAATAAGGCGAGCAGGGCTCCCCAGAGCGTCGCATTGGGCAGCCCGATGGCCATCAGGCCGACGGTAAAGACGATCCCGCAGCCGGCATTCACGGTCACGTTGGCGATCAGGTAGCGGCTGATGCGGTCGGCCGCGTCATCGAGCGCCTGGGTCATGATGTTCAGCCTGCCGATGCCCGCCAGCAGCAGCAGCCGGTTGCGCAGATCCTCGCGTTTGAGCAGCATGTAGATCGTGAAGACGATGACCATGCCGGCGGTGCCCAGCGGACCGAGGACCGGGATCAGGAGCTGCCTCAGGTAGTCGGCCCGGGTAGAGGGGGGCTCGACGATGATCACCGGGGAAGGCTGCTGCCCGGGCGCGGCAGCAAGGTGCTCCGCGGTGACGGCCGCGGTCACGGCTGCTGCGCGGCTTTGCCTGACTTGTTCCTCGGCTCGGGAGCTGCGCCCACTCAGAGCCGGAGGTGGCGCGGCAAGGATCGGCGAGGAGGGAGCAGCGCTCGAGAGTTCGGCTCCCAAGCCTTCCAGGCTCACGATCGCCTGCCCAATCCGGCTGTCGGTTGGCACATGGGTAAAGGCCAGTTTGGCCTGGATGTTCGCGCTATGGTTGGGCAGATCGTTGACTACGGTCAGGAGTTGACCGGCAACCAGCCAGACGATACCGCCTACCAGGCTGGTTGCAGCGGCGATGACCAGTAGAGTGGCAGGGCCCCTTGGGATCCGGAGCCGCTCCAGCCTCGCAACCGCTGGACCAAGGAGGAAGCTGACCGTGAGCGCCAAGGCCAGTGGAACGAGGATGGACCTGCCGAAGTAAAGGGTGATGATCACCATAGCCAGCAGCAGGAGGGGCTCCTGCGCGAGCAGACTGGGGCCCGGCGCGTCACTTTGAGCAGGCTTGCGATTCATGCTGGGGACAAGGCTGCGCCGCACTCGTGCGTCGCCGGCTCGCGAGAGCTCCTCAAAGCGATGGTGGTCTGTTCATGGTAGATGCAGGATGAGAACTCCAAAAATAAGCTCAACCGAAAGGAGTACTAAAGTGGAAGAGCGGAACTGGCTCTGACCCTTGCGCGTACTCCCTTTGAAGAGCAAGAGCGGCCCTGGATGCGAGGCTGGTCTCGTTATCTGGTCCTCGTTATCCGTTCCTCGTTATCTGGTCCTCGTCATAGGGGTGCGAGCCTTGGAGACAGCTACGCGGGGAGAGTGCATGAAAGGAAATCGACGATGACGACGCTGCCCGGGCTAGCCGCGGGAATGACCGAGGAACAGCAGGCGCTCTTCTATGCCAGGGTCGGCGCGATGGAGAAGGACGAGGTGGCGGGTGTGCTGCTGGCGCTCTTCTTGGGCAGCTTTGGACTGCACCACTTCTACCTGCGCCGTACCGGGCTGGGAACGCTCTACCTGGTCTTCTTCTGGACCGGGATCCCGGGACTGCTGGGTTTGCTGGAGTGCTTCTTTATGCCTTCGCGGGTACAACGCTACAACCTGGAGCAGGCGGTGGCGCTGGCCGCGAGTCTGCGGGCTCTGCCGAGGGCGGCACGCCGGTGCCCGGCATGCGGGGCCGAGACTCCAGCGGGCGTACGCTTCTGCGCCCGGTGTGGCGCCGGGATCGTTTAGCGCCGGGCGACCGGGCAGCAAAGTGCAATTGAGGCGGCCAAGACTGCGGCGGCCAAAGCTGGCGCGGCCGGGAGCGTTTCACGGGGCGCGTGCCGCGGTGCCGCGAGCGACCTCGGGGATGCCGGAACGAAGCGAGCGCGAGCTGGCTCAAAGGGCGAGGCGCGAAGACCCTCTCCGGAACGTGGCAGCAACTCGGGCGCTGCGGAGTTCGAAGCCTGTTTTCCGGGGGCGCTTGAAGCTTCCGGCATAGATTTTGAGACCATGCAGGCCGCTCTCTGCCGCCTGAGGGCGAGGGTAGCAGCGAGGCTAGCCTCCTTTCCCAGCTAGGAAGGCATCTTCTACACCGCCGTAAGAACGATGGGCATCTTCTGTCGCCCAAGCCGCGGAGCGGGGAAGCCGCTGGTAAAAACGTGATCTTCTTGAGGACGGCGGAAGACGCGCTGACCGCGGATTTTTAGCCATGCCTGCGCAGTAAGCGGGTCGACGCCAAAGGAGCTGGTCTCCGGAGTGAGTGCTGTTTGAACGAGAGGAGCGCGCGCCGCATCGCCGCTGGACCGACGAAGATCTGGTTCGCCTTGATGTCGGGCCGTTGCGGCTGCGGCGCTGGTCGAAAGAAAACTTTGGCTTGACCCTCCACACGCACGTGGGGCGCCGCTTGGCACTGGCGCTCGGCGCGATCGCAAGTTGTGCTTTGATCGACGATGCCGCGTTCGACCATGGCTACGGCTTCGCGCCGTAGGCTACGCCGATGGCTGGAACTGTCTGTGCATTCTGATGCTGTTCCACCGGGTGGATCGGCGCCGATGGCGCGCTGGCGGCTGTGATGGCGGACAGCCCGGGGAGGCATCACTGCTTTCGCTTGAAGGACGTCCGCGCGGACAAGCTCGCAGCTGGCGCTCCTCTACGAGTGGCGAGGGCCCTTGAGGCGGCGGCTTGGTACCCCAGGATGTTTCCCCAGGGGCCGTCTACATATTGGTGTGGCCGCCCCGCATGTCTTCGTTAAAGGAAGGCTTGATCGAGTCAAGCGCTTCAGCAAGCATGGCCTGGTACTTGGCTGCGTGGTCAAGCAGGGCCGGGGTGGCGGCTGCGTATTCGGCTCCAAGTGCAGGGCTGCTCGCCGCCAGGCCTTGCTTGTGCAACTCGGTGGCGAGCGTGACCAGCTCCCCGGGCGTGGCGTTCAGGTACTGCGCATCACGAGGGTCGGCGATCCAGATGGGCTGCCCGGCGCCGAGCGCGCCTGAGAGCCAGTAGAGCTTGAGCGCCAGGAACTCCAACCGCGCTGCATCATCGGTGTCGGTGAAGACAAACTTGTTTTGCCAGCGGCTGTAGTAGCGCATGGTTACGGGCACGGGCTGCCGGTTACCGCTCTTGAGCAGCTCGAGCTGGCCGTAGTCAAACGTCTTGCGGATCGCGTTGTAGATGAAGCTTTCGGCATACGGCTGCTCGGCTGCGAGCACGACCTCGGCAAAGGTGACCGTCATGCTGGCCGAGATCTTGGAGTGCAGGGGGCTGCCGGTGCCATCCTCGAGTCGTACCGTCCCGTGCACGATGTAGGTGTCGGCACCAGTGGTGGAGCGATGGAAGGGCCAAGCGAAGCCCTCAAAGCGCAGGGGCAGGCCGGCGGCGGTCACGTAGACGTCGGGCTGAGGGTTGACCAGGCGCTTGGCGGCATCGCGCAGATGCTGCGCGAGGTCATCGGCCAGGCTGCCGTCGGGGATGGAAAAGCCCTCGGTCAACTCGATGTGGAGACGGCGCGCTTCGGGCGCGTCGGGCGTGAGGCCGAGGGTGAGCCGGGCGGTGGGTTGCTGGTGGAAGTCGGTGCCCGCCTCGGCGGCGAGGACCAGCAGCCCAGCGTTGCGGGCTGCCTCGGCGACAGCGGCGCCGGTCGCGGTTTGGAGTTCTGTGCTCATGGGGTGTAGGTCCTGCGGAGTAAATACTTACGCGTCCTCGTAGTCTATCGCGGAGAGGCTTCGGCGGTAGTCTACAGCGTCATCTATAAGTTGGCAGCTTGGGGTACGGAGTAGCATTCCAACTAGAGCTTCGGCGATGGTGGTGGCTGCGATGCAAATGTTCTTTATAGATGAATCTGGCACTCCTCCACAGTCCGTCCCCTGCCGTGATCGCTATTTCGTAATTGGCGGCCTTGTCATACCTGATGGCGTGTGGCACAAGCTTAGAGGTCTTGTACAAGGAATGAAGATTCGCCGCCACTTAGACGGGGAACTGAAATGGCGGTATTTCTCTCCAGCCAATAGTGATCAGACCAATCCCATGAGAGTTCTCAACCAAGAGAAGCGCAACGAGATACGTACAGAACTCTACTCAATCATTTGCTCTGTAAAAAGCATCAAGGCCATGGCTTGCGTTGCATCGATCGAAGCTTCTTTCGCGCTGCCATCGTGCGGGTGCAGTGAGGATCTTTATCACTACACATACAAGCCATTGTCAGAGCGCTTTCAGTATTATCTCCAGGACTTAACACGCATCGTTGGCCGGACAGAAACCGGCATTATCATTGCTGACCATCGCGGCACGAGAGCTGACAACCGACTGAGGACCGCGCACGAGCAATTGCTTAGGAGGAGGGGTAACTTTGGCTCTAATTACGACAACCTTATCGAAAGCCTGTTCTTCCAGCCTTCCGATCTAAGTCTTGGCGTTCAGTTGGCTGACATGGTGGCAGGGGCAGTTTGGAGAAAGTTCGAGAAAGGTGACGACACTTTCTACCGGCAGGTAGAGCCCGCGATACGTAAATCTCCCAGCGGAGCAGTTGACGGGTTTGGAGTAATGAAGTTCCCAAAGTCGGGCTGGAAATGAGGTTAGGACGCCGGGTGAGACCTTAGTCTCAACGTGCTGGAAGCTAGACGCACTCCCGGCCATCCAAGCTTAGCCCAAAATGGCGTGGAAAACTAGGAAAAATTGGGCCCACGTGCATGTCAAAACAGAATTTTGCCAGTTCGTCAAGGAAATATTTGGCGAAGTAAGGAATATTTGCTCGACCGCGGCTAAAGTTCTGCAGGTTTATTTGTAGCCTTAGCTGGTCTCGCCGGGCAGGGCCCAGGCGGGCTTGGGGCGCTCGCTCTCGGGCAGGTTGCGGCCTTTGACCCGGTCATACATGTACTCGTCGCTTACAGTGCCGAGCGACTCGTTGTAGAGGCTGATGTTGCCGGTGAGCTGGCGCAGCTCTTCTGAGAAGCGGTGCAGGTTGCGCAGGTGGTCGGCGGTGGCGGGCTGCTCGGCGTGGGGGGTCTTGACGAACTTCTGGTAGCCCTTGTCGAGGATATGGCCGATCTCGTCGCCGATCAGGCAGCCGGCCCGCCCGAGCACCACGACTGGCGCGAGCGGGCCACCTGTTGGCCCCTTGCCGACGAAGCTGCCGCGGCCCTGAGCGGTGATCGCGCCGGAGCCGCCGGCCGGTGCCGCGCCCAGCTTGGTCTCGGACGCAGGGGCGATCAAGGCCGCGCATCCATACTTTGACACCCGTACCGTCTTTGCCTGGGAAGGGTTTGCGACGGAGGACGCGGGAACGACATCAAACTTATACCCGCGCAAGGTGGTCAGGATCTCATCAAAGCTGGGCTGCTTGGTCTTCTTCGCCATGGCTGGTTGGGGTTAGGGACCTTTCCGGGAGAGCTACACTCAAAACTGTCGCACAACCAGGGCGCTGCCGCAATCGAGCAGCCGACGCCCGGCGAGTGCCCAGAGAAGCGGAGCCGCAGGACGTGAGCAGGTTGCAGGCAAACATGACCGCAGAGATGACGTTAGAGCCCGAGGCAGGCAAGGGAACTCTGCTGGGCGAGCTGCCGCACGCCCGGGTGGGCAATACGCCGCTGCTGCGCCTGGCCGGGCTAACCGAGCACCTGAACGGCTCGCAAAGCGCGGGAGCCACGCGGGCTGGGGGCGTGCAGGTGCAAATCCTCGGGAAAGCGGAGTGGGCCAATCCTGGCGGATCAGTTAAGGACCGTGCCGCAACGGCGATCGTTGCCGCAGCCCAGGCGCGCGGCCTGCTCGTTGGCGGCCAGCACCTGCTGGACGCGACCAGCGGCAACACCGGGATCGCCTACGCGATGCTTGGCTCGGCGATGGGCTTTCCGGTCACGCTCTGCATGCCCAGCAATGTCTCGCCTGAGCGTAAGAAGATCCTTTCCGCTTACGGCGCGCAGATCGTGTGGACCGATCCTGCCGATGGCTCGGACGGTGCGATCCGGAAGGCGCGCGCTCTCGCTGAGGCCGACCCGGCGAAGTACTTCTATGCCGACCAGTACTCCAATGACGCCAACTGGCAGGCGCACTATCACGGTACGGCCAATGAGATCTGGGACCAGACGGAGGGGCGCATCACCCACTTTGTCGCTGGGCTCGGCACCAGCGGCACGTTCATGGGGGTGACGCGACGGCTGCGAGAGCTTAACCCGGCCGTTCAGTGTATCTCCATGCAGCCTGACTCGCCCTTCAACGGGCTCGAGGGATTGAAGCACATGGAGACCGCGATCGTTCCCAGGATCTACGATGCTTCGCTTGCGGATCGGAATATCGAGATGGAGACCGAGATCGCGCACCGGATGGCACTGCGGCTGGCCCGCACGCACGGGCTGCTGATCGGTGTCTCGGCCGCGGCTGCAGTGGCTGCCTCGTTGCGGGTGGCGGAGGAAGAGGCGGCTGCGGGTCGGGATGCGGTGATCGTGACCATCCTTTGCGACTCGGCCGAGAAGTACCTGAGCGAGCGGTTCTGGACTGAGACTCCGGGGCGGACTCCGGGCGAGGGAGCGAGTGGATGCTGACTCTTTCAGAGGCGCTCTACGAGCAGCTGCGCAGCCATGGCGAGCAGACCTATCCGCACGAGTGCTGCGGCGTGCTGCTAGGCACAAGCGTTGCCGGGACCAACCACGTGCGGGATGCCGTGCCGGCAGGCAACACGCGCACCGACTCCGCGCACAATCGTTACCATATATCGCCGCAGGAGCTGATCAAGGTGCAGCGGGTGGGTCGCGAGCGCGGACTCGATATTGTCGGCTTCTACCACTCGCATCCTGACCATCCTGCGCAGTGGTCGAAGACTGATTTTGCCGAGGCGCACTGGCTGGGCTGCTCTTATGTGATCACTGCGGTTACAAATGGCAAGGCTGCGCAGACGAACTCATTTTTGCTTGCAGGAGTGGGCGAGGATGATAAAGCGTTTGTGGACGAGCAGGTGATGGTCGAGCGCGCAAGTGAGCCCGGGGTTGAGTCCGGAAGCGAGCCTGATTTCAGCGAGCAGGGCCTTGAGAGTGTGGCGAGCGAGAGCAGGCAGCAGACGCGATGTTGACAGGCGCTGGCAGCCTCCCCCTCGTTTTACGCTTGCTGCCCCGCGCAGCTAACCTTCGCCAGTTACGAAAGGACGATTCATGCAGATCCACATCCCCACGCCTCTCCGTGCCTACACCGGCCAGCAGGCAACTGTAAGCGTTGAAGCCGCCACGATACAGCAGGCACTCAGCGCGCTCACCAGCAAGCATCCCGAGTTACGGAGACACCTCTACGGGGAGGATGGCAAACTGCGCGCGTTTGTCAATGTCTACCTCAACGATGAAGATGTGCGTTACCTGCCTGCGAAGGAGGAGACCGCGGTGAGCGCAAGCGATGATCTTTCGATTATCCCCTCGATCGCCGGGGGAGCGGGTCGCCGGAGCCTGAACGGGTTCTGAGCTGGTCTGAAACCCGCCATGCGAAGAGATTTCGGGCGCACGCAAAGCAGCATCGCGGAAGCACTTAGTAAGTACGGACCACCGAGTAAGTACAGAGTAAGTACAGAGTAAGTACAGAGAAGGATTAGCAATGGCTACAGTTACACAAACACTGCCCGAGCTCACCACCGGCGACTACGCCCGCTACGCCCGCCACCTCATCCTCCCCGAGGTGGGAGTCGAAGGCCAGCAAAAGCTCAAGGCAGCCAAGGTTCTTTGCGTCGGCACGGGCGGGCTTGGCGCGCCGCTCGCGCTCTATCTCACCGCAGCCGGCATCGGCACGCTTGGCCTGGTGGACTTCGACGTCGTCGATGAGAGCAACCTGCAGCGGCAGATCATCCACTCGACGCCCGATGTGGGCAGGTTGAAGATTGACTCGGCTGCCGATAAGCTGCAGGCGCTTAATCCGCAAACCAGGATTGTCAAGCACAACGTCATGCTCACCAGCGAAAACGCGATTGAGATCTTTCGCGAATACGACATCATCGCCGACGGCACGGATAACTTCCAGACGCGCTACCTGGTCAACGACGCGTGTGTGCTGACTGGCAAGCCGAATGCGTACGGTTCCATCTTTCGCTTTGAAGGCCAGGCCAGCGTCTTTGCGACTGAAGAGGGCCCCTGCTACCGGTGCCTCTACCCGGAGCCGCCGCCACCGGGTCTGGTGCCGTCCTGCGCCGAGGGTGGCGTGCTCGGCATCCTGCCCGGGCTGATCGGCGTCATCCAGGCGACGGAAGTGATCAAGCTGATCCTCGGCAAAGGGCAGCCGCTGATTGGGCGCCTGCTGCTTGCAGATGCGCTTAACATGAAGTTCAAAGAGCTGAAGCTGCGCAAGAACCCGGACTGCCCGGTATGCGGCACACACCCGACGGTAACGGAGTTGATCGATTACAACCAGTTTTGCGGCGTAGCGGGTGCGCAGGAGTCGGTCACGGAGAGCGCGGCCAAGACGCTGCCGGCGCAGAATGGCGTGCCGCAGATCACGGTTGCCGAGCTCAAGCGGCGACGTGACGCGGGCGAGCAGCCGTTCGTGCTTGACGTGCGCGAACCGTGGGAGTTCCAGGTAGCCAACTTGGGAGGGCATCTGATCCCGCAGGGTGAGTTGCCGGCGCGCCTTGGGGAGCTCGATAAGTCGCAGCCGATCGTGGTGCAGTGCAAGTCCGGGGGCCGGAGCCAGACCATGGCCGAGCTGCTACAGAAGCAAGGGTTTCAGGTGGAGAATCTGGCCGGCGGCATTCTTGCGTGGGCAAAAGAGATTGATCCGAGTGTGACCAAGTACTAGTCGCGCGGCTTGAGAAGGAAGGAGAGCCCGTCAGCCCTGCTGGCGGGCTTTGCTCGTTTCGATGGATTCCGGGCTAGACAGAGACCTGGCAAACGGCCTGAGAGCGGGCCGGGAAGACTTGGTGATGCCGGCAGGAATCGAACCTGCGACCCTCTGCTTAGAAGGCAGATGCTCTATCCGACTGAGCTACGGCATCAGCACAAAGACGCCAGCCACGCATGCGGACGCCTGGATCGCCAGCCGCTGGCTATGAGTCTCACTGCTCAGGTTGAGCTAAGCCGGAGACACGGCGGGTGATCTCTTCGATTGTAACGGAGGCGGAGATCCGCGAAAGCTGAGCCCAGGCCTCACGGGCCTCGGCAGGCCCACGGCCGTAGCCAGTGGCATAGAGGGTCAGCCCGAAACCAATTTGGGTAAAGAGGCTCGCTCTGCGGATGACGAGCTCTACGCTGGTGCGCGGCAGGCGCATGGGCGCGAGCAGCTCGGCGGCGACGCAGCGCGCCAGAGCCTCGTGCCAGGCGAAGTCGGAGAAGGCCGGGCCCACGGTGACGCATAGATCGATGTAGCTGCCCAGACCGGTGAGCGGCTCTCGCTCGCTGCCGTTTGCGCCATCGTTAGGGTCCTGATCGTTAGGGTCTGTCAGGCCATAAGCGAGCGTATCTCCATCCACGGGGAAGACGTCGCACTTGGAGGTGAGCACGGTGGCGGAGTAGCCGGTGTTGATCTCGAGGAGCAGCTCTCCCAGCTCGGGATAGGCTAGGACCTCAGCCAGCGTGCGGAGCACCTGTCTGGCAGGTGAAGGATCGCGCAGATCGGCCCAACCTTGCCAGGGCACTTCGATCCAGGGCAGGTCCTCGCCGATCTCGACACTCCAGTCCGCGTCCAAAGGGTTCCTTGTCTCCCTGAGAGATCAGGCCGTCGCCAGCAGGTAGCCGAGCAGCCTGTGTTCGGCCCAGTGCGGGTCAGCCCTGTCGGCCTGTGCGCCAGAGAGAAAGGCGCAGTGGCCGCCGTGCTGCGACACGACGTAGGTGACATGCGGATTGTCACGCAAGGCCTGGCTGGTGGAGGGGAGGATGCGGATAAACGGGTCATCGAGGGCATGAAGGATGAGCGTTGGCACCCGGAGTGTGGCTGCGTAGCGGGAGCTTGCCACCCTTTGGTAGTAGTCGTCGGCGCTGGCGAAACCGCCGTAGCGAGCGACGATCTGGTGATCGAAGTCGCGCATGGTGCGGATGCGCGCGTAAACGCCCTCGCCCTCAAGCATGCCGTAGAGAGCGGGGAAGAGGGCGGCCTTGGTGCGCAGCCGGCGCTTCATGGCGCGGAGAAAGCGCCACTCGTAGATGCGATTCTGCGGCTCGTGCAGGGCGCGGGAGGAGGCGGCGAGATCCATGAGCGGCGAGACCCCGACCACCGCGTGAACTTGGGGGTGGCAGCGCTCGCCTGCGTACTTGAGCACCAGGTTGGCGCCCATGGAGTAGCCGACGAGCGCGATGCGGGTAAGCCCCTGCCGTGCGACCAGCGCGTCGATGACCGTGGCAACATCCTCAGACCGGCCGGAGTGGTAGATGGTCGGCGCGAGCGCGTCGGAGCCGCCGCAGGAACGCATATTCATGCGGATGACGTTGCAGCCGGCAGCCCAGGCTCGGCTGCTGTTGCCAAGCACATAGCGCGAACTGGCGGAGCCTTCAAGCCCGTGCAGGAGGATGACGGTGAGGCGCTCGCTGGGCCGCGGCTGCCAGTGGCAGAGGCTCAGCAGGCGGGTCGGAGGGTAGCCTGCAGCTTCGGCCTGCCGGTCTGGAAGCTGACTTCGAAGCTGATCTGGAAGCTGATCTGGAAGCTGAGTCTCGGCCTGGACGACGAGCTCTTCGGCGGGCGGGAGAGACCAGCTTCGCCGGAGAAAGTTGCCGGCCAGGGTCTGCAGATGAGCGTTGCGCAGCCAGCGCGGCGGCACAAACTCCGTGTGCCAGGCGGCGGCTTCGGCTGCCGCCTCACGCGTGGCGCTGCAAGCCGGCATGGTCACGCGAGAAGCTTTTCGAGGACGGCGGCGGCGCGCAGCGGGCCGTCCGGCTGCTCCTCATGCTTGAAGTAGGCAAAGACCTCGCCGCGGGTCGCCTGCTCGAGCAGCTTGGCGCGAACCGAGGCAAGCTCGGCCGGGCTGTACTGGCTGCGGCGCAACCGGTAACAGGCAAAGGATGAAGTCCGATGGTCAGGCGTGGTTAGCTCATCACTCTCGGCTACGCACAAGCCTGCGCCGTGCTGCTCGAGCGCGGCGCAGGTGGCGGACTCGCCCTGGGAGTGCGGGGCCATGGATGCAGATGCTGGCGCAAACCAGGAGGGGTGGCGAAACTCAAAAGCCATGCGCAGGGGGGAACCAGCCGCCTGGGTGAAGGCAGAAGCTGCTTCGGCGAGGAAGTCGCCCAGCAGCACGGAGTCGGCGGCGAAGTTGGGTGGCAGCTGAAAGAGGATCACCCCCATGCGTGCCGCCTGGACGACTGGCGTGATGCTCCGCGCAAACTCGGTGAGCAGGGACCCAGTGGCGCGCAGGCGAGCGAAGTGCGTGATCCGCTGCGGAGCCTTAAAGGAGAAGCGAAACGTCTGGGGTGTTGCCGCGAGCCAGCCTTCAACGATGGCCGGGGTGGGCAGGGTGCGAAAGGTGTAGTTTACTTCGACCGAGTTCAGCCGCTCCGCGTAGGCGTGGAGCAGCTTCTTCTGGGGAGTCCCGGCGGGGTAAAAATCAGGCCGCCAGCTTGGATAGGCCCAGCCCGAGCAGCCGACCCAGATGGGTGAGAGCGCGGAGCCGGGAGCGTGCAAGGCTTCTTTGCTGACGCTGGCTGGCGCCGAAGTTAGCTCGGCGTGAGCTTTCATGCGGGAGGCGATACAGCAGCGGTTATCGTTGGGTGCGCTTCACAGGAGAGGCGCTTAAGCGGCTTGGCCATGCCGGGGAGGTAGGGTTTTGGGGCGGCTAGTGGGGATTGAACCCACGACATCCGGATCCACAGACCGGCGTTCTGCCACTGAACTATAGCCGCCACGCAAGACCTGATTGTAGCATCAGGTGCATCGTAGGTGAGCATGAGCGTAGACACAGCATGAGCGGCGACCGGAATGGGAGCGGCCCCGGCAAAGGTGCAGATGCATGGGAGGAGTTGCCGGCTCAGGGCCCCGGCAGGCCGGCTCAGGGCCCTGCAAAGAGGCCGGCCCGCGCCTCCGCGCCTCGAGCTCCGAGCCTGGGCCACGGCACGGCTGCGATACTGGCGCCTACAAAGGTTTTACCGCCGAATGCCTCGCTGCGCCAGCGGCTGGCCCGGGATGTTTTTGCAGACGAGAACCTGGACCTGCTCGCGCACCTGCTCGATGACTGCTTTCGCCTGCCGGGCCTGCCGTTCCGCTTCGGCCTGGACGGCCTGATCGGCCTGGTGCCGGTGCTTGGAGACGTGATCGCGGGCCTCGCTTCCTCGCTCATCGTGATCGCAGCCTGGTTCCGGGGCGTTCCGGCGGTGACGCTGGCTCGCATGGTGGTCAATGTCGGTATCGGGGTGGTTGTTGGCATGGTGCCGCTGCTGGGGGATGCGTTTGATGTGGCCTGGAAGGCGAATCGGCGCAACTACGCGCTGCTGACGCGGCACCTTCGCCAGCCGAACCAGCATACATGGAAGGATTGGGCCTTTCTGCTGGTGCTGGGACTCGCGCTGTTTATGATTCTGGCTGCACCGCTGCTGCTGCTGGGCTGGCTTATCGGCTGGCTGATGCATGCGCGCTAGGCGGCTGCGCCAGTGCTCTTTGCGATGCCGGCAGTTGCCACGATGGGACGCGGCTTTGTCTTTAAATGGCTGCGGCGAGAGCATCCTTGCGCAGGACGCCTGACACTCTTAGAGCTGAGGGCTGCACCGTAGCGCGCGGAGAGACCGGAACTAACCGTTTACAATAACGTGAGTCGGGGCGTAGCGCAGCCTGGTAGCGCATCTGCTTTGGGAGCAGAGGGTCGGGGGTTCGAATCCCTCCGCCCCGACCATACATGCGACACCTAGCGGATTATGGCTACTCCAACATGTCCTGTAGTCCTATAGAGAATACTGTGGCGGGCTGATGTCTTTGGCCAAATGCAGTCGCCTCGAAAAGGTCAGCTCGCTGTGGCTTGCATGTACATGTGATAGTTGCTGACAGACAGTCGGACGGTTGAAGTGTTGATCACGGAAACGGGAAAGTGCTATTCGCAGGCACTCCCGAGCCGCACATGCCTGGCTCTCGCTAGGCATGGAGGGACAGAGCCCCATAGCTTCTCGCCGCTCGAAATATGCCCTCTTTGAGGCTTCCTAACTCAATCCATTCTCGCTCGGACAGCACGGAATGAGCTAAACGGTACACCTTCTAAGTAGCGCTCCAACGTACAGTTGGTTTCAGATAGACGGTGCGCTCTCCGGGCGCTTTCTAACCCGCAATGTATCCCGTTTCCCCCGGCGGCCATCCCTTGCGAATTTAAGCGTAAGGATGCTCGCCATGAATCAGATACTGACCAATTGCATTTTGAATGGGCTCTCCTTGGAGCAGCGGTCTAACTTGATGCGCCCGCTCACGCCTGTCGCTCTGCCGGTGCGCACTGTGCTGTACGAGCCCAAGCGGGTCCCGCCCTATGTCCATTTCCTAACCAGCGGCATGGCCTCGCTCGTGAACTACATGAATGAGGGAGAAGCTGTTGAAGTAGGAATCGTGGGTCGCGAGGGAGTGCCCGAAGCATTGCACCTGCTGGGGCCGGCGCTTTTGCAGACGACCTGCTTTATGCAGGTACAGGGAACCGGCTTGCGCATGAAGTTCGGAGACTTTCAACAAATCTTTGAACGTGAAGAGGGAACTCGGAAGGCCCTGCTCCGCTTCGTGCAGTTTCAGAGTCTCGTGCTCGGCCAAGTGGCGGCTTGCAACCGGCTTCATGAAGTCGAGCAGCGGCTTGCCCGTTGGCTGCTCATGGCCTCTGATCGTACCGGAGACTCGCACCTGCGGCTCACCCAGGAGTTCCTCTCCCAGATGCTGGGCGCGCGTCGTTCTACCGTAACGCTGGTTGCAGGCGCTTTGCAGCGGAAGGGCCTGATCGAGTACAGCCGGGGAGCGGTCAGGATTCTCAATCGGGAAGGCATGGCAGGTACTGCCTGCGAGTGCTACGGGATTGTGCAGAAAGCCATGCAGAGACTGGCGGACTTCAAGCCTATTTCCTCTGGGCCTCTGCCGTTGCCTCCGCCTAGCTGGGCTTTGAGACCAAGGGCGCTCGCGTAGAGGTAATCGCCCGCGATCGCCGGCAAGCTTTCCTCCTAAGGACGCAAGATGCGCTCGCGTGAGGGTACGAACGTTGGAGTTTCCGAGTGGAAGCTCCGGATCAGTCGCAGCCCGGCGTCCATAAAGCGGTGCAGTTTGAACCGTGACACGACACGCTTGCCTCGCCTCAGTACATCCGTTGCAGAGGCACCTAACAACAAGGCCCGGCTTCTGCCGGGCATCTCGTCTGTTGCACTCAGGCGCTGCTCGACCGAGCGCTCCGTGGCTGCGGCTTGAGAACCCGGCTGGCCGGAGCCTCGATCTTACTCAAATCCGGCGGCCTGCATCATACACCGCAGCAAGAGGTTGCACGCCGCAGGTATCGAACCGAACGTGTGCTCCTGCCCTCCATGTTGGTCTCAATTGCCCTTGCAAGGCCATTCGTCGTCATGTGGAGAAACCAATGACTGATCAGTCGCTGCACGTCATCGCGAGCTATTTTGCTGAGCCCTCCAACGCCAAGAGAGCTCTAGAAGGCCTCAAGACTGCTGGTTTTGCGCCATCCGACCTGAACTTAGTGATGCGACCGCCTGAGGCAAACGCCGGCTCAGACTCTGCACCAGTTGAGCAACAGGAACGCGCCTCTGGCTTGTGGAGCAACATCAAGGACTTCCTGCAGGCGGAAGTAAGCTACGACCCTTACTCAAAGGAGAATGTTGGATCCGAGTCTTACCGGATTGCCGGACAGCCTTGTCACGGCGGCTATGAACACGAGCATGCCGAAAATCTTTTGGTGGGCTGGCATCTTCCTGCTCCGCAGGCCAGATACTTCGCGAATCGATTTGTTGAAGGTGAGAAAGGGGCTGTCGTGTGCGTGGCGACAGCAGACCGGCAGTGGGAGGCGGAAGGGATCCTCAAGAAGTGTCAGGGGGATTGTGGCGGGACGGCCTGAGAGAGTATCGGCTCGGTGAGAGCAGCGCGCATGGCTTTCGCGCAAGTGGCGTCCCAGAGTGACTCAGGCCACCTTTACACGTCTGGGCTGGCCTCTATCGTGACGCGGATCGCAGATGGAGGATCGGTCGAGGTCGCGGTTGTGGCCAACGAGGCGATGCCCGAGAGTCGCCGCGCGAGTCTAGCCACGGTGTAGAAAGACTGAGGACCTGGGTAAATGGGTGCCAGCAACTCCCGGTCGAGAGCCTCCGCGGTTCCTGCGGCTGCATCACGAGTCGTTTTCGCAAAAGCTGGAGTTGCGATGCCCGCAGCAGTAGTCAGGAACCCTTCAAGAAATTGCCGTCGATCTTTCATAGCTACAGTGTGCCCGGCCAAGGTAAAACCTTGATGACGCTCTCAGCAGCACTCGCCGTCTGTCAGACCCGATGCTTTTCCGTAAGAGCTGCGTGCCCGTAGCCAAGTCAGCCAGGCTGGCAGCATGGCAGAAGTTGCCGGTCAAGGAAAGACCCTGCAGCGACCTACTCTTGCACGACTCTGCCGATCTCAGGGACAAACTCGTAGGAGCGAAAGAATCTACATGCACCTGTGACACGTATCTGCGATAGTTAGTACGGTGCCTGCGCGTGGTACGGGAATGCTCGTCGGTCCGGGGAGGGTTTGCATCGCAAACTGGCGGTCACTGCTGCTCACGGCGAGCTTATTGGGCGTGAAGATTGCAAGCGCGCAATCCGGAGCAGGCTGGATTTCCGGCTCCGTGCTCGATCCCTCTGGCTTGCCAGTGATCGGCGCGAGAGTCGAAATAGACTCGGCCCAGGGCGCACGTCTTACTGCTGCAACCGGAAGCGAAGGGACTTTTTCTGTCCATCTAGCAAGCAGCGGCGTGTACACCGTACGCGTGGAAGCCCTCGGGTTCGCATCCGTCCTCCGCACGATGCAGCTGGAGGGAGGACCAGCGAACCTTATGTTGCGGCTTAAGAAGGTAACGACCGCAAATCAGGATGTCGTGGTCTCGACCGACGTCAGCCGGATTGAGATTGCCTCTCCTGACCCATCGCAGAAGGTGTTGGTGCGAGAAGAACTGCTCGACGCAAACCCGGGCCGTCCGGGCGCCCCGATCTCGATTCCCGGTCTGCCGATCGAAACAGCCTCTGGCGGGATCAAAGCGCCCCAGTACTTCGCTCCTGGAGTAGCCGGCGATCACGGCGAACCGATTGCTCAATACTTCGGAGTGGGAGACTTCCTCGTTCCCAACAATCTGTCTGCCAATGCGCACGGCAATGGCTATGCCGACCCCAACATCTATGTTTCAGGTGTGCTTGGTAGCGTGGCGACGGACGGTGGCGCGTACAACGTGCTCGAAGGCAATCACTCACTGAACCTCGCGGCCATCTACGGTCTTCGCCCGCTTCTGCATACATTTGCCACGCTGACCGGAGACTATCGCGACCTAGATCTTACCGCAGGGCTTGCACCGGCTGACGAGTCCAAGCGGGAGTGGCTTGCGCTCGAAGCCAATTTCGGCAATGGACTCCTAAAAAGACTGGAGCACCGCCAGCAGTATAAGTGGAATGGGCTGCGAGTCTTCGAAGCGGGCAATCACGAGGTGTCACTTTTCACGATTGGCTACTATGGGAATTCACACGAAGGAAACCTGGTTCCAACGGGCTTCGGCGTTCAAGTCGATGACACAGTGGATCCCCGCCAGCAGGACCAGACGCACACGTTCCTGCTGGCCGGCAATGATCAGTGGAAGGCAGGACACAAAGACGAAGTAGCTTTGTCGGGTTATTTTCGCACCTATAACCTAACGCTCTTCTCCGACTTCGGGGAAGGTCTGATTCGGCAGAGCGAGTTCCGCTTCGTGGAAGGAGCAGAGGCACGTGAAACTCACACCTTTACTCCGTGGCTGGAAGCGATCGGCGGGGTGCTCTATAACGAGGACGATATACGCAACGACAATCTCGATCACTACCTGGCTGACGATCCTCAGGAGTCCGGTTCTTTCCTGAAAGTGCTGGCGAACGATATTACGATCCGCGAGTTTGCTCCCTACCTTGCATTGCATGGCACGCTCGGCAAGCACGTGCAGTTGTACGGCGGCCTACGCAATGACCAAATCCAATTTATGAACATGGATAAGGTAACGCCCGCCTACTCATTCAACGAGTGGGCGCGCTTTGAGAACCCCAAAGCCACGGTTACTTGGTCCCCCGGCGCCGGGCCCACCCGTTGGCTTCCCTCTGCTTCCTTGAGCCTTGGGCAGGCGTTTTTCACTGAAGATCCGCGGACGAATGTGGCCGCGTCTGCGCCGGGTTCTGGTTCAGGTTCAGGCCCGGCCATTTTTGCCAATCCCTTGGAGCGATCCCACGCTTATCAGCTTGTGCTCGAGAAAGATTTTCTAAACACCGACGCGCGTGTCACGCTCAGCCGAACGACCACGACGGCGACTCTGGCAAAGATCGATCCTGACAATGGCTCAGCCGACGACCTGGGTCCGAGCACGATCAAATTCTTGACAGCCAATGTCCGGCATCAGTTCAGCTTTGGCACTTTACAGGGTGTTTTCTCCAAGGCCGACGCAAGACTGGCAAGCTTCAACGGCGTTGCTGGAACAGTTGTACCGGAGGCGCCGCGCACGATCTTCGATGCGCTCACGACAGTGGACAAATTGCCTGCCGGTCTACATGCACGCGCTGAGTACGAGTACGTGGGCCACAAGTTTCTGGACGTTGGGAACCCGGATCACCCTGAACAGTACGAGGCCATTCCAGTAGGCGAAACGCGCATCGCGATCGTGCGCTCTTTTCTGGATGGACGACTGACGCTGGGTGCGGATAGCTTGATCGCTCGTGGCTATACTGGCCAGACTACGGAGACCTTCGATCCCGATTGGAGCGTGGCCGCCGGCTCTACCAATCTTCCCTATTGCGCTTCCGGTTCGGGTCCAAGTGGACTTCGCAATGACTTCGACTGTGGAACGGTGGAGCGGGCTGTTGGGATACGTACCGCCTCGTTTGTTGGTGGATCCATCTCCTGGCGGATTGACTCTGTCAAGTAGTCACGGGTTGATGCTCAAACGTTTTTCCAATGATGACTTCCAGGCAGTAGAGAAAGGGTCAGGTCGTCGTGCAGCCAGGCAGCGCGGGATCGTTGGAGCGATTAACAGATCTTGATGGGTTGACGGTAGTTTTGCTGCCATCAGAAGCCTTTTACCGGTTCTTCCACGATAAGAAGACCTTTTGCATTCTCGGGTCGGTGAAGAGCTTCAAGCAGGCTTCGCGCTCGACCGGACCCTCAACCACACAGTGCATGTCGCTGCGACGCGCCACCTCTTTGGCCGGGATCGAGATCTGGGAGACGAAGTGGCCCGCGTCGGCGATCGTGGCGCCGAATACCAGACGATCCAGACCCGACCAGAGCGCGCAGGCCATGCACATCGCACAGGGCTCGCAGGTTGTGTAGAGCGTGTAGCCTTTCAATACCCCGGAGCCCAGCTTGGCGCACGCCAGTCGAATCGTGAGGGTTTCGGCATGCGCGCTTGGGTCGTAATCGGGCCCGACACGGTTCACTGCTCGCATCAATCGCTCACCAGTGGCTGTACTGACGATGTCCGCGCCAAAGGGCATAGGGTGATCGGTACTCAGGGTCTCTGCTGTGTAAGCAGCCAGCGATCGCATGCGCTCATGGTCGATCGCGCTTGCACCCTCTGCCGCCAACACCGGGAGAGCGAAAACCTGTCGACTCAGCGACGCCGCACCGGCCTGCACCAGAAAACTTCGCCGACTCACGCTCACATTGGCTCCTAGAGGTTACCTTTTACGGAGATGATACAGAGGAGCCGGTTTAGAGTTGCCTGTTCTCTTGTACGACCTTCACCAGCAGCTTGCAGCTCCTGCGCTGGCCGAGGCGTGACTACCCTACGCATCTATTCGCGCTTTGCAAGCGCCCCAAAACTTGCTAGACCAGGACCAGCCTCGCTCTGGCGAGTACTGCTTGCGGTCCTTTCTGGCCAGCTGCGTGCACCGTGCTCCCACCAGCGCTTCGCATGTGCTTAGGGCTCCCGCGTACACTATCCGGGAAGACGATGGTAGCGAGCAGACCAGAGCCGGTTAGGGATTGGTCAGGGTTTCTCAGGCGATTGCGACTGACCGCCTGCCTGAGCGTGGTCCTGTCGCCATCGATTGGGGTTGCGCAGCAAGCGCAGCCGTCATCCCTGGTGCCGGGAGCAGGCCTGATCTCGGGCAAAGTCCTCGATGCGCAGCATCACCCCGTGAGCGGTGAGGTGGTCAGGCTTGAAGCTGGAACGGGTAGCACTCCCGTGGAGACGGTCACCGATGCTTCCGGCACGTTCACCTTTGCGGCTCTGCGCTTTGCCGCTTACACCCTTAGCGCTGGACACCCAGGGACGCGCGCTTACGCTCAAGCGACTCTTAAGCCTGAGCATGCTTCAGAGAGCGTTGCGCTGATCCTTAATGCAGTGGCCAGCCAGGTCGGCACAGCAAGCCAGCCGAAAGCGTCATCCTCTGGCAACCAAGCGGTAGAGTTTTCAGATCAGCCTGCCTTCACGGTAGCCGGAGTTACGGACTGGACAGCGGTCGGCGGGCATGGCTCGGACGCGACCTTGCGGACGAGCGAGCAGATGGCGCGCGAGACAGTCTCTCTCAAGGACGCTAAGACGGCGAAAGCACCAGGCGCGGATGAGGATCATGCCGAGGCACGGCTGCGCACGGAGCTTGAAGAGGCGCCCCTCAGTTATGCGAAGAATCATGAATTGGGTGTGTACTACCTGCACACGATGAGGTACGAGCAGGCGGTTCCGCTGCTTGAAACTGCTTCTGAACTCAGCCATGCGCAGGCCGAAGATGAATACGATCTCGCACTCGCCTGCCGTGGGGTGGGAGACCTGAAGAAGGCGCAGGTGCATGTGGAGCATGCCCTGGCCAAAAAGGACAGCGCGGATGCGCACCGGCTCGCGGGGGAACTGGACGAAAAGCTTGGCGACTCGCTTGCTGCTGTCGACCAGTACCAGCGTGCGGCTCGCATCGATGCGTCAGAGGAGAATTACTTTGCCTGGGGCTCAGAGTTGTTGCTGCACCGGGCCATCTGGCAGGCGGCAGAGGTTTTCAAGGCAGGAGCCAGGATGTACCCGCGCTCAACCAGAATGCTGACCGGCTGGGCAGCCGCGCTCTTTGCGGGCGCACTCTACGACCAGGCCGCGTCGCGACTCTGCGAAGCTTCCGACCTTGATCCCTCCAGCGCCGAGCCTTACCTGTTGATGGGCAGCATCGAAGCCGCGGCTCCGGGGCCGCTGCCCTGCGTGGAGCAAAGGCTGGACCGTTTTGTGCAGGCACAACCGGCAAGCGCCGCAGCCAACTACCTTTACGCGATGGCGCTTCTTAGGCGAGGCAATACGACGCAAGCGGCGAAGGCGAAGCTGTTGTTGACCAGGGCTGCCACGACTGCCGGAGCTGACGCAGATGACCATCCCTCGGCCGAGGCATACTTGCAGCTTGGGATTCTCGCGTTTGCCCAGCACGAGGATACGGAGGCGATCCAGGACTACACCAAAGCGATCGAGCTGGAGGCGACGCTTGCCGAAGCGCATTACCGACTGGGCGTGGCGTACCAGCGGGAGGGGGAGCGAGCCAAGGCCGCGGCTGAGTTCGAGCTTCACGAGGCGCTCGAGAAGCGCCAGTCAGAGCTCGCCGACAAGCAGAGACGCGAAGTGAAGCAATTTGAGGTGAAACAGTTCGAGGTGCTGCAAGGGCAGGCGCCTCCTTCATCCGCTCCCCACTAGGCGTGGCACCGAACTTAGGATTGCCGTCCGGCAAGGATGCCGTCGCCCTCCCGAATCGTGAGGATCTGATTCGCTTTTTGATTGGTGAACCGCTCAATCTTCTGCGTGGTTGGCCACTTGACTTCGATCGCATCGACGGTGTCAGCCTGACCCAGGCCGAAGTGCAGGCGCAGATCATTTTGTGACATCACGCTCGTGCCGCTCGATACTTCGTCCATCTGGATGTGCTTGCCGGTGATCACGCGAACACGCGCGCCAATGGCCGTGCGATTGCACTTTGTGCCGATCAGCCTGATCTTGATCCAGTGCTGCCGGGAGCCGCCCTGGTTGTGTAACAGTGACGGTGTCTCATTCATGTTCAGGATGAGCGCGTCCATGCCGCCGTCGTTGTCATAGTCGCCAAAGGCGGCGCCGCGGCTGGAGTGATGCTCACTGATCCCGGGCCCCATCTCTGAGGAAACATCCTTGAAGTGTCCATTGCCGAGGTTGCGGTAGAGGAGGCGGGGATTCTTGAAGGTCTGACCGAAGTGGTAGTTATCGATCTCCGGATAGACGTGTCCGTTCACTTGCAGAATATCTCGCCACCCGTCGTTGTCGTAATCGAGGAAGCCGCAGCCCCAGCCAACATAGCCGCTGTTGACGGCGACGCCGCTCGGAATCGTGAGATCGGTAAAGGTGCCGTCGCCATTGTTGTGGTAAAGGTTCGAGGTATCGTCGGCGAAGTTGGTCTTAAAGAGATCGAACCATCCATCGCAGTCATAATCAGCGACGGCCACGCCCATGCCTGCCTGCTCGTGTCCGCCCTCGCTGTAGGCGCAGCCCGCTGCAACGGCTATGTCGGTAAAGGTGCCATCGTGATTGTTGTGAAACAGGATGCTGGGCTGCGAGTCCACGGCAACGTAAATGTCGGGCCAGCCGTCATTGTCAAAATCGTAGGAGACCGAGGTGATGGAGTAGCGGGGGCCGGGTTGCAAAATGCCGGATTTCTCGGAAACATCGTGAAAGGTGCCGTCGCCATTGTTGTGGTAAAGGATGTTGGTATCGCCGGGCAGGCCGCGCGGGCCGCACATCACGGGAACACCCTTCCACTGGCAGAAGTGGGTGTCGGTGGCAGCTGGAATCTGCTCGGGATCAAGCTTGAGGTAGTTACACACGAATAAGTCGAGATGGCCATCGCGGTCATAGTCAAGAAACGTACAGCCCGCGCCCCAGCGGACCTGCTCCTGCCAGAGACCGGCCTTGCGGGTCACGTCGGTAAAGGTGCCGTTGCCGTTGTTGTGGAAGAGGATGTTGTGGCCCCAGAAACAGCAGAACAGGTCGTCCCATCCATCGCTGTTGTAATCGCCCACACACACGCCGGTCTGCCAGCCGGTTAGGCCGAGGCCTGAGCCTTCGGTCACATCGGTAAAGGTGCCGTCGCGATTGTTGCGGTAGAGGTGCGAGGTCGGCGCGTGGCCGGCGGGCCAGTGCGTGTCGAGCCGGTTGCCGTTGGTGAGATAGATATCTAACCAACCGTCGTGGTCGTAGTCGTAGAAGGCGACGCCGCTGCCTTTGGATTCGAGGATGGAGCGCTTATGATCCACGCCGCCCCAGACGTTTGGAATGGTCAGCCCGGCCTGGTGCGCCACATCGATAAATTGCACCGGCGGAGTGGGCGCGGTCGCTGCTTCGAGAAGGCTGGGATCTTTCCACTGCCAGAGCGGGGTGGCGAGAGCCTCGGTGAGTGCGCCGCTGAGCAGCAACAGGGAGGAGCCGAGAAAGCGACGCCGCGGGAAGTACATATAGAGCGATTATAGGATTGCCGGCAGCGCCGAGCAGAGGCCGCTGACTCGGGGGCGAAGCCTACGGCATGGAGCCAAGCAGCTCAAGCCCCTGCCTGGCCGCTACGCTCTCCGGCTCGACCTCGAGTAGGTCGTTAAGGGCCTGGGCCGCTTTTGTCTTGTCATGCTCCTGCACATACAGCCGGGCGAGATTGATGTAGGACTGGTCAAATCGCGGGGCCACTTCGATGCATGTTCTGAACCGCTGCTCTGCCTTGTCATACTGCTGGCTGCGGACGGCGAGCACGCCCAGGTTGTTCAGCGCCTCAGGGTAGTCCGGGCGCAGCGCCAGCGCTTTCTCGAGGTAGGTCGAGGCGGGCTCGAGCTGATCCTGCTGTGCGTAGAGCATGCCGAGGCTGTAGTTAGCCTCCGCGTCGCCTGGTTCCAGTTCGAGAGCCCGGGTAAGGCACTGCTGCGCGTGCGCAAAATCCTTATGCCGGCGGTACGCGTTGCCCAGGTTGAGCAGGGCGGTGGCGTAGGCCGGGCGCAGGGAGAGGGACTGCTGAAAGTTGCGGATCGCCTCGTCGAGGTTGCCCTGCTGCGCCGCCATCATGCCGAGGTTGTTCCAGGCCTCGGGGTAGCCCGGCCTGATCTTGAGGGCCTGCTCGAGATACTGGCGAGCCTGGGCAAGATGGTTGCGGCGCAGGCTGAGCGTGCCCAGGTTGTAGAAGCCCTCGGAGCTGTCTGGCTTGGCTAGAACGACCTGCTGAAAGGATGCCTCCGCCTGCTCGAGATAGCCGTGCTGAAACATGGCGACGCCGTAGGTGAAGTCGTTGCGCCGAAAGGCGCCCTGGTAGAGCGTGCCGGCAAAGGGAAGCGCTTTCTGGATGCGCTCCGCGTTGCTGGCCGGCATCGAGTGGGTATCGCGAAGCAGCTGCGAGGGCTCGACTGGTCCCTGGTAGAGCTTGACGATTTTGCCATCCTTGTCGAGTAGAAAGGAGCACGGGACGGGCAGGTTTCTGCGGCGGTCGAAGAGGTAACGGTAGACGATGTTGTAGATCCCCGCGGTCTGCTCGGGCGCGAACAGTACCGGGAAGGCGAGGCCCTGCTGCGCGGCAAAAGCACGGGCAGCGCTCACGCTCTCCGGCGTGTCGACGTTGATTGCCAGGACGGTAAGCGGCGCAGCGGCAAAGGCCGTACGGTGCTCATGGAGGCGCCGCAATTGCTCCTCGCTCTCGGGTGCAGCATGCGCCCAAAAGCAGAGCAGGACCGGATGGCCGCGGTAGGCCTCAAGCGTCTGCTGGGTGCCCGCAAGGTCTGGCAAGGAGAAGGCCGGCGCCTGCAGGGGGTCGATCAGCCAGGTTTCCGTGCTGGGGGTGCCCGGCGTTTCGGCGGCGGCTGCAGGCTCGTAGCTGAGTGGCGCGTCGGCGTAGATGGAGGGAGCCGTTGCCAAGGGCACGGAGGTAAAGGCGGGATCGCCTTCTTTGATCGAGATGCGGCTGTTGCGCGGCACATTTTCAAAAACCTGAGTCAGCCCGCTTGGCCAGCGCACCGTCGCGTGCAGGGGGTCTGCGAGTTTACCGACGCCGAAGAAAACCTCCTTGGTATGCTGGGCCAAAAAGCCCGAGCCTGCCTGCAGACACCGTGTCTGCCGCAAGGCGCCTGCTTCGAGCATGATGGCGGCGCCGATGGCATCGCGATTGCTGGTCGTGCCCTGCAGGCGGAAGCAAAGCGAGTCGCCGAGATCCCGCATCGTGTTGTGCAGGATGCGGAGCTGCGGGGCGGTTCGGTTCTTAAGGATCACTTCCAGACGGCCATCGTGGTCAAGGTCGGCGAGCGCGAAAGAGCGGCTGTCTTCGAGAAAGTCCAGACCGGTGATGCCGGAGACCTCGGTAAAGGTGCCATCGCGATTGTTGGCATACATGACGTTGCGCTCGCGGCCGCTCCAGGAGCTGTCTGCGCGGATGAGCTCGTTCAAGGCATTCCAGCCATGCTCGTAGGCGGTCGATGGAGTGGCGTCATTGGGGGACTTAGCGACGACCTGGCGCCAGAAGAAGCTGCCCAGATCGCCGGGATCGGCCTGCGAGCCGTTCGGCTGGGACTGCGGGTCGGCTGGCTGGGCGCTTGACCCAGGAGCGGAGATATAGCCGTTGGTGACGTAGAGATCCGGGTAGCCATCGTGATCGAAATCCCAGAAGTCCGAGCCCCAGGCCCACCGGCCCACCTCGACCCCGGCCTGCTGGCTGACATTTTTGAAGAGGCCGCCGCCCTGATTGCGATAGAGCGCGTTGCCGCGGGCGTGACGGCGGTAGAGTTCCCGGATGTTCTCGGGGGCTTTCTCCTGAAAACGAGCCTGGGCTGAGACTCGCTGGCCGGCTGCTGACCACATATTGGCGACATAGAGGTCGGCACGGCCGTCATTGTCGACATCGGCCCAGCAGGCGCTCATGCCCGCGCCTACATCTTCGACGTGCGCCTCGGTAGAGGCAAGCGTGAAGGTGCCGTCGCCGTTGTTGCGATAGAAGCTATTGCGGCCGAAGTCGTTGGCGACGTAGAGGTCGGGCCTGTTGTTCGCCAGCGACTCGCCCCAGGCGCAGGCAAAGCTGTAGCGATTGTTCTCCTGGTTCAGACCGGCTGCTTCTGTGCGGTCGACAAAGCTGCCGTCGCCCTGGTTGTGCAAGAGAAAGTTGGGCGGCCCGTTCCGCGCGTCGAAGTAGGGCGCCGGGTAGTGGTACTGGTCGAGCCCGAGATAGTAGCTGTAGACGCAGAAGTAGATATCGAGCCGGCCGTCGCGGTCGTAGTCGGCGATAGCGGCATGGGTGAAGGTGCCGAGGGGCGGCTGGGCGAAGTGGAAGGCGTCGGCCTTGAGGGCGAAGGTGCCGTCGCCCCGGTTGAGGAAGAGCATGGGGCCGCTGCCACAGACCACCAGCAGGTCCTGCTGGCCGATATTGCGGAAGTCGGCGAAGAGTGCGCAGGCGGTGTTGTCGAGCACCCCGACGCCGGCCTTTTCCGTAACGTCGTCAAAGGTGCCGTCGCCGCGGTTGCGGTAGAGCCGGTTGGGCAGGCCGGCGGGCTGCGAGACGTAGAGGTCGTCCCAGCCATCGTTATCGAAGTCGCCGGCAGCGACTCCGTTGTTGCCGTAGACATCGATGCCGCAGGCGCCATCGAGCACGGTTCGCCAGTGATCGGAGCCGTGCAGCAGCTGCTCTCGCCAGGACGGGGCAGCGCCGAGTGCCTGCCGGCTTACATCGACAAAGCCAGGCTCACTGGACCTCGCCAGGGTCTCGGTGCCAGCCTCTAGGCGACTAAGCCGCCAGCTGCCCGAGCCGGAAGCACCTGCGGCGGGCGGCTGCGCGTTCCATTGAGTCTTCCAGCGTGTCTCCCAGGACCCTACCCGCTCTTCGCGCGAGCCGCCTTCGCGCGTCGCGACAATCGCGTAGCGGATCCCAAGCGCAAAGTTGAGCGGGGTACCGGTGACTGGCTCGATGGAGGTGATCTCGAACTCGGCTGTTTCGACGTGAGCCTCGGGGCCGATCCAGGCGCGAAGGCTCGCGAGGAAGCGATCCGCTCCCGATACCATCGCCGCAGGGTACTCTCTGCGGCTGCACTGCAGAGAGCCCGTGCGCAAGGCGGTCTCCTTGCTTGGGATCAGCGAAGAGGCCTGGAGAGACGGATCAAGGGAGCCGGCCAGGAGAGAGAGGTCGCCGGATTTGAGCGTGTGGCTCCACCGGGCAAGAACCAGGTCGATCTCGAACGCGTACTTCTCGGTCAGGAACTCGTCGGACCCGGGCTCGACCAGGCGCAGCACGTCTTCAAGCGGAGATTTGACCGGGTAGCGAGGCTCTAGGCGGGTGTCAGAGAAGGAGAAGGACGCAGGCGCGGCGTGGAGCGCAGAGGGAGGCAACAGCAGTCCGCTGCTGAACGGAGCCAGCCTCAGCAGCAGCGGAGCCGCAGCCAGGTTCTTGACGAGCGCCCGTCGGGTCAGAGAAGGAGACGCAGTGGATGGATGGTCGCTTTGTCGAGTCGCCATTCCGAGTCTGTCTCCGCCCGCTCCTGTGCCTCAGGCTAGAGCAGTGAAGCGAAGGATGTAAACCCCGGGCAGGCTCTGCTGGAGCCGGCGAGATCCTCGGTGGCAGGCGGTCGAAGGGCAACGGAACTTTCACAGCCGCCAACAGTTACCATTTCCAGCTCCATCTCCACCTTTCGATTGACAGGCGCTGACTTAATGCCGTACTTTCGCCCCCAGGTAAACCAGGAGGGATCTCGAGCTCCTGGATATTCATGAGTTTGGCGCGGCTGCGGAACGCTCAGCGCCAGCCGATAAGCAAGAAGGCGGAGGAACTTTCGGATGGCTTGGAGACGCACTCAGTTGGAACGGCTACGACACGTTGGATATTTGCTGCTGGCCGTGTGCCTGCTTTTCGTTCACCTGCCAAGCGCTTATAGCCAGGTGGATGAAGGTTCGATCACCGGTACCGTCACGGACTCCACCGGTGCCGTGGTTCCCAATGCTTCGGTCACCCTGCTCAACACCGACCAAGGCCTCACGATAGAGACGCACTCTAGCGGCAGCGGCGACTACAGCTTCTCCCCGGTAAGGATTGGCAACTACACCATCACGGTCACGGCTCCGGGTTTCTCCACCACCACCCAGGAGAAGCTGAACGTCACGGTAGGCCAGCAGTTGCAGGTCAACGTTGCGCTCAAGACAGGCGCGGCCACCGAAACCGTGACGGTCACTACAGCGCCGCCACAACTGCAGACCGAGGAGTCCTCCGTAGGCCAGACGGTGAGCGAGCGCACGGTCAACAGCCTGCCACTAAACGGGCGCAATTTCACCTTCCTTGCCCAGCTCAGTGCCGGTGTCAACGTGTCCCAGGCAGATACACGCGGCAACGCAGCTTCAGGCGCTTTCACTGCAAATGGCTTGCAGTCAGCGCAGAATAATTACCTGCTGGATGGCATTGATAACAACTCCAATGCTGCCGACTTCTTGAACGGTACAAACTTTGTCATTCTGCCGCCGGTAGACGCGATCGCTGAGTTCAGGGTGCAGACGGCGGACTTCAGCGCCGAGCTTGGCCGTTCTGCAGGTGCTGTGCTGAATGCGACGATCAAGTCCGGCTCGAACGACTTTCACGGGACCGTGTGGGAGTTCTTCCGCAACGACAAGCTGGACGCTGCCGACTGGTTTGAGGACAATGGCGGGATCAAGAAGGGCGAGCTCCGGCAGAATCAGTTCGGCGCCTCCATCGGCGGCCCGGTGGTGAAGAACAAGCTCTTTTTCTTCGGCGATTATGAGGGGTTGCGCCGCGTGCAGGGCACGGTCCTTACCGGTTCGGTGCCGACGCTCACCGAGAGGAACAGCGGCTTCACCAATCTTTCTGATCTGATCACCGGGCAATCGGGCAGTCCGCACGTGGATGGGGTCGGTCGCTCGATCCCGTTCGGCACGGTGCTTGACCCGGCGACAACGCGGTCCGTCGCTGCAGGAGCCATTGATCCCGTCTCCGGCTTTCAGAACACCGGCACAAGTGCGGTGAACCTTCGCGATCCTTTCGGCACCTGCGCAGCCGGTACCCGTACGTTCACGCTGGCGGGCTGCAACCTGAACCAGATTCCCGGTGCGCGACTGGATGCAAACGCCGTCAAGCTGATGAACCTGTTTCCAGCGCCTACCAACGGAGCTTTCTCTACCAACTACGCCAGCAGCCCGAACCTCTACGAGCACCGCAATGCATTTGATGTCCGCGTCGATTACAACCCCACCCAGAAGGACCAGATCTTCGGGCGCGTCAGCTATGTGGACGACCCGAACTTTATTCCGAGTATCTTCGGCGGCGTGGCGGATGGCGGCGGCTTCCAGCAGGGCATCCAGACAGCTAAGTCTGATCAAGCTGTTATTGCTTACACGCACGTCTTCTCTCCCAGCGTGATCAACGTAGCGCGGGTCGGCTTCAACCATCTTCATACCACGCGCTTTGGCCCCGATGGAACAGTCTCTGGCCTCCCAGCGCAGTACGGCATCCAGGGTGTCCCGCAAACAGCTGAAAACGGCGGCCTCCCGAACATCGTCATTGCGGGTCTCAACTCGCTCGGCAGTAATGACTTCCTGCCTTCCGACGAAGTCAGCCAGACCCTTCAGGCTGTCGATGACTTCACCAAGGTCTATGGGAAGAACAGCTTCAAGATGGGCTTCGAGTATCAGGACGTGCACTTCAACACTCTGCAGCCGGCGTATTCACGTGGCGAGCTCGACTTTAACGGCAACTTCGCCGGAGTTCCCAGCCAGGCCGGCGACCAGACAGGCAGAGCGCAGTTCCTGCTCACGCCGACCGCAGCCACAGTGCCCGATGGCGTCAGCTATGTCGGTGGCGCGAACCAAGTCAATGCTTCCAACATCAGCAAGACCTACGATGTGCGCTACTACCTGGCGGGTTATTTCCAGGACGACATCAAGGTCAATCCAAAGCTGACCCTCAATCTTGGCCTTCGCTGGGACTACTTCAGCTACATTGGCGAGACCAACGGCGGCCAGGCGAACTTTGTCCAGAGCGGTCCTCCGTTTGGCGGTCCGGCCTA
The DNA here is from genome assembly GCA_965198645.1 of Acidobacteriaceae bacterium. Classification (GTDB taxonomy): domain Bacteria; phylum Acidobacteriota; class Terriglobia; order Terriglobales; family Acidobacteriaceae; genus EB88. The sequence continues at coordinate 4,209,554 of OZ240670.1, read as the reverse complement.
CATTATCCCTGCTACCGGCAAGGACAACCGGAGCCTCTCTTCCACCGCAAACAATCCTGCGCTGAACGGCCAGGGCTTCCTTGACCTGCTGGCCAAGGATGGTATCGCGCTCGAAGAGACCGACCGCTTTAACAAGGGCCTAGGCCAGACGCAGAAGACCAACATCGCGCCCCGTGCCGGCTTCGCCTACGAGGTAAATCCAAAACTCGTGGTACGCGGCGGTGTCGGCCTCTTCTTCAACGCTTTTGAGAATGCAGGATATGGGCCGAACCTCGGTGAAAACTATCCTTTCGTCTACAACTTCAGCTTCAAGGGCAACGGCTCGGACTCAGCACCCTTCAGCGCAGGTCCTAACCCTTATGGCACATGCGCGACAGCAGGCCCCGGGGGCAGCGCAACCATTGACTCCGGTCTCTCCTGTGCGGCATTCACTCCGCTCGCTGTGAACGCTGCGGGTCTTAGCCTTCAAGGTTTGCAGTTCAACTTCAAGACGCCGCAAACCCTGAGCGCCAATCTCAGCTTCCAGTATGCGGTCACGCAGAACATGACTGCCACCATCGCCTACGTGCTGACCGACGCCAGCAATCTTCAGGTTGGTATCGGGAACAACGAGGTTTCGCAGATTCTGCCGGCCAACATCAGCACCACTCCTTACGTGCCGTTCCCTGATTTCAACCAGGGCGCGAGCTACCAGCGAACCCTGGGTAGCAGCGTCTACAATGGGCTGCAGACCAAGCTCGAACAGCGGCTCGCAAATGGGGCCAGCTTCCTGGCCACCTATACCTATTCCAAGACACTCACCGACGCAGCGGATCTGCTGAATGGCGGCAGCGTCAGCGGCTATCGGGCACCGTACGTACCCGGGTTCGGACCAAGGTTTGACTGGGGTCTTGCTCCGTTTGACATCCGCAACGTCTTCCATCTCAGCGGTGGTTATGAGCTGCCGGTGGGTAGGGGCAAGCGCTTTCTGGGCAATTCAAGCAAGCTTGTCAGCAACGTCGTTGGCGGATGGAGCTCCAACTTTATCCTTACGCTGCAGAATGGTCAGCCGATCGGGCTTTCCTGCCCCACCGCGACAACCTCGGGGACGAACTGCAACGATCTCGAGGTTCCCGGGCAGCCCCAAAAGCTGGGCCGGCACACCGATAGCAACGGAAAACTGAGCTGGTTTGGCAACCCGCTCGCCTTCCAGCAGCCCTGCCCGCTCGGAGCCAGCCCCACCCCGGGGTGCATTCCGGCCACCGGTCAGGAGATCCTGGGTGGTGGACCTTCGACAACGTACGGACCGCCCTTTAAGCGGCTCGACTTCTCCGCTTTCAAGGCCATCCAGATCAGCGAGCGCTTCTCGGCGCAGTTCCGGGCAGAGTTCTTCAACATCGCCAATCACCCCAACTTCAATGCTCCGAACTTCGGTGGCAACGGCGTAACGGCGATCGGCAACTCGGGCAACTTCAACAGCTCCACCTTCGGCGAGATCGGATCAACGCGCGATGCTCCTTATGATCCGCGGCAGATCCAGTTCGCGATGAAGCTCTACTTCTAGAAACAACCAGCGCCAGGCTAGAATCAGAACACCCTGGAACGAGGCCGGTCGAGCTCCTTCCGGGTGTTTTGCGCAGGGAACTATGCATGCCTGAACAGACCAGCCTTCGCGTCCAAGCGACGCAGCATGCCTGCAATCGTTCTCCTTCTGCCTGCCCCTGGGGCACAGCGCGAATCACCAGGTATCGTTCAGGGCTCGCGCTGCTCACCTGGTGCCTGGCTTCGGTGATAGCTGCCATGGCGCAGGATGCGACCTCCGAGCCTGCACAGGCGCTTGACCGGCAGTTCAAGGCTGCCGTCGCCGCCTATGACGCGGGCAGGTTTGCCCAGGCTGCAACGCAGCTGGAAAGGCTGCTGCCGCTGGCTCCTCAAAGCTTTGAGCTGCATGAGCTACTCGGCTTGACCTACGGTGCTGAGTCGCTCGATGCGAAGGCTGTCGAGCAGCTCGCCATCGCAGTCAAACTCAAGCCGGACTCTGAGCCCGCAAGAGCGAATCTGGCAACCGGCCTTGCCAGGTCTGGTCATCCAGGCGAAGCAGAAGCGGTAGCTCGCAAGGCGCTTGAGCTGGCCCCGGCAGATTACGACACCAACCACAAGCTGGCGGAGATCTATCTCGACTCAGGCAGGATCGCTGCGGCTGTGCCGTTGCTTGAAGCGGCACACCGCGCTCGGCCTTCCTCGTACGACACCGCTTATGATCTCGCGCTTGCCTACCTGCTCCTCGGCAGGCTGGAGGAGGCCCGGCAGCTCACCGAAGGCCTGCTGAGCAAAGAGGAACGGGGAGAGACGCATGGGCTGCTGGGGCGGATCGATGAGAAGCAGGGCAGGTTTCTCGAGGCGGCCAGCCAGTTTGCGTCCGCGGCGCACCTGGACCCGAGCGAAGACAACCTGTTCGCCTGGGCGAGCGAACTGCTACTGCACCGGACCTACGAGCCAGCGGTCGAGGTCTTCCGCCAGGCGACGCTGCGCTATCCGAAGTCTCCACGCTTGTTTATCGGACTGGGTATGGCGCTGTACTCCCGTGGCGAGTACCAGCCGTCGATCGACGCACTGCTTACCGCCGCCGACCTCGACCCTCTAGACCCTCGCTGCTATCTTTTCCTATCAAAGGCTTATCTTAGTTCCCCGAGCCAGGCACAGGCGGTCATCGATTGCTTCAAACGCTATGCCGCGCTCGAGCCGCAGACTGCCCTGGCCCAGTACTACTACGCCATGAGCCTCTGGAAGGGCAAGCGGATGGAAGAGGCGAGCATCGACTACCAAACAGTAGAGTCGCTGCTACAGAAGGCGATTGTCCTCGATGCGACCCTCGCCGAGCCGCACCTGCAATTGGGCATCCTCTACAATAACGAGCACGAGTATGCCAGATCGCGGCCGGAGCTTGAGCGAGCGCTCGAGTTGAACCAGGATCTTCCCGATGCGCACTACCGGCTCGCCCAGTATTACGTGCATGCTGGAGACAAAGCAAAGGCTCAAGACGAGTTCAATCTTTTCAGAAAGTTGGAGTTAGAGCACCGGGCTCTAGTTGATAAGGAACGGGCGGAGGTCCGGCAGTTTGTCGTCGCAGCGCAGAATGCGCCTTCCGGGAAGCCCTGAAGCAAGAGTGTCGAGCTCAGTGGAGAAAGGTAGGCGGATGAGGGTGATTGCCTGGTGAAGTTTCCAGCCAAACTCGGAGCTACCGGGCCAACCGGCGCGCAACTTGCACGCCAGCTAGGCAGCAGCCGGCGCGACTTCCTGCGCAGCGCCGCCGGCCTTGCGCTCGGCTCTGCGCTGGGGAGCAGCAGCCCGTTTGTACGCGGACAAGCGCCAGCCAGCAAGCGAAAGGTCATCGTCGTTACCTTTGGCGGCGGCGCCCGGGACCAGGAGACCTTTGCGCCCGAGGGGCAGCAGAACATCCCGAAGCTGCTGCATGAACTGGCGCCGCAATCCAGTTTTTTCACGCACATGGTCAATCGCGGCATCCTTGGTCACTATGTTGCGACGGCCAGCCTGGCAACCGGGGTCTATGAGACGCTGAACAATTTCTCCGAGGTGCCACCCGAGCACCCTACTGTCTTTGAATACTTCCGCCGGGATCTCAACCGGCCTGCCTCAAACGCCTGGGTCGTGGCCCCAAGCAACGGCTTCAATCGCATTGGCGAAAGCGATGCCAAGACCTATGGCCCGGGTACGGGCGCACGGGTCATCCTGCCCAAGCACTTACTCAATGCGGCTGCATCTGGGCGGCCCGGGGATTACAGCCACCTGCTGCGCGACAACTACGAGGCCCCGCTGTACACCCCGCAGCTCGCCGGCGGCGAAGTCGAGCTGCGCCAACTTGATCAGATACTCAAGGTCTCCGTCGACGACTTCATCACGCACGCGCGCACTGTCTCAAGCCCCGACGAGCTCTCGATCTACATCGCGAAGCGCCTCATGCGGGAGCAGTCGCCCAGCCTGCTCTGGATCACCATGCACGACATCGACGTCGCACACACCGGCGCCTACTCGCTGTATGTCGAGGCGATCCAGCGCACCGACCGGCTCTGCTCCGAGCTCTGGCAAGCTGTGCAGAATGAGCCCGAATACTCCGGCAATACCACCATGTTCATCCTGCCGGATTTTGGACGCGACGCAGATGCCGACGCCGGCGGCAACGGCTTTCAGCATCACCGCACCGGGGGCGCCGCCTCGCGTACCACCTGGATGATGGCGCTCGGCGCCGGGGTGCGGCAGGGCGTGGTGTATGACCGGCCGGTTGAGTCTATCGACCTCGTGCCGACGCTCGGTGCCATGATGGGCTTTTCGCCCAGGCTCGCGACCGGGCGTCCGCTGAGCGAGCTTCTTTAACGCATGCGTCCCGTTCAGCTCAAGGCGGAAGAGTTCGCCGGCTATCCCCCGCAGGCGCGGGCTTTCGTACTAGCTCACCTGGCGACCCTGCAACAACTGCCGCTCGCCTTTGTCCCCAGCCTGCTCGAGGAGTGGATCGACTACGACACCAGATTCCCTCTCGAGCGTGCCGCCCTTGACCGGGAAGCAGCCATGCTGGGAGCTCTGTCGCCAACCCAGCTTTCCAGTTTGTTTCATGCCTTTGCGCAAGTCCGTATCTCATCCGCCCTGGAGCAATTTGATTGGATCAACCGGCCCGCCCAGTTCGTGGAACAGTTATCGGCTTATCTCTGGAGCACAAACCAGATGGATGGCTTTCGCGACGCGGCCACTCAGTATGGCGATCACCTGCAGCAGGCGATCGTCCCGGCTCCCTTGCCGGTGGCCCGCCTGGGTGTGGCGATCATCGGCCAGGGCGTTACCAGCTGGGACGCGCCACTCTTCCGTAAGCTGCGCGACCATGGCACCTACTTCACGCGCGTTCAGCCAGAGAATGGCTTGAGCCTGCTGCTCTCGAGGGCAGCAGCTCGCGCCGAGGCGCATCCTGTTCCCTACAGTCACTGGTACATCGATGGAGGCGTGGCAGCCGAGCACCATAGCTCGCTCACCTCCATCTCCTACCAGGCGCTTGCGCCCGCGCGTGAGGCGTTGCTCATCAACATTGAGCAGCAGGTCAGCCAAGCCGGCATGGGCCCTGAGGCCCTGCACAGTCACCTGGCGCGACTCTCCCCGGCCGATCTCGGGATGCGTGGGGATGCCCTTCTGGACCACTTTCAGGTCAAGCTGCTGACGGAAGGATCCGGCTCGCAGATCTTCAGCACCACTTTCGCCCAGTGGGCCGCGCGCGAGGCTCTTCGCCGGGCGCAGGCGCTTACCCTGGTCGTACGCTTCGCGCCGCGGCAACGGCAGCGGCCTATGAATGAACTGCTTTCCAGCAGCCAGGTAGCCCCAGAGCTCGATCCCGCAGGCTCGCTCATCGATGCAGACATGGCCGCCTACTACCAGTGGATCAACCAGCAGCGCCTGCCCGGCTGGGAGCGCTCCTCGTTCCTGGTTTGGTTTGAAGGCCACACAGAAGCTCTTGCGATCGGCCCTTCTCTGCCTCGCGGCACCTCGTCGAACTCCTCCCTGGATCTCGCAGCCTTGTGCGCGCTTGCGACGAGCTAAGCGTCTCTGCTGTCGATCGGTCGGCATTCCTTCCACAAGACAGAAGACGGCGGCCTGCCCCGGGGGGCACTGCGAGCCTCGTGGTAGCCGCTGCCTAAGCAAACGTTCCCCTGTTCCCTGTGAAAGGTCGCCGGATCACGACGTCCGCACTCGCCAGCCTTAGACGCCACTGTCGGTGCCACGAGAGACCAGCAGCAGCCGTGGCACCTTGGCGTGGCGCAGCAGGTGATCGATCGTGTTGCCGAGCGCGAGATCCCCTTCGCTGCTGCGCATGATCGCTCCCACCACCACCAGGTCGTAGGGATTCTTTTCCAGCTCAGCCAGGATCGAGTAAGCCGGATCTGCACCCATCTGCACTTCCACTGACTCGCGAACACCCAGGCGCGCCATGCGGAACTGCGCCTCCCGGACGATCGTGTAGCCGGCCTGCAACAGATCCTGGTGCTCGCTCTCCTTCCAGAACATCATGTCCAGCCGGGCATGCGCGACGTTGAAGAGCACCACCTCGGCATCAAGGGCGCGGGCCAGGTAAGCAGCCACGTCGGCTGCAGCAAGCGAGTGCTCGAGCCCGTTAACGGGAACAAGAATGCGCTTGGTGTGCGCGAAATGCCTGGCCGGGTCCTGTTCCGGAGAAACCAGCACCAGCACATCGCAGGCCACTCTCTGGATCAGCGCGTCATGCAGGGAGCCAAAGCTTAGCCGCGAGCTCTCGGCGTCCACCGCATCGGCGCCGATGACGAGGATCTGCTGGGTGGCTGCCTCGGCGAGGATCGAGTCAAGCAGATGGCTGGTCTCATCCTGGGTCTTCCGGTCGGCTTGGTGGACGGCAGGGTGGTCGGCATTTTGTTCGACCTCCACGCCGCCGCTCGCCACGCCGCCAGCCACGTCGCCAGCGAGGCTGCTGTTCGGCGTGGCAGCTTCGCCGGCCTGGCTGGCTGAGGCGGAGCCGAGCAGTGCGTGCCGCAGTTCCACGTGCGCGTGTTCGCCGGCGCGCGCGAGCCGGTGCGAGGCCTCGACGAGGGCGTCCGTAGTCTGTTCGCGGGTAAGCGAGGGATCAGTACTCGGTGCGAGCTCGGTAATGTCAAAGATCTCGCGCTGTTGCTGCTTGGCTGCGGCGATCGCTTCGACCACGCTTGACGAGAGATCGGGGCGAAGCTCTGCTACCAGCGGAACCAGCACCCGCTCCATGTCGGCAAAGTAGGCGCGGCGGCGCGCTTCTTCGTGATTGAGCCGCTCTGTCTCCGCCAGGCCCGGCAGGGCGCGATCGGCAAGGTACTTGAGCACGGGCGGGGTCACGAGCACGGTCAGGATCGCGACCACCGCGTACATCGTGTAGAGGTCGGGCGAGAGCAGGCCAAGCTCGACGCCAACGATGGCGACCACGACATCGGAGCCGCCCTTGAGGTTGAGGCCGATGCCGATTGAGGCTGCTTCCAGGCGCGGTAGGCCGCCGAGCGTCGCACCGAGCCAGCCAAACAGGATCTTGGCTGCGCCGGCGAGGACCAGCAGCACCGCGATGCCTTCCATCGAGCGCCATCCGTGCAGCTCAAAGAGGTTGACGCGCATGCCGGCAAGGCCGAAGAAGATGGGTGCGAAGAAGGAGACGGTCAGCGCCTGGAGCCGATCCTTGAGCGCGATGGTGGCGCGAGGGGCGCGGCTGAGCAGCACGCCGAAGGCGAACGCGCCCAGCAGCGGATGCAGCCCGATGGCCGCGGTGAGGATCGCCGAGATGCTGACCAGCAGCAGGATGAGCGAGAGCTCGCCATTGGCGATGCCGGTCAGGTCGGCAACCCGGCGCATCGCCCAGAAGGTAAAGCGGCGGCCCAGCGTGAGCATGAAGGCGAAGAAGGCGATGGCGAGCGCGGTCGATCTGGCTCCGGCGATCCACGGGTTGCTGCCGCCGTGGAGCGAGGAGAGAACGGAGATGAGCGGCCAGACCAGGATTTCGCTGGCAATGCCGGCGGCGAGCATGACCTGCGCGTAGTCCCGGCGCAGCGTGCCGCGCTCAATGAGCAGCTTGGCCACAACGCTTACCGCGGTGACCGAGTAGACCAGCCCGAGGAAGAAGCTGTTGGCCGGCGCGCGGTGCAGCACCTTGACGGTGAGCCAGGTCGCAACCACGAGCGAGCTGCCGATGGCGCCTGCGGCGGAGAGCAGGCCCGGCACCGCCTTTTGGCGCAGGATGAGCAGGTCTGCCTCGAGGCCTGCGATCAGCAGCAGCAGGATGGCGCCGATCCAGGAGAGCAGCGACATGCCCTGGCCAACGACGGCATTGCCGAAGAGCGAGCGGTAGAAACCGGGCAACAGCGCGCCCATGACCGATGGCCCGATAAGGAAGCCACCCAGCAACTCGCCGAGCACCTCTGGCTGGCCGAAGCGGCGCGCTACCTCGGCGACGGTGCGGGTGGCCAGCAGCAGCAGGGCAAAGGCAAGCAGCGAGAGCAGGATCTGTTCTTCGCTGAGGCTGTGCACTCTACTGAGGCATCAGGCTTGCGAGCCGCTCGGGCTCCTCGCCGAGCCACTTGTTGTTGGTCGCAGTCCCGTCAAAGATGGACGAAGTTTTGAATGGCTCGAAAGCTCCCTTAGCCGCGGACTTCGCGGTCCTGGCCAGCAGAGCACTGCGCTCTTCTTCGCTGAAGGGTTTGAAGGTGCGGACTGCCTCCAGCGCTTGGTCGAGTATCTCGAGCGAGTCGATACCCGCGATGACGACCGAAGTTGGCAGGCTGAGCGCGTAGTGCAGGCACTCGGTGGGGGTGACTGTTTTCGAGTTAAGAATGATTCCATTCGCCATGGACTTCATGCCGAGCACGCCGATGCCCTGGGCGACCAGCTCCGGCAGGACCAGCTTTTCGAAGGAGCGGAAGTGAGCGTCCATGACATTGAGCGGCATCTGCACGGCGTCGAAGTGGAAGCCGTTCTCTTTGGCGACTTCGAGCATGTAGAGGTGGATGCGCGGATCTTTGTGGCCGGTGAAGCCGATGTAACGCAGCTTGCCTGCTTGCTGGGCCTCGAGCATGGCGACCTGCGCACCGTCTTCGGCGAAGATGCGGTTCGGATCCTCGAAGCGCAGGACCTCGTGATGCTGGACCAGGTCGATGGTGTCGACCCTCAGGCGCAGCAGCGAGTTCTCAATCTGCTTGGCGGCTTCCTTCTTGGTGCGCCCGTCGATCTTCGTCATCAGGAAAGCCTTGTCGCGGTAGCCGTCGCGGAGCGCCTTGCCCATGCGCAGCTCGCTCAAACCTTCCCAGTAGTCCCACGAGTTGTCGAGGAAATTGATGCCGCGGTCGAGCGCCGTTCGCACGATGCGTATGCCGGTCTCTTCGCTTACCTTCGGCAGGGCGATGTGCCAGCCGCCGAGGCCGATTGCGGAAACTCGTTCGCCGGTTGCGCCTAGGGTGCGGTATTGCATGTCGGGGGTGGTCATGACTTTCTCCGGAAGGCCCGCTGGGCGGTCTTGTGTGCTTGGATGCCTGGTAGTGCAAGAGGCTGGCTTTCTCGGGGAAGGATATGGGGAAAGATGGTTTGTGGAGCGGCGCCTGATCGCTTCCGAGAATGCGACTTGCCGTCACTCAGCCAAGCTACATCCATCCGCCAAAATCGACCCCTTGACTGGCGACCTCCGGCAGATATTCGAAGACACTGACGTTACGTACGTCTATACGGTTGCGTTTTACGCTCTGCAGCTGAAGGACTTTACCTGGCTACCTGCAAAGGGCCGGTCTGACGCTGAACCAGCGGCGCTGCTCTGGTACAGCGAGCGGGATGGTTGGCGGCACGCTTACTCTGTCTCCCTTACTTTGTCCGGGCTTACGCCGAAGCTCCTCACCCACTTCGCTGGCGACGTCATCGCGCCCGTGGCCGTTGACCTTGAGAACGGCTCGAAGAAGGGCCAGGCACTTTCTTGCATGTCATGACGCTTACCGCTCGCTACCTTGAGGATCACGTAGCCCCCGGTCCTCGCTAGATGCGCCACTGCCGTCCACGCGACCCTGGTGGTGACGGGCACGTCAGCTCGCCAGTTGTTCTCCAAGCCCGGAAATAGATAGGTCTTCGGCTTCATCCAGCGCCAGTACTCGCGCAGGCTGGCAATAACTTCGGGCTTAACGGCACATAGTTCCAGCCAGGAAGTGCTCACCGTCCGCGCAAAGATCTGGAGTGGAGTAGAGGTTAGGACGGCCATAGCCAGCCCTTGGAGAGTAGACAGTCTCAATGCAATTCGTCCCTGGAGTCAAGGTATGGGAAGGTAGATTGCCCACCTTAAAGCTGTAGCCTGGAAGTCTTCCTCTGCGAGTCGTGGCCCCAGACGCGAGCGGAAGAGTTGCCACCGATGAGATCCTTGCGCTGATTGATTCAGAACGGCTATCGGCTAAGGGCGGAACGGAAATCAGGATAGTACCCTTGAAGCCTGGCCGGAACACGGCCTCCTCTGCACTCAGCTCGGCTCCAATAAGAACGGGAGAAAGGGGTCTATGTTTGGCGCGCTCTGCAATCGTGCGGAGCGGCTATGAATGGCCAACTCTACAAGTCGCTCCTTAACTGCGCCCCGGTCTGGCATAGCGTTTGGGCACCTTATAGTTTGCCAGGAACGAGAAGCGTCACCAGCCGGACAGATCGGTGCTGGTCATGTATAGCAAACTCGATCACTGAGGCGATCAGGTGCTTCTATACTCACCTAGCGTTCGGGCGCTCAAGTGTTTAAGCCCAGGAGGGTCTCTCAGCAGGAAGCGATTCTGGCGAGCACTCGCGCTAACCGTTAGCTAGCCTTCTGTGAGCACCCTTATTGCCCAAGAGAAATCTGATAATAGAGATCAACGCTCCTCACAACCATCAGCAAGTGAACTTGCGACCCGTGTTGACAGATTTAGGACCCGCGAGGCGATTCTGAAGAAGTTTCTCGAAGCCGCTGGCGATATCATCTTTTTCGCCTTTGCCTCTCTCCGTACCGGACTGCGCCCGCCCTACGAGTGGCGTCAGCTGGCGATGCAGATCGCGGAGATCGGATGGCGCTCGCTGCCGCTTGTGGTTGCATCTGGGTTCGCCATTGGCGTGGTCACCACCCTGCACACGCGGAGCACGCTGGTTCAGTTTGGCGCGGAAGCGATGATCCCGAGCCTGCAATCGATGTCGTTCTTCAACGAGCTTGGGCCACTGGTAACAGGTTTGCTCATCGCGGGCAGAGTGGGGGCTGGCATAGGAGCAGAACTCGCAAATATGCGGGTCACTGAGCAGATCGATGCCATCGAAACACTTTCTATTGATTCGGTTAAATTCCTAGTTGTCCCCCGGATCCTGGCGTGTGCCATTGCCATGCCCTTGCTGACTATTTTCGCGGACTTTGCAGGTCTAGCCGGCGGATATGTAGCGGAGGTTTTCCGCTCTCGCATCTCCGCTGCCCTTTATCTTGGCGAGGCATTCAAATCTGTTCAGACGGCAAACTTCATTCCGCCTACCTTCAAGACAGCGGTCTTCGGGCTGCTGATCGGGACCGTCTCCTGCTTTTTTGGGTACACCATTAATGAGGGCTCGGCCGGCGTTCGACGGGCTGCAACCTCAAGCGTGGTCATCTCTTCCTTGCTGATCATATTGAGCGACGTAATCCTGGTGAAGCTCATCTTCTTTTTCTTCCCGGAGCAGGCAATATGAGTGAAGGACCGGCAGTCGAACTTCGCAAAGTGTCCAAACGCTTTGGCGAGCGGAACGTTCTGTCGGACGTATCGTTTCAGGTAGAGAGCGGCGAGGCACTCTGCATCCTGGGGCGCAGTGGCGTGGGCAAGAGCGTGACCTTGAAGCTCATCATAGGATTGCTAAGGCCGGACGCCGGCGATGTTTTCATTGAATCGGAAAGCATCGTGCGGTTCAATGAAGAAGAACTCACCAGAGTTCGTCGCAAGATGGGTTTTCTCTTCCAGAGCGCTGCTCTCTTTGATTCCTTCAGCCTTTCAAATAACCTGGCTCTTCCGCTGCAGCGCTTAGAGAAGAATAAGTCCGCTGACGAGATCAAGCAACGGGTCGATGAAGCGCTGAAACAGGTGGGCCTCGAGTCCGACAAAGAGAAGATGCCGGGGGAGCTCTCGGGAGGCATGCGGAAGCGCGCGGGCCTTGCCCGTGCCCTGGTTCTTAGACCAAGCATTATGCTGGTCGATGAACCTAGTAGCGGACTTGATCCGATCACCGCTTCTGAGATCGACGAACTGCTTCTGGGTATTAAGCAGAAACAGCACACCACCATGATTATTGTCACGCACGATATTCGGGGAGCTAGGCGGGTCGCCGATAAGGTGGCCGTTCTTGAAGAGGGTGCGTTGGTGGGCTTTGGTTCCTTCGCTGACCTGGAGCATAACCAGAATGACACGGTTCGCAAGCTACTTTCGGAGTCCTGATCATGAAACCTTACCGTGCTGGAGTTGCGGCCTTTCTCATCCTGGGCACAATCCTGTTCGCTTTCGGCTTATTTCTGATAGGAGATCGTCACAAGGCGTTCAGCCATCAGATGACCCTCTACACGCAGCTGGGAAATGTAAACGGCCTGATTCCTGGGGCGCAAGTTCGTGTCTCCGGCTATGAAGCCGGCCAAATCCAACAGATCGATATCCCGAACCAGCCCGACGGCAAGTTCCGGATCAAACTGCACATCGATGACAAGCTGAAAGCGCTGATCCGGGCTGATTCGATGGTGACTGTCGAGACCGACGGGCTGGTGGGCGACAAGTTCTTGCTGGTGCATAGCGGAGGTGATGGCGCGAGTTCAATCGCTGATGGCGCAACATTGCCAAGCAAAGAGCCGGTTGAACTCTCAGCCATTATGCAGAAGGTAAGCGGCACGATCGATCAGGCCAACGCCACCATAGGAGACGTTCGCGGCCGCCTGGACGGGACGCTCGATGCGATCACCCGTACAGTTAATAACACAAACGGCATTGTGACCGGCATACGCCAGGGGCATGGCCCGGTGGGAGCCCTGCTGACAGACCAGCAGATTACCAATGACCTTAAGGGAACGATGGCTAATACTCGCCAGGCAACGGCCAACCTGCAAGCAGTCTCTGTCCAGGCAGGCCAGATCGTCACTGATTTCCAGTCACGCAATTTGATCGGCAAAGCAGATCAATCCATGGACAGCATTCGCGATGCTTCGGCCCAGGTTGATCAATCGACGAAGCAGTTGAATACCACCTTGAGTCAGGCATTGGGCCCAGATCCGGTCGGTCATACAGCAGGCGAAAATCTCCAGGGGACTCTGGCGAACGTCAACCTGGCCACGAGCAACATGGCCGAAGACACCGAGGCTTTAAAACACGAGTTTTTCTTCCGTGGATATTTCAAGAAGCGCGGCTTCTACTCTCTTCAGGACATGACCCCCGAAGAATACAGAGACAGTGCTTATTTCCAAGATCAGGGAAAAGCCCGCTCCTGGGTCAAAGAAGAGGATGCATTTGTGATCGACTCGGGCGGACGGCAAATGCTGACCCTGAAGGGGCAGCAACAAATCGACAGCTTTGTCGGGAACGAGGGACCCTCCATCGTCAACTCTCCAGTAGTGATCGAAGGCTATTCAAAGGCACGGACCTCGTCCGATCAACTAATTGAATCGCGTGAACGAGCCATCCTGGTGAGGGACTACATTGAGAAGCGCTTCCATCTTAGTTCGAAGAATGTTGGATTTATTGCCTTACAGTCCAACCCGCCTCCGGCTACTGGAAAGACGTCATGGGGAGGCGCTTGCATCGTGGTTCTCGCAAACCTTAAGTGAATCAAGCGATGTTGCGGCGGGTCATTCGTAGGTCTATGTACGCTTGCGTACCCAAGGGCTCCTTTCTCGACCCGTCTTTCTCCTTTGCCAGTGAAACGTTGCACCAGTCGAGACGAAGTACTCATCTCTAGCATCAAAGAGAAAGCTAGTCGAGACTACCTTCGGAACACTGTGTGAACCATTCCCCAGTAACTGTGTCCAATCAGGCCGTAACAGCTCAACTGGAGCGCCTCTGCGGAAGCGCGACCCTTAGAAACTCCTCTCGCCTCTGCCGATTTCTGCGCTATACGGTTGAACTGACGTTGGGCGGCGAGGGCGAGACGCTCAAGGAATACGTGATCGGGACGGAGGTATACAATCGGCGACCTCCGTATCATCCTAGCCAGGATTCGATCGTACGTACTGAAGCGAAACGCCTCCGCAACAAGCTCAAAGAGTATTACGGGACTGAGGGAGCGGAGGATGAGGTCCTCATCTACTACCCCAGCGGAAAGTACCAGCCGATCTTCCGTTGGAGCGAAGGGCGTCCCGAGGCGACCCCTGTGCCTCCCGTAAATACTACGAGCGTTCCCAAACAAGATCTTCCGGGCGTCACCATTGCCGTGTTGCCGTTTAGGCATCAAGAAGGGGAGCCAGAAACGGCGGCTATCGCGGCCGGGATCACGGATGATCTGATCTTTCGCATCACCTCGACAGACGGCTGTCGCGTCGTGGCTTTGCGATCCGTTGCCCTAGTCCAATCGCATGTTTCAGACCTGTCGCATCTGAGCGACGTTCTGGACGTTGATCAGGTCATCACGGGAAGCGTTCGCAAAGATGCATCGCATATTCGGGTTTCGGTAACGGGTGTTCATCCTTCGGGGCTTGAGACCTGGTCAGAAAGGTTCGACTTCACTGCAAACAGTGACGACCTTATGGTTTTGGAAGAGCAGACCGCTTCGGCCATCATGGCTCGGATTGGTCCTCAGGACTCTGTCTTGCGCCATATGCAGGCGAGGGTACCCTCGATCTGTCTTTCGACATTTCCGGAGATGCTGAGCGCGGAAGCAGCGGTGGATCAAGGTACATCTGCTTCGCTGCGGAAAGCACTCGGCAAGTTTGGAAACCTGAGTGCACGGCAGCCCCAGTCGGCGCGCATTTACTGCGGGATCATGCAGAGCTACTACTCTTTAGCTCTACTCGGAGAGAGACTAACACGAGACGAAATGCAAGAAGCAAAGATGGCCGCGGCGATGGCCCTGCAGCTTGATCCAGAGATGGGCGAAGCTCATGCGTCGACAGGTTGCTTCCACCTTCTGGAGCACGACCGCCATGCTGCAGAAAAAGCGTTTCGCCATGCATCGACCTTGAGACGAAGCCCAAACATCCAGCGGACGTATGCCGACCTGCTGATGATGCTTGGCCGATTTGAAGAAGCTGAAATCCAGCTTCAAGAATCTCGGCGCGTGGACCCGTTCTCCTCTCGCCAGCGAATCTCGACGACACGGTTGCGCTATTTGACCTGGCATTCGAACGACCAGCCGGGTGCTCTTCGAGCCGAAGTAAAGTACGGCCCTGTCCCTATTCAGGTGCTTTTGTTTGAAGCGGAGCTGTTTCTCCGAATGGGAAGAAAGGCGGACGCGGTTGGCGTGATAGACACTATCCTGCGGAGCTCGGATCAAGACACACCGATCCTCTCAGATATAGCTGCGATCTTGGCCACGGCGGGGTCGGTAGATAGGGCTTGGAAACTGGTTGATCGTTTTCAGCTCCTGGATCAAGAAGCTTTAGTGAGTAGGACATATCAGGCTCGTCTCTGCATGGCGCTTCGGGATCACGAATCCTGTGGCAGCTTTCTTAAACTTGCAGTTGCTCAAAAGGAGCCGCAACTTTGCTGGCTCCAGGTCGACCCCAGATATGAAAACCTTCGCGGCGATGTCAATCTAGGTGCGCCGACGAACAGCTGGCGCGATCAGGCTCCGGTTGCGCTAACAGTTAGCTAGCCGGGACTCACTCCTTTCATCAACGCCGCGAATGACATGATCCCTCATGAAGCCAGAGGGGGATCACTATCTGTGAACGTTCGGCCGCGCAGCTTTATCATCCCGACATTGATCATCCTTGCGGCAGCCGCCCTGCTGTTGGTCATCGCCCAACGCTGGGTATTCTGGCAGTCGAACAGGGCAATAAAAAAGACCAATGACGCATATGTGCACGCCAATATCGTGCCCTTGAGCACACGCATCTCCGATACCCTACGCGAGTTGAACGTGAATGATTACCAGAGCGTTCATGCCGGCCAGTTGCTCGCTAAACTCGACGATACCGATTACCAGTCGGAACTTCAGCAAGCGGAGTCGAGTCTCGCCGCGTCGCGAGCCGCCCTCAACGATAACCAGGTCCAAAAGCAAGTGCAGAAGGCTTCGATTGCTTCAGCGCAGCAGCAGGTTGAGGAGGCTGTCAAGTCCGAGGATGCAGCTGCGGCCGATGTGGCGACAGCTCAGGCCGAGGCCGACCAGGCTGACGAGGAACGTCATCGGCAGGAGGCTCTCTTCGCAGAGAATGCAACGACTCGCCAGAAGCTAGAGAAGGCAGTTGCGGACAGCCGCGAAGCCCACGCGAAGTTGGATGGCGCGGAGAGTGACCGGATGAAAGCGGCTGCTGCCGTTCAGCAAGCTCGTGCGACGGTACTCCAAGATGAACGCTCCTTGGAGCTGCTGAACAGCAAGGACGAAGACTACAGGGCAGATGTGCGCGCAAAGGAGGCTGCCGTCACCACCGCGCAGGTGCAGTTGAATTACACGAGTATCTACGCGCCTGCGGACGGGCGCGTCGGCCAGCGCAAGGTCTTCCCCGGACAGCTTGTCTCTCCGGGAGTGGAAGTCATCTCGCTTGTGGAAGGCGACACGTGGGTCGAAGCCAATTACCAGGAAACACAGTTGGCGGGCATGCGGGTTGGCGATGCAGCAGACATTCACATCGATGCGCTGCCCTCCTCTTCCTTCCATGGCCACGTACGGGAGATCTCTCCCACCAGCGGCGCGGCGGGGTCCTTACTTCCTCCAGACAACGCATCTGGCAACTTCACCAAGGTGGTGCAGCGGCTTCCGGTGAAGGTGTCGATCGATTCCGGGAGCGTCTCAGTGAGCGAGCTGCAGCCCGGCTTATCGGCAGAGGTGTACGTTCACGCCTCGGGTGCGACACGTTGAGCGCCGCTCCAGCGAAGAACGAGGCGACCGCCCAGGATCCAGAGCGCGCTGCACTAGACGGCCAGACCCACGCGGAAGGGCCACAGCAACAACAGAAGGCGCACACAAAAGAAGCTGCGGAACAGGGCCAGGAGGGAAAAAAGACTCCATGGGTCGGTATCGCCGCAGTGATGATCGGACTAAGCACATCGGTCTTCCTCGGACAGCTGATAGGCATTGGCGTGTCGGATATAGAAGGAGCTCAGCATCTTAGCAAGGATCAGGGCGCTTGGCTCACAGCGATCTATAACGCCGGGCAGATGTTCATAGGACCGATGACGGTCTACGCGGGTGGACTTCTCGGTCCTCGCAAAGTGCTGCTGATTGCAGCTCCGACGGTTGCGGTCTCCACCTTTCTCCTCGGGCTAACAACGTCCTATCCAATCATGCTGACGCTTTTGGCACTGGCAGGCCTGGGCTGTGGCAGTTTCTATCCACTCACCCTCAGCTTTGTCGCAAGAGGTCTGCCGAGGCCGTTGCTGCTCTTCGGCATTGCCGCCTATGGCTTCGACGTGGTGAGTTCCCTCCATGTCGCAACCCTGCTGGAAGGCCTCTACATGCAGTATCTTTCCTGGCAGTGGATATACTGGCAACCGGCCTTCATGGCGTTAGCGATGTGGGGTCTGGTGCACTTTGGGATTCCTTCAGATCCAACAGCCAACGTCGATACCAATAAGCTCCGTCCATCATGGCAAAGCTTTATGTATGCAAGCCTTGGACTTGTTTGTCTCTTCCTTCTTCTGACCCAGGGAGTACGCTTAAATTGGGGAAACTCGGGCGCTATTGTTGCCCTAGGGGCCGCGGGCGCCTTCTTGCTGCTCGCATCTCTCATCAGCCACATCTTCCAACCGAACCCGTTGGTTGATTTGCGTTTCATATTCCGCCGCAACATCCTGTTGCTCAGCATCTGCCTGTGCGTGCTCCGGTTTAGCCTCTTGTCTTCGGCACAGCTGGTACCCACATTTCTTTCTACCGTGCAGCATTTTATTCCTTTGCAGACAGGCTCGGTGTTGGCCTGGGTAGCCTTGCCGTCGCTCCTTTGCGGGCTGCTGGCGGCCGCGGTCATGAAGTATGTGGACCCACGCCTTTTACTGGCTTTTGGTTTTTTGCTCACAGGTTCAGCGTGCCTTTGGGATAACAACCTCACGTCGCAATGGTCACGGCAAAATTTCTTTCCGAGCGAGCTTCTGATCGGAGTGGGAGCAGCCATTTCAGTGGTCAGCTTAGTGGGCTGCATCATGCTGGAAATCGTGAATACGGGTGCGATCAAGAGACCCATTGACACGCTGACCTTCGTGGCATGGTTCCATACCGTTAGGCTCTTTGGCGGCGAGATCGTCTCGACGCTGATGGGATATTTGCTCTTTGTCCGTTTTCACTTCCACTTCAGCATGCTCGCGGATTTTATCAACACCGGTAGCGCGGTAGCCACGACACAGTTGTTAGGACTGAGTGCAGCTGTCGCTCCTCAGAGCCCGAACGCTGGAACATCGCTCGCGAGCTCCGGGGCATGGATGGCAGAGCGCCTCGAGACGCAGTCCATAACGCTAACCATTGCTGACGCCTACATCACTGAGGCTCTGGTTATCGCGCTCGCCCTCCTGGTGGTCGCGTTGATCAGCCGCGAGCCGCTTCAGTTTAGGGACTTGTTAAAGGCGAAGGACTAAGGATGCCTATGCCATCTAAATACAAAGTGATATCTAAATGTGAAGCTTTAACTTGGAGGTTTTTGCCCTATCTATATCTAACGTTATGTTGCTTCGGCTTCTCGTGGCTCGCACTGCTATCTCGTCCTGCTGACGCACAATCCCTTGACCCACAACAGGTTCCTGCAGCTCTAACGCCCGGCGAGCGCGAGCTCACGTTAGATCAAGCGATCGATCTTGCGTTGGAGCACAATGGCGACTTGGGCGTGGCCAGGCTCGACGTGCAGCATTTCGAAGCATTGAAGGCGAAGGCTCATGCGCAGTATCTCCCAAGGCTGACGAATAAATCTGATGCCACGTATCTCACGGAACGCGAAGGAGTGGAGCTGCCACTAGGGTCCTTTGGAGTCTTGCCTGCGACCGGGCCCATTCCGCCGAAGACAGTGCGTATCGATCAGGGCGGGAATCTCACCTACGCCAGTCGCACCTATCTTGACCAGCCGACTCTGCAGCTTTTTGCAATCCACGCCGCAAATCAGGCGGCCAAGATGGATGTCGAGACAGCAAAGCTAAGTGTCGAAGACAAGAGCGAAAGCACAGCCATTCAGGTTCGCCAGCTCTACTATGAGGTCTTAGACGCAGAGTCCCAGCTTGGCGCGGCTGAAGAGGAAGTCGCCACGTTTCAGATAGGCGAGAAGGAAGCAGGGGACGAGGTTCGAGAGGGCGCCGCGCTACCCGTCAAGGAGCTCGAAGCGCGCGCCAACCTGCTGCAAGCTGAAAGTGAAGCTTTTAAAGCGCGCACAACAGCAAGGGACAAGCGGCTCGAGTTGAACAACGCCATCGGAGTTCCTCTGGACGCCCGTTTCCGCCTGATTGATGCCGGCACCGCCGACTCCAACACCGGCACGCTGCCGACTCGTGAAGAAGCTATACGCCTGGTGCTTGCACAACAGCCTCAGCTGCTGATCGCGGAGCGCAAGGTCGAGAAAGCCAAAGCTGAAGTGCGAGAGGCTGAGGACGCATATATACCGGAGCTGACCGTAAGTGCTCACCAGAGTTATCAGGTCGGCATAGCACTCCTGGTGCGCAACTACGGGGTCTTTCAGGGTGAATTTAGTTACGACCTTTTTGACGGCGGAGCCAGACGGGCGCAAGTGCGCAGTCAGAAGTCACTCCTTGGGGAAGCCCAGCTGAACCTGACCAACCTGCGCGCATCCACCACAATCTCCGTTGAGTCTGCCTATGACAGTGTCGAAAGCGCACAGCTCGACCTCAAGGCCAAGCAGCAGGTTGTGGTGGCGCGCGGTGAAGCAGCCCGAGAGGCCGACTCGCGCTATACACACGGCGAGATCCTGGCTTCGGAGCGAGATATGACACATGCCCAACTCGCGGACGCGGAGGCGTCTGAGCGCGAGTCAGCGCTGAACCTTTCGCTGGCGCGCAGCCAAGTAAGACGCCTATTAGGAGAAATCGCACGTTAGCTGAACGAGCGAGATGGATCGCACGATGGTAGATCTTAAGACAATCAGGGTCATAGCATTAGCAAAAATACTCGGGCAGGGGGATCTGGTTGCACTTCTCTACTCGTTAGAGGTGCAGGTACACCTGGTGGAAAAGCTTACTGACCTACCGCGCGTACTTCCCGCAGAAGGAATGATAGACATTATCCTGCTTCCGGATGAATGTTCGGATGGAGAGGCATGGATCATAAATGGTGTCTTAACCCAGTACACACGCTGTCCGGCATTTCTCGTGTATGGGCGAAAAGCGGACTTTGCCCGCTGGTCAGGCGTACTTGATTCGGGAGGGACAGACATCATCACTCCGCCCTTCAACATCGAAGTGCTGAGAACAGCACTTGGACTTGCCGCAGAAAAGACCGTCGGAAACGAATAAGCTCACTTACTCCCTTGCCATTGGTCGCGATTCGTAAGTCGAACTTCGTGCGACTCTAACAGGCAGCGTTGGTGGCAGTATGGATTGCTCGTGAATGGCATTCTCGTGTGATCAGCGACGATAAAAGCACCCGGCCGGCGACAATTATTTCTCCCTATTTGAGAACGGTTGAGACGATGCGGAAAGCGCTGGTAGGAGAGCGCGATCCGGATGGTGACAGACCAGCAAATAAGGAGGCTGTACAAGATGTCGCACATCGAGGGGACGAAAGAGATAGCAGCGGCGAAAGCGGGCATGGACGTGAAGACGGCGCGCAAGTACCTCCGGGCTCGGCGGTTGCCGAGCGAACTAAAGGCAGAGCGGCATTGGCGAACACGGCAGGATGGTTTTGCCGAGGTGTGGCCGGAGATGGCAGCCCAGCTGAGTGCAAACCCGGGCTTGGAAGCCAGGACGTTATTCGCTGCGCTTCAGCGGCAGCATCCAGAGCGCTTTGCCGATGGGCAGTTGCGCACCCTGCAACGGCGGATCAAGCGGTGGCGAGCCAGTGAGGGGCCGGCGCAGGAAGTGTATTTCGTGCAGGAGCACCGGGCCGGTGAGTTATGCGAATCGGATTTTACTCACCTGACCGATCTGGAGATCACCATTGCCGGCCAGGCCTTTGCGCACATGCTGTACCACTTCGTGCTGACGTATTCGAACTGGGAGACAGGCACGATCTGCTACACGGAGAGCTTTGCCAGCCTGAGTGAAGGGCTGCAAAATGCGCTGTGGGAGTTGGGCGGCGTGCCCTTGCTCCACCGCACCGATCGGATGACGGCTGCGGTTAATAACCTGGTCGAGCAGGCAGATTTTCAGAAGAGCTATCAGACCCTGCTGCGCCACTATACCCTCGATGGGCGCAAGATCCAGACCGGCCAGCCGAACGAAAACGGAGATGTGGAGCAGCGTCACTATCGCTTCCGGCGTGCGTTGGACCAGGCGCTGCTGTTGCGCGGCAGCCGGGACTTTGCGGACCTCGATGAGTACCGAAGCTATCTCGATAAGCTCTTCGAGCAACTGAATAGCGGCCGCAAGCCGAGGCTGCGAGAAGAACTGGAGAGGCTGGGAGCGCTGCCCGAGCGGCGGCTGGATACCGCCAAGCGGGTCCGGGCTCGCGTGAACTCCGGCAGCCTGATCGCGGTGGAGCGGAACAGTTATTCGGTCAACAGCCGGCTGATCGGCGAGATCGTCGAAGCGCGGGTCTTCGCCGAACACCTGGAGATCTGGTACGGTGGCCAAAAGATGGAGCAGTTGCCGCGGCTGCGCGGGCGGGCAAACTATCGCGTGGACTACCGGCACATTATCGACTGGCTGGTACGCAAGCCTGGCGCGTTTGCGAGCTACCGCTACCGCGAGCACCTCTTCCCGAGTGGCTGTTTTCGCCTGGCTTACGACTTGCTGCAGCAGCTCATGCCCAACCGCTGTGAGCGGCGTTATCTCCAGATACTGGAGTTGGCCGCTAAGCAAGGAGAAGCTCGTGTGGAAGATGCACTTCGGCTGCTGCTGGCGAGTGCGTCCGGCAAACAAACCATCGCGGATGCCGAAGCCTTCGACCGCTTTCTGAAGCGGTGTGAGCAGGCGCCCGAAATCGTCGATGTTCCCATCGCCGAGGTCTCGCTGAGCAGCTTCGATCAACTCTTGAGCCTCTCAGGCGGCGTGCAATGAGCCGCGCTGTGGATGTGAAGGCGGAGTTGACGCAGAGCCTGAAATACCTGCACCTGCCAACGATGCGGCAGTGCTATGAAGAAGTGGCGCAGCAAGCCGAGCGCGAGTCACTCAGTTATGAACGCTACCTGCATGAGTTAGTGCAGCGAGAGTGCGAGGAACGGCAGGAGAACCGCACAGCCAAGATGCTGCGCGAGTCGCAGCTGCCGCTGGAGAAATCACTCGGTGCGTTCGATACCAAGCGGCTTCCTCCGAAAGCGGCGCGCCAGATGCGCTCCTTGCTCGATGGGGGCTTTCTCGAACGAACAGAAAACGTGCTCGTGTTCGGCAATCCGGGCAGCGGCAAGACGCACATGCTGCAGGCCATCAGCCAGGAGTTGGTGCGCAGAGGACACCGCATGCTGTTCACCACCTGCGAGATGCTCGTGCAGCAGTTGCTTATCGCCAAACGGGACCTGAAGCTAAGCCGGCCCCGATGAACCAGCCTCCGGCTCCGGGCTCCGCCCTGCGCCTCCAGCCGCTTCATCGGAAACAAGCGTAAATGTCGTTGAAAGCTGATGACGGTAAATGTGTAAATGTCGTTTTTAGGGAGAAATAGTTGTCGTTGGTCGGAAAGAGTAGTTGACGCTGAACACTCGTGCTAACCGTTAGCTAACCCACTCGACGAGTCATACACAGTCACCCCATGGCATCATGAATCATTGAGGTGGACGCGTTCTTTCCACTGAGACCAAGGGCGCTCTCGGCAACTCTCCGCGTAGCTTAAGCTCGCACACTTAAGGAGGTCCATGAACGAGCAAGAACAGCAGGCAGTACCTCCGTGTGCGCTGGTCGTCTTTGGTGCAAGTGGCGATCTGTTCCAGCGACTGCTTCTTCCATCCCTGTTCAACCTAGCTGCGGAACATAAGCTGCCCGATGAGTTCGCGATCTTAGGTTTCGCAAACAAGGATTGGGACGATGCGGGCTTTGGTCAACATATTGCCGACAGCCTTCACGAATTCTGGGGAGAGGATGCCCCGAGCGCTACGGTTCAATGGTTACGGGACCGGGCCGCGTATTTAAAAGGTGACTTTAAGGACGCTGATTCCTTCAGGAATTTGCAGTCCAGTCTAGAGCAGGTAGAGAAGCAGTGGCATACAAGTGGCAACCGGCTTTTCTATCTGGCCACAGCACCTTCATTCATAAGCCCAATCGTCAAGAAACTCTCAGGCCTGAAACTTGTTTGCGAGGACGCGCAGACCTGGCGGCGCGTGATCGTGGAGAAACCCTTCGGCAACGACTTAGAGTCTGCTAAGGCTCTCAACCGAGAACTGCTTGGCGAGATCAACGAGAGCCAGATCTACCGGATTGACCACTTCGCAGGCAAGAGTGCAATCGAGAACATAGCCGTCATACGCTTCGCGAATACCATGTTTGAGCCCCTTTGGAATCGAACTCATATTGATAATGTGCAGATAACCGCAGCCGAGACCGTAGGACTTGAAGGCCGAGCTGGCTTTTACGAGGGGTCCGGGGCGCTCAGAGACATGGTGCCGAACCATCTGTCGGAGCTGCTGTCGGTCGTTGCGATGGAGATGCCAGAATCCCTGGATGCTGACCATGTGCGATCTCGGCAGGCTGACGTGCTTGAGTCGATTCAAATTCCTGACATCAGTGAAGTGGATCAATGGGCGGTTCGGGGGCAATACGGGGCGGGCGCAGACGCTCAGAAAGAGCCGGCCTACAGAGACGAAAAAGATGTGGCTCCGGGGACGATCGTAGAAACCTACGTCGCGATGTGCGTCATGATCGATAACCAGCGTTGGGAGGGTGTACCTTTCTATCTCCGAACCGGCAAGCGTTTGAAGACGCAGCTCACCGAGGTGGTTGTAACGCTTCGTGAACCAGCCGGACGGCTGTTTTCACGAGACGCTGGTAGCAATCCAAATCGCATTATCTTTCGGATGCAGCCTGACGCTGCCATCAACATTTGCTTTGTAAGCAAGGCGCCTGGAATCGCTTCCGCGACCGAGGCTGGAGAACTGAGCTATACCTTGCCGACCGGCGTTATCGGAAAACATGCCAAGGGATACGAGCGACTGCTGTATGACTGTATGCGTGGCGACCCGTTG
This sequence comes from Acidobacteriaceae bacterium, assembly GCA_965198645.1. Classification (GTDB taxonomy): domain Bacteria; phylum Acidobacteriota; class Terriglobia; order Terriglobales; family Acidobacteriaceae; genus EB88. The sequence goes on along the minus strand of OZ240670.1, from coordinate 4,185,643 downwards.
CTCTTCAACAGTGCGGCCATGGTGGAAGGAGGCTGGAGGATGATCGATCCGATACTTAAAGCCTGGAAGACTCCCCCAAAGGTTCAATCATTCCCCAACTATGCCTCAGGTTCCTCAGGCCCTGAGGCTGCAGACGCCTTGTTGGCAAAGCGCGGACATAAGTGGCACGCCTTGGAGGTAAAGTGAGCGTCCTTGTTATCGATATCGGGGGAACCCATGTGAAGGTGAAGACCCCGGAACAGAAAGAACCAGCAAAGTTCGAGTCGGGCGTCGAGATGACTCCCGCCCTGATGGTTCAGGGTGTGCTGGAGGCGAGCGCGAACTGGAGTTATGATCGTGTTTCGATCGGGTATCCGGGGGTCGTGGTGCACGACAAACCGCTGCACGACCCCTTCAATCTCTCCGGCCATTGGGTGGGGTTTGACTACCCTGGCGCCTTCCAGAAGCCCCTCAGAATGGCGAACGATGCGGCTATGCAGGCTCTAGGCAGTTATGAAGGTGGTCGCATGCTCTTCCTGGGCCTGGGCACCGGACTAGGATCAGCCATGGTTGTCGATGGCATCGTGCAACCAATGGAGCTTGCTCACCTTAAGTTTAAGGGCAAGAAAACTTACGAGGATGTTCTGGGATTGCGTGGACTGGAGAAGCTTGGAGAAAAGAAGTGGACAGCCCACGTCTTCGAGATTGGTCAATCACTGATGCAGGCTATGGATGCCGACTACGTCGTATTGGGCGGCGGGAACGTCAAAAAGATTGAAGCGATGCCCGAGTGTTTCAAGCGTGGATCTAACGACAACGCATTCAAGGGCGGGGTCGAGTTATGGAATCAGCCACGCTTACGTCAGCAGGCGGCGTAAAGGTCGTTCGCAAGCGCGAGCCTTCAGACAACTCCAGCTTCAGCGTGTTTGGGATGACTCACGTGCACTGTCTTCCAGAACAGCCGGCTTCCGTCTTAGACGCAATTTCTTAAGTAGATTGCGAAGTAACAGCCGTAAACCATAGGAGCACAATGCGTCGAATCGCGCTAGAAGAACACTTCGTAATGAATGAACCAGAGCATATTGATCGATGGAGAAGTTTGATTCCCAATGTTCCAGCTTCGATCACCGACAAAATCTTGAAGCCGCTGGTGGATGTAGGGGAGGGACGGCTAGAAGCCATGTCCAAAGCCGGCATTGATCTGGCCGTGCTGTCGGACGCAGGTATCGTGCAAAACGTCCTGGATCCAACACCGGCACTTCGGCTGGCAAAAGAATCCAATGATTACCTGGCGAAGGTGGTTCAGCAAAACCCTGACCATTTCGCGGGGTTTGCAGCTGTTCCCCTAGTGGACCCGAAGGCAGGAGCTGATGAATTCGAGCGAGCCGTGACGCAGCTTGGCTTCAAGGGCGCACTCATCAATGGTCAGACAAACGGCCACTATCTTGACGATGGCCGGTACAGTGTTTTTTGGGAGCGCGTGCAGGCACTTGAGCTGCCGATTTATCTCCATGCCTCTGATCCTCTGGTGTCTCCCGTCACCTATGAGGGTTGCCCGCAACTTACCGGCGCCGTGTGGAGTTGGACTGCCGAGACCGCCGCCCATGCATTACGCCTTATCTTTAATGGCACATTTACAAAATATCCGAATGTCAAATTGATCCTTGGTCATATGGGCGAAACTTTACCCTTTCTTCTGTGGCGTATCGATCGTCGGACCAAAGCATTCGCCACTGGACCGACTATCGTACCGAGTGACACCTTTAAGAAAAATATAGTGATTACAACCTCCGGTGTTTTCGCTGATCCACCGCTGTTGTGTTCACTGGCTGAGATTGGCGATGACAACATTCTTTATTCAGTTGACCACCCTTTCGAAATCATGCAAGAAGCAGCCGATTGGTTTGAGGAGGCACCCATTTCGGAAGAGACCAGAGAGAAGATATCCTGGCGCAATGCCACAAGCCTGATGAAGCTCTAAGGAACTCACAAGAAGCCGCCTAAGTTTCCCATCCACTCGGACTTTAGCGGCTTCAGCAACAGACACGCCCTGAGCTCTTTCGCTTCTGGGCCAACTGTCTGTAGCAGTTACTTCGCCCGCAAAACCGGCGTAATAAGCCAACTCTGTTGTGCAGCAGGTTGCGTTTCAAAGACTACCCGCGCCTCTTGTCCGGTCTAACGGGTCTCACTTTTAGGAACTGTTGCTTCGTTCGCTCCGCCTGAATTAGGTATGAGGAGTTGTGAGCGCATGCTGCGAGTAAACAGGTTGTAGAGCCAGCTTATTACAGTGGCAACTCGATTACCGCCGCCGCTCAAGAAGGCAATGTGTATTGCCATCCAGGTCAACCACGCTGGTGTCCCACTCCAGTGAGCCTTGAATGGCCACGAAATGCGCGCGATCGCCGCAGTGAAGCCGATCGTCGCCATATCGCCTTTGTCGAAGTAGTGAAAGGGAGTACGCGGCTTGCGTTCCAGATCGGCGATGATGAGTTTTGCGGCGTGCGTACCCATTTGCATGGCTGGCTGGGCGACGCCTGGAATCCTGTGACCATTTTCAGTCACCGCGGCCACATCTCCACAGACAAAGATATCGTTGTGGCCTGCTGGATTAAGGTTCGCATCTACCGGAATGCAGCCCTTCTTATCTAACTCAACACCGAGCGTGCGGTTAAGGGCCGATGGTTGGACGCCGGCGGTCCAGAGGATGAGATCAGCAGCTATTCGGTCCTCGCCAATAGTGACGAATCCCTCTTCTATCTTGGTGACCCTACAACCGGTCTTTGCCACGACACCAACCTTTTGAAGGTGCATCATGGCCTCTCCCTGGAGGTCTTCCGGAAAGGTGCCAAGAAGTTTGGAAGAGCCCTCCAGCAGCGTTATGCGTATCTCACCCATCCTGACATGTTTGTAGTCCTTCGACAGAACCTTGTGCGAGAGGTCCGCAATGTTGCCCGCAAGTTCCACGCCGGTTGGTCCCCCGCCGATCACGACGACATGCAGGCTGCGAGGTGCAGCGCCCAGGATCGAGGACTCTTCAGCTTTCTCGCACGCCAAGATAAGACGACGGCGAATCTCAACTGCATCTTCAACAGACTTGAGCGAGGGTGCGAAACGCGCCCAGGCCTCGTTGCCGAAGTAAGTGGAGGTCGCACCGGGTGCCAGCACAAGGTAGTCATACTGAAGCTGCCGCCCGTCCAAAAGATTGACCGTGCGCCGCTCTTTGTCGATGCCACTGACCTCGCCCAGAATGAAGTCTGTGTTGCGGTGCCCTCTCAATATCTGGCGGATCGGCCGCGCAATATCCTGCGGAGCAAGCATGGAGAGAGCCGTCTGATAGAGAAGCGGCTGGAAAACATGGTAGTTGTTCCGATCGATCAGGATCACGCGAAGATTAGTGCGATTTCTAAGGCTACGAGCCGCGTTAATTCCTGCGAAGCCTCCGCCAATAATGATGACCTTTTTCTCGGCGCGATTGCTCATCTTTTGAGCTCCTCTGCAATTCTTTGCGTACGCAAATTCTGATGTGTATCCGACGAAGTTCGCGAACTGCGATTCCCGAAAAGGCGGCTAAGTCGCGGGATACTAAAAGTCTGCTGCTCTTGTGTGTTTAACAACAGCCCCGTTGTTTCGCACCAAGCTCGTTCCCTATTGTGCCACCGGGTCACTGCTACCCACCATCGCGGATGCTAGCTAACGGTTATCGCGAACAAAGAAGTGTCAAGCAAAGAGTCGTCGCGCCCATTGAGAGGCAGCGCAGAGATGCTGTGTTGATTGACCAAGTGGCCCATGGTTGGGGAGGCGGTCGTTACCAGCGAGGTGTCGGCCGTGACCGTGACCTGCTCAGCGACGGCACCGAGCCCCAATTCCACGTTCCGGCTGGCGGCCTGGCCAACGGTCGGCACGATCCCCTTCTGCACGTCCAAGCCGTCTTTGGTACTTCGGACGCCGCTGAAGTTCCTCCAGTGACAACGCTTGCAATCGGGCAATGATGACTGATTAAAAGCCCTAAACTCGCCAGACCAAAAACAGCCACGGGTGTCCTGAACCAGCACGCTTCATATGACTTTCGGAGTCTCGCGAGATCGTTGGCAAGGGCTTCTTGCCAATTGACGAAGCTCGCTTTGCTTTCCCACTCCAATGCTTGGAGATATGTGGAAAGAGAAACCAAATACTCCCCATATGCTAAATCACAAGATGGATCATTTTGGTCGAGTGTTTGCAATGCAGCTACCGATTGGAAGGATCCCGCTTTGGATCCGCGATCACGAAGTTGACCCATCACATCGAATGTCAGACACTCGTTCCAATCATCGTTAGGTATGAGTTTCGGAAAGCGCAGAAACACGCGGTGTGAAACCCGTCAGTATCGTCTCTAAATCTAAAGCAGTTGAATGCGGTTGACCAAAGCTGCATCGCGGATCAAAGTCATATTGTCGAATAGTGCAAGCATCGTCAGCTCTGTGAGACACACATCGAAGGCATCCGCACTCAGCAGACGCAAGTCATTGAAGTGGAGGCTCAACTGACTGACCCAAACGCCCACGATTTAAAAGCGGGACGGTGGACCAACTCTACAGGATTGGACATATGCTCCCTCCAGGCTGATTGCTCGCTACTTGCTCATCCGCTTTCACAATCATCTTAGCAGTTGGTTTTACTCGGACGAATGCTCCTTCCGTTCAAGAGACGAGAGCGGAGGCAGCTTCGTAACAGCCTCGTGACGCCACCTTTGACCCAGCTTTTGCCCTCACGCCTGCTGCCCGAACTCCGCCATCTGCAAGCCAAATTGGCAGCTAAGCTTCCATACCGTTGAGCTGCTGAAGTTTAGCGGCAACTGCTTCCGGAAACTGGAGGGATTACAACGATGACGAACCGCAATCGAACTCTGGCGATCGGCATGGCCATTGAGGCCGAGCTGTACCGGGAAGTGGAACAGCCGCAAGCATCTCAGGACCAAGCCGACCATCTCACAATTGGAATAGACGGGCGTTTGTCAAAGCGAAATGTGAAGGAAGGAAAGTAGGGGAGACAACGCTGGGAAATCCTCACTGCCCGTATCGAACGGCCACGTGGGCCAGGAGAGGCGTTCGCTATTGTGCGCGATCTGGACGCAGGGGCCAGGCAGAAGGTACAGGCCGTATAGCGGCGTGCTGGCCGTACTGCCGAAACGGCAATCACTGTTCTCTTGGATGGAGAGGATGGGCTGCGAAAAGTAGTGGGTTGGTTCGGCCGCAAGTGTGAGCACCGACTGGCATGGTTTCCTGTTTCACGTCGGCTGGATCGGATCCACAAGCTACTGCTCTACCTTCCTCAATCTCGGCTTTACAGCTCCAGACTCTCGTTTCACTCCACGAATCTGAACCACATTAAACACCGACTTCGGAACACCGGTATCAAATGGCAGACTTGGAAGAAAGCTCTTTCGCACTTGTTTAGCGGAGGATTCCTGGAACTCACCGCAAGAGTCAAAGCGCTTCCAGTAAGTCGAATCGCAGCTAGATGAGCTTTGGTCTTACTTATACGCGAACAAGACCGGTGTGGACGAGTACGCGAAGATCTTTCGGGAGGGAGGGCGGGGATGGCACGATAAATAGGCACCCGCTGGTTCTGGAAGAACGCAAGATCCTGCCAGGTGTAGCTGATCACGCTACCGATTGGTAACTTGACGGAGCTCAGAGAGATAGATACTGATCATAGGCGAAGGTGTAGGACGTCCCATTTGCAGCACGATGGCTGTCAATGTTGGGCGCAGGGCCACTAACCTCCGTGACGTATCCATAGAGTGAAGATCCCGTAGTTGCGTCGATGTTGAAAGCAGTCTGGTAGGACAGATTCGAACATCAGAGAAATAGTTCACCGTAGGCGACACAGGAGGGCTTGGAACGATCCACTCGCGAGCCGACACTGTTCCCGAGCGACATGACGTGGAGCCGACTGCCGTGGACACGCCAGAGATGGGATCGATGCTGATCGGCGTCAAGTATTTCTCCGCCTTGGCGGCAAGCCTCTTGGCATCGAAAGCTGCGAGTGTTTTCTAAAGCGGCAGTTGCGACTCGCGCAGCATCTTGGCTGTGCGGTTCTCCTGTCGCTCCTCGTACTCCCGCTGAATCACTTCACGCAGGTAGCGCTCGTAGCTGAGTGACTCGCGTTCCGCCTGCTGCGCCACTTCCTCGTGGCACTGTCGCACCATCGGCAGATGCGGATACTCGAGCCTCTGGGTCAGCTCCGCTTTTACATCCACGGCGCGGCTCATTGCACACCGCCAGGCATGCTCAGGAGCTGGTCGAAGCTGATGAGCGATACTTCCGCGATGGCGACATCGGTGATCGTCGGTGCCTGCTCACACCCTTTCAGAAAGCGATCGAACGCATCTGCGTCCGCGATGGTCTGTTTGCCCGATTCACTGGTCAGCAACAGTCGAAGCGCATCGTCCACACCGCCCTCTCCTTGCCTGGCGGCCAACTTGAGTATCTGGAGATATGGCGGGTCGCAGCGATTGGGCATAAGCTGCCGCAATCAGTCATAGGTCATCCGGAACCTGCTGCTTTGGAAAAGGGTGCTCGCGGTAGCGGTAACTCGCAAAGGCGCCAGGCTTGCGTACCAGCCAGTCGATGATGTGCCGGTAATCTACTCTATAGTTGGCGCGACCTCGCAGCCGGGGCAGCTGCTCCATCTTCTGGCCACCGTACCAGAGCCGTCTCCTGTCTTCGTCAATCCATGCCATACGGTCACCGCCCTTCGGATGGCGAGAATGATCGCACTCTCGCCTCAACGGAGGCAGGATGTGCGCTTCTTATGGATTGGCCCAGAGCACAGTAGTATGTTTTTCCGCCAAACCAGAGTGAATGCCACGAAGCCGCAGCGCATGCCAAGTGATCTTGTAAACACTGCATCGCGGGCGGCTTTCGCCGCCCGGTTCCTGCTTGTCAATAACACATCACGTCGGGGTTCACATGATTGACGTGGGGTCTCACAGCGCAAACTCCTCCGTTTCCTCCTGAAGGCGACTGGCCGATACCGGTCACCCCTGCCTCCGCGAGCACGGCGTTGGAGTTGCCGAGCAATGCGAGTGTGGCGCTCTCTGTCCCAACGGAACCAGGCGTGAAGATCATGTTTACAGTGCAGGTTTGCCCGGCAGCAACGTAAGCGTACGGCGTGTCCCTCTGGCGGAGTGAAGCGGCGGGGATGATCATCTGTGCATGAGTTATACCGAGCAAGTGGGCTCCGGGCGTCAGGTCCGCAGGTGGCGATCGGTAGCGGAGAAGCGACACATTGTGCAGCTGACGATGGAGCCGGAGGCGAGCGTAGCTGAGGTTGCTCGTTCGTTCGGGCTCAACGCCAACCAGGTGTTCAAGTGGCGTCGCGCCTTTGAAAAGGGAGAGCTCGTCGAGCCGTATGCGGCACTGCTGCCGGTCAGCATATCGAGTTCGCTTGAGCCTGAGAGTGTACCCGTCGAGCAAGTGGATCAGAGCCATTCGGCAGGGGCGGGCACGATTCATATCGAGCTACCAGGCAGGGTGAGGATCAGCGTGGAGTCAGGCGCCGATGGGACATTGCTGCGGTGCATTCTCGAGAGCTTATGCAAGTGATCGAACTGCCGCCAGGAACACGGATATGGCTGGCCGCCGGCGTTACTGATATGCGCCGTGGTTTTCAAGGGCTCAGCGCGCAGGTGCAGACCGTGCTCGAGCAGCAACCTTACTCCGGGCATGTGTTTATCTTTCGCGGGCGGAGAGGCGACATCGTCAAGTGTCTCTGGTTCGATGGCGATGGTCTGTGTCTGCTTGCCAAGCGTTTGGAGAAGGGGCGTTTCGTGTGGCCGAAGGCGCGAAGCGGCACGATTTCACTCTCACGTGCGCAGTTATCGATGCTGCTCGAGGGCATCGACTGGCGGAGAGTCGAGCGCACCTGGGCACCGGAGTTAGCGGTCTGATACTCGCCCGGATTTCTCTTGAGCTATGTGCTTTTTCTGGGTGCATTCCACTGCACGCGATGGCATACTTCGCGCATGGATTTTGCTCCTCTTGCTGATCTGGACAGCCTCGATCGCGATGCATTACTAGCACTCGTCCTGGGTAATGAGAAGAAGCTCGCAGAACGGGATGAAGAGCTTCGCTCCCTTCTTGCTGAACTAGATACGCATCGCGAGAGACTCTCCGAACAAGCCGATGAGTTGCGCTCGCGCAGCGAGCATATCGAACACCTCAAGCTCATGGTTGATAAGTTGCGGCACATGCTCTTCGGTACCAAGAGCGAAAAGGTCGCGATCAAGCTGGAGCAGTTCGAGCTGGAACTGGAAGAGATGGAGACCACGCAGGCCGAGGCCGAATCAGCCCTCGAGCAAGTGGTGCCCGCGCAGGAGCCTAGAGCCAAGGCTGAGCGCAAGCCGCTGCCAGAGCACCTCCCGCGTGAGATCGTCACCCATGCTCCTGGCCGCGACTGCTGCCCGGATTGCGGAGGCCAGCTGCGGCAGTTCGGGGAAGATATCTCCGAGCAGCTCGAGTATGTCCCTGAGAACTTCAAGGTGATTCGGCATGTACGACCGAAGTTCTCCTGCTCCGGCTGTGACCGCGTTGTCCAGGTGCCGGCACCATCGCGGCCGATCGAGCGCGGACTTGCCGGACCCGGATTACTGGCGCACGTGATCGTCTCGAAGTTCAGCGACCATCTTCCTCTGTACAGGCAGTCCGAGATATACGCGCGACAGGGCGTTGATATCTCTCGCTCCACGCTGGCCGGATGGGTTGGTGCCTCGAGCGATCTGCTCGCGCCCCTCGTCGATGCACTGCAGGGGCATGTGCTTGCTGGTCGCAAGCTGCATGCCGATGACACGCCCATTCCGGTGCTCTCGCCTGGCAGTGGCAAGACCAGGACGGCACGTCTCTGGACCTATGTGCGCGATGATCGTGCAGCAGGCGAGCCGACTCCGCCCGCAGTGTGGTTTGCCTACTCGGCCGATCGGAAGGGAGAACATCCGCGCCAGCACTTGAAGACGTACAAGGGTGCTCTGCAAGCCGACGCCTATGCCGGCTTTCATCACCTGTACGGCGATGATGTGTACGAAGCCGCGTGTTGGGCGCATGCGCGGCGCAAGTTCCACGAGATCCATGCGGTCCATGCCTCGCCTACCACCGCAGAGGCGCTGGCCAGGATCGGAGCACTCTACGCGATTGAAGAAGAGATACGCGGCAAGCCTGCAGAGCTTAGGCGCGAGGTCCGGCAGACCCGCGCGGCGCCGCTGCTCCAGGCACTGCGAGCATGGATGGAAAAGGCACTGCGAAGCTTGTCTACGAAGAGCGATACCGCGGCCGCGATTCGTTATGCACTCTCGCGCTGGCGCGCTCTTACGCGCTACACCGAAGATGGCCTACTCGAGATCGACAACAGCGCGGCAGAACGCGCACTGCGGGCCGTCGCCCTGGGCAGGAAGAACTTTTTGTTTGTTGGTTCCGATTGCGGTGGCAAACGCGCCGCAGCCATGTACTCGTTGATCGGTTCGGCGAAGCTCAACGGGCACGACCCAGAGCTCTATCTACGCACCGTGCTGGCACGCCTCGCCAACCATCCCATCAACCATATCCATGATCTACTGCCCTGGAATCTGGCGCACCCACTCCAAACCCACGCTAGCAACGCCGCCTAAGACACACTCAACAGGTGTCCGCTAAAAAAACAAGCGGACGCCTGTTGACACACTTTATCTGCTGTCAATGGGCACTCGGCGTACGCTTACGCAGCAACTACCTTGGAGGACGAGCAGGTGCCGCCATAGGAAGTCGAGAAGTCCTGTGTCCCGATCACGCCCGTGGCGGGAGAGCCCAGTGTGGACGAGAGATCGAAAACGAAGGCCAGGCGTACAGAGGGGCTGTCAGTGCCCTGCGTCACCGTGCCGAAGTTTGCAGGGGTCGTAGGCGGCGTCTGTCTAGTAAGCTGCTGCGCGTGGTCGTCGTCCACCCACATGTTGCCTGACGCGTCAAAGGCGAGCCCGTAAGGGGTGGTGAAGTTTGTCGCCGCGAGTGTCACCTTGTAACTGTTTGCTCCCCCCCCCGTTGAGACTAGCTGCTCATAGATAAGCGCCCCACTGCTCGTTACCGCAACGTTTCCATTCGAATCTACGGCAACGCCTGTCGGAGCCTCCACACTGGCAAATGGCGTCGTCGGCACGCCGGCCGGGTTCACCAGCACAAGGCGGTTATCCCCGCGATCAGCCACATACAGGTTGTTCTTCTTGTCGATGGCCATTTGCACGGGCCCGTTCAATGTGCCACTACCCAGAAACGTGGTCTGCGCGTAACCTCCGCCGCTTCCGGGCGCCAGCTTGTACACCACGCTGGTTGCATGATCGGCCACAAACACGTTGCCGGTACTATCCACAGCGATACCCCATGGAGCCGTGAAGGAGCTGGCAATGATCTTCGGCTGCCCGTAAACGCCATTTGTGGACGTGAGCTTGACCACTTGGGCCGGGCTGGTCGTGGTCACATACAGATTATTGTTGCGATCAAGCGCCATATACTCCGGCTCGCCACCCCCAAGCGCCAGGTCCGTGACCCTTGAGGGGGTTGAGGCGGAAAATTCGACGAGCTGGCGGTTCTGATCGTCAGCTACAAAAAGGTCGCCTGTCCCATCCACGAGAATGCCGCCGTAGCTTACAAAGTCGAGCGAGCTCAAGGACTGCGTCCCGCCAAAATGAGCAGACTGCGCGCAGAGAGTCGGTGGCGTGAGCGACAAGGCGACACCCATCGCAACGGGGACAAGAGCAGCAATGCCGGACGAGAAGCTGAAGAGGTGGGTTTGCCCAGGATTCGGGAGAGAGTGGCTGAAGAGGTTGGAGAGTGTCATGCGCATGGGCGGTGTCCTTTCAAGGCGTTCTATCTTGTAAAGCGACACTTTTTCGCAAACACCTTCATCGATCCGGAAAGTTTTTGCACATGCGCGCGCAAGACACCATGTCCATATCTTGACCAGGCGATGTGATAACGAGACACTCATATTCATTGCAAGTACCAAGCAGGTCTGGCGTATCTGTACTTTAAGACTGCTGGTCGATGAGCAGGCCCTAGGCGCTCGCGCCGATTGAGACTGGCAGTTTCGATCAGGCGGGCCTTGTCAAATCGCACCAGCACCTTGGGCGGTAAATCCCCTCGGAAACACAACAGGCACTTATGGTTATCCGTCGAGACCGTTTTCACCGCCAGACCTCACCGACACTGTGCCAATACCATGAACAGAAGTGCCAAGCATTTCGCAAGCTACAAGCTGGTGGCAGGTAGAAGAACACTGGGCCGGCATTTGTTTGTACCTCGACCCATCTTGATCAGGTAGGAGAAGGCGCACCAAAGGAGCCCCTGGATCGAGGCTTCGGCAGGCAGCGGTTCCAAGCTCTCTCACCATCGAGTCTTGACCATCTGTGGGAGCAAATGACGCAACCGCCATCAGGCCCTGCAACGATCCTTACCATGATCCTTAAAGAACAGAGGTACGATGTTTATCAAATGACCGGTCAAGTAACAACACTGCTGCGTGACTGGCAAGCGGGCGACCAGGGCGCCGCCGACCAGCTAATCCCGTTGGTGTATGACCAGCTGCGTGCGCTTGCCAGTCGCTACATGCGCTCGGAGCGTTCCGATCACACCCTGCGAGCTACTGCCGTTGTACACGAGGCTTACCTGAAGCTTGCCGATGCCGAGACCGCTTACGTCGATCGCGTTCACTTCTTTGCGGTTGCGGCAAGGGCCATGCGTCAGATCCTGCTTGACTGGGCGCGCAGCAACCATCGCGTCAAACGCGGCAGCGGTGCCATGAAAGTTGAGCTTCAGGAAGACTCCGCCATAAGCATCGGATCGCCTGAACACATTCTCGAAGTCAATCGTCTGCTTGATCGCCTCGCCGAGTTCGACGAACGAAAAGCCAAGGTCGTCGAATTGATCTTCTTCGGCGGCATGACCTACGAGGAAGCAGCCGAGTTCCTCGGCGTCACCGCCGTCACCGTGCACCGTGATCTCAAGATGGCCAAGGCCTGGATGCTCCATGAAAGCCAGACACCCTCGGCCGCAAATCCTGCGTGAACGCCACACGTTGGCAACGCATCCAGGAGCTCGTCGAACAGGCCTCGCATCTCTCGGCCGAAGAGCGCGACCGCCTCGTCGCTGGAAATACCATCGGCGATCCCGAGCTGCGATCGCAGATCGAAGGCATGCTCCGCTCCTTTAACGACACTGGCAGCTTCCTTGAGGACGGCATCGGCATAGCGGCGGCGCGCGTTACCGCTGGAGACGATCTCGAGCCCGGCGATCGCATCGGCGTCTACTCGATCACTGCGACGCTCGGCCACGGTGGCATGGGGACCGTCTACCTGGCGCAGCGCTCAGACGACCAGTTCCGCCAGAGCGTGGCAATCAAGCTCGTCCGCGCCGGCTTTGGCGACACCCGCGATTTGATCGCGCGCTTCCGCGCCGAACGACAGATCCTCGCCAACATCAATCACCCAAACATTGCCCGGCTGCTTGACGGCGGCATCACCGAGAGCGGCCTGCCCTACCTAGTGATGGAGTTTGTCGAGGGCTTAACCCTCGACCGCTGAATCCTCGACACCGCACCCGCACTGCCGGTTCGGCTCGAGCTCTTTCGCAAGCTCTGCTCCGCGATTCAGACTGCGCACCAGAATCTGATCGTACATCGCGATCTCAAGCCCGGCAACATCCTGGTTACCGCCGACGGTACACCCAAGCTGCTTGACTTTGGTATTGCCAAGCTGCTCGAGATCGACGCCGTTTCAACCGACACCATCCTCTACACGCGTCCCGCCGATCGGCTCATGACGCCCGAGTACGCCAGCCCCGAGCAGATTCGCGGCGACGTGATCACCACCGCAAGCGACGTCTATGGCCTCGGTGTTCTGCTCTACGAAATCCTTACCGGCACCCGTCCTTTCTTAATCAACAAGCTCAGCCCCGCCGACGTGGAGCGGCTTATCTGCGGAACGCAGCCGCGCCCGCCCAGCAGCTTCGATCCTCGCTCCAACACCTCTTTAGGCACACAGGCGAAGCGCTTGAAACCGCACCGTGTGCGCAAGCAGACAGATCTCGACCGCATCGTGCTGAAGGCGATGCACAAGCTACCGGCCCGCCGCTACGCCTCCGCGGCTGATCTCTCGACCGACGTGCAGCACTACCTTGACGGCTTTCCCGTCGCCGCCCGCCCAGACTCTTTCAGTTATCGCAGCAGCAGATTTATCGCACGAAACAGATTCGCTGTCGCCGCCGCCACGCTCTTCTTCCTCGTCATCGCTGGGCTCAGTATCACCTCTCTCATCCAGGCCCGCCGTGCTCGCCGCGAGGCCGCCTCCGCCGACGCGGTGTCCAATTACCTCACCGGCCTCTTCCAGTTCACGCGGCCCGAGCCACCCAGGGCCGCAGCGTCAGCGCCCGCGACATCCTTGACAGCGGCACCAAGCAGCTCAACACAGACTGGCATGGCGAGCCCGCCATCAAGGCCCGCCTGCTCAGCACGCTCGGCATCGTCTACTACCAGCTCGGCGATCTCGACCGTGCCTCCTCGCTTCTTCACCAGGCGCAATCGATCGATCAAGGCATCGCAGACACGACCTCGCCCGAGGCTATCCAGACTGCGACCGTGCTCGGCGATCTACTCATCGACAAGGGCAGCTACGCCGAAGCCGAACAGCAGTACACCCGTGCTCTGGACATCCAGACCCGGCTGCATGGCCACGACAGCCTTGAAGCAGCAGACCTCATGGATGGCCTCGCGCGTCTGCTTTGGACGATGGGAAGCTTTACCAGGGCTGAGGATCTCCAACGGCAGGTCATCGCCATCGCCTCACGCAAACTGGGCCCCGAAGACAACCTCGTCCTCACCTATCGCAACAACCTCGAAGCCACCCTCGCCGATGCTGGAAACTATCGTGCTGCGGAGCCTATCGCGCGTGATCTGCTCGAAATCCGCAAACACACACTCGGCCTCTACACTTCAAGCACCGCCGCGAGCATGAACAACTACGCCTTCATCCTGATGAAAACGGGGCGGCTCAAGGAGACTGAACGCCTTTGGCAGGAAACGCTCGATGTGCGCCGGAAACTCTACGGTGCGGAACATCCCGAAATCGCCATGTCGCTAGTTTCGCTTGGCTGGGCTAAGCACGATCTAGGTCAACTCGAGCCGGCAGAAGAACTGATGACGCAAGGGATGGCAATGGCCATGAAGCTTGAAGGTCCTGAATCTATGGACACGGCCTTTGACCAAGACTCACTTTGTCTGGTGAAGCTTGAGCGCGGAGAACTCGCGGATGCCCGGATCCTTTTCGATAAGGCTCTCGCGGCTCGGCTCCGCAAAGCCTCGCCCTCGCGCCTGGCCGACAGCTACGATCACCTTGGACAGCTCAAACTCATCGAAGGCGAGATCGAGGGTGCCCGGGGTGACCTGCAGCACGGCCTCGACCTGCGGCTATCCTTCTACGGCGAAGAGAATGACTCCACCGTCCAAAGTCTTCTTCACCTCGGGCAGCTCGAGCTAGCCACCGATCACCCAGCCCTCGCCGAAAAGGATTTCGCGCGCGCCAGGGTCGACGCCTCGGCTCTTTTTCCCCATGTTGATCACCCACTCACAGCACAGGCTTTACTCGGCCTGGGATGGGCCGAGGGGGAGTCGGTGCAGGGCGCTGCCAATGTAGCTAAAGGCGCCCAAATGCTACAAAAACTCGGCCTCTCTTCCTCTTGTGCTAGTGCTCGGGAGCCAAATACAGGATTTCACGCGCAACTAAAATCAAAAAGCAGAATATAGAGCGTCATCTCGCATGGAACTGCCCTGCGCTTCGATTCCCGGACGGTTGACACTAGCGCGATGATGGCTCGCGCAAAAAGATCACAGGTATCAAATCGCGACATCCATAGGGGGCTTCGTTAATTCATTCGTCTTCGCTTTCAGAGTCAAGAGGCCCACATCGCCGTTCTTTTGGAATTGAAGTCGCCCTGTCCCGGCCTGAGTGGGCTCCGCTTCTGGTGAGCTTCATCAAGCCGCCGCGCACGCTGTTCGCGATCCGAACATGCTTTATGTCGCTATCGCGATCCCTGGCGCAACTGTGATGCCTCACAATCGGCTCTGATTACGCAGATGTCTCTTCGAAGCCACGCAGGCGGCACATTTGCGGTCACATGCGAGCCTATGAGCCTGTTCACAGCTGAACAGGCGTTCTCAAGACCAGAGAGGCACCTTCCAGAGTTAGGCGCTGAACCGTCAAACTTATGCGTTTCTAACGCGCACAATGTCATCATAATGACAATTACGTGCACGCCCTTGCTTAGCTCTGTTTTGGGTGCTCGTTCGGGCAAATGAAATGTTGAACACGAAGAGATCGGCAGGTCTGCAGCAGAAGCAAGAATCATCCATTGGAAGCTTTACTGCTCAAAAAACAGTCGCTACGAACGCTTCTGAAGAGAAGCTGGGCGCGGCTTGCCATAGGTTTGAGAGCTGGGCACAAGCCATGACCTCTGGTAGATTCCAAGCTGCGTGGAGATTGAACGATTGCTGCGGCATGCACTGGCCATCTGCACATCGGCTGTGGGACGGGCAATCGCTGCGGGGCGTCAATCTGGTGGTGCATGCGAAGCACGGCCTTGGAGACGCAGTACAGATGCTGCAGTATACGCAGCGACTTCGCGGTCTTTGCGCCAACATAGATTTTGATGTAGCCCCAAGCTTTCAGT
The DNA here is from genome assembly GCA_965198645.1 of Acidobacteriaceae bacterium. Taxonomy (GTDB): domain Bacteria; phylum Acidobacteriota; class Terriglobia; order Terriglobales; family Acidobacteriaceae; genus EB88. The sequence continues at coordinate 4,169,942 of OZ240670.1, read as the reverse complement.
CGCTGCTGCCCTACTTCAAGTGTGTGGGACCAGAAGGGGCCATCAGCCCCGTGTCTTCTGAACCACATTCTTCTAGAACTGTTGAACTCGAAATAATGGAGCTGCCGTACCTGTTCAGAACTACGCAGGAGGATCTTCCGCTTGCAATCGACTATCTCACCATAACCGAGGAAATCTCACTGGCGTATCTCAGTTGCATGGGATGGAGGCGAAAACCACGTATCGGGATCGTCTGGGCAGGAGGAGAATGGGATCGGGGTCGTTGGGTCCCGCTCAACTTATTGAAGCACCTCATCACGGATGATAGTTATGAGTGGTGGAATCTCCAAGGTGGTTCGGCGGCTACCGAGGCAAACGAGCTTCCGGTGAAGAAGATCTCCAGGAGTGGGGATGAAGGATTGGTCGCACTGGCGGCGACCATCTCCAATTTAGACCTCATGATCACAGTCGATACCTTAGCTGCACACTTGGCAGCCGCCATAGGAAAACCAACCTGGCTCATGCTGAAGTATGACGCCGACTGGCGATGGCTACGCGGACGCGATGACAGTCCGTGGTATCCATCCCTGCGGCTGTTTAGGCAGTCCGCTGCAGGCGACTGGAGGGGAGTGATTCGCTCACTCGAAGCAGCGCTCGAAGAACGGCGCTTCTAACGGACTCCATCCACATCGCTTGATAGCGCGGCTGCACGCCGGATATCGGCGGTCGCGAATCCGGCGATCCTGATCCTGCTTCTCCACAGATTGAGGCGTCTCTCACCCACAATGAGCAACTCCTGGTCGCGATCGATCCTAACGATGTAGAGACCGCTTGGAGCAGGGCAAAGAAAACAGTAGAAGGCTTTTGAGGGGATTCACTTCTACGTCTCACCGTTGTGGATGCTCGTATGTTCGGAACGCATACCCTAGCGACTTCACGCCTTCTTTATGGTCTTACTGAATATGCTTGGTAAGCGTCCTGTCTTGGCCGCGTGTACATGGTGTTCTTCTGACGTGATGATGTGTGGATGGTTGACGTTGATGTAAGCGGTGGGCTGGTTGCGGGTCCTCGTCGTCGACGGAGCGCGGTGGAGCGTCGTCGGGTGGTAGAGGAGACGCTGGAAGACGGTGCTTCGGTCGCGCGCGTTGCTTTGAAGCATGGAGTAAACGCGAACCAGGTCTTTCAGTGGCGACGCTTGTATCGCGACGGCAAGCTTGGGGCTGCTGCTCAACCTGCGATGAAGTTACTGCCTGTCAGCGTCGTAGAAGACCAGGCGATCCGGAGTCTGAGCCTGGCGAAGTGGTTCCCGAGCGATGCGGAGCGATTCACATCGAGCTGCCCGGTGAGGTCCGGATCAGTTTGGAAGGCAGCGTTGATCCAGCCGTCGTGCGTGCGGTGCTCAGGAGTCTGCGCTCGTGATTTCTGTGCCAGTTGGCACCCGGATCTGGATTGCTGCCGGTGTCACGGACATGGCCCGCGCGGCTTCTGACATGCCTCCGGAAACTTCTACCAGTCTGAGCTGAGAATCTCTCGTACATTGAACGGGAGGAATTTGGTCGATGAAGAAGAGCCGGTTTACTGAAGAGCAGATCATCGGGGTTTTGAAGCAGCACGAGGCGGGGATGAAGACGGCGGACCTTTGCCGGGAACACGGGGTCAGCGCGGCAACGTTCTATGGCTGGAAGGCCAAGTACGGCGGCATGGACGTCAGCGAGGCGCAGCGGCTCAAGGCAATGGAAGATGAGAACCGCCGGCTGAAGCAGTTGGTCGCGGACCTCAGTCTGAACCAGGAAGTGCTGAAAGCGGTCATAAGAAAAAACGGGTGGAGCTTCTACCCCACGGACAAAGAACTGTCCGCGGGGACCCCGGCTTGCCGGCCTGAGGAGAGATGTCGCGTTCGCATCGGCCGAGTTTCGGCTGAGTGAGCGCAAGGCCTGCAAGCTGTTAGGCGCGGACCGGTCGAGTTATCGCTATGAGTCTCGACCGGATCGCAATGTGGAATTGCGCGAGGCACTGCTAGAGTTAGCACGGCAGAAGCCGCGCTACGGCTATCGACGGTTGCATGCGGTACTGTGCCGCCGCGGTCACGAGGTGAACGTGAAGCGTGTGTACCGGCTGTACTCGGAGGCAGGGCTGGCGGTGCGACGGCGCAAGCGCAAGCGGCTGGTACGCGATCCTCTTGCAGCGGCACGTCTGCAGCGGGCCAACCAGGATTGGGCAATGGACTTCATCGTGGATGGACTTGCGAATGGCCGGATGGTGCGCATCCTGAGCGTGGTCGACGCGTACACACGCGAGTGCCTGGCGCTGGAAGCAGACACTAGCCTGGGCAGCGGACGCGTGACACGGGTGCTCGAGAGGCTGATCGAAGAGCGGGGCAGACCTGAGAGCGTGCGTTCCGACAATGGCCCGGAGTTCTGTTCTCGACGCATGCTGGGCTGGGCTGAGGAGCACAAGGTGGCGCTGGTCCATATCCAGCCAGGCAGGCCGATGCAGAACGGGCATGTAGAGAGCTTCCACGGACGCCTGCGAGATGAGTGTCTGAACGTCAACTGGTTCCGCACACTGGGTGATGTACGACGCACAGTGGCGAACTGGCGCGACGAATATAACTGCGAACGGCCCCATAGCTCGCTCGGATATCGGACGCCGGCTGAGTTCCGGCAAGCGTTAGGCTATGCAGAAGTGGAAACCGCTACGCGCTTCCCACTTCCACACAGCCTCGGCGGCGGCGAGACGATCTCAACGCTAAACCTAAACTAGAGAATCGCAGTTATGAATGGTTGAAGGTTCGGGGGCACGTCACTTCCATGGTCTGAGTGCGCAGGTGCAGACGGTGCTCGAACAGCAGCCGTTGTCCGGTCATGTCTTTGTCTTCCGCGGACGCCGCGGTGACATCGTCAAGGTGCTCTGGTTTGACGGTGACGGATTGTGCCTGCTTGCCAAGCGGCTGGAACGAGGGCGGTTCGTATGGCCTCAGGCAAGCAGTGGTACTGTATCTTTGAGCCGTGCGCAGCTGTCGATGTTGCTGGAAGGAATCGACTGGAGAGCGCCTCTTCGAACGGCAGAACTCGTGATGAGTGTTTAAGTGTTATCTCCTGTATTCATGCGGCTTTTCCTCTATTAAGCCGCCTTGCTTTATGACATACTCCGCTTATGTCCTCAGCGCCCAACGAGGCCGATCTGGACGCGCTTGACCCGGCTGCGTTGAAGGCGATGATCCTGGCGGAGCGCGACCACCATCAAGCCCAGCACGATCACTTCAGGGAGCAGCATGAGCGGCATATCGCGACGCTCAGCTCACGCGCCACCGAGATCGACCGCCTTGATTTCGGTAGTTTGGTCTGGCCCACCTTCGGCAGTTAAGTTTGGCCCACTTGGAAGTAGCTGGCTAGGCTTCGTGGATGGAGCAAAGGAAGCGTAGCTGGCTGACCAGGAGGGACAAGGTGGAGCTATTCGAGCAGATACGCCGTGAGTACGAATTCGGCGTGGGGACCATTGCCGGAGTATCGAGGAAGCTGGGCGTGCACCGGCGGATGGTGCGCGAGGCATTGCACAGTTCGGTGCCAGCCGGCGCCAAGCCGCAGCAGCGGCAGCTCCGCAAGCTGGCGGAAGTATCAGCATGCATCGATCGGATCCTGATCGAGGATCGGCAGGCGCCTCCGAAGCAACGACACACGGCGCACCGCATCTGGCAGCGGCTGAGGGCCGAGGTGGCTGGTTTCAATGGAAGCGAGCGTACGGTGCGTGCTTATGTTCAGCGCCAACGCCGGCAGTTAGGGCTTACGGGACGTGAAGTGTATGTGCCGCAGAGCTACGACTGGGGCGTAGAAGCGCAGATTGACTGGTACGAAGCTTGGGCGATTCTCAGCGGCGAACGGATCAAGCTGCAGGTTTTCGAACTGCGCTCGATGGCCAGCGGGGCAGCGTTTCACCGAGCCTATACGCACGCAACCCAGCAGGCATTTCTGGAAGCTCACGAACGGGCATTCCGCTATTTCGACGGAGTCTTCCGGCTCCTGCGCTACGACAACCTCGGCAGTGCGGTGAAGAAGATCCTGCGAGGATATCAGCGGGAAGAGCCCCAGCCGCTTCATCGCCTTCCGGTCACACTGGCACTTCCAGAGCGAGTTCTGTAACCCGGCACGCGGGAACGAAAAGGGCGGCATAGAAGGGGAAGGCGGATATTTTCGACGCAACCACTGGGTGCCGCTGCCGGAGTTTCGAGACATCGAAGAGCTGAACACATATCTAGAGAAGTGCTGCCGACAGGACCAGCATCGGGTCCTAAGTGGCCGCACCGAAACAGTAGGCGCAGCGATGCTCCACGAGCAGCCGCACCTGTTGCCACTCGCGCCCGAGTCCTTCGAGCTGGCAGAAACAAGCTTTCCAACGGTGGACGGACTGCGCTGCGTGCGTGTGCGAACGAATCGCTACTCGATTCCCCTGCCACCAGGTACGAAGGTGGAAGCCAGGGTGCAAGCCGACATCGTTGAGCTATGGCATCAAGGCAAACGCGTGGCGCGGCATGAACGCAGTTACAGCCGCCAGCAGCAGATCCTCGATCTGGAACATTATCTCGACGTTCTGCGCAAGAAGCCCGGAGCATTGGCTGGATCGACGCCGCTGGCGCAGTGTCGCCAGGCTGGGCGCTGGCCTGAGTGCTTCGATCGACTATGGCAAGCGCTGATCTCGCGTCATGGTCGCCAGCAAGGAACACGGCAGATGATCGAGTTGTTGTCGCTCGGAACTGCGCAAGGCTGGGATCGATTGCGGATCTCTGTCGAATAGGCGCTGTCGCTGGGCTGCCACGATGTGGCCGCAATCCGACATCTTCTGGTTGCCGGATCACTGACCAGACCCGCGGTGGAAGCAATCGAACTTGGCGCTCTATCTCGTTACGAGCGCCCGCAGCCAGTCATCAGCGGCTACGATCAGCTGCTGACGGAAGTACAAGCATGAACGCAGTCGTCGAGAACCTGGAGAAGGCAGCAGTCGAGCAACAGTGTCGAGTTCTGCGCCTGCCCGCCATCGCAGAGCAATGCGCCACCATGGCCGACACAGCCATCAAGCAGCGACAGACGTACCTGCGCTATCTGGAAGCTCTGTTATCTGTCGAGTTGGAAGAGCGCGAACGGAACACCATCGCCAGGCGAATCAAAGACGCAAAACTGCCGCGGATGAAAACACTGGAAGAGTTCGACTTCAGTGAGGCCCCACAGGTCCATGCCACTCGGATCCACGAGCTGGCTCAAGGTGGTTATATCGAACGAGCTGAACCGATCATCCTGATCGGCGACAGTGGCACAGGTAAGACGCATCTGCTCACCGGCCTATGCGTGGCGGCCTGTCGTCAGAAACGACGCGTGCGCTTTGCTACTGCTGCCGCACTGGTCAACGAGTTAGTTGAAGCCAAACAGCAGTCACAGTTGCGCCGCGTGCTGGCGCGGTGGGAACGGTATGAGCTGATCGCCATCGACGAGGTCGGCTACGTGCCCATGGCCGAGTTGGGTGCCGAGTTCCTCTTCCAGGTCATTGCTGAACGAGCGGAAAAAGCCGCCATCATCCTGACCACCAACCTGCCCTTCTCCGAGTGGACCCAGGTGATCCCAAACGCCCGTCTTTGCAAGGCGTTGCTCGATCGCATCACGGACCGCGCACATATCCTCGAGCCCGGCACGGATAGCTACAGGTTCCGGCGCACAGTCGAGAAAGGTAAGACCAAATCGACGGGCTGAGTGCAGCCCTCGATGGAGTTCAGGCTTCCGCTACGCTCCAACCCGAACTCCATCGCCTCTCCAACCCACGACCCTGCCCATCAAACTGCCACAGATTCGGCCAGAGTTAACTGCCGCAGATGAGCCAAAATTAGTTGCCAAACTCAGGGCCGGTACCGCGGTGCTCCTGACGTAAGCTGGCGGTGACGAAGGAGGTGCTTCATGCGCTATCGGAAGCAAAGTGGAATGGGAAAAGCGCTGACGGCGGCTTGGCAACCGCTGAGCTCGGCCAAGTGGAAGCTGGCCCCTGTTAACCGCGTCTGATGTAGGAGTAAAGCTAGGTGCTGCACAAGAAACAATGGCTCCGGCCGTGACTACGCAACAACTAGACCGGCATCGCCAAGCTACTCGCTGCTGCTCGTTGTCTCATGCACGCCGAAATGTGAAGAATTGCCGGACGCGCACATTAGATACTGGACTGGGGCGCTCGGCCATCGAGGTTCCCGCTTTGACAGCTTTCAGGCTTGCGGGCAGGGAGGAGTGACGAGACTGTTACGAAACTCAAGCTAGCGGTTGACTTCAAAGTAGAATCTTGACGATGAGCCTTCTTGAGCCAAAGTGGAGTCAAGCGAAGCCGTCCCTTAAGGACGCGCAGAGGATATGTGCGCAAGTTGGTCTTGAGCCAATCTGGCAGACTGACGAGAGAATCGATCAAGCGCTTGAACGCTTGCGGGCTACGCACTCGAATGGCGACGCGTTCTTGGCCGTAGTTCGAATAGCAGCCAACGCTACTTTTGATTGGTTTGCATCACGCAACCGCTTACTGGAGAACGAAATTCTCCCAATCTTGCTTCATCGGAGCGAAATCAGAGCATTGCTGCCAGAGGTGAAGATCGCCGAGAGCATTGGAAATATCTCTGTTGCTGAAAGCCAGGATGCGTGCAGCATCACAGCTTCTCGTGGCTTCAGTTTCGATAATCCGTTTTTGCTGGACGGACAACTAGCACAACGCCTCTTCGCTGGCGGAGCTTACGGGCCAAACCTGAAAATCAGTAGGCGCGACGCTATGGAGCTTGCAGGTAAATACTCTGACGCAGCGTTCGGCAGACGATACGAGGATGTCAGCCTCTTTAGTAGCTATGAGGCGTGGACTCCTTGGTTCGCAGGTATCGCTTGGGACTGGACTTCGGTTCTCTTCGATCGACGTGAACGCAAGCTATGGATACTGGCCGTAACTGATGAAGACTAGGTCTTCCTCCACGTAAGAAATGAAATAATGTCCTCGCAACGCGAGGACATCATCTATGCCTTACACCCAAGGTGAAGGCCGTAGCCAAGGCACACTGTTCCCAGTAACGTTGGACGACCTTGTTCCGGTCGATCACATGTGCCGTGTCATTGACGCCTTCGTCGGACGGCTCAATATGGAGCAGCTCGGCTTGGAGCGTTCTGAGCCCGCTGATAAGGGTCGGCCAGGTTACGATCCACGCGCGCTCTTGAAGCTCTACCTCTACGGTTATCTCAATCAGATCCGCTCGTCGCGACGGTTAGAGACAGAGTGCCATCGCAATGTAGAAGTGATGTGGTTGCTGGAGCGGTTATATCCGGACTACAAATCCATCGCCGAGTTCCGGCGTATGCACCAGGAGGCAGTGACTGCTGCTGGAGCTGAACTTGTTCGCTTCGCGAAAAGCTGCGGACTGATCCGCGGCGAGTGGGTTGCAGTCGATGGAAGCAAGTTCCGTGCCGTAGCAAGTATCGACACGGCGCGCGAGCGCTTCCAGTCGCAGAAATCTCTCGACAGCATGGAAAAGCTGGATGGTAAGCAATCGCCAGAGTTCGATAGCACTGGCGTACAAGCCGCTCTGGAAAAGCTGAAGCAGCATCCAGAGCCTGAAGCGGGCTTCATGGTGATGCGCCGAAATACCCAACCTGCATATAACTTGCAAAGTGCCGTTGATGCTGAGCACGCAATCATCATCGCGCATGATGTTGTGCTGGATGCAGCCGATAACCGCAGCTTGGAGCCGATGGCTGATGTGGCAAAGGCTGTGCTCGAAAAAGAAGCCTTCTATGTCGTTGCGGATGCAGGTTACTCGAATGGAGAGCAAGCGGCTAACTGTCAGGCGAAAGGCATCATGCCATGTGTTCCGGCCACACGCACAAGAAACCCGCATGGTGATGGCACGTTCTTCCAATGCGATGCCTTCCGCTACCAACCCGAAACCGATACGTATCTATGTCCAGGTGAAAAGACGTTGAAGCGTAAGGCGCGCCTAGAGAAAGACAGATCCATCATCTATCTAGCCAACGCAAAGGACTGCGGAGGCTGCTCGCTAAAGCATCGCTGCACAGCTTCTAACGCACGCCGGGTATCGCGGCACATGTTCGACGATGCTCTTACCAAGATGAATGAACGCGCGACTGCAGCTAGGATGGGGCTGCGAAGATCGATCGTCGAACACCCGATCGCGACCATCAAGTACCGAATCTTCGGTCATCCACGGCTGCTTTTGCGTGGACGGACAGGAGCCCACACAGAACTCAGTCTCGGTGTCATGGCCTATAACCTCAAAAGAATGGCAAACGTACTCGGAAATACCCGCTTACGCTGGCACTTCAGAAAAACTGAACGAAACAAAGCCACGTTCAGCTGCGATCCGAACAAAGGCCATTCCAAATCGCCGACGCTTGTCGAGGTCCGTAACAGCCTCGTGATGTCACTCTTAACCCAGCTTTTGCCCTCACGCTTGCTGCCCGAACTTGGCAGGTGGCCGCCTCTACTCGAGTGACTAAGTTACTGCTCAGGTCTAACGGTGTTGCGGTCATTCACGAGACGAACGCGTCTACATATCGGACATTCCCAAGGAGAGTAGCCAATATATCTTGCTAACCTATGCAGCCAAGTCTTTCTTCGCTCGCGGCGCAACCTAGAAGAGCCACAACAACGAGCACCTGAAATCATGCTAGCTCTTCTCCTCCCCCCGAAGCACTGCGGTATCGCGACAATCGTGAGCACGAGGCTTTTCTGTCGTTACCTTAACTGTTCTAGCAAGAAAGCAAGACCTCAAAGAAAATAATCCCTCGTTGCGTTACATTCGTAAGTAAGATTGGAAAGCGCTCCCGTCTTGAGCATTAAACGAGTAAGGCTTAGCTAGTTGGAGATCTAGGATTCGGCAGCCAAGAAGTATCGGACGGCATGTTGCCCGGCGAATGAGTAACTTTGCAACTCCACCCATTGGAATCGGGCTTATGTTGTTTGGGGTCTCTCGGCAACACTGGCAGGAGTGGTTAGGCTTTGCGGTCCTAGCCGCTGGGATCGTCCTTACCCTGCCGAGCCGGATCACAGGAAGTCCAACAGCCTAACTACACAAAGAGCCGACTGCCGTTTGGTCGCTCTACTTCCCATATTGCGACATATCGGGACCTTAAAGAGGTAAAGCGGTGATTGGTGCACGCGGCCTGGTGAATGCAGGCACGCCCTCAGGACTGCTCGCGCTGCCTTACTTCTAAAAACTGACTTTCAGGGAACGCTCTCTGTGTAAGGATGAGGCAATCCGCGATTAGGGAGGATTTATGGGAATAGGAAAGGCTCTGGCGGGAGTGGTGTGCTTTGATCTGTGCATGAACGGATGGGCACAGGCTCAGAGAGAGAATACGGACGTAGAAGAGACCCGCGTGAGGATGACCGCGCTACGTGATGCGTTTGTGCAATCGGTAAAGGATTCTGGATTTACTTGCTCGATTGCGGTGCCTCCGGTAATGGTTGAGGACGTGCCTTCATTTGGCAGCTACGATCCCGAGACAAACACGCTTCGAACGTCAGCATGGAGTTTGCTGAAACCGGAAGAAAGCCAGATGTTCTACCACTTCATGGGGCCGAATGCGACGGAGGAGATCGCATGGAAAGAGTTTGAAGACGGCGTCCATCACTGGGTGATCGTGCATGAGCTAGGACACTGGTTCCAGGCTTGCCGTGGGATTACGGAAAAGACTGCAAAGCCGTATGCGATCGAGTTTGGCGCGGACCGCATCGCAGCCGCGTACTAGAACGAACATGACACGGGTGTGATCGCGCATCAGCGACCGGTGTTCGAGGCGATCCTGCACAACTTCCCGAACCCTGTGCCAGACGGCGCGAGCGTAGAGCCATTCTTCACCGAGCACTACCAGGAGCTTGGACCGACGCCGGGATTCTGTGATTTCAGGCGCGGATGTGTTTAACGGCATTCGAAGAAAAGCCGATGCCGAGCCTCAAGCGGGTGCTCGCAGAGATAAAATAGCGATTCTGCGGGCCGCATTTCCAAAGCAAGAGATCTGGACTCGATCTCCGACCCGACCACAAATCAATCGTCGCGGGGTGAATACCCTTGACTCTCGAAAGACGGGTAGAAGAACTATCTACCGTTTTACAGCTATTTTAAAGAAGACATGTCCTTTAGCGCCTGCGTAAAGGTCGGACTTGGCTTTTCATCAAACGCAGCTTAGCACATCCGCGCCTGAAACCAGAGATATTCCGGTGGTCCCTTAAACTGGCTCTGTCGCAAAGTTCAGGCATGGACGGAGGGCGTCCAGGACGCTGCGCTATCCTGAGACGTTACGCAGGTTTGATTTCGAGTCGTTCACCGATCATTGCGACGGCCTCCGCGAGCGCAGAGGCACCGAGGCCGAAAGCGCGTTCGACGATGCGCGCCTCGCCACGGATGTCTTACGTGAGGTTGAAGACCGCCGCCTGGCCCTTGCGCAGGGCACGCATCACCTCAAATCCCGTGATCGTCGCGTAGGCGGTCTTCAACGTCTTGAAACCCCGCACTGGACGGATCAATTGCTTCAGCTTGCCATGATCGGCCTCGACGACATTGTTCAGATACTTAACCTGTCGATGCGCCGTTTTCTCGGGACACTTACCTTCGGCCTTCAATTCTGAGATCGCGATACCATAGGTCGGCGCTTTGTCCGTGTTGATGATTTCCGGCTTCTCCCAGTCCTTCAAACCGTTCAGCGCCTTGCCGAGAAACAGTTTCGCCGCTTTTGCGTTCCGTGTGGGCGAGAGATAGAAGTCAATCGTGTTTCCAAGCTTGTCCAGCGCCCGGTAAAGATAAGTCCATTTGCCGCGCACTTTCACGTAAGTCTCATCGACCCGCCAGCTCGTCGATTGCGGGCGGCGCCACTGCCAGCGCAGCCGCTTTTCAATCTCCGGCGCGTACTTCTGAACCCAGCGATAGATCGTGGAATGATCAAGGGGCACACCGCGCTCGCCCATCATCTGCTCCAGATCACGGTAGCTGATGCCATAGCGGCAGTACCAGCGCACTGCCCAGAGGATGATCTCGCCTGCAAAATGACGCCACTTGAAATCTGACATGACCAGCTCCGCTCGCGTTCGCCCCATTTTCTAGCGGCCTCAAAAACTTTGCAACAGAGCCCTACTGGCGCCGTGTTTCTTCAGCCGCGCTTCGAGCAAGCGCCGCAATTGCGCAAAACACTCCGGCAGCTACCAGTCCACGAGCGGCGCCGCCTGGTCCAGCGCGCGTGTCTTCTGTTCGAGCAGCGCCAAATAGTGCAGCGGATCAAAGACGACCACCTCCCGTTCATAACTGCGTTCGTGTCGCCCGATCACTTCACTGCCGCACGCAATGACCGGGGTCCCCGGCGACAGGTCTTCGTCGCTGGGGTGGTAATGACCACCTGGTGCACATAGGCCTTTACCAACACCTGCCGATGACCGTACTGAGTCGGCACCGAATAGTCGTTGCCACGATAGCGAACCAGCGACAGCGAATTGACCCGTGCTGTGATCTTCTCGCAGGCTTCATAAGGGGCCGCTGGCAGTGGCAGCATCGCCGCCCGGTCGCGCTCGAATCGTTCTCCGATCGTCTCGGTATGCCCGCGGAGCCGCCGCTCACGCCGCTTGCGGCACTGCTCTTCGAGCTGCTCGTTCCACTGCTCCCAGCTGTTCACACGCGGAATCGGCACCATGAAGTTGCGCCGCGCGTAGCCGACCAAACCCTCGACCTTGCCCTTGTCATTACCCTTGGCCGGTCGCCCGAACTTGTCTGCGAACAAATAATGGCTCTGCAGCTCGGAGAAAGCTCGCGTCTTCTGACGCTGCTCACCACCCAGGATCTTGGCTACTGCGATCTTGGTGTTGTCGTACAGGATGCGCGTGGGCACGCTGCCGAAGTAGGCGAAGGCTCGCACGTGGCCTTCCAGGAATGCCTCTGTTGTCTCGGCTGGAAATGCTATGACGAAGCAGTCGTCCGAGTGCGGTAGGTCCATGGCCAGATAGTGCGCCTTGCACTCCACGCCGGCCATAATTACTACCGCTTCGCCCAAGTCCGCCTGTGCTTCGCCCGGCGGGTGCGCCAGAGGCACGAACATCTCCCGGCCAAGCGCATGCTCGCCGCGTACGTAGTTTTTCACGCTCGTGTAGCCGCCCGTGAACCCGTGCTCAGCCTGCAGGCGGTCGAAGATTCGCTTGGCCGTGTGCCGCTGCTTTGCCGGCCGCTGCTTATCGTCTTGAAGGATGGCGTCGATGACGCCCAGCCACGGCCCTAGCATGGGTCGCTTCACAGGTTGCTGTCGCTGGTAGCCCGGTGGCACCGCGTAGCGAAGCATCTTGCGCACGCTCTCGCGTGATACCCCGAATTCCCTGGCTACTGCCCGCTGGCTCCGCCCCTCCACCAACACCGCTCGCCGTACTCGCCCGTATAGCTCCACCTTGAACATCCCTCCGGTGTCCCATGAGCCCTGCTGCCAAGGCAACAACTCATGAAACGAACTTCCGGCGGTGGACTACTTTTGCTCCGCCGCAACACCCCGCTTTCACGGCGTGCTGTGGCCTAGTATTGCTCTGCCGCTCTCAGGAGAGTTTGGCGCCGTCCTACTGAAGCGGCTTGCGTCGTGAACGGGGAGTTGTCAGGATACGGACGGAGCCAGCATTGCACGGGAGTCTAGAATGTCTCGTCTGGAGTGAGCAGGTTCCGTGGCGATGTCCGTGCAACAGGCAGCTTAATCTGGCGTCGGCTGCGTGCGGTCTCGTCATTGTGCAATGGCTCATTGCACAATTGATTTGTTCACCTCCTTTATGACAGAACCCCAGATCGTTCCCTCCGGCTATGCCGGACTCCTCCAGCAACTCAAAGCTCGCATCCATGCTGCCCAGGTACGCGCGGCCATGGAGGTCAACCGAGAGATGGTTTTGCTTTATTGGTCAGTCGGCAGGGACATCCTAGTCCGGCAGGGGGAGGAGGGCTGGGGCGCCAAGGTGATTGATCGGCTGGCCCACGATCTCCAGGTTGAGTTTCCTGGGGTTGAGGGGTTTAGCACCCGGAGCCTCAAATACATGCGAGCGCTGGCCCAGGCCTGGCCGGACCCCGAAATTGTGCAAGGACTCTTTGCACGATTGCCGTGGGGCCACAATCTGCGGGTACTCGACCGCATCAAGGACCGGCCCACGCGCGAATGGTATCTACGGGCTGCTCTCGAGTATGGCTGGAGCCAAGATATCCTGGTCCTGCAAATCAAGACCCAGCTCCATGAACGCGAAGGCAAGGCGTTGAACAACTTCCAACGCACGCTCCCGCCGCCAGCCTCTGATCTTGCGCAGCAGCTTCTGAAAGATCCCTACAACTTCGACTTCCTCACCCTGGCCAAAGATGCCCAAGAGCGAGAGGTAGAACGTGGGCTGCTCATCCACCTTCGCGACCTCATGCTCGAACTGGCCGCGGCTTTGCCTTCGTTGGCAGCCAGGTTCCACTGGTCATTGGAAGTGACACGTTTTACCTGGACCTGCTCTTCTACCACGTTCGCTTGCACTGCTATTTTGTGATCGAGCTAAAGACCGGCAAATTTAAGCCTAAATGGGCCGGCAAGCTAAACTTTTATCTCTCAGCAGTGGACGATCTTTTCCGAGCGGGCCCGGATGCCCCGACCATAGGGCTTCTACTATGCGAGACACAGAACAGTGTCGTGGCGGAGTATGCGTTGCGGGATGTTGACAAGCCAATCGGCGTCTCGACCTACCAGGTCACTCGGGAACTCCCGAAGTCGATTCGGGATGAGCTGCCAACGGTCGAAGCACTCAAGGAAGTTGTGGCGAAACTCCGAATTGAAGAGCGGTCCGGCCGCGACTGCTGAGATCAGAATCCCTTTTGGAGGTTTGCTAGGGAAGGCCTACCAGCCCGCTTTCATACCGAGCCACATAGCAGCTTGGGAATCAAACACCGCATAAGTTTGCAGAAGCTTTACGGCGAAAAACTATGGCAGAGAAGTGGGCTTTGCCCACTTGGAAAACGCCTCCGCCTTTGCACCTGCTAAGACCCACCGCAAGGCTCATCTGAGAGCAAAGTCTAACCTATCCCTGCGCACACGATCTTGTCCCACAGTCGACCAAACGCACATGTTTCAGAACTCGCCTTCTTATTAACTGTCCGGTTGCCTACGCGAAATGGCGGCAAAGTCAGCTTGTCGGCAACATCGGGGGCCGGGACGGTGGATACAATTGAAGGGCTGGATGGATCAATCCAAGTTGGTCATAACGCCGTTCACAAGGAGCCTCGCGCTCCCCTGACAGGCATCTACTTCCGGAACACGTTATCTGATCCTGCATCGACTTCGGACCTTAAGAGTACTCCTCCTGTTCCTCGCGGATTGCTCGGGTATAGCTTCTCTGTATGAGATCCGGTACCGAGTTCCTGGCCCTGCTCCTGCTAAGTCTTACCACTCCTATTTCCGCATACCCTCAGAACGCGCGTGCACGGGAACTGGGCGTACCGTTCGACGGTACTCCTGGTGCGCTCGACGGCTCTGTTGCAAAGTTTGGGTGGCCGCCTGAGAATGGCCTGAACCTGAACGGAGCCGACCATGGCTGAGTTCAAGTGTCGTCATTTTGAAGGCGAGATCGTCCTCTGGGCGGTGCGTTGATACTGCCGCTATGGGATCAGCTACCGTGATCTTGAGCAGATGATGGGCGAGCGCGGCGTGGGCGTCGACCACTCCACGATCTACCGTTGGGTTCAAAAGTACGCGCCTGAGATCGAAAAGCGGTTGCGCTGGCAATGGCGTCGTCCGCAGTCGACGAGCTGGCGAGTCGACGAGACTTACGTGAAGGTTCGCGGCAAGTGGGCCTATCTGTACCGGGCGCTCGACAAGGAAGCAAACACGATCGACTTCTATCTCTCGCCGACTCGGAACGCCAAGGCGGCAAAGCGCTTCCTCGGCAAAGCGCTCAACGGCTTGAAGTCCTGGGAGAAGCCGCAGGCCATCAACACCGACAGAGCGCCGACCTACGAGATCGCAATCTCGTAACTGAAGGCCGAAGGCAAATGCCTGGAGGAAACGGTGCATGGGCAGGTCAAATATTTGAACGATGTCGTCGAAGCCGATCATGGCAAGCTGAAGCAACTGATCCATCCAGTGAGAGGCTTCAAGACGTTGAAGACCGCCTACGCGACGATCATGGGTTTTGAAGTGATGCGTGCTCTACGCAAAGGCCAAGCCGCAGTCTTCAACCTCACTCAGGACATTCGCGGCGAGGCTCGCATCGTCGAACGAGCTTTCGGAATCGGAGCCAGTGCACTCGCCGAAGCAGACGCAATGATCACTGAACAACTCGAACTCCAACCGGCCTGACGCCCGGATGCAACCGCACCACCGGATGCCCCTGTCCGTGCCTACTTTTTGCAACAGAGCCGGATGAACGGCTCTGTTGCAAAGTTTTTGAGGCCGCTAGAAAATGGGGCGAACGCGAGCGGAGCTGGTCATGTCAGATTTCAAGTGGCTCATTTTGCAGGCGAGATCATCCTCTGGGCAGTGCGCTGGTACTGCCGCTATGGCATCAGCTACCGTGATCTGGAGCAGATGATGGGCGAGCGCGGTGTGCCCCTTGATCATTCCACGATCTATCGCTGGGTTCAGAAGTACGCGCCGGAGATTGAAAAGCGGCTGCGCTGGCAGTGGCGCCGCCCGCAATCGACGAGCTGGCGGGTCGATGAGACTTACGTGAAAGTGCGCGGCAAATGGACTTATCTTTACCGGGCGCTGGACAAGCTTGGAAACACGATTGACTTCTATCTCTCGCCCACACGGAACGCAAAAGCGGCGAAACTGTTTCTCGGCAAGGCGCTGAACGGTTTGAAGGACTGGGAGAAGCCGGAAATCATCAACACGGACAAAGCGCCGACCTATGGTATCGCGATCTCAGAATTGAAGGCCGAAGGTAAGTGTCCCGAGAAAACGGCGCATCGACAGGTTAAGTATCTGAACAATGTCGTCGAGGCCGATCATGGCAAGCTGAAGCAATTGATCCGTCCAGTGCGGGGTTTCAAGACGCTGAAGACGGCTTATGCGACCATCACGGGGTTTGAGGTCATGCGTGCGCTTCGCAAGGGCCAGGCGGCGGTCTTCAATCTAAGCCAAGACATCCGCGGCGAGGCGCGCATCGTAGAACGCGCTTTCGGCGTCGGGATCAATGCCCTCGCCGAGACCGTCGCTCTCATCGGTGAGCAATTCGACCTTCAACTTCGAAATGCGTGAAGCACCTGGTATAGGGCGGGCATCGCGGACATCGACGTCCATAGCTAATTTTGCAACAGAGCCGTAAATTCTTCCTAGTAGGTACTGATCCTGCGCTGCATCCCAGGTGGCTCCGCTCTAACGAACTCTGCTACCAAATCTGCTTTTTCAATCCGTCTTGGTAACTCTTCCTTGGATTACTATTGCTTTGTTGTGGAGTTACCGAGCCCCATGACATTCTCCTGAGATTACCCGGTGGAGTTGTACTTCAGGCACCCAAGTTTCATCATTCACAGTACACGTTCCCCCGCCCTTTTGCATCGGGTAGAGACAAATGCCCTCCTGGAGGATTTGGCACCGTGTCTTCTATCGCTCCCATTGCAACCGAAAACATGGCCGAGCAGCCAGGATACTTCGAGATCGGGGAGGAACACCTTTTTACAGTTTTGCATCCAGTCGTCTCCCCGGTGGCCCGCGTTTTGCTTCTCGGACCTTTCGCGCCGGAGCGAAATCAGGCTTATTTGCCCTGGGCACGCTGGGCTCGGTACTTGCAGTCCCGCAACATTGAAGTCCTCCGCTTTGATTATCGCGGCGTCGGAGAAAGCACTGGACGCTTTGAGGATCAAAGCTTTGTTGACTGGAAGGAAGACGCATTTGAACTTGCCTCCTGGTTTGCGCGCCGCACTCCATGCGTACCACTTTTTCTGCACGGTCTCACCCTTGGCGCAATCATCGCTGGACGATGTTTCCATGAAGGCATTGGTGACGGAATGATCCTCTGGTCCCCTCCGCTGCAGGCTAACCTCCTGCTCCACTTCACACTTAAGAAGTGGGTGACGCTTCAAAACCTTTCTGCTCGTGCCGAGGAACGTAAGCCTTTTTCGATGTATCTTGAGCAGTTCGAAGGCGGAGGAACTCTCGAGGTAAACGGGTACGTTTGGTCCAGCCGACTCTGGCGCGATTCGTTCGACTTTTGCATGCCCTCCGCACTCACCGACCAGAGAAGCGCCGCAGCCGCATACGACCGCCCTGTGAGCATCTTTGAACTTGGGCGTGAGGCTACTCCGCTCGTTTGTGGCGGTCTCAGCGGATATGAAGAATTGAATGACCTGACTCGGCTCTACTCTTTGCAGTTCGACTGGATTACTTCGGCTATACGTCTGCCTCGGGAGAACACAAGCAATGAAGCAAGCAATTACGACTCGAGAACTCGTCACGCTTGACTGCTCTGGGACATTCGTTCGTGGCACATATCACAAGCCAACGTTCCGCGGTTCGGCAGGCGATACCCATGCAATCACAACAGGCCAGATCGGCGTGCTGATCGTCAACTCTCTGACTTCACCACGTGCTGGCCACGCCGGGTCGTCCGTCTACTGGGCAGAGAAGCTGGCCCAAACTGGCTATCCCTGTTTCCGCTTCGACCTGCCGGGGCTAGGCGACACCGGGCCCGAAATTAAGGAGACCACCAATTTACTCATTTTTATCACGAATGGAGGCTACGAATCGATAATCGGAGTCCTTCTCAAAGAGCTCGCCGATCGATTTCACCTTAGTGGAGTCATCGTCATGGGGCACTGCGCGGGTGCTGTCACTGCTCTTTATGCCGGATCAAAACAGAGGCTCTGCCGCGGCCTGATCCTCATGGACCCATATTTCAACTATCCACGAATTATCAGCCGCATTAGCCCCGCTGTCTCGATCTGGTCGCGCCACAACAGGTTGGGTCGCTTGCTCCGCCAATTTTACGATGTTATCCGCGACTTCCAACGCATAGTACGCAGAGACGGTCTACCTCCTAGCGCTAACCGTCCCCTTCTTGAGCAATGGAGGCACGTTGCCTCTCGCGGGCTGCCTATCTTGATCGTTCAGTCTCCCAGCCTCAAACCTGGCCCCGGACAATTTGACTACATTCGCTACGCAATGGACTCCGCTGGCCGCAAGGCAAAGATCACTTTGGAGCTGATCCCGGACACTGATCACTCCTTCGCCAATCTTGCCGGGCGCCAGGCGGTCTATCTCTCTGCCGAGAGATGGCTCGCTGTGCAGAATCTTCACGGAGCGCCTGCTAAAGGTCAATTTCAGGAAAGTTGATTTCGCCAGATTTGGATTTCCATTCTTCTCTTTGAAGGTAGCTTTGCGCACAACGTGGCGTTAACTCTTTACGATGAGATGACGTGTTCAGCGTCAACTATCCTTTCCGGTCGTGCCGCCTCAAATTAGGAATGTTACCGAAGAAAGTAAGCGTAGCGAACCAGTCGACTGAAGGCTGAGCCAACCGCGCCCGGCTCATCCTGGACTACCCGTCCCCAACGGTATATGCGGACGAGAAGTCGCCAGTTTGCGCCGCTGGAGGATCTCTGCCAAGAGAAAGTGCTGAACAATCAACATGCTGCGACTGCAAGGCTGATTGCAAAGCCTTCCCAGCGAGAGGCAGGATTAGTGCGACAGAAAGTTCGTTGCGGCCCTCCACCGGAAAACAAGCAGGCGAGGATTAACACACTAAGCCGCCGAGAGGGCGCAACTCGCTAGTATTGGTCAAACACCGTATCAACAAAGCTCAGCTAATTAAACAAGCTACTAGGTAGATATGTGGGAACAGGTATGCTCCTCGGTAGTTATCGATGTCACCTAACGGAGTAACTTATTAGCTATTGCCTACATAAGCTTTTCATGGCATCTTCTCTGGGGATAGACGGTTGTGGCTTAGCCGCCGACTATGGACGCAAATTAGCCAGGTAACCCTGCCTCAGGTTACGAGAGGCGGTCACTAGAAATGATTAGGATTAAGACTCCGCTCATAATACGATTTCGCCAAAGCAGCACGAAGATGGTTCCAACACTCTTAGGTCGTCTACTTAGCCTGAGCAGAGCTTACGTTTTCTCTGTTGTGCATAGTAGCTAACCCTTCAAGTTCCGAGGCAGTTTTACGATAAGCATACTTTCGACTCAGGATCCCGTTGCGATTGAGTGCAGCAGCACTTTTAGAACGCCTTTTTTCCTGGAGCCCCGGGTTGAGTACAGCACAAGTCCGTACGCCGCATCCAGCGCAACATGAGCTTCCCGCGATCCCGGTTGCGCCGCGCGGAGGCCACCAGCGCTTCGAGCTTATAGCCGCAACGCTCGAACGCGCCTTGGACTTTTTGGCAATAGGCTCCGCGTGCTTGCTTTCTTGCCTAATCTACGACTATGCGCAGTTAGGCAAGCACTTGCATTATTCAATGAATATGGTGCTGGTTGCGGCCATGGTTTTTGCAGCATTGTTCGTTCTGATGCTTGATTACAACGGCGCCTACTCGCAGTGCAATAGCCTCCTCCGCATCCGCGAAACCGAGCGCATCCTCAAGGTCTCTGTACAGGCGTTTGGGCTGGTCTTTCCGGCGACGTTCTTCTTCGCTCACCTTACTTCCCGCTGGATGGTAGGCATCGCGCTGGTCCTAGTGCCGCTGATGCTGATCGTTGAAAAACAGATACTTCTACAACTGATCCGCCATCTGCATGCGAAGGGGCTGGGCGTGCAGAACGTGCTTGTGTATGGCGCGGGGTTCACCGGCCGCTCGGTATTTTCCGCACTTGTCCGCTCGCCGCGCTTAGGTCTGCAGCCGGTGGCAATGATCGATGATGATCCGCAGAAGGCCGGTCGGCCCATGTACGAGTACGGCTATCACAGAAAGCAATCGATTCAGGTTTTGAAAGGACCGCTAACAGCGGAGTTGATTCAGTCCTTTGGCGCTCATCTCGTGGTTGTTGGCATTCCTTCGGTGTCGCAGGAGCGACTCGACGATCTGCTGGCGACCGCGGTCGCCGCAAAGGCCACGCTTGCCTTTGTGCCCCAGATCACGCACTCCTCGGAAGCGCTCACAGATTACCTGGATATTGATGGCGTGCTGCTTGTGTCGGTCAGCAGCAGTGCGCGACGCCGCTGGTATGAAGCGATGAAGCGTGCTTTTGATTTCGTCGCGGCGCTCCTGATCCTTGTGATCACTTTGCCGAGCTGGCTCCTCGTCTGCGTGTTGATCCGCCGCGACTCGCCCGGACCGATCTTCTTTCAGCAGACGCGCATCGGTCGCGACGGTAGGCCGTTTGAGCTATACAAGTTTCGCTCCATGTTTGTCGACGCCGCGAAGTATGGTCTGCACCCGGCGAACGGCCGCGACCCGCGCGTGACGCACGTCGGGCGCTGGCTGCGGCGTACCGGGCTCGACGAGTTGCCGCAGCTAATCAACATCCTCAAGGGCGAGATGGCGCTGGTGGGTCCGCGCCCGGAGATGCCGTTCATCGTCGAGGGATACGATATACATCATCGGCGGCGGCTAGACGTCATGCCCGGGCTTACAGGGCTGTGGCAGCTGAGCGCAGACCGCGCCACCGCTATCCATGAAAATCTTCAATACGACCTCTACTACATTCGCCACCGCAGTTTCTTCATGGACCTCGCCATTCTTCTGCACACCCTCCTGTTCGCCATGAGGGGTGTGTAGGTGACCCTTCCTCATTGTCGCAACCGAGGACGCATTCAAGTTATGCGATACGTGCTTGCCTTGTTCGTTGTTCTCTTCACGCCGGCCGCACAGTCGCAGGTGGCGCCGGTCACCGCGCCATCGAGCGCCGGCGGTCCTGCGCTTCACTCGCGCAATGCCCGCTACACGCTCCGCAAAGGGGACACGTTCGACGTCGACTTTGCGCTCTCGCCAGAGTTCAACCAGAGCCTGGCGGTTGAGCCCGACGGATTTGTCACGCTGAAGTCGGTGGGCAGCCTGATGGTCGAGGGCAAGACGGTGCCTGAGCTAACCGAGGCGATCAAGCTGGCATACAGAGACATTCTGCAGGACCCGGTGCTGTCGATCTCGCTTAAGGAGTTTGAGAAGCCGTACTTCATCGCCAGCGGCCAGGTCACAAAGCCGGGCAAGTATGAGCTGCGCAGTTCGATGACGGTCACCCAGGCGGTGGCGATCGCGGGCGGCTTCAATGACAGCGCGAAGAACACACAGGTGGTCCTGTTCCGCCCTACGGAAAATGGCATGTTCGAGGCGAAGCTGCTTGATGTAAAGAAGCTGCTGGCCTCGCGCGATCTTTCTGAGGATCTGCGGATCGAGCCGGGGGACACCATCTATGTGCCGCAGACGACCATCTCCAAGATCCGCAAGTATTTGCCAAACACCAGCGTAGGCGCGTTAGCGACCCCCACGTACTAAGAGGAGCTGAGACGAGGAACGCCATGCAGATTCAGCAAACCGAATGGGCCCCGATCGAGCAGTCGAGCCTGCCGACAGCGCGCGACGTTGCCAGCATTCTCTTCCGACAGGGTCGGCTAATCCTTCTATTTTTTATGGCGGTTATTGCACTGGTGGCTGGCTCCGGTATGTGGGTGCCGCAGTACCAGGCGCAGATGAAGATCCTGGTTCGCCGGCAGAGAGTCGACGCGATGGTTACGCCGCAGTCGAACGTCTCCGCCCAGTACAACGGAAATATGATCACGGACGAGGAGCTGAACTCCGAGGTCGAGCTGTTAAACAGCCAGGACCTGCTGCGGAGCGTGGTGCTCGAGACCGGCCTCGCGGACAAACACGGATTCTCTCTGCGCACGGACAATCCGGAGGTGAGGATCGCTCATGCGGTCCAGTCACTGGCCAAACGTCTGGTCATCGAGCCGGTGCGCAAGACCAACATGATCAACGTGCAGTATCAGGCGACGGACCCGCAGGTGGCAGCGAAGGTACTGAATGCGCTGGCCACCGCGTATAAGGCGAAGCATCTAGCGGTGGAGCGTCCGACGGGCGAGTTCACCTTTTTTGATCAGCAGCGCGAACACTATCGCCAAGCCCTGATCGCGGCTGAGAAGCAGCTCGCCGACTTCTCGGCCGAGCACCACCTGGTCTCCGCGGGCACGGAGCGCGACTATGCTCTGGGCCGGATGAACCAGCTCGACGCCTCGGCTGAGCAGGCCGCGACGCAGATGGCCGAAGACCAGCAGAGGATCCGCACACTCGAGGCGCAGCTGGCCACCACCGAGCCGCGCTTGACCACCAGCGTGCGCACCGCGGCCAATCCCATGCTCATGCAGCAGTTGAAGTCGACGCTGCTGAACCTGGAGTTGAAGCGTACGGAACTGCTGACCAAGTATGCGCCCGGCTACCGCCTGGTGGTGGAGGCAGACGAGCAGATCGCCGATGCCAAGGCCGCCATCGCCGCCGAGGAGACGGGACCCTCGCATGAGGAGACCACTGATCTCGACCCGAATTACCAATGGGTACGGGGCGAGCTGCTGAAGGCCAGAGCCGACCTCGCAGGCCAGAAGGCGCGGGTGGCCGCGGCGCAGCGCATGGCCGCCCAGTCCGAGGCCACCGGGCGCGCGCTCAGCGACGCCGGACTCGAGCAGGCGCAGCTGCTGCACCAGGTCGAGCTGGAGTCCGAGAACTACCTGCTCTATCAGCACAAGAGCGAAGAGGCGCGCGTCAGCGATGCGCTGGACCAGCGCGGCATCCTCAACGTTGCCATAGCGGAGTGGCCGACGGTGCCGGCGATTCCGGTGCGTTCGCCGACGTCGGTGCTGCTGGCCGCGGTGCTGCTGGCCGGGGTCGCCAGCCTCTCGCTGGGCGGGGTTGTGGACTTGCTGAATCCGTCGTTCCGCACTCCCGATGAGGTATCCCGCTACCTGGGAATTCCGGTACTGGCCGCGCTGCCGCGGCCGAGACTTTTGCGCGAGTGAGAGAAACCATGACCCCGAAGCTGCTAGTGGATCCGCAGATTGAACCCGAAGCGCCCGAGCAGGAAGCAAAGGGCCGCGCAGATTCCTTTGAACCGGCGCGCGGCGCCGGCCAGGCGACCGTGGCCCACCTGGCCCGTTTAGTTCAGCGCGTCTTCCTGTCAAGCGAGCCGGCACCGAGGCGGCAGGTGTTGTTTTCTAGCGTGGACGAATACGGCGGGGCAACGGAGGTCTCGTCGCTGGCGGCGAGGCTGCTGGCAGAGCAGGGCGGCAGAAGCGTGTGCCTGGTGGATGCGCACACCTCGCATCCGCGGCCGGCGAACCGGCCCGGCGCCGGCCGCGCCATGGCGCAGCCGATTGGCACGAACCTCTGGCAGGTAGACTGCGGCCAGCTGGTCGAAGTTAGCGCCCTGAACGCGCAGAAGGAGCAGCTCATCCGCCTACGCGGCGAATACGACTATGTGCTGGTGGATGCACCGTCGATCGGCCACAGCGAAGCTGCCGTGGTGCTGGGCAGCATGGTGGACGGCGTGATCCTCGTGCTGCGGGCAGGGAAGACGCGCCGCATCGCCGCCCGCCGCGCCAAGCAGATGCTGGAGGAAGCAGGTGTGACCGTTCTCGGCGCCGTTCTCTGGGACCGGACCTTTCCCGTGCCCGAGGCGATCTACCGCCGCATTTAGGCGCAATCTATCGCTACGTTTAGAGGCGATTCACCGCCGAGTTTAGAGGATGGCTGACTTGAACGAAGTGACAGGCGCTCCGCAAAAAAGGGGAATCATCAACAGGCTCCGCCGCAGCATCATCGCGCGGAACACCCTAGCGCTGTTCGGCACCCAGGTGGCGACTTACCTGTTTCCACTGGCGACGATCCCTTACCTGGCGCGTGTGCTCGGGCCGGTGCACTGGGGCATGGTCGCATTTGCGCAGGCGCTGGGGCTGTATCTCTCGATGGTCGTCGACTTCGGCTTTCAGCTCTCGGCCACCCGGCGCGTGGCGCGTGCGCGCGAGGACTGGGACCAGCTGGCGCACATTGCTGCCGGAGTGCTCGGTGCCAAGCTTCTGCTGGCGGTGGTTGCCCTGCTGGTAGTGGTCGTGCTGGAACGCGCGATGCCGTCACTGCGCTCTTACGACCTCATCCTGTGGGCCGGGGCGTTTTCGGGCATTGGCCAGGGCTTCAGCATGCTGTGGTTCTTCCAGGGGCTGGAGCGGATGCGGATGCCCGCGGCGCTCGACATGGCGGGGAAGGCAGTGGCCGCGGGCGGTATCTTCCTGCTGGTGCACGCGCCAGCGGACGCGTGGAAAGTGCTTGCCCTGCAGTGTGTCTGCTACTGCGTGAGCGCTCTGGTGCTGCTCGGGATCGCCTATCGCGAGCTCTCCTTTCGGTGGCCGAGCTTCCACGCCATCCGGCGATCGCTGCGCGACTCCGCCGCTATGTTCCTCTTCCGCAGCTCGGTCTCGCTTTATACCACGGCGAACGCGCTAATCCTGGGCTCGGTCTCAACGCCGCTTGCGGTTGGCTATTACTCAGGCGCCGAACGGCTGGTGAAGGCAATGCTCAACCTGCTAACGCCGCTCTCGCAGAGCCTGTTTCCGCGGTTGAGCCGGCTGCTGGTCACCGACCGCCTACGGGCGGTATGGCTTGCGCGCGTGAGCCTGGTTATCATGACTGGCGCAGCGTCCGGGATGTGCTTGGTGACGCTGGTCGCCGCGCCCTGGATCACGCGCCTGGTGCTGGGCCCGGGGTATGAGGCCGCGGTGCCGGTGATGCGGATGCTGGCGCTGCTGCTGCCGGCCATCGCCGTAAGCACCGTGCTCGGCATGCAGTGGATGCTGCCGCTCGGCATGGACGCGGTCTACAACAAGATCATTCTTTCAGCCGGCCTCCTGAACCTAATGCTGGCGCTGCTGTGGGCCTCGCGCTGGCAGCAGATGGGTATGGCCTGCGCCGTCGTCGTCTCCGAGTACATGGTGACCGGCACGGTTGCCTGGGTGCTGGTGCGACGCAGAATCAGCCCATTCTCTGAGCCCGCAGTGCTCCACTTTCACTTGGACGAACAGCTTGCCGCGGCGGACGCGCGTTGACCCCCGACTCCCCGGGAAAGGCCGCCACTATGCACGAACGTACCAGCCAGCTTCTTGATGAGCCGACCCTTCGGACGACAGAGATTGCGCCCGACCCGATCGTCTGTGTCTCTGATCTTTTCTGGGATGAGCACTGGTCGAGCGAGCAGCAGCTAATGTCGCGGCTCGCCCGGCGCTGCCGTGTCCTCTACGTCGAGCGGCCGGTTTCGCTCGCGAGCTTCTTTACCCGCTCGAGCGACGCGTCGGTAAGTCGGCAGTTTCGCCGGTGGCTGAGCGGGGGATTGCGGCAAGAGTCGCCAACACTGACAATCCTCTCGCCACCCCCTGTGCTGCCCTTCCGCTTTCACCCGTGGGTCAATCGCATCAACGAGTGGGTCCGAGCGCGCGCCATCCGTGCAGCGCTCAGCAAGATAGGAGCGGAGGCGCCGGTGTTGTGGACCTACGCGCCTGATTCGGGGCGCTTAGTGGGCAAGCTCGGCGAGCGCTTCAGCCTCTACTACTGCGCGGATGACTGGTCGGCGAACGGCCAGTGGTGGAACCAGCCGAACGAGATTCGCGCGCGGGAGAACGAGCTTGCCGCCCGGGTCGACCTGGTGGTCGGGACGTCGACGAAGATCGTGGCGCGCTGGAGCGCGGCGGGGATGCGAACCGCGCTGGTCACAAACGGGGCGGATGTTGAGGCGTTCAGGCAGGCGCGGACTGCGGAGTTGGCCATACCCGCGGATCTCGAATCGATCCCGGAGCCGCGCATCGGGTATATCGGCTTCATAAACAGCCGCTTTGACACGGAGCTCTTTGAGGTCCTTGCCGACCGGCATCCGGAGTGGAGCTTTGTTGTTGTCGGTCCGCTGATGGGCGTGGAAGCCCAGATCGCAAAGCTCCGGCAGAAGAAAAATGTCCATTTTCTGGGAGGGCGTACCCGCCAGCAGTTGCCTGCGTACCTAAAGGGATTTGATGTATGTACAATCCCTTATGTCCGCAACACACTGTCGGAGAGCATCTTCCCGCTGAAGCTGTTTGAGTATCTCGGGGCAGGTCGGCCGGTAGTGACGACACCACTGCCGGAGCTCAAGCCCTTCACGCGCTACCTACGCATGGGCGCTTCGCATGAGGAGTTCATCAGGGCGCTCGAGCTTTCGCTCGCCCAGCCGCTTTCCCCTGCGACGAACGAGTTCCTGGCGGAGAACTCCTGGGACGCGAAGGTGGAGCTGCTCGAGCGCATAATCCGCAGGAATCTAACGGCCGCGGAGGAACGGGCATGACCACCCCTCGAAGCATCCTGCTACTGCCTATGTGCGGAATAGGCGACGCCGTCTGCTACCTTCCGGTCCTGGACCTTCTGCGGAGCCGGTTTCCGGAGGCCGCCATCACCACCATCGTTGCTACCGGCGGCGCGGCTTCGATCCTGAGCCAGACTGCATCTGGCGCAGAGATCCTTGTTTTCAACCGCGGCGCTGGACAGCGCGGCTGGCGGTCGGTGTTTCGGCTCCTATGGTCAATCCGCAGGAGACGCTACGATGTCGTGATTTCCGGGGCGCATCCGGACTCGACACGCGTCCCGCTGTTTGCGTGGCTTTCAGGCGCCAGGATGCGGATTGGCGCGGGTTCCGAACGGCTTGCCTTCCTCTACAACCGCCGCGTCCGCGTTGCCGCCTCCGCACATTACTTCGAGCGCTACCGCACACTACTGACTCCGCTCGGCATCGACGTCCACCTAGACGAGTACCGCCCGCGCCTGACGCCGCCGGTCTCAGCGCGCGCCTCGGCGCTTCGCATCTGGCAGGAAGCCGGGCTCAATGGCGCAGACTGTGTGGTCGGATTCGCCTCGGGTGCCGACACAAACGCACGCGGCGCATGGAAGCCTTTCCTCAAACGATGGTCCACGCGCGGCTATGCCGAGGTCGCTCGCTGGGTGCATAAGGAGCTGCGAGGCCGCGTCGTGATGTTCGGCTCGCATGAGGAGCAGCCTTTTGCCGCAGAGATCCAAGCGCTCTCCGGAGTGCCCATCGTCAATCTCTGTGGCAAGGTCTCACTCGACGAGGTGCAGTGGCTTATCGCGCGTTGCCATGTCTTTGTCTCGAACGACACTGGCACGATGCACATGGCCGGGGCGCTCGGCACCGAGGTGGTAGCGCTGTTTGGCCCGACAAGCCCCGCATCGTTTCATCCTCCGGGCGAGAGCTTCCGGATCGTGCAGGGACACGCGTCGTGCGCGCCGTGTTACCCACATCCGACGTGCGGGCTCAGCAGCTGCGTTGCCATGCAGGATGTCGATGCGGCTCGCATTATCGACCAAATATCACAATCGCTGCCGGCGCATAACGCTGGGGCCGCTCTCCAGGAGCGGTGAATGGACAGAAGCAAGACATCAAGTTCTGACAAATGCAACTGAATGAAATAACAAATTGTCCCAATGCTCCCAGAAAGAAGCTGCTGAATGCCAGTTGAAACTCTTGCTCCCGTCGCCGCTCCCGCTCCCGCGAAGACCATCCGCTTTCTCGGGCTGGACCTCCAGTGCATCTCCTACCAGGACATGTTTCAGACTTTTGACCGCTGGATCGCCTCCCGTAACGGTCACGGTTACACAATTGCGCTGGTCAACGTCAACTGCTGCGTCTCCGGGCTGCTCGAGAAGAACATCCGCACGCTATACCAGAAGGCGGACCTGCTGGGCATCGACAGCATGCCCTTCCTCTACCTGGGGCGCCTGCTACGCAACAAGCAGAGCGACCGGCTCTACGCGCCCGACATGATGCTCGAGACGGCGAAAGTTGCGGCTGAGCGCGGCTACAGGTTCTTTCTCTACGGCGGGGCCGAGGACGCGCCCGAGGCGATGGCCGCGAAGTTGCGTTCGGTGGCGCCGGATGTGCCGATCGCGGGTACGCTCTCGCCACCCTTCCGCAAGCTCTCCTCGGAGGAAGACGCGGCGATCTGCCGCCAGATCCTCAACTCCGGCGCCAACATCGTTTGGGTGGGCCTGGGCTCACCGAAGCAGGACGTGTGGATCGCCGAACATCGCGCCAAGCTGCCGGGCTGCGTGCTGATCGCCTCGGGGGCGACCTTTGACTTCTTCTCCGGTCGCATCCAGCAGGCGCCGCGATGGATCCAGGCAAGCGGGTTCGAGTGGCTCTTCCGGCTCTTCCAGGATCCGAAGCGGTTGTGGAAGCGCTACACCGTGTATAACTTCCTTTTCGTTGGAGCCTTCTTCCTCGAGCTCATAGGTCTCCTTAGGCTTGACAATCGCCAGACTACCGTAAACGCCAGATGAGTACAGTCGCCCGTCCGCCCGGCCTCTACCGAGCACCTCTGTCCAACGTAAGCGCTGAAGCGAAACGCGCGAACCGTTTTCCATGGCTACTATTCCTAGTCAGCTGGTTGGCGCTCTTCCTGCTTTGGAACCGTCTTGACTCGCCGATCACCTGGATCGACGCTCAGGACGCCTCCAATCTTGCTCAAAATGCGAAGGAGGGCAGCATTATCGGCCGTGTTGTCATCGTTACGCTCGGTGGACTCGGGTTGTATTTGTTAGCCACCAATCGCAAGAACGTCAAGATCAAACGCTCGTTCGCGGTGTTGCTCCTTGCATATATTGGCTGGACGCTCCTCAGCGGCACTTGGGCGGATGACCCAGCGCTCGCTGGGCGGCGGTTAGTGTCGCTCGCTCTGATGCTGTTGTTCGCCGCCGGCTGTGTCGTCCGCATGAGTGCTGCAAACCTTACGATCTTTATAGCCGGCATTCCCACGCTAAACCTTATTCCGGGCCTTCTCTCCGAGCTATTCTATGGCACATTCCATCTGTTCGATAGCGAGAGCCGCTTTGTCGGTACCGCTCCGCACCCTAATGTTCAAGCGGCAACGCTCGCTTTTGGCAGCGTCCTGCTTTATTGGCTATCCTGGCGCGCCCACGGAAGAACACGCTTTGCTGTTGGCTGCGTCGCATTAGTAGTGACGGCCTTCCTGGCCGATACGGGATCTCGGACGGCGCTTCTAGCGGTCGCTGTCGCCCTAGTCTTTTCAGGTGCCCTAATCGTCGCGCGCGATTACCGTCGCTTTCTCCCGTTGCTTCTCCCCAGCCTCGCTCTTTGCTTTGCCCTATTCTCCCTTGCCAACCTCTACATAGAAGTTGCAGCCGGCAAATCGGTTGGTGTGAATTCTCTACGCGCGAGCCGGGACGAGGGGGACGTCACGAGCTTCAACGGTCGCTTGGCCCTCTGGCGAACACTGCTGATCTTTGCCCGGGAGCGACCCATTCGGGGCTACGGTTATGGTAGCTTCTGGTCTCCGAAACATATCGACTACGTCTCTTACGAGCAGGGCTGGGCAATTCAGCAAAGCCACTCTTCTTATATAGAGCAGGTACTCGCTCTCGGCTTTCCTGGAGCGTTCTTATACTTTGTTCTGCTGCTGAGCTGCCTCACTATCTGCACGATGCGTTTTCTCCAAAACCAGGACAGCTACGGCGGTTGGGCGGCCGCTATGCTCTTCGTCGCGATCCACAACGCGACAGAAGCGATTAACGTTGGCCCGCTCTTCACAAACTTCGCTTTCAATCTCATTGTTTTGCACATCGCGCTTGTACCTACATCTACGGAACGCTTGTCGCTGTCCCAGTTGCCCAGAATGCTTCGTCTATCGACGTCGAAGGTGACTTTGTTGCTAGGTGATATCCATCAGCTTTGAGTAGGTCAGCCGCTTATCCCCGCACCGCTTTGGGAGATGGCGCGGCGCTGCCGGCTCAGCAACGCTGCAACAGATCCCGCCGCGAGCATAAGAAGAAGGTAGTCGAATGGCAGACGGTAACGGATCCTGGTGAAGAAGATCGCGTAAACTAACGCAGAGATTCCATAGTGCAGAGCAAACAGTAGCTGCAGCGGCCGAGTGCGGAGTAAGAGGAGCGGCGATAGAATCGCCAGAAACAGCATCGGGTAATACACCGCCGCGATGATTATCCCGTAGGCGCTTGAGTCTTGATTCGAGCTTTTCAGCCTTGTCTCGCAGCCAAACCAGTTGAGAGTTTTCAAGACGTAAAGGGACGCTGCACGTTGCGGATGGGCCCTGATCCAGGCGAGAGCAGCGTTTTTGTAGCCATTGTCCCTCACCAGTTCATCTGTCTCATGCCAAACTTTAGGAAGCAATTGCTCAAGCGGGAGAGTAGGGCCTGTATTTGGCCCGGTGGCCTCCGAATTACCCAGAAATAACATGAGGCCAGTGTTGTCGGACAAGAAGAAGCTATGGAAGACGGCCTTGTTTCTCTCCGACCAGGCAAAAACCGCCAGAAAAACCACGAGCGTGACGGCTATTCCGCTCCTGAAGTCTCGTTTAGTCCAGGCCAGCCACGCGACGTAGACCACCATGTTGAAGAGAAAGGTTGGCACCGCCAGTACAAGTCCGGCCCAGATGAGGGCCTGGGCAGCCAACTCGCTGATCTGCCCGGACCGTCTCCACACCAGGTGCAACCACAGGGACAGCAAGAACAACGTGGAGGCAAGTGTTTGAGGATAGAGGGTTCCGGCGATATAGAGCTGAATTATGTAAAGCAGATTTAACAACAATGCAAGAGCGGCGCCCAGCTCCCCAAACAGCTTGCGACAGATGCTTGCTGTAAGGGCGGCGCAGAGCAGCCACAAGGGCAGTCCTGAAAGTTTGGCGAATGTGATGCCCTCATGGAGAAACCCAACGGCGACTAACATCCAGGGATATCCTGGAGGGCGTGTTGCTGTTGGCGCCAATCCATCAAGAGAAAAGATTTGCAAATGACGAAGATTGAAGGCAATGTGGTAGTAATCAGCCTCGTCCACAAAGTTAAATGTTGACGACAGCCGACTTGCATAGGCTAAAGCGGCTGCCACAAGAAAAAGCCAAATGACTCTTTTACCCTGCCTTAGGCGTCGATCCGCGACTAGGTTGGAACTCATTTAGTTAAGTCTCTCTGATACTCCCTAGAGGGTCAAGGAATCTCTGTCTCTCTGACTGAGTGGAAGGGGTCGATCCGCGCTCGATATGCGCGATGCTTTGGACTGCGAGCAGCCTGCGCGTGGCTAGAGCAAGACACGCGGCAATCTCCGAGCTAAGCTGGATGCGGCGGAGCGCAAGATAACTCTCGCCTCAATGACGCGCCCACCGCCGATGCTTCCAAAGAGCGTCGGAATAAAGGTGATAGGAGCGACAGTCGTGCCTGAGGAGGAACGTGCAGAGCCCTATCGTTGATGTTGCTGACCAGGACGGCGGTAGCCGGAGGCTCGGTCGACGCAGGTCCCACGCGGGTGATTGCTTACTTCCGATGAGTTTCCTTCTCGCAGCTCTCTTCGGATTGCTTTGGACGGGCTCTTGTGAGGCTGCGACTTATTACATGGTCACAACCGGCAGCGATGCTGCGGCCGGAACAAGCGCAGCGCCCTGGGCGACGCCAAACCACGCGATGAACTGCGGTGACATTGTCCTGGCGAGCCCAGGTACCTACCCGCAGATCAAGGTGAATGCGACGGTCACCTGCAAGGCCGGGAACAACGTCGCCTGGGTTCAGTGCTCGAACTTCGACGCGTGCAAGATCAATGTCACCTCCGGCACGCAGTATTCCACCGGCATCCAGGTCAGCTCGAGCTACTGGGGCTTTCAGGGCTGGGAGGTCCATACTATCTCGACGGCGGGCGCTTGCTACTTCGTCTATCCAGCGACCCCGTCGCTCAGCATTCATCACGTCGTCTTCGCCAACAATATCGCCAACGGGTGCGGCCAGGGGGGCTTCACTGCGTCGAACGATGGCGCGGCGGGTGTCGATTACTTCGCCGTCGTCGGCAATATCGTCTACAGTGCGACCCAGGGGTCCTCGCTCTGCACCAGTGGCATCAACGTATTCAAGCCAGTAGCCTTGGATAGCTTGCCTGGCACCCACATCTATCTGGCTGGCAATTTCTCCTTCAACAATGTCGAGCCAAAACGGTGCAACGGCACTCCGCCCACGGATGGGCAAGGTATCAACTTAGACATGATCAGCCCGTATGACGAGCAGATAGTGATCGACAACAATATCGCAGCCTATAACGGCGGAAACGGGATAAAGGTCTACAGCAGCGCGAAGTCGCACATCTACGTCCGCCATAATACGACCTACGGCAACGAGACCGGCGGCGTCGATGGCGCCGTGTGTTCTGAAATCGGCTTGCAGTCCACTGCGCTTGCCGAGGTCTTCAAGAACCTATCAGCGACGTCGACGGCAACGGCCTGCTCCGCAATGGTGGCAGACTATGTGTTTGGAGTGATCTCGCCGGCAACGGGTAATCTCTTTTATCGAAACTATGGGTATAGCGCCGCGTCGTCTAACTCAAGCAGTTACAGCGCGGTCTTCAGCTTTCGCCTAAGCAACCTGTTCTCTTCTTTCCCGTGGAGCATAGCTCCCGCGGATCCGGAGGCCCCGAACTGCAGCGCGTTCTCAGGTGTGCCCGCATGCATGGCCTCGGTAGTCGCTACCTTCAAGCCCACCGTGACTGGGGCGCAAGCCTACGGCTACCAGACGCCTGGAACTGCCTCGCTCTACGACCCGCTGTTTCCGCGGTGGCTCTGCAATGTCAACTTGCCGGCCGGTCTCATTACGCGTGGCTGTCTAGCTGGCTCTTCCGACAGGCGGTAGGCTATGCAGAAGTGGAAACCGCTATGCGCTTCCCACTTCCGCACAGCCTCTGCGACGGCGAGACAATCTCGACGCTAAACCTAAACCAGAGAATCTCAGTTATGAATGGCTGAAGGCTCTCTGTGTCGACCACGCTCAGGATACGCACTGACGTGCCTCCCGAATTTACTACCAGTCTGAGCTGCGCATCTCTCGTACTGACCCGCCCCGCAAAACCAAGCCACGGAAGACTGGAAATTCCGGCTTGTGACCCGCCCCGCAAAACCAAGCCACGGAAGACTGGAAATTCCGGCTTGTGTGATTCGGTTTGTGCCGTGTTGATCGGCAGATTTGCGGTTACTGTAGCTCAAGTGAGTGTCTCAAGCAACAGGCTTGAGGGTTTACCGAAGTTCAGCTCAGTTCGAGCCGCAGCCGTGCGGAGGTAAAGTGGTAAACGCGCAGCGTTTTCCAAGGCGACCATGTCGCCGCCTTTTCCTCCGCTGCACGTCGCCGCAAACTCGGCCGGCGTCCGGTCTGCAAGTGCCGAGTGTGGCCGATGATGGTTATAGTCACGCCGCCAGCGATGCAGTTTTTTGCGTGCATCCACCAGAGTGAAGCACACCTCCACGTTCAGAAACTCATCCCGCAGCTTGCCGTTGAAGCTCTCGATGTACCCGTTCTCGGTCGGCCGGCCTGGCCGAATAAAGTCCAGGTGCACACCGTTGGTGTACGCCCAAAGATCCATTGCCTTACTGGCGAATTCCGTTCCATTGTCGACGGTAATCGACTCTGGCGCGCCCCGCAGCGCGACCACTTTATCCAAGGCCGCGGACACCTTCTCGCCGCTTAGCGAAGTATCTGCGTGCAAGCAGAGACACTCGCGCGTGAACTGATCGACCATGGTCAGCACACGAATCCAGCGCAGGTCCGGTAGCCGCTGCAACACGAAATCCAGGCTCCATTTCTGATTCGGCCGTATCGCTGAACCCTGCGCCACGCGCTGGCGCTGCGCCCGTTCCTTGCGCTTCTGCGTGCGCACAATCAACCCTTCTTCGGTGTAGAGCCGGTAGATTCGTTTGGCGTTGACTTCCCAGCCTTCGCGTTTCAACAGCACGGTCAGTCGGCGATACCCGTAGCGCACACGACTGCCGGCAAGTTCTCGCAAGCGCACCCGCAGTGCATCCTGGGGATCACGATGGTGCTCGTACCGTAGCGTTGCCCGGTGCACCGGGATCAGCCCCGCCGCACGCCGCTGGCTTAGTTGGTGGACCTCGACAGCCCACTCTGCCAGTTCGCGCCGCAGGCGAGGCTTCAGAGTTTTTTTGAGACAATCTCCTGCAGAATGTGCCGGTCGAGCGAGAGATCCGCAACCAGCCGCTTCAGCTTGCCGTTCTCCTCGCGCAGCTGCCGCAGCTCGCGCAACTCACTCAGCCCGAGGCCCGCGTACTTCTTCTTTCCAGGCATAAAAACTCTGCTGCGAGATCCCGTGCTTGCGGCACACCTCGACGATCGTCTCGCCCGCCTCTGCTTCCCGCAGTACCCGTAAAATCTCTTCCTCGCTATGCCCTTTTCTCGCCATCCCGCAGCTCCCCTTTCTGTTCCAGAGAACCACATCCAGGCTTGAAATCCTCCAAGAATCAGTGGATTAGTTTTCGGGTTTTGGGTCACGGTCTTCTTCTATCCAGTCCGCACTACACCTTCGTAACTGAAGGCTTCGCGGATGCGGGCCGATATTCATGGCCTAACCTCGATGAAAACACTTTATGCACTTCTCGTCTCTCTCTTGTTTATTAGCACGTGTCGCGCTACTACGTTCTATATGTCTCCCACGGGCAGGGACTCACAGGCCGGAACCAGCGCGGCCGCGCCGTGGGCAACGCCGAACCACGCTCTCAACTGCGGAGACGTGATCTTGGCTAGCCCTGGCAATTATCCGAATCTCAGCGCCTGGGGCACAGTCAGCTGTCCCACGGAAAACAATGTGGCGTGGCTGAAATGTGCGACATTCGATGCGTGCAAAATAAGCATCACGTCCGGAAATCAGTATTATGCCGGCATGCAGGTTGGACAGAGTTACTGGGGGGTGCAGGGATGGGAAGTCACGACCTCGGCATCGACCGGCGCATGCTTCTTTGCCTACCCGGCAACCCCTTCGGCAAACATCCACCACATCATATTTGCAAACGATATCGCCAACGGATGCGGACAGAGCGGCTTCGAAATGTCGCCGAACGGCTCTGCCGGCGTGGATTATTTCGTGGTAATTGGTAACATAGCCTACAACGCTGTGCAAGGGTCCTATAATTGCACAAGCGGTGTTAACACCTTTAAGCCAGTAGCATCGGACTCGCTCCCCGGAACGCATATTTACTTTGCGGGTAACTTTGCCTATGAGAATGTTGAACCCTCAACCTGCGCAGGCGGAAAGGCTACCGACGGACAGGGCTTCTTTTTCGATACGACGGCGCCCTATTCGCAACAGATGGTGATGGACAACAACATCGCAATCTTCAATGGAGGTAGCGGGATAAAATCCTACCTTAACGCCTCAGATAATGCTGTTGCTAAGATGTACTTCCGCCATAACACCGTAGGTGGTAACGAGACCGGCGGCGTGAATGGAGCAGTGTGCGCTGAGATTGGATTGCAGTCCAGTGTGTCAGCAGAACTCATCGACAACCTTATCGTGTCGGGAGTTCAAAACGCTTGTAGTGGGTCGTCAAGCCTCTATCTGCTTGGCATCATGTCTGGGGATTCCAGTGTTCAGGTGTACTCCAACTATGCTTACAACGCGTGGGGAAATTATGTGTCTACCTACGGGTCGAACGTTACCTTTGGGCGGAACGCATCGGGTACAAACCCGAACTTCCCGATAATCACAAAGCCTGCTGCGCCAGATTGTGGACAGTTTTCAAGTGTTCCAAACTGTATGGCTTCTCTTGTGGCGGACCTTACTCCACAGACAGCCGCGGCCAAATCCTACGGATATCAAGTCCCGCAATTGATTCCGGTATACGACCCGTTTTTTCCTCAATGGCTGTGCAACGCACGGTTGCCTGCTGGATTGGTGACTCTAGGGTGTGCTGACGCGCCTGAGATGTCTTCCAATAACACTAACTGACGTGCACCCGCAAACTTCTACCAGTCTGAGCTGAGAATCTCTCGTACATTGAACGGGAGGAATTTGGTCGATGAAGAAGAGCCGGTTCACGGAAGAGCAGATCATCGGGGTTCTGAAGCAGCACGAGGCAGGGATCAAGACGGGCGGATTTATGCCGGGAGCACGGGAATCAACGCGGCGACGTTCTATGGTTGGGCAGTCCAAGTACGGCGGCATGGAAGTGAACGAGGCGCAGCGGTTCGAGGCGATGGAAGACGGGAACCGGCGGCTAAGCATTTGGTTGCGGACCTGAGCCTGAACCAGGAAGTGCTGAAGACGGTCATAAGAAAAAATCTATGGTCCGCCGCTTGCTTGCAAGCGTGAACTTGGATGGGAGCGAGTCTGCGCAAATCTATTTGGCCTACGTGTGGGCAGAGCCCTGGCCTGGATGAAATACGCGCGCATCTGTCCTCATAACGGGGACGGCTACGAGAGCCGGTTTTTTGCTTAGGCTTCAGATACGCTGTTGGACTGTTCCGTCATCTTCTGTTCTTGCTCGCAAACTCAAGGTGGGAAATCTTGGTAGCCGTCGTGCGGTGGAAAGGTGGGCAAACGCGTAGCGTTTTCCACGTTTCCATCGCTCTGCTATATCGTGGCTGCTAGAGCATCTGCGTCTGGATACACCTGATTGCGGTTCAGCACAGATCAGGCGATGCGCGCCAGCTTGTTGGCCAGCGCCACTGTCGCGACGTTAAAAGGCTTGCGGTCTCGAAGCGCTGTGACTCGTCCATCTGCTGCTCGAGCACTCTCCATTGCTGGGCGATGGCCTGCATAAACCGGAACATGCGAGGAAACACGGTTTGCAGAACTCGCTCTGATAGCGCCAGTGCGAGCGGAACGCGATGAAGCGGCCGGTCTCTTCCCGGCGGTATCCTCGCAGGATCTTCTTCACCGCACTGCCCAGGTTGTCAGGTTGTCGTAGCGCAGCAAACGGAAGACCCCATCGAAATAGCGGAACGCTAGTTCGTGAGCTTCCAGAAAGGCTTGCTGGGTGGCGTGTGTGTAGGCCCTGTGAAATGCCGCTCCACTGGCCATCGAGCGTATTTCGAAGACCTGCAGCTTGATCCGTTCGCCACCTAGCACGGCCCAGGCTTCGTACCAGTCCACCTGCGCTTCCACGCCCCAGTCATAACTCTGTGGCACGAAGACCTCGCGTCCCGTGAGCCCTAACTGGCGGCCCTAGCGGTGGACGTACGCCCGCACCGTGCGCTCGCTTCCATCAAACCCAGGCACCTCCTCCCGCAGTCGCTCCCAGATCCGATGCGCCGTGTGTCGCTGCTTCGGCGGCGCTTGCCGATCCTCGGATCCTCGACCGGAATCTGGTCGATGCATGCCGTGGCTGCTTCCAGCTTCCGCAGCCGCATCTGTTGTGGCTTGCTCCCCGCCGCACCGCACTATGCAATGCCTCGCGCACCATGCGCCGGTGCACGCCCAGCTTCCTCGACACCCCGGCAATGGTTCCCACGCCGAACTCATGCTCGCGGCGTATCTGCTCGAAAATCTCCACCTTGTCCCTCCTGGTCAGCCAGCTACGCTTCCGTCGCTCCATCCACGAAGCCTAGCCAGCTCCTTCCAAGTGGGCCAAACTTAACTGCCGAAGGTGGGCCAGACCAAACTACCGAAATCACCTGGTGGTTAGGATAACTAGCGGCGGACCATCTCATTACGGGTGGAGCTTGCCGGCTTGAGGAAAGATGTCGCGTTCGCATCGGCCGAGTTCCGGCTGAGCCCTATTGGCGCTTAACTGCGCACGCGTTAAGAAGACAGAACCGCTCGTTGCCTGGGGCCAGATGAAGCGGCCTCGCTCAAGTCGCTTCTGAAATAGACAAAGCCCATCCCCGTCAAACCATAAAAGTTTAATGGTGTCGCCTCGCCTGCCACGAAATACGAACACATGGCCGGAGTAAGGCGCGCCTCGTTGAGCACGGTCTGCACCTGCGCACTGAGGCCCTGAAAACCTCTCCGCGTGTCGGTCACTCCTGCGGCAATCCAGATCCGCGTTCCTGCGCGTAGCTCGATCACTTGCGAAGACTCTCGAGAATCACACGCACCAATTCCGCATCGGGACTTCCCTCGATGCGAATCTGCGCACCGCCAGAAAGCTCAATCCAAATCACACCGGCCCTTGGCACGACAAGATGGCTCCAGCGCTGTCTCATCGCCTGTTATCAGCACGGCTCTGTTGCAAAGTTCCGGTAGCCACATGAAGATGGGCTCAACACAAGCGGAGCGGGTCATGTCAGAGTTCAAGTGGCGTCAGTTTGAAGGCGAAATCATTCTCTGGGAAGTGCGATGGTACTGCCACTATGGCATCAGCTATCGCGATCTCGAGCAGATGATGGGTGAACGCGGCGTCTCCGTAGATCATTCCACAATCTACCATTCGGTTCAAAAGTTCGCGCCGGAGATCGAAAAACGGCTACGTTGGCAGTGGCGCCGCCCGCAGTCGACGAGCTGGCGAGTCGATGAGACTTACGTGAAGGTGCGCGGCAAATGGACCTATTTGTATAGAGCTGTCGACAACGTAGGAAACACCATCGATTTCTATCTCTCGCCGACACGGAACGCCAAGGCAGCCAGGCGTTTGCTCGGCAAGGCGCTGAACGGATTGAAGGCATGGGAGAAGCCGGAAGTCCTCCACACGGACAAGGCGCCGACTTACGCGATCGCTATTTCAGAACTGAAGGCCGAAGGCAAGTGCCCTCAGAGCACAGTGCATCGACAAGTCAAGTATCTGAACAACATTCATTGAGGCTGATCACGGGAAGCTAAAGCCGCTGATCCGCCCCGCGCGAAGCTTCAAGACACTGAAGACAGCCTACGCGACCATCATGGGGATTGAGTTGATGCGTGCATTACGCAAGGGTTAAGCGGCGCTCTTCAACCTCACCCACGACATCCGCGGGGAGGCGCGCATTGTCGAACGCGCCTTCGGCATCGGTGTCAGTGCGCTCGCGGAGGCCATTGAAGTCTTTGGTGAAAAGCCTAACGTTCATCCTGCTTGACGTCTGCGGCAGGGCAACAACTCGGACGTCCCTGCCCGAGCCTGATTGTTGCAACAGGGCTCTTTTGAGTGCAGCTTCAGCTGCGCCTCGACAAACGCTGCTACATGAATCGGCTCCACCTGGGCGAGATCGACGACCCTAAGCTGGGCGCAAAATGATGAGAACTGCCGCACCGCTTCCCTGTAAGCTCG
Organism: Acidobacteriaceae bacterium; assembly: GCA_965198645.1. Lineage (GTDB taxonomy): Bacteria > Acidobacteriota > Terriglobia > Terriglobales > Acidobacteriaceae > EB88. The sequence continues at coordinate 4,130,981 of OZ240670.1, read as the reverse complement.
GCGTGTATTCGGGTTGCGAATGTGCGAGGAGAAGAAGTCGCGCATTCTCACGCGGGCTTTGGGGCGCGCCGTGAAAACAGTGGGCAGGGTGGTGGTGCCTGTCTGCAGAGTGATCGCGTTCGATGCGCTCATCCTTCTTCTCCCTGGTCTTGGGCCTGTTCCTCAAGCGAGGATACGACTTCACATCAACTCTGGCAGGTAACGGCCGCCATAGACCACCCGCTCGATACGGACCATTTCGCCGGCGATCCGAAAGAGGATCACATAGCGGCCGACTACGGTTAGCCGCGCATCTCCGCTGATCTCGGGCCGCAGCTGGTAAATCAGCGGAGCCTCGCCGATCCTGAGAACTGCTTCCCGGATCTCCTGGATAAAGCTCACGACCCGACCTGGATTGTCCTGCGCGATCCAGTCAGCGAACTCCTCCAGGTCCCGCCCTATATAGGGAGAGAGCTCCACCTGCATCTACTTGGCACCTGCCGCGTCGGCGATGGCCTGGTACTTGCGCTCCAGCCGATTGAAGACATCCTCGGCCGCAGTCCCGGGCGTCTTGTCCTGGCGGGCTTGCAACCAGAGTGTTCGCAGCTCCTCGAGACCCGTTTGCTGGAGCCGGCGCTTGTAGCTCCATTCGCGCAGAGCATCGCGGACGACCTCGCTCGAGGAGGCGTACTCGCCGGTCTCGACCGCTTGACGCACCTGGACAACCATCTCGGGCGGAAGCGCAATGCTGATCTTCTCGATAGATGTGGCCAAGGAGGCCTCCTTTGGAGGAATTTTTCCTACTATATTCAAAGCCTACTGCGGCTGGGAGGGTTTCGTCCGGCGCTTCTACCTACGCATGATAAAGAACATTGTTCTGAGAATAGATAGCTCTACTCGACCGCAAACGTGTTGTATCCGAGCTTCTTCAAACAGCGTATGTGGTGCTGGGCGCGTTCGACATTCCTGCGGTCCGGAGTGATCAGAGGTTCTTCTCGGTAGGGCATCTTCGCTGAGAGAACTGCGTAGATTGTCTTAAGTAGCGCGTGTCCGAGCGCCACGATGGCGCGTTTGTTTTCGCAGCGCGATTTCAGTGCGTGGTAACGCGACTGCAGCCGTGATCCCTTTAGGTTGGTGGCTGCCCATGCGCTTTGCGTCAGCGTTGTTTTCAGCCAGATGTTTCCCCGGTTCGTACGAACGCTCTTTTTGACGCCAGCGCTTTCGTGGTTCGCCGGACACAAGCCAGCCAGGAACTGAGTTGCGCTGCTGTTGGCGAACTGTTCCATGTCCGCGCCTATCTCGGCCAGGATGCTGGCGGCGGATTCTTCCTTGATGCCCGGAATGCTCTGCAGCAGATGGAACGCTTCGGCAAGTGCCGAGTCCGTCAAGTGCCGTCGGAGCTCGGTGTTGAGCGCTTCTACCTGTTCATCAAGGAACTCGAGATGACGAAGAGCATGCCGGATGAGAAAGCGCTGATGATCGCTCAAGCGATGATCGGCAACGGAAGCCGCAAGTTGCGGGATCTTTTCTCGGGCTTTCTTCTTGGCCAAATCAGCGATCTGCTCTGCAGTCATTCGGCCGTCTAGAAGCGCTGCGAGCATCAACTTGCCCGACACACAGAAGACGTCTGACAACACGTCGCCGAGCTTAATGTTCGCATCTTCAAGCACCTTCTGGACCCGGTTCCGTTCCCTCGAGTTCTCCCCGATTAGCTGCCTGCGACGACGCGTGAGGTCTCGTAGTTCACGAATCGCCAACGGAGGGATGAAGCTTGGCCGGATCATGCCGTGCCGAAGTAGATGAGCCAGCCAGCGGCTATCGTCTGGATCGGTCTTATGTCCGCGCCTGTTCTGCACATCCGCAGCGTTCGCCAGGATCACACGGACGTGCGCCTCAAGCAGGTTGAAGACTGGCTTCCAGCGAAACTTCATCGTTGCGCCGGTCATAGAGCCCGGTCGCCACCGTCGGCTTTGAATGAAGTTTCAGCTGGGCCTCAACGAACGCCGCTACATGCACTGGTTCGACCTGGGCGAGATCCAAGATGCCGTGTTCTGCGCAAAAGGTGGAGAACTGCCGGACCGCTTCCATGTAGGCTCGCCGCGTATTCGGGTTCCGGATGTGGGAGCTAAAGAAGTCGCGCAACCGCGTGCGCGATTCTGGCCGTGCGGAGAAAATTGACGGCAGGGAAGCCGCTTGAACTCGGGAGAGTGATACCTGGGAGGTCATCAGATGTGTACACCCCGGCCACGCTTCCGCTGCAAGAGGCGGTTGACTGTCTTCAATGAAAGCCTCTCTGGATCAAACTCTGGGCCAACCCACTCCCGCATGCGCCGGTGCTCCTTATACCTTGGCTTGCTCAGGATACCGAGGATCTCAGCATAGGCCCGTGCGTCACCGCAGTCTCGGTTAATACAGCATAAAAGCGATCCCAACCGTAGACGAGTTCCGGGCTTAACCTAACAAAGGATACCTGTGCGAAAGGGATTGTAAAGAGCGCTGTATTGCCGGTGCGGTCGAGAGAAAATTTGCGCCAATGGCCACTGTGCGACCTGCTACACGCTCAGGCAGCACGATGCCCGCTACTTTGGCGGACTTCGCGAGCTGGCTTTGAAGAGGACGGCGTTGCCGCTCGCAGCCATTCCGACGCGTTTGCTAGGCGTTAAATGGTCATTGTGTCTATTATATGAGACATTATGAAACCCACTCCGAAGCGGCTTCTTCCCTCCCTCACCCGTCTTCTGGAACAGGTTGGCGAGAACATTAAGCTGGCTCGTCTTCGCCGGCGCTATGCCGCTGAGACGGTGGCGAACCGTGCTGGGATTGCCCGAGCCACTCTCTACCGCATTGAGCAGGGCGATCCAAGCGTTTCCCTGGGGAACTACGCACGTGTCTTACAAGTTCTGCGACTGGAAGAGGATCTGAAAGGCTTGGCCGCCGATGACCTGCTGGGGCGAAAACTTCAGGATGCTGCGCTAGGAAAGCGCGCGCGTTCGCCCAAGCGCCGATCCACTCTCGCATCAGCCGGGAGCTCGACACCATGAAGGGCGCTCAAAGAACGGCCGAAGTCTATGTGGATGCAGCAGAGGAGAGCGCTCCCATCTTGATGGGAGCGCTGCATGTCCAGGGGAGCGGCAACGGCGAGATATTTTCTTTTGAGTACCACCCCGGTTGGCTGGAAAGGCCTGAGGCGTTTGAGTTCGATCCGGACCTGCAGCTGGTAAGCGACCCTCAATACCCGGCGCAGACGCGCAACAACTTCGGTATATTTCTCGATTCAGCTCCTGACCGCTGGGGGCTAGTGCTCATGCAACGCCGTGAGAACCTCCGCGCAAGGGAAGAGGAGCGCCGGCCGCGACGGCTAGGTGAATGGGAATACCTTCTCGGCGTGCATGATGAAACGCGGCTTGGTGCGCTGCGCTTCCGAGCTCCAGGCGCGGATGCCTTTTTGGATGATGACGATGCAATGGCGGCTCCTCCGCTCACTTCACTGCGCGAGTTGCAGGCCGCGAGCTTGGGGTTTGAACAGCACGTCCACGAGGAAGAACATCCGGATTACGCGCGTTGGCTGAAGCAGTTGGTAGCTCCAGGTTCGTCGCTAGGAGGCGCTCGCCCCAAAGCGTCCGTGCGGGATGAGCAAGGGAGACCTCTGCATAGCGAAGTTCCCCAGTCGGAATGACGTTCTGGACATGGGAGCCTGGGAGATGCTGGCGCATCGCCTTGCCGAAAAAAGCAAGATCTCTGTACCAGAAGCAAGACTTCTCCACCTCGGAGCAGGACGCCACGCGACCTTTCTGGTGAGGCGCTTCGATCGCACAATCCATGGCGGCAGACGCGCGTTCGTTTCAGCCATGACCCTCACGCAGCGACGCGACGGCGAGGAAGGTGCCAGCTACCTGGAGCTTGTGCAACTACTGCAACGCCAAGGGGCGAGTACCCTCTCGGACACGCATGAGCTCTACCGCCGGATCATCTTTAATGTCCTCATCCACAACACGGACGACCACCTGCGCAACCATGGCTTTTTCATCAACGAGCACGGCATTCGCCTCTCGCCGGCCTACGATATGAACCCGTCAGCGGATCGCGATGATTTGACGCTAGCAATCAACGAGACAGAGACCGTATCCGATTTAGAGGTCGCGCGCGGCGCTCATGAGTTCTACGGCCTACCGCTTGCAGCGTAAGCGTACGGCGTGTCCCTCTGGCGGAGTGAAGCGGCGGGGATGATCATCTGTGCATGAGTTATACCGAGCAAGTGGGCTCCGGGCGTCAGGTCCGCAGGTGGCGATCGGTAGCGGAGAAGCGACACATTGTGCAGCTGACGATGGAGCCGGAGGCGAGCGTAGCTGAGGTTGCTCGTTCGTTCGGGCTCAACGCCAACCAGGTGTTCAAGTGGCGTCGCGCCTTTGAAAAGGGAGAGCTCGTCGAGCCGTATGCGGCACTGCTGCCGGTCAGCATATCGAGTTCGCTTGAGCCTGAGAGTGTACCCGTCGAGCAAGTGGATCAGAGCCATTCGGCAGGGGCGGGCACGATTCATATCGAGCTACCAGGCAGGGTGAGGATCAGCGTGGAGTCAGGCGCCGATGGGACATTGCTGCGGTGCATTCTCGAGAGCTTATGCAAGTGATCGAACTGCCGCCAGGAACACGGATATGGCTGGCCGCCGGCGTTACTGATATGCGCCGTGGTTTTCAAGGGCTCAGCGCGCAGGTGCAGACCGTGCTCGAGCAGCAACCTTACTCCGGGCATGTGTTTATCTTTCGCGGGCGGAGAGGCGACATCGTCAAGTGTCTCTGGTTCGATGGCGATGGTCTGTGTCTGCTTGCCAAGCGTTTGGAGAAGGGGCGTTTCGTGTGGCCGAAGGCGCGAAGCGGCACGATTTCACTCTCACGTGCGCAGTTATCGATGCTGCTCGAGGGCATCGACTGGCGGAGAGTCGAGCGCACCTGGGCACCGGAGTTAGCGGTCTGATACTCGCCCGGATTTCTCTTGAGCTATGTGCTTTTTCTGGGTGCATTCCACTGCACGCGATGGCATACTTCGCGCATGGATTTTGCTCCTCTTGCTGATCTGGACAGCCTCGATCGCGATGCATTACTAGCACTCGTCCTGGGTAATGAGAAGAAGCTCGCAGAACGGGATGAAGAGCTTCGCTCCCTTCTTGCTGAACTAGATACGCATCGCGAGAGACTCTCCGAACAAGCCGATGAGTTGCGCTCGCGCAGCGAGCATATCGAACACCTCAAGCTCATGGTTGATAAGTTGCGGCACATGCTCTTCGGTACCAAGAGCGAAAAGGTCGCGATCAAGCTGGAGCAGTTCGAGCTGGAACTGGAAGAGATGGAGACCACGCAGGCCGAGGCCGAATCAGCCCTCGAGCAAGTGGTGCCCGCGCAGGAGCCTAGAGCCAAGGCTGAGCGCAAGCCGCTGCCAGAGCACCTCCCGCGTGAGATCGTCACCCATGCTCCTGGCCGCGACTGCTGCCCGGATTGCGGAGGCCAGCTGCGGCAGTTCGGGGAAGATATCTCCGAGCAGCTCGAGTATGTCCCTGAGAACTTCAAGGTGATTCGGCATGTACGACCGAAGTTCTCCTGCTCCGGCTGTGACCGCGTTGTCCAGGTGCCGGCACCATCGCGGCCGATCGAGCGCGGACTTGCCGGACCCGGATTACTGGCGCACGTGATCGTCTCGAAGTTCAGCGACCATCTTCCTCTGTACAGGCAGTCCGAGATATACGCGCGACAGGGCGTTGATATCTCTCGCTCCACGCTGGCCGGATGGGTTGGTGCCTCGAGCGATCTGCTCGCGCCCCTCGTCGATGCACTGCAGGGGCATGTGCTTGCTGGTCGCAAGCTGCATGCCGATGACACGCCCATTCCGGTGCTCTCGCCTGGCAGTGGCAAGACCAGGACGGCACGTCTCTGGACCTATGTGCGCGATGATCGTGCAGCAGGCGAGCCGACTCCGCCCGCAGTGTGGTTTGCCTACTCGGCCGATCGGAAGGGAGAACATCCGCGCCAGCACTTGAAGACGTACAAGGGTGCTCTGCAAGCCGACGCCTATGCCGGCTTTCATCACCTGTACGGCGATGATGTGTACGAAGCCGCGTGTTGGGCGCATGCGCGGCGCAAGTTCCACGAGATCCATGCGGTCCATGCCTCGCCTACCACCGCAGAGGCGCTGGCCAGGATCGGAGCACTCTACGCGATTGAAGAAGAGATACGCGGCAAGCCTGCAGAGCTTAGGCGCGAGGTCCGGCAGACCCGCGCGGCGCCGCTGCTCCAGGCACTGCGAGCATGGATGGAAAAGGCACTGCGAAGCTTGTCTACGAAGAGCGATACCGCGGCCGCGATTCGTTATGCACTCTCGCGCTGGCGCGCTCTTACGCGCTACACCGAAGATGGCCTACTCGAGATCGACAACAGCGCGGCAGAACGCGCACTGCGGGCCGTCGCCCTGGGCAGGAAGAACTTTTTGTTTGTTGGTTCCGATTGCGGTGGCAAACGCGCCGCAGCCATGTACTCGTTGATCGGTTCGGCGAAGCTCAACGGGCACGACCCAGAGCTCTATCTACGCACCGTGCTGGCACGCCTCGCCAACCATCCCATCAACCATATCCATGATCTACTGCCCTGGAATCTGGCGCACCCACTCCAAACCCACGCTAGCAACGCCGCCTAAGACACACTCAACAGGTGTCCGCTAAAAAAACAAGCGGACGCCTGTTGACACACTTTATCTGCTGTCAATGGGCACTCGGCGTACGCTTACGCTCGCCCAGGTTGCTGGTTGAGAGCTGCTGACCTGTGCTTGGTATGCTGGGCTGGTAGGCCTTCTGACCTCGGCGTGACCCCTTCCCTATTTCCCGACTTCCGCTTAGAGCGTGTGCATGGCTTGCTGTTGGCTGCTTACGGCAAGCCCGTCGAACGAGCATGCTGGGATCCTCTGCGACAGCTGGTCTACTCGATGCTCTCGCCGCGGACCAGAACCGAGGTGACGCTGATGGTTTTGGCCGATCTAGAGGCGCGTTTTGGTGCGACAGCTGGCGATTGGACCGGGGTGCGTGATGCTCCCATTCAGGAGTTGGAGGAGGCGATTCGGCCAGTCACCTTTCCAGAGAGGAAGGCTGTCGATCTGCAGAGGGCGCTGGCTCGCATCACGCGGCAGAATGGCGGCAGGCTTTCGCTTGACTTCTTTAGAGGGCAGCCAGTGGAGCGCATTCGTCGGTGGTTGGAGAGCTTTAGTGGGGTGGGCGCGAGCACAAGCGCGTCGGTGGTGAACTTTAGCACGCTGCGGCTGCGAGCCCTGGCGATTGACACGCACCAGCACCGCATCGCGCTGCGCCTGGAACTGGTGCCAAGGGGCGCGAGTGCAGCCGAGACGGAGCGACGCTTGCTGGCGCTGGCTCCTCCACACTGGTCCCCAGCAATGCTCGACGAGCACCATAGGCTTCTGAAGGTGCATGGCCAGCAGCGTTGCACGACGCTCGATTGGGAGAGGCACTGCGCTGGCTGCCCTCTGCTGGCCATGTGCCCGACAGGCGAGCGGGTGATAGTAGAACGATCGGTGGGCCCGGCCTCTGCCCGATAAATGGCGGCTTGTGCGGGTTCGGTTCTAGTCCACCGCGTGGCGAGGAACGCGTGCGGCGATGTTGCAGAGGATCTCGTAGGGGATGGTGTGACAGAGATCGGCGTGTTCCCAGGCGGTGATGCTCGAGATTTCGTCGCCTGGAAGAGCCGCAGGAGCGTTCTCTGCTGCAAGAGCACCTTGTTCGCCGAGGATCACGACTTCATCGCCGATGGCGGCCGCCGGGATGTCGGTGACGTCGAGCATGGTCTGGTCCATGGAGATGCGACCGGCAATGGGGGCTCGGCGTCCGCGTACGAGCATGCAGCTGCCTGTCGATGGCACAGGATTGGAGAGTAACCGGTTGAGACCGTCCGCGTAGCCGACTGGAGTAAGCGCGATGCGGGTGGGGCGGGAGGCGCGGAAGACCGAGTTGTAGCCGACCCCATCGCCCGGGCGAAGATCGCGAAGCGAAGTGATGCGGGTCTTCCATGCCAGCACGCGACGGAGGTTGATCGATGCCGTAGAGGCAAGAGGAGGCTGAAAGCGAACCGGGTAGCCGTAGAGGGCCAAACCGGGGCGAAGCATGAGCCTGGCTCCGTAGCGATGGGCGAGCGCGGCAAGAGCGGTCACGTGGGGAGTGTCAAAGAGGGTGGCGGAGTTGCCGGCGTGCAGCCACTTGGGCTGGTGTCCAGCTTCGGCGATCTGCGCAAGGGCCTGGGCAAAACGGGTGAGCTGGGTGTCGGTCTGAGACTGGTCCAGTACTTCCGGTGCACTGAAGTGTGTCATGACTCCCTCGATGGCGAGAGGGGATACAGCTGCAAAGTGGTCGCGGATCAGGTTGAGCAGATGCCGCCCGGGGCGAACGCCCTGGCGGCTCATGCCGGTGTCGATCTCAAGGTGCACGGGAACCGAAGCAGAGGGCAGGCGGCGCTCGACGGCAGCGCGGGTGAGCAGCGCAAGTTGATAGGGCTCCCACACTTGCGGGGTAAGCGCGCGGTCTAGGATGGCGTCAGCCTCGTCGTACCAGAGACTCGACATGATCAGGATGCGTGTCGCGCTAAGATGGCTGGGCAGCACTCCCAAGGCACGCCGCAGAACCGCGCCTTCCTCAACCGAGGTGACGCCAAGCCAGGAGGCTCCGGCGGCTGCCAGCGCAGGACCGCAGACCTGGACGGCATGACCGTAGGCGTCAGCTTTCACAACCGCAAGTAGGTCGGCGCTAGGTGTATGGGCGGCAAGCATGCTACAAAGCGACTGGTAGTTGCTGCGAAGACGGCTGAGCGAGACCTCGGCCCAAACAGGTCGAGTGGCCGTCAATTGTTGGGCTGCTGGGTGCCAGGGGCGGGCGGCGGCTGGGTCGAATCCTTACCTTTGTAGACCAGGGGCACGTGAAAGGGCAGAGCGGCATTGGACTTCTTTGCTGCCTGCTTCTGCTTTTCGTCTGTCTGGTCAAAAACCGCGGTGCGCTGCGCGTTCAAGCAGTTCCAATTGTTCCGCGTGCGCTGATAGACGTGGGTAAAGACGCCGCGCTCGTCGATGGTGTGGGAGCCGGCGCGATAGTGAATGACATAGGTGCCTTCATCGACCGCCACATCACCGAGCATGCGGACGTTGACCACACGCTGCTCCATCGAGAGCAGGTCACCAGTGGAGTGGTCAAACATTTCGGCAACGAGTTGGTTACGGGTGCTGACAGCCCCGGCGGCGGAGATGTTGACGAAGGTAGGAGCAAGCAGCAGCTCCATCCCGTACTGGTCCTTTTTGACGAAGGCGATGCTCCAGTCATCCTCCAGATGCTGGAACTGGAGGATATTGGCTTGTGACTCCGGCTGGGGGGCCTGGGCTCGAAGAGATGGGAGCAAAGAGGAGGCGAAGAAGAGCAGGAGAGCAAGCGGCTTGCGGTAGCGGAGACTCGTCATTGGGTTCGCTATGATGATAACGTGACGAAACTTGCTCGCAAAATGTGGCAAGCTTCACGCGACTCCAGTGGTAGCGTTCACGTTTGAGGCCGCAGAGCCGATGTAGCACTTGGCAGGCCTCTAACACAGTGATGGCCTGGATGGAAGTGCGTATGGCCAGCATGGTAGAACAGGCGATGATGGATCAGTTGAATGCAGGTGGGCACCATGGTGAGTCCACCAAGAGCCCAAGGGACAGACAGGACGCCGAGCTTGTTGCGCTATTCGCGCAAACCAAGACCGAGTCGGGCAAGACAATGTTGAGTCTGCTGGATGAGAAGCCGATGCTGCTTGTGTTCCTGCGCCACTTTGGCAGCCCCTCCTGCCGGGAGGCTCTGGCTGACGTGGCAAAAGCTCGGCCGGCGCTTGAGCAGCGCGGCGTAAGGCCGGTGTTTGTGCACCTTGGCACGCCGGAGCGGGCGCGGGCTTTCTTTGAGAAAGCCGGCATGGGCGACGCTGAGCGTGTGAGTGATCCGACAGCCTCGATCTACCAGGCACCTGTATTCCACCTGCTCAAGACCACAGCGATCACGGAATTCTTCGCGGCTCGCCACCTGATAAAGAGCCTGCAGCGGCAGGTGCTGAAGCATGGGATGGGTTCGGCGGGCAAGGAAGATGCGACGCAGCTGCCGGGCGTGTTCTTTCTGAGGGATCGCAGGATTACGAAAGCCTTCCGACACAAGGGGCTGGCGGATCGGCCGGATTACGTCCGTTTTGGCGTTTAGCTGGGATCTTTGTCGGAGATCGGCTGAGTCAAAGATAAATACTCGTTTTCCGGGTTTTCAAGAGCCCTCCACGTGCCTGCACAGGCACCGGGAGGGCTTTTTGGTGGATGCTTCTTCCCTGCCGCGCTTAGGCTGAGAGAATGGCGACCACTACTCCCGAGATGCAGTTTGAGCGGGGCCTTCCTGCTTCGATCGATGCCGAGCGTTCTATTTTGGGCGCGGTGCTGTTGGACAACCATGCGTACAACGAGGCGGCTGAGCGGCTGACGCAGGAAGACTTTGCGCTGGACCAGCATCGGCGCATTTTTATGCGGATGGCGGAGCTGATTGACGCCGGGCGGGCGGTCGATATTGTCACGCTGGCCGAGGAGCTGGCCAAGCGCAAGGAAGTTGAGGCAGTCGGCGGGGTGGCGTATCTCGCGTCCTTGACCGAGAACCTGCCGCGGCGGATTTCGATTGAAGAGTACATCCGGATCGTCAAGGACAAGTCGCTGCTCCGGCAGCTGATCAATGTCTGCTCGACGGCGATTACGCGGGCGGCTGATCAGTCGGACGAGGCGCTCGAGGTGCTGAACGCGGCGGAGAGTGCGCTGCTCGAGGTTACCGAGCACGGGATTGCGCGCGGCTTTGTCGGGATCCCTGAGATTGTGCGGGACAGCTTTGGGTCGATCGACAAGCTGATCCAGGAAGGGCATCGCGAGGTTACCGGGCTCGAGACGCACTTTACCGAGTTTGACCGGATGACGAGCGGGCTGCAGAAGTCGGAACTGACGATTATCGCGGCGCGGCCTTCGATGGGGAAGACCGCGTGGGCGATCAATATCGCGCAGAATGCGGCGGTGCGCGGCGGGAACGTGGTGGCGGTGTTTTCGCTCGAGATGTCGAAGGAGGCACTGCTGCGCCGCATGCTGGCGTCGGAAGCGCTGGTCGATTCGCAGAAGATCCAGAAGCGATTCTTGGGGCGCGAGGACGAGGACAAGTTGAGGGCGGCGCTGGAGCGGCTGGTGGAGGCGAAGATCTTTATCGATGACACGCCGGGGATTTCGCTGACCGAGATGCGGGCCAAGGCGCGGCGGCTGCGGCAGATGTCGGGGCGGCTGGACCTGGTTGTGATTGATTATCTGCAGCTGATGTCGGGGTCCTCGGCTGGGCCTGGGGGCAAGCGGTTCGAGAACCGGACGCAGGAAGTTTCGCATGTTTCGCGTGGGTTGAAGGCGCTGGCCAAGGAGTTGTCGGTGCCGGTGATCGCGCTCTCGCAGTTATCGAGGGCGAGCGAGCAGCGGGGTGGGGATAAGAAGCCGATGCTTTCGGATCTGCGGGAGTCGGGATCGATTGAGCAGGATGCGGATGTGGTCGCGTTTATTCATCGCGACTCGTATTACAACAAGGATGAGAATGGGCAGCCTGATCCCGATACGGAGGGGAAGGCGGAGATTATCATTGCCAAGCAGCGGAACGGGCCTACCGGGTCGGTGCATCTGGCTTATTTGAGTAAATGCACGCGGTTTGAGAATCTGGCGTTTGGGGGCGGGGAGTATTGAGTCCTGTGGAAAAGTACACCCTTAAATAGGCAAGCGCCTCAATCTAAAGAGCTTGATGTTCCATCTCCAATTAAACAGGGCTTAAACTTAAATAAGTTTAAGCCCAGAACGGAAGGTAGCGGGCTAGCCTCTTCGATTCTCCAGCACGTTCGTCCGCCCGAACCAATCCCTCTTCGATAGTGGCAGAAATCACCTGCGAAACAGTCACTGATTTCGCTTCGCCAAGGCCGAATCTTTCGCGTAGCGTTCGATTCGTCATCGACTCAGAGCACACGTACTTCAAGCAGGCATGCTGATAACAGGCGCGTACGCGATCTTCTCGCTGCATCGCCTCGAACTGCTTGGGGCCAAAGATCGTAACTACTGTTCGATCGTAATGCTTACCAAAGGCTGGCGCCGGGAGTTGCTGCAACTCGACAGACGCCACTACTTTATCAATGCCGCTTCCTTTCTCCTCACAAACGCCAAGTCGGCGCATCAGGTTCGCCAACCGTTCGTTTCTTGATTGATTCGCATCCACGAATCTTTCTACCGGTACGATCGGCTCGCCTGGATTAGAGATCTCCACCCTATTTTCGAAGATCTCAATCATCACGGATACGCCTGTAATCGTAAAGTCTTGATGCACCAGTGCATTTGCCACTAACTCACGAATGACTATGTCAGAAACTAGCTTATGTTCTCTCCGTAATGCGTTTTCAATAACCTCGTTCTGCTGAAGCTGAGCCATAACAAAGTTGACCAAGCCTTGAAACCCAACGGCATAGCCGCGGCTTCCTATCTGCTCTATCTTCGTATTGAGCTTAGAATTGCTAGAATACACAATCACTCTAGCTGCCTTGCGCGCTACATCAGAAAAGTCTTCTAGCCTTCTAGCAATGAGAAGGGCACCAAGGCGAGATATCGTGAAGTGGTGCGAGGAGGCCTTCGTAATGATTCGATCCTGAAGAAGTCGATCAATGACGCCTTCCTGCCTTCCTGGAAAAGGCAATTGATGCATCTCGAAGTAGGTCTGAGTATCGAGAAGTTCAATCACGTGTTGAGCGGAAACATCCAGCTTGCTAGGTTCATCCAGCCAGTCTGGCTTTCCCTCATCGAATATTTTCCGCAGTCTATCTTCTGACATTGGTACAAGCTCTTCACCAGAACGCATCAGATAGGTGCCCCCGACAGAGTAAGCCGTTCCCTTAGGTCTCGTAGGTACGCGAAAAACTAAAACTCTGCCATCAGGATGGGCAACAGCTTCAACGTCTATGCGGAAGTGGAGCTGGTGAAATAGGTCTTGCGCGACCTGGTTGGGCTCTAAGTAAGCATTTGTTCCGACCACTTTTCTAGGCAACTTGTCGGAGACCCCTAGAAGAAGCTCTCCTCCGCCTTCGTTTGCAATTGCTACGCAATATTCCTGAAGCTTTCGAAAGTCAAACTGGTTTTTGGCCTCCTTAAACTCCAGCGTTTGGTGTTCCTTGCGGGTTGATATCCAGCTGTCTACCTGCTCCACGGATACGCTTTTCACGAGGCTTGCAATCTTATAAAGACGTTGATCAACGTCAACGCGGCGGGGGTGACGCCGGGGATGCGGCTGGCTTGGCCTAGGGTGGAGGGGCGGATGCGGGTTAGTTTTTCCTGGAGTTCTTTGGAGAGGCCGGAGAGGCCCTCGTACTGGAAGTTGGAGGGGATGGTGCGTGCTTCGGAGGCCTTGAGCTTTTCGATCGAGCGGAGTTGCTGGGCGAGGTAGCCGGCGTACTTGATCTCGGTTTCTACGGCGCGGAGTTCGTTGCGGGTTTGTGCCTGCAGGAGGTTGCTCGGCTGCTCGGGCTGGAACCAGGCGGAGTAGACCGGGTCGGCGGCGAGTTCCTGCTGGAGCAGCGGCCAAAGGTCGAGGATGCCGATCTCGGGGCGGCGCAGGAGCTGGGCGTAGGTCTGGCCGGCGGTGTTTTCTAAGGTCAGGCCGTTGGTGGGGGGCTGCTTGCCTGGTGCGGTTCTGTGAGTTTCGGCTGGGGGTGAGCTGACGGGGGTAAGGGCAACAACAGGTGCTTCGCTGGCGCTCAGGATGACATCGCTTGAGGTTGGGTGTGGCGGCGGAGTGGACGGCAAGAGACCGCGGTTGGAGTCCAGGAGGACATCGCCTTCGGTAGGAAGCGGCCGTGGCGTTGGAGGCAGCAGAGCTGGGAGCAGCGCGGCCCAGGCTTTCTGGTCGGGGCGGCTGGTGTTGAGGTGCTTTTCGAGCGCAACAGCGCGGGCCTGCTTGGCTTCGTAGGCGGCCCAGGCCTGGTCGGAGATGAGGCCGAGGCGGCGGCCGTGCGGGGTGAGGCGGCGGTCGGCGTTGTCGATGCGCAGGTGGAGGCGGAACTCGGCGCGCGAGGTGAACATGCGGTAGGGCTCGTTGGTGCCCTTGGAGATGAGGTCGTCGATGAGGATGGCGGTGTAGGCTTCGGTGCGGTCGAGGGTGAACACAGGAGCCGAACCGCCTATGCGGCTGGCGGGACCTGCCGTCCAGGCTGACTGCCCTTCGGGCCAGGACTCGTCCTGAGGCGCCGCGGGCAGAACACCTGCCACGAAGTGGCCGCCAGCCGCGTAGGCGGTCTGGCTTTGCTTCGCAGAGCGGGCGGCGAGCGCGGCGTTGATGCCGGCCATCAGGCCCTGGCATGCCGCTTCCTCATAGCCACTTGTCCCATTGATCTGGCCGGCGAGGTAGAGGCCCTCAAACTTTTTCACGCGCAGGCTGCGGTCGAGCTCGGTGGGGTCGATGGCGTCGTATTCGATGGCGTAGCCGGGGCGGAGCATCTCCGCGTGTTCGAGGCCGGGGATGGAGTGGACGATGGCGGCCTGGACCTCCATGGGCAACGAGGTGGACATGCCGTTGACGTAGACCTCGTGGGTGTCGAGACCCTCGGGCTCTAGGAAGAACTGGTGCTGGTCCTTGTCGGGGAAGCGGACGACCTTGTCTTCAATGGACGGGCAGTAGCGTGGGCCGATGGCCTCGATGGCGCCGGAGTACATCGGGGAGCGGTGGACGTTTTCGCGGATGATGCGCAGCGTCTCGGGCGTGGTGTGAGCGATGTGGCAGGAGATCTGGCGCAGCGGGAGCGACGTGGTGCGGGAGGAGAAGAGGGTCGGGTCCGGGTCGCCGGGCTGCTCTTCGAACTTGGTCCAGTCGATGGTGCGACCGTCGAGGCGAGGCGGGGTGCCGGTCTTGAGGCGGCAGTTGCGGAGGCCGAGGCGCTTGAGGGCTTCGCCGAGCAGGACTGAGGCCGGCTCGCCGGAGCGGCCCGCCGGGTACTGCTGCTCGCCACAGTGGATGAGGCCGTTGAGGAAGGTACCGGTGGTGATGATGGTCGAGTGGGCGCAAATGCTTCGACCATCGCGGAGTTTGAGGCCGAGGACACGCCTGCGGGCATCTGAGGCCTGAGGGCTTGAGGGCAAGACCGCCTGCGCGGCTGGCGCCCACTTCGTGGGGGGTGGACTCGCCTGCGGCGCACTTGGATCGAAGGAGAAGAGCAGATCAACGACTTCGGCTTGCTTGATGTGGAGATTAGGTTCGTTCTCGAGCAGGCGGCGCATGGCGACGCGGTAGAGAGCTTTGTCGCACTGGGCGCGGGGGCTCCAGACTGCCGGGCCGCGGGAGGTGTTGAGGAGGCGGAATTGGATGCCGACCGAGTCAGCGACTTCGCCCATGATGCCGCCGAGGGCATCGATCTCGCGCACGAGATGGCCTTTGGCGATGCCGCCGATGGCGGGATTGCAGGACATCTGGGCGATGAGATCGAGATTGAGGGTGAAGAGGGCGGTGCGCAGGCCCATACGTGCTGCAGCAACGGCGGCCTCGCAGCCCGCGTGGCCGGCGCCGACGACGGCTACGTCGTAGTGTTCGGTGTAGGTCATGGACACTTCTTATTGTAAGCAAGAGCGAGACGGACGGCTCGGGTGCCAGCCGTGAGTAGAAGTAGAGGGAGGCTGACTTGAAGGGCGACTGTGGGGTGGGATGGTGGACAGGTTCTGAGCCCACCATGGGCGCGCCAGGTGGATTGACTTTCTTGAGAGGCGCCCGGATCAGAAATGGAGCCGGAAGGCTGCCTGCAGCTGACGATCATGGTAGAGGCTGGTGTTGTTGCCGTTGGTGATGGTGCCGAATTCAGATCCCGTCCCTTTGGCGCCTCCGTCTTGCCAGGTGAGTTTCGGCAGGCTTGTGAGTGAACTCGCGCCGGTTATGGTGTAGCCGGTTGTGTCCAGGCTGGTGACGTTGGTGTGGTTGAGCAAGTTGAAGGACTCGGCGATGATTTCGAGCTCCACCCGCTCATTGAGGCGGGTGCGCTTGGCCAGGCGCAGGTCAACGTTGTTGATCGAGGGGTAGCGATAGGTGTTGCGGCCGACCTCGGGGATGCGGTTGTCGCCGCCTGAGCCATTGATGCTGGCGCCGAGTCCGCTGAGAGTTTCGGTGCGCAGCACGGTGTCTACGTACTTGGTGGATGGAACGGCGCCCGCGGTGCGCATGGAGTAAGGCAGGCCATCGCGCAGCTCGGCGGTGGGAGCGATCTCGTAGCCATTGGCGAGTTCGCCGAGTAGGCCGCGGACGCGCCAGGGGGCATGAAGGACCATGCCACCGGTGAGGCGGTTGCGGATGTCGAAGTTGGAGTTGCCGTACTCGAGACGCAGGTTGGTGGGGTCAAGGACATCGTTGGCGTCGCTAAAGGAGGTCGCGTTCTGATTGAAGTCGGCTGCGTGCGAATAGGTGAAGCTGGCATGCAGGTCGAGGACGCGGGTCATCTGATGGTCGACGCGCAGCACGGCTGCCTGGTACTTGGAGTTGGTCTCGCTGAAGATGTCGGTGATCTGCTGGTAATTGGGGTTGATGCGGGTGGTGAAGAACTTCGAGGTGTAGGTACCGGCGGGCAAAACGCCGGTTTTGGTGGCATCGACGACCTGGTAGGTGATGGAGCCGATGGAGGTCAGATCGATGTTGCTGTCGATGTAGTCGGGGAGCTCGCGGCCGTAGCTGCCGAGATAGGCGAGGGTGAGGTTGGTGTGGTGGCCAATCTCCTGCTCGAGCGAGACCTCGGTCTGGTGGATCTGCGGGTTTTGGAAATGCGCGTCAAAGTAGGCGGCGCTGGGCGAGACGGTGGTAACTGGGGTGCTTGAGAAGACGTAGGGAAAGGGTGGGGCGCCGAGATCGAGCGGCTTGTAGTAGTAAGAGCGCTGGGCGGTGGAGGCGCCGGTCTGGGTGAGCGCGCTGAGGGCGGTTGAGTTGATGATGCGGCCGTAGTAGGTGCCGACGCCAGCACGGAGGATGGTGTGGCCGCTGCCGGTCAGGTCCCAGGCGACGCCGATGCGGGGACCATAGTTGTTCTTGTCATGGGGGAGAAAGGCGGTGCGCGGGATGTCAGGATTGACAAGGTTGACGTTGGTGTTGGGCAGCTGCTCGTACTCGTAGCGCAGGCCAAGCGAGAGGGTGAGGCGGGGAAAGACTTTCCACTCATCGGAGACAAAGCCGGCGTAGTCGACGGACTGGAACTGAAAGGTGGTGGGGCCAACACCCTGCCGGTAGTAGGAGTAGCAGGGCAGGACACCGACGCCGGTAGAGGAGGCGTCGCAGTGATTGGGAGAGAGATAGTCCGTGGCAAAGCCGATGACGTCGGTATAGACGTAAGTTCCGTTGGCGTTGTAGAGGGCGTCGGAGTAATCGTTGACGTAGTTGACCTCGTAGCCGGTCTTGATGGTGTGGTGGCCGTGGACCCAGGTGAGGGTGTCGATGAGCTCGTCGCGGCGTTCATCGGGATAGGCGGCACGATCGAGCACCGGGGGCTTGCCGAAGCTGAAGCCGTAGGTGGAGATCTGGACCTGGGGAGGGCGGCCGTAGATGTTGTGCGAGAAGCTCTGCTCGAAGAGCGCGGGCTGGCTGCTGAGCTCGCTCTCGAGGTCGCGGCCGTACTGGAAGTTGGCTTCGTTGAGCAGGTTGGGCGTGAGAAAGAAGGCCCAGCGGCCGATAATCGCGTCTTCCTTGACGATACTGTCGCCGAAGCTGGCAATGCCATAGAGAGCGGACGGCGAGGTTTGGACGCCGTTGAGCGAGTTCCAGCGCATGCGGTTGTACTGGACGGTTAGGTGATTTCGCTCGCTGAGCTGCCAGTCGAGCTTCGGAAAGAAGATGTCCTGCTGGGCGTTGCGCTGGACGTCACCGAGGAGCGAGTTGAGGCCGGTGAGGACAGTGTTGTAGCTGGCCAGAGCCTGCGCGGGCAGCACGTTGAGGCGGGCAGCGAGGGTCTGGATGGTCTGCTGACTGGGGGTGGCGAAGAGTTTAGTGGGATTGCTGGCGCGGGCGATGCCGGGAAAGTTGCGGCCGTAGTGATCGTAGGTAAAGAAGCCGAAGAGGCGGTCGTGAAGGATAGGGCCGCCGATGGCGAGGCCGCCCTGGAGCAGGGTATCTCGGGTGCGCACGTTGGTGGTCGAAAAGGTGCCGTCAGCGCCACGGGTGGTCACCGCGGTGAACGGATTGGCAGCGGCCCAGGCGCTGTTGCGGTCGAAGGTAAAGAGCTGCCCGTGGATGGCGTTGGTGCCGGACTGGGTGACGGTGTTGATGACGCCGCCGGCGGCGCGGCCGTACTGGGCAGAGTAGTTGGAGACATTGACCTGAAATTCTGTCACCGAGGCCTGGCTGGTGGAGTAGGCGACCAGGGTGCGGCCGCGTTCTTCTGAGAAGAAGGCCTGGTTGTTGTCGGCGCCGTCGACGGTATTGTTGTTGAGCAGCGCGCCGATGCCGCGGAAGCTGAGCAGGCCATCGGCGGCGGCGTCCGGGGTGACCCCAGGGGTGAGCAGGGCGAAGTTGGACCAGCGGCGGCCGCTAGAGGGAAGGTTGTCGACCGCCGAGGCGTCGATGGTGGTGGCAACGGTGGCGTCGGTCGTGTCCAGCACCGGAGCCGAGCTCTGGACCTGGACCGACTGCTGGGTGCCGGCTACGGCCATAGCCGCCTTCAGCGTGGTGACGCTGCCGATCTGGACGGAGGCATGCGACTGCCAGGAGGCGAAGCCGGACGAGGAGATATCGACGAGGTAATTTGCCGGTGCGAGCCCGCTGAAGCGGAAGGCGCCGCTGGCGTCGGTGGTCATCGATTCGGTCCGGTCGATGGCTGGGTTGGTGAGTTGCAGGTGCGCGCCGGCAATCGGTTTGCCGGTGAGGTCGAGAACTGTACCTTCAATCGCGCCGGAGTCCAGAGACTGGGCGCAAGCGGCCAGGACGAGGGCGAAGAGCAGAGGCAGGAGCCAGAGTGGGCCAACCCGGCCGTGAAGGCGCTTGACGATCTTAATCACGTACGTTCTCCAGAGTCGCGAACGCGGAGCCCAGGCAGGAAACGGTATGCCGGGCCTAGTGATTCTGGAGAAGAGAGGGCGGAACACATCAGTGGCTGGCGCTACGTGGCGCCAGCTTCGTCGTGTGGCTGCTTCTGTGTCTAACTTTATGTTCCGGGTCGCTCACGCAGCAAAGCCGTCAGCGGCCGAGTGGGTCGCTGCTGCTAGGAGAAAGAGTGGCGGAATCGTGGTTTGAGGATAGCGGATTGACTACACTGAAAGAGATAAATGTTTATAGACGAAGCGCGAATACGGGTAAAAGCCGGTGACGGCGGTAATGGATGCATGGCTTTCCGTCGGGAGAAGTTCGTGCCGAAGGGCGGCCCTTCGGGCGGCGATGGCGGCCGCGGCGGCGACGTGATTATGGAGTCAAGTCAGCAGCACAACACGCTGATTCATTTTCGTTACAACCCGGAGCACAAGGCGGAGCGTGGGCGGCACGGCGAGGGCTCTAACTGCAGCGGTCGGGATGGCGATGACGTCGTGCTGAAGGTGCCGGTGGGAACCTCACTCTATAACGATGAGACGGGCGAACTGATCCATGACTTCCAGCATGCCGACGAGCGGGTTGTTATAGCCCATGGTGGCCGCGGCGGCCGTGGGAACCAGCACTTCGCGACATCGACGCACCAGGCTCCACGCGAGCATGAGATGGGTTTTGTGGGCGAGGAGCTTAACTTCCGGCTGGAGCTTAAGCTGCTTGCAGACGTGGGACTGGTAGGATACCCGAACGTCGGCAAGTCGACGCTGATCGCGAGGATCTCGGCGGCACGACCAAAGATTGCGGATTACCCGTTTACCACGCTTGAGCCGAATCTTGGCGTGGTGACAGTCGGTGAACCACCGCACGAAGAGAGTTACGTGGTCGCCGATATCCCAGGTCTCATTGAAGGGGCGCACTTGGGGGCTGGACTGGGCGTGCAGTTTCTACGGCATATCGAGCGAACTGGCGTGCTGGTGCACCTGATTGATGTTTCAGATGGAAGCGGCCGTGAGGATCCGCTCGAGGACTACAAGGTGATCTCGGCAGAGCTGGCGAGCTTTGGGCATGGGCTGGCGGAGAAGCCCGTGCTGATCGCGGCCTCAAAGGCGGATGTGGCGAATCCGGAAAAGCTGAAGCGGGTGCGAGCGATGGCCAAGCGGCGCGAGCTGGCCTTCTATGAGATCTCGGCAGTGAGCGGCCAGGGAGTGGAGATGCTGCGGTATGCGATCGCAGAGCGGGTTCGTGAGCATCGGCGTGAACAACAGTCGGCGCTGGCAGAGCTCGCCGGCGGTTTTTGAGGCAGCGCCCGCTTGCACGTGTGAAGCTGGCAAAACGGGCAGAGAGCGCGGCTGCATTAAACCCGCCGACTGTGAAGGCGCGTTTCACCACGAAGTTGAAGCGTTGAGCAAGGTAGGAGGAGGCAGTTGCTATGAAGAGGGTAAGCCGTCGCAAGGTTCTGAAGAGTGTCATCACTGGAGGCTCGGGCCTGGCTCTGCATTCTCTGCTTCCAAGCTTCGCGGGTGAGAGGGCGTTTGCTTTGGGTCAAGCCGGGGGTCCACTGCAAGGAGGCAGGAGACCTGTGACGATGTTCGTTGGAACGCAAACCGGTGGCGGCAGCAAGGGGGTTTACGCTTACCACTGGGACGCCGATGCCGGTCGGCTGACGCCGATTGGACTGGCGGCAGAGGTGGCGTCGCCTACCTACCTGGCGCTCTCGCCGGATCGAGCCTATCTTTTTACCGCGAATGAAGTGGACCTGTTCCACGGGATTAAGTCGGGCGGGGTGAGCAGCTACCGGATCGGGCCTGGAGCCGGGCAGCTCACCGCGATCAACGGCGTGACTTCTGGGGGCGGGGGGACCTGCTTTGTGGGTGTTGACCCAAGCGGACGCACGCTACTTTGCGCCAACTATGGGGGCGGCAGCGCGGCTTCGTTCCGGATCGAGTCGGGCGGAGTGCTGAGCCCTGCCGTGTCAGAGTTTCACTACACGGGGCATGGGCCAAACAAGGACAGGCAGGAGACCTCGCACGTGCACCGGGCGATTGCATCGCCGAGTGGAGCCTATGCGTTCTTCAACGATCTTGGGCTGGATGTAATCCACATTTACCGGCTCGATGCAGCCACGGCACGATTGACGGCGGGTACGCCTGCGGTATGGAAGGCGCCGGCCGGTTCTGGGCCGCGAGCGCTCCGGTTTCATCCCAACGGTAGGTGGGCGTACTGCGTGCTGGAGATGGGTGCGGCGGTCGCGGTGCTTGAGTGGAACGAGGCGGCGGGCACGCTGACGACTCGGCAGCAAGTGGCGCTTACGCCGAAAGGTTTTACAGGCAGGGCGCAGGCGTCCGAAATAGTGCTCGACGCGAGCGGACGGTTTGCCTATGCGGCGTGCCGCTACTACGACGTACTGGTGACGTTTTCAGTGGCGCTGGAGACTGGGCAGTTGACATTGCTGAATCGGAGCACGTGCGGAGGCAAGGTACCACGGGACATCACGCTAGACCCTTCAGGGCGATGGATGCTGGTGGCGAATCAAGAGTCGGACGAGATCGCGGTGATCAAGCGGGATGAGCAGAGCGGGCGGTTAGCCGATCAGGCAGTACAGGTAGCTCTCACTAAGCCGCAGTGCCTTGTCTTTGCCTGATGTTGGACTCATTCGGGTCCACTGTCGTTGATAAGCTGCACACTTGAGCCGGTTGAAGGTTTCAAGGTGGACCCTCAGCGTTCTTCTTTTGTCCGATGCCGAGCACAATCTATTCCTTACGCGGTCGCCAGCTGCGACGTTGTCTGAGTGGCGCTGCCCTTGGTAGCAGCAAGCGTGACCAGCGTGCAGGCGGAGCGGTCACGCAGCAGGCGCGAGACCAGTGCGGTGTGCATGGCGTGGCCGGCGCGCTCGGCGACGACTCTGCCGAGGATCTGATGGCCAACCAGCGCAAGGTCTCCGATGAGGTCGAGGACTTTGTGCCGGACAAATTCATCTTCGTAGCGCAGGGGCCCGTTCCGGACTCCAGTCTGGGTGACGATGATGGCACTCGCGTCGGAAACGCCGCGGATCAAGCCCATGTCGCGTAGCTTCTGCTCGTCCTCCTTGAAGCCGAAGGTACGCGCTGAAGCGATCTGGGAGTCGTAGGTACGGCTGGCCAGGTCGACGGAGAAAGCCTGCTGCCCGATGGGCGCGGCGAAGTCGATCTGGTAGGAGATGCTGTAGCCTTCACCGGGATAGACCCCGATGAACTTCTTTCCTTCCCTGACCTCGACCGGCTTAAGGATGCGCAGGTATTCTCGGCGCCGACGCTGCACTTTGAGCCCAGCCTGGAGAAAGGCTTCGACGTACGGTCGCGCCGACCCGTCGAGGATCGGAAGTTCGAGATTGTCGAGCTCAATGATGACGTTGTCGATGCCCATGCCGATGAAGGCGGAGAGCAGGTGTTCGGTGGTAGAGATCAGAACGCCCTGGCGCATCAGGCTGGTGGCATAGCTGACCTTGGCGACATTGCGGCCAGTGGCTGAGATTTCGAAATTATCAAGGTCAGTTCTGCGAAAGACGATGCCGGAGCCGGCGGTGGCGGGGAGCAGTCGCATGGAGACCGGAGCACCGCTATGAAGGCCAATGCCGGAGAAAGAGAGTGGCGCGCCAATGGTTTGCTCGTAGAAGCCGGGGTCCTGCAATGCTACCTGCCTTAGACGACGCCCCTACGTCTGGCGTGAAGGGACGATGACGTTTTCGGATCGGTCTTTGAGGAAGGGTAACGCTGCCGGTGTGATGGGTAGTGTTGCAGATTTGCCACAGTTCTCTAAATTGAGGCCTTGTAGGTACCTGACTCGTAACATCGGCGAAGTAGAAGGCCGAAAGGGCGGCCAGCCTAGCTTGAACAGCCAGCGGCTTCGAGCATGGACGAAACCAGCGCCAGAGGCAAGCCGACTACGTTGAAGTAGCAGCCGTGAATACGTGGGACCCAGCGGGCAGCTCGGCCCTGAATGGCGTAGGCGCCCGCTTTGCCGAAGGGCTCATCGGTCTCGATGTAGGCGGCGATCTCTTCCGGCGAGAGGGTGTGCATGGTGACGTAGGTCAGTTCCGCTGCGACTTCGGTGCGCTTCGGGGAGATGAGGCAGAGGCCGGTAACCACCTGATGGGTGGTGCCGGAGAGGAGCGAGAGCATCCGTGCGGCGTCGGCGGAGTTGGCGGGCTTGCCGAGGACTTCTCCATTTGTAGCGATGACGATGGTGTCGGCGCCTAGGATGAGCGAGGATTGCGCGTCGGGTAGAGTGGCCTGGATGGCTTCGGCTTTTTCACGCGCCAGGCGAGAAGCGAAGGCGATGGGGTGCTCTCCAGGATGCTGGAGCTCGGAGATCGCAGAGGGCTGGACGGTGAAGGAGTAGCCGGCCTGGGCGAGGAGCTCCTGGCGGCGGGGCGAGGCGGAGGCGAGGACGAGCATGGGGATTAAGGGGTCTCCGTGAGGATCGAGAGACCGGTGCGGAAGCCGGCCGCTTCGGCTACGCCCCAGGCCATGCCGGGGGTGTTGTGGGCGATGCCGTACTGACCGTCCGGGCCAAGGAGGATGATGCCGCCGTGGCCGCTGAGTCGGGCATGAAGGTAGCGGATGGCGGCGCGGGCGGCGTAAGCGGGCGTGTCGCCTGCGGCTACGCGGTCGACGGCCCACTTGCCGAGGACCAGTTTCATGATGGGCTCGCCCCAGCCGGTCAGCGAGGTAGCGGCGGATTGGTTGTCGGCGTAGCAGCCGCAGCCGATCAGCGACGAGTCGCCGACCCGGCCGGGAGTTTTGTTGAGGGTGCCACCGGTGGAGGTGGCGGCGGCGAGGTTGCCGTGGATGTCGAGGGCGACGGCGCCTACGGTGTCGTGGGAGTCGAGGAGGGCGGCGGTGCCGGCTACCGGGAGGCCGATTGTCGCGTCGGCGAGTGTGCCTTCCGCTGCAGAGGCTGTGCTGGATGAGTTGGCGCTGGCTCCAGCGAAGGTGAGGTCGGGAAGGCCGGCTTGTTCTTTGCGCTGGGCCTCGGCTAGGTGGGCTCGCTCGCGGTCAATGACCAGGTCGCTGTTGTCGATCAGGGGCATGCCTTTGGAGGCGGCGAAGGCTTCGGCGCCGGGGCCGACGAAGTAGACGTGGGGGCTTTGCTCGAGAACGAGGCGGGCGGCGCGGATGGGGTTGCGGAGGTGCTCGACGCAGGCTACGCCGCCGGCGCGGAGGGTTGCGCCGTCCATGAGGAGAGCGTCGAGTTGGACGCGGCCATCGCGGGTAAGAAAGGCACCGCGGCCGGCGTCGAAGGTGTCGTCGTCTTCAAGGGTGGAGACGGCGGCTTCAATGGCGTCAAGGGCGGAGGCTCCCTGGGTTAGTAAGGCGTAGCCGGTGGTGAGGGCGGCGCGAACGCCTGCTTCGTGGGCTTCGCGGAGGGAGGTGGGGATGGCCCAGGCACCGCCGTGGACGAGCAGGATTGGGTTGGTGGGCATCAGGGTTTGATTTTACCGGGTGGACCGGGCAGGGCCCAAAACTTCCAGGCGTCACCCTTTCTACAGCCGCGACAACAGGCGCCGTATGGCGTTCGAGCAGTTTGCGGTCCGTTGTCCCAAGAACGACGAGAGCCGGGCTTCGCCCTTCGAGATTCTGTTCTTGCGATAGGCGCTCATCGCCCGTGATCATGCCATCGAAGCCGGAGCCCTGTGCCGCGTCCAGCAACTCCCCGTTTTCAAGCTCCGCCCAGCCCATCTCTTTTGCCGTATGAACCTCATGGCCAAGCAGCGACCGGCGCGACTGTCTCGGGACATTATGGTCGAACAACGGCTTCACAGCTTGAGAGCCGGGTTGCGCTTGGCCTCGTATGCTAGCAGGCTACGGATAGAGGTTCAGGAATGTCGAAGTCTTCCGCAATCTCCTCCACCGACGAGCCTCCTTCGTAGTTCTCAAGCACATTGTCAGCAGGCATCAGGGTTCCCTTGAGGATGGGTGCTCCGCTGAGCTTGCGAGAGTGGATTTCGACCAGTGGGCGATAAATTCAGTCTATCGCGGGCGATTCCTGTAGGTGTGCCATGCTTCCCAGAATAGGCGCGCACCTGCGGCAAGTAAACGTTACGGCGACATCAATGGCGTCGAGGGCGAAGGCCGTCTGGATGAGGATGAATTGATAGTTCTCGCTCCTGCGATGTCTGGAAGGATCGCCCTGCGATACGAAACCCAGGTCTCAAGGGCGAGACTTGGGGCACCCGGCTATCGGTCATCTTTGGCGTTTTTCTTGGTCAAAAGAGGCACCCAGCTCAGCCTGAAGTCGATGTGAATATCCTCAGGACGTAGATCATTTCGTTGCGAAGTGATGTTCTTCACATTCGAACCACTATCGCTTGCGAGGATGCTTTCGTCGGTAAAGTGAATCACGAGCACTTCACTGTTGTGTACGTCACTCCACTCCTCGCGCTCGGCCACTTCAATCTTGCTGATTGTCTTGCCTACCATCTGAAACGCATCCAACACCGATGCCAACCGCTGGACCGGCCTGTCCATGTTTGGCAGCCTTGCCTTTGCTTCATGGCGCTTTCGAGCGGCCGTCGCATTCATGCCAAGAAGAGTCTCTAGTATCGATTGAAGTTCGTGAACCCCAGCCAGGCAGGCTCCCAAGTCTCGCGTGAAAGTTGAAAATGCGGAGAAGTGCACAGCGGACGGACGAACTGAGTGTGATGCAAGGCGACGCTGCTCCAAAACTGTAGACATCGCTGCGGCGAACGCAGAGGCTTTGGCCAGTTGCGGGATGAGGCGGTTAAGAGCCTTAAGGGGTTTATCGTTTTGAAAGTTTTCGTTTCGGCCTAGATATCTGGCGATCTTCTCTAAACACTCTTTGCTCAAGCCGTCTATTAGATAGCCGTACAAAGTCGCGTGCGCGTCCTGATAGCGATGGTTGTTTTCTGCTGCCGGATAAGCTAGTGAGGAATCGATGCGGTATTTGTAGAGCGCAATGCCAACGGCTTCCATCGTCAAGCCATTAATCGTGTCGATCGCTTCCCCGATATAGTGCTTGGGCCCATTATCTATGTCCCAGGAGCCAAGTAGGTACCGTGCAACCCACTTCGTGAAGCGATCGTCTTGAGTACGGGTCCAACAAGGGTCTTCCAGATGGAAGCCACGCCAACTACTCAGGTGCTTGCTAGCAGTGAAAATATCGGGACGCCAAACAACTATCGCCAAGTCACCGGTCTCGAGTGTGCGATATCCAAAGCGGACGTCCAAGTACCTGTCGGTGTCTCCTGCCCTCTCGAGTTCGGCAGAATAACTTCTGGTTAAAGTGACTTGGCCTTCAAATGAGTCTGTCTTTAACTCGTACTTCTCGGACTCAGCTCTATATGAGGCGAGCACTTGCTGGTTGAAATAGCCCAACATGCCGTCTGCTTGATCCAGTAGGGCCTGGATGTTAATCGGACTCCCGGAGTCAGACATACTGTCTCTTCATGGGCGTAAGCACCGCGGCTCTCAGTGATCAGAGGCCATCTGTTTGGTGATTTCGTAGGTGTAGCGGATGCGGTGGATGACGGTGATGGTGGAGAGAACAGCTAGGGTCCAGAGGACGGGGGCCATGACGCCCCAGCGGCTGAAGAGGGCGCCGATGATGACCAGAACGACGCGTTCGGGGCGCTCCATGAAGCCTACTTTGCATTTGCCGATGAGGGCTTCGGCGCGGGCGCGGGTGTAGCTGACCAGGAGCGAGGTGACCATGACAAAGGCGACCAGGACGACGTAGAAGAAGCGGTTGCCGCGGGCGTAGTAGACGAGCAGGCCGAAGAAGATGGCGACGTCGGAGTAGCGGTCCATGACCGAGTCAAAGAAGGCGCCGAAGAGGGTGACCTTGTTGGTGAGGCGAGCGACGCGGCCGTCAACCATGTCGAAGATGCCGGCGCCGATCAAGACGAGGCCGGCGTAGAGGAACATGCGCACGAAGTTGTGCTCGCTGGCATAGCCGAAGAGGATGGCAGCCACCGTGTTGATGACCAAGCCGATGAAGGTGAGGACGTTGGGAGAGATGCGGGTGAGAGCGAGCCCGTTAACGATGGCCTGGAGCAGGACAGCACAGGCGCGGCCGAAGGAGCCGGTCCAAGTATGAGAGTGGGTATGGGTTTGAGTGTGCGGTGAGGTCTGAACGGCAGCCGGAGGTGGAACGGCGCGGGGCGCGGGCTGCGAGACGCGAGGTTCTGAAGTCCGGGACGAGGCGCGGCTTAGGGGACTCACGCGGTCAGCCAATTTCGTCGTGGATGGTGGTGAACTTGAGAATCTCAAGTTCGCGTTTGCCGTTGGGCGTCACGACGGTCGCAATATCGCCTACCTGCTTGCCGATGAGGCAGCGGCCGATGGGGGAGGTGGTGGAGATGAGGCCCTTGGTGACGTCGGACTCTTCGCTGGTGACGAGTTTGTACTCGAGCTCTTCGTCCTTGGTGGAATCAAAGACGGAAACTTTTGAGCCAAAGGCGATGCGGTCGTGGGGAATGTTGGAGAAGTTGACCAGGGCGAGCTCGCCCATGCGCTTCTTCATCTGGCCGAGGCGGGCGTTGACAAACTCCTGGCGCTGCTTGGCCATGTGATACTCGGCGTTTTCGCTCAGGTCGCCGAGGGAAGCAGCCTTCTTGATCTCCTGGGGGAGCTCGTGGGCGAGTTCATGTTCGAGCAGGCGGATTTCGTCGAGCAATTTCTTTTTGATGTGCTCCGGTATGGAGCTGGTCTGTTCAGGCATTGAAGCGGTTCCCGGGGGATGAAGGAGTCAAGCGGCTATCGCCGTCTGGTGGTAAATAACGATTATACGCGGGGTGATCTGGCAGCTGATTCACAAAGAGGTGGAGGTCTCAGGCGGGCGGCAGGAAAGGAGAGCGTGGGGCAATCGCCTGGGCGTCGAGGAAAGCCTGGAGGATGAGGACGGCAGCAACCTGGTCGACGACTTCTCGATGCGCGGAGCCGGGGCGACCGGCGGCACGGAGATGGCGATGGGCCTCGGTGGTGGTGAGCCGTTCGTCCCACAGGTAGAGGGGAAGCTGGGTCTCCTGGTGCACAAGGCGAGCGAAGTCTTGAGCCTTGGTGGCTTGAGGGCTGAGGTCGCCAGACATGTAGAGCGGATTGCCGACGATGATGGCGCGGCAGTGATGGCGACGGGCAAGGCGGGCCAGGGAGCGGAGGTCGTGGCGGCGGTTGGTGCGAACGAGGGTGAGCACGGGCTGTGCGGTAAGGCCGAGAGCATCGGAGATGGCTACGCCGATGCGGCGGTCCCCGACGTCGAGGCCCATAAACCGGTCAGGGGAGGGTGGACCCACGAGCGTGAAGGTTTCGGGTCGAGGTGGATCGGGAGGACCTGCCGGGTGCATGGGTCATGGTACGACGCGAGCTAGAGGGTCGGGCAAAGCAGCAGCGGCCGTACAATTTCGAGTAGAGCTCATGAGCCGTTTGGAAGTGGGGAGTGGAGCGATTGCGCCGTTTGTTTCTGCTGTTGGTGCTGTGCGGGGTGGTAGCGGCTGCCGGGTATGCGCTGTATGTGTTTGACTGGCCGGCGGGGCCCCGGCTGGAGACGTTCGTGGTCATCGCCCCGGGCACTTCGTCGCGGGGGATCGCGGCGCAGCTTGAGAAAAGCGGGATTATCACGAGCCGGTATGCCTTTGAGGCATTGCGACTGGTGCGAGGTGGGCGGCTGAAGGCGGGCGAGTACCGGTTTGCCGAGCCTCGCCGAGTGGGATCGGTGTATGACCAGATCGCGCGGGGCGAGGTGTACACGCTGACGCTGACGATCCCGGAGGGCGCGAACCTGTTTGACATCGCGCAGAGGGTGCAGGCGGCAAAGCTGGGCACCTATAAAGGATTCCTGGAGGCTGCGGAAAAGCACGGGGAGATGGTCCGTGCGCTTGATCCAGAAGCGAAAGGCCTGGAGGGTTATCTGTTCCCAGACACGTATCACTTCGCGCCCAGCTCGACGGCTGAGCAGATGTTGGGCGCGATGGTGCGGCGGTTTGATCAGCAGGCAGCTGTGTTGGGCATCACGGGTGATGTGCATAGGACGGTGACGCTTGCCTCGCTGGTGGAACGGGAGACACCGATTGCGGCTGAGAGACCGCTGGTTGCGAGTGTGCTGCTGAACCGGCTGGATCGAGGGATGGCGCTTGAGACCGATCCCACGGTGATCTACGCGGCGCTGCTGGCTGGCCGGTATCGAGGGACAATCTACCAGAGCGACCTGGTGGCGGAGTCGCCGTACAACACGTATCGGCACACAGGGTTACCGCCGGGACCGATCTGCAATCCTGGAGAAGTATCGCTCAAGGCAGCGATGGATCCAGTGCGGACGACGTATCTCTACTTCGTGGCAGCCGGGAGTGACCCGCACGGAGCATCGCGGTTTGCCGCTACCCTTGAAGAGCATCAGCGGAACGTGGCTGCTTACCGGCAGGCTCTGCGGGGTGGGGGCGGGAGGTAGGGCGGTATACTTGAGTTCTGCCTGGTTCAAACCTGGCGCCGAATGCATGCAACGATCCCAATTCAGACTGGTACTGTGCCTGCTTCCCTTCCTCGGCGGATGTTTGGCGCGCACGCACAAAGTGCAACAGGCGAAGGTGCCGCCGGTTCTTCTCAGTGCTGAGGCCGACCAGCTGATAGCGCGGGTGAACAAGGTGAGCGACTCGATCGACTCGCTGAATGCGACGGTGGAGTTTCAGGCATCGGTGGGCGGAGCGAACAAGGGAAGTGTAACCGAATACACTTCGCTAAGTGGATTCATCCTGCTGCGAAAGCCGGAGTCGGTGCAGGTGCTGGGGCTGGTGCCGGTGCTGCGGTCGAGAGCCTTTGAGCTGACCAGCGACGGCAAGACGTTCGAGCTGTACATTCCGTCGCAGAACAAGCTGATTGAAGGAACAAACAAGATTAGCAAGTCATCTCCGAAAGCGCTTGAAAACCTGCGCCCCGGGATGTTCTTCAATGCGATGATTCCTCGGAGGATTTCGCCGGAAGAGCTAGTCACGCTGACCGAGGGCGGCCTCAAAAGCGAGGACGCGGCGACGCACCAGAGCGTGCTTATACCGGAGTATGAACTAACGATTGTGCGGCAGAAAGAGCATAGCCAGCAGTTGATTCAGGAGCGAGTGATCCACTTCAGCCGGGTGAACCTGATGCCTTTTCAGGAGGACACCTATAATTCAGCCGGAGCGGTAGAGACGGAGGCGATTTATGGGCCCTTTGTCGATTTTGGCGGCAGGAGCTATCCAAAAACGATCACCATCAAGCGCCCGCAGGAAGAGTACCAGATCGTGATTACGCTGGATAAGCTGGTTGTGAATAGCCAGCTGACGGATGCTCAGTTCGAGTTGAAGGTGCCTGAGGGTGTGCAGGTACAGCAGCTACAGTGAGTTTCGTCCCGCCTCGTGGTTTTTGAGGTTAAGGTTGACCGTGCTGAGCGTTGCTAGTGTGAACGCGAGGAACTAGGCGCGCGCAGAGGGTGAGTCTTGGTAGCGCCTGTCTTTTCCCTACACCAGTGAAATCCGAGAGTTCTGGAGGCGAGACTCAGCCGCCTTGCCTGCTCGCCTTGGCCGATGCGCCGGGTTGCTCAGAAGAGTGGCGGCCTGGCCAAGCTGGCCAGGCCGGCGTGTTCGGCGTGCGCAACCATAGCGGCCTGGACCTGCAGAGCCAAAGCCAGAGCATCGCGACCTTGCTGCGCGGACACCTGCGGGGTCCTCGCCTCAAAGATGCTGGTCAGGAAGGACTCGATTTCAAGACGGAGAGGCTCCCCAGGAGCGATGGTCGGCTTTTCGAAGCCGAGCGTGGGGGCGGAGTCCGCAGGAGCGCCGGACTGCAGGACCGCTCCGTTAGTTGGGGGCGCGACGGAGATGATGAGCAGATCTTGCCGAGCGTAGTCGACCGAGACGTACTGGTGGGGCTGGAAGAAGCGTAGTTTGCGGACCCGCTCGGTGCTTACCCGGCTAGCGGTGAAGTTGGCGACGCAGCCTGATTCGAACTCTACGCGCGCGTTGGCGATATCGACTTTGGAGGAAAGGATGGGCAGGCCGACGGCATGAACCTGACGGACCGGCGAGTTGGTGAGCTGGAGAACGATGTCGAGGTCGTGGATCATGAGATCGAGGACGACGTCGACGTCCAGGGCGCGGGGGCTGAACAGGCTAAGCCGGTGAGCCTCAAAAAACATGGGGCTGTGGGTTCGTGCGGCGAGCGCAGAGACAGCGGGATTGAAGCGCTCGAGATGGCCCACCTGGATGAGGCAGCCACGCTGGGTGGCGAGGTGAATGAGCTGATCAGCCTGAGCGAGGGTGGAGGCAAAAGGCTTCTCGATGAGAAGGTGCAGGCCGGCAGCGAGCAGTGGGAGAGCTGCCTGGTAGTGCTCGCTGGTCGGGACGCACACCGATGCAGCATCCAGCGAAACGGCCGTGAGGCAATCCTCGATGCTGGCGAAGACCGGTACGCCTGTCTCGCTTGAGAGGACGTCAGCACGGGAGGGATAGGGCTCCACGATGGCGGCGAGCACAACGGGAAAGCCAGCGGCCTGAAGCTCGCGATAGATGCGGACATGGTTGCGGCCGAAAGCACCGGCACCGCAGACCGCGAGGCGAAGTGGGGTGTTGGGGGCCAAACGGGGTGCTAGCGCGCGACTCCCTTGGCGGGAGCTGACGCAGTGCCATGGACAGCCTGCAAGCAGCGTCCGTAGAGGTCGAGAAGCTGGGTGACCTGCTCCTCAGGTTTGGCGCCCGAGACGGCGGTAAAGCCGGTAGAGGGTGCAGGAGGCCGGATAAAGCTGGTAGTGGATGCAACGAACTTGAGCAGGTCGAGCGCGATGTCCTCATCGCGGCGCGCACCGGTGGTGTTTGAAGCCTGGTCCATAAAAGATCCCCTAAGGAGATGCTACCAAATCTGATGGGTGGGAGTTCGACTAGCGGCGAGCCATGATCATGCAGATACGGCCCACGATGAGGTCGCTGGGTGCGAGCTGAGGCTCGACTTCTACCAACTGCACCGGGAAGTTAAGCCCGTGCGGACGAAGGATGAGGCGATTGGCCTCGAAGCTGACATAGCGGAAGAGCAGGTTGTTTTCAAGCCGAACGGCGTAAATGTTGAGCTGGGCGGGATTGAGCTCGACAAGGGCTGTGTAGTGCCTGTCAAGCACGATGGTGTTGTTTGCAGCAAGGACTGGCTCCATGGGGCGTGCCTGCGCTGGAGTGACGCCCACCGCTACGAACCGCTGCCAGTCGCGGCGGCGGAAAGGCTGGCGGAGGCGAAGATCATCCAGGCTGCCGGCAGGGAGTTGAATACGTTCAAAGGCGGCCGAAGGGGAGATCACAGCGTCGTTCATCGCGCTGGCAGCGGAGACGAGGGGAATGAAGTCCGGCGATCCAGCCGGGAAGGCAGGCGGAATCGGAGCGGCATTTGGCAACAGGTCTTCGACACTCAGCGAAAGTGCGGCCAAGACCCTGTCCATTGCAGAGACGCTAAAGCCGCGCTTTCTACGCAGGAAATTAGAAATATGCGGTTGCTGTAGCCCCGTCTGCCGAGAGAGGGACGCGGCGGTAAGCAGCTCGCGATCGATTCGGCGGATGAGTTCCAGTCGCAACCGTTCCTGCAACTGAGAGAAGTTCATGCGAGAGAAGTTGCCAAAAAGCTATACACCCCCTGGGGACGCACTTTGCCTAAAGGCAAGCGCAAGGTGGGGATTGTTTAGAAAACCCGAGACGGGAATTTTCCGGCTGTCTCAGAGTAACTTCTGGTTTCTGTCCGCAATTGACCGCTTTTGGGTCACCGCGTAAATTCGGACTACTTTCACTCGATCTAACAGGAAATCGCAAGAGCGTGGGCGACTAACCGACTTTACGCGCACTTGTCTTCCCAAACCGGAACGCGGCTGAGGCCATACCAGTCGCAGCGGGAAAGTGTTGCCGAAGAGTGCGCAGGAGGAGTGCTTAGAACGAGGTGAGAGTGAGTGAGCAAGCGGTGAGAGTGATGCGAGCAGCTTGAACGCTGACCTGCGAAAAGGGTATCGCGTACTGCAGTGCCCGATCTTTTGTGCCGTTGGATGCGTTAATGTAGCGCAGTATGCTCTCCTTGTCCAGTGTCTCTCTTATCCACTGGCACATTTCAAGCCGGGCACTCCACTTCGAGTTCCATTGACGTGGCTACGAAACATGGCGATGGCAGCCGAGATCGAGTTGGTTTTGGCACACCATTTCTATCTGCGGTGCTAATCTTAAGTTAGTAGATGTGTTGTGGAAGGGGCCCGCTGAGGGCCCCTCTTCTTTTGCCTGGATGGTCTGATTGAAGAGCAGAGCTCAATACACGCAGTCTACCCGGACGCGAGGATCAGCTGCATCTGCAGCCGCAACTGCAGCCGCAACTGCAGCCGGAGAAAGTAGCACGCGCATACGTGCGCCGCGCTGCGGCCTGAGAAAGTCTCGTCAGCTTCATGAAGAGGCTTTGAAACAGGTCACCGAAGCGGCGCAGGACATCATGCGCGCAAACGTCGAGAAGGCAAAGGCAGGCAGCCTCACACACACCAGATGGTTATTCAGCTTGATGGAAGCTCTTGAGGAGCAGGATCAGTCCGGTGAAGGAGTGAGTCGAATGAGTCTTGCAGAGATCTTGATCAAGCAGCTGAAAGCCAAGCAATAAAAAGTTAGATTGTGCTTGCGGTTAGTGGTACTGGATCCAGGACAAGGCGACACAAGCAAACGCATGAAGCCAAGTGGAGAGCTGATGAAAAGCACCGGACTTACAATCTTAAAGCTCATGGTGGGGGCGTTGCTGGTGCTCATGGCTGTGCCAGGCCAGCCTCAGGTCAGCACCACGACGGTGCAAGGGACAGTGTACCGGGCGGACGGAACGCCCGCGAGCGGAAGCCTGCTGATAAGCTGGCCAGCCTTCACAACGGCAAACAATCTTGCCGTCGCGGCAGGAAACACTACTGCGCAGATTGGCACGGACGGCTTTGTGACGGTAACTTTGGCGCCAAACCTGGGCGCGTTTCCTGCTGGTTCTTACTATACGGCGGTGTACCACTTGAGCGATGGATCGGTGAGCAAGGAGTATTGGACCGTTCCCACTACGAGTACGGCTACGATCGCTGCGGTACGGGCTCAGCTTCAGCCTGCCACGGTCGCCGTTCAAAGTGTTAGTAAGAGCTACGTGGATGCGCTTGTGGCCTCGATCAGTCCGACGGTGGGCAGCTTTCTATCCCTAAGCGGTGGAACCCTGCAAGGGCCGCTTCAACTTGCAGGTGATCCAGTATCCAGCCAGCAAGCTTCTTCAAAACACTACGTTGACCAAGCCGTAGCGACGGCGGTACCGCTCGCAGGCGGCACAGTGACAGGAACACTCGCTGTAGCAAATCAGATAAGCAAGTTACCGCGCGTGGACGTGAGAAGTCCGGACTTTGCAGGCGGCGCCGATCCTACGGGCACACGCGACTCCTACCCCGCGATCAGCGCCGCTATTGCGTTTGCGCTCGCGAGTTCAACGAGCGCGGGCGATGCCTCGTTCCCTACAATCTACCTTGCTCCTGGCCACTACCTGGTCAACGGCACGATCCGACTGCCGAGTTCGATGCACATGGTCGGTGACAGTAAGGCAAACACGATCCTGCAAGAGACGAATGCTACAGCCAACCTCATTACGGTGTACAACGGGAGCGTCTGCACTATTTTCACCTGCTTTGGAGGATTGGAAAACATAACCCTCTCAGGAATAGGAAAGCTCACAACGGGCACACTGCTGGAGATGCAGTTAGGCTTTTTCACCCTGCGCGACGTGCACTTTGTAAACACTGGGGGCCGCGGCTTGCAGATGAACGGCCCATCAGAGCGAATGGTGAGCTACGACTCTTCGTTCAACCAAGTACGATGGCCGATCATTATGGCTGGTGACACAAACGAGGACTACTTCTACAACACGCAGATTGTGAGTGCCGGTCAAACTGCGGATATCACTTCCAGCCCCACGTGGAATAATCACTGGTGCTACTCGGTGAACTGCACGAACGGCGTCTTTAACGGTCCCGGAACGGCTAGCAATCCAACGATACTTTACCCTGACCCGCGCGGCTCCATTCACATTAATAAAGCTGTCAATCTGTCCTTCATCGGCGGCTCGATCAAGTCCACTGACGTTATTTCCGGTGTGCATGTGTGGAGCGGAGACATAGTCAATTTCGAAAATCTCTACCATGAGGATTCTTATGGAGGCGGTATACCAAGGATCAATCGCGCCTACATTCTGGGCGGCAAAGGCGAGCAGACCTATCTGACTGGAACGCTTGCCGCCACCGGCCTGTCGGTAGCCGTGCACGATACGTCCTGGATGCCGCAGTATTACACCAATCCTGCGGATGTGGCGATCTCGAACGGTGACTACTATCCCTATGTGCTCTTGCCGCAGGATTACAACCGGGCGAGCACGGCGGCTTCGGCGTATGTGCCCGGCGTCCGGCAGAATCAGTATGAAATTGTAAACATAGGCGGCTCTGCCTCCGATGGAAACCTATACATTCAATCGGGTGGGAGAGGGGGAGGCACAGCTCCAGCAGGGACGCAGTGGCCGGCTGGCACGGTGATTGAGCAATACGCAGAAGGCTTTGGGGGCTCGGTCACATTTAATAACGTTCATCTGAACCAGATCCAGGGGCCAACGGCGGTCGGCGGGTACCAGGCAGGATGTAACCAGGCCAATGCCAACTTCTGCGGCGAGATTGTAGCGGGCTTTGCTCCTGACGTTCAGCAACCTACGGCGAACCCGGCCACCAACCAGGTGGGATTTTACACGCCACTGGGAGATCCATATGATCCTATTCCTTCTTTGCTGGTGCCCTTCAGCCTGCGCTCGATGGATATGGCGAGCGATGGAGGCAACCCTTATGTTGGTCAGATTGCAACGCACCACCGGGTGGCTATACAGATCTACGGGCCGGTAAGTCCGGAAGGCATCGAGAGCACGCGGGCAGTCAATCCGAGTGCAAACCAGGTACAGATAAGCATCGGGTCGGCAACAGGCGGCAGCTTTGTTACAGCACCCGTATACGCGAGCACGGGATTGACGGCGGGGTCTGACAATCATGAACCTGCACTGCTCGGAGGTAGCGCGATGGCCGGGGGATGCGTCAGAAGCGTTGTACGGGCTGAAGGCTGCGCTTGCGCCGCATGGGGAGCTTGTTCTCGAATCGACGCCGAATGGAGCCGAGGGCTGCTTTTGGACGGAGTGGATGCAGGCCGACGATACTGGTATGGTGAGGCATTTCTTTCCCTGGTGGTGGGAGCCCTCGTATGTCGCAGCGGCGGTAGAGAGTGCGACGCTCAATGAGGAAGAGCAAAGCCTGGTCGAGGTAGAAGGCTTGACCTTAGAGCAGATTGGCTTCAGGCGGCAGCTGAAAGCCGGCTTTCGCAGGCTCGCCAAGCAGGAGTACGCCGAAGATGCAGAGAGCTGTTTTTCAGGGAGCGGCAGCTGCATCTTTGATACTGCAGCAATCGATGCGAGGTTGACGGCGCTGCGAGCGCCGGTCGAGCAGAGAGCTAATCGGACGCTGCTGGTGTGGTTTCCGCCGATTGCGGGGCGGAGATACTTAGTTGCGGTAGATCCAGCAGGCGGTGGGTCGGAGGGCGACTACTCGGTTGCCCAGGTAATTGAGCTGGAAACAGGGTTACAATGTGCTGAATTGCAGGCACGACTGCCAGTATTGGAGTTGGCACAGGCGGCTGCGGCGCTAGCGCGAGAGTATAACGACGCGTGGCTAGTCGTAGAGAGAAATAATCACGGATCGGGTGTGCTGGCGTATACGAAGAGTGTGTGCCGGGTGGCGCGGATCTATACGCAGCACGGGCAAGATGGGTGGTTGACTTCTTCTCTTTCTCGACCAGGCATGATTGCCGGGCTCGGGGCGGCGCTGGTGGAGAAGCCGGAGTTGTTCCAGAGTGAGCGGCTCCTAAGGGAGTGTCGACATTTTGTGCGGCTGCGGAGTGGTAATACTGGGGCGCAGGCGGGCATGCATGATGATTGTGTGATGGCGATGGCGATGGGGCTGGCTGCGCGCGGAGAGCTGATCTAGCGTCGCAGCCCGGGGCAGAGTACCGGATTCTAGACGTAGCGGTGACGCATCTTGCGGTCAGCTACCTCAAGGCCTCTTGGACAGCAATCTGGCATGTCGAAGCAAAGGAACGGTGAGCGTTGGCGGTTGTCGCAACACAGCAGATCCGGAAGATGCGAGGCGGGGCGCAGAGTCACTTGATGCTAGGTGCGGACGGTCATGCCTATGTGGTGAAGTTCCAGAACAATCCGCAGAATTTGAGAGTGTTAGCCAATGAAATGCTGGCGACCAAGCTGGCGGCCGCTTTGGGGCTAACGGTGCCGGTGTGCGATGTGGTGGAAGTTTCAGAGTGGCTGATTGCGAATACGAGCGAGTTAAGTTTGGAGCGAGCGGAAGGAGTAGAGCGATGCAAGCCGGGTTTGCAGTTCGGCTCAAGGCTGGTGGGCGGGCTCATGCCGGGGCAGACGGTGGATTACCTGCCAGAGCAACAGCTCGGCGAAGTGAAGAACCTGAGCGAGTTCGCCGGGATGCTGGTGCTTGATAAGTGGACGTGCAACGCGAACGGACGCCAGGCAGTGTTTCACAAACGACCGCGAGAGCGGCGCTACCAAGCAGCGTTCATCGACCAGGGATACTGTTTTCACGCAGGGGACTGGAGCCTGAGCGATGCGCCGCTGAGAGGGGTCTACGCGCGGAATCTGGTGTATGGCAGAGTGACGGGCTGGGAGAGTTTTGAGCCTTGGCTAAGCCGGGTGGAGACGATGAAGCCGGAGACGCTGTGGCTGGTTGCGGATGAGGTGCCCGCGGAGTGGTATGGGGGGGCAATCAGCGAGATGGAGGAGTTGGTGGAGCGAATGCTTCTGCGTCGATCACGGGTGCGTGAGTTGATCGAATCGTTTCGTGTGTCATCCCGGGAACCGTTTCCGAATTGGATGGTGGGTGAGGGAAAGTTGAAGACGGGACTCTTTGTGGATTGGGGCCTGGACGATAGTGGTGGCAAGAGGGTGATGTGAACGAAAGGAAGCAGTGCGAGTTCTTCCTCATCCGCTATGTGCCGGATGCTGTGAGGAACGAGTTCATTAATATCGGAGTGTTGCTGCGGGAGGCCGGCGGGCAGCAAAACCCAATGCTGCGGTTTACACGCGACTGGACGCGCGTGCGCTGTGTTGATCCGGATGTGGACACAGCGATGCTCGAGGCGCTGGAAGGTGAACTGCGAGTGCGGCTGATGGAGGCTGCACAAGCGGGCGTAAAGCCGGTACTGGAGATGATCGAGGATTCGTTCTCGAACACGCTGCAGATTACCGAGAGCAAGGGATGCCTAGCAGAGTCGATGATCGCCGAGGTCGAAAGTTTGATGCGTGTGTACGTGGAGCCACGAAAGCGGCAGAGCGTGGCAAAGCGAAGTGGCAGGGCAACGATCTTAGCAACGATGCGCACGCAGTTTGAGCGGGAGGGTGTGTGGGATCTGATGCGGAAGAGGGTGCCGGCAGCTTTGTACACGCGGCCCGGCGACGCACTACGGATCGACTGTTCCTACCGTCCGAACGGAGTGATCCGGATGTTCCATGCTGTATCACTCGAGACTGACACCGAATTGGCCAAGGTGCTGGCTTTCAGCATTCCGGCGATCCGCGAAGGAGTGGCTCGCGTGGAAGGAGCCTCGCTGCAGCTTACGGCAGTTATCGAGCCACTGGAGCAGGTGCGAGGGGCTAGTGAGGATGAAGATGTAACTGCGGAGTACCGGTTCGCGGTGGAGACGATGGAGGCGCAGACGATTCGCGTGATAACGACGAACGATCTGCCGCGGATTGTCGAGACAGCGCGTAGGGAACTTCGGCCTGAATAGATGGGAGCGTCAACGACTAACCGAGACAGCTGGATGGGCAGATCGATCAGCCGGGATGCTTGAGCAAGAGATCGATTCTTGGCTTAGATCAATAGACAAACATTCCTAGGTCAATCAGCGCAGATAGTTGGCGCGAAGATTGGTGCAGAACTTTGAACGGCATGGCCTCAGGCCATGCCGTTTTTCTTTGCGCGGGATTGCAGGACAGAGGTAAGCGTCCTGTCTTGGCCGCGTGTACATGGTACTCATCTGACGCGATGATGTGTGGATGGTTGATGTTGATGTAAGCGGTGTGCTGGTTGCGGGTCCTCGTCGTCGACGGAGTACCGTGGAGCGTCGTCGGGTGGTGGAGGAGACGCTGGAAGACGGTGCTTCGGTCGCGCGCGTTGCTTTGAAGCATGGAGTAAACGCGAACCAGGTCTTTCAGTGGCGGCGGCTGTATCGCGACGGCAAGCTTGGTGTTTCTGCTGAACCTGCGATGAAGTTACTGCCAGTCAGCGTCGTAGAAGACCAGGCGGTCCCGCTGGCTGAGCCTGGCGAAGTGGTTCCCGAGCGGTGCGGAGCGATTCACATTGAACTGCCTGGCGAGGTCCGGATCAGTTTGGAAGGCAGGGTTGATCCGGCCCTTGTGCGCGCGGTGCTTAAGAGTCTGCGCTCGTGATTTCTCTTCCATCGGGTACCCGGATCTGGATTGCTGCCGGTGTCACGGACATGGCCCGCGCGGCTTCCATGGTCTAAGTGCCCAGGTGCAGACGGTGCTCGAACAGCAGCCGTTGTCCGGTCATGTCTTTGTCTTCCGCGGACGCCGCGGTGACATCGTCAAGGTGCTCTGGTTTGACGGTGACGGATTGTGCCTGCTTGCCAAGCGGCTGGAACGAGGGCGGTTCGTATGGCCTCAGGCAAGCAGTGGTACTGTATCTTTGAGCCGTGCGCAGCTGTCGATGTTGCTGGAAGGAATCGACTGGAGAGCGCCTCTTCGAACGGCAGAACTCGTGATGAGTGTTTAAGTGTTATCTCCTGTATTCATGCGGCTTTTCCTCTATTAAGCCGCCTTGCTTTATGACATACTCCGCTCATGTTCTCAGCGCCCAACGAGGCCGATCTGGACGCGCTTTACCCGGCTGCGTTGAAGGCGATGATCCTGGCGGAGCGCGACCACCATCAAGCCCAGCACGATCACTTCAGGGCGCAGCATGAGCGATACATCGCGACGCTCAGCTCACGCGCAACCGAGATCGAACGCCTCCTGCTGCTGGTCGAGAAGCTCAAGCACATGCTCTTGGCTCTGTTGCATTAACTCAGCCTGGCGGCAGTTTGGCTCGCTGCTTCTTGCGGTCAGGCAGCGACAGAGAAGATGTCGAACAGCTTATTTACGAAGCGGATCTCATCTTTGACGCGCGGCTTACATGTGAGGCAATGCCCGCGCCGGATCATACGCATCACTTCGAAGCCCTTGATGGTAGCGGCCGCCGTCCTCATCGTCTGAAAGCCTCGGGTAGGACGAATGACGCGCTTAAGAGCGCCATGGTCGGCTTCGATGATGTTGTTCAGGTATTTGCAGGTTCGATGTTTGGTGTCGGCAGACAGCTTGCCCTCTCGCTGCAGCCTGCGGATCGCCTTCGGGTAAGAGCCCAGCTGATCCGTGATGATCGAGGACGGCGGCCAGTGGCGCATGGTTGTCAACGCCTTCCCCAGGAAACGATGAGCTGCCCGAGTATTACGGCGATCTGCCAACATGAAGTCAATCAAGCGGCCATGCTTGTCAACGGCCCTGAACAGATACTTCCACCGGCCACCTACCTTTACGTAAGTCTCGTCCACCCGCCAGGAGCTCGCACGATAGCCTTGATACCATCGCACCCGTTTCTCCAGTTCCGGCGCAAAGCGATGCACCCAGCGCATGATCGTGGACGGGTCTACGTCCACGCCGCGCTCCTGCATCATCTCCACCAGATCCCGGTAGCTGATGCCGTATTTGCAGTACCAGCGAACACAAAGCAGGATGATCTCAACGGGAAAGCGCCGGCGCTTGAACATGACCCATCCTATCGCCTCGGCGTTGTTTTGCCTTCCCCGCCACGGTTAATGCAACAGAGCCGCGAGAGCAGGGTCGCCTTTTCCTGCAGCTCGGCCAGGCGCGTGCGCGTGGCCTGGTCGCGATCTACGCCCGCCAGCCGGTAGCCGAGCAGCGTACGCTCCACGTAGTGGCGGGTCGCGGCATCCGCCTGGGCGTCAGCAGGAGCTGAGCCCGCATCTCGTCCGGTGCCGGCCAGCGTCATCTCGCTCAGCGCCCGGTACACACCCAGGTTCAGTCCCAGCGCGACCCCTGCCTGCGCCACCTTCTGGATCTCCGCCTGGGCGGTATCACGAATCGCCTTGTCCGGGTGCACGCTGTCGAGCAGGTTCAGCAGCGAGCCGGTCGCGCCAAGCTCGGCCACGGCGTCATCGTACCGGCGCAGGGTGTTCTCTGCAGTGCGTGGGCCAGGCTCGGCCAGCAGAGTATCCAGCTCGGCCTGGTGGCGCGTCAGAGCCTCGGCGACCCACGCCTCGAGCGCCCCGGAGTCGGCCAGCAGCCAGGGGCGGATGCTCCCGGCCCGGATCTCAGCGGCCTTCACAGTCTCACTCTTGCTTCCCTCTACCCGCAACTCCGCCATCCGCTCCATCTCCGCCATGCCTGCTCCGCCTCTCTGCGCGCCGAACCATCGTTTGGGCCGACCTTGTGCTTCAGGCTAACGCATCGAGCCCGTCCTCACCCGGCTCGGATCAGGACGGGTTTGCGTCCACAGGCGGGCTGCCGTAGCATCCACCCAAAGATGCCCAATCCCGCACCATCCAACCCGCTGCCCTGGCCGGGCACACCTCTCGATAGAGTCTGCGTGGCGATCACTGCCCGCTCCCCGGCAGCGATGATCGAGCGTGCCGCGGCCGCGCTCGGCGCAAACGGCTTTCTCGAGCTGCGCCTTGACTCTTTGCCGGACCCGCTGCTGCTGCCTCCACTGCTCGCGAACCTGCGGACCCAGCACCCCGAGGCAAGGCTGATCGCGACGTGTCGACGTACCGAAGCAGGTGGCGGCTTCCACGGCTCCCTCGCCGGAGAGCTTGCCGTGCTCGAAGCCGCGTCGCGCGCCGGCTGCTCGATCGCCGATCTGGCGCTTGAGTCGGCCGACGCCATGCACCTCGACCAGCACCGCATCTTTCGCGAGGCGCTGCGCGCGGCAGGCACAGCCTTGCTGCTCAGCTACCACGACTACACCGGCACGCGCGACCTGGCGCTGAACCTGGCGCGCCTCACCCGCTACCAGCCCGACCTGGTCAAGATCGTCTCTACCGCAGTGCACCTGTCTGACAATCTCGCCATGCTCGCGCTGCTCAGCGCCCGGCACAGCCTGCCCATGATCGGCATGGCGATGGGCGAGGCCGGCATCGTGAGCCGGGTGCTCGGACCGCGCGCCGGCTCGCTCTTTACCTTTGCTGCAGCGGACGATGGCGAGCCCACCGCGCCGGGGCAGCTCTCAGCCACCACCCTGCGCAGCCTCTACCGGATCGACAGCATCAGCGCCGCCACGCGGATTTACGGCGTCGCCGGTAAGCCTATCGCGCACTCTCTGTCGCCGCTGGTCCACAACACAGCCTTTAGCGCGATGGGCGCTCAGGCGGACACTCGCGTAAACGTTCCCGGAAATGTTCGCGGCAAGATCGACGCGGTCTTTCTCCCCCTGCTCACCGACTCGGCCGAGGAGCTGGTTCGCGTCGCGCGGGAGCTGCCCCTGGCGGGCGTCAGCGTCACCATGCCGCTCAAGCAGAGCATTCTGCCGCTGCTCGACTACGTTGACCCGCTTGCAGCGCGCGTGGGAGCCTGCAACACCGTCGTGCGTACCGAGGCTGGCGCGCTGCACGGCTACAACACCGATGTCGCCGGGATCATCGTGCCGCTCGAGCAGCGACTCAGCCTGCGCGGCGCCCGGGTGCTGGTACACGGGGCAGGAGGCGCAGCGCGAGCGGCGGTCTTTGGCTTGCGCGAGCGAGGCGCCCAAGTCTGGATCCTCAACCGGACGCCCGCCCGAGCCGCCGCGCTCGCTGCCGAAGCCGACGCCTCGGTCGCCGAGCCCGTTCTGCTTCGAGAGGCTTGCTTTGACGTGTTGGTGAACGCCACCCCGGCCGGCATGCACACGAGCCCGTCCGCGCAGAGTGAGCAGGACAACGAGCAGGAGAACGACCCGCTTCCCTTCCCGCTTCCTCCGGGCACCACCCGGCTGCCCGCCGGGCTGATCTTTGACATGGTCTACCGGCCTGCGGAGACGCCCCTGATCAGGCTCGCGCGCTCGCAGGGCTTGTCCGTGATCACCGGCGCGGAGATGTTCATCCAACAGGCAGTGCGGCAGTGCGAGCTCTGGACCGGCCTCGAGGCTCCCGAGCATGAGATACGAAGCGTGGTGCGCGATGCGCTCGGTATACGCTGAGCCGACAGACGCATGGCTCCTAGCCTATGGGGGCCGCGATCCGCGCTCGTCCCCTCGTTCGTCCAGGTGGTGATCGGGCTGCACGGCGCGACCCAACTGCGGTGCGAGCAGCCGGATGCGGGGGTACACTCGCATTTGGTTCCAGCAATAGGCCAGGAGACATATGGCAAAGTATGAAGCGGTGGATCGGCTCATGGCACTGGCCATGGAGAAACGTGCAGACAGGCTTCCCGATGCAGCGTCCCCGGTCCTTCTCGCCCCCGAGGGCGTGGCCAGAGAAGCACCACAGGTTGTCGCCAGCGGGTCAGCCGGAATCGATCCAGGCGCAACCGGCGCGCCTGCGCCCCGGGGACGCCAGATTTTGGACGCGATCCGACCGTTTCTCCCGGCTGTCGCAGGTGCCATGCGCCTGGTAGACCACGGCGCAGTCCAGGCAGTTGCGCGCATTCTCCCCCTGCTCGGCGGTGCACCCGCTCCACAAGCGGGCGGCCCGACCAAAGCAGGCGCGCCGCCTGTGCAGGAAGTGCTCGATCGAGCCTTCGCTGACCAGCAAGGCTTGATGCAGGCCATGCGCAAGGAGGTCGACGCCCTGACGCTTCGCTTGACCGGCGCAGATGATGCCTTCGGTCGCTTACGAAGTCAGGTTGAGCGCCTCGCTGCCGATCAATCCAGTCGCGACCGGGAGATAAGGGCCCTCGCGGACAGGGTGAGGCTGCTCTCTGCCGGGCTCATCATCCTTCTTATGCTGATCATCGTGCAGATGATCCTGCTGGTCGTTCTGCGACACCGGTAACAGCAGCTGCCTGCAGCGCCGTGAAGCTTCCGGCCAAACCCTTCACCCGGTAAATACGGTTCGCGCCACTGCGTCTTCTCGACCCTTGGTAACCGACCAGGCTCGTCGCAAAAAGCCCGTAACTTCTTTCTTTTGTGGCCGGAGAATCGGACCTGGCCAGGAAAGAACAGCGGCTGCTAGAAGGATTACCTTGGTGCGCGAGAATGGCCTTTCATCTGACTACAATTTTTCCTTTGCCAAGGGTTCAACTCCGGGCATAGGATTCCAGCCAAGTCAATGTAAGGCGTCCCCAGCGTCCTACAGAGTCAGCCCAGCCAGC
The DNA here is from genome assembly GCA_965198645.1 of Acidobacteriaceae bacterium. GTDB lineage: Bacteria > Acidobacteriota > Terriglobia > Terriglobales > Acidobacteriaceae > EB88. Next base: position 4,086,437 of record OZ240670.1, on the reverse strand, counting down.
TGTACATACTGCGAGCGTTTTATAACGAAGGCCAGCCCACGGAGTGATCCTCAAATGGCATGGTATGCGTACTGCGTGACCGAGAAACAAGCATTCCCCGAGTTACTACGGCATCGAAAACCCATCCCCCTTCACGCCGTCTCCGGCATTCAAGGTAACCAGGTTTTCCTCTATCCCGCCAGCGATCTTGCCGTTCTTGTTACCGAGCACATTCACTCTGACACCTCCCCGCAAAGCGCGGCTATCGATCACGCCCGTGTGATCAGCGATTGCTTTCAGCGGTCTACGGTGCTGCCCTTCCGCTTCGGCACCGTCTTTTCTGATGACGCTACCCTGCGACGATCGCTCCGGTCCAATCAGCGCAACTTCCAAGCCAACCTGGCGCAGCTGCATGGCAAAACAGAGATGCATATCAAAGTGACGGTAGAGGATTGCTGTCGTGAGCAGCTGGGCAGCGGCATGGCTGTGGATAAAAGCGCCGGCAAGGGCTACCTTCGCGATCTTCGTCAGACGGCCTCCCGCCAGCGCGAGCGGCAGACTGTCGCGCGGACCCTGTCGATGCAGATGAGCCGGATGTTTGCGCCGCTGGATGAGGAGGTCTCCTGCCGACTTCTCGACTCGGGCAAGATGCAGCTGGATGTCTCGCACCTGATCGACAGCCGGCTGGTGGAGCGCTACCGGAACAAGTTCGCCGCCGCCAAGCAGGTGATGAGTGCCTGCCAGCTGCAGCTCTCGGGTCCCTGGCCACCCTACCATTTCGTACACAACCTCATCCGCCCCATCGGCCCGGTTGCTTCCACGCCTGTCGGCCCTGGGGCCAGGACCGCCCTCTCGGCATGAGCGTGTCTGCGGGAGTCGGCGGCCTTTGCCGCTGACCCCCTGCATGATCGTACGACCTGTCGCGATGCCTGCGAAGCGACCTGGTTCAGCTTGCCTTGGTTCGAACCAGGTCGTTCTCTCCCTTGCGCCGATCGGCTGTTGACGCCTCAATCTTGCGCCAAAAGGACCAAAAGTAGTCGGTTGCCGAAATAATCGAGACCAGCGTCATGAAGTAGATCGACGTGATGGCAATCGAGTCAATCGGCAGGATGAACCAGCCGATCTGCCATGTGTGCCAGCGATGGTCCAGCACGGCAGCCACAACGGAGACAATCTGGGTCACGGTCTTCAGCTTGCCCAGTTCAGAGGCCGAGATGGCGAAGCCTTCCGTACTCGCAATCGAGCGTAAGCCGCTGACCAGGAACTCGCGCCCAATCACCACGGTCGCAATCCACGGCTTGACGATGTGCGGGTTGTACTCGACCAGCGCAATAAAGGCGGCGGTGATCAGCAGCTTATCCGCCAGGGGATCGAGCAGCACGCCGAGCGTGGTGATCTGGCCGCGCCGCCGGGCCAGGTATCCATCGACGCCATCGGTGACCGCGGCCAGGATAAAGAAGAGCGAGACGGCCAACTCCTGGCCGCCGGGCATTGCGTGCAGCGGGAAGTAAGGCGAGAACATCCAGATGAGCAGCGGAACGCAGAGAATACGGCTCATCGTGATGGAGTTTGGGAGATTCACGCGCGGCTCAGGGCAGGACTGGCGTTCCTGATCATTATGCACCAGGGCCACGCAGGCTGCCGGAGATGGGAAACAAAGGCAAGACCGCCTGCGCGGCTTTCACTTCCCCTGCTTGGCTGGTCGAGCCGAGTCTTACTCAATATGGCCCTTCATGAAAGAAGGGCCACGCGCACAGAGGCTGGGCGCAAAGAGTGGCAGGGGAGTGAACTCGCGCCCACTTCGTGGGGAGTCTTCTGCCTGCGGCGCTTCACAAAAGCAGAGAGCCCCAGGTAGTTCTCGGGGGCTCTCTGCTTGTGTGACCCGAAGGGTCGGTATACGCGTCACGAAGTGACCGCCAGCCGCGCAGGCGGTTCTGCCCTGTTACACCATCCTCGGCAGGCAGCCGCGACCCTCGATGCAGACGGTGTTTGGGCCGGTCGCCTTGGCCTGCTCGAGCGCGCGCGTGGTGCACTCGATCAGCTTCTCGCGTTCCACAGTGCGCTTGGCGCGAATGCTTGAAACTCCGACCGTGACCGTCGCGCGGTGCCGCTCAGCGCCGACCGAGACGACCAGCTCTTCTATGCAGCCGCGGAGACGTTCCCCGATCTGCGTCGCGCCCTCGGTGCCCACGCCGGGCAGCATCACCACAAAGTGTTGTACATCGTAGCGAGCGACCATGTCATCGGAGCGGCGGAGGCTTTCCTTGAGGATCCCCGCCACCCGAGTCTGGAGCATGTCGCCGTAGCGATAGCCATGGGCCCGCTTTTTCTCGGCAAAGTCATCGATGGAAAACATGAGCAGGGCAACCGAGTTGCGTCGGGTCGCCGCCTGCTCCCAGGCAGCGCGAAAGCGCATGTCAAAAGCAGCCCGGCTGCCAACCCCGGTGATAGGGTCCAGATGGCGGCTCTCTTCCACAATCTCTTCTGTCTGCACGCCGGCAAAGGCGGCCGTTCGCAGGGTTAGAAAGTCGCGACGCGCTTCCTGCTGCCTGACCCGAGCGTAAAGCAGAGTGAAGGCTGCAGCAAAGGCAGGCGCGAAGAGCGAGTCCAGCTTGAGCGCGGTGGTGCCGCTGCTTGAGCCTGCAGAAGCCCCGAAGAGCGCCGCGGCGTCAGCCGTGAGCATCCCCAGGCTCAGTAGGGCAGTCCAGCCGAAGGGAATCTTTGCCGTCGTGCCCACCACCAGGATCAGCGCCGCCAGACCGCACTCGACGGCCAGCAAAGCACTAGGTGATGCCGTCTGCAGGCCAACCACGAGCGCCAGCATGGCTCCCCAACCTACCACGCACAGCAGCGCGTGGGCCTGCTCGCGAAGTCTGATGGGCAGCGCAACCAGAGCTGCAAGGCCAAGCGTTACCGGCATGCCCCGCACGGCAAAGATGCTCGCGTGAAGCCCCAGTGCCTGGCGTTCGGCAATAAGCAGGATGTGAAAGAGCAGCCCGGCGCAGATTGCGGTCGACAGCAGGCCGACGCTCGAGGTGGCGGCCTGCGACTCAGCAAATTCTGCTTCGTGCTCAATGGGAAAGGGACGCGGGCTCGCGATGGTTTCGCTCGGACCAGCCGTCCGAGCGCCAGTAGGCAGGGTTGTCGTGGATTCAAACATACTGGCTCTATCGTCTGGAAGAGCGAGGACGAGAGAGCACTCCCGACGGAAAAGGGGGCCTGCCCTCAAGCCGCTACGAATCCGGGACAATTTGCGTGCGCTCGGGCTCGGGTACGCCCAAAACGGGACGCAAGCCATGCCGTGATCGGACCAACTGCCCTCATCCTCATAAGTCGTAAACGGACCAAACAGCCCAGCTGGACCGAACAGCCCAACGATCCAAGAGCCGGCCCGGAAGCGCGGAAAGATCACGCTCTCCTGCGCTACCTGGCCGCGCTACTGGCCACGCTGCACAGTGTGCTCAGGCGTAAAGCCCGCGCTGGCGGATGGTTGAGGCGACTCGGTCCATGGCCAGCATGTAGGCCGCGATGCGGTTGTTCACGTTATGCGCCTGAGCGTAACGCACAACATCGTCAAAGCTTTCTGCCAGGATCGCCTCCAGCTGCTCATTGACCACAGCTTCCTTCCAGAAGTAGCCCTGCCGGTCCTGCACCCACTCGAAGTAGGACGCCGTCACGCCTCCGGCATTAGCCAGAATGTCGGGAATGATGAAGACGCGCTTGTCGGCCAGGATCTCGTCGGCTACCGCCGTGGTAGGCCCATTGGCGCCCTCGGCGACGATGCGCGCCTTAATGCGATCGGCATTGCGGCTGGTGATCACGTTCTCCATCGCCGCCGGGATCAGGATCTCGCAGTCGGCAAGCAGCAGCTCATCGGGGTCCGCCGCCTCCGCTCCGGCAAAGCCCAGAACGGTTCCATTGCGCAGCCGGTACTCGCGCAACGCACGAATATCCATGCCGCCCGCGTTGTAGAGCCCCCCATCGAACTCAGCGAGGCCGACGATCCGGTAACCTGCTTCCTGCATCAGCTGTGCGGCGTGTGAGCCTACGTTGCCAAAGCCCTGCAACACGACCCGGCAACCCTCGCGAGGCATGCCCAGCAGCTTCAGCGCCTCATCGCAGACCACGCGTACGCCTCGGCCGGTGGCCTCCTTGCGCCCCCGCGAGCCGCCCATCGCCACCGGCTTGCCCGTCACCACGCTGGTCACCGTCTGGCCCATGTGCATGGAGTAGGTATCCATCATCCAGGCCATGGTCTGTTCATCGGTGCCCATGTCAGGCGCCGGCACATCCTTCTCCGGCCCGATGAAGTCGATAATCTCCGCGGTATAGCGGCGCGTCAGCCGCTCGAGCTCGCCCTGCGACATCTTCTTCGGGTCGCAGATCACGCCGCCCTTGGCGCCCCCGAAAGGAATATTGACGACCGCGCACTTCCACGTCATCCAGCTGGCCAGCGCCCGTATTTCGTCCAGCGTCACGTCCGGCGCGTAGCGGATCCCGCCCTTGCCCGGGCCCCGAGCCTGCGAGTGCTGCACCCGGTAGCCGGTAAACACCTCGGTGCGGCCATCGTCCATGATGACCGGAAAATGCACGATGATCTCGCGCGAAGGATGCCGCAGCAGCTTCCACAGTCCGTCTTCCAGGTTCAATTTGCGCGCGGCGAAGTCAAAACGTGCTGCCTGCGCCTCCCAGGGATTGATCTCCTGCTCGAGCGAGATGGTGCTCATCATGTCCCTCTCCTGCCTGCCCTACCCACCACTTGGACGCAAAGCCAGGCCACACCGCCGCGCGGCCGCACGCTGCCGTGTGCCTTCAAAACCAGCACGTGCGCCTTACGCAGCGCGCCCAGGCCAAACGTTCCCGAGTATAGGCCTCAGGTCTTTAGGCAGCAACCTGCGGGTGACCTTAGTTCCAGCAGCTCCGGGCTGATGTGTCTCATTGCAGGACAGACTCTTGACGCACCCGGCGATGTTGTTAGGTGATAGTGCCATGGATAAGGCTTCGATCTTTCTCCTGGCCGAAGTGGCGGTCTTCGGTGTCGTCTACGGCCTTCTTTTCTGGCAATCGCACCGGAGTAGCGAGCGTTGGAAGCGCGAAAATAAACAACGCGATGAGGAGCGACAGGCTCAGGAGAAGCTGCGCAAGGAAGAGGAGGAGGCGCGCGAACGCAAACGGGAGCAGGAACGGAGCGCGTGGAGCATCCGGGAAGACGATACGGTTCCGTGGCAGGTCTACGATCGGCTCCGGGCTGACACGCACCCGTCTGAGCAGCAGGCGGTCATGCTCTTCCTCACCGATGGCCGCAAGGTGCCCGGAACCTACCTGCAGTCTGGCCCTGGCTGGCGCAGGGCAGATAGCTCCGGGGACGCCGAGGTGCTCTGCTGGAGACCGGTGCGCTACCTTTAAGTGTCAATCCTCTTCTTTGTCCTCCGGGCTAATCCCTACCTTGGAGAGGGCTTCGCCCTTCCGCGCTGTGCCGCACCTTCTCAAAACGACTCGCGCCCATGCCTTCCGCTACCAGGCACCCTGTCAGCGCAAGCGCTTTGTACTAAACTGGGCATCGCCCCCGATGCCGAACCCCACCGCCAGACAAGCGCTCCCCGCGCGCCCCGAGTTTCTCCGCCTGGCGCAGAATCACACGCTTGTCCCGCTCTACCTCACGCTCACCGCCGACCTCGAAACCCCGGTAACCGCTTTCCTCCGCCTCGCTGCCGACGAGCCGCAGTGCTTTCTCTTTGAGTCCGTCGAGGGTGGCGAAAAGATCGGGCGCTACACCTTTATTGGTGTCCGGCCGTATCGCACCATCACAGCGCGTGGCCGCACCCTCACCACCACCAACGCGCACCGCAAACCTGGCAAGCCTGACAAGATCGAAGGCGACATCTTCGAGCTGCTCAAGGAGGCGCTCAGCGGCCACATCCCGGCGCAGCTGCCAGGCCTGCCCCCCTTTACCTCGGGCGCGGTCGGCTTCTTCTCCTATGACGTTGTCCGCCAGATCGAAACGCTGCCTACGCTCGCCAAAGACGAGCTCGGCATGCCCGACGCGATGCTGATGTTCTTTGACGAGGTGCTGGCGTTTGACCACATACGCAAAGAGATCCTGCTAATTGTCACAGCCGATGTGACAGATACAAGACCAGAGCGTGCCTATGAGCAGACGCTGAAGCGGCTCGGCCGCTTTGCCGAAAAGCTTGCCCGCCCCCTGCCACGCTCCGCACTGCGGCAAGCAATGCCAGGTCGCGCGCGCGCCCTCAAGGTAGAAGCGCGTACGCCGAAGCGCCGATTCCTCAAGGCAGTTGCTGCGGCCAAGGAGTACATTGCCGCGGGCGATATCTTCCAGGTCGTGCTCTCCCAGCGCTTCGACGTCAAGCCCGGGGTTGACCCGTTCGCGATCTATCGCGCGCTGCGCATCGTCAATCCCTCGCCCTACATGTACTTTCTCAGGCTTGGACTCAACAAGCCCGGCGATACCCATATCGTCGGCTCCTCGCCGGAGCTGCTGGTGCGCGTCTCCGGCTCCCGGCTCGAGTACCGTCCGATCGCCGGCACGCGCCGCCGGGGCGCGTCTGAAGACGAGGACCGCGCCATCGCCAACGAGCTGCTCCATGACAAAAAAGAGCGCGCCGAACACGTCATGCTGGTCGATCTCGGCCGCAACGATGTCGGCCGGGTGAGCGAGTACGGCAGCGTCCAGGTCAAGGACCTGATGCGGGTCGAGCGCTACTCGCACGTCATGCATATCGTCAGCGCGATTGAGGGGACCTTGCGCAAAGGTCTCAGCGCAGTCGATGCCTTTCGCGCCTGCTTCCCTGCCGGCACGCTGTCGGGCGCCCCCAAGATCCGCGCCATGGAGATCATAGAAGAGCTCGAGCCCGCCCGCCGCGGCATCTACGGCGGCAGCATCCTCTACGCCGACTTCAGCGGCAACCTCGACAGCTGCATCGCCATCCGCACCCTGCTGATGCAAGGCAAGCAAGGCTACGTGCAGGCCGGCGCCGGCATTGTCGCTGACTCGGTCGCCGAAAAGGAACACGAAGAGTGCCTCAACAAGGCCAGCGCCGTGCTGCGCGCGATCGAGCGGGCGCGAGGCTGACGATACGGCTGGGACCCGGTGCCTTGTAGCACCTGCATGGTAGGTTGATTACCAAAGAGCAGGATTGCGGGACATGCCGCGCCGTCTTGTGCCATGATGCGGATGGTAGACACGCCTGCATCCGCGCTCAGGCGCAAAGGCCCCTTTTGGGCGTGCTTAGCAAATCCGGTCGTGACCTTACGACGGAGGGCACGCCTTTGCCACTGAACTCCGAAAATAACGTCGACTCTGCCGGCAATCCTCTGCTGACCCGTGACATGATGCAGATTCTCGGTGATCTGCAGGACGCCGTCCTGTTTTTCGACCGGGAATGGAAGCTCATCTACGCCAACAGCAACGCCAGGCGTATCAGTCGCCTGGAGCAGGAGCATGTCAACCAGCGGTCGCACTGGGATCTTTTTCCGGACGCTTTGGGCGTGGTGCTGGAACGCAAGTATCGCAGCGCGATGGAGGGGCGGATCGAAGAGCGGCATGACTTCTTCTATGAGGCGTTCAGCCTATGGATTGAGAGCCGCATCGTCCCGATCCACAGTGGAGTTGCGCTGATCTACCGCGATGTCACCTCGGAGAAGCACGAGGAAGAAGGCCGGCTGCTCATCACGCGCCAACTCAACCAGGTGCTTGAAGTGACCACAGACGCCATCTTTTATCTCGATCATAATTACACCTTCACCTTCTTGAACCGGCGCGCGAAAGAGCTGCTTGCACCAGAAGACGATCTGCTTGGATCCAACGTTTGGCAGCGCTTTCCGAGCGCCTTCTACGCCGGCTCCCCTTTCGTGAAGAGCTACCGCGAAAGTATGGAGAAGCGAGTCCCCTGCGACTTTGAAAGCTATTATCCCGCGCCACTGAACAAGTGGTTCTGTGTGCAGTCTCGTCCGGCCGGGTCGGGCATCATCGTCTTTTTCCGAGACATAACCCAAGCCCGCCACGATGTGGAAGTCCTACGTCAGCAGCATGAAGACGCCGAGCGTGAACGGATGGAAACCGAGTCCCTTTACTGCAATGCTCCCGTGGGGCTCGCGCTCTTCGATCCAGTCGATTTCTGCTACCTACGAGCGAACAATCACTACGCGCAGTTTTTCGCAATGACCCCATCCCAGCTGATCGGAAAGAAAGCCGGATCCATCACCCGTTTCGACGGCCTGCTCGAAGGACTAGCCCAGGCGGCAGGTGGCCAGGCGATCCATGGTCATGCAATAAACGGCGAGCTCGCGACCACACCAGGCGAGCTACGCCACTGGCAGGTGGATCTGGATCCGATCTACGCCAGCGATGGCAAGGTGCGGGCCATTACAGCCGCAAGTGTAGAGATCACAGCGCAAAAGCGCGCCGAAGCGGCCCTGATTCAAAACGAGAAGCTGGCTGCTGTCGGGCAGATCACCATGTCCATCTCGCACGAGATCAACAACCCGCTGGAGTCTGTCACCAACCTGCTCTACCTGCTCGCTACCGACGAGGCTTTGCCTGCCTCCCTGAAGACCTATGTCAAGACGGCGGAGGGCGAACTGGCCCGCGTCTCGCAGATCGTCACCCAGACCCTGAGCTTTCATCGAGAGACGGTGAGCGCGGTCTTGATTGAGTCGGAAGTGCTGCTTGGCGCTGTTCTCGATCTGTATAGGAGCAGGCTGACCAACGGCGGAGTCGTTGTAGAGACGCAGTACCGCAGCAAAACGCCTTTTCTCTGCTTTGAGAACGACACCCGCCAGGTTCTCAACAACCTGATTGCCAATGCCATTGACGCCATGCCCACGGGTGGCCGGCTATTGGTTCGCTCGCATGATGCAACCTGGGCCGGACAACGTGGCATACGCCTGACGGTCGCAGACATCGGAACTGGCATGTCCTCTACCACGCGGACACGCGCCTGCGAGCCTTTCTACACTACCAAAAAGTCGAACGGCACCGGGCTGGGGCTTTGGATCTCATCGGACATCATGCGAAGGCACGGCGGAAAGCTCCGCTTTCGCAGTTCGCAGGACCCCGCCCACCACGGCACGGTCTTCTCTCTCTTTCAGCCACTCGTGGCAGTGACGGCGGTAGAGGGCCGCGTCCTAAGCAGCCGCGTAGCCGACGAACCATTCGGCGGGAGGGGGCACCTGGCATCCTAGGATCACGGACACTGCTTCCAGAGCGCTAGCGCAAGGGTTGTCTCTCTTGCGCCGGAGTTACACTTGCAGCTATGGTCTTCGTGCTCGACAACTACGACTCGTTCACCTACAACCTGGTCCAATATATGGGTGAGCTGGGCGCCGAGATGGTCATCTGTCGTAACGATGAACTCTCAGTCGACGAAGTCGAGGCACTCGCGCCCGAGCGCATCCTGCTCTCGCCCGGGCCCTGTACCCCGCAGCAGGCCGGCATCTCGATCGAACTGATCAAGCGCTTTACCGGCAAGGTCCCGATCCTGGGCGTCTGCCTCGGACACCAGGCGCTGGGCGCCGCCTTCGGAGCCGATGTCGTCCGCGCCTCGCAGCTGATGCACGGCAAGACGAGCGAGGTCGAGCACGATGGACAGACCATCTTTGCCGGCATCGCGAGTCCGATGACCTGCACCCGCTACCACTCGCTGATCGTCTCGGAGAAGCACCTGCCCAAGCAGCTCGAAGTCTCCGCGCGGGTCGCCTCGCCGGATGGCAAATCTTCGGTCATTATGGGGCTGCGGCATCGGGAGTTCCCGGTCGAGGGCGTGCAGTTTCACCCTGAGAGCGCGCTGACGAGCGACGGCAAGCGGCTCATCCAGAACTTTCTCGAGCTCGGCTCCACGGCCAGCTCCAGCGAGCGCGCATGAAGAGCCGGAGGTACGGGCGCACTCACAGCCGCGGTGACGTCACCGGCCTCGGTGAGCCCGTCTTGTCTGTGCCTGTCTTCTTTACTTCGGGCCCTTGCAAACGAAGGCTGTCGGCCTTGCTCGCCGGCTCCTTTGCCCTCGGGCTCAGTACAGCTACCCTCCTCGCGCAGCAGCCGACCCTGCCCCAGCAAGCGATCGCCTATGTGCCGACCGAGGGCGTCTCGCTCACCGGCCCCTTGAGCGTGGCCAACGGCCGAGCGGCGATCGGCAACAACAGCACGGTTACCGCGGCCGACAAGTCAGCCCAGGTCACCCTTGCGCGCGGCGGCAGCCTGCGCATCTGCTCGAGCACCAGCGTCCACATCTCGCGCGACGCGCTCCCTCCGGTGGCCGGCAAGCCCGGCGATCAGGATGACAGCGGTCTGATGCTGGCGCTCGACCGGGGCGCGCTCGAGGCGAACTACTCCGCCGGCAAGTACTCTGACGTGCTGCTGACCCCGGACCTGCGCATCCTGATCTCCGGCCCGGGCATGGCCCAGGTCAAGCTGCGCGTCAACCAGAAGGGCGATACGTGCGTGGACAACAGCGGCTACAACGCGCCCTACGTGACGGTCAGCAGCCTGATGGATGGCGGCATCTACCGCGTGCAGCCCAACCAAAGGGTGCTCTTTGAGCATGGCAGCCTGCAGCAGGTTGTTGACCGGGAGGCAGAGCCCTGCGGCTGCCCAGATGCGCAGCCTGACGACAGCCGCCTGCTGGCTGACAGGCACGTGGGCGGCCCGTCCTCAACGCCAGCCGATACTGCCTTCCCCGTCGCGGTGAGCGAAGGGCTCACTCCGCCGCCTGCACCCCCCACCACCCCGGTCGTGCCGGTGGGCCAGGCCCACGCCCAGGTTACCGCCACGCTCAGCAGCGACACGCCGCCAGGGCCGCCCCCGGCCAGCTCCGTGGCCCCGTCGACCCAGCCTGCACTCTCTACCCGCCCTGCCCAGAGCCCGCCTTCGCCCAGGCCCGCCGGCTTCTTCCACAAGCTCGGACACTTCTTCTCCCACCTCTTTGGGCAGCAGTAGCCCGGCGGCAGTGGTTGCGCAGAGAGAACGTCCCAGGCCGTAAGCCTTTTCGAAGCAGCGCGGAGCGCTTAGGCCTGTTTCGGGAGAAAGCTTTGCCGGCGACCTGAAACATTTGCCGAAGCAGCCGATAACAGGGTGGACGAACAGATGCGCGGATACCGTGCGTCTTTGAGGGCGCATGCAACAGACATCAGCCAAGTACGAGGCCAAGGAGCACGGCGCACCGCAACTCTCCGAGATCCTGTCTACGCTCTCCTTTGCGCTCGATCTGACCGAGGGCGCCGTGCCCGGCCACGCGGTGCGCAGCTGCCTGCTCGCGCTGCGCATCGGGGAATCGCTCCGGCTGGACAGCGTCAAGCTCATGCAGCTCTACTACTCGGCCCTGCTCAAGGATGTAGGCTGCAGCAGCAACTCTGCCCGGATGTGCCAGATTGTGGGCGGAGATGATCGCGCGGTCAAGGCCGGGGTCAAGCTCGAAGACTGGACCCGCCCCCACCAGCTCAAACTCTCCGTACTCAAGATGATGTGGACCAACGTGCTGCCAGGCGGCAGCGCCATCCTGAAGGCGCAGCGGCTCTTTCGGATCGCAGCCACCCAGCACGAAAATAACCGCGAGATGATCGAGCTTCGCTGCGACCGCGGCGCCAGCATCGTGCGCAAGATCGGCCTCGACAGTGATACGGCGGCCGCCGTACGGCACCTGGACGAGCACTGGGACGGCAGCGGGTACCCTCTGCGGCTGAAGGGTCGCGAGATCCCGGTCATCGCCCGGATCCTCTGCATCGCGCAACACCTGGACGCCTTTTGCATGGAGACCGGTCCCCAGAATGCGGTCGACGTGATGGTGGAACGAAGCCGGCGCTGGTTTGATCCGGAAGTTGTACGGGCTGCCGAACTGCTGCATCGCTCGGGCAAGCTGTGGCAAGACTGTTTGCCCGGTGACGGGCACGCAGCGGCGCACCAGGCCATCCTGGGCGCTGAGCCGGCAGCCGGTCGGGAGCTCGGGGCCGGCCCGCTCGACCAGATCTGCGAGGCTTTCGCCGAGGTCGTCGATGCCAAGTCGCCCTTCACCTTCCGTCACTCGATCGGCGTCAAAGACGCTGCCATGATGATCGGCAAATCGCTTGGCCTGCCACCGGAGAGGTTGCAGGTGCTCAGGCGTGCTGCCCTGCTTCACGATATCGGCAAGCTGAGTGTCTCCAACATGATCCTGGACAAGCCAGGCAAGCTCGACGCCGAAGAGTTCAATGTGGTCAAGCGACACGCGGCCCTCACCCGGGAGATCCTGTCCAGGATGCCCTCACTGCATGAGATCTCGATCATCGCGGGCGAGCACCATGAGAAGCTCGACGGCACCGGCTACCCCTTCGGCCTCAGCGCTGAGCAGCTCTCGCTCGAATCCCGCCTGATTGCGGTGGCTGACGTCTATGGTGCCCTTTCCGAAGACAGGCCCTACCGCAGCGGCCTCGATCCGGATGAGATCGCCCGGATCATGAAGCGCGACGTGCCCAACAAGCTCGATGGCGAGTGCTTCGAGGCTCTGCATCAAGCCGCCCTGAGGCAAACTCCCCCGGCGGTCGAGCACGCCGCCTCTCAGAACCTGAGCTGCGCGCCCGCAGGCCTGCTTGCATCAGCCGGCATACCGCAGGTTTGGCCCCTTGCCGCCGCGTCGGCAAATCCGGCGATGGAAGCTCTCGCAGCCCAGGCGAACGCTCTGGACGGGGCTGGACGCGCCGACTCTACCGGGCCGGCGGCCCTTTAGAGCACGCGTCGCCCGGGCCTCGCTGGGTCCAACAGCTCCGATGCGGCTCCGCCTTGGAATTTAGCGCGAAGAGGCTGAGCCGCGTCAGCAGAGACTTGGTTAGAAACCGGGTCGGGAAAGCCGCGCCCTAAAAGCCGCCTAAAGGAGCTTGCGTCTGGAAAGCCGCATTGCCATCCTATGCGCCACCCACCATGAGGCAGACCCGCTGCTGGCACCAGTCAGGCTCGCGCGCCGGGGCTTGCGTTAAACTAGGGGCGCGGCTCAAAGCGAACAGCCTTCCGATGGCACTGCTCATTCCCCGCCGCGCAGCTGAGTGCATGCACGTCATCCCAGTACGAACCGCAAGGAGCCTTTCCCTATGGCGATCCCCGCCACCCAGATGCGTCCCGGCATGATCATCAAGCACAACAACGAGCTGCATACGGTCTTTGCCGTGGAGCATCGTACCCCTGGCAACCTGCGCGCCTTTATCCAGGCCAAGCTGCGCAACCTGCGCACTGGCTCCATGTTCGAGCACCGCTTCCGCTCTCCTGATCCCATCGAGCGGGTCCACGTCGATGAGCAGGCGATGGAGTTTCTCTACAACGACGGCGACGACTACTACTTTATGGACACAACCACCTACGAGCAGACCAACCTCAAGCGCGACACCCTCGGCGATGCGGTCGAGTACCTGACTGCCAACCTGCAGATCACCGTCTCCATCTTCGACGGCGTCCCGGTCGGCATCGACCTGCCCCAGATCGTCGAGCTGACCGTAGTTGAGACCGAGCCGGGGCTCAAGTCCGCGACCGCGTCGTCGGTGACCAAGCCGGCTCGCCTGGAGACAGGACTGATGGTCAACGTGCCGCCGTTTATCAACGAAGGCGAAAAGATCCGCGTGGACACCGCGGAAGGCGTCTACCTCTCCCGCGCCTAGCCATTTGCCGGACGCGCTTAGCCATTCGGCCTAGGTAAGCAGGTCGTCTAAGATCGCCGCATTCCCTCCATCGCCGCGGAGGCCAGGTGGTCTGCATGCACGAACAACGCAAACTCTCAGCCACAGCCCCTTAATCCCCCGTCACCTTGCAGGGAGCCTGCCGGGCGGCTACCATCCTGCCATGAACTGGCATCGAGGGTTGCAGCGTCTTAGACTGGTGGGAACGATCGCCCTGGTGATCGGCCTAGTTCTGTGCGTCTCTGTCCTTGTCACGCGGACTCTGGGCTACGCTCCCGATTCCTCGGTGGCACCGCTTTTCGCAGCCATGTGGCCCAGCGGGCTGGCTCTGGTCATCCTGGGCGGGCTGCTCTGGGTTGCTGCCTGGGTGCTCCAGGGCTTTGTTCCTGCTGCTCCTGCCCTGGCGGACCGCGTAGGGCGCGAAGCCGAGCCCGCGCGCCGTGCACGTATAGAGGAGTAGCTCGGCAAGAGACCTCCAGCAAACCCGTGCTGCCACACACCGTGGCGCGACCGAGTGGCCTGATCGCATCGCGCGCGACCGGCGCACCCACCCAGATCTAGCAGACTCAAGGACAATCCACGATGCCTCCTTCGACCGCGTTGACGCTGGCTTTTGAGCAAGGCCCCGGGAGATGGGGCGCGCTCACCGGCATCGCTGCCATCCTCTCCGCGATCGCCTGGCCGACCCTCGTCGCCATCGTCCTCTACTGGTTTCGTCGCCCCATTGAGAACCTGGTCGCCACAGCGGTCGGCATCGCCGCGCAGTCAAGCAAAGTCAAGATCTGGCAGATCGAGTTCGATCGCGACGTGCAGGCGCAGATCGAGAGCTCGGCACACGAGGCGCTCAGCCGGCTGCCCGCTGTCTCCGAGCACCAGATTGGCTCGCCGATCCCGCCAGCCGAAGTGCAGGCCGCCACCCGGGTCCGCTCGCTGATCGACGAAGCGCCGGCCGGCTCCATCCGCAGTGAGGTGCAGGAGTCTATCCGGCAGAGAATGCTCGGCTTTGCCAAGGAGTACGAGTCGACCCGGGCTGCCATGCACGCTGGGCCGGATCGCACCCGGGCGATGAACGCTATCGCTGCTAAGATGCGGACCCTGGCTCTGGCCGCAGACGGCTTCCTCGAGGAGCTGGCCGGCAACCGCGACTCGCCCGGCCAGCGGCTGGCTGCCATCTGCATCCTGCAGCTGGCTCCAGACTGCAAGTGGGTTCCCTGGCTCGCCGATCGCATGGCCGCCGAACAGCCCTTCGTCTTTTTTCACGCTTCGGTCGCGCTGTTGAGCGCGGTGCGCAAGTACGGCACCCAGGAGCACGACCTGCTGAAGAGCTCGATCGAACGGGCACTCGCCCAGGTGAACAGCTTTGGCGAGCACAGCGACAAGAACACGATCCGCTCTCTCACCCTGGCACTCTCCGAGCTCGAGGCGCCGTAGAGCAGGGCCAAACCGCCTACGCGGCTGGCGGTCACTTCGTGACGCGTATACCGACCCTTCGGGTCACAAGGATAGGCTTGCCCCGGTGTTGCTGGGGCAAGCCTATCTTTGCAGCGCCGCAGGCAGAAGACCCCCCACGAAGTGGGCGCCGGCCGCGTAGGCGGTCTTGCCTTGCCTCAACTTGCTTCCCAACAACGCATCTGTAAGACTCGACAGGGTCGCTATGGTTTGCCACTATCTGGTGCAGGGACGGGTGCAGGGGGTCGGCTTTCGCTGGTTCGTGCATCGGGAGGCGGCCGAACTTGGGCTGCATGGCTGGGTAAGAAACACCGAAGCCGGTGCAGTCGAGGTCGTCGCCTCCGGATCAGAGGAGGCGCTCCGCGACCTGAGGGCTGCACTCGATCGAGGCTCCCGGGGCAGCCGCGTCGATGCCGTCCTCGAGCACCTGCTCGAGGAGCAGGAAGCCGTAACCCTCGGACCGTTCACCATTGAAGGAGCCTGGTAACACTCGATGCCCTCTACCCAGATCGCCACTCACATTGATTGCGAGCCGCTCAAAGAGCTCGTCCGCACGGTAGCTGACTTCCCCAAGCCGGGTATTCTCTTCTACGACATCACCACGCTGCTCAAGGACAGGGTCGGCTTTGCGGCGCTGATCGACGCGCTCGCGGCCCACTACATCGGCAAGGATATCGACCTGGTCCTCGGGATCGAGGCCCGCGGTTTTATCTTTGGTCCGGCAGTTGCGTATCGCCTCAATGCCGGCTTCGTACCGGTGCGCAAGCCTAAGAAACTGCCCGCTAAGACGATCAGCGTAACCTACGAGCTGGAGTACGGCTCAGATAAGTTGGAGCTCCACGCCGACGCAATTACCCCCGGCCAAAGGGTTGTGCTGGTCGATGACCTGCTGGCGACTGGTGGGACGATGGAAGCGACCATCCAGCTCGTCACCCAGCTTGGTGGCAAGATCGCCGGGCTTGCCTTCGCAGTGGAACTGGACTTTCTCAAGGGCCGCGAGAAGTTTCCTGACTACGACGTCTTCAGCCTTCTCCACTATGACAAGTAGGACAACCGGCCGCATACGCAAAGAGAGCAGGGCAGCAGACATTTTAGTCTGCTGCCCTGCTCTCTTTGCTTGGAAGTTCTGGAACTGAGCATTAGACCGCTCGAGAAGAGCCGCGCAAGAAGTGGAAGATGATCGAAATGACTGCGAGGATCAGCAGGATGTGAATGAAGAACCCTGCTGTATGAAAGACCAAAAAGCCGCCCAGCCATGCCAAAACCAGAACAATACCAATAATTAAAAACATGCGCTTTCTCCTTAGCGGTTCTGGGTCATCGGATGTTTAAGACGCGCAATGTGTTTGCCGATGGATTGAAATAGAGCAATCGTGAGACGCTCGCCATGCGGCTACTCTTCCGGTCCAGGTCGCGCACCAACTTTCTCCTCAAGAACCAGCACTTCTCCCGCGCGCAGGTAGCCTTTGCGGCGGAACCAGTTTTCCATCGCCGGCTTCAACTCTTCCAGCGGCACCAGGAGTCCTATCTCAAGCAGCCCATCGCCGATCGGAAGCGTGTCGTCAAAGATCGCGTCGTTGGTGAAGTTGCGCATGGCAAAGTTATCGATCCAGCGAATCGGGCAAAGGGTCGCGTCTCCTGCCTGGGAGAGCACGTGGATGGCTATCTTGCGAAGAAACACCTGTGCGAAGACTCCTTTATTTGGCCGGACTTGCTCGGACTTGCTCGGACTTGCTTGGACTTGCAAGGCAGCCAGCAGATCTTTCAGCATCCGAAATACCGGGCTGGCACTTGATGCCATCGCCTGCAAGTTCGCCTGGCCGGGCCTGCCTCTCGCATCTGCGCGGTAGACTCAAACGGTATGTCGACGATAGCACTGCTGGGCGCAACCGGCTCCCTGGGCCGGGCCATCGGCCGGCAGCTGGGCGAGCAGGCCAGGCCCTACCGCGCGGTCAGCCGATCGCAGATGGGTTTGCAGGTGCGCCTTGGCGCAGATCCCTCCGCCGAGCCGATGCTCTGGGACACGACCGAGCCAGACTCTGTCCGCGCGGCGCTCGAAGGCATCAGCACAGCTGTCTACCTGGTCGGCATGCCCCTGTGGGAGTTCGACAAGCACCTTGAGCTCACCCGCCAAATACTCGAAGCCGCTCGTCAGACCGAGCTCGCCCGCCTGCTGCTCGTCTCTTCGAACTGGGCCTACGGCCTGCCGCAAGGCGGACCAGTCGCCGAGACGCACCCGCTCGCGCCCCAGACAGCCAAAGGCCGCGTCCGTCTGCAGCAGGAGCAGATGGTCCTGGCGGCGCATGGACCCACTCTCGAGACTTCGGTCCTGCGCGTGGCCGATTTCTACGGTCCCTACGTCGAGGCCAGCTACCTGTGGAGCGCCTTCCGCGCCGCACGCAACAACACACACGCCCAGTTGATGAGCCCTGTTGATACGCCACACGAGTTTGTCTACGTGCCGGACGCAGCAACGACCGTGCTGCGCATGCTGGACGTACCGGGAGTCTGGGGCCGCGCATGGAATCTGGGCGGAGTGGCTGTAACCACGCTCCGCGCGATGACCGAGGCGATCTTCGCCGAAGCAGGCAAGTCGCCCAACTATGAAATGCCGCCGGCCTGGAAGATGCGGCTCGTCGCGATGATGAACCCCTATGTGCGCGAGATGCGCGAGATGCAGTACCTGCTGGAGACTCCGGTGATCCTCAAGGACGCAGCCCTCGAGGCAGCGCTCGGCGGTCTGACCAAGACGCCCTACCCTGAAGGGACCCGGGCTACGCTGCCAACCGTCAGGATCGGGCGCTAGGGCAGTCCTGCTCTGGGCTGGTTTCCCGTAAACACAAGCCCCGCACCCGACCAGACTGAATCAACCGAAAACTGTCATCCTGAGCGAAGCGAAGGATCTGCCTTTGTGTCCGATCCGGTCGCCCCTATCTAACCTGGAAGACGGCGCGTAGCCCGCCACCCCCCACAACGGCGCCCGCCTATCCCAGGGGAACCGCATCACCGGTCAGCGGCAGCGTGGGCAGCTTGCCCGTGTTGCCGGCCTCTTTCAGCACCACCTGCAAATGCTCCAACACTTCCTCCACGCTCATCGTGTAGATCTCGCGGCCGTTGTCGTAGCCAGTCTCGACCGCTTCCTTGAGGTAGTGGCCGGCGATCTGCGCGGTGAGCTGGTCGGTGATCACATAGCCGGTACGCCGCTTCTGCTCCACCCAAGCCGTGCATGGCAGCGCGATCCACATGGGGCGACCATTGATGTCAAAGCGAACGTCGACCGCATCGGCGTGCCGCGTGGCAATGGCCACGATGTTCGCCTTCCAGCGGCAGTGCAGGTCTTCGCCGGTCCAGCGGTCGGTTACGTGGAAGTCGTCATACATGGGCTCTAGCCTACCGGCAGACGCGCAGCAGAGCAAGCCGGTCAGGCGCCGGCGCTCATCGCAGGGTAAGGTGCGGTTGGGGCAAAGCATAGCGTCCGGCCCCGTGACGAGTCCCTGATCGGGTCAGTGCAGGCAAGCGGGTCTGGAACGGCCGTCTCCCAGGGCTGCGCCTGGACGATGCCCTCTCCTTTTCATAGCGCCACTGTCCCGCCCCAAAAACCTTTTCTGCATAGAACAAATTTTCAGAGGGTTCGCGCGTCAAATACACGATTGGCCGCTCGCCGCTCGATCGCGAGCTTTCCCGTCAACCAAAAAAGATCAAGACAGAAATACCCAGGAGCTTCGCCGTGATTGACTCTCCCGAAACTGCAGATCGCCTATCCATGCTGAAGGAGAAGCTGCTCCAGCAACAGGCTTCGCTTGAGCGCAACATGCTTAGCGCCGTCAAGGAGGGTCGCGAAAGCAGCACGGCCGACCTTCAAGACGCCGCCGATCATGCTGTGCAGTCGTATCAGAAAGAGCTGCTCTTCCTCCAGGGCACCAACGGTCACACGCAGCTGGCCCAGGTATGCTCCGCGCTCGACCGCATGGAGGACGGCAGCTTTGGCGAGTGCCTGCACTGCGGCAACATGATTGGCGAGAAGCGTCTGGACGCTGTGCCCTGGACGCCTTACTGCATCGAGTGCCAGGAGAAGATCGAGACCGGGCAGATCGCCGATCCGGTCCGCGCCGCCTGACGCAAACCTCTTCTGCGGCGTGCCGGCGCTAGTGAGCCTGCGGCCGCAGAAGGCTCGAGGCGACTCGGTTTCGTCCCTGGGCCTTCGCTTGGAAGAGTGCCTTATCGGCTGCTTCCAGCAAGCGCTCCACCGCCATGACCGGCTTTCCACCATCCTGCAAGAGCGCTGTCCCACAGCCAACGCTCACCGTCACCACCGAGCCATGTGCGCGGTTGGTGCCGTGGGCCCATTGGAGCGCCTCAACCGTATTGCGCAGTTGCTCCGCGACAGTGATCGCTCCAAACTCATCGGTGGCCGGCAGAATCACCGCCAGCTCCTCGCCGCCATAACGCGCGACGACATCGCCCGGGCGGCGAACAGTGGAGTGCAGCGTCTCGGCCACAACTCGCAGACACTCGTCACCGGTCTGGTGACCATAGCTGTCGTTCACGCCTTTGAAGTCATCCAGATCAAGAAGCAGCAGCGAGATTGGCAGGTTCTCGCGCCAGGACCGGCGCCACTCGCGCTCCAGTGCCTCGTCAAAGGCGCGCCGGTTCGCGAGCCCGGTCAGCCCATCCGTCATCGCCAGCGTTTGCAGGTTCTTTTCCAGCTCTAGCCGAATCGAGATGTCGCGCATGCTCAGCAAAACCTCAGAAGGAGCGCTGGCATCCGGATCCCGTACCAGGCAGGCATGGAGCTCCAACCAGGCGAAGCTGCCGTCCTGTTTGCGCACCCGCACCTCACTGATCGCGAGCACGGCATCCTCTTCGCTCACGTAACGTTCGTGCGCGCCTTTGACGCGAAGCAGATCCCCGGGGTGGATCAAGTTGCGGGGAAAGAAGTCCATCATCTGCTCGGGCGCCCACCCTAAAACGCGCATTGCGGAAGGGGAGCAGTAGATACAGCGCAGTTCCGCCGTGACGCGGCACACGATGTCCACACTGCACTCGGCCATGACGCGCAAGCTGTCTACCTCAATCGAGCTTGCATAGGCCAACGCCGCCCGAGAGGGGCGGCTCATGTGCGGGTGCCGATCCAGAACTCGTTGTCGCCAGAGATCCCTGCGTCGGCGAACCTGCGTGGTCGACCGTGCAGCGAGAGAGGATCGGCGCTTTCAAGCAGGCGGCTCAGTACAGTGCGGTTCGTGTATTTGGTCGCTCTTACGACTTGTTCGCGCAAATTGACCCTCCCTAACCAGCACTGTAGACTTACTGTTGATGTCAGTAATAAGGCGTCCCCATTCTACGGCCTAATTGCTGCGCTCTCGAAGGAAGCTTGTGGATACTCAGATACAACAGACAGCGAAGCCCTCGAGCTTTGTGAAAGCCGGTGGCTCCAACCCAGGTCCGTCTGTCTCATGGCTTGAAGCGAATCGTGCTCGCATCATACGGCTTTCCACCCTGGCCATCGCGATAATTTTCGTCGCGATCGCCCTGGGTGTCTACCTGTCGAATCAGTCAGCGCAAGCCGGGCAGGCCTTCTCCGATGCCATGGATGTGTATGACATGCCGCTTCGCCAGCCCGGGCAGCCGGTCGACCCGAGCAACCCGGGGTACGCGACCGCAGCCGACCGTGCACGGGCTGCCAACCCGCTTTTTCAGCACGCAGCCGATACGTTCGGTCTCTTTCAAGCAGGCAAGAATGCTCGCTACTTTGCCGGGCTGACCGCGGTTGACATGGGTCAGAACTCCCAAGCAGAAGCAGACCTGAAGAAATCTGCCGATAGCGGCGGTGGCCTGGGCGCGCTGGCTAAGCTCGCGCTGGCTGGCCTCTATCGCCAAAGCAACCGCCAGCAGCAGGCGATCGACCTCTACCAGCAGCTGATCGCCAAGCCTACCCTTACCGTGCCTGTAAGCACTGCTCGGCTGGAGCTGGCGGAGACCTACGAGACGACCCAGCCTGAGCAGGCTCGTCGTCTTTACGCGCAGATCAAGGATGAGGATAAAACCTCGGCTGCTGCGCAGATCGCTACCCAGAAGCTGGAAGGCAAGAAGTAGTCCGGAGCGCGCTGAGCCCAGCGGGCTCAGGCTAGCTCGCTGAGGCCGGGTCAAAAGGTAGGCTCAGCGCCTGCCTTTTCTCTTTGGCTCCTGTCCTGAGCCTCACGGCAGCTCTTGTCCTGCGCCTGGCGGTCGCCAACTTCTGAGCGGAATAGCTCACCGCTTCGTCTGTACGTTTGAGAGTATGAGTTCCTTTGAAGGCAATCTAGCGGGCTGGCTCTACCCGTCTCCGGCAGACTCGGCGCATGATGTCTCAGCAGCAGCCCCGCAGACTATGAGCGATGAGGCGGCCAACCAAGCAATCGTCTCCCTCGTCGAGCAGTATGCACAGGCTCTCTACCGCGTGGCCTTCTCCGTGGTGCGCAACGCAGCCGAAGCAGAAGACGCGGTGCAGGAGACATTTCTCCGGGTGCTTAAGAACCGGGCCAAGCTGCCTGAGCTACGCGACACCCGGGTGTGGCTGGTTCGCATTACATGGAACGTCGTGCTGGACCGCAAACGCCGTAGCAAGGTACGCCCGGAAACAGATGATATCGCCGAGTTGGCGCGCACGCTTCCTTCCTCCGACCTGGGCAGCGAGGCGGCGACGATCTCCTCATCCGAGTACCGCCGCATCCTTGGCCTGATCGATCGTCTGCCTGCCAAGGAGCGGGAGGCGCTCCTGCTCTCTGCCGTCGAAGAGCTGACCACGGTCGAGATCGCTGCCGTGCTCTCCACCAGCGAGTCTTCCATCCGCTCCCGCCTCTTTCGAGCGCGACAGTTGCTGGCCAGGCTGCTCAATGAGAGCGTTGCTGCCAAGCCACACCCCAGCCGGATCAAACGGAGGCCTTGAGTGACAACCGATCCAAACCAGTTAGAAGTGGAGCGCCTTCTCTCAGCATGGCAGTCGACGCACGCGGCTCGGACCTCGAGCGGCCTGGAAGCACGCATCCTGGGACGCCTGCAGGAGAAGATGAGCGAGCCAATGGCGCTTGGGGGAAAGCAGAGGGACTGGGCGACCGGGCGCCCCCACCTCTGGCGCGGATGGGCACCGATCGCGGCCACAGCCTCTCTGTTCTGCCTCTTCACGGGAGGGCTGCTGGTTGCGCGCGAGAGTACTCTGGCAGCACACCGGGTGTTAGCGGCTCAGTCCGCAGAGACAACGAATCAGGCGATCATTCACGCGCATCAGGGGAAAGCAGCTGCAGCCCAGTCGCCCGCCATGGCACAAGATGAAGGACCGGAGACCGGGATGGCCCGCCTCTCGACCGCAGCCGCTCGTCGTACCCCGCCAGCACCCCTCGCTGCCGGTCACCGGCGGGGGCGAGCCACAGCTCCGTACCGTGTCAGGTAAGCGTATTCGCTCAGCTGCAGTCGGTCGCCGACAGACCCCTTACAAGCGCACATCAGCAAAGAACTTTTCCTTACCCAGCTCAAAGAGAACCATCGTGCATGCCAGCACGATCGCCACGATCACCGGAGCCTTGTGCCCGGTCACGTAGTACGTTTGCCCAAAGTTGCTTGTGCCCGAAATGAGCAGGTAGTTGACCACGAAGCTCAGGAGGAGCAGCAAAGCAGGATGCATCTTGAAGTTCATGACCCGGATCGCCTTGAGCAGGGCGGCATCGAAGAACGCGATGAGGAAAGCGATGCTGAAGGTCTCCTGCGTGTAAGCGCTGTGAAACTGGGGCAGCACCAGGGTCATGCCATAGAAGACAAAGGCGTAGAGGGCCCAGCTCAGGCCGAAGACAAACAGGGTTGTGATCATAGGGTATGTGTGTCGAGCTGATGATAGCGCAAGCCCACAGTCTTTTGCGACGATGGAATCATGGCTTCGTTACAGCGCTCGTTCCAGCCTTCTAAGTTACTCCCGCTCTGGCGGGTTATCTTGCTTCTCTGCTCCACCCTTGCATCCTCTGGCGCAGATGCGCTCGCGGACCAGGCAAAGCCGATCCCGGATATCGCCTCGCTGATACACCAGGTGCAGGCGCATCAGCGAGAGTTGGATAAGACCCGCGAAAACTATACCTACCGGGAACGCCTGACCCTTCGCACCCTAGACCGCAAGGGAAACGTAAAGAAGGTCGAGCAGCGCGAGTCGGAGGTCTTCTTCGTCAACTCCCATCAGCTGGAACGGCTGGTCAGCAAGGATGGCCAGCCCCTGAACCAGGGAGAGCAGAACCACGAGGCTGAGCGCGTGCAGAAAGAGGTAGAAAAAGCCGAGCACACGCCGCCCGGTGAGCTGATGGACGACCGGGGCCAGGTTAGCGTAGGGCGTTTGCTCGCGATCGAGCGCTTCAGCAATCCTCGGCGCCTCGATATGGACCACCGAAGTGTGCTGGCCTTTGACTTTGCCGGTGACTCCTCAGCCAGCGCCCACGGTGTCGCCGAGAACGCCTCCAAACATCTCGCCGGCACGATCTGGATCGACGAGCAGGACCGCCAAGTGCGCCGGTTGCAGGCGGTGCTCGAGGACACCTTTCACCTGAGCCTGGGTCTGTTCTCGCTCAGCAAAGGGAGCAGCTTTTCCTTCGACCAAAAGCTGGTCAATAATGAACTCTGGCTCCCTACCAACGCCTCGATCCATATCGAGGCGCATGCGGTAGCCTTCATCGGCTACCGGGCCGACATCGAGATCGTCTACGACAACTATCAACGCTTTCACTCGGAGGCGCACTAAGCCGGCGGCCAACTGGCGCAGCACTGGTCGGCCCGGGACTGGTCGGCTCTGTGCTGGTCGGCTCGGTACTGGTCGGCTGAGTAATTGAATTTTTCATCCCAGCAGGCAAAATGGCGACATCCATTCCTCATTGCCCTAAGGAAGGATGTCGCCGTGCCATCCTTGCAATCCGCAATTTGCTGGTGAACGACTTTACTGAGGCTGACCACCCCCGGCGCTCCCGCCTCCATGGTCCTCCATATGCTGCTCGCGCTTCTCCTGCATCTTGGCGAATTTGGCTTTCTGCGAGTCGTTCAGCACCGCATCGATCTTCGCGTGAGTGTCATCATCGAGAGCTTTCATCTTCGTCATACGGTCATCCCGTGACATGCTCTGATCCTGGTGCATCTGCATCATCTGCTGACGGCGAGCCTCAAGCAGCGGCTTGATCTGTGTCTGCTGGTCAGAGGTGAGCGAGAGCGCCTTGGACATATGCTGTAGCTGATCATCGACAGACATGGGTCCGCGGCCGTGATGCATACCCTGGCCCTGCTCTGTGGTGGGTGTCTGCGAAGTCGCGTCCTGGGCGAACGCGGCGCCTGTGCTCAGCCCCAGGCAAAGGGCCGTGCCGAGTGCGAATGTGTGAAGTACAACCTTCATGGTGGTTCTCCTTCCAGTCATTGGAACCCTGGGCCCGCGCCTGAGTTGCGTCCTACTCAAGCGGCGGCATTACGACCATGCCGCTGCGAAGCCCACAGGCAATCAGCTCCGGTTCACCTGGTGTGGGCAGATAAGCGTAGGCGAGCACCGCCTGAAAGCGCCCGTCCTGCGGATTCCTACAGCGTTCGCAGCCTGGACGGAAACGCAGCACCGGGTTGCTACGAATCGACTCGGTAATCTCAAGGTGGTCGTGCGCGGCTACTGTCAGGCTTTCGACCCGACCGGCGCCCTGAGTTACAGGAGGGTAAGCGAGCAAGGGGCCATGCTCCTGGAGAGCATCGGCCAGAGCTCCGCCGGATCCGCTTGAGGCGCGCCACAGCCAGTGTCCGTTGTCCGCTCGTGCGTACCAGTGCACGCTGCTGGGAAACGGCCTTGCCAGCTTGACTGCCTGTGCCGTGTTGTTGGTGACGATCAGCAGAAAGCCAGGCCCTTCGGTCCCGTTTGTCTGCGCCAGGTAGGCGGCGCTTAACGTCACCCCGGAACATTGCGGGATCGTTCTTGCCAACCTGCTTGCCTCAGCACTTTTCACCGGTGAGAAGGCATCTGCCATCAGAGTCAGCCCAACAAGAAAGAGGGAGCCGTACCTGCACGCACGAGGAGACACACTTCCAGCTTAGCGCGTTCCTTGTCCAGTGGTTCTCTTGAACCAAGGAACAAACCGCGGACGTCTCCGCCTGCCGCTGGCGATTGTGCGCCTCGCCTCCACGCCTTGTTGTGAATCCGCTATCTCTGGGCGTGACGCCGGAGGTGCACACTATGCAAAACAAAAGCCCCACTCTGAGGGAGTGAGGCTTTGGATGCTATTACCGGCGATCACCTAATCTCCCACACACTTACGCGTGCAGTACCATCGGCCCAGCAAGGCTTAACTTCCGTGTTCGGGATGGGAACGGGTGGGACCCTTGCAGTATAGTCACCGGTAAACTTGTCAGGCGTCGCAGCTCATCTCTTTCGATGCGCTGCGCCTTCAACCTTGATATTTCACAACGAAATCGATTGGGGTCGAACTTACTTGGTGCTGGTTTGCTACGTTAGCTTCGACCTAAATCACAAGGCTTGTGTTGAATGTCCTCTGAAACAAGCGAATCACTAGTGTGACTGCACAGAGTTAATTCTATGGACAAGCCGAACGGGCGATTAGTACTGGTAAGCTACACACATTACTGCGCTTCAACCTCCAGCCTATCAACCAGGTGGTCTTCCTGGGCCCTTCAGGGAGATCTCATCTTGGAGCGTGCTTCCCGCTTATATGCATTCAGCGGTTATCACAACCGAACTTCGCTACCCAGCCGTGCCCTTGGCAGGACAACTGGAACACAAGAGGTTCGTCCATCCCGGTCCTCTCGTACTAAGGACAGCCCTCCTCAAATCTCCTACGCCCACAGCAGATAGGGACCGAACTGTCTCGCGACGTTCTGAACCCAGCTCACGTACCGCTTTAATAGGCGAACAGCCTAACCCTTGGAACCTTCTACAGCTCCAGGATGCGATGAGCCGACATCGAGGTGCCAAACCGAAGCGTCGATATGAACTCTTGGCTTCGATCAGCCTGTTATCCCCGGCGTACCTTTTATCCGTTGAGCGATGGCCCTTCCATACAGAACCACCGGATCACTAAAGCCTGCTTTCGCATCTGCTCGACTTGTAGGTCTCACAGTTAACCACTCTTATGCTTTTGCACTCGACGACTGATTTCCAAACAGTCTGAGAGTAGCTTCGCGCGCCTCCGTTACAATTTAGGAGGCGACCGCCCCAGTCAAACTACCCGCCTAACTATGTTCCTCCCCCGGATCACGGGAGTAGGTTAGATTCACAACGCTCACAGGGTGGTATCTCACCGTTGGCTCCACCGAACCCAAAAGTCCGGTCTCAAAGCCTCCCACCTATCCTGCGCAGCAAGGGTCATAAATCATAGTTAAGGTGTAGTAAAGGTGCACGGGGTCTTTCCGTCTAGCTGCGGGTAACCGGCATCTTCACCGGTACTACAAGTTCGCCGAGCAACTCGTTAAGACAGTCGTACGATCGTTACTCCATTCGTGCAGGTCGGAACTTACCCGACAAGGAATTTCGCTACCTTAGGACCGTTATAGTTACGGCCGCCGTTCACCGGGGCTTCAGTTCAAAGCTTCGCCTTGCAGCTAACCTCTCCCTTTAACCTTCCGGCACCGGGCAGGAGTCAGCCCCTATACGTCGTTTTCGACTTTGCAGAGACCTGTGTTTTTGTTAAACAGTCGCCGTACGCGTTTCACTGCGGCCTCTTCGCGCTTGCACGCTAATGAGGCGACCCTTCTCCCGAAGTTACGGGTCTAATTTGCCGAGTTCCTTAACAAGCCTTCACTCGAGCGCCTTTGGATATTCTCCTCGTCTACCTGTGTCGGTTTGGGGTACGGTTCCCAACTACTCTCCTTAGAGGATTTTCTCGGCAGCGTGGAATCAGCAGCTTTCGGGTATACACCCTACTGTTTTATGCCTCAGTGTTATGCTCTCGCGGATTTGCCTACGAAAACCACCTTACGCATATCAAGCCTCATAGCCATAGGAGGCCCTGCTTATCCTTCTGCGTCTCCCCATCGTCAAACGAGTGTTGGGAGGTCCGGAATATTAACCGGATATCCATCATCTACGCCTCTCGGCCTCGACTTAGGGACCGCCTAACCCTGAGCGGATTAACCTTCCTCAGGAAACCTTAGACTTTCGGCGCGGAGGGTTCTCACCTCCGTTATCGCTACTTATGCCGGCAGGGTCTCTTCGCAACGCTCCATCCGTCTTCTCAGTCGGACTTCAATGCTGTTGAGAATGCTCTCCTACCACGCACACCATGGGTGTGCATCCGCTGCTTCGGTATACAGTTTTAGCCCCGTTGTATTGTCGGCACCGGACCGCTTGACCAGTGAGCTATTACGCTTTCTTTAAAGGATGGCTGCTTCTAAGCCAACCTCCTGGCTGTCTGGGCGTTCCGACTTCCTTTCCCACTTAACTGTAATTTTGGGACCTTAGCAGGCGGTCTGGGCTGTTTCCCTCTCGACTGTGAAGCTTAGCCCCCACAGTCTGACTCCCGGGCTGGTTGTCAACGGCATTCGTAGTTTGGTTGGATTCAGTAAGCCGGAAAGCCCCCTAGTCCATCCAGATCTCTACCACCGTTGCAAATCACCCGAGGCTAGCCCTAAAGCTATTTCGGAGAGAACGAGCTATCACGGAATTTGATTAGCCTTTCACCCCTACCCACAGCTCATCCGAGCTTTTTTCAACAAACACCGGTTCGGTCCTCCAATAGGTTTTACCCTACCTTCAACCTGGCCATGGGTAGATCATCCCGCTTCGCGTCTATTCCTGCCAACTGAACGCCCTATTCAGACTCGCTTTCGCTTCGGCTCGCTCACGCTTAACCTTGCTGACAAGAATAACTAGCCGGCTCATTATGCAATAGGCACGCGGTCAGACATTCGCTTGCGCGCATAGTCCTCCCACTGCTTGTAGGCACACGGTTTCAGGTACTTTTAACTCCCCTCACAGGGGTTCTTTTCGCCTTTCCCTCACGGTACTGGTTCACTATCGGTCAGAAACGAGTATTTAGCCTTACGGGATGGTCCCCGTGGATTCAAGCAGGGTTTCACGTGCCCCGCCTTACTCAGGTATCCGCTTCGAGTCCTGACGACTTTCGTCTACGCGTCTCTCACGCTCTATGGATCCCCATTCCAAGGGATTCGACTAGCCGCAGGATTGGTAACTCTACTGTTGCGGACCCTACAACCCCCGTGTTACCGAAATAAAACGGGTTTGGGCTATTCCGAGTTCGCTCGCCACTACTATCGGAATCGAGATTTCTTTCTTTTCCTTCAGGTACTGAGATGGTTCACTTCCCTGAGTTCGCTTGATCCCACCTATGTATTCAGTGGGTCATTCCCGAGGTTTACTCGGGAGGGTTTCCCCATTCGGAGATCTCCGGATCAACGCCTGTGTGCGGCTCCCCGAAGCTTATCGCAGCTTGCCACGTCCTTCATCGCCTGTTTCTGCCAAGGCATCCACCGTGCGCCCTTAGTAGCTTGACCATAGAATTAACTCCGTGCAGGAAGTTGGTACTTGATGCACGAGCGTTCATATGCGTCATTCTAGATAAATTCGCCTGTATGGCTCTAGCTGCACCCGCCTACGGGTGAGCAGCTTCCATATCCTAAAAGACACTCAACCAAGACAACTCCCCGCTCCTTGCCTGCCTTGTTCGCGCAGGTACAGAGAGGCGTTGCTCAGCCTTGTAATATATTTACCCAATCGATTTCGTTGTCAAACATCTGAGACACCTGGCGTCACCAGGTGCCGCCCTAAGGCGATTGAACTCGCGGTGCGGAAGCTAACCAGTAAGGCACAAACCTTGACCGAACTAACTACCCGCATTGCTCTGCCCAAAGCTCGAAGTCTGCCTGAATCCGCAGAATTCCAGCTTTAAGCAGCTTCTCAAAGATCACACAGGATTGGTGGAGCTGAACGGGATCGAACCGTTGACCCCCTGCTTGCAAAGCAGGTGCTCTCCCAACTGAGCTACAGCCCCTAGATAGACCGACAAACCGATAAGGAGTGGTGGGCCTGGGTAGATTCGAACTACCGACCTCACCCTTATCAGGGGTGCGCTCTAACCAACTGAGCTACAGGCCCGGAATGGACATTGAGCCGAAACTCAACGCCTGCAACCGCGCGTAGATACTCGAGAAAAGTTTCGAGGACCAGGTTGAACATGCTGCGCAGCTACGCCGCGCATGACCGTCGCTTATCGAAGTGCAAGAAGCAGAGATGGCTTGATTCAAATTTCTCGCTCGACCACATTCGGTAACCCGAAAGCAGCGGCGAGATGTACATGGCAACGTCCCATACATACGTCTACGATTTCCATCGCAGTCCGCTATCGCGGAGTAGATGAGTGCCATGACGTTCTCTCTTAGAAAGGAGGTGATCCAGCCGCAGGTTCTCCTACGGCTACCTTGTTACGACTTCACCCCAATCATGAATCACACCTTGGACGGCTGCTCCCCTTGCGGGTCAGCTCACCGGCTTCTAGTGCAACCCACTTTCGTGATGTGACGGGCGGTGTGTACAAGGCCCGGGAACGTATTCACCGCGGCGTTCTGATCCGCGATTACTAGCGATTCCAGCTTCATGGAGTCGAGTTGCAGACTCCAATCCGAACTGAGGCCGGCTTTTTCCGATTAGCTCCCCCTCGCGGGTTTGCAGCGGTTTGTACCGGCCATTGTAGCACGTGTGTAGCCCTGGACATAAAGGCCATGAGGACTTGACGTCATCCCCGCCTTCCTCCCCGTTATCCGAGGCGGTCTCACCAGAGTCCCCAACTGAATGATGGTAACTGGTAATAAGGGTTGCGCTCGTTGCGGGACTTAACCCAACATCTCACGACACGAGCTGACGACAGCCATGCAGCACCTATATACAGACCTATTGCTAGGCGCCAATGTTTCCACTGGATTCCTGTACATTTCGAGCCCAGGTAAGGTTCTTCGCGTTGCGTCGAATTAAACCACATGCTCCACCGCTTGTGCGGGCCCCCGTCAATTCCTTTGAGTTTCAGCCTTGCGACCGTACTCCCCAGGCGGATCGCTTAACGCGTTAGCTACGGCACGACGGGATTGGGTACCCGCCACACCAAGCGATCATCGTTTAGGGCTAGGACTACCAGGGTATCTAATCCTGTTTGCTCCCCTAGCTTTCGTGCCTCAGCGTCAGTTATGGTCCAGTGAGCCGCTTTCGCCACAGGTGTTCCTCCTGATATCTACGCATTTCACCGCTACACCAGGAATTCCACTCACCTCTCCCATACTCCAGCCCCGCAGTTTCCTGTGCAGACTTCAAGTTGAGCCTGAAGATTTCACACAAGACTTGCGGGGCCGCCTACGCACCCTTTACGCCCAATAATTCCGAACAACGCTTGCCCCCCTCGTATTACCGCGGCTGCTGGCACGAAGTTAGCCGGGGCTTCTTCTTCCGGTACCGTCATTATCGTCCCGGTCGAAAGGAGTTTACGTACCAAGATACTTCATCCTCCACGCGGCGTTGCTGCGTCAGGGTTTCCCCCATTGCGCAAAATTCCCCACTGCTGCCTCCCGTAGGAGTCTGGACCGTGTTTCAGTTCCAGTGTGTCCGTGCGCCCTCTCAGGCCGGATACAGATCAAAGCCTTGGTGGGCCATTACCCCGCCAACTAGCTAATCTGCCGCGACCCCCTCCTGAAGCGAATTGCTCCTTTGACCCGTAGGTGTTATGCGGTATTAGCCTCGATTTCTCGAAGTTATTCCCCACTCCAGGGTAGGTTAGTCACGTGTTACTCACCCGTGCGCCACTTTACTCAGGGCCGAAGCCCCTTTCTCGTTCGACTTGCATGTGTTAGGCACGCCGCCAGCGTTGATTCTGAGCCAGGATCAAACTCTCGTTTAAATCCTACTCGGCTGCTTCTTCAGGACGGAGGTCCGAAGACAGCAGCCAAACCCTGATCGAGGCTCGAAAGCTCGACCAAGGGTATAACTTAGTGAGAATGATCAAACCAATTCTTCTTGCATTCTCACGACTGGCATGTTCAACCTGATTTTCAAAGATCCAGCGGTGACTGCCTAGGCAGGCCGTTAGGATCGGGATCCACAGTGACTTGCACTGTGTGTCCTCGAACTTGCTGCGCATCGTGCTGCGCACTCCTTGAGAGTACTTGAAGAATCTTACCCTGTCAAGCTTTACTCTTGCTTGCCATCGAAGGATAAGCAAACTGACAGCCGCAAGCAGAGCTTCAAGAACCCAGACCCGTGTGGTCAAGGTGGGCGTGGCAACAGACACGCAAAACTTGAAAGACCAAAACTCAGCCGAAGCATGAGTCGGGCGATATCGCCCTATCGGGATAAACCTGTCCCGCAATAGATTGTTCGCTCTGGAAGGTGTTACCTTCTGGGCCAACCGGCCGTCGAACTACCACTTCGCTCATCGCTATCAATCAGATGATGAGACTGGATCAAGGTCCAGCCCTGCGAAGCTTTTGCCTATCGCTTCGTTACGGCGTCCAGCGCCTCGCTACTTCTAGCACAGCTTCTCGTTTCGGCAATCCATCACCGCACCTGGAAGCAACTTTCTAAATCTATCAGCAGTCTGTGACTCTTGCAACTGATTTGTTTCGCTTGCTCCCTCGACTGAGGCAACTTTCTGAGATTATCACCGGCTCCGCTTCCGTGCAAGCCAGCTTCGGATCTCCTGCTGGTCCATGCCGCGAAATCCACGCCGCGAAAGCCATACTGCGAAAGCCATACTGCGGAAGCCATGCTGCCGCTGCCTACTCTGGCCCAGCTTTCCGCTCCAACAAGGAGAATCCTACCAACGGCGCGCCCGGGCGACAAACTGTTGAAAACTACCCAGGCTGTTGAAAAACCGTAATCCCCAACCCCAATCGCGCCCGACCCTCCTACTCGATCACCTGCCGGGCAATCACGCCCAGGTCCGTCAGGCTGTTCACGAAGAATTGCATCGCGAGCGCCACCAGCAGCAATCCCATAATCCTCACCAGGATCCGGATCCCCGTCTCGCCTAAAAATCGCTGCAGCCGCTCCGCCGCGCTTAGCACCCAGTAGCTCACCAGCGCCGTGACCGCGATCGCGCTCAGGATCGCCGTCCACTGCCAGATGCTTGCCGCGCGCCCGACCATCACCATTACGCTTGAGATAGCGCCGGGCCCAGCGAGCATCGGAATGCCCAGCGGCACAATGCCCGCGTCTTCTTTCGCCGCCGCGTCCGCCGTGTCGCCGGAGGACTCCTGGGTCGGCGAACGCTTGGCCTCCAGCATGTCGATACCGATCAGCATCAGGATCAGCCCGCCCGCAAACTCAAAAGCGGGCAGCTTGATGCCGAACATCAGAAAGATGTACTTGCCGGCCAGCGCAAACGAGGCCAGCACAATAAAGCAGGTAATCGAGGCCTTACGCGCCATGCGCTTTCGCTTGGCAGCATCGGCACCTTGGGTAATTGCCAAAAAGGAGCCGATCGCCGCAAACGGATCGACCAGAAAGAAGATCGAGCTCAGCGCAAGCAGCGAGAAGTGTACATAGGTCGACGAAGGAATACCGCGCAGTGCCGTGCCGACCGAACCGTACATACCTCAAACCTTAACCCATCCCCACTCCCTCGCAGCACGCCGTGTAATCACAGACTGCGGACAACCCGTGACTGTCAGGGAGCGCGCGGTCCAGCCGCCGTCAGCCACGCTGCCGAGAGCAGGATCATGCGAGACGGCCGAGTGCCTGCGCTGCAGCCTACATCTCGGCAATGCTGAGCACATGGCCATCCGGGTCCTTGAACCAGGCAATCTTCGCGCCGCCCGGCGCCAGCCACACACCATCCTCATCCTGTTCGAGGTAAGCGTAGCGCTCAGCCATCACGCCCGCTGCCGCTAGCTCCCGCATCTTTGCAAGCACATCGCTCACCTGCCAGCCCAGAACGGTGTAGGGCTGCGGCTGCAGGTCGGCAACGTAGGCGGCCCGCAGCATGGTTCCGCCGGCGTCAAAGACAAGCGAAAAGGTGTCCTCGCTCGAGAGCGGCAGCCCAAGCGTGTCCCGGTAAAACGCGCGCGCCCTTGCGCCATCCGTCACTGCGACAAACGCCATGACCTTCTCGCCGCCAAGAACACCACCAGCCATCGCAGCCTCTCCGCCTACAAAGTCTTGGCAAAGCAGAACCAAATCACCCAGAGTCTAAACACGATTGCGTCGCCAGGCAACGCGAACTCGCCAGCCCCGGCAGCCGCTATAATCGCCCAAGTCGCTCACCCAGGAGTCAACACCCCATGCCCATCCAGCCCACTGCAAACATCTGGCACAACGGCGATCTCATCCCCTGGGATCAGGCCCAAATTCACGTCATGAGCCATGTGGTGCACTACGGCTCCTCGGTCTTTGAGGGCATTCGCTGCTACACCCAGCCTCACGGCGCGGGCGTCTTTCGCCTGCCCGAGCACATGCAGCGCCTGCTTGACTCGGCCAAGATCTACCGCATGCCCGTGCCCTACTCGCTGGAGCAGCTTTGCGCCGCCGTCGTCGATGTCATTGAGGCCAACAAGGTCGCTCCCTGCTATATCCGCCCCATCGTCATTCGCGGCTACGGCGAGATCGGTGTCAACCCGAAGAACGCCCCGGTCGATGTCTACATCGCCAACTTTCCCTGGGGCAAGTACTTTGCTGCCGAGCACGGCGGGGCCGACGTCTGTATCTCGTCTTGGAACCGGCTCGCGCCCAACACCATGCCGTCCCTCGCCAAGGCCGGCGCCAACTACATGAACTCGCAGCTGATCCGCATGGAAGCCGACATCAACGGCTACTCGGAAGGCATCGCGCTCGATGTCAACGGCTACCTCTCGGAGGGCTCGGGCGAGAACCTGTTCATCGTGCGCGGCGGCACCCTCTACACCTCGCCGCTCGCCAACTCGGTCCTCAACGGCATCACCCGCGATGCCGTCCTGACCCTGGCGCGTCACCACGGTATCTCAGTCGTCGAGCAGGCTCTGCCTCGCGAGATGCTCTACATCGCGGACGAAGCCTTCTTCACCGGCACTGCCGCCGAAGTCACCCCTCTGCGCTCGGTCGACCGCATCATGGTTGGCAGCGGGAAGATGGGACCGGTGACCAAGCTGCTCTCGGACGAGTTCTTCGGCATCGCCAACGGCACCAAGCCAGACCGCTATCACTGGCTTACCCCGGTCCGTGTTCCCGTAGAACAGTCCGTCCCCGCCTGAACCAAGGTCTTGCGCCTGCCTAGAGTTCCAGTCGGAAGAACAGCAGGGTGAGAATCCAAAAGCTGCTCAGCCTTTCTATTCCCATTGTGGTTGCCGGTCATACTTCCGTCGCTCGGCAACCACGTCACCCGCTGCCGCAGCTGATCTCAAGCAGGCTCTGGACTTGATGCAGTCCCTCTCCCTGCACCGCCAGGAGATCGACTGGCATCGCCTCCGCGGAGAACTTCGGCGTATGCCGGCGATGCACATACGCCTCGAATCGAATACGCCTGCACGTGACTCAAGGATCATGGCAGCCGCCTCTACCAACCCCGCAACACAACTGCTTCGATCCAAAAGCAGAGCTGGACGCTGCAAGGTAGCCAGCAAGCCGTGCACGGACGCAAACTCATCTCCTTCTCCTTCGCCATCCGCCGCTCCTTTGTCCTCGCGATGCTCCAGCCAGGCGACCGGGCGTTACGCCTATCTCGTCATTCCACCGCGCCGAGGAGCCCACGCGGAAGACCTGGGTCCGCGCCGGGACCATCGGTGGGCTGAAGATCTTTCGACTCTGACCACAAAGGCAGCTCAGCAAGGTGCCGCAGGGTGGATCCTGAACCCTCGTCGAACCAGTGTTGGCGTGCATGTTCTATCCATGCTGGCAGGCTTGCAGCCGCTGCGCGGCAATGGCAAAATCCTCACCTTCCAAATGTCCCATGCACGGCCCACGGCTTAGCTTGAAAGCCTAGCTTTGCTGGAGCACGTTGCTTCGGCAGCACGCAAGTAGACGAACGTCTGAATGAGCCTGATGCTCCGATGGCACTGCTGGTAGATCACGGCACCGATGGAGCGGGCGAGGGATTTGGCGATCGCCTTTACTGGCCGCCGCACACCTGCTTGATCGGCGAACGAACGGCTGGCTCTCACGAGTGGGGTCACTACCCAACCCTCTCCGATTGGGCTGCCCTTCTTGGGCATCGACTCGCAGATCAAGGATCGGCAAGGACGTGGTTACCCTGAAGGCCTGCCACCGGAAGTTCCCCTTCCAGCGTCCCCAGCAATCCCCGCCCTTGCGGCGGATCCTCACGTTGCAGCTGCGATGAGGTGGCTCGATAGTCAACTGCCTTGATTGTGTCCTCCTGCGCACTAGCCAGGTGGCAGGCACGCCGCCAGCTGACTACCAGCTTTTCACCGACTCAGCTCACGCCTGGATGTTCGAGGGAGATAAGTGCGTCTCACGCCTTGGCCAAACCACGCACGTCACCCGCAATCTTCTCGCCGCCGCCATACGCGGGCGAAGACGAGTCGCCCACCCCCGCAGGGTCCGGACGGTGCACCCCCGGCTGGTCATACCAGCCCGTCAGCGTCGGGCTGCCTGTGATCAGCCTCGATCCCCGTGTGTAAAACAAGTACGTCCAGCCCCACTGGAACAACACGGCAACCCGGTTGCGGAACCCGATGATGAACACCAGGTGCACCATCAGCCACGTCATCCAGGCCGGAAAGCCGCCCCAGTGCGCCTTGAACGGCCACTGAATATTAGCCACCGCCGAGAACCGGCCGATCACTGCCATATCGCCCTTGTCGAAGTAGCGGAAGTGCGTCCTCGGCTGGCGCTTCAGATCCTGCCCGATCATCTCGGCTGCGTGCCGGCCCATCTGCATCGCAGGCTGCGCCACCCCCGGCACCTGCTTGCCGTCTTGCTCAAAGTGAGCCAGGTCGCCGCACACAAAGATCTCCGGGTGCCCCGTCGGGTTCAGAGTCTCGTTCACCATCACCGCGCCGCGCTTGTCTGTCTCCACACCCATCAGCTTGCCGAGCGGCGAAGCCGCCACTCCCGCGCCCCACAGGGTAACGATTGAATCAATGCGTTCGCCACCCTTGACGACAACGTAATTCTCTTTAATCTCTTCCACCTGTTTGCTGGTGTGCACCTCAACACCCAACTTGTTGAGCTGCTCGATCGCTTTCCGGGTAAGGTCCTCCGGGTAGCTCGGCAAGATGCGCGGGCCGCCTTCGATCAGCATCACCTTGGACTTGCCCGGATCGATGTGGCGGAAGTCCCGGTTCAAAAAATACTTCGATATCTCGGCGATCGCGCCAGCCAGTTCCACTCCGGTCGGCCCCCCGCCGATAACCACAAAGTTCATCGGGGGATGCGTGCCCGTCTCGACTACCTGCCGCTCCGCAAACTCGAAGGCCAGCAGCACGCGACGACGGATCTCGGTCGCGTCTTCCAGACTCTTTAAGCCCGGCGCGCACTTCTCCCACTCGTCGTGGCCAAAGTAGGAGTGGGTGGAACCAGAAGCGACGATCAGGTAGTCGTACTCGATCTCGGCTCCGCTGCCCAGGTGCAGGCGTCGCCGCTCTGTCTCGATTCCCTGGACATCATCCATCAGCACATCGACATTGCGGTACGCCCGAAGCACCGTGCGGATCGGCGAAGCAATATCCGCCGGCGACAGCACGGCAAGCGCCACCTGGTAGAGCAGCGGCTGAAAGGTGTGGTGGTTGCTCCGGTCGATCAGCGTGACATCGACAGCCATCTTCCCCAGCTTTTGAGCCGCAGTGATGCCCGCAAAGCCGCCGCCGATCACGACCACTCGCGGCCGCCGCCCCTCGCTTTCTGCTGGTCCCACAAACGCCTTCTCATCCCGTGCAGTCGCCATGCCCGATCCCTTTCTATACCGCCCGCGGCACCGAATCCCCTTAATCTGCGGGATCGCACCGTACTACACGAAGATGCGCGATCCCTGCCGGACGACGCTTTCCCGAGCTACCCTCCTTCTCCCAGGGTCGTAAAAGTGCCTAGCAGACACTCCAGACCTGCTGCTCCCAAACTGCTGCCGATTGGCTCCGGGCTACGGCTGCTGAACGATGGAGAACACCAGCGAGCTTTGGGTGCCTGTCGTTGCATTGACCATCAGCGTCGTCGCCTGGCCGCTCAAAGTCATCGGCGTCAGCGTGACCAGCCCATTCGCATCCGATGTCTCGTTCACGGTCTGCGTACCCAGGGTCTCCGTAGCCGGGCACCGGCCCTCCGCCGGGCAGCTCGGCTGCCAGGCACTCAGCGTCTCGTAAAAGTTCACGGTCGCCCCAGCCAGAGGATGCCCCACCGCGTCCGTCACCTTGAGCACGACCGGCACTGGCGCAGCGCTTCCCTGCAGTTGCTGGCCTGCCCCGCTCACCCCCATCAGCAGTGCAGTCTCTGTATGCACCGCACTAATCGTGAACTGGGCGCACGAGCTCGCTGACTGGGCCTGGCACGCGCTCAGTGTCGCGGTTGCAAGCGCCGCCAGGGGGCCAACGGTGACAGTCGTGGTCGCCTGCCCGGCCTGGTTGGTACTGCTGCCGGCAGTCGCAACGGACACCCCGCTCGTCGTCGAACTCCAGGTCACCCCCGCACCAGAGACCGTATTGCCCCCGCTCAGCACCAGCGCGGTCGGCTGCCAGCTCACCTGCGCGCCAATGGCCACGTAGAGCGCAGGCGTTACCGCAGCGATCGCCGGAGCCGCGCTACCGCTGAACTCCGCACTCACGCTTGCGCCATTGGTGAGCGAAGCGGCCACCCTCGTTGCTGCGCTGCTCGTCGGGGCCAGCATCAGGGTCGCGACCCCGGCACCATTGGTCGTCACCGAGCACGTCTGAGCCCCGCACCCCAGCGAAGCCGCGCCCTGCGCAACCGAGTAGGTCACCGCAACATTGGCCGCGGGCGTCACGTTATCCGCCGCCAGCACGCGCACGGTAAAGGGCACTGGCACCTCTTCGCTTATCGTGCCGCTCGGTGCCTTCATCACGCCGATCTGGTCGGTACCCGCGGCGTCATAGCTCAACCCATCAAAGATGCTCGTCGAGCCGTAGGTCTCCGGATCGGTCACGATCACCGACACCGTTCCTGTGGCTCCATTGGCCGGCGGCGCCACTGCCGTAATCTCGCTCGAGGTCAGGCTGGTCACCGTCGCAGCCACCCCGTTGACCGTCACCACCGAGTTCGCGCGAAAGCCCATCCCCTTGATCACGATCGGACCGCCCGGAGGAGCAAGCCGCGCCGGAAAGACGCTGTCCGCGTAGAGCACCCGCGCCCGGAACAGGTAATCCGGACGGCCATCGCCGCGCATGTCCGCCACCGCTATCCGCACCTGTCCGGCCACACCGGTGGCCACGCTCAGGGTCGTCATGCCGGCCGCCCCCCCGTTAAAGGGCACCGTCTGCGCCAGCGCAGGCAGCGTGCCCTGCGTGTCGCTGCCGTTCCACAGGCCAATCACCATCCCGGCCTTGTTCAGGGTCGCGAGGCCCGTCTCGTCGAGCGCGCACGCCTCCACCGTCAACGTGCGGCTGCCTTGCACCGGCAGCAGATACCAGCCCGTATGTCCGTAGCCGGTCAGCCTGCCCAGCCACTCCCCATTCGGCTGCGTGGCGTTCGGCGTGGCCTCGGCACCATCATCGGTGTGGGTCTCCGCTGCAGAGTTGTCAATGACCACATTCTCCGTGATCACACTCCCGGCGCTCAGCTGCGAGAGCGTGATGACAGGCATGGTCCCGGAGACGCTCACCTGGCTCGTTGCATAGGGACCGACCGAGGCGCCGTTTATGTAAAGCGGGTTGATCGACTCAAACGTAAGCTGATAGTCAGAGACCGTCGTCCCGGCCGGCAGCGGTACACCGCTTAGATCGAAGTACCCCTCCATCATGGCCTCGTCGCTGCCAAACCTGTTGAGCGTGTTTCCCTCCGCGTCGGTCGAGCCCGTAACCGGATTGCCGGCGTTGCTGTGGAAGCTGACTCCACTTACCGCCGTGACCGGATAGCGCACATCAGGCGCCCCGCCGGTCAGGGGCGTCAGCACCACGTTCACGCCCTGCATGCCTTGTCCGCGCTTGAAGCTGATCGTGCCCCACACCGAGATCGTCGCCGGCGCGGTCAGCGTCTTGCCAGCAAAGGACTGGATGTTGGCGTTGGTGACCGGGTAGAGCCGGTTCAATCCCGCAATATCGTCCAGCCGCAGCGTCGTTGCCGTCGTCAGGCAGTCGTAGTTCTGGCCCGAGCAGAGATACTCGACCGGATGCATGATCGGCCAGCCAGCCCGGCCATCGCTGGTGCTGTGAGCCGGAAACATCGAGTCATTCACCTGCGACCAATCCAGGCCCAGCAGCCTGCCGAACGCCCGCACCATCTCGTACTGGAGCAGTGTCACCCCGGCCTGGGTCGTCGCGCACAGCCCGTTGATGATCATCAGCCCATGGCTCAGATTGCCTGCGTTGCTCATGTTGTCGACCTGGGTAAAGACGCCGTCCTGAGTGCAGTTGCTGGCGTCGCTCGCGTCCGGCCCGTAGATGGCGTTGATCACGCTGCCGTCCTGGTCCAGGATGATGCCGACCGGCTTGTTGGTCGCCGTCGACTGCACATCGGCCGGCAGCGTCGCTCCGGTACCAGCCGGAGTGTTCGCGGTCACGTTGCTGCCGTTTACGTCTTCGCTCAGCATGCCCGCGTTCGTAATGCTGACCGCGGCGGTCGGCACCGAGGTCCACACGGCAGCAGCGTTCGCCAGCATCGCCGCGGCCTGCGTGCCTGAGACCTGGAAGCTGAGATTGCCCTGGTCCATGTAGTAGCTCAGGTTCCCCGCTGCCCACACCACCGGCGTGCCCTTCGCGGCTGGATCAAAGCTGTTCACCCCGGCCACCCAGCGTGGTCCGCTGGCTACCGCGGCAGAGCCGCCAAGCATCGCCAGGGCCAGCAGTAGCAGCATCGCCCGTTGCGCGAGATCTGCCAGGCTGCCACCGGCGGCAAAACGGGCACACCCGGTGCGCCTGGCTTGCAGTACGACTGCTCTTCCAGCAATAGCTTGGTAGGGGATCGAACGGTAGTCCGTTATGAGTACGCCGGCAGGCAGGGCCATGACTCTCTCCTGCGCCCGCTCACATCCTTAACCACTGGGCGCAACTCCATTCCGCCACGTTTCTGGGCGCGCCTGAGCAAATTCAGACGGTCGCCGAACGCGTGGTTTTCAGAGTGGGAGAGCCTGGCACGAGCGTCCCGAAACGGGTCAACGCCCCGTCAAAATTTCGCCTGCGAGCGCAGTCATGCGCGGCTCCATGCCGGGCGCACGCCAAAGCCTCTTAGCCGCGATGCGAAACCCTGCTTGTAAGTCCATGCAGCAAACGAGGCTAGCCGCGCGTCAGAAGGAGCCGGCAAAGCACGACTCGAGTCAAGTTCAGCTAGTAGAGGGGAGCAGACAGCGAGAGCGCGACAGGAGATTGTCATCCTGAGCGCAGCAAAGGATCTGCTGTACTGAGCGCAACGAAGGACACGCTGCACTCTTGAGCGACAAACCGCGATCCTTCATCGGGACCTGAACGAAGCCTCTTCGTCCCGGACCCGCACTCCGGCTCTTGAGTCCCACCAATCACCCGGCTCGCCGCTAAATCTCCGGAAAGAAGTCAAAGAACGCGTCAATGCTCTGGCGCAACTGCGCCTCAATCTGCTCGCGCGAGCCCTCCAGCAGGTGCATCGTCACGCGCGCCTCGTTGCCGTTCTTCAGCTCGATCGGCGCATCGCTCACGCCCGAAACTTCGTCCGCTGGGAGCAGACGCATGCCGTACACCAGTGCCAGGTTTGCCATGCACCCATCTTACGTCTGCTTCCAGCCTCTGCTTCCAGACCGCTCACTGCTTCGCTCCAGTACCCCTGGCATGCGTCCTTCCTGATCCCAGCGCATCAAACACCGGCTGCTCTCGATCGGTGATCGCACTGCCGTGCAGTTAGAATCAGGACACCGCACTATGTCAGAGACAATCCGCAATACCGTCATCCTCGGCTCGGGCTGCTCCGGGCTCACCGCCGCCATCTACGCCGGCCGCTCCAACCTGCGCCCGCTCGTCATCGAGGGCCACGAGCCCGGCGGACAGCTTTCAATCACCACCATGGTCGAGAACTATCCCGGCTGGCCCGAAGGCATCCTCGGCCCGCAGCTGGTTGAAAACATGAAGATCCAGGCCGCACGCTTCGGCGCCGAGTTCCAAATGGGGCACCTGGTCTCGGCCGATCTCTCCCAAGCCCCCTACACCCTCAACTTCGGCAAACAAACCGTACGCACCCACACGCTGGTCATCGCCAGCGGCGCCTCGGCCCGCTGGCTCGGCCTGCCCTCCGAGCAGGCCCTGATCGGCCACGGCGTCAGCTCCTGCGCCACCTGTGACGGATTCTTCTTCGGCGGCAAGGAGATCGCCGTCGTCGGCGGCGGCGACTCCGCGATGGAGGAAGCCATGTTCCTCACCCGCTTCGCCAGCAAGGTCACGCTGCTGCATCGCAGCGATACCTTCCGCGCCTCCAAGATCATGCTCGACCGCGCCCGCGAGAATGAGAAGATCGAGTTCCGCACCAACGTCGCCATCGAAGAAGTCCTCGGCGTCGAGGAGAAGGAAGTCCGCGGCGTCCGCCTGCGCGATCGCGCCACCGGCGATCTCTCCGAGCTCGATATCAGCGGCCTCTTCCTCGGCATCGGTCACGAGCCGAACGCGAAAGCCTTCGCCGGCCAGATCGACCTCGACGAAGATGGCTACATTAAAACTCACGAGCAGGTCTTCACCCGCGTCCCAGGAGTTTTTGCCTGCGGCGACGTGCAGGACCGCCGCTACCGCCAGGCGATCACCGCCTCCGGCTCAGGCTGCATGGCCGCGCTTGAAGTAGAAAAGTACCTCGAAGAGCACGGCAAATGATCTCAGCAGCAGCCGCATCCATCTCGGCTGCTGCCTGATCCGAAAGCTGCAGCCCATGCCTCCCCCCGCGGAAACGTCCATCGCTGAAAATCTGGCTCGGGTTCAGGACTCCATCGCCGCCGCCTGCCGCAGCGCGGGCCGGTCTCCCGAAGAAGTCGAGCTCGTCGCCGTCTCCAAGACGCACCCGGTCGAGTACCTGCTGGAAGCAGCACGCGCTGGACAGACAGTCTTCGGCGAGAACCGGGTCCAGGAGTTGAGCGGCAAGGCTGCCGCACTGCGCACAGCAGGCTTCGCGATAGAGCTCGGATCATCGAAGCCGGACGCCGAGATCCCCTCTCCCTCCGCTGTCGCCGCCCCCGCTCTCAAAATCCACCTGATCGGCCACCTGCAATCGAACAAGGCCTCTCGCGCGGCCGAGCTCTTTACCTCGATCGACACCGTGGACTCGCTCAAGCTGGCAGAGCGCCTGAACGAGGCAGCAGCACACCTGGCCCGCACCCTCCCCGTTCTCCTCGAGATCAAGCTCAGCCCCGAGCCCTCCAAGGAAGGTCTGGCCCCCGGCTCGGACGAGCTCGAACGCCTGCTCGAGCGCTTGCCCGATCTCTCCCACCTTGCCCTGCGCGGCATCATGACCATCGCCCCCATCGCCGAGGACCCGGCAGTGGCGCGCACATGCTTTTGCCAGCTGCGCGAGCTGCGCGAGCTCCTCGCCCAGCGCCATCCCGCGCTCTCCTTCGCGGTGCTCTCGATGGGCATGTCCGGCGACTACATCGCGGCCATCGAAGAAGGATCCACGCAGGTGCGCCTCGGCACAGCAATCTTCGGCGCCCGGCCCAAACCAGCCTAGAAACGCTCCAGAACTCACGCCCAGAACTCACACTCCGGGCCGCTCTCTACCTGCCGGGTCAGATGACACTCGATCGCTCTGACGGCCGGACTCAGCCAATCCACCCCAGCCATGCACGTTCAACTCGCGGCCGTGCCAAAAGCAACCAGCCACACTCGGCGCACCTGATCGCGGCTTATGCCGTCTCCGTATGCTTCTCTCGCAGCTTCATCGCTGGTGCAAGCTTTGGCTGTGCACAGGCGTGTCGTGCGGGCGCGCCAACTTCCGTCCGCGCCCGGCGACTGCCATCTTATCTTTCTTATCCAGCCTGCTATTCTGCCCGGCGAGGACCGCAGCCATCGTTTCGCCCGCTAATAGCCTGCGTGCTAACTGCAGCCTGGCTATCTCAGCATCAAGGTTATCAATCGTTTTATTACTTGACATGACTTACCCTCCGATATTTCAACTAAGTGAGCGCAGCCTGCTCACTTAATCTCATTGCGCCTGCGCCTGGTCTTTGTCTTGCCAGCAGCGGCAAGC
Organism: Acidobacteriaceae bacterium; assembly: GCA_965198645.1. GTDB lineage: Bacteria > Acidobacteriota > Terriglobia > Terriglobales > Acidobacteriaceae > EB88. The sequence continues at coordinate 4,043,086 of OZ240670.1, read as the reverse complement.
GCCGTCAAAGAATCTCAAGTGCCAACCTAACGAACTATCAGTGATTGTAGGCCGGAGCTAGAACGCTTTATAATGTGCAAAGAGCCGAAAGTAACTAAGTCGCAACCTATCGCCCGCCACTAACTCACTCGTAAGATATGTCCGCTCGGAATCATTATCATCTAACGCGCCTTTGGAAGGCCCGCCTGTCGCCCAGATGCACTGGTCGCCAAAATGCGCCCGTCGCCAAATGATCGTTCCCCGGTGACGACGTCGGCACGGGGTCAAGTAGCGATCACCAGGTTCCATCCTCCCGTTACGATCCTCTCGTTACGATCGCGAAAACTGCATGCCACACTCCAAGCGCTCGCCTGCCTGGCACTCTCTGCTGCACGCTTACACTCTCCTAGCCGCGCTCCCCTCACCCGACAAGCGAGTGACAAGCCGAGGCGAGCCGCAGCCCTGGCGGCTTGCCTGCCGGCCGCCCCACCGAAAGCCGTCACAAACCAGCCACGAAGCCGCTACGGAGCCACGACGAACCCGCCACGAATAACTCCGCCCCAGGCGCCCACTCTCTGCGATAAAGGATGGGTATGAGTCCCCTCCATGCCGCCGTCCTCGGCATCATCCTGCTCAGCCTGCTGAGCGTCTCGATAGCGCGCGTCTCCTCGGTCAAGACCAAGGCAGATTTTCTGGTCGCCGGCCGCTCCCTGCCCGCCATCGTGCTCGTCTTTACCCTGCTCTCCTCCTGGATCGGCTCGGGTTTGCTGCTGGGCGGCGCAGAGAACGCCTACAACCACGGCCTGGTCGCGCTCTGGCAGCCGGCCGGCGGCTGGTTCGGTCTGCTGCTGATCTACTTCATCGCGCCGCGTGCCCGCAAGTTCGCCCAGTTCACCATCCCGGACCTGCTAGAGGCCCGCTACAACCAGGCCACCCGCGTGCTCGGCGTCATCGCCATCCTCTTCGCCTACACGGCCATCACCAGCTACCAGTTCATCGGCGGCGGCGACATCCTGGCCCTCACCTTCCCCAGCACCATCTCGCCCGAGCTCGGCCGCTATATCATCGCGGCCCTGGTCATCCTGCTCACCGCGCTCGCCGGCATGTCATCGGTAGCCTACATGGATCTCTTCATCGGCCTGCTCGCCACCATCGCCCTGCTGGTCGCCTTCCCGGTCCTGCTACACGTCGCCGGCGGCTGGACCGGGTTCCACCATGCGCTCCCTGCCTCTCACTTCACCGCACTCGGCGACTACACGGTTCCCCGCGCGCTTGAGATCTTCCTGCCCACCTGCCTGCTCATGCTCGGCAACCAGTCCATGTACCAGAAGTTCTTCTCCGCCAAGTCCGAGCGTGATGCCCGCCGCGCGGTCGTCGGCTGGGTCATCGGCACCGTCATCCTTGAGACCATCATCGTGCTCATCGCGATGCTCGGCCACACCCTGGCGCTCCGCAGCCACAGTCACCCGCCAGGCCGCGAGATCATCGCCTACACCGCCCTCCACTCCCTGCCCAGCTGGCTCGGCGCGGTGCTCATGGGCGCGGTCTTCGCCAAGGTCATCTCGACCGCCAATAACTACCTCTTCTCGCCGGCCACCAACCTGGTCAGTGACATCTACGTCCGCTACCTCGCGCCCGAAGCTTCGAACAAGCGAGTGCTCATCGTCTCCCGCCTCATCGTCGCGCTGCTCGGCATCTGGTCGCTCTACCAGGCGCTGCACACCGGCTCGGTCCTTAAGGCCACCCTCTACGCCTACACCGTCTACTCAGCCACCATCACCCCGGTCGTGCTGGCCGCCTTCTACTCCCGCCGCGCTACCGCAGCTGCGGCCGTTAGTGCGATCGCCACCGGCACCCTGATCACCGTCTTCTGGGATACAGCGCTCGTCCACACCCACCTGCCTGCGTGGCTGGCCGAGCGCGATGCGATCTTCCCCGCACTCGGCGCGGCCCTGGCTTGCCTCTTGCTTGTCAGCCTGGTCACCCGCCCGCCTTCCGCAGAAAGCCTGGCGCGCCTGCACGGTCCAGCAGCCGGGGCCGCCGATGATCCTGCCGCCCCGGTCGCGGCCGAACCCTGATCCCGCCAGCCCGATCGTTGCCAAGGCAAGCTAGCCCCACGAGCGGGAGTCTGAGGGATTTGCGAAACTCCTTTGCCGGTCTGCGAATCAAATGACCCATGGCGACCACAATCAACCATTCGACCAGCGCTTCCACAAACCATGCCGCAATCGATGCCGCCGAGAGCGGCACCTTTCAGCTCGGCGGCGACCTGCCCGTCCACCGCCTCGGCTACGGCGCCATGCGCCTCACCGGCCAAGGCATCTGGGGCGAGCCCAAGGACCTTGAAGAAGCCCGCCGCGTCCTGAGGCGCACCGTCGAGCTCGGCATCAACTTGATCGACACCGCCGACGCCTACGGCCCCGAAGTCTCCGAGCGCCTCATCGGCGAAACCCTGCACCCCTACGCGAAAGACCTGGTCATCGCGACCAAGGGCGGACTCACCCGCACCGGTCCCGGCCAGTGGCCGCCCGTAGGCCGCCCTGAGTACCTGCACCAGTGCGTCGAGATGAGCCTGCGCCGACTCAAACTCGAGCGCATCGACCTCTGGCAGCTCCACCGTATCGACCCCAAGGTCCCGGCCGAAGAGTCCCTCGGCAAGATTGCCGAACTGCAGAAGCAGGGCAAGATCCGCCACGTCGGCCTCTCCGAAGTCAAGCCGCATGAGATCGAGCAGGCGCGCAAGATCCTGCCCATCGTGAGCGTGCAGAACCAGTACAACCTCGGCGATCGCCAGCACGAGGACACGCTTGAGTACTGCGAACAGCACAACATCGCCTTCATTCCCTGGTATCCCGTCGCTTCCGGCAAGCTCGCCCAGCAGGGTGGTCCACTCGACGCAGCCGCAAAGCGCCACGGCGTATCGGTAGCGGAGTTGGCCCTAGCTTGGCTGCTCTATCGTTCGCCAGTCATCCTCCCCATCCCGGGCACTTCGTCTGTGGAGCACCTGGAGCAGAACACCGCAGCAGCAGGACTCAAGCTTGACGCCGCCGAGTGGACCTCGATCGAGGACGAGGTAAGCAAGGCCTCCAAAAAGTAGAAAGCACCAGCGGTAAACTATCCTCCTCGGGGAGCAGGGGGAGCGCGGACTCTCCGCGCTCCCCCCAAGCGAGAAAACTTGGACCCCCATGCCAGTCGCTATGCTCATGCTGGAGCTTCGCATCCCGCACGCACGTTCGCTCAAGGATCGCCGGCAGGTGGTCCGCAGCATAAAAGACCAGCTCTCCCACGGCTTCAACATCTCGGTAGCAGAGATGGATGGAGCCATCACCTGGCAGTCCGCAACGCTGGGCATCGCGGCTATCTCCGCCTCGCGAGATTACCTGGCCGGCCAGATGCAGACCCTTGAGGCTGCCGCCACGCGCATGACCGCCGAGCTCGGAGCGGAGCTTCAGGATGCCTGGTGGCAGTTCCTGGAAGCAGACCAAGAAGCAGAGCAAAAACAAGAGCAAAGCCGGGAGTAAAACCGAAGTAGCTCAGGACAGATCGGGACCAGCTCATGACCAGCTCAGGATGAGGCTCTATTCGTAAACCGCTCCCGGCACCAAGCCTCGCAGTAACAATTCACTGGTAACCATGCCTCTCTTCGCGTCGCCGCTTCTGCTATTCTCAACCCCGTCCACCCAAGGAAAAACACGCCATGCCGGAACAACGGGCACGCAAGTACCACCAGGATCGGGTCGCCGAGACCATGCGCGAAGAGATCGATGCCATGATCCTAGGCGACCTCTCCGATCCTCGCATCAGCTCGGCCCACGTCACCCAGGTGCTGCTCAACCCCGGCGGCAAGTCCGCCGAGGTCTATGTGCAAGTGGACGAAGGCACCCCGGAGGCCGAAGCGAAGACGGTCGAGGGACTGATGGCCGCTCGCGGCTTCATCCGCGTCGAGCTTAAGGTCCGCATGGGCAAACGCCACGTCCCCGATCTCGTCTTCCACGCCGACCGATCCAGCCGCATGCAATCCCGCATCGATGAACTGCTGGCGCGCAAACGCAACAGCGGACGCAGCAAACCCGCGCCTGCGGAAGAGTCGCCAGGGTTGCCAGCTCACGCAGCGCCGCATCCTCTCCAGCCCGCGCTCGGTGACCCGTTCTCAGAAGCTCAGCCAGCGGCCGCCCATAAAGCCGGGTCGCCAAAGCCAGCCTGAAGCCGGCCTGAAGCAGCTTCGTGGCACCAGGCCCCTCCCGGCCTCCAGCGTTCCTTGACACGGAAGGCTGCCCACACCTTTCTCAGCCTTCTGGTAGCCTTGACCGGTTGCAGCATCTCCTAATGCTGTGTAGCGCCTGGCCTTTTTCGACGTGGTCTCTGTTCCCGCGGCCTTTTCATCCGGGAGAAGCGATCCCGGCCGAGTCCCGGGCCCACTACACTCTAGGAGGACTGCTCCACCGTCTAACGCGACAGAAGAAGGAACGTGGACCCTTTACACACAGGCACGGCCCCTGGCACGGCCCCTGGCGCCACTCCTGGCTCCGCTCCTGGCATTGCTCCGGGCCCCATTCCAGGCACGCTTACGCACTCTCGTCCTCGCAGTCTCCGCGAGCGCTTCTGGCATCCGACCACGGCCCTCGAAGCAGCCACTCTGCTCGCGGTCACCATCTTTCTCCTCTTCTACGGGCTGGTGCCCGTCTTTGGCGGCGCAGGCCTCGGGCTGGTAGGCGCCGATGAGCCCCGCTACGCCCAGGTCGCCCGCGAGATGTTGGAGCGCCACGACTACATCACCCCCATGCTCTACGGCCAGCCCTGGCTTGAGAAACCTGCCCTCTACTACTGGCGCGCCATGTTCGCCTTCCGCGAGTTCGGCGTGCACGACTGGTCGGCGCGCCTGCCTTCGGCCTCCTTCGCTTTCACGCTCGTCGCACTCATCTACCTGCACATGCGCCGCTTCCGCCCAGGCGGCCAGCTCGACGCAGCCTTGATCACCGCCTCCTGCGCCGGCATCATCAGCTTCGCCCGCGGCGCCTCGACTGACATGCAGATGGCCGCACCGCTCGGCATCGGCATGCTCGGCTGGTACGCCTGGTACGAGACCGACTCCAAGTTCTGGCTCTTCGACCTCTACTTCTTCGTCGGCGCCGCAACCCTGGCCAAAGGTCCCGTCGCCCCCTTCCTCGCCCTGCTGATCATCCTCGCCTTTGCCGCGCTCCGCCGCGAGTGGACCGTGCTCAGGCGCACCTTCTGGTGGCCGGGCGCCGTGCTCTACCTAGCCATGGTGCTCCCCTGGTTCATTGCGGTCCAGCGACGCAACCCCAACTTCCTCCGCGTCTTCTTCTTCGAGCACAACCTGGAGCGTTTCGCCACCAACCGCTACCAGCATGAGCACGTCCTCTGGTACTACCTGCCGGTCATCCTGCTCTCGCTCATGCCCTGGACCCTGATCTCAGCCGCCGCGCTCCTCTCCGCCGTACGCGAGTCCTTTGCCGAGTGGCGTGCCCGCCGCGCCAAGCACCACTACATGGGCTTCCAACGCGCCGGCGACGCCTTCCCGGAGTTCCTCGTCCTCTGGGCCATCCTCCCCATCCTGTTCTTCTCCTTCTCCGACTCCAAGCTGCCCGGCTACATCCTGCCCTCGGTCCCGCCCCTCACCATCCTCACCGGCGACTACCTCAACCGCATCCAAGAGCGCGGCCTGCGCCCCTGGCTGCTCATCGCCCACGCGGTCCTGGTGGGCGCGCTCACCACCAGCATCCTGCTAGTACCGCTCTACATCCAGCTGCCGGACAAGACGCCTCTGCCGTCGCGCGCCATCGTCGCCGCCAGCATGTCGGGGATCGCCGCTGTCATGCTCATCCTGGTCGTGGTCGCGCGCTTCGGCATCACACGGCTTCGCGCTGCCACGCTCGTCCCCCTCACCATGCTGCTGCTCTTCATCTTCGGCATCGGGCCGGTCTTTGGCATCCCGGCGGTCAAGGCGTCCAAGCAGACCATCCAGGCGCTCGATCTCAACTACTCCCCGCGGCCGCTCGCCCGCATCCTGGCCGTCGTCGCTCCCCGACCCATGCCCGTGGCCATCTACCGGGTCCGGCGCGATGTCCAGTACGGGCTTGCCTTCTACCGGGATGAGCCAGTGATCAACTACGACCGGTCTCCCATTCCGGCAGGCCGCCACATCCTGATCACCCGCGCCCCGTTCAATGCCGATCTCACCCGGCGTCTCGCCGGCCGCGCCTATGAGCCCCTCTTTACCCTCGCCGAGCAAGGCTTGATCGTCTACCAGGTAGAGGCCGCCGGCGACCCCCCTCCGAACCAACAGCAGCCGCTGCTCTCCCCGCCTAGACCCTGAGCAGCGCAAGACGCTGCCGTCACTTTCCCCATTCGGCGCACTTACAAAACTCGCGCCACTTCTGCCTGCCCTCAGCCGTCTACTACGCTGAGCACGCACCCTCACCCGTAGCTGGGGTATGCTCCTAAGCAGGGAATCCTTGGCCGCTGCAATCCAGCTCGAGATACTTGACCTCCGGCACTACTCCGCTCAAACGCTGCGCCCGGTGCTGGAGGAAGAAAGCCGCATCTGGAGCCAGACCCTGTCCTGGGACTACCAAGGTTCCACCGACCTGCTGCTGCAGTACCTGGACGCCCGCGTCCTCCCTGGCTTTGTCGCCGTCGAGGCCGGTCGCGTCATCGGCTATGCCTTTTGTGTCTACGAAGACCGGAAAGCCATCGTTGGAGACGTCTTCGCCCTGCCTCCCACGCAGCCAGGTACCACCCGCGCCCAGGTAGAGCTGGTCCTGCTCGAGCACCTGCTCTCGCTCCTCACCCACTCGCCGGGCGTCGAGCGCATCGAGTCACAGATGCTGCTTCATGTGCATCGCCGGCACTCGGCCATCTTTCAGAAGGCCGGCTTCGATGTCTATCGCCGCCTCTTCCTGGAGCGCCGGCTCAGCGGTCTGGAATCGACTCTCGACGACGACCCGGCTGGCCTGGTGCAGAGCACCCTCTTTCAGAAGAACGGCTACCATATGCGCTGCTGGCAGGAGTCCGACTTCTCCAAAGCCGCCGCTCTAATCACCAGTGCCTTTGCCGGGCACCTCGACAGCGTCATCAATGACCAGTACCAGTCCATTGCCGGCGCGCTGCGCTTCCTGCACAACATCATCCGGTTTCCCGGCTGCGGGCTCTTCGATGCCGAAGCCTCGCGCGTGGTCGAGCACCCTGAAAGCGGCCGGCTCATCGGCATCCTGCTCTGCTCCCGCGTACGCCGGGACGTCGGCCACATCACCCAGGCCTGCGTTGAGGAGTCGGCACGCGGCGCTGGCCTCGGGACGCTGATGCTCGAGAGCACCATGCGTGAACTCGCCCGCCGGAACTTCACCCGGCTCTCCCTCACCGTGACCGAAGGCAATAGCAGCGCCGCCCGGCTCTACCAGCACCTTGGCTTTGAAGAGCAGCACAGCTTTGACGCGATGGTCTGGACCCGCGATGGTTTTCACTCGAACGCGCGCAGCCGGACCGGCCACAAAGAGTTGTAGATGGCGTTCTAGCCGGAGCTCAGACACGGCCCGGCCTGCTTACAGCCAGCCAAACTTCAGCGCCGAATCAAAAACATCAGCCAGCTGGCCCCGATCGTGACCGCTAGAAAGAGCGACCAGCAGTAAAGCCCGTACCGGATCATGCCCCGGGGCGTACTGCGCTGCGTGATTCCGAAGACCACCGAGGTAAACGTGGCGAAGAGCAGCACCGCCGCAAAGTGGGAAGGAGCGAAGCTCATGAAGGCTTTCTCCCGATGCGCAGATTATGAGCGTCCACCGCGGCGATGAAGTTCAGCAGCCCCGCGACTACGACGAACTTGGTCCCGTAGTCTGCCGTCGCGATCTGGACAGCGGCGCGCCCCAGGCCCAACACGTTCCCCGCGAAGTAAAAGACTCCGGCTCCCAGATCACCCAGAAACCCCAGCATGCCGAGCGGGTCATCGGTATTGGGCTGGTAGAGCTTGCCCTGCATCGAAATCCCCAGCCAGAACATGGAGGTGATCGAAAGAAACAGCAGAAGCGCCCGCACCCAGTGGCGAGTGAGCAGGTGGCCTGCGCCGGGAATCAGCCAACCTAGAACGAGAGCAAACGAGAAGGCGGCCCGCTTGCCGCTTCTCTGGAGAGTATCGGGCATTGCTCTGACTATATCGCAGTATGACCGGCTTCCACCCTCCACAGGCTGACTTCGCTGCCATCCCCACCAGCCCCGAGAGAGCCAGCATCCCACGGCCGGAGAGCACCAGAAACTTCTGAGCTGGGAGCGCCAATCTCCTGCCGCGACGCGCCAGAACCGGGGCCAGCGAGCACCAGAACCCCTCCAGCAAACAGGTCATCCTGAGCGCAGCGAAGGATCCGCTGTAGACCTTGCCTGACCCGCGCGCGATCGCACCAGCCACAAGCGCCCGCTCAGATCCGCAGCAGCTCCTGCTGCACGCGCCCCGTCACGACTGCCCTGCCCGGCAGCGCCAGCATGTCCACCTCGCTGCGTATGCCGAACTCCGGCAGGTAGACGCCCGGCTCGACCGAAAAGCAGGTATTCGGCAGAATCAGCCGCTCATCGTGCGTCTCGAGATTGTCCAGGTGCGCCCCGCTGCCGTGGATCTCAGCACCAATGTTATGGCCGGTTCGGTGGGTAAAGTAGCTCCCGAAGCCAGCCCGCTCAATCACCCGCCGGGCAGCATCGTCAGCCTGCCAGCCGGCGATCGCCACCCCTTCGGCAAAAGCCTTCTGCACCGCCTCAATCGCCGCGTCGCGCGCATCCCGCACCGCCGCAAAGACCTTCCGCTCGCGCCCGCTCGGCTCGCGCCCCAGCACCCCGGTCCAGGTAATGTCGTAGTAGCACGAGCCTTGCTGCGCCTTACGCCCCCAGATGTCGATCAGCAGAAAGTCCCCATCCCGGATCACTCGCGAGCCCGCGGCCGTCGGCTCATAGTGCGAGTCCGCGCTGTTCTCATTGACCGAGACATTCGGACCGTTCGCCCACACCATCCCCTCGCGCCGCATCCCCTCACTCAGCCACGCCACCATGTCGTGCTCGGTCGTGCGCTCGCCTGCATCGAGCCTCCGCCTGAGCTCACCAAAGCCCTCCGGCAGGATCGCGTCGATCGCCCGCTGCGCCTCATAGTGGCTGGCTATCTGCGCCTCGCTCAGCACTGCCTCGAACTGGCTCACCAGGTCCGCCGAGCTCACGATCTCCCTGCCGAGCGAGCGCAGCAGCTCGACCGTTCCCGCGTCGACCATCGAGATGTACATGATCGCGTTCAGCGGCGAATACTGCATGGCCACCCGTCGGTAAGGCGCCACCATCGCCGCCAGCGCGCCCGTATGTTCCTGCCACGACGAGTAGCTATGCTTGGCCCCGGGCAGCGCGTCCAGGCGCCCTGCCTCGATGCGATGCACCAGCTTCTGCGGCTCGCCCTCGGCAGGGATCAGGTAGTACCAGCGCCGGGTCACATGCGCCGACGCATCGAGCCCCAGGATGCGGTACGCGATCGGATCGCGCCCGTGATGATCATAGAAAAACCATGCATCGAGCGACTGCTCGCGCAGCGCAGCCTGGATAGCGTCGAGATCCATGGAAGGATACTAACGGAAGGGATACTAACGGGTACCAAGGGGCCTAGTTGCCCCTGCAAAGCTCGCAGGCTACCGCCGGCCGGCAGAGTCGCCGGCTACGACTGGGCCCGCAACTTTTGACCTCGCGCTCACGCTCCAGGCAGCCCGCCGTATAGAACACAACCCGGCACCCCACCTGCCCTGGCCGCTACTGCGTCGATGGCAGTCGAACCGTGTCGCCCACCTTCGCCGGAGTGGCGCCCGAAAAAACTCCGGCAGCCGATGTGGCATCGGCATTCTGAATCGTCAACTCGCCCACCTTGTCCTCGATGGTGCGAAGCACCTTGCCGGTGGACGGGTCCTTCACTGTACGAACCGCATGCATGACAGCAAATTTCGTACCCACGCGCACTCCAGCCTGCGTTCCAACGTTGACGATAATGTCGCTTCCGGCGACATCGGCAACGATGCCTTCGATGTGTTGCGCCTCGGCTGTCGCAACCTGCGGACTTTGAGTATTCTCCATGCCAAGCGGAGCCGGCTGCTGCCCATTGACCGCTGGCGCCGCGCCCGGCGTCTGCGGGCTGTTCGCGGTGGTCGTGCTCTGCGGATCTGCCGCGGCCTTGGGCTTCCTGTTGAACAGACCCTTGATCGCATTGTTTGCACCGGAACTTACCGTCCCCATGGTCGTCGCCACCGTATCGTTGACCGCCCCGGCCGCCGTCGCCTTCGAAGTAGCAAGCGAGTCCTGCATGGTCTGCTGCGTGGAGGAGGCGATCGAGCCTGTACCAGCCGCAGACTGGGCACCGGCCTGATTCGCCGCCCCGTTCGTGTAAGCAGCCCGCTGGGTCGCACCCGCGCTCGTGGCATTGCTTGCTCGCGAGGCGGCGGTCGTTGTCGCGGGCGTCGCCGCTGCAGTAAACACCCATCCGGTCTCCATGCCTTTGGCTGACCGGCCGGCAAGACCGAGCAGCTTTTTGTCAGCCGCTTTCTGGGTCGTTACCTCTTCCTGAGAAGTGGACCAGCGGCAACCACTTCCCTTCAGCGCTACGCCTTTCGCCTGCGTGGTGGCGTAATCGTGGAATGCCTGCTGCGCCTTAAACTTGTAATATCCCGAGGTCGAGAAGATGTTGCTGTAGTACGAAGTATCTCCAATGATATAAACGCACACGCCCCACAAAGTTGGGCCTTGATAGTTGGCGGGCGGTTGGGTCGCGCTCTGCGAGCTCAGGCAGCGACCGCTCAGCATCACTGTTGCAAGCTAGGACGCACGACGCGAGCCGCAGAGAAAAACGCGATGACCGAGAGATTTGTGATGCCACAGGATACTCCTCACATGAATAAGTCGGGCCGTGGTGAGCGAACGAGAATCCTTCGCTATATGCTATCGAATTGCCCCACCGGTACATGCCGCCGCATGCAAGTCGTCAAGAGGAATATCTCTCCTCCCTTAAGTTACCTAGATAGGTGCCTCGGACTGTCAATCTTCTTTAACTTGTAACCAATGCCAACGCCTCGCAGGGGCAGGTAAGCGGCAGATCCGCCTCGATGACCGCAGAGCGCGCACAGGCTGGGCCTGTAAACTTAGGCGACAGGCGAACACCGCCTCATGCAAATCACCCGGAGGACAGCTGCTCAATGACTGCCGCACAAGCCACTTCAGAGAGCTTGGCACGTTTGACCTGGTACGAGCTCGACAGCGCCCAAGACCCGGAACTCGACCGCCTCGCCGAGCGCTACCACCTGCATCCGCTCCACGTCGAAGACTGCCGCACCGAGGGCGAGCGGGTCAAAGCCGAGGTCGCCCCGCTCTACACCTTCACCCTGCTCAACACCTACGAGCTCCCCCAGGAAGGCGAGCCCATCCGCCACGCCATCTGCATCTTCGCCGCAAAAGAGTTCTGCATCACCATCGGCGACCGCAGCAAGCGCGCCGTCGTCGCAGCCCTCGCACGCGCTCACCAGGAGGGCCACGACTGCTACCCGGGCCGCGTGCTCTATCTCACCTTCGACAGCATCGTCGACTCCTACTTTCCTTCGCTCGATGCGCTGGACGACCGCATCGATGAGCTCGAAGATCGTGTTATCTCGCCCACCCCGGCGCTGCTCGAAGAGATCTTCGAGGTCAAGCGATTGTTAGTCGAGTTCCGCCGCCTGCTGGTCAACACCCGCGACGCCAGCATGCACCTGCAGCGCGATCCCGGGTCGGTCATTGATGCCGACCACCAGCTATTCCTGAGAGACTTATACGATCACGTCGCACGCCTGCTGGACTCGGTCGAGAGCCAGCGCGACTTACTCAACAACGCGCTCGATATCTATCTATCAAGCATCGCCAACCGCACCAACGAAGTCATGAAGGTGCTCACCATCGCCAGCACCGTCGCCCTGCCGGCCATCGTGATGACTGGCATCTACGGCATGAACATCCGTGGACTGCCGTTCTTAAACTCCGCGCACGGCGCGAGCATCGTCGGCGGCATCACGGTGAGCATCACGATCCTGCTCTTCGTCGCCGTACGCTGGCTTGGCTGGATGTAAGCGGCTGGCCTGGGTTGTGAATGCGGAGTGAGTCCCGTCATCACTCCCGGATCAAAGCAAAATGTGCCTCTTGGCTGGGTGACTTGTCAGTGTCGGGCAAGCCCGATCGGTGTCCTTTTTCGAGGCGGCATCCCCGACGCCTGGCCTCCAGGCTCTTGCTTTCGCTACGGCGATACCGATCCCCGGCCTAACTCTTGGCTAACTCCCGCTCGATCGCCTCGTCTATCTGGGGCGCGTCGGGAGTGACGTTCGGAGCGAAACGCGCGACCACTTCGCCATTGCGCCCCAGCAGAAACTTCTCAAAATTCCATAGCACCTCGGGCGGGTTGGTAGGCGTGACGCCGAAGCCTTCGAGGTTCTTGCGAAAGCCTTTCGTGTCGCCCATCGCCTCAGGCTGCGCCTTGATCAGCGCCGCGTAGAGCGGATGCTTCTCCGCGCCCGTCACCGCGATCTTCGCGTACATCGGAAAGTCCACAGCAAAGGTGCTCGTGCAAAAGGAAGCGATCTCCTGGTTGGATCCCGGCTCCTGTCCGGAAAAGTCATTAGCCGGAAACCCGCAGATCACCAACCCCTGCTCGCGATACTGCCTGTAAAGCTTTTCCAGCGCGTCATACTGCGGCGTAAGCCCGCACTTCGAAGCCACGTTGACGACAAGAACCACCTTGCCCTTATGCTCAGCAAGCGTAGCCGGTGAACTGTCAATCCGCAGAACGGGAATATCAAGGAGAGTCGCTGTTGTGCTCATGTGACTAGCATCGCACATTGCCCTATACTCCCTCGGCACGATGAGCTACAGCTGATTACCAAATTCTTGAAGAGCAACAGCGAAGGCGGCGTCTAGCCAGTGCTCAAAGGAACTTGCAACCTCAGAGGGTTTGGTCTTATATGTGAAGACAAATGGCGCGACGCAACATGGAGAAAAGCGTCTTGATGGAGAATCGCCCTCGTCTGAGTCGTCGTAGGAAAGCAGCTGCATGAAGGCCGTGGCTTCCATCACCCCTGTGAGTTCCCTCCCCACATGGTGAAAGGAAACAATGAATACGAGGCGCTCTCTATTTACCTGTATCGACTCCTTGACGAAATAGTGGTTCTCGCTCAAATTTGCAAAGGTCTTGGCGTCCGTCGCTGATTTTAGGACTTCAAAACGATACCAGTGCCCATTGGAGCGGTCGGGACCTCCATCTGTGGCTGAGCGCTTGACTTCACCAATTTGCTTAAGTGTGGGTTCAAATGTGTCGATGAACTTAGCCAATGCTTTATGAGTCTTTGATCTTAGCTCTATTGCGACATCGTTTACGCTTCTAAGCTCGGCCAGCTTGCGAGATTTTCGCTTACTAAACCTGTCTGTAAGGTTCTCGATTACTGCAGCTGTCACGCTTGAATGATGGGAGATTTCTGCGTCTATATCAACGCTTAATGCTTCTAGAATCGTCTGACGCTCCAGCTGAGCAAACATCTCGGCGAGCATCGACAAGCCCCCCCTATCTGCTTCCTCTAGAGCCTCGATGTATTTGGAGCGAAGATCACGATCAACAACAAGAGGCAAAAGCTCCGCGCGAAGCAAAATCAATGTAGTAAGAGCGCGCGCGAGACGGCCGTTACCGTCTTGGTATGGGTGGATCTGTGTGAAACGATGATGGAACCATGCAGCCACAATTATTGGATCCTCGCTTGAGTAGGAGGCGAGCCACTCCAAAAGCTTTTCAACTTCTGACTCGAAATGCACGGGAGGGCAGTATTCATGAACGGAGCCGTCAGGACGCTTAGGATTGTTGGGCTGCGTCTTGAATTTCCCCTTTAGCAAAGGAATTTCCATCCGACTTCCAAACTGATCGACGGCGTTGGTTGTCTCTTGATGGCGCATCAAAATCGTATGAAGCTCGTGCAGTATCCCTTTTGTAAGTTCGCGCCTACTGCTCACGCACTCCAAAACAAGATTAATGGCTGCTTCTTGATCGCGAAGGATATCAATCAGCTTTGAAGGCTCTACATTGGTGCTAGAAGATGAAATCAGCTCTTCCGCGAAACCCTTTGCCACCAAAGCTTCCGTAGTTCCACGATCTAGATCGTAGACGCGCTCTAATATCCCAGTCTCAACGCTGAGTCGACGCACAAGCCTTTTGTTGAACTCGGCAAGTTGCCCAGCGCTAGAGCCGTTTAGGCGACTTTTCGTTGCCCTCCAGCTTTCGTATAAGGGGGCTATATCTGCCAGGTCAATGTTCCGCTCTTGATCTGATAACGGCTCAATGAAAGTCCATGAATGGGCGCTCATAAGTGCATAAGGGTACCATACACTGCAACAGAGAAGGCCCGCGCAACGCGCGGGCCTTCTCGTTTCCGTCAACCAGCAACTACGATTTACGTCGTAGCCTGCGCCGCCACCGGCGGCGCAGGCGGCTTAGGCGCACTTAACTCCGCCGCCACCCGCTCGGTCGTAAACGCATCAATTACATCCCCAGCCTTCACATCACTAAACCCGCCCAGTCCAACACCGCACTCCATCCCATTCGAGACTTCACGCGCATCGTCCTTGAACCGCTTCAGTGACGAAAGCTTGCCCTTGTGCACCTCCACCCCATCGCGCATCACCCGCACATCGACGTCGCGCCGCAGCACGCCATCGGTTACGCGGCAGCCGATGATGGTGCCGACCTTCGGAATGCGGAAGACCTCGAGCACCTCCGCACGGCCCATGTACGCCTCGCGGTACACAGGGTCCAGCAGCCCAAGCATTGCCTTGCGAATCTCGTCCTGCAGCTCGTAGATGATCGAGTGCAGCCGAATCTCCACATTCTCCTGCTCAGCGAGGTCAGACGATTTACGATCCGGCCGCACATTGAAGCCGATGATGATCGCATTCGAAGCCGACGCCAGCAGCACGTCCGACTCCGTAATCGCGCCCACCCCGGAGTGAATGACCTTGATCCGCACCTGGTCGTTCGACATCTTCTGCAACGAATCGGCCAGCACCTGCACCGAACCCTGCACGTCGCCCTTGATGATCAACGACAGGTCCTTCATCCCGGCCTGCTTGATCTGGTCCGCCAGGCCTTCGAGCGTCACACGCGAGCTCTTGGCCAGCGTCGCCTCCCGCTCCTTCATCTTGCGATACTGCGCAATGCCCTTCGCCTTATCGCGATCGGACACCACCAGAAACGTGTCGCCCGCATCCGGCATCGCTTCAAGACCCAGAATCTCGACCGGCGTCGACGGTCCTGCTTCCTCAATCGGCCGGCCACGGTCGTCAAACATCGCCCGGATCTTGCCGAACGTGTTGCCGACAATAAAGCTGTCCTGCGCCCGCAGCGTACCATTCTGCACCAGCACCGAAGCGACAGCACCACGCCCACGATCGAGCTTCGCTTCGACCACCGTTCCCACCGCCGACCGCCCGGGAGTCGCCCGCAGCGTTGCCACATCGGCCGTCAGGCAGATGTTTTCGAGCAGCAGGTCCAAGTTCAGGTGCTTCTTCGCCGAGACATCGACAAAGATCGTGTCGCCGCCCCACGCTTCCGGCACCACTCCACGATCGCCCAGCTGCTGCTTCACGCGGTCCGCATTGGCTTCGGGCTTGTCGATCTTGTTTACCGCCACAATGATCGGCACACCCGCCGCCTTCGCATGGTCTACCGCCTCGAGCGTCTGCGGCATCACGCCATCATCGGCCGCGACCACGATGACAACGATATCCGTCACCTTCGCCCCGCGCGCACGCATCCGGGTAAACGCCTCGTGGCCCGGCGTATCAAGAAAGACGATCTCCCGCCCAAACGCAGGCGAGTCAGGCTTGGCTATCTTCACCTTGTAGGCGCCGATATGCTGCGTGATCCCACCCGCCTCACCTGCCGCGACATCGGTCTCGCGAATCGCGTCGAGCAGCGACGTCTTTCCATGATCGACGTGGCCCATCACGGTCACCACCGGCGGCCGCGACACCTCGAGCTCATCAATGTTCTCCTGCGAGAGGATGTTCTCGATCGCCTCGTTCGCCATCTCGTCCTCAAACGAGATGATGTCAGTATCCGCGCCGAACTGTGCCGCCACATCCTTAACCAGCTCCGCATCCAGCGATTGGTTCACCGTGACAAAGACCCCACGCATCAGCAGGGACGCAATCAGGTCCTTGCCACGCACATCGAGCTTCTCGGCCAGGTCCTTGACGCTGATTCCCTCCGTCACCGTGATCTTGCGGGTAATCGGCACAGGCTCGTTGGACATCATCACACCACCAAACCGCGGCGGCGGATTGAAGCCCTTCATCGGGCCTTCCTTGCTCTTCGGATACTGCTGGCGCCCACGCCCCTTCGGACCGCTGGGGCGCTGCGGCTTCGGCGCTTCGCCGGCCGGCATCATCCCACCGGCACCCGGAGGGCCACCAGGCCGCGCACCAAACCCAGGCCGCGGCGCACCAAAACCTGGCCGCCCGCCGGGGCCGGCAAAGCCGGGCCGCGCACCCGGCGCACCTCCGGGGCCAGAGGTCGAGGAAGTACGAGTCGGATGCATGGGCCGCCGGATACCTGGGCCGCCTGGGCCACCAGCTCCGCCCGTCCCCTGGTAGCCGCCTCCGGCACCCTGGTAGCCACCACTCGGGCGCTGGCCGTAGCCTGCCGGCGCGCTGCCTGGGCCTGTTCCCTGCCCAGATCCTGGCCCGGGCGGTCGACGATCAAAGATGGGTCGTCCACGCTGCACACCGCCCGGCCCCGCCGCCTGCGGGCCGCCGGTCGCTAAGCTGCCGGCAGCAGACGGCGCAGCCGCGCGAGGCGGTGGCGCCGGCGCACTGTAGACCGGACGCGGACCAGTCTGCGGCATGATCACACGCCGAGGTGGTGGTGGAGCCTGCGCCTCGGGTGACGCTGCTCCCTCGATCACGCCTACAGACGCACCGGCAACAGACTCCTGCACCGGCGCAGGCGCGGCAGCAATGGGAGCCGGTGCGAGCACAGGAACGCCTGGCGTGGTCACAGAAGGGATTGCCGGCGCGATCGACATGTGCTGGCTTGGCGGCGCAGCCGGCGCCGGGGGTCGAGCCGCGACCGGAGCGCTGGGCGCAGTCGACGCTACCGCCGGACGCGGCTGATTGGCTGGATGGGCCGTGCCCTGCCCTGCGCCGGGCGCAGGCGGACGCGCCACCACTGGACCCGCCGGGGGCTTGGCTGCAATGGCCGGCGGCGCGATAATCTGCGGAGCCTGGCGCGGCAGCGGCACGATACGCCGAGGAGCGGGGCGCGATGGATCAGGCGCACCCGCGCTAGGGCGCATTGGCAAACCGGTACGTGCCGGGGGCTGCTGAGCCGCAGTTGCTGCGGGGGAAGCGGTTTGCTGCGGAGTCTGCGGCGCACTTTGCGGTAGAGTGGCGCTCGCAGCGCCGCTCCCAACCCCATTTCCGGCACCAACCGGCGGAGCAGCCACCACTGTCTGGGCAGCGGCAACCGCTACTGGTGATCCACCAGCAGCCGGCGCCTGAGTACCCGCCGCTTGCGTCGCCTGCACTAAAGAAGCCGAGGCTGCTGCCACGGGACCCTGGTTCGCCGTATCGACCGGCGCTGGGCTTGCTGCCGCACCGGCAGTACCCTGGGTAGAAGCCGATCCAGAGACGCTCGCAGCTGGGATTGACGGCGCGACTGTGGGAGACTTTGCCGCCGGAGCAGACGGTGGCGCCACCGCAATCACGGGAGCGGCAGCTTGCGGCGCACTCGCCGGGGGCGCCACCGCTACTACCCCGGGCCTGGCCACCACCACCGGCCGAGCATCGCTCCGAACTTCGCTCCGAAGGTCGTTCCGAACATCTGCGCCCTGACCATACCGCTGGCCATTCCCAGCACCTGCCCCCGTCCCGGCATTCGAGCCCGGATACGACCCAGAGCTCCCCTGCGGAGGCCGCTGCTCTTGTCGCTGCTGGATCGCACGCAGAGCATCGCCCGGGCGAGAGACCCTGGATAGGTCAATCTTCACCCGGTTATCCTGCTCGCCGCGCGTAGCGCTGCCGCCCCGGTTTCCTCCCCGGGTGAGCGCGCCGCGTACACGCTCGGCCTCGTCAGCCTCCAGCGAACTCGAGTGCGTCTTCTTCTCCGTCACCCCGACGGCTTCGAGCACATCGAGAATCGCCTTGCTCTTGACTTCCAGTTCCCGCGCTAAATCGTTAATCCGAACTTTACTCATCCGCCCCTTTTTGTCCAACCCTACGCGCTTAAGTGCTCATCGCTACCTCGGCACAGCAGGAGTAACCGCAGTCCCCATTATGGCCCGAATCGCTGCCCGTTGCACCCGTATTTGGTGCAGGCAATGTCTTCGAGCCCACAGCACTCTGCCGAGCAGGCTGCATCAGCCCGCGCCCTCATCCACTTTCACGTCCTCACGGCGCTCGTCCCGCGGCTCGTCCATGTTGCCCTCGATCACCGTCTCCGCCCGGGCAATCTCGGTATTCGGGTGGTGCTCGGCGAGCACCGCACTGGTATCCTCGCGACCCGGCACCAGCGACTCCGCCCCTTCTTGATCAAGCAACGGCCCGGTCTCTGTCAACTCGGCCAGCCGCTCCTCTGCGACCTCATCAACGATCGCGCCCGAGCCGTCCCGCGCGTCCGCCCGGTCATCCTGCTGATGCAGGTTCAACTCAAGCGCATCGATCTCTTCTTCGGTCTCGGCGTCCGCCCGGGCGGAGAGCCGCGCAAGCTCAGGATCATCGCTCTCCGCCGCCGTCTCGTCGCTGTCCTCGGTGGACTCCTCCGGAGCCTCGACCACGCTCAGCGAGCCGCCCACCATATCCTCCAGCCGCTCGATCGTCGCCGCATCCGCCGTGTCATTGGTCGTGCGCGCCGCCGGCATCGCTTCGTCCCTGCCGTACACTGAGCTTTCGCTCAGGTCCACTCCGCCCGTGCCACCCGCGCCGTCCGTTCCATCCATTCCTTCTCCCGCCATGCTCTCCGCCCCTTCTCCCGCCACGCTCTCCGCTCCTTCGCTTGCTACGGCTAGGTCAGCGGCCGCTGGCCGCTCCTCGCCTTCCTCATACTCCCCAAAGTAGTGCCGAACCGCGCTCGCAATCTTCTCCAGCGTCTTCTCGCCGATCCCCGGAATCTCCTCCAGCTGCTCCGGCGTCATATCCGCCAGTGCTTCGACGGTCGTGATGCCGGCCGTCACCAGCTTCTCGATGATCTGCTCGCCAAGCTCGGTAACCTGCTCGATCGCTGTCGAGCCCGCACCCGAGAACGCCGACATCTGCTGCTCGACCTCCTGGCGCTTCTCTTCCTCGCTCTTGATGTCGATCTTCCAGCCCAGCAGCTTCGCCGCCAGGCGCACATTCTGGCCCTTCTTGCCGATCGCGAGCGAGAGCTGGGTGTCATCGACGATGACCTCCAGCTGCTTGTCGGACAGGTCCGCAATCGAGACCCGGCTCACCTTGGCCGGCTGCAGCGCCTTCTCGGCAAAGGTTGTGATCTCCTCCGAGTACTCGATAATGTCAATCTTTTCCCCGCGCAGCTCGCGGATGATCGACTGCACCCGCATGCCCTTCATCCCCACGCACGCGCCCACCGGGTCCACGTCCTTGTCGCGCGACAGTACCGCGATCTTGGTCCGCTCCCCGGCCTCGCGCGCAATCGCCCGGATCGTCACCGTGCCGTCATAGATCTCCGGAACCTCGGACTGAAACAGCGAAGACACCAACTCCGGCGCCGCTCGCGAAACGATCACCTGCGGCCCCTTCGCCGCTCGGTCGACCCGCAGCAGCACGACCCTGACCCGCTCGCCGACCGCAAACTGCTCCAGCCGCGACTGCTCACGCCTCGGCATCCTTGCTTCGGCCCGGCCCAGCTCAAAGATCGTGTCCTGCGGCTCGATCCGCTTGACCGCCACCGTGATCACCTCGCCCAGCCGGTGGTTGTACTCGAGGAAGACCGTATCGCGCTCGGCCTCGCGCACCTTCTGGAAGATGACCTGCTTGGCCATCTGCGCCGCGATCCGGCCCAGCACCTCGGTCGGCTTGTAGTAGCGAATCTCGCCGCCCGCCTCCACCTCTGGCGCCAGCTCGCGCGCGGCCTCGAGCGTGATCTGGTTGACCTCGTCCGCGATCTCCTCCGGCGTCTCGACCACCGTCTTGTACACGTAGGCCCGAATCTCGCCCGACTCCTTGTCGAGCTCGGCACGCATGTTCTCCGTCGTCTTGTAGTACTTGCGCGTGGCCAGCGCAATCGCGTCTTCCACCGCCGCCACCACAATCTGGGGCTCGATGCCCTTGTCGCGGCTCAATATCTCAATGCTCTGGTATAGCTGGCTTGCCATAGTCTCTCGAATCCCTCGTTGCACCCAGTGCTCGTTCTCTATCCTTCGGTTCTCTATGCCTGTTCTCGATCGTGCGCCCTACCCCAGCGGCAAGGCTCTTCTACCTCTCGCCGCGGCTTGCCGAGACTCAAAACTCTGGGACCAGCTGCGCCTTCTCAATACTGCCAAACGGCACCTCGACCTGCGCCGGCTTCGGCGCGGCCTTTTTGCCGGCCCGCTTGCGCTCCGCCCCGGCGCCGGTCTCGAGCACCACCTGATCGTTCTCGAACGCGACCACCCGGCCCTGCCAGTGCCTGCTTCCCCCCACGGGCTCAAAGGTCTGCAACTTGACCAGGCTGCCTTGAAAGCGCCGGTAATCTGCCGCCCGGGTCAGTCGCCGATCCAGGCCCGGGGACGACACCTCGAGCAGATACTCGGTGCCCGGCACCAGCTCTTCCACGTCCAGCACCATGCCGAAGTCCCGGCTGAACACCTCGCAGTCGCCATGCGAGATCCCGGACAGAAGCTCCAGGTTCTCGACCGAGGGCATCCCCTCGAGAAGTGCCTCGTCCAACCCTTCGTCGCTCTCCTGTCCCTCGTCGCCGGGCAGATCTAGCTCGCCCAGCAGCTCTTCTTCGCCGTCCAGGTCTTGTTCGCCGACCAGCTGCGGCTCTTGCTCTCCGCCCTCGACCTCGACCTCGACCTCACCCTCGTCAGACGGATCGGACTGGTCCCGGTCCCCGTCCTGGTCCCCGTCCCCGTCCCGGTCCAAGTCCAATCCTGCCGACTCGTCTTCCAACATCTCCGCCGCTACCGGGTCGCCGCTGTACGAGGAGTCCTGCCTCCCCAGCTGCCGGGCTTCTTCTAGCCTGCCGGCCAACGCGCGAGCCTCCCGCGCTCGCTCCACCCGCTCCCGCAGCTTCGCCCGCTCCCGCTCGTTCTTCTCAATGAACACGCGCAGCGTCCGGTGCTTGCCGCCCCCGCCCAGGTATTCCACATCCACTACATCCAGACCGTGCGAAGCAGCGACCCGCTCGGCCAGGGTCCGTATCTCTTCCAGCTTCAGTGCCATCCTGCTTCTGTACTCTCCGGGCGCCTCACGCGCCAAGTCTTCCTACCCAAAAAACCAAAAACAAACCGCAAAGAAAAAGTGGGCTTTCGCCCACTCACTTGCCCGCGCCTGGTTGGTATGGTCACAACCACGCTCGCAACCATAAGAGTACGCCTCCGCACGCGGGTTTTCAACAGCAGCCGAGCCGGCTTCGCTGCCCCGCTCCCCCAGCTCAGCCACACACCCCAGGCGCGACCATCCAGTGCGGACTAGCCTTACCCCTCCCCAGCAGCCCCACCTCGGGTATGGGTCAGCTCGGCCATGGCATGGATCGCCTCTGCCGTGCGCCGCAGCGAGTAGCGCCGTTCAAACGCCTCCCCGGCTCGCCCCGCCATGGCACGGCACTCCTGCTCCGGGGTGGCCAGCCATCGCTCCAGCAACTTCCGCGTGCCCGCGAGTGTATCCGGCTCCACCAGACCTACCCGGTCCTCGACAATATCTCGCCAGATATTGACCTGGTTTGAGATCAGCACCGGCCGCCCGCACGCCAGCGCTTCGGCCACCGCGATCCCGAAGTTCTCCTGGTGCGAGGGCAGTACAAACACTTCGCACGCGTGAAAGGCCCCGAACTTCTCATCTGTCCCCAGCATGCCCGGCCAGTGCACCCGGTCCTCGATCCCCAGGGTCTTCGCCTGCGCCTGGAGGCTGGCCTGCAAGCCCACCTGGTCCGGGCCCGCGATGACCAGGTGCACGTCCTTATACTCGTCCGCTACCCGCGCAAACGCCTCCAGCAGCAGATCGCACCCCTTCTTCTCATGGATCCGCGAAAGGAAGAGCAGGAACCGCTTGCCCATCACCGCCGGCACCCGGCCATGGAAGAGCGCCTGCTGTGCCAGGGGCTCCCCAGCCGGCTTGTTGGTGCCGTAAGGAACCACCACGCTCTTCCAGCGGTTCGGCCGAAAGCTGGCCAGCGCAAAGTCGCGCTCGGACTCGCTGGTAAACAGCACCGCCTGGGCCTGCTGCAGGATCCGGTACTGCAGCGGCCAGTACACCAGCTTCTTGAGGTGTTTGATCGGGTAGCGCTTCTTGAAGAAGATATCGAGCGCCCCATGCGTAAAGACCACGTAGGGCACCCCGGCGTCGGTCGCCGCCCGCCACGCCGCCACCGCGTGGAACAGCCACACACCGTTGATCACCAACAGATCGAAGCGCCGGATATTAGCGGCCAGCCAGCGCACCAGCGGCCTCGAGATCCCGTACCCGGTAGGCGGCGGACCCACCGCATGCACCGGAAAGTCACAGCCGCTCAGGTAGGCCGCCTTCGGGTCGTCCAGCGTGAGCACTTCCACCTGGTCCCCGATGGCCTGATAATTCGACGCCAGCTGCCGTACGCCCTCCGGAGGCCCCCCGTCCAAGGGAGACATGCTGAAGATCACGTGGAGAATGCGCTGCGATCGGCCCTGCCTGGCTTCCCCGGGGGGTAAGCCGTCAAGATCCGGTACGACATCGGTCATGAGCCTGAGCTCCGCTTTAATAACAAGGCGCCAGTTGAGTGATGAACGACCTGCAATGTTATTTATCTGGCCTTAATCTACCGGCTGGATGAGGAAAGGTCGCAAGTCTTTTTGCTGCACCGTAGATTGCAACCTGATTCTGTCTACAGTTTGAACAGAGTGACCTGAAACAAGGCAGCTGGAGCTAGGCCGCGCTGGAACGGGTCAGCTCCAGCCTGGCCGCCTCGCCTCGCTCCATCCGCATCGAGAACAGGGCCAGCATCAACCCGGTCAGGGTCACCCCCAGGCTCGCCCACGGCAGACTTCTGTATCCCAGCCCTGCGCCGATCATCGCCCCACCGAGTGAAGCCCCCAGCGCGTTGCCCAGGTTAAACGCCCCCTGGTTCAAGGTCGCAGCCAGGTTCGCACCCTGCGCCTTTTCGACCACCCGCGCCTGCAGCGGCGCACCTGCCGCAAAGGTCAGCACTCCCCAGAGCAGCAGCATGACTACCACCGGCACCAGGTACGGCTCGGCGTAATACATGGCCGCAAGCACCAGGACGAGCAGAATCATCAATCCGATGACCGAGGGCATCTGCTTCCAGTCGCTCAACCACCCGCCGGCCAGGTTGCCGATCGTGATGCCCACGCCAAAGACCAGCAGCACCAGCGTGACCGAGTGCGGCGCCATGTGGGTCACCTGCTCGAGCATCGGGGTAATGTAGGTGAGCACGCAGAAGAGCGAAGTCGAGCTGAACACCGAGAGCCCCAGCACCATCAGCACCTGAGGATGCCGCAGCAGGCGCAGCTCGCGGGCCAGGTGCGTCTCTTCAGCAACCTGGGTCGGCACCAGCGCCACGATCGCGACAAAGGCCGCAAGCCCCACCGGCACGATCGCCCAGAAGGAGACCCGCCAGCCAAACGCCTGGCCCAACGCGGTACCCGCCGGCACCCCCAGCACGTTGGCCAGGGTAAGACCGGAGAACATGAGCGCGATCGCCTGCGATCTCTGGTGGTTAGGCACCAGGTTCGCGGCCACAATCGAGCCGATGCCAAAGAACGCCCCGTGGCAGAGCGCCGTCAGCACCCGCGCGGCAAAGAGCAGGTTGTAGGTCGGGGCAAGCGCGCAGGCCAGGTTGCCGAGCGTGAAAACGGCCATTAGCATCAGCAAAGCCCGCTTGCGCTCCATGCGCGCGGTCGCGATCGCCACCACCGGCGAGCCCAGCGTGACACTGATCGCGTAGCCCGAGACCAGCAGCCCGGCCTTGGGAATACTCACATCAAAGCTCGCCGCAAGATTCGGCAAGAGTCCCATGATGATGAACTCCGAGGTGCCGATGCCAAAGGCAGCCACAGCCAGCGCAACAAGCGAGATCCGCATAGAACGTTTATCTCACGGTCGGCAAGCGTCGCTTGGCTTCTGCTCTCAACCCAACCACAATCAGCGGCAGCAGCAGGTAAAAGTGCTCTTCCACGCACAAAGACCACGCGTGCGAGAACGCAAGGTCCGCTGGGTAATTAAGAAAAAGATTTTCGGTAAAGGTGAGAAACTTCCACCCGGCAGCCAGGCCTGGCCACTCGCGCCACGCAGGCACAAAGAAGTAAAGCAGCAGGATGACCAGGTACGCCGGGAGAATACGGTAAGCGCGGCGGCAGTAAAACTCGGCCAGATTGACTCTGTCCCCGGTGGCATACGGCCTGAGGATCTGGCCGCCGATCAGGTAGCCGCTCAGAACAAAGAACAGGTCGACGCCCATCCAGCCAACGCCGGCAACCGGGTGTAGCGCTGCGGGGAGAAATCCCTGCAGGTGAAAGAGGATCACGATAGTGATCGCGATCGCCCGCAATGTATCGAGCCCCGCAAGCCTGGCAGCCGAAGCAGCCACAGACATCTGTCAGCTCCTTCACGAGAGCATCCTGACTCTCGCACGAGCTTAGCTCAGGCACAGGATAGACATGCCCCTAGGACGCAAAACAGGAAACAGCTTGCCCCGCAAGTCTCAAGAAAGTCTTAGGGCACCAGCTCAGTCGCGCTCGCATAACTCAGCTGGTGTATCGCCAGCCAGGTATTGGAGTACGCAGCAAGCGCGTCCGCAGTGGTCGAGCGCGAGTCCCGTAAGGCGTCGAGATAGTCAATCAGCGCGATGCCGCCATGCTCGTAGGCGAACTGCGCAATCTCGAGCACATCGCCTGCTTCATCCAGATAGTGCGTCGTGTAACGATCGGAAAGTCCCTTGGACTGCACATACCCAATCCAGGCCTGGTCGACATCGGAGAGCACCTGGTTCTTTGCCGCCACCACGGCGAACCGGCTGCCCTGCGCCGCATACTCGCTGGTCTTCTTGTTGCCCTGGTTGCGGTCAAAGATGCGGATCGGAATATTGAGATTGAAGCCCGCCGAGTTGTACGTACCGCTGCGGTCATACTCGCCTTCCAGCGTCGGATCAGCTGTGCCGTTCGCATAAGCCAGCTTCACATTCGCATCCGCCACCGCCACCCCGGCCAGCGCAGCCTGGTAGTCGGGCCGCGCCGCGAGCGCTTTCGCATCGATCGCAGCCAGGTCAACCGGCAGGTCAGGAGGCACGATCGTGCCCAAAATATCGAAGTCCACGCGCGGGTTCTCCGTGCCGATCAAGGTCTGCAGCTGGTCGCTCGCCTGGCGCAGGCTAATCACCGCGTTGGCCTGGTCGCTCTCAAACTGCGAAAGCTGCAAATCCAGCCGTTCGAAATCCAGCTTGCCAATATCACCCGCCTTAAAACGGTCTTCGTTGATTGCCACCTCGCGGCGAAAATCCGCCAGGTTGGCATTGGAGAGCGTAAAGGCAGCCTTGGCGATCAACATGTTGACGAACGCCTGCTTGACGGCCAGCTCGGTCCCGCGCTCCTGGTCATGCAGCTGTGCCTCGGTCTGCGCCGTTGTCGCTCGCGCGCCATCCAGCCGCCAGCGGCGCTTCTCCCCCCGCTCAAAGAGCCGCGATACCTGCACCGCGTAGGCATACGGGTTCGACGCTCCTTGGGCCGGCAATGAGACGTTCGAACCGTTGAGGCCGAGATTCGGATTCTGGCGCACGCCAGCCTGGATCTCCTGCGCCCGCGTCGCCTCAAGATTCTGCCGCGCGGCCAGCAGCAGCGGGTTGCGGTCGCGAGCCAGCGTCAGCACCTGCTCGAGCGAAAGCGCGCCAGGCAGCGAGGTGAGGCTCTTGCGCGGGTCAGGCGGCGAAGGGGGCACCGGGCCGATCTGGTTCAGGTGCGTCGCATCGGGCCCAATCTGCTGCGGCGGCATCGGGCTGGGCGCACTCGGCAAGGGCGTCTGCCCGTTGGCCGGGTTCGCGCCATTGCCCGGTGTAGCTGGCGCCGGGGTGACTGTGCTCTGGGCGCGAGCGGGCACTTCCATCGCCAGCCCTGATAGCAACACCAAGCCCGATGCAGCCAGCAGGCGAACTCTGAGCCAGTGGATCATCAAACCTCAAGCTCCCCGGCGTGCGGCAGCACATCATCCGGCCGCGCGATCCACACGTATAACGTCGGCAGCAGGAAGACCGAGATCAGCAGCGCCCCGATCAGTCCCCCGACAATCACGATCGCGAACGGCCGCTGCGAGTCCGAGCCGATGCCGTGCGAGGTCGCCGCCGGCAGCAGCCCCAGCGTGGCCACCAGCATCGTCATCATGATCGGCCGCAGCCGCAGCACCGCACCCTCCACCGCCGCTTCCTCCGGCGTGTGGCCGTTGACGCGCAGCTGGTTGATGTACTCCAGCATGATCACGCCCGTCTGCACGGAAACGCCGAACAGGGCCAGAAAGCCTACCCCCGACGACACGCTGAAGTGCGTGCCCGTAACCAGCAGCGCCAGCATCCCCCCAAACGGCGCCATCGCCACATTCGCCAGGATCAGCGTCGCCCACTTGAACGAGCCGAACATCGCGTAGAGAATCATGAAGATCAGCAGGATGGTGATCGGCAGCACGATCGCCAGGCGCTTCGAGGATCGCTTCTGGCTCTCGTACTCGCCCGCCCAGTCGAGCTTGTAGCCGGGCGGCAGCTTCACCTGCTGGTTGACAGCACGGATCGCCTCCTCCACCGTCGAGCCCAGGTCACGGTCGCGCACACTGTACTTGATCGCCACGTAGCGCGAGCCATCCTCGCGATAGATCTCCTCCGCGCCGTCTTCGACCTTGACCGTGGTCAGCTGCTTGAGCGAGACCCGCTCGCCCGAGCTCGACACCAGCCGCACCCGGTCCAGCGCTTCCTCGGTGTCGCGATACTGGGGCAGGTAGCGCATCGTCACGTCGTAGCGCGCTTCCTTGACCAGCACCTGGGTCAGCGGCGTCGCCCCGACCGCGGTCTGGATCGCATCCTGCACATCCGCCACGTTGATGCCGTAGCGAGCCGCTGCCTGGCGGTTGACCGTGTAGTCCAGGTTCGGCTGCCCGATGACCCGAAACAGACCCAGATCGGCCACCCCGCGCACCTTGCTCATCACCCCGATGATCTCGTCGCCCTTTGCCTCAAGCGTCCTCAGGTCGTCGCCGTAGATCTTGACCGCCAGCTCCCCCTTCACGCCTGAAACAGCCTCTTCCACGTTGTCCGAGATCGGCTGCGAGAAGCCCCACACCACCCCCGGCATCTTCTCGAGCGCCCGATCCATCGCGCCGATCAGCTCGTCCTTGTTCTCGCCAAAGACTGGCCGCCACTCCGCCTTGGGCTTCAGATCCACAAAGTATTCCGTGTTGAAGAAACCAGTGGTATCGGTCCCATCGTCCGGCCGCCCCACCTGCGAGACGACCTGGGTCACCTCAGGAAAGGTCGCCAGCAGCACCCGCGCCTTGTCCATGACCGCCTTACCTTCATCCGGGCCAGTGCTGGGCGCAAGCGTTCCGCGCACCCAGATCGCGCCCTCATCGAGGTGCGGTAGAAACTCCGACCCCACCACGTTGCCGAAGCCGAGGAAGAGCGTAAAACCGAGCGCCGCCAGCGCCACCCCGATCGGCACGTACCGGTGCTCGATCCCCCAGGTCGCCGCCCGCCGGTACCGCGCGATGATCCACACCAGCACCGGGTTATCCCACTCCTTGGTGCCCTTGCTGAACAGGAAGCTCGACATCACCGGCGCCAGGATCATCGAGAAGATCAGCGCCCCCAGCAGCGCGAACGCCACCGTCCAGGCCATCGGTTTGAAGAGCCGGCCCTCGACCGCCTGCAGCGTAAAGATCGGCAGGTAGGCCGTGATGATGATGCCGATTGCATAAAAAACCGGCCGCTGCACCTCGTGCGAAGCCTCGCGGATCTGGTCGATCGGCTTCTTGTTCGGGTCGCGATGGTGCCCGAGGTGACGCACAATGTTTTCCACCATCACCACCGCGCCGTCAACCACCATGCCGAAGTCAAGCGCTCCCAGCGAGAGCAGGTTGGCTGGCACATGCACCAGGTCCAGGCAGATCGAGGCGAACAGCAGCGCGAACGGAATCGTGATCGCGACGATCAGCGCGCCCCGCACATTGCCGAGGAAGATAAACAGGATCACCACGACCAGGATGATGCCCTCGGTCAGGTTGTGCAGCACCGTGTGCGTAGTCAGGTGCAGCAGGTCGCTCCGGTCCAGGAACGGGACGATCTTGACCCCGGGCGGCAGCACGTGGTCATTCAGTTCCTTAACCTTGGCGTGAATGCCCTCCAGCGTCGAGTCGGAGTTGTCGCCCTTCTGCAGCAGGACCGTGCCTTCGACCGTATCCGGATTGTCGAGCAGCTTTCCGTCTTCGTGGCGGATGACCCTGCCCTTCTCGAGGGCCGTGCGCAGGGCTTCATAGTTGTCCACCAGGTAGGGCTGCTCGCCCTTCATCTGAGGAATCGCCCGGCCAATCTGCCCCAGCCGGATCTTCGGCCCCTGCACCACGGTCGCAATGTCTCGAATGCGCAGCGCGGTCCCGCTCTGCGTCTTCAGCAGCGTCTGCTCTATGTCGTGCACGTTGGTGAACAGGCCGACCTCGCGCACGTTGATCTGCTGGGCGCCCTCCTGGATGAAGCTGCCGCCGGCGTTGACGTTGTTGTTGGTCAGCTGCTGCTCGACCTGCCCGATCGAGAGCCCGTAGGCGATCAGCTTGTCCGGGTCCAGCTTCACCTGGTACTCGCGTGTCATGCCGCCAAAGCTCGACACATCGACCACGCCCGGTACGGACTTGAAGTCTTTCTCGAGCGTCCAGTCCTCGATCGACTTGAGCTCCATGTTGTCGTAGGCCGGATTGGTGCTCTCGAGCGTGTACCAGTAGATCTGGCCGACCGGGCTCCAGTCGGTCCCGATCTGCGGCTGCAGACCAGCCGGCAGCGTCACCTGCGAGAGCCGCTCCAGCACCTTCTCGCGGTTCCAGTCGTTCACCGAGCTGTCGTCAAAGACCATGTTCAGCGCCGACAGGCCGGCCAGCGAGGTCGACCGCAGGTGCGACATGTGCGGGATGCCCGCCATCTGGATCTCGAGCGGCACCGTGACCTGCTGCTCGACCTCCTCGGCCGCGCGCCCCGGCCACTGCGTGATCACCGTCACGTAGTTGTTGGCCACGTCCGGGTACGCCTCGACCGGGAGGTTGTGGAACGAGATGCCGCCCCACACAAAGAGCAGCACCGCCACAATCAGCACGATGAAGCGATTGTTCAATGCAAAATCGACGACGCCCCGGATCATGCGTTCACCCTGCTCACTGCGCCGCCGTGTTCTGCAGCTCGAGCGCGTTGCGCACCACCTGCTGGCCGGCTGCCAGACCGGAGGTGACCTCCTGCGCGCCGTCCGCCAGCATGTCGCCGCTCACCACCCCGATCCGCTGGAACTGCGGCGCATTGCTGGCTTGCCCGCTTGAGGACTGACCTCCATTGGCCGGCACATACACCCAGTCCCGGTCATGCAGGTGCAGGATCGCGGTGGCCGGCACCGCGGCATGCATCTCCAGCCGCCGGCCGTGCAGGGTCGCATTGGCAAACATGCCCACGCGCATCAGGTAGCCCGGGTTAGGCACCTGGATGCGCACCTTGCCGGTTCTCAGCTGCGGGTCGAGCAGCGCGCCCACATCCCCAATCGTGCCGGTCAGCAGGCGATCAGGGAAAGCGCTCAGGTGGATGTCCGCGACCTGGCCAACGTGCACCTGGGCCAGGTCGTTCTCATATACATCGCACAGGATCCACACATGCGAGAGATCCGCGATGACAAACGCATTGGGCGAGCCCGACAGCCCGGTCCCGGCAGTGGAAGCCTCGGTCACATTCTGCTGGATGATGAAGCCTGAAGCAGGCGAAAGCACCTTGACCGTCTCGCCCGGGTGCTTGGGGTCCACGCCCAGCACGTGGAGCTGCTGCTCGGCAGCCCGCAGGTCGGCCAGCGCGTCATCCTCAGCATCCTGCGCAATCTCCACCTGGCTCTTCGGGATCGCGCCCTTGGAGTAGAGCAGCAGGTCGCGATCAAGCACCGTCCGCGCCAGCCGCTCATCGTTGACCGCCTTCAGGTATTGGTCAAACGCGTTGGTCACGTCGGTGGACTGGACCTCCATGATCAGCTGGCCCTTGTGCACAAAGTCGCCCAGCCGCACATGCACCGCGACCACCCGGCCGTTCGCCAGCGTCACGACCGGGATCTCCCGCGAGACATCGGGCGTCACCTGCCCGGTCACGTTCAGCGTCGAGGTCGCCTGGTAAGCGACCGCGCCCACCAAGGGGAAGTGCTCCGGATGTTCCACGTGCACCAGCGCCGGATCGCCGATCTGGACCACCGAAGCCGAGGGCGGCACTTCTGCTGCCGGATCGTGCGTCTTCTTGCCGCAGCCCGCCAGCATGGCTGCTGCCGCGCATACGCTCACTGCGGCAGCCACCCAGCCACGCCGCCCGTTGATGCCCTTCATGCAGATCCTCGCGGTGTCGCCATTCTTTCCGAGCCTACGGAGACGCCGGTAAGAATGAAGCAGGAAGTTCATAAGAATCTCATAACTTTCTTGAGTGAGATTCTCGCTTGAAGGAGCCTCTCAGCATCTTCTTGCCTTCGACCGGGCACAGCCCCATGGGTTCGAGCTTACCGGGGATAGAGCAAGCACGCGCCTATCTTTCAGCTATCGGCAGTCCGGGATGCACGAGCGGCTACCCGGGGGCCAAGAAGTCGCGCCAGGTCTCCTGAGACCGGTGCCTTCCCAACCATACTGCCCGTCATCCTGAGCCTGCTCGCCATCCTGAGCAAAGCGGAAGGATCTGCTCTTGTCCCTATCTCCTCCTAACCAACACCCAGCCCGTCCAGACCCAAGCTTTTGCTCTCCATACGACCTTTCCCCCAGGACAACCGTCCATCCCTCGGCAGTCCTCGTTCGCCGCCGTCATCCAAGCAAGCGGAGCCATGACCGAGACCGCCTATAAACGCTGGAACACCCTGCTGCTGCCCCAGGCCTGGCTGCTGATCGGGCTCATCGCCATCGCCGACTGGAAGGTCGACGACCGCGTACCGCTGGGTTGGCTCTACCTGCTGCCCATCGCGATCCTCGCCAGCCGGCTCTCCCGGCCCGGCATCGCCGCAGTCGCCGTGCTCTGTACCGCGCTCGCCGAGAGCTTTGACGGCTTCCGCTGGCAGTGGAGCTCCGGCCTTTCGCGCGAGGTGCTCTACTTCTCCTCCTTTGCCGGCATCGGCTTCTTCGTCCACCAGACCCTGCTCGGCCGCCGCGCCGCCACCACCCACATGCAGGCTCTTGAGGCCGAGATCCACGCCCGCCGCGAAGCCGAGGAGCAGCTTGAGGTCCTGATCGAAAGCACCCCCGTCGCCGTCTTCACCGTAGACGCCGCAGGCACCATCCTGCTCGCCAATGCTGCCGCCGAGCACCTGCTTGCCGCGGCTCCCGGCACCCTGCCGGGCCGCTCGGTCAGCGAGTTCCTCCCCGCCCTACTCGACGTGCCGGCCCTGCGCGATGCGGCCGAGCCGAGCTTCCGCACCATGATGCAGTGCCGCGGCCATCGCGCCACCGGCGAGATCTTTGAAGCCCATGTCTGGTTCTCGACCTACCGCACCAGCACCGGACCCCGGCTTGCCGCGCTCGTCGTCGATACCTCGGACGAGCTGCGCGACCGCGAAGAGTCCAGCCTCGATCAACTCCTGGCCGGCTCCCGCATCCTGGTCGGCGCGGTCTCGCACGAGGTCCGCAACGTCTGCGCAGCCATCAAGGTCGTCTACGAGAATCTCGCCCGTGCCGAGGCGCGCACTTTAGCCGGCACTGGGACCAGCACCGAAGCTCGCACCGAAACGCTTCACGAGCCTCCAAACGGCCCAGGCAGCCTAGGTCTACGCGATTATGCCAGGCACGGCCCGCAGCCCCATTCCGGCCTCACCGCCTTAGGCGGCAACGGCTCCAGCGCAAATGGCTCCGGCGGCAACGATTTCAACGGCTCCGGCGGCTCCGGCGGCAACGGCAATGCCTCCAACGGCCGCGATGCCCACCTCCCCGGCTTTCTCTCGCCCAGCCTTAACAAGGACTTCGAAGCACTCGGCACGCTCGTCGTCGCGCTCGAGCGGATCGCCTCCATGGAGCTCAGCCAGGCCGCCAACCAGCTTTCCTACATCGACCTCAACTCGCTGCTCGAAGAGGTCCTGATCGTCATCGCGCCCGCCCTGCGCGAGCAGGAGATTGCCCTCGTCTGGCAGGTGGAAGCCTCACTTCCAGCGGTCTGGGCCGATCGCCAGAGCCTGATGCAGGTCTTCCTCAACCTGGTCAAGAACAGCGAGCGCGCCATGGAAGCCTCCCTCGAGCGCACCCTCACCCTCACCACCTCCCATCGCACCGGCCCCTCGCCCTCACGCGTCTCGATCCGGGTGCGCGATACCGGCACCGGCGTCGAGCACCCGGAGCTGCTCTTCAAGCCCTTTCAGCAGCAGGCTAGCGCCACCGGGCTCGGCCTCTATCTCTCGCGCGCTCTCATGCGTTCCTTCTCCGGCGAGCTGCGCTACGAGGCGCCCAGCCGCGAACAGCCGGCCCTGACCACTGCGACCGTAAGCGCCTCGCCAGCCGGCGCCTGCTTCATCGTCGAAGTCAACAGCGCCCCATCAGGTTCCCTATGAATGCTGCAGGCCAGCCCTCCCCGCCAGGCCCGGTCCTCCGGCTGCTGCTCGTCGACGACCACGGGCTCTTCCGAGAAGGCCTCAGCCGCCTGCTCACCGAGCAGCCTGGCATCGAGCTGCTCGCCCAGTGCTCCTCGGTCGAGGAGCTGCGCCGCGCCTTTGCTGAACAGGACTCGCCGCTCTCCGCCTCGCTCGACCTCATGCTGCTGGACTTCGATCTGGGCGAGCAGACCGGCCTCGACGCTCTCGCAACCGCGCGCGCCTTCGGCTTTACCGGCAAAGTGTTGATGGTCACCGCAGGCATGGCGCCGACCGAAATGGTCCGAGCCTTTGATGCCGGCATCTCCGGGGTCTTTCTCAAGCACAGCCCGCCCGGCGAGCTCCTCAGCGCGATCCGCCAGGTGGTGCGCGGTGAGCCCTGGCCCGACCTCGCCACCGTAGCCCAGCTCATCGCGAAAGAGCGTAACGCGCAGAGCTCGCTCGAAGCTCGCAAAAGCAGCACCCAGCCGCTCACCGCACGGGAACGCGCCGTGCTGCGCGGCGTCTTTGCCGGACGCGCGAACAAGGAGATCGCCGCCGAACTCGAGCTCTCCGAAGGTTCGGTCAAGGCCGTGCTGCAGCAGCTCTTTGCCAAGACCGGGGTCAGAACGCGTGCCCAGCTGGTGCGCATCGCGCTTGAGAATCGCTACGAGTACCAGCTCGAAGAAGGCTGACCAGAGAGGCTCTCAAGGTCGCAGGCTCGCTCGCCGCCGCGGCTAAATCTCTACCGGCCTAGGCCCGGCTGCCTGCTGAGGATAGACTAGTCTGTGTCGCAGCCGGGCGAGTGCTCCGCGGCATCACTTCTGTTCCACCCCCCGAACCCCGCCTTGGGGTCGGGAAGTAACTTTTGAGGCCTATGTCCGAAACGATCCAGGATCGAGTACTGCGCGTCATCGCGACCACAAAGCGGATTCCGCTTGAAAATGTTCGGCCGGAGAGCACTTTCGAGGAGTTGGGAGTCGACTCGCTCGACCGGCTCAACATCCTCTTCGAC
Organism: Acidobacteriaceae bacterium; assembly: GCA_965198645.1. Taxonomy (GTDB): domain Bacteria; phylum Acidobacteriota; class Terriglobia; order Terriglobales; family Acidobacteriaceae; genus EB88. Next base: position 4,009,090 of record OZ240670.1, on the reverse strand, counting down.
CTGGAGAGCGAGTTCGATGTGGAGATCAACGACGAAGACGCGAAGCGGGTTTCCAACATTGACGAGATGGTGGCCGGCATCACGCACCTGGTAGAGGTCAAGACGAACCCGGCCGCTCCCTTACCGTCCGCGCTCACCCCGGCCGGGGTGACCCACATGCCGACTGGCCCGGGCGCCGGTCGGGAGAGTCAGCCTGCAGAAGAAACAGAAGGCGAGCCGAGGGACAAGCAGGCTTGATGCATCGCGTCGTCGTCACTGGAGTAGGCGTCATCAGCGCGCTCGGCCTGGACACTCGAAGTTTTGCCGAGGCCCTGGCAGCCGGGCAGACCGGCATCCGCCCCATCGAGTCCATAGATGCAACCCAGCTTCGCTTCCACAATGCAGCCGAGGTGCATGGTTACAACCCGGAAGCCTACTTCGAACCAAAAGACCTGGGCTTCATGGACCGATTCGCGCAATTCGCCGTCATCCCGGCACGCGAGGCCGTCGCCCAGGCCGGCATCGAATGGACGCCCGAGCTGCGGGAAGAAGCTGCCATCATCACCGGCTCCTGCATGGGTGGGCGCGGCGCGGAAGAGGCCGGCTACTGGGAGCTCTTCCACAACCATCGCACCCGCGTGCACCCGTTGACCATTCCCCTCGGGATGTCCAACGCCGGAGCCAGCCACATCTCCATGCAATTTGGCATCCAGGGCCCGGCCTACACCATCTCCACCGCCTGCGCCTCCTCCGCACACGCGATCGGCCAGGCTTTCTGGATGGTTCGCTCCGGCGCGGCGCCGCTTGCCTTGGCCGGCGGCAGTGAAGCACCCATGTTCGTCGGCGGGCTGAAGGCCTGGGAGGCGATGCGCGTGGTCTCGAAAGACACCTGCCGACCCTTCTCAGCGAACCGGACCGGTCTCATCGTCGGCGAGGGCGGCGCGATGCTCGTTTTGGAGCCACTGGAGACAGCGCTTGCCCGCGGTGCCCGGCCCCTGGCCGAGATCGTCGGCTTCGGCATGTCGGCCGATGCCAGCCACATCACCCAGCCTACCGTCGAAGGGCCGGCGCGCGCCATGCGCATGGCCATGCGCGACGGCGGCCTCGCCCCTGAACAAATCGGCTACATCAACGCCCACGGCACCGCAACCGAAACCAACGACCGGATCGAGACCGCGGCGATCCGGGCCATCTTCGGCGCGCACGCAGACCGCCTGGCTGTCTCCTCAACCAAGTCCATGCACGCGCACACCCTGGGCGCCGCCGGCGCACTCGAAGCGGTTGCGTCGATCTGCGCCCTGCGCTCCGGCACGCTTCCGCCGACGATCAACTACACGGCCCCGGACCCCGCCTGCGACCTTGATGTAGTGCCGAACGTCGCCCGCTCGCTCCAGGTCGAGGCTTGCCTGTCGAACTCCTTCGCCTTCGGAGGCCTGAACGCCGTGCTAGCCTTTAAGTCATACGCGTAGAACAACTTAGCGAAAACTGTAAGGGGTCAGCCAAGGACACTTGCTCAGGAACGATGTCTACGCTACACCAGATTGTTCCACGTGGAACAATTTGGGTCGAAGAATGTTCCACGTGGAACAATCCTCGGCAACCTCACTCGGCTTGTTGAAAGGTTCAGAGCAAGAGCCTTCACTGCGGCCCGGGATTGAGTCCTCAACTACACCAAATTGTTCCACGTGGAACAATCTCCGGCAACATCCTGCACGTTGACGACTTGATCCCCCGCACGCCTCATCCATGCTGGCTCTGCAGCCACGCGGCCGAACGCTCCACCCCCTCCTCGAGCGAGACCGCAGGTGCATAGCCGAAATGCTCAGCTGCCTTCCGGCTGGCAAACTCCTGGTCCCGCCCCAGCAGGTACACCGCATGCTTTGTCAGCAGAGGCCGCCCCTTGAGCCGGAAGTAGCGGTGCGGCGCTTCCATGAGCCCAGCCACCCCCATCGCCACCTGGAAAGGCAGGTTGATCCAGGGAGCGCGCAGCCCCAGCGCCGTCGCCAACAACGAGCAGTACCGCTTCCAGCTCTCACCCTGAACGCTCGACAGGTTGTACGCCTGGCCCAGGGTTTGCGGGCTCTGGGCCGCGGCAATCATCGCCTCCGCCACATCATCGACATATACGAACCCTCCCGGCGCGCGGCCCCCGTCCACCACCGCCATGGTCCGCTCGCGCAGCAGCCCGGCGATATCGGTGACGAACGCCGTCCCGCGCGGCCCGTAGATGCTGGCCGGGCGCACGATGGTAACCGGCAGCCCCGCATCAATGGCGCGCCAGGCGGCCTGCTCGCCTAGAATCTTGGTGTGGTTGTAGCCGAGCCCGACGTCGGCGAGCGGCTCGGTCTCGTCGCCCGGCACCCTAGGATAGCCGTACACGTCGGTCGTGCTCACGTGTACCACGCGCTCGAGCCCGGTTGACTCTGAGGCAGCAGCCAATACTGCCTGGGTCGCGCGGACGTTGCCTTCAGCGTAAGTGCGCAGACTCGCCCAGTCGGTCGAGCAGCCCGCACAGTGGTAGACGTAGCGCGCGTCGACCATCGCTGTGCGAAGGCCAGGATCTATATCCCGCTGGCTTAGATCAAAGGCGAGCTCGGCACGCACCAGTCGCAATGGGGCTCGCCCACCTGCCGCCTGGGTGTCCAGCAGCTTTGCCAAGTGATCGATCCGGGAGCCGGGCCGGGCGACGATCGTCACCTGCTCGCCCCGGGCAACGAGCATCTCCACCAGCCGGCCGCCCAGGAAGCCGCTCGCCCCCGTTACGACAACCGACATAGCCTACTGTTCGCGCATGGAAGCAAAGGCATCAAGCGCAAACTGGAGCTGCTCGGTAGTATGCGCCGCGGTCACGCACAGCCGCAGCCGCGCCCCGCCCTGCGGAACAGCCGGGAACATGACCGGCGTCGCCAGGATGCCGTAGTCGCGCAGACGCCGCGCAAAGAGCGCGGTGGTCGCCTCATCCTCAAGCATCAGCGGGACAACCGCGGTCTCCGACAGGCCGATGTCGTAGCCCAGCTCGCGCAGCCCGGACCGCAGGTAGCGCCCATTCGCCCGCAACCGATCCACCCTCTCCGGCTCCTGCTTCAAGATCGCGAAGCCTGCGAGCGCCGCTGCTACCGAGGCCGGCCCGGTGGCAGCCGAAAAGATATAGGGCGACGCCGCATGCTGCATAAAGATCGCCAGCTCCTGCGAGCAGGCGACAAAGCCGCCGTTCGATGGAATGGACTTGGCCAGTGACCCGCTCCAGATATCGATCTCGCTGGTGTCCACCCCGTAGTGCTCATCGCTGCCCCGCCCGCGGGCTCCCAGCACCCCGGTCGAATGCGCTTCATCCATCATGAGAAAGCAGCCATACTCCTTCTTGATCGCGATCAGCTCAGGCAGGCAGGCGATGTCGCCGTCCATGGAAAAGACGCCTTCCGAGATAATCAGCGTGCGGTTCGCCGACGGCCCATGCTTAATCTCGTGAAGCAGCGAATCAGGGTCGTTGTGCTGAAACCGCTGCACTTGCACGCCAGACATGCGACAGGCATCGACCAGGCTGCGGTGGCAGAACGCATCGCAAATGACCCGGTCCGCAGGTCCAAAGATCGAGGTCAGCACGGCCAGGTTGGCCAGGTAGCCGGAGCTGAAGTTGAGCGCCGCTTCTGTCCCTTTGCACTCCGCGATGGCGTGCTCGAGCTTGTGGTGGATGTCGAGGGTACCGGTGAGCAGCCGCGCTCCGCCAGCGGCCGTCCCATAGCGCTTGATCGCATCAATAGAAGCAGCGTCCACCCGAGGATCGCCCATCAACCCCAGGTAGTCATAGGACGACAGCATAAGCATGTCGTAGCCATCTGTCCGCACGCAGGGTCCGGAGCGGCTGTCGAGCGGCGTCTGAAAAGGATATGCGTCCACTGAGCATCCGAGTGCGGTCGTCTCGAACAGGCGCCGCGCCCTGGCATCCAGCAGATCGTGCTTCTTGAAGCTCCACTTACGATCTGGGTAAAAGTAGCCGCCGAACATCTGGCCCGAGGACGAAGCGAAGGCTTTCTTCTCAACGTTGATCGGCCGCACTGTTTCTGTAGGGGTCATGGATGGCCTTGGTGGTAGCGCTCAGTCTATGGCAACTGGGAGGGCGATGGAAAGTGCAAACGGGTCTGGCTGCCACCAATTTGTTAATACAGCTTGACTTGGCAGCACTTCCCCCGACCCTCCAAGCTGCCATGTACACACTCGAAGCCGGCGGGGGCGGCCCCGTAGCGAGGCATGCAGCCCCCCTGCACTCTCCCCGGAACTCTTTGATTGCTGAGCTACCAGCCGCTCCGATAAAGTTCAGGAAATGTTTACCTGGGCGCTCTACCTTGCACTCCTCCTCTCGATCAGCTCCTGCGCGCTGGCCCAAAGCCCCTCGCTCACCATCGACGCCAGCCACCCAACGGCGAAGGTCAGCCCCATGCTCTACGGATTGATGACCGAGGAGATCAACTACTCCTACGACGGGGGCATGTACCCGGAGTTGGTGCGCGACCGGGTGGTCGGCACCGGCTGGCAGGCGCTCAGCCACTGGACGATCGTGGCCCGCGGCAGCTCCGAAGTCGCGGTTTCGGTCGACAACCAGACCGGGCCCAGCGCGGAGCTGCCCAGAAGCCTTAAGGTTGCGGTAACGGCTGCGACCGCGGGCGCGCCAGCCGGCGTGCAGAATGACGGCTACTGGGGCATGGCCGTTCGCCCGCAGACGACCTACGTCGGATCCTTCTATGCCAAGGCCGACACACGCGGCGTGCCCATTACCATCAGCCTGTCCAACGACAGCACCGGCCAGATCGCAGGGACCGCTACCGTCTCCGGGCTCACGACGGATTGGGCACAGTACCGGTTCACCATCAAGACCGGCGATGTGCCGACTTCGGCGAACAACCACCTCTCGCTGACTGTGGACCGCCCGGCGAACGTCTGGCTCAACCTGGTGTCGCTCTTCCCTCCCACCTACCACGATCGCCCTTTCGGCGATCGCATTGACCTGTCTGAGAAGCTGGCAGCGATGAAGCCCAACTTTCTGCGCCTGCCCGGCGGCAACTACCTGGAGGGTGACCACATTCCAGAGCGCTACCAGTGGAAGCAGACCATCGGTCCCTGGGTCAACCGGCCCACCCATCCCAGCCCCTGGCACTATCAATCGTCGGATGGCATGGGGCTGCTCGAGTTTCTGGAGTGGTGCGAGGACTTGCACATGGAACCTGTACTCGCGGTCTACGCCGGCTACTCCATGCAGCAGGAGCATGTGGATGCCGGGCCCGCGCTCGAGCCATATCTTGCGGATGCGCTGGAGGAGATCGAGTATGTCTCGGGCTCAACGAGCACGAAGTGGGGAGCCGAACGCGCCAAGGATGGGCATCCGGCGCCTTTCCCGCTCCACTACGTGGAGATTGGCAACGAAGACTTCTTCGACAAGTCCGGCTCCTACGATGGTCGGTTTGCGCAGTACTACAAGGGCATCAAGCAGCGCTATCCCAACCTGCAATTGATCGCGACCGCTCCGGTCAAGAGCGTCAAGCCCGACGTACTCGACGAGCACTACTACATGTCGGCCGAAAAGTCGTTTTCCGACGCGACGCACTACGACAAGACTGACCGCAGCGGGCCGAAGATCTTTGTTGGCGAGTGGGCTACGCGCGAGGGTGTGCCAACGCCGAACCTGCAGGCCGCCCTCGGGGATGCGGCCTGGATGACGGGCCTGGAGCGTAACTCGGACATCGTGATCATGGCCAGCTACGCACCCATGTTTGTGAACGTGAACCCGGGCGGCATGCAGTGGGAGACTGACCTGATCGGCTACAACGCGCTTTCCAGCTATGGCTCGCCGAGCTACTACGCGCAGGTGCTCTTCGGCAGCTACCTGGGCACCGAGATCGTGCCGGCAACACTGGCCAACACGGGGCCTCGCGTCTACACGTCGGTGACTCGTGACCCGGCCAAGCAGAAGCTCTATGTGAAAGTGGTGAACGGGAACTCGGTGGAAGAACCGCTCTCGCTCTCCATCCGCGGGCTCACGAAGATCCGTTCGCAGGCCAAGCTCGTCACCCTCAGCGGCCAGACGCCCGATGCCACCAACACCATCGACCAGCCTAACGCGATCGTGCCGGTGGAGAGCACGATCAGCAATGCTGGCGCGAAGTTCGAGCACAGCTTTGCACCGTACTCGATCAACGTGCTGGAGCTAAGCTACTGATCGCAGGGCATGTGCGCACAGTTTCGGTAAGCACAGGTTCCGGGGTGAAGTTGATCAATCCCCGGCGCGATCGAAGCCCGCACACCACGTTGCACTCTGAAGCCGACTGGCTCCGGCGATCCGCCTAAGCTGTCGTGTTGACCAGCGTGCCCGAGCCCAGTCCGGTGCTCACCAGGTACGACGCGAGATTTTGCAGGGCCCCGGTCGTGCTGCCACCGGCGAGCGACTGCGAGATCTGGTCGACCAGCTTGTTGAGCGAGTTCGAGCTCGAAGTCGTCGCCGTTCCGGAAGCCGCACTCTGGCCCCCGGAGGACGCTGTCTGCGACTTCAGATCGGTCTGGAGCTGCGTAAGCGCGGTGCGTGCGCTGCCGATATCGCCGTTGACGAGCGAGCTGAGCAGCGAAGTCAGATCCTTGGTCAACGTCGTCCGGCCACTGCTGGCCGCCGCTAGATCGGTGTCCGCGCTGGAGGACTGGTTGAGCCTTGTAGTGCTTGAAGCAGACGCGGCGGTCTGCGCGCTGGTGCTCGTCGCATCTTCCGATTGCAGCAGGGACTGTTCCAGGATCGAAAGCCCGGAGACGCTAGAGATCGGCATGGAGCTCCTTTGAACGAGTGATGCGGCACTGGTTCAAAGCCGCCATCGGCACTTGGGTCCGAGTCGTTCAGGGCTCCGGCCAGGTATTTTCGCCTGGCTGCGTCTGCTGTTCCCAGATAGGGAATTTTGCAGCCAGCCTAGTCCAAGCGAACCAGGTAGGCCGCGCCTTCCTCGGGCTGGACTTCGGCTTCAAGGGCAAGTGCCCGCGCCTTGTCGTCTCCCAGGGGCCGGATGCGGACCCAGTGGCCGGTCGGCCCGGTAAACTCGATCACGTTTGCGGTCTGGTACCGGCGCTGCAGCTTCTGCTCCAGCTCGATGGCTCTGGCTTCGTGCTGGAAGGCGCCGATCTGCACGCACCATCGGCCGCCCTCGGCGATCGGCTTGGGCGCCTCAAAGACTTCGATCCGCACGGTCGCGGTCCCGGGCTGCCAGACGCCAATCGACTTCGCGGAAGCAACCGAGAGATCGAGCACCCGGCCGGGCACGAACGGGCCCCGGTCGGTGACCCGCATCACCGACGCTTGGCCTGTGGCGACGTTGGTCACCCGCAGCAGCGAACCCATAGGCAGGGTCCGGTGGGCGGCAGAAAGCATATTCTGGTCGAAGATCTCTCCATTGGCCCCTCGGCGACGGTTGTAGGGTGGCCCGTACCAACTCGCGGTCCCGGTCTCGACATAGATAGGTACGTGACGGGCCACAAAGGCGAGATCGGCCGCATCGGCGGTGACAGGGGTGGCACTTGACGACGGGGGATTTGGCGCAGGCGGAGCAGTTGTTGCTGCAGAAGCAGGCGGAGGCAGGGAGGGAGCACTCGGCGGTGGCGGCACGTACGCTGCCACCTGCTTATGCCCGCAGCCAGCCACACCCAGGATCAGCAGTGATAGGGAAAGGCAGGCCGCCGGCCTGGAATCCCACGCCTGTTCGATTCGCCGGCAGACGCGCTTCGCTCGGGACACTCCCACGCCTCGCTCCATTACTTTCGTCATCGCAATCTCCTGCTTGCGCATCCACTGCTATCTGCGTGCCTTTTGTCATCTTTGACCGTCTTCTTGTCCAGGGTCAACGATGGAAGCGGGCCTCGACCTTACCCGCACCACAGATGGTACGGTGTGCAATTTAACTTTTTCGCTTCCGAGCCGATCCAATAAGCATGGGGATCAGCCACAAGGCGCGGCCACCGCGCAATCGCGTCACAAGGAGCCTCTTGAGTATCTTTCGCAGCTTGTCACCTCTGCCTCGGCGGTTACCGCTGAGTGCACTCGTCTCAATCCCGGTGATCTTGATCTCGCTATCCGGCGGCCTGGCCGGGCTGTCTGCGCGAGCACAAGGGGCCGCGGCTCCACTGCCGGACAGCCCTGTGCCTGCGACGCGGCCAAACACGCCCGAGGCGGTCTATAGCCGTCGCTGGGAGGGTGTGATCGAGCCAGGCGAGAAGGTGCCGCCTTTGACCACCTGGGACAAGTTCCTATTCCCTGTCCATGAGGAGCTGCGTCCGCTCTCGCTGGTTCCGGTTGTGGTCTCAGGCGAGTATGGCGCCTGGCGCAACAGCGATCCGAAGGTCGGGACCAATATTGATGCGTTCGGCAAGCGGGTAGGGGATGCGGCCCTGCGCCAGGCGAGCATCCGCTTCTTTGCCGATGGTTTGCTGCCAGCGATTACCCATGAAGACCCTCGCTACTATCGCAAAACCTATGGCAGCGACCCCTCGCGTTTTGTCTATGCGTTGCGCCGGGTGTTTGTGGACGCACGGGACTCGGGCAAGCTGGGCTTTAACTTCTCTGATACGCTCGGTCGCGGCATGGCGGCAGCCCTGACCCAGGCCTACTACCCGGACGCGAGCGTGCGCCCGCAGGTTGTCTTCCGCACCTGGGGTATCTCGCTTGCCGGCTCCGCCGGGGTGAACATCTTCCAGGAGTTCTGGCCAGATATCAAGGTCAAGGTGCTCAAGCGCCCTGCTCCCTGAGGTCGGGTGCAGCAAGAGCTCTGCTTTGTGACAGCGCGCGGAGCGTTGCTCGAGAGGGCCGGGTGAGGGGTCGGCGTCCAGCGCATCCTGTGCTTTTCGGCCGCCGGAGAACCCTGCCGTTCAACTACCGGAGTACTCAACTCGGTGCAGCATTTCGCCATTCAGCCTAACTTGATACAGCTTCCGCGAAGAGCCGTCTATCGTAGGAGGGTGTCGGGCTCCGGGGCGGCCAGGTTTTTGACCTGCAGCCGCGCACTCGCCCAGACCCAAGCCCGTACGTGACCTTTTTGAGGAGAAACCACCGAATGTCGAGAGCGATCAAGTACGCAGAGAGAACACTGACCATTGCAGCCCAAGGCGCGTGGACCGTGTTTGAAAAGCTCAACAGCATCAAGCCCAATGCCAGCTTCACGCCGAAGTGGTCAGACAAGCCCTTGCTCAAGAGCTACCAGAAGGAGAAGCCTCCGCTTGGCTGGCCGCGTACCACTGATTCGCTCTGCCCCAAGTGCGTGCCCGAAATCCGCCAGCAGATCATTGATGGCAAGCTGCCGCACGAGATCCTGCTGAACGAGAAGGTCGGCGAGATCAAGGCCCAGATTATCGAGCGCGATGGCAAGATCCTGATGGTGAAGGATTGCCCGAAGCACGGCCACTTTGAAGATGTGATGGCGATGGACACGGAGTTCTTCAAGCATCTTGAAGAGGTTTTTCCGGGCCGCGACATCAAGGCGCACAATGACGAAGGCCTGCACAATCACGGAACTTCCACCGTTACGCACGGTCGAGGCTCGGTGCTGACGATAGACCTGACCAACCGCTGCAACATGATGTGCGACCCGTGCTTTATGGACGCGAACCAGGTTGGCTTCGTCCACGAGCTAACGTGGGACGAGATCAAGACCATGCTCGACAACGCGGTGACGATCAAGCCGCGGCGCCAGATGTCGGTGCAGTTCTCTGGCGGCGAGCCGACGCTGTCGCCTTACTTCCTGGATGCGGTCGCTTACGCGCGCAAGGTTGGTTACACCTCGGTTCAGGCGGCGACCAACGGAATCGAGTTCGCGAAGTCGAAGGAGCTTTGCCGCGCAGCTGGCGAGGCGGGCCTGCGCTACGCGTACCTGCAGTTTGACGGGATCGGCAATGCAGCTAACTCGCACCGCAAAGTTGGCAACCTGTTTGACGTGAAGCTCCAGGCGATCCACAACCTGCACGAAGCGGGCGTCGATATCGTGCCGGTCACCACGATTATCAACGGCATCAATAATGAGCAGGTTGGCCGCATCATTCAGTTCGCGCTCGATAATCCGAAGCGGATCAACTTCATCTCCTTCCAGCCGGTATCGTTTACCGGCCGCGACGAGGCCGTTTCGGACGAGCGTCGCGAGGCGCAGCGCTACACGCTCTCGCACATGGCGCACGATGTGAAGAACCAGACGGGGCTCGGCGAGCCGACGCGCGACTGGTTCCCGATCTCGTTCATGTCGACTTTCTCTGACTGGGCCGACCTGGTGCATGGGCCGGACCGCGACTGGGGCCAACTTTCCTGCGGCTGTCACCCGAACTGCGGCATCGGCATGGCGCTGATGATTGACAAGGAGACCAAGGAAGCTGTGCCGGTGACCGCGTTTCTCAATGCGGATCGCCTGGCCAAGGATGTTGCGAAGATTAATGACGCGGCGCGCGGCAAGTATCTGTCCATCATCGGTGTGACACTCGCACTGTTACGTAATTACGACCCGACCAAGTCGCCGACGCACTTCAAGATTCTAGACCTGCTGGCGAAGTTTGATAAGTGCTTTGGCGCGACCGGCCGCAACTACGGCAAGGTTACCGCGGACCGCACGATGGCCGACATTGAGAAGCGCCGCAACGATCGCTGGAATTTTCTCTTTATCGCCGGCATGTGGTTCCAGGACCTGTTCAACTACGACTTCCGCCGGACTGAGCAGTGCATCATTCCGTACGCGACCCAGGAAGGCGAGATCAGCTTCTGCGCCTACAATACGGGTGTGGGCTGGAGGAACATCATCGAGAAGATGCACATGACTTCCACGCTCACCAAGTGGTACGAGGAGCATGGGCGGCATGAGATCTTCGCGGGCGGCAAGAAGGTGGGCATGGGCGATGCACAGCACACGCTTGAGCTGAACCAGGCGCACGTGGACTCGGCTGCGAACGATACGTTTGAAAAGTCGGGGATCGCGAAGAATTCGCGCGAGGAAAAGATTCGCGCACGCGATGCGAAGATGAAGCAGGATGCGGAGAACGCGCGGATGGCCAAGCTTTACCGGGAGAATGTTCTCGGAGAGAAGCCGGCCGAGCCGGGGCTGATCTCGATTGGGTCGATCGCGCCGGCACCGAAGCCGGTCGTGCCGCCCGAGGCGTCGCCTGCAGCATTGTCCGATGTCAAGTCCGAAGAAACCGTCATGGGTGACTAGGGGACTACGCGTCCAGCGGTACTCGGCTTCGCCGCAAAGACAAAGGCCACCCGCAAGGGTGGTCTTTGTCTTTCAAGCAAAATGGCCTTTATCATCGAGATGGTTTTCAGAAGATCTCAAAATGGTGTAAGCCCGCATGGACTCAAAGGAAGGCATAGACGCTTCAAGGTTCCAAATGCAACTCGGCTCATTGGCAAAGACGATGACTCACCTTCTTGAGCGCGCCGCTCCAAAGGATCGAGGTCTACCTGTTTTTGTAGCTGATGATCTAGCGGTATTGCTGCGAATGTCTCACGGCGTATACGCACACCTTTTCTATCTTTACGCCAACACCTATAACGATGCCGACCCACTGTCTCCCTGAGTATGGCTTCGTGGCTTTACCTCAGATTAGGGTACTTATCGACTGCTTGTACAACGCCGTTTTACTGCTTGAGGACCCGGTCGCAAACGGGAAGAAGTTCAGGGCTGATGGCTACCGACAACTATTCAGCTCGATCTCTGAAGCCGAGCAAGGACTTAGCAATGATGCAGAAAATGATCAGTACCTTCAAGACATGCGAAGCCATTACGAGTTAAGCCAGCGTATAGACGCCTTGAGTGATGAGGAAGTAGCAAAGGGCTCATGGCCGACGTTCAGCAGCTACGTGAAGCACAACGACTCTACTAATGCGATCTTTCTCCGACGCTTCTCTTTCGGGCTCTGGAAGCAATACTCCGCGATCTCACATGCCACCTTTTGGGGATTGACCCACATTGCGCCTTTCTTGCGACGAGACCGTGAGCTACCAGAGAACAGAGAATGGTTCCGCCAGGCAGGAATGAAGCCATTGTCTTTACATCTTCTCCGAGCCTCCTATGTCTTTCTATGCATTTTGACCGAGTTGGAGGGGCGCTTACAACTGGGCGATCATGCGCGCGTTAAGCAAGACTAAGCGAGATCTGGGATTATCTGGCGAGCCATACGGGTGAAATGCATGCGGAAGCGAAGGAAGTTTTCGAAAGCAGATATGCGCGGGTCTTAACGATTAATCAACCAAGTGGTTGCGGCCTATCTCGCTTTTGGATACGCGTTGTATTTCCAACCTTGGTCGGCTTTCAGTTTCACTATGTTTGTCGAAGGGACAATCTTCGCAGTGGCTACGGACCTACACAAAAAGCGCCGCGATGCGCGCTAGTACCTCTGCCATGATCTCTTCTGGCACCGACTCAAGCCGTTGGCCTCCTCGCGCGACTAAATCGAGCAGCCTAAGTTGATCACAGCGAATTACGCCTGTGGTGCGTGTGCCTGAGAGGGCGACTGTGAATCCTGCGCGGCGCGCTAAGTCGCCTCCGCTGGTGATCGGGGCGATGAACGGAACGTTGGTAAACCGGTTGAAGGCCTTTTGGGACTACGAGAACGGGACGGGTACCCCGCTGCTCATGTCCCATGGTCGGATCAAGAGAGACGAGGTAGATATCGCCTCGCTTCAAATCAACTCTCGTCCCACAGGGGGCGAGTCAAGCCACTCCCGCTCCTCAGCGGTGATCTCCTGATCTCCCTCGCACTGCGCCAGCAGCTCCTCGAGCGTGTACTTGGGCTTGCGTGGCTGGACGATCAGGCGGCCGACTTCAACGTGCATGCTGACAGTGGCGCCTGCCGCCAGGCTTAGCTCCTCAAGGATGGCCGGCGCTACGGTCATCATGACGGAGTCGCCTACCTTACGCAGGATTGTCGTTTGCATGCGTGCTCCCTGGGCGATTGAGTCATACCTGGATAACAGCAAGTAAGAGGCGCAGCGGTCTGGTGAGAGGGCAGGAGCGGACATCAGAGTTTCCGCAGGTTTCAAGTCTGTCTCGCTTGGCGGAGGCCGTCAACCTGAATGAAGATGCATCGAAGCGGATCAAGATATTGCACTTAGCTCGATGATTGGCGGCTGGGCGGGTGTCGGCGGCTGGACGAGCGGAGCAACGCTTGCTGTTGGCGATGCCGGAGCCACGTCGATCGGTCGCGTGGCGCAACGTCGAGCCGGCTGAGATTTAGCAAGGCCAAGGCTGGCTGCGCCTGGTGCTCAACGCTGCTGCCGGCCGCCGAGTACGGCTAAAGCGCAGCGAGCGGAGCCTGAGGGCCTGAGCCGCTACACTGGAGCGATGGCCGGCGGAATGGATCCTACCCAGCAGGCGCCGGCATTTCGCCACGCGCTGCTGGCCTGGTTTGAGGAGCACAAGCGCGATCTGCCCTGGCGACGCACGCGCGACCCTTACGCGATCTGGGTGTCGGAGATCATGCTGCAGCAGACCCGGGTGGCTGCGGTGCTCGAGCATTACGCGCGGTGGATGGAGCGTTTTCCCAGGGCGGAGGCGCTGGCAGCAGCTGGGGAGCCGGAGGTGCTCGCGCTGTGGAGCGGGCTGGGCTACTACCGGCGGGCGCGGTTTCTGCATGCAGGCGCGAAGGCGGTTATGCGGGATCACGGAGGTGCTCTGCCGGGCACGGCAGAGGCCCTGCGCAGGCTGCCCGGGGTGGGCGAATATACGGCTGCTGCGATCGCGAGTATCGCTTTTGGCGAGGCCGTGGCCGTGGTCGACGGCAATGTCGAGCGAGTGGTGATGCGCCTGGCAGGCCTGGGCGTGCAAACGGCGGGCGGAAGCCAGGCAAGCGAGCCAGGTACTCTCGAGCCAGGTACTCTCGAGCCAGGCACTCTCAAGCCGCGCCCGACGGGCAGCGTTGATGTAGGAGCGCAGAGTGGCGTCGACGCCCTAGCTGCAGGCCCTTCCCGGAGATTTCGCGTGTTAGCAGCTGCTCCGTTGGCGCGCGAGATCCGCGTGATTGCGCATGCGCTTCTGGCTCCCGAGCGGGCCGGCGACGCCAACCAGGCCATGATGGAGCTCGGAGCCACGGTCTGTCTACCGCGCGCGCCGCTTTGCCTGCACTGCCCTGTTCTAGCCTGGTGCGCTACCCGAGGCGAGCATCTGAGCACCCCGCGTAAAGCGATGCGAAGCCGCACGATTGCCTACGCGCTTGCTTTGCGGGCCGGCCAGGGCGGCGGCGAGGAGATCCTGCTCGTCCGGCGGTCGGCGGAAAGCTCGCTGATGCCCGGCATGTGGGAGCTGCCCGAGGCCGAACTCGGCGCTGCCCCACCGGTACTCACCGTGCGCCACGCCATCACGGTCACCAACTACACGGTCCACATCGTCGCCGGTTCTGATCGGGCAACAACGGGTGAGCAAAGCCGCTGGACGCCGGTAGACCAGCTCCCTGGCCTAGCGCTCACGGGTCTGGCGCGCAAGGTGATTAAGCGCCTGCAGCTCTGGCCTGCTCAGGTCGCTTTGAAGGCCGAGCTGAGCTGAACGCACTGCCAGCGATCCGGGGAGGCGCGGGTCTTAGAAGATCGAAATGGCGACGACGGGGCCGGCGATGACGGGACCGGCGAAGAGCATGAGCTTCTGTGCCCAGCGATACCGAGGGACCAGCGGACTGCTGCATGCATCGCGCCAGCATGTACGGATGCTCTCGCGGGTGCGTTCCGGCTGGTGCTGCTTTCGACCGATCGCGGCCGCGCTACGCTGCGCAGAAGAGAAGCATCAGCGATGCTGGTCCTCCCGCTGCGGAGCGATCCGGCAGCGGTTACGGGTGGGTGGTGAACCGTTCGCCGGTGCTTCGCCCGGACTGCACACAACAAGGCAGACCGCTCACTGGGGCGCTCGCAAACCTTTTCTAAAATCGGGCGAGGTGAGGCAGCCCTCTTCGCTCGAGCCCCGAGCCAGACCCACCCCTCGGCTACATGCCGAAGGAGGCAGCCTTGCGCTCTTTCACCGTTCCGATCAGTGGCTGATTCAGAAACGCGACCATCGGCGCCATCGCGCGGAAGCTCTCGGACACTGCCTGGACGAGCTTTGGCTCAAGCGCGAGCTCAGCCGGGAGCGAGGCCGAGACACCCCACTGGCGGCGCACGATCAGGTCGAGTGCCGGGTGCTCGGCAGGAAAGCCCTTCGGCGCACGGGTGAGTGCTAGTCCTTCAAAGGGTGTCGCCAGCCTGGACAATTTCTTGTCAGCGAGCAGGGCACGGAACTCCTCATGGTGGTCCAGCAGATAGCGCCGGATGGCCAGCAGTTGATCGCGCTCGGGCAGATAGCAGCCGGCGGCGACCAGCACCTCCTGCGGCGATACCTGGAGATAAAAGCCGCTGCCGCTGGTCTTCTCAAGGCCCTCGCGCGCCCACCAGGCTGCCATGTGGGTCTTGTACGGGATCTTCTCCTTTGAGAAGCGGGTGTCACGGTAGATGCGCATCATCGCCTTGTGCGGCGGACGCACGTGCTCCGGTGCAAAGTTCGTCAACGCTTGATTGACGGAGGCAGCCACGGCCAGCATCGGCTCTTTGAGGGCGCGCTCGTAGACCGGCTTGCGGGCGTTGAACCACTCGCGGTCGTTGTGCCGGGCGAGGCCTCGCAGGAACTTGATCGACTCCTCGGTAAAGCACGCCTGCGCTGTTCCCACTGGTTGCTCTCCGTAACGATGCTGCTTCATCGTCCCACAGCCCTGTGAAAACAGGAGATTGTGTTCTTACGCTGGTGGCCTGACTGACGTGAGTGGCGTTTCTGAGGACTTATGTGTGCAGGCGAGAATATCGGCCGGGCGACGCTATTGATGGGACGGAAAGCCAATGACGAGCCGACCAAAATCCAGTGTGAATGGCTTTGCCTGCTGCAGCATGTCGTACCCAAGGTTTGCAGCGGAGTATGCGCTCGCGCCAGTCGTTTGGTTGAGCAGGATAACAGCGGGTGCCAGTTCGACCTGTCGCCCAAACCGCAGTTCTAGACGAGGCACAGAGACGGACCGCTGCGTACTGCTTCCTGAAATGCCATTCATTGTGTGGTCTTCAGTCTTTCCCCACCCCAGAACCTCCGGGTAGAGTGCAGCGAAGGGCGGGTTAACAGTAGTCTGGGTGGCACCCGAATCCAGAGTCACAGTGAGCGGGCGATCACGGTAGACGATTTGCGTCAGGATACCCTCTCCTACATACAGCATCGGGACGTAAGTGTCTACCTGCTCCACTCGCGAATCCAGGGACAGCATGCCATCTCTTCCAAACCCCAGTGTGTTCGCTGCTACGAGCGGCTGAATACCAAGAATCCCATGATGACCCTCCGGAATGCCCACAAAAGCTCCGTGGGTGTCTTCTACCACCATAAAGGGAACGTTCCTAAGCTCCGTAGAGCCGAACTTAAGGCGGTCAACCATGACGATCTGCAGTCCCGGGCCGCTCAGTCCGCTGATGTCGTTCATTGATGTCGATGACACCTCCGGTCGTAGCCCCAGACTCTTAGCCTCGGACCTGGTCATCATCGAAATCGGCATGCCTGTATCGAGCATGTAAGACCGTGCAGCTCCCTGTACTGTGACTGGCGCAAATACATTGCCGTCGAAGACCTCTGTCCGCACAGTCGCCGGAGAACTCTTAGTGACGGCGAAATCTGGATGGGTCGTCAACAGAGCGAGCATTGAGCGCATATTGAGGAGGTCCGGTGCAGTCGGGCGCGCTTGAAGCATCGCAATCAATTCGCTATTCGCGTCGTGAAAGCGCCCTAGCCGAAGATACAAATGCAACAGAGTGGAGTGTGCGGCATAGGCGTCTGTACTCTGGGGTGCTGCTGCGATGACGGCCCGAAGCTCAGACGCGGCGGCATCGCTATGGCCCTCCGCAACGTCAAGCTCTCCTTTGCAAAGGGCAGACAATGCATCGCCTTTCTGCTGCGCCCGCTGTACAGCGAACCAGTCAGGACTGCTACAGAGATAGGGCGCCTGGGCCAATACTCGTACCTCACCTAATATACAGCCCAACATCGCAGCGCCGAGCCATGGGGCGAGTCGCCGCGATTTGGTGCTTCTAGTCCTGCACGACGCCCTCACCATGTGAGATTCCTTGTGGCTGTGTTTTCTGTCGACGTTCACCTGTGCAGGCTAACGTAGGCACCTAGTACTGCCAAGTCGCATTTACGGTAGTAAGCAGAAAGCCTTGGGGTGAGCGGCGCAACGAACCAAACTGCACCCCGGCTCATCTGAAGTCCCGAGGAACCCAAAGCCCATGCGCCTTGCACTCGTCCGTTCTATCCTCCCTGCGGCTGCCCTGCTTTCCGCTTCTGCTCTCGGCTGGGCGCAGGCGCCTGCCTTGCCGGTTCCCTCTGTCCAGGGTGTGCCGGCGGCCACGATCCAGGCTGCAGAGACGATCGACCCGGAGAAGATCCGGGCGCACGTCAAGTTCCTGGCCAGTGATCTGCTCGAAGGGCGAGGTCCCGGCAAGCGGGGAGCAGAACTCGCGGCCGAGTACCTGGCGACCCAGTTTGCGCTCGACGGACTGAAGCCGGCCGGGGATCACGGGACCTTCTTCCAGAACGTGCCGCTCTACGCGGTGCACACCGACGAGGCGCAGACCACGGCTTCTTTCGTTCCAGAGACCGGCGCGGCCGGCGCGCCGATCGCGCTCACCTATGGCTCGGACTATGTGACCAAGGACGAGCGCGGCCAGGCGAGCGCGGACCTCGATGCGCCGATCGTCTTTGTCGGCTACGGGATCGACGCGCCCGAGTACAAGTGGAACGACTATGCCGGGGTCGATGTGAAGGGCAAGGTGCTGCTGGTCATTGTCAACGAGCCGCCTTCGACCGACGAGGCTTTCTTCAAGGGTAAGGCGATGACCTACTACGGTCGCTGGACGTACAAGTACGAAGAGGCGGCGAGGCAGGGAGCGGTCGGGGTGCTGATCATTCATCGCGAAGACCTGGCCAGCTATCCCTGGTCGGTGGTCCGGAACTCGCAGGCGATTGAGAAGTCTTACCTGAAGGGCGACCCCTCGGCGACGCTCGAGGCGGCGAGCTGGATTCAGCTGGAGGTGGCGCGCAGGCTGATGGCTGTGAGCGGGCACAACCTGGACGAGGAGATCGTCGCGGCGGGCAAGCCAGGGTTCAAGGCCTTTGCGCTGCCGGTCCGCTTCAAGGCGCATGTGGCCAGCGTGGTGCGACCGTACGAGTCGGCCAACGTGGTGGGGATGGTCGCGGGTGCGTCTGGAAGTTCGTCTGGTGGTGCATCTGGAAGTCCGGCGGGCGGGGGCGCAAACGTCGTGCTTTACTCGGCGCACTACGACCATCTCGGCATCGACCCGGCTGCCAAGGGGGACGGCATCTACAACGGAGCCGGGGATAACGGCACCGGCTGCGGCATCCTGCTGGAGCTGGCGCGGGCTTTTGCGCAGGCGTCCGTCAAGCCGCCCCACCCGGTCTACTTTGCCGCGGTGACGGCCGAGGAGCAGGGGCTGCTCGGCTCAGAGTACCTGGGCATGCATCCGCCGGTGCCGGCGCGCGAGATCGCGCTCGACCTGAACTATGACATGCTGAACCCGATCGGGGTGCCAACCTCGGTCGAGGTGGCGGGGGCCGAGAGGACGACCTTTTACCCGGAGGTGGAGCGCACGGCCAAGGCCTTTGACCTGACCATCCAGCCGGACCAGACGCCGAGCGCGGGCCACTACTATCGCTCTGACCATTTTTCGCTTGCCCGGGTGGGGGTGCCCGCGTTTTCGATCGGCCAGGGCACGCTCTTTGCCGGCCACGATGCAGCCTGGGGAGAGGCTCAGGCGAAGGACTACGTCGCTCATCGGTACCATCAGCCGTCGGATGAGTACAGGCCGGAGATGGACTTCCGCGGCAATGCGAAGATGGCGCAGTTTGGGATGATCCTGGGCTGGGAGGCGAGCGAGGCGGCCAAGCCGGTAGCTTGGCAGCCGGGCGACGAGTTTGCGAGGGCGCGGCAGCAGAGTATGAGCAGCCGCTAGGGTGACTGCCGACACGTGCGGAGATCGGGCGGGGGCCGGCTTTGAGGAAAGGGAGCAGGCTTGCCACCCGCGTGGCGGCAGTATCTCGACTGAGGTGGCGGCTTAGGCTGGAGTCAGGCTGCGATTTCGGCGGGCCGGGCGGCACATGCTGACTGGAGGAGGTAGTATGCGACTCGATTCGATCCCGGTGCGGGGTGTGCGGAGCGTCTTGCCGGGCAAGGTGCGGGCTCAGGCTCCGGCCGGCGCCTCGCTGTTGGTGCTAAGCGCAGCGCTCAGCGCGAGCGCGTTTGCACAGACGCTTGCGCGGCGCCCGGCCCAGCCGCAGAGTGCCGGCACGAGCCAGCAGGCGGCGGCCAGCGATGCGAGGCAGGCTCTGCCGATTGCGGCCGAAGGCGAGTACCGGTGGGGAGAGCCGGGGGAGGTCATCGAGCTCTACGTGGAGGAGGGCGCGCTGCACGGCTACCTGACTCGCCGCACTGAACGCAGCCACGCGGAGTCGTCGCCGATGACGTTTGCTTTTGCCTCTGCGGGGACCACTGGCACCAGTCTCACCTTCGCGACGCAACACATTCATGGTGACTGGTACAGCTTTACCGGCCAGGTCGTTCGCGGGATTGCCAAGAGTCCGCACCAGGAGGGCTACTACCTGCTGCAAGGCACGCTGACCACACACCTTGGGCCGGATGACAGCCGAAGCACCACGGGAACCCCGGCCGCAGACGAGCCCGCCGCCCCGATCGAGCCGCTCACCAGGCAGGTCAGCCTGAAGCTTGCTGCGGGCGGACCGACCTCTCCCTCGCAGTAGGGGGGCGTCGGACTTATTCAGGAAAGTCGCCTGAGCCAGCCGCTCGGACAGCGCCGAGGAGAATCGCTCGGGCCGAACGGTCTCCGCGATGCTCCGAAGGGTGAGTGGCGAACTTTCACACGACTCGATAAGCTTTCCAGCTCTCGGGGTGCGACCCTCGGGCGGCGCCCGCATCGAACCGAGTGCAAGGGGCCTGGCAAGCGGCCTCATCCAGCGAGAGCATCAAGCGAACACCAAGCAAACACAAAGGAGAATCCGATGGAACGGAAAGCAAGCGCAGTGTGGAAGGGCAGCCTGAAGGATGGCAAAGGAACGATCTCGACCGACAGCGGCACGCTCAAAGAGACACAGTATTCGTTCAGCGCCCGGTTTGAAGATGGGGTCGGGACCAACCCTGAGGAGCTGATTGCGGCTGCACATGCCGGCTGCTTTTCGATGGCGCTCGGGGCGCAACTCGGCGAGTCCAAGCTGACGCCCGAGTCAATCGAGACGACCGCATCGGTGCGGCTGGGCAAGGTGGAGGGAGGCTTTGAGATTACCGCGATCCATCTGGTGACCAAGGCGAAGGTGCCGGGGGCGGACGAGGCGGCTTTTCACAAGGCGGCCGAGGGAGCCAAGGCGGGCTGCCCTATCTCGAAGCTCTTTGCGGGCAATACTGAGATCACGCTTGACGCTCAGCTCGTCTCCTAGTTTCGGCCCGGGCTGGCTGGCCTTGATCAGTCTGGCCTAGACAGGCCGGAACGGACTGAGCCACAAGTGGCTGGTCGTGATGAGGTGGGCGTGATGAGCTGAGCTTTGGTGAGCTGAGCTTCGATACGTTCGCCGGGTACGCCGGCCTGGTGAGCCAACACGGTAAGCCCGGCGTTGTTAGGGGCTCCGTCGCAGATCCGGTTGGCGGAACGGAACAAAGACGCCGGCACCGCGCTGCGTAGTTAGTCATTAGAGGTGTGCAGCATGAGGTACTGACGCATCTCCTTGCTCACTTCCGTTGCCTGGCGTACACCCACATCCATCATCTTCAGCCACTGCTTGGTGCTTTCGTCGGCCTCACCCATGTTGAGCAGGTAATTGGTCTGCACGATGATCTCCAGCGCGTTGCCCATCTCGTGCACCAGGCGCCGTAACTCCAGCACATGCTCGCGCGGGATCTTGGGCAGAGAGACCTGGGGCTGCTCTGCCTCGTAAGCGGCGCTCGGGTCTAGACCCGAGGTCACGCTCGAGGTCGCGCTCGGGTCTGGCGTCGCTCTTTGGCTCGCGTCTGGGATCGCGCTTGGGCCCTGCTTGTGTTCGGGATGCTCACTCATCTGCTCTGATCCTCTCCAGCAAGCAAGATTCTATATTGCCCCAAGCGCCTTGGTTGACAGATGACATACGGTTTGAAAAACTTAAGCTTGCTGCCGCGCTGGCTCTTGTCCAGCTTCGATCGGTATGCGCCGAAGTGGCGGAATTGGCAGACGCGCATGGTTCAGGTCCATGTACTCGCAAGGGTGTGGAGGTTCGAGTCCTCTCTTCGGCACCATCAGGCTTGAGCCTTCCATCTTGAGTCTTCAGCTGGTAAAGCGTTCAACCGCACGAAAGAGGAGCCCCCGGGCTCCTCTTTGTATTTGTAGCTATCTTAGGCTGGGCGCTCAATGGCCGACAACGCCGCTGCTGGGCTGTCTCGTAAGTACCTGGCCGTAGGCCTCGTAGACTCCGTCGAAGACGGCATCCCAGGAGGCGTGGAGCGCTCGATGGCGGGCAGCCTCGCGCATCTTCTGAAGCATGCCTCGATCGCTGAGCAGCCTGGCGACAGCGGCGCCAAAGTCGGCATCCTCGGCGATGTAGCCGGTCACCCCATCTTCAATTAGGTAGGCAGGTCCTCCATCCGGGGTCACGACCGCTGGCACGCCGGAAGCCAGCGCCTCAAGCACCACGTTGCCGAAGGTGTCAGTGTGCGAAGGAAAGACAAAGCAGTCCATGTTCGCGTACGCCTCGGCGAGGGCGGCGCCGCGCAGGACACCGGGAAAGGCAGCCCCAGGCAGGTGCTGGCGCAGCCAGCCTTCTTCCACACCCTGGCCCACGATCAGGAAGCGCACCTTGCGATCTTCGGCAGGCGGCGAGGCCGGCAACTTGGGCTGGGGTTCAGCATGGAAGTCGGCCCGAGCCTGGATTGGATCTCGGGCCTCGGACTGGACCTGGGCCTGGACCTGGACCTGGGACTGGACCTCAGCTTGGACCTGGGCCAGAAGCCGGATGTTCTTCTCAACCGAGAGCCGGCCGACGAAGCCCAGCACCAGAGCGGGATCGTCCAGAGCTCGGGTGCGGTGCGTCGGCGAAAAGAGCGCGGCATCGACGCCGCGCGGCATCAGGAAGCAGGGCCGGTTAGTTGCCTGCGCCAGCAGCTCGCAGAGCTCAAGGTTAGGTGCGAAGAGGATCCGGGCGAGGCTGTAAAACCGGGCTGCAGCCGCCAGCGTGGTGTGCTCGATGAGCGCAGCCGCGCCCGGGCGACCGCTCGCCGGCATATGGCTGAGCAGACCGTGCGAGCGCCGGGCCAGATACTCATGCACATTGGTGTGCCAGGAGGCAGCCAAGGGCACTTGCAGGTGATGCGCCATCAAGGCGCCGATCATGCCCAGTTCACTCGGCCCGGTGATGTGGATCAGGTCCGGGGCAAAGGCCCGCAGGCCGGCTACGATCTTGGGCAGGTGGCGTAGAAAGCCTGGATCGTAGCGGAGATCCTTGTCGAGAGCGAAGGAGAGGAACCCGCGCGGCAGCTCCAGGGTTGCTACGGAGGAGTCATCGCCGGGGGGATCATAGCTCACTCGGCGGTCGCCGGCCCGAACACACAGAAAGGGCAGCCCTCGGCGCCTGGCGTAGGCCTCAAAGTGGCGGCTGGTATGGGCGACGCCATTCACCTCGTGAAACGAGTCGGGAAAGTAGGCCACCCGGGGCGGGGCTAGGGCAGTGCTCCTCACACTTGGGGCAGGGGTGGTTTCAGCAAGGCTTTTCATCTACGAGAAGCCCCGGCAGCCGGATCCCATCTACGCCCCAAGGAGAACTGGTTTCTCTGCACTCCACGAGTGTATGCGCTTGGGCCCTTGCCGCCGGGGGCATGGCGGAAGAGGGTAACCGCCGGCGAACGGTAAGGCATGTGGCGAGAGTGGCCGCAACTGCAGGCGTACCGGCTACCGGGCGCTACTCGCCCAGGACCAGCTGAAGCTCGCGCCGCTCCTCCCAGGCGCGCCGCAGCCCGCCGGAGACGGGCCAAGAGCCCAGCAGGCGCACCAAGCCGATGCCGTAGCGAACATAGTTCGGCGCCAGGCCGGTAGGCCAGAGCTCGCTCACCGGCCGAGAGACGCCATGCTGGTCCGGGTGGTAGACGCGCTCGTCCCAGCGGCGCGATCCTAGCGGGAACTCCGGGTAGTCGCGGACGACGTCCAGCGTGGAACGGAGGACGCGATGCTTCCATGGTTCCGCGTACTGGGGCATAAAGAGCACGTGGCTGCGCTGTTCATAGCGAATCTCGTGCACAAACTCGGTGAAGTTGCGCGCGTTGGTCAGGTTGATGTTCGCGTTTGGCTCCATGCCGTGACGGTCGCCGCCCGAGATGAGCAGCTTGTCGTAGTCGCGTGCCATGGTGCGCACGGTGCGATTCTCTTTCCAGCTGCGCAGCCCGTTCAGCTCAAGCGCGTGCATGTACTGCCCGTTGGTCTCCATGAACTCGCGCAGCAGTATGGCGTGGCGGGAGCCGCCCACCAGGTAGAGGTCCCACATGGGGTGGTTGAAGACAATGAGCACGTTGGGCAGGGCATGCAGCTCGCTGAGGATCTCGGTGAGCCGCGCGTTGCTGGGATTCGCGGTGAACTCCTCAAAGACCCGCATCCACGCCTGGCCTGTTTCGCTGGGCAGGTTGTGGATGCCGAGGTGGAAGCTCTGATCGCCGCCGTAGGGGACGCTCCACTCGACCGAAACCGGGATGTGACGGGCCGAGGCAACCGTGCGCAGGAGCATCGGCGCGTTGATGTTGTCATGGTCGGTAAGCGAGACGAGCGGAGCCAGGCCGAGCTTGGCGATCTGCCCTGTTTCGAGGTCAAAGGCAAGCTTGGGGGTAAGGGGCGGAGTCCAGTAGCTGGCCGCGTAGTCGACGTGGATGCGATGGTTGCGGCGCGCATTGTCCTCAAACCTGCGGACGGTGGCGCGGATCCAGTTGACCTTGTTCCCGAGGTTGGCGAGAAAGTCCAAAGTCTCCTTGGACTGGTTGGTATGGCTGTGCAGCGAGACGCCGGTGACGTAGCTCTCCGGGGCTTCCTGGTCTTTCCACAAATACGAGATCTGCTTCAATCCACCCATCTGCACGCCCTCCCTACCTGTGGAAAGTATCGAATTGCAGCATGAATGGGGCATTACGACCATGCGAATGGCCGTTCAATCGGGGGCAAGTGTGTATGCCTAAAGTACTCGATAGTCGGAATTTACGACATAGACAACGCAGAGATGGTGGCGGCCTGGCTGAGAGGAAGCGGGAGACCAGGAGCAGGGGCCGAGCGAAGCCCGGGTTCTCGTGAGAATACTCCAAGCCACTCTCGCCTGCGCGCGCTCAGCCGAGCCGCAAATTTTCATGCTGCCCATGTTAAAACGGCGTTGCATGCATCCTAGTGCAGGTCCAGAGAGTATCCCGCGCTCTGAAAGACGTGCTGCGGCACATCGAAGGCTCGATGCCTGGCTTAGGTGCTGCGGTGGACAGAGATCAAGCAGAGCAACATCATTCCTAGGAAAGCGGCAAAAGGAGCAACATGCACGGTTTTATTTGGTGGATTCTGGTCGGCCTCATCGCAGGCTGGCTCACAGGCAAGATCATGAGCGGCGAAGGCTATGGATTCTTCGTTGACATCATCGTCGGCATCGTCGGCGCGCTGCTGGGCGGCTTTATTATGTCGCACCTCGGCTTTGCGGGTCAGGGCGGCCTGGTTTACACCATCGTGGTCGCAGTCATCGGCGCGATCCTGTTAACCTTCCTGCTGCGCCTGGTCACAGGCGGCCGGGTGCGGAACGTTTAGCTGCGCTGTGCGCAGGGCTGGGTCGATTCCAGTTCCTGCGCTTCCCATCCTTCGCTCTCGGCTCCTGCGTTCCCCGGCAGCTCGCTCCAAGCGGTCTCTACTGCTCGCTCTTCGGGGCGAGCATGGCCAGCACAGCGAAGGCTACGTTGAGCAGCCCCAACCCTGAGACCATACCCCGCACAAATCCACTGTTCGCCAGCAGCTCTGCTCCCGGCACGTAGCTGAAGAGGCTGTTCTCGGTCCAAAACCGCATCCAGGGCAGCGCAATCAGCAGCAGCCCCAGGTAAAGCCGCACGATGACGCGCACCAGCAGCTCGGTCCGCTCGAGCCAGGGTGAGCGCGGAGATGGTCTGCGGCGCAAGGCTCGCAGCTGAGCCTCGGAGAGAGGCTTGGGCGGCGCTGACGACGGGTCAGGGGGAAACAGATTGGATTGTTGCGCCATGATGTGCGGTGCGCGGGCCGGTTGGTTGTGAGCTACCGGTCGCTTTCGTCGTTTCCTTGACTTACCAACCAGGGCTGGAGAGCTGCGGGCGTACCGGAGTCGCTCTCGCGACGCGGCGGGTGAGGTGCGAAATTGCTGCTCACCGCCTCCACTTACAGACGCGCGCTGAGCCGCCCTCACTCACGCAAGATCCGCTTTATTCTGCCGGCGCATTGTTCCGGCGGGGGCGGCGGTTGGCCTGCAGGATCTTCTTGCGCAGCCGCAGCGATTTGGGCGTGACTTCTACCAGCTCATCCTCAGCAATAAACTCGATCGCCTGTTCGAGGTTCATGGCGCGGTGCGGCACCAGCCGCAGCGCTTCGTCGGCCGAAGAGGCGCGCATGTTGGTCAACTTCTTTTCACGCACGACGTTGACGTCGAGATCGTTGTCGCGCGAGTGCTCGCCGACGATCATGCCTTCGTACACCTCAACGCCGGAGGGCACAAAGAGCACGCCGCGATCCTGCAGGCCGTTCAGCGCGTAGGTGGTTGTCGGACCGGTGCGGTCTGAGATCAGGGCGCCGGAGGGTCGCTGCGGGATCTCGCCCTGGTAGGGCATGTAACCCTCAAAGAGCGCGTTCATGATGATGGTGCCGCGCGTTTCGGTGAGCAGCTCTGAACGCAGACCGATCAAGCCCCGGCTGGGGATCTTGAACTCCATGCGGGTGCGGCCGTAGCCGTGCGAGGCCATCTTGACCATCTCGCCTTTGCGTGGGCCGAGCCGCTCGATGACCGTGCCGACGAAGTTGTCCGGGATATCGATGGTCAGAGCTTCGACCGGCTCCATCAGCTTGCCATCCACCCGCTTGGTGACGATCTCCGGCCGGCCGACCATCAGCTCGAAGCCCTCGCGGCGCATCATCTCGATCAGGATGGAGAGCTGCAGCTCGCCGCGGCCAAGCACCTTGAAGCTGTCGGGCGAGCCGGTGTCTTCGACGCGGATGGAGACGTTGGTGAGCAGTTCCCTGTCGAGCCGCTCGCGGATGTTGCGCGAGGTGACCAGGTTGCCTTCCTTGCCGGCCATCGGCGAGTTGTTGACCGACATCTGCATGGCGATGGTCGGCTCATCGATGACGATCAGCGGCAGCGGTTGAGGGTTGTCGATGCTGGTGAGCGACTCGCCGATGGTGATGCCGGGGATGCCGGCGATCGCGATGATGTCGCCGATGGTAGTCTGCTCGGTGTCGACGCGCTTGAGCCCGGAGTAGGTGAAGAGCTTGCTGATCTTGACCTTTTCGATCGACTGATCGCGCTTGGAGACGGCGACTTCATCGCCGACCTTGAGCGTGCCGTTGAAGACGCGCGCAATCGCCAGGCGACCCAGGTAGTCGGAGTAGTCGAGGTTGGTGACCAGGATCTGCAGGTTTCCTTCTGCATCGCCGGGCGCGGGCGGCGCGGTCTGGATGATGGTCTCAAAGAGCAGCTGCAGGTTCTCGCCCAGCTTGTCGGCTTCGAGACTCGCGAGGCCCAGCTTGCCGTTGGTGTAGAGCACCGGGAAGTCGAGCTGGTCTTCCCCGGCATCGAGATCGATGAACAGGTCATAGACCTCGTTCAGAACCTCCTGCGGGCGGGCATCCGGGCGGTCGATCTTGTTGATGACCAGGATTGGCGGAAGCTTGGCCTCGAGCGCCTTGGACAGCACGTAGCGGGTCTGCGGCAGCGGGCCTTCAGAAGCATCGACGAGCAGCACCACGGCATCGACCATCTTGAGCGCGCGCTCGACTTCGCCGCCGAAGTCAGCATGGCCCGGGGTGTCGACGATGTTGATCTTGTGGTCGTGGTAGTAGATCGCGGTCGATTTAGCCAAGATGGTGATGCCGCGCTCGCGCTCGAGGTCGTTCGAGTCCATGACTCGCTCGGTCAGTGCTTCGTTCGAGCGGAAGGTGCCCGACTGGCGGAGCATCTGGTCGACGAGGGTGGTCTTGCCATGATCGACGTGGGCGATGATGGCGATGTTGCGGATGGAGGTGCTCACGGGTGCGGGGTTCCTGTTCTTTTGTGCTGTGGTGCGAATGGAGGTCGGGGAGGTTTGCCGGCGAAAGGCTCTTTGCCTGAGTTTACCAGCACAGGGCGGGAAGACGTGATCGCTGGATTGCGGGAATGGGCTATCAATGGCACACTCTAAATGGGAGATTGATATGGCCACAGGTAGAGCCCACATAGTAATTTCGGCTGATCTGATCAAGGAGATTGATGCGCTGGTTGGTCCAAGAGGCCGGAGCGCGTTTATTGCGGAGACTGCGAGGGCGGAACTGCGCAAGCGCTGGCTACTCGCATTTTTCTCTAACCCGGAGCCCGTCTGGAAGGATGAAGATCACCCTGAATTCGCCAATGGCGTAAACGCCTGGCGGCAAAGCCTTTGGGGCGGGACTGAAAGGCTGGCAAGGCTGCATGGTGAGGCTTGGGATGAATTTGCAGCGCCGAAGGCTGAAGAGGATGCGAGTAAGTGATCCTGCTGCTCGATAGCGACATTTTGATCGACGCCATCCGTGGCAGGAAGTTCGCCACCTTTCAGGCGGCTGTAGAAAGTACGCACTCACTTGCGATTAGCGCTGTCACTGTTGGCGAGATCTACGCCGGAACTCGGCCCGCCGAGGAAGAAAGGACCCAAGAGCTTGTTGCCAACCTTGAATGCTACCCGGTTAACCGCCATCATCGGTCAACGAGCGGGAGAATTACTTAACAGCTGGTGACGCAGGGGAAGAACCTTCCAGCTGCCCGATATGCTCATAGCTGCTACAGCGCTGGAGCATGGATCACCGCTGATGACAAACGACCGCAGAGATTTTCGAATGCCGGAGATCAAGTTTTACCCGCCGGAAGCCGGGTGGCCTCTCACTCGTACTTGAGCGACTCGACTGGGTCGAGCTGGGCGGCGCGGTTGGCAGGCAGGGTGCCGAAGATGACCCCGACCGCGGTCGAGGTGCCGAGCGCGACCACTGCCGACCAGGGGCTAATGGGAATCTGGTAGGCGGTAAAGAAGCGCACCGAGAGCGGTACGGCTAGGCCGAGGATGGTGCCGAGGATTCCTCCGGTCAGCGAGATAAAGACCGCTTCGATTAAGAATTGCAGCTTGATCTCGCGGGCTGTGGCGCCCATGGCTTTGCGAATGCCGATCTCGCGGATACGCGAGCGTACCGTGGCCAGCATGATGTTCATGATGCCGACTCCACCCACGGCGAGCGTGACCGCCGCGACCAGCACCAGGATGACGGTGAGCGCGTTCGAGACCCAGGCTGCGACCGTGAGCAGCGAGGTGAGCGTCGATGCGCGGTAGACGGAGTTCTTCTGGTGACGGGCGTGTACGACAGCGACGATCTCTCGTGCCGTCTCCTCGACATTGGATTGATCGCGAGCCGAGAAGAAGATCTGCTTCACATTGTCGGTGCCGGTGAAGTAGCGGGCGACCGAGTAAGGCAGCAGCACGGTTTCGTCCGCGATCTCAGACTGGCCAAAGGTGTCGACACTCTCTTGAAAGACTCCGATGATGGTGATCGGGAGCCCGCTGATCTGGATAGTCTGGTCGATCGCTCCCGACAGGCTGCCGAACATCTCGCGCGCAAAGAGTTTAGTGACCACTGCCACCTTGGCATGCGAGTTCTCATCCTGCTCGTCGAAAAAGCGGCCGGCCACCACGATCAGGTTGCGCACCTGGCGGTACTGGGGGCTCACGCCGAGCGCGAGCACGTCCTTGATCTGCGCGCCGGGAAAGGCGATCCGCTCGTGCATCTCGAGCATCGGCGAGGAGTAGGCGACGTCGGCTACCTGCTCGTCGACAGCCTTTTCGTCGTCACGCGTCAGGTAGTCATAGTGTCCGGGGTCAGCTGCTCCGGTCGCGCCGCCACCCGAGAACTCGAGCTCGATCATGTTCGAGCCGATACTCTGCAGCTCATTGAGGATGTACTGCTTGCCGGTGAGCGAGATGGTGACGACGAAAATAACCGACGCCGAACCGATGACCATGCCCAGCGCGGTGAGGGCAAAGCGGACCTTGCTGGTGCGGAAATTGTCGACCGCCAGGCGCACGATCTCAGCCAGGGCCATGGTTCGCTTGGCACTGGCGAGAGTTGCGTCAAAGGTGGAGCGCGCCCTGGTGCGGACAGAGGCCATGAGATGTCTCTGCTTATTTTACGCCGGAGCGTCGACCCATCCGCCGGGCGCGGTTAGAACCTGGGCTGCTTGCGAGCCGGCTCTCGCAAACTGATGTGAGAGGTTGTTAAGCCGGGTCGGGTCGCCGACGCTGATCTAGGGCCGGCTTTCAGCTATGCTGTGGCAACTGCCGGAGTGAGGCGAGGGTAAGGGCTTGGGACTGAATGCACTGGACCTGCTGGTCATTGTCGCCTACCTGGCCGGCGTGACGCTCTTCGGCCTTAAGGTGCGTGGCCAGCCGCGCACGGTAAAGGGCTACTTCCTGGCCGAGAACACGATTCCCTGGTGGGCGATCGCGCTCTCGATCGTCGCGGCCGAGACGAGCACGCTGACCGTGATCAGCGTGCCCGGCCTGGCCTATGA
The DNA here is from genome assembly GCA_965198645.1 of Acidobacteriaceae bacterium. GTDB lineage: Bacteria > Acidobacteriota > Terriglobia > Terriglobales > Acidobacteriaceae > EB88. Next base: position 3,979,265 of record OZ240670.1, on the reverse strand, counting down.
CAAAGACTTTCGTTTTCTGCAGCTGGTCTTCGGCTACCTGGTGGGTCGCACAATCGTCGCGTTTCTGTTCATCCCGCAGTACTTTCGCGGAGAGCTGGTGACCGCGTACCAGCTGATCGAGCGCCGCTTCGGGGAGCGCCTGCGAGCGTACACGGCGGGACTCTTCCTGGCTACGCGAGCGGCGGCCGAAGGCGTGAGGGTCTTTGCCGTGGCCATCGTCGTCAAGGTCGCGCTGGCTGGTCTGTTCTCCGGCATGAGCGACTTGACGCGCGATCTTGCGGCGATCACGATGGTGACCGCGCTGACGCTGCTTTATACCTTCGAAGGGGGGATGGCCGCGGTTATCTGGACAGACGTGGTTCAGTTGACGATCTATGTTGCCGGCACGCTCGTTGGGCTCGCTACCATCCTGCATGCGGTGCCGGGCGGCTGGCATACCGCGCACCAGGTGGCCGGCGCGGCCGGGAAGTTTCGCGTTTTTGATTTTTCTTGGAATCCATCGACGACGTACACGCTCTGGTCAGGCGTGATCGGCGGCGCGTTCCTCACCACGGCCAGCCACGGGACCGATCAGCTGATCGTGCAGCGATTGCTCTCAGCGCGCAGCGAGCGCGAGTCGAAGCTTGCCCTGCTGGCGAGCGGGGGCGCGGTGCTGATCCAGTTCACACTGTTTCTACTGATTGGCGCGCTGCTTTTTGTCTTTTACAAGATCTATCCGCCGGCGCACCCTTTTACCCGCACCGATACCATCTTTCCGACCTTTATCGTCACCCGCATGCCGCACGGCATCAGCGGTCTGCTCATCTCGGCTATCCTTGCAGCGGCGATGTCGAACCTGAGTGCCGCGGTCAATTCGCTTTCCTCGACGACGATCGTGGACTTCTACAAACGGCTTCGTCCGGAGTCGACCGAGCAGCGCCAGCTGGCACTCTCGCGCGTGTCGACGCTCGGCTGGGGAGCGGTGCTCTTCGGTCTAGCTCTGCTGGCGAGGCACGGGGGCAAAGTGCTCGAGACCGGCCTCTCGATCGCGTCGGTGGCTTACGGCGCGCAGCTGGGTGTCTTTCTGCTCGGCGTGCTCACCCGGCGAGCGACAGAGCGGGGCGCGATCCTCGGGATGCTCTTCGGCTTCGCGCTTAATCTGTATCTGTGGCAGGAGACGCGGGTCGCATTTACCTGGTATGTCGTGCTTGGCAGCGCAACGACGTTTTGCGTCGGCTATGCGGCCAGCGGCCTGATGCCGCCCATGCAGGATCGCTTTCTATCTGGTCAGGAGGGTCAGGCGTGATGCTGATCGATCAACGCCGCGTCCGTCCACACGGTCAGCTGCGCCGACTTACTTCGGCCCTCGTCGCCTGGGTACTCTGCGCGTGGCTGTGCACGCAGGCAGTCAGAGCGCAGCCGCCCTCCCCGCTCGCTACCCACATCAGCGCCATCATGGATGAGGCGGTCGCCGCACATACCATCCCTGGCGGGGTCGTGCTGGTGGGTCATCACGGACAGGTTCTCTACCGCGAGGCCTTTGGGGCGCGATCGCTTGAGCCTACCCGTGAGGCGATGACCGCGGACACCATCTTTGACATGGCCTCGCTGACCAAGTGCATCGCGACCACCAGTGCGGTGATGAAGCTCTTTCAAGACGGACGCATCCGGCTGAACGATCCAGTCGCCATGTACCTGCCGGAGTTTGCGCAGAACGGCAAGCAGGATATTACGATCCGGGAGCTGCTGACTCATTTCTCCGGCCTCGCGCCTGATCTCGACTTGAGCACACCCTGGCAGGGACGCGATGCTGCCTATGCGCTTGCCATGGCGCAGAAGCCGGCTTACCCGCCAGGCTCGCGCTTTCTCTACAGCGACATCAACTTTGAAACGCTTGGCTTTGTCGTCGAGAAGCTTACCGGCACCACGCTAGCCGAGTACACGCAGGCCAACATCTTTACGCCGCTCGGCATGACGCACACGCGTTTTCTTCCACCCCAGGATTGGGTAAGAACGATCGCACCAACCCAGTATGACGAGCATGGACAGATGCTGCGCGGGGTTGTCCACGACCCGACAGCGCGCCGCATGGGCGGGGTTGCCGGACATGCAGGTTTATTTTCGACAGCCGATGATCTGGCTCTCTTTGCCGAAGCGCTGCTCAGCGGCTCGCGGGTGCTGAGTCGAAGCACGATCGTAAAGATGTCGACGCCGCAGCAACCGGCCAATGCAGCGAGCCTGCGCGGCCTGGGCTGGGATATAGATTCGCCGTTCTCGTCTAATCGCGGCGAGCTGCTGCCGATTGGCTCTTACGGGCACACAGGGTTTACCGGCACATCGCTGTGGATTGATCCTGGGACGGACACTTATATCATCCTGCTGACGAATGCGGTTCACCCGCGCGGGGGTAAGTCGATTACTTCGCTGCGCTCGCGCGTTGGTACGGCGGTCGTCGAGTCACTGGCACTTACTCAGTCGGAGAAAGAGAATTTGGATCTCGCGCGAATTACCGGCTACAACGAGTCGATGATGGCGGCGAGGCGAGTGACCACGCGCAATGGTACGGCGCTGGCCGGCATTGACGTGCTCGAGGCACACGCGTTCGCTGAGCTGCACGGGGACCCGGCGCACCCGGTGCGCGTTGGTTTGGTCACCAACCAGACCGGCGTCGATGCTGCAGGGCGGCGCACCATCGATGTGCTCGCCACGGTCCCCGGGGTGCGACTGGCAGCGATCTTCAGCCCGGAGCATGGAGTCTCCGGCTCGCTCGACACGACCCAGATAGCGAACACCAAGGATGGCGCTACGGGGACCCCCATCTACAGCGTGTACGGCGATACCGATGCCAGCCGCAGGCCGACGGATGCTGCTCTGAGCGGGATCGATGTCATCGTCTATGACATACAGGATGTAGGCGTTCGCTTCTACACCTACGAGAGCACGCTCGGCTACTTTCTGGAAGCGGCGGCGAAGCATGGCCAGGAGATCGTCGTGCTCGATCGTCCGAACCCGGTGAACGGGGCCTTTGTGCAAGGCCCGCTGCCTGACCTTGGCCGCGAGTCGTTTGTAAGTTATGGCCAGGTACCTGTGCGCCACGGAATGACGGTCGGCGAGTTAGCGAAGATGTTCAACGCGGAGCGCAAGATCGGCGCCAGGCTTCGCGTCGTCACCATGGAAGGCTGGATGCGCGGCGACTGGTTTGACTCGACCTCCCGGCTCTGGATCAATCCTTCGCCGAATATGCGCAGCCTCGAGGAGGCCACGCTTTATCCTGGCCTGGGCATGATCGAGACGACAAACATCTCTGTCGGGCGCGGGACCGATACGCCTTTCGAGTTAGTGGGTGCGCCCTGGATTGAGCCGCTTGCTCTCTCGACGTATCTCAACGATCGTGCGATCGAGGGCGTACGGTTTGTTCCGGTGCGCTTTACGCCGAGCTCTTCTACTTACGCGCATCAGGCGTGCGGCGGAGTAAACGTCCTGGTCACAGAGCGTGACGCGCTCGATGCTCCGGAGCTAGGACTGGAGATAGCCTCAGCGCTCAAACAGCTGTATCCTGACCACTTTCAGCTGGGCCCGCTCGACAGCCTGATGCGCAACCAGAGCAGCCTGGACGCGCTTGCTGCGGGCGAGGACCCGCGCCGGATAGCAGAGGGGTGGCAGGAGCGGATTGATCAATTTGGCGTGGTACGGGCACGATATCTTTTGTACTAACGTCGCCTGGCCTTGACCACTTAGCCGACTTAGCCGACGATTTGCCGGCCCGATAGGAGATGAGATGCAAACCCAACTTACCCGCCGCGCGATGCTCGAGCTCACAGCGATCGCGGCTATCGGCGCAAGTACGCGTGCGACCTTTGCTCAATCTTCGAAAGAGCATGAGTCGAAGAGACCTGCTCCGGCAGATCGCAAATTCCGCAGCCCGGTTGTCGAGGAATTTATCCGACAGACGCAGGCGAAGATCGCAGACCCTTCGCTGGCCATGCTCTTCTCGAATTGTTTTCCTAACACGCTGGACACGACTGTCGAGCCGGGCCAGTACGAAGGCAAGCCGGACACCGTGGTCATCACGGGCGACATCGCCGCCATGTGGCTGCGCGACTCTTCCGCGCAGGTCTGGCCCTACCTGCCCCTTGCCGCAAAGGATAAGTCACTGCGCCTGTTACTAGAAGGAGTCATCCGGAGACAGGTTCGCTGTCTGCTCATCGATACCTACGCCAACGCTTTTATGGCCGACCTGAGCGCGCCGCCGCTGAAGTGGAGCCTGCATGACCAGACCGAGATGAAGCAAGGCGTGGGTGAGCGAAAGTACGAGCTGGACTCGATCTGCTATCCCATTCGCCTGGCGCATGGCTACTGGAAACAAACCGGGGATACGAGCCCATTTGATTCTGCCTGGCAGAAGGCCATGGTGGCAGTGGTTAGTACTATGCGGGTGCAGCAGCGCAAGGATGGTCCGGGCCCGTACCACTTTCAGCGCCCCTCCTCCGGCTGGACCGACACTTTGACTGCCGGCGGCTACGGGAACCCCGTCAATCCGGTCGGCCTCATCGCCTCAGGCTTTCGGCCTTCTGATGACTCCTGCATCTTTCCGTTTCTGGTTCCCTCCAATCTATTTGCGGTGACCTCACTGCGGCAGCTGGCCGAGATGGCGCGGGCCATCCTGAACAACAATCAGCTTGCTGAGGATGCCAGCTCGCTCGCGACCGAAGTGGAGCAGGCACTGAGGCAACACGCGATCGCCGCAACACCGCAGGGCACGATCTGGGCTTACGAGGTAGATGGTTTTGGTAGCCAGTTGCTGATGGATGATGCGAACGTGCCCAGCCTGCTTGGATTGCCTTACATCGCTAGCTCGCCTGACGCCGCACTGTATGCGCGCACCCGCCGCTTCGTCTGGAGCAGGAGTAATCCGTGGTTCTTTGAGGGCACGGCCGGCGAAGGCATTGGCGGGCCGCATGAAGGGGCCGACATGATCTGGCCGATGTCACAAATTATCTACGCGCTTACCTCCGAGAAGGATGGCGAGATTCGCCATGCGCTGACGATGCTGCAGGCCAGCAGCGCAGGCAGCGGCTTTATGCATGAGAGTTACTTCAAGAATGATCCGGCACGCTTTACGCGCAGCTGGTTCGCCTGGGCAAATACACTCTTCGGCGAGCTGATCGCTACGCTTGCAAACAGCAAGCCTGAGCTACTGGCTGCCCCGCCTCGATGACTGGTCATCTGGTAAAGGCAGCGATTATACTTCCACCTACCACCAGCGCTTAGGAGCCAAGCCTCTTGAACACCACTGCTCTCCCCCACCACGAAGCCGCAGCCCTCAGCGAGTCGCAGCCACGACCAAGCCGCCTGCTCTCGCTTGATGTACTCCGTGGCCTGACCATCGGCTTCATGATCCTGGTGAACAACAACGGGGATGAGCGTCGAGCTTTTTGGCCGCTCAAGCACGCTTACTGGAATGGCTTTACTCCGACCGACCTGGTGTTTCCTACGTTTCTATTTATTGTCGGGATCTCGACGGTGCTCTCGCTAAGCTCGCGCCTCAAGCAAGGCATTGGGAAGCAAGCGCTCGCGGTTTCGGTAGTTCGTCGCTCGGTGATCCTCTACCTGCTGGGGCTGCTGGTGAATAGCTTTCCGTACTTTCACCTGCACACGATGCGCTTCTACGGGGTCCTGCCGCGGATCGCGATCTGCTATTTTCTCGTCGCCATGCTTTATCTGATCAGCCCGGGTTGGCGCAGCAAGGCAGTGCTCGCGGTGGTGGCGCTGGTGGGTTACTGGGTGCTGCTGCGCTTTGTGCCCGTACCCGGATACGGCGTGCCCACGCACGACGTGCCGCTGCTCGATCGCGATGGAAATCTGACAGCGTGGCTTGACCGGCAGATATTTTCGGCGTCGCACCTCTACGAAGGTGTACGCGACCCGGAAGGATTGCTGAGTACGATTCCTGCGATCGGCACAGCGCTGCTGGGCATGCTGACGGGATTGCGGCTGCGGAGCACGGCCAGCATCGGACAAAAGGCGCGCGGCATTGCGGTGGCCGGGCTGAGTTGCTTGCTGCTGGGCGGCTTGTGGAATATTACCTTTCCCATTAACAAGAAGATGTGGACGAGCTCCTATGTGCTCTTTGCCGCAGGGCTCAGCATGCTGTTGCTGGCCCTGTGCATGTGGCTAATCGACCTGCCGAGCGCAGAAGAAAGCAAGCCCGAGCGGTCGCGAAGGTCTGGCTACTTCACTCCGTTTCTGGTCTTCGGCACCAATGCGATCAGTGCGTATGTGTTGTCCGAGTTGCTGCTTGGCGCAATCGATGTTCTCGGACCGCGTAACTTCAGCATCGAGCGAGTTGTGCTTCACGGCATCTCGAGCGTGGTGCCGAGCGGCGCGTTTGCCTGCCTGCTCTACTCGCTATGCTACGTCGCGGTCTGCTGGCTGCCTATGTATGTGCTCTACCGGCGCAAGATCTTTATCAAGATCTAAGTCGCGCGAAGGTCGCCGGCTACCATGCTACTCGCAACTTAGCCGCCCGCACTGAGTCACTGTAATTTATATACGCGGGCCTCCCAACCTGCCAGGTGCAGCGCCCCTTGCTCGCTGCCTGGCCTGGCCAGGTTGCCCAGCAGCAAGGCTCCAGGCCGCATCCCTGTTGGCAAAGTGTAGGTGACAGGTGTCGCCCCAAAGTTAAGAGCGATCAGGTAAGTTTCTGTTCCAAGTGTTCTTGTATAGGCAAAGATCGACTTGTTCTCAGGATCAAGATCCTTATAGTCGCCGTAGACCAGCGCAGGGTGCGCGTGGCGGAGTGCGATCACCGCGCGGGTGTAGTGATAGATTGAGTCCCGGTTTTTTAACTCATCGGCGGCGTTGATCTGCGCGTAGTTAGGATTCACGGCGAGCCATGGATTGGCGGCTGTGGTAAAGCCGCCGTTCTTTGAGCTGTCCCACTGCATTGGCGTCCGCGAGTTATCCCGGCTGGTGTGGCGCAGATCCGCAATAAAGGTCGCCTCCGGGATCTTGCCTGTCACCACCTCAGCCTTGTAGGCGTTCTTCACCTCGATGTCATCGAAGTCGGCGATGGAGCGAAATGGATAGTTCGTCATGCCCAGCTCATCGCCCTGGTAGAGAAACGGGGTGCCGCGCAGGGTAAGCAGCATGGTGGCAAGCAGCTTAGCCGAGGGCACGCGAAATGGAGCGCTGTCATCGCCAAAGGTAGAAACGATACGCGGATTATCGTGATTGGATAAAAAGACAGTGTCCCAGCTGTGCGCATCAAGCTCGGCGGCATGGCGGGTATAAATCGCCTTGAACGCCTCGAGATCCAGCGGCTTTAACTTGATCCCGTCGCGGTTGAGGCGAATCGCGTCGAAGTTGAAGATCATATTCAACTCGTGACGCCGGTCATCGACCATCAGCGGCGTCTCGGCGAGAGAGATGCCGAGCGCTTCGCCGACGGTCATGACATCGTATTTCGCCATGACATTACGGTTCATCTCCTGCAGATACTGGTGCATGTGTGGACCGTTTGCGTAGGCTCTGCCGATGTTGGATAACTGCTCAGCAGTTAGATCGGGAAACGCCGGGTTCTTGGAGATAAGAGGGATGACGTCCATGCGAAATCCATCAACTCCCTTGTCCAGCCAGAAACGCATCAGGCTATAGACCTCTTCGCGGACCTTCGGGTTATCCCAATTCAGATCAGGCTGCTTGACCGCGAAGTAATGCAAGTAATACTGGTTGGTGGTGGGATCTAACTGCCATGCAGAGCCGGAGAAAAAGGAAGGGTCATTGTTAGGCGGCTGCAGCGTGCCATCCGACGCTGGCTTGCCGTCGCGCCAAAAATAGAAGTCGCGATAGGGATTGTCTTTCGACTTGCGGCTCTCTACAAACCAGCGGTGCTCATCCGAGGTGTGGTTGACGACGAGGTCGATGATCAAGCGCATGTGCCGCTGCTTGATCGCAGCCAGCATCGCGTCGAAGTCCGCCATCGTGCCAAATTCCGCCATCACCTTGCGATAATCGCGGATGTCGTAGCCATTATCCGCGTTGGGCGAGTCGTAGTGCGGACTTAGCCAGATCACGTCCACGCCGAGATTCTTGAGATAGTCGAGCTTGGCCGTGATGCCGGGCAGATCGCCGATGCCGTCGCCGTTGGAATCCTTGAAGGATCGCGGATAGACCTGGTAGACGACGGCCTGCTTCCACCAGCTTGGCTGGTAGCCGTTGATCGTGGCAGGCTGAGGATGCTGAGCGATCAGCGAAGTGGCCGGAGCAAGGCTGGCAAGGGCGAGCAGGATCGAAGAGACGCGCAGGGCTTTCACCCGACCATCGTCTACTGCGAGCGAGGAACAGGTCAAGCAGCAATGCTGTGCCGCGATGTTCTAAGACAACGTCGTGCGGCAATGCTGTCCGGCAACGAGTTAGTGGCGGTCTTCCAGGGCGAGCACGGCAAAGCCCGTTGCGGCGTCGCTCATAAAGCGGCCGATATCTGACTTCGGATCACGCTGCTTGTTCAACGACCACGCGTCCCATAGACCTTCGCTCGCGTTCTGGTTCTGCGCAAGCCAGCTAAGTCCGCGCGTGACCGAGGCTAAGCCGCGCATGCCGTTCTCTTCGAGCACATAGAGAGTGAGTCCGGTCGCGTAGCCGTCACTCCTGGTCTCAACGGCGGTGTTGTCGCGCCGCTTCCAGGTCCCGAGTTGTGCCAGGCTCCAGCCGCCATCCGGCTGCTGTTGCGCCTCGAGCGAGGAGACCAGCGCAGTGCGCTCCTCGGTGGTGAGCAAACCCGGCAGGCGCGCCGAGGCCCACAGCAGATACACGCGATTCAGCAGTGGCTGCGCGTCATACTCACGGCGCAGAAAAGCCCGCAGCAAATTCAGGTTCGGCTGGATCTCCCGGGTATCGCGGTAGTGATCCGGAGCGAGGCTCACCGCGAGTGCGGCCAGCGCAGCGCCTTGATACTCGGACTCGCTCGACTCCCATGGCGCGTTGTGGAAGTTAAGCCAGACCCATGCTCCGGCTTTGTCGCCGCTCTGTCGCTGCATCGCCCACGCGTTGCGAAAGGCTTCGCGCGTCAGCTCGGTCAGGTGACCCTGCCGCTGATCGTAGCTCGCCAGGATGAGCGCGTTCAGGACCGCTTCTGTGCTCCGCGACTCGATGGACTTGCCGGGGCCGGCGTTGCCGTCCTTGTAAAACGGTTCTACCTCGTTCCAGATCGCAACCCGGCGGGCGACGTTGTCAAACATGACCTGTTCGGGGGCTGCCATGGTCTGAACGCCCATCTGTTGGCGAAGCACCGGGCGGGAGAGCGCATAGGGGACAGCCGAGTGGCAGGAGATGCAAACGGTTCCATGGTCACGCTGCGCCACAGGCCAGCTCTGCCACCAGGTCGCCCGGGCGTCCAGGTAGCGGGCTGCGCTCGCCTGGTCCCAGCGGACAGCCGGAGCTGTCGCCAGCTTGGCGCCGTAGGCGGTCACTCCCATCACTGTCAGGGCGAATGCCGAACGGAAGATGACAGCGCAGGATTGCATGCTGAACCCCACTTAGCTTGCTAACCATTGCAAGTTACAGCACTTGCTCAGCGTATCCGGCTGCAACGGCCCAGATCAGTGCCCTAACATAGCACGCATCGCAAGCCGCCCAGCATTTTTCCGTGCCGGATCTGCGGATTCGCTCGAGCAGCGCACGACACTGTCTCCTGCAGCCTCGCGCCTGGAAGAACTCTGGAACGAACTAAGTCAGCGTGGGAGTTGCCGAGAACGACCTCTGCTCCAAATACCAGGCCACTGTTTTCTCCAAGCCGGAGCGGAAGTTAGCCTCAGGCTGATAGCCTAACTCGCGCTGCGCACGCTCGATGCCGGCCAGCGAGTGGCTTACGTCGCCGGGCCGCTCGGGCCCGTGAGCAGGCGGCTGGTCGAATCCCAGGATCTGAGCCAGCTCCGCGTATAAGTCGCCTAAGGTGTGGCTGTGCCCTGTGCCGATGTTGAAGACTCTTCCGTTTGCAATCTCGGCCGGAGCCGCGCAGGCCAGCAGATTCGCCTGGACGGCGTTCGAAACAAAGGTAAAGTCGCGGCTAGTTGCGCCATCGCCGTTGATCGTCGGCCGCTCGCCGGCCATCATCTGATAGATGAATTTCGCGATCACCCCGGAGTAGGGCGAGTCCGGAGTCTGCCGGGGGCCAAAGATATTGAAGTAGCGCAGGCACACGCCCTCCATGCCGTAGACCCTGCAAAAAGACTGGAGGTAGTACTCGCCGGTAAGCTTCTGCACAGCGTAGGGCGAACGCGGATTCGGGCTCATCTCCTCATGCTTGAGCGCGGTCGCCTGGTTGCCATAGGCAGAGCTCGATGCAGCGTAGATGACGCGCCGCACCCCGGCGTCCCGGGCGGCCATCAGCAGGCTGAGTGTTCCGTTGATGTTCGAGTGATGCGAGGCCAGCGGGTTCTTGACCGAGCGCGGCACCGAGGCGAGCGCCGCCTGGTGGAGCACATACTCCACGCCCTCGCAGGCTGCGCGCATCGCTTCCGTATCTTCAAGCTCAGCCTGCTCGAAGGAGATCTGCGACCGGAGCGGAGATAAGTTCTCGAGCCGCCCGGTCGAGAGATTATCAATCCCGCGGACGTGGTGGCCGAGCCGCACCAGCTCGTGGGCGAGCGTGGAGCCGATGAAGCCGGCCATGCCGGTGATCAGGTAGCGCGCCATGCAGAGTTCCTGCTTTTCGCCGAGCCGGCTTAACGGGCCAGCACTGTTTCCAGCTGCTCGGCGTGCGCCACAGGCTGCTCTGGATAGTAGGCGTTAAGCACGTACTGCTCGAGCATGCGCTGGGTGTTGAAGAAAGAGCCGTTGAGCGCGATCGTCGAGCGCATAATGCGGCGCCACAGCTCGCGCTGGCCATGGTAGACAGGCAGAATGGTCTCCTCGAGGTGCTCATAGAGCGAGTCGGCCTCGCCGGTCTCTTCTTCCAGGTCCTCGATCGCCCAGCCGGTCACACCCTCAATCCAGCCCTCGATCCACCAGCCGTCCAGAATGCTGAGCGAGGGTACTCCGTTGAGCGCGGCCTTCATGCCGCTGGTGCCGGAGGCCTCGTAGGGCCGCTTGGGCGTGTTGAGCCACAGATCGACGCCGCCAGTAAGCAGCCCGCCTAGCCCCCACTCGTAGTTTTCGAGATAAAGGATGCGGAGGAGGCCATCGGAGAGCTCGTGAGCCAGCTCGATGACGTGCTTGATCTTTGCCTTGCCGGGCTCGTCGGCCGGATGAGCTTTGCCGGCGTAAAGGATCTGCAGGCCGCCGTGCTTTTTGGCGAGCTCAACCAGGCGGCTGGGCTCGGTAAAGAGCAGGTCCATGCGCTTGTAGGTCGCCGCACGCCGAGCGAAGCCAATGGTGAAGACCTCCGGGTCAAGGGTGACGCCGGTGCGGGCCGCGACCTCAGCGAGCAGGGTGCGCTTGGCTTCGGCGTGCGCGCTCTCAATCTCCTGCTCGGGGATATCGATCGCGTAGCGCAGGGTCACGTTGTCCTGGCGCCAGCGCGGCAGGTGCTTGTCAAAGAGGGCAAGAAAGGGCTCGGAGGTCCAGGTAGCCGCGTGGACGCCGTTGGTGATCGCGTCGATCGCGTAGTCGGGGAACATGGTGCGGGAGACGATGCCGTGCTGCATGGCGACCGCGTTCACGAACCGGGAGAAGCGCAGCGCGACATAGGTCAGGTTGAGCAGGTCCTCATGGATGCCGCCGGCGCGCTCGAGCAGGGTCGAGACCTCGTGGCCGAGGATGCGGCGCGACTGCTCGATCGAGAAGCGATCATGGCCGGCGGGCACCGGGGTATGCGTGGTAAAGACGCAGCGGCTGCGCACCTCGGCCATTTCGGCGTCAGTGGCTGTAGATAGATCGCGGGCGCCTACCTGCTCTTTGAGGAGCGCGACGGTCAGCAGCGCGGCGTGACCCTCATTCATGTGATAAACGGTTGGCTCGTAGCCGAGGGCCGAGAGCATGCGTGCGCCGCCCATGCCCAGGATCGCCTCCTGGCGCAGCCGGTAATCGCCGTCGCCGCCGTAGAGCCGATCGGTGAGCTGGCGATCGCGCGGGTCGTTCTCGGCAAGGTCGGTATCGAGGAGGAAGACGGCGATCTTGCGCCCGGTTGCGCCTTCGATCTCATGCCGCAGCGCGCCGACCGTGACCGTGCGTCCTTCGACTTCTACCGTGATCTGCGCCTGCTCGGGCGTGGTGTAGAGGGTCACGTCCCAGGGCTGCGCCTCTTCTGTCTGCTGGCCGCTTGGGGCCAGGTGCTGCCGAAAGTAGCCCTGCCGGTGTGCCAGAGTGACGGCTACCAACGGCAGGCCCATATCCGCGGCTGCGCGCAGGGTGTCACCGGCGAGCACGCCGAGGCCTCCGGAGTAGGTGTTCATCTCTGGATTGATGGCGATCTCCATGGAGAAATACGCAACCACGGAGCGTTCCACATCGTGCAGCACCGACGTTCTGTTCAGAAAAGGCATGTTTCCACTGACTCCAACCCGGGCGCGTATCAAAGCTTCCGGTGGGACTAAGTCTAGCAAGGTCGGCTGGCCGACCCAAGCGCAAAGGGTCTGCGCTGCTGTGCGGGGTGAAACCAGGCTGCCAGAGCTTGTGGATACAGGGTGGCAGGCAATGCAGCAGGCGAAGAGTACACTTTCGCTCATGGATCGCTTCCCGACCGCCCTCTCCCGTTTGCCTCGTCAAGCCAGGCGTATAGCCACTTCGGTTGCCTTGCTCCTGCTCTCGCTGCCCCTGGCGGCCAACGCGCAGGACTGGGCCAGGCAGAAGCTCGATGCCTCGCCTCGTCACCACGAGTTCGTCAAAGTGCAGGCCGGCGCGCAGACCGTGCAGACCTTTGTCGTCTACCCGGAGGTCGCGAAGAAGGCTCCAGTTATCGTGCTGATCCACGAGATCTTTGGGCTAAGCGACTGGGCGCGCGAGATGGCGGACGAGCTTGCGGCGCAGGGCTACATCGTCGTCGCACCCGACCTGCTCTCCGGCCAGGGGCCGGGTGGTGGCGGAAGCAGCGCATTTGCTGACCAGGACGCGACGATGAAGGCGGTCTCCGGGCTGGACCCGGCGCAGGTGACAGCCGACCTGCAGGCGGTGGCCGAATACGGCAAGAAGCTGCCCTCCGCCAACGGCAAGCTGGCCGTGGTTGGCTTTTGCTGGGGCGGCGGCAAGTCCTTCGCGTTTGCGACCGCACGGCCTGACCTGAGCGCCGCGTTCGTCTTCTACGGGCCTCCGCCGGAGACTTCAGCGATGGCGTCGATCCATGCGCCGGTCTATGGTTTCTTTGCCGGCAACGATGCCCGGATCGATGCCATGCTGCCGGGCGCGGTCACCGCCATGAAATCCGCAGGCAAGACCTTTGATCCGGTGACCTACGAGGGTGCCGGCCACGGCTTTATGCGTGCCGGTGAGGCGCCGGATGCCAGCCCGGAAAACAAGCAGGCGCGCGAGCAAGCGCTAGCGCGGCTGGAGAAGCTGCTGCAGGGTCTGCGCTGAAGCGCCGCGCCAGATTCAGGCCGAGACCCCCTACGCGGGAGGCGCCCACTTCGTGGGGAGTCTTCTGCCTGCGGCGCTCGAAAGATAGGCTTGCCTCAGCAATACCGGGGCAAGCCTATCTTTGTGCCCGAAGGGCGATACACCCGTCACGTTAGCGCTATGCGCCAGAAGTGACCGCCAGCCGAGTAGGCGGTCTTGCCTCGGCGGTTTTCGTACGGGCTCGTGGCCGCTACGGCTCGACTGAGACTCGCAGCGCAGACGGCACAAAGTCAGTGGAGAGCAGCGCGGCGCCCTCGGTTAGGTAGTAGGTCGGGATCTGCGGATGTCGCTGCTGGACCAGGAGCAGGGTCCGGAAGTCGAAGCTTTGGATCTCGGAGCGGCTTTCCATGTGCTCGGCAAGAATCTCGCCTGCGAGCGTGTCCACAAACACCTGCGGCTCGACGGTGTGGTTGGCAGAGGCTTCCAGCGGTGCGCTGCTGCCCGCGAGCCGCTGCATCGCGTCGCCTGGCGGGAGGATTTTGGTCTCGAGATTGAAGCGAGCGCGCTCGGCGTTGGCAGCCCGCTCGGTTGCGTGCGGCTGGCTGCGGCCCGGGCCGGTCCGGTAGTACTCCGCGTAGAAGCGCACAAAGCGCATCAACTGCGCAGCGTAGGTCGGCGCATAGGGGCTCGGCATGTGCTCCTTGGCCGCAAAGGCGACGGCAACCGGCGAGAGCGTGAGATCGTTGGCCTGCACGCCGTCCGGGTAAGAGCCGTGGCGCAGCTTGTCGCAGATGAAGGTGCTCTGCGCATGGGCCAGCGAGAGGTCGCGGGTGTACACGCGGTTCTCCATCGTGTAAGCGGAACCATCGGCCTTGCGGCAGGAGAGCGGGCTAAGGAACTGATCGTGCCAGATCAGCGAGACGTGGTCGGTCGTGACGCCGGTATCGGTCTCGAGCGTGGTCGCCAGCTGGTCGAGGCCGGACTCGAAGGAGGGCAGCGTGTTTTCGGGGCGCAGTCCCCTGCCCCCGCGGTGGGCGGCTACGTCGAAGTGGGCCAGCCTTTCGCGCGCAGTGCCGGTGGCTGCCGCGCGCTCTTCGCTCAGCACGCGCTCGAGGATGTCGGGCCGGTCGGAGATGATGCCATCCACGCCTGCGCGGATCAGCGCGCGCATCTTCTCCGGATCGTTGGTCGTCCAGGGGATCACGCGCACCCCGATTGCCTGGAGCGCCGCGACCGGCACCAGCGGCTGATCGCTGCCTGCGGACCCGGAGGGATTGCCGAGGATGGATGAGTCGATCGGCGAGAGCACCGGCGTGAGTTGGGAGCCATGCGCGCGGGCGTGGGCGGTTGCCTTCTCCATGAGTTCCATGTACGGGTTCGGCATAGGTTTACCCGCAGTGGGCTGCTGCGCGCTCCCCCATCCGGTTGAGGATAAGAGCAAGGCCGCGCCGAGAGTGGGAACACAGAGGTTCATGAGGTCTTGTCCGAGGATCGCCTGCGTGGATCCATGGCATGTCAATGCACGCGCGGACGCCTGGGAACGGCGCGCAGGAGGCTTGCGGGCTTGTTCCGCGATTTTAGCTGGCGACCAGCGGACAGCAGATCCTTCGCTTTGCTCAGGATGACAACCACTTCCCGGGTGCACGTCGGGCGAGGGCGTCAAGTGTTTCCGGTCGCTGGAGCAAGCGGCTCCATGGCCCGACAAACATGATTCTCCGCAGAACCTACGCGTTGCACGCTCAGAGCGCGTGTGCCGCGTCGGAGGCGTGGCAGATATAGATCTCCGGCTGGATGCCGGTGGCCTGCTGGTAGCCTGCGCCCACTGCTTCGACGAACGCCGGCACGTGCGCCTGCTCGACCAGGTTGACGGTGCAGCCTCCAAAGCCGCCGCCGGTGAGCCGCGCGCCGACCAGGCCAGGCTGCTTGTTCGCGAGCTCGACCATCAGGTCTGCCTCGGGCACGCTCGCCTCGAAGTCGTCGCGATAGCTGGCGTGGGCTTCGGCCATCAGCCGGCCCAGCTCCTTCAGGTCTCCTGCCTCGAGCGCATCGGCTGCGGCAACGGCGCGCAGGGAGTCGGTGATGATGTGGCGGGCGCGCTTGAGCATGTTGGGCGGCATCTCGGCGCCCCAGGTCTTCAGGTCCTCCGGCGTGGCGTCTCGCAGCAGAGTCACCTCCGGCCGGTGCGACTTGAGGATCGCGGTCGCTTGCTCTACCTCGGCGCGACGGGTGTTGTACTGGCCGCCCGCGTGCGAGTGCTTGACCATCGTGTTGCATACCACCAGCGCCAGAGTGGGTGGGATCGGCGCCAGGCGATAGGCCAGCGAGCGGCAGTCCAGCAGCAGCGCATGATCCTGTTTGCCGCAGCAGGCGATGAACTGGTCCATGATGCCGGAGTTCGCGCCGACGTAGCCATTCTCGGCCTTCTGGCAGAGCTTGGCTGTATCCTCCGGTGCCAGGCTTGTGCCCGAGGCATGCATGACGGCGAGCGCACTCGCGACCTCAATCGAGGCGGACGAACTGAGGCCCGCACCCAGCGGTACATCGCCGATCAGCGACATACTGAGGGGCTGGATCGTCACCCCGGCAGCGCGCAGCATCGTGATCACGCCGATGGGATAGTCACTCCAGTGGTGGCGGGCTTGGGCGGGCAGCTCGTCGAGCGCGTACTCGACTGACTCGTCGAAGTTGGCCGAGTGAATCGCGATCCGGTTGTCGTCGCGCGGCGTGACCGCGGCGAGGGTCGCAAAGTTAATGGCCGCTGGCATGACAAAGCCACCCGCGTAGTCGGTATGCTCGCCGATCAGGTTGACGCGACCGGGCGCGGTGAACAAGGCCGGAGCCTGGTGGAAGTGCTTGGTGTGTGCTGCGATCAGTGCTGCTTTGTCCGGCATTGAAGCCCTCATGCGCCCTTTTGCGTAGATACCTGCGGGTAGGCACCCTTCGATTCTGCTTGATGTCTGTGCCAGGGGAAGGATGCTGGATCGCGCGTCCTTCTCGCGACTCACTTGGTGAGCGGGGTAACCTCGAGCTCGAGCTGCCAGCGTGCTTCTGCACCGGGCTCAAGCGTTCTGGCTTCACCTCGCGTAATCGCCTCGGCCAGGCTGTCGACGGGCGAGGTACAGGGCTCGAGCGCCACGGTAAAGCCCTTGCGCGCCGCCACTGCCGAGGGCCAGCCGCCATAGCAGATCCACAAGCCCAGCCAGGGATTGGCCTTGGGGTCAAAGCGCATCGTCAGGCGCGCCCCAAGGGTGCGTCGCTCGAGCGCGCACCAGCCTTCGACCGGCGCACGCGCTACGATCTTGTCACCCACGCCATCGGTGGGCTGGCCAACGGTGGTCAAGTCGAGCGCTGAGCCATCTTTCGCGTTGGCGGTAAATGGCCAGGCATGGGTGCTGCCAGCCTCGCCCAGCCGTCCGTTCGCCGAGGATTCGGCCACCACCTCTTCCACCGAGTGCGGCAGGAGGATGCGATCGCCGGGGTCGACAGCAAAGAGCGGGTGCGCGGACCACGCATAGGGCAGCGGCGCGTCGCCCTGGTTGCGCACCAGGTAGTCGAGCAGCAGCGTATTGCCCTCAAGCTCGATCGTCCGCTCAAAGAACAGCGGCAGCGAGCTGCCGGTCGCGTGCATGCGCAGCATCTCCTCTGTCTGCTCGTCGACGGTCCAGGGCAGGCGCCAGTAATCGCCGTGGTCGGTGACCGGGACACTCGCGCCCGCGTAGGTGACTTCGCACGGCCCGATGGAAGGCAGGCACTCGTCCCAGCCGCTTCCGTCGGACTCGTCAAACGGCAGGGTCGGGGTGCGGAGCAGGTAGGGCTTGAGCGGGCCCTGCAGGAGCGGGCCACCGCGGCGGCCGGCCCAGGGCAGCAGGCCGAGGGAGGCGATCTTGCCGCCGAGCTGCGGCAGGACCACTGCGCGCAGCGAGTCAGACTGCAGCGTGAGGCGTTCAAGCGTGTCGCGGGGCTGGGTCACAGAAGCAGTCAAGATGAAAATCTCCCGAGCAGGGCTCGATAAAGTTGGCCACCCCGAGAGACCAGCATAGCGCGGCTTCGGGGGCAGGGTCATCCCGCCGGAGCACAGAGGCCCGGCAGAGCCTGTAGGTGACGAGCTAGGGAATGGCCACGTTCGCCGAAGCACGGATGAACGCGGCAACCTTATCGTGGAGCTTATGGAGTGCGTCTTGCTGCACGTAGACCATGTGCCCGGACTCGTAGAACTGGTACTCGATGTTACCGGTAAGCGAAGCCGGGATAGGCAGGTGATGCTCCTCGTAAACAGCCGCGAAGAAGGGTGTGGCCAGGTCATAGTAGCCGCTGTTGAGCATGACCTTGAGTCGCGGATTGGTTTTCATCGCCGCGGCCAGGTCGGGCATCACGTTCAGCGTGCCGCCGTCGCTCTGTCCGTGCTTCATATCCCAGGTAAAGCCCGGGATGCCGTAGGCCGAGGGTAGAAAGGTCTGGCCCTCGCCGTACTTGAGTTCATGCCGCACATAATCGTTAAAGGTAGTGACATAGGCGGATGAGATAGCCGCGCTCTGCGGGTCGTACTCGGCGGTGGCACTGAGCGGATCGAGTGCCGGGCCGGCGAAGCGCGTATCCAACCGGCCGGTGGTGATGTCGGCCTGGTCCTGCAGCTCCTTCTCAAAGTACCCGCCGCTGATGCGCAGATCGGCCTTGAGCAGGTAGTCCAGCGGCAAGCCGGTGTAGCTGTGCAGCTTCTCGGCGATCTTCTGCTTCTCTGCCATGGGCAGCGCGCTGCCTTCGCCGAGCGCGTGCGCATAGTCGCCCATCGCAAAGTCTTCCACTTCCGCCAGGAATGGCTCGAGGGCGGCTGGCTGCGTGGGGAGCTTGTGGTGGTACCAGGCGGTCGCGGCGTAAGTCGGCAGACCAAGTTCGTAGGGAAGGTCGACGCCGGGATTGGTGCGTGCTCCATCGACGTCGGTCGCGAAGTTGAGAATCTGCGAGAGCAGGATGACGCCGTTCAGATCGATGTCTTTCTCATTCTCAAGGATGTTGGCCAGCGTCGCTGAACGGGTGGTGCCATAGCTCTCGCCGAAGAGATACTTGGGTGAGTTCCAGCGGCCGTACTTGCCGAGGAAGCGCGGAATGAATCGCGCGAAGGCGTGCGCATCCTGGTCCACGCCCCAGAAGGCTTTTTCCTTGTCTTTGCCGAAGAGCCGCCCGAAGCCGGTGCCCGGCATGTCAATAAAAACAACATCGCTCACGTCAAGCAGGCTTTCGTTGTTCTCTACCAGCCGGTACGGGGCCGCCGGCGTATGTTGCGCGTCTGCGGTCACGACGCGCCGGGGCCCAAAGGAGCCCATGTGCAGCCACACAGTCGAGCTGCCCGGGCCGCCGTTGTAACAGAACGTGATGGGTCGCTCGTCCGGCTTCGCTCCCACCTTGAAGTAGGCCACGTACGACATGCGCGCGGTCGCCGGCGCTTCTGTCGGGTCCTTGATCTCTTTCTCTTCCATACCCGGCAGCAGCTTACCGTCCAGGCCCAGCATCGCGTCCTGCGTGTCGCTGCTGCCCACGGTCAACGTGCCCACTACTGCCTCATAGCTGATCTTCTGGCTGCCCACCGTCACACTTCCCTCCGTCGTCGCATCCGGCGTCGGCTGCACGGCAAGCAAGGGCTGCCGGGGCGGGTCGCTGGGAGAGGGCGTCTTTGATTGCGCAAAGACAGGCGCGGTGAGCAGACAGAGGAGAGCGGCTAGTTTGAGGTGCAGCGAGGAGGACAACATGGCTTGGATTCTCTTTCTACAAAAGCTTTTACAGCATTCCACTTACGTACTATTCACAATGCAGTGGAAGGCCGCGGTCTGACAAGAGGCGCCCAGCAATCGGATGTTGTACGGGACGTAGAGGCGCCGCGATCGCCTCGGCCTCGCAGCTATCTGGTCGCTGCGAGCGCTCGCAAACGGCTGCGCTCCTCGTCGAGCTGCTGCTCGGAGAAGTAGCGGCCGTCTGCAATGACGCCTGCGATCTGACGCGTGTTGCGAATGTCCGTGAGCGGATTCGCTTTTAGCAAGACCAGGTCTGCGATGCCTCCCTGGTGAACAGTGCCATAATCAGGGAGTTTGTCATAAAACTTCGCAGGATTGAGGGTAGCTGTCTGCAGTGCCTCGAGCGGCGTGAACCCTGCCGCGACAAAGCGCTCGAGCTCGCGATGCAGACTTACGCCAGGGATCACGTCGACGCCGGCGGGCGTGTCCGTGCCGGCGAGGAAAGGGATGCCCGCAGCATGCATCTTGCGCACGATCTCGAGCTCGTGCTCGACGAAACGTTCCCTCACCGGCAGCGGGTCTACGTCAAGCGACTTGAGGATCGACTTCTGCGAGCGAGGCCAGAGGGTCGTGACCCAGCTGTGCGCGGCGTAGGCTAGATCCGGGTCCTGGCGGTAGTCGATCGCATCGACCAGCCACTGGCCGCGCTCCCAGTAGAGGGTCGGGCACTGCCAGACGTGATGTTGCGCGACTAGCTGGATGATGGCCGCTTCGCGTTTGGGATCATAGGTCGCGAGAAACATGCCGACTGTCTTTTTGCCGGTGAGGTACTTCGTTTCATCCGGCGAACTGGCCTCGAAGATCCCAATGAGATGCTCAAAGGTGAGCTGGCCTGAGGCGACCGCCTCGGAGGCTCGGATTGCATCGGGCACATGGCCTTCAAAGGGAATCCCGACCTTCTTCGCTTCGTCGGCGATGGCGAAGTAAGCCTCGCGCGGCACGTAGGATTGAACCTTGATGAAGTCCACGCCGCGGCTCTTGAGCATGTCGACAGCCCTGCGGCCATCCTCCGGCGTCGCGATCGGGATCGATGCCTTGTAGGGCGACTTGGGCCCGTCGAGCATCGGCCCGGAGACGATCATGTGGGGACCGAGCAGGGTGTGCGCCGCCACTGCCTGCCTGGCCTGGAGGACCTGGTTGAGCTCGCTGCCCATGTCGCGAATGCTGGTGACGCCGTTGGCTACGAAGAGCGGCAGGATGAGGTCTGAGCCGTCCTCGGCCGTGTTGTCGAAGTAGACGTGGGTGTGCATGTCCCACAGGCCCGGGATCAGGTACTGGCCGTGGGCGTCAATGACTTGCGCGTTGGCTGGCTTATCGGACGCGGAAGGCTGCGAGCTGGTGTTCCCTGGCCCAGTGACGCCGGTGATGCGATTCATTTGGATAACCACCGTGCTATTCGGGCGCAGGCTGCCCGAGATTGTATCGACGATGACTACGTGTTGGATGGTGAGTGTTTGTGCACCAGCGGCAGGGAGCCAGGAAAGAAGCAAACAGTAGAAGAGTGTGCGCACAGAGTCATAGTAGCGGCTTTTCTCGCTTTGAATCGATGCCGGATCAACATCGCTAGATCGCAATAAGTGGCCAGTGAGTCGCGAATACGTGGAGTCACGGTTCAAACAGGGAGAAAAGCATTTTGCTTTCCTCCCTGTTTTAACCGCGAGCTTAGACCTTAGAACTCGTAGCGGAGGGAGCCACGGGCGTAGAACGGCCGCTGGAAGCTGGTAGGCGTCCCGTTGGTTGGGTCAGCACCAGTCTGGAAGCCAGTGTCGATGTTTTGATTCTTGCTAACGATCAGCT
This sequence comes from Acidobacteriaceae bacterium, assembly GCA_965198645.1. Taxonomy (GTDB): domain Bacteria; phylum Acidobacteriota; class Terriglobia; order Terriglobales; family Acidobacteriaceae; genus EB88. The sequence continues at coordinate 3,958,215 of OZ240670.1, read as the reverse complement.
GCGAGTTGGCAACGTTGAAGACATCGAAAGCGAGTTGAAGCTTTCCGTGCTCTCGAATGGAGAGCGGATAGTTGGTATGCAGATCGAGTTGCAGAGTAGAGGGCGTGGTGCCCGCGGTGCCCCTGCCGCCAATTGGGATTTCACCGGTATTCTGGTAAACCGGGTGAGAGGCCAGGCGGCTGAGCGGGGTTCCTGACTGGCCACGGAGGCCAAGACCAAAGGTTAGATTCTTGGCAAAGCTTGAAGGCATAACGTAGGAACCATAGATGTTTCCTACATCGCGGCGATCAGTATTCAGGTAGCCGGGCTGAAACTGCGCACCCAGTAGACCGATCACACCTTGCGTGAAATCGAACAACGAGCTGATGCCAGGATCTGACTGACCATTGTCGTTGCGGTAGAGACCTTCGTAGTTGCCATAAAGCTTGGCAAAACGATAGTTAGCGCGAAGCAGGAAGTTATGGCTGAAGTTCTTGTTCGCCTCGATCTCGAGGGCCTGGTACCGACGAACCGGCATTGCGAAGCCATCGGGCTTTCCATCAGGTGTAGTAGCACCTGCGGCTCCTGGGGTATAAATACCATCTGTGACGTCACCCGGGTTCTGGCCGCAGGCAGCGCCCACGACATTGCCAAGGCTATCTTCCTGGGTCCCATAGTCGTAAACGCAGTTTGCCGGAGGGCCAGTGGTCGGATCGTATGCTTCTTCCTGTTCGTTCACAAAGTAATCAGAGGAAGGACTCGGATTACCGATCAGATAAACCTGATTTGGCAGACCAGCGTTTGCACCTTCAGGCGAAACTCCTTGCATGTCTTCAACGATGCGCTTGAGCCGGCGGTCTGTGTAGCGAGCGCTGATGACGAAGCCCTGCACCTGGCGCTCGATCCCGGCTACATACTCTTCTTCGTAGTTGAGCTTGGTGCCTGAACTAAAGAGCTCCGGGGTAGCGGCTGACGCCACGATTTTCGGGATGCTACCTGTGACGACTCCGTTTGTCTTAAGCACTCCGTACTCGCCGGAAATGAGGTGAGCTGCATCAAGAATTGGGGTAATGGTTCCATCTGCGTTGATGGCCACATGCTGAAGACCATCAGAACCCGTCACGGTCGAAGGGGCCCAACGAGCTTGGACATCCGACTCTTGGTTCAGCTCGCGGATCGCAGCGTCTGTTGGAAGGGACTGGGTATAACGGCCAAAATTGAAGAAGAGCTTCGTCTTGCGATCGCCGAATGGATCGACGTTGATACCGAGCCGGGGGGAGAAGTTGTCATTGAAGACGTATTGCTGGTTTGGCCCGTTGAGTTGCTCTTCTTCCCAGCGTATGCCGGCATTGATGGTGACATTACGGTTGATCGCCCAGTTGTCGTTGCCATATACGACGTGGTAGCCCTGACTGGAGCTAACCTCCGTGCCACTAAAGATGCCGCGCGCCTGACGCAGATACACATTGTGGATCGTGCCATCGGCGGCTTGATATTCGGGGCACGCGGTGTTCGGGCAAGCTGCTGATGCTGGAGCGTTGACCAGGTAGAAAGCGGCACTGGTTGAGGTGCCTGCGAGCGCGTCGTTTCCGCCGACCTTCTGGATGGGCGTGCCAGCCGAGTTAGCCAAGGGAAAGGCAAAGCGGCTTCCACTGTAGTCGCGATTAGCGTCATAGATCGCGCGATCGAAACTGTAGCCAATCGAGAAGCTGTGCTGCCCAAACTTGTTTACCACCTTCTGCAAATCAAAGTTCACGCCGTAGCTGTGGTTGGTCGGATTCTGAAACTCTCCGAGCCCTTGAAATCCTGTGCTGCCGGTTGTTTTGTCTGTGATTTCATAGTCATTGGCAAAGCCACTTTCGGTAAAGTTGCTGGTCTTTGCCGTGGCGGCAATGTTGAGTTGTAGGGTCGGGCTGAGAGTTGAGTTCAGGCGTGCCACTTCGCTCCGGCTGCCAAAGCTCCAACGACTGAACGCGGTCTCATTCTTCAATTGCAGGTTCGGATGACCATAAGGCTGCGCATAGGCATCGCCATAACCATAATTACTGTAGGAAGGATCACCGAAAGCTGAGGCTTCAAGGGAATTCTCATCGTTGATCTTGTAGGTCAGCTTGCCTGCCCAACTGTACGCGCTGATTGACGTGGCAAAGGGTCCATGGCTATAGAGGGCCGCCGAGAAAGGCACGTTGGGCGCGATGTAGTTGGTCTGGTTGAGTGCTGGATTGAAGGCGCCGAAGAAGAACAGCTTATCGTGGTGCCTCGCAATCGGGATGTACCCGCCGACCTCGACACTCGCGTCGTATGCGGGCTGGGAGTAGATGTGCCCGAACTGAAAGCTGTCAGCGTTCGTTACATTGAGGCGATACTGATCCGCTACCCTGTAGCCCGCAGACATGCTCTCTGACGAGAAGTACGCAGCAAGAGCGCCATGATATTCGGTTCCCCCGGACTTGGTCACGAGTTGCACGACACCGCCATTGGCCTTGCCGTACTTCGGCTCAAAGGCTCCCGTTTTGACCTGAACCTCCTGAATGAAGGACAGGTTGATGCCCGTACCAAGCGAGCCATAGCTGGGGCTCCACACGCCAAGGCCACCGTAGCCGGAATCATTAATGCTGACACCATCGGCGACATACTGATTTTCAAGACCGGTTGCACCACCGATCGATGGGTTCGAGTTGCCAGTGCCGCCACTGTTTACTGCCCCAGGCGCCACATAGAAAAGGCTGCCTACGTTGCGTGCAACAGGAACCTGAGAGTAGAAGGTATCCGTCAGGTTCTCGCCGATCGCGGTCGAGTTTGTATCCACTTCCATGCTGTTTGCGTTCACCTCCACTGTCTCGCCAATGGCACCAGCTTCTAGCGAAAGGTTGATGTTGCTCGACCGGTTAATAACAACGGAGACGTGCTTGGCCTCGGCAATCTTGAAAGTCTCTTTTTCGACCTTCACGTCGTAATTGCCAGGCGTCAAGTTGCCAACGGTAAAGCGCCCGCTGTCATCGGTGGTCACGACGCGGGTGTCCGCATCGCCGACAATAGTTAACTGGGCTCCCGGAATGATTGCACCCGTTTTATCGGTAACAACGCCGCTCAAGCCGCCCTTGGTGCTCGAAAGCTCCTGGGCAAGACCGGCCGGGCTGAGAGTGGCAGCGGCGGAAAGCGAGAGTACCGATAGGAAACAGAACCGCTGGAAAGCGTTCTTCATCTGTGAGGGGCTCCAGTACGCAATGAGAATCGTGGATCAAACACTACAAGAGAAACGGCCAGGCGGTACGCGAACAGACGGTGTTAGCAGCCTTCTAGCAATTAAAGGGCCAAAGCGCGGAAACAGCGTGGATAGGTCGTTACGGATAGATGAGCATCGTGTGAAGATTCGCTTCTCCACCTTTTTCGATACTGCAGCGCGCCGATACAGAAAAGCATATACCGCGTCGTTGCTGCAGTCCCTTATGCTGAAGATGATCTATCTTCACGATCAAATCGGGCGGCTTTTTGCCGAAGGCCGCGACCCTGCCATATCGAGGTAACAAGCGCTTGAAGTTTTCCAATCGTCTTGGCTCGACGCTGCTGGCGCTGCTGGCATTGTCTCTCGCCTGCGGGGCCACGCTTCTCCGAGCTGAACGCGAACCGGCGCTTGCTCCTGTCTACGCGCACTGGCTGCACGAGGAAGTGCCTTACCTGATCACTGACGACGAGCGGCACCTCTTCCTGCACTTGAAGACCAACGAGGATCGGGACAAGTTCATCCAGTCCTTTTGGCAGGCGCGCAACCCGGACCCGAGCGCTCCCGAGAACGTCTACAAGCAGGAGTACTACCAGAGGCTGGCCTATGCCAACGCTCACTTTGGCTACGGGGGTGTCGAGGAGGGCTGGCGCAGCGATCGAGGCATGGTCTATATCACCCTTGGCGCGCCCAAACAGATCGACCGCTATCCGGAGACGCAGGAGCTGAAGCCGCTCCAGATCTGGTTCTACGAGAGCCTGGGGCCGGCCCTGCCGGTCCACTTCTATGTGCTGTTCTACAAGCAAAGCCCGGCTGAGGATTATGAGCTTTACTCGCCCTACGGGGATAGGCCGCAGAAGCTGATCAACTCGACCAACGCGGTCAATGACGACAGGACCGCGATCAAGCTCATTCAGCGAGACATCAATGACGAAGCCGCGCACGTGGCGCTCTCGCTCATTCCGGGTGAGCCGGTGGACCTCAAAAATCCCACTCCCTCGCTCCAGTCCGATGTGCTGCTGAACAACATCCGCAACTACCGCAACCTGCCGCAGGTGCGCGAGCTGGTGGCAGCAGGTGCAGCCAGGGGGGAGTCGGTCTCGCACCGTGTTCTGCTGGGCGAGCAGCTGAGCGACCTCAGCGTGATCGCGACCCGCGATGCGCAGGGTCAGGCCAGTATCAGCTACCTTCTGCGCCTGCTGCGCCAGGAGGATTTCTCGCTTGCCGAGCAGTCCGGCGGCCGCTACTACTATTCGCTGCAACTGGAAACCAGGTTGGCGAATGCAAGCGGCAAGGTTCTTTTCGATCAGAAGCACACGCTGACCGACTATGTCTCCAAGCAAGTGTTCGCCGACGTGCAGAGCAAGTGCTTTGGTCTGGAAGGACGCATTCCGGCTGGGCCAGGCAAGTACGAGCTCACGCTGACCTTGACCAATCTCACGACCCGGCAGGCTTTCACACAGAGCCGAACGATCCTGGTCCCCGGTCAGGAGGCGGGCATCGGCATCAGCCAACTCTTCTTCGCGAATGCGCGGCCGCCTGAGCGCAGCCAAACGGCGCAGGACCCTTTCAGCTTCTCCGGTGTCCGGCTCAGGCCGGTTGGCTCAGACCACTTCACCGTGGTGCAGGGAGAGCCGCTGCGTGCCATCTTCCAGGTTTGGGCGCCAGCCGGGTCGCCGGCAGCGCTGCATGGCAAATCGGTCGAGGTCCACTACCTGATCGGCCGGCTGGACGGCGGCCCGCGGGTCGAAGAAGATCAACTGCTGGACCGGGGATCCTTTTCGCCGGCGGGCAACCTGCTGGTCGGCAAAGACCTGCGGACCGACACGCTTTCGCCAGGATCCTATCGGCTCGTGGTTAGGGTCACCGATGCCGAAACCTCGGCGACGGGTTACCAGTCACTCAGCTTTGAGGTGCAGAGCAACGGCCATGCAGAGCCAGCCCTCTGGACCCTTGATGTCCCACCCGGGGATCAAGGCAAGTAACGGCGAAGTTCTCTTTTTTTAGTGGCAGCGCGAAGATTACGAGAGGAGAAGTTTGCCTTTTGCGCACAGCTGAGAGAGTCACCAGGAAGAGGCGACCACTCTAGAGGATTGACATACCGGCCTGGCGCAGGCTGCGCCGACGGCAGGTTTTGCCAAGCATGTAAGTCTAGAGGAGAGCGATCCGCGACCCCGCGAGCGCGACCTGGCAGTACCCGAGACTGTGCAGCGAACGTATCAAACAGCATGGCCGGCTAACTCAAAAGCCATAGCGAAGTCCGCCCTCGACTCGGCGGCTGTTGTCAGCCCCGTAGGGCACGCCAAAGAGCGGCGAGCCGAGCACCCCGCCTATGGCAGTCACGTTGGTGTGGTTGAGCAGGTTTGAGGAGCGAAGGTTCACTACCAGCACTTGCGGGTGGTCGGCCTTACCGCTGCGCGAGAGCGCAAAGGTGCGCTGCACGTTCGCATCCATATACACCATCCGCGGCGCCCGGCCGGCATTGCGGGGAAAGACACCAGCGCCTCCGCTCGCCACCAACTTGCCGAACAGGGTAGCGTAGGCATTTGTAGCTCCGGCTGTGGCATATTGCGGGCGATCGTTAAAGTTGCCGTCTCCATTGTTATCAAAGCCGGTGGTGATGTTGTAGGGTGCGCCACTGTTGACATGCAGGTTGGTGCTCAAGTCGATCTTGGCGGGAGCGTGCAGGATGCCGTCGCCGTAAATCTGCCAGATGGGCTGGCCTGTTCTGTGTGCAAACTCGCCGGCGTCGGTTGCCGAGCTTTGAGGACTGAAGAAGGTGTCGTCGTCGGTGTCATCCTTGAGGTTGACCCGGGTGGCTCCCGCGCTGAACTGCACATGCTTCGAGCTCTGCTGACTCACGGTCAACACCTGCAGGTTCGCGCCACCCTGACCGCTGTTGTTGACCTGAAAGATGTCGAGGTTCGCTGCTCCGGGTCGGGGGCCGGTGGCGCTGCCGTTGAGCGGTGAGTTGACATTGACCGAGCGTGCGTAATTCCAGATGCGTGCGGCGAAGCAATCGAGCGATAGAGCCCAGCCGTGCGGCAAGCTGCGTGTTGCGCCTGCGTTCTCGATCGAGATCGAGATATTTGCTAGATGAGGCGAGGCAGTACGGACGCTATGCACCACTTGCGTGCTGTCGCTGAGCGGATTGCCGTAAACCGGATTGTAGACGGTGCTCGTGACGCGATGGGTGCCGTCTTCGCGCAATAGCTCCTGGTACTCGCCAACGCTGTACTGGCCGGTAAACAGGCCGAGATGCCCGTGCAGCTGCCACTTCTTCTGTTTGTCCGGGGTCCAGGCAAAGCCCAGCCGCGGCGTAGCTCCGTCGTACACGGCTGGGTCGTTCTGCAGGTAATAGCGAAAACCCATCGCGATCTCCAGGTTCGAGCGAAGCTTCCATTCATCCTGGAGGTAAAGTGCAGTGCGAGTCTGATAGAAGTGGATCGCCGGATCGCCGGCAACATTGACAAAAGCTGTCGGCACGCCCCCGGCAAGTCCAAGCAGAGCGCGGCGGTACTGCTCAACACCGCTGATGGTCTCAGACTGGCCGGCGATCGGCTGACCGCTCCCATCGAGCACCGGCGCGGTACCACCGCCGAATGTGTAACTGCCGTTGAACGTTGTCGGCAGACGGCTGTTCAAAGTCGCATTGCGAAACTGTACGCCGGCCTTGATCAGGTGGCTGCCGGCGTTGATCACGGCATCATCATCGATCTCGAGCACCAACTTGCGGTCGTGTTCCGGGCCCACGGTGGCGCCTCCGCCGGTAAACGCGCCCGAGACCTGCACCTGGGGCGCGGTCGAGAGCGGAGTGTCATCGGTGCCCGTCCAGTCAAGTGAGACCCGTGCCTCATGCATGAGCTTTGCCGAGGCGACGGTGATGTTGCTCAGGCGCAGGGTGTGCTCGTAGGTGTTGCTGTTGTAACCGTTCTCAGCCAGTGAGGTTCCGCCGACGCCGAGATTCTCAAGCTGGTTCGTGTCGGCGGAATAGGCGGCCGTGAACGTGTTGCGCTCGCCCAGCTGCCAGCCCACGCGCGCGGTCGCAAGCCACAGTGCCTGTGGTATCGGCACCGAGGAGACGGTGGACACGTGGTTGCCCATGCTGTCGAGGGTAATTGCATTCACGACGGCGGTGTCGTCGATCGTACGGTGTTCGAGTGAGAGTGCGAAATCGCTGCCCTGCTTGCGCACCGGCCCGCTGAGTTCCATGCCGTAGCGCTGTTTCCCGAGAGCACCCTTGGAGGTTGAAAAAGGATTCTGCGCGTTCATCCAGGAGCTGCCATTGGTGGTAAACAGGGCTCCGTGAAAGGTGCTCTGGCCGGGCTTGGTGTAGACCTCGACGCGGCCGCCCTCAAGTGGCGGTTGCCGGTACTCGGCGGAGTAGAGATCCGGGTTGACCTTGATGTAAGCGATCGAGCTCTTGGGCGGCAGCTGCACGTTGTTCTGGAATCCGTCAACAGTGATGATGGTTTTCGATGGGCTCGAGCCGGTAGTCGCGGCCAGCTGCTGCAGCTCGCGTAGAAGGTCGTCCGGGTCATCCGCATAGGTAGAAAGCTGGTCCTTGGTGATGGTGCGACTCTCCGGGCTGCCGGCGGCCCCGGCCTGCGCCGGCTGTGGTGTCTCACTCACTGCCACCGTGGTCTCAACCGTGGCCACCTGCAGCTGGATGTGCAACTGACCGCGATACGGGCTCTCGACCGGGACACTTCGTGGTGCAAAGCCTTCGTCGGTTACCTGCAGTTGGTGCGGTCCACTTGCCACGCAGGGTATGCGAAAGGAACCATCCGCGTTCGCCGTGATCGAAGCACCGGAGTCAAGGGTCAGGGTCGCTCCAGGCAGGATGGCACCGGTCCCATCCTCGACGACGCCTGCAAGCGTGTCGCCCGAGCAGCTACTCTGCGCCGGCAGCGATGTGCAGCAGAGCAACAGGAGTGCGACAAGGGTGCTGACGGCGGCTTGCTTTCGCTGCATCACTTGCTCCTCTTGAAAAGACTGTACTGGGTACGCAGCCGAGGTAGGAGCAGTTCCTTTGTTGCAGACGCGTGAAGGCCACGACGCTTAGGGCAGCAGTCGACCGGTGCCGCCGCGCGAGCGCACGTCGCCGATGGTGGCGCTGTCTTTCATTACAAAGCGGCGGAGCTCAGGACGAAAGAGGAGAGCAATCCTGGGTCACCAGGCGAGGGTCCGCGATCCGGCCACTTGAGCATCTTTCCATCCTGGCCGGTCAAGATACTTAAGTCTTGCGGTGAGCATAGATCGACAGGAGATCAGGGCGGGCTCTTGGTATTGTGGGCGTCTGAGGTCGAAGCGGTACTTGCTGCCGGCGCAGCGGCTTGCGGTAAGTCGTCGCGCACTTCTACCTCGACCAACTCCAGGCCTCCCCCTGGTCCCGCCTTGTAAGCGACGATTGCCGGATGGCCATCCAAATGATGACAGGTGGTGAAATGATCTTCACCCCACCAGAAGCTGTCGGAAAATCCGACCATAATGCGGCCATCGCTGGTAAAGGCAAGCGGGTGAGCCGATGGATCCTCCGAAGTAAGCGTCATCTTAAGGTGATCGGGTCCAGGTGCATCCGTACAGAAGACAGCTGAGAGCAGACCGTGTGCCACTTGCACGCCGGCGGGTAGATCGCGAACCAGTGTGGGCCCTGGATCACGCTTTGCGGCAGGCACTGCTTCCCATAGATCCACGGCTTCGTTGTGGTCTGGTCCAAACCAGTGGTCGGCTACGTAGCGAGCATAGGTGGCGGCCAGAGCGGGCTGGTTGCCGTGCAGCAGGATGTTCCCGGTCACGATGTGGTAGCCGGCGCGCCAGGGTTCCAGCAGTTCAGCCTGACGGGAATCCTTGTAGGCCTGCTGCATGGCGCCGAGCCGCCACTCCACCAGCGCCAGCTCCACAAACGCAGGTGCAAAGCCAGGAGCCAGGCTTGTGACGTGTTGAAGCTGGATCTGCGTGGCGTGCAGCTGGGCAGGATCCTGCTGCGTGATGGGAGAGCCGGACATGGTGAGCGCAAACAGTGAGCGATACAGATGGGAGTCAAGAGCGAGAGCCTGCTGCCACTCGCCGCGCGCCTCGGCGTCACGGCCTCCAACAAAGTCAATGTAGCCAAGCTCCTCATGTGCGGATGCAAGTTTGGGGTCGAGCGTGAGAGCCTGCTCGATCATCGTGCGGCCTGCACTGAGATCGTGCGCGCCCAGGTGAAAGCAGCCGAGCTCGTAATCTGCTTCCGCGGGTGTAAGTTTGCGTTCGAGAAAGGTCTTGGGATCGATGCTGTGATCCGGCGGGATGACTCCGGCGGAGAATTGGAACCGGGTGAGGTAGAGCGATAGAGCGCGCTCGAAGGCTGCAGGGTCGCCGAACACATCCTGGAAAGCTTTCTGCTGGTCGGTACCACTCTGGATCGCCCGAAAGAAGATCTGCAGCTTCTCCCCATTGTTCATGCCGGGGCCGAAAAACATGTAGTGGACCATCGCCCAGGACTCTGCGTAGAAGAGCTGCACACGCTCAGAGTCTTTCCACATCCTAGATCGACCGTTGGTGCTCAGCATCTCCTCGATCGGGATCAAGGGTTTGCTCTTGAGGTCTCGCATACGCAGCGAAGGAGCCCCGACATAGGTCACATTGCTTTGGACTCGTGTATAGGCGTAGAACTCCGCAATGCCTTCGTCCAGCCACGTCGGCAGCCAGTGCGCGTTGGCATGAAGGATGCTGTGGGTGTACTCGTGGTAGACCACGACCTGTCCAGAGTCCAGCCAGGTATCGAGCCGGATGGCAGCGAACTGCTTCTCCCAGCCGCGGTGAAATTCGCCCGCAATCGTGTCGCCTCGTGCTTTCCAGAGGGCTGGCTCAAGCGTCCGAAATGTCTGCTCATCGCGCGCGGCAAGAATGGTGAGAGGCGCGCCGGCATCGATGTTCTCACTCTTGAACCGATCCACGAAGACGTGGCGTATCTGCTCAAAGTGCTCAGCCACGTTGCGCCCGTCCCGCGCAGAGCCGTCGGTAAGAACTCGAAAGTGCGGGCTACGCACTTCGGTCCAGGTGTCCTCTGCTCGAGCCAGAGAGGAACTCGACAGCAGCGCGACAAGGCAGCAAGAGAGTGCCTGCAGGCACATACGCATAGGGGCGAGTGTGCCTGCCACGGTCTAACGCGTCAAGGGGGAGTTGCGGGCGATCACACTACCGTCACTCTGCGCCGGACGAGCTTCTTGAAACCGCTCTGAGCGCGCAAGGAGGTCTACGCTGCTTGCACTTACGACAGTGCGAAGTGAAGAAGACTGAAAGCTCATTGCAAGCGATTGGAATTGGCGAGCTGCGCGGCCGCAAGATTCGGGCGGAATGTGGGGGGAGCCACTTACTTTCCATCCGGCTTCCCGGCGACTCAGCGTGCTAAGGCTTCACAACGGGAAGTTCCACAAAGCTAGCCTCCGAGGCCGAGTGGAAGATGTGCTGCGTGGCCTTCTGGTAGTCAGAGGATTTCGCAAAGAAGATGGAGGCAACGAAGGTCTGCGGATTGCGGTCGTAGAGCGGAAACCAGCTGGACTGGACCTGGACCATGATGCGGTGGCCTGGCAGGAAGACGTGGTTGGCATTGGGCAGCGCAAAGCGGTAGGTCTCGGGCTTGTTGGCGGCAATGGCGGCAGGGTGCTCGAAGCTCTCGCGGTAGCGGCCGCGGAAGATATCCATGGCGACGCTCAGCTGGTAGCCGCCGAGCTGGGCACTGCCGGCGACTTCGTCCGGGTAGAGGTCGATGAGCTTGACCACCCAGTCGGCGTCGGTGCCGGAGGTGCTGGCGATGAGGTTTGCGATGGGCTCGCCTGCGATGGTGACCGGGGCAGTCAGGACGTCGGAGGTGAAGACGGCAACATCAGGGCGGCCGGAGAACTCGCGCTGATCGTCGACCAGCCAATCCGGCCACGCGGCGGGAGTGGCGTAGTTGACCGGCTGGATGGGACGGGCGCGAAAGGGCACAGGCTTGCTCGGGTCGGAAACGTACTCGGTGACCGCCTGGTCTGCATCGTCGGGCGCATGGAAGGAGAGCGAACCATTCTCTCCGCCGCCAGATTTCGGCCCGTGTAGATAGAGACGGGCAGGAGCGACCGCGCAGGTTGGCGCAGGCGGCACAGTCCGGGGAGCCTGAGTGCAGACCACGGGCCACGCGGGAAGCTTCTGCCAGGTATCGGTGCCGGTCTGGTAAGCGGTCACGGGAGCGATCGGGGCCGCACCAGGAGCTTCATCCTTCAGGTAGTGAGCGAGGAAGGGTGCCAGCACGTGGAGCCGGAACCACTGAGCTTCGTCCTCAGGCAGAGTAATGGACCCGATAGAGGCGTTGGGATCAATCGCACCGCCGTGGTGCCAGGGACCCAGCGCGAGGAAGACCTTCTCTTCCGGGGTGCCGGTGTTCGTGTCGTGCGGCTTGATGGCCTTGTAGACGGCCATAGCGCCATAGATGTCTTCCGCGTCCCAGAGACTGTGGACGAGCAGCGTGGGAACGGTCAGGGGCTCGGTCGCGAGTATCTGGTCCACGGCCTGGTTCTGCCAGAAGGCGTCGTAGCTGGGGTGCGCTGTGATCTTGCGCCAGAATCCCTTCTGCTCCATGTTGCGGCGGTGCCCGAGTTCCCCGGCCGAGACAGCGTCCATGAACATGTCATAGTCGTCGAAGTGGGTGGTCCACCACTTGTACTCGTTTGAGCGGGAGCCGTCCTGCTCGTAGATGTAGCTCATGTTTTGCTCGCGAAAGGCACCGTTGTGGAACCAGTCGTCGCCGCGCCAGCCGTCCACCATGGGGTTCATTGGGACGGCTACCTTGAGCGCGGGGTGAGGATGGACAAGAGCGGCAAGCGTGGTAAAGCCGTCGTAGGAGATGCCTAGGATGCCGACCCTGCCGTTGGACTCAGGGGTGTTCTTCACGAGCCAGTTGATGGTGTCGTAGGTGTCGGTCGCGTGATCGACGGGCGTCGGATTAAGGGGGCCGCGAAACGGCCGGTTCATCACGTAGTCGCCCTCAGAGCCGTACTTGCCCCGAACGTCCTGGATGACGCGGATGTAGCCTCCGTTCACGATGATGTCGGTCGCGTTGTCGTAGCCATAGAGGCTCGAGCCAAGGTGAGAGCTCTGCGAGTTGGCCGTGAGGACGGCGGCGTTATAGGGGGTGCGCGTCAACAGGATGGGCGCGTTCTTCGCTCCGTCCGGAATCAGGATGATGGTGTTGAGCTTGACACCGTCCCGCATGGAGATCATGACGACGCGGCGAGTGTAGTTGGCAAAGTGATGGGGAAGCGTAACGGTGGCAGGAACTTCAGAGGGCAGGTCTGGGTACTTGGCTGCGGTTTGCGCAGCTAGAGGAAGAGTGAACAAAAGAGCGGCAAAGCAGAGCAGATTTCGACGAGAGAAGCAGGGCATGGGGGTGGTCTGAAGGGTCTGGGATGCCGCAAGCGCGGGGTAGTACGGGGATGGTGGAACGTTAGCACGGGACGGGGATGGGGGCAAGAACGAGCGTCATCCATCAGGAAGTTGATCAGGAGAGTTAGCCAGGAGGTCCAGGCAAGTCGACACTGCCTGGCCAACAAAGGTTGAGCTCTGCATGCTCGCTCTACAGCCGGGGACCATCCGTCGCAGCGAAGGACTCGACTCGCGCGGACCTGCTCTGGGGTGCACTTGGGCTAAGTCAGCACTCAGCTTGAAACAGGATGACCCACGCGGGCGGAAGAAGCTCACTCACTCGCCCCGTAAGAGCGCGCCTGCTGCTCTTCAAAGAGTGTGGATACCTCTGCTTCGCGACACATCGACTCCGGCGACCAATCCGTTCTTCATCAGCGATCCGCGGAGTTACCTGCGTTCCCTCATGGCGGGCTCGAGGAGCCCGGCGGGTGCGTGCACGCGCAGCATCTCCGCCTCGCGCTGCTGCGGCGTCCAGCGCGTGGCTGGCCGCTCGGGTGCGTCGGCCAGGCCAAGCGAGAGCGCGGTGAGGATGCCGACGTTAGCTGCCAGGGTGGCAAGATCGGCGTTTTCGAGCCGGTCCTGGGCAGAGTGGCCGATGCGCTCATAGCTGGGCGAGTCCTGCAGCAGGGCGAGCCCGGCTATGCCGGCGCCGGTAAAGGAGAAGGCATCCGTGTAGGTCAGGTAGCCGCTGGCGACACTCACCCGGGGCGTGATCTGGCTCAGGATGCTCTGCAACGGTTGTGCGAGCTCAGGGTGGCCGGCGACCGGAAGTTGCGTGATCGGCCCACTGCCCCAGTCCATGACCAGCGCACAGAGAAGGCTATCGAGTTCGCCTTCGTGGCTGCCGATGTAGGCTCGCGAGCCCAGCAGCCCCTGTTCTTCGCCAGTGAACAGGACGATGCGTATAGCGCGACGCGGCTGGACGCCGGAGGCAAGAATCGTCTGAGCCGCGCCAAGGATGGCCGCCACTCCGTAAGCGTCATCGGTGGCGCCCTCGCTCAGATCCCAGGAGTCAAGATGGGCGCCCAGCAGGATGGTCTCGACAGCGTCCGAGCCTGTCTGCGCAGATGGAGGCGCAGCGGGGATCTCGCCGACGACGTTGTGAGCGACGATTGGGCCCGGCGTGAACGTGTTCTTCACGTCCAGCTCCAGGCGCAGGGCGGCGGCGCCAGGGGAACGCTCTTTCGCGAGCAGGTCACCGAGCATGGCCGCGTCACGCTGGGCCAGGTTCAGCACGGGCAGTGAGCTCGACTCTGCTGGAAAGGAGAGCGGGCCCGCATGGGCTGGGCCCGGCCGGTTGTCAGCAACCAGCACAGCCAGTGCGCCTGCAGCCTCTGCCCGGCGGGCCAGCCCGGGCAGAGCGAAGAAGCTTGTCACCGGATCGGCGGCGCCTCTAACCAGCAGAACTTTGCCGCGCCAGGCGGTGTTGTCTGGACTCGCAGTCGCATCGACGGCAAGCAGCGCGCCCTGGACCCTGACTTGGGTCGACCCGGTCCAGCCAAGCGCACATACGCCGAGTCGGCGCCCGCCGGGGCGCGCCCCCGCGCCGATGGAACGCTGCCCGGCAGCTTGGCTTGCTGCCACAAGCCGCGCCATGGCATGGCCCCTGGTCCAACCGCGCTCCAGGATCCAGGGCTCGGCATGGACCCCGGACAAACCGATCCTGCGCATCTGGTCCATCGCCCACTCGGTCGCCCGATGCTCCCCCGCACTCCCAGTGAGCCTGGGCCCGAGGCCGGCCAGCTCGCGCAGCATCTGCTGCGCAGCCGAGCCGCCCGCCTGCGCAGCAGCACGCGCTAGACGATCAGGCTGCGCAGCCGGTTCTGTCTTGCTGCTCGGCATAGCGGTCTCTCTGAGCGCGTGCTTCGGAAGGGTCAGGCAGGGCAGGAGGAAAGCGGCCTGCAAGAACCGGGAGCGTGCTGCGCGCCGGCTCTCTCCAAGCAAGGATGAAATCATGGACTGTTCCTTTCTGGGGAATCCCAACGAGATGCCTACGAGATCGTCTGCCGGATCGTGTCTGCCGGATAATGCACCTTCGCTTCCCTGCTCGTCACGAGTCATCTTCTTCTGACGAGCCATGCCTTGGCATCGAGCGCAGGCACAGGAGCACACGCTCGGCCGGCATCGACAAAGTCACCTTGCGAGACTCGTGTCGGTGCCTGGCGGTTAGAGCTGATGCGCGGCAGCCTGGCGTCATGGTCGGCTTGGATGAGGCTATCCAGATATTTGCAAGTTCTATGTTTTGTGTTGGCAGGCAGCTTGCCCTCGCGCTGCAGCTTATGGATCGCTTTCGGATAAGAACCGAGTGGATCAGCGGTAATCGAGGAGGACGGCAGTGTTACATGGTTGTCAACACTTTGCTTAGGAAACGGGGGGCTGCCCGTGTATCGCGACGATCTGCCACATCGGTCGCGTTGTCATAGACATAGAGGCTCGAGCCGAGATGAGAGCTCTGCGAGACCAACTCGGCTCCTCCCCTAAAGCAATCCACTGGCTTCAGCGCGACGGCAAGCTATCCGCTGATATAAAACATCGGACCTGCAAATACCTGAACAACATTATCGAATCGGACCATGGGGCACTCAAACGGGTCATCCGTCCTGCTCGCGGCTTTCAGATGATCAAGACGCAGCGGCTACCATCAAGGGCTTCGAAGTCATGCGCATGATTCGCCCGGGGTCACTGCCTGCAAGCTTGACGTAAAAGACGAGGCGCTTTGTCAACAAGCTGTTCGATATCTTCACGACCGTCGCTTGATCGAAGCTCTCGGCAGCGAATTGAGCTCGACAGAGTGAATGCACAGAGCCCGGCATGCGCGTGCATGCCGCGCAAAGTGCCAGATCTCTCCAGCAACTGCAATTTTGAAGTGGGATGGGGTATAGAGAGAGTTTGCGCGGATTCTAGCTTGCGTAGCTAAACCCACCCAGAACGTTGCAGATTGACCCTGCTTAAGGAAGTGTGTGGAGCCCGACTGGTCTGAGATGAGACTAGCAGGGCCCCGGTTAGACGAACTGGGTCCTAAACAACTGATGCGGTTAAGTCGTAGCGATCCAAGTTCATGACCTTACTCCACGCAGCAACGAAGTCCTCGACGAACTTTTGATGCGAGTCGGAGCAGGCGTAAACCTCGGAGGTGGCTCGCAGCTGGGCGTTGGAGCCGAAGATCAGATCGGCGCGAGTAGCTTTCCACTTCGCTTCACCTGTCGTCTGATCGCGCCCTTCAAACGTGTCCTTCGAGTCTGTCGTGGGCTTCCAGGCGTACCTCATGTCGAGCAGGTTGACGAAGAAGTCATTGGTCAACGTCTCTGGACGTTCGGTGAAGACGCCGAAGGTCGTGCCTCCAAAGTTGGTCTGAAGCATGCGCAGTCCGCCGATCAGCACCGTCAGCTCAGGAGCAGTCAGGCGCAGCAGCTGAGCCTTATCCAACAGCGCGACTTCAGCAGGCTCTTGCTTCCGGTAGCCGTAGGAGCGGAAGCCGTCGACCATCGGCTCGAGTGGCTCGAACGACTGCACGTCCGTCTGCTCCTGCGATGCATCCGTGCGGCCCGCAAGAAACGGCACAGTGATCTCAATGCCCGCATCCTTCGCGGCCTTCTCAACACCGGCAGCACCTGCGAGGACGATCATATCTGCCAACGAGATTTTCTTTCCTCCAGAGGCCGAAGCGTTGAACTCCCCCTGAATTTTCTCGAGTGCCTTCAGCACCCGCGCTAGTTGGGCCGGCTGATTGACCTCCCAATCCTTCTGCGGAGCAAGCCGGATGCGTGCGCCATTCGCGCCGCCACGCTTGTCGGAGCCGCGGAACGTCGAGGCCGAAGCCCAGGCGGTCGAGACCAGCTCGGAAACGGAAAGGCCGGATGCCAGCACCTTCGCCTTCAAGGCGGCAACGTCCTGGTCATCTACGAGCGGGTGGTCGACCTTGGGGAGTGGATCCTGCCAGATGAGTTCCTCGGCCGGAACCTCGGGCCCTAGATAGCGGAAACGCGGGCCCATGTCGCGATGGGTCAATTTGAACCAAGCGCGGGCAAATGCATCGGCAAACTTGTCTGGATTCTCGTAAAAGTCACGCGAGATCTTGTCGTAGATCGGATCAGCACGCAACGCGACATCGCTGGTCAACATCGCCGGCTGCTTCTTCTTGTTGGGGTCGTGGGCGTCAGGTACGGTGTCGGCGCCGCCGTTGCCCTTTGGCTTCCACTGGTGCGCGCCGCCCGGGCTCTTGGTCAGCTCCCACTCGAACTTGTAGAGATGCTCAAAATAGTCGTTGGTCCACTCGGTCGGCTTCGTGGTCCAGGTGACCTCCAAGCCACTGGTGATCGCGTCACCGGCGATGCCGGTCTTGTAGGCGCTGCTCCAGCCGAGGCCCTGGTTCTCGATCGGCGCGCCTTCAGGCTCCTTGTCCAGGTGATGGCCAGGACCGGCGCCGTGAGTCTTGCCAAAGGTGTGGCCACCCGCGATCAGCGCCACCGTTTCTTCGTCGTTCATGGCCATGCGGCCAAACGTGACGCGGATGTCTTTCGCCGAAGCCGCAGGGTCCGGCACTCCCTCGGGGCCCTCGGGATTGACGTAGATCAGGCCCATGGTCGTTGCGGCTACCCGGTCTTCAAGCACGCGATCACCGGAGTAGCGCTTGTCGGTCCCCATCCAGGTCGTCTCAGCTCCGAAATCGACGTCGTGATCAGGCTCCCAGGTATCCGGGCGACCGCCGGCAAAGCCGAAGGTCTTGAATCCCATCGTCTCAAGCGCGACATTCCCAGTCAGGATCAGCAGGTCCGCCCAGGAGATCTTCTTGCCGTACTTCTGTTTGACCGGCCACAGCAACCGGCGGGCGCGATCAAGGTTCGCGTTGTCAGGCCAGCTGTTCAGAGGAGCAAATCGCTGCTGACCGCGTCCGCCGCCACCGCGGCCGTCGTAGGTACGGTAGGTGCCGGCCGCGTGCCAGGCCATGCGAATGAAGAGCGGGCCGTAGTTGCCGAAATCCGCCGGCCACCACTCCTGCGAGTTGGTCATCAACGCGGCAAGATCCTTCTTTAGTCCGTCGTAGTCAAGCGTCTTGAACTCCGTGGCGTAATCAAAGTCCTCGCCCATGGGATTGGAGAGTTCGGAGTGAGCATGAAGCAGATCCAGCCTCAGATGATTCGGCCACCAGTCGCGGGCGTGACGCGGCCCGGTACGTTCGCTCACCTGGCTCGCTGGGGCAGCGCTGGGGTTAAAGGGGCACTTGGCATCCGCTGCCGGCGCGTCCATGACCTGCGCATTTGTCTCGGTCTTCGCTTCGGACATGTAGTCGGTATCTTCAATCGCCATCTGGTCTCTCCTGCATTCATGCGGCTAACAATGTTAGGGTTCTACGGGCAATCGGTGTAGACGCGCGCTGCCCAGATCCACCTCTTTCTACGGTAGCATTCGGCCAGGCATAGTTCCAATACGAACGAGCCTGCCAGGTGTGGGCAATGAAGGCAGAATCATTCCCAAGTTCTAGAAGATACTGTCCCAGCTCCTGATCAATGCTTCTTCGAGCTCTGCCTCTGAGTATTCGTTCCTTGATTCCAGGAACTTTAGAACAAAAGAATCCTTGATCTCGAAGTCGATGCTGCCGTCTGCACGATCGCCTTTAGCTTGCTCAGAGCGGGAGCGCTGGAAGGAAAGGATCGCGGTTTGCCGTCGAGTGGCGGACCGACCAGCCTCCTTGAAGAGCCTCCTCTTCGTAGTGCTGCCTGGCAGTGAGAACCGGCACGGAGAGTAGCCGCAAGTAGTGGGACCAGGAGAGTGGGAAAGCGGCACGTCTTCAGGGCCACTTCCGGCGGACGCTGCCTGCAAGATGCCGCCAATTAGCTCTGATCTAGATCTTCAGACAGCCTCTACCGATTGATCCCCTGAATATAGAACTGGGAGCATGTGCTCCAGATTGAGCTCGTAGAGTCTACGGCCGAGCTGGCTTCGGAGAGCTGCTGACAGACGTTGGGCAATTTGGAGCCGGAGGCCGCCCACTCCTTGTTGGCCTGCTCAGATGCCACAAGGCGCCTGCCCACCGACCAGTACGTCGTCGTCAGAGCTGGAGTTAGTCATTCACGGCGATGGCGATCTCAGGACCATACTTAAGACAGCGCGGCCTTGTTGCATGAACTTGCTTGGCTGCAGTTTGGCTTGCTGCTTCTTTTCGTTAAACTGCGACAGCGAAGATATCGAACAGCTTGTTTACGAGACGAAAGTCGTCTTGGACGCGCAGCTTACATGTGAGGCAATGGCCTAGCCGGATCATACGCATCACTTTAAAGCCCTTGATCGTAGCGGCCGCCGTCCTTATCGTATGAAAGCCTCGGGTGGGTCGAATGACGCGCTTGAGTGCACCATGGTCGGCTTCAATGATGTTGTTCAGGTATTTGCAGGTTTGATGTTTTGTATCATTCGACAGCTTACTCTCGCGCTTGCAGCCGGTGGATCGCTTTCAGTAGGAGCCGAGTTGGTCGCTAGTGATCGAGGACGGTGGCCAGTGCCGGGCACTGCTTGCGGAAAAATCCGGCAACCCGCAGGAAGTCTCCGGGGCTGGGGCAGCACGATACCGGGCGGAGCTATTTTCTTCTGAATCGCTGAAGGAAGGGCTTAATCCCTTTGTCTTGGCGGCGCCCAAGGGGACAAGTCCCACAGGGCATATCCGGAAGAAGATGGCTCTCGTAATCGGGATCTCGCGGTTGCAGGATAAGTCAGTCGATCAGCTCCAATTTACCAGCGATGATGCGCAGGGTTTTTAAAGCGTGCTGCTCGATCCTAAGGTCGGCCGCTTTCCCAAGGACAACGTCCAAGTGCTGCTCAATGAACAGGCGACGACGCAACCTCAAGGTGGAGATGAATTGGCTGGCTCGTAACGCACAGCCTGATGATCTAGTCGTCATCTACATCGCCACGCACGGATCGCCGCGTTCGATGGACACTGTCGGGGCCAACTACTTTGTCCCGTATGACACAGAGATAGGCGAGGAGGGAGATCCCGACCTTCTCTTTGCCACTGCCTTTCCGATGGTCGATGTATCGAGCGTCGTTGCTTCGCGAATTCGTGCCACACGTTTCGCGGTCTTCCTCGATACCTGTTACAGCGAGGGTGCACTGGTGGATGGCAAGGGTGCGGCGGCAACCAAGCCGGGCTCGTCCGCAGTTGCAGGGTCTGCCATCTCCGTACAGACGCTTGATCATATCCGGCAAGGCGCCTATGTGCAGGAGCATGTTTCAAGCGGGGTGACGCAAGACTTTAAAGCCTACGGCTGGCACCAGGATCCAGTCATGAGCCGCAGCGAGCCGGATACCGACTTCACACTCGGCGAACCTGCGGCGTCCACAGTTGCGCTCGCGGGAGCAAGAGACAAGGTTATTGAAGGATCGGCGGGCAGGCATGGACCGGTCTAGTGTGCATGGGAGGGGAAGATGACAAGCTCGTGAGCTCGCCGGATGAGTTCGACAAGGATGAAGTCGCCCCGGCTGCGGAAGCGCTTGGGCTGGAATTTATCAGCGGTCTTTGCCGTCCTAATAGCTTTGAACACGATGGATTACTGGCAGCCCATGCTTTCGCATGAGAGTAGTTGCAGCTCGCGTGAGGCAGACATATCGGGTCCAGACGAATTCCTGTTCAAGCATTTATTCTGCGCTTCGGTGACGCACCAAGCACGGCTGCCTCATCAAATCGCAGAGCTTTCGGTTGGGTACGGCTCAGGTTCGTTGGGAATCACTAACACCAATCAGGATGATCTAAAAATCCCGCTGAGATGGCCAGTGTACGCAAGCGAGGAGGACAGCGAAAAGGGGGACGCACCACCGAGCGCCGATGCAGACACTTTCGCGCTGAAAGCGGCCCTCGCTGCTGATCCGGAGATCACAGCAGCTACTCTGCAGCGATGCAGCGGGCGCAGCTGCCTACGCGAAATGGAATGGCCATTGCGAAAAGATGAGTCCAGTCAATCTGCATGGCCGAGTTGTGGTGGTGGCAAGCGAGTCAGACATGAATGTGCACCCCTATCTGGACGGAGAGATCGGGGAAGGCCTGCTGGAGGCTCATTACCTAGAGGCACTCCCCAGCGGAAGATACTACTCGGAGGTGCCGTTTTGGATATCTTTCATCTTGTTCTTTTCGTGGGTGGCGTTGACTGAGGGCTTTTGAACCTGCCAAACCTCGGCGAGATTCCAAAGTCCCGGCGGCTCTACAAGATCTTGGTTCTGTATGTTGTCATTGCAGCCGCCACCATCGTTGGTCTGCAGTTCTTTGACTTTGTTCCGCCCGTGTCGTTCCTGGTTGCGGCTGCCACCGTTTTATCCTTCGATCTTGCCTCAGATGCAATCGCCCGGAACAAGAAAAGGGTGTAGGAAAGCTAAACAATTCTTCTCAGGAGGTTCTTGTGAGCCGAGTTTGGATCGTGAGCTTGGTGGCAATCGCTGGATGTGCGGCATCGTGGGGACAGGAAACAAAGCCGGCAAAGACAGTAATCGAGAGGTGTGTGACCCGGTCGACGATGGTGCATGACGTGCTTGTGCTCCGATCCAAGGTTAGCTGTATGCAACTGGCTGGAGAAGCGGCGAAAGAGTCTCTCCTCGGGCATGTAGTTACGCTCGACGGAACCTAAGTAAAGCTACTTCTAAAGCACCCGAGACGCTGCAGGTGATGTCGGTGAGTCATGTGGGTGAGATATGCTCGGAGACCTGCACGCTGGAACCGCCGGGCAGGCGAGGCCTGCGCAAGAAAGAGGTTTCAGGAGCATTGGCCCGATTCACTCCTGACCTTAGCCAAGCGAACCGGGCTGCTCAACACTGTGGGACTATACGACTCTGATTATTGTCTTGAGACCTGCTCACTCATGAGCAAGTCAGAAGAGCCTCCCTTTAATCTCTTCTGCTGCCCTGCAGTGGGGACGTACCTTCTCCCGACTGCCAGGCGCAACCAATCGAGTAGTACCCCCAAACGCTGAGAGATGCCGGGCAGTTTGGCCAGGTAGATAGCTCGCCACATGAGCCATCCAAATAACCCTTTGAATTGGAGGCCAAAGACATGCGCCACTCCAGAATGTCGAGCGATAACAGCCAGTTCTCCCACCTGACGGTACCGGAATGGTTTGACGGCACGACCGTGAATCGTAGCCAGAATGTTGTCGGCCACATGCACTCCTTCACGTGTAGCGTTCTGCGCGGTTGGTTCAAAGAAGGTTCCACTGCCATCCGGCTTCGGTATTTCGGCACAATCTCCGATAGCCCAAACTCCGGGCCGACCTTCTACCTGAAAGGCGCTGTCAACCGCTATGCCGTGCCTCTTACCCTTCCTGCAATCAAGAGAGTCAACGAAAGGATTTGGAACGATGCCGGTGTCCCAGATCAACATTCCTGTTTCTATGACCTGTCCGTCGGTTAAGGTGAGAGAAGACGATGACACAGTCTCAACGCCAACTCCTAGCCGGAGCTCGACTCCATCACGCGATAGAACCTCTCCGGTGTATACGGCCAACTCGTCTGGCATTTCTGACATGATGCGCTTACTTGGTTCGATCAGGACCAGCCGAAGGTCGAACGATGGGATCGAGCACTCGCGGGCAGTGTCGCGAACGAGATCATTTAACGCTGCGATCGTTTCTACACCTGTGTAGCCGCCACCTGCTACGACGAAAGTGCACAATCTTTGACGCTCCTCCGGACTGCTTGCCGAGCGTGCCAAGCGGATGTTTTGTTCCGCCTGACGCCGCACTCGCCGTGCATCTTCAAGAGTCTTCATCGTCAAACTGAACTCCGCAGCTCCCGTGACATCTCTGAAGTTTGTAGAGGAACCAAGAGCGAAGATCAGGTGATCTCCCTGTAGCTCTTCTCCATTTGCCAGAACCACAGATCGACTTGACAGATCGGCACGGACAACCTCTTGCTTCAAGACGCGAACTTTACGGGGGAGGAGATGGTTCGGGACCTGGATCCGAGTCGGACTAACCGAACGACCTGCAACCTCTGTCAGCATGGGGGTATAGAGCAAGTAATCGTTCCGATCAACGAGAACGATCTCTGAACCTGCAGGCAAGCGGTAAGCAAGTCGGTTCGCAGCGTCTCGCCCTCCAAACCCTCCGCCGACAATCAGGATACGCACCGGTGAAGCGAATTTAGCAGTCATATCTTCAACCCGATAGAGTCTGTCGAAGCCGCTTTTGAGATGCAAGCCAGGAGCAGAATGGCTTGGAGTGGTTGCTGCGCAAAATCGAAAGCCAGACTAGCCGGACTCTTCACTGTGCAGCTCCTGCGGAGGCCACTGAGGACGTTTTCAACTGCCTGGTCTTTGAAGCAGATAAGGTCGTGTACCTTAGCCGCATGCTTTTCAATTGTTGGGAGTATCTCCTCTTCAGACGTTCCCTCCAGATGCCACTCGCAGTCATAATCAACATCTTTGCGGTACATTTGCTTCACGCTCGGCGCCATTGGGATCCCTCTACAATTGAAGTTACTCTTTCCGAGATTGCTCGTGGAAGTTGCTATTTATCCAGATGCTAGCTAGTGACCATGAGTAACGGCTGCCATCGATGACGTGAAACAGATCAGGGCAGAGTGGGCGTGCAACTCCCTTCAGCAACCGACAATACAGTCATCGGCTTAATGGCTTCTTCTACATCAGCGGCATGCCCGATAACGGCATCCATGAGGTCGATCCAAAGACAGGAAAGAGTCGGATGTGGTGGTCGCCGGCAAACTTGGCATTCCACGCGGAGTCGTAGTGTCCACGGGCGTGGACGGCGATCTTTTGCATGTGGCCGACACGGTTGCATACCGGGTTCTCCATCCGCTCACAGAAGAGGTGCGTGACGGTTCTCGCGCTGTGGCGACAGACCTAAACTTCCCAGCCGGCGTCAGCGCCCATCGAAGAAATGTCCGGTTGACCGCTGAAACTTTCGCGCGATCGGGATTTTTCAACCTCGAAGGCAAGATGATCCGCGAGGTCTCTTGCCTGAACATGCCGGCAGCCTCAATCGAGTGCGAGGACGGTACGATCGTTGTCACCGAACCGCCGGCCGGCCGCGTTCTGCGCTTGTCAGGCGACCAGGAGGACGTTCTGGCCGAAGGACTTCAGCTCCCTACCGGACTGGCGTACGCGCAAAGATGCGTCTACCGTCAGGGCAACGGACACGGATGTAGAGTTGGACGCTGGCCAGCTTCAAGGTATTCCCGCTAAGGTAAATACCCGCGCCCACCTGCTTTTCGATGAGTTTTGGTAGCCCGGCTGGTAGCCAGGCACCTACCTTGCTCATCCTGAAAGAATGGCGGAGAGTGGGGGATTCGAACCCCCGATAGAGTTTTTGACCCTATAACGGTTTAGCAAACCGCCGCCTTCAGCCACTCGGCCAACTCTCCAGCGTACTTGTCTAGATTATAGACGAGTCGGCCGCCTTCACTCGCATTCTCCGGCCGCCAAACCACTGCGACCACGTGGCTTGCATCACACACGGGGTAAATGCGAGTTTGGCTTGACCGGCAGCTTTCGGCTCCGGATCACACTTCCGCGCAGAGCTCCGCCGAAGATACCCCGTTCGCGAGCTCCTACCGGCGAACAAAGAGGATGGCATGGCGACACCTACAATGCAGGACAGCAACATGAGCAGCGAGAGCATCATTGCAGGCTACTTTGCGAACGGCGACGATGCGCACCGGGCTATCAACGCCCTGCTTGACGATGGATTTATGGCCAGCCAAATCGGCGCAGCCTTCCACAGCTCAGGCAGCGCGACCTCTGGCTCCGAAGGCGAGGCGTCGGCAGAAACGGATGCGACGACCGCAGGCACATTCGACAAGACCCGGAGAGATGTCGATACCAGCCCTGGAGGCGCAAGCTCCGGCACCTACGCCGTGCAGCCAGTCGGGCTCGCCTCCGGAACCGGTTCCCCGATCCTGGGCGCAGGCAAGCCCGGTCCGATCTCCGGCTCCAGTCTGGCTCACACCGGCCTGCCAAGTGAGCTGAAGAGTGAGCTTACCCATGATCAAACCGGCTCGGACAAGGCCGTTTATGACCAGCCCGGCTCGGCTCCCGCTCCCTTCTCGTCTTCTTCCCCGGTGGCGACCACAGCTTCCTCCATCGAGCCGACTCCTCACTCTGGCTCAGGTCCGCAACATCACGTCGGCAAGGCGGACACCAGCTGGACGGCCAAGCTGAAGCATCTCTTCCAGTCAAAGTCGGAGACTCCGTCCGCGCCTGCCTCCACAACACCTGCAGCTGCTTTGACGACGAAGCAAAACCAGGATTTCGGCACAGGAGAAGGCCAGTTGAACCTCACCGCGCCCTACGGTCATCCTTACTCCTCTGCCGCTTTCGAGTCCTCGGCGAGCCGTGCCGGCGTGTCAAGTGAACACTCGCGTCACCTTTCGCGGCGCCTCTCGGGCGGCGGAGCCGTTGTCACTGTCAACGCTACCGGTCGTGCCACGGATGTCGAGAAGATCTTCGAGCGTCACAACGGCGTCGTGCGCTTTGCCAGCGACGTCTTCAACGACTCGCCGGCGGCCGATTACGAGCCGCGTGTCGAGGTATTCGGTCACCTGGAACATCACTACCCGGCGCGCTGAGGCAAGGTGAGTCCGGCATGAGCCTCGCCCACCCTGGCGAGGCTTTTTGCTTGTCTGCGACAGCAGGCTGATATACATACAAGGCACGGGCATCCCGGCTCGAGTTCACCTTCAGCATTCCCTCTTTACTCGCGGTCTTCCTCGCCGCTTTTCCTCGCGGTCATCCTCGCGCTTATTTAGGAGCCCCGTCGTCTCTTCAGCAACGCACACGCCGGCCATGCCCGGCCGCCGGCTGGGACTCATCCCGCTCGTCGCGGCCACCTACTTCATGGTGTCTGGCGGCCCGTACGGGATCGAGGACATCCTGGGCGGGGCCGGTTATCTGAAGGCGCTTCTCATTTTGCTGGTCGTGCCCCTGATCTGGGCGCTACCCACCACCCTAATGATCGGCGAACTGGCCAGCGCGATGCCCGAGGATGGCGGCTTCTACGTGTGGGTGCGTCGAGCGTTAGGTCCCTTTTGGGGCTACCAGGAGGCCTGGCTCTCACTCGCCGCAAGCGTCTTTGACATGGCTGTCTATCCCACGCTCTTTACTCTCTATCTCGGCCATCTCGCGCCCTGGCTTACCTCCGGCATCCGCGGCACCCTGTGGGAGCTGGCGCTCGTGCTGGGTTGCTGCCTGTGGAACCTGCGCGGTGCTCCGGCCGTCGGCCACGGCTCGGTCGGGCTCTTCTGCCTGCTTCTCTCACCCTTTGTCGTGCTCACGGCCGCCGGCCTGTGGCGTGGTTGGCACCTGCCGCAGCATGGATTCGGCCCTGCCGCCCACGCCACTTGGACTGCTGCGCCTGCCGGCGGCAGCCTGAGCCTGGCCGTGCTGGTCGCCATGTGGAACTACATGGGCTGGGACAACGCCTCGACCGTGGCGCGCGAGGTCGAGAACCCGCCCGTCACCTACCCGCGCGCCATGCTGCTCGCGGTCGGGCTGGTGGCGCTGGCCTACATCCTGCCTCTGGGCGCGATGGCCTACGCAGGCATGCCGCTCGACCGGTTTACCACCGGCGCCTGGGCCGATGCGGGCGGGGTGCTGGCCGGCCCCTGGCTCGCCTTCGCGATCGTTGCCGGCGGCTCGCTGAGCGGCCTGGGCATGTTCAACGCACTCACCCTCTCCTACGCGCGACTCCCCATGGTGCTGGCCGAAGAAGGCATGCTGCCGCACGTGCTCGCCAGGCGCAATCGCTACCATGCTCCCGGGATTGCGATCCTGGCCTGCGGCGTAGCCTGGGCGCTGGCGCTCGGCTTCTCCTACGAACGGCTCATCTCGATCGACCTGATGCTTTATGGCTCAAGCCTGATCCTTGAGTTTGTAGCGCTTTTAGTCCTGCGCCTGCGCGAGCCGCAGATGGCCCGGCCCTTCCGCATGGGCAGCCTGCCCGTGGCGCTGGCGCTCTCGGCTATGCCGATCGGCCTGGTCGTCTATGCCATCTGGGCGACGCACGCGGAGCGCCTGGCCGGCATGCCGGCGCCGGTCTTCGGTGCGCTTACGGCCTCGGGCGGCGTCCTCTGCTACTACGCCTCGCGGCGCTGGTGGGCAAAGCGCTAGAGCCAAACCGCCTACGCGGCTGGCGGTCACTTCTGGCGCATAGCGCTAACGTGACGGGTCTACCGACCCTTCGGGTCAAAAGAGCAAAGGTCCCCCAAAAGTAAAGGGGGACCTTTGCTCTTGCAGCGCCGCAGGCAGAAGACCCCCCACGAAGTGGGCGCCCCCGCGCAGGCGGTCTTACTTCTTGCCATTGCTGAAGTTATCGACTGCGTACTTGATGCGCTCCTTGGCATAGGCCGCGTCATGCCAGCCGTGCACCTCCACGCGCTTGCCCTCCAGGTCCTTGTAGATCGAGAAAAAGTGCGTAATCTCGCGCAGAATATGCGCATAGATCTGCCGGTAGTCGTTGACTTCGGCAAAGCGCGGATTGCCGACGCCGACCGCCAGGATCTTTTCGTCGAGCACGCCCTGGTCGAGCATCTCGAGCACCCCGATCGGCCGCACCTCGCTCAGGCAGCCGCAAAAGGTAGGCTCGTCCACCAGCACCAGCACGTCAAGTGGATCTCCATCGTCGCTCAGCGTCGACGGGATAAATCCGTAGTCGCCCGGGTAGTGCACCGGCGAGTAGAGGTTCCGATCCAGACGAAAGACGTGCAGCTGCTTGTCATACTCGTACTTGTTCACGCCGTCTGCCGGAATTTCGATGATGGCGTTCACAATATCCGGGGTATTCTCCCCGACCGGCAGTTCTAGATAGTTGACCATGCGCTTCCTTGCTTTCTGCTTCTCTTGGATTGGACCACGTCGCCCGAGGGAGACCATCCACCGGCCGTGATCCGTTTATAATCGGCCACGATGAAGGCTCATGTCTACGTGGTCTCAAAGAGGACAGTGCTCGACCCGCAGGGTCAGGCGATCCGGAAGGCACTGCAGAAGATGCAGTATGCGGGCGTAACCGACGTGCGCCAGGGCAAGTACTTTGTGTTGACGCTCGACGATGCGCTGTCCCCAGCCGAGGCGCACGCAGAGGTGGAGCGTATCGCGACCGACGTGCTGACCAATCCGGTCATGGAAGAGTTTACCTACAGCATCGCCTGACCCAAGCCCGCGTGTGCTCGCTCGCGCCGCGCATGGCTCGCGCATAAAAGACGCGCCTTCGCCTTTGAACCACCAGCCCTTTCACCTCCAGTCCTCGTACTTCCAACTTTCTTTTACAAGCGACGCGCTCTGCAGGGACTGCCCAGCGCCTTTGCGATTGCTGCGCGCGGTTGGAAGCCGATCCTTCGCTTCGCTCAGGATGACAGTTGGCGTTCCGTCGGTAATCTGTTGCCGGATCCCGTCTAGCCTCGAACCGACGGCAGATACAATACCGCCATGTGCGGCATCGTCGGCTACGTGGGTTCGCAGGAAGTTGTCTCGGTCATCATCGAAGGGCTGCGCCGGCTGGAGTATCGCGGCTACGACTCGGCCGGCATCGCGGTCGGCAACCATGACCGGGTCCCGCTCGAGCTGCGGCGCGCCTCCGGCAAGCTGCGCAACCTCGAGGCCTGTCTGCGCGAGAGCCCTATCTTCCCCGGCACAGGCGGCAGCTACGGCATAGGCCACACGCGCTGGGCCACGCATGGTCGGCCGACCGAGGAGAACGCTCACCCGCATCGCGACTGCTCGGGCCGCATCGTGGTCGTGCACAACGGCATCGTTGAAAACTACCTGGCACTCAAAGCCGAGCTGATCGCAGCCGGCCACACATTTGTAACCGAGACAGATACAGAAGTGATTGCGCACTTGATTGAGCAGGTGCAGAAGACCGCGCAGCAGGCAGCGGGCTCGAACGATGAGCAGCCGCTCTCGCTGCCTGACGCGGTCCGTCGCGCGGTCGTGCGGCTCACCGGTGCGTATGCAATCAGCGTCATCTCGGCCGACGAGCCGGATACGATCGTGGTCGCACGCATGGGCCCACCGGCGGTAATCGGCATTGGCCGCGCCGCGAGCGATGGACTGGCAGAGTTCTTCGTCGCCTCCGATGTCCCCGGCATCCTGCATCACACGCGCGACTTCTACTTCCTCGAAGACGGCGACATGGCCGTGCTCACCCCTGGCGGCGTCGCCCTCTCGGACTTCGCCGGCAAGCCCGTCCGGCGCCAGATCACGCGCATCCTCTGGGATCCGATCCAGGCGGAAAAAGGCGGCTACAAGCACTTCATGCTCAAGGAGATCTTTGAGCAGCCGCGCGCTATTCGCGACACCACGCTCGGCCGTGTCTCGCTTGAAACCGGCCGCGTCTTCCTCTCGGAGATGCAGATCTCAGAAGCCGAGTTCCGCGCGGCGACCCGGCTCAACATCGCTGCCTGCGGCACCAGTTGGCACGCGGCCATCGTCGGCAAGTTCATGATCGAACAGCTCGCGCGGCTGCCGGTCGAGGTCGACTACGCGAGCGAGTTTCGCTACCGCGACCCGATCCCCAACACAACCGCGCTCGGCCTGCTGATCACCCAATCCGGCGAAACCGCCGACACCCTTGCCGCCCAGCGCGAGATGATCGCCAAGGGATCAAAGACGCTCGCCATCTGCAACGTGGTCGGCGCCGCGGTCGCGCGCGAGGCGCAGGGCATCATCTACACGCACGCTGGTCCGGAGATCGGTGTCGCCTCGACCAAGGCCTTTACCGCGCAGCTCACCGCGCTCTTCGTGCTCGCCCTGCACCTGGCCCAGATCCGCGGCACCGTCAACGAGCAGCAATCGATTGCGCTGGTTGAAGAGCTCTCGCTCGTGCCGGGCAAGATTGAAGCCATCCTGCGCGTCTGCGACTCGCAGTGTGAGCAGCTGGCCAAGACCTACTCGACGGCGAAAGATTTTCTCTTTCTCGGTCGCGGCATTCACTACCCGATCGCGCTTGAAGGCGCGCTCAAGCTTAAGGAGATCTCCTACATCCACGCCGAGGGCTACCCGGCCGGCGAGATGAAGCATGGGCCCAATGCGCTGATCGATGAGTCCCTGCCGGTGGTCGCGCTCGCGACCCGCGATGCGCACGACGTGCTTTCTGCGACTCGCTATGAGAAGTCGCTTTCAAACATCCAGGAAGTTACCGCACGCTCCGGCAAGGTGATCGCCATCGCGACCGAAGGCGACGAGCAGATCGCGCAGATCGTCGACCATGTGCTCTACCTGCCGCCGGCGCCAGAGCTGCTGCTGCCGGTACTGGAGGTCGTGCCGTTGCAGCTACTCGCCTACCACATCGCCGTACGCCGGGGCTGCGATGTCGACCAGCCGCGCAACCTGGCCAAGTCGGTCACCGTCGAGTAAGAGCAGACTTCGCCGGCGCCACAGGGAACAATCCGGCACTCCGGCGCATCTGACCTGGGCAGCAGCGACGCCTCCCTTCGTGCGCGCCGCCGCGTGGAGGAACGAGTTCTATGCATACGTATCCGGCTGCCACCCTCGCCGTTCTTGCCGCTGTCACGCTGTCCGCCCCTGCCCCTGGTGCGCATGCCCAGTCCAACCAGCCGCCGATCACCGGCCAGGCCGCCTTTACCGACTACTCGCAGGAGAAGCCCGGCACTGTTCGCAAATTGACGATCAGCGACCTTCCGGCGCCCTATGCCACCAAGGGTGTCGATGCTGGCTCGGACAAAATCGACCGCCCGGACAACGCCTGGCCGCAGGCGCCCGCCGGCTTCAAGGTCGAGCAGTATGCGACTGGTATAGATCGCCCCCGCCTGATCCGCACCGCGCCCAACGGCGATCTCTTCGTCGCGCTCTCGGAGTCGAGCAAGATCATGGTCTTTCGCGGGGTCGATGCGCAGGGCAAGCCCAAGCAGTCCGCAACCTACACCACCGACGTCAACATGCCCTTCGGCATCGCCTTTTACCCGGCCGGCCCGAACCCGAAGTACATCTACATCGGCAACACCGACTCGGTCGTCCGCTTCCCTTACAAGTCAGGGGACATGAAGGCCAGCGGCCCCGCACAGAAACTCGCTGACCTGCCCGGCGGCGGACGCCTGCGTGGCGGCGGCCACTGGACGCGGGACATCGCCTTCTCCAAGGATGGCCAGCGTATGTTCGTCTCCGTCGGCTCCCACTCCAACGTAGACGACGCGGACACGCACCCCGAGGAGTTTCATCGGGCCGATGTGCTCGAGTTCACCCCGGAGGGTAAGTTCCTCAAGGTCTACGCTTCGGGCATCCGGAACTGCGTGGGCGAGGCTGTGAACCCGGTCACCGGCCAGCTCTGGTGTTCGACCAACGAGCGCGACATGCTCGGCGACAATCTCGTTCCTGACTACATCACGCACGTGCAGGAAGACGGCTTCTACGGCTGGCCCTGGTACTACATGGGCGGCCCCGCCGGCGGCAAGCAGGATCCCCGGCATGAGGGCAAACATCCTGAGCTGCAAGGCAAGGTGCTGACTCCGGACGTGCTGCTGCAGCCGCACTTCGCCTCGCTCGAGATGACCTTCTACGAAGGCAGCGAGTTTCCTGCCCAGTACAAGGGAGATATCTTTGCGGCCGAGCATGGCTCCTGGAACAAGGCCAAGCGCGCCGGCTACGAGGTGATTGTTGCCCCGGTGAAGGATGGAAAGGCAACGGGCGAGTACATGGACTTCCTGACCGGCTTTGTCACCGCGGAGGGTAAGGTGTGGGGCCGGCCTGTCGGCGTGACTGTGGCGACGGACGGCTCTCTCTTTGTGACCGATGATGGTTCGGGCACCATCTGGCATGTGCGCTACATGGGCAATGCTGCCAGCAGCCAAAAGGCAGGCAACTGACCCGCTGCCTCGTAACTCGAACAAACGCAATAAAGCCGCCTCGATCTCTGAGGCGGCTTCGTTGTCTTCCATCTACAGTAAGCCAATGAGTGGCCGCTCCAGCGCGCGCACTCAGGCGCATAACGCGCGCGCTACGCCCGACGCGGCCAGCGTCAGATCTGCATGATGTCGGCTTCCTTCTTCCTGCTCAGCTCGTCCATGCGCTTGATCTCTTCATCGGTGAGCTTCTGCATCTCGTCGAGCGAGCGCTTCTCCTCATCGGCTGAGATCTTCTTCTCCTTCGCAGCTGCCTTGATCTGGTCGTTGCCGTCGCGGCGAATATTGCGCGCCGCCGTCTTATGCTCCTCCAGCACCTTGGCCAGCTGCTTGACCACATCGCGCCGCCGCTCCTCGGTCATCGGCGGCACAGGCACTCGGACCACCCTGCCATCGTTCTGAGGATTGAAGCCGTACTCCGAGGTGCGGATCGCTTTCTCAATCTCGCCGATCAGGCTCGTGTCCCAGGGCTGGATGACGATCGCGGTGGCGTCCGGCGCGGTAAGCTGCGCGACTGCTGAGAGCGGCGAGGGCGTGCCGTAGTAGTCCACCCGCACCTGGTCGAGCATCTGCACCGAGGCGCGGCCTGTGCGGAGCGAGCCAAGCGTGGTCTGAAAGTCGGCAACGGCTCTCTCAAGCCTTGCCTTGTGCTGCTGGTATGTGTCCTTGAGCGCCGGCACCCCGGCCATGAATGAGACTGCCATCTGATCTTCAATTCCTTCACGAAAAAACGCGCAACCAGGCGCTTCACCCTAGTTTACTGCCAATGGTTTGCACCGAATCGTCGCCGGCGACTAAGAGCCCGCGTGGGCTCGCGAGGCGCCCTGGCTCTCTCAAGATCGGTCAGCAGCCAGGGCCCTCGGGTAGACTAGCGGATCACCGCAGCTCCGGCTTCGGCCACCGCGTGGTCGTCAACCCCGCTCCCGCCGCTGACGCCAATCGCGCCTACCACTTCGCCACCCCGCTTGAGCGGGATACCGCCGGCGAAGATCATCACCTTGCCGTCATTGGAGGCGTGGATGCCGAAGAATTGCTGGCCCGGCTGCGAGTTATCGCCCAGGTCCTTGGTCGTGATGTCGAACGCGCGGGAGGTGAACGCCTTGCTCTGCGCAATCGCGATCGAGCCCAGCCACGCGCCATCCATACGCGCAAACGCGACCAGGTTGTTTCCCGCATCGACGACCGCGACGTTCATTGGCTGGCCGACTGCTTCGGCCTTCTTCTCCGCAGCGGCGATAACCTCGCGCGCCTCACTCAACGAGATACCCAGTGCTTTGCCCATGTGCCAGTTACTCCTCTGCATTCTGTATGACGCTCGGTAGTTTGTTCGATAGTAGCCGGGTTCGATACTAGTCCGGTATGGTCTTGAGCCGGACTCAAGATCGCGTGTGATGGAGTCGCTTGAGGACATCGCTCACGATCTCCCCGCTTCCCACGCTAGGATGCTTGACTTGCACACGAGGAAAAGCTTGGGGACTGCAGCCATCCATGCCGAGCGCGCACAGGTCTAGATGCTCCGCACGCCACCCGCGTCGGCCTGCTCGTGCGCATGGTAGCTGGAGCGCACCAGCGGCCCGGACTCCACGTGCCGAAAGCCCATGCCGAGCGCCTCCTGCTTCATGTAGGCGAACTCTTCCGGCGTGTAGATCCGCGCCATCGGCAGATGGTCCATGGACGGTCGCAGGTACTGGCCGATGGTAAGCACGTTCGTTCCCACCGCAGCCAGGTCGCGATAGACCTGAAGCAGCTCGTGCATCTCTTCGCCAAGGCCAACCATCACGCCAGACTTCGTGACCACACCAGGATCGAGCTCCTTCGCGTACTCGAGCAGCCGGAGCGTCCGCGCGTAGCGTGCTCCCGAGCGAACCACCCGGTAAAGCCGCGGGACTGACTCCGTGTTGTGGTTCAGGATCTCAGGATGCGCCTCGACGACGATCTTGATCGCCTCCGGATTGCCCTGGAAGTCCGGGATCAGCACCTCGACCTGGCAGCCAGGCGCCTGCGCCCGGATCTCGCGGATGACGTCGGCAAAGATGCGCGCGCCCCCCAGCACATCGTCATCGCGATTCACGCTGGTAATGACGGCAAACTTGAGTCCCAGCTGCGCTACCGCCTCTGCCACTCGCCGCGGCTCGTCCAGGTCGATCGCCTCGGGCCGCCCCTTGGGCACCGCGCAAAAGCCGCAGCGCCGGGTGCACAGGTTGCCCAGCATCATGAAGGTCGCGGTGCGATGGTTCCAGCACTCGCCGATATTCGGGCAGTGCGCCGACTCGCAGACCGTGTGCAGGTTCAGCGACCGGGCCAGCTTCTTTAGGTCGTGGTAGTTCTCACCCACCGGCGCGCGGGCCTTCAGCCACTCCGGCTTGGGCGCAGGCTTGCGCAAGCCCAGGTCAATCTGTACCAGCTCGGCTGCGGTGGCCATCTCTTCCAGTCTAAATGCCAGACCCCTACGCGGGAGGCGGTCACTTCGTGGGGAGTCTTCTGCCTGCGGCGCTGCAAGAGCAGTGAGCCCCCTTACTTCCGGGGGCTCACTGCTCTTGTGACCCGAAGGGTCGGCATACCCGTCACGAAGTGGGCGCCTCCCGCGAGGGGGTCTTACGCCTTACCGGACGCGCTCGATCACCTCGGGCCGGACCAGGTAGAGAAAGAGCACCAGGTTGACCATGACCAGCACCATGGCGGGCGGCTGGTGAAAGCGCAGCCCTGCCCATACGCCGTAGCAGACGGAGAGAAACGAGGTTGCGAGCGCGATCGCCCAGCCCCAACGGCGCCGCTTGATCAGCCCCTGGGCGCCGGCTGCCAGGAGTGCGCAGAAGATCGTCACCACGCCGGGAAAGTGCTTGGCGACCACGCCAAAGAGGCCGATACAGCAGATAATCAGCATCCAGACCGCGACGATGGCCATACCGGGCAGCAACTCCAGCGTTTCCGCCGGCGGCTTCTGCGAGGAGTCGGTAAGCTGGGGTGCGTTCATAGGGTGTGCAGGTAGGCAAGCAGTTGCTCGAGCTGCTGCTCATCGATTGTATGGCCGAAGGCGGGCATCACACCCCGGCCGCGCACAATGGCATTAGCGACGGTGTCGTCGTTGGCTGGCGCGCCGCTGGGCAGGTACTGGTTGCGCAGCACGGCATAGAGCCCCGGCCCGTGGAGCGGCGCGCTCGAGTTCGGGTAGTGGCAGCTGCCGCAGCGCTCGACGTACACCTCGCGGCCTGCCTGCTCAGCCGGCGTCAGCGCAGCCAGCGGTTTGGAGGGAGGCAGCCCGGGGCCGCAGCCTTGCACCAGCAGCAGGCACGTGAGGCCGAGGCTCGAGAGCAGCCAGCACTTGGTCTGGAGCAGCATGGTTTCCATAGTTAATCCGGCTGAGCTCATCCTGGACGGATCAAGCAATCTCCACTTGCTCCGCTGCTGGAACGCTCACGTTCAGCGTAACGGGACCGGGGCCGCACGGGCAAAGCGTCAACGATGACAATGCGAAAATCAGCAGGGCGCCCGCTCGCTCAGGCTCACGCCGCAGCCCCATGTCGGCGCTTGCAGCCTAGAAAGCACCCGCAATCGCCGTAACCACCCGGTCCAGCGTCGCACGGGCCCCCTCGCCTGCGTAGTCATTGCACAGGACAGAAAATACCAGCTGCCGCCCACTCGCCGCAGTCAGGTACCCGCTGAGCGCGTTGACCTCGGAAAGTGTGCCGGTCTTGGCCGAGATCTGCCCCCGGAGCGGCGGGGTGGCAAAGCGTCCCGCGAGTGAGCCGTCGACCCCACCGAGAGGCAGCGAGGCCCGGTAGACAGCTCCCCAGCTCTGCCGCGACGCGTACACCAGCAGCGTTGTCGCCGCGCGGGGCGTGACCAAATCCTGCGGCGACAGGCCCGAGCCATCGACAAAGGAGAAGTCGAGAGGGTCCACCCCTGCCGAGAGCAAGAACTGCCGCACCACGCGCACGCCCTGGGCAGTCGAGCCGTCCTCGCCGTCCACCCTGCCGAGGGTATGCAGCAGCAGCTCAGCATGCAGGTTCTGGCTTACCTTGTTCGTCACGGTGACTATCTGCGCGAGCGGTGGGGAGAGGCGGCTCGCAACCACCCGCAGCGTAGGCGAACCGGGCACCTCTTGCGAATTTGCTTCCCGGCTCGAGCTGATCTGGCTAGGGCTGACTGGCATCGGGCTTACCGGCGCCTGGCCCGCAGCGCCCGGCGGTGGCGCAGGAAGCAGCACGACCGGCTGCCTGGTCTCCACGGCAAAGCTTTGCGTATCCACCGGCTGGCGATGCGCAGCCGAGCCGCTCTCCCGCACCGGCACTCCGTAGCCCCGCAGCGCTTCAGTAAAGGCTCTGGCGGCGAACTGGGCGGCGTCCGGTACCGCCAGCGCGACGCCCATGGGTTTGCTGCCCGCTGGCAGCGTGCCATAAATCCGCACACTGCCGCTGTCACTCTGAAAGTCCTGGCTGATGCCGATCTTTGGGGAGCTGCCGGCCGGGGAGGTCGTTGCGCTCACCGCCAGCGCTATGCCATCCGAGGCCGGGCGTATCGCCTGCTCCGAGGCTGGAGGCGCGTCGGGCGCCGCTGAAGGCACAGGGTCCCAGGCCGCCGTGACCGGGTCCCCAGGATGAGCGCCAGGCGTGAGCTTGAGATAGTGCACGTTGTCCCCCACCGTCAGCGCGGAGACCGGCGCTCCGTACTCCCACTGCAGGTCATCCCAGCCCCAGCCGCCGCCGTAGCGCTCGAAGGGAAAGAGCGTATCGTCGCCCACCACCTGCCCATCGACCGCGCGAATCCCGCTCGAGGCTACCTGCGCAGCCAGCTCCTCGAGACCGTGCAGCGTTGGATCCGGCTTGGCCGTGTGCCCGGTATAAGGATAGCTTCGGCCCGAGATGGTGGGGTCGCCCGAGCCCACCAGCCGCAGATTGCCATGCAGGTGGCCGTCCGCGCTGAGCTCGCCTTCCGCCACGACCGTGGTGCGAAAGGCATACCCGGGGCCCAGCAACGCCAGCGCCGCGGCGGTGGTAAAAAGCTTGGCGTTGGAGGCCGGCTCAAAGAGCTGAGCGTCGTCGCGCCCGTAGAGCGGCGCGCCCGTGGCCGCATCGACCACCGAGATGCCCCAGTGCGCATGCGCAGCCGCCGGAGCGGCCAGCAGCGTGTCGATCTGCTGGTCCAGCAGGTTTCCTGCCGAGCTCCGGAGGCTGGCAGCCGGGGACGCGGATGAGGGTGCGCTCTGCTGCGCGACAACGGTGCTCGACGAGACACCCGCACCGCTACTCAGGCAAAGCAGAACGAGCAGCCAGCGGATGCGAGCACCGCGTACTTTCGATGTACAGCCGGCTTCCCGGCCGCGTTTGCGTAAGGAAGCTCGGTTCGTGACAGTGGCAGGCTGAAAGATCCGGGGGATACGGGCGCGCGGAGGCATTCTGGCCGGAGTGTAGCATCGAGCCGGAGCCGACTTACCATGTGTCAGATTCAGCGTCGCCCGAAGTCCATAAAGCTCAAGCTTCTTCAGACGAAGATTGTTCACTCGCCCATGAGCGCTCGCAGCGGCAAGCCCCAATGAGCTTTCCCCGCCGCCCTGACAGTACCTGGCAACTTCGCACCCGCGCGCTCGCGCTCGGCCGAGCGACGCTGGTGATGGGCATCGTCAATGTCACGCCCGACTCTTTCTCCGAGGGAGGCGCCACGCAGGGAGGCCATCCCTCGACCGCCGGCAACGAAGTGGCGGTCGAGCATGGCCTACGGCTGCTCGACGAGGGTGCGGCAATCCTCGACATAGGCGGCGAGTCGACCCGGCCCGGATCGCACGCAGCAAGCGATCTCGCCCTCTCCGCAGGTGAAGAGCAAGCCCGCGTACTCCCTGTCATTGAGAGCCTGCTGCGCGAGCAACCCGACGCAGTGCTCTCGATCGACACCTACCGGGCCGGCACCGCGCGCCTGGCGATCGAGGCCGGCTGCGAGATCGTCAACGATGTCAGCGGCCTGCTGTGGGACCAGGCCATGGCTGCCACGGTCTCGGCACTCCGCTGCGGGCTGGTCCTGATGCATACCCGCGGCAGGCCAGACGAGTGGCGCAGCCTTCCCTCGCTCCGGGACGAGGAGATCCTGCCGCTTGTCGAGCACGAGCTTGGGCAGCGCCTTCACGCGGCGGTCGCGGCCGGCATCCGGGCGGAGAGTCTGGTGCTCGATCCGGGATACGGCTTCGGCAAGGTTTTCGATACCAATTACCCTCTACTTGCCCGACAGGCGGAACTGCTGGCGCTCGGTCGCCCGCTGCTCGCCGGGGTCTCGCGCAAATCCTTTCTCGGGCGAACACTCGCGCCGCTCTACCAAGGTCGCGACGCACACCCGATCGAGCGCGGACCCGCTACCATCGCGGCCACTGTCGCGGCCGTGCTCGCCGGGGCAAGCGTGGTGCGGGTGCACGAGGTGCGGCCGGCTCGGGAGGCAGTCGCGATTGCGGATGCGATCCTGGCGGCTGGTGAAGAAGCCTAGGTCGGCGAACAGGATTCTTCTTGCGCGTGACAAGTGCGGCGGTCGTGCTCGGAAGAGGTTCGCGCCAGATCAAGCATCGAAGCCGATCCGCCTGCGCGGCTTTGCGTTTCCCTGCTCGGCTGGTCGAGCCGAGTCTCCCTCGGTGTGGCCCTTCATTAAGGAAAGGCCACGCGGACAAGCGCTAGGCGCTTAGAGTGGCAGGGTAGGTGAACTTCCACTCCGCTACTCGGCTGATCGAGCAGAGATCCACTTTATTCAGGAAGGGCTAGGTAAAGGAATGCTGAGCGCGGAGTGTGTGCAAGGGGAGTGGAGGGCGGGTCTTCTGCCTGCGGCGCTTTAAGAGCAAGTGCTGCATTCGATCTACGCAATCGCCGTCAGGCTCTCGACAGAACGCTCTCGCATCCTCTGGTAGAGCCCGGCAACCGCAAACTCCTGGAAGTGCGGCGTGTGCCGGTGTGCTTCGGCGGCGGCGCTGTCCTTGTACTGCTCATAGATCAGCACGGTATCCGGCGCGTCCTCGACCCAGTGCGGCACATAAGTCACGCAGCCCGGCTCCTGGCGCGAGGCCGCGGTCAGCTTGTCAAGGATGTCGGTGATCTCGTGACGATCCTCGCTCAGGAAGCGCATCCGTACCATAAAACTGACCATCAGAAGCCTTTCTCGATTGAAGGGAGCGTCATCGCCCAGGCTGGCCAGCCGCGCGACCCTGCGTTAACCCTTCAGTCCGCGCAGCATCTCTTCAAAGGCCGGCATCGCAATCGTCTGCTCCCGGTCCGGCCCTGTCGAGATCATACCGATCTTCGCACCTGACTCCTGCTCAAGGAACTCGAGGTACTCGCGCGCCAGCTGCGGCAGCTCGTCATAGCTTCGTATCTCTTCGGTCGGCTGCTTCCAGCCCTTGCGTGTCGTGTAAATCGGCCGGATCGCCTCCATGCCACGCACATCCGCCGGCATCGTCTCCACGAGGTGGCCGTCGACCTCGTAGCCGGTGCACACCGGGATCTCGTCTAGCTCATCGAGCACATCCATCTTGGTCACCACCAGCCACTCGGTGCCGTTGATCATATTCGAGTAGCGCAGCATGGGCAGGTCGAGCCAGCCACAGCGGCGCGGGCGTCCGGTTACCGCGCCAAACTCCTGGCCGCGCTCCCGCAAAACCTCGCCTACCTGATCGTGGATCTCGGTTGGAAACGGACCCTCGCCGACGCGGGTCAGATACGCCTTGGTGACCCCGATTACCGTTCCCACCAGCGTCGGTCCCACGCCCGTGCCGATCACCGCACCGCCCGCCGTGGCCGAGGACGAGGTGACGAAGGGGTACGTCCCGTGGTCGATGTCGAGCATGGTGCCCTGCGCTCCCTCAAACATCACCGACTTGCCCTCGCGGATTGCCGCGTTGAGCAGGGCGGCGGTGTCGGTGACAAAGGGCCGCAGCTCCTCGGCCGCCTTGGCATAGTCGTCAAACATGCGCGCCGGGTCCAGCGGATGGGTGCCGAAGAGAGCCTGCGCGATGGTGTTCTTCTCCCGGCAGGCATTCTCGATGTGCGTCTTGAGCAGGTCAGTATTGAGCAGGTCGACCACCCGCAGCCCATTGCGCGCCATCTTGTCTTCGTAAGCCGGACCGATGCCCCGCGAGGTGGTGCCGATCCTCTGCCGGCCGGGCGCACTCTCAGCCGCGAGCTCGATCATCCGGTGGTACTCGAGGATCACCTGGGCGCGATTGGAGACCACGAGCTGCTTATCGACGTGGACGCCCAGCTCCCGCAGGTTCGCGACTTCCTTGAGAAACGCCATTGGGTCAAGCACCACGCCATTGCCGATCACCGCCCGGCAGTCCGGCCGCAGAACCCCGCAGGGTACCAGCTGCAGAATGAACTTCTTGCCGGCAATGATGACCGTGTGCCCGGCATTGTGCCCGCCTGCGTAGCGAGCTACGAGTGAAAAATTGCCGGAGAGCACATCGACGATCTTGCCTTTACCCTCGTCGCCCCACTGGGCGCCCAGAATCACTGCTGTCTTCGGTTGCATCAACTTGTTAGGTGGCTCGCTTTTCTCTCTGATTCTCGCGCGTGCGGCCCTGCGATATCTGCCGGCACGGCAACTTCCAGAGCGATGATATAACGGCCCCGCCGGAGCAGGCGGTCCTCTGGCTCAGAGCCCGAACTGGCGCAGGTGGTGGTCTGCGTGCAGGTAGCCCCAGCGCATCCACTCCCACGCAGTCAGAGGGCCAAAGATCGGGTGGGCGCGCCCGGGCTCTACTCCCGATCCAAGGAAGCGATCAAACGCAGTGAGCAACCGTGCGTGGTCCTGGGCAAAGGCCTGCGGCTGCACACCGGGCGCGCCCTCGACCAGCTCCGGCAGAGTGGGGTAGCCGCGCGGCCAGCGCACCGGCACGTGCAGAGCGAGATAGCGGAAGACGGAACGCTCCATGATTCCTGTCCGCTCGCTGCAGCTGCCCAGGCCCGCAGCCATCTCGTAAGACATGGCAAGATGACAAAGGACGCCGCCAGGCGTGAGAGTCCCCCAGCGGCGGTTCACTTCGGGATGAAAGTCGGCCAGGCGAGCACGAATTTCCTTGCGGGTGGCGGCATCGAGTAGTGAAGGCAACGACATCTGCTGAACCTGTTCACCTCGAGCCTGCTTTGCTCGTCGGAGTCAAGAGCAAAGACTGGGACTGAGGCCGCAGTCACTCTCTACCGGAACGTGGCCCAGTATATGCGCGTACTAACTGATGCCAAGTTTCTCGAGCAGGCCTTCCTTCTTCGACGGCTCGACACCTAACTGCTTGAGGATGCCGAGTTCGTCAGACGAACCCCAACGCTCCACCATCTTGCCATCGACAAAGCGAGCGATCTGCACACCACGCGCTTTAATCGACTTGCCGGTCGGTGCAATGCCCTGGAAGTCTCCCTGGTGCGTTCCGGTGATCGTGTAAGCCAGAGCAACTGTGTCGTCGTCCGCGGTAAGGTGTTCAGGCGTTACGTTGAGATCAGGAAACGCAGTCCGCAACTCGGTAAACAGGTCGATATACCCCTGTGCGCCCGGGCCCTGCTTCGGCCCCGGGTCATGATCGACCACTGCAGGCGAAACCAGGGCGCGCATCGCTTCGAGGTTGCCGCTCACGATTGCTTCACCGAATTGTGTCTGCGTGTGGATGTTCTGTTCTTTGCTCATAGCGACTTAGGATGCAGAGCGAGCCAAAACCGCCTACGCGGCCGGCGCCCACTTCGTGGGGAGTCTTCTGCCTGCGGCGCGGGCGGTTTCGCTTCTGCGCTATTCTGAGGGCGCCATGATCACCACCATCCAGAGCCACCTGCTCGAGCAGCAGCGCCAATCCGCCGACGCTTCCGGCACCTTCTCCTGGACGCTGTCCGGCATCACGCTGGCCACCAAGATGATCGCCGCCGAAATCCGCAAGGCCGGCCTCAACGATGTTTACGGCGCGGCCGGCGCCACCAACGTGCAAGGCGAGGCGCAGCAGAAGCTCGACGTCTTTGCCAACGAGGCCATGCTGCACTGCCTGGGGTTGCGCGACTCGGTCGCGGCTCTGGTGTCGGAGGAGAACGATGAAGCCGTTACCTTCGGCCACCACGAGAATGGCAAGTACATCATCGTCTTCGACCCGCTCGATGGCTCGTCGAACATTGATGTCAACGTGAACGTCGGCACCATCTTCTCTATCTTCAAGAAGCCCGATGGCTCGAGCGTGGAGTCCGTCCTGCTGCAGAACGGGCTTCAGCAGGTGGCAGCCGGGTACGTGCTCTACGGGCCCTCGACCGTCTTCGTCTACACCGCTGGCAGGGGCGTCTACGGCTTCACCCTCGATCCGGCGATCGGGGCCTATGTGCTCTCGTTCGACAACATGAAGATGCCCGAGCAGGGCAGCTACTACTCGGTCAACGAGGCCAACTACGACACCTTTCCCACGCCCTACCAGCGCT
Source organism: Acidobacteriaceae bacterium (assembly GCA_965198645.1). Lineage (GTDB taxonomy): Bacteria > Acidobacteriota > Terriglobia > Terriglobales > Acidobacteriaceae > EB88. Next base: position 3,916,314 of record OZ240670.1, on the reverse strand, counting down.
TTTTAACCGAGCTGCGCAGCGGCGCACTGGGCCGTGCCTACAGCTCCCGCTACATAGGCTCGCTGGTCGCAGACTTTCACCGCACCCTGCTCAAGGGCGGCATCTTTCTCTATCCGCCGACCGACAAGCAGCCCAAGGGCAAGCTCCGGCTGCTCTACGAAGCCAACCCTCTTGCCTTGATCGCCGAGCAGGCGGGCGGACGCGCGATCACCGGCCAGGGTCGGGTCCTGGACGTGATGCCGACCAACATCCACGAGCGCACCACGCTGATTGTCGGCAGCCGTGTGGAGGTGGAGCGGCTGGAGACGATCCTGGCAGGCGACGCTGGCAGGCGAGGCTGACTGGAAAGCACCGCTCCGGGGTGACTTAAGCGCGGCTGCTAGCTCCGTTCAATCTCCCTACACGACCTCCCTCCGTGACGTTATTTAGAAGACGCGAGCCGAGAAGAAGATGCGAAGCGAGACCGAAAGCTGAATGGCGAGAACCTGGAGCGCGTCCGGCTCATCCTAAGAGAGCATGACCGGAGAACATGGCCGCTGATCTCGATCGTCGCCGCTTCAATCGCCTGCTCGCCGCCTCCGGCATGGCTGCGCTCTCCGGCGAGACCGCGCTCCTGGGCGCCCGGGCCGGCTCCCCAGCATCCACTCCAGAAGTGCTGCCGCTTGCCCAGAACGGCTGGTGCCCCAACAACGCGAAGCTGCCCGTGCTGCTCTACCGCGGCGTCGTACCCACCTCAGGCAGCGACCCGGCCGCCCACTCGGAAGCGCTCTTTACCCGCAACGGCTGGCCGCCGCAGTGGCGCAACGGCGTCTACACCTTTCATCACTACCACTCCACCGCGCACGAGGTGCTGGGCTTTGCTGCCGGCTCGGCACGCCTGGTGCTCGGCGGCCCCGGTGGCCATGAGCTGACCGTGGCTGCGGGCGACGTGGTCCTGCTCCCCGCCGGCACCGGCCACTGCGAGCTGTCAAGGTCAGACGACTTCCTGGTCGTCGGCGCCTACCCGCCGGGCCAGACATGGGATATCTGCAGGGCCGCTCCTGACCAGCGGGCTGCTGAACGGATGCGTTCGCTTCCCTACCCGGCGAGCGACCCGGTTGCCGGCGCGCGTGGGCCACTGCTCACCCACTGGAGTTGAGCGGGCTGCAGGAGCAACGCTTTCAGCGAGGCTCTCGGCTGAGAAGATAGAGCCATGCCAGAGCTGCCGGAAGTTGAGACTGTCGCCAACGGGGTGAACGAGCGCATTCGCGGGGAGAGGATCGAGGCCGTATGGCTGGGCAGCAAGCCCGAGCCGTTCAAAACCGCTCCAGGCCCCATGGCCGAGGCGTTGACGGGCTCCTTGATCGAGCGAGTCCGGCGGGTCGGCAAGCACATCGTCTTTGATCTCTCCTACCCAGCGCTGGCCGAGCCGGGCGCTACGGCAGACGTTGGAGCAGACATTGGGGCAAAAGCCGAGCCAGACGCCGAGCCCAGCCAGGCACGGTCCGCCCCCCAGTGGATTGTGCATCTGGGCATGACCGGGCGGCTGCTGGTCGTTGACCGGGAGGTCCCAAGGCCACTGCACACCCACGCGGTTCTTTCGCTCTCCTCCGGTCGCGAGCTCCGCTTCGTGGACGCTCGCCGCTTTGGTCGCCTGGCCCTCCATCCAGCTGCCCGGGCGGGCGAAGCAGCGCTACCATTAAGCAAACCTTCGTCAAGCGACCCTGACGCCCGTCCCGGCTTCCAGGGCCCAGGCCAGGAGCCTCTTTCGATCTCGTCTGAAGCGTTCGCGGCACTCTTTCGCGGGCGCAAGCTGGCCATCAAACCGGCTCTGCTCCATCAAGGCCTGCTGCACGGGGTCGGCAACATCTATGCCGATGAAAGCCTCTTCCGCGCCGGCATCCGGCCGTCCACACCAGCCGGCCGCATCTCTGCCAAACGCCTGGCCCGCCTGCATGCGTCCCTGCAGAAGGTCTTACGCGAGGCCATCGCGCTGGGCGGCTCCTCGGTCTCCGACTACGTCGATGCGGCCGGGGTCCGCGGCTTCTTCCAGCTTGAACACCGGGTTTACGGCAGAGAGGGCGAGCCCTGCACCGCATGCGGAACGCCTATCCGCAGGACGGTTCTCGGTGGCCGCAGCACCCACGCCTGCCCGCGCTGCCAGCGCTGAGGCAGCGCGGGTCTCCTATTTCTTTCTATGGCTTTCGGAAGCGGTCGCGGACTCTGGGCTACAGAAAGGCATAGGGGAGAGGGTTCCTGCGCGGCTAAGTTACACATTTTATTAAGGCATCGAGACGGCATAAGAATTGCTTATAAGGTAGATGCCAGACGACGCTGGAGGAAGCGGGCATGTACCCGCAACCCCACGCACCTGGAGCCAGGCAAGAGAACGAGGTTCACCTTGTCCAGCCTGCTCCGCACTAGCCCGCGACGATCGCGCATACCGCGCGCTTGTGAGCGGGCACATCTTAGGAGGCCAGTGACTGGCCATCGTGGGTACCAGCCCGCTGCGGGAACAGGCGGGCTGGCGGGACCAGTAGTATCCCTTTCTCCGCTGCTAGCTGCTCAGTGCGGCTTCCCACTTTGAACCTTGCGGTTACTTTCTGTTGATCCAGGCTTGAGTAGAACCGATGTCATGCTTGTCACCCCAGGTAAATCCGCGTAGTATCGGTCTTGCCTGCAAGGTGGCTGATGCACAGCTGCTCGCCGCCCGACCCGCCAGACTGTGGCGCGCAGGAGCTCCGACAAGTATTGCCGAATGAATCTACCCATGGGAAGCAGAGCAAGGGCCAGATAGCCCGGCAAGAGTGGTTTGGCTTGCAGGAGAGCGAACGAGCCTCAGCACAGCATCCTGCACAACGCGTTGTTCTGCGAGCGTTCTGCCGGTTCCCGCATAACGGCGGGCCTTATAAGAGGCGCGATCTGCCGCGACTTTATTGGCTGGTGTAAGGGCGGCGCGGATGGAACGCAGCTACAAAGCCTGGCGCATGATGCACCGGCTGTTGGCTAAGGGGCTCCGCGGCCTCTGAGGCTCTAACTTAGGGTTGTTACAGGCGTTGCTGGATCGGCATACGGCTCTCCGGCAGTGCATACCAGGCGGCCACGTGAAATGGGATTCGTCCCGGCCGCACTCCGAAGTTGACTGATGCACGGCGGCGGCTCGCACCAGGCCGTTCCCTCACAGTGAGCTCGAGCTACAGCGAGAACAACTTAGCATTGCTTTGCACTTTCCCATCCATAGAACCTGACGCGGCGCAGCTTGTCGAACCCGGCAGAAGCGGACTCGCGCAGCCATGTCAATCCGTGCGCACTCAGCCGCTTGGCGCCTTCCCCGATCCGGCCGGCCCTCTGCCGACGCCTGGACGGATGGACAACTTTGCCCCAGAACCGTCACCGCACCAGGACGTGTACGCATGAGCATCGAACAGAACGAGCCCCAAAGCAGCCAGATACAGCAGGGGCCACCCCCGGCATCCGCCTCCAGACATGGAGAGGGTGCCCAAGCCGAAACCCTCACTGCCCAACAGCGGCGTAGACGGCGCAGACGAAAAGGAAGCCGACCGGCGCAGGAGGGCTCAGCCCAGGCACAAGCCTCGGCGGCTGGCGACCCTGTCGCAGAGCCTGCCCGACAGCAGGGCCGCGAGCCCGCTTTGCGCGAGCCCAATTCTCGTGAAGCCGGTTCTCATGAAGCCGGTTCTCGCGAGCCAGGCTTAGACGCTCCGATGCCGAGCCAATCCCGGGAGCCGGGCGGCGAACCGCGCCAGGCCGGCTCCCGGGATGCTCAGCAGGAGGCTAGCCGGGATCAGCGGCCTCGCCATGGCGGTGGCGGCCAGCAGCAGCATGGCAAAAAGCAGCAGCGCCAGGCCAAGGGCGGCGGGAGTGGTTCCAATCAGGGCCGCCCGATGCAGCAGAAAGACGCGCAGCCCCGGGTGCATCGCGAGCACAATCCCGGCAACGGGAGCGGCCAGCCGGCAGGTGCCGGCGGTGCCCGTCGCAAGAATAAGGTGCGTCGCGCCGCACCAAGCTTTGTCGGCCCCATGGATCACAGCTACCGAGTGGCAAACGGCAACATCGCCGACGGTCCTCCGTCCACCATGGACTTTCGGTCCAACTACAGCAATGGCAACGGCAATGGCAATGTTCACGGGCGCAACGGGTATCTGGATCCGGCCGAGATCACCGTGCCCGCCTTGTTGCGAGACGATGCGCCGGTGCGCATTCTCTGCTTCATTGAAGAGCTCTTCGTGGTGGCCAAGATGCAGGAGACCGCCCGCAAACTTGGCGTCAAGGTAGGCTTTGTCAAGGCCGAGAAGGAAGCCATTGCCAAGCTGCTCGAGACGCCCGAGGCGGAGCGCCCATCGCTGATCGTCTTCGACCTCAATAACGCGAATGCCAAACCCTTGACACTGATCCCCAAGCTGAAGGCCAAGCTCAAGCGCAGCACGTCCATCATCGGCTTTTTGTCGCACATCCAGGGCGACCTGAAACTGAAGGCGATTGAGGCCGGCTGCGACACCGTGATGCCCAAGGCCGCCTTCTCGCAGAACCTGCCGAACCTGCTGCGCAGGCACGGCCTCGATGAGGAACTGGAAGCACTCGAGGTCTAGACTCTCGATTGCGCAACCCAGAGCCGCGATCCCGCACGCCCTTCAGCCGATTTTTAAGGGCAAGACTCCCTGCGCGGGACGCACTTCCCCCTGCTTGGCAACAAGGAATCCCGCGTAGCCGGTCCTGCCTTCAGCCTCCCTTCCGAATGTACCTGCCATGGAACCCTCAGCCACAGACACGGGCGCTCATCCGCGTGGGCGGTCTTTATACTGAGGCTATGGCCGCGTCTACACTGACTCATCTGCTTGCGCGCACCTTCGGCTTCTCAAGCTTTCGCGCGAACCAGGAGGCAGTCTGCAAGGCGGCGGTCGATGGCCAGGATGTTCTGCTGGTCATGCCGACCGGCGCGGGCAAGTCACTCTGCTACCAACTGCCGGCGCTCGCGCGTGGAGGCACGGCGCTGGTTGTTTCGCCGCTGATCGCCTTGATGGACGATCAGGCAGCCAAGCTTGATGCGCTCGGGCTGCGCGTGGCAAGGATCCACTCAGGACTGCCAAGGGAGGCCTCGCGCGAAGCCTGCCGAGCGTATCTCGAGGGTGCGCTCGACTTTCTCTTTATCGCGCCCGAGCGGCTGCGCGTGCCGGGCTTCCCGGAGATGCTGGCCAAGCGCAAGCCCGGGCTGATCGCGATCGACGAGGCGCACTGCATCTCGCAGTGGGGCCATGACTTTCGCCCGGACTACCGGATGCTTGGGCAACACTTAAGTTCGCTGCGGCCTGCGCCAGTGATCGCGCTGACCGCGACCGCCACCTCGCAGGTGCAGGACGACATCATCGCGCAGCTCGGTTTAGGGCAAGGGCCGGGTCGCTTTCATGGTGCGCCGGCGCGATTCATCCATGGCTTTCGGCGGGACAACCTGGCCATTGAAGTTGTCGAGGTGCCCAAGCCGCGCCGGTCAGCCTTTGCGGCCGAGCTGCTGGCCGATAAGGCGCGCCGCCCGGCGATCGTCTACGCGCCAACGCGCAAGGATGCCGAGATGCTGGCCGGCGAGCTGGGTCGCGAGTTCCCTGCGGCGGCCTACCATGCCGGGCTTGAGGCGGAGCATCGCGAGCGGGTCCAGCGGGAGTTTCTCGCCGGGCGGCTGCAGGTCGTGGTGGCAACGATCGCGTTCGGGATGGGCATCGACAAGGCGGACGTGCGGACGGTGCTTCACGCGGCGCTTCCGTCTTCGCTCGAGAGCTACTACCAGGAGATCGGCCGGGCTGGCCGCGATGGGCTGCCCTCGCGGACGATCCTGATGCACTCCTTCGCGGACCGGCGCCAGCACGACTTTTTTTTCGAGCGCGACTACCCGCCGGTCGACCGTCTGGACGCGATCTATCGGCGTCTGGCCGGCGAGCCCGTGCATCGTGAGGATCTGCCAGAGGTGCTGCGCCGGCGGGAGCGGCTCTCACTCGACCAGGAGGCCTGCGACAAGGCAGTTGAAAAGCTGGTCACCCATGGCGGCGCAGTGCTTGATTACGGGGGCTTTCTCACCCGCGGGCGCGACACATGGCGAGCGCCGTATCTGGCTCAATCCACGCACCGGGGCTCGCAGCTGGACCGGGTGCTGCGCTGGGCCGAGTCGGCCGAGTGCCGCATGCTGGGGCTAATCCGGCACTTTGGCGACACCGAAGACGGCCGGCGCGGCTGTGGGGTCTGCGATGTGTGTGCTCCAGCAGCCGCACTCGCGCAGACCTCGCGCTCGCTTGACGCTGCCGAACGGCGGCTCGCCCACGCGGTCGTTGCTTCCCTCAGCGGCGGCATGGGAAAGTCGACAGGCAAGCTGCACACCGATCTATGCGCGCGCAATGGCGTCACCCGCGACCAGTTTGAGGACCTGCTCAACGCCATGGCGAGTGCCGGCTTTCTGCGCCTGGACGAAGCCGCCTTTGAGAAGGATGGCCGGACGATTAACTATCGCAAGGCCAGCCTGACCCGCGAGGGCGAGCAGTTTACCGAGCAGGATGCCGATACGGTGACCCTTCGGGAGCTGGCCGGCGGCTCGGCTGGCGAGCCGGGGCTCAGCCGCAAAGCCTCCTCCCACGACGGCCGTACCGCCCGGCGCCGCGCCCCCGGTGGCCGGGTGGAGAACCCGGCCGCAGCCGGGCCTGAGAACCAGCCGCTCTCAGCCGCAGAGACCGCGCTTGAAGAACAGTTGCGCGCCTGGCGCAAGACCGAAGCAGCCCGGCTCGGTCAGCCGGCCTTCCGTGTCTTCTCTGACAGGACGCTGCGGGCGATCGCGCTCGAACGGCCCAGGAGCCAGGTGGACCTGCTCGCGATCTCCGGTTTCGGGCCAGCCAAAGCAGCCAAGTTCGGCGCAGCCGTCTGCCAGATCTGCCTGGGCGTGGGCCAACATTGATGATTCCCAGTTTGCTTGCCTTGAGTGGAGCGCTCGTGGGCGCATTCCTCCTATCTGCGGGGCGGACGGCTAGAGACCAAAAAGCAACGGGCTCTCTTCGCGACGATGCTTATAACAAGTATCTGGAAGCCGTTGCAGCCGTAGCTTCAGGGACTACGCACGGGAGAGCAGAACTTAGAGCTGCGAAGGCACGGGTCGCTGTTTTTGGATCCGCTAATGTTCTCAAACGCGCTGGCGCACTTCGAGCTCTCTGGTGCCTCGCTGCAGCAGGAGACCCTCGATCTCGGCTTTCCTTACTCTTGTCGTAGCCATGAAAAGCACGAGCCATGCCCTCGAGGATCTAGGCGGACGGGAGGATGTACGCACCGTTCTGCGTGGGCAGGCCCGGCCGCAAACATGGTTCGATCTCGCAACAAAGGCACAGCACTTGTCTGAAGAGCGCCGCATGCCTTTGGTGAGCAAAGTGTGAAACGTTGGTTGCAATCCTCAACTTGGCCCCATCGCGCGTTGACACCCATTTAGTGCGGTTCTATAGTCGTTCCAGTGGGTTCGCATAGGGATTCAGTGCTGAACCTGCCGTCGCCGAGCCTGCCATCCTTACAAACCGGTATGTAAGCCACTCCGAACCTCAAGTTTGCGTGCGCTGTGCCGTCCGAGGTTTGCTCCTCCGCGATGCCTGAAACCTCGGGATCCGCTATGGAAGCAAATGGTGGAAGCGAGAGAGTAAGCCCGAGCCGATCCGGCAGCTATGCCGTAGGGATGGGCCGATTGCACCAATTGATTCCCAAGAGCTGACATGCATGGCAGACGCGCCTAATCCTTTACCTCACGAGAGCATCCCTCTGAACACCGAACTCGAAACCCCTACGCTGGAAGCAACGACGGAGCACGCCGAGCCGTCCACCGAAACCACCACCCACATCGCAGAAGCGCACGTCGCAGAAGCGCCCACTCCCGAAGCGCAGGTCGCAGAACCAGAAGCTGGCGCTGCACAGCCTGAGGTCCTTACCTCGGGAGCTTCCGCCTCCGGAGCTCTCGCCGCTGTCGAGCAGGCCGCGCCGGCCACGAGCGCCCCTGCTGCAGATAACTCCGACGTCGATATGGACGACTTCTCCGACTTTGCCGCCGCCCTTGAGTCTTTCGACCGCGAGCAGGCAGCCGAAGCCGCCGGCCAGCAATTTGACGAGACCATCGTTACCGGCACGGTGGTCAAGCTGACGGACAAGCACGTCGTCGTTGATGTCGGGCTGAAGTCGGAAGGTATCATTCCGCTCGAGCAGGTCACCGACGCAAACGGGGTCTCCAAGCTCAACCCCGGCGACACGGTCGAGGTGGTCGTCGAGCGTGAGACCGACGAAGGCTTCCTGCTGAGCTACGACAAGGCCCTGAAGCACAAGGTCTGGGATGTGATCGAGAAGGCTGCCGCAGACAAGACGCCGGTACTCGGCACCGTGCTCGGCCGGGTCAAGGGTGGAGTCACGGTCGACGTGGGCATCAAGGCTTTCCTGCCTGGCTCGCAGCTTGAGATTCGCCCGGTGCGCAACCTGGACGCCTACATCGGCACCCAGATCGAAGTTCGCATCATCAAGCTGAACAAGAAGCGCGGCAACGTGGTCGTCTCGCGCAAGGAGCTGCTTGAGGAAGAGCAGAACTCCAAGCGCCACGTCACCCTCGAGCACCTGGAAGAAGGCTCGATCCTGACCGGTACGGTCAAGAACCTCACCGACTACGGCGCGTTCGTCGACCTCGGTGGAATCGACGGCCTGCTGCACATTACCGATATGAGCTGGGGCCGCTTGACGCATCCGCGCGACCTGGTCAACGTCGGCGACGAGATCCAGGTTAAGGTCCTCAAGTTCGACAAGGACAAGCAACGCGTCTCGCTTGGCTTCAAGCAGTTGACGCCTGACCCCTGGCTCGATGCTGTGGAGCGCTACCCTGTCGGCGCACGCGTCGGCGGCCGGGTGCTCTCAGTGACCGACTACGGCTCCTTCGTCGAGCTCGAGCAGGGCATCGAAGGCCTGGTCCACGTCTCCGAGATGACCTGGTCCAAGCGGATGAAGCATCCGTCGAAGATGGTCAAGCCCGGTGACGAAGTCGAGACGATTGTGCTCAGCGTCAACCCGAACGACCGGCGCATCTCGCTCGGCATGAAGCAGCTGCTCGAGAACCCCTGGGAAAATCTCTCTGACCGCTACCCGGCCGGCACCATCGTCGAAGGCCGTGTACGCAACCTGACTGACTTTGGCGCCTTCATCGAGATCGAAGACGGCATCGACGGCCTCGTCCATGTCTCGAACCTGAGCTGGACCAAGCGCGTCAAGCATCCGTCTGAAGTCTTGAAGAAGGGTGAGAAGCTGCGCGCTGTCGTGCTGGGCGTAGAGCCGGAGAATCGCCGGCTGTCGCTCGGCATCAAGCAGCTCCAGCCGGATGTCTGGGAGACCTTCTTTGCCCAGCACCGCGTGGGCGATGTGGTCCATGGCAAGGTGCTTCGCACGGCTCAGTTCGGTGCCTTCATCGAGATCGCGGAGGGCGTCGAAGGCCTCTGCCACGTCTCGGAGGCGACCGATGCGACCGGCGGCCAGTCAGCGCTTGAAGTCGGGCAGGAGCACGAGTTCAAGATCATCAAGATGAACCAGGAAGAGAAGAAGGTTGGTCTGAGCCTGCGCGCGGTAGGCGAAGAGGCCAGCCGGGCTGAGGTGGAGAACTACAAGGCTCCTGTCTCGAGCTCGACTACCACCCTGGGCGATCTGATGAACTGGAAGCGTGAGCAGTAGTTCCGCACCTGGTAACGCAGAGCAGTACCAAAATGGGCTATCCCTGGCAACGGGGGTGGCCCTTTTTGTTGAAGCTTTCGCCCCGATCCGCCGAAGTATGGACTACCTGACCGAAAACCCGCGGCCAGGGGTAACATGCCCTCATACAGCGCATGCACGACCTCCGGATCTCTGGAGGAGCGCTCAGGGCCGTTGGTGACTCGGCAGCGATAACAGGAAAGAGAGCTGTATCTAACTCCAGGAGGTGCGAGGGTCAACTCGCACCTTTTTTTTGCTGCTGGCTCTTCACTTTGCTTCCCGCCTCCTTGAAGGCGCTTGCTGCACCAGCACCTCGGGCCGCAGCGTAAACTGGGGGCTATGTCCGATCTCGACCTCGCCTACCTCGCTTCGCCTGACGTGCTCGCCCGCGCCCGCAAGATCAAGCTTTTCCTCATGGATGTCGACGGCACCATCACCGACGGGGGCGTCTGCCTGATCTCGACGACTTCGTCCGATGGCGAGACCTCATCCGTCTCAGAGATGAAGATCTTTAACGCTCAGGACGGCCAAGGACTTTCGCTGGCCAGCACCATGGGGCTCCAGACCGGCTTCATCACCGGACGCAAGTCACCCGCCGTTGCCCAGCGCGCCAAGGAGAACCGGGTGACCTACGTCTACCTGGGCCAGGCCAAGAAGACGCAGGCCTTTGAAGAGTGCATGCAAAAGGCAGGGGTGACAGAAGAGGAGGTCGCCTACATGGGCGACGACCTGCCGGACATCCCGCTGGCCCAGCGCGCGGGCCTGGCGGTGTGCGTAGCCGATGGCGCGCCTGAGTTAAAGGCTGTTAGCCACTACACGACCAGGCGGCTCGCCGGGCACGGAACCGCGCGCGAGGTCGTGGAGTTGATCCTCAAGGCGCAGGGTCGGTGGGAAGAGGCTGTGCCGAAGGCGCTGGCGTAAGCTTCACGACTGGGCGGGCAAGTCCACCAACAAGACAGCACTGCACCGGGCAGCATCCTCAAGAGCAGGAGCAAGCCATGGTCGAGCATGGAACCCGGTCCGCTTCCCACGGCGCTCCTTTCTCTTCCATCTCATGGGCGAGGCGCCGCAGAGAGGGCCATCCGGGTTCTCCTGCTTATGCCAGGTGCACCTTGTGCTGAGCCAGCGCTGCACGTACCTTGGCGACCGTGGTGCCGTGCACCCGGATCGCCTCGTGCAGGACATCGCCGGTTACGCCTAGCTCTTTGCTCCAGTAGTGGATATCTGAGGAAAGCTTGGGGTTGATGTGATCTGGATCGTGTGGACCATGCTCTACGTTGTCTGCCATAGCGGCTCTACCCTCTCAAGGACAATCTGCCCTGCTCCCAGTGTACGGGCAGACGCGGGACGCGATGGCCGGCACGCACGGCCGCTGCTGGCCCAGGCCGCTGACCTGCGATAGCCTAAGCCCAGCATGAGCGGAATCAAGGCACTCCTGATCGGCGGCGGCGGCCGGGAACACGCACTGGCCTGGGCAATCGCCAAATCCCCGCGCATCGGGGAGCTGGTCTCGACACCAGGCAACGCCGGCATCGCCCAGCTGGCACGCTGTGTCCCGGCGCTGCAGAGCGACCTGGGCGACCTGCTGCGCGTCATTTCAGTCGAGCAGCCGGACCTGACCATCGTCGGGCCAGAGGTGCCACTCGCGCTCGGCCTGGTGGACGAGCTGCAGCGGCGCAGCCTGGCTGTCTTCGGCCCGACCCGGGCCGCCGCAGCGCTTGAGACGAGCAAGAGCTTCGCCAAGCGCTTTATGCAGCGCCACTCGATCCCGACAGCGCACTACGCTGTCTGCACAGCCGAAGCGGAGGCTCTGGCGATGCTCGAGCACTTTCAGCTCCCGGTAGTCGTCAAGGCAGATGGTCTGCATGCCGGCAAGGGGGTGCTCATCTGCCAGGGCAAGCGCGAGGCCGAGGAGGCGATCAGCGGCCTCTTCTCCGGCCGGCTGCTCGGCGCGCTCGAGAGCACCGTCATCCTCGAGGAGCACCTGGAGGGCGAGGAGATCTCCTTCCTCGTCCTCTCCGATGGCAGGCACGTGACGGCGCTGGTGCCCGCGCAGGATCACAAGCGGATCGGCGAAGGCGACACCGGGCTCAACACCGGCGGGATGGGCGTCTACTCGACCGACACGATGCTTGCGCCGACCATGCGCGAGTGGATCCTCAACCACATCGCGCAGCCCACCATCGATGGCATGGCCGAGGAAGACACCCCATTTGTCGGTGTCCTCTTCCTTGGGCTGATGATGACCGCGCGTGGCCCCATGGTGCTTGAGTACAACACGCGTTTCGGCGACCCGGAGACCCAGGCGATCGTTATGCGGCTGGACAGCGATCTGCTGGAGGGTCTGGAAGCGTGCGTGGAAGGGCGCCTCAGCACGACCGAGTTTCGCTGGCATCCTGGTGCCTCGGCCTGCGTGGTTGCCGCCTCGGCAGGCTACCCGGGCAGCTATACCGCAGGCGCTCCTATCCAGGGCCTCGAGCAGGCAGCAGCGATGCCGGGTGTGCAGGTCTTTCACGCCGGCACAGCCATGCGGAACGGGGAGTATGTCACTGCTGGCGGCCGGGTGCTCGCCGTAAGCGCCGCCGGGTCCACGCTGAATGCGGCCCTCGCACTCGCCTACGAGGGCATCGCCCGGATCCACTTTGAGGGAATGTACTATCGTCGCGACATTGGCCGGGCTGCTCGCTCGTCCGAGAGCTGAGAGCCGTCTAGCCCCTGACTGTCACCGCAGCTTTACCGTAAGTTGGAGAGCCCAGCAAAATGATCCTCAAAGATGATCTCGTCGTGGATGTACCGACCGCCACCGGACCGATGCGGACCTATTTCTTTCACCCGGCCGGCAGAGCCGATGCGAAGTATCCCGGAGTGATCCTTTACTCCGAGATCTTCCAGATGACCGGCCCCATCAAGCGCTTCGCCTCCTTTGTCGCCGGGCACGGCTACCTGGTCGCGGTGCCCGAGGTCTACCACGAGCTCGAGCCTGCGGGCACCGTGCTCGCCTACGACCAGGCGGGTTCCGACAAGGGAAACGAAGACAAGTATGCCAAGGAGTTGAGCGCCTATGACGACGATGCCCGCTCGCTGCTGGCCCACATGGAGACGATGCCGCAGTGCAACGGACGCCTGGGCGTCATCGGCATCTGCCTGGGTGGCCATATCGCCTTTCGCGCTGCGATGAACCCGTCAGTACGCGCGGCTGTCTGCTTCTATGCGACTGACATGCACACAGGCTCCCTCGGCAGGGGCAAGCAGGATGATTCGCTCAGCCGGGCCGGCGAGATCCAGGGCGAGCTGTTGCATGTCTGGGGCCGGCAAGACCCGCATGTGTCGCTCGAAGGTCGTCGCAAAATCCTTGCGCGGTTGGACGAGGTCAACGCAAACTACCAGTGGCTCGAAGTCAACGGAGCCCACGCCTTTATGCGCGACGAGGGCTACCGGTATGACCCGGCGCTCGAGTTTCATCTCAAAGGCATGATGCTGGAAGTGCTGCACCGAAAGTTGGCACTCGGACTGTAGCGCGCTGGCAGAGCGGCGAGAGCAACCCTCCCCGCGCCTAAGCCCGGCACCTGCACCTTAAGCAGCCCGCTCCTAACTGGCCGCCTCGATGATCGCCGATGATGCGCCGACGATTTAGGAAGGACTCTCTGCGTTTGAGCCAGAAGAAGCGGCTTGAGGCACCTTATGGCTGCTCGCCTGCTTCGCGCCATGGAAAGATAGCGGATTTCGAACAGTCCGCTGTGAACCCGGATCAGGCAGCAGGCTTTCTGCCGCCCGCACAAGCCGAGCCGGCCCGTCATCCACCAGAAAAAGGAGATCGGCCACACCAGCCTCGCCGCGCGGCTGGTCTACCGTGACGATAAGCAGGCTTTTGACTGCGGGCGTGCAGCGGCGGGAGGTCTTGCACATCAGCTTCGCATCTTTGCTTGAGAGTGTGTGACAGACGATAAGAAGGTCTATCGGTATTTGCTCCAAAACATGTACCGCGTCTGCGGCCGTTGACGAAGAGATCGTGGCTGCGATCGTCTGCAACACCAGGCAACGTGAGTGGAGCAGCGACGCGTCCGCACCGACCAGAAGGATGTGCCGCATACTCGACCTTTCTTCCTAAGAGGTGAGCACACAGGGACCTGTGGAGGGCCCCTCACAGGTATGCCACGCCTCAAGCAAGATTTGTAATGCTTCAGTGGAAGAAGAAATGTACGCTAGGCGACTCAGGCGCGGTAATCCAGTTGCGCTCAGTAAAGCGAAGGATAGATACGCAGGTAGATATCGCGGATCATGGAGAAGCACTCGCAGGACGCGCCCTCGAGCAGCTCGCGGTTCGCGATCTCGACTCGACCGCGACTATAGCCGATCATGCCGCCTCGCTGCAGCGCACCTGCGGCCACGGTGACAGTGGAACGCCGGGTGCCGAGCATCTGCGAGAGAAACTCCTGGGTGAGGTTGATGTTAGATGTCTCCATCAATCCCGCAGCCATCAGCAGCCATCGCGCCAGCCGAGCCTCTACCTCATGCACCCGGTTGCACACGATCAGCTGGGTCGCCTGCGCAATCTGCACATACAGGAAGTCATGGACGACCTGCTGCAAAGCAGCGTTCTTGAGAAAGCTTTCACGCAGAATAGACGTGCGAATACGGTGGCCGCTGCCCGCGCCCTGCATGATGACGGCGTTTTGTCCCTGGGGCTGGCCCAGCAGGGCACTTACACCGATCAGGCCTTCGCGTCCGATGACGCCTACTTCGACTGCTTCTCCATCTTCGGTGGCACCGGTCACCGATGCCATGCCATGCTCTAAGAAATAGATCCAGGTGATCGGTTGAAGCGGCTTCAGCAAAGGCAGGCTTTGCGGCAACTCCACGCGAAAGAGATGAGGAGCGAGTTCGTCCAGCAATGGCTTTGGTAGCCTTGCCAAAGTGAAGTTACGGTAAGAGCCCACCTGCTGCCTGCTTACGTCTGGGTAATCCACCATCTCTCCAGCAAGAAATTGGTCTCTTCGCAAAATCACACTCTTGCGTTGAAAATGGACGTCTAATTACGTAATTGATCCTAACCCGCTACCCCGGAAAGCCTCTGTTCGCTAGCTAGCTTTACGGAGAAAGAACTCGACCCAGCCCGGCGCAAGCAGGGTGATAAGGCGAGCGAGGAGACTCAGCGCAAGTCAGATTTGCCAAGCATCGCGTTTAGCAGAGTGCCCGCCGGGAGCGCTTTTTATGCTCGCGTCAAATCGGGTGCGAGGCGATCCAGTCGTCGAGCTTCTTCACGACTAATTCGTTCAGCAACCCGGGGTTTGCCTGCCCCTTGCTGAGCCGCATGACCTGGCCGACAAAGAAAGCAGCCACAGTCTTTTTACCGCCGCGATACTGCTCTACCTGTTTTTGATTGGCAGCAATGACCTCGGCGATCATGCCTTCGATCGCGCCGGTGTCGGAGATCTGCTCAGGCTTTTCACGCTCGTAAGTCGTGCCGAAATCCTCACCACGCTCAAAGGCTGTATCAAAGAGCTGTTTGAGCTGCTTGCTCGACAGCTTGCCATCCTCGGCCAGGTCTGCCGCCTGTGCGATACCGGCCATGGTGATCGGGGAT
The DNA here is from genome assembly GCA_965198645.1 of Acidobacteriaceae bacterium. GTDB lineage: Bacteria > Acidobacteriota > Terriglobia > Terriglobales > Acidobacteriaceae > EB88. Next base: position 3,901,007 of record OZ240670.1, on the reverse strand, counting down.
TGCTCAAGCTCCAGGCCCTGTAACTTAAGCCTGGATGTTAGTTCGCTTAACACCAAATTCGCCACGCGGCGCGGGCTTTTTGCAGCCTTTGCAGCCTGCTCAAACTGGTCTGCAAACGCGCGCGTTGCCGTGAGCGTATGCGCATCCTGAGGGGCAATGCCGTACTCGGCGATCAGGCGGGCTCGCCTGGCCTCGGGCAACTCAGGCATGCTCGCCACAATCTTTGCTTGTCGCGGCGCACTGACGATCAGCACCGGCAGATCCGGCTCAGGAAAATATCTGTAATCGTGCGCCTGCTCTTTCGAGCGCATGGAATATGTGCGTCCCTCAGTTGCATTCCATAAACGCGTCTCCTGCACCACGCGTCCACCTTCTTCCAGCAACTCCACCTGGCGCTCTATCTCGTACTCCAGCGCTGAGCGAATGTAGCGAAAGCTGTTAACGTTCTTGACCTCCGCCTTGGTGCCGAACTTCGCCTGTCCGCGCGGACGCACACTGACATTTGCATCGCAGCGCAGTGAACCTTCCTCCATGTTGCAGTCCGAGACGCCGGTGTACAGCAGGATCTCTTTGAGCTTGGTCAGGTACTCGTAAGCTTCGTCGGGCGTGCGAAGGTCGGGCTCGGAGACGATCTCGATCAGCGGCGTGCCGCAGCGGTTCAAGTCCACCGAGGTGCTGCTCGCTGAGTCATAGACTCCGTCGTGCAGGCTCTTGCCCGCGTCTTCTTCCATGTGCAGCCGCGTAATGCCGATACGCCTCGCACCACGCTCCGCGGTATGGATATCGAGGTAGCCGTGCTCGGCAAGCGGCTTGTCAAACTGCGAGATCTGGTAGCCCTTGGGCAGGTCAGGATAGAAGTAATTCTTACGCGCGAAGACAGAGACCTCGCGCACCTCGGCGTTGATGGCCTTGGCTGCAAGGGTGGCGTACTCGACCGCGCGCGCGTTCAGTACCGGGAGCGCGCCGGGCAGCCCGAGGCAGACCGGGCAGACCAGTGTATTCGGCTCCGCGCCAAAGCGGTTCTCGCATCCGCAAAAAGCCTTGGTCCGGGTGAGCAGCTGCACGTGCACTTCAAGGCCGATGACAGGCTCATACTTGGCCAAAACTGCGGGTGGGAGGCTGGTGGGGGTCGCCATAGACCGATTCTATCAATCGAAAAATCAGTCGAAAGCTGCGCACCGGCTATCGGCTCAGGAGGCAGCCGCAGCGGGCGCATGCAGGATATCGATCGCAAGGCTGTAGAGCCGGGTGCGCGTTGCGTAGCGCTCGCTTGCTCGGGTTACATAGTGCACGATCACATCGATCCCCGCTGCGGCCGGCCGCAGACTGGAGGCGGGCGCCGCGGAGTTGCGCCCCATGCCGCTCTTGATCTGCCGCCACTCCTGCTCGGCGATCCGCGCATCTTCGCGGGTCTGCTCTTCGACCATCCGGCAGATCGCATCGGCTTTAGAGCTCGCCTCTTCGGCTGCCGCCACATTGATCACTAGCTCATCCCAGAGCCACTGCCCGGCGGTCGAGAAGTTAAAGAAGCGTCCTTCAATCGCGTAGCTATTCATGAACGCAGCCTTGCGCCCGGTCGGGTGGCCGGTGTCCGCGCCGCTGGTGGTCTCAAGCAGCACCGTGCGCATCAGCCCGATCTCGACGACCTCGCCCTCGACTCCCTGCACCTCGACCAGGTCGCCTACCCGCAGACCTCCTCGGCCCATGAGCACAAACCAGCCGAAGAAGGAGACGACGAAATCCTTCATCACGAAGGCGATGCCCGCGGTCGCGATGCCCAGCAAGGCAGAGATCTGCTGCGGTGGCCCAAAGAGCGCCAGCAGGATCAGCAACACGCCCGCGCCCTGCACCCCGGCCTCGATGAGCACGCGCAGGTGATTGCGCCGCCGGCGCTCCGCGATCCTGCGCTCAAGCTGCTGCTGCACGAGCAGGTGAGCGGCAAACATGAGCGTCAGCAAGGCGACGAGAAAGGCGGTCACCGACAGCACCCGGTGCAGCACCGTCCGGCGGTCCAGCAGCACCTGCGCATCCCAGCGCTGGTACACCTCCAGCAGCTGCTGCTCGGCGTGGATCCGCTGGTCGTAGCGGGCCAGCGTCTTACGCTGATCGGCGAGGGCGTGGAGCTGGCTGAGCGTGCCACCTGGCTGCAGGGCTGCGCCTGGTTGCAGCGATGCACTTGGCTGCAGTGCTGCTCTTGGCTGCTGCCCGGCAGCTGCCGGCTGCGTGGCTGCGGAGTGCGTTTGTGTCTGCCCTGGCCTCGCCGGCGCAGCCGGGGCCGCGGGCTGAGGGCTCGAGAGCGCTCCGGCTGCCGTGGTCTTGTCTAGCTGGTCGTGCTTCTGCGAGAGCTGGGCGATCAGGTTACGGGCGTCGGCACACGCTCGCACCAGCCGACTGTGCCGGTCGTCGAGCGAGCTCAGCGCCGCGACTTTGCCCTGCGCCGTACGCAGGCCGGCCTGCGACTCAAGCGTCGCGGCAGCGGTGTTCTGCGGCAGTGCGGCAGACTGCTTCTGCAACACTTCGTGCTCGTCGAGCGCCTGCTGTATGCGCGACCGGCGATCCCCGCCCAGCCGGATCAAGTCCTGCTGCAGGTCGTCGCGCTCATCCTGGTCGAGCGCGAGTTGCGCCTCGGCGACCTGCTGCTGGGCAGCGGCCGGCCCGTTCGGGTCGCCGGCTGCCTTGGCCAGCGCGGCCACCTGCTGCTGCTCGCCGGCGATCTGCGGCACCAGCACCGAGAGCCGCTCGGCGATCTGTAGCGCGTGACCGGTAAGTGGCGGCGGGTTGGCGGTGGCCTGGTGGAGCGCCTCGGCAAAGGCCTGGTCCACCTCGCGATCAGCCAGCTCCATGGCTTGCCGGGCGTACTCCTGCTCCTGGCGGGTGCCGGCGAGCGCGGCGAGCGCTCGCGCGGTCGAGAGCGGCGCCTGGTCGACCAGCCCGGCGGTGTTCGGCAGCTGCGGCGGCGGCGCGTTGTACTCAAGCGCCGCATCGCCGCCGCGGGTCATGTAAAGCCCGGCGCCGAGCGCCACCAGCATGGCGGCAAGCAGCGCAAGCAGCAGCCGCGAGTAGGCGGAGCGACCCGGCGTCGCCGGCGTGGCAGTTGCTGGACCCGCACTCGCCGAATCCGCACTCGCTTGACCGAAACTCGCTGGACCGGAACCCGCTTGACCAGCACTTGCTTGCCCGGCACTTGCCGGAGCAGGTCCTGCTTGAAGATCGGGTCTCTCGGATGCCGAGGGTGGCGTGCTCATGGCAGGTATCGCCCGTGCGGCAGAATCGTGCTCCCAATCATGCTTCCAGTATCGCTTGTCCCTTCCCGCCTGGACCGCCGGATGCAGCGGGCCAGCTACACCAGAGTGCGCAATGGCTCCGCCGTGCCTGAAGCAGGCTGCGGAGTTCGCAGCATCGACCCTCCCGCGCGGGACGTCTTGCAACGGCAACGCCGCAACTGCATCTAGAATCCTGTGACAAGCAAGCCAAACTCTGAAGCTACTCTGCCGGCCGAAGCCCGTCCTGCCTTCCCGCTCGCCTGGATCAACGCGCGCGAGGCGCAGGCCCGTCTCTGGGGGAGCCTGGCCAGGGCGCCTCGGTCGCTGCTCATCTGCGACTACGACGGAACGCTGGCCCCCTTCAAGGCAGACAAGATGACAGCCGTGCCGTTCCCCGGCGTCGTCCAGCGGCTGGAGAAGCTCGCCGCGCTGCCCGGGGTCACGCTGGCCCTAGTCTCCGGCCGTCCGGTCGCCGAGCTGCTTACCCTGCTGCCGCTGGCTGAGCGGCTGGAGCTCTACGGATCGCATGGGCGGGAGCATCGCAGCGCGGACGGCGCCTACCACCTCGCCGAAGCCCCCAGGGCGGCCATTCGAGCACTGGAGCAGGCGGCAGAGGAGCTGACGCGGCTCGGCCACGGAGACGCTCTCGAGCGCAAGGCCGCCAGCCTGGCTGTCCACTGGCGCAATCTCTCCCCAGCCCGGCAGGGCGCCCTCGAAACGCTGGCTCGAGACGTATTCGGCGCCTGCATTCGCGCTTCCAACGCCGCTTCCATGTCCGCCTCCTCGTCCGACCCCATGCACGACCCCTTGAGCTACCCGATGGAAGATCGACAAGCCCGTTCGGCACCCTCCGCCGGGCTCTCCATCCTGCCTTTCGAGTCCGGCGTGGAGCTGCGCGCCGACGATCAGACCAAGGCCCACGCGGTCGCCTCCCTGCTGGCCAGCGACGCAGGCCAAGAAGCCACCGCCGCCTACCTGGGCGATGACACCACGGACGAGGACGCCTTTGGCGCGCTCGGTGCGCAAGGCGTCTCGCTGCTGGTGCGCGATGAGCCGCGTCCCTCGCTCGCCGGCTACTGGCTGCGGCCGCCTGCACAACTGCTCGGCTTCCTCGACGACTGGCTGCTCGCGGCAGCCCACAGCTAACAGGATCGAGAGCCGCAGAGAGCGCCGGCCTCCCGGGACCTGAGCAAATGGTCACCCGGGGCGAGACGCACAGCCATGCGCGGCCTGGGCCGGCAAAGCAAGTGCCACTCTGTCATTCCAGCCGTTACGTCGCCGAGGAAGTGGCACTCCTTGCCCTGCGCAACCTAAACTGGGGCAGCCGGGGTGATCAGGCAGGCCGCATTCGGCGGCTCCTCTTCATGCTCGATCACCCCCCCAAAGGAAAGCCGGCCATGAGCAGAGAACTTGTCATCGTCTCCAATCGCCTACCCCTCTCCTTTGAGAAGGATGGCGAAGAGCTTCGCGTCAAATCCTCAAGTGGCGGCCTGGTCACCGCCCTGCAGCCGCTGTTGCAGGAGCATGGCGGCATCTGGGTAGGCAGTGCCGGCACCGATCGCGATCCGCGCATCCACGAGGAACTGGCCGAGCTCTCACGCGAGCACCAGTACCGTTACGAGCCGATCTTTCTCACCGCCGAAGAGCAGGCGAAGTTCTACGAGGGCTTCTCAAACGAGATCGTCTGGCCACTCTTCCATGACCTGCAGTCGCGCTGCAACTTCGACCCCACCTACTGGGAGTTTTACCTGTCGGTGAACCGGCGCTTCGCCGAGCATGCCGCGAAGGTGGCTGAAAAGACTTCCCTGATCTGGATCAACGACTACCAGCTCATGCAGGTGGCCCCGGTCCTGCGCAAGAAGCTGCCGAAAGCCAAGCTCGCCTTCTTTTTGCATATCCCCTTTCCTCCGCCGGACATCTTTGAAAAGCTGCCCTGGCGCAAGGCAGTGCTCGAAGGCTTGCTCGCGCACGACGTGGTGGGCTTGCAGACGGCGCGCGACCAGCGCAACCTGATCGCCTGCCTGCGCGCCTTTATGCCCCACCTTGAGGTGAGCAAGTACGGGGAGTTCCGCCGGGTGCGGGACGGCTCGCGGGAGACCCTGATCGGCGCCTTCCCGATCAGCATCGACTTTGAAGACTTTGAGCAGGCCGCCGACGCAGATGGAGTGCGCCGCCGGGTGACCGAGTTGCACGCGCTCTTTGGCGAGGTGACCACCATCCTGGGCATCGACCGGCTCGATTACACCAAGGGCATCCCGGAGAGAATTAAGGCCTACCGGCTCTTTCTACAGAAGTACCCGGAGCATCGCCGGCTCACCTGCCTGGTGCAGATCGTGGTGCCGAGCCGGGAGACGATCCCCGGCTACCAGGTGCTCAAGGCGGAGATCGAGCGGCTGGTCGCGCAGGTCAACGGGGAATACGCCGAGCCAGGCTGGGTGCCGATCAACTACATCCACCGCGCGCTGCCGCGGACCGAGCTGCTGGCGCTCTATCGCACCTCGCGTGTGGCCCTGGTGACTCCGCTCAAGGACGGCATGAACCTGGTCGCCAAGGAGTACTGTGCCTGCCGCCTGGACAACGAGGGGATCCTGATCCTGAGCGAGTTTGCCGGGGCGGCGACCGAGCTCAAACATGGCTCCATCCAGGTGAACCCCTACGACCAGAGCGCGGTGGCCGCGGCGCTCGCCACCGCGGTCAGCATGGAGCCGGCTGAGCAGCGCCGGCGCATGCTGAAGCTGCGCAACCAGGTGCGGCGAGCGAACCTGGGCGCGTGGCTGGAGGCGTTTCTGGGCATGGTGGAGGCTCCGGGTGCCCTGCAGGAGACGGGAGGAGAGCGTTCTGCCTGAGCCGACCCATGCCGCCGACAGCGGATCAGGCGAGATGGCTCGGCAGCCAGAGAGTCTCGCGACGAACGGCACCGGCTCAGCCAGTCTCGCGCCAGGCATCGCTGGCTTAGCCAATCCCGCGACGGCCGCAGCCGCCTCTCCAGGGCAGGTCGCCGGCGCGGGCGGTCCTCTCCTCCAAGCACCGGCAGCGCAAGCACCAACGCTCGCTCCAGCCTTGCCCGCCCGCCTGCTCAGCGACAGCTACGTCTTCCATTGGGAGCTCGAGACCTTTCGCGCAGACTTCTTTTTCACGATCGCGGTGGCTCTCTGCCTCGGCATCGGGCTCGCGGCCGGGCATCCGGCGGCCGGCATGATCGCGGCGAGCGGCGCCATGACCACCGGCTTCGGAGCCAAGCACAACATCGACGGCAGCCCCCTGCTGACGATGATCTTTGTCTCGCTCGGCATCGCCTTCTCGACCTTCGTCGGCATGGTGGCGGGCCACGAGAGCGGCACCCTGGTCATCATCGCGGCACTCTTTGGCTTCGGCTACGGCATGCTGTCGATGCGCGAGGGCGGCTTCTCCTGGGTTGGGCAGCAGTGCGTGGTCATGCTGCTGGTCGCCTCCGCTTTCCCGTTCACGCCGCTCGCGGCAGCCGAGCGCGCGGCGCTGCTCTTTGCCGGGGGGGTGGTCCAGCTGCTCTGTTCGGCGGTGATCCTGCGCGCCTTTACCCAGCTGGGGCAGCACCTGCGCGAGCTCGCAGGGTATATACGCGACGAGGATACAGCGCTGCGCGAGACCTACCTCTCCGCGGTTCGCTCGGTGCAGCAGCGCAAGCTACGCGGGTCTCCCCTGCCCTTCGCGCTGCGGCTCGCTGTCGTGCTCGGCTTCGGGTGCGCCATCTACACGCGGCTCCACTTTGCCAGTGGCTACTGGATCCCGATGACCGCCCTGCTGGTCATGCGGCCCGGCATCGCGGACACGGCCAACCGGGCTGTCGCGCGGACGGTCGGCACCCTCGCCGGCGCGGTGCTCTCGAGCATCTTCCTGGTCTACGTGCATCCTGCCCCGGTCGCCCTCGCTGCTCTGGCAGTGCTCTTCACCTGGCTCTCCTACAGCCTGCTCAACGTCAACTACGCCTTGTTCAGCATCGCGCTTACCTCCTACATCGTCTTCCTGCTCTCGCTCACCAACCTGCCGGGCATTGAGATCGCCCATCGCAGGGTGGTCTGCACGGTGACCGGCGGAGCCCTGGCGCTGGGGGTGCGGCTCTTCGTCATCCGCTACCGGAACATGGAAGACCGCCGCGAGCTGGGCAAACTGGCCGACGCCGGGCACTCCTCATAGCCACGGCTCTCCAGCCACTGAGCCGGCTTTTACGCGCATCCTAATAGATTCCTGGATAGATTTTTAAGTAGATTCTTAAGAGGGTAAGAGCGCGGCGGGGAAGCCCGGGCGCATGGAGGCATCAGCTTTGGCAGATTCGCATGAGAACCACGGTACTTCGCAGCAGAACTCGCAGCAGGACTCGCAGCAGGACTCGCAGCAAGACCCGCAGCAGCAGGGCCCCCAGACCCTGCTGATCGCGCATGTTGTCGTGCACCTGCTGACCGGCGAGAGTTTCGAGCTCTACCCGTTTGTGGACGCTGCCGACGTCAAGTCGAAGGTTTCCGAGCTGATGGAAGGCTGGGCAAACTCAGGCTTCCTGCTGCGTGGCTCGCGCCTCTATCCCTGGCACCAGGTCCGTCTGCTCGAGGCTACCAGCGTGGAAGAGATCACCCGCCAGGAGGCGCAGCAGCGGCTGTTGGCCTGGCAGGCCGAGGACCAGGCCCGGGCCGTGCAATCCTTCTGGAAGACCAAGCAGGACCACTCCAAGAAAGATAACGAGCAGGAGGGCGGCGACAAGAAAGAGGACGAGGGCAAGGAGTAGGGCAGCTAGTCGCCCGAGTCGTTGCTGCGTTCAGAGAAGACCCCCACGAAGTGGGCGCCTCCCGCGCAGGGGGTCTTGCACTTGGTCTGTCCTGTCACCGCCGACTCCGGCTCGCGAGCCCGAACGTTGTGTTCAAATAAGACAGATGTCTACCCCGCACAAACGCACGCTGCGGCAGCGCACCAAGGCAGTGACCCGCAAAGTGCGCGAGCTTGCCGTAGTGGGCCACGCCCTGCTCTCGACCCGTCACCCGGTCATGGCGCAGATTGTTCCGGCGCGCTTCTGCAATCTCTCCTGCACCTACTGCAATGAGTACGACAAGGTTTCCCCCCCGGTCCCGGTCGCCGAGATGTTGCGACGCATTGACCAGTTGGCCGCGCTCGGCACCTCGATCATCACCATCTCAGGCGGCGAGCCGCTCACCCACCCTGACCTCGACCAAGTCATCGCGCGCATCCGCCACCACGGCCGCATCGCCGGCATGATCACCAACGGCTATCTGCTGATGCCGGAGCGGATCAAACAGCTCAACCGCGCCGGGCTCGACCACATGCAGATCTCGATTGACAACGTGCAGCCCGACGACACCTCGAAGAAGAGTCTTAAAGTTTTGGACAAGAAGCTCGAGATGCTCGCCCAGTTCGCCGAGTTCCACGTCAATATAAATTCCGTGGTCGGCGGCGGCATTGCGAATCCGCAGGATGCCATCACGGTTGGGCGTCGCGCCCTCGAGCTTGGCTTTACCTCCACGATCGGCATCATCCACGACGGCGGCGGCCAGCTCAAGCCGCTCGGCGGCGAGGAGCGGCGCGTCTACTTCGAGATGCGCAATTGGGATAAGAAAAACTACTCCCGATTTAACAAATTTCAAGAAGCGATCGCCAACGCCGAGCCCAACAACTGGCGCTGCCGCGCCGGCTCGCGCTACCTCTACATCTGCGAGGAAGGCCTGGTGCACTACTGCTCGCAGAAGCGCGGGGCGCCGGGCGTGCCGCTCGCCACTTACAGCAAGCAGGACCTGCGTAAAGAGTTCTTCCACGCGAAAAGCTGCGCACCCCACTGCACCATCAGCTGCGTGCACCAAATCTCCTACATCGATCACTGGCGTGCCCCGCAGCCCGCCGGAAGTCCTGGCGCCGCGCGCGGCCTGGTGAATATCCGGTCCTGAAGACTCGCTTTTCCTCGCGGCAAGGATCAGTAGAGCTGAAGACAGCTCACGACACAAGTCATTGTGACCAACGGGTATTGGCCAGCCTGGGCGAGTACTGGCGCTGGCTGAAGCCGAAGACCTATCGATTTGCGGGCATGGAAAACAATTGGCGAGCTGACGTGCCCGTCACCAACTCGGGCCGCCACCGGCACTGTCCCAAGTGCCAGTCGAACGCACGCGCCCGATGGCTGGCCGCGCGCTCGCCAAGCTGTTGCCCGTGCCCTACTTCCACCTCCTTTTTCGCTCCTGGGGAAAAGTTCGTTTTCATAGGCTCCGCTATCCGGATAAGATCTCTTCGCTGCACGTCTGATACCTAGCTGTTTAGAAACACAACCTTCACGTGCTTAATACACATAACTCTGCTTCGCGCCGAGATCCACGATCTTGTCTGGGTTTACGCTTGGATATAAACTTCATCCTAACCGCCTCTGCCTCACCCTGGGCTTCACAGTCTTCGGTTACTGCAGTAGAGCCCAATTGAGAGGGCGTGAGCCAGGAGCGAGCTTCCTCAATTGGGGCAGATGATTCGCGGCTTTCTCGCTGTCTTCCCCTAGGAAAGCGCGAACTCTGCGGTCTGTCCATCCACGTTCCCAACGATCATTACTTTCAAGGTACCTTCCCGGTTCGGCATCGCATTCCAAGATGCGAGCAGCCCGGCTTTTTGGGCTTCTAGGGTGTCACTTGAAGCATCGAGCCATAGGCTTCCAGCTTCAAGCTGTTGCGACGCGGAGAGGAGTACCAAGCTGCGATCCTGTCCGTGCAGTGACAGAAGCTTAACCGGTCTGCCAATCTCCTCCGCATCGTCGACCACTTGGCTGAAGATGCGCGTGGATTTGCTGTCAAAGGCCAGCTCTGGCTTCGCTTGAATTTCCGCGTCGCTGATCGTGATTGGCTTGACCCATGTCACCACGATTTCCTGGTCCTTGACCGTCTCATCCGCAAGCGCCCGGCCGAGGCTTAACATCTCGCCTTCTTGAGTTACGCAAACGAGCGCACATCCCGCCTTGACATTGAGTGATGAAGGCGAGAGATCCTCTCTAACCTCCAAACGGAAAGCTTCGATAGAGGTCTCCGGAAAAGGGCGGTGTTTGTCGGCGAGCCTCTTGGTTTTGAGCACCCGGCGCTCCTTGCCATACTTCTTTTCTGAGAGAGTAAACGCCACAAAAAAGAAGATCGTGAAGACGCCACCGGCGATGGTGGCGGCTTCCTTGGTGAAGAGGTTGACGATCGCGAGCGTAAACAGGACGGCCGTTGTGGCGATCAGTCCCACAGGGATTTCTCGCTTTCCCAGCCTCAGATTGAAAGGAAATTTCCATCGGTCCGCCTCTGGATGCGTGAAGCGTAGCACCACCACAGCCAGACCTTTCATGCTGAAGCTCCAGACGACGCCAAAAGCGTACGCCTCGCCCAGCATGTCTACATTTCCTCGGCTGAGCACAATGGTCAGCAGTTGAAGACCGACGATCAGATTGATGATCTGGTACGTTGTTCCGTAGTTCGGGTGAGGATTGCGAAACCAGGGCGGCAAGACGCCGTCCTCGGTCACCCGGTTCAGTACGCCATTGGAGCCGATTATTGCCGTATTCACAGCACCCGAGAGAATCAGAACGCCGACCAGAACAACAAAGCAGTGGAATGCGAGGCGTAGCGCATAAGGCCCAGCCATAAACATTGATAGGCCGCCGATTAGGTTGTCCAAGTACTTCGCGCGCTCCGCATCGGGGATCAACATCACCGCGAAGAACGAAACCAGAGACGTAAATACCAGGCTATAGACAAACACGATCAATCCCGTCCGTTGCAGGTTCTTTTGCTTTGGTGCCGCGATCTCGCGGTTGACTTGCGCCAACGACTCCTCTCCGCTGAGTGCGAGCACCGAGTGCCCGAGCCCGATCACCACGGCTACCAGCGTGAAGGTTGGCGCAGCCGTACCCTTAAGCCATCCCAAGGCGGTCTCACTAAATTGGAAATGTTCGCGGGTCGGCGATGGAACCGGATGGAAGCCCTTCGTCAGCATCGTGTAGATACACCAGGCGATCAGCAGGACGACCATCACGGTCGTCAACTGCATGATGCGCAACGCCCGTGTACTGGAAAAGGGAATCCCGACCCGATTCGTGTACCAAAAGTAGATTGTCACGAGTGCTGCGACGGCTGCGGCAAAGAAAGCCTGCGGTACGTGCATCCATGCAAGATGGAAGTGTTCTCCAAGTTCGTTTATCAGTGCACCGAGATAGAGTCCGGCGCTAACCCCGCTGATGGGTCCTGTCAAGACATAGTCAAACATCAAGGCGGAAACGGAGAACTTTGCCGCTGTCCCTCCAAGGGCCTGGTGTACGACGCGATAAACGCCGCCACGCACAAACATGCTGCAGCTCTCGATGTAGATCGAACGCACCGCATAGGAGAAGAGCATCACCGCTAGGATGAACCAGGGAGCGGATTTGCCGATGGCCTTCTCGGAGATGCCTCCTACGTAGTAGGCCGAAGATCCAAGATCGCATAGAACGATCGCTGACGCTCGCCAGAAGGAGACAAAGGACAACAGCGCTGTAATGGGGACCACATACTTGCGGATAGCTTCTTGATTCATAGCCGGATCACCCTTTGTTGATTGGACGTGCATTGGTGGGCGTCTGCACCTCCGAGCTTTCGAAGTTGAGGATCTCGGGTCGTCTGCCGGGCAGCATGCCGGAGTGTACGCGAGCCGGGAGCAATGCAGCCTCTTCATTGAGCGGGGTTGATAGATTCATCCCCTTGCTTAAGGAACGTTGGGCACCCGTGTCGACGAGCATTCGTAAGGAGATGCCGTTGACTTTCACGGCGATAGTCGCGATGCCCTCTCTCAGAGGATGCCGATGGAGCGTCGTCGCGCTGCCAATCGGAGCCACTAAGGTGATAGTCAGAATCAGAAGACCCATTTGCGATCGTCCTGATGGCCATGTCTAAATCCTCAGCGGTCGTGGAGAAAAAGCACGGTCGAGAAGAAAGAATCTTCTCGACCGTGGTTTCAATCACTCAGTTCTAGAAGTCGATTCTTAATGCCGCCTGTCCGGTGCGATTGCCTGCGTTTTCCGCCGTCTGCGGAGCAGTCAACGCACCAAACTGAGAGTTGTCGATAGCAGTGGCTGGCGGTGCGAAGTTGGTATGGTTCAAGACATTCGTAAACGTGGTCTCGAACCGCCCATTCACTCTCTCGAAGATATGGAACTGCTTGGCAACGCCCAGACTGACGGTTTCTGTCCCTGGCCCTTGCAGTATGCCAACACCCGCGTTGCCGATGCGACCGGCATTTGTAGGGGTGGGAGCAAATGCCTTCACGTTGAAGTATGCGGCCCTGGACTGACCGGTGTAGTAGTTCTTGGAAACTACGTCTGGCCTAATCACGGTTCCACGCCCTTCAGCATTCGTGTTTGATTGGTCGGCTGAGCTGCTGAGGGTGGGTGTTAGCCATGGGCCGGATTCGAGCAACGTAATCGTTGTCAAGTCCCAGCCGCCGAGAACGGCATCTGCGATGGGATTCCCGTTCATGAAGGCACGCCCCTTGCCAAATGGAAGCTGGTAGACGCCTGTCAACAACATGCGATTCCTCCGGGTTCCCTCCACATTACCCAGGTCCTGTTTGATGTGGAAGCGGTCGGTGATCGCCGAGCCATAGTTGACCTCGCCGGCGAAGGCGCTTGGAGCATCGCCCTGGTTGTCCGCAACATTGTGAGCGAGGGTGTAGTTCGCGCTGAAGTAGAGACCGTGCTCCATCCGTCGCGTGGCTTCAATCACAAACGCTTTGTAGTTATCCTCGCCCGCATTGAACGTACTGAGCAGAGTCGTCCAGTTTTGGTAGGGAGCGCGCTTATCGACAAACGGGCCAGCCGTAGCGCCAGTGTTGTAAGGAGTCGGGCTAGCTGCAATCTGGTTCAGGTCCTCGGTCAAGTTCAACCGGTAGGAGTGCATGCCTACATAGCTGGCGCGCACTACCGTACTATTGGTGATCTCCCGCTCCACCGTCAGATTCCACTGGTTGGATTGTGGATCGCGGTATGTCGGAGTGACCCCCTGATCTAGACCGCCGCCTCCAAAGGTCACGCCACCTGAGGTCGGAGGAGCCGTATTCGGGAAGACGATCTGCGGCGTGTTTGCTCCGGCGGTGTTGCTATTGGTGTAATTAAACAGACTGGAGGTCGGGTTACCGCTGTTGTTGAAAGAGAGTGGGCCCAGGTTCGTCATCGTATAAATACCGAATCCTGCACGCACAACGGTCTTGGTGTCGTTGAACGGACGGTAGGCTAAGGAGATGCGCGGCTGAAAGTCACCCTTGTAGATATTGCGCAAGCTCTGAGGCAGATGGTCTTGACTGGCAGTAAGATAAGCCGTGCATGGCACACCGTTCAGCACAGTCCCTGCCAAAGTGCCAGAGGGGCAGGCGTTGAACGATTGCTGAAAGGCGTTATTCGAGGCCGTGATGCTCTGGCTTTTGAGGTAACCCGCAAGCGCATCGGGAACGACAATTGCGTTGGTTCTTTGGTCGAAATTGGCCAGATTTCCGCCGTCTTCCTGGAAGCCGGGGAGTACCTGCCAACGCAGGCCGTAGCTGATCGTCAGACGGCTGTTAACTTGGAATTCATCCTGGCCAAAGAAGCTGTATTGCGTCGCTGTGCCGCCGACATCAGGGCTCGATACGGCGAAGTAGAGGTTTGTAGGAGCACCCTCAAGGAAGTCTCCGAAGGCGTTTCCTGTGAAAGTCGGCTGGAAGACAAAGGTCCCGAAGTCGTCCGAGGCAAATTCCGGCGCAAAGCTCTCCAGGTCGAAGTAACGCACGTGACGGATGTCCAAGCCAGCTTTAAGCGTGTGCTTCCCAAGGCTAAAGGTGGCGTTGTCGCTGAATTGAGTTGTCTTCGACTGAGTAACACCCGCCTTGTCTCTACCGATGATGCTTCCACTGCTGAGATTAGTATTGAAGCCAGTCCCCGCATTGAAGTTGAAGGTGGGAAAGGCATGCGTCAGAGGATGCTGGCTGATGTTCACTCCAGTCAGATTCAAGTCGCTTAACGCCGTCGACCCCTGAATGGGAAAGTTAACGCTGGTGATGACGTTGGTAAAGCCATAGCGGAACTCGTTCAGGAGTTTCGGTGTGATGGTGTAAGTGTCCGATACGAGAAGACTGCGATTGTGAACGCTGTCGGCGTCGTCGGGCAGGAACGGGTTAGCAAAGTCTTCAGTAATGTTCTTTCGGCTAAAGCGTGCATAGAGCGACTGCTTGGTGCCGATGGTCTGATCGATGCGAAGATCTGCGCCATCGGTCCGCGACGGAGTAGGCTGGTAGTTCTCGTAGTTGTAGACCCCGCCGCCAGATGCGTTCGGCACAGGAATATATGACAGCAAAGCCTTGGCAGTCGGGTTGATCGCGCTGGGCGCAATGATTGGACCACCGATATCGGTAAGATCGCCGGTGCGATCAGCAGCGGAAGGCAGAAGAAATTGCTGGAGCGTCGCCGTGCTCCTGCGGTTGCCCTCATAGTCCGCAAAGAAGAACGTCTTATTGTGGCCGTCGTAGAGGTGCGGGATGGTCACCGGACCTCCGAGCGAGAAGCCGAAGGTGTTAAATTTCTTTGGGAGTTTGCCGGGAAAGCCAAATGGTGCCGCGTCCAACGCTTGGTTTTGCAGATACTCGAAGACGCTGCCGTGATACGCATTGCTTCCACTCTTGGTGGTGAAGGTCACATCGCCGACCTGCGAAAACTCCGCACTATTGTTAAAGGCCGTGACCTTGACGCCCGCGATCCCCTCCTGGGACGGGTAGGCATCCTGCAATGCGCCGTTCTGACGAACGTTCGCTGTAGAGATGCCGTCAACGGAAAAGTTGATCATCGACGAACTTGCTCCGCCGAGGGCAATGTTGCCGGAACTGTCGGTCTGAACGTTGGGAGAGAGCCCCAGCGCCCCGAGCGGGCTGGTTGTTGTGGCCCGATTGTTCAACGGGAGCTGCGTCATCTCAATGTTGGTCTTCGAATCGCTGATTGTCGCGTTTTCGGTGTTGATCTGATCAGCTCCCGCGGAGACCTCAACGGTAGTCGTCTGTGCTGCCACGTTGAGCGTAGCTGCCAATCTCAAATCTTGACGTGCTTCTACTACAATCCCCGATGTGAGTGTGTCCGCAAAGCCTTCGTGATGAGCTTTAAGGCTGTATTTGCCGGCCTTCACGTTCTCGAAAAGAAAGTTCCCGGAAGAGTCGCTAGTAAAGGTTCTGTCCGTATTCTCATCAACACTGTGCAGGACGAGTTGGGTGCCCGGAATTGCCGCTCCTGAGGCGTCCTGGACCGCTCCGCGGACGCTGCCGAAAGTCGACTGTGCGAGCGCTCCGAGTGGCATGGCAAGCAGAACGGCACACAGCATTGCAAGTGCGAACGCGGAGACACTGTTCGCCGAACGTGCTGCCGAGGGTATGCAAAGGTCGAACAGGTCGGAGCTGCGCTGGCGGCCGGCCTCTGTTGGGTCGGCGAGCATAGCGGACTTGCGCTTGGCCAAGAAATTACCTACAACGACTGTCATTTCAATCACCTCATGTTGTCGAGATGACCAACACTTCCAGTGAACCGTGAAAACCGTTAGGCAGGCATAAGGCTTCTCTTAACGGTTTCCTTACGGGAAAACGTCTATGCTTTCTGTGGAAGTTCTTTTCTATGGGACGTCGGATCAAGTGGGTCAGCGTGCGCCGCGCCGTCGTGGGGTGCGTTCTTTCACTCATACTTAGCCTGATTGCGTTTCGCTTTCATTTGAATCTCTCGTCAGCGACATCCGTTCATCTTTTTCTCGTCGTCTCAATTGCTCTTCGATGGGGATTCGTGGAGGCAAGCTTTGCGTCGATCGTTTCCGTGGCGTGCCTGGACTACTTCTTTACCGATCCCCTCTTCGAGTTCTATATCTCAGACTCGCACGATTGGGTGGCGCTCATCACGTTTGAAGCGGCCGCACTTCTGGTCAGCAAGCTATCCATCCGAGTGGGTATCTTTGCCCGCGAGGCCGAGCGCCAGCAGGCGCGCGTTCAGATGCTGTACGAGATCAGCCAACAGTTTCTTCTGATCGATCCCATGAAAGATGTCGACAGGAACCTGACTCTGCTACTCCAGCGCGCAGTGAACGCCCGGGGGGTGGCCCTGTGGAACTCCTACGATATGCGCCTTTCGAGGAGCGGCGATTGCGGCCTCAATGTCGAAGAAGTTCGGGCAGTCTATCTGGCAGAACTGAGTGACGACGACGAATCTTGCGGCATCTCAAGGCGAACTTTGCGCAGTGGAACGAAGGCGATAGGAGCAGTGGTGGTGTACCACCATCTTCTAGACGCGAAGTCTGTTGACGCGCTTGCCGCGCTCTCGGCAATCGCGATAGAACGAGCCCGTTCGTTTACAACAGAGTCAAGAGCAGAAGCGGCCCGACTTAGCGAGCAGCTCCGCTCGGCTATCCTCGACGGTCTGGCCCACGCGTTCAAAAGCCCCTTGACCACCATTCGTGCCTCAAGCTCCGGCTTGCTGGAGATGGGAACCCTCTCCGGTACGGAACAGAGATTGGTCATGCTCATCGACAAACAAGCGACCCAGCTCACAGATCTGTCGAATCACCTGTTGACGACCGCTAAACTCGAAAGCGGAAATTTGAAGCTGCACCGCGAGCCGATCGATCTTGGCGAACTTTTGGAAACGTTGCGCGAGAGTGAAGCGCAGGACTCCGCAGGATTGCCCGCACGCAAAGCTCCGGTGCAACGAGGAGTCTTTGTCGCAGCCGATCGGAGACTCCTGTCCATGGCCTTATCGCAGTTGTTAGACAACGCTCACAAATATGGCAAGGCAGATTCATTCCCCCAGATGTCCTTGGAGGAAGGTGATCACGAGACCATCATCTTGGTGACGAACGAAGGCTCCTTTATTCCTCCAAACGAACGGGACAAGGTATTTCGGCGATTCTATCGCTGTGCATCTTCTGCGAAGACAGTCGCGGGCAGTGGGATCGGGCTATCGGTCGTGCGCCGAATCGCAGAGGCGCATCAAGGAAGAGCTTGGGTTGAAAGTGATCCGGCCACTGGAACTACCTTTGCGATCGCGCTGCCGCGCCTCAAGCAGGAGACCGTGCTATGAACCCGAAAAGTAAGATCCTAATCGTCGAAGATGACGCCGGCATCCGGCAGAGCCTGTTTGAGACGCTTGGGGCGCTGGGCTTCGCCGTGGGAGATGCTCACAACGGCGAGGATGCTCTAACAAGACTCAGGATGGTCGATTATGACGCCGTTCTCCTGGACATCAACATGCCCGGCATGGGGGGTAAAGAAGCATGTAAACGAATGGCTCATAGCTTCCCTGGACTGCCGATCATCATGCTGACGGTACGCGACGAACAGGAGGATATCATCGAGACTTTGGACTCCGGGGCCACCGACTACATCACCAAGCCCTTTCGGATCGGAGAACTAACCGCCCGAATCAGGGCCGCGATCCGTCGCCGAAACATCCCGCCCGTATTACCTGATGCCCTGCTCGTCATAGGTGAGATTGTCCTTGATCCGAGCCGCCGCCGCGTGGAGAAGCGCGGGAGCGAGATACACCTCACGCCGAAAGAGTACGAAACTCTGCGGGCTCTGATGGCACACGCCGGCCGTCCCATGCGACATGATCACCTTCTCAACAGCGTATGGGGACCAACCTACGGCCAGGAAAGGGAATATCTTCGCGTGATAGTCAACCAACTGCGGAAAAAGCTTGAGGATGATCCCGCAAGACCGACGTATATCCTGACGGATAGTTCTGTGGGATACCGCTTTCGCGATGAGGTCTCGCCATAGAGAGCTTACAACTATCGAACAGCATGGAGTACTCTTGCCACTCCTCCGTTGGATTTGGCTTCGACGTGAGGTTTCCCGGCGTGGGAACATGCCAATGACAGTTTGGGCGAACGCCAGTTTACGATTCCTTTCGAGGACGGTAAAGTCATAGCCTTCGGCAGTTTTGTGAATCTACTGTGCGAATGTGCGAAACGACCGGCTTTAGGTCCGTTGAACTACTCTTCGCATCGGAGTGACTCTTGCCCAGCTTCCGCTTTACTTTCCCCAAGTCGAACGTAAATCTCTGGCTGGTGCCGCTCAAGATGTCGCTGGCAGCAGTCCTTCTGTTCGGGATCACCATGATCCCGGACATGCTCGCCGCCAATCACATCATCCACCTGCCCGAGTGGTTCACGATGGGCAGCATTGACGATGCGCGAGCAATCCTGGGTGCGATGCTGGGCTGCGTCAGCACGGTGCTGGCTCTCATCTTTTCGGTAGCACTGCTTGTTCTCTCGATGGTGGCCAATTTGTTCGGCCCGCGTCTGCTATATCGATTCGTGCAGGACTGGGTGACACAAGCCTGCATCGGCATCTTTATGGCTGCGTTCATCTATGTCTTTCTGGTCTTCCTCGTCACCCACCAGGACGCACAGTCATCTTTTATTCCGCAGGTCTCACTCATCATGAGTTGGTTCCTCGTCCTGGGTGCCTTCGGCTTTCTGGTCTTCTACAGCCACCGTGTTGCGGTACTGATTCAAAATCCGGATGCCATCGGGCGGATTGTCGACGACCTTCGTAGGGCGGTCGAAGTCGTATTTCTGGAGCCCAGGGGCGAGCCTCGCGTTGACTTCAGCGCGTCCTCCAACGGACAACTTCTAGTGACTGACAACGCAACTGTAGTTAGTCCTTCGAGTGGTTACGTGCAGGGGATCGATCATCTCGCACTTGTGAGCGTTGCCTCGAAGGCGGGAGCAATGATCTCTATCCTGTTCCGACCCGGCCAGTTTGTACTCGAAGGAGAGGTGCTTGCAATCATCGCACCGTCCACCGCAGTATCGAGTCTCACACCGGTTGTCGTGAAGAAGATTGAATTGGGACGCCACCGCGTTCTGGCTCAGGATCTCGAATTCGGCATCGCACAAATTGTCGAGATTGCGATTCGCGCACTCAGTCCAGCGGTCAACGATACGTTCACTGGCGTTGCCAGCGTAGATTTGTTGGGCGAAGCGTTGACCATCCTGGCAGGGGCACAGTCTGTCGGAAACGATTGGTACGACTCGCATGGTAACCTGCGCTTGCAAGTACGTCCGCTTCTCCTCCCGCGTTTGATCAAGCAATCCTTCGATCAAATACGGCAGGCGGCTGCAGACAATCCGGCAGTTCTCATTCGGCTGCTTTCTACCATTGGACGCCTCTCATCTAAAATGGAATCTTCAACGGATAGAGAGGCCTTATTGAAGCAAGCAGGTGCTGTGTGGGAAACCGCGACCAGCAGACCGCTAGTAACGATGGACCGTGAAGATATAGAAGCGGCTTGGCGTCGAGCTGAAAGGGCGCTGATCGCCATTTGAGTTGGTCATTTTCTACATCGCATAATCCGGATGCGGGACGCTAGGAAACCGAAACTTGTTTTAAAAGAATGCAGGAGCGTGGAGTGGAAGTTGACCCGCTCACCATGATGAGCTGAGTGCGTCGGGATGCGCCGGAATTGGAGCAAAGACTGGCGCTGATAAAAAGCTGTCGAGCTGCTTACCGGCACGTAGAGGAAGCCTATGTGAAGGTCGGTGGCCGGTGCAAGTATCTATTCCGAGCTTTCGAAAAGGGGCGCCCAATTGCCAAACCTCTACTGCTCAACTCCGGCTTCAACCTTGGCAAAAGTACCAATTGTTGCGTTTTGAATGGACTTGCTATAGATACCAAGGGTGTTGATGACCATGATCCGCTGATTTCCTCGTACCAGGAGAAGCAGCTTCAAAAGTTGTGCCCTCTGATTGTGCAGAGGGGCCTGCCACCAATGTCGGACAACCAATGCGGGAACAAGGACGGCGATCTGTCGGTCTTTGGCGACGAACTCCGGCCCATTGTCCGAGCGAAGATGTTCCGGCACTCCCTTCATCACCATCACATCGGCCAGCGCAGAGATGACCCTGGAGCTGGACCAGTGGCGTTCTGCACGCACCAGCAAGCTCTCGCGCGTGTGTTCGTCGATCAGGTTGAGCAGCCGCACGCTGCGGCCATCATGCGTCCGTGTGCTGACGAAGTCGTAGCTCCACACATGGTTCCGCCGCTCCGGTCTTAGCCGCACGCACGATCCATCGTTGAGCCACCGACGTCCTCGTGGCTTCTGCTTCTGCGGTACCTTCAGCCCCTCGCGACGCCAGATACGCTCCACGCGATCCTTGCCCACTTGCCAGCCAGCTCGCTTGAGCAACGCCGTGATCCGGCGATACCCATAACGGCCGTACTGGCTGGCAAGCAGGATGATCGCTTGTGTGAGTGCATCTTCGCCTTCACGCCGTATTGCACGATAGCGCTGCGTGCCGCGCGGCTGGTTGGCCAGTCGGCATGCCCTGCGCTCCGTCATCCCATGCTGCTGCTGGGCATGGTCTGTTGCGATCCGTCGTCGCTCAGGGCTTAGAAGTTTCCCGAGGCGAAGTCCTTCAACACGAGGTTATCCAGGCTCAGGTTCGCCACCAGACGCTTCAGCTTCGAGTTCTCCTGCTCCAACTCTTTCAGCCGCTTCGCCTGGTCCACCTGTAACCCGCCGTATTCCTTGCGCCAGCGGAAGTACGTCTGCTCCACGATCCCGGCGTCCTTACACGCCAAAGCCGTCGTCTTGCCGTTCGCTACGGCCACTTCGATCTGTCGCAGCAGGTTCACCACCTGCTCAGGCTGGTACTTCTTGCCTCGTCCCATATGCTCTCCTTGTCCAGTGTCTCTCTTATCCACTGGCACATTTCAAGCCGGGCACTCCACACTTCGTAGATCGCTCCACCGTCGTAAAGATGGTGGAACCCGGCGTAAGCATCGGCCTGGAGTGCACCTCGGTAGAGCTTGAGATGTTGCCCGGGACGCTCACCCTTTCGATCGGCGAGTAAGCGAACCACACTGCGGGTGGGATCGTATCGCCGGAAGGCCGATCATCGCGGACATAGGTCCAGAGTCTTCCGGTCTTGGTCTTACCGTTGCCGGGCTCGAGCACCGGGACCGGGGTGTCGTCAGCGTGCAGCTTGCTTGCCGCCAGAACGTGATCGCGTACAGCTTCAACCAGTGGAGTCAACAGCTCGCTGGTTGCGCCGACCCATCCGGCCAGCGTCGAGCGATCCAGGTCGACGCCTTCACGGGCATAGATCTCCGACTGCCGATAGAGCGGCTGATGATCGGCATACTTCGAGACCAGCACGTGCGCGAGCAGACCAGGTCCCGCGAGGCCGCGGTCGATAGGCCGCGAAGGTGCCGGTGCCTGCACGATCCGGTCGCAGGCATCGCAGCTCAGCTTGGGGCGCACATGACGCAACACCTTCCACCCCACGGACGAAGACCTGTCCGCGGGGACCCCGGCTTGAAGCTGGAGCGCACATACTCCAGCATCTCGGCATCATCTTGGCCCAGCTCGCGCAGTCGGCCTCCACAGTCAGGGCAAGCCTCATGGGCTGGCATATGCGTGTGGATCTCGCGCGGAAGATGATCGGGCAAGGGCCGGCGGAAGGGCTTGGTTGGGACTAGACGCTCGGCTCGAGCCACAGGTTGTACTTGTTCGATTGCAGTGGCAACCTCGAGATCTTCGATCTGTAACTCAAGCTGTTCGATCTGGCGGAGCACCTTCTCGCTCTTGCTGCCGAAGAGCATGTGCTTGAGCTTCTCGACCAGCAGCAGGTCGCTTGAGTTTGGCAACTAATTTTGGCTCATCTGCGGCAGTTAACTCTGGCCGATCTGTGGCAGTTTGATGGGCAGGGTCGTGGGTTGGAGAGGCGATGGAGTTCGGGCTGGAGCGTAGCGGAAGCCTGAACTCCATCGAGGGCTGCACTCAGCCCGTCGATTTGGTCTTACCTTTCTCGACTGTGCGCCGGAACCTGTAGCTATCCGTGCCGGGCTCGAGGATATGTGCGCAGTCCGTGATGCGATCGAGCAACGCCTTGCAAAGACGGGCGTTTGGGATCACCTGGGTCCACTCGGAGAAGGGCAGGTTGGTGGTCAGGATGATGGCGGCTTTTTCCGCTCGTTCAGCAATGACCTGGAAGAGGAACTCGGCACCCAACTCGGCCATGGGCACGTAGCCGACCTCGTCGATGGCGATCAGCTCATACCGTTCCCACCGCGCCAGCACGCGGCGCAACTGTGACTGCTGTTTGGCTTCAACTAACTCGTTGACCAGTGCGGCAGCAGTAGCAAAGCGCACGCGTCGTTTCTGACGACAGGCCGCCACGCATAGGCCGGTGAGCAGATGCGTCTTACCTGTGCCACTGTCGCCGATCAGGATGATCGGTTCAGCTCGTTCGATATACCACCTTGAGCCAGCTCGTGGATCCGAGTGGCATGGACCTGTGGGGCCTCACTGAAGTCGAACTCTTCCAGTGTTTTCATCCGCGGCAGTTTTGCGTCTTTGATTCGCCTGGCGATGGTGTTCCGTTCGCGCTCTTCCAACTCGACAGATAACAGAGCTTCCAGATAGCGCAGGTACGTCTGTCGCTGCTTGATGGCTGTGTCGGCCATGGTGGCGCATTGCTCTGCGATGGCGGGCAGGCGCAGAACTCGACACTGTTGCTCGACTGCTGCCTTCTCCAGGTTCTCGACGACTGCGTTCATGCTTGTACTTCCGTCAGCAGCTGATCGTAGCCGCTGATGACTGGCTGCGGGCGCTCGTAACGAGATAGAGCGCCAAGTTCGATTGCTTCCACCGCGGGTCTGGTCAGTGATCCGGCAACCAGAAGATGTCGGATTGCGGCCACATCGTGGCAGCCCAGCGACAGCGCCTATTCGACAGAGATCCGCAATCGATCCCAGCCTTGCGCAGTTCCGAGCGACAACAACTCGATCATCTGCCGTGTTCCTTGCTGGCGACCATGACGCGAGATCAGCGCTTGCCATAGTCGATCGAAGCACTCAGGCCAGCGCCCAGCCTGGCGACACTGCGCCAGCGGCGTCGATCCAGCCAATGCTCCGGGCTTCTTGCGCAGAACGTCGAGATAATGTTCCAGATCGAGGATCTGCTGCTGGCGGCTGTAACTGCGTTCATGCCGCGCCACGCGTTTGCCTTGATGCCATAGCTCAACGATGTCGGCTTGCACCCTGGCTTCCACCTTCGTACCTGGTGGCAGGGGAATCGAGTAGCGATTCGTTCGCACACGCACGCAGCGCAGTCCGTCCACCGTTGGAAAGCTTGTTTCTGCCAGCTCGAAGGACTCGGGCGCGAGTGGCAACAGGTGCGGCTGCTCGTGGAGCATCGCTGCGCCTACTGTTTCGGTGCGGCCACTTAGGACCCGATGCTGGTCCTGTCGGCAGCACTTCTCTAGATATGTGTTCAGCTCTTCGATGTCTCGAAACTCCGGCAGCGGCACCCAGTGGTTGCGTCGAAAATATCCGCCTTCCCCTTCTATGCCGCCCTTTTCGTTCCCGCGTGCCGGGTTACAGAACTCGCTCTGGAAGTGCCAGTGTGACCGGAAGGCGATGAAGCGGCTGGTCTCTTCCCGCTGATATCCTCGCAGGATCTTCTTCACCGCACTGCCGAGGTTGTCGTAGCGCAGGAGCCGGAAGACTCCGTCGAAATAGCGGAATGCCCGTTCGTGAGCTTCCAGAAATGCCTGCTGGGTTGCGTGCGTATAGGCTCGGTGAAACGCTGCCCCGCTGGCCATCGAGCGCAGTTCGAAAACCTGCAGCTTGATCCGTTCGCCGCTGAGAATCGCCCAAGCTTCGTACCAGTCAATCTGCGCTTCTACGCCCCAGTCGTAGCTCTGCGGCACATACACTTCACGTCCCGTAAGCCCTAACTGCCGGCGTTGGCGCTGAACATAAGCACGCACCGTACGCTCGCTTCCATCGAAACCAGCCACCTCGGCCCTCAGCCGCTGCCAGATGCGGTGCGCCGTGTGTCGTTGCTTCGGAGGCGCCTGCCGATCCTCGATCAGGATCCGATCGATGCATGCTGATACTTCCGCCAGCTTGCGGAGCTGCCGCTGCTGCGGCTTGGCGCCGGCTGGCACCGAACTGTGCAATGCCTCGCGCACCATCCGCCGGTGCACGCCCAGCTTCCTCGATACTCCGGCAATGGTCCCCACGCCGAATTCGTACTCACGGCGTATCTGCTCGAATAGCTCCACCTTGTCCCTCCTGGTCAGCCAGCTACGCTTCCTTTGCTCCATCCACGAAGCCCAGCCAGCTACTTCCAAGTGGGCCAAACTTAACTGCCGAAGGTGGGCCAGACCAAACTACCGAAATCAGGCCCCCAGCTTCTTTACGGCCTCCCTCTAAGGGACAATTCGGTCCACTTAGTTTGGCTAACTTGTTGGACCATGCAGGCCCTGTTCTCCTCTTGAGAGATCGCGACAATCACCCTAGAGCAACGGTATGGTTGAAAGACAAAGCCACCGGCGAAGTCGATCAAGCGGCGGATGTATGCATGAATCCGGCTTCGACCTGCTTAAACTGCGCTTACTCCACTCGACCTGTATTTGCCCGCGGAATGAGGCCGTAACCTCATTGAAGCAATTCACCAAAAGTGAACGAGAACCTACGAAGCACATTGAGCTACGACCTGCTCCACCTGAAACTTATTAAATAAAGCTGCTTTTATTCGTGCAGGAGGTGTAAGCTTTCCAATCATGTTATGCCATCTTGCACGCTCCAACATAGGCATTGAGGACGGGTGACCAGGCCGAAAGGAGAAAGGCTCATGGTTGTCATGCCTCGTATTCCCTCGATGCTGGTCACTGCGTGTCTCAGCGTTTTGGTAGCGACGGTCGCTCATGCGCAAACGCCCACTACAACATCGCTCACGCTCAGCGCATTGAGAGTAACCTTAGGCACGGTGGCTCTGTTGCAAACATCAGGCTTGACGGACGGAGTCCGATACGTTTTCCGACCCACACGTCAAGCAGCCTGGAGTGTGAGGTGTTCACCGAAGAAAGCGACGGCCTCCGCGAGCGCACTTTCACCGATGCCGAAAGCGCGTTCGACGATACGAGCTTCACCGCGGATGTCCTGCGTGAGATTGAAGATTGCGGCTTGGCCCTTGCGTAGGGCCCGCATCACCTCAAACCCTCTTATCGTCGCATAGGCTGTCTTCAGCGTCTTGAAACCTCGCACGGGACGGATGAGTTGCTTCAGCTTGCCATGATCGGCCTCTACGACATTGTTCAGATACTTGACCTGTCGATGCACCGTCTTCTCAGGACATTTGCCTTCGGCCTTCAGCTCTGAGATGGCGATACCGTAAGTCGGCGCTTTGTCCGTGTTGATAACCTCCGGCTTCTCCCAGTCCTTCAAACCATTCAGCGCCTTGCCAAGAAACCGCTTCGCCGCTTTGGCGTTCCGTGTCGGCGAGAGATAGAAATCGAGGGTGTTTCCTACGTTGTCGACAGCTCTATACAAATAGGTCCATTTGCCGCGCACCTTCACGTAAGTCTCATCGACTCGCCAGCTCGTCGACTGCGGGCGACGCCACTGCCAACGTAGCCGGTTCTCGGCGCAAACTTTTGAACCTAGCGGTAGATTGTGGAATGATCTACGGAGACGCCGCGTTCACCGATAATCTGCTCGAGATCGCGATAGCTGATGCCATCGCGGCAGTACCATCGCACTGCCCAGAGAATGATTTCGCCTTCAAACTGACGCCACTTGGACTCTGACATGACCCGCTCCGTTTGTGTTGAGCCCAACTTCATGTGGCTACCGGAACTTTGCAGAGCCATTTAGAGGGCTGCGGGAAGTGGTTTTGGGGCGAGACGGCTACTGGTGCCGCGTGTGCAATACCTCAGGCCGTGACAGGCGCTCAATCAGTTTACATCCTCGCATGCCGAGCGAATGTCTACTGAACCTGATGCTGTCGCTATGCTCGGCCTGCCCAGCAAAGGCACATCGGACCACAGCAGTGCAGACGCGGCTGGAGCTGGGAGAAGACGTCCTGGGACAGGTCGGTTTCTTAGTTCGATGGCATGTTTGTCCAGCCGAGGCTGCTTGGGATTTGTTCTGAGTTGACAGCTTGGCAGCTCTCACCCAGACGCTTTACTTTGACGCGAGCTCTCCGAACGGTATAGTGATGACAATCTGATGTCGGGAAGACGGTGGGAATCCGTCGCTACCGCGTAACTGTAAACGTCGAGAGCTTGGCTAATCTGGATGAAGCCACTGGAACGAACTGTTCTGGGAAGGCCGTTCAAGCTCGTTGAAGCGTAAGTCAGGAGACCGGTCAGATGTGGTTGGGCTTGCTTCGACTTCGCTGGGAGAGTCGAAGGGTCATATCCGTTCACCGTTCTGGTGATGCGGCTGACAGCCTGTGAATTTTCCCGCTCAGTAAGCGAGATGAGTTTTTCGTCTTGCTCACAAGGAGCGACGTGATGCAGCGGTGTCTGACAAAGTCTGTGACTTTGGTCCTCGGAGGGGTGCGCAGCGGCAAGAGCCGCTTCGCGCAGGAGCTGGCGGTGCACTGCCAGCATGTGACGTTTGTGGCCACGGCGGAACGTCACGAGGATGCGGAGATGCACGCCAAAATCGAGCGGCATCGCGCCGAGCGGCCCAGCTTCTGGACCACCATCGAAGAGCCGCTGCACCTTGCATCGATTCTTGAGCAAGCTGGTCAAGAAAGCGACTGCGTTCTGATCGATTGTCTGACGCTCTTTGCAGCCAATTTGCTCGAAGCCCACTCCACCGATCCCTTCGCGGAAAAGCAGGAAATTGATGCTCTTTGCCGATCTCTGCGCAGTTGCCCTGCTTCTGTAATTCTTGTCTCGAACGAGGTTGGAAGTGGTGTAGTCCCCGCGTACCCGTCAGGCCGGCGGTTTCGCGATCTTGTTGGTGAAATCAACCAGCGCGTCGCGGCTACAGCAGATACGGTGCTCCTGATGGTTGCCGGCCTTCCGTTCCCTCTCAAGGGGTCCGTGAACTCTGCTCCGGTGACGGCATGAACGGCTTTATGATCGCGGGCACCTCAAGCGGGGTGGGCAAAACGACGGTTTCCCTTGCCCTTCTGGCTGCGATGCGGCGGCGCGGTCTTTGTGCTCAGCCTTTCAAGGGCGGCCCTGACTTCCTCGACACAGGCCATCACACGCGCATCGCTGGCAGGGCAGCGCGCAATGTGGACACGTGGATGCTTTCGCCCGAGGCCAACTTGAGCGTTGTGGCACAAGCTGCAGACGATGCGGACGCACTTCTGGTCGAAGGCATGATGGGCTTGTTCGATGGCAAGAGCGGCGATTCAGATGTGGGCAGCAGCGCGGAGATAGCCAAACTGCTGAAGCTGCCGGTCATCCTGGTGCTTGATGCGAGCAAGAGCGCTCGCAGCCTGGCGGCGGTGATGCTCGGCTTTGAGATGTTCGATCCCGACCTGACGCTTGCGGGCCTGATTCTCAACCGGGTGGCGAGCGAACGCCATTACCAGCTGCTTGAAAGCGCAATCGCGGGTGCCTGTCGCACGCAGATCTTGGGTTGGTTACCGCGTGAGGAGTCCATCACCATCCCCGAACGACACCTGGGATTGCGCACCGCGGGAGAAAGCGCCGACTTAGTCAGCGTCGCGCAGGAGCTCGAGACCCTCGCGAATCTGGCAGAAAGGCATCTTGACCTTGATCGCATTCTCGCGCTGCAGTGCGGCTTGGACTGGTCGTTTGACCGGACGCGCCGCGTACCCGCCGGCGAACCTGTGCGCATCGGTGTCCCGCAGGACCTCGCCTTTTCGTTCTACTACGAGGACAACCTGGATCTTCTGCGCGAGGGAGGAGCCACGATCGTTCATTTCAGTCCCTTGAAGGATGGTGAACTCCCGCGAGATCTCGATGCACTGTACTTGGGCGGCGGTTACCCTGAGCTCTACGCCGACAGGCTGAGTTCAAATGTTTCCATGCTGCGATCCGTGCGGGCCTTCGCCGCGTCCGGTCGGCTGATCTATGCCGAATGCGGCGGGATGATCTATCTCGCCGCCACCCTCGTCTCGGCCGACGGGACAAAGCATGAAATGGCGAACGTGCTCCCCTTGTCGATCATGATGACCGGCAAGCTCGTTCAATTTGGATACGTGACGGTCGAGCTTACCCGTGCTTGTTTGCTCGGACCAGCTGGACTCGTCGTGCGCGGCCATAGCTTTCATTATTCCCGGTTTGTCGAACAGCCCGTGGTTACGACCAACTACCACCTGCAGTATTCACTCGCCGGCAAGGAAGAAGCCGAAGGCTTTAGCGTGGGCAATGTTCTCGGCAGCTATATCCATCTTCACTTTCGCGCCAATCCAGTGGTTGCGGAGTATTTCCTCCAAGCTGTCCGCCAAGCCCGGGCTGCGCTTTTGGTGTCAGCATGAAGCGCTCCTTCCCGCTGCTCTTCGCGATCGTTCTTTTCGCCACGCTTCGGTGTATGGCAAGTCGCACGGTCGTCGATGAAACCGGGCGCAAGGTCACGCTGCCGGACCATGCGCACCGCATTATCTGTCTTGTTCCCAGCATCACCGATAGCGTGTTTGCGCTGGGAGGTGCGGACGACGTGGTCGCGGTCAGTGATTACGTGCAATACCCGGATGAAGCCAAACTGAAACCGAGCGTTGGCTCCATCAGCAATCCATCGATCGAGACGATTCTTTCGCTGCATCCTGACCTGGTCCTCGGGATGCCGCATGAAAACGGTCAAGCGGCGCTCGACCAGTTTGCACGCCTTGGCATCCCGGTGTACCTGGTGGATCCTCATGGCATGTCAGGCATCCTGCAGTCCCTTGCAAGCCTTGGCCAGGCTACGGGTCGTGAGTCGCAGGCTGCCGCGCTGATTGTCCGGCTCCATGCCAGGATTGACGCAGTCCGCGCCAGCGTAAGGGGCAAACCTGTCGTGAGCGTGTTCATGCCCGTGTCCTACGACCCCGTCATCACGATCGGGAAAGAAGCCTTCATCACCGACATCATCGTGGTCGCAGGTGGAAACTCCATCACCAGCGACATCAATCAGGAATGGCCGCATATCAGCATGGAGGCCGTCATCGCGCGCGCTCCCGAAGCCCTGCTGATGATGCGCGGCGGCAAGATCACCCCGGAGCTCCTCAAGACGCGTCCAGGCTGGGATTCGCTACCCCCCGTGCGCACAGGACGGGTGTATTTCGTGGACAAGCGCGTAAATTTCCCGAGTCCCGTGGCGATTGACGCCCTGGAGGATCTCGCCAAACAATTTCACCCGTAATCCCATCCGGAGCTCATGCTCTTTTGGTCAGCTTCGCAAACGTAACCCAACAGCAGGGGGTCGGGAAGCGCGGTGCAAATCCGCCACTACCCCGTAACTGTAAGCGCTGAGAACCGTGCATGGACGATCAACGCCACTGGGGCAACAGCCCTGGGAAGGCAGCACAGGCTTGATGACGCGCGAAGCCAGGATACCGGCCCTGCTGCCACCTATCCCGAGGGGGAACATGCATACTTCACCATCCAGGCAGCAGCACAGCTGCGCCCACAAACGATGCTTAGCGATCCAGGTGGCTTTGTGGACCGGTTCCACTGTCCTGCTTTCCGCGCCCCAGACAATGCACGCCCAACAGGTGAAAAGTCTCGAGGGTGCGGTGCACGACCCGCTCGGCGCACTCATCCCGAATGCCAGCGTTGATTTGCTGAAGAACAACCATCCCGTCGCGCACACGACCTCGAGTGACGATGGCTCCTTTGAGTTTGCTCTGCCAGCCGCTGGCCTTTACAGCGTGCGGGTTGCTGCAGCTTCCTTTCAAACGACAACTTCGCCCTCCGCCTACTTCCGCGGTGCAGGCAAATCCCGGTTAGATATCACGTTGGCTACGTCGACTCTCACCGAGCAGGTTACCGTGACCGCGTCCGGCACGCCTGTGCCTGAAGCCCAGACTGGTGCCGCCATTACGGTGCTCACCCCGGACGACTACCAGCTCATGTTGGAGGTTCAAGAGCCGTTGCGACTTGTTCCGGGCCTGCAAGTGACGCAGACTGGGCAACTCGGCGGCACCACGGGCCTCTCCATTCGCGGCGCCAGTACCGATGCCAATAAGGTCCTGATCGACGGCGTGCCGGCGAACACGATCGGCGGGGGAGTCGAATTCGCTAACCTCGAAAACGTTGGTTTCAGCTCGGTTGAAGTTCTCCGGGAACCCAATAGCGCCCTGTACGGCTCGGACGCTCTAGCCGGGGTCGTCAGCCTCACCTCCACCCGCGGCAGGACACCGCTGCCATTGCTGACTTACTCGGGGGATGCGGGTAACTTCGGCACGTACCGGAACGAGATCACCGCAGGCACGGTGTACCGGCAATTTGATCTCTTCTCGGACTTCGCTCGCCTCGATTCTCGCAACGATATACCAGGTTCTACGTTCCACAACGCCACGTATGCGGGCAACTTCGGCTGGTCGCCGAACGCCACCAACGAGTTCCGCTTCACCGTACGCCATCTGGCCGAATCCGGCGGACAGCCGAACGCGATCGCGTTCTACGGCATCGCTGATGCGGCGCAAGCCAAAGAGCAGGATGACTACTACAGCGCGGTCTGGAATAGCCAGACCACGCTCCAGTGGCACAACCAGATCCGCTATGGCGGACTGCGGCTCCACTCCGAGTTCAACGACTTCGGGGCTACCGGGATCTTTGATCCAGGCACTGGAGTGTATGACGGCAAGGTCGTCACCATTACGGGAGCAAACGGCTACAGCGTTACGGGTCAAGCGATCTTTCAGTACACCGCGACCCCCTCGCAGTTCCTTTCACCCGCTACGCGCGATTTCGTTTACGCGCAAACGGATTACCGCGTGTCTTCGCACCTCCTGGCCCTGGGAGCGTTCAAGTTTGAAAACGAAAGCGGATCGTCGGGAGAGGCGGGCAGCCCGTTGAACTCCATTCAGCGCGGAAATTACAGCTATACGATCCAGTTGTCGGGTGACGTGCGAAACCGGCTCTTTTATAACCTAGGCACCGGGTTAGAAGACAATGGTTTGTTCGGCTTTGCGGGGACACCACGAGCCTCGCTTGCCTACTATGTTGCCCGTCCGTCAACTGGCAGATTGTTCAGTGGAACGAAGCTGCACGGCAGCTTTGGTAAAGGCATCAAGGAGCCGAGTGTCTTTCAGCAGACAGATTCCTTGTACGGTACCCTGGCTGCGCAGCCGAACGGGCAACAGCTCATCGATCAGTACCATGTCACCCAGCTTGGTGCGGAAAACTCACGCACCTTCGACGGTGGTGTCGACGAGCAGTTTGCCGACGGCCGCGCGCGGGTTGGTCTTACGTACTTTCATGACGAATTCACCAATGGCGCAGAGTATGTTCCGCAGCAGGGATTGCTGCTGCTGGGTGTGTCTTCGGCAAACGTTGCCGCGCTGCAATACGGCGCTTACGTCAACTCTTCGGCCTTTCGGACCGAGGGCATTGAATTAGAATCGGATTTCCGCTTCAACAGTCATCTTTTCGCGCGCGGTGGCTACACCTACACCGATGCGGTCGTGCAGCACTCGTTTTCAAGCGATAACCTCGAGCCCACCTTCAACACTTCCTCGAACTTCCCCACTGTGCAGATAGGTGCCGATTCGCCGCTCGATGGTGCACGCCCGTTCCGCGTCGCACCGCACAGCGGCTACTTCGGCCTGAACTATACACGCTCAAAGTTTTTCGGCTCCTTCACCGGAACGCTTGTCGGCCGTCGCGACGACAGCACCTTTCTTACAGATTCCAACTTCGGCAATAGTTTACTGCTGCCGAACCGGAACCTGCTTGGGGCTTATCAGCGGCTTGAACTTGGCGGTGGCTACCAGGTCAGCGGGCGTATCAATGTCTATACAAACATTGAAAACCTGCTAAGCGAACACTACTCCGAGGCGTTCGGCTACCCAGCTTTGCCGTTTACTTTTCGTTCCGGGATCAAGCTAAACTTCGGGGGTGAGTCCTGGAAGCTGAAGTAGGCAAAATCGCGGTCACACCGCTCTCTGCCTCCGCCTACGGGCAAAGCAGCGGGAATGCTGCTTCGGTCGCCTCTACAAGGGCAAGGACGGTTTTCGCTCAGGCGACTCTCGTCCTTGCGCTGGCACTTCTGCTCGCGGCCACCGTGGTCATCGCAGCTTCCCTCGGGGCTGTTCGCATTCCCATGCGCACCATGTTTCTAGCCACGTGCGGACGCCGCGGAACTCTCAGCGAAATGCAGGCAACGATCCTGTTCGCCGTTCGCTTGCCGCGCGTGCTGGCCTCTGCTGTGGTGGGTGCGGCGCTTGCCGTCTCCGGGCTCATGTTTCAAGGGCTCTTTCGAAACCCGATGGCCGATCCGTATATTATCGGCGCCTCTGGCGGCGCAGGTCTTGGAGCCTGCATCGGCATTGTTTTCCTGTCGCAATATGCCTTCCTGGGATTCAGTGCAACTGCCCTGCTGGCCTTCGCCGGTGCGGTGCTCACCATGGCTGTGGTGTATTCGCTGGCTCGCGCGAACGGACGTACTGGCGGAGTTACGTTGCTGCTTGCAGGCTTTGCCGTAGGTACCATGCTCAGCAACTCTACCTATCTGTTCGAGATATTCGACCCGAATTCGTCGTCAGGAACAAGGATCGTGGCCGCCTGGCTGCATGGTGTCATCGGTATTCCGCTGTGGCGGCAGCTTGCCGTCACGTTCGCGATGCTTGCGGTTGGTCTGCTGCTCGCCTTCCCCTTGATGCGTCGGCTGAATACACTCGCGCTCGGCGATGAGTACGCCGAGGCTCTTGGCATCCGCGTGGAAGCCACCCGTGTCGGCATCATCCTGGTCGGCTCTTTGCTTACCGCGCTGGCGGTATCTCTCGGAGGCCTGATCAGCTTTGCAGGTTTGATCGTGCCGCATGTTGCGCGCCTGTTACTGGGGCCTGACCATTTACGTCTGCTGCCCGTCACGGCGCTTTCCGGCGCCATCTTCTTGGTCATCGCGGACACGCTCGCACGCACACTCTTTGCTCCTTCCGAGATCCCGGTCGGCATTCTCATGGTCTTGCTTGGGGGGCCATTCTTCCTTTATCTGCTACGCAAACACAAGCAGGGGTACAGCTTATGACTGCTTCTCTCCAATTCGATAACGTGAGCTTTCACTATAGGGAAAGGCCCATCGTGGCAGGCATTTCGCTTTTCATCGAAGAAGGCAGCTGCGCCGCGCTCATTGGCCCCAATGGTGTCGGCAAGACCACGCTCCTGCGGCTCGCCTCAGGAACTCTTGCGGCCTCCACCGGCGAAGTCACCCTCTTCGGAAAATCCATCGCGGACACGCCGAAGAAGGCGAGGTCACGCTTGGTGGCCCTGGTGCCGCAGCAGCTGGATGTGCCATTCGAGTTCACGGTTCAGCAGATCGTCGAGCAAGGCCGCAGTCCGTATCTCGGGCTGCTGCGCGGTCCCTCTCGTGACGATCGTATCGCCGTCGACCGCGCGCTTGCTCTCGCCGATGTCTCGGGTCTGCGCGACCGCATCTTCAACGAGTTGAGCGGGGGCGAGCGGCAGCGTGTCAAGGTCGCGCTGGGGCTTGCGCAGGAGCCGCGGTTGCTGCTGCTCGATGAGCCTACCCAGAATCTGGACATCGGTCGCCAGGTGGAACTTATCGACCTTCTGCAATCCTTGTGCGGACAGGGCCTCACCATCTTTGCGTCAATCCATGATCTGCACCTGATTCCCGGGAACTTCTCCGAGGTGCACCTGCTGGGGCCCGAACATTCGCTCATGAGCGGCGCCCCGGAACAGGTGCTTACGGTCCCGCATCTGACGCGCGCATTCCGCTGCGCCCCTGGCCGGCATCCGCTGCTGATGGGCACAGACCCTACGAGGAAATCTGCTTGAGGGACGCGAACACAACTTTGCTGAACGGCCTCGTTCCAGGCATAGAGCCTGTGAACGAGTTCTGGCGCGAGCAGGCACTCCGGCGACTCGACACGTTAACCAAGCCGCTCGGTAGCCTGGGACAACTCGAGGCGGTGGCCGCGCAGTTTGTCGCGGCTCGCCGCGAACGCTGGCTACAGCCTATTCGCAAGGGCGTCTACATCTTTGCTGCCGACCACGGGGTCACGGCGGAAGGCGTAAGCGCCTATCCGGGCGAAGTAACAGCGCAGATGGTGCTGAACTTTCTTCGGGGCGGAGCCGCGATCAACGTACTCGCGCGCATGCACGACGTAGCGCTCACGGTCATCGATGTCGGCGTCGCCGTCGATTTCAACGGTCTTGCCGGGCTACTGCACCGCAAGGTCGCAAGAGGCACCCGCAACCTGCGTCGCGAGCCAGCCATGTCCGACGCACAGCTTGCCGCCGCCCTCGAGATAGGCGCGAGCGTGGCCGACCTGGCTGCCTCCGCAGGGGAGAATCTCATCGCGGTTGGCGAGATGGGTATCGGCAATACGACCGCTGCGAGCGCAGTCACCTGTGCCCTGACGGGCGCGCCCGCAAACCTGGTCACCGGTCACGGCACGGGCATAGTCGCGAAGACCTACGCGCACAAAATTGATGTCGTGCAGCAATCAGTACAGCTGCATTTCGGCACGGTTGTCCCAGCGCCCCTCGATGTGCTCCGCTGTGTGGGCGGTCTGGAGATCGCCGGGATGGTAGGCAGTATCCTGCAAGCGGTCCGGCATCAACTTGTCGTCGTGATCGATGGATTCATCGCCGCCGCGGCCGCTGCGATCGCGGCCGCGATCGCTCCCGCAACGTTGGGGTATATGGTGGCCGGACACTGCTCGGAGGAGCCTGGCCACCGTGTGCTCCTGCAGCACCTTCAACTTCGCCCCTTGCTGACCTTGGACATGCGGCTTGGAGAGGCAACGGGCGCCGTTCTGGCGATGCCTCTTGTGGAATCGGCGGTCGCCCTGTACAGGGAGATGGCTACGTTTGAGTCGGCCGGTGTCAGCGAGGCCTCTGCATGAGCCCCGCGGTGCTCTGGCTCGATTTTTTGGACGCTGTTCAGTTCCTCACGCGGGTTCCCGTGCCCGCACACCTCTACCGCGAGGACGGGCTGGCACGAGCTGTCAAATTTTTCCCCTTGGTGGGCTTGATGATTGGCGGAAGCGCGGGGAGCGTGTACCTGCTACTGGACCCGCACCTGCCTAAGCTGCTGACTGCCGCGCTGGTACTTGTCTTCCTGGTGTGCCTCACCGGCTGCTTCCATGAAGACGCCCTGGCTGATGCGGCGGACGGCTTCGGAGGTGGACGGAATCGCGAGCAGATCCTGACCATCCTGCACGACAGTCGTATCGGGAGCTACGGCGGCACGGCGCTGGTGCTCAGTCTCGTCCTGAGGCTGCTTCTGCTGTCATCCCTCGCCCGGGTGCAGGTTATCCCCGTGATGGTGGCAGCCCATGTGCTCTGCCGTTGGACCACCCTGCCACTCAGCTACCTTCTCCCTCCCGCGCGTGAGACCAGCTTGGACACCAGTGCGGGGCAGGGAGCAAGGGTGGCAAAGCTGACCGCGCAAGCCACGCTGATCAGCGGGACGCTGTTCAGTTTTGCCTGTACGGTCATGCTCCTGCGCTGGCACGCGCTCGCGCCGATGCTCGCTGCCGCACTGGTTACCGCACTCAGCGGAATCTACTTCAAGCGACGGATTGGAGGCGTTACCGGCGACTGCTTCGGTGCCACCAACCAGATCGCCGAGGTCGCCGTATACCTCTGCGGGGTGTGGGCGGTATGACCGAACTCGTATTTATCCGTCATGCGGAAACGGACCTCGCAGGAACCTTTTGCGGGCAGACCGATCCGCCCGTGAACGAACGCGGACGAGAGCAGCTTGAGCGACTCATCGCCACGTTCGATGGCAACGCGCTCGACGCTATCTACAGTAGTGATCTTCAGCGAGCGAGCGCCTCGGCCGAGCGCATGGCCGTGGCGTTCAAGGCCTCGATGATCGCAGTCCCCGCGCTGCGGGAAATCTCTTTCGGCAGCTGGGAAGCCTTGCGGTGGAACGATATCGAAGCTCGCGACCCCGTCTATGCGAACCGATGGATTGCCGAATACCCAAAGCTGCCCGCGCCCGGTGGCGAAAGCTTCGACGATTTTCGATCGCGCGTGCTAGCGGCGGTTGCTGAGATAGTGAAGACAGGCCATCGCCGCGCGGCGATCGTGACACACGGCGGCGTCATGCGCATGGTGCTTCAAGAACTTCTCGGCGTTGCCACCGAAAAGGCGTGGGAACTCACGAAGCCGTTCTGCTCCTCCTTTACTTACGAGCCCCGTCTCCCGGGCGAGGCTACCCGGTGAGCCATACCCCGGTGGAGGTTCGAGAGCTGGCGGCGTGGGGATTTGATCGGTATGACTTTCGGCCGTCTCCTGTGCAGCCCGGCGGCGTGGACCTTGTAAGCCAGCGCCCTGCCTACGAACAGGGTCCCGCGCTGCTGCAGGCGGAAACGCTTCTTCAACAGGCCATGTTCGTGCCACATGCACGACGACCGGACCTTCTCCTGGAGATGGAAGGCCTCGAGTGGTCGCTGGAAATCGTCGATTTACGCTATCTGCTCTCGTTCCAGCGCAGGCTCTCTTTCGACCTCGCCGTCGTGCAGCCCTCCGTACCCGCAGCTGATGACTGGCCGGGACTGCTCAACTTCACTTTCCCTCGCCTGAAACCTCTGCTCTGCGACGTGCTGCTGCGCGACGCCCATACGCTGGATTTCTGCTCAGCGAATCCGAACCTGCAGGTACGCCTCTCCGCCGACCGCACCCAGCCCGTACTTGCCTATGGGGGAAGCGCCTTTTTCGAAGTGGCCACGTTCCGGAAGCGTTTTTTTCTGCGCGATGGCTACCACCGCGCGTACCGGTTACTTCGCCGCGGGATCACGGCTGTTCCTGCGGTAGTCGTGCGGGCTAAAACGCTGGCGGAACTCGGCTCCGCACGCCCTCAGTTCTTCACCGAGGATATCCTTTTCTCTCTTCAGCCACCCTACCTGGTCGATTACCTTGACCACCGGCTC
Source organism: Acidobacteriaceae bacterium (assembly GCA_965198645.1). Lineage (GTDB taxonomy): Bacteria > Acidobacteriota > Terriglobia > Terriglobales > Acidobacteriaceae > EB88. The sequence continues at coordinate 3,863,894 of OZ240670.1, read as the reverse complement.
ACGACCAAGTACACCAGACCTCGCTTACGAAAAACCGTGCACATCACGGTACAAGAAAGTTACACACCCGAACCTTCAGGAGATCACGCATGAGCATTGCTACGAAACGGGGCGACGGCGGCCAAACCGGTCTCGCCGGCGGCATACGCACCTCAAAAGCTGATCTGCGAGTGGAAGCCTACGGCACCGTAGACGAACTGAATACTTTTCTCGGGTTCGCTCGCAGTATCTGCAGCAATCCTGAGGTTGCCGCCTGGACGCAAGAGATCCAGCGGACGCTCTTCCGCCTCGGTTCGGCGCTGGCTACTCCACCGGAAAGCAAGAAACAGCCTCCCATCATCGCCGAGGAAGATGTCGAGAGACTGACCGCTCTGGTGCATCAGATCGAGGCCACCGAGGGTATCCTCGCCGACTGGTCCATAGCCGGGGCCCATCCTGAGTCCGCCGCGTATGAGATGACCCGAACCGTTTGCCGGCGAGCCGAACGCAACGCCGTTCGCTTTGCCGAAAGTGGCGCCGTCTTTCAGTCCACGATCATCCCCTACCTGAACCGGCTCTCCGATCTACTGTGGCTCATCGGTCGCCTGATCGAATGCAACGCCGGGGTGGATGCACGGCTTCGGGATGACACAAAGGCGGGTCCCAAATGGTCAAGGGCGTGGTGATGAAAGCAGCGCCGTTCAATGATGAGGACCGCGCTGCCGTGTACCGGGCCATTGCAGAACGCCGGGACGTGCGCCGTGGTTTTCTACCAGAATCGTTGCCGGACGACTTACTGGGCCGGCTGCTTGCGGCCGCGCATCAGGCCCCCTCCGTTGGCTTCATGCAGCCCAGCCGTTTTCTCGTCGTGCGCGAGTATGCCATCAGGCAGGCGGTGCACAAAGCCTTCCTGCAGGCAAACGAAAACGCGCTCGCAACCTATGAGGGTGGCCGCCGCGAGGCTTATGCGGAACTCAAGCTTGAAGGTCTCCTTGAAGCACCGCAACACCTGTGTGTGCTCTGCGATACGGGGAGCTCACGAGGGCATAGTCTGGGCCGTCATACGATGCCGGAAACAGCCCTCTACTCGACCGTGTGTGCTGTGCAGAACCTGTGGCTGGCTGCACGGGCAGAAGGCGTGGGTGTCGGCTGGGTCAGCATCTTTGACCCCCAGGCCCTGTGCACTCTTCTTTCCATCCCCACTCACCTCAGCCCGGTCGCCTACCTGTGTATCGGCTATGTGGAGAGCTTTGCCGGCCAACCTGATCTCGAACTGTCCGGGTGGCAGACGCGCGTGCCGATAGCAGACGTTGTTTCCTATGACCGCTACCCTGAACCGGAAAAAGAGAGGAGTCCTTGAGCGCGCGCGCCATCATGGTTCTGGGAACAGGTTCGCACGTCGGCAAGTCCCTGCTGACGGCCGCCCTGTGTCGCATCTGCGCGCAGGAAGGCTACCGCGTCGCTCCTTTCAAGTCCCAGAATATGTCGCTGAATTCCGCCGCTACCCCCGAGGGCCTGGAGATTGGCCGGGCGCAGGCACTGCAGGCCGAGGCGGCCGGGATCGCAGCCTCGGTTCACATGAACCCCATCCTGATCAAACCGTCGGGAAATATGTCGTCGCAGATCGTCGTACACGGAAAAATATGGGGCAGGCTCACCGCGTCCGAGTACCATCAACGCCGCGTCGAGGAGTTGATGTCGTTCGTGCGCGCAAGTTACGAGAAGTTGGCGAGTGAGAATGAAATCCTCATTCTTGAAGGTGCCGGTTCTCCCGCAGAGATCAATCTGAAACAGCACGACATCGCGAATATGCGCATGGCGGAGCTGTCCGGCGCGGCTTGTCTGCTCATTGGCGACATCGACCGGGGCGGCGTCTTCGCCTCGCTTCTAGGCACTGTTGCATTGCTGGATGCTGATGAGCAAGCGCGTATCCAGGGATTTCTGATCAATAAGTTTCGCGGCGATCTTGCCTTGCTTCAACCAGGTATCACCACTATGGAGCAACGGCTTGGAAAGCCATGCCTCGGCGTCATTCCTTACCTGCCGGGCCTCCTGCTCGAAGAAGAAGACAGCCTGGCGCTGACTGATTTACGCGGAGCAGAAACGGGGTGGGGTCCCTCAGCTGACCGCGCGAGACCGCTGCGCATTGCGGTGGTCGCGTTGCCTTCTTTTTCAAACTTCACAGATTTCGATTCATTGCGTAGCGAGCCTTCGGTGTCCCTGCGTTTTATCCGAACAAGCGAATTGCTTGCTCACGCAGATGTTGTGGTCCTGCCGGGAAGCAAACAGACGGTGGATGACCTTGCATGGATGCGCCACATGGGTCTGGTAACTGCCATTTCTTCCTACGCAAGGACGGGCCTGCTGGTGGGCATTTGCGGGGGGATGCAGATGCTGGGAAAGAGCATCAGCGACCCGCACGGCATGGAGCACGAGGGCACCGTAACCGGTCTCGGTTTGTTATCGCTTCGCACGGAGATGCAGCCAATCAAAGTCTCAAGGCTGGTCTCGGGAGAGACGGTCACCGCCTCACTTTTCGGCCAATCCATATCTGCGTTGCCTCTCACCGGTTACGAGATCCATGTCGGGACAAGCGAGATGTCCACAGACACGTGTCACTTCAGCCGCCTCTCCGCCATCGGTCAGCCCGGCGAGACATTGCTCGATGGTTGCGTCTCCAACGACGCGCGGGTCTTCGGCACGTATTTGCATGGCCTCTTCGATGGGGACGAATTTCGCCATGCATTTGTCGCAGCAGCGCGAGCGTTCCACCACCTTACACCGGCGGTGAATTTTGACAACTGGAAGGCGAAACGCGAGCAATCCTTTGACCGCCTCGCCGAAGCGGTGCGAACATCGATTGATCTGCCCCAGCTGTTCAAATGGATCGGCCTCTCTTACAGCGGCTTGTCTGAAGCAGCCAAGGGGTCACGTTGAGGAGATCCCGGCTGATTGCTTCGGCTTATCTCCTGGACGCGTTTGTCGGCGATCCGGAGTGGTTTCCTCATCCGGTTCGCCTCATGGGCGTGATCATCGCTCGTGCCGAACGAGCCCTCCTTGTACCGCGCCGGTCACCGCAGGCAAACTTTGCCGGGGGAGCTCTGCTGACAGGGACACTTGTTGCGGGATCTTACCTTGTGACAGATCAGGTCCTCCAGGCAGCGAGAAGAAAGTCGTCACGGGTGGCAAATCTGGTCGAACTGCTCCTTGCCTGTACCTGCATTGCCGCTCGTAACCTGCAGGACGAAAGCACTGCAGTTCTCGAGGCGCTGAGAGAGGCAGATCTGCCGCAAGCGCGTACTCGTTTAGCGCGCATCGTCGGGCGTGACACCGGGTCCCTGGGTGAGCAGGAGATCTGTCGCGCAGTCATCGAGACGTTGGCTGAAAGTCTTTCCGATGGCATTGTCGCACCGCTCTTGTATCTTGCGCTGGGCGGAGTGCCGCTCGCCATCGCTTATAAAGCGGTAAATACGTTGGACTCCATGATTGGCCACTCTGACCAGCGATACTTCTTCTTCGGCAAGGCGGCGGCAAGACTCGACGATGTGGCTAACCTGCTGCCTTCGCGTCTGAGTGCTCTCGCCACTGTTGCCGCAGCTGCCGTACTCCCCGGGTGCTGTCCGGTGTCTGCGGTTGCCACCTGGATGGCGGACGGAGGCAAACACAGAAGCGCGAACGCCGGCCAGCCCGAGAGTGCCATGGCTGGCGCTCTCCAGGTGCGGCTGGGTGGCGCGAATACATACGCAGGCGAGATCGTTCCGGCGCCTTTGATCGGGGGCAGCTTCGAGCCTCCTTGCGTAGAAAGTGTGCGCAGAGCCATGCAAGCCGTTGCTGTTGCCGGCCTATGCAGTGTGTGGGTGTCGTGGTGTTTGCACCGTTGCCGGCGGGATACGACGCCATGACCATGGCGCCCCTGCCCACACATGGAGGGCAACTGCTTGCCTTAGCACGGCGGTTTGGACTGGATCCAAACCATCTGCTGGATTTCAGTGCCAACATCAATCCAGAAGGTCCGCCCGCGAGTGCACTTGCGGCTCTTGAGCTCGGGTTGAGCCAACGTGAAAGCCTGACTCAGTATCCGGACTTGAGCGAAGCTGCACTGAAACACGCCCTCGCTTCTTACGCGGGCGCTTCCAACGGTGAGCTGCTGGTTGCCAATGGCTTCGTGCCCATCCTCGATGCCACCCTGCGCGCGCTTCGTATCAGACGCTGCTTGCTGCCGATGCCAGCCTTCAATGAGTATCGCCGTGTTCTCGAGTGGCATGGCGTGGAGATCACGCCGCATTGCCTGCAGCCGGAAAGCGGCTTCCGCTATGACCTCCAGGTTCTACTCGAAGGACCGCACGATGCCATTCTTCTGGCGAATCCGCAAAACCCCACCGGGATTCTTTCCAGTCGTGCAGCGATGCAGCAGTTCGTAGCAAGCGCGGCAGCGCGCAACCAGTACGTTCTGCTCGACGAGGCGTTCATCGATTATTCACCACTCGACTCTCTCGCTTCCTCTGTGGTGGAGTTTCACAATCTGATTGTCTTCCGTTCTGTCACGAAGTTCTTCGGTATACCTGGCCTCCGAGTTGCCTACGCGTTAGCTGGGCGCGATCTGATTTCGAGAGTGGAAGCATTTCTGGCTCCTTGGCCGATTACAACTCTCGCCTCGCAGGCGGTTGCCGCTGCGGTAGCGGACAAGGCGTACGCGATAACATCGCGCCATCTAAACGAGGAAAGGAAAGCGGGACTGAACCGGGACTTGAGCAGACTCGGCTTGGTGGTTTACCCAGGAGCCGCTAACTTTTTATTCCTTCAAAGCGGGACGGAGGCGGCAGAGAACACGTTGTGGAAGCGATTGCTACTCGAGCACGGGATTGCCTTGCGCGATGGAGATAAGTTTGAGGGGTTGTCACGCGGTTATCTTCGCGCGTCGGTTCGAGACGAGACCGCTAACCAGCTCCTATTTCAAGCATTCGCCAAGCTCCTCTAAATGCTCTGTCGCAAAGTGGCTCTGTTGCATTAACCGTGGCGGGGAAGGCAAAACAACGCCGAGGCGATAGGATGGGTCATGTTCAAGCGCCGGCGCTTTCCCGTTGAGATCATCCTGCTTTGTGTTCGCTGGTACTGCAAATACGGCATCAGCTACCGGGATCTGGTGGAGATGATGCAGGAGCGCGGCGTGGACGTAGACCCGTCCACGATCATGCGCTGGGTGCATCGCTTTGCGCCGGAACTGGAGAAACGGGTGCGATGGTATCAAGGCTATCGTGCGAGCTCCTGGCGGGTGGACGAGACTTACGTAAAGGTAGGTGGCCGGTGGAAGTATCTGTTCAGGGCCGTTGACAAGCATGGCCGCTTGATTGACTTCATGTTGGCAGATCGCCGTAATACTCGGGCAGCTCATCGTTTCCTGGGGAAGGCGTTGACAACCATGCGCCACTGGCCGCCGTCCTCGATCATCACGGATCAGCTGGGCTCTTACCCGAAGGCGATCCGCAGGCTGCAGCGAGAGGGCAAGCTGTCTGCCGACACCAAACATCGAACCTGCAAATACCTGAACAACATCATCGAAGCCGACCATGGCGCTCTTAAGCGCGTCATTCGTCCTACCCGAGGCTTTCAGACGATGAGGACGGCGGCCGCTACCATCAAGGGCTTCGAAGTGATGCGTATGATCCGGCGCGGGCATTGCCTCACATGTAAGCCGCGCGTCAAAGATGAGATCCGCTTCGTAAATAAGCTGTTCGACATCTTCTCTGTCGCTGCCTGACCGCAAGAAGCAGCGAGCCAAACTGCCGCCAGGCTGAGTTAATGCAACAGAGCCGCTCTCGCTCACGTTTGGCCGTGCGGTGCAGGAGGGAGGCAAGCAGGTGGTCGTCGAGGACGCAAGCGAGCTGGCCGGATTGCCGGCCGACTATCTGGCCTCGCACCAGCCCATCAAGCAGGGCGAAGGGGATCCAGCGCTCTGGGGCAAGATTGTGCTCACGACTGAGTTCCCGGACTATGTGCCGGTGATGACCTTTGCCGAGAACGCCGAGCTGCGCCGGCGCATGCTGCTCGCCTACCAGACGCGCGCCTACCCTGCGAACAAGCAGGTGCTGCTCGACCTGCTGGCCGTGCGCCGCGAGATCGCGAGCCTGCTTGGTTTCGCTACCTGGGCCGACTACGCGACGGCCGACCAGATGATGGGGTCGTCGGCGAGGATGCAGGCTTTTCTCGACGAGCTTGAGGAGGCGACCCGCGCGGGCGCGGCCCGCGAGTACAAGGCGGTGCTGGCCTTTGCCCGCGAGCATGCGGCTACCCACGGGCAGCCTGTGCCGGAGGCGATTGACGGCGCCAGCCGCGGCTACTGGCTGGAGCTTTACCGGCGCTCGGCCTATGACTTCGACTCGCAGTCGGTGCGGCCGTACTTTGCCTATGAGCGCGCGGAGCAGGGGGTGCTCGCGCTGGTCGAGCAGCTCTTCCGGGTGCGCTTTGTGCCGGTGCCGGACGCGCAGGTGTGGCATCCTTCGGTGAAGACGTTTGACGTCTATGACGCGCCTGAGAGCGCGTCGGGGGATGGAGTCGGCGCAGGCTCAGCTGGCGAAGTACCGCGCAGGCTGGGGCGTTTCTATCTCGACATGCACCCGCGCGAGGGCAAGGATAAGTGGTTCTCCGCGCATCCGCTGATCCCGGGCATCGTCGGCCGCCAGGTGCCGGAGGCTGCGCTGATCTGCAACTTTCCCGAGCAAACAGCCAGCGATCCGGGGCTCATGCAGCACTCCGATGTGGTGACTTACCTGCACGAGTTCGGCCACCTGATGCATGCCATCCTCGGCGGCCAGCAGCGCTGGGCTGGCATCAGCGGCATCGCGACCGAGGGCGACTTTGTTGAGGTCCCGTCGCAGATGCTGGAAGAGTTCTTTCGCGATGCGGGCCTGCTGGCCGGCTTTGCGCACAACTACCAGACCGGCGAGCCGATTCCGGCTGAGCTGGTCGAGCGTATGAACCGGGCCGGGGCTTTTGGCAGGGCAGATTCCGTCCGCACGCAGCTCTTCTACACCAGCTACTCGCTTGACACGCACCGGCTCGATCCCTCGACGCTGGACCTGGACGCGCTGATGATTGAGGACTACCAGCGCTTTCTGCCCTACACCTGGGTCGAGGGCAACCGGCTCTACGCGAGCTTCACGCACCTGACCGGTTACTCGTCCAATTACTACACCTATCTCTACGACAAAGTGATTGCGCTCGATTTCTTCAACTTATTCCCGCGCACCAACTTACTCGATGCGACTGTGGCCCGGAGATATCGCGAGACGGTGATGGCCGCCGGCGGGAGCCGGCCTGGCAAGGAGTTGGTCGAGGAGTTTCTAAGCCGGGCGCAGAGCGCGGAGGCATTTACCCGGTGGGTCGCTGAGGCGATGGAGGCGGGTGATCGCGTGCTAGCGTTATGAGGCCCAGGAACGACGCATCCTCAGTGGTAACGAGCGGAGTCATGGCTTCATCGGCTCCTCTCTTATTTGGTGTGAAGTGCTGTCCCAAATCAATCTAACGGGCGGCTGCCAGATCGCATCTTTTATGCTATCCAGATCAAAAAGCCTTCGAAATACAGAACGACTTCCGCATCCATCGTGATTCAGCGACTCTGTGTGCTCCCACAGGTACGTTCCATCGGGACCGGGCTCCCCGTTCATAGGAAACGCTTGGCAGCCATGAAGGCCGAAGGGCAACGCGTACACAACTCTAAGATCGAGGCGGAGCACTCGCCAGTCCTGAGCTGGTCCGACGTGGCAGCGCAGCGTTTCCTCTTTGTTTGATCCTAGTCGCTCCAAGGTTGGACCTGAAATGGAGAAGCCGGCCATCGGAAGAAGTCCTTGTACATCAAAGATTCCACACTGCAGAGTGACTTCATCTATTGCATATTGGCTTTTGTTTTGCACGGTGAATCGCGCACTGAATGGGTCATGGTTATCAAGAAAGCCCAGAGGTTCAACAGAGAAGATGGGCCTTACTTGCCACAATCCCCAGAGGACGCCTGATAAGGCCAAGCAGCTTTTTAGGAGAGCGCTCCGGCCTTTCAGAAAATTCCCTGATCTTTTGAGCAAGGCTCCTGAGCGCCTACCGAGCACTACCAGACCTCTCGTGGCTGAGACGCATTTGTTCTTAGCCGATTTGAAGCTTCCGGGGCGGTGAGCCAGAACCATGAAGATATGCTACGGCCATCGACTAGCAGCCCGCGATCCCTCCCGATTCTCGGCAGTGACACTTGATCTCGTGGGTTTAAAGAGGCGGCATTGAAGACCAGCCGCTACTTCAACATGTAAGGCCGCTTACTTCAATGTGTAGATCCGCTGACATCTCCGTAGGCTCAAGGACGGTGTTGCGGCACCAGACGATCTCGCCCTGCCATTCGAGCACAGGCCAGCCGGCGCGGTCGGCGGCCGGGATGCCCATCCGTTCCAGCACTTCCTTGATCTTTTTTGGGGCGCCGCGCGAGTAGCGGAGCTGCACGCGTTCGGTGGGCGCGGCCGCGCGCAGGATCGCCTTATCAGGCGTCGCGCCGCCGTCGGCGAGCGAGAGGCGGACGCGCACGCCGAAGCCCTCGCCCTCGCCTGGCACAGGGATCGAAAGGCGCAAAATTTGGGGTGACTCGTCGCCACAGGAGCTGCTGCCAGCCGAGGCGCTGCGAGCGGAAAAGACAAGCCGCAGCTCACGTGGGGTGCGCTCGGCGCGCAGCTCCCCGGTCAGCTCCTCGCGCTTGGGCGCGCTGCCCGGTCGCTGATCGAGCAGGGCGACCAGGCGGGCGGTCTGGTCGAAGTCGAGGGGGACGCCCAGCTCTTTGGCTGCACCCCGCAAGAGTCTGCGGACCAAAGCTGGATGCAGCGCGCGCAGCCGCTCCACCTCGATCGAAAGCGCACGCTCGCCGGGCAGGGTGGAGGAGGTGCGGCCGCCGCCCCGCACTGCCCTTCCAGGAAGCAGCAGCCCGGGAAGCAGCCGCGCCACTTCTGCCAGCCAGTACGCGTCTTCTTCGCGCGCGATCTCGGCGACCCGGGCCAGCTGGTGCACGATCCGGGGATTGTAGGTGGCCAGGCCAGGCAGCAGTTCGTGCCGGATGCGGTTGCGCGTGAAGGCCAGGTCGGCGTTCGAGGCGTCCTCGCGCCAGCTTTGGCCGATCGACTCGAGCCAGGCGACGATCTCGGTCCGGGAGGCGGCCAGCAGGGGTCGCACGATCAGGCCGGGGAGGCGCAAACCGGGGAGGCTCAGGCCGCGAGCGGCGGGAGCGGGACCGCGGGTGGGTGGGGGCGCGGTCTTGCGGCTGGCGCTCCGCTCGTCGGCGCTGGGTGCGGCCGGCGGTGCGCTCTGGGTGGCGTCGGGCGTGACTTCATACGAGACCTCAGACGTGACCTCAGACGTGACCTCGTCGGCCTTGAGCACCGGGTAGATGCCGCTTAGCCCCTCGGTCCAGGCACCTCGGAGCAGCTTGAGGAGCACGGTTTCGGCCTGGTCATTGAGGGTGTGCGCGGTGGCGACCGCATCAACGATTCCTGAGTCGATGCCCGAGCCGGTACCTGAGCCAATGCTTGACCCAGTGTCTGAGCCGAGCAGCTCGGCAAACCAGCTGTAACGCAGGCTACGTGCCGCCTCCTCGAGACCGACACCCGCTGCGCGGGTAAAGGCGGGCGTGTCGACATCCCTGCGGTGCAGGGCCAGGCCAAGCGCGCCGGATACTTCGGCAACAAAGGCGGCGTCCCGGTCCGCATCCTCCCCGCGAATGCCGTGATGCATGTGCGCTACGCTCAGCACCACTCCCAGGCGGGCGCTCTCGAAAGCCAGGGCGTGCAGCAGAGCGATCGAGTCCGCGCCGCCTGAAACCGCCACAGCGACCCGCATGCCGGGCCGCAGGTGCTCGAGCAGCAGCGGGGGAGCGGAGCGGCGCTCCCGAGGCGCTCTGGCAGAGGCATCGGAGACCGCTCCTGGCAACATGTCGGCGCTGAGTGACGCTGGCGATGACAGAGTCTCTGGCTGGTGCTCTGGCTGCCTGGCGGCACGCTGCGGCAGAGGACGGGCGGGGTTCATACTTCGTCTTATAACCGTACAGATCGCAGCAGACAACCGAGCAGCTTTGGCGGATTCCCGAAACGTTACTGCTGCGTTACAACTTCTCAGCAGCGAACTGCATGCGGAATCGGTCGCGCAGGATACAATAGGTCCGTCAAGGGAATTGACCCTCCAGCTCAGAACCCACATGTTCGCCGTGTGCAAGTGCGCACTTTTGGTGCGACCTCACTGAGGGTGAAACGTCTAAACTGGGGAGACCTTCTACTTGGGTTTACCCGCATTGCAGATGGACTGAGGGCGTGGCCAAGTCTGCCGGGGTCTCGTAAGAGAATCGAGGATTTTGAGTGAATTCGACAGTAAAGACGATCATCTTTTGGGTGTTCATCTTCGCGTGCCTGATCCTGCTTTGGCAGGTCTTCCAGAAGGGAAGCGGCTCCGGACATGACCAGGAGATATCCTTCTCATCCTTTCTGCAGGACGCGCAGCAGGGCCAGCTCAGCGAGGTCACCATCAACAACAGCGAGGTGCATGGCCAACTGAAGGCCGGCAACGCTGCATTCCATACCACTGTGCCGGCCAACTACCCGCGGCTCTTTGACATTCTCGACCAGAATAAGGTCAAGGTCACGGTACGGAACAACGAGGGGAACTCCTGGCTCCCCATCCTGCTGAACTTCTCGCCGATCCTGATCATCGCGGCGCTGTGGTTCTTTATGCTGCGGCAGATGCAGAGCGGCGGCAACAAGGCGCTTTCCTTCGGCAAGAGTCGTGCGCGGCTGCTCTCCATGCAGCAAAAGAAGGTCACGTTCAAGGATGTTGCCGGCGTCGATGAAGCAAAGGAAGAGCTGAAGGAGATCATCGAGTTTCTGCGCGAGGCGCAGAAGTTCCAGAAGCTCGGCGGCCGCATTCCCAAGGGTGTGCTGCTGGTCGGACCTCCGGGAACCGGTAAGACGCTGCTGGCGCGCGCGGTAGCTGGCGAGGCCAACGTGCCCTTCTTCTCCATCTCCGGTTCTGACTTTGTTGAGATGTTTGTCGGCGTTGGTGCAAGCCGTGTTCGCGACCTCTTTGAGCAAGGCAAAAAGAATGCCCCATGCATCATCTTTATCGATGAAATTGATGCGGTCGGCCGCCACCGTGGCGCCGGGCTGGGCGGCGGTCATGACGAGCGAGAGCAGACCCTCAACCAGCTGCTGGTGGAGATGGACGGCTTCGAGTCAAATGACGGGGTCATCCTGGTCGCAGCGACGAACCGGCCTGATGTGCTCGACCCTGCGCTGTTGCGGCCCGGGCGCTTTGATCGCCGCGTGATCGTGGGACGCCCTGATGTTCGCGGCCGCGAGGAAGTGCTTGCGGTCCATGCGCGCAAGGTTCCGGTGGACGCCGATGTGGATCTTCGTGTCATGGCTCGCGGCACACCAGGCTTCTCCGGTGCTGATCTGGCCAACATGGTCAATGAGGCAGCGCTAAGCGCAGCCCGCCATAACCGGAAGGCCGTGATGATGATCGACTTCGAATCAGCCAAGGACAAGGTGCTGATGGGCTCAGAACGGAAGTCGATGCTGCTGAGTGATGAGGAGAAACGAGTCACCGCTTACCACGAGGCCGGACATGCACTGGTTGCAGCGATCCGAGATCATGCGGATCCTCTGCATAAAGTCACGATCATTCCGCGCGGCATGGCGCTTGGTGTGACGATGCAGCTGCCGGTAGACGATAAGCACACCGTCACCAAGGCTTATCTCGAGACGCAGTTGGCGATCCTGATGGGTGGACGCATCGCGGAGGAGATCTTCCTTCACCAGATGACGACCGGCGCCGGCAATGACATCGAACGGGCGACAGAACTTGCCCGCAAGATGGTGTGCGAGTACGGGATGAGCCGCCTGGGTCCGCTTACCTTTGGCAAGAAGGAAGAGCAGATTTTCCTCGGCCGCGAGATCGCGCAGCATCGCGACTTCTCGGAAGAGACAGCTCGGCAGATTGACGCGGAAGTACGCAGCATGGTCGACGAAGCTTACAAGTCGGCTTACAGCATTCTTGAGGGGAAGCAGGGGGCGATGCACAGGATGGCAGCAGCTCTGCTCGAACGCGAGACGCTCGATGCCAACGATATCCGCCTAATCATCGAGGATAAGGAACTACCGCCGGTTAAGCCGACAGGTGGATCTGGAACCCCGGTGACCGACCTGCCACAGCAGGTGCTGAAGCCGGAACCTAAGCATGGTGGGGCCTTCCCGGAAGGTAGTCCTTCGCCAGCGTAAGCCGCTTGTTCACGTGTCTACAACGAAAGGCAGCCCCTCGCAGGGCTGCTTTTTCGTTTAAGACTTAGCCCAAGGCGAACACACAGGCGCTCTAAATCGCTTGACCAGGGAACTTCCGTTCGAAGCGGATCGCTGCCGCCTTTCGGTGGCCCTCAAGGCCTTCGCTCCGGCTTTGTCTCATGGCCGGTGGCGCTACAATCGCGAGAGCACTTTCCTCGAGCCACTGGTAGGTGGCAACCTTCACATAAGAGCCAACCCACAAGCCTCCTGTGTAGCGGCCCGCTCCGAGCGTGGGTAGCGTGTGGTTTGTGCCGACGCATTTATCCGAGTAGACAACACTCGCGTTCTCACCAATGAAGAGCGAGCCGTAGTTGCGTAGTTTCTGTGCAAACGCATGTGCGTCTGCGGTATGCACCTCCAGGTGCTCGGCGGCGATGTGATCTGAGTAGGCGATCATGGCGGCTTCATCCGCGCATAGCGCGATCTCGCCGGCTGTCTCCCAGCTCTCCCCGGCAACGTCGGCTGTGGCAAGGGTCTGCAGCTGCCGTCCCACCTCTATGAGTGTGGCTTCGGCAAGTTGACGGTCAGTTGTGATCAATCCCACACGGGTATGTACGTCGTGCTCAGCCTGGGCGAGCAGGTCCATGGCGATCAACTCAGGGTCGCCTGTTTCATCGGCCACGATATAGATTTCCGACGGGCCTGCGAGCTGATCAATCCCGACCGGACCAAAGACCTGGCGCTTGGCCTCATTCACAAAGGCATTGCCGGGGCCCATGATTTTGTCGACTCGCGGCACCGTCTCTGTTCCAAAAGCCATCGCTGCAATGGCCTGCGCCCCGCCTATGCGAAAGATGCGATCGGCTCCCGAGAGATGACACCCGGCGATCATTGCGGGATGCGCGTTGGGTGGAAGGCAGGCGATCACCATCTCGCAGCCCGCCACCTTGCCGGGAACGATGGTCATAATCGGCGCGGAAAGCAGAGGGTACCGGCCGCCGGGCACATAGGCGCCTATGCGTCCAATAGGGAGGATGCGATGTCCGAGATGAACGCCGGGAAGGATCTCGATCTCAAGTGGAGCGATTGTGGCCAGCTGCGCCTCGGCGAAACGCCGCACGTTATCAATGGCGAACTCTGTATCCGCGCGCGTTTGCGGATCGAGCGCCGCGACTGCCTTGACACGATCCGGATGCGACACCTCAAAGGAGTCCAGCTCGATCTTGTCGAAGCCCCCTGAGTAAGAGCGGACAGCCTGATCGCCACTCTCTTGCACATCCTTGAGGATCTGGCTAACGAGGCCGGAAATCTGCTGCGTACTCGCGGCCGCGCTCGCTAGCGGAGCCTTGATGTAAGTAACGTTCTCCGACAGAGGAGAAGGCAAGTCGACCATTCTGCTTTCCTTCTTTTGCTTGCAAGGTGGTATGAGAATGCGGCCAGACTTCGAGACGAGACTACCCGCCATGCGAGTCCACATGATCAAGATTATTCGATGCCAGGCTAACTTAGCTTAGCCGTTCGATAATCAGGTGGTTTGCGACCCGCAACGCATTCCCAATGATCGTCAGCGAAGGATTGACAGCGCTAGCAGAAACGAAGCAGGACGCGTCCACCACGTAGAGGTTGTCCAGCTCGTGTGCCTTGCAGTGCGCATCAAGCACGCTGGTTGCCGGATCATCGCCCATGCGGCACGTTCCGTTCTGGTGACCCACTCCTTCCAGCGGGATACGCTTCTTGAAGTAAGCGTGCAGCGGTACAGAGGTGCTCGCGTGACCGGCTTTCTTGAGAGTTGCGACCCAGCGATCCTTTAACCGTTCAAAGGACTCGGTATTGTTTGGGGTGTAGGAGAGCTGGATGCGCATCGGAGCCGCGTCGGTGACGGGCTCGCTCTCGTTCGCCCGGCCTGTATCACCGGCGGGGTGCGCGCCAATCAGGCCCGGCTGCTCGTTTTGCGAGGAAAGCGGAGTGGTGTTGTGCAGCGTCACTCGGTTCTCTGCGGCAGGCAAGTCCTCCGTGGTGAGCCACCAGGGAACCGCATGGTGCTTCATGCCCTCGAGCACAAAGCCCGGAGTCAGCGGCGGCGCATCGCCCTTCATCATCTCGTAGTGGAAGCTGCCCACCGGCTGAACCTGCCCAAGTGGGTAAGGATAGTCGGGGTCCGAATCCTTTAGGTAAAAGTCGTTGGTACCCCAAGTCTTTGTGTAACTGTCTTCGTTACGATCTGTAGAGAGGGCAAGCAGCGCGTCGGCCTGGTGGTACATAAAGTTGCGTCCAACCTGGTCGGAGCCATTCGCCAGCCCTTCAGGATGTTTCTCGTTGGCGGAGGCAAGCAGGATCACCGCTGAGTTGATCGCTCCGGCACAGACGGCGAAAAGATCTGCCGTGTAGACGGCCGTCTGCCCGGTAGCCGAGGCAGGCGGCGCATGGGTCTCGGCGGGCTTTGATGCTGTCCCGTAAGGCTTTCCGGATCCGGCGTGAATGACCTCGACCGCGGTCACCGCTGTGCCTGCGCTATTTGTAACCAAACGAGTGACACGAGAGTTCGTCATCAGAGTGACGTTCGGCAAGTGCAGGATCTCGCGGATGCAGTTGATGTCCGCGTCGGACTTTGCATGAATCAGGCACGGGTACCCGTCGCAGGTGTCGCACCGGATGCACTTGGACGCGAGCGGGTCCGCTTCATCCCTCTTCAGTCCAAGCGGGATGGGAAAGGTGTTGACGCCCAGCTTTCGTACATCCTGCTCAATCGTTTGCATGCGGGGTTCGTTGGCAAGGGCAGGAAAGGGATAGGGCCGCGAATGAAAAGGTTCGGTCGGATCAAAGGAAGAACCGTGGCCACCTGGCACGGCTGGCGCGGTGCCGAGATCGCCGTGGACGTGAAAGAGCTCTTCAGCCTGGGTGTAATACGGCTCGAGGTCGGCATAGGAGATGGGCCAGGCTGGAGAGATGCCGCCCTTGTGCTGAATGACGCCGAAGTCTTCCGCACGCATGCGAAACATGGCCGCGCCATAGACCTTTGTCTGGCCGCCGACAAAGTAGGCCTGCTGCGGATGCAGCGGCTTGCCGTCCTTATCCTGCCACGTTTCTTTGGTGTGATAGCGGTTATCGAGAAAGACCGCGGAGGTGTCCCAGTTCAACTTTTCCTGCGGCATGAACGGACCGCGCTCAAGGATCAGTATCTTTTTCCCAGCCTTGGCAAGCTGCAGGGCAAGCGTGCCGCCGCCTGCTCCGCTCCCAATCACGATTACGTCGTAGTCACTTGGCATGCAACTAGGATGCCGGCTGAGATGACGGGAAAGTGAAAAGTTTCCCAGTGTCCGGCGCGTGCTTGACACACGACTCGGTTGTGCCGAACCCGTGGATCGAAGTGGCACCCCGAAGGCAGGTACAAATACGCGTCACACTAGGTAGGCCTGTGAACGCAAATGGCTGGCAACCCCGGAAGGTCGCCAGCCATGTTGGGCGTTGACCTCGCCCGCTAGCACGCTCAGGCGGTAAGCCGGTCCTGCCAGGGATCAATCACGATCTTGGTACACGCATCTTCCTTCTTCTGCCACTTCTCATACATCTCGGGTACCTGCTCGATGCCGACAATATGGGAGATGATAAAGCTAGGATCGATATGACCCTGCTCTATGTGGGCAAGCAGCGGCTTAAGGTATTTATGCATGTGGGTTTGACCCATCGCCATGTGGATGCCCTTACCAAAGGCCGCGCCGAAGTTGACCTTGTCGAGTAAGCCGCCATACACACCCGGGATCGAAAGAGTGCCCCCCTTGCGAATGGCCTGGATAGCTTGGCGAAGAACAAAGGGCCGATCGCTCTCCAGCATGAGCGCCTGCTTGACCTTGTCGTAGACGCCGGCAGCAGACGAAGAGTGCGCCTCGATGCCCACGGCATCAATACAACTATCAGGCCCGATGCCTCCGCTTAGATCCCGCAACGCTTCGACAATACTTATATCGCCCTGGCTGTAGTCGATGGTGATTGCACCCAGTTTTCTAGCCAGCTCAAGCCGCTCGGGATAACGATCGATGGCAATTACTTTACCCGCGCCAAGCATCTTTGCGCTGGCTACGGCGAAGAGGCCGACAGGCCCGCAGCCCCAAACAGCGACCGTATCGCCGGAGCGGATATTTGCATTCTCCGCACCTTGATAGCCGGTCGGAAAGACATCGGAGAGGAAGAGCAGTTTATCGTCCGGTAGATCGTTCTCGATCTTGATAGGTCCCACATCCGCAAAGGGAACGCGCACATACTGCGCCTGGCCGCCGGCATAGCCGCCATAGATATGCGAGTAGCCGAAGAGCGAGGAGCCCGAGTAACCATACATAGCCTCCGCGATGTGCGCATTCGGGTTGGTGTTATCGCACAGGCTCCAGAGGTCGCCCTTGCAGAAGAAGCAGCTTCCGCAGGAGATCGTGAAAGGAACCACGACCCGATCCCCACGCTTCAGGTTCTTGACCTCCGCGCCAACTTCTTCCACGATGCCCATGAACTCATGGCCCAGGATGTCGCCCGATTCCATGGTGGGAATCAACCCTCCGTACAAGTGCAGATCGCTCCCGCAGATCGCTGTCCGGGTAACACGGATGATGGCATCGTGTGGATTGATGAGCTCGGGATCAGCCACGGTGTGAACCTCGATGGATTCCTTGCCCATCCAGCAAACAGCTTTCATTGCGTCTCCTTATTCTTGGTCAGCACGTAATCAGGACTTAGTTAGGACGCCGCTTCGCTGGTCCCGGGAGGCGTGGGATTGGTCTCGCCGTAGAGCCACTCCTTGAATCCGCCGCTCAACCCGCGTGGGCCATGCGGCTGACCCTTTACGCTGGGGATCTCTCCAGCCTCGGCTAGCTGCTTAAAGTGTCTAAGATTTTCAATTACGGTCTGGCGAGGACTGCGCTTGGCAAACCCAGCCATCGCATTGCCCAGGTTGCCCATAGGTACTTTGACCGTCTGCACCAGCGTCGTGAGTGTGCCGCGCCCGGAGTGAGCGGGCTCAAAGGTGATGGTGCCTGTCTGCTTAATTTCGGGAGTGATCGATCTCCAGGAGATACGTCGCCCAGGGACATCTTCAAAGATCTCGGAGTCGAATTCCACGCGCGCTCCGTTTGCATCTTCCGGATTGCCCATCACCCAGTGACTCCGGCGCTCATCCATCGGCGTGACGGAGACCACGTGCTCCTGCCAGCGAGGGAAGAATGAAACATCATGCCACATCTTATAGAGGGAGTTTGCATCCGCGGCGATCGTCTGCACGGCATGGGCGGTGACGTATCCGTCGCGCTCGCCATCGGGTTGAGGGAAGTAGGCGCCGCTGGTCTGCTCCGGCCTTGCTCCCAGTACAACTTCTTCCTGGATTGCGGTAGTACTTTTCTGGCTCATCGAGTTATCCCCTCCAATGCTTGGCACATATTTTGCCCAATCTTCATCCTGCATCAATCTGCACGCATTCTTCTGTCGCCTGGCCTGCTCAACTCTGAAAGGAGTGTCGTTGCCGCCCGACGCGCTCCGGAAGATAGGCTAAAAGCCATACAAGGTAACTTCCGAAACTATCTTTACTTATTAGGTGTTAGAGGCGAAGTTACGGGTTGTATCCCAGGTCCAACCCTCGCTTTTCCAGCTGTGCGGGGCGAAACGGCCGCGTCTCGCCCATACGGAAGAGCCAACGCGCAGAAAAAAAGAGGACGCCGAAGCGTCCTCTTTTCAAGCTGAAGCACCTGCAGAACTCAGCCGTTCTGGTTGGGCAGCTCAGGCCGCAGCGTGCGATAGCTCGAGTTGCCTTTCGACCAGACGAGCAGGAGGATCTCCTTGCCGGCATTGTTCTGGTGTACCTCGCTGACAAACTGGCTGGCCGAGGTGGTCGGATGCCGGTCTACCTCCTGGATCACGTCCCCGGGTTGAAGGCCGGCATCGTCAGCCGGGCTTGCCGGACGCACGTTCTCGACCGCTACGCCCTGCACCCCGGAGGGCACCTCAAGCTGCTGCCGGGCCTGCGCTGTGAGGTCACTGACCGCAAGACCCAGCTTGCCACTCTGCGGCCCCTGGTCGTCGCTCGCTGAAGCCACCTGCGTGCCGCCATGGAACTGGCCGACGGTGACCTCAAGGTTGGTTGACTTGCCATCCCGCAGGATGCCGAGAGTGATGCTCGTCCCCGGCGCCATCTCGCTGACCTGGACCTGCAGCGCGCTGCCGTTGAGGATCCTCTGCCCATTCAATTGCGCGATCACGTCGCCGGCCTTCAGCCCGGCCTTCGATGCGGGCGAGTCCGGTGTTACCTGGGCCACGATCGCGCCCGTGGCATCCGGCAGGTTAAAGAAGTGGGCGTTGTCCGGCGTCACATCGTTCATCGAGATGCCGAGATACCCATGGTCGACCTTGCCATGCTTGATGAGCTGCTCGGCGGTCGCGCGGGCAATCTGCGAGGGGATGGCGAAGCCGGCGCCGGCGAATGAACCACTATTGGTGATGATCGAGGTGTTGATGCCGATCAGCTCACCGTGCGCGTCTACCAGTGGACCGCCGGAGTTGCCGGGGTTGATTGCTGCATCGGTCTGGATGAAGGCACCCGGTTTGCGCGCGTCATCGGAGTAAGGATTGGGCCGATTGAGTGCGCTCACAATGCCCCGCGTGACGGAAAACTGCAAGTAGCCGAACGGGCTGCCAAAGGCCAGCACGGTCTGCCCCGGCTCAAGCTTGCCGGAGTCGCCCCAGCTGATGCTGGGCAGACCAGTCGCGTCCACTTTGAGGACGGCAAGATCGGTGAGCTTGTCGGTGCCAATCACCTTCGCATTAAGGATGCGACGGTCGTGAAGCGTGACCTTGACGTTCACCGCTCCATCAACTACGTGGTTGTTGGTCAGGATGTAGCCGTCGGGCGAGATGATGACGCCGCTGCCGATGCCGTGCTCAAGCTGCGGCTGTGCAGGTCCCTGCTGCTGTCCCATTTGCGGTCCCATCTGGCCGAAAAACTGGCGCAGGCCTGGCGGCAGATTCTGAAGCTGCGACTGGCTGCCGTTCTCGGCTGCTTCGGCATCTTCAGAGCTCCCGCGCGAGGTGACCGCGACGTTGACCACGGCCGGGGTGACTCGCGCGGCCAGCGCTTCCATCGCTTGGTCGAGCGAGGTGAGCGCAGCGACGCTGTGGTCATCAAGAGGCGCAGAGGAGGAGAGCGTGGCGGCGCGGGCGGCGTCGTGATTCGAGATTAGGACCGCACCGAGAGCGGCAGACGCGAGCAGGCCTGCGGGGAGAGCTGACTTCTTGATTACGGCTACTAGTTTATTAGTTGTGTCGGACATGTGCGTGCCCCTCCTGGGCTGGGTAAGCTGGTGCGGTTATAGGTTAAAGCTGGTAATTCAGCGGGTTGCTGAGTGGATAGTTCAGGGTAAAGATCAGCCAGCCGTCAGCAACTGGCACGATGGCATAGGTAGGCCAAAGATTGTGCTCCATTTGGGAGACGCGCAGCAGCCGCCGCGGCTCTGAATCCCGATGCTGGGTCAACTCCTGGCGGGTGAGCAGCATCGTCGTCGAGGCCTCCATGCGAGAACTCGCCAGGCGGCGCATCGC
The DNA here is from genome assembly GCA_965198645.1 of Acidobacteriaceae bacterium. GTDB lineage: Bacteria > Acidobacteriota > Terriglobia > Terriglobales > Acidobacteriaceae > EB88. The sequence goes on along the minus strand of OZ240670.1, from coordinate 3,844,056 downwards.
AGCGGGAGAAGTAGGCGACTGGACCGGCGAGGCCATGATCCGCTGGCGGAGACAAGTCGTTCTACGCGTGGCGGTCCTGAGCGGACGAGCCGGGCGCTGGAAGACGATTGATCGCGCTGCGGGCGGCGACCAGAGTGCGTTGACCAGGCGAGCCTGAGGCAGACCCGCCTGGGCTGCGCGTACCCGGGCTGCGCGTGCCTGGGCTGCGGGGAGCTGGGCTGCGGGAAGCTCGGCGCCTTCTGCAGGCCGGCCAGCGAGCGCCGCCAAGCTGAGCTGCGCCGAAGCTGGATTGCCGGCGAAGCTGATCACCGAGGGAGCCTGCGACAGCTCGAGAAAACCAGTGACCAGGCCGAGGAAGAGCAGGGCGGTGGCGACGGTCGTGCGTCGGGTGCCTCCCGACGATGCCTGCGGTTGCAGCAGGATCCGGTAGACGCGCCGTGAGAGCTCCGACTGGCGCTCCCAGGCGCCGAGCGCCAGAGACGCACCTCGCGCGACCAGCGAGTGCTCGGCCAGCCGTACCAGGCAGCCGGCGTATAGTTTGCGGGCGCGGGTCTGACGCAGCACCTGATCGTCGCAGGCGAGTTCGCGCTCGGCACACAGCCGGTGCTCGATCCAGAGCAGAACCGGGTTGAGCGGGAAGAGTACCAGCACCAGCTTCTGCGCGAGATTGGTCCAATGGTCGGCCCGGCGCAGATGCTCAAGTTCGTGAAGGATGATCTGCTCGAGCTCGGGGGCGGAGAGCTCGGCCAGCAGTGCAGGAGGCATCAGGATCCGTGGAGAGAGCAAGCCGACCACGCAGGGACGATCGACCTCGGTCGAGGTGCAGATCGAGGTGCAGATCGAGGTGCAGATCGCGACGCGACGCGACCTCCATCCGAAGGGATGATTGAAGCCCGCCCGCAACGCGTTCGCGCCTAGCGCCTGGCTGACCAAGTGGCGGAGCGCCTGGCCGAGCGCCTGGCTGACCTCGGGGCTGGCCTCTCTCGCGCGCCGGGCGATCCCGCGAAGCCTGGCCGCACTCAGACCAAGCAGCCAGGCACGATAGCCGGAGAGCGCGAGCCACAGGCAGCCCAGACCGAGCGCCCAAAGCGGGCCTACCTGGACCAGTCCGTTTGCACCCGGCCCGCTCGGGCCCTGCCAACGGGTGTGGGGCAAAAACGGAAGAAAGTGCAGGAGCACCACCAGCACAAAGGCGCCGGTCCAGAGTAGCGAACGTGCCGCCGCAGACGCTGAAGGAACCAAGCGCAGCCCCAGCAGGACCGCGATGGCGAGCACCGCGCCCTGCCAGGTGGCAGCGACCAGTGCGCCAGCCGCAGTGGCTGCGAGAGCGAAGGCTGTGTGCAGAACAGGGTCCATCGCTTAGGCCTCCTGCTCTGCCGTCATCGGGGTGTCGTCAGGAGCTGCCGCAATCGCCTCTTTCAGCCTCTTCAATTCGTCCGCGTCGATCTCGCCATCGCCAAGGAGCGAGAGCAGCAGCTGCTCGCGTGAGTTGCCAAAGAAGCGCTGCAGCATGTGGCGAACCTCGGAGCGGCTTGCCTCCTGCTCCGCGATCCGGGGGCTGTAGAGGAACGCGCGGCCTTCCTGCCGGTGCACGACGTAGCCTTTTTTCTCCAAAATGCGGATGGTGGTGAGCACCGAGTTGTAGGCTAGCGGCAGGCCGCCAGAGAGCGCGGCGACCATGTCCGAAACGGCCGACTCGCCCCGGCTCCAGAGAACCTTCATGAGCCGGAGTTCTGCTTCAGTCAGCGTGATGGATCGTTTTGGGGGCATCGCTTGCTCTTCCGGTCGTCTCGCGTATTCGCGTGTACCTTCACTCTGACGGAATACTAAAGAATTAGTTATCAAGCGGCCACAGCTTTTGTCTTTTCGTGAGGCGCTCGTCTCAACCTCGACCATGCCTGCTCTCTCCCCGGCAGAAGTTGCTCCATTTTCTTGCATACAAGGCGGAGCAGCCATCCAGGAATCATTTCAGGAGTCACTCCGCTCCCGCCGGGCAGCCGTGCAGCAGCGGGGACAGGAGGAGAGCCGGGCAGAGGCGTAGCTGCGGTTAAGGCGTTCGGTTCACGATGCCCACGCGGAAGGGAGGCCTGGCGCCTTCAGCTGGATCCTGGGTGTAGGTCTCGGCTGTTTTGGCCGGATCGTAGTCCCTCCAGAGCCAGGTCATCTCTTCGGCGAACTCTTCGCCACCGACGGCCGCGGTGTGCGGTCCGGTGCCGAAGGAGAAGCGGAAATCGTAACCCTTGAGCTTGAGTGCGTTGGCCATCCTTATGTTGGCCATCGGCCAGGAGCCATACTTCGGGTTCTCCTGGTCGTTGCTGCCATCTTGCAGCCAGACGCGAAGGTTGCGGTGAGCTTCGCGCAGAATCTTCTCCGGGTAGTCCTGGCCGCCATCGGCAACGGCCGAGTCCTCGTGCCACTGGATCGCGGTAAAGGACCCGATCCAGGAGATCACGCGGCTGAACTCGTCCGGCGTCTGCCAGGCTGCGTTGAACGAGCAGATGCCGCCCGAGCTCAGGCCGGTGATGGCGCGCGAGTAAGCGTCCCCTCGCAGAGGGTAGCGGCGAGCCACTTCGGGCAGCAGCTCCTCGCGCAGGAAGCGCGGGTAGCGGTCGGAGACGGTGTCGTACTCGGTCGAGCGCATGGAGTCTTTCATCGTCCGCGACCACTTCTTGCCGTAGGCCTCGACGAAACGGTAGGTGGGCGTGCCGGGAGCTGCGGAGATGTCTCCGGGATTGGTGAAGACCGCGACCATGGCCGGGATCTTTCGCTCGGCGATCAGGTTGTCGAGCACGTTCAGCGCGGGGTGATCGCCCTTGCGATTGAGGTAGCCTTCGCCATCCTGAAAGACCATCACGGGCGCGGGCTTCTTTGGGTCATAGTGGGCGGGCAGATAGATCCAGTAGTCGCTCACCATGCCGTCGTAGATTTTGCTGTGCAGCGTAAGCCGTTCGCTGAGCGTGCCCTTGGGTACGCCTGGGTGCTCAAGCGCGTCGCCGGTCAGCGGGGGCGGCGCAGGCGCCGGGCCGGAGTTTGGGCCGCCGGGCTGCTGGGTCTGTACCGGAGCGAGGAAGAGCAAGGCTGCCAGGAACAGGATTGCTGTCACGATCTTCTCCTTGAATCCCTATTGGAGAATACCAATCGGAAACGCGAATCAAAAACACCAGTCGCGAATAACCGACCCTTAAACATAAACCTTAAACACCAATCCTTAAACACCAATCGGGGATGGAAGCACTAGGGAAAAAACGCCTTGCTTGCAGTGTGGGCCGAGCTAACTCTGGAGATTCGTACGCTGATCCCAGACTGCAAACACTGCCGAGCTTGCGGTTTGACGAGATTGCCGGTGACAGGTCGAATGCCTGCTATGCCTCCAGCCTTTCGTTTGCCTCTTGCCGCCGTCCTGGTATGCATGCCTGCGGCCTATGCGCAGCCTGTGCCCGGCAACCGCCGAGCACCACTTTACGGCGCCATGGATTACCGCTGAGGATGCGCCGGGCCACGATCCGGCTGTGCTCAGGCTGCAAAAGGAGTTTGTGCTGCCGACCGTGCCGGCGCACTTCCTCGTGCACGTCTCGGCTGACAACCACTTTCTGCTGAGGGTCAACAGGCAGCCCATCGGCGAGGGGGCGGCTATCGGCGACGTGCAGCACTGGCGGTACCAGACATACGACCTGGCGCCTGCCCTGCACACCCGGGCCGCAACCGGCTGGCAGCCACGGTGTGGAACCCTGATCCAGCCAACGCTCGGCGGCCTGTTGCTCTTTGCTCATCGAAGCGGCCTGCGTGTTGCCATGCACCTGGCCGACGATCGCCTCAAGGTTCATCGGTCTGCGCCATCCCGCGGCAAGCAGAGGAGGTGCTGCTTCCGCCCGGGTGATGTTGCCGACGATGCATGCAGCAAATTCGAGTGCAGGATTGCTCGGTTTCGCCGAGTGTGAGAAAGCCAGCATGAGAGTTGTCTGTGGGTCGCTCAGCTACATAGCACTCTTCTTTCGGCCACTTACGCTACGCAACTCTGTCCTCGACGCCAGAGTGAGCGCTTCCTTGGCCGCAGCTTGGCGCGAGCAAGCCATCATTCGGTTGAACCTTGCCCGGCCCCTCTGCGGGCACGCTCCACAACGTGGGCTACCGGAGTTTACGGAACACCAGACCTAACAAGACCCCCGCTGCGCCGCCCCAAGCGGTCCAGTGAGCAAGGTTGTGGGTAGACGACCCGATTGCAACGCCCACACCAACACCGACCACAATTCCCAAAACAAACCTACTGGCCATGAGTGCGACTCCATTAAGAGGTTTAGGTTGACAAGGTGTTCCTATCATGATCTATGAGAAGTGGGCACGGAGGGGCGGTACGCTCCGGAGAGCAGAGGGAGCAGCCTGAGCGGCTGGCCGACCCCTGTGAGCGAATCGTCCTCCCGGAAGTCAGATAGAGCGGGTTTCACTGCTAGTTTGGTATTGATCCACCGAACCTTCAGGACTTTGCCATGAGCAATGTTGCGATCACTCGTCTCCGAATCTGTCTGCTGATCGTACTTTGCAGTAACGCTCCACTGGAGCGGCCATAAGTATCCGCTGCGTCCCGGCCGGGAGGCGCTAAGGCTGCCTGCAGCCATGGTGAAGTGGGGGTGAGAAAGTGCGGACCGGGCAAACTTGACAGCCTCAAAGTAGCCGCAGCTAAGAAGGCGTAAACTTAGACCATGGCACAGAATGGCTCTTCTCTCGGTCCGTACGGCACCCAGTACGGTGTGTTGAACGGCGGCCAGGCGATCGGGCAGACCGAAACCGCCTCGCGGCTGCTGGGCAAGGTCCTCGGCATGGTCAGCGCGGCTTTTGCGCTCACCGCTGCGGGCAGTTATGTTTCGCTGCGGATTCCGCCAGGATTTGCGTTGATGGTCATGCTGCTTAACTTCGGCACGCTGTTTGCCATTCGCGCCACACGCGCGAATGAGGCACGCCAGGTCACCCTGCTTTACGTCTTCGCGTTTCTTGAGGGGATCGGGCTCGGCCCAACAATCCAGCAGTATCTCCATCTCGGCGGCTCGCATCTGGTCTTCACCGCTGCGATGACGACCGGCATTGGCATGGCCATGCTCGGCACGCTCGCCTATGCGATCTCGGTCGACTACCGGAAGGTGCAGGCGATTGGCTCGTTCCTGCTTATCGGCCTGATCGTGATGATGCTGGCGACGATGTTCTTCCACTTCGTGCAGCCCACCACGATCGACTGGCTGGTGCTCGCAGTCTTCTCGCTACTCACGGTCGGCGACTTCGCGCGGGTACGTGCGGGCGGTGGTGGCGCAACCGCTGCCGAGCTGTCGCTCTCGATCTTCCTCGATGGGCTGAACCTGTTCCTGGCGGTCCTGCGCATCTTCGGCAACCGGGGCAACGACTAAGAGCCAGGCCGCCTGCGCGGCCAGCGCCCACTTCGTGGGGAGCGCCCCCTTACTTCCGGGGGCGCTCCCCTCTTGTGACCCGAAGGGTCGGTACACGCGTCACGAAGTGACCGCCTCCTGCGCAGGGGTCTGCCTTTGCTTATTGACGAAGGAGATGAACTACAGGCCGCGCCAGCCTGTAGTTCAGTTCGAAGAATCCGTACTGCGCGTTCCGCTCCGTTGGATAGATTGCCGAGACTACTGTTTTGCCGAAGGATTTGGCGTAGTAGCCGGCGATGGAGACCTGCTTGGTGATCGCGTAGTCGGCGCTGACGTCGTAGAGGCTGGAAAAGCTTTCATGCCGATTGCCCGGCCGCCCCGTGTAGCCGAAGACTTTGTTATCAAAAGCACCGCCGCCCTGGTACCAGAAGTCGGTCGGCGCGGTGAGTTGTAGAAAGTGCAGGTCGGTGCGCACGTCGAGCCTGTTGGCTGGCTTATCGATTAGCTGCACGAACTGATCGCTCGAGTTCATCATGTTGAAGTACGGGAAGCGCGCGTAGAGTCGCGGGGTCGGCAGCACCTGGAAGAACGTGTTGTGGGTGCCGTCGGTGTTGTGGTTGTCGCCTGTGGTGCGGAGCGCGCCGCCTCGGATCCAGGGCTGCCCTTTTACGTCCAGGAAGCGGAAGCCGGCCTCGGCCGCAAAGCCGCCCGAGTGCTGATTGAGCACGCCCCACTGCCCATCCTGCAGCACCCCCCAGAAGAGCAGGTCGATGCTGTTCTTACCGACCGGGACCGAGGCGATCGCGTCGGCACCGTAGCTGCCCAGGCGAATGTTCTTGTGGTCGAGCGCGCGTGCTGCCGCGGTGCGATTGTCGGTCTTGGTGAGCCCGGTGCGGCCGTCATGGTAGCCGAGCGCGAAGCCTCGCACCAGCACACGCCGCTGGGCCAGGTAGCGCGAGTAGGCCAGGTACTGGATGTCGACGTTCAACTCCGGATTGGCGTTCATGTTGTAGACGCCCTGGGTCGCGCGCCCGGCCATCGCGGTCAAGTCCCAGCTGGCGCCGCCGAGCTTGCCGTCGACTCCATCAAAGGAGCGCTGCCCGTTGGAAAAGCCGAAGTTGCCGACTAGCCGCTGCTGGATGCGGTTGTTCTGCAGCCAGAGCAGCTGTGGGTCCTTGGGCGTGGTCTCCTGCCCGTCGAAGAACTCGAAGCGGCCGACGCGGAGAGCGTTCGCGTCCCGGGTGAAGTGGTAGCGCAGGAAGCCCTGCCGGAAGGAGGCGGCAGCCGGGTCGGTGTTGTTGCCGTTGGACGCATAGTAGGTGCCGCCCAGGCCAAGCTGGCCTTGCGCGGCAATGGGCGAGACGGCATCGCTCGGGAGCGCAATCTCGGCGCCCTGGCCGAGCTCGGCCATGTAGTCAAAGTGGCGCAGACGCTGCTGCACACTCAGGCGCAGCAGCGAGTCCTGGTGGCCGTAGACCTCGGCGTGCGGCGTAGCGGCAAACCACTGGGTGGCGTTGGTGCGCTCACGAATGATCGCAGAGAGGGTGGCCGGTGTGGTGGGAGGCGTGGCCGGCTGTGGAGCGGACTGGGCGAGGACCGGCAGCGGAGCGCTGAGCAGCAGCGTCGCGCTGAGCAGCAGGAAGGAACGAAAGATGAAGCGGATCAAGCGATCTCCTTTTCGCAACGTTTCTCGCAACGTATCCTTGATCGGCATGGCCTGGGGATGTGAGGGCTTGGGGGACGTGTGAGCCAGACTGGCCGCGCTCGCAAGCTGCCTGCAGGGGATTCGGGAGTGAATGGACCTTGCCGGCGCTGACACGTCGAGGTGCCAGGCTGCTCTTCGTGGATAGGCTATCGTACCTCTGCTGGAACCGGCCGCAAGCATTTTCGCCGCGATCTGGCGCAGCCGGTACTCTCCAGGAAAACGCAAGCGCTTCCGCAAAAAAGCAAATCGCCATAGACAGTGACGCAAGTGATGGGTGCAGCTACCCGGCAAAGCCGACAGTGGAGCTATAGCTGCCCGTGTCAAGCTGCTGATCTGCATGGTGCTTGGAACCGCCATGGTGAGCCTACGTGGCAGCCTGCAAGTGCCGAGCACCCACTGGGCGATCTTCGCGGGGTACCTGGCTGCGGTGCTCTCAGCGCCGGCATGAAGGTCTATCTGCCCCGTGGCGGAGACGGCACGATGTCGGTCAACTTTCTGGCCATCCTCCAGCCCTCGCCGCTGCAGGCGATCTCGCTCGCGGCTCTCTCGTCATTGCCCAGTGCAAGTTCCGCGTGCAGAATTTCTTCTCCCTGGTGCAGATCGCGTTCAATGTCGCCAATGCTGTAAACGCCAGCGCCGCCTCCTGTGGGTCAACGTGACCGAGATCGTTGGCGCCAACGCCTTTACGGCATTGTGGGCGCGACGGCGCTTTGGGGTCGATCGATGCGGGACGCAGCAACAGCGCTCTGGGGTAGGTCTGCGGTTGACGGCCAGACCGCACTCTGGGGGAGGATGATCGCCGACAGCAAGTAGTGCACCGGTGGCCGGCGGTTAGCTGAGCCAACCTGTAAACGCAAGCGCGATATGCTGACAATAGAGATAGCGCTCGCTGTTTGATGGCGGCTGCCTGCGCGCTGCAGAAACGCTGATCCTCAGGCGCTGTTCCGTGTAGACCTCTTCGCCTGGCTTACACCATCTCCGGATCCACCGCCTGGACGCTGAAGGAAGCCGTCTGCGTGCCCAGGCGAAGGTGCTTGGCAGTAAGCCGTATGGTGCCCGGCTGCTCCTGGGCCCGCACCCAGACGGCCACTGTACCACCCATGAGAGCGATGGGGTTGTCGCCCAGCAGTTCTCCCGGACCGTCCAGCGAGAACTCAATCGGGTCGTTCGCCGAAGGGTGCACGTTATCGAACTCATCGGTGACCCGGAGCACGACCCGCGTGGTGTCGGCGCCATCAGCCATCAGTTCGTGGTCATCGGCCAGCATGCTGAATTTGTTGTCGACGCCGCGGCCCGACAGCGTGCGCGAGATGACCTGCCGGCCTTTCAGGTAGCCGTCGATGCGCAGGTCGCCCCAGGCAAAGCGAAACTTGTGGCTGTCAATTTTGGTGAGGTCAAGCTGGAAAGGTGGGTAGGTGAGGTGGGCGAACTCGGCGCGGTCCGGATCGAGCTCCGCCATCAGCTCCCACTGGTTGGTTGCGAGCGAACGCTCGCGGAGATAGAACTTGAGGTGGTCGCAGTTGGAGCAGACAACCGCGCGTTGGAAGCGTGTGGCCTCGTCGCCGTTGGCCCAGTGAAAGGCCGGCTCAAGGACCACTTCTTGGGCCGGATCGCACTGCGACTTATAGAAGCCGGCTGCCGCCTTGGGCTCGCGGAAGATATCAGTCACCCCGTGATAGCAGATCCGGTCGCCGGCGCCGAAGTTTGCGTGCGTGTTGTAGTCAAACGCGCACCAGCCAATACCACCGGCGTACTGGGGATTGGAGGCTAACTGATCGTGAATGCGTGCGTGGCGCAGGGTATGTTCGCGCTGCCGCTCATCATCATCGGTCGTCTTGACGGGGTAGGTGTGGCCGACGAACTCCGTGTTGAGATACAGAGGGTGATTTGGCTCCCGCAAAGGAAAGCCGAAGTCGTTGATGGTAAAAACATCTTCCAGCAATTCAGACTTCGCAAAGTTACGAATGCCACCTGTTTGCCGGGTCGCATCGAGCGCATGGGCCAGCGCATTGGTGCGCGTGTAGAAGTCGTGGTCATCTGGCGACTCGTTGATGCGCACGCCCCACAAAATGATGGAGGGATGATTCCAGTCGCGGCGGATCATGCGGCCTACGTTATCGATGGCGATCAGCTTCCACGGCTCGGGGCCGATGTGCTGCCAGCCAGGTATCTCCTCAAGGACCAGCAGGCCGATCTCGTCGCAGCAGTCGAGGAAGTGTCGCGACTGCGGGTAGTGCGAGGTGCGCACTAGGTTGCAGTGCAGCTTCTGGCGCAGGATCTTCGCATCCTGCCGTTGCACGCGCCCGGGCATCGCCTGGCCGACGAAAGGAAAGGTCTGGTGCCGGTCGAGCCCGCGGAGCTTGACGATCTTGCCGTTGAGCGAGAAGCCGTGATCGGTAAAGATCGCCTCGCGAAAGCCAATGCGGCGGGTATCTTCGTCGAGGGCGCGGCCGTGCTCGAGCAACCGTACATGCACGGTGTAGAGCTTGGGCTGCTCGATAGACCAGAGTCCGATGCCGTGCAGATTGGCGAGCGAGACCGTATGCCGAGCGGCATCCTTGGGGGTCTCGGTGCTCTGGTAGGCCGGAGCGCTGGTGGTGGGGTCAAGCGCCGCGTCCGGATCAGCCGCACTGCCGGAGGTCTCGATGGCCTGCGCTTGCCGGGCGATCACCCGCTCGCCATCGCGCAGTTCCACCTCGAGCGACAGGGGCCCAGTCGCCCGGCCGGCTAAAAAGCAGTCGACATCGAGAGACGGACTGGCGCTGAGGACATTCTTCGGGTGCGCGAAGATGTTGTCCAGGTAGACGGCGGGAACCACGCGCAGGGAGACCTCGCGGTAGATCCCGCCGAAGGTCATGTAATCGATCTCGTATCCAAATGGCGGTATGTCGTCGCGCTCGGTTGAGTCCACCTGCACGGTGAGCACATTGTCTTGATCTTTGACGAGGTGCGGGGTCAGCTCAAAGGAGAAGGGGGTGAAGCCGCCCTTGTACTCGCCCAGCGGGTGCCCGTTGATCCACACCGTCGAGGCTGTCATCACGCCTTCAAAGTCAACGAAGACGCGCTTGCCCTCTGCGCCTTGCGGGTACTTGAAGCGACGCCGGTAGGTGGAGATAAATTCGTACAGGCGATCATCAAAGTTGTGCCATGGCAGGCGCACGTTGGTGTGCGGCACCACGACACGTTCAAAGCTCGAATCGTCAAAGCCCGGGGCCTCGGCGCCCGCTACCTGGGCGGCCTTGTAGCGCCAGCCTCGGTTGATCGGCAGGACCATGCGCGAGCCGCCCGACGGAGTTCCACCCCCAGGGCGAGCAGCAAAGAGAGCTCCCGAGGGGAGGGCAGCGGTGGCGAGTGCAGCGCCAGAAGTTTTTAGAAATTCGCGTCTACGCATAAGTTGAGACTCATCTTAGACAATCCGCCGTACGTTTGTCAGGCTGGAGTGGCGGTGCCGGTCTTTTCTCCTGGATCAGAAGTGAACGATCAAGTCGGAAGCCGCGGTGAACTGATTGCTGTGGCGCCCGTCGTCGTAGCCTGGCTGGTCCCAGGCGTGGTCAAAACGAAGCTCGGGCCGCAGCTGCACCGTGCTCCCGAACCAGTGATTCCAGCTGAGGGTGTTCTCAGAGTAGCGAGTCTGGTAGCCCGTGCGCTGACCCTTCTTGTCATTGAGGAAATCCGTGCGGAAGGACAGATAATCGTGCGGAGATAACTCCTTTTGGACATAGTTGGCGATCGCGTAGACAGGCGCGGTGCAGCGGATGGCGCCCGCAGTGCAGTACGCGGCGTTGGCATTTTTCTCCGGAGACACAGGCCCGTTGACCGCGGGCACATCCCGCTCGTACATAAAGTAGCCCTCGGTTGCCGTGTGCACCGACTTTGAAAACTTGTGGTACCAGGTAAGGTCGTACTGCTGCAGGTTGTTAAAAGCATACTTGGCGTCGTTGATGCCGTTGGCGCAGGCGTAGAAGTTATCGTCCACAGAGCGCGTCGTATAACTCAGGCATAAGTCGCCGGAGGGCTTCGCGTCCGCCGTCCAGGGCGCAACATCGTGCGAAGCGGTGAGCCCGAGCTGGACAAGCCACTGGTCGGATAACTTGATCGTGGCGAGGATACCGGTGTCGGTGAACGGATCAACCGAGTAGAGAAGCGAATGGGAAAAGATGTAGTTATTCGGCGAGAGCTGCGCTTCAATGCCGGGGATGGAGATAAAGCGGCCGACGCGCACATTCATGCCCTGGCCAACGCGAGGCAAGTAAAGGTCGACATACTCAAGCGCTGGATCAAAGCCGTACTGGTGATGATCCTCTATCAGTTGAAACGAGAGATAGCCTTTGTCTGTGGTGTAGCGGTAATCGGTGCCGTAAAGCGCCGTAAGGTGAAAGCCCCAGTCCACGTGATTACGCTGCACCGTGTCAGGCAGACGCTCGACATAGAGAACGAGTTGACTTAGTTCCAAACGGTTAGAGACGTAATCGTTCGCTTCCGGCGCGTTCGTGTGGGAGGACGTGCTGCCATTGACCGAAGGATCGACCCAGCCGTAGAGCTTGACGCGCGATTTGGCTCCGTTGATCGCGCTCATCAGGGGATAACTCTGCGTGTCGGGTTCGCCGATCACTGGCGATCCGCCGTAGGACCAGTCAGAGCTGGGGAACGGGGGAGAGTCGAGCGGCGAGGGTGCGCCCCGCCGGGGAGGCGCGGGAGCAGGCGCAGCTGAAGGGTCGGGGCGCCAGTCTGCGCGATAGAAGGCCGCCCACCGCGAGAACAGACCGGCTGTTGAGGATGCAGCAGGAACCGAGTCGCCGGCAGGCGAGCCGGCACTGCCGGTGGTCTGTGCATGGCTGAGGCTGGGTAGCAGAAGGGCGAGGATGAGCAGCCGCATAGTGTTGCTCATGGGATGCTCGGATACAACAGGCGAACGGGCGGTCGGCCAAGAGGGAGAGTCCTGGCGATTGCGTAGGTGTGGGGCCGTAGGGCAACTCGCTGCCGCTGTTGCGTACGCGATCTTCATCAAACGCGGGTATGCTAACAGGGCGCGCGAGCGACTTTGCCTTGACGCGCGAGCGGCGCCGATGGCATGTACGGGTGGCGGAGGAGAATCAGGTTTGCGTCGTGTGATGGCGGTTGGGCTGGGATGTTGCACGATGCTGAGCGCCGGGTGCCAGGCGCAAATCAGCGCGCGCGGGGAGGCAATGGCAAACGATCGGCCGGTGACCTTAGCTGCCACCTTTGCCGCCGCACTTGAACGCGCCGAGCTTGTCCGCCTTCGACCGCCACCAACGATGTTCGCCTTCGGCGCGGAGCCACAGTCTGCCGGAGGCGGCCACTCAACGGCCAGCCTGGAGCGGGCTCCGGGCGAGGAAGGCAGGCCGCCCGGGGAACGGCTTACTATCTTTCCGCACGATGCGGAAGCACCCTGGTATATCGCCGGCCAGGCGAATATCATCTTCCAGGCGCACCCTTCGTTTCACTCGCCCTACCAGGGCACGAACAGCCTCCATAGCGACGGCGAGTACAAAACGTCGCTGCTGGGCACGCTCTATCTCGGCTACCAGCTACAGCGGCTGCCGCTACGGGCTGAGAGTGAGCGCAATAAGCGCTACAACACCGACTTTGTGCTGGATCTGGAGTCCGCCGGGGGTCGCGGACTCAGCCAGGCCCTGGGCCTGGCAGGGTTTACCAATCTTGATGTGGTGCGCAACCCGAACCTTGGCTCCACTCCTTATGTCGCGCGCGTGCAGTTGCACCAGACGATCGGCTTTACCAGCGAGATGACCGACGTAGACCGCGGCCCGCTTGGGTTGGCGCTGCATGCCCCGGTGAGGCGGCTCGAGGTGCGTGTCGGCAAGATGTCGCTGCCGGACGTGTTCGACATCAACGGCGTGCTCTCTGACAGCCACCTGCAATTCACCAATTGGACCGTGGATAATAACGGCGCATGGGACTATGCAGCCGATACGCGCGGCTACACGTATGCGGCTACGCTTGAGTACCAGGATCGCGACTGGGCGTTTCGCTACGGGCTGGCCCTGATGCCGACAGTCGCCAACGGGATCGATCTTGACTGGGCGATCAGCCGGGCACGCGAGCAGAACTTTGAGTTTGAACTGCGGCGCGGCTTGCTATCCGGACACCTGCTATCTGGACACAAAGGCGTGCAGCGGGTGCTCGCCTTTCGCAACAATGCGCACATGGGTGACTATCGCGAGGCAGTCAACGCGTTTCTGTCGGGCGTCGATGCCAAGCCGGTCATTACCGCGCACGAGCATTTCAGCGCGGTCAAGTACGGCTTCGGCTACAACTTCGAGCAGCAGGTAACAGATCGCTTCCGCGTGGCCGGGCGCTTTGGTTGGAACGAAGGCCAGCACGAATCCTTCGCCTACACGGAAGTGGACCAGACAGTGCTGGTGGGCGCTGACTACGAGGGAACCCAGTGGGGGCGGCCCAACGACAAGGTGGCGCTCTCCTTTGTGTCCAACGCCATCAAGAAGGATCACCAGAATTATCTTGCCGATGGGGGTCTTGGCTTTCTACTCGGGGATGGCCGCCTGAGTTACGGGCGCGAAAATATCGAAGAGTCGTACTACAATCTGCACGCGCGGAGTGGATTGTTTTTCGCGCTCGGGCTCTCGCATATCGATGACCCGGGCTACAATCGCGCGCGCGGCCCGGTGTGGGTTCCTTCGGTGCGCGCGCACGTCGACTTCTAAGTCGCATTCGCTAAATCAGATGAGCGAGCGAAAATCCCGGACAATCGCTCGACCGCTTGATTGATCGACCCGGCGCCACGAAACTCGCGTGTGCCTCTGAGTCGCGGCGTCTTTCCGCACGAACTCATCTGCCAGAGAGCGCCTTGAGGCCCTTGCGTTCGCCTGTGTTCACGGTCACCAGCACCAGGGCATTCGGGCCGAGCGTCAGGTGCAGGCTTCCACCCTCGAGCGTCACGTACTCGGGCGCCGGGAGCGCGGATGCCTGATTGAGCAGGGTGACCTGGGTGGGCGTTGGAGCATCCGGGCGCCCCATCTGGTCAAAAGCCGGGAGAGGGTTGCCGTGGGTGGCATCGACCCGCTCCACGGTGACTTGCGCGCGGGGCGACACCTGGTGAAGCGTCAGCGTCACCTGGCGGTCCTGTGCGGCAGCCGGACTGGAGCCGGGATCGACCAGGTTCCAGAGCGCGATGACCAGCTTGCCATCCGCTCGCCTGGTCACCAGCGCACTGTGCGAGGCGTTCGCATAGCGCTGGTCGCCCAGTTGGTGGAGCAGGGCAAAGTCGTAAAAGCCTGGCTTGTTGATGCCAAACTCCGCACGCAGCCCAAAAGCTCCTTCAAAGGGGCGAGGCGCCGGACCACCCTCTTCAAAAACATCGGAGAAGGTCCAGTAGGACATCAAGGCGACATTTCCATCGCACTCGCGAATGGTATTTGCGACCCCTGGTCCAACAAAGGGTGTGTCCAAAGCGTTGTGATCTCCCTGCACATTCCACTCGGTCCAAAAGAGCGGGGTGTCGGGCAAAGGGGATCGCTTGATCTCGCCGCGAACCTTCTGGATCGCTAGGCAGACGCGGTCATCCTCGGGGATCTCTTCGCCATGGGCGTAGTCCTTGCCGAAGAGATCGGCTACCGTGTCGCTGGCGTAGCCGTGGCTGGAGACGAAATCGACCGGCGTATGCGTCTCGGCGGCGTGCTCGAGAAAGTCGCCAACCCACTGCGCAGCCGCGGTCGCCGGGCCGCCGATGCGCAGCCGCGGGCTTACCGATTTCAGGTCGCGCGCCGTGTGGTCGTAGAGCTCAAAGTAGGAAGCCTGGCGAGGAATGCCATTCCAGAAGTCAATATTCGGCTCATTCCACACCTCGAAGTACCACTGCGACACTTCATCAATGCCGTAGCGACCGACCAGGTGCCTGGCAAAGGCGACCATCAGCGCATCCCACTTCTCCATCGACTTGGGCGGAGAGACGTTCTGCTTGTACCAGAAGGGGTGGAGCGCGTCCGGGTTGAAAGCCAGCTTCTTCGGCATGAAGCTGATTTCGACGACCGGGCGAACGCCGTTCTTGAGCAGCCCATCGTAGATCTGATCGACGTAGGCAAAGTTGTAGACTGCGTTGCCGTGCTCGTCCTCGTCGTATACCCCGACTTCATCATGAAGGATCGCGTGGAAGCGGACGTACTTGAAATCGGTCACCTGCTTGACCGCGCGCAGATCGTCGCGGTAGCTTTCGCGCAATGTAAGAATGGCTCGACCGGAACCGAACATCTGCTCCCAGAAGTGCGGGAAAGCGGTGGTCGGCGCAGCAGCATCGACGGTGATCGTATCCCCGACAGTGTCCGTGCTCCCGCTTTGCGACATGGCCGGCGGGGTCCACAGGAGAAGCGCAAAGGTCAACGCAAATAAGGATTTATACAGCAGCATCTTCGAGAGAACTCCTCAGCGTTGCGGGGGAGGGAGTCTCCATCGTACAGAGCAAAGCGTTGCCGGCGAGCTACGCTCTGTGACGGGGCGGTAAATTGTGCATGGGTGAAGAAGAAAGGACGAGCTATCAGCGGCTTGCGTGCGGACGATGTGCCGCAGATGGAGACATAGCTTGAGCGGAACGATCAAGACAGTCCTTTTAACCCTGCAGCTCTTTCAGGTGCTGGTGCTTGCGCTGCACGACTGGGTGAGGCTTGGAAGCTTGAACGACCTGGGGGCGGGGCAATCCGTAGACCCGCTGCGCAAGCGCTTGCTGGCAACCCTGGTAAACACGCTGCCGTTTGCCTTGGGACTGGTCTGGAGCTGCGTTTACGCACTTGCCCCGGCGTATCCGGCCTGGCTCACCAGCTGGTTGTGGTGGAGCTACGGCGTGCTCTTCGCGGGCGAACTCTGGGCATGGTGGGTGCCCTACCTGGTGCGTCCGCAGCCTGAGCGCGCCGCGCGTTACCAGCTTCTCTTTGGCCGCACCCACCACTTTCTGCCGCCGCGTCATGGCCTGGTGCCGAACACACTGCACTGCCTCCTGCACCTGGCTACTTTGAGCACGCTGCTGATGCTGTGGGCCGCGTGAGCGGAGGGGACCGTCGGATCAGAGCCTTTCGTCTGCTCCCGGGTGGAGGATGCGAGATGTCAAGCATCGATGTCTTCCGAGAGCCGCGCGGTTGGATTGGCCTGCCCCAAGCTGCTTGGTCGCTGTTTCGCGTGGCGACTCGCCGGGTCGGCTCTCAGCCGCTCACCTGCGCGCGTGCCATCCTTGCCCTGAGCTGCTGCAGTGCAGTTTAAGCCTCTCCCTGCCTTGCTCCGGCACTGACCGGCGCGCTCGAACGAGGCGACCTCACCAGCCAGCCTGCCGACAGCAGCAGCAGCAACGCGATGATTGTCTGCGAGCAGACGCAGTACAGGCACCAGACCTGCAGCAGGTCCCGCTCAATGTGGGTCAGGTAGAGCGCATAGCAACAGCCGAGCGCCGCCGAGGCTAGCAGCAGCTTGCGCCGGCCAAGCCCGGCTAGCACCAGTAGCGCTGCGTAGCCGACGATGCCGACAGCCGCGACCGGCACCCCGTGCACCATTGCGAAGCGGCTATGGTTCACAATCCCGCAATCCCAGTGTGCGTTGATGTCGCACGGTTCCACATCGTGCGAGTAGTGGACCCGCAAGGCCAGCGACGATACGATGATGCCAAGCAGTGCGAGCAGTGCTAGGAGAATGCGCAACATGAGGGAGTTCTTTCCGAGGTGCAGCCACTGTCCGCGCCTGCGCCCAGATCATTTTACAGCTGCGTCGTCTCATGGAGCAGGCGCCGCTTAGGAGTAGATCGATGTCTGCAACCACTTGTGAGGCCCGGCGCAAGGTGAGCCTGTACTCGGCTCTGGCAAGCTGCCCGCTCGCTCTGTGCCTGGTCTTCGCGGCTTTTGCCTACGCCCAATTCCCTGAGGCTCCGCAGGTACCCGCGGCCATGGTCGATGCTGCAGCGCTCAAGCCGCCTACGGGCGTCAACGTAGCTATCGTCGAGTTTGCCGACCTCGAGTGCCCGGCCTGTGCCGCCGCCAATCCCAGCCTTGTCGCCACCGCCGCCAGGTACCACGTGCCCATCGTCCGCCACGACCTGCTGATCCCCGGTCATGTGTGGAGCCCGCAGGCGGCTGTCGACGCGCGATGGTTTGATACCAAATCGCCCCGGCTCGGCGAGGACTATCGCTCCACCATCTTTGCCGAGCAGCAGTCTATCGCCACCCTCGACGACCTGGTGCAGGCCACGCAGAAGTTTGCCCAGCAGCATGGCGTGGCCCTACCCTTTGTCATCGATCCACAAGGCAAGTTTGCTGAGCAGATCAGTCAGGACAGGGAGCTCGGCCATGCGTTGGGCGTCTCGCGCACGCCCACCGTCTTTGTCGTCACCGCTCACTCCCACACTGCCGGTCACCCGTTCGTGCAGCTCAAAGATTTGCAGATGCTCTCGGTGTACCTGGACCAGGCGGTTTCGGCGACGTCAGCGCAAAAGGCACTCGGCGCGGGGGCGCACAAGGCCAAGGCCTCCTAGGCTCGAGTCTAAGTGCTGAGGTCCTGGCCTGCCGGCAGGATGTCGGTCCTCTGCCCGCACCTTGCCGGGCTGAGAAGAGTCTTTTGCAGGGGCGCACCTCTACCCGTAAACTAGTGCGGAAGAGTCCTGCCGGGTGCGCTCGGCGGTGCTCCATCTATTTGCGCATGAGGGCGCCTGCACCCATGGCTACTAAAGTGTCTGTTCCTGTCGCCTCCAAATTCTCTGAAGAGATCGCAGAGTGGATTGAAGCCTTTGACGAAGTGGCTGTTGCGGAGTCGCCCGAGCTGGGCGCGCAGCTGCTGCTTGCGCTGAAAAAGCGCGCCCGCGAGGCGGGCATTGAGACTCCCGGCGAGCTGACCACCGAGTACAAGAACACCATTCCCAAGCACGAGGAAGTGCCCTATCCCGGCGACCGCGAGCTGGAGCGCAAGGTCGAATCGCTCATCCGCTGGAATGCGATGGCGATGGTGCACGGGCAGAACAAGAAAGATGCCGGGATCGGCGGCCATATCGCGACTTACTCTTCGCTCGCGACCCTGCTCGAGGTTGGCTTCAACCACTTCTTCCATGCCAAGTACGGCTCGGAGCCGGGCGACTTTATCTACTTTCAGGGCCACGCCTCGCCGGGCGTGTACGCGCGCGCCTACCTGGAAGGCCGCTTCGACGATGAGCGCCTGCTGCACTTTCGCCATGAGCTGCGCGGCAAGCCGGGGCTGTCCAGCTACCCACACCCTTGGCTGATGCCTGACTTCTGGCGCTTTCCCACGGTCTCGATGGGCATTGGGCCGCTGAACGCGATCTACCAGGCGCGCTTTATGCGCTACCTTGAGAACCGGTCGCTGATCGAGAAGACGCCGCGCAAGGTCTGGGCGTTCGTAGGCGACGGGGAGACGGACGAGGTCGACACCCTCGGCGCGCTGACGATGGCCTCGCGCGAGAAGCTCGACAACCTGGTCTTCGTCGTCAACTGCAACCTGCAGCGGCTCGACGGCCCGGTGCGCGGCAACATGCGTGTCATCGACGAGCTGGAAGGCGTCTTCCGCGGCGCCGGATGGAATGTGATCAAGGTCATCTGGGGCTCGGACTGGGACAAGCTCTTTGAGCGCGACCACACGGGCCTCTTGCTCAAGCGCATGGAAGAGTGCGTGGATGGCGACTACCAGGCATTCAAGGCCAAGGACGGCGCCTATCTGCGGCGCGAGTTCTTCGGCAAGTACCCGGAGCTGCTCGAGCTGGTTGCCGATATGACCGACGAGCAGCTAGCGAGCCTGCACCGTGGCGGCCACGACTCGGCCAAGGTATACAACGCCTACAAGCGGGCGACCGAGCACACCGGTGGCCCGACGGTCATCCTGGCGAAGACGGTCAAGGGCTACGGTCTCGGCTCGACGCAGGCCCGCAATGCGTCGCACCAGGAAAAAAAGCTTACCGACGATGGGCTAGTCGCGTTTGTGAAGCAGTTCGACCTCGGGCTCTCAGAAGAAGCCGCGAAAGAGGCCAAGCCGTATCACCCCGGTCAGGAGGCGCCCGAGATCCAGTACCTGCAGGCGCGCCGGCGCGAGCTGGGCGGCTACCTGCCTGCGCGGACTGTGACCATGTTCAACGGGACGGAGAAGACGTTTGAGGGGCCAGGGCTCGAGTTCTTCGCCGAGTGGACCGCCGGGTCGAAGGGGCGCGAAGTCTCAACGACGATGGGCTTTGTTTCGATCCTGCGGGCGCTCTTGAAAGATCCAAAGATCGGCAAGCTGATCGTTCCGATCGTGCCCGATGAGGGCCGGACGTTTGGCCTGGAGTCGGCGGTTCGGCAGGTGGGTATCTACGCCAGTGAAGGCCAGAAGTACAAGCCGCACGACGCCGACGTGATGCTCTACTACCGCGAGGAGCAGGACGGCCAGATCCTCGAAGAAGGCATTACCGAGGCAGGCTCGATGGCGAGCTTTACCGCGGCCGGCACCGCGTATGCGAACTACAACCTGCCGACGATTCCGTTCTACATGTACTACTCGATGTTCGGCTTCCAGAGAGTGGGCGACATGATCTGGGCTTTTGCGGACTCGCGCGGCAAGGGCTTCCTGATGGGCGGCACGGCCGGCCGCACGACCATGCTCGGCGAAGGGCTGCAGCACCAGGATGGCCACTCGCACCTGCTCGCCTCGACCGTGCCCACCTGCCTCAGCTATGACCCGGCGTATGTGTACGAGCTGGCGGTGATCCTGCAGGACGGCATCCGCCGCATGTACCAGGAGGGCGAAGACGTCTTCTACTACCTCACCATGTACAACGAGGATTATGCGATGCCGGCGCTGCCGGAGGGCGTCAGCGCGGAGGGCATCGTGCGCGGCATCTACCGTTTCAAGGCCGCCGAGCCCGCAGCCAAGAAGGGCAAGGCAGTCACGGCGCAGCTCTTCGGTTCCGGGCCGATCCTGAACGAGGTGCTGCAGGCGCAGGCGATTCTGGCTGACAAGTACCAGGTCCAGGCCGATGTATGGAGCGTGACCAGCTACAACGAGCTGCGTCGCGACGCGCTGGCCGCAGAGCGCTGGAACCGCCTGCACCCGGCCGAGCCGGAACGCCGGCCCTACGTGCTGCAGGCGCTCGGCGAGGCCAAGGGACCGATCATCGCGGCGAGCGATTACATGAAGACGATGCCCGACCAGCTCTCCCCCTGGCTGGGCGCGCGCCTGGTCTCGCTCGGCACAGACGGCTTTGGACGCAGCGACAATCGTGAGCACCTGCGCCGGCACTTTGAGGTGAATGCTGCCTCAATCGTGGCGGCGACCTTATCCAAGCTTGCGCGTGAAGGCAGCTTTGATAAGGTGAAGGCGCAGGCTGCCTTCGCTGAGCTTGGTGTGGAGACCGAGACAGCCGACCCGGCGAAGGCCTAGCTACCCTTAGCGGACAGCTCCAGGGTCATCTCGTAAGGAATGCTTGAAGCAAGCAGAAACGCCCCACGGCTGTGACCTTGTGGGGCGTTTTCCTTGCACCGTTCTTTCGATTGATCGAAGGTCACGGTGAGACCGCGCCCCAGCGTAGCCCGTACAGAACCCGGCCGCTGCCGAACTGAGGCTCCCTCTGCGTATAAGAGTTGCGGACCGGGCAGCAGACCGCGCCCTGCTCTTCCAAGCCGGCCCTTCTTCGAGCAAATGCTCGCTTACGAGGTCTGACCCGGCTTGCCTGTCACGTCGCCGTTTTTGTCTGCTGCGTCGGTCTTGCCGCGCGTTGCCCAAAGCACGCAGGCGAGAAAGGTACCCAGAAACAGAACTAAGACTCCGACCGTGGTTGGCATTTTTTGGTGCTCCTGCTGAGTAGTGTAAGCCGACCTTCCGCATGGCTGTCACGCGATTCTGATTTCTGCCGATATATGCAGTGGCCACCGCTCTCTGAAAGGTCACGCTCCATGTTCCGTTTTGCTGCGCTGCTCGTATGCATGACTGCTTATATTTCGGCCCCTCTTGCTCAAGCCCAGGTGAAGCCCTCGGCAAGCAAGCCTCTCGCGCTGTCGATTTACGGGATGGGCAGCGTTGCCTTGCCGGAGCTGCAGCACGGCAGCGCGGTCGGCGGCAGCGGCGGCTTTACGGTCGAGCACAGCAGCCACCTGCAGCTCGATGTTCGTGGTGCGCTGACCTGGCGGCTGGCGCCGCTGCACACGGCCATCGTCGAGACGGGCCCGCGCTTCTCGACTAGCTACCGCCATCTTGTTCCGTATGCGGGAGTGCTTGCGGGGCTCGCGCACTCGGAGTACCTGGTGCCTGCGGGTTCAACGCTGCCGGGCAGAGGCTATGGGCCGGTCTGGACAGTTGCCGGCGGCCTGGACCTGCCGCTAGGCTATGCGCTGGGCCATGCCTCGGACCGTGCGCTAGACCATGGCTTCGCCTGGCGCGTTGCCGATTGCAGCTACAACCATATCTATGCCGGTACCGGCGCAACGCCTGTGATCGTGAGCACCGGCGCGGTCTACCACTTCTAAGTCGCCGCTCGGGGTAGCCCGAGGGCAGCCCGGTCTGTCGCTTCTCGCAATGCGGTCGCTCCGCGGAACCGCTGGTGATGGCAGCTACCTGAAAATTCCTTTTTCCCGGCAGGCGGCCATGCTAAGCTCTTGCCACATGGCGTCGTTCGCGACAGACCGGGCCGCACAGAGCGCAGTCGGGGGCGCAACCGCCGGGTCGCGGCTTGCGGTCCGTATCGCCCGGACCAGCAGAGCTCGTCTGAGCCTGGTGCCCTTGCTGCGTATTCTTCCTGCCCCTCTGCCTCACCCCTCGCAGGCGCGACCTAGCCTCTTCGGCAGCGCCTAGTCACCGCTGCCCCTGGTTCCCGGAGTGCCCTGCCTCAAGCTGGAGCGCTCCGTGGTTACCTTGATCGAAGAGAGACTCGTCCGCTCCTTGTGCATGCCCCAAGCCGAACCGGGCTTAGCCCCGGCCGGGCACATCAAGCCACAGACCGTGTCCAGGCACTGTCGCAAACCTGATGCCCGATACAAGAAGGAGCCACCGTGCAAAGCCTGTTGCAAAGCGAAAAAGAGCTATACGCGCAGTACGGACCAGAGATTCTCGGCGCGCTGCCGGGCCCAAACGCCCGCCGCATCGTCGAGCAGGATGACCGCTACATCTCCCCCAGCTACACGCGCTCCTACCCGATGGTCGCCAAGCGTGGCCGCGGCGTCCGGGTCGAGGATGTGGACGGCAATACCTTCCTCGACTTCGCTGCCGGCATCGCTGTCACCTCCACCGGTCACTGCCATCCCGAGGTAGTCGCGGCGATCCGCGAGCAGGCCGGTGAGCTGATTCACATGTCCGGCACCGACTTCTACTACGAGGGCATGGTCACGCTTGCCGAGCGGCTGTCGGCGATCGCGCCAATGCCCGGGCCGCACAAGTTCTACTATGGCAACTCCGGCGCGGAGGCTGTGGAATGCGCGCTCAAGATCGCCCGCTACCACACCGGCCGGCAGAATGTGATTGCGTTCTTCGGCGCCTTCCACGGGCGGACCATGGGCGCGCTCTCGCTCACCGGGTCCAAGCCGCAGCAGAAGCGTCGCTTTTCGCCGCTCGTCCCAGGCGTGACCCACGTGCGCTATCCCTACGCGTACCGGGGGTGCATGGGTGGCCCGCAAAGCGGCGATGGCCGCCACTCGTATGAGGAAGCTTTTGCGCTTGGCTGCGCACGCTTCATTGAGGAAAAGCTCTTCAAGACCACGCTCGCGCCGGAAGAAGTCGCGGCGATCTTTGTGGAGCCGATCCAGGGCGAGGGAGGCTATGTCGTTGCGCCGCCCATCTTTATGCAGGAGCTGCGGCGGATCTGCGACAGGCACGGCATCCTGCTGGTGGTCGATGAAGTGCAGTCCGGCGCCGGACGTACCGGCAAATGGTGGGCGGTCGAGCACTCCAACGTCGAGCCCGATATCGTCTGCATCGCCAAGGGCATCGCCTCCGGCATGCCGCTCGGCATTTGCATGACGCGTGCCGAGATTATGGACTGGAAGCCTGGCTCCCACGCTTCGACCTTCGGCGGCAACCCGGTTGCGATCGCAGCTTCACTGGCCACGCTTGATGTTTTAGAGCGGGAAGGCCTAGCCAACGCTGCCTCGGTTGGCGGCGCGATGCTGAAGCGGCTGCACGAGTGGCCGCTGAAGCACCCGATCGTCGGCCAGGTGCGCGGCATCGGGCTGATGATCGGCATTGAGATCGTAAAAGACCAGCAGACGCGCGAAGT
Organism: Acidobacteriaceae bacterium; assembly: GCA_965198645.1. Classification (GTDB taxonomy): domain Bacteria; phylum Acidobacteriota; class Terriglobia; order Terriglobales; family Acidobacteriaceae; genus EB88. The sequence goes on along the minus strand of OZ240670.1, from coordinate 3,820,766 downwards.
GGCTGGGGCCTGGAGGGACCGGATCGTCGAGCTGGCCTTTGAGCGCGGCTTGCTCATCCTTGGCTGCGGCGAAACATCGATCCGCCTGGCACCGCCGCTGATCGTGCATCAGCACGAAGCCTCGATCGCGCTTGATATTCTGGAGGCCTGCATCGAGCAGGTGCAGACCGAAGGTCCGGCCTTGTCGCAGCAGGAGACGATGGCGGCCGAGAACCAGGGGTCCTAGCCCTCGAAGCGAGGGCGCTTACACTCTGCGGAGGAGCGAGCCATGCCACATCACGACCCGCTGTGGATGCATGCGACACTCGGTTTTCACGTGCTGTGTGGCGGCCTCGCGTTTGTCCTCGCACCGGTCGCCTTGATCACTGCCAAAGGTGGCAAGGCGCATCGGCGCTGGGGCCTGGTCTACTTCTATGCCATGGCCGGGTTAGCCGTCTCGGCGATCGTGATGTCGGCGTACCGGCCGCTCCTCTTTCTGGCGCTGGTGGCCATTTTCAGCTTCTATAACGCGTTCCTTGCCTACCGGGTGCTCGGGCAAAAGGCCGCGTACAAGGGAAAGAGAGTCGTGCGTCCGCTGGATTGGGCTGCCGCTGCCTTTACGCTTGTGGCCAGCGGGCTGCTGGTCGCCTTCGGCGTCTTTCGCCCGGCATGGGTGCAGCACATGGCCATCCCATCGATGGTCTTCGGCGGGCTGGGCGTGAGGATCGCAGGGGGCGCCATGTGGGATTACACGCATCCATCGAAGGAAAAGATGTTCTGGTGGTATACGCACCTGCAGGGCATGCTTGGCAGCTATATCGCTGCGTGGACTGCTTTTCTGGTCGTCACCGTGGATCCGCTGGTGCACTGGGGCGTGGTCTTGTGGGTCCTGCCTACGGCCTTGGGTGTGCCTGCCATCGCGCTGACCACGGCCTATTACAAGCGGAAGTTTCAGCCGCAGCGACAAGCGGTGAGCTCCTGACTGGGCCGGTCCTGATGTTCAAAGCTTAAGGCTGGTTGCCGCTCCGGTTGCCCGCGCGACGCCCCATGTAGAGCGACACGCGCGCGCCATCTTTTAGCAGGTTTTCAAGCAAGAGGGCACTGCCTACTTCTTGTCCTGAAACTCAGGGAAGTCGGCGCTCAGGGTGAGATCGTGCCAAGTGTCGAAGTCCTCTTTCAACGTCTCCAGCTTCTTCAATCCCAAGCCCAGGGCCGGCTTGCCCAGCAGCAAGCGCAGCGGCGGCTTCTCCGAGGCCACCGCCTCAAGGATCGCCTCAGCCCCGCGCACCGGGTCGCCGACCTGCTTGCCACTGTTTTCATGGGTCTTCCGGCGGCGTTCGCCGGCAGTCGCGTCGTAGTCCTCGATCACCGTCTTCGACTCGATGATCGAGCGGCCAGACCAGTCGGTGCGGAAGGGCCCGGGCTCGACGATGATCACCCGAATGCCAAGTGGCGCGACCTCGATCGAGAGCGACTCGGAGAGCCCTTCGACCGCGTACTTGGTCGCGTGATAGTAGCCGGTCGCGCCGAAACTCAGCAGGCCCCCAATCGAGGAGATGTTCACGATGGTGCCGCTCGAACGCTTACGCATACCGGGCAGCACGGCTTTGGTCAGCGCAACCAGCCCAAAGAAGTTGGTCTCAAACAGAGCGCGTACCGGCGCATCCTCACCTTCTTCAACGGCCGCCAGGTAGCCGTAGCCGGCATTGTTGACCAGCACATCGATCTGCCCGAACTTTTGCTCCGCCTCGGCTACGACCCTGGCAATCTGCGCAGGGTCGGTGACATCGAGCTGCGCGGCGAGCGCATGCTCCTCATTGCCTGAGACGATCTCCTCCAGCTGCTCCGGCTTGCGGGCACTTGCGACGAGCCGCCACCCACGCGCAAGTACGAGCTTAGCCAGCTCCTTGCCGAACCCAGTAGAACAGCCGGTGATCAACCACACCGGCGTTGTCGTTTGTTCTGACATGAAGTCTCCTTATGCCCATTGGATGTCGCCGAAGGCGCAAGGAGTCCGGGCTGCCTGGCCTTCTCTGCAGGCGATTCGCTGCGGCTGCGTTCGCGTCCGCTGCGATGGCTCGAGGCTGCCCTAGTCGGCCAGGTAGACCAGGTCGCCGTTCCGGATGGTGCCTGGCTCAAGGACGGTGGCGTAGACGCCGGCCCGGCTTTCGTAGGCTCGAGCGACCCGCTTCATCACCTCCGGGTTCGCCTCGGCGGTGTCGGGGTCGAGGGTGATCATCTTGCAACGGGGGTCACGGTCTACTACAGCAAGCACCACCTCGCTTCCAACCCTCAGGGGATGGCCGACAAAGCTGTCTTCCCCAAAGCCCTGATCGGAGCAGAGATCGAGATAGATGTTTGCCCGGAAGCGCCGCGTATCGAGGGGCATGGCTAGATCCTCGCCGATCTGGCGAGCCGTCTGGATGGAGAAAAGGGAGACCGGGTAGGCGTCGGTCAGCGCACGATGCGAGTGCATCAGGCTGAGCGAGTGTCGCTCCGGCAGACCCTCTTTCAGCTCTTCGAGCAGGGCCGGGTCGTCGATGGCATAGCAGCGCCCGCCAGGCGTTTGCACGCTGAGCGGGAGAGCCTCCCCGTCGCTTATTTCGCCGGGCAGGCTCTCGCTGGAGAGGACCTCAACCGCGCTCTGCGTCGCTGCCGTCTGCTGCGCAGCTCGAGGTACGGTCATCAGCGCGCTCGAACGGGTCTCCCCTCGGCGCGCAGAGTGCTCGACGCTCTCGTGGGCCCAGTCTGCAATGCGCGGCCTGTAGCGTAGCATCTCTGCCTTCTGCCGGGCGGTCAGGTAGGGGAAGTGCGCTGGGGCCGAGCTGTCGTGGATCGCGTACAAACGATCGCCATGGAAGCCGTGCGGCTCGACCAGCGCCAGATCGAGAGGCTCGCCGCACATGCTCTTAACTGGGTAGCGCCACAGGCTCTTGACTGTTGCGACGGCGTTCATCGACCCATCTCCTAACGGTAAAGTCGCGTTCGTCTGGGGTTTTCGGTTGAGCACTGGTGGGGAAAAGTTTAGAGCTTGAAGAGCTCGCGAAGTCGCCTGGTCTGCGCCCGGCTCACCGGAATCTCGGTCTGCTTCTTATCGTCCATACGCAGCTGGTAGCTGCTCTTGAACCAGGGCACTACTTCCTTGATGTGGTTGATGTTGACCAGGAACGAACGATGCGCCCGCCAGAAGACCGCAGGGTCAAGAAGCTCAAGCAGCTCCTCCAGCGTACGGCACTTGGACTGGCCTTCGAGCGTGGGCGTGGCGACCGAGATCACCCCTTCGTCAATCGCGGCGAAGCAAACGTCCTTCTGATCGACGAGCAGCAGCCGGCTCTGCGCCTGGAGGATAATGCGGCCACTCGGCTGGCGGGCGGATTGCTGCTGTTCGATCAGCCGCAGCAGCGCGCCAATCTGGCCTTCGTTGGTGGTGGCGACCTCACCACTGCGCGCAGGAGAGTCCTGCAGCCGCTGGCGAACGCGCTCGAGTGCCTGGAGCACGCGGCTGCGATCGAAGGGTTTCAGCAGGTAGTCAATGGCGTTTACATCAAAGGCGCGCACGGCGTACTGGTCAAACGCTGTCGCGAAGATGATCTGCGGCAGCTCGTCGCCGGGGCTTGCTTCAAGCAGCTTGCGCAGCACGGCAAAGCCGTCGAGCCCGGGCATCTGCACATCGAGAAAGACGACGTCGGGCCGATGGGTGCGGATCAGGTCAACCGCTTCAATCCCGTTGGTGCCTTGCGCCAGCACGTCCACACTGCCGTCAGTCTCCAGCAGGTACTGCAGCTCTTCGCGGGCCAGCAGTTCATCGTCGATGATCAGAGCGGTCATGGTGGCGGTCATAGTGGCGGTCAAGAGCTGCCTCGTGCTCACACAGTCTGCCTCGCTCACACAGTATAGACAGCCAGCGTTAAGCACTGCTGCAAAGCGAAGTTCCTGTCCGCTGTATGTTGCCCGGCGCTCCCTGGCACGGGCGCTGGTCTCCAGCAGAGGCATGCATGGCAGAAGGCGATGCAGGATAAAGACCGCAGCCCGAGCGTTGGACGCGGTCCCGTGACTACCGGCCGAAGGCCGCCAGCCGCTCCGGCACATGATCCCCCGCTCGGTCATGGCCGCAGTGGACGCAGAACTGGTCGTTGGGCCGTACGCTGCGGAAGCAGCGGCCGCAGGAAGCGGTGATCTGGAAGGCGCACTGTGGGCAGTAGTGGTATTCGCTCTGCACGCGTGTGCCGCACGCCGGGCAGAGTGAGATGAGCGGCTGGCGAAGAAGGAAGTAGAGTACGGCGCCGATCCCGCCAGGCAAAACCAGGCAAACGATGATCCAGATACGAGCCTGCATCCCGCGCCGCTCCGTATCCCGGTACACATAGCCCACCATGAGCATGTAGAGCGAAGCGAGCGCCGACCAGGAGAGCGCAAGGTAGAGGCGCAGGCCAAAGGGTGGGGGCTCATGGTGGCGGTGCTCTGGCATCACCACCCAGAAGATGTACTGCATGGCCACGAAAGCAAGTACCGCTGAGGCGACCGACCAGCGCGGGATCAGCTTCAGTTCTTCAGAAAAGAACGAGCCGGTTGTGCGCGATGATGAAAAGTCGGATGTGGCCATAAATCTTCTCGCCTGGCGGAGCCAGGAGTCAGTCGAATAATGGGAGTTGTGCGCGAACCAATGTCGTCTGTCTTGCCGGATCAACTGCTTGCGCCTTCAAGCGCCTGTTTGCTCAGCGACTTCCCTAGGGGAGTTACTCCCTTGAAGGAACAGTGTCGCTGACGTAAGAGTCTCCACCGAGGAGACGTCGTTCTGTTTACCGGCGCGAGTGGCGCAACGCGCTTCGACCCTGGCCACTTACCAGGAAAAGTACTGCTGCGATGGCGGCGAAGAGAGTAAAGGCAAGCGCCGCAACCATGCCTGGTAGGTCCAGCATGAACTCTCCCCCCAGCACATCATCCACGCTGCTCCAGATAGCCGGGCTGAGGAGCATGAGAAAGCCGGCCAGTATGAGCAGCGCGATCGCGCCGCTACGCCGGCCGAGGTGCCGTCCCTCTTCGAGATCAGCGGCCGCATTGTGTACCGCCCGCCGGGTTCTATTTCCGAGTGCACGTTCGCGGCCTGCGTCGAGACCACTTAGCGCCGCGATCAGTTCAGCGGACTCGCTGGGCGCCTCGCCGTGAGTGTTGCCGCCGATACCGGCAGCAGGCGTTTCGAGCCGGCTATCCCTGGGGTATCGATCGTTCATCGGGTCGCCTCCTGGGTGCGGTCTACCCCGCGCTCGCTGGTTCGCTCACTGATGCGAGGGCGCAGGGCAGCCATACCGCGGTAGAGGCGCGACTTGACCGTGGAGAGGGGAGCGCAGGTCACCGAGGCGATCTCTTCCAGCGCCATCTCCTCGTGGAAGCGGAGCACCAGGACCTCCCGATGGAGAGGATCAAGCGTCAAGAGAGCTTCGGCGACGATTTCGCCGTTCTGGTGAGTCATGTAATGGTCAAAGGGGGTGGGAGCGTTGCTCGCGATCTCGAATGGGCGCTCGTCGTCGCCCCGCTCAGCGAGTTCTTCAAGGCTGGCCATGGTGCGGCGGCGGCGATAGTCAATCACCAGGTTGCGAGCGATGGTGAACAGCCAGGTATCAAACCGCGAGTCGCCCTTGAACTGCGCACCACGCAGAAGCACGCGCATCCAGGTCTCCTGGAAGAGATCTTCGGCGAGTTCGCGGTTGCTGGTCAGGTAGAGCAGGTAACGGAGCAGGCGGTGCTGGTACTCAAGGATGAGGCTGTCCAGCAGGGAAGGATCCTGCCGTCGAAGCCGCTGAGCAATGGCGAGACTCTCGGCGCGGGCAGTGGCGGCGGTTGCGATGCGGTCGGAGGAGGTCTGAACGGTGGCCATCGTCTCTGTTGAGACGCCGTCTTGCGAAAGAAAGACGCACTTTGTAACGAAGGCTCGACAAAATCTGTGACGAAGGCGTGATGAAAACAGGACAACCGTAGTTTGCTCGCGTAGAGAGCGAGCGAATCGCGGCGGGCTCCCTGGTTCATCTTGGTCCATGCCCATCCTCACGGACCCGTCAGGCGCTCGGCAGGCGGTAGCCTTTACAGCCACGGGTAAACTACAGCTATGGAGATTCTGTACGGCCTCCACCCGGTGGAAGAAGCGTTGCGGGCGGCCAGCCGCAAGTTTGACCACGTGTGCGTGGCGCGGGAGCGGCAGGACGATCGGCTGCAGCGGGTGATCGATCTGTGCCGGGATACCGGGGTGCGTCTACGCTTTGAGCCGCGCGATCAGCTTACCCAGCTGGCCAAAAACCCGGGTCACCAGGGTGTGGTCGCCGTCGTGCGAGCCAAGGCTGTGCTCGATCTGGAAGATCTTTTTGTTTCCCGGGCGGGTCGCGAGGGGGAGCCGGCTCCGGCACGGCTGCTGCTGGCGCTCGATGGGGTTGAAGACCCGCAAAACCTCGGCGCGCTGCTCCGGACGGCCGATGGTGCGGGCGTCGATGGCGTGGTGCTTACCGAGCGGCGCGCGGCTCCTCTTAGCGCCGTCGCCGTCAAGGCCTCCGCCGGCGCGGCGGAGCATGTGCGTATCGCGCGCGTCGTGAATATGACCCGGTCGCTCGAGCAACTGAAAGAGCGGGGCATCTGGTGTGTGGGGCTTGACGAGCGGGGAACCATGCCCTACGACGCCTTTGACTACACAGCGCCCTGCGTGCTGGTACTGGGCCGGGAGGGCGCAGGGCTGCATGACTTGGTCAGGCGGACCTGCGACCAGCTGTTAAGCATTCCCATGGCAGGCGCGGTGAGCTCGTTGAATGTGTCGGTCGCGGGCGCTGTGGTGCTCTACGAGGCGGCTCGGCAGCGCCGGGTGGCTCGTGAACGCGCGATGGCGGCGGCAGCGCCCGCGCCGGCGGCGACCCCGCGCATCAGGAAGGGGATGGGATCGCTTGAGGGAGAGGTGCTGTTCTTGGCTCCCGAGCAAGGACACGCCGGGTCGGCAGCAACAGAGCAGGCGGCCCGAAAGCCTGCAGCACCGCTTCCTGATAAGGCGCGCCTCTCGTCCAACGCAAAGGCTTTCCGCGCTCGGGCAGGTTCGTCGCAAAGTTCGTCGGCGCAAAGTGCCAGGACGGGTCCTCAGAAGGCCTCCGTGAAGAGCTTGGAACCAAGTTCCGGACTAGGTTCCAAGCCGAGCCCGGAACGAGGTCCGGAACGAAGCTCCAAACAGAGTCCGGAACGAGGTCCCAAGCGTTAGTGTGTTCTCCTGCTCTTATCCTTCTGACCGCGATCGTGTTCGCAGCGTCAGCGAACACCTGCCAGGCACAAGACGACCTCCAAGCCCCGGCGCCGCCACCAGCCGGCAAGCCGCAGGTTCTCTTCGAGCGATCGGATACCACTGCGTCGCCAGGTTCGCCGGTCAACGCTGCCTCTACCCCATCGCAGCAAGCGGCAAAGGCCGGCTCGGCAAAGGCGGGCTCGGCAAAGATAGGTCCAGCTTCGACCGGTCCGGCGATCACCGATGCCATGCGCCTGGCCCCGATCTTCACCGCGTATGTCTTTGAGGTGCATCTCGCCCCTGCCCAGGCTGCGCTTGCGGTCGAGGCACGCCTGACCCTGCGCAACGGGGGCAGCGAGCCGCTCGCCGTGGTCCCCCTGCAGCTCTCCTCCAGCCTGCACCTGGAGCGCGTCTCGCTCGGGGGAGTGCGGCTGCCTGTGGCACAGAGCCGGATAGCGAGCGACGCCGACCACACGGGGCAGCTTGAAGAGAGCGCGGTGACCCTGCCGCAGCCGCTGGCTCCGGGAGCGAGCATCTCGCTCTCGGTCGCCTACAGCGGTACTGTCGAGGCGGGCTCTGCGCGGCTTGACCGGCTCGAGACCCCGGCAGAGCTCGCGGCGAGCTCGGACTGGGACAGGATCAGTGAGGAGTTTACCGGGCTGCGCGGCTTTGGCGACGCGGTCTGGTACCCGGTCTGCTCGGTGCCCGCGCTGCTCGGCGACGGAGCCAAGCTCTTCGCTGAGATCGGCAGGCAGCGCCGGCAAAATCAGGAAGCCACGATCGCCATCCACGCCACCGACGAGTTTCCCGGCATCGCGCCGAATATCGCGGTGCTGGCCGGCCATGCCATGGAGCTGGCTGCGCCGGAGACGATGCCCAACGCCTCGTTCCCAGGGGTAATCCACTTCGATCTTGCGCCGACCCGGCTGGGGTTCGGCGTGCCGAGTCTCTTCGTTGCGGTCAGGACAGCCTCGTCTGCCCAGGCTGGCACGGCTTCCAGCACGCCTGCGGAGCGGCTGCGCGTCTACAGTACCCCGGAGCACACGGCCGATGCCCCGGCCTACCAGGCAGCCGCCGCGCTCCTGGAACCGATGCTGGCGCAGTGGCTCGGCAGCCGGGCTGGGTCGCGGCTCGCGGTGATTGACCTGCCGGTTAACGGTGCGCAGCCAAGCGAGCAAGGGGACGCACTCCTGGCCAGCCTGGTTGCGGCCGAGCCGGGCCAGATTGCACCCCTGCTCAGCCGGGAGCTTGCCCACGTCTTCTTCCACTCGCCGCGCGTTTGGCTGGACGAGGGGGTTGCGGCGCTGATGAGCAACCTTTATGTCGAGCAGACGCAAGGCCAGGGCGCAGCGCTCGAGCACCTGGCCGCAGCCCGGGGTGCGCTCGCGCTGGTCGAGCCGGCGAGCCCCGGCTCGAGCGGCGGGCAAAGTCTGCTCAACGCCTCGGACGCCATCTACTATCGCTCGAAAGCGCTCTACGTGCTCGCCATGCTGCGCGAGATGGTCGGCGACAAGGCCCTGGCTGCTGCCCTGACTGCCTACACGCCCTCTGCCGACACCGAGCGCGAGTACTTTGAGACGCTGGTCGAAAGGGCGAGCGGGGCGGATCTGAAGTGGTTCTTTGACGCCTGGGTCTACCAGGATCTTGGCCTGCCTGATCTTTCGATCGTGAACGTCTACTCGAGCCCGGCCGGGAGCGCACAGGCTCAGCAGGGCCAGTGGCTGGTGACGGTCGATATCGCGAACGATGGGTATGCGGAGGTGCAGGTGCCGGTCACCGCGCACTCGGTCGATCATGTCGTCACCGAGTTGGTGCGGGTAGCGGGCCGCAGCCGCGTCTCGCACCGGCTGCTGCTCTCGGGCGCACCGACCTCGGTGGAAGTGAACGACGGCACCGTCCCCGAGGTCGAAGCGAGCGTGCACCAGCGCGTCATCAACTGAAGGTCGCTGCAACTAAGTGCGCTGCGACCAAGGGCGCTGCGGGCAGCGGCAAGCTGGGCGGGCGCACCTGCGCAGCGCGGGTTACTCGGTCGGATGCGAGAGCGTGCCGGTGACCGTTGTCGCTGAGGCATCGGCGCCGGAAGTCGTCTGGGCAGTCGTCTGAGAAGTGCTCTGGGGGGTCGTTTGGGGGGTGGTCTGGACGGTGCTCGCGTTTACCTGCAGGTGGAGCGTCCGGTCAAAGCCCAGCTTGCCTGTTACCGGCAGCGAGTCGCCGGAGCCGGTTGTGAGCTCACTCTGGGTCAGGGTGAGGCTCTGGTTGCCGATGATGCCGTAGCCGGTCCACCGGGCAAAACGGGCGAGCGGGGTGTCCGTGCCCAAGCCTCCCCGCGACCATTCGCCGTGGAACTGGCCGACTGCCGAGGTGAGGAGCTGCGCTGCTTCCGCCCCGTCTAGCTGCACCTGCGAGCTCAGGGTCAGTGTGCCGGCCCCCCAGTCTTCCGCAAAGAGCCCGCCTATCTCCGCAGCCCCGGCGTTGGTCAGCACAGTAAAGAGGTTGTAGTGGGGAACCGCTCCCTGCATCGTGATGGCTCCCTGCGCGTGCAGGCTGCCGCCGAGCGCCTGTGCGTCGAGGTTCTCGATGCGTGTCTCTCCACCAGAGACAGCGATCGAGGCTGTGGCGTTGCGCAGAATCAGCCGGCCGAGAGTGAAGGAGTCCGCGTGCACGGTGCCCTCCATCTCAGGCCAGGGCAGAGCTCCGGGATTGAGGCGGCTGAGCAGCTGGTCTAATAGATGCCGATCCAGATGCCGATCCAAATGGCTGCTGCCGGACCCACCCAGCAACTCGGCAGCGAGAGCGGCTGCGTCCAGGTCCGCTGTTGAAAGGTGAAAGCTGGTAACGCAGCCCGGCCCCTGCTCGCAGCCAAGGGGATGCAAAGCGGTCAGCTGCAGGGGCAGGTGGTCAAAGATGGCCGAGGGCACGTTCCAGGTGACCAGGCCAGGCGAAAAGGTTCCCTCGGCAGTGATCAGGCTCACGGGCGCGGAGAGAAAACCGGGCGCGTAGCTCGCATTGTGGAGCCGGAGCCACCCGCTGATCCCTGTGGCCGCGGGCGCTGCGAGCCGTGGCTGGAGTCCTGGAGTGGCGTGAGCCCGGTGGGCGCGCAGCGAAGCCTGTCCATGTCTGGGATCATGCCTGGGATTATGCCTGGGCTGGCGGCCAGGCGCGATGCGCTTGCTTGCCGGCCGATGATGGCCTTGCTGGCGACCTTGCTGGCGACCGCGGGAGCGAGGACGAGGCGCAGGCTGCGGGACTGTGGTCGCGCTCGAGATCGCGTTTAGGAACGGGTTCAAGGTCGCGTTTGGAGTGTGGATAGAAGCCGGCAGCTCGACAGGCAACTCGCCCGCATGCCAGCTATCCTTCTCGGTGACGTCAAACTCTGCCGCGCCCTCGGGTTCGAGCGAGGCGAGAGCTGTTGGGAGCAGGTGTGTCGCATGACCGAGCTCCTCAAGGCGGCTGATCGACGCACCGCCGCCGGCGTGCAGGAGAAAGCCCTCGGAGCTCAGCTGAGCGTTCATCGTGGCGGGTGCGGTGCCACCCAGATCGACCGGCGCTGTCGTGAGCACGAGCGTTGACCTGCCGCTTGAGGCCGGCATGGTCGCGGCCAGACGGGTATCGCCGAAGTCAAACGGCTTGGACAAGCCGCTCGCGGAAAGGTGCAGCTGGTCGGCCTCAAGGACCCCGGCGTAGATCGGGGCGGCGCCGGGGTGCGCGTTGTAGAACAGGACACCGCTGAGCGCTCCGTCCAGGTGGAAGGCCGGATTGAAGTCGCTCCTGGCTAGCCCGGCGGCGGCCACCAGGGTGCTCGCCGGGAGCCGCTGCACGGTCAGTGCTAGGGCGGCGTCCTTCCCGAGCGGAGCTGCGCCCAGTGGGGCCGAGCCGAGCGGGCCCGAACCGAGCGGGGCTGCGCCGTCCGGACCTAGACCGGCCGAGAAGGCGCTTGGACCGGTTGCCGAGCCGTCCAGCGGCAACATGCCGTCGCCGATGCTGCCTGAGAGCAGGAGCACGCCGTCCCCGATCGGCCAGCGGCAGCCTAGGTCACTCAAGGTGCGCGCAGCCCGGCTGTAGGCAGCGTGGCAGGTCGCATCGATCATGAACGGCTCCGACGGTGAGAACTCTTCCCGGTGCAGGTTGGCGACGGTGACGTGGGTGTTGACCAGGAGCTGATCGAGATCGCCCGAGACGTCAGCCGAGGCGTGCAGGTCGCCGCGCCAGCCGGGATCGTCACCCAGCAGCAGCCGGCTGGCCTGCCCGAGTGGCGCGTTCGACCAGTCGCCGTGGAGGGCGAGCGGCATCTGCCCCAGGGCGGTGGCCCGGTGCAGCTTGCCTTCGATGCGCAGCGTGCCGGTATCCGCCAGGCCCAATTCGATGTCGGTGCGGACGGGCTGGCCTTTGACCCGGATCTGCCAGAGGTCGGGGTCGGCGAGCCACATGGAGAGGTCTGTGTTGAGCAGCGAGTAGGGCAGCTTCTCCACTCCCTGCTTGACATTGATCCGGGAGTCGGTGATTTCAATATAGGGAAAACGCGGCGCGGGGCCGGCCCGCTTCTGCCCGGTAGGCGCGTTGGCCACGTGGGAGGCCTGGAGCAGGATCGTGCCAACGTTCCATCGCCCCTGCTGGTCGCGTACCAGGTTCAGGCTGGCGTCGCTCATCTCGACCCGGCTCACTTCCAGCTGCCGGCGCCAGAGAGAGGTGAGCCGAAGCTGGGCAACCACGCGCGGAGCACGCAGCGCAGGCTCGGCACCAAAGCCTGCTGCCTCATGCACGACCACATCGGTCAGCACGAGTGCAGGCATGGGAAGCAGGCGAAGATGGACCGCGCTCATCGTGACATCCCGACCAAGGCTTCGGCTCATGGCTTCGACGAGGCGATGCTGGTAGCGACCCAGGTTGACCAGAGGAGGCAGGACGACGGCCAGCAGCACGCCCAGCGAGAGAGCCAGCAGAAGCCACTCGCGCCTCAGCGTTCGACGCGGTGGGATGCCCGGGCCGCCGGAGTGGCCGTGCGACCGATCGCTGCCGGAAGAGGCGCCAGCAGGAGACTGACTTGCCGGAAGGACAGTCATGGCCCTTGCCAAGGGTAAGGGTGCCCCCATCCACGGCTTGTCGGCCCACTCTGCCATCAGCGAAGCGATTCTCCTGTCGCGTGCAGCGTCTAGAAGGTCGGGTAGCCACGCCTGCAAAGCGAGCGCAGGAGCGTGCGCAGAGCCCGTTTGACTTACTTGATTAGGTGCAAGGTGCGCTTCCAGCGAGTCTGATCGAAGAAGTGCAGAACGATATGCTTGACCCACGCGATCCGGTCCGCGGCGCTGGTCTTGTCGATCTGCTCTTCCCCGGTGATGAAGGACCAATAGACAAACATCGGGCGCCCGACGATGTTTTCGCGAGGCACGAAGCCCCAAAAGCGGCTATCGAGTGAGAAAGGCCGATTGTCGCCCATGGCGAAGTACTCTCCGGCAGGGACCACCAGGTCTTCGCCGACGATATGCTGGGGTAGCTCGAGCGTCCAAGTCGCGGTCAGGTCGTAGCCCTGCGAGGCAGGCACCGCGGGGAAGTCATCGCGGTAGGGCGCATAGCCGGAGTCGGTCGGTTTGATGGCCATCGGTTCCACCTGGGGCTTGCCGTTCAGGTAGACGACGCCGTTGCGCAGGTGCAGCCGGTCCCCGGGTATGCCGACCACGCGCTTGACCAGGAACATGTCCGGGTTCTCCGGCTTGAAGAAGACGATAATGTCGCCGCGACGCACGTTGCGATAGTGCACGAAGGGCGCCCAGGAGGTCGGCGGCGCAAGGGTGATCCGGTCGACGAGCACATGATCGCCGATCAGCAGGGTGTTGAGCATCGAGCCCGAAGGAATCTCGAAATTCTGGAAGATGAAGGTCAGCGCGAACAGGCCCAGCGCCAGAACGCCGCAGATGGAAGCAAAGAATTCGTGAGGGGTCTCCTCAGACTGGACGGGGGTAGTGGTCCTGCTTACGGGCGGCTGTTCGAGAGTTTCTGCCATGGCGCGCTGCTCTAAGTTCCTTCCCCGGCGGCTGCCGGTCCGGCATCGCTCACGACAGAGGGAGCAAGCCCGCGTTCAAGCGCGGTTTAGCGCACGATGCGGAACATGCGGTCCCAACGGGCAAAATCGACCAGGCCGTTCAAGCCACCGACCAGGTCGTCGTCGTGTCCGAGTTTATCATCCGGCAAAGTGGGCGTATCGGTGGTGGAGGGCTGGCGCAGCGAGAAGTAGATCACGAACGGACGGCCGATGACGGCTGAGCGAGGCACAAAGCCCCAATAGCGGCTGTCGCGGCTGTGATTGCGATTGTCGCCCAGCACAAAGTAGCTATTCGCGGGGACGACCACTTCGCCATGCTGCAGGTTGGCTCGCATCTCGAGCCACCAGTGGGTGTCCACGCCGGGGTCGGTGTAGAGGCCGGAGGGAAACTGGTCGCGAAAGGTGTCGCGGTAGGCCTGCTCGTAGACCGCGTAAGGCTCTTGCAGCGCTTCGCCGTTGCGATAGACGACGCTGTTGGCCAGGTGAAGGCGGTCACCGGGCAGCCCGATTACCCGTTTGACGACGTAGTCGCTCGGATCGAGCGGGAAACGAAAGACGATGATGTCGCCACGGGCGATGTTACGGTACGGCAGCAGCCGGCTGAGCGGGCCGGCCGGCGCATAGATCATCTTGTTGACCAGCAGGAAGTCGCCCACCAGCAGGGTGCGCTCCATCGACTCCGAGGGGATGCGAAAAGGCTGGACGACGAAGGTCAGCAGAAAGAGCGCGACCACGACCATGGTAACCAGCGACCGTGCGGCTTCAAGCAGGGTCGGCAGCGCATACCGGGCGTGCATCGCGCTCCCCAGCTCAGGGTAGTGGTCGCCTTGCGCTTCGGCTGAGCGAACCTGCGGGGAGGCCGGCAGCTGCCGGTCCCGGTCGCCCGTCAGCACTGAGGAAAGATCACGGGCGAGTTCGCGGGAGAGCCCGCGCCGCTCGCTCACGCCAGCTTCTTTCCAGACCGGTGTCGCTTGCCTTCTACTTGGCCGGGCGCCCGCACCGCGCCGCGGCTTGTGGTTGTCGAGCCAAATTCCGCGCTCTGATCCAGGATGTCAGCTTGATCCACTTCGGAAATTGGATGCTCTTCGCTGGCGAGTTGGCGCTTGCCCTGTGTCTCCATCTGCGATGGAGACGGGGCACGATCGCTGATGGACCCAGGGCTCCCGCCGGTGCCCACCAGACGCTCGTAGAAGAGGCGCGCTGCCTCCTGAGAGGCCTGCTTTTTGGTGCCCCCCTCCCCCTGGGCGAGCATCCCCGATTCCATGGGTAGTCCCCTGCGTGGTTGCATCTTGGGCTCGCCGGGGGCCTCGGTGTCGGGGCTCGCCGTGCCGGCGACGCGCACTTCGACGACAAAGTGCTTGCGATGGTCCGGGCCGCTCTCGGACAGGGTCACGTAGACCGGCTGTCCGGCGTGGCGTGCCTGCAGCAGCTCCTGCAGCGCGGTCTTGTAGTCGCCAATCGCCCGATTGTCTCGTAACTCGCCGCGCAGCCCTTCTAGAAAAGGCTCGGCCACCGTGCGCTCGATGAAGCCGGCCGCGACCGGGAGGCCGCCTTCGAGGTAGAGCGCGCCGATGAGGGCTTCCATGCAATTGGCTAGCAACACTGCTTTCCGGCGGCCTCCGTTCCGCTCTTCGGCCCGACCCAGGCGCAGGTGACTGCTGAGTCCCAGCTGGGTGCCGACCAGGCCGAGGTGCTTGCGGCTTACCAGAGCGGCCCTCAGGCGGGTCAGCTCTCCCTCGTTCAGCTCCGGGTAGCGGCGATAGAGGAGCGCGCCGACGACCATACCTACAATCGCATCGCCGAGGAACTCGAGCCGCTCATTATCGGCCACTGGCGGCTGCGAGGCTGCGTCGGGGCCGGTTTGCTGCTCATGCCGCACCGAGGCGTGGGTGAGCGCCTGCTCGAGCAGCTCAGGCTGAGCAAAGCGATGGCCGAGTGTTGCTTCGAGCGCACTCAACTCTTTCATCGCGGTCTCGCTTTCGGGCGCCTTCTCTAGAGGATCAAGCGTAGGTGCGGTACTGCTGCGGCATCAGCAAGCGTTCTGCAGCAGTTCGCAAAGTGTCCGCGGTCGAGAGTGCCCGCACTGGGAACTATTATGGATGCGGACCCAAGTTCGGCGCCGGCGCGCTGCCGGGCTTTGAAGCTGGGGAAGCGCCAGGCTGCGCCTCATCCTCCTCGGCGTTGTCCGCTGGGTGACTCCGATGTGGTAGCGCGAATGGCTGGGCCAGGCCTTTCTCGGCCGCGCTGCGGGTGTCCTGCTGCCCGTCGCGGACGTTCAGCGCCGTCTGGTACTCGGTGAGCGCCTCGGGGCGCTCCTGCTCGACATCGTGGATGCGGCCCAGGTAGATATGCGACCAGGCCAGCAGCCTGGGATCGCTGGTCAACCGGACCGTCTCGGCGAAGTCGTTGGTGGCTGACTCCATATCGCCCTTCATCAGCCAGGTGAGGGCCAGCAGGTAGTCGGCGCGGGCGGTGTCCGCGGTGTGGTCCTTGAGCGCCTGCTGCGCGAGCGAGCGGGCGCCGTCCGCGTCGCCCTGCTTTAGCTTCGCCTCCGCCAGGTCGAGCGAGCGGGTGCTGGGCCGGCGAATCACGTCACCCTCCCCCTGCTCGGCGAAGTGCACCTCGCGTGCGCGGTGAGTCTGCTGGTCGACGTCCATACCGTAGACCATCGGCCCGATCGCCTCCTTGAGGCTCTCCGGGCTGCCCTCAAACGCGCGCAGCTGGTCATAAAAGTACTGTGTCAGCACATACCCCTGCTGCATGGAGGCCTGCACAGATCGCTCGCGCACGGCGGAGGCCTGCTGGACGGTCAGGTCGTGCTCGCGCTGGACCCGAGGCAGGTTCTCGCGCCGGGTGTCGGCAGGTATCTTGAACTCGACCACGCCGGTCTGCATCGTCCGCGCCTCGATCGCTCGGATCATGCACTCGATCACCAGCGAGACGATGTCGGAGCGGTAGACGTAATCGAGCGGCGCCTCGCGAACGGTCTTGAGGATCGGCAGCAGCCGGTCCATCGCCGAGGCCCGCGAGTAGAGCAGCGGCTCGATCATGTAGTGCAGGTAGGTATGCCGCACATCCTGCATGCGGATCGATCCGTTGACAGGCGAAGTGACGACCACGTAATCCGTCCCGTAGACGCGCGCGTTGGTTTCAGCGGGCGAGAGCATGGGCTCGACCACGACCAGGAAGCGCGACCCGCTGTAGGTCGCGGCCGGCATCTTCAGGTAGACGTTGGTGTCGAGGATCATCCTCGTTAGCGGATCGTGGAGCTTGGCGATCTCTTCGTCGTACGCGGGCCGGTTCGCTACCCAGACCAGGTGCAGCTGCGCGGCTGAGACAAACTCCTGCAACAGCGGCAGCATGTCGAGCACCTGGGTCGAGTCCGGCGGCATATCCTGCTGATCGACGCTCGCGGTCAGAGCCGGGGGCGGGTTTAGGTAGAGCGCAAGCGAGACATACTGGGCCAGATCGCGACGAGCCTCCGAGAGCCGGTGCTGGTTGATGAAGACGCAGACCTTATCGCGAGCCGTCTGGGCTGCCGCTGACTGCTCTATCTGTTGGGCGACCTGGGCGCGAACGCGTGCGCGGATCGGGTCCGAGGTCTCGAGGCCGTTGTCGTAGCCGCAGGCGTTGAGCGCGGCGGCGATATCGAAGAGCGCCTCGCTCGACTCGAGCGAGACAGCGGGACCGGCGGGATCGATCAGGGCGGGGGGCTTGGGCGGGTGTGGCGACTCCAGCCCTACCTTGGCCGAGGCCGGCCTGGCAGCCTTGTCATGGTCTGCTGCTGCTTTCGTGCTCGGCGTATCTGGTTGACTCTGCTGCCGCGGGCTCTCTTCAGGAAACGCCTGCGCGCCCGCGCCAGGCCTGCAGGCCATCGCAAGAAGGGCAAGAAAGAAGACAGAGAGGCTGCGACGGCAGCGGCGGCTGGACTGCATAAAGGAAGCGGCGTTTACCCGTTCTGAGTCTATGCAGCCCCGGTAGCGGGGTCAAACCGCACCTGAGCGAATGATTCAGTTTGGAGTTCGGCGGTAGTCCGCCGCGCGGTACCAGGCTTCACCTGCCCGGTTCAGATGTGCCAGGGTCAAGAGAGTCTGTGCAGGAGGAGGTCAACACATGGAAGAGGCGGCACTCTGTGTGCGAGACAGCGGCCCCGCTTAAAACTTAGGTGAAGGAGAATCGTGTGAAAGGGCACAGCTCTCCGAAGCAGTTGGCGAACATCTCGGCAAGCCCGACCAAGCCAAAAGAAGCAGCCGCTTAGGTCGCGCGCATTCCCTTTTTGGCGGCGAAGTGCAGCGCAGTAGGGCAGCGCAGCTAGCCTTGAACCGAGACATCGGCAAAGGAGAGCACAACCGAGCCCGGGACCGGTTGGCCAAAGACGCGGGCTGGCTCAAAGGTGCTGAAGAGCAGCTTGTTCTCGAGCGCCGCGTGGGTGTGGCCGTCGATAGATCCGGAGATCACGCGGAAGTCGTAGACGCGTCCCCGTGGATCGACAAAGGCACGCACGACGACCGAGCCGCCGATGGCGCTGTCCGGCGGGTCGGCATCGATTGCGCCTGCCGGCAGGCGGGAGTAGAGCAGGCGCGGGTTGGTCGCCATCCCGATCGGTTCATCCCTGGCGGTGAGCTGCTCGGGCGTGGCAAAGGTGCCAATCAGTAGGCCTACGGTGCCGATGAGCAGGACTGCGGACGCGAACCCGGCGGAAGCGCGCAGCAGCAGGGGAGCAAAGGTGTTCTCCCAGCGAACAGAGAAGCGCGCCCACACGCGGCTTGGTCGGCGATCGCGCTCCTGCGAGATGGCCACACGGAGGCGCAGGGCGAGGTCGGCGGGCGGGCGCGCTGGCCCGAGCGAGGAGACCCTCGATTGCATCGCTCGCCAGCTGCCAAATTCGGTCGAACAGGCGGCGCAGCTCTCAAGGTGCGCGCCAAGCGACTGCATCTGGACCCCGGTGAGGGCGCCATCGAGGTAGGCCGAGAAGCGGGCGCGATGGGCATGGCAGGCGATCGAGTTCATTGGGCCTCCTGCCGGGCGCCGCAGCGCTGTTCCGCTCGCGAAGCCTGCGCGCAGGAACGAGGTCTCGCGGCCTCGACATAGGGCGCCAGCCGAGCCTTGAGCTGGGCACGCCCTCGCATGAGACGCGACTTGACGGTGCCAAGATTCACATTCAGGATCTCGGCGATCTCCTCGTAGGCAAATCCTTCGATGTCACGAAGCACGACGGTGGAGCGAAAGGGCTCGGCAACCTCGCGCAGCTCGGCCTCGATCCGGCTCCGGAGTTCCTCATGAGCAGCAAAATCGAAGGGGGATTCGTGGCTGTCAGCCAAAGTGTCCTTGAGGCAGATGGGCTGACCGCTTGTGCTCTGGCCGATCTCGGTCTCGATGGTGACCTCTTGCCGGCAGTGCCGCGACCACCATCGCCGCTGGTTTGAGGTCTCGTGCAGCGCGATTCGGTAGATCCAGGTGCGCAGGCTGGAGTCGCCATGGAAGCTCGAGATGCCGCGGAAGACCTTGATGAAGATGTCCTGGGTGACGTCGGGCGCGTCGGCAGGATTCTGCACGGTACGTGCGACCAGGCTGTAGATCGGCTGGTGGTACTGAGCGATCAGCCAGGCAAACGCCTCTTCCGAGCCCGCCTTGAGCTCGGTAAGGATGGCCGCTTCTTCAGGCCGGATGCCGACGATGCTTGCCAGATTGCCCACCGCGATTCCCGCTTGCACGTTGAGGAACCCTCCTACCATAACAGGCAGTTGCAGCGCGTCAAACGCTATTGCGACGCGGCCTGTACTGAGTCGATGCAGCTCGCCTTAAGTCGTTCCGTTGCCACCGCGGGGCCGCACGTGACAAGCCCTGGCCATGTGCCTTGTCGCTCGCGGCGAGCTGACGATTTTTCAGTCCGGCCAGGTTCTCGCTGCTCCTACATAGACACCGGACGCCCGAGGGAGGTTCCTACGCCGGCGTTCCCTTGGTGGCCAGGCCGCTGTGCGAGGAAAGGGGGCCGCTGCGCGCGGGAGAGGGATGACCTAGCGGTCGGCCTCCGTGCCGCACTCCCGTTTACGGCTGGGCTGGAGGGGGTGTGGCTGCTTTGGCCTTGGGCTTGGTCTTGCGATGAGCCGTCGTCGATGCTGGATCCGGTCCGTCGCTGACCACCGAGGTTGGCGTGGGCGGGTGGGCGACAGCGACCGGGGGAGCGGGCTGCCGCGCCTGAGCAAGCGCCAGCTGCTGCTCTCGGCTGGAAGCCAGGATCGAGTCAGCCAGAGACCTGCGTGCCGCGTCCAGGGTGAGCAGCGAGTGCGCCACGTTCGCGGCCTCCTCGTCGGGCGCGGCAAGCTCGGCCGTGCCAGAGACCCGGAGCAGGACCTCGTAGAGTGCGTCCAGGTTGCGGTAGACGACGAAGTTCTCAGCGACGGCGCCGGGCGCGGCATCGGCCTGGGCCAGCAGACCCGGCAGCGTGGATTCGAGGTCACGGGTAATTGAGCCGATGTTTGCCTGCGCTTCGTCCTTGACTGGCCCGGGCGCCTTCCACTTGGCGGTATGCAGGCCCGCGATCGTCGAGCGCAGCTCGCCCAGGGTCGGCTGCAGGAGCGAGGAGGGCGTCGGCACTGGAGCCGCGGGTGCCGCTGGCTGCTGTCCGTAGGCAAGGCCGGCGGGCTGCAGAGAAGCCATCATCAGGAGCACCAGCGCGGCGAGCGCCACCGCGACCGCGCGACGCAGCAGAGGGGTGCCGGGATGCTCCACTCCGCCGGCGAGTAGCCAACTTCCGGGAGCTGCTCTCTCCTGCTTACGCTGCCCGGCTTCCGCCGCGCACCCTCCGCTCGCCGCGCACCCTATACCCATGCTTTCCTCCCTGCTGATCACTCATCCTAACTTGCCTGGGAGCAGGCCTGACAGGGGGCGGGGGCTGCGTGGTGCAGACAGAAGGGTGCAAGACACACGCAGAGCGTGCACCGAAGCGGCTATCCCGTTCTAAACATCACGCGGCTCTTGAGAATCTCCTCCCCGCAGGGCTGCATCCTAATGGCTGATATGAAGGCCCTAGGCGTAGTTAGACCGCTTCCTCTCGCCCTTGCCGCCGTGCTTCTGGTGAGCGGCTGTAGCCACAGCAACCCTCAGCCTGCTCAGCAGAGCAATCCGGCGCCGAACCAGCCCGGCCAGCAGGCGATCAATCCTGGCACTGGCGCTCCCGCCCAGCAGGCACAGGCCCAGCAGCAGCCCGCGCCTTACCCGCAGCAGACCCAGCCTGCGCCCTACCCACAGCAGGCTCCCAGCCAGCAGGCGCCAGCAGCAAACTATGCTCCTGCGCCTCGGCCGGTAAGTGTCATCCCTGCCGGTACACACCTAGTCGTCACGCTGCGTCAGACGCTGAGTTCAAAGACCAGCCAGACCGGGGACAGCTTCTCAGCCACGGTGGCTGATCCGGTGGTTGTGCGCGGTGTGACGCTGATCCGAGCGGGCTCGCCAGCAAGCGGTACCGTCACCGATGCCAAGGGTCAGGGGCACTTCAAAGGTCAAGCAGAGCTCGCCATCCGGCTCGATACCGTTCGTGCCGAGGGCCACTCCTACCAGATCGCGAGTAGCACGGTGGAACGTGTGGAGAAGGGTAAGGGCAAACGCACGGCTGTGCTTACCGGCGGTGGTGCAGGACTGGGCGGTCTGATCGGTGGACTGGCCGGAGGTGGCAAGGGTCTGCTGATCGGCGGCCTCGCCGGAGCAGGCGCAGGTGCGACTGGTTCCGCTTTCACCGGTAACAAAGATCTGGTCATCCCTGCCGAGACGCGCCTTACATTCCGAGTCGAACACGAAGTTCGAGTGGATTAGCTGCTTCGCTTCACAGAAGAAGGCGCGGCTATTTGCCGCGCCTTCTTCTGTGAGGACAGAAGCGCCAAGCCCTCAGTAGCCGAGCAACTCGGCGATGGGGTGCCAGGGCTTGCTTTGCGACTCGGCCACCGGCTCGCAGGTCAACAGTCCGGCGTGGGTGTTGACTCCCTCGGCAAGACCGGGATCGGAGCGAAGGGCTGGGATCGTCCCCAGGTTGGCAAGCCGCTGCAGGTAAGGGAAAGTAGCGTTGGTCAGCGCGAGGGTTGAGGTATTGGGCACCGCCGCCGGCATATTGGTAACGCAGTAGTGCACCACGCCATCGACCAGGTAGGACGGGTCGCTGTGCGTGGTTGGTCGGGCCGTCTCGATGCACCCGCCCTGGTCGATGGCCACATCGACGATGACCGCGCCCTTCTTCATCCGCGAGACCATCTCGCGCGTTACCAGCTTGGGTGCCGCGTGGCCCGGGATGAGCACGCCGCCGATGACTAGGTCTGCCGCCCGTACCGCCTCGGTAAGGTTGTGCAGGTTTGAGGCCAGCGTAAATACGCGGCCGGCGAAGATGTCGTCCAGCTCGCGCAGACGATGCAGGTTGCGATCGACGATGGTCACCTTCGCGCCCATGCCCAGCGCGATCTTGGCGGCGTTCGTGCCCACGATGCCGCCGCCGAGGATGCAGACATCGGCCGGAGGCACGCCCGGGACGCCGCCCAGCAATAGGCCGCGGCCGCCCTTGGACTTCTCAAGGTAGGAGGCGCCTACCTGGACCGACATCCGGCCCGCCACCTCGGACATTGGGGTGAGCAGCGGGAGGGTTCCCTGCGCATCGCGGATCGTCTCGTAGGCGATGCCGGTGACCTTTTTGGTCAGCAGCGCCTCGGTTAAAGCGGGCACCGGCGCCAGGTGCAGATAGGTAAACAAGGTCAGCTTGGGGCGGAAGTGGATGTACTCCTTCTCGGTCGGCTCCTTGACCTTCACCACCAGTTCGGCCTGACCCCAGACGTGGCCTGCCTCCCCGACGATCTCGGCGCCAAGATCCTGATACTCTTCATCGCTGAAAGCGGAGTGCTCGCCGGCGTGCTGCTCGACCAGCACGGTGTGGCCGGCGGCCTTCAACTCCTTGACGCCCGCAGGAGTGACACCGACCCGCGTTTCATGATCCTTAACTTCCTTAGGCACACCGATGATCATGCTGTTTCTGTCCTCGCCTGTACGTTTGCTGTCTCTCCATCGTACTCAAAAAGGGTACCGCCAAGACGAGGCGCCTTGGCTCACTCAAAAGGCGAATCGGGTGGACAGGGTAAGCGACTGGGTGCTGACGCGCACGTGGCTCTGGCTGAACTCGCCAGCCTCCAGCGAGCTCTGCCCGACAGATTGCGAGGCGGGCAGCTGGGCCTGGTAAGCGAGGTCGTAGCTCAAAGCGCCGTGCGCCCACCCTGCACCTGCGGAGAGCGCGTGCCGGAGGATGGCCGCGGTCAGCGGGGTCAGTGTCGCACTCGGCACCGGGTCAGACAGGAAGGAGTAACCTCCCCGGACCGTCCAGGCGGAGGAGAGTGGCGCCTCAAAGCCGGTGTGCAGCGCTCCCTGGTTGCGCCAGCGCAGAGCGATGTGGTCGGTGAACGCGTCGCTGCCCACCACGCCGCTGATGGTCGGGTTGGTGCCTTGCTTCAACTTGACGGGCAGAGTCTGAAACGCTCCGCCCCATCCTGTCCAGTCACCCTCGGCGGAGAGTCGCAGCCGGCGCGTGACCTCGGCCCGAAAGCCGATGGCAGCAGCCTCCGGCAGGCGGTTGTCCACTTCTGCCTGGTAGTGGAAGGCAGGGTCGCTTGTAATGTTCAGCGCCGCGAAGAGCGCCGAAGCACTCCCCTGCGCGCTCCCGTGCGACTGGATGTAGGTGCCGCTCTTCCAGGCCGCACCCAGGCGCAGTTTTCCCGAAGGCTGCCACTGGGCGCCGGCGCTGCCATTCCATCCGAAGCCACGTGTGTTGAGGTCCAGCAGCACCTTTAGGCCGGCCAGCTGGGGTTGCTGCTGGAAGATGTAAGGCGCGTTCAGGGTGTTGGTGTTGTAGTCCAGCCCCAGGGTCACGCCTGCTGAGAAGCCATGGCCCAGCTGCGCGGCAAGGCCGGCTGCCGAGCGCAGAACCAGGATCCTTGATTCGGCATCCTCGATGCCGTAGCTGACCCCGGCTGTGCCGGGTGGGTCAATGTACCGCCAGTCGACGCGGGTCAATGACTCTGGCGTGGCCGAAAAGCCGGCGCTCCAGCGCTCGCCCGTCCCGAGCGGTATCGCGTAGGCGCCGTAGGGGAGCGCTCCGGCTGATCCATGCAGCCCGGCATCCGGGTCAACGCTGTTGGCAAAGAAGCCTTGCGCGATCTCGCCCAATGCGCTGACTTCGAGCATCTGGTGCGTGAGCCCCGCGAGGCCAGCCGGATTGCCTTCCATCGCATCGAGCGGGCTGCGCTGCTCGGCAACCATTGTGCCACCGCGCCCCTCAGCCGCGGCGCTCAGGCCGCCGCCGAGGGCCCCTGTGACCTGCGCTCCGGCTGGAAGGCTGTACATCGACAGGCAGCAAGAAAGCAGACAAGCGGGCAACAAGAGGCTGCCGGGCCATCCCGCCGGAGCCGTGGCGAATCTACCGAGCACAGTCTTCCTCTCGCCTCCCATGTTCACACTCGGTGAACTCATCGGCGAGAGCACAACGCTCTACTGGTTACGAAAGAATAAGGACTTACCCTTTGAAAACGGGACGGTCCTGCGCCGCTTGTCTGCGATCGAGGGGTCTCGCGAGCGCCTACTCGCCGGTGTCGATCTGGGCCCGCTGCAGCTTGTCTGAGTAATCCACGTACACCGACTTCCACTGGGTGTAGAAGTCGAGCGCGCCGGTGCCGCCCTCGCGATGGCCATTGCCGGTTTGCTTGACGCCGCCGAAGGGCAGGTGCACCTCGGCGCCGATCGTCGGCGCATTGACGTAGGTGATGCCCGCTTCCAGGTCGCGGATAGCGCGGAAGGCCCGGTTCACATCCCGGGTGTAAATGGCGGTCGAGAGGCCGTAGTCGATCGAGTTCGCCATCTCGACCGCTTCGTCAAAGTCGGCGAACTCGAGGACGCTGACCACCGGGCCAAAGACCTCTTCGCGCGCGATGCGCATCTGCGGCTTGACCCCGGCAAAGACAGTTGGCGCAAAAAAGTGGCCACGGTCGTAGCTGCCACCCTCAAGTCGGCCGCCGCCGCAGACCAGGTGCGCGCCCTCGTGGCTCGCTATTTCGGAGTAGTGGGCGGAGCGATCCACCTGGGCCTGGTTGACCTGCGGGCCCATGTCGACCGACTCGTCAAGCCCGTTGCCGACGTGCAGCCTGGTCGCGCGGGCCACCAGCCTGTCCGTGAACTCGGCCGCGAGCTTCTGGTCGACCAGGATGCGGCTGGTCGCGGTGCATCGCTGGCCGGTGGTGCCAAAGGCGCCCCAGACCGCGCCGTCGAGCGCCAAATCTAGGTTCGCGTCGTCCATGACAATCATCGCGTTCTTGCCGCCCATCTCAAGCGAGCAAGGTTTGAAGAGCCCGGCAGCGGTCTGGCCGATGACGCGCCCGACCTCGCTCGACCCGGTGAAGGAGACCGCGCGCACTCCCGGGTGCTCGACCAGCGGCGCGCCTGCTTCCGGGCCAAAGCCGGTGACGAGGTTGACCACGCCCGCGGGCAGCCCGGCATCGATCAACGCCTGGACGAGGTGGATGGTCGAGAGCGGCGTATCTTCGGCCGGCTTGATCACGCAGGTGTTGCCGCAGACCAGCGCCGGGAAGAGCTTCCACGAGGGGATGGCCATGGGGAAGTTCCAGGGCGCGATCATGCCGATGACGCCGACCGGCTGGCGGAGGCTCATGGCGAACTTCGACGGGAGCTCGGAGGGGGTGGTCTGGCCAAAAAGGCGGCGGCCTTCGCCGGCCATGTAAAAGGCGGTGTCGATCGCCTCCTGCACGTCACCGCGCGTCTCCTTGAGGATCTTGCCCATCTCGCGGGTCATGGCCTGGGCGTACGCTTCCTTGCGCTGGGTGAGGATTTCGCCGCAGCGGTACAGGATCTCGGCACGCTTGGGTGCAGGGGTGAGCCGCCAGGTCTTGTAGGCCTCGGCGGCAGCGTCTACAGCGGCGGCAACATCTTCCGCGCCCGACTCCTGGAACTCGCCGACCAGGTCGTCGGTGTCGGCAGGGTTGGTGTTGAGGAAGGTCTTGCCGGTGCGGGCCGGGACCCAGGCTCCGCCGATCAAGTTGTTGTACACGTGCGTGCTCATGCTGCTCCCTTGCCGATCCTCGACCCGGCCGGTCGGCTGGTCGCGGGTCTTGGATTGCGAGTCTTGGATTGCGGGTCTTGGATTTAGGATAGCTGGTCGCGGTCGGGAAGTTTCGCGTAGCTCGCGCCTGCCCTCTTGCATGGTCTTGGGCGGTGACAATAGGCAGATCTCACACCGGTAGCCGGCATGTAACATTGGCGTAGAGGGCTGCCAGTTCATGTCGAATGTGGAAGACATACGGAAGGTATTTCAAGACTTTATTGCGCCCGAGGTAAGGGAGATCAGCGCAAACGTCAAGAATATCCAGGCGGAGTTGCCGGCACTGGAATTGCGCCTGATGAAGGTGGTCGAGGCAGCCGAGAACGAGATCTTGCTGCCCTCAAGGTGAGGACGCAAGAGGAGCGAATCGCTGAGCTGACGCGGGAGAACGAGCGGCTCAAGGGGCAGCAGACGCAGTAGGTGTCCGCGACGCGTCCCAGGGAGCTGGGTAAGCAGGACAAGGAGTACGGCAGATGAGCACAGAACTGGCAGGCCCGGCGGAGATGCTTCGGCTTGGTGCTCCACTCGTCATTCATAACGACGAGGAGCTTGCCGAGTAGAAGCGTCGCAGTTCGAGTTCACGGTAAAGGATGAGCGGACGGTAGATAAGATGGGCGCGATCATTTGAGGAGCGTTCCTAAAGGTCGCCTAACTTCAGGTAGGACTACGCAGACTCATCAGGCTGAAAGTGTAACTCTCGACCCAAAAGCAAATCGGGCAGTTCGTAGTTGAAGTAGCTGAGAACACGCTTCAAGCTGAGCAACGCTGAAAGTGCGGCCGTACGGAGAGCATTCCCCTCATGTCTCGAACTTACTGCACCCTTAGCTACCCAGAAGGTCTCTTCAGGTTTGGGCCTATGGTTCGCCATGAGGCTTCCTATGGTTCCATGGGTAAAGTACGACATCATCCGGTAAATAATGTCGTACCTAAATTCCTCGGTACTTGGCTTACCTTGATCATCAAGCTCTGTGGTACTTAGTTCGGCTGCAAAGAGCTTTACGCCGCCTTCCTTGTCACCATCTGGCCACCATCGATGTTGGTTCTTAAACTCCTTTGCTACGGCTTCCATTTCCTTGAATGTTGCCGGAGAAGAGGTGCCCTCTCTCGAGATGTGAATGCAGTATTTCCTCTCAAGATCGACATAGTTGCGCGCAGCGTAATCTGAGAAGCGACGGCACCTACTCTCGGTGTCCTTATTAGTTGAGCAGCGGATTGCGAGTTCTATCTCTACAGCGGTGCGGCACAAACCAAATGCTTCATCGCCCAGACCGGCCGCGCTGAGAACCATTACTGCCCTTCCTACTCAAAGAAGCTTAGAAAGCAGGCTAAGTAAGACGTAATCAGCAGCTCCGCGGGCCTCGGTATGATCCTCATGCTGTTTAGATGGTCAGCAGTGTCGTCTAATAACGCCGACGTTCGGCTTCTGAGGGCATCGATGTTGTCCATGATGTCTATCTTTACATTAAGAACGCAAAGTAGAGTCCTAAGTCTTTGCTGCTCGGGCTACAGGGTCTGCGTCCTAAAAACAGCAGCTTCAGTCAAACCGAACACTCCAAAAACTAGCTCCCCTTGCTCCACACCGAGCCCAGGCCGCCATCCACACCAAGCACTTGCCCGGTAATCCAGCTGTTTGCCGGGTCGAGCAGGAAATCGATCGCGGCGGCCACCTCCTCCGGCCGGCCGAATCGGCCTAGCGCGTGCATACCTAGAGAAGCCTTGGCGGAGGCTTCGTTGCCTGTGATGCGGGCGGTAAGCGGCGTCTCGGTGAGGCCCGGCGCGACGCAGTTAAAGCGCAGCCCGCGACGGGCGTAGCTGGCTGCGGCGGCCAGCGCCAGGCCCTGCACGCCTGCCTTCGCGGCGGCGATGGCCTCGTGGTTGACCAGCCCCAGGCGGGCTGCCGCGCTTGAGACAAAGACCACGCTGCCGGGCGCTTTCATCGACTTGGCCGCGCCGCGCACAGTAGCGAAGGCGCTCTTCAGGTTTACCGACAACACCGCGTCGAACTCCGCGTCGGAGGTCGCGTGGGCGGGCTTGAGCAGCAGCGAGCCAAAGCAGTTGGCGACGCCGTCGAGCTGGCCGAAGCGTGTGGCTGCGTGCGAGATGGCCGCCTCAACCTGGGTGCTGGCGGTGGCTTCCGCGACCACGGACTCGGCGCCCAGCTCGGCGGCGAGCGCAGCCAGCTTCGCCTCGTCCCGGCCGGCCAGCATCAGCCCGCAGCCCTTAGCCGCGAGCCGCCGCGCAAGCGCGCTGCCGACGCCGCCATACGCACCCAGAATCAGAAAATTGCCAGCCATGCGTTCATCTCCTGCTGCGAGCATAGGCGGTTGCAGCTCTTGCCGGGGTCGCTGCTCAGCGCCCGGTGTTCAGCAGATGGAAGGCCGGGCCTGGCCGCGACGCGCACGCTGAAAGCGAGGCGCTACGACAGGCCGAGCGGCAGTTCAGCCTCGGCGCGCAGCAGCTCGCGCTTGCGCAGGGCGCTGAGCACCTGCTCAACCGACCAGTCGAGCGAGGTCGAGCCCTCGACCGCCAGGTCCGCAAACCGTGCCGAGGGGCGCACGTAGCGCTCGGCCATCGGCCGCACGGTGGCTGCATAGTGGGCCGCTACCGACTCCGGCGAGCGTCCGCGCTCCCGCACATCGCGGGCCAGCCTGCGCGCAAAGCAAAGATCATCCGGCGCGTCCACGTAGATGCCGAGGTCTACGAGCGCTCGCAGCTCCGGGTAGTAGAGCGCGAAGATGCCGTCAATCAGCAGGACGTGGGGTTCGACGACCCAATCGCCCGCTCCCTTGACCCGGGTGTAGGACTGGAAGTCATAGACCGGGCGCAGGATGGCTAGACCCTGCTTGAGCGAGCGCACCTGCTCCACCAGCAGCTCCTGCTCGAGCGATGCCGGGTCGTCGAAGTTCTGGCGCGTCCGCTCGAGGAACTCTAGGTGGCTTAGGTCGCGGTAGTAGTGGTCCAGGTGGAAGTGCGTGCCTTCGAGCTCCCGAGCCAGCTCCTCGGCCAGCGTCGACTTCCCGGATCCGGAGCAGCCGGCGATGGCGATTAGCACAGGGGAGCCGCCCGCTCCGCTCACTCGCCTGGGCCGCCCTGGGCAGCCGTAAAGAGCGGCGCAGCGTCGCTGGGTGCTGCCTGCGCAAGCTCGTGCGCGATGCGGGGCACGATCCCATTCAGCAGGGAGGCCAGCTGCGACTCGACCCCGCGCCCGGTCTCGATCACGTCTTCATGGCTGAGCGGCTCTGTATCGACGCCCGCTGCCAGGTTTGTCACGCAGGAGAGGCCGAGCACCTCGATGCCCATCTGCCGGGCGGCGATGGTCTCAAGCACAGTCGACATGCCGACCAGGTCAGCGCCCATCGCGCGGAAGGCACGAATCTCGGCCGGCGTCTCGTAGCTGGGCCCGTTGACTCCCAGGTAGACCCCCTCGGTGAGCGTGCCGCCCTGCTCGGCTGCGGCCGCCTGCGCAAGCTCGCGCAGCCGGCCCGAGTAAGCCTGGCTCATGTCAAAAAAGCGCGGCCCGAAGGTCGCGCGCTGGCCGGCCGATTCATTCTCGGGCCGGTTCCACATGGCGGTTGGCTCGGTGTGTACCAGGGTTGCGCCCTGGAGTGAGCTGGCGGCCGGGTTTTGCCCAGTCAGGTTAATGTGGTCCGAGATCAGCACCAACTGACCTGGGCGCATGTCCAACCGGATCCCGCCGGCGGCATTGGTCAGCACGAGCGCTCTGATACCGAGCATGCCGAGCGTGCGCACGTGGAAGACCAGTTGCTCGGCCGAGTAGCCCTCGTAGCCATGCACGCGGCCCTGCAGCACCAGCACCGGCACCTGGCCCAGCAGGCCGGCGACCAGCGTGCCCTCGTGCCCGGGAACGCCCGGCGGGGGAAAGTAGGGGATGTCGCGGTAGCTGATGGGGATGGCCTGATTCAGCTCCCGGGTAAAGGCGCCAAGACCCGAGCCGAGCACGATGCCGATGCGTGCCGGGCCGTGCGGGAGAGAAGCGAAGCGGCGGCGGAGAAACTCGGCAGAGGTGACGACTGTCTCGGTGAGCGAGGGCGGAGCGAACATGGATTCTAGTGTAGATGGGCGTGAAGGCGTTTGCCCTCCCCGGGGTAATTGCGTTTCACAAACAGGCAAGCCTCTTTACCGGATGAGCATGCCCACGATGGAAGCCGACATCAGGTTGGCCATGGTGCCGGCGAGCATGGCGCGCATGCCGAGCCGGGCCAGATCGTTACGACGCCCCGGCGCCAGCGCGCCGATGCCGCCGATCTGGATGCCGATCGCGCTGAGATTGGCAAAGCCGCAGAGCGCGAAGGTGGCGATGGTGAACGAGCGCGGGTCGAGCGTTGTCTTTTGCGCGCCGAGCAGCTTGTAGGCGACCAGCTCATTGATCACCATGCGTGTGCCGAGCAGGTTGCCGACATCGCGCGCGCTGTGCCAGGGGATCCCGATCAGCCAGGCAATCGGCGAGAACGGCCAGCCTAGCAAGGTGTTGAGCGAGGCAGGGAACCAGCCGAGATGCGCATGCACCGCGCCGAAGCAGCCGTTCACGAGCGCAATCAGCGCGAGAAACGAGATGAGCATGATGGCCACGTTGAAGGCCAGCCGGCCGCCATCGATGGTGCCGCGGGCGATGGCGCCAAGCAGGTTTTCGCCCGCCCCTTGTTTGAGGTCCGTTTCGTCCTTCGGCATCACGACTGTGCCTGCCGTTGCCGGGAGCTCGGTCTCCGGAACCAGCATCTTCGAGATTAGGATGGTGCCCGGCGCGGTCATGATGACGGCCGCGAGCAGGTGCTTGGCCTCAATGCCGTAGAGGATATAGGCCGCCATGATGCCGCCCGAAACGTGCGCCATGCCGCTGGTCATGATTGTCATGAGCTCGGAGTTGGTGGCGCCGGGCAGGAAGGGCCGGATAGTCAGCGGCGCCTCGGTTTGGCCCATGAAGATGGATGCCGCGACGTTGAGGCTCTCCGCGCCGCTCACCTTGAGCGTGAGCTGCATGAGCCGGGCAAAGAAGCGGATGACCAGCTGCATGATGCCGAGCGCATAGAGCACGGAAAAGACGGCTGAGATGAAGATAATTGTCGGCAGGACCTGAAAGGCGAAGACACTGCCGAAGCTCGAGTGCTGCTCGCCGAGATTGCCAAAGACAAAAGACGAGCCGGCAAAGGCAAACGAGAGCAGCCAGTTGACCCCGGCCCCCGCCGCCGCCATGCCCCGCTGTCCCCAGGCCGAGCGCAAGACGATAAAGGCGAAGACCAGCTGCAGCCCCAGGCCCCAGGCGACCGTGCGCCAGCGGATGGCGCGGCGGTTGGTCGAAAAGATCCAGGCCAGCACCAGCATCGTGAGCAGCCCAAGCACCCCGGTATAGTGCGCCAATCGTTCTCCTCGTCTTCTCGGCAGGCTGTGGAGCGGTCAAAGGGTCAAGCCGGTGGCGCAATCGTTCTAGAGCCAGGCCTTGTTGAAGCGCATGGGCAGGAGTTCGTCGAGCGTGGCTCTGCGAAAGCTGTCAGCGTGTGAGAAGTAAATGACGCAGGGGTCGGCAGCAAACTCGCTGATGACTTGCAGGCAGGCGCCGCATGGCGCGCAGGGCTCGGGCCCGTCGTGAAAGACAGCGACCGCGGCGATCCGGTGCGAGGCGCCGCGCTCTGAGACCGCGCGAAAGATGGCATTGCGCTCCGCGCAACAGGAGAGACCGTAGGAAGCATTCTCAACGTTCGCGCCGGCAACGATTGTGCCATCCTCAAAGAGCAGAGCCGCGCCCACCTGGAAGCGGGAGTAAGGCGCGTAGGCTCGCGAGGCTGCGCCGATGGCGGTCTGCGTGAGTGTGGCAAGCAGGGCTGGTGCAAGCGGCATCGTAGGGCGAGGCTAACCTCTCGCGGGCTCCGCTGCAAGCGGCTTTCGCGTCAGGTACAAGCCAATCTCCGCGGAGCCTGGCACCGGGCGAGACGTGGGTCGGCGTCGCGCATCCAAAGGAAACTGCAATGAAGCAAAAGAAGTCAGGCAACTCTGCAGCTTTGACGCCGGCGCCAGCCAGCCGATTGTTGGCTGGCGCTGCGAGCCTGCCGGCTCCTCCTTTGCGGCCCGATCATGAGGCTGCCAGCTCTTCAGTCGCAGGTGCTGCTCGGTTAGGAGTTCCAGCAGCAAGCGAAGACGCGCTCGCGCTCTTTCACCCGGTTACCGCGAGCTGGTTTCGCGCTGTCTTTGAGCAGCCGACCTCACCTCAGCGCCTTGGTTGGCCGGCGATCGCGCGCGGGGAGAGCACGCTGATCCTTGCGCCCACGGGCACCGGCAAAACGCTCACCGCGTTTCTGTGGTGCCTGGACCAGATCATGCTGCAGCGGCCGTCTGCAGAAGAAGGCTGCCGCGTGATTTACGTCAGCCCGCTCAAAGCGCTGGCGGTCGACGTGGAGCGTAACCTGCGATCGCCCTTGGCCGGCATGGCGAACATGGCTCGGCAGGCGGGCGTGCCAGTGCACCTGCCAGAAATTGCCACGCGCACCGGCGACACCACGCAGAAGGATCGTTCCCGCTTCCGACGGCATCCGGGCGAGATCCTGATCACCACGCCGGAGTCGCTCTACCTGCTGCTCACCTCGGACGCCGCGCACTCGCTGCGCTCGGTCGAGACC
This sequence comes from Acidobacteriaceae bacterium, assembly GCA_965198645.1. Lineage (GTDB taxonomy): Bacteria > Acidobacteriota > Terriglobia > Terriglobales > Acidobacteriaceae > EB88. Next base: position 3,788,736 of record OZ240670.1, on the reverse strand, counting down.
GTGATCATCGACGAGATTCATGCGCTGGTGCCGACCAAGCGCGGCGCCCATATGGCGCTCTCGCTCGAGCGCCTGGAGGCGATCGTGCGCGCCGGTGGTCGCAGGCTGCAGCGCATCGGGCTCTCGGCAACGCAGCGACCGCTCGAGGAGGTGGCGCATTTTCTGGCCGGGGTTGACGCGGCGCCTGTCGCCCCGCTTGCGGAGACACCGCAGCGGGAGTTAGTTAAAAGCGAGCAGGCCTGGACGACCGAAACCCCGGACGCCGACGAGCGGGAGCCTGGCGGTGTTCCGAAGATAGTGCCAGTGGCAGGCACAGATCACGCGAATGTTGATACCGGCCATATTCGCTACCGTCCCGTCACCATCGTCAATGCAAATGAGCGCAAGCTGCTCGAGTTGAAGATCGAGGTGCCGGTAGAAGATATGGCGAGGCTCGGCCAGATAGAAGAGCTGCCATCGGGCGCAGCCTCGCAGGGACCCAAGCGTACCTCGATCTGGAGCGCGATCCATCCGCGGCTTCTTGAACTTGTGCGCGCCCGAACCTCGACGATCATCTTTGTCAACAGCCGGCGGATTGCCGAGCGGCTGGCCGGCGCGTTGAACGAACTCGCGCAGGAGAATGTAGCGCGAGCGCATCATGGCTCGCTCGCCGCGCCTCAGCGTTCCGAGATTGAAGAGCTGCTCAAGGCGGGCAAGATCAAGGCGCTCGTCGCTACGTCTTCGCTTGAGCTCGGCATTGATATGGGCGCGGTCGACCTGGTCATCCAGATTGAAGCGCCGCCCTCGGTTGCCTCCGGCATGCAGCGGATCGGCCGCGCCGGGCACCAGGTCGGCGCGGCGAGTGAAGGCATTATCTTTCCAAAGTATCGCGCTGACTTAATTGCATGCGCAGCTGTTACAAAAGCAATGCACGAGGGTCTGGTCGAGTCGACGCGCTTCCTGCGCAACCCGCTCGATGTGCTCGCCCAGCAAATGGTCGCGATCGTCGCACAGCCGCCCTCGCTCGCTCTCATCAGCGACAAAGAGCGCAAGAAGATGCGCCTCGTGAACGACGAGTTTGGTGAAGGCGACAACGACTCTTCGGCCGGCATGGAAGTGGAGGCACTCTTCCAGCTGGTGCGGAGCGCAGCGCCGTTCGCAGGCCTCACCCGCGGATCGTTTGAGGGTGTGCTCGATCTGCTTGCCGGTCGGTACCCTTCGGATGAGTTTGCCGAGCTGCGACCGCGCGTCACCTGGGACCGCGTGGCTAACACTGTGACCCCGCGCCAGGGTGCGAAGTTACTCGCCATCATCAATGGTGGCACCATTCCTGATCGCGGGCTTTACGGCGTTTTTCTCTCCGGGTCTGAGAAGAAGCCCATCCGCGTCGGCGAGCTTGATGAAGAGATGGTCTTTGAGTCGCGCACTGGCGACACGTTTATCCTCGGCGCTTCGACCTGGCGTATCGATGAGATCACCCATGACCGGGTGCTGGTTTCACCCGCGCCCGGCGAGCCGGGCAAGATGCCTTTCTGGCATGGAGACAACGCTGGACGCCCGCTCGAGTTTGGCCGCCGCATCGGGCAGCTGATCCGCGAACTGCGGGATATGCCGCGCAACGCTGCGCTTACCAGGCTCACCCGCGAGCACGACCTCGAGACTGTAGCGGCTGAGAACCTGCTGCGCTTTTTGGCCGACCAAGAGATTGCAACCACCACTGTGCCAGATGATCGCACCATCGTGATCGAGCGGGTTCGCGACGAGCTTGGCGACTGGCGCGTGTGCGTGCTCACTCCATTCGGCAGCCGCGTGCATGCTCCCTGGGCGATGGCTGTGACCGGCCGCATGCGTGCAGCGGGCGGTCCGGATGTCGAAGCGATGTGGGCCGATGATGGCTTTGTGCTGCGCTTTCCGGACGCCGATAAAGCTCCTGACGCGGACCTGCTGCTGCTGGACGCAGAAGAAGCCACGGCGCACGTGCTGCGCCAGCTTGGCGGCACGGCGCTCTTTGCTGCCAAGTTTCGCGAGAGTGCGGCGCGCGCCTTGCTGCTGCCTCGACGGCGCGCGCAGGGTCGCGCCCCGCTCTGGCAGCAGCGCAAGCGCGCGTATGACCTTCTCGCGGTCGCCTCGCGTTATCCAGCGTTTCCCATGCTGCTTGAGTCCTATCGCGAGTGCATGCGCGATGTCTTCGATATGCCGGCGTTTCTTGAAATCCTGCGCTCGGTAGAAAAGCGCGAGATCCGCGTCCATGTCGCTGACTCGCGCACACCGTCGCCGTTTGCCTCCTCGCTCCTCTTCTCCTATGTCGCCAACTACATCTATGACGGCGATGCGCCTCTGGCCGAGCGGCGTGCGCAGGCACTCTCGATCGACCAGGAGCAGCTGCGCGAACTGATGGGCGACGCAGACCTGCGCGAGCTACTGGACGCGGACGCGATCGCGGAGGTCGAAGAGCAGCTGCAGGCGCTCACCGAGACCATGCGCGCTCGCTCGACCGACGGCATGCACGACTTGCTGCTCAAGCTCGGCGACTTGAGCCGCGAGGAGTTGGCGCGCCGGGTGGTCAGTGCGGACTTGCTCGATGGGCTCGACCGGCTGCTGCGGGCCAAGCGCCTGCTTGAGGTGCGGGTGGCTGGCGAGAAGCGGCTGATCGCGGTCGAAGACGCGGCCCGCTACCGTGATGCGCTCGGTGTGCCGCTGCCGCCCGGCTTGCCGACCGCGCTCCTGGCTTCTGTCGCAACGCCGGTGCTCGAGCTCGTACGCCGCTACGCGCGCACCCACGGGCCGTTCACGCTCGCGGAGGTGCAGGCCCGCTTCAGCCTCAGCGAGGAGCAGGCGAATGCTTCGCTGCGGATACTGCTCCTCGATGGCCGCGTGGTCGAAGGCGGCTTTCGTCCGGGCGGGGTGCATCGCGAGTGGTGTGACGCAGAAGTGCTGCGGCTGATTCGCAGAAAGTCACTGGCACGGTTACGTAAAGAAGTGGAGCCGGTCGAGCAGCAGATGCTTGCACGCCTGGGCACGCACTGGCAGGGCGTGCTGCAGCGGCGTCGCGGGCTGGATGCACTGCTTGATACGATCGAGCACCTGCAGGGCGCGCAGATTCCGGCTTCGCTGCTCGAGTCTGCAATTCTACCGGCGCGACTGGTCCGCTATAACCCGGCCGATCTCGACACGCTGATCGCGGCAGGAGAAGTGGTGTGGTGCGGCCTTGACGCGCTTGGCGAGCACGATGGACGAATCACGCTCTACCTGGCCGATGCGCTGCGCACGCTCATGCCGCGGCCGGTTGAAGTACGCGGCGAAGCCCTGCCGGCAAAAGAGCAGGCGCTGGTCGATCAATTATCCCGCAGCGGCGCGATGTTTTTTGCGCAGCTGCACGAGTCCGCAGGCGGCGGCTATCCCGGCGAAACGCTTGACGCGCTTTGGTCGCTGGTCTGGCGGGGACTTGTCACCAACGATACCTTCCATGCCCTGCGCGCCTACGTCTCCAAGCCTGCTAACTCTCGACAGCCCAAGCGCCAGCACAACACACCTTCTTCCTTTCGCTCCAGGCGCACGACTGCGCCCAGCGCACAGGGCCGCTGGACGTTGCTGCCGCGCGTAGACGAGCTTGCGACCCCGACCGAGTGGTCGCACGCCATCGCGCAGCAGCTGCTCAACCGCTACGGCGTGCTCACGCGCGAGTCGATCATGCAGGAGAATCTGCCTGGCGGCTTCAGCGCCGTGTATGACGTGCTCAAGGCGATGGAAGAGAGCGGCCGCATCCGGCGCGGCTACTTCGTCGCCGGTCTCGGCGCCACCCAGTTTGCGCTGCCTTCTGCGGTTGACTTGCTGCGCTCGCTGCGCAGCGGCCCGGTGCCGGATCGTCCGGAGATGGTAACGCTTTCGGTTACAGATCCGGCAAACCCATATGGCTCTGTCCTCAAGTGGCCGCAGGTGGCAGACACCGAGATTCAGGACGCGAGCGCGGTACGCACGCTGACGCGCAGTGTCGGCGCAAGTGTAATCCTACGCAATGGCGAGTTAGTCGCTTATCTCCGGCGTGGCAACCCGAACCTGCAGATGTTCTTGCCCGCAGACGAACCCGAGCGTGGCAACGCCGCCAGAGATCTCGCGCTCTATCTTTCGGCAAGCGCGCAGGAGGAGATGCGCAACGCGGTCGATGGGGACGATGCGCGGCGACGTGGCGGTATGCTGATCGCGACCATCAATGGCGAGCCCGCGCATCTGCACTGGATGTCGAGGCTGCTTCAGGACGCCGGCTTTCAGGCTGCACCGACGGGCCTGAACGTTCGGCGCATTCTGCCGGGTGTAGGCCGGTCTGCGGCGACAAGTGCGAGCGAGGTGCAATAAGTGCCTGAAGGCGACACAATTTATCGTTCTGCCCGCGCGCTTGATAAAGCGCTAACCGGCAAGGTTGTTACCAGCTTTGAGACCGCACTTGCCCAGCTTGCGAGCGAAGACGACAACGCGCCTATCGCAGGCCGGACGATCGAGAAGATCGAAGCCCGGGGTAAGTGGCTGCTGATCTATTTCTCCGGCGATCTCATTCTCACCACGCACATGCTAATGAGCGGCTCGTGGCACATCTACCGGGCAGGGGAGCGATGGCGAGGGCCGCGGCGGGCGATGCGCGCGGTCATTCGCACGGCAGACTTCGAGGCTGTTGCATTCAACGTACCGGTCGCGAAATTTTTTACCGAGCGCACCCTCGCACGCAACAGCGCGATCCCCAACTTAGGCCCCGATCTACTTGGAAGCGACGCTGCCGAGGACGCGGTGCGAGCCCGGATCCTTGAAAACATCAAGGCGCGCGGCGAGGAAGAGATTGCGAACGTGCTGCTAAACCAGCGGGTGATGGCGGGCTTAGGAAACGTGTACAAGGTTGAAGTTTGTTTTCTATGCAGTGTGCATCCGTTTCGCAAGGTGAGCACGCTGACCGTGGCTGAACTTGACTGCCTTCTTCACCAGTCGCGCAAGCTGCTCGGCGAGAATGTGCAGCAAGGCTCTGACGACAAGATACTGACCTACACCGGGGCGCGGCGCACGACCGGACGCTCTGATACCGGGGCGCGGCTCTGGGCATACGGGCGCCAGGGCGAGCCGTGCCGCCGCTGCGGTACAGCCATTCTCATGCGGAAACAGGGCCCGGACGCGCGCTCGACGTACTGGTGCCCGACCTGTCAGCCGAGCCTGCCCGGCGAGGAACCGGTGCTCGGGTGGGCGATGCGTTCGAGCCGCAAGCGCGTCGGCTGCAGCTAGGCGAAGGTTGAAGAGCGACCAAGTAAGTCGCCAGTGACCCGGCAGCGCTCTCCTGCCCTTCACCTGCCTGCGGAGGCGGCAAAAGCCGACCCGCGGGCATCCTAGACGTTCTGCTGCGATACTCTGACCAGCAGCACAAAGCCGGCGATTGTCAGCCAGGCCGGCAGCGGGTAGGCAGCCATCCGCTCGACCGCGCCCATGTGCCACTCAACAGGCGCCCAACCGCTCGCCAGGCCTATGCCGAGTGAGAGCGTGGCAGTCAGCGCCATGGTGCCGGCGAGGATCGAAAAGGTTCCACCAAACTCACTGCGCTGTTTTTGGCGGAGAAGCCAGACGCCCAGCAGAAGCATTGCCAGGCCGCCGCACACAAAGTGCCCGGCAGCACCGAGAACATGCAGAGGGCTGCCCGCATCCTCAGGCACCAGCCCGACCAGGAAGACGCCTGCGCCGGCTGCCTCAAAGAGCAGAAACGTGGCTGCTAGCAGCAGCCCGCCGGCGAAGTGCCGGCGCACCAGCAGCGCTCCCAGCAGGATGAGTACGCCCTGAAGCAGGAAGGAGCTGTTCATCAGCCCGTGGAGCGGCGAGGTGCTGGTTGGCTGCGCTGCCCGGGCGCCGAAGGGGTGCAGTGCACCCAGGCTGCTGATCGTGTCAAGGGCCATGCTGTAGGGCCCGCGCACATGCCGGCGTACCACCTGTTCGGCCAAGAAGAACTGGCAGCAGGCGATCCACAGAGCCGCGCCCAGCTTCGTTGTTTTTCCAGCTTTGCCGGGCTCTCGCGGGTCTTCGATGAGAGAATCCTGCCCTGTCTCTGCCGGCACAGTTACTGCTGCGGGGCGCCCGGCTGCGGCTCGGGCTTCGGCTTTTGTCCAAAGAGCTTGCCGAAGAAGCCGGGTTTCTTGACGGGCGCAGGCGTTGCTGGCTGCGCTGTCGCCGGCGCAGTCGCGACAGTCGAGCTGCCAGTTTGTGGCTGCTGGTAAGCCTTCGATTGGGGGGGCGCCGGCGTCGATTCCGAGGGTGGCGGAGGCGTGGCGGAACTCTGTCCCATGCCAAAGATCTTCTGGAAGACGCTTCGCTGGTCGCCGTTGGCGTGGTCGCAGGTGTCGGTAGGCTGCGTGCCATCAAGAAACGCCGCCGTGTAAGAGTCGGGGCAAGCCTCGTCCGCGAGCAGGTTGGTCGCCTTATCGAGCCGTACTTCCACAATGCCGTCAGGCGGAGTGAAGGCTTTGGTATCCGAGTACTGCGGCAGCGCGACGGCTCGCTTCATAAACGCGCCCCAGATGGGTGCTGCGGCGTGCGCGCCTTCGAGCTTGATGTCGGTGTAGTCGTCGTTGCCCACCCAGACGATGCAGAGCAGGTTCGAGGTATAGCCGGCAAACCAGACATCGTGCGAAGTGCCTGTCTTGCCGGCGGCGGGCGCGGTAAAACCCATCGCGCGCACGCCTGCGCCGGTGCCGTGGTCCATCACGTTCTCGAGCATGTCGGTGGTCAGGAAAGCGACCCGCGGATCGAGAATTGGCTTGGTGGTCTGGGGAAAGTCCTGCACCACGTCGCCTGTCGAGCTGCGGACCGAGGCCAGCATCCACGGGTCGACCTTGACACCGCTGTTGGCAAAGACCGTGTAGGCTCCTGCCATCTCAAGCGGCGTCGCGTCGTAGGCGCCGATCGCCACCGAGGGTGTGCCGCGGGCGGACTTGATGCCGGCATCGCGGGCCAGCGAGGCAACGTTGTTGAAGCCCACCATCTGGCCGAGCAGGATGGTCGCATTGTTGAGCGACTTCTGCAGGGCGACGCGCGCGGTCACTTCATCGTGGTACTCGCCCTTGAAGTTGCGAGGCGTGTAGGTCTGGCCGTTGCCATAGTCAAAGCTCTGCTGCTGATCGTCAAGCATGGTGACCTGGGTGTAGACGCCCTGGGTGCCATCCGGATTTTGGAGCTGGGTGCCGGCGAGCGAGGAGTTGAACGCTGCAGCGTAGGTAAACGGCTTGAAGATCGACCCTGTCGGCCGGTGGGCTACGGCATGGTCCAGCTGGCTCTGGCCGTAGTTGCGTCCGCCGACCAGCGCAAGCACCTGGCCGGTGTGAGGGTCGAGGGCGACCAGCGCCACCTGCGGGTAGGTGATCGGCTCGCCGGCACTGGCGGCCTTGGCATGCAGCCGCTCCACCTGTGCATCCACAATCTTCATGCCCGACTCGACAGCGCTGGTCGCGGCTTCCTGCAGGTCCGGGTCGAGCGAAGAGTAGATGCGCAGGCCCTCCTGGTTCCAGTTTGCATCGCCGAGCCTGGCGGAGAGCTGCTCCCGGACCAGGTCGACGAAGTAGGGCGCCTGGCCCTGCTCGACGCTGGGCGGCGCGAGCTTGAGCGGGCTCGCCTTGGCTTGCTCTGCTTCCGCTTTGCTGATCTCCCCGGTCTCTACCATTGCGTCCAACACCACGTTGCGTCGTTCGACTGCGCGGGCTGGATGCCGGGCCGGGTTGAGTCGGCTCGGGCTCTGGATGAGCCCGGCTAACAGCGCGCACTCTGGCAGGTCAAGCCGGCTGAGGTCCTTGCCAAAGAAGACCTGCGCCGCCTCGCCGAAGCCATTGATGGCAAAACTGCCCTGCTGGCCGAGTGGAATCTGGTTGGCGTACATCTGGAAGATCTGCTGCTTGGAGAAGCGGTGCTCGAGCTGAAAGGTGATGACGATTTCGATGAGCTTGCGCTTGAAGTGCTTCTCCGGCGTCAAGAAGAAGCCCCGCGCCAGCTGCATGGTCAGCGTGGAGCCGCCCTGGCCCAGCCGGCCGGTCGCCAGGTCGCGGCTCATGGCGCGGGCGACGCCGATGTAGTCCACGCCGCCATGCGAGAAGAAGCGCCGGTCTTCGATGGAGGTGACTGCAGGCACCAGGTACTTGGGCAGCTCGTCGTAGGTGACCAGCCGGCGCTTGGTGCGGGTCTGGTCAGAGAGGCCGGTGATCAGGACCGGCTCCAGCTCGTAGCTGGAGAGCTGCTGGCCGCCGGCGCCGGTAATCTGCGAGACTGCGTTGCCGTCAAAGGTGATGGTGGCATTTTCGGGCGCATGGTAGCTCTGCACACCCGGGTGCACGGTGATGCTCTCCGCATTCATCGCATAGGTGCCGAGCGGCGAGGCAGTGCCTGCCCCGTCCTCGGTGTAGCCCGCGGCACGCAGCTCCTGCGCAATGGTGCGCGGGGTCAGCCGCTGTCCGGTCCGTACCTGGCGCGGCGCTGCGTAGATCTTGGCCGTGTTGGCGAAGAGCGGCTTCTCCATCCGCTCGTCCACGATGTGCTGATACTTAACGTAGTAGTAGCCAAAGACCGAAGCCCCGACCGCTCCGACCAGGAGTACAAGGATGGCCAGCGCGGCGAACAGGCGCAGCATCAGCGAGGAGCCGACGCGCGCTCGGGATGTGGGAAGAGAGATCCTGACAGCCAAAGGCCTAACCACCTCTAGAATTCAAACGTCCACTGCCTAACGTTCTCGCTAGGTTCTCGCTACGTTCCCGGATGCGGCCGCGATGGGCACTCCGCCCGCGAATCCGGCTGAAGGGACAAGTCGGAAAACTGACTTTCCCTTTAGACGTAAAGGCGGCGCGTGGCGACGCTCCTGCGAAAGAGTCGCAGAAAAGGACCGGACTGTCACGTCTTCTGGAGGGCGGATCGGAGTGTTTGGCTCGAAATGCGCCGTAGCGCGGGCGTGCGCGGAGGGGTCGCAGCTGCGGAAAGCGGCCTGCCTGGTAGGGCCGGCCGCTCTCTCGCTAGGCTTGAACTACTGCACGGCGGTACCGCTCAGCAGCTCGCTGGTCTGGTGCGGGTCGGTCGACATGAGAAAGACGTGGGTTGAGTCGATCTCATACCCTACCAGGTTGATCGTCTGCGGAACCGTGCTGCCAGAGACGGCAGTGAAGGGCAGGGCGAAGCGCCCGGTGGTCGAGCTGGGAACGATCGCGTGGGCGCCCTGGTAGTTCAGGCTAGTGGCTACACTGAAGCCGACTGTCTGATCGAGCACGATCGAGGGTTCCCCTGCTGCGAACAGCTGACCCGATCCGGTTACCAAGGAGTACGGGCTGGCGCCGCTAGTCTCCCCCGCCAGGTTCAGGTTAAAGATCGACAGGTCGCCAAAGTCGGTCGGGGTCTGACGGGCGATCTGGACGGTGCCGAAAAGCGCCCCGCCGGAAGCAGTCCCGCTCGCGGTCTCAACCGTTGACACATGCCCTGATACTGAGATCTCGAAGACCTGGGTGCCAAGTGAGCTGTTAATCGTGATCGTGCCGCGGCCATTGTTGGCAAGCGTGTAAGTACCCGTGACCGGCAGGTCCAGGCTGGGCTTGGCCGGGAGGTTCAGGTCCAGAACGCCGGAGGTAATGCTGCCGTTTCCGTCTGCGGTAAAGCTGCCGACACCAGCCGTGCCTAAGCGGTTCCCTACCTGTTGATTGGTCAACCCCTGGAAGAGAAAGGCATATTGCCCTTTCAGAGCCGGTCCATTCGGACCGCCTGCCTGGGTCACACTGACCGTCACCGGCGACGAGGAAGAAGGGTAGTAGTACGGGCCGTTAGGCTGAGGACTGCTGACGCCCAAAAAGTTCGCCTGGTAGGTGTAGCTGCCTGCCGCCAGCGGGCCGATCGTGACAGAGGCCACTCCGGTAGTGGGGTTAGGGTAGGCGAAGCCTACAGTCTGCGGGGGTTGGGGTCCGGTACCGAGGGTAAACTGAACGCCTTCTGACCCGGTCGCTGCTGCAAGAGGCGTGACCGTAGCGGTCAGCGTGAGGGTCTGCGCCGTGGTGGGCGCAGCAGGAGAGACAGTCAGCGTTGTGCTGGTCGCCACTACTCCTTGCGCTTGGAGGGAGAAAGGCAGTGCGACGGCCAAGCCAAGCAAGAGCCGGACGCAGCGATGAAGGGGCGAGGGAGAGGGCATGCACGAACTCCAGGAGAGGTGAGATAGCGAGCGCGCTGAAGGGAGCCGCAGACGCCTCACCCTTTTACACTGGCATGCGCTCGATTTATGTAAAAAATGCGTAAGTAACTTTGGTGTGACCCGCAAGGGAAACTCTCAGATGTTCCCTTAACGATCCACACCTGTCGGGCGCTTTGCCTGCTCTTTGAGTAGAGCGGCTACTTCCTCTATGGCTACGTCTTCGACCAGCCCGGAGGCACGGGAGACAAGCTCGACCTTACCCTCGGCGGCCTTCTTGCCGACAGTGACCCGGTAAGGAATGCCCACCAGGTCGGCGTCCTTGAACTTTACCCCGGCGCGCTCGTCGCGGTCGTCCAGCAACACGTCCAAGCCTGCGCTCTCAAGCTGGGCTGCTACCTGCTCGCCGGCGGCAAGCAGGGCTTTGTCGGCGACGTTGGTTACGGTCACCACCACCTCGAAGGGTGCGATCGAAGCTGGGAGCACGAAGCTGTTTCCATCGGGCGCGAGCCGCGCGCTCTGCTCGACGGCCGCGGTCAGGATGCGCTCGATGCCGATACCATAGGAGCCCATGATGAGGGTGACTTCTTTGCCCTGCGGATCGAGGACCTTGGCTCCAAGGGCGTCGGCATAGCGGTAGCCAAGCTTGAAGATATGGCCGATCTCGACAGCCTTGCCGATGCGCAGGCGCGCGTTGGCCTCCGACGGGCAGACCGGGCAGAGTTCGCCTTCGACCGCGTTGCGAATGTCGGCGAGCACGGTCCAGCCGAAATCGCGGCCCGGGGTCACGTTGCGGTAGTGGTAGTCGAGCTGGTTGGCCCCGGCGACCAGGTTGCTGCGACCTTCAAGCGCGGCATCGACGATGACGGTCAGCTTGCCGTCGTGCGGGGTCGCTGCCGCCGTGAGCCCTACCGGCCCCAGGTATCCGGCCGGGCCGCCGAGCCAGATCTGCAGCTCTTCGCCGTTCATGGTGCGCAGCTCGGCACCACCGGCGGCGCCCAGCAGCTTGGTCTCGTTCACCGTGTGGTCGCCGCGCAGGAAGGCCGCGACCGGCTTCCAGCTGGTTTTGCCCTGCGCGTCGCGCGCCTCAGCCCGAACCTCGGCCATGTACGCCACGCACTTGATATCCTGCGCCGGCAGGATGCCGAAGAACGCCGCAACGTCCGCGATCGCGGCCTTGCCCGGCGTATGCACCAGGTCGGGCAAGCCATCGCCGGTCGGCCCAAGGTCCTCGACCGGCAGCAGGCGCGAGGTCGCCTTCTCGAGATTGGCCGCGTAGCCGCAGGCCGGGCAGCTGGCGATCAGGTCCTCCCCGGCCTCGGTGTAGACCATAAACTCCTGTGACTGCGAGCCGCCCATCGCCCCCGAGTCGGCCTCGACCGCCACGAACTCCAGTCCGCATCGTGTAAAAATGCGCCGGTAGACCTCGTCATGCAGCTCGTAGCTGCGGTCGAGCCCGGCTGCGTCGAGGTCGAAGCTGTAGCTGTCCTTCATCAGAAACTGGCGGACCCGGAGCAGCCCGGACTTCGGCCTGGGCTCATCGCGGAACTTGGTCTGGATCTGGTACCAGATCTGGGGCAGCTGCTTGTACGACCGCAGCTCCTTGCGCGCGATGTCGGTCATGACCTCTTCATGGGTCATCGCGAGGCAGAGGTCAGCGCCCTTGCGATCCTTGAGGCGGAACATATTCTGGCCCATCGTCGTCCAGCGGCCGCTCTGCTCCCATAGGTCGGCGGGCAGCAGCTCGGGCAGGAGAAACTCCTGGCCGATCCGGTCCATCTCCTCGCGGACGATCGCGACGATCTTGTTGACCGAGCGGCGACCCAGAAAGAGGTGCGAGTAGATGCCGGCGCCGAGCTGGCGCACGTAGCCGGCGCGTAGCAGGAATTTGTGGCTCGCCACTTCGGCATCGGAGGGTGCTTCCCGCAGAGTAGGGATAAAGAGCTTGGACCAGCGATGCATGGGCTTCGATCAACTTTCCACCGCCACCAGCGGTGGGGTAAGGCTTGGCGGCTGAAAGCCAGCCTTTTGACTCTCCGCCATTCTAAATGGCTCTCCGGGACCAGCCACGGCCGCAGTCAAGCGGTAGTCAAGCCGCCGAGTGCCGCAGGCTCGTCGCCGGCTACAGGGATGGGGGTAAGGAAGAACGGACGAGGTCGATAGCAGTCTGGCAAAGGACCAGCTTGTGGCGAGATCAGCGAGCTACGCTTTGGCAGCCTCGGGAGCAACGATGGGGAATGCGCAGCCCTCCGCCGTCAAGGAAGGCTGCGCTTAGCGGGGGCAGTGCAAGCGTGGTAGACGCTGACAGTGTCTCAGGAGCCCGCCAATAGGATGGGCAGGGTCGGTGTCGATGACCCGCCCGATGCTTCAATCGTGACGCCCAGGGCTTTGGCTGCGCCTGTGCCTTCCAATCTCGCAGTCACAACGTTAGCATTGCCTCGCTCGTCGGGGCGAAAGGTGCCCGCCGCGACCGGAGCCGCGCCGCTTGCCGGGATCACCCACAGCTCGTAAGTTTTGCCCGCCGGCAGAGGGTCAAGATGGCTGGCCAGGAAGATCAGCGTCCCCTTACTTGCGAGATAGGTGGCCCGGCCGGTCGGCTGGGGTGGGGCAGACGACTTGGCCAGGGTGAGCGTGACCCGCTGCGCGCTCCGATCGGTCAGCGCGCTGACCACCTCGCGGGCGCGGGCGCGTTCGACAGAAAGCCTGGCGATCTGGTCCTGCTGGGTAGCAAGGCCCAGCCGGAGCGAGCGGCTTTGCTGGTAGAAGTGCGTAGCGGTGAGGGCCATGGCCGCCGCGATCGCCCAGCCGATCCAGGCCGCAGCCGTGGCTTCCCGTCTGCTGCGCGGCTGGCTCGCTGCTACCGCGCGGCCAGGAGCTGCGCTGGAGATTGAGGCCAAGGGTGCCGACGCGGGCTGGTGTGGCACTGCAGAAGTCCTAGCCGCATAAGTCCTAGCCGCATAAAGGTCCTCTCCAGCTGTGCCCGGCTGCCCAACTGCTTCGAGCAGCCGCTCGCGGCTCGCGCTGGGCGGAGTAGCCAGAGATTCAGCCTCAGCCATGGCCACCGCATAGCTGCCGATCGTCTCCTGCACCTCTGCCAGCTTGGCCCGGCAGTGCGGACAGCCTCCGCGAGGATCGAAAGTCGACGTCTGAGCCCGATCAGCGAGATCTTGTTCTTTTGAGGACCGGTCTTCAAAGTCCTGGTCCTCTAGGCCTGGCTTGCCTAAGCCCAGGTGAGCGTCTACCGCGGCTCGCTCGGCCGGGGTCAACATCTCTAAGGCATAGAGCAGCAGATCTTCCATCTCATAGTGTTCTCCGGACGGAAGTGCGGCCAAGTTGCTCTCGTACTCGTTCATGCCTGGGCCGCCTTTCTCAAAGTCTGAAGCGCTCTGCGTATTCGGGTCTTGATCGTGCCCAGCGGACTCCCCGTCTTCTCCGCTATCTCCGAGTGGGTCAGTCCATCAAAAAAAGCCATTTGGAGCATCTGCTGCTGATCGGCTGAAAGCTGCGCGATCCAGACCTTCGCCTTCTCCAGCAGCATGTTCTTCTCCGATGACTCGGCCAGGTTGAAAGGCGACGCTAGCACCACGTCGTCCACCGAGTCGGTCGGCCGCCTGCGCCGCTGCACATCAATCGAGCGGTTGCGCGACAGAATCGCCAGCCAGCCTGCGAGGCTGCCCCGCTCCGTGCTGAAGGCGGACGGATTCCGCCACACCTGCATGAAGATCTCCTGCAGCACGTCCTCCGCGGAGGCCGGGTCACGCAGCACCCGAAGGGATACCGAGTACACCACCTTCGCGTACCTGTCGTACAGCGAAGCCAGCGCCAACCGGTCACCTTGCCCGATCAGGGCGAGCAAGGCGCTGTCTTCCTCTGCCGTCTCTTTTCTCTGTGGCTTGCTATACATACGCACCAAGTGCCAAAGCAGACTCCATGGGACAGGAACTATTGTGAAGAAAGTTTGAACGCGAAGAAGAACAGTAGCCAGACGTCGGCCGGCCCCTGGCCGATCCCCTGGACCGTCGCCCACGATGGTACTTCGCTCGAGGTACTTCGAGCGAGATACTTCGGTCGAGCCGTTTGTCCCTGCCGCTTTGCAGGACGGCTGCACGGCACGGAGCTTTCACAATTCTAGCGATAAGGTGACTTTCCCGGTTACTTAAGTAAAGTTCCTTTCCATTCTGAATCCGCAATGTCGTGCGGAAACGTTAGCTTAGTGCAGTACCTGTTAATTCCGCCGAACTAAGAGAGACACCGCGTGGACAAGATTAAAGAAGTAATGGCAAACAGGGTTTCCCGCCGCAAGTTCATGGCCGGGATCGGGGCAGGCGTCGGAGCGACGGCTGCCGTTGCGCTCGCCTCGGGATGCAGCAGCAGTTCGAGCACAGTTGCACCAACAGTAGCTCCGACCACCACAACCTCGACCACGACGGCGCCGCTGGTGGATGCCGACTACTTGAACTTCGCGCTGAATCTGGAGTACCTCGAAGCCGAATTCTACCTCCATGCAGCCACCGGCAGCGGACTTTCCGCTGCGGATGCGTTGAGCGGCGCGGGTGCGGTGACGGGCGGCAGCATGGTCAACCTGGCCGATGCGCCAAGCGGTTACCTGGCCACGGCTTTCTCAGCCTACCTGAACGAAGTAGCCCAGGATGAGCTCAATCACGTGCGTGCCCTGCAGGCCACGATCACCTCGCTCAAAGGCACCCCGGTGCCGCGGCCAGCGATCGACTTCACCTTCTTTGCCAAGCTGGCGACCGCGGCAAAGATTACCACCCCGGCCAACTTCACTCCGTTTGATAGCATTCAGGACTTTTTGATCGGCTCGTTCATCTTTGAGGACGTAGGCGTAACCGCATACGCGGGAGCAGCGCCGGCGATCTCCAGCAGCGCGGTTCTGAGTGCAGCTGCCGGTATCCAGGCGGTCGAAGCCTACCATGCCGCGATCGTGCGCACCCTGATCGTTTCAGCCGACTTCGCGACCTCTGCTGCCACCGGCACCACCAGCACGACCTACCAGACCATCGCCAACCAGGTCTCGACGCTGCGTGCCACGCTCGGCGGCGGTGCTGAAACCCCACTGAGCAGCACCAGCATTGTGGCTGCTAACTCCAGCAACGCTGTCGGCTTTGCCCGGACCCCGCAGCAGGTGCTGAACATCGTCTATGGCACGCCAGGCACCGGCATAACCAGCGGCGGCTTCTTCACCGCAGGCGTGAACGGTAACGTTAAGTCGACCTAGGCTTTAACCTGATACGGAGATCATCATGGCGACCCTTGAAACACAGGCAGTAGATGCAGTCCTAGACAACACCCGCCGCAGGATGCTGACCGTGGGCGGCGCGGCCCTGGCCGGCTTGGCTCTGGCTAGCTACACCCCCAAGGCTGAAGCTGCCCTGGTCCAGAGCGATACCGACATTCTCAACTTCGCACTCAACCTCGAGTACCTCGAGGCCAACTACTACAACCTCGCCGTCTACGGCGTAACCATCGACAAGCTGCCTACCCCGATTGCCATCACTGGCACCGGGACGGCTGGCACGGTGGTAACAAAAACACCGTTTGCCAAGGTACCGTTCACCGCCGGAGGCCTGATCCAGGCATATGCGACGGAAACAGCTCTTGAAGAGGGCAAGCATGTCAGCTTCCTGCAGTCGGTCCTGGGCTCGGCGGCAGTCGCGCAGCCACAGATCGATCTGGTCAACTCGTTCAACACGCTGGCCGGTGCCACGACCCCCCCGATCGGTACCAGCTTCGACCCTTTCGCGAGCGAAACCAACTTCCTCATTGGTGCCTTCATCTTCGAGGACACCGGCGTCAGCGCGTACCACGGAGCAGCGCCCTTGATCACCGATAAGGTGAATGTGCTGCCTGCGGCCGTCGGCATTCACGCAGTGGAGGCTTACCACGCCGGCCTGGTTCGTACCTCGATTGCCGCAGAGGACGCAGCCAATAGCAGCACGACACTCTCCGGTTACACGGTTGCGATCGCAAACCTGCGACTGGCTCTCTCCGTTGCCGCGGCTGGGGCCACTGACACGCCGTCCGATATCGGGCTAATGACCAACGCGACGGTAACCCTGGAAGGCGCAAGCGCGAGCTACCCGGCAGCAACGCTGGTCGATGCAAACAGCGGCACGGCCACAGCGCCCCTCTACAGCATCGCGCAGGGTCGCAACTATAAGCAGATCCTCTCCATCGTCACGGCGGGAAACGGCGGCGCGGCTCCCGGCACCACCGTGCCTACGTACAAGGGGCTGTTCTTCCCGAACGGTCTCAACGGCAACCTCGCCTAGCGAGGTGCTCTTGATCCGAAGACAAAGGGTCCGGCGTTTGATCGCCGGACCCTTTTCTGCGCCTCGCTCCTGCAGCTCAACTCTTCAGCTCAACTCTGTCTAGGAGCCGAGCGAGGGTTGCGTAGAAGGTGCTCGGATCAGGCTGCTTGAGTGGGGTATCGCTGGCGAAACGCCTGGGCAGGTCCGGGTTGGCGAGGAAGAGCCGGCCGAACGCCACCGCATCAGCTTCGCCCGGTTCCACCACCTGCTCCGCCTGCTCGCGTGTACTTCTCGTTGACGATGTACACGCCGCCAAACTCCTGCTTCAGCTGGGGGCCAAGCCGATCCGCGCCGGTAGGCCTTAACGATGCCCGCGATCTCGTCCAGACTAAGCGCGCGCGGCGTCTCAAAGCCGATCTCCGGCCGTACCAGGCTGACGTGGCTGCGGGTCGCAGCGTGCTGGGCGCGACCGGGAGATCCCCCTTTCGGAAATCTTGGGTGCGAGATGCGGCCAACATGCCAGATCGGCGCGAAGATCCGCCCGCCCGCCTGATGCACGGCGTCGGTGACCAGCTTCCAACAGAAAACCTGCTCCGGAGACCAGGTGCCCGGCACGTTCGCGTACCCGACACCTTGGGGGCTAACGGGAATGGCCTCGGAGAGAATCAGGCAGGCACTCGCCCGCTGCCGATGTACTCGACCATCATCGGCGTGGGAAGGTGGTCCGGCGTAGCGCGCAGGCGAGTCAAGGGCGCCGTGATGACACGGTTAGGCAGTTGGAGGTCGCCGACGAGTAAGGATCTAGAAGAGATGGCAAAGCGGACTCCTGGTATCAACTTTTATTAAGTTGTTGACGGCTTCTTTCGATGCCTCGGCGTGAGGAGCCGATGCGAAAGCCTCGGTCCGCAACGAATGCGATAGACAGTGCGCCGCGAACTCCTTCTAGGAGCCGGCGAACAACGAGCCCATGAGATGGAGCGACGCGGATTGTGAAGCATGCAGCAGCACTCGCGATCGCTGCCGGGGCGAGTGGCCGCCTGGGCAGGCGAGCGCGCAACCCAGAGCAGTCGCGCACTCGCTGGAGAGCTGCGGCTGGGTGTCGACTCCATCGACCTGTTGCAGCATCACGAGGTGCTTCGCTTCGACGACCCGGGCCGTATCTTTGCGTAAGGTGGACTGGCTAGGAGACGAGCTGCTATTCGCGAAGCGACTCGTTCCCGCGGACGCCAGTTGAAGCCTGGACTGAAGTGACGCGCGGCGGCACTGGAGCCATGACCATGCAGTGTCAGGCAGAAGGGCAGCTGGCCTTCGGCGATGTTGGGCCCTAAACCAGCTCGGTGCCCCACAGATCGTGCAGATGCACAACTCCGGCCACGCGGCCGACCTGGACGACGACCAGCGAGGTAATCTTGTGCTCTTCGAGAATGGCGAGGGCGCGCACCGCGAGCTCCTCTGGCCCGATCGTCCAAGGCGCTCGGTGCATCGCTTCGGCGGCAGTGCGCATGAGCGCGTGCGGCCCCTCGCGCTCAAGCAGGCGGCGCAGGTCGCCGTCGCTCAACACTCCGGCGAGCAGTCCGTGGTCATCCTCGACTACCGTCATGCCGAGGCCCTTGCGTGACATTTCGTAGATGACCTCAGTCATCGGCGTGGTGAGCCTGACGCGCGGCACAGCAACGCCTGCGTGCATGAGCTCCCGCACTGGGGCGAGCTGTTTGCCAAGCTTGCCGCCCGGGTGGAGGCTGGCGAAGTCCTGCTCGCGAAAGCCCTTGCGCATGGAGACCGCGATGGCGAGCGCGTCGCCAAGAGCGAGCATCGAGGTCGTCGACGCGGTGGGAGCCAGGCCCAGTCCACACGCTTCTTCGTCCACGCTGCAGTCCAGCGCCACGTCGCTGGCCCTGGCGAGGGTTGAGTTCATCGAGCAGCAGAAGCTGATTAGCCCTTCGCCAGGCTTGTTGAGAACGCGCCGCAGCGTCGCTAGCAGCCGAAGGATCTCCTCGGTCTCGCCGCTGGCCGAGAGTGCAAGGACCAGATCCCCTGGGGCGAGCATGCCGATGTCGCCGTGGACGGCCTCAGCCGGATGCAGGAAGACGGCTGGACTGCCGGTGGAGGAGAGCGTGGCGGCGACCTTTTGCGCGATGATGCCGCTCTTGCCCATCCCGGTGACGACCACCCGGCCGCCCCGGGCTGCCCCGCATGCGACCACGAGCGAGACCGCACGCTCGAAGTCAGCGGCCATCGATCCGTCGAGCCGGTCAGCGAGCGTGATCAGCGCCTCAGCCTCGATACGCACCAGCCGGGAGGGGGTGTGATTCATTTGAGCTCTATCAGAGCATCGCGCTGCCTGCCGGGGCAAGGCGCACGGACCGCACCGCTGCCTGCGGGGCCCAACGCCGAGAAAAAACTGGTGGGCGACAGCGCCTGGTTACCCGTCGGATCTGCTTCGCCGTGCCGCATCTGCTTCGCTGTTCGCCGTGCAAGGAGAAAGCGCTCGAAGCGGTCTCGCGCAGAGAGCGAAATCTCCGGCCGGGTCTTCCGGCCCCAGACTGCCAGAGCCTGCCCCTAGCCTGGCCCGACATACAGCTCGACCGGCGAGAAGCCGATCTCTTTCGTCTTGTGATCGACGCGAAGGAAGAGCGGCGTCTTACCGCCATTGATATCAACGCCCATCACCACGCCGTTGCCCACCGTCTTGGTGATCTCGATCTTGTGCGTCTTGATCTGGCCGTAGTCCGAGCCGGGTCCCCAGTCCTTGCTGAAGTCTGCAAAGGAGTAGCCCTTGTAGCGATCCTGGTGCTGGCGCCAGTCGGGGTCGTGGTTCCACTCGGCATAGGCCTTGTTCAGATCGCCGCTCTCGACAGTGGCGAGAAAGTGATTGACCCGGTGCTGCTCCGGCCAGTCCCAGAAGATCCAGCACAGAATCGGTATCAGAATCGCCGCGACAAGCAGGCCGATGAGGCTGTTGCGGATGGTGCGGGCGCGACGAGCGTTGTAGACAGGTGCGTCGAGCAGGGTCATGGCTGCGGCTCTCTTCTTGGCTGGTGCACGTACTGGCTCTCGCACCGCGCTCCCAGTTTAGACACTCCCGGACGCCTCCGTGTTCCCGCGCATTGATTCGCGGTTCCTACGCATTATTCGCGGCTGTAGCTGGTGGCGCTTCGCTCGGCATGGCGCTCCAGCGCGAGCGCGATCAGGCGGTCGATCAGCTCCGGGTAGGGAAGACCGGAAGCAGCCCAGAGCTTGGGGTACATGCTGATCGAGGTAAAGCCCGGCAGTGTGTTGAGCTCGTTGAGGTAGATGCGGCCGCGTGCGCCCGGCTCCATCAGAAAGTCCACCCGCGCTAGCCCCGCGCAGTCGCAGGCCTCAAACGCCTGGATTGCCATGGCCCGGATCTGCTTCTTTTGCGCAGCGGTAAGCTTGGCGGGCAGGATGAGTGCCGAGCCCTCGCTGAGGTACTTGGCCTCGTAGTCATAGAACTCCTTGATGGGCACGACCTCGCCGACGACCGACGCTTCCGGCTTGTCGTTGCCGAGTACGGCAACTTCAAGCTCGCGTGCTTTCGCTGTAGGGCGGGAGGCCCCCTTGCCGCCGCCGACTGCCTGCTCAACGACGATCTTGCGATCGTAGCCCGCTGCCAGATCGATCGCCGGGCCAAGCTCTTTTCGATCGTGCGCCTTGCTGATGCCGACCGAGGAGCCGCCGTTGGCGGGCTTGACGAAGAGCGGATACTTCAGCCCGGCTTCCAGGCGGGTGATCGCCTTGCGCGGGCTCTGCTTCCACTCGGAGCGCAGCAGGCTCAGGTGCTTCGGGATCGGGAGCCCGGCGGAAGCGAAGAGCCGCTTCATCACGTCCTTGTCCATGCCGGCGGCCGAGCCGAGCACGCCGGAGCCCGCGTAGGCGATGCCGGCCAGCTCGAAGAGGCCCTGGATGGTGCCGTCTTCGCCGAAGGTGCCGTGCAGGATGGGCAGCACGACATCGAGCTCCAGGCCGTGGCGAGGATCCCCTGGATAATTCTGGCGCGAGGTCTCAAAGGGGATCAGCGAGGAAGCATCAGGAACCGGAGGGACGATGACTGCCTCGCCGCGCGCGAGCACAGCAGCGGCGCTGGTGGCCTGCGGGTCCCCTGCACCCGGACCGGGCAGCTCGGCCTGACCGGAGGCGGCGAGCAGTTTCTCGGCATCGGAGGCTGTCACCCATCGACCCTCCTTGGTGATGCCGATGGGGGTGACATCGTACTTCTTACGATCGATTGCCTTGAGCACCGAGGCCGCCGAGAGTAGCGAAACCTCGTGCTCCCCGGAGCGGCCGCCAAAGAGAACACCGACACGTAATTTCTTCATGCTGTCTGATAGTAGTGGATCAGGCTGCGGCGCGAAGGGCGCCCCGGTGATCAAGGATGTTCGCGTCAGCAGGCGTCAAAGACTACTCCTGCGTGGATATAGGTGGGGGTGAACAATTTGTAACAGTGGCGCAGCCAACATCAGAGCGCAGGCTTGATCAACATCCTGTAAACGAGGACAACAACAGGGGCTGCTCAGCCGTCAGAGGAGTTGTCCTCTGGAGATTTGCTCCCGAGCTCTACACAGCAAGACAGAAAGGTACAGACATGGCAAAGGAAGCGCACAAGAAGGCAGCAGAGCACCACGAGGCGGCAGCCAAGGCTCACCACACGGCAGCCGAACACCACGAGAAGGGCGACCACTCCGCCGCAGAAGAGCACTCGGAGAAGGCGCACAAGGCGTCGTCAACGGCGCACGAGCACTCGACCGAGGCGCATAGCAAGTCCAGGTCAGCGAAGTAGTTTTCGTTCTTCCCTGATGGGAAATGCCGGCGGCTTACCCTCGTGCATGCGAGGGGAGCTCCGGCTTTTCTTCTTGGCTGACAGCGGCGTTACGGGTACATGCGGTTGAGGGTGCGCGCGAAGGGAATGGTCTCGCGGACGTGGTCCAGGCCGCAGATCCAGGCGACCGCGCGCTCGATGCCCATGCCGAAGCCTGCGTGCGGCACCGAGCCGTAGCGGCGCAGGTCGAGATACCACTGGAAGGCCTCAAGCGGAAGCTGGTGCTGCTCAATGCGCTGCTTGAGCAGGTCATAGGAAGCGACTCGCTGCGAGCCGCCAATGACTTCGCCGTAGCCTTCCGGCGCGAGCACGTCGACGCACAGGGCGAGCTCTGGATTCTCCGGATCCGGCTCCATGTAGAAAGCCTTGACGGCAGCCGGGTAGCGATGCACCATCAAGGGCCGGTCAAACTGCGACGAGATATAGGTTTCATCCGGCGAGCCGAAGTCGTTACCGTACGCGAAGGGCTGCTCGAGGGTGCCGGCGGCATGCGCATCGTTCAGCATCTGGACGGCTTCGTCGTAGGTGATCCTGGGGAAGGGCGCCCGGATCGTCTGGAGCTTCGCGACATCGCGGCCGATCACCTGCAGGTCGGCGGCCCGGCGAGTGAGCACCCGGTCGACGATGAACGCGATGAAGTTTTCAGCCAGCTCCATCAGGTCGTCGAGCCCGGCGAAGGCCATCTCGGGCTCGACCATCCAGAACTCGGTGAGGTGGCGGCGGGTCTTTGATTTCTCCGCGCGAAAGGTTGGGCCGAAGGAGTAGACCTTGCCGAGCGCAAGCGCGGTCGACTCGATGTAGAGCTGCCCGGACTGGGTGAGGAAGGCCTCTTCGCCGAAGTACTCGACGGGAAAAAGCGTCGAGGTGCCTTCACATGCAGCCGGCGTCAGGATAGGCGGATCGGTCAGGGTGAAGCCGTTGTCGTCGAGATAGTCGCGCGCGGCCTTGATGATCTCGGCACGGATGCGCAGGATGGCGGACTGGCGGGGCGTGCGCACCCAGAGGTGTCGGTGCTCCATCAGGAAATCAACGCCGTGCTCCTTAAGCGTGATGGGGAACGGGGTCTCGTCGGGCACGCGCTGCGAAACGGCTATAGTCTCCACATCCAATTCGTAACCGCTGGGTGCACGTGTATCGGCGCGTACCTTGCCAGTCACGGTGAGGCTTGATTCCAGCGTGAGCTCCTTGAGGGTGGTAAAGACGTCGTCTGCAACTGCTGCCTTGGGAACGATGCCCTGGATGGTGCCCGAGCCATCGCGAAAGATAGGAAAGAGGAGCTTGCCTGAGGCGCGGAGATTGTAAAGCCAGCCCTGCAGGCGAACCGTCTGGCCTTCATGGGCGCCGATGGCTGCGATCGTGGTCAGGGGAATGTCTGTGCTGGTGGTTGTTACATTTGCTTCTTCTGGCATAATTCCTGTTCTTGACCCCTGAGACCAAATCGCCTGCGGCACGGCGAAAGCAGCTACTGGCCGTCAGCGCGCGGATTCGGCTTCAGCGTGGGTAGAGTGCTTCTCGTAGTTGTCAAAGGCGCGCTTGGCCTTCTCGACCACCTGCTCCGCGTCCGCCTCAAGCGCGTAGTGGATCTCGAGGACGCCAGCGGGTGCGAGCGGCAGGGCGTGCAGAGCCGGGTAGGTCTTCTCCCAATCGATGGTGCCTTCGCCCGGCCACAGGTGCGCGTCGCGGGTGCCGTCATTGTCATGCAGGTGCGTGGAGCGGATGTGTGGGTTGAGAATCGCCAGTGTCTCGGCTACCCCGCCAAGCATGTTGGCATGGCCCACATCGAGGCAGACCCCGATCGTGTCGAAGTGGCCGGTGTGGAGGATGTCGACGATGTGTGCGGGCTCGGTCACGCCATTGGGGATATTCTCAACCAGCAGCTTGACGCCGAGCGGGCTGGCGTAGCACTTCAAGTGTTCGAGTGCAGTCAGCGCGTGTTCAAGCGTATGGCCATCCCAGGCGTCCTCGCGCTCTCCAAGGTGCAGCACCAGGTACTTGAAGGGGATCAGCTCGGCCGCTTCAAGCGCGCGCTTGATCTCGTCCATGGCATCGATCCGCCGGGACTTCTCATGGTGGACGACGTTGACTGCAGGACCGCCGGCGCGGCCCATCTCGTAGTCGGCATAGAGCGGCGCATGCATGGAGAAGGGCTCAACCGAGCTCGACCGGAACCAGTCGGCGACCTCGCGGACCGTCGAGCGCTCAGAGTAGTCAAAGTGCTGGCGTGCCGCAAACAGCTCGATCCCCTCGGCACCGGTCCGCTTGAGCGTATCAAGCAGTCCGGGATGCAACCGGCTGCGTAGAAAAACATGGCTCGAGATGGCTTTGAGCATGGTCTTCAGGGTACCGCAGGAAGGGCAAGACCGCCTACGCGGCCGGCGGTCACTTCGTGACGCGTGTACCGACCCGCCGGGTCACAAGAGCAAGTATCCCCGAAAGTAAGGGGATACTTGCTCTTGTAGCGCCGCAGGCAGAAGACTCCCCACGAAGTGGGCGCCGGTCGCGTAGGCGGTCTTGTCTTTGACTCAGTAACCGGCAGCTTTGCCGAAATGGTGTCGATGGTCCTGGCCGCCTTCGAGGGTACCGGTCTTTGGGTCGATCGCGATGCATTCGGCATCGCTCCAGTGGGTGGCGCCGGCGTTCACGTTGTAGCCCAGGGCGCGCAGGCCCTCGACGGTCTCGGGCGCAAAGCCAGGCTCAAGGTAGAGGACATCGGGCAGGTACTGGTGGTGGAAGCGGGGAGCGTCGACAGCATCCTCTATGTTCAGGCCGCCGTCCAGCGTGCTGAGCAGGATATTCGTGACGGTGGTGATGATGCGGGCGCCGCCCGGCGAGCCGAGGACCAGGCGGACCTTCTTTCCGTCGAGCACGATGGTCGGGGTCATGCTGGAGAGTGGCCGCTTGCCGGGGGCGATCGCGTTGGCCGGGCCCTGGATGAGGCCGAACATGTTGGGCGTGCCGGGCTTGGAGGTAAAGTCGTCCATCTCATCGTTGAGCAGAAAGCCGAGGCCTTCGGCGGTGACATAGGAGCCGAAGCCGCCATTGAGCGTCGTGGTTACCGCGACGGCGTTGCCCTCGGCATCGACGACAGAGTAGTGGGTGGTATCGCCTGCTTCAGGCTTCTGGGTGGAAGCCGCAGGGGGAGCGGGCAGAAATCCGGCTGGCCGCTTGAGCGTTGCCGAGGGCGAGGCCTGGTCGTTGAGGATGCTGCCGCGCCAGGCCTGGGCATACTGGGGGCTGAGCATCGCGGCGATGGGCATGGAGACAAAGTCCGGGTCGCCGAGGTACTCGTTGCGATCCATGTAGGCGCGCCGGAAAGCCTCGGTGATGGTGTGCATTGACGCCGGGCTGCGGTCGCCGAGCCGCTTGAGGTTGTAGCCGGAGAGGATGTTGAGCGACTCGAGCAGGGTCACGCCGCCTGAAGACGGCGGAGGCGCGCTGACCACGGTCAGGCCTTCATAGGTGCCTTCGAGCGGCGTGCGCTCCTTGGCTTCGTAGTGAGCCAGGTCGTCGAGCGAGAGCAGGGCGCCGCCTCTCGAAAGGTCGGCGATGAGCGTGTGGGCGATCTCGCCGTGGTAGAAGTCGCCGGGGTCGGCGGCGAGGCGGGTGAGCGTGCGGGCGAGGTCGGGCTGGCGGAGGGTCTCGCCGGCCTTGTAGCGCTCGCCGCCTCTCGCCGCATCGTGGGTAAAGACGCGTTTGGTCTCGGGGAAGTCAGCCAGGTGCGGGTCGCCGAAGAAGTGTGCTTCCTCTTCTGAAAGCTCGAAGCCCTCGGTAGCGAGCCGGATCGCCGGCGCCATCACCTTGGCCAGGGTGAGCCGGCCATACTTCTTCTCCGCGTAGGCGAGGCCGGCGACCGAGCCCGGGACGCCGATGGCCTTATAGCCGATCGTCGAGGCACCGGGAAGGACGTCGCCTTTGGCGTCGAGATACATGTTGGCGGTCGCGGCGGCGGGCGCTTCTTCGCGGTAGTCGATGAAGGTGTTCTTACCGGAGTGCAGGTGCACGAGCATGAAGCCCCCGCCGCCCAGGTTGCCGGCAAAGGGGAAGACCACGGCCAGCGCGAAGCCCGTGGCCACGGCTGCATCGACCGCGTTGCCGCCGGCCTTGAGGATCTCGAGACCCGCATCGGCCGCCAGGTGGTGCACGCTGACCACCATGGCGTGCTGGGCCTGCACCGGAGTCTCACTGGTAACCGAGACCGGGCGGCTCGCGGCCTCGGGAACGCTCTGGGCGAGCAGCGTGGAGGGTGGCAGCGAGAGGAGCAGGGTGAGCGGGAGCGTGAGGCGGGCCAGCGGCATAGTCTCGAAAGCATAGCCTGACTGCTGCCGTGCGGCTAGCCGGGATTTGCGGGCAGGAAGAGAGGCCTTCGTCTGCGAGGCGGACTCACTCGCGTGCAGCCGGAACGGACACGGCTGATATTTGCTGGGCTGAGTGAGCTTTAGCTGAATGCTTCCTGGGCTGAGTGCCGGACCGGGGTGGCCTTTTCACTCAGACCGGGGTGGCCACCTCACTCAAGTGACACCAGCTGACACTCGCGTGGGCGCACGCCTCTGGTCTCTACCTCTGCATCCCTACAATGAAGAGTGCATGTCGACCACGGTCCGCTCTTTCTCCAAGATCAATCTCGGCTTGTCCATCGGGCCGATTCGCCCGGACGGCTTTCATAGCCTGACGACGCTCTACCAGACATTGGCGGCGCACGACTTGGTCACCCTCGCGGCTGAGCGGCTGGGTGCGGGCGAGCGCAACCGGATCGTGCTTGCCTCGAACGACCGCCGGGTGCCGCTCGATGGGCGCAATACGGTGTGGAAGATGCTGGAGCGAGTGCTTGCACTCGAGCCCTTCGCCGGGGCGCGCTGGGCGGTGCACGCGACCATTGAGAAGCGGCTCCCTATGCAGGGCGGACTGGGCGCCGGGTCAGCCAACGCAGCTGCGGCGCTGGTGGCGCTTGAGCGAGAGACCGGACTCGCGCTGCCAGGTGGCGAGCGGCTGCGCATCGCGGCAGAGGTGGGTTCGGACGTGCCCCTGTTCCTGATCGGTGGGGCAGTGCTGGGTCTGGGGCGCGGCGAGCAGGTGTATCCGATGCCGGACCTGGTGCCGGAACAGATGCCAGACCTGGTGCCGAAGAAGGTGACGAAGAAGGAGCCGGTAGCGGAGCCGGGGCTGGAGCTGGATCGGGGTGATAGGCCGGGCCTGCCGGCTGATCCGGATCCGGTCGATGAGGGGGCTGGCGTGGAGGTGGTGCTGGCACTGCCGGCACTCGGCGTGTCCACCCCGCAGGCCTTTCGTGAGTGGGACAGGCGGGTCTTGGAACGAGAGCGGGAACGAGGTCAGGAACGAGAGCGGGAACGAGGTCAGGGTCGGGGGCAGCAGCTGGCCCAGGGCGCGGATGCCACGTTGACGCCCGGCTCTACTTTCGGTACGATGGCAGAGTTGAGTCGAGCTCTCGCGGTGTCCCTTTGCGAGCCGCACCACTCTTCCGGTGTCCTTCCGTCAGTAGCGCGGAGAGACCTTGCCCGGCACCCACTGGCCGCGCTTGTCCGAACCGGGATTGAAAACGACTTCGAACAGGTCGTCTTTCGGCAGCATCCCCTTCTCGGTACGATCAAGCGCACGCTCCTGGGTCCGGCCCTGAAAGCTGGAACTCAGGCTGATGAACTGTCGGCTTCTGGAAGTTTTCCAGGGATCTCGGCAGGAAGTCGGACACGGTCGGGAGCGTTGTACGCGGCTCTCTCTGGATCCGGTTCGGCTCTCTTCGGCCTGTATGCGTCTTCGTCCGAGGCGAGCGACGCGGAGGAGAGGCTGCGATCGATCGGCGTAGCCAGCCTGCGCACACGGCTGCTGGGGCGCGCCGCCTATTGGACGCAGATGTTTGCGGCTGTTTAGGGCCCCCGGTGGGTAGGTGCTGGCAGCTAGAGGCTCGAGAGGGTGAGGCGTAAGGTTGGGGAGGGGAAGGGTTGATCCAGTGCTCCTGAGCAAAATTGCCAGGCAGGGTCGAGGGGCTGCTTTACACTAGAGAGGAACCAGCGCTTCCCGGCTGGTGGCCTCAGCATGGAGCCGTTGGGCGATCGACTAATGGTAGGTCAAGTGCCTTTGACGCACTTTGTCTAGGTTCGAATCCTAGTCGCCCAGCCAAAGTTTCTGTCCCAAGACCGGGGTGGAGCGGTTGAGGGGAAAGCTCGGCTGATCCATCCTCCGCCGCGTGAGAGGGCATAGCGGGAGATAGCTGATTTCGGTACCAGCCCAACTAGGCGGTACCCGGGAACCTCTAAGCAGCAAGGACAAACCGAGCCAACCAGCTCGAGGAGGCCAAGCATGACAGCAAGGGACGAGCAGGCGCAGCAGTTTACGAGAGAGCTGGGAACGAACGGGACAGCAAGCTCGCCGACGCAGCCGGCAGCGGGAACCAACGGCGCGGCCGCAATCCAGGCTGGCGGGCTGGCCGGCGTTGCGGCCAGTGTGCCGGTGAGCGATGGGCGAGCCAAGTCAGCAGCCGAGCGCAGGCGCTCCCGTCACCTAGGAGAAGACAAGGGGTTCCGCATCTTCTCTGGCGGAGCCAACCGAGAGCTGGCCCAGGAGATCTGCCGGCACATCGGAGCGCCACTCGGTGAGACCAAGCTGCAGCGGTTCGCCGATGGAGAGATCTACTTCCAGCTGCTGGAGAATGTGCGCGGAGCTGATGTCTTTGTCGTCCAGCCGACCTGCAAGCCTGTCGATCAGAACCTGGTCGAGCTGCTGATCATGATCGACGCGTTGAAGCGTGCCTCGGCGGCGCGGATTACCGTCGTGGTGCCCTACTACGGGTATGCGCGGCAGGATAGAAAAGATCGGCCCCGGGTGGCGATCACGTCCAAGCTGGTAGCGGACCTCTTAACCACGGCCGGGGCAAACCGGGCATTGTTCGTGGATCTGCATGCGGCGCAGATCCAAGGGTTCTTCAATATTCCGGTCGACCACCTGTTCGCGTCGCCGGTGATGGTGAGCTACTTCCGCGAACTCGACCTGGCTGACCTGACCGTGGTTTCGCCAGACGCGGGCGGCGTGGAACGGGCGCGATTCTTCGCGACCAAGATGGGCGCACCGCTGGCCATTGTGGACAAGCGGCGCACCGACATCAACGTGACCGAAGTGATGCACGTGATTGGCGATGTGCGCGGGCGTACCTGCCTGATCATCGACGATATTGCAGACACAGCCGGCACGCTGGTCAAGACGGTCGATGCGCTGCTCGCTCAGGGCGCGTCCGAGGTCTATGCCTGTGTCTCGCACGCGGTGCTGTCAGGGCCGGCGGTGGAGCGCCTCATGGGCTCGCGGCTGAAGGAGCTGGTAGTCACTGACTCGATCCCGCTGAACGAAGCGGCGCAGGTGGCGGTTGAGGCAGGCAAGATCAAGGTGCGCTCGATCGCAGGCCTGCTGGGCGCGGCGATTGAGAGTATTCACATGGAGACCAGCGTGAGCACGCTGTTTTCCTGAGGCTGGTCTCTGAGTCAAGGATGAGGGGCTGCTGAGCGAGGGCAGTTTGCGGAGCCCGGCGTGAGCCGGACAGAGTGTGCGCGTTGTCATGGCAAAGGGAGCGGTCTCGGAGTCTGAGGCCATGCCCGAGGAAAGAGGAAGCATGAGCACAGCAACAGAGAACAAAGCGCAGAATAAGGGTCCTGAGGTGGTCATCGGGACCCCGCGGGAAGGCAAGTTCAACAAGAATGCGGCGCGCCGGGTACGGGTGCGCGGCAAGCTGCCGGCGGTGGTCTACGGGGCCAAGGAAGCTTCCATTGCGCTCGAGCTCGACCCCAAGCAGATGCTGCGGATCCTGCACTCGGAGTCAGGCCACAACACCATCTTCGATCTCGAGATCACCGGTTCGGCGGCCAAGGCCAAAGCCATGATCGTTGACTGGCAGTTTGAGCCGATCAAAGACAAGCTGATCCACATGGACTTGAAGCGGATCGCGCTGGACGTGACGATGCAGGTCGATGTGCCGGTGCAGTTGATCGGCATCCCGGTGGGCGTCAGGGCTGACGGCGGCATGCTCGACCAGGTGCTGCGCGAAGTCTCGATCGAGTGCCTGCCAGCCGATATCCCCAGCCACATCGACGTGGACGTGACCGGGCTGAAGCTGGGTGAGGGTATCCGGATTGCGGATCTCCCGCACGGCGGCAAGATCAAGTTTTTGGGCGAAGAGGATGCGCTGGTGGCGCACGTGACCACGATCCGCGAAGAGGTTGTCGAGACTGCCGATGCGATCGCCGCCGCCACGCCTGCCGAGCCAGAGGTGGCCAAGAAGGGCAAGGGCGACGCACCGGCCGAGACAGCGGCACCCAAGAAGTAGGCGGTGCTGCTGGTTGTCGGACTCGGAAACCCTGGGATCGAGTATCAGTTTACCCCGCACAATGCCGGGTTTCTCGCGATTGACCGCATCGCTTCGCAACAAGGAGCAGTGGTTGCGAACCGGCGCTGCCGAGCGCAGACATCCAGCGTTTCGCTCGCTGGCAGCCAAGTTGTGCTGGCCAAGCCGGAGACATTCATGAACATGAGCGGCGTCTCGGTGGCGGGGCTGGTGCGGGAACTTGGTGTTGATCCGGCCCGGGAGCTGGTGGTCATTTACGACGAGCTTGCGTTGCCGCTGGGCTCGATTCGGGTGCGCGCCGGGGGCAGCGCCGGCGGGCACAACGGGGCGAAATCGATCAACGGGGCGCTGGGGTCAGAAAGCTGGCCGCGTATCCGGATCGGGGTCGGGCCCGATGCAGGCCAGGAGCATGGCCGGCGGGGCAGCGGGTACTTGCTCGGGCCGATGCGTCGGATGGAGTTGAGCCGGCTAGACGAGGCGCTGGACCAAGCAGCCTTGGCGCTCGGCGTCATCATAGCGGATGGGATCGAGGCCGCGATGAACCGTTTCAATCGCCGCGAGCCAAACAGCCCGGCGCAGTAGCAGCAGGATGGATCGTGTAGATAGCAGGACCGCAGCGGCAGTGCCGGCTGCGAGCGAAAGAGAGAGGCAATGGAACGCTTTTACGAAGTGATGTTCATCGTGCGTCCGGACGTGCTGGAAGAAGATTTGGACAAGCTGGTCGAGAACTTTTCGGCAACCGTGACCTCCGGCGGAGGCGCCATCCGTGCAGTCGAGAAGCTCGGCCGCCGCAAGCTGGCTTACACGGTCCGCAAGTTTAACGACGGCAACTATGTTTTGCTCACCATTGATGCGGACGGGCCCCTGGTGGCCGAGCTCGAGCGGCGCCTTCGCGTCTCCGAGCCGGTGATCAAGTACATCACCGTGCGCATGGATGAGGAAGAGAAGCGCCTGGACAAGGTGCGTGCCCTGCGTGCGAGCAAGAAGAAGCTGAGCGCGATGCCCCCGGCTGGCGAGACGCCCGCGCCGGCCCCTGCGGTAGCGGCTGCCCAGGCGCCCTCGGTTGTCGAGGCGCCGGCTACAGCTTAACTTTCGCGTAGGCTGGATCAATCTAGAAGTCAAAGAGCTGCTTAAAGAGCAAGTCGCAGAACGAGTCAAAGAGAGATCGCGACCGAGCCTCTGAGCCGGAGCGAAAGAAAGAAGAGACAATGGCAGACGAAACAAGCACACCCCGCGCCGAAGGCGGCGCAACGTATTCCTCCGGTTCTCACAGCGGAGGCGGACACAGCTCAGGCGGACACAGCTCTGGCGGCGGACAAAGTTCCGGAGGCTCCGGCTCGGGTGGACCGGGTGGGCCAGGTTCTGGCGGCCCGCGTCCGGCAGGCGCACGGCCAGGCGGCGCGGGTGGCCGCAAGTTCTTTCGCCGCAAGAAGGTCTGCAAGTTCTGCGTGGAGAAGATCGAGGCGATCCCCTACCGAGACGTGCGCCTGCTGCAGCAGTTTGTCGCCGAGCGCGGCAAGATCACGCCTCGCCGCCTGACCGGGGTCTGCACCACCCATCAGCGTCGGCTCACGCGCGCCATCAAGCAGGCTCGCAACATCGCGCTGCTACCCTTCGCCGCGCGCTACTAGCCCTTCGCGCTACCAGCCATAGGGTGCGCCGGAGTGGAAGCGCGCCGCTGCAGACGACCTGGCGCGCCGGACACACCAGCAAGCGTTGGTCCGGGTTTGGCCGGCAGGCGCGCCCCCGCTTCAGGACTCACCGGGACGTAGAGGAGTTTCGATCATGGAAGTTATTCTCAAAGAAGATGTAGAGCACCTGGGCCATCGCGGCGATGTGGTGAAAGTCGCTGACGGGTATGGCCGTAACTATCTGCTGCCTCACAAGCTGGCCATGCAGGCCAACGCGGCCAACAAGGCTGTCATCGAGCAGATGAAGAACTCAGCCGTGCGCCGGACCGCCAAGGAAAAGGCTGAGGCCGAAGGCCAGGTCCCGCTTATCGAGGCATTCTCGCTCGAGTTTTTTCGCAAGGTCGGCGAGAACGAACACCTCTTCGGTTCTGTTACCTCGTCTGATATCGCGCAGGAGCTGGAGAGCAAGGGCTTTGCTCTCGACCGCCGCAAGATCCAGCTGGAGGAGCCGCTCAAGCAGATCGGCGAGTTCCACGTGCCGGTCAAGCTGCACCGTGAGGTGACCGCGCATGTGAAGGTGTCGGTCAAGAGCGACGCTACGGCGTAGGTCAGAAGCGGCTTGCCTGTGGGGAGCATACGAAGCGAGAAGGTTTGCCGGTGCCAACGCCTCGCTTCGATTCCGCGTCTGATGACCTAGGCTCGTCTCGATAGCGGATAGCTCTTGTCCAATGATCTAAGGTGCCGGTATAACAGCTCGCAAAGAAGATGAGGGAGCGAGGGCTGCCTTGGCACGCAAGTCTGTTGAGGAGATGTTAGCCGAAGCGCTCCGTGAGGTAGGTGTTTTGCTTCTCGTTTTTTCGACCCTAGATCGTCTGGTTGCAGGGCATATCACCCTTAAGTGGACGACATGGGCAAGCCTGTTGAGCATCTCTTTTTTTGCTGGCGGATGCTATCTAGAAAGGAAGCGCTCGGATGACTGAGTATGGATCTCTGCTCATTGGTTCTCTCGTCGGTGTCTTCGGTTTTGTGGTGGGCTTAGCATCGATCAAGCGACGAGCAAGGCGGGAAGAAGCAGAGCGACGGGAGCAGCTTGATCTGTTTGCGGCAGGTTCCCCCTCGAGAGAAGAAGAGCTACGAATTACAGCACTTGCGCATCGATAGTTAAACCGCGGTTGTTCACTGGCCATTGCAGGCCATGTTCAAGGAAGCCGCTCCCGGCGAGCGGCTTCCTTTTATCGTTTAAGGGGGACGCTCACCTTGTCCAAGCCGATCGCCATCTACTATGAGCAGCCGCACTGGTTTGCGCCGCTCTTCGCCGAGCTGGAGCGGCGTGGTCTGCCCTATATCAAGATCCACGCAGCCGAGCACGCTTACGCGATTGAGGATCACCCCGAGGAGCAGTTTGCCCTGGTTGTCAATCGCATGAGTCCTTCGGCCTGGAATCGCGGCAACGGCGACGCCATCTTCTACACGCTTGGGTACCTGGAGCACCTGGAGCAGCGTGGTGTCCGCGTCATCAATGGGCGGCAGGCCTACCGGACCGAGCTGTCGAAGGCTGCTCAGCTCTCGCTCCTTGACTCGCTTGGATTCAGCTATCCCAGATCGCGCGTCATCCATCGTGCTCAACAGGCGTTGGACGCGACCGAAGGGCTGCGCTGGCCGGTCGTCGTGAAGCCAAACATTGGCGGATCCGGAGCAGGCGTCAAGCGCTTTGACACGCCTGAAGAACTGGCACGCGCGGCTGAGCAGGGCGAGCTCGATATGGGGCTGGATTCAACGGCCCTGGTGCAGGAGTTTATCCCGGCGCGCGGAAAACACATAGTTCGGTGCGAGGTGCTCAACGGGCGCTTTCTCTACGCGATCAAGGTCCACATCACCGGCGAGACCTTTGACCTCTGCCCGGCTGACATTTGTAAAACCACCTCAGGGGTCGAGCTTGCCCGTGGCGCATGCGCGATTGATGCGCCTAAGTCGGGGATCCGCGTGGAGGGCTTTGAGCCGAGCTCAGCGATCATCGCGGAGGTCGAGCAGATTATGGCGGCGGCTGGCATTGAGCTGGGAGGCGTGGAGTACATGGTGGATGAGCGCGAAGGGCCAACCGACTCGGTGCATCGAGACGGCCAGCCGCTCTACTACGACATCAACGCGCTCTCCAACTTTGTGGCGGATGGCGAGCGTGTCGTCGGATTCAATCCCTTCGCGACACTGGTCGACTGGCTGGAGGTAGAAGCCGCAAGTGCGAATGCAGCCCGGTGGCACGCAGAGCATGCGGCACCTGCGGTCAGGGCGGAGTAGTGGCCGCCAATCCAGGCAAGGCGACGCGGATGCGCTACGGATTCTGGCTGCCGGTCTTCGGCGGCTGGCTGCGCAATGTGGAAGACGAGGGCATGAAGGCGAGCTGGGAGTATGCGAGCCGGCTGGCGCGCCGTGCCGAAGCCCTCGGCTATGACCTCACGCTGATCGCTGAGCTGAACTTGAACGACATCAAAGGCGTGGAAGCGCCCTCGCTCGATGCCTGGTCAACCGCGGCGGCGCTTGCCGCGGTGACCGAGAAGCTGGAGCTGATGGTGGCCGTGCGGCCAACCTTCCATAACCCGGCGCTGCTGGCCAAGCAGGCTGCCAATATCGACCACATCTCCGGCGGACGGCTCACGTTGAATGTGGTCTCCAGCTGGTGGGCAGACGAGGCGACCAAGTACGGTATCCACTTTGACCAGCATGACGACCGGTATGCGCGGACCAGCGAGTGGCTTGATGTGCTCAATGGCTGCTGGGCGCAGCAGAACTTTTCTTACCAGGGCCAGTACTACCAGGTTGCGGAGAATATGCTTTCTCCCAAGCCGGTCAGCACGCCGCGCCCGACCTTGTATGCGGGTGGCGAGTCGGAGACGGCGAAGCATCTCATCTCGTCCAAGTGCGACGCATACCTGATGCACGGCGACTCACCCGCCACAGTTGGCCGCAAGATCGAAGATATGCGTGAGCGGCGTGAACGTGCGGGATTGCCGCCGATGGTCTACGGAGTGGCCGGCTACACGATTGTGCGCGATACAGCCGAGCAGGCGCAGCAGGAAGTGATCCGCATCACCGATGTGCAGCAGTCTGCGCAGGGGTATAAGAACTATCAGCAGTGGATCTCGGGCTCGAAGCTGGAACAGAAGGTCTCGCTCGAAGACTACTCGGTCTCGAATCGCGGCCTGCGCTCCGGGTTGGTCGGGACTCCGGACCAGGTAAAAGAGCAGCTGGCCAACTTCTCCGAGGCCGGAGTGGACCTGGTGCTGCTGCAATCGAGTCCGCAGCTGGAAGAGATGGAGCGCTTTGCCGAGCAGGTGATGGAGGCGTAAGTCCGTTCGCTCGCTGGCGAGGCAGGGTGCTCGCGCGATCTCCGCAGTTCTTTCAAAAAGAGTGCAATCTGCGTGCCAGATTTAAGCCGGTGTGCTGGCTCAGGCTGAGCGTCTAGCCTGGGCATCGAATCGTCTTCCGGGCAAGAAGTAAAGCTTCGGAATCTTCTATCTAGGCAGCGTCTTGTGACGACGACGTGCCGGGCACCGAGAATGGTGCGGCTTGCAGAGCTAAGGCGGCAGAAGCAGCAACAGCCATGACTCCAACACACTGTGCGGGAGTGAAACATCCGCCGATTAGCATCTCTCGAGCTACGGGGTAGCGCAGCTGCGCGAGCAGCACCGTGGCAAGCCCGGCAGTGAAAAGCCAGAAGGCAGCGGTCACCCCAGCCTGCCGTGCACGCAGGAGCAGCAGCAGGGCTCCTGCAGCCAGAAGCATGTGGAGCAGGGCTGCGTAGAGGGTGACAGGAACGAGCGGAACGCCGATGGGCGTGCCGCTGAGCCGGGCAGCCACGCGGCTGGTGTAGAGGATGCCCCAGCGGGCGCTCGCCGCCCGGCCGAAATCAGCTCCGGCTGCGAAGCTGCCAAGGCTGACGCAGGCGAGCGCGCATCCAGCGCCCGGTGCCAGAGCATCGAGAACGAGGCGCCAAGGCAGCCGCCACGCCGTTATGTAACCGGCGCCGGCACAAATGGCGAGCAACACGCCCCCGGCAAAGTATCGCTCATCGCGTACGGTGGAGAGTCCCAGCATCCAGAGAGGGTGCGCGAGAAAGTCGCTCAGGTTGAAGGCGATCACCAGCATACGCTCGCCGAGAAAGAAGGTGAGCAGCGTGGTGAGGCCGAGATTCCAGATGCGATCTGGAGCGAGGCCGCGGCGCGGCGCGAGCAGGCAGCTTAACTCCAGGCCGGCAAGCAGCCCAAAGGCGGTAAGCACGCCTGCTGTGGGGATCGCCAGGTGCCCGAAGTGGAAGAGAATGGGGTGCACTGCAGATAGGCTACATCGGCTGCCTGGTCGAACGCGGGCTCCGCTTACTGGAGCGATGATACGGGTGATTGTGGAATTGGTTGCAACCCGAAGTCCCGTCAGCACGGAGGGAGGGTAGGGCCTCAGCCGCAGCCTGTCCGGAACATGAGTTGGAACGGGCTTAGGCGGCTCTCATCCTTACGGATGGCCTTTAGTCGCGTGTATTAGATCGCATTGTCGAGCGAGCGCGGCAAGCTTACGTGATGGTGTAAAGACTGACCCGCGGGGCCGTACACGAGCGTGCCGGTGAACCCGTCCTAGGACGGCGGGAACTCTCCGCGGCTCTTTAGGCATTCCGAACTGGCGGACACTGCGCACCGAGCCGATTGTCGAGTCGAGCTCCCTGTTCAATGAATTATAGGTTCAACCGGCATGAGCTCATTGCACCTGCTTTGCAGGCCAGTCTTACAACTCGGATGCTAGTGGCAGCCGAGCGGGAATGCAAGTCAACCCGGGCTCACCGAAGTAAGGAAATGTTTATCCGGTGCGACGTGTATCATGGCGTGGTTCCTGGTGAGCCTGGTCGCCAAGAACCTCGTCCAGGAGCCCGTTCAGAGAGTGGGCGCGGGTGCGTAGCGAACTCTGGCTGGCTTCCACCTTGCCGGTCAACGCGCCATGCCGCTGCTCGAGCGTAAGCAGTTCATCGGCGATGTTGAGCGCGGCCAGCACGGCAACGCGGAGCGAGTCGACGGTGGATCCATGCGAGGCTACCGCGCGCATTTTGGCATCGACCAGGTCAGCGAGCTTCTGGATGTAAGCTGGGTCATGCCCACGCAGATGATAGGTCTGGTCGTAGATCTCGACGGTGATGTAGTCGTGTCTGGTGCCGGGTTCTGGCATATCTCTTCTAAACTAGCCGATCTCGTCAAGCTGCTTCATCATGCGCTCGACGCGGCTGCGCACCTGTTCGCGCTCGCTCTGGAGAGCCTCTAGACGCAACTCGGTCTCCGCAAGTTGCTGCGACTGCTCATCGAGCAGCTGCTGCAGGGTCGTCGCGTTGCCCTCGGCCGTGGCGCGCGCTACGCGCTCGGCCCTGAGCAGCTCGACCGTGCGCAGCACGCGCTGCTCAAGAAGCGAAAAATCATCAGCTGACGGCGTTTCGGAGGACGTCTCGGACGAGGTAAGCGCAACGCTAGACATGGAAGCCTCTGACTCAAAGTATAGCGCGCTCCGGACGGCTTTTTCTGTGTCGGCGCACCTGGCCAGCCATCCCGTTCGCGTAGAATCGAGATAGCGTGTTATGAGCAGTTTGCGGCTTTGCTACAGCCATTAACGAAAGCCCTAAGTAGAGCTCAACGGCGCGCCCCAACCTATGGCAGACGAACAGAATCTTCAGCTCCCCCTCGGCGAACCCGGCGACGACGACCCTAGCAGCACCGGCGGTACCGGCGATCCGGGAGGCCCTACCGGCCCCGGCGCGGCCAACCTGATCTCGATCAATATCGAAGAGGAGATGCGGCGCTCGTATCTTGACTATTCGATGTCGGTGATCATCGGGCGCGCGCTGCCTGACATTCGCGACGGCTTTAAGCCTGTGCATCGCCGCGTGCTCTATGGCATGCACGACATGGGGCTGCAGCCGAATAAGAAGTACACCAAGTGCGCCAAGGTGGTTGGCCACGTGATGGGTAACTATCACCCGCACGGCGACGCGTCCATTTACGACACGATGGTGCGCCTGGCGCAGCCTTTCAGCCTGCGCTACCCGATGGTCGACGGCCAGGGGAACTTCGGCTCGATCGACGGCGACCCGCCGGCGGCGATGCGTTACACCGAGGCCAAAATGGCCAGGATCGCCGGCGAGATGCTGGCTGACATCGACATGGAGACGGTGGACTTTGTGCCGAACTATGACGAGTCCACGCTCGAGCCCTCGGTACTGCCGGCGCGCATCCCGAACCTGATCGTCAATGGCTCGAACGGAATCGCAGTGGGTATGGCGACCAACATCCCGCCGCACAACCTGACGGAGGTGATCAACGCAACGATCACGCTGGTGAACAATCCTCAGGCTGGGTTAGCCGAGGTGCTCGAGCATGTGCAGGGGCCGGATTTTCCGACCGGCGGCTTCATCTATGGCCGCTCGACGATCGCGCAGGCCTATCGCACGGGCCGGGGTCGCTTTCTGATGCGCGCCAAGGCTGCGATTGAGCAGATCTCGGGTGCCCGCAATGCTATTGTGATCACCGAGATCCCTTACCAGGTGAATAAGTCACGGCTGATCGAGCGAATCGCCGAGCTGGTACAGGAGAAGGTGATCGATGATATCGGCGATGTGCGCGATGAGAGTGATCGCGACGGTATGCGCATTGTCATCGAGCTCAAGCGCGGGTCTGAGGCGCAAATCGTGCTCAACCAGCTCTACAAGCACTCGCAGCTGCAGGAAAGTTTCTCGATGATCTTTCTTGCGGTCGTCAATGGCCAGCCGCGCGAGCTCTCGCTGCCGGATGCGATCCAGGCATTTATCGAGCACCGGGTGGATGTGGTTCGCCGGCGGACCGCGTTCCTGTTGCGCAAGGCGCGCGACCGCGAACACATTCTGATCGGGTACCAGATCGCGCTCGATCATCTTGATAATGTCATCCGCATCATTCGCGGATCGTCGTCGAGAGCCGATGCGCGCGAAAATCTCTTCCAGTTCTTCTCCGGGCGCACGCTCACGGTGCGAGGCAATGTATTTGAAGGGGTGACTCTCGATCCAGCGAAGTACCTGACCGACGGCATCACCCTTGTTCCGGCCACGCTGATCCTGAGTTACCGGCAGATTGACGCGATCTTAGAGTTGCAACTCTATCGCCTGACGCAGATCTCGATTGATGAGCTGCTGCGGGAGCTTGGCGAAGTACGCGCGAATATCGCCGAGTATGAATCGATCTTGGCATCGGAGGCTAAGCTGCGCGCGGTCATCGTCGCGGAGCTCGAAGAAGTGCGCGATAAGTATGGCGATGCGCGTCGCACGCAGATCCTGGACGAGACGGCCGAGCTGCAGCTGGAAGACCTGATCGCCGATGAACAAGTCGCAGTCACTGTTTCTCATTCGCAGTATCTCAAGCGGACGCCGATCTCGATCTACCGGCAGCAGAAGCGCGGCGGCACAGGGCGGCTTGGCATGAAGACGCGCGAAGAAGACTTCGTGCAGCAGCTCATCGTTGATTCCACGCACGCCTACCTGCTCTGCTTTACCAACACCGGGCGCGTCTACTGGCTCAAGGTCTATGAGATCCCTGACGTCGGCGCGGCGGGCAAGGGTAAGTCGATGGCAAGCCTGTTAAATCTGCAGCCGGGCGAGCAGGTGCGCAATATTCTGCCGGTGCGCAACCTTGAGGAAGAAGGCAAGTTTATCTTCTTTGCGACGCGCAAAGGCACGGTCAAGCGCACGCCGCTCAAAGACTTCTGCAACGTGATGGCGCGCGGCATCATCGCCATTGGCATCGACGATGACGATGAGTTGATCGGCGTTCGGATCACGGATGGAAAGCAGATCGTCTTTCTCGCGACGCATGACGGTATCGCGATCCGCTTCAACGAGAACGACGTTCGCTCGATGGGGCGCCCTGCCTACGGCGTGCGCGGCATCGATCTCGGTAAGAACGATTACCTGGTTGGGCTGGCGGCAACGCCCGCCGAGAGGACGCAGAAGGACGATGGCGCCAACCATCCCTCGCTGATCCTGACCGTGACCTCGAACGGTTTCGGCAAGCGCACCGATGTCGACGAATATCGCCTGCAAAGCCGCGGCGGCAAAGGCGTGATCAACCTGAAGACGAGCACCAAGAACGGCAAGGTGAACGCGATCCAGTTAGTCGATGAAACCTCGGAGCTGATGGTGATCTCGCAGTACGGCAAGATCATCCGCATCGATACCAAGACCATCCGCGCAGCCGGTCGTTCGACACAGGGCGTCAAGCTGCTGAATCTTGATCCGGAAGACAAGGTCGCGGCCGCGGTCGTGATTCCGCCTGAGGAGCTAAAGGCGGAGGGTGAGATACCGCCGCTGTTGCAGTAAGTCGCAGTAGGGTACACAGCAAAAAAGGGGAGCGCTCCGACTCGGGCGCTCCCCTTCTTGTTTGAAAGCTCATCAATAGTGAGCAGCACAGGGCCTACTCGGCAGGCGTAATGCCGAAGTCAAAGAACGCGCCGTAGTTCTGGTGCTGGAAGGCGTACTGGCCGGGTTGGAGCGGCTGGTTGAGGGTGAGCTTGTAGACGCCTGCCTTGAGTTGCTCGGGGTCGAGCCCCTGCTTGGCTTTGTCGTCAGCGCCACTCTTTGAGCCCCACTCGCTGAAGGAGCCGGTGGTCAGTTCGCGTTCCGACGTCTTGACGTCAAACTTGATCAGGGTAAGGTCGCGGACGGAGATGCTGTTGCCGCCAAAGGTGTTGGTGTCTTCAGGGATATAAGCGTAGAAGGTCGGGCTGTTGTCGCGGGTGTGGACAGTGGCTGCGATGCCGTCGATGTCGACCTTGGTGTGTGCCTTGACGATGCCGTAGGTCATGCCGCTGGCCCACATGCCACCGGTCTTATTTTTCTTGGCGGTAATGTGGTCGAGCTTGATGAGGTGCTGCTTGCCGTCGTTGCCGCTCGTCAGGATGTAAACGCCCGGGCTGTGAGGGGACATCGGATCATCGGGATTATCGATCGGAGCAGCTGCTACGGCGACCGGCGCAGGCTGGCTAACAGCTGCGGGGGCCGCGGCTACGGGCGCTGCCGAGGGGTCGATCATGTAGCGGATCACCGAGGAAGAGACGCCGCCACTCTTGAGGGCCGATAACCCGGTGACGCTGGTATCGAAGTCGGTGGTAGGCGCTGCGTGGATCTTGGCCACAATGACATCGTCGCCAAGCCCTGCTGAGGCAAGAGCAATCACATCACTGTTTGACATGGGCTTGGCGGCTGGCTTGGCGGCAGCATGGTGGGCCTGCGCAGAAGCCGAGGCGAGAGGCATCAGGAAGAGGCCCATTAGCGTAAGTGCCGTGATTGTAAGTCGAGGGATGAAACGCATGCGCACTCCTTGGGAGTTCGTTCGCGAGTTCTACATGCTCGCCACGATAAATCCGGTTGAGTGGCATGGTAACGGGAATTGCACGGGGAAGAAAGCTGTTATTGCTGGTGCCCGGTCAAAATTCATCGAGGTCATGACTCCCGCCCGCCCGCGGAACGCGCACTTACCCCGGGGCAGGTTGGCTCTTGCCCGGTTGCTATCCAGCCGCAGCCGAGCAAGCTTGACAAATGACTTTCCTCATCTCACACTCCTTGCGAGCCGTGCCAGCTGCCACTGACGACAGGAGAGGGAAAGACGATGCCAGGCGCAGTCAATAGCTTATCTGCGGAGCCGGAGGGCGGCGCCGCGCGCGTCATCGCGGCCTTTGTCTCTCCGGCGTCCCTGTTTCGCTCGCTTGCTCAAGACACCAGCTGGTGGGCTGCCTTCCTGGTGCTGGTGCTGGCTGGATTGATCTTCTGCTTCGCCGTGCAGCGGCAGGTTGGCTGGGACCGTACCTACGATGCCATCCTCCGGCAGAATCCCAGGCAGGGCGCTCGGATGGCCCAGATGCCCTCAGCCCAGGCAGCGCAGGCCAAGGCCGTCGGCGCCAGGATTACCGAGGGGATTGCGTGGGGTTTCCCCCTGGTCATCCTGCTTTCTACAGCAGTCTCGGCAGCGGTGCTGCTGGGCACGCTCAACTTTGCCTTCGGCGGCAGGGCGCGCTATGCGGAGTTGTTCGCGGTCTACATGTACGCGAGTCTGCCCTTCGTGTTGCACTCGCTGCTTGCTGCGGCGGCGTTGTTCGCCGGGCTCGACAGCGGTTCGTTCCTGATCTCGAACCCTGTTGGAAGCAACCTCGGCTACTACCTGCCTCTCGACGTGCAGCCCTGGCTGATGGCACTGGCTACCTCGCTCGACCTGTTCACCGTCTGGATGCTTGCGCTTCTGGTGCTGGGCTGCTCGCTTGTCGCACGGGTAAGTCGCACGGCCGCAGCAATGGCAGTGCTTGGATGGTGGGTGCTAATTGTTCTCGTCAAGGTTGGCGCGGCGGCGGTCAGCTCAGCGGCGACCTAGGCTTGAGCCGCGGCCTGCCCGGCTCTACTCGGTTGCTGACTCGGTCCAGCGTTTAAAAATCAGCGAGCCGTTGGTGCCGCCGAAGCCAAACGAGTTCGATAACGCGTACTCGATGGCTATCTTTTCCGGGCCACCCGCTACGTAGTTCAGCCGGCACTCATCGACGTCCACGTTCACCAGGTTTGCCGTCGGCGGCGCAAGCTGGTTGAGTAGCGCATAGATCGTAATCCCGGCTTCGAGGCCGCCGGCGCCGCCGAGCAGATGACCGGTCATCGACTTGGTGGAGCTCACCAGCAGCTTGCCAGAGCGGGCATGCTCCCCGAAGAGCGTTTCAATCGCCGCGCTTTCACTCTTATCCCCAAGCGGGGTGCTGGTCGCGTGAGCGTTAATGTACTCGATCTGCTCAGGCTCGATGCCGGCACTCCGCACCGCGTTGCGCATCGCGCGGAAGCAGCCTTCGCCTTCAGGAGCCATGCCGGTGATGTGAAAGGCATCGGCACTCATGCCGTAGCCGACGATCTCGGCCAGGATCCTGGCTCCACGCTTGCGCGCAAATTCCAGCTCTTCCAGAATCAGGATGCCTGCGCCTTCGCCGACGACAAAGCCGTCACGGTCCTTATCCCAGGGCCGCGAGGCAATCGCCGGATCGTCGTTGCGGGTCGACAGCGCGCGCATTGCAGCGAAGCCGCCGACGCACATCGGTGTAATTGCGCCCTCGGTGCCGCCGGCGATCATCACATCGGCGTCATCGCGCTCGATGATCCGGTAGGCGTCTCCGATCGAGTGAGCGCTGGTTGTACACGCAGTCGCCGCTGACTGGTTAGGGCCCTTGGCGCCGTAGCGAATGCTCACGTGGCCAGCAGCAAGATTAACGATCGTCGCCGGGATAAAGAAGGGCGAAATCTTGCGCGGGCCGCCCTCGAGAAAAGCGCTGTGCTCGCGCTCGATGACGTCGAAGCCGCCGATCCCTGAACCGATGTGCACCCCGACTCGCTCGGCAATCTCAGGGGTGACGGCCAGCCCGCAATCCTGCATTGCCTCGGCTGAAGCAGCCATAGCCAGGTGGATGAAGCGGCCCATCTTGCGTGACTCTTTTTTCTCGATGAACGCGAGTGGGTCAAAGTTCTTCACTTCGGCTGCAAAGCGCACAGAAAAGCCGGTTGTATCAAAAGCAGTGATGGGCGCGATGCCGCTTTTTGAAGCTAAAAGCCCAGTCCAGACTTCTGGCGCCGTATTGCCGACGCCGCAGATAAGGCCGACGCCGGTCACCACCACTCTTCGCTTCACGACTTACTTGCCTGCCTTCGCGTGCTTTTCGATATACTCAGTCGCGTCCTTAACCGTCTTGATCTTCTCCGCATCCTCGTCGGGAATCTCAAGATCGAAGGCTTCCTCAAACTGCATCACCAGCTCCACGACATCCAGCGAGTCTGCCCCAAGGTCCTCCTGAAAGGATGCACCAGGGGTAACCTCTGCTTCATCTACCTGGAGCTGCTCGACAATGATCTGCTTTACCTTCTCTTCTACTGCCGCCATGCGCTTCTCCTCGGTTCGTTCTTCTCGGATCGTTCTTTGGGACAAATCTTGCTTCGCAGAGCTCCCATGCAGGCACACACGTGCCCAGCCCCGGAATTCCAAGTCTACTGAGCGCTCAGGGCAGTGTAAAGCAGTGTCC
This sequence comes from Acidobacteriaceae bacterium, assembly GCA_965198645.1. Lineage (GTDB taxonomy): Bacteria > Acidobacteriota > Terriglobia > Terriglobales > Acidobacteriaceae > EB88. The sequence goes on along the minus strand of OZ240670.1, from coordinate 3,745,421 downwards.
CGGCACAAGAAGAGAGAAGCCCGGGGAAGGAAGGGATTTGTCCAGTCTGTGACGGAGTGGCACACTAGTCTTCATGTCTTCCCCTTTTGTTCTCATGGCAGGCGCGCTCGCACTTGGCATTGGTCTCGGCTTGCTTGCGGCCTGGCTGGCAGCCCGGGCTGGCCGGCTGGCAGAGCGGCGCGCGGCTGCTGAGGTCTCCGAGCGGGCCTCCATCCTGGCTGCCGAGTGTGCGGCTCTAGGTGGGCAGCAGAAGGCGCTTGTTCTCGAGCGAGATGCTATACGGGAGGCTCGGGAGGAAGCCCGCGTGGCTCGCGCGCGCGCGGAAGCGGAGCTCGCCAGCCTTGGCCAGCGCTATGCCGCAGGCGAAGCAGTCCTGGCGGAGACCAGTGAGAGCTACCGGGTGCTGCAGCGCGCGCTGAGTGAGGCGCAGGTGGCGCTTAGGGAGGCCACTACTCGCTTGGCGGCTGAACGGGAGAGCACCCGCCAGCTGATCGAGGCGGAGCGCTCGGCAGCCGAAGCGCGCCTTGAGGCAGAGCGCGATGCCGCAGCCAGCCGCCTGGCGCTCGAGCACTGCGCGGCAGAAGAAAAGCTGCTGCTGCTCACCGGGGCCCGGGCCGAGCTCTCGAACCAGTTCAAGACGCTCGCGGCGGAGATCTTTGACGAGCGATCGAAGCGCCTCGGAGAGCAGAATCACGCCAGCATGGACTCACTGCTGGCGCCCCTGCGAGACAAGCTGGGCGAGTTCCAGCAGCGGGTCGAAGGTTTCTCCAACGAGAGCCGGGTAGGCCGGGGCGAGCTGCGCACCCACATCGAGACACTCTCCAAGCTGAACGACCGCCTCTCTGCCGAGGCGAGCAGCCTGGCGTCGGCACTCAAGGGCTCGTCGAAAAAACAGGGCGACTGGGGCGAGGTGCTCCTTGAGCGCATGCTTCAGGACTCAGGCCTGCGTGAGGGCCATGAGTACCGCGTGCAGACCAGCTTCAGCCGAGAGGATGGCACGCGCGCGCGGCCTGACGTGATCCTGAACCTGCCCGCGGACAAGCACCTGGTCATCGATGCGAAGGTCTCGCTGGTGCACTACAACGCCTACTGCGATTGTGACGAAGATGCCAGCCGGGCGCTCTCGCTATTGCGGCACGTAAGCTCGGTGCGGGAGCATATTCGCGGACTCTCCAAGCGCACCTATCAGACCCTCTACCAGCTGCAGTCCATCGACTTTGTGGTGATGTTCGTGCCGATCGAGCCGGCCTACCTGCTCGCGCTCTCTAAAGACGGCAGCCTGTGGCAGGAGGCCTGGGAGAAGGACGTGCTGCTGGTGAGCCCGGGCACACTCTTTCCCGTCATCCGCACAGTGGCCCACCTGTGGCGACAGGAGCAGCAGGATCGCAATGTGCAGGACATCTCCGAGCGCGGAGCGCGGCTGTACGAAAAACTCGCCGCTTTTGCAGCTGATCTGGTCAAAGTAGGCGCCGGCATTGAGACCGCGCGCGACTCCTACGATAAAGCGATGAGTAAGCTGAAGACGGGCCGGGGAAACGCAATCGCGCAGGCGGAAAAATTAAGGGAACTCGGGATCAAGTCAAATAAGCAGATGCCGCGAGAGATGCTTGACGCGCTGAAGGATGAGCTTAAGGATGAGCTTAAAGACGAGCAGCAAGACGAGCCGCGAGATGAGCCGCAGGACGAGCCGCAGGACGAACTCGAGCTTTCTACCGGCGAAGAGCCTGGGAGCATTGCTCCGCAGAGTGGGCAAGCAGGCTGATCTCGGTGCGACTGATGCCAGGCATTCAGTTAAGCTGCGCGGGTAACTCCCGCCAAAAGGAGCAACGCATGGACTTAGAGGTGAACGGCGACGCAGAGAGGCAGGACCGCCTCCGGTCGCAGATTGAAGCGCTGGGACCATGGTTCCACAACATGTGGCTGGGTGGAGTGAGGACCGCTCCGGACCACTTTCTCTTTGACTACCCCAATGTGAAGTACCAGCGCTTTCGCGATGTGATCCCAGCCGATTTGACGGGGAAATCCGTGCTGGATATCGGCTGCAATGCTGGCTTCTACGCGATGCAGATGAAGCGCCGCGGCGCTGCCCGGGTGCTCGGTATCGACAGCGATGAGCGTTACCTGGCGCAGGCTCGATTGGCTGCTTCAATTGAGGCGCTCGAGATTGAATACCGCTGCATGTCGGTGTGGGAGGTGGCCGCGCTGGGTGAGCGGTTTGACCTGGTCATCTTTATGGGTGTGCTCTACCACCTGCGTCACCCGCTGCTCGCGCTTGATCTGATTCGCGAGCACGTTGCCGAGGACCTGCTGCTCTTCCAAACTTTGCAGCGTGGCAGCGAACGCGCTTTGTTGCCCGCGAAGGACTACGACTTCTTCGAGCGCGCGGTCTTTGACGAGCCTGACTTCCCCAAGATGCACTTCGTCGAGCAGAGTTTCTGCGGCGATCCCACCAACTGGTGGTTGCCGAATCGAGCGTGTACCGAGGCGATGTTGCGCAGCGCCGGATTCCAGATTCTTGCGCACCCGGAGGAGGAGGTTTACCTGTGCCAGGCAGCTTCGCTTGAGCTCGCCGGTCAAACCTCGCACAGCGTTTACCCTCTCGCCGCACGCGAGAGAAAACTTGATTAGTGCCGGAGACGCAGCCTTTGCACGAGCCGACCGGCTGCTCTCCGAGCGATGCCTGCCGGAAGCAATTCAATGTTTTTTTGAGGCGGAGCGACTCGGGGTTGCCCCGGATGCATGCAGCGGCAAACGCTGGACAGCTTTCATGCTTGCCGGGCAGTACGAGGCAGCGTGGCGAGAGGCCGACCTGATTCGTGCACGTGGCGCGCGGGATGAGCATCGCGTCTGGGATGGTGAGCCGCTTGTCGGCAGGCGCGTCATGATCCGCTCTGTACACGGATTCGGTGATGCAATCCAGATGCTGCGCTACGCGCGATTGGTCCGACAAGAAGCCGCTCGTGTGACACTCCAGGTCGCACCGTCGCTCGTTCCACTCGCCTCCTGTTTTAGAGGAGTGGATGAAGTGGTGTGTTGGGGCGAGGAGCGGGATTTCGATGCACAGCTTGAAATTACTGAACTCCCCTACATCTACAGGTCAACGCTTGCCAGCCTGCCGACTGGGGCGGGCAGCCTGCAGCTGCCTGCCGCGGCACGTACCGAGGCAGCTACGCTGCTGGGAGCGCGGAGCGCGCTGCGCGTTGGCCTGGTCTGGTCGAGTAGCGGCTGGGACGCGAGTCGCTCTGTCCCATTCCATTTGCTGCGACCACTGTTACATATCGAAAGAGACTTAGAGTTCTGGAGCCTGCAGCCGAGTGCGCCTGAGTGGGACACTTACTGCCGGACGCAAGGCTGGCCGCTTCGTCGAGCTGGAGACTATCCAGCGATCTTGTTTGCCGCCTGCATCGCGGAGATGGACCTCGTGATCACAACAGACTCTTTTGCAGCGCATCTGGCGGGCACCCTCGGGAGGCCGACATGGGTTCTGCTCAAGCAGCAGGCAGACTGGCGTTGGCTGATGGATCGCGAAGACTCTCCCTGGTATCCAAGCCTGCGGCTCTTCCGTCAGCCTGCGCAGGGTGACTGGCCAGCAGTGATAAAAAGGGTTGTGGCTGAGCTGATTGCCTGGCAGCCGCCGCCGGCCGGCAGACTTACTGCTGCGACCGGCAACTTAGGAGTCACTGGATGACGTTGCGGCCCTGGGACACCTATGACACTTACCTCTTTGACATCGATGGGACCTTGCTGCACTGCGGAGACGCAGTGCACTACTTCGGCTTTTGTAAGGCCTTGACAGCCGTGGCAGGCAGGCCGATCAATCTGGACGGTGTCGTCACACAAGGCAACGTGGATCCAGGCATTCTGCGAGACGCCTTTGCCATCGCGCAGGTGCCTGCTGAGTTGTGGCGGCCACAGCTGCCGCAGATACGCGAGGAGATAAGCGCGTTTGTTGAGGAACATGCGCATGAGTTTCAGATCGAGGTCTTGCCCGGGGTGCGTGAGGTGCTCACGCATCTCCGCGAGCGTGGCGCAACGCTCGCGGTAGCGACTGGAAATCTCGAACGCGTGGGATGGGCGAAGCTCGCGTGCTGCGGGCTCAAGGAATCTTTTGACTTTGGGGGCTTTAGTGATCTTTGCGAAAACCGCAGCCAGGTATTTGCAGGCGCCCTTACACACGCCAAGCGGCGAAACGTTTCAGCCGCGGTTTGTGTGGTTGGCGATACGCCGGCAGATGTACTTGCCGCACGAGTGAATCAGCTCGACGTGATCGCGGTGGCTACAGGCATCTACTCGTTTGAGGAGTTGGCAGCAGCCGGACCTACTCGCCTCGTCCACACCCTCGCCGAACTGCTCGCCTCGTGATGCGGGCCGTCAGCTAAGTTCGGCATGACTAGCTTGTACGGGTCCCGATCCGATTGACTATCTGTTCAAACTCAAGTGCCCTGTGGTCGGCTGTATGGCTTGCTAGAATGCGTTCGCGTGCTTGTCTCCCGATACGCGTTCTTTCTGCATCGGAGAGATCGCGCAGCGCACGCACAACATCGTCTGTCTCCGCGACAGTGACGATCTCCTCACCAGGAGTAAGGAAGGTATCAAGCCCAGGCCATCTATCAGAGAGAATCGTCGCGCCGCACGCGGAAGCCTCGAACAGTCGGACAGAAGGCGAGTATCCGGCTAGCACCATCTCTTCGCGGGTAAGATTTAACGTGAAGCGCGCACTGGAGTAAAAAGCCCGATGATCTGCAGGTGCCACATGAGAAAGCAACCGCGTATTCCTTGTCCAGGGAGTGTCCTGCGGGTACATCGGCCCCGCAACCAAAAAGCTTTGCTCTGGAAGCTGCGACGCCGGCTTCTGCAGCAGCTTGCATAACTTAGTTTGTCGGTCAGCCGCATACGTGCCTAAGTAAGACAGGTCGGCCTGGTACGCTGCTTGCCTCGGCACGTTGTGGTAAAGCGTAGGGTCAACAGAGCAGTAAAGTGGCACAGCAAGAGGCGAGCCGTAGCGCGCCTCAATCTCCTTGAGGATAGGGCCGCCGGTAAAGCTCATGTAGGCGCTGTAAGTAGAGACGAGCTGGGCTTCCAGGTACTCCGTCCGCCCCTCTGCGCGCAGACCGGCCAGGCTAATCGGCGTGTCGATGTCATAGAATGCGAGTGGCGTCTCGACTGCATCGAGTAAGTGTCGAGTGGCTGCGATCGCGTCTGGAAAGTACGATCCTATCACGACAATATCGGCATCCGCAGCAAGGCGTTTCGCGAGCTGTCGACCCTCTGCGATCCAGTCGGTGTAAAGAGAGACCTGGCAGTAGCCTGGCGACGCAAGATCCCGGTGATTCTGGTACCACTCTACATCTTTCTCGATGAAATCGATCTGGTGGCCGCGTGCGTGGAGCGCTCGGCAGAGCGAGCGAAAGGTAGTTGCATGCCCATTGCCCCATGACGAAGTGATCGTGAGGCCGAGTATGACGATCCTCATGCGGTGGCGGCCTGGCTACGAGGCAAACGCTGCCGGCCGCGTGTGCAGAGCACTTGCTCAAATGCGTATTCGGCTTGTGCCGCCCGCTGTGCATACGTATGGTCGCGAAGAGCGCGGGCCATAAAGTTGGCGCCTATCTCTTTCCTCTGACTTAGGTTGTAAGTCGAAAGCGCACTCACTACGTCTTCGGCACAGCGAACGACCAGTATCTCTCGCTCTGGTTCAAAGACATCTGCAATGCCTGGCCAGTCGTCGCAGAGCAGCGGCGTGCCGGTACCTGCCACTTCGAATATCCGAGTTGGTGGCGAGAAGCCGGAGTGAGCCATAGAGGCCCGATTGATATTCATGACCAGCGATGCGGAGCAGTTGACTCGGTTGTGTTCGGCTGTCGGGACATGTCCAATCCAACGAACATTCGTGGGCATCGCCTTATCCTGCCAACCTTCCCCACCAAGCAGAAAGCGGCGATCGGGAGCCAGCGCGGCTGCTCTGAAGAAGAGCTCGTCGACCCGTGCTTCACGGTCTGGCAGGCGATTGCCGAGAAAGACTACGTCGCAGCTCAGGGCAGGGTCCGGGTCAACAGGGTGGTGCGTTTCAGGGTCGAGCCCGTTGTAGATGGAGTAGTAAGTCTGCGTGCCAAAGCGTAAGTAATGGTTCCTGGTTTGAGGGCCGCCGCCATAGGTTAGAACGAGATCGTAGCGTGGCAGCGCGCGCGCGAACGCGTCTTCAGGATTGGCGTTCATGCGAGCCATCGTCGCTGGTGCGTCTACGTCCCAGAAGCACACCAACGCACGCGGCTGGCAGGTCAGCACCTGATGCTCGAGTTCTTCATCGCCGACTCCGATGCCTGAATGCTTCACTACGACGTCAGCCGTGCGCGCGATGGCAAGCATACGCTGCAGGTCTAACTTCGGGTCGTAGACAAGAGACTCCACAAAAGAAAAGTCATCCGAGTCCCGATGCTGCTGGCGACCATATGCGTCGGGCTCGGCGAAGGTGATCGAATGACCGCGCCGCGCGAGGTACTTATACACACCACGGTAGTAAGTCGCCGCTCCGTTCCAATAAGACGAGACAATCGATGAGCCAAAAGCAAAGATTTTCATTTAGGCAAGCACCTCTTCGCAAATAGCGGTAAGCTCCTGCGCTCGATGGGCGCAGGTGTGCCGTGCAAGCACTGTACCTAGCCCCCTCTCCGCTTGCGCGTGGGCAGCGTCAGAATGGTTCAATAGGTGCTCGACCTGCTCAACCATCTCGCTCGAAGATCGCGCAAACACCAGGTCGCCGGGTTGAAATAAGTGTTCGATATCCTGCCAGGGCGCGGAGACCAGCGGGATACCGCAGGCGAGCGCTTCAAAGACGCGGATCGTCGGGATCCCGGTCATCGCTCCCGCATACTGCTGGCGAGGAATATGGACCGAGATCCTGGCCGCAGCGTAGGCCTCTGGTGCGTCGAGATTCGGCAAGTATCCACCAAAGCAGATACCTGCGGATGCGAGTGCCTCGAGACCCTGTTGCGGGTAGCGCACACCGTAGACGCGAAAGCTTCGCGACGGAAGAGCAGCGGCGGGCGCGACGAGAAACTCGCGGATCTCTCGCGAACGCTCGTCATCGCCCCAGTTGCCGATCCACACGAGATCATCCTGCTTCTCGGCCTCTCGAGGATAAAAGACGCTCGTGTCTGCTGCTTCGTGCAGTGTCCACACTCGCTCGATGTTGAACCGCGTTCGATAGATCGATCGCAATGCTTCGCCAAAGGCGAGCACTCCATCAAAGCGGCCCACCTGCAAGAGCTGAAGCTGGGCCGGGCTGGAGCTGGCGCGGTGATGGGTGTCATGAAGAAGCGCGCGAAAACCCAGCTCATCGCGCAGCGAGAGGATCTGCTCAATCAGCGAGGGCTCGTTCCACTCGTGCACGATGACAATCTCCTGCTCAGCTAAATGTGCGCGCAAGGCTCTAGGATCGTCAGCATACGTAACGACGGTGAGATCCGGGTAGAGGCTTGCGAATTGCTGGAGCGAAGCGGGACCTCTGGCTTCAGTGGCCAGATTCTCGGTTGACCAATTGCTGACTGGCTCAAAGACAGTGACGCTATGGCCCTGGAAGGCGAGGCTTGGATCTATGAGAGCAGCGCCGGCCCCTGTGCCAAGTGCCCGAACCAGGCCTCGCAAAAAGTGCGCGTTGCCATTGTTCCAGTCTGAGCGCAGCGCATGCACGAAAAACGCGATCGTGAGCTTACGAGGCATGCTGCGCGGGCGCCTCTACGTTGGTGAGCGAGGCTGCGGGTGCGCCGAGCCTCGCGTAGAGCGCGAGATAGGCGTCAATCATTCCACTGCGTGAGAACAATGTGTGGGCCCTGGTCTGAGCGTGGAGCGCAGCACGAGCGAGCAGCGCACGGTCTGCATGGAGGGCGTGGAGCAGCCGCTCTAACGCATCCGCCGATTGAAAGTAGTATGCCGCTTTGCCCCACACTTCGCGCAGGCTTGGAATATCGTGCGCAACGATCGCGCAGCCTGAGAGCGCGGCCTCAAGCGGTGCAAGGCCGAACGGCTCATAACGCGAAGTGACGATGTAGATGGAGGACTCGGCGAAGAGCCGCAGTGTTGCTTCCTCTGAGAGTGGCCCAAGTAACTTGAGCCGAGACGAGGTGAACGGTGGCTCTGAATCAAGAGATAGCTCGCCGCCCACCAGCACCGGCATAGGCGAGCTTATCTCCTCCAGCACGCGTATGTTCTTCCCCTCGTCCCATACCCGACCGATCGTGACCGCCTGGAGCTTCCTGGGAGCGTTAGTAGTTCGGTGGGGCAGGGCGCGTCCGTTGGCAATCACCCTTCGATGAGGGACCACGGCGTGATGCGCGCAGAGAGCCTTCATCATCCATCGAGTCGGAGCAACAACGGCGTTTGCCTGCGCCAGACCTTCGCTGGTGACTCGCCGATAGTGGCGAAACCACGGGGAGTCGGCGGGCAACTCGCCCCTGCAGGCCTCACTCCAGCTCATTACATCTGAGTGCGCGATGACAACCTTGGGAACATCGGTAGGCAAGGCGCCAAAACAGAACTGGTTCAGGTGCAGGATGTCTGGCCGCCATGATCGGATCAGCCTTAGAAGTACAGGCTCGGCAGCTGAGTAGCAAGCAGCATTTGTCTGCATCCACTCGAGCGAATAGCTGGTCGCGACGTAGCGAAATGTCTGAGTCGTCGCACGTGCTTCAATCCTGCGCACCCACGCCACCTGATCGGGTGACGGCTTACGACCCAGACTCAGCAGCATCACGCTGTGATTCTGCGCGAGCATGCCCTCGGTCAATTCTTTGGTGTACGTCCAAACGCCCCCCACCGTGTCGGTGGTGATCAGCAGGCGCATTCGAGCTCCTGCAGCGTGGCGGGGCGTTGCTCCTGTATATCGCTGAAGCCCTTCTCTGAGAAAAGGCCGAGATAGTGCGTGTGCGCGCGCTCCCAGGCTTGATCGTCCGGCTGGGTGCCAAAGGTCTCCACATACTGCGGCGAACCCGGAAAAGGAAACATCGGCACGGGCTCTGAGACCCAGACACCGTGGGCTTTGAGTTGCGACTGGAATGCCATTACGGCCGCCAGGTCGTCATGCACGGTCTTGATCAGGTTGGCCTGCACCCAGGGGATCCGCTGCCTGGCGTAGATGAGCAGCTCGGCGATGCGCTCATTGGCGAGCCGGCAGTTCTTGTTCATCTCGTCGCGGCCTTCTTTGGTGATCGACTCGATGCCACACTCGAAAGAAACGCAATGCGCGCGAGCCAGCAGGTCGAGCGAAGCTTCATCCCATAGGTCGATGCGCGACTGGAAGCCGATCGAGAGGGGACGCTCGGCTATGGCTTCGAGCAGCCCCCGTACCTGCCTGCCGACACCAAAGATCTCATCGATAAAGTAGATGTAGGTCACGCCGCGCGCGATGAGCGCATCGATCTCGTCGAGTACGGCACTTACTTCTCGCTCCCGATACTTATTACGAAAAGTCGTCTTATTGCAGAAGGTGCAGGCGTAGGGGCAACCGCGCGCAAACTCTACCTCGGCGCCGAGGCCTGCCAATTCAGTAAAGACATGATGCTTATGGGTGTGCAGCTCGACAGGATACTCTGAGTAGTCGACTGGCCCGAGCGCGCGCATGTCGGTCACGCCAAGCGACTCCGGCGACGCAGCGATGCGGCCATCTTCGATCCACACGCAACCAGGAATGGCATAGCGGGCAGTGTCGGCCAGCATGGGCAGGGTCTGATCAGGCTCGCCGCGCAGGACAATATCGGCTCCCGTTTTTAGCAGCGTGGCTCGGGGCGTGACAGACCCGTGAGGGCCGATCAGCACCGAGGTAGAGGAGCGGCCAAGCGCCTGCAGCCACTGCCGCGGGATGCGAAGTTCAGGTTGCGGACACCGCCAGAAGAGATAGGAATTGGTCGTAGGTAGAACGAGGAAATCTTCCTGAAAAGCATCGAGGCGTCGAGCGACTTGCTCAGGCTTCAAGCGCTCGAGAAAGGCGTCGACCAGCAACACATCCTGGCCGGCCTGGCGCAACATCGCTTGTGCCGAAAGCAGCTCGATCGGCATCACGGGCTGCTGCGAGCCGAAGTAAGTTGACCCCTCGAAGTACCAGTGCGGGTTGACGAGTGCGTAGCGCATCAGGCGACCTCGTCCGCGATCAGGGTTTCGCGTTGGGCATTGAGGCCCTGCGAGGTCAGCTCCTCGATGAGAGGACGATGACTCTGCCAGAACGAGTGTATGTCTGCGAGGATCGTCATCAAGGGTCGGCGTGGGCGCCAGCCGGTTTGTGAGGCAAGCTTGCTGTTGTCGGAGATGTAGAGGGGCTGATCCCCAGGGCGTACCGCGGCGTGGCGGATGCGCGGTTTGACCCCGCTCATGTCTTCAATTAGCCGCAGCATCTCGAGCACTGACGCGGATTGACCTGTTCCTCCGCCGACATTGTAGATCTCTCCACGAGTTACGTTCAGGTTAGCGCGCGCAGCCAGGATCGCGTCCACGAGATCCTCCACGTGGAGGATGTCGCGTACCTGGAGGCCATTGCCATAGATCGTGATCCACCTGTGTGCAAGGACGGAGTAAAGAAAATGCGCCACCCAGCCCTGGTCTTCATTGCCGAACTGCCGAGGACCCGCGATGCAAGACATCCGAAAGACAATCGTGGGTAGCTGGTAAATTCGCGCGTAGTCGCGAACATACTGGTCGGCTGCCCCTTTGCTGCAGCCGTAAGGCGAGTGAAAGTCGAGCGGGGTTGACTCGCTCGCTCCGCGAAAATCGGGATCACAGGCGCGATACGCGTCTTGATGTTCGCGGACACTCACTGAGTCTAGGCCGCCATAAACCTTGTTCGTTGAAGTGAAAAAGACCATAGGCTGGCGGCCGCCCTGGCGTGCTCCTTCAAGCACGTTGACTGTTCCCTCGGCGTTCACTGCAAAGTCGCGCCGAGGCTCGTCCACCGAACTGGTGACGGCTACCTGTGCGGCCAGATGGTAGATCTCATCGGCTTGCCGAGTCGCTTGCCCTACTTCACTTGCTTGGCAGATATCGCCATGCGTAAAGCGCAGGCGTCCCTTGTGCGGCAGGCTCTGCAGCCAGCGGAGATTGTGCTCCACGCCGCGGCGGCCGAGATTATCAAAGATTGTGACCTGGTTGTCCTGATCCTCGAGCAATCGCGCTACCAGGTTGGAACCAACAAAGCCGGCGCCTCCGGTGACGAGGACCTGGCGCAAACCGCGTTGTCCTTCTGCTGCCATGCGTATCGTTCCCTGCGTTTCCTGCGTTTTAGGTTAAGCGGTAAGTCCGTAAGTGGTCAGTTTTTGGAGCATCGCATCGGCCTGGTCTTCTGCCTCCTGCGACTCGAGCCACGCGGCCAGTTCAAGAAAGCCTGCCTCGTGTGTCACCTGCGGCTCGTAGCCGAGCAGCTGTCGCGCCCGCGATATGTCAGCATAACAGTGACGTATATCTCCGGCGCGATACTTATGGGTAATGACCGGCTCCAGGTCAACGCCGAGCGAACGGGCGAGGATCTCAGCTACCCGGCGAATGCTGATCGGCTGACCGCTGCCAATGTTGATCACCTGGCCGTTTGACTCAGGCCGCTCCATCGCCAGCAGGTTGGCGCGTACGATGTCGTGCACACTCACAAAGTCGCGCATCTGCTCGCCATCCTCAAAGACCAGCGGAGCCTGGCCGTTGAGCATGCGCGAGGCGAAGATGGCGGCCACGCCGGTGTAGGGATTGGAAAGCGACTGGCGCGTACCGTAAATGTTGAAGAAGCGAAGCGCGGTCACCGGCAGCCCATAGGTGCGCCCGAAGATCATGCAGAGTTCCTCCTGGTCGCGCTTCGAGAGCGCGTACATGGAGTTGATCTCGGAAGGCTTGTCCTCACCGGTGGGCGCGGGTACCAGCACCGCTCCACACTCCTCACACTCGAGCTCCCAGCGGGAGGCTCGCAGTTGCTTCAGCGAGCGTACCGAAGGATGGACAGACCGCTCTGTCTGCGGACACAGGTAACGGCCTTCCCCGTAGATGGACATCGACGAGGCCACGACGAGCTTCTCCGGCGCCAGCTTCAGATCGAGAATGGCCTGCAGGAGTTCAGCCGTACCCTGCGTGTTCACACTCATGTAGCGGCTGATCTCGTACATGGACTGACCCACGCCAACGGTCGCGGCAAAGTGGTAGATGACATCCACATCGGGCAAGACTTGGCGAAGGATCTTCGGGTCACGCACATCGCCGACCACCAACTCGACCTCGGGGGAGAGATACGTAGGCCGTTGGCCACGTGGGTGCACCTGAGGATTCAGCTCGTCGAGAACACGGACACGATGGCCTGCAAGCAGCAGGCCGTCGGCCACATGCGAGCCCACAAAGCCCGCGCCCCCGGTGATAAGTACCTGCTTGCTCATAGGCTTGATGCAACCTCTTTTTCTCTCTGCGCTTGCTCCCTTGAGACCGAAGAGGTACCTGGCTGAGGCACAACGGGGGCCGCAGGAGCGTAGCGTTCGACCGCCCACGCCGCCCACGATGCGTAGTCGTCATTGTCGCGCGGCGGGCTGGTATGGTGCGGCTCCAGGCCCAAATGTTGCGGAGTAAAGCAGAGGGTCAGTGCCACCTCGAAGGGTGCCAGCGCGCTCATCATGCGATCAAACCAGGCCTCCGCGCCGGGGCGAAAGCTGTCAGCCCAGCTGAGTCCAGTCCGCAGGTAGCGCACGTTATGGGTAAGCATCCACGCCACTGCCTGGTCTAGGCGCGGGTCTTCGAAGTGAAACCACTGGCACAGCCCAATCTCCCCGTCGAGCGGGAAGTCGTCTGCAAAGCTCTTGGGCGTGCCGTCATGCTTCAGCAGCCCCATGTAGTAGTGGCGATAGTAGCTGGAGCCCTCGGCCTCCTTGTGCCGCGTCTCTGCCGGCCAGCTGGGGGGCAGGTCAAAGAGCGAGTACCAGTGCACTCTCTCCGCGCACCCGCGAAGCAGAGGCAGAGTGCAGTTGAGCCCAAAGGCCGCCACCTCCTCGGCTCCGAAAGACGACGCGCCGACCTCGGTCACCCACACGGGCAAGCCCGAGGCTTGCTGCGCCTCCGCCACGCGGAGCGGCCAGTCATGGATCGACCAGTGATTCCAATCCAGCGGAAAGCCATGAACGCCTACCGCATCGACGGCTTGCATAACGCCCTGCCGGCGCATGTTGTGGAGAAAGTCGCAGTCGCATGAGGAGACGCCGCCAAGCACAATCGGCAGCGCCGGGTTGACGCGCCGGATGGCTTGCGATGCAGCCTTGACCATCGCGGCGAAGCGCTCCCAGCCGGGGTCGAGGTGAAAGTTCCAGTGAGAGAGATTGTTCGGCTCGTTCCAGAGAACAACAGCTTCAACCATTCGTTGTGTTCCAGTCTCCCCGCGCCCCGCTCTGTTCCATCCCGTGTGCGAGAACGCGTGTGTGACTTAACCTCTCCTTTGTCGGTGCCAGAAACGATGCCAGATAGTTGAGCCTGCTCGTCATAAGGCCTTGTAGATGCCATGCTCGCGGCAATAGTTTCCCCATGGCGCTTCTTCTGCTTTGTACTCGTTCATCAAACCCTTGAAGAGGGTCAGATAGCAAGGCCGCGCCACACATAAGCATTGAATGGATCGAAAGTGCGCTCCACCGTGAGCTATGAGGGGTGGAGCTGAAAGCTGACCAGACTGGGCAGCAGATGGCGAGTTAACAGGTGGCGGGCCCAGATAGAGCGGCCTTCGGCCTAGACGGCTGACCCTCCGAGCGGCTTACACTGGTTCGGCATCGACAATCCATCTTCAAGCAAGGCCAGGTGGTATGCACCGCTTCTTTTCTTACGCGCTTCTTCTTGCGGCCGGTACCTTAGCCGCCACAGGCGGCTTCGCGCAGCTCCAGGCTCAAGTCCAGGCGCAGGCGCCGGCTGAGGCTGTCACGATCAACACCCGCGCCACGGGTACGCCTTTTCCTCACTTCTGGGAGCAGATGTTCGGCTCCGGGCGAGCCGTGCTCGCCATGCGCGACGACTATCGCAAGGATCTTCGCACGGTCAAGCAGGCAACCGGCTTTCAATACATCCGCTTCCACGCCATTCTCGATGACGATATGGGCGTCTACGACGAGGATGCGCAGGGCAAGCCGGTCTACAACTGGTCCTATGTGGACCAGGTCTACGACGGCCTGCTCGCCGAGGGCGTGAAGCCGTTTGTCGAGATCAGCTTTATGCCGAAGAAGCTGGCTGCTCGCATGGATTACCACGCCTTCTGGTACAAGCAGATCGTCTCACCGCCGGCTGACTACGCCAAATGGGACGAGCTCATCACCGCTTTCGGGCAGCACCTGGTCGCCCGCTACGGCATCGACGAGGTAGCGAGCTGGTACTTCGAAGTGTGGAACGAGCCGAACATCGACTTCTGGACCGGCCGTCCGGCGCAGCAGACCTACTTTGAGCTCTACGATCACACGGCGCGCGCCATCAAGGGAGTCAACCAGCGGCTGCGTATCGGAGGCCCGGCAACCGCGCAGGCAGCCTGGGTCGATGCGATGATCGCGCACGCCGCGGCCACCCACGTGCCACTCGATTTTGTCTCCACCCACGTGTATGGCAACGACGTCTCGCAGGATGTCTTCGGAGACAAGCGACCTGTGGCTCCGCACCAGATGGTCGCGGCCGCGGTCGCGAAGGTGCACGCGCAGATCCTGGCCTCGGCGATGCCGAAGATGCCGCTCATCTGGAGCGAGTTCAATGCGACCTACGCCAATGAGACCGAGATCACCGACTCGATCTACGAGGGCCCCTGGATGGCCGACACCATCCTCCAGTGCGCCGGTCTGGTGCAGGTTATGTCCTACTGGGACTTCTCGGATGTCTTTGAGGAGCAGGGTGTCGTCAAGACGCCGTTTTATGGCGGCTATGGGCTGATCGCGGAGCGCGACATCCCGAAGCCCGCGCTGCTGGCCTTCAGCCTGTTGCATACGCTTGGCGAGACGCGCCTGCCGACTGAGGCTCCGGCTGAGATTAAGGATGTACTCGCCACCCGCCGCGCTGATGGAACCCTGGTGCTTGCGCTATGGAATCTGGTCGAGCCGCCGGTCGCGGCGAGCACGGTTGCGAAGACGATCACCCTTGACCTGGCTGGCCTGCGCACCGGGGCCACGGCCAGGGTGCGCCGGGTCGATGCGCAGCATGGGGACACTTTGAGCGCGTGGAAGGCGATGGGCTCACCCGCGTACCCGAGCCTGGCCCAGATTGCCTCGCTCAAGCGGGTGGGTACCCTCGCCCCGGCTGAGCCCGCCGCGCTAAGCGGCTCCAAGCTGACGATCAAGCTGCCGCCCAGCGGGCTGGCGGTGATCGAAGTTCGATAGATTGAAGACCCCCTGCGCGGCTTGCGGTCACTTCGTGACGGGTACTCGGCCTGCGGCGCTTGCAGAGCAGGGAGTGGATCGGTGAGCACGGCAGCTATTCTTGAGGTGTGCCTCTCTCGCATGCGACCGGCCAGCGATATGACGCGATCATTCTCGGCGCAGGCGCAGCCGGGCTTCTCTGCGCCTCGCTTGCCGGGGAGCGCGGACGCCGGGTGCTGCTGCTCGATCATGCGCCGCGTGCCGGGCGCAAGATTCTGATCTCCGGCGGGGGCCGTTCGAACTTCACCAACCTGAATACCCGGCCCGACCACTTCCTGTCGGAGAATCCGCACTTCGCCAAATCCGCCCTTGCGCGCTACACGCCGCAGGAGTTCGTCGCGCTCGTCGAGCGATACGGGATCGCCTACCATCACAAGGCGCCCGGGCAGCTCTTCTGCGATGGTTCCGCGAGCCAGATCGTCGAGATGCTGCTTGACCTGTGCGCCCGGGCTTCCGTCGAGGTCAAGCTGGAGTGCCGGGTCCGCTCTGTAGAGCGGGTGGAGAGTGGCTATCGAGTCCAGGTGGAGGCCGATGGTCTTGCTTGCTACACAGCTCCTGCTCTGGTCATTGCCACCGGAGGGCTCTCGATCCCCAAGCTGGGCGCGACCAGCTTCGGCTATGAGCTCGCGCGCCAGTTTGCTCTGCGCGTGGTGGACCCGCGCCCGGCTCTGGTGCCGCTGCTCTTTGACCGGGAGGACCGAGCGCGCTTTGAAGGGCTGAGCGGCGTGGCAACCGAGGCAGTGGTCAGCGCGGGCTCCGCGCGGGATCAAGGCCGGAAGCCAAGCTTTGATCAGGGCCGCGGCGCTGATCGGGGCCTTGACCGAGTACGGCCCGTTGACCGGGGACAGATCAGCTTTCGCGACAAGCTGCTGATCACCCATCGCGGACTGAGCGGCCCCGCGATCCTGCAAGCCTCTTCCTACTGGCAGCCCGGTGAGTCGCTCGAGCTCGACCTGGCTCCCGGCCGCCAGGTGACCGCGCCGCTGCAGGTGCCTGGCGCTCGGCGGGACACAGCGGCGGCCTCCGCTGCCTGGCAGGCCGCGATGCCGCGCCGTCTGGCCGAGAGGCTGCTCGCGGTCGCGCCGCCGGCAAGCTGGCGCACCCCGGCTCTCATCGCCGCCGAGCAGACGCTCCACGCCTGGCCCCTCACTCCATCGGGCACCGAAGGCTACGAGAAGGCGGAGGTGACGGGCGGCGGCGTCGCGACCGACGAGCTGTCGGCCGGCACCATGGAAGCGCGCCGCCAGCCCGGGCTCTATTTCATCGGCGAAGTCGTGGACGTCACCGGCCAGCTCGGCGGCTACAACTTCCAGTGGGCCTGGGCCTCGGCCGCCGCTGCAGCGCAGGCCTTGTAGCTAAGCACACGTCAGGGAACAGCAGCGCCGAAGCCAAGGTGCGTGGTAGCAGCTCGGCCCTGCCGAAAGCCGGAAGGAGTCAGCCCAGAGTGGGTCAACACACTCCAGCCACATGAGGGGCCAGCGAGGCCAAGAACAAAAGGCAGATCCTTCGCTGCGCTCAGGATGACAATCCTCTAAGCGTGCAGGGCGCCGATGCTCTTAGGTGCCTAGGGCACAATTCTCCAGGCAAAGTGACCGGCTCACTACCCGCTGCTCGCTCAGCCAGCACGTAAGAGAGCACACCCTGGTAGAACTACCGCCTAGCTCGCTCGCGCTGCAGCTCGCGGTAGGCTTCGCTCTTGCCTAATCCACGCTCTCGGGCCACGCGTTTCAGCGCGTCCTTTTCCTCCAAACCCTCGGTGCCGATCAGCTCGGCGACCCGCATGCCGATCGAGGGGAGCTTCTCTCCTGAGACCTGCCCTTGCGCCTCCGGCTCGACCAGCACCACCATCTCTCCACGCACCCGCTCGCGGTCGCCGAGCACGGCAGCGATCTCGGCTGGTCTTCCGCGAAGAAACTCCTCGTGCAGCTTGGTCAGCTCGCGCGCTACCACAACGCGGGCCCGTGGCCAGACCAGGGCGAGGTCCGCCAAGGTCTCAAGGATGCGGTGCGGGGCCTCATAGAAGATCAGCGTCGCCAACTCTCCAGACGAGGCTCCGGCGAGCCGCTCGAGTTCGGTGCGCCGCGCGCCGGCCTTCTCCGGCAAAAAGCCGTGGAAGACAAATCGCTCCGTCCCGAGCCCTGAAGCCACGAGCGCGCTCAGCGCGGCATTGGCGCCAGGCACCGGAAAGACGGCAATGCCTGCCGCGAGCGCGGCCGAGACCAGGTGCATGCCGGGGTCTGAAATGCCAGGGGTGCCAGCGTCCGAGATCAGGGCCACGCGCCCGCCGTCGGCAAGCAGTGCTAGGAGCTCCGGCGTGCGTGTGCCCTCGTTGTGCGCGTGGCAGCTGATGGTTGAGGTCGTGATGCCGT
This sequence comes from Acidobacteriaceae bacterium, assembly GCA_965198645.1. Taxonomy (GTDB): domain Bacteria; phylum Acidobacteriota; class Terriglobia; order Terriglobales; family Acidobacteriaceae; genus EB88. Next base: position 3,727,675 of record OZ240670.1, on the reverse strand, counting down.
ACGCATTGAGCAGCTTCTGGGACTGGCGGGTGTCTTCGCAGGCGATCCGGTCGACCGATCGCAGGACCCGAAGCGCCCGCAGGGTGATGTCTTCGAGGTTCCCGATGGGCGTCGCGACTAGGTAAAGTCCGGGAGCAAGAGGGCGGCCGGCGTCAAGCGTTGCCTCGGGTAGGGAGTCCCCAGTCTGTACGCCTTCGGCGGCCTGCTCCTCATCCTGCCCCTCGTCTGGCCCCTCGCCCCGCCATGCCGGGTGGCTGGAACGGTCTTCCGGCGCGTCCTTATTCCTAGACTCATCCCGATTCCAGGACTCATCACGGGACTCGCCATGCGGCTCGCCAGATGCATCTCGGTCACGAAATTCAGGCATCCGGGCAGCCACTCGGCACACGCATCTAGCTCTCCGGCCGCAGCTTACGCTGCTCGGACAAGGGCCCCATGCTGTGCATCAGGTTTTGCAGGGTCACCACTCCCACTACGCGGTCGCCTTCTGCGACAGGCACCAGCGCCATGCGTCCTCGGCGCATCCTGCGGATGATGGTGCCGAGCGAGTCATCGGGCATCGCGACCTGGAAGCTACGTGTCATCACTCCCTGCACATAGCCGTTGCCCTCGCCTCGCAGGGCCTCCAGGATGCTCTGGCGGGAGACCACGCCGACCACTCGGTTGCCCCGCACGACGGGAAAGTCGTCCTGCAGGCTGTGAATGCTGCGGTGGAAGGCGTCTTCGAGCGTGTCGGATGGACTCATGGCGACAAAGTCTGTGAGCATCACGTCCTTCATCCGCACCGTGTCGACGACCGACTGGAAGAGTACGCCCTGGTCTTCAAGCTGCGCGCCGATGGCGATGAAGAAGCCGCCCGCGATCAGCCACGGGCTGAGTGTGGAGGAGAGCGCAGGCAAGGGCAGTGCGAGCAGCGCCAGTCCTGCGACCATGGCGCCCACGCCAAAGATGCGGCCCATCCCCGAGGCATGGCGCTTGGCCTCCTCTGCACCCTGCTTGCGCGCAAAGCCGCCCTGCAGCAGGCGGCCGGCATCGAGCGGGTAGGCGGGGAAGAAGTTGAGCAGGCCAAGTGCCAGGTTGAGCCACACAGCCGAGCGCATCAGGTGGGTCGGCGTGATCCAGGGGCGGCCGGCGAGGTCAACCAGCGGGCTTGCCCCGTGGACGAGGCCGGCGAGCAGCGCCGCGAGTAGCAGGTTAGCCAGCGGCCCAACGGCGGCGATGGCCAGGTGCCCTGGGTTTGCGGCTGCGCGCTCGGCACTCTCCGGGTCGGCGTAGGAGAAGAGGCCGCCGATGGGCAGCAGCAGAATACTGCGCAGGCCGACGCGATGGTAGGCCGCAGCCAGGGTGCGGGCTACCTCGCGCGCGGCCACAGCCGAGAGCAGCACCAGCCAAAGCGCGATCCCGCGCCAGCCCGAAACATTGCCGATGCTGGTCGAGAACAGGCAGAAGGCGAGCAGGAGGAGGAAGAAGGCGTGGATGCGCAGGTCCACCCCGAACCAGCGCCCTAACGGAAATGACCAGCCGCGCATCGTGCCTCTCGTGCTCGTGCGGACGTCAGCACGCTTGGAAGCAATTGTAGAAGAGTGTGCGGGCTTGCTCTGGCCTTGCTCCACGCCGGCACTCGCCAGTTAGCATACGGTCATGCGGGTGATTGCCGGAGAGTATCGTCGCCGCACCCTGGTTGCGCCGCGCGGTCTGGACACTCGCCCGACCACCGACCGTCTGCGCGAAACTCTCTTCAACGTGCTCGCGCCGCGGCTGGCCGGCGCCAGCTTCCTCGACCTCTACGCAGGCTCAGGCGCAAACGGCATCGAAGCACTTAGCCGCGGCGCGAAACGCGTCGTCTTCGTCGAGAACGCCGCGCCGGCCCTGGCCTCGATCCGCGCCAACCTTGCAGCACTCAAGCTGACCACCGGCTACTCTGTTGAGCCTCAGGCAGTCGGCCCATGGCTGCGCCGGTGTGCCGCCAGGAGCCTCCCTGGCTTTGACATCCTCTTTCTCGACCCGCCCTACGATTACGCCGCGGAGTACGCAGCCACGCTAGAGCTGCTCGGCGGCGAAACAAGAGCCCTGCTTGCGCCGGGCGCGATCGTGGTCGCCGAGCACCGCCGCTCGCGGCGCGGTGCAAACGAAGTCGTGCCCGAAGACTGCTACGGATCGCTCGAGCGCACGCGCGTCCTCGAACAGGGCGACGCCGCGCTCAGCTTCTATAAGATCGCAACGACTTCATAGCGGATTGATTCGAGATTGTCAGGAATTAAGACCTTCGACGCGCGTCCCAAGCTTGCACTTGTACAGCTCTTCTTTCTTGATCACTTCTTCCTTCGTCATGGTCCGTGGAAGCACCTGGAGCACGGAGAAGAGCATGGTATCTCACCTAGATTTGGCGAGTTATGCCGTTTCCACTCGCCGACGTTAGGGTAAGCATGCCTGTGCGGAGATCGACACAAAACGCAAACTGCATGTCGGTCGCGAGCTGCCAGCCGGTGCCGTGGAGGTGGGTTCGGTCGAGCGTTGTAATGTCGATGCCTTCATCAGACAGCCGGGGCGACTCCCAGGCGCGGCCTTGCGCGTTGTAGGCCACGATCCTCTGGTTGCCGACGAAAAGGAGCAGCCCTTGGCTTGCAGCCGCGTGTATGTTCAGCACGGGCCGGTAGGCGACCTGCTCGAAGCGCTCCGGGGTGCGGGTATCGATCAGGTACGCGTAGCCGCCGGCGACTGCGCAGAGCTGGTCTGGATGCGGGCAGCTCCACACGCCTGTCGGCGCGATCGGGTCGGCAAAGCCGAGAGCGCAGGTCGCTAGAAAAGGCTCGGCGCGATCTGGGCGATCCGGAAGATTTGGGTGTTGTGAGCGATGCGGAAGATTTAGCCGATCTGGGCGGTCTGGACTCTTGCAATCACCCGGACCACCGGGATGGACCAGCAGCTCCAGCGCGCCGCGCTCGATCTCCTCGGCCTCGCGCGGATACACGTAGCGTCGACGGGGCAGGATCAGCGGGCGCTCGCGTAGCACCGTCGCCGTCCAATGGTGCGCGAAGGCGTCCAGCGTTGCCCGCTTCACCGCGACCGCGCTTTCCTCCTGATCGCTCACGCCAGAAAGCTCTCGATCCGCTCGCGAACGCTCGGCACGTGCACCGGCAGCGCGAGCGCCGCGCCACGCTCGATGACCGGGATCAGCTTGTCAAACTCCGGCCCCGAGTGAGAGCCAGTCAGCGCGATGCGAAGCGGATGGAATAAGTCCTTGCCCTTGACGCCGGTCTCAGCCTTGATCTCGTTCATCCAGAGCTTGAAGGTCTCGGGCGTGAGCGGCGCGTCGGCTGAACCAAGCCGCGCGGCGAAGGCAGCAAGCACGCGCTGAGCGCCCTCGCCTGCGAGCAGAACGGCGTTCTCGGCCGAGCCCCGCGCGGCCGCCGGGTCATAGGTGAGCAACGCCTGGGATCTCGCCGGTAGCTCGTCAAGCTGATCGAGCGAGGGCAGCAGCAGGCTGATCACCATCTCCAGCCAGGCCGAGATTTCGGCACTGCCCGCATCCCGGTCCGGCAGCATACCGGCGGCGACAAAATAAGGCCAGGCTAGCTCGCGAAGGCGCCCCGGGTCTGCCTGCTTGAGGTAGTGGCGATTGAGCCAGTGCAGCTTGTCCCAGTCAAAGACGGCAGGCGAGGCGGTGACCCGCTCGAGCTTGAACTCGGCGATTAGCTCTTCGGCAGAAAAGGTCTCGCGCGTCCCACCCTCGGCGCCCCAGCCGAGCAGGGCCAGGTAGTTCACCAGCGCCTCGGGCAGGATGCCCATCTCGCGAAAGCTGGCCACCGAGGTTGCGCCATGACGCTTGGAGAGTCGCTCGCGGTCACCGCCGAGGATCGTCGAAAGATGCGCGAACTCAGGCGGTGCCCAGCCAAAGGCTTCGTAGATGGCGACCTGGCGGGCAGTGTTGGAGATATGATCGTCGCCGCGGATCACGTGCGTGATGCCCATCAGCGCGTCGTCAACGGTAACAACATAGTTGTAGACCGGCACGCCGCTGTGCGCGTTCTTGCCGGGCTCGTTTGTCCCGGAATCGTTCGTCCCGGACTCGTTTGTCCCGGACTGGGTTGTCCCGGACAGAACGGTTCCGGACAGAACGGTCCCGGAGCGGACGGTTCCGGAGCGGACGATCACCGGGTCCGAGACCGTCTCGCTGGGAAACTCGATCTCGCCGCGGACCAGGTCGTGAAATCGCAGGGGGTGGTCGGGCACGCGCAGGCGAACCGCAAAGGACTCGCCTGCGGCAGCCCGGGCGTTCGACTCCTGGGGCGTGATCGCGCGGCAGCGGCCCTGGTAGTTCTGCGGCTGGTGGGTCTCCAGCGCTTGCTGGCGATCTGCCTCCAGTTGCTCGATCGTGCAGAAGCACCGGTAGGCGTGCCCACTCGCGAGCAGCTGCTCAGTGTGCGCGGCGTAGATGGCCAGGCGCTCACTCTGCCGGTAGGGCGCGTGGGGGCCGCCGACCATCGGGCCCTCGCCCCAGCCGAGTCCCAGCCAAAGCAGGTCCTCCATCAGCCGGGTCTCGTGGCGCTCCTCGCTGCGTTCGGCATCGGTGTCCTCGATGCGCAGCACGAAGGTTCCTCCCGAGTGCCGGGCGAAGAGCCAGTTGTAGAGTGCGGTCCGCGCATTGCCGACGTGCAGCATGCCAGTGGGCGAGGGAGCGAAGCGGACACGCACAGGGCGGCCTGCGGAAGTGGTTTGAGGCGGGTGCATAGCTCGATGCTAGAGCAGTTCTCTTCCAGGCGTGTGCAGGCAGGTGCATGCAGGCGAGAAGAGCCGGGTGCGGCTTCTCCCGTATCAAAACCAAGTTCATGAACGTTCGAGATGGGGAAAGACCCTGCGCGCCGCACCCATGGCCGTATCTTGCAGGAAACGCATCACGGGAGGGAACGACTCACGCTGAGAGCAGATCTGCTTGCCACGCAGGCTCACACCTCATTGAGGGGTGTGGCGGAAGTGCTCCCAACCCTGACTCGCAAGACTGGCACGCCTGCCGTCAACCCCGATCAAAGTGACGCGCGGGCGGCCTCGCCCGGCCTTTACCATGCTGCCGATGCGCTGGATCGGCGTGCCGGCAAGCTGCTTGGGCATGCGGCGACCGGCGGGAACGGTAAAGAGCAGCTCGTAGTCCTCGCCGCCATGGAGCGCCTGGTCGAGCGAAGCCTTTGCATGCACGGGCAGCAGGGCTGCGTCGATCTCAGCCGCGACGCCCGACTGCTCGCAGAGGTGCGCCAGGTCGGTCGAGATGCCGTCGCTGAGGTCGATGGCCGAGCTCGCCAGCCCGCGCAGGGTGCGTCCCACCTCGAGTTGCGGCTGGGGGAAGAGATGCGGATGCTTCGCTCGGGCACGCACCAGGTGGGCATACCCCTGAGGAGACTGCTCGAGTGAGGCGAGCTCTGCCGCTGCGCCGCCGAGTGGGCCGGTCACGTAAAGCTCGTCGCCCGCGCGCGCGCCGGACCGCAGCAGCGCATGGCCGCGCGGCACTGTGCCCAGGACCACGATGTCAGCCGCGAATAAGGCCTGGATGGCTCGAGGGCGAGGGTGCGCCGCGTCGGCGGTCTGCCTGGCACGCCGCTTGTCCCTGCCCGGCAAAGGGAGCAGCGGAGCTTGCGCAGTGTCTCCGCCAGCCAGCGGCACCTGGTGCCGCCGGGCCAAGCGCAGGAGCCCGTCCAGAAACCGGGTCGCCCACGCGCCGGCCAGCTCGGAGGGAAGAGCCCATGAGAGAAAGACAGCCGCCGGCACGGCCCCCATGGCCGCGATATCGCTCAGCCCCCGCGCCAAGCAGCGATGCCCGGCAACCTCCGGCTGGTGCCAGTCGCGGCGGAAGTGAACCTGCTCCAGGAAGAGGTCGGTGGTCACGACCAGCTCCTCGCCTGGCCGGGGACCGAGGACCGCGCAATCGTCCCCAATCCCGAGCCGGAGCAAGCCTGGCGTGCCTTGGCTGCCTGCACGCGAGGCCCTGTGGACTTGCTTGATCAGCGCGCGCTCACCCAAGGCTCCCACCGGAGCGGGAGCGCTGTGCTGCTGAGGCACGCTGCGTGCGGTGATGGCTGGGAACTTTACCGGGCGAGGCAGAGGCATGCAGAGCAGAATACTGCGTCTAGCTTTAAGAGGATGTGGCGGCAAGCTGGGTTAGTGCCGGCGAGGGGGCCCGGAGTGCTTGTTCGCCCAAGTACCCGCAGTCAAGAGGAGAGAGTGGCGGGCGGGACTCTCACGACGACCTCGCCTGCCGGCTAGCAGACGAAGCGTAGTGAGCGGGGTAATGGTTTGGCGAGATGTGGGGAGCAGATATTCTAGGGCTGCGGGTTGCTTTACTTCGTGTCTTGCTTTTGCGCCGCCCACCGACGCTTCTGGGCTTCTGCGATACGCTGCCGGGCTTCATCACTCAGATTCCGCTTCTTGGCCACTGGCGCAGCCGGCTTGGCGGCCGTCTTCGCTGGTCTCCCGCGTTTTCGCTTCTCCGGCTCTTCAGGCGCGTCTCCTGCGAGTAGGTCTCGTATCTGGCGGAGCCGCGCCAGCTCTTCGTCCAATGCTTCTATCATCTTGGCAGTGTTCATCACGATCATTGTACTGATCAGATTCGATTTTCCTGCCGCGCAAGACTTTTTTGGATACTGTATGACAAGATACCTGCATTCAGTTACCTGAGTGATCGCTTCTTAGAACTAGAGGTACTCCTGTCAAGGAAGGTGCCGAGGGCACTGGTTACCATTTGACCCGCTTCGATGCAGGCTGTTAGCGTTAAGGAAGCAAGACACGGCACATTGCACCCCAGCTGGAAGAGCCTTTAAGGTTGCCAGGAACGCCGGGAGAAACCGTGAACAGAGTGGCGGCGTGTTTGTACCGTCTGCCCTCCCACATCGTTTGTGACCGAGAGTGCTTGTGCGGAAACGCTTCTACATTATCTTCGTAACGCGTGAGGCGGACGGGCGACTCCGTAAGGTCCCGATCCCGCTCCACTATGCGACCATGTTTGTCGCAGCAGCGCTGGTCGGCGCGTTTACCATCACCGGCATGGCCGGCTCCTACAGCCGCATGTTGCTCAAGACGGCCAGCTTCAACCAGGTCCGGTTGCAGCGCGAGAGCCTGCGCAGGGACTACGCGCAACTGGAAAGGGTCGCTCAACAGAAGGATGTGCAGGCTGCCTCGCTTGGTTCGCTGGCCAGCCAGGTGAGCGCTCTTTACGGCCTCCACCAGGCCTCGGCGAGTAGGCTGGCCGCGGCCGCCTCGGCGCCGCTGGCCGACGCTCCGGGTAGCTTCAACCAGCAGGCCTACGCCCGATCGCTTGATGAATTTACCGCCCTCCGCACCACCGCGCTCTCCGGGCGGATGGAGTCCGGGTTGCTGCTTAGCCGCCGCTTCGGCGACTCCGCTGACTTCTCCGGCGCGCTCGCCGGGGCTTCTGATGCCGTTGACGAGGCCAATGTCCCCTCGCTTTGGCCGGTCATCGGGCGCGTCACCAGCTCCTTCGGGGAGAGGCTAGATCCGTTCAATGGAGAAGGCGCCTTCCATGCCGGCATCGACATCGCCACCTCCTACGGCAGCCCGATCCATGCTCCTGCTGATGGCTTCATCGAGAAGGCAGGGCCGGCAAACGGCTACGGGCGTGAGATGGTGGTTGATCACGGCCAGGGCATTTCGACTATATACGGGCATCTTTCCGGCTTTGCGGTGGCGGCCGGCCAGCAGGTCAAGCGGGGGCAGGTGATCGGCTATGTCGGCTCAGCCGGGCGCAGCACCGGGCCCCACCTGCACTATGAGGTCCGGATTCGCAATACCCCGGTGAACCCGCACAGGTATCTCCGCGAGACGATGGAGCAGCAGGTAGCTGCAGGCCAGTCCGCCGGTGGTCCCGGCTAAACAGCGCCTCCCGCAGTTGCCTTACTGTCGCCGTCTCGGTCCGCATAGCCAAGCAGCAGCCTCCTGCGCTTACCCGCCACCTCCTCCGGCACGGCTCTTTTACCTGCTCAAAGAAAGGCTATCCACGAGCCGAGGCGATTGGTGCGGCTCCTGATTTGTCGGAGTGACGGCCTAAGGCGCGGCCATCAGCTTCTCGAAGAAGTGTCCCGGTAGTGTCGCCGTGACGACGGCCCGATCGTTGTAGTGCACCACCTTTGCGCTGTTCAGCAGGGCACGTGCGTTCTCATCGACCAGGCTGCCGGGCAGGTTGTTTTCTGCTAGCTGCCCGATATGGATCAGGGACTGGAGCGTGGCGGCCGCCGCGCCGGCCGCGCCCTCGCTGGGGGCGATCTGCTCCACGCGCAGGCTGAGCGAGCCCGTCCAGCGCAGCGAAGCGATAAAAGTCGTATCCAGCCGCAGTGGCAGCACCAGGCCCATTAGGCTGAGCGTGCCATGATCCGCGAAAGGCAGCCCGAGCTCCCCGAGCCCCCAGGCGAGCGAAAGCAGCGGCACGTCCTTGTAGTGGTTGGCCAGCAGGGAAGGGCCACCGACCAGCAATAGGGAGCTGCTGTGCCGGTCGAGTACGGAGTGGATCTGCTCCGCGGTCGGAGCATTGCTGATCGCCACCAGGCCCGAGCCAAGCAGGGCGACCCGGACCGTGCGCCCGGCGTTAGGTATGGCGTAGATGGTCTTGCCGGCATAGCTCTCCTGGGCTGCGGCCACATGGGCGAGATAGCGGGTGAGTCGGGCCGCGTCAAAGTGGCCTGAGAAGACCTCCGAGTAGGCGACCGGTCCATTGGGGCCGAGCGGGTCGGCGGTGCGGTTGAGCGCGAAGGCTGCTTCGTCGAGGTCGCGCTCGAAGTTGATGCCGGTTGCGTCAAGAAAGCGCTGGTACTCAGGGGCATGCGCGACAGGATGCTGGTCGAAGTGCGTCGCTGCGCGCAGGGGCCGCAGGTTGAAGTAGACGATGGCCTGGGACTCAGGCAGCAGCCTGGCGCACTCGGGTGGCAGCTGCCGGCGCAGCAGGAGAGCGGCGCCGAGTAGGAGCAGGCCGATCGCGATCAGAGCAAGGAGGAGGCGCGGGCGGCGTCGCCAGGGGGTGCTCGGAGTCTCCGCAGGCATGACTTCATCATCGCACCTGAGGTGCCTGGCGAGCGCAGCCCCGAACTGTGTCCGAGAGAGACCTGTGACGGGAGCGAGCCTGATGAAGGAAAGGTCAGGGCAGGATCGAGGCTTAGGGAGCGGCAAGCGGAGCCAAAGTCGCTGCGCGCGCTGACCCCTGAGCCAAGCGGTTGCGCCGCAGGAACCATCTCTCGAGCGTGCAGCGCGAAAGCCATGCGAGCAGCACCGAGGCGCTGACGCAAAGCAGGGCGCGTAGGTTAAGCAGCGCAAAACTGCCTGTGTAGCCACCGAGCCAGGTGCCCGCAACCTGCCGGTCGTAGAGCTTGAAGACCAGCATGTGGACCAGATAAAGCCCGTAGCTGATATAGCCCAGGAAGAGGAGCGTCCGGCGTGGTAGCTGCCAGGCGCGCGCTGCCCACCGGGCTCCGCGCGAGGCAGCCGGCTGGGGCGCACGCTGGTAGGCCATCAGCGCGCTCAGCAGCATGGCGACAAAGAGCAGCATCTCCGGCGTGCGGCCGACGGCATTGAAGAGCACCTCTGCCCAGAGCTCATTAGCCCAGGCAAACCTGCCAACGATTGAGAGGAGGATGCCTGCCGCTGAACCCGCATAGAGCCATCTTGTGGTTCGCTGCACATTTGCGGCGTGCAGGCCCCCTGAGCGGAGCAGGTAAGCGGTGGCCGCGCCGTAGAGCAGGTAGTCCAGGTTGACCCACGTTTTGAAGTAGCTGTCCTGGCCGTTGAGCGAGGAGACCAGCCGGAAGCAGGGTGGCAGGAGCAGGCCAGCCAGGATCACGCGCCAGACGGTTTTACGCCGGCAGAGCCAGATCACCCATGGCCAGAGAAGATAAAACTGCTCCTCAACCGCCAGCGACCAGAGATAGCTGTACTCGGAGAGGCGGGCACCGAGAAGCCGACCCATATTCACGATGAACAAAACGCCGGCCAGCACAAAGCGCCAGCTCACCACCTGCGTCAGCCGGAGCAGGCCCAGCAGCAGAAGATACGCGGGGAGAATGCGCCGGGCGCGATGCAGATAGAAGTGCCGCGCCCGCCCGGGCTGGTGTTTGCCGTCCAGCAGGATGCCTGTGATCAGAAAGCCGGAGAGAACAAAGAAGAGATGCACGCCCAGGTAGCCCGCCGAGGCGAAAAAGATCCAGAGTGCCGCCAGACCGTGCAAAGGCGGATCGCCGGACTCGCGGTGGTAGGCGTGGTTGAGGAGAACGAGCAGGATGGCGAGGCCGCGCAGCAGATCGAGGCCGCTGATATGGCCGCGATAGTGGAGGGGTTGGCTTGGAGCGGGATCAGTGTGCACAAGGCTACCGGTAGTCAAGCTGCGCTCTCCTCGCCTGCTGTCTGTGCCGGACCCTTCACGATTGGGCACCACGATAGGGGCTGCTCAGGGCGTAGTAGCAAAGTAAAGCCTGCCGGCCGCCACGGCCATCGAAATTGCCGGAAGAGGCCGGTTCCGATCCATCATCTCAGCCTTGCTGGTGGCTAGGTGGTATGCTAACCTTCTTGCTGGCACGCCGCTTTCGCTTGCCCGCAGGCAGGTGAGGCGAGGACGCTTGGGCTGGCGTAGCTCAGCTGGTAGAGCACCTGATTTGTAATCAGACGGTCGGGGGTTCAAATCCCTTCGCCAGCTCCAAAGATAAGCTTCGCGAGTGCCGGTAGAGCTCGAGTGCACCGGTACGTCGTTGGTCCGTTATTCCGTTGGTCCGTTGTTGGTAGCAGGGTCGCACTCCCCCAAAGCCCCTCCGCAGCAGACTCCATAGATCTCGCGAGCCCAATCTTCAACGGGCTGGGCTTTCTGCCGGGCGTGGAGTCAGGGTGAGGGTGCGAGTTGCATCAGCAGGGAAGTTCTATGCAGGGCGCCTGCATGAGAGGCAGGGACAGCGAGCGGCTGGGTAGGTTTTCAAGCTGCCGGAACAGGTGTGAGCCTGCTTCGGCTGTATGTGCACAGGTGGCCGAGTGGTTAATGGCAGCAGACTGTAAATCTGCCGCTCCTAGGAGCTACGGAGGTTCAAATCCTCCCCTGTGCACCACATGCTTTTTCGACTAGGAACAGCTTGCGACGGAAGCGATGAATCCGCGTCGGAACGGATGGCGATGCGGGTGGAGGGCAGCCAACGCAAGGCAATGGCTGTGGGGTTGCTTGCAGCCCTTGCGCTGCTGGGCCGGTTGACGATGGAGCCAGGCCGGGCACGCTGGCTGGTCTGGGTTCTGCTGGGTGGCTTTGCGCTCCGAATCCTGCTCTCCGGCTCGCGGGAGAGGCCCGGTTCGCGATAGGATAGACGCGGCAGCAGAGAGCGCTGTCGCTCGAGCTTCAGTGGCGGCGGGTTGGAGCTCGCGTCACTGGCAGGGCTGATGTAGCTCAGTCGGTAGAGCACTCCCTTGGTAAGGGAGAGGTCGTCGGTTCAAGCCCGATCATCAGCTCCAAATCTCCTGGTAGGGCTCCTTAGGCGGTTGCTGGGATGGCCTGCCGTGAGAGGTAAGGTCGCGTCGGCGCAAGAGTGCCAGGCGTGAGAGTGGCAGGGCGGCTTGTATGAGCGGGAGTAACTCAGTGGTAGAGTCACAGCCTTCCAAGCTGTTGGTCGCGGGTCCGATTCCCGTCTCCCGCTCCACGTAGCCTCCGAGTCTCTCGCCCGTCGGGCGGGCTGTGAAGTGCCGAAGTCAAGGACAAGAATGATGTTTGAGCAGGCAGTGCTTCCCATCCAGGACGAGATGACCTACGGCGCGGTCAAGCAGGCGCTCGATCAGGCGTTTGCGCCGGCCCAGGTAGGCAGGTACCTCGAACGGCTCGGCCGGGCGAGGCTCCGGGCACGCCAGTTTGAAGCGATCCTGGCCAGCGGACTGCTCGGCCGCGAGACCCCGGGCCGGTATGCGCAGCTGGGTGACTCGGATCGCGGGCATGTGCGGGAAGAGTATCTCTCGATGGTAGAGCAGGTGGCGCCGGAGTTACGCGCCAGGCATTTGAAGGTGTATGCGTACTACTGAGGCGGCAGTGGAGCCGGGACAGTGCTGTACTCTTTGGAGGTTTGCAGTCAAGCCCGGCTACAAAGCGGCGTTTCTTGAGGCTTACGGGCCTCAGGAGGAGCGGGTAGCTTTCTTCCGATTGGCGGCCGGTTTTCGAGCGTCGGAGTTGATGCAACGCTCTTCTGGACTTTGGATCGATGGTGTTCGGAAGCAGATTACCAGGCGTTCGAGTCGCAACATGCGGCTGCCTATGCAGCGCTTGATCGCAAGTTTGAAGGTTGGACCACGCAGGAGAGCCCTTTGGGCAGCTTCCTGTCTGTGTTCTGAGCAGTTTTTAGGGAGATAGGCAGGCGATGGGTAAGGAAAAGTTTGACCGCAGCAAGCCGCATGTCAATGTGGGCACGATTGGGCACATTGACCATGGCAAGACGACGTTGACGGCGGCGATCACGAAGGTGTTATCGAAGCACAACCCGAACAACAAGTTTCGCAGCTTTGACACGATTGACAATGCGCCGGAGGAGCGGGAGCGGGGCATTACCATTGCCACCTCGCATGTGGAGTATGAGACAGCCAACCGGCACTACGCGCATGTCGATTGCCCGGGGCACGCGGATTACATCAAGAACATGATTACCGGTGCGGCGCAGATGGATGGCGGCATTTTAGTTGTTGCCGCGACTGATGGGCCGATGCCGCAGACCAAGGAGCACGTGTTGCTGGCGCGCCAGGTGGGCGTGCCGTACATCGTCGTGTTTCTGAACAAGTGCGATGCGGTCGAGGACGAAGAGCTGACCGACCTGGTCGAGATGGAAGTGCGCGAGCTGCTGTCGAAGTACAACTTTCCCGGCGATGATGTGCCGGTGATTCGCGGCTCGGCTCTTGGAGGCTTGAACGGGGAAGCCCAGTGGGAAGCCAAGATCGACGAGCTGATGGATGCGGTGGACAAGAATATCCCGTTGCCGGCGCGAGCGATCGAGCTGCCGTTCCTGATGCCGATTGAGGATATTTTTTCGATCTCGGGCCGCGGCACGGTGGTCACCGGACGGATCGAGCGGGGCAAGGTCAAGGTTGGGGAAGAGGCCGAGATCGTCGGCTTCCGCGACACGCGCAAGACAGTGGTGACCGGCGTTGAGATGTTCAAAAAGCAGCTCGATGAAGGCCTGGCCGGGGACAATGCGGGCCTGCTCTTGCGCGGGGTGGCGAAGGAAGACGTCGAGCGCGGGATGGTGCTGGCGAAGCCCGGGTCGATCACCCCGCATACGAAGTTCAAGGGCGAGATCTATGTGCTGAGCAAGGAAGAGGGTGGGCGGCATACGCCGTTCTTCAATGGGTATCGGCCGCAGTTCTACTTCCGGACGACCGATGTGACGGGCACGGCGAAGCTGCCGGAAGGCACCGAGATGGTCATGCCGGGGGATAACATCTCGCTTGAGATCGAGCTGCACACGCCGGTCGCGATGGAGAAGGGGTTGCGGTTTGCAATCCGCGAGGGTGGCCGGACGGTGGGCGCGGGGACGATCTCGGAGATCTTGAAGTAAGAGTGGGATTGGGTTGGCTGAGAGAATCAAGATCAAGTCCTGCGCAGGCTAGGGCGATCGGTTAGGATAAAGAGATGCGCGAGATCGTGACACTGCAGTGTGGTGAGTGCAAGGAGCGGAACTACTCAACCACGAAGAACAAGAAGACCACGACCGGGCGGCTGGAGTTTTCGAAGTTTTGTAATCGCTGCCGCAAGCACACGCCCCACAAGGAAACCAAGTAAGCCTTTGGTGTACGGGTGCTAACTAGCGTCCTGAAGCAGGGTTCTAGGCAGCTCTCCAAAGATCGAGCCGGGGGCTAAGGTTAGTATCGCGGAGTAGCGGCTGCTCTTCGCTCTCCGCAACACAGGGGCGTAAGCTCAACGGTTAAACTGTCGGTCTCCAAAACCGAACTTCTCGGTTCGAATCCGAGCGCCCCTGCCAAGTGTTCGTTCCATTGTTCTTCATGTGTTGATGGTGGCAGTGAAAGTTCCCCGGGCGGCGATTCGGGGCTTGCGGGGTGGGCAGGATGCCTGTTCAGGATCGGGAAAAGGGTATGGCAAAGGCAGTGGCGCTACCGGCGGATGCGGGTCAACCGCAGCGGCAGGAGAATTTTCTCACCCGAAGCCGCGATTTCCTCGGCGATGTGCGCGGCGAGATGCGGAAGGTCACTACGCCTTCTCGCGCCGAGGTGCAATCGACGACCACGGTCGTGATCGCGGCGGTCTTTGCCTTTGCGGCATTTTTCTATGTGGTTGACAGCTTGCTCGGCTTTGCGCTTAAGAGCGTACTGCACTGGCTGGGGGGAGCGCAGTAAACCAGTTGGCGACAGATCGAGATTCGACTTTGCGGTAGGATCGAGCGCGCAGTCGGCAGGTTCGAAAGCTGGGGTACGGCGTTTGAAGAGGACAGGCAGATGGCAAAAGAGTTGCAAGGTGAGAACGAAGTAGGGCTGAGCGAGGTTGCCGCAGGGCAGCTTCCGCCGAATGACGGAGTCGCGCTTGAGGAGGCACCCGAGCCTTCTCGCTTCAAGTGGTACATCATCCACGCGTATTCAGGTTTTGAGCGCAAGGTGCGCGAGGCGATTGAGACCCGCAAGATCTCCTACGGCCTCGAGCACAAGATTGGCCGCATCGAGATCCCGCTCGAGTCGCAGACCGAGTTGGTCAATGGGAAGAAGAAGATCACCGAGCGGGTCTTTCTGCCCGGCTACGTGCTGATTGAGATGGATCTCGACAACGATCTCTGGCATATCATCAAGAACACGCCCAGGGTGACCGGTTTCCTTGGCACCGGCGACAAGCCAGTCGCACTCTCGCAGGAGGAGATCAGCTCACTGCTCAACCGGGCTGACACCTCGAAAGAGCAGCCGACGCTCAAGATCAAGTTTGAGAAGAACGAGTCGGTCCGGATCACCGAAGGACCGTTCGCGAACTTTAATGGGCTGGTCGACGAGGTCAACGAGGATCGCCAGACCGTCAAAGTTATGGTGACGATCTTCGGCCGGTCAACGCCGGTCGAACTCGAGTTCGGTAAAGTCGAGAAGGTTGAAGTTTAGGCGTTAGACGGAAAGTAAGGTTTACGGATAGAACGGCCGAGCAGGCACCACGCGCCGGCCTTGGAACTTGAGGATCAGGAAAAGGAAAGCACATGGCTGCACCGACGAAGAAGGTTCAGGGATACGTCAAGCTCCAGATCGTCGCAAACAAGGCGACGCCGGCCCCGCCGGTTGGCCCCGCGCTCGGACAGGCGCAGGTCAACATCATGGAGTTTTGCAAGCAGTTCAACGCGCGCACCGGCAGCAAGGACATGGAAGGGTTAGTAATCCCGGTCGTGATCACGGTCTATGTCGATCGCTCGTTCACGTTTGTGACCAAGACGCCGCCGGCTGCGGTGCTACTCAAGAAAGCAGCTGGGCTGGCCAAGGGGTCGGGCGTGCCGAACAAGACTAAGGTGGGCACTGTCTCTGAGGCTCAAATCCGCGAGATCGCAACCCAGAAGATGCCGGACCTCAATGCTGCCTCGGTTGAGACGGCGATCAAGAGCATCCGCGGGACGGCGCGCTCGATGGGGATTGACATCACGGCTTAGCTCGCGAGAGCTCGAGGCGTCAAGGGACTACTCTCGGGCACCCTGCCGAATCAAGTTGCACCTGCAAGCAGTTGCCTCCATACTAGAAAGACGCGCCTGATCGGCGCTTGCTCGACGGCACAGACCACGGCGCGCTCCAGGTTGAGCGTAGCGGTGGAAGACAAGGGAAGTTATGTCACAGAAGATCACCAAGAATATTGCGGCTGCGCGCGCGCAGGTTGAGCCTCGTCCTTACACGCTCCATGACGCAGTCCCGCTGCTCCAAAAAGTCAAGTTTGCCAAGTTCGATGAGACTGTTGATCTGACCCTTCGTCTTGGCGTGGACCCTCGCCATGCCGACCAGATGGTGCGGGGCACGGTCGTGCTGCCGCATGGCCTGGGCAAGACTAAGGTGGTGGCCGTGATCACCTCCGGCGACCGGCTCAAGGAAGCCGAAGCTGCCGGCGCCGAGTTTGTTGGCGGCGAAGAGATGGTCGAGCGGATTCAGAAGGAAGGCTGGACAGACTTTGACGCGCTGATCGCCACGCCGGACATGATGCGCTCGGTCGGTCGATTGGGCAAAGTGCTCGGGCCTCGCGGCCTGATGCCTAACCCGAAGACGGGCACCGTGACCAGCGACGTAGCAGGCGCGATCAAGGAGATCAAGGCCGGCAAAATCGAGTTTCGCACCGACAAGACAGCGTTGGTGCATGTGCCGGTAGGCAAGATCTCCTTTCCTCCTGAAAAGTTGATCGAGAATGCGACCACGGTCATCGCCAGCATCATGCGCGCCAAGCCGTCTGCCGCCAAGGGCAAGTACGTGAAGGGCATCACGCTCAGCTCGACGATGGGTCCCGGGATCCCGCTCGACAGCGCGGTGGCTGATGCGGCTCTGAAGGGCTAACACACAACAGGCCCAGCCGACACGGGCGGGGAGAGTTCCAGCTGCCGGCTTCTAGCCGCCTGCAGAATACGGAAAGGTCCGCAGACACGCGGGCGATGACGGCTAGCAGTAGAGGCGGGCGGACAACAAGATGGCATTAACACGGGCAAAGAAGACGCAGAAGGTTGAGGCGCTCGCGCAAGAGCTCGCGGGCTCGACCAGCGCCATTGTAGGAACGTTTGCAAAGCTGACCGTCTCGCAAGACTTCGCGTTGCGGCAGAAGGTGCGCGAGGCAGGCGGACGGTACCGGGTCCTGAAGAACAAGCTTGCGGCACGTGCTTCGATGGGCACCGGGATCGAGGGCGCTCTGCAGGGCCTCAGGGGGGTCAGCTCGGTGGCGTACACGAGCGGGGACCCGGTAGCCCTGGCCAAGGCTCTCTCAGCCTGGGTCAAGGACAATGCGGAGTTTACCTTCAAGCTCGGCATCATCGATGGCAAGGTCATCACGGTAGAAGAAGTTCAGTCACTGGCAACCATGCCAGGCAAGGATGAGATCTATGCCAAGCTGCTCTTCCTGATCAGCGCCCCAGCCCAGCGGCTGGTGACAGTGTTGAACGCGACCGGGCGGGATCTCGCGGTGGTGATCGGCCAGGGCGTCGAGAAAGGCAAGTTTGCCGGAGATTCCGCAGGTTCGGCTGCTCCGGCGGCCACTGTTCCGCCCTCCACGACTGAGCCGGCCGCAGAAGCGCTGGTCGCTCCGTCCGCTGAGGCGCCAGTCGCTTCCCCGGGCGAAACGCCGGTCGCGCCCGCTTTGAGCCCTGAGCTGCCTGTCGTTACCGAGGCTGCGTCGGCAGAGCCTGCGTCTGCGGCGGCCACCGAGCCGGCGGTTACGACGGAACTCTCCCAGGCACCGGCGCCTGCCGAGGGTCCGGCGGCGGAGGCAAGTGCAGCTGCTGCAGAGCCTACGCAGGCAGAGCAAGCAGCGACTGAGGCTCCGGCTGAAGGGTAGCAGCACCTAGGTTTGGAGGCGGGTAGTCGCCGCTTCGGCATCAAGTTTGATCTCGAGGGTAGCTGCGGGGTGCTAGGTCTGGGCACAACGGAAACCGCACACTGCTCTCCGGGATCTCCCCGGCACGGCCGCTCGTCGCAGAGGGTCGCCCGGTAGCGGGACAGGTTTCACAGAACTAGATCGATTTCATTTACGCAGCAAGGTGGAGAGAGTCATGGCAGATATGGCGCAGTTGGAAGAACAGATCGTTGGGCTGACCCTGCTCGATGCGGCAGCCCTGGTGAAGCAGTTGGAAGCGAGGCTTGGCGTCTCAGCAGCAGCAGCAGCCCCGGTGATGGTTGCCGGTGGTGGCGCAGGCGCAGCAGCAGAGGCAGCGCCTGAGCAGACCGAGTTCAGCGTGATCCTCAAGGATGCTGGCGCGAACAAGATCAACACCATCAAGGCAGTGCGTGAAGTAACCTCGCTCGGCCTCAAGGAAGCCAAGGACCTGGTGGATGGCGCTCCGAAGGCGCTGAAAGAGAACGTCAGCAAGGAAGAGGCCGAGACGGTTCGCAAGAAGTTTGACGGCATTGCGACGGTCGAGGTCAAGTAACCGGTAGGCGGTAACATGGCATGGCGCAGAGTTTGGTCAGGATGTGCTTGATGCTCTTGCGCTGAGAGGCGAATGGTACTAAGATCAATCTTGTGCCATTCGCCTCGGTGTCCTGTTTTCGTGTGATGCAGGCTTCCAGCGTTCACGCTGCGCTTCAAGTCCGGTCCGGTCCCGCCTCAGAACAGTGTCGCTTTCCCAGTGTAAGCTGCTTGCTCCGTGTAGCTGCGGTGCTTGCCAGGGTTAAGCAGGATTCACTTATTTGTTGGTTAACGCAGCACGCAGCCTGGGCTTGGTCGCTCGTGGGAACTGATCTTCCTGCGAGCCTACTTGCGTCTCCATAGAAACGTTTGCGGCCCTCGCCTGTTCGGCGAAGGGGCTTGGCTGCCGTTCCCCTGGCCGGGCTTCTCGAGCTAAAGGCTAGAGTCACCGAGCTCCAGCCATTCTTTAGGATGCCAGGACAGGTCGGTTTTCCCGGGAGCGCGGTTAGGATGGCTCGCTGAGCTGCTCTCTGTTCCGCTGCTGGTTGTATCACTTGCACTGCATCTAGTGCGCGCTTTGTAATGGATGGCCCGATCGCGGGAGTCGGCTCGAGCGAGTGGCCGGCCTAGCCATGATCAGCTGGCCTTGTACGTTTACGATGCCCTGTGTGACTTGGGGCAGTGCATCGGTAGCCTCGTATCCCGAGCCTAGAGGAGTAAGCACATGCAGAATGAGACTCGCGCGCTGCGCAGCCGACTCGATTTTTCAAAGATCCCGACCGCTATCCAGATTCCCAACCTGATTGAAGTCCAGAGGCGCTCCTACGAGCGTTTTCTGCAGATGGACAAGTTGCCCTCGGAGCGCGAGGACAACGGATTGCACTCGGTCTTCACCTCCGTGTTCCCCATCTCTGACTTTCGCAATATCTCACAGTTGGACTTTGTTGATTTTTCCATTGGTAACTGGGAGTGCAAGTGCGGCCACCTCAAGGGGCTCCACCATCTGCGTACCGCCTGCTGCAACTGCGGCGCCATGGTCATCACCGATCCCTTCCACCCCGGCGACGTGCTCTGCCAGAAGTGCGGCACCTACAACAAGAACACGCCTGACTTCTGCAATAAGTGCGGCGACCCGGTAGGGCTGCAACTGAAGTATGACCAGGCTGAGTGCGAAGAGCGTGGGATGACCTACTCCGCTCCCTTGAAGGTCACGGTGCGCCTGACGATCTATGACAAGGACCCGGATACGGGAGCCAAGTCGGTGCGCGACATCAAGGAGCAGGAGGTCTTCTTCGGTGATATTCCGCTGATGACCCAGAACGGCACCTTCATCGTCAATGGCACCGAGCGGGTGATCGTCTCGCAGTTGCACCGTTCGCCGGGCGTCTTCTTTGAGACGGCGAACAACCGCACCTATTTCCTTGGCAAGATCATTCCCTATCGCGGATCCTGGGTCGAGTTTGAGTACGACCAGAAGAACACGCTCTACGTGCGTATTGATCGCAAGCGCAAGTTCCTGGGCACGATCTTTCTGCGCGCGCTTGGGTTGAGGTCAGACGAAGAGATCCTCAAGAATTTCTACACGGTTGACACGATCAACCTGCGCGACTCGAAGCTCTACTGGGCGGTGGCTGGAGTAGATCAGGATCAGACGGCGCAGGATGGCCAGGCGGCCAAGTCGACGCATCTGCTGGGTGTCAAGCCGACTTCGCCCGTGATGGCCAACGGTACCGAGATCGTTGCGGTGAACCGCAAGATCTCTCCCTCGCTGCTCAAGGCGATCCGGGCGGCGAACGTGGCGGAGGTCGAAGTCCAGTCAACCGAACTCGATGGCGCAATGACTGCGGCAGACGTGCTCGATGTGAACACGGGCGAGGTCTTCCTCGAGGCCAACCTCGAGCTGACCCCGGACAAGCTGCACAAGATCATGGAAGCCGGCGTCACCTCGATCGAGGTCTTCTTCCCGGAGCGCGATGATGTTGGCAATATCATCACCAACACGCTGCGCCGCGACTCGGTGCGCAAGCCCGAAGAAGCGTTGATCGAGATCTATCGCAAGCTGCGTCCAGGCGACCCGCCGACGCTCGACACCGCGACCGCGCTCTTTGAAGGCATGTTCTTCGACCCGCGCAAGTACGACTTCTCGCGGGTGGGCCGGCTGAAGTTCAACATCAAGCTCTACGAGAATCAGGATGCCACTTCGCTTGATCACCGGACCCTGACGCCGGACGACTTCTACTCGACAATCAAATACCTGCTCAAGCTGCGCAAGAATATCGGCGCGGTCGATGACATCGATCATCTCGGCAACCGGCGGGTCCGCGCGGTTGGCGAGCTGATGGAGAATCAGTTCCGCATTGGCCTGGTGCGTATGGAGCGCGCCATCAAGGAAAAGATGAGCGTCTACCAGGAGATGTCGACGGCGATGCCGCACGACCTCATCAACGCTAAACCAGTGATGGCAGCGATTCGCGAGTTCTTCGGCAGCTCGCAGCTCTCACAATTTATGGACCAGACCAACCCGCTCTCCGAGATCACACACAAGCGGCGTCTCTCGGCGCTTGGCCCGGGCGGTCTCTCGCGTGAGCGTGCCGGCTTTGAGGTTCGCGATGTGCACCCGACGCATTACGGCCGTATCTGCCCGATTGAGACGCCGGAAGGTCCGAACATCGGGCTGATCTCCTCGCTCTCCTGCTTTGCGCGCATCAACGAGTACGGTTTTATCGAGAGCCCCTACCGTCGTGTCCGCGATGCGCAGATGCTTGACTTCGTGCAGGTCACCAACGCTGGCGAGAGTGGCCTCCGCGTCGGCGATCACCTCGAGCAGCTGGAGGCGATCAAGAAGAACGAAGAGCTCACCTCGTCGGGCAAGCGGGCGATCGAGTTCGAGCCCTTCTCCTTCTATCTCTCGGCTTGGGAAGAGGACCGGCACACCATCGCGCAGGCCAACGTGGAGCTCGATGAGGAGCTGCGTATTACCTCTGAGCTCGTGAACGCGCGTCGCCAGGGCAATTTCGTCTTGGTCTCGCGCAACGAGATCGACTACGTCGATGTCTCGCCGAAGCAGCTTGTTTCTGTCGCGGCCTCGCTGGTGCCTTTCCTCGAGCACGATGACGCCAACCGCGCGCTGATGGGTGCAAACATGCAGCGGCAGTCTGTGCCTCTGCTGGTTGCCGAAGCCCCGTTTGTCGGCACCGGCATGGAAGGCGTCACCGCCCGCGACTCCGGTGCGGTGATCTCGGCTCGGCGCAACGGGGTGGTCGACTCGGTTGATTCCGAGCGCATCATCATCCGCGTCGAAGGTGAGCACCATCCCACGCAACTCTCGCGCGAGGTCGGCTCTGACATCTACCAGCTGATCAAGTTCAAGCGCTCCAACCAGAACACCTGCATCAACCAGAAGCCGATCGTGCGCAAGGGTGACCGGGTTCTCAAGGGCCAAGTCATCGCGGACGGCCCGTGCACCGAGCAGGGCGAGCTTGGCCTCGGACGCAATGTGCTGGTCGGTTTTATGCCCTGGCGCGGCTACAACTTTGAGGATGCGATCCTGATCTCGGAAAAACTCGTCCGCGAGGATTACTACACCTCGGTCCACATCGAAGAGTTCGAGATCGAAGCGCGCGACACCAAGCTTGGGCCAGAAGAGATCACCCGTGACATCCCCAACGTCTCCGAGCACGCGCTGCGTGATCTGGACGAGTCGGGTGTGATCCGCATCGGCGCCAAGATCAAGCACAACGACATCCTGGTCGGCAAGGTCACGCCCAAGGGCGAGACCCAGCTGACCCCGGAAGAGAAGTTGCTGCGCGCCATCTTCGGCGAAAAGGCGGGGGACGTGCGCGACGCCTCGCTAACCTGCCCTCCGGGTATCGAAGGCACCGTCGTCGACGTCCGTATCTTCTCCCGCAAGGGGCAGGACAAGGACGAGCGCGCCCTGCAGATCGAGTCAGAGCAGGTGGCCAAGCTTGAGAAAAACCTGGCCGATGAGATTCGCATTCTCACCGACGAGCGGCTCAAGCGGCTTGAATCCATCCTGGGCGGCAAGGAAGTCCAGTCTGACCTGCACGACGAGCGCACCAACAAGCGCCTGCTCGTGAAGGGCAATATCCTGGACCGCGAGACGATCGAGTTGATCTCGACCAAGAATCTCAAGCGCATCCGCTACAACGATAAAGACCCGCGGGTGAATGAGCAGATCGACGACATCGAGGAGATGACCTCCCGGCAGATCGATGTGCTGCGCAAGATCACCAACGAGAAGATCTCGAAGCTGCAAAAGGGCGACGAGCTTTCGCCAGGCGTCATCAAGCTGGTCAAGGTCTACATCGCCATGAAGCGCAAGCTCTCTGTCGGCGACAAGATGGCGGGCCGGCACGGGAACAAGGGTGTGATCGCGCGTATCTTGCCCGAAGAAGACATGCCCTATCTGCCCGATGGTACCCCGGTCGAGATCGTGCTCAACCCGCTCGGCGTGCCTTCGCGCATGAACGTTGGTCAGATCCTCGAGACGCATCTCGGCTGGGCGGCGCACGAGCTTGGCAAGCAGGTTGCCGAACTGGTCAAGAAGGCGCAGGACGCTAACGAAGTCCGTGAGATCTTCAAGGAGCGCTTTGCGGGCACGGCTGCGCTGCGCCAACTGCTTGAGCTGGATGACGAGCAGGTGATGCGGGTCGGCCTCGGGATGCAGCGGGGGATCTGGTTTGGCACCGCTGTCTTCGACGGCGCACGCGAGACCGAGATCAAGGCGTTGCTGGCTTCGGCTGGCCTGCCTTCCTCAGGCAAGACGCACCTGTTCGACGGCATGACCGGCGAGCAGTTCGAGCAGCCGGTCACAGTCGGCTACATCTACATGCTCAAGCTCTCGCACCTGGTCGACGACAAGATTCACGCCCGCTCGATCGGGCCGTACTCGCTCATCACCCAGCAGCCGCTGGGTGGCAAGGCGCAGTTCGGCGGCCAGAGGTTCGGCGAGATGGAAGTGTGGGCGCTTGAGGCCTATGGTGCGGCTTATATTCTCCAGGAACTGCTCACCGCTAAGTCCGATGACGTCTACGGCCGGACTAAGATTTATGAGGCCATCGTCAAAGGTGAGGCGGCGATCGAGCCTGGTGTCCCCGAGTCGTTCAACGTGCTGATCCGCGAGCTGCAGGCGCTCTGCCTTGACGTCGAACTGATGAAGGCTGCTGACCTGAAGCCGAAGAAAAAGCTGCCTGAACCGCAGCTGGCGGCTGCTGACTAGGTTACGTTCCAGGTAAGTGCGCAGCGCGCGCACTTACCTGGTCTTCCTGTATGCAACCGTAGGGCTACAAATTTTCGCAACAGGGGTCCTGTCCAGAGAGCATTTGGCTCCCAGGGGCGGACAGTGAACCCAAGACTTAGAGCCCTGGGACCTGAGCAGCACCGCCGAGGAGGGTCACCTTGTACCGTTCCAGCCCATTCGAACTTACCAGCCCTATCACCGACTTTGACGCCATCCGCATCCAGCTTGCCTCGCCTGAAAAAATTCGCAGCTGGTCGCACGGCGAAGTTACCAAGCCTGAAACTATCAACTATCGCACCTTCAAGCCGGAGCGCGACGGCCTTTTCTGCGCTCGCATCTTTGGCCCCGTGACCGACTGGGAGTGCCTCTGCGGCAAGTACAAGCGCATGAAGCATCGCGGCGTGATCTGCGACAAGTGCGGTGTGGAAGTGACTTTATCGAAGGTCCGGCGCGAGCGCCTCGGCCACATCGAGCTCGCCTCGCCCTGCTCGCACGTCTGGTTCTTCAAGGGCCTGCCCTCGCGCATCGGCCACCTGCTCGATATCTCGCTCCGCGATCTTGAATCGGTCCTCTACTTCGAGTCCTACGTGGTCGTCGATCCGGGCGATGCGCCGGTCAAAGAGCGCGAGATCATCAAGGATGAGACCAAGTTCCGCGAACTCGACCAGATGTACCGCCCCGGCGGCTTCAAGGGCATGATGGGCGCGGAAGCGATCAAGGAGCTGCTCAAGCGGGTCGAGATCGAGGAGTTGTCAGTCGAGCTGCGCGAGCGAATGAAGACTGAGACCTCGCTCCAGAAGCGCCTTAAGTATTCCAAGCGCCTCAAGGTTGTCGAGGCCTTTCGCAAGTCGGGCAACAAGCCGCAGTGGATGATTCTCGACGTGATCCCGGTCATCCCGCCCGAGCTGCGCCCACTCGTCCCGCTCGACGGCGGCCGCTTCGCGACGTCTGACCTGAACGACCTCTACCGTCGTGTGATCAACCGCAACAACCGGCTTAAGAAGCTCATGGACCTCCATGCGCCCGAAGTCATCGTTCGCAACGAAAAGCGCATGCTGCAGGAAGCCGTCGATGCTCTCTTCGATAACGGCCGGCGCGGCCGCGTGCTCCGCGGCGCGAACAACCGTCCGCTCAAGTCGCTCTCCGACACCCTCAAGGGCAAGCAGGGCCGCTTCCGCCAGAACCTGCTCGGCAAGCGCGTTGATTACTCCGGTCGTTCGGTCATCGTTGTAGGACCGGAGCTCAAGCTGCACCAGTGCGGGCTGCCCAAGAAGATGGCGCTCGAGCTTTTCAAGCCCTTCATCTATCACCGGCTCGAGCAGACTGGCCACTGCACCACGATCAAGCAAGCCAAAGAGATGGTCGAAATGCAGGAACCCATCGTCTGGGACATCCTCGAAGAGGTCATTAAAGACCACCCGGTCCTCTTGAACCGCGCCCCAACCCTCCATCGCCTCGGCATCCAGGCCTTTGAGCCGGTGCTCGTCGAAGGTAAGGCGATCAAGATTCACCCGCTGGTCTGCACGGCCTTCAACGCGGACTTTGATGGCGACCAGATGGCCGTGCATATCCCGCTCTCGCCCGAGGCCCAGGTGGAAGCGTCCGTGCTCATGCTCGCCTCGCACAACATCCTTTCGCCTGCCTCCGGCCAGCCGATTACCGTGCCTACCCAGGACATGGTGCTCGGGCTCTACTACCTGACCAAGGCCAAGAAGGGTGCCAAGGGCGAAGGCCGCGTCTTTGCGAACACCGAAGAAGTCCTCATGGCGCTTGAGGCCAAGGAAGTGGAAACGCTCTCGCCGATCCGGCTGCGCTACACCGGCGCCGTGCTCGACATGACGACCGCCTACGACGACCAGGACCTGACCCACACCGAGCCGGTGCAATACGACAAGCAGTACATCACGACCACGGTCGGCCGCGCGATCCTCAACGACGCGCTTGCCGACGGCATGCCCTACGTTAATGGGTTGCTCAAGAAGAAGGGCATCGGGCAGCTGGTCAACTACTGCTACCTCAACCTTGGTCTCGAGACTACGGTCAAGATGCTTGACCGCGTTAAGGACCTCGGCTTCCGCTTCGCCACCCGCTCCGGTCTTTCAGTCGGCCTCGATGACATGGTCATCCCCGAGTCGAAGTACCCGGTCGTTCGCGAAGCCGAGAAGCAGGTGGTCGCCGTCACCCAGCAATACTTGGACGGCGCCATCACCAACGGCGAGCGCAACAACAAGGTCATCCAGCTCTGGTCCTCTGTCACTGAGCGAGTTGCCGATGAGATGTTCAACAACATGAAAAACGCGGACAAGGAAGGAGCCATGAACCCGATCTACATCATGGCCGACTCCGGCGCCCGCGGTTCCAAGCAGCAGATCCGCCAGCTCTCCGGCATGCGCGGGCTGATGGCCAAGCCTTCGGGCGAAATCATTGAGACCCCGATTACGGCCAACTTCCGTGAAGGCCTCACCGTGCTGCAGTACTTCATCTCGACCCACGGCGCCCGCAAGGGCCTGGCTGATACGGCGCTTAAGACTGCCGACTCCGGCTATCTCACCCGTCGACTAGTCGACGTTGCCCAGGATGTGATCGTCTCCGAGATGGATTGCGGGACGTCCGAAGGCATCTACGTGATGCCGATCATCGAGTCCGGCGAGATCATCGAGCCGTTGCGCGACCGCATCATCGGCCGCGTCTCGCTTGAGAAGATCAAGGACTTCGAGGGCCAGGTGATTGTCGATATCAACCAGGACATCACCGAGGAGCTCGCCGTTGCCATCCAGGCCGCGGGGATCGAGCGGGTCAAGATTCGCTCGGTGCTGACCTGCGAGTCCAAGCGCGGCGTCTGCATCCACTGCTACGGCCGCAACCTGGCTTCCGGCCGCATGGTCGAGCTCGGCGAGGCAGTCGGCGTCATCGCTGCGCAGTCGATCGGCGAGCCGGGCACGCAGCTCACGATGCGTACCTTCCACATCGGCGGCACCGCATCGCGGGTCAACGAGCAGTCCAAGCTCGACGCCAAAAACGTCGGCTCGGTCCGCTTCATCAACGTTGTCTCGGTCAAGTCGAAGACCGGCGACACGGTCGCGATGAACCGTTCCGGCTCGGTCGCGATCGTCGACGATCGCGGCCGCGAGAAGGAGCGCTACCAGCTGGTCTATGGCGCGAAGCTCAAGGTGACCGAAGGTCAGCAGGTCGCGCTTGGGCAGGAACTCGCCGAGTGGGATCCCTACACCTTCGCCATCCTGACCGAGGTTGGCGGCACCATCCAGTTCAAGGACCTGCAGGAAGGCATCACGCTCAACGATGAGGTGGACGAGGTTACCGGGCTTTCCCGCCTGGTCGTCGCAGACGCCCCCGACGAAAAGCGTCAGCCCGCGATCATGATCAAGGCCGAAGGCAAGAAGGACAAGCGCTACCTGATGCCCAGCCGCGCCCACCTCATGGTCCAGGATGGCGAGGAGGTCTTCCCGGGCGACATCCTGGCGAAGATCCCGCGCGAGACCACCCGCACCAAGGACATC
Organism: Acidobacteriaceae bacterium; assembly: GCA_965198645.1. Lineage (GTDB taxonomy): Bacteria > Acidobacteriota > Terriglobia > Terriglobales > Acidobacteriaceae > EB88. The sequence goes on along the minus strand of OZ240670.1, from coordinate 3,700,833 downwards.
ACCGGCGGTCTGCCGCGCGTGGTCGAACTCTTCGAGGCCCGCAAGCCCCGCGAGACGGCGATCATCTCGGAGATCGAAGGCACAGTCCGCTTCGGCGAAGTCTCGAAAGGCCAGCGCAAGATCTACGTCACCGCGGAGAACGGGGAAGAGAAGGAGTACTCGGTTCCCCGCGGCGTCCACGTCAACGTGCAGGAGGGTGAGAAGCTGCGCGCCGGCGATCCTCTGATGGACGGCCCGCTCAACCCGCACGACATCCTCGCTGTGCTTGGCGAAAATGCCCTGCAGGCCTTCCTGGTCAACGAGATCCAGGAAGTCTACCGGCTCCAGGGCGTGACCATCTCGGACAAGCACATCGAGACGATCGTTCGCCAGATGCTGCGCTGGGTCAAGATCGAAGAGGTTGGCGACTCGACCTTCCTGCTCGAGCAGCAGGTGGATCGCTTCCGCTTCCGTCTTGAAAACGACCGCATCGCCGCAGAAGGAGGTCGCGCCGCTGTCGGCCGGCCGCTCTTGCTCGGCATCACCAAGGCGTCGCTCTCCACCGACAGCTTCATCTCGGCCGCGAGCTTCCAGGAGACCACGCGTGTGCTTACCGAAGCGTCCATCAATGGCGCGGTCGATAATCTCCGCGGCCTCAAGGAGAACGTCATCGTCGGCCGCCTGATCCCCGCCGGCACGGGTATGGAGTACTACCGCAACATCCAGCTCTCCCCGGAGCTTGAAGAAGCGGCAGCCCGCGTCCAGCAGGAGGTCCAGGCACAGCATGAGGCAGAAGAGCGCGAGCTCGAGATCATGCGCCAGGAAGGCGAAGCCGAAGAGATGGCCGCCGAGTAAGGACTGGCCGTCCAGGCGGACGCGCTTCGCGCAACCACCAACAACAAGACAAGCCCGGCGCAAGCCGGGCTTTCTCTTGTCCGCCTCCACGCAAACATGGCACAATGTCCCAAATTGGGACATGCTGCTGCACCACAGGAGCGAGCCTTCCAAGTAGCCGCTTGAACAAGGCTCGGCAGAAGCCTGGCCTTCTCGTCTTGCACCCGGTGCTGGCTGACCTAGTGCTCAGTTGCGGCCGCTTGAGAACCCGGCTCCCGGTTGAGATCGAATACGTAGCTGCGCCAGGAGTTATCTGCGGTGGCAAACCTGTGCACTGGTACCGAACAAAGCCGTCCGCGCATGGCTGGCGTATCCGGACCGCCCTGGGCAGGCTCACGCGTCAGCACGCAGGAGCCTTGTGGAACAGGATTTGTTGCAACGTAGTAGCGCACGTGATACGCGCGCAGAGTTGCGATTAACTCGCGCTGGTCCCGGATGTTCTCGAGGTAAGCTTTGTCCATCATCAAGCCTTCCGTTTGCACGAGCGGCATCGGCAACAGATAGCCCACGGCACCTGCGCGGTCACCCATCGCATAGATGCCCGGGTGAGTCTTGGCAAAAGCAGCCAGATCCAGACCGCTCAGCACGAATTGGAAGTGCCAGCTGCTTAGATCGGCCCGTCTCAGAAAGTCATAGCGAACAATCGATACCGCCGCGAGTATCGCCAGCAGGTAGCACGGTGCCTGGGCCAGCCAAAAGCTTCGCGCCGTGTTGCTGAAGATCACAATCGCTGCGCCGAAAACAAAAAGCAGCACCGGGTATAGGTACCAGGACCAGATCGGCCAGTCGCTACTCACCGACAATACCGCGAGTTGAAGAGGAGCAAAGAGCAAGAGGGCCAAGGTAAGCCCCCGGTAAGCTCTAGGGATCGGCCCCAGGCCACGCCAGACCAGCAAGCCAACAACGTAAGGCAGCGCGGCCAGGAAGAGCCACACGAGCAGGCTTTTTTGAGGTTGGTACTGATGCAAAAAGGAGTGCAGCGGTGTTGCCGTCAGCCCGCCGCGCACACGCAGGTCTTTCGCGTGGCTTGAGATCGGCAGGGCAGAACCGAAGGTGCGAAGATTCCACGCCAGGTAAGCGAAAACAGGAAGCAGACCCAGCACGAAAGGACCGACAGCGCGCAGCCGAGTCGACCACGGCGTGTCAGAAGAGAGAGCAAGATCAAAACAGCCGAGCAGCAGCACAAAGAGTGCGCAATCAAGCCGCGCCAGAACTGCGGCCGAGGCAAGCAGTCCATACACACAGGCCTGCGCTGGGCGCCAGTGGAAACGTGTCAGTCGATACTGGCAAAGCAGAAACAGCAATGGCAGTGCCAACGTGATTTCCATCCCTCCAGCGATCACTGCAAAGGCGATAGTCACGTAAGCAGCAATTGCCTGCGCAGCAAGCGGAGGGCAAAAGGTGCGAAGGCACGCGATCAGCGAAGCGTATGTTGCCACAAGCAGGCCCATCGTAAGCGCAAGAAAAGCTACGAAGACTGCCTTGCCGCTGAACTGCTTCAACAGCGTGATGCATACAAGCATCCACAACGGATGATACCCGTTGGTAAGATGGACCCCATCAAAGGTGGAGCCCTGGCCGGCCAGGATGTGCTTAGCAGCCTCGAGGTAGTAGAAGAAGTCGTCCTGGAAAGCACCCTCGTAGAGAGGGGTCCTGTATGGCCACGCCAGAAAAGCGAAGACGAAGAGAAACAGGGCGACTGGTATCAACCACTCAAGCAGCTTCTTGGCGAGCAACGCTAGACCCGCGGGCTGAAGCTGCTCGGCAGGGCTAAATGATGACTCCGGTGTTACCAAGAAGCTCTCCCCAGGGCTGCAAATACGTTTGTGGAACGCGCATGCGACGGTGTCACTCTGCCCCGGGGAAGGGTAGGCAATGGTTACCAATTAAGCATACACCGCGTGCCTGCTCGCGCTCTTCCCCTGCGGTTCTCGCTCGTGCGGTCCTATTCGGCAGGCGAGGCGCCCTCCTCACCCCGCTCACCGCGCGTGGCGCCGCCGCATTGGTTGGTCATCAGGGCTGGTTCAGCCAGGCATTCGCGCTTCTCTCTCGCAACGGCTAAGCTAAAACTCAGAAGCCCCGGCGCCGTCCCGCCGTTTGTGCGCAAACGCAACTGCCACATCACTTCTGCGGTGAGGAACATGCAAAAGAGACAGCTACTTATCCTTGCTGTGCTGACAGTCTTCACACTGCTGACGGCGTTACGCCACTACGATGATTTGGGCGAGGACCTTACTTCCTCCTATTACAGCAGCAGGCTCCTTGCGGCGCACCAGGCCGATCATATGTACAGCCGCGATCCCGTAAACTTCGACGCAGTCGGTGACTTGGCCTGGGATGCGCTAGCGAGCCGCACCGGCTTTGCTCCGCCCGATCGGCTGCATCCCTTTGTGCAAACGCCCCTCTGGCCCTTTCTCCTCGAGCCGCTCGCGACCCACATGAATTTTCCCGCTTTCAAGAAGCTCTTCCTCTGGGTACTCAGCCTCTGCCTCTCAGCCACCATCTGGCTGATCGCGGGTACTTGGGCGGCGAAGCTGATGCATCCAGGCTGGATCGCTCTTATCTGCGCGGTGCTGTACTTATCGGAAGCCTACAAGTACACGATGGGTCTGGTGCAGACGCACGTGATCTTCCTCTTTCTCACCATCGCCGCGCTGGCCCTGGCGCGTCGCAAGCACTCCATCAGCGCGGGAGCCCTACTTGCGGCCGCTGCCGCTGTGAAGATTACTCCTGGCATACTGCTGATCTACTGGCTCCTTACCAGGCAATGGCGCGCTGCGGCAAGCTTTGTCGCGGTCTCGGCCGGCCTTGCCGGGCTAAGTGTGTTGGCCACCGGATGGCAGCTCAACCTGCTCTACCTTCGCAACCTCGCAGCCATCGCGAACATCCTGCTGGTCTCTGCGAATAACCAGTCTCTCGCTGCCTTGTGGATGGCCCCCCGCTACCCGGCCGCAGAGGTGCGCGCCTGGCACGAACTGCCTCTGCCTGCGCTGGTGAAAAATACTTCCAACCTTCTGGCGATTGCGTTTGCCATCCTAGGGGGGCTGCTCGACAGGCGTTCGCAAAGGCTTGCCGGCAGTGAGGCCAAGCCTTACGGTGCGGCCATGACCTTGGTCGCGGTTACCATGTTCGCAAGCATCGCCTGGACTCACTACTACATCCTGCTCATCTTTCCACTCATGCTGATGCTTGACAGCGTTGTACGAAAGAGATCGCTCTTGATCGTGGCGCTTGTCCTGGTGGTGCTCGCTTTGAACTTTGATACGCAGACCATGGGTGGCATTCTCTTGCGCTTCCGGCCTTTTCCGATCGTGCGCGCCCAGTTCTTTAGCGGCTTGGTTTGCATCGTCGGTCTTCTTATCCTGGCTCTTCGGCCCCCGAGCGACAGCTCCCATCCAGGCGCTACCAAGCGCACCAGCCGAGTCGAGGATGCGCTGCCTACCGGCTCGCCTGCCTGCATCATCTAGCCGGCCCGGCTGAGTGTTCCAGCTACAGACGGCCGCCGCAGCAGAGCCTCGGCTGCCGCACAAGGCTCTGCTAGCATAGCGCCATGTCGCATGCCAAAGCCGCTCTCGTGCTTGTTCTGGTCTTCTGTGTTGCCTTAGGTGCAAGGCAGATCCACAAGCCGAACCTGGCCGACTTCTACGTCTACGACGCAGCCGCGGAACTCGTGCACGAGCACCAGAGCGCTCACCTCTATGACGATGCCAATACCGGCGCAGACTTCGAGCTGAAGTTCGTCAATCCGGCGACCGTGCTGGGGCAGGCGGCGCGGCACATCGGTGTCGACCAGGTGCGGCTCTATATCTATCCGCCGATCCTTGCCGACCTGCTGCTCCCACTCTCGTTTGTCTCCGCCTCGGTTGCAGGCAAGCTCTGGCTGCTCATCAACTTCGCAGCCCTGCTTGCCATTGCGGTGTTGATGATGCGCGTGCTTAACCTGCGACCAGGCAGCCTGGGAGCGCTCGCGCTCGTCGTCGGCCTTTGCGCCATGTACTCGACGATCTTCTGCCTGGAGTGGGGCCAAGTCACCATCCTGCTGCTACTGCTCTGGACGCTTAGCATCTCCTGCTATCAGCGTGGGCGCCCTGCTGCCTCGGCCCTGGCGCTGGGGCTGGCTACAGTCGTCAAACTCACGCCTCTTATCGTCGTGCTGCCTTTTTTTATCTGGAAAGACTGGAAGTGGCTGCGTGCTTACGCGCTTTCGATCGCTGTCCTGGTGCTGGTGATCTGCGTGATCAATAAGCCTGCCTCGCTCCAGGATTATTTCTTCCACGTCATGCCATCGATGTCCAAAGGAGGAACGCCGGACTTCGAGAACAAATCCTTTCTCTCCTCCGCAGAGCTGCTCTTCCTCACTGCCAAGGGAGCATCGTTGAGACCGGTGACCGTCGCCATCCCGAAGATCATCCAGACAGCCACCAAAGCCGGATCGCTGCTGATCGTTCTGCTCGCCGCTGCCACGCTGGTGCCGAGGGCGGCCTCCCTGCGCATGTATGACCGGCTGATCACCCTGGCGTTCTTCGCGCTTCTTTCTGCATGCGTGGCGCCTATTTCGTGGAAGCACGCCTATGTCGTCGCCTTTCTAGGGCTGGCGCTGCTATGGGCGGAGACTCTGCGGTCTGAGGTCCTGCACGCTAAGGTCTCGACCGGCTACCTGCTTCTGCTGACCTTCTGCTCGATGGAACTGGGAACCTTTTTCTTTGATTCCGTGATCGCCAAGCTCACCCACGGCGTGCTCTGGGCTTTGCTTTCGTTCCTGGCACCCACTACGGGCATCGTGCTAGTCTTTGCGGGCCTGGCGCGTATGGGCCGAGCTGCGAAGCTGGACAGTCCCATTCTTGAGGCCAGGTAGCCGGCTCACAGGTACGCGCGATAGATCGCCATCAGCTCACCAAAAGCCTTGAAAAAGTCCAGTGATCCTACCTTGGACCCGGCCACGTCGGTCCACTCGGGGAGAGGAAACTCGTAGATGGCGTCGTGCACGTACATGCGATTCTCAGGGTGCCGGGTCAAGAAGCGGGCCAGGATCTCTACGTCAAAGATCCAGCGGGAGAGAAATGGCTGTGTCAGGATCTCGGCGAACTCGGGTGTGATCCGGAACAGCTTCGCGCCGCACTGGGTATCGTAGATGGGCAGCCGCAGCAGGAGCGAGACGACCGTGGCGAAGACTCGGCCCAGGTAGTGGCGTGTCGCCTGGCGGTGTATCTCGCGGCCCAGCAAACGCACCCGCGCCCCAAACACCATCTGGATCCGCGGACGGCTGGTGAGCCGCTCGAGCAGCTCCGGGATCGAGGAAAGCGGGGTCGCCAGATCGGCATCCCAGAAGCCCGTGTACGCCGCGTCGCCGAGGGCGATCCCGTGGAGCATTCCGGCGCGCACAGCTTCCGCCTTGCCGCCGTTGGGCTGCTTATCCAGCACGTAGACTTTTTCTGGGAAGCGCAGCCGGAGCGACTCAAGAATTTCGAGTGTAGCGTCCCGGCTGCCGTCGTTCACAAAGAGCAGCCGAATGGGCTGATCCCGCTTCAGAAACGTAAGAAACTCATCAACCCTGAGCCGCTTCGCCTCGTTGTAGCAGGGCACAACGACGGTGCACCAGCTTCCGTAATCCGAGCTGTAAAGACCAGCGTGTGGCAGTTCCGCCAAGGTGCAACCTTTACAATTTGCAATTTAGTGGTGGGAGAAACGCCAGTATAGCGCACCGGACCTGGCTCAGCCTGCCTGCCGCCGACGCGGAACAAGCGCCGATGCGCTTTGCGAGCGAACGCGCATCCTGCCTGTTTTCTGCATCCTACTGGCCGAAGAGAGGGTACAGGCATGCGGAAGACACGGATAGCTCTGGGATCGGTACTCTGTGCGGGCCTGCTGTTTTCGGCAGGCTGCTCGAGCAAAAAGGATGCGACCAACGCTAACTTCAAGACGGCGATCGGCAACTACTACAACGCGCATCCGGAGTGCGTCTGGGACAGCCCGGTGAAGTTTCCTGTCGAGGCGGACCCCAACAAGGGCGACCAGACCTCGGGGTACGACGCGCTGACCGACGCAGGCCTGCTGACCCGCACCTCCGCTCAAAAGAAGGTCTTCATCTTCGGCTCCAAGCAGGTCAACGATTACGATCTCTCCGACAAGGGCCGCTCTACCTGGACCCCTGATTCAACCCAGCCTGGCTATGGCAACTTCTGCTACGGCCACCGCGAGGTTACCTCGGTTGATAACGCAGTTACCAATGGCGACAAAAACGGCCAGTCCATAGCCAACGTGGACTACCACTACACCGTCTCCGGTGTGGCTGGCTGGGCGAATTCAACCGAGATGAAGACCGCCTTCCCCACCATCCAAGCCGAGCAATCCGGCTCCAAGGTCGACAAGGCGACGCTGGTGCTGACCAACGATGGCTGGCAGGTCTCCAAGAGCTAATTTGATCCCGCATCCTGGCGCGAAAAGCACGCCAGGCGCGCCGGGCGCAGGGCCGTCCCTGCATGGTAACGTTAAGGGTCGGTAACTTATCCGCACGAGGAACTCTGTGCCCGTCGCCACTCTCCGCAAGACGCCTCTGAACGAAACACATCGCCGGCACGGCGCGAAGATGGTCGACTTCGGTGGCTGGGATATGCCGGTCGAATACTCCGGGCTCACCGCGGAGCACATGGCAGTCCGCACCGGGGTGGGCCTATTCGATGTCAGCCACATGGGCGATATCCAGCTGCGTGGTCCGCAGTCGCTCGACGCCGTGCAGCAGTTTTCGATCAACGATGCGTCGAAGCTCGCCGTAGGCCAGGCCCACTACTCGGCAATGCTCTATCCGCAGGGCACCTTCGTCGACGACATCATCGTGCACAAGCTTTCTGAAAACGACTACCTGATCGTCATCAATGCCGGCACGCGCGAGAAAGACCACCAGTGGATCCGACAGCAATCCCAGCCCTTCAAGTGCCACGTCTCGGACTACTCGGACATGTACACGCAGCTTGCCATCCAGGGCCCGCGCGCGGCTGAGACGCTGCAGAAGCTCACTCCGGTCGATCTCTCGACAATCAAGAACTACTGGTTCAAGTGGGGTACTGTCTGCGGTCTCGCGAACACGATGATTGCGCGCACCGGCTACACCGGCGAGGACGGTTTTGAGATCTACATCCCGGCCGACGAGGCGATCAGCGTCCGTGTCTGGGACCAGCTGCTGGCAGCAGGCGAGGAGTTCGGTATCCTCCCCTGCGGGCTCGGCGCGCGCAACACGCTGCGGCTGGAGGCAGCCATGGCCCTCTACGGGCACGAGATCTCGGACACGATCAACGTCTGGGAGGCCAGCCTGGGCCGCTACGCCAAGCTTGAGAAAGGCACCGAGTTTACCGGGGCCGCGGCTCTGCGCCAGATCCAGGCGGCCGGTGGCGCTGAGCGGCAGCTGGTAGGGCTGGAGATGATCGACCGAGGCATCGCCCGCGACGGCTATCTGGTCTTTGACCTGGCAGGCAAGGAGATTGGCTACGTCACCAGCGGCTCGCCCGCGCCCTACCTGAAGAAAAACATCGCCCTCGCGTATCTGCCAGTGGAGTACGCCGCCGCATCTGCCGCTGAAGGCGCTGGGTCAGCCCCGGAGGTCAGGGTTCCGGAGGTTCAGGTGCAGGTGCGCTCTTCGATGGTGCGGGCACGGGTGGTGCCGACGCCTTTTTACCGGCGACCGCGCAAGTCGGCGTAGTCGCCACGCGAGAAGGGAACAGGAGCAAACTCCCATGAGCTATCCAGAGAAGTATCGCTACACGCGCGAACACGAGTGGATCGAAGTAGATGGCGACTCGGGCACGGTCGGCATTACCGACCACGCACAGGCGACCCTGGGCGACATCGTGTTCGTCGAGGTTCCCTCTGTCGGCAGCCAGGTAGAGAAGAGCAAGGTCTTCGGCACAGTCGAGTCGGTCAAGGCAGTCTCGGACCTCTACTCGCCGGTAAGCGGTGAGATAGAAGAGGTGAACGAGGAGCTGACCACCGCTCCGGAGAAGATCAACGCCGACGCCCACAGTGCCTGGATCATGCGCGTCAAGCTTGCGGACGCTGCTGAAGTCGAGTCGTTGATGAGTGCTGCTGACTACGAGCAGTTTGTCGCCGAGGAAGCTGGACACTAAGAGGCGTTCACCAAGGCTGCTAGACCTCTGGAGCAAAGCAGGGATTTACCTCTGTCGCTCTCTCCGCTGCCGCTGGACAGCAGATCAAATACGATTTCTCCATCGCGCATCGTGATGCGTGCTAAGCGGAGCGAAAGGAAATCTATTGCGCTATCTCCCAAAATCCAATGCAGAACGTTCCGCCATGCTCACCGAGATCGGCGCGGCCTCGATCGAGGCGCTCTTCTCGACCGTGCCCGAGCAGTTTCGCCTCACCAGCGATCTAAGCATTCCACGCCAGCACGCTGAGTCCGAGATCATCGAGCACTTCAAAGATGCGGCGGCTCACAACGCGGTCGGCTACACAAGCTTTCTCGGCGCCGGCGCCTACCGGCACTATCGCCCGGTCGTGATCGACTCGCTCGTCCAGCGCGGCGAATTCCTCACCTCCTACACGCCCTACCAGGCCGAGATCACCCAGGGCACCCTGCAGGCCATCTTTGAGTTCCAGACCATGATCTGCGAGCTGACCGGCATGGACATCGCCAACGCGTCCATGTACGACGGCTCAACCGGCGCAGCCGAGGCGGCCATGATGGCCATCCGCGTGACCGGCCGCGACGGGGTGCTGGTCGCCCGCACCGTTCATCCGGAATATCGCGAGGTGATCGAGACCTACGCGCAGCACCAGGGCACTCACCAGTCTGAGATCGGCTACTACCCGGAGCACGCTGCGCAGGCCGGCCGGCTCGACCTCGAGGCGCTCGAGGCCTCGGTCACCACCGGCACCGCATGCGTCCTGGTGCAGTCGCCGAACTTCTTTGGCGTGATCGAAGATATCCCGGCGATCGCAAAGATCGTGCACGCCAAAGGCGCATTGCTGGTGGTCTCGATCGCCGAGGCCGTTTCGCTTGGCGTTGTGCGGCCGCCGGTCGAGGCTGACATCGTCTCGCTCGAGGCCCAGTCCTTCGGGGTCGCGTTGAGCTATGGCGGCCCCTACTGCGGCGTCCTCGCAGCGAAAGAGAAGTACCTGCGCCAGATGCCCGGGCGCCTGGTCGGCGAGACCAAGGACAAGGCAGGCCAGCCAGGCTTCGTGCTCACCCTCTCGACCCGCGAGCAGCACATCCGCCGCGAGAAGGCGACCTCGAACATCTGCACCAACCAGGCGCTGGTCGCGTTGATGGCGACCATCTATCTGACGGTTTATGGCAAAGAGGGCATCCGCGAGCTGGCCGAGCACAACCTAGCCAAGGCGCATTACGCCGCGGAAGCCTTGGCGCACCACGGCCATCTGGTCTTCAACGCCGGCCACGCCCCCTGGTTCAACGAGTTTGTCCTGCGCACCGAAGAAAGCCCTGACGAGCTCAACAGCCGGCTGCTCGAGCAGAAGATCATCGGTGGCCTGGATCTGCGCAAGTGGTACCCGGAGCTCGGCAATGCGACGCTCTGGTGCGCAACCGAAATAACCACGCGCCCCCACATGGACGCTGCCGCTGCTGTGCTCGCCGCTGCCCCTGTTGCTGCTGCAGCGCGTTAGGAAAGGACGATCCCCTATGGCCACTACGATCGCAGAGCCGCTAACCGCCGCCTTTACCGGCACCCCGCGCAAGGTCACCCAGCACCAGACGCAGAACGAGGCGCTGAGCTTTGAGAAGTCAGCGCCCGGCAAACGCGCCTACAAGATGCCCCCGCTCGACGTGCCTGCCGTCGACCCGCAGTCCCTGCTGGGCGAGGCCGCCCGCCAGCAGCCCGGGCTGCTGCCGGAGTTGAGCGAGATCGAGATCATCCGCCACTTTACCCGGCTCTCCACCTGGAACTACGCCATCGACCTCGGCATGTACCCGCTGGGCAGCTGCACGATGAAGTACAACCCGCGCGTCAACGAGGTTGTCGCGCGATTGGAGGGGATCGCCGAGGCGCACCCCTACCAGCCGGAGTCGCTCTCCCAGGGCTCGCTGCGCATCCTCAAGCAGCTGGAAACATGCCTGATCGAGATCACCGGCATGGACGCGATCACGCTCCAGCCGGCCGCCGGCGCGCACGGCGAGTTCACCGGCATCCTGCTCGCTCGCGCCTACCACCAGTCCCGGGGCAATCCCCGCCGCAAGGTCATCATCCCGGACTCGGCGCACGGGACAAACCCCGCCACGGCCGCGGTCTGCGGCTACGAGGTGGTCAACCTTAAATCAAACGCCGAGGGTGGCGTCGATGTCCTGGCGCTCGAGAAGCTGGTCGATGAGGACACGGCTGCGCTGATGCTGACCAATCCCTCGACGATCGGCGTCTTTGAAAACCAGATCGCCCGGATCGCCGAGATCCTCCACGCCAAGGGCGCGCTGCTCTACATGGACGGCGCGAACATGAACGCGCTCGTCGGCAAGACCCGGCCCGGCGACTTCGGTGTGGACGTGATGCACCTGAACCTGCATAAGACCTTCTCGACCCCGCACGGCGGCGGCGGCCCCGGCTCCGGGCCGGTCGCGTGCAAGGCGATCCTCGAGCCGTTCCTGCCCAGGCCAGTTGTCACCGAAGACGCAGCCGGGGTCCTGCACATCGACTACGACCGCCCGCAGTCGGTCGGCCGGGTGCGCATGTTCTACGGCAACTTCGGCATGTTCGTGCGGGCGCTCGCCTACATCCTTGCCAATGGTCCGGATGGCCTGCGCCAGACCACCGAAGATGCGGTGCTGAACGCGAACTACATTCGCGCCAAGCTCGAAGATGTCTACGAGCTCCCTTACAAGACCCCCTCGATGCACGAGGTCGTCTTCTCTGACCGCCGCCAGGTCAGGAACGGCATCAAGACCGGTGACATCGCCAAGCGGCTGATCGACTACGGCTTCCACCCGTACACGACCTCGTTTCCGCTGATCGTGCCGGGCGCGCTGATGATCGAGCCGACCGAGAGCGAGTCCCGTGAGGAGCTCGACCTGTTCATCGACGCGATGAAGCAGATCGCGCGCGAGGCCGAGGAGAACCCGCAGGTGATCCTCGACGCGCCGCACTCGACCCGGGTTTCGCGCCTCGACGAAACTGGCGCCGCCCGCCGGCCGATCCTTCGCTGGAAGGCGCCGCCCGCCGCAACCGAGCTCACGCCCGACAACTCACCTGCGAAGGAGTGGTAGCCGTGGCGCGGTCGGTCTTCGACGAAAGGCGCGAGGAGCTCGAGCGCTACGAGTTCATGATGGGACCGGCCCGGGGTCGCCTGGCCGTCTCGCTCGACGTATTAACCGACGCGCTGATCATGATCGGTCAGCACGGTGTGTATTGCGTCTCCAACCGCAATCCTTCCATGCCCGCACTCGACCTGCAAGCAGTCCTGGCCGGCATCGAGGGCGCCAAGGACCTGGTCCAATCCGTCATGGCCGAGCTCGAGGCTCGAGGTCCGATAGATGCCGTAGCGCCGGGGCAAGTGCCTCCAGCAGCCTGACAACGACCCGTTGGAGTCCGGGGGCAAGTGCCGCCAGGCCCCTTTCCGGGGCGAACCAAAGCCCGCTGTCGCGCAGCGCAATAGCGCTAGGTGACTCTCCATAGTATGCTGGTGGCGAGAGCAGCGTTTCCCATGCCTTGTAGCGCCGAGCTTCTTTCTGAGTGGCTTCTCGCTCGAGAGAGCCGCACTGGCAGAGGTTAGCCACTACACCGGTAGTAAGCTTGCTTTCGCACACCATCCGCGCCCGTAGCTCAGCTGGATAGAGCGAACGCCTCCGAAGCGTTAGGTCAGAAGTTCGAATCTTCTCGGGCGCACCATCTGTTTCGATCCCGCATCTTGTACCCTGGCCTGCTCTCCGCGGCGCTGACTTAAAGTTTGCGTTGGGATCGACGATAGTGGCTACATAGGTTATGCGTGGTTAATATTGAGTCCGAGCCTTTGCTTCGCGCCATCGTAGAGTGCGCTTCAGGTGCGCTCCCCGGTGACCTGCAGAATCATGCAGGAGTCCCTTCTCACTGTGGTGATCAAGCCACACGAGAAAACGCGCTGTCAGGACCCTTGGAGTGTGTAGTGAATTCGTTGCGCACCAAGATGGCCGGAATCAAGCGAAGGCTTCGACAGCTGCGAGCCTATCTACTCAGCCGAACGCTCTCAGTCTGCGCCCACATTGTGACCAACGTGCGCCCGGCAGAGCGGTGGTACTGGGACGTGCGCTGGATGGCTGTCTCGCTCGCCGGCATAATACGCATGCTTCGCCCGACCATGTTTGATCCTTCGCTCGAGGCTCGCTTGCTGCACCGGTTTCTCGATGTCCTGTCCGAAGGCGGACGGCGCTTCCCAATTCCGACCCGCGTCGAAGGCCTGGAGATCCTGGAGGCGGTTGCTGCCGGCCCCAGCGGATTTGTCTGCTGCACAGCCCACGTGCCGCTGGTCAAAGCGTTTATTCCCACCGTCCGGCAGGCTCTCAATCCCGGCGCTGAGTTGGTCGCGACCGTCAAGTATCCGCGGGAGGATGGCCAGGTGGATGTCTGGGCAGATGAACCCCTGCGCGCCATCGCAACCGGCTACGGGGTGCTCCTGCAGACCCGCTCACTGCTGCGCCGAGGAGGATGTCTGCTGATGCTGGCAGACAAGGAGCAGGGCGAGTACATCTCGTCCAATATCTTCCGCTTTGTAGGCAAGGTCAAGTCGCGCGTGATCATGGGCTTTCCTCACCTGATGCCGGACGGCGTGATCCTGCTCAAGATTGTCGAAGCCCCGGCGCCCGAGTGCCGCAATGAAGTAGAGATCCGCGCCAACCTTGACTTCATCGCGCAGAATGTTCGGGCCATTCTGGCCGGGGACGCGCCGCCGGAGAAGATTCGCGCCAGCGTCATGCCTCTGGCGCAGATCAACGTGGCCGAGCGCGGCCGGGAGATCGACCGTGTTCAGCTTTACTCACGTACCCAGTTGCTGGCGCGCACGCGAAGGTTGCAGCAGGTGTTGGAGGATCCTTCCACGCGGGTGGCGGATCGAACCCTCTACGAAAAGCGTCTCAAACTGTTGCACAACGAACTGGAGCTTCGCTCGAAGATCCTGACCCGTACCGAGTTCGGACCGGACGGCAGGCCGCTTGGGCCGGACGGTAAGCCTTTGCCGCCACGCAAAGCCTAGCCGCTTCCGCCGGCTCTCCCGGCTACACGCCCTCTAGCGGACGCGTCAGCTCGCTCGGCCGTCTACGCCAGTTCGCAGCCGGCGAAGAAGTAGCCGATCTCGAATGCGGCTGTGTCTTCCGCATCCGAGCCATGGATCGCGTTTTCCTCGATCGAGGCGGCAAACTGCTTGCGGATGGTGCCTTGCTCTGCGTTGGCCGGATTGGTAGCCCCCATCAGCTTGCGCAAATCTGCGATCGCGTTCTCCTTTTCGAGAACCATGGGGAAGATCGGCCCGGAGGACATAAAGCTGGTCAAGTCTCCGAAGAACGGACGCGCAGCATGCACATGGTAGAAGCCCTCGGCTTGAGCCTTCGAGATGGAAACCTTCTTGATCGCTACCAGCTTGAAGCCGGCCTCTTCAATGGCGGTCAGGATCGCCGCAGTATCGCCCTTTCGCACGGCGTCGGGTTTGATGATGCTGAAGGTCCTTTGTGACACGAGGGTGTATCTCCTTGCATGCTTTGAAGTGTTTGCCCAGCGTTACCAGTGTAGAGCAGGCAGGCGTGCCAGGTTCACAAGCTGAGTGGGCCGGAGGATGGCAGGGGAGTGTCACGGGGAGTGGACCCTCGTCGAGCGAGCGGGTCCGAGAATCTAGGCTGCGTGAACCGAGAGACGCGAAAACTTTAAAGCGCTTTCGCCAGCTCGGGATGAAGCCCCATATGGCTGGTCTCGTAGAGAGCCAGCAGTCGCTGACGCATCAGGTAGTAGGCCGATGCCGCTTCCTGAAGCTGAAACGGCACCTCGACCCAATGCCGCCCGGTAAAGACCTGAGACCACATACCCATCTTCACGCGGCGAATGGCCCGGCGAAGCCGCAGACCATCCCGGCGCATTCGCTCGGCCACAATCACGCCTTCATCCATGTTCCACTGTTGGGCAAAGGCGGCCAGCGCGATCAGCAGGTCCGCATTGCGCAGCATCGTTCGCAGCCCCGCATCGCCGCCAACCAGCGTCCAGATATCATCCGGCTGAAGCTCGATCTGCCCTTTGCGTGGGTCGAGATAGTCCCGGGCGACCAGGTTGATCCCGCGGGAATCGACGAAATGAAGCTGGTTTACCAATTGTTCCCAGCTGCGTTGGCTTAGCTTGATGGCAGACCGCTGGCTACGCACGGCGGTCACCGCTAGGCCAATGATCACCATGCTTAGCAGAACGTAGGGTGCTAGGTGCATAATTTGGGTTCTCTTTCGGCTACCTTTCAGCCTCACCGAGATCGTATTGCACTCGATCGTGTAGAGCAAGAATAAACTTCCGTAACTCGGGAGAAATCGGTTGTCGCTCCGGTTCCTCCTTCCAAAGCTGGACAGACCAGTAGCAAAGGACGGCTAGATAGGTGCACGATTGAACGCTCTCCAGGCTGGCCGAGAGCCGGCTAGCCCCGTAGTAGGTGTGGAGCGAGTCGATGACGGTGGCCACGATGGACCAGCCGATAAAGCCTTGTCCAATCGCCATAACGTGGTTCCTCCAGCCTAGTCCCAGGCGGTTCGAGGCGATGGTGACGGCGATGAACAGTTCGCAGATGAGCAGGCTCGTGAACAGGTTGGCACGCAGATTGAAGCTCTCAAACCGAGTGGGCGCCGGCGGCACCACCGTGCAGGCTAGAAACAGCGCCAGTAGCGTCCCCGCTATCGCCGAGAGCAAAAACTGCCTGCGGGCATCCCGCACCCAGGTCCCGGTGGGTCGCAGCACAATCCTTGCCGACTCAACCACAATGGCGAACTGGAGAACGACGTCGAGCAGCGAAAAGACACGGTAGACTCGCCCATACCAGGTGGAGTCGTGCAGCAGGAGCAGCGGCAACAAGACAGCCGTAGTCAGAATCTGCAAAGCAATGACCGAGGTGAATGCGGGGTACTCCCGCCAGCGCCCCTTTCGGAAGAGGACCGCCGTCAAGGCGACCTCCCCGCATGAGCAAGCCGCCCAGAGAACGTCATCGGATAATGCGGGTCGCATAGTTCCTTTGGTAACCTCAGCGAGCAGCTTCTATGACTTCAATATAAGCCTCAGCATCGTTTTGCGAACCAGCATGCCGCGGTTACGGCTGTAGGTCACCTTCTTGTGAGGTGAGGGAAGAAGGCGCTCATGCCGTAGCGATGCGGCGGTGCTGCGAGGCCTACCAGCCTAGGAAAGATACTTTGTTTCGGCCGTGTCACTGTGCTTAGAACCAAGTGAGCATGCCTCGGCAAGGACTTCCGCCGGAGGAGGGATGGCGCCCATAGGACGAGCGTCCGCGACGGCCTCAGCAGCCGGAGGAGGGATGGCGCCCAAGGGACGAGCATCCGCCACGACTTCAGCGGGCGGCGGGATGGCGCCCATAGGACGCGCGTCCCCGACAACTTCAGCAGCCGGAGGAGGGATGGCGCCCATAGGACGAGCATCCGCGACAACTTCATCAGCGGGTGGAGGGATGGCGCCCATAGGACGAGCGTCGGCGACAACTTCAGCAGCAGGGGGAGGGATAGCGCCCATGTGACGAGCGTCCGCGACAACTACAGCAGCAGGGGGAGGGATGGCGCCCATAGGACGAGCATCCGCGACGGCCTCAGCAGCAGCGGGCGGGGGAATAGCGCCCATAGGACGAGCGTCCGCGACGGCCTCAGCAGCAGCGGGCGGGGGAATAGCGCCCATAGGACGAGCGTCCGCGACGGCCTCAGCAGCGGGCGGCGGGATGGCGCCCATGGGACGCGCATCCGCGACGGCCTCAGCAGCAGGGGGCGGGATGGCGCCCATGGGACGCGCATCCGCGACGGCCTCAGCAGCAGGTGGAGGGATGGCGCCCATAGGACGAGCGTCCGCGACGGCCTCAGCAGCGGGCGGCGGTATAGCGCCCATAGGACGAGCATCCGCCACGAATGCAGCAGCCAGCGGAGCGATGTGACCGGCTTGAGAATGCTTAGCCTGAAAGGTCACTAGGCCTTCAAGGATAGCGTGCGCAGACCCAACTTCGACCAGGCCGCCGAAGCGCCCTGGCAGACTCGGAAGGCTACCGACCAAAGACGAAGCCATAACAGCAGAAATTGAAAGGATGACTGCGGCAAAAGACGCGATAGTGCGAGACAGTGTCAGCATGAGCTCTCCAGGGCGCAAATTTGCGCCTAGCACGAGCGTAGTCTGACAAGCGTTACGTCGGTGAATGAATGTTGATAGTCGATTGATTCTCGGGGCATCAGGGCCCTTGAAAGCAATCTGCTAACCCGAACATTACAAACATGTTGGGCGCTTCTGCAACGGTCACGGAATCGTATCTTCCGGCAAAGGCTGAGTTAGAATTTTGGAGTATCTAGTTACTTTCGGTACATCGTGGCACAGACCTGCAGCGCCTGCCCGCGCCGGCAGACGCTGCAGGCGACCATCGCAAAGGCGCTGCTAACGCGCAAGTCTCGTGGCGACAGACTTGGCCTGGGTGAAGAGTAGGAGATACTCAGGGCCGCCAGCCTTCGAGTCTGTGCCGGACATATTAAACCCTCCAAACGGATGGGCTCCTACCATGGCACCGGTGCACTTACGGTTGAAGTAAAGGTTGCCGACATGGAACTCCTGGCGAGCCCGGTCAAGGTTCGCCTGCGAGGTAGAGTAGACCGCGCCGGTGAGCCCGAAGACCGTGCCATTGGCGATCGCAAGCGCCTCGGCGAAGTCAGCCGCTTTGTGCACAGCCAGCACCGGGCCAAAGATCTCCTCCTGGGCGATGCGGGCGGTCGGCGGCACATCCGCGAACACAGTCGGCTCAATGTAGTAGCCGCCAGCTTCGGTCGCTACCGCCTCGCCGCCTGCGATCAGCCGGCCCTCCTGCCTGCCAAGCTCGATATAGTTGAGGATCCTGTCGCGGGCTGCCGCACTCACCACCGGACCCATGCGCGGATTCTCGGCCGGATCGCCCAGCGAGATCGCTTCAATGCCTTCGCGGATCCGGTCCAGAAATGCCTCGTAGATCGTATCCTCCACAATCGCCCTCGAGCAGGCCGAGCACTTCTGACCGCTAAAGCCAAAGGCGGCCGCCAGCACGCCCTCCACGGCTTCGTCCAGGTTCGCGTCGCGCGTCACAATGATGGCGTCCTTGCCTCCCAGCTCGAGAATCGTCCGCTTGATCCAGCGTTGATCCGGGTGCGGACGGGCTGCCTTCTCGTGGATCTCCAAGCCCACCGCCCGCGATCCGGTAAAAGCGATAAAACGGGTGTGGGGGTGGGTCACCAGCGCCTCGCCTGTGGCGGGTCCGCCCTGCAGCAGGTTGACCACCCCGGGCGGCATGCCTGCCTCTTCGAGCACGTCGAGGAAGCGCGCTGCAATCGTCGGCGCCTCCGGCGAAGGTTTGACCACCACCGTGTTGCCGGTAACGATCGCAGCTCCTGTCATGCCGGCCATGATGGCAAAGGGAAAGTTCCAGGGTGGGATCACCGCGCCGACACCCAGCGGAAGCGAGAGCAGCTCATTTCGCTCGCCAGGGTACTGGATCGGCGTCTCGGTTCCGGAAAGGCGCATGGCCTCGCGGGCGTAAAAATCAAGAAAGTCGATCGTCTCGGCAACGTCGGCATCCGCCTCGGCCCAGTTCTTGCCGACCTCGTAGGTGAGCCAGGCGCAGAACTCGAACTTGCGCTTGCGAATGATGTCAGCCGTGACCATGAGCAGCGAGACGCGCTGTTCGAGCGGCGCGAACTTCCAGCGAGTATATGCGTCGCCTGCGGCCGCAATGGCCTCGGCTACCTGCGCGGACCCGGCCTCATGATGGACGCCCACCACCTGCGCAGGCCGCGCCGGGTTGCGCGACTCCAGCATCGATCCGGTACGCACACGCTCCCCACCGACAATCAGCGGGTACTCGTGACCTAACTGGTCGCCGACTTTGACCAGCGCCGCCTGCATCTCAGCCGCGTGGCGGTGGTGAGAGAAGTCGGTGAACGGCTCGTTCACAAATTTGCCCTGCGGCAAACGCGTCTGGATTGCGGTGCTTTCAATGGTCGCCATAAGTCTCCCTCGTCGCTTCTCAGTCTAACCGCCGCCGCGCCGCGCACTCCCGCACGCTGCTGCCCGATCCTGTCGGTAGGATGCCCTTCCCAGCCAAGGAAGCCTGGGAGTAGAATCCGACGCCGAGTAAGCATCACGGAGGTTATCGTATGCGGTTGCAAACGCGCCATCTACCCACCCGCTTTCTTTTCGTTTCCTGGACCCTGCTGGTCAGCATGCTTAGTGGATGCCAGCGACACTCAACCTCCGAGCACTACTACCTGATCGCGACCAACATCAACCTGGGCTACTGGCACACCGCCGAGGCCGGTCTTGAAAAGGCGGCGGCAGAGTACCACGTGACCGCGGAGATGCGCGGTACCGGCTACTTCGACCCCAAGGGAGAGGTCGATGAGTTTCGCAGCGTTCTCGCCACCCATCCTGCCGGCATTCTTGTTTCTATCGCAGACCCGGACCTGATGCGGCCCGAGATCAATAAAGCGATCGCGCAAGGGGTGCCGGTGATCACCATCGACTCAGACGCGCCTGACAGCCAGAGGCTTTACTTCATCGGCACCAATAACCTGGCTGCCGGCAGGCTGGGCGGCCAGCGCGTAGCCGCCCGGCTGAATGGCAAGGGGACCGTGGTCTTCTTTACCAACCCCGGGCAGCCAAACCTGGAGGAGCGCTTGAAGGGCTACAAGGACGTGCTTGGCCAGTTTCCCGGCATCAAGATCGCAGAGGTTTTCGATATGCAGGGCGACTCCGGCAAGGCTCTCGACAAGGCAGAGGAGTATCTGACCCGCACCGGGGCAGGCAAGGTCGATGCACTCGTCTGCCTGGAGGCGGCAGCAGGCAAAGATGTCGCCGAGGCGATCAAGCGACACAAGGCGGAAGACCGATTGCTGGTCACCATGGACGTGGATCCGCAGACTTTAGAGCTGATCAACTCCGGGGAGATCGATGCCACCATCTCACAAAAGCCATTCACCATGGCGTACCTGGGCCTGAAGGGGCTCGACGAGATCCACCACAATCCACCCAAGTCGCTCACGACCGACTATGCCCTGGATGCCTCCTCTCCTTTTCCGGCGTTCGTCGATACCGGCGTCGCGATGGTTGACAAGGGCAACGTAGGCCAGTTCACCCAGGGCCTGGGCAGCCACTAGGAAGCCGGCGCGCGCCCTAGAACTTCAAGGCGCGCGTTCCTTCTCATCGAGAGCACGACCAGCGGGAGCACTCACTAGGTCGTCAGCCGTTCGGTCTGCTTGGACATCTTGGCCGTTCGCTCCAGCTTGTCCCAGTTGAAAGGCCGGCCATCGATGGCGCGCTTGAGCGTCTTGAAGAGAACGAGCGAAAAGAGCTGGCGGTAGGAGAAGCGCTGCAGCCAGATATGGAAGAGCAGCAACCCGTCTCCCTTGCTGCCGGGATGCCTGCGCTCGAGCGAGAAGGCAAGTGCGGAGGTGACGAAATCAATGATAAGGAAGGTCAGGAAGTAGACCAGCAGCTTCTCGAAGTTCACAGCGCTCGCCGCCTCCGGGTGAAAGTAGCGCTGCCAGAGATAGCTAAGCAGGCTGGCGACAAACATCAGGTCGATAAATGGCGACACAAGCGGCAGCAGGATCTGGAAGACAAGAATATTCGGCAGCGCAAAAAAGCCCATCGCCGGGTTCGTCCGAAACGCCTGCTTGTGCTTGAAGACCGCCTGCAGGATGCCGAAGGACCAGCGGAAGCGCTGCCGCAGCAAGCCGCGCGCGTTCACCGGCGCCTCGGTAAATGCCAGCGAGCGATCCTCGTAGATCACCTTATAGTCCTGCTCAAGCAGGTTCATGGTCAGGTCCGCATCCTCGGCCACGGTGTTGATCGGGTAGCAGCCCCCGGCCCTGACAGCCGCGGTACGCCAGGCGCCGATCGCCCCCGGCACCACCGTGACCACGTTGAACAGGTCGAGCGCGCGCCGCTCGAAGTTCTGGCTGGTGATGTACTCGAGCGCCTGCCAGCGAGTCCAAAGATTGACCCGGTTACCTACCTTCGCGTTGCCCGCGACCGCGCCGATCCGCTCGTCGGCGAAGTGGCGTACCAGGTGCGTGATCGCATCAGCCGCGATGACCGTGTCCGCATCAATGCCGACATAAAAATCCTCATCAAGGTCGTTGATGGCGAAGTTGAGTGCCTCGGCCTTGCCCGCGTTCGGCTTGGTCAGAATCGTAACTCTGCCGGTTGCAATCTCACTCGCGAACGCCTCGCGTGCCACCTGGAAGGTCTTATCGCTTGACCCATCGTCGATGACCAGGATGCGCAGGTTCTTGTAATCGGACCGCATCACCGAGCGCACCGTCCGCACAATCACCGTCTCCTCGTTGTAAGCCGGGACCAGCACTGCGACTCGCGGCTCAAAGACGCCGCCGTAGGGCGCGAGATCCGGCGCCGGCCGCTTGCGGAACCGGTCGATGAGCGCGAACAGCCCAATCAGCAGCAGGCGCCCGCTCATCAGCACGTCGCCGACAAAGAACAGGTAGACGACGCTCCGGCTGAAGGTGGAGTAAGCCAGAAAAGCAACCCAGTCTACCCGGGCGCCCCAGCGCAGCCGAGCCGGCAGCGCGGGCATGACCTGGGCGGTCGTCTTGCCCATCAACTCCGAGACCGGCACAAACTCGTAGCCTTTCGCGCGCAGCGTGGTGATCAGCAGCGGCAGCGCGGCCACCGTTGCCGAGCGGTCGCCGCCGCCATCGTGCATCAGGATCACCGAGCCGCGAAAGTCCGGCCTGTCCTTCATCAAATCCAGCTGCTGCTGCACGAGCGCGACAATCTCCTGCGGCGACTTCTTCGGGTGCTCATCCCAGTCGTTGGTGTCGATCTTGTTGCCGACGATGGTGTAACCCATCTGCTGGATCCGCGAAGCGGGCGCGGCCTCATCGTTGGTCTCCGGCTCCTGGTCAATCGAGTAAGGCGGCCGGAAGTAGAGCGGCTGCAGACCAAGCTCGGCCCCAAATAGCCGTTCGGTCAGGTTCAGCTCGAGCTCCACCTGCCGCTGCGGAATCTCGCTGATGTCAGGATGCGTGAAGGTGTGATTGCCGATCGTGTGGCCCTCGCGGACGTACCGCTTGAGCAGGCCAATGTTGTCACTTGCCTCCTGGCCAATCACGAAAAACGTGCCCTTCACGTTGTAGCGCTTGAGCACGTCGAGGACCTGCGGGGTCCACTTCGGATCCGGCCCATCGTCAAAGCTCAGCGCCAGCTTCTTCGGGTTATAGCCGTAGTAGCGCAGCTCGAAAGGATGCGGCAGGTTCAGCATCGTTTCGTCGGTCACGGTGAAGTTGTCCGACGCCATGAAGATCTGCCGCGTGCCTGGCTGTGGCTGCCCGACAATGCGCAGGATATCGCCTTCGCCCTGCACGTCAACGTCCAGCCCGGGGGGCACGGCCTGTAGCTGGCGCGGCGCTGCTGCGTCCGAGGGGTGATCCCAGATCGACCAGAGAGAAGGATCCTCTGAGCCGAGCCGCCACAGCGCGAAGGTGCGCAGGCCCATCTGTCTCGCAGCACGCAGCTCGTTCAGCGCGGTCACGCCGTCCAGGAACCATACCTGGTGCCGGACCTTGGCGTCCACGTCGTCGTAGGCAAAGTGCGCGTTCAGCTCATCGCCTTCCAGGTGTACCTCGGCACCGGCATCGGCAGCCAGGCCCCAGGCCTGTTGCACGGTCAAGTCATCGACCCCTTCCACCTTGGTCGAGGCGAGCTTGCCATTGTCTCCAAGCGTCTGCTGCCAGTCGTAGCCGTAGTTGCCCACCGCGCACAGCATCTTGGTCTTGGGTACGTACTTGAGCGCGCGGCTTAGATTGGCTTCAAACCAGTCCTCGGCGGCGACCGGCCCTGGCTCGGACGAGCTCTCGTGCTGGTCGTAGTTCATCAGGATCACGCCGTCGGTCGCCTTGGCCATGCCGCGCAGCAGGATCGGGTCGGCGCCCGAGCTCACGTTCACATAAAGCTTCAGCCCCTTCGCGGCCAGGTCTCGGTGCAGCGCGTCTGCCCACTCGACGTAGGTCGCCTCCGCCTCGTCGGGCACCTCTTCAAAGTCCAGGCAGATGCCGCGATACTTCGGGTTGGCGAAGAGAAACTTGTCGATGTCTGTATGCAGGCGGCTGCGCGCCGGCTGGCTGGCGAGCACTCGGCCGATCAGCGCGCCGTCCCAGTCCGAGATCTGCAGGTTGTAGTTGTTCAGCATGGGGAAGACTTCAGTATCTTCCTTGGCTGCGGCGATCACGTGCGCGACCTTGTTCTCCGGGTCCACGCCGTGCACGCCCGCCCCGTCCACGACGTCGTACAGGTGCGCTGGGTAGTAGAGGGTCGCTGCCTGCAGGCGTCCGTCCCCGCTCGTCACATGCAGCCAGTCTGGAAAGAGCAGGTCGATCTGGTGCACGTGCTGCTTGAGCGAGGAGTAGCTGGCCTCGTCATTGACGTAGAACGCCGCGCGCACGCCTTCGTCGGTGTTCAGCGGGATATCGGACGGCTTGCGATAGCTCTTGCGCCGCGCCGTGCGCGCGCCGTGCAGCTTCAGGTCCGAGGCATGGCTCGCCTTGAGGGCGCGAAAGTTCCGCTTGTCAGTCGGTAGCAGCAGCTCAGGCAGAGTCTGCCGGCGCAGCACGCCGAGCGAGAAGAGCACCAGCACCACGGTGGA
Organism: Acidobacteriaceae bacterium; assembly: GCA_965198645.1. GTDB lineage: Bacteria > Acidobacteriota > Terriglobia > Terriglobales > Acidobacteriaceae > EB88. The sequence goes on along the minus strand of OZ240670.1, from coordinate 3,677,127 downwards.
GACGATGGCGACACCATCGAGGATCCGCCGGAGTCGCTTCCAACGCTTGCGCTGCGGATCATAGAAGACCGGCTTGATCATGGCTGTAGGTTAATGCCTCACCCCGCAACAAAACACCTCGCTATGCGGTGATCCCCATCCGTCAGGTGCTACGTGTGGGACCACCAAGCATGCCCAAGCGCCAGGCGCACCCGAGCGAAGGCGCTCACGCTTGTCCGAGACCGGCTCTCCCGCAATCCTATCCGATCTCCCGCAGGCCGAGCTAAGCTCCCGCCTGTATCATGCAACCTCAGCAGACGGCCACCTGCCTTCAAGTGACCTTTCAGCCAAACCTGGGTGGGTGCCCATTCGTCGCTTCTGACGGTTGGGTTGCGTGGGGTGAAGTGTGGTTTTGGTGGGGCCAGTGGCGGTTGTGGTGGGGCTGGAGGAGAGCTGTGATCGTTGCCTGGGGTGGTGGGTGGGGTGGTGGTGGGCTAGCAAGACCAAGCCAACGCGCGCCATGAGCTTTAAGATGCCACCAGCAAGCACTCTGTCCTCTTGTAGTCCTCCGAGACTTAAAGCTAAAAGCAGAAGCACCCGACCTAAGCTTAAGTAGACAAGCATCGGAGACAAGCGTTGACCCGAACAGCAGTCCAACCGCTCGGCGGACGAAACCCAGATGAATCCTGGCGACCCTGGCCCTATGCCGCCGCGGTCGTGGCCGGGCTCCTGCTGCGCTTGTGGTGGGTGCACGCGCATCCGGCGCTCAGCGGCGACCCGCAGATCTACGCCGACATTGCGCGCAACTGGCTCACCCACGGGGTCTACGGCGTCACCGAAGGAGTACCTCCAGCCACGCTGGTTCGCCCCACGCTCATCCGCCTGCCCGGCTACCCGCTCTTCCTCACCCTCTGCTTCCGGCTCTTCGGCCTGCAGAACCTTCATGCTGTGCTGCTGGTGCAGGTGCTGGTTGATCTCGCGACCTGCGCGCTGCTCGCCGCCACGGCGCGCCGGCTGTGGAGCAGGCGAGCCGGCATGGTCACCCTCTGGCTGGCCGCGCTCTGCCCGTTTACCGCCAACTATGTCGCTGCGCCGCTCACTGAGATCCTTGAGCTCTTCGCCATCGCTGCCGCGCTGCTTATTTTTGCGGCTCTCGCCGGGCCGTGCGGCTTGTACCAGCAGTCTAAAGGCGGCGAGCCTTCCCCTTTCAGCACGCCTAATCGACCCAGCCCGCGCACCCGGTTGCTCGGACTGGCGCTGCCGCTCTCCCTGCTTTGGTCCTACGCCGCGCTGCTCCGGCCCGATGGCGCTCTGCTCGCTGTCTCGCTCTGCCCGGCGCTCGTCTGGTACACGCGCGGCCGCACCTGGCGCCTCGCACTCGCCGCCGGGCTGCTCTCGATCGTGCCCTTCGTCCCCTGGACCCTGCGCAACTGGCACACCTTCCACGTCTTTGAGCCGCTCGCCCCCCGCTACGCTACCGATCCCGGCGAGCCCATCTGGCCCGGCTTCCAACGCTGGACCAAGACCGTCTGCGTCGACTTCACCTGCACCCAGGAGATCTACTGGAACCTGGACTCGGACCAGATGGACTTCCCCTCGCTGCCGGCCCGCGCCTTTGACACCCCGTCTGAGTACCAAGCCACCCGCCAGCTCTTTGCCGAGTACAACCAGACCACCACGCTCACCCCTGCCATGGACGCCCGCTTTGCCGCGCTCGCCGCCGAGCGCATCCACGCCGACCGGCTTCGCTACTACCTGCTGCTGCCTGCCGCCAGAGTGGCTGACATGTGGCTGCGCCCGCGCTTAGAACTGCTGCCCAACGACCTGCGCTGGTGGCAGTACGACGAGCACCAGGGCGAAACCAAGGTAGCCTGGGCCGCAGCCGCCATCAACCTCGCCTACCTGCTGCTGGCTGGCTGGGGCGCCTGGCGCCGGCCGCCGTTGCTGGGCGCCCTGCTCGCGTTTCTGCTGCTTCGCTCGCTCCTGCTCGCGACCATTGAAGCCCCCGAGCAGCGCTACACGCTGGAGTGCCTGCCGGTGGTCTTTCTGCTGGCCGGGGTAGCGCTTGGCGGCCGCTCGTTTATCCCCTTGCCCCGCCTGCGCGCGACGAGCTTACTTGCGGATCACATCCGTCCCTGACGGCACTTTCAACGCGAACATACTGTCGGGCGAGCGATTGAGCTGAATGTTGGTGTACGTCGCGGTCCGCACATCGCCGCTCGGCTCAAAGAACTCCTGCTTGAGCGAGGTCGAATGAACGGGATCGATCCAGATGGTGATGTGGGTGAACATGGCGTTCGGCGTCGGATGCTTGGAGGTCAGGTCAAGCTTGGCCGTGTCCACGCCGTCGACTTTCTCCATGCCCCCGTAGGCGATGTTCCACTGCGACGACAAATCTCTTCCGCTGCCGCCAAAGCCCAGCGTCGAGTAGCTCTCGTACTGCTGCCGGTTGGCGCCCGCCGCCAGGATCGTCTCCTGGTGGATTAGCGGCTGGTAGAGCCGGACCTCTCCATCCTTGAACAAAACCTCTTTCGGCGAAGGCTGGTCGTTGTCGGTGCGGACATGGGCGATCATCGCCACGGACTTTGACCCGCGCCGAAACGCAATCGAACCCTGCTGTACATCGTGGTTTTGCACCACCGCCGTGTACTGGTCCCAGGCAAAGTCAGCCTGCGCACTCTGGAAGCGCGTCGCTGCTGCATCCAGCTCGGCGAGCACGTGATCCAGCCCCTGCGCTGAAGATGGGGCGGAACCCGGCGCGGAAGCCGGGGCTGAAGATGGTGCCGGGGCCTGCGCCAGACCGCAACCGGGGGCCTGCGCGAGCGCGGCCGCGGCACACGCGCAACCAAGCACCCACCTGACTCTCTGTCCTATCCTGCGCGCCATCTGTTCCTCTCGCCCGCCAAGAGTAAGCCCTGCCGAGCGTCTCTTGCTACTTTTCGGTTACCAGAGGGAGCTTCTCGCCCGAGCACTTCTCCTTGTGCTTTGGGCGTGGCCATCCTCTTGAGGCTTTCGTAAAGCCACAGCCACAGAGCCGCACTCCGTTGCCGACACGGCCAGGAAAACGGCTCTACCGGTGGGCCCAGACCTTGTAGGCAGTCACCTTGCCGCTCGCATCGGTCAGCCGATCGTAGCGGTCCACCTTCACCACACCCGAGATCGGCGCGATCGCCTCGGCCAGTGGCTCGTCGAGCTGGCCGGCCAGCACCCCGGTGCCGGCGTGCACCTGGTCGGCCGGTATCTCGTACACCAGCCCGGTGCTGGTTGGACGCACCAGCACCGTGGTCGGCGACAGGTTATCGGCCACCGGGTGATCGTGATAGTTGATCACGTGCGGCGAGATGAAGATGAACGCCAGGATCAGCGTCACCATCACGTCGTAGTGAAAGCTGCCTCGCTCGTACTTCCAGAAGAGATAGCTGCCCACAATCCCCATCGTTTACTTCTCCACCTTCTCCGCGCCGGGCTTGGTCCGTGTCCGGGCGACGCCGTCGCGCGGTTCGAGCACCGTGACGCCGTCCATGTAAGGCACCAGCGCCTCGGGCACCCGCACGCTTCCATCCGGCTGCTGGTAGTTCTCCATCACCGCGACCCAGGTGCGCCCGACCGCCAATCCACTGCCGTTCAAGGTATGCAGGTGCTCGGCCTTGGACCTGCCGGCCGGACGGTAGCGGATATTCGCGCGCCGCGCCTGGAAGTCGCCGCAGTTGGAGCACGACGAGATCTCGCGATACAGCCCCTGCCCAGGCAGCCAGACCTCGAGGTCGTAGGTCTTGGCCGCCGAGAAGCCCATGTCGCCCGCGCACAGCAGCATGCGTCGGTAAGGCAGGCCCAGGCGCTCCAGCACCGCCTCCGCGTCGGCTGTCATCTGCTCGTGCGCGGCCTCGCTCTCCTCGGGGCGGGCAAACTTGACCAGCTCCACCTTCTGGAACTGGTGCTGCCGGATGATCCCTCGTACATCGCGCCCATAGGAGCCGGCCTCGGACCGGAAGCAGGGCGTGCAGGCGGTCAGCGAAAGCGGCAGGTCGGCATCCTCGAGGATCTCGTCACGAAAGAGGTTGGTGAGCGGCACCTCGGCGGTCGGGATCAGCCAGTGATCGCTCGCCTGCAGCCCGCCGCGAGCGCCCGGCAGAGCGAGCGCCTCGGCCCCGGCTTCTGCCTGCTTCTCCTCGGCGCAGTGAAACAGGTCCTGCTCAAACTTGGGCAGCTGCCCGGTCCCGAAGAGTGAGCGGCTGTTGACCATCAGCGGCGGCTGGACCTCCACATACCCATGCTCGCGCGTCTGCAGGTCGAGCATGAACTGAGCCAGCGCCCGTTCCAGCCGCGCGCCGTCGCCCCAGTAGACGGCAAAGCGGGCTCCGGAGAGCTTCGCCGCACGCTCCAGGTCGAGCACGCCGAGCGCTTCCCCAAGCTCCCAGTGCGGCTTCCAATGCTGCTTATGGTGCAAGCCGAGGTGCGTCTGCTCAGGGTCCTCGCCAGAGGGGCTCCAGCGCTTGATTTCTTGATTCTCGAGCTCGCTTGCGCCGGGCGGCACGCTTGGATGAGGCAGGTTCGGCAGCCTCGCCAGTATGGAGCGCAACTCTTCCTCAGCTGCGGCTGCTGCTGTTTCCAGCGCCTCTCCCTGCTGCTTGAACGCCCGCACCTGAGCCATGACCGCGTCCGCGTCCGCGGCCTCGCTATGGCTTGACCGCTTGAGTGCAGCCACCTCGCTGCTCAGCCGGTTGCGCTCCGCACTGAGCTGCTCGGCCCGGGTTATGCGCTCGCGCCGCTCGCGATCCACTGCCTCGAAGTTGCCCAGCACCGCTTCCGGATCCTGCCCGCGAGCCCGCAGCTGCTCTTCGACCAGCCTCAGGTTGGCGCGCACAAATGCCAGATCAAGCATACCGTTCAAGCTTACTAGACGAGCTTGCTAGACGAGGCTCGCGCCACGGCCCTTCGGAGCACCCCACGCATAGCGACCCTGGGCCAACGCGGAGAGATCAGGCCAGCTCGCCGACCGAGAGAGTCCGCCTTCTCAACTGGGATAGCCGAGAGGCCCTGTGCATCGCGCAGGCCGGCGGGCAGCCCGCCTCGTGGGTCTGGCTCCAGGCCTGCCTCAGACAACCGATCACCGTGTGTAAGACTCGCATACTTCCTCCTCGTGCCTGGATGGATTGGGGTACGGTCATGCTGTCGATCGGTCGGCTGGCCTAGAGCCCATGGTCAACGGGCAGCGGCGAGGTACTTGACTGCAGCGAAATCGACGACTTGGGGAGAGTCTGTCAGATAGAGCGCTTGCTGTGCCTATCTGTCGGCCTATCTTCCGGTAAGCGTTCCGGAGCGGATGGGCTGTCCTGCTCGCGTACAGAAGCGTCAGTGTTGGTCGTGGGAGTTCATTTCCACATAGGTGGATGTGTGGAAAAAACAAAAGCGTTGTATTCGTACCTGATCAACGAGAGAGTTTGGTTTGCGGCTGACGACTCGCAACGCTGGTGGCGCGACCGCTCCGACGTCCTCGGACAGGATGGACAGCGGACGATGGCTTTGCTTCGGCGGTACCGGCCTGTTCTACCATGGAGTCACGGGAGCCCATGTCCTCACTCCAGACCACACTCCAGCGCTGTGTCTCGCTCGTCCTCGTTCTCGTCTTCTCGTCCGACGTTCTCTGGCTCGGCCCCCAGGCGCAGGCTGCTGCCTATGACGCGCATCCGAAGGTCGTCGTCATCCTGGTCATCGACCAGTTTCGCGCCGACTACCTCGAGCGCTACCGGGCTGACTTCAAGGCGCGCGGCTTCCGGCTCTTTCTCGACCACGGCGCCTACTTTCCTGACTGCTACTACGGCTATGCCAATACCAAGACCGCGCCCGGACACGCCACCATTGGGACCGGCGCCTACACAGACGGCCACGGCATCGGCTCCAACGAGTGGTGGGATCTGAGCCGGAACCAGCAGCGGCCCGTCTCCTCGGTCGAAGACGAGCGTTACGCGCTGGTCGGGCTTCCGGCGCCGGGGGCGAGGGTTGCGAACCAATCCGTAGCCGGCACTCAGGCGCCCGCGCAGGCCCAGGCCGGGGCCCAGGCGCAGGCCGCCAGCCCGACCGAGACGCAGGCTGCCACGCCGGCAACTGCCGCTCCGCAAACGCCCGCAGCCAAGCCGGCGCCTGGCTCCTCGCCGCGCAACCTGCTCGCCTCTACCGTGGGGGATGAGCTGCGCCTGGCCACCGGCGGCGCCTCCGAGGTATGGGGTGTCTCGCTCAAGGATCGCGCCGCCATCCTGCCGGCCGGCTCGGCGGCCAACGGCGCCTTCTGGATCGACGCAACCACGGGCCGGTTTGTGACCTCCACCTACTACATGCAGCAGCTGCCGGTCTGGGCGACCGCCTTTAACGAGAGCAGCGCCGCAACCGATGCCGCAACCGCTGCGCTGGTTGAGCCGCCGATCACCTCGTTCTACAACCAGGTAGGCCGCACCCCGGCCGCCAACACCTACGAGCTCGCCTTTGCTGAAGCGCTCGTGACCGGCGAACAGCTGGGCAAGCACCCGTCGACTGACCTGATCACGATCAGCCTGTCAGCCAATGACATCCTCGGCCACCAGACCGGGCCGGACTCGCCCGAGGAGCATGCCATGGTCGACGCCCTCGACACCGATCTCGACAGCTTCTTCACCTGGCTGGACAAGAACGTCGATGGGGGCCTGGGCAACGTCTGGGTCGCGCTGACTGCCGACCACGGCATCGCACCCACCCCGGCGGTCTCTTCCGCGCTCGGCCTCAAGGGCACCTACATCGACCTCAAGAAGCTGACCGCGAACCTGAACGAAGCGATCAACCAGAAGTTCTCACCCGGCGAGAACCAGCCCTACCTGCTGCCCCAGCAGGAGCTGCCCTATCTCGCGCTCAACGAGCCGATCTTCGCCCGGGCTGGCATCAATGAGCAGGAGGCCGAGCAGGCCGTCCAGAGCGCGGTCGATGGAGCGGTCGCCGCGCTCACCAGACCCCCTGCCACGCCCTCCGAGACCAGGCTGCCGCCCGAGCCGAAGATCTACCGGACCTACACCCGGCAGCAGCTTGCCTCCGGCGATCTGCCCCGTACCCAGTTCGGCGACCTGCTCGCGCACAGCTATACGCCCAACGGCGGCTGGTACGTGATGGTGATGCCGATCGCCTACCAGATGGAGGGTTACGCCAACAACACCGGCACCACCCACTACAGCCCCTACGCCTACGATCGCCACGTGCCGCTCGGCTTCTACGGCGCTCCGTTCGCTCCCGGCATCTATCACGGGCGCGTGCAGCCGGTCGACCTCGCGGCCACCTTCGCCTCGCTGCTGGGCATCAACCAGCCCTCCTCCTCCATAGGCCAGGTGCTCACCCAGGCCCTTCGTCCAGCCGCCTTGGTCGTCTATCCCAAGGACGTGGTAGCCGCGCCGAAAGCCAAGCCCAGCCCCAGGCGCCGCCGTGGACGCGCCTCCACCCCAGCCTCCCAGACAGACGACGTGGCACCTGACGCAACCCCGCCGGCAGCCACCGGATCCAGACCCGCGCCTGCGCCGGCTACCAACCCCTCCGGAGCCCATCCCCAGTGAAGCCTGACATGCGCGTGGAGGTCGCCGGCATCTCGCTCCGCAACCCGGTCGTCGCAGCCAGCGGCACCTTCGGCTACGGGGTGGAGTTTGAAGACATCATCTCGCTCGAGCAGATTGGCGGCTTCATCACCAAGGGACTCTCCGCGATGCCCATGGCCGGCAACGCCGCTCCTCGCCTCATCGAGACCACCGGCGGCATGATCAACGCGATCGGCCTGCAGAACGTCGGCGTCGATGCGTTTGTCGCGAGCAAGCTCCACGCCTTCAGCCATCCGCCCGCCTGCGCCGTCATCGCCAACGTCTTCGGCTACGAGGTCCGTGACTACCTCTCGGTCATCGAGGTGCTCAACCTCGCCGACGGCATCGCTGCCTACGAGATCAACGCCTCCTGCCCCAACACCAAACACGGCGGCATGGTCTTCGGCGCCGACCCGCTCCTGCTTGCCGACCTCGTCTCCAAGGCCCGCAAGGCCAGCCAGCGCCCTATCTTCATCAAGCTCTCGCCCAACGTCACCTCCATCAGCACCATGGCCCGGGTCGCCGAGGAGAGTGGCGCTGACGCGCTTTCGCTGGTCAATACCTTCCTCTCCCTCTCAATCGACATCAAGACCCGCCGCCCCCGCATCGCCAACATCACCGGCGGCCTCTCCGGGCCGGCCATCAAGCCGATCGCGGTGCGCATGGTCTGGGAGGCAGCGCGCGCGGTCAAGATTCCTATCCTGGGCATGGGCGGCATCGTCTCGCCTGAGGATGCGGTGGAGTTTCTGATGGCCGGCGCCACCGCGGTCCAGGTCGGCACCGCCAGCTATGCCGACCCGCGCGCGGTCGAGCGCATCGCCGTGGGGCTCGAACAGTGGTGCCAGCGCAATCACGTCGAGCGCGTCGCCAGCCTAACTGGCAGCCTCGATACCGGCCCCGCCTGAAGTCTGTGCCTAAAATCTGCGCCGCAAGTCTGCGCCGCACATCCTAGGCGTCTACTTGTGCTGCTGCGCGTACAGCCACTGCCAGAAGACGGTCGACGGATAGGTCTGGTCCCAGACATCGTGACCCGCCCCGGCGATCTCGTAGTAGAGCATCAGGCCGCCCAGCGCATGAATGGCGGCATACATCGCTTCATCGTAGGTGGGCGGCACAAGAGTGTCGTCGCTTCCATGGACAGCCACGATAGGCACCATCACCAGGTTCGTCGCGTCGGCGACGTTGCCCGCTCCTGCAACCGGGGCTGCTGCCGCAAAGATAGCGGGATAGCGGTTGATCATGTCCCAAGTCCCGAGGCCGCCCAGGGAGAGGCCGGTGACCGAGACTCTCTTCGCGTCGACTGCAAGCGAGGAGGTAAGCATCTGCACCAACTCGACGGCCAATGCTTCGGTGACCGTTGGAGTTGTCCTATCAGCCCTCCCCCAGGTGTCGCTCAGGGGGCATTGCGGCGCCACCAGGATCATCGGCACCTTCGCGCGGAAGTCCATATCCGTGGCAAGCGTTTCGATGCCCGCGGTCAGCTGCTGCAGGTTATCGCTGCCTAGCTGTCCGTTTCCGTGCAGGAAAAGCGCCAATGGATAGGAGTGGTGAGCGGGATCGTAGCCGGTCGGAAACATGATCCGGTACGGCAGCCCCTTGTACATGCCGGCCTGCCACTGTCCGGCTGTCGGGTTCACCGCAGGGGTTGGGGGCAGCACCGGGGGCGGGACAATGACCGGAGGCGTGTAGTAGGTCGGAATCAGGATCACGAACTCCTGCGCGGCTGTCGCCTTCTTGCAGGTAACCCCTGAGAAGCCTGCTGCCACACCGCCGGCCGCCGGGCGTGCCGCTAGGCACTGGCCTGTCTGCTGGTTAACGATGGCCACGGTTCCGTCCGGGTTCCAGGATCCGGCCCAGCGCTGCGAAGCGGTAGGAAGGCAGTAATTTTGCACCAGCTGCCCGCTGTCATTTAGGTCGACACAGAGACTGCTCGACTCCGGCGCCTGCAGAATATAGCTCCCGTCACTCTGCCCCAGAAGCGCAAAGTACTCCCGCGCGATGCTGGTGCAGGCAGACTGCGCAAGGACCAGTCCCGTTGCCTGCTCTGCGCCCGGCACAGACACGCACATGCCGCTCTGCGGAGAGAGCAGCCCGGCTCGGATGGTAGCCGGTGTGCCGTATGCGGCAGGCACACAGGCCACTATGCCGAAGCTTGCGAACAGGAGAAGGAGTCGGAAACGTAGGGCGGCAACGGCGAGCATCCCAAACCGCCTGTCTGAAGAAGAGGTTCTTCGTCGGCGAGTATAAAGGAGCCGTCCGCCAACCATGCAGTAACTTTAGCAATGAGAGCACGCTGGTAACCGGAAGCGCTGAGCGATCTCTGGCAGCCAGGCAGTGCCGCGCACGAGCAAAGCATCGGGACCAAAGCTCCTGGCTCGTGGCCGCACTAGATGTGCTGCTGCGAGTACATCCACTGCCAAAAGCTGGTCATGGCGTAGATCGGGTCCCAGATCGAGTCATCGTGGCCGCCTGATTCCAGGCCTTTTGTACGACACGCTGGCCGCACCACACAGCCTGCGCATCTTCTTTGTTCGGCGCTCGCCGCGCATCTTCCCCGTCTAACCTGGTCATGGTAGGGCTCGTCGTGCTCCTCGCGCGGCCGCTGCAGGTGCCGCTCAGCTGAAGAGACATCCCCTTCTTTGCCTGCGGCGCCAATGTCACCAGGCTCTTCCAGGTGGATCCGACCTTTGGGCCGTACCTCCGCTTCTGGCACCTGTGGTCGCTGGACGTTGAAGAACAGTTCTACCTGCTATGGGCGCCGCTGGTCTTGCTGCTCAAGACCCGCCAGCGCATCATGCAGGCGTGCCTGGTGGCAGTCGTGACGGCGATCCTGATCCGCTGCGATGCGGCCTTCCACGTTCCCGCTTTCGCGCTGACCCGAAGCCTGCTCAGCCGCATGGACTCACTGCTATGCGGAGCGCTCCTGGCGCTCGGCCTACGCGGCGCCAACGGTGAGCGATGGCTGAAGCCGGCGCGGCTTTCCCTGGTCTTTGCCGCAGGCGTCGTGCTCTTTGGCGCAGGCCTGCTCCTCAGTCGCTCCTTGTACCCGGAGACGCCGGCCATGGTCGCTGTTGGCTTGATCGGCAATGATCTGTGGTGTCTCGGACTGCTGGGGCTCGCATTGCTACCGGGTCAACCGGTCAACCGGTGGGGGAACCTGCGAGGGCTGCGTTTCCTCGGCTGATACAGCTACGGGTTGTACCTGTGGCACATGCTTCCCGAACCTGTCTTCGCGCGCTCGAACCAAGTTGCCCAGCAGCGCCTTCACCCTGCCTGGCTGTCAGCTACGCTCGCGGTCGGCTTCGAGTTTGCACTCTGCCTAGCAGTCGCTATGCTGAGCTATCACGCAATGGAATTGCCGTCTCTTCGTCTGAAGCGCTATTTTCCTTACGACGCTCCGGCAGGCTGCACCATGCAGCGATTCTCGAGGAGAGCATCGATCTACGCCCCTTGAGCCATCGCTGGACCTTATCTCCTCAGCAGCTTTGAGGGTATTTCCGGAGTACGTATCTCGAGTAAGTCTCCCAATTACCAGGCCAAGCTCAGGCGATCTTGCGCGGGCTCCGGCTGCGCAGCTCGCGCTCAATCACCCGGGCCTGGGAAACAGCCATCCCGGTGATGTAGGTAGGAGCCGGGGTCATCATCGCGACTAGCGCCCAGGCCAGCAGCGAGAGCAGCAGGCCCGCAATGGCCAGGTCCTGGAGCGTGACCGCGATGTAGCTCTGGTGCAGGTGCAATCGGACAACGTAGTTCTCGCTCAGGTGCAGCTGCGCGACGGCCCAGTAGCGTAGAGGTTCCACGTGGTGGATGATCGCGATAGCGAGCAGAAAAGCTAACGTCGAGAGCGTGGTCGCCCCGACCAGCACGACATCGATGGTGCGGTGGAGACGCTGCCGGGTACGGCATCCAGCGCATTCCTCGAGATGCTGCTCGTAGTCAACGCGCATCTCGGGCGAGATGCCGGAGATGTCATAGCGCCAACTCGAGAGAATGTCCCCGATGATCTGGTCCGTGCACATAGCCATCAGCTGGTTACTCTCCTGTTTGCGGCCTCGGCTCCAGGCGTTGGCCTCATAGGACCCCATAGGATTGCTCAATCATCCGCGACGCCTTGCCGCGATCGCCGGGCTTCGACGAGCCTACCTATGCTTGTGATGCGCGCCTGGATGGAACGATGCACAGAGAGCAGCGCCAAACGCCGGGCCGAACCCTGATTATAAGCCTCTCTCAGAGGCTGATCGGCGCGCTCGGCTCATGCTGGCCTGCCAGCAGCAGCTTATTTGCCAGCAGGTTCATGCGCTCGCGCAGGGCAAACTCGGCTGCCACCCGCGCCAGCTCCGGCAGGTTGTTGCTCTCTGACAGGTGGGCCAGCACCACGTATGCCGCCTGGCCATCGTAGCCCTTCTCCAGAAACTCAGCCGCTGCACGGTTGGACAGGTGGCCGACCCGCGAGAGCACGCGCTGCTTGACCGACCACGGGTAAGGTCCGTCCCGCAGCATATCCAGGTCGTGGTTGGACTCCAGCATCACGATATCGCAGCCGCGCAGGTGCTGGCTGACGCTGGCCGGCATGTATCCCAAATCGGTAGCCATGCCGATCCGGATGCCTTCCGCCCGGAAGACAAAGCCCACCGGGTCGGCCGCGTCATGCGGGATGGTGAAAGGCAGGATCTCGATATCGCCGATTGAGAAGCCGGCGCCCGCGCGAAAGTACTCCACCCCGGGAAGCGCACACGGGTCCGCTGCTGCCATACGCCGCGCAGCCGCCGCGGCTTGGCCTTGCTCTGACGCCGGATCGCAGGGCAGGGAAGCAGCTGCGAGGGCCGCCTCCGCCTCTTCTTCGGCGGCGCACTCGGCCAGCTGCTGCTCGCGATAGAAGGGATCGTCAGCCGCCGGCTCTTCCGAGGATCGAAGCTCTGCCCCGCGCTCTGCCCCAGACCCGATCCCGGACCCGATCCCGGACCCGGACCCGGTCCCGGGTAGCGTCGAGGCGAAACCTCCCCCTACGCCCCCAGGCGCCGGGTGTGCGCTCGCACCGGGAGCCGTCTGCGGGTCCGGGGCCAGGGTCGCGCTCCCTGTCAGACTTGTGGCTGCCTTCGCCGCTGCTTCCTGCTGCCGGTGCGAGAGCCAGTCGGCGTAGCTCATGCGCTTGCGCGGCTGCATCCATCGCAGCCAGGCGCGATGCGTTGCTTCGGTAAAGTAGACCGGGATGCCCAGTCGGCGGGCCGCAACAGAAAGCCCCTGCACATGGTCCTGGTGCTCATGCGTGATCAGGATCGCGTCCAGCGTGCAAGGGTCCTCGCCCGCCTGCTGCATGCGCTTGAACAGCTCCCGGCAGCTCAGCCCGGCGTCCACCAGCACCCGTGTCCGGCTGCTCGCCACCACAGCGCTGTTGCCCCGGGAGCCGCTGGCCAGAACCGTCATCCTCACCATCGTTCGAGCATACCCGATCCAGGCCCGCCTACGACCAGCCAACGCGCCGACCGTATCGGGGCTGAGTCCGAGACACCTGAGCGGCTCCAGCGGGCCACCTTGGGCAGCTTGCGAATTGCGCCAGAAGGGCCGCAGCAGGACCGGCCCGCGCTTGCCGCGTCCGCTCAGTTCGATTCAAGACCATCCAAGATTTGGTTCAAGCCTAGTTCAAGCCCAGTTCAAGCCCAGTTCAAGCCCGGCCAAAGTCGATCCAGCCCGATCCAGCCCGATCTCACCTCGATCCTCATGAGTCCACCCAGCTCGTGCTCAGCACCCGCGGCGGCCAAGCCCCTTGGTTGTTCGCGTTTCCCATTGCGCTCGCGACCATCGCCATCCACAAGACCCCTTAAGACCCCTTCTAAGCCTGGCCCCAGCCAGCGACTCAAGCCATCTGCACAGTCAGGCAGGTGATGTTGTCTCCGCCGCCTGCAGCCAGCGCCTCATCGACCAGCACCCGCGAGATGTCCGTTGCCGGCATCTCTGCGCTCAGGCTGCCCAGCAGTCCAGCCAGCTTCTCCTCGGTGAGCTCGCGAGTCAGCCCGTCAGAGCACAGCAGAAACAGATCGCCGGACTCGATATCGAGCTCCTGCACCTCGACCGTCACGCTGCGCCGCACCCCGACGGCGCGGGTAATCACATGCCGCATCGGCGAGGCGGCAGCCTGCTCCGGGGTAAGCTGGCCGAGCCGCACCTGCTCCTCGACCAGCGAATGGTCGCGCGTGCAGCGGCGCAGAGCCCCATGGCGCAGGAGGTAGCACCGGCTGTCCCCGACGTGCGCGATCCAGGCGCAGGCGCGACCCCGCTGGGGGGCCTCCCTTGCACCGCCCGCGCTCTGGCCGGCAGCCGGGCTTCGCCTGCGCACTCCTTCGCCGGGCGCCTCACTCAGCACCAGCGCCACCAGCGTGGTCCCCATCCCGTGCAGAGCCTGCTCCCGCTGCGCTCGTGTAAACAGGATGCGGTTCGCCGCGGCCACCGCCTGCTCGATACGCCGGCCGGTCGGCACGGCCGCATCCTCGGGCGCCGGCTCCGGACCCAGCCGCTCCAAAAAAGTTTCGACCGTGATCCTGCTCGCCACCTCGCCCCCGGCAGCCCCGCCCATGCCGTCGCACACAGCAAAGCATTGCGCTTCGGCGCTGTAGCCAAAGGCGTCCTGGTTGGCCGGCCGTACCCTGCCTATGTGGCTGGCAGCCGAGACGACGAGTTGGGCTGCGGTTTTAGCCAAGCACAAGCTACCATACACGGGCCGCTGAGCCTCGAGCCACAGCCAGGCTCCCTTCGGTCATGCCTTTCGATTTCCGCCTGTTTCACTCTGGAACAAAGTTCAGGATGGGACAAAGCCGACCGGCCCGCATGCCCTGGCGTCCTCGGCATCGGGCAAGGGCACTTGGCAAAGGCACCGGGCAACGGAACCGGGCAGGGACAACAAGCCAGGGCACCGGCAGGAAAGCGCCCGCATCCTACCTCGCTAGGGGCGATTCAATGGATGGTATAGCGGTTCCAGCAGAGCAGGTTGTCGCGCTGGACGAGGTGGCGCCCGGCGTCCACGGGCTGCGGATTGCTTTTGTCAACGTCTACGGTGTCACCCACGAGGACGGCCGCTGGACCCTGATCGATGCGGCCATCCCTCTCTCGGCCAGCCCGATTCGCAGCTGGGCGGAGAAGCACTTTATGGGTGCGCCGAACGCAATCGTGCTTACCCACGGCCACTTTGACCACTGCAGCGTGGCGGGCGAGCTGGCTGACCACTGGGATGTGCCAATCTATGCCCACGCCCGCGAGTTTCCTTACCTGACCGGCAAACAGGAGTACGCTCCGCCGAACATCGGTGCGGGTGGAGGCGTGATGCCTCTGCTGGCGTCCTTGTTTCCCACAAAGCCGATCGATCTCAGCCACCGTCTGCTGGCGCTGCCTGAAGAAGGCGCGCCGCTGCCCGTGATGCCGGGCTGGCAGGCGCTCCACACGCCCGGCCATACGCCTGGCCACGTGTCTTTCTTTCGTCCCGCCGACCGCACCCTGCTGGTAGGCGATGCCTTCTGCACGACCAGGGCCGAGTCGTTCTTTGAAGTCTCGCTCGCCCAGGCACCTGAACTGCACGGACCGCCTGCCTACTTCACTCCGGACTGGAACGCCGCTAGGGCTTCGGTCCAACGCCTTGCGGCTCTCGATGTCGCGACCGTTGCCGTGGGCCACGGCAAACCGCTGCACGGGCCGGGTGTGGCGCAGGAGCTACGCCTACTGGCAGCACGCTTCGACGAGTTGGCTGTGCCGGAGAACATAAAAGAGAAGCTGCCGACATCCCCGGCCTGACTCCGCCTGCCTTTGCTGGTACAGCGCTTGCGCGGAGTGGCTGATGGTTGAAGGCGTTCTTTACTAGCCATTAGGACTGAGGCGTCCGCCTCCTGCCGTTCTACTCCGCGTGCAAAAGAGAAGCTCTCGCAGGTACGCACAGTGACCGGCTCGCAAAGCCAAGCTGAGAGGAGACCGACAGCGTAGGCGCGGCGAGAGCAGCATTGGCGAAAGCGCCTAGTTGCGAGGGCGAATGCGATTCGTGACGAGAGCGGTCGCAGGTAGTGGCGAGAGCGGCAGTGCCGAGAGCGTCAGCCATTAGTGGCTGCCCGCGCTCTCCAGCCTGGATTCCGCTTCGGCAATCATCTCGTTCGCTCGTTCGTACGCGCCGGCGTCTTCCCCAGCCTCGTTCCAGCGCTTCTCGCCTTCCTTGAGTTGCTCCTGCGCGCGGCCCGTGTCGATCTCCTCCGGCTTAAGCGCACTCTCCGCCAGGATGGTCACCCGGTCCGGAAGTATCTCGGCGAAGCCCCAGGCCACGTTGTAGCGCTGGTCGCCCGCCTCTGCTCCCGAGCCTTGCATGCCCCGGATGCGGACCTCGCCGGCACCGAGCTCGGTGAGCAGCGGCGCGGCACCAGGCAGGGCCTCGAGGTAGCCGGTCCGGCCTGGCAGCTCGACCCCGTCTGCGCCCGCGTCGACCAGCACCCGGTCAGGGGTGACGAGCCGGACTTGGAATTTCGCTGTCTCTGCCATTTTTGTGTCGGTTCCTTTGCCTGTTGCCCGTGCCGCTTCCAGGCCGGTTGGCTTGCCGGGGATCAGCCGCTACTTCTGCGCGTTCAGCTTCTCGGCTGCCGCCAGCACGTCTTCGATCGTGCCCTTCAAGTAGAAGGCCTGCTCTGGCACCTCATCGTGCTTGCCTTCGATGACTTCCTTGAAGCTACGGATGGTGTCCGCGATCTTGCAGTACGACCCGGGAATGCCGGTAAACTGCTCGGCCACGTGGAAGGGCTGCGAGAGAAACTTCTGGACCTTCCGCGCCCGGTTGACCGTGGTGCGATCTTCTTCCGAGAGCTCGTCGATGCCGAGGATCGCGATGATGTCCTGCAGGTCTTTATACCGCTGCAGAATGCGCTTGACCCCCTGCGCGACGTCGTAGTGGTCCTGCCCGACAATGCGCGGGTCGAGGATGCGCGAGGACGAGGCCAGCGGGTCGACCGCCGGATAGATGCCCAGTTCGGAGAGCGGCCGCGAGAGCACGGTGGTCGCGTCGAGGTGGGCAAAGGTGGTCGCGGGCGCCGGGTCGGTGTAGTCATCGGCCGGCACGTAGACAGCCTGGACGGAGGTGACCGAACCCTTCTTGGTGGAGGTGATCCGCTCCTGCAGCTCACCCATCTCGGTAGCTAGGTTGGGCTGGTAGCCGACCGCGGACGGCATGCGCCCGAGCAGCGTCGACACCTCGGACCCGGCCTGGGTAAAGCGGAAGATGTTGTCAATAAACAAGAGCGTGTCCGCGCCCTCTTCGTCGCGGAAGTTCTCAGCGATGGTGAGCGCGGTGAGCGCGACGCGCAGGCGAGCGCCGGGCGGCTCGGTCATCTGGCCGTAGATCAGCGCGGCTTTGGACTTCGGCAGGTCCTTGAGGTCGATGACCCCGGCCTCCTGGAACTCGAGCCACAGGTCGTTGCCTTCGCGGGTGCGCTCGCCCACCCCGGCAAAGACCGAGAAACCGCCATGCTTGGTCGCGACGTTGTTGATCAGCTCCTGGATGATGACCGTCTTGCCGACCCCGGCGCCGCCGAAGAGCCCGATCTTGCCGCCCTTTACGAAGGGCTGGATCAGGTCGATGACCTTGATGCCGGTCTCAAACATCTCCTCCGACGTCGATTGCTCCTCGAAGGAGGGCGCCTCGCGGTGGATCGGCATCCGCTTCTCGGCGTTGACCGGTCCGAGCTCGTCGACCGGCTCCCCGATCACGTTGAGGATCCGCCCCAGGGTCGCGTGGCCTACGGGGACCATGATCTGGCCGCCGGTGTCGATCGCCTTCATCCCGCGCACCATGCCTTCGGTCGCCTCCATGGCCACGCAGCGCACCCGGCCGTCCCCGATATGCTGCTGCACTTCGAGGACCACGTTGACCGGCGAAGGCACGTTGAAGCCTTCCGAGGTCACCCGCAGCGCCTGGAAGATCGAAGGCATCTTCGCCTCTTCAAACTGCACGTCCACCGCCGGCCCGGAGACCTGAATCACTCGGCCGACGTTGCTGTTCTCGGTCGTCGCGCCCTCGTCATAGTGCTCGGCCATGGTGTCCGGCCCGGGCTGCTGCATCGTTTCTTCTGGCATCGGTTCTCTTTCTTCTCCAACGTGTACTCGGGGCTGGCTGCTCTAGGCACCTAAGCCTACACCGCAGCCGCACCCGAGACGATCTCGATGATTTCCTTGGTAATCGCAGCCTGGCGAGCCCGGTTCATGGTCAGCGTCAGCGAGTCGATCATGTCCGACGCGTTGCTCGAGGCCGCGTCCATCGCGGTCATGCGAGCCGCATGCTCGGCCGCGACCGACTCGAGCATCGCGTGGTAGAGCAGCGCGGTCACGTAGCGGGGCAGCACCGCGTTGTAGAGCTCGGCCGGCGGCTGCTCATAGAGATAGTCGACCTGGGCGGTGCCAAAACTCTTGGCCTCTTCGTCAGCCTGCTGGTTGATCGCCTCCGCCTCGGCGTCGCGCAGGGTAATGCCCGCGCTCTCGGCCGCCTTGGCAGCGCGGTCGCGCTCCTCACGCGTCGGCTCCTCGGCCTGCACAGCTTCAGGGTGCTGCAACTCGCCCTGCTCGGTCTCCACCAGAGGCAGGATCCGCTCGACCACCACCCGCTGCGAGATCACCGACTTGAACTCGTTGTAAACGACATACGCCCCGTCGATCTCGGCCCGCGCGTAACGGGCGACCACATCGTCGCTCAGCGCGCGCACCTCGTCGTAGGAGAGCTTGTCGAGCATGCCGGCGTGGTCGCCGATGACTTCCACCGGGCCCTGGCGCTCCTTGCGGTGCGGCAGGTTCTCGGCCGGGTTGGCCGACTGGCCGAACTCGTCCCGCGGACCGTCATCGTGCGGCGCCGGGTCGTTGAACTCGGCTGTCGGATAGCGGCGCCGAAAAAAATCACGCCCCTTGCGGCCAACCGCCTCGATATCAACCTGCTTGGCCTCTTTGCCGTCGCCGCCAGATGAGTTCTCAGCGATGAAACGGCTGGCCGCCTTGATGATGTTGCCCGAGAATGCGCCTGCAAAGCCCTTGTCGCCGGAGATGACGACCAGCAGGATCGTCTTCTCCTCGCGCGTGGCCAGCAGAGGATGCCGGATCTCGCCCGTAATCGGGTCGTAGATCTCGATGCGCCGCTTGAGCGAGACCAGCACGCTGGCGAGCATCGCCGCGTAGGGCCGGGCATTCGACACTCGCTCCTGGGCACGGCGCAACTTGGCCGCCGAGACCATCTTCATGGCCTTGGTGATCTGGCGCGTGTTCTTCACGCTGCGGATGCGCCGCTTGAGATCGAGAACGTTCGCCATGGGCTTACTTCGCGGCTCCCTGGGTCTGCTCGGCTGCCTTCTGGTCGCCGCCCCCAGGCCCGCCCCCAGACGTGGTTGCCGCCCCTGCAGGTGAGCCGGCCGGGGTCTTCTTGGCTGCCTTTTTCTTCTCGTCTTCGGTCAGAGGAGCGACCGTGTCGCGACCCTTGGCCTGCTCGTGGCCAGAGAGGAAGTCCTTCTTGTAGTCCTCAATGGCCGCCTTCAGCTTGCCGCGCAGGTCATCGTCGAGCGCCTTCTTCTCGGCAATCTCTCCCATCAAAGGCTGCTGGGCCGAGTCAAGATACTTATGGAAGCCCTTCTCCCACTCCCGCACGTCCTCCACCTTCACATCGTCGAGCAGGCCCTGGGTCCCGGCAAAGAGCACCGCCACCATGTGCGCCGGGGTCAGCGGCTGGAACTGGTCCTGCTTGAGCAACTCGGTGAGCCGCTTGCCGCGGTTCAACTGGTTCAGCGTGACTTTGTCTAGGTCCGAGCCAAACTGCGAGAACGCCGCCAGCTCGCGGTACTGGGCGAGATCAAGCTTCAAGGTTGAGCCAACCTGCTTGATCGCCTTGATCGCCGCCGAGAAGCCCACCCGCGAGACCGACAGCCCCACGTTGACCGCCGGCCGGATGCCGGAGTTGAACAGGTCGGTCTCCAGAAAGATCTGTCCATCGGTGATCGAGATCACATTGGTCGGGATGTAGGCCGAAACGTCACCGGCCTGGGTCTCGATAATCGGCAGCGCGGTGAGCGAGCCCGAGCCCTTTTCCTTGTTCATCTTCGCCGAGCGCTCGAGCAGCCGCGAGTGGAGATAAAAGACATCGCCCGGGTAGGCCTCGCGCCCCGGCGGACGCCGCAGCAGCAGCGAGAGCTCGCGATAGGCGACCGCGTGCTTGGACAGATCGTCGTAGATCACCAGCGCGTGCTTGCCGTTATCGCGAAAGTACTCGCCCATCGCGGTCGCCGAAAAGGGCGCCAGGTACAAGAGCGGGGCAGCTTCTGACGCCGAGGCCGCGACCACGATCGTGTAATCCATCGCGCCGTGCTCGGTGAGCGTCTGCACGGTCTGCGCGATCGATGACCGCTTCTGCCCGATCGCGCAGTAGATGCAGATCAGGTTGTTCTTCGCGTTATTGAGGATCGTGTCGATCACGACTGCGGTCTTGCCCGTCTGCCGGTCGCCGATGATCAGCTCGCGCTGCCCGCGGCCGATCGGGATCATCGCATCGATGGCCTTAATGCCGGTCGCCATCGGCTCTTTCACCGGCTGGCGATCGATCACCCCCGGAGCGAGCCGCTCGATCGGCAGCCGCGCGGTGGTCGCAATCGGGCCCTTGTCGTCGATCGGCTCGCCCAGCGCACTGACCACCCGGCCAATCATCGCCTCGCCTACCGGCACGCTCATGATCGTGCCGGTACGCTTGACCTCGTCGCCCTCGCGGATCTCGTCGGCCTCGCCGAGCAGCACCGCGCCCACCTGCTCTTCTTCGAGCGAGAGCGCGAGCCCGGAGACCCCGTGAGGAAACTCGATCAGCTCGCCGGCCATGACCTTGTCCAGCCCGTGCACCCGCGCGATGCCGTCGCCGACCGAGATGACCGTGCCAATCTCGTCGACCTGCATCTTTACGTCGTAGTTCTCAATCTCCTGGCGGAGAAGGCTGGTGATTTCGTCTGCGCCTAGTTTTGATCCGCTCTGTGCCATGTCTTCTTTCGTCTCACTCCGGGTCGCTGCCGATTGCTATCCATGTTGCACAAGCACCGCTCTAGCTGGCAGCCAGCTTTTCTTTCAACTGCTCCAGCCGCCCGCGGACGCTTCCGTCGTAGACGGTGCTGCCAATCCTTAGCAACGCGCCGCCCAGCAACGCCGGGTCTTGGTAGAACCGCGCCTCGACCTCGCTGCCGGCGAGCGCTCCCACCCGCTCCACCACTGCCTGGCGCTCCTGCTCATCGAGCGGCCGGGCGGTGGTGAACTCAACCTGCGCAATCCCTGTCTGGGCACGGATCGCCTGCCGGTACTCGTCGAGCACCTCCGGCAGACCTTCCATGCGCTCGTGGTTGATCAGAACAGCGAGAAAGTTCCGGACTGTCTTTGAGAGCTCCAGCCGTGGCGCGAGCTTATCCAGCACGGACACCTTTTTGGCCGGCGCAATCGAGGGATCGAGAAAGACGCCTCGCAGCTGGGAGCTCTCCTGCCAGGCCGCGGCAAAGTCGCCCAGCTCGCGATCGACCGCGTGCACGTCGAGCTTGGAGCCAGTGACGATCTCAGCCAGCGCCCGGGCGTAACGGGCCGCATAGAGCGCCATCTAGTTCTGCCCTCGCTTCTTGAAGTCTTCTGAGCGCAGCATGCTGCCGAGGTTCTCGGTAAAGTCATGCACCAGCACGCGGTCCGCATCCGCCGAGAGCTCGATCCGGCTCATCGCCCGCTCCACCGCCAGGTTGGCGGCAAACCGCTTGAGCTCGCGCTGGGCCGCGGCACCTGCTGCCGCGATCTCCTGCTCGGCCGAGCGAACGATGCGCGCCCGCTCGCCTTCAAGCGACTCCTCGATGCGCCGCTGATCGCCTTCGCTGTCCCGCGCAGCCTGCTGCCGAATGCCTTCGATCTCGGTGTCCAGCGAGGCCAGCCGCGCCTCAACCGCCTGCAGCCGCTCATGGGCCAGCTCGGTCGCGGACCGGGCGTCGAAGAGGTCCTTCTGGATCCTCTCGCGGCGCGTGCGGAACGCTCCCGGCAGGTACTTGATCAGAAAGTAGGCGATCGCCAGGATGAGCACAGCCGAGTTGAAGATCTCGAAGAGCTGCGCGGCGCGCTCGGTCGGCACGTGGAGCACTCGAGCCAGCGTCTGCACGGCTGTAGAGTGCCGGTAGGCCTCCATCTCCTGGTTGGTCTCGCCCGCATCCATCTTCTCGGTCGGCGAGCCGGTAGTGATCGGTGGCGCTGCGTGGCCGGGCGCGTTGGCAGCAGGCGCGACCGCCGTCGCACCCTGGCCAGCCAGCGCGGAGCAGGGCAGGACCGCAAGGCTCCCCAGGGCTCCCGCCAGCAGGGCCGCTGCCAGCAAACCGCGTAAAGAGCTCCGCACGCTCATCGGCGCGCCTCCCCGGCAGCCGCAGGCAGAATCACCGCGAGGATCTCGGACGCAAGCTGGTCGATGCCAGATTCGAGCTGACTCCGTGCCTCGCTGGTCTGGGCCTCGAGCGCCAGCCGAGCCTCACGTACCCGCCCCTGGGCGGTATCCCGCGCCTGTGTGACAGCCTGGTCGCGGGCCTGGTTCCACTGCTGCACCTGCTTGTCCCGCCGAGCAAAGATCTCGCCCCGTGCCGCCCTCAGCCGGGCTTCGTACTCCTGGGCCTTGGCATCGGCGAGCGCGATCGCGGCGTGCGCCTTTTCCACCGCGCCCGCAGTCCGTGCACGCCGCTCCTCGAGCGTCCGGCGAAGCGGCCCATCCACCAGCGCCCCATAGGCGCCGACCACGATCAAAAAGATGACCATCGTCGGCACCGAGCCGAGCACTAGGTTCCCGAGTTGGCGTAGCAGCTCATCCATAAAGTTCTAAAGCCTTTGCGACGAGGTTCTAAAAGTCTTTACGAGAAAGTTCGAAAGTCTCTGCGAAGTCTTGTGCCGGTCTGCCCGGTTTTCCCACTTCAGCCAGCAGACCAGGGCTATCCCGACGGGCAGTGATCATCTGCGCCTGGGTAGGCCGCTCGGAAAAAGGGTTGGGAGTTCTGGTTCTAGCAAACTACATTGCAGGGTGTCAACGCGGTGCGCAGCCGTAACCGGGCCTGCCCAACGCCTCCTAATAGATACCACAGCCCACCCACCCAAGGCGACTCCGGGCCGTACCCCAGGCCAGCTCACTTGTCCCAGGAAAGAACGCTGCCCCGGGCACCAAGCGCCCTCGCCCGGCCAGCCACTAGCTGCTCTCCTCGCGTCCTGTTCCCCAGTAGCGGCGATACCGCCCCAACAGCGAGCGCGGGGCCGCGACCAGCAGCTCCGCCTGCTCCCCGTGGAAGGAGCGCGTGAGCACAATGCCCCCTCGCTCAAGCGCGGACAGCACCTCTCCCGCAGACTGGGGCACGGTCAGCCGCTGCTCCTCGACAGGGTCTGCGAGGAGCGCCGCGTCCAAGGCAAGCAGCAGCGCCTCCATCCCCGTTCCGCGCAGCGCGGAGACGCCCACCCCGGTTCCCGGAAGCTGCTCAGCTTCGGCCGAGCCCAGCCCCGAGCCCAGCCCCGAGCTGAGCCCCGAGCCGAGCAAGTCCAGCTTGTTCCAGACCTCGATCCGCGGCTTCTCCAGCACGCCGAGTTCGGCCAACACCTTCTCGACCTCCGCCTTGTGCTCGGCCGCCTGCGGGTGCGAGGCGTCCTGCACATGCAGCAGAACCTCGGCCTTCTCCACCTCCTCCAGCGTCGCGCGAAAGGAGGTTACTAGCGTCGTAGGCAGGTCGCGAATAAAACCGACCGTGTCCGACAGCAGCACCTTGCGGCGGGAGGGAAGCACGATTGCCCGCAGCTTGGGGTCGAGCGTGGCGAACATCTGCGAGGACGCGAGGACGCCGGCATCGGTAAGCCGGTTGAACAGCGTGCTCTTGCCCGCGTTCGTGTAGCCCACCAGCGCCACCGTCGGCACCGGCACCGCCTCCCGGCGCCGACGCTGCTCGCGGCGCACCCGGCGCACTGATTCGAGCTCCCGCTTGAGCAGGACCAGCCTGCGCCCGATCCGCCGCCGATCGGTCTCGAGCTGCGTTTCGCCCGGTCCCCTTGTGCCGATGCCGCCGCCCAGCTGCGACATCGCCCGGCCCCGCCCGGTAAGCCGCGGCAGCATGTACTCCAGCTGCGCGAGCTCCACCTGCAGCTGACCCTCGCGCGTCCGCGCGTGCCGGGCAAAGATGTCCAGGATCAGCTGCGTCCGGTCCACGATCGGGCAGGGAAGCGCGCCTTCCAGGTTGCGCAGCTGGGTCGGCGAAAGGTCATGGTCAAAGAGGATCAGATCGGCCCGCGCCGCGCCTGCAGCCCCGGCCAGCTCCTCGACCTTGCCGTGCCCCAGCAGGGTGGCCGGATCCGGCCGGGGCCTGCGCTGGCTCATCTCGCCGACGATCGTGCCTCCGGCGCTCTCGACCAGCTCGCGGAACTCGGCGCGCCCCGCCTCGGCGTCTGGCGGCGCGGCTTCGACACCCCGCGTCTCGAATGGCAAAAGGTCTTCACCGGGGAGGCGCGCATCGCCCCGGGCCGCCGGCCGGCTCTGGTCCTCTTCGTGACCAGCGACCGCATCCAGCGAATCTGGCTCAAGCAAATCCGACCCAAGCAAATCCGGCTCAAGCGAGTCCGGCTCAAAGCTCTCGCCTCGACGCAGATGAGCAGCCTCGCGGGCCAGCGCGGCCTGTCGGCGTACACTGACCGAGCGCGCACCCTGTCCACCAGCTGCCCGGGCCGCGCGGCTGGCCAGAGCGCTGAACGAGACGCTGACCAGGAACGCGCGTTCCCCCCGGCCTGCCGAAGGAGCGGGCACCGCCGGTAGCAGGGCTCCAGGCTCGCGCGATGCGCCGGGCTCTAGAGCCGAGCCCCCGGCCCTGGCACTAGAGCGTGGAGGCGTGTTCGTTCACCTGGTTATTGGTGCCGGTCGCGCTTCCGCCCGCCCCCTGGATAGCCGGGCGATGATCGGTGTGCAGCACCGAGCGCGTGCTCACCACCGTCGAGATCGCATGCTTGAAGATCAACTGCTCCTGGCTGTTGTTCTCCAGCAGCACGGAGTACTTGTCAAAGGAACGGATCTTGCCCGTGAGCTTGACGCCGCTCACCAGGTAGATCGTAATGGGAGTCTTATCCTTGCGGACCGTGTTGAGAAACGTATCCTGGATATTCTGTGCCGGCTTGTTATCCATGGCCGATCTCCTAACTGGTAGCGTGTGGGGTGGTTGTGTCAGGGCAGAACGTCAGCTTTGGGGAGCCAACGTCTGGTAAGGCAAAAAGCAGTTAGGCACTAACAATACGGACTTACCCTCTATGCTGCAAGTCGATAGTAACTATTTTTCAGGTGACCTTAGCCAATGTCCTCTGACCACACTTTCTACACAGTCTCAGGAATGTTCTGTGAGGGGCGAGAAGGCCATGCCCGGCGCCAAACGGTCACGCCTCGTTGCTGGCCCACGCCTTCCTGCTCGCTTAAGATGCACGTCTGCGGCCGGAGTTCCCGCCCGGCTGGCTCGGCCCCGCAGTCGCTTTTGGTCCGCTGCGATCGCTCTTGGTCCGGCGCTACCGGGGCGAGGCGCCACGCGAACGGGGCACCCGGGCCGCGCTCTTTCTCAAGCTCCTGCGGGCGAGCGTCGCCGGCCTGCTCGCCGGCTTACTTGAAGTAGCCCCGGCGCCTGCCAATGCTGGAGGCTTGGGGGGCGGCGGATCCGTTCGCCGGACGATGCCGCCCTCCAGCCGGTAGGTCGTCAGCTCGACCGTCTTGGCATGGAAGGCGCCGGTCGCCGGATCCTGGGTCACGACTCCGTCCGGCGTCGTGCGAATCGTAAAGGTCGGCTCCAGCCCCATGTCGCGCCCGTTCCCATCCTTAAAGTGCGCCGCTCCGATCGTCACCGGCAGATAGCCCTGTTGCTCGCGCAGACGGTAGGCGGTCTCGTATCGGTGTTTCTTCACGTTCCAGATAAAGACGCGCACCTGGTCCCAGTCATAGGGCAGCCCGTCCTTGTACTCCTGGGTCACGGTCACGTACTGCGGTACCTCGCGCGCCGGCAGCATCTCGACCGGCGGTGGCGGCGGGGCCGGTCCAGCCGGCTTCCGCTTGGGCTGCAACCTGGCCAGTTTGGCCTCCTTTGCCGCCTTACGCGCAACGCGCTCTTCCTCATCCTGCTTCGGGCCGCCAGGGTCGTACACAGTGTTCAGCTGGTAAGCCCCAACGATCTTCTTGCCCTCCGAGTACTGGGCAACCTGGTCCGGCACGTCCACATCCAGGCGCCGCGCCAGCACCCAGCCGACGTGGCCGCCCTGGTCCCGCACCAGCCACCAGTCCTCAAGCGGACGCCCAGACGCATTGAAGTCCGGATCCAGATCCGGCGCCGTGTAGGGGTCAGGGTGGGTCGGCGCAGCCGCCCAGATCGTCGACCCGCTGGTTACCTTCTTGACCGGCTTGCCGGGCCGAGGCACAGGCCGGGTGCGCCGCACGGCCGGCTTCGCCGCTGGCAGCCCCTGCGGCGGTATCGGCTTCTCGACCGAGGCCCGCATCAGCAGCTGCAGCTTGTCGTTTTCCGGCAGCAGGAAGAGGTGATCGGTCTTGCGTCCAGCCGTCAGGTGCAGGAAGAGGTCATCGCGCAGGATCGCCGTCGCCACCACCGGATCGTTCGCATGCGCGGCCTTCAACGCCTCAAAGCTCTCATACTCGGCCTGGTCGATGACCGCGTGCTCCTCCAGCCAGCCGACCTTGCCCGCCTCGGTGCGCACCTGGTAAAAACGGCGCTCATGCGCGAGCACCGTCAGCCGCTCGGCATTGTGTACGTCCACGACCTTGTTGGACACCGCCGCCACCCGGTCGCGCAGAAAGGTGCCCTTGGACTGCACGTACACGTACTGCGGCGGCTTGTGCACCCGCAGGTGGCTGCAGCCGCCGAGCGAGGCAAGCAGCAACAGCCCGAGCGCCGGCAACGACCGCTGCCGAAAGCCAGGCGAACGATGGGGTGAGCAGAGAGGCAGGCGAGATACCTTGGAGCGTACGTTGGTCAAAATGGGGCAGCAGGCGAGACGGGTCCAGTGCGGCTCTAGAATAGCATCGCTCCGCCAGCTGGTAGCTCGTCGGCAAAGCTAACGTGTCGCTGCGAGCAGGAGCAAAGCCACATCAGGAAGAGGTCTACTCTTTCAAGCGCCGCAGGCAGAAGACCCCCCACGAAGGGGCGCCGCCCGCGAAGGGGCGCCGGCCGCGCAGGCGGTCTTGCTCCACACCCGCCCTAGTAGCTCGCCACCAGCGCGATCGCCCCCGCCGGGCTTACCGTGCCGGTAGACTGGGTCGCCTCACTCGCCAGCGCGCCCGTTGTGCCAATCGTGAACAGTTGCAGGTCCGGGCTGCCCCCAACGCAGGCCACCGCCAGGTAGGCCTTGCTGCTGTCCTCAGCGAGCGCGTACGGGGTGGAGCCGGTCGCGAACGGCGAGCCCGCTACCGCGGTCAGCGCTCCGGTTGAGGCAAGCGTGTAGGCGCTGATCGTACTCGCCGCCTGGTTGGTCGCATAGAGAAAGGCGCCCGTCCGGTCGACCATCACCGCGCCTACTCCGGCTCCTGCGGCAATCGGCGAGCCGCTCAGCTCGTTCAGCGTCCCGCTGCTGTTCACCGCAAAGCTGCGGATGCCATTGGTCCCGGTCTCGCTCACAAAGAGGTACTGGCCGGCCGGATCCGACGCAACGCCATTGTCAGCGTAGGCTGTGCCCCGCGGGCTGAGCAGCACGCTGAGCTTGGTGAGCACCCCGGTGCTGCTGTCGAGCGTCACCGCGTCGACCCCGCCCGTGCCGAGCGTGACATAGAACAGCGACGTGTTTGGCACCTGCACCATCGACCCAGCCGTCCCCGCATCAAGCGCGATCGTACTCACCGCGTTGGAGAGCGCGCCGGTGCTGGTGTTGATAGGGAAAGAAGACAGGGTTGGATTCGTGGTCCCAATCTCGAGAGCCAGCAGGTAGTTGCCCGTCGCATCGACAGCCATCGCGCTCGCGCCGACATCGGAGACCGCGCTCGTGCCGACCAGCGTCAGCGCGCCTGTCGAGCTGATCGTGTAGCCGTAGATGCCGCCCAGCTCGCTGCCCGCGTAAAGGATCGAGTTGCCGGGCGTGATCGCGAGCGCCGACGGCACCACGCCCAGCTGGTACGGCGAGCTGGGCGTCGCGGTCAGCGCGCCGCTTGAAAGCGCATAGCCGGCCACCGTGTCGAGGCTGGTGTTGGCGTTGGCGACATAGAGGTAATCGCCGGTGGTCGAGCCGGAGCTTGAGCCCGAGCCACTCCCCGTGCTCGTGGTCGTGCTCGTCGTCGTCTTCGCGAAAAAGCTGCCGCAGCCACTCAACAGCAGCATAGCCAGCAGGCCCGCCATGCGCGCCGCGTCCTTCGGCAGGCTTGCACCAGCGGCCGTTGCTCGCTTCTTCCTCATACACACGCCTGCTGCGATCCCTCTCGCTATACTCTGCACCATGCCAACCCTCACCCATCTGCTGCTGCTCGCCGCTCTTCTGATGCCCGGCTCCCTGCTTCCACAAGCAGCACCGCGGCCAGCACCCAGAACGACTCCCAGACCCTCTGCCGCCCCTCTCGTCTGCGCCCTCTGCATCCGCGCCGACATGCGCTTTCTCTCAGCCGACGCGCTCGACGGGCGCGGCAGTGCTACCCGCGACGAGCACATCGCGGCCCTCTTCGCCGCCTCCCTCTTTGAGCAGCTAGGCCTTGAACCGGGAGGTGACGCCGGCACCTTTCTCCAGAAAGCGCCCCTGCCGAACCCGCTGCCGGCCAAGCTCACCGAAAGGCTGCGGAGCTACGAGCAGACTCCGCGTACCGAGACCTGGAACGCCGTCGCCATGTTGCGCGGGACCGATCCTGCTTCTACACAGACGAGCGGCCAGGCCGTTTTGCTCACCGCCCATCTCGATCATCTCGGCATCGGGCCCCCTGTGAATGGCGATGCGATCTACAACGGCGCCGACGATGACGCCTCCGGCACCACCGCTGTCCTCGCGCTTGCCCAGGCCCTCGCTCGTGGTCCCCGCCCTCGCCGCACCATCATCTTCGCGCTCTTCGGCTCCGAGGAGATCGGTGGCTACGGCAACCGGTACTTTCTCGACCACCCTCCTCTTCCGCTCGATCACCTCGTCGCTAACCTCGAGTTCGAGATGATCGGGCGGCCTGACCCCGCGGTGCCGAAGGGCAACTTCTGGCTCACCGGCTACGAACGCTCCAATCTCGGCCCCTCGCTCGTCGCGCACGGCGCTCACCTCTCCGCCGATCCGCACCCGCAGGAGAAGTTCTTTACCCGCTCTGACAACTACGCGCTCGCCCAGCGCGGCATCATCGCGCAGACTGTCTCGAGCTTCAATCTGCACAAGGATTACCACCAGCCCAGCGACGAGCTGAGCCGGATCGACTTGGCCTACATGACCGAGGTCATCGGCTCGATGATCGGGCCGATCGAGTGGCTCGCCAACACCGACTACAAGCCGGCCTGGCTGCCCGGCGGCAAACCCTGAGCGCAAAGTCGCAAGTCCGTTGATCTAACTAGCCGAAGGCAGAACACCTCCCACGAAGTGGGCGCAAGGCGCATAGCCGGTCTGGCTTTTAAGCCATGTCTCTTTCTTAAAATCAGAGAAACGACCTATCCCTGCTCCCCCAGCAGCGCCGGCATCGCCGAGCTCTCGTAGAGCGAGTGGTCGCGCGTGACCACCGTCAGCCCTGACTCGGTCACAAAGTAGTTCTTCTTGTCTTCCTCTTTGTCGTACCCGATCACCGTGCCCTCTGGAATTTGCACATCGCGATCAATAATCGCCCGCCGGATGCGGCAGTGGCGCCCGATGTTGACGTGCGAGAAGACGATGCTGCTGTCAATGAAGGAGTAGGAGTTTACCCGCACATCCTGCGAGAAGACACTGTCACGCACGCAGGAGCCCGACACGATACAGCCGCCCGAGATCACCGAATTGACCGCGTTGCCCGTGCGCCCGTGCTCTTCAAAGACAAACTTTGCCGGCGGGTACTGGCGCACCCGGGTCCGCATCGGCCACGCGTGATCGTAAAGATTGAACACCGGCGACACCGAGGCTACATCCATGTTCGCGTCATAGTACGCGTCCAGCGTGCCCACATCGCGCCAGTAGAGTGCCTGCTGCTTATTCTCATCGACGAAGTTGAAGGCCATCATCTTGTAGTGGCCGAGCAGCCCGGGCAGGATGTTGTAGCCAAAGTCGTGCTTGGAGTTCAGATCCTCGGCATCGCGCATCAAGGCCGGCAGCATCACGTCGGTGTTGAAGATGTAAATGCCCATCGAGGCATCGACCTGGCTCGGGTTGAAGGGCGAGCGCAGATCAGTCGTCTTCGGCTTCTCGTGGAAGCCGACCACCTCTCCGTTGCGCGCGACCTCAACGATGCCAAAGCTCTTGCACTCGGCCGGGTCGATTGGCAGCGTGGCCAGTGTCACGTCTGCGCCGGACTCGGTGTGCTGCTGCAGCATCTTGCCGTAGTCCATTTTGTAGATGTGGTCGCCTGAAAGGATGAGCACGTGCTTGGGATTCTCGGCGCCGATCGAGTAGATATTCTGGTAGACCGCGTCGGCGGTGCCCATGTACCAGTTCTTGCCCACCCGCTGCATCGGCGGCAGGATCTCGATAAACTCGCCCAGTTCCTGCGCCACCGAGCCCGACCAGCCCTCGCGAATATGGCGGTTCAGCGAGAGAGCTTTGTACTGGGTCAGGATGTAGACGCGGCGCAGATCAGAATTAATGCAGTTGGAGAGTGTGATGTCGATGATGCGATAGTGGCCGCCAAATGGAACCGCCGGTTTCGCCCGATCTCGTGTGAGCGGGAAGAGCCGCTCCCCCGCCCCGCCTGCCAGCAGTACGCCCAGTGTGTCCTTCATACCCTTGCTGCCCATCCCTCTTGTTTGCCGGTCAGCCGCGCAGAAAATCCGCGCGAACGCAGATGGTAACACTCAGAGATCAAACAGGGCGTTCTCGGCGTTGCAACGTTGAGTAAAGATCACCCCGGCTGCCGGGACCGTCGGCGCGCCTACCCTGCCCGAGGCTCATTCCGGCTCAGGCGAGGCACTCTCCTGGTCATCCTGATCCACACCCTCGTCGCCCTCAATGGCGATGCGGAGCGAGCGCAGGAAGTTCACATCCTGCACGGTGAACGGAGCCCCACCCTGCTCCCCTTCGATGATCGGCCCGGGCTCTTCCTCAACCTCGTTCAACCCGATCGTTGCCTCCAGCATCAGCAGAACATCAAATCCCTGCTTGCGAATGTTCTGCACGACGCCGGCGATCTGCTCGGACTCGGAAACGCTCTCGTGAATGGCTTCGCCAAGTTGCTGGACCAGCTGACGCAGTTTTTGATTCAACCTGTTGCCCCTGTTCCTGCCGGCGCCTGTTTGCCCGGCCGACGCTTGGATTTCCCCTACCTTACCTGGGATGAGCCAGGGCGGCAATTTGAATCAGGTGTCTGGCAGTATTCGTGTACCTTGCCGTAACACCTGCCTGGTGCCTCCGCTCACCGGGCGAATCGTCCGTTATAAACTAACGCCTATGCGGTCCAAGACTTTCGGCCGTGCCCTGGGCATCGGCGTTCGCGTCGCCGGCAAGGCTCTGCTTGAGGAGAAACCTCTTTCGCCTGAAGCAAAGTTGGCCGCGGAGCAGGCGCGTCTGCAGGCTCTCCGCGCTGCCGGCGAACGTGGCCGCACGGCGGGCGCCAGCCTCGGCGTGAGCACCCGCAATGTCAGCCGCGGCACTCGAAACTTCGGCCGGGCTGTCTGGAACCCCTTCGCGCTCGCGACCAGCGTTCTCTGGCTCGAGATCAGCGGCATGTTTTTCTTGCTCTTCGCGCTCTTCTTCGCGCAGCATCTCTACACCCTGCGCAACGCCTGGCGGCTTGGCCCCGAGCACTCCCGCTTCCTCCTCTACGCGGTGCTCCTGCTGCTCTTTACCTACTTCGCCGCCACCTCGTTTCTGCGCGCTCGCCACAAACAACGGGGCACAGTGCGCCGGTAGCGCTAGATCGCAGGGTCTTTGGTTCGTCGCTCCCAGGCACTCTTTACCCGCGCGACCTGCTCTGCCAGCGGCAGCATCGCATCCACCTCCAGATCGTAGCGGCAGTAGCCGTGAGTTTTGAGGTGGAAGAGCGCTTCGCCGCTCTGGCGGTCGCCGCGTTGCTGCTCGCGGCCCATCAGCTCCTCTGCTCGGGCATGCACGCCGACCCAGAGGACCGTAAACGGCGCCAGCAGCCGGCGCAGATCGTCGGCCCAGGCCTGCTCTTCCACAATGTGCTCGACGATCAGGTTGTTTCCCGCCGAGGCAAACGCCGCAATCGAGCGATGGAATCCATTAAAGAAGCGATCCCGCTCAGACGGCGCCTCCTGGGAGGGCCTGCGCGACCGGAACCCGGCATCCGCGAGTTGATCCGAGGCGTAGTAGCAGAACGGTTCGCCTAGCGCGGGCTGAAGAGCATGCGCGAGCGTCGTTTTGCCCGCACTCGAGGTGCCGTTCAGCAGGATGATTCCGCTGCCTTCGTGTCGCTGCATGCTGTTCCTCGTCCACCACTCGAATCCGGGCAAGCCCCGGGCCCGGCCTGGTGCTCCAGCTGGTGCCCTGCTAGGTTCCGGCCTGTTGCCCTGTTCGGTGTCCCGGCCTGGTGCCCCCGCCCGGTTCCCGGGCTCTTCGTTCGATGTATGCTGTGTAGGTTTGCCTAGGCAGCTTCGCGCGGACCCGAGCGATTCACCCGCCCGCTTCACGTATCGAAATACCTGCTTTCCGGAGTCTCCTTCTTCTATGCGTCTCCAACGCCGGCAAAGCTCCTCAGCGTGCGCGCTTCTCCTGCTCAGTGTTGTTAGCTTGGCCCGCGTGGCCGCCGCCCAGTCCAGCCCGGCGCTGGTGCTCGCCCGAACCGGCCAAACAGTCGTGCTTGAGCCCTATGCGCCGAACATCCTCCGTGTCACCCTATCGACGATCCCTGAGCAGGCCAAAGGCAAGCCCGGCTACGGCTTCCTCGCCCGGCCTAACCCGGCTGGCTGGCAGCACGCAACCGGCCCCGACGGCGCGGACCTCTACACCTCTGGCGCGATGACCGTCAGCGTCACCCCCGACCCCAAGCGCGACCCTCACGCCAGGCTCCCTGACACGGCCAACTACTTCCGCGGCTCCGTCCCGGGTCTCGGCATCAGCTTCAAGACCCCGGACGGCCACCAGTTTCTTCAGATGGAAGGCTGGCAGATGGCGGTCCCCAACCACAAGGACATGACCGCCGAGATCGAGCACGACCGCCGACCCTCGGACCCGCCCTTCTTTACCGTCGGCGCGACCTTTTTCTCTCCACCTGATGAGCACTACTACGGCCTCGGCCAGAACCACGAAGGCAACCTCGACCACCGCGGCCACCCAATCCTCTGCCGGGCGGACTACCTCGCCCCTGCTGGCGCCAGCTGGTGCGTGCCCTTCCTGGTCACCAACAAGGGCTACGGCCTGCTCTGGGATAACCCATCCGCGACCACCATCGCCCCCGGCTTCAACGAGCAGACCCGCTGGACCTCCACCATCGGCCAGCGCGTGTCTTATTTCGTCATAGCAGGCCGTACCACCGACGAGATCTACCAGGGCTATCGCCTGCTCACCGGCGCCACACCTATGCTGCCCAAGTCAGCCTATGGGCTGATCCAGTCCAAGCAGCGCTACTCCACCCAGGCCGAGGTGCTGGCCGTCGCCAAAGGCTACCGCGAGCGCCACCTGCCGTTAGACATGGTGGTCGTCGACTGGTTCTACTACACCAAGATGGGCCAGTTCGACTTCAAGCCCTACGACTGGCCCGACCCCGCCGCGATGAACGGGCAACTCCACGCCCAGGGTATCGAAACCATGATCAGCATCTGGCCCCGGTTCACCCCGGACGCCCGCTACTACGACCAGATCCTGAAGGCCGGCTGGTTCGAGCACCTCGCCGATGGCACCCCGCTCAACGGCCTGCCCTATGACAAAGCGGGCTCTGACATCGACACCACCAACCCCGATGCAGCAAAATTCTTCTGGCAGATCACCCGCGACAACATCCTCTCGAAGGGTTTCGACGCACTCTGGACCGACGAGACCGAGCCCGACCTGCCCCCGCCCGGAGCCTACTTCCACATCGGCCCGGGCACCGAGTTCTTCAATCCCTACCCGCTCTTCCACACCGCCGCGATCTACGATGGCTACCGGCGCGACATCCGGCTCGATCCGTCGGGCAAGAGCGGCGTGACCATCCTGCAAAGTGACCAGGCAGCCGGGCAGGGAAGCCCCGACCCCGCCACCCAGAAGCGCGTCGCCATCCTCTCGCGCGACGCCTACATCGGCGCCCAGCGCAACGGCACCCTCTTCTGGTCCTCTGACATCTACCCGGCCTGGGACGCGATGAAGCGCCAGGTTCCGCTGATGCTCGACGTCGCCGCCTCCGGCATCGCCTACAACGGCAACGACATCGGCGGCTGGCAGTCCTTGCCCGACCAGCACACCCCCGCGCACCCGCCGCTGCTCGACCCCTCAGACGCCCGCGAGACCGTGCACCACTACGACGACTACCCCGAGCTCTACACCCGCTGGTACGAGTGGGGCGCCTTTCAGCCGAACTTCCGCACCCACGGGACGAGAGAACACAATGAGGTCTGGAGCTACGGCTCCCAAGCCGAGCCAGTCTTAGAGAAGTACCTCAAACTGCGCTACGCGCTGATGCCCTACACCTACTCGCTCGGCTGGTCGACCCACCAGACCGGCGCGCCGTTTGTGCGGGCGCTCTTCATGGACTTCGCGTCCGACCCGAACGTCAACGACCCCTCCGACCTGAACATCGCCGAGCTGCTGAAGTACGAGTATATGTACGGGCCATCGTTACTCATTGCCCCGGTCACCGAGCAGGGCCAGACCAGCCGCAAGCTCTACCTGCCCGCCGGCTGTGACTGGTACAACTACTGGACCAACGAGCGGATCCACGGCGGCCAGGTCATTTCTGTCGCAGCCCCCATCGACACGCTGCCCATCTTCGTCAAGGCCGGCTCCATCCTGCCCTTCGGCTCCGACATCCTAAGCACCCACGAAGACCAAAAGCTGGTAAAGCTGAAAATCTACCCCGGCGCCAACGCCGACTTCACCCTCTACAACGACGACGGCATCAGCTATGCCTACGAACAAGGCACCTACCAAGAAACCAAGCTTCACTGGGACGACGCCAAAGGCAAGCTGACGCAGGAGGGTGCAAAGGCTTGGACTGGATCAGAAGAGAAGCTGGTAGAGGTGGTTGGTAAGTAGCCACTCGTGCGAAAGTCTTCCTCGACAAAATAGGACAAGCCTAAGCTTGTCCTAATTTTGTCGTAAACGCGCTCTTAGTTGGTGTACTTCGTATTCAATGCCGCCATCATCACGCTTGTGAAGGTAGCCAGGGGGCAATCGAAGGTCGCATTGCCGGTGCTTGCCCCGGGGATGAAGATCGGCGCCTTGCCCGGTGTTTGCTGCAGCGTGAGTGCCGTTGAGTTATGCTGCTGATCCATCGTGGCCGCGGTGTAGTACACCCGCACAAAGTCGTTGCCTGTCTGGTCCTGACGAAGCTCGAAGACCATCGCTCCACCCGGCGGCGTATCGTCGACCGCAAAGGTCGGCAGCGCCCAGTCCGCGCGCATCAGCCCGCCGACAGCGGCCAGCTGATTGTCATGCCCGGTCAGCATCACCAGCTTCTGCCCGGGCGCCCCCAGCGACTGGGGCATCGCCGTGCCGGTGGCGGCCTGGTTGAGCGTGTTCACGATGTGCAGCAGCAGGTTCGAACCCTGCGTCTGCGCCAGGTAGGGCGTGCGATCAACCAGGTCAAAATCGACCGTGTGCAGTTTGGCGATATCGATGATCTGGTTCTCCGAGAGCCGTCCCCAGCCGATATTGCCGGAGTCCATACCCTCGCAGTACTCGAGCAGGAAGATCTCCGCGATTGTGGACGCCGTGTCGATCGAGCCGGAGAAGTTCACGATGCTGCCCGCGGTCCCGGCGGCTACGGTCAGCGGCATCGCTCCGATTGAGGTAAGCCAGCTCGGCGCATACGTCGCGTCCGTGACGGTCTGGTTCTGCAGCACGCTCTCCATCTCGTTCAGCTGCGGTGTGTAGGCCTGGACCTCGGCCGCTGTTGTGCCAATGCGCCCGGCCAGCGCCGCTGCCGCCAGGCTCGTGTCCGGGTTGCCGAGGTTGACCTTGACCGGGTAAAAGAGCGGATCGGTCGCTCCGCCTGCCAGCTCATTGACCGTCGCTGTGACCGACGGCAGCAGCCCGGCAGCCAGGGCCTGGCCGGTCGCGAAGGTTCGCTCCGCATTGTCGGCGTAGAAGTATTCACTGTTAACATCGACGGCATCGTTGCCGGTTAATAGGCCCTGGCTGATGAAATACTGCCGGTAGTAGCCGCCGAGAATGGTCATCAGCTGCGCGCCGTGGATCGTCAAATCCCCGGGCGGCACTGACCAGTTAGGGAAGTTCTGCGTCGCGTAGAGGTTGTACGCGTCATTGGTCTTAGTCGGCGGCCGAACCCCGTGCCGGCTGAAGACAAGCGAAAACTTGAGCGTGGTGTTGTCAGTCGTCGCAGCCGCGGTAACATCGTCAGTGGCGACCTGCGCGAAAGCCCGGCAACTCGGACCCAGAAGAAGCCCGGCCGCAAGGCAGCCTACAGCCACAACATTCTTTAGCTTCATTTCAAAAACCCCCTCGAAACCTGCTCCGTCGAGAGTGGCAGCCAAAGAAAAACATCAGATGAGCAACCAGTCACAGTCCTGTGAATGGATGCCGGCTCCGTGACCCAACGAACAGATTCAGATGAGTTAGGCCGAACTGATCTTCACGGCATATTGAGAAAGAGAAAGAAAAGGCCCGCCATGAGCCAGGCCTTGTCTTTGGAAATGATGCGCACGTTGATCAATCAACTGCACCCACTAGTACTTCCGCAACTCATGCACCGATAGCAGCTCCCACTGCGCACCATGATCGCTCCGCACGTCAAACAACTCGGAGCGTCCCCCATGTCATACATCGCGCGCATCGCATCGGTCGCGTGGTAGACCCCGCGATC
The DNA here is from genome assembly GCA_965198645.1 of Acidobacteriaceae bacterium. GTDB lineage: Bacteria > Acidobacteriota > Terriglobia > Terriglobales > Acidobacteriaceae > EB88. The sequence continues at coordinate 3,640,473 of OZ240670.1, read as the reverse complement.
CTCCACGCGAACAGGAGTCGAGCTGCCGGCTGAAGACGAACCATCGGCCAACCCACCCTCAGGCGCAGACGTCGCCCCCATCCCGCGAGTGGATGCATGCTGCTCCGGAGCGAAGGGAAGCGGCGAAGTGAACTGAATCCCGTCATCAGACAGCGTGCCGGCGACCGGAATCGAAACCCCAGACGAAATCGAAGTCTCTGCGCCAGCGGCGCGTCCACCCCCCACGAAGTGGGCGCCAGCCGCGTAGGCGGTCTTGTCTGCTCCCAGCCCCGCAAACAGAGGCAGCTGCACGCCTGATAAAAACCGCAGCTCGATCCACCGGAACAAATAATCCATGATCGACTTCGCATACCCAAGCTGCTCGGAGCCAGTCCACCCCGACGGCTCAAAGCGCGAATGGGCAAACTTCTCGCACAGCAGCTTCAACGGCACCCCATGCTGCAGCGCCAGCGACACCGCCGTCGCAAACGAATCCATCAGCCCCGAGATCGTCGAGCCTTCTTTCGCCATCCGAATAAAGATCTCGCCCGGCTGCCCACTCGGGTAAAGCCCAACCGTGATGTATCCCTCGTGCCCGGCGATATTGAACTTATGCGTCAGCGAAGCGCGCTCATCCGGCAGTCGGTGCCGAATCGCACGCGGCGGCGCCTGCAGGTCCTGCACCGTTGGCTGCGCAGCGCTGGTCGACGAAACAACCTTGGCTGCCGCACTGCGCAGTGTCGCCAGCTCGAGCTCAAGCGCGATCACCCGCGCCTCTGCCAGTGCCAACACCGCCGCCTGCTCGTCACTCGCGACCGCAGCAACAGCTTCCGTCTTGCCCGTGCCACTCGCCTTGGCCTTATCTCCATCAGAAACATTCAAAGGCTGCGCGCCCTTTGACCCATCCCGATAGATCGCAACCGACTTCAACCCCAGCCGCCACGACTCGAGATACGCGTCCGCCACATCCTCAATCGTCGCATCATGCGGCAGGTTGACCGTCTTTGAGATAGCGCCCGAAAGAAACGGCTGCGTCGCCGCCATCATCTTCACGTGCCCGCCAGGCAAAATCGACCGCGTCCCCTTCGACGGTTTGAACGAGCAATCAAACACCGCCAGGTGCTCGGCCTTGATCGAAGGCGCGCCTTCAATCGTGCCGGTCGCGTCGATGTAACTCACAATCGCATTGACTTCCTCGTTCGAGTATCCAAGCTTGAACAACGCCGAAGGCACAGTATTGTTGACGATCTTGATCATCCCGCCGCCGACGAGTTTCTTATACTTGACCAGCGCCAGGTCCGGCTCAATGCCGGTCGTATCGCAATCCATCATGAAGCCGATCGTGCCGGTCGGCGCAAGCACGGTCACCTGCGCATTGCGGTAGCCGTGCTTCTCGCCGTGCGCGAGCGCCTTGTCCCAGCAATCCTTGCTGGCCGCGATCAACTGCTCTAGCTGCGGCGCAACAAACGGCTCCGCGCTCGACTTAGACTTTCCAATCTTATTTACCTCCGCACGGTGCATGCGGATCACATCCAGAAACGGCTCGCGATTCACAGAAAAACCCGGGCACGCGCCGCCAGTGCGATTCTCATCCTCAGTCAGTGAAGTAGCCGAAGCAATCCTCGGCGCCCGCTCAGCCAGCCGCGCCGACTGCAGGTACGCCTCGCCGCACATGATCGCTGTCAGTGCCGCGGCAAAGTCGCGCCCCGCATCCGAGTCATACGGCAGCCCAAAGCTCATCAGCAGCGCGCCCAGGTTCGCATACCCCAGGCCCAACGGCCGGTAGTCATGCGAGTTACGCGCGATCATCTCGGTCGGGTAACCCGAGTTATCAATCAAAATATCCATCGCCGTGATCATCACATCCACGCCGCGCCGATAACTCTCCACATCAAACGTGCCGCCCGCGTCGACAAACTTGATCAGGTTAAAGCTCGCCAGGTTGCACGCCGAGTTATCGAGAAACATATACTCTGAGCAAGGATTCGACGCATGGATGCGTGCCGTGTTCTTTGACGTGTGCCAGCGATTGATCGTCGTGTCATACTGCATGCCCGGGTCGCCGCACTGCCAGGTCGCTTCCGCAATCTTGTGCATCAGCTCGCGTGCCTTGTACGTCTTGACCGGCGCCCCATCCTTGACCGCGCGCGTCGTAAACTCGCCATCGCGCTCGACCGCTAGCATAAACTCGTCTGTCACGCGCACCGAGTTATTCGCATTCTGAAAGAAGATCGACGAGTAAGCCTCGGAGTCCGGTCCCGACGAACCATCATAGCCCTCGCGCATCAGCGCCCAGGCTTTGGCCTCTTCCTTCATCTTGCACTCGACAAAGTCCACAATGTCCGGATGCTCCACGTTCAGGATCACCATCTTCGCCGCGCGGCGCGTCTTGCCTCCCGACTTGATCACCCCTGCAAACGCATCAAAGCCGCGCATAAAGCTCAGCGGACCCGATGCCGTGCCGCCGCCCGAAAGCTGCTCGGTTGACCCTCGCAGCGTCGATAAGTTAGACCCGGTGCCCGAGCCCCACTTGAACAGCATCCCTTCGGTCTTGGCCAGCGTAAGGATCGAGTCCAGCGAATCCTCGACCGCATTGATAAAACAAGCCGAGCACTGCGGCTTCCTGTAGCCGGTGACGGAAAACTCAACCGCGCACGAGTGCTCGTTCCAGTGCCAGTTCTGCGCGTCCGAGTTCGGCTCCAGTCGGTCGCACCCGACGTTAAACCACACCGGCGAGTTGAACGCGACCTTCTGGTTCACCAGCAGGTGCACAAGCTCATCGTGGAAGATCGCCGCGTCTTCAGCCGTGGCGAAGTAGCTGCCCGCCATGCCCCAGTCGCGTACCGTCTCCGCCACCCGTGCGACTAGCTGACGCACCCCCGTCTCTCGCTCCGGGGTCCCGATCTGCCCGTGCAGGTACTTCGACGCCACGATGTTGGTCGCTGTCATCGACCAGTCAACCGGCACCTCCACATCCTTCTGCTCAAAGATTGTCTTGCCCGCAAAATCGGTGATGACGGCATTGCGGCGCTCCCACTGGACCTGGTCATAGGGCGAGACGCCTGCCGACGAGAAGTGGCGGGTAAAGGTCAGCGCGGTGCGCGCGGCTGCGCTCTTGAGCGTGGAATCGGATGCGGTCTGTGCCATGAAAACTCCTTGGGGTCTAGCGGGTGTGTGGGCGGACTCTTCCGCGATTACTCCCCGCGTGAGCGCAGTCGCGCGCAACGGAGGGAGAAGTCTCTCAAGCAGGCTCAGGAGGAAGGAGCGATGGGAGAAAGGTAGTGCTACCTAAAGGGCCGCGTCAAGCGCCAACCACAACCTGTAGTATCTCTTCGGTAATCTTAGCAGATGAGTCCCGGACCAGTTTTGCACCGCTTGCGAGAGGCATTCCGTGGTAGCTCCCCAATGCGGCTCAGGGTGCGGATCAGGGCTCGAGGTCGCTGCTCAGTGCTACCCTGTCTACGCGAGGGAGGCCGATGAGCAGCCATCAGGAGTTGATCTTTGTCTCGATCGCGGCCTACCGCGATCCGCAGCTGCCCTTCACCATCCTGAACTGTCTTCTCAAGGCGCAGCATCGGGACCGGCTCCGCTTCGGCATCTGCTGGCAGCGCGACCAGCAGGAGCGAGACATCCCCTTCCTGCGCACAGACAAGCGCTTCCGCTTGATCGAGATCAACTGGCGCGAGAGCCAGGGCGCGTGCTGGGCCCGGGCTGAGATCATGAAGCTCTGGCAGGGTGAGCAGTGGTTTCTGCAGGTAGACTCGCACTGCCGATTCGCCCCCGGCTGGGACACGCGGCTGATTGAGACCATGCGCGAGACCGGCTCACCCAAGCCGCTGCTCAGCACCTATGCCATCCCTTTTACGCCCGGCCCCTATGAAGTTCTGGCTGGCGACCCGCAGCAGATTCTCTTCCAGGCATTCACGCCGGACGGCATCCCGCAGCTTAAGCCCGGGCCGTTTGTCGGCGAGCCCAAGCCAACCCGCCCCGTGCCGGCACGCTTTCTCGCAGCAGGCTTTCTCTTTGCAGCCGGTAGCTTTGTCGAAGAGGTGCCGTACGACCCAGAACTCTACTTCATGGGGGAAGAGTGTTCCATGGCTCTGCGTGCCTACACCCACGGCTACGACCTCTTCCACCCCGCCGACGCCATCCTCTGGCACGACTACCTCCGGCTCGATGCGCCCAAACACTGGGGCGACCACACTGAGGCCGCGAAGACTGCGCGTCCGTGGAGCGAGTTAGACAAGCAAAGCCGCAGTAAGGTGCAGCGCATGCTAAGCGGCGAACGCTTCGAAAACTTTGGTCTCGGCTCGGCACGTACGATCGCCGACTACGAGTCCTACGCAGGCCTCTCGTTCAGCCTGCGGAAAGCGCACACCTACACAGTGCGCGGGCTGCCGCCGCCCAATCCTCGACCTCACCCTGACTGGGCCGAACGCATCCAGCCCTGGATCGTGAAAGTAGTCATCGACCGCGCTCAGCTTCCTGCGGGCGCGCTGGAGGACCCTACGATCTGGTGGGTCGGGATCGAAGATGAGCAGGGCTGCGAGATCAGCCGTATCGACGCAACCCACCAAGATCTGGCCGCGCTGCAAGACGAGGGAGGTCCGGTCACGCTGGTTTGCGAGTTCCCATCGGAGGCCGCGCCAGTCTCCTGGATCGTGCGCCCGCTCAGTCGCTCTCGTGGATGGCTCGAGCCGATGCGCGGACGCTTTGAGCACGACGATGTCGCCATTGTCGAACAAGAGCAGGACGAAAGTCAGGGATAGGACGCGCGATGCTTGCTCCTGCCCTGCCGGTTGGAAGGAAAACAGGACTCCTGGCTGGGCGAGACTCACCCTGCTGCGCTCAGAAGCGTTTCCTATCCAGCCGACCTTCCGCGTCAGCCGCTAAGCAGCCGTCTTGCTGGCCGCAGATTTCTTCGTCGCCGTCCTGCTTGTCCCGGACTTCTTCGTGGCCGTCTTCTTGGCAGCAGGTTTTTTCCCGGCCGTTTTCTTGCCGGCCGTCTTCTTTGCTGCGGTCTTGCTCGCGGCGCGACGCTCTGCCGCGTCCGGCGATTTACCCTTAGCCTGCTCCGCCCGCTTGCCGCCGAGCTCTATCTGCTTCTTGCGCGATCGCTCCCGATCAGGCACCTTGCCACCATTCCGACTGGCCGGCTTCTTGCGGCAGCTGCCTTGTTCGTGCTCCCCCTTGCCGGGCACCGGCTCAAACCCCGGCCAGCAGCGCGATGTCTTTGTATCCGCCTCGCCTTCGCTCTTCTTAGTCGCCATGCGTTCTCCTTAGGGCAATAGCTGAGTGAGAGGACTGCGCGCAGCTATGCGTTTGTCCAGCACAGAAGGCGACGTTGACCTGATCAAAGGCGCATCTGTAACCGTGGCAGGTGCAGAAGCCAAACCGCCTGCGCGGCTTTAGTTCCCCTGCTTGGCTGGTCGGGCCGAACTCCACCTGGTGTGACTCTTCTTTAAGGAAGGGTAACGCGCGCAACCACTTGGCGCGGAGAGCGGCAGGGGAAGTGAAGAAGCGGTCACTTCTGGGGAGTCTTCTGCCCGCGGCGCTGCAAAAGCATGGGTCCCCCTTACTTCCGGGGGACCCATGCTTTTGTGACCCGAAAGGGTCGATATACGCGTCACGAAGTGACCGCCAGCCGCGCAGGCGGTTTATTTTCTTCTGCTCGCTGCCGGGCGCTTGAGCTTCGGTACCCGCACCGGCAGCATGTCTCCAGGCCCGGCCCCCACCACCTTGTGCGCCAGCACGCCGCGCCTGGCTCCGGGCCGCACCGCACGGTTCAGCGCCAGCACTTCCTTCTCGTCCAGCTCGCGCACCTCGCCCGGCGGGATATCGAGGATCAGCGGCCCAAACCCGACTCGCCGAATCTTTTCGACATGGTGCCCCACCTCTTCAAACATCTTGCGCAGCTCGCGGTTGCGCCCTTCAATCAGCACCATCTCGTACCAGGGATTCTCCGCATCCTTGACCAGCTTGATCCGCGCCGGCGCCGTCATCACGCGGCCCTCGCGCTCCCCGTGCCGCCCCTTCTCGATCATCACGCCCGCGCGCAGCTGCTCGATCGCCGCCTCGGGCGGCTTGCCGCTCACCTTCACCAGGTAGGTCTTCTCGATCCCCGTGGCAGCCTTGGTCAACAGGTTGGCGAGGGTGCCGTCGTTGGTCATCAGCAGCAGGCCTTCGCTCAGGTAATCAAGCCGCCCCACCGGGTACACGCGCCCGGCCTTGCGGATCCGCTCAAAAAAACTCATCACCGTCGGCCGCCCTTCCGGGTCGCTTACCGTGGTCACAAAACCCTTGGGCTTATTCAGCATGTAGTACTTCTGCGGCTCGGCCCCCTGCAGCAGCTTGCCATCCACGCGGATGTGGTCACGCTCGAGATCAGCCTTGGTCCCAAGCTCGGTCACGGTCGCGCCGTTCACCTGCACGCGCCCTTCCGTGATCAGCTCTTCGGCCTTGCGCCGCGAGGTGACCCCGGCCGCGGCGATGATCTTCTGCAGCCGCTCTTCCGCCATCAGGCCTGGTCCTCGTCAAAGACGCCGAGCGGGTGCAGGCGGCTGTCGATACCTACCCTGCCGGCCGTATCCCGGTGGACCCCTGGCAGGTCATGCAGGGGCGTGCTCTCATCATCCACCTGCACATTGGCGCGCGCGTTCGCGGCAAGCTCTTCGTCCTCGCGCTCCTCGGCCAGCTCCGGCGCAGCCTGCACTTCGGCGGTCGTGGCGGGCGCCCATTCCGAATCGGCGGTCAGTGGATCCTGGCTTGGCTCCTTGTTTGCAGCCTGGCTTGCGGGTACAGCCTGGGCAATGTCTTGGCGCTGGCTTTCTGGCACGTTGGTCTCTCCTTCTGCGTGATCTTCGAGCGGCGCTTCTGCCTGCCCGGTCCCAGACCCCAGCATGGTCCCAGACCCAAACCCGCCCGGTGCCCGCAGGCTGAGCTGCGCCGTCTCTTCCGGCTCCACCAGCTCGCCCGCCATCCTCTCAAACTCTTCCATCGACGGCAGCTCGGCAATGTCCTTGAGTCCGAAGCGTAGCAGGAATTCCTTGGTTGTCTTGTACAGAATCGGCCGGCCGATCACCTGCTTGCGTCCAGCCGTGGTCACCAGCTTGCGGCTGATCAAGGAGCCCAGCACGCCGCCTGAATCCACCCCGCGAATCTCCGACACCTCCGGCGCCGTCACTGGCTGCTTGTAGGCGATCACCGCCAGCGTCTCCAGCGCCTGCAGGCTCAGCTTCATCGGCGGCTTGAGGCTCTTGACAAAGCCGCGCACCGCGTCATGGTACTCCGGCTTGGTCGCCACCCGGTAGCCGCCTGCGATCTCGCGTATCTCGATCCCGCGGTCACCCTGGTCGTAGGCGGCGATCAGCTCATCGATCGTCCGGCGTATCTGCTCCCGCACTACGCGCTCCCGCTGCCGCACCAGGCGTCGGCTCTCGTCCTGCTCCCCAGCCGCGCCTTCTGTCGCTCCCGTGGCTGGGTCGCCGGGCGCCTCACCCGTCGTCGCGGGCCCCTCGCTCTCGGCTGCAAATCCATCCGCCTGGGTCTCAGCGACCTGCTCAGGATGCTCCACTGCCTGCTCGATCGCGGTATCGGTAGCGGTGTCGGCATACTCCGCACTCTGCTCCGGCTGGCCTTCAAAGCCGATCCAACCCTGCTCTGCACCCGCCGCACCTTCTGGCCGGCCTTGCGCCCGCTCGGCGAGCGCCTCTGCGCCGAAGAGCGCAGCCAACTGGGCGAGCGTGACCGGCTCCTCCGCCGCATAGATCACTGCTTCTATCTTGGCTCGTAAACTCATCCGCTGCCGCATTCTCCTCGAGCGCGCAGCTAAACGAAAAAAAGCGGCGCCCCGGTACCTATCGTACCGAAGCGCCGCTCTGCTTCGCGTTCTGTCTCCGCTGCTCTCCCGCTCCGAGTAGCCGGCCAGGCTCCTGCGATCTAGTGAACCACCATGCTGATGCCGGCAAACAACAGCCCCGCCAGGATCGCGGCAGCCGGCAGTGTCACCACCCAGGCCAGCGCGATATTGCGGATCGTCGACATCTGCAGCCCGCTGCCATTCGCCATCATCGTGCCCGCAACCGCCGAACTGAGCACGTGCGTGGTTGAGACCGGCAGGTGATACTGGTCAGCCGCGATGATCGTAAAGGCCGCCACAATCTCTGCCGAGGCGCCCTGGGCATAGGTCATGTGCGTCTTGCCGATCTTCTCGCCGACCGTGATCACGATCCGCTTCCACCCCACCATCGTGCCCATGCCCAGCGCCAGCGCCACCGAGATCTTGACCCACAGTGGAATGAACTTGGTCGCATTGTTCAGCTGGCTCGAGTAGTTCTTGATCACCGACTTCTCTTGCGAGTTGAAGGAGGGATCATTGGACTTGCCCATCAGCCGCAGCGCTTCCCCCTGCAGGTACATGTCGTTGCGCACATTGCGCTGCTGGTCAGCAGGTACGTTGGCCAGCGACTTGTAGTGAGTCAGCTCCTGCTCGATGTCGATCGACATCTGACGGACCGCGAGCATCACGTTCGGCGTAAACTTCTTGTCGCTCACGTACTGGGTCAGGTCGTTGCGCTCGTCGCTCATCACGGCTTGCGAATCAGTGTGCGCGCTAAACACCCGCGTCGCCTGCTCCGAGATCGCGCTGAAGGTCTGGACCTGCGAGTAGCCGACCGCGTGGTTGAGTGCGTATGCCGTAGGCACGGTGCCGATCAGGATCAGCATGATCAGGCCCATGCCCTTTTGTCCATCATTCGAGCCGTGGCCGAAGCTCACGCCCGTGCAGGTCAGAATCAGCAGGCAGCGGATCCAGAACGGCGGCGGCTCCGGGCCTTCCGGCGCCTTGTAGAGGTCAGGATTCTTGACCACCGCCTTGAGGATCAGCAGCAGGATAAACGCGCCGCCGAAGCCCACCAGCGGCGAGAGGATCAGCGCGCGAAACACGCCCGCGGCCTGCGACCAGTCCACACCGCTCGCGCCCGTCTTGCCATGCAGGTACTGGTTCGCCAGGCCCACGCCGATAATCGAGCCAATCAGGGTGTGCGAGCTTGAGACCGGCAGCCCCATCGCCCAGGTGCTCAGGTTCCAGATGATGGCCGCGATCAAGAGAGCAAAGATCATGGCAAAGCCTGCGCCCGAGCCCACCTGCAGGATCAGCTCCACAGGCAGCAGCGAGACGATCGTGTAGGCGACCGCGCCGGAGGAGGTAAGCACCCCGATCAGGTTCCACATGCCCGACCACACCACCGCGATGTGCGGCTCGAGGGTGTGCGTGTAGATCACCGTCGCAACCGCGTTGGCCGTGTCGTGGAAGCCGTTGACGAACTCAAAGCCTAGCGCAATCAATAGAGCCACGCCCAGCAGCACGTACGGCCAGACCGTAGGCTGCGGATGGGTGGCGAGGTCATGAGCGATCTGGCCGGCGGTGTAACCCATGCCGCCAACAAGCGCCAGGCCGAAGATAATCATCCCGACCTTGCCGGGACCCTTGCTCATCTTGGTGTCAAGCGCCGATACGTTGCGAGTGTCTGAGGAGGGGGGAACGGTAGCAGGAACAGGGGTCATACAAGGCTCCGCTTTCTTGCGCGAATGGTCGTAGAGGCAACTTAGCAGTGCCAAGCCGCTTTCGCATCAAAAGGCGCAGCCGCCACGATGAAAATCCGATGAATTTGCCTGCGGTCGAGCCAAGGCCTCAAGAAGCCGGCTCTTCAAGCGATCCTCCGGAGCCTGGCGCACTAGAGCATTTTCACAGGCGCTGTGAAAATGCTCAAAGGCTTAGGTCTAAACGCATTCAGGCTTAATCCCAGGCTCACGCCCAGTCGTCGCGCACCTGGCTCATGCGCTCGGTCATCACTTGCTCAAAGTTCGCGTGCTTCTTGATCAGCACCTGCGCGAAGTTCGCCTCCTGGCGCAATAGGATCGCCTGCAGCCGAACCAGCTCCAGCAGCGCGAGAAACATGCAGATCAGCGCTCGCTCCGAGCGCGTATTGGCGAGCAGCCGATCCAGCGCAACCGGCTTGTCTTCCATCAGCAGCCGTCGCCGCACATACTCAATCATCTGCGCCACGGTGATCGCGTCCTCGTTCACGTCCAGCACCGGCCGGGTGCGCGCCCGCTCCAGGATGGACTGAAAGACGCGCACCAGGTCCGGCACATCAGCCGCGATCTCGCCCGCGATATCCGGCTCCGCGCCAGCTCGCGCCAGGTCGCGCTGATTAGGCCGGGTCCAGGTCGCGGCCTCGATCTGCTGCTTCTGCGCCAGCATCTGCGCGGCGCTTTTAAAGCGCTCATGCTCAAGCAGCCGCTCGACCAGCTCGAGCCGAGGGTCGCCCGCTTCCTCGCTCAAGGACTCGACCGGGGACCGCGGCAAAAGCATCCGGCTCTTGATGTGGATCAAGAGCGAAGCGGTGTAGATAAACTCGCCCGCATTGTCGACGTCGGTCTCTTTCAGCCGCTCCACGTAGGCGAGAAACTGGGCGGTAATCCGCGCGATCGGAATATCCCAGATATCAATATCCTGCTTGCGGATCAGGTCCAGCAGCAGATCCAGCGGCCCATCGTAGACGCGGCCTACTGTGACTGAGAAAGGGAAAGCACTGGCCGTGCGGGAGGCCCTGTCCGCACGAGCCGATGCGCCCTGGCCGGTGCCAGAGTCTAGGTCTGCCGGCTCATCGCCTCGACCGCTCGCTTGATCGCGATCGCCTCTCATCACGCCAGCCCCATGGCTGCGCGTACACGGCTCATCGTCTGCTCGGCTGCCGCCCTGGCTCGTTCGTCGCCGGCAGCTAAGATTTCTTTGACGCGTTCAGGCTTCGCTTCATAGCTGGCGCGCCGCTCCTGCATCGGCGCAAGCTCAGCCACCACCGCGTCCGCCAGCCAGCCCTTGCACTCGATGCAGCCGATCCCCGCCGTCGTGCACCCGTCATAGACCTTGGCGATCGTTTCGCCGCTTGAAAAAACCTTGTGCAGATCGCCCACCGGACATACATCAGGATTGCCCGGGTCAGAGCGGCGCACACGCGCGGGATCGGTGACCATGGGTTTCAGCTTTTTACGTATCTCTGGCTCGGGATCGGAGAGGAGGATAACGTTGCCGTAACTCTTCGACATCTTGCGGCCGTCGGTGCCAGGCAGCTTGGGTGTTGGCGTAAGTAAGACCTGTGGCTCGTTGAGAAGCTGCCGAATCAACGTACCTGAATCATCCTGAGCTGAACCCTTGTCGCTTTGATCTGCACGTGGTGAGTAAAAAAAGTTAAACCGCCTCGCGATCTCACGCGTAATCTCCACGTGTGCGACCTGGTCGGCACCCACAGGCACATGCAACGAGCCGCCCGGGGCGCCATACAGCAGAATGTCAGCTGATTGCAGCAGCGGATAGCCGAGAAACCCGTAAGTTGCCAGATCCTTCTCTTTCAAATTCTCGATCTGGTCTTTGTAAGTCGGCACCCGCTCCAGCCAACTCAGTGGCGTCATCATCGAGAGCAATCCATGTAACTCGTAGTGCTGCTTGACGTGACTCTGTACAAACATCACCGAGCGCTCAGGCTCGAGCCCCGCACTTAGCCAATCGAGCGCCACCTGCTCGGTAAATTCAGGAATCCGTAACGGGCTCGCATAGTCTGTTGTGAGTGCGTGTACATCGGCAACGAAGAAAAAGCACTCGTAGCTTGGCTTGCCGCCGGCGCCCACTTCATTCTGCAAGTTGACCCAGTTCTTCAGCGCGCCCATGTAATTGCCAAGGTGCAGTTTGCCGGTCGGACGCATGCCGCTGAGGACGCGCTTCTTCGCTGTGGTCTCTATCAAGTCTGTCTCTGCCATCCGGGTTAGGTCAGAGCCTATTGTACGGGGGCTCAGGTTGCACGGAGCTCGAGCGGCAGGCTCCTGGCCTAAAAAGCCCAGCGCTCTTAGAGAGCCAGCAGCACCCGGTCCACCACACCCAGCGCCGGCGAGACAAAGAAGTTCACCAGCCTGCCACCAAACATCAGCATCAGGAACAGGCTTAGAATGCCGAGCTTGTCATAGACCTGCAGCGCGTTGTAAGGCAGCAGGTGTCGCACCAGGTGTGAGCCATCAAGTGGCGGCAGCGGCAGCAGATTAAAGACCGCTAAAAACAAGTTCAGCGTCAGCCCCATGTAGAGAATCATCACCGCCGGAAACAGCGCCGGCGCCTGCGCCATGGCATTCGCATCCAGGTAGCCGACCGCGAGCCCGTGGATCAGCGACGCAGCCAGCGGCGATGCCTTGGCCAGCACCACCAGCAGCACCGTTGAAGCGCACGCCGCCAGCACATTCGAGGCCGGCCCAGCGAGGGTGGTCAGCACGTCACCCTGGACGATATTCTTGAAGTTGCGCGTGTTGACCGGCGTAGGCCGTGCCCACCCCACCAGGAAGCGCCCATAGGGCCCGAGAAAGAGCATCGCCAGCGGAAGCAGCACCGTGCCTACTGGATCAATGTGTTTGGCCGGGTTCAGCGTCACCCGGCCCAGCATGCGCGCCGTCTGGTCGCCCAGCCGGGAGGCTGTCCAGGCATGCGCCGCCTCGTGCAGGCTGAGCGAGAAGAGCAGGATGACAAACTCGAAGATTTTGAAAAGGATCTCTTGCTGGCTCATGCGCGCTCCCCCAAGCCTAGCATGGCGCCGTGGCTCGAAAGAGCAGCCATGCTGCCACTCGATCCGCCATGAAGTGGCTGTAAGTTCCTCTCGCCCGGCCCCTTCTGCAGAAGGGTGACAGCAGGTACATCTGCGAGGAAACAACCGAATGGAGCCGTCCCGGCAGCACAGGCGGTCTCGCCTTCCTTAGTTACCAAGCACCTCAACCACCAAATAACTTCATCACGCCATCACTGATCAGAACCCGCTTCGTCGCGCTGCTTGTTCTTTCTTTGCTCGTTACCTTTCTGCTCGTTATCTCCTTGCTGGTTTTCCTCCTGCTCGTTCTCCCCTTGCTCGTCATCATCAAAGCGTTTCGCCTGGTCCTTCTTCTTGATCTCTTTCGCCGGCACCCCGCCCACGATCGAGTGATCTTCCACAGGCTTGGTCGCCAGGCCCATCGCGCCGACGGTCGCGTCTTCGCCCACCTTCACTCCCGCCATGATCGCCGTGTGATACGTCAGCCGCGCGTTCGGGCCGATCTCTGTCACCCGGTTCTCGACAATGCCAGCATCGACAGGATCATGCGCATGCGAGTACACCGCCGCGAAATCCGAGATCGTCGTCCCCTTGCGAATGATGATCTCTCCCCGATCATCCAGGATCACGTTGCGGTGGATCACGCAGTCATCCTCAATCGTCAGGTTGTAGCCGAAGGAGAACTCAACCCCGTGAAAGATCTTCACGTTCTTGCCGATCGATTTGAAGATGTGCCTGCCAAGCATCGCGCGAAATCTGAAGCCTAGCCAGTGGTTAAGCCCCACCGGCGACCGGTCAAACATCTGCCAGAAGTAGATCAGCGGTTTGATCAGCGTGTATTTGTCTACATCCACGTCGCCGTAGTACTCCGCTTCGAGCGTCACGTTCTTTGCGTCCAGCGCCAGCTGCAGCACGTTAAACGCGAGCTCTGTCTCCAGCTGAAAGTTGAGCCGCCCTCCCTTCGGCGTGGCCAGCATCAGCTGGTGCAGGTTGAGCTGCACCAGCTCTTCCCGCAGCGCCGGCTTCTGGTGCTTTTCAATCTCGCGGTCAAGATAATCGATCCACCGCTGAAAGACCTCCTTGGCCTCCCGCGTCGGCTCGACCTCCCGGTATCCATAGTTGGGCATGCGTCTCCTGTCCTCTGCACAGATGCGCCCCATGGGACCCAGGTCGCAGTCTCCCCGGGTTTCGCCGCGCCCGGCGACTCTGGTAGCAGCAGTCCGCCTTGATTGGCTGCAAATTTAGACCAGCAGCCCGGGCAAACATGCGCGACACGATGGTCATCGCCCTTCCCGTTCTGGCCGTTCTGTTCGGCATCTTTCGCGATCGTGATAACTTCAGCCGCCTGGAGTCGCGCATGACAAGCGACAAGACGCGATGGAAGCTGGTATGCGCGAGATGCGCAAAGAGATGCAGCAGGAGTTCCGCGAGCTCGATCGCTCCTCCGCCGAGCAGGGACGCCCGCATCGACAAGCTCGAAAAGCAGTCCTAGCTATTCAAGCGCAAAGATCGCCGAGACAGTCGCCGAACGCGTAATCATGGGCGCGCTCAGGCTGAGCTTAGGAGGCGCAGCGGTTACTACCGGAGCCGCGCCTGCCATGGCTAGCACGCGTCCGTTAAGTGGGCGTTCCGGCTCCAGCTGGTTGCTTGCATAGAGCAGCCCGCCCACCTTCGCCCCCAATCCCTTGGCCATATCAGCGGCAATCTCGCGCGCGTGAGCCAAGGCTTCCGTGCTCGCCTCAGCAGTCAGTGCGCTTTCCTCGCCAAGCGACCAGTCAATCTGCCCACTCGCATTTGCCCCGGCAGCGATAGCGGCTGCCAGCATCTTCGCGACAGCTTCCGGGCCGGTCTTCACCGTCCAGCTCTGCTGCGCCTCGTACCTGCGCTGCGCCCGTTCCGCCGGCGTCAGCGCCTGTGCCTGGTACTCCTGCACCGGCCCCGTACTCTGGCTCTCACTCGAGACCTCATCCTTCGCTACTCCCGCCTGCTCCAGGGCCTTGGCTACGGCCTGGGAGATGCCTGCTGCTTCGGTGTAGACCGCGCCCGAGTCAGCTCCGTAGATTTGATAGCCGACATGCAGCACCGCGCGGTCAGCCTTCCGTTCCGCCGTCTCCGTCGCAGTGACAGAGATCGTCCGGTTGGTGGAGCTCACCTGCACCTGCTGCGCCCTCGTCATAGCGGCTCCCATCAGGAGCGCTACGCCGACCAACCCCGCCCTCGTTTGCCGTACATGCCACATGTCTTGTCTCCTCGGTTGCAGCTGGACGCAAAGCAAAAGAGTCGGAACTCCCCAGGCTTGTCCGCCAAGCCCCGCTCTGGGCCCGGGGTTCTCTCGCCGCCCCGTTACCGTCGCCCAGCAGAATAGACACCGCGAACCCATTCTTTGTATCTGGCTCGTTCAACCAGCGGAGCTCGGCTAGCAGGTCATAGCCACCATCACCCAAGGCAAGCCGTGAGAGCCTCGATGCAGACCAGCCCGGCCCCCGCGCAGAAGAGTCGCCCTGAGCAGGGCAGCGACCACCTCGAATAGCGGAAGCGTCACAAGCAATGCGGAGCCATCTTGAGCAACGGTCGTGCTGAGCGCAGCGAAGCACCTGCTGTTGCCCTCAGCTCCCCACACCGCCTACCCGCTTATCGGCCAAACGCACGCAGCCCCGCCAGCACCTTCAACACCGCTCCTGCATCCACAGCCGCGCCCGCCCGCTCCAGCCCCTCGCGCCAGTCTGGGGCGACCCCCGCCGCGATCAACGCCGCCGCCGCATTCAACAGCACGATCTCGCGTCTCGGCCCGCGCTCGTCTCCACGAAAGATCGCCAGCAGCACCCCGGCACTCTCCTGGGCCGAGCCCCCACCGCCCAGCGCCGCCAGCGGCGCCCGTGTCAGCCCCAGCTCTTCCGGCTCCAGCGTAAAGCGGCGCACAGTCGGCGCCCGCTCCAACGCCGGTGCCCCCCGGCTGGAAGCAGCCTTCGCCGAGTCAACTCCCGCGCTCAACCGGGGCCCGGTCTCGGCGCCTAGCTCCTGTCGAACCTCCACTCCATGGCTGGTCCCGGTCACCGTCAGTTCATCCAGCCCCAGGCCGGAGCTCGCCCCAGGCCAGCCCCCGCGCCTGTCCAAGGCAGTCTCGCCCACCTCGCCATGCACCACCAGCGCGTGCCGCACGCCAAGCATCCCCATCGCCTCGGCGACGACGCCCAGCCGATCCTCTGCCCAAACCCCCATCACTTGCGCCTGGGCCCCGGCAGGATTGGTCAATGGCCCGGCCAGGTTAAAGATGGTCCGGAAGCCCAGCGCCCTGCGAACCGGCGCCACCCGCCGCATCGCCGGGTGCAGCGCGGTCGCCAGCAGAAACAGAAACCCGGTCTCCCGCAGGCAGGCCACCGCCCGCTCCGGCCCAAGCTCCACCGGCACCCCCAGCGCTTCCAGCACATCAGCTGAGCCGGTTCGCGAGGTCACCGCGCGATTGCCGTGCTTGGCCACCCTCGCCCCGGCAGAGGCCGCCACCAGCGCCGCTCCGGTCGAAATGTTGAAGGTCCCGGCCCCATCTCCACCCGTCCCGCACGTATCAACCAGCCCCGCCCGCTCTTGCGCCGTCAAAGAAAGCGGCGTGGCCGCCTCACGCATCGCCTCGGCGAAGCCCGCCAGCTCCTCCGCCGTCTCACCCCGCATGGCCATCGCGGTCAGCAGGCAACTGAGCTCCACCCCGCGCCGCGCGCCCTCAGCCGTACCCTCGTCCGTACCGTGAGCCATCCGGGCTTCGCCGCCCTGGCCCGCACCCTGGTCGCCACCCTGGCCCACACCGTCGCTCCCCGCCAGGTAGCCACGCAGAAACTCTCTCGCCTCCTGGCGCGTGAGCGTCCGGCGCTGCTCGACGATCGACTTCAAGAGTCCCGGCACGACCACAATGCTCACCCTCCTTCCTCTGGCCCATCCTAGCCGATCGATCCGACCGCTCCCCCGCGGCCCCACTCCTATCCGTCACTGGTCCTCTACCGCAACCTCCCGGTAGACCCGCATCGGCTCGAACATTGAATCAACCTCGCGGGGCCGCCCATCTACTCGACGAAAGCGGCACCTAGCTCGACAGGAGATGCACCATGGGCAAACTAGAAGGAAAAACCGCAGTCATTACCGCCGCCACCTCGGGCATGGCCCTGGCTACGGCCAAACTCTTTGTCGAAGAGGGCGCTTACGTCTTTATCACCGGCCGCCGCCAGGACAAGCTCGAGGAAGCCGTCAAGCTGATCGGCAACAACGTGACCGGGGTTCAAGGCGACGCCGGAAACCTGGCCGACCTCGACCGCCTCTACGAGACCGTCAAGCGCGAAAGGGGCAGCATCGACATCCTCTTCGCCAGCGCCGGAGTAGGCTCGTTCGCCACCCTCGCCGAAGTCACCGAAGAACACTTTGACTCGACCTTCAACCTCAACGTGCGCGGCACTCTCTTCACCGTGCAGAAGGCTCTCCCGCTCTTCAACGACAACGGCTCCATCTTCCTCAATGGCTCGATCGCCAGCATCAAGGGCTTTCCTGCCTTTGGCGTCTACAGCGCCAGCAAGGCAGCGCTGCGCTCCTTCGCCCGCACCTGGCTCGTGGAGCTCAAGGAGCGCCGCATCCGCGTCAATCTCCTTAGCCCAGGCACCATCGACACCCCGATCCTCGATCCGTTTGGCCCCGATGCGAAGGAGTTTTTCAAGTCCCAAATTCCCCGCGGCGAGATGGGCCGCCCGGAAGAGATCGCCACCGTGGCTCTCTTCCTCGCCTCCAGCGACTCCAGCTTCGTCAACGGCATCGAGCTCTTTGTCGACGGCGGCACAGCCCAGATCTAGCCGCAGCACACCAAGGCACATGGCGCAACTTAGCGCAGACTGGCCAGCCCCCACGAACCGGCCAGGGACTCGGAGTTTGGGGCGCGACTCAACTGGGCAAGCTTAAGCCGCTGGGCAAGCGAAAGCCGCTGGGCAAGCCGAGATCGCACTTGACCCCGCACTTAGCGCAGCGGCGGGAAGCCGGCGGTTCTGCTGATCACGGTGTTCTCTGCGGCGATCGAGCAGCCGACGGTCACCTCGCCCACCACGTAGGGCGTGATGTTCGGCGTCCCGTCCGCGTTGTTCCGCGCTTCAAGCAGAATGGTAGACGGGGTGACCGCGCCTGTCGTATGGACGATGAAGTGGCTGGCGCCCTTGTCCTGCGTACAGGAGTAGTGCATGTCCACGGTCGCTTCATCCAGCATGGTGTAGGTGCCAGTGCAGCTGGTAGACACAGGGATCACCTGCGAGGCGTCGGTCGGCGAAAAGACGGTTGTGCTGGTTCCAGCGTCCTGGATACTCATGCCACCCCTACCATCGAAGGTAAAGGTTCCCGTATCGGTAAGCTGGGCGGAGCTCACGGGTCCGCTCAGGGTCGCCCCGCAGCTCCCGCTTACCGCTGGCTGCTGTGTAAAGTTGATGGTCTCGTTAAAAGGGAACGTTCCTCGCAGCTCTTCAACGCCCCTGGAACCGTTGCTTTGCGCGTGCAACGTGGCAGGTAGAGCTAGGCAAGCGCAAACAAACAAGATTCTCTTCATACTGATTCTCCCCGGGGACAACTGAGCTGCTGGGTCACCGTAGCATCACCGGGGTTCTTTGTTTGTGTAGATTGGCATGCCTGCTTCTGACCTCTGTTCGTCCCACTTCGGCTTCCAGAGAGGCAGAGGGGTTCGAGCGCGTTTCCGCCCGGTCCCTACCCGTTCACAAGTGCTGTAACGGCCCCTGTATCATGGGTAAGTTCTATGGGTAGATACCGGGGGTGAGCGGCGCTTCTTCGATCATGAAAATACACGAGTACCAGGCAAAAGACATCCTGGCCAGGCACGGCGTCGCGGTGCCCCAGGGCGAAGTGGCAAACACCTTTGACGAAGCCGTCGACGTCGCCCGCAAGCTGCTATCAGGCGGCGCGACCGGCGTCGTCGTCAAAGCCCAGATCCACGCCGGCGGCCGCGGCAAGGGCGGCGGCGTCAAGGTTGCTCGCACCCTCGCCGAAGCCGAAGAGCACGTCAAGACCATCCTCGGCATGCAGCTGGTCACCCACCAGACCGGCGCCGCAGGCCAGAAAGTCCAGCGCCTGCTCGTCGAAGAGACTGCCGCCATCGACCGCGAGCTCTATCTCGGCATCGTCCTCGACCGCGCCGCGGCCAGGCTGGTCTTCATGGCTTCGCAGGCCGGCGGCATGGAGATCGAAGAGGTCGCCGCGAAAGATCCCGACGCCATCCGCAAGGTTTACATCGATCCCTCTGTCGGCATGCAGGCCTACCAGGCCCGCGAGCTCGCCTTTGCCCTCGAGCTCAAGCCGCACATGGTCCAGTCCGCGGTCCGGTTCATGCTTGCGCTCTACGAGGTCTTCATCGCGACCGACGCCTCGCTGCTCGAGATCAACCCCTTTATCACCACCAAGCCGAGCGCCCCGGGCGCGCTCGACGAAAAACTGCTCGCGCTCGACTGCAAGCTGACCTTCGACGACAACGCCATGTTCCGGCAGAAGCAGCTCAAAGAGCTTCGCGACATCGCCGAAGAAGACCCGCTCGAGGTCGAAGCCTCGAAATACGCGCTCAACTACATCAAGCTCGACGGCAACATCGCCTGCATGGTCAACGGTGCCGGCCTGGCCATGGCGACCATGGACATCATCCAGTACGCCGGAGGCTCGCCCGCGAACTTCCTCGACGTGGGCGGCGGCGCCAACCAGCAGCAGATCGAAAACGCTTTCTCCATCCTGCTCTCGGACAAAAACGTCAAGGCCGTCTTCATCAACATCTTCGGAGGCATCCTGCGGGTTGACACCCTCGCCCAGGGCGTCGTCCAGGCCGCCAAAAACCTCAACGTGACCGTGCCCATTGTGCTGCGCCTCGAAGGCACGAACGTCGAAGAGGGCCGCCAGATCCTGGCCGACTCCGGCCTCGCCTTCTTAGTCGGCGACACCATGCAGGACGCCGCCGAAAAGGTCGTCGCTGCGGCCGCGCAAATCGCCTGAGGGTGATGACCTCGCCCAGGATCACGCATCCTCAGCTGCCTGGCGTCACGGGGCTCGGCCTGCTTTTGCTTAGCTCCGTGAGCTGCTGCCCGGCCCAGACGAACTCCCCGCCCGAAGAGCAGAACTGGCGAGCAGTCTGCAAGGTAGCTCTCGTCGAGCCGCTGCCAACGGCCGCAGCCCAACTTGCCGAGGCTGCTCGGCATGATCAAGACGCACCGTCTCACTGCGACGAGCAGACTGCGTACTACGGCTTTGGGCATGCTCCCAACTATGCCCAGGCCCGTCGCTGCGCCTACTTGCAGCGATCCAAGCAATGGAACACACCCGGCGATTGGGTTGAGGGACCAGGAACGCTGACGATGCTCTACGCGAACGGGTACGGCGTTCCCCGGGACTACCACCTGGCTATCCGGTTTGCGTGCGAACTGGACGCGCGTGGCGTGGCTCAAGCCGAGACCCAAGCGCGCATAGGGCGGCTTGAAGCGTTGCGGGATGGAAAATTTTCACAGCAGAAGCCTCTTGATCTCTGCGATGATGCCATGTCCGGTGTCATGGGGGCTACTGCGAGCAGGTTACGGAGAAGCTTGCGGAAGTCGGCCGCCTGCGCCAAATTGAGGCCTTACGTGCTCGCTTGCCTCAGCACGCGCAGGCTCAGCTGCCCCAGCTCCAAGCGGCGGAAGCCGCGTTCGAGGAGGCTCGCGGCAAGGGTGAGGATAGCGGCGGAGGCGGCAGCGGCTCGGCCGGCTTTCGAGAGCTCGACCAAGGACGATTGCGGGAGCAGTTTGTGATCGACCTGCGGCGGTTTGCCGCCGGCGACCTGCCCAGGGCCACCGCTGCCGATCGCGCCCGAGCCGAGCAGCAGATGCAGGCCAGCTTCCGCGCTGCGGAAGAGAAGGCGCAGCCGCCGAACAGCCCCAATGGGAATCTCGGCGCGCCTGCTCCAAACAAGCTCGGCCTGGCTGCGACGCAGCGTGCCTGGAAGTCGCTGCTCGCTGCCTGGATGCGCTTTGTTCCAATCGCCTACCCCGAACTCTCGCTTGATGTCGCGACGACCGAGCTTCTGCGGCTACGCATTCACCAGCTCAAGAACCTGGACCTTTAAGGAGTTATAACCATGGCAGTACTGGTCGACAAGAACACCCGCCTCATCGTCCAAGGCATCACCGGCCGCGAGGGCACCTTTCACGCCAAGGGCTGCGCCGAGTACGGCACCCAGGTCGTCGGGGGCGTCACCCCGGGCAAGGGCGGCTCGACCCATGAAGGCTGGCCAGTCTTCAACACCGTCGCCGATGCCGTCGAACAGACCGGCGCCAACGCGACCGTCATCTTCGTGCCCCCACCCTTTGCCGCCGACGCAATCCTTGAAGCCAACGCCGCCGGCCTGCCGCTGATCGTCTGCATCACCGAGGGCATCCCGATCAACGACATGGTCAAGGTCTGGGCCGTGCTCAAGCATTCCAGCTCGACCTTGATCGGCCCGAACTGCCCGGGGGTTATCTCGCCCGGCAAAGCCAAGATCGGCATCATGCCCGGCCGCATTCACAAGGAGGGTTCGGTCGGCATCGTCTCTCGCTCCGGCACCCTCACCTACGAGGCCGTCTACCAGCTCACCCAGCGCGGCATCGGCCAATCCACCGCCATCGGCATCGGCGGCGACCCGATCGTCGGCACCACCCACACCGACGCGTTAAAGCTGCTCAACGAAGACCCCGAGACCGAGGCCATCATCCTGATCGGCGAGATCGGCGGCACCGCCGAAGAGACAGCCGCCGCCTACGTCCGCGAGCACGTGAAAAAGCCGGTCGTCGGCTTCATCGCCGGCCAGACCGCGCCCCCGGGCCGCCGCATGGGCCACGCGGGTGCCATCATCTCCGGCGGGCAGGGAACAGCCGCTGAAAAGATGCAGGCGCTGCGCTCAGCCGGCATCCACGTCGTCGAGTCGCCGGCGGCGATCGGCGAAACAGTGGCCGAAGTCATGGGGAAGCGGTGAGCGAGGTCCTGAGTACAGCGGACCCATCGGCGGCCCGAGGCGCAAGCCTCCGGGCACGGCCAGCCGGCGAACGGTGCCGTTACGCCCAGCCTCGCGGAGGCAGGAGTGGAGACCGGGAGCATCGCGGCTCCCGGCGGTCTGTAGGGTAAAAGGCCACGTGTGCCCGGCTTTGTGTAGCCGAAAGCGGCTGCAGGCGCGCTACACGCAACTTGGCACGCACGATTTTCTTCGCATGCTTGGAGCGTCACCTGCTCTGAGCTCAGCGCATCTCTGATCGCCCTCAGCAAGGAGAGCGGCCCCGACGCGTTTGAGTTAGTTAGCCTGCATGATCAGGTTGCCTGCCGCAGCCGCAGCCTCAGCCAGGATGCGGTGGTGGATGGTGAAGAGCGCGAGCTCCAGCCGATCCGACACGCCGGTCTTGTCGTACACGCCGCGCAGGTAGTTCTTGATCACCTGCTCGGTGGTCCCAAGCCGGATCGCGATCTCCTTGTTCTTGCAGCCCTGCACGATCAGCGCCACAATCTTCATCTCTTTGGGAGTCAGCCGGTCCCTGACCCGCGCGCCCACCAGATCTTCGTCTGGCATCGCGGAGGTATTTTGCACCGAATGAATAGCTCGCTCGCCACGCCCCACACGACGAACGCAGTCCACCAGCGTCGGCCCGGTGATCGAGCGGAAGAAGAGGCCATGCACATGAGCCGCCAGGTAGGGCTGGGTCGACTCGCCATTTTCGAGAATAGCGATCCCTCGGCTCCCGAGCGAGCAGATCTGCTGCATCAGTGGGCTGGGGTCCTGCTTCATGGTCGAGCCGAAAAGCACAGTGACTCCGCGAAAAGTCACAAGCGCACTCTGCAGCCGCTCGGTATCCGGACATTGGGCGATAATGCGGAAGTCATCTTCCATGGAGAGCACCTTGGCGGTGCCGGTCCGGAAGATGGCTTGATTGTCGGCGAGTATCACTTTATTCATGGTCTGTCCCGATTCTTCTCAGATAGGAGCCCACCCCGTCACGACGCTGCCGGTTAGAGACCCCAGCCACGGTTCCGCGGTTAACCCCTTCCAAAATTGCTACGCCCCTGCTATACGCTGCAGCGGTTATCGGCAAACAGAAACGGGGAAGTCAGACATTGTTCCAAACTGAAACGAAGAGCGCGCTCTGGTACCTATTACCACGGTCCGGTCCGCTGCTCTGGCGCGCCCTTTTGTGCTTCGTCCTGCGGAAATATTACGCTACTTATCCACATTTTCGCCGCACCCCATCGAACGAATCGAGCATAGCGCAACATTTTTACAGCCACAATGCCGGGTACGTTACATAGGTAACCGTGAACAAAGTAAGTTTTACATCAACTTCGGGAATGCCCAGCCGCTTATTTCGATAAACCTCCTGCCCTTACAATCAAGCCAGTATGGCAAAGCCAGTAATCCTCGCAGTTGACGACGATATCTCCGTTCTAGAAGCGATTATCCAGGATCTGCGCCGCAAGTACGGCGCCGACTACCGCATCCTGCGCGCGGGATCGGGCCAGGCTGCACTCGATACCTGCGAGCAGCTGCTCAAGCGCGGTGACCCGGTCGCGCTCATCCTGAGCGACCAGCGCATGCCCGGCATGACCGGGGTCGCGCTCCTTGAAAAGGTCCAGCTGCTCTACCCCCTGGCCAAGCGCGCCCTGCTTACCGCCTACGCTGACACCGAGGCCGCCATCCAGGCCATCAACACCGCGCGCATCCACTACTACCTCACCAAGCCCTGGGATCCGCCCGAGCAGCGCCTCTACCCGGTGCTCGACGACTTGCTCGAAACCTGGACGACCGGCTACCAGCCGCGCTTTGAGGGCCTCCAGGTCGTCGGTCCCCGCTGGACCGCGCGCGACCACCAGGTGCGCGACTTCCTCTCCCGCAACCAGATCCCGTTCAAGTGGCTTGACCCGGAGAAGGGCGACGGCGCACTCGAGCTGCTCACCCGCTACAGCCTCTCCGATGACAAGCTGCCGGCCGTGCTCTTCCCGGACGGCAGCTCGCTCTCGCAGCCCACCATCGGGCAGCTGGCCGAGCGCGTCGGCCTCAAGACCGAAGCCACCCAGGACTACTACGACCTGGTGGTGATCGGCGCCGGCCCCGCCGGCCTCGCCGCCGCCGTCTATGGCAGCTCCGAAGGGCTGCGCGTCCTGCTCGTCGAGCCCGATGCCCCCGGTGGCCAGGCCGGCTCCAGCTCCCGAATCGAGAACTACCTCGGCTTCCCGGCCGGGGTGAGCGGCGAGGACCTCGCCCGGCGTGCCACCACCCAGGCTGCCCGCTTCGGCACCGAGTTCATCACCCAGTGCGCGGCCGGCATCCGGTCTGAGAATCAGTACCACTCGGTCCTGCTTGGCGACGGCCGCGAGGTCAGCTGCCGAGTCTGCCTGGTGGCCGTCGGGGTTCACTGGCGCCGGCTTGACGTCCCCAGCATCGACCGGCTTACTGGCGCGGGAGTCTACTACGGCGCGGCCATGAGCGAGGCACTCTCCTGCAAGGACGAAGAGCTCTTTATTGTTGGCGGCGCCAACTCCGCCGGCCAGGCCGCGATGCACTTTGCCAAGTACGCCCGCAAGGTAACCATGCTGGTGCGTGGCGTTTCGCTTGAGGCCAGCATGTCGAAATACTTGATCGATCAGATTGCCGCCACATCAAATATTGAGCTTCAGACAGAGTCCGAGGTGCTCGAAGCCTATGGCCAGGAGCGGCTGGAGAGTCTGCTGATCAGCTCGCCACGCGGCGAAGAGCGGCGCGACACTTCGTCGCTGTTTATCTTCATCGGGGCCGCGCCGAAAACCTCTTGGCTGCCGGAGCGCATCCTTCGCGATGCCAAAGGGTTTGTACTTTCAGGGCGAGACCTGTTGATCGAGGGCGCGCTGCCGAAGAGTTGGAAAGAGCAGCGGGATCCTTACCTGCTCGAGACCAGCGTGCCGGGTGTCTTTGTCGCCGGGGACGTGCGCCACGGTTCCGTCAAGCGGGTCGCCTCCTCGGTCGGCGAGGGATCGACCTCGGTGCAGTTCATGCACCAGTACCTGGCCCAGTTTTAAAGCCCAGTTTTCGAGCTGGAGCTCGAAGGTCCAGCTCTAAGGCCCGGCTTGCGGGCCCTGATTGAAGGTCCGGTCTTGCGGACCCGGTATGAGGCAGAGGTTTTGTGCGAGAGGTTGAGACGAACAACAGTATGGAAGAGTCCACGGGCCACTGGCACACTGAGCCACTCGACATAGCAGACCTTCCTGCGCTCTTCAGCAACGTGCCGCTGCTGGCCGGCCTCAAGGGTGACGATTTGCGCTGCTTCGAGGGCGCTGAGCTGGTGAGCGCGGAAAAAGGTGCCAAGCTCTTCGACCAGGGCTCGGGCTGGACCTACTTTTGGGTGCTGCTCGAAGGCGCCATCCGCACCTACAAAGAAGCAGAAGACGGCTCCCGCATCTGGATGATCGACTTCGGCGCGGGCGAGACGGCCGGCGAAGTGCCGATTCTGCTCGGACGCCGCAGCCCCAGCGCGCAGGGTGAGGTGCTTGAGAACAGCCGTCTGGTGCGCGTCACCGAAGAAGGCTTCTGGCGCCTGATGGCTACCTGTCCGCTCATCCGGGCCGGCATCCTCAAGAACATGGCTAGCCGCTTTGAGCTCTACCAGGCTCTCACCCTGCACCGCGAAAAGCTCATCTCGCTCGGCACCATGGCCGCCGGCCTCATGCACGAGCTCAACAATCCCGGGGCCGCCGCGCGCCGCGCCGCCTCGCAGCTGCGCGAGAACATGAACCGCCTGCAGTCGGTCGGTCTCCGCATGGCCCGCTCCCCGCTCTCCACCGAGCAGCTCGACTGTCTCGCAGGGTTAAAAGAGCGTGTCTTTTCCTATCACCAGCCGGTGGCCCTCAGCTCGCTCGAGCAGTCCGACCGGGAAGAGGCGTTCTCCGCCTGGCTCGAAGACCTGGGCGTCGAAAACCCCTGGCTTCTCGCTCCGGCCATGGTCAGCGCCGGCTGGGAGCAGTGTGACGTCGCCTGCGCACAGCACTCGTTTCCCAAGCAGATTCTCTCTGACACGCTCAATTATCTCGGCGCCATGATCTCGAGCGTGCAGCTCGTTGGCACCATCGAGGAGAGCATCATCCGGGTCACAGACCTGGTGACCGCGGTCAAGAAGTACGCCTATGACGATAAGCGAGTCCAGCAGCGGCTTGATGTGCGCGATGGCCTGATCAGCACGCTCACCATCCTTGGTCACAAGCTTCGCCAGAAACAACTCACGGTTGAGAAAAACTTTCCCCGGGAGCTGCTTGCCGTCTCCTGCGCCGGCGCCGGCCTCTCCCAGGTCTGGACCAACCTGCTCGATAACGCGATCGATGCGGCTCCTGAGGGAAGCGCGATCGGGGTGCGCGTCTGGCAGGAGCAGGAGTGGATCTGCGTCGGCATCCTGGACCACGGGCCCGGCATCCCGCACGAGCACCGGGATCACATCTTCGAGCCGTTCTTTACCACCAAGGCTGTCGGCGTGGGCACCGGCCTCGGCCTCGATATCGCGCACCGCATCGTGGTCGGCAGCTTTCAGGGGCAGATTGACTTCTCGAGCGAGCCGGGCAAAACCGAGTTTGTCGTCCGCCTGCCGATCTCGACCGAGTCCTGCACGGTCGGGGCCGGCGAGACGCCGGCCATCAAGGCTCAGTCATAGCGAGGAGTCCGATCTCCCGCCCCTCCAGCCTCGTCGCCAGCCGTCACCCACACGAACTCTCAGGCGCTCCGAGCCGACCTGTCATCGTGCAACGCCCTGAATCGAATCGTTGCTCCTGCGCTATCCCTAACGTCGTCCTGAGGGTCTGACCTTCGACTGCTCGCGCGAGCCGCAGTCGCGGTAGCGCGGCCAAGCCAGGGTAAGCTTTCTACGGCGCAAACCTGGGCACCATCGCCGCTCCTAGCAGCCCGGAGTCCGAACCGAGCCGGGCAGGAAAGACATTGGTCCGCCCGGCTTCAAACCGGCTCCTGTCCCCAGGCTGCGTGAGCCGGTACACATAGCTTGCCCGCTCCAGCTCGCGGAACATCGCCGGCGCAAAGAGCTCCCAGGCCGCCGCCGCGCCTCCGCCAATGACATAGAGCGGCAGGTTCAACGTATTGACCAGGTCAGCCACGCTGAGCCCCAGCGCCCGGCCCACCGTGTCGTAGACCGAGAGCGCCCCGCTATCGCCCTGCGTGGCAAACTCGGCCACACTCCGCGCGGTGACCGGCTGCTGGTGATCGATCAGCTCGCGCACCTTCGGCGAACGCCCCTCGGCCGCCGCCTCCCGCGCCATCCGCGCGATCCCGGTCGCCGAGGCAAACAGCTCCAGGCATCCTCGATTGCCGCACCCACACTGCATCCCCTCCGGCCACACGGCCACGTGGCCGACTTCGCCGGCCATCCCGGTCAGCCCGTGCCAGATCTTTCCCTCCAGAACAATGCCGCCGCCCACCCCGGTGCCGAGCGTGATCATGCACAGCGAGTCGATCCCGTACTCCTGGCCCAGCCCGGCGTGCGCCTCCGCCAGCGCTGCCGCATTCGCGTCCGACTCGATGATGACCGGCAGCGCAAGCAGGGCCTCGAGCTCGCCCTTCAGCTCCAGCTCGTGGAAGCCCGGCAGGTTTGGCGGCTGCAGCAGGCGCCCGGCCGGCAGCTCGATCGGCCCTGGGCTCCCTACCCCGATCCCTTCCAGCTCGGCGACGCCCCCGCACTGCTCGATCACCTGCCGGATCCCAGCCGCCATCTCCGCCAGCACCACCACGGGCCCGTCCTGCACCCGGGTCGGCAGGCTCACCGCGGCGAGCTTCCGCCAACTGTCGCCAAAGCCTGCGATGCGCAGGTTTGTGCCGCCCAGATCGACCCCTACTGTGAACTTGGCCATCAGAAAATTCTGCCTCCGCAAGGATCAGTCGCACTGCCGGCCGGCGGCCGTGCCGAAAGGTGTTTGGGTCCACGCGAGCAAGCGCTGACCCCTTGTGCAAAGAGAGTACCCTAAGCGCCTCCGACGACTGTGGGTCCTGACGCCTAGGCCTGGGTCCAGGCCTGGTTCTAGAACCGAAAACCTGGCCTGGCGCTGGAAGCCTTTGCCCAGCCCCGGGAGCGAAGCACTCCAGCGCAGATTAGTAGGCGCTGGTGATCACATTCTGGAGCGGCTCACCTCGCACGTAGCGTCCCACCTGCGCCTGCGCGAACTCGACCACTCGCTTGAGATACACAGGGCTCGACCCGGCAACATGGGGAGTCAGCAGCAGGCCCGGCGCGCGCCAGAGCGGGTGGCCGGCTGGCAGCGGCTCCGGGTCCGTCACATCGAGGGCCGCGCGGATCCGTCGCTGCTCGAGCGCAGCCACCAGCGCCTCGGTATCGACCACCCCGCCGCGAGCCGCATTGACCAGCAGCGCTCCCTGCTTCATCTGCCCGATCGTCTCCGCATTCATCAGGTGGCGCGTCTGGGGCGTCAGGGGCGTAATCAGAACCACCACGTCGGCCTGGGCCAGCAGACTGGGCAGGGCGTCGACAGGCGAGACGCCGTCACGCGCTGTACGCGCCACGCGCAGGATCGTTACCTCGTAGCCGGCCAGGCGCTCTTCGATCGCCTTCCCAATTGCGCCGTAGCCAACAATCAGCACGGTCTTGCCTGCCAGCTCTTCGACCAGAACCGGGAGCACGAGTGGTAGCGGATCCTGCTGCGACGAAGCGCTCTTCGCCTGGTAGATCGCCTGGTACTGCGCATTGGCCTCGGCGCCGGTTACCCAGCGACCCTCGCTCTGCAGCTCCGCGTAGAAGGGGAAAAACTTCAGCGAGGCGAGGATCGCCGCGACCGCCCACTCCGCTGTCGGCGCATTGTGCAGGTTACGCGCATTGCATAGCGTGGCGCCCTCGGGCATCAGCGGCAGGAGCCCCTCAATGCCGGCCCCGAACGACTGCACCACCTTGACGCCGCGCAGCCGCGGCATCACTCTGTGGACCTGCGCCTGCGACCAGGGTGCCAGCAGAAACTCGACCTCAAGCTCGCCCGCGCCCTCCGCATCCACCGGCACCACCTCGGCCTCGGCCGGGAAGCCCGCCAGCAGAGCGCCCGGGACAAACGAAGGAACGCCCACCCGTGTCTTCAAGATGCCTCCTTCGTCATAAAGTGTTGAGCTTGATAAAGTGTTGCGCTTGCAACGGAGAAGCGACCCGCACTCACCCGGGACGCGTCCGGTTGGCTAATCTTTTTGGTGAAAGAGCACGCTGTTGATATTCGGCCAAAACTCCTGGAACAGGAACGTGCCGCCATCAATGCCCACGTTCAGAAACCAGCGCTGCCCGGTCTTGGTCCAGGTGCGCTCACTCGACGGATAGTAGAGGTCCGAGACACCCGAGGCTGCCCCGGCGCCCACGATCTCCGAGAAGTTGAAGGTTTCGGTGTCCTTGTCCGTGCGCGTGATGAAGATACGGCTGAACGCATATGCGCCGCGTTTGACAAAGCCTCCGCGGCCCAGCGTGTAGTAGCGCGAATCCTCGTGCAGGGCCGCCGGCAGGATGGCCTGCACGAAGTAGTTCTCGCTCGTCTGGTCGACAAACGAGTGCCAGAAGTAGCGCCCGTATCCGGCCGCTCCCTGGTGAAACTCCGGCGTCGAGTTTTCCGCCTGCCCATAGCCGGCCAGCACGATCGGCAGGAAGAAGGACGAGTAGTCAAAGCTCTGCTTGGTCGTGGAGGTGAACTTCTCCTTCACCGACTGGGGAGGCAGCGTTTGGTCGGCCGAGACAGCGCGAAAGTTGGGGAGTATGCCCAGGATGCGCTTGGTCTGCCTCGGGCTGCCGTCGGCAGAGGCTGCCGGCGCGCTCGTCGTCGGGGTCTTCGTACTCTGCTGCGAAGCCGCCTGCAGGACCATCGAAGGCGCGTCGGGCATCGTCTCTGGCCTAGCCTCTGGACTCGCCGCTGGAACTGCGCTGACCCCGGCGTCAGCGACCATTTGCTGGGCCTGCACCCGGTCCGGAAAAGCCAACGCGGCAAACAAGCTGAGCGCAACAGCAGCCAGGCTCGTCCGGGGCGAAGCTGCGCGTTTTGGCGGGATCCGTGCTTCAGAGTTCCTGGGCAGGCAAGTACACAACGTGGCGACAGACATAGGCTTGTATAGATTCAATGTGGCGCCCTTTCGGCTTGGCGAGGGAGAAACTTTCTTTGCAGCCGGTGGACGCCTCCGCACGACACGTTTCCCCTGCCTGCCTTTGGACGACGCCGGAGCTCGTCAGGTCTCAGTATTTTGGACAGGAGAGAAACAGGGGCACCCCCACCCGCACTCCGGCTCCTCGCCGCGGTGCTACTCTGCGGCATATGCGACGTTGGATGATCTGGGCTCTGCTCGCTTTGCTGTGGGCCCTGCAGGGACTCTTCGCTGCTTGGCGCCGCGCCCCGAAACAGGCCTTCCTGATGCTTTCCATCGCGGTCTTCTTTGCAGTGATTGGGCGTATCGTGCATCGCCGCGATCCAAGCCGCTAAACCTGGATCCAGGTCGCGGCACGGCAGAAGATGCTGGCACGGAATGGCCAAAGTTTCTGACTCATGATGCCCAGACGCTGACTCGTGCACGCCGCGGTGAGCTGGAGCCAGGGCTCCCAGCCAACGCAGCCACGCACCACACTTCGCCTGCCAGGAAAACTGGGGTCTCAAGCGCAGCAAGTGCTCTGCGCCATATTTGCCTGAGCAGAACACTCAGCATGGCTCTGCCGGTCGGCCGCTTTCACACCGCCCTAGCCTGACGCGAGAAACCGACGCGGCCTGGGAAGCGTCGCTTTCCTGACTGCGCCTTACGAAGCCTGGCTGCCGCCTACAACTGCGCCCTACTGCACCTGCAGGGTGAGCGTAAGGTCGTGCTCGGTGACCGCGCTGCCGTTGTTGCCCGACGCCGCAACCGTGATCAGGTAGGTCCCGGGTAGGGTCCCGGTCGCGACCGAGGGCGGGTGGTGGTTGTAGCCGTAGCGCGCCGAGCAGCCCGCTAGCCCCAGGCCGCCGCCCAGCAGCAGCAGGGCCGGCAGCAAGGCCATCGCTGTTCTTGCGGCAAACTGCCGGCGTGCGACCGCAAAGCCGGCCAGAGCGAATACGCCGGGCAGCAGCCAGGCAAGCGTCATCGGCGTCTCCGGCCCAGGCGCCACGCGGCTGACGACCCCGGCTGCACCCTGGGTCTGCAACTGCAGGTTGCTGCTAAATGCGCCCGCCGCGGTCGACTCGATGACCGGCGAAAAGGTGCACGTCGCCTGCGCGGGCAGGTTTGAGCAGGAGAGCGTGATCTGCTCGTTGAAGCCGTTCAGCGGCGTGATCGTGATGGCGGAGGTGGCAGACAGACCCTGCGACGCCGTCACAGTCGCCGGATTGGCGGTCACCGTGAAGTCGGGCACGCCGGTCGCATCTGCCACGACCCGGCTGACCGGCGAAGCCGAACCGGATCGCATCGCTGCCTCCTGGCCCGCCTCTGCCTCTTGGCCCGCCACTGCATGCGATGGTGCCAGCGGATGATAGACCGCGCGGACCGTCAGCGCTCCCGAGGCTGTGGCTCCCGAGGCTGTGGCTCCCGAAGCTGCGGCCGGCACGCTGGTGACCACGATCATGGCCTCGCCGCCCGAGCCCAGCATCGCGGAGCCGAGCGCTCCTGAGCTGCTTTCAAAGCTCACCGCCCCATCCTCGACCGCCGCTCCCTCTGCATCGGTCACGTGGGCCGTCAGGATGGTCTCAGTCGCCCGCCGGCCGCTTGCTTCCGCCTGCGCCGGGCGACTCATGATCTCGAGCGTGGTCCGCGTGGCCGTCGCCGGAGAAGCCTGACCGGGACTCTGCGCGAGCGCTCCGCCGCCTTGAACGCTGATCACCCCGGCTGCTGCCAACACCGCCAGCAGAAGCGCCTTCCTGCCTCGTGTACTCCTGCCCCCACGCGTCTCTACCGGTGTCTGTGCTGGTGCCTGTACTACTCGATTCCACTGCCGCATCATCAGGTCGATTTCTCTGCTCTCCGCGCTTTGCTGCGCATGGCCGCTCAATCTTTTTTTGTACTCGTCTGGACTAACCTGTACTCGTCTGTCCTTATCTTCCGGTTAGACCACCCTGGTAGGCAATCCGGCATCGGGTGAGACGACGCGGCCAAAGCACAATTGTATCTGCTGCTCTATCCGCCGCCTGTAGAGCGCAGATGCGGTCCAGAGAGGTTGCCCGATTGGCAGTCCAGATTGGCGATCCAGACTGACAGTTCAGGCGCGTCGACTCCGCGTCGACTCCCTGGTCGGCTCCGTCACCAGCCTCTTCTGCAGCGAGCCTTACGGCGCGTTACCCTCGGAGGCTGCCTGCCGTCGCAGACCGGCCGATCGCTCCCCGCGCGATGCTAAACTAGCGCTACCCCGCGCGAGGCCCGCACCCGAAGCGTACGCGGAGCTTGATCCCTGCCTAACGGACGCGCCTTGCCAGAAGACGAAAAACCCAGCCGCAAGCCGCTCGGCAAGTCCAGCCCCAAACCGACTCTCACCCATGCGCCGTCCACGGCCAAACCCATCCCCGTTCCACCCTCGTCCCGAGCCCAGGGCCCGGCGCTTGTGCCCCCCAAGCCTGCTCAGCCTGCCACCTACGCCTCGGCCGGGGTCGACATCTCGAGCGGCGATCGCGCCAAGCAGCGCATCAAGTACCTCGCCCAAAAGACCTTCAACAAGAACGTGCTCTCCGACATCGGCGGCTTCGGCGGCCTCTTTCGCCTCGATACCGCCAGGTACACCAACCCGGTGCTGGTCTCAAGCGCCGACGGCGTCGGCACCAAGCTCAAGATCGCCTTTGAGCTCGGCATCCACCACACCGTCGGCGCTGACCTGGTCAATCACTGCGTCAATGACATCGCCGTCCAGGGTGCGACCCCGCTCTTCTTCCTCGACTACCTGGCCACCGGCTCGCTCGACGGCGGCATCGCCGAAAAGATGGTCACCGGCATCGCCGATGCCTGCCACGCCAACGGCTGCGCGCTAATTGGCGGCGAAACCGCCCAGATGCCCGGCTTCTACAAGGATGGCGAGTACGACCTGGCCGGCTTCATCGTCGGCGTCGTCGATCGCGAGAAGCTCATCACCGGCAGCAAAATCCAGGTGGGCGATGTGCTCATCGGCCTCCCCTCGACCGGGCTGCACACCAACGGCTACTCGCTCGCCCGCAAGCTCTTCTTTGACATCGCCGGCTACAAGGCCGAGCAGTACGTCAACGAGCTCAAGGAGAAGGCCGGCGCGGCCCTGATGAAGACCCATCGCTCCTACCTGCCGGTGATCAAGAAGCTCCTCGCCGGCGACTACGTCACCGGCCTGGCCCATATCACCGGCGGCGGCATCACCGAGAACCTGCCCCGCATTCTGCCGAAAGGGGTCGCTGCCTGTGTCGAGCTCGGCTCCTGGCCGGTGCTCCCGATCTTTGAGCACCTGCAGCAGCTCGGCGCAGTCGAGCAGGCAGAGATGCTGCGCACCTTCAATCTCGGTATCGGCCTGATTGCCACCGTGCCCGCCGACAAGTTCAAGCGCGTCAAGAGCATGCTCGAGCGCGCCAACGAGAAGTTCTACGTCATCGGCCGGACCATCAAGGGCGATCGCAAGGTCTTCTACCAGTGACGCCCGTAGCAATGACGCAAGGCCCGGCTCCAGGATGCGCCACCTTCTGCCTCAGCCTCGACGGAGCAAGGTTGCTCGGATCAAGACTACTGGGATCAAGATCAGGGCTGCCCGGAACGAGGCCCCGTTGAGCGAGGGCGGGCTGAGACTGGTTCCCGCACGCCTTGGCATCCTGCTCTCCGGCCGAGGCTCCAACATGGTGGCCATCGCGGACGCCATCGCGAGCGGCGCCCTGCCGGATGCGGAGATCGCCGTCGTGCTCTCGAACAAGCGCGATGCCCCGGGCCTGTCGCTCGCCCGCGCCCGCGGCCTGCCCGCCTACGCGGTCGAATCACGCGGCCGCCGCAGGGAGGAGCTTGATGCCGAGCTGGTCGCCCGGCTCAACGCGCACGAGGTCGACCTGGTCTGCCTGGCCGGCTACATGCGCCTGCTCTCGCCCACCTTTCTCGCCGCCTACCCCGAGCGCATCCTCAACATCCACCCCTCGCTGCTGCCTGCTTTTCCCGGCTTGCACGCCCAGCAGCAGGCCTTTGACTGCGGCGTCCAGGTCTCCGGCTGCACCGTGCACTTCGTCGACGAGCAGCTCGACCACGGCGCGATCGTCATGCAAAAGGCCGTTTCCGTCCAGCCCGACGACGATCTGGAGGCGCTCACCGAGCGCATCCTCGCAGCCGAGCACGAAATCTACCCCGAGGCGATCCGCCGGGTGCTCTCGGGCAACTACAAGATCGAAGGCCGCCGCTACGCCTCGCAGATCAACCAGAGCACGCTGGAGCTGCTGCGCAAGTGGCTCAAGAGTATCGAGTGGCTCCGCTCTGAGCGCTGATATGGCATCCAGACTCAACGCCCAGCCCGGCTGCGGCGAGGCCTTCAGCCAGGCCCTGGCGAGCGTGCTGACCGAGTCAGGCGCGAGCCTCCATGGGCTCGCCTCCACCACGCCCGTCCTGCTCGTCTTCCTCCGCCACTGGGGCTGTTCCTTCTGCCGCGAAACCCTTAGCGATCTTGCAAAGATCCAGCCCCAGATCCTCGCCCGCGGCTTCCAGCTCGTCTTCGTCCACATGGGCACCCCGGAGCGAGCCAGGCCCTACTTCGACCACTACCATCTCTCCACGATCGAGCGCATCAGCGATCCCGAACAGCGGCTCTATCGCGACCCGGCCTTCGCTCTCACCTCGAAAGCCATCTGGCGTCACCTCTTCGATCCGGCAGCGCTGCGCCGCGCTCTCGGGGGCATCGTCGCCCGGCACGGGATCGGGCTCATCCACCGCGAAGACGCCGACCAGATGCCGGGCTTCTTCCTGCTCCACCACGCGCGCATCCTCAACGGCTACCGGTACACATCCATCGCCGACAAGCCCGACTTCCTCCGCATAGCCGAGCGATGGCTGGCCGCGGCCCGACGCAGCTCTTCCACGTTGTAGAGCTTGCGTTCCAGACGCCGCAGGCGAGTACCCCTCACGAAGTGACCGCAATCCGTGCAGGCGGTCCTTCCCGGCACTCGCCTGAACCGCCCTCCACACAGAAAAAAGCCCCGGGGATGAACCCGAGGCCTTCTCTCAACACTTGGTGCAGGTTCTTAGACGCCAACCTTAGCCGGCTCAGGCGGTACCACTGCCTTGCCGTCGGCGTTCGGCTTCCGAATGTCGATGCCACCCTTGAAGAACGCCCCGTCTTCAATCGAAATACGCTGCGCGGCCACATCGCCGGTCAGCGAACCTTCGCTGCGAATATCCACCCGGTCGCTCGCAGTCATGTTGCCCCGCACCTTGCCGAGCACAACAATCTCGCGCGCCGTGATATTTGCCGACACCTGGCCATTGCGCCCGACCGTGACGCGGTTGCCGGGCAGGTTGATCGTGCCCTCGATCTTGCCGTCAACGTAGAGCGACTCGGAGCCCGAGACCTCGCCCTTGATCACCAGGCTCTTGCCAATGGTCGCCTGCTCGCCAGCCGCTGCCTGTGCGCTCGCGCCCGTCGCGGTGCGCGCGGCAGGCTCAAAGGCCGGGGTCGTCGGGGCTGCAGGACGCTGCGGTTCGTTGCTCGGGGTGGGGGTGTTGCTGGCTGGCTGGTTTGGTTTCCACATCTGGGTCGTGTTTCCTTTCCTCGCTTGAAACTTACTCTCTCGTCGTGCTCGACATGCTGGCTAATTGGGAGGGTCCGGCCTGGGACTTCCCAGACGGAGCCTTGATTCTGCCCGCGCCTCGCTCTTTTGTCAGTCTCTTGGGCTCCGGCTGCGTGGTGCTCCCGGCCGGGCTCGTCGTCTGTTTGCGCTGCCCTACTGGCATCTTAAACAGTACACCTCCTAAATTGCACGAGCTCCGCCGAGTTTTTGAGCGAGCCCGTATTGCAAGCAGCAACCTGGCTCCGCAGCGCCCTCGTCAACGCTCCCGCAGCGGCTACCATGGGGAGAGACCAAGTTGCCGAGAGGCGTATGACCGACCGCGAACTGCTCCGCCACATTGAACGATCGCCCGGCCAGAGGGTCGGGTACAAGCAGCTCGTCCGCGAGTTTGGTCTCGGCGGCGGCCGCGAGCGTCGCCTGCTCGTCGAGCACCTGGCCCGGCTCACCGCCTCCGGTCAGCTCACCAAGATCGATCGCGAACACTGGTCGATCGCCCGCGTCGCCGCCACCCGCGACAACCTGGTCGCGGGCCGACTGGACCTGCACCGCGACGGCTTCGGCTTTGTTCGCGTGCCAGCCTCGCGCAGCGTCCAGGCTCCGCGCTGGGGCCCGGGCCAGTCGGGCGGCCTCGGCCAAGCGGGTGCCGCTCCAGCCAAAGGCGCTGCCGCCGAGACCGGCGACATCTTCATCCCGCCGACCGAGATCAACGGCGCCATGCAGGGCGACCAGGTGCTCGCCGAGCTGGCGCCGCAGAAGGCCGACGGACGAGCTAGCGGCCGCATCCTCCGCGTGCTCACCCGCCGCAACCCGACCATCGTCGGCGTCTTTCACTATGCAGACCCGGACCGCCAGCAGGGCCACCAGGTCATCCCCTTTGATGAAAAGATGACCCAGCCCATCCTGATCCCGCTCGACCAGCCGCTGCCGCCCCCGGTTGCCGCTGCATCCGCCCACCGCGTGCTCGGCGAGCCGGCCACCGCCGCCCAGACCTTCCCCGACCTTGAAGGCCTGGTCGTTGATGTCGAGATCACCGAGTGGCCCACCCCCACACGCGTGCCGCGCGGCCGCGTCGTCGAAGTCATCGGTCACCCGGACGGCTTCGGCGTCGACGTCGAGATGGTCATCCGCAAGCACCAGCTCCCGCGCATTTTTCCCGAGACTGTGCTTGAAGAAGCCCGTGCCGCGGCCGGCCTGAACGGGCCTTCGACCCAGATTTTCGACCCCGCGCTGCTCGCAGGCCGCCGCGACTTCCGCCCCTCCGCCGGGCATGGCCCCATCGTCACCATCGACGGCGAGACCGCCCGCGACTTCGACGACGCCGTTCGGGTCGACGAGCATTCTGACGGCAGCTGGACGCTCGAGGTTCACATCGCCGATGTCGCCGAGTACGTCGAGCCCGGCTCCGCGCTCGACCTTGAAGCACGCCTGCGCGGCAACTCGGTCTACTTTCCCGACCGAGCCATCCCCATGCTGCCGCACGAGCTCTCCTCCGGCATCTGCTCGCTGCGCCCCGACGAAGATCGCCTGGTGCTCTCCTGCCTCATGCAGATCGACGCGCGCGGCGATGTCACAAGTTACGAAGTCGTTGAAGGCATCATCCGCTCCGCTCGCCGCATGACCTACACCCAGGTGGCCGCGATTTTAGGCAGCGGCGCCGGCAGCGAAGCCACGCCCTCCGACGAAGCCGTGCGCGCCGAGTTCGCGCCGCTGGTGCCCGAATTTGAAAAGATGCAGCGGCTCGCCAAGCTGCTCTACGCCAAGCGCGAGCAGCGCGGCTCAATCGACTTCGACTTACCTGAGCCCATCATCGAGTTCGACGAGTGGGGCGCGATGAAAGCGGTCACCCGCTCGACGCGCAACTGGGCGCACAGGCTGATCGAAGAGTTCATGCTCGCCGCCAACGAATCGGTCGCCAGCTGGCTCGAGCCGCTCTCGCCCTCGATCTACCGCATCCACGAGAAGCCCGACCCCAAGCGCATCCTCGAGTTCGAAGACACCGCCGCGACCTTCGGCTACTCGCTCGGGATCGGCAACCTGCCCGTGAAACGCTTCGCGATCAAGAACGATCGCCGCGACGCGCAGCGCTCGAACGATCGCGGCGGTCGGCGCTCGACCAACACGCGCTCGATCGAGATCCCGGAAGAGATCCCGGTCACCCCGCGCATGTACCAGAAGCTTGCCAACAAGATCGCCGGCAAGCCGGAAGAGCGCATCCTCAGCTACCTGATGCTGCGCTCGCTCAAGCAGGCCCGCTACTCTGAGGACAACGAAGGCCACTTCGCGCTTGCCGCTCCGTGTTACACGCACTTCACCTCGCCCATCCGGCGCTACCCCGACTTGATCGTGCACAGGCTCGCCAAGCGCCTGCTGCGCTCGGGCGTAAGTGGCGAGGGTGAGTTAGTGCCGGGCGAGCCCCACAGCGCAGAGGCCGGGCATAAGTCAGAGGCTAAGTCGGCGCATAAGTCGGTCGCGCCTCAGGTAGCTGCCGGCCCGACCCCGCGCGGCAAGCAGAAGCGCTCGCGCCTCGCCGAACCGGATGCGAAGCCCAGGCC
Organism: Acidobacteriaceae bacterium; assembly: GCA_965198645.1. Classification (GTDB taxonomy): domain Bacteria; phylum Acidobacteriota; class Terriglobia; order Terriglobales; family Acidobacteriaceae; genus EB88. The sequence goes on along the minus strand of OZ240670.1, from coordinate 3,602,591 downwards.
TGCGCGAGAAGCAGATCTGCCTGGGCTGCAGCGCTTCGGCGACGAGGATGAAGAGCAAGACGAGCAGTCAGGACTGATCATCCGAGCCAGCCAGCCGGCCGCGTCTTCGAGCAACGCGAACGATCCGCGCGCGGCGTCGCGTGCGCAGGCTGCGCTGCCGGAAGAAGAGTTCACCCGCGGCGAGTGGGACGCGCTCGCCTACTCGGACCGCAAAACCGCCGCGCAGATATCTCCGGCAACTACGCCAAAGTTAGCGAACCAAAGTCATCTGTCAGGAGAAACAGCGGAGCGGATTGTTCCACGTGGAACAATCGCGTCTGGTGAACCAATTGTTCCACGTGGAACAATTTCTAATCTTTCTCATAATGTTCCACGTGGAACAATTTCAGGTACTGCTGCGAATGTTCCACGTGGAACAATTGCGTCCGGAGAGATCATTCCTGAGAGCGAGTTAGCCGCGATCGCCCAGGAGTCGAGCGAAAACGAGCGCCGCGCCGCCGCTGCCGAGCGCGAGCTCGTCGAGTGGAAGAAGATCAAGTTTATGCGCGACCGTGTCGGCGAAGAGTTCGACGGCATGATCATGAGCGCGACCAAGTACGGTTTGTTCGTCGAGTTAGCTGAATTGTTCGTCGAAGGACTCATCCCTCTTGGCTCGCTCGGCGCGCTCGACGGCGACTACTATACCTACCGTGAAAACACGCGCGAGATCCTCGGCGAGCACTGGGGCCGCAAGTTCCGCATGGGCCAGCGTGCCCGCGTGCTGCTCGACAAAGTGGATGCGATCGAAAAACGGCTGCAGTTTTCCATTGTGTTGACGGAAGAAGAACAGAACGCGCCAAGCCGCTTCCCCAAGCTCGGTAAAGCCAAAGCAGCGCGTCCCAAGCAGGACAAGAAGCGCAAGAGCATGCAGGCCGCTGCGCCCAAGTCGCGCATTCCCGCTCCAAAGAATAAGAAGCCAAAGCGCAAGCGCTAGATCCGACGACAAGCCAGACTAACTCGTACTAAGTAAGATTCATCAAGCGAGAAACAACTGACTTAAACCCACCAAGTAAGTGTCGGCCCTGAGCGAAGCAAAAGGATCTGCTACTGCTCTCTCGCGGGAAAAGCAGACACGACCGCTCGCTGAAGAGGGCCTGCAACCCAGGAAACATCCCGCAGGCGCAATCATTCAGCAACAATCTGCATGCCGGCAAAAGCATCCCGAGCAGCGACAATCGTAGCCCTCACATCGTCATCGCTGTGAGCGGTGCCAAGAAAAACTGCCTCATACTGCGAGGGAGGCAGCCACACTCCAGCCTCCAGCATTGCGCGGTGGAAGCGCCCGAACGCAACTGCGTTCGACTTGGCCGCGCTCGTAAAATCCGTCACCGGTGCGCCGGTAAAAAACCAGGTAAACATCGCGCCCACCCGATTCGTGACGACCGGCACACCCGCCGCCTCGGCTTCAGCCGCAACGCCATTTGCAACAGCGGCTGCTACAGATTCAAGCTGCGCATACACCTCTGCCCTATGCTCGCGTAAGTACCCCACCGTCGCCAGCCCCGCAGCCATCGCCAGCGGATTCCCACTCAACGTCCCGGCCTGGTAGACCGGCCCCAGCGGCGCGAGCATCCGCATGATCTCTGCGCGGCCCCCGAAGACCCCGCACGGCAGCCCTCCGCCCACAATCTTGCCCAGCGTCGTCATGTCCGCGTGCACGCCGTACCGCTCCTCGGCGCCGCCATACGCGATGCGAAAGCCGGTCATGACTTCGTCAAAGATCAGCAGCGCGCCGTGCTCATCGCATAACGTGCGCAGCGCCGCCAGGTACCCCTCGGCTGGCAGCACGCAGCCCATGTTGCCCACCACCGGCTCAAGGATGATGCACGCGATCTCGCCCGGCCGGGCGCGAAACGCCTCTTCGACCGCAGATACGTCGTTGTACGGCAATGCCAGCGTAAAGTGCGCAATCTCCTCCGGCACCCCCGCCGAGCCGGGAATCCCGAAGGTCGCCACCCCGCTGCCGGCCTTCACCAGCAGCCCGTCCGCGTGGCCGTGATAGCAGCCTTCAAACTTGACGATGTACTTGCGCCCGGTAAAGGCGCGCGCCACGCGAATGGCAGACATGGTCGCCTCGGTGCCTGAGGAAACAAAACGCATCATTTCGATCGACGGGTACGCCTCGACCACCAGCGAGGCCAGCTCTGCTTCGGCCGCAGTCGACGCACCGAAGCTCGAGCTCTTCTCTGCCGCGCGCTGGATCGCTTCCACGACCGGCGGGAACGCGTGGCCCAGGATCATCGGGCCCCAGGAGCCGAAGTAATCGATATAGCGGTTCCCGTCCGCGTCCCAAAGGCAGGCGCCCTCACCGCGTTCAACAAACGGCGGAGAGCCGCCCACGGCCAGAAACGCCCGGACTGGCGAGTCGACGCCCCCTGGCAGAATCGCCTCGGCGCGCGCCTGGAGAGCTCTGGAACGAGCGATGGAACGGGTAATGGAAGGCGCGGAAGACATCCTGCAAGTATAGTGGCGGAGCCCTGCCAGGGAGGCCGAGCCGTGTGCGTGCGCTCAAGCGCGCGACTTCCATCCTTCAGCCTTAAGGTTTACCCAGCGCAGATTGGCTGCCGCTTTCTCCGCGCCGGCCGGGACTGCTTGCCGAAACCTACGGCGGCGCTAGTGCCCGCGCGTAGGCTGCTGTGGCGCCGCCTGCTGCTTGTCATGCTCGACCGGGGCGCCCGGCTCAGCGACTACCTGGCCCTTGGTCGCCCCGCTCGACCCGTCGTCTGAGGCCTGGGAGCTCTTGGAATCGGTCGTATCAGCCGGCGAGTTCAAAGGCTTGTTGTTGTCCTTGCTGTCGCCCCCGCTCGAGGCAGCGGCTCCACCCTTGTCCGAGGTGTAGGTCTTGCCTTCGTCGGTCGACTTCTTGCGCTGGCAGCCGGCGAGGCCCGCGCCCAGGCACAAGGCCAGCGCCGCGACCGCGAGCCTGCATGGTCTTGCATGGATTAAGAGCATCACGGTGTCCTCCCCGCTCTAGAAATCACCCTAGCTACGATGCGCAGCAGAGAGCCGAAGCGCAGCTACCGTCCCCCCGGAGCGTGGCCTGCGAGCGAGGCGACGGGGCGGCCGCCCGGGATCTCCGGGTGAAAACTCGTGTCAATCAGCCCCAGGTTGCGCGCCAGGCCAAGCCTGGCCTGGTTGAGCTGGAAGACAGCGGTCACATACTGGGTCTGGGCTTGGGCCAGGGTTGACTCGGCCTGCGTGACCGGCAGGTTATCCTCAATGCCGGCGCGAAAACGCTCGGTTGACTGCTCGAGCTCGGTCGTCGAAAGGTCCACGTTGCTCCGCGCCACGCGTACCAGTTCGTCGGCCGTGCGCAGGTCAATCAGGCTGTTGCGCACCTGCTGGTCGATCTGGCCGGCCAGGTTGCCAAGCTGCGAGCGGATGTTCTCGAGGTTGTACTCCGCGGTATCCCGGTCACTGCGAAACTTCGCTTCTTCAAAGATCGGGATGTTGAGCGATCCCACCGCCGCCCAGGTATCGTGATAGACCAAGCCGGTCACCCCGGTAATGCCGTAGTTGCCGTTGAAGATCAGCGTCGGCAGCCGCTCATGAGTGGCAGCCTTGCGTTCGTACTCGGCGCTGCGCAGCTGCTCGACCAGCGACTGGTAGTCCTGCCGGTTGACCAGGGCCTCGCGCTTGGCCTCGTCCGGGCTGATCTCCTGGAGCTCGGAGTAGGGGGCCTCATCGGTCAGCTCAATCTGCTGGTCAGGGGCCAGGCCAATCTCCCGATTAAGTGCGATCTTGGCCTTGGCTAGGTCATTCTCCTGGGCAATTACGGTCTGCTGCTGAGTCTGGTACTGCACGCGCGAACGCAGCTCGTCCAGGTTCGCCGTGATACCCGCCCGGTGCATCTCTGCGCTCTGGTAGAGCACCGCTTCGTCGGTCTTGAGCAGCGACTGGGCGTTGGCGACCTGAGACCGGGCTGCAACCGCGCGCAGGTAGGCCGTGCCCACATTGAGCACGACCATGCCGCGCGACGAGCTGGAATTCATCTTCGCGGCACGCTCAAGGTGCCGGTAACCCTGCACGAGGTCATACCCGGCCAGGTTAAACAGGTACTGCGAAAGATAGGCCTGGCCCTCGGTCTCGTTCACCTTGGGCACCAGGGATATGCCCGCGAACGAGGCTGCGCCCCCTATGGCGGGGGCGATCTGGGCCAGCAACCCGGGCGTAAAGCCATCCGCTGCCAGGTTGAACTGGTGCAGCGCATGGCTGCCCTGCACATCCACGTTCGGCAGCAGCACGTTCAAAAGCTGCAGCTCCTGGGAGCGCTGCTGCTGTTCGCTCTGCCGCGCGTACACCAGGCCGAGGTTATTAGCCAGGCCCATGCGCAGCGCTTCGTCAAGCGTAAGCCTAAGCACCTCAGGCCGGGCTGTCAGCTGCTGCACACTGCCGTAGTAGGGGTTGAAGAGGGAACTGGTAGTCGGTACCTGCAACACGGACCCGCTGGTTGCCGAGGTACTGGTGGGGCTCTGGCCGGTATTCGCCGACTGGGCGAGGGCGCCGCTTGCGGCGACCGCCATCCACAGGGCTGCGGCGAGCCGACGCTGGAAAGAGCGCCGCCCGCCTCGCGCCTGAAGCGGTTTTGCCCAGAGCGGATCTGAGACTGGATCTGAGACTGGATCGGGCACTGAAGTCGGAGCCGGGCTAGGGGCCAAGCCTTGGGCCGGACTATGAGCCGGACTATGAACCGGGCTATGAACCGAATCTTCAACCGAGCTGTGCGTCGAAGCTCGCGCCTCGCTCCAGGCCGGTCTGTGGCGCAGTACCCTCATCCATGTGTCCTTGGGTGCTTGTCCTTGGGTGCGGCTGCCAGGCATGCCAGCGCAGCGCAAATTCCTTCCATTAGAGTGCAGCATTGGCCGCAGGTTGCCAAATTTTCGCTCCTGTCGCCGGTGCCGGCGCACCGCTGTTGCAGGATCCATGCGTCTGATCCATGCTTTCGGATCCAATGCGGGCGCGCCTATTTAGTTACGGCTGCCTCTGTTCGCGTGCAACGGTACCCGGGCCGTGCCCATCTGACTCCTTTTAAGTAAGCTGCAGTCGTTGCGGTTTACTGGCGTCAGAGAATGATCGGCTATTGAGTGCGGGTGGCGAAATGATGGGCAACATGACACGCATCCTGCTTCTCGAAAACAAGACAGTGCCGTTGCACCGGCTCCGGGTAGAGAGCCGCCGGGCCGGTCTACCGTTTCTTTATGACCACGCGCTCACGGTCTCCGACGCCCGCGCGGTCCTTGAGTCTGCTCCCTGCCCTTTGGTGTGCGAGCTAGACTGCCTAACCGCGGCCGCTGCTGAGGAGATAGTCGACTCCACCCAGGCCGCCTCCGCTCCACTCTTTCTCATCGGTGGGGACAGCCATGAAGAGCGCCAGCTTCTGGCCAGGCTCTGCGGACGCTTTGCCGCTTCCTGCAGGCGATCGCGCCTGCCCTGGCTGCCGATGCTACTGGAGCGGGCGGTACGCGACTGGCACACAGAACGCGTACACCGGGCCAGGCCGGCCGCCCCGGCCGGGCAGATGCAGGTATCTGCCGAGCAGATGCGCGCCGTGCAGAGACTGGCTATCATGGGGCGGCTCACAGGCTCTGTCGTCCACGAGATCAATAATCCGCTGGAGTCGATTACCAACCTGATCTATCTGTTGCGCGTCGACAAGCTGCTGCCCGCTCACCTGCGCGACTACGTGGACCTCGCCGAGCAGGAACTGGGCCGAGTGACGCAGATCAGCCGCCAAACCCTGACCTTCCACCGCGAGACCCAGACGCCGGAACGGGTTGCTCTATCTTCGCTGCTCAACGAAGTGCTCTTGCTCTTCCGCAAGCGGTTGATTGACAAGCGTATTACGATCGTCAAGCGTTTCGAGTCAGAAGAGCCCGTGCTGATCTTTCCAGGGGAGATCCGCCAGGTGTACGCCAACCTGATCGCGAACGCGATTGAAGCGACGGCACCTGGAGGCAGGATTGCGATTCGCCTGCGCCGCACCCGGCGCTTTACTTCGCATCCCGGCGCGCACAACAGCGGGATCCAGAGCAGCGCGGAGGGGATGAGCGTACTCGTCGCCGACAGTGGCAGCGGCATCCCCCCGGCGGTTCGCCAGAAGCTTGGCCAGCCTTTCTTCACCACCAAGGGCCAGCATGGAACCGGCCTCGGGCTGTGGGTCTCGCACGCGATTGTGCGCCGCTACCATGGCGAGATGCACCTGCGCTCCTCGACCGCAGAGGCGCGCCATGGCACGACGTTCTGCATCTTCATGCCACTCAATCTTGGGCCGCAGGCCGTTCCCGCAGCACCTGCCGAGGCGCGCGTCTCGAGCGAGGCCGCTCTTCCGCTTGAGGGCATCCGGCTGCGAGCCAGCCGCAACTAGTGCAGCACTTTCTCGGGTGCGAGCTGTGAGCGGCTCGCCTTGGGGGTGACAGGTGGGGCTTGCCCGCTGGCCGTGCCACGCCTCGGCAGGAGCGGGCCGGTCGGTCGGCTTTTGCTGGCGGTATTACAATCATAGCGATGCTAGCACCTCGGATTCTCGCCTCTTCGCTCTTGCTCGCCTGTCTGATCGCGTCGCTCTCGAGCCCAGCTCACGCCCAGTTTGCCGGCCCCCAGACCACGCCGATCCACAATGCACGGCCGCTTCATCCGCCGGCCGGTGCGAAGGTCGCGATCTACGAGTTTGAGGACATGGAGTGCCCGGACTGCGCGCGCGCCAACCCGCTCTTGAAGGAAGCTTCGGCCAAGTACCGCATCCCCTGGGAGCGTCACGATTTCCCTCTGCCGTTCCACACCTGGAGCTTTGACGCGGCGGTCAATGCGCGCTGGTTCGACACCAAGAGCAAGAAGATTGGCGACGACTACCGCGACGCTGTCTTTGCCGCGCAGCCGAGCATCCAGACTCAGGATGACCTCCGCAACTTTACCCAGAAGTTTGCCGCCGACCACAAGCTGGCACTGCCGTTTGTGATCGATCCTCAAGGCAAGCTCGCCGCCGAGGTGAAGGCCGACTACGCGCTCGGCCAGAGCATCGGCATCCAGCACACGCCGACCATCTGGGTGGTGACGGATATGAAGTCGGGGACGCCGTTTGTCGAGGTGCTCGACCGCACCCGGCTCTACGAAATGCTCGACCAGGCAGAGGCCGAGACGAAGTAGCGGACGAGGCAAGAGCCAAACCGCCTGCGCGGCTGGCGCCCACTTCGTGGGGAGTCTTCGGCCTGCGGCGCTGCAACCCGAAGGGTCGGTGTACGCGTCACGTTAGCGCTATGCGCCAGAAGTGACCGCTAGCCGCGCAGGCGGTCTGGCTCTTGCGTGGCCCAAAACGGGCAGCGCGTTCTGGAATGGTTTGGTGGCGTGACCTAGGTAACAATACTTGGCTGATGCGGGTGCCGATAGCTTTGGGCATGCGACGCCTTACCACTCCACTGTTCCTGCTCCTGCTGCTTGTGTCTGCCGCGGCTTTGCACGCGGAAGAGAAGAAGCCCAAGCCACCCAAGCCGCCCAAGGTACACACGGTCGTGCTGGGCGCAGGCAAGAAGGTGCCCTACTCGAAGGAAGGCGACCCGGCGGGTGCTTCGGCTGACGACAAGGAACTGCGGGTACGCCCGCTGGTGGTGGACGGCAAAGTTAAGGAGTGGACTGCCGGCGAGGGGCACGATGTGACCGATCGCAGCTTTGCGATCCGGCGCGCCCTGCGCGTTAACGATGCGCTACCCACAGACAAGACCGAGCACTGGGTCTGGCAGAGGGGCCCCTGGCTGCTGGTTGACCGGACGGTTGGGCACATTGTCGCGCTCCACCTGCCGGATTATGACCCCTCTGTCTCCGACGTTTCCTGGTTTCGCGATTATGCTGCGTACTGCGGGCTGAACGCGGGCGGCAAGCAGCTCTACGCGGTCGTGGCGCAGGTCTCTGCCCGCAAGCCGCTGGTGGCGAAGAAATTGAAGCCGTGGGACCCGCTCGATCACCCGGCGCAGGCCTGCGCACCGTCTGCCTGGCAGCGGGAGCCGCTCAAGATTACGTTCCAGCCTGCGGGCGGGCCGCCGGCCAGCTTTGACCTGGTCGGGCTCTCGGCGGTGCTGGTCGAGGACGGAGATGCGGCGGAAGAGGCGAAGTCGGAGTAAGACCGCCTGCGCGGCTCGCGGCCACTTGGTGGCGGGTGTACCGACCCTTCGGGCACAAGCGCCGCAGGCAGAAGACTCCCCACGAAGTGGGCGCCTCCCGCGCAGGGGGTCTAGCCCTGGCTTTTGGCTCAATCGCGCGGCCGCATCTATAAAAACACGATGGAAGCTTTTGAGGAGTTGCTGGGGCGAGCGGAGGCGGCGCATGGACACCTGTGTGCCGGCCAGATTTTAGGGGTGCGGATGGCGATGCTGGGCTGCGCCCAGCTGGGGATCGAGGAGCCACGCGGGGCCGATCGCAAGCGGCTGGTGACTTTCGTGGAGATCGACCGCTGCGCGACTGACGCGATCGGCGTCGTCACCGGCTGCCGTTTAGGCAAGCGTGCGCTCAAGTTTCGCGACTGGGGCAAGATGGCGGCGACCTTTGTCGATCTGGCAACGGGGCGGGCGGTGCGGGTAGCGGCGCGCGAGTCGTCGAAGGCCTTGGCCAGGCAGATGTATCCGGAGATGGAGAACAAGAACCAGCAGCAGATGCGCGCCTACCGCGAGATGGCGGATGCGGAGTTGTTTGCTGAGGAGTGGGTGGAGGTTGCGCTCGAGGCCAAGGAGTTCCCGGGGTACAAGGGGGAGCGGATCTGCTGCGTAAGGTGCAGGGAAGGGATCAACTACGAGCGGTTCGTGGAGCGGGAGGGCCAGATTCTCTGTCGCGGCTGCGCGGCTCCGGAAGAGCGCTACTATCGGCCGGTTCCCTCGGGGAGTGCAGCGGCCGCAGCGGAAGTCTTGGTGCCTCGCTGCGACTGCTGACTCCTTTCGAGCAGAGCGTTAGGGACGAACGCGGACCCGGCGATCCGGGGTAAGCCGGGCCGCGAGCGCGGGCAGGCCGAAGACCAGCCCGACAACCAGCAGGGTGGAGACGAGGTCGTTGCGATAGAAGGGCAGAGCGGCGACGAAGCAGGCGGCCAGCCCGGCCATGGTGTGCGCGTAGAAGGAACCTGCGCCGGCCCACACGGCGTAGTTCGAAACGACAAAGAAGGACGTGGACGAGAGCAGCGCGGCGCCTACAACGCGCGGAGCGGAGGGGCTCTCACGGAGCAGGATGCGCCCGAAGAGGATGGCCAGCGCGTACCAGGCCCAGGTTAGCAGGTAGGCGTTGGCGTGGAAGGGGTAGCGGTAGGCGTAGACGGTGAGGTAGTAGTCAGCGGCTGCCAGGAGCGCAAGCGGGAAGACGGCCTGCCAGAGAGGGCGCCGGGCGCCAAAGACGAGCAGGGAGCCGCCGACAGCGGTGAAGCTGATCCACGGGTGAGGCAGCACGTGGCTTAGAACGGCGGCGAAGATCAGAGCAAAAGAGAACATGGACACCTCAAGATGCGTACTCTTCATTGTTCGGGAGGGCGGCCGCGGGGTCAAGCACGAAAGCCGGTTGCAGAGCTCAATCGACGCCGTCGAGAAGGTGACGAAGTGCAGGAGCCAGACCGCCTGCGCGGCTCGCGGCCACTTCGTGGCGGGTATACCGACCCTTCGGGTCACGAGAGAAGAGGCACCCGGTACGTCTGGGTGCCTCTTCTCTTGCAGCGCCGCAGGCAGAAGACTCCCCACGAAGTGGGCGCCGGCCGCGCAGGCGGTCTGGCTCTTGCACTTCGTCAGGCCATCTCAATGCCGGCTGCCTGGTAGATCTTGGTCATCAGCTCCATGTCGCGCAGGCCTTCCTGGCCGCTCATCCTGACCGGTTTGCTGTTCAGGATGCAGTTGGCGAAGTAGTCGGCCTCGAGGGTGAACTGCTGCGGGTCTTTCAGCGGAGACAGCATCTCGACCGTGTCCTGGCCCTCGCTGCCGTCGGCCTTGGCGATCTGCGTCTTCATGCGGATGCCTTCGTAGCCAAAGGCAGGCGAGAGCTCGAGGACGCCCTTCGCTCCGTGCACCTTGTAGAAGCCATCCATGCTGGCGCCGTAGGTGGTGTTGCAGCTGGTGACGATGCCTGAGGGGAACTTCATCGTCCAGCCGAGGTTCTCCTCTACCTCGTTGAAGCGGCCGTCGTGATCGATTACCGAGCTGTAGGCCGAGAGCACCGACGGCTCTTCGCCGGTGAGGTAGCGGGCGGCGTTAAGCGAGTAGATGCCGACATCCATCAGCGGACCGCCTCCGGCCAGCTTCTTGTTCAGCCGCCACTCACCGGCCGCGATGTTGAAGCCGTGGCCGCTTTCGATCGCCTCGACCTGGCCGATGGCGCCGGAGCGGATCAGCTGAACGGCGCGAAGGTTGACCGGCTCGAGCTGGCAGCGGTAGGCGATCATCAACTTTTTGCCGGCTGCGTCGCAGGCCGCGATCATCTCTTTGGCGTCGGCGACGGTGGTGCACATGGGTTTTTCGCAGAGCACGTGCTTGCCGGCTTTGGCGGCGCGGATGGTGTACTCGGCGTGCTGGCTGTTGGGCAGGCCGATGTAGACCGCGTCGATGGCCGGGTTGTCGCGGATGCGGTCGTACTGGTCATAGCTGTAGACCGAGGTCGGGGGAATGCCGTACTGGGCGGCTAGCTTTTTCGCCTTGTCGGGCGAGCCGCTGACCAGGCCGGTGAGCTTGCCGTGCTGGGACTGGAGCAGGCCGGGCATGAAGTGGTCGACCGAGATGCGGCCGAGGCCAACCGCGCAGTAGCCAATCTTTTGGTCAGGCGAGGTGGCACGCAGAGCGGCAGGAGCCAAGGTGCCGGCTGTGGCGAGGGCAGCGAGTTTCGAGAAATCGCGACGAGAGATAGACATGGGGTGCAGGCTCCGGGAGTGGGCAGGGGGTTGCGGACAAGAGTGGCTACGAGGGTGGCTGCGGTCGTTCTGGGCGGATCGTAGAGGCAGCGCTTGGTTTGGGATGCGGGTTGCGGGAGTCGAGTCCGCGTGCGGAATCCGCGAGGTGAGAGTTAAGGACGCGAAATCTTGAGGGCGGGGCGATGCGAAGCCTCACGAGCAGGACCACCCGGAGCCTGAAAGCGGCAGCGCGAAGCCTCACGGCTAGGGCAACGCGAAGGCGATGTAGAGGCCGCCTGGAGGCTCCTTCGGGTTGCGGCCGCCCGAGGCTGCGATGACGACGTACTCCTTGCCATCGACCATGTAGACGGCCGGTGTAGCGAGCCCCGCGAAGGGCAGCTTGTACTCCCAGAGCAGCTGCCCGCTGCTTGCGTCAAAGGCGCGGATGCGGTCGTCGAAGCTGGTTGCCCCGATGAAGAGCAGGCCGCCCGCCGTCAGCACTGGGCCGCCGTAGTTCTCGGTGCCGGTGTTGCTGAGCCCGGCGTCGGCGAGCTCGGGATACTCGCCGAGCGGAACCTTCCACAGGTACTGGCCGGTGTTGAGATCGATGGCGTTGAGGGTGCCCCAGGGCGGGGCTACCGCGGGGTAGCCGTCGGGGTCGAGGAACTTGCGATAGCCGGTGAAGCGGTAGGCAGCCTCGGGCGCGGCGGCGCTGCCGCCGAGCTCCTGCTTGCCGACCTGCCCATGGGCCGAAGGAGATTCAGACGAGTCTGAGCTCGGGCTGGGGCTGGGGTCCGTCTTGAGATAAGCGAGAAGGCGATCAAGCGAATCGTTCGAGAGGTAGGGGAAGGAGGGCATGCGGCCTTTGCCGTTGCGGATCAAGCTGGTGATCTGGGCATCGCTGAGCCGCTGGCTGACACCGACCAGTGAGGGGAAGGCAGGTGGGGAGCCGCGGCGCTCATCACCGTGGCAGGCGGCGCAGGCGCTCAGGTAGACGGTGGCGTCGGGGGAGCGGCGGGGCTGGTTCTCGACCAGGCCACCGGTCCAAGGAATGTCATTGCTGTTGACATAGAGGATGCCTCGGGCGGCATCGACCGCCGGGCCGCCCCACTCGGCGCCGCCATCGAAGCCGGGAAAGACGACGGTCTGCTGTTGGTCAGAGAGGGGAACGAACTGGCCGGCGGAGCGCATGGTGCGGAACTGGGCGAGAGCCTGGGCGTGGGCCTGGGGCGTGCGCTGGGTGAGCATGTCCTCGGTGAGCAGCTGCCGGGCGTAGGGCGCGGGCGCAGCCGGCAGTGGCTGGGTGCGGGCCGAGTGCTCGCCGGGCACGGTGCTGGCCGGGTAGGGGCGCTCCTCGATGGGGAAGAGCGGCTTGCCGGTCACGCGGTCAAAGAGATAGATGTAGCCCTGCTTGCTGGTCTGTGCGACGGCATCGACTGGAACGCCGTTGTGGTGGACGGTGAGCAGGACAGGGTGCGAGGGGAAGTCGCGATCCCAGATGTCGTGATGCACGCCCTGGAAGTGCCAGAGACGCTTGCCGGTGGCGGCGTCGAGCGCGAGCAGGGTGTCGCCGAAGAGACCGTCGCCAGCCCGGTCGGCGCCGTAGAAGTCCGAGACCGGCGAGCCGGTGGGTACGTAGACGATGCCGCGTTGTTCGTCGACCGCCATGCCGGCCCAGTTGTTGGCCGAGCCGGCGGTCTTCCATGCATCGGGCGGCCAAGTTTGATAGCCGTACTCGCCCGGGTGCGGGATGGTGTGGAAGCTCCAGCGGAGGGCGCCGGTGCGGGCGTCGTAGGCGCGGATATCGCCGGGTGGGGCAGGTTGCTGCTCGGAGGTGCGGAAGCCGACGATGAGCAGGTCTTTGTAGACGACGCCGGGGGTGGTGGCGATGACTTCGAGTTGATCGGAGTGGGCGTCGTCACCGAGGTGCTTGCGCAGATCAATGCGGCCTGCTTCGCCGAAGCTGGGGATCGGCTTGCCGGTGGCTGGGTCGAGGGCGTAGAGGAAGCTTTGGACGCCGGCGAAGAGGCGTTTGCTGCTGCCGTCTGTCCACCAGGCGAAGCCGCGGGCTGGTTGGGAGCTTTGCATGCCTGGATCAAAGAGCCAGAGGCGAGAGCCGGTGGCGGCATCGACGGCGAAGACCTTTTGTGTCGGGGTGTAGCCGTAGAGGACGCGGCCGAGGACGAGCGGGTTGGTCTGGATGCCGCCTTTTTCGCCGGTGTCGAAGGTCCAGGCGGGACGAAGATTCTTGACGTTGGCGCGGTTGATCTGGGTGAGTGGGGAGTAGTGGTCGCCGTCCACGCCGCCGTTGTAGGCCGGCCAGTCGTGGTTAAGCCGGTCGGGCGGAGGCTGGCTGGCGGCTGGGGACAGGGTCAGGGTCGCGAGGCTCACGAGCAGGGTGCTGACGAGGCAAGCTTGCGCGAGGCTGCGCAGCCTGGCTCTGGGGGTCGAGGAGCCGGATGCAGGCAGGCGGTCGTGGTGGAGTGGCTGAGAGGGTTGCAGCGGTGAAACTCCCTGCGCAGGTTTTGCGTTCCGTTGCAGGCCGTGGATTGCCGGCAGCCGTATCGTATATCGCAGGCCGGTGGTCAGTCGCGGGCAAAGGTTACTGCGGGTCGGCTTGTTGGAGACAACGATTGGGCTGACGAGAAGACACCGTGCGGGTGGGTCACTTGGTGTCGGGATAATGGCTGCGCCACTCCCTACAGCGGAGATCGGGTGCGCCGCTCGGTAACGTAGATCGGCCGCGCTGCTTCGTTTACCCAGTCTCAGGGCGCGGCTAATGCTGCACGCGGCCGTTCATGACCTGGGCTTGGACGGCGAGGGCCTGGTCGATATAGACCCAGCCGGCTAGCGGTGGCTGGTTGCTGGAGCCCAGGCCGGGGAGCGAGTAGGTGTAGCGCATATCGGTGAAGCGGACGGTGTGCCAGCCGGGCCCGGGGTCAACACCTAGTTCGCCGGCGCCGGGGATGGGCAGCGCGCCGAGGTCGACGGTGAGCGGCCAGCTTGACCAATCAAGGTAGACGCGGCCGAGATAGGACTGCTTGGCGGCGGCGGCAGAGGGGGTGAGCTCAGGCTTGTCGATGGGCGGGCCAGAGGGCTCGACGTCATCGGTGAGGGTGTGGGCATCGGCTGACTCGTAGTGGTTCTGGGTCTCGGCGATGATGTGCCAGTGGAAGGGATCGAGCGGGTAGGGCTCGGCGGCGACGCGGAGGAGCGGCTCGCCGGAGAGGGCGCCGGTGTCGAGGGTGGCGGCGATGGCGAGGGCGATGGCGTGGGCGTGCTCGGCGTGGCGGAGCGCCCAGAGGAGGCCGATGCCGGTGAGTGCGGCGATGGCCAGGCCGCGGCCGGGCAAAAGCGGGCGCTTGTGGCTGATCTCGCGGTCGACCAGGCCGAAGATGGCAGGCAGGCCGAGGCCGAGTGCGAGCAGCAGCAGGATGAGCGGATCGATGATGAAGACCCAGTCGAGCGAGTACCAGCGCGGTTGGAAGGGCGCGAAGGGGCGCAGGCCGTAGCTGTTGGTGAGGTCGAGCAGGAGGTGGCTGAGGTCGGCGAGGAGCGCGACCAGGTAGACCCAGCCCCAGCGGACGGGCGTGGCCGGCGGCTTGTTGCGCAGCCTGGTGAGCAGGCGGTGGAGGCCGTAGACGATCAACGTGACGGCGAGCGCCATGAAGGGCGCGCCGACCAGCGTGTGGGTGATGCCGCGGTGGTGGGCGAAGCCGGTGACCGGGCCGCCGAAGCTCATGACCACGTCGATGTCGGGCGCCTCGGCGGCGAGGGTGGCGGCCAGGGTGGCGTAGGCGGTGCGGCGATTGAGGCCGGCGCGGCCGAGGCAGGCGCCGGTCATGAAGTGGGTGACAGGGTCCATAAGTCTGCTGCCAAGCTAGCTGCAGCGTAGGGGAAAGGCAAACTTCGCCGGGAGGATGGCCTCCGGACATACCAAAGGCTGGAGCTAGAAAATAGCAATGGGAGGGCTTATGCTCAACCCCGGCGTCGTAGACTCTGCAACGTGCAGTGAGTTTTAACAAACGTAGGTGATCGCCCAATGGGCCACTAGCAACATTGGGCGAAGGCGAAAAGAGTTATTATGAAATGGAAAGCTGATCAGGCCGCCATCTCGGTAGTTGAATGCGGCTTTGTTATATCGGGATCTCGATCACTACTGTGTCCTCGCCCCGCTGAAGAGTGATTGTCACCATTGTGATCTGAACCCGGATTGTCATCCTTTGCAAAGAAATCACCTCCTTGAGCCGTACAGTCTTCCGCTGTACGGCTTTTCAATTGGAAGAACTCCTGTTGACCGTGATCGCGATGGCGTGGCTGTCATCACCACCCTCGTAGATCACGTCGAAAATGCTGAGAGCAGACTGAAGCCACTTTCGTCTAGCGTCCAAGGGCCAAGGCGACTCGGGCGCCGGTAAAGTCCTGAGTAGACCCTGAATGAATGGGTGTAATCCTCCTGCTTCGATCCCGTTACCTCCGGTGCCTCCTGTGCTACCGGAAGGCGGAGAGGGTATCTGCTTAGTCGGCCCTTGTTCGTCGATCCCAGTCTTTTCCTTTGCCGGCTTCTCTTGCCCCAACACGGGAGAAACCAATTTGGTTGATCCATATGCGAAAAATCCAGCCTCTTTCGCGGATCTCTGGAAAGCCTGCCTAGCCTTTTCCTTTTGTTTAGCTGCAACTCCGAGGGTTACGAACGCACCCTCCAGCCCGGACGGACCCGGGAGCGTCTTTCCCTTGAACATCTCGTAAACGGCTTTATATAGCGGTACGTTCAAAAACGCAGTAACCCTAGCCGCCCGCTCTTCTTCGGCTTCCACGATTTGAGTTCCTAGTGGAGTAAGAGTGATATTCCCTTGCACTAAACTAAGCAGCCCAAAGACCCGAGCGGCCTGAACCTTGAGCCTGAAGCCGCCTCCCGCCGCCGACTGCTTTAGCTCGCCCGCAAGCTGTTCGATCTGACAACTCCCTCCAAGCTCGAAGACGCCCTTCGCGAGCTTGAACGCTTCGTCAAGGCTGTAGTAAGGCCACTCAATACGAGAACGCCCACGCTCGGCTTTCTCCGTCTTCACTGGCAGCTCTACACCTACGGCAGACTCCTTCAGCGGCTCTGAATTCATCAAAAAACCCCCTCAACCTTTTTAGAGTAACACGAAAAGGCAATCCGTAACTATAGTAGTGATATTTCTCAATAGATGTTTACCGCTTTATTGCCTAGAAAAGGCAAATAAAAGGTGGCGGGCTGATCGAAGCCAAGATCGTAACCGGCTTATGGCTGGTGATGTGGTCACTTGGGGCAAGAGCTTGGCAGCGAGCTTCGGAGTCAGCTTTGGCGCCAAACCCTGGAGAGAGGTAGGTGCATTTGGCGCTCGATGACCGCGCTGCGCTTGGTCGCCTATGATCTGGAGGGAGTGGCGGGGGGATAGCAGGTGAGTGCAGCGAAGAGTCCAGAGGCGCGGGTGGAGGCGTTGCGCGAGCAGCTTCGCCACCATGAGTACCAGTACTACGTGCTCGATGCGCCCGAGATCGACGACCTGGCCTACGACGGGCTGATGCGGGAGTTGCAGGCGATCGAGCAGGAGCACCCGGAGTGGGTGACGGCTGAGTCGCCGACCCAGCGGGTGGGTGGGAAGGCGAAGGATGGGTTTGCGAAGGTGGCACACTCGCGGCCGATGCTGTCGCTGGACAATGTGAACTCGGAGGAAGAGCTGCGCGACTGGGATCGGCGGGTGCGGGAGCTGGCCGGGGCGGGCGCCGCGGTGAGCTACGTGTGCGAGTACAAGCTGGATGGCTTGTCGATGGCGCTCCATTACGGGGCCGGGGATGGATCGGGCCATGCATCGACCCGAGGCGAGAGCGGGGCGGAAGGCGCTCCATCTGCTGGCGCCGCGTCACAGGGGCGCGGCGCGGGCGAGAGTGCTCAGGCAGGCGCGCGGCTGCTGCGTGGGGTCACTCGCGGAGACGGGAGCGTGGGCGAGGATGTGACCGGCAATGTGCGCACGATTCGGTCGATCCCGCTGGTGGTCGACGAGGCGGCATTGAAGAAGGCAAAGCTGCCACCGGCGTTTGAAGTGCGCGGGGAGGTGGTGATGCCGCTGGCCGGTTTTCTGCGCATGAATGAAGAGCGGGAGGCGGCTGGACAGGCTCCGGCGGCCAACCCTCGCAATGCGGCGGCGGGAACGATCCGGACTTTGGAACCGAATATCGTCTCGCAGCGGCGGCTTGATTTCTACGCGTACTTTGCGCTCGCGACGACGGGCGAGACGTTGTTCCCGGAGCAGGGCGAGGCGCTCGACGCGCTGACCGCGGCAGGGTTTCGGGTGAACCCGCATCGGGAGGCGATTGAGGATCTGGACAGGCTGCTGGCGTTTATCAAGCGGGCGGAAGTCAATCGTGCCTCGCTCGGTTACGAGATCGACGGGGTGGTGATCAAGCTGAACAACGCCGACCTGCAGCGGCGGCTCGGTTTTACCGGGAAGGCTCCGCGCTGGGCTGTGGCGTTCAAGTTCGCTTCGAGGTTTGCAGTGACGCGGGTCGAAGATATCCGGGTCCAGGTGGGGCGCACGGGGAAACTGACTCCGGTCGCGTGGCTCGCGCCTGTTTCGCTGGGCGGCATCACGGTGACTAGGGCGACGCTGCACAATGCGGACGAGATTGAGCGGCTGGGTCTGCTGATCGGCGACTCGGTGCGGGTGGAGCGGGGCGGCGATGTGATTCCGAAGGTCGTGGAGGTGGTGGCCGGGGTTGTCGATGGGAAAGATCATCCGCGCGGGGAGCGGGCGTTTGTCTGGCCCCAGGTATGCCCGGTGTGTGGGGCTGAGATCAAACGGTTGGAGGACGAGGCGGATTATCGGTGCGTGAACATCGACTGCCCGGCGCGGGTGTCAGAGAGCCTGCTGCACTTTGCGGCGCGCAACGTGATGAATATCGAAGGGCTGGGGGATGCGGTGGTGGCGCAGCTGCTCGAGCGCGGGCTGGTAAAGGGGCTGGCAGATATTTACGCGCTGGATGAGGCGAAGCTGCTCTCGCTCGAGCGGATCGGGAAAAAGACGGCCGACGCGCTGCTGTCTGAGATTGCGCGGTCCAAGCGGGCGGGGCTGGCGCGGGTGCTCTTTGGGCTGGGGATACGGTTTGTTGGTGAGCGCACGGCGCAGCTGCTGGCCGAAGAGTTCGGCTCGATCGATGCGTTGATGGCGGCGAACGGGGAAGAGCTGGCGCGGGTCAATGAAGTGGGGCCGCGGGTGTCGCAGGCGATCCGGGAGTTCTTCGAGGAAGAGAAGAACCGGGCGCTGGTGGAGGAGCTGCGCACGGCGGGGCTGGTGCTAACGGCGGAGCGGCGGGTGCGGTCGGAAGAGCTGGCCGGGTTGACGTTTGTAATTACGGGGACGCTGCCGACGCTGACGCGGGAAGAGGCGAAGGAGCGGATCGAGGGGGCGGGGGGCAAGGTTTCGGGGGCGGTGAGTAAGAAGACGAACTATGTGGTGGCGGGTGAGGAGGCTGGCTCGAAGCTGGATAAGGCGCAGCAGCTTGGGGTGCCGGTGGTGGATGAAGCGGGATTGCTGGAGCTGCTGGCGGGTGGGGGCGGAGCTGTGGCTTTCTCGGGAGAGAAGGCAACAGCAGATCCTTCGCTTCGCTCAGGATGACATGCGTTGGTGATGGGCGAAGGGGCTCGCTCAGGATGACGGGGCATTTACGGTAGTGGGTCAGTTTAAATTCTGGGCTGGGCCCATCGCGAGAAGATTTCATCCATGGCAGCTTCCCGTTCCTGGGCATGTTGTTGATGGGCGCTCGTCATGGCGTCGTAGCCGCTGCGTAGGCATTCCAGCCGCATCTTCACTGCTCGAAGGGGAGAGACGCAAGCCGACAAGGAGAAAGCAATCAGGAGAAGGTTGCGCCGGTGCATTCGTTCAGAATACCTAGGCAATGATGGATGAACACCATGCCAGCAATGCTCTCAGGCTCCCACGAGAAGCGTAAAAACTGGGGCTCTAAGACTGATTGGCTGGAGGGTGACAGCGCGAGTTGCTTGACGGTGGCGAACTGAGGAGAACTTCGTTGGGTAGCAGGGCTGCGAGTGCTAAGGAAGTTGCTGAGCCGCTGCTGGTGGTGCTGCTGGGGCCGACGGGGAGTGGGAAGACGGGGCTGTCGCTGCGGCTGGCGAAGCGGTTTGGCGGCGAGGTGGTGAGTTGCGATTCGGTGTCGGTGTACCGGGGGATGGATCTGGGGTCGGCCAAGCCGACGGTCGAGGAGCGGGCGCGGGTGCGGCACCACTTGCTGGACGTGGTCTCGCCGGACCAGCCGTACACGGCCGGAGAGTACAGCCGGGCGGCGCGGGCGGCGATCGCGCAGATCGCGGCGCGGGGGCGGGTGCCGATCGTCACGGGCGGGACGGGGCTCTACCTGCGGGCGCTGCTTGATGGGTTGTTTGCCGGACCGGAGCGCTCGGAGCCTTTGCGGGCGAGGCTGCGGGCCTCGGCGCAGCGGCTCGGGACTGGGTGGCTGCATAGGCTGCTGGGGCGGCTCGACCCGGCTTCGGCTGCGCGGATCCACGCGAACGATGAGCCGAAGCTGATTCGGGCGATCGAGGTCGCTGTGGCGACCAGGCAGCCGCTCTCGGTGGCGCTGGCCGGAGACGAGGCGCGGGATCCTTTGCAAGGGTATCGGGTGCTGCGGCTCGGGCTGCAGCCGGAGCGGGCGGCGCTCTATGCGCGGATCAACCAGCGGGCCGCGTCGATGTTTGCGCATGGGTTGGTTGAGGAGACGCGCGCTTTGTTGGCCTGCTACCAGCCTGCGCCTGCTGCGCTGGGGGCGCTCGGCTATCGCCAGGCGGCGCAGGTGCTTGCAGGAGAGCTTTCGCTCGATGATGCGATTCGCGCAGCCCAGCAGGGGCATCGCAACTACGCCAAGCGGCAGATGACGTGGTTTCGCCGGGAGCCGGAGGTGATTTGGCTGGATGGCTTTGGGGATGAGGTTGGGGTGGTGGAGGCGGCTTGTGCGGCAGTGTGGGAAAGGCTTGACGGTGGGTGAGGTGGTCGGACCCATGCGTCGATAGACGACGGATGGGGCACCCGGAGGCGACGTGGTTTCGCCGGAAGCCGGAGGTGATGTGGCTGGGTGGGTTTGGGGATGAGCCGATCGTCGAGGATGCTGCTCTGCAGGCTGCCGCTGCGGCCCCGGCTTAGAGCAAGACCGCCTACGCGGCCGGCGCCCACTTCGTGGGGAGTCTTCTGCCTGCGGCGCTGCAAAAGCATAGGTCCCCCCTTACTTCTGGGGGACCTATGCTTTTGGGCCCGAAGGGCGGTATACGCGTCACGAAGTGACCGCCTCCCGCGTAGGGGGTCTTGGCCTACGCCTAGACCGCGAGCGAGCCGGTGTAGACGGCCATGCCGGCGACTGCGTCTACGCCGAGGGCGTCCAACTCGTCGATCTCGGATTGGCTGCGGATGCCGCCGGCGACGATGAGCTGGCGGGTGGTGAGGGCGCGGAGTCGCCGGGCCTGGTCGATGGGGAAGCCCTGCATGGTGCCTTCGGTATCGACGTGGGTGTAGAGGAAGCCGCCGCAGAAGGGATCGAGGACGGCGATGGCCTGGTCCGGGGTGAGGGCGAGCTGGTCGCGCCAGCCGCGGACGGCGACCTGGCCCGAGCGGGTGTCGATGCTGGCCAGGAAGCGCTCGCGGCCGAGGGTGGAGGCGATCTCGGCGGCGAGCTCGGTGTGGATGAGCGCGGCGCCGGATTGGTCGGCCTGATCGTCTTTGTCGCAGAAGAGAGCGGAGCCGAAGATGACCTTGCGGACACCGCTGTCGAGGAGTTGCCGGGCCTGGGCGATGGTGCGCAGGCCGCCGCCGACCTGGCAGGGGAGCTCGCGGGCGATGCGTTCGATCAGCGCACGGTTGTTGCCCTGGCGCTTGGCGGCGTCGAGGTCGATGAGCTGGACGATGGGGTAGGGGCGGAAGCGGTCGATCCAGTAGGCGAAGTCGTCAAAGGCGAGCTTGGGCTCCTCGCCCTGGACGAGTTGGACGATCTGGCCGCCGAGCAGGTCGATGGCTGGGATTAGCATGGAAGCCTCACAGGGACGCCGCGGGTGGCGATCTGCTGTTTGAGCTGGCGGGCGTCGGCGATGCCGAAGTGGAAGATGCTGGCGGCGAGGGCGGCATCGGCTCGGCCGTGCCCGGGCCCATCGAGCAGCACGTCGGCGAAGTGGTCGGCGGTGCCGGCGCCGCCGGAGGCGATCACCGGGATCTGGACGGCTGCGGAGACCAGCGCGGTGAGCGCGCAGTCGAAGCCGGCGCGGGTGCCGTCGGCGTCCATGCTGGTGAGCAGGATCTCGCCGGCGCCGCGGTCTTCGGCTTCGCGGGCCCAGTCGAGGAGGCGGCGGCCGGTGGCGCGGCGGCCTCCGGAGGCGTAGACCTCGGCTTCGACGGCGGGGTGCGCGGCGAGGCCAACGCCTGCGATGAGGGGTAGCGCAGGCTGCGCTGGGGAGGCTGGACCTGCCCTGCGGTCGGGGTCTGGATTCGAGCTCGACACCCGGCGGGCGTCTGGAGTTGAGCTTGACACCCGGCGGGCGTCTTGATTCAAGCTCGACACCCTGCGGGCGTCGATGGCCACGACGACAGCCTGGGCGCCGAAGCGGCGGCCGATCTCGCCGATCAACGCGGGCGAGGCGAGTGCGGCGGAGTTGATGCTGACCTTGTCGGCGCCCGCGTCGAAGACGGCGGTCGCGTCTTCGGAGGTGCGGATGCCGCCGCCGACGGTGAAGGGGACGAAGAGGCGTCTGGCGGTTTCGCGGACGGTGGCAATCAGGGTACCGCGGCCTTCGTGGGTGGCGGTGATGTCGAGCAGAACGATCTCGTCGGCGCCGCCGAGCGCGTGGCGGGCGGCGAGCTCGGCCGGGGCGCCGGCGTCGATCAGGTCCTCGAATTGCACGCCTTTGACCACGCGGCCGTTGGCTACGTCGAGGCAGGCGATGATGCGTTTGGTCAGCATGCGTGTGGGGTGTCTCGTTTCATGACCCAGGCTTTAGTGTCGTGCATTGGTTCCTTGGTTGGTGCACGTTAGGAGGGGGCTGAAGGATAGCGTTGCGCTTGCGTCGAGTTGGAAGAGCGAACAGCAGATCCTCGCTTCGCTCAGGAGGACAACGATCTGGAGCGCTCAGCTTGACAAGGTTGTGGAACGCTCAGAATGGCAACGTTTCTGTAGCGCTCAGTTTTGACAGGGCTTCTGGAACGTTTAGGGCGACCTCGCTTTGCTGCCGGCTGATCTGGAGGCGGCCTGCCAGCTCGGCTCGCGCTGGCGGCCGGGTGCGTTGCTAGAGCTTCACAAAGTTTTCGAGCAGCTGCATGCCGGGGGCTCCGGACTTTTCCGGGTGGAACTGGACGCCCATGACGTTGTCGCGGACGGCGATCGCGGTGAACTCCGAGCCATACTCGGTAACCGCGACGGTATCTTCGCCAACCGGCGCGCGGTAGGAGTGGGTGTAGTAGACAAAGGCGCCCTCTTCCATGTCCTTGGTGAGGGGCGTCTCGCGGGAGAAGTGGATCGAGTTCCAGCCGACGTGGGGGCACTTGAGGTTGCGCTCGAACTCGGGGCCGAAGAAGCGCTCGCACTCGCCGGGGAAGATGCCGAGGCCGGGGACGCCGGGGGCCTCGGTCGAGCCGGCGAAGAGCCACTGCAGGCCGACGCAGATGCCGAGGAAGGGCGTGCCGGATTTGATCTTTTTGCGGATGGCGGGGGTGAGCTTTTGGTCCTGAAGAAAAGTTGTCGCAGAAAAGTGGCCGACGCCGGGGAGCATGATCTTGTCGGCGCGGGCGATCACGCTGGCGTCGGCGGTGACCATGGGGTCGATGCCGAGCGAGGCGAGCGCTTTGACGACCGAGGTCAGGTTGCCGGCGTTGTAGTCAACCACCGCCAGGTTCATAGGAGGCCTTTCGTCGAGGGCAGCATCTCGCCCAGCTGTTTGTCGCGGGAGCAGGCGACGCGCAGGGCGCGGGCGAAGGCCTTGAAGAGGGCCTCGAGCTTGTGATGGTTGGAGCGGCCGTACATGGTCTTGAGATGGAGGTTGGCGCGGGCGCCGCGGGCGAAGCCGTCGAAGAAGTCTTCGACGAGCTCCGATTGCAGGTCGCCGACGCGGGTGGTGCGGACTTTGGTTTTGACTTTGCAGGCGACGCGGCCGCTGAGATCGATGGCGGCGATGGCCAGGGTCTCGTCCATGGGCATGAGGAAGTAGCCGGCGCGCATGATTCCCTTCTTGTCGCCGAGGGCCTTGTCGAAGGCTTCGCCGAGCGCGATGCCCACGTCTTCGACGGTGTGGTGCTGGTCGACGTCGAGGTCGCCCTGGCAGGTGAGCTCCAGGTTAAAGGCGCCGTGGCGGGTGAAGAGCTCGAGCATGTGGTCGAAGAAGCGGATGCCGGTGGAGACCTGGTAAACGCCTGTGCCCTCGACGGTGAGGGCGAGCTGGATCTTGGTTTCCGTGGTGTTGCGATCCATGCGAGCGGTGCGGGGGGGGTCGGTGGCCGGAATGGACGAATGGTTGGCTGCGGACTCGGTCTGCGTTTTGGATGGTGTTTTGGATTGCGGTTTGGATGGGTTTTTGGATGGTGCTCCGGATGAAAGTCCAGACGGCTCGGCGGCTGCGCGCGTGGATGCTGCAGGCGGCTTGGGCCGGGCTCGCTTCGGGGCTGGGTCCAGTGTGGAGGCCTGCGGCGATTGCGAGGCCGCTGAGATGGCGGCCGGGACGGCTTTGGGCTTGGTGGTCATAGAGTGCGGTTTCCTCGGAGGCTTTCGCCGGCTTTCCAGGCGATGGCTGTGAGTGCGTCGGCGAGCGCCCGGTGGCTTGGCTCCATTTGGGAGCGGGGTCCGATGGTAACGCGGACGCAGCCCTGGCAGCCTGGGTCCGCGGAGCGGTCGCGGACGAGGATGCCCTGCTCGTGCATGGAGCGAACGAACTCGCGGTGTTTGGGTCCGATCTCGAGCAGGAGGAAGTTGGCCTGGGAAGGCCAGAAAGGGACGCCGAGAGTTTCGAGAAAGGAGGCGAGGTCGGCGCGCGCGGCCCTTACCTCGTCGACGTACCAGGTGAGGTAGGCGTCGTCGGCGAGCGCGGCGGGCAGGCAGGCAAGAGCGAGCGCGTTGACGCTGTAGGGGGAGATCACGCGGCGCATCCAGTGCATCGCCTCGCTGCTGGCGGCGACCAGGCCCAGGCGGAGGCCGGCGAGGCCGTAAGCTTTGGAAAAAGTGCGGGCGACGACCAGGTTGGGCACGTGGCGGGGTGAGTCGCCGACCTGGTCGAGGACGGTTTCGCCGAAGAAGTGGAAGTAGGCTTCGTCGGCCAGGACCATGGCGTGGGGGGCGGCAGCGGCGAGGGCGAGGATCTGTTCCCGGGTTAGGGTCGCGCCGGTGGGGCTGTTGGGGTTGGCGAGGGCGACGATGCGGGTGCGCGGTGTGATGGCGGCGAGGACCTGGTCGAAGGGGAAACTAAAGTTTGGGCCAGCCTGAACGGAAACGATCCTGGCGCCGATAGACGAGGCGTAGACCTCATACATGGAGTAGGTCGGGACGGGGAGCAGGATTTCGGAGGACGCGTCGAGCCAGGTCTGGCAGAGGACGTGGATGGCCTCATCGACGCCGTTGGTGAGCAGGATCTGTTCGGGCGCGAGGCCAAGTTTGGCCGCGCAGAGCGCTTCGACCGGGGCCCGCTCGGGGTAGCGGGTGAGCGCGCCTGTACTTATCCCTGCGGTGACGGCTGCGAGGGCTCCGGCGACACGCGGGGAGCAGGCCAGGGTGTTTTCGTTGAAGTCCAGGCGCAGGCCGTCGCGTTTGCCGAGGGGTGGGTGGTACTCCTTCATGGCGATGACGGCGGCGCGGGGTGCGGGGAGCGGTGACGTGGTTCCGGGTGGAACAGTTCCACGTGCAACAGGAGTGGAGTGCGGAGGCAAGGGGAGACGGGCGGTATCGATCAACGGGAGCCTCCCTGGTTGAGGCCGGCGGCGCGGATGCGGATGGCTTCGGCGTGGCCGGCGAGGCCTTCGGCCTCGGCGAGCTCGATGGCGGCGGGGCCGAGTTCGGCTAGGCCGGCCTCGGTGTACTGCTGGACGGTGATGAGCTTGAGGTAGTCGTGCACGCTCAGGCCCCCGCGCAGGCGGGCTTGGCCACCGGTCGGGAGGGTATGGTTGGGGCCGGAGACGTAGTCGCCCATGGGCTGCGGGGACCAGCGGCCGAGGAAGACTGAGCCGGCGTTGCGCACCCAGGCCAGGTCGCGGGCGTCGTCGACGGTGAGGTGCTCGCCGGCGAGCAGGTTGGTGAGGGCGCGCGCTTGCTCAAGCGAGGCGGCGACGATGGCGACCCCGTTGCGCGCGAGCGAGAGCGCGGCGATGGGGTTGGCGCGGGCCTGCTGTTTGGCTTCGGCAACGACCTGTTTGGCGAGCGAAGGGGTCGCGGTGATGAAGATGGCGACCGCGTCGGGGTCGTGCTCGGATTGTGCGACGAGGTCGGCGGCGATCTCTCGGGGATGGCCGTGCTCGCTGGTGACGACGATCTCGGTGGGGCCGGCGAGCATGTCGATGGCGGTCTCGCCGCTGGCGGAGACGAGCTTTTTGGCGGCGGTGACGAACGCGTTGCCGGGGCCGACGATCTTGTCGACCTTCGCGATGGAGTTAGTCCCGTAAGCGAGTGCGGCGACGGCCTGGGCGCCGCCGACGCGGTAGAACTCGGTGATATGGAGCAGGGCGGCGGCGGCCAGGGTCTCGTCAGCCGGCTTGGGAGAGACGACGACGATGCGCGGAACGCCGGCGACCTGGGCGGGGATCGCAGTCATCAGCAGGGTCGAGGGCAGAGGGTGGCGGCCGCTGGGGACGTAGCAGCCGACCGAGTCGAGCGGGCGCACGCGCTGGCCGACGGTGAGGCCTTGGACGGGCTCGAAGTCCCAGTCGGAGGGCATCTGGCGTTCGGCGAAGGCGCGGATGTTGGTGGCGGCCGTCTCGAGGGCACGCCGGAGTGAGGTGGGGATAGCGGCGAGCGCGGCCTGCATCTCGGCTTCGCGGACGCGGAGAGGCTGCGCTGGAGTCAGGCCGTCGAACTTGGCGGCGAAGTGGCGCAGGGCGCGGTCGCCATCTTTGCGGACGGCGTTCAGGATGCGCTCGGCGACCGGGGTGACGCGGCGGTCCATCGCCCGGCGGCGGTTGGCCAGCTCGGCGATGCGGGCGCGGCCGCGGCGGCCGGCGAGTCCTGTGGTGCGAATGAGGTCCATTGGAGCTCCTTGCCAGGTCAACTGCGAAGACCGCCTGCGCGGCTGGCGGCCACTTCGTGGCGGGTGTACCGCCTGCGGCGCTTCGAGAGCACCACTCCCCTTACTTCTGGGGAGTGGTGCTCTCGTGCCCGAAGCGCGTCTGCCGCACCGGTAGGTGCCGCCTCCCGCGCAGGGGGTTTTACAGAACGACCTTGTTGAGCGGGTACTCGACGATGCCTGTCGCCCCGGCTGCTTTGAGTTTGGGAATGACGTCGCGGACGGCGCCTTCCTCGAGAATCGTGTTGATCGCTGACCAGCTGCCATTGCTGAGCGGCGAGACGGTGGGTGAGTTGAGGGCGGGCAGCACGGCCAGGACTGCTTCCAGGCTGGTGTTGGGGACGTTGAGCAGCAGGCCGACCTGGCCCTGGGCCGCGATGGCGCCGCCGAGCATGAGGGCGAGGGTGTCGATCTTGGCGCGCTTCCAGGGTTCGGCGAAGGCGGCATCGTTCGCGATCAGGTGGGTTTCGGACTCCATGACGGTCGAAAGGATGCGGAGGCGGTTGGCGCGGAGCGAGCTGCCGGTCTCGGTGATCTCGACGATGGCGTCGGCGAGCATGGGGGGCTTGACCTCGGTGGCGCCCCAGCTGAACTCGACCTGGACGGGGATATTTTTGGCGGCGAAGTAGGCCTTGGTGACTTCAACGAGCTCGGTGGCGATGATCTTGCCGGCGAGGTCTTCAGGGCATTGAAAGGGGGAGTCTTCGGGCGCGGCGAGGACCCACTTGACCCTCTGGCGGCTCTGCTTGGCGTAGACGAGCGAGCAGGCGCTGATGACCTTGCGGCCGGATTCAACGACCCAGTCATTGCCGGTGAGCCCGGCGTCGAGCACGCCGGAGTGGACGTAGCGGGCCATCTCCTGGGCGCGGATGAGCATGAGTTCGAGCTCGGGGTCGTCGACGGTGGGGAAGTAGGAGCGGCCCGAGGCGTAGATCTTCCAGCCGGCCTGGGCGAAGAGGGCGATGGTGGAGTCCTGGAGCGAGCCCTTGGGAATGCCGAGGCGGAGCTTGTTGGCCGGCATTAGCGGGCCTCCCGTGTTTGCGATAGAGGGTTGGACTGGGGCTCCAGCGGCGACTCCAGCTGCGATCCAGACTGCGACTTTGATTGCGACTCGAGCTGCGACTTGGACTGAAACTCCAGCTGGGTGTGCGGATGGGGCTCGGCTTGCGAGGCGGGTTGCGCGGCGCTGCCGGCAAGTGGGATGGGCCGGGTGAAGCAGCTGATGGTGCCTTCGTGGCAGGTAAGGCCGTCGCCCTCGACCTCGACGTGGAAGAGCAGGGTATCCTGGTCGCAGTCGGTGGCGGCTTGGAGCACGCGGAGCCGGTTGCCGCTGGTCTCGCCCTTGGTCCAGAGCTTGGCCCGGGTGCGGCTCCAGAAGGTGACGTAGCCGGTGTCCAGGGTGCGCTGGTAGCTGGCCTGGTTGAGGAAGCCGACCATCAGGACTGCGCCAGTCTTGGCGTCCTGCACGATGCCGGGGACGAGGCCGTCCATCTTTTCAAAGTCGATCGTCATTAGCTTGTGTGCGTCCTTGGTTGCTGGTGCTGGCAAATGGAAAAGCCCGCCGTCGCGATTGCGCGTTGGCGGGCTCTTCAGGGATCGGTGCCACTCCACTTGTTGCGGGAGGGCTACAGAGTTTGAGAAAGCAATGCCAGAACGCTCGTCACGGGAGCATGGTGGTGGTGACGATGATGTTGATGGGTTTGCATCTCTAGAGAAACGCTAACGCCGGTTTGGCTGTGTGTCAAGGTTGGGAGCGGGTGAGGAGCGGAACACACGTCTCAAAACGCGAGACGTTGGGCACCCGGCAAGTTCAGTCTGGTCTACCTTTTGAAGTTGCTGCAAAGTGGACTTCGAGGAACCTCAATCCTGCGGACGCCTCGGTTTTGAGGCCGACTGGTAAACAGAGCGACGTTTAGCAAGACTTATAGATGGAGGGAAGATTCGGCTGTGCTAATTTGTCAGTTGAACGTCGACGGATGCGCTGGTCAGATGGTGAGCGAACCATGAAAGCTGCTACTTCACCAGACAGTGCAGCGATGCTCGCGGCGTTGGGAACTCTTGCCTTTGCTGCTTCGATGATGGCGCACGAAGGCTTCGGTCATGGCGTTTACTGTCTCGCGATGGGCGGGCACAATACCCTGATAACGCCCTGGTCGGAGACCTGTCACTTTCCCGCGTCACCTCGACTTGGAATCAAGGCGGCTGGTCCCGGTGTGCAATTTGGTTTTGGCTTGCTGGCCTGGGTGGCGCTTCACTGGGTATCGCCAAACGCCGCCAGACTGCGCTACTTTCTCTGGCTGTGCATGACCTTAAGTCTGTTCATTTCCTCCGGCTACGTCGCATTTAGCGGCATCCTCAATGCGGGTGACGCCGCCGAGCTTGTCGCTCCTCTTCACCATTCTTTACTATCGCGGAGCGTCATCGTTCTGCTTGGCTCAACGGTCTACTTTCTTTCCATGCGGGCATCTGCATACGAGTTGAGGCGATTCGCTGGGTCTGATGACGAGATGCATCGTCTCTACCGCCTTGTCTGGATCCCTTATGCAAGCGTCGGCTTTTTCGCTTGCTGCACGATTGCCATAAATCGGGTCGTAGGCCACGGTGTGAGCGGGTTACCAGCGGCATCCCCTGGCTTGAATCGCACGGTGGGATTCCTTGGTTTAGCCCTGGCGTCTTCCTTTGGGGCTGGCTCGGGCATGTTCGGTCTTCCTCCAATGTCGCGCGCGAGAGCACTCCGAATCTCCGCCCCGGCCCAGTATGTTCAGTGGA
Organism: Acidobacteriaceae bacterium; assembly: GCA_965198645.1. Taxonomy (GTDB): domain Bacteria; phylum Acidobacteriota; class Terriglobia; order Terriglobales; family Acidobacteriaceae; genus EB88. Next base: position 3,573,675 of record OZ240670.1, on the reverse strand, counting down.
GCGCCGCGTTGGGTGCGGTCGCGGGGGCAGTATTCCTACTCTTCCTGTTCAGCATCGGACCAGGACTGCGATAAGCATGGCGCCGACACAGCCTCCCACGGCGAGTCGAATTCGTATCCATAAGTCGCACAAGCGAAAGTTTGCATCCCACCCAGCCAGTGAAGCAGTTCGGGCCCGCTGACTGGCGTGAGCGGCATTTTCTATGAGCAGGTCACTGGTGTCAAGGGCTGAGGTCTTTGTTTTCCTTTATCAGGGTCTTTGCTTTGTTGTTGCTGGTCTGTGTTGCGCCGCGTTGTTGCTCTCCACCGGGTTTCTATACGCACTCTGATGAGCTGGGGTGCAGCGAGCTCGGTGCTGATTGGGGTTCGAGAGAAGAGTCGATGCTGCTACTTCTCAGCCGGCCTTGGAAGACCAAAACGCCGTCGCAGTCATCGGAACGCGGGGTCGTCGCAAACGGATAAACCTGGGTGAAGTCTTAGGCAGCTTGTTCGTAGAACGGCATGTAAGGCGCCTGCGTGGTCCAGAGATGATGGAGCAGGACAGCCAGCTTGCGAGCTACTGCAACAACAGCTTTATTTCTCGCCTGCCTGCCGCCTCGGGAGGCCAGATGCAGGCCCCACTGTCGAAGAGCCGAGTCTCGCCCATGTGGTCGAAGGATGTGGTTGGCACACTCGACCAGGAGACTTCGGAGATAGGCGTTGCCGGCCTTGGTGATGCCAAGCTGAGGGTCATGGTCTCCGGACTGGCTGCGTTTCGGCTTGAGACCGAGATAACACCCTACATCGCGGCTTTGCTTGAACCGCTCCTTACTGCCCAGGGTGAGGACGAAGGTAAGGGCTGTGATCGGACCGACGCCGTGAACCTTCTGCAGGGCTTGAGTCTCTGGGTACTCGGTTTGGCCGACCTCTTGGATCTGGCGGTCGTACTGCTTGATCCGGAGCGTCATCTGAGCGATCTGGTCGAGCACCGGGTTCAGCGCCTGCGCGAGTCCGGGCGGCATCACGGCCAAACTTCGCTTCGCAAAACAGCGTGTCGTTGTCGCCGGCATACGATGCCCACAGGATTTAGTCAGTCCGCGCACGGCGTTCACCGCCGCTGTGCGAAGCCGAACCAGCACGTTCCGAGCGCGGATCAACGTAAGCGCCTGCTGCTGCTCGACGGAGCGATGTGCGATCGGACGCAGGATCTCGGGATCCAATCGGGGGTACCGTGCCAGCTTCTCGGCATCGACCGTATCGCTCTTCCGGTCACTGTGCGAGATCGCTCGTAACTCTCGGACATTGGCCACAATCACCTCATGGCCAAGCTCCTCCAGCTGTTCGCTGATCCAGATCGAATGCGTTCCCGCTTCCATGGTCACCCGGGCCTCCGGCACGTCGGTAAACCACTTCTGAATCGCCTTCGGTGTGGTACGGAAGCGGCCCCTGTTGACCACCTCGCCGTCCTGGTTGAGCGTGCAGTAATGACTCCAGACGTCGCCAAGGTCAATGCCGATTGTTGTCTCGACCTTGGTTCGTCTGCGTGGGACTTCCGCGATGAGGTGAGGCGGTGATTTCTTCATGGGAATAGTCTCCTCCTTCGAAGCGACCTGCTCATCCCATCTCTCAGGACCTATGATTAGTGGGGAGTATTTTCCTCGACCCGGCTTCATTTTGCTGAATGCCACAACGACGGAAGTTCGGCGATAAAGTCTTCAGGCGACAACCCGCTCGTTCGTTCTGAAATCCCGACCTCACCAAAGCTGTCACCAGGCCATTGCCAACCTTGACTATCCTTCCGGAGACCTGCTGGGCCTGATTGCGCATGTGGTCAGCATCAACGACCAGCATCTTTTTTGAAACAACTGGTCCACTACAGCAGCCGTACCGATCGGTGTATCACCTGTGATGTTGGCGCTACTTGCAAAGATATAGCCGCGTTCGTTCAGCAAGTATTGCAAATCAGGATGCCAAGCCATGCTCACTCCAAGCATCTCTTTCTGAATTGCTCCTCTGGCCCACTGCGGAACCCGCTCCTTCACGGGCACAAGCAGATGAATCAGCTGGCTAGCAGTGAGCCACTTTGCGTACGACAGCGCCTCCTCATCAAGGGCAACAAATGAAGACACTATCTCTAAATCTGAAACCACCAGCATTGCTGGCTGTTCAGCCGGACGCCCCTTTGCTTCATTGACAGCTGCCGCCGAAAGCCCGGCAATCACATATGCAAATTCTCCGGCCCCGGCACAGCATTAATCAGGCCGCGCTCCAGGAAGTCGGAAGCCTGACGTTTACTGGATCTATCGGTATTCGCATGTCTACCTTCTCGCCTTACCTTCGAGGCCACCGAACCGCCTCCACGTCAATCTCCAGCTTTCAGATGCCAGATCAGCAAGTCACGACAAATGGCTCTGGTAACTACAATGTATGGTCCGCCGCACGACTGCGAGGGTTAGTTTGGGCGAGAAGCCAAGTCTGCGCAAATGTATCCAGCCTTTGAGTGGAGATGCTTCCTCCTGGCCAGGATGAGATGCGCGCGTGCCGGTCCTTATAAGTCGCACGATTGTTGAAGACCATTGTCAGTACCAGGCTGCGGACACGCCGTTGTGAATGTTCTGTCGTCCTTGCTGTCCTATGCAGACCTCGGTGGAGAAACTTTACAAACTCGTCGTCGGAGTGAGGGAAAGTGGGAGCGCGTAGCGCTTCCAAGCCGAAGGCGTCTTTTCCTCACTCGCTCAGGCTGGCACAGCAGTCGGCCTGTACTCGTTGCCGCCCGACAGCACGGCACAGGCGATGCGGGCCAACTTATTCGCCATGGCCACGACGACGACGTTCTTGTGAGCTCTGGCATCGAGTCGATCGAGCCAGGCTCCGATCGATACGCCTTCGCGCTTGATCCGCAGCACAGCGGCTCGTGCGCCGTGGATCAGGATCTTGCGCAGGTAGCGGTTGCCTCGCTTGCTGATGCCGAACAGCTTCGCCTTGCCTCCTGTTGAGTACTGCCGCGGCACGATGCCCAGCCAGGCGGCAAACTCACGGCCCTTGCGGAAGGCTGCACCGTTGCCGATCGCCGCAACAATGGCTGTCGCGAAGACCGGTCCGATGCCTGGGATCTTGCGAATGCGCGTGCAGCCGGCGTCCGCAGCAGAGATCCGCTCCAGTTCATCGTTGAGCTGCTCGACCGTCTTCCACTCACCCCAAAGCGTGTCGATCAGGTTGCGCATCAGCGGCGTCAGGTCTGCTTCCGCGTTCTCGAGAATGTCTGCCATCGCGGCCTTCAGCTTCGCCGGCTTCTTCTCGAACACCAACCCACGCTCCAGCAGAAAAGCCCTGATCTGGTTGATTACCGACGTCCTTCGTGCGACCAGTCTGTCGCGAACCCGATCATTCGCCTGCAGGTCCAGCTGGTCGTCGGTCTTGATCGGAGCGAAGCGCATGTTTGTGCGGTCGACAGCCTCGGCGATCGCCTCAGCATCGACGAAGTCGTTCTTGTTCGACTTTACAAACGGCTTGACGAACTGCGCCGCGATCAACCGAACGTCATGCCCTTGCTGGCGCAAGACTCGGCCAAGAAAGTGAGCCCCGGCGCAAGCCTCCAAACCGATCAGCGAAGTCTGCAGGTTGGCCGTGTACGCCAGCAGCTGCTTCTGCGTGAACTTCTTCTTCACCAGCAGCTTGCCGGCTGCGCCAAGTGCCACAAGGTGAAAGGTAGTCTTCCCCAGGTCGATGCCAATGGACTGTATCTGCGTAGCGATGATCCTCCTGTAAAAAGCTGCCTCTACGATCCTCCAGATTAAAAGGAGAATCAAGCGGCGGACCATCTCATTAGTCGCATTGGCGGAAGTTTTCGATGAGGCGGAGGTGACTTGTTTATGAAAAACGGTGTCGTCGGGAGGCGGGCAAATTGATCCGTTCTTTGGCTCCTTGAATGGCCTGTTGGATTGCGGCTACGGTAGGATCACCCCGGGGCCATGGCGCCAGTAGTTACGGCCAGGTCGAGTCGCTTGGCGGTTGGCATGCTCCGGAAGGTTTAAGGAATTGATGATCCACGCTTGATGAACCAGCTTCGCGCGCTGCCTAACCTTCTGACCTTTACCCGGCTGTGCATGGTGCCGTTCCTGGTGCTGGCGATCCTGGACGGGCATTATCGGACGGCGTTTGTGCTGTTTGTGGTGGCCGGCTTTTCGGACGGTCTGGATGGGCTTTTGGCGCGGCTGCTCTCGCAGCGGACCACGCTTGGCCAGTACCTGGACCCGGTCGCCGACAAACTGCTCCTGAGTACGCTCTTCCTGGTGCTGAACCATGTGGGGCTGATCTCGCGCCGGGTGACGGTGCTGGTCTTTGCGCGGGACCTGGGCATCCTGATCGTGGGGGCGATCCTGTTTGCCGGGATTGGCATGCGCAACTTCAAGCCCAGCCTCTTTGGCAAGGCGAACACGTTTGTGCAGATCGTGGCACTGCTGGCTGTGTTGCTGACGCAGTTCGAGCCGGCCCGGGCGGTGTCGTTGGTCGAGATCGGGATGCTGGGGGCGACCATGGTGCTGACGTGCGTGTCCGGTTTTGATTACGCGATCCGGATCGCGCTGCGCTTGAGTGGCGGGACAGTCGGGGGCGTGCTGCCGCCGGCGAGCTAGAAGGGCTGCGCGTGCCCGAGACGTCTGCGCGTGCGGGACGGCTGCGCGTGCTGTGACGGCTGCGCGTGCTGTGACGGCTGCGCGTGCTGTGACGGCTGTGCAAGCTGGAGCCGGGGAAGAACCTGGCGGCTCAGGCCTCTTCTTCCAGGCTCGGATCCTCGACCTGCGCTGCCTTAGCTTCAATCTCCATGTCGCGGAACTCGTCCGAGTCGAAGACCTCGCCGCATACCTGGCACTCGACAAACTCGACATCTTCTTCGCGGGCCACGATGCGAACCTGGGGATGTTTGCAGGGAGTATTCATGATCGAGGAAGGGGCTCGAGGGCTGTCCCAACGCCACGATTGTAACCGGGCTTGAGCCTGTCTGAAAGAGCTTCGCATGAAAGAAGATGAGCGAGCGAAAAGGGAGGGCCAGCGAGGGAGGAAGAATTGTTATTAAAGAACAAAAAAGAGCAAATTCGAAAGCCAGCATTGTATGGCGGCCGGTGGGGGTCCTATACTGATTAAACATGCTGCGGTTGACCAAGAAGGCGGATTACGGGCTGATGGCGCTCAAGTATCTGGCCGAGCACCCGCAGAAGCCGGCCCTGAGCGCGAAGGATATCGCCGAGGCGTACCACATTCCGCCGCAGTTGCTGGCCAAGATCCTGCAGCGTTTGGCCAAGGTTGGCATGGTGCGCTCGAGCGCTGGCATGAATGGCGGGTATGTGCTGGCCAAGGATGCAGCCAAGATCACGGCCTTTGAGGTGATTTGGGCGGTCGATGGGCCGCAGTTTCTGACCGCATGCACAACCGGCAAGCGATCCTGCGACCTAACCGACAGCTGCACCATCAAAGAACCATTGGCGCGGGTCAACGACTCGATCGCCGCGCTGTTGAAAAATATCTGTATCAGCGACCTGGTCGATGCGACGACCAAAGCGCGCGCCGGCACTGAAGACGCACTGGTGACGATTGACCTTGCCGCCCACGAAGCATTTCGAAGCACGATCTCTGGAGAATGAGCTATGAGCACGACCACTGCACTGCAGGACGGATTTAACGGCGTGCCGGAGGAGACAGTGGTTCCCGCTGTCTCGGGCGCGAACGGCACCGATCACGGCGTGAAGCTGCCGATCTACATGGACAACCATGCCACCACGCCACTGGACCCGCGGGTGCTGGAGGTGATGCTGCCCTTCTTCACAGGCAAGTTCGGCAACGCGGCGAGCCGGAACCACGGCTTTGGCTGGGAGGCTGAGCAGGGCGTGGAGCATGCGCGTGAGCAGGTTGCGAAGCTCATCGGTGCGACCGCGAAGGAGATCATCTTCACCTCCGGTGCGACCGAGTCGAACAACCTGGCCATCAAGGGCATCGCCGAGATGTACAAGGAGCGCGGCAACCATGTGATTACTCAGGTGACCGAGCACAAGGCGGTGCTTGATACCTGCAAGCGGCTGGAGAAGTCGGGCTATAAGGTAACGTACCTGCCGGTGAAGGCCGACGGGCTGATTGACATCGAAGACCTGAAGAGCGCGATGACCGACCAGACGATCCTGGTCTCGATCATGTACGCGAACAACGAGATCGGTGTGATTCAGCCGGTCAAGGAGATTGGGCTGCTGTGCCATGAGAAGGGTGTGATCTTCCACACCGATGGCGTGCAGGCTGTGGGCAAGATCCCGGTCAACGTCATTGCTGACAACATCGATGTCATGTCGCTGACCGGGCACAAGGTCTATGGGCCGAAGGGCGTAGGGGCGCTCTATGTGCGCCGCCGCAATCCCCGGGTGCAGATCTCGGAGCAGATCAACGGCGGCGGGCACGAGCGCGGCATGCGATCGGGGACCCTGAATGTGCCGGGCATCGTCGGCTTCGGCGCGGCCTGCGAGATTGCCGGCGCGGAGATGGAAGCCGAGGGAAAGCGGCAACTGGCGCTGCGCGAGCGGCTGCAGAAGAAGTTTGAAGATGCGCTCGATTATGTGTTTGTGAACGGGACCAACGAACCGGGCCGCAGGCTGCCGGGCAACTTGAACATGAGTTTCGTTTACGTTGAGGGCGAGAGCCTGCTGATGGGGATCAACGATATTGCGGTATCGAGCGGGTCGGCGTGTACCTCGGCGACGCTTGAGCCATCCTATGTATTGAAGGCTCTCGGCTTGGGGGATGATGTCGCGCACAGTTCGATCCGTTTTGGGCTGGGCCGGTTCAACACCGAGGCGGAAGTGGACTACGTTGCCGATAAGCTGATTGACGTAGTGCAGAAGCTGCGTGAGCTATCGCCGCTCTATGAGATGGTCAAGGAAGGTATTGACCTGACGAAGATTGAATGGGCAGCACACTAGACTGGATTGGCTCCGGGTTTGGTTTGGGTACGGCATTGGCGATTTGGAGTTTTGAACATGTTGGGCAAGTTCCTTAAGGAGGAACACAATGGCATATAGCGACAAGGTAGTGGATCACTACAGCAATCCTCGGAATGTGGGCACGCTGGACAAGAGCTCGGCTGAGGTAGGCACAGGTCTGGTCGGGGCTCCGGAGTGCGGCGATGTGATGCGTTTGCAGATCAAGGTGAACCCGGAGACGCAGGTGATCGAGGAGGCTAAGTTCAAGACCTTTGGCTGCGGCTCGGCGATCGCTTCCAGCTCGCTCGCTACCGAGTGGGTGAAGGGCAAGACGATCGCGGAGGCGCTAACGATCTCGAACACCGATATTGTGAAGGAGCTGGCGCTGCCGCCGGTGAAGATTCACTGCTCGGTGCTGGCGGAGGATGCGATCCGCGCGGCGATTGGGGACTGGAAGACGAAGAACGGTGTGGCTGAGGAAGTGGCGCAGCCGGTCGTTACGGCCTAGTTCGGGTTACTTTCGCAGCCGCCGGCGCCCTAACGCGCCGGCGGTGTCATCTGATGGGAACAAGCATATGAGCACACTGCCTGGCATTCTTCAACCCGACAATCTGACACCCAACCAGAAGGGGGTGCAGGTGACGGGGCGTGCGTTAACGCGCATCCGTGTGGCGATGGCGAAAGAAGGGGTGTCGCCGGTTGAAGGTGGATTGCGGCTGGGGATCCAGGGCGGTGGATGCTCGGGGCTCTCCTACAACATCCGCTTCGACTCGCAGCCGCGGGAGCGTGACCGGATCTATCAGTTCGACGACATCCGCATCTTTGTCGATCCGAAGTCGTTCCTCTACCTGCACGGCATGGTGCTCGACTATGAAGAGACGCTCATGCGGCAGGGCTTCAATTTTATCAATCCGCACTCGACCAAGTCGTGCGGCTGCGGCTCATCCTTCTCGGCCTGATTGATCTTGGCCCCCATGAAACAAGAAGACGTGGCGGGCGCCGCCGCAACAGCCACCGCGGATTACTTCGCGGTGTTTGGTTTGGCGCGCAAGCTTGCGCTCGATGGAAAGCTGCTCGAGCGCAGCTTTTACCGGTTAAGTCGCGAAGTCCACCCGGACCGTTTCGCGCAGGCAGGCGAAGAGAAGCAGCGGTGGTCGCTGGAGCAGACCTCGCTTCTCAATGATGCGTATCGCACCCTCAAGCAGCCGGTCTCGCGGACGGAGTACCTGCTGCGGCTGGAGGGCGTGGCGCTGGCAGATGAGCGGTCCGAGGCGAAAGTTCCGGCCGATCTGCTGGAAGAGGTCTTCGAGCTGAACATGCAACTGGAGGAGATGCGCGCCAACCGCAAGATGGGCGAAGAGGATCCGGAGCTCCGCCGGGAGTTAAGCGCGGCGCAGGCTCAGTTTGCTGCACAGCTGGCCGGGATTGATCTGGAGATCGAGAAGAACTGGCAGCTTTGGGATGGCGCTGGCGTGGGCGAGCCGGGCCAGGCGGAAGCAAAGACGAACCTGGCGGCCCTGCTCGATAAGCGGCGGTACATTCGTAACCTGGTGCGGGACGTCAACGAAGCACTGGGCTAGACAGCCCAGCCAGAGCGCCGCAGGCAGAAGACTGGCCACGAAGTGGCCGCCAGCCGCGCAGGCGGTCTACCGAGGATCAAGAGAAACAAATGGCAGAAGAGCAAGGCAGTGTGCAGGAGCGGGTCGTTGGGATCGACCTGGGGACGACCAACTCGCTGGTGGCGTTTATGCAGGGCGACCAGCCGGTGGTGATCCCGGGCGAGGACGGCACCAATCTGGTGCCCTCGGTGGTGGCGTTCCCAGAGGGTGGCGAGGGCGCCCGCAAGGTGGTGGTGGGCAATCCAGCGCGGCGCTACCTGGCCGAGCAGGCCGACCGGGTGATCTATTCAGCCAAGCGCTTGATGGGACGCGGGCTTGACGATGTGCGTGACGAGCTGAAGCTGTTTCCCTTCCGGCTGGCTGAGGATATCGGGCCGGAGGAAGTACTGCGGATCGAGCTAGGCGGCCAGCAGTACACCCCGCCCGAGATTGGCGCGCAGGTGCTCCGGCAGCTGAAGCGCAATGCCGAGCGGTACTTCGGCGCGCCGGTGACCAAGGCCGTGATTACGGTACCGGCTTACTTCAACGATGCGCAGCGGCAGGCGACCAAGGATGCCGGGCGGATGGCGGGGCTGGAGGTGCTGCGGCTGGTCAACGAGCCGACGGCCGCGGCGCTCGCCTATGGGCTCGACCGGCGGAAGGAAGGTCTGGTTGCGGTCTATGACTTTGGCGGCGGAACGTTCGACATCTCGATCCTGCGGCTGCAGGATGGGATTTTTGAGGTGGTGGCGACGCACGGGGATACGCACCTGGGCGGCGATGATATTGATAACCTGCTGATTGCGATTGCGCTTGACGATATGCGCGGTGAAGAGCGCCTGGGCCTTGACCCGCGCACGGACGGCGAACAGGTGCAGGCGGTGCGCAAGGCGGTGATCGAGGCGAAGATTGCGCTCTCGACGGAGCCGCTGGCGCGGTTGAGCGTGCAGCTGCCTGGGGGCACCGCGTACCAGCGCGAGCTGACGCGCGAGCAGTTCGAGCAGCTGATCCGGCCGGTCGTGGATCGGACGCTGGCTTCGGTGCGCCAGGCGCTGGCGGACGCTTCGCTCGAGGTAGGCGCGATCGACGAAGTGGTGATGGTTGGCGGCTCGACGCGCATTCCTCTGGTGCAGCGGCTGGTGGGCGAGCTCTTTGAGCTCGAAGCGCGCGGGCGGGTGCTGCATACGGAGTTGAACCCGGATGAGGTGGTTGCGCTGGGGGCCGCGGTCCAGGCGAATATCCTGGCCGGCGGGTCGGCGGCGACCGCAGATATGCTGCTGCTGGACGTGACGCCGCTCTCGCTGGGGATCGAGGCGCTGGGCGGGGTGGTGGCGAAGATCATCCATCGCAACTCAACGATTCCGGCATCGGAGACAGAGCACTTCACCACCGGGGTCGATGGGCAGCTGAATGTGGCCATCCACGTGGTGCAGGGCGAGCGGGAGCTGGCCAAGGATTGCCGCTCGCTGGCGCGCTTTGACTTGAAGGGGATCCCGCCGATGTCGGCCGGGCTGCCAAGGATTGAGGTCAAGTTCCTGATCGATGCAAACGGGATCCTGCAGGTCTCGGCGAGGGAGCAGCGCTCGGGCCGCGAGGCGCAGGTGGAGGTCAAGCCCACCTATGGGCTGACCGATGACCAGGTGGAGACGATGATCCTGGACTCGTTTGACCATGCCGAGGCGGATATCCAGCTTCGGCAGCTGATCGAAGCCAGGAACGAGGCAGAGACGATTCTGTCGGCGGTGGCCAAGGCGCCGGAGCATCCGGCCTGGCAGCAGCTGGCGGTCGAGGAGCAGATGGAGATCGGTATGCTGGCGGATGAGTTAGGAGTGCTTCGCGAGGGCGAGGACCTAGCGGCGTTGCGGGCTGGAACCGAGGCGCTCGACAAGGCCACGCGGCGGTTTGCGGAGTTGATGATGGATTCAGCGGTGACGAGTGCGCTGGGTGGGCAGACGATGAGCGAGGCGAGCATGTCGCTGGGTGAGGGGCCGACGGCGCCGCATCCATTTGCGCCGGCGGAGATCAAGTAGGTGCTGGCCGCACGGGCGGAGGCCGCTCCGCGGCACGAGCAAACCGAGGCGCCTGGGGTGACTCAGGACGACCGCTCGGGCCGGGCAGTTGAGGTCAAGTAGGTGCTGGCCATGCCTGCGGCTGCTGGGCGAAGGCCGGGGCGAAAGCAGATCCTTCGCTTCGCTCAGGATGATAGCGTGGTGCTCAGGAGACAGCGCAGTGCTTAAGGTGAAACCGCGGCGGTAAGGTTTGCTGGATCATTGCAACCGTGATGGTTACAGATACGAGATGAGACGAGAGAGCGATGAGTGAACTAGCAGAAAAGCCGGAAGTATCGATTGACCTCAGCCAGCCGCCCACGGCCAACATGGTGCGGGTGACCTTTCAGCCGGAGGGCAAGACGGTTGAATTTGCCTATGGCACGCTGCCTTACGACCACCACGGCAAGCCGATGGCGTTTCTGGATGTGGCGGAGAACTACCATGTCTTCCTAGATCACGCCTGTGGAGGGGCGTGCGCTTGCACGACCTGCCACGTCTATGTCAAGCAAGGCGCGAACGGGCTGAGCGAGGCGGATGAGCAGGAGTTGGACCGGCTGGACCTGGCGCCGGGGCTGCAGCTGAACTCGCGACTGGGCTGCCAGGCGATCATCACCAAGCCCGGGGCGTACACGGTGGAGATTCCCAACTGGAACCGGAACTATGTCTCCGAAGGCAAGCCGCTTACGCTGGCTGAAACCAAGTAGGCGCGGCTCATACCCCGGAAGGAGACACAGCATGGCGCGAGAGATTACCTGGCTGGACGCGGAAGAGATTGGCATCCAGCTGCAGGAGAAGTACCCGGCGCTTGATCCGCTGACGGTGCGCTTTACCGAGTTGCACAAGTATGTCATCGGATTGGAAGGCTTTGCCGACGATCCAGCCAAGTCGAACGAGTCCAAGCTGGAAGCGATCCAGATGGCCTGGCACGAGGAGCACGAGGACGCGAGCAGTACGTAGCAAAGCTAAAACCGCCTACGCGGCTGGCGCCCACTTCGTGGGGAGTCTTCTGCCTGCGGCGCTGCAAAAGCGGCTGTGCCCCAGAAACATGGGGCACAGCCGCTTTTGTGACCCGAAGGGTCGGTATACGCGTCACGAAGTGACCGCCAGCCGCGTAGGCGGCTTTAGCTCTAAATGAACTCGATCCAGCCGAAGGCGTTGCGGAAGAGTTCGATTTCGGCTGTCTTGGTGTTGTGTCTGCCATCGGTTGGCTCGTAGTAGATGGAGACGACATCAAAGCGCGACTGCGTTCCTTCGGGCAGGTTGCGGACGTAGTGCCCGGCGAGTCGGCGGAGGGTGCGGCGTTTGTGCTCGTCGATGGCTGCCTCGGCGGTCGCGACGTCATGGCTGGTGCGGGTCTTGACTTCGACAAAGCAGAGCTCGTCTCCATCCCAGGCGATCAGGTCGATGTCGCCGGGGGCTCGAGGGGACTTCCACTGGCGGGCGACTACCTTGTAGCCGAGGCGGCGCAGGTAGAGGAAGGCGGCCAGCTCGCCGGAGCGGCCGGTCTCCAGGTGCTCGGCGGATTGGGGTTGGCCGGAGACGCTGTCAAGCGTTTGGAGGACACCTTGCAGCAGGCTGGTACGCAATGGGGCTAGGCTCATGTGCGCCAGTGTAGCGTCGAGGTTGCCCGGCAACTTTGAGCAAAGCTGGCCGGCTCAAGTACTTTCGTACCAGCACTGTTCCATTCTGCAATAGTGCTTGTTTACCAAGGGAAAGCGAAGCTGGCGCAGCAATAGAAATTCATCGGGCCGGCGTACATCCGGGTTCTGCTCGCTGTGCTCAGAGTGAAGGCGTGACTACGTCTCGCAAGCCTGCACGACTTTCCCCAGGAGAACTTCTCGCATGATTTCCCGTCGTTTGACAATTGTTACGTGCTCCACCATGCTCGCTGCCGGTGCTCTGATCGCAGCGGTTCCAAGCGCTCGCGCGCAGGCGCCTCTGCCGTTTGCTGCGCAGCTGGATCCGCAGATGGCAACGGTGCTCGAGTACTACCAGGCTGCTGCGGGCACGCCGATCTACCAGCTCAACGCGGCGGACGCCCGGCAGCAGTTTGCGGCCGAGGACGCAGCGAAGGCTGTGGCGCGCACGACCGGTAAGCAGCTGGCGCCGCAACCGCTCGGCAGCGTGGTGGACATGGACATTCCGGGGGTGAGCGGGACGCAGATCCCGGTGCGCGTTTATACGCCGGTCGGCAAGGGACCTTTCCCGGTGGTGCTCTACTTCCACGGCGGCGGGTTTGTGGTGGCCACCAACGATACCTATGACGCGTCGCCGCGGGCGCTGGCGGCGGGCGCGAGCGCGATCGTGATCTCGGTCGAGTATCGCAAGGCTCCGGAGCATCCTTTCCCGGCGGCCCTTGAGGATGCAGTGGCGGCCTACTACTGGACGATCCAGAACGCGGCCAGCGTCAACGGCATTCAGACCAAGGTTGCGGTGGCTGGCGAGAGCGCCGGCGGGAACCTGGCGGCGAACCTCGCCATCCTGGCCCACCAGCTTGGGGTGCAGGCCCCGGTGCGGCAGGTGCTGGTCTATCCGCTGGTGGATAGCAGCACAAGCTACGCTTCGGACGCGACGTATGCGACGGCGATTCCGCTGGGACTCAAGGGATTGCAGTACTTTGGCAGCTTGTATGTGCCGGCAGGGGTGGACCCGGAGAACTCGCTCGTGTCGCCGATCAAGGCTAACCTGAGCGGCGTGGCGCCCGCGACGATCATCGCGGCGCAGATCGATCCGCTGCAATCGCAAGGCCAGCAGTTTGCGACTGACCTCGAGAATGCAGGCGTGGCGGTGAATTATCAGCTGTATACCGGGGTCACGCACGAGTTCTTTGGGATGGGCGCCGTGGTGGACAAGGCGCAGGCCGCCGAGCAGGTGGTGATCCATGACCTGCTCAGCTCGTTTTAGAAGGGCGAAGGGGGCAATCACAGGTCCTTCGCTTCACTCAGGATGACAGTTGTGAGTGGCCTAGCGACCACGGAGCAGCATGCCGATTGGGAGACGGCGCGGCCAACACGTGTTAGCGCCGACCTCTTAGTGACATAAGACGCATTTGGTACGCGGCGCTTCTCGAGATAGAGGAGGACAGTGCCGCGAACCTTCTGCCGAAAGCACTCTGCGCAGTGTGAGCATAACGAGAGTTCCGAAGAGAAAGGCCGCCTGCATGGGCGGCCTTTCTCTTGGCGTGAAGCGCGCGGGTCAGGAGGCTGACTTCTGCTCCTGATAGTGCTGGATGTGCTCGTAGACGTGGTCGGGAAAATTGAGGTCCTTGTAGACGTTGCAGGTGTCCGGATCTTCGGAGTTGGGGCAGATGACGAACTCCTGCTCCTTCTGCCAGGCCAGGATCCGGTCGCGCTTGGGCGGGTTGTAGTCCTTGCCCTCGACCTGCTTGAGCAGGAGCTCAGCCTGCTCGGCGGAGAAGTCGTGGTCCTTGGTGAGCAGCGCGCAGACTTCTTCGGGCGAGAGGAAGTGGCGGGCGACCATGGCGAAGACCAGCCGGCCGTAGTGGCCGATGTCTTTGCCTTGTTCGAGCGAGTCGATCAGGTGGGCCATCATTTCGCTTTTTTTCAGTTCTTCCATGGGGTGTGTCTCCTCGGGATATCGTAGACGGTCTCTTCGCCTTGTCTTCTCCTAATAGATGCAGCAGGGAGGGGTGGTGTTGGTCGCGGCAACGAGAGAAGCCCGCGCCTTGTATGCGGCGCGGGCTTCTTGTTGATGCGGTCACTAGTGAGCGAGAGGCGCTAGGTGGTGGGTCGTGGTTTGACGACCAGGAACTGCGCGGGCACGAGATTGTTGTTGGCGTCGCGCAGGAGAGGGTTGAGTGTCTGCGTGTCGGTGAGGGTGCCGGTCGAGAGCTGGTGGATGAGGTTGTCGCCGGTGGTGCCGACGAAGAAGCTCTGGATATCCGGCGAAAAGACGCCGACGAAGGGGTCCTGCGCAGCGCCGGAGAGCTGCACGTTGCGGAGTGTGCCGGGAGTGCCCGGGGTGGTGGAGGGTACGTAGAACGGCAGCAGGCCGGTGGAGGCTGCGGCGGTGTAGGTCAAAAAGACCTGGGCGGAGTTTGGTGAAGGGAGGACCTGGTTGATCTGGGTCGCGGCGATGCCGGTTAGCGGCAGCTGGTTGAAGGTGGTCGCAAAGGTCAGCGGGTTGACCGCCAAGGGATCGCCGCCGGCGGTCGCGTTGTAGGGGCAGACGCCGCTGGGGACCAGGTCGTGGTTGGTGTCGGTGGCAGGGGAGTGCTCTATGTCGACCAGGTTGGCCACGGTCGCGCCGATGACGTGGGCGCCGTCGTTGGTTGCGGCAAGGTGGTCGGTTTGCACGGGGATGGTCGAGGCAAGGGGATAGTAGGGCGGTTGGGTCGCCAGGTCGCTTGGGCAAAAGCTGCGAGCAGTGGTCTGGGTGCCGCTGATAAAGGGCGAGACCGCGGGCACGGAGATCGCGACGTCAGGCGAGCAGAAGGGATCCTGGTTCAGGTTGTTGAGGGTGCAGGTCTGGGCCGGCTCGCTGGTGAGCGGGTAGGTGCTCCAGCCGGTGGTGGCGTTGTGCACGTAGAGGGTAGTGGGGCCGACGATGTAGACGTTTTTGCCGTCGGGCGAGAAGGTGGCGCGGGTGGCGAGACCACCGAAGCTGATGTTGGCGCCGGTGCTGGTGGTGTAGAGATAGATCGTGGGCAGGGGATTGCCGTTCGAGTCCTGGCGAAGCTGGTCGTTGATGACCACTGTGGTTGAGTCAGGCGAGACGGCGAGGACGACACCGGGAACCGAGGTGTCTTCTTTCATCAGCCCGTTGGTCGCCGCAGTGTAGATCATCAGCTCGCGGTAGCTGCCGAAGTAGAGGTTGTTGCCCGCCTGGTCGAGGACCATGGAGTTGGGCGTGTAGGGCATGTGGATCGGCGTGCCGATGGTGCCGAGGCTGAGATCAAATGGGGTGAAGAATTGCGAGTCGGGAGAGGATGCCCAGAGCAGGGTGTTGCTGATGCCTGGCGAGGTGATGCCGAGCCGGTTGCTGACGATGGGCAGCCCGGTGCCGAAGGTGCCTACCTTGTTAATAGGGGTGGGATTGCAGGTGCCGGGCTGGCAGATGGCGGTGACCGCGGCTGCGCCGGGGAAGGCAGAGCTGATGGCGCCTGCAGCGGAGACGGCGATCTCCTGCGGCTGGGTGGAGGTGTAATCAAGCGTGAGGCCGGTGATCAGGTTGCCGGCTGTGTCGGGAATCGTTGCGGCGATGTTTTGGGGGCTGCCGGCGGTGATGGTGGCAGTAGTGGCGCCATTGACGGCAAGCCCGATGCTGGCTGGCGGGCAGGTGTAGAAGTAGCCGGCCGAGGAGGTCACCTTGGAGACGGTAGCGGTGATGACGGTGCCCCCGGGCATATTCGCGGTGACGGTGCCATTCGGCGCGGCGGTCGCGCTGGTGGCCGTGGTGTTGTTGATGGTAACGATGGACGGGGTGACAGCTGCGTAGGTGATGGTGCCGATGTAGGCCGGGTCGATGAGATTGCCGGAGCCATCAAAGACCTGGGTGCCGGTGGTGAGCGGCGCGGCCGCGACGGCATTCTGAGAGACGCAGCCGGTGGGCTCGGGGATGGTGATCGAGGAGATAGCCGGGTGCACGTAGACGACGACGGGATTGCTCGAGACGCCGCCGATCGAGGCGGTGAGTACGGCGGTGCCAGGGCCGGAGGGCGGGGTGCAGATGGTAAAGTCGGGGATGCCGCCGGCGCTGGTACGGTTCCAAGTGCCGGCGCATAGCGCGCCTGTGCTGGGGTTGATGTCAGCGAGATTGATATTGGAACTTCCGTAGGTGGGGGCGCCGACGCTGAGCGTGGTTCCTCGGCAGTTGGTAGCCGAGGCGGTGCCGGCGGTCGAGATCTGCCCGTAAGCGAGCGAGACGCCGACGGTGCCGCCGCTAAGCGAGACGGAATTGATCGCGGTCAGCTTGGGGCCGAAGCCGGCGTTGTTGCAGTAGTTGTCCACCTTGGTCGTGCAGCCTGTGATCGAGAGGCCCACCGGAAACGAAAACAGAAGTAGAGCAATGAGGGCGAAATACCGCTGCATGGAACCTCCCCGCCTGCCTGGTATGTCGCACAGACGGTTGGAGCACTCAACTGGTAGCAAGCTGAACACAGGAGTGCCGCAGGTTGAGTTTACATGAGCTCGAGTGCGGGTAAGGCAAGGACCCCCTGCGCGGGAGGCGCCCACTTCGTGGGGAGTCTTTTGCCTGCGGCGCTGCAGAAGCTGGTACGCCCCGGTACTTCTGGGGCGTACCAGCTTCTGTGACCCGCAGGGTCGGTATACGCGTCACGAAGTGACCGCCTCCCGCGCAGGGGGTCTTGCTTTTACTGCAGGTGCGTGTCAAACCAGTTGGCAGCCCGTTCGATGACATCGCGGCGGTGGGCTGGGTCGACGAAGCCGTGGCCTTCGTTGGGGTAGACGACCAGTTGGGTGTCAACGCCTTCGGCCTTAAGGGCGTGCCAGAACTCGAAGCTCTGGGGGGCCGGGCACTCGCCGTCGCGGTCACCGACCACGACCAGGGTGGGGGTTTTGACCTGCTTGATGTAGGTGATCGCGGAGCTTCTGGCGTAGACGGCCGGGTCGTTGTAGACCGAGTCGCCGAAGAAGGGGGTCATCCACTGGTCGATGGAGTTTTCGCCGTAGTAGCTGAGCCAATCGCTGATGCCGGCGCCGGCGACCGCGGCGTGGAAGCGCTGGGTTTGGGTGACGCCGAACATGGTCATGAAGCCGCCGTAGCTCCAACCGGTGAGGCCGAGGCGATGGTCGTCGATGGGGAGTCGCTTTTCGACGGCATCGACGCCGGCAAGGATGTCGCGCAGGTCGCCGTAGCCGAAGTCCTTGCGGTTGGCCTGGGTGAAGGCTTCGCCCTCGCCGTAGGAGCCGCGCGGATTAGCTTCAAGGACGAAGTAGCCGAGGGCGGAAAAAGGGGCTGCGCCGAAGCCGGCGTAAGGCCAGCGCGGGGTCACCGCGGAGGAGGGGCCGCCGTGGACCATGACGATCATCGGGTAGTGTTTGGAAGGATTGTAGTCGGCCGGGTAGAGCAGCCAACCCTGGACGGTGTGCTGCGCGCCTGCGGGCTCGCCGGGGAAGCCGTCGCTCTGCCAGGTGATGGACTCGGTCTTGCCCCAGGTGGGTTTCAGGTCGGTGTTGAGGTGGGTGATGGAGGGGAGTGGGGTGGCGAGCGGTCCTGCGTAAACCTCCGGAGCGTGATCGAGGCTGCTGGCGCTCCAGGCAGCGATGGTGGCATCGCGGGAGAGCGAGAAGCTGCTTTCCAGCCGGCCGTCGCCGAGGCTGTCGGGGAGGGTGGCGAGGGTCTTGCCGGTGAGCCGGTTGGTGGTCAGCACGTGGGCGCCGCCCGGGGCGTGGAAGCTGGGCGGGAAGGTGAAGCTGAAGTCCTCTATGCGGGTCGAGCCGCCGTCAATGAGCGTGGCGAGGAGGTGCTCGGCCGGGGTCCAATGGATCCACTGGACGGTGGTGGTGGCGCCGGCGGTGAGGTTGACGGGCTCGCCACCGGTGGAGGGCAGCAGGTAGATATCGCCGCCGGTGGCGCCCTGGTCCGACATGAGGCCGCCGATAAAGGCGATCTTTGAGCCATCGGGGGACCAGCGGGGTACGGCGATTTGGAGGCCGTGCAGGGGGCCTTCAACGGTGACGGGATCGAGGATCTGCTGAGGCTCTGCGGCGGCGAGCGGCTGGATGTAGAGCCGGGCGACCCACCAGTTGTTCTCGCCTGGCGCAGGGGCGGCGACGAAGGCAAGTTTCGTGCTGTCAGGCGACCAGTCGAACTCGTAGACGTGGAGCTTGGGCGGGGTGACCTGCTGGAGCTGGCCGGTGACGGGGTCGATGGTGGCGATTCGCTGGATCTCAAGGCCCTCGACGCCGATGACGCCGGAGGGTGGCTTCATGGCGGCGAGCGCTCCGGAGGGGCGGCTGGCGCCTTCCACATAAAGCATGGCGAGATGTTTGCCGTCGGGGGAGTACTGGAGTGCTTTGGCGAAGCCGTGGACCTCGGCCAGCTTTCTGGCGGCTTTGTGTGATGCGGGCTCGATCAGGTAGACGGCAGTGGCCTGGTCGCAGGTTGCGAGAGCGGCGAGGTGCTGGCCGTCGGGAGCCCAGGTAAGCGAGCGGATGGAGGGCAGGGCGGCCTGCTTGGCCCCGGTTGGCTGGCAAAGGGTGGGCGTGCGCGCGGGGGAGGTCTGGCTGAGCGGGTCATTCAGCGATCCGTTGAGCGATTGCAGGGTCAGGTTCCCGGCCAGGACCATGGCGATGGACTTTCCGTCGGGGGAGAGGGCGAGAGGGCCGATGGATTTGACTTGATCGAGCGAGTCGAGAAGAGCGCCGATGCGGGCATGGGAAGCTGCGGGCGGGGTGGGCTGAGCGAGCAGGCTGGGCACCAGGGGGGCGAGGGCGAGCAGAGTGAGCAAAGCGTTGCGCGTGAGGGCGATCATACCTCCGGATCGTAACAAAGGGGTGGAGGAACGACGGTCTGGTAGAGGGAGGCGAGGCTGTCGAGGCGAGTGGCTGCGGGATCGTGGAGGAGAGGGTGGGTTGGTGGCTGCGAGTGCGGGCGGGTTGTGGAGGGTGAAGCGCTAGAGCAGAAGACCGGGACACATGGCCCTCACCCAGAGACGAAAGCCGCAGGCGCTGAGAAAAGAAGCAGCCGCAGGCGTTGGCTTAGGCAGCCTGATCTGCCGAGGGTGAGCCCGTCGGCCGCGAGCGAGCGCGTTTGCCGACGCGTTTGCAGGGTACGGCAGAAGTTTGCGCCAGTCTTTGCGCCGAGCCTCGATCGGCGATGCGCGAGAATTGTGGCCTCGCTACGTTGACGGGAGCCCGTGCGCTTGCTACTCTTAAAAGGTTCCGCGAGACAGTTAGCACCTGCGTATGCTGGGTGCAACTGGGTGGCCGGCCAGCAAGGCGGCGAGCAAGACTGCAAACCCTGCCGCAGCAAGCCAGCGGCGATTGAGTTAGGGTTTGCTCTCCGACTCGGCTCACGGCGAGGGAGAACCGCATTGTTGCCTGCGACACCTCTTACCTTGAGAGGCTATGTAGGCTGGAACTCACGAAACGGAATTGGCCTTCCTTGGATACGCGTGCACTTGCGTGGGATCCGGTTCGCGCTCGGTCACCGTCGGAGTTTTTGCCCCGGTCGTGTTGTGCATGCTGGCAGTCATCGCCTTGGCTTGGAAGCAGTAGCGTGCGGGCTTCGGTCGCAGGCTAGCTGCCAGGCGAAGATGGTGTAACGTTCGCCGCAAGGGCTGTTCCTGCGAGGTTGCTCAGCAAAAGGCTGCGGGCGAGAAGAGCTTAGGTGTTTTTCGAGGATCGGTTGGGCGCGTTCGGGTTGCGGTTGCGAGTTGATGGGATGGCGCAGTTTAAGGAGTTTTGCTTTGCCGACATTTAGCCAGTTAGTACGGAAGGGTCGCACGGCACCGCGGTACAAGACCGCCTCGCCGGCGCTTCAAGGGTCGCCGCAGCGCCGGGGCGTGTGCACGCGCGTGTACACGCAGACGCCAAAGAAGCCGAATTCGGCGCTTCGCAAAGTGGCGCGTGTTCGTTTGACCAATGGAATTGAGGTCACAACCTATATTCCAGGCATCGGCCATAACCTGCAGGAGCACTCCATTGTGCTGATCCGCGGCGGCCGTGTGAAGGATCTGCCAGGGGTGAGGTACCACGTAGTGCGTGGCACGCTGGACTCGGTGGGCGTGGCGAACCGGAAGCAAAGCCGGTCGAAGTACGGCGCCAAGCGGCCGAAGAGCGGCGCGGCGGCGACACCGGCGAAGAAGAAGTAACGGGACTGGCCGTTCAGGCGGGCGCGCCCTGTAGGGCGCAAAAGCCTTCGGCACGGAGTGGTAGGGCGCGAAGGTCGTTTGCGACTGTTGGGCGCGAATAAGATTGGCTGCAAAGCGAGAGAGTTAAGGACTCAAGGAACTATGCCTAGAAAAGGTCACATTGCGAAGCGGGAAGTGGCGGCGGATCCGATTTATCAGTCCACGCTGGTCACCAAGTTTGTGAACTCGATGATGTGGGGCGGCAAGAAGTCGACCGCGCAGGGAATCTTCTACACCGCGATGACCAACCTCGAAGCCCGGGGCGGCGGCGATGATGCGCTCAAGCTCTTCAAGAAGGCGGTGGAAAATTGCAAGCCGCTGCTCGAGGTGAAGAGCCGGCGGGTGGGTGGAGCCAACTACCAGGTGCCGATTGAAGTGAATCCGGAGCGCAGGACCTCGCTCGCGATTCGCTGGCTGGTGAACTACGGCCGGGCTCGCGGCGAGAAAGGCATGGTCGACAAGTTGACCAATGAATTGCTCGACGCGGCCAACGGCCGGGGCGCGGCGATGAAGAAGAAGGAAGACATTCACCGGATGGCTGAGGCGAACAAGGCGTTCGCGCACTATCGCTGGTAAGCACTTTCATAGGCTCTAAGACAGGGCCTTTGACTTAGATCAGGATATGACCCGCGGGCTGCGAGGCTTGCGAAAAGAGAGATACGACTGTGGCTCGTCAAGTACCCCTAAATCGTTGCCGGAATATCGGAATTATGGCGCACATCGACGCCGGAAAGACCACGACGACTGAGCGCATTCTGTTCTATACCGGAATCACGCACCGAATCGGCGAAGTGCACGAAGGCACCGCGACGATGGATTACATGGAGCAGGAGCAGGAGCGCGGCATCACGATCACCTCCGCTGCGACGACCTGCACGTGGAAGAACTACCGGATCAATATCATCGATACCCCGGGCCACGTGGATTTTACAGCCGAGGTCGAGCGCTCGCTGCGGGTGCTCGATGGCGCGGTGGCGCTCTTCGATTCTGTGTCTGGCGTGCAGCCGCAGTCCGAGACAGTGTGGCGGCAGGGCGACAAGTACAAAGTGCCGCGGATCTGTTTCGTCAATAAGATGGACAAGGCCGGCGCGGATTTTGAGTACGTGATCGAGACGATTCGCAAGCGGCTGGGCGCGCGTCCGGTGGCGATCCAGATTCCAATCGGGGCCGAGGCGAAGTTTCAGGGGGTTATCGACCTGGTCGAGATGAAGGCCATCCTGTGGCACGATGAGACCATGGGCGCCGAGTATTCGGTCGAAGAGATACCGTCGGACCTGGTGAAGAAGGCAGAGGCCTTCCGGATGCAGCTGATCGAGTCTGTCTCCGAGCATGATGACGTGATGATGCACCAGTTTCTCGAGGGCGAGATCCCGACCGCGGCTGAGCTGAAGATTGGGTTGCGCAATGCGACGATCGCGATGAAGGTGTTCCCGGTCATGTGCGGATCCTCGTTCAAGAACAAGGGCGTGCAGACGCTGCTTGATGCGGTGATTGATTACCTGCCGAGCCCGTTGGACCTGCCGCCGCTGATCGGCTTTGACCCGTCAGATGCAACGGTTGAGCTAGTACGCAAGACAGAGGATGATTCGCCGATGTCGGCACTGGCGTTCAAGCTGATCAACGATCCGTTTGGCAAGCTGGCCTTCATTCGCCTCTACTCCGGCTACTTAAAGACGGGCGACACGATCATGAACCCGCGTACAGGCAAGACCGAGCGGATCGGGCGCCTGGTCAAGATGCATGCCAACAAGCGCGAGGATATTACGGAGATCTATGCCGGCGATATCTGCGCGTGTGTGGGGCTGAAGGATATCAAGACCGGGGACACGCTGTGTGTGCCGTCGGACCCGGTGGCGCTTTCGGCGATCGATTTTCCGGAGCCGGTCATCTCGGTGGCCATTGAGCCGAAGACCAAGGCCGACCAAGAGAAGATGGGCATGGCGCTGGCGCGGCTATCCGATGAGGATCCGACCTTCAAGGTAAGAACGGATGTTGAGTCCGGCCAGACGATCATCTCAGGGATGGGCGAGCTGCACCTCGAGATCCTGGTCGACCGCATGAAACGCGAGCACAAGGTCGAGGCCAACGTGGGTGAGCCGCGGGTAGCGTTTCGCGAGACGATTCGCAAGACGGCCGAGGCGGAAGGCAAGTACATTCGGCAGACAGGTGGCTCGGGTAATTACGGTCACGTGAAGATTCGCGTGGAGCCGAACGAGCCTGGCGCGGGCTTCGAGTTTGTCGATGCGATCAAGGGTGGCGTGGTGCCGAAGGAGTACATCAAGCCAACCGAGCAGGGGATCCGCGAGGCTCTGGGGGGCGGGATCCTGGCCGGGTACGAGATGGTGGACTTCAAGGCTGTGCTCTATGACGGCAGCTATCACGATGTGGATTCGAATGAGATGGCGTTCAAGATCGCCGGGTCGATGGCTTTTAAGGAAGCGGCTCGCAAGGCCTCGCCCGTCCTTCTTGAACCTGTCATGGCGGTTGAGGTGACGGTGCCTGAGGAGCATATGGGGACCATCATCGGCGATATCAACTCGCGTCGCGGGCGGATTGAAGGCATGGAGCACTCGGGCGGCTCGCAGGTGATCAAGGCGATGGTGCCGCTCAAGGAGATGTTTGGGTATGTGAACGATATCCGTTCCTCGACCCAGGGGCGTGCCTCGTACTCGATGCAGTTCGCGCGCTACGAAGAGGCGCCGCGGATGATCTCGGAAGAGATTATCGGCCGTAACCAGGGCGAGTCGCGGAAGTAAGCTTGGTAGGTCTGTAGGTCGCAAGTCCACGTGCGGACTGGAGCCAGCCTCTGAAAGGGGAGCAGGCGTCCGCAGCTAACCATCCACTGTGGTCAGTGAGCAGCTTTTAGGGAGATAGGCAGGCGATGGGTAAGGAAAAGTTTGACCGCAGCAAGCCGCATGTCAATGTGGGCACGATTGGGCATATTGATCATGGCAAGACGACGTTGACGGCGGCGATCACGAAGGTGTTATCGAAGCACAACCCGAACAACAAGTTTCGCTCCTTTGACACAATTGACAATGCGCCGGAAGAGCGGGAGCGGGGCATCACCATTGCCACCTCGCATGTGGAGTATGAGACAGCCAACCGGCACTACGCGCATGTCGATTGCCCGGGCCACGCGGATTACATCAAGAACATGATCACCGGCGCGGCGCAGATGGATGGCGGAATTCTGGTGGTTGCGGCCACCGATGGGCCGATGCCGCAGACCAAGGAGCACGTGCTGCTAGCGCGCCAGGTGGGCGTGCCGTACATCGTCGTGTTTCTGAACAAGTGCGATGCGGTGGAGGACGAAGAGCTGACCGACCTGGTCGAGATGGAAGTGCGCGAGCTGCTGTCGAAGTACAACTTCCCGGGCGACGATGTGCCGGTGATTCGCGGCTCGGCTCTTGGAGGCTTGAACGGGGAAGCGCAGTGGGAAGCCAAGATCGACGAGCTGATGGATGCGGTGGACAAGAATATCCCTCTGCCGGCTCGGGCGATCGAGCTGCCCTTTCTGATGCCGATTGAAGATATTTTTTCGATCTCCGGGCGCGGCACGGTGGTCACCGGGCGGATCGAGCGGGGCAAGGTCAAGGTTGGGGAAGAGGCCGAGATCGTCGGCTTCCGCGACACGCGCAAGACGGTGGTGACCGGCGTTGAGATGTTCAAAAAGCAGCTCGATGAAGGCCTGGCCGGGGACAATGCGGGATTGCTCTTGCGCGGCGTGGCGAAGGAAGACGTCGAGCGCGGGATGGTGCTGGCCAAGCCGGGGTCGATTACGCCGCACACCAAGTTCAAGGGCGAGATCTATGTTCTGAGCAAGGAAGAGGGTGGGCGGCATACGCCGTTCTTCAATGGGTATCGGCCGCAGTTCTACTTCCGGACGACCGATGTAACGGGGACCGCGAAGCTGCCGGAAGGCACCGAGATGGTCATGCCGGGGGATAATATCTCGCTCGAGATCGAGCTGCACACGCCGGTCGCGATGGAGAAGGGGTTGCGGTTCGCGATCCGCGAGGGTGGCCGGACGGTGGGCGCGGGGACGATCTCAGAGATCTTGAAGTAAGAGTGGTCGGGTTGGCTGAGACAGGTTCTCAGCAGATCCTTCGCTTGGCTCAGGATGACCTGGGCGAAGCGAAGGATAGCAATCGCCGATCGTGTGCCGCGTACGTTGCAAGCAGGGCGACTTCCAAATAAGTCGACTGCAGAAAGAAAAGTCAAGCGATGGTAGGACAGAGAATTCGTATCCGGCTGAAGGCGTATGACTACCGGGTACTTGATACGTCGACGGGCGAGATTGTCGATACGGCCAAGCGTACGGGCGCGCAGGTGGCAGGACCGATTCCTTTGCCGACAGTGAAGAACAAGTACTGTGTGCTGCGTTCGCCGCACGTGGATAAGAAGTCACGCGAGGCGTTTGAGATTCGAACGCACAAGAGGCTGATCGATATTCTCGAGCCGACCCAGCAGACGGTTGACGCGCTGATGAAGCTTGATCTGCCGGCGGGCGTGGATGTCGAGATCAAGGCGTTCGAGAAGTAACGCTGGCCGGGCCGGCCGCTTCGGCGCAAGAGCAGCAGATTCTTCGGTTCGCTCAGAATGAACTCTCCTTTGGCTGTGCGAGGGTAAGAGCGAGATCGAGAGATATCGAGAGATTCAGTGGGGCCGGCAGTGCGCGCGGTAGCTCAAGGCCGTCTGGCGCATGATGAGGAAGGGATACGTAACGATGGCAGTGACAGGCATCTTAGGCAAGAAGATTGGCATGACGCAGGTCTTTGATGAACGGGGCGAAGTGCACCCGATCACCGTGCTGCAGGCTGGCCCGTGCGTGATCACGCAGCTGAAGACGATGGCCAAGGACGGCTACGATGCGGCGCAGGTTGGCTTGGTCGAGTTCGTCAAGGCGTCGAAGGTGACCAAGCCGCAGGCCGGCCACTTTGCAAAGAACAATGTGGCGCCGGTCCGGCTGATCAAGGAGTTTCCGATCGAGTTTGCGCATGCTCCGGCCGAGGGCGCGTCGCAGGAGTTGGCGACCGACAAGGCGGGCGACCGGGTGCTGGTGGATATCTTCGCCGATGAGAAGTATGTCGACGTAGCCGGGACGAGCAAAGGCCGGGGGTTTGCGGGCGTGGTACGCCGGCATGGCTTTGGCGGCGGCCCTAAGTCGCACGGCCACATGTTCCAGGTGCAGGGCTCAATCGGCGCGTCCTCGTTTCCTTCGCGCGTCTTTCCAGGGCAGAGAATGCCAGGCCACTTTGGCGACGAGCGGGTGACGGTACGCAATCTGCGCATACGCGGGATTGATCTGGAGGAAAACCTGATCATGGTTGAGGGTGCGGTGCCGGGTCCGCGCGAGGGCTACGTAATGATCTCGAAGCCCAAGGCGCCGCCGCGTGAGCGTCGTGGCTTTGCAGGCTCGAGCACGGTGGATCCGCTGAAGGCTTCGAAGAAGGCTTCAGCCAAGAAGAAGTGACCCTGACCGGGTAGGGCGGTTGCGCACGCTGTGCGCAGCCGTCAAGGCAAGATCAAGTGGATGCGGCTGAGAGCGCGGTACTCTGGCGCGGCTGCGAGAAGAGAAGACGATGGCAACTGTGGATGTACACGATCTAAACGGCGGCACGGTGGGTACGCTCGAGCTGGCCGACGAGGTCTTCGCACCCGAGACGGTGAATGAGGCCCTGGTCTGGGAAGCGGTCAAGCACTATCGGGCGGCGATGCGGCAAGGCACGGCGGCAACCAAGAACCGGAAGCTGGTCTCCGGCTCGGGCAAGAAGCTATGGAAGCAGAAGGGGACCGGCCGGGCGCGGGTCGGGTCCATTCGCTCGCCTCTCTGGCGCTCCGGCGGTACGGTTCACGGGCCGCAGCCCCGATCCTACGATTACGCGTTCCCGAAGAAGAAGGTAATGGGGGCACTCAGATCAGCGCTTGCCGCCAAGCTTTCTGAAGGGAAGCTGACCGTGGTCTCGAGCTTTGAGCTCGCCGAGCCTAAGACCAAGCTCTACCGACAGGCGCTCGATAAGCTCGACGCCAAACGAACGGTGCTGTTGGTCGAGAGCGGGCAGGAGCTGACACCGAACCTGATCCTCGGCGCACGCAACCTCGACCAGGTGGAGCTGCTGCTCTCAACCGAACTGCACCCCTACGACGTGCTGCGAGCCGAGCGGACTCTTATCTCCAAGGCCGCCATCGAGCTGCTGCAGGAGTCACTCAAGAAGGCGGTGTCGAAGCGCAAGCTCGAGGCCAGGAAGGCGCAGGTAGCTTAAATGCCGACTCTGCATACAGTGATTCGCCGGCCTCTGATTACCGAAAAGGGGCTGCTGGCGAAGGAAGTGGAAGCGACCTTGGTCTTCGAGGTGGCGACCAAGGCGACCAAGACCGAGGTCAAGCAGGCTGTTGAGGCATTGTTCAAGGTACGGGTAGCCGCGGTCAGGACCATGAATTATGTAGGCAAGGAGCGCCGGCGGGGCAAGTTCTCCGGCTTCCGCCCGGACTGGAAGAAGGCGTATGTGCGTCTCCATGCCGGGGAGAAGATGCCTGAGTACGTGGACAACCTGTAGAGGTGAGCCTTTTCGGGTTCAGCTGGTGTAGGACCGGTGTAGGACGTAGGCTTGGCTCATTGGACAGGTGATCTCGGCCAGACGCACCTGCATAGCCTTTAAGATTCGCGGCAAGAGAGATAGTCGGATAGAGAGAGTTTCAAACCGTCGCTGCCGTTTCCCGCGACCTGGGTGAGCGGGCGAGAGAGATAAGAAGATGCCGATCAAGACATACCGACCGATCACGCCGACGCTGCGCTTCCAGACGACGTTGGTCAACGATGACATCACGACCGACAAGCCGTACAAACCGCTCACCGTGGTCAAGCAGCGTACCGGTGGCCGGACCAGCACCGGGCAGATGGCGATTCGCCACCAGGGCGGCGGGCATAAGAAGATGCTGCGCCTGATTGACTTTAAGCGCGAAAAGTATGGCGTGCCCGGCAAGGTGGCCACCATCGAGTACGATCCAAACCGCTCGGCGCGTATCGCGCTGATCCACTACGCGGACGGCGAGAAGCGCTACATCATCCAGCCGGTAGGCTTGAAGGTAGGGCAGTTGATCATGAGCGGTCCGGAGGCTGACATCCTGATCGGCAACGCACTGCCGCTCAAGCATATTCCGGCCGGCACCACGGTCCACAATGTGGAGCTGCGGCCGGGCAAGGGCGCGCAGATGGTGCGCTCGGCCGGCGGGTCAGCCCAGCTGGTTGCCAAGGAAGGTGAGTATGCACTCCTGAAGCTGCCCTCGGGCGAGACCCGGCGGGTGCTGGTGGAGTGCATGGCGACGATCGGCCAGGTGGGCAACACCGATCACGAGAATGTCACCATTGGCAAGGCTGGCAGGAATCGCTGGAAGGGGATTCGGCCCGCCAACCGTGGCGTGTCGATGAACCCGGTCGATCACCCGCATGGCGGCGGCGAGGGCAAGACCTCGGGCGGCCGGCACCCGGTCACCCCGTGGGGCCAGCCGACCCGCGGCTATAAGACAAGGAACAACAAGCGGACCGATGTGTTCATCGTCAATCGCCGCAAGAAATGACACTGCGTGTGTCGGCGGGCGGCCTTCGGCGGAAGGCGCCTGCGGCGCTGGACTTAGAGAAGTTTGGGGATAGGTCTGCGATAAGTTTGGGATAAGTCGGGCTCGGTTGGCAGGTTTCGGTAGGTAGCAGGTCGGGCGGCGCGAGTCGCGCAGACACTCAGCAGGCAAGGCGCTTGGAGCGCCGGTGAGGACAACAAGAGATGGCACGGTCGACAAAGAAGGGTCCATTCATCGACGGACACCTGATGGTGAAGGTAGAGGCGATGAACACGGCGAATGAGAAGAAGGTGATCAAGACCTGGTCTCGCCGTTCGACGATCTTTCCCGAGTTTGTGGGGCATACGATCGCGGTGCATAACGGGCGCAAGTTTATCCCGGTGTACGTGACCGAGAATATGGTCGGCCACAAGCTGGGCGAGTTCTCCGCCACCCGGACCTTCAAGGGCCACACCGCGAAGTCGAATGAGAGCTCGGCCAAGGGTCGGTAAACACTCGTAAGGCCCTGAGAGAGGGCCTGCATGGATCTCGATGATGGATCTGGATTTTAGGAAGAGAAGCTAATGGCAACCAGTACGCTGAGCAAGTCGGATAAGTCAGGCAAGACGGACAAGGCAGTGCCTCGGGAGTTTCGCGCCGAGGCGAAGTTCCAGCGCGTGTCGCCGCAAAAGGCGCGGCTGGTGCTGGACCTGATCAAGGGCCTGCGCGTCGAGCAGGCGTTGAACGTGGTCATGTTTACCAAGAAGGGCATTGCCCCGACCATTGAGAAGGTGTTGCGGTCTGCGCTGCAGAACGCGAACTACCTCTCGGACGAGCGGGGTTTGGACCTGGATGTCGATAAGCTGTACGTCAAGACAGCGATCGCCAACGAAGGGCCGCGATTGAAGCGGATCCGGCCTGCCCCGATGGGACGCGCGTTTCGCTACCAGCGCCGGATGGCGCATATCAGCATCTCCGTAGCAGAGGCAGTGGAGAGTGCAGAGAAGGCACCGAAGGTAGCTCGCAAGGCGGTGACCGGACCAAAGAAGGCGAATCAGCAGACGGCTTAGCGCCTGGTGATGGGCTGGCCTAAGCGCGGGTTGAGTACGGACAGATCCAGCGGCGAGCGAAGGCCGCGCGCAACAAGAGGGTAAAAGGGGAATTATGGGACAGAAAGTCCATCCTTACGGATTTCGGCTGGGTGTGAACAAGCCGTGGCGGTCACGCTGGTTCGTGGTGCGCGATTACGACAAGCTGCTGGTCGAAGACGTCAAGCTCAAGCGTGAGTTGAAGGAGAAGCTCAAGGCGGCCGGCGTGAGCTCGGTTGAGATCGAGCGGCCAGGCAACAAGCTGAGGATCATCATCCGTACCGCGCGGCCGGGCATCATCATCGGGCGCAAGGGCACAGAGATCGACAAACTGAAGCTCGAGCTGCAGAAACGCACCAACCGCGACGTGTTTATTGATATTCTTGAGGTTAACAAGCCGGAGCTCGATGCGCAGCTGGTAGCCGAGAATATCGCGCTGCAGCTGGAGAAGCGGGTGGGCTTTCGCCGGGCGATGCGCAAGGCAGTCGACTCGGCACTCCGGTTTGGCTGCAAGGGCATCAAGGTGCGGGTTTCAGGCCGGTTGAACGGCAACGAGATCGCGCGATCCGAGTGGTATCTGCAGGGTCGTCTGCCGCTGCACACGCTGCGCGCCGATATCGACTACGGGTTCGCCGAAGCGCACACCACCTACGGCATCATCGGGATCAAGACCTGGGTCTACCGCGGGGATATCTACCAGCAGCGTCGTCAGGCGCCGCAGGCAGCCGTGGCCGCGCCGGTCTTCTAGGCTGGCGCGGTATGTAAGTGGAGCAGTGGAGCCCGCGGGTGCGGGGCCGGCTTTATGGTATGTGCGGCTAGGGCTGTGAGCCTGCCGTCGAGTTTGAGCCAAGCGGAGTTGTCTTATGTTGATGCCAAAGAAGGTAAAGTTCCGCAAGCAGCAGCGCGGGCGGATGAAGGGCAAGGCCTGGCGCGGCTCGTCACTCTCGTTTGGCGAGTACGGGCTGAAGGTGATGGAGTGCGGCTATATCACCGATCGCCAGATTGAGGCCAGCCGTATCGCGATGACGCGGTTTATCAAGCGCGGCGGCAAGATCTGGATCCGGCTCTTTCCGGATAAGCCGATCACCAAGAAGCCGGCCGAGACTCGTATGGGCAAGGGCAAGGGCGCGCCGGACCACTGGTCGGCGGTGGTGCGACCGGGCAAGGTGCTCTTCGAGATGGAGGGCGTCACGCCCGAGATCGCGCAGGAGGCCATGCGGCTGGCCTCGCACAAACTGCCGCTGAAGGTACGTTTCGTGCAGCGGCATGATGTGAAGGCAACGGTGGTCGCGAAGTAGTCAAAGCTCTGCCTCAGTGAAGCTCGCTTTCAGCGGGGCTGCTTGAGTCGGGATGGGTGACGTTACGTTGGGCCCGCTTTCCTCCTCGAGGGGGCACGCGAGGGCAGTGCAGTATAGACGCCGGGCAGTTGGCACCGGGGCAAAGCAGCAAAGAGGTAGACAGCGGTGCGGGGCGCAAGGCCGGCACCAGCTAGGCAAGCAAATCGGAGAGGAGACCCGGTCGAGCCAGATCGATCGGCGTCCTCGAGAGAGAAGAGATGCACTATGGAAATCAGCAAGATTCGTAACCTGGGAGACCAGGACCTCCGTGTGGAAGAGACCAGGGCTGCCGAGCAGAGCTTCCGGCTGCGTTTTCAGCTAAGTCTTGGGCAAAAAGAAGGCGTTAAGAAGCTGCGCGAGCTGAAGAAGGACATCGCGCGGATCAAGACGGTCGAGCGAGAGCGCGCGCTGGGTATTCGGGGTGCGACGGCTTTGACGGTTGAGAGCAAGAGCAAGAAGGGAACGCGCTAAGCCATGGCTGAGGCAGTCGCAGGGCAGGTAGAGGTAGAGTCAGGGGCGGAGCGCGAGTCGCGCCGCAACGAGAAGGTCGGCCAGGTGGTCTCGACCAAGATGCAGAAGACGATCGTGGTTGAGATCGAGATGCGCAAGGCGCACCCCAAGTACAAGCGGGTGATGAAGACCAACAAGAAGTTCTACGCGCATGATGAGCAGAACTCAGCCCGGGTAGGGGACGTGGTGCGGATCCGCGAGACCCGGCCGCTGTCTAAGCTGAAGCGCTGGAATCTTGAAGAGATTGTGCGCCGGTCAGCCCTCGCGCAAGCCGAGGAAGCGGCACGGACGAGCGCCGCCAAGTAGTTCGTCCGGGCAGGCCTGGTTGGTGCGGCCGGCCTAGGCTGACAACTCGGTTCGGTTTAGGCCTTGATCTGAGTCGCGCCTGGGTCTCGGTAGGGGTCTCGGTTTAGGCCTTTGAATTTTAGTAGCAGGGAACAAGCAGCAGATCCGGCGCGAGCCGCTCGGTAGCGAAGAGGGAGAGTTTCAATGGCAGTGCAGATGCGTACCATGCTGGAGGTGGCCGACAACTCGGGCGCCCGCAAGCTTCAGGTCATTCTGCCGCTCGGTGGATCGAGCGGCAAGAAGGCGGGCCTGGGCGATGTGGTCACAGCCGCGGTCAAGGAGAGCTCGCCGGACGGGCAGGTCAAGAAGGGCAAGGTGGTCAAGGCGGTGATCGTGCGCACGCGCAAGGAAGTGCGGCGCCGGGACGGAACCTATATCCGCTTTGACTCTAATGCCGCGGTGCTGATCAACGATGCCGGCGAGCCGGTGGGCACGCGTGTCTTTGGGCCAGTCGCCCGCGAGCTGCGCGATAAGAAGTTTTTGAAGATCGTTTCGCTCGCGCCCGAAGTCATTTAGTCCTTCGTCATCCCGGTCGCGAGAGCGGTCGAAGGGCGTCGGGAGCGGTCCAAAGCAGAGGAGTGGTGTGTATGGCAGGGTTGAAGATACAGCGCGAAGATCGCGTGGTGGTGGTGAGCGGCAGCGACCGGGACCTGGTCAAGCAGCGCCGGGTGCTGCGGGTGATGCCAGAGACAGGCAAGGTGCTGGTCGAAGGCGTGCACATGGTCAAGAAGCATGTGAAGCCGAACCCGCAGAAGAATGTGAAGGGCGGCATCGCTGAGCAGGAAGCGGCGATCTCGGTCTCGAACGTGATGCTCTGGTGCCCGGACTGCGGGCCGACGCGGGTCGGGTTTCGCGTCGAAGGCGAGACCAAGGTACGCATCTGCCGCAAGTGCGACAAGGCGCTGCCGGTCAAGAAGCGGTAGCGGGGAACGGCGGACGAAAACAGCGCCCGCCTGGGTGGTATTCGGGTTGCAGGCGGGTGACAGCAGAGCAGGCAGCGCTTCCGCAACGGTACACGGCCGCTTGGGCCACTCCGAGACCGGAAGAGAAAGAAGTGAGGCGAGGATGGCAGCACGTTTGAAGGAGAAGTATCAGGCCGAGATCAAGCCCGCGCTCCAGAAGGAGTTGGGTCTGAAGAACACGATGGCCGTGCCGCGGATTGAGAAGATCGTTCTCAATATGGGGCTAGGTGAGGCGACGCAAAACTCGAAGCTGCTGGACCCGCTGGTCGCGGATCTGGGCGCGATCGCCGGGCAGAAGCCGGTGACTACGCGAGCCAAGAAGTCTATCGCCGCCTTTAAGGTGCGCGAGGGTATGCCGATTGGCGCGATGGTGACCCTGCGCGGTGACATTATGTATGAGTTTTTGGACCGGCTTATTTCGGTTGGGCTCCCGCGGGTACGGGATTTTCGCGGTGTTTCGACCAAGAGTTTCGATGGACGCGGCAACTACACGCTCGGCATGCGCGACCAGCTAATCTTCCCGGAAATTGACTACTCGAAGGTCGAAAAGCTGAAGGGCATGAATGTCACGATTGTGACCAGCGCGGCCGACGATAACTCGGCGCGCGCGCTGCTGAAGAGTTTTGGCATCCCTTTCCGCCAGACGGCCTAGTGCCGAGCAACAAGCAGAAGAACAGGCTAAGCGAACGGGCAAAGTAGTAGGCAGGGCACGCGCAACAAGCAAGGAAGACGAGAGACTATGGCAACCACAGCAAAACGCGTTAAGGATGCGAGAAAACCGAAGTTCAAGTGCCGCCAGCATAACCGCTGCCAGCTGTGCGGACGGCCGCGGGCTTTTCTGCGCAAGTTCGGTATCTGCCGGCTGTGCTTCCGGCAGCTGGCCCTGCGCGGCGATATTCCAGGCGTGGTGAAGTCCAGCTGGTAAGCACTGGCTGATAGCACAGGCCAAGGCCCTGCGGGGCCGCTGGGTAACTTGCGCCTTCGCGATTAGGGCTGAGGCGTGCAAAAGCAAGAGACTTGGTGGCAGTGCTTGCCAAGTCGACAAGACATCTTCGCTGGTTCTCTGGCTTTGCAGAGCGAACGGGGGATGAGGAGAGCCAATGAACCTGACCGACCCGGTAGCTGATTTTCTAGCTCGTATCCGCAACGCCATCCGTGCGCGGCACCAGAAGCTGGACGTGCCCGCTTCGAAACTCAAGGCCGAGATCGCTCGGATCCTCAAGGAAGAGGGTTACATCGCCAACTTCAAAGCAGCTGAAGAGGATGGCCACAACGTCATCCGGGTGTATCTCAAGTACGGCGCGAACAATGAGCCAGCGATCCGGGACTTGGCGCGCATCTCGCGGCCTGGATGCCGGGTGTATATCGGGCGCGACGAGATCAAGCGCGTGCAGGGGGGACTCGGGATCTCGATCCTGACCACGCCGCGCGGCGTGATGACCGGACGCCAGGCGCGGCGCGAAGGCGTTGGCGGCGAGTTTCTCTGCGAAGTCTGGTGAGGGCTGGCCGTCCAGGCGGCTGCGCCCTCTGGGCGCGGTGCCGAACGGCTGAGAGGCTGAACGGTTGTGGCCGCTACGTTGTCGCGGGATGAGTTGAGTAAGGGCAGGGGCAAGCAAGCCTGCCGGCTGCAGTGGAACGTGGTCTCTTGAAAGAGGAGCGCGGGACTCGCAAGCCGTAGAAGGATGGAAACAGATGTCACGCATTGGAAGAAAGCCGATCCCCTTGCCGACCGGGGTAAAGTACACGGTGCTGGGTAACACGATTGTCGTCGAGGGCCCGAAGGGAAAGGTCGAGCAGGCGATCCCGTCCGGGATCAAACTAGAGACGGCGGACGGATTCATCCATGCCACGCGCGACAACGACTCGCAGGCCGGCATCCACGGGTTGACCCGGGCGCTGGTCTTTAACGCGGTCGAGGGTGTGACCAAGGGCTGGACCAAGGAGCTTGACATCGTCGGGATCGGGTATCGCGTGGAGATGAAGGGACCCAAGATGGTGGTTTTCACCCT
The DNA here is from genome assembly GCA_965198645.1 of Acidobacteriaceae bacterium. Taxonomy (GTDB): domain Bacteria; phylum Acidobacteriota; class Terriglobia; order Terriglobales; family Acidobacteriaceae; genus EB88. Next base: position 3,539,446 of record OZ240670.1, on the reverse strand, counting down.
CGGGTACTCGCATCCGATCGAGTTTCCTCTGCCGACCGGGATCACTGCGGCGATTGATCCCAAGCAGACCCGGCTCACCCTCTCCGGCATCGACCGCCAGAAGGTTGGCCAGGTGGCGGCCGATATGCGGTCGCTGCGCAAGCCGGATCCTTACAAGAACAAGGGTGTGCGGTATGTGGGTGAGAAGTTGAAGAAGAAGGTTGGCAAGACCGGCTCGAAGTAAGCGTACGTGCGGCTGGCGACTGTGGCCTTGTGTTCTAAGTCGCAGACGAGCAAGAGCAGGTCCTTCGCTTCGCTCAGGATGACACGTATTGGGCGATGGCAGAGGGATCGATTGAGAGCAGGACAGAGAGCACGAGCAGCCAGGTGTTTGCATAAGCCTGCTTGCCATGGGTGGCGACTCACCAGTCAGCTGCTCCCGAACGAAGTTGCCCGAGGCGGCTTCGTCTTTAGGAAGGAAGAGAGATGATTCCCAAGGTTAAGAGAAATGAGATTCGCCAGACGGTGCATGCACGCATCCGCCGCAAGCTGGCTGGAACGGCCGAGCGGCCTCGTCTCAACGTGTATCGCTCGCTCAATCACATCTATGCGCAGGTCATCGACGATCAGCAGGGCACCACGCTCGCCTCTGCTTCGACGGTGACGACCAAGCTGGCTACCGGGGGCAACATTGCCGCGGCCAAGGAGATCGGCAAGCTGATCGCCGAGCGAGCCCAGGAGAAGGGCGTCAAGAAGGTGGTCTTTGACCGGGGCGGCTACCTTTACCACGGACGCATCAAGGCGCTCGCCGATGCAGCACGCGAGGCTGGACTGGACTTCTAGGCACTGTTTGCGAGTGGATGATGTGTGGCAAAGGGCAGTGGTGAAGTCTGTCCAGAAGGAATTGAGAGACGATGGCAATGTTGAAGAGAAAGCTCGATGCGGGCCAGTTCAATCTGAAGGACCAGGTCGTCGCGATCAATCGCGTGACCAAGGTCGTCAAGGGCGGAAAGAACATGTCGTTCGCGGCGCTGGTGGTGGTCGGAGACCCGACTTCGGGCGTGGTGGGCTACGGGTCAGGCAAGGCGAAGGAAGTGCCGCAGGCGATCCGCAAGGGCATCGAATCGGCGAAGAAGAATTTGGTTCGGATTAACCTGACTGAGACCACGATCCCGCACCAGGTGCTGGGCCGCTTCGGCTCGGGCCAGGTGCTGCTCAAGCCGGCGCCTGAAGGCACGGGCGTGATCGCAGGTGGCGCGGTGCGGGCGGTGATGACCTCGGCTGGGGTGCAGAATGTGCTGACCAAGAGCCTGGGTACGGCAAATCCCCACAACGTGATCAAGGCGACCTTCGACGCGCTGGTGCAGCTGCGGGACCGCGCAGAAGTAGCCGCGCTGCGGGGCAAGACAGTACAAGAGCTGTAGGCCAGGAGGAGTTTTAAGTGATGGCAGAGATAGAAACCAAGCCGGTGTTGCGGCTGCAATACTTTCGGTCGAAGATCCAGGCACCGGTCAAGCACAAGCTGGTGGTCAAGGGCCTGGGCTTCACGCGGTTGAATCAGATTGTCGAGCGGGAAGACACGCCGTCGATTCGCGGGATGGTGGCAAAGATCCCGCACCTGGTGCGGGTGGTCGAGTAGGAGCGAAACCGCCTGCGCGGCTGGCGGCCACTTCGTGGCGCGTCTACAGACCCTTCGAGTCCCAAGAGTGTAGAGCCCCAGAAATAGGGGGCTCTCCACTCTTGAAGCGCCGCAGGCAGAGTACTCCCCACGAAGTGGGCGCCAGCCGCGTAGGCGGTCTGGGAATCACTCTTACAAAATGCGAGTCGGCTGAGGCCGGCGTTGAGCGAGGGAATGATGAATCTATCGAATCTGCGGGCGCCTAAGAAGGCGAACCGTAACAAGAAGCGTATCGGCCGCGGCATGGGTTCGGGTACTGGCAAGACCTCCGGCCGTGGACACAAGGGCCAGGGCTCGCGATCGGGTTCGAGCCTGATGCGGGGCTTTGAAGGCGGACAGATGCCGCTGCATCGGCGTATGCCGAAGCGCGGGTTTACGAATATCTTTCGGACCGAGTACACGGTGCTGAACCTGGACCGGATCGCGGAGATGGGTGAGACCGAGCTGAGCTATGACCGGCTGCGCGAGCTAGGTTTTCTGAAGCGGCGCAATGAGCTGCTGAAGGTTCTCGGCAATGGCGAGCTGCACGCCGCCATCACGGTGCATGCCCATAAGTTCTCGAAGTCGGCTCAGGAGAAGATCGAAAAGGCCGGTGGCAAGGTAGTGCTGCTGGGCGGGCCCGCTGCGGAAACCAATGCAGCGTAGTCGAAATCGGCGATAATCAGGAGGAGGCAGGCGCCAGTGCGCTCGCCTCTTCTCTGTGTCGTCTAACCAGCAAGCTTCTGCGATGGCATCTCCAGCCGGCGCCAGGAGAGCAGGAGCGACGCACGGAGTGACGGGGTAGATCCGCCACGAAGTGGCCGCCAGTTCACTTCTCCTGCCATGCTTGCTGGAGGAGCTTCGGCTCCGGCGACCCTTCCTTATAGAAGGGTCACATGAAATTTATCTTGCTTCGGACCACCTAGCACGTGAAGTGAAGCCGCGCAGGCGGTTTTCGATCTTGGAAGCTGAACGTCAACCCGCAGGAAGACTCGCCATGCTTGAGAAGTTCGCCAACATCTTCCGGATCCCTGACCTGCGCAATCGCGTGCTCTTCACCCTGGCGATGCTCGCCATCTACAGGCTCGGCGCGCATATCCCGACGCCGGGGGTCAACACGGCCGCGCTCGAGCAGTTCTTCAACCAGCAGAACGGGTCGCCACTGGGGCTGGTGGACCTGTTCTCGGGTGGCAACCTGCGCAAGCTGACGGTCTTCGCGCTCGGCATCATGCCGTACATCACGGCGTCGATCATCTTCCAGCTGTTGACGGTGGTCTACGAGCCGCTGGCGCGGCTGCAGAAGGAAGGCGAGGCCGGGCGCCGGCAGATTACCCAGTGGACTCGCTATGTGACGGTGCTGCTGGGCATCGTGCAGTCGACCGCGATCGCACTGACGCTCTCGCATGGCGCCGGCGGCCAGCAGCTGGTCTTGAATCCGGGTTGGCAGTTTACGCTAATGACGGTGCTGACCCTCACTACCGGTACGGCATTCATCATGTGGCTGGGCGAACAGATCACCGATCGCGGAATCGGCAACGGGATGAGCCTGCTCATCTTTGCCGGCATTGTGGTGGGGCTGCCGCACGCAGTGGCCGAGCTGGTGGATGTGGCGCGCACTCAGAAATTTGGCGCGCTGACCATTCCCGCGCTGGTGCTGCTGATCGCGGCGATGGTCGCGCTGGTCGCCTTTATTGTGTACGTGGAGCGCTCGGAGCGCCGGGTGCCGGTGCAGTATGCTAAGCGCATCGTCGGGCGACGGATGATGGGCGGCCAGTCGACGCATCTGCCGCTGAAGGTGAACTCGGGCGGCGTGATGCCGGTTATCTTTGCAGCCTCGGTGCTCTCGGCGCCGCTGCTTTTTTCGCAAGCTGCTTTTGTGCGCAACAGTGCATTTTTATCGCGGATCTTCGATAACCTGCGCGCCGGCGAGCCCTGGTACGTGCTGCTGCAGGCAGTTGCGATCATCTTCTTCGCGTACTTCTATATCTCGATCGTTTTTCGGCCGGATGATATTGCGGACAACATGCGCAAGTATGGCGGGTTCATCCCGGGCATCCGGCCGGGGCGTCGGACATCGGATTACTTGAACGACATCCTGACGCGGCTGACGCTGGTCGGTGCGATCTACTTGATCTTGATCTCGTTGGTGCCGACGATCCTGATCTCGGGCATCCACCTGAACCATCTGCCGTTTGTGGGTGGAATCTTCGAGCACCTGCCGCTGTGGATGACCAATGGGCTGGGATTCAACTTCTACTTTGGCGGCACATCGCTCTTGATCGTAGTTGGCGTCGCGATGGACACGGTTAACCAGGTGGAGTCGCAGATGATCATGCGCCACTACGAGGGCTTCTCGTCTAAGAGCCGGGTACGCGGAAGGCGGAGCTGGTAGGTGGCGGAAGCAGGCGGGCCCGCGCCCGAGATCGCGAACAAAGCTGCGGTTGCGACGCCAGGCCCTATCCTGCTGATGGGTGCCCCTGGTGCCGGCAAAGGAACCCAGGCCAAGGCGATCGTCGAAGCCTGGGGGGTGCCACAGATCTCTACCGGTGACCTGCTCCGAGGCCACGTGGTGGGCAAGACGGAGTTGGGCAAACAGGCGCAGGCGCTGATGCAAAGCGGCCAGCTGGTGCCCGATGACTTGGTAAACCAGATGGTCGCTGAGCGGCTGAGAGAGCCGGATACGGAGCGCGGCTACATTCTGGACGGTTTCCCTCGCACTCTGGGCCAGGCAATCTGGCTGGATGAGCAGCTGGCTGGTGACCCGGGAGCAACCGGAGAAGGAAGCCATGGAGCAGGGCGCGAGCTTCCTCCGAGCCTGCCGGTGGTTGCTGTGAACGTGCGCGTCGAGTATACTCAGTTACTGCGCCGCGTCACAGGCCGGCGTATGTGTCCCGCCTGCGGCAGTATCTACAACGTCTACCTGCACCCTCCCAAAGTGGAGGGTACCTGCGACCTGGACGGAAGCGAGTTGACCAGCCGCCAGGATGATACCGAGGCGGTCTTTGAAGGGCGCATGCGCTCGTACGAAGACCAGACTGCCCCGGTGATCGAGCACTACCGAGCGCAGGGACGACTGGCCGAGGTAGACGGCGAACAATCGGTGGAGAAGGTCGCAGCTGCCGTCATGGCGCATGTGCAGGCTCTGCGCGAAGCCCGGGTGTAGTGCGGGCTGGATGACTGGAAAAGGTGTTAGTGGCATGGCAGTGATGATCAAGACGCCGCAGGAGATTGAGAAGATGCGACGGGCGGGTGGCGTGGTTCGCGAGCTGCTCGAGGCGGTCAGGCCGCATGTGAAGGCAGGCGCCAGCACGATGGATCTTGAGGCGGTTGCGGCTGCGAAGATCGAGGCGCTGGGAGTGAAAGCGGCCTTCAAGGGGTATCGCGGCTACCCGTGTGTGCTGTGCACCAGCGTGAACTCGGAAGTGGTGCACGGGATTCCGTCGGCGAAGAAAGTGCTGCGGGATGGAGACATCGTCTCAATCGATACCGGCGTGGTGATGGACGGGTTCTATGGCGATTCGGCGATGACGGTGGGGGTGGGCAAGCTCGCTCCGAGGGCGGAGAAGCTGCTCCAGGTCACCGAGGCGTCGCTCGCCAGCGGCATTGAGGCGGTACTCTCCGGGGCCACGTTAGGCGACATTGGCGCGGCTGTGCAGGAAGTGGTTGAGGCGGAAGGCTTTAGCGTGGTCCGGGAGTTTGTAGGGCACGGGATAGGAGCCAGGCTGCATGAAGACCCTCAGGTGCCGAACTACGGGCAACGTGGCCGGGGCATGAAGCTGCGGGAGGGCATGGTCTTCTGCATTGAGCCGATGGTGAACGTCGGGCGAGCCGGCGTCGAGACGTTGAGCGATGGTTGGACCGCGGTCACGGCAGATGGGAGCCTGAGCGCACACTTTGAGCACACGGTCGCCGTGACGGCAGGCGGAGTGTCGGTGCTGACTCGATGAGGGGTCGCCGGTAGCCGGGGGTGCTCAAAAATTGCCGAGGGTGACGTGTAAAAGGGTCTGCGGCGAAGCGCTTAGAGGTTTGCTGGCGGTCGCGCAGAGTCAAGCGGGGTAGCTGAACAGGAAGCGCACACGCGCAGAAGTTGGTAGCGCGGCGAGAGAGGGTCCCGGGTGTGCGGCGCAAGCGAGCCCGGGTGCAAGGCGGGATAGGGTTTGTCGAAGGAAGATGCGATTGAAGTGATGGCGACGGTGGTTGAGACGTTGCCGAATGCGATGTTCAAGGTCGAGCTTGAGAACAAGCACCAGGTGCTGGCGCATGTCTCAGGGCGGATGCGGAAGAATTTCATTCGTATCCTGCCTGGGGACCGCGTGGCAGTTGAGCTTAGTCCGTACGATCTGACCCGGGGCCGGATCGTCTATCGGTACAAGTAACAGGCGCGTAAAACGAGCAGGGTAAATGGCAAGCCAAGAGGCGAGAGCGAACAGGCCGGTTGTTTTTCCAGGGTTGGTTGCTTGTGGTTCGGTCTGGCAGCGTTGGCCTGTTACAGGGGAAAATTTATGAAGGTTCGTGCATCGGTTAAGAAGATTTGTGACAAGTGCAAGGTGATTCACCGTCGCGGGGTAGTGCGGGTGATCTGTGAGAACGCGAAGCATAAGCAGCGCCAGGGCTAAGGCAAGTCTGGCGTCTTCCTCCCTGAGCCGGAGTCAGGCTCAGCGGCCCGAAAGGCGAGTTAGCTCGTATGAGCTTGCGATGAACCTTTCGGCTCCGCTTCACCAGTCCGGGCCGGTTTGCTAAGGCGCCGGGCATAACCGTCGAGGATGAGCAGAGTTCTCTCTGAGGCACAAGAAGGGCAAGCATGGCACGTATTGCTGGCGTCGATCTGCCGGGCAACAAGCAGGCACGGATTGCGCTCACTTACATCTATGGCATTGGCGATCCGCGCGCGCTGCGCATCCTGATCAAGGCTGACATCGATCCGTTTCGCAAGCTGCAGACCCTCAGCGAGGAAGAGATCAACCGGGTTCGCCAGGTGATCGAGGCCGAGGGTGGCATTGAAGGCGATCTGCGCAAGGACGTCTCGATGAACATCAAGCGGCTTATCGATATTCAGTCTTACCGTGGGCAGCGTCACCGTCGCAATCTACCAGTGCGCGGCCAGCGTTCGCACACCAACGCGCGCACCCGCAAGGGCCCGCGCAAGGGCACGGTAGCCGGCAAGAAGAAGGTGACCAAGTAATGGCGAAGCAGCAGCAGCAGAAGGGCGGCGCCGCCGCCAAGAGCGCGAAGAACAAGAAGTTCAAGAAGCGTGAGCGGAAGAATGTTCCGTTTGGCTTGGTCCATATCCAGGCAACGTTCAACAACACCATCGTGACAATCACTGACGGGCAGGGCAATACGCTGTCGTGGAAGTCTTCAGGGTCGCTGGGCTTTCGTGGGTCGCGCAAGGGCACGCCGTTTGCGGCGCAGCAGGCTGCGCAGAATGCGGCCAATCAGGCGCGTGATCATGGGTTGCGGTCGGTTGATGTACGGGTAAGTGGGCCGGGTTCGGGGCGTGAGTCAGCGGTACGTGCGCTGGCTGCTGCAGGCATCGATGTGCGCTCGATCCGCGATGTGACGCCGATTCCGCATAATGGTTGCCGGCCGCCCAAGCGGCGGCGTGTGTAACAACGGCAGGACCGCCTGAACGGCTGGCGGCCACTTCGTGGCGGGTAGTCGCGCTGCGCGTAGGGTCAACCAATTGGATCGGGAGGAAACGGCTTGCCGCGTAAACCGATCGTCACCTGAGTTTGAGGAGAGTTCTTTTGGCACGTTATACCGGACCTGTTTGCCGCCTTTGCCGTCGCGAAGGCATGAAGCTTTTTCTAAAAGGCACACGCTGCTTTTCTGACAAGTGTGCGATCGAGAAGCGTAACTTTGCACCTGGACAGCATGGGCAAAGCCGTAAGGCGAAGATCGTGGGCTACGGCCTGCAGCTGCGCGAGAAGCAAAAAGCCAAGCGCATCTACTTTGCGCTCGAAGGCCAGTTCCGCGCCTACTACGAGAAGGCGGCTACGCAGACAGGCAACACGGGCGCCATCCTGCTGCAGCAGCTTGAGCGTCGCCTGGATAATGTTGCGTATCGGCTGGGCTATGCAAGCTCGCGCCGTCAGGCTCGGCAGATTGTGCGCCATGGGCACGTGGAAGTGAATGGCCGCAAGGTGAACATTCCTTCGTACCAGGTTTCGGTCGGCGACGAGATCAAGATTCGTCCGAATAGCAGCAAGCTGACCGTGATTGAGAGCTCGCGCGAGTTCGCCTCGCACCAGCCTGCGCCGGCCTGGTTGTCGACCAACCCGGCAGAGCTTTCAGGCAAGATCATCGCGCTGCCGCGCCGCGAAGATATTCAGTTGCCGGTCAATGAGCAGCTGATTGTTGAGCTTTACTCGAAGTAAGAGCAAGACCGCCTGCGCGGCTGGTGGCCACTTCGTAGCGTGTTCTCAGCCTGCGGCGCAGAGAATGAGTCATGCCCGAGAACTACCGGGGATATCTCATCCTCTCAGGCGCGAAGCGCGGTAGACCCGCCACGAAGTGGCCGCCTCCCGCGTAGGGGACTTGATTTTGTAAGCTGGAGTAACACCGCGCACGACCGAGCAGAATGCTTCGCGAGGCTGCGCAAGGAGAGTACCGCATGTTGTGGAGAGGTTTTCAACGCCCCAAGCGTCTGGCTGTCGACACCGAAACATTAACTGACAGCTATGGCAAGTTCAGTGCGCAGCCCTTTGAGCGCGGCTTTGGCACCACGATCGGCAACGCGCTTCGACGTACGCTGCTGTCTTCGATTGAAGGCGCGGCCGTGACCGCGGTCAAGATCGAGGGTGTACTGCACGAGTTCCAGTCGATCACCGGCGTGGTCGAGGATGCGACCGACATCATCCTGAACCTGAAGCAGGTGCCTTTCAAGCTGAACGGCGAGGGCCCAAAGGCGCTCTACCTGCGCGTGGAGCAGCCGGGTGTGGTGACCTCAGGCATGATCGAGGCCGATGGCGATGTCGAGATACTGAACAAGGACGTCTATATCGCGACTGTCTCCGAGGGCGGGAAGCTAGACATGGAGATGCGCCTCAAGCGGGGCCGTGGCTACATCTCGGCGGATAAGAACTTCGACCAAGATCTTGGCATCGGTTTTATTCCGGTCGACTCGGTGCACTCGCCGGTACGGAAGGTGAACTACGCGGTCGATGCAGCGCGTCTTGGGCAGATCACCGACTACGATAAGCTGACGCTCGAGGTGTGGACCAATGCTTCGGTGATGCCGGCCGATGCCGTGGGCCTGGCTGCGAAGTTGCTCAAGGATCACATGTCAATCTTCATCAACTTCGAGGAAGAGATTGAGCTCGAAGGCCACTCGGATGAAGGCCGGATGCAGCTGCGCAACGACAACCTGAACCGTTCGGTCGAGGAACTGGAGCTGAGCGTTCGCAGCTATAACTGCTTGAAGAATGCGAACATTCAGTCCATCGGCGAGTTGGTGCAGAAGACCGAAGCCGAGATGCTGAAGACCAAGAACTTCGGCCGCAAGAGCTTGAACGAGATCAAGGAAATCCTTGCGCAGATGGGCTTGTCACTCGGCATGAAGATCGACGAGAACGGCAACGCGGTACCGGGGCCGACGAGCATTCTGCCTTCGGCCACGCTGGCTGCGGCAAGCTACAGCCGCTTTGATGACGAGGAAGATGAGATCCTCGACGACGATGTGGACATGCCGCTGCAGAATGAGACAGAGAACTTTTAGGTTGAGAGCCGCTCGGCGCGCAAGCGTCGGGCGGCCAAGGCTCTAAGAGATAGATTTTCAAGATTTTTCGAAGACAAGAGAGACGTCATGCGCCATCGCAAAGCAGGATTCAAACTCGGACGCAATCCAAGTCACCGTCGCGCGCTGCTGCGCAACCTGACTACGTCCATTCTACTGGAAGACCGTGTCGAGACCACCGTGACCAAGGCGAAGGCCGTGCGGCCACTCGTTGAAAAGATGATCACCCTGGGCAAGAAGGGCGATCTGCATTCGAGGCGCCAAGCGCTGGCCTTCATGATGACGCGCGAGTCAGTGACGCGGCTTTTTGATACAGTCGCGCCGCGCTATGGCGACCGGACAGGTGGCTATCTGCGGATTGTGCGCACCGGCTTCCGCAAGGGCGATGGAGGCGAGACTGCCTCTATCGAGTTGCTGGGCGCAGAGCAGGTGCTCGATGAGAAGCGGCAGAAACGGGCTGAGGCACGCGAGAAGCGTCGCGAAGAGATGCAGAAGGCGATGAGCGAGCAGCAGCCTGGGGAAGAGCCGCAGGCGTAGTTTCAAGCAAGCGCGACCCGGCGTTTGCTCGAGAGTGGTTCTCTGAGCGAAAGCGTTGCTGAGCTGATTTGTTTTCTCAGTCAAGATCGAGAAGGCGTCCCGTAAAGGGGCGCCTTTTTTGGCTGGTGCGGCGTGCGCCCTCCGCACGCGGAGGAACTTGAGCAAGCCCACTTGAAGAGGCTCGAAGCGTTGGCGACGTAAGTAGCAAGCGCGGATCACGCACGAGCAACACCGAGGTCTGCTTGCCAGCCCAGAGCTAGCGGGGCTGGACGATCACCGGTTTCTGCAGATGGATGGTGCCGGTGCTGGTGGCAGGGATGGTGACTGGCTGGCCGCCGGGGAGGTAGTGGGCGATGACCTCGGGGCGCGCCCAGTCGAGCTCCCAGCCGTCCTCGATCGCGAGCAGCGTATAGCGGCCTGCGGGCACCTGGCGGAGAGTAAAGCTGCCATCGGAGTCGGACTGGTCGCGCCGGTAGAGGCTGTGGTCGGCGGCGTATTGGGGCACCAAGACCACCATCGCGCCTGAAGCCGGGTCGCCGGCAGCGCTGCTGTCCGTGGTCGCGGCGGCTGGTTTGCGCACGTAGCCGGCGAGCATTGCCGAGGCCGGGGCGAGCGTGGCAGCCAGCGCGATCGGCTGGGTGCCCACCTCAAAAACATGCCCGTTGAGCGTGCCGCCGCTCGCGGCCAGCTGCACGATGGACAGCGTATGACCTTCAGACTGTGCGCTCAGTTCGTAGGCGCCGGCATGCACCTGCTCGAAGCTGAAGCTGCCCTCGCGAGCGACGGCGGAGAGGGTTGAGCCGCCACGCCCGTCTGTGGGCTGAAGCATGAGCTCAACTGGACCGGAGAGCGTTGCGCCGGCTACCGGGGCGAGCTTGCCGGAGACGGATGTGGAGGCGGTGCCGCTGGAAGCGTCGAGGATCGCGTCGCCTGCAGCATGCACCGGCACCATGCGGCCGTTTACCTCGGCGTCGTAGTCGCCGGGAGGAAGAGAGATCAAAAGGGTCCGTTGACCGTTGGACTCGGTACCGCCGGTCATCACCTCGGAGGCCGGTTCGCGGTCGCCGAAGACGGGCTGAAAGAAGCTGGGGAAGCGTGAGGCGTCCCGGTCCTCTCCATTGCTTGCTGGCAAGGTGTAGCTCATATGCACGGCGGGAAGGGCCTGCAGGTGGAGGTCGATGCGGAGGTGTTCGCCGCCGCGTATGGGCACCGGGGTGGCGGCGTTGGCGTCGGTGGAGTCGGCATAGAAGGTGCGCGGGTAGGCGAGATCCAGGCTGGCTAGATTCTTCTGCTGCACGGATGAGGCTGCTTCGCCCGGTTGAGATAAAACGCCTGTGGCATACCAGACGCGGCCGGTGGCGGAGACGAAGTAGGTGCCGGGGGGCAGGTGTGCGAACTCGTAGGCGCCCACGTCATCGATGGTGGTGGATCGGTACATGTGGATGCTGCTGAGGCCGTCATCGTTCAGCCGGTAGAGGTTGACGACGCCTTGCTCGACCGGGTCGCCCGCGCTGTCGAGAAGAGAGCCGGCGATGACGGCGCCGGGCGAAAGCCGGAGTGTGAGCCCCTCGCTGACGAGCCCCGCGCCGGTGACGACGGCGGTGGAGTAGAAGCCGTGCTCCTGGTAGGCAGCGGTAAGGAAGCCGCGCCGGCTGGCCTGCAGGGAGTACTTGCCGGGGCCCAGATGATTGAAGGAGAAGGCGCCGTCGTCGGTCGTGGTGGCGGCGGCGAGAGCGCTCGGCCGCTGACCGCTGCTTTCGCTGCCGCCGCGGCCAGCCCGGCGGCTGCGGCGGGGCGCCTGGTCATCGGCGGAGATTGCTGCGCCGTCCGCGACGGGCAGGAGGGCGACCGAGGCGCCGGCGAGGGGAGCACCGGTCTCGGCGTTTACGATATGGCCGGTGATGCGGGAGTCGGCGGCCTGGGCCGAGAGGGTTTGCTGATCCAGGCAGGCCAGGCCAAGGGCGAGCAGCAACGTGCAGCACGCACAGGCGTGGGGATGGATTCGTCGGCGCAGAGCGTCAGCCCGATGGCGAGTGGAAGCGCAAGCCCTTGCGCAGGCCGCGAGACAGATGCGGGCACAGACCCCTGGCCAACTCCGGGCGGAAACCCCTGGCCAAGTCCGTGCGCAAGTCCGTCGAGCCCGTGTACTAGTCCAGCAGGTCATGGTGCGGCCTCGGCGGACAAGTCCGTCGCCGCATCGACGAGGCTATCGACGGTCACGGATGCGGAGGCGCCTGGTTGGAGGTCGACCGTCTGGCTCTTGCCTGCGAGCTGGCTCATCACAGACGGGTTGCGATACTCAATCGGCTCGCGGCTGTGCGAGACAAAGACCAGGTAACTGTCGGGCGCCATATTCATATTGTTGGTCGACAGGGTGGGCTGTACCCGGGGAGCGTAGTCAGCGGCACCGGCACCGGTGGTCGGCACCAGGTGCAGGAAGAGGGATTCGGTCGAGGAGGTGAGCGCGGAGCCGAGGGTGACCGACAAGTGTGCGTAATCATCGCGGACGGTGACGTCGATCGGGGAGGCGGAGCCGTCGGGGTGGACTGTCAGCGGGTTGGTAAGCAGGTCGACCCCACCGCTGCGCATGGAGGCGATGTAGCCGTTGTGAGCCGTGGCCTCGACCCAGTACTTGCCGGGGGCGGCTCCGACGAGCTGCGAGACGCCGGAGGAGCCGGAGCCGGCGTCGTCCTCAAGGCTGGCTCTCCGGCCACGTGTGGAGCCGAGGCTGCCCTGCCGCTGCAGGTTGAGGCTGATCTGGGTAGCCGCGGTCACGGGGGTGTTCGAGGAAGCGTCGGTGGCGGGCGGGTGCAGCAGCTCCTCGTGGACGGTGACGGGGATGCGGCTGACCGGGAGCAGGGCGATCGGGCCTGGCCGCTCAGCGCCACTCCCGCTGACATCGAACTCGCGCTCGCCACTGATCGGGCGCGGACCGAAGCTCGCCGCCGAGAGAAGGTAGTGGCCTGGCGGCAGGTCAACGTGCACCATGCCGTCCTGCTGCGAGAGCCGAGCGGGAATGCCCAGGAAGGCATCGCTGGTGACTTCAAACGTGACGCCGCGCGCGTCTTCACTGTTGGCCACCGGAATGGCGACCGGATAGAAGGCTGCATGCAAGAGCTGCATCCTGGCCTCAGCCTGCTGGCCGGCCTTGAGGGTGAGCACGCCTGCGGCCGAGAGCTCGCTCACCCCGGGATAGTAGGCCGGGACGTAGCCGGTGCGGGGCTTCTGCGGGGCTGCGGGAGTCGAAGCCGGGGGACGGGCGGGCACCGGGTCGAGGGAGACGCCGACGTGCACCAGATAGGAGCCGGGTGGCAGGTCGCCAAAGCGGAAGCGGCCTTCGCTGGTGGACTCGGTGTTGCGGAAGATAGTCCAGCGGCCGTGCCCGTTCTGAACATCCCGACGGAGCAGTTGCACCTGGAGCGAGTCCGGCGCGTCGTCGCCGGAGAGCAGGAGCTGGCCGGTGATGGTGCACTGCGGGGTCATGGGGATCGTCACGGCCATCGCGGCGGGTACGGTTACTGCTTGGAAGGTCACCGGGGAGCCGAGGTCGCCGGCGAAGCCGGGCCGCTTGGCGGTCAGCGTGACCTGGCCCGCAGAGACTGCTTCAAAGTGGAAGCGACCTTCGTTGTCGGTGAGCACGGCCTGGTTGTTCTGCTGGAGAGAGACGAGCGCGCGGGCGATAGGCTGGCCGGTGGCTTCATTGATGACGGTGCCGTCGAGGCTTGCTGTTGCGGCAGCCTGCTGGGCTGGAAGCAGCGGCGGCAGGAGGGGGTAGCAGGCGAGCAACGCGACAGCCAGGCGTGGGGCCACGAGTATTCCTCCTGCTCCTTGTCGATAGGCGTTGGCGTAAACAGGATACTGCGGGTGAGACGGTTCGGAGGTCGACTTGGGCAGCGTTTGGGATCGGGGGTGCTTTGTGATCTCACAAAGTCAGGCGCGAGGTCTGCGCTTCGTCCGGCTGAAAGGCGGATCAACTCGTTCGGAGAGGAGCTGTTTCTTAGGGGGCGCCGTATCGAGAGAGGGTAGTTAGCAGGGGTGGCGATTGTGATGTGGCTTTGACTGCGGCGCGGGGCGCAACCGCCCGAGACGGGCGAGTGTCACTCGACGTGGTAGTTGGGGGCTTCGCGGGTGATGATGACGTCGTGGACGTGGGACTCGCGGAGGCCGGCGTTGGAGATGCGGACGAAGCGGGCGTTGGCTTTTAGCTCGGGGATGGTGTTGCAGCCGAGGTAACCCATGCCGGAGCGCAGGCCGCCGACCAGCTGGTGGACCATCGCCTCAAGTGGGCCTCGGTGCGGGACGCGACCCTCGATGCCCTCGGGGACGAACTTGGCGAAGCGGTTGGCGGGGTTGCGCTCGCGGGCGACGACGCCTTCGGTTGAGACTGGCGCTGTCTCAAGGTCGCGGGTGGACTGAAAGTAGCGCTCGCCTGAGCCTTGGGCCATCGCCGAGAGCGAGCCCATGCCGCGGTAGGCCTTGAAGCTGCGGCCCTGGTAGAGGATGGTTTCGCCGGGGCTCTCGTCGACGCCGGCAAAGAGTGAGCCGATCATGACCGAATCGGCGCCGGCGGCGATGGCTTTGGTCAGGTCGCCGGAGTACTTGATGCCGCCGTCGGCGATCAAAGGGATGTCGTGGGCGCGGCAGGCGCGCGCGGCCTCGGTGATGGCGGTAATCTGGGGCATGCCGGCGCCGGTGACCATGCGAGTCGTACAGATCGATCCAGGCCCGATGCCGACCTTGATGGCGTCGGCGCCGGCGTCGATCAGGGCCATGGCTCCTTCGTAGGTGGCGACGTTGCCGGCGAGTAGATCGACGTCGGGAAAGCGAGTCTTGACGTCACGGACCGCCTGCAAAACGCGGGAGCTGTGGCCGTGCGCGGAGTCGATTGAAAGGGCGTCCACCTTGTAGGCGATCAGCTCGGCAGCGCGCTCGAGGTAGTCGCCGGTGGCGCCGATGGCGGCGCCGACGCGCAGCCGGCCCTGGTCGTCTTTCGAGGCATTGGGATACTTGAGCTTCTTCTGGATGTCCTTGACGGTGATCAGGCCCTTGAGCTCGTAGCCGCCGTTGACGACCAGCAGCTTTTCGACGCGATGCTCGTGGAGGATGAGCTCGGCCTCTTCGAGCGTGGTGCCGACGGGCACGGTGATGAGGTTTTTCTTGGTCATGACATCGGCTACGGGGATGTCGGTGCGGGTCTCAAAGCGGAGGTCGCGATTGGTAAGGATGCCGACCAGGCGCTTGCCCTGGGTTACGGGGACGCCGGAGATCTTGTAGCGGCGCATCACCTCAAGCGCGTCCGAGATGAGATCGTCGGGGGCGATGGTGACCGGGTCAACGATCATGCCGGACTCGGAGCGCTTGACCTTGTCCACTTCTGTAGCTTGCTGCTCGATCGAGAGATTGCGATGGATGACGCCGAAACCTCCCTGCTGGGCCATGGCGATGGCCAGGCGTGACTCGGTGACGGTGTCCATGGCGGCCGAGAGCAGGGGCGTGTTGAGGGTGATCTTGCGAGTAAGCCGGGTCTGGGTGATGGCCTGCGCCGGTACGACATCGCTGTAGGCGGGGACAAGCAGGACGTCGTCGAAGGTCAGTGCTTCGGGGATCGGGGTTTCTATCATGGTGAAGATGCGGCATGCCCAGTCGCGTGCAAGCAGGTGCTGGGGCGTGCCGGCCTTCGACTTATTGTACCCCGGCCGTGTTTGCAGATTGTGGAGGCGCTGAAGACACGACAATGGCAGGATCGGAAGGGACCTTGGACGCTGACATGGTGTGGTCAGGCTGAGATGCATAGGGGGTAGTCGCGACGCTGGTCGAGGGCTTCCGCGCAAGGAAGCGTTGATGCGCTTGTTCCAGCAGCGCCCAGTCCTGGTCAAACTCCTCCATCGGCTCGCGCATGTGGTTTTTGGCGCGCAGCTGGTAGGCTACCCGGCCCAGCATGAGCTGCAAAGCGAGAGCCGGATCGGAGCCGGGGGCGAGCAGGTTTGCGCTGCTCAGGCCGACCTGTCGAGCGGATAGATCCGTGAGAGGGCCAACGGTGAGGGCCAGCCACGGGAGGCCGCGATCGTCAACCGTCGCCGGCGCCATCGCGTACGAAGCCGGGAAGAGCTGCTTGCCACCGGCGAAGAGCGTTGCGAGTTCGGGTTCGGCGAGCAAGGCCTGGAAGCGCTCGCGGTAGCTGACCCAGGTGGGCTTGTCGCCCACCACCTGGTTTCGGGATCTGGTGAGGGAGGCCTGGATAAGCGACCATTTGGCGGTGTCGCCCTCCTGTCTGGCTGCGCGGGCGTCCTTCTCCTGCTCGACGACAGAAGGCGCCGGGTAGCGGGAGTACTCCTTGTAAAGATTGAAGCGGCCGGTGAGATAGTAGGCGACGAAGAAGGATCCGGCTACCTCGTGGTCTCCGATCAAAGCGGCTGGGATCAGGTATTTCTTCATGTGGATGGCTGTCTCGGTGCCGCTCTGGGCGATGCCGGCGCGAGGCAGGCTGCCTGGCTGCTGGGTAAAGTGCAGGCTGTAGAAGCCGAGCTCTGGCCGCTTGACAGCCCAATGAGAGAAGGAGCGGGCAGCGGCCTTGGGGCCCATCATGAACAGGTCGTTGAGGTAGTCGCGATGCACAGAGTGCGGAAAGATGGCGTTGACGAGTTCGCTGGTGAAGTTGGCGCAGTTGTTCAGCAGGGGGTTGTAGTGGTTCACGTTGGGCCGGCTGTTGAGCCAGTCGACAGTGGCCTGGTCTTGGGTCGCGGTGGTGCGGACGGCGTAGATAAAGAAGTCGCGGTTGGCGGTGGCAGCGACCATGTCGCGCCAGTAACTGTGCGGCAGGTCAGGGCAGGCGCTGGATTCGCAGGCGGGTTTGAGGAAGTGGGCGCGTGCATGTGCCTCGAGTGCCTCTTTGACCGGTGCGGAGGCATAGAGAAGGCGCTGCTCGGGAGCAGAGCTGCCATAGAGGATCAGGGCCAGCGGCACCAGGTTAAAGGAGTAGGGCTGGCCTTCGCGAAAGTTGGGGTAGGTGGTGACGACAGAGCCCTGCTCGCCCGGCTGGCAGAGGCGTGCGCGGATGGGAGACTCGGCGCAGACGCCGGAGAAGTAGACGAGTGAGTGGCCGGCGTGCGTGTAGACCGAGATGCCGATGGTGGTCGGGTCTGCGAGTACAACGCCGAGGTCAGCCCTGGCTGCCGGCTCAGCGGCCAGGTTGGCAAGAAGCAGGACGGGCAGGAGCATCCAGGCTGGCACAGGCTTCAAGAAGGACCAGCCTTGCCAGGAAGTTCAGGGAGATGCGCAATCACGTTTTTATGGATGCGCGTTCATGGATGTGCGAAGGGGGTCAATTTTCCGGTTCGACCGCGCCTACTTGGGCCGCTCGAGCGCAAAGCGGTCCGTGGTCCGAAGGTAGTCAGAGCCTGCCATGCGACCGACAGCCTGCAATTTGTCGACATTGATGTGCATGCCTGCTTCGAGAATCTCATCGGCGACATGGTAGCGAATGACCTCGCCCAGGACGATGCTGCCGCCTCCGGGAAGCCGGCTGGCTTCGACAATCTGCAGAAGGCGGCACTCCATCTGGACCCGGGATTCGGCAACGCGCGGTGCTCGCACCAGGTCGCTTTTGAGCGGGGTGAGGCCGGCCAGCAGGAACTCGTCGACCGAGGGCGGAACCTGCGCGGCGGTCTGATTCATCTCTTCGACAATGCTTTCTGAGACGATGTTGACGACGAACTCGCCGGTGATGCGAATGTTTTCCAGAGTGTCCTTGTTGGCAGCGAGGCCATCCCTGGGCTCGCGTACCGAGGGGCAGAAGCAGACGATGGGCGGATTGGCACTGGCCACGGTGAAAAACGAGTAGGGCGCGAGATTGAAGACGCCCGCCGCGTCCACAGTCGAGACAAAGGCGATGGGTCTCGGCAGCACCGAGCCGGAGAGAAGCTTATAGTTTTCCGAAGCGCTCAAGCTGGACGGGTCCAGGCTCTGGAGGCTGGGCGCAACGAGGGGGGAAGATTCCGGCATGGTCGTCAAGTGGCTCCTGCAGTAGCTTTTGCAATGGCTCTTTTAGGATAGATGCGGGCCGGCAGCCTGGATGCCGGGGCCGGCAAAGCTTTGCCGGTTCGGGTGCCTGCCTGCCAGCCCGTGCCGCCTTGATTCGGCATCTATCCTCGTTGAATCGCAACGGTGCGTCGTTTTTTAGTCAGAGTAGCTATGCCATGATTACTGGAGCTAGCCATGTTTGAATTTCATATCTCGCGCCAGGCTCGTGATCTTTACCAGGTAAGGGAAGTGCTCTTCGCCTCTAATGGCAATGCTGTGTTCGCGAGCCCCGCGGCGAGCCGCAGCCTGGCTTACCGGATGAACCAGGTGCGCGGCGCCGAGCAGGAGCCGGCGCGCCAGGTGCAGGCCGGGGCGCTCTTCGCCATGGGGCTGATTGACGAAGCGGCGCACGCACTGATGGCGCACTATCGCGAGACCGTGGCGCCGCGGGTGATGGAAGAGGCGCTGCAGTGGTTTGGCGCGGTGGTTGGTGAGGACAAGCTGGAGGCGTTGCTGCTGGCGTTCGTGGAGCGCTTCCCCGGCACCAGCGTGTACCTGGGTGAGCAAACGGCTGCCGAGTGGCTGGCAGGTACAACCGGGGGGATGACGCATCGTGCGGTCATCTTTGAGGAGCTGCTGCTGCTGTGGTTCGCCAATGCAAACCCTGCCTTCGCGCCCTTTCGTGAGCTCTTCGACGATGCGCCGCTCAAGCAGACGACCGTGTACGACGAGGTCACGCAGAAGCTGCCCGAGTACTTTGCCACCCAGCCGCCGGTCGGCCCCGATGGCACCAGCCTGCTGAGCCTGCTGACGAGCGTTTTCTCAACCGGGGATGGAACGCTGAGCGACCAGCTGGCGCGGCTGCGTGCACGGTGGGGCTTCGCGATCGCCGACCTGCTGCGTCGCGCTCTGCTGGCCGGGGATGTGCTGAAAGAAGAAGAGGTAGCGCTGTGGTTGCAATACAATCCGACGAGCGCGGAGACGCTGGCGCGTCGTAGCCGGTTTGACGGGGATGGAAAGGGAAGCGCCTCGGTGCCGAACTACAGCACCGCGCCCGCCCAGTACGAGGCTTTTAGTGAGGACCAGGAGTGGATGCCACGTACGGTGCTGATCGCGAAAAGTACCTATGTGTGGCTGCACCAGCTCTCGCGCACCTATGGGCGCGAGATCCGCAAGCTGGATGAGATTCCCGACGAAGAGTTGCAGACGCTTGCAGCACGCGGCGTGAACGCGCTGTGGCTGATCGGTGTGTGGGAGCGCAGCCGCGCGTCGCAGACGATCAAACGGCTGTGCGGGAACGCGGATTCGGTTGCTTCTGCGTATTCGCTTTATGACTACAGCATTGCGCAGGATCTGGGCGGTGAGGCGGCGTATCGGGGACTGCGCGATCGGGCCGCGCGACATGGACTGCGCCTAGCGAGCGACATGGTGCCGAACCATATGGGGATCGACTCAACCTGGGTGATTAACCACCCGGAGTGGTTTCTCTCGCGGCCGGACTCGCCGTACCCTGCGTACACGTTCAATGGGCCGGATCTGTCCGGCGACGATCGTGTCGAGATCAAGATAGAAGATCACTACTACCAGCAGAGCGACGCGGCAGTTGTGTTTCGCCGGCGCGATAAGTGGTCAGGCCAGGTTGAGTATGTCTACCACGGCAACGATGGCACCAGCTTTCCGTGGAATGACACAGCGCAGTTGAACTATCGCAGCGCGATGGTACGCGAGCAGGTGATCCAGACGATTCTGCATGTGGCGCGCCTGTTTCCGATCATCCGTTTCGATGCGGCGATGACGCTGGCCAAGGTGCATGTGCAGCGGCTCTGGTTTCCGACTCCCGGCTCGGCTTCCGGTGGAAGTGGGTCAATCCCTTCGCGAGCCGAGTCCGCGATGACGACCGAGGAGTTTGACGCAGCGCTGCCGAACGAGTTCTGGCGCGAGGTCGTCGATCGTGTGGCTGTGGAGGTGCCGGGCACGCTGCTGCTGGCGGAAGCCTTCTGGCTGATGGAGGGTTACTTTGTCAGAACGCTCGGCATGCATCGCGTGTATAACTCCGCGTTCATGGTGATGCTGCGCGATGAGGACAACGCGAAGTATCGCGAGGTTTTGAAGAAGACGCTCGAGTTTGATCCCGGCATCATGAAGCGGTATGTCAACTTTATGAGCAATCCGGATGAGCGCACGGCAATCGATCAGTTTGGCTCGGGCGATAAGTACTTTGGCGTGGCGACGATGATGGCGACGCTGCCCGGCCTGCCCATGTTTGGGCACGGACAGGTAGAGGGATTTACCGAGAAGTACGGTATGGAGTACTACCGGCCGCGTTACGAAGAGACAGCCAACCAGGGTCTGGTGGACCGGCACCTGCGCGAGATCGCGCCGCTGCTTCACAATCGCGCGCTCTTTGCCGAGAGCGAAAACTTTCTGCTCTACGATCTTTGGAAAGATGATGGGGCGGTCGACGAGAACGTATTTGCTTACTCAAACAGGCGCGGGGAGCAGCGTGCGCTGATCGTTTACAACAATGCGTATGGGAGCACCAGCGGGACCATTCATGTGTCGGCTGCGTACATGGATAAGGGTGCGGGAGAGTTGCGGCAACAATCGCTGCAGCATGCGCTTGCGCTGCCCGACGATGATCAGCGATTCTTTGCCTATCGCGAGAGTGCGTCCGGGCTGACTTACTTGCGACGCGCGTCCGAGCTGGTGCGGCAGGGTATCCGGTTCCAGTTGCGTGGCTACCAGTATGCAGTGCTGGTGGACTGGCGTGAGCTGGTCAGCGACGCCGAGCATCACTGGGCGCGTTTGTGCGATTCTCTTGCCGGTCGAGGAGTTGAGGATCCGGAAGGCGCGCTGATCTCGCTCGAACTCGCGCCCCTGCATGAGGCTCTGCTGCGAGCGCTCGAGCCCGCGCTGGTGCGCGGTCTGGCGGCGCTTGCGGAGGAGATAGAGGCGCCGCGCCAGCCAAAGCCGATTGCCGTGAAACAGGAAGCGGGGCTGCTGCCTGAAAGTGCGGCGGCGACTGAATTCATTGAGCGTGGGCTCGCGTTTCTGGAACAGGGTCGCGCGGCTTACGCCACTCGCCTGCAGAGGGCGCCTGAGGTTGAGGCTGAGACTGAGGCTGAGGCGGCGGAACGTTCGGGCAGCGAGGACCTTGCTGCTGCGGAGGCCGACAACGACCGTGCCCTGCTGGAGACCCAACTGCGCGAGCGACTGCATGCGCTGCTGCTGCTGCCCCAGCTGGAGAGTGCTTTTGCGGCTTCGTGGCCGGTGCAGGCGCGGGAAGTTCTGCCGAGTCGCAGCCCGGGCAAGAATGCGGGGGCGATCTGGGCGCCGGTGCTCGCATGGCTGCTGCTATCTACGCTTGGCGAGTCGCTCGACCTCGGTGACGGGACTAGCCCGGCGCTTGCTGCGTATGACCACTTCCGTCTGCGCCGGGTGCTGGCGCAGGCGTTTGGCGCCTTAAACCTGAGCGGCGAAGACACCTGGCGCTCGGCTGCGCGAGTAAGGCTGGCGCTGGCGGCAGGCGTGCGTCCGGCGGGGTCGGGATCTGTAACAGGCACAGCTACAGAAGCTCCAGCGCTGGGATTCGCCCCAGAGGTGTGGGCAGACGGAGACGTTCGTTGGCTTACTGGTGTGCACGAAGCCGAGGGCGTGACCTACTTCAACAAGGAGAGCTTTGAGGCGCTGCTGTGGTGGCGCGCGCTGCCTCCGCTTGCGGCGCTCGCGGCCCAGCCTATGCGCGACCAAAATGCATTGCAGGCGATCGAGCGTCGGCTCGTGGAAGAGAGTGCGGCGGCTGGGAGTGCTGGCTACAAGCTTGATCACGAGGGAAGCCAAGCAGGCTCGAGCGCGGGCGTGGAGCCGGAGGAGCCGGTAGAGCCGGAGGA
Organism: Acidobacteriaceae bacterium; assembly: GCA_965198645.1. Classification (GTDB taxonomy): domain Bacteria; phylum Acidobacteriota; class Terriglobia; order Terriglobales; family Acidobacteriaceae; genus EB88. Next base: position 3,517,629 of record OZ240670.1, on the reverse strand, counting down.
GGCGAGTGGTCCTGCGGAGGCGCCCCACGCGTTGGACGAGGCTCCCGCTGCAGCGCTTGCGCAGGATCGTGAGGCAGAGCTCACGTCGATCGAGGAGACAAAGGCGAGCGGAACGGTGACGACGATGGTGGCCGACCTAGACCCACCTGCAGCGCCCGTAAGTGAGGGCGAGGCGCCCGTGGCCCGAGAGGTAGATCAACCGACCCCGGCTGAAGATCTCGATGGGTTGGCAGAGCGGATTTTGGCGTCTGTCGAGAAGCAGGGCCAAACTGGGCGTACAAGAAAGAAGTGAACGGCGGGGATAGATAGTTTGCTGATGAATAGCTAAAGGTTCGGCAAGAGGGCGTGGGTACCGCTGCCCTCTTGCCGAGAGCCATCAGAACTCCTCGTGAAAGGCCACCTCGCCTTCCACCGCGACCTGGTAAGCGGACACTCGGCGCTCAAAGAAGTTGGTTAGCTCCTGCACGTCCTGCAGATCCATAAAGTCAAATGGATTGCGCGAGCCGAAGATCTTTTTCATACCGAGCCGGTCGAGCCGCTGGTCAGCGACGTACTGCAGGTACTCGCGCATGTCTCCGGTAGATAGGCCGGCAACACCGCCTTCGAGCAGATCCTGCGAAAATTGCAGTTCGGCATCGACGGCCTCGCGCATCATCTCGGTGACCTGGGACTCCATGCGCGCGTCGAAGAGCTCCGGATGTTGTTCGCGTACGGTATTGACGACTTCGAAGGCAAACTCCAGGTGGGCGCTCTCATCGCGAAAGACCCAGTTGGTGCCGGCAGCGAGGCCGTGGAGCATGCCGCGAGAGCGGAAGAAGTAGACGTAGGCGAATGCGGCAAAGAAGAATAACCCTTCAATGCAGCCGGCGAAGCAGATCAGGTTGAGCAGGAACTGCCGCCGATGCTCCTCCGTCTCCAGCGTCTCCAACTGCTGGATGGAGTCCATCCACTTCATGCAGAAGTCGGCCTTCTTGGCGATCGACGGAATGTTGTCGACGGCGGCAAAGGCAGCAGCGCGCTCGCTTGGTTCGGGGATGTAGTTATCAAGCAAGGTTAGATAGAACTGCACGTGCACTGCTTCCTCGTAGAGTTGGCGGGATAAGTAGAGCCGGGCCTCTGGCGAGTTAATGTGCCGGTAGAGGTTAAGCACCAGGTTGTTGGAAACGATCGAGTCGCCGGTCGCAAAGAAAGCGACCAGGCGCTGGATCACGTGGACTTCAGCCGGGGTGAGGCGCTGCTTGAGATCAACGAGGTCAGTCGAGAAATCGACTTCTTCTACTGTCCAGGTGTTCTTGATGCCGTCTCTGAACATTTCGTAGAAGGTCGGGTAGCGCATGGGGCGCAGGGTCAGGCACATGCCTGGATCGAGGATGGAGTCGGGTACTTCGACGGATGAGGACATATAGGTAATCTCCATGGTTACAGATGCTAAGTGCGAGTTGAGGTAAAAAGCAGATCCTTCGCTTTGCTCAGGATGACACCGTAGCGCGCGGGTGTGACGGTGCGCGGGTGAAGTTGGCGCGTGGTGAAGTTGGCGCGGTCGTGAGTTGGCGCAGTGGTGAGGTTAGCGCAAGCGCGCCGCTGCGCTTACTGGCAGGCGTCGCAGCTCTCCGGGTTGTCGAGCGAGCAGGCGACGGCGTTGTTTAGAGACGGGGTTGGGGTGGGGACTGCGGCGTTCTGCTGTTGCTGCCCTTGCGTGACGGTTGTCTTCGCGATACGCGTGGCGGGGCGTGAGCGGAGATAGTAAGTCGTCTTGATGCCGCTCTTCCACGCGTACATGTACATCGAAGAGAGGCGACCGATATTTGGCGACTCGGCGAAGAGGTTGAGCGACTGGCTCTGATCGATCCAGGCGCCGCGTTCGGCGGCCATGTCGATGATGAACCGCATGGGCAGCTCCCAGACGGTGCGGTAGCGCTTGCGAAGATCGTCTGGTAACTCCGTGACCGATTGCACTGAACCTTCGGACATCTTGATCCGGGTGCGGATCTCCTCGGTCCACAGGCCGCGCGACTTGAGCTCCTCGACCAAGTAGCGATTGATCTGCAGGAACTCACCTGAGAGGGTTTCGCGCTTGAAGAGATTTGAGATCTGCGGCTCGATGCATTCGTAACAGCCGACGATCGAAGCGATGGTTGCCGTGGGTGCGATCGCGATCAGGAGCGAATTACGCAGGCCGTGCTTGCGGATGCGCTGCTTTAAAACATCCCAGCGGGCCAGGTCTTGCGGGACGACACCCCACAGGTCGAATTGCAGGTGGCCGTAGGCGGCGCGGGTTTCACCGAAGGCGGGGTGCGCGCCGTGCTGCTCCGCAAGGTCGCAGCTGGCGACGAGCGCGTGGTAGTAGATCTCTTGCTGGATGCGCGTCGACAAGTCTTTCGCTTCGGCAGAGTCAAACGCCAGGCCAAGCTGGAAGAAGACGTCCTGCAGGCCCATGACGCCGAGTCCCACCGGGCGCCATACATTGTTTGAGCCGGCGGCCTGCGCTACGGGATAGTAGTTGATGTCGATGACGCGGTCGAGCATGGGCACGGCCAGCCGCACGGTCTGCGCGAGCTTGGCAAAGTCAAAAGCGCCATGCAGCACATGGCGAGCCAGATTGATGGAGCCGAGATTGCAGACCGCGGTCTGCTCGTGCGAGGTCACCTCCGTGATCTCGGTGCAGAGATTGGAAAGATGAACGACGTTGCCGGGCTTGCCGGTCTGGTTGCAGCGCAGGTTGGTCGTGTCCTTGAAGGTCATCCAGCCGTTGCCGGTTTCGGCGAGTGTGCGCATCATGCGTGCGTAGAGGTCGCGCGCTTTCATCTGCTTGGCGGCAAGCCCATCGGCTTCGGCCTGCTCATAGGCTGCGTCAAACTCGGTGCCGTATAAGTCGGCGAGATGAGGGACGACCTTCGGATCGAAGAGCGACCAGCCTGCATCGCTATCCACCCGGCGCATGAATAGGTCGGGAATCCAGTTGGAGGTATTGAGGTTGTAAGTTCTACGAGAGACGTCGCCGGTATTGTCGCGCAGCTCGAGAAACGATTCCACGTCTGCGTGCCATGGTTCGAGATAGACGCAGGCCGCGCCTTTGCGCTTGCCGCCCTGGTTGACAGCGGCGACGGAAGCGTCGAGGGTGCGCAGCCACGGGACAATGCCGTTGGAGAGCCCGTTGGTCGCGCGGATCAGCGAACCCTCCGAGCGCACGCGATGAAAGGCGAGGCCGATGCCGCCCGAGAATTTTGAGAGCAGCGCTACCTGCTTGTAGGTGTCGTAGATGGAATCGAGCGAATCGAGCGGCGAGTCGATCAGGTAGCAGCTCGACATCTGGGCGTGGCGGGTGCCGGAGTTGAACAGGGTCGGCGAAGAAGGCATGTAGTCATGGGCGGCGAGCAGCTTGTAGAAAGGGATCGCTTCGTTCACCGAAAGCGCGAGCCCGCACGCGACACGCAGGAAGAAGTACTGCGGGGTTTCGACGACCTTGCGGGTGATGGGGTGGCGCAGCAGGTAGCGGTCGTAGACGGTGCGCAGGCCGAAGTATTCGAAGCGGTCGGAGAACTCGTCGTCGATCGCGTTGTTCAGCTTGCGGGCATTTTCGAGAACAAAGGCCGAGGTCGCTTCGCCGATCAGGCCCTGCTCGCGACCGAGCTCAATCGATTGCGAAAAGGAGTAGATGTTTTGCCCGGCAACCTCCTTAAGGATGGTCGCGTGGAGCAGCCGGGCGGCAAGCTTGGAGTACTCGGGCTCTTCGGCGATCAGCGCGGCCGAAGTCTGGATGGAGATCGAGTCGAGCTCGCGGGTGGTGGCTCCGTTAAAGAGGCCGCCGATGGTCTTGGAGGCGACGCGCATCGGGTCGATGTGGTTGAGCCCGTGGGAGGAGCGCTGAACGGCGCGCACGATCTTGTTGACGTCGACCGGCTCCGAGCCGCCGTTGCGTTTGCGCACCTGCATGACGGGTGCAGTCTCAGGGAGTGGGAAGTCGGGGAGGACGTCGGCGAGCGTGGTCTGCTGGTCGGGCAAGCGGGTACCTTTTTCCGCCGCCGGTGGCTGTGCAAAAGGCCGAGAGAGCAGAGCTCCGCCAGCACTCTGCGCTCCCCTCGGAGGCTTGGCGAGTGTGCTTACGGAGGCAGGTCTTCGGACTTGCAGGCTGCCTACTGGTCTCGGCTTGCCGGCGCGCTCAGCGAGTGCGCCAGTGCCTGGCCGGCCTTCGTGGAGAAAGGCGGGAGACGTTCGTTCCTGCTTACCGCTGCGGGGCAGTTCCGGAGTCGCACCGGATTCCCTGTTAGGCCACCTGGTGGCGGCACCTCTGGAAGTAAGGCAACTATATCTTGGGGCGCGGCTGTTGGGAAGCACCACTGGCTGTGGAATACTGGTCCCTTTCCTTACCAAGGTCACCGTGGGCTGGGACAGAGTCGTTCGAGGCAAGGGGGAGAGGCCGCTCTCCGCGCGGCTCGGCTGCATCTGGGAGAGTGACGCAGTACGGAGGAGAGCCTTGGAGCTAGGGGAGCGCGACTGCCTGGTGGTGGTGCTGGCGGCGACCGCGGGTGCCACCGATGCCTGGAGTTATTTCGGTCTGGGCCATGTCTTCATCGCGAACATGACGGGGAACACGGTGCTGCTGGGGGCGGCGTTCAGCCACGGAAAGTGGACGGAGGTGGCGCGGCCGCTGGGCGCGGTCGGGGCTTACGTGTGCGGCGTCTTTATGGGAACGGTGCTGCTGGACAGGGTGCTCGGGGTAGCAGACGAGTCAGTCAGCGTAGACGAGGAGCGAGGTGCGCAGGTCTGGCCTGGAAAGATCAGCTGGATACTGGGGCTTGAGAGCATGCTGCTGATCGCGGTCGCGCTGGTGTGGGCGCGCCACGGCGGAGGCAATCTTTGGGTGCGCAGGGGCATGGTGATGGTGGCCGCGGTGGCGCTTGGACTGCAGAGTGCCGCGATGCAGTCGCTCAAGCTGCCGGGCATTGTCACCACGTACATCACCGGCACGTGGACCACGCTCGCCGCCGGACTTGCCCGAGTGCTGAGCGGGCGGTGGCATCCGGACCACGCGAGACTGCAGTTGCGGATGCAGGCTGCGGTGCTGGCGGCCTACTGTGCGTCGGCGGCGTGTTCGGGGCTATTGGCGCAGTGGTGGCCGCCAGGGCTTGGCCTGCTACCGGCGGTCGCAGTCAGTGCCGTGACCATCTATGGCGCCTTGAGCCGGCCCGGTTGGGCAAGGCCTGCAAAGGTGTGAGTCGGGCAGCAGGTGCCGTCAGCATTGCACGGCTGAAGCACCCGGTCTTGGGGCAATCCTGCTTTCTCGGCTCGTCCGGAGTTCAGCTGGGCATTCTAAAGCCAGCCTGCCACTGAGCCCAATGAGCGTTTGTGGCTGCGTGCAACCAGGCGGGATCATCGCGGCTGGGGATGTGCATCCCAGCAAAGTGTGACTTTCGGCATCTGGCGCCAAAGTCCGGAACGAAAAAGATTCGAACTGGGGTAGACGCAAAGATGGCGGAGCGGCAGCTTTCTTTACCATCGGCGCAGGCGATGGCCGATCAAAGCCTGGATCTATCGAGCTGCGATCGCGAGCCGATTCACATTCCTGGAAGCATTCAGCCGCACGGCTTTCTGCTGGCGCTTCTTCCGCAGACTCTGGTGGTGTCTGAGGCGAGCGAGAATGCCGCAGAATACCTTGACCGGCCCATGCGATCGGTGTTGGGGCAGAGTCTTCCGACGCTCATGGGGAGAGCAGGGGAGCGTTTGGCGGCAGAGCTCGCGCCGGGATCGCTCAGAGTGTCGCCTCGTCTGCTGGCCTCGGTTCGCCTCCAGAATGCGAGCGGTGAGCAGGCGCCCTGCTGGGAAGTCTTGGTGCACCAGACTGGGGAAGCGGGCACCCCGGCTCATCGAGTCGTAGTGGAGTTCGAGCGCTCGCCGGAAGTCGTGGATATGGAGGCGATCAATGCGCGACTTTACAACTTTGTCTCGGTGAGCCGCGATTCGCGGGAGCGATCGACGGTGCTGCAGGCGGCGGTCACGGAGCTGCGAGCGCTGACGGGCTGCGACCGGGTGGTGCTCTACAGCTTCGACGAGGAGGGGCACGGGTTGGTGCTGGCCGAGGATCGCGGCGATCAGTTTGCGTCGTACCTCGGCCTGCGCTTTCCCGCCTCCGATGTGCCGAAGCAGGCGCGGCGCATGTATGAGCTGAACCGGGTACGCATCATTCCGAACGTGGACTATGAGCCGTCGCCGCTGGTCTCAGCCATGGCTGACGGCGAAGCTGTAGACCTCGACCTCTCCTCTTCGATCCTGCGCAGCGTCTCGCCCGTGCACCGGGCGTACATGCGCAACATGGGCACTGCGTGCTCGATGTCGGTGTCGATCATGGTCGAGGGCAAGTTGTGGGGCCTGGTCTCCTGTCACCATCATGAGCCGCGGTATGTGCCGCTGCGGCTGCGCTCGGCCTGCGACTTTGTGATGCAGGTGGTGGGTTCGCAGATTGAGGCTCAGCAGAACGGCGAACATCTGAGGCGGGTCTTGCATGCGCGGTCGATCCAGGGCCGGTTGCTGGCTGCCATGGCGGCGAGCGAAAACTACATGGATGGATTGCTGGAGAACGCTGCCCTGCTACTGGAGATGCTCCATGCGGAGGGAGCGGCGGTGGTGGTGGGCAAGCAGACCCACCTGTTCGGCGTGACCCCGACTGAGGAGCAGGTAAGCGGCCTGGTGAGCTGGCTCCGGGAGGATGTGTTCGAGACGCACTGGCTCAGCCGGCAGTATCGAGAGGCGGACGCGTTTGCCGGTCAGGCGAGCGGGGTGGTGGCGATCTCTCTCTCAAAGCTTTACAGCACGCACGTGCTCTGGTTCCGGCCGGAGCAGATAGCCACCGTTCGCTGGGCGGGCGACCCGCAGAAGCCAGCGCTGCCGGAAGGCGAAAAGCCGAAGGCGCCTGGGGTCACAGTCAGCCCGCGCCACTCCTTCGACGAGTGGCAGCAGACCGTGCTTGGGCAGTCGGTCAGGTGGACGCAGGAGGAAGTTGCTGGAGCGACGGAGTTTCGAAGCTCGGTGCTTGAGATCGTGCTCAAGCGCGCCGAGGAGCTGGCCGAGATGGCTGCCGGGCTGCGGGTGGCCAATGAAGAACTGGAGGCTTTTTCCTATTCCGTGTCGCACGATCTGCGCGCGCCTTTCCGACACATCTCAGGATTTTCCGAGATGCTGCGGGAAGAAGAAGCAGACCGCATGAGCGAAAAGGGCCTGCGCTACCTGGAAACAATCATGAGCTCGGCGCGGTTCGCAGGTTTGCTGGTGGACAGCCTGCTCGATTTCTCCCGCATCGCGCGTACCCGGATGCAAACTTTGCCGGTAGACATGGAGGAGTTGGCGGACCGGGAATGGAACGAGGTGCTGATGGACGAGGGAGCAGGGCGCGGCATCAGATACACGAGAAGTGCTCTGCCGAAGGTCCATGGGGATCCGCGCCTGCTGGGACTGGTGCTTCGCAACCTGCTGTCCAATGCCGCGAAGTATACGGGGAAGACGTCTCTGCCGGTCATCGACTTGAACGCGTTTGACGAAGGAGAGGAACATATTTTCTCGATTAAAGATAACGGCGTGGGCTTTGACCAGCAGTACGCCGGCAAGTTGTTTGGGGTGTTTCAGCGCTTGCATCGGGCGGAAGAATTTGAAGGAACGGGAATCGGGCTGGCAAATGTGCGGCGGATTGTGGCCCGTCACGGCGGCCGAACCTGGGCAGAAGGTGAAGTGGGCAAGGGCGCCACATTTTTCTTTTCTATGCCCAAAGGCGAAGCCGCGCCGCGCGGAGATGAGTAGGAAATGTTAAAGCCGATTCTGATCGTGGAAGACAATGCGAACGATCTGGCACTGACGTTGAACGCGCTCGGCAAGAGCCGCCTGGCAAATGAGGTGGTGGTGGCCCGGGATGGCGCCGAGGCAGCCGACTACCTTTTTCGCCGGCGAGCTCATGCGGAGCGAGCAGCGGGCAATCCGGTGGTGGTGCTGCTTGATCTCAAGTTGCCCAAAATCGACGGATTGGAGTTGTTACAGCTGATCAGGGCAGACGAGACGACAGGCAGGACTCCGGTCGTGCTGCTGACCTCTTCCCGCGAGGAGCGGGATGTGGTGGAGGGTTACAGGCTGGGAGTCAACGCGTATGTGGTCAAGCCTAGGGAGTTTCGCGAGTTTGTGCAGGCCATTCAGGATCTGGGAGTTTTCTGGGCTCTTTTAAACGAGCCGCCGCCCGGAAGCACGCGGGTGGCTCGCAATGGCTGAAATGCCACAGCGAGCAACGATCCGGGTGCTTTTACTGGAAGACAGCCCGCTTGATGCGGAGCTTGTGGTGGCCCGCCTGGGGAAGACGGGCATGCCGCTCGAGGTAACGCGCGCTTACGACCGGGCTACTTTTTTTGAAAGTCTAGAAGCGCGCGCTTACGACCTGATCCTGGCTGACTATGCTTTACCCGATTTCGATGGTTTGTCTGCGCTGGACGCTACGCGTGCCCGTCTTCCGAACCTGCCGTTTATCTTCATCTCCGGCCGAGTAGGCGAGGAAGTGGCGATCGAAACGCTGCAGCGTGGCGCCACCGACTATGTGCTCAAGCAGAGGCTGGAGCGCCTGGTGCCGGCGGTGACTCGCGCGTTGAAGGAAGCCGCCGAGCACGCGGAGCGGAAGCGCGTGGAGCAACAGTTTCGGGAGAGCGAGACCCGGTTTCGCGAGGTGATCGATGCGTTGCCCCAGAGGGTTTGGCTAGCGAGCGAAGAGAACACACTTATCTATACCAACAAAGCCTGGGAAGCGGCACTGCTGGACGACACTCGGCATTGGTTGGGGGAGGGTGTCATTCATCCCGACGATCGGCATGGGTGTGAACGCGCCTGGTCCTCCGCAGTGGCTTCCCGGAAGGCCTTCAGCTGCGAAGCGCGTCTCTGGCATGCGCCGGACAGCTCGTGGCGCTGGCACCTGATCCGCATGGCGCCGCTACTTGGCACCGGTGATGGGGAGCAAACGCCGCGGGTGGACTGGCTGGGCACGGCCACTGACCTGCAGGAGCAGAAGCTGAATGAAGAGGCGCTGCGCACTGCGGAGAAGCTGGCGGTGACGGGCCGGATGATGGCTGGCATCGCGCACGAGATCAACAATCCGCTGGAGAGTGTTTCGAACCTGATCTTCCTGGTACGTATCGAGTCCAAGGACAATCCTCGGGTGCTCGAATACCTGGATATTACCGAGAACGAGCTCAATCGGGTAGCGGCGATCACCAAGCAGACGCTGCAGTTCTATCGCGATCCGCTAACTCCGAGCCAGGTAGACGCTCGCGAGATCCTGGAAGATGTGCTGCGTCTCTTCGCAACGCGACTCGCTTCCAAGCAGATCGAACAGCGCCTGGATGTCAAAGATCCAATCATCTTCGAGGCGATCAAGGGCGAGATCCGCCAGGTGCTGATCAACCTGGTTGGCAACGCGATCGATGCGGTCCCGGCGGGTGGAAAGATCCACGTCGTTGCAGAAGTGGTAAGCCAGGCGCAGCGAGAGATGGTCAAGATCCGGATCAAAGACAATGGAGTTGGCCTGGCTGGGACAAAGATCGATCGACTCTTTCAGCCTTTCTTCAGCACCAAGGGCGCGCATGGCACCGGGCTCGGGCTGTGGGTGTCAAAAGGTATCGTGGAGAAGCACGAGGGGAGTATCACGCTTTTGTCCGATCGGAGCGGCGAGGAGAACTCGACGACCGCGACGGTGCTGCTGCCCTTGCAGGCCCGCCAACGGCTCGCGGCGCAGAGTGAGTCGGCGTAGGTCGTTCCGGGTGGAGGCCTCAGGAGTCGGCATGGGCCAGGAGCGCCTTGACTGCCTGCTCAAGCCTGGCAGTGATGGCGTGCGGTTCCTCGTTCGGCTGGATGCTGATAGGCGTGCCGATGCAGATGGTCGCGTGAAAGGGTCGCGATGGTCTCCGCCGCAATGACCTGGGCTGCCTGCTGTTGCGGGCCTGCGAAAGCGCGACTGGCAATATCTGGACACCGGCCTGCTGGGCGAGCAAGCCAATGCCTCCGCGAAATGGCTGCATGGCTTTGCCTTGCGAGCGCGTGCCCTCGGGAAAGATAAGGACGCTCAGCCCCTGGTCAAGCGCTTCGCCCGCATGAAGAAAGGCGCGGCGAAAGGCATGGCTGCGCGGCAGGGGAAAGATGTTGAACAGGATGGTGAGGAGCCAGTAGATGGCTGGGCCCAGCAGGGCGGGACCAAAGACTGTGGGACGTGCGTGGCGCCAGTCTTCCAGCATCTCTCCTGCTGCGGCGGTGGCCAGGTGCCGGCGCAGGTGAGCGGGCAAGGCGTAGAGTAGCAGGGGCAGATCGTAGGAGCTTACATGGTTCGCCACCAGAAGAAGCGGCCCGGAGCAAATCGGCTCATTCGGGGGTAGCAGATTCTCGCGGCCCAGAACGCGCGGCGCGGCCAGGAGCCAGACCAGCGGCCGGACGACCAGCTCTATGAAGAGCGTACGCAGCTGTCGGGTTGGAGCCTTCCAGGGCCAGCGCGGGTAGAGGAAGTTGTCCGTGCTGGCCATGGTGCGAGAGCGCTCGCTTGCTGCCGGCGCCAGGGCGGGTAAGAGTCGTTCGCCTGGGACGGTTGCTGCGGAAGACTCACTATGTTGCAGGTGGGCTGTGTCTGTGCTGGTTGGGGCTCCCCTGGAGCCGAGCCTGGCGTAATCAATCCGCGCGTTTGAGTCCAGCTGTCCATCGTCGTTCGCGCCTGCGACAAGGGGCGTGGCACTGCCGATCAGGCGTCGCAGGTCTCCCACGGTTTGCGCGGCGGCGAAGTCCGCATCCCCGAGTGACTGGCCCCTCGCTTGTTCGAGAGCTGCCTGTAGTTGCACCCGGGCCAGGCTGTCAAGCCCAAGTGACTCAAGGCTGGTCTGATCCTGGGCTGTTCGGGCAAGCTCACTCTCTCCGGTGCTCTGAGCGATGAGCTGGAGCAATGGATCCGGATCGGTGCTGCCGGATGCGACGCCGGGCGCCTCTCGCTCGTTCTCGAGGTGCGCCTGCGCCCAGCTCTCGAGCAGGTTGCGCCGGATCTTGCCGGTCGAGGTACGAGGCAGGTCGAGCTCTGGCCAGAGCCACCAATGGTGCACCCGCTGGTGCGCCGCCAGCTCGGCATTGGCCGTGACCACGGCCCGGGAAGCAATGGCTGGAGCGGGCGCACGCAGAACAGCTGCTGGCTCGGGGCCAAGCTTTCCTTCCACAGCTACCACCGCGCAGGCCTCAATCCCGGGCTGAGCGGCCAGCGCAGCTTCCACATCCTTAAGGTAGACGTTGAGCCCGGCAGAGGTGACCAGGCGCTGGCTGGTGCGGCCCAGATAGTGCAGGCGCCCCTGCTCGTCGCGACGGGTCAGATCGCCGGTGGCCAGCCATCCGCCGCCTGAAGCCGGGCTTGATTCGGCCTGGCCGCGATCTTCGTCCTCGGCCGACGCAACGGTGTGCAGGCCACCGTTCTGCCAGATGGCGGTTGAGACCATCTCGCCCCGGACCAGGAGCTCGCCCTGGTCAGAGATGCGCAGCTCGCGCCCGGGCAGGGGCGAGCCGAGGGTGCCGCGCGCCGGTTTAAATGGGTGGTTGAGGGTGACGAGCGCGGAGGTTTCGGTCATGCCGTAGCCCTGCACGAGCGCGATACCGAGGATGTTCCAAAAGCTCTCGAGCGAGGCGGGCAGGGTAGCGCCACCGCAGACGGCCGCCCAGAAGCGAAAGCCAAGCTGGCGGTGAATACGTCGAAAGCGCCACCAGCGCGCCCAGATGTGAGCGCTCTCCGCCTGCGCGAGCTCCGCCGGCAAGCCGGGATGGGTAGAGAGCAGCTCGGTGCGCAGGAGCTCGAGCACACGGGGCACCGCTGCCAAGACCGAGATCCGCTCGCGCCGCAGCAAGCGCAGCAGCCGGCCTGCTTCGAGACGCGACTCATAGTGCACGACGGCCCCGAGAACAGGAGCGATCCAGAGACCCATGAACTGGCCGAAGACATGGCTCAGGGGCAGAGTGTGAAGAAAATGCAGCGGATGCACCCACCGTTCATACCGGCGATACTTGTCGATCTCGCGCTCGATCGGGGTGAGCGAGGCGAGCAGGTTCCGATGGGTGTGGACGATGCCTTTGGGCTGGCCGGTGGTGCCGGAGGTGAACAGGATCTGCAGTGGGGTGTCAGGGCCGAGAGCCACGGCGGGAGTGGGTCGAACCCGGCTCGGGCTGCGCATCGCGAGGTCGATCCGTGCGAGATCGAAGAACTCTCGGACCTGGCAGAACTCTTGAGGAGTCGCGAGAAGAGAAGCGAGCCGGGCAGCGTCACACGAGATCAGGCGCGGGGTGGTCTCGCCTACGATGCGCTGGGCAAAGGCCTTGGAACCAGTGGCGTCAAGCGGGATTACCAGCACGCCGCGCAGCACGCAGCCAAAGAAGCAGGCGATCCAGGCTGCGCTGTTTTCGCCCCACAGCACGACGCGCTCGCCGGGTGCGATGCCGCGCGCGGACAGTTCCGCGGCAAACCACTGGGCTCCCTGGGCCAGCGCCGCGTAGCTGGTGCGAAAGCGGCGCACGCCGCGATGCTCGACGACGGCGGTCTGCGCCCCGAGCCGGCGCATGTCATCGAGCAGCGTACCGAGGTGCGGCCGTGAGCTCACCAAACTCCACCCTTTGCTGCTGTGAGATGGTTGGGGTGCAGGGAAGCGCGTCCTGCGGAGCGTACGCGAGAGCGGTGGCCGGAGAGCGCGATTCCGCATCGAACCCCAGAGCGGTAGGATGCTGGCGAAGGCAGAGGCCGATCGCGGGCGAAGATGCAGGCAAGAGACGAGACCGATAGCAAAAGAAGGAGCAAGCGTATGAGCGAAGAAGTGCCCACACTGAGCAGGGAAGAAGGCATTGCAAAGGTTGGCGAGTTAATCAAGGACATCCAGATGGCGATGCTGACCACGATCACCAGCGAAGGCTCCTTGCACAGCCGGCCCATGGCAAGCCACCAGAGCCCTTTTGCCGGGGAGCTGCTCTTTTTGACTCCGGACGATACGGGCAAAGTGCATGAGATCCAGGAGAACGCCGAGGTTGCGCTCACCTATGTGGATCCTAAGCACACCTTTCTCACCCTGTCGGGCCGCGCCTCGATCTCCAACAATCGCGGGCTGATCGAGCAGCTGTGGACGCCTACGTACAAGGCCTGGTTTCCGGGTGGCAAGGAGGATCCTTCGATTCGCGTTCTGCGTGTGCATGTGGACCAAGCGGAGTATTGGGAGGCGCCGGCGAATGCGGTCGTGCGCAAGGCGAAGATCCTGGCGCGCGCGGTCACCGGTGGCCAGTCCAAGGTGGGGGAACATGCGCGTGTGGAGCTCTAAGCGCGTCGTTTGAGTGCAGCGGCCTGCGGCGGCTCGCTACTTGCAGTTTTTTCTTTCCGGTCAGCCGCGGTGATCGGCCTGGCTCTCCTAAGAGGAGCCAAGCCCTTATACCTTCAGCGCGGATTGAGCGAAGCTCGTCAACATCTTCGATTGTAAGAAAGAGCTATTTAACGATGCCAACGCCAACACTTGAGGTTGGAAAAGAGGGCGAGGCTGAAGAGAGCACCTCAGTCCAGCAGGATCTCAACCGGCCTACAGCAAACCAGATCTTTAACCAGGTTGCGCAGAATGCGCGGGTGGAACTCTCGCGGACCGTGGTCTCGCTAGCCATCTCCGGCGTGGCGGGCGGTTTGACGATGGGGCTGACGGGGCTGAGCGTGTCGATCCTGCTGTCGATGGTGGGCGCAACCCCGGCTGGCAGGATCGTTGCAATGTTCTTTTACCCGCTTGGTTTTATGGTGGTGATTCTCGGGCGGAGTCAGCTCTTTACTGAGAACACGCTCTACCCGGTCGCGCTGATGCTGGCTGAGAAGCGACACCTGCTGAGCACGCTGCGACTGTGGGCGGTCGTGTTTCCCGCAAACATCCTGGGAGCGCTGCTCTTTGCGTTGCTTGCGGTCAAGACGGGTGCGCTGCGCCCGGAATATGTAACCGAGTTGACGCGCTTAGGCGTTGAGGCGCAGTCGATGCCGATGGGCCACGTCTTTTGGAGCGGCGTGGTCGGTGGCTGGATTATTGCGATGGTGGCCTGGCTGGTGAGCGCGAGTCATTCGATCACAGGATCGGTGATGCTGATCTGGTCGATGACTTTTATCGTCGGCTTGGGGCACTTTGCCCATTGCATCGCGACCAGCGGGGAGATGCTTTCGTCGGTTCTGAATGGTCAGCTGCTTGTCTCCCAGTTCTTCGGCTGGCTGCTGCCTGCAACGGCCGGTAACATTACGGGCGGGGTGCTACTGGTCACTCTGCTTGAGTATGGACAGTCAAGGCTCACTTAGACGCGGCCTGGAAGAGGCTGCGCGCTATAATCGGCGGCAGAGTGGAGACTAGGAGAGCCGGATCGATGGCTGGTGAGAGTAGGTTGGCGAAATACACCGGCATCTGGCAGGCGAAAGATCCGCATGAGCGCGAGTTTATCGAGGAGATCTTTGCGCCCTATATCTCAAGCTATGTTACCGATACCAAGCACGAGTTAGTGCTGGATGACTCGATCCTATTTGATGCGTTCTGTTACTCGCAGGATCGAGCGTACTACGCGCAGTTCCGTGGAAAGAATGCCTTCCTGGTTCATTTTCTAGACGAGAATTACGAGGGCGGCTACGAGATCTACGATAACTTTCGCGGGGTGATCCGCTGCTTCTGGTCTGACGTGTTTGACCCGCGCCGCATTCTCTTTCTGCCGCTTGGCTACAACAATGGCGTGGAGCGGAATCGCCCGAATCTGGTAGCTGCCTCGAAGCGCCGCTACGTATGGTCGTTCCTGGGGCAGGTGAATAAGTCGTCACGGCCGGACATGGCGCATGGGCTGGCGAAGGTTGCGCCGAACTTTCTTTTTGCGACCGACGATGTGCCGGGGTTTGTGATGTACAACAAGGTCGCGGAAAAGCGTAGGCTTTTTCCTCGCGAAGAGTATGCGGAGTTTCTCTTTGAGTCGAGCTTTTCGCCCTGTCCGATGGGCAACGCGAATCTTGAGTGCTTCCGGGTGTACGAGTCGCTGGAGTGCGGATCGATCCCGATCGTTGAGAAGAGGGCCACGCTCGATTACTTTCGCGAGCTGCTTGGCGATCACCCGATGCCTACGGTTCGCTCATGGAGTGAGGCGCGCGGATTGATTGGAGACTTACTTGAAAAGCCGACGCAGATGGATGCGCTGCAGCAGAGCTGCGTCGCTTGGTGGCAGACTTACAAGAAGGACTACACGGTGCGGCTTGGTGAGTACTTGGCTGCGCGTACGCGCGCCGCGGCCAGCGCGCAGGCAGAAGGCCCGATCATGCTACCCCGCTACCGGCAGCCGCTCTGGCAGATGCGGGAGCTGCTGCGCCATCACGACACGCGAGCCTTCAGGCGGCGTATCGAAAAGCAGGTGTTGCGGTTGCTGAAGACAGGCGGGACTCGCGAAGCCTTTCGCGCCGGAGCGCCGCCGAGCGCGCCTACGAGTTAGGAGTCCGCGGCTTGTTTCGGAGCTTTTTCTAAGATCAATGCAAGCGAAAGGCGAACGCTGTCCAGCTGTCCTTGCGTGTCGGTTGATTTACGACTGAGTGAGGTATCGACTGTAAGTCAGATCGTAGCTGCCAGGGCGAAATCTTCATACCTACAGCCGAGCTCTATGCAGAGCGCTTCAACGACGAGTTCGTGATCAGCCCGCTGCACCAGGCCTGAGACAGTCGCCATGCCAATCACGCCAGCTCCACGGACCGCGATCGGAAAGCAGCCGCCGTGGGAGACATAATCGGCAGCCGGCAACGCGTACTTCTCTGCGAGGTTAAATTGCTTTTCTTCAAGCATGAGCCCGATTGCGTAGGAGGAGCGTAGAAACCGGGCAACTGTGTTTGTCTTGCGTCTGACCCATTCGGAGTTGTCTGGAGTGGTCTCGCCCAAAGCGCAGAAGAAGAGTGGTTGGTAAAGCCGGCGAACCTCGAGAACGACCGAGTAGCCGCGCGACAAGGCGAATCCGCGAAGCCGGCACCCGAGCTGCCAGGCCGAGTTCGCGTCGAAGCGGGTGTACTGTAGCTCTCGCTCCTGCCGCGCGATCCGCTCAAGGTCCTCAGCTATCAAGCTTGGTCTCCAGGGTAGAGGGAATTAAAAGCGTGAAGCCCGCTCGAGCGGGCTAGTCCTTTCCCTACGATCGTTGCAAAACAGCTGAGGACACACCTCAGGCGTTGACGTCTACTTTATCGTGCCAGGAGCTGGCCGCTTCAAGCGCCTTGTTCACGTTCTGAATATTTTCGACACCCTGCGTGTTCAGCCAATCGCTGAATGCCTTCTCGCCGTTTTTAGCGAAGATGGAGACGCCATCCGACCAGGTGGCTCGTCCGCAAAGCACCCCGTTAAAGCTGGTGCCGCTCTCCGCCGCAAGCTCAAGAGTCTCGATGAAGATCGCGTTGGTCACGCCGGCCGAGAGATAGATAAAGGGCTTGTGCGTGGAGGAGGCAGCGGTGCGGAAGTGCTCGAGCGCCTCTTCGCGGCTGTAAGCCTGTTCACCATTGAAGGCCTTGGTGCCGCCGACAAACTTCATCTGCACCGGGACTTCCACCTTCAAGACGTCGACGTTGTACTTTTCTTTGCCGAACTCTTCCATCGAGCCGGTCACGATGGAGGGCTTGCGCTTGGCGTACTCGAGACCTTTCTCGTCTTCGCCGTGCACGTCGTAGCCAACAAACTCGAGGAAGAAAGGGATGTCCCAGGCGCGGCATTCGTCACCCACCCGCTCGATAAATGCGTGTTTGACATTGTTGATCGCGGAGGTCTCAAACGGGGTGTAGTAGAGCAGAATCTTGATGCAGTCTGCACCCGCTTCCTTTAGGCGGCGCACCGACCAGTTATCGAGCAGGTCGGGCAGCCGGCCGGCTTCGGTCGCATCGTAGCCCGTCTTTTCATAGGCCAGCAGCAAGCCCTTGCCGTGGCGCTTGTGGGTGGCGGGCAGGCCGAACTCGGGGTCAAGCAGGATCGCGGACGCGTACTGGGTGAGCGTGTCGGTGACCATGGACTTGAAGTCCTCGAGCATGGAATCGGGCACCTCGGCGACGCCCTTCTCCTTGGCGAGCGATTTCTGTAGCGAGCCGCGCTGGTCCATGGCTGCAGCGGCGATGACGCCGCGGTCGTTAGAAACCGATTTCAGTCCGGCCAGCTTGCCGGGGGTAAGCTTGATCGACATCGTTTGTTCTCCTGGGCTTTGATTCCTGCGACAAAAGCGTCGGCTCTATCGTACCCGTTCCCGATGAAGTTCCATCGGGGGGCAAGCCTGCTTAGTGTGGATGCGGCTGCGGCGCAGAGCGGACGAAGAGTTTAGCGAGGCTTGAGCAAAGCCCGCTGGGCCAGGAAGAGCTGGCGGATGCCACGCTCGGCATAGTCCATCATCTCGAGCATTCTTTCTCTGGGAAAGGCCTGGCGCTCAGCCGTGGCCTGGACCTCGATCAGACCGCCATCCTCACCCATGACCACGTTCATGTCGACCTCTGCTTGCGAGTCCTCCTGGTAGGCCAGGTCGAGCAACGTGGTGCCTTCGACGATCCCGGCGCTGGTAGCTGCGACCAGCTGCCGGAGCGGGGAGCGCTTGAGAGTGCCGGCCGCGACCAGCCTCTCAAAGGCCAAGGCAAGCGCGGCACAGGCGCCGGTGATGGCCGCGGTGCGGGTGCCGCCGTCGGCCTGGAGCACGTCGCAGTCCAGGATGACGGTGCGCTCGCCGAGCGCCTGCATGTCGACGACAGCTCGCAGGGAGCGGCCGATGAGACGCTGGATCTCGTGGGTGCGGCCGCCCACCTTGCCACGCTCGGACTCGCGGGCGCTGCGGGTGAGCGTGGCGCGGGGCAGCATCCCGTACTCGGCTGTGACCCAGCCCTTGCCGCTGTTGCGCATCCAGCCGGGCACGCCCTGCTCGACGGTCGCGTTGCAGAGTACCCGAGTCTGGCCCATCTCGACCAGAACCGAGCCTTCGGCGGTACTGACGTAGTCCGGAGTGAGGCGAAAAGGGCGCAAAACGTCGGGAGCGCGGCCGGCAGCGCGAAAAAAGACGGGAGCACTCTGGGTCATGGTCCTATTCTACGGCTCGGTTTTACGCTACCGGGCGCACGGTTCAGGCAAAGCCGCCGCCAGGTGCTGATCTGCGGGAGAGAGCTTGCTCCTGGCAATAAGGAGGAGCTTCGACGCTGCAGGAAGTCGGGGTGGACCCGTTTTGGAACGCAATGGGCATTCGGCAGTCACCGTAGCCCTGATGAAATCTGGAGCTAAGTCGATCACTCTAGCAGGGTTGCCTGAGTACCGATCGGATGGCGCGCTGCGCGCCAGCCATCCATCGGAGCGGGGCGCATGGCGCGCTCTGCTGCCCACGAGGGAGAGTTCGATGCATTTCACGAAAGAAGTCCACCAGAGTTCCCCCAGCAAGCTTCTGCCTTTTCGTGCGCCGGTGCTGCGCAAGCTCGACGGTTCGCTTGATCTGAATCTGCTGCCATATGACATCGGTGCGCTGCGGCGCCCGGTGGAGATACAGGCAGAGAAGGCGCCCTCGCTGAACGAGCAGCAGAGATGCGCCCATGACGCGCGCAACCTGTTGAGCTCGCTCGATCTACTCTCCGACTTGATCGGCGAGCCCGGCGTGCTTGCCGAGGGTGATAGGCACTTTGCGGGCGACCTCAAGGCGATCACCGGGTCGCTGGGCGAGCTGGTAGAAGGCATCGCCGGAGGCGCGGCGTCGGAGGGGTCCCAGGCAACCGCGTTCCAAGCGGCCGCTGGGAGGGATGCGCGGGCGGGCGCTGAACCCGTCTTTATCCGAGAGCCGCTTCTGCCTCGCCTCAAGGTGATCCGGAGTCGGGTAGCCCAGCAGCAGGTGCAATCGCGTGACGCGGGCGCGATGGTTAAGAGCTGCGAGCGACTGCTTCGTGCCATCGCCGGCCCCTCGGTTGATCTCAATATCTCGTACGAGCCGGGGCTGGGCGAGCTGAGTGTGGAGGGCGAGGCGCTGACCCGCGTGCTGATCAACCTGGTCAGGAATGCGAGCGAGGCGATGCCGCGCGGAGGACGGGTGACGATTACGGTGCGCAAGGCGCTGGGCTCACAAGCGGCCGCGCTGGTGCGTGTGCAGGACACCGGCGAGGGCATTCCGGCGCACGCCATGGGTCTACTTTTTCAGCCCGGATTTACGGGTCGAAAAGCCCCTGAGCGCTGGCCGTCGACCGTTCATCTGGGGCTCGGACTTACTATCGTGCGGGAGATTGTCGAGGCTGCGGGAGGAAGCGTGAGAGTCGCGTCAGCACTGGGCAAAGGCACTACTTTCGAGATGAAGGTGCCATGCCGCCGCGCGTGAGCCGGGCAGAGTTCGCCGCGTGGTGCCATCGCGAGGGCGCTCCGCGAACTTCCGTAACTGTGCGATCCGTAGCCTGTCTCCTAAAATGAGCCACACAGTTACTTATACAAACGATATGGGCTCTTCACCGCCAGGCAAAATGCACGTACTTATTCTGGACGAGGATGCGGCAGTCAGGTCTGCGATCAGCGAAATCGCCGCGGGTCGTGGCTTTTCGCCGCACGCGGTCGGCACCGTGGAGGCGGCGCGCGAGTATCTGCGTGGCAACTCGACAGACCTGCTGCTGCTTGATTTAAAGAGCCCGAATGGGGAAGGTATCGAGCTGCTTGACGAGGTCAAGACGCTTCAGTCTGACACCTCGATCGTGGTGATGACGGCCTTTGCCACGGTCACCTCCGCGGTGGAGGTGATGCGGACAGGAGCTACCGATTACCTGACCAAGCCTTTCGCCATGGAAGAGCTGGCCGCAGTGCTGGATCGGACCGCGACCCGGCGGCAGTTAAATTCCGACAGCCGCAAGCTGCGGGAGCGTCTTCGATCTCAGCAAAACCTGGGCACGATCATCGGGCAAAGCCCGGAGATGGACAAACTTTACCGCATCCTGTCCAAGGTCGCGCACTCGAGCCACCCGGTGATGATCCTGGGCGAGAGCGGGACCGGCAAGGAACTGGTGGCTCGCTCGATCCACGGCAATGGGCCGAACGCGCAGAAACCTTTTCTGCCGGTGGACTGCGGGTCGCTGGTGCCGACGCTGGTCGAGAGCGAACTCTTCGGCTATGTGAAAGGCGCATTCCCAGGGGCAAATCGTAACAAGGACGGATTGCTGGTCGCGGCAGAAGAGGGCACGGTCTTTCTCGACGAGGTAGGCGAGCTGCCGCTCGAGCTGCAGGCCAAGCTGCTGCGCGCGCTCCAGGAACGCGAGGTGCGGCCGGTCGGTGCGAGCACTCGAGTGCCGATCCGGGCGCGCATCCTGGCCGCGACCAATCGCGACCTGACGGTCATGGTCGAGCAGGGGCGCTTTCGCAAGGATCTCTTTTACCGGCTGAACGTGGTCTCGCTCAAGATCCCGCCGCTGCGGGAGCGCCGCCCAGATATTCCGCTGCTGACCGCGCACTTTCTGGAGCGGATTGGCAAGGAGTACGGCAAGAGATTCGAGCTCGGGGATGAGGCGCTGCGGGTGCTTGCCGAGTATGACTGGCCGGGCAATGTGCGGGAGCTTGAGAATGCGCTGGAGCGGGCGTGCTCCTTTGCTTCGGGCGACACGGTTCAGCTCGGAGACCTGCCCACGCAGCTGCAGGACTTCCGCATGCAGCAACGACGGGTGACGGTGCCGCTCCGGGAGACCCTGCAGGCGGCTGCGGCGCAGCCTGGTGTGACTTCGCTGGCCGAGATGGAGAAGCAGGCGATCCTCGATACAATCCGGCGGTTAAAAGGCGACAAGTTGCAGGCTGCGCGGCTGCTGGGTATTGGCAAGACTACGCTCTACCGGAAGCTCAAGGAGTACAACATCGGGGAGAACATGCTCGGAGCCTGAGCGATGCGATCCGGCTGCCGGCTGCAAGCCTCCGCAATGCGAACGACGCAGGTGCGCAGGCAGTTGGAAGCAACGGAACTGGGATGGGCGGAGAGCGCGGCCTTAAAAGAGTGCTTGATGATGGCAGCGTGACAATCTTGCCCAGTCACCGCTTACCGGCCTTTGCAGAGGGTCAAACTTAGCTTGCGGCGCGGTCGGGGTTTCATCGACGTTGCCCCCGGGACCAAGGCAGACCAAAGCAGGCTTCGACGGAACCAGCAGCGTCAGAGAAGCGGACGTTGGATGCGAGCCCGGTCATCTTTCGCCACGATGAGGCCGAGATCCAGAGGTTCAGGCATCCACGGCGTCCGTGAGAGCGGGCGCCACTTCGCTGGATGGCGTGTGCAAACGGGTGGCGAACGCCTCCAACGCACCTCGGTAACGTGAGCTTGCTTCCAGAACGCGCGATACTAGCTTTCGAGACCCTCTTACCCGGACGCCGCTCGACCTGGAAGGCGGCCACCTCAGGCCAGTATTAGACAAGGATTGAACTCACCCATGCAGAATGCTCTGATCATCACCGCGATTTCGGGAGCTGAGCACTGCGCCGCCAGTCTTTCCAAGCAGCTTGGGTTTCCCGTAGACGTGGCGCCAAGCAGGCGGGAGGGTATGGCTGCGCTGCGTCGCCATGAGTACACGATCGTGGTCATCGATGAGCCGGTCGCCGAGTCGAGTCCCGAGGGTGCGGACCTCTTGTGGAAGCAGGCCGGCCTTGCTATTCCGCTGCAGATCAACTTTGCAATCTCAGGCACCAACCGGCTGATTCGCGAGGTGCGTGCTGCGCTACAACGTCGCGAGCACGAACAGGCGCTCGCCATGCGCGCCGCTACTACGGCGATCGAGAACGAGCTGCGAGACACGGTGACTGGCCTGCTGCTGCACTCGCAGCTCGCGCTTGCTGAGCCTCTGGTCTCAGCCCCGCTCACAGCGAAGCTGCAGACGGTCGCTGAGCTGGCTGGCAACTTACGTACCCGGCTTGAGCGCGCCGCTCCTCCGGCGTAGGCCTTGGTGTGCAGGTCTGTGTCGGTCCTCGTCACACCCAGGTTGGGCCCGCAAGTTTCACCAGGCAAGGCTTCTCACTCAATCAAAGAGGCAAGTGCAGCCCACAGTCGAGCTGTCCATGATTCGTCCAAGGACGGAGCAGCCAGCCTGGCTCGATGCCTGGGCAGTGTGGCTAGTTTGGTAAGCCAGATCACGGTAGGCGACAGAGGCTCATCGGACCGCAGCAGGGAGATAGCGGCGAGCTACGGCGCCTAGGTTGTTGACCTGCCGTGGAACCATAAAGTGGAACCATAACTTTGCTGACGCCCGCAATGCAGTGCTCGTGCATGCGGTGTGTGACTGGATCCTGGTTCTTGACGCTGACGAGATGCTGGATGACACAGCGCCTGCGGCACTTGCTGAGATGCTGCGCGTACTTGGCAGCTGGGCCTACCAGGTCTTGTCTCACAACTACCTGCGTGACTTCGACTTTTGAAGCCGCGGCGAGCAGGCGCGTGCCAACGCGGGCACGCTCGTGCAGGCGCTCTGTTATCCGGCCTACTTCGCACCCGCCGTCTGCGGCTTTTGCGACGCGATCCGCGCGTTTACTTCAGCCACTGCGTGCACGAGAGTGTAGCGGACAGCCTGCGCGCTGCGTCTCTGCTCGTCGGCCACGCAGGCTTTGTCATTCATCAACTTCGGGGATGTCGAGGACGAGGCAGAGCAGCGAGGCGCGAAAGACGCGACGTACTACCAGCTGGCCATGAAGAAGCTCGCAGCCTCGCCTGGCACCTGTGAAGCACAGATCGAGCAGGCATCGCCGCGCTGGACTATGCCAGGGAACCGGCCGTTGCCTGCCAGCACTTTAGGAGCGCGACGCAGATTGAACCCGCGGGGCCGACCGGCTGGCTGTATCGGGGCATCTGTCTGAGCCGGCTCTCCCGATGGGAGGAGGCGGTGAGGGATCTAGCGCGTGCGGCACAGATAGACCCTGCAAACCCGCTGACCCACAGCGCCGCCGCAGATGCGCACTTTCAGCTGGGGCGCTATGCGGAGGCATGCTTGGAGTACGAGCAGGCTCGCAGGCTGGTCGATGCTCCTGCGCTCTCGCTGGCGAAGCTAGGAGCAGCAGAGGTGCGGCTGGGCCGGTTCGAAACAGGCCTGCAGAGAGTGTAGAACGCAGCGAAGCAGAGCCCTGGCCTGAACGAAGTGCAGGGTATCCTGATGCTCTCCGCCCTGCTGGCGGGCCAGTTAGAAGAGGCCTGCCAGGCTGAAGACCATTGTCCACGCGGGAAAAGGCCGGCGGCCTTTCACTTTCTGCTGGCAGCAACGATTCACAGGCACGCTTGCGAGCTGGTGAAAGTCGAGGCGATCGCGAAGCAGCGACGTACTCTTCATCCTGATGACCAGGAGTTACAACAACTCCGCATTCAGTTAGGAGGAGGTTGAAGTAAGTCGGCGCAGAATCTGGGCGAGACACTCTTATCTGCCGACTCTCTTATTGGCTGAAGTTAGACTAGCAAGTGTAGCGGGTTCATGATAGCAAGTCTGGAGTCAGGGCACTCCACACAGATGAACGCAGAATGTTAGGGCCATGGCCGAAGCCGAGAGCGCTCCGGCGGCCCTCAAACGGTCACTGCCAACCCCAAGCTCGCTGTGTGTGCGACCGTCTTGGGACGACGCGTACTTTGCTCAGTGAACCGTGCGTACTTTGTGTTGCATGTAATCCATGAGTAAGTACTCGCCAAGTGTTTCAGGCGTGGTGAAGTAGGCTTTGCCGCGACACAGCTGAGTTACTTTCTGAACAAATTGCATAAGTCCGTAATCGGAGGCAAGCATAAACGTGTTGATGATCACGTTGGAGCGCTTACAACGATTGACTTCATCAAGCGTCTCTGAGACGACCAAAGGGTCGAGTCCAAAGGCGTTCTTGTAAATACGGCCGTCCGGCAAGGTCAGCGCAGAGGGTTTGCCATCGGTAATCATGATGATCTGCTTCATATCTTTGCGCTGCCGTTCCAGGATGCGCCGCGAGACACGCAGGCCTTCGCGTGTATTGGTGTAGTGAGGGCCAACCTTGACGCGCGGCAGTTGCGAGATAGGCAGCTCCTCGGCCGAGTCATGAAAGAGAACAAGCGAGAGCGAGTCGCCCGGGTACTGCGTACGAATCAGATGGGAGAGCGCCATGGCGACGCGCTTGGCAGGTGTGAATCGATCCTCTCCGTAGAGGATCATGGAGTGCGAGCAGTCGAGCATGACGACGGTCGCGCACGAGCTCTGGTACTCCGACTGATGCACCTGGAGGTCGGAGTATTCAAGCGAAAGGGGAGTGCCCAGGCCCTCGCGTGCAATAGCCGAAGTAAGTGTGGCAGTCGTGTCGAGATTGAGCACATCGCCAAAGTCGTAAGCCTTGGTACCTCCGCTTGCTTCTACGCCGGTGGCAAAGTGGCGCGTGTCATGCCTGCCGACGCTGGATTTCCCGAGTGAGCCGAGCAGATCGCGCAGAGTGTTAAATCCTAGAAAGTCAAGGCTTTTATCGGTGACCTCAAAGCGCGCCTCGCCTTCGCCCTGGCCAGCCTGCCCCTCACCGGGCTGCTCTGAAGGATTGGCCTGGCTCTGGATGTAATTCTCCTGCTCCATGCGATCCATTAGCTGATCGAGGAATTGATCCATGGTTCCGTCTGCTTCCAGCTGATCGATCTTTTGCTGGGTTTGCTCGTCAAAGAGTTCGCCCGACTCGATGGCGCGCTTGAGGGCTTCTCGCAGGTCGTCCATGGTCTTGTCCAGATCCTGAAACTCCATCATGGGATTGCGAAATCCGGAGTCAAGCAGGTAGTCCGAAAGAGCCTTCAGCAGGTCTTCCATGCTCACCTCATCGGCCAGACCGCCCTCGTACTTGCCATAGCGCACACGCTTCATATTGTTATTCTCGCTCGCACAGCGCTCATATGCAAAATGGGGAGTGCGTGGTGCGAACAGCAGAAAAGCGCATTCCCATTCTGGTTCGTGCAGGGCGCGTAAACGGTACGAATGGTGCGGCTTAGCGTGTCATAACGTTCCATCGGCCGCGTAAGATGTGCCGTCCGAGAGTAAAGTTGTCCAACTAACAAAAATTAAACTGAAGTTATCGTTAAGCTGCGAAAAAACTGGGTTAGGGTGTCTTCAAGAGAGGTCACGCGCCGCATGTTTTTAAAAGAACAATCTTGCAAAGCATTGCTTTACTCCGCATCACTGCTGATCTTTGCTTCTACTTTTGGAGTGAGGTCCGGTGTCGCTCAAACCAGCAGTACGAGCCTTGCAACTCTGAGTTCCACTGGCACGCCAGCAAATGCCGGCGTATGGGAGTCCAACTCCTCGACCAGCCTGGAAGCAGCTGGGAGAATTCTTAACCAGGTTACCTTTGGGCCTGTTGTCAACGACTATTACACTGTCGAAGCGATGGGCATCACCAACTACGTCAACCAGCAATTGAGCGTGCCGGCCTACCAGATGCCATCGATTATCCCGCTTGCCGGTTTCGGCGGTGTAGGTGGAGACTGCTGGGGCTGGTCGTGCGAGCCCGAGGGCTGGTGGTGGTCGAACGTTCTCTGGGGACAGGACCAACTGCGGGAGCGAGTAGCATACGCGTTGAGCAAACTCTTCGTCGTCTCGATGAATGAAGTAGATGCCCGCTACTTTCCTTACTACCTGAATGCGCTGTCTCGGGATGCGTTTGGAAACTGGCAGACCCTGATGCGAGATGTGGCTCTCTCGGGTGCGATGGGGACATATCTGAACACGGCGAACAGCCAGGCACTAGCAAGCGGGCATGACGATGAAAATTTCGCTCGCGAGAACATGCAGCTCTTCAGCATCGGCACGGTGGCGCTGAATCAGGATGGATCGAACAAGCTTGATGGAAGCGGAAACACGATTCCTAATTACACCCCGGCGATTGTGCAGAGCTTTGCAAAAGCATTTACCGGCTACACGTTTGCAAACGACGACTGCAGCACTCCTGGTCAACCTCTTTATTACTTCGCGGAAGATCCTCCGGGCCAAGCCTGCCCGATGGTGCCTCTCAACCAGTACCATGACATGTCACAGAAGACACTGCTGCGCGGTGTGACGCTGCCGGCGGGACAGAGTGCAGCTGCTGATTTCCAGGCAGCTATCGCCAACGTCTTCAACGATCCTTCGCTGCCGCCGTTTGTCTCTCGCATCCTGATCCAGAACTTGGTGCGGAGCAATCCTTCGCCTGCCTACATCAGTCGCATCGCTGGAGTGTTCATCAACGACGGCACCGGGGTACGTGGGAACATGACGGCGGTGATCCGCGCGATCCTGCTGGACTCGGAAGCACGAGCTGACGATGTTGTTACCAACTCCGATCCGAATGGCGGCCTATTAAGAGATCCGATGCTCTGGTGGACCTCTGTGATGCGCTCGCTCGGAGCAACGTCAAGCTTGTCCTTTCCCTGGGTCGGCGTTTACAGCAACCAATTTGATGTCGAGCTCACCAACCTTGGAGAAGACCCGCACCGTGCCGGAAGCGTGTTCAGCTTTTACCAGCCCTCGAACACGATTAGCTTCAATGGCGCTACCCTGCTGGCGCCGGAGTTTCAGCTGGAAAATACCATGTCGCTGTCATGGATGATCCTGCACATGCAGGATGCACTCGACGGCAACTTCGGCTTATCCGGGCCAAGTGCGACTGAGTTTGTGCTGAACGTTTCGGCGACCAGCGGACTCGGTCAGATTGCAGCCTCGCAGGGGCCCGCGGCGCTGGTCAATGCTCTGAACGCGCTGCTGCTGCACGGCACGATGAGCAGTGCGATGAGCTCCTCGATCGTGACTGCTGTCACCGGTCTTGATCCAGGATTGATGGTGAGGAACGCGGTCTTCCTGGTTGTTACCTCACCGCAGTACAGGGTCATGCTCTAACGCGCTTCTCCCTATCAGTGTAGGCGGCCAGCGGTATGGCGGGGTTTTCCCCGAAGGGAAAGCCCTGCTCACACCGGGCTCGCAAGACACCGTACTACGAAGTACTACGCAATGCTTTCGCTTGCCGCGCTCGCGTTCACACTTTTATTTGAGAGGAATACGTACTTATGAATCGTAGGGGATTTTTAAAGACTGCATCGTGGGGTGCTTTCGCGCAGCTGGCTGGGGTTTCACCGCTGCGCTCCATTGCCGCGCTTGCGCAGAGCACGGGTGACTATAAAGCGTTAGTCTGCGTGTTCCTGCGTGGTGGCAACGACTCCAACAACATGATTGTGCCTCTGAGCTCGAGCCAGTATTCGCTTTATAACCAGGCGCGTCCGTCACTTGCTGTGTCACAGGGCAGCCTGCTCCAGCTTCCCGGCTTCGGGTACGGGTTGAACCCGGCCTTCACTAACCTCAGCCAGGCATTTGCCCAAGGCCAGGCGGCGCTTATCGCCAATGTGGGCCCACTGGTGCAGCCGACCACCGCTGCCCAGTACCAGGCCGCGCAGGTAACACTGCCGGATGCGCTGATGTCGCACCAGGACCAGCAGCAGGTCTGGGAGACGGGCGGCTACCACTCCGGGACCGGTCCTGGCTGGGCAGGTCTGGTTGCCGATAATATGTCGTCTTATAACTCGAGCAACCTGCCGATGGTGACCCTGCTGGGACCGGCAACAAACTTCGGCCTGGGCAAGGCGACCTCACCCTTCACTGCAAATGGTTACTCGGCGCAGAGCAGCTTCTGGTGCTCAGAGAACATGAGCTGCTATCCGCGCAACACCTCAGCCCAGCAGCTGCTCACCTTCAACACAGGCGTCAATCTTATCCAGGCTGACCAGCAGATCTATCAGTCCGCCTATAAGTACAACGATTTCTACAACGGCATTCTGTCCAGCGCCAAAACGCTGAACACGCAGTTTCCATCGTCCAACCCGCTTTCGGCGGCTCTGCAAACCGTCTCGACGATGGTCCAGCTGCGCAGCCAGATCGGGGCACGCCGCCAAATCTTTATGATCGACTTCGGCGGTTTCGATACGCATGCGTCGCAGGCTTCGCAGCAGACGCCGCTCTTTCAGCAACTCGACCAGGCTGTCTCGATCTTCATGAGCGCGATGCAGGAGATGGGCGTTTACAACAACGTGACGCTCTTTACCGCCTCTGACTTTGCACGCACACTGCAGGCCAATGGTTCGCTCGGCACCGATCACGCCTGGGGTGGCCACCACTTTGTGGTCGGTGGCGCGGTCAAGGGAGGCAAGATGTATGGAACCTTCCCGAACATGCAGCTCAATGGTCCCGATGACATTGACGGTTCTGGCCGCTGGGCACCGACAACGGCGCTCTCGCAGTACTCGGCAACGCTTGCCTCCTGGTTTGGTGTGCCGAGCTCGGCGCTCCCTTCGATCCTGCCTGGTATCTCGAACTTCTCTTCGTCAAACGTCGGCTTTATCTAAGCTTCAGCCAGCAACGAAAAAAGGCCGGACCGCAGGGCACATCGCCTGCGGTCCGGCCTCTTCCTTCTGCGCGTTGTTAGTTCAAGCCGCCGCCGCGCTTATTACGCCGCGACTGCCAGGCCTCGTACTGCTGCTCATCTGACTTCTCTGCGCGAGTGTCCTGTCGGCGCTGCTTGTCGCCTGCGGAAAAGCCTCGCTCCTCGCTGCGGCTAATGCGGCGGTGCGCGACCATGCCCTCGAGCAAAAACTCAGCCGCAGCTACGATGCGCTCCGGCTTGTCCTTGGAGGAGACGCCGAGCGGGTCCAGCTTCTCGACCAACCCTTGGATCTGCTGCAGCTCGGCAAGCAG
The DNA here is from genome assembly GCA_965198645.1 of Acidobacteriaceae bacterium. GTDB lineage: Bacteria > Acidobacteriota > Terriglobia > Terriglobales > Acidobacteriaceae > EB88. The sequence continues at coordinate 3,488,954 of OZ240670.1, read as the reverse complement.
CGCGGAGGCCGGCTGGTCGTCCTCGACCTTGAGCGAGCCGCCGAGATTGAACCACTGCTCAATCTGCTGGGTGTTGGTCTCGGCGAAGTACCGATCGAAGGTCGTGCCGAGGGCGCCGCGGATCAACTCGCGCACCACCGTGTCGGCGCCTCGCATCTCGCCTTCATACTCGAGCTCGATCTTGCCCGTGATGCCCGGGAGCGCGGTAAACAGGTCGCCGACACGAGGCAGCACCAGAGCTTCACTGTGGAGTAGAGCGCGCCGCTCGGCGTTCGAGATCACGAGCTCCATGGTCGAGATAGGAAGACGCTGCGAGACGCCGGAGCGTTTGTCCACACGCTTGTCACTGCGTGCTGTGAAGGCGACTTGCTCGACGATCTCTCGAAGGTAATGTGGTACCTCAAGCATGCTGCCGCCACGCTCGGCCCAGGCCTCCTGCTCGGTGATCGCCATGCCTTCGGCTAGAGTCTCCGGATAGTGGGTGCGGATCTCGGAGCCGATACGGTCTTTAAGGGGCGTGACGATTTTGCCGCGCGCGGTGTAGTCCTCAGGGTTGGCGCTGAAGACGATGGCGACATCGAGCTCCAGGCGTACCGGGTAGCCCTTAATCTGCACATCGCCTTCCTGCATGATGTTGAACAACGCGACCTGGATCTTGCCGGCGAGGTCTGGTACCTCATTGATGGCAAAGATGCCGCGATTGGCGCGTGGCAGCAGGCCGTAGTGCATGGTCAGCTCGTTCGAAAGGTCCTGGCCGCTGCGCGCGGCCTTGATCGGGTCGAGATCGCCGACCAGGTCGGCCACCGTCACGTCGGGGGTGGCCAGCTTCTCGATATAGCGGTCGGCTCGCGCCAACCAGGCAATGGGAGTCGCGTCTCCGTGCTTGGCCAGCAGCTCGCGGCTGTGCAGCGAAAGTGGCTTGTAGGGATTGTCGCGGATCTCGGAGCCTGCGATGTAGGGTGTCCACTCGTCGAGCAGGCCAGTGAGGGCGCGCAGGATGCGGCTCTTGGCTTGTCCGCGCAGGCCAAGCAGGATGAAGTTGTGCTTGGAGAGGACAGCATTGACGATCTGCGGCACCACTGTATCTTCATAGCCGACGATGCCGGGGAAGATGGTCGAACGAGTCTTGATCAGCGCGATCAGGTTTTCGCGCATCTCGTCTTTGACAGAGCGATGGGCGAGACGCGCAGCGCCATAAAGCGGGTGCTCCCGCAGGTCACCGAGGGTGGTCGGGAGCTTTACAACTGCGGGAGCGGTAACGTCGATGCTGGGCATGGGAAGAACTCCTCTGGTAAACGGCCGCCAGCGTCGGTAGAGAGGCGCGGGCGAGGCCTGCTGGTGCGGCCAATGGTACGTGTGGTGAGACAGCCACGTGGGCTCGATATCTCTAGGATAAATGCACCGGAGGGTAAGCAGCAGCCAGGCTTCGCCCGATCATGCTCTCAGGGCGCCGTCCAAAGACGCGGACGGCCGCTGATTGGCTCACCTACATGATCGTTCCGTCCCCCGCCCCATTTCTGTGAGCAGAGGCGCCACGCCTGAGCTTGGGGAGGATCTCTTCATAAAAACCGTGCAGCAACTCGGTGCGTTCGCGGTCGGAGGTGCTGGTGAGCAGCTGCTGCTTGAAGCCGAGATCGGAGGGCAGCTCCCAGGCCAACTGGAAGGAGACACCCCGGTCCAGATTGAAGGAGTAGCTCTCGCGCCCCGCGCCGGCGAGCGAGAGAACCTCGAGATGCAGGGCCAGGCAGGCAGCGCGCGCCTCGCGAGAGGAATCCAAGGTTTCCTCCTCGAAGTAGTCGACCTCAGCCTGCAGAAAGCTCCGCGAGTTGTCCAGCTGCTCGATCTCGAAGCGCTTGCGGCCTTCACAGAGGATGTCAAGCTGCCCGTCCTCGTAGCTGCGCAGCACACGTGTAATGCCAGCCGAACAGCCGACGACCGCAAGGCCCTCGCGCTGCACGCGGACGACGCCAAACTCCTGTTCGCTCTCAAGACAGACTGCGATCATCTCCTTATAGCGATCTTCAAAGATGTGCAAGGGCAGCAGCGATCCTGGAAAGAGCACGATATCGAGCGGAAACAGGGCGATCTTCATACTGAGCTCTCCTGCCTCCCTGTTTGGTTTGCTGATGGTTCGCGGCGGCGCTCTTCAAAGTATGCGGGAGTCAGGCCGGCTTTGCAGGCAGGTGGCTGCAACGGTTTCCATCAGGATTGAAAATCGAGCTCCTCCAGCATGGCCTGCATCTCGCCTCGCGCGTGCTGGTTGCCGGTACGGTCGGCACTGGCGATGCCCTCGGCGAGCCGGCTCTCGGCCTCCTGGTTGCGGCCGGCTCGGGCGAGCGTCTGGGCCGCCATGAAGTAGCCTGGCGTGTAATCCGGGTGATGGTTGAGCAGGATGGCAAATTGCTCAAGCGAGGCATCGGTCTTTCCTGTGCCTGCCAGCTCCATGGCCAGACCGTAGCGGGCAAACGCGTCAGTGGGGTTCTGGGCGAGGATCTCAGAGAGCATAGCTTCTTTATTCATAGGCGAGGTCTCCTTACTAGACGTGCTTGCTGCGCACTGCGGTTCAGCCAGATGCGTGGAGACTTGGAAGCGCTGAAAGTCGGAACAGGTACCCTGATTCTACCCAGATAGCGCGGGGCGCAAGATTAAGTTGAGGAGAGGCTTATGCTGGAGGAGGAACCGCTGCAGGTGCGCGACGGCAGTGAGAGCCAGTCGGAGATGACCGAGCTGATCCTGCCGAATGATACGAACACGCTCGGCAACATGCTGGGTGGCCGGCTGATGCACCTGATCGACCTAGTGGCGGCGATGGCAGCTCTCCGGCACGCCCGGACGCACGTCGTCACCGCTTCGATGGACCACATCGACTTCATCGCTCCGGTGCATGTCGGGGATCTGCTGATCCTGAAGTCCACCGTCAACCGTGCCTACCGGACCTCGATGGAAGTGGGCGTCAAGGTGTGGACAGAGAATACGATCAAGAGCAGTCACCGGCATGTTGCTTCGGCATACCTGACCTTTGTCGCGGTCACCGGGCAGGGAACGCCGACCGTGCTGCCGCTGCTGGCGCCGCGTGGAGCGGAGGCAGAGCGGCGCTACGAAGATGCCGGACGCCGGCGCGAGCAGCGCCAGGCGGAGCTGGCGCGTAAGCGAAGCAAGCAGCAGCTGGCCAGTCCTGAGCTGGCCGGGCCCGTGCCTGCTGAGGAGCACCGCTGAAGCCAGCCCACTGCTGAGCCTGGCCCAACGGCCCAGCGCACGGGAAAAGTTTGGCAACCGAGATCGAGGGAGACAAAGACATGGCACATGCACCGAGTGGATCCACTTCCCCAAACCAGCCTCAGGGCCCGGCTTCGCTGCCAGGCGTTGAGAACATAATCGCGATCGGCTCCGGCAAGGGCGGGGTTGGCAAGACGACTGTTGCGGTGAACCTGGCGATCGCGCTGGCCAAGCTCGGCTACCGGGTTGGGCTCATCGACGCGGACATCTACGGGCCAAACGTGCCGTTGATGTTTGGCAGCACCTCCCAGCCGAAGGTGCTCGCAAGCAACCAGATCGTGCCGAATCTCGCGCATGGGGTCAAAGTGATCTCGGTCGGGCTGATCTCGCCGGGCGACAAGCCGATGGTGATGCGCGGGCCGATGCTGCACCAGATCATCCGCCAATTTCTGCAGCAGGTGACCTGGGGCGAGCTGGACTACCTGCTGGTGGACCTGCCGCCGGGCACGGGTGACGTGGTGATCTCGCTGGTGCAGACGGTGCCGCTGACCGGGGCTGTGGTCGTATCCACTCCGTCTGATGTCGCGCTGCAGGACGCGCGCAAGGCGCTCGAGATGTTCCACCAGGTGAACGTGGCGGTGCTGGGCATCGTCGAGAACATGAGCCACCTGGTTTGCCCGCACTGCGGTCAGGAGATTGACATCTTTGCCAAAGGCGGGGCAGAGCGGACGGCCAAGCAGTACGGGGTGCCGTTCCTGGGCTCAATCGAGCTCGACCCGGCGATCCGGCAGGGTGGGGATAGCGGACTGCCGGTGGCGCTGGCCGGGCGAGACGGGGTGAAGGCGGCGCCGTTTTACTGGATCGCGCGGCAGGTGGCCGAGCGAGCCGCTGAGGAGCGGGCCAAGGCTGGGGATGTGTTTGAGATCAGCTGAGCTAATTTGAGCGGAGCAGTACCTTCCAAACTGCGAAGGAGGCGGAGGATGAGGCACCGCAGAGCATTCAGCGCCTCTGCTTACGTTCCCAGAGCCTAGAGTTTACGGGTGCGGCTGAGCAGTAGCTGACGGTGTTTGAGCGCCAAGTTTCCAGTCCAGCACCGCCAAGTAGCCGCTCAGTAAGTGGTAGGTATCGTAAAAGTCGTGAAAGTTGATAGCAGCGGGAGCGTCAAGCTTGGAGTGGAGAACCCGGCTATTCTCATTGGTCAAGCTATGGATGGTGATCGTCTTGACCTTTCGCCGAATGAATGACTCTTCATCCGACTCGCCGTGGCCATCTACATTGACCCCCGCCAGGGGAAGTTTTAGAGCGATCGCTGTATCGGCTAGCAGGTCCAGAGCCGTCTTGTCTGCGCGGCTCGCCCAAACCTTCGTTGGCCCAAGCCCGACGCTGTCGATGGTTACCATCAAGCTGATCTGCGATATGTCGCTCTTTGACAGCTTGCTGACATAGAAGCTTGATCCAATTTCACCTAATTCTTCGCCCATGAAGCCAACAAAGACGAAGGTGTACTTGTGCTTATACGGCGCCAAACTTTGAAAGAGACTCGGCAAGAGAGATGCGCCGCTCCAGTTATCCACTATCCCGCTACCCTCCGGTACGTGATCGAAGTGGGCGCCGACCAAGATGGTGTTAAGTGTTTCGCCCGGCAAAACGCAGACAACATTCTTCTCTTTATGTCTCGGAACTACCTGTTCAGACAGATTTGAAGTGGAGCATCCAGCGTCGGCGAAAAGACTTCTTAGTGCCTCTTCACGGGTGGTGTCCTCTCCCTGATACAGGTTCAATCTTGTTTTTGCGATCTCCTCGCTCACAGGGTTGAAGCGAGCCTGTGCTGACAGCCGGGACCCAAGACATAGTCCCGAAAGGAGAAGGAGAGACCAGCGCCTCCTGGTCGCCGTCTTGGTAAATCGCATACACTTGCTCCTATATGACCATGGTAGGATGACCATGGTGAGGTTATCATGCAGACTATAGCAGCGGGAGTGTTTAAGGCCAAGTGCCTGGCGATCATGGACGAGGTGCAGGCCAAGCGGGAGCCGGTGATCATTACGAAGAACGGTAAGCCTGTGGCGCGCCTTGAGCCCATTGTCAACGAGGAGAAGGATCCCATCTTTGGCTTTTACAAAGGCAAGATGGAGATTGTCGGCGATATTGAATCGCCCATTCCGGCAAGCGAGTGGAAGCGCTGTAAGTGATTGTCGCGGATACGTGTGTGGTGATCTGGCTGGCGAGGGACCCGGCTATGCTATCTAAGACGGCCAGTGAAGCTATTCTCACTGCTCGTAGCAGAGGTGGGCTAGCAATTGCCGGCGTGACACTGTACGAGATCGCATGGCTCTCCAGGAACCATCGGATCTCGCTTGACTCAGTGGAATCATTGCTGGCTAGTACGGAGGCTAACTTTCTTGTGCTGCCTGTGACAGGTTCCATTGCCCGTCTGGCTGCGGAGCTTCCGGATACCTACCCAGGCGATCCGATAGACCGGATCATTGGCGCCACAGCCCTTGACCGCGGCGTGCCGCTGGTCACCAAGGACCGGGCAATTCGCCGGTCGAAGGCTATTCCTGTAGTTTGGTAGGGACACTTATTGCCTGCGAAGACTTTGCGGTCGGCAGCGTAGATAGGGAAAGGCGGCGGAGAAAGGCCGGGAGTGATCCCGGCCTTTTGTATAGCGCAGAAACAGAAATCTTTTTTAAGCGGCCTTGGTGGCGACGAGCGCTTTTACGCGAGCGTTCAAGCGGCTCTTATAACGGGATGCGGTGTTGTCGTGCAGGATGCCCTTCTGGACGCTCTTGTCGAGCGCAGAAGCAGTCTTGCGGTACTGTTTCATCGCGGAGGCATGGTCGCCCTTGGCGATAGCCTCGCGCAACAGGCGCAGGCTGCCGCGGATGCGACTCTTATTGGAGCGATTGACTACGGTCTTGCGCTTGGTCTGACGAACTCGCTTGATCGAGGAGACATGATTGGCCATGGGTGATCCTGAACTTTCGTGGAAGTGGGATATGCGGAATCCCGCCTCCCCTACAAACCCTTAGTCTAAGTCAGACAGTACGCAGGGTCAAGCTACGGAGCGAGTCTCCGGGTGAGGCGATGCCCTTCAGGGTCACGATGTCACCCGACCAACAAGGCTGGGCGGAGACCAGCAGGTCCGCGAATGAAGACTCGTCCGGTGCTAGACGAGTCCCGTCGCGTTCGAGGCCGAGGCTCTGAAGGAGCAAATCGGCCATTCAGTTGAGAGCCGGAAGATGGGCGGATCATACAGGTGAAAGAAAAAGGCAGTAGCATCTTCGCTACCGCCCCTTCTTAGCAGCCGCCGTGCACTTCGGCTTGGTGGCTCCTGCTATTAGGCCGGGACGGCAGTGGCGTCCTGGTTCGCGCGCTGAGCGACCGTGTTTAGCAGCTGATTCGCGTGTTTCTCTTCCTCAAGTGTCTTGTCCAGCAGAGCAGCGTGGTGAGTCAAGCCGAGCTGCGTGGCCCAGTCACGCGCCGAACCGTAGGAGGCGATCTCAAAATGCTCGACCTTCTGAGCGCTCGCGATCAGGCCTGCATCGCGGACCGGACCTGCTTCGGACTCCTTGATGATATTGGCAGCGGAGGCGATCAGGGCTGCGGTGACCGCGCACTTCTTATCATCCGTATCGCCCTGAAGATCGGAGAGCATCTGCTGGAGACGATCGGACTGGACGCGGGTCTCCTGTTGGTGCGACTGGAAGGCCTGCTTGAGCTGCTCATCCTGAGCGGCGTCGATCATCGTGTCGAAACCGTCGACCGCCTGATTCTCGGCTGAGAGCAGGTAGCGGAGCTGGAGCGTATAGAGCGACTTGAAGTTCTGAATATCGTTTGGTGAGAGAAAACCCATGGTGCACCTCTTTGTTTTGGGGGGAGCTACTCGCAGGACAAACGCGTCCCTTACTGGTTAGGAGGGCAGTCATTGCTTCCGCGTTGGCCGGTGTGCGCGCGATCTGCCTGGAAAAGCTGCAAGGAAGTGGAGCTGCATCAACAGCGTGCCGCGGAGAGGCTGGTGCGAACGCTGGGAACAGGCGAAGCAGTTCTCTCTAGCAGCAGCGGTTCCAGGCTGCGAGGTCGAGCGCCAGGCTATCCATGTCAAACATGTCCAAGAATTTGAAACTCCACGCACAACACCCATTGACGCGCTCGCAGCCTGGCGCTACTCTGAGCCCATCAGCCTCCATCGCATCGACGGTGAAGCGTTTCTACCTCAGCCGCCCACCCGGGCCTCCACGCTGATGTCGGGGCTGCTCCCAGCTACCTTCTTGTCGGCACATTCACCCCTTCTGCTCTCTACGAAAGCGGGTCACGCCCTCTTTGGCGACTCATCGACCGTAACCAGCAGCCTGCGCCTCAACAGCGTAGACGGAGGTCATTTTCCAGCTTGATGAAGAAAGCGATCGACATCACGCCCCATCTTGAGCCCTTGTTCGGGACCCGCGACGAAAACCTTCGGCTCATGGAAGACTCGCTCCATGTGCGTATCGATCTCAGGTCTGACGCGATTTATGTAGAAGGGGAAGCAGAGGCGATTGCGCGGGTGGAGCGCATCTTCGCTGATTTCGAGCTGCTTCGGTTAAAAGGCGTGCACCCCCACAATGGCGAGTTGTTGGCGCTACTCAAGCTGGTGGTTGCCGACCCGGCGGTCACCCTGAGGCACCTGGTCGAAAGCGGCAAACAGCGCCAGGCCCCAGGCGCCAAGCGGATGGTGCAGCCGCGATCGCTGAACCAGAAGACATACGTCGAAGCGATTGAGACCAACGACATGGTCTTCGGCATAGGGCCGGCGGGCACGGGCAAGACCTACCTGGCGGTCGCGATGGCAGCCTCGGCGCTGCTGGCCAAGAAGGTAAGCCGCATCGTGCTGGTGCGCCCGGCGGTCGAAGCAGGCGAGCGGCTGGGCTTTTTGCCGGGCTCACTCCAGGAGAAGATTGACCCTTATCTGCGGCCGCTTTATGACGCGCTCTACGACCTGATCGAGCCGGAGCGGGTGGACAAGATGCTGGAGCGGAACGTGATCGAGGTCGCGCCGCTGGCTTTTATGCGCGGCCGCACGCTGAGCGACGCGTTCATCATCATGGACGAGGCGCAGAACACAACGTCAGAGCAGATGAAGATGTTTCTGACTCGGCTGGGCAACAACTCGAAGGCAGTCATCACCGGCGATGTCACGCAGATCGACCTGCCCAACCCGCGCAAGTCCGGGCTGGTGGAGGCGATCTCGATCCTGAAGGGGACTGACGGCATCAAGTTTGTGCACTTTGAGGATGGGGATGTGGTGCGACACCAGCTGGTGCAGCGCATCATCCGCGCCTACGACCACTTTGGCCGGGCGCAGCAGATGCCTCTGAGTATGAACGAAGGTGCGGCAGCCGGGGAGCAGAACAAGACCGCGCAGCCGAAACCGCAGTAAAGCCGGCACTGGCCCATCCTCTGCCGCCCTGGTAGAGCCAGGCCAGAGCGGGGCACCTTAGGGAAGGCGCGACTGCAGTGCGCTACCATAGAGGCGTGGCGAAGCAGGGGGCGTCGATCGCCTCCTGTCTTTGCTTTTCCTAGAGGGGTGGAACGCCGGCCGAATGTGGGCTGCCCGTATGATTCTGATCGAACCTGACAGCTGTGTACCCCGCGCCGCACTGCCGAAACGGGAGCTTGCCCGCTTCCTCGCAGATGCCTGCGAGCGGATCGGGATCGAGGGTGAGGTCACAGTCCTGCTCACAACCGATGAGCGTATGCGTGCGCTGAACCAGACCTTCCGCCACAAGAACAAGTCGACCGATGTGCTCTCGTTTCCCCCGGCGGAGGTCATCGTCGCCGGCCAGCCGGTGGTGGGGGGCGATCTTGCTATCTCAGCCCAGATAGCGCTGGAGCAGGCTGCAAGCTATGGCCACACCCTGATGGCGGAGGTGAAAATCCTCATGCTGCACGGCCTGCTGCACCTGGCCGGCATGGATCACGAGCAGGATCAGGGAAGCATGAGGCGGCGGGAGAGCAGGCTACGCCGTGAGTACGGGCTTCCGGCGGGATTGCTCCAGAGAACAATCGCGATCGCGCCCGAGGCTGGTACGCAGCGGAGCCGATCGGGGGCGTCGCCGCCGGCCAGCCCTAGAGTGGCAAAGAAGGCGCGCGCAGAGGTGCCGGGCAAGCTGACAGCCCAGTCTAAAGCAGGTTCGCAAGCAAAGGCGGCGTCGAAGACCGCAGCGAAGCCCGCCAAGAAGCGATACAGCAAGCCTGGGCAGACACGGCAGGTAGAGCGCGGCGAGGGTGCAACTGAAAGGCCTAAGCTGTCTGCGCAGGCTGGGGCGAGTGCCCGATGAGCTACGCTGCCGGCCTGCTGATCGCCCTGCTGCTGGTCCTGCTGACGCTCGCCTCCTATATCGATCGGCTTTACTCCGAGATGGGCAAGTTCCTCTCCCGCGAGTTCCAGGAGAATATTGATGTCTGGGAGCAGCGCATTGAGCCAAAGATGGGGCTGGGCCGGGAGCAGCTCGCGCTCTCCGCAGCCGTGCTCGCGCAGCTCTCGCTCGCCTGCCTGACGCTGCTCTTCGGCGCAATCCTCTTTGACCGAGCTGCATGGAGCGGAGGCCCGGTGCGGGCACGCCCAGGCGCGGGGGAGATTGCCGAGGCAGTCTTCGGCCCCGTGCTGGTCATCGTGATCTTCAATCGGCTGCTGCCGTACATCTTCTTCGCCCGCACGCGCGGTGAGTGGCTGGTGCGCTTTACCTGGCCGCTGCGACTGGTCTTCTACCTCTTTCTGCCGGTCACCCTGCTGATCGGCTTCCTGATCTCCATCGTGGAGCTGGTGAGCCCTCTCCATACGAACGAAGAAGAGGATGAGTCGGCCGCCGTCGACGCCCTGATCGAGGCCGGCCAGGAAGAGGGCATCATTGAAGAAGGAAATCAGGAGCTGATTCGCTCGGCGGTGGAGTTTGGCGACAAGGTGGCGCGCGAGGTCATGACGCCCAGGCCGCACATCTTTGCCGTGCAGGCCGGCGCAACGCTGGAGGAACTGCTAGCCTCGCTCAAGGAAAATGTCTTCTCTCGAGTGCCGGTGTACGTGGGCACCCTGGATACGATCACCGGCATCGTGTTCGCGCATGATCTGTTGCAGATTTCTGACATTGATGCCCGAACGCAGAGCGTGGCCAGCATTGCGCAACCCGCGTACTTTGTGCCGGAGACCAAGAAGATCAGCGAGCTGCTTCGCGAGATGCAGCGCGAGAAGCAGCACATGCGGATTGTGATTGATGAGTATGGCGGGGTCGCAGGGCTGGTCACGATCGAAGATCTGCTGGAGGAGATCGTGGGCACGATCCACGACGAGCATGATGTCGATGAGAACGAGGCGGTCGTGGAAGAGACCGGCGAGACGGGCGATGAGGCCGGGGCACGCTCCTGGACGGTGCCTGGCTCGCTCGACCTGGCGCGGCTGGAAGAGCTGCTGGGCGGCAAGTGGGAGGCGCCGGAGGATTACGAGGCGACCACGGTGGCGGGCCTGGTCAGCGAGACCGCCGGGCGGATCCCGATGGCGGGCGAGGTCGTGGAAGAGAACGGGCTGCGCTTCGCGATCCTGGCCTCGACCGATCGCAGGATCGAGCGGCTGCGGGTCTCTCTGCCGGAAGGCAATGCGGGTTCGGGTTCGATGGCAGGGTTGGCGGGAAGAGGGTAGGGCGAGTGCGAAGCGGGTTTGTTTCCATCCTTGGGCGGCCGAACGCGGGCAAGTCGACGCTGGTCAACGCGCTGACCGGGGAGAAGGTCGCGATTGTGACCAGCAAGCCGCAGACCACGCGGACCCGGATCCACGGGATCGTCGACGTGCCGGCGAGCAAGGGCAAGCATCCGGCTGCGCAGATCGTCTTTGTGGATACGCCCGGCGTGCACAAGCCAAGTACGCTGCTTGACAAGCAGATGATGCAGGTAGTCTACGACGCGCTGGAGAGCCGGGACGTGGTGCTGGTGATGGTGGATGCTTCACGCCGGCTGGGGCTGGATGCCGAGGCCGCGGGAGTGATTACAGCGGACGAGGGGCCAGGGGCGGAGCCGGCAAGTGATGCTGGGGTAGACGCCGGACCGTTGGCTGAGGCGGAGCCTGGGCAGGGTGCAGAGCCCGTCGTCCATCCACAGGTAGGGATGCCTGCTCAACAAGTCGCGGGCGTTGCCGGAGAAGCCGCAGTCCCAGCTCAACAACCCACCGCGTTTGCTCCAGAGGCGGGAGCGCTCGCTGCGGACAGCGCGCAGGCAGGCCCGGCAGCTGCGCCCAGTGTCAGGCGCAAACGAGGCTTCGAGCAGAGCGAAGACGCGTTTGTCTTTGACTTGGTGCGCAAGCTCGACTGCCCAGTCTTTTTGCTGATCAACAAGATCGATCTGATCCCGCGTGAGAAGCTGCTGCCCATGATCACCGAGCTGAGTGCGCAGCACGCCTTTGCCGAGGTGATCCTGCTTTCTGCAAAGAAGGGCGACGGGTTGGATCGGCTGATCGAAACCCTGGTCAAACATCTGCCTGAGGGGGAGCGGCACTTTCCGAAGGACCAGTTTACCGACCAGCCGGAGCGCTTCCTGGTGGCGGAGCTGATTCGGGAGCGCATCCTGATCGAGACCGGCGAAGAGGTGCCCTACGCCTCGGCAGTGGTGATCGAGCAGTTTGAAGAGCCGCCGGCGATGCCCAAGGGCAAAAAGCTGACGCGCCTGCCGCTGACCAGGATTGCGGCAGCGATCTACTGTGAGCGCGATGGGCAGAAAGCGATCCTGATCGGCAAGGGTGGCTCGAAGCTCAAGGCGATTGGCGCGGGCGCCCGCCAGCAGATCGAGCACCTGCTCGGTAGCCGCGTGTACCTGGAGCTGCACGTGATCGTCGAACCTGGATGGCGCGAGCGGCGGGGTTTTCTCGATACGCTCGACTGGCGCAGGCAGCTGGAAGAGCTCGGCCGGCAGCGCCAGGAGAGGGAGCGGCTGGCGCGAGAGGATGCTGCGGGGTGAGCAAGGCCATTGAGCCCGGCGCAAGCTGCGGGCTGCTATTTTGGGGAGCAAAGCGGATGCGGGAAGTCGAAGAGAGAGAGCCTAAGCCTACCTTCCCGCACTCCTGTGCCGGCACGATCGAGAACAAAGTGGCTCCAGACAGGCTGGAGACGATCACCGTGCCGCTGTTTGGCGGTCTGCCATGGTTGGCGTGCGGCTTCAGCACCCGTCCTGGAGGCGCTTCTACGGCATACCGGAGGGCTGGGGCAGGCGGCGATCTCGACCTCAATCGCGGCCTGAATCGCAGCCTAAATCGCACCGGCGACCTCAACCTGGACCTCAACCTCGGTTTCACGGCTGAGGATGCGCCGCAGACCGTGGCAGCTAATCGCGAGAAGCTGCTGAGGGACGTAGCCGGCCCCTTGGGCAGCTACATCGGACTGGTAACGGTCCGGCAGACGCATTCTACGGCCATTCACCGAGTAGGCGGCGAGCACGTTCTTGATCTGGCAAGGCGGGCGGCGTTGGAAGGGGACGGGCTGATGACGAATGAGCCGGGCGTCCTGCTCGGCATCTTGACCGCGGACTGCGTGCCGGTAACGATCGTCGACCCGCTTCGCCGCACCGTGGCGGCCTTCCATGCCGGCTGGCGTGGCACGGTCGAACAGATCGTTGAACAGGGCGTCGCGCGCATGGAAAAGGAGTTTGGGAGCGAGCCGGCTACGCTGCTGGCAGCCATCGGCCCCGCCATCGGGGCATGCTGCTACCGGGTCGGGGCAGAGGTGGTGGAGCGATTTACTAGCCGGTTCCCCTATGCCGAGACGCTTTTTACCAAGGCTGTGATGGGACAAGACTCGGAGGACGGCTCGGGGGACGGCTCAGGCGAAAGCGAGCAACTTAATCTGGTAGAAGCGAATCGCCGACAGCTACTGCATGCCGGGTTGCTGGAGGGTTCCATCTACACTGTCGGTGCCTGCACCAGTTGTGAGACCAGCCGCTTCTTCTCGTATCGAGCCCAAAGCGGTACCACAGGGCGCATGATGGCGGTAGTTGGCAAGCGGATGGCTGGCTAGGCTCGCCCGTGTGCGTGTTAAGCGGCTGTGTCCGTGGCGGCTGTGCGTAGAGCCTTGGCCTGTTCAGCGGGGTTCACCAGGTCGCGGAGCTCTTTGCTGGGCTTGAAGTAAGGCACACGCTTTGCCGGCACCTCCACTTTGGCGCCCGTCTTTGGGTTGCGCCCTACGCGTGGCTTCCTCTGGCGGATTCGGAAGCTGCCGAAGCCGCGGATCTCGATCTTATCGCCCGACTTGAGCGCGCCGATGACGGACTCAAAGATGGTGTCCACGATGACTTCGCCATCCCGCCGCGTCAGATCGCCCAGCCGCAACACCTCTTCCACCAGGTTTACTTTGGTCATCGCCTGCATTACTCCCGGGGTCCCACATCCGCATCCCTGCAATGAGATAGATGCATGCTAACGCCATAGAAAATAAAAGCCTTGTTGTTTTTCCAGGAGTTTGGCGGGGTTGGGGAACAAGTCACTGACATCGCCGGTCAGCGCTTCCAGCAGGGACCGATGATGGACCGAGGGTTTGACCACGGTTGGCTCCCCGTGGATGCCCACCTGCCTGGCGGTCGCCATCAGGGCATCGCGAAAGCCTCCCCGCGCGTCGATCAGGTGGAGGGCGAGGGCCTGCTGGCCGGTCCAGACCTGTCCGGTTGCGAGCGGCTTGATGGTGGTTTCAGGCAGGCCGCGACCCTGGGCCACGTCCCGGACAAACTGCGCGTACATGTTGTTGACCAGGGTCTGGAAGTAGGCGCGTTCCTCGGGCGTCATCTCGCGGGTGGGTGAGCCTGCGTCCTTCAGCGTCCCTGACTTGAGCACCTCGGGCTTGAGCTTGGCCCAGCGCATCAGGTCGCCATAGTTGGTCCATTCCATGATGACGCCGATCGAGCCGACGACGCTGGCCTCGTTGGCATAGATCTTCTGGGTGCCGGAGGCGATGTAGTAGGCGCCGCTCGCGCCGACGCTTTCGATGGAGGTGACAATGGGCTTGGACTTGCGGATGCTGCGAACCTCCTCGTAGATCTCCTGGGAGGCAGCGGCGCCGCCGCCGGGCGAGTTGACGTGCAGCACAATGGCTCGGATGGAGTCGTCGTCGGCAAAGGCTTGCAGCTGGTCTACGACGGTGTCGGGCGAGAGGATGACGCCGGTCAGGTCGATGACGCCGATCTTGCCATTGCCGAAGGTGGGGCTGGAGGCAGTGCCGAAGGCAGTGGCAACCGCGTAACCGATGCCGCCCAGAATGCAGACAAGGAGCAGGAAGACGCCGAAACCACCCAGCACCCATGCCCAGGTCGAGCGGGGCTTTGCCTCGTTCATATGCGGCGAGTGTAGCACCAGCCCGGCCGCTCGCTACTGCTTGCCGAAGATCAGCAGCCCCGTAGTGTTAGGGGACTGCGTGGAACGTTCTACGTGCAAGTGGGTGGCGAAGCTTACTGGCTCTCGCCGGACGGGAGGCGGGGCTTATAGACGGAGGTGAGCAGGCGCCCATCCTCATGGCGAGTAAGGCTGGAGGACATGAGGATGGGTACCGGCCGAGGCAAAGGGCGACTCAGGACGCGAGCGCAGCCGCTGCTGGCAGCGTGGACTCACGGTAGGCGTGCACGCGTGGCCGAGGCAGTACCTTGACTCCGTCTGCGCTGTGACGTTCGAGGTGCAAGGACGGCGAGCAGTCTCCACAAAGCCAGTAATGTTCCATGTGGCGCGTGCGCTTGCCGTCTGGGCCGACTGCTTCGTCCAGGACATCGAAGACGAAAATGCGGCCATCTCGCAGGTAGTGGAGCGGCTTATTGCAGCTTGGATTGGCGCAGTTGTTGACCATGATTCTTCTCCCACTGTGAGCACCGGCCATCGAGGGCACGGCGGTGACGTGCACAGTGGCGACCTGCGTCTCCTAGGCCAAGCGAGCAGGAGGGAGCACCATGCATTCTCTAAACAACTTAGATACGTTGCCGGGTGATAGGAAGCGGTTGAAGGGGTGCGGATGTATCTTCTAGAACTCGGGCTTACCCCGCCGCAGATAGCTGCCGTAAAGACCGAACACGACCGCCAGCACAAAGCAAAAGGTGTTGTAGTAGAACATCGGGTGGATGCCTGCCGGAGAGTAGGTGAGGTCTTGGCCGGACCACAGGGTCAACAGCACGGCAAAGAAGCCGAACTGACCGGAGATGACCAGAAAATTGAGTCCCCATTGTCGACGCTTGTCAATGCTTTCAATCTCGGCAGGGCTTTGCAGGGCGGCGTCATGGCGGGTAGCGCGGTCCATCATCTCTCCTTGAACATACCCTTAAACGTTCTTAGGACATACGTACGTTTTTGATGCGGGCACGGCTCTGGTGCAGCGGTGTTGCGCATAGGTACTGCACACCTCGAAGCTTTGGCAAAGACGGAAGCTCGTGACGCACTTTCAAGGTTCGCCTAGCGGGTAACGTTGTACCCCCGCATCAACCTTCCGTATTCAACGCCTAGGATTCTACTACCGTCAAGGGCCCACCTGGCGAGCGTTACGAAAGTTGCTCTTCGATGCGACTTTGACACGTGGCGGCAGCGTTGCTAGATTCAGAGTTGGCGTCCGCTGGTCCCCGTCGTCCAGTGGCCTAGGACACCGCCCTTTCACGGCGGTAACACGGGTTCGAATCCCGTCGGGGACGCCAATCGATGGGATAGGTTTGCTCAGAAGGCGCGCTCTCTATTGATACTGATACGGTTCGGGTCGCCTTCGTGACGATGCGCAGTGCCGCCGAATCAATCAAGTTTTCCTCAGAGGACACTCGGCCACCCGACCAGTCTGCTCGTCCAGAGAGTCTGCCTGGAAGATATTTGGAGCGTCTGGGCCAAGACCTCGCCGAGAGCAGTTTTCTTCACACGTAGCAGAGGAACGGCCTCACGATTCTGCAGGCCATGGGGCAAGCACGTCTCTGTCTCTCCTGGCTTCGGTCGACCGTACCAGACTACTGGATCGTTTCATACGGTACGACACTAGTCGGCGGCCCCACCCACACTCCAAGCGGTGTCGTGGCGAAAACTTCCGCTATTGCGACATAGAGGTACTCAGCAGACCACTCGATCAGCGGTTGTTAGAAAGAGTAGCGAATCTGAGCCGTAATCGACCTCGGCGTAAGGAAGTGCGTTCCTGAAAACGTGGAGAGGAAGTTGTAGAGGCCGTCATTGTTGGTCAGGTTCACGAGGTCCACGTGGATGCCAACCTGCTGAAGCTCATGGTGGTATAGATCATCTTTACCGAGTGACAGATCAAAGACGTTTCTCGGAACGATGCGCGACGGGTTCTTATCGTCGTTTTCCGTACCGGCTGCGGGGATGCGTATGCGCGTCGTGCCCAGGCTGGCCAGTGGGCAGGCGCGAACCGGCTGCGCGACCGTTGCAAACGTGGACCCACAATGGAGGCCCAGTTGTGCCTGTTCATCCCCGGTTAGGCGAAGCACCGTTGCGAAGTCCGGCGTAGCCACGGAGACCAGGCCACCGTCATATCTCCAGGAAAAGCCGACCCACGGCCCCCTGCTGCGAAACTGGTAGCGGCCATAGGTGTTTGTGGCGAGTCCTTCGTCGTGATCGGGCCGCGCGACGTTGGTGTAGGGTGCGCTGAAGCTCACGCCTCCCGTTTCCGGTCCAAACAAGCGCGACCGGACGTGACTTGCGGTGACGTAACTCGCGAAGCCATGCGTCGGGGTGAGATTCAGGCGAACCAGGCCACCGTCGATCTTGGACTTGCGGAACTGCGTCGGAAAGGTGAGCGGGCTGTTGAGCAGAACGTCGAAATCGTAGGCACCGTAGGTGAACTTCCAGAAGTATTCACCGCTCACTGTGACCAGTTTCGATACTTGCGACTCTGCCCCGATGTTGAACTGGTTCCGGTGTCCTGTGTCGAGCGGTGCGGAGTCGGTTGCACCGAGCGCCGCAGCCGTTGAACCCGGACCCGCGGAACTCGCAACGATCAGGTTCTCGTTATAGGGCGTGATGAAAATTCGCGAATAGGCTCCGCGAAAGACGGTATGGAGGGGAGCCGAGGTATAAGCCAGGCCGACTCTCGGCTGCAGACCGGTTGAATGCGTGATGCCGTTGTAGATGTCGAAGCGGAGGCCAAGGTTCGCGGTAAAGTCGCCCAGCTTGACGCTGTCCTGGCCGAATACGGACTCCTGCTTGATGTCGGTGTAGCCTTTGAAGCTGAAGAGTTCGCCTCCCCGAGTGAGGTCGATGGGGACAAGGTTAGCGAGAAAGCCGGGGTTTTGAGCAAGCCCTGCAACGGTACAGTCGGACGCGGCCAGAAGCGCGGTGTTTGCAGAAGGGCTGCCATCCGCGTTGAGGCAAGGGCTGTTATAGGCAGGGTCGGTCAGTCCGGTTGCAAACCGTTCCGCGAGGAAGGTGTGCTTCCACTCCGCACCCGCCGTCACATTGTGCCGTCCATGCACGTAGGTGTATTCGGTTCGGGTGCCAGCGTTGGTCAGGCGGCGAGACTGTGCAAGGTACGCGGGCGTGTCCGCGAAGGTGTTGTCCGACGGTCGATAGCGAACCTTGTCCTGTCGCACCCAGAAGTTCGACTGAAAGAAAGACGAGGCGTTGAACGTGTGCAGAACCGAAGGAGCGACGTTGAAGCTCTGGATTGTCTGCCGCTGGTTTTGTCCGAGCGCCTGCTGGTCGTAGGTGTTGGGCGTCTGAAACCATGAATGACTGAGACTGCCGTTGAGCTGTAGGGAGGTCTGCCCGCTGATACGGTAGTCGAGCCGCTCGACAAAGTTCTCGGCATTGCCGTTGGCGTGAAGCGCGGCAAGCTCAGGCGTATCCAAAAACCGCCCGCTGTTGAGGGCATCGAGCGCGGTAAAGGTTCCGAAGCGCCCCGTACCGTATCCGAGATGGGCACTGGCCTGGCTGGTCGCGAATCCGCCACGGCTGAGCGAAAGCTCTCCTGTAGGCTGCTTCTGGTCCAGTCCCGAACGTGTCTGCGCCACAATGACCATGCTGGTTTTATCGCCTACATCCGCCTGCGGTGCGCCCTCACGCACCTCCAGCGATTGCAGGGCGTTGAGTGAAACCTGCGACGAGAAGGTCCGGCTTTGCTGATCGGTGATGGGCTGGCCGTCGATGACGAACGAGGCTTCCGCGTGATCACCCAGAGGGTGAAAGGAGCCGTTCGAATCGGCCGAAACGCCGGGTGTGGTGTTGGTGATGAGCGAACTGAGCGGCGAGCTGACACTCTGGCTCGGAATACGTTGAATCTCTTCCAGCGTCACGGCCACACGGGCCGGAGCCGTTGGATCGAGCGCGTCCACGTCTGCGGTGACATTCACGGTATTTGCAACCCCGCCAGGCGCAAGGTGCAAAGCCAGCCGAAGCGGAGTTCCGGTATACGCGACATCTTCAGAAACCAAGGCGAAGCCGTCCGCTTGTGCCGTCAACCGATACTCCCCGGAACTGAGTTGCAGGAAGGAGAACCGGCCTTCAGAGTCAGCATGAACTATGCGCACGGCCTGCGTCTGCTTGAAAACCAGCGTCAATGTCGCGTTCGAGAGTACGTCGCCCGCGCTATCTGTGACCGTTCCGGAGATTTGGATGCTGCTGCCGCTTTGTGAAATGGCGGGCAACGCTTGCAGAGAACAGAGAAGAGCAAGGAATGGAAGTGTGGCCTGTAAGCGAGTCATCTGTGTTTTAGTCTCACCTAAATCTTCTCTTTTAGGCTAGGCTAAATAGGTAGCCCAGTCAATCCCGGAGCCTGTTATGGCAAAAACTCGCGTACAAGACGCCACCACGCAATCCGTCGATGACTACCTGAAGGCGCTGTTTCATCTTGGGGTCGATGGCACAGAAATTGTGAGTGGGACCGCTATCGCCGAAAAGCTTAATGTCACATCGGCTTCGGTCACGAACATGATTCAAAAGCTCGCCGCTGGAGATGCACCCTTCGTCATTTACGAACGGCATAGCGGCGCACGTCTTTCCGCCCGAGGCAGGTTGCGAGCCTTGGAGATCATTCGCCATCATCGTCTGATCGAGACGTTTCTGCACCAGGAACTCGGTTATCCAGTGGACGACATCCACGAGGAAGCAGAGCGGTTGGAGCACTTCATATCAGAAGCTTTTGAGCACCGGATAGCCGAGAAGCTGGGCAATCCACAGTCCGACCCGCACGGCCAATGTATTCCGGCAATCGACGGTTCCATGCCGACAGCGCATGGCCTTGCTTGCAGTTGTAGGCGAGTTTCATAGGTCCTGTGAAACGCCGTTCTCGTCAGCAAAGGAAGTCCGAAAACAGGTACGTACTCGATCACGGATGGGCACTGATGGGCTTCGATCCTCCTGCTGATCCTCCTGCTGATTCAGGCGTGATTCAGGGGTTGAGAATCGAAGCCCGGCGGGATGGTGATCCACGCTGACGCGCCGCGGATCGGTGAGCTTCAGACACCTGTGGGTACTCCGCGATGGCGTTATGCCTGGGTGTAATCCATGTTGTCGAGGTCGGTAATCAGGTCCGGGCCCGCGGGCTTCCAATTCAGCTTCTGCTGAGTCAACGCGCTGGAGGACGGCATGTCCGCCTTGGCGAAAACGGCAAGCCAGCCGAAGTGCGCTTCAGCCTCCTCGGGCTTGATGCTGATGACCGGAACCTTCAGGCCGCGACCATGCGCCTCGGCGATCGCCTTGATCGTCACGCCTTGCTCGTCGACTGCGTGATAGATGGCGCCGGGCTCGGCCTTCTCAAACGCGAGCCGGTAGAGCCGCGCTGTATCCGATAGATGGGCCGCCGGCCAGCGATTGCTGCCATCCCCGAGGTAGGCCGAGACTCCCTTCTCGCGGGAAACAGCGAGCAAGTACGGCACCAGACCTTGCTTGTGGGTGTCGTGGATCTGCGCCAGCCGCACGATGGAAGTTTTTACGCCGCGCTCGGTGAACTCTTTGACAACAGCTTCCAGGCCAGCACGGGGGTTCCAGGAGGCAATTGGGCCGGTCTCCGTGGACGGCTTGCCATCTACGTTGGCGGCCATGGCCGTGCCTGAGGTTACGACCAACGGCCGGTCTGAGCCTGCGAGCACCTCTCCCAACGCCGCAATCGCCTTCCGTTCATCCGCCGCATTCTGCTCAAACTGTGAGAAGTCGTGGCTAAAGGCAAGATGGATGACCCCTTCGGAGTCGGCTGCTCCCTTGCGCAGGCTTTCCAGGTCCTCGAGATTGCCATGCAGCACCTCGGCGCCTGCTGCACTCAACTTGTCGGCGCCAGCCTGCGAGCGCGTCAGCCCTAGTACCTGGTGTCCTGCCTGGATCAACTCCGGGATAAGCGCTGAACCAATAAAGCCTGTCGCTCCTGTCACAAAGATACGCATGATGATTCTCTCCCATTAGGTTTGTCGAGTCTGACGATCTGGATCCGTTAGTCAGAGCCCTTTATGAGTAGATGGGCGTGCGGCGGCAGACGATCTATACTGAGAGTCCTCATGATCAGTCCAATCGTCCCGGCGCCGTCCGCTTCTAAGATCGAGCAAGTGGGCGCGCAGTGGTCGCAGCCCGGCTCAGGATGGAAGCAGCCTACAGATGCACTGTCTGAGATCCTCGGCCTGATGAAGCCGCAGAGCCTGGCTTGCGGCGGCTTTGCGATCCCGAAAGATCTATCCATTTACTTCCCGAAGCACCAAGGCGTGAAGTGCTATGCCATGCTCGCCGGTGAGTGCTGGCTGGCTGTGGAGGGCGCGGATGAGCCGGTGCTGCTTTGTGCCGGCGATTGTTTTCTTCTGCCGCGCGGATTGCCCTTTCGGCTGACCAGCGATCTCGCATTGGAACCGGTTCACTACACAGTCGCCTGGGATCGCCTGAGCCAGAGCAACAGCGTTCCGGTCAGCGATGGCGAGCCCTTTATGGCAGGGGGTTTTTTCGCGTTTACGGGCAGCCATTCGGAGTTGCTTCTGCAGTCGCTGCCGCCGATCGTGCACCTTCGTCGCGATTCAGATAAGGCCGTCATGCGCTGGTCTCTCGAGCGCATGCGGGAGGAGTTGCGCGACCCGCAGCCGGGCGGCTCGCTGATCGCCCAGCAGCTTGCCTACATGATGCTGATTCAAGCGTTGCGCCTGCACCTGGCGGACGCCGCGAGCGTGAGCCACGGGTGGCTTTCCGCGCTGATGGACAAGCACATGAGTCTCGCTATCGCCAGCATGCATCGCGACCCAGGATATGCCTGGACGCTGGAGTCGTTGGGCGCACGCGTCGGGATGTCGCGCTCGGTCTTTGCGCTGCGCTTTCGCGAGACCGTGGGTGCGACGCCGATGGAGTATCTCACTCGCTGGCGCATGCTGCTCGCTGCCGATCGCTTGAAAAGCTCCGAAGACGGTCTCTCCTCGATCGCGCAGTCGCTCGGCTACGAGTCCGAGAGCGCGTTCGGCAAGGCCTTTCGACGGGTGATGGGCTGCTCTCCCAAGCAATACGCGCGATCAAATCCGGGTTGCGACCTTGATGGAAAGCGCGGGCTCCAGATGACAGCGAAACCTGGTCAGTCGCATAGCGCGCTTGCAGGAAAGTAATCCTTTGTCGAGACGCGCTCCTATTCTGACGCTCATGCTACTTGCTTGTTACGAATCTTCTCCACTGCTTGCAATGGCATCATGCACTCGTGGGCGCTGAGGACTGGTGAGGGGTGAGCGTTCAAGGGGGGATCTTGAGTTGATGCGCGCCCGAGCCATTGAATCTACGATGACCAAGCTATCGGCAAAGGCGGCTCCTGAAGCTCATTTGCATTGGGTACGAACGAGCGTGGATCGACCAGAGACGGTCGTTCTGATTCATGGCGTTGGCTATGATCTGACGTATTGGGATCGGCAGATTGAAGTGCTGCGTGAGCAATACAACGTTGTCGCCTTTGATTTACCCGGCCATGGACGTTCCGTGGGTGCTCCGGATGATTGGTCTTTTGACCATGCCGCTGTCATCGTTGCCGGAGTTATCGAAGAGGTCAGCGCCGAGCCAGTGCACCTCGTGGGCATCTCGTTTGGCGGCATGATCGCGGAGGTCACCACGCTCGCACGACCAGACCTCATTCGCAGCCTGACTCTGATTGGATCAGCGTCCCGCTTCCCCGAAGAGGTGCGGAACGGTATGAGGGCTCGTGCGAAGACGGTTCGCGCAGAGGGAATGGCTGCGATCATTCAGGCGACTATGGAGAGGCACTACACACCGGAGACGAGAACGCAGCGTCCCGACATCGTAGACCGGGCCACGAAAACATTTCTCGCGGACGACCCTGCCACCCACGCGGCAATCTGGGATGTCATTGCGAGTCTCGACATCCATTCCAGGCTTGGGGAAATCCGCTGTCCCACACTGATCCTGGTAGGAGAGGATGATCCAATCACGCCGCCAGGCGTAGCCCGCGAACTGTTTGAGGCCATACATGGCTCGACGATCGAGGTTATCCCGCATGCTGGGCACATCATAACGGTTGAGAGACCCAGCGCTGTTAATGATGCTTTGGTGGTATTTCTGAAGGCACTTGAACACTCGCGTGGCAAAAACTGATGCTGGCGGCGGATTTATCAGACCTGGGACCAGAGACACCGTGTGCACACTGGCGCTCTCGCCATCGCGGCCGTCCTGCTTCCAGAGGCAGTCGTGCGCTAAGCGAGCGCTCGACTCAGTCGGCAGGGCCGCTTGAGATCGGCCTGCGGGATGCAACGTTCCGCTCAGCTGATTGCTCCGGATCCTTCCATAGACCAGCGGCTCTAGGGAGATCTCTTGCTACAGCAGATCGCTTAGAGGAGTGCTTCTACCAGCCATGGGCGCCTTATCCGAACGCGAAGCTTGCATGGCCACCTTTCCATCGAAAACGGGAGTAGCCGGGCTCGAGGGCGGCTGCGCTGCCTCCCCTAACTCAGCTCGGTGATGCCCAGGCTTTGCAGCTTGATCCTCGCGCTCCACAGCCGCGAACGCGCCTCATCTCGCTCGTGGATCAGGGCGAGCAGGCCTGCTTCGTCTAACAGGCCGGAAGCGGAGCATTCGCGAGCCGGATCCGGGAAGGCGAGTTTGCCGTTGATGATCTTGGGCTCTCCCCGGGAATCTGGGGCATCCTTGAGCGAAGCACCAATGCGGCGGTACAGATGAAAGAGGCTGCTGACCTTGCTCTCGACGCGCGCCACTTCGAGCTTGGCTGCCTGGTACTCGCAGACAGCCTGGCCTATCTGTAGAGTGATGTCCTCCACGTTCATGTCACAGAGGATAGGGACGCCGAGGCAAATGAGTGTGAATGGCGCGGGATTTCTGAGGAGGCGCTTGAGGCACCAGGGTTCGCCCCGCGCCCCGCTCTTGGCGCAAGCTCTCGGCTGTGCGAGGTGAGCGCGCTTACCCTGCACGAGTCAGAGGCTGGCGCGGTACCCTGTGCAAGTGCATTCCCTACTGCTCTCGGCACTGCTTCCCGCCTCCCCCGCCTATCACCTTGCTCCGGAGCTGCTGGTAAAAGCCCAGGCGCTTGAGCGGATGCGCACCTGGCTCTACTTTGGCGGCACCGCGTGGACGCTGCTGCTACTGGGGCTGCTGGTGCAGGGGCGCACAGGCGAGCGCATTGCTGCCTTCTCTGAACGGGCGACGAGGCGGGCCGACCAGCCAGCCCCTGCGTGGCTTGTGGGGCTGGTTGCAGCGCCGCTGTGGCTTCTGCTGATCGCGTGTCTCGAGCTGCCTGGTGCTATCCTCGCGCACCGTGTTTCGCTCAGCTACGGTCTGTCGATTGAAGGCTGGACGAGCTGGTGGGTTGACCAGGGCAAGTCCACGCTGCTCAATATCGTGCTGGGCACGCTCGTGCTCTCTGCGCTTTACATGCTCCTGCGCCGCACGACGCGCTGGGCGTGGCTCTGGTTCTGGGCCGGTACGCTGCCGGTCATCCTGGCTGGGGTTTACCTGACGCCACTCTTGATCGATCCTCTCTTCAACCACTTCACACCCCTGGCCGAGCGCGCGCCCTCGCTCGTCGGAGAGCTCGAGCAGGTCGCCGCTCGGGGTGGTCTCAACATTCCGCCCGCCCGCATGTTTGTCATGGACGCGAGCCGGCGAACGACCGGGATGAATGCGTATGTGACCGGCTTCGGTGGATCCAAGCGCATCGTGGTGTGGGATACAACGCTGCCCGGCGCCCAGGCCGGCGGCGAGGCGATGAAGACCGATGAGCTGCTTGCCATCTACGGGCATGAGCAGGGCCACTATGTGCTTGGCCATATCGCAAAGGGTATGGCCTACAGCGCAGCCCTTTTGTTTCTCTTCTACTGGGTCGGGCTGCGCATGGTGGTGGTGCTCCTGGCGCGACGTGGTATGGCGTGGCATATCGAGGAGAACCCGGCCGACTGGTCCTCACTGGGTGTGGTGCTCTGGGTGGGGTTGCTGCTGCTGTTTCTGACCGATCCGCTGGCCAACGCCTTCAGCCGTTGGGAGGAGCACCAGGCTGACGTGTACGGGCAGGAGGTGCTCCACGGGCTGGTCGCTGACCCGCAGGCAGTCACGGTGGAAGACTTCAATCGACTGGGCCGGGTGTGGCTTGAGGATCCCAGCCCGAACCGCTTTGTGGTCTGGTGGACCTACTCGCATCCGCCCACTGCGGACCGGGCTGCCTTTGCCGCGGCATACGACCCATGGAAGCAGGGAGCGCGGCCGCGCTACTTCTCCCGTTAGTGGCTCACCGTGGGGCGAATCGCCCTGCCTGTCGCTCTATATAATCGCGTTTGATCATCATGGACAATAACGATGAACGATGACGCAGCTCTTAAGCCCGCAGCTTCGGCGGGCGAACCGACCCGGCAGACGCTCACCATCGACGAGATCATGGCGCTGTTGCCCCACCGCTATCCCTTTCTGCTCATCGACCGCGTGGTTGAGGTGGAACGCAGGAAGCGCATCGTGGCGATCAAGAATGTCACAATCAATGAGCCTTTCTTTCAAGGCCACTTTCCCGGGTATCCGATTATGCCGGGCGTGCTGGTAGTCGAGGCAATGGCCCAGGCGGGCGGCGTTCTTGTGCTGCTTGATCTGCCTGATCCCGGCGACAAGCTGATGCTGTTTACCGGGGTCGATGGCGCAAGATTTCGCCGGCCGATTACGCCGGGAGATCAGGTTCGCCTGGAGATTAACGTCTTACAGCTGCGCTCGCGCGCGGTGCGGCTGGAGGGCAAAGCGTTTGTCGATGGCAAGCTGGCCTGCGAGGCGACGCTGAGTTGCGGATTGGTGCCTCGCTCCCAAACACCC
The DNA here is from genome assembly GCA_965198645.1 of Acidobacteriaceae bacterium. Lineage (GTDB taxonomy): Bacteria > Acidobacteriota > Terriglobia > Terriglobales > Acidobacteriaceae > EB88. The sequence goes on along the minus strand of OZ240670.1, from coordinate 3,463,507 downwards.
CCTGTCGCGGCGGCCAAGGCGCCTGCAGCAAAGCCAGCTGCCGCAGCTGAGCCAGTGCTTGCAGAAGTCCCAATCCCGGCAGAGCTGCAAGCGGTGACCACCGAGTGAGCGTGCACCCCTCGTCGGTGATCGCCGACACTGCGGTCGTGCCAAGCTCGTGCACGATCGGCCCTTTTTGTACGATCGGCCCCGATGTGGTTCTTGGCGAAGAGTGTGAGCTGATCTCGCACGTGGTACTCGACGGACACCTGAGAGCAGGCGCGCGCAACCGGTTCTTTCCATTTGCAGCGGTCGGTGTAGCACCGCAGGATCTGAAGTACAGGAACGAGCCGACCGGTGTTTCGCTGGGCGAGGACAATGTGATTCGCGAGAGTGTGACGATCTCGCGAGGAACGGTCGGCGGCGGCGGCACAACCCGCATCGGATCGCAGTGCCTGATCATGGCATACGTGCATATCGGCCACGACAGCGTGATCGGCAACGGATGCATCCTGGCGAACGCGGCCACGCTGGCCGGCCATGTGACGGTTGAGGAATACGCGTCGGTCGGCGCGCTCTGCCCGGTGCACCAGTACTGCCGAATTGGTCGCTACGCCTATATCGGCGGCGGCACCACGATTACCCAGGATGTGCTCCCGTATTCGTTGACCTCGGCCAAGCGCGAGACGCACGCTTACGGAGTCAATAAGGTAGGGCTGGAGCGGCGCGGCTTCAGCCGTGAGCGTCTGCGCACGATGCAGAGCGCATTTCGCCTGTTGCTCGCGAGCAGACTCAATACCTCGCAGGCGCTCGATCGCCTTAAGCAGCAGCGTGCGGGACACGCGATGGATCCGGAGGCGGAAGCTGATCTGGCTTACCTGGTCGACTTCATCGAGTCGTCGGCGCGGGGCGTCTTGAAGTAGATGGCGACGGATCAGCAAGCAGGCACCGAGGCGCCAGGCGCGACAAGTCGGAAGCTCGGGCTCATTGCCGGCAATGGGCGATTTCCTTTCCTGCTGTTGGAAGCAGCCCGTGCGCACGGGCTGGAGGTGATCGTCGCGGCGTTAAAGGAAGAGACCGATCCGGAGATGGAGGCGCGGGCACGTGTTGATGCCGGCATGCGCGTGCACTGGTTCTCGCTCGGCGAGCTCTCACGACTGATTGAGACCTTTCAGCAAGAGGGTGTGAGCCGCGCTGTGATGGCCGGCCAGGTCAAGCACAAGCAGATCTTCTCGAGCATTCGCCCGGACTGGCGGCTGGCCAAGCTGCTGCTCTCTCTGCGCACGCGCAACACGGATATGCTTCTGGGCGCGATCGCCAAGGTGCTGGGCGATGAAGGAATTGAACTCATCTCGTCGACCGCCTATCTTGAGCCATTGCTGGCGCAGACCGGGGTGTTGACCGAGAGGGCGCCGAGCGAAGCCGAGCGAGCCGACATCGCGTATGGGCGTAAGATCGCCGCTGCTATGGCCGGCTTTGATATAGGACAGACCGTGGTGGTCGCAAGCCAGGCATGTGTCGCGGTGGAAGCGATGGAGGGTACCGATGCAGCGATTGAGCGAGCCGGCTCGCTGATGCAGACGCTGGATGAGCAGGCCTCTACGCTTGCACGCCACCTGACCGTGGTGAAGGTTGCAAAGCCGAATCAGGATATGCGCTTTGATGTCCCTGTGATTGGCCGAGCGACGATCGAGGCGATGGTGCGAGCCGGCGCCACGTGCCTCTCGCTTGAGTCGGGCCGTACGCTGATCTTTGATAAACAGGACGTCCTCAGGCTGGCTGACGCGCGCTTGATCTCTGTGGTGGTAGACGACGCGGGTAGCTGGTAAGAGCCGCGAAATTGGGGTCGCTCGGCGAAGAGATCTCCATCCTGCTTGCAATGCGGCTTGCCAGTTCGGGCGCAAGGCCACCTGTCTGGTTGGATGAACATTCGCTCTTTCTGCTGGGCAGAGTATTTGGGACTCTGCTCTAATTGGCGTGGAGGAATACTTATGTCCAGGCTGTCGATCATCTTCGCTTCTTCTGTCTTGGTGCTGGGCCTTGGATGGGCCACCACCCGTGTTCTTGCTTCACCGACTGCTGCTGCGGATTCGGGCGATGCCGGCATGCCGCAGGTGGGCCAGAGCGCGCCTGCATTCACGCTGCCCTCGCAGGATGGCACCCCGACCAGCCTCTCCGCGTTCAAGGGTAAGTGGGTGGTGCTGTATTTCTACCCTAAGGACATGACCTCCGGCTGCACGCTCGAGGCGCATAACTTCCAGCAGGATGCTGAGAAGTATCAGCAGATGCACGCGGTCATCGTCGGCGTAAGCGTGGACACCGTGGACAGCCACAAGAGCTTCTGCGCCAAGGAGGGTTTGAACTTCAAACTCCTCAGCGATTCGGACAAAAAGGTTGTGGCTCAGTATGGCTCGATGGCCAATTACATGGGCATCAAAATCGCCAAACGAAACACCTTCCTGATTAATCCGGAAGGCAAGATCGTGAAGGTGTGGACAGGCGTTGACCCGTCACACCACAGCACGGAGGTATTGGCGGAGCTAAGTAGCGAAGAGAAGCGCGGGTAAGGAAGTTCAGGCTCCGGTGCGCTGATCAGGCGCTCTGAAAGCAAAATGCATGCGGGCACCGGCTGAGGCTGGTGCCCGCGCTGTTTGTGGCCGTATGCAGCCTGAAGGTCCGTCTGCGCTGCGGGACCGCAACCTTCACCTGAGGCTTGATTGGCACGCCGGGCGCAACTCCTCTTGCTTTCGCGCGTTGCATGGCTCAGCATTGTCGAGCTGACGCGGGCAGAAGGCAGACGCAAAAGAGCCCGGCTCATGAGCCGGGCTCTTTTGCTTGCCTGAGGATTTACAGCGAAGGTTGTTGCCGTCCTTACTTCGCTGCCTTTTTGCTGGGTGCTTTCTTGGTTGCGGTCTTCTTTGCCGCGGTCTTGGTTGCCGGTGTCTTGGTAGCTGCAGACTTGGCGGGGCGACCAACCTTCTTCGCCGGCGCTTTAACTGCTTTGGCTGCAGTCTTCTTCATGCCGGGCTTCGGACCAGGCTTCTTGGCCGCTGTTTTCTTCGCAGGCGTCTTGGTTGCCGTTGCCTTTTTGGTGGCTGTCTTTGCGGGAGCTGCTTTCTTTGCTGCTTTCTTTACTGCCAAGGGAGTACCTCGCTTTGTGGATTTAGTAACTTTTGCGCTCGTGGTTCCGGCCGGGGATTTCTTGGCGGCCCTTCCGCCGTCACGAGCACTCGTCTTCGCGGCGGTTTTCTTTGTGGCAGGCTTGGCCTGCTTGGCTCCCGACGTCTTCTTTGCCGGAGCCGATTTTTTTGAGGACGCGGTCTTCTTCGCGGCCGGCTTGGGAGCTGCCTTCTTCGCAGCCGGCTTGACGGCTTCCTTCTTGGCAGCCGCCTTCTTGCGTCCGCGTTTTTGCGCCGCGGGCTTCGCGTCAGCTGCGGACAGCTTCAATCCCTCATCCTCAAGCTCGTCCTCTTCTTCCTCGTCCTCTTCATCGAGCGCGAGCGCGTCGGCATCGGCTGTGCCGGTAACGGCTAATTCCTCGTCCTCATCATCGTCGTCGTCATCGTCATCATCCTCGTCGTCGTCGTCATCCTCGTCATCGTCGGAAGAAGTCGAGATGCTGACCTCTTCTTCTTCTTCGTCTTCGCCGTCTTCCAAGTCGTCTGCATCGATCTCGGTATGATCCGGCTCTGCCTCGTTGCCCTTGTTCGCCTTCGCGTACAGCTTGCGATCGTCCTGCATGGAATATGCCCTCCGGCTTGAATACTTCAGACCACGTTTGAAAACTAAACCTATGACACGCCTAACTCATCAGTCGCGGCGCGGATTATAGCAACAGCTTGCAACGAGTTGCCAACAAGCGCAAGTGACTAATGTGGCTCGTGCGCGTGTAAGAAAAGAATTCTTTCCGCATGGCATTTGGAATTGCCGAATCAGCGGTGCGGCTTCTTGTGTTTGACCTGTGCGGTGCTGGAGCGCGTTTGATGTGTGCTGCTCTTTACTGTGCGGTGGGATGCACGCTCGAGGGTGCGCGCTGTGTTCCTTTTGCCAAGAGTGTGCGCAGTGTGGGACGCCGTGCGTGAGGAGCTATGCGCAAGGCGCGCAGGCTCGGCGACGTAAAGCCTGCGGCCAGTGGTGAGTGAGCCGGAGCTCATATGGTTCCACGTCCGCAACTCATCGACGGTGACACCGAATTGATCCGCAACTGTGACCATCGTGTCGCCGCGCCGCACCTTGTAAACGCTGGTCCGGCCGCCACCCGAGACACCGCGCGCCGGAGTCACAGGCACGATCAGTGCGGGCGTGTTGAGCAGGCTTGCGGTGACATCGATCTGATTGACGAAGGCAAGGTCAGAGGTCGTCGTGTGAAAGGTGCGGGCTACGTCATCAAGCGTCTCTCCGGGAGCCAGGCGATGGTAGCGCCAGCTGGTGCGCTTGTCCTCCGGTATCTCGGCGACGCGCTGGGTGTAGAGATCTTTTGTGCCGGCAGGGATGTGCAATTCGTATGGTTCGTCGGGCGGCGTTCTTCCGCGCAGCAGTCCCGGGTTGAGATCCTCAATCACCTGCTGCGAGGCGCCGGTGAGATCGGCGACCAGATGCAGATCAATCGAGTACGTCGTGGTCACGTTGTCGGGCAGCACGGCAGCGTCGGGCACCAGGCCCTCAAGCCCATACTGCTTGGGATTTTTCGCCATGATGGTGACCGCGAGAATGATGGGCACGTAATTCTTGGTCTGCTCAGGCAGATTGTTACGCCGGTAGAGCTCCCAAAAGTCGACGTAGCCGGTACGCTGCACGGCACGCTGCACGTTCCCGGTCCCCCAGTTGTAGGCAGCCATGGCGAGGTACCAGTCGCCCAGCTGTTCATACGTCTTTTTGATATCGCGTGCATAGGCACGGGTGGACTTCTCAGGATCAAAGCGCTCGTCGTACCAGCCGGTCTTGGCGAGACCATAGGTTCCAAAGGGCATGAACTGCCACATGCCTCCGGCACCGGAGCTTGCATTGAGTGCACGCGGACGAAAGCCCGACTCAGCCACGGCTAAATAAATCAAGTCCTGCGGAACGCCTTCTTCCTTCAGCACCTTCTGGATCATGGCCCTGTATTTGCCTGCGCGCTGGAGTGAGGCGACCAGCGTGCCGTGGCCCCGGCCGGTGGTGGAAAAGAAGTTGATGAAGCTAGCCACGTAATCATTCATCACCAGCGGCAGATCAGACTGCGTGGTGCGCAGTTCTTCAATGGCCTGTGCCTTCACATTCGGATCGACGGGGAAGGTGACATCATTGGCGATATCGACGGGCGCTTCCTCGCCGATGCCGGTCTTGTTGCCCTGGCGCAGCGCGTCGAGCTCGAGCGTGTTGATAGAATCGACGACGCGGTCGAGTTCGGCGTTGAGCGCCTCGTCGTTCTTCACATCAACGCCGGAGGAGAGCAGCAGGTCGACCGCGTAATCAAAGCTCGCGCGCGCGGCCTGCTGGTGGCCCTGCTGGTAATTGTTCAGGCCGTCCTGGTAGGCGCGCTCGACGTTTGAGATGAGTTGCTGGTCGCGTGCGTTGGTGGTCTGCGGCACCGGGGCGGCCTGCGCGATGATCGCTGTGGCGGCGGCTGGAGTAGAGGAAGCTGCGGCAGCGGCGAGAGCTGGTTCAAGACTGCCGGCGACCAGCGTGGCGGAGACAAACAGCGCGGTAAGAGCTCTTAACAAAAGCATGCGCCTCTAGACTATTGTATGGCGGCCACACCGTGCCTGATCCAACTCTAGGCAGCGCTCAGTGCATCGTTGCCACATCGCAGTTCACACGCTGGATCGCGCTGCCGGGCGTACCGAGAATAAACTTCATGCTGCACTGCAGGTTCGCGCTGCCGGTTGTGGCTCCCCGGTAGACGTAGACCGTCCTGGTGGCCGGTTGATAGACCAGCAGCGCACTCTCCGGGTTGACTCCCGCGAGTTGGAACTCGAAGGTGTCGGCCGCAGCCTTGACCGGCCTTCCATTGCCGAGCATGTAGCCAAGCGCCAGCACAGCTGCGAGAGCCAATCCATTCCGCAGAGATTCCACGATATTCGCTTTCATTACACTTCCTTCCGGGGTGATCGCACTGCCGCATAGACGATCGATATCGTCTATGCGCTCAATGGGTCGCGCGGGCAGAGCGTCGATCAGACCAGCGAACCCTGGGGCCACAAGCCCGGATGGTAAACTCACTTCTGTAAGCTCCCTCCTCATGGATTCCAAGCTCATCCGCAATTTCGCGATCATCGCGCACATCGACCATGGCAAGAGCACGCTCTCTGACCGCTTGCTGGAGCTGACCGGCTCGTTGACCGCGCGCGAGATGCAGGCTCAGGTGCTGGACGCGATGGATCTCGAGCGGGAGCGCGGCATCACCATCAAGGCGCACTCGGTGCGCATGATGTACCCGGCCAAGGATGGGCTAACTTACCAGCTGAACCTGATCGACACGCCCGGGCACGTGGACTTCTCCTATGAAGTTTCGCGGTCTCTCGCCTCGTGCGAGGGTGCGCTGCTGGTCGTCGATGCGTCGCAGGGGGTGGAAGCGCAGACGCTCGCCAACGCCTATCTCGCGATCTCGAATGGGCTAGAAATTATCCCGGTCATCAACAAGATCGACCTGCCCTCGGCCGACATCGTGCGTACCCAGGAGATGATCGAGAAGACGGTAGGGCTAGACGCGACCGATGCAATTCCGGTGAGCGCGAAGACCGGACTTGGCGTGCCGGACATTCTCGAAGCAGTGGTCACACGGCTGCCGCACCCGGTCGGCGATATCGATGCGCCGCTGCAGGCGCTGATCTTTGACTCCTGGTTTGATCCCTATCGCGGCGTGATCGTGCTCGCTCGTATCATCCATGGGCGTCTGAGCAAGGGCATGCGCATCCGGCTGATGTCGAATGGCAAGGTCTTCGATGTGGAATCGCTCGGCGTTCTGACGCCGAAGCCGATCGAGATCGCTGAGCTTTCCGCGGGCGAGGTCGGCTTCTTTGTCGCGACGATCAAGAATGTGGCTGACACCAAGATCGGCGACACGATCACCGAGGACGCGCGCCCTGCAGCCGAGGCGCTGCCTGGCTTTGAAGATATTAAGTCGATGGTCTTTGCTGGCCTCTACACGGTCGACTCGCACGAGCACACCATGCTGCGCGATGCGCTCGAAAAACTTCGGTTGAATGACTCGTCCTTCTTCTTCGAGCCGGAGAGCTCTGCCGCGCTTGGTTTTGGCTTCCGCTGCGGCTTTCTCGGCCTGCTGCACATGGAGATCATTCAGGAGCGGCTGGAGCGCGAGTTCGATCTGGACCTGATCACCACCGCGCCCGGGGTTCGCTACAAGATAACTCGGACCGACGGCAGCGTTATGGAGGTCGACAATCCGTCTCGCTGGCCTGATCCGAGCGAGATCGCCTCGATCGAAGAGCCGGTCATTACGGCCACGATCCTAACCAACGAGGAGTATGTGGGCGGCATTCTCAAGCTGGTCGAAGAGAAGCGCGGACGCCAGAAGAACTTCGAATATGTGAGCTCGACGCGTGTAAAACTGACCTACGAGCTGCCGCTGAACGAGATCGTGCTCGACTTCTACGATCGGCTGAAGAGTGTCTCGCGTGGCTACGCATCGCTCGACTATGTACTCTCTGACACTTGGGAGTCGCCGATGTCGAAGCTCGACATCCTGGTCTCGGGCGAGCCGGTCGACGCGCTCTCAATTATCGTGCATCGCGACTTTGCCTACGACCGGGGCCGGGCCCTGGTCTCAAAGATGCGGGAGCTGATTCCGCGGCAGATGTTCGAGGTGGCGATTCAGGCAGCGATCGGGTCGAAAATTGTCGCACGCGAAACCGTCTCAGCTGTCAAGAAGAATGTGCTCGCAAAATGTTACGGCGGTGACATTTCCCGAAAGAGGAAATTGCTCGATAAACAGAAGGAGGGCAAGAAGCGCATGAAGCGAATTGGTAAGGTCGATATTCCGCAGGAAGCTTTCTTAGCCGTGCTCAAGCTGGGGGAAGATAGCAGCTCGCGCTAGTACCTTTCTGCACGCCGAAGCCTGTCAATGTTACTTGTTGTTCATATCCTCTGTGGAAACCCACAATCCTGCGTCTGGTAGGAGACGGATCCCGAGAGTAGTCACTATTGCCCGCGACCTTACTTGTAACCGGCCCACAATGAGCGAGATGCGAGAGGCAAAGTAGAGCCGGACTAAAGAGTCAGGCTCTATGCCGATGGTTGCAGCTGCTGTGGAATGGAGAAATGCACAATTTTTTCCACAAATTCCCTTGGTCTTGCGGAGGGAAGGCGTGACGCTGCCGTTGCAGAGACGCGGGGCCTTTGCCGAAGCAGAGACCCCTTATGAGCATGGTGTGCCGGAGCTTAGCTGCTCAGGTTTAGCGCTCTGGCTTCGCAGCGTGCTAGTGCGCAGTCGGGCTGGTAGCTCGGGGGCGCGGCGTGGCCGAAGGAGCCGCGGGCGTGGTTGTCGAGCTTGCCGCCGGGGCCGGCACGCCGGACTTCTGGTTGTAGGCCTGTACGATCGCAGCACTGATGTCGGTGCCGGGGTTGGCCCAGAGCACAGGGCTCTGCTGCTGCGAGGCATCGACGACCAGGGTGTAACCGTTCTGGGTGGCGTAGCTCTGCACGCTGGTGAAGACCTTCTCGGCCAGGCTGGCGTAAGTCTGCTGGATCTCCTGCTGAAAGTCGTTCTGTGCGTCTTCGCCACTGCGCTGCAAAGCCTTTTCCTTGTCGTCGATGGTCTTCAGACGGGAGGCGCGCTCGGCATCACTGAGGGCGGTGCCGGAAGTCTGCAGCTGCTTCTTGAGCGAGTCAATTTCATCGCTCTGCTGCTTAAGCTGCGCCTGTTTGGGCTCGTACTTCTTACGCACCTCGGCAAAGTTGCGCTGACCTTCATTGGTCTGCGCGACAACGCCCTGAAACATGATCACAGCAACCTTGGAAGGACCAGCAGGTGCGGAAGGGGCTGCGGTTCCGCCGGCCGATGGCGCATTGGGCACTGCGGAGGAAGACTGGGCCAGAGCACTGGCGGAAATGCCTGACGCAAGCAGGCAGATGAGAGACAGAGAACGCTTCATGGAAATCGGGAACTCCTTCGGGGGTGCACTAGAGATGACTCGCCCACGTACTACGAGCGGCTTCTGACGGCGGTCAGGGAACTCGCCCAGCAGAAAGGTGGACACGGGGCATTCCCGTAGGCCTGTGCAAATTATAAGTGCGGCGGGGTAGTGAGCGTCAAACGAGAGGCTAGACCGACTGCGCGGCCTTCACTTCCCCTGCTTGGCTGGTCAAGCTGAAATCCGCTGACCGTGGCCCTTCATCAAGGAAGGGTCACGTGCGCAGTTGCTGAGCGCGGAATGTGGGCAGGGGAAGTGAACTCGCGCCCACTTCGTGGGGAGTCTTCTGCCTGCGGCACTGCAAGAGAAAAGGCTCCCAGACGTACCGGGTGCCTCTTCTCTTGTGACCCGAACGGTCGGGATACCCCCACGGAGTGGGCGCCTCCCGCGTAAGGGCTCTGGCACTCAGGCTTTGTGCACCTCGACGAGCGTGGAGTAGAAGGTGGGGCCGCCGCCGAAGTCGGTGAGTTGCTGCGAGGTCAGGGTGTTGAGGCCTACTTCGCCTGCGGAGAGCTTGTTCCATTGCAGCCGGGCCGCGACCACCCCGGGGCTCACCCGTTCGCTGACCATTGCGCAGAGGGTAAGGTGCCCTCGATCGTTCGCGACCAGCACGGGGTCGCCATCGACGATGCCGCGAGCCGCAGCATCGTCTGCATGCATCTCGAGCCGATGCAGGGTGGCTTGCTCCATGCGCTGATGTCCGGGCTGGTTGGCGAAGGTCGAGTTCATGTAGTTGTCCGCCTTGCGCGGGAGAAACTCGAGCGGGTAGCGTGAGCCCGCTGTCTGGCCGGCGATGTGACGGGACTCACGGGGCGGCACAAAGCCGGGCAGCGGGTCGAGCCCGCGAGCGGCAAAGCTGGCTGAGTAGAACTCGATCTTGCCGCTGGGCGTGGGGAAGATGCCGTCCGCAAAGGGACGGAAGGGCTCAGGGCGCGCTGAGCTTGGGGCAGAGCTCGATGCTGGGGGCGAGTCTAAGGTTGAGTCTGAGGATGACTCCGGGACCGGGGCCTCGCTTGGAAAGCGCAGGCGCTGATGGCCGCCGGCTGCCTGCAGGGTAGCGGCGGTGATCCCCCGCATGAGAGCCGGCTGGTCAGGCGAGCCGGCACCGAGGGCCTGTGCGATCAAGTCAGCTTCTGTGTCGAGAAAGCAGGGCTCAGTGAAACCGCAGCGCGCGGCGAGCTGGGTAAAGAGTGTGACGTTGGACCGGCACTCGCCCGGCGGAGCGATCGCCTGCTCAGAGAGCTGCACATAGTAGTGGCCGTAGGCACCCTGCACGTCGCGGTGCTCGAGAAAGGTCGTGGCCGGCAGCACGAGGTCAGCGTAATCCGCGGTGTCGGTGAGGAACTGGTCGTGAACGACGGTGAAGAGATCTTCGCGTTGGAGTCCCTTGAGCACACGGGACTGGTCGGGTGCGATGACGGCGGGGTTTGAGTTGTAGACAAAGAGCGCTTTGACGGGAGGGCCGCCCGCGTAAGTGCTGCCGGCGGTGAGCGCTTCGCCGAGCAGGCTCATGTTGACCACGCGCGCCGGGCGCCCGAGGGGGCTGGCATACATCAACTCCGGCTGCTCGATCGCCTGCTTGTCCCACTCGAAGGCGCCGGAGGTGGAGAGCTGCAGGCCGCCGCCGAGGTGCTGCCAGGCGCCGGTGAGAGCCGGAAGCATGGCGATGGCGCGGGTCGCGGCCCCGCCGTTCTCAGAGCGTTGCACACCGTAGTTGAGCCGGATCACCGATGGCTGGGTCGTCGCGTAGCTGCGGGCCAGCGCTTCTATCACAGGCGCATCGATGCCGGTCCAGCCGGCCACCCTCGCGGGCGTGTAAGCGGCGGCGCGAAGCCGCAACTCGTCAAGCCCGCAGGTGTGGGCGGCAGTGTAGGCAGCGTCTTCCAGTCCATCGCGCAGGATCACGTGCATGATACCCAGCGCCAGCGCGGCATCGGTACCCGGGTTGATAGACAGGTGCTGGTCAGCTAGGGCGGCTGTGCGGGTCCGGTAGGGATCGATGACCACCAGGCGGGCGCCGTTGCGGCGAGCCTGCTCAATCATGGGCCACAGGTGAATGTTGTTGCCATGTACATTCGCGCCCCAGGCAAGGATCAGTCGGGCGTGCGAAAAGTGTTCTGTATCGGTGCCGAGCTTTTTGCCGTAGACCGAGAGCAGGGCCTCGCCGCCGGCGCTTGCGCAGATGGTTCGGTCGAGCTGCGAGGCGCCCAGCCGGTGGAAGAACCGCCGGTCCATGGAGCCATAGCCCAGAACGCCGATAGTGCCTGCGTAGGAGTAGGGCAGGATCGACTCAGGGCCATGCTGTTCGCTGATGGCGAGCAGCTTCCGCGCGATCTCATCGAGCGCCTCGTCCCAGCCGATGCGCTCAAAGGCTTGGTGTTCGCGGCCGGCGGGGAGGGCCGCCTTGGCCACGCCGGGCCGGCGGCGCAGGGGGTAAAGCAGGCGATCAGGCGCATAGACGCGGTCTAGGTACTTGGCCACCTTGCCGCAAAGAAAGCCGCGGGTGACCGGGTGCGCCGGGTCGCCCTGCAGCCTGACTGCCCGGCCAGCCTCGTTCACGGTGACCAGCAAGCCGCGGGTGACCGGGTGCGCCGGGTCGCCCTGCAGCCTGACTGCCCGGCCAGCCTCGTTCACGGTGACCAGCACGCCGCACGAGTCCGGGCAGTCGAGCGAGCAGACGGAATGCGTCGTCCGGGGCATGGACTTATTGTAGGGCTGATTGCAGAGCGCGAGCCCTGTGAGGCAGCTGCAGCCTAGAGGAAGCTTATGCTGCGGCTCGCCGAGGTCGATCAGGCGCCGTGTCGAGGAGCCTGTCCTCGCCTGCTACCACCACCGTAGATGCGTCGGCTATCTCGCGCAGCGCGTGTGTGAGCAGCCAACAGTACCCGCTGATTAGCAGTGCCTCGAGGACGGCCAGGCCTCGCACGACACGAGTGACGTAGGGCGGGAGGTGGCGGTCCAGCAACAGGGCATGGAAGGGGACAGAGCCTACCTGGTTGAGCAGGGAAGCCCAGTAACTGTGCTCGACCACAGCAAGGATGCCGAAGAGAGCAAAGAGGACGCGCCCGGTGAGGCTCATACGGCGAACGAGCAGACACAGGGGAAAGAGGACCAGCATCAGGTAATTGGGCCAGCCCTTTTTCGAAAGCAGGATGAGAGTGAGCACGACAGCGGGCATGGCGTAGGTAAGGATGCGCAGGCGGGTCGCCTCAGACTGGCCGCGCACGCTGCGTGCGACAAAGAGGATGAGCGCGAAGAGTCCTGCCAGCACCAGGCTGTCCCACAAGCGTGCCGGGAGCTCGGTACCTGCGATCGCCTCAATGACATAAGGCAGATTGCCCGCCGTCCGCATGGCTGCTTCATGCGAGAGAGGCTGCATGATGGGCAGGTGCAAAGCCAGGCAGGTGCCATAGACGATGCCTGAGACCGCGAGGGTGCCAGCCGACCACCGCCAGCGCCGCGGCGTGGCCAGGAAGAAGAGCGGGGCGAAGAGCAGGCCCAGAATCTTTACAGCCGAGAAGGTGAGCCCCACCGCGATGCCGGAGAGAGCCGCGCTGCTCCGCATGAGCAGGGCGATGGCCGCGGCAAGCAGTAAGGCGATGATGACGTTATTCTGCCCATCTACGGTGACGAAGATCAGACTCAGCGGACTGGCGAGATAGAAGAAGGAGGCAGCCCGGAGGTCCTGCCTGGGGAAGAGCTTGCTGCCTATCGAAAGCCATAGAGGGAACATGGCACACTCGGCCACAATCGCGAGCAGGAGAAGCGAGAGCTCGCGATGCCAGAGGTGTATGGCCACCAGGTCAAGGTAGGGGTGCAGCGGGGCGTAGCTGCTGTCGAAGTCGCGGTAGGGCAACTTGCCTTGCATGGCAGCCAGTGCTTCGGTCCAGTAGTAGCCTACATCTCCTCGCAGCTGCAGATGAAGGACGAGGAAGATAAAGGAGAACAGGCCCAGCCGGCTAACGATCAAGGCCGCCGTCGCTAGCCGCTTGAAGAACGCATCAGGAAGGGTGCGCAGTTGCGGGATGGAAGCGAGAATAAGGCTGGCCGCAGCGCCTACCACACCGACCGCGGCGCGTGCCAGCAGGGTCTGTGAGCCTGTCATGCGGTGCGACTTTCGAGAACGGAAGTCTGCGTCACGTGAGCTGGCAAGAAGGGCTCCGCAATGAAGCTTTAGGTCAGCGCAAGAATAACATAGGGTCGGCTGCGTGAACCTGTGCCTTAAGCCTGGATGGCGCCGAGAAGGGATGACAAACAAAGGATAACCAACAAGGGCTAACAAACAAGAGCCACAAGAGCCAACAAACAAGAGCCAACAAGGGCAGTTAGGAGAGCTGGCGCTAGCTGGACGAGACACCGTCTTGCTCATCAAACCCAACGCCCGAAGCGGCGAGCAGAGTCGCACTTGCTGCGGGGAAGTCCGCCGCGCAGTCCTGGCTGCCCCGCATCTCAGAGAGGTAGCAGCCGTGCTGGGTGCCGGTAGGATGGCGCGGTGAGACAGAGGAGAGTCACACGATGAGCTTGTTGGAGACGCTGGGCATCGGCAAAAAGGTTAGATACGCGATCGTTGGGGTGGGGAGCATTTCGCAAGAGGCGATGATGCCGGGCGTCGAGCATACGGGTAACTCGAAGATCACAGCGCTGGTGACGAGCGATCCGGAGAAGGCGAAAGAGCTGGCTGCGAAGTACGAGGTGGAGCACACCTGTGGCTACGAGGGCTTCGGGGAGCTGCTGCGCTCGGGCAACATTGATGCGGTCTACATAGGCACGCCCAACTGGCGGCATGCTGAGTTCGCAGTACCCGCGCTCGAGGCGGGGATCCACGTGCTGCTTGAGAAGCCGATGGAGGTCTCAAGCAAGCAGTGCGAAGCGATTCTGCGGGCGCAGGAGAGGTCGGCTGCCAAGCTGATGGTGGCCTACCGCTTGCACTTTGAGCCGGCCACGATCGCGGCGATTGAAAAGGTCCGGTCAGGCGACCTGGGCGAGGTTCACCTCTTCAGCTCGACGTTCGCGCAGATGGTGGACCCGGAGAATCACCGCGCGCGGAGCGGAGTCGAGGCAGGGCCGATCTTCGACATGGGTCCCTACCCGATCAATGGCGTCCGCAACCTCTTTGAGGCCGAGCCAATAGAGGCTTTCGCGATGGGCACGCGTCACCCCGAGGCCGGCTTCGGTGACTTTGATGACACTGTCAGCGTGGTACTCCGCTTTCCGGGCGAGCGTCTGGCGCAGTTCACGATCAGCTACTACGGCAACCAGGTGGACACCTACACGGTGGTCGGGACCAAGGGCTTGCTGGAGGTCAATCCCGGGTACATGTATGGCAAGGCTCTGGAGCACTTCGCCCACTTCGGCAAGGAGAAAAAGCACGAGTCGTTCAAGAATACGGACCACTTCGGGGGCGAGATGAAGTACTTCTCAGCCTGCGTGCTGGATGGGAAGGATCCTGAGCCGGACGGCTACGAGGGGCTGGCTGATCTTCGGGTGATCGAGGCGATTGTGAAGAGCCTTGCCTCTGGCAGGTTCGAGAAGGTCGAGCCGATGACGATCCACCGGCGCATCTCCTCAGACCAGGAGCAGACCCTGCGCGCGGTCGCCACGCCGGAGATGGTACATACCTCATCGCCGGCTCGCGGCCAGGAGAAGAACGCGAAGAATTGAGCTGCGGGGATATTTGGTAGGGTACAGCGCAGAAAAGGGCGGCCAGGTGACCGCCTTTTTCTGCGCAGGCATGGAGCTAGGAGCGCCGTTCGCTCTCTAGTAAACATCCAGCTGGTAGCGTTTCTCTTTCTTCAGGGTCGAAATATACTCCTGGGCGACCTCGGGCGTGCAATGGCGGCCTTTGGCTACCGCATCGAGCAGAGCTGTGTCGACATCCTTGGCCATGCGTGTCGCGTCTCCGCAAACGTAGAAGTATGCCCCTTGCTCGAGCCAGCTGTAGAGTTCGGCAGCGTTCTCCTGGATGCGGTCCTGAACGTAGATCTTGTGGCTCTGGTCGCGCGAGAAGGCAGTATCGAGGCGGGTAAGGATGCCGTCACGGTGCATGCCTTCGAGGTCATCGCGGTAGAGGAAGTCGGAAGCCCGGCGCTGCTCGCCGAAGAAAAGCCAGTTGCGACCGGTGTGCCCGTGCGCCTTGCGGTGCTGCAGGAAGGCGCGAAAGGGAGCGATGCCGGTGCCTGGCCCGACCATGATGACCGGCGCTGCCGGATCCTCGGGCAGGCGAAAGTTATTGTTCGCGTGCAGGAAGATAGGCATTGTCGAGCCTTCCGGCGCGCGCTCCCCGAGGTGGCCTGAGCAGAGCCCCTGGCGCTCGCGCTTGTGCGAGGTGTAGCGCACGACACGCACGATGGTGTGCGCGGCATTGTCCACCAAGGCCTGCGAAGACGCGATCGAATACATGCGGGGCGTCAACCGGGCGAGCACGACGAAGAGTTTTTGAGGGTCGGTGATGCCGCCCGGGTACTCGGTGATGAGGTCGATAAACTCGCGGCCCCAGACATACTCCTCCGCCTTGGACTTGTTCTCAGCGAGCGCCATCATCTGCAGATCCGGGTGCGGCAGCAGCTTGGCGTACTGGATGACCGAGCTGCGGGTGAGCGAGCCTATGTGCAGCCGGGTACGAATGGCTTCTTCGAGCGAAATCTCCACTTTGTAGTGGTCGAGCACCCTCTCGTCGCCCTGCATGTTGAGCGCGGCGAGGACGGCAGCCACTTCGGACGCGCGATTCTCAGCCAGGATCCCGATTGCGTCGCCCGGCGTGTAGGCCATGCCCGGCTCGAGTTCGAGCTCCAGGTGGCGGGTCTCCTTTTCTGAATCCTGATCGGTCATCAGCACATTGACCAGCATGCGCGAGGAGTAAGGATTGTTGCGAGTGTACTTTTGCTTTTCTGTGCTCATGTCTCTTCTTGGGCGCGAATGGGTAGCAATCTCCAAGGGTAGCAGCGGCTCTGGCGCCTCGCAAGCAGCCTGTTGCAAGCAGGCGAAAGCGCGATCCCTCAAGTGCGATCTATGGGAGCGGGTGCGCCGGACAGGAGGCCGGTTGAGGGGGGAAGAGCAGGCGGGGCTGGAGGGCTCTGCGCGCAGGCGGCGCACCGGGTCTTGGCGCCGGGTCTTAGCACTGGACGCCACGCCGGTTTGCTGTAAGTCTCTCGAATAACATGCATGTTAGCCGGCTAACCCTAAGTTATTTTGGCTCGATCTGCATGAGCTATCTAACATTGGGGTGTTACTTACACGGTTGGTCGCAAGCCAGACCCCGCGTAAATACTAAGCTGGACTGCCTTGAGCGGCGCGGTAGTGCTAGAGAATGCGCTCTCCCGAGCACTTAGCGAGTACTTCGGTGCTCTTACTCGGCGATGACCCGACTGCTACATTTTCTCAAGGCAAGAGAAGAGCTTTTATGCCGGCAGCAAGCAGGCTTCTCCAGCCGTCGCACGAGCAGGAGTTAAGCGGTGATTGTCAATTTCGTGATGCTGCTTACCGTTCTGTTGGGGTGCTGCGCGTTGGCTCTAGATATTGGAACACTCGAGATGGATACGCTCCAAATGCAGAACGCCGCGGACGCGGCGGCCCGCGGCATCCTGCTCGAGCAGGAGCGCGGCGATCCTTCCGGAGCAGCCGCAGCCGGGTATGCGGATGCCAAGCTGAATGGCTTCCAGAACGGCGTCAATGGCGTCACTATAAACGTGTACACGCCTCCGGCATTGGGGGCGTTTACCACCAATCAGAGCGCGGTGCAGGTTGTCATTACCCAGCAGGTCGAATCCGTACTGATGGGCCAGTCCATCATCCTGAAGACCCAGGCCACCGCGGTCGCTCCGCCCTGCGGCTACCTGATGGCGGCAAACCCCTCGTATCCGAGCCTGCTGCTCGCCGGTGGCAATCTGTCTGCATCCTGCCCGACGTACATAGGGCGCAATCTTTCCGTCAGCGCGCTCTCGATCGCGCAGGCTTCCGCCTTCTATGTGGTGGGCAGCTCGTCGCTGAGTATCTTCTCCAGCATTTCGCCTGCACCCGTATTCAATTACCCGGTGATGTCAGACCCGCTTACTTATCTCGTATCTCCCACTTTCTCGCTGCCCTGCACGTATTTAGGTCTCAATATCCTTGTTCCGACTACGCTTAGCCCGGGCACGTACTGCGGGCAGGCGGGAGGTCCGGCGATCACCATCGCAGCGACTACGGTAACCTTCAACCCGGGCCTGTATATCATCGCCGGCGGAATGACCGCGGGGGCCGCAACCCTTAACGGAAGCGGTGTCACGCTTTACATGACCAGCGGGCCTAGCACCGGTTACGGCCAGCTGCTATTCACCGGGACCACCGTCAATCTTTCCGCGCCTGCCACCAGTGGCAGCGGAGGCATCCCGGGCATACTCGTTTTCGGCGATCGAAACTGGGTTTCTGCGACGCCTCAGGATATTAAGCTCACTGGCTGCAGCTTCACTGGCGACGGCATTGTCTACTTTCCGCGAACCGGGCTATACGACTCGCTCTGCCCCATCCAGGCGCCGCACTACTTCGGCATGGTTATCGACAACTTGAGCTCGCCCGTGGGCACCATCCATCTGAACTCAAACTTCTCCTCTGTGGCCGGGGGCAACCCCTTTCATCCGCAGGAAAGCCTGGTGGAATGAAGCGGCTTGCGCACATTGATCAACGCGGAGGGCTGCCAGGGAGCTGCGCGTTGAAGTTTCTTGCGAGAAAAAGGAGTCTCTCAAACTGGGTTAAGGTGAGACGGGCCTGGAAGCAGGAGGCAGGAGCCGCGCTGCTGGAGTTCAGCCTGATTGTGCCGATTGTGGCGCTGATGTTCTTAGCCGTGGTTGATTTCGGCATCGCCATCTCGCAGGCCATGACGGTGGAAGACGCTGCCCGCGCGGGTGCTGAATATGGAACCATTGCCGGCAAAGCGACCGACTACACCGGCATGACCAATGCAGCCATCAATGCGGCAAACGGGCTTGTCGGTTTCAGTGTGGTGTCCCCTACCCCCGAGACCTGGTGCAGCTGCACGCCGGGTGGCTCGGTGGTGAGCTGCTCAAGCACCTGCAGCGGAGCCAATCCGGTCGAGTACGTCCAGGTGCAGACTGCGGCGACGGTCCAGGTACTGGCCGGCTATCCAGGGATCCCGAGCAGTTTCGCCCTGACGGGTCTGGCTGTGATGCGGGTGCAGTAAGGATATGGACGGGGCTGGCATCAGAGGCGCCGGGCCGGCCCGGCCCGGCGCCGCGGCTATCGGCTCGGTGGGCGCCGGGTACCGAGAACGCGTGGCCGGCAGGCTCTCAGGCTGGCGCGAAGAGCTGGGCAGAGAGGTGGGCAGCGAGCTGATCGAGACCGCGGTCGTGCTGCCGATGTACCTCATGCTGGTCTTCGGCATGATCAGCTTCGCCATCGTTCTGTTTGCCTATTGCAATGCGACCTTCGCAGCCAAGGCGGCGCTTCGTTATGCGGTCGTGCACAGTGCGAACAGCATCACGCCCTACACTCTGACGAGTGTGCAAGGCATCGTCAATCCCCTGCTTTGGGGGGCGCCTACCTGTGCGGGTTGCGTGACCGTCTCGGTCTCTCCGACCAGCCCCTCGACCACGGTCGGGTCTGCGGTTTCGGTCAATGTGACGATGACATACAGCACCGGGCTGCCGTATGTCAACCTGTCTGGCTTGGTCGTCACCACGACCGCGAAAGGGGTACTTCTTCATTGAGCAGGGTGACAGACAGGACGGGCGGTGCGGTGGTCTGCGATCTGGGGGCGAGCAAATAGCGGGAGCAGCTGGCGACTCATCAATCCATCGAACTATCGATCCCTTGAACCATCGATTTATCGAACCATCGATCCCTTGAACCATCAATCCAGCGAGGCACCATCGATGCGGCGCCGCTCAGCGCGGCGTGAACGAGAACTCGATCCTGCCGTTCTCGCCGAGCACGAGGGCTGCCTCAAACGGCCGGCCAGTCTTGGAGAGAAAGCCGGTCAGCTTGCTGGTGCGGCCTGTCGCGCCAAGCTCCTTGAGGTCAGCCGGCTTCATCCGACGCCCGGCGATGGTGGCCTGGATCGACAAACCGCAGGTCAGGCGATCGCAGCTGTAGCGCCGACTGTCGGCGGAGAGCTGCAGGGCTCCCTGCTTGCAGCGCGGGCAAGGCAGCGCTGACGCGGGGTTGGCTCGCCCGGGCGCTGGATTGGCTTGTGGCGCTCGAGAGGCTGGTGCGTGCGGCGCACTGGGCTTTGTCCGTCCCGACCGCGGTCCAGGCGCCGGGGCGCTTGTCGATGCCTGCCTGGTGCTTCGGGCGCTGCTGGTGCGTTTGTTGGACGCAGGCCCGGCACCTGGCACTGGGCTGCTTTCGTCTAGGGGGTTGCTCCTGGCCGGCCGTTTTCGAGCGCTGCTTCTGGCTGGCGAGGAAGAGCTAGCGCCGCGGCGTGGCTCGCGCTCGGTCCCTGCCGCAGCCTGGTTGGCGGCCTTGTTCGTAGGGGGAGTGCGCCAGGAGGCCACTCCCCTCGAGGAGCCTCTCAGCGCCGAAAGCGAAGCAGGGCCCTGGGCGGTCGAGTCAGGCGCTGGACGCCTGATCGCAGACCTACCGGCCGGTGCGCCGTTGAGGCGAGCGAGCTCCTGCTGCAGCTGCGCGTCGGCCCCGGCGACCACGTCCAGGTAGTGCGCCTTGCCTTCGGCGATGTCGTCCAGCTGCTGCTCAAGCTCGCGGGTGAAGGTGTAATCGAGAAAGCGGAAGCGCGGCTCGAGCGTGTCGACCACCAGGCAGCCGAGTTCGGTGGGGAGGAGAAACTTGCGATCCTCCTCCAGGTAGGCGCGGGTGAGCACGTTTTTGAGGATGGCCGGGTAGGTCGAGGGGCGGCCGATGCCGATACTCTCAAGCTTCTTGATGAGCGAGGCCTGGGTGTAGCGGCTGGGTGGACGGGTTTGCTTGAGGAGCACCCGCCCGCTCTCGGCTTGGACCGTGCTGCCTGCGGCCAGCAGCGGCACTCGTCCGCAGTTCTCCGAATCGCCATCCCGGGCCGGCTCCTCTTCTTCCGCCTCATCTCTGGCGGTGAGAGCTTTCCATCCCGCTTCGACCAGGGTACGGCCGATGGCCTTGAAGGTGAACCTTCTGGCCGGGGCCTTGGCGCCGGCGTCCCCAGCGCTGGCTGACGCGAGGCCGGCTTCGCCCTGCGCTACCAGCTTCAACGTATTGACGCTGTAAACCGCATCGGCGAGCTGCGAGGCGACGGCGCGCTGCCAGATGAGCCGGTAGAGAGCCTGCTGCAGGCGGTCCTCACCGGCCTGCTCGGCAGGGAAGTGCGTTGGCCGGATCGCCTCGTGAGCTTCCTGGGCGCCGCCGCGAGCCTTGAAGTGCCGCCCGCTGGCCGGCAGGGGCAGCTTGCGCCCGGCGGCGAAGCTGCGTACCTCCTTGATCGCCTCGGCGGAAAAGTTCTGGCTGTCGGTCCGGTGATAGGTGATCAGGCCGGCTTCAAAGAGCTTCTGGGCGAGCTGGGCGGTCACGTCCGGCTTAAGGCCCAGCGAGACGCTGGCCGCCTGCAGCAGCGTGGAGGTGGTGAAAGGCGGCGGCGGGGGCTGCGAGGCCTGCCGGTTCTCCGAACTCTCCACCAGAAACGACCGGCAGGCCGCAGCGCGCTCGGCGAGCGCGCGATCCATCAGGTACTTCTCTCCCTTGGGTAGAAAGGGTGCTGTCTCCCACTGGGCGCGCCAGGCGTTTGCCTCGAAGCTGACCTCGGCGCCGAAGTGTTTTGTCTCAACGAAAGCGGCGATCTCGCGCTCGCGGTCGACGACCAGCCGGACAGCCGGGCTCTGCACCCGGCCCGCGCTCAGACCCGTGCGGCCGGTCTGTCGAGAGAGCACGGGCGAGACCTGGTAGCCCACTAACCGGTCGAGCACCCGCCGGGCCTCCTGCGCCTGGACCAGGTTGTCGTCGATCGCGCGCGGCGCGCCAAGCGCCCTGGTGATGACGGAGGGGGTGATCGCGTCAAAGGTCACCCGCTGGTAGCGGCCGCGTCCGAGCGCTTCTTTCAGGTGCCAGGAGATGGCTTCGCCCTCGCGGTCAGGGTCGGTCGCGAGATAGATCTCCTCGGCCCGGGAGGCGAGCATCTTGAGACGCTTGACCACATCCCGGCCACGCTCAGTGAGCTCGTACACAGGCGTGTAGGCGGGCAGCGCGATGCCGAGCTCTTTGATGGGAAGGTCGCGGATGTGGCCGACGCTGGCTGCTACCTCCCAGCTGCCACGGCCGAGCGCGTCAAGAATGCTCTTGATCTTTTTGACCTTGTTGGGGCTTTCGACGATCATCAGCTTCATAGAGGGTGGCGGATGGCTGGGGCAGCTTCTCGAGTGCTTTGGGCCTGCTGCCTTCTCTTTGTACAGGAGGACAGGCCGCAAGCAGCAGGTGGCTGGCTGCGGACGCTTTGCAATTGCCAGGCAAGGATAGTTCGGGAGCCCGATCTTGAGAGCACGGCAGGCATGCTGGGCGTTACCATGGGTTTGGTCCGGTGTTGCGCGGAGATGAATGATTGTCGCAAACCTGGGGCGAACGCGTGCGTTGCTGCGCACCCGCCGGGTCAAGGCGCAGCAGCGCCGCGGGCCTGGCCCAGGCTGAACGCGCGGTAAGCAGCGGCCTGCGACAAACAAGGCAGGGATAAACGTACATGCAGCTGTGGAACGACTATGAAGGCAAGTTGCTGGCAGGAACCTTCCCGATTGGGAGCCTGCTGAGCACGGAAGGACGGAACGCCAGCTTCGCCACCCGGCACCGCGATGGGCGCCCGGCGGTGCTTCGGCTGACCGAGGCATTGAACGACCAGCAGGAGATGCGCGCCCGCTTCCAAGCGATCCAGCGGGTTGAGCAGCGCAACCTGGTCGCGATCGAAAGCTACGGCGACGTCGAGATGGACGGCACGCCGCTGATCTACCTGGTTATGGAGGCGACGGAGGAGAACCTGGGCGAGATCCTTCGGGAACGGACGCTGACCGTGGAGGAGACCGGGGAGGTCGCGACGAGCCTGGTGGCGGCACTCGAGGCGCTGCATGCCGGCGGCCTGGTACATGGGGACCTGCAGCCTTCGAGCGTGCTGGCGGCGGGTCAGGTGGTCAAGCTGCGCAGCGACTGTGTGCGGGCCGCGCCGGAAGGTTCAGCGGGCGACCGGCTGCGGTCAGAGGATGTTCTGGGGCTGGCTGACGTGCTCCATCGCTGCCTGAGCCAGCGGCATCTGCAGGATGCCTCCGATGCGCTCGCGCTGCCCGAGCCTTACGCCTCCATTGTGCGGAATGTGGTGCGTGGCAGCTGGGGCTTGGAGCAGGTTGCGAGCGAGCTGCGCCGGAGTGTTCGGCCGGCTGCGACAGGTAGCCGTCCGGTGCAGGCCGGGGCAGTTCAAGCAGCACCGGTTCTGCCCGCTCCCGCGCAGCGCGAGTCCCTGCCCTCCCGGCCCGCGCAGCAGAACGGAGTTCCTGCAGCTCAGGTCCCTCCGGTTGCAGGGCGGTCGGTCCCAGAGCGGATGGCTCCGGATCGGATGGTTCCGGATCGACCTGACGCTTCGTTGTCGGCCGCTCTACCGGCCCAAGCTCCAGCCGCTCCGGGCGGGAGAGAGATGGCACCCGCAGCGGTTGGCTCCTTGGCCACGGCTGGGGTCAGCCCGGAGGAAGGCGGGCGGCTGCCCATTGCGGCGGCGAGCAGGGCCAAGTCAGGGCGTGATGGCGGCTTAGGAGACGATCTGCAGCTGCCCCTGGTGTACGCGGCGCCGGAAGGCGAGCCGAAGGCTGCCGGCGCTCTGAGTGGTCGCTGGCGCAAGCCCGCAGAGGATGGGGAGGGCAGTTTCGCCCCGTGGATCGCCGGAGCAGCGGCAGTACTTCTGCTAGTTTGGCTGCTGTGGCACTTCGCCGGTGGCAGCAAGGCCCAGGGCGGCGCCGCCGTCAGCCCTGCTGCCCAGCTTCCGCGCGCGGCGAGCACGACCGCTGGATCGCAATCAGTAGCGCTGCCGGGGCCGGCTTCGAGGGCTGTCCCTGTGCCGGCACGCCCACAAGCAAAGACTGTCGAGCCAGTAGCGAAGGCCGCCGAGCTGGCGGGTTCGCATGGCCAGGTGTGGCGCGTGATCGCCTACACCTACAACCTCGAAGCGCAGGCGCGCGCGAAGGCGAAGCTTGTCGAGTCGCGGCACGCAAGTCTGCGGCCCCAGGTCTTCTCAAGGACCGGGCATGCGCCCTACCTGGTGGCGCTTGGCGGCGCGCTCACCAAGGCCCAGGCTGAGGCTATGCTCGAGCATGCGCGGAGCCAGGGGCTGGCCCGCGACGTCTACATGCAGAACTACTCTCGCTGACGAAGTTGACCACCCGGCTCTGGCTCTCCCGCTGCCAGGCCAGAGGGTGTCGAACCGGGCCGAAGCCGAGGAGTGCACTGTTGCGTGACAGCACGGGCCCAGCATGCCGCTATGGTGGTGCTTTGAAGTGTCTCCGACCGCAACCTCTACTCCAACAGATGCAAGGGCGTGGCTTCTCCCTCCTGATCCGGCGGCGTGCCTGCTCGGCCCTCCTGGGTGTTCTTGGGTGTGTGTTGCTGCTGCATGGTGCCTCGTGCCTGGCGCTTGGCACCGAGAAGCCGCTGCGCGAGTACGGGCAGCAGAGCTGGCAGAGCGACTCCGGCCTGCCGCAGAATACCGTGCACGCCATCCTGCAGACGCGCGACGGCTTTCTCTGGATTGGCACCGAGGCTGGCCTGGTGCGCTTTGACGGCATTGACTTCGCTCTCTACAGCAGCCAGAACACCCCGCAGCTGCATAGTGATGTGATCAGCAGCCTGGTCGAGGACGGGCAAGGAACGCTGTGGATCGGCACCGCTGCCGGAGTGGCGAGCGAACGAGCGGGCGTCTTCAGCGCCTACGGCGGAGGATCCGGGCTACCGTCAGAGACCGTGCTGGCGCTCGAGTTGACCCGCCACGGTGAGTTGCTCGCACTCACTCCTGGGGGCGTGGCCCTGTTCAAGGCAGGCCGTTTTGCCCTGCTCCCGGGTACCGAGCGGCTGGGGCTCTCAGAAGGGGCGAGCCTGTTTGCCGAGGATGCCAAACGCCTCTGGTTCGCGGGGCTTGGCGGCGTCGCGTCTATGGGTGCTGACTTGGGTCCCAGGGATAATTTGGGACAGAGTCCGGACCAGTCCGCCGCCGCTGCGTCCTCGATCACGGCGGAGACAGGCCAGTTGCAGGCGATCGCGGTCGACGCCGCAGGCGAGCTGTGGCTGGGGGGCGCCAACGGATTGTTACGGCTTGCTGCCGGGCGCAGCGCTACGCTGGTAGCGCGGGCGAGCCTGCCTTCCCCAGACATCACAAGCCTGCTCAGCGCGGACGACGGTATGTGGATCGGCACCAGCCAGGGGCTTGCCTGGGCAAGGCGCAACACCATCAGCACGGTGCCCGAGCTTGCGGGCAGGCGGGTGCAGGCACTCTTCAAGGATCGCGCAGGCGCTCTGTGGGTCGCGACCAGCGAAGGCGTCGCTCGGATCGCACACGGCAAGGTTGACCTGGGCGCAGAAAAGACGCCCCTGACCGGGGTGCTGTGCTTCTACGAGGACCGGGAAGGCAGCATGTGGTTCGGCACCGAGACAGCCGGATTGCACGTGATGCGCGACCAGGCCTTTTCCACCCTGACGGTTGACGATGGCTTGTCAGCAAGCCTGGTGCGCGCGGTCTTTGAAGATCACGCCGGGACCCTGTGGATCGGCACCAGCGGCGGCGGGCTGGACCGCGTGACGGCGGTCGGCGGGAAGGGAGGCCACGTCTCGACCTACCCCGGCAGGCTGCCGAGCAAGGTGATCCTGGCGCTGGCCGAAACTGACGCCGAGACAAGCGCCAAGATCAGCGCCCAGCCCGGCGCCAAGACCAGCGCTCCTAACGAGCATGAGCCAGGCAACTACGACCTATGGGTCGGAACGCCAGAGGGGCTGGCGCGTCTACGCGGGGACCAGACTCGAATCTTTACCACCGCCGATGGGCTCGCGGACGACTTTGTACGCTCGCTCTACGCCGACCGGGATGGCTCTTTGTGGATCGGCACGCGCAATGGCCTGTCGCACCGGGAGGATGGTCGGCTGCGCTCGTACTCGCAGCTGGATGGCCTGCCCAGCGACCTGGTCGGCACGATCCTGCGCAGGCGAGACGGGGTGCTGTTGGCCGGGACGCTGGCCGGGTTAAGCCAGATGCGCGGAGACACGTTTGTGCCGTTCCAGCCAGGCGGGCTGCCGCCGGGAGCGGTGACCGCGCTGCTCGAGGATCGGCAAGGCACGCTGTGGGTCGGCATCAACGACCGTGGGCTGAGCAGAGTCAAGGCCGGGGTGGTGACCGAGTGCCATGGGTTGGAGCTGCCCAAGACCATCTTCGGCATGCTGGAGGACGCGAGCGGCTCCCTGTGGTTGAGCTCGCGAACGGGCGTGGATCGGGTGAGCCTGGCGTCGCTTGATGCTGCAGCCCGGGGCCAGTCAAAGAGCGTCGAGGTGACGCACTACGGCAGCGCAGACGGGATGCGGATCAGCGAGGCCAGCGGCGGCGGCCACCCGGCGGCCTGGAGCGCGCACGATGGAGGACTCTGGTTTGCCACGCTGAACGGCGCCGCCGTGACCTACCCGCAGGCAGGCCCGCGCGATGCGGTGGCACCTCTCCTGGCCATCGAGCAGGTGCTGGTCGATGATCGTCCGCTTGGGGACCGCCCGGTCACCGACGCGAAGGCTCGAGCGACGATCGAGATCGCGCCCGGCCAGGGGCGTTTCTCGATCCACTATGCTGGCCTGAGCTTTGTCGCGCCACAAAGGGTGCGGTACCGCTACAGGCTTGAGGGCTTTGACAAGGATTGGGTCGAGGCTGGAACACGGCGCACGGCTTTCTACACGAACGTGCCGCCGGGCTCCTATCGCTTCCTGGTCAAGTGTGCAAACAGCAGCGGCGTGTGGAGCCTTGAGCCGGCGGAGCAGCGCCTTACCGTGGAGCCTTACTTCTACCAGACGGGCTGGTTCTACGTCGCGGTGGCGACCATGCTCACGCTGCTTGGCTATCTGGCTTACAAGGCGCGGGTGCATACCGTTGAGGCGCAGTACCGAGCAGTAGCGGAAGAGCGCAACCGCATCGCGCGCGAGATCCATGACACGCTTGCGCAGGGCTACGTCGCCATCTCCGTCCAGCTGGAGCTGGCCGAGCGGCTCCTCGCTATCTCGACTGATGCCGGCTTGCAGCAGTTACGCCAGACGCGTGACCTGGCCCGGCAAGGGCTGGTCGAGGCGCGCAGCTCGATCTGGAACCTGCGCGCCCAGGCCGATGCCCAGGCGTTGCCGTCTTTGCTGGCCGACTATGTTGCGGCCGCTCTCAAGCGGCAGGCGGGCGATGCCACGGTAAGGTTTTTTGTTCATGGCGAGTACAGGCCACTGGCCCATCGTGTAGAAGCAGAGGTGGCACGCATTGCGCAGCAGGCGATTGCGAACGCGCTCGCCCATGCGCAGGCTCGCAACATCGCTGCCACGCTTACCTACGAGGCGCAGTGGATGACGCTGAGCGTGGTCGATGATGGCGTCGGCATGAACCTCGCCGGGAGCAAGATGTCGCGTCGCGGCCACTATGGCATGCAGGGAATGCGAGAGCGAGCCGAGCGCATCGGAGCATCGCTGGCAATTGAAAGCGAGCCCGGCGCCGGCGTACGCGTGACGATGCGGCTGGCGCTCAAACGCTGGACAGAAAGGGAGGCTTGATGAGCAAGACGACACACCTGGAAGACGGAAAGATACGCATTCTGATCGTTGAAGACCACCATGTGGTGCGCCAGGGGTTTATCGCGCTGCTCAAGACGATCCCTGACTTTGAGGTGGTGGCCGAAGCCTCAAGTGGCGAGCAGGCGATCGAGCACTTCGCTGATCAGCAACCGGATATCACGCTGATGGACCTTCGCCTGCCAGGCATGGGCGGCGTGGAAGCGATCACCAGGATTCGCCAGGCGTATCCGGAGGCGCGCATCATCGTGCTGACGACCTTTGACGGGGATGAGGATATCTATCGCGCGCTGCAGGCCGGGGCGCGCGGCTACCTGCTCAAGGGCATGGACCTGGAGGAGCTGATCACCGCCATACGCACCGTGCACCGGGGCAAGTCGCGCATCCCGGCAGCGGTTGCCGAGCGGCTGGCTGAGCGGCTGGCCGGGCCTGCGCTCACCGAGCGGGAGACCGACGTGTTGCGTCTAATCGTCGCCGGACGGAGCAACAAGGAGATCGGCGCGGCGCTGTTTATCTCAGAGGCTACGGTAAAGACGCATATCAACAACATGCTGAGCAAGCTTGGGGTGACAGATCGTACGCAGGCGGCCACGACCGCGCTGCAGAGGGGCATCGTGCACCTTGAATAAGGCGGAGAGACTCAAGAAAGAGCAAGAGCGGAGTCGGTTGGCCTCTTGTAAGCGCGCCTGGCGCTTTCTAGAACAGCTGGGCGGCAGGCGCGGCTGGAGCGGCTGGAGCGTGGCCGCGTCTGCCGCGTTCTTCGCCTGGATGCTGTTCGCCGGGCAAGCAGCCTTTGGCGCGAGCTGGCGTGCGGCCACACCGCAGGAGTTAGGTGCTGTGCTGCCGGCGCGGGCGCCCGTGATTGCGGAGCGCATCGAGACGGAACTGCGGAGCGCGTCAGGGGTCATCGATGAGCGTGGCCGCATCGTAGCCGGCGTGGTGTTGATCACCGCCGGCTACTCGGCAAATGGCAAGTATGCAGATTACCTGCTGGTGCAGGCGCCGATCCGGGTTGCGGACAGCCTGCTGGCTCCAGGCGGCTACCTGCTGGGTTGGACGCGTTCAGAAGACAGCCTGCTGGTGACCATTTCACAAGCGGCCACCGGCAAGGTGCTTGTGCAGGTGCCCGCCAAACGGAACGAGACGATGCATCGCGTGGAGCAGCTAAGAGTGTGGCCGCCGCCCCGGGGAATGATCCAGCTAGGCAGATTCACCTTCGATTACACGGCTGGAGATCGTTAAGCAGCAGGCCGTTGGGCCTAAGTGGCGGAAGAAGATCTCCAATAAAAAAACGCTCCTCATGGAGAGGAGCGTCGGAGAGCGATGCGTTTTTCTGTTTCTAAGAGTAAGGGCTCGCAGCCAGGAGGGCTTGCACCTGTAGGTGGATTGTGGGTCCACCCAGGGGTGGAGCTTATCATCACACTGGTTACTTGCATCGGAGATGTGACTTGACCTGAGAAGACACATAGTCAGGTCAATCTTCTCTGAAGATTTGTCGCCGCACGGTATGCTTTCTGCACAGAGACGAGGACACGAGGCATGAAAAAGGCTCTCATCAGCGGTGTGACCGGGCAGGATGGCGCTTACCTGGCAGAGTTCCTACTCGCCAAAGGCTACGAGGTCCACGGCATCAAGCGGCGGACTTCGCTGATCAACACAGCGCGCATCGACCATCTCTACGAGGATCCTCACGCGACCGGTCGCAAGTTCTACCTGCACTACGGCGATATGACCGACTCCTCCAGCCTGATTCACATCGTTGAGAAGGTGCAGCCGGATGAGATCTATAACCTAGCCGCACAGAGCCACGTGAAGGTCTCGTTTGAAGAGCCGGAGTATACGGCGAACTCGGATGCGCTCGGCGTGCTGCGCATGCTGGAAGCGATCCGCACGCTGCACCTGGAAGAGAAGACGCGCTTCTACCAGGCCTCCACTTCGGAACTCTACGGCCTGGTGCAGCAGATACCGCAAACGGAAAAGACAGCCTTTTATCCCCGGTCGCCGTATGCGGTTGCCAAGCTCTACGGATATTGGATCGTGGTGAACTATCGCGAGGCGTATGGCATGTACGCCTGCAACGGGATTCTGTTCAATCACGAGTCTCCGTTGCGGGGCGAGACCTTTGTGACGCGCAAGATCACCCAAGGGCTGGCCCGGATCAAAGCCGGCCTGCAAGCGCGTTTATACATGGGCAATATAGACTCGCTGCGCGATTGGGGGCATGCGCGCGACTATGTCGAGATGCAGTGGCTGATGCTGCAGCAGGAAAAAGCAGAAGACTATGTCATCTCGACAGGGCAGCAGCACTCGGTTCGCGAGTTCATCACCCTGGCAGGGCAAATGCTGGAGATGGAACTTACCTGGAAGGGAAGTGGGATTGATGAAGTGGCTGTCGACGCAAATGGCACAGTGATTGTGTCGATTGATCCTGCCTACTTTCGTCCGACCGAGGTGGAGACGCTGCTCGGGGACCCGAGCAAGGCTCGTCACCAACTGGGATGGGAGCCGCGCACCACGTTTCCGGAACTGGTGAAGGAGATGGTCGAGGCCGACTATCGGTCTGCGCAGCAGGAGGCGATGATGCGCGGGCAGGGTTTCGCGAGTCCTGCTTCTCATGAAAGTTAGGCTGCTGTTTGCTTAACTAAGCTTAGGCAAGTAGTGCGTTCTTTCGAGCGCTCTTCCTTGCAACTTAGCATGTTATCGCCAAGTTAAGGCTTCGCCGCCGCGTCCGGCGCCGCAGAGACCAGCCGCGCGTGCACGATGAATCGTCTGGGTGCCGCGCCAATGTAGTCAAACGGGTAACAGGTCACCAGAACCAGCTCTGGGCGATCCCGTATGTCGAGCACGCGCACATCTTCCGGGTTCACAATCTCGGTTGTATCGACGATGTAGTGATAGGTGCCTGCACGATCGGTGGCCAGGATCTCCATGCCGCGAGTGACGTTGCGGATGGGCCGCAGGAAGGTGTCGCGATGGCCGGCGAGCGCGGTCGTTCCGAGTCCGCCCAGCATGGCAGTTCCTCGTATATGGCCAAGGCCTCGTAGCAGGCTCTGCGTGTCATCGTCCTCGACGACCGGCACCACTAAGTGCAGAGCCGGAATGCTGATCCTGCCTAACTCTGTTCCGGAGGGCGCAGGCGCTGTGCCGGCGTTACCCGCGCTAGCGGAAGATACGGGTGTGCTCGCGCGAGCCACCGTGTGCGCCTGGACGAGGCAGAAGCCGCACCAGAGCGCACACGTTAAGCTGGAGGCCCAGAGCACTCCTTCGATCAACCGAAAGAGTGCTCGCAAGCGGCGCGAGTTTTGAGCCTGGTCTGTGACCCTTGGCACGCGCTGCCTAGCTCCTTGCAAGCGAACCCAGCCGCAGTCCGGCAGCCGCTGCGAGTGAAAGCAAACCGGCAAGCATCACAAGCGGCAGATAGGACGCTGTATGCGGCAGCCGCGAGACGACGGGCTTGTGCGGTGTCACCGAGGCTACCTGCTGGTAGCGCTCGGCCTTGATGCCTCCGCTGGTATTGTTGGGCCCGACGTGGGTCGGCGAGAGCAGCCAGAGGGTGACCATCTGCATGTCTTCCTTCGAGAGCCCGTTATTTGAAACCCTGCCTTCTGACGCAGGATCGATGGCAGCCACGCTTGCGTTGTTTGCCTTCGCCAGCGCCACGGCTTCATCCTTGGGGTAAACAAACTCGAGCGTTCCGGCGGCTCCACCAAAGTTCCATCCCTTGAGGTAGGTCGTGCCATCTGGTCCTGATCCCCACTTGATTTCGCCTGCGGAAGCCTTGAGCGAGGGATTGGGAATGCCGAGAAAGGTGGGCCGCTCTGCGCCGGAACCGCCGACCACGCGCAGGATGTACCGGTCAGAGAGATGGTCCACCACGCTTAGCGTGTAGCTTCCTGGTTCGAGAGTGGAGCCCGGAACAGCGGTCGGCGCGTTTACTTTAAGTTTGGCTTCTGGTTCCGCAGCGTGGAGAGTTAGAGCGCCGAAGACAAGCGCCAGGCAGCATGGGAAGAGTTTCTTTAGCATCGAGTTCTCCTTGCAGTTATGCCAATCGGGTGGCATGCTGTCTTTCAACTGCTCCAACTTAGTCATTGTTGGATGCGATGCAGTTTTATCGCACTTTCTCCTTTTATGACAGAAAATCTTTGTGGCCTTCTCAGCGCGGACCTTGGATGCTCTGATTTAGAACGTTCCTCATGAAGTTGTTGACCGGCATGGACGCCGGCATGAGTTACTTAGCAACAGGCAGCCATATGACACCTTTGCTCAAGGTTGCCGCGCGCTGACGGAGACACGAATGTCGCCTTGCACCGGTTCTACCGCTGGAAAGTATGCGCCACCTGGTGCTTCGCCTGAGCTGGCGGCACGTAACTTAATAGCGCTGCACTTAGTAACCACTTATCAGGTGACCGGCGTTTCACCAGCCGCTTACCCTCCATATAGGAGATTCTCAGAGCAATTACATGAATTGCCCTTTACCGTGCATCCACGCGCATTAGTTTGTCGTAATACTAGTAGCAGCGAAAGCCCCACAATCTAATGCGCAAACTCACGAAGCTGACGATAATCTTCGCTCTGGCACTTTGCTCTCTGATGCCTGCCCGGGCACAGCGGGCCGGCCTACCTGCCTCAGGCGCCGAGTACGTGCTCGGTCCAGGAGATGAGATCGTGCTGCACGTGGTTGACCTGGACGATATCCCGGACAAGCCCTTCCGCATCGATCCGAGCGGCGCCATCGACCTACCCCTGGCCGGCAAGGTGGAGGCCGGCGGGTTGACAGTAGAGCAGTTGAAGGCTGTGTTAACGACCAAGCTGGCTAAGTACATCAGCGCGCCCCATATCTCAATTAACTTGACCGATGATCAGAGCCGACCGGTGTCGGTCATCGGTGCGGTCAATAGCCCGGGCGTGCATCAATTGCAAGGGCCCAAGCGACTGATCGAGGTCATCTCCCTCGCCGGCGGGGTGCGTGCCGATGCCGGATCGGCCGTTATCATCACCCGCCAGACCAAGTGGGGAGCGCTGCCGCTGGCCGGCGCGAGAACCGACGAGACAGAAGGCTTCAGCACCGCGACCCTCTCGCTCGACAGCCTGTTGTCTGCCAAGCACCCGGCTGAGAATATCCCCATCCTGCCCAACGATGTGATCTCGGTACCCAAGGCCGACCTGGTCTACGTGGTCGGCGACGTGAAAAAGGCAGGCGGGTTTCAGCTCTCCTCGCACGCGTCGATGTCGGTGCTCCAGGCGCTCTCGCTCTCAGAGGGTTTTGGCCCGGCTGCATCCCCCAAGAACGCGCGGATCATGCGGCCGACCGAGCAGGATGCGAGCAAGATGCAAGAGATCCCGGTCGATCTGCAAAAGGTATTCGCAGGCAAGAGCCCGGATGTCGCGCTCTACGCGAACGATGTTTTGTTTGTTCCAAACAGCCTTGCCAAATCGTCTGCCCGGCGAGTTGCGGAAGCCATTCTGCAGGCTGGCACCGGCGTAGCGATCTACGCGCATTAGAGACAAAGTTATCAGTATCGAGGCGGAAGTCGGGCGCTTGGTTCTAAGCCTGCTTGCTGTCTAAGCCGAAGCTGTGTGGAGCGATCATGGACGAGTATTCCAGTCATCAGCAAACCAGGGTTCTGCCAGCGCCGCCACTGCTTGAACCCGCTGGCGCCGGGTACGGATACGGCCACGGCTGGCCGGCTGAGCCCGAGGCCAAGAGCACGCTCTGGTCCGAGTATGTGCGGACCCTGGTGCGCAGCCGCAGGCTCATCCTCGCTCTGGCCGCAGCAGGCGCCCTGCTCGGCATGCTGGTCAACCTGGCGGCGCTGCCGCTCTACCGCGCCCGCACTTCGCTCGACATCCAGAGTCTGAACGGCGATTTCATGGATATGAAGTCGGTCGCGCCGACCGGCGATGCGGGTGGCGCCTCGAACGAGGCCTATGTGCAGACGCAGATCAAGATGCTGCAGAGTGACACGCTGCTCGCGAACACAGTTCGCTCGCTCGAGCAGCAGCCGCATGTAGCCTTTGTGGAGCGCGACGACCTGTTCTCGCGGCTGAAGGCCTCGCTGCACCTGGGCAGCAGCGCGCCGATCCCCTACAACCAGCTGCTTGCGGATGCTGCGGCCCGCATCAAGGTCAAGCCGCTCGGGCTGACGCGGCTGGTCGAGATCACCTGCGACTCCTGGAACGCCGATTTCTCGGCCCGCTTCTGCAACGCGCTCACCGATACCTTTCGGGAGGACGATTATGCCACCCGCGGCGCCGAGGCGACCAAGACCAGCGAGTGGCTGACCCGCCAGGTAGCCGATGTGCGTGCGCAGGCGGAGGAGTCTGAGAGGAAGCTCGAGGCAGCGAGCGGCGGCAACGGCTTGGTGCTGAGCACCCAGAGCGACAGTGTGGCCGAGGACCGGCTGCGCCAGGTGCAGGAGGAGCAGTTCCGCGCCCAGGCCGACCGTATGGTCAAGCAGGCGGCGCTCGAGGTGAGCATGAGCGCGCCCATTGACTCCTTGCCCAGCGTGATCGATAACCCGAACTTTCGCGCCTACCAGCAGCAGCTGGCCGACTTGAACAGCCAGGTGGCGAAGCTGGTGCCGCCCTTGACCGAGGACAACCCCAAGGTGCTGCATCTGCGCTCGCAGATTCGTGAGCTCAGGGCCGAGATGGAGCAGCAGCGCGGCGCCATCGTCGCCCGGGTCAAGGATGAGTATGTTGCGGCCAAGCACCGGGAGGACCTGCTCTCGGTCACCTACGATGCCGAGGAGGCGCATACCTCGAACGCGCTCGCGGCCACCAACAAGGTCGACCTGCTGCGCCGGGAGGTGGTTTCGGAGCAGAACCTCTACCAGACCCTGCTGCAGCGAGCCAAGGAAGCCGGCTTTGCTTCCGCGATGCAGGTCAACACAATCCGGATCGTCGACGCCGCCAAGGCGCCCAAGATGGCCTTCTCTCCGCGTCGCGGGACCGCGGTTGGGGCCGGGCTGCTGGTGGGCTGCTGCTTTGGAGTCGGGATCGCCTTCTACCGGGAGCGCACCTCCGGCACGATCCGCTTCCCGGGCGAGGTGCAGGATCTGCTGCGGGTGCAGGAGCTGGGCGTGATTCCCAGCATGCGGCTGGGTGCGCGTCGGCTGGGCGGCGAGTCTGGGGCGCTCCGGCCGAGCCTGCCTGGTCCGGGCAGCCTTCTCTCTTCGGGCCTGCCGGGAGCGGGGGAGCTGCCGCCGGGCTTTGGTGACCAGGGCGCACTGCATATCTGGGGAGAACGCTTCTCGGTCGCCGCCGAGGCCTACCGCAACACGACGTTCTCGATCCTTTTGGCCAGCCGGCTGGCGGGCTCGGCGAAGATGTATGTGATCTCCAGCCCGAACGCGGGTGAGGGAAAGACAACCGTTGCCTCGAACCTGGGAGTGGCCCTGAGCCAGTCGCAGCGCCGGGTGGTGATCCTGGACGGAGACATGCGCAAGCCCGGGCTGCACGGGGTGCTAGGGCTGAAGAACACGGCCGGACTGCGCAACCTGCTGCGCGGAGAGCTTGATCCCCTGACCGCGCCACTCGACGCCTTCTGCCAGCCGACCTCGGTTGCGAACCTGTCGGTGGTGACCTCGGGCAGCGGGAACGAGGAGGTCACCGAGCTGCTGCACTCCCCGCTCGCTGCTGCCCTGCTCGAGCGGCTGCGCAAGGAGTTTGACCTGGTGCTGATCGACACCCCACCGATGCTGCACATGGCGGATGCGCGCATCTTCGCCGACCACACCGACGGGGTGATCCTGGTCTTCCGGGCCGGGGTGACCTCGCTCGACCAGGCGCAGGCCGCGCACGAGATCTTTGTCCATGACCGGGTACGGGTGCTGGGGACCATCCTGAACGACTTCAACCCGGCCCGCGAGGGCAAGCGCGGCTACTACAGCTCTTACTACCGGTATAAGGACGCAGCGCTTGAGGTTGAGGAGACGGCAAGCGCATGACCATGGCAGCGATCCCGGAACAGATTCCGGAAGATGTACCGGCGCAGGGGCCGGAGCCCAGGCCGGAGAGGCTGCCGGAGCTCAAGCCGGCAGAGGCGCCCGAGGGGCTTCAGGCGCTTGCCGCCGCTGCTCTCGGTCGTGACCTGTCAGGGCCAGGCGCCGGGGTTGCGCCGGAGCAGGGCGCAGCTCGGGCTGCGGGGGAGCGGGGCCTAGGTTCAACCGCTGCGTTCCAGGCAGAAGACGCGAGGGGTCAAACGACAGGGCAGTTCACAGGCCAAACGACGGGGCGGTCAACAGACCAAACGACAGGGCAGCTAATACGCCAAACGACAGGGCAGGTGACCGGCGGGCATACCAATCAGGTGACAGGCGGGCCTATAGATCAGGTGACAGGCGCGCCTGTAGGGCAGGCGACGCTGCGCTCCGAGCTGGGTCTGGACAGCCTGGCCTCGGGCTCCGGCGTGGTCGAGCTGTCCCCAGGCGAGGCTGCCTCTGCTGCCTACGCAGAGTCTCCCGAGGAGCCTGCGGCCGGGGTCCCGGCGCACGTGACGCGCAACCTGGTCAGCGGTACCTCGGCGATGGGGGCCGGGGCGCTGATTGAGCGCGGGATGGGCTTTCTGGCCAACATCCTGGCCGCCCGGTTTGGCGGCGCGTCCACCTTCGGCGCCTACTCGCTCGGGATCACGACCGCGGCCAACATTTCGACCTACGCGGCCGGAGGCATCGGCTCAACAGCCGCCCGCTTCTCTGGCAAGTACCCGCTCGGCAGCGCCGGCTATCCCAGCCTGGCGCGGGCGCTGGGTGTCGTCTCGGCCGTCTCGGCCGTGGCCGCCGCCGCCGCGCTCTGGTTCGGCGCCGTGCCGCTCGCGCACATCCTGCACAAGGAAAGCCTGGCGCCGCTGCTGCGCTGGGCGGCATTCTCGGCCGCCGGCATGATTCTGCTCGAGTGTGCGCGGGGCTTCTTTGTCGGCCAGCGCCGGCTGGTAGCGCTGCTGCTGCTCTCAGCCGTGGTCGGCCTGGGCATGGTGCTGCTGATCCCGTTTGCGGCCTCGCACCATAACCCCTCGCACATGATCCTGGCCCAGGCGGCGATTACGACTTCTGCGGTAGCGGTGTGCCTGCTGCTGGCCCGGCCGCTGGGTATGGTCCCGGCTGCGGCAGCCAGCCCCGGCGCGGCGATGGCCGGCGGGCCGGTGGCTGGAACAGGCGCCGGAGCTGTGGCCGGAGCCGTGGCCGGCATAGGCGCCGGAACAGGTTCAGTCCTGCGGGAGGTCTGGTCCTTTGGCATGGTGCAGCTGGCCGGGCTGGTGGGCATGAACCTGGCCGGCTGGTGGCTGACCACGCTGGTCGCCCGCGCTGATACAACGCTGGTGCAGATGAGCTTTTTTGCCATCGCGAACCAGATGCGCAATATCGTCGGCTTGGGCCCGAGCCTGCTCACCGAGAGCAGCTACGCGATCATGGCGGCGAGCCACGGGCGCTCGGCCAGTGTGCCCAACCAGAACCTACCGCAAACGCCAGAGCAGACCCCCGACCAGACCCCCGACCAGGTGATGGCTCTGTGCACCTACTTTGCGACCGCCTCTTCGCTGGTGCTTTCGGCGATCGGGATCGTGATCGTGCCCTGGGGGCTGAGCCTGCTCTACGGCCAGGCCTACCGGGCCGGCGCGATCACGACCGCAATCGCGCTCGCGATCGCTATCGTGCACATGGGCACCTCGCCGGCAGCGGCCCGGCTCACCATTGTTTCGATCAAGACGACGGGGGTGATCAACACGGTGTGGGCGGTCTGTGTGGCGGGCGCCGGGACCGCCCTGCTGCTTCACGGCGGCACAGCCTGGCAGGCGATGGCGGTCTACCTGGGCGCGCATCTGCTCTCTTCCGCGCTGGTTGTCTCCTCGCTCGCCCGGCAGGGCTGTGTGCAGGCCGGGATGCTGCCAGTGCTCGCCCTCGGCGCCTTGACCAGCGTCGGGCTGGCTTCGCTGGCCTGGCTGCGCACCCTGAACGGCAGCCTGGTGCTGCCCGTCACGCTTGCCATGCTCGCCCTGATCGCTGTCGCGCTGGTCGCTTTGAGCGTCCTCGGCAGACGGCACGGCTGGCTGCCGACGGTAGCCGGTGTGCGCCAGATGCTCGGTTCGGTGACGGCGCGGCTGCGCGGCCTGCGCCGGGAAGGAGTGGCCCATGCCGGCTGATACGACGTCTCTGCTGACCTCGCCGGCGAACGGGCTCGCGGGCACAGCCCACGAGCGGGCCGGAGCTTTGGCCGGAGTTCCGGCCGAAGCTTCCGGGAAAGCCGCTGCGCGCAGGCTCCGGGTGCTGGCCTACGTGCACCTGCGCAACATTCACGGGTCGACCGGCGCCGGGCGGGTGGCGCGGCAGCTGACCGAGCACCTTGCGATGCGCGACGATCTGACGCTCCGGGTGCTGGCCGACGCGCACGACCATGCGCGCATCCTGCCGCTGGTCGGCGCACCGTGGACCGGGTTCGACTATAGCCTCTTTGCGGCTGATACCTCGCGCCAGCAGGCCCGGTGGCTGGCGCTCAACACGCCGGCTGCCGAGCGCTTCTGGCCGGAGGCAGAGGTGGTCTTCTGCACCGCAGAGTCTTACGTGCCGACGACCAAGGCAGCGCTCGCGGTCACGCTGCACGATGCAGCCTACTTTGAGCCGAACGCGCATGCCCGGGACCTGGCGTTCTGGAAGCAGAGTGTGAAGTGGCGGCTGATGTATGCGCGCCTGAGCCGGAGTGTCGATCTCTTTCACACCGTCTCCGAGTTCTCGGCCGAGCGGCTGGCGCACTACTTTCCTTCGATCCGCTCGCGGCTGCGGGTGGTTCCGAACGCAGTCTCTCCTCACTTCTTTGAGCCGGTCACCGACGCTGGACGCGCCTACCTGGAGGCCCAGGGCTTCGGCGGCCTGCATCCGGGCAGCCCGGCCTTGGACGGTCACGCATTTGGCGGTCAGGAGTCAGGCAGCCCGACCCGTCTGCTGCTGGTGCCGGGTGGCCTGCACTACCGCAAGAACGCCGAGCTGATCCTCGCGGCCGCGCCACAGCTGCTGGCGCTCTTTGCCGACCTGACGATCGCGGTGGTCAACCACTCGAACCCGGAGTACGCCGCGCGCGCTGCCGCGCTCGGGCCCCGCTTCCGGCTGCTCGGCTTTGTCTCCGACGAGGCCCTGCGCGCGCTCTACGGCGCGGCGGCTGCGGTCTGGTTTCCCTCGCGCTACGAGGGCTTCGGGCTGCCGGTGGTCGAGGCGATGGCCTGCGGCGCGCCGGTGGTGGCCAGCCGCGCCTCCTCGCTGCCTGAGATTGCCGGCGATGCCGCGCTGCTGGCCGATGCCGCGCGGCCCGAGTCGCACGTGGATGCGGTGGGCTCGATCCTGAGCGACGCCGGCGCCGCGCTAGAGCTATCCGCGCGTGGACGGGCGCGGGCGGCGCAGTTTACCTGGACAGCCAGCGCTCGGGCGCTGGCCGAACACTTCCACTCCCTGGTATGAGCATGCGAGAGCAAACGATGGCCGAGAGCCCCAGCCCTGTCGCCGCCCGACTCGAGGACTGCCACCTTGAGCAGGCTTGCCTCGAGAATGCCCGACACGAGGACGCGCTACACGAGGACGCGCCACACGACTCCGGTGGCGCCCCCCGTGACCATGCCGGGACCTGGGTTCCGCTCCGGACGGGCTCGCCCGCGCCCGCAGGCTGGGCGCCGGCTTCGACGCTGGCCCGGCCGGGCGATCCCGCTCTATGGCTCGAGCAGAAGCACACGGTTGCGAGGCGGGGGACACGGCCTGAGTCTATGCGCGGCAGCCGGGAGAGCGGGAGCGGAGCATCGATCGCGGCCGGGCAGCGGTCTCAGAAGCAGCTGCAAGCCGTGGTGGTGCACTCGGGCGCCCGTGACAGCTACCAGGTGGCCCGAGCGCTCGAGGAGCGGGGCCTGCTGAGCTGCCTGGTCACTGATCTCTGGTGGCCGGCAGATCGCGCCTGGGCGCGCTCGCTCGGGCGACTGCTGCCGGCCGGGGTGCGCTCGATGCTTGCCCAGCGCCAGGCGCCCGGGATTGGCTCGCGCCGCGTGCGGGCGCTTGGGCTGCGAGGTCTGTTCACCCTGCTGCTCGACAAGCTACCCAGGGTGCCGTTTGCCTGGCGGCGAAGCGTGATGCGCCAGACCGATGCCGCGCTCGGCAGCTATGCCGGCCGTTGTGCTCGGCAGAGGAGCGCAGTTGTCCTCGCTTACAGCTACTACGGCTACCACGCGCTGACCGAGGCAGAGGCGCCCGGCATGCTCTTTCAGCTCCATCCTCATCCGGCGAGCATGCGGCGGATCCTGGGCGCCGAGCTTGCCCTGCATCCCGAGTGCGCAGCCTCGCTCGGCCGGGAGTGGGAGCTGGCGCTGCCGGAGCCGGACTTTCAGCGGCTGGTCCAGGAGACCAGGATGGCCGCGCACACGCTCGTCGCTTCCTCCTTTACGCGCGACACGCTGATCGAGCACGGTACCCCGGCCGCGACGATCACGGTGGTCCCCTACGGGGTAGACTGCGTGCGCTTCTCGCCCGACTTTACGCACAGCTCCGCCCCTTCCTCGCGCCAGGCCGGCTCGCCGCCGCTGCGGCTGCTCTTTGTCGGGCGTATCAATCAGCGCAAAGGCATCAAGTACCTGCTGGAAGCGCTGCGGCTGCTCAACCAAGCCAGCCAAGTTAACCAAGCCAACCAAGTCAATCGGGGCGAGCCTGGGCCGGCGCCTGCTCCGGCGCCCGTCGAGCTGACTATCTGCGGCCGGGTGGTGGACGATCTGGCGCTCTTTGCCCCCTTTGGCGCGCAGGTCGTGATCCGGCCGGATGTCTCCCACGCCGAGCTCCTCGAGGCCTATCGCGAGGCGGACCTGTTTGTGTTTCCCTCGGTGGGCGAGGGTTTTGGCCACGTGCTGCTCGAGGCCCTGGCCTGCGGACTGCCGATCCTCAGCACCACCGCGACCGCTGCCCCGGACCTGATTGAGCAGGGGCGCGAGGGTTGGGTGGTCGAGCCCGGGCGGCCGGAGCTGCTGGCCGAGCGGATCGGCTGGGCGGCGACCCACCGGGCGGAGCTGGCCGCGATGCGCCCGCGCGCCCGCGCCTGCGCCGAGCAGTTTACCTGGGCCCGCTTTCGTGCCGGGGTCGCTGGGGCTTACGAGCGCTTTGTGTCCGGAGCGCCGGGCCTGATCGAACAGGCTGCACCGCAGGCCGGCGTAGACGCGGGCGCCTGCCGGGTCGAGCAGCGGGAGGTCGAGCGTGTTTGAGATCCTACTCTGGGTCACCGCCGGCATCGTCCTGCTGGGCACGCTGATTGCGCTCGACGGCAGCCGCGATGTCTTTCATCCGTTGATCTTTATCGGGCCGATGATGGGCTTTCTCTATGTCTGGATGCCGGCCCGGCTGCTCGCCTCCGATGGGCTGAGCCGCTACTTCGACCCCGACCAGCTGGTCTTTCTGCAGACGCTCTACATCTGCGGGATCGTGGCGTTTCTCGGCGCCTGCCTGGCCGCGGGATTGCGTGTGCGTCGGCTCCGGGTGCCGCAGGGGCCACTCGATCTGAGATCGGTAGCACGGCCGGCGGCACGGCCATCGGCACTGCGGCTACGGATCAGCCGCCACTCGGCCGGACCCCGGCCCAGGGAAGTTCGGCAGTTTACCCCCGAGATGTATCGCCGGCTGCTCGTCGGCGCAGGCATCGCCGGCTCGATCGGGCTCGGCTGCTGGATGGTGACCATCCACAACGTGGGTGGCTTTGTGAATGCCTTCAGCGCGTCCTATGCGGGCGGCTGGGATGACAGCGGCTATGTGCGGGATGGCTCCCTGCTGATGCTGGTGGGCGTGCTGCTATCGGTCACCTCGCTCTCGCTGGGCGGCCCGCGGCTGATCTCGCTCGCGATGACCACGGTCTTTGGCCTGCCCTGGGCCGCGCAGGCGCTGCTCACCGCGCGTCGTGGCCCGACCTT
Organism: Acidobacteriaceae bacterium; assembly: GCA_965198645.1. Lineage (GTDB taxonomy): Bacteria > Acidobacteriota > Terriglobia > Terriglobales > Acidobacteriaceae > EB88. Next base: position 3,422,746 of record OZ240670.1, on the reverse strand, counting down.
TGCGATTACCGTGATCCTGCTGATGGGCTGGTACATGGCTCGGCGCAAGCGGCCGCCTGCGCTGGCGATGGCGGGAGCAGGCTTTGTGCTGGGTTGGGTGGTGCTCTTCCTGGTCACCAACCGCCAAAGCATTCACCTGGGCGCGGATCTGAGCGATGTCTCAACCGACGTGACCACCATCGCCGACAAGCCCGACACGGGCAACGAGTACATCTATGGTGGCGGGTCGGTGATCAGCGCCCAACGCCGGGACCACTACTTCTGGATGCGCCGCTACCTGGCTCAGGTCATGGTGCGACCGATCCCGAGCGCCATCTGGCCGACCAAGTATGAGGACTTCGGCGTGCCGGAGCTGCTGCAGAACGGCGGCACTGACGCCGGGATCAGCGACGCGATGGGCTGGCAGGGCGCGGTGGGCTCGGCGCCGGGCATCGTCTCCGATCTGTGGATCGAGATGAGCTGGCTTGCGATCCCGGGCATGGCCGCGCTGGGCTGGCTGTACGGCTTTGTCTGGAAGCGGTCGGTTGAGCGGGGCGGCCCCTGGACGGCGCAGTACGTCATCCTGGCCGCGCTCTCGATCTACCTGGTCATGCAGACGATGGAGGCAGTCATCTTCCGCAGCCTGCTGTTGTCCTTGCCCTGCTGGTTTAGCTGGCGCTGGGCACTGCGGGCGCCGCGCGCGGCCGGCGCCTCCGGCCGGCCGGCTGGCTTCTCTAACCCGCACGCGCTGATGTCGGGGGAGGTGCAGAATGCCTGACGCCACTCGCCCGGCCATGCGACTGGCCACGCAATCGGACCTACCCGGCGCCACGCTGCAGGCGGATCCGCTTGCGACCACCGCAGCCCTCTTCGGCGGCTGCCGGGTGGTCGTGATCTGGATCGACTGGTACGCCTACCACATCGCCCGGTTTGAGGGTCTGGCCGGCAACCGCGACCTGGCCGGCTCGGTGGTGGGTATCGAGCTGGTGGGCGGCATCGGCGTGCATGCGGGGCTGCGGTTTCGCGAGGAGCTGCCCGCCGGGCTGGCGGTCGAGACGCTCTTCCCCGACACGAACTGGGCCGACGCCGGGCAGTGGCGCGTCGCCCGGGCGCTTTGGCAGAGGCTCTCCGCGCTCGATCCGGAGGTGGTGCTGGTGCCGGGCTACTACATCGTGCCCGGCATCGCAGCGGCGGTGTGGGCGCGGCTGCACGGGCGCAAGAGCGTGTTGATGACCGAGAGCACGCGCGAAGACCACCAGCGCTCCGGGTGGAAAGAGCTGGGCAAGGCCTGGCTGATCCGGCTGCTCTTCGGCTGGGCGGTGGTGGGCGGCTCCCGGCATGCGAGCTACCTGGCGGCGCTCGGCTTCCCTCAGGCGCGGGTGCGCCGCTTCTATGACGTGGTTGACAATGACCGGCTCTACCACCGGGCGCAGCAGCTCCGCCGGGCCGGAGGCGCCCAGCTGCCGGCGCGCTACTTTCTCTACGTGGGCCGGCTGGCGCCGGAGAAGAACCTGGCTGGCCTGCTCGCGGCCTACCAGAGCTATCGCGCCGGCGGCGGGAGTTGGGCCTTGATTCTGGCTGGCGACGGGGCGGAGCGCGCGCGCTTGACAGCCCAGGCGGCGAGTTCAGGCTATGCGGCCGACATTCACTTTGCCGGCCACAAGAGCTCGGCCGAGCTGCCGCTCTACTACGCCTTTGCCAGCTGCTTTGTGCTGCCCAGTACCCGGGAGCCGTGGGGGCTGGTGGTCAATGAGGCGGCTGCCTGCGGGCTGCCGGTCATCGTCTCTGACCGGTGCGGCTGCGTGGACGACCTGGTAGTGGATGGGCTGAACGGCTTTGTCTTTGATCCAGGCGTCCCGGAGCAGCTAGTGCGCTCGCTGGAGGCGATCGAAAGCTTGTCGCAGCAGCAGTGGGCGCAGATGAGCGGGGAGTCGCTCGCGCGGATCGCCGGCTACTCCCCTGATCACTTTGGCGAGCAGATCGCCTCGATTGTGCACGCGAGTTGAGCAGGGCGAGAGGTTGGAACCAGGATCGGAACCAGGCTAAGGCCGAGCAGCAGCTGAGACCTGGAGCAAGCGCAACACGCAGTGCAGAGTACCCGGAGTCGTGTATGTCCCCTGTTCTCACGGCCAGATCGCCCGAGGCCTACATCCCGACCGCTGCAGCCCGCTGGAGCCGCTGGCTCAGCGTGGTCTCGCACCTGGACCCGAAGTATGGGGGCCTAAGCGCGGTGGTGCCGATGCTCGCCGAGCAGATCAACAGGCCGGGATGGCCGATCAGGCCGGGCGAGCCGGGCTCGAGTGGAGACGGCCGGCTCGAAGTCTCGCTGGAGGCCTTCTGCCTGCCCGGGGAAGCGAGCCCGCCGTCGGGCTGCCCTGCGCTCCAGGTTCAGTACTGGCCGACCAGCCGCAAGGCGTGGCTGCTTGATGGCGATCTCCGGCAGAGATGGCAACAGACGGTTGCCGCAGCCGACGGGGTGCATATCCACGGTCTGTGGGAGCAGAGCAGCCTGGTTGCCGCGCGCGCGGCTCGCTCCCTCGCGAAGCCCTACCTGGTGAGCGCGCATGGGATGCTCGAGCCCTGGGCGCTGGCCCGGAGCCGGGCCAAGAAGCAGGTGTACGCGGCATTCTTTGAGCGGGCAACGCTCGCTGGAGCCGCCTGCCTGCACGCGCTGACCCGAGCCGAGGCGCAGAACTACCGCGACTTTGGCTGCACGCAGCCAATTGCGATCGTTCCCAATGGCGTCGAGGTTCCGGACGCCAGCTCGGGGCTACTCTCGCCTGAGCCGTTTCTCAACGCGCATCCGGCTCTCAGCGGCAAGCGGCTGCTGCTCTTTCTCGGGCGCTTGCACCAGAAAAAAGGTGTTGAGCTGCTGGTGCGGGCCTGGGCACAGGTGGCCGCAAGCGCGCCAGAGGCGTGCCTGGTCATCGCCGGGCCGTCGGAGGATACGACCCGGGCTGAGGTGGAGTACCTGGTCGATGAGCTTGGGCTTCGCAGCCAGGTGCGCCTGCCCGGCATGCTCGATGCGGCCATGAAGTGGAGCGCGCTGGCCGCGTCCGAGTGTTTTGTGCTGCCTTCCTACTCGGAGGGGTTGAGCATCGCGACGCTCGAGGCGATGGGCGCGGGCCTGCCGGTGATCCTGACTGAGAACTGCAACCTGCCGGAGGCGGCCGAGGCCGGCGCCGGTTGGCAGGTCCGCGCGGAAGAGCACGAGCTGGTGGGCGCGCTCGCCGCCTGGCTTGGGCAAGGCCCCGCGGCCAGCCGTGCGATGGGCGAGCGGGGCCGGGCACTGGTGCGCAGCCGCTACAGCTGGTCGCAGGTCGCATCGCAGATGGCTGCGCTCTACGGCTGGGTCGCCGGTGGGCCGGCGCCGGCCGATGTGGAGCTCGACTTTGGTCGTGGGGGCTCGGCGCGCCGCCGCTGGTCGCGCTCTCGCGCTCTCGCTCAGCCACTCGCTCAGCCACCGTCCCGGCCACTCGCCCGGACCAGCCCCGCGGCCAAGGAGCGCGCATGAGCCAGGTCGAGCTCGGTAACTACAACAACGCGTGGTACCAGCCGGGGCGCTCGCGCCTGTGGCAGGCGGCCTGGTTCTTCCTGGGGCTGCCGGTGCTGCGCTCGTCGGTGATGCCATCGTCGGCTCTACGGGTCCGGCTGCTGCGCTGGTTTGGCGCGCAGATCGGCTCGGGCGTCGTCATCAAGCCTTCGGTCAAGGTGAAGTATCCGTGGAACCTCACGGTCGGCGATCACTGCTGGATCGGCGAGGCCTGCTGGATCGACAACCTGGCTGAGGTAAGCCTGGGCAGCAATGTCTGTCTCTCGCAGGACAGCTATCTATGCACCGGCAACCACGACTGGCGCGACCCTCGCTTTGGCCTGCGGCTTGCGCCGATCCGGATCGCGGACGGCGCCTGGGTCGGTGCGCGAGCCATGCTGCTGCCCGGGGTAGCGCTCGGGGAGGGCGCAATCGCGGCTGCCGGCAGCGTGGTCTCGCGGTCGATCCCGGCGATGGAGATCCATGCCGGCAACCCGGCCGAGTTCCGCAAGTACCGCGTACTCGGCGAGCCGCGCGCCGAAGCACACAGCGTTCCGCCATCGCGCGATGGCGTGGAGACCTTCTCATGAGAATTTTGCTGATGAACCAGTTCTTCTGGCCGGACTCGGCCGCGACTAGCCAGCTGCTAGGCGACCTCGCGATCGAGCTGGCCGCGCGCGGGCACCAGGTAGATGTGATCTGCGCGGAGGGCAACTACGCCGCGGCAGGCACAGCAACAGCTGACCAGGACCAGCGGCCGGCGGTCGCCATCCACCGGGTCAAGGCGCTGCCGTTCAGCCGCGGCAAGCTGGGCCGGGTCCTCTCCTACCTCTCGTTCTATCTCGGGGCCGCGCGGCGAGGGTTGACGCTGCCCCGGCCAGAGCTGGTCGTGACCCTCACCACGCCGCCGCTGCTCTCACTGCTGGGCACACTGATCCGGGAGCTTCGCGGCGCGCGCCACTTTATCTGGGAGATGGATGTGTACCCGGATGTGGCGATCAGCCTCGGCTACTTCGCGGCAGGCGGCGTTCTCGACCGCTCGGTCGGCCTGCTGGCTGACTTCTCGCGCAGGCGGGCGGACGGCATCCTCGCGCTGGGCGAGTGTATGAAGGATCGCCTGGCGGCTCGCGGCATCGCGAGAGAGAAGATCTTTGTCGCGGAGAACTGGGCCGATGGTGCGGCGATCCAACCGATCGAGCGGCCAGGTTCAAAGGACGGAAGCGCCGAGGCTGCCCAGCTCGTCGTGCTCTACTCAGGCAATCTTGGCCTGGCCCATGATATCGACACCATTGGCGCCGCGATGGCTGCGCTCAAGCAGAGCACGCAGTTCTCGTTCATCTTTACTGGCGGGGGGCCGCGTCGCAAAGAGCTGCAGGCCTTTTGCCAGCGGGAAGCGATTGCCTCGGCCGAGTTTCGGCCGTATGTGCAGCGGATGAGCCTGGGCGAGAGCCTGGGTGCGGGCGATATCGGCCTTGTTACCCAGCAGGATGGCTGCTCGGGCGCGGTCGTGCCGAGCAAGGTCTACGGGCTGCTGGCGGCCGCACGACCAATCCTGTTTATCGGGCCCGGCGATGCGACGCCCGCGCGCATCATCCGGCAACACGGCTGCGGCTGGCACATCGCATGCGGCGATGCGGGCGCGCTTACTTCGTTGCTGCTCGAGCTCGCGAGCCAACCTGCCCAAGTGCGCGAGGCAGGCCGGCGTGCCCGCAAGGTGTTACTTGAGCACTACGACCGCCCGATCGGGGTCGCGCGGATCTGCGCGCTGCTCGGTGCGGGATCGCTCCACCAGGCAGAGCAGACAGAGTCAACAGAACCAAGAGAAGAAGCAGGCCAGCAGCCGTATCGGCTGCGGAGCCTGCACGAGACCGGTATTTAGTTTTCTCACGCATTTACTCCAGACCTGCGAAGTACAAGGTGTGACCCATGCATGCACAGATCGCCCTCGGTGTTACAGCGTTTCTCCTCTGCCTGATCAGCACCCCGGTCTGCCGCGATATCTTTATCCGGCTCGGGGTAGTCGACAAGCCCGACGAAAGAAAGATGCACAAGAAAGCGGTGCCTCGGGTGGGCGGCATCGCCATAGCTTTCTCCTATGCGCTGGCGCTTGGACTTCTACTTGCGTTTGCGCCCCACGGCATGCGTATCTTCATCCGCCACAAAGCCTTGCTGCTGACCTTGCTGCCGCCGGCGGCGATCGTCTTCGCGACCGGGCTGATTGATGATCTGGTAGGACTGAAGCCCTTCACCAAGCTGGCCGGCCAGGCTCTCGGGGCGACCCTGGCCGTTGCCTTCGGGGCCCGCATCGCGCTGGTGGGCGGCTGGCACGCCTCGATGTGGCTCACGATCCCGTTGAGCATCCTCTGGCTGCTGGTGTGCACCAACGCGCTCAACCTGATCGACGGGCTCGATGGCCTGGCGACCGGGGTCGGGCTCTTTGCCACGCTCACCACGCTGCTGGCTGCAATCCTGCAGGGCAACGCCGGGTTGATCATGGCGACTATCCCGCTGGCCTGCTGCCTGCTTGCCTTTCTGGTCTATAACTTCAATCCCGCGTCCATCTTTCTGGGCGATTGCGGGAGTCTGACCATTGGCTTTCTGCTCGGCTCGTTCGCGCTGATCTGGAGCCAGAAGTCTGCGACCCTGCTGGGCATGGCTGCACCGATGATGGTGCTGGCGCTGCCTCTGCTCGATGTGAGTCTCTCGATCGGCCGGCGCTATCTAAGCAGCCGACCGATCTTCGGCGCAGATCGCGGGCACATTCACCATCGTCTACTGGCGCTCGGGTTCACGCCGCGCGATGTGGCGCTGATCCTCTACGGAGTGTGCGGCATCGCGGCCGTGCTCTCGCTCTTGCAGAGTGTGATCGACTATCGCTTCCAGGGGCTGATCGTGATCGTCTTCAGCGGCCTGGTGCTGCTCGGCATTCGGCGGCTGGGCTATGTGGAGTTTCGCACCGCGCGCAAGCTGCTCTCCGAGCGCAAGTTTCGTCGCACCCTGCAGGAGCGTATCTATCTGGACTCGCTTGGGCAGTCGCTCGACGCTGCCGCAAGCCCGGATGCGTGCTGGGAGGTAGTGTATGCCGCCTGCGACGAGCTGCAATTTGCTACTGTGGCCATGGACTATGAAGGCCGGTCCTATGCTGCCGTGCTTCATGTCACCGATACAGAGCCGACCTGGGCGATGACCCTTACCCTGGGCAGCCGCGGCACCCTAAAGGTGACTCGGGTCAATGAGATCGCGTCTCCGTCGCTGGTCATGCTGGCACTGCACGCTGTGCAGGAGAAGCTCGAGCTGCGCGGCCGCTACCCGGTGCGAGGCGCCGCCTGAGTGCCTCGCCAAGCGATGAATGTGCCCTCGGCAGAGAGCCGCGTTTACTTGCCAGCGGCCTGGTAGATCTGCATCACCACCGGGTTATTTGCCTGCCAGTAATCTGCATGCACCATCAGGATGTCGCCGTGGCTGACTGAGTTCGTCAGTTGCTGGGTATACGCGGCAAGCCTGTTCGGGTCGACGTCGTTGATCAGGTTCAGGCTGAAGGCGGCAGGGTAGTAGTTATAGAGAGTTGGATCGGTACCGAGATCGGTATGGAAGATGAAGCTGAGCAGCGGAGCGGTGTACGCGTAATGCTTGGGCGTGCTCTCTTCAGGGGCGATCAGCGAGTCAGGCAAGGCGGCGCCGAGCGCTTGAAAGATATCCGCGGAGAGGACAGCACCATCTGTTTCCACGCTTGAGTCGACATAGAAGAGTGTGGCACCCCAACGATCATGGGCAAACTTCATCTTGGTAAGCAGCTCGGCCTCTACACTCGCATCGCTCAGGTAAACCTGCTGCGCGGTGCCATTGCTGCTGAGGACAAATTGCTGCGGTCGCACGCACACCCCAACTTTAAAGCCCGCGTCGCGCATGGTCTTGAAGTAGGCATCGTCCAGCTTCATCCCGTTGTAAGGCGAGGCTTGCCCAGTGACAATGCTCTCCATCTCCGGTGCGAGCGTGGCGATCTGATCGGGCGAACAGGCGTAGCTGGTTGGCTGGGGAAACTGCTCGCCTTCGATGTCCCAGGTAATGGCGCCCTGCGCGTTCAGCCGCTGCAGGTTCTGCACATTGTTCTTGGCCTGCTGCAGTATCCTTGCTTGAAAGGCCTCAAGACCTGCGGGCGTGGTGACGTTGAAGTCGGCCGCGCTGCTGTCATTGAAGTAGCGCCGCGGATTGTTCGGGTAGCCGCTCGGCTGCGAAGGGTCGCCCGCCGGAGACGAGGCCAGATAGACAGTGCCGATGATGCGGTGATCGGTCCAGCTCAGCTGCGCTGGCCAGGCCTTCGCCCAGTCCTTGTAGATGTCTGCAGCAATCGCGCTCGAGGCTGTGCCGGAGGGCGCAAAACGCAGCGAGACAGTGGCGGTATCTGTGTGCCCGGGCTGAATGGGGCGATCCTCATGCGGCTGAAAGACCGCGAGCCCGTCCGGCGTCGTCGTACTTACCATCGCGGTGTATGCATTGGCGGCGCTCGCCGGGAGAAAGCCGCTGTAAAGCGGGCGGCGGGCATTAGGCACAGTCGAGGCGACTTCGCCTTGGCCGTAGTCAGCGATCAGAACGCTGGGGCCGGTCGTGTTGAAAGAAAGCTGTGGGTTACTCGCGCTGCCGAATCCCAGAGGAAGCTGAGGGAAGTGGAGGGCAAAGGGGTAGATTGTGGCCCCGTCGAAGATGATGCCCGAGTTCGCGGCGTTGCTGGTGGTCACAACCATGTTGAGCGTGTCGCCGCTCTGCGCGAAGTTGACGCTGATCGAACCCCAGGTAAAGAGATAGGTCCAGGTGTGGGTTGCGGCGTTCCAGCTGCGCCCATTGTTGATCTCGCCCCAGCCGTACTGGCCCTGCGAGAGCACATTGCCCTGAAGGTCGGTCGCCTTCATATGCCAGATGTGGAAGGCGTCGGAGGGATTTTGCGAGAGATCCTCCAGGCCGACCCCCTTGTAGGAGAGCTGCTCCAGGCCCTGGCTCCCGTACACCACGTCGAGCGAAGCCTGCGCACAGCCTTTGCTCACAAAGGAGAATGAGGCCGCGGCCATGCCAACAAAGAGTAGAGGTAAGATGAAACGCTTCATGGCGAGCTCCTCCGCCTGCTTCGCGCGCACTCCACAGTAGATGGCCAATGCTTGGAATGAGACAAAGCAGCGACGGGTCCTATGATAAGCAAGCGCCGGGCGGAAAGCGAAACAAAGCGTTACCAAAGCGTCTGATTGGCTTGTTCAAGGCCAATCATTTTCGTCCTTTTGCTTCGGACAGATCTCGCTAAGTTTGCGATGGAGATGAATATGCAACTTGACATAGAGACAGGCGCACAAAGATTCACGCGCACCCCGAATTCTGTGACCAGGCGCAAATTTTCAGAAAGCCAATTCGCGAGCGTTGCGGGATGGGTCTTCTTTCTCGGCCTTGCTGTTGTTCTCGCCTTACCGCTCGTCTCGAAGTTGCCATGGATGATCTTTGTCCAGGACGACTTTCTTTATTACCTCAAGGTGGCACAGAGCATCGCGCACGGACACGGGTCCAGCTTCAACTCGATAGTGCCAACCAATGGCTATCAGCCGCTCTGGCTGCTTGTCCTCGTTGGGCTGAGTTGGTTTACTGAGAACTCCAAGCTAATCCTGCTCTTCCTTGCTGTGACGGATCTTGTCGCAGCCATCGTTACCTTTTTCCTGGCGCGCAAACTGATCCGCATCGCCGGCGTGCGGCCGTTGCTGGTCTTTGCTCTCTCAGCCATGATCACGCTTTACTCAGTCTCGCTTTTTTTCTACGGCATGGAGGTGACGCTCGCCGTGCCGCTGGTGCTCGGCGTCAGCTTGATGCTGCTCGACGTAGCATGGCTGGAGCGCAGCGCGACTCACACGTTTGCTCTCGGGCTGCTGCTTTCGCTCATGGTCCTGGCGCGTATCGACACGCTGATCCTCGGTGGTCTGCTGCTGGCCGGTATAGTGCTTTCCCCCTCGCTGCGGCGCTTACTGCAGCCTCGGCTGGTGCTGGGTGCTGTGCTGGGGATGGCTCCGCTTGCCGGCTACTTCCTGCTCAATCACTTTCTCTTTCAGACCTGGCTCCCGGTCTCCGGGATGGCAAAAGAGCTGCGGCTTACTCACCTGCCATCGATAGAACCATGGCGCGTGTTCTTCCATCCGCTTGCCGCCACCTATGCCACCCTGATGCTGGCGGCCTTGCTCCTGCTTCCCAGGATTAGTTCTAAGTTGACCCCGATGGCCAGGGTCGTGTTTCCATCGCTCATCCTTTTTCCCTTTGTCTACTACTTTATTCTCAGCTGTGTCAGCGACTGGACGCTCTGGGGCTGGTATATGTACCCGCTTCGCACCGCCATCTGCATCAGCTTTCTCGTCTTTTGTCTCTACGCGCCGATACGGCGAGTGCTTGAGCGGCCGGTGGTTACCGGTCTGCTGCTGGTGCTGGTCTTTTGCGGTCTCGCCGGCCTGCGTTGGACGCGGCAGCAGACTGACATCTATGCCGCGTCTGTCGAGTTAGAGGATTTTGCGCGGAGCCATCCTGGAACCTACGCGATGGGCGACCGGGCAGGCCGAGTCGCCTACCTAATCCCGTACCCGGTCGTGCAGACAGAAGGACTCATGATGGACCGGAGCTACTTGAACTTCATCAAGCAGCAGACACCACTGCGGGACGTGCTTGCTCACTACCAGGCGCGCTACTATGTAGCGACGGCGTATAGCCCATTTGCAGGCTGCTTTCACGCCGTCGAGCCGGCCAAGGCGGGGCCGACTTCAGCCAAGATGCGGGCAGTCTTTTGCGAGGCTCCCCTGGCGACTCACACGCACGACGGTATTGAGACCCTGGTGTTTGATCTACAGAAGAAGAACTAAGAGCCAGAAAACAATCTACTTTATGCGGCGAGCTTTGACTTCGTCTCCGAACGGAATCGCTCCGCTATGCCAGCAGAGTTAGATCCGAAACGTTGTTGCCGCTCGACAAAGTCCTCAAGCAGCAGCACCGCGGCTACCGCGGTGAAGGAGCAGAGCTCGCCCCAGATACGGGTCTCCAGGATCACTCCGGTGTAGAGCATCACAGCCAGCCAGAAAGGCAGGATATAGAGGTAATTAGCAAAGCGGAGCGGACGTAAGTGGCTGCGTAGAATGACCACAATTGGCAGCACGTAGCCGCAGATGTTCAGCAAGGTTGGCCAGAGCCGCGGCCGGAGCCGCCCGAAGTTACCCCAGAGCCGCACAAAGTTTTCCGAGTTATCGTTGTGTGCAAAGTGATGATGGATGGTGAGTCTAACCGCTGACCAGACTACCAGCAGCAGGCCTGCGCGCAGCCATGGCACTTGAGCGAAGGAGAGTCTCTCTCGGATGGAAAGACCAGGCATCTCGAATGTGCTGTCTGGTAGCTCGCGCGAAGCCGCGTCGAGGATGTAGATGCCGATGAGAAAAAGAGTCGTCTCGCGGTTCATGGTGCCAAAGAACATGATGGCAAGCAGGGGTAGAAAGTGACGCTGGTAAATAGTAAGTAAGCCGCCTGAAAAAAAAGCAAGCGAGGGCAAGTCATAGGGGTAAGAGTAATTGGCATCGATATGAACCACATAGGTCCAAAGAGTAAGAACCATGAAGAGCGGAAAGACAAGCATGGACAGGAGCCCGGTCTTGGTCACGGCCCGATAGAGCTGCACGACGAGCAGACTCGCAATAGTAAAAGAAAGAAGCGCTACGACATAGAAGGCTGCGGTTTGTTCGGTCGACGCTGAAGGGGTGAACACTCCTCCTTTTGGATGAGATAAATGCCGCATCAGGAAGGGCGAGTGGTTGATCGGCCACATAAGAAAGATAGGCAGGATCCGCTCTTGAAAGGGAAGCCTCTCTTTTCCGGCCAGGTACCGAGGCATGTCCAAGTAGAAGTAAGTGCTGACAACATAGTAGCGAACGAATTGGAGCGTCGCGCAGGCGTAGAGCAGCCACGTAAAGGCAATCAGCCAGTATCTTTGGAGTGCTGTGGTCACGCGCAAGCCTCGCCGTAAGGGATAACCCTAGGATGCAATCTATGGCGCGATAAGTCGAGTACCATCCTTCGTGCAGGTGAAAGAGGCCGAGCTACTGCGGAGTCCAGTGAGGATGGCTGGAAAATAAGCCGCCCAGGTAGCCCAGCTGGTAGACAAGAAAGGAGCCGAAGCACAGGCTGACGAGCCCTGAGGCGACACCCAGGTAGCGGCTGATCTGGGGAAGTTTGTTACCAGCGTAGATCAGCGGTAAGGACATGGCAGCGGTCATGCCCATCATACCCAGCATGGTGCCTGCGCCAAAGATCACCAGGTAGAGGATCGCCCAGAGCGGCGTGTGGATCGTCGACAGCACCAGCAGCGCCACGGCAGCAGACCCTGCCAGCCCATGGACGAGGCCAATCGCCAGAGGGCGCAGGTACTGAAAGGTGCGGGCAGAACGTGGCGCGTGCTGTACGGAGTAAGTCGCAACGCTGGCTGGCTTGGGCCGTCGAGATTTACTTGCCAGTCGAGCTGTGACCTTTTGCATAGTGCCAGTCAAGTTGAGCACTCCGAGCAGGATCAGCATGAGCCCTACACTAAACTCCATCGACAATCCGATGCGGGGCGGGATGACGACGCCTCCAAGGATGATGAGGCAGCCGACGATGAAGATCGTCAGGGTGTGGCCCAGTCCCCAGAGTGTGCCAATGAGCGTGGCGCCACGCAAGCTGCGCTGCCTGCTGACAATGGTCGAGATAGCGACAACGTGATCCGGATCAGTGGAGTGCCGGATGCCGAGCACAAGCCCGAGACCGGCGACAAAGAGAGCCGGGCCAAGCTTTTGCTGGGAGAACGCGTGGGGGTTGAGTCCGGTCGCGATAAAGGCGCGGATGGCGATGGCAACGCCGAGCGCTGCCATACACGCGGCCGAGGCGACAGGAAGCCAGCGTTTGGTGAGAGGGCCGTCGACCTGCATGCGTGCCATAAAACGGCGCGCATAGACCATCAGCAAGCCAAAGCTTATGAGTACAGAGGCCAGCCCCACGCTGAAGGCGCTGATGAGGAAGAACCCGAAGCCAATCCGATGCAGCGCGAAGGCGCTCAGCAACACAACGAGTGCAGCCGGGCAGGGAATGATGCCGCCTGTGATGCCCAAGGTCGCAAGTTGCAGGAGCGAGACCGGCTGTTTCGAGCGCTCTGTCGATACCGGCTCCTGCTTACCTTTGGAGGTAAACCAGTGTCCATGGATCGCTCCGGCCGCATGTGCATGGTCCATGTCTTCGCCGGTCCATCGCCGTAAGAACATGTAGGCGCCGAGTGCAGCGATGGTGAGTCCGGAGAGTACGCCCAGCCAGGGATACAGCTGCTCGGGCAGGATATAGCGCGAGGCATAGAGGGTGATGGCGCCGAGTGCGAAGACGCTGGCAGTGTGCGCGACCGTAACGATGACGCCGAGTAGGACCGCGTGAGCGGCTGTTCCCCGAGAGCCGACAAGATAGGCTGCGACGATGGTCTTGCCGTGCCCTGGCTCAAGGGCATGCAAGGCGCCAAGGCCGATCGAGATCAAGGCTGCGGTAAAGAGAAACCAGAGGCTCAGGTGCTGCTGGGTGATCAGCTCTGTAAAGGCGCTGCGCGCTGTTCCCTGGCGATTTGCCTGGAAGTGCATCGGCGCCTGGATGTTCGTCGAAGACGCTTGGGGCGTGGCCATCCCCGGCGCAGGCAACGCTGCTGGAGCCGTTCGCGCGGGGCGTCGGAGAGGTTCGGCAGCGGGCGCAGCGGTTACCTGAAGAACCCGCCGGGGTGCAGGCACTGGGGCGGATACTGGCGCACTGACAACTGCGGCGGTGGGCAGTGTCAACCGAAGAGTAGCCGAAAGATCCTGCGGCGGAGAGTTAAGCATGTCGGTCGGGTAATTGCTCAGCTCATCGCTTCGGTCCTTGGCAGGAACAGAGCTGGAGAGCAGCTGAGGCGAACCAGTGGCAATGATCTCTTTCCAGCCCGCGTGCCCAGGATAGTTATCGTCTGTGTAAGTCAGGCTCGCGGCGCCCGCGGCGTGCGGGTAAGCGGTTTCAAAAACAAAGCCTAACTTCATGGTAGGCAGCCCGCCGGCGCCGGGAGGGAAGAGCACGCCCTTCGAGACCAGGTGGAGTGGTAAGAGGGTGCCGTTAACGCGCAGGCTAAGTCCGCCGGCAAGCTCCCGGCCGCGCACCGCGAGGTACTGTGCCGTAGCCGGGCTCTCGCCGGCGGTGATGCCGTATTGTTGCAGCTCCTGGTAGGTAGGGATCTCGGCGAGGTCGATAAAGTATTGAACGCGGAGGTTCTGCGGACCGGCCGTGATTTTCGAATAGTGGTTGACGCTGAAGTTGCCCATGGGATGAGCGAGCGCGTGCTGCGAAAAGGCGAGCAGGAACGCAACCAAGAAAGCCCACATCAATGCCAGGCGCTTAGCGTGCATGGAAGTCCCTCGGAGTACTTTGCGCTGCTTCGGCAGTCTGCGGCGACTGGGCGTGTAACTCGGCCAACTCATGCAAGGCCAGATCGGCGTAGCGGGGATGAAAGTGCGCATTGATGGCAAGAGCCGCTTCAAGCTGGCTTGTCGCTCGCGACGGCTGACCAAGCCTGGCCGCGATCATGCCCGCATGGAAGAGCAGCATCGCATCCTTGGTGCCGAGGCGCAGCGCGTGACGCATCGCTTCGTCTGCCTCTTGATAGCGGCCGTTGGCGTAGAGCGACCAGGCAAGCGCGTCCCAGGTGTAGATGTCACTGCGAACTTCAAACTCTTTGTGAGCCAGGGTAAGCGAGTCCTGAAGGTGCCTGCCATGGTCTGCGTAGAAGAGCGCGAGATCCCGGTTGTGAAGCACCTGGTTGATGTGCCCGAGCTTGCCAATGTACTCCACCAGCTTGTACTGCTTTTCCGCTTCCGCCGGCTGTCCTGTCTTCTCGTACACATCACCCAACTCAGCGATGTAGATCGGCATGGGCACGACGGCAATGGCGCTCTGATAGAGGGTGATCGCCTGCGCATACTTACCCTGGTTGGCGCGAATCCTGGCCAGGCCGGCGAGTGCCCGATAGTTGCCCGGGTAAACGTTCAGCGCAGTGAGGTAAGCGTCTGCCGCAGCCTGGATGCTGCCTGCCTGGTAGGAGAACTCACCCAGCTCATAGTAAAGCCAGGCCAGGTTCTCAGAGGGCAGGTGAGCGATGACTCCTTCGCTGATCGCGACGCGCATCTGTACGATGGCACCCGCACTGTCACCGGAGACAAAGGTGAGATAGGCGTTGCGCGTCTGCTCCGCGTAAGCCTCGCGTGGATCAGCAGCTGCGCCGGGCGCAGGCTGCAGTCGCGCGTAGGCGATGCCTGCTTTCTCGTATTCGCCCATGTCTGCATACGCGTCGCCGACAGTGGCAAAGGCCGAGACGTCGCCCGAGCCTAGCGCGAGAGCCTTCTGCGCATAGTCGAGAGCATCGGCAAAGCGGTGCTCGCCCATGCAAACCTCCGCCATGGTTTCAAGCGGTGCGGTGGCAGAGAGGTCGGTACTGACTAAGTCGAGCGACTTAGTAAGTGCCTGCTCGGCGAGCGAGTAGTCTTCGACGTCTCCGGTCTCGCGCGCACGCTGGAAGAAGGCGGCTCCGAGCGCGGCGTAGCTGGCTGCGTCCTGGGGCCGAGCGGAGACCTGCGCCTGCACTTTCTTGATGATGCGCTCGGTACCGGTCGGCTTGGGGATGAGCAAACCGGCTGGAAGCTCTCCCTTGTCGACCAACAGGTTCAGAGAGACCGCCGGGGTAAGTGCCGGTGCAGCTGGCGCAGGCTGTTTCATCTCCGGCGCACCAGCGGGCAGTGGCACCGCTGTGCCCGGCGAGGCGGCAGCAGCGACGTTCGCTTGCGTGCCGATTTTTTTCGCAGCCAGCTCCGCATAAGGCGACGCGGGATCTGCCTCGAGCGATGTGGCGAACAGGCGCGCTGCGGCGGCGGGCTTGTCTAGCTTCAGCGCGATCTCGCCCGCGTGTTCTTCCAGCTGGGCACTCCGCACGCCGACAGCAAGCGCTTTTTGTATCTGTGCATCAGCCTCGGCGTACTGGCCTCCGGCATAGAGGGCCCAGGCATAGGCATCGAGCGTGGCTACATCCTGGCGCGTGGCGACCTGCTTCTCGGCTAGGCGCAGTGCTTCTCGTACATCGACAGGCGCTTGCCCCGGCAGCCCGGCGTCGTAGAGGATCAGGTCGACATCGTCGTTCGCTGGAGTGTTCTCTTGAGCGATCGCGCTCTTGGCAAATGCTGGGAAGCCGGACTCCTTCTGGCCCGCCTGCCGCTTGGCAAGCGCAAGCAAGAAGAGGGTTCGCGCATCCGGCGCGTGCGCTGCGCTCTGCTGCGCAAGTCGCTGCTCAAGCAACGCAATCGCCTGGTCGGGCTTCTGCTGAGCCATGTGCACCCGGGCAAGAGTCTCAAGCGTCACAGGATAGCCGGGGAACAAGGCATCGGCGCGCGCGAGAGCTTGCCCGGCGCGGTCAGCGTGGCCTGACTCGAGCTCGATGACTGCGATACGATTGGCGATCGAGGCCAGCTCTTCGGGTTCGACCTGCGGCGTTTCTCCAAAAGCCTGGTTGAGGAACTCGAGAGCTCCCGGCGCATCGCCATAGATCACGCGTAGGTCCGCGCCCAGCAGCAGCCCCGGAATATTATTGGGCCGCATGTTGAGCATCCACTGCGCGGCCGTGTCGGCATCGGCGTACTTGCCCAGCGCAAGATCAGCCTCTGCCATGTAGCCATAGATGGTCACATCGTCCATGTTTTTGCGGTTCAACTCGGTCGCCCGGGCGAGCGCCTCAGCCCACTGCTGGCGAGCGAGCAGCAGCGCGATGGCAGCCTTCTCAAGCTGCAGGTCGCCTGGCGCCAGGCGCAAGCCCTCGGTGACAGCCGCTTGCGCCTGCTGACACCAGGCCGGGTCCGCAGTCTCGCGCGCGCGGCGCAGGTAGCTTAGCGCAAGATCTATATAGGCTTCCGTGTGCTTAGGATCTTTGGCAAGCTGCTGCTTCGCTGCGGCAATGCGCTGTTCGGCCGGGCTTGGCTGGGCCGCCTTCCGCTCCTGGGGCTGCACTGTACTGGTGGGCGAAGAGACGGCACTCTGCGCCGATGCTGTGACAGAGAGAGGGAAAGTACCGACAAGAACGGCAAGGATAGCAAGCTTCCGCATGAGAGGTGTTTTCCAATAAGGTGCGCTGGGCCACGGCTCCCCTCCGCCAGCGGCTGGTAAGCACGGGCGCGAAGAGGAGGTGGCTGTTAGACAACTCTTACTGCACAGGGCACGTGGTGTTGCCGCCCTGGTCGGCCGGCGAAGAGAGACTGGCCGTGCCGCTGGTCAGCGTTGGCTGTGCGCCGCAACCTACTTCGGAAGGATCCACGTGACGGCTGTCACGTCCGCTGTAGGCGTAGTGGATGTAGGGGAAGGTCTCCTGCGTCGCAACATCCGGCGCGTTGACACCGTCACCGATCGAGTTGTTAGGGAAGACGTTGTACTTGGCGCCGGCAAGGATGCCGCCGCCAACCACGCGCGCCGCGATGTCGGTGACATCATCGGTGAGTCGACGTCCGTTGGGGAAGCCCGCGCCGTCGCCGGCAATGACGCCGAGGCGCTTGCGGTTGCTGAGCGGGGTGGGGGGTACGCCGGTGTTGAGCCTGAGTAGGTCAGCGCCGGGCCCGGTCGGGGTGCCGGGAGCTGCAATCGGCGCCATGTAGGTGAACAGCAGCTCTAGGTCAGTGCGTGGCGGTGGGGGTATGTTGATGCCGTAGATCGCGTTGAAGATACGCGCGATGGTCGGGTCGGAGGCGAAGTTGACGAACTGGATGTCGTTCTTGGGCTGGTCCATGCTCCAGCGATCCTTATAGCCGGTACCAATGACGAGCTCATTGATGAGCGGATTGGCCAGGCGCTGGACCTGGTAGAACGGACCACCCATGAGGGCATCATCGGGCGAGCGGCGAATGGTGATCTGAGGGCGAGAGGTGGTCGCCCAGGAGCCGATCGTCGCCTGCACGTCGGTGGCAGCATGCACCTTGCCGTCGCTGGTCAGCATGGCGATCGGGACCTCAATCGCGATGGTGTTGACGTTGAAGCCGGAGACCGAGTTCGGTGCGATGTTGGTGTGGTCGTCCGCATCCTGGGAGGCGGAGAGCACGCCCGGCACACCCGAACCCGAGTTGGCGCGGAAGTTGAAGCTGTCAAAGGCAGCGCCGAGGTCGATGAAGAACGGATCGGCCACGGTGCCTGCGAACACGCGCATGTCAGAAGCGCTTGAACTACCAGCTCCGCCAGTCAGGTTGTAGATCCCCTGCTGGGCAAGCGCGTCGTAGTTCGGCATGGTGCGCGCGCCAACGTTGCTCGGCACGGCGAAAAGGCTGCTGCCGCTTGCATTGGTGAGCTGGGTGGACACGCCGTTTTTGACCATGGTGACGGTGTAGGTCTGGCTAGTGTTCAGCCCGGCCGCACCGGCGCCGTCGAGCGAGGTAATGGCGGGCGGCACAACGATGGTGCCGGGAGCCACGGGGGCGGGTGAGTTTGCTGGCGCTGGCAGCCCGGCGCCGGCGCCCGCGGCGGAGGTAAACAGGTTAGGAGCGCGGTACTGGGTGCTGAACCGGATTTGGAAGGTGACATCGGCTACGGCGTCAAAGGTGTTATCCACCTTAATCTCATAGAGGATGTTGGGGTCGAAGGGAAAGTAGTTGGGGCCGTTGCTCGGTTCGAGGAACGGGTCGACGTTCATGATAAAGGTGACGCGATCGGGGTGGTCGTAGCTGACGAAGGCGTAGAAGTCGGTGATATCGGCGGCATGGTCGAGTGCGGTGATTGGTGCTTCGCGGTGGCTGGATGCGAACGACGCGTAGGGCGCAGTGCACAGCAAGCTCATCGCCAGGGCGAGCGAGGCCGATCGTTTCAACATTGGGTCGTCTCCCGGACAAGTACTCTTTTTCAGACAAGTCAGGCGGGTGAGTCGGGGGGGAGACAACTGTGCCTGCAAAGACTTGTACGGTACTAGTACGCGCCACAGGGAGAAGGGGAGTCACTGTGGCGAGAGAATTCTCCATGTATTTATCGGCTGGTCGGGAGCCCGGCTGCCGGGGCAGGAGGTATTGAGCCAAGAGCACGTGCGGTTTTAGGACGAACGGGCGCGAGAAAGCACGTTGATCTTTGCGACGGGCGGTCGAGCAATCGCGTCTCACGGAAGTGACTTCGACTCAAGACAAGCGCGATCCCAACGCCAAGGCTACGCAGGAGTTGGCGAGCGGTAGCCAGGCTCCTGGTGCGGCCAATCCCAACGCGATCCTGGCGATCTGCTGCATGAGCCTGTTGCTTGTAGGTATGGACGTCACGATTGTGAATGTGGCCATGCCGGCGATCGAGCATGATCTGCACGCGCGCATCTCGGAGCTGCAGTGGATCCTGGACGCGTACACGCTGGTCGTTGCGAGTCTTCTGATGCTCGCCGGAGCGGTCTCGGATCGGTATGGGCGGCGGTTGATCTTCCAGGTGGGCTTGGCGGTTTTTACCGCGGGCTCGCTGCTGTGCAGCCTCGCGCCCAGCATCGGCGGCCTGATCGGCTTTCGCGCTCTCCAGGGGCTGGGAGCGTCCATGCTCAATCCTGTGGCGCTCTCGATTGTCGCGAATGCGTTCAAGGATCCGAAAGGACGCGCGAAGGCCATCGGGATCTGGGGCGCTGTGGCTGGGCTGTCTTTCGCGGTGGGGCCGCTGCTGGGTGGCCTCCTGACGCAGACGGTGGGTTGGCGAGCAGTGTTCTGGATCAACGTGCCGCTCGGCGTGCTGGCGTTTGTGCTGGCGGCCCGCTTTGTGCCGGAGTCAAAGGCTGCGCGGGCACGGGCCTTTGATCCGGTCGGACAGCTGCTGATCTTTGTGGGGCTAGCATCCCTAACGTCGGGCGTGATCGAAGGCCCGCATCTGGGATGGCACTCGGGCTGGATCCGAGCCCTGTTCGCGCTTGCGGCTCTGGCGCTGACGGCATTCGCAGGGCATGAGGCGCGGACAAAGCAGCCGCTCGTGGACCTGCGCTTCTTTGAGAGCGTGCCGTTTACGGTCGCCATCGTGACCGGCATGGTTTCCTTTGCCTCCTTTTCGGCGTTTTTGTTTCTAAACGCGCTCTATCTGCAGCATCAACGCGGGTTATCGCCGTTTCGCACGGGGCTCTACACGCTGCCGCTGGCTGTCGTGCTCACGGTGTGTGCGCCGCTTTCGGGCCGGCTGGTCGGCGCGCGGGGGCCTCGGCTCTCGCTGATGCTGGCCGGGATCGGATTGCTGACCAGCACGCTGATGCTTACCCGGCTGACGGACGTGACACCGGTCGGGTGGTTGCTGGCGAGCTATGTGCTCTTCGGCATGGGGCTGGGCATGGTGAACCCGGCGATCAGCAATGGAGCGGTTGCTGGAATGCCACTCGAACAGGCTGGGGTGGCGGCCGCCATCGCCTCGACCGCCCGGCAGGTAGGAGCAGCGCTGGGCGTGGCGATCGCGGGCACGGTCGTTGGACAGAGCCGGACGCACGGAGTGGACCTTACCCGCGCAACCCATCCGATCTGGTGGTTGATGACGGCAGGCGGCGCGATGATCGTGGGCTTCGGATGGGCAGTCAACACCAGCTGGGCTGGGCGAAGCGTCGCACGAGTAAAGGAGCTGATCCAGCCGAGCCCTGCTTAATATGGGCCATGCGCGGGGTCGTTGCCTTAGCCATGGAAGCTGGCAAGTTGACCTCATCGTGCTCCGGTTGCCGACTCGGCCTGCCAAGCTGCTCGGGATGCGTTGGAGCAGGACAGACCAAAGTCCGCATCTGGTTATTTCATCCTGGCTAGCTGCATCCGAGCAGATGTTGGAAAAGGTATGTGGCGGAGGGAGAGGGATTCGAACCCCCGTTACCCGCAAAGGTAAAGCGGTTTTCAAGACCGCCGCAATCAACCGCTCTGCCATCCCTCCGCGGGGATGCTTGTAGTTTAGCAGTGCCTTGAGAGGTCAAGCTGAGGTCACTGTAGTGACTTGCTAAAAGGCAGCGAATGCCAGGATGAGAGGAGGCTAGGACTCCAGAAAGGTCCCGCCCAAGCGGCGGTGGCGTGATGACGGGGGACTCTGGTTGAACATTCCTGCTTTAGGCAAGCAATGCAAAAGGCCGGAATGTGAGCGTAGCTAAGCTGGGCTCATGTGTCGCCAAACTCGTACTGTCTCAAGCGGAACAAACGGAAGGACCATCAAGCAGCCGTAAGTACCTTCCCAGTGACCTTCCCAGTGACCTCCCCAATGGCCTCGTCAGTGACCTCCCCAATGACCTTCCCAGTGACCTCCCCAATGACCTCGTCAGTGACCTCCCCAATGACCAACCCAGGGATCACCGCAGCAGCCAGCGAGCGCAACAGCCGTACGACCTGGTTCGACTCCGGTAAGTGCCAACTCACTGTCTCCAGAGCCTGCTCCCACTGCCCGCGAGCACAACCGAGGACATGCTCCCGAACCACACGCGATCCGATGGCCTCCAGCACCGCCTCAGGCGTATCCCCGGCGCGGCTCAGCAAAGACTCCGCCATCGATTGGGATAACTTCGTCGCCGCATCCAGCACCGGCAGCGTGCACAGTGATGCCGACAGGTCCCGATGCAGGCCCTTGCCCGCGCGCTCCGTCTCGCCATAAAGGTCCAGCACATCGTCCAGGTACTGGAACGCCATGCCCAGCCTGCATCCGGCCTGGTAAAGCTGACCAGCGCGCACCTGGTTGCCGGTCAGTGCCGCCGGCACGCTCAGGGCCAGCCCGAATAACTCGCCCGTCTTACCTCGCGCAACGCGCTCGGCGTGGGCCCGCAGCTCGACCGGTGTACGCATCGGCAGCGGAACCAACTCCAGGGCTTCGGCCTCCATCATCCTCTGCGCGCAGCCGCTCAGCGCCTCTCCAAATTCAGGTGTCAGCCGGTACGCGGCCCGCGTGGCCTCGGTGAGCATCCAGTCTGAAGCGAGGGTCGCCAGCTGCGGCCCAAATGCGCAGTACACCGACGCTGCCCCCCGGCGCACCCTGCTCTGGTCGAAGATATCGTCCTGCACCAGGGTTGCTGCATGCAGTAGCTCGACGCACGCGGCGGCTCGGAGCAACCTCGGATCGCTGCTCCCCCCCGCGGCCAGGAGCAGCAAGCCGCGCGCGCGCTTGCCGCCGCGGAGCGCGTACAGCACAGGCGATCGCAACGGCTCTCGCAACGATTCAGCAAGCTCGTCGAGTTGATGATCAATAGCCTGGCGACTCATCGGGATCCTTTCCTCGCGCAAACTGTGTACGGCGCAGCTCGTTCAGCGCCATGTGGGGAACGGTAAGTGCGCTAAGCAGGATGAATATCTCCGCCCGGTAGGCCATGGCCTCATGCTTGCCCAGCGTAAACAGTGCCGCAAGCATGACCAGCGAGAGCAGCCAGGGGATCAGTCCGGCCTTCAGATTGCGCGCCAGGCTGGCCGGCGCGACGCTTGTCGCGACCAAGTGTTCAGGCGTATGCCAGCAGCAGAAGTAGCCGGCGAAGGCTACGAGCGGATCGCACAAGGCAAACAGCGCAGTCTGCAGCGCAAGAACCGCGAGCAGCTCGGCCTTGTGCGCGCGCCCCCGCCCCAGCTGGCCCAGCGCGATACCCACCAGCGCGATGGCGAGGACCGGCCAGCAGCACAGCGCTAGCACATGCGTCAGGCCGTCCGCCAGAGTGCCTTCCCGGCCTGCCATCTGCGCGAAGATCGGCGTCACCGCATCACCATGCCACCGGCATGCCGCGACGATCGGCACCGCCCCCAGGGCCAGCGCTGCCGTGGCGCCCGGCAGCGACGGCATGCGCTGCTCCGCCTCTGACCCAAAATGCCACGACGCATACAGCAGAAACAGCACCAGCGAAGCGAACGGCGCGAGCCGCCAGCCCACAAAGGTAAGTCCCGCCAGCACTGCATAGCCGGCCAGAAATATTGGCAACCAGCGCCGCCCAAGCGGCCCTGCGAGCACCTGCTCGGCCTGCACCTGGTCATACGCCCCATGCCACATGGCGACGGCGATCGCCGCCAGGGCCAGCGGCAGAACCACAGGACCCTGCGAGAAGCCCGCTGCCGTTGCCCCACAACAAACCAGCGTTACTCCGGCAAACAGCGCAAGTCGCTGAATTAGCAGGACTCCGCGCGGCGAAACATCCGCCTGGATTCGGAGCACAGCGCTACTCATAATGCCCTCCAGCTTCGAATCGCCGCGCCCAGCATCGGCAGCTTTGGCAGCGACCAGGCAACGCGCAGCGCTTCACTCACGGGGCTCGCCTCGCCCAGGAAGCGGACCAGCGCGTCCGGCTGTGCGCCTGCGAACATGGCCAGGAAAAGCTCTGCCGCGGCCGAAGTTTGCAGCGCGCGCAGGAAGACAGCATCCATCAGGCGGTAGCGCTGTGGTTCAGCGGTGCGCGGCACTGGCCTGCCGCTGGCGATCGCGCGTGCAATAGCCCGGCTATGCCTCTGGATACGGATAAATCCATATCCTGAAGATGGCTTTAGCCGCCCACCGCGTGCGCCAATGGCATGCACGTGGCTCACGGCGTGGCCGGCCAGGCGATCCGACGCGCGCGGCTCCCTGCCTGGAGGCGCCATTGGTAATGCACCCCGCTCCGCGTAAACCACTTCCCACTCCCCGACGTTCTCCTCAAGCCATTGCTTCAGCTCGCCCTCTGCGGAAGGCTCAGGCAGCTCCGGCGCATCCAGGTACGTCATCTCCACCAGCGCCTCGGTCGGTGAAAATGGCAAGAGATAGAGAAAGCGCACCCGTCCAGGCTGGTCCGACGGCAGAAAGCGCATCAGCTCGACAGTGCGCTCGTCAAAGCAGGGCCACGCCGCACGCACATGCCACCCTACAAACCGCTGTAACAGGAGCGGCGAAGCCAGCGGTGCAGCAGGCGGCAGGGCTGGCCGGCTGTCAAAGACCTCGCGCGCCAGCAGTCCGCCGCGGCTGGTCTCCACGCGCACCAGCCCTCCCGGTTGCTGCTCGACCGAGTGCACGCTTACTCCCCGGCATAACTCCTGCTTTGAGTTCTCTTCGACCGCCCGCAGCGCCTGGTAGTAAAAATCATCGCCGGCAATGTGGCAGTACTGGTAGCGGCTGCTCTGCTGCACTACTGCCTGATCCTCGCGGCTCACTCGCCAACTCGCCCACCGGTACGAGATCGCCGACGTAAAGAGGTGGTCCTCCGTGTTCCAGAAGCACCACGTGCGATCGCGGGTGTAGCTCCGCCGCGGCTCCAGCAGCATCACGGATCCGCTCACCTCTTCCGCGCCGAGCGAAGCCGCGAGGCTCAGCCCCGCACACCCCGCGCCCAGGATGACGATGTCCGCGTCAGCCTTCACGGCGAACCTCAAGCGTTTGCACGCTGCCGGCCCGGCCGCGTGGCACCACGAACGTCAGCGCCAGGGCCCGCGACACCAGCACTGCCTTGCGCGACCCTCTAACCACCACCCGCTGCTGCCATGAGCCCGGGATATCCCGCGCCACGCCCCGGCCTATTTCCCGATAGCAGGCGGATGCCGCCAGGATGCCCATCCGCGCTCGCCAGGGGAGAAAATGCATCCCGGCATGTCCCCGCGCATACAGGCCGTCCGCCGCCCACAGCAGCCGATCGGTCGCTGCCATAAGCGGCCTCGCGTCCCCTCCGTGTATAGCGGCTGTCACTTCTGGCGGCGCTACCCACGCGCTCGGTAGATAGATCCGGTCGCGTTCCAGGTCTTCACGTACATCGCGCGCGATATTGGTAAACTGCATTGCCTTACCCAGGTCCGCCGCAGCACCCGCCGCTGCTAGGGGCGCGCCGAGGATGCGGCACATCATCACACCTACCGTCCCGGCGACCCCGTAAGCGTAGGCGTCCAGATCCGCTTCGCTGCCGATCCTCCGCGGGCCGGTGTCCGCCGCAAGCGCCCGGACCAGCTCAGCCGCTACCTTGCTGATCTGCGGAAAGCGCCGCTCGAGCGCGACTGGCCAGCCATGCGCTTCCAACTCCTCGGACTCAGGGTCCTCTTCGAGCAGCCTCACGACGCGCTCAAGCTGTGCCTGGCTTGCGGGCTCGCCTTCTGCCTGGAGCCTTTCCGCGCCTTCATCTGCGAGGTCATCCATGCGGCGGCAGAACGCGTAAAGCGCTGCTGCATCCTCGCGCATCTGTCGCGGCAGCAGCTTCGATGCAAGATGAAAGGTCCGGCCCGAGCGCGCCATGACGGCCTGCGCCGCCGTTGCGCCTTGCATGCTGCACCCTTGCGCTCTTGTCATGCTGCGCCCCAGCTTTTCTTCGCTCGCGCACTGGAGTGCATTTCTTCAAAGTAATGCTCAAGCACTTTGGCCGAGCACAAGACGCCGGGCAGCCCGGCCCCCGGATGCGTGCCGGCTCCTACCAGGTACAGGCCGCGCACATCCTCAGACCGGTTGTGAAAACGAAACCACGCTGACTGCATCAGGGTCGGCTGGATAGAGAATCCCGTCCCATGCTCGGTCCGCAGTACATCGCGAAAATGCTCGGGCGTGACGTGGAACTGTACGTCGATGCTCTCCCGGAGCCCGGGGCACACCGTCGTTTCGAGTAAGTCGATGGTCTGCTCCGCGAGCCGCGGCCCTGCGACGCGCCAGTCGATGGCACTGTCCCGCTGGCGGCTCTCAAGGTTTGGCACCGGGACAAGCGCATACATGCTCTCCCCACCCGGCGGCGCGAGCGAGGGATCGGTCCGCGTCGGCGCGTGCAGGTAGAGGCTGATGTCGTCGGCCAGCATCTTGTGGTCGAAGATCTCTTCCAGTAACTCCTTATACCGGCGACCCAGCAGCACGGTATGGTGTGCCAGCTGCGGGAACTGCCGTCGCGTGCCGAGATACAGAACGAAGAGCCCCATGGAGAACTTTTGCCGGCGGATCCTCGCATCGCTCCACTTAGGGCGATGCTCGCGGCCGATGAGCCGGCGGTACACCGCGGGCGCGTCTCCATTTGCGATCACCGCGTCTGCCGCCACCCGCCTGCCGTCGTCCAGTTCCACGCCCGCCGCGCGCCTATCCTCGATCACAATCTTGCGCACCCCGCAACCTAGATGTAGCCCGATTCCTTGTTGCTGCATCAGCCTCGCCATCGCGCATACCAGCGCCGTTGTTCCGCCCATTGCGAAGCTGATGCCATCCTTGCGCTCCAGGTGCTGAATCAGCGTGTAGATCGACGTTGTATGAAACGGGTTGCCACCCACCAGCAGCGGCTGAAATGAAAATACGCGGCGCAATGCTTCGTCGCGGATGTACTGACTTACAAATCCATAGACAGAGCGATAACTCTGGAGCGCGATCATCTGCGGCAGCACGGCCATCATCTTGGCCGCAGAGTGAAACGGCACCGCCCCCAGCTGCTCGAAGCCCACCTTGTAAATGTCTGCGACCTTATCCAGCATCCGCCTGTAGCCCGCGACATCCTCGGGCGAGAATGCGCGGACCCGAGCGATCAGCTCCTCGTCGGTCCCCCCATAGTCAAACGTGCGTCCGTCGGCGAAGCGGATCCGGTACCACGGCGTGAGTGGGCGAAACTCGATCTCTGCCCGGCGCTCCCTGCCAAACAGCGCCCATAACTCGTCAAACAAAAACGGCGCGGTAATCACTGTTGGTCCCGCGTCGAACGTGTAGCCGGCGCGGCGGTACACACCGGCCCGTCCACCCGGTTGTGTCTGGTTGTCAAACACGTCTACCGAGAAGCCCGCCGCGCGCAGACGCAGTGCAGCAGCCATTCCGCCGAACCCAGCACCGATTACCACTGCATGCGTCAAAGCCGGACTCCAGAAAAGAGGGGCGAAAGAGAATCTTCTTACCCTTCGCGCACCAAAGAGAGTCTGTTACTCCTGGCGGTATGCCAGGAGTAACAGACAGGCTGGCCGAGTGTTTACAACTACGGCTTGTAGCTCCCTATGCAGAAGTGCGGGCGACCGAAGGCGTGTAGTTCTCTGCGAACCTGGCTTCGGATTTCTTCATGAGGCTGACTGCCCACAGGCCGTAGAGCACTTTGGCGGATAGATCGAGTACTGTGAAGCACACGGCATCGAGCTGCGCGCTCCACAGCCGTAGCCCCTCCTGCCCCGCGATGAATACGACCGGGTACGCCAGCCATATGAGCGACAGTACAGTCGCCTTCTTGACGTAATCAGAGTAGTTTGGACCATCTGCAATGAGCTTGCGGAACGGCCCAAATAGGAGACCATAGATGGCAAGAAACGAAGCACAGCTGCAGATGTAAAAAGACCATTTCACCGTCATGTTGTCGGTCAGGCCAGCTACAAATCCTGTAAGGATCATGTAGACGTCTGCGCCCAGCAATCCCCAGATCAGGGCCGGCCGTTGGTTCTTGGTTCCCTGCAGACCTGACACAACCAGGCTCCAGAGCAGGAGCGGCGTGGTGAAAGTCCAGTCGATGTAGCGTCCAAAGTAGAAAACGCGCCCGGTGCTGGTCGTCATGCTGCCGACGCCAAGGGCCATCAATAGATACAGAGTAAACGCAATCAGGGGCACATAGAAGTGCGACACAAGATCACCTTCTTCTCTTCCCACCTTGTTCGTCACCAGGGGGAAGTACAGAAGAACTGCGCCTGCAAGCATACCTAAGGTCCCGATCCACAACCAGTTCTCCACGCTCATGTTGCACCTGTCCAGGGAAGGAGTTACAAACCACACATTGTTCGGATGCTAGAAGCTCGGGGAGTTCACAGTTTGATTGGCTGAAAGCCAAAAACCTTGGCATTTGCGGTTTTATCTCTCGCACACGAATTTACAAAAGTTTTGGCCTTGCGCTCTCTCGCGCCGCGCAGCGACATCACTTTGTGTTATCGTTGTGCGCTTCGTCTAATGCGTAGACAGCTGTGCTCATTGGGGGGGTGCCTTGCTTAGGATAATGCGTATGAAAGTCGGAATGCGTCGATCCGAAAGACCTGCGTACGTTGCGCGGCTAGCACGCTGCAGAAAGAACGCACTATCACGGCGGCCCGGAGACCTGGATAAACGATGATCCCTCCGCACAGCTTGGCGAATGCTCTACCTGCCTTGCCCATCGTCGTGCTGTTGCTTGCGGGCCGCCGGCTGGCCGGTGTGCTCAAACAACTCAGCCGCGCAGTTACAGATGTAGTCGCGATGCATTGTGCGGTTTTACCCCGCTTCTGGCTGAAAGGTTGCGATGAACTCCCAGGCTTTCAGTGCGGCTTTGCGATGTGGTTCCGCTTTGGCGAAATAAAGAGAACTTTCCGTCACCTTGCGGAGAGCGGCAAAATTGGGGTAGCGGACGAGAGCCACCGCATCCCACTTTGGCTCTGTTGGACCGAGAATTGTCTCGGCTACCGTTCCCACATAGATGACCTCAATGCCTTCCACGCCCAGTTCCGCTGCCACCTGATTGAACGCAGGCGCATACCGCTGGATATAGGCTTCCATGCCGGAGCAGGGCTTCTCGTTCGCATCATCGTACCGTGCCTCTGAAAAGAACGCTACGAGGTTGATCATCGTTACGGGAACTCCACTCGGAATCTTTGCTTCCGCCGCACGGACACTGTTTAAATCGAGTGCTACTCTGCTCATTGTTGTTCTCCTCTGACTTGCTCTGCTGTCTCGTCTACGGATGCCCAGTGGATTTCCAGAGCTTGCGCGACCTTGACGCTGCGCTCCACGATGGTCCAGTGACCGGCGTTCAGTTTCAGAACACGTCTGGCCTTGGTGTCCGATGCCAGTTCAATCGCGAATTCGACAGGGCAGGCTGTGTCTTCCTCACCCCAAAAGACGAGGCCTGGTGCCTGTACCTTCCCGAGGTCCGGTTGCCATTGCTTTCCAACTTCCACAGCTGAGCGGTAAAGACGGAGAATGCAATCCCCCATTTTCTGGTCGATATGGCGCACGGCTTTCTCGGCACTCTCCATGGGAAGGCCCGCCTTAGCCATAAAGTCGGCGATGGCAGAAGGATCAAGTTCCTTGAACCACTCCTCGCCTTCGCCGGCCGTTTGCCAGAGTTTTGCGAGAGGATGCCACTCGTAGGTCGCGCTGACCGGGCCGCTGCCTGCGGCCCACGATCGAATCAGGTCGGGTCGCAGCGAGGCCACGCGCATCGTCAGAATGCAGCCCCAATCGTGTCCAACAAGGTCGACCGGTTCACCCATATCTTCCAACTGGCGAATGATCCAGTTCGCGTATTCTTCTTTTGTGGCGCTGTAATTCGCCGGAAGGGGCGAGTTGAAGCCTGGCAGGGCTAACGCAACAACATCCTGGCGAGATAAATGTTTGCGCAGCGGCTCCCACACCCGAAAGGTGTCAGGAACTCCATGAACGAATACAGCCGGCATGGTTCTTCTCCTTGCAAATGCCGTCATCCTATTTAGGTTCGACATTTAGACAGTATGATGCAAGTTGTCGAAGAAGCATTAACAGATGCCGAAAAAGATCACCCAAATCGGAATGGAGGCCAGAAAGACTGCAGCCGTCGAGGCAGCAACCGTGGTCTTCCTGCGCTATGGATATGCTCGTACCACGATGGCCGAGCTTGCAGCCGCGGCAGAGTTATCACGACCGACACTGTATGAACTCTTCGATGACAAGGATCATCTTTTTGCAGCGGTGATCGAGCAACTCAGCCAGCAGACGATTCGGCAGTACCGTGACATGCTGCCCAAGCTCAAGACCCTGCGCACTAAGCTGCATCATTTCTGCGGGGATTGGGCAACACATAGTCTTAAGCTAATCGAGCGTCACCCGGATGCTAAAGATCTTTTTGATCTCAGGTTTCCGGCCGTGCGGCAGATGTATGAGGACTTCATTCATTTTCTCGTTGAGGTTATATCGAATGAGGATCAGTCGACCAAAGTGCCGGTGGAGAAGATCGTGCGGAATTTAGTGTTCTCGCTACGCGGTCTGAAGGAGGCAGCCAAGAACGTCAAACACATGGAAATACTTGTCGAACTACAGATAGATGTTTTCCTGGCGACACTGATCCCAAAAGATTGAGATAAAGAGCAGACGGTCTCATCGGATTGGCCTTGTACCTCTCACAGAAGTGTCAGATCGGTGCTGCAAAGTCGCGTCGTCTTAACTTTGCGATGGTGGGCGACCGATAGGCAGTCATTCGGCTTGCGCAAACCAACGTTTGCGCACGGCTGAGAGCAGAGGCCGTAATCTCAGCGATTCGATTTTTTGAAATCCTACAGCGATTGTCTTTCGATAGGCGACAGGTATGCGCAACGATGCTTAGCGCACGATTTTGGACGTTTGGTGTGGCGACCCCAAAAGCAAACCAACTGAGCACGAGAACGGTCTATTTTTCATCCCTCATTCGGCCAGGGTCGTCTCGGCCAGCTCCGCGTCAAGGCTACCTTCGGTCCCGTTTGCACCGGCGCTGCGCGGCCCTGATTCAAAGCTCTCTGGTCCGAAACGGAGCGCCTATCGTCCGGGAATGTAGGAAAAGAACAGACCCAAGACCATCGCTCCCGGCAGACGACGATCTCACCAACGACAATCAAGCATTGGAGATCATGCGGAGTGCGAGTGACTTTGGCAACTCGGCTTGGCCCACTTTGGCGGTTTGTTTTGGCCCACCCTTTGGGACGTTGATGTTGAGGGTGCTCGGTTCTGCTGTAGCGTAGCCCTCCGGGCTACGCTACAGCAGAACTGAGCACTCAGGCTTAGTCTTTCGTCTTCTTCCGCAGTGTTCTACGGAAGCGATATGACTCCGCGCCTGTTTCAATGATGTGCGCCTGATCGGTGAGCCGGTCGAGCATGGCCTTGCAGAGCCGTGCGTTGGTGAAGACCTGTGGCCATTCGGAGAAGGGCAGGTTGGTGGTGACGATGACGGCGGCCTTTTCAGCTCGCTCGGCTACGACCTGGAAGAGCAGTTCGGCGGCGACCTCAGCCAGCGGGACATAGCCGAGTTCATCGATGACGATCAGCTCCACGCGGGACCAGCGGGCCAGCATGCGGCTCAGGCTGTGCTCGCGCTGGGCTTCGACAAGCTGGTTGACCATCGCCGCAGCGGTTGTGAAGCGCACTCGCCTGCGTTGACGGCACGCAGCGATGGTAAGGCCGGTGGCAAGATGGCTCTTGCCGGTGCCGGGAGCGCCGACCAGCAAGATCGGCTCGGCGCGTTCGAGGTAGCCGCCTTCGGCCAGAGCTCGGATGCGGGCTGCCGGGATGTGCGGCGACTGCGCGAAGTCGAACTCTTCCAGCGTCTTGATCCGGGGCAGATGCGCCTCGTGCATGCGCAGTTCGATGGACCGTCGTTCGCGGTCCTCGACTTCGGCCTGCAGCAAGGCTTCCAGGTAGTGCAGGTGCGAGTGGTTGCGTTGCGCGGCCTCTTCGGCGAGGGAGGCGAACTGCGCACCGACGGCGGCGAGTCGCAGCGCCTTCGCATGCTGCGCGATGCTTGCGGTCTGAAGACTTCCAGTCTGGAGGCTCATGCCTGCACCGCCCGCACACTGGCTGAGAAGAGCTGGTCGTACTCGATCATGGTTGGCAAAGAACGTTCATAGGCGGACAGACTGCCGATATCGAGCGTTTCGCCCACGGTGTGGCGCAACTGATCGGACATCAGTAGATGACGGATCGCGGCGACATCCGCGCATCCCAGATAGAGCGCCTGTTCGATCGCGGTTGTAAGCTTCGCGTAGCCCGACTCGCGCCCGATGCGGATCAACTCAACCATGGCCCGGGTGCCAGGTTGGCGTCCCAGCCGTTCGATCAACCTCGCCCATATCCGGTCGTAGCTCGCGGGCCAGCGGCCTTGCGCCCGCCACTGCGCCAGCGGTGTCGATCCACGCAACGCACCCGGCTTGCGTTCGAGCACGTCGAGGTAATGTTCGAGATCGAGGATCTTTTGAAGACGGCTGTAGCAACGCGAGTGGCTGGCGATCCGCTGGCCGCCATGGCGGAACTCCACGGTCGTCGAAGACACGCGGGCCTCGACGATCGTGCCAGCCTTCAAAGGAACCGAGTAAGAGTTCGTTCGCACCTTCGCGCAGCCCGCCTGGTCAACACGTGGATAGCTGACCTCGGCCAGGTCGAAGGGCTCCGCGGCCAGCGGCGACAGGTGTTCCTTCTCCGTCAGCAGTCTCGCTCCGATACACTCGGTCTGGCCCGAGATCATCCGGCTCTCATCGGAACGGCAGTCTGCGAGCAGCTTCTGGTTCAAGGACGCAAGGTCGGACGCCATCGGCACCGGAACCCAGTGGTTGCGACGGAAGTAGCCTCCCTCACCTTTGACGCCGCCCTTCTCGTGGCCTTCGCCCGGAGTGCAGAACTCTGCTCGATACTGCCAGTGCGAACGAAACGCGATGAAACGCGCCGTCAGCTCGCGCTGCTGGCCGCGCAGGATCTTCTTTACCGCGCTCGTCAGGTTATCGTAGCGAAGCACCCGAAAGACGCCATCGAAGTACGCGAACGCAAGCTCATGTGCTTCAAGAAAAGCCTGCTGCGTCGCAGACGGATAGGCCCGGTGGAACCCAGCGCCGCTGGCCATCGAGCGCATCGAGAAGACATAGAGCTTCACACGTTCGCCGTCCAGATCGGCGTAGGCCTCATACCAGTCGACCTGTGCCTCGACGCCCCAATCATAGCTCTGCGGAACGAACGTCTCATGAACGATCAGGCCCAGTTCACGCCTGCGCCGCTCCACATACTGCCGCACCGTCCGCTCAGCCGGACTGCAGCCAGCAACCTCGGCATGGATCCGATCGAAGATCCGCCGTGCCGTATGCCGCTGCTTCCTCGGAGCCTTCCGGTCCGACTCCAGGATCGCGTCGATCAACGACACCGCTGCCGCCATCTTCAACGACGGACGTTCCGTCTTCTTGCGCTGTACCGGGACCGCGTTCCGCACCGCCTCCCGAAACATCCGCCGATGCACGCCCAGCTTCCGCGCCACACCGATCACCGACCCAACCCCAAACTCATACTCCCGGCGAATCTGCTCGTATAACTCCACCTTGGCTCTCCAGTCCAACTCACCCTCCGTCCCTCAACACGCGTGAAGGAACAGGGTAGAGTCCGCTCTGCCCAGGGGTGGGCCAACTTAAACCGCCAGAGTGGGCCAATTCAGAATGCCAAAATCAGGCGAGCCTCCGATCAGGCGCATGGCCCCGATCCAGATTTCCAAACCCGGCAGAGAGCGCACCCCGAAACTATGCTGGCCCGTGCCGAAAGGCGCAGCAGCTGGGTTCTGAAGCTGATCGAAAGATGGAAGGCGAGGCGTGCGGATGTGGCATTCCCTGAGCCGAGAGCAAGCTTCGTGCTGGATGGGTTTCGAGCGCACCTACGCAGCGTTCGCAGATGGCCGAGTCAGAGTGGTGAGGAGTAGAAGTTCAAGGCTTTGCTGAGAGCAGCTCCTCCACTGATGGCACGGCCATATTCCGCAGCGCGGCCGGGGTAAGCTTCTCGAGCTGCTTTAACTCAATTTCCTGCTGGGCTCTCTCTGCGCTCATCGGGTTCGCGCGACCCTCGATCCGGTCCAAAGCGACTAGCCCTATGGCAGCGGTTGCTGATAGGTTGTGCGAGGCCGGCTCCAGCTCCATTGTCAAGGCGCTTGCCCCAAGTGTCGGGGCCAAAAGCGCGTCGTTGTCGGCCCACAGGGTTAGCCACGTCCGCGCCTCAGCATGCTGCGCGGATGTTGCCGTGCCATTTGCCACGGCATGCGCCAGGTTTGCAAAGTGCCGAGCCGTATCGCTCTCCGCAGGCACCGCATCGACTAGGTGGGTGAGCGGCCTGATCTCGTCATACGCCTGCCCGGGCACCGACTCGCGGTGGTACTCCAAAGGCGGCTGGACCATGGCCGCAAGCACCATGAGCCGGTCTGTCGCTGTGGTATCCGCCATCCGCTCCACAATGCCCCGCAACACGCTGCCGCTTTCGACACCTTGCATGTGCAGCTGATGCGAGACCCAGCCCAGCCGCGCATACATACTTTCAACATCTCGATCGGTCTGCAGAGACCAGAGGCGCTCCGCGACCGCCGCAGCCCTGGGCCAGACGCGATTGCTTAGGATTTCGGGCGTGATGTACTCGGTCCACTCGGTCGCCTCCCCGCCCAGGATTCTTGCTTCTTCCTCCGGCGAAAGGTGCTCCGGCACCACGACGCCTTTTGCCGTCGGATCGTTCTGGTCCGCCGGCGGCAGCACGAGTGGGTCAACAAGGAAGTGCTGGGACGCGGGCTGGTTCAGGTCGATGTAGTAGCCGGCGGAAAGGATCCCGCGATTGCCCCGCGACGCTGCCTGAAAGAGGCTTCGCGGGCCGCGCCAGGATTGAATCACAACGTCCTTCGGTGTGTCCGGCTGCAACACCTCGTCCCAGCCGATGGAGATCTTTCCATGCTTGGTCACCAGTCTCTGGACCTGTCCTGTGAAGTAGGCTTGCAGCGCAGGATCGTCCTTGATGCCGTGTGCCTTCATGAACTCCTGAACGTGCGACGTGGCGTCCCACTGCTTGCCGTCGCACTCATCGCCTCCTATGTGGAAGTAGCGATCCGGAAAGATAGCTGTCATCTCGGCCAAAAAGCCATCGAGAAACCGATAGACTTCCTGCTTGGTAGGATCCATGGCCGCGTCCTGCTTTGGGTCGGGGTGCTCGAAATCCTCCACCGTGTAGTGGTGCACCACGGTGTATGGTCCGGGGAGCGCCGCTAACTCTGGATAGCCGACAAACCACGACCGCGCATGCCCTGGCATATCAAACTCGGGCACCACGCGGATGCCGCGATCCCGTGCATACTCGACGACCTCACGCATCTGGGCTTGGGTGTAAAAGTTTCCGTCTGAGCCCATCCCCTGCAACTTCGGGTAGTGGTGGCTCTCAGCCCGGAAACCCTGATCATCGCTCAGGTGCCAGTGAAAGACGTTTAGCTTGACCATCTCCATGGCGTCCAGCTCCTGGAGCACCTGCGTCATGGGCTGAAAGTGTCGAGACGCATCAAGCATCAGTCCACGCCAGGAAAATCGCGGCTTGTCGTGAATCGTAACTGCATCGAGCACAAAACCATCTTTGTTCGCGTGGATCAGCTGAAGAAACGTCTGCATACCGCGCAGGATACCCAGCGGGTTTGGCGCCGTCAGCGTGGCACCCGCGGTCGTGACTTCCAGCGTGTATGACTCGTCCTCGCCGAGTTCCTGCACCGGCTTGCTCGCTCCACCTGTTCGTACCGTCAGCAAGTTGTGCGCGCCTGCGTTGCTGGGCAGCAAGATGATGCCGGTCGCGCGCGCGATGCGCTGCTGCAGCCGCTCTGCAGCGCGGTCCAGCCTCGCTTCTCGATAGCCCTGGAAGGCGATGGTGAAGTTGCCATTGAGCAACATGACTCCGGCGCCGCGCTCCATATCGGCCGGCAGCGGCATGAGTGCAGGGGCGGCGGATCCTGGAAGTGCGGGCGGTACCAGCGGCACCGTAGTTGCGTAAGATCCCTGCGCGCCGGAGATCGAGCAGCCTGCTCCCAGGAACAGCAGGGCGCCGAAAAGCACGGCTTGACAACGATGACGCATCTCTTCTTCTCCTCGGCAGTCTTGATCTTTGGTGAGGCTTCACGCACTTAGAACGAGGACGCCTGCATAGAAAATGCGAAGCGCCATCCGGGTATCGAACTGTCTCACATACCCGATCCTCTCGGGAACACTCCGCTTGTAGCCGAGCTTCCTTGTTCGCCGAGACAGGATAGGTACTGCTGAGGCTACATCTAGAAGTAGAGCTTTGCTCCGAGCTGGATATTGCGCGGGAGATGGGTGCTTGTGACCTGTCCATAATTAGCGTCATTCAGACCGCTGTCGATGGCGAGGAAGTTTGTGTGATTGAAGGCGTTGAAGAACTCTCCACGAACCTGCAGGCGAAAGCGCTCCGACATCTGGATGTTTTTCAGCGCGCCAAGATCCCAATTCTGCAGGCCCGGACCCTGGAAGCTGCCGTTCGATTCTGAGCCAAAGTGACCGACGGCCGCGGCGAAGGAAGACGTGGTAAACCACTGGGTTCGCGTTTTGGTGAGATGCACCGGGCTCACCTGGTCGGGGCGTGGCGCGATATCCGTGTCGGGGCTAGCGATACCCAGTCCGCCGGGGAAGGTTCCCGCGGCACAGCCGTTTGCGGTTGTGGTGGACGCAATGCAGGCGAACGGATCAAGCGCCTGGGTGACGGTAGCCGACTGACCTGACTCTACAGAGGTAATCCCCGAGACCTCCCAACCGCCGAGGACGTGGCCGACGAGGCCGCGTTGATCGCGGAAGAAGGGAAGCTCATAAACGTAGTTTGCGATAAAGATGTTGGGCGTGTTCAGAGTTGTGGGGCCGTAGTCGAGATGAGGGTTGTAGGTGTCCGTGCTGGCTACGCCGCGGTCGATGGACTGAGTGGAGAGATTTCTCGACCAGGTGTACGCGATGCCGAGCGTCAGGCCGTGGGTGATGCGGTGGTTGAGTGAGACCTGCAGCGAATTGTAGTTGCTGGTGAACATCGGGATGCGCGCATGAAAGTAGGAGTAGCCAAGATAAGGCCGAATGGCGTTGACGTCTGCATCAGGGATGGCCTCACGAGCATCAACAGTGGGCTGATTCAGATCCTGCTCGCCAAGCAGGTGCCGGCCGGTGGATCCGACATAGGCCACTTCAAAGATGGTGCTGGCTGTAATGGCCTGTTGGACCGAGGCGTTGTAAGTTGCATAAGCCGGCACTTTAAAGGTTGGAGTACCGGTGGAGGTAATGCCATTGGGGCCAAGGGATACGGTCTGGGTACCAGCTAGCGGCGCATCGAATTTGGTGTTGGTCTCGGTCGCTGTCTGCACGAGGGGCGGATCGGAGAAAGCGTTCTGCTCCCAGATGCCATTCAGGGTGCGGTCATAAAAGACACCGAACCCTGCTCGGATGGACATAGTGCCGTTGCCATGCGGATCGAGAGCGAAGCCGACTCGCGGTGCAAAGTTGTTATTTGAGTTGGGATTGACGCGGGCTCCAAATGGCGAGCAGCTCACGCCGGGAGCGACAGCCCTGGCGGCGGTGCAGGCGGAACCGGTTGGAAAGACGATGCCGTTGACGTAGGTCGCCGGGTTAACTGGCTGGCCAGGCAGAAAACTGCCACTGCTATCAAGAGCCGGGGCTGCACTCGCGCTGTAAAGGGCGGGATCGGAATTATTCAGAGTGTTGTTGACGTCGGTCGGGGAGGGGAAGTAACTCCAGCGCAGGCCGAGGTTCAAGGTAAGTCGAGGAAGGATCTTCCAGTCATCCTGTGCGTAGGCTTCAAAGTTGTTGTAGTGCAGGTCGGGTATGACGTCTCGGCTAGCCTGGGTGTACAGGGCGACGTTGCCAAGCAGAAAGTCCTGCCAAGTATTGAACTGAAAGCTGGCATTGCCCTCCGAGGCATTTTCGGTCTTGAGCATCTGCGAAAAAGTGGCGCCGACGCGTACCGTGTGCTTGCCAAGGTTCATGGAGAAGTTGTCAAAGATGGTGCGGTCCAGGTTGCGCTCGGTATAAGGAGCGCTGCCCTGCGCGAGTCCGATGATGGTCCCCCCGGTGAAGGTGACGCTTGGGATGCGGCCATACGGATCCTGGTAGGCGGTGTTATTTGTGAGAGCGGCGCTGACCGCAGGTGAGTTGGCGACGCCGTTGAGGGCCGTCTGGATCTCACCTTGGGAGTAAGCGACTTCGACCTCGTTCACAAGTTTGGGTGTAAGGGTCCAGGTTAAATTGCCGACGATGTTCTCGCCAGGCGCGTTGAGACTTGTATTCACCAGACCGGGGTAATTGTTTCCCGCGAAGAGGCCGGTGGGAAAATTCTCTGGGGTTTCGTCCTGCATCGCGCGAGCGAAGATGTGAATCTTTTCGCTCAGGTTGTAGTCTAATCGGACAATATCCTGGCGAACGTTGTTGCGAGCCGAGTAAGTGGCCACGTTATCACCCGTGCTGTTCGCAGGAAACGCATTGAAGACGTTGGCCAGATAGACCTTGGCATTCTGGCTGTAGCAGACTGGATTGATGGTGCTCTGGTTGGCCGCGGCGTTAAAGGTGACGCAGCCTGCAGGCGCGGTTACTTGGCCAGCGACGATACCGTTCAACTCGGCCGGGGTAGCTGCAGGGATGCTCTGGGTAGTCGGTGTGCTCACCTTGCGCCACTCTTCGGACCAGAAGAAAAAGAGCTTGTCCTTGCTGGTGTCGAAGAGCTTGGGGATGTAAACCGGTCCGCCGAGTGTGAAGCCGTAATCGTTGTAGCGCTCGATGCCGCGAGGCTGGTCGTTCAGGTTCCCAAAGTAGGTGTTAGCGTTGAAGATGTTATTGCGGTTGAACTCGTAGACATCGCCGTGGTAACGGCTGGTGCCCTGCTTGGTGGCCACCAGAACCTGCGCGCCGCCGCTGCGGCCGTAGCCGGCATCGTAGGATCCGCGAGCGAGAGTAAACTCCTGGATTGCGTCGACGCTCGGCACGTTGAGCAGCGTCGCATTGGATCCGCTGTCGTTGATATCAGCCCCATCGACGGTCCAGTTATTGGCCCCCTGGCGGGCGCCATTGACCGACAGACTCGTGGTGTTGTTCAGGCCGAACCCGGTCTCATCGCCGAGTCCGCTCACCACGCCGGGCTGAAGAGTGACAAGCTGCTCAAAGTTGCGATTGCTCAACTCGAGCTCTCGGACCTGGGTCCCGCTGACAGTCCCCGTTTGCGCGCTGCTGCTGGTCTCAATGGCGACCGCACCCTCCTGCACGGTAACTGTCTGGTCGACCGTGCCGGGAGCCAGTTGCGCGTTCACATCCCGTTTCTGGGCGACAAAGAGAGTGACGCCGTCCGTCGTCTGACCCTTGAAGCCCGGCGCTGACGTTTTCACAACGTAGGTCGCCGGCGGTAGATTGGAGAGCGAGTAAGCGCCATTCTTATCCGTGGTGGCGGTGCGTAGAAATCCATCGATACTTGGATTCCGGACCTCAACCGAGGCGCCTACAATGGCAGCTCCAGAGGTATCGGTCACGATGCCGTTCAGGGTGGCGGCTAACTCTTGCGCGTAGGAGAGCGAGCAGAGAGAGGTAACTACGAACAGCAAGCAAGCGAGCTTGTGCAGGAGCTTCGTCATGGGGACGGCCTCGGTCTCGTACGTTAATACTCGTGGATCTTGGGTCGGGACGGGTCCACGCCCCACAAGATTGGGCGCAGGAGACGTTGATGTTGCTGCTATGTTTCGATAGCGTAAACGCAGTGTTGTTTTCGTACAAGAAGTATTTGTAAAGCGTGTGCGCACTCTCGCGATTGCGCTTTGAGCAGGTGCTCGGCAGAGTGGTAGAGTCCGGCATAGGAGATGCTTGATGCAGCCACGCGAGACGCGGCATACTCTTGTTCGCGGTCGCCGCAATTCTGCGTGCTTGGCTCTGCTGCTCGCGGGCATACTAGCTCTCACGGGCCGCCATGCGAGTGTGTCTCAGAGCCTGCCGGCTCCTCCAACTGAATCTGAGAAGGATGTTGCGATCGGCACCGCAGCGCTGGCGCAGGGGGACAACGTGCGAGCGGAAGCCGCATTCCGCGAAGCCCTCTCGCGTAATTCGACTTCTGTTCCGCTGTTGAATGACCTTGCACTTTCACTCGCCCGGCAGAATCGCAGCGGAGAGGCGATTGGTTTGTATCATCAGGCCCTCGCGCTCAAGCCAGGCGATGCGGTGACGCAGCGGAATCTGGGTGTTGCGTACTTCCGTGCTCACAGGTTTGCTGAGGCACAGCCGCTGCTGGTAAGCGTTGCGAAAAACGCGGGTAACTTCCAGTCCCTGGAGCTCGCCGGTCTTGACCTATTCGCCCTGGATCGCTATGCGGAGGCCGTGGCCTATCTGAAGCAGGCGCAGGCGCTAGAGCCAGACAATCTCGAGAACCTGCACATGTTGGGACAGGCGTACCTGCGATTGAAGAACTATGTTGCCGTAAGCGAGATATTCAACCACATCATGGCCATTCAGCCTGACTCAGCAGAAGCGCACGTGATGCTGGCCACAGCCTACGATAAACTCTTTCGCGAGCAGGAGGCGATCAGCGAACTGGAGGCAGCAGAGCGAATCGATCCGCACTATTCCGGCGTGCACACGAGCCTCGGTGTCATCTTCTGGCGCCTGGAGGAGACAACTCTTGCTCGGCAGCAGTTCAGCCTAGCCCTGCAGCAATCGCCAACGGACCCAATTGCTAACTGCACGATGGGTCGTATTCTTCGACGCGAGGGAAAGCTGCACGAAGCCATTCCATACTTCGAGGCGGCTCTCGCGGCAAACAAGGAGTATGGGGACGCTTTGCGCGAGATCGGACAGAGCTGGGCCGGCCTGCAGGAGCCTGTGAAAGCCATCGCGTACTTACAACGAGCGGAGGCTTTGGAGCCCGCGGATGCTGAAACCCACTTTATTCTAGGTACTGTCTTGCGAGAGACCGGGCAGGTGGTGGAGGGCAATCAGGAGCGCGCGAAGGCAGCCAAGATACTCTCGGAACAACACGCAAGGAGCTCGTCCGGCTCAGGAAACTCTCCTGCGCCCTGACAAGCTCTGCGACAGGACCTTGCTGACCGCGCGGCTATCTCTTCGCGCCTAAGGAGCACTCTTGCCTGCAGCTACTCGACACCTTTTCGCTCAGAGTCTGCAGATGAGTAACTCACGCTCGTAGATCATTTCGGGCGGCAGATGGTCGTGTAAAGCGAGGAAGAGTTCTTCGTGGCTGAGGACCTCGCGATGCCAGGCCTTGCGATCAACGCGCTCAAGCTCGTCAAAGGCTACCTGGCTCAGCGACAGACCCTCCCAGTCGATATCTTGAAATTCCGGGGTCCAGCCAATCGCGGTTTCCATGCCCTGGGCTCGACCGCGAACCCGGTCAACGATCCACTTGAGCACGCGCATATTGTCGCTGAAGCCGGGCCACAGGAAGTTGCCCGCCGCGTCCTTGCGAAACCAGTTCACGTGAAAGATGCGGGGGGTGGAAGAAAGCTCGCGCTGCATGCGCAGCCAGTGGCGAAAGTAGTCGCCCATGTGATAACCGCAAAAAGGCAGCATGGCCATAGGATCGCGACGCACTTGCCCTCGAGCGCCCGCGGCTGCGGCCGTTGTTTCAGAGCCCATGGT
Source organism: Acidobacteriaceae bacterium (assembly GCA_965198645.1). Taxonomy (GTDB): domain Bacteria; phylum Acidobacteriota; class Terriglobia; order Terriglobales; family Acidobacteriaceae; genus EB88. The sequence continues at coordinate 3,382,159 of OZ240670.1, read as the reverse complement.
GGCGCCTATGTAAACGCCCGAGGACCAGTTGAACGCCTGGAAGACAAGCGGAACGGTGGTTGGGCGTCGCCCGCCGAAGAGGATGGCGGACACAGGCACGCCCTCCGGAGAGTCCCAGGCTTGGCGATCAAAGCTCGGGCACTGCTCGAGGGGAGCGGTAAAGCGGCCGTTCGGGTGGGCTGCCGGGGTACCGCTGCTTGGGGTCCAGGGGCGGCCCTGCCAGTCCTCGAGAGTCAGATCCGGGTCGGTGGTAGAGGGAGGCTCATCGGTCATGCCCTCCCACCAGACGCCTTCAGCCTTGCCTCTGCGCAGGGTGAGTGCAACATTGGTAAAGATCGTGTTCCTCGAGAGCGTTGCCATAGCATTGGGGTTGGTCTTCGCGCTCGTGCCCGGAGCGACGCCAAAGAATCCGGCTTCCGGGTTGATGGCCCTGAGACGGCCCTCTGCGTCTGGCCGGATCCAGGCGATATCATCCCCGACCGTCCAGACCTTCCACCCTTGAAAGCACGCGGGTGGAATCATCATGGCGAAGTTTGTCTTACCGCATGCAGAAGGAAATGCGGCGGTCACATAGGTCTTCTCTCCCTCGGGCGACTCGACGCCGACGATGAGCATATGCTCGGCCATCCAACCCTCGTCGCGCGCGATGTTCGAGGCGATACGCAGGGCAAAACACTTCTTTCCGAGCAGCGCGTTGCCGCCGTAGCCGGAGCCGTAGCTCCAGATCTCGCGCGTCTCCGGGAAGTGCACGATGTACTTGATGTCATTCTGCGGCCAGGATACATCCATCTCGCCCGGTGCGAGTGGTGCACCGACGGTGTGCATGCATGGCACAACGCGCTTGGTGTCCTTATCGATCTCTTCAAATACCGGCAGGCCGATGCGGGCCATGATGCGCATGTTCACGACCGCATAGGCCGAGTCAGTAAGCTGAACGCCGATCTGCGACATGGGCGAGCCGATCGGTCCCATGGAAAAGGGGAGCACGTACATAGTTCTCCCGCGCATGGCGCCTCGAAAGAGGCTTTTTAAGCGCTTTCGCATGACGAAAGGGTCTTCCCAGTTATTGGTAGGGCCGGCAGTATCTTTCGAAAGCGAGCAGATAAAGGTGCGATCTTCCACCCGCGCGACATCATGCGCGGAGCTGCGTGCGTAGTAGCAGCCAGGCCACTGCTGTTGATTGAGCCGGATGAAGGTGCCCGCGTCTACGAGCTGTTGACAGAGCGCAGCATTTTCTTCTTCAGAGCCGTCAACCCAGTGGATAGAAGCAGGCTGGCTTAGCTCGGCCATCTTCTCCACCCAGCGGATCAGGTGTTTGTTCCTAGTCAGCATGCGAGCCGCTGTGCCATCCGTAAGTGTTGTTGCCACTCGATCCTCCAGCGCAGAGGCGCTTGCTCTACTCTCACTCTGCTGTTGCTCCAGCCTTTTGCCCTGATGCGCGCGGACTTCGCTTCGCGCTGAACTCCGGCTGCTCGACAAAGCTACCCATGCCTGCGACAGGTTCGACGCATCAACACTGCGACACGTGGGTTAGCGAACCCCCTCATCATAGCCCGGCATGGAGCGGAACGCTTCTGCGACCGGGCACGAATATGCGCTGGCGCTCGGTGTCGCAGGTCGCGGACGCTCCAGTATGGTCCGCCTCCACGGCGGATCTGGTCTGAAAAGTCGATGTGTTTGCGAAGGTTCAAGCCCAGGCTGATCGCCATGCCCCCGCTCGCAGCATCCTAATTTTACCGCCGGATCCGGGCGGCCCTGCCTACATCTGTCAAGAGATAGTAGGTCACGGTTACTGGCAAGGAGCGGCGCTCCGCGCGGAGTCTATCCTACGCAGCAGGGTCGTAGTTCAGGCTTTGGCTCAGCCATCTTTCAGTTTGTTCCAGTGTCATGCCTTTACGCTGGCAATAATCAATGACCTGGTCGCGCTCGATCTTGCCGAGGCTGAAGTAGCGCGATTGCGGGTGTGCAAAGTAGAGGCCGCTTACGCTCGAGCCGGGCCACATTGCATAGGATTCTGTAATGAGGATGCCTGTGTTTGCCTCGACATCGAGCAATCTCCAGAGTGGGCCCTTTTCGGTGTGCTCAGGACTTGCAGGATACCCTGCGGCGGGCCGGATGCCTCGATACTTCTCCTGGATCAGTTCAGCTGGGCTCAAACCTTCTTCGAGTCCGTATCCCCACTGGTCGCGCACCTGCTTGTGCAGGCACTCTGCAAAGGCCTCGGCGAGGCGGTCGGCAAGTGCCTCGGCCATGATGGCGTTGTAGTCGTCATGCTCGGCGCGGAACCGGTCGCCAAGCGCCTTGAGCCCAAAGCCGCTGGAGACCGCAAAAGCGCCCAGATAGTCGTGCAGCCCCGTCTCTTTCGGGGCAATGAAGTCAGCGAGAGAGCGACAGGGTTCGTTACCTTCACGATTGATCTGCTGGCGTAGAAAGTGGAAGCGTTCCAGCACCTGTTCACGATGCTCATCCGTATAGAGCTCGATGTCATCACCGACTGCGTTTGCCGGAAAAAAGCCGTAGACGCCGCGAGCCGTGAGTAGGCGCTCTCGGATGATTCGATCCAGCAGTTTCTTGCCGTCGCAGAATATCTTTTTTGCTTCCGCACCTTGCCTCTCGTCTTCCAGGATGCGGGGGTAAATTCCTCGCAGGCCCCAGGTGTGGAAGAACGGCGACCAGTCAATAAAGTCGCGGAGCGTTTCAAGAGGGAAGTTGTCGAGCACCCGAACGCCCGTGAAAGAGGGTGCGGCCAAGTCCTCCGGGCGCCAGTGGATCGGGGTTCTTCGCTCGCGGGCGCTCGCGATCGAGACCGCTGCTTGGCGTGGCGCGGAGTGGGCCTTACGCAAGGCATCATACTCGGCACGATGCTGGGCCACGAACGCCGCCTTGCCTTCTTCACTCAACAGGCTTGTCGTCACGGGCACGGCCCGGCTGGCATCCAGCACGTGAACCACTGGCTCACTGTAGTGAGGAGCGATCTTCACCGCGGTGTGCGCCCGGCTGGTTGTCGCTCCGCCGATGAGCAATGGCACCTTGAAGCCTTGACGCTCCATCTCGCGTGCCACATGCACCATCTCGTCAAGCGAAGGAGTAATCAACCCACTTAGGCCGATGATGTCAGCCTTCTCTGCTTTGGCTCGCTCAAGAATCTTTTCTGAGGAGACCATAACTCCCATGTCAATGACTTCATAGTTATTGCAGGCGAGCACGACTCCAACGATATTCTTGCCTATGTCGTGGACATCACCCTTTACCGTAGCGAGGATAATCTTGCCTTGCGCCTTAACCTTTTGGCCGGATGCAAGCAACTCTGCTTTCTCGGCCTCCATAAATGGCGTGAGATGGGCTACAGCTTTTTTCATGACGCGGGCGGACTTCACGACCTGGGGTAAGAACATCTTGCCGGCGCCGAAGAGATCGCCTACCACGCTCATGCCGGCCATCAGAGGCCCTTCAATCACTTGCAGGGGCCGGCCGAGCTTAAGCCGCGCTTCTTCGGCGTCTTGCTCAATGTAGGTGTCGATCCCTTTGACAAGCGAGTGGGAGAGGCGCTCTTCGACGGTGCCGCTGCGCCACTCTTCTATTTTCTTTTCAGTCGACCCGGTACTTAGACCCTTGAGCTTTTCTCCGTGCTCGACCAGGCGCTCGGTTGCGTCGGGGTGGCGATTTAACAGCACATCCTCGACCAGCACCTTTAGTTCAGGCTCAATCTCCTCGTATACCTCGAGCATGCCGGCATTGACGATGCCCATGTCCATGCCCGCCGCGATGGCATGGTAGAGAAAGGCCGAGTGCATTGCTTCGCGAACCTTGTTATTGCCGCGAAAGCTGAACGAGATATTCGACACGCCTCCACTTACTTTGGCATGAGGCAGGTTTGCCTTGATCCACCGAGTGGCTTCAATAAAGTCAAGAGCGTAGTTGTTGTGCTCTTCCATCCCGGTGGCGACGGTCAGGATATTGGGATCAAAGATGATATCTTCCGCAGCAAAACCAACCTCGTCCACCAGGATCCGATAGGCGCGCTCACAGATGCCAATCTTTTGCTCGTAGGTCGCAGCCTGACCTTCTTCGTCAAAGGCCATGACCACTACCGCGGCGCCGTACTTCATCACCGTCGCGGCGTTCTTTCGAAACCTATCTTCGCCCTCCTTGAGCGAGATCGAGTTGACAATGCCTTTGCCCTGCAGGCACTTGAGCCCTGCCTCGATGACCTCCCACTTGGAAGAGTCCACCATAAAAGGAACCTTGGCCACTTCAGGTTCGCTCGCCAGCAGCTGCAGGTAGCGCGTCATCGCCGCAACGCCGTCGATCATGCCCTCGTCCATGCAGATGTCGATGACGTTGGCGCCATTTTCCACCTGCTGTCGAGCTACGCTGACCGCTTCTTCGTAATTGCCTTGCTTGATTAGTTTCGCGAACTTAGGTGAGCCCGCAACATTAGTTCGCTCACCGAGCATGATGTAAACGCCGGGCTGCTGGGTAAATGGCTGCGAGCCTGACAGCCGGAGAGGCCTGAACTCTAGCTGCTTTGTTGCGGAGCGGGTCAAGCGGCTTCCCCGTTACTGCGAAACGAGGATCGCGAAGTGTCGCCTGATTCCAGACTGCGAGGGGCTGTATGCTGGAGCGCTTTCGCGATAGCAGCAATGTGCTCGGGCGTGTTACCGCAGCAGCCGCCCGCTATGTTAATCAAACCCGCCTGTGCAAACTCTCGCAAGTAACGAGCCATGTCCTCTGGACCTAAGTCGAATCCCGTTTCGGAGAGAGGATTCGGCAGGCCCGCATTGGGGTAGCATGAGATCGCTGCGCTTGCCTTGGCGGATAACTCGCTCAAGAAGGGATACATAAGATCGGGACCAAGCGAGCAGTTCAGGCCAACCGAAAGCGGCTTTACGTGTTGCACGGCGTTCCAGAAAGCTTCGGTGGTCTGGGCCGAAATAAGCGTCTCTCCGCCACGGCCTACGGCTGCTGAGATCATGATCGGTAACTCTTTGCCTTGCTCATCGAAGACTTCGCGGATCGCAACCAGCGCGGCCTTTGCATTCAACGAGTCAAAGATTGTTTCTACAAGGAGTAAGTCGGAGCCGCCCGCGATCAGAGCGCGGACCTGCTCGACATAAGCGGCTTTCACCTGATCAAAGGTGACAACCCGAAAGCCGGCGTCCTCTGCATCGGGAGAGTTCGACAGAGATACTGTAAGAGGTCCGATCGCGCCTGCTACAAAGCGCTGCCGGCCGGTCCGGTTTGCGATCCGGTCCGCCCATTCGCGACACTGCCGCGCAGATGTCTCGTTGATCTCCCAGGCAAGACTACGCAGCATCGGGTGCTCGAGCACCCCCTGGTAAAAGGCGGGATCTTTGCGTCCACCTTGTTCCCTTGGGTCCTCGACAAAAAATTCACTTTGCGTGATGCTGGTTGCGCCGAAGGTGTTCGTTTCGATGATGTCTGCTCCGGCCTCTAGAAAGCGGCGATGGATGTCGCCTATCATCGCCGGCTGGGTCAAGGAGAAGAGGTCCCCGTTGTTGAGCAGATCTTTTGGTGAACTCTTGAAACGCTCAGCTCGTATATCAGCTTCCGCCATCCCGTAGGTGCGGATGGTTGTCCCCATCGCTCCATCGATGATGGCGATGCGCGATTCAAGGAGCGTGTGAAGTGGGTGTTCCGAACTCGGAGTCATCGTCTTCCTGCTCTTGGGCGCCCTGCAAAGGGAGCGCCGGCACCTGAAAAGGCGCCACTCCTGATTATAGCGACTGCGACCCCTGGCATTCTTGAGCTGCTGATCAACGAGCAGCCTCGGGTGCGACACGACAGGCTAAAGCGAGACGCGCGCCGGGCAAATCCGTGAGGATGGCCCGGCATGATCGATCAGCGTGCTGGGCTAGTGGGCCGCATGTTGCTGTTGAAGGTTTCAAAGAAGCTGTAAAACTTTTCGGAGTTGAAGTCACCTGCGAAGCGCAGAGGATACACGTTCTTCACCAGGATCTCTTTCGCATCGGGCTGTGTCGCGAGTATGTTCAGGACCTCGGTGACGTATTCGGCCAGCGGCATGGCTCGAGGATCGCTGGCCTGGCGCTCGCCCATCAGTTCGGTCTGTACGTAGGGTGGTGCGAGCTCCAACACTTCAACCGATGTATCCCGTAGCTGATAGCGCAAGGACATCGACCAGGAATGGATGGCGGCCTTTGTCGCGCAGTAGGTCGGGGTAGCGGCCATCGGCGTGAAGGCGAGCCCCGAAGTCACCGTCATAATGGTGGCCTTGGCTTGCTGCTTGAGGTGCGGCAACAGGGCGGCCGTCAGCAGCAAGGGCGCCGTGAGGTTGGTCGCGATCGTGCTCTCGATGATTGCAGGATCAGCGTCGCCGCTGAAGTCTTCAGGCTTCATAATGCCGGCCATGTGGATCACCACATTAAGTTCGGGATACTTCGAGGTCATCTCCGCCGCGAAGCTCTTCAGCGTGGCAGCATCCTGCACGTCGAGCAGCTCTGAAGACATTCCCGGGTTCGATTCAATCACTGAGCCGAGCACCTCCTTGCGCCTCCCGGCGATCACGACCTTGTTGCCTAGCCTGTGGAAAGCCTCAGCGAGTGCGCGCCCGATGCCCGAACCACCGCCTGTGATCAGGACTGTGTTTTTCCCGCTGGTATCCATGCGATCGTGTTCTCCTCTGTTTTTCTACTTTAGAAGAAGCGCAACCGCTGCGATAGTGCAAGCAGGTCTGTTCCTTTGAGTGGGGGCGAGTCGCGTGTCTGGACCTAGGCCGTGTAACTCCTGCCAAGCCCCAGTGCTGCGAGGCCTCTGCGATAGGCGATGGAGCTGCGGTCAGCGGGGAAGTGAGCCTCGGCGTGGAGGTCGACCGGCAGATCTTCGGGGAACTGACGTTCCACGATCGCGATGTCTTCGGCGAAGACCTGATGGTTAAAGTCTAGCGTCGCCTGGAGCGGAGCATCCTTGTCGAAGTTACGGCAGATAGGGACGAAGAGCCGTGTCTTGCGTGCGGAGACCGGCGAAGCGGCGTTCAAGATATGCAACTGGCCGCCACCCGGGAAAAAGACGGTCAGCTTGGCTGTGAAAGGAAGAAAGACCTCGAATCGCCGCCTCCACAGAAAGCCTGGCGGGTTAAGGTGCTTGTACCCATGGGAGTAGTTGCTGACTGTGCTCAGGTAGTCGGCGACGAAACCCGACTGGGTCGGGGTGACAGGATAGCTTGGCACCACCGGATTGTCTTGCTCGCCGAAGCTTTCGGTGTGTACGAAGGCAAAGTGGCTTACATCGAGGAAGCCTTCGATCTGCCGTCCAGCCGCGGCCTCGATCTTCACGCTGTCAGGTAGCACCTGAAGATAATCTTCGTCGTCCCACTCGGCCATCTGCGGCAGCTCCGCCGCAGGCCCGTTGGCGACGAGTCGCACCCAGATCAACCCGTAGCGCTCCTGAACGCTGTACATGTCAAGCCGCAGGCGTGGGGAGATGGCGCCTCCTGGATGGGCTGGGATGCAGGTGCATCGGCCAGCCCGATCGTAGCGCAGCCCATGATACTTGCAGATGATCTCGTCGCCTTCGACCCTGCCCAGGCTCAACGGGACTCCCCGGTGATAGCAGATATCCCTTGCGGCTGCGAGCGAGCCGTCGCTGAGCCGGTAGAGAACCACCCGCTCGTCGAGCAGTGTGGCAGCAAAAGGCGCGCCCTGCACCTCGTGTGAGAAGGCTACCGGGTACCAGAAGTGCGCCAGCGCATGCCAATCCGAGGGTGAGAAGGTACATCCTCTCGGCAATGCCGCCGCTGGTATGCTGCCAGTTGGCTCGATTGCGGAGGCAGCAACGAAAGCAGTCGAGAGGTCCATGGGTCATTATCAAGTGCACGCGAGAGCCAGGCAACAGGAACCTTGGAGGGCAGTGATGAAGGAGGGCAAGCAGGCTCAGCAGGATCTTCCTAGAGATACGCCCTGCCTGGAGCAGGGTGTCAGCTCGCGCCGGGCATTTCTCCGCAGGGGTGCTGTGGTGCTTGGTGCCGGCGCGGCTGCTGCCGTCGTGCCCGAGCAGGCAGGCGCTTCGAGCCAAATCGCTCAGGTGCCGCCAGCTCCGGACTCGACTTTTCTGACCTCCTTCGTGTGCCGGATAGCGTGATCTGCTACGAGAAGTTCGAGAAGACGCGGCCTACCGGTGCCATGGTTCTCAAACGCAGCGGGGAGCAGTGGACCCGAGGCCAGGTCATCGTCGAGACGAGAGCAGAGCAGCACGCGTTGGTGGCAACGCTGGCTGCTCGGTCAAACGCGGTCAGTCTTGTGCACCTGAGGTGGAGAGCACGGGTGCCAACAGGGTTGGCGGTGCTAGGGGGACGCTTGGGAGAGGAGCTATGGCGATCTCTCATGCCCGATCGCGTGATGCCCTGGTACTTCGCGACCCTGAGCGGCAGTGTTTGCCACGGGTATGGCGTGATGACCGACGCACGTGCGCTCAGCTTCTGGCAGATCGATGAGCAAGGCGTGATCCAGGATGCCGACGTGGTTGGCATCACCGATGCTGTGCCCTGGGAGTTCAACCGCCAGTGGCTTAATGCGCTGGCCCGCAGCGGGACGGCAACTCTGGTTTCGGCGGGTCCGCCGGCACGTGGACAGGAGCAGAGGGCGGCGCTGCGCGAGGCATTTGCCGTTGCGAGTGCCGGCGGGCTCAAAGCCCGTCCCCGGGACTGGACCCACTCGAGCGCACCCGGTTTATGGCGAGCTGACTCTGCCGATTTGAACGCTCAAGAGCGCACCTATGACTGGAACGGTCCAGAAGGCGCTTCGCCGTTCATCGGACCTTAGATCACCCAGGCTGCGCCCAGACGCAGCCTGCTCAGGGCATCGGGGATTGCCGCGATGATCAGGATTCAGTTGGTCCGCGTCAACGTGAATGCCGCTGCCTGAAAGTCTCCACGCAAGTCGATATCCACGCCATGGTGCATCCAGTATGCTCCGCTGGCCTGCTGGGGCGTGTCCTTTGCCAGCTTGCCGGCCCAGGCGTTCACACTGTAGGTGGCGCTCTCATCCAGTCCACGCAGGTTGACTCGCGGAAACGGATGGAACTCCCGGCTTGAGTGCAGGAAGGCAAACGCGACCGCCTGCTTGCCATCTCGCGAGACTGACTCGGTGACAGACTGTTCGCTGTTATCTTCCGGCGTGATGAGCCGGTAGAGCGCTCCCCGCTGCACCGTCTCACGGATCGTCTTATACTGGGCGACCATCTCCTTGGCCTTTGCAAAATCATCAGGCGCCCACTTGTTCAGGTTCGCGCCCACGCCGAGCGAGCCTTGCATTGCGGATAGGAATCGATACTCGAGCGAAAGCTCGCGCTTGTTCACCCAGGTCGGCGAGTCGGTCACCCACGCCATCATCACGGCCGGCGTATACGCATAGGTAAACCCATCCTGGATCAGCAGCCGGTCAAAGGCATCCGTGTTATCGGAGGTCCAAACCTCGTCGGTAACCTTCATGACCCCAAGATCGACCCGGCCACCACCACTCGAGCAGGACTCGATCTCAAGCGCAGGGTGTTTCTGTCGCAGCTCTTCGAGGATGGAGTAGTAGTTGCGAATGAAATCGATGTAGACGTTCTTCTGCGCATCCGGCGCGACCGCCGGCCAGCCTGGTTCAGACCAGTTGCGGTTGTAGTCCCACTTGAGAAAGGCAATGTCATTCTCGCTGACAAGCTTTTCGAGAAACCCATAAACGTAGGCGCGCACATCAGGTCGCGCCAGGTTCAGCACGAGCTGGTTGCGCCCCTCAGAGCGAGGTCGACCAGGAAAATTCAACACCCAGTCAGGATGCTTGCGGTAGAGATCGCTATCGGGGTTGACCATCTCCGGTTCCACCCACAGCCCGAAGTCCATGCCCAGCGAGTGCACCTTGTCGATCAGCGGTTTGAGCCCGTGCGGAAATTTCTCCTGGTTCACATACCAATCGCCGAGGCCCAGGTGATCGCTGCTGCGCTGGCCGAACCAGCCGTCATCCATGACGAAACGTTCTACGCCAAAGCTGGCTGCTTTCTCAGCCAGCCCCATCTGGCCAGCCTCGTCCACCTTGAACTCGGTTGCCTCCCACGAGTTGTAGAGCACGGGCCGCAGCTTGGGTGAGGGATGGTGCGGCAGGATCGAGTCCACTTCAAAACGATGCAAGAGCCGCGAGGCGCCACCGATGCCGTGATCGGTGTAGCCGCCATAGAAGGAAGGCGTCTCCAGGCGCTCGCCTGGCTTGAGCAGGTAGCTGAAGTCAAACGCATTCAGGCCGCCGGTGACGCGGGTCTGCTGAGTTTCACTCTGCTCCACGGTGATCTGCCAGGAGCCGCTCCAGGCCAAAGCTCCGAACCAGACCTCGCCATCCTCCTGGTCCTTTGCGTCGGTCACGTTGCGATCGATGGCGAACCAGGGATTGTTCTGCGCGCCGGTGGTACCGCGACGGCTCTCAAGCACGGTCTTACCGGGCTCCACATGCTGCTCATGCACGTTGAACTCGCCGGCCCAGCGGCCGGACAGATACCGCAGGCGGTAGTCGCCGCCAGGCAGGTTCCACGTACCGGCTGCCAGCTGCTCAATGGTAAATGGCGCCTTGGTGCGATTTTCGATCAACGCCGAGCGCCGCAGAATGCCAGTCTCAGGGTCTGCCTCGTAAGCAACCGTGACAAACACGTCCAGCGAGACATCCTTCATAACGATAAAGAGCGAGTTGCCGTCGACGTGGTGAGAGACATACTTCAACGCCAAGTCGCGATTGCCATCGGGAAAGGTAATCTTGAGATCGGGCTCAGCGTAGAGACCGCCGCCCCATCCGACAAACTCCTGCGGGGTCGTGTTGATCGATGTGTCGAAGGAGTAGCCCGGCTGGGCCTTGGCTGCTTGAAAGTGGTCGGCAGTGCCCAGCCGCCTGCCCCAGTAAAGCGCTTGCAACTGCTTGTTCTCGTTGACGCCAAAAACATAGCTCATCTCGGCCGCATCGATGCGGAAGACCTGCTGTGAAGCATCGACCTGGATACTGGCGGGCGAAGTCTCCGCGAGTGCCGGCTTGTTGCAGGATGCGGCTACCAGCAAGATGGAGGCGAGACAATGACGCAGACGCGGCTTGCATAAGGCTGATCTCATGACTCTCCTGAGTGGTCACTAAATCGCGGGCAGCACGGAAGCTTCAGCAAAGCTGCAACGGAGGTACCCGGCAGCTCTCCTGCTTGTTTGACTGCGTGCTTGTGTACGGTAAATCATCCGCTGCATAGTAGAGAAGGCTTTGCGACCTTGTTCGAAGGTGCCCGTTGGAGAAAGGCGAGCCATGTTGTACTGGTGAGCTCGCCCTTGATGTTGACGCCAGGCAACAACCTGGCTTAAGTCGCGAACGACGAAGACCAGACAGGCGCACCGGCCGCACAGGCGATCGGCAAGAAGCTACAAGGCAGAGGTGTGGTCGCGCTTCTCGGCATCAATCCAGTCTGGCTCCTTGCCGCTCTCGGACTTTTGAGCATAGGCCGGTACGGCTCTCTCTATGTGCTGCAGCGGACCGGCGAGCGGCTCCCCTACCACGATCACTTTGCTACCGACGGGCTGAAAGGCTGGCAGAGTCTTGGCGGTGCCTGGATGATCAATGCAGGCACGCTGATGAACGACTCCGCGGAACGGTGAGCCAAGCTGCTGTTCGGCTCTGACGCCGGGAGCGACTACTCGCCTTCCGCGGATGTGGAGGTTTTTGGTCCTGATGGAGATGCCGGGGTCATCATCGGTTCCACCAGCGAACAGCTGGGCACCAAAGCCTACAGCGGCTACTATGCCGGCCTCAGGACACATGATGGCCAGCTGGTTCTTGGACGAGCGAACTACGGCTGGCTAGAGTTGCAGACGGTCCCATTGCCAACCGGCATCCAGGCCCAGCACTGGTATCACCTGGAGGTGGCCGCCGTAGGATGCGAGGTCGCGGCCGTGGCTATGGATGTGTCCAGCGGAGTGAAAAGCACAGTCACACATCTGCCGCACGTCATTCTTCTTGACCTTTGTATGCCCGACATGGACGGGACTGCATTTCTTCAGCTGCCTGCCGCCGTCCTGGGCAATGCCGCGGGTGATTGTGCTGACCAGCTATGAGCGGGACGAGGAGATCTACCATACGGTGCAGGCCGGCGCCCAGGGCTACTTGATCAAGGACGCCTCCGAGGCCGAGATGGTGAGCGCCATCCTGCGCGTCGGTGAGGGCCGCCGCACGCTTCCTCCCCATATTGCAAAGGTTTAGCGGACCGGCTCATGCGCTCGACCCTGACGGCACGCGAGAGCGAAGTACTCAAGGAGCTCGCAGGCGGTCTGACCAACCGCCTGATCGGCAAGCGACTGCACACGAGTGAAAATACCGTACGGAACCACGTCAAGAGCCTGCTTGACAAGCTCGAGGTATCTGGATCGCACTGAAGCAGCAACGATCGCCATACGCCGGGGGATCATTGAGATCGATCTATCAGGGATACCCGAGAATGTTTGCGCTACAACTTGCCCCCGTGACGAAGAGTAGGCCATAGATCAAAAGGACTCGTCGATTCTATGTTCGAACTGCTAGGATACTCTCGTTTTGGAGACGGCGCTCAACTTCACCCGAGGCGCCGAACTAAACTCTTGCTGTCTTTATTGGAGGCGTTGCAATGCAGGGTCTGCTTAATCGCTTTGGTTTCTTAATCGTATTACTCACTCTGGTTTCGGGTGTGTGCCGGGCCCAGTTTAATAGCAGCCTGCAGGGCACGGTGCAAGACTCCTCCGGCGCATCTGTGCCGTCCGCCCAGATCACTCTCACGAACACCGACACAAACGTCAGTCAGACGGGCAAGGCCGATGCTTCCGGCGTCTACCGTTTTTCGAGCCTTGCTCCTGGCAACTATCAGGTCTCGGCCACCGCGCCCGGGTTTACGGCGAGCAAGGTCGCGGTGATTCTCACCACGGGAGAGACCGGGAACGTGCCGGTCACCCTGAACGTTGGCCAAACGACCACGCAGGTGCAGGTCACCTCCCAGCAGCCACTGCTTGATACCTCCGACACCCGGAACCAGCTTACGATCGATAGGGCGGCGCTGGCCACACTGCCGATGGCGGCACGCAATCCCCTGGCACTGATCACACTCACTCCGGGCGTGACTGGCATCGGTGCCGGTAATGCCACAAACTTTAATCCGGAGAACTCCGTTGACGCTAGTGCGAACGGACGCGGGTCCAACGGCAACCTGTTTGTCGTCGATGGACTGGACGTGACGAGCAGCATCCGACCCGGGGTGGTGAACCTGACGCCGAATGCCGACACCATCCAGGAAGCCAGCGTCCAGACCAATACCTACACAGTCGACTTTGGACGAGCCAGCTCCATCCAGACCATCATGACCACCCGGTCTGGTACCGACAGGTATCACGGTTTTGCGAGTGAGTTTTACACCTACCAGGGTCTGTTCGCCCGCGGTGAGTTCGGCGTGCCATCAGGAACGCCTGTCTCGCCCTACCACACCAACAATCTCTCGTTTGGCGTCGGCGGTCCTGTCATTCCTAATCACCAGTTCTTCTTCTTTGCCGGCTACGAGCCCTATCGCGCGATCGTCTCTACGGGTGCCTCCCTGCAAACGTATGAGGACCCCGCCTTCACGGCTTTCGCAAACAGCGTGATGCCGAACAGTCCGGAAGTGACGCTGCTAAACAATTACAAGCCCACCGGGACCACCTTCCGCAACGTGCTGCAAACTGCCATGCAGGCGTTCGGAGCACAGAATTTGGCCGCCAACACGGGATGCGGTACTCCGAGCACGGACAGTATCCCCTGCGGCACCCCGGTTTTTGATCAAGGCAACTTCAACAGCAGCAGTTACAACAATTCGAATCAGTACAACGTCCGCCTCGACAAGGTCTTCAAGAAGGATCGCGTGTATGGGTTGTTCTATCGCAACACCATCAACACCGGTGGGCCCTCGGTTCGGCCGTCCTTTGCTGAAACGGACAAGTACTACACCTTTTCTGTGCAAGGCAATGAGACACACACCTTCTCGCCGAATACGTTGAACGAAGCGTTTGCCGGTTACAACCGCATTGAAGGTTTCGCGCCGTCCGGGGGCAACTTCGCAGTGCCAGTGGTCAACGTTACGGGCCTCGGCGTAGGTTTTGGCGACGGCTTCGCGCTGGGCGACTATGTTCAGCATAGTTATCACTGGCGCGATGTGCTTACCCACATCAGCGGTTCGCATGATATCCGTGTCGGCTACGAGGGCTGGCATGGCGATGATATTGCCAACTTCGCTGCTGCCTTTGCGCAGCCCACCATACAGTTCAGCAACATCATCGACCTGATTAACAACGATCCGTACTCAGAGACGCAGCTCTCCTACAATCCCATCACCGGTATGCCGAAAGCTCACAACTATGCTTATCAGCAGACGACCGGCGGGGCCTTTGCAGAAGACACCTGGAAGGTGAGTCGCAAAGCTACCATCAACTACGGCATACGCTATGACAACTTTGGCAATGCTTATCCCAAGAACTCAACCGTGCTGGCCAACTTCCACCTCGGTGCAGGTACGAGCTTTCCCGAAGAGGTGGCGAATGGCGTCGTGACCCAGCAAAGCCATGTCTACAACAACGATCTAAATTGGGTCTTCAGTCCGCGTGCCGGCTTCGCCTACTCACCTGACAATAGCGCCAAGTGGCTCGTCCATGGCGGCATAGGCCTCTATCACGACTACTTCACGCTCGGGAACTCGGAAAATGGCTTAAGTGGAAACCCGCCCGCTTTTGTGACGCCGACGTTCTTTAACAATGGTTCAACCTCGGCGCCCATCTTCAGCCTGGGCACGCAAAATACCTATCCATTCGGCTTCCAATATCCCGCATTTGGCGGACAGCCGCTGAATGCCAAGGGTGGTTTCGCCGGTTCGCAGATCGCGATCGGCGGCGTGGATGCGAACCTGAAGAGCCCTTTCACCATTAACTTCAACCTCGCCATTGATCGCCAGATCACGCCGGACATCGTGGTCAGCATCGGGTACGTAGGCTCCCACTCCGGCAATCTTGTCATTGGTGGTGGCAACACCAGCAGCACCGCCTACGGCAATGATGTAAACGCCTATCAGGGTGACCTGATCCAGCACGTCAACTGCAAAGAAACCGCCACGACCAACGCCTGTAACGGCGTGCAGACCCGGCTCAATACCAGCTTTGGCAGTATTAACTACGCCTTCAACGGCGCAATCGCCAACTACAGTGGGCTGATTATCTCCACGCGCGGCCGCTTCGCCCGCACCGGGTTCCTCACCGCGTCCTACAGCCACTCGCGCTCTGAAGATAACTGGCAGGTTTACCCGGTCACGTATCCCTTCTACCAGTTCTATGCAGCCTCACCCTACGACATTCCGAATCGTCTCTCTGTCGGGGCTTCGTACGAGCTGCCTGGTGCCAACCTTGCCCGTGGCTGGGAGAAGAGAGCTCTCGGTGGGTGGACGCTGGCCGGAACAGCGGTCCTGCAGTCCGGTCAGCCTTTCACTGTCTACACGGGTGCGCCCTTTGCCGCGCAGGAGATCAATCCAGCACTCGGAGCTACTGCCGGCAACCTCGAGTACGCCTCCGGCAGCGGTGACTTCAATGCAGATGGCAACAACAATGATTATCCAAATGTAACTTCCTACAAGCAGCCACATAACCGCAGCGCCTATCTACCCAAAAATGGCGGCCTCTTCGGCTCATGCTCGGGCGGCGTGCTGCCTTGCGGCAACTTTACCCTTCCCGCTTTTGGCACAGAAGGCAATGAGAGGCCTGACCAATTTCGCAATGCGGGCTACGCAGATACAGACATCACCCTGAAGAAAATCACGGCCATTACCGAAGGGGTTGCACTGGAGCTCAGGCTCGACACCTTCAACGTGTTCAACCGTGTCAATCTGGTTAACTCGAACTCTGCTGTTACCACGGGCGTAGGCCTTGGCACGCTACCTGGACTCGACACCAACCTACAGGATGGCGGTTTCGGCCAGAGCCCCAGCACCTACCCGGCACGCAACATGCTTGTAGGAGCGCGCCTCACGTTTTAGCAACAGCGACCTTTCCGCGACGCCTTCAGGAGGACCAGCTCCCCGGCCCTCCTGACCGCGGCAGACCAACGACTGCGACGACGTAAGTGCCTGCAGCTGGAAGAGGATCGAGTGATGAGCGGAGGGGTTGACCGGCGCGAGTTTCTGCACCTGCTCGCCGCAGCGGGAATCACACTGCAGGTCCCCGCTCCAGCTTCAGCGGCCTCGGCGCAGGGCAACGCACAGCCGCCAGCTGGAACCTACCAGCCAGGACGAGTCGAAAACGAGTACTCGCTCTTTCTGGCTGGTGAACGGGAAGCACTGGCCCAGGTTCCGCTGGTGCGCAAACTGAAGTCTACCGGAGTTGAAGCTTCAGTTGATGGCAGCTGGAGAGAGCTCTCGATAGACCAGGAGGTAAGCGGTTGGCGGCTGCTGTTTGTCGGCGATATGAATGGAGTCGCCACTGCGGTCTTTGAGAAGCGAGCAACGCATCAAGGTGCGTTCGCCTATGTCACCGAATTGGGGGGAACCATCGCCCGGGTTCCCAAGCAGATCGGCCGACTGGAAGCTATTCGACCTCGCCCGACGAGCACTCCTCATGGCATCCAGCTTAGTCGGGCGCAGGTGCCAGGCCCCGACATTACCGGCACCTACCTTCTGCAATCCACCGAAGATCCATGCTACGAGAATGTCGCCGCGCTGGGTGCCGAGTATATCGGCTGGTCTCTGGTCGCGAACGAAGAGGCAGGCCCGCTCGCATCGATTTACCTTGATGCTGCCGGGCGCAGTCGGCAGCCGGAAAAGAACCCGCAGGAACAGTGGGCGCCAGATCTCGAGGGAGTTCTCTTTGACCCTGCACAATATTTCCCCTTTGCCGATCCCGATCGCTACAGTTACCAGCCTGGCTGGAGCAAGCGTACCCTGCTGGGCGGCTTCCTCCCCGTGGCATGTACGGGTGTCTGGAACGCAGAGCACAAGGCGGGTTACGAGGTCATCATGCTCTTACCTCCTGGCACCGACGCGCGACCGATGGCGCGTGTGCGCCTGGAGTCGAGCAGCAGCAACCCACCCGGCGAGACTGCGGAGGAGAGCGGCCACCGCGAACACTTCTGGCACGGCTCGGCGGGGGAGTTCTATGAGAATCTGCTCGGCATCTGGAATCACTGGAGTAACTTTTACGAGAACTCCATGCCTGTTGAGATTCCTGATCCCTGGCTTCTTGATGCCGCGCGCGCTGGAATAACGCTCTGCCGCTGCTCCTATCGCGGGCTCGAACCTACCTACCAGATCGCCGAAGGCGGCTATACCAAGATCCCCGAGCGGAGTCACGCTCTCTTTCCTGTCGCGCAGTACGAATTTATCTGGGCGCATCAACTCTGGGGTCTCACGACAGCAAGCGACCCTTACTTCCAGCACTATCTCGACTTATATGTCCTGCCTGACGGCAACTTTCTCTACAACACGCAAGACCAGGTGGAAGGTCCACTGAATGTCGGCATCTTTCTCTGGAACTCCGCGCGCAGCTATTGGTACACAGGCGATGCTGCAGCACTCCGCAAGCGTCTGCCGGCCCTTGAGCGGATGCTTGGTTACGTCTTGGCGCGCTACGAGTACGGCAAGGAGCAGTACCCGCGACCGGATCGCCGGTATGGTCTTATCTGGGGTTCGCCCGAGGCTGACCTAGGCGATACGAATAACGACACGCCTAACTCCCACCCGTTCTACTACCAGAATGCTGCATGCGTCTGGCGAGGACTCCATGAGCATGCTCAGGTTCTGTTGAAGCTAGGTTCGCTTGAAGACAATGCTAAGATCGCCGCGCTTGGAGAGCGCTACAGCCGGCTCGCCGAAGAGATGCGCGATAACATCCGCATTTCGCTTGAAGCTACCATTGCCGCTGGTGATCCTACCATGCGCAGCGCTGGTATTACTCCCTTTGAGCCTAACGATACGCGCCGCCTGCCGACGGAACTATCCAGTTACGAGAATCACCGCTTCATGATGGATTGGTTTCTGGCTGACTGGGGCGACGAGGCACTCGACCTGGGGCATCTTCACCATCGCGAACTGGCAGGCGAGCAGATCTGCGGCATTCACACCGATGGTGACGCGCCCCGTACAAGCAATTTTATGTCACATGGCACACTCGCGGTGCGCATCCGGCAAGAGGATTACCGGCCATTCTTGCTCACGCTCTACACGCTGGTCTGCTACGCTGCCGATTCAGGTAACCGCTACTCGCCTGAGGACGCTTACATTCCTGGCAGCTTCCCTGGTGAGGGCAGCCGTTACGGCTGGTCAGCCGTGGTCAACAGCACCCTTCAGCCGACGCTCGGGCTGCGCTGGATGCTCTGCTATGAAGAAAGTGATCAGCCGCTGTGTCATTTGCAGAAGGGCGCACCGAAACACTGGTTTGCGCGAGGTAAACGCATTCAGGTCCGTCACTGTCCTACACGGTGGGGCGTTATCTCCTGGAGTACGGAAGCCACAAGCGACCATGCCTGGCGCGTGGAGGTGAATGTGCCGGCCGGCTTCGCCGCGACGCTTGCCATCCACATTCACCCGGCCGATAACACGCAACTTCGCCAGGCTTCTGCCGGAGTGGTGACAAAGGATCGCATCAGCATTACTCCGGCCATGTTTGCTCGGCAGTCCCATTTCGTGATCACGGCCGCTTCCGCCGGGTAGAGGGGTATGCCTTGCATCACTTACTCCTCGTAAGTGGAAAGCGCACCACACTGTTACTCAGACCGCGCGCCAGAGTCACCTCTCCCGCACGATCGAAGCTTAATAGAGGAGTGTTCTCATCCCAGCCATTGAGGGTTGCGCGCCGTTGCGTCAGCGTCGGTATTTGTTTTGAAGCGCTCGAATCTACCCGTGTTCGCAGCATCACGGGTCCGAGCGAGCAGGGCGGCTGTCTGCTCCTGGGTCATAGGTTTGAAGGTCCGCACGGCCTCGATCGCCTGGTCCAGGATCTCGGCTCGATCGATACCGGTGATGACCACGGAGACTGGCTGGGAAAGGCTATAGTGAAGCATTTCGATGGGCTCTGCTGTCTTACTTTTGAGGATGAGGCCGCCGCCAAAGGTTTTCATGGCCAGCACAGCAATGCCCTGCTCGTTCGCGAGCGGCATCACCTCGCGCGCGAAGGAACGGAAGTGGGCGTCCATCACATTATCGGCATCTGTACCGCGTCGAAGTGGAAGTTGTGCCGTTTCGCGACTTCAAGCATGCGGAGATGCACGGCCGGGTCCTTATACCCGGTAAAGCCAATGTAGCGGATCTTGCCCGCCTGCCGAGCAGCGACTGCGGCCTCAATCGCGCCACCCTCTGCAAAGATGCGGTCAGGATCTTCCATCCGGATCACTTCGTGAAATTGGACCAGGTCAACCATGTCCGTGTGCAGGCGCCCCATGGACTCCTCAAGCTGCTTGTTGTAGGAATCCTTGGTGCGTCCATCCATCTTGGTCATCAGAAAAACTTTCTGGCGGTAGCCGCCTGCCAGCGCGAGGCCCATCCGCACCTCGCTCAGGCCGCCGTTGTAGTCCCACGAGTTATCCATGAAGGTAATGCCACGGTCGATGGCAGACCGGATAAGCTGGATGCTCTCTGCCTGGGTGGCCTGAGTACCTACATTCGCGCCTCCGAGCCCGATGGCGGAGACACGCTCCCCTGTTTTGCCCAGCGTGCGGTAGAGCATGCCGGGCGCCTCGACCGGAGGGCTGGCGGACGGTGTCTGCGCGAAAGCTGGACCTGCGACGGCGGGAATCCCGGTTGCCGCAGCGGACTTGAGGAGGGCTCTGCGTTCCATGCGCGCCGTTCTATACTTCGATGAGGACGGATGGGCAGAATGCTTTGCTGCCAGCCGAGTTCTCGACGCACACTGCATCGAACCCGGTGGACGGGTGTCATGTGAGTGTACTCAGCTAACCAAGACGTACAAGGATGACAATGATGGTTCAAGGCAAAGACAGTGCACGCCTCTCCAGCGCCACGGTTTCACAGCTCGACGCTAGGATCAAGCGCCCGACATACAACCGCAGCAAGCTTCGCGCGCAAACGGTCCACATCGGCGTTGGCGGATTCCACCGAGCGCACCAGGCTGTCTATCTCGACGACCTTCTCGAGCGCGGTGTGGTTTCCGATTGGGGTGAGTGCGGGATGGGCGTGCTGGCTCACGACGTGAAAATGCGCGATGCACTCCGCGAGCAGGACTACCTTTACACGATGATCGAGCGTAGCGCGAACGTGCAATCCGCGCGCATCATTGGCTCCATCATCGACTTCTCACTCGCACCGGAGCATCCTCAAGCCGCCATCGAGCAGCTTGCCCATCAAGATACCCGTCTTGTCTCCCTCACCATCACCGAGGGCGGTTACTTTGTGCACGACGGTTCTGGAGAGTTTTCGCACGACGATCCCTTCATCCTGCATGACCTTCAGCATCCTGACGCACCCAGAACCTCACTCGGCTATCTTGCAGCAGCACTCAAGCTTCGACGTGACCGCAACATCGCTCCCTTTACAGTTATGTCCTGCGACAACCTGCAGGGGAATGGGCATGTCATGCGCAAGGTTCTTCTCGGCCTGACAGAGTTGCAGGACATGACCCTCCACAACTGGATCGCCGAGAACGTAGCCTTTCCTAACAGTATGGTTGACCGGATCACCCCTGCCACGACAGCCGCGGACCGCGGAGAGTTGATGCAGAACTTTGGCGTAGTGGACGCATGGCCGGTCGTTACAGAACCTTTTTTGCAATGGGTGATCGAGGACACGTTCTGCAACGCACGTCCACCATGGCAGGAAGTCGGCGCTGAGATCGTCACCGATGTTCTGCCCTATGAGCTGATGAAGATCCGCCTGCTCAACGCCAGCCACATGGCCATGGCTTATCTCGGTGCACTCTGTGGATACACCTATGCGCACGAGGTCATGCAGGACCCGGTGTTTTATCATTTCATCGAGGCCTTCATGCACGAAGTCACGCCGGTGGTCCCACGTATCGCCGGTACGTCTATCCCTGATTACAAGCGCACGCTGATCGAGCGCTTTGCTAACCCCACGATCAACGACCGCGTTGCGCGCCTCTGCTCCGAGGGGTCGGCCAAGATGCCCAAGTGGGTACTGCCCTCCATTTGCGAACTTGCTGAGAAACGCCTCTCCACCAAGCTGCTTGGATTGGTCGTCGCCGCGTGGATCAAGTATCTTCAATCAGCCACAGATGAACGCGGTACCTCCATTGAAGTTGTTGACGCACGCGCCGATGAACTCAATCGCGCGGCAAAGTCTATTGGCGACGACCCGCGCAGCTTTCTCGCGATCAAATCCCTTTTCGGTCCAGCGTACTTCGGCGAAGCCGCTTTCGCCAGCGATGTGGAAGCTGCGCTGCAGTCACTTACCCGCATTGGTACAAAAGAAACGATTCGCCATTACACCGCAGCAGTCGAATAAGGAGCAGCCAACATGCCATTGACAACCCCTTGGAGTGAAAAGTTCGGCATGCATCCGCAGCTTGCGATGGGATACCTCGGCCTGCTGCTCTTCATGATCGGTGATGGCGTTGAGTCCGGCTTCCTCTCCCCCTACATGCTCGATTTGCACTTCAGCGTGAACAGCATCGCGATTGTCTTCACCCTCTATGGCGTAGCAGCGGCGCTCGCCTCCTGGCTCAGTGGAGTGCTCTCGGATCTGCTCGGTCCCAGGAAGGTGATGTGGGCAGGCCTGCTGATATGGCTGGCTCTTGAGATTCCATTTCTTACGCTCGGCCTCGCCCATCGTAACTACCCGATCATCCTGCTTTGCTATACCATCCGCGGGCTGGGCTACCCTCTCTTCGCATTCGGCTTCCTGGTTTGGGTGACAGCCGTCACGCCTCATCGCTATCTTGCCACGTCTGTGGGCTGGTTCTGGTTCGCACGCACCGGCGGACTCCCCACGCTCGGTTCGCTCTTCGCCAGCTACTTCGTCGGACGTAGCGGCCCCTACAGAACCCTGTGGTACTCAGTCACGTTCGTTGCTCTCGGCGGTCTAATCGCGTTGCTCGGCATCAGCGAACCGCGCGGTGCCAAACCGCTTCGCACAGGCACCGAGCATCCTTTCCGCATCCTGCTCTCCGGCATATCCATCATCTGGAAAGTTCCAAAGGTCGGATTAGGCGGCATTGTCGCCGTTATTACCACAACATCGGAGTTCGGGTTTTTACTCTTTCTTCCTATCTTTTACATCCACACCGTCGGCTTTACCCTGCCTCAGTGGCTGCAGATCCTCACTGTCATGTTTGCCACCAATATCTTCTTCAATCTTTTATGGGGATGGGTGGGCGATAAGATCGGCTGGCGCACAGTCATCACACTAGTGGGAGCATGCGGCTGTGCGGTCGCGGCTCTCAGCCTGTATTACGTTCCGCATGTATTCGGCGCTAATTACGGCCGAGTGATGCTGGCAGGCATGGCATACGGCGCAACGCTCGCCGGTTTTGTTCCTCTTGGAGCCATCATGGCAACGCTTGCGCCACAATCACGCGGCGCGGCACTCGCGGTCTACAATCTCGGTTCTGGGATCAGCATCTGGCTGGGTCCTGCGATTGCTGGTATCTTTCTGCCACGCATCGGAGTCGGTGGTGTGATGTGGATCTTCGCCATGATGTACCTACTGGCCGCCATACTCGGTATCTTTCTTAAGACACCCCAGCCGGAGACCACCGCAGAAAGCTCTGTTCCAGAGCCTCTACCTGCTCGAGTTTAGTTGGCAAGAGTCGCGCGCGGATGCGGTCAAGCGTTGCCGAGCGCGCTCTGCTGTCTTCGAATCAGCCACAGAGTTCACCTCCTGGCATGGCATTGCTTCGGCGACGCTCGCTTGCATGGTTAGGTTTCCCAGCGCCGCGTTTCTTCAGCGGACTGAGTCAAGGACGCGCATCTGGTTCGCCTCGAGGTCATCGAACCGTCACTTGGTAACGACCAAGCACAAGGACAATCATCAAGGTTGACAGCCCTTAAACTTGATACTCCGCTATGAATGCTTCGGGGCTGCCGTCGTCAGGATTCACGAAAATGATGTCCTCCGGATCGCGGCGAGGAGTGTCGAAAGAAAGGAATGTCACCGGCTCTTCAAGGATGATTGGCAATGCATGTACGGTTCCGCGCTTGAAGAAGAGCAGGTCGCCGGGAATGAATTCTCCTGAGTTGGAAGGATCGCCCATCCAGAAGGCTCCTCTTCCTGAGAGGACGTAGAGATACTCGTCGGAGTGTGCATGAAAGTGTGGAGGAGTTTCGCGATAGACACGAAAGACACGCGCACTTGCCGTGTCTTCATTGGTCAGATACGTATCGATCAAGAGCGTATCCGCAGTCTCAGGAAAAGAGCGGGCGATCTGTTCTGGTTTGAACCGTTGGTAATTATGCTTATTCTCCATAAAGAACACTTCTTCCCTTATCTACATCGCGCTATGCTCAGTGGACGGCGCTAACTTCAAGCGAGTTCACTCGACTCTCGAAAGTGTAACAACATACGAGAAGCTCGCTCCCGAAGGTGTGTTGGGAAAAGTATCCAACCAGATAGAAGGCGCTAAAAGTTCATGCACAAAGCTCAGCGTGAACAGCAGTTCCAGTGGATCGATACTGCAAGGCATCGGCGAGTTTCTAAGTGTTGGAAAGCGACCCTACTCGGAGAACAGTCGTACTCGAAGCGAGAACGGGATACCAGCTTCACCTACACTTGCTGTTCCGGTATAGCCCATCCGCCGACTCCGACCTGAAAAGTCTGACAGATGTGTGAGTCAACAGCCACCAGACCACTGCAACGAAAACGGCCTCTCACTCCGGAGAAGCCATCCTGCCTAAACCCTTTTAGAACTTGGTGCCGGGAGGGGGGGTCGAACCCCCACGAGGTTGCCCTCGGCGGATTTTGAGTCCGCTGCGTCTGCCAGTTCCGCCATCCCGGCTTCCTCTAGCTAGCAGCTTCAAGTCTGGCATACGGTGCTGGAAAAGCGCAAACAGAGCGAGCTTGTCCCGGGGACGGCGCTTCTCGGATCCACGCTGTTCAGCGTCAACTACTCTTTCCGACCGTGTTGCCTCAAACAGGAATGTTACCCGAGACGTAGTTGTCATGTGTAACAGCAGTAATAGCCATCCGCCAACCTCCGGCTCGAGTGGAGCTCGTCATAAAACCATCGTTGAAGCGCTCGTGTTTGTCGCACTCTCGCTGCCAGCGCCGAAGACAAGGTGTCGGACCATCTCGCTCCGCCAGGCTTTTACCCGCCGCTGCAGCGTACGTAGTTGACCGTGCTTAAACTGATCCGGCGTCAACTCCTGAAGCCTCAGAAAGAGTTCCTTTGCAGTTGTATCCGGTGAGTCCATGAGCCACCGCTCAACCGTTGGCCACGTCTCTCGGAAATCATCGGCACGGGTGCGCCATGTTCTGGGTTTCCGTCTTTGCTTGCGATGGGTGGGACGGATCTCGCCATCCTGCCAGGCAATGGAGAGGCTCGCGACAAACGCGCTGGTATCCGGCTGGGCAGCAGGCAGTGGCAAACCCTCGCTCGTGACTTCGAGGGAGGCCAGTTGTCGCTGTGCTTGCCGTATCCGGCGTAGCAACTCCACCGGATCCAAAGACGCAAACTCATCGCGAATGTTCTGCTTGTCATCGGCAGAAACCCTGTCGCTGGCCAGGAGACGTTCGGCTGGCGTCGCGGGAGCGTGATACTTCTTGATGACCCTGGCGCCTTCTCGCACCTTGGACTTCAGCTTGAAACAAGGTTGAAAGTAATTCACATACAATCGCACCACGTCGTGCAGTCTGGCCAGGATGGTGGCAGCCCCGAGCCCCTCGAGTCTTCCATAGCCCACCATTTTCCGGATCACAGCGCCGTTCTTCTGCTCTATCCAGGCCTGGTCATTCTTCCGATAGGCACGTGATCGGGTGAGCTCGAGTTGATGCTCCAGGCAATAGTTCAGCATGGTCTCATTGATAAAAGCGCTGTCGTTGTCTACGTCCAGGCCCAGCATGGGAAACGGCAATCTGGCGCGGATCCCATGTACTGTCTCCGTGACCAGCGACTGCTCTCGCACGACCATGGCGGCGGCCTCGGTCCACCCCGAAGCGATATCGGTCAACACTAAACTGTGCACGTGACTCCCTGCGACCGACTTGCCACAGTGCGCCACAAAATCCATCTCGAAGAACCCGGGAGCCGGATCGTTCCAGTCGGAAAAGGTCCTCACCGTAATGCTGTTGCGTAGCACCGAACGCATGGTGGATCTCCGGCGGCCCGTGTTGCTCACTTGCCGGATCGCCTTCAGCAGCCGATCCATCGTGGCGGCACTCATCTTTAGCAAACATTGCCGGACCTCCGCATTCAACTGCAAGTGCCCGTATCGCTCCATCGAGCCAACCAGCACCGGAATGATTTGCTTCAGCCGTTTGGCGCAAATCCTGTCCGCTGCTTCCCACACCACGATCAGTGCCTGCTGCACGGCCTGGTCGTAGACCCGGCCTCGACGTATGCCGCTCGTTTCCATCCCTGGCTTGCCGGCCTGCTGGTTCAGCACGCGAATCGCATGCTTGCGGTGAAAGCCTGTCACCTGGGTGAATTCGTTGAGTATGCTCTCCTTCTCGCTCCGTGCGCTGCCCTGATAGCGCACGGCCACCGCCGCCGTCACCTCTCGCCTGCTTGCCACACTCAGTCGCCTCGTCTTCCTGCCGCCCGTCTCTGCCATCCCAAACGGGTAACATTTTCATGAGGCAACCACCTCCCACCGGTGGCAAAAATGATGAGTCAATGCGGCCGGGTGCTTTTATCGTCGCTGATCACACGCTTTCAAACCCGAGAGTCGTTCTTCACTGCTGGATCTAAATAGATAACTGCGCGTGAGCAGGGATGGATCAGAGAGCGGCTTGCCCTACTCTCAAGGCGTCTGTGGCTCAGCGCCGAAGCATCTCCAGCGTGTTGCCCGAAGCCATGTAGCCAGCTTCCGCAGAGCCCGAGCCAAGGTTCATTGCAGCTCGGCGTCCTTGTGCGCGCCCGAGTTCTGCTGTTAGTCCTCGCTTGCCAGCATCCATCAGGTTGATGCCAATAGCCTGTTTGATAGCTGCGTCAAACTGAAACGTGGCGACCTTAGAGCCCTCTGTCAGCAGCTTGGCTCTCTCTGCCAGCAATGGGCTCTGTCGGCCCATGATGCTTGCAAGAGGATCGGCTACGACGACCACGTCCGATCCGGCACCCAAGCTGGCGTTTGTCGGAGATCCCATGCCCCCATCCATGTAAGGCCGGCCCCCGATGTGGACCAGAGGATAGACGCAAGGTACCGCGCAGCTGGACGCAACAGCGATCGGCAGCGGCACTTTAGACTTGCGATCCCACGCCACTAATTCGCCGCTCTTTGCATTGATGGCCGTGACTAACAGATCGCGATCGGGCCACTCGCTGCATGCGACCCCGTCTTTCTGCGGTAGGAAGCCCGCTATGATGTCAAGCCATTGCTGTTCGTTCTCTACGTTGGCCCGGCGTGCACTCTTGCCCAGTGAGAGTCGCTGCTTCTCTACACCGTGGGCAAAGATCTTCGCCTTGGCATAGGCTGCCAATAGGGGCAGCATGTTAGGCGGCTTAATGGCCGCATCGAGCGGCGTAGCTTGCGCGCTATAGAGCTGATCGACGGAGCCGTCAACAGCGAGATGAGCGCCGGTGATCGAGCCAGCTGAAGTACCAATAATGAGGGTAAACTTCGCCAAGTCAAGGCCACCCTCCGCCAGGCCCAGCAACAGACCTGCTTCCCAGGCGATGCCGATCGGACCACCTCCGCCCAGCACCAAACACGCTCTCATGCTCTACCTTGCTCCCTATGCACTTGCTATAGGATGCCAGGTCAGTATCTCTCCTATGAAGTCAGACAAGAGGCCGTTCAAGCTGGCTGTGAGGGAGTGCCCGCTTGCTTTTCGCTCCCAGCAGTGTCTGCAGCAGCACATAGAGCACGGGGATGAAGAAGAGGTTGAGGACGGTGGAAAGTAGCATGCCCCCCACAATGCTTGTACCTACGGAGTGCCGACCATTCTGGCCGGCGCCGCTGGCAAAGACCAGGGGCAACACGCCCAGGATGAAGGCAAAAGACGTCATGAGAATAGGTCGTAGACGCAACTCGGCTGCTTCCATCGCCGCGTCTGCAATAGAGCGGCCGCGGCCCCGCAGTTGCTCTGCGAACTCGACGATCAGGATAGAGTTCTTTGCGGACAGTCCAATCAGCATGACTAATCCGATCTGGCAGTAAACGTCGTTGGCAAGTCCTCGCAGTGACTGGGCGACGAGCGCTCCAAGAACCGCCATGGGCACGGCAAGCAGGATGATGAAGGGCAGGGCAAAGCTTTCGTACTGAGCCGATAAGGTGAGATAGACCACCAGGATGCCAAGCGAGAAGATCAAGATGGTCTTGCCTGCAGACTCAATCTCCTCAAGCGAAAGCCCCGTCCAGCTATACGTCATGCCCGGCATCATATTCTGCTTGGCAAGGCTCTCCATCGCAGCTAAACCCTGGCTTGAACTGAGCCCAGGAGCGGCAGAGCCGTCGATCTCTACTGAGCGGAAAAGGTTGTAATGGCTGATCACTGACGGCGCAGAACTCTCTTCGATGTGGACCAAATTGTCGAGCGAGATCATCTGATTGGTCGCAGATCGCACATAAAACTGGCGTATGTCAGAAGAGGTTGCGCGAAACTGTTGATCAGCCTGAGCGTAGACCCGGTAAGAACGGTTGTTGAAGTCAAAGTTGTTGACATACTGTGAGCCCATGAAGACCTGCAGCGTATCGGTGATCTGGCTGAAGGGAATGCCGAGCGATTTGGCTTTCTCCCGGTCGATCGACACTAGCAGCTGAGGATCGTTCGCCGTAAAGCCAGTAAAGAGTCCTGTGAGCTGGTTGCCCGCATTGCCGCGCGCCGCGATCTGATGCGAAACCCGATCGAGGTCAGAGAGCGAATTCCGCCCCAGATCTTGCAGCTCGAACTGGAAGCCGCCAAAGCTCCCGATCCCATTGATAGCAGGCGGCTCAAAGGGAAGCACCAGCGCCCCGGGGATGGAAAGCAGTTGCATGCTGAGAGCATGGACGATGGCATGGACCGAGTGGGCTGCCCCTTTGCGCTGGGCAAAGGGGCGGCAGTTCACAAAGATGATGCCGTAGTTTGAAGAATTGCCGGAGAAACCGAAGCCGCCGATCGCGAAGGCGCCCTCCACATCAGGATTCCGACCCAGCACCGCCTGGGCTTTCGAGAGGATCGCGGAGGTATAAGGCAGCGAAGCACCCGGAGGCGCCTGCACCTGGATGATGAAGTAGCCCTGATCTTCCTGAGGGACGAACGCGGTCGGCACCTTCTGGTAGACAAGCACGGTGGCGACCAGACCGGCAACGAAGAGCACCAGCATGAGATAGCGTATTCGCAGCGCGCCGTGGATGGCTCGCGCATATTGGGCGGATGTCCACCGAATGCTTCGATCGATGGCCTGCAGGAGACCGCGCTTATGCTCTTCCCTGCGCAGCAGCAGCGCTGCCAGAGCAGGCGAGAGGGTCAGAGCATTGAAGGCAGAGATAGCAATCGAAAAGGCGATGGTCAGCGAAAACTGCTTGTAGAGTAATCCGGTCGTGCCCGGGAAAAAAGATACAGGGATGAAGACACTGATCAGCACGAGCGAGGTGGCGATGACCGCGCTTGTGACCTCGGCCATGGCGATCGAGGTAGCCTCATGCGCGTCGGCGATGCCTTCGTTGATGTGGCGCTGCACGTTCTCAATCACTACGATCGCGTCGTCGACGACCAGGCCTGTCGCAAGGGTGATGCCGAAGAGCGTCAGGGTATTGATGGAGAAGCCGAAGATCTTGATAAAGGCGAATGTGCCGACCAGCGAAACAGGAATGGTGATGGCGGGGATGATCGTTGCGCGCCAGTCCTGCAAGAAGAGAAAGATCACCACGATGACGATCACGATGGCTTCGACCAGGGTGATGAGCACTTCGCGTATTGAGTCGCCGACGATGGTGGTTGTGTCAAAGGCGATCACATACTTGAGCCCTGGAGGGAAGGTCTTGGAGAGTGCAGCGAGGGCCGCTTTTCCATCGCGGTCAACGTCGAGCGCATTCGCATCGCTCAGCTGCTGTATGCCGAGGCCTATAGCGGAGGTGCCGCTAAACTTTAGGTCGCTTCCATAACTCTCGGCGCCTAACTCCGCGCGGCCGACGTCCTTGATCTGAACGATGCCATTGGGCGTGTTCTTGACGATGATGTTGCCGAACTCTTCCGCGGTCCGTAGCCGGCCAACGGCGCTGATGGTCACTTGAAAGGATTGGCCTGCATTGGAAGGTGGCTGGCCAAGCTGGCCTGCCGCCACTTCTATGTTCTGTTCGCCGAGCGCTGCGGTGACATCGCTTGCTGTCAGCTGGCGCGCGGCCAGCTTCTGCGGGTCCAGCCAGATGCGCATGGCGTACTTGCGATTGCCGAAGATCTGCACATCGCCGACTCCCTTGATCCGCTTGATCGCATCCTTGACATAGACATCCAGATAGTTGCTGATGAACAGCTGCGAGTACTCGCCGTGCTCGGCATAAAAGCCCGCAGCGAAGACGAAGTTGGAGTTTGCCTTGGTCACTGTCAGCCCGGTCTGGTTCACCTCTGCGGGCAGTTGCCCGGTGGCCGAGCTGATGCGGTTCTGCACATCGACTGCAGCAATATCCAGATCGTAGCCCGTGTTGAAGGTCGTCGTGATGCCGCTCGAGCCATCACTCGCGCTGGTAGAGCTGATATAGCGCATGCCAGGCACGCCATTGATTGCTTCTTCAAGCGGAATGGTCACCGCTGACTCGACGACCTGCGAGTTTGCGCCGATGTAGTTACTGCTCACTGTCACTTGCGGAGGCGCCAGCTGAGGATACTGCGAGACCGGCAGACTGGGGATGCAGACTGCGCCGGCCAATATGATCAGCAGCGCGCACACCGTCGCGAAGACCGGGCGCCGGATAAAGAAATCAACCACACAGTCTCCTTTTCGGCAGCCTCAGATTAGCTCGCGGGATGACTGCTAGCGGGCTGAGCGGCTAATGGCTGGATGGGTGCTCCATCGACCAGCATCTGCGTGCCGGAGATAATGACCCGGTCACCATTGACCAGGCCTCCAAGAACCGCATAGTCGTTGCCGGTCGTGTCGCCGAGTTGCACGGCCTTTTGCCGGGCCACGTACTTGCCTGCCTGCTGCTCAACCACGTAGACAAAGCCCTGGCCGCCAAGGCGAGTGACGGCGAGCACCGGCACGACTGGCACGGCTTTATCCGACCAGATCACCCGCGCCTTGACCAGCTGTGCTGTGCGCAGCAGCACAGCGCCCGAGTGCACGGGCGCCTTGGCCAGGATGCTCTGGAGCCCGTTATCGACCTGGGGCGAAAGGAAGTCGATCGTGGTGCGCTCGATCGGCTGCTCGGCGCTGTCGAGGATCTCAACGCCGAGCCCGGTATGCAGCTCGGCCGCACGTTCGGTTGGCACGTAGATGTAGGCCTCGAGATCGCGATTCTCGTCTACCGTTGTGAGCAGGGTAGAGGTGGTCACATAGTCGCCCACATGCACCGGTATGTCGCCAACGATGCCATCGAACGGTGCCGTGATGCGGTAGTAGCTTAGCTGGCGTGCCTGGGTCTCACGTGAAGCGACGGCTGATTGGTAGTCGGCCTTGGAGTTGCTGAAGGCTTGCTGTGCCTGGTCAAAAGCGTCGCGGCTGGTGATGCCTGCTTCAAAGAGCTTTCGCTGGCGGTCCAGCTCAGTCTGGTTGTACTGGTAGAGGGCCAACTTCTGCTGCTCGGTGGCAGCCTGGGCATCAAGGGTCGCGCGCTGTTTGGTTGGATCGATCTCCATCAGCACCTGGCCCCTCTGCACGTGTTCGCCTGAGTGTGCTTCGATCTGGGTCAGGTTACCCTCTACCTGCGGATTGAGCGTGGCGGAGCGCCGGCTCTTGATTGTGGCTACGTACTCGTCTGATTGAGCGACTGGCTTGGCTGAAATGGTTACCGTTTGGACCGGCATGGGCCCGCCGCCGCCAAAGCCGGCGCCGGCAGCCGGAGTGCTGCGTTGGCAGCCAGCGAGCAGGATCATGGAACAAGCCAGGAAAGTGGCTGCGATCATGAGGCGCCAGCCGCAAGGGGAGGCGGCGGCGCGCGAGGCGGTTCGGATTGCGGGAGCAGTCACAGCTGAGCTTTCCTATTACTTTCCAATGAGAGGAGCAGGTGCCTGAAGCGCTCAAAAAGCTTGGCATACACTGCCAGCACGTACGAGTGGCTCAATCGGTCGGTTCCTCGAAACTGTAGTGCTGAGCCCCAGCCGGAGAAGGAACGTGCTTGTGCCAGCAATATGGATGCTACCAGAGCGCTTCCACGTTTAGCCCGGCGAGCGGAGAGTCTAGGGAGCCGGCTGGCCCCGCAGGAGGTCTTCCGGTTCGGATAGGAAGACGAAGGGGTTGAAGTCGGTAGTTGTGTCAAAGGCGTCCACCTGCTCGACGCGCTTGAGCCAGGCAACCACCAGATAGGTAAGTGGAGTAGCAAGGGTCTCGTAGGCAACCTTGGTCAGGTAGGAAGAAGCGATGATGGCGCCGAGCGTTCGTGTGGGCAGCCCCCAAAAGGCGATCGCCACCAGCAGGACAGTGTCGACTCCCTGGCCGAGAATGGTGGAGCCAATGGTGCGCGTCCACAACCAGCGGCCGCGGGTAGCGAGCTTGAGGCGGGCAAGCGTGTAAGCGTTGGTGAATTCGCCGGCCCAGTAGGCTACGAGACTGGCCACGGCAAAGCGTGGCACGACCGAAAAAACGGTTGCGAAGGCCTGCTGGTCTGGCCAATCCTTTGCCGGAGGAAGCAGGACGGCGAGCGCGCCCATGGCAGAAAGCAGCCCCATGGCGAAGAACCCGTACCAGACGGCGCGCCGGGTGGCTGCGTACCCGTAAACTTCGGTGAAAATATCGCCGCAGATATAGGTTATGGGGAAGAGAAGCTGAGCTCCCGGCACCTTGAGCGGTCCGATTTGGCAGATCTTGGGCCCGATCAGGTTTGAGATCAGCAGGACAACGATAAAGCCGATCGTCAACGGATCAAGGTAGCGGTAGCGTCGCATGGGTTATATGGAGGGACTGTAGAGAGTTCTAATTCTGCCGGGCGTAGGGCGCTCGATGAGCCTTCCGGCAGCTTGGCTTGCCCTATGCCGGGGGAGACTGGATCAAGTCGTCAGAGAAAAGCGACTGACTGTACCCCGGCCACGTCGAAGCGTTTGCGGCAGCGAATGTTCTTGCATGCGGTCAGATCGTCGGTCCGTACCATGTAGGATTGTGCTTTGGCGAAACGGGCACGATCGCGCTCGTCTGCACCTCGGCCAAGCTGGGCTTTCTTGCGCCGGACCAGCCAGCCCAATTGGTATTCATCCGCTTTGCCGCAGTGCGGGCAGGTCAGCAGGTGCGTCCGCTGCTCCGGCTTTTCGTCGAAGAAGTCCCGTTCTTCCATCGCGCGTTCCCCTTCATCCCATGGGTTGGGATGCGAGCTTTCAGTATTTCATAGCGGCTGTCAGCTGTTGTGTTCAGCACGCCAGGCAGGCAAGAGTATGGCAAAGAAGAAAACCGCTAAGGGATTCAGCCCGACCAGGGCAGTCCGCGCCAACGCCCGCGAAAGATTGGGCCAGCCCAAGCCGGCGCGCGTTCTCGCAGAAAGGCCGGCTCGTGACACGCTCGCCCCCAGGCATAAAGCGACGCTTGCCGACCTGCTTAGCCAGCCGGAGTCAGAGTCTGAGCCGGAGGCAGGGCCGCGTACGGAGGAGCAAGTCTGAGCCGGAAGCACGGCTGGCTACCACACTCCGCCCTTGGCTTCGACACCTGGTTGTCGATCGATGCTTACCTTGGACACTGCGCCAGAGGCACTTCTTTTCCATCGGGTCGCTCTCGCCGGTGGGTAACAGCGTAAGATAGAGAAGTACGACTCCAGACCTCTTCTCTCACCGGCTTGCCCTTCTTGCCTACCGGGTTCCAGCCAGAGAGATGAGGCAGCGGGTGTCCAACGAGGAAAATGCGCTCAGAGCTGGTCTATGCCGCGGGTCTCAAGATGCAGAACCGTTTTCTCCTTGCCGTCGTCACCATGCGCGCCGTGCGGAAGCTCCACATCGTCTCTACACGGACGGAAGATACGGCAAATCAGGTCTTCTCAGAGTTGGCGGCAGGCCGTTCGCTCGACGTCACGATGCCGGAGATTGTTCCCCTGCCACCGATTGAACCTCTCTTGATTGCGCCATCTCTTTAACAGTCAAGGTCTACCAAGTACTTAGTAGCTAAGCGGCTATCAAAGCGGCGCCCGCAGGTTGACTGCGGGTGCCGTTTCAACTTATCCTAGGATTCTTGCGCAGTCTTGCGCCTTACCCTAGTTTGCGGGCAAGGGCGCGTGGCCCGGCCTTCTAGCCCGAGTCCTTAAGACCGTAGCGCCGTACTCACGTGAACAGCCAAGGTTGGCCGTGGGCAGGTAGAGGCACCCGCGTGAGCGCCTTGCATCAGCAGGGAGCGTTCAGGCGCAGATATTTAGGTTGGGTAGGGAGAAGAGAAGCAGATGTCCACGTTTATTCCAAGCGCGCTCGAGATCGAACGCAAGTGGTTCCTGGTTGATGCCACGGGTAAGACGCTGGGGCGTCTGGCAACCGAAGCGGCCAGTGTGCTGGCGGGCAAGCGAAACCCGAAGTATGTGCCTTATATCGACATGGGTGACCATGTCATCGTTGTGAATGCCGAGAAGATCCGGCTGACCGGGCTGAAGGCTGACCAAAAGGTATATCGCCGGTACACAGGTTTCCCGGGCGGTCTGCGCGAGGAATCGTACACGCGCTTGCTGCAGCGGCGTCCTGAAAAGATCATAGAGGAAGCAGTGCAGGGCATGCTGCCGAAGACCAAGATGGGCCGCAAGATGGCTGGCAAGCTCAAGGTCTACCGTGGCGACAAGCACCCGCACGAAGCTCAGCAGCCGCAGGCGCTCGAGTTTGCGGCGCACGCCGGCAAATCCACCCAGGCAGAAAAAGCGGCAGAAGCAGCAAGAGGGGCGAAGGCGTAAATGGCAGATTTGGTGCAGTATTACGGAACGGGTCGGCGCAAGTCGGCAGTGGCGCGTGTTTTTCTTCGCCCGGGTACCGGTAAGTTCATGGTCAACGAGAAGGAGCACGAGGTTTACTTCGTGACTGAGCAGCAGCGGATTTCGGCCAAGCGACCGCTTGTTCTGGTCGAGATGACCGGAAACTTTGACGTGCTGACCACAGTGCGCGGCGGCGGCGTCTCCGCCCAGGCGGACGCGATCAAAATGGGCATCTCGCGTGCCCTGCTCGAGTTCAACGCGGAGTTGCGCAAGACCCTTAAAACAGAGGGGCTTCTGACTCGTGACGCGCGCATCAAGGAACGAAAGAAGTACGGGCAGAAGGGCGCACGTGCTCGCTTCCAGTTCTCCAAGCGTTAATCTTCTATGTCGACCCTGAAGAGTTTTGGGACCTACGACCTCAAGGGTAAAGGTCCCGTGCAGCGGTTTGAAGCGGACTACTTTTCCTTTACTGAAAGTGCGGAGTGGGTTCACTTCTACAAGCGGCTTGGCGAGGCAGACGATCCGCAAGTGGACCAACTTCTCGCAACGGTGCACCTCGATCCAGGTTGGTCCGTTGAAGTACGCAATGCCGAATTAAACGTGGTGATTCTCCCGATCTAGGGAATCAATCTGCTGCCTCAAAGAGGTGGTGGATGCAACTTAACAAGGAGGCTGTTTGGCGACCATCACAATGAAAGAACTGCTCGAAGCAGGTGTTCACTTCGGGCATCAAACCAAGCGCTGGGATCCGCGGATGAAGGAGTACATCTTCGGCGAGCGCAACGGGATCTATATCATTGACCTGCAGAAGACGCTGAAGATGTTTAAGGAAGCGTCGAAGTACGTCACCGATCTGACAGCCCAGGGCCGCGTCATTCTCTTCGTAGGTACCAAGCGACAGGCGCAGGACGCGATTGCCGAAGAAGCGAATCGCTGCGGCATGTTCTACATCAACCAGCGCTGGTTGGGTGGTCTGCTCACCAACTGGGTCACCGTGCAGAAGTCGGTCAAGCGGCTCCAGGAGCTTGATGAGATGGCGACCGATGGTCGCTACGAGCTGCTGACCAAGAAGGAAGTCATCAAGCTAGAGCGAGAGCGCAAGCACCTGCAGGCGAACCTGGCTGGCATTAAGAATATGAAGCGCCTTCCTGATGCGCTCTTTATCGTCGACTCGAACTCGGAAGCCATTGCTGTCAAGGAAGCTCGCAAGCTTGGGATTCCCGTCGTAGCGGTTGTTGATACAAACTGTGATCCAACCGTGGTTGACTACGTCATCCCAGGCAATGATGACGCTCTTCGTGCGATCCGCCTGTTTACCTCGAAGATCTCAGATTCGGTGATCGAGGGCGTCCAGATGGCGAACGACAAGAACTTTCACGAGATTGCTGGCGTGACGACCGTTGAGCAGCAGTTTGCCGAGGAGCCTGTGGAACTCGTAGGACTGGAAGCAGGTGCGGACGAGACGCCTGTAGATGCTTTGCAGGCCGACCCTGCGACCCAGCTTGATGCCGAGCCCGAGGTTGATCTCGAGGCTGCACTCGGCGGTGGCATCCGCAAGGCTCCGGCTGCGGTCGGGGCAGTAGATGAGAGCGAAGTAGCGGCAGCAGCGGGCGAGTCGCTCTAAGCAGGAGCCCTCGCGTCCGTACCCAGAAAGCAGTGGGCGTGGCTCCGTCTTTTTAGGAGCCACGCTTTCGCTGCGTTTAGAGCCATCACCTTAGGCGATTGTCTCTGAGAGGCTCAGGCGAGGCAGTCTGCCGGAAAAAGGACCACAAGGATGTCGACCGTGAGTGACAAGATTGATGCAAAGCTGGTAAAGCAACTGCGTGAAAAGTCGGGCGCGCCGATGGGCGATTGCCTCAAGTCCTTGCAGGAAGCCAAGGGTGACATGGAAGAGGCTTTCGTCATCCTGAGGAAGCGTGGCATGGCATCAGCAGCGAAGAAGGCGTCTCGCGGGACGAACGAGGGCGCGGTGGGGACCTACATCCACGCTGGCGGCAAAATCGGAGTTCTGGTAGAGGTAAACTGCGAAAGTGACTTTGTAGCTCGTACAGAGGATTTCCAGGACTTGCTCAAGGATATCGCGATGCACATCGCGGCGACCGATCCTCGGTACATTCGCAAGGAGGACGTCACGGAGTCCGACCTGGCCCGAGAAAAGGATATTTACCGCTCCCAAGCCGCTGAGACTGGCAAACCTGCTCCTGTGATCGAGAAGATCGTAGAAGGCAAGATGGGCAAGTTCTATGAAGAGGTCTGTCTGCTCGAACAGCCCTTTATTAAGGAGCAGTCGACCACCATTAAAGAGATGATTGCGACCAAGGTCGGCAAGCTCGGTGAAAATATCACCGTTCGCCGTTTCGCTCGTTTTAAGGTGGGCGATCCTGCTTGGACCGTTTCGCAGGTGCGCGCCGAGGATTCGCAGTCCTCTAGCTAAGTAGGAGCGGTGCCAAAGCTGGTGGAATGGCCGGCCGCCTTGATCTGCCAACTCGTTTCTCTTCGTAGGGGCCCGCGTTTGTCGCAGGCCCTTTCTGTCTACCGGTTACTCGGCATGAGGGAATAGCTCCTGCCAACACGCTGAGTTGAATCAAGATCATACCTTCGTACACCCTGCCCGTAGAAGCCGTCATCTAAGCTAATATCACCGAATCTTCGTTCTGGCAGGCAGGCTCATGGCCGCTATCTTCCGCGCTATCTTCGGCTACTGCTTTCTCGTCTTTATGGTCCGTGTTGCCGGCCGTCGCCCGGGCAAACAGATGACACCTTTCGAATTTGTGTTGATCTTTTTTATCGGCGGCCTCACGCTCACCTTCACGGTTGCTGACGATGCATCGTTGACTAACGCTTTCTCCCAGATTGCTACAGTTGGGCTTATGCACTATGCCATCGTCCTGCTGCGACGTACGTCGAAGACCTTTGCGCGCGCGGTCGATGGAACCCCGCTTGTTCTTCTCGATAAAGGGCAGTGGCGCTCTGAGACTCTGACACGCATGCGCATCCTTGACGAGGATGTGATGGCGGCTGCTCGGGATAAGGGGATCGCCTCTCTCGACAAGGTGAAGTACGCGATCCTTGAGCGGAACGGCGAGATCAGCATCATTGGAGCAGATTCGTAGGAATCCCTCACTACATGAACCCTTAATGCAAGCAGCCTGCATGAACCCGAGGACACTACCATGCCCACGACGGAAACTGCTCCTGTAGAAGATAGCGTAGCGAAGATCGACAACGAACTAGCTGTTGGTGAGGACCTTGCATTTCAGCGCGGATGGTGGCGCTTTGAAAAAGCTACCTGGATTATTTTTCTGATCCTCGTGCTCCTCGATATAGCCGGTGTCTTCGGCCGAGGTCCCGTAGCCCACGCACATAGGAACACCATGGGCGGCCTTATGGTCGTTGACTATGAACGGATAGAACGGTTCAGCACTCCGTCCATTATGACCATCCACTTCGGTCCGGGCGCCGTTCAAAATGGGCAGATAAAGGTGTGGGTGAGTGACTCGGTCGTCAAGGGGCTCGGCAACCAGCGCATTGTTCCCCAGCCGGTAAGCTCGATCATCGGCAATGGCGGCATTCTTTATACCTTCGCCTCCACGCCGCTGCCGGACTCGATCGCCTTTGCACTCCAGCCTGCAGACCCTGGGCTTGTGCCGTTACAGATCCATATTCCTGGGGCAACGTCTAGTGATCCGCCGCGGGATCAGTTCCAGACTAAGATCGTTGTGATGCCCTGACGCCATGTACACCATCCTTCACGCGATTGTCGGCTACTTTTTTCTTCTCCTCACGGTGCGGGTACTAAGCCGTCGGCCCGGGGCGCAGCTCACCCCGTTCGAATTTGTCATCGTGTTTCTGGTCGGCGGCATCATCATCCTGACGACGGTTGGAAATGATAAGTCAATTACGAACTGCGTCTGCGCGATTCTGACTATCGTCTTGCTTCACCAATCGGTCTCATGGCTACGCTCCCGTTACAAGTGGCTGCGGGACGTGATCGACGGCAAGCCCTTGGTACTGCTCAAAGATGGTGAGTGGCAGACTGAGGCCATGAACCGGATGCGCATTGAGGATGATGACGTGATGGCCGCAGCCCGCACTAAAAACGTGATGAATTTTAGCGGCATTAAGTACGCCGTTCTTGAGCGCAACGGAGCAATCAGCATTATCAAGGCGGAAGAAACTTAGAGCTGCATTGTTACCAAGCCGACCGAGTATTCTGCGGGCCGTCCTATATAGAATCACGGGTGCCTAAGCAGGATCAAGTGAGCAGACAATGCCCGAGACAGTAGAAACAGAACGCACAGTAGAGACCCAGGTTCCAGCCCGGCTGGATCGCCTCCCATGGAGCCGTTGGCACCTGCGCATTGTGATTGCGCTTGGAACCTCATGGCTGCTCGACGGACTACAGGTGACGCTCGCCGGCTCGCTCGCCGGGATCCTTGAAGACCGGACGGGGCTGGGATTGACCGCTCCCCAGGTGACAGCGGGTGCAACCACGTACCTGGCTGGGGCCGTTCTAGGCGCGATACTCTTCGGATACTTGACGGACCGGCTTGGACGCCGCAAGCTCTTCCTGGTCACGCTCGCAACCTACTCGTTAGCAACTGCGGCAACGGCGCTCTCGTGGAACTTTGGTAGCTTCGCCCTCTTTCGCCTTCTTACCGGTCTTGGCATCGGTGGTGAGTACGCCGCGATAAACTCCGCGGTCGATGAACTGATTCCCGGCAAGGTGCGTGGCACAGTCGACCTGATTGTCAACGCAACCTTCTGGCTGGGCGCTATCATCGGGTCGCTCGCCTCCTTTTACTTGCTCAACACGCACGCCGTTCCGCAGCACCTCTCCTGGCGTTTTGCCTTTGGTATCGCGGCAGTGCTGGGCGGGGGCGTCCTCATTCTGCGTCTCGGGGTACCTGAGAGCCCGCGCTGGCTCATGCTGCGCGGACGCGAAGAGGACGCTGACAGGATTGTCACAGGCATCGAAGAAGAGGTCTCGCGTACAAGCCAGAAGAAGCTCCCCAAACCGGAGGGCAAGCCGCTTAAGCTCGCCGTTCGACCCTACACGCCGCTTGGCGAGGTCTTCCGCAGCATGTTCCGCGACAATCGCAGCCGCTCCTTGCTGGCGCTTGTGCTAATGGTTGCCCAGAGTTTCTTCTTCAACTCCATCTTCTTCACCTACGGACTGATCGTTAAGAAGTTCTACGGGGTCAGCGACCAGAACCTTCCGCTGCATTTGCTTCCCTTCGCAATTGGCTGTTTCTTTGGCCCCGTTTTTCTCGGCCCGCTTTTCGACAAGGTCGGACGGAAACCAATGATCGCTGCCACCTACGGGGTCTCCGGGCTCCTGCTCTGCCTGGTCGTGATCCCTTTCGTACACGGCAGTCTCACTGCGCATACTCTCGACCTCTGCTTCAGCGTGATCTTCTTCGTGGCTTCGTCAGCTGCCAGCGCAGCCTTCTTAACTGTTAGCGAGATCTTCCCGCTAGAGATCCGCGCCTTCGCCATCGCTATCTTTTATGCCGTCGGGACCTTGATCGGCGGGGTGGGTGCTCCGCTGCTCTTCGGCAACCTAATCGCCTCTGGCTCGAAGATGCACGTTGGCTACGGGTACCTGCTGGGGGGAGGTCTGATGCTGGCTGGCGCCCTCTGTGAAGTTTTGATTGGGGTAGAAGCAGCGGGCAAATCGCTCGAGTCGATCTCGCAGCCCCTCCAGAGTCGGTAACTTTAGCGCTAACACTTCGGGGTACAACAAGCCACCGGCCAGCGTTCACCTGGCGGGAGC
The DNA here is from genome assembly GCA_965198645.1 of Acidobacteriaceae bacterium. Taxonomy (GTDB): domain Bacteria; phylum Acidobacteriota; class Terriglobia; order Terriglobales; family Acidobacteriaceae; genus EB88. The sequence continues at coordinate 3,342,250 of OZ240670.1, read as the reverse complement.
CGTGCGATACTCCTAAAAGCATGTACAAACGCGTCGTTCTCAAGCTCTCAGGTGAAGCGTTGGCTGCCGGCCGCGGCTTTGGCGTTGATGTAACCCGCGTTCATGAGATCGCCTCAGAGATCGCAGACGCCCATGCGATGGGCGTGGAGGTCGCGCTTGTGGTGGGCGGGGGCAACTTCTTCCGTGGCGTCGCCGAGCAGGCCAAAGAGATGGACCGCGTCTCAGCCGACAACATGGGGATGCTTGCGACCGTGATCAACTCGCTCGCTGTGCAGGACGCGATTGAGAAGCAGGGGCTGCACTGCCGGGTCATGTCCGCGATCGAGATGCACCAGGTCTGCGAGCCGTATATCCGCCGTCGCGCCGTCCGCCACCTGGAAAAAGGCCGGGTCATCATCTTTGCCGCTGGCACTGGCAATCCCTACTTTTCAACCGATACGGCCGCTTCGCTCCGGGCCATGGAGATCCGAGCTGACGTCTTACTCAAGGCGACCAAGGTAGATGGTATTTACGATGCCGACCCTGTCACCAACAAGGACGCTGTAAAGTTTGAAGAGATCACCTACATGGAAATCCTTCGGCTGGGCCTGAAAGTGATGGATATGACGGCAGTCAGCCTGTGCAAGGACAACAGCATGCCGATGATCATCTTTAACATGAATCAAGTTGGCAATATTAAGCGGGTGATCAGCGGAGAGAAGGTTGGCTCGCTGGTGACTGCCTGAGCAGGCACGTCAACATGCTTGTAATTGTAGCGGCTGGCGATGGACGCAGTGCTTTAAGAGTGGATCAAAGCACCGGCCGTGAAGCTTAGCAGGTCTGTTCCGCGTCCAAGCGGTACACCTTCCTTGGATGGAGTTGTGATGACCCCGACTCCTCGTCCGCTCCCGCTTAAAGCTGCGCAAACTGTACCCTTGGCAGAAGCGGCACCTCCGCCGATTGGCGCCTCGCGCTCGCGTCTGCCGGCGCTCACCGGCCTGCGCGCCTTTGCTGCCTGCAACCTAGTCTTCTTCCACTTCTCTGACCCGCACTGGTTTGGACCTTTCGCTCCGATCGTCGACAACGGCTATACCGCCGTGAGTTTCTTTCTGCTGCTCTCCGGCTTCATCCTGGCCTACAACTACAGCGAGCGCGCGCGCAGCGGCCGGCTCGTGTTCTGGAAGTTCTGGGTAGCTCGGTTTTCGCGGCTCTACCCAATCTACCTGGTCGCCCTTGCCATCTCCTACCAGATGTTGCGCGACGAATATCACGTCCGCACGCACGCCGAGTTTCTTCATGGCGTGCTGCTTACCCCTCTGCTGCTCCAGGGTTGGGTGCCGAATCTAGCGACCTTCTGGAATACGCCGGCCTGGACGATGTCGACCGAGGCGTTCTTCTACGTAATCTTTCCGTTTGTCGTACTCCTGCCGAGACCGAAGCGCTGGAGTGGGCTGCTCGCGACCCTGACCGTGCTCTGGGTAGCGGGCCTTACGCTGCCCACGCTCTACATCCACTTTCACCCTGATGGGGATCCGCACCCAGGCCGCTACACGGATGGCTACTGGATCCGGGCGCTGAAGTTTTCGCCGCCCCCGCATCTGCCGTCTTTTCTCTTCGGCATGGTGCTGGCCGATGTGGACGCGCGACTCACGCGCGAAGGCTGGACCCGGTTCTGTCTCGGCCTCTTTGGGGTAGTCGCCACCTATGCGGTGCTCAACCAGGGTGACAAGATCTCCTACGTGCTGATGCACGATGGATTACTGATGCCGCTCTTCGGCTGCGCGATCCTTGGCCTCGCCGGCCACAACCTGCTGGCTCGCTTCTTCGGCTTTGCCGGCTTTGTCGCCTTCGGGCAGACCAGCTACTGCCTCTACATCCTGCACTTCAATCTCTGGCAGCTCATCCACAACTCAGGCCTGCTGGAGAAGACTGGGCTGATCCGCTTCGACCCTTGGCTCAGCTACGGCTTGCTTGCAGTCGCGGCCAGCCTGGCGCTGGTGCTGGTAGAGCGTCCTATGCAGAAGCGGATCCGGCGGATGATCGCTTGATGAGGATCGCCTGACAATGATCGCTTGATGAGGAAAGAACAAAAGGCCCGCATGTGCGGGCCCTCTGCTTGCTCAAGCCTAGCTGCAGGCTCAGCTTGCCGTGCCTTGTACGTGGATCGTGGGATGATTGCCGTGCGAGGTGGCCGCCACGCAGGTTGAGAGCCCGGTGCCGGGGTAAGGCGAGTTCTCAGTGCCCGTCAGCATCCCGGTGTTTGGGTTGAGCTGGTAGCCGGTTGAGCCAATCCCTTCAAAGTCCGCCGTGTAGACAAAGCGGGCCAGCGCAGGCTCGACGATGACGCACTGCGGGTAGGTGTCTGTCTGGTAGGTACCGGTTGAAGAAGGAATGCCGGTGCCTGCGGCGATAGAGTAGCTTTGGATAGTGCCTCCAAAGCGGTTCGCGACGTAGAGATAGAGGCCGCGCGGCTCAACTACGATGCTGTCCGGGAAGGTGCCGGTCGAGATGGGTCCGTTGGTAAACGGAAGCAAGCTGCCATCACTCTCGACGTGGTAGCCGATGATCTCATTCTGGGCGCTATCGGTCACGTAGACGTAGTTCCCAATCGGGTGACTGGCGATCGCACTTGGCGTGACGCCTGCGCAGTAGGGGCTGCCGGTAAGAGGGGTCAGCGTGCCGCTCGTGCCTACCGTCAAGGCAACGACGCCGCCTTGACCCGCATTGCAACCCGAGGCTGCTACCGTCAGCAGGTCCGTGATGTAAACAGTATTGCCATTGGGAAGCACGTTGATCGCCGCGGGTGCGGTTCCGAGAGCGAAGTAGCTCGCGCTCTGGCCGGCGGTGAGTGCCTGCGTGACGGCGGTGCCGAGCGAGCCGTCAGAGTTGATCGGGTAGACGATCACTGCCCCGGGACCCGGGTTGAGATCGGTATAGACCGGCTGGTAGGTATCGACCACGAACAGAAGCGTGCCGGCCGGGTTGATCGCCACCGCTACAGGCTCGGAGCCGGGTGTGGTGTAGGTGTGCTGCGGGTAAAGCTTCGCGTCTGTACCAATGCCGAAGGACTCGACCGTGTTGTCATCGTGATTGGTGACGTAGAGCGTCTGGCCGTTGGGCGCAATCGCGATCGCCGACGGATTGCGACCGGCCGGGTAGGGCGAGTTCGGTATCTGCGTCAGGGCACCGGTCTGTGAGTCGGCACGGTACACGTTGATCTGGCCGGGGTTGTTCTTGGTCGAGAGCAGATAGACATAATCGACGGTGTTGCTTTGGCCACAGGAGATAAGTCCGAGTCCCAATCCGGCAGAGAGTGCGGTGACCAGGATGTTCTGGCCCCACTTCTGAAACTTCATGTGCTTCCTTCGCCCTTGCCCAGCCATGCCGGCAGAAGAGACTTTAGTTAGGGATCGCTCCCGCTTGCATTGTAAAAGCTCAGTCAGCTTTCGGCTATCAACCTGCCGGGCCGCAACCAGAGGCAAGAAGCCTGCGTTGCAGCCTCCGTGTTATCGCGTACTCGTTGTACTCAGGCACCAGCTTGGCGTTCCCACAGTCGGAAAAGCGGTCGCCGAAACGAGCGGAACGAGGCTCCCGGTCTGTGGGTCAAGCTTGCGGCCGATGATGCTGTTATCTGCGGCACCCGCAGTGTAGATGTATTGATTCGACGGATCCTCAAAGATACAGACCACGCCTGCGCCCGTGCCAAGACTGTAGGGCGAGAGGTAAGCAGGATTGTCGAGGTGGCCTGTGGTGGCATTGATCACGTAGCCGCTGATGTCGCTGTTCCCGATGTTGGTACCGGTCGCGGGGCCGGCGTTGGCAACATACACGAACGTGTTCGGCGAACCGGTCACGGTAATCAGCTGCTGCGGGTTGCCGACAGCGCTGTTTGAATTGACCGTCGGACCACTGTTAATTGCGGTGAGCGCGCCCTGGCTGCCGATCGTGAACGGGAAGATCGTATTGAGCACGTTATCCAGGAGATAGATGTAGGTGTTGCCAGCGTTACCGTTGATGGAAACAATGCTCCTCGCACCCGTCTGCAGCGGCGCGTTCTGGGTCGCCGTCAACTGGCCGGTGGAGCCTGAAACAGCATAAACATACACGGTCTGCACGTCATTATTCGAGGTCGCGCCCGCGTCGACCGTGTAGATGTAGCTCGAGGTCACGTGGAAATCAACTGGAGCGCAGCCTACGGGAAAGTAGGTCAAATTCTGCTGCTGCTGGTTGGCTACCAGGGACAGGCGACCAGTCGAGGTATCGATGGCGAAGGAGGTGACATCCCCGACCGGGCGGTAGACGCCTGCGCTATCAAGGCACGGGAAGTTCGCCGTCTGGGTCGGGCTGGCTGTGGTGATCGTGCCGGTCGCGTTACCGATCGGCGAGTACTGGTCGAGCACAAACAGGTGCGTGCCGCCCGAGTCGGATGCCAACCGAATAGGGCCTATACCCTGCGAATTATACGATTGCTGAAAGGAAAGCTGACCGTAGCCGCCGATCGAGAAGACCGAGACGTTCGAGCTGGTGTAGGTGACGTTGCCGGCTGCATCTTCTGTCCGGGCGCCGGCGTTGAGCACATACATGAAGCGGCCACCGGAGGGAATGATGGCCCGGATAGGATTCTGACCGCCGGAACCAAACGGCTCTCCGGCAACATTTCTCAGGATCCCTTTGTTATTGTCTTCACGATAGGCGCCGATCTGGCCGCCCGTGCCGCCATTTGGTTGGGTCCCCGTTACGTATACATAGCCGACCGTAAAATCATTTGCGCACGAACTAACGCCGAACACCATGCCAGTGGAGACAACAGCGGCCAGCAGTACCTGGCCAAATTTCCTGAACTTCATGCGCTTCCTTCGGCCTGGCCGGGGGAGCGGCGCAGGCATTCATGTGGGAGATAGCTCGCGATGGAGCCATCCACGCCCATTGTAACTTGGCGGACCCGTGCTAAGCGAAGTTGCTCGGCGACCCGCACAGGCCTTAGCACAAGTGCTAGAGCCCGAACGTGCCTACTCTGGTAGCAGTTCGACGACCAGCGCGAGGCATGGTAAGCGCCAGGAACCAAGAAATCTGCTGCTTCGAAGCGAACGCTAAGTTCCCTGCGCGGGAGGCGGTCACTTCAATGACCGGTATTCGGCCGCTTCCAGCACAAGAGCAGAGATCCCCCAAGAACCCACCGGGGATCACTGCTCTTTAAGCGCCGCAGGTAGAAGACTCCCCACCAAGTGGGCGCCTCCCGCGCAGGGGTCTTGGCTTACCAGACCCTGCAGGCGTCCGCGGGCATCATCGGCTGGCCTACGTGACAGCCAAAGGCCTTGCTGAATTGGTCGAAGTTCTGCACCGTCCCGTCGGTCCGGAACTGCCCGGGCGAGTGCGGATCGACCTTGACCGCCATCGCGTTGTACTGGTCCGAGCGGTTCTCGCACCATACCTGCGCAAAGGCGATAAAGAAGCGCTGCGCCGGGGTGTAGCCGTCAATCTTGCGAGTCTCGGCATCGGAGCCCTGCTTGGCGAGCACACTTTGCAGCGCCTGGTAGGCGATGTGGATGCCGCCGTTGTCGGCCGTGTTTTCGCCCAGAGTCAGCTTGCCGTTAAGCTTCGAGCCCGGCACCGGCTCAAAGCTGCCATACTCTTTCACTTCGCAGTCGGTCCGCTTGTCAAAAGCCGCCTTGTCGTCCTTGGTCCACCAGTCGCGCACATTGCCTTGTGCGTCGTACTTGGAGCCCTGATCGTCAAAGCCGTGTGTCATCTCGTGTCCAATCACCACGCCGATTGCGCCGAAGTTGACCGCCGGGTCGATCGAGAACTGGTAGAAGGGCGGCTGCAGGATGCCGGCAGGGAAGTTGATGTCATTCTGCGCCGGGTTGTAGTACGCGTTGACCGTGGGCGGCGTCATGCCCCACTCCTTCTCGTCCACCGGCTTGCCTATGTGGTTGAGATCGAAGTCGTAGTTGAAGAGGTTGGTCCGGCGCAAGTTGCCGACCAAGTCATCCCGCTTGACTTCTACTTGTGAGTAGTCGCGCCAATGGTCCGGGTAGCCGATCTTCTGGCGAAACGCCTCAAGTTTCACCTCGGCCTGCTTCTTGGTGTCGGCCGACATCCACGGCACCTGCTCAATGTCCTGGCCGAGCGCGGTCTTGAGCGCCGCGACCAGCTTCTCCATGCTGTCTTTCGCTGCCGGCGGAAAGTTCTGCTTGACCCAGTCCTGGCCGACTGCTTCGCCCAGCTCCCGGTCCGTCATCGTCGTGCAACGCTTCCAGCGAGCAGGCTGCACGGCCTGACCCTGCAGGGTTTTCGAGAAGAAGTTGAAGTGAGCTTCGTCAAAGGGCTCCGACAGATTAGTCGCCATCGAGTTTACTGTGTGGAAGCGCAGGTAGCTCTTCAGCGCCGGCAGGCTCTGATCGGCGATTACCTCGTCCATGCTCTTGAGGAAGTTTGGCTGGGCGACGTTGAGCGTGGTGAAGTGCGGTGCGTGCACCTCGTCGATGTAGCTGGTCCAGTCGAAATCCGGAGTCGATGCCTTGAGTTCGGCTACGGTCATCGGGTGATAGACGTTGTCGGGGTTGCGCATCTCGACTCGCGGCATAGAAGCCTTCGCCAGCGCCGTCTCTATGGTCATCACAGCCTGCGCCTCGGCTGCGGCTTTCTCCGGTGTGTCTCCCAGCAGCTTGAACAGGGTGGTTGCGTAGTCCAGGTACTGCGACCGAATTTTCGTCATACGCTCGTCAGTGGCCAGGTAGTAGTCGCGGTCAGGTAGCGAGAGGCCGCCCTGGGAGACGACCGCAATTTGAAGGGTGGAGTCTTTCTGGTCCTGCTGCGCCGACAGGCTCACAAAGCCATCCACCAGGTATCGCGGGTTCGCGATCAGCCCGGCGATCGCTCTTTTATCGGCCAGCGTGTCAATGGCAGCAAGCGACGGCAGTATGGGCTTGTCCCCGAGCGCGTTGACGGTGTCCGTGTTCATGCAGGCGGCAAAGAAGTCGCCATATTCTTTCTGGAGGGCGCTCTTGGGATCATCCGCGGCCTGCTTGAGGTCGGTGTAGAGCAGGTAGCGATTGCGCTCGGCCAACTCATTGAAGGTGCCCCAGCGCGCCTGGTCCGGCGGAATCGGGTTGTTGCGGCGCCAGTTGCCGCACGCGTACTGGTAAAAGTCCGTGCAAGGGTCCACGCTCTTGTCGATCGCAGAGACGTCGAAGCTGTGCAGGGGCTTGGGCGCGACCGGGGCTGCATCCCCTGGACTCACAAAGGTGGAGCTCTGCTGTGCGAAGGCGATGCTGCCGCAGAGGAGCAGGGAAGCGAAGGTGTGACGTGGTTGCATGGGTTCCTTGTGGGCCATTCCAGAGAGCCCTTTTTCTAGGACAGTAACATGGCTTTCATCCACACGGCGGTTATGCGTTCCACGGGGGCAACACGGCACCGCAAGCTCTCTGCACGGGTAGGGGTCCACTTCACGGCAGCTCTACCGCCTACGACGCCAGAAAAACAGGAAGCTCCCTTCCTTCTGGGAGCTTCCTGCCCGATACCTGGCGAGCGTTTGCTGCATCGTTCTACACTGACAAGCCGCGTCGACGGTCGCCGAAGGTGCGCTTCGTTAGTAGGAGCCTGTCACCGGGGTACCCGGAGTGAGGGCTACGCCGCGTAGAACCTCGGCAAAGCCGGCCTCACGTACCGGCAGGAAGAACTCGTAGCCAGCGTAGGCCGGGCTGGTGTTGCTGAGCACATCGAGGATGCCGACAAGCTTGTTCGGATCGGCACCCTGGTCGCCCCCGCCGCTCACGGTGGAGGTGATCGCATAGACCACCACCAAGTCGTCATAGACGTAGCCGGTCAGGTTGCGCAGACCATCGGTCGCCGGAGCCCAGGGTAGCCCGGTCGCTGCATTGTTGCCTGTCGGGTACCCGGCAGGCGCGTAAGGGGTTCCGAGCTGCAGGCCATTTTGCAGCACATAAGCCATCTTCCACATCTGGCTGGGTGCGTCGAAGATCCACTTCTGGAGCCCGGCCGTGGTCTGGGCGGCAGCGTGGCTGTAGAGCGTTGAGCCTCCCGCGCCATCGCCCTCATCGGCAACATAGAGGGTGGTGGCATTCGCGAACCAGAGCCCGAAAGGGAAGCTGTTGGTCGAGGTCTTGGCGAGCTGGGTTGGGAAGCCGGCCAGCACGCACATGTTGTTCGGCAGACCGTTGGTCTGAAGCGTGTTCAGGTTCGCCATCAGCGCGGCTGTGGGTAGCGTCGCGCCGAGCGCGGGCAAGCCGGTCCCGTTCGGGCAGGCCCCGCCGCTGGTATCAACGAAGTACACCGTATTCACGCCGTTGCCGCCACTCCCCTTGGTGAAGTAGACGACGTTGTTGAAGACCGTCATACCGCGGAAGTTGTCATCCTTGCCGACCTTGTCTGCCTTCTGGCCGAGCTCGGTGATGCTGAAGCTGGCAAGAGGTGTCGGAGCACCGGGGCTCTGGGAATCTTCCGGCGCCTTGAGCTCGTCGATGATCTGGGCGCCCGCGCCAAGGATGACACCATTCGGCTGCGGGTTGGCGCCGTTCCCGGCGTTGCCCGCGGTGTAGAAGATGTCGTTGCCGCCCAGATCATTCAGGATCGCCGCCCGCCCGTTGTTGCCGCTGTAGGCGTTGGTCTCCGTAAAGTGGAACTTGCCCTTCGCGTTCACTGTGGCCACAGCGCGATACACGTTCTCGCCCACCGGGTTGGTCGGGTCAACAGCGCCCGGCGTGTTCGCGTTCGAAGCATCGATGTAGTCCACTGGCGAGACGTAATCCATGAAGGTCAGCAGCTTGCCGCTCAGCGACAGGTGGAGCGCCTCTTCAGACTTGGAGCTGAAGCTAGTCACGAGCTGATCGCCAGAGGCTGTGAAGCCCGGGGTGGTGCTGTTTGGTACCTCGAGCGTGTTGACCAGCTGCCCGAATGGGGTGATCTGGTCCAGATAGATGGCTGAGGTGATGCCGAAGCTGCCGTCGTAGAGCACGTTGTTAAATACGTAGGGGTAGGTGCCGTTACTGGTTGCGCCGGTTGTTCCCGGGCACCCTGCCGTGGTGCTTGCGCAGTTGGGTGGCAGCTGCTGGCCGACGGTGACATTCGCGGCCTTGTTGTCATAGACGCTACGGCTTACAACCAGATTGCCGGGGGTAAAGAAGGGAGCGGTGCTCTGTGCCTCGAGCGCAACGCCGCTGGCTGCTCCGAGGGATACGAGTGCGAAGCCGTGCACCAGCGCGCGCTGTGCGTTGCATCTTCTAAAGAATTGAGTTGCCATGCTGTGACTCTCCTGGCGTGGGGCGACTCTCGCCGCCCGCGCAAGGCCAACGCTAGCAGTGCCGCCTTAAGGTACCGTGAGGATCCAGCCGCGCTCAGGCGCCCTATTGAGAATGAGATAAAAATTCACAATGGAGCCGAATGGCGGTTCACTCTTGCCCGCGCTCGAGTCAGCTCACCCCGACCGGCTAAAAGATCTTTACGTGGAAGGTCAGGTAGGTCTTTGGATTTTCCCGGATTGCCGTCACCAGGTGATTGGCGTTAGCCAGCATCTCGTCGGCATGGTTATAGAGCGCGGGATTGCGCACTAGCTGGCCGAGCGTACCTTCGCCGTCGTCAGCCCTGGCTAGGATCGAGTCCAAGCGCGTCACCGTGTCGTTCAGCTTCTGGGCAAAGGCAGGATCATGGGCGATCAATCCGAGGCCACCTTTGCCGGCATTGACGTCGGCCATTAGTTTGTTGAGGTTGTCGGTCGATTGCTGGAGATTGTTGTAGAGAGTGGGATCCTTGATCAGCTTCCCGATCGAGCCCTGCCCGGAGTCAATCTGCTGGCTCACGCTGTCCAGATGGGCGACCACATCATTGGCCCGGTTGTAGAGCGTGTCGTCGGAGAGCAGCTTGCCGATCGATCCTTTGCCGCTCCCGATCTGGTCGGCCAGGCCTTGCAGCTGGCCGACGGTGCTCACAGCCTTGTCATAGAGCTGCGGATCATTGATCAGCTTGCCGATGGATCCTTTGCCGGAGCCGATCGTGTCGACCAGGGTGTTTACCTTGGCCAGGATCGCGTTCAACTGCTCGATCGTGCCCTGGCTTGACTTGACAACATCGGTCAGGCTTGGCGTTTCGGTGGTCGCGAGCTCACCATTGTCTGCTATCTCCGGCTTGATCGCTGCCTTGCTATCGATATCGACGTCCGTGTCGCCGAGCACCCCCTGGGTGACCAGGCTTGCCTTGGAATCCTGGTGGATCCCCGAGGCATACTTGGCGCTGATCTTCATCGTCACTTCAACTGGGGTGAGCTTACGCTCCGGCACGACATCGATCGACTTCACCGTGCCGACCGTGACACCTTCAAGTGTCACCTGACCGCCGACCTTAAGGCCGGAGGAGTTCTCAAAGTACGAGCGCACGGTCAGCTTCCGGGTAAACAGGCCGCCCGAACTGCCGGTCATCAAGAACACGAGCGCGAGCAGCGCGACAATGGCGACAAACACCAGCACGCCGACCTTCAGTTCCGACCAATGCACTTCTTTCTGGCTGGGCACAAACCCTCGTACGGCGCAGCGCCGCGCTCAAGATGATGGAAAAGTTACCGTTCGATTGCGAGCATAGCAGAGAACGGGGGCAGGTTCTGCTGACCCGCACTCCGCCGTCATGGGGCGCCGTTCTCCATATAGACAGTCGCTATCGCCAGGCCGCCACCATGGGTGATGGCAAGCCAGGTGCGGCGTACGCCGAGGCGGGCTCCGAACTCGGCTGCTCGTCCCGTTAGCAGCAGGGTGGGCCGCTCACCCGCCATCCTTATCACCTCCAACTCCTTCCAACTGATTCCGTGTTGAATGCCGGTGCCGAGTGCCTTGGCTCCAGCCTCCTTTGCAGCGAAGCGAGCGGCGAAACTCTCGGCACTTTGTCGCTTTTTGAGGCAGTAGGCAATCTCGCCGGAGGTGAAAATTCGATGGAGGAAGCGATCTCCAAAGCGCTCGATCGACTCTTCGATGCGCCGGATTTCGACCAGATCGATGCCGGTTCCAACGAGCATGGTTACCTATCTCCTCGAGATGCCGCTCGGCTTAGCGCCCGCCGGATCGCGACGAAAGCCCCTGCTGCCGCAGGCTTGGCAGGATGAAAAGATCTACTCTCCCCGGCCGAGTTCCTGGATCAGAGGATGGGTCGACCAGGAGGCGCTCTGCGCCACACGTTACTTCAGGGTACTCAAGTTAGCCGGAGTTGGCCCGAAAGATCAGCTAGGTACGCATAATCATTTGGCAGACCCAGTCGATCTGATCAGTATGCATACATCAGATTCGCTAATGGACTGGAACTTGGTGCTGATTTCTTCGAGCCCGGATGGCCCGGAACGTGTGCTTCGGTTCCTGGAAGGTGCGGTCGGCGCGTGCGGCGGCTGGGTCCTCAGCCGTGGCAGCAGCGGAGAAGAATGCGCGGAGATTGACTTTGAGTTTCCGCGGGCCAACTGTGTGGAGATTTACAGCGTCCTCGTCGCAACCGGGATCAATCTGTCGATGGAGGCGCACGGCCAATTAACAGAGCTGTGTCACTGCACCAAGTATCTTCTCGAAAGCAAGGCTCTCGACATCGTTCGGATGCACCTGACAATCTACACGCGGGCAGCTTCTGCGTGGAAGAGCGACGAAGAAGAGAAGGCAACCAGGGAGGCCGCATGAGTTCCACACCTGCCAGCGTTATCAGCCGGCGCTTACAAGTCCGTACCTTCGCTGCCAGGCGTCGCGCAGCCGCAGCCAAACAGCAGACTTCTCCGCCGCTGTGGCTTCCGTACCCGGTGCTGACACGAAACGGGACGCTTCTTCCTTTGCCCGCTCCAGGAGCGCGCGATCGCGCACCAGGCTCGCTACGCGAAAATCAGGCAGCCCGGACTGCCGCGTCCCAAAGAACTCTCCCGGTCCTCTAAGCTCGAGATCCAGCTCGGCCAGCTCGAATCCGTCCTGGCTCCGAACCATTGCGGATAAACGCTCCTGAGCCGGCTCTGCAATGCGACCGCCTGTCATCAGGATGCAGTAGCTCTTGGCGCTCCCGCGCCCAACCCGGCCTCGCAGCTGGTGCATCTGCGCCAGTCCAAACCGCTCGGCATGTTCGATCACCATAGTGGTCGCATTGGGCACATCGACTCCGACCTCGATCACGGTGGTTGCGACCATAACGTCGATCTCACCGCGCTGGAAGCGGCGCATCAAGACTTCCTTGTCGTCCGCGCTGAGCCGGCCATGCAGCAATCCCAGGCGCAGCTGAGCCAGCGGACCGGCTCTGAGTGCTTCGTACATCTCCGTGGCTGACTTCAGCGTGGGCTTGTCCGCAGACGGGCCCGGCTTCTTCCGCGTTACCCGGCTCCGTTTTCCAGCTTCTTGCAAGGGGAAGAGAGCTGCTGTTCGGGCTGAGAGTCCCGCTCTCGCCCCTGTGCTCGACGCCTGGCCAAGCTCCGCCTCCAGCGCTTCGTCTGCCGCCACTCTGCGGCTTCGGGCGTTGACGGTCTGCACCCGGGTTCCTGCCTGAGCCGGCCTCGAGTCTTTGGCCCGGCCCCCCTCCTTTTCTGCCTCGGCCGCAGCAAAGTCCAGCTCCGGCTGATCCTCCTTTGCGCCCTCGATCACCGGATAGACGATAAAGGTCTGGTGCCCGCGCGAAGCCTGCTCCCGCACAAACTTCCACACCTCTTCGGCTCGTTCGTCAGAGACCTGGCGGGTGACGATCGGGGTTCGACCCGGCGGCAGCTCGTCGAGCACGCTCACCTCCAGGTCGCCATAGAGGGTCAGTGCGAGCGAGCGCGGGATCGGCGTCGCCGTCATGGCCAGCAGGTCCGGCTCTTCGGCGCCGGGCTTCTTCATGAGGCGAAATCGCTGCAGCACACCGAAGCGGTGCTGCTCATCGACGACAACCAGCCCCAGCCTGGCAAACTCGACCTTGTCTTCAATCAGGGCGTGGGTGCCTATGACCAGGTCTGCCTCGCCGATCGAGATGCGGTGGCGGTGCAGCCGTTTGACGTCGCCCGCCAGTGAGCCGGTGAGCAGCACGATTCGGTAAGGGCGCCCGTTCTGCCTGCTGCTTGATTCCGGCTGCACGGAAAGCTGACCTTGACCCTGTCCCGGTTCACCTGCGAACCTGGCCGCCGCGCGTCCCTCAAGCAGCTTGCGGGCAGACAGGTAATGCTGGGTGGCTAGGATCTCGGTCGGGGCCATCAGCGCTGCCTGGTAGCCGTTCTCAATCGCAACAAGCATGGCCTGGATCGCGACGATTGTCTTGCCCGAGCCGACGTCGCCCTGCAGCAGACGCCGCATCGGGCTGGGCTTGCGCATGTCCTCCACGATCTCCCCAAGAGCCCGCTTTTGGGCGGCGGTGGGATGAAAGGGCAGCACTCGCCTCAGAGCCCTGCGCACGTTGTCGCCCGTCTCAAAGGCGATCCCGGTCTGCTCGCGAGCCTTGCGGCGCTTCAACTCAAGCCCGAGTTCCAGGTAGAAAAGCTCCTCGAAGATGAGCCGCTGCTGTGCCGGGGTGCCAGCCGATTGCAGCTGCGTCAGCGGCGTGCCGACCGGTGGGAAGTGGACTCCGCGGAGAGCCTGCTCCCGGCTGGGCAGCCCGAGCCGGGCGCACAGGCTGGCCGGCAGGGTCTCCAAGATTTGGCCCTCGAGTTCCGCGAGCAGGTTCCAGATGACCCGGCGGAGCCACCGGGTGTTCAGCTTGGCGCCTCCGAGCGACTCATACACAGGCACAATGCGGCCCATCTCGAGCGAGCCGCCGGCCGAATCGGCTGCTTCACGTCCAGGGCTCTCGGAGAGGATCTCCACCTGTGGATTGATCATCTTGAAGCCGCGCGAGGATCGCGAGGGCTCGGCCTTCCCGTAGACTGCAACCATCTGCCCGGGCTGGTACTTGTCTTTCAGGTAGGCTCCGTGAAACCACATGCACTTAAGCGTGGCCAGGTTCTGCCCGATGGTCAGCTCGAAAATCGGCATACGCGTGGTGCGCAGCAGCGCCGAGCCGCGCACTTCGCCGACCACGCTCGCCATCTGCCCGGCCTCGAGCGAGGAGAGCGGCATCGGGTTCGCGCGGTCCTCGTAGCGGAAGGGCAGATGGTGCAGCAGATCATCGACGGTGAGGATGCCCTTGGCCTTGAGCGCTTCCGCGATGCGGGGGCCGACGCCCTTGACGAACTGCAGTTGCGAGTCGATCTGGACAGCCACCCTCCGATGCTATCGCAGCAGCCCCATCTGGGATCTTGTCAATGGCCGCCTTACCGATATGTAGAAGAACAACGAGGTAGACACCAGCAGCATGGCCTTTGAAGATGCCTATGAAGACGCTTAGCTACGTTCTCGGCAAGTTCCCCGGCTGACCTGAGGGTGCTGAGACGGGCGCAGCCTCGAGCAGTTTCCTGATGGAACAAAAAATCGCGCGCGGCTGCCTAGAGCACGCGGCTGCCTAAAATAGATCCGTGCCGACCGCGCAGCCAGACCGCCGCTACAGCCTCTCCCAGCGAGCCACGCTCTGGTTTGTGCCAAGGCTCGCCGCCATGCTGATCCTGGCGATCGGCAGCACGCTGCGCTTTGAGCATGTCGTCGAAGAGGGCGCCGAGATCCAGCGTCCAGGCGCCCAGGGAATCTGGTGCTTCTGGCATCAGTGCACCTTTGTGGCAGGCTGGCAGTTTCGTCACTTTCACCCGCACGTGCTGATCAGCCGCAGCTTTGACGGCGAGCTGATCGCGCGGACCCTGATGCGGCTCGGCTACCACACCGTACGAGGCTCAAGCTCGCGGGGAGCCGTTTCGGGGCTGCTCAGGCTGCGCGACCTGGCAGCCGCGGGCCAGCTTGTGGTCTTTACTGCGGACGGGCCGCGCGGCCCAATCTACCAGGCTAAAAGCGGGCCGGTGAAGCTCGCGCAAATCACCGGCCTGCCCATGGGCAGCTTTCACCTGCAGCCTGCCCGGGCCTGGACGCTTGGCTCCTGGGACCGGTTTATGGTTCCCAAGCCGTTCTCGCGGATCGTTGTGGCGTGGTCGCGACCCGTTGTGGCGCCGTCTCCCGATGCAAGCCCGGAGGCTCTCGAGTCGACCCGCCAGGCGCTCAACTCGGCACTCGAGCGCGCACGCTGCGCGGCAGGAAAATAGCCTTCCAGGCGCAGACCGCCTGCGCGGCTCGCGGTCACTTCGTGACGGGTCTACCGCCCCTGGGGCATAGAAGTGCGGCGCGTCTGGAAGCAAGAGGCCACATGCTGCTCCAGCGCCACAGGCAGAAGACCCTTCCACGAGGAAACCCGCAGTCCCGCAAGGAACTTAGCCGGTACGCTCTACAGTAGATAGAACGATGCTGGTTCGTGACTTCGACTTCGATCTGCCGGAAGAACTCATCGCCCAGGAGCCGCCTGCGGATCGCGCCGGCGCGCGAATGCTGACACTTGACCGCGCCAGCGGAGCGCTGGCTGACCGGCTCTTTACCGACCTTCCCGATCTGCTCCGGGCAGGCGACGTGCTGGTCGTCAATGACAGCCGCGTGCTGCCGGCCCGGCTCTATGCCGAACGAGCGATGCGCCAGCCGGCCAGCCAGCAGCCCGGGCGCGTTGAGGTGCTGCTTACCAGCCAGCACGCTCCCTGGGAATGGAAAGCGCTGGTGCGGCCCGGCCGCAAGGTGTTGCTTGGCGAGCGGCTGCACTTTCGTGCAGTGGATGGAGAGGCGCCGCTGCTGACAGCCGAGGTGATCGGGCACGGAGAGTTCGGGGAACGAACCCTGCGCTTCGATCCTTCGCCAGACTTTTATGCCGCTCTCGACAAACTGGGCCATATGCCCCTGCCGCCTTACATCCACCGCGGAGATGGGCAGACCGACCGAGAGCGCTACCAGACGGTCTATGCGCGTGAGCGTGGCTCGGTGGCGGCGCCGACCGCCGGGCTGCACTTTACCGAACCCGTTCTGGCAGCGATCCGCGCGCGCGGCGTCGCGGTTGTGCCGGTCACGCTCCACGTGGGCCTGGGAACCTTCCAGCCGGTGCGCGTCGAGCGAGTCGACGAGATTAAACTGCACAGCGAACGGTACACGCTGCCACAGCAGACCGCGGTAGCTGTCAACGCTGCGCTGCGGGACGGTCGCCGTGTGATCGCGGCCGGAACCACGACCGTGCGCACCCTCGAACACTGTGCGCGCATGGCGCCCGCCGGCGCGCCGCTGCAGCTGGCGCCACACTCCGGGGAAACCAGTATCTTCCTCGCCCCTGGCGCGGCCTTCCAGGTGGTTGGCGCATTGCTCACCAACTTTCACCTGCCGCAGTCCACGCTCCTGATGCTGGTGAGTGCTTTTGCCGGGCGCGAGCGGGTTATGGCTGCGTACCACCATGCGGTCCGGGAGCGCTACCGCTTCTTCTCCTACGGCGACTGCATGTTTCTGAGTTGAGAGCTGACTGCCCCCTTTGAAAGCCTACGATGGTCGCCACGGTACATTGCATGCATGCGAGGTAAGAGAAGGATGTGGCGGGCACGCTTCGTGGGTGCGACTAGGTCCGTGTTGGGCATGGCGTTACTGATCACTTGACTTAGCCTAGGTTTCTAGATCCAGAGCGGGATCAATTTTGCCTGAGTCTCGTTTCTAGGGAACTTGCGTCTCGTGCCCGGCGCAGCCTTGTTGGTCGCGCCCTGGATTGTCCATGGACTTATCCTTGACCGCGCTCATCACACTGGCCTAATTGAGAGTCAGATCAAGCGGTAAACTGACAGCATGTCTGCTGTAAGCGCCAAGCCGCCCGTCTTCCTGCTGGACTCCATGTCGTTCATCTTTCGGGCCTACCACGCGATGCAGCGGCAGCGGCCCATGTCCACGCGCGGCGGCACGCCCACGGCCGCCACCTTTGTCTTTGTGAACATGATCAACAAGCTGCGCCGTGACTTCGCGCCGCACTACTTCGCCGCGATCTTCGATGTAAGCTCGCCTGTGTTTCGCGATGAACGCGCGAGCACGATGAAGACGGTGAATAAGTGGAATATCAAGACGCAGACCTTTGATGTCGTCGACTATGGCGGCTACAAAGCCAATCGAGTGGCTATGCCTGCTGACCTTGCGCAGCAGCTGCCATACATTCGCCGGGCGCTCGAGGCTTTCCATATTCCCATCCTGCAGCACGAGGGCTTTGAGGCCGACGATGTGATCGGTACGCTCTCTGCCGAGGCTGCACGCCAGGGCTCCCCTGTCTACATCGTGTCAAGCGACAAGGACATGCTCCAGTTAGTCAGCGAGCACGTAAAAGTGCTGAACCCGATGAAGGACAACTTAGTCCTCGACCGCGAGAAAGTCATTGAGACGCTAGGCGTTGGCCCCGAGCAGGTAGTGGACGTGATGGCACTGCGGGGCGATGCGATCGATAATATCCCAGGCGCGCCGGGCATCGGGGATAAGGGCTCGGTCGAGCTCATCCAGCAGTTTGGCAGTGTGGAAGCTACGCTTGAACATGCGTCAGAAGTCAAGCGCAAGAGTTACCGAGAATCGCTTGAAAACAATCGCGACGCTATCCTGCTGAGTAAGGAGCTGGTCACCATTCACTGTGCCGTGCCGATTGCGCTTGACCTTGCAGCGATGGAGACAACGGAATCGAACTTAGCTGCAGTCCGCACGCTCTTTACGGAACTGGAATTTACCTCCCTGCTGAAAGAGCTTGCGCCCGAGGCGCATTCGAAGCCGATCGAGTATGTAGCCGAACCCACTCCGGAGCAGATTGGTGCGTTCCGCAAACATGCGCGCGAGCACGGCTTCGCCTTTGCGGTGGCGGCCAGCTCTCTTGAGCTTGCTGCTGAGCAGGTGAGCGAAAAAGAGACCGAGACCATTGAGGATCGCGAGCCGGAGCTGCGCACGATGATGCTCGAGTTCGCCGCGCCTGCGCCGATGGCCCCGAGCATGGCTGTCGCCGAGGTGCCCGGGTTACGGCTTGGTGTGGCAGCCACAGACGAGCTTGCACTCTTAGTCAGTGCAAGCGAGATCCGCGACTTACTCGAAGATGCGAGCGTGCCCAAGCAGGTCCATGATCTCAAGAGTGCTCTACGCCACCTCGAGCGGGAAGGACTTACGCTGCGCGGCGTCGAGGATGACCTGATGCTTTACTCGTTCCTCGTGAACATGACGCATAGCACCCATCGGCTCTCCGATGTAGCGGCGCGCTTCAGCAATCGCCCGCTGCAGATGGAAGGAGAAGGCGCCCTGGCAGAGGCTGCGCATGCAACTTTCACCCTGGCAGCTGGTCTGCGCAACGATGTCGCCACAAGTGGACTACGAGATGTCTACGAGACAATCGACCGGCCGCTGGTGCCAGTGCTGTTGCGTATGGAACAGGCAGGCGTTCGCATCGACTCTGCTGTGCTAGGCGAGATGCAGAGTATGCTTTCGGCCGAGATGCAACGAGTTGGCGAAGAGATCTACGAGCTGGCCGGCCATCGATTCAACATCAACTCACCCAAGCAGCTTGGCGATGTGCTCTTCAATAGAATGAACCTGCCAAAGCCGCTCAAGTACGGCAAGGGCAAAGTCATCTCCACCGCCCAGGATGTTCTGGAAGAGCTCGCCGCACACAACGATGTACCCAAGCTGGTGCTCGAGTATCGGCAGTTGGCTAAGTTGAAATCGAACTACGTCGACTCTCTGCCGTTGCTGGCAGACGCGGAAGGGCGCGTCCATACAACATTCAATCAAGTGGGTACGGCAACCGGGCGTCTTTCTTCGACAAATCCGAACTTGCAGAACATTCCGATCAAGACAGCGCTCGGTCGTGAGATTCGCGCAGCGTTTATCGCGGCTCCTGGCCACATGCTTTTGTCGGCCGATTACTCGCAGATCGAGCTGCGGCTGATGGCGCATTTCTCCGAGGACCCCTTGCTTGTCGATGCATACCGACATAACCGTGACATTCATACCCTCACTGCGTCGGAGGTCTTCGGCGTCGCACCGGAGGCGATGGACAAGGAGACGCGCAATCGCGCAAAGGCAGTCAACTTCGGCATCGTCTACGGTATCTCGCCCTTCGGGCTTGCCGCCAACCTGGGCATCGATCAGAAGGAAGCGCGTGTGTATATCGAGCGCTACTTCGAGCGCTACGCCGGCGTGCGTTCTTACATCGATCGCGTGCTCGAGCAGACGCGTGCAGAGCAGCGGGTGACGACTCTGTTTGGCCGGTCGCGGCCCATCCCGGACATTCAAAGCCGCAACGCGAACCTGCGCGGCTTTGCAGAGCGAACCGCTGTGAATACGCCGCTACAGGGCACTGCTGCCGACCTGATCAAGGTAGCGATGATCGGCATTGATCGCGCGCTTTCGGAGCGAAAACTAGCAACGAGGATGACGCTGCAGGTCCATGACGAACTACTCTTTGATGTGCCCGAGCGTGAGGTTGATGAGGTGCGCGCGCTGGTTAAGCAGGAGATGGAGCACGTGGTCGAACTGAAAGTGCCGGTGGTTGCCGATGTCGGCGTAGGGGCGAACTGGCGCGACTTGTAAGTAGCGCCTGGCGCACACGCTTGCCCATTTGGAGCGCAGAGGTCTCAGGCGCCAAGCTCCGCGCGGAGCGCCGCTGCGATGCGCTCGGCATGGTGCCGCATCTCGGCCTCGTTCTCCGCCTCGATCATCACCCGCGCCAGAGCCTCGGTGCCTGAGTAGCGCACCACCACCCGTCCGCGTCCGGCTAGCGCGTCCTCCGCTTCCGCAATGGCGCCGAAGACAGCGGCGAGTTGATCGAGCGGCTTCTTTTCGCGTACGCGTACATTGATGATGATCTGCGGAAAGACCTTGAGATCGGCCACCAGTTCTTCGAGCGACTTGCCAGACCGCTGCACGATGTCAAGGACAACAAGCGCAGTAAGCAAGCCGTCGCCGGTTGTAGCCAGGTGGGGAAACAGAATGTGGCCCGACTGCTCGCCGCCGAGCGAGGCTCCGTGCCGCTGCATCACCTCAAGCACATACTTGTCGCCTACCGGGGCGCGCAGCATGCGGATCGAATCGCGACCAAGCGCCGCCTCCAGGCCCATATTCGACATGGTCGTCGCGACCACAGTGTCCGCGGCCAGGCGCCCATCCGCCTTGAGCGCACGAGCCGCAAGCAGCAGTACGGCATCGCCATTGATGACCCGTCCGCCGGCGTCGGCAAAGAGCGCGCGATCCGCATCGCCGTCGAAGGTGATGCCGATGGATGCGCCGTGCGCCTTGGTCTCAGCGGCGACCACCTCGGGATGTAGCGCCCCGCAGCCCGCGTTGATGTTTCTCCCATCCGGCACGTGATGGGTGAGCTCGACGCGGCCGCCCAGGTCGGCAAAGAGCTCGGGCGCGATCGCGGATGCGGCGCCGTTTGCACAGTCGATGACGGCGTGCATGCCTGCCAGGGAGAGCCCGGGAACAGCGCTGCGTAGGAAGCTTTCGTAGTCGCGACGGTAGACCGGGTCCACTGCGGGCAGTGCGTCTGACGATGGTTGCCGCTGTGCGCCGCCGCCATCACTGGCGAGCAGCCGGAAGATCTCTTCCTCGATGGCAAGCTCGAGGCTATCGGCGAGCTTGTAGCCGTCGCTGCCGAAGAGCTTGATGCCGTTGTCCTGCCAGGGATTGTGCGAGGCCGAGATAACAATGCCGCTGGCAAAGCCGTACTTGCGGGTGAGATAGGCGATGGCTGGCGTGGTAATCACGCCCGCGTTCGCGACCGTCGCTCCGCCCGCAGACAGCCCGGCTGCGATGGCTGTGCTGATCCAACCGGCAGACTCGCGCGTGTCCGCGCCCAAGAGCAGGCGCGGCACCGGGTGCGCCGCGCGCAGCTGGTGGCTGAGTGCGAGCCCGACCGCATAGATCGTGGCCTGGTCAAGCGGTGCTTCTCCTGCGATCGCGCGTATGCCGTCGGTGCCAAAAAGCTTTCTCATGCTCTCCTGTTCTGGGTCCTCACTCTTGTTCTGCGCGGCTGCGCACTGTGCCCTCTGCCAGCCGCAGCGTGAGCAACTCGCCTGCGCCCACATCGACCGCGCGCTTCACGAGCGCGCCCTCGGCGTCAAAGACCAGCGCATAGCCGCGGCCCAGCACCGCGAGCGGGGAGAGATGCTCCAACTGTCGTGCGAGCGAGTGGAGATGGTTGGTCTGAGCTCGCGACTGGTCCATTCCAGCTCGGACGAGCCGAGCATCCAGCGTGGTCCACTGGTTGCGCAGCGTAGCCAGCCGCTGTACGGCATCGTGTCGCAGCAGCGCAGCGGTGGTGATTTGAAGCTGCTCGCGCGCCCGGCGAAGCCGCTGCGCGTAGGCATGCTGCAGCCGGAAGTGCAGGCCCTCTACCGACCGGGCTCGCTCGCCCATCCCTGCCTGTAGACGCGCGAGTGCGGCGGCAACCGAGTGTTGGGCGACCCGGGCTGAAGCCTCGTGCATCTGCGCGCGCAGCGCGGCTTCCAGGCGGAAGCGCAGGGTGTCGATTCGCTGCTCGCGCCGGTTCAAGCCTTCGCTCAAGCGCCCCTGCATGGCCGAGACCGGCAACGCGCCGAGCCGCTGGCGCGCCAGCATGAGCTGGTAGCGGCAGGCCCGGCCCAGGCGCTGCCGGAGCTCGGCTACCTGCTCCTCGATCCGGTGCTGGGCTCCGGTGATCAGCTCGGCCGCGGCTGAAGGGGTCGGCGCGCGCAGGTCGGCGACAAAGTCTGCGATGGTGAAGTCGGTCTCATGGCCGATCGCCGAGACGACCGGCAGTGCGGAAGCGGCGATCGCGCGCGCGAGCACCTCCGTGTTGAACGGCGCCAGATCCTCAAGCGAGCCGCCGCCTCGCGCAATCACAATCACCTCCACACTCCGGGTGGCGTTAAACCAGGCGATCCCGGCGGCGACCTCTGCCGCGGCCAAGCTACCCTGCACAACTGCTGGGTAGAGCAGCACATCGAGCGCGGCATGGCGCCGATTGGCCACATTGAGAAAGTCACGGATGACCGCACCCGACGGCGAGGTCACGATGCCGACGCAGCGCGGGTAGGGCGGCAGCGCCCGCTTACGATCCGCGGAAAAGAGCCCCTCGGCCGAAAGCCGCGCTTTCAGCTGCTCAAAGGCGATCTGGAGCGAGCCCGCGCCGACTGGTTCCAGGTATTCGGCGATCAGCTGCATCTGCCCGCGCTGCTCGTAGACGGAGACCTTGCCGCGCAGAAGCACCTCCAGCCCATCCTCTGGCCGGAAGCGTAGCAGCTGCGCCTGTCGCCGGAACAAGACGGCGGGAAGCTGGGACTCGCCGTCCTTGAGCGTGAAGTAGAGGTGCCCGGAGGGCGCGGTGCGAAGATTCGAGATCTCTCCATGCACCCAGAGATCCGCCCAGGTCTGCTCTACGTGAGTGCGCACCTGGCTCACCAGGTCGGCGACTGTCCAGACGCGGCGACTTTCTGGGACTGCGCGCTCTGCGTCTTCCTCAAAGAGGTCGGTCTCTGCAGCCTCGGCGGTCGAGGAGCGTATCGCCTGCCGTGGTGAAGCGTCGGCATTGCTCAAAGCTGCCGCCTTGTGCGGCTTGGCGTGCGCATACGCCCATGAGGGTAAGGAGGAGTCTGCCCGCGGGCGCACGCGTTTGCGCGCTCGCGCTTCAGGGTCGCCAGCAAGTGGGCTGATCTTGCCGCCCTGCGGTTTCATCTTGGATCCGTCGCCCGCCGAAGGAGGCTCTAGAACCGGACGAAACGAAGCCGAGGAGGTTGCAGCGTCTATCAGCGCGTCTGCTTTTTGCTCGCCTTGATAGGTCGCCGACGGCTCCTCTGCCTGCTGGCTCCAAGCGGGCTCAGAGAATAGGCCCAATTGCGGCTCTGACTCTCTCTCCTCGAACTCTGGACGCGAAGGTGTCGGCACCCCTCGAGTGTACCGCGCAAGTCAGCTGCCTCCGTTGGCTGTGAGCCGGTGGTAATGTCGGGGCGAGGTGCTCCGTCAGGCTGCCTGCCTGTGAGCTAGCGGTGGAACCGTCCTAGGAGCCAGAAGAAGAGCGAGAGCACCAGGCTGAGCAGCAGAGAGGTCCCGAGCGGCACAAGGAGCGCTCCGTGGCGTCCGCGCCATGCCAGGTCGCCGGGCAAACGCCCCAGAGGAAATCCTACCCGAGCCGCCAGCAGGACCAGCAGTCCGCCCACGATCAGCAGCGTTCCGGCCATAAGCAACATGCGTCCCACAGCTTCCATGATGAGATGAGATGTCAGAACATCGGAAAGCCGCTATGCTGCTCCTGCCGCCCCGGCCTGTGTAGAAGCTGCAGCCTCTGGAGCAGTCACGCATCTAGTAGCCAGCCAGTGCCAACCAGGCGCCGGTTTGCGAACAGGGAAGGGAACACCAAATGTATCTGCTCGCTTTTTTCGCCGGCGCGGTTTCGATTCTGCTCGTGTTGCTGGATGCGTTCCAAACCGTCATCCTGCCGCGTCGGCCGAGCGGCCAGTTCCGCTTGACCAGGCTTTTCTACATCACTACCTGGACCCCGTGGCGGTGGCTTGCGGGACGCATTACCGGCACGCGTAGGCGGGAGACCTTTTTGAGTATCTACGGGCCGATCTCGCTGGTTTTTCTCATCGCGCTATGGGCCGCGCTGCTGGTTCTCGGCTTCGGATTGCTCTTCTACGCGCTGCATTCGCCCTTCAGCGATCCTCTCTACCTGCAGCTCGTGAGGGGATCAAAGTTCCTTCCTGATCTTCGGCGCGATCTGCTTTCGGACCTCTATGTCAGCGGAACAACCTTGTTTACGCTCGGCTTGGGGGATGTGGTCCCGCACTCCCGCTGGGTCCGAGGGCTCATCGTCCTTGAGTCTGGCCTGGGCCTCGGCTTTGTGGCGGTCGTGATTGGCTACTTTCCGGTGCTCTACGGCGCTTTCTCCCGCAGAGAGGTCAACATCTCACTGCTCGATGCGCGCGCTGGCTCACCCCCGAGCGCTGCGGAACTGGTGCGCCGGCACGCCTTTGAAGGTGGTCCTGAGGTCATGATCATCCTGCTGGCAGAGTGGGAGCGCTGGGCCGCTGAGTTGCTCGAGAGCCACATCAGCTACCCGCTGCTCTGCTACTTTCGCTCCCAGCACACCAATCAGAGCTGGCTCGGCGCACTGACAGCGGTTCTTGATACCTGCGCGCTCATGGTCTCCTCAGTGGGGGACCGGACCGGGCGGCAGGCGCAGCTTACCTTTGCCATGGCTCGCCACGCGCTGGTGGATCTGGCGCAGGTCTTTGATCTGGAGCCGGTGGCGCCGGCCATCGACCGACTCCCGGATGCCAGCTTCCACCAGGTACATGATTTACTCTGCCAGGCAGGCGTGAGAGTGGCTCGTGATGAGGCGTCGCAGGTGCGCCTACGTGAGATGCGCGCCCTCTACGAGCCCTATGCCGAGTGCCTGAGCCGCCACCTGGTCATGGCTCTGCCGCCCTTCCTCGCCGACCGTCCCCGCAAGGATAACTGGCTGGCAGTGGCCAAGGTCCGTTCCGAGGCGCGGGCGGCAGCTCAGGTGATGCATCCGCAGAGCGTCACCGGGACGGTCCCACTCCGGACAGCGCTACACGAGGAAGAAGAGCACCATATTTTTTAGGATTCCGTGCAGCAGGCGACTTCGGGATCGAGAAGGAAATCAGAAGAGCCCGCGGGCTGACCTATGAGGGCTGGCCCTTGCTAGGGAAGACCCGAATGGCTCGGGAGGAAGCTAGATAGCGCATGGGAGTACTGCGACGAGGATATGCTCTGATGACGGTGAGGGGGCGAGGAGCCGGGAGACTCCTCGTGTCTACTTCATTGGAGCAGATAGGTCGCCTGAGAAGGAAGCTTGTCTCGTCCTCCGTGCCGACATATGACACAGAGCCAGATACCCCAAGAGCGTCACCACACCACAGCCGCCGTACACTTGTAAAAAAGTCAACACGATCTCTGCTCCGGTTAGAATTTGGCGGGGCCTACTGCCCTGATCCGAATCAGAGACTATGCTCAAATTGAAACATTTGGCTAGAGGAAAATGAAGGAAGCTCAACTTTCTTTTCGCGCGCTAAAGGGAGACGTAGTGCGCGACTCCCTTTTTTCTCAGCGACTTGAAGGACGTTAGACGGAGACTGTCTCGAGAGCTCGGCTCCACTGCATGCCTGCGCGGCCTTCGTAGGCGCGCTTGTGGTAGGCGTATCCGGCGATCAGCGGAAGAGCCAGTGTTGCTTCTGAGTACACCATCTGCTCGTAGGTAGTATCTACCTTGCCCCAGGAACTTGCTTCCTTAAGCGTGCTCGAGGAGAGTGCCCCGTCCCGCACGTCGGCGACCGTGATTTGGATGGCGTACTTATGCATGGGTGCATCCACCCCGAGGATCTCGGCTGCGACGACGATGTCCTGGGTGAAGTTTTTGGGCACGCCGCCTCCGAGCATAAAGATGCCAGTCGTCGGATTGGCGATCTTCAACTGCGTGATCTCGTAGAAGTCCTTGGCCGAATCGATGGAGACCATCGGCTTGCCTTGCCGGGCATGCTGGTGCGCGACCAGGCCGAAGCCGGCTGAGCAGTCGGAGAAGGCCGGGCAAAAGATCGGCACATCAAGCTCATAGGCAGCGTAGATGATCGAGTCAACGCCCCCCTTCGCAGGTATCTTGCCCTCACGCTCGAGGTAGGCGCCCATCTCGCGGATAAACTCGCGCGAGCTGTAGGGCCGCGGCGATAAGGAGTCGGCGATCTCGCCGGTGACCCGGTCGCAGACGCGCAACTCTTCCTCGTCAATCAGCGTGTCGTAGATCCGGTCGATCATCAGCTCGCGCAGGGTGGCGTCTTCGGTGCCCTGCTTGTAGAGCTCGTCTGCGATCCAGTGCTTGTAGCCAAGTGCCTCGAAGAAGTCCTGGTCGACAATATTCGCGCCAGTCGAGACAATGGCATCGACCATGTGATTGCGAAGCAGATCGATGATGATCTGCTTCATGCCGGAGGAGACCATGGAGCCGGCAAGCGTGAGGATGACGCCGCACTCCTGGTCGCGCAGCATGCGCTCGTAGATCGTGGCTGCCCGGTGAAGGTCACGGGAGCTAAACGCAAGGTGCTCCATCGCATCGACCAGCGCGACGACGTTGTGCTGCTTGATGTCGATGTGCTGGATAGGGGTGGTGAGTAGTTCTTTCTTGGTTGGCATCGCTCCTCTATGTTACCAGCCGGAGTCCGCGTCCTTGTTGATGATGTCTGTGAATCTACGAGCGTGGCAGCTTCCTACTTGCTGACGATCAGCAGCGTGACGCCGTGCCGGGGAAGAGTGTCAGTAAAGATGCCTGTGCGCGCGCCCAAGTCTTTCTGCTTCCATACATCGCGCAGGTGCGCGCCGATGGGAAAGCCGATGTCCGCCAGGTCGACGGAAACATCGCGCACGCTCCAGCTTCGATTGAAGAGCCCAACTGCCACCCGCCCTCCGCTCAGAGGCTTGGTCCACACGTCGAAGTCGCCTTCCTGGTAGAGCCGATCGCCTTGCTTGCCGAGCGCGTCCTGGTCGATGGCGATCGCGTCCTTGTTCATCAGCAGGCTTTTGTCCGCCTCCGTCATCTGCGCAAGATCGTTGCCGGCCAGCAGGGGCGCGGCCAGCAGCACCCACAGGCTCATGTGCGTGGTGTACTCATCCTGGGTCATCTTGCCATTGCCGATCTCGAGCATGTCCGGGTCATTCCACCTGCCCGGTGCGGCGTACTTCGAGAGGCCGGCCTGGCTGAAGCCGATGGCGATCATGCGTCCATACGAGTCGTCGATGTCGTCCGTGGTTCGCCACATGGAGGCGCCGATGCCGGGTCCGAACTTCCAGGGCTGATAGACCCCGTACTGGCAGAGACTGTAGACGATCGGCCGGCCGGTCGCCTGGAGGGCGTCACCCATCTTGCGATAGGCGGCCACCATCAGCGTGCGCTCTGCGTTCGGATCCTCCGGATGCGCGGCTTTCGCTGCACGCATCTCGTTCTGAAAGGAGCACATGTCGTACTTGAGGAAGTCGACACCCCAGCCGGCGTACATCTGCGCATCCTGCGCTTCGTGGCCGAGGCTGCCCTCGTAGCCGCCGCAGGTCTTGGCGCCCGGGGAGGAGTAGATGCCGAACTTGAGGCCTTTCGAATGAATGTAGTCGCCGAGCGCCTTCATGTCCGGGAACTTTTCGTTGGTGTGCAACAGGCCTTGCGCGTCGCGCTTGCCCTCCCACGTGTCATCCACGTTTACATAGATATAGCCCGCGTCGCGCATGCCGGTTGAGACGAGCAGGTCGGCTGCTGAGCGTACGTCGGCATCGGTAACCCGGCCGGCAAAGTGGTTCCAGCTATTCCAGCCCATCGGGGGCGTCGGCGCAGTGATGCCTTGGCTGAAAGCCGGCAAAGTGTAGAGCAGGATGGTCGAAAAGAGAGCGGCGAGAGGTCGCATCGATCAAGAGCTCCAAGTCGTTCAAGAAGCAACCATCCAGCATAGCGAAAGTTGCCGGAGGTTCGCTATCGATTCATGCCCAGGCGCTATGCGCAAGTATCCGGCTTTCACCGGTCTGCATAGTAGCCGGGTCGAGTCTGGACGCTCAGATCCTTCTTTTTGACTATCAACGCAACCTTGTGGAAGCCGGTCAGAGTGCTGTCCTTGTCGGGCGTGTAGCCGAGCACGTACTGGGTACGCAGCTGCTCGGAGATGGCCGCATAGATCGCGTCCAGGTTCTCCTTCTTCTTCGCTTCAAAAAACCAGCCGCCAGTCTCGCCGGCGATCTGCGCCATGATCTTCTTGCCATCCACGTGCGGCTCCTCCGACGGCCGCTGGCCACCTCCACCCCCTGGATAGCCGCCGCCGCCCCCGCCCGGGTACCTGCCACCCGGATAGCCGCCGCCCATGCCACCCCGTCGACCGCCGTTATTCATCGGGTTAAAGCCGCCTCCGCTGTGGTCTTCTCCCTTGAAGTAGATCGCGTAGACCACGGTCTCCGCTCGCTGCGCGGCTTCAATCGCCGTGCCAAGCGTCTCCTTGCTGCCGCGATCTTCGCCATCGCTTAACACGATCAGTGCCTTACGGCCTTGCTGCTTGCGCATCAGGTCGTCAGAAGCCAGGTAAATGGCATCGTAGAGCGTCGTCCCGCCATGCCGCCGGCGCGCGCTTCCCCCATTGCCCTGCTGGTCATCCGGATCGCCGCTGCTACTCAGGTGATCGCTCGTCGGCCCGAGCTGGTTCAGGGCCGTCTGAAGCTTGTCCTTCGACGCGGTCAGATCCTGCAGCAGCTCGACTTCCGAGTCGAAGTGCAGCAGAAAGGCCTTGTCCTGCGGCTTGGCCAGCATCTGGTCGAGGAAGCTTTTGCTGGCCGACCGTTCCCGATCCAGCGCGTCGCGCATGCTGCCGCTGGTGTCCACCAGCAGGCCAAGCGTGAGCGGCAGGTTGGTGTCGATGTTGAGGTACTTGATCGTCTCAGGACGGCCATCTTCAGTAAGTTCAAAGTCGTCTTTGGTAAGCCCGGAGACAATCTTGCCCTTCTTATCGCGTACGGTCACCGGGAGAGTCACTAGCCGGGCCTGGACCGAGAGCGTGGTTTGGGCGCTTGAAGCCGCGGTATTTTGCGTGTTGTTCTGAGGATTGTTCTCAGGCGGCGTTGTGCCGTGGCCGGCGGTGCCTGGGGTGGCAGCGCTGTTTGAGCTCTGGGCTAAGAGCGGGTTTGCAAGAGCCAGAGTAAAGGCCACCGCTCCAAGCATCATTGACGCTCGCCACGACCCTCGCCACGACCCTCGCAAAGCCCCGCGCAACTTAGAAGAGCCAAGACCTGGCAAAAGGTGAGTTAATCGCCCCGCGATCCCTGCCTGCGGTCGAGGTCGTCGGAGAGGTTGTTGGAAAGAAGGACCAGCAATTCGCATGCACCGTTGTAGACGGCTCTCGGGCCCGAGTGGTTGCAGGCGCGTCGGGACCGTTGTGGGAGCCGCTGAAGCCGCTCACCGTGATCCCGGTCGAGATCACGTTCATCGCCTCTGGTGACTGCACGCAACTCCATACAAACGGGTGCTATTTGCTCCCCGGCATTGTGGAAGAGCTCATACTGCACGAGCGATTGTACCTCTCAGTCCTGCTAAGTCGGCTTGCAGGCAGCGTTCCCCCGTCTTATTGCGGGGCGGAAGGCAACAAAAGAATGAGCCGCTGTGATAGGAGAGGGTTCCTTCCCCAGGCACCAACAACCTCTCCCGCAACATTGGTTGTTTATACTGTGCCTCGTGACGCGCACCCCACTGCCTCTTCTCCGCCAGACGATTGCGCTCGGCTTGCTCGCTCTGTTTGCCGCGCCTCAGGGCTTTAGCTGGGGCTCGGACGGACACAGGATGATCAACCGCCTGGCCGTCGAGGCGCTCCCTGCCGACGCGCCCGGCTTCCTCAAGACGCCTGCCGCGCTCGAGGAGATCGAGTACCTTGGCCCCGAGCCGGATCGCTGGCGCTCACCCGCCGAGCCCGAGCTGAGCTACGCTCAGGCACCCGAGCACTTCCTCGACCTTGAGACGGCGGACGTCATCGGCACCCTGCCGCATCGGCGCTCCGACTTTGTCAATGCTCTTGCAGCCTATCGCGCAGCTCACCCGGAGCAGGCTGCCATCGAGACTCCGGAAAAGGTTGGGCTCCAGCCGTGGGAGACCAATGAGGTTTGGGAGCGCCTGAAAGCGGCCTTTCGCGAGTACCGCACCCTTTCGGCGGCTCATGCGGAGACCAGGCCGGTCGAGGCGGCCATTCTGTTCTACTGCGGCTGGCTCGGCCACTATGTGGGCGATGGTTCGCAGCCCCTGCACGTGAGTATCCAGTACAACGGCTGGACCGGGCCGAATCCGCATGGCTATACGACCGAGCACCACATTCATGCGCAGTTTGAGACCGTCTTTGTCTCAGCCAACATCAAGTCCGCCGATGTGCGGCCGCTCCTAGCTCCCTTGGCCACGTTTCCCGACGAGTGGGACGCGTACCTGGCCTACCTGCGGCACTCAGGCAGTCTAGTTGAAAAGACCTACCAGCTCGACAAGGCGGGCGGTTTCATCGGTGCCGGCACCTCGGAGTCCCGGCAGTTTACCGAGGAGCGGCTGGCCGCAGGGGCCTCCATGCTGCGCGACATGATCTACGCCGCCTGGCTGGAGAGCGCAAGACCGGTGCCGGAGCCATCCGCACCCACGCTTTCCGGCGCAAAGCGCTAATTTGTACCCAGTCCTGGGGCTACGCTGCTGTTGTATGGCGCGACGCTGGTTGAGGGACGCGCTACGCTGGTCGGGCGTTCACTACGAAAGAGTGCAGGCGCTGCAAAGCTTTCAAAGGCCGGCCGTGCGAACAGGTAGCCCTGGAAGAGCTCGATGCCCAGGTCGAGCAGAGCCGAGGCCTCATTTGGCGTCTCAATGCCTTCGGCTACCACCCGGATATCGAGGTCCCGGCAGACCTCGATCACTGCTTGCACGATCCTTCGCGCAGGTCGCCGGGTATCAATATCCCGAATCAGTTCCATGTCGAGCTTCAGCACGTCGGGCTGGAAGGCAGCGAGCAGGGTAAGGCCGGCGTGACCCGCACCGAAGTCGTCGATCGCGGTTTGAAGGCCGGACGCGCGGTACTCGCGAAAGATGTTCATCAGGTGTTCCCGGTCAGCCACGCGCTCGCTTTCCGTGACCTCGAAGATGATGTTTTCAAGAGGCATGCCTACTCTGGCCGCTGCTTCCAGAGTGCGCTGGATGCAGTTCCGAGGCTCGTACACGGCGCCCGGGATGAAGTTGATCGACACGCGCGCGGGCTGACCAGCGGGGCTGAGCTGTGCGGCCATCTCAATGGCTAGCACTCGGCAGGACTGGTCAAAGCTGTACCGGTTGGTCTCGTTGATCTGGGCTAAAATCGAGCCGGCCGACTCCTGCTGCGGGCCCCGGACGAGCGCTTCGTGCGCATACACCTGGCCACTTGCAAGATGAACAATGGGTTGGAACGCCATGGTAAAGGCGAAAGGGAGCGGCGCCTCATTGCGGCAGCCCGGGCAGCCCGCTTTCGAGGGAGTTTCGGTGCCGTGCTTCTGATCATGCTGAAGGATGTCCAACTGCATGTTGTTGCTCCTAATCATCGAGATGGAAATGTCGGGCCCGGAGGGCTCTTCACGGTCAGTTAGCCTATCGGCCGCTGCAAGTTATTCCTCTCTAGGATGGCTGCCGTATTTTTACGAAGCCAGTTACGAAGGTAAGCTGCTTCGCACCTGTCGGGCGGAAGGAGGGGCGCGAGGGGTAAGCCGCTACTGATTGAGCCAAGCGCAGCTTACAGCTGCTCAGCGGAAGGGGTTAACGTGGAGTCTTCCCCTGGCCAGCGTTTGGTGGGGGGTAACTACGGCTTCTCAGATCCCAGGCGCTACAATGATGAGGATTCTTAGGGAAAAAACTACCTCGCTCAATGGCATTCAACGGGTTTCAGTCACGTTCTTCGCGTTCGCACGGCGTGCGCTCGCTATTCAGTGTCTTTTCGAGCGATCTTGCGATTGATCTCGGCACGGCCAACACGCTGGTCTATGCGCGCGGCAAGGGCATCGTGGTCAATGAACCATCGATTGTCGCGATCAACAAGAACACCAACGAAGTCGAAGCGGTCGGCAAGGAAGCCAAGGAGATGCTCGGCCGGACGCCGGGCAACATCGTCGCGATCCGCCCCATGAAGGATGGCGTGATTGCCGACTTCAAGATCACCGAGAAGATGCTCGGCTACTTTATCCAGAAGGCGCATAACCGCAAGATGATGGTCCATCCCAGGATCGTCATAGGCGTGCCTTCCGAGATCACCCAGGTCGAAAAGCGGGCGGTGGAGGACTCGGCCTACCGGGCCAAGGCCTCCGAGGTCTTCCTGGTCGAGCAGGCTATGGTCGCAGCCATCGGCGCCGGGCTCCCGATCACCGAACCGCAGGGCAATATGGTGGTCGATATCGGGGGCGGAACGACCGACATCGCGGTCATC
Source organism: Acidobacteriaceae bacterium (assembly GCA_965198645.1). Taxonomy (GTDB): domain Bacteria; phylum Acidobacteriota; class Terriglobia; order Terriglobales; family Acidobacteriaceae; genus EB88. The sequence continues at coordinate 3,310,410 of OZ240670.1, read as the reverse complement.
TCGCTCTCTGGCATCGTCTACTCCCGGTCGGTACGCATGGCCGGCAACCAGATGGACGAGTCCATCATGAACTACCTGAAGCGGAAATATAACCTGCTGATCGGCGAGCGGACTGCGGAGCAGATCAAGATTGAGATCGGCTCGGCCTACCCGCTCGACCGCCCTCTGACGATGGAAATCAAAGGCCGCAATCTAATTGAGGGCGTTCCAAAGACGATCATGATTGAGGATTCGGAGATCCGGGAAGCGTTGGCCGAGTCCATATCGACGATTATGAATGCGATTCGGGTCGCGCTCGAACGTACTCCGCCCGAGCTCTCCGCCGACATCTCGGATCGGGGCATCGTGCTCACCGGGGGAGGCGCGTTGATCAAGAACCTGGACAAGCGGATCCGCGAGGAAACAGGCCTTCCGGTTTCCGTTGCGGACGATCCGCTGGCTTCGGTGGTGCTAGGAACGGGCAAAATGCTGAGCGACTTCCGCCTGCTACGCAAGATCAAGATTGATTAGGCTAACCACGCAAGCTGCGGCCACCTCCAAGCGGTTGCGTCCGCGCTTCACGCTGAGAGAGCGATTTTAGAGCACCTCCGCTATACGCTGGCCGCCAGCCGCGGAGGCGGTTCCAAGAGGAAACGCGTTATACAAGTCGATGGAAACTTTCTTCAGCCGCTATAAGAACCCCCTGGTGCTGGCCTTCGTGCTGGTCGCGCAGTTCTTTCTGCTGGCCGTGCAAGTCCGGCGCCCGTTTCCGGCGGCGGCGGAACGGGTCGACCAGCAAGGCGTGCACGCATTGCGTCTTGGCATGACGACCGTTGTCACCCCGCCTGAGAGCGTGCTGCATAGGAGCGGCCTCAGCTTGCGGAGCGTCTGGTCGAGCTACCTGGACCTGATTGGCGTGCGCGAAGAGAATGTTCAGCTCAAGGATGAGATTGACCGGTTGCGCATGGAGCAGGCCTCGCTTGCCGAAGACGCGCGCCAGGGAGAGCGCCTGCAGGATCTACTCGCCTTTCGGGAGCACTACGTCAACACCACGGTCCCGGCGCAGGTCGTAGGGACGGCAGGCACAGACCGCTCGCGGGTTCTCTACCTTGATAAAGGATCGTACGATGGCATCGCGCCCGACATGCCGGTGATCACGCCGGATGGCATCGTGGGCCGGGTGCGCGAGGTCTACCCGCATACGGCGCAGGTGCTTGAGATCTCCGACCCGACCAGCGCATCGGGCGTCCTGCTGGCTGACACCCGGACTCGCGGCATCCTGCGTGGCAACTCGAAGGGTCAGCCGCAGATCGTCAACCTGATGCCTGACGATCGGATCAAGCCAGGCCAGATTGTGCTCACCTCGGGCGGCGACCAGATCTTTCCTCGTGGGCTGCCGGTCGGCGTCGTCGACCGCATCGTGCCCGACCCGGACAACGAGCCGATGGTGGACGTGGTTCTCAAGCCGGCGGCTAACCTGGGGCGGCTGGAAGAAGTGCTGGTAGTGACGAGCACAGCGCCTGCACCGACCGATCGCGCGCGCCGAGACGTGAGCAAGAGTGAACTGGTAGCGGCCGGCGTGCGTGCGGCGGGTGAAGCGCGAACCAGCCCCGCGGTCGATGCGCAGATCGCCGAAGTGCAGCGCGCGTCCGAGATCCTGGCTGCGCGGCTGCCAAGCACGAAAGATCAGATCGACCCGTATGCGCCTGACTCGGCGCCTGACGCGTCGCCGGCGACGTCTGAGGCCGACGCGAGACCGCTGCACCCCCCGGCGGCTCTGCACGCGGATCACTACACTCCCGGCGCGATTCCGCCGGCGGAGAGCCTGAAGCCGGGGGAGCGATACGCGCCCCTGGTTGAGGGTACGCCGGCCACCGAGCGCCGCAACGCAAAGAACGCGGACAGCGGCATTAATCCAACAGATAACGCGCCGGCTGGAACCAACCCAGCCTTTGCGGCTGCGTCGGCAGCCATGGCGGCCCAACGCAAGGCAGTCGCGGATGCGAAGGCTGAAGACGCAGCCCGCCGGTATGCGGCGCTGCACCCTTCTGCCGTGCCCCCGGCTGAGGCCAATGCTGAGCAAGCAGCTGGGAACGGGGATGAGGCTGCGCCTGCGGCCCGCTACGTGGATCGGACGAACGCGGATGGGACAGTGACCCGGGTGGCCGTGCCGGTGGCTCCCAGCGAGGCAGCTTCGGCGCCCACAGTTCGGTATGTCAATCGCACCAACGCGGACGGGACGGTGACGCGGGTTGCGGTGCCGGCGCCGGCCAGTGCGAGTGGTTCGACACCCGCGGTGCGGTATGTCAACCGCACCAATGCGGATGGAACGGTGACGCGGTTGGCGGTTCCAGCGGCGCCAGGCGCGGCTACTTCAGCGCCGGCGGTCCGGTATATCAATCGAACCAATGCGGACGGGACGGTGACGCGGATAGCGGTACCAGCCGCCAACCTAATTGCCTCAGGCTCCGCTGCGCGGTATGTCAACCGAGTGAATGCAGATGGAACGGTGACGCGCGTCTTGGTCCCTGCAGCGTCTGCAGGTGGCCCAGGCGGCGCAACCGCGACTGCGTCGAAGCCTGCTGTCCGCTACGTCAACCGGACCAACGCGGATGGAACGATCACGCGGGTCGCGGTGCCGATACCGACAAGCGAGAGTGCTTCAGCGTCTGCTGTGCGCTATGTCAACCGCACCAATGCGGATGGGACGGTGACGCGCGTGGCGGTGCCTGCAGCGACGACAAGTGGCACAGGCGGCGCGACCGCGACTGCTTCGGCGCCTGCTGTCCGCTATGTCAACCGAACGAATGCGGATGGAACGATTACGCGGGTCGCGGTGCCGATACCGGCGAGCGAGAGTGCTTCAGCCTCTGCGGTGCGGTATGTCAGCCGGACCAACGCCGACGGCACGGTGACACGGGTCGCTGTCGCTGCAACGCCTGGGGCACCATCCGGCAGCGCTCCTTCGGCAGCCACAGTGCGCTACGTGAACCGGACGAACGCGGATGGAACGATCACGCGGGTGGCGGTGCCGGCAACGTCGGGCGCGACTGCCTCGACGCCAGCGGTACGCTACGTGAACCGGACCAATGCCGACGGGACAGTGACGCGAGTTGCTGTTCCCGCGGCCAGCGCGGCGCCGGGTGTGTCGCCCTCGGCGTCCGGCGTGCGCTACGTGAACCGGACGAACGCGGATGGGACGATCACGCGGGTCGCGGTGCCGGCAAACCCGGCTGTGTCTTCGTCGCAGCCCCGGCCCTCGGTGCCTACACGGGTGATCGCGGACGGGCCGCTGCCAGCCAGCAGTAGCACTCGTCGCCCTGCGGCGAGCGGCTCTGCCCCTGCCGGCAGCGCAGCCAAGCCGGTGAAGCGGAATCCAGCGCCGGCCGTGGTGCCCGATGATGGCAGTCGCCCGCCTGCTCCTGCGCCGGCCAGCCGACCCCAAGGGCAAGGCTGACCATGGCGCTGCTAGCAGCTTCGCGCCGTGAGACCGAGGCGCCGAGCCTCCCAATCTTCATCCTGCTCTTCGCGCCTTTGCTCGCGATTGGTCTGGAATCGTTCGTGCCGGTGCACTTTCCGCCTTTCGCCATACTTGACCTGCCCTTGTTGCTGGTCATCTACTTCGCGATCGCTCGGCGCAGCCCGGTCACCGGCACCTTCGCTGGCGCGATCATCGGCCTGCTTCAAGATGCGATGACTCGCCAGCCGCTGGGTGTCTTTGGTATCACCAACACGGTGATCGGGTACCTGGCCGGGCTGCTCGGCAACCGGATAGACACCGACAACTACGTGGCGCGGCTGCTCTTTACCTTCTTCTTCACGCTGCTGCACAGCTTTCTTTACTGGCTGCTGGTCCACCGGTTCCTCGCTGAGCCGGCGAGCTGGAGCTGGATTCACGAGCCGCTGCGCGCTGCCATCAATGCGGTAGTCGGGGTGCTGCTCTTTGCTCTGCTCGATCTGACGCGCCGTGGCGATGAGTAGCAAGCAGATCGCCGCCCCGAAGGACTCGCGGCTGCCAGCCCTTTGTGGAACATGGCGAGGTACCTCGGTGCGCCGCGATCGGCCTCAATGCCCGCCCACAACCCGTCTATCCTAAGATGGTAGGAACCCCGCCATGGCTCTCAAAGAACAAGAAGTGTCGGCTACCAAGCTGAGTGTCTTTCAGTACGTGATCGCTGCGATCCTGCTGGTCCTGGTCTCGGGGCTCTGGCATCTGCAGGTCATCGGCAAGGATAACTACCGCGCGCTCGCTGAGGCGAACCGGATCCGCAAGGTGCCGATCCTCGCGCCGAGGGGCAAGCTTCTCGACCGCGAAGGCCGCCTGATCGTCGACAACTATCCATCAGTCTCCTGCTTCCTGGTGCGCGAGCAGGGCCGCGACCTCTCGGCTGACCTGCCGATGATCGCTAAAGGTCTGCATATGACCGTCGACCAGCTGGAGGCGATCACCAAGAAGTATCGCATCACGGCGAAGTATGAACCCATCCCGCTCAAGCAGGACATCACCCCGGACGAGCAAGAGTTTATCGAGGCGCATCGCGACCAATTTCCGGAGCTCGAGACCATCGACGAGCAGCGACGGCTCTACCCGCGCGACGGCTTTGCCGCGCACCTGATCGGCTACGTCGGCGAGGTCTCGGAAGAGATGCTGACCAACCCGCAGTACGCCTACTACGAGCCGGGCGATGTGGTGGGCCGCTCGGGCGTTGAGCAGACCTATGACCAGATCCTGCGCGGCACCGATGGCTCGCACGATGTGCTGGTGGATTCACACGGGCGCGAGATGGGCGTGCTCGGGACCGAGCATGCCATCCCCGGCAAGGACCTGAAGCTGACCATTGACCTCGACGTGCAGCGCGCAGCCGAGAACGCGATGGGCGACCGCAATGGGGCGATCATTGCCATGGATCCGCATACCGGCGAGATCCTGGCCATGGTCTCCCGGCCGGTCTTTGATCCGAATCGGTTCGCTGTGCGCATCGGCCGCGACGACTGGAACCAGCTGGTCACCGACCCTAACCATCCTTTGCTCAACAAGGCGATCCAGGCGCAGCTGGCCCCTGGGTCCACCTTCAAGGTGATCATGTCGGTGGCGGGACTGGAAGAGAATGTCGCCCAGACGCTGAAGGTCAACTGCCAGGGTGGGGCGAGCTTCTACGGGCGCTTTTTTGCCTGCGATGCCCATCATGGCAACGTCGATATCCACAACTCCATCCCGCTCTCCTGCGATACCTACTACTACACACTCGCCGAACGGCTCGGCATCACCAAGATCGCCAAGTGGGCGCATGCCCTGGGGATCGGCCGCAAGACGGGCATCGACCTGCCGAATGAAGCCACGGGCATCATGCCGTCCGAAGAGTGGGCGATGAAGGAGTATCACCGCAAGTGGTACGCGGGCGAGACGATCTCGGTAGGCATCGGGCAGGGTGCGGTTGCGCTGACTCCGATCCAGCTGGCACGCGCCATCGGTGGTATCGCCTCAGGCGGCGTACTGCAGCGGCCTCACCTAGTCTTTCCAAGCGAGCTACCGGCCCAGTATGAAGAGGCGATGCTGGACAGCTTTCCCGGGTCCGGCCAGTCCGACGTGCATCTTGACACGGCCTCCTGGCAGATCATCACCGATGGTATGGCGGCGACGACCAGCGGCAGCGGGACTGCCCATGCCTCGCACCTCGAGGGTATCGACTTTGCTGGCAAGACCGGCACCGCGCAGGTGGTCAACCACTCCTTTGGCGCGAAGCTGGTTTCCGCGAACAAGAATGATCGCGCGAACGCCTGGTTTGTTGGGGTAGCTCCGCGGCGCAACCCGGACATCGTCGTTGTCGTGCTCTGGGAGCATGGTGGCTGGGGCGCCGGCTCGGCGCACCTGGCCGCGCAGGTGATCGAAACCTTTGTCGATAAGCAGCGGCATCTGCAGAACAACATCCAGGCGCCGCCGCCACCGGTCGCCCAGGCGGTCGAGGTCGGCGCGGTTTACTCGCAGCCGGGTGAGAAGGATGCCGTCGAGCATAAGGGTTCGCCTGATCTCGGGCCGGCGATCGGCCCGGTTCGCGATCCTTCTGCGATCCCGGCCCACCCGTTGGCCAAGCCTCGCCCTGCTGCTTCGCCCACGGCTCAATCGACGATGCCGGAAGGGATGGGTGCGGGGCACTTCTGGGTGCCTGTCCACCCTGGCGCGGCTACTGGCGTAAGCGTCCGAGGGGAGGTTGCGGCCAGCGCGAGTGCGGAAGTGGGTCGATCCGCGCCAAGCATGCGCGAGACCAAAGCCGCTGGGCGCAAACTGCCGAACCCTGCTGGCCAGACACAGCAGAGTGCCTCGCTCACGATACCTCGTCGAATGGCTGTTGCAGGCGAGGCTCGATGAGACCGCGCCTGCTCAGCTTCCGCGACTTCGACTGGACCCTGCTCTCCTTTGTCCTGGTCCTATCGCTGATCTCGGTCCTTGAGATCTACTCGGCGACGATGCACACCAAGTTCGTCGGCTTTGAGAAGATGCAGGTCCTCTGGCTCTCGGGTGGTCTGATTGCAATGTTTGTGCTTTCGGTCATTGACTATCATTCGCTGCTCGATATCATCCACTGGGTCTACGGCTTTTGCCTGGTCTCGCTGCTCGCCGTGCCACTGGTAGGGCAAAAGGTGCTGGGAGCCAGGCGTTGGATCCGGGTCGGCCCGATCCACTTCCAGCCCTCCGAGTGGGTCAAAATTGTGCTGATCGTTGCCGCCGCCCGCTACTTTGCTTCCAAAGCCGGAAAAACGCTCAGCTGGACCGACATAGCGAAAGGTGTTGCGCTCATTGCAGTGCCGATGCTCCTTGTGCTCAAGCAGCCGGACCTTGGCACAGCGCTCACTTACTCGCCCATCCTGCTTGCCGGCCTCTTCCTGGGCGGGATCGACTGGAAGAAGGCAACCATCCTGGTGCTTGGAGGGCTGCTGGCTGTCGGTGGCGTTTGGGGCTCAGGAAAGATTCTCAAGCCTTATCAGAAAGCCCGGCTCACCAGCTTCATGAACCCGGACAACGATCCGAAGGGTTCCGGCTATCAGATCCGGCAGTCTCTGATTGCGGTCGGCGATGGAGGTATCTTCGGCCGGGGCGCCACCAAGGGCACCCAGACTCAGGGCGATTTCCTGCCTATCCCCTACACAGACTTCATCTTCGCGGCCTTTTGCGAGGAGCACGGCTTCGTCGGCGCAGTCCTTGTGCTGCTGCTATACTTCCTCATATTGATGCGTTTGATTCAGAACGCTCAAACGGCTGCCGACCTGCCAGGAACCTTGCTGGTGATGGGCGTGGTGGCGGTCTTGATCTTCCAGATTGCGGTCAATGTCGGCATGGTCATCGGCTTGATGCCCGTTACCGGTATCCCGCTTCCGCTCATGAGTTATGGTGGATCCTCCGTACTGTTCACGTTCCTGGCGTTGGGAATGGTGATGAACGTCCGCATGAACCGCTTTGTAAACTAAAGCGGCGGTCTGGTCCTAAGAGCATTGCAGCAGAGCTTTACAAGAAGCGCTGTCCACGGGACAGCAAGCCACAAGTTAATAGGCAGTTCACGATAGTTTAGCCGGCCAGGCGGGTGTCTACTCAGCGGCCGGGCAGGATTCGGGTATGAGCGCAGGAAGATGGGTAACGACCCCGCCACGATGGATGGCTGAAGCGGTCACCAGCTTTTTGTGCTCCCACGTGGTTCGGAAAGACAGCCACTCCTTTAGAAACGACCCATGCGCCAGCTCTCTCCGGGTGGGCGCAGCTAGTTCGAGATCTCTTGCCACGTCTGCAGGAAGTATCCCGGGGAACCAAGGCCATCGCTCCGTCTATCCCGCTCCTGCCCCCTTCGAAGGTAGGGCCTGCCTCGTCTAAAAGAGGCAGAATGGCAAAGGAAATTTGTATCAGTGTGACGCCGCATGAGACGCGGCTGGCGATTTTAGAAGACGATCAGCTCGCAGAGATCTACTACGAGCGTGAAAATGAGTACACCCTTGCGGGCTCGATCTACAAGGGCAGCGTCACCCGCGTGCTTCCCGGCATGCAATCCAGCTTCGTTGACGTGGGACTCGAGCGGGACGCCTTCCTCTATGTCACCGACTTTCTGGAAGACCAGGAAGACGCGGATGAGTACACAACTGAGAGCAATGGCGGCCGGCGCGAGGCGCCTGCGCGTGCTGAGAGCGGCGAAGAGCCCCAGGCTTACGCTGCGGAGCGCAACGGCGGCGAACGGGCACCGGAACGCGGTGCGGAGCGCAACCCAGAGCACAAACCGGATCGCCAGCAGGATCGTCAAGCAGATCGCCAACCGGAGCGTGGCGGCCGTCGTCCCGCACAGACGCAGGCGGAGCCCACGCGTGGGAGTGGGCGCGCGGGCCGGGAGCGAGCCCGCGAGCAGGTGGTGGCTCCCCTCCGGGAAGCTGTGCCGGCCGCCCAGGATCTCGAAGAAAAAGGGGATGACGAGAGTCCCGAAGGCACGCGTCGATGGCGCGGCCGGCGGGGTCGCCGTCGTGGTGTGCGCGCTGGACTGCCTCAGCTTGATGGACGTCTGCCGCAGAAGGAAGCGCCGCAGCCGCTTGAAGAGGCCGACCCGATGGAAGATCTATCTGGAGAGTCGTTCCCTCTTGTTGAGCATGGTGCTCCGGGAGGCGTGGAGGTTCTTCACGCTCCTGAGATCCGCCAGCTAGGACGAGATCAAGGACGAGAGCAAGGCCGGGGGCGAGGCTCGCGCCGCTCGCGTGAGCCGTACGCCCAGGCTTCGACACTGGAGCGCTCCTCGCCTGCACCTAAAGTTGCACCAGAACTTGAACCTGGACCCGCGCCTGGACTCGCACCTGGACTCGCGCCTGGACTCGCACCTGGACTCGCGCCTGCGCATGAGCCCGACCGCCCTCGGGATGCGGAGCGCCGAGCGCGCGTCCCCTTCCCTGAAGAAAACCCGCTTGCTCCCGCATTCGGGGGCACCATCGTGCTGCCCGGCGAGTCGATCTCGAAGTACGGCACTGTACCCGCGGAGCCGGGCAGCGCTCCTGCTGCGACCGCAACCGTGCCGAAACATGTGCGAGCTGTGAACTACGTCGCGCCTAGGCCCGCCACTCTGGTGGAGGTGTCGGACGATTGGGATGGTGGCGCAGTTCTCCCCGGGGAGACGATCTCCCGCTATCGCGAGCCCTCCCCAATGCACGCCGCGCCCCAAGAGCCCGCGGCTTCTTCGACTGATCTCTCTGCCTCTGAGAGCGTACCTCTCGTAGGGTCACAGCCGGAGCAGAGCAGCCGCAAAGCAGGAGATGAGAGCACAGCAGCCGAGGAGCCGATCCCCGCGCAAGGCGGTGCCGATTCGCTTGCCGCCCCGATTGCGGAGGTCTACAGCCCCTTCCACGAGGAGCTTGCCGCGGTGGAGATGGATTCGCAGCAAGCGGTTGTTGATCCGCTTGCGGACGGTGAACTGACTCCTGCTGAGCGCGTAGACGACGGGCCTATCTTTGCTTTCTCAGAGAGTGAGCCAGTTACAGCCGAGTCCAGCTCTGAGGCAGCCATGACCTTTGAGCCGGCCGAGGCGGAGGCTGGCACAGAGTCCAAGCATGTCTTTTATGACGGACATCAAGCGGCTCCCTCTGGCTTCTCTGCCTCGCATGAGCTACCTGTTGCAGCCGAATCCGAGTTTATTGCTGCAGCCCTCTCGCCTGAGCAGGAGGCCGCCGCGCCCCACGTCGCCGAGCCCGAAATCGTGCACCCGTCTGAACCCGCGGAGTACGAACCCGAAAGCGGATCGGCGTCGTACCGCGTGCCACCCAGGGGAGCAAGCGAGCTGCGTCTACCCAGCCCTGAGGTAGAGGGAAGCCCGGCGCTCGACGCAGAGATAGAACCATCGGCTGCGGAGCCGCAGGTGATGCGCTCTTTTGCCGAGGCAACAACCGAGAATCAGGAATTCTCCCGGCAAGAGCCACACGCTTTCGAGGCTGAGCCTGCTGAGGCGATGGCTGAGCCCAGCGGGCATTTAGCTGGGGCAGCCCCTCAGCCCGCTGCAGAGTCCAGCTTGGCCGAGGCGCAGGGGCGCGAGGCCGTGCCTGAGTTTGCTGGATCCCTTGCCGCCTCTGCACATCCGGAGCCGGCTCCTGTACAGGTGCCCTTTCCCAAGGCGCCGAGGCTCCAAATCCTGCATGCCGATGGGAGTGTGGATCTGGCCGCTGTCCCGACCTACTCCGCTCCTGAGTTATTCACCGAGGAGGTGGCGCTCCCTCGGGAGCCTGAGCCACTCACCGCCGATGAGGAGATCTCTAGCCCGACTTCCGGCTTTGCTGCAGGGGAGCAGCAAGAATCTGAATCGAACGCGCAGCAGGCACCTTCGAGCCTCCTCGCTTCGACTGAGTTCTCGGACCTGGTCGATCGGCTACAGGGCTTTGCGCCCGGCCTCGGCCTGCTTGAAGAAGAGACCATCGACGAAGAAGAGTACGATTTCGAGCCGATGCAGGCGCATGCAGAGGATGGCGACCAGGAAGATCTGGAAGAAGAGACCCTCGACCAACACCTGGACCCCTCAGCGCTCAGCGACGCTGTGCGTGACTCGTATCTTGAACAGCGCCTGCACCATGATCCTGAGACCCAGTCGACTGAAGTAGAAGAGGGAGCGTCCGCTTTTGGCTTTGAGGAAGTAGACGAGGAGCAGGAGGAGTTCGACGAAGAAACCGAGGGTGAAGAGGCGCCGCAGCAAGCGCTGGGCGGCGAACCGCAGCGCCAGGCTCAGACGGACGAGGAACGCGAAGCGCGTGGCCGAGGGCGCCAGGGCGGACGCAGCAACAATCGCAACGGTAGCCGCAATGGGGGGCGCTCCGGCGGACGCGGCCGGTCAGCTCAGACCCAGGACCTACCCATCATCTCGGAACTGCTCAAGCAGGGGCAGGAGATCCTGGTTCAGATTGCCAAGGAGCCGATCGCGAAGAAGGGCGCGCGCATCACCTCGCATATTGCGCTGCCCGGGCGCTTCCTGGTCTTCATGCCCACCGTGCACCATGTCGGAGTCTCCCGCAAGATCGCCTCTGATGAAGAGCGCCTGCGCCTAAAGCGCATCCTGATCTCGGAGAAGGGGGAAAGCTCGGGCGGCTTTATCGTGCGGACTGCGGCTGAGGGTGCGAGCGAAGAAGATCTTCGCGCGGATCTGCGCTTCCTGATCAGCCTGTGGACCGAGATCAAGCAGCGCTCTGACTCCGCCAAGGCACCCGCCCTGATCTACCACGATCTCAACCTGGTGGAGCGCATCCTGCGTGATCAGGTCTCGTCGAACTTTGCCACGATCTGGGTGGACTCGGAAGCAGAGTACGAGCGCATCACACGCTTTCTCCATCGCTTTCAGCCGGGTCTCGTGCGCCGGGTCAAGCTCTACACCAAGGAGACCCCACTCTTCGAGCACTTCGGCATTCAGGAAGAGATCTCGAAGGCGCTCAAATCGAAGGTCTGGCTCAAGTCCGGTGGCTCGATCGTCATCAACCAGACAGAAGCCTTGGTAGCGATCGATATCAATACCGGGAAGTATGTTGGCAAGACGTCGCGGCTGGAGGACACGATCGTCAAGACGAACCTCGATGCCATTCCGGAGATCGTCAGGCAGATACGCCTGCGTGATTTGGGCGGCATCATCGTCATTGACTTTATCGACATGGACGAGCGCAAGAATCGTAACAAGGTGCTTGCGGCACTTGAAGAGGAGCTCAAGAATGATCGCGCACCGTCTAAGGTGCTGCAGTTCAACGACTTTGGGTTGGTAGCGATCACGCGCAAGCGCGTCAAGCAGTCGCTCGAGCGTACCCTCTCCGTCACCTGCGAGACCTGCACGGGCACCGGCATGGTCAAGAGCCCCGTCACGGTGTGCAACGAGATCTACACCGAGATGCGCAAGATGCAAAAGCACCTCGACGGCAAAGACGTGATGTTGCGCGTCAACCCTGAGGTCGTCAAGCAACTCAAGGCGAATAATGCGAAGTGGATCAACGAACTTGAAGAGATGGTGACCAAGACAATCATCATCAAGAGCGACCCGGCTTTGCATCCGGAGCAGTTCGACATCCACTAGGAGAAGGCCAGCCTCAGAAAGCCCGCAAGCTGGAGGCAGGTCGCGCAGGAGACTTGCCCTCAGCCTGGACGAAGGAGCTCTAGGAGAAGCCGCCAGGCTTGAAGCGAGCCGCTTCCGGAGTGCTGAGACTTTGTGCGGCAGCAAACATAAGGGCCGTTGCGTGCCAGCCTGTTCCTGCTGATTGCCTCAGCGCAAGTCTTCGTCGCAAGGTGAATAAACAATTGCGGGCGCTGGCACGTCCAAATCTAAAGTTTAGGGTTCTCACCACAAGAGCACTCTGCCGAACTGCGGCGCACTGTCCGCTGCAGTCGAGCCTGTATTTGAGGAGTTACTTATCCAGATGTCTTTCCCCCTCGAGATCATTTCGCAACCTGCTGGCTCTTTCAGCAAGCGCTTGCTTGCCCTTTCGGCTGCCTGCGCGCTGGCGGCTCTCCCGCTGGCTGCTCAGCAGCCTAACTACTCCAGCTCCAGCAACCATGCCTTGCTGGTTGGAGAAGATATCGATGGTTCCTCGATCGGCTCGGCACCGACGGGAGCAGCAGCAGTTGCCTCGCCCCAGTATGGGGGCGGCAATGGCGGCTACAGCGGCTATCATGAGAGCCGCTGGAGTCACGTGGCCTTTGAGGTAGGCGGCGGGTTCACGGCGCCAATTGGTAATGATGTGAGCGGCGGCTTTACCACGGCGATCGGCAATGGAACCAATTATGGGACCGACAGCTGGGGCGGCAATATTCTTGCCGGCGCGGGCTGGGCCTTCAGCAAGCGCTTCACCCTCTTAGGCGAGTATCAGTACCACACCAACAAGATCCCTGGCGCAACGTTGTCTGCTGTCTATAACAGCGACCCTTACACGTATGCAGCCAATGACATCGCCTCGATCGGCGGCAACGTGCACACCAACAGTGTGACCGCGGAGCCGATGTACTACTACTACAACAGCAACAAGCACACGTACGCCGGCTATGTGATAGGTGGCGTTGGCTGGTATCACAAGACCATCAACTTCACGGCGCCCGTCGAGGAACAGAGCTTCTACGGAGTTTATGTAACCAACCAGACCTTTAGCAGCTATAGCGATAATGCGCTTGGCTACAATCTCGGAACCGGTATCTCGTTCAAGCCGTTCGGACCAGACTCACGTGCCAAGCTCTTTGCCGAAGCACGGTATGTGTTCGCCGACACTCCGCGGGAGAGCGCGACGGATGCAACCAACGGGGTCGTGCACACTGGTACCGAAGAGCTGATCCCGGTCACCGTTGGTCTTCGCTTCTAGGGCTTGTTAGATGTGGTTGATTGTCGTAGCAGGCGACGGACTCCCGCCGGCTGCTGAGATCAACCTACGAGATACCAGGGCGGCCTACACTGACTTATCGTGTAGGCCGCGCTTTTTCTTTGTCTTCGCCCAGCACGATTGCTTCGACAGCCTCGGCTGTCTTCGGCAGCGCCGCGGTAAGTTGAATAAGCTTTCCCTCTGGCGAGGCGTAGAAAACATCTTCGATCCTTATCCCGATCTTCTCTGCTGGAATGTAGATACCTGGCTCAATCGTAAAGACCTGGCCCTTCTGGATCGGGTCGGTGTCGAGCGAGTCATGCACATCGATGCCAACGCCGTGCCCGAGGCCGTGGATGAAGTACTTACCCAGCGGCTGACCGTGGAGGTCCTTGCCGTGCTCGTTCATGTAATTCCAGGCAATCGTATCGAGCGATTCGGGGTATTGGTGGTAGCTGTCATTGATGCGTGACTTACCTGCGACAAAGGCATCCATCGCGGCCTTCTGCGCGCCGAGAACTATGTTGTAGATCTCGCGCTGGCGCGCGCTGAAGTGACCGCTAACCGGCAAAGTCCGCGTAATGTCGGACGCGTACATGGAGTACTCTCCGGCAGCATCGACGACGACCACGTCGCCGCTCTTCATGGTGTTCTCATCGGCCGAGTAATGTAACTCGGTCGAGTTGATACCGGAACCGACGATGGCAGGGTAAGAGGGTCGCTCGCAGCCGTTTGCCAGCAGGGCCGCGTAAATAACTCCTTCGACGGTGCGTTCGTTTTGTCCCGGATGGATAGAGCGCATCATGGCCAACTGTGCCTGAACGGACGCGTCCGACGCTTTTTGCAAGAGCGCGATCTCGCCTGCGTCTTTGATCTTGCGCAGTTCGAGAATAGGCACACTTACATCGTTGATCGTTGGCGCCGACGATCCACCCACGGCAAGCGTGACGAGCGATACCAGCGCCGTGGTGGGCGCCGAATCCGGCTCGCCCCACGGCAGCCTGCGCGTGCTTGCAGAGGCTATGTGGCTGACTTCTTTTATTAACGAGGTCATAGGAGCCACTGCGTCGACACCGGCCTTTTCAATCGCACCCGGAGTAGCCGCATCGAGTTTGACGCCGGTGTAGAGCTCCCTGCGTGGATTGCGCTCAGGCAGGAAGAAAACCTCACGGTAGGGTTTTGCAGGCTGATCGCCGTAGGCGGCGACAGGCGCCTCGATCACCAGCACCCCATCAGGTTCATTCCATCCGGTCAGGTAATAGAAGTCTTCGTCCTGGCGATACTTCTGATACTCGAGCTCAGGCTCTGCATTCGCAAACAGGATCGCAACACCGCCATTCAGCTTTGCAGCAAGTGCGACGCGACGCGCATGATAGATCGCAGAAGGCTGACGTTCGAGCGCGTGGGCGGCAACCGATAGCAGAAGCAGCAGGGCAGCGGTAAGTCGGCGAAGAGGCGGCATGCAGATGAGTCTAGATGTTGCCGAGCGAACGCGGCGAGAAAATCAGATCAGTCGCAACGGGTACGCCGTTGTTTCGTAGCTTAGCTAAACGCCGACAGGAAACGGCTTTGGCGACGACTCATCCAAATTTGCTCCGCCGCGCCAACGCTCGAAGCGGCCCTGCAGCAGGGAAAGTAAACCCGTGTACCAGTAGCCCACCACGAAGAGCAGCAAAAAGGGAACCGTGAAGTAGTTCTCGTTCGCAATCGCGTACCAGACTGTCGTCGCGAAGTAGCAGCCGATCGCCAGCTCGATCCACGGCACAATGCCGAGCCGTTTACGGTACTTGATCGCTGCGGTAGACCGCTCGCCTCGTTTTTCCACCCGATACTTTGGCGTTCGTTTGAAGGAGCTCTGGATGCCTAGAAGTGCCTCCAGCACCGCGCGCGTATTTGTAACAGTCAGCCCGATGCCGAGCGCCATCAGAAAAGGGAGATAGGGCAGCGTGCGCCACCAGGAGCGCGGGTATAACTCCTTTTGCGAGACTAGGTAGAAGGACGAGATGGAAAACGTCGACATCATCATCAGCGGAAAATCGATCAGCAACATCTGGAACCAACCCTGGTAGAAGCGGATGATCATTGCCGGCATCAGCAGCACCGAGAGAACCACCATCAGTGGATAACTTAGGTTGGCGGTGAGATGGTAGACCGCTTCAATCTTGGTGTGCAGTGGCGCATCGCTCTTCCAGACTCTGGGCAGAATCTTCTTCGATGTCTGGATCAAGCCCTTGGCCCAGCGTGCCTGCTGGGTCTTGAAGGCGGTCATCTCAATCGGCAGCTCGGCCGGGCACTCCACGTGCTGCAGGTATTTAAAGTCCCAACCTTTCAGCTGCGCCCGGTAACTTAGGTCTGTATCTTCGGTAAGCGTGTCGTGCTGCCAACCTCCGGCCTCTTCAATCGCAATACGGCGCCACATGCCCGCAGTGCCATTGAAGTTGAAGAAGACGCCTGCCCTGGACCGGCCCCCATGCTCCAGCACGAAGTGGCCGTCGAGCAGGATCGCCTCGACCTGGGTAAGAAAGCTGTAGTCGCGGTTCAGGTGTGTCCAGCGCGTCTGCACCATGCCGACTTTAGGCTCGGCAAAGTGATGAATTACCTTCAGCAGCCAGTCAGGCGGTGGCACAAAGTCGGCGTCAAAGATGGCAATGAATTCGCCGGTCGCTGTGGTCAAGCCAAAGTCGAGAGCCCCGGCTTTGTAACCGTAGCGGTTGGTACGGTGTATGTACTCGATCGGGTATCCGGCCGCGCGGTAACGCTTAACGATCGCCGCTGCAACCTGCTCGGTCTCATCTGTCGAGTCGTCGAGCAGCTGTATCTCGAGCCTGTTCTTAGGGTAATCAAGGTGGCAGACGGCTTCGATCAGCCGGTCGATCACGTACTGCTCGTTAAAGATGGGGAGCTGGATGGTGACGTGCGGTAGCTCTTCGAATTTGGTAGCCGGCTCGCCGGTCGCATTTTTGCGATACCGATAGTAGAGCCAGACGAGCTGGTAGCGATGCACGCCGTAGAACGCGAGGATGATCATCACGACGAAGTAGGGAATCAGCAGCGCTGCATCAAACCAGTTCCATCGGTACAGATGCTCAAAGGTCGGATCGGCATAGTGCGTGTGCAGGTAGTGCGAGAACCCGCGCTGAACGTAGAAGCCGAGCGTGGCCGAGAAGGCTGAAGCGTTGCGTACGAGCAGTGTCCAGCCTCCACGGAAGATGGCTTGATTGTAGAGGAGAGAGTGGCTCTACGCGCATTCGTATAGGTATAGTAATGCAAGGAGAATCCGATGGCTGTACTGAAGTTAACCAGGATGGGAACCTCGATTGGAGCCGTGATTCCGAAGGAGATGCTGGCGCGGTTGAAGGTGGAGAAGGGCGACATGCTTTTTGCGACGGAGACACAGGACGGGTATTTATTGACTCCTTATGATCAGGCATTGCAGGAGCAGCTCGAGGCTGGACGTCGCTTTATGAAGCAGTACCGGGAGACTTTTAAGGCGCTTGCGAAGTGACAAAGCTGTCTTTAAGTGGATATGCAAGCGAGCGCTTCTCATGTTGCATGAGGAGAGCCTCGCCGAGCACGGTGGGTTACGTGGACTGCGTGATGAAGGGCTGCTCGAGTCGGCGCTGGCTCGTCCACGGCAGATACACAACTACCGCGAAGACGCAACGTTGACGGAATTGGCAGCAGCTTACGCTGTAGGTATCGCCCGCAATCACCCCTTTAGCGATGGGAACAAGCGGGCTGCATTCCTTGCGATGGGCGCTCTCCTAGATATCCATGGATACGTGCTTACAGCTGATCCCATGCAAGCCTTCCAGGGGATGCTGGCGGTGGCAAGCGGCGAGTTGAAAGAGGACGAACTAAACGCGTGGATCATGGCTCACGTGAGAAAGGTGGAGGGGTGAGCACACGGATACAAGATCCTGGCAGCAGCTCGCCGCCAGGGCGCGACTTAGTTTAGGAACAAAGTCGTATAAAGCGTGTCGCGCTGTGCTGGCCTGAAGCCTGCATCGCGAATAATGCGCCGCAACTCTTCTTCCGTGGTGCAGTTGGATGTGCCTGCTGCCTTTACGACATTCTCTTCCAGCATGACCGAGCCGACATCGTTGCCGCCGAAGCGCAGGCCCATCTGCAACACTTTCAATCCTTGAGTCACCCAGCTGGACTGCACGTTCTCGATGTTGGACAGATAAAGCCGTGAGATAGCCAGCACCTTGAGGTATTCGACAGCCGTCGCCTCGTCCCACCCGCGGCCGCCGAGCGCCGTGTTGTTGGGCTGGAAGCTCCAAGGAATAAAGGCGGTAAACCCTCCGGTCTCCTCCTGCAGCCGGCGCACCTGCTCAAAGTGGTTAACGCGGTGCTCCACTGTCTCGCCGACCCCGAACATCATCGTCGCGGTGGTGCGCATGCCAAGCTGGTGGGCTGTGCGGTGCACTGCCAGCCAGTCCTCCGTCCGGCACTTCAGCCGCGCGATCTTGAAGCGGACCTCATCGTCGAGGATCTCGGCGCCTCCGCCCGGGATCGACTGCAGGCCTGCATCGCGCAGCCGCATGATCGTGTCACGGAGTGAGAGCTCAGAGTATTCGGCAATGGCCAGAATTTCGGATGCCGAAAGGCAGTGCAGCCAGATGGACGGGAAGCGCTCCCGAATGCCTTTGAGCAGCGTCTCAAACCACTCGATCTTCAGGTCAGGGTGCAGGCCGCCCTGCATCAGCACGCCGGTGCCGCCCATCTCCAGCGTCTCCGCGATCTTGGCGTAGATAGTCGCAAAGTCGAGGACGTAGCCCTCACTGGCAAGCTTGCCCTTGAGCGGCCGGTAGAAGGCGCAGAAGGTGCAGTACTCGGTGCAGAAGTTGGTGTAGTTGATGTTGCGATCGATGATGTAGGTCACCACGCCCTCGGGGTGCAGCTTGCGTCGCAGCGCATCGGCGTCCATACCAAGACCGATCAGGTCGTCGGAGCGGAAGTAATCCAGAGCTTGTTCGCGGGTGATCGACATACAGTTAGTTTACGTCCGGCGCGATGAGAACGGTACTCGGCAGTTAAAGCAGGCTTTGATCGCGAGAGTACCGGACCGCGCTGGCCCGCTGGAAGGCCGGTTCAATAGAGGTCCTGGGGTCGCAGCTACAATCGTTTGACACCTTTTGAGAGGAGCTTATTGCTTGAGGCAAGCTCGCAGCTCTGCTGGATCCGGCCTGGCCGGCCGCCTGGCTTTAACCGCGTTATGCCCCGTCGTTCTCGCGCCCTGGCTGTATGCCGGTGAGCCGGCCAAGGCTCCCGCTGCTGCGCCAGACGTCATCACGTTCACCAATGGGGATCATCTCAGCGGCAAACTGCTGCGGGTTGTGAATGGAACGGTGACCTTCCACAGTGACCTGGTAGGCGACGTGAATGTGACCTGGGACAAGATCAAGGAGCTGCACGCAGTGGGTAACTTTGCGGTCCTTGAGAAAGGCGTGACTCCAGACCGCAAGCTGGGCGAAGGGCAGATCTCTATTGGGCAGCCGACGGTAAGGGACCAGCGAATTCACCTGCAGGGGACCGCTGCGGCGACTCACCCGATCCCTTCTATCCCGACGGCAAACGCTGCCTACGTCATCGATCAGGCCACGCTCGACAAGCAGCTGCTGCAGTCACCCGGCTTGCTGCAAGCCTGGAACGGCAGCGCGACTGCCGGCGTAACGCTGGTAAAAGCGACCGAGAACCAGTACACGGTGACCTCTGCGGTGGCCCTTGCGCGCATCGTGCCCACGGTCAACTGGCTCAAGCCGCGGAACCGTACCACCGTAGACTTCAGCTCGTCGTTTGGCAAAATCACGTCGCCCGCCTACGTGGACGCGGGAACCTTGATGCCTGAAAGCGAGACCAAGAGCAACATCCTGCATGGCGACGGGGAACGGGACGAGTACTTCTCCGCGCGCTACTACTATCTGGGCGATCTTTCCTTCGACCACAACTACGCCCAATCGCTGCAGTTGCAACAGGTGTACGGCGTCGGCGTGGGCTGGACGGCGCTGAAGCGGCCGAAAGACGAGCTGGACCTGAAAATCGTCGGCCAGTTCGAGAGCCAGAAGTTTTTCGGCTCGGCCGTCGATTCTAACCAGAACTTGATCGGCGCGACCATTGCCGCCAATTACCTGCTGACCTTGCCCATGAAGATTAACTTCAATCAGCAGCTGAGCTTCTTGCCTGCCTTCAATAATCCGCACGCGTACTCTGCAACCGAGACGGACACGCTCACCTTTCCCACCTACAAGAACTTCGGCTTCACCGTGGGCTCGCTTGACTCATACCTGAACAACGCACCGGTCACGTTGCCCGCGACCAAGCGGAACTCATTTCAATTCACCATTGGAGCGACCTACGCGATCAAGTCCAAGTATTAGGGCTTAGGCGGCCCGTCAAGCGCGCTCGTCGGCATGTGGGTCTCACCGCTTTGCGGCAGATGCTCAGGCGCAAGCTCGGGGATGAGCGGCTGCTTCAGCAAGGTGAGCACCTCGGCTGGCATCGCCTGGTTGGCATGGGCAAGCAGCACGGAGACCTGCCACATCTGGGTTTCATTGAGCACCTGCGCATAGGCCGGCATGCCGGAGAGCCGGATGCCGTTGCTGACCTTCCAGTAGGTCTCCCCGGCGGGGTCATCGCTCACCCCGACCACGCCATCGCCATGCGGAGCCCAGAGCTGCGGCGCGTCGGGATACATGTGCGCGGCGAAGCTGGAGTCGCGCCCGTAGAGCCCGTGGCAGGCTGCGCACTGGGTCCGATAAATCTGGGCGCCGAGCAGCAGGTTGCTCGCGCTCGCCTCCAGGGGCACCGAGCGCGGCATCTCCTTGTCGATGCGGGCATGCAAAGGACCCATGACAATGGCATGTTCCTGCGGAAAGGCAGGATCGGTCACCGCGACAGGAACCCTGCCGTAGCGCAGATAAAGCGCCGCACCAAGTGGGACAGTAATGAGTCCAAGAAGCAGGCCGATCAGAAAACCGCGCATTGTGCTAACCCCTGTGGAGCATCTTCACAGTAACCTTTCACAGTATCGATGAGGCGCCGAGCGATCTACTTGCTATGGCCTTCAGACAAGGAAAGCACACTGACGATTGCTGGCCTGTGGCGTCTACTGTGATCATGTTCAAAGCTGCGCGTTTCATTTGCTGCAGTGCGCGCTCTCTTAAGTGTGTACCTCGAGTGGGCTTTGCTGGGCAAGGGCGTCGGATGGCGGCAATCTACCGAAGCCGCTGGGAGATGCTCTAATAGAAAGGCAAGGGTGTTTCCCCCCATCTTGCCAGAAGCAGTGGAGGCTTTAGGATTGATGCAACACCGTTTTCGCCCCGGATACCTGGGGTATCCCGCCCTTCTTTGTGCGCTCGCCTTCCCTTCTGGCCTCCGGGCCCAGAGCTCTTCCCCAGCTGCACCTGCCGCTCAGCAGCCCGCCAGCCCCCAGCCTGATGCGCAGCAGACCCAGCCCATCACCGAAATCCCGCAGCAGACTCCGCAGGAGCGAGCCCGCATTCTGAGGGATGCGCAGGCCCGGGTACAGACCCGCCGCCGCATGCGCCAGCAGCAGGTGATTCAGGACACCTACTCGCACAAATATGAGGTGTATGGCGGCGGCGGCTACCTTCGCTTCCGACCCGGCCCGTCGCTGCAACACCTGAATGAAGAGGCCTGGAACATCGGCATCACCGAGTGGGTGCGGCCCAAGCTCGGCATTACCGGAGATTTCCGCGGCTACTATGGGATCGCGAACACGCTGATCAACCCTTACCGCGTCTCCAAGCCCAGCATCTCCCAGTACACCTTTATGGCTGGCCCGCAGTACCACTTTTACGAGAGCCAGCACTGGAGCTGGAACGCCCAGGTGCTTGCCGGCATCGGTCACGGCAACTTCAGCACAGGTACTGGCGGCTTCAGCGCGCAGGATGTGGGCCTCTATCCTGACGGTAATGTCTTCAACGTGAGTGTGGGAGCGGCTGTGGACTACAACCTGAGTCCTACCCTGGCGGTGCGGCTCACACCGCAGTACCTGCTCACCGATTATGGCAGCGAGCTGCAACATAATCTTGGTTTCACTTCAGGGCTGGTCTATCGATGGGGCCGGCAGTAGGCTCAACGCCACGGCCGGCTCCCGGGAGTCGAGCGTCGGCCGGCGCAGGCGTTCCTAAGCTAGCTGAGCACGCGCGACATACCGTAGGCGACGGCAAACAGACCGATGCCGATCAGGATGAGACGCTTGCCCAGACCCGAACCCTGCGAGTCGCTCTGGCCGGTGGCGGCAATAGCGGCCACGGTGGTCACTTGCCGGCGAGCATCGGAGATGATTCCCACCACGACGAGCAGAAGACCTGTTCCGATACAAACCCAGTGTGAGATGTTGGTGGAGATGTGCATGGGGCTTACCTCCCACATGCGCAAGAAAGAAGCGCATCTGCGGCTTCTACTCTACACCTGTCGATCACGCTCTTTCGAGGTCTCGAGTGGATACTGCGGTTCGGTCATCCGTTTCGGGTCCAAGATCTCGGCGATCTGCTCCTCGCTCAGCAGCCTCCTGTCGCGAGCGATGGCGATGATCGATACACCGGTAGCGACCGACTCCTTCACGATATCGGCTGCGCGAGCATAACCTATATATGGGTTGAGCGCGGTGGCAAGCGAGACGGTGCTTTGGGCATAGCTTTTGCAGCGGACCACATTGGCCGTGATGCCGGCGATGCAGCGGGTGTCAAACTGGTGGAGCGTATTTGCCAGGATGGTGATGCTCTGCAGCGTATTGTAGGCCATCGTCGGCATCATGACGTTCAACTCCAGCTGCCCGGCCTGCAGGGCCATGGCCGTGGCAGCGTCGTTGCCGACGACCTGGAAGCCGACCATCGCGGCAAGCTCCGGAAGTACGGGGTTGATCTTGCCTGGCATGATCGACGAGCCCGGCTGCAGGCTGGGCAGGTAGATCTCGGCAAAGCCGGTGTTGGGCCCTGAGGACAGCAGGCGAATGTCGTTCGAGATGCGAATCAGCTCGAGCGCTAGGCCGCGCAGGGCAGAAGAAACCTCACCCATGCAGGCATTCGATTGCATGGCCCAGCGCATATCCCCGGCAGGGGTAAGCTGCTGGCCGCTGAGGCTCGCCAGGTTGGTAATGGCGAGGGCGCGATAGTCCGGGTGCGTGTTGATGCCGGTGCCGACGGCCGAGCCGCCCAGGCCGAGCTCGCGCAGCGAATCTGCAGCAAGCAGCAGGAAGCCTTGCCCTTTCGCGAACGCCAGGCCGTAGGCGGCAAACTCCTGGCCCAGGCGGATCGGCACGGCATCCTGCATGTGCGTGCGGCCGGACTTCATGACTCCGTCAAACTCCTTCGCTTTGGCAGCAAAGGTAGCGGCGATCGCGTCGAGCGCAGGGTAGAGCGTTTCGAGCGCGAGCAGCGTGGCGACTCTCATCCCGGTCGGAAAGACGTCGTTGGTTGACTGGCCATAGTTCACGTGATCGTTCGGGTGCACGTGCGCGTACTCGCCTAGCTTGCCGCCCAGCAGGTCATTCGCGCGGTTGGCAATCACCTCGTTGGTGTTCATGTGGAAGCTCACCCCGGCGCCGGCCTGGAAGACATCGACCAAGAACTCGTGGTTCCACTTGCCTTCGGCAAGCTCGCCGGCGGCAGTGAGGATCGCGTCTGCGCGACGAGGGTCGAGGAGCCCAAGAGTCTTGTTGGCCTGGGCAGCCGCCTGCTTGACGAGTCCGAAAGCGCGGATGAGCAGAGGGTGCGCGCGCATGCCGGAGATGGGATAGTTCTCGATCGCACGTGCGGTTTGGGCTCCGTAGTAGGCATCTACAGGGACCTCAACATAGCCGAGCGAATCTTTCTCCTGGCGTACCGGTTGCGACATGGGCGGGCATCTCCTTGGCTGGTGCGGAACTGCACAGGAAGCGACTTCCTGGAGCAAACAGCGACCTGTTTAGAGTAAATCGAGCAGGACAAATCCATGGGAGGAGCTGTGCTGCGGTCGCGACCGCTGGAGTTGCTGGATGGTGCGAAGCCTGCTTCTAGCTGATCCAAATACCAGGGTCCTGAACGCGGCAGCCTTCGTCTAAGCTTAAGACTGAGGACCCTGCTGATGATCGATCCATCTTTGAAGCCCGCAGTCACCGCCTACGATGCAGACGTTCTGGTCATCGGTGCCGGCCCGACCGGCCTGGCATGCGCCATTGAAGCCCAGCGGCGTGGCCTCAGAGCGGTCCTGGTAGACAAGGGCTGCCTCTGCAACTCCATCTATCACTACCCGGCCCACATGACCTTCTTTACCACCCCAGAGCTGCTCGAGATAGGGGACATCCCTTTTCCCAGCCAAAACCAGAAGCCTAATCGCAACGAGGCGCTTGAGTACTACCGTAAGGTCGCCGAGCGATACGCTCTCGATATCCGCCAGTACCTGCATGTAGACTCGCTTGAGGGCTCTGACGGCGCCTTCCGGGTCCACACCACGGACCGCTTCAACCGCGCGCAGGTGCTCACCGCAGCCAAGATCGTTGTGGCAACCGGCTACTACGATCTGCCTAACTACCTGAAGATCCCGGGTGAGGATGCAGCCAAGGTGATGCACTACTATGACGATCCCCACCCTTATTACGGCATGGATGTGCTGGTCATCGGGGGGAAGAACTCGGCGGCTATCGCAGCGCTGGACCTTTGGCGTCATGGGGTCCGTACCACGCTTGTCCATCGTGGGCCGGCCATGCACCGGCACGTCAAGTACTGGATCCTGCCCGATTTCGAGAACCGGGTGAAGAATGGAGAGATCGCCGCATACTTCAATTCAACCGTGACCTGCATCGATCAAGATTCTGTCACCCTGTCGACACCCGAGGGCGAGCGAACGCTGCCGAACCACTTTGTCTTTGCGCTCACCGGCTATCACCCGGACTTCAGCTTCCTTGAGTCGCTCGGGGTCCGTCTCGAGGGTGTGGATAGACTGCCCGACTGTGACCCGGAGACGCTGGAAAGTAATGTCGCGGGCATCTATCTGGCCGGAGTCATCGTGGCCGGTATGCGCACCAACGAGATCTTTATTGAGAATGGGCGCTTCCACGGCCGCCAGATTGCCGACGACCTAGCCAGCAAGATGGAGCATAGATCGCTTGAGCAGGTGACCGGCAAGGCTTCCGCAAGTGTAGGAGCGCACTAGGCTGCAGGAGTGATCCGGAGGTCGCATGCACATCGTGGAGGCGTACCTTCATCAGGGTAGTGAGTTCAGGTGAGCCTTGGTCCAAGTCAGTGAAGGAGCAGCGTGAGGTTCCACGGACTGCGCACAATTCGCGGGCAGTTGACGGCAAGCCTGGTGCTATTTGAGCTGCTTGCCCTTGGCTTCTTCTCCGCCGTGCTCTTTAACGAGCGAGCTGACGAAGCCCACCAGCGCACGCTGCGCCGGCTCGACTACCAGGCCAGTGAACTGGCGGTGATCAGTCGCCTGGCCCTGCGCGACCACGACACGGAGATGCTGCATACCGTGGTTACCTCCATGCTGAAATTCCCAACCATCGCAAGTGCCAAGGTGACCGACCTAACCGGCACTGCCCTGGCGAGTTCCGATCCCCGGCTCGACGGCACCAACTCGCTAACCCCCTTTGAACACCAGGTTCTTTCCAGCGTGCATTCTCTCAAGATACTGAAACGCCCGGATGGCATGAACTTCGCTGTCATGCCGGTCCAGCTGCGTGGCGAGCCAGTAGCTTACATCTGGATCTACCCTAAGGATCCCAGCTCACGCGCGGACTTTCAAGAGGCACTCCGGGTGTCAGCGCTTGGCATAGCCGCGGTCCTGTTGGCATGCACAATTCTCGCCGCTCTCATCGCCAAGTCACTCACTCGCCCGCTCACTCGCTTGCTTGCGGCTACGCGCTCGATCATCCAAAACCCTGAAGACCTCACAGCCTTTCCCCTCCGGGTGACGAGCCGCAACGAAGCTGCCGATCTCACCATAGCCTTCAATCTCATGGTTGCCTCCATCGAGGAGCAGCGCAGCGGATTAAGCGACACACTTGCGCTGCTCGACTCCATGCTGGCTCATGCGCCGATCGGCATCGCCTTCTTCGACCGGGAATGCCGTTTTGTTCGGGTAAACCACTTCCTTACGGAGAGCCATTCTCTGGGCGCTACGCAGTTTTTGGGGCGTCGCATCGATGAGGTCTTCACGCCCGAGGCATCCAGGGATCTGGAGCTCGCCATCGGGCGCGTCTTTGAGCAGGGAACCTCGGCGCAGGAGCTGGAGGTCTCCGCTCTGGATCCTCCGCGTTCCGGCATAAAGGAAGCCAGGGAGACCATGCGGCACTGGCTTGTGAACGTGTATCCGGTGCGCACCGCAACCCAGGTAACTCGCTGGGCTGGGGTGGTGCTGATCGAGATTACCGAGCGGCTGCGCGCCGAGCAGGCGTTGCGCGAGACAGAGAAGCTGGCCGTCACAGGCAGGCTCTCAGCCTCGATCGCCCATGAGATCAACAATCCCCTCGAGGCGGTCACCAACCTTCTCTACCTCCTGCGCCACCATGGAGCGCTCGAGCCGCAAGCCGCTGCCTGGGCTGAGGCCGCGCAGCACGAGGTATCTCGGGTCTCTGACATCACGCAACAGACTCTGCGCTTCTACCGCCAGAGCAGCCGTCCTAGCCGGGTCAGACTTTCGGAACTCCTGGATTCCATTCTTACGCTGCATCAGGGTCGCATCCTTACCCTCCAAGTGGCTATTGAGCGGCGTTACCGCAGCTCCGGCGAGCTCCTCTGCTTTCCAGGCGAGCTGCGGCAGCTCTTTGCCAACCTGGTCGGCAATGCGCTGGACGCCATGCAGCCTACCGGGGGCCGGCTGACGATCTCCCTGCGAGATTCGTGCTCCTGGAAGGATCCGTCCATGCCTGGCGTCCGTCTGATGGTGGCTGATACAGGCTCCGGCATGAGCCTGGCGATCAAAAAGCGGATCTTCGAGCCGTTTTTCACCACCAAGGAAGCCACTGGAACCGGCCTCGGACTCTGGGTGAGCGCCGAGATCATGGCCAAGCACGAGGTGATCCTGCGTATTCGCAGCCAGGAGCGCGTGCCCTCTCAGCCTGCGGAGGCAAACGAACATGGCTTGACCAGGAAGAACACTGGGGGCACGGTGTTCATGCTGTTCTTTCCTGCGGTGGTCAAGGAGCTGAAGGGGAACCTGGTGTCTCGGCTCGAGGCGAGCAGCACTACTGACGAGCGCCAGCAGCCGCGTAGAAGCGCTGTCAGACACGAGAGAGAATGGCCTTCTCCTGCCGGGGTGATAAACGCCGGACGAAGCGGCAGTCTACCTGGGCCGCTGAACAACTGAAGCCTACTTGCCACTAGCCTCGATTGCCGAGGAGAGCCTGCAGCTTGAACCTGCACCGCGCGCCACGTACTTGGACTGCGTCACCCGCATCCTGTGCAGGGTCAGATAGCGAACGCGCAGACCCATTACCACGGCAGGAAAGTCATTGCCACTAAGCCGCTCGCTTTCGGTCTCCGTTGCACCGGCCAGGCCCTGCAGAGTGAGTGCTGTCTCAAGCCGCGGCGCATCGCTGTCGATCAAAACCAGCAGTGCCGGGTCGCCCGGACTGTCCAGGCTCTCCGCTACTCCCACTCCGAATATGGCATTTGTCTTGATCAGCGTTGATGCTAGCCGTTCGGCAGCAGCACGTGTTGAGGCGACGGCGGCGGCGCTTAGATGGATGCCGCTCCGGACGCCCGCGATTGGCCAGGAGGCAGGACCCCGCGTGATGGTCTCCGGATCAGAGAAGACAGGCACTGTTCGCACCCCCGCGATGGTGGCAGGGATAGCCGTGGCAGGCTGCGCGTGATCGATGTAAACGAGTACCGAGCCCTTGCCAGGTTCATCGGCGCTGGTGCCGGCGGCCACCGCCAGCACTCGGGCCGAGCGCAGGCTCCCGGCTGCCTCGGCTGCCAGGCTGGTACGCACTCGCTCGTCTGCTGAGAGCGTGGAAGCGGCAGGCCGGGCTGCTTGTTGTCCGTATTCGAGACAGCTGACGCTATGCGCGGTACTGGTGCCGCGCAGGGTGAGCGGAAAGCCTGCTTCGGTACCAAGCTCGCTGAGTACGTCGCCAATTGGGTTTGCCAGGCTGAGGCCCCGCTCCGCACTCTCTTCCGAGGAGCTTGCAGCCCCGGCCGTACTGGTGGCGTAGAGCAGCCCGATCGCTCGTGCATTTGCGGCGTCAAGTACCAGCGCACCCGAGTCTCCGCTGTCGGCGAAAGCATCTCCCCCAATACCGATCTGGCCGGTGAAGGTCTTGGTCGTGTAGGGCTGGGTCTCGGCGCAATCTTTGTAGTAGTCCACCGAGACGCGTAGATCAATCGCATCGACCGTCGAGCAGGTCAGCCCTGTGGTTCGTCCGCTCTTGACCACGGTGAGTCCCTCGAGCCGCGCCGCATCGAGCGTCTCGCCTGTGCCAGCGACTGGCGGCGCGCTACGCAGGCTCGCCTCCGGGCTCCCGATCGAGGCGCCCAGCTCTGTTCCCGCTTCCTTTCCAATCTCCTCTTTTCCAATTTCCAGGATGCTCCCTGAGCTATCCACCGTACCTGGATTCACGGAGGCGAGCGCCGCGTCGACATTGCTGCTACGCGCATCCAGTGGGACAGCGTAGCGTAGGGTGCCGACCGGCTGCAGCCGAGAGCCGGCCTGGCTGAGCGGCACGCAACCATTGTCAATCAGGCCGGGCTGTTCGATCGTGTCACCGGGGCGCCCCTGGTCAGAGGAGGCGAGTACGTGGTTGTTCGACAGAATATATGGCGTGCCTGCCTGGTCTTCGACGATAGCGCCGAGCGTGCCGCCGCAACAGTCCGCTACAAAGCGTTTGCCCGCGCGATCCTTGTAGGTGTCAAAGTCGTTATCGCTGCCGCCCGAGCCGCCGAGCAGCACGGGCGCTGTCTGCTCCACTTGATGCAGCGAGGGGTTGCTGGAGAGCGAGCCTAGGAGCAGGCGCGCTCTGACTGAGCTGGCCGGTAGCCCTGCCGAGGAGTGGGTGCTCGCGATCAGCCATACCAGGGTACCCGGCAAGGCATTCGCGGGTGCAGTGTAGTTGACCGAGCAGGTGGTGAACTGCCGGGAGCTGCTCTCGCAATGCTGTCCGCCCAGGCTGCCGACGGAGCTTGCTGATGCGCTTGCCGCCTCGTCCGTGCTGCTTGCCGCACTCCGCAGCGCCCAGCTCACGCTGCCTGCTCCCACCTCCGCCAGCTGCGCGCGGACTTGGATCGAGGCACCCGGGATCAGCGCTGCATTCTCTGGCTGCAGAGGCTGCGCAAAGCCAGGGACGACGGAGATGGTGGTTGTGACCGGCAGGGTCTCCGCGGAGTTTTCAGCCGCCGCGTTGGCGCTCTCGGTTTGCGGATCGCCGGCCACCGCCGCTGTGATCGACACGGTCACGAGATCGCGAGAAAGTGTGCCGGGAGGGGTGTAGACGCCGTCCGACGAGATGCTTCCTGACCCGAGCGCGGGGGCGTTGTCGCTGCCTGAAACTCGCCAGGCGACCTGAGCCGGCTCGCTGCCGGAGCGCGCAGTTGCCGAAAGCCGCAGCTGATCGCCGGTACGTACCGTATGCGCGCTGAGGGCGACCTCGAGAGCTCGAGGCGCGCCGGAGAAACTTCCGCCGCAGCCTGCCACCGTAAGCAGGCAAAAGGGAAGAAGGGGAAGAAGCCGTGGACGCGTCCAAGGGCCAAGTCGTCGGGAGGGCTTGCCGACCTTAGGCGATGACACGGCGCAGAAAGCCTCGGAGTCCGTAGGAGCCCAGCAGCGCCAGAGAGGCAAACAGTCCTGCCAGGATCGCAAGCGCCGGCATGTGAGGAACCCCGGGGGTAAGCGCGGTCCGCAGGCCTTCGCTCATGTAGACGATAGGGTTGACGAGCACGACGATCTGCAGCCAGCGAACGTGCGAGAGTAACGCCCAAGGATAGTAGACGCAACCCAGAAAGGTGATCGGGATGACGACGATGGAAAAGACAAGGCCAATCTGCTTAGGCTGCACGTTGGAGCCAATGGCCAGGCCAAGCGATCCGGAGACCATGCCGGATAGCACCAGCGTGAGCACAAACATCGTCCAGCTCGCCACATGCACATGGACCGGCGTGGACGGAACGAGGTAGACCAGGGGAATGACCAGCAGCGCGCCCAGGATGCTCTGAACCGAGCTGAAACAAACCTTTTCTACTGCAACGGCATAGACCGGAAGCGGCGACATCACGCGGTCATCGATCTCGCGGGTGATGCCAAACTCGCTCGACAGCGGCAGCGCAACGGCGGCGATGCCGGTGAACATGATCGCCACCGCCATAAGACCCGGCAGCAACACCGTGGCAAAGTTGGTGCCGCCAACCATCCCCGCGCCCTGTCCTATCTTTGGCATCAGGTAGGTGAA
Source organism: Acidobacteriaceae bacterium (assembly GCA_965198645.1). Lineage (GTDB taxonomy): Bacteria > Acidobacteriota > Terriglobia > Terriglobales > Acidobacteriaceae > EB88. The sequence goes on along the minus strand of OZ240670.1, from coordinate 3,280,712 downwards.
GACGAAGAGAAACAGCAGCGGCTGCATCAGGATGCGCACCGCGAACGGCAGCAGCTCCCGCCGCAGCACGCGGAAGTCGCGCTGAAGCAGCGCGACAAAGGCAGTCACTGCGGAGCCGCGAGCGGGCGGCTGCGTCAAGCGGCTCTCGCGTGCGGCAGGTTTCCCAGCTGTGACAGCCTGGTTGATCGCCTCTAATCCCGGGAGTGTGTCTTCAGTCACGCAGCTCTCTCCCGGTAAGACGGATGAAAACCGTCTCGAGGCTTGGCTCCTCGATCGATAGATCACGCATGCCGAAGGGCTCAGCTGCGAGTACGACTTTGGCCAGCAGCCCTTCGGTCTCCTTCGCAAAAAGTCTGACACCGCGGCTGGTGCGCTCAACACGGTCCACTTCAGGTAGCCTCTCCAGGAGACGCACCAGCTCGCCCGCACCTTCCGTATCTCGCAAGCGCAACTCGACGATCGTGCCCGTGCCCAGCGTCTTCTTCAACTGCTGCGGCGTGTCAAGGGCAAGCACCTTACCTTTGTCTACCACAGCAACCCGGTCGCAGAGGACATCGGCCTCTTCCATGTAGTGGGTAGTCAGCACGACCGTAATGCCTTCCGCACGCAAAGCCCGCACAGCGTCCCACATCGCGATACGGCTTTGCGGATCCAGGCCCGCACTTGGTTCGTCAAGGAAAAGGACGGCAGGCTGATGAGCGATGGCCCGGGCAATCTGCACCCGCTGCTGCAAGCCGCCCGAAAGTTCAGAAGGGTAGGCTTGCTCTCGCTCCAGCAGCAGGAACTGGGTCAGCAGCTCGCGCGAGCGTTCTCTGGCTCGCGATCGTGAGCAACCAAAGTAGCGACAGTGATAGTAGAGATTCTCGAAGATGGTGAGCGAGCGATCAAGCGTGTTGTACTGCGGCACCACTCCCAGCTTCACCCTTGCCCGAGCAGGATGACGCACCACATCGATGCCCCCGATCAACACCTCCCCGGCAGATGGAAGGGCACGGGTCGTGCAGATGCTGATTGTGGTGGTCTTGCCGGCGCCATTCGGGCCGAGTAGCCCAAAGATCTCCCCTTGAGCGACGCTCAGGTCGATGCCGTCGACTGCAGTGACGAGCGCGGCGCCAGTGGTGTAGATCTTGCTGAGGCCGCGGACTTCAACTACCATCTGGGGCACTTCCTGCCCTCATTATAAGGGGCAGGCAGGAGCGTTCAGAAAGCTGCTTACGTTCTCGTGAGAACGGGCTTTGAGTAGGTCCGGCCCTTCTACTCAGGCGGCCAGATCAGAGGGTTGAGCCGTCTTCCGCACCTGTGCCGTAGCTGCGGGTGCTGCCTGAAAGTTCCGGGACGCGCGCAACCGGCACTGCTCGCGCCCGCTGATGCGTCGCATCGTCTCAAGTGAGTAGAAGAGCTGCTTGCCACAGTCCAGGCAAACCAAATAGCTCTCTTGGTCGATGGTGAACGGTCGTGTCACACGGCCGTGGCGGCAGCCTAGGCAAAGGTCAAATGCGGTTGTACGAAGGAATGAAAAGAGGCGCATGCATGGTTCTCCCACCGAGGATGGTTGCTTCGGATGGCCATCTTGCGAGGGAACACACACTGGCCGAGGTACCCTGTTCTCGTAAGCAACCATGTGATGCATCGGCATCGCACCCGTTTGTCTGCATGTGTCGCAATTTGAGACACGTCGATCACCAGAGTGCAGAGGCTCTAGGGCGACTTTCTCCGCCATGGTGCCCGCGTCTACAGACGGCAAGTCTGGGTGCGGCGCCTCTCAGGCCATCCGCACGACGAGCTTGCCGAAATGCGACCCTTTCTCCATAGCCCTGAACGCTTCTTGAGCCTCTGCCATCGGGTAGACCTGATCGACTACAGGGAGCAGCCTGGTCTGGACCAACGCGCGGTTCATCTGCTCGAAGTCATAGCGCGAGCCGACGTAGATCCCACGGAGATGCACCTGTTTGCGCAGGATTAGAGGGATGGTGACAGGTTCGTCTGATTGGGTGAGAACGCCAATCTGGCTGATGGTGCCCCCAATGCGCACCGCTTTCAGCGACTGCGAAAAAGTGCCGGCGCCCCCTACTTCCACGACCAGGTCTACGCCCTCACTGTCAGTCTGTTCAAGCACCCAATCAGCCCATTGCGGCCGGCTGCGATAGTTCAGGCCGGCGTCCAGGCCGAGTGCCGCAGCGCGGGCAAGCTTCTCGTCACTGCTCGAGGTACCAAGCACGCGGGCGCCGAGAGCCTTGGCAAACTGTAGCGCAAAGACAGAGACGCCGCCGGTGCCCTGGATCAGGACCGTGTCCCCGCTCTTTAGACCCGCGGCCAGAATCGCGTTCCACGCGGTGACCGCCGCGCAGGGCAGCGTAGCCGCCTGCTCGTACGTCATGTACTCCGGAATGTGTACCAGGCCGTCTTCCGCCAGGACAACATACTCAGCCATCATGCCGTCGATGTCGCCCCCGAGCGCGCCTCTGTACTTGGCTGCCGTAGGTACGCCGTCGAGCCAGTTCTGCATGAAAATACCTGCGACTCGGTCGCCCGCAGCCAAACGCGTCACCTCCGGGCCTACGCTTACCACCTCTCCGGCTCCGTCCGACAGGGGAACCCGTGGAAGGGCGAGCTTTGGATTGTAGGAGCCCACCACCGTCATCAGATCCCGGTAGTTGAGTGAGACCGCGTGCACGCGCACTAAGACTTCGCGCGCAGCGGGCTGGGGAATCGCCTTCTCCGCCAGCGCGAGCTTGTCGATACCGAAGGCTGGGATCGTCCAGGATTTCATCATCACCCCTGTTTTTCTCTGCTGTGGTCTGATGCAGCCGCGTCGAGCGAGGAAGCAGCAGAGAAGATGCCGCACGGGCTAAGTGCCGAAAGTACGCTTGATTCGTTCCAAGAGCCCGGGCAGGCCCACTTCAGTGGCTACAATGGAGACATGGCAAAAGGCTGGGAGAGCAAGTCAGTAGAAGATCAGGTCGCTGATCGTGCCGAAGAAGCGGCGCGAGTGGCAACCAAGGGCGCGGTCAAATTGGATGGTGAGGTTCAGCGTGAGAAGCAGTCACTCGCCCTGCAGCGGGAGCGCATCCTTGACGAGCGCACCTCGAACCCCCATCGGAGAGCCGCCCTGGTTGCGGCCCTGGCCGATGTGGAAGAGCGTTTAGGCAAGCTTGGTTAAGTAGCCTTCCAGAGGGGTTGCAGCCCCGAAGGGCAGGGTAGCTGACCCTCTTTCGGGTACGATAGCTGACGCGCTTTCCCCCTTCACATCGTTGCAGAACAGCAAGGCCTGATTAGGATTTCCGATTGAGCAGGAGCGAGTTCGCCTGGTCAATCGAGGTGATAAGGACGCGCGCCACGTTGACATGGGCCGGGCGGGCCGCCGTCCAAACGATCGTCTCCGCCACATCTGCCGGGGTCAGCGGCGTAAGTCCGGCGTACACCTTGGCAGCACGCGCCTGGTCCCCTCGGAAACGAACACTGCTGAAGTCGGTCTCAACCATGCCTGGGTCGACAGTGGTGACGCGGATGGGCGTGCCCAGCAAGTCCTGCCTGAGCCCATCATTGATGGCGCGCTCTGCGGATTTACTCGCACAGTAGACCGCGCCGCCCGGGTAGGTCATCTCGCCGGCTGTGGATCCCAGATTGATGACATGCCCCCGGCCGCGCTCAACCATGCCGGGCACCACGGCGCGGGTCACATAGAGGAGCCCCTTGACGTTAGTGTCGATCATCTCATCCCAGTCCTCGATCTTTCCCTCCTGCACCTTATCTAGCCCGCGGCTCAGACCGGCATTGTTCACCAGGATGTCGATCGCGCGCCACGGTTCCGGCAGTTCCTCGAGGGTGCGCGTGACGTCGCTGTTACGCGTTACGTCCAGCGAGACCAGCCGGACATCCTCCGCACCAGCTTCACGCAGCTTCGATTCAGCCTGCTGCATACGATCCAGGCGACGCGCAGCCAGCAGAAGCTTTGCGCCTTCGGCTGCGAACGCGTAGGCGGTAGCTTCGCCGATCCCCGCGCTGGCCCCTGTGATCAAAACAACCAAACCCTTCAAACTCGATGTAGCCTGCGTCACTTGGCTGCGACTCCCTTCGCTTCGTTCTGGGTCTGCTGATAGTAACCGGTCGCCCAGTCGGCTGAGCCCAGACCGGCGTCTTTCGCCGCATGAAGCTGCTGCTGAAAGATGTCAGCAAGCGGCGTGCGAGTGCTCGTCTCTTTGGCAGCCTCACGAAAGAGACGCATGTCCTTGATTCCCAGCTCCACGGTTGCTGAAGGATGCTCGGGCGGGTTCAGCATCACGTTGCCGTAGGAGGCGTAAAAGGGTGATTGGAAGAGTGCGCTGTTGACTGCTTCGAGGTACATCTCTGGTGCGATGCCATGCGCGTCAGCAAACACCATGCCCTCGGAGAGCGAGGCGATCATGGCGGTAATCAGAAAGTTGCCGCCCAGCTTGACCGCAAGCGCCGCTGCGGGCTTCGCTCCCACGATCGTGTAGCCCCGGCTGAAGGTCTGGAGCACCGGGAGCAAAGGGGTGATCGAGGCCTCCTCACCTGCAAGAGCAAGCCACAGCTTACCCTCGGCGGCCATCGCGGGTCGCCCGAATACAGGGCAGGCTACAAAGGTCTGGCCATGCGCGGCGTGCTCCTGGGTAAGCCGGTCTGCCAGGTCGATGCTGATCGTGCTCATCGAGAGATGCGTCGTGCCGGGAGCCATGGCAGCGAGCGCGCCCTGCTCAAAGAGAATGCTCTCCAGCGCCGCATCGTCATGCACCATGGTGAACACAAGCTCGGCGTCCGCCACGGCGAGCTCCGGGTTTTGTGCGGCGGTGGCTCCCTCTTTCGCGAGTGACTCCGCGGCCGCTGCGCTTCTGTTCCAGACGGTCAGATCATAACCACGTTCGAGCAGCAGCCTGGCGACCTCCCGGCCCATCTGGCCGAGACCAAGAAATGCGATCCGCATGATGACGTCTCCTTCAAACGTATAGCACCTAGGATGCGGTGCGAGAAGCAGAGCGCGGAGCTGAGTTGGCTGTGAGAGCGAGGCTGTCGATGAGATACAGCTGCAGGATCTATGCCCGAAAGAAAAAGGAGGCGCATTCAGCGCCTCCTTGTCTTCCATCCTCTTTCATAGACAGCGCGTGGTTCGTGCAAGTGCTACTGGTTGCCCGAGGTCGCCTGCTGTTGCTGTACGCCGATCGAGTTGCCCGAGACTACAAGCTGCACGCGCCGGTTTTGCGACCGACCCTCAGAGCTCCCGTTGTCTGCCACCGGATCTGCCATGCCAAAGCCTGTCGCGGTGAGGTTGCCCTGCTGCACACCTTGCGAGACCAGGTAGTCACCTACTGCCTGCGCTCGCTCTTCTGAAAGCTTCTGGTTGTAGTCGGCTCCGCCAACATTGTCGGTGTAACCTTCCACCTGCATCTTGAGTCCAGGGTAGGCGAGCAGGATACCGGAGACCTTGGCCAGCTTTTCACGCGCGTCTGTCTTGAGCGTGTATTTGCCCGTGTCAAAGAGCACATCTGACATGTTCACGATCAATCCGCGAGCCGTCTCGCGCGTGTTCAGTACCTCGTTGAGTTGCTGCTTGAGGCGTTCGCGCATCTGCTCGGTCTGGTCTGTCGCCTGCTGCTGGGCCTGCTGCGCTTTGGCGGCGGTCAGCTCAGCCTGAGCCGCGCGGGCATCGGCTTCGGCCTTCTGGGCGGCCGCCTGCTGGGCCTGCAGCTGTGACTGCTGAGCCTGCATCTGGGCCTGCTGGGCCTGCAGCTGCGACTGCTGTGCGCTCTGCTCGGCTTGCTCCCGTTCACTCTGCAGACGGGCCTCATCTTCCGCCTTGCGCTTGCGGATGGCTATGATGCGAGCGTCTTCGGCGGACTGTACGGCGGCGCGGGCGTAGGTGATCTCCTGCTTGCGCTCGCTCTTCCTGGCATCCATTGCCTGGGCGTTTTGCAGGTTCTGGATTGCGGTCTGGAAGGTATCGTTCGCATACTTCTGCGCTCCGGAAGCCTTCGCGATCTGCACCGCGTTGATTGCCTCGTACAACTCGAGCGGCGACCTCTCATTGCGCGTGATCGGATTCATCACGGCATCCTGGCCGGCCATCTGTGTATAGGCTCCACGCGGCAGGAGCGAGACATGCGCGTTCACCTGCTCAATGATTCCCTGGGTCCGGTCCGGCAGCACGGTGTTCTGCAGCACAACCACATCGCTTGGCATCGTGACGGCAAAGTACGGTTCTGCGGTAACAATCAGCGCGAAGGCCTGCAGGTTAGTCGTCACCTCGATGTTGTTCTTGGTGCCGTCAGGCAGCACTTCGCCAAGAGCCTGGGGCCGGCCTTCCGGTGTAATTGCCCACAGGACGTAGGTCAGATATTCCACGCCAAAGCTGTTGGCCGGCTTCAATCCCTCGAACTTTGCGTCGATGCTGATCTGGCCTCGGTTGCTCTTCACCTCAGCCGAGCCTTTTGCTTCAGGCAGCAGAGCTGTACCCTGGAAGCCGATCTTGGTCGATCCGCTGCGATGGAAGTAGTTAATCGCCGGGATATCCCGACCTACCACCTGCACCTTGTACACCGGCACTTCGCCGTCGCGCATAGTCTGCTGGCTGGCCTGGGGTTGCGGGAACTTCTGCGTCGCTGTGGGGTTCATCTCCTGCGCGTGGAGCGCTGAGACACTGAGTGAGCCGAATACCGCGGCAGCACGGAACATGGTCACGAACTTCGCCTTCATTTCTTATCCTCACGTCGACCGAGGGTCACGCCAGCGAGCTTCAACTTGGCGCCTCATTCCCTGCGGTCTTACCAACAGTATGGATGCTGTCGCATGAGGCCGGGAGGCCCGAAAGTACCCATTGGCGATTACCGAAGATCGAGTGGGATAAAGAGCCGGAGCGCTGAGGCAAATCTGCGAGCACTTCGTCTAAGCTCTCGTCTCGGTTCTCGTCTCGAGTGAGCGTCATAACGACCCTGTAACATAGAAGCACCGCATGAGCGTGGGCGATGGCATCGATGACGAGCAGCTAAGGCGCGAGATAGCTGCTCTGGGAGAGCGCGTTCTCCGGCTTGAAAGAGAACTCGCTCAGATGCGGCAGCTTAGCATCCCCGCTGCACTCGAGAGGCCTGCAAAGGGCCACGCACCGGCACGTGGTCCATCATCTGAGCCGGAGCGAGATGATCAGACTGCGCATGCGCCTGGCTCGCGACTAAGCCCGGCTGCGCGCCTCTCCTTCGAGTCGCGCGTCGGCTCTCAGGTCTTCAATCGTATCGGCATCATTGCTTTGCTGGTTGGCGCTGCCTGGTTTCTCAAGTTCGCTATCGACAAGCACTGGATCGGGCCGCTGGCGCGCGTGCTGATCGGTGCAGCCGCGGGCGTCGCCATTATCCTGTGGTCCGAGTGGTTTCGTCGTCACAAATACGGCACTTTCGCGTATTCACTCAAAGCGCTCGGCTCCGGCGTTCTTTATCTTTCGCTCTGGGCCGCTTACAGCCTCTTTGGGCTTCTCTCTGCGGGAGCTGCCCTGGCCGCGATGGTGCTGGTCACAGCCGCCAATGCGTGGCTCGCCTGGCGGCAAAATTCCCAGTTGCTGGCCTTGTATGCAGCCATCGGCGGTCTACTTGCGCCGCTGCTGCTGTGGGCTGACGAGGGCAGAGAAGTTACTCTTTTCACCTACCTGCTGGTGCTTGACTTAGCCATCCTGATGCTTGTCATGCTTCGGCCCCGGTCTAGGGTGCTGCTGGCCGCATTTGCCGGCACAGCCGCCTACGCCGTTCTCTGGTATGTGCAGCGTTACACGCCGGCAGCGCTTGCTCTCACCGCCTTTTACGTCGTCGTCTTCTTTCTGCTCTTCTCTGCTGCTCCGCAACTGTTACGTAACCTTCGTCTTGCTACGGCTGGCGCCCGACTTACCCTGGAAGACGAACTTACTCTTCTACTGCTACCGCTGTGCAACGGGCTGCTCGCGTTCGCTGAACTCTATGCCTTGCTGAGTGAACCCGTCGAGCCACAGGCGCGATCGTGGGTTGCATTCGCCTTCGCGGCTTTCTACCTGGGCATGCTCATGCTCGCGAAGAGATTACCCGGCACCCCGGCGCGCCTTCCTGCAACGTACCTGTTACTCAGCGTCTTTGCTCTGACCGGCGCCATCCCGTTGGCGCTGCATGGCCGATGGATCGCTGTCTTCTGGTCCGCGGAAAGTATGCTGCTCTTGACAAGCGCCTGGCGCTTCGGGGAGCAGCTTCTTCGCTCACTGAGTGTGAGCGTTCTTATGCTTGCCTGCGTTGCTTCGATCTCGATTCAGGCAAAGGCAGGCGCTCAGACATCGGTGCTTTGGAACGGGCGCTTTCTAACTTACCTCGCCGCCATCGTGGCCTCCGTATCCATGGCCTGGGTCGCAAGTCGGGCAGCGCGCCCGGCTACAACGGACTTAGCGGAGAGCGTCACTGCGCTTGGCGATGGCTTGGCCTGGCAGCGGACGGGCATGCTTGCCACCATTGCCGCCGCCGGACTGCTCATGGTCGGCGTATGTCTTGAGATTCATGATTACTGGCGCGGCCAGCAGCAGCTCTCCGGGCCCGAGCGACTCCTCGATGAGCAGTTCACCTACTCGGCCTGGACTATGTCGTTCGGCATCGCAAGCCTGGCAGCAGGTTTCTGGCGCAAGGTTGCGACGCTGCGTTGGCTGGGCTTACTGCTGCTCACGTTCAGCATCGGCAAAGTATTTCTCTTCGATCTTCGCGAGTTAAGCCAGGGCTACCGCATCCTCAGCTTTCTCGGGTTGGGCGCCTCCCTGCTTGCTGTCAGCTTCGTCTACCAGCGTCACCTGCGAAGAGCACCTACCATTCCTGTGAAATTCGGCTAGCGCTTATTTAGCGCGCACTCACTGGGAGGGACGTCGCCGCGTGGGCGCTCTGGTCAGCGCAACGCCGAGTCTACCTCGTTCAACCAGCTCTGCGGCTTGAGGATCTCGCGCGGCTTCGAGCCCTCCGATGGTCCGACAATCCCGTCTCGCTCCATCATGTCGATCAGGTGGGCGGCGCGTCCGTAGCCTATGCGCATGCGGCGCTGCAGTAGCGAGGTAGAGGCTTTCCCAAATTCGAAGACCAGCCGGACTGCATCGTCGAAGAGCTCATCGTCGCCGCTCTCCTCATCTGCTTCCGCATCCAGGTCCCGGCCCTTTTCATCCTTTGGCGAATCGAGGAAGCCTTCCACATACTCGGCATCGCCCTGCGCCTTCCAGAAAGCAACGACTCCGGAGATCTCTTTCTCGGTGACGAAGGGCGCGTGCACCCGCTGCAGCCTTGAGGTCCCGGGCGGTAGAAAGAGCATGTCACCGCGACCGAGGAGCGACTCAGCGCCGTTGGAGTCGAGAATGGTACGGGAGTCAGTCTTCGAGGCCAGGCGGAAGCTCATCCGGGTGGGCACGTTGGCCTTGATCAGCCCGGTAATCACATCGACCGAGGGCCGCTGGGTAGCAAGCACCAGGTGAATGCCGACCGCGCGCGCCATCTGGGCAAGGCGCGTGATCGCTTCTTCGACGTTTGACCTATCGAGCATCATCAGATCAGCTAACTCGTCGATGATGATCATGATGTAGGGCAGGGGCTTGCGGTCGGCCTCGGGCAGGTCAGCGTACTCGCGGTCGTCGAACATGTTCAGCGTGCCTTCGGCAAAGAGCTTGTTGTACTGATCGATGTTGCGCACCGACCTGGAGGCAAGCAGCTTAAGCCGCCGCTCCATCTCGCGGACTGCGTTTCGCAGCGCATTTGCGGCAAGCTTTGGCTCGGTGATGATCGGGGTAAAGAGGTGAGGGATGCCCTCGTACATGCCGAGTTCCACACGCTTCGGATCGACCAGGATCAGCCGCACCTGCTCAGGCGTTGCCTTGTAGAGGATCGACATGATCATGGCATTGATGGCGACCGACTTACCTGAACCAGTGGAGCCGGCGATCAGCACATGCGGCATCGTCGCCAGGTCGGCCACCACGATGCGGCCGTTGATATCCTTGCCCATCGCAATCGTGATCTTTGACTTCGAGCCGATGAAGTTCTCAGCTTCGATCACATCGCGAAGCCAGATCGTTTCACGCAGCGAGTTAGGCACCTGGATGCCTACGGTGCTCTTGCCCGCCATGCGTTCAATCAGGATGCTCTCCGCTGCCATGGCCAGGCAGAGATCGTCAGCCAGGCCAGTCACACGTGAATACTTGACCCCAGCCTCGGGGCGGAATTCGAAAGTCGTCACCACCGGGCCGGGATTGATCTGGACGATCTGACCGCCCACATCAAACTCTGCGCACTTCTCAATAAGCACCTGCGCTTCGGCGCGCATCTCCTCTTCGCGAATGACCTGCGACTCCTCCGACCGGTGCAGCAGGGTGGAGGGTGGTAGTTTGTAGGCGCTCTCGAATCCGGCGACCATCTTCTGTGTCACCGTTACGGTGCGGGCCTCTATGTCGGCACGTTTGCTAAAGGCAATCGCCTCGCTTGGACTTGCCGGGGACGAGGCAGCCGGCACGGCAAGCTCTTCGTCCCCTGCTACAAGCTGCGGACCCGCTACGGACGACGACTCAGCGTCAGCATGTTCGTCCATCCAGCCGCCGGCCACAGGCCGCATTGCTGCCGGTGCGGATGGCTGCTCACTCACAGCTGGAGGAGCGCTGCTTACTTCGGAGAAGCCGCCGCGACGCATAGCCAGCGGCTCTCGCGTTTCTGCCGCCGACTGTTGCCCGGGCTGCCCGGTGGCCGCTCCGCGTTCTTCTGCTTTGAGCGCTTTACTTAGCTTGCTTTGCTGCGCAACCAACGCGCGCGCGGCACGCTTTGCCGCACGGGCCTCGGCCCGCCGCCGCGCCCAGTTTGCGTAGCGATCGCGCCAGGCCGCGACAAAGGCGAACCGAATCGCTGCCCACTCGCCTGCGGAGTTGAAGCTGAAGCTGGTGATCAGATAGAGGCCGACGCCCAGCAGGCTGAGCACAAGCACCCAGGTTCCCGGATAGTTGACCTGCGCCGAAAGCGCGTCGACAAGGAAACGGCCGACCAAGCCTTCCAGCGGCAGAGCATGCATGAGGAACAGGCGCCATGGCAGCAGCGCGAAGACACAAGGTCCGAAGACCAGGCAGAGGATGACGCCGACCAGCTTGACCGCCGGAGAACCGGCCGCGCGAGAGCGAAACCAGCTCCACGCAAACGCGCCGAGAAGCAGCGGCAGGCTGAAGGCGGTGGCGCCCTCGATCTGGAAGAGCAGGTCAGCCAACACAGCACCCAGGCGACCGGCCCAGTTGTGTACCTGGTGGCTGCTCGCCGGGATCGTATCGAGCGAAGCGTCGGTGGGGCGGTAGGAGAGCAGAGCGAGCAGCATCAGGCAAGCTGCAACAAACAGCATCGCTCCTATCAGCTCATTGAGCCGGCGGTTCCGGGTAGGGGTGGAGACCAGCTTGAGTGGCTTCATGGTTTGGGCGCGAAAGCACTGGCGCCGCGCCGGGGCGCGGGCAAGGACGGCGAAATATCCAGAGCTCTGTCAGTATCGCAGATGGCTGGAGGGCGAAGGAGTGGGAAAGTACCTGCGCGCATCCAGATGCTTACCACGTGGCTGGGGTCGGCTCGCAAGTGGGGTAGCGAAAGACCTGGCTTGAGATCGCACCTTTGCTCGCTGTTCTGCGCTTAGCAGAGTGTGGCAAAGATGCTGTGCGAAAGGCGCGTCGCGCAAGTGCGTTCCATGACCAAGCTCCCAAGGAGATTAACCCGATGGCAAACGTGACTACTTTATTTCTGACCTGGAGGGGCATCGAGGACGCCAACCTCTGGAGAACGAACTCCACCGATCTGTCCGTACCTTTTCCGGGTCAGCAGATCGTCCCTTTGAATTCAGGAGCCTCCAATCGGCCTGCCATCTTCACGCTGGGGGATCGTATGCTGCTAGCGTATCGATCGGCATCTAGCCCGGCGCTGCTGGTAAATACCTACAACTATCGGGAGATTGGCGCTTGGGAGGGACCGGTACACGGTGTCGGCAATAACGCGACGACGGATTGGGGTCCTTCCATCACATCCTTTGGGGCAACCGCCATCATGGCTTTTAACGGAGGGAATGGCGACACACGCATCTGGTGCAGCGTCTACGACGCCGACGCGGACGAGTGGCAGCCGCAGTACGTGACCAAGCTCGTCGCGCAAAAGAACGATCCAATCCAGAGCGGCTCAGGGCCAGCCATCGTGAACTGGAACGGGCAGTTGCTGATGGTGTGGCGGGGCGAAGGGGATAACGACAGCCTCTACTACTCCTTCTCGAGTGATGGGGTCGATTGGGGTCCGCAAGCCCAGATCGCCGGGGCTGCCTCGTCCATCCAGCCGGCGCTGACGGTCTTTAACGGTAGCCCCTACCTGGCATGGAAGGGAGGACAGGACGACCACAACATCTATGGGATCAGCTATACCGGCGGCGCATGGGAGAAGGGTATTGTGCCACTGGGGGTCTTTGGAACCGAATACGGGCCGAGCATCACGGTGTGGCAGGGCGAGCTCTTTATGACCTGGAAGGGGAACCCGAACGATAACGGCCTGTACTGGTCGCGCAGCGCGACCGGGTATGCGGGCCAATGGACCGGGCAGGCCGTGATCCCAGGCACGGTCAGCTCGCGGGGACCGGCGGTAACGGTGTACACCGGGCCGCTGACTACGTATGTGTAGCCGGCGAAAAAGGTTGCCTGCGCTGGAGGCCTCTATGTCTGGCTGGCATGCAAAGTCGTCAAAGCGAGCTGCCAGTCGGTCGACAACGCTTTCAGCGACTCCAACACCCTACTCCCTAGTGTCGCGCGATTGGCGCGGACGAAAGCCAGCCGCACATCCTTTAGGAGCGTTCCCCCATGAAAATGCAAAGCATTGATGACCTGCTGTACGTAGGCTTGACTTACGTGCGCGACTTTGAACACCAGATATCGCAGGAAGCGGCAAAGATGGCCGAAGCTTCCTCCAACCCGGAGCTGAAGGAAGCCTTTGAGAAGAGTGTAAGCAAAGGTAAGGAGTACGCGCAGCGCATCGATCAAACCTTCCAGGCGCTGGGCAAGGAAGCAGAGAGCAACGAGAATCACATGGCCAAGGCCATGATTCAGGAGGTGGAGAACATGATCGAGAACACTGAGGCATCGCCGGTACGGGATGCGGCCCTGATCGTGGCTGCAAACCAGCAGCAGCTCTTCCGGGTGGCCTCTTACGGCTCACTGGCAGGCTACGCGAAGGTCATCGGCAAGAGTGAAGCAGTCGCCCCACTCAAGGAAAACCTGGAGGACAGCAAAGGTGGAGACGAAAAGCTGACCAACATCGCCGAAACGCAGGTGAACGAGCAGGCGGCACATGCCGCAGCCACTGCTTAACTGAGTTTACGCAGAGCTACCGGGGGGCGAGGCACGAGTTTCAAGCCTCGCGCACCTGGTCGAGTTAAGCCGAAAAGAGTCGAGAACCAAAGAGGATCAGCACGATCGCCAGCAGGATTCGATAGATTGCGAAGACTGCAAACCCATGCTTCCGTACGAACTGCAAAAACCACTCAACAACACCGAGCGCTACGAGAAAGGATACTACCAGCCCGATTCCCAGGATGATGTATCCGTGAGTGTTGACATGCAGCGGAGCGATCGCCGCTTCGCCTGCTTTCTGCCTTGGGTGGAGCGTCTTTAGAAGATCGTAGCCGGTAGCGGCGACCATCACCGGGATCGACACTAGAAAGCTAAACTCAAGAGCTGCAGTGCGGGTCATGCCGACTACCTGGCCGGCAGCAATGGTCGACATGGATCGCGAAGTGCCTGGGAAGATCGCAGAGGTAACTTGGCAGAGGCCGATCCAGACTGCCTGGCCGAGCGACATCTGCTCTACATCCTTGGTCTGCGGATCGTTGTTGGAAGACCACCAGTCAATCAGCCACATGAGTATGCCGCCGATCAGCAGGGAAAGCTCGATAACGCGCAGGCTCTCCAGGTGTTTTCCAATCGCCTTCTCAAAGATGAGGGAGGGGATCGCGGTGCAGACAAAGGCGATCATGGTCAGCGATACCGGATGAGTCACGATAGTCCGCGTACCCTCCTCCCCTTTCGGAAAGCTGCGGACGAACGCTACAATTCTGCCGAGAAAGAGCAAAACAAGCGCGATTATGGCGCCAAGCTGAATCACAATCGTGTACATCTTCCAATAGGCGTCATGCATATCAAGATGGAGAAGAGCCTCGACGATGCGCAGGTGAGCCGTTGAGCTGACAGGTAGAAATTCCGTGAGACCTTCCACGACCCCAAGGAGGACAGACACCAGATAATCGTTCAAAACTATTCCTTCCACCTAGAGTGTGCTGGCACGTCCAGAGCACTCTTTTCTGCCGCAGAGCTCGGCCACTTTCCGGGCCACGCCTTCTGAAGCCACGTCGTTTTTGGCGGGACTTCTCAGCCCGCCGCAATAGTTGCGTTACCGCAAGCTATCCTCCGCAGCTGGCATCGCCGAAACACCTGGCATCTTGTCTCCAGCCGAAAACGGGCGCACCTAATCGCGATCGCTTCCATAAATCGCAACAGACTGCTGCACCTTGTATATCAGACTGGCACCTCGGGCTGCCCAGTCGGTCTGAGGGTATTTGGCAGCAAGACGGCTGGTCAGCTGCTGGGCGTCTGCGCGGTCCTCGCCTGCCTTTTTCTCCTCACCATCGGCCATCCACATGTCGCCGGCGCAGGCCAGCCTCCAGGCCGCTTCATACAAGGCCTCTGGTGCTCGGGGCGATTCGGGTCGCTCTTCGGCGTACTTGGCATAGTAGCTCGCCTCTTTTTCGGGGCACTTTTCAGATCCCTGCCAGTCACCACACAGCTTGTTATCGATGAGTCGATAGGCGGCGAAGTCGGCCCACTTCGAACCCGGATAAAGTTTTTCTATTCTCTTCATCTCGGATTCATCAGGCAGTTGGCGCAGGTAGCTCTCCTTTTCGTGGGCTGAGGGCAGTGTGGCAGCATCGGCCTTTTGCAGCTGCCAACGGATGTCGGCCGAGCGCCAAGCCGCCTCTGGGGCTCGAGGTGACTGGGGAAAGAGAGTGACGGTTAGCCGGTAGAGTCGCCGCGCGTCTTCGGCAGTAGTAGGTGCAGCATGCGGTTCGCTGGCGGCGTGCTCAGCGCTGATGCCTTCGCCAAACAGGATCGCGTCGCCTTGCGGCGTATCGGCGCCGATGACCCCTTTGGCTTGCACCCAGCCGGCTAAAGGCGGGGTCGCCTGCTCGTTGGAAAACGCAGGCACATCCTGCTCGCGCACCGTCTCAATGTCGGTATTTGCGTAGACGCGAAGCCACAGTCCACTCCGTTCCAGGATGACCATTTCGCGGCCTGGGGTTACGGTGCCGAGCTTGTCAGAAGAGGTGTCTCCCTGCACATAGATAGGTGTCTGCCGGATCACGGTCGCACGCGCCGCATCTTTCGGCGGCGGTCCGAGTGGTCGCTGCGCAGAAAGCTGCGAGGTCTGAAGACCGCTGCAGGTCAGGAGGAGCATCGGGAGAGAGATCTGCCAACGGTGGGGAGAGGAAATCATCATAGGCTCTGCCTATTGTCGCCTACGTACTTCGTCCTATGTCAAAGCCCGCGCCAGGAGCTTGACTTATTGCTGCTATAAGACTTTTCGATGGGAAAATTATTTCTACCCCAAACTTACTCGTTCGACGTACTCTTGCACCAACACGACGATCTTTGGTTTGGTTGCATGAACAGCTCCGCTCGTCAGGTAACGTTCTGTTCCCCCGGTCCAGCGTTTTTCCCGGACATGTCGCACAGACGTAGTTAACGCTCCAGGCTGGCGCTCAGCCGCAACGAACAGCGGGCGTGGCTTTCGTGGCTGGCCTTGCTCCGTTGCATTGAACTTGGCTCTTAGACCCGAAAGCTGTTTTGTCGATCCAGGATGTCGATCCAGGATGCAGTGTGTTGCTTCTCGCACTGCAACACTGTCAACGTGTCATTGATTGTTACCGCGACCTGAGGTGTTCGGGCGTGGCCCACCACCGCAAACGTTTGCTTCTGGCGTATTTGCGTCCCAAGCAGATTGAGAGTGGCGCGCGACTTTGATCGCGGTGCGTAAAGAGCGCCACTCGTCCACCGACTAGCACTGTATGATTCCGCTTCAACTTAAAAGGAGAGTTATTTTGCTGAGCAAGTTTGCGAGTTACTGTACTGCTTTGACCATGTCTGCCTGCTCCCTGTGCTGTCTTGCTATTGCACCGCAAGTTCAATTCCCTTTGGACTCGCTCACTCCGCAGGAGTACTGGACTGTCTACGAGACCGTGCGTGCAGACGGACATCTCCACGAGAAGACGCTCTTCGCCAGCGTGCTGTTGCATGAGCCTGACAAGGCCGCCGTGCTGGCCTGGAAGCCAGGCGATGCCATGATGCGTAAGGCCGATGTGGTGCTGCTCGATGAGGGTAAGTCCTACGCGGGGGTGGTTGATATCTCGGCGAAGAAGGTCGAGGATTTCCACCTGCTTCAAGGAGAGCAGGCGCCTTTTACCTCAGACGAAGAGCACGAGGTGAACGAAGCGATCAAGCATGATCCTCGTATCGTTGAAGCGCTCAAAAAGCGCAATATCACCGATCTTCGCCATGTCACTTGTTATGCGACGCCGGCTGGTTTTATTGACTTGCCGGAGCAAAAAGATCCCTCGCGACGCATCGGGTGGGGTGGTTGCATCGACTCCGAAGGCGCCATCTCCGGCTCATGGGATCGCGAGGTGAGCGGCATCTTTTTCGTTCTCGATATGACGACCAAGAAGGTTTTGCGCGTGAGTGATTACGGCATGGTTCCAATGCCGCCCACCACGGGGATCTACGACGGCATGGGTGGGGAGGCGCTGCAGAATACCAAACCGATCCTGATGACCCAGCCTGCCGGACCAAGTTTCACCTTCGACAAAGGGCTCATCTCCTGGATGAACTGGCGCTTCCGCTTCCGCGTGGATGCCCGCCAGGGTGTGCTCCTGAACAACGTGGGCATCATGGATAACGGAACAGTGCGGCCGGTGATGTATGAGGGCGGACTCTCTGAGATGTATGTGCCTTACCAGGATCCCGAAGAGACCTGGAACTCACACGTGTTTCTCGATGGCGGCGAGTATTTTATGAACACCGGTCTCGGCATGCTGAAGCCGCTGGTGGGGGGAATTGACTGCCCGGATTACGCGACTTTTTTCTCCGCCTTTCTTGATCGCGAGAGCGGCGCGCCTTTTGAGCGGCCTCAAAGTGTCTGCCTCTTTGAGCGTACCAAGGGTGACCCGGCATGGCGACACGCCGATGACAACGGTGTTTTTGGCCGGCCTTCGCGCGAGCTGGTGCTGCGCTCCATCGCGACCGTAGGCAACTACGATTACATCCTCGATTGGCGCTTTGAGGAGGATGGAACCATTGTCGCCGGAGTCGGCGCAACCGGCATTCTGGAGGTAAAGCCAGTCTCTGACACCAACGTGAGCAACGGCATGTCGGCTGGGCTTGAAGATAAGAACGCACCCGGCGGCCCCGTGCAATTTGGCAACCTGGTAGCGCCCGGAACCGATGCGGTAGACCATGATCACTTCTTTTCCTTCCGTCTGGACATGGACGTGGACGGACAGAAGAATGCGTTCATGGACGACAAGCTCGTGCAGTATAAGATCCCCGGCAACAAGGAGACCTATGGTCGCCACGTAATTTGGGCGATGCAACCAACCATGCCCGCGACCGAAAGCGAGGCCATGGAGGACATCAGTATGCAGCACCCTGCCATGTGGCGCTTCGTAAGCTCTGAGAAGAAGGGCCCGCTTGGTCAGGCTACCGGGTACGCTCTCATGCCCGGGTTGACAGCAGCCACGCTGCTGCCCGCCGACGAATGGCCGTCACGCAGGGCCGGCTTTGCTAATCACCAGCTATGGGTAACGCCCTACGAGCCGAACGAGCGCTACGCCGCCGGAACCTACGTCAGCGGTAGTCGCGGCACGGATGGCCTGGAGGTTTGGACGAAGAAGAACCGCAACATCATGAACACGGATATCGTGGCCTGGTACACGGTTGGCTTTCACCACACACCCCGCGCTGAAGACTGGCCGCAGATGCCGACGATGTGGCACGAATTCGAGTTAATGCCGTTCAACTTCTTCCCCAAGAATCCGGGCATGGACCTGCCCATGAAGCCGTAATCATAGAGATCGCGGGCGGCGCTCTCTTTTAAGTGCCGCCGCCCGGAGTTTTGAACTTCTTAAGTCTCTGCTTCAGCGTTCGTATAGAAATCTTCCGTCTTCAGGAGTGAACCGTGTCTACCCACCGTTTGACTTCCATGCCGCACCGTCTCTATTTTCTCTTTTCCCTGCTCTTTCTCGCCGCTCCGCTTTGTGGGCCGATAGCTCACGCGCAGTCCACCTTTGGCAATATCGTCGGCACCGTCACGGACGGAGCGGGTGCAGCCATTGCCTCGGCCCAAGTCACGCTCGTCAACACAGGCACCAACCTTCAGCGGGTTGCAACGACGAGCGCCAATGGCGAGTACGCCTTCAACATCATCGATGCCGGCACCTATACGGTGACTGTAGAAGCACCAGGGTTCAGCAAGGCTGCGTTCTCAAGCATGGTGCTGCTGGCACGCGAGAGCAAGCGCGTGGACGCGAGTCTCTCCGTCGGTTCGGCTGTGCAGATGGTCGAGGTGCAGGGCGCAAACGAGGGCGTGATCACAACCGAGACCTCGCAGCTGGCCTCCACGGAAACCGGCGAACAGTTGACCGATCTGCCGGTCGCCATCTTTGCGCATTCGAATGGCTCGACGAGTCCGATCACGACGCTCACTCAAAGCAACCCGGGCGTTCAAATTGATGACTCGGGCAACCTGGTGATCGCCGGCGCCACGCCCGCTCTGCTCTCCGTCACCCTGGACGGCATCTCGAGTGTGAGCGTGGAAAGCAGTGGGCCGCTTAACGAACTCTTCCCCTCCTTCAACTCGATCTCCGAGATCCGAGTCTCGGAAACAAACAACAACGCCGAGTACTCCGGCGTAGCCGACATCACCACCACTTCCCGCTCCGGCACCAACCAGTACCATGGCGGCATTTTTGAGAATCACGAGAACACCGCTCTCAACGCCGGCAACACCTTCACCGGCGGCAAGCCGAAGATTATTATGAATAACTTCGGCGGCTTTGTGGGCGGCCCCGTTTCCATCCCTCACCTTTATAGCGGTCGCGATAGAACGTTCTTCTTTGCCAGCTATGAGTCGCTGCACCTGCCGAGAGAGACGCCGCTCGTGCTCAGCGTGCCTTCGCTTGCCATGCGGTCCGGCAATCTGACCAGCTATCTTGCCGCTCAGGGTGCTCAGAGCAGCTGTACACCCAGCGGCATCGCTGCACCTGCCGGCTCTGTTTACAACCCCGACTGCACACCGATCACACAAGCCAGCGGCACCACACAGGTTGCGGTTTCGCCCGTCGCCGCCAACATCATCAACTTGTTTTATCCGCTGCCCAATACAGGTTCGCCTGACGCCTACCAGAATAACTATGCGGTCAACTTCCCGGCGCCCATCACCACCAACCAGGGCGACTTGCGCCTGGACCAGAACCTGACTCAGAAGCAATCCGGCTTTATCCGCTTTAGCTACAAGGTCCGCAACGTCATCAACGCACCCAACCCCAACTGCAGCGGCTTCTGCACCGCGGCCGGATCAATCTTGCAAGGCGGCTTCTCGCAGCCCGAGGATGATGAGGGTTTTACGCTCGCCCACACCTATCTCATCAAGCCGACGCTCATCAATGAGTTCAGGACCGGGTTCAACGCGTTTCGCACTGCTGCCTCTAACAACATCAATACGCAACAGCTACTGACACAAACCGGTATCGGTGGCATTACCGATACAGACGCTTCGCCCGAAGCTCCCAACGTCACCATCCCCGGCTTCGCCATCACCGGCGGCGGCAATCCTGACCGGCAGGGCTCCGGTATCTTTGAGCTGATCGATAATGTGACCTGGACCAAGGGCGCGCACACTCTCAAGTTCGGCTTCGACTTCAAACGGCTCACCGATCACGACGACAACGTCTTCGGCAACTACCGTTCCGGCCAGTACGCCTTCAACGGAAGCTCTTCCGTGGGTGCGAACATCGGCGATCCCTTCACCGAGTTCTTGCTGGGTTATCCGGACTACACCCTTCTCTCCACTGTCACCAACCCCAACATGGATGGCCTGGGTTACTCCTACGCCTGGTATGCGCAGGACGACTGGAAAGTCACGCCGCACTTTACGCTGAACTTCGGCCTTCGATATGAGCTGCACCCGCCGTTAAAAGAGATCAACTACGACACTGCCGCGTTCGACCCTGGTTATTCAAGCGGCGGTGTTAACGGGGCAGTCGTCGTCCCCAACGCCAAGTCGCTGACCTACAATGATCCGGATTTCGTAGCCTCCATCGCGCCGACGCCCATCCTTACCGCGGCTCAGGATCATTTGCCCGAGAAGCTGCGCTACACGGCGCTGGGCGACTTCGGCCCGCGCATCGGTTTCGCCTGGCGTCCAATGAATAACGATAAGACGGTCGTTCGCGGTGGCTGGGGCAACTTCATTGAGTCGCCACTCGGCTTCTCACTCGTCTCCGGCTGGAGTGTGAGCGCGAGCTTTGTGGGCCAGTACAGCAACAGCCTCAGTGCGAACAACGTGCCGCAGCTATCCTTTGCCAATCCTGTTCCTTCGACACTCGGGCAGCCGGGCGCGGCTAACTTTGAGTATGCCTTCCCTATCCACTACAAAGACCCATCGGTGCAGCAGTGGAACTTGACTCTTGAGCAGGACCTTGGCCATGACATTGGGCTGCGGCTCTCCTATGTCGGCTCCCATGGCAAGAACCTCGAAGCCTTTGAGAATCTCAACCAGGTACCGGCCAACACGGTTGGCTATGCTGCGGCCTCGGCCAACATTCCCTACCCAAGCCTTCAAATTATTCAAAGTGTCTTCAATGGCGCGGAGAGTAACTACAACGCCATCTATGCGGTGGTCAACAAGCGGCTTGCTCACGGGCTTGAGTTTCAGTCCTCCTACGTCTACACGCGCGATCTTTCCAACGAGGGTGGCGCCTTACCTAGCTCCTTTCCAGGTGCCGGGGGCAACTACATCTCCGACCGCTTTCACCCCGGGCTCGACTACGGCGACGTCATCTTCGACCGGCGGCACCGCTTCCTCACCTCCTGGCTCTACACGCTCCCTTTTGGACGCGGGCAGATGTTTCTTTCCGGGGCCAACCGCGCCGTCTCCTCGCTCGTGGGCGGCTGGCAGCTGGGCGGCGTGCAGATCTGGCAGAGCGGCCCGTTCCTGACGCCCTATGAGGAATCAGACGACCCAGCCGGAACCAACGAGGTAAACACCATCGGCTTTACCCGGCCAGACCGCGTGCCAGGCGTGCCGCTTTACCTGCACACTCCGGGAGCCAACCCCGGCTTTTTGAATCCAGCCGCCTTTGTGTCGCCCGGCAGCAACATCGGTCGCTTCGGCGACGCGCGGGTAGGCTCGATCCTTGGTCCGGGTACCGTGAACACCTCTCTCTCGCTGCTGAAGCAGATTTCGATCACCGAAGGCAGCAAGCTCGAACTCGGCATCTCGGGATCGAACGTATGGAACCATCGCAACTATGAACCACCCGAGACCGAGACGGATACGGGCTCCTATGGCCAGAGCTCGGCGCTACAGACCGCTGAGGGAGCGGGACCGCGTAACTTGCAGATCACGGGAAGGATCAGTTTTTGAGCTTTCAGGCTAGGCGGAAGCGAGTTGCTCAATGCGTTTGCGCAGGGGGCCTCAAGCGCAGTTGCTGGGCGCCTACTCTACACCCGCATGTCTTTCAGCGTCGTCAAGAATGGCTTTGAGCAGGTCCGGCTCAACGTTGCTGCCACTTACTACCGCGACAGCCTTGCGGTAGGGGAGCATCGCCTCCTGATGGTAGAGCAGGCCAGCACTTGCCACCGCACCGCTTGGTTCTGCAGTGACTCCAGTCAGTTGGTGGATGGCCCGGATCGCGGAGCGGATCTCGTCTTCTGAAACTGTAACTATCGCATCTACAAATGCCCGAACGTGCTCGAAGTTGAGCAAACCAAGCGATTGTGTCCGCAGCCCATCTGCCAGGGTTCGGCTGGTGAGCGCAGCAGGCCAAGTGGCGAGTCGCCCGGTGAGCAGGCTCTCCTGAGCGTCGGCAGCGAGCTCCGGCTCTACACCAACGACGCGCGCAGACGGCCGCTGATGCTTGACCGCAGCCGCAATGCCGGAGAGCAGGCCGCCCCCGCTCACGGGCACAAGCACAAGGTCCACATCCGGAACCTCCTCCAGAATCTCAAGTCCGCAGGTACCCTGCCCGGCGATGATGGCGGGGTCATCGTAGGGCGGGATCATGACGTAGCCGTGCTCTTCGAGGAGTTCTTCGGCACGTGCTTTACGCTCCGCACTCGAGGTGGTTTCCACGAAGACGATCTCGGCCCCGAGGACTCGCGTCGCCTCGATCTTGACCGCGGGCGCCTGACGCGGCATCACGATTACAGCCTTCGTCTCAACTGCGCGCGCAGCATAGGCGACGCCCTGGGCATGGTTGCCGCTTGAGTAGGTAATCACCCCGCGTGCGCGCTCGGCCTCGGTGAGCTGCGCGATCTTGTTGTAGGCTCCGCGCAGTTTGAAGCTGCCGATCGGCTGCGCGCCTTCATTCTTAAGCCAAACGTCGCCATAAACGCCTGGAGTATGGAAAGAGACAAGCGGCGTGCGGACGGCGGTGCCAGCGATACGCTGCTGTGCGGCGCGAAGCTCGGCCAGGGTGACGAGGGTGTCTGCCATGTCGTGATGATAGATCGGCCGCCCTTGTGCAGGCCATCCTGCACAAGGCACGCCCCTTACCTCTACGGACTGGCGCGACAAGCAGTCCCGTTGTCCAATGTGTGAGTAGAGCGTCTCGGTTGCGGCTCTCAGGCGCGCACAAGCCGCCTGTTTTCCGGTCTGTGGCAGAGTGCCTCATAGTCAAGCATGACACGATCGATACGCTCGTACTCAACCATGATTGTGCTAAACTCCCGCGCATGCCACTCATCGTGATTCTTGTCATTCTCTTACTTCTCTTCGGCGGCGGCGGCTTCTACATGGGCCCTGGCGCCGGCTACTACGGCGGCGGCGGTATAAGCTTGATCCTGCTGCTGGTGATCCTTTACCTGGTCTTTGGCAGGGGGCGCTCTGCGCTTTAGCTGATCGACTAGCCAGCTTACTAAATCTTGAACATAGAAGAGGGGCGGCCCGAAGCCGCCCCTGCTGGTACATCCTTGCTTATCCTCGCTAAGCTGGCGATCAGACTTCTAAAATGACCGGCATGATCAGAGGGCGGCGGCTGGTGTGCTTCTGAAGGTACCGCTTCAGCTCGAGTCGGATCTTTTCCTTCATCACGCCGGGATCGGCCTTCTCCTCCGACGATGAGCCGTCAAGCAGCTGCGTGATCACGTTACGCGCGTCGCTCATCACCTGAGCATCTGCGACGAATCCGCGGGTGATGACTTCCGGCTGAGATTCAACCTTACCCGTCAGCTTGTTGACTGTAACAATCGGCAGCACGATTCCATCTTCTGACAGGTGGCGCCGATCGCGGATGACCAGGTCACCCACCACATCGCCGGTCGAGCCGGAGTCGATGCAAACGCGCCCCGCTGTCACCTTGCCGCTCTTTTTCGCGGTCGTTGCAGTGAGCTCGAGGATGTCGCCATCTTCAATCAGGATGGCAGACCCGATCACGCCCGTGTTGACTGCAAGCTCAGCATGCTTCTTTAGGTGGCGGAAGTCGCCATGCACCGGGATGAAGAACTTCGGCCGCAGCAGGTTGATCAGCAAACGCTGTTCTTCCTGCGAGGCATGACCGCTGACGTGGATCAGTCCCGAGGCTCCATCGTCATAGATCACCTCCGCCTCGCGACGATAAAGGTGGTCGATGACGCGATAGATCGACTTTTCATTGCCCGGGATCACGCGCGAGCTGAGCAGAACCGTGTCGCCGGGCGAGATGCGGGCGTGCTTGTGGTTGTCCACGGCCGCTCGCGAAAGCGCGCTCATCGGCTCACCCTGCGTGCCGGAGATCATCACCATCACGTTCGAGGGCGCATGATCGCCGATCTGGCCGGGATGAATCAGTAACTGGCCAGGCAGCTTGAGATAGCCCAGATCCTGCGCGATCTCGCTCGACTCCATCATCGATCGCCCGACGATGGCTACCTTGCGACCATGCTTGGCAGCAAGGTCGAGCGCGATCTGCATGCGGTAGATCGAGGAAGAGAAGCAGGAAAAAAACAGCTTCTTCTTGGTGCGCTGGAAGATCTCGTCCAGCCGCGGTTTGACCGCCCACTCGCTTGGCGTGTAACCGCCGCGATCGGTGTTGGTCGAGTCCTGCAGCAGCGCGAGTACGCCCTTCTGCCCGTACTCTGCGAACTTGTGGAGATCAAACGGCTTCCCGTCGGGCGGCGAAAGGTCGATCTTGAAGTCGCCCGTATGCACGATGACCCCGACCGGCGTCTCGATCGCGAGCGCGATGCAGTCCACCAGAGAGTGGGTCACGCGGATCGGCTCGATGATGAAGGGGCCAATCTTGAACTTGGCGTTCGGCGCGATCTCGATCAGCTCGGTGTTGTCGAGCATCTTGTGCTCGTCGAGCTTGCCTTCGACATAGGCGAGGGTGAACTCGGTTCCATAGACGGGCACATTGATCTCGGACAGGATCCAGGGCAGGCCGCCGATATGATCTTCATGCCCGTGGGTGAGCAGAATGGCTCGCACCATGGATCGGTTTTCGACCAGGTAGGTGATGTCTGGTACGACGATATCCACGCCGAGCAGCTCGGACTCGGGAAACATCAGTCCTGCGTCAATGACCACGATGTCATCTTTGTAACGAACGGCCATGCAGTTCATACCGAACTCGCCAAGGCCGCCTAGAGGGATCAGTCTTACTTTTTCTTCTGCCATTAGAATCTTCAATCCTACCATCAACGTACCGCGGCACGTAGACCAAGCCGGATCGCGGCTCCCGGGGCCAACCTGGTGTGATGATGCCCGGGAAGGTCGTGCTCGCGTGGATCAGGTCAGGTTGCGGTGACGGGGGCTGCCGATGATCGATGATGTGCCGGCATGGACCTGGTCACCCAGACAGCAAGCATCAGCGCGCAGACCAGCAGGGAAGAGGCTGCAAAGAAGGGCATGCCCGGCGCGTGCACCAGTGCCTGGGAGCGAAGGGAGCGCGCAAAGATCCAGGTAAACAGCCCCGGCCCGAGAAGACCGGCGATGCCCCGCAGGCTGTTGATCGCGCCTTGCAGTTGGCCCTGTTCGGCGGCCGAGGCGCTGTGCGACAGGATGCTCTGCGCCGACGGCCAGACCAGCGACATCAGGTTCATGACCGGGATGCCGATCCAGAGCAGCACCCCGGTCTTTGATAGACCGAACATGGAGAAGCCAGCCGCGCCAAAGCAGAGCCCGGCCAGAATCGCCAACCGTTCTCCAAATCTCGCCACCACCCGCTTGACAACCAGCGCGCCATAGATGCCCGCGAAAATGCCGACCGTCGCGAGCGAGAGCCCAACTGTCCGGTCGGTCCAGTGGAAGCGGTAGTCGGCATAGATCACGTACACGTTCATCAGGGCTTGCTGCGCCGTGTAGCCAAGCAGCAGCACGCCAGAGATGCCGAGCATGATCCGGCTTCTGCTGAGCATGCTCACCGCGCCTACCGGGTTTGCGCGCTTCCAGGAGAACGGGCTGCGGTTCTCCGGGGCAAGCGACTCAGGCAGCACAAAGAGGCCGTAGAGACCGTTGATCAAGCTGAGCGCGCCCGCGACCAGGAACGGCAAACGGGGATTGACGTTGCCGAGCAGGCCGCCGATCGCCGGGCCCAGCACAAAGCCCATGCCAAATGCGGCGTTCAGCATGCCGAAGGCAGCAGCGCGGCGTTCCCGCGGAGTCACGTCCGCCATGTAGGCCATCGCCGTCGGAATGCTCGAAGCCGTGAGGCCGGAGATCACGCGGCCCAGAAAGAGCCAGGAGAGCGCCGGCGCCCAGGCCATCAGCAGATAATCAAAGCCCAGGCCGAAGTTGGACAGCAGCACAACCGGTCGGCGGCCGAAGCGGTCTGACAGGGAGCCGAGCACCGGCGAGCAGAAGAACTGCATGCCTGCAAAGACGGTGCCAAAGATGCCCAGCATCTGGGCCGCACTGGCAGTGTTGCCGTGGAGAAAGCTTGCGATCAGCCTCGGCAGCACCGGGGCGATCATGCCCAGGGCCAACATATCGAGTGAAACAGTCAGGAAGATGAAGGTTGCGGCAGCCCTGCGGCCGGGCACCGGCGAGGGATCGCCGGGACGCTCTATCGGGTTCTGGGCCGGAGAGACAAACTCCGGCTCAGTAAGCAGCGGGTCGGGCGCTTCAGGGCGGCTCCCGTACTCTGACTCGGACATGGCCCTGAGTCTAAAGCAGAAGTGCGAAGGCCGTTCCCTGTTCGAGAAGAGGAGGCAGATGCAGAGCGCCCAGCCAAGTCGCTAGCGAAGCAGGTCTTCCAGCGCTAGGCTCAGCTCTGTTTTCTCATCGCGATATTTGACGATGATCGGCGTATAGACGCTCAGCCCCCATGCAGCGGCTCTGCCTTTGGTAATGCTGCGCGCGCCCGGCACCACGACTGCTCCTTCGGGGATGATGAGGGGCTGATCGCCTTCCGCTCGAATCACCACGTCATGGATGATGTCATAGACCGGGGTGCCGCGGGTGAGCACCGTACCGGCTGCCAGCACGGCCCGCTGCCTGACGATCGTTCCCTCGTAGACGCCGCAGTTGCCGCCTACCAGCACGTCATCTTCAAGGATGACCGGGCTCGCGTTGATCGGCTCCAGCACGCCGCCGATCTGCGCGGCTGCGCTCAGGTGCACGCGCCGGCCCACCTGCGCGCAGGAGCCAACCAGCGCGTGCGAGTCGATCATCGTGCTTGCATCGACATAGGCGCCTACGTTGACGTACATGGGCGGCATGCAGACCACCCCCGGCGCAAGGTAAGCGCCTGCGCGCACAGAGGAGCCGCCCGGCACCAGGCGCACGCCCTGCTCCGGGGTAAACCGGCGCGCAGGGTAGGTGTGTTTGTCGACAAAGGAGAGGCCGCCACTGCAACCGCTCGCTTCCATCTGCCCCAGCCGAAAGCCGAGCAGGATGCCGCGCTTGACCCACGCGTTAACCCGCCAGCCAGTCGCAGAAGCTGCGTCTGGTTCAGCTGCGCGCAGGCTTCCCGCTTCCAGTGCGCTGCGCAACTCGGCGAAGGCCTCGTGCGCGGCGGTTTGTTCGATGGCTGCGGCTCCGGCAGCAAAGGCGGCTTCAATATATGACTCAAGGTCAGGCTGTACAGACATGCTTCAGGGATGCTCCTTGCAAGCTCGAAGTGCGCTTCACAAGGAATACAAGGCTTTTTCGCTGGTGGGAAGCCAGGACGAGAGAACTAGATCGTTGCTTCGCGCTTGCGGATGTGTTCAAGGATCGCTGCGAAGTCGAGCGGAGGCGGGTTCCCACCATTAGCCTTGGCGAAGCGATCTGGCTCATCCCGCATCGGGTCACGCGTGACCTCCCTGGCCGCCTCGCGAGCTGCCTCGCGTGCTGGTTCAAGCGACAGCTCGCGCAGCGGCTCGCGCGGCATCTCTCGTTTCGCCTCTTCGCGGGTGCGGGCCGCGCCAAGCAGCGCGGCGAGTTCTTCGAGCGCCCGGGCATGATCCGGCTCCGGCTCTTCAGCGCTCTTGAACTCTTCCAGCGGCGCCTGCGGCCCGAGCGCTGCAGAAAGTTCGCTGATCGCTCTCTCCCGGTCCGGCTGCGCATGCGCGCGGGTCTTTCCCTCGGCCAGAGGATCGGAGCCGCGGTCTGCAGCGCGATTCTCAAAGGCGTGCGTCTCAAGCAGCTCAGCCATCTCGCCCATCGCCCGCGCATGGTCGGCCTCGAGCTTGGCCTTTAGGTTTTCCAGGCGGATCGTCAGGTCCTTCTCCCGCTCGTCCACATCCTTATTCAACTGGTCCATGCCCTTGTTGAGCTGGTCCGTGCTCTTGTTGAGTCTCGCCATCTCCTTATCCAGGCGGTTCAATCCCTGGTCGGTCTGCAGCAAGCCTTTGTCGAGCAGGTCCATTCGCTGGTCGAGCATGGCGGTGTTGGCAGTTGCGTTGGCGTCGAGCAGGCTTAGGGACTTGTCCACCATCCCCACGCGCCGCTCCAACTCCTCGGTGGCCGAGAGCAGGTGGCGCAGATCCGGGAAGAGCATGTTCTGTAAGAACTTGCGAATGCCCCTGGCCCGTTCCATTGCTGCCCTCCGCCTTATCCTGGCTCAACCATCGCACTGCTCTCAGCAGTCTATAAACCAAGTGCCAGGCCGTTGGTAATGAGGGGCATAGATCGACTGCCCATGGTAATCAGTCCTTGGTTGGCGAAGTGAGCGAAGAGCATCTTTGTAGGGGGCAGAGCCCTATTCCATGAGGCGAGCACAGCCTCGCCGGCTTCCATCTAGGCTACAAACGTCGGCGGAACCCTTTATCGATGCGGCTGCTCAGCCAAAGGAAGCCCAAGTTGGTTCACAAGCGCGTGCAGGCGCTCGCGGGTGGGCTGTGAAACCGGAACCATGGGCAGCCGATAGGTTTCATGCAGGCGCCCCAGCATGGCCAGCACCGCTTTGACCGGGCCCGGACTCGGCTCCCAGAAGTTCGCTTGCATGAGCGGGTACCAGTGGTGGTTGAGCCGGCGCGCGGTTGGCCAGTCGTTAGCCAGCGCTGCGTGCACCATCTGGGCCATCTCAGCCGGGATCGCATTCGAAGCAACAGAGACCAGCCCCGCGCCGCCCGCGCCGAGAACGGCAAGCGCCACGGCATCATCGCCGGCATAGACCGCGAACTCGCGTGGCAG
Organism: Acidobacteriaceae bacterium; assembly: GCA_965198645.1. Taxonomy (GTDB): domain Bacteria; phylum Acidobacteriota; class Terriglobia; order Terriglobales; family Acidobacteriaceae; genus EB88. Next base: position 3,251,814 of record OZ240670.1, on the reverse strand, counting down.
CAGCGTGATCAACTCGGTGATCTGGGCCAGGTTCCCGCTTGACTCCTTGATGGCCGTGATACCGGGGCAGTCGGCAGCAAGCCGTACGACCGTTGCGGGCTCAAGGTTGGCGCCCGAGCGGCCGGGTATGTTGTAGAGCACCACCGGCAAAGCGACCGCCTCGGCGATAGCCCGAAAGTGCTGGTACTGGCCTTCCTGGCTCGGCTTGTTGTAGTAGGGGTTCGCCGTCAGAATGGCGGTCACGCCCGGGATTGCCGCGGCTAGCCTCGCTCGCTCTACCGCCTCGCGCGTCGAGTTATGCGTGCAGCCGACCCAGACGGGCACACGCCCGCCGGCTGCCTCGGCCACAATCAGCGCGACTCGCTGCCACTCGGCACTGGTCAGAGTCGGCGTTTCGCCGGTCGTGCCGCAAGCCACCAGCCAATCGATGCCGCTCTCCACCTGCCAGCGGGCGAGGGCAAACAAAGCTTGTTCGTCGACGGCGCCATCTACGCGAAAAGGCGTTACCAGTGCTGTGCCACACCCTGCTAGATCCATACAGTGACGAGTCTACATGGCACTCCTCGCCTGGTGCGAAGCCGATGGCAAGCGGCGACGCCTAACGAGACTCGAAGCCAAAGTCTCGTTCCAATCCCGATCGAGTTCCGTTATGGATCGCTCTTCCAAAGTGGGTCGCTGAGGGTCTCTAAGTCGCGAGTCCCAGGCCGGAGTGAGGGCTGGAAGCAGCCGCTGCGGTCGATCGGTCAAGTAAGCACCTTTGTGCTTCACCGCTTATCTTCTGCGCCTCACAGGGCGATGGGAACAAGCGGAGACCCTGCGGCAAGACACGAGCCAACGCATTGATCTCGATCCTGATCCTGACCAAGAATGAAGAGCTCGACCTGGCGGCCTGCCTGGCGTCGGTGGCCTGGTCGGACGATGTGCACGTCTTTGACTCCTGCAGCACCGATCGTACCGCGGAGATCGCACGGAGAGCCGGCGTACACCTGGCCGAACGCCTGTTTGACAACTATGCGGCTCAGCGTAATGCAGCCCTCGAGCAGCTGCCTTTCAAGTACGAGTGGGTCTTCCTGCTCGACGGCGATGAGCGTTCGACCCCGGAGCTCGCGAAGGAAATGCGAGCGGCCGTTGCGGCGGCTCCCGCTGATCTCAACGCGTTTCGCGTGCGGCGCAGGGACTACTTTCTCGGCGCCTGGCTCAGGCATGCGCAGATCATGCCCTTTTACACCCGGCTGGTCCGCCGGGGCAGGATTCACTACACGCGCGCAGTCAACGAAGTCCTGGAGGTCGAGGGCCGGACCGGTGATCTCTCTGAGCCCTTCGATCACCACCCGTTTTCAAAAGGGCTGGTGCGCTGGATTGACAAGCACAACCTCTACTCGACGATGGAAGCACGCATCGTGGCCGAGCGCAGCTTCCGCGCCGATGCCTCCTGGAAGCTGGCGCTCTTGGGCAAGGATTTCCATCAGCGCAGGCGCGCCCAGAAGTCGATCTTCTACTCGCTTCCCGCTCGCCCGCTGGTGCGCTGGCTTTACATCCTGCTCTACCGAGGCGGCGTGCTCGACGGCTACCCGGGCCTGACCTACGCGACCCTGCAGGCGTTCTACGAGTACCTGATCGTACTCAAGACTCGCGAGCTGCGGAGCAGTCAGGCGACGCTTCACACGCCCGCGCCTCAGCCCGACGCGATCGGCGAGGTGACTTCGGTGCCCGCGCTGGTTGGCGAAGAAGATACACTGGCCGAAAGCCTTGCCACACGTGCTTGATCCGCTGAGGAGAACCTGAGGTCGAACGATGATTTCCGTGCTGATCCTCACCAGGAACGAAGCGCAGGATCTGCCCAGCTGTCTCGCCTCGGTCGCCTGGTCGGATGATGTCTGGATCTTCGACTCCTGCAGCACCGATCGAACCGCGGATGTGGCCAGAACTCTGGGCGCCCAGGTGGCCGTGCGAGCGTTTGATAACTATGCGGCCCAGCGCAATGCCGCCTTTGACACGGTGCCGTTCAAGCATGACTGGGTCTTTCTGCTCGATGCGGACGAGCACCTGTCACCCGAGCTGGCCAAAGAGATGCGGCAGGCGATCCAGACCGCCCCTCTTGAGGTCGCTGGCTTCCGCCTGCGCCGGCGAGATCACTTCCTGGGCCGGTGGCTCAAGCATGCGCAGACCACGCCCTTTTACATCCGGCTGGTGCGTAAGGGTCGCGCCCGGTACGCGCGCGAGGTCAACGAGGTGCTGGTGATCGACGGCCAGGTCCGCGAGCTCTCTGGCGCCTTTGACCATTACCCTTTCTCTAAAGGCTTGACTCACTGGATCGCCAAGCACAATAGCTACGCGAGCGGTGAAGCGAAGATCGTCGCCGAGCAAACCTTTCAGTCGGATGGCTCGTGGAAGACGGCACTCTTCGCGAAGGACTTCAATGAGAAGCACAGCGCCCGGAAAGCAATCTTTTATCGCATGCCGGGGCGGCCGCTGGTGCGGTGGGCTTACCTGATGTTCTATCGCGCCGGCATCCTTGACGGCCGCGCGGGCTTTGTCTACTCAACCCTGCAGGCGATCTACGAGTACTTCATCGTGCTGAAGACGGAAGAGCTTCTGACAGCGCGCGGCAAAGAAACCTCGACCGGAGAAAGGAGCTAGCCCCATGCAGCCAGCTCACCCAGCGCCCGCAGAGATGGACGAAGAAGCGGCGATGCTTTTGCGCTCTGAGGATCCCAGTCTCAAGGCTGCGTTTCCTCTCAGGAACCGGATTGCGCGGCAACTCTGGGCCATCGTGTACGTGCTGCTCTATCGCCCATCTCCCCGCCCCATGCACGCCTGGCGCGCGATGCTGTTGCGTCTCTTTGGGGCCACGCTCGGTGCCCAGTGCCACTTCTATGCAAAGGGCAAGGTGTGGGCGCCCTGGAACCTGATCTGCGAGGACCGCGTCAGCCTCGCTGATGACGCGGAGATCTATAACCCTTCCCCGATCTTCTTCGGCTCGCACGCCATCGTCTCGCAGGGCGCTTACATCTGCGGCGCCTCGCACACCTACAACGACCCGAAGTTTCCGCTGGTCTCCTACCCGATGCGCTTTGAGGCCTACTCCTGGATCTGCGCCCGGGCGATCGTCGCGCCCGGCATCAATGCCGGCGAAGGCGCGATCCTCGGACTGGGATCGATTGCGACCAGGCACATGGAGCCCTACGGCATCTACGCCGGCTCGCCCGCCCGCAAGGTCAAGGAGCGGCTGCGCAGTAGCGTGCCCTGGGTGTAAGCGGCTCGCTTAGCGGCAGCTGAATTTGTCTATTCTGCTGGCCCGGCGAGACGATCAGCCACCTCTGAAAAATCCCAGACACCCGGCTTCTGCTTGGCAAGCCACTCCGCTGCTTGCACAGCCCCTTCAGCAAAGCCCCGCCGCGAGTGCGCCTCATGCTGGAGGGTGATCCGGTCGTTTTCTGAGACGACTTCAAGCACATGGAGGCCGGCCACATCGCCCTCGCGCTCGGAGGTAACGGCGATCTTCGCTTCAGGCAGAATGTCATCCAGCAGACGCTTCAGCGTGAGTGCCGTCCCCGAAGGAGCGTCTTTCTTCGCGACATGATGCACCTCGCGAATCTGGAAGCGGTAACCAGGCAGCGCTTCCGCGAGCGTGCGTGCCGCACGAAAGAAAGCCTGCACGCCGACAGAAAAATTGGTTCCATACAGCAGCGAGGCCCCGCGCTGCTGAGCGAGAGCGGAGAGCGCGGGCAAGTCCTGGTACCAGCCGGTCGTACCGACGACCACACACGCGCCTGCTTCCAGGCAGGTCCTGAGATTGCCGACCACTGCCTCTGGCGTGGTGAAGTCGATGATTGCGTCGGGACGCTCCTTGAGCGCGCCTACGAGGAGGGCGCTTGGGAGGAGCGCGCCTGCAAGCACCGAGCCCCCAGCGTGGCTCGTCGAGGCCTCGCGGCCAAGGACGGAGACTATGTGCCCGCGCTCACGAGCCAGATCTGCCACCAGGCTGCCCGTCTTGCCGCGGCCGAGTACGAGGATGCGCATCAACTTATCGGCCAGCCGCCGAGCTTATCGTGCCGGCCGCGGCACTGGCCGCACTCTGCTGTCGGCGTGCCTCCACGTCAAAGATCGTCGGGTCGGGGTCTGAAAAGAACTCGGCGTGCAGCGAGCGGACTGCATCCTCGACATCGCTTTCGTCGATCATGAAGCTCATATTGATCTCGGAAGCACCTTGGGAGATCATCCGCACATTGATGTGGCGGATCGCGCCGAAGAGGCGCGCCGCCATGCCGGCGTGCCCACGCACATCTTCGCCAACCAGGCATACCAGCGCCTTGCGCCCTTCGTATTTCACGTCGGCGATCTTGCTCAGGTCGGCAGCGATCGCCGGCAGGGCCTCGTTCGAGTCGACGGTAAGCGAGACGCTGACCTCTGAGGTCGAGACCATGTCGACCGCACAATGATGCTTGTCGAAGATGTCAAAGATTGCTTTGAGATAGCCGTGGGTCATCAGCATGCGGCTGGCGACCACGTCGACAATGGTGAGCCGCTTCTTGGCCGCGATGGACTTGATGGGGCTCGCGCAGGGTGGCGCGACCGCCTGGATGCGGGTACCTTCGTTGTCCGGGTTGCGCGAGTTGAGCACCAGCACCGGGATGTTGCGCTTGACCGCCGGCAGGATCGTTGCCGGGTGCAAAACCTTGGCGCCAAAGTAAGCCAGCTCGGCAGCTTCTTCAAAACTGATGGATCGCACCCGGAGTGCATCCGGGCAGACGCGCGGGTCAGTGGTCATGATGCCGTCGACATCGGTCCAGATCTCGATCGCCTCGGCGTGCACGCCGCCGCCAACCAGCGCGCCGGTGAAGTCGGAACCGCCGCGGCCGAGCGTCGTCGTGACGCCGGCAAGCGTCGAGCCGATGAAGCCGCCCATCACCACCGTGCGTCCGGCGTCTGCGTGGGGCAGCACGTGCACGCGCAGCCGCTGCTCAATCAGGTCATCGTCAGGCACGGCACGGCTGTGCTGGCTGTCGGTGATGATGCACTGCCGCGCGTCCACGTGGACCCCGTTCAGCCCGCAGCCGGCAAAGTAGGCGCCGATCATGCGGCTCGAGAGGCGCTCGCCGTAGGAGACGATCATGTCGGCGATGCGGGGCGTGAGCTCGCCTACAGCGGCAAGCCCTCGCAAAACCTCATCGAGCGCGTCAAACTCCGAATCCAGCCAGCAGGCGTCGTCCGTGGCAGAATTTCCCGGCAAACTTTTCCCAGTCAACTCGCTGGCTGTCGCTTTATGCCGCGTGCGCAGACGCGCCGTGATGGCGAGTGCTTCGACACGATCGCCGCGCGCGGCGGTCGAGGCCGCCAGCAGCAGCTGATCGGTAACCTTGGCCATTGCGCTCACGACCACAATCGGCTGAAGACCAGCTCGTCGCCGGCTTGCGACGATCGTTGCCGTCCGGGCAATGGCCGTCGCATCTTCGACCGAGGTACCGCCGAACTTCATCACCAGGTACTTCATGCGGGGGCGACCTCGGCGGTCCGCGCTCTCGCATGCGGCCCGACCGCGCGCAACAGCTCTACTGCAGCTGCGGTTGGCGCGCCACTCTCGCCGAGCTTGCCGAGCGCGAGCAGCAACTCGGCGTTCAGCAGTGCTGCGCCTGCTGCGCCCCGGATCGTGTTGTGCGAGAGCACGGTGAACTTCCAGTCGAGCAGCGTGCAGCGGCGGAGGCGCCCCACCGAAGAAGCCATGCCCCGGCCGCGCATCCGGTCCAGACGAGGCTGGGGGCGGTCGTCTTCCTGCAGGTACTCGACCGGCTGCGCGGGCGCGGTCGGTAGCGCCTGCTCGGCGATGAGCCCGGAGAGCGGCTGGAACTCCGCCCACGCTGTGAGTATCTCTTCCTTGGAAGCGGGTGTGAGCAGCTTGATTGACACCGACTCGGTATGCCCGTCTTCGACTGCAACCCGGTTGCAGTGCGCGCTCATGCGCAGCCCGGATGGGCGCACGGCAAGCGTGCCCGCGCCTTCGTCTTCTAGCGTGCCCAGCAGCTTGGCGGTCTCGGCCGGCATCTTCTCTTCTTCGTTCCGGATGTAAGGTACAACGTTGCCGAGGATGTCGAGCGAGGCGACCCCGGGATAGCCCGCGCCGCTCACCGCCTGCATCGTTGAGACAAACAGTGAGTCGATCCCGAAGCGGTCAGCCAGGGGCTTGAGCGCAAGCACCAGCCCGATCGCGGAGCAGTTTGGATTGGTGACGATGTAGCCGCCGGAGTTTCTGCGCCAGCTCTGCTGATCAATCAGTGCGAGATGCCCCGGATTGACCTCGGGGATGACCAGCGGTACATCGGCGTGCATGCGAAATGCTGCGGAGTTCGAGATGACGGCGCATCCGGCGGCAGCGAACCGAGGCTCGAGGTCAAGCGCGATCTCGGTATCAAGGGCGGCAAAGAGAATCTTCGGCGCAGCTTCGATCGCCTCGGAAGTCGCGGCAGACGAGAGCGTCATCGCCGCTATCTCTTTCGGCATTGGCGTGTCGAGCTTCCACCGAGCAGCTTCGCCGTAGAGCTTGCCCGACGAGCGATCCGACGCCGCAAGCCAGGCGATCTCAAACGATGGATGATGCTCCAGAAGCTGGATAAATCGCTGCCCGACCATGCCGGTCGCACCTAATATGCCGATCTTCTGTCGCTGCATGTTACTTAGTCACTCCTGCGAGATCGTGCGCGTGCCGCTGCTGACTAGTTGCTCAGCGGCCATGCTTGTTATCAAATCAGTTTAGCGCTTTACCGGCTGCCTGAGTTGCAGGTGTCAGTAAGTAGGTGGAGCCGTCGCGTCGATGAGAAAGCCGATAGGAAGACGGAAGGCTGCTAGGCCCGTTTCAGGAGTTTAGTTTTCTACTCTGGTGCGAGTGCCTGAGCTTTGGCTAGGAACTCAGCCCAGGCAGCTTTGTCGAGCAGTGGAGGCGCCGTCGTAAGTCGACTCAATTGGATGGCGCGAACTTATAAGTGAAATCCTGCGAGGCACTCTGCTTGGCAGCGACGGTAATGGTGGCGCTCTGCTGGCCTAGCTGCTCGTGGTCAGCGACTAAGGTGTAAGTGCCCGGGGGCAGGCCCTTGATCGTGAAGTGGCCGCTCGCGTCTGAGACTGCAAAGAATGGGTTGCTGACCACGTTCACATACGCCTGCATCCAGGGATGGTTGTTGCACCGGATCGGCATCATTAACTCCGGCGCGTGAAATTGCCGCGAGTCTGGCCCGGAGTTGGGCCCCTGCGAGACGTCGATCGCATCGTTGCCGGCCACCGTCGGGGTCATGTGCACGTTGTGCATTGTCGGGTCAGAATTCATGAACTGGACCTGCTCGCCAACCATGGCGCCGGAGACATGCGGAGTAAACCGGCAGCCTTTCTGATCGATAACAACGGGCGTGCGCGTTACCGGGTACAGCTTAGTCCCGAGCCCGTCCTTCACATAGACAAAAACATTGGCGAGATTGCCATGACTGACCACGTATTGCTGGCTCATGTTAGTGCCCGACATGGAGCATGCCGGGTCCTGAGCCATGTCAATCTCGACCGGTGATGGTGCTGTGCCGCTGAGGTGAACAGTGCCCGAGATTGTCGCTCCATTCGCATCATCAATCTGCGTGTAATGAACTTGGGCAGCGTCGTTTTTCTTGCAGCCAAGGCCGCCGGAGATCAGTGCTGCGCTAAGCGCGAGTGTGACACGTACCGGAAATCTCATCTCTCTCCTTGAAGAAGACAAAACCGTTGTGCCCGGAGGGCGGGAGACCCGTCCCGTGCAAAGGCTCTAACTTTACTTCAGCGCCGCAATCACTGCGTCGGCAAAAGCGCTCGTTCCCGCGCTGCCACCCACATCGCGTGTGATCGTCTTTCGCTCGGTGTACACGCGCTCCATAGCAGCCTGCACAGCATCGGCCATCGACTCTTCATCCAAATGCCGCAACATCAGCACCGCTGATTGCAGCAGCGCTGTGGGGTTCGCTTTATCCTGCCCGGCGATATCAGGCGCCGAACCATGCACCGCTTCAAAGATCGCCGCATGCTCGCCTAGATTTGCTCCCGGTACCAGGCCGAGACCACCCACAAAGCCCGAGCAAAGATCGCTGATGATATCGCCATACAGATTTTCCATCACCATCACGTCGTACTGGTAAGGATTGGTTACCAGCTGCATGCACGTGTTATCGACGATGTGCTCCGCATAAGTGATCTGCGGAAACTGCTCAGCGATCTTGCGCGAGCATTTGAGAAAGAGCCCATCGGTAAGCTTCATGATGTTCGCCTTATGCACGGCGTGCACTTTTTTGCGGCCGTGCTTGGCCGCGTACTCAAAGGCGAACTTCGCGATGCGCGTTGAGCCTTTCTCTGTAATCACCTTGAGCGAAGTACACACACCTGGCACGATCTCCTGTTCAAGCCCAACGTAAAGCCCCTCGGTGTTCTCACGCACGATAATCAGATCGACGTCCGGATACTTGGTCCCGAGCCCAGGCAAATTCTTAATCGGCCGAAAGTTGGCGTAGAGATCAAACTGCTTGCGCAGGGTTACGTTGATCGAGGAGAAGCCTCCACCGATCGGCGTGGTCACCGGGCCCTTGAGGGCTACAGTGGTTCGTTCGACGGACTCAATAAGTTCCTTGGGGATGTAATCGCCATGCTTGGCAAAGGCTTCGGCCCCGGCAGCGAAGCGCTCCCAGGCAAAGTGAACGTGCGCATTCTGTGCCGCTGCTTCCAGGATGCGCACCGTCGCGTCGGTGACTTCCGGGCCGATGCCATCGCCTGGGATCAGGGTGACCGCGTGGGTTTTCTGCTGTTCTTTCTGGTCGGTTGCATCTGTCATAAGTAAAGGGGAAAAGCTCAGCCTGTCGGGGCCTCTGCTTTGTGGCTACCTTTCGTCTTGGTCTTGAGCAGCGCCTCGAGCTCTTCCTTGAACTCGCGCACATCCTTGAAGTCACGGTAAACACTGGCAAAGCGGATGTATGCGACCGTGTCCAACCGTTTGAGCTCACGCATGATCAGTTCCCCGAGCTCAGCCGTCGATCGCTCGCGAACAGGCGAGTCCATCAGGTAGACCTCGGCTGCGTTGACGACGTCTTCCAGCTGGCTGGAGGAAACAGGACGCTTCTCACACGCGTGCAGCAGGCCGGTGAGCATCTTCTGCCGCTCGAACTTCTCGCGGCGCCCGTCTTTTTTTACGACCATGTAGGGGATTTCATCGATGCGCTCGTAGGTGGTAAAGCGCTTGTTGCAGCGCTCACACTCGCGGCGGCGGCGAATCGAATCAGCCTCTTTGCTTTCGCGGGAGTCGACCACGCGATCTTGCGCGAATCCGCAGTAGGGGCACCTCATAGGCGTGCAGTGATTCTAGCAGCGATGATGGAGTCTGCCCGCCTGGCCGCAGCGCTGCTCCGGAGTCAACCGTCGCTTCTAATTGTGGATGCATTGCTGATGCGCAGCCTGGTCAGGCCCGTTAGGAAACTTATAGCCGCTTGCGCACCGAGCGCCGTACCAGCTCAGTCGTGATCCCGTAGAGGGCATGCGAGACCCACTCGCTGACTCGCTCCTGCGCAGGCTGTTCGTTGACCGGTTCCACCAGATCGAGACCGGGCAGAAGACCCTCGTGAGCGAGCCGGTTTACCGTCAACCCGAAAGCACCCCCGCGCCAGCTCGTCACCCTTGGGCTGAGCTCGGCCGCGACCCCGTAAGCAGCGCCGAGCAGCGTGCCAAAGCCCCAGTGAACGCCCTGGCTCGCTACCCGTTTAGTCTTCTCGCCGGGCTCCGCGCCGATGGCGTGCCCGACTCGCTCGACGACCAGCGCAGGCGGTTCGGGCTGGCCTTCGGTACGTGGCGGCACCAGCTTCTCCATGATGACCTTGGCGGCAGAGCCGGCTAGGCCGCCCGCCGCGCCGGCGAGCAAACCCTTGAGCAGGGAGATCTGTTTTGGGTCGGGCGGCGTCTTCTTCATATCAGGCTGGGATGCAGCTCGCCTGCCGAGGAGCCATACGCGGAGGCGCCGGCGGCGGGACAAGGCAGGGAGGTGGCTGCAGGGTCAAGAGGTAGCTCAGGCCTCGGGCACAAACTCTGGTTCCTTGGCAGCAACCGCTTCACTTGCCTGCTCGCTTTCCTCGGTGAGCTTCTTGAGCGAGACATGCTCGAACCGCGACCATATAAGTCCCACCGGGATGATGCTCATGAAGGTGACCACGAGAAGCATCGCGGCTGCGCCGAGCGCCGGCTCGGGCGCCACATTGAAGAAGCTTTGCATGGCTTTGGCGACGATGCCGATCTGCGTAAACCAGCCCAGGATGGGCAGCTGGATGATCGAGCCGGCGGTGCTGGTCGCCATCAGCAGCATGCAGCGGGAGAGCGTCATGCCGGCTAGGGGCGGCGACGCGCTGAAGGCCCGAAGCGTCTCCAGGTAGGAGTACGCGATCATCAGCCACATGATGATGGAGAGTGCGAGGGCCTGCAGAAAATCACCAAAGCTGGTGATCGCGTTCAGTCCGTCGCGAAAGCCGAGGATCTTCTCGCGGACACTTTCGCCCAGCTTGGGAGACAGAGCGCCAAGTACTTTGCCGAAGAGGGTGGCCACCTGCACGCCGGCTGCACGCACAAAGAAGGCAAAGCCGATAAAGACGACCACGACGGCAAGGGCCGCCAGAGCGGTTCGGTTCATCAGCTCCGGGTGGGGTAATGACCCGCGATCCGGCGCAAAGAGCAGAACGACGGCAAAGATGAGCGCGACCGAGCCCATGTCAAACATGCGCTCCACCGTGTAGACCGCGATCTGCGAGGGCAGCGCAATGTTGGTGCGGCGGGAGACCAGGTAGGGCCGGACTAGATCCGCCAGGCGGCCGAAGAGCGCGACGGCGGTAAAGCCGATCACCTGGGTACCGATCAGCGAGGCCGGGCTGACCCGCTTGGTTGGTTTGAGCAGCAGCGCCCAGCGGACCGCGCGCAGGCAGTAGCCGGCCCAGATGAGCAGCACGCCGATGCCAAAGAGCTTCCAGTCAGCGAGCTGGAGCTGCTCGGCAAAGGTGTGCCAGTCAAAGTGGATACGGTCGCGCAGCGCGAAGACAGCGACTGCGATAGCAACGATGACCAGGATAAGCAGGAGGTTGCGGTTCTTCTTCAATCTCGTCTCCCTGTGTGTGCGCTCTATTGCCGCTCGGCTGCCCGTTGCCGGACGCTGCATCCATTTTGACAGGTTCTGGCCGATGGCTTTTCGAGCAGCGTCCTCTACGAGGAGCGTTGACGCTTGCTTTCAGCCTGCCGGGAACGCAGCACGCGCGACCCGCCGAGCTGCCGCGCTTGCCATGAGGGTCTGCTGCCGAGATGGATGCTGCGTTACGCGCGACGAAAGTGGGCAAGAAGATGACGGAGCCAAGCGCACCGAAACAGCCGCGCTCAACGAACAACGCTCAACGAGTTGCGATCGACCAACTGCGCTCAACGCTCAACGCTCAACGAACCGCGCTCAACGAATCAGGGCCAGCGCCGCGGCCGCCTGGCGCGCTGCGTATCGCCGATTGAACTCGTGGATGATGCGGGCCACGTAGGCTTGCGTCTCCCGGTAAGGGGGCACCCCGTGGTAGCGATCAACAGCGCCCGGCCCGGCGTTGTAGGCCGCTAGCGCCATCGCGAGATTGTCATGGTAACGCTTGAGCAGGCTGTCCAGGTAGGCGGTGCCGCCATGCACGTTGTCCGCGGGAGCGAAGCTGTCTTTGACGCCTAGTTGCTCCGCGGTCGCCGGCATTAGCTGCATGAGCCCTTGCGCACCCGCCCGGCTGACTGCGTGGACTCGGCTGCCGCTCTCCGCGTGCACGACCGAGGCCAGCAGGTCGACATCCAGATCGTGCTCCGCCCCGGCCACGGCGAGCAACTCGTGCAATCCTGGCGCCGCGAGCTCGGCCGGGTGGGTAGCTGTCTGGGCCGCCGGCTGCTTCGCGGAAGCCGCGCCAGCATCGGGCGGCAACACCTCTGCCTGGTCGATCTCAAGCGGAGCGACGTCGAGGTAGTTGTTCTCCGCCGCATCGAGATAGAGGCGCACATTCTCGGGCCTGTCAGCGAGGCCGCGATGATTGCAGGTCAGCTCGAAGCCATTGCGCAGGGTGATGTGCTCTGCGGCCCGCACCGGCAGTGACGCCGCTGCCAGGCAACACAAGGCGACCCATGCGCAGACGCGAGTCTTCCGCGCGCTCGCACGCAGAGCCCAGCCTGTGAGCTGTGTCCGAGAAGACGCGCGGGCAGCGACTCTGATCTCGTGACGACTCTGCTGATGACGCTCTTGGCAAAGATGCATCCTCGCCACCCTAACACGCACCTTCTGCGGCCAGGCTGGCCAGCACGCGCTCCAGCACGACTGCCACCCCATCCTCATCGTTGGTCAGCGTCATCTCCCAGCCTTCTGTCGCGGCAATTGCCTGCAATTCCAGCGAAGCATTGCCCATTAACACCGGCTGACCTGCCCAGCGCAGCATCTCCAAGTCATTCCAGTTGTCGCCTATGGCCATCACCTGCGCCTGCGCGATCGCACGCCGCTCCGCCAGTCGGCACAGCGCCACGCCCTTCGAGCAGCCCCGAGGCAGGATGTCGAGGATGCTTAGATCACGCTCCGCGTACTCGGTCCGGTGCATCTCGATCAGCTGAGCGAATGGGGTTGAGAGCAGATGCTGTTCCGCCCGGCCCATCTCCTCGACTGTGCCGCAGACCATGCCCTGGATCGGGGCCCTCCCCGTCTCAAAGGCTCTCTCCAGCGGAGAGATTTCTTCGATCCAGGCTAGGTTGGCAGTGACCCAGGTAGCGACGCGCTCGTGCAGCCGCTCGAGCGACTCAAGCACCAGTTCGCCCCGGCCGATCTGGTCAAAGGTGTAGACAGTGGTACCGCCGAAAGGACGCAGTTCCGCGCAGAGCGCGCGTGCCGTCTCGACCGGGAGAAAGGCACGGTCGAAGGTGTGGCCGGCAAAGTCGCGAGTGATGGTGCCGTTGGAAGAGATGAGGATCGTCTCCGGCGCGAGGCCGACCGGGGCAAGCAGCGGGGCTGCATAGGCCTGCCGCCGCCCGGTTGCAATGACTACCTCGATGCCGGCAGCAGCGGTCGCGCGCAACGCCTTGATCGTTCGCTCGGCCATGACCCCGCCCACTGACGGCATCAAGGTGCCATCAATGTCAAAGGCGATGATGCGCGGTGCGGGGCGGACCGCATTCGTAAGAGTGGCTGGAGGCCTGCCATCGTCGATCGCCCCATGCGCGAACGAGGCAGCCTCAGAGCTCACCGGCACTTCCATGAACGTAGAGTCTGTCATGCACCTCCAGTGTACGGGTCAAATGTTGCCCCGGTGTGATGGCTTGTACGGCCGGTAGTAATCAGTTGTGGAAGCTTTCCGGCCCATTGTGGGAACGCGCGGCCGCCGCACTCAGATCCAGGCCGCCCGGCATCAAGACATGGCGGCTCGCATCCCGGTCGCTCGCACAGACTTCATCCATTCGCTAGGCTGGATGCATGCCCCCCATTGCCTCGCTTGAATGCTCGCGCTGCCACCACCCTATCGACGCAGACCAGCCGCGCACCGTTTGCCCCCTCTGCGCCGGGCCCCTTTACGTGCGTTACGACATGGACGCTCTAAGAGCGTCCGCGCGCAAGCCTGGGGACGCGACACTGACCGGACAGCAGGCGCATGCCCGAGAGCAATCCATGTGGCGCTATACGGATGTGCTGCCCTCCGCAGCCCCGGTCACGCTCGGCGAAGGCTGGACGCCGATGCTGGCCAGCCGTCGCTACCCGAAGGTCTGGATCAAGGAAGAAGCGACCAATCCGACCGGCACCTTCAAAGCTCGAGGGTTGTCCATGGCGGTGACGATGGCGCGGCACTACGGTCTGCGCAAGCTGGCCGTGCCTTCGGCTGGCAACGCCGCCGGGGCGCTCGCCGCCTACGCTGCCGCAGCGCAGATTGAGGCGCACATCTTCATGCCCAAGGACGTGCCGCTGGCTAACTATCTCGAGTGCGTAGCCTACGGTGCGCATGTCACGCTGGTCGATGGATTGATCTCGGACTGCGCGCGGATGGTCGCCGAGCGTCGTGAGGCGGAGGGCTGGTTCGATATCTCGACGCTGAAGGAGCCTTTTCGCGTGGAAGGCAAGAAGACGATGGGCTACGAACTGGTCGAGCAGATGGGCTGGGAGTACCCGGATGCGGTCTTTTACCCGACCGGCGGCGGCGTCGGGCTGATCGGCATGTGGAAGGCCTTTGAAGAGATGGAGCAGCTCGGCTGGGTCTCGGGCAAGCGGCCCAGGATGATTGCGATCCAGTCCAGCGGCTGCGCACCGGTGGCCCGGGCCTTTCGCGAAGGCGAGCAAGCCTCGAGGTTTTTTGAGCATGCCGCCACTTTTGCTTCCGGGCTCCGGGTGCCCAAGCCTTACGGCGACTCCATCATCCTCGAGATCGTCCGGGAGTCCGGGGGAACAGTGGTCGACTACTCCGACGCCGAGATCCTGCGCTCGCTGCTCGACTGGTCCCGCCAGGAAGGGCTGCTGCTCTCTCCGGAAGGCGCTGCCGCCACGGCAGCCTACGACGACCTGCTGGCCGGCGGCGTTCTCTCTCCAGACGATCGCTGTGTCCTGTTCAACACCGGAGCAGGGCTGAAGTACGTGGATACGGTTGCCGAGGCGATGGGCCTGCGTTTGCCGGCCAAGCTGCCCGAGCGCATGCCCGTGGGCGGCATCATTACTCCGCAGTAAGGCTCAGCCGCGGGATCATTCCATAGAGACGATGAGAGACCTCATAGAGACGAGGCTCGCGCCGACCTTGTCGGCTGCCTGCTCCTTCTCTTCAGCTCCTAAGCCAAAACCGCCTGCGCGGCTCGCGGCCACTTCGTGGCGGGTCTTCCTAGTAGCCGTTCGCGACCAAATAAGCGAGCGTCGGCGCGAAGGCGTGTGCCGGCAGGTCGTCCCGCTCCCGCTGCTTCTCCACCGCCAGCTTCATCAGCACGTCCGCTTCCAGGTTCACTGGCGCGCCAAGCTGCAGCGTTGCCAGATTGGTCGCCGTCCAGGTGTGGGGGATCACTGCCACGCTGAGTAGGGAAGCAGCCGGCTCCCAGCGGGCGATCGTCAGGCTGATACCCTCGATCGCGATGGACCCCTTCTCAACCACATAGCGAGCCACAGCCGCAGGAACCTGCACCCGGAGCCACCAGTCCGTGCGCGCGCGGCCCGGCTCGAGGGACACAGCCTCCACCGAGGCCAGCGTGCCTGTCGCATCGACGTGCCCCTGCACAATGTGGCCGCCCAACGGCGCGCCTGCCGGGGTAGGTAGCTCGAGATTGACGACCGAGCCTGGCGCGAGCGCGGCCAGCGAGGTGCGGGCAACTGTCTCGGCTGCCAGCTCAGCGTAGAAGCGGTGCGCGGAGGGTTCGAGCGCGGTCAGGCAGACACCGCTTACGGCAATGCTGTCGCCCGGGGCAAGCCTTGCCGACAGGCCTGGCGCCGCGACGGCGATGCGCAGTGTGCCCTCTGCTGGAGTGATGGATTCGATGGTTCCTAGGGCCTGGATGAGTCCGGTGAACATGGTTTTCCTCGTATGTGTTGCGGGTTTGTGGCAGGATGCCTGCTCGGTTGCGAGCCTTGCCTGTTCTCAGGCCCAAGGATCGCGCAGGTAGGCCTCCAAGCGGAAGTCGTCACCTGAGCGGGCCAGCGTCGTGCGGGAGAGCTCCGGGTGAAGGCTTCCTGGGCCTCCGAGGAAGGGCGCGCCGTGGTCTCCTAACAGCATTGGCGCGTAGAAGAGGCAGAGCTTGTCTACCAGATCAGCAGAGAGTAAGGCCCGGTTTAGTCTGGAACCGCACTCGGCAAGCAGATTGAGGATGCCGTGCCTCTGAGCGAGTGAGGCGATGACAGCGCCTAAGTCGAGTGTAGCGGGCTCTGGTATGGGGTGGTCCGCTTGAGGATCGAGCTGACCTTCGAGAACTGGCGATTCGTACGTCCCATGGGTGGTCGCGAACCCTGCTGGTGGCTCGCTTCGCGAGGATAGCCGGGCCAGCTCCTGTTCCTCTGCTGCTGCAGCACCTTGTCCGACGACCAGAGCAGGCGCCTCTTCTACCAGGACGCCGGCCGCGCGCAGCGCCTCTGCTTTGGCGCTTGCGGCATCGCTCGTGTAGACCAGAAGGCTGTTGCGGATCGAAGAGCCGGTCTCCTCTGGTGTTGCAAGGCTCCTGACCAGCCGCGAGTCGAGTGGCAGCCGGAGTGCCGAGTCCAGGACCACGCGCAGCAGAGGCCGGCGCCGCGGCAGCCCACTTCTGTCGGTCAGCAGGGGATTGTCCGCAAGGACTGTGCCGATGCCGGTGAGTACCGCATCGGAGGCGTGGCGCATGCGCTGTACCGCAAGCAGCGAGTGCGGCGAGGTGAGATAGGTTACCGACCCGGCTGCGCTGCCGACCGCGCCGGCCGCGATATCCACAGGACCGGGCTGCGCAGGCGCAATGCGCCCATCCAGCGAGAGGCCAGCCTTGAGGGTGACAAATGGCAGCCGGCTGCGAGCGTACCTGGCAAAGCCCTCATTGATCTGCCGGGCCTGTTCCATCAGGACGCCGACCGTGACCTCGATGCCGGCGCTTCGGAGGCGCTCGATACCCCGCCCGTTGACCTGTGGAAAGGGGTCGACCGTGGCCACCACCACCCGCGCCAGCCCAGCCTGGATCAGCGCATCGGCGCAGGGCCCGGTGCGACCCACGTGCGCACACGGCTCAAGGGTGACGTAAGCAGTAGCTCCGCGAGCCTGCTCGCCTGCTTCCCGCAGCGCAACTATCTCCGCATGATCAAGTCTGGCGTAGATGTGGGCGCCCTGGCCTACGACGCGCTCGCTTTGCACAAGCACGCAGCCGACCCTGGGATTCGGGGAGGCGAGCCCGATGGAGCCTTCCGCCAGCGCCAGCGCCTGGCGCATCCAGCGTGCGTCTGTCTCAAACTCCCGGCCTTCGGATCGTGAACGCGTGTTCATCCTGGGGTGCTCCGATTGAGAGTAGGCCTGCAATGCGGCACGAGATTTCGCCGATGGAGCCATGGCGAAGCGGCGTCCCAAGCATACTAGGCGGCCCTCTAAGCCAGGCAGACTGAATGCGTCTCGACCGAGTTGGGAGGGAACCGCGAAGCAGATTACCCGCCACGAAGTGGCCGCGAGCCGCGCAGGCGGTCTCCCGGCAACCTGCAGCGGTCAGCCGCCGAGCAGCGACTCCACAAAGGCTTCACTGTCAAAGACCAGCAGGTCTTCCATCTTTTCGCCCACCCCGACAAAGCGTACCGGCAGCTTCAGCTCCCGGGCAATCGCGACCGCAATCCCGCCCTTGGCTGTGCCATCGAGCTTGGTCAGCACGATGCCTGTGACCCCGGCGCTCTCGGTAAAAAGCCGCGCCTGCTGCAGCCCGTTCTGCCCCGTGGTCGCATCGAGCACCAGCAGGACCTCGTGCGGGGCGCTCGGGATCAGCCGCTGCGTGGTCCGCCGCATCTTGTCGAGTTCCGCCATCAGCCCGGTCTTGGTGTGCAGTCGGCCCGCTGTGTCGACGATCAGCACATCCGAGCGGCGCGCCTTGGCTGCCGTGACTGCGTCATAGAGGGCGGCCGAGGGGTCGCCACCTTGGCGAGTCTTGATGATCGCCACTCCCGAGCGCTCGCCCCATACCTCCAACTGCTCGATCGCCGCGGCGCGAAACGTGTCTGCCGCGCAGAGCAGCGGCTGCTTGCCCTGAGCCCGGTACCAGGCAGCCAGCTTGCCGCTGGTCGTCGTTTTTCCGGTGCCGTTTACGCCGACCATCAGGATCACTTCAGGCGGGTTCTGTACTCGGGTAACCGGTGTTTCCTGCTCGTCGAAGATGGCCTTGATCTGCTCCTTCAGCAGCTGGCGTAACTCCGCCCCGTCACGAATCCCCTGGCGCCGCGCGCGGTCCCGCAGGGCGTCGAGGATCTCGCCGGTCGTCGCGACCCCAATATCGGAGGCGATCAAGACCATCTCCAGCTCCTCAAGCGCGGCTTCGTCGACCTCGCGGGTCAGCGCGACCACGCTCTCCAGCCTGTCTGAGAGCGTGTCGCGCGTGCGCGAGACCGCCTGCTTCATGCGGTCGAATACGCTCTTCTTTTCAGGCTGGTCGAGGGAACCGAAGAGGGTTTGGATCATGCATGCCCAGTCTACAAGAGGGGCCTGAGGCAAAGAGGCCCGGGTGCGTGTTGCAGGCCCTAGCAGGCTGCCAGGCTGGCCGGTTGCGCCATCCGGCCCGTTTTACTCGTCCCGGCTGGCGCGCCCCATCAGCTCCTGCACTGCGTCCCGGGTCGAGCGCTCGCCGCGCAGCACGGCGGCGACCTGGCTCGCAATCGGCATGTCCACCCCGTGGCGCGAGGCGAGGGCAAGCGCGGCGGCCGTGGTGCTGACACCCTCGGCCACCTTGCCGTCCAAGCCTGCGAGAATGTCGAGGAGTGCCTGTCCACGCCCGAGCTCGAAGCCTACCAGGCGATTACGCGAGAGGCCCCCGGTGCAGGTCAGCACCAGGTCGCCCACCCCGGAGAGCCCGGCCAGGGTGGCACTGCGGCCGCCGCACGCCTGCGCCAGGCGCGTCATCTCGGCGATGCCCCGGGGGATGAGCGCAGAGATTGCATTCTGTCCCAGCCCCGAGCCGGCGACTGCGCCTGCGGCGATGGCGATCACGTTCTTGAGCGCGCCGCCCAGCTCCACACCGATGATGTCGTCATTGCGGTAGAGCCGCAGCGCGGGCGTCGAAAACTCTTGCTGCATGCGCGCCGCCTGGTCCATCCGGCGAAACGCGATGGTGACCACCGTGGGGAGCCCTGCTGCCACCTCCTGCGCAAACGAGGGGCCGCCCAGGGCACCGACCAGCAGCATGAGCCCGTGTGAGCGCAGTACCTCGTCGATCACCTCACTCATGCGTAGCAGCGTGCCGTTTTCGATCCCCTTGGTCGCGCTGACCACGATCTGGCCCGGCCTGAGCAGCGGGGCCAGCAGCTCGAAGTGTGCTCGGGTGTGCGCCGAAGGGATCGCGCTGACGAGAATCTCCGATCGGCCCGCTGCTTCGGCCAGATCGTTGGTGACGACGAGCTTGACCGGCAACTTGTAGCCTGGCAGGTAGCGCTCGTTCTCAAGCGTGGCCAGCAGATCACGAACATGCTGGCTGGAACGCGACCAGAGGGTGACCGTATGCTCAGGCCGGCGCGAGAGAGACAGGGCGAGAGCCGTGCCCCAGGCGCCGGCGCCGAAGATCGAGATTTTGCTCACGCCGACACCTTCCGACTTCCAAAGCGATACTCCGTGCCGGCGAGAAGCCGCGCAATGTTGGCGTGGTGCTTGGCGATCACGAGGGCGGGGATCAGGATCAGGGCGGCCAGCGTCCAGGCAGGGAGCATGTGACGGAAGGTGTGGTAGGACGTTTGCCCTCCAGAGCTCGACGTGATCCACATGCCGGTCGGCAGCAGCAAAGCCGAAACCGGGATCGCGATCGCCCCAAGCATCGAGGCTAGAGAGACATAGCGGCTGAGCAGCACCACGACGACGAAGATCAGCAGGCCTACCAGGGCAGCCGGTGGCGTGAGCTGCAGCAGCACGCCAAAGGCTGTGGCTACGCCTTTGCCTCCTTTGAATCGGAGCCAGACCGGATAAATATGCCCGAGCACAGCGGCCAGGGCCGCTATCGCTGTGGCGAGCGCGAGAGACCCGGCGTGGCTGCTTCTAGGGGAAAGCTGCGCGAGCGGGGAGCCTGCCGGGGCCAGCACCAGCGCCCTGGCCAAGGCGACTGCGAAGAAGCCCTTTGCGGCGTCAAGCAGAAACGTCGCGGCCCCCAGACCGCGCGCGCCGGAACGAACCACGTTCGTGGCTCCGATATTGCCACTGCCACTCTTGCGAATATCCTCGGACCGGAAGATACGTACCAGCAGGTAGCCGAAGGGAATGGAGCCGAGCAGATAAGCCAGCAGGATGATCAGGCACAGACGAGAGGCGGGCATGCCGTAGAGAGTGTAGCAGGGCGGCCAGCCAGCCTGGAGTCGGCTAAGAAAGCCCTCACGGAAGGCGCGGCGCGACTGGTCGAGCTGTGCAAGCCCCGGCAGGTAGCTGTATCTAGGCCATCCCGTTCGCGCTTTTCCGGTTACGCCGGGTGGTTGTCTGGAGCAAACTGCCTGCGCGACCTGCGCCACTTCGAGGGTAGTCTTCGGCCCGAAGGGCGGTACACGCGTCACGAAGTGACCGCTAGCCGCGTAGGCGGTCTTAACTCTGTCGTTCGAAGACGTAGCCAGAGGAGTTCGCGCCGCGAGACGGTACAGGGCGAGCTACGATGTCCATTAGAAGCGGCCCACGCTGGTACTTGAGAAGGAATGAAAAGGAAGCTGTATGAGTGAACGCATGCATCCTTCGCTGACCGTTCCGCACTTCGGGCGGCAGGCTGCCCTGCTGCTGGCGGCCCTGCTGCCGGTCATCCTGTTAACCGTCCGGCACGTACCTGTCTCCTATCCGGAGGGGGACTTCATCCTCAACGTGCTTGCCGTGATCAAGACCGGCCATGTCTCGTCGACGTTTACCCCGGACACTTACCCCTATCTCGCGGGCACTGCTTACAGGCTGAGGGGTTTTTTCGGCTTTCTTGCTCTGCAAGCCGCCCTCTACCTGCTGCTTGCCATAACGATGCTCTGGCTCGCGCGCAGGCTCGCTGGACCCGCTCGCGGGTGGCTGCTTCCGGCAGTCCTGTTCCTCTGCCTTGATCCCGATCTGCTGTCGAGCCTGCCCAAGGTCTGGGACACCGAACTAGTCTGTCTGCTGCTGCTCGCTTTCACCGCGCTCTTGGTGGCGGCCCTGGCGCTGCCCTCGGCTGCGCGTCTAGCCGGCCTTGCCGCCGTGTGGGGGCTGGGTCTCTCGGTCAGGCCCAACTTTGCGCTGCTAATCTTCCCTCTCTTCTTTGGGCTGTGGCTTGCACGACCGGTGATGGCTCGATCTCGATTCTGGCTCGTTCAGGCAGCGGCCGTGTCGTTTGGCGCCTGTGCGGTGCTGCTCGTAGCCAACCGCGTCGCCCACGGGGCTTTCTACCTGCCGCAGAATGGCCCGTATAACCTCTTTGCCGGCACCAACGCCTACTCCGCCTCGGCCTTGCTACACCACCTCAACGCGGAAGCTTCGGTGCCCCCGGGCCTGGCAGCACTCGGCATCCACCTCGGGCCACAACACGACGCCTCCTACAGTCTCGCGCTGCGTGGGGTCTACATGCACAGCTCGCTCGTCTTCCTGGCCAGCCACCCGCTTCAATGGCTGGGCCTCTGCCTGGTCAAGCTCCTCACGCTGCTCCGCCCCGATACCAAGACGCACCCGATGTTTACCCCGGGCTGGTTGCTCAAGGTCCTCACCGCTTTGTGTCTCCCGCTCTGGCTTGCGGTGCTCGCCTGGGCCAGGCGCCAAGGTCGTCTAGGCGCGGCCGACAGGCTGATCCTGGTGATCGTGGCGAGCTACATCCTCCCCTTTCTGCTGACCAATGCCGACCCACGCTTCCGCACGCCGCTCGATGTACTGGTTCTCACGCATGCTATGAGCCTGCTGCTTCGGGGCCGGGCGCGGGCAGAGAACGCCGGCGAACCGGGGATCCAGAGCGCGACTATGCCGGCTGCTGCGGCTTAGCTTGCCGGTTGCGCCTGCCTTTTCCTCGGCCCAGCAGGGGGCACCCAATGGCCCGGGGGAAAGACCACTGCCGGGACTCCTGCCTGTTGGGATACCATCGGCTCGACACCCACGAGGCTGCGTATGCATGCAGGCACAAAGATGCTTCTGCGATGGACATGCTTTTGCCAGGTGGGCACGCGCTTGCCAAAGAGAAGTCAGAGACTACACTGCCGGCTCCGGTTTTTGCCGCGCACACTATCGCGATTGTCGTGGGCAAATGACAAACGAACCTTCAAGCGACAAGCAAACGCTCACAATGACAACACGCGGGCAGTGATCTGTCTTCTCGCTAGAGCCTGAACTCAGCGCCTGCTTCCCACCGGAAGAGACGGCGCATCTTCGCTGCCGGCGCTCTTTTGGCGGATGCGGCGCGCTCCAAGATGCAGCCTACCGCGGCAGAATCAACGCTCGCCGCACCATGTCTAACGCTTGTTGCGACGAGTGCTGCCGGATGCGATCCCGATCGCCGGTAAAGCGCTTTTCCAGCACCTCGGTCTCCTGGCCATCGGCCAGGGCGATGTACACCAGGCCTACGGGCTTTTCCTCCGAACCACCGGTCGGTCCGGCAACCCCGGTGATCGCCAGCCCGTAGGTGCTGCCCGTGCGCGCGCGGATGCCCGTGGCTAGTGCTTCGGCGACCTCTCGGCTCACCGCGCCGTGTGCCGCCAGCACTTCCGGCGGCACACCGGCGAAGAGCGTTTTAAGCTCGTTCGAGTAGACCACCGCCCCACCCAGGAACGAGCGCGAACTGCCGCTGATCGAAGTAAGCCGCTCGCTTACCAGGCCGCCTGTGCAGCTCTCCGCGGTAGAGAGGGTGGCCCCGCGCAGCTCCAGGTGGTAGAGCACGATCCGCTCCAGCGACTCGCCCTGCGAGGAGTAAACAACGTCGTCGAGCTCCTCTTCGATCGCGCTGGCCAGCTGGTCCACCCGCAGTTGAGCCTCCTCAAGCGTGGGCTTGGCGCAGATGAGCGAAAGCTGAATGTCCCCGAGGTGAGCCAGGATGGTCGTCTCGACATCGGTGTACGTGTTGTAGATAGGGGCGATCCGCGCATCGGCGGCCGACTCCCCGATCATCGCCGCCTTGAGCGTGCGGGTGGCGATGTAGCGACGGGGCAGCACTTCGCGGAGCCTGGGCGTTGCCTCCGCGTCAAACATCGGCTTGAGCTCGCTTGGCGGTCCGGGCAGCAGGAGTACCAGCTTGCGGTGGCCGCCGCCAGGCTTGCCCGCCGGCCAGACGGTGTCGAGCCACTGGCCGGGAGCGGTGCCGTTAGGGTTTGGGAGCGTGGTCGCACCCTCCACTACGTCAGCCTGCTTGGTGTTGTTGTCGGTCATCGGGATGCGACGGGCAGCGGCCCGGGCATAAAGCGCGGCGACGATCTCCTGGTTACGGCGCAGGCGTACGCCCAGCGCCTCGGCCACGGCTTCGCGGCTGAGGTCGTCCTCGGTCGGACCCAGGCCGCCCATGGTGATCACGATATCGGCCCGGCCCAGAGCGTGGCGCACCGCATCGACGAGATGCTGCTTGCGATCGCCGACAATGGTCTTAAAGGCGACCCGGACACCCAGCTCGTTCAGCCTGCCGGTCAGATAGAGCGAGTTGGTGTCCTGGCGAAAGGGCGTCAGGAGCTCGGAGCCAATGGCGATGATTTCACAGTTCATGCAGAGTCGTTGACCTTGTGAGTACCTTTGAGAAAAGACCGCAGGAGTGGGCGCCAGTTCACTTCGCCTGCCACTCTAGGCGCGTAGAGGAGATGCGCGTGGCCCTTCTTTGAGGAAGGGAGGGAAGCGCGGCACACTCAGCCTAGCAGGGGAAGGGAAAACCGCGCAGGCGGTCGGACTTTTGTGTTCGTCTGAAGCCCTTAAAACAGCCGCAGCCCTTCCACCCCGAGCGGCAGCCCGAAGAGAGCCTGGTTGGTCGCGACCACCGCGTCACCGTCCGGCATAAACGCCAGCCCCACGATCCCTGAACCGGCTGCCACCAGCGTAGCCTCTCCGTCGAGCGAGATTTGCACTATGCCCCGACGCCCCCTCAGCGAAGCTGCCATGTACACGTTCCCGGCAATATCCAGCGCCAAGCCCTGAGGCCGGCCGAGACCGCGGCAGTGAGCGACCGGGGTGCCATCTTCTTTGATGGCGTAGAGCACGTCGTTGCTGGAGGTCGTGGGCCCGGTAACAAAGAGGGTCCCGTCCAGCCCGAAGGCGAGATGGTAGGCCGCTACCGATGGCTCGAGCGTGGCAAAGACAAAGATCTGGCGATCCTGCGCGATCTTGAAGATGGTGCCGCTCCGGTCGCCGACGTAGAGGTTGCCGGCCGAGTCGAAGGCGATCCCTGTGGCCACACCCATACCCTCTGAGAAGGTGGAGAGCGCGCCGCCCGGCGAGACCCGGTAGATCGTTCCATCGTTGCGGGAGGAGACATAGAGGTAGCCGTCGGGGCCAACCGCGAGGCCGGTCGCGTTGACGATGCCGCTTACAAAGGGTTTGCACTCGCCATCAGGAGTGATGCGAAAGACTGACACAGGGGTCTCCTGCCCGCGCGGGCCGGAGAAAGTAGCGAAGATGTTGCTCTGAGCATCGATGGCCGGATTGGAAACCTGGTGGATGCCAGTGGCGAGCAGCGCGGCAACATCGACCGAGACGCTGTTACTCTGGGTACCGTTCTGCAGCACGCGCAGTGCACCTGACTCAGCCTCGTCGGGCACGCGCAGCACAAGACGCTCGGACCGGGCGAGGAGCACGGTCGCGGCCAGATCGCCCACCATGGCGACCGGCTGGTGGTTGGCAAAGGGCCCCAGCCCTGAGCCGTGCACGCCGATCTCGCCGCCCGGCAGTGCCGCCACCGGGTCGACGCTGGTGATCTGCGGAGTCTGAAAGGGTTTCTCTGTCTCTTGCTTCGTCATGCGTTCTTACTACTGTAGATGAGCGAGAGGAGAATAGACGAGCGTTAGACCCCCTGCGCGGGAGGCGGTCACTTCGTGACGCGTATACCGACCCTTCGGGTCACAAAAGCAAAGAGCCCCAGAAGTAAGGGGGCTCTTTGCTTTTGAAGCGCCGCAGGCAGAAGACACTCCACGAAGTGGGCGCCAGCCGCGTAGGCGGTCTGGCTGGTCTACCACCAGTGCTGGACGACGAGCAGCACGATCGCCGCGTAGAGGCCGGCGGCGATGTCATCGAGCATGATGCCGGCGCCCCCGTGCAGGGCTTCCAGGTTGCGGGCTGGCGGGGGCTTGGTGATGTCGAAGAGGCGGAAGAGGGCCAGCGCCAGCAGGACGTGCAGGAGACCTTCCGGTTGCCTGGACAGAGGTGCCATCAACGCGAAGGCGCAAGGGGTAAGCGCGAGCCACTGGCCAGCGACTTCATCGAGAACGACGTGCTGAGGGTCTCGGCCGCCGGACTCGCGTTCAACGATGGCTGCGGCCAGAATGCCGATGGTAAGCGCAAGGAGCGCGGCGGCCAGGGTGCCGATAGCCAGTAAGGCTGGCGCTGGATGCAGCCCGTAGGCGACTGCCATCCAGAGCAGGGTAGCGGCGACCGAACCCCATGTGCCCGGGCCCGGCTTGAGATAGCCGACGCCGAAGAAGGTCGCGACCAGCCAGGCCCAGGTGGTGCGCTTTGCAGCCAGCGGGGCCGGTGGCGACTTCAGTGGCGTGCTTCGCTCTGGCATTTGCTCAGTGGCTGCCATCAGAATTCATCGTCCGACTCGGAGCGGGCGGCGCGCTGCGCGCCATCGCGAAGCTCTTCGAGCTCCTCCGGGTCGTGGATCGGGGTCGAGATGCGGTAGGCGCCCGAGGCCCACTTGCCAAGATCAATGATCCGGCAGCGATCCGAACAGAAAGGGAAGTAGTTGTCGCTTGCAGCGACGAGCTTCGAGCAGGTGGGGCAGCGGAGAGTGGTCTTGGGAGATTTCGCCATGGCTGTGTCGGTATTCTTTTATTTAGCGAATGAAAAGCGCCAGGGGCGAGGTGCCAGGCGAGGGACACCTGGTAGCGCCTGCTTGCTCGCCGCGAATGTTCGTTGCTCCGTCATACTGATAATGAGATTAGGCTTCACTGAAGCAAGATTCAGGCTGAGTGATAATTGGGCGGAAGTCTTGGTGAGAAGGGTTGCAAGAGGTGCGCTGGTCGCAGAAGGATAGTACAGAGGATCGTCATGCCATGCATCTGCGAGGAGCAGTGACGCTGGGCTGGATCAATCGTGGAGTACGTAACATCTAAGTGCCGATTGTCAATCCAGAGTAGCTTGGCGTCTTGCAGGTCTTTCAGCTGACAAGCGAGGGGACTGTCATCCGAGAGGACTACGCCGATACCACCCGCGCCACCAGATCATACTCATGCGCTTCGGTAATCTCGCAGGTATAAAAGCTTCCCGGCACTAAGTGCGTCTCATCCCCGAAATCGTTGATGTAAAGCTTGCCATCGATCTCGGGCGCGTGAAACTCGCTCCGGCCTTCCCACAGCAGCTCGGTCTCCGCCGACTCGCCCTCCACCAGCACCGGCAGCACCCGCCCGACCCACTGTGCCTTCACGCGCTTCGAGATCCCCTGCTGGAGCTTCATCAACTGGCGGCGGCGTTGCTCAATCGCCCTAGACGGCACTTTCTCCGAGAACGAGAACGCACCCGCGCCCTCCTCATCCGAGTAGCCAAACACGCCCATCCAGTCGAACTTGGCGTCGCGCACAAACTGCTTCAGGATCTCGAAATCAGCATCCGTTTCGCCCGGGAAGCCGACGATGAAGCCGGTCCGCAGCACCAGCCCTGGGACAGTGGCCCGCGCCTTCTCAAGCGTGCGCAGAAAGATATCGGCATGCGCGCCACGACGCATCGACTTCAGCACCGTGGGCGAGGCATGCTGCAGCGGCACGTCAAGGTAGTTGCAGATCGTCGGGTGCTTGGCGATGGTGTCGAGCAGCCGCTGGGTGATCTTGTTCGGGTACGCGTAGAGGAAGCGGAGCCAGTCGAGCCCTTCGATGACAGCCAGCCGGTCGAGCAGCAGCGCCAGGCCATCCTTGAGGCCGAGGTCTTCGCCGTAGCAGGTTGTGTCCTGGCCGATGAGGGTGATCTCGCGTACACCCTGCGCGACCAGCCGCCTGGCCTCGGCGACGACCGACTCAAGCTGGCGCGAGCGGAACTTGCCGCGCAGGTTTGGGATGACACAGAAGGTGCAGGGGTGGTCGCAGCCCTCGGCAATCTTGATGTAGGCCGAGGTCTTGCCGGTAGCGAGCAGGCGCGGTGTGGTGTCGTCGTAGAGATAAGCCGGTGCGACTGCCGCGGCACCTGCCCAGTCCGCGCGCGAGAAGCGGCCCTGCTGTTCGCGCAGGTCGCCTTCGGGGCGGCTCGTAACATCAACAGCCAGACCGCCTGCGCGGCCGGCGCCCACTTCGTGGGGGGTGGACGCCGGGTCAACTCCGCTCAAGGCCGAGGCGACACTCTCCATCGCCGGATGCACGATCGCCATCGCGGCATCCTTGATAGCGCTCCCCGCGTTGCCGATCGCCGCTGCCGCGTCGCTCAGGATGTGAAAGGGGGACGCAACTGCTGCAGGCTTGAGCAGCCCAGCGGCTGCCAGAATCCCCTCTAGCTCGCCCGTACCCACGACCGCGTCTACCTCAGGAATGTTTGCTTGGATCTCATCCCGATACCGCTCGACCAGGCAGCCGGCAACGATCAGCTTCTGCGCACGACCCCCGGCGGCCACCTTGTGGCCGGCCATCTCGAGGATCGTGTCCACCGACTCCTGTTTGGCCGAGTCGATAAACGAGCAGGTGTTGACCACCAGCACATCTGCGGTCTCGGGCGCGTTCGTCATCACCGCGCCTGCCTGCTGCAGCATGCCCATCATGACTTCGCTGTCCACCAGGTTCTTCGGGCAGCCGAGCGAGATGAAACCGATTCGCACCGGGGCGCGGTCGCGTGCGCCGTCGTGTGCGCCGTCGTGGAAAGGTCCTGCGCCTTGTATCGTAGAAGCAGGTGTGGGATCAGCCGTGCTCGCTGACTGGAGCACCTCGTCGGCAGTTGCGGTGGGGGTCACTGGAGTATTCTAGCCGATTCGCCTGGCTGGCTTGCCGACCAGCCGAAGAGAGCGCCACCCGGGAGCTCGAAGATGACCAGAGACCGGCAAGGACATGGATGATCGAGCGGGCGCAGCGTGCAGGCAAGCGGTATGTGAATCCGGTGGCGACCAGGGTCGGCAGCGCGTCGATGCTGCCCAAGATCCTCTGGCTCTACCTCACCAACAAGGATGAGCGCCGACCCCGGGAGCCGCTCGGGCCTTTTCATACCGATCCGCGCGTCTACCTGCAGCCGCCGGCGAGTGGCCTGCGGGTGACCTGGTTCGGCCACTCAGCCTCGCTCCTCGAGATCGATGGCATGCGGGTGCTGGTTGACCCGATGTGGGACGAGCGTGCGGCCCCGGTCACCTGGTTTGGTCCTCGCCGCTTCTTCGCGCCTACCCTGCCGCTTGACCAGCTGCCACGGCTGGACCTCATCCTGCTCTCGCACGACCACTACGATCACCTGGGCGCGCAGACTGTCAAGCGGTTGATCGCAATCGAGTCGGCCAGAGAGGCTCGCTGGGTCACTTCGCTCGGTGTCGGGCGCATCCTGCGAAACCTCGGCGTAGAGGCCGAACGTATCTCTGAGCTGGACTGGACCCAGAGTGCGCGGGTGGGATCGTTGACCGTGACTGCGCTGCCGGCCCGGCACTTCTCTGGTCGCAGCCTGTCCAACCGCAATCACACCCTGTGGAGCTCGTTCTCAATTGCCGGGCCGCAGCATCGCGTCTACTACGGAGCGGACTCGGGCGAGTGGGAGGGCTTTCGCGAGATCGCCGCGCGGTACGGGCCCTTCGATCTGACCATGCTCGAGATTGGCGCTTCCAATCCTCTGTGGGCTGACATTCACATGGGCCCGGAGGGTGCCTACCGTACTTTTCTCGCCATGGGCGCTCGAGGGTTACTGATGCCAGTCCACTGGGCGCTCTTTGAGCTGGCGCCGCAGGGCTGGCGCGAGCCGATCGAGCGGATACTCGAGCTCAGCGGTGCGCCGGCAAGGACTGCGAAGGTCAAACTTTGGCTTCCTGAGCCGGGCTTACCCACTGACGTGGAGCCCGGTGTCGGGTTGCGATCCGACTGGTGGAAGAAAAAGGGCCAGGCGAAAGCCTGACCCAGCAGGGCAGAGAGCAGCTGTCAGCTCTCCGCCCGTCGAAGCGCTGCTTGCCTAGAGGCTGCCATTATCGCGCAGCTTTTGGATCTCGACTTTGACGCCGTCGAGCCCGGCCGCCTGGTAGACGGTGTAGAGCCGCTCGGCGCTGAAGTTGGATAGCACTACGTTGCGAAACTTCTGGTTGTAGACCGAGACGCTGGTCGGGTCATACCCGAACGCGGGCGCCAGCTGCGCGAGGACGAGTTGGTCGGCCGCGACGGCTGGCCCGGAGAAGGTGAAGTCCGCGTCCGAGAGGTTGTGCAGCTGGTACTCGGTCAAGATGTTGGTCTGGCCTGCAGCAATCAGGTTGACGTCGCCGGTCGAGCGCAGCGCGGGCAGGCGATAGTTGCCGCTGGAGTCCTTGATCAGGTAGCCGTAGGCGATTGGATCCTGCTGGGCGACCATAGCGGCTGCGCGAATCCAGTTGACGACCTTGAACTCGTTACCGCTGGTGGGCGCGGAGTGGGCCGAGGCCTGGGTGATGATGAAGGCCGGCGTGAAGCCGCGCTTCATCGACTCGGCGATCGAGAGAATGTGGTGGCCGCCGGTCCGCGCGTCGCCTGCTGCGCCGTAGTCGTCCATGCTCGCGCCTGCCCCGCCAATGCTCAACTCCTGAAACTCCGAGCCATCGGCATTCCACTGGAAGACGATGCTCTTGGCCCAGTCATGCCAGAGCGGCGCGCCGATGATCAGGTCGCTGCTGATGTAGGGGGTGTAGGCCGACCCATTTTGCGGTGTGGGGTTGGCGATGGCGACAGAGTTCACAAAAGCCAGCCCGGCAGCATTGCTCTGGCCGTAGACGTTGCTGTACTCGGAGGCGAGATTGATGTCGGCGGTCTCATTGTTGGACTCATGCACGGACAGGCCGCCGGGGTAGGAGTGGTGCGAGCCAAAGCTGGAGCCCGGAGCAGAGTAGAAGGGCTGCGGGAGCTGCGGGCAGGCCGTATTGTCACTGACCACCGGCGGGAAGACCCCAGTGATCAGACCGCCTGGAAAGGTAAGATCGTCGGCTGGGTTGAGCAGCCCGGCGGCGAGCATCTTGGCGACGATCGCCTGGCGGTCGGCCAGCTTCAGGTTGGCTCGGTGCAGGATGCAGGTGTTCGGGTTCAGGATCGCGTCCAGCGACTGCGCGCGCAGGTTGCTGTCGTTGAGGCGCAGGATCTGCTCGCCAATGTAGAGGTAGGCCGACTGCACCAGCGGAGAAGCGACGGCGATCTGCGCGGCGCGAGCGTTGCCGGCGCCGGGCGCGGTAGGCCCCGCAACCTGCGCCTGGAGGGCGCTGGCGCTCAGAGCGAGCGTGGTGACGACGAGAAGGCTCTTGGCGACTTGCATACGAACAAACATGAGTTCCCTTTCAAATCTGCGAATCATCCAGAGGACAACCGATAGGAGCTTTCAAGCCCGACACGAAGCTAGCAGCGCGAAGGTTGCCGCGCGATTGCTGCGGCTTGAACGTGAGAACAATTTTGGGTGGGATTGACGCCGTGAAGGTCTGGCTGAGCGCGCCTGGCCAGAGCCGGTCTGACCGGCTCCTGTCTGATGGACCGCGGGGCCCCGGCCGGCGGAGGTGAGGGTTTGCACCCAACATCGACCCACTCTCCGGAGTGGCCCGGCTCGCCTGCGCCCCTCGGCCGATGGTAGACTCAGCGGTGTGCCGGGCCCTACGCGGCGCAATCCTGCAAACCCCGCCAGGTCCGGAAGGAAGCAACGGTAGCGGGCTAGTGCGTGCGCAGTAGGTCAGCCCGGTACATGGAATTCATCGGTGGACATCAGCTTGAGCCCGCCGGCTTGCCCTGTGTGCAATCGGCCGCCTAGCCACACTACGCGTGGCCTCTGGGGCCGCTGTCGTCCCCGTCCAGTGCCTACGCTTTTGCGAATCACCGGCGAGATTACGAGAGGCAGATCGCTTTCAAAGAGCGATCTGCCTCGGCTCCTCGATGGTTCCCGGGGCGTCAGCGGTCGATGGTCCGCATCGTCGCCTCGGAGTAGCGGGCGCCCGCAATCGCTTCGACCGGGACAGCAGCTTCAAGCTCAGCCACTTCCTCCGGGCTCAGCCGAATCGCAACGGCCGCCGCATTCTCCTCCAGGTACTTGCGCCGCTTGGTCCCTGGGATGGGAACCAGGTCGTCTCCCTTGGCCAGCACCCAGGCCAGGGCAAGCTGCCCGGCCGTGACGCCGCGCCGCTCTGCGATGGCTTTCACCTGCTCTACGATGAGCTGGTTCTGGTCAAACGCTTCGCCGGAGAACCGCGGAAACCGAACCGCTCGCGCGTCGCCAGCCGCCAGATCGCTCGCTTTGTTGATCGCGCCAGTCAGGAAGCCGCGGCCAAGTGGGCTATAGGGCACGAAGCCGATGCCGAGCTCGCGCACCGTCGGCAGAATGTCTGCTTCTACGTGCCGCTCCCAGAGCGAATACTCGGTCTGCAGCGCCGTGATGGGATGGACCTTGTGCGCGCGCCGGATCGTCGAGGGGGACGCCTCCGACAGGCCGAGGTACCTGACCTTGCCGGCTTTGACCAGCTCCTCCATCGCGCCCACTGTCTCTTCGATCGGCGTCTCCGGGTCAACCCGGTGCTGGTAGTAAAGATCGATGTAGTCCAGCCCGAGGAGCTGAAGAGATTTGTCGCAGGCCTGGCGCACGTACTCCGGTCGGCCGCTCACCTTGAAGTAGGTGGGGTCGTCCTTCTTGCGTATATTGGCGAACTTGGTGGCGAGGAAGACCTCATCGCGGCGCCCGGAACCCAGGGTCGCGATCGTCTTGCCGATCAACTCCTCGTTATCGCCGATCCCGTACATGTCGGCCGTGTCGAGAAAGGTCATGCCTAGTTCGAGGGATCGCAGGATGGTGGCCGCCGACTCCTCGTCATTCCGCTCGCCGTAGAAGTCACTCATGCCCATGCAGCCGAGTCCCATTCGGGAGACCACTGCGCCTTCAGAACCAAGCTTGACTCTTTGCATACTCATGGTTGCTTGGATGACGGTCTTAGCAGCCTAGGTTCGCATAGGTTCTTTGAAGGTCTGCGGAAGCCGGGCTCCGCCGCCCCCGCGCGGCCTGCGGGAGGCAGCATCGTCCGGCGCCGCATCGACAGCCTGGCACCCGCGAGAGACAATGAGGTCTTGAGGAGATTGCTTTGAGTATCGAAGTACAGCCGCGCCAGTTGCAGCGCGCAAAGATCAGTGCCCTGGGAACCTACGTTCCACCAAGGGTGCTCACCAATGCAGACCTCGAAAAGATTGTTGACACGTCAGATGAATGGATCGTCGCCCGGACCGGGATCCGTGAGCGCCATATCGCCGAGAAGGGTGTGGCGACCAGCGATCTGGCAGCCGAGGCGGCCCGCTGCTGTCTACTCGAACGCGGGATCGATGCGAACGAGGTCGAGGTGATCATCATCGCGACTGTGACCCCGGATATGCTCTTTCCCTCGACAGCCTGCCTGGTCCAGGACAAGATCGGCGCGCACCACGCCTGGGGCTTTGACCTGGGCGCCGCCTGCTCGGGCTTTGTCTACGCACTGCAGGTTGGCGCGAAGCTGGTCGAGAGTGGCGCGCACAGCAAAGTCCTCGTGATCGGCGCGGATACGATGTCTTCGATCATGGACTACACCGATCGCACCACCTGCATTCTCTTCGGCGATGGCGCGGGTGCGGTCCTGCTTGAGCCATGCGAAGAAGGCGAAGTCGGCATGGTGGACTATGTGCACGAGATCGACGGCTCGGGAGCCGCATCGCTCTATATGCCGGCCGGCGGCAGCCTTCACCCCTCGACAGCCGAGACAGTCGCGCAGGGGCTGCACTATGTGCACCAGGATGGCCAGGCGGTCTACAAGTTTGCGGTGCGCAAAATGGCTGAGGTCACCCAGAAGGTGCTCGACCGGAACCATGTGACGGCGGCCGAGCTGGGCTGCTTCATCCCCCACCAGGCAAATAAGCGCATTATCCAGTCGACTGCCGAGCGGCTTGGCCTGCCGCCCGAGCGGGTCATCATCAACATCGATGTCTACGGCAACACGACCGGCGCCACCGTGCCGCTGGCCATGTTTACAGCGCGCGAGCGCGGCATGCTGCACAAAGGCTCGCTCGTGCTGCTGGCCAGCGTGGGCGCCGGGTTCACCGTTGGCGCCTCGCTGTTGCGCTGGGAGCTCGACTAGAGTGGAGACCGCCTACGCGGGGAGTCTTCGGCCTTTGTGACCCGAAGAGTCGGTATACCCGTCACGAAGTGACCGCCAGCCGCGCTGGCGGTTTGGCTTTCCTCACTGCACCGCGTGGCTCGCCTCTCGATAGCCAAAGAAGCATTGCTCCTTGAGAACTCGATGCCTGAGAAGACAGCCATGTCGATCACGATGCGATCGGTGCTCAGGTTGTCGAGCAGCGATTCCAGCATCTTCTCCGGGCTCTGGTGCAGAAAGCATGCGGCATAGAGCAGGTTGACGCCAACGATTCCCAGCGCCTCCTGTTGCAGGCTGTTTTCGTGGTCAAGCATGCGCCCGTGAATGACGATCTGCGAATCTCATCGCGAGGATGCGTCTGGTACTTGACGCGGAGCCGAGCTGAGCTGCAAAGCATGCCAGCGTAAGCAGGATCGCCTGCTACCTGGCCGGCTGCAAACCTTTGCCCTGGGTCAAGGTGTAAAACGTATCAACCGCTGCAGGAGGAGGTACGATCTCCTTCACGCCCCCCGGCCAACGAACTTCTATCTTGTCGACTTTGGTCGCGGCGCCCAAGCCAAAGTGTGGCCGCTGGTCAGGGCTGGAAGAAAAGGAACCACCGGCCAGCACGTCCTGGCGCTGGCGAAAACCGTCGGCTGTCACATAGATCGTTGCCCCCACCGCGTCCTTGGGAGACTTACCTGTGCCCACCAGTTTGAAGGCAATCCAGTGATTGCTCGTCTTGGTTACGTTGCGCATCAGCGAAGGCGTGCCATCCAGATTGTTGATCACGACATCAATCTTGCCATCGTTGAATAGATCTCCGAATGCCATGCCGCGCGCGACCGATGTCTCTGCCAGCCCTGTCCCTTCGACCGGGGGCACCACCTTCAGCTTGCCCGCTTCGTTATGAAACAGCAGCGGCCGCTCGGCCCACGAGGTGCCCCAGTTCTCCTTGTCGACACCAGGGTACACATGCCCGTTGACGACAAAGAGATCCAGCCAGCCGTCGTTGTCGTAATCGAAAAAGGACGTGCCCCAGCCAAGAAAGGGGATCGTCGGTTCAGCGATGCCGAGCTGATAACTTACATCGGAGAAGTTTGCCTGACCATCGTTGCGGTAGAGAACGTTGTAATCGTCAGAGAACGTTGTGTTGTAGATGTCGAGCAGCCCGCTGTGGGTGTAATCGCCGACTGCGATACCCATCGAAGCCGTCTCGCGGCCGCTCTCGTTCAGCGCGTAACCACTCGCGAAGGAGTCGTCTTCAAAGGTGCCATCGCCCTTGTTGACATAGAGAAAGTTCGGCGTTGAGTCATCGGCGACAAGTAAGTCAGGCTTGCCGTCGTCATTGACGTCGACAAAGAGGGAAGCGAGTCCATAGTAGGCCATGTCATCGGTCACGCCTGCCTTCTTGCTTGTGTCCGTAAAGGTGCCGTCGCCGTTGTTATGGAACAGGTGGTCAGGCTCGCCTTTGAGACCGCGTGGTCCGCACATGACGGGTACGCCGCGGAATTGGCAGAGGCTGATCGACTCCGGATGCTCGGTTTGCGCAAGGGTCGCCGCGTCGAAGTGAACGTAGCCTGGCACAAACAGGTCGAGCCGCCCATCGCCATCGTAGTCACCCCACGTCGGGCCGGTGGACCAGTTGCCGAGTGCCACCCCGGCTTGCTCGGCTACGTCGGTAAAGGTGCCATTGCCGTTGTTATGAAAGAGCCGGTTGCGACCGAAGTTCGCGACGAACAAATCCGGCAGCCCGTCGTTGTCATAGTCGCCTACTGCAACCCCGAAGCCCCATCGGTCATTGGTCACGCCCGCTTTGAGCGCAACGTCGGTAAAGGTGCCGTCGTGGTTGTTATGGAAGAGGGCGGCACGAGGCGCAGGGGTCTTGCCGTCGAGGGCGGCGCTGGTCGAACCGTTGACCAGATAGATATCGAGCCAGCCGTCATGGTCATAGTCGAGCAGCGCCACGCCGGAGCCGACTGTCTCCAGGATGAAGTATTTGTTGGCTGTGCCCATGGTGTGGTGCCAGCTCGCGAGGCCTGACTTGCGAGCGATGTTCTCAAAGACGACAGGCCCGGATTTAACGAAGCCACCTGCTGTGATCGGCCGGTGCTCCTCATCGAGAACGGCCGCGTGTGCGCCCCCCGTATTGCTGCCGGCTGCGGACGACTGCGGACTGCCCATGCCATCTGGCGGGGGGGCCTGAGTTGCACCTGGTGTCTGCGCCGGAACGGCGATCGTGAGCCAGAGCAGAGACGCCAAAACAACGCACCAGGCGCTCGAGCGAGAGAAAGCAGCGTGAAGACGGCCAGACATCATCCCAGAACCATAGTAGAGGATTGGCTGAGTGGCCGACGATCCTGCATGGGGGATTGCTTTCTCCTCCCCCGACCGCCGGCGCCACTGCACAGGGGTTCGAGATCAGATCGTCGGGTCTAGAACCGGATAGAGAAGCGAAAGCCCGTCTTGCAGCAGCCCTGCGGATGCTGGCTAAAAGCAACGAGCACTCTGACTGCGCTCGCCTGTTCCTGCGCACTGCAGACGATCAACGTGCGGCCACAGCCCGCGCCGGTTCCTCGACCTTGAGCACCTGGTCAGCAGCGACGTTCTCCAGTCGCTGGAGGATGCCGCTGGGCCAGCGGATCTCGACTGATTTTGCCACTGCCTCCGGCCCCAGGCCAAAGTGTGCGCGCTTGTCGTTTGACGAGAGATAGGAGCCGGCGGTTGAGACTGTCTCGTACTGGGACCCGTGCGAGGTCGTCAGCTTGATCTCGGCGCCGATGCCATCGCGGTTGGAGGTGTGGCCGGTGAGGGCGATGGTCAGCCAATGATTGCTCCCCGGCGTCTCATTGTGCAGCAGGTGCGCTGGGCCGCCGTTGGTTGTAACGACCGCGTCCAGACGGCCATCGTTGTCCAGGTCGCCGACAGCCATGCCGCGCCCCACCCATGGTTCTGAAAAAAGTGCGCCCGAGTCCTTCGAAACGTCGACAAAGATGCCTTTGCCCATGTTGCGGGCCAGCAGCATCGGCTCCTTGTAGTGCAGCTGCGGGTAGTTGAGCTCGACCGTGTCCAGGTCGTGGCCCTGGGTAATCAGCAGATCTTTCAGGCCGTCATTGTCGTAGTCGAGAAAGTGGATGCCCCAGCCCGAGTGCAGCAGGGTCATCCGCGCGATGCCTGACATGTAGCTGTCGTAGGTGAAGGAGCCATCGCCGTTATTTTTGTAAAGGGCATACTTCTGGTTGGCCAGGTTGGTGATCACGAGATCCGGCAGCCCGTCGTTGTCGAAATCCTGGAAATCGATGCCCATGCCCGCGTAGGTGCGCCCGTCGCTATCGACCGCAATCTCGGCGGTAAGGCCGGTCTCCTCAAATGTGCCATCGCCTTTGTTTCGATACAGAAACTCGGTCATCGAATCATTCGCGACCGCTATATCGAGCTTGCCGTCGCGGTCAAAGTCCGCAAGGGCGATGCCGAGGCCTTTGCCTGGTACCCCGAGGCCGATCTTCTGGGCGACCTCGGTGAACTTACCGCCGCCATCGTTGTGGTAAACCAGAGGCGCGATCGCGGGGAAGATATCCGGATGGCAGTAGGCGCGATAGCCGGGGCGGTTCTCGCCGCAGTACACATCATCGAAGTCCCACTGCACGTAGCGCAGCACGACCAGATCCAGGCGGCCATCGTTGTCCAGGTCAATCCACGCGGCTGAGGTGGACCAGGATTGACCTGGGCGGGTGTCGCCGCCGGTACCTGATACTTCCGTGACGTCGGTAAACGTGCCGTTGCCGTTGTTGTGGTAAAGCCGATTGCCGCCGTAGGCTGTCACGTAAAGGTCTTCAAAGCCGTCGTTGTCGTAGTCGCCTGCCGCGACGCCCATGCCGTAACCCACTCCCTGCAGCCCAGCCTTTTCGGTTATGTCCACGAAGGTGCCATCCTTCTGCTGGTGGTAGAGCCGGTTCCAATCCTTAGGCGAGGCCTTCTGCGGCACGGTTCCTTTGGGCGTGGGGTCGGCAAGGGGCGCACCATTGACAAAGAAAAGGTCAAGCAGTCCGTCGTTATCGTAGTCAAAGGTGGCTACGCCTGAGCCCATCGTCTCGAGCAGGTACTTGCGCTGAGTATGGGAGGCGACTCCGGTGAAGTGGATACCTGCCTGCGCGGTTGTGTCGGTGAACTTGCCGGGTGCTGGGGTCTGCGCGGCCAGCGAGCCGGTCCCCAGCACGCAGATCAGGCACGCTAACCCCGGTACACGTCGACACCCCTTGAACAACCCAGCCAGCACCATGCGAGGGTAGTGTATCGCCTGGCTGCATCGCCTGGCAGCTACGGCTCCGATTGCCGGACCCGGGGGCTGTCTTTCGCCCTAAGACCTGGCAGGGAAGAAGCTTGCCGAGAGCGATGAGCGTGTACCATTTCGATCGAGGTGTCTGCTTGTCGACTTTTTTCCGATCCACCGTTCTTGCGCGGGTGCTGCTTTGCGCCTTGATCTTGCTGCTCTCCACAAGCCTTGTCGCTCAGGCACCGGACGCCACTCCTGCGCCCGCCATCCCCGTGCCGGCAGGCAGTTTTACCAATCCGCTGCTGCCTGCCGGGGCTGACCCAGCCGTAGTCCAGCGCGATGGCTGGTACTACTACATGCAGACCACCGGCCGTAACCTGACCATCTGGAAGACTCATGATCTAACCGATCTCGCGCATGCGGAGAAGAAGGTCATCTGGACTCCGCCCGAGGATGGCCCCTACGCGAAGGAGATCTGGGCGCCGGAGCTCCACTTCGTGCGAGGCAAGTGGTATGTCTACTTCGCCGCCGACGCCGGCTCAAACGATACGCACCGCATCTGGGTGCTCGAGGATGCGGCCGCCGACCCACTGGAGGGTGTCTGGACGGTGAAGGGCAAGCTGGCTGACGAGGCCGACCACTGGGCGATCGATCCGTCTGTCTTCACCGTTGGCAAAAAAGACTACGTCATCTGGGCCGGCTGGCCGGGCGAGACCAACGGCGTGCAGAACATCTACATCGCCCGCCTTAAGAATCCCTGGACGATCGGCGGCAAGAGCACCCTGCTCTCCACGCCGCAGTACCCGTGGGAGAAAGTCGGCGATTTGAGCACCGGCGCAGACGGTGTCATCCCGATGCCGCACGTGGACGTGAACGAAGGCCCGGAGGTGTTGATGCACGGAGACAACATCTTCCTGGTCTACTCGGCGAGCGGCTGCTGGACGAATTACTACGAGCTCGGCATGCTCTCGGCGTCGACCCATAGCAACCTGCTCAAGGCTGGCTCGTGGACCAAGTCGGCAAAGTCGGTCTTTTCCGAGTCGCCCGAGGCGCAGGTGTACGCGCCGGGGCATAACACCTTCTTCCAGTCACCCGATGGCAAGGAAGACTGGATCCTTTACCACGCGAACGCCGCGCCGGGGCTGGGCTGCGGTAACCGGCGCTCGCCGCGCGCACAGAAGATTACCTGGAAGCCGGATGGCACGCCTGACTTCGGGCGGCCGCTGCCAACCAGCCAGCCGATGGTGAAGCCCTCTGGGACGCCTTAGCCTGCCTGCCTGCGAGTGCACCGAAACAGAGTCGCCGGTGCGCACCGGCAGGGGCGGGCTGGCACTATCCGGTCTTCAACGGCCCAGAGACCTTGTAAGTACTGAAGATGATGCCGGACGGAGTCGCTTGCGTCTTCACCAGCTCAAAGGAGCGTGGCGGGGTACCCTCGGCAAAGAAGCGCTTGCCCGTGCCCAGCAGGACCGGATAAACGATCAGCACAACTTCATCGGCGAGCCCATGTTCGAGCAGCGTTGAGGTCAGCGTGGAGCTACCCCAGAGCGTGAGGCCCGGCCCATCCTGCGACTTGATGCGGCGAATGTCCTCGACGAGGTCGGAGCCAAGGCTTTCGAACGGGCCCCATGACAGACTCTCCGGACGATGGGTCGCGATGTATTTCGTTGCCGCATTGATGGCGTCCGCCATCGGGCTGCTCGGCGCCTTTGGCCAGAAGCCTGACCAGATATCGTAGGTGCGACGGCCAAGCAGCAGATCGAAGCGATCGCCAGAGGCGGCGAGGACAGCGTCTCTGCCGGCGAGGGTCCGATAGGGCGCGGACCAGTCGCTGTAGGGAAAATCGCCATCATCGGCGGAGTGCTGGATCACACCATCGAGCGAGATGTGTTCCATGATCTTGAGCTCTCTCATCCTAGCCTCCGTGTGCTGGGATTGATTCCTGAGACGCTCCTCGCCGGCGATGAGGCAGGGCTCGATCGAGTTCCTCCAAAGCGGCATACAAGAGGCTTGCATGCTGACACTTGAGCGCGACCGAAGTTTACGCCTGCCGGCGTATGCCAGGGGCGGGAACCACCCGGGGTGCGCTCTGACTTACTCGGCGGCCTTCTGGACCGGCGCTGATGCGCTGCCGCGCCCGGTCAGCTCCCGGATCAGGTCGACCTCGTGCTGCCGGTACGGCGTGTCATCGTGGCGAAATACCTCGTGAAACCAGATGGTCGGCTCAATCAGCACGTAAGGTCGCTTCCACGAGTCCCAGGGCAGATAGGTCTGGGTCTTGCCTGCAACCAGGCCCCAGTTGATGGCCGCGACGTGGTATCGCTTCGCGATGGGCAAGGAGCCATCGAAGGTAGAGCCTGCACCACGCGCCATGTATTCGGTGCAGAGGATCGGCCGATGCAACGGCTCGAGCTCCTTGATGCGAGCCTCAAACTCCTCAGGCCAGCCGTAGTTATGGAACGAGATCACATCCGACTCGGCTAGCTGGATCTTGGTGGTTGCGCTCTCCTTGGCAGGGTCAGACCAGTCTCCTTGCCAGACGCCACTGGTTAGGGGCTGCTCTGGGTGTACGGATCGCGCCCACTCGAAGACCCTGGGCAGCAACTCGTCCATCCGCTGCACCTTGGCGGGCACGTCTTCAAGCTTGTCGCCGCCCTGGTTGTCCGGCTCGTTCCACACGTCCCAGCCCAGGATGCGGTCGTCCTTGGCAAAGGCGCCCACTACCCCCACCACGTAGGCCTCCAGCTGCGGCTCGTCGGCACGATCGAGCAGGCGCTCCTTACCCGGGCTCTGCACCCAGCCCGAGTTGTGGACGCCCGGGATCGGTGGATGCTGCGGCCCCAGGTGCGGGTCAGTCTCCCAGCAGGAGTCAAACAGCACCAGCAGAGGACGAATATGGTGCCTGGCAGCGATCGCTAGAAACGTGTCGAGCCGCTTCTTGAAGCCTTCCGGGTCCTGCTGCCAGAGCTGATCCTGCAGAAAGACGCGCGCCGTGTTCATGCCGATCGACTCGGCGAGGCCGAGTTCGCGATCGTTGATAGACGGGTCAAAGGTTGCGGCCTGGAACATCTCCAGCTCGTTGATCGCGTTGGACGGGATGTAGTTCGCACCAACCAGCCAGGCCTGCTGCGTATACCAGCTGTTTGCCTTCTCGGCACTCCAGCGCTGGATGGCTGGCGCGGCAAATGCCTGCGCGCAGAATAGCAGCAGCACCGTAATGCTTTGAAAGTAGCGAGTACTTTTCCCCAAGCAGGTCTTTAAAGCGGGCGTCATCCTGTTCCT
This sequence comes from Acidobacteriaceae bacterium, assembly GCA_965198645.1. GTDB lineage: Bacteria > Acidobacteriota > Terriglobia > Terriglobales > Acidobacteriaceae > EB88. Next base: position 3,211,229 of record OZ240670.1, on the reverse strand, counting down.
CCGTGTGTGTTTGGCCTTCACTAACCCTACCGCGCCGAGTCATCGGGGCGCCAGCCGGCCAGGGTTGGGGCACCAGCTCTCATCCGTGTGTGTCAGGCCGACCGCTGCTCCTGGAGCTCGCATGCCAGCCGGTAGAGGCCCTCTGCGAGCAGCTGCGCGCCGCACGCGATATCGGCAGGCGTGGCATACTCGTCGGGGCGGTGACTGACGCCGCCCCGGCACGGAATGAAGATCATCGCCACGGGCGCGATCGCGGACATGAACAGAGTGTCGTGGTAGGCGCGACTGACCATGCTGCGATACCTGATCCCTTTGGCTTCGCACAGGCTGGCAAGAGTAGAGATGAGACCTGGATCGCAGGTGGCGGGTCTATCGGCATTGATCTCGGTCTCGGCTACCTGCACGTGCCGGGCACTCTCAATTGCCCGTATATCGCTGCGGAGCGCCTGCATGACTGACTCGCGCCGGTCTGGGTCTGTATCGCGTATGTCGAGCTGCAGGGTGACGCGGCTTGGCACCGAGTTGACCGCGCCTGGATGCACGCCGCAGGTCCCGACCGTCGCTACAGTATCGATCGAGCCGGTCGCGCGTGCGTGCTTTTCCACCGCCAGGATGATCTCGGAGGCCGCGCAGAGTGCATCCTTGCGGTCCGGCATCAGCAGCGCGCCGGCATGGCCTCCGAAGCCATGCACCTCAAAGCGATAGCTGGCCGGAGCCGCGATGCTGGTCACGAGGCCTATCTGCTGCGAGGCCCGCTCGAGCAGCGGCCCCTGCTCGATGTGCAACTCGAGAAAGCCTGCGTAGTGGCCCGGCTCCAGAGCAACGGATGCAAGCGGGCCGGCAAAGCCGGCTTGGTGGCGTACTTCTCGCAGGGTGGGCTTGCGCGATACATCCTCGGGTGCAGTCAGATCCGGCAGCCGGTCGGCCTGCTCAGCTTTGAGCGCTCCTCCGAGCAGCCGGCTGCCGAGGCACCCGATGGCAAAGCGCGTTGGCTCTTCCGAAGTAAACAGGATTAACTCGATGGATCGCAGAGGGAGCAGTCCCGCGACACGGATGGCGCGAAGCGCCTCGAGCCCGGCCAGCACCCCGAGCGTGCCGTCGTACATACCGGCGTGGGGGATCGCGTCGATGTGCGAGCCTGTGGCGATCGGGGCAAGCGCTGGATCAGTCCCCGCAAGCCTGTAGAAAGTGTTGCCCACGGCATCTTCGCGAATCGTCAGGCCGGCCTCGCTGGCGAGCGCCTTTAGCCAGGCACGCGCCGCCAGATCGTCGGGGGTGTAGACGATGCGCGTTACCGCCCTCGTCACCGCGCTCGTTACCGGTCCTGTCACCGGCGACGCCACCAAGTCGCCATCCGGCAGCGGACCCTCTGGTGTGAACGTTGCTAACATCTCCAACTCTGCCTGCAGGCGTTCTGCGTCGATAACAATGGCAGCGGGTATGACTTGATCGGGCATGGCGGGTTATCTCGCGGTACCTGGGTGGCGATGAAAATCCTTGTAGATCAAATACTTTGCCGGCTGCTTGCCGAGCGCTCCGAACCACTGCGGGCAAAAGGGCGCCATCCAGATAAAGTCGCCCGCCGTGACCGGGTACCAATGGTCGCCAAGCCTGTAGATGCCACCACCCTCGAGTATCAGCAATCCGTGCTCCATCACGTGCACCTCGACCATCGGCAGCGCGGCGCCAGGCTGGTAGGTCATCACATTGACAGCGAAATCAAACGCCGGCGAGTCAGGCAGCAGTGCGCGAACTTCCACTCCGAAGTCCGGGTCGCCCAGCAACTGAGTCGCCGCGGCTGCGTCCTGGTGGCCAAAGACAGCCAGCGGTGCCGGGAGGCTGGCGTCTGGTTGGTACACCTTTTCGATGACCACCGCGCGAACCGATGTAAGTGCTTGCAGGGCGGCTCCGGATTCCCTCGGCAGGTAGGCGTAGCTTGCTGCCTGCAGGCTGTAGACGGAAGGGAAAGCTGCCCGACCCTCCGGAGCGTTCGCTTCTGTAACCGTGGTAAGTGCAATCTCCGCCGAGCCCTCAAGCATGTAGAGAAAACGCTGCTCGCCTGTCGCGGCAAGGCTGCCGCCCGCCTCAAGCTCTACCGTGTACTGGGTAAAGCCAGCCCCGAGAGCGGCAGAAGCATGAACTACGGCGGCGCCTCTGTCGATCGTTGGCAGAGGGATGCGAACAAACGTATCCGGCGTCTGCAGCAGGTGGTCGACCTGATGGCTGCTGCGGGTATGGCCGAGCTTATGCATGTGGGTTTTCGCCTGCATTAAGGCTGTTGAGAAACGCGACGCCGGTCGCGAGTGCAGCTTCCACATCTTCCGGCAGGACACTCTCGTCCGCGCGGTGGCTCAGACCGGCGGGTGTACGAAGAAAGAGCATGGCAGAAGGGAGGCGCCGAGCAACAATCATGGCGTCGTGCCCGGCGCCGCTCACCAGCGGCGCCGCATCATAGCCGCAGCTCTCAGCGGCAGTGATCAGGGCGCGGGTAAGCGATGCGTCCATCGCGACCGCGGGCTGCTCAAGCACGTGCTTGACTGTAGACAGTACGCCCCGCCGTGTCGCGGCGCGCTCTGCAGCGCGGATGAGCTCCGCTCTGGCCGTGAGCCTTTGAGGATCGTCGGCGTGGCGCAGATCAAGCGTGGCTACAACCTCGCTGGCTATCACGTTGCCGAGGCCAGGGTTTACATCAAGGCTGCCTACCGTTGCGACCAACCCTGCTGTGGCAAGCGCATGATCTTCAACGGCAACGATCCACTCAGCGGCTGCAGCGAGCGCGTCATGGCGCAAACGCATAGGCGTGGTGCCGGCATGATTGGCCTGACCGCGAAAGACAAGGGCTGAGCGCGTCTGGCCTGCAATGGCGCTCACTGCTGCCAGCGGACGCTGCTCGGCCTCCAGCAAGGGGCCCTGCTCAATGTGGAACTCAAGGTAGGCGAAGGCAGAGGCGAGCGAGTAGGGCGTGGGATCGTGCCCGTACTCAGCGAGCGCCTGCGCCAGGCTTATGCCATGCTTATCTGTCACCGTATCTGGCACAGACTCACCCACAAGCGCGAGCGAGCCCAAGAAAGGAGTGCCAAAGCGAACACCCTCCTCCTCCGAAAAGGCGATCACCTCGATCGCAAATGGCAGCGTCTCAGGCTTGACCAACTCTACTAATGCCACACCCAGCAGAACTCCGAGGACGCCGTCGAACGCGCCTGCGTTCACGACTGTATCGATGTGGGAGCCCACGATCAAGCGCGGCTTGCCCTCGGAGTTGCTGCTTAGCCCGTGCAGGTTGCCGATCGTATCGATGGTGGTGGCGAGACCTGCTGCCTCAAACCAGCTGGTAAGCAGAGCCTGCGCTCGACGCGTTGCGGGTGAGAGGAAGGTGCGCGTTATCTCGCCAGGCACGTCTGAGATCGCTGCTAACTCGTGGCACCGACTTAGAAGCTGACCAGCCTTGCTGCGGATGCGTGTGTCCTCCATGCGTCAGGCTTTGCGGCGCACACGCGCTTGAATGTAACCGTGTGGTTCATCGGTCGGCACGAAGATCTTGTTCGGATTGTCTCCGCCAAAGCGAGCAAGATCAATCAGCAGGCAATGTTTGTTTGGCATGGTGATGCCGATCTCCTCGATGGCCGGGCAAGCCTCGAGAACCGACTCAGCCATCGCATACAAGGTATGCTGCACTGACTTACTATGATGATTAGCGAAGATGCGCAGTAAGAGCTCCCGTGCGCTCGTACGCACCGCGGCATAGTCAAGCGAAGACTCGTCATACTGCCACTCTGCATCGACGATCGTGCCGAAGACGCGGTCCTCTGTTTCAGCAAGGCTGGTAAGTGGGTCGCGGATAAAACCTGAAAACGCAGAGTGCGCGGTCTTGAGCAGGTGCATACCAGACAAGCCGGCATGCACTCGAACAGAGCCTGTGCTCGAAGCGCCCTCCGCAGCACGGGTGCGCTCGACGCGAACGGTCTGGACCTCGTTGCTGCCGTGCATAAATGTGTCGGGGTGCGGCTTGCCGTCTACAGTGAGCCGCTTCCATAGATGCGCCTCAATCTGAACTTCTGCAGAGCTTACCTGCAGATTGCGCTCGAGCAAATAGTCAATAAGCTCGATCGCATACTCTTCAGGCGTGGCCGCCGTGGACTGCCGCGCCACCCAGTACACTGTATTTTTCATCGTGTCGGTGGCAAGAAGTTTGCTGTTATCTCCTGATGCGTGTGCCTCGGCAAAGTCGCCCCGCAGCAACACGGCGACCGTCCACTCGTGTACCTCGTTGCCGTGTGCATGGCGCGTGATCTTCATCAGGCGGACACCTCGTTTGCCGTAACGATTCTCGACCAGCTCGATCATCAATCAGCTCCCCCGATAGGTTGTGTAGGCATTGGCTGTAAGCAGCAGGGGGATGTGGTAGTGCGTGTTTGCCTCGAGGTGAACGACGATGTCGACGTAGGGATAGAGGCTGGCCTGCCGACGTGCCAGGAAGTAGGCGCTGGTTGCAAATCGCAGGCGGAAGGTTCCCACCAGCTGCGCGGTGGACAACCCTGCAGGCAGTGAGCCGATGCGTCCATCAGCGTCGGTAACAGCTTCCCCTACGGGCACCCACTCAGTCTGCTCCAAACGAGCGAGCGAGACAGAGATCCCAGCGGCCGGCCGGCCGAGGGCTGTGTCAAGTATGTGGGTTGAGAGACTCATGCGCTCTCCAGCCAGCGCATTAATCTGAGGCGTGTAATCTGGCGCTGCTGCTCGCCGGCTTCGCGCCACTCCGCTGCTTGGTCATGCTGCATGCGCCGCTCGAGCTGGGCAAGCATTTCGGCTGTACTTCGGCCATCTGCGCAAAGTAGAAAGATGCGGCCGAACCTCTGCTCATAGCGTACATTCGCCTCGTGCAGGGCTTCGCTCGCCGCCTTGTTCGACTGAGTATGACTCTGTTCCTGTTGCGACCACGCGAGAGAAACCCTGGTAGCTGCTCTTGCGTGGGTCTCGCCCAGCCGAGGATGACTGTCAAAGGCTTGCTGCCAATCCTGGGGCGAAAGCGCGCTCCAGATTGCGTCCGACAATGCCAGCAGGGTTTTGAGGTCAGACACGGGCCGCGCTGCAACCAATGCCGCTGCCCACGCGTGCGAACCGCAGCAGGGCAGGATGGAAGCAGTCGCGTCCTCAGGCACGAGGTCATTCCAATGCTCGAGCGTGCCTCGGGGAAGATCCGGTATCGAAATCGCGGTCACGGTGTGTTTGAGGATAACGCAGAGCTTTGTGTTTCGAGCTTCCCTTCTGGTTGAGCTGCCTGATGACGTACTTCGCGACCACGCGCTTCGATCGCGAAGGTGCCGTCTACAAAAACAGCCTCGCCGCAAAGGTAGGTCGAGTGCACTTTGCCAAGCAACTGCTCACCGATATAGGGTGAGACAGCGTGGCGAAAGTGTAGATCGCCCGGCGTCACCGAGTAGCTTGCCTCCGGGTCAAAGATCACGAAGTCGGCGGAGCGGCCCGCAAGCAGCGCTCCTGCCCGATGCGAGTAACCGGCCAGCGCAGCAGGTGCAACAGCCATCCAGCGCACCACGTCCTCGAGCGAGTAGCCTCTGCTCACGGCCCCTGTGTGGACCGCTGAGAGCGCGACCGAAAGGCTCGCGATGCCGCCCCAGGCGCGGTCCCATCGGCCATGGGCAAGGCTCTTCATCTCGGGCGGACACGGCGAGTGGTCGGTAGCGATCAGATCGATGGCGCCTGTGCCAAGCGCCTGCCACAATCGCTCACGATTCGCTGCGCTGCGGATCGGCGGCGCACACTTATGCAGGGTGGTGCCATCGAGGATCGTCTCGGCGGCAAAGTAGAGATAGTGCGGGCAGGTCTCGACAGTGATGGCGAGGTCCTCTGCACGAGCTGCCGCCAGCAGCGGCAGGGCTGCGGCCGAGGCCAGGTGCACGACGTGCAGCCGGAAACGATACTGCCGGCAGAGCTTGATTAACAGCTCAATGGCTTCGAGCTCAGCCGCGTCCGGCCTGCTCGCCAAATAGATTTCATAGCGGGTCCAGTCTGCATCCACAAGCCGCGCTGTGGCTGCTTCGATCGGGCCGCTCAACTCGGCGTGCACCAGCAGGGGAAGCCCCGTGGCAGCAAGGTGGGGCAGCGCTGTCTCAAGCTGCGACCTGTTTACCATGGAAAAACCTTCGCAGCCGGGATAGAGCAGGAAGCATTTGAAGCCCGGTACGCCGGCCTCGGTAAGGGGCTCGATATGATCCTGGTTGTCCGCGACGATGCCGCCCCAGGCTGACCAGTCGACCCAGCACTGACCCGCAGCCGAAGCGCGCTTCGCCTCAAGGTGGGCGACGGTGGTGGTCTCAGGCAGGCAGTTCAGCGGCATATCGACGAGCAAGGTATACCCACCGGCCGCGGCCGCCTGCGTGGCCGTGCGGAAACCCTCCCACTCGGTCCGGCCAGGCTCGTTGATGTGCACGTGGGTATCGACCAGGCCGGGCAGGATCGCTCGTCCGCGATGATCGTGGACCGGGGTATCCGCCGGGATCTCGGCTGTGTTCACAACGCCGAGGATGCGTGCGCCGTCCACCAGCAGGGCGCCGGGCCGCGTACCTGACGGAGTGACGATGCGGTCAGATAGAAACGCCTTTTGCATAGGACTCGATTATGCGGCAGTCTCCGAGAACTTGTGATCTGTGCCTAAGTGCCGCGCGCAGACAGCCCTTGGGATGACGTCGAGCGCTCGCTGCGCAGCGTCAGGCCTCCGTGGTAAATCGCTCTCAACTGGACTCAGGCAAGGGCATTGCGCGCGATCACCGTGCGGTAAAACTCTGCCGACAATTTAGGGGTTCGACGCTGCGTGGCGAAATCGACATAGGTGATGCCAAAGCGCTTTCCATAACCGTCGGCCCACTCGAAGTTATCCAGCAGGCTCCATAGAAAATATCCCTTGACCGGAACCCCCTCAGAGACGCCACGGCGCAGCTGGGTGAGATAGTTCCGCAGATACATGACGCGATCCGAGTCATACACGTGTCCGTCGGGTGCGATGACATCGTCTGAAGAACAGCCATTCTCCGTAATGTAAAGCTCTTTCACATGCCAGACCTCAGCCACCAGCTTCGGCACCCAGTAGAGAGACTCAGGCCCGATGGTGAGCCACGCGGATGCCATATGCGGATACGAGGCAGGGTTAGGTACCTTCACGTATCCGAGAGCCGTGTCCGCGGCGCGCACGTACGTGGGCTGGTAGACATTTAGCCCGACAAAGTCCATCGACGAGGCGATCGTCTTCATCTCGTCCGGAGTGAACTTGGGCGCGGCCGCACCCAGCCTCGCCAGGTACGCGTCGGTGTACTTGCCTTCGAGCACGACTGTCAGGAACATGGCATTCTCTTCGCGGAGGGCGCTCTCGGCTGCCTTAATATTTTCAGGCGTCTCAAGCACGGGAGTGGTTGCCGATGGATTATCCGCAATGCCGACGCGTGTGCCCGTGCCCCCAGCTGCTCGCACTGACTGCACGGCCATACCATGTGCAAGCACCACGTAGTGGTTGAGCTGCGCAAGCTTGGCCGCATCAAGCTTAAGCCCGGGCGCATGCGTTCCCTGGCTGTAGCCAAGCTCGACGAAGGAGCGCATCTCGTTCATCGTCATGTAGTGGGACACGCGGGAGCCAAGGCCCTTGACCATGTAGCCGCAGTAGTCGGCAAAGATCTTTGGCAGGTCAGGGTTCTGCCAGCCGCCCCTGTCTTCCAGCGCCTGCGGCAGGTCCCAGTGGTAAAGCGTGCAGTAGGGCTCAATGCCGTTGGCGTGCAACTCATCCGTCATACGCTTATAGAAGTCGAGACCCCTGGAGTTAGGCGCGCCCGAACCTTGAGGGAAGATACGCGACCAGGCAAGGGAGAACCTGCACGTTTTCAGCCCCAGCGCCTTCATCAGCGCGATGTCCTCGCGGTAGCGATGGTAGTAGTCATCTGCTATGTCGCCTGTGTCTCCATTGTTCACTCTGCCTGGAGTGTGCGAGAACGTATCCCAGATAGACGGCCCGCGGCCATCCTCGTGCACGGCGCCTTCTACCTGGTAAGACGCGGTGGCCGAACCCCACAGAAAACCCTGGGGAAAGCTCCTGCGGTCGGCGACCGGTGCTGCTGCAGCTATCCCTGAGGGTCCAAGAGAAGCGGCTCCGGCCAGCAGGCCTCCGCTCTTGAGAAAGTTCCGACGTTGCATCAGTGCGTCTCCGCTCGTGCCAAATGTAAGTAGGGAAAGCGTAACTCTTCAGCGACACCTTCGTCTTCGTGCCTGCAAGAAAAGGCATATTTGCAAGGCTGCCGCGCATGGAACACAGGCTCGGGGGTTGGCCCGAGCCTGCGCACTTGCTGCTCTTACTGCTGGTTGGTTCCCCCACACGCTGCCCCATCCGTCACTGCAGTCAGCACGCTGTTCGTTGCAGCCAGACCACGGCTGTAGCAGTGGCCGAGAGAATCAGTGCTCTGGTAAAGAGCGCTGCTGGTTCCTGCGTGATCAATGGTGCTGAAGCCGGCAGTCAGATCCCAGTTATCGTGGCTGTTTACTGTTTCGTCGTAGCTGTTGGTCAGCAGGGTAAAGCCGTTCAGCTTGCTTGTTTCGGTAAACGCGTCCTGCTGCATCACCTGAGTGTTCAGCGTGTAGGTACCGTCGCTATGTTCCACCTGGCTGTAGTTCAGGGTGAGTGGATACAGGAACAGTTCATCGGTCTCGAGATCGAGCAGACCATCCTTAGTATGGGTCACCGAGTAGGCCACGTTGAGCTGTTCTATCGATTGAATATAGTCAGCCGAGTTCACGTCGTACGTCTGGTAGTTGCCGAAGTCTGCCGTCTCGTCCACGGTGGTTTGGACCTGGCCGTGCGAGGTGTTCACATAGCCGGCCAGCGAGAAGGTGCGCAGCGAGGTGACAAGTACGTTGCCAGTCACATCGCCATATTCATCTGTGGCGAGGTTCTCATACACCTGCTGCTGCGGTGCTGCCAGCAGCGTGTTTTTGGTCGTCTCGCCGGTTACCTGGGCTGAGCCGTGATCCTCAAAGAGGAGCAGTGCGGCGGTCACGTCAAAGTAGTTGTCCGCGTTGAAGACGCTCACGGCAACAGTGTGCTGGCTGCCGTTGGAAAGCAGGCCCGCGAACGGGGTAAGGTCAACGCGAAAGGGCTTGAAGTTCAGTGTTTGCACGCCGACGATCGGCTCCCACAGGTAAGGGTCGAAGCCGCCCGTGTAAATCCACGGGTAGACCGGCGCCAGTCCGGCGGGCGTGCCATCGATGGCGACCTCGACCTCGCGAAAGCCGGTGCTCCCACAGTTCTCCAGTTCGGCTGCTACATCGGTCGGCGCGCAGGAGTACCAGAACTCATCGCCCTGCTGCGACTGCGCGATCACATCGAGGTAGGCGCGCTCAATGTTCTTCGGCAGGCTGAGTGTCTGGGTCAGCTGATCGGCCGGGGTTGAGAGATACTGATCCTCTCCGTTGGCAGAGAGCGGTAGCACGAGGTCCGGCACCCTGGGCGCAAGCAGTGGGATCATCGCAGGGTAGAACTGGAGCTTTACCGTGCCGTAGATGATGCCGGTGTAGGTGCTGTTGACAATGTTGAAGATGGTTGCCGTTCCGCTTTGCGAGGAGGCCAGCAGCGCGCTCAGGTCGGTGATGTCACGTTCTACATGCCAGGATGGGCTGAGCGTCGAACGGGGCTCGGCAGTGGTGCCAAAGTACACATTCGCGCCGCCGATATAGAGCTGAGCGGTACGGTCGTACTGCGTGCCTGCGGTCACGGTAAAGTCGCCCGTGAGCACGATCTTTTCATAAGGCCCCTGGCAGCCTGGAGTGTAGCCAAAGCTGTGCTGGCTGTAATCGGCAAACTCCATATTCGTGAAAAGGTTGACCGTGCACGGGGTGCTGGACGGCCGCTTAACCCCAGGCTCTGACGAGATAGGATTGGACGAGCCGACTTGCGGCGTAACAGGCGCAACAACGACCTGGGCCGAGCCGGGCATGCTTGCCATGCCAAGAAAGGTCATAGACAGCATGAGGGCCCAGAGTGTGGACCCGCGGCCTTGTGAGGGAGTGACAGCATTACCGTACCAGCGCTTCAAGGGACAGCCTCCAGAAAAGATGGAAGTAAGCATACGGGACTTTCCTGGTTCACTACATCTTTGTCTCCCTGGAAGAGCGGCTGAAACGGGCCGCCTTGCGAGTGCCGGGCGCAAATGGCTTTTGGCCTGGCCACCAACCTCATCCGTCACTCGGGTGCGAGTCAGCGAACCAGCTTGCATCCGTTTTGATCCTTGTGGTATCACATAGATAGATTCAAGTTTGCTCCCTAGGAGCGAGCCTGAGTTTCATGAAGAGTGGTTGAGGGACGGGCCCTGTGACGCCACGACAACCGGCCGGAGCAATTCCGGACATCGGTGTCAACTCTCTCCTGTAGGTGAGCGTAAGTTTGCTCTACGGGGAACATGAAATTCGGGGTGTGCATAGCGGAAGCGCTATCGCCATCTCGCACATTTTCTTGTTGTTTGGTTTTGGTTGTTTGACAAGCCGGTGGCAGAGCTGCATGCGCTCGCGCTGGAGAGTCGTCAGATGCGCCCGTGATCCTCTTACCACTCTCGACTGCGAGGGTGAAGGATGGCTGTAGCTTACGAGTTACGATGTCGCGAGTGCGACAAGCGGTACGACAATGCGCCGCTATCGATCTGTGAAGAGTGCTTCTCGCCGCTGGAGGTCTTTGTCGATCTCGAGCAGGCCAAGGGGCGGGTGACCCGCGAGTCGATCGCGCAGGGTCCTGACTCGATGTGGCGTTACCAGTCGCTGCTGCCTGTTCCGGAGCAGTACGTGCCGACCACCCCCGCCGGGTGGACGCCGCTGGTGAAGGCCCCCAACCTGGCGCGGCGCATCAGCCAGTCCAGCAGCAGCGCGCTTGCTGCTAACCTCTACATCAAAAATGACGCCGTCTGCATGCCGACCCTCAGCTTTAAGGATCGCGTCGTTTCGGTCGCGCTCGCGAATGCGCAGGCCTTTGGCTTTGATACGGTCGGCTGTTCCTCAACCGGCAACCTGGCCAACGCTGTGGCAGCGCAGGCTGCGCGATTGGGATTGAAGACTTACATCCTGGTGCCGGCTGATCTCGAAGCAGCCAAGATCCTCAACACCGAGGTCTACGGCGCGAACCTGGTTCGCATCGACGGCAACTATGACCACGTGAACCGGCTTTGCTCGCAGATCGCTGATCGCTTCCACTGGGGCTTCGTCAATGTCAATCTGCGGCCCTACTACGCGGAAGGATCAAAGACAGTTGGCTATGAGATAGCAGAACAACTGGGCTGGCGCTTACCGGACAACATCGTCTGTCCGATGGCGGGCGGTTCTCTGATCACCAAGATCAAGAAGGCCTTTACTGAGCTCGCTGCCCTCGGCTTGGTCGAAGACAAGCCGGTACGTTTCTTTGGCGCGCAGGCCACTGGCTGCTCGCCTATCTCGCACGCGGTCAAGAGTGGCGCCGACCATATCGAGCCGCAGCGGCCAAATACGATTGCCCGCTCGCTGGCGATCGGGAATCCTGCGGATGGTGTGTATGCCGCGCGCGCCATCCTGAAGAGCGGCGGCTGGGCCGAGGATGTCTCTGACGTCGAAGTGGTCTCCGGCATTCGCGAGCTCGCCGAGACCGAAGGCATCTTCACCGAAACAGCCGGCGGTGTGACCACCGCGGTCACTGCAAGGCTTTACGCGCATGGGCGCATCCAGCCCGAGGAGGTCACTGTCGCCTGCATCACTGGCAACGGGCTGAAAACCACCGATGCGCTCGCCGGCTGCTTTGAAAAAAGGGAGGCGGTGCGTCCTCGCCTGGCCGACTTTGAGGACTACATCGAGAGGCACGACTTTCTCGAGCAACTGGTGCTTGGAGGTGCCGATGTCCGTTAGAGTTCTTTTGCCCAATGCCTTTCAGAAACACACCAACGGCGAAAGGGAACTGCAGTCCTCGGCCAGTCACCTGCCGCAGCTTATTGAGGACATCGAAGCCCACTATCCCGCGCTACGCACACACCTGCGCGGCGAAGACGGACAGGTGCGCCGCTTCATCAACTTTTACGTGAACGAAGAGGACATCCGCTTCCTTGGCAACGACGCCTACGCCTTCCAGGATGGGGACGAAGTGCTCGTGATTCCATCGATCGCCGGTGGCTCGCCTGCTGGATGCTGTTGTTGTTCCTACTGCGGCCGCGAAGAGTGCCTATGCGAGTAGCGGGCAGTTAATCTCAGCTCAGCGCGACGGGATGCCTGGGCAACAGGCATCCTTCGCTCGACTAGCTCGACGCCGCCATGCCGCTGTACTCGCACTCACGCGCAATGTGTTTGCGTGGGCCGCTGCCGACGGGCCTGGCTTGACAACTTGCATGCGATATACGCGATGGCCACCAGTGCGAGCTTCCTTGTTGCGGTTGCGGTTGGTCTCGGCTCCGAGCCGAGACAGCGATACGTTTGCGTAGCAAACGAGGTAGCGCCATCAATGCCAGACGTCAGAGGCCTCGGCTGCCAAATTCAAGGGGCTGCTTGAAGAGTTCTCTTCCGCTCCCCCCTGAACGACTTACCAATGCCTTCTATGGACTCTCGTTACTTGTTAAGAAGCCTAGCAATCAGCTGTATAGACAGGAGGATCAGACTAGTGGTTTGTGCTGCGACTGAGTGGATTTACTTAGAAAGCGCGGTCGCAACCGACTTATTCAGCAGTGTCGTGGGGTGCCCGAGTAATGTGCTGAGATCATGCGATCCGGTAGTGAGTTCTCCGCGGCTCGCCCCTGCATCCGCGTCCGCAATGGCTTTGGCTACTTGTTCCGGAAGGCCGAAGCCGGCCAGAGCCTTCGCATACTCCTCCTGCGGCAAATCCTTGTAGAGGACGGGCTTGTTCGTCTGCTGTGCCGCTTCAGCCGCAAGCTCGGTCAACGTGTAAGGCTCATCGCCGCCTAGTTCGTACACCTTGTTCTCGTGGCCTTTGCCCGTCAACACAGCAGCGGCGGCGGCGGCATAGTCCCCACGGGTTGCTGTAGCAAACCGGCCATCTTTTGCCGCGCCCAGAACAGCGCCATGTTGCACCGCAGTCGCCAGCGACCCCGTGTGATTCTCCGTGTACCAGCCATTCCGAAGGAAGGTAAACGGCACCCCGGAGGCGCGAATGTAGGCCTCGGTCTGCTGATGTTCCTTCGCTAAGAGGAGCGTTGAGGTGTCAGCATTGAGGATGCTGGTATATGCCAGCAGCTTTACGCCAGCTGCGCGAGCCGCATCGGTGACTGCTTGATGCTGCGGCACACGATGGCCAATGTCGCTCGAAGAAACGAGTAACACCTTTTCGGCACCGGTGAACGCCGCAACGAGGCTCTCCGGCTGTGAGTAGTCTGCCTGCCGCACCTTTACTCCTTTTGCCGCAAAGGCCTGAGCCTTTTGCGGATCACGCACAACGGCGACGATCTCTTCTGCGGATATGGTCTTGAGTAATTGTTCAATCACAAGCCTACCTAGCTGCCCCGTTGCTCCCGTCACTGCGATCATTTCTGCACTCCCTGCTGAGAAGTATCTCAACAATCCGGAGCATAGCGCAGCAGCTTACTAAATGTAAGTACGTACATTAATGTAAGCTACTTCTATGGTCGATAAGAATCAGCTTGTTCGTCGTCCGAGACGCAGACAAAATGGCAACCTGTATGTAGCGGATTGTCCCTCGCGCGTCGTTCTCAATCACATCACGACACGCTGGAGTTCTTTGATCCTCGTCATGCTACTGGAGAAGACTCATCGTTTCAGCGACCTGGCACGCCAGATCGGAGGCGTGAGTGAACGCATGCTCGCGCATTCGCTCCACGCGCTCGAAGCGGATGGCTTTGTCTTGCGCGTGGTGTACCCAACCAAACCACCGAAGGTGGAATACAGCCTCACGCCGCTCGGCTTTGAGCTCGCAGCCCATGTGCAGGCTCTCACCCAATGGGTAGAGAAGAATGTCTCGCGAGTGCTCGACTACCAAAGAGCATCAGCGGCCGCAGATGCTCTGTCGATGAAACCTGTGAAAGCAGCAGCAAAGAGACGATAGAAAGGCAGGCGCGAAATACTTTAAGAAAGAACCCCGGCGTCAACGATGTTGCTCGCCGTCACTGGCAACGCTTGGCGGCCACAGTGCCGCAGATCCAGTTCGGAGCTCGGACAGCAAAGCCATCTACGTGCACGCATTTCTTGCTGATCGTGAGCCAATCTTGAGGGTAGAGGTTCCAAGTGGAGCGATGCGGACTGTGGCCGATCTTGCGTACTTTCATAGTGGAAAGGCTGCAAATTACTTCTTCGGGGGAACCACACTTAGAGGTGAGCCGTTGGTTCACCCCCGAGTGGGAACCGGAAATCTCTACACCCTTGACTTAGCATCGCCGTAGAGCCCTTATCGGAAGGCGCTGTTGCATGAGGCATGGCTGAGAAGGCCCTACGGACCTCGAGATGGAAGGATGGGTCCTGGTCTCATGTCGGGGCTTGCTCACTGAGGTCACCCTGCTTTGTGTTCTTTGGTGTTGCAACTTAGAAAGGCGTGGCCGGGTGTCACGGCGCCTGCGTAGACAGCGTCGGCAAGCATTCGAAGCCGACTCTCTCACCAAACTTTCAAGAGTGCTGCGGCAGCAGCACCATCGGTCCGGCATGTGTCCGATGGCTCATCCGAATCACACGTGGGGTGATCACGATCACCAGGCTGTCGGTCATCTCCGACTTAGTCTCGTTCGTTCCAAGCGTAAAGCCCGGGATCTCGCTGAGGAATGGCAGCCCGATCAACGCGTTTGACTCCTGGGTGCTCAGCGTACTGACCACCAGCGTCTTCTCGCCGGGTTTCAGCGTCACGATGGATTGGTACTGGCGATTGTTCAGTACCGGGTTGCCGTTCAGCGTCTGGCCCGCGAGCGAGGAGAGCTGCAGGTCGATCTTGAGTGAGACATCCTGCTGCTGCTGCACGCGCGAGGTGGCGTGCAGGGTCAGCCCGAGATCCTGATACTGCACCTGCGGGACTGTTGCCGACGCCGACGCCTGCAGCGAAGCCAGGCTGATGCCGAGCGAGGAGAGCGTGCTTGAAAGCCCGGCGGTACTGATGCCCGCGATGCTGGTGGAGCTGGTCGCGAGATTGGAGTAGGAAGAGGTCACGATCGGGTAACGCTCCCCTATCTGCACCGTACCCTCCTCCTGGTCGAGCAAGCGCAGCTTGACCTGGTCGAGCATGCGGGTGTCGGCGACGCTCAGCATGGCATTCGCAGTCGACTGCCCGAGCGTCAACCCAGTCGTGGTGAGGCCGCCGCCAAAGTAAGCGAACGGCTGCGAAAGCAGGGTACTGCCTGCCATTCCGGAGAGCACCAGCGCGAGGGCGATCTCTTCATAATTACCCGGTGTTGCCAGCCCACTCGAGATAATCTGCTGCACCAGCGAGGGGTTGGCGGCGATCAGACTGTCCACCTCGGACGTGACATTGAAGATGCTGCTTGAGGTCGGCAGCTCAGCGCCTTCGGTCACATCGCGGGTCCGTGAGACCTCATACACGTTGACGTCCAGCATGACTTCGCTGCGACCGGCCATCAACTCAGCTAGCATCTGGTTGAACGGCTTGATCTTTGACTCGGGCGCACGCACCAGCAGCGTTTCGGCACTTGGATCGAGGTAGGTGAGCTGTGCCTCGAAGACGTTCTTCGCGATGTTGCTGACGTCGGTCATCTCGTTCGCGGTAAGCCCGGGCAGGAAGACCGTCTCCTGCGCGAGTCGCTCGTACTCGGCGCGATTGGCCTTGGTGTCGAGCGCGACCAGCGCGCGCTCGGGGTCAAGCGGCACGGCGAAGGTGTTGGTCGCAAGCGTCACCGCCTGCTGGGCCTCCAGAAAAGTCACATCGTCCTGATCAAAGTGCACACGCGTATCCTCTGCGGTGCCAGAGGCAAGCGACTTGTCGATGAACGCCGTGATGCCGTAAGCCTGGTAGACCTTGCGGGCTACCTCGTCGCGAGCGGCATAGAGATGGAAGCTTTGCCGGGGTACAGGGCGCGGGCGCAGCTCGACAGGCGGGGCAATGTCGTCGAGGCCGGCGCCCATCGCCGGCTGGCGGCGCACAGCTTGCGACCGGCCTGCGGCGTCGTTCGCTGCCTCACTTGTTTCGCGATCCAGCTCGTCGCGATGCGCGGCAACCATCGGGTTGCGGACCGGGCTCAACGCGTCCAGTCGCAGCGCCTCGGAGAGGTTCGCGTGCCACTGCTGGGTGTCGCCCATCAACTTGGCCTTCTCAGCCTGCTGCACCAGTTGCGTGGCCAGGTTCTGCCTCGCGATGGTGAGCGCAGTCTGATAATCCTGAAAGGTCGGATCAAGCGTCGCGGCGCGGTCAAAGCGGTCTACCGCCCGCGGGAGATCATGCTTTTCGATCGCCTTCGCACCTTCGACGTAGGCCTGCTGCGCCTGCTCCCGATCGTGCATGGTAGGGAGCTTTGCAGCAGGCTTCGCACCCGCGGTAGGCATTGCTACATGCCGCTGGGAGGGCTGCGCTTGCGCCTGGCTGGTTTGCTGGCCAGCCGGAGGTCCAGGCTGGGCGCTCTGTCCCTCGCAGATCGCCTGGGCTGCAAGCAGCTGCGCAGCCAGGCTTAGCGCCAGCTTCGCGACCGCTCCCCAAGGCCTGGCCTGCGCCACTGCTACACAGCCTCTGTCGAGCTGGATACGCCCGCATACGCAAGCAGGGCCTCGAGCGTGGTCGCGCATACCTCAGGGCGGCTCTCCATCAGCTCGTCATAGCTTGCGTGGCCGGTCGCTACTGCGATCGTGGGCAGGCCGTTGGCGCGCGCGGCCGCGATATCAGCCGGCGTATCCCCGACCACGCACACAGACGCGCCTGGTCCCGCTGCCTCTCGAGCCAGCCGCAGCGCGTTCGCGATCATCGCCGAGCGCAGGTCGAACCCGTCGCTGAAGCCGCCGAAGCGGAACCAGTCGCGCAGCCCCGCACTCTCGACCTTCAGCCAGCCAATCACTTCGAGGTTGCCCGTCGCCACGCCCAGGGTCGCGCCGCTGCGTTCGAGATAAGCGAGCATCGCCGGCACCCCCGGCATCACGCACACGTCCATCTCGGCGCGACGCGCGGTCACCGTCTCACCCATCCTGGTCGAAATAGCCTCAAGCGAACCCTGCCAGAGCGCGTCCTCCAGTTCGGCTTGGCGAAAGGCCTCGCGCAGGATGCCCGGGTCAGTGTTGCCGTGCAGCACAATGCCGTCCAGCACCAGCTTGTGGCCCAGCACAGCCTCAGCAGAGGAGAAGAAGGCGTCGTAGTGGATGCGGTCACGGCTGCGCAGCAGCGTTCCGTCGATGTCGAACAAGTAGGCGTCCTGCGCATCCCAGGCAAAGCCCTGCTCGACAAAGACATGGGCTGCATCTTCGGAACGGGGTTCGGTCACAGCAGAATCAGTCATAAGCCTAGGGTAAAGCAGCCGCAGGCGCCGGCAAAGGTTACCGCGCCCCGTGCTTGACCTCAAAGACAGGACGTTCGCTGCGTACCGGACGTTTGAGCCCCATGCGAATTTCTGTTGGATTGATCTCCAGCTCGGCGACCATCCGGCTCAGCGTGTTGCGGTGCACTCCCAGGTCCTTGGCTGCCTTGCACTGGTTGCCACGGTGGTGGGCCAGCACTTCCAGCAGAAAGCGCTTCTTGAACTCACGCACGGCTTCATCGTAGGTGATGCCGCCGGCGTACATTTGCGCTACCAGGCTATCGAGTTCACGCTTCACACTTGCCTCTTTCGTACTGCCTGAACGCGGACTACCGCGCTTTGTTCGCCTTGCCGGGGATCTTCGCTGCCGATTCGCAGCCCGTGGCCGCGCAGCCCTAATCGCCTTAACCGCAGCCTCAATCCAAGTGCGACCGCCCTATCCATCCCTGCTGCCCCTCGAGCAGCCTGACTCCCCGGCGAACCCGCTCGCCGAGTGAGACCGGGGTGAGCAGGGTCGTCTGGCCGGCGGCGGCCAGAAAGTAGGGCGCCAGAGTCGACCCTCGCAGCCACGGGGCGCCCGGCCAGAATGCCGCAAGCGTCATCACGCATAGGGTCACCAGCACCGCCCCTTTGACCATCCCAAAACATGCGCCGAGCAGCCTGTCCGCCCAGCCCAGGCCGATCGAGCGAACCGACCACCGGATACCCCGGCCCAACAGTCCGGCCAGCACCATCACCCCAACCGCAATCGCCAGAAAGGCAGCGGTCTCTGCCAGGGCTATCGGTTTGATCCAGGCCGCGAACCAGACGAGCGCCCGTCGATAGTTCCAGCTCGCCAACAGCAACCCGGCCACTGCGCCAGCCAGCGAGAATGCCTCCACAAAAATGCCTTTGCGTGCCGCGTTGAGGATGGAGAGAAGCACGAAGGCTGCGATGATCCAATCAATCAAAGCCACTCTGTCGCGCTCCTCTCTTGAGTAAGCTCACTGCAGGTGGAACCCAGTCTCGAGGAACTTACTCGGCCGCTGCCTCGGCCTCAATGTCAACTGCCGCCTCTGACGAGGCTTCCAGGCCCGCTTCCGTTACCATGCCTGCTCCAGCTCCAGCTTTCGGTTCAGCCCCGGCTAGCTCCATGTGCCTGCCGGTCAGCAGACGATAGGCCTCAAGGTACTTTTCCTTGGTTTTAGCCACTACCTCGTCCGGCAGCGCGGGCGCGGGCGCCTGCTTGTTCCAGTGGATGCTCTCCAGGTAATCACGCACAAACTGCTTGTCAAAGGAAGCTTGCGGGCCGCCGGGCGCATAGCGGTCGAGCGGCCAGTAGCGGGAAGAGTCTGGCGTCAGCGCCTCGTCGGCGAGCACGATCGTGCCGCCTACCCGCCCAAACTCGAACTTGGTATCGGCTAGGATCAGCCCGCACTGCTGGGCATGCTCGGCAGCCTTGGCGTAGAGCTCCAGGCTGAGCGTGCGCAGGCGCTCCGCATCCTCAGCGCCAATGAGCTCGACCATGCGGGCGAACGAAATGTTCTCGTCATGCTCCCCATGCTGGCTCTTCGAGGCCGGTGTAAAGAGCGGCTCGGGCAGCCGGTCCGACTCACGCAGCCCTTGAGGCAACTCGATGCCGCACAGGCTGCCGGTCGCCTGGTAGTCCTTCCACCCGGAGCCTGAAAGATAGCCGCGCACCACGCACTCGACTGGAAACATCTGCGCCCGGCGCACCAGCGAGGAGCGCCCGCGCAGCTGCTCGGCAAAGGGCTCGAGCTCGGGCGGGTAGACATCCACTTCGGACTGGATCAGGTGATTCGGGACCACGTGCTCCAGAAACTCAAACCAGAAGAGCGAGAGCTGCGTCAGCACCTCGCCTTTGCCGGGGATGCCGGTTGCCAGTACATGGTCGAAGGCCGAAATGCGGTCAGTGGCGACCAGGAGCAGGGCGTCCAGGTCGGCGACCGCGTAGAGATCGCGCACCTTGCCTCGGGCAACGAGTTCGAGACCGCTGAGATGGGTTTGAAGCAGGGCTGGCAAGCGCTCGGAGCCTTCCTGGATAGTGCCGCCGTGGTGGCGGCGGGCAAAGTGCTGATTCCCGATTCTGCGAGCCTCGGCGCGCTTTGTCAATCTGCATAAAGGTCATCAAAAGGTGCATATCTGCGGCTCCTCGAGGCGTAGAAGAGGGATGCAAGAGAAATAGAAGAAGATCGGAGAGTGGCACTCCGTCTGTCACAGCAACCTCATCAGTACCATAGTAACGATGCTTGTCGCCCTTGAGATGAATAGGAGAGCCGGATGCTTCGGAGAGCCAGCTCCTAGAGCGAGCCCGCTTCTCGGCGCCTGCCGCTTGCGGACGCCGCTCTGGCAGACTCACCCACTCACCCGGTGGCGTAGCCGGTATCTATCGGGGCGCCCTGTACCGGTTGTCTGATCTCAGACGCTCTCCAGCCGGTCCTGCACGCGTCCAAAGAGTGGATTCAATGCCTGAAGCATGCGCCTGATCGGCCTGCCGCTGCCACGCAGCAGCTGAAGCCTTCACGTGACCGCCGCTCGCGCGCGCTCCTGCTTTGTCAATCCACCGGTATCCTGAGGGTGATGCGTATACGGGTTCTTTTCTTTGGGGTGCTGCGGGACGCAGTCGCCGGTGCCGAGCAGGTGCTCGAACTGGCCCCCGGCGCCACCGCCGGTGGGGTTCTTGAGCATTACCGGAGGTCGTCACCTGCGGCAGGCGGCTTATGGAGCGGGGTCGCGATCGCGATCAACCAGCAGTATGCCGGCCCGGGCTCGCCGCTTGCAGAAGGCGATGAGGTCGCGCTGCTGCCTCCGGTCAGCGGTGGCTCAGGTCCAAACTCCAACTCAGTCTCAGGCTCCACTCCCGACTCTGCTCCGAACCGGCATCAGGAGCCCGCTCGAGCCACTGGTCCCGAAGATGCCCCTGCAGCTGATCTTGAAGATGCCTCCGCGCCCGGCGCCCGGGCCTGGTTGACCCACGAACCCATCGACACAGCCGCGATCCTGGCCGGCATCAAGGCTGGCGCCGATGGCGCAGTCGTGGTTTTTGATGGCATCGTGCGGAACAACACGCGTGGCCGCCAGACCCTCTTCCTCGATTACCAAGGATACGACGCGATGGCGCTCGCGGAGATGCGCTCTCTCGCTCGACAGGCGCTGGAGCGTTACCCGGTACGCGAGGCCGTGCTGGTGCATCGGCTTGGCCGGCTTGCGATAGGCGAGTCAAGCGTGCTGATCGTCGTTGCCTCCGCGCACCGCGCTGCTGCCTTTGACGCCTGCCGCTGGCTGATCGACACCCTGAAGAAGACGGTGCCCGTCTGGAAGAAGGAACACTTTGTCGATGGTGCCGTGTGGGTGGATGGCGAGCCGTTTCCAGAAGCTATCGTGCCGACAGGAAGCAAGGATTGACTAGAGCCGAGTTGATTCCCGTGGGAAGCTCGACCGGCAAGCTCGAAGAGCCAAGGCAGGCCTGCCTACCTGTACATGGTAGACCCGGCACGAAGTTGTCTCTGCAGATGCTCAGCTCGCGCTCGACCACGCTGCGTGCCGGACTCACTCTGGCGATGCTCATCGTCGTACCGTTCACTCTTGCGCAGCAGACGATACCGATCCGGCGCATCCCGCCGCAGGATGGGGCTCAGAGTTCCACGCCCACCCTGAGTGTGCAGGTGCGCCTGGTGAACATATTTGTAAACGTCACAGACACAAATGGGGCTCCGGTCCCCAATCTGACTCGCGACAACTTTCTGCTTACCGAAGACAGTCACAAGCAAAGCATAGCTGTCTTTGAAAAACAGTCCGGCGTTCCGCTCTCGCTCGTGCTTGCCATTGATACCAGTGGCAGCACGCACAAAGACTCTTCGGTTGAAGCACACGCCGCGCACGACTTCGTCCACGCCTTGCTGCGTCCCGTGGACCAGCTCTCGCTCTACGACTTCAACTCCGATGTCCGGGAGGTCGTGCCCTTCACCAACAGCGTGCACCGCATCGACCAGGGCCTCGGGAGCCTGGTGCGCGGCCCCGCAACAGCCTTCTTCTCGGCTGTCTACCTGGCTTCGCAGAGTCTCGCCCAACGCCCTGGTCGCAGGGTTCTGGTGCTGATCTCAGACGGCAGCAACACGGTGGCCGGCACCAGCTACGGCCAGGCGCTCGAGCAGGCCCAGCGCGGCGAGGTCATGATCTACAGCATCATCGATGTGCCGATCGAGGCTGACGCCGGCCGCGACACCGATGGCGAGCACACCATGATCACGCTCTCGGAGCAGACCGGCGGCAAGTACTTTTACGCGGACTCCACACACCTGGCGGATGCCTTCAAAAAGATCTCGGACGATCTGCGCACCCAGTACCTGCTCGGCTACTATCCCCGGCCGCTCGGGGTCGGCGAGCAGACGGTAGCGGCCGAGCGCGATGCCTACCACAGCATCAAGATCAACCTGACCGGGCTGCCGGCAGGCGAGCACGACACAGCACTGTATCGCACCGGCTACTACCGGGCAGTCTCACCCTGAGCCGCACCCTGAAGCCGCACCCTGGAGCCGCACCCTGGAGCCCGCTCAAGCAGGAAGGCGCTTTGCATAAGTTGCCAGACACGTTTGGCTGTCACGCGCGGGCAGTACAATTTGGTCATGTTGCCGAACACAGCTCGCCGCTCGCCGAAAGGCTCGCCATCGCTTGTGACTGGCCAGGAGGCGCTTTACCTGCGCTTTCTGTCGGAAAAGCAGGTCACAGTCAACGTCAAGCTGCGCGACGGTGAGGTGGTGTCGGGCTGGATTGAATATTTTGACGACGGCATGATCCGTTTGACCCGGGAAGGGAAGCCAAACCTGTTTATCTACAAGCAGCAGATCCGCACCATCAGCGAGCTCCTCCGCAAGGACGAGGGTCGCCGCCGAGCAGCCGAGCGCAAGCAATCGCGCGAGTCCGCTCAGCCCAGTACTGCATCGTCTGTGAGTGCATCATGAATGGTCTTGCCGCGAGCAGTCTTCCGGAGAACGTAAGCTTCACCTTTATCGAGCAGGCTGCGGCCATTGCCACCGAAGCCGGTGCGCTGCTGCGGGACTTCTACGCGAAGGGGGTAGAGACCGAGTACAAGAGCGAGGTCGACCTGGTCACCGTCGCCGACCGGACCTCGGAAAAGCTCATCCTGGACCGCATCTCGGAGCACTTCCCAACGCACGGCATCTACGGCGAAGAAGGCACCCGCCACCACATCGACCGGGAGTACCGCTGGTATGTGGACCCGCTCGATGGCACAACCAACTTCGCGCACGGCTTCCCGGCGTTCTGCGTCTCAATGGGCCTGGAGCATCGGCCGCCCGGCACCGCGCCTGACGCCGATGGCACGCTGGTCGCAGGCGTGATCTATGATCCGCTGCGTAACGATCTCTTCGTCGCCGAGCGCGGCCTCGGCGCCTACCGCAACGGGACTCGGCTCCATGTTTCAAAGAATGCGGTCGTTGGCCAGTCGCTGCTTGGTACCGGTTTCCCCAGCAAGGCTCGCCACCAGAACCCGAACATTCACATGTACCACGAGATCACGCTGCGATCGCACGGCGTGCGCCGCGCCGGCTCAGCCGCGCTGGACCTTGCCTACGTGGCGGCCGGCCGGCTGGACGGCTACTGGGAGTTCAACCTGAATCCCTGGGACACCTCGGCCGGCGCGTTGCTGGTGCTTGAGGCGGGCGGCACGGTAACCGGGTTTGATGGCACGCCTTTTCGGCTGGACAGCCGTGAGGTGCTCGCAACGAACGGTTTGCTCAGCAAGGAGCTGCTCGGCATCTTCGACGACATCTTTGAAGGGCGCAACCTCACGGCGCTGCCCTCGGTGACAGAGTTTGTGCGCCAGGGACCGCCATCCAAACCGGAGCATGCGCCTAAGTCGTAGCATGCTGCGAAAGTGTGTTTGCCAGCTGCTTTGACGCCGCCTAGCCGCTTGCTACAATACTCCTTAAAGCCCTGATGGCCGCGTCGGCGAAGTAAGAACGGAGAAGTGGGAACTATGGCATATGTAATCGCAGAACCCTGCATCGGCACCAAGGACACTGCCTGCGTCGATGCCTGTCCCGTGGATTGCATCCACCCCAAGAAGGATGCGAGCGACTACAGTGGCGTCGAGCAGCTCTTTATCGATCCGGTCGAGTGCATCGATTGCGGCGCGTGCGTGCCGGTCTGCCCGGTCTCTGCCATCTTTGCCGGCGATGATTTGCCGGAGAAGTGGGCCCACTTCGCGGATAAAAACTCGACTCACTTCGGTCGCTAATTCCCTAACGTGATCAGCAAAAAGCCGCGCCTTGTGCGCGGCTTTTCGTTCTTCCAAGGCCCGGTAGTGTCGAGCGTCGCACGCGCCTCAAATCGCCGTGCCTCGCCTAAGCGGCAGTGTCGATGACCGGTATACCCAGCTTATACTCGACCGTGGTCAAGGGTACGCCGAGTTCGACGGCTATCTGAGCGAGCGAGTAGCCTTTCTCCTGCAGCACCTGCATCTCGTCAGACGAGGTATCCACCTTTGCGCCCGCAAAGAGAAGCAGGTTCGAGGGCGACGAAGAGGCGAGTGCTTGCGGGGAGAGCGTTACTCGGTCCTGTATCACCGAAGGCGCCGCGACAGCCTCTTTCCGCACCGTCGCGGTCGTTGCCGGGAGGTTAGGCGTTCGAACTAGATCTGTTGCTTGGTCGAGTGTAAAGCGGAGTGAATAAGCCATGGCTGGATTACCCCGTCAACAGAAAGTGTGTCGAGCTAAAGACTGAGAGTCCATTCTGGTCCGGAGCGTTGTGACGGGTCCGATACGATTCCCAATTCGGGAATGGCACACCACCAGGGCAAAAGCTCTCTCGATCTCACCTGCATTAAGCTGCAGGTTCCTGCTCCCGTTTGCGCTCAGTCGAAAAGAGCCCGGCAGACTGGCTGCCGGGCCCTTTTCAAACTCCACACAAGCGCAACCTAAAACTCGTTCCACAGAAACTGGTTATAAACCTCGTGGTGGAACTGCACCTCGCTCGGCTTGATCAACGAGCCCAGCAGGCGCGGGCAGCGGTCGGCCGAGCCTTGCTTCAGGTCCGCGAACCGCGCCTTCACATCCTCGCCGAGCAGCCGGGTAGTCCACTCTGCCTTACGAAAATCTTCGATCGCCGTGTAGATGTTGTCTGGTAGGTAGCGGTTCGCCTGGCGCAGGTTGTCGATCTTCGCGAGATCTCCATCGAGTCCAGAGCGGAAGATTGAGTAGAGCACCAGGTAGGGGTTTGCATCCGGGCCGACCGAGCGCACCTCCACACGCGCGCTCTTCTCATTGCCGATCGGCACCCGCACCATCGAGCCGCGGTCGGTTGCCGAGGCCTTGATCTGGTTGGGCGCCTCGAAGTGAGGATCGAGCCTCCGGTAGGCGTTTACGCTCGAGTTCAAGAGCAGGCAGATGTCGTTGCCGTGGGTCAGGATCCGGTCGATGAACGCCCATCCAAACTTGGACAGCTTCTCCTCTCCGTCGGCGTCCCACATCAGGTTCTTGCCGCCCTGGGTGATGGAGACGTTGGTGTGCATGCCGCTGCCATTAACGCCCAGCACGGGCTTGGGCAGAAACGACGCCGTCATGCCCTGCTGCTGCGCGATCTGCCGGCAGATCAGCTTGTAGAGCTGGATCTGGTCGGCTGCCGCAACGACCTCGCCATAGGAGTAGTTGATCTCAAATTGCGAGGGCGCGACCTCGGGGTGGTCCTTCTCGTTCTCAAAGCCCATGGCTCGCTGCACATCAGCCGAGCGATCGATAAAGTCGCGAAGCGGATCACCTGGCAGCGAGTGGTAGTAGCCGCCATGATTCACGTAGTGAAACGTTCCTGTCTTGGAGTAATTCCGCTCCGCATCCTGGCCGGCGAAGAGGAACCCTTCAATCTCGTTGGCGGCGTTGAGCGTGTAGCCGTCCTTGTCGAACTTCTCCTGAGCAAAGCTCTTGAGCACCCCGCGCAGGTCGCCGGTGTAAGGCTTGCCCTGCTTGTCAATGACCTCGCCGAAGACCAGCACCTTGCCTGGCCCAAAGACGTCAGCCGGCGGCCAGTAAAAAGCGGCCCAGTCGATGCCCAGGCGCAGGTCGCTTTCGCGCTGCGCCGTAAAGCCGCGGATCGAGCTGCCGTCAAAGGTCAGGTTGTCGTAGCTGCCGATCAGAAACTTCTTGTCATAGTCCAGCATGTGCAGCCGGCCTTCCAGGTCGCTGAACAGTACCGTGACCGCCTTGATTCGCTTCTCGTCAGCAAGGTACTTGAGCCGCTTCTCGCGTATCTGCTCGACGGGCACGCGGTCGCGACGGTCCTTCTTGGCCGCCAAGTTCAGCTCTTCTAATTCAGCATAGGGGAGCGACAAAAAGTCACGCAATTCGGTCGACATGGATCTCCTTCAGTTGTGTGGGGTGCCGGCAGATGGGGAAGTCGGGCAAGGCGAAGACCAACGCCATTTTTGTTCATTCCAGCCTATCGTGGGCTATCAGCCTGCGGGCTGGCATAAGCGAAAGTGATAGTCCCCATGCGCTTGTCTTATAGCCCTATGACGACGGTCGTGCGTGTGCCGTGATCCTGTAGGCGGATGCATCTGGACCCGGGGGTCTCTCTGTCAGCCCGGTAGCCCAGAGAACCAAGAGGACGATGACCCTTTCACACTCGGCGAGGATGACATCGCTCAACGCGGGCGTCTACTCTAC
Source organism: Acidobacteriaceae bacterium (assembly GCA_965198645.1). GTDB lineage: Bacteria > Acidobacteriota > Terriglobia > Terriglobales > Acidobacteriaceae > EB88. The sequence continues at coordinate 3,185,092 of OZ240670.1, read as the reverse complement.
CGAGTGTGCGAGTCGCTCAGAAGACTCGTTGCGCACCCATCCCGAAGCCATTGCAGGAGCCACCCATGTCCTCTGCCGTTTCCCACTCAGGCCTGGCCCCGAAGCTGGCACGCACCGCGGCTGAAACGGGTACCCGCCGCGCGGCTATCCCCTGGTACCTGTGGACAGGCGTGCTTGCTGTGACCTCGGCTTCAGTCGGCGGCGCGTGGGACGTCGCATGGCATCGCTCGATTGGGCGAGATAGCTTCTGGACGCCGGCGCACATGGCCATCTACGCATGCGGGGTACTCGCGGGCATCGTATGCAGCTGGTTCATCGTGCAGTGCACCTTTCGGAGCAACGCCGAGCTTCGCGCATCCTCGGTTGCCATCTTCGGGTTGCGCGCGCCGCTCGGAGTATTTCTCGCCGGCTGGGGCGGCATCGCGATGCTTACCTCAGCGCCTTTTGACAACTGGTGGCACAACGCCTACGGGCTGGACGTTAAGATCGTCAGCCCGCCGCACGCGCTGCTGATCCTGGGCGCCCGTGCCGTGTCAACCGGCATGCTTTTCCTTATCCTGGCCAGCATGAACCGTGCTGCCGCCCAGCCCGGCGAGAGCTACGTCGGCCTGCAGCGACTCTTCCTTTACCTTGGCGGCCTCACGGTTGGCGGTCAGATGTTCTTCCTCCAGGAGTTCACCACCGATCCGATGCTGCACCAAACGCTCGCCTACGCGGCGATGGCGATCGCGATTCCCGTAGTCTTCGCGATGCTCTGGCAGGCTTCGCGCGCGCGCTGGGCCGCAACCTTTGCGGCATCGGTGTACACCTGCTTCATCATCACCGATATACTGGTTCTTCCGCTCGCCCCGGCCCATCCCCTGCTGGGTCCGGTCTTCCACCAGGTCACGCACCTGGTTCCAGCCAAGTTTCCCATCCTGCTCCTGGTGCCAGCCATCGCGCTTGACCTGCTGTGGCGTGGCACCAGCCGCTGGAAGCTGTGGCAGATCGCGCTCCTCTCAGGGCCGGTCTTCGTCGCGGTGCTCGCGGCTGTCGAGTGGCCCTTTGCCAACTTTCTCATGTCGCACGCCAGCGAAAACCGTTTCTTCGGTACGATCTACTTCGGCTACAACTCCCGGCCTTCCAGCCCTGACTTTCTGCGCCACTTCGCTCAGCCTGACCACGGCACGGCTTTAGCTCTCGGCCTATTGCTGGCTTCTGTCTACGCAGCGGCTTCGACCTGGGCGGGGCTCGCCTTCGGACGCTGGATGCGGACCGTCCAACGCTAGCCGCGGATTGGAACGCCAGTCGCGATGCGGAGCTCTGGCGTGCGCAGTAGACTATCCTCAAAGCTGAGTGATCGCGCATCAGGCTGAAGCCGTCGTCCTACGCACTTGGCCCGTGCATGAGGCCGACCAGATCGTCTCGCTTCTCACCCGGGATGCAGGTCGCATCCGCGGGGTAGCCAAATCGGCTGCCCGCTCCCGCCGCCGCTTTGGCGGCGCGTTGGAGCCGATGACCCACGTCCGCGCTCACTATGTCGTTCGTCCCCGCCAGGACCTTGTTCGCTTAGACTCCTTTGAGATCATTCGCTCCCCACTCTCTGACCCGGTGGACTACGGCCGCGTCGCCGCGCTCTCCTTCTACGGCGAGGTGCTCGAGGAGATGCTGCCGGAAAACGATCCTCAGGATGCAGTCTTCCGGCTCCTGCTTAGCGTGTTGGCCGAAACGCGCGTCGCCGCGTTCTGGCTGCCTGTGACCTACTTCGCCCTGTGGATGACGCGGCTGATGGGATGGCTGCCTGACCTCAGCCGCTGCACGCTCTGCCGCTGCCGGCTGGGCAGTCCCGAGCAGGCCTGGTGGCTCAGCACCATAGACGGGCTCTTCTGCACCGAGCATCGTAGTCCGGCGAGTGCTCCGCTCAGCGCCGCCTCGCTCACCTTGGCAGACGAGATGCTTCACGCTCCGGTCCATATTGTCGCGCCAGGCGCCTGGCCGCCGCAGCGCTCGGCGGACCTGCGCCGCTTCGCCTTCCAGTGCCTTGAGCGCCACCTGGAGCAACGCCTGAGCAGCGTGAGGGCTTTGCAGCGCCTGGGCAGCTGACCAGCCTGTCTGCCCGGTCCTGCAGGAAGACGAAGATGAACGAAGAGTGCCTCGCACCTCGGCCAGCAGCAAACGCTGTCCTAAAGGGTGCTTCTACCACAACTTGTCCAGCACGTTGTGCAGGTACGAGGTGCGAATAGCACGCATGCCATGCCTTGCGTGGAATGTCGATGGGAACCTGCGAAGCGACGGCCTAGGAGTTGTTATGGCACACCGAGAAGTGCTGGCTGCCCAGTGTGCCCGCACGGCACACGCAAGGGCTGGTACCGATCGTGGTGAAAGCGGAAAGCTTACCAGTGCGGCGAGAGCGCGGTCTTCTTTCATCTACTGCTTCGGGTCGGGAGCCGAGGGAGCCTTCCCGTTTTTCCCTGCTTCATCCTTGTGCGCGGCGAAGTAGGCGATCTGCTCTGCTAGCTCTTTCTTGGCCTCATCCATGCTGCTCTGTGCCGCATCCATTGCAGTCCGGCGCACGAACTCGTAAGTTGGGTCCACGGGCGGCTTGCGCAAAACGTCGGGCCAGCCTGGGCTTGCCTCCGTCACCGCTTTAAGCGCTTTCCGCACGTCGGCATGCGCGCTGGTGTAACTGTCCATGTTGTCTGAGAGCTCATCGGTCAGCCGGGTAAACTCCTCAAACTTGGCTCGCAGCTCCGTCGGACGATTGTTCTCGTGGCTGTCAATCGAAAGGTCTCGAATCGCCGCGATGCGCTCGTCCACAAATTTCAGGTAGAGCTTAATGCGCTCGTTGGGCCGGTCGCCAAATTCGCGAATCTGGTCGGTCTGGCTCTCGGTCAGGGGATCTCTTGGCTGCTGCGCTCTAAGCATCGGCGCGAACAGCAACCCAGCTGCCACGAGAACCCGTGCGCTACGACGAAGCTTCTGCATCGCTCGCCTCTCCTTCACGCTACTGAGGGAAGCACTCAGCGCCTAGCCGAAAACCCTCTTACCAGCGCCTCGAGAGACGACAAGGCGGTGCGTTTCAAGCCCACAACCGCTGCAATGTCTCCCGACCTCTCAGAGAGCAAGACACCAGCTATCCAGAGGGTGTCCTGCCCAGATGAGTATCCTGCGAGGACCAGGCTTACTGCGGCGCGTCGCTGAAGTCAACAGGGACCCGACAGCCACTGTCACTGCTAAGCCGAGCCAACTCGATGAGCCGTGCCACGTACCAGGCATCGCGCACGGTCACGGCCAGTGGCGCCTGGCCCAAAATCGCATCCCGAACATTGTGGTAGTACTCGCGGTAGTCGCCGCGGAGCGTAGGGACAGACTCAGGAGCTTTCCCGGCGACGGTGAGCACCCCCCAGGCGTGGGCTGGTTCCGAGCCAAAGCCAGCCGATTCGAATCGGTTTCCTGCCTTGAGCGCGCTCTCCTGAGGGTCGAATCCCCACTTCTCGTAGCTGCCGAGCGTGCCGTGCAGGGTAAACCTCGCTCCGCCGCTTGCCGCCGCTAGTGTTGCGCAGAGCCATACGCGCAGCGGTCCGCGCTCGTTCTGCGCTTGTTCTCCGCCCGCCTCGTGCGCCATGGCGCGAGCGCCGTCATAAGTAAGTAGAAGATCAAACGCGTCATCCACAACAGCGCGATCCCGGGATCGCCGCACGTCAGCCCAGATCGCAGTGGGCGGCCCAAAGAGAGCAAGCGCCTGGTCGATCAGGTGGGGCCCAAGGTCAAAAAGCAGGCCGCCGCCGAGGGCGCCACTCTCTCGCCAGGCATCCAGGCGCGGTTCCAGTCGGTAACGATCAAAGTGCGACACCAGGTGCAATGGTCGACCGATCCTGCCGCTGTCCAGCAGCTTTCGGATGGTGCAGAAGTCACCGTCCCAGCGACGGTTGTGGTATGCCGAAAGAACCAGCCCTCGCTCGGCTGCCAGTGCCGCCAGCGCCTTCGTATCGGCGCTTGAGAGGGCGAGCGGTTTATCAACCACTACGTTGCGCCCTGCCTTCAGGCATTGCTCCGCAAGGCTGCGATGCGCATCATTGGGCGTAGCAACGACACACAGAGTGATCGAAGGGTCCTCGAGCATCTCCTCCAGCGAGCGCACAATCTTCGCGGAAGGATAGGCTGCGGATGCTTCGTCACCGGTACGCTGCACAATCGCCGACAGGGCCAACCCGGGTGTCTCGTCGATGACCGCAGCGTGGAAGATGCGCCCAGCTAGGCCGAAGCCAACGACCCCGACATGAATGGTATTCTCTGCGACGGACATGACTAACTAGATGCAAAGTTCAGTCGTGCAGGTCACTGCGGACCTAAGCAATATCGCCAACACAACCACTAGCGGCCGCGTTCTGCGAGGATGCTTACGCCAAAAAAGCCCCGCTAGCAGCGAGGCCCTTCAGTGAACTTCAAACAGCGAATACTTACTGTACGTCGCCTGCTTCCAGGTGAGACTCAAGAAAGTACAACACTTCCTCAGCTTCCACCACCAGCTGCTTGAAGAAGTCCGACGTCGGCTGGTCGCCGATATCCTCGATCTTGTCGGAAGCTTCGCGGAGCTCTTTGCAGTAGTGACCGAGCGCATCAGCCAGAGCGCAGACATGCTCCATGCCGGCGACCAACTCGACGTTGTACTCCGGAATTCTTGAGACCATAGCCGATTGGCGCACTGTACCGTTAGCTACGCCGCCTAGCTGGGTCAGGCGCTCCGCGATCTCGTCGATCTGCGGGAAGATCGTCTCGGCCACCTTGTCAAATACCAGGTGAAGCTGGTAGAAGTTGTCGCCCTTCACATTCCAGTGAGCGAACTTGGCCTGGGAGTACATGTCGAGCGCTTCTGCCAGCCGCTCCTGCATCACCTCAACGGTCTGCTCTTTCACCTCGGGCGAAAGTGCGATGCGTGTCTCGTACATCCGCTTGACCAGGCTGGTCTTCGGCCCGGGCGCTGTGCTCGTCTCTTGCGACTTCTTGCTGGGAATCTCTTTTACATTCTGCTGTGCCATAGTTTGTACTTTTCCTTCAAGCTGTAGATGAGTCGTCGAAGTTCATACTGCTAGGGCCGGTATGCGGCATCGCCGGCTTGCGCTCCCTTGACGTTCGCTCGGTTGGAGCAATAGCCAGTAGGATGCACAAGCGAGTGCGCCCGTTCCCTTTCAAGCTGCTACGCTTTGCGCAATCGAAATCGCTACAATAGCTCATGCAACTTGGTCTCACCCATCGTTACCTATGGCTCACGCTCACTCTTTTTGGGACCCTGCATGCGCAGGATGAGCATCGTGGACGCAAGTACAACCCGCCCCCGCCGGTGGCTCACATCACAATCACTGTCACCAAGGGGTTGAACAGCAAGCCCGTCGAAAGTGCCGCGGTCGTTTTTCACACGGTGCACAACGGAAAGGATCAGGGCAATCTTGAAGTTAAAACCAATGAAGAGGGTCGAGCGGTGATCGACGTCATTCCGATTGGCGATTCAGTGCGCCTGCAAGTGATCAAGAGCGGCTATCAAACCTTTGGCGAGGACTACACGATCGACCAGCCTACCAAGGAGATTGCCGTGGTGCTCAAGCCGCCCGCACGTCAGTACTCGATCTACGAGAAACACCAGGATGCCGACAAGCCGGCTTCGCCGCCCCAGCAGTAGACGCTTAGACAAGCTTCCCGCTGGCGGAGAGATGGCCGCTAGAGATCCGTATTGCCGCTCATCGCGGTGATGCGGATACGGCCTTCACAGACCGTCAGTGTATGCCGAACCACGAAGGTCTGCACGGTTCCAGGTGCCGCCACTGCAATCGAGCCTACCTGGTCGCAGTTCAGGCCGCTGGTCCAACCAACCTCAAAGGCCGCTTCCCCTGCGGGCAGCAGGAGAACCGCCACCGAAGGCACGGAAGTAGGGTTGGCAGATCCGCTGTTCCTTGAAGCATCGGACAGAGGAGCGCTAACTGCCGCTTCCAGCGTGGTTGCGGTCACTTTCTCGATCCTCAGGCTGCCTAATAGCGAGCCATCTTCCCGGAGCAGCGAGATCGCAGGATAGCCACTCAGCTGACATGCCTCCTTGGCGTGGTTCACCAGGTTCAACCGGACCGAGCGTCGATCCCCATCCACATGCGCACCTGACTCAAAGAGGCTTAGATCCGAAGCTGCGCACGGGGCAGCCGCATTGATATCTACCTGCGTCGATCGCGTCACCAGGTGAGCCGTGTGATCGACCACAGCGTAGGGGGCGTTCGGATTGGCCCCGCCTCGGCTGCTCAAAGGCGCATCCTCATGTAACCCCGGCGCTGTCGAGTACGCCATCTGTCCTGGACGGGCACCTGCGCAGCCTGACAACAACGCTGCCAGCGCCGTGCTGCTTGCCATCGCGACAGTCTTTGTACGTATCCAGAGCACGGAAATACCCACGAGAATGGATGCGGGTTGTGGCGGCTGGGGTTGTCATCCCGGCCGCGTCTCTCCAAGTCTAGTTCAGCTTCCGGGCGCGGAAGCATCAGGCCTGTCGCCAACGGCTTCTGCAAAGCCACGGCCGGGGGCTTTGCTCAATAGAGCCTCATCTGCAACAGACTAGGGGCGCCGGCGCTAAGATACAGGAATGCGCAGGCTCGAAGGCGAGAAAATTCTCATCACCGGAGCTGCCCGGAGGATTGGCCGCGCACTGGCCCTCGCCTTAGCCGAGGCCGGAGCTTCGATTGCCATCACCTACCGCAACTCGCAGTCCGAGGCACAGACCGCTATCGGCGAGCTGCGCGCGCTGGGCGTGACGGCCTTGGCGGTGCACTGTGAAGTGTCCGACCCTGCGAGCATCAGCTCAGGTGTCGAGGCTGCTGCCCATGCCTTGGGCGGGCTCACCATGCTCATCAACAATGCAGGCGCTTTTGAGACTGTCCCGCTCGAGCAACTCAGCGTCTCTCAATGGGACGCCATGTTTGCAACCAATACACGGGCCCCGTTTCTGGTCGCCCAAGCTACTCTGCCTCACCTGCGCTCTTCGGCCCAAGAACGAGGCGCGGCCTCCCGGATCCTGAACATCGGCTCGCTTGGCGGCCAGCATCCATGGGCGACCCACGCGCACTACTGTGCCTCCAAGGCCGCTCTGCATATGCTGACCCTCACGATGGCGAAAGCCTGGGCGCCTGAGATCGCGGTCAACTGCGTAGCGCCGGGCATGATTGTCACCGGCGCGGCTGCTCCGGAGTATGCCCACTTCATCAACAAAACCCCCATGCAGCGCAACGGCACCGCCGCTGACATCGTCGAAGCGGTCCTCTTCTTTGCCTCTGCGACACCCTTCATCACCGGTCAGGTGCTCACCGTGGATGGAGGGCTGGGGCTCTAGGAGGGCTGAACCGCATGCGCAGCCGGCAGCCACCGTGGGAGCAGCAGATCACTCTTTGAGCGAAAATGAGTTTTGCCAGGGGGGAACGCCTAGGCAAACCTGTGTTTCAAACTTTTGGCAAAGGACTTCTGCCTTTTTGGCGGAGACAGCAGAAACGTCACTTACTCGAATTGAATTTACCGGCCCAGCAGGCGAGTCAGAAAGTTCTTCTTCTTGTAAGTCGTGGACGACCAATCGTCCCTCATCTTGAGGTGAGTCGCCGCGGGCTGCTCGCCAAGGTCCTCGCCCAGAAACGCCGCCCGAGGATTATGGATGCAGAGCCGGTCCGCTGTCTCCTGACCCCAGCGATCGGCCAGGATTTTATGTCCGTGGCTAAGGATCGGCGGCCGCGACTCAAGGTTGTGCGCGTCAGTGGCCAAAAAGTGTACCCAGTTGCGGTCGAGGAACTTCTCAGCTGTCGCTTTCGCCGTCCGTCCGAAGCGGCCCGTCAAGGATCCTGCGGTCACCTGCACAAGCGCCCCGTCGCGAATCCACTCAGCCAGTCGCTCGGGGTGCCGCTGCAGCACCGGATTTCGCTCCGGGTGGGTGATGATCGGCTTCTGCTTGACGATGGTGAGCTCAAAGAAGCTGTCGTTGATGCTCTCCGGGATGATGGTGTCTGAGAACTCGACCAGCAGGTACTTCTTCCCATTGATCGTGTAGCGGCTCGGATTGTCGAGCGCGTCCTGGATATTGTCCCAGGAGAGATGGAAGTCGCAACCCAGGCCAAGCGTCACCTGGCCGCCGATCCGCTGCCGTATCTGCTCGAGCAACTCTTCGTTCCTCTCCCGATTGAACGCGAAGCGGTGGTTGGCGTGTGGTGTGCACACGATATGCGTGATGCCGTCGCGGGCTGCAACCTCGACCATTTTGACCGAAGTCTCCAGATCCGAGGCGCCGTCATCAAGCCCGTAGAGCAAATGGTGATGGATATCAATCATCGACGTGATCCGAACTCCTGGCCCGAGCTACTCAGTGCATGCAGCAGGGAAGCGAATATAGAGAACCCATCGGCTGAACCTAAGATCTCTTCACTCGAGCGATCCGGGTGCGGCATCATGCCCAGCACGTTCCGCTGCTGGTTGAGAATGCCCGCTACATCGGCCAGCGAGCCATTCGGGTTTGCCTCAGGCGCTCGTTCGCCGTGAGCATTCACGTAGCGAAAGGCGATGCGGTCCTCGCGCTCCAGGACTCGGAGGGTCTCGGGATCGCAGAAGTAGTTGCCTTCCATGTGCCCGATTGGCATCTTGAGGACCTGACCCTCGCGCATCTGATTCGTAAAAGCGGAATCGACAGTCTCAGTACGCAGGTAAACCTGCTTGCAGATGTACTTCAAGCCGGCATTGCGCAACAACGCACCGGGTAGTAACCCTGCTTCGCACAGGATCTGAAAGCCGTTGCAGATGCCCAGCACCGGGCCGCCCTCAGCGGCAAAGCGGCTCACCGAGTCCATCACTGGTGAAAAGCGGGCGATCGCGCCCGTGCGCAGGTAGTCTCCATAGGCAAAGCCGCCTGGTACCAGGATCGCGTCGCAGTTCTCCAGGCTCGGTGAGTCGTGCCACAGCATCACGGTCGGTTGGCCCGCGAGCTCGGCCAAAACGTGGCACGCGTCCTGGTCGCAGTTCGATCCCGGAAAGACGAGCACGCCGCACTTCATGTGCTTAGGCTAGCAGTTTGGTCTGCTCTTTGCAGCAGGAAGCAAGGCTTGGGGTGACCGTTGAGCGCCCTCTTGCGCGCGGCCTTCCCAGACTCAATGACCTGAACCTAAAGTGCGCCGAGCCGAAGAGCAGCCGAAGTTGCCGGGTAGAGTTGCCCGGTGAGACCTTTCTAGAGTCGGCGCAGCCTCTTCCGGAGTGCACGCATCCTTACTGGCATATGGAATTTCGACAGCTTGGCTACTCAGGTCTGAAGGTCCCGGTGCTCTCTTTCGGCGTCGCGACTTTTGGCGGCGGCAACGAGTTCTTCAAAGCGTGGGGCCAGACGGACGTCGATGAGGCCAAGATCCTGGTCTCGCTCTGCATGGACGCCGGCGTGAACCTCTTCGATGTCTCAAACGTCTACTCGCACGGCCTCGCGGAAGAGATTCTCGGCGCAGCGATCGAAGGTCGCCGCCACCAGATGCTGCTCTCCACCAAAGCGACCTTCCGCATGGGTGAGGGCGAGAACAACGTTGGCTCTTCGCGCTCGCACCTGATTGAGCAATGCCATGCAAACCTGCGCCGGCTCAAGACCGACTACATTGACATCTACCACATGCACGCCTTCGATGCCGGAACGCCTGTCGAAGAGACCCTGGAGACCCTCGATACCCTGGTCAAACAGGGAAAGATCCGCTACATCGCCGCGTCCAACTTCTCCGGCTGGCACTTGATGAAGTCCCTCGCCGTCTCTGAGAAGCACAGCTGGCAGCGCTATGTCGCCCACCAGGTCTACTACTCGCTCGTGGGCCGGGATTACGAGTGGGAGCTGATGCCGCTGGGGCTGGACCAGCAAGTAGGCGCGCTGGTATGGAGCCCGCTTGGCTGGGGCCGGCTGACCGGCAAGATTCGGCGCGGCCAGCCGCTGCCTGAGACCAGCCGGCTGCATACGACTGCCGAGCACGGGCCGCAGATGACCGACGAGTATCTCTACCGGATCGTGGATGCGCTCGACGAAGTCGCGCAGGAGACAGAGAGGTCTGTGCCCCAGGTCGCATTGAATTGGCTGCTCACCCGGCCCACTGTCTCTAGTGTGATCATTGGCGCACGCAATGAGGAGCAGTTGAAGCAAAATCTGGCTGCGGCTGGATGGAGCCTGAGCGCAGAGCAGATCAGGAAACTTGATGTTGCTAGTGAGCCACCGATGCCGTATCCCTACTGGCACCAGCAGGACAGCTTTCTGGAGCGTAATCCGTCGCCGGTTCCTTACGGACTTGCGCCAGCCAAATAGGCCCGCAAAAAAGGGGCTGCGGCTTGGTCGCCAACAGCCCCTTTCCTGCAGGTCCCATAAGGTCTCGTGCTGTTCCCCCGGTCGCTCAGCTTGATCATTCTGAGTAGTTGGTCAAGGCTTACTTCGGCATAGCTACTCGTCGTCTTCGTCCCCGATGGCGGAGGCTGCCTTCAGCATTGGCTTTGCATTGGTGACCAGCTGCTTGGCCATCGCTTTTTCTTCCTCTAACGTCTGGCTGAGCATGCCGACGATCTCCCTGTGCTTGAGCTGTTTGGCAATCAGGATCGCCGTCGTGTACCCGGCCACCTCATAGTGCTCGATCCGCAGCGCAGCTCCGGCGAGGGCTACATCCTTCAACTCCGCTTCCAGATCCTCCGAGATCTGCTCGTTCGCCTCTTCAACCAGGCCCTGCATGCCGTGGCACGTCTCCCCGGTTGGTTTCTTGCCCAGCTTGGCGCAGACTTCTTTCAGCCGTTCCGCGTGGCCCTTGGTTTGCTCCAGATGTTCGCTGAAGCCCTGCTTAAGCTCCGGCGTCTTGGCTGCCCGAACCAACTTCGGCAGGGCTTTGGCAAGCTGCAACTCGGCGCTGTAAAGATCGCGTAACTCGTTGATTAGGACTTCATTCAAACTCATGCGTGTATCACCTCAAGCACGTGGATGCGTTCCGAGCCGCCCCGGTGCACGTCGACCAACAAGATTGCTTTAAATGGACCCGAGCTTGTTTTGCACTGTTGAGCCAGTCAGGCCTCGGGCAGTTGCGGCGTTTTCCTAGCGGCGTCTCCCGTCGAACGCCGCCGCGCCTGCCTGGTTCGAAGGGCAGCCTGTCCCGCTGCTATACTCGACTGTCGCAGAAGACCGGTTTTGACCAACCGGCAACTCCACCCTGCGCAGCTCGAGGAACCTATGTCCGGCCATTCAAAATGGGCGACGATCAAGCACAAGAAGGGCGCCGCTGACGCCAAGCGCGGCAAGATATTCACCCGTCTTATCAAGGAAGTGACCATGGCCGCGCGGCAGGGTGGCGGGGATCCTGATGGCAATCCACGGCTGCGCACCGCAATCGCCGCCGCGAAGGCCGAGAACATGCCTGCCGACAACATCAAGCGAGCCGTGCAGCGCGGTACCGGTGAACTTGAAGGCGCGAACTACGAGGAGATCTCGTTTGAAGGCTACGGTCCAGGCGGAGTCGCAATCATCGTCGAGTGCACAACCGACAATCGCAACCGCGCCGTCTCCGAGATCCGCCACGCCTTCTCAAAGAACGGCGGCAACCTGGGCGAGCCGAACTCTGTTCGCTTCATGTTTGCCAAAAAGGGGCTGGTCGTCGTTGAAAAAGCAGCTGCCGACGAAGAGAAGCTGATGGCGCTCGCGCTGGAGGCGGGCGCGGACGATCTCGCCGACGAAGGCGAAACCTGGGAGATTACCTGTGAGCCGGCGGCCTACGATGCCGTTGCCCACGCGGTTCGCGGCGCAGGCATTGAACCGGTCGTGGCCGAGGTGACCATGATCGCCTCAACCTACACCAAGCTGGAAGGGCCAGCGGCCAACCAGATGATTCGGCTGCTTGAAACGCTGGAGGACAACGACGACACGCAGAACGTCTACTCGAACTTCGACATGGACGCCGAGCAGATGGAAGAGGTCGCCGGCTAGCCACGATCGCCGGATCCATGCGCTTCTTGCTCACGAGATGATTGGATTGCCGGGAGGCGGTCCTCCCATGATCGTTGCGGCGCGAGTTAACCTCTGCGACGGCTCACCCTCCGGCTGTCCGTGGTGTGTGCCGGCGCGCAACGAAAGCCATGTCTCACTTGGCTCGAAGCTTCGGGCACCTCCACAAGAAACCTTTAGGATCCTCGCAAACATGTCAAAATGGAACGCCCTTGCTGCCGTCCTGCTCGGCCTGTCGGTCGGCTCTTCTTCGCTGCGCGGCCAGCAGACGATCGCCGCGAACACCAGTCCCGCTTCGGCCAGGCTTGGGACCCTGCCATGGGAGTATGGCGCGTTCTTTGCTGGAGGGGTCGGGGTCGGCGATCGCTCCGACTTTAGTTTTGCGAACGCGGGCGTGCGGGTAGGCAAGGTGCTCACCCGCCCTCTTCTCCCAGGTTTGCTGCGTGGACAGTTCGAATATGCCGCGGAACTAATGCCGTACTGGCAGTCGTTTACCCCGCCCCCCAACGTGCACGATGCTCACGTGGTCTATCCCAACGGGACCACCGCGTTTGTGCCTGAACCCTACGGCGGCGGTACCTTTACCGGCGTCAGCATCACCCCGATCGTGCTGCGCTGGGATCTTCAGCCGGGGCGCCGCATCGCACCCTTTCTGCAGGGCGCCGGTGGGCTGGTCTGGACCAATCACAAGTATCCGCCAGACATCCTGGTGCCTGAGGGTGCGCCCGGCGGCACCAGCGTGTGGAACTTTACCCCGCAGTTCGGCATTGGCGCTCACTACTTTCTTTCCAACGGCCGATCCATTGATCTCGCTGCGAACGCGATCCATATCTCTAGCGCTAGCCTCGGCGACCGCAACCCGGGCGTGAACGCCTCGGTGCAGTTCCAGATTGGCTACACCTGGTGGAAGTAGCGCTTCGGCGCAGATGGAAGGCGCTTCACGCTGGTGGTCGTTTCTGCCGATAGGACTCACCAGGCAAGTCTTGTTCCAAGTCGCCAGCCCAAGGCGAACCCGGGTATTTTGACCAGACCCGCGCTGATAGGTCTGGCCCCACGTAAGAGGCTCGTGCCGGCGCCCATACCAAGGACTCATCTATGAGCGAAGCCATCCTCGAGTGCGTGCCGAACTTCTCCGAGGGTCGCGACTTGAAGAAGGTACACGCAATTGTCGAGGCCATGCGCCTTGACGGCGTGAGCCTGCTCGATTACTCGCTCGACCATGATCACAACCGCTCGGTGGTTACCATCGCCGGATCGCCCGCGGCCGTGGTTGAGTCGGCAGTCCGAGGGGCCGGCCGGGCAGCCGAGCTGATCGACCTGACCACCCAGCACGGCGTGCACCCAAGGATCGGCGCGGCCGACGTGATCCCCTTTGTGCCGGTGGCCGGCTACTCGCTTGAGCAGTGCGCAATGGCTGCCCACCAGGCGGGCCATGAGCTTTGGCGCCGGTACCAGCTTCCGTCTTACTTCTACGAGGCCGCGGCTCTACGCCCGGACCGCGCCTTGCTAGAAGAGGTTCGCCGGGGCCAGTTTGAGGGATTGCGCGATGCAGCTCGCCGGGACGCTTCTCGCAGACCGGATGTCGGGGGGCCCGAGCTGCATCCTACGGCCGGCGCCTCGGCGATCGGCGCACGCCGCTTTCTGGTCGCCTACAACGTCTATCTCGACAAGCCCGATATCGCCACCGCGCGCGCGGTCGCTCGCCAGGTCCGTGCATCAAGCGGCGGCCTGCCCGGGGTGAAAGCGCTCGGTCTGATCGTTGACGGCAGAGCGCAGATCTCGATGAACATCACCGACTTTCGCCAGACGCCCATGTCGGCCGTCTTCTCCGCGCTCGCGGCCTGCGCCCGGGCTGCCGGAGCCAGGCCCCTCAAAGGCGAGCTGATCGGGCTGCTACCGGAGGCTGCCTATGAGAGGAGCGCCGAGTGGGTGCGTCAGTTAGATGGGTTCGTCCCTGACGACAAGATCCTCGAGCGGCGCCTCGAGCGGCCGCTGGCGTGGCCGGTGTCGGCTCTTTAGCTGTCGCAGGAAACGGCAGATGAGCCTGCCTGGCCGGTTACGTAGGTGATCGCAGATGGCCTCGCGCTTCCCGGAAACAACAATGTCCCCGTTCCGAGAGTCTAAGATGAAGAAAGTGCCTGGGTAGAATTCGCTTTCGGCAGACCCACATCAATCGCGCGCCGAATCCCTCAGCCGCGCAGCCTCGTACGTCTTATGTGGGTGAGTAAGGAGAACAGTAGTGAATCATCTAACTTTCACAAGTCAAAGATATGCAGCGTTCGGCCGGCAATGTGCTCGGGCGCTGGTTGCCTGCGGCTTGCTGGCGGCAGTGGCGGTGGCACCGGCATTCGCGGCTCAGCTTACCGAGGACGCTCGCGGCGCTATTCCCAAAGACCTGCAGCAGCTCATCGTTGTCGACTATCGCGCGATGCAGAACTCACAGGCGGCCATGGACTTGAAGGCCCGCGTGATGCCGCCTGAGCTCAAGCAGCTGGAGCGCGCGCTTGTGACCTCCGGTCTGAATGACAACCACGACGTCGAGTCGCTTGCCTTTGCTTCGTTCCGCACGCCAGACGGGGGCGAAAACGCAAAGATTATCGGCATCGCGCAGGGCCAGTTTTCGGTCGCCGACATGGTTGCGACCTTCAAAAAGAATAAGGTCAAGGCGCAGATCCTACGCACTAACCGGATGTACCCCATGGGTGGCACCGGGATGCTGGTTAGCTTCGTCAACCCTACAACGATGGTCTTTGGATCGTCCGACGCGATCAAGTACGCGCTTAATGTGCGCGATGGTTTTGCACCGAGCATGCTCAGCAATCAGCCTATGCTCGAGCAGATGGCCTCCGTCGATGGTGAGCCTCTCTGGAGCCTGCTGGACCAGAAGGGTACCCAGATCATGATGCGTAGCGTAATGGGCCAGGCGGCGCAGTTGGCAGACTTCGATACGGTCCGCAATCGGCTGCTCAGCTCTCGCTACAGCATGAATTTCGACAATGGCGTCAAATTCAACCTCGCGGTGATCACGCCCGATACCTTTACCGCCGCAACCATGTCGTCACTGATGAACGCGGCCGCGATGTACGAGAAGGTGAGCGGCAACCCGACAGAGAAGCAGGCGATCGACAGCACTGACATCTCCTCAAACGCGGGAATACTGGACGTGAAGTTCTCGTCTTCAGACAGCCAGTTTACTAGCCTGCTCAAGTCGCCGCTCTTCCAGTCCGTCGTCCGCTAGGCGAATGGCTGCGATCCGGGTAGCGGAGAGCTTAGGAAGGCTGCTCCGCTGCAACGTTTGGCTTCACGGCCCGGCGAATCCTCTGCGCGTCTAGCGGCCTCGATCACTGAGCCGCCAATGCCTTTTCCCAGTTCACCTGTCCATGTTCCGCGATCCGAACCGTGACCGACCCAGCTTGTCCGTCTGCAACGATTGGCCCAGCCGATGTATGGGTCACCCCTGCAGCGTCGCTGTAACTCAGGCCTAGCGCGCCGCTGCCGATCGCCTTGAAGCGGTAGGAGTAGCTGGCGTGGGGTGCCAGGATGCTGCAGCCAAAGCTGGCGCCTGGATAATCTACTTCCACGACGCGGAGCGTCTGCCCGCTGTCATTGGTAACGGTAGCCTGCACAAATCGGGCGCGGCATCCTGCCACTGCCACCAGAAGCAGAGCAGTGGCGCCGATCTTGGCTGAGCTTCGCGCCAATCTGACGGGGGTTTGCATGCAACCAGTGTAAGGCCCCGGGTCGAGCACCGAGGTGCGGACGGAGTCGACGCCCCGGCGAGTGGTTGCATGATTGCGGACCCGCGAATCTGCCCCTAGAGAGAAGGCTTGCGCTCAAGGATTCGGGCGGTCAGCACAACCCCGCTCTCGTGGTTGTGCAGGGTGATCGGGAATGCAAGTACATTCCACACCCACTCCTCCCCCTTGCGGGGAAGGTTGAGAAGTCCCCGGTAGGTCCGATCAATATAAGTTTCGCGCGTGGTCGCCACGGTCTGGATAATCTCTTTCCAGTCAAAGGCGAGTTCCGGCAGCTCGCGAAACATATTCTTACCGCGGAACCACTCGCGTGGTCGCTCCAGCAGGCGTGCGCAGGTCTCGTTGACATACTGCCACTCACCCTTGCTGTCGAGGATCTCGAGCACTACCTCGTCGCCCATGGCCATGTTAATGCGTGAGTAAAAGAAGTCGCGCGCATCGACCATGACCGGCTTGCCCATGCGCTTGGAGCGAAAGGAGCGCAGCGCCGCTACCAGGTCGTCCACCGAGCTGTACCCCTTTAGCAGGTGCATATCTTCCGGGCCGCCGAAGCGCCGCTCGAGCGTTGCCGAAAGGATGATGATAGGAACTTCTGGTCGAAGCTCGCGTAACTTTTCGGCTACGTCGGTACCGAATTTACCCGCGCCGAGATGATAGTCAAGCACGGCGATGTCGATAGACTCGAGCAACGCCTCGGCTTCTTCTATGCTGGACGCGGTCTCAGTCAGGTAGCCGTGTTTATGCAGGATGGTGGCGCGCAGCAGTAGATTATCGACCTGGTCGTCGAGGAGCAGCACGCGGATCGGATCCTCTGCCGCGCCGAGTATGTCGAGCAGGTACTGGTCATTATCTTCTGCCATAGCTGCATTATGATGCCTTGCCTTACTCCGGCCGATGCTAGGCGGGCTCGTTCTTACTGGTTTTCCGTAACTTATGTAATAGCTCCGGCAAGCGTTGAAAACTCGCGCTCGCGCGCAGCCACTGGCGGTTGGGCATCGCCGGGTAGCCGCTGACGACGGCGCCCGGAGCCACATCGTTGGGGATGCCCGACTGGGCCGTCGCGATCGCTCCATCGCCAATGGTGCAGTGTCCAGCGACGCCTACCTGGCCGGCGAGGATCACGTTACGGCCCACGTGCGTGGAACCTGCGAGGCCCACCTGCGCGCAGAGCAGCGTGCCCGCGCCCACAGTTGAGCCGTGGCCTACCTGGACCAGGTTGTCCAGCTTCGCGCCCCGCCCGATGCGCGTCTCACCCACGCTCGCCCGGTCGACTGCCGCCAGGGCCTGCACCTCTACATGGTCCTCGAGGACCGCAGGGCCGGTCTGCGGAATCTTGTACCAACCTCCGGTCGCTTCGGCCTCCGGACCGCTCAGCCGCGCAAAACCGAACCCGTCTGACCCAATCACCGCGCCATTGCCAAGTGTGACGTGGTCGCCGACCACGCAGTGCTCTCGCACCACCGCATGCGCGTGCGCAAAGAAGTGCGTGCCGATTCGCGACCCTTCATAGAGGACGGCGTGGGCCAGCACAACACTATGTGCGCCGAGCACAACGCCCGCGCCGACGACCACGTACGGGCCCAGGTGCACGCCCTCGCCGATCTGCGCCGATGGGTCCACGATCGCGCTTGGATGCCTGCCGGGCGCATACACGGGCGCCTGGTAGAAGAGCGCAAGCGCCCGCGCAAAGGCATAGTAGGGGTTGGCGACCCGCAGAGTTGCCACCGGAAGCAGCTTGAACTCGGGCTCTACCAGGATGGCCGCTGCCCGGCTGGTCCTGGCGAGCGGCGCATACTTGGGGTTGGCGACAAAGGTGATCTGGTCAGGGCCTGCGTCTTCGATGCCCGATACGCCGTGAATTTCGGTGCCGCCTACGTGACCAGCTCTCAACCCGCTCCAGTCGCTTGGCTGCGAATCTGATGCTCCAAGCACCTCTGGCTGGTTTGCTGTCGGTGAGTCAGGAGCATCGCGTGGCTCTCGGAGGGAAGGCGCTGGAGGCAGCAGGTCGGCGCCCAGCGCCCGGGCCAGGTCGGCTAACTTCATGCACCGATTCTATCTCTCACCGCTATGCTCCTTGCGCCGGGGCCGGTACAAACCGCAGGTACAAGCAGGCTGGTACCAACCAGGCGGGTACCAACCAGTAGAGGCCAAGCTGTAAAGAACTCCGCTGGCGGTTGATCCTGTCGCCTGAATTTTCCTCGTCACCTACCACTCTGGCGCTGGACGAGGGAGGGCAGACTCTGCTAGTGTCGACTTTTGTGTCAACCGTTCCGGCTACCCTCAAGTACCAGGGGCAAGTGGTTTACTAGGGGCACGGCGCGCGCGAGTGACAAGGTCGTCGAACGGGCCCCGGCGGAAATCCTACGCTGATTGTGAAGGCATGCCCGAATATATTTACCTGCTTGAAAATCGCCTGAGCACCGCTCAGAAGCATGCTCTGACCCAGGTACGCGAAGCCGCCCGTGAAGCCGGCATGACCGTCTTCCTCACCGGCGGCGCGGTCCGTGACCTGACCACGGGCTCTTCGGTCCGCAACTTCAACTTTTCGGTCCAAGGCAATGCGCTGGAGCTCGAGCAGGCGCTGGTCGCCCGGGGCGCCACCCTCTGGGGCGTCCACGAGCCTACCCGGACGCTGACCCTCTGGTTTCCAGGCAGCGTGCGCGCCGACGTGGCCAGCACCCGCGCAGAGGAGTATCCCAAGCCTGGCAAGCCCGTGTATCACTGGAGCACGATCGTCGAGGACCTGCGGCGGCGCGACTTTACGGCCAATGCCATGGCGCTTTCGCTCAATGAAGGCTCCTATGGCCTGCTGCTTGACCCGCTCAACGGCGTCGCCGACATTGAGGCGCGCCTGCTGCGGGTCGCCTCGAACTACGGCTTTCTCGAAGACCCTTCGCGCCTGATCCGAGTCACGCGTCTCAAGAAGCGCCTGGGCTGGCAGTTTGAGGAACGCACCGCGACTCGTTACGCAAACGCCAAGGAGTCAGACGCGATTGATGCACTTTCGCCTTATCTCCGCGGCTCCGAGATCGAGAAGGTAGCGAGCGAAGAAGACGCGCTCGACATTCTGAAAGAGCTTGATGCTGAAGGCTGGACAGAACACCTGTTTCCCGGCTGGTCAAGCAGTGTTGCGGACCTGGCCGGCCTCGATAGCCTTCGCCGCAATTGGATCCAGCTGCTGATGCAGGGTGTCATCGCCGACCTTACCGCCGCTCACCTGGAACTGCTTACCTCGGGTTTCAGCGCCAAGCAGCTCACGGACTTCAAGGCAGCGCTCGTGCATCCTGGCCTCGTTCAGCAGTGGGAGGGTCTGGAGGAGGCGGCAAAGGAATTTGCCAAGCTGCTGACCGGCAAAGCGGCCGCGCAGCCCTCAGCGACCTGGAAGCTCTTTACCACCCACCCAGCTGAGCCGGTCCTGTGGCTCGCCCACACGCGCAAGGCCGGTGCCGCCGATGCCAAGTTCAAGAGCTTCTTCACGGTCTGGCCCGAGTTCAAGAAGCGGGTACCCGCCGCGATGATGCTCGAGATGCGCATCACCCCTGAGCTGCCCGGGTACACGGAGCTGCTCGAGCAGCTCTTCTACCAATTGATCGACGGCAACCTGGAGACAGACGAGCAGATGCGCGCCTTCCTGGAGCCGTGGTCGCCGCCCGCGCCGCCACCGCCGCCGACCGTACGCCGGAGTCGCGCCAAAAAATCCGAAAGTAAGACCAAGCGCCGCATCTCCGCGCCGGATGAGGATGATGACGAGGATCGCGATGACGAC
This sequence comes from Acidobacteriaceae bacterium, assembly GCA_965198645.1. Taxonomy (GTDB): domain Bacteria; phylum Acidobacteriota; class Terriglobia; order Terriglobales; family Acidobacteriaceae; genus EB88. The sequence goes on along the minus strand of OZ240670.1, from coordinate 3,165,588 downwards.
GATGAGGATGGGGACGACGCGGAAGATGAGGTAGAAGTTGAGGATGAGGAGATTGTTGAGGACGAAGTCCTGAGCACGGTGCTCGACAAGCTGCACGCCGACGAAAGTGAAGAGGCGCCGGGCGAGGATGAGGATGAGTTGCCGAGCGCTGCTGATGAGGAGGAGCCAGCCGAGGCTCGACCGGCGGGCAGGCGCGGGGCTGGGTCAAAGGTCGCCAAGCATGACGACGATGCTATCGATGACAAGCTCGACGCCGAGCCGGACGAGTTGGTCGAACCGGTTGCCGCTGCGAAAAAGCCCAGGCAGGGCGCCAAAGCCGATCCGATCCAGAAAGGCGAGGAGTCTGGAGTGCCTGCAACTCTCTCGTCAGCAACGAGCGCCGCTGCGCCGCTATCGCTCGCCAGCAAGCCGGGGGCGAGCATGAAGAAGATGCCTGCGGAAAAGTCGGCACCTGCGAAGGCGACCGCTGAGAAGACCGCTCCTGTGAAAGCAGCGCCTCTAAAGGCTGCGGCGAAAGAGGCTCCCGCGAAGGTTAGCCCGGTCTCCCCGCCGGCTTCCGCGAAGGCTAGCCCAGTCGCCCCGCCGGCTCCCGCAAAGTCACCCGTCAAGAAGACGACTCCGCCGCCGGAGCCGGTCAAGTCGGCCAAGTCCGCCAGCAAGGCTGGTGCTGCTGGCCACGCAAAGCCCGCTAAAAAGCACTAGCTTGATGCCGGGACCGCAGCTCTTCCGCGGTCCCTAACAAGCGGCGCCAGTCGCGAAGCTCATCGCAGGGCCGCCACTGATCTCACCTGTGAGCGATGCTGAACGCGGAGAGCTAGGGAGCTTGAAGCGCCAAAGCCGAGACAATGATCCCGTAGAGAGCAAGCAGCGCGAATCGTCTGCTTGTTCACTCCTGTATCGAGCTCCGGCCTTCCGCCGCATCCCCGACAGCCGGGCAGATGAGCAACCGGGCTTACTCCGGCTTGTCACCGGCTAGCAGTATGCGGAGATCCCGTAGATTGTTGTTCGTCGGCCCGGTCATGATCGAGTCACCAAGCGCGGTAAACAGCGGACAGCTGTTGAACTGGCGCAAGGATTGCTCCGGGTCAAAGTGCAGCTCGCGCGCTCGCTCAACGGTGGTTGTATCGGCGATCGCGCCTGCGGCCGGGCTGTTGCCATCGATGCCATCTGAGCCCGCGCTCAAGATAGCAATCGCCTCCTTGGGCGCTTCAGCGAGCTTGAGCGCGGTAGCCAAGGCGAAGTGCTGGTTGCGGCCGCCGCAGCCATGCCTGCTTTCCAACGAGACCGTCACCTCACCGCTCGAGAGCAGGCACAGCTTGGGCGTTTGCTGGCGCAGAGCATGAAAGCGACCCAGCAAATAGGACACTGCTTCATCGTAAGGCCAGTCGTCGCAGCTGTTATCGATGATGACCCTGTACCCGAGGGCCCGCGCCTGCGCCCGCGCCGCATTCACGAAGTCATGGTTTGAGAGCAGGGTATCGAGCTGGGTGTGAGCAAAGGCGGTGATCTGCGGCTCGTGAGGAGCAGCCCGGCGCAAGCCGGTGAAGTAGTCGCGCACCGTCGCCGGAAACTTGTCCAGCAGGTCGAACCGGTCCTGATATCGATCGAGGATCGCGTGGCAGTCAGCCAGCGTGGTCATATCCGGCAGGGTAGGCGAAGAGGCTACGGCCGCCAGGTGACGCAGCGGCACATCGGCAAGCAGCAGGGTAAGCTTCTCCGCCTCGGGGGCCGATTTGGCCAGGCGACCGCCTTTGACCGCGGAGAAGTACTTGCGCACCGTGTTGATCTCGGTGATGCTTGCGCCTGAGGAGATCAGCGTTTCGTGAAAGGCGCGCGTGTCCTCCAGCGACATGCCGGAGGCAAGCGGTAGCTCGAGCATCGCCGAGCCGCCGCCTGAGATCAGGAAGAAGATAAAGGTCTCTCGCCCGGCCTTGCGCAAGAGCTCGAGAGTCGCGCGCGCCGCCGCGAAGGAGTCCTCATTCGGTAGCGGATGCCCACCCTGGTAGTAGCGGATGTGCTTGTGACGGCGGGCCGGCTCGGTAGTCGAAGAGCAGACCCCTTGCAGCCTAGAACGCAGCTCTGCGGGCAGACGGGCCATCAGCGAGTCGAGCATCGGCAGTGCGCCCTTGCCGAACGCCACCACCAGGATCTTCTTGTAGTCGCCCAGCTCCTGCAAGATCGGTTTGAGGACCGGCGAAGGATGGCGGATCAGAACTGTACCTTCAAAGTGCATGTGCCGGTCGAAGGCGCGGCTTATATCGCACTCTTGCATGGCATGCAGAAAGATCGACTTTGCGTCCCTGTGCAGGAGCGCAAGTTGTTGCTCGGGCGCGCTCACAGCGTGTCTCCCAGGGAATGTGCGACACCTGCCTCGCCGTCTCTAAGCCCAGCCTTGACTGTCGAAGGCGCGCGCAGGCCGAAATGAGCCGCCAGCCAGGTGCGAATCGCTCCCTGCATCTGGCTGAGCGCGCCGGGCGCACCCTGGAAGAAGTGGTCCCCGCCGGAGACAAAGACCAGCTCCGCCGGGCCGGCTGCCAGCCGGAACGCCTGCTCGACTGAGGCGCTTGGGCCGAAGGCATCCGCATCGCCGCTTATCAGAAGGAGGGGCAGCGTGCACTCGGCGAGAAAGTCGTAGCGGTAGCCACGATCGCCGGCCTGGATCGGCAAGCCGAGCGCGACAACGCCCGCCACGCTGTCGAAGATGTCTTCGCCGCTCACAGTATTTGTGGTGACTATGTTCCGCTCGCGACAGCACGCGCGTAGCGTTACATACGCACCAAAGGAGAAGCCGACCGCGAGGATCGGCAATCCTGTCTCCTGGGCCAGCCACTCCGTTGCCGCTTGCAGATCCTGCTGCTCGCCCTCGCCGCGGTCGTGCGTGCCCTCGCTCATCCCGGCTCCGCGGAAGTTGTAACGGAGCACCGGCAGCCCGTAGTGCTGGAAAGCTTTGGCAGCGTGGTAGACGACCTTGTTGTGCATTGTGCCGCCAAAGAGCGGGTGCGGGTGCGAGATGACAGCCGCGTACGGTGCTTCGGCGTGCCCAGGAACATAGAGCGCCTCCAGGCGCCCGGCCGGGCCACGAAGGTCAGCAAGCGTGCGTACTTGAGTGCGCGAGTCTGCGCTGGAGTGAGCGCCACCCGGAGAAGTGAGCGAGGTTTTTGCCATGAGGCTGTCACTATTGTAGAGGCTCGGGCCAGTGCTGCAGCAGGCGTTTTCGCAGCGTGCTCAGTCCGCCAACTTCGGACAAGGCTGGTACCCGCCTCAGGTATGCTCGAAGGCACGATGCCCGACTTTGACAGAGCCCCATTTGACCCCGTCCATCTCACCCGGCACCTGATGGACATCGAGTCGACAACCTATAACGAGGGCGCGGTCGGGCGGCATCTCGCCGAGTTCCTTGCCTCTCGCGGCTTCATCGTCGAGACGACGCCGGTCGCTCAGCCACCCGACCGCCCACAGGGCGGCGAACGGCTCAACGTCTATGCTGCTGCCCAGCCCGATCCGCCTGAGATCGTCTTCTCCACGCACATGGATACGGTGCCGCCCTACATCCCCAGCAGCGAGGATGAGGAATACATCTACGGCCGCGGGGCTTGTGATGCGAAGGGGATTATTGTCGCGCAGATCGCCGCAGCCGAACAGCTTCGTGCTCGGGGCGTCCGGGTGGGCTTGCTCTTCGTTGTCGGCGAGGAGCGAGACTCGGCCGGAGCCAAGCTGGCCAACGAGCGCCCACGCGGCAGCCGCTTTCTTATCAATGGCGAGCCGACTGACAATCGCCTGGCGCTGGCCTCCAAGGGCGCGCTCCGCGCCTCGGTTCGCGCGGAAGGAAAGATGGCTCACTCTGCCTACCCGGAGCTTGGCGAGAGCGCGACAGCCAAGCTCGTGCATGCGCTCGGCCGCATGCTCTCGGTCGAGCTGCCGGTTGAGCCCGAGGTAGGCCCCAGCACCCTCAATATCGGCCTGCTCACCGGCGGTCACGCTCCCAACGTGATCGCCGATCAGGCCGCGGCCGAACTCCTGGTGCGGCTGGTCGGCGACTCGGCCGAGACCCGCGCCGCGCTCTCTGCCGCCGCCGCCCCTGACGCCGAGATCGAGTTCCCGCTCGAGATCCCGTTTGTACGCCTGCGCGCCGTGCCTGGATTGCCCACGATGATCGCTGCCTTCACCACCGACGTGCCCGCGCTCACCAACTGGGGCGAGCCGCTGCTGCTCGGCCCTGGTTCGATCCACGTCGCCCATACGCCGCACGAGCGGCTGGCCAAGCGCGAGCTCTTCGAGGCGATCGAGCTTTACGTGCAGGTCGCCTTTGAGCTGGTCGCTCAAACAGAGCTTCCCGCTTCCGCTTCCGTCGATGCCAAGCCGGGTGCTGCGGCTGCCAAGGACACGGCTGCCAAGGACACGGCTGCCAAGGACAAGGCTAACGAGCTCTCGGTCTCAGATGCAGCCGCTCAGACCGGAGCATGAGCCGCCGCGCGCTGCTTTCGGCCCGGGCCGCGCTTGTCGGCTGGCTTGCCGCGACGTTGGTCACATGCGTCGGCTTTGAGCTGCCCGAGCTCTGGCGCAATGCGCCAAACTCCGGCCTGCTGCTTGACCTCGCCTCCGGCGTCGGTCTTTGGGCCGGGTTCACACTGCTGGTCTGCTCGGTAGGTTGGTGCGTGGCTGTGCTGCCGGTGGCTCTTCTGCTGCCTGCGGCCTGGATCGTTCGGCTACGCTGGCTTCTCGCGCTGGCCTCCGGCGCGGGCGGCGTAGCCTTTATCGGCTCGCGACTCGGCACCTGGCATGACTATCAGAATCACGGTCCGCTGAACCCGCTCACCTCGCCGCTTTTTCTCAACTACGCCGGTTTTGCGTTTATCTTCGCGGCGGTCACCACGCTGGCCTACGCGCGGCTGCTGAGCGCGAGGTAAGCGCGTCGCTTTACGACGAGAAGGCACTTTCGATGGCTTCGGGGAACGCAAGAACTCCGTAGCCAATTGCCAAACGTTTTTCTGGGCTGCGGGTCCTTTTTCATACTCGTGATCCCACAAACTCAACTTTTATAGAGGGAGCTAGAGCAGTGTTAGACCACGAAGAACTTCCGCCCGCAGACGATGGTGGTGGCGCTGGCGAGAGCAAACCCGAACACAACACTGGAGTGCCCGGCTTGAAATGTGCCCAGTGGATAGGAGAGACACTGGACAAGGAGAGCATATGGGATGAGGCAAGAAGTACCAGCCTGAGCAGGTGGTGAACCTGCTGCGGCAGATCGAAGTGGCCGTAGCGAACGGCAAGACGACAGCTCTGGCGTGTAAAGACGCCGGGATCGTGGAGCAGACGTACTTCCGCTGGCGTAAGGGGTACGGCGGCCTGCAGGTGGATCAGGCCAAGCGGCTGAAGGAGTTGGAGCAGGAGAACTCGAAGCTGAAGCGTTTGGTGGCGAACCTGAGCCTGGATAACCTCGTGTTGAAGGACTTCGCCTCGGGAAACTTCTAAGCCCTGAGCGACGACGGATCGCAACAGACCATGCCCAGCAGCAGCATGGGATGACGGAGCGCAGGGCATGCCGACTGGCCAACCAGCCGCGCGGCACGCAGCGCTATCGTGCGATACGGCGTGAAGGCGAAGATGCACTCACACAAGCGATCATCCTGCTTGCCAGCCAGTACGGCCGTTATGGGTATCGCCGGATCACGGCGTTGCTCAAGCGAGCTGGCTGGCAAGTGGGCAAGGATCGCGTGGAGCGTATCTGGCGTCGCGAGGGGCTGAAGGTACCGCAGAAGCAGAAGCCACGAGGACGCCTGTGGCTCAACGATGGATCGTGCGTGCGGCTAAGACCGGAGCGGCGGAACCATGTGTGGAGCTACGACTTCGTCAGTGCTCGGACGCATGATGGCCGCAGCGTACGGCTGCTCAACCTGATCGACGAACACACGCGCGAGAGCTTGCTGGTGCGTGCAGAACGCCACTGGTCCAGCTCCAGGGTCATCTCTGCGCTGGCCGATGTGATGGTGATGAAGGGAGTGCCGGAACATCTTCGCTCGGACAATGGGCCGGAGTTCGTCGCGAAGGATCTACGGAAATGGCTGGCAAAGACAGGAGCAAAGACGCTGTACATCGAGCCCGGCTCACCATGGGAGAACGGATTCTGTGAGAGCTTCAACTCCAAGCTCAGAGACGAGTTCCTCAACGGGGAGATCTTCTACTCGATCAAAGAACTGCGCGTGCTGGCCGAACGCTGGCGCGTCCACTCCAACACCATCCGACCACACTCCTCGCTCGGTTACAGATCACCGGCACCCCAGGCGTGGCTGACAGACAACATGGGGCATGGAGAAGTGGAAAGCAAACTACGCTTCCCACTTCCCCACACCCCCGACGGCGGCTACTTGAACTCAAAAATAGCTGCGCTACACTAACTCATCCAACGGCACAAAAGATTGGGCACTGCAACTGCTGCGATAACAACTCTGTAATCATGGGCGAGCGAAGCTCGGAATCCAACATTCGGCCCAATGTGATTCGTGAGTTCGCTGATGCGGGCAATGTTGTAGGAAGCGTGACAGTGTTCATCCAGCCACATATAGAGTAGCAGAAATATAATGAACTTGGTCAGATAAGAATCATGTGACCGGATGCCCAAGAATGTTCGATAGGGCGTGCAGCCATACCGAATCAGCTGGATTTGTTTTGTTTGCGTTGTCTTCCATTGCTGCAGCCATGCTGTTCAGATCTGCCAGATCTTTTGTGTCCATGTGCGACTTTTCGGCACGACCAATAGCCTTCTGGTTATAGGCGATCTGCCCTGTCGATAGAGCTTGTGAGCGAGCCGACTGATCCAAATAGGCTGGCCACAATCAACTGCGGCCGATGTCGAGCGGCCGCATTACTCAAGCAGTCGCATGGCTGCGCTTCTCTCCAGTCCGACAAAGAACCTCTCTCGAGAACAGGCGAGCACTCTTGACACATTTCTCCACTTTTGTCCGAGAGCAGGAGCAGGTATCCTGCCTAGCTTCGTCGCACGCTTCCGCTCGATGCGTCGATGACGTAGCTCATGCCGGCTAACTGCATGGAATGATAAAGCTGCAAGTTCCGGTTTTGTAATTCTGGCTCAATTTGCGAAGACGATGCGCCGAGATTTTAGTGCGTTCCAGTTGGCAAATACCACTCAGTGGAGCAACGGCCCTGTGGAGGGACATGCTAACCAAGTCAAGATCATCAAAACGACAGATGTACGGCAGAGCTAATTTCCAGCCCCTCAAGACACGCGTCCTGCCTTGAAGTCTGTCCTATGCCTGATCTACGCCTGCATCGAAAGTGTGTAAGAACCAACGAATGCCGAGCGACAATCGCGTGCACACGCTATTGCAAGTAACGCAAGATCTCGTCCGCATAAGGGTTTTCGACTCAGCGTACCGCTCCTCCGATAAGTAGGAGCGGACCCGCTGCGCTAGGCCTTTCGGGTTGCAGTAAGCAGGTCCTCGACGCGCACCGGTAGCTGCCTCACCCGCACCCCGATGGCGTGGTAGACAGCAGCTGTGATCGCCGGGGCTATGCCGGCGAGACCGATTTCTCCGATACCACGAGCGCCATACTCGCCCATCAGCGGGTCGGGAATATCGAGGAAGTGCACGTCGATCTGCGGCGAATCAGCGCTTGTCGGAACAAGGTAATCGGCGAAGTTGTCGTTGACCGCGTGGCCGTTGCGCTGGTCGTAGATCGTCTCCTCGAGCAGCCCCATGCCGACGCCCATCACCACTGCCCCGGCAATCTGGTTGGTCGCCATGCGCTTGTTGAGGATGCGTCCACCATCGATGACAGAGACCACGCGGCTCACGCGCAGGCGCGCGATGCCCGGGTCCCATTGCACCTCCACAAACTGCACGCCGAAGGAGTGAAACGAGTACTGCTTGGCCGTGTCGCCGTGTCCACTGGAACGGCCGTCGCCGCTGGCTCCGGACAGGTCTGCCATGCGAATCACCTCTTCGAAAGGAACGCCCGAGGCCGGAGACTCGTCCTTGGCACGGACGCGCCCTGCGCTCAAAACCAAGCTGCCGGCATCCTTGCCCTGGAACGGCGAGCCCTTGGTCGAAGTCGCTGCAGTCAGCAGATTCTTGACCGCGACCTCAACCGCCGAGACAACCGATGGCACCACGCTCGCAGTCGCCGTCGAGCCTCCAGACATGGGCCCGGGAGGCAGGTCGCTGTTGCCGAGCACGACATCAATCCTCTCGATTGGGATACCGGTCTTGTCGCTGACAATCTGCGCAATGATGGTGTAAGTCCCGGTGCCGATGTCCTGAGTGGCGGAGCTGACCCGGGCGGAGCCGTCCGGCAGCAGGCTGACCGAAGCCGAGCTCGCACCACGCCCTGCGCCCCAGCTCGCCGCCGCAACGCCCCAGCCCAGCACCAGATCGCCCTGGCGCATCGAGCCAATCTCCGGGGTGCGCCGGGACCAGCCGAACTTCTCCGCGCCGACCTGCAGGCATTCCTTCAGGTGGCGCGAGGAAAAAGGTTTGTTGCTCTCCTCGTCAGTCAGCGTGTCAAGCCCCAGGCGCAGCTGCACAGGGTCCATCTTCAGCTTGATCGCGAGCTCGTCCATGGCTGACTCGATCGCAAAGAGCCCCGGAACCGCGCCTGGTCCGCGCATGGGAGTCGGAGTACCCACGTTGCGCCTCACCAGCGCCGAGCTGACCCGCAGGTTCGGCACACTGTAGAGAAACGGCGTGGCTTCACCACAGTTTTCGCGAATGTCATCCAGCTGCGAGGTGTGGTTGCGGTAATCCTGCTGCAGGGCGACCAGCTTGCCGTCCGGCGTTGCGCCCAGCCGAACACGCTGCTCGGTGCGGGGACGATGGCCGACGTCAGAGAACATCATGCGGCGCGCGACCACCAGCTTGACTGGCCGGTTCAGCTGCCGGGCCGCCACGGCGCACAACGCCGAGTGCGGCCACGGAAACAGCTTGCCGCCGAAGCCGGAGCCGATGAACAGGGAAACGACCTCGAGATTCTCAGGTGGTATGCCCAGCACCTGCGCCATCACCTGGTGGTGGTTGACAACCCCTTGTGAGCTCTCATAAAGGGTAAGCTTCGGACCGCGCCAGACGGCAACTGTCGCGTGCATCTCCATCGGGTTATGCGTCTCGACTGGCGTGCCGTAGACTGCATCCACCCGGACCGGAGCTGAGGCAAATGCAGCCTCGGCATCGCCGCGATGGCTCAGTACCTGCGGGCCGCCAGGCGCGCCAATAGCGGGCAGGGGATCGCTCAGCGTCGCGCTTACGTCTGCTTTAGCCGGGTCATACTGCACGCGTACCGCATTCGCCGCCGCTTGCGCCTGCTGAAAGGTCTCAGCGACCGCCAGCGCAATATATTGGCCCCAGTAGGAGACCGTGTTGTCAGAGAGCGGCGGCCGTCCCTCACTGTTGCGGCCGCCGGAGCCGTTGCGGTACAGCTTGCCGATGTTGCCGTGGTGCAGGATCAGCACGACGCCCGGCATCTTTTCCGCAGCCGTGGTATTCAGGCTCCGGATGGTTCCGTTGGCAATGGTCGCGCAAACCGGCACCGCGTAGACCATGTGCGGGAAGTTGTAGTCAGCCGCGTAGGCTGCCTTGCCTGTGGTCTTGAGGGGCCCGTCAATACGCGGCAGGGGTGCGCCGATGACCTTGGAGAACGTGGTCGGGGTTTCGGACGGAGGCTTGTTGGGTCCGTTCTGGCCGGACTGGATGAAGTCGAGAAACTCGCTGAACATCATGGCAAAACTCTCCTGGGGTGTTGCGGCCGGAGTGCGCGGGGTAGCAGATCACGCAGGTTGGGCAGCCATCGTCAGTGCGCGGACGAGGCAGCGCTGCGACAGCTCGACCTTGAAGGCGTTCTCCGTATGCGGGCGCGCATCCTTGAGCGCCTCGGTAGCCGCGCGGCGAAAGGTCGCCGCATCCGGTGCATGGCCTTCGATCGCCCGCTCGGCTTCGAGCGAGCGCCAGGGTTTGGTCCCGACGCCGCCGAGCGCCACGCGCACATACCGGACGCGCCCCCCCTCGGTCGTCATCACGACGGCAGCAGAGGCGAGGGCAAACTCGTAGGCTGCCCGGTCGCGCAGCTTGAGATACAAAGAGCGGCTGCCTGGCCTAGGTGGGGGCAGCGTCACACTGGTAATCAGGTCGCCAGGCTGAAGCACCGTCTCCAGGTGCGGTGTCAAGCCCGGGGCAAGGAAAAAGTCCCCGATCGGTATCGTCCGCTGACCGCGCGGCCCCTGCACCTGGATTGTCGCCTCAAGCGCGGTCAGCGCGACGTTCTGATCAGAGGGGTTGGTGGCGATGCAGTCCTTGCTTGTGCCGAGGATTGCGAGCATGCGGTTGTGTCCCTCGATCGCCGAGCAGCCCGTGCCCGGCTCCCGCTTGTTGCAGGCATGCGCCGTATCGCGAAAATAGACGCAGCGGGTGCGCTGAAGCAGGTTGCCACCTGTGGTCGCCATGTTGCGCAGCTGCGGCGAGGCGCCAGAGAGCAGCGCCTGCGACAGCACCGGGTAACTGCCCATCACGACTGGGTGATGTGCCACGTCCGCATTCCGAGCCAGCGCGCCCAGCACCAGCCCGCCTGCTGGCGTCGGCTGGATAGAGCTGAGCGAGAGCTGATTAATGTCGACGACCTCGGCCGGCCGCTCGACATAAAGTTTCATCATATCAATAAGGTTTGTGCCGCCAGCCACAAATCGAACCTGCGCGCCCTGCTGCGCGGTCGATGATTTCGCTGCAGAGCTAACAGCGCTGTCGATGGTTGCGGCGCTCGTGTACTTGAATGCGTCCATGCTGGTGTGCTCCTGCTAAGCCTGTCTGCGAACTTGCTGGACCGCGGCAATGATATTCGGGTAGGCGCCGCAGCGGCAGATGTTCCCGTACATCGCCTGCTTCACGTCGTCGTCCGAAGGTCCGATAGGCTCCTTGAGCACGGCCACGGCAGACATGATCTGGCCGGAGGTGCAATAGCCGCACTGGTAGCCGTCATGCTCGATAAAGGCAGCCTGCATCGGGTGCAGCTTTTCCGGCTGTCCAATACCTTCAATGGTCGTGATCTCATCCCGGGCATGCATGACCGCGAACGACAGGCAGGAATTCACCCTGCGTCCATTGACATGCACCGTGCAGGCGCCGCATTGGCCATGGTCGCAGCCCTTCTTGGTGCCGGGCAGGTTGAGGTTTTCACGCAGGCAGTCCAACAGCGAGGTGCGGGGATCGATGTTGAGCTTGTGACTCTCTCCGTTGACACTCAGTGTCACCGGAATCGTGCCTGGCTCGGCCACCGGAACCGACTCGGGAGGCGCTTCTACGGTCCGCGTCTCTGATGCCGCGAGCACCGGTGCGGTCGTAACAGCGATGCCCGCTGCACCCAGGTGCGACAGGAAGGATCGTCTGCTGACGTGGCCAGGCAGCGGAGCCTGCGTTGCTTGCTTTTCGGCCCCAGCACCCGCTTTGTCCTTGTTAGCGTCAGAATTTAGGTCAGGCAGTAGATCGGGCGCTTCCCTGTCCTTTTTCATAAAACTCCAGAGCTTGAGTTGTCTCACCTACCATTACACCTACACTGAGCATGAGAGTAAAGCTTGATCTGGGGGCGGCAGGGCCCAGCAGCAGGCCTGCCCATAAAGGGCATCCGTGTTCGACTCGAACTGCAGATGACTCGATCGCGATGCCGGAATGACCAGTGTGTCTGGAGGGGTCTTTGCTGCACTGCCTATGCCCATAAAAGCTTCGATGGCAACAGCTTGTTCCCTCTTTACTGCCGGTATGGCCCCGCAGTGGTAAGCCCACTCTGTACCAATACCGGCGGGCGCCGAAGCTTCGTCGCCTGCTCAAAGCTGTAAGCCCAGCCGAGCAGATCGCCATCCCGCCAGGGTCGGGCGCTGAACTCCAGTCCATAGGGCAGACCATTCGGGTAGAACCCTGCCGGCACCGTGATAGCAGGTACACCAATCTTGTTCACCCACCCCGTCTCCGAGTGCGGCCCGCCCGAAACCTTGCCATCCTGCGGCATGGTTTCATCCGGTGGCGGCATCTGCGCGCTGGGGTAAAGCAAACCGTCCAGATGAAAGTGGTCCAGAGCCTCGATATATTGAGCCAGCATCGCGTCGCGAGGTCCGAAGTAGTTTTTCTGCGCCTTCGGATCATCCTTCAACCTGGCTTGAGGTGGCTCATTACGCCAACGCTCTGCGCCGTGCCTGGTGCCAGCTGGTTGTGAAGGTGCGCTTGGATCCGATGAGCTGGCAGGCGCGCCTGACGTGGCGTTCACCAGATCGTCGAGCGAGCCGTTGACCCCTGTAAAGACAGGCGGGAGCAACCGCCCGGTGGCTGACTTGTAGTGCTCTGCATCGTGGTACTCCGCCGGTCCAAACTCTCCCAGCCACTGCATCGCGCCGTCGCGTCGGTAAGGCCCCGTATCCACTTTCTTTTCCGCTTCGAGGAAGCTGAGCGGCAACAGGCGGTCATCGATGATCACCTCCGCACCTGCCGCCTTTACCAACTCCACAGCCTTCAACAGCATCGCTTTCGTCTCCGGCTGCAGCGGTGTTCCCGTGGTCGTAAAGATGAATGCTGGAACGCCAAAGCGCTTGCCTCGTAGTGCGCCAGGCTTGAGATATTGCGTGTACGGTCCTGGCTGAGCCTTGCTAGCAGACCCCGCCGTCTTGAAGTCCAGCGAATCCTCTCCCGCCATCACGCCCAGTGCAATCGCAACATCGGTGACATCGCGCGCGATTGGACCCGTATTGTCCAGCAGCCAATCAAGCGGTGCAATGCCCGCGATCGAGACCAGGCCGCGCGTCGGAAACAATCCCACCACCGCGCTCGTTCCCGCGACCATACGAATGCTGTTGCCCGTGTCGGTGCCGGTGCCCAGCACCGCCTCATTCGACGTTACGGTAGTGACCGTACCGCCCGAGGAGCCGCCCGGAGAGAAGCGCACATCGTAGGCGTTGCCGGTTCTGCCGAAAGCCGTCGACCGGTTCGTATCACTGGCAGCGAAGTCCGGCATGTTCGTTATGCCCAGGATCACCGCGCCGGCCCCGCGGACCTTGGCGACCACCGTTGCATCCTTGGGTGCGATGAACGCGTGGCCTGGGATTGCGAATCCTTCCCAACCATCGGTATCCGGAAGACCCTTTACCGCAGTGTTCGCCTTGATCACCATGGGGATACCCCATAGCGGCCCATGCACGCCGTTCTGGTTTGCGTCCTCGGCGCGCGCGGTAGCCAGCGCGCCCTCTACGTCTGCAGTCTGCACGGAGCGATAGATGCCGTTGTAGCGCGCGATCCGGCTGAAATACCAACGGGTCACCTGCTCAACCGTGTAGCGGTGCTCTTGGTATAAGTTCTGCAGCTGCGGAATCGTGATCTCCATCAGGTCGCGATCCATCGCCACCTGCTGCTCGGCTGTCAACACCGGCAGATTCGCTGGCAACGAAATCGGAAACGCGGTTGGCAGCGGGACGTCCTGCGCACGTCCGGCGGAAATGGTCAGCAGAACGGCAGCCACAGCCAGGACGGAACAAGTCCGCGTCACACCGAACATCCTCACACGCACGAATATGTCCCTTCTACTACGCGTATCTGCACCAGTTGCGAGCATATGTATAGTCCTGACGATTGAAAGCGCACTAGCTTCCGCAGCAGCAATTCCCTTCATGACAAACCATTGCGAAACTAAATCCGCAATGGCTCTGACAGCGCTTAGAAGAGAATCTTAAGCGCCAGCTGCACATTGAACGGCTCCCCGGGTCCGATGCCAGGCGAGCCGCTGTAGTCGCCAATCGTGTCGCTGCTCTGCCCCAGGCCGCCGCCAATATAGCCGCTTGCAGGAGCCAGATTGGTTCGATTGCACACGTTAAATAATTCAACGCGAAACTGGCTGCGTATACGCTCGGTGATTGGTGTGTTCTTAAAGAAGGAGAGATCGACGGAGCTGTAGCCTGGACCATACACCGAATTGCGTGCAATCGACCCAAAGCTGCCCTGCGCAGGATTGGCAGCAGCTGCTGGCCTCGCTCCCCCGGCGTCCCGGTCGGCCGGGCACGCCTGGTCGACCGCGAAGCCTTGAGTCGGTTCCTCTAGCAGCTCCAGCAGGCGGACGATCCGGTACTGCTTGGCGATCGAATTGGAGCGGATGCGCGGGGTGAGGGAGCAGCCCGATCGGCTTGGATAGGCTGTCTACGAAAATCATGGTACTTGTTCGGGATGACGACGTTGTCCTATCAGCTTTCTCAGGGCTGCTACGATCAGGGCGGCCTTGTCGGTATCAATCAGGTTGGCAATCGCTTGATCAGCACTCAATGAGCGGTATGAGACAAACCTGCATATCGCCAGCGGCTTCTCAACGGAGGCCGCTGGGGGACCAAGACGTAGTAATTAAGCGATAGCATTTGCCTCAATGACAGCCTTGTAAAAAGCAGAGGAGTTTTGGGGTTAGCCTCTGCGTTTCAAAGTCCACGTAGGTAATTCCGAATCTGCTCTTGTACCCGTCGGCCCACTCGAAGTTGTCGAGTAGGCTCCAGAGAAAATAACCTTGCACAGGCGCCCCGGCCTCAATCGCGCGATGCAGTTGAGAAAGGTAGTTGCGAAGGTACATGACTCTGCCGGTATCCCACACGTGACCGTCAGCAGTCAGGTAGTCCGGGGCCGCGGCGCCATTTTCGGTGATGTATATATTCTTTATCTTGTAGATCCGATGGGCGAGCGTCGGAGACCAGAACATCGCTTCCGGGCCAACCGCCGCCACCACAGGGGATCCATGTGCGGATACCCCGCTGCATTGGGTACCACATGGTAGCCACCCTCCTGTGAATCGTCGGCCCGCACCCAGATTGGGGTGTAGACTTTGAGGCCGACGAAATCCAGCGGCGTGGCAATGGTCGTCAACTTGCTTGAGGTGAAGTTGGGTGCGTCGGCTCCCAGACGTTTCAAGTAGCGATCGGTGTATCGACCGGTCATGATCACGTTAAGAAACTGTGCGTTTTCTTCCTGGTACGCCGTCCGGGCTGCCGCAATGTGCTCAGGAGTGGCAACAATCGGACATATCGCATCTGGAACGTCGGCAAATCCCACCTTCACTGGGCCGTTGGCGTGCGCGCGAATGGCTTGGACCCCCAATCCGTGTGCCCAGACGGCATTGTGGGTCAGTTGGGCAAGCCGCTTTCGCCCGACATGCTGGCCTGGAGCATGCAGATTAAAGCCATATCCAGCCTGAGTGAATGAGCGAATCTCGTTCATCGTCATCCAGTGGTGAACCCTGTCGGAAAGCTTGCCAGACACAAACCCTGCGTAGTCGGCAAAAGCCCGAGCTGTGTCGGGGTTCTCCCACCCACCCTTGTCCTGCAACGCTTCGGGAAGATAACAATGGTAAAGCGTGCAGTAGGGCTCGATACCCTGCGCGAGCATCTCGTCCACAACCTTGCGATGGTGATCAAGACCGGCCTGATTCGCTTGTCCTGTTCCATCAGGGAAGATTCGAGGCCAGGAGATAGAAAAGCGCGAGGCTTTGAGGCCGATCTTCTTCATAATCCCGATGTCTTCCTTGTAGCGGTGGTAGTCATCATCCGCGACGTCGGCATTCTCTCCCGAATGGATTCTGCCAGGGGTGTGCGAAAAAACGTCCCAGATAGAAGCGCCTTTGCCATCTTCCTGGGGGGCACCCTCGACCTGGTAACTGGCTGTTGCCGAACCCCACACAAATGCGTTTGGAAACTTGAGCTCGCCCGAAGTCTCTGGCCGGCTAGCGGGAACATTGGCGGCCACGTGGCCAAGCGCTGCTCCAGAAGCAAGCCTAGGAAAAAGCAGTCGTAGCAGCAGCCGCGCCGCGCCGACCAATGCCCAAAAGAACGACGGGATAGTCTTCGCATCATTGCAAGCTCCACTTCATGTTGGGATTCAACTGCAAGCAAGTGTGTGTGGGCGGTCATTTTCGGCTACGCACTGCCGGTACGTGATGAAGTGCCAGCAACGCTGATTCATTGCAGCTTCTCAAGTTATAATACGCTTCCAATTTAAAACACGTATTCCATATTTGTTGACAAGCGCGGGTTCAACGACGACGATGTCGGCAGGACAGAAGTGGAGATGCGCCTGCGTAGTGAGGTCACCTGGCTTTCCCACGGGGATGGAGAGTTGCCGCCTGATCCCGTCAGCGCCGTGATACTGGGGCTCGCACCGGCGGGGATGCCCAATGATCATCTTGACGAAAGTTGCGAGCAGCCTTTTTCTGAATGACTCCGTGACGGTTTGTGCAGATTCAAAGAGAGCGTTCCCGAATAGTTCAGGCTTGAGATATGGACTCACAGACAAACATGCCCGAGGCTGCAGTCTCAACACCGGTCAGACGTTACAGCGCCCATAGAGTGCGACAGCGAGGAAGAATTCTGAAGGCCGCCCAAGGGTTGTTCAATCAGCAGGGTATCGATCGGGTCACGATTGCCGACATCGTGACTGCAACCGGCGTCCAACCGACGACCCTCTATGAATACTTTGCCAACAAGGATGAGATCGTTTGGGCTCTTGTCGAAGAATATGCGGAGCTTTCGACGGAATACCTTCGTGAGCGGATGAGCCGCGTACCCGCAGCCGCTTCGGCGCTCGCTCAGATCCAAGCTATGCTCTGGGCCTTTGAAGAGGAACTCGCTGAACACCCCGATCGCGCACGTTTACAATCGCAATTCGACGCAATGTACGCACATGAGTGGTCAGCCGCCGCAATGGTCGCTGTACTCAATAAAGTGACGCCGGCGTTTCTCACTCCGCTCTCTGACCTGATTCGTAGGGGAGTCGCAGACGGCTCACTCCGCCCCGACCTGATCCCAAGCTTGACGATGCATGCTATACTCAGCGCCGTCGTCGCGGTTCAACGCAGATTTGCATCGCTCGGCAACAGAGTAGAGAGCGAATATGGGCAGCCGGTTCGGGAGCTGTTTCATGAAACAATCCGAATTATCCTGCTTGGTGTCACAAGCAACCATGCGCAAAGCTCGTGGTCTACCGGGCGAGCTCTCCAGCAAGAGCACTTGTCACTTTAGGAAAGGTCTGAGAAGTGAAGAAGCTAAGTCCTCCCTCATTGCTTGTCATGGTTGCGACTCCATTGTTCGCAGCGGGCTCCGCTGGATTCAGTGGACCCTATGCTCTCCACAGCAATATCGCCAGCAACGAAAGCGATCAGACTCGTTCGTTCTCCTCAGACAGCAAGAAGATCACGGGAACCTGCAAGACCGATACAGGCGAGACGAAGATAACCGGAACCGCAGACGGTAATAAGGTAATCCTAAAAGTAAACATCGAATACAACGGGAATCCGCTGACTGTGACTTACACTGGATTACTCGACGCCTCTGGCACCGTCAGAGGCGATGCAGACGTTTAGCCTGTGGGTGTCACTGGTGACTTCAAATTGTCACCCATCAAACCTGATCCTAGCGCTCCGAAGAAGTGATTTGGTGGGTGCCTGAAGCGAGAAACCGGAGGAGGTATAAATTCAAACATACAATCGTCGGGCTCGTTCCACCCGCACCTGCTTGAGATCGTCGAATGGATCCTCCAAGCCGCCCATTACTCCTCCAGGCGCTCTCGATCACTAACCTGCCTGCACAATGAAGGCTCTGTTGCAGTAACCATGGTGAGAGGCCACATTGGTACCGAGGCGTTAGCATGAGTCATGTTCAAGCGTCGGCGCTTTCCTTTTGAGATCATCCTGCTTTGTGTTCGCTGGTACTGCAAGTACGGGATTTCGTACCGAGATTTGACGGAGATGATGCAGGAGCGCGGCGTGAAGTAGACCCGTCAACGATCATGCGGTGGGTGCATCGCTATGCACCTGAGTTGGAGAAGCGGGTGCGCTAGTACCAAGGCTACCGATCCACCTCCTGGCGCGTGGACGAGAGGTATGTGAAGGTTGGTGGCCGGTGGAAGTACCTGTTCCGGGCCGTTGACAAGCATGGTCGCTTGATCGACTTCATGTTGACAGATCGCCGCAATACTTGGGCTCATCGTTTCCTAGGCGAAGCGTTGAACATCATGCGTCACTGGCCGCCGTCCTCGATCACCACCGATCAACTGGGCTCTTACCCAAAGGCGATCAGCCGGCTGCAGCGTGAGGGCAAGCTGTCTGCCGACACAAAACATCGGACCTGCAAATACCTGAACAACATCATCGAAGCCGACCATGGCGCCCTGAAGCGCGTCATCCGACCCACCCGAGGCTTTCAGACGATGAGGACAGCGTCCGCGACCATCAAGGGCTTTGAAGTGATGCGTGTAATCCGTCGTGGGCATTGCCTCACATGTAAGCCGAGTGTCTAAGATGAGGTCGGTTTCGTAAATAAGCTGTTCGACATCTTCGCTGTCGCAGCCTGACGAAAAAGCAGCGAGCTCCAATCGCGATTGCGCAACTTACTGCAACAGAGCCGCGAGTTAGCTTCGTTGTAGTTCGGGAAGCGCAGGTCGACACCTGCCTTGACACTGGAGTGCCCGGCTTGAAATGTGCCAGTGGATAAGAGAGACACTGGACAAGGAGAGCATATGGGACGAGGCAAGAAGTACCAGCCCGAGCAGGTGGTGAACCTGCTGCGACAGATCGAAGTGGCCGTAGCGAACGGGAAGACGACAGCTCTGGCGTGTAAAGACGCCGGGATCGTGGAGCAGACGTACTTCCGCTGGCGCAAGGAATACGGCGGGTTACAGGTGGACCAGGCGAAGCGGCTGAAAGAGTTGGAGCAGGAGAACTCGAAGCTGAAGCGTCTGGTTGCGAACCTGAGCCTGGATAACCTTGTGTTGAAGGACTTCGCCTCGGGAAACTTCTAAGCCCTGAGCGACGGCGTATCGCAGCGGCTCATGCACAGCAGACGCATGGGGTCACGGAGCGCAGGGCATGCCGGTTGGCCAACCAGCCTCGCGGCACGCAGCGCTATCGGGCAATACGGCGGGAAGACGAAGATGCACTCACGCAGGCGATCATCCTGCTTGCCAGCCAGTACGGTCGTTATGGGTATCGCCGGATCACGGCGTTGCTCAAGCGAGCTGGCTGGCAAGTGGGCAAGGATCGCGTGGAGCGTATCTGGCGTCGCGAGGGGCTGAAGGTACCGCAGAAGCAGAAGCCACGAGGACGCCTGTGGCTCAACGATGGATAGTGCGTGCGGCTAAGACCGGAGCGGCGGAACCATGTGTGGAGCTACGACTTCGTCAGTGCTCGGACGCATGATGGCCGCAGCGTGCGGCTGCTCAACCTGATCGACGAACACACGCGCGAGAGCTTGCTGGTGCGTGCAGAACGCCACTGGTCCAGCTCCAGGGTCATCTCTGCGCTGGCCGATGTGATGGTGATGAAGGAAGTGCCGGAACATCTTCGCTCGGACAATGGGCCGGAGTTCGTCGCGAAGGATCTACGGAAATGGCTGGCAAAGACAGGAGCAAAGACGCTGTACATCGAGCCAGGATCGCCGTGGGAGAACGGCTACTGCGAGAGCTTCAACTCCAAGCTCAGAGACGAGTTCCTGAACGGCGAGATCTTCTACTCGATCAAAGAACTGCGCGTGCTGGCCGAACGCTGGCGCGTCCACTACAACACCATCCGGCCACACTCCTCGCTGGGCTACAGATCACCGGCACCCGAGGCGCGGCTGACAAACAACACGGGGCATGGAGAAGTGGAAACCGCTACGCGCTTCCCACTTCTCCACACCCCCGACGGCGGCTACTTGAACTCAGCAATAGCTGCGTTACACTAACTTATCCAACGGCACAAAAGATCGGGCACTCCAACTCTCGATGCCAGAATCGCCTACACTTAGATTGTCTGCTTTTTCAGGTTGACGATTCAGAGCCGCTCATGTATCTTCAGCGACCTTTCCACGCTGCGGCCAAGTCTACTGCAGGATTCGGAAGAATTATCTAAGAAGGATAGACATGACGCGTGAAGCCATCATTGCCGCGGTGAACGCGGAGATCGAGCGGCTGGATAAGATTCGAGAGCTACTCGTTCAATCGCATAGTGAACGCTTTACTCTGGATGCTGCAAGCAAGCCAAGGAAAAAGAATCCTACAGACGCTAAGCGTGGCGGCGTTTTGCCACCAGGTAAGCGCCATTCTAAGGGTAGTGCCGGTGGACGTTAGCACACCCGCTCGCCTGCACATCCAGTTGCTTCATCCTTTAGCTCGTATTCCGAGTGTTACCCACGCAGGCAGTGATCTGGGCTTTGATTTGTACTCCATAGAGGATGTGCGCCTCGAGCCGGGCGTACCTGTCAAAGTACGTACCGGCATCGCTGTCGAAGGGCCGGCTGGATGCGGCTTCGTGCTGGGAGATCGGTCCTCGATGGCCGCTAAAGGCGTTACCTACGCAGGTGGCCGCATCGATGCCGGCTATCGCGGGGAGATTTTAGTCTGCCTGATCAATGTCAACCAGCCCACGTATCGACTCTCGCTTGAACGCGATCGCGAAGACCGCGTTACCGCGGCTACCCTTGAGAAGAGCGATGTAAGCGTGCTCATTCTCAAGGGGGACAAGATCGTTCAGATGTCACCCTTTCAGGCGATGACTCACTTTGAGATCGCAGTGGTAGACCAACTTACGCCGAGCGATCGTGCGAGCCAAGGCTTCGGTTCAAGCGGGCGTTAGTTAAAACTGCCCGTGCGGCTGGTGGTCACTGCGACGGCAATACAGCACCCATAAGCACAAGAACAGGGAGCCCCCTTACTTCTGGGGCTCCCTGTTCTTGTGCTGTCCCAGGCAGGAAGCTCTCTCGGATGTGGACGCTTCCCGCGGTGAGAAACTCGGAGTGCGTTTAATTTACAGGCGCTGCGACGATCGTGTTGTTCGGCCTGACGCGGAAGCGCTTGATCTTGACCGCAAGCTGGCGCTCGATCTTACGCAGGTCACCGCGCTCGCCAGCTGTGGCAAAGGTGGAGGCGAAGCCCCGGCTGCCTGCGCGACCGGTGCGGCCAACGCGGTGCACGAAGTCTTCTGCTTCCTTGGGCATATCGTAGTTCACCACGTGCGCGACATGCGCTACGTCGATACCGCGCGCTGCCACGTCGGTCGCGACTAGAACGCGCTGCTGTCCAGCGGAGAAGCTGCGCAGGGCTGCATTGCGCTGGGCCTGGGTCCGATCGCCATGGATCCGCGCTGCCTCCACACCGCCCTTAGAAAGCCGCATCGCGATGCGGTCCGCACCATGCTTGGTCCGCACGAAGACGATGAAGCTGCCGGCCTCGGACTTGATCAGGTGCTGGAGCAACTCAAGCTTGTTGTCAGACTCGACTTCAAAAGCCTGCAGTTCGACATTCTCCGCCGGCTTGAGCACCGAGCCGATCTCGATGCGGATCGGATTCTTGACATAATCGCGAACCACTTCTTTGACCTGGTTATCGAGCGTGGCCGAGTAGCAGAGCGTCTGACGGGTCTGGGGCAAGCAGTCGGCGATGCGCCGGATCGCCGGCTTGAAGCCCATGTCCAGCATGCGGTCCACTTCGTCGAGCACCAGGATCTGCACCTGATCGAGCTTGACCAGGCGGCGGCCGATAAAGTCCTCCAAGCGGCCGGGGGTGGCGACGACCAGGCGTGCACCGCGGCGGAGTGACTCCAGCTGCGGGCCCTCGGCCATGCCGCCCACGACCAGCGCGACGCTGATGTGCTGGCCCTGGGTAAGGGTGCGGAACGCCTTTTCTACCTGCATCGCGAGCTCGCGCGTCGGCAGAAGGATGAGCGCGGTCGCGCCCTTGACCTTGTTCAGCTGCAATTTTTCGATGATCGGGATCAGAAAGCTCAGCGTCTTGCCTGTGCCGGTCTGCGCCGTTGCAAGAACGTCCTTGCCTTCAAGCGCCGGAGGAATCGCGCCGTCCTGGACGGGCGTAGGGTGCGTAAAGTTGCAGGCGGACAAACGGCTCTTGAGCGAGTCTGAGATCTGAAAGTCAGTAAATTGTGTCATCTAGTTTTGTATGTTCCTTGACCGGTCACAAGGGCTCGGAGCGCAGCCCGCCGGCATCGCTTTCTCATCGCCTGGCTCAGACAGCAGCGGCAACAGATGAGACTTTGTGCGTTCTGGAGAAGACCGGAACAGAACTTCCAGGGTTGATACACGCCCGCCTGGCAGATCATGACCGATGAGACCGGGAGAAGTCTCCGAGAAGATCGGAGCCGCCCGGACAGAAGAAAAGCAGAATGCTTTCCGTCTGGCCTCTACCGCACGCCACACGCACAGGCCAAGTTTGCTCGGGACCTATGCTCTTCGATCCGCCTGCCACGGTAGGCAGGGGATACGCTGTAGGGCTTGGAGTCTTCTGCACGGCGGTCTAGCTGGTGAGAGCGAGAACGGCTTACAACCAAATCACTTAGCGTGGTTTAAGGGTAGCAGACAGATCAATGGTTGCGCTAGCTATCTTTCGACAGGCGCGTACTTTCTTCGCTCGCTCGGCGGCCGCCCCGGCGCTCAAGGCCTGCCTGGATCAGACAGACGTTAAGCGCCAGGCCCTCCTGGCTTGGCCCGCAAGTTAGCAGGCCAAGACCCGTCGGCAGCATGGTTAAAAGTGGTAGATCAGATCTCCGGCCAGGGTGAGCTGGGTCGTTTTGGTCGGTGCGCCTGACACGCCGTTGACAAAGGGACTGTCGTAGGCGGGGCCATCGTAGGAGTGCTCCAGCCGCAGCTCAGGGCGGAAGGTCACTGTGCTGCCCAGCCAGAAGTTGAAGCCTACCAAGTGCTCGGAGTACTTGGTCGCCGTGCCGGTGCGCTGACCTTTGATGTCGTCGACGAACTCATTGCGGATGTTGAGCGAAGCATGATGGTGGTCAAACTCATGCTCTACATAATTCACGATCGCCCAATCGGGCGCGTAACAGTGCTCGGCGTTCGGGTTGCAGTACGCTCCATTCGCCCCGGTTATCGGCGCAGGAGAGGTAACGGGGCCTGCTGTGTAATTGTTGTTCGGTACATCTCGCTCGTACTGGTACCACCCTTCTGTGTCGGTGTGCCAGGTCGCGTTGATCTTGTGGTAGTAGGTCAGGTAGTAACCGGAAACATTGTTGTAGCTGTACTTGGCCGAGTTCAGCGAGTTCGCGCAGAAGTACAAATTGGCGCCCCCGTTGGTCCACGTGTAAGATGCGCACGCGTTGCCGGTGAGCTTGGCTCCCTTGGTCCAAGGCGCAGTCTCGCAGCCTGCTGAAACGCCGCCCTGCACTGTCCAGTGATCACTCAGCTTGGTTGTCAGGTTGACGCCGTGCTGGGTGTAGCAGTCGTAGGTGTAGAGGATCGAATGGCTGTAGGTGTAGTTGTTCGGCGCCAATTGCGCCTCGATGTCGGGCAGCGAGATGTAGCGGCCGATACGCAGGTCAGACCCAGCTTTGCCCAGCTTTGGCAGGTAAAAATCCATGTAGTACATCACCGGGTCGTAGCCGTAGGTGTTGTTGTGCCCCAGCAGCTGCTGGCTGAAGACACCTTTTGCCGTGGTGTAGCGGTAGTCCAATCCGTAGAGGTTGGTCAGGCGAAAGCCCCAGTCGATGTGGTCCTTCTGCACCGTGTTCGGCAGCCGCTCGATGTAGAGGGCAACCTGGTCAAGCTGGATGGAGTTCGGGATCACGTCGTAAGCCGTGACGTTATTCGCGTATTTGCCCCTGTCGGAGGTGCTCGCATTGCCGCCGATATCAAACCAGCCGTACATCTTGATGCGGCTTTTATTCTCGTCAATCGCCTGCATGAGGGGGTAGGTCTGGTAGTCAGGCGCGCCCAGCACGACCGTGCCGCCGATCGGCCAGTCGGCACTCGGAAACGGCGGCGAACTCAGAGGCGCAGGTGTGCCCCGCCGCTCAGGCGCTGGGGAGGGCGCCGCGCCATTGGAGTCCACCGTCCAGTCATCAAGGTAAGCATGGCCGAGTCGTGTAAAGAAGCCTCTCTGGGGAGTCGCAGTAGGGGCAGCCCCGGGCGCCGCGCCGGGCGCCGCGGTCTTGTCTGCCGGCGCCTGGGCGGCGGAGACCTGGGCGGGTGCGTCGATCTCCGGTCGGCCTGCGGTGTCATCGGTCAAGGAAGCGGTCAAGGAAGCGGTGAGCAGCTGTGCGGCAGCAGCGGGCTCCTGTGCGCGGATGCCTGCCGAACAAAGCGCCAGACCGAAAAGAACAGCAAGAGCCGTACGAGTCTTTCCAAACATGATTGTTCTACTCCCACACAAGTAGAACTTGGCGGCCCATACAAAGTCCGTAGGAACCGTGTAAGGAAAACGTAAGTGCGGGGAAAGCTCAGTCGGCATCCCCGCTGGGCGTAAACCGGTACCCGACCCAAGGCTCGTTGCGGATATAGCGAGGTTCCGGCCCAGGCTCGATCTTGCGCCGCAGCTGCGCGATCAGCACCCGCAGGTACTCCGGCTGCCCGTCGCCGGCCGGCCCCCAGACTGCGCGCAGCAACGCCTTGTGCGTGTGGACACGGCGCGGCGTGCGGGCCAGGTGGAGCAGCAGGTCAAACTCTTTCGGCGTCAGGTGGATGTCCTCGCCGCCGCGGGTGACCCGGTGTGCATCCCGGTCGATGGCAAACTCGCCTACGCGCACCACCGGCTCCGGCTCCTGGTCCCCGCTCGCACTCCGCCGCAGCAGCGCCCGCACCCGGGCCAGCAGCTCCTGGATGCTGAAGGGCTTGGTCACATAATCGTCCGCGCCTTCGTCAAGAGCGCGCACCTTGGCTGCGTCCTGATTCTGCACCGAGAGAACGAGGATCGGGGTCTGCATCCGCTGCCGGACCTCGCGGGTCAACTCCACCCCGTCCATCTCCGGCATCGAGAGATCTGTGATGATGAGCGAGAAGGTATCCGTACTCAGCTTTTCAAGCGCTTCGAGCCCATGCCGCGCCACTGTCACCCGGTAGCCGCCGCTTTCGAGCGTGGTTCGTAGCACCCGCGTAATCTGCGGCTCGTCATCGACGACCAGAATGGTCTCGTGCATGGGCTTACTTTACGCCTTCTCGTTTAGCGCGGCCTCTAGGCCGTGAAGCGAAACGGTCTGCGCGGCTTGCGCACTTCGTGGTGGGCGCGCCGACCTTTCGAGTCACAAGCGCCGCAGGCAGAAGACCCGTCACGAAGTGACCGCCACTTACACTCCCCTGCCACCCTCGGCGCGTCGCGTTTGTGCGCTTGGCCCTCCCTTAAGGAAGGGCCACACCGAGTGAGACTCGGCTCGACCAGCCAAGCAGGGGAAGTGTCTCCCGCGCAGGGGGTCCTGTGTTTCCCCCCGCTACAATCGATCTGGTGAAGACGAGTGGCGCGATCACACTTGCGCGGTGGGCAACAGCAGCCCTGCTCCTGGCAGCCATCGTGTTCGCCTACAGGCACGCGTTGCGCGCCAACCCGACGACGATCGCCCTCACATTTCTGCTGCTGATCCAGTGGCTTGCTGCTTACTGGGGTCTGCGATTGGCGATTGCAGCAAGCGTAGCTGCGGCGCTCTGCTTTAACTACTACTTTCTGCCGCCGCTCGGCACCTTCACCATAGCGGACACGCAGAACTGGGTCGCCCTCGGTGCGTTTCTCGCGACCGCGGTGCTGGGCAGCAACCTGGCTGATCGTCTGCAGCAGGCTCGCGCAGCAAGTGAGCGGCGCGGCCGTGAGCTCGAGCTGCTCTACGACCTTGGTCAGCGCCTGCTTGCGCCCGACAATACGGCCGACCTGTTGCGGGCGCTGCCTTTCTCGATCGCCGCTGCGTTTCGCTGCCATGCGGCAGCCCTCTACCTTGCCGAACAGGCACAGGTCTACGCCACGACCCTGGCGCTCGATCCGCCGGACGGGCCTCCTGGCGAACTTCTAGCTCAACTGCAGGCTGCCTCAGCCGCGGCAGAACCGCTGGCCGGCTCTTCCCCCGGCTCGGTTCTTGTACCTCTCGCGGTCGGCACACGACCCATCGGCTCTATCTACCTGGCTTGCGCAAGCGCGGCAGCTTACCCGCGCGCCTCGCAGCTGCCCTCAGCGGAAACACTGGTCGCGATGGGCAGCCTCGTCGCGCTTTCACTAGCCCGCGCAGCCGCGATGGAGAAGCTCGTGCACGCGGAGGCCGCGGCCGAGAGTGACCGGCTGCGTGCTACGTTGCTCGATTCGGTCACCCATGACCTGCGCACCCCGCTGACTTCGATCAAGGCCTCGGTCACCAGCCTGCTCTCCCAGGCCGCCCTGCGTGCCGACCAGCGGGAAGAGCTGCTGACCATCATCGATGAAGAGAGCGACCGGCTCAACCGCTTGATCGCCCAGGCAGTCGAAATGGCTGAGCTGGACGCCGGTTCGGTGCGGCTGGACCGGGGCTCCTACGCGCTCGTGCCGCTCTTTGCCGAGCTGCTCGAGGCGTCGCAGCATCGCTGGCCCGATCGGATCGTGCTCATCGAAGGCAGGGCTGACACGTCGAATGCACTTGTGGACCCGGCGCTGGTGGCCAAGGTGCTGCTGCACCTGGTTGAGAATGCCGCCAAGTACTCCACAGCCGGGAGGCCGATCGTGGTGCGGGTCGAGGCGTCGTTGACCGAGCCAGCGCGATGGGTGTGCGTTTCTGTCGCCGACCAGGGACCGGGCATCGCGTCCTCCGAACAGGAGCGCATCTTCGACAAGTTCTACCGCAATGACGCGCACCGCTACCGGGTGCAGGGGACGGGCATGGGCCTGCCGATAGCGCGCGCGATCGTCGAGGCCCATGGTGGCAAACTGGTCGTCGAAAGTGCCCTGGGACGAGGCTCGACCTTCTCCTTCACGCTTCCGGCTGGATGAGCTGGCTCAGCCGGCAAAAGGCCGGGTCAGTGTGATCCTGAGCGATGAGGGAGAGTGTCATCCTGAGCGGAGCGAAGGATCTGCTGTTCACCTTGCGGTTTGCCGAAGGCCGCTAGGTCAACCGCACATCCTTCACTTTGCTCAGGATGACAACGGGAGACTTTCGTGGATCCCGCCGCCAGACCCGATTGCTCCGTCCTGCCCATTCCGCCCATCCCGGCTCCCACCAGCCTTCTACCAGACTTGCTATTTAAGCCCGGCGCCCTGTCGACCTTGTCTCGCCCTGTCGACCCTGTCTAAGGATGGCTCGACCCAGAGGAAGACGCTTGCTGCCGCTCGAGCGCGGCGTCTGCCTCTCGCCCTTCTCGACCCAGCACCTCGGCAAGCGCCAGGTGCCCGGAGGGGTCGCGCGGCGCTGCCTGGATGGCAGTCCGCAACTGGGCTTCCGCCTCTTTCAGCTTGCCTTGCGCGAGCAGCGCCTGGCCACTCTTGAGCGCGAAGGAAGCGCGCTGCTGGCTGACGGCGGCCCGGCTCAGGTCGGCCGCCTGCCTGCGCTCCTCAGCAGCGCCTGGCTGGTCGCCGCCCTGGGCCAGGATCGCGGCCAGGGTCACATGGGTGCTGGGCTGGCTGGGGTCGAGTGCGATCGCCTGGCGCAACGCCCTGGATGCTCTGGCCGGGTCGCTATCCTCCTTGTACACGCTGCCCAGTACCGCCCACGCGGCTGCGTTGGTCGGCTGCAGGGCTACGGTCTTCTCGAGCTCCGTCGCTGCGGGGCCAAACTCGCCCTGCTGCATGTGGATCACGCCGAGTGTGTAGGGCGGGTCAGGCAGCGTGGGGTCTAGCGCCTCCGCGCGCGTAAACTCCGGGATCGCCGCAGACAGGTTGTCCTTGAGCTTGTAAGCCAGGCCGAGATCGTAGTGCAGGTGTGGATTGTCAGGCTCGAGCGCCAGGCCGGCGCGGAACTGCTCGAGCGCATGGTCGAGGTCGCTCTCCTGCAGGTAGGCCACGCCATAGTCCTCGCGCAGCGTCGCCGTGTCCGGACCGAGCGCGAGCGCCTGCTGGTAAAGCATGGTTGCGTGCTTCGCGTCGCCGGTCTGCACCAGCGCAAGCGCGTAGTTGACAAGTGCGGGTTCGTCTTGTGGCTCGGCAGCAGCGTGAGCAGCCAGCAGCGGCAGCGCCTCGCCAGGCTGGCCCCCTGCCTGGAGCGCGAGTGCTAGCGCATAGTGCGCCTGCTCGCGCTCGGTCGCTGCTTCGCTTCGTTGGATAGGCTGAATGGATGAGGTCGCCGAAGTGCCGCCAACGGGCGGCACTTCTCTGCGCCGCTGGGCTGCAGGCGAGGTGACGGCGTGAGTGGAAGTCGAGCTGCGATCGGCCTTCTGTTGGGCAATGAGCACTGCCTTGCGCAGCACCGCAATCGCTTCAACATCCTGCTGGGACCCGGTAAGCGCGCGGCCCAGTTCGATCAGGTAAGTGACGTGGTCGGGTGCGAGCTCGACTGCACGCCGAAGCTCGGGGATCGCAGCCTCGGGCTGCTGCTCGGCAAGCAGCGCTGAGCCAAGATGGGCGTGCGCGCTGGCCAGGCCGGGGTCGCCGGCCAGGGCTTCGGTAAAGCGTTGAGCGGCCTCCGGCAAGCTCCCGCCCTGCGCGAGCAGCGTCCCCAAGGCATCCTCGAGCAGCGCTGCCTGCTGCCGAGTCGGCTGCGCTGTTCCGTCAGCTGCCACGCGACCTGCCTCAAGCGCGCGCTGAAGCACATCGATCGCCTGCGCCGGCTGGCCGTCAATGGCCAGGACTGTCGCAAAGCTGCGGCTTTGCTCAGGCGAGAGCACGGCACCCAACGAGACCGCGATGCGGAAAGCCTCAGCTGCCTGGTGGGGCTGGCCGAGAGCAAGCCGAGCCTGGCCGATCGCCATCTCAGTGGCAGCAGCTTTGGGGTCGAGCTGCCGGGCGCGTTCGAGCTCTTTGAGGGCATCCGCGGCGTGGTCCTCTGCGAGCAGCACCTCGCCATAAGCAGCGTGCCCGACCGCAACCTGTGGAGCAAGCTGCACGAGCCGGGCAAAGCTGGCATGCGCCGCATCCAGATCCCCCCGGCTGTACGCGTCATAGCCGGAGCGGTAGAGTGCGTCAGGAGTAGCGGCCCGTTGCCCACCGCGCTGAGTAACTTGCTGGGCGATCAGGCGGCCGGCAGAACCCAAAGCTACTGGCAAGAATGCAATCGCGATCAGCAGGAAAGCAGGGCTGCGCCAGGGCGGCGGTCGGTTCATTCTTCATCCTCATGCGGGCACTTCGCCAAACCATGATTGCGCGCCGAAGGATGCTGTGCAAAGGGCGAGTTCGCGTGTTTCCTGCGCGCAGGGGAGTGAATTCCGCTCGCTCTTGGTAGCCGCCCGCCGCTTCTCCATGACGCACCGCTCTTTCCGAGCAGCATCGCATCGCCCTTTACGAGGAGCACTCCGCCGTCTAGCTGGCCGGCTGCAGCGTAATAAACGAACGCCCGGCGTAGAGGCGGTAGCCTGCCCCCGATGGATCGGCTTGCATCTGCAGGGGTGTCGGGCGCTTTATCTCTGTGTCGTGCGTCGAGTGCGCGGTAAAGAGCGTGCTGCCGCCGATATCCATCACGATAAAGGTGTCGTTCGCGATGAACCCGCAACCGTACGCGCCGACAGGCAGCGTGTGACCATCGATCGTCAGTGCGGCCTCGGTAATCAGGTAAGCCTGGTATTTCTCCTGTACGCTGCTGGAGTAACCGCTCGTGTCAACCAGCGTCGCGACGATGAGCTGACCGCCTGGCAGCTTGACTGCGCTCGAGTTGCGACCCTGCGTCGAAGCCACCTGGCCGGCAAAGAAGACCGCTGGCGGCACCAGGCGCATCGATGCGTCGCGCGGCACAACGCCAGGCGCGATGTCGGGAGTCTTTGCAGCTGGAGCAGAGGCCATCTGGCCCGTGGCGAAGTGCGGCGCGGCCAGCACAAGCGCCGCAGCGAACACGAGGGAGTGCTTGTTAAGGGTCATTTTAGAGGACGCGCTCCTTGGTCTCCGGATGTCACACAGGCGCATGCTCTCACCGGTTGCTTTATCTTTCGCCAGACAAGGCTCAATGTGCAAGAGAGCGTCGGAGGGAAAGCAAAAGCAGGCGCACTTTTAAGTGTGCCTGCCGCCACTTACTCCACGCTCGCTACCCAGGATGCAAACGGAGGCAGCGTCACGGTGAGGCTGCTTGCGCTCTCAAGCGTTGGCGCGTCCGTGATCAGTGTTTTGACTTTAGACCCGGCGATGCCTGCCGTGTTCGTGTCGAGCGTGATGGTCTGCGGCTGGCCCGTGCAGTTGACCGCCACCACGATAGGCGGCTTGCCATCGACACCGGCGCGCGCGTACGAGAGAACCGAGGTGTTGTCGGCGTTCAGCATGGTCTGCTTGCCATCGCGCATCGTCGCGTTGTCGCGCCGCATGGCGATCAGCTTCTCATGCCAGCGCAGCAGCGAGTCAGGCTGCTTTGACTCCACCGCAACGTTGACCGTCTTGTAATCTGAAGCAACCGGAAGCCAGGTCTTCGCGGCGGTGCTGAAGCCTGCATCCTTGCCCGCGTCCCATTGCATCGGTGTCCGCTCGCCGTCGCGGCCCTTCTCCTTGGGCCAGCCTGTAATGCCGATCGGATCCTTCACATCTTCCTTGCGGGTCGGCGTGGAGGTGACCATGCCGATCTCGGCGCCGTAGTAAGTCAGTGCGGTGGCGCGGGTGGTGAGCAGAAGCGTGGCGATGATCTTGGCGATCGGCAGGTCATGCACGCCATCGCCGTACCGGTCCCAGCTGCGCGCGTTGTCGTGGTTATCAAAGACAAAGAGCGGTTGGCTCGGGCCGATCATCGTTTCGGCTTCGTTGATCTCCTTGCGCAGTTTGGTTGCGTCAACCGAGTTGGTAAAGCCGACCCGCATGTCCATCGGCAGTTGTAACTCGTCCTGGCGGTCGCCGCCGTACCACTTATACAGTTCCTGTACGTTGGGCAGGTACGTCTCGCCTATCAAGACCCGATCACCAGGGTATTTGTCCGTCATCGCCCGCATACGGCGCATGACGTCATGCACCTCGGGCAGGTTGCTCTGGTACTTTTCATCCAGAATTGGGTCACCCTGCGCATTGAGCCCTGGCTTCGCGACGGGCGCATTCGGCAGCGCCGGATCTTCAAACAGCGTCGGCACTGCGTCGAAGCGGAAGCCGGCGATCCCGCGATCGAGCCAGAAGCGGATCGTTGCAAACATCGCCTCTTCTACCGCCGGGTTGCGCCAGTTCAGGTCAGGCTGCTGCTTGTAGAAAAAGTGATAGTAAAACTGCTTGCGAGCAGGCACCCACTCCCACGCTGAGCCGCCAAAGGTGCTTACCCAGTTATTCGGCGGGACCATGCCGTCGTGCTCGTACTTCTTCTGGTAGTCGCCTACACCAGGCGTGTTGGCCGGGATGCCGGAATTCCACACATACCAGTCCGCCTTCGGGTTGGTGCGCGAGCTCGCCGACTCCTCAAACCACTTGTGCTTGTCCGAGGTGTGATTCATCACCATGTCGAGCAGGATGCGGATGTTGCGCTTCTTGGCCTCGGCGATGAGCCGGTCCATGTCGGCCAGGGTGCCGTATTGCGGGTCGACATTCTCGTAGTCTGAGATGTCGTAGCCGAAGTCCACTTGCGGCGATGGGTACATGGGCGAGATCCAAATACCGTCGACGCCGAGCGTCTTCAAGTAGTCCAGCCGCTGGGTCATGCCGTTTAGATCGCCGATGCCGTCCCCGTTCGAGTCCTGAAAACTGCGCGGGTAGATCTCGTAAAGCAGCGCGTGCTTCCACCAGGGCGCCTGGTCTGCAGCCTGGCTCCCACTCTGAGCAGCCGCGGCAGCGGCCGGGATCGGAGCTGCCAGGGTCGGACTCGCGAAAGCTCCTGCGAGCGTTGCGGCCACCAAGGCAAGGCCCAGCCCTGGTGCGAGCAGGCGCAGCTCCTTCACGAGCAGACGCGAGCCTTTCAAAGGATCAGAGCGATCTTCATTCTGCACACAAACCTCCGAATGGCGTCTTCCGGGACTATAGCACTGCGAGGAAGGGCGAGACGATAGAGCGGCTAGGCAGTGGGGAAGGGATGCCTCGGTGACGGCTTGCTTCCACACCTGGAGACGAGCATCAGCTGCGTCAGCGTCGCGGCTGTGTGTCGCGGATGTGCAAGGCGGAGACGGATATTCATAGCGGACCCGCCCACCTGTTGTTACCTCAGCTTGGCCACACTTTAACTGTCGTCGAAGTAAGCATTGACATACTTCAAGTGAGTCAGCTACGTTTCTCCCGGCTGTTGCAATAGCCGGCGGACCAGCGTGCGAGTCGCAGATAGAGGGAAGCCGTTTGTGGCTGACACACCTCTGCCGCGAGTTACCAGCACAAAGCTGGCAGGTTGCAAACTATGGTAAGGGCGGTATTTAGGAGGCGGTACGTTATGAATTTCACCACAAGGATCAGGTTGCCATGGTTGGCAGCAGCCTGTCTGCTCATACCCGGAAACGCGGCCTTCGGGCAGGCGGTTTACGGTTCCATTTTTGGTACCGTCACCGATGCAAGTGGCGCTGTCATCCCAAACGCCACCATTGTGGTGACAGATGAAGGAAAAGGCACCTCAGTCACCCTCACCTCGAATGGCAGTGGCGAATTCACCGCCGAGCATCTCATTCCCGACACCTACGACGTGAAAGTAACCGCCGCTAACTTTCAGGCTTTTGAGACCAAGGGTCTCCAACTCTTCGCTGATACCTCCCTCAAGGTAGAGGCGGGCCTGAAGATCGGCGATGCCGGCCAGACCATCGAAGTCAGCGCGGATAGCATTCCGCTGCTCAAGACAGATCGTGCCGACGTCTCCACGACCTTCGCCTCGCAGCAGATTCAAGACCTGCCCATCGCCAACCGTAACTTTACCGGACTCCAGCTGCTTTTACCCGGCGCCCAGCAGTTGGGCTGGAACCACGCAGCGGACGAGAACCCCCAGGGCTCGCTCCAGATCGAGGTCGATGGTCAGACCTTCGGCGGCGTAGCTTTCCAGCTTGATGGAACCGACAACCAGGACCCGCTGCTGGGCATCATCGTCATAAATCCGAATGTGGACTCGCTCTCCGAGACCAAGATCACGACACAAAACTTCGACGCCGAGTTCGGCAAGGCTGTCTCTTCGGTCGTGACCGCTCAGACCAAATCCGGGTCGAACACCTTTCACGGATCTGCCTTTGATTACCGCGAGAGCAACGCTCAGCTGGCCCGTGATCCATTCACCCAGGGTCCTGCCCAGCTGACCGCGGTCAGTCCGTTTCCGGGTGGCCTGAAGAACCAATTTGGCGCCTCGATCGGTGGCCCCATTCTCAAGGACAGGCTTTTCTTCTTTAGCGACTACCAGGGCGTTCGGCAGAAGGTTGGTATCTCCAACCTGCAGACCGTTCCTACGGCGCACCTGGTTTCAACCTGCCTCGGCCAGACCGTCTCCGCCAGCGGTATCGCAGGCTGCGACTTCAGTGAGTATGCGACCGGCGTCACCCCTGCAGGTACCGGCATCATCTATCAGAACACCGGCACCGCGGCAGCGCCTGTCTACACGCCGTATCCAGGCAACGTCATTCCGACCGCGCAACTTTCGCCGCAGGCGCTCAACCTCTTCCGGCTTCTGCAGCCATACGCTCCCAACAACACCAGCGGCAAGTTTCCTGGGCTGATTAACAACTACTCCGCCAGCGGTGGCGGCGGCTTCAACAGCGACCAGTGGGATGTGCGCGGCGACTACCAGGTCAGCCCCAACACCCATGCATTTGGCCGCTTCAGCCGGTTTACTGACACCCTGACTGGTTCGACCATCTTCGGCGCGGCCGGTGGTGCAGGCTTTGGCTTGAGCGGCTACGGCGGCAACTCCGTTGGTGCCAACGATAGCGCTGCAGCCGGCGTCGACATCGCCATCAATCCCAAGCTGCTTACCGACTTCCGACTCGGCTACTACCGCTACGGGATTACCGACACCAAGTACGACCAGGGCACCGATCTTGCCACGGAACTCGGCATCCCCGGTGAAAACCAAGGCACCAATATTACTAGCGGCGCTCCTGGGTTCTATCTCACCGAAGTCGGCACCACCAATCAGCCCACTAGCCCCTCCACCGCGTCTGATCAAGGCTCCGAGTATGGCGGCGGACTCTCGGTTGACCGCTGCAATTGCCCGCTGACAGAGCGTGAAGACCAGTTCCAAATCGTAAATAACTGGACTAAGATTATCGGCAATCACTCCGTTAAGTTCGGCGCCGACCTGCGTTACGCACGCAATCTGCGTGTGCCAAGCGACCAAGACCGCACCGGCAACAACTTTTTTGGCACGGGTCCCACCGAGAATCCTCTTGCCCAAACAGGCCAGCAGCCCGGCGGCCTTGGCTTTGCCACTTTCGTCCTGGGTGATGTGACCAACTTTCAGCGTTACTCCAGCGCCTCAACCAATAACAAGGAATTCCAAAAGCGGACTTTCTTCTACGCGCAGGACACTTGGCGCGCCAGCCAGAAGCTTACCCTGAACCTGGGTCTCCGGTACGAACTCTACTTCCCCGAGGCGGTAAACGCTAAGGGCGGCGGTGCTATCCAGAATCCAACCACCGGCTACTTCCAGGTCGCCGGCTACGGCAACTATGGCACCAACATGGGCTACTCGCCCGCAAAGAACGCTTATAACCCACGTGTCGGCGCCGCTTACCAGATCAACGATAAGACCGTCATCCGTGCTGGTTATGGACGCAGCTTCGATCTTGGCATCTTCGGCTCGATCTTCGGCCATGTTGCTACCCAGAATCTCCCTGTACTCGTCAATCAGCAACTCATCGCTTCGGCCGGCGACCGGAGCATCGCCTTTAACCTGGCACAAGGGCCGGCCGCACCCTATGACCCCGCCACACCGGCGAACGGCAATCTGCCTTCGCCCGGCTATGCGGTCAATGCGAAATCCCGGCCCACCACGCTCCGGTTGCCGACGCTGGATGCCTGGAACCTCTCGCTTCAGCAGTCCGTCACGCCTACCCTCTCGATGACCTTTGCCTACGTCGGCAACAAGGGCACCCATACCCTGAGTGCCGGCGACAGCAACACCACCAACCCCAACGAAGCAGGTATTGTGCTGCCGGCCGAGTACAGCATCACCGGGCAGCAACTGCACTACGATCCAAGCGCTGATGCAAGCACTATGGCAGGAGGCTTTCTCGGCGTTGCAGCTAACGGCGGCACCAAGAACACCACCCTGTTGCAGCGCTACTATGGCGGTAACAAGGCTGCCTGCTCTGATCCTGTATACGCCACGCAGGCAGCTCAATACGCAGCCGCGACCGGCCAGGCTAATCCACTCGCCGGTCTACCCGCCGGAGCCTGCGGATGGACCAACGGCTTGAGCTACTACGGCGACGACCAGGATACCCACTTCAACGCCCTCCAGGTCTCGATGGCAAAACAGTTCACCCACGGCTACTCCCTTAACGCGAACTACGCCTGGCAGCGCGGGTTCAACTACAACTCGGGCTTTGCTACCTGGGACAAGTCCGTCACCAAGGGTCGCACCGAGTCCATTCGCGAACAGCAGGTCATCGTCTACGGTTTGCTTGAACTGCCCTTTGGTCGCAACCACGCCTTCCTTAGCCACGCGAATTCATTCGTGAACGGCTTTGTCGGCGGCTGGCAAGTCAGCCCGGTCATCACCTACTCTGGTGGCTTGCCCTACACACTCTCCTACGGCGAGTGCTCCGACAGCATCCCCGGTAGCGCACCATGCTATGTCAACGGCGATCCCAAGAGCTTCAAGAAGCATGTGACAGGTCGGCCTGGAGCGAACCTCTCCTATTACGACCGCGTCACCCTTGGAACCGTCTTCACCGCACCCGGGCTTGATCAAATCGGCAACTCCGGCAGAGACAGTGTTTTTGGACCCAACTTCTTCAATGCTGATATGTCTGTCCAGAAGACGATCCCCATCAAGGAAGCACTAAGCCTCCAGCTCCGCGCAGACGGCTACAACGCCTTCAACCACATCAACTTCGGAAACCCCGGCGGCAATGTCGAGCAGGCAGGCTCGATCACCGGCGGGCCCGGTATCAATGGCTCCTCCAACCCACGCCAGCTGCAGTTCTCAGGCCGCTTCGTGTTCTAGCTTCACCCTACGTGTAAAGGGCGGAGAGCCTCCTGGCTCTCTGCCCTTGTCTTTTTGTTAGGTCGATCTGCACCTGTCGGACCTGCTACGTTTGCAATAGGCCATGATGCTCTACTCCCAAACTACCCGCTCCATCCTCTTCACGCTGGGCCTTGTATCGTCCGTCGCCTACCCGCAAGCGGGCCTCTCTTTCCCATCTACACCAGCGGCCTCTAACACCCAGGCCAAGGCTGCCGTCACCTCACAGCCTGGCAACCCAGGCGCAGCCACAACGAGTCAAAGCCTGGCTTCCGCTCCTGCTGCAAACTCCGCCCCAGCCACTCTCCCGGCTCTTCGGCGCCTGATCGAAAACGGCCACCCTGCGCAGGCCCTAGTACAACTCGACGCCCTCGCTGCGCAGTCACCGCCGGTCGCTGGCGTCCAAACACTGCGTGGCCTGGCCTTTTACAACCAGGACAGCATGCCCCAGGCCAACCAGGCCTTCGCTGCCGCCTTGCAGTTCAATCCCCAGGATCAGGAAGCCGCCCAAATGCGCGGTCTCACGCTCTTCCGCATGGGCCGCCCTGCCGAGGCGATACCGCTGCTTCTCAGCAGCACGCAGTCGCTGGCAAACGTCGCCAGCCAGAACTCCGCCGGCTACGCAAAGGCCGACCCCTACTATCTCCTTGCCCTTTGCTACATAGACACGCGTCGCTACGACGATGCGCGCCAGGCTTTCGCCGCGCAGTACGGTTTTGCTCCCGACTCGGCCGCGGCCTACCTGCTAGCGGCACGGATGCTGCTGCGACGAGAGTACCTGCCGGTAGCCCAGGAGTTCGCAGCCAAGGCCCTGGCGCTTGACCCCCAGCTTCCGCTTGTACACGCTCTGTTGGGCGAGATCGCGCTCGCCGGCAACCATCTTGAGGAGGCGATTGCCCAATTCTCCAGCGAGCAACAGCGGAATCCGCTTGAGCCGAGCGTCTACGACCGTCTCGGCGACGCGTACAGCCGTTCCGGTAACTATCCACTGGCAGTCGCCGCACTGCAGCGCGCTGTCCTGCTCGAGCCGCACGCGACAGGGCCTTATATTCTGCTCGGCAAGGTGATGCTGAAGCGGCAGGATGCAGTGGGTGCGGCGAACTACCTTGAACGTGCGAAAGCCATGGACCCCGCGAACTACATGACGCGCAGCCTGCTGGGCCAGGCTTACCGTACCATGGGCCGGAGCGAGGAGGCTGCTCGGGAGATCCAGGCAGCCGAGCAACTGCAGGCCGCGAGCGAGCCAAAGATTGCCTCACCTAACTAAGCGTTCGCGCGGACGTACAAGAGGCTCAAGCCGAATGCGCTTCCTCTTTGGACGCGGATGGCTTATGCGCGATGATTCCTCAGCCACGCTCGGGCCTGGTGCCAAGTCTCTCTTACAAGGCAGCAAGCTCTCACCCTCGTGCAAAGATTCCGCTTCGGACCTCTTTAGTCTTCACCTCGGTTCTCAACTGCGCCCCCAAGAGGAAGTGCCTGGAGCAGCGCCCTCCTTACAGAGAGGGGCGATGCCCGGCGGAGATCTCCCCCGGCAGAGGCAAGGCCGCCTCGCGACGAGGATGGGGAGATGGGGAGTGCTCTGCCTTGCCATCCTGGTGGCGTCAGGGCTTCGATTCTGGCCAGACTTCACCGCGCAGGCAGCCGGTCCGCAGGTCGTAACCACGGCTACCAACACGCCTCCCGAGGGCAAGCCGACCCTGTCCGCTGCCAGCACCCTGCCCGGAGACGCAGCCTGCGCTCGCTGCCACCAGGCCATCTACGCGAGCTACGAGCGGACCTCCATGGCGCAGGATAGCGGGCCACTC
Source organism: Acidobacteriaceae bacterium (assembly GCA_965198645.1). Lineage (GTDB taxonomy): Bacteria > Acidobacteriota > Terriglobia > Terriglobales > Acidobacteriaceae > EB88. The sequence continues at coordinate 3,127,870 of OZ240670.1, read as the reverse complement.
ACCTCGGCCACAGACTCGATCACAGACGCGACTTCAGATCTATCCGCTACCAGGTCAAGCGGCAGCCCAGTGCTCATCCCAGGTACGTTCGATCACGCGCCTTCAGGCATTCGCTACCAGGTTTCTATCCACGATGGGCAAGCCTGGTTCTCGTTTGCACGGGAAACAAGAGCCGCCCCCCTGCGCATGGAAGATCTCGAAGCTCCACATGCGCTGGGCGGCAGCGCCACACCGTACGCCGAGGCGTCAAGCACGGCTGCCTTGTACGGCGATAGGCGGCTCGAGTACTTCATCGGCTCCGGCAAACACGGCCGAACCTACCTCTACCAGGTGAATGGCAGCTGGCTCGAGCTGCCCATCAACTACTACACGCGTCGTCGCGCGTGGGCGATGGCACCGGCCTTTGACCAGGTGACCAGTATGCCGGCCGATCTGCCCGCGGACCCTGGCTGCCTGCACTGTCACGCGACTCAGATTGCCACACCGCAGGCCGGCTCGCGGAGCCACTACCTGGGCCAGCCGTTTGCTCAGGGCGGCATCGGCTGCAGCGCCTGCCATGGCGATCCCTCGGCGCATCTGGCTTCAGGCGGCAGAGCGTCTATCCTCAATCCCAGCCGGCTTGATCCGGCACGCCGCGACAGCGTCTGCCTGTCGTGCCACCTTGAGGGCGACCAGGTAAGCTTTCGAGCAGGGAAGAGCCTGGCAGCCTTCAAGCCAGGCGAGGACCTCGCGGAGACCGCCGTCTACTTTGTGCGGGCCAATCGCACCGAAGGCGGTGGTCGCGCTGCCTCGCAGTATGAGGCTCTGCTGCGCAGCGCGTGCAAGCGGGCCGCGGGCGATCGCCTAACCTGCACTACCTGCCACGACCCGCATGCCAGCCCCGCACCTGCCGAGCGCGTCACCTACTACCGAGCCAAGTGCCTCGCCTGCCATACCGGGGTCGCTATGGCGACTCTCCATCATCCGGAAGAGCAGGACTGCGCCAGGTGTCATATGCCCTCGCGCGCGACCACCGACATCTCGCACGAGCAGACTGTCGACCACGATATCGAGGCCAGGCCCAGCCGGGCTGCTGCTAACGAGCCAAGAAGCGGCGAGACGCTACTTCCCGTCGGGGGTTGGCGGACCTCGGATCGCGAGCTCGGGATGGCCTACGCTCAGCTCGCCGAGCACGGGGATCGCGAGGCCGGGGAGCGAGCGTTGATGCTGCTGGTGCGGGCTGAGGCATCTGGCGCCTCGGATGCCGCGATGCACTCGCGGCTCGGGCTATTGCGGCAGCTTGGGGGTGATCGCCAGCAGGCACGAGCTGAGTACCTGGCGGCTCTCCAGCAGGACCCACATGAGCCAGCCGCACTCGCCAACCTGGCCGTGCTCGATGCATCCACCAGGAAGGCTGGCGAAGCGCTCCCCCTCCTTGAACGGCTTCTGGCTGCTGACCCGACCCAGACCGCAGCCGGACTTAACCTGGCATTCCTTGAGTGCGCTCTCGGCCAGCCGGCGAAGGCGCGCTCCACGCTGGCGACACTTGCCCTTTACAACCCCGACGACCCATTGCTGCACAAGTTGGAGGACACCGGCAGTTATGGCGGCGCTCACTGCCAGCTGCGTACATCGAGCGAGACGCAGCAAGGGAGTGTGCGATGAGCGAAAGTTGCTGAGAAACTTCAGCCCAGGGGTGGATTGTCTGTTGCAACTACAAATCTCTATACTTACAGGCATCAGCAGCCTTCCTGCGCGCCTGCGCGGCTACTGAGAAGAGGAGCCTCCTTGATCTGGTCTCGGCGCGGGTTCCTGCAGTCGCTCTCTCGCACCGCGCTCGTGCTCTCCATTGAGGACGTTGTTTCGCTCTCGCTGCACGCGCAGCAGACTGCTACGCCGCCCGGTACTAACTCGCGCACCACTTATGAAGCAAAGCCCCGCGCGCCGAAGAGTTTACCTTCGCCCGTTACCGGCACCCCGCTCGGCTTTACCTTCCTCGACGTTGCCCGCCAGTCCGGGCTAACTACAAAAACGATCTACGGAGGCGAGCACAAGAATCGGTACCTGCTCGAGACCACTGGCTGTGGCGTTGCCTTCTACGATTACGATCATGACGACTGGCTGGACATCTTTCTTGTCAATGGAACGCGCCTTGAAGGTTTCCCAAAGAGCGACCAACCTATTAGTCGACTCTTCAAGAACAATCGCGATGGCACCTTTACCGATGTGACTGCAAGATCAGGCATGACGCGGTCCGGCTGGGGCCAGGGCTGCTGCGTGGGGGACTACGACAACAATGGCTTAGACGATTTATTTGTAAGTTACTACGGGCAGAACATTCTCTACCGCAACAACGGTGACGGCACATTTGCGGACGTGACCGTGAAGGCGGGGCTGGCGCAGAAGGCAACCCGCTGGAATTCGGGCTGCGCATTTCTCGATTACGATCGTGATGGACACCTGGATCTTTTTGTCGCGAATTACATCGACTTCGATATAAAGACCGCGCCGCTGCCTGAGGCTGCCGGCTGCGCCTATAAGGGCATGCAGGTAGCTTGCGGACCTCCTGGACTCGATGGCGGCAAGAATATCCTCTATCGCAATAATGGTGACGGCACCTTCACTGACGTCTCTGAAAAAGCCGGCATGACCAACACAATCGGCACGTACGCCTTATCTGTAACAGTGGCTGATCTCGATAATGACGGCTGGCCCGACATCTATGTGGCCAACGACTCGACAGCTGCCACCTACTACCAGAACCAGAAGGACGGTACGTTCAAAGATGTGGCGATTGAGGCCGGCATTGCATACTCGCCGGACGGCAAGCCCCAGGCCGGCATGGGGGTAGCCGTCGGAGACTTTAACCGGGACGGACTGTTGGATATCGTTAAGACGAATTTCGCTGGCGACACCGACTCACTCTATCAAAATCTCGGCGACGGAACTTTTGAGGACCACACCTACTTATCCGGCCTCGGCATCAACACGCGCTATCTTGGCTGGGGCGTAGGCTTTGTTGACATGGATAACGATGGCTGGCCGGACATCTTTATCTCTAACGGCCATGTTTACCCTGAGGTCGATAGCTCTCACCTGGACGCGCCTTACGCCGAGCACAAGTATCTCTATCGCAATCTTCGCAACGGGCAGTTTGAAGAAGTTACCAGCATCGCCGGCACGGGTATGACAGATGCTGCTGCAGCTCGTGGCTGTGCCTTCGGCGACTATGACAACGACGGCGACATCGACATCGTTGTGAACTGCGTCAACAGCTACCCGCAACTGCTGCGTTGCGATGCGACGATCCATCGCAACTTTATCAAAATTCGCCCGCTTGGCAAGAAGAGCAACCGCACCGGCATCGGTGCGCGGGTGACTGTCATTGCCCAGGTGCAGGCGGATACCAAGGAACCACTGCGCCAAATCGACGAGGTGCGCAGCGGTGGCAGTTACTACTCGCAGAATGATCTACGGCTGCACTTTGGCCTGGGAGAGGCAACACGAGCCGATACGGTCGAGATCGCGTGGCCTTCGGGATCAAAGGACGTGCTGCACAATTTAGCGGCCAATGAGTTGTATGTCATTGAAGAGGGTGGAACAGTGCTGCGGCACCTGCCTATGGGATCTCCCGTGGGGCAGAAGCCTTGACTCTGCGGCGGCTGCGATGCTTACTGCTCTTGATCAGCTGCTTTGTTCGCATCAGCTTCGCACAGACGCCCTATCCGCCGACCACAGACCATCCCGCACCAGCTTGGTTTGTCAATGTCGCTGCGAAGGCTGGCCTCTCTGCCCGCAACGTGAATGGAAGCGAGACAGGCAAGCGCTACATCGTCGAAGCGACCGGGTCAGGTGTCGCTATCCTGGACTACGATCGCGATGGCTGGCCGGATATCTTTCTGGTCAATGGAGCCTCGCTTGCCGGCAGGTTAGGTGGCAGCTCGCCACAGCCCCGTGCGCATACGCCCACCAGCCATCTATATCGTAACAATCATGATGGCACGTTCACCGACGTCACCGTCTCGGCTGGTCTCACCGAGACCGGCTGGGGCCAGGGCGCGTGCGTCGGGGACTATGACAACGATGGTTATGATGATCTATACGTAACCGCCTATGGCAGGAATCGACTTTACCACAACGAGCGCAACGGCACCTTCCGCGAAGTCGCGGCCACGGCTGGCGTAGCCGGCAGTGGAAAGGAGTGGGGCACCGGTTGCGCTTTTATCGACTACGACCGCGACGGCAAGCTCGATCTTGTCGTCGCCAACTACGTGCACTTCAACCTGGAGAAAACTCCGATTCCGGGCCAGGAGGGCGGCTGCATGTGGAAGGGCTCGCCCGTGATGTGCGGTCCGCGTGGTCTTGAGAGTTCGACCAACCTGCTCTTCCACAATGAAGGCAGCGGCCGCTTTACGGATGTAAGTGCTGCCAGCGGAGTCACCAAGACTCCAGGCCATTACTGCTTCTCCGTGACGACCCTCGACTACGATGAAGATGGCTGGCCCGACATCTATGTGGCATGTGACTCTACACCCTCTATTCTTTACCGCAACAACCACAACGGCACCTTTACCGATACTGCCGGAGAAGTAGGCGTGGCCTTTAACGAGGATGGCCGCGAGCAGGCGGGAATGGGATCCACTGCAGCCGACTACGATGGGGATGGACACATCGATATTTTCAAGACAAACTTCTCCGATGACACCTCGACGCTTTACCACGCGAACGGGGACGGCACTTATACCGACGTGACCTTTGCCGCGGGTCTCGGTATTAACGCCGATGCATTAGGCTGGGGCGCAGTGTTTGCCGATGTGGACAATGATGGGTGGCCTGACTTACTCGTCGCGAACGGCCATGTGTATCCAGAAGTTGACGAGGCAAAGCTGGGCGCAACCTATCGCGAGCCCCGCTTCCTCTACTGGAATCTTGGCGATGGTAAGTTCAAGGATGTTTCTAAGTCGTCTGGCCCGGGGCTGACCGAGCCCTTTCCAGCGCGCGGGCTTGCGGTCGCAGACCTATGGAACGACGGGCGTCTGGAGGCCGTCGTAAACGACTTGAGTGAGCAGCCGCTTTTGCTGGTCAATGAGGCTGCGAACCGCAATCACTGGGTCGCATTGCGCCTCGTCGGCACGCGATCCAACCGCTCCGCTATTGGTGCGCGAGTAACTCTGCAGGGCGATGCGACCGCGGTAAGTCGCACGTGGGTGGATGAGGTACGCAGTGGTTCAAGCTACAGCAGCAGCAGCGATCTGCGCCTGCACTTTGGGCTTGGTGCGAGCCCGGTGCTGCACTCACTCTCGGTGCGCTGGCCGAACGGCGAAGTCGAAATGTTTTCCCCGCCGCCCCTTGACAGGACTAGCACGGTTACAGAAGGAACAGGCAAGCCTCTGGTTACCCGCTAACTTCAGTCCGGGTCTGGCTTCACTCGAGCTGCTGGTAGAGCTGCAGGCGCGGGCGGATGGTAATCCTTCGGGGGCTTGCGCTTTGATCGTAGATACTCGACCAGCAAAGTAATCTGCTCCTCTGTGAGGACGTCGCCGAATGGCGGCATATTGTTGCCGCCGTCATGGATCTGCTGGTGTATCTCTGCAGCCTTAAGCCGTTGCCGTACCTTGTTCAGGTCCGGGCCCGTGTCGCTGCCACCAAATCCGGACGGACCGTGACAGTGGGAGCAGCCTTTGTCCGCAAACAGTGCCGCGCCCTCTTTGTCATGGCTGTCATCCGCCTGCATCATCGCGGGAGCAAGGCATAGCAGAGCGAGGCAAAGTGCGTAGCGAGGTCTAAAGGTGGCTGTAATTGAGCGAGGATCGATCAAGGAGAGCTTCAGCATGCGTCTTATTGCATGGTAGCGCTAAAGCTGCTTGGTTGCGCAGCGTCCGGAGAAGTCGTTACTGATTCACCATGACGATCAATATTGTGCGCATGCCAGGGAACACTTTCCTGCGCGATCTCATGATGGTTGCGCAGATACTGCAGGGCATAGGTACTTGCCGTCGGATCGTCCTTCTGGTCAGCGAAATAAGCTGCCTGCTCTGCGGCTTTGTCCTTCATGCCGAGGCGGCGATAAAGGATGGAGAGGTTGTAATGAGCAGCCAAATCATCTGGATCAATCCCCTGGACCGCTTCGTACTCCGCACGCGCTAAGTCGTACTTGTGCAACTGGTAATAAGAGAAGCCAAGTTCGCGATGCGCATCACGCGAGCGAGGGAACGATGCGGCTACCTTCTCAAGGTCGCTGATCGCCGCGTCAACATCTCCTTCATTGCGCTCGACCAGCGCCAGGTAGTAGAGCGCACGTGCATTCTCCGGTGCGATGGTGAGCGACTTGTGCAGGCTGGGCAGCGCCTCGTCGTACTTTTCCCACTGGATGTCAGCGATCGCAATATTGGTGTACGCGTCTGCGTAGTCAGGCCGCAACGCTGCGACTTTGCTAAAAGCTTTCACGCTTGCTGCGTATTGCTGAGCGTCAAGCAGTCCTATGCCGTAGTTGTTCCATCGCATCCACTCTTTATTCTCTGTTGGCTCGGGCGCCGCGACCTTGTTCTCGCCTGCGACCAGCGTGCGGGAAGCACTCACCATGTCAACAACCGGCTGCTCGTAGTGTTGCTTGTCCAGGCCAAAGTCGATGAAGTGCTCATCAAAGCGGCGGTACTTGACGGTGGCGGTGATGGTGACTCCGCCAGCCATGTCCTTGGGTAGCGTAAAGCCATACCGCACCAGCTGCGAGCGTCCAGATTGGATCGTGTTGTTGTACGCTACGACCCGATTATCCCAGACCTCGTGCCGCGCGTTGAGTGTGCCCGCCTTGTTAATCAAGCGATTGGTGAAACTGTGCGCGGCTGGGTCGAGCTCACCATTGGGCAAGAGCTCGCCACTCTGCTCGAGCACATCTCCCCTGGCATTCTTGACCGTAAAGGCCACCCAACTCTCGTACATATCTCGCTGCTCAGGAACGTGGCTATGCGCGATGCCTTTGTTCTGAATGACCACCGAGGCAGTCACATGCGCGCCCGGCGCCAGTGTGAAGGAGGTGAGTCCAAGCGGCGCAATAGATGCAGCTTCAGTGCCAGGCGCGCCATCTACATCGAGCGCAAAAAGATCCACGTTGAAGGCCGCGTTCTTAAGAAAAGCAACTACCCGCGCCGCCTGCTGGTCGTACTTATAATATTGCGGCACGACTGTATTCGCGCCCAGCCAGCGATGGGAGGCCAGTGTGCCATGCTTGGCGCCGAAGTCGGTGGTCTGCAGTGGCTCGCGCTGCATGTGGCAGGTCTCGCAGGTAGAAACAGAGTCCTTCTTGTAAAAGGGGAGCGGCGACTCCTTGGCGAAGGAAGAGTTCTGCCATTCATCATAAAGCGAGATAGCGCGCTGCCACTTGTATCCGTTTAGTGTCTGCGGCAGGGCTGCCTTGTGGCAGGTCGCGCAGAACTCCGATGTCCGGTAAAAGTCTTTCATCACCGCCTTGCTATGGCGGTCGAGGTGTGCCAGGATCTCGGCATCGGTCACGGGTCGGGTGATCGGCGCCCCATTCTCGTCGACCATCACGGCGGGAACAGCGAGGGTGAAGCTCCCGGTCCCGCGCGTGTTCACCTGCTGGATGGAGTGACAAACCATGCAGGTCACGCCATCTTGGTCGTACGGCCGCTTCTTCGGTGCACCGGGATTGACGGCGCCTGCGACAACCGCGATCGGGTCGTGACAGCCTTCACAATGGCGCGAATACTCCACGCCCTTTTCGGTGTTCAGCAGCCCGACATTCTTCAGGTACCAAGGCGCGCGATTGGAGTTTGAGTGCGCGGACTCGCGCCACTGCGCATGCGATTCCTGGTGGCAGTGTCCACAGTACTGTGCAGTGGGAAAGCTTTTCGGGTCCAGAAATTCGCCGTTGTCGGTCTGAATATTGGAAGGGAGAAACGGGTGACCTTTGTCCGCACGATAGGTGTATTGCGCGGCGATTTTTTCTGAATAGGCGTGGCGATCCGCAGCAGCCGCTTCTGCTTCGGTGCCGGCGCGCACCGGGGTCACCGGCTGCACACAGGTAAGTGCAGCCATGCCGAGGCCGGCAAGCAGCAGGCAATAGCCGATCCAGGTTCGACAGCTGGCACCGTGCAACGAACGCTCCCAACGCACTCCTCTCAGGTATGAGGACTGCTCTCAGTCGTACTTCTACATGGCCGCGAAGACAACAGGCAATCCACCCTTGGGTGGAGTTTTCACACGGGAGATAAGCAGGATCTACAACCAGTTAGTCTTGGTGCTAGTGTGCAGCGACTTGTGTCGCGCGCACGCCCGTCCCCTCGGTGAGCGTGACCATCTGGTCGACGCCTGCCGGGGTGAACTCTTCCACCGCTCCGCTTGGCCAGTGCACCTCCACCGAGTCGATGGCGGCCGCCGCACCCAGCCCAAAGTGCGGGCGCATGTCAGAGGTAGACTCGAAGCTGCCACCTGAAAAAACGTCACCCCGCTGCCGCATGGCCCCAGCCTTGACATAGAGGGTAGCCCCGACCGCATCGCGGGGGCTCCTTGCACCGCCGACCAGGTGAAAGGCGATCCAATGATTCTTAGGCTGGCCTGAGGGCGGCGCGTAGACATCGCGCAGCAGTGCCGGCGCGGCGTCCATATTGTTGATGACCGCATCCATCTGGCCATCGTTAAACAGGTCGCCAAAGGCCATACCGCGCGAGGTCATTGGTGTCGCCAAGGCTGTGCCTTCCAGAGCCGGCACTGGCTCGAACTTGGCCCCTTTTAGATTGTGGAAGAGCAGCGGCCGCTCAGCCCAGCTCGTTCCCCAGGGGTACTCATCGGCGTGTCGGTAGACATGGCCGTTGACGAAGAACAGGTCCTTCCATCCATCGTTGTCGTAGTCAAACATGCCATCGCCCCAGCCGAGAAAGGGAATGGTCATCTCGGCGACCTGCGCGTCATAGCTGATGTCGGTAAAGTTGGCGTCGCCGTCGTTGCGGTAGAAGGGCTTGTAGTCGTCTGAAAAGGTCGTGTTGAAGATGTCGAGCTGGCCATTGTTGCGCGTGTCGCCGAGCGCGATCCCCATCGAGGCTGTCTCGCGGCCTTCCTTATTCAGCGCGTAGCCTGAGGCGTAGCTGACGTCGTCAAAGGTGCCATCGCCCTTGTTCAGGTAGAGATAGTTCGGCGTTGAGTCGTCGCCCACCAGCAGGTCGAGCCTGCCATCGTTGTTCACGTCAGCGAAGACAGAGGACAAGCCGTAGTAGCCCGCCTTGTCAGCCACTCCAGCCACGACGCTGGTATCAGTGAAGGTACCGTTGCCGTTGTTATGGAAGAGGTGGTCAGGCTCGCCGGGCAGCCCACGGGGGCCGCAGTAGGTCTTGATGCCGCGATACTGGCAGAAGGAAAACGAAACGCCTTCAGCGCCAGGCTCGGGCTGAGCTTTCATATCGTAGTGAACGTACCCGGGCACAAAGAGGTCGAGCCGCCCATCGCCGTCATAGTCGCCCCAGGTTGCCCCTGTCGACCAATTGCCCAGGGCCACACCAGCCTTGGCGGCTACGTCAGTAAAGGTGCCATCGTGGTTGTTGTGATAAAGCCGGTTCTGGCCAAAGTTGGTGACGTACAGGTCGGGCCAGCCATCGTTGTCGTAATCCCCGACCGCCGCGCCAAAGCCCCATCGATCATTCTCGACCCCCGCCTTGGCAGCGACATTGGTAAAGGTGCCATCGTGGTTATTGTGGAAGAGCGCGGCGTGCGGGGCGGCGGCTTTACCATCCAGCGCCTGCTCGGTCGAGCCGTTCACCAGGTAAATGTCCAGCCAGCCATCATTGTCGTAGTCCAGCAGCGCTACGCCCGAGCCGATCGCGTCCAGGATGTATTGCTTTTCGGGCGAGCCCATCTGGTGCTTCCAGCCGGCGAGTCCGGCTTTGGCTGCGATGTCGAGAAAGACGGTGGGGCCGGTCTTTACCGTGCCGCCCAGGGTGATCGGCTTTTGACTGGCATCGTAGACCGGCGGGTGAACTCCGCTGGTGATTGAGCCACCCTTAGCAGGAGGCTGCGCGCCCTCCTGAGCTCGTTGCGTGGTGGACTCGAGTGGGTTCTGCGCCGCGGCTGTGTGCGTGAGCAAGCAAAATACGATGAGGATCGCGGCCCAGGCGAACCTGCTCCATCCGAACCTGGCCTGACCGGGCTGCTTAGATTGGTTGACTGCTTTCAGCTAGCAAACTCCCGCCCCATACCTAAAGCTGTCGAGACGCTATCACAATCAGGCAGCGGTAGACATCCAACCGCGGGTGGAGGCAAGGATCTGAGATCTCTCCCGGGTCGTCGCTCGTGCTCTCATGCTGTAAGCTGCCTGAGTCCTCCACTGGCCGCCTTTGATCGAAGCCAAAAGCGTATGCAGAAGCAAAGGGGTAGAAGCGATGAAACCTATCGTCGGCTTGCACCACGTAACAGCGATCGTTGCAGACGCCCAGCGCACTCTGGACTTCTACACAGGTGTGCTCGGGCTCCGGTTCGTGAAACGCACGATCAACTTCGACGATCCAGGCAGCTTCCACCTCTACTTTGGTGACGACGCCGGCTCCCCGGGCATGATTCTCACCTTTTTCGCCTGGCCCGGCGCCACGCGCGGCGGCGTTGCCGCAGGGGAGACACTGGCGATCGCGTTCAGCGTGCCGCCCGCATCCATCGATTTCTGGGCCGGGCACCTTAGAGACGCTGCCATCACAGTGGAGCTCGAAGAGAGCCGCTTTGACCAGCAGGTACTTCACTTTACGGATCCGGATGGCATCCGGCTCGAGCTCGTCGGGAGTGAGGGGACGAACAAGACAGATCCCTCGCGCTATGCGGCGATCTCGGCCCAGCACGCGGTGCGCGGCTTCTTTGGAGTCACCCTGGCTGAGGCCAGCCTCGCGCGTACCGAAAAGATACTGGGCGCCATGGGCTTTGACCGGATCGGCGAAGCGGCCGCTGAGCAGGGCAGCCGGTACCGGTTTGCTGCTGCCGGTGATGCGCCTGGGAACCGGGTCGACGTGCTGGTAGCGCCAACGCTGGGAGCCGGGCGCACCGGGGCCGGCACGATTCACCACATCGCCTTCCGCAACGCCGATGACGCGTCGCAGCTCGCCTGGCGAGCCCACCTGGCCGCGCTCTCACTCGACCTCACCCCGGTCATGGATCGCACCTACTTCCACTCCGTCTACTTTCGCGAGCCGGGCGGGGTACTCTTTGAATTGGCGACTGATCCACCGGGCTTTCTCTTCGATGAGCCAATCGACTCGCTTGGCGAGTCGCTCAAGCTGCCCCGGTGGCTGGAGCCTCGCCGGGCGACGATCGAAAAGCATCTGCCTTCGCTTGTGCTGAAGAAAGTCGAAGAAGCAGTCCGGTGAGCAGCGACCCGCATGCAAACCAGCCCGTGCTGCGAGCTGGAATCACGCTTGAAGAGGCCAGTGCTGCGATCATTCTGCTGCATGGCCGTGGTGCCTCGGCTGAGGACATTCTGGGGCTGGCGGAAGCCTTCTATCATCCTCAGCTCACCTATCTGGCTCCCCAGGCGGCAGGTCACGCCTGGTACCCTAACTCCTTCCTCGCGCCGCGTGCGCAAAACGAACCGTGGCTCCGCTCCGCGCTCCGCAAGGTGGAGTCGGTTGTCGCTCTCGCGGCCTCCGCTGGTCTGCCGCTGAGCCGGATCGTGCTGTGCGGCTTTTCGCAGGGCGCTTGCCTGGCGACAGAGTTCGTCGCGACCCGCCCGGCCCTCTACGGCGCTCTGATCGCCTACACAGGCGGCCTGATCGGTCCGGAATCCGCCTTTCGCGCCGACGCCCAGGATCTGCCCTATGCGGGCGAGCTCGAAGGGCTGCCTGCCTTCTTCGGCTCGGGCGACCCTGATCCGCACGTGCCTTGGAACAGGGTCGAGCAGTCAGCCCAGATCCTACGGCAGATGGGTGCGGCGGTCGCGACCGAGCGCTACCCGGGCCGCCCCCACACAGTCAGCCCGCAGGAGATTGCGATCGGTCGCAAGATGGTGCTTGATCTGTTCTAGGCCTGCCACCTTGCCGCTGACGATCGATTACGAGCGCGGCGTCCAAACGAGGGCGCAGGAGGAAGAGACAGATCGAACGGCAACAAAAGACAGAGCAGCAGTGTCAAACGTCGCGCTGGCACGTGCCGCTCGCTAGAGATGTCTCACCGGCTTAGGTGGTAGACCGGCGCACCGGCTTGGACTCAAGCCGGTCGGCAGCCTGCGGTTCAGCGCTGGGCGGCTCCTGATCGGGTGGCGGCTGGTCAGACTGACTCTCGCCCGCGCTGTGCGGCTCTTCCATGACGCCCCGCATCCAGTAGCATCCTTCCGCGTCTACCTCGATGCCGTGGACCTCGCGCTCAAAGCCGGGAAACCGCTTGCCGAACTCCTCCATGGCGAGGATCAGCTTGATCACCGGAGTATTTGGGCCACCCAGCCGCTCGCCGGGCATCGACATGGGAATGCCCGGCGGGTAGGGCACCAGCATCACCGCGGCGATTCGGCCGGCCATCTTCTCGAATCGCAGGCGCTCGGTCTCTCCGCGTACCAGCTTCTGGTAGGTCTGCGCCGGGGTGAGCACCGGATCAAAGTCCTCGTCGCAGGCAGCATTCACCAGGCCGGCCAGGTCCATCTCAACCATCGCCTTGTGCATCTCGTCGCTCAGCTCTTGCAGCGTGGTGTTGCGATAGCGGGAGGGATACTTGGCCGCCAGCTCGGGCAGAGCTTCTTCAAGCAGCGCTTCGGAGTCGTAGAGCCGCTTGAACTCGAAGAGGTTCTCGAGCAGCGAGCCCCACTTGCCTTTACTGGTGCCGACGGAAAAGAGCACCAGCACCGTGTAGTCGCCGGTGCGTGCGATCTCAACCCGGCGGCTGTCGAGAAACTCGGTCAGGATCGCGGCCGGGATGCCCCATCCCTCGATCACGCCTTGCGCGTTTACGCCCGGCGTCAGGATGGTGACCTTGGTCGGGTCGAGCATGCAGTAGTTATCTTCAATGTCGGCGTCCAGAAAGCCGTGCCACTCCTGCCCTGGCTTGAGCGTCCAGCAGCTGGACTGGGTGCCAAGCAGGCGGTCGGGCGCCTCCTCAAACAAGTGCGTCTCGCCATCTGACGGGTCGGTGACACTCTCGGGCTGGTAGAGCGAGAAGAACCAGCCGTCACCATTCCGTTCTGCAGCGCGCAGCCGGTGCGCGACCGAAGACATGGCCTTGCGGAAGCTGATCGCATCCTGGATGGTCTCGTTCATCAGCGTCGGCCCGGCGGGCTCATCCATCATGGCAGCCGCTACATCGAGCGAGGCGATCAAGGGGTAGAAGGGCGAGGTGGTTCCGTGCATCATGAACGACTCGTTGAACTGGTCGAAGTCGAGCGGCGCCCGCTCGGAGAGCTTGATGTGCACCATCGAGCCCATCGAGAAGGCAGCCAGCATCTTGTGCGTGGACTGCACAGAGAAGAGCGTTGGCCGGTTGGGCATCTCGTCTGGCACGCCCATCGCGTAGCGTCCCTCGTAGATCTTGTGAAACTTCGCGTACGCATACCAGGCCTCGTCAAAGTGCACCCGCGGCACGCTCTTTGCCAGCTCTTCGACGACCCGGTTCACGTCATAGCAGAGCCCATCGTAGGTGGAGTTGGTCACCACCGCGTAGGTCGGCTGCTGGGAACGCGCACCGGCCGAGAAAGGACTCTTTGCAATCAGCTCGCGGACTGACTCGGGCGAAAAGCGTTTCAGCGGCACGAGGCCAATCATGCCATAGCCATTGCGTGTCGGCTTAAAGTACACCGGCCGAGCGCCGGTCACAGTCAGCGAGTGGCAGATCGACTTGTGGCAGTTTGCATCGGCGAGCACGATATCGTCCTGCGCGATGACGCCGTGGCCGACGATCTGGTTCGAGTTGGAAGAGCCGCCCAGCACGTAGAAGGTCCAGTCCGCGCCGAAGATGCGCGCAGCATTGCGCTCCGAGTCGCCCGGCGGCCCGATGTGGTCGAGCCAGGAGCCGAGCGGCGCAGTCGAGATACCGAGGTCGGACCGCAGCAGGTTCTCGCCAAAGAACTTGTGAAACTCCATGCCGACAGGGTGCTTCAGGAAAGCGACGCCGCCCATGTGTCCAGGCGCGTCCCAGCTGTAGGCGCCCTGGTCGGTGTACTTCTTGAGCTCGCGAAAGTAGGGCGGCAGCAGCTGCTCGTGGTAGCGCTCTACCGCGAAGTCGACGCGGTTGGCGATAAAAGCCGGCGTGTCGCCGAAGAGGTGGATGTACTCGTGGACCTGCTTGACGACCTCGAGCGGTAACTCGGACACCAGGGTACGGTCGGCGATCAGGAAGATCGGGATCTTCTTGTTGCGACGTCTGACCGCGCGCAGGATCTGCAGCGCCGCGCGCTCGTCAAACTGGTTGTCCCCTTCGAGGTCCCAGTCCAAAAGGATCGCCGAGTGCGACGGGTCGGAGGTGACCAGCGAGAGCCCATCCTCGGGGGTCGAGGTGCGAACCACCTCGTAGCCTTCCTCGGAGATGGCATCGACCAGCCGCTCCATGGCCCGGTCAGAAACAGAATCGGTCCTGCCGACTTCACTAGCAATCAAAAGAACCCAACGACCTTCACTCATACCGGTTCAATGGTACAGGGTATGCGTCACGCGCGGGTCGCAGGACGGCCTGCGGAACAGCACTGGGTTTGACCCTGCGTTGGTGTCGCCGTTATCTACTGTCCGGAGCCGGGTACTGCTCCATTGACTGCCGCGATCGATCGCCCGTCTCGCGGCTTGAAGTCGGGCATCCTCGGCTCGAGCGCGAAGAACTGCGCCGGGCTGAGATGGTCGAGCAGCACTTGATAGCGGTAGTCTGGCAGGTCGGAGGCGCCGCTCATGAAGGTGAGCTTCCTCTTGCGCATCGCTTCCGGATCAAAGCTGAGGTTCAGGCTTTTTGTCGAAGGTGACGAGAAGACAGTGCTCATCTCGTCTCGCATCCTGTCGCCCCACGGACCCAGGCCGCCGGTGTAGGACTTGACGCGGTAAAGGTCCACCTGGGAGCAGTCGCTGAGCGAAAGCGGCTTGCCTGGCACCGGGATCGGACTCGTCTCCGGGTCCAGCAGAAGCGTCCTGGGCAGCGCGCTCGCGCTCAGCGTGTAGGCCATTAGGGAGTCGTAGGTGAGCACCACCGCGCAAGCCTGGCCGCCCGTCTGCCGGATATAGGCGGAGAGCTCTTCAGGGTGGTTGTTCATGTTGGACTTGCTCAGGCCCTCGCGCAGCAGCAGATGCTCGATGCCGACACCCACCCACACGGCAAGAAATAAAAGGAGGAGTCCCTGCAGGCGAGCAGATCGGAAGGACCCGAGGATCACAGCATACAAAATGGCCAGCACCGGCACGAGCAGAAGTCCGTTGCGCGGCTTCAATCCAAAGCCACCCGCAACCACCAGAAGGAAGAAGACCAGCAGGAACAGCAGCAGGCTCCGGAGCCCTAGACTCTGTGTCGGCACGGCGGCAGAAAGGCCCTTGGCGCGAGCGACGCGAAATGCCTGGACCCCGCCTGCAATAAGGATGGCAAGAAAGACCAGTGCCGCGAGGATGGCCAGCGGGTGCCAGGGCAGATAGGCCTCGGAGCAGAGCAGGGCGACGCTCAGGCGCACCAGCGAGATGGCCAGACCAGTTCGCTGGCCGCCGCCCCCAGGAATGTGAACGGTGACAAAGGCATGAAGCTGCGGAGCGATGAGCAAAACGAAGATCGCTAAGGTGAGCAGGTACTGCTTCCACACACGCAAGCCGTAGCGATACAGCATGGCTGCGCCGAGCGCTACCCCGAAGACCAGCGTGATGTAGTTGAGGTAGAAGAGGCTGGTGAGGAGCAGGCCGAGGATCGTAGCGCGACCATAGCTGAAGGCTGGTCGCCCAGTCAGTTCAAGTCCGGTCGGCTCAGACGCGTTTAGCCGAGAGCAGCTAGCCCTTGGTTGCAGAGCCACGACCAGCGTGATCATCGCGATCGCTGTCCACCAGCCATACCAGCGGATCGTGATGCCCCACATAATCAGTTGAGGCTGTAGAGAGGCGAGCAGAAGAAAGCAGAGACGAGCCGCAGTATTTGGCAGTAGCGGCGTGATCGCGAAAAGAAAGGTAGCCAGGCCCGCGTAGAGCAGAGCGAAGTCGAAGAGCACCATCCAGCGCGTGGACGGAATCGCCCGGTAGGCGAAGTGGCTGAGCAGGTACATTCCGGGCGGGTGAACGTCTGCAGAGTTGGCCGTGTGGATCACCTGCGCCACTGACATCTGGACGTAATTGAGATTTGTGTACTCGTCGTCGTAGGTGTTGCGCACTGCAATGAATGCAAGGGAGACAAGCAGAAAAATCACTAAGAAGAGGGTGGTGAGCCTCGACGACCCTTCTGTCTTAGGTTGGTTCAGCGAGCCAAGCGTGCCGTCCAGCATAGGTGGATACTACCATCCAGGTTCTGCTGGGAAGGCTCCTGCGGGCGCGCTTGCAGGGTCTATGTAGCGAGTGAAGACAAGCGTGCAGCGCGTGGATTGGTGGAGGGGCGGGAGTTTAATTTTTGCACAGTCTGTAAACCTGTACCAGTGGACACTGATCGAGTGCGTATGTCTTTGGCTTGAATTGTGGTGCGATTTAGACACCAATTCTCTGGTGAGCTGTGCGTAGCGCCGCCCTGACTTTCGACAGGCCGGCGCTGCAGTTCAAGATGAATGAAATCACCCTAGCGCTCGTGATCCGGACGCCAAACCCAGGTATCTCACCATCGTAGTGAATAAGGTTTCCCTTTGTAGGAGCCGCAAGCTTCGTGATGACTTTCTGCGTAAATCTCATCGTTCATAGATTCATTCTGTGTCCGCACAAGGTGCGCTCAGATGGCATCTAGTGGCTTCGTTTAGCAGCTGAGTGTGCACCTATGTCTATGTTTTAGCAAGGTACGCCTAAGTCGTTTGGTTCGTGTTCGCCTCGTGCGTAGGACAGCTAACTCATACTCAGCGTATCGGGGTTCGAATCCCTGGTGGGCCAACCAACGTGACGTAAGTGGTTAGCGTCTTCACTCAAGAAACGAGTGGAACAGAGAGCGCAACTCTATTCTTCGTCTAGTCTATTAGGGCAAACGAGGTAAAGGACTTGCCGTAAGCGAGCAGGCTCATGCCGACGCTCCGCGAGCGAATAACAACCTTGTCATGGATCGCGAATGGAAGCCAGTCGGCCTTGGAAAAGTGCATGATGACGTGCTCGGAGAAGCGGCCGGACTTGCCGGTGACGACACCTTTGGAGCCTTGGACTTCGCCGCTCATCACAGTGGCTTGGTCACCGACGCAGGCGAAGATGTTGAGACCGCGATTGCCGACCTCACTCGGGAAGGCGATGCTGGTGCAAGGGTGAACGCAGCCGGCGAGCCAGCCATGGCGCGGGCTCATCTTTTTCAATTCGATCCGGGGGTAGTCGGGGAGCGCGAGACCGCGTCCCTGGGCGATGATCTGGATGCTGTCGCCGACGGAAAGGCCATCGTACACAGCGGCTTCAAAGTCGATGAGCATGCAGGCGTGTTCACCAGTGAGGATGCCACGCCGGCCTGCAGCCAGGTCTGAGGTGCTGACGGCTTCGTTCCCGATGCAAGTGAGATAGTGAAGCGCGAAGTCGGCTCCCTCTGGCGTGGCGGCGATCGAGACGCCTGGTTCTACGTAGTCGGCTTCCCAGCCAAAAGCGGGGTCGGCGGTGCGAACGTTGTAAACAATGCCGGACATGCCGGGCAGGATGACGCTGCGACCTTCATTGTCGGAGATGTAGCCCGGCTGGCGCAGGGTAGGTTGACTGACCGTGCCGACCACCGCCATCGTGACCAGATCGTCGACGTTTGTTCTCAGGACGGAGGCCTCGTTTAGTAGGTTCTGGTTGGCTACCTCGACCGAATAGGCCGGCCATTTGGGCGTGAGCACAACGGAAGAAGGGCAAGCGCTTGTTATACGATCTGACAAGGCAAGCAAATGTCACAGCAGATGTACCCGGACTTAGCGCAGCAGACGGCCTTGATCACGGGAGCTGCGAACGGGCTCGGCAGGGCGCTTGCTCTCGCGTTCAGTCAGGCTGGGGCCGCGCTGGTGCTGGTGGACCGTGACGAGCCTGGATTACTGGAGGCTGCGGGCAGACTGCCTCGTACCTCCACCTATGTTGCGGATCTGTCGAACGCCGAAGCGACCCGCGCGATGATCGCCCGCGTGCAGGCAGAGCATCCGGCGATCCACACGCTGATTCATAATGCGGGCTTCCTGGTGCCGCAGCCTTTTGCCGAGATGCCAGACGAGCGCTGGGACCTGATGTTCAACGTGGGCATCCAGGCCGCGCGGTTGTTGACCAAGGCTCTGTGGACGGACTGGCAGACCACTGGCGGCGTGGGCATTTATGTCTCGTCTCGTTCGGGGATTGAGGCTGACCCGGGCGAGGCGGCGTACTGCGCGACCAAGCATGCACTCGAGGGATTTGTGAAGGTTCTCGGGCTTGAGGGTGAGGCGCATGGTATATGTGTTCACTCGGTGACTCCCGGGATGTACATGCGGACGCCCATGTCGGAACAGAATTACACGCCGGAGCAGAAGGCTAAGTGGGTCGATCCGATGGAGCTGACGCCTGCGTTCCTGCACTTGGCGAGGCGGCGGGATAAGTCGCTTTCCGGCAAACGGTTGAGTGCCTGGGAGCTATCGCGAAGCCTCTGATGCCTGGCGTGCGTGTATCTTCTCGATGCCGCTTGAGAAGATACACGCACGATGGCGATCATCGAGATTTGCTTGCCGCGAAGCTCTGCATGACTGGCGTCATCCGCGCGATGGCTTCCTGCAGTACCTCGGTCGGCTGCAGCGTGGTGATGCGCAGATAGTCGCTCCAGGCCGGGCCAAAGGCTGTTCCCGGAAAAATGAGCACCTTGGCGTGCTTGAGGATCAGGTAGCTGAGTTCGAGCGCGCGCATGCCGCTGCCGGAGCTGTCCGCCCAAAAGAAGAAGCCGCCGCGCGGCTCGCCATAGGTAAGTCCCATCTCGGTAAGGCCGGCGCCGAGCAGGTCCCGCCGAGCAGCGTAGATGGTACGGAACTTTTGGACGCAGGAGTCGTCGGACTCTGCCGCGGCGAGCGCGGCGTGCTGGCTGAGCGTCGCAACCGGGCCGGTGGTGTGGGCCTTGATGGCTGCCATGGCCGCGATGGCCTCGGTGGCTGCGAGAACGTAGCCGACGCGCCAGCCGGTCATTGCGTAGGCCTTGGAAAAACCGCTGATGATGATGACGTGGTCGAGCATACCAGGCTCGGCCGCGATGCTCGCGTGCCGGTAGGGCTCCCAGACGAACTTGCCGTAGATCTCATCGGAGACGATGGCAAAGTTGTACTTGCGGGCGAGCTCGGCCAGGTCTCTGGCGCTCTCTGGCGTCAGGATGCCGCCGGTGGGGTTGCTGGGTGAGACGAGCAAGAGCGCTTTGGTCTTTGGCGTGATGTGTCTTGCCACCTCGGCTGGATCAAGATCGAAGCCGTCCTTCGCATAGGTGGGAACGCTCACGCTGACTGCGCCCGTGTGCTCGATGGCCTGGTCGTAGGAGGTATAACGCGGGTCAGGAACGAGGATCTCATCACCCGGATTGAGCAGGGCGCTCATGACGAGGAAAAGAGCCTCCTGGCCGCCGGTTGTGATCAGGACGTTGTCGGCGGCGAGCTGGATGCCATGGTCGCGGGGCGCATTGTGCGCAACGGCGGCACGCAGGGCGGGCAGGCCTAGGATGGGGCTGATCTCGAGCGGGCGGGCAAGCGCTTTCTTGGCTGCTTCGACGATGAAGGCGGGGGTGTCAAGGTCCGGGTCGCCGCGGCCGAGCGCGATGGCGTCGGGGATGGTCTTGGCTAGGTCCATGAGGGCGTAGCGCAGCTTGGTGCCGTCGAGCGCTTGGATGTCGACGAGGCTGTTCATCGGGGCTCCATGTGTGCGAGTGCTGCCCATTGCGAGAGGTTTGTGGTGCAGATGGTGAGCGCTTGTTTGAAGTCGCGTATTTGGACGGACACGTTTGACGGAGAGGCGAGATAGCCGATGCGCCAGCTCTCTGCACAGAGGTTGCCGATGGTGGCAGTGCGCGCTGCGAAGTCTGCGACATGCGCGGGGTGGAAGCTCTGGTCTGCCTGGTCGAGGGCGTCGTCCATCTCGTACAGTATCGTCGCTGTGGCCGGCAGGTTTTCGAGGCTCTCCCGCAGGATTGGCTCCGGGGTAGTGCTGGTGAGATAAAGCAGCTGCGTTTCGGGTGTGAGGCTGGGGGAGAGGGTAACGCGGCGGAGCAGCGCTGCGCCAAAGAGGCGCTCTGACGAGGCAGGTGCAGCTAGAACGCCGCCAGGCTCAAGCAACTGCTGGACCGCGACAAAGCGGGCCTCTGTGATGCCGCAGGTGACAACGAGGTCGGCCTTTGCGTTGATCTCGATTCCAAATCTTTTGGTCAGTGCAAGTGCGATCTTTTCGCGAAGCGGCAGGATGCCTGGGCGGTCGGTGTAATGAGTTTCGCCCCGGTCGAGCGCGGCTTCTACAGCGGCGCGGGTGGAGGGAGACAGGCGCGGCGCGATAGGCGAGGGCGGGGCCGACGGGAAATCGAGGAGCAGCTTGATTCGGTCGGCGAAGGGCAATGCGAAGGGCATGCTGATTCCTTGTATGTGGCTGAACACGTGTCGCCTAGCGAAGAGCGGCAGTTTGCTTGTTATACAATCTCACAACGCTGACGAGAAGCCGATATTTCGGAATCAGCCGTTTGCGGGGGATCATCTTTCGCGCGAGATGACGGCGTGGAGCGGTACCAGCGGGTTAGCCGACCAGGGTTTCCAACACATCTTTTGGAAAGAGAGCACCGTGCGAGAGACGGTGAAGTGGAGGAGTCATATCGATGAGCTTATTGGATCTGACGATTCGTGGGGGCACGATGGTGACGGTCGAAGAGAGCCGGCGCGTGGATATCGGGATACGCGCTGGCCGAGTCGCGGCGATTGAAGAGACGCTCGCACCCGGGCGGGAAGATGTTTTGGCCGAGGGGTTGCTGGTGTTGCCCGGCGGAGTTGATACGCATGTGCACGTGGACCAGGCGTTCTCTTCAGGCGCTGAGATTGCAGACGATTTTGAGACTGGCAGTGCCTCGGCACTGGCGGGCGGGACGACGACGATTCTCTCGTTTGTGATGCAGCCACGAGGAGGCTCGCTTGCACGAGCAGCAGTGGAGTACCACCGATTGGCTGAGCGCTCGCGTGTGGACTACAGCGTTCACCTGACCATCACCGATCCTACGGTCGAGGTGCTCGAGCGGGAGCTGCCTGTGCTGGTGGAATCGGGGCACCGCTCGATCAAGATTTTTATGACCAATGCGAGCACGCGCCTGAACGATCAGCAGATTCTGGCGACGCTCGCAGCGGCCCGGCAACTGGGCGCGCTGGTGTGCATCCACGCAGAGCATCACGAACTGATCGATTGGCTGACCGAGCGGCTGCTGGCCGCGGGGATGACGGCGCCGAAGTCGCTTGCCCTGGCCAAGCCGATGATCGCAGAGCGCGAGGCGACCTACCGCGTGATTGCTCTGGCCGAGGCGCTGAATACGCCCATCCAGATCTTTCACGTCTCTGGCCATGAGTCGGTGGAGGAAGTAGCACGGGCGCAGGCGCGTGGCGTGAAGGTGTGGGCAGAGACGTGTACGCACTACCTGGTGCTGGCGGCGGAGGACCTGGACCGGCCCGGATTTGCGGGGGCGAAGTTCATGTTTGCTCCGCCGGCGCGGACTGCGGCAGACCAGCAGGACCTGTGGCGAAGGATCAAGGATGGGACGATCACGGTCGTGTCCTCTGACCATTCACCATTACGGTATGACCACCCCAGGGGCAAGATGTATGCGGGGCCGACGGCTGCGTTCAACAAGATCCCGAACGGGGTTCCGGGGCTTGCGGCAAGGCTGCCTGTCTTGTTCACGGAGGGGGTTGCAAAAGGGCGCATCGATGCCCGGCGCTTTGTGGATCTGGTGGCGACGATGCCAGCAAAACTGTTTGGCCTGTATCCGCGGAAGGGAACGATCGCGGTGGGGAGTGACGCCGACCTGGTGCTTTGGGACCCGGGGAAGAAGCGTACGCTGACGAACGCGATGATGCATCATGGCTCGGATTACACGCCGTTTGAGGGGAGGGAGACAGTTGGCGTGCCGGTTGCGGTGTATCTGCGCGGTCGCAACGCTTTTTCGGACAACGCGGTGCTGGCCGATCCTGGGGAGGGCAAATTTCTTGCGCGAGGGCCTTACCCGTTCATTGAGCCATCGGGAATGTTTCCAGCGGGCTTCGACCCATACGCGTGATGCGGCTTCGGACGAGACGGAATCAGTACTCGCCTGCCTCTTTAACCTTGTAATACAATTAAGCATTAGCCGGCCTAGATCTCCCTTCTGCGCTGATCGCACTTTCAAACTCATCCTCCGCTTGCCTTTGTTCTAGTGAGTGAACCTCGTGAACAATGCTGCTCCAAACAACAAAGAATTCCGAAGAGATTCACTGATCGGCATCCAGATCAGCCCCATCAGCTTTGTTGACGAAGGCGTGCCTGCATGCCTGGACACTTTGCAGGGCCGCGTGGGTGTGAACACGCTGATGATCGGCACGATCTCATGGCTGGGCCTGAAGGTGGGCCGGCGCATCTCGCATGAGCTTGAGGGCTGGCCCGACCATGGGGTGCAGGCGCCTTACACGATGAAGGGCGGGTCGTATCTGTCGGTGCGGCCGGAGTATTACTCGGGAACGCACATCAAGGACTTCGCTTCCAAGGATCCTGAACTTGCGGGCCAGGACATTCTGGACCTTGTGATCCCCGAGGCGCGTAAGCGCGGGTTGAAGGTGATCCCTGAGTTTATGGAGCCGCTGTTCAAATATGCGGGGCATGGTTCGGCGGGCGCTGTGCTGATTCCGAATATGCCGCAGTGCCTGGAGGTCGACCTGCTTGGGCGTTACGCAGGGGAGCCGTGCACCTCGAACCTGGACTACCGGCGCTGGTGGCATGGCGTAGTCGAGGAGCACTGCAAGAATTATGACATCGATGGCATTATGTGGTGCAACGAGCGAAATTCACCGCTCGACCGGATGATGCAGGGGCAGGCGCCGGGCTGCTTCTGTGCGCAGTGCCGCCACGAGGCAGGGGAGAGGAATATTGATGTAGAGCGGACGCGTGCGGCATTCCAGCCGGTATGGAAGTACTTCCAGGCGGCGCGCGCGGGCGAGGATTTCGTCGATGGTGCGTTTATCGAGTTTCTGCGGGTGCTGTTGCGCAATCCTGAGGTGCTGGTATGGGAGCGGTTTTGGCTCGAACGCAGCAAGGATCTTGATCGCGAACTGTATGGGATTGTGAAGTGGTGCAACCCTGAACTGTCGTTCGGACTAAATGTGTGGAACAGAAATCATTTCAATCCGATTCGTAAGGCGCAATGGTCGTGGGCTGAGCAGATCGACTATTCCGATTGGGTGAAGCCAATCACCTATCAGCACCAGGCAGGCGAGGTATTTGCGAAAGAGATGCGCTTTTTCGCGAATACCTTGCTGCGCGACTTCACCATGAAGGAATTTGTACCGGCGATGTATGCGTTGCTCGGCCTCAACGAAGCGCCGATTGACGAGATCGTCGCGGCCGGCATGGACCCTGACACGTATGTTTTTGGCCAATGCGAGGATGCGGTGCGTGGCGTGGCGAACAAGGTGCCGGTGTACATGGGCATTGGTGTGGATGCGCCGCGCATTCTCCTTGAACAGGCAGTGTGTACGCCGGATATTGTGTACCGCAGCGTGCATGCGACGTATCGCGCGGGAGGTTTGGGAGTTGTCTTTTCACCGAACTATGCGGGGATGAATCTTGCCAACCTCGATGGCGCAGCGCGTGCGCTTGAGGAACTGGGATTGAAGGCCGCCCGGTAGGGACGACACGTATCGAAAAGGACAGGAGTTACAATGCCCGAACCAGCAGCATGGCGGTACCAGAAGACGCTCAAGCCGATGATTGACCAGGTGGCGGAACACAAGGTCTTTACAGGCAAGGTCATTACCGGCCGCGGCGATGAAGTGATCGAGCAGGGATTTGTCGAGATCGATGCCGGCAAGATCGTCGCGGTCGGAAAGGTGAGCGATCGGGCTGATCTTTCAGGCGATGCGGTCGTCGAGACGCGCGGCAGTATTATGCCGGGTATGTTCAACAGCCATGCGCATCTGGCCTGGGATGGTGTGCACGATCTTGCCCGGCAAGCGCTTGATGATAGCCCCGAGATCAGCGCGTACAAGGCTGCCGGCAACATGTTGAAGAGCCTGCGGGCGGGCGTCACTACGGTGCGCGACCTGGGCATGAATAAGTCAAGCTTCGCGGCGAAGCAGGCTGTGGTGCAAGGGATATTCCCAGGGCCGCGCCTGTTGATCTCCGGCGAGGCCATCGTGCAGACGGGTGGCCACACTTACTGGTGCTGCAGGGAGGCATCCGGTGCTGACGAGATGCGTCGAGCAGTGCGCGAGCAGGTGCGTGGCGGCGCGGATCTCATCAAGATCATGGCGTGCCATGATCGGCTTGAATTTACCGACGAAGAGCTTGCTGCGGTCATCGATGAAACGCACCGCAACGGGCTGCCGATCACAGCGCACGCGACCTATGACGCATGTATCCATCGCGTGGTTTCCTTTGGAGTCGATGTGGTCGAACATGGCGGGAGTATGTCGGATGAGACGATCCAACTGCTGCTCGACCGCAAGGTGCCCATTGTGTCAACGTTCGCGCCGATTGTGCAGCAGAGCCAGCCTGAGATTGCGCGGAAGTTCATGATCCCCGAATGGAAGATTAAGGAGCGGCAGAAGGCGGTTGCAGACACCTCGCGCTATGCGGGGCTTGTGAAAGCAGCAACCGCCGGCGTGCCGATTGTCTTTGGAACAGATGCGGGCAGCCCCGCTGTTGGGCATGAGGTGGTCGCGCCGGAGTTGGCGTTCATGGTGAAGATCGGCGTGGTGCAGGATAACCTTGCGGCGCTGCGCAGTGCGACGATTGTGGCGGCGAAGATGAACAAGCTCGATGACTCACTCGGAACGATCGAGATAGGCAAAATTGCCGACGTAGTCGTGATTGATGGAGACCCGGTGGCGGATCTGTTTGCGCTCAATCGTGTGTCGATGACTTATGTCGATGGGAAGAGGCTGGTATGAGCCAGGGCTCCGCTCGTCTCCCGCTTATGGCGGCGCTCTCTGGGCGTGTGAAGGAAGAAGATGTTTCGTATCGCACGCAGATGGTAGAAGCCGCGGCGCGGTTGAAGGATGTGATCGCGATGGGGCGTGGGGATCCGGATTTTCGAACGCCCGCGCATATCGCCGAGGCTGGGAAGAGGGCGATCGACGAGGACCAGACGCACTACACGCATCCCGCGGGGATTCCGCAACTGCGCGAGGCGATTGCGAAGACGTTGAAGAGGGAGAATCATCTCGATTACACCAGCGATGAGATTATTGTGACGGCCGGTGTGCAGGAAGCAATGATGCTTTGCATGCTGGCCCTGGTTGATCGAGGGGACGAGGTGCTCATTCCATCCCCGGGATTTACCTCGTACGACACGGCAGTGGAACTGTGCGGCGGCAAGTGTGTGTCGGTGCCAACCTATGAGAGAGATGATTTCGCGCTGATGCCGGCGCAGCTCGAGCGCCGCATTACGCCGCAGACGAAGGTGCTGGTGCTGGTGACGCCGAATAATCCTACCGGTGCTGTGACGCCGCCGACGGCGATTCGGCAGATTGCGGTCTTAGCGGAGAAGCGCAACCTCATCGTGCTCTCAGATGAGATCTACGGGAAGATCATCTTTGAAGGCAGCGAGCATCTCTCGATCGGGAGCCTTCCGGGGATGAAAGAGCGGACCATTACACTGAATGGTTTTTCTAAATCGTATGCGATGACTGGCTGGCGTGTTGGTTACCTGGCTGCGCCTGAGCCGTTTGCACGCATGCTCATCGAGCCGCGTCACACCCTGAGCATTAATGCGACGACCTCTTCGCAGTGGGCCGCGCTCGCTGCCTTGACCGGACCGCAGGACGCGGTGACTGACATGCTAAAGGCTTACCGGGATCGCCGCGCGTTCATGATGAAAGCGCTCGACGAGATTGGCTTCACCTACGGTCATCCTGGCGGCGCTTTTTACATCTATGTCAACGTTGAGCGGTCTGGTCTAGCAGCTCCGGAGTTCTGCAAGCTGCTGTTGCAGGAGGCGCGGGTGTTGCTTTTCCCAGGAACGCTGTTTGGAGATACGGATGATCGCTACGTACGCATGAGCCTGCTGCAACCGCTTGACCGGCTGACGGCCGCGATGGAGCGCATAGTGGAGGCGAAAGATCGCCTGTTTGTCGCGGCTCGCGCGGAGCCCGGGAGCGCGCGATGAGCGATCCGCAGAAGGCTGACCTGCTACTCATCGGCCTCGGCACGCGCGGCAGGATGTGGACGCAGGTGATCGATGCGGATCGAATGTCGCGTATCGCTGCTGCGGTCGATCCGGACGAAAGCGCGCGCGCGGAGTTTGCTGCAACGCATCCGGAGGCACCGGTCTTTGCAACCCAGTCGGAGGCGCTGGCCTCTGGTAAGTTCAGTGCTGCAATCTTGGTTACGCCGCCCGGTGGCCACCTGGAGCAGTGCCGCAGTTTGTTTGCAGCTGGCTTGCCGATTCTCGCGGAGAAGCCGCTTGCCGTCGACCTGGCTGCGGCGATAGCGATCATTGACCTCGCCGACACCTACAAGCTGCCGCTCTCCGTCGGGCTGAATTTTCGCTTTCTTCCCGTGCACCAAAAACAGCGCGAACTACTCACCGGCGAGTTTCTAGGGACAGTAGGTTTCGGAGAATTTATCTACCGTCGCAACCGCGATGGACGTCGCCCCGGGATTAACAAGTATCCGCTGACCATGTGGCAGCCGATGATGCTTGAGCAGAGCGTTCATCATCTTGACCTCATTCGCTACTGCTATCGGCGCGAGGTCGAGAGCATCATGTGCCGGACCTTCAATCCGCCTTGGAGCATGTATGCGGATGACGCGAATGTGCATGCGCTGCTGAGGCTGGAGGGTGGCATTGCTGTGAACTATTTCGGCACCTGGTCGGGGGGATGGAATGAGCCCGGCTTCGAGTGGCGCACCGACTGCAATGACGGAGTAGTTGTGCAGAAAGAGCTTTTCTCGGACCTGCGTTATGCGCGTAAGACCGATAAGGAACTAAGTCCAATCGAGATAGAGCCAGCTGTTGCGTTCTTTGACGATACGGCGGCTTTGCTGAAGGAGTTTCTCGTCGCTATAGCGGATGGAACGGCTGTGCCCTGTGGTGGGCGCGATCATCTGCGGACGCTGGCTCTTTGTTTTGCCGGGATCGAGAGTTCGCAAACAGGCGGCGCAATCGTGATGAGGGATTATTACGAAGCAAGGCAGCTTGCACGGCTGCTATGACGACTCTGGTAACCGGCGCGAGTGGCTTTGTTGGCCTGAACTACCTGACGCATCTCGCCCAGCGGCAGCCTTCGGTTCGGATTATTGCTGCAGATCTTGAAACGCCTGAGATCTTCGCGAAGACACTGCGAATGGCTGGGCTGACAGACGTCCAGTATCGTCAGCTTGATGTGCAGGATCGTGCGGCCTGCCATGAGCTGCTGCAGGAGACCAGGCCAAGACAAATCCTGCACGCGGCTGCAATCACCTCGCCCCAGGAGACCTCGGCCTCAGCAGAGCTCACTGCGGCGGTCAATGTCGGGGGTGCGGAGAATCTCTTAAAGGCTGCGGTTGCGTGTGGCTCGGTGGAGCGATGTCTGCTCGTAAGCAGCAGCGGCGTCTACGATCAGGCGGCGGAGGGTGCGTTCTGCGATGAGGGCGCTACACTTGATCTCACGAGTGCGTATGCGCGGTCAAAGCTTGAGGCCGAGTTGCTGATGGAGAAGTATGAGAAGCTCGGAGGTTTTCTCATCGCAGCGGCTCGCCTGGGCCCGGTCTATGGACGCTTTGAGCGATCCCGTCCGACGCGGCTCGTAACCAGTTTTATACAGCGATTACTTGATGCCTTGTGCGAGGGGCGACATGTTCGTGTAGCGGGCAGAGAGATGCACCGCGACTGGACGTACGCGGCCGATGTTGCTGCAGCGTTTGAAGCGCTGCTGTTGGCCCCTGTGCTGCGAGACCGAATTTACAACGTGAGCTCTGGCGTTTCTATTTCGACAGGCGAAATCTTCGCGCTCTTCGCGGACCGTGGCTTGCAAATTGAATGGACGAGCAGGGAAGCAGCCGAGATTGTGATCGACCCGACACAAAGCCGCAAGCCTCTTTCAATTACGCGGCTCAAGCGCGACACGAACTTTCATCCTGCCTTTGATCTGCATGCGGGTATCACGGCGATGCTTGCGTCGGCGCGATAGGTCTACTGTTTAAAGCGAGTAAGTTACCCGAGGATAACTACGCGATGAGTGAGATAACGACCAGGTTCGACCACTACTACACTTACAACGAGATGACCGATCAGTTGAAATCCTTGGTGGAGGTCTACCCCCAGCTTGCGACACTGCGTTCGCTTGCAAAGAGCTTTGCTGGCCGCGATATCTGGGTGGTTGAGATCACGAATCTGGAGACTGGACCAGCGGCTGAAAAGCCGGGCTACTATATCGATGCCCAGATTCACGCCGAGGAGCATGCCACCAGTGCAACAGCGCTTTATGCGATCTGGCATCTGCTGGTGAACTTCGGCAAGGATGAAGAGGTGACGCGACTGGTTGACAGCCAAGTTTTCTACATCCTGCCGCGTATCAATCCGGACGGTGCGGAGCTTTCGCTGGTCCCGCCGTTCTACAACTGGTGCGGCAATGGGCGCTTCATGCCCGGGGCGGATCGTATAGAGGGATTGATCCCTGACGATGTCAATGGGGATGGTTATATCGTCTGGATGCGTGTGCCGGATTCGAAGGGCGAGTGGAAGAAGAGCTCGCGGAACCCCGACGTAATGGTGCAACGCCAGCCTGGTGAAGAGGGCGGCACTTACTACCGGCTCTATCCTGAGGGCCAGATTCGCGGCTTCGACGGCACAGATGTGAAGGTGGAAAAGCCTTTTGACGGCAACATGAATCGTAACTTCCCGACGAACTGGTCACCGCAGGAGTATGGCGCCGGAGCACATCCTCTTTCCGAGCCGGAGGTGGCCGGAGTGGCCAAGTTCATTCTTGATCATCCGAACATCTGCGGCATCTGCGCCTACCACACGCATGGCGGCATCATCTTGCGACCCAGCATGACGCGTCCCGACAGCGCGATGGCTGCACGCGATATCACTCTCTACAAAGAGATTGGCAGAGTCGGCACCGAGATCACGGGCTACCCTACCATCAGCATCTATGAGGACTTTACGCCAGACAAAAGTAAGGCTCGACGCGGCGGACTGATGGACTGGACCTATGAAGAGATGGGCATCATCAGCTTCGGCACGGAGCTTTGGGATCTGGAGCGAACAGCGGGTGTCGATAAGGAGGATTTCTATAATCTCTATCCTCGAACAGAGGCAATCCAGCAGAGCGTGTATGACTATGTGGTGAACAACGTCGGCGAGCGGGGCTGGAGGCCTTGGAAGCCGTTTGAGCATCCGCAGCTTGGATCGATCGAGATCGGCGGCATGGTGAATATCTGGACTTACCGCAATCCTCCTGAGGTGCTGCTTGAGCAGATCTGCCGGCAGAACGTGATCTTCAACTTGCGTCACGCTGCGGCTGCACCACGTGTGCGCGTGGATGAGGTGTCGCTGACGGAGTTTGGAAGCGGTCTGTACAAGGTGCGGGCGGTTGTTTCAAACCACGGCTATCTGCCCACGAACCTTTCCGATGTCGCGATTGAGAATCAGGTAGCCAAGCCTGTGTGTTTGTCGATCGTGGTTGAGGGGGGAGAGGTGGTGATGAATCCGACGTCAGTGGAGCTTGGTCATCTTGCTGGACGCAACGAGCGGCTTTATCCGTGGTCCCCGTGGGGGCAGCAGTGGACGGCAACGACCAAGGCTGCGGAGTGGCTGGTGCGCATGAAAGGCACGGGCTCGGTTACAGTGACTGGTGCTTCGGAGAAAGCAGGAGTGCATCGGGTGCACCGGGAGGTTACACTAGCCCCTGCTGTTTCATCTCCGGACTAAATCCCTGCGCAGAGTTAGAGAACCGCCGGGTGCAGGAACGGCCCTGGACTAACCAGCTAGTCACCGAGCTTGGCCCTAGTCTTGATGGCCATGACATCGATCAGTTCATCGCGACGCGGCTGCCATGTGATGCGCTGACCTACGCCGTAAAAATCCGGTTGAAAGTAGAGAAAGATCCACGGGGCGTCATCGCGAAAGATAGCCAGCATCTTGTTCACGATAGCCCGTTCCTGCAGGGGGTCGCGGACGTTCTTGAGGCTGTCGAAATCAGCTTGCCACTCGGCGTTATACCATTGCCCGCTATTGGTGCCGGCGGTTTTGGTGGAAAAGAGCGACAAGTCGTAGATGGCGCTCCACGTGGCCCCACCGTTGCCGATGAAGAACAATGGACCTGCCTCGTGCCGCCTCGCTAGAGGAGCGAAGACAGAGTTAAAGTCGAGGGCTTCCACCTTA
Organism: Acidobacteriaceae bacterium; assembly: GCA_965198645.1. Taxonomy (GTDB): domain Bacteria; phylum Acidobacteriota; class Terriglobia; order Terriglobales; family Acidobacteriaceae; genus EB88. The sequence goes on along the minus strand of OZ240670.1, from coordinate 3,097,306 downwards.
GTCTCGACACCGACGTCACTTAGAAACTGGCCGATTGCCTGAGCGACAAGGGAATCTGAAAGATAGCGTCCGTTTGGCCCCTGCAAGGTGAGCCGGAAGCGGATGCCATTAGAGCCGCGTGGATAGCCGGCAGCGTCGAGCAGCTTCTCTGCCCTATCGGGATCGTAGGGATAAGGCTTGAGCGTAGCGTCACCAAGATTTGCCGGGCCGGCCATTCGTTCGCAAGGGAACTGGAGGAGCTGAGCGCAGATCGTCGGTACGTCGACCGCATATTCGAGCGCCTGCCGTACGGCTTTCTTTTGGATCGCCACCCCGCCCTGTGTCGCAGCGAAAGCCGGCGAGAAGTTGAAGCCGGCATACATGCGCCGTGTTCCCTGGATGGATTTGACCGTGGCTGTACCTGACTGGTCGATGCTGGCTTTCTGGTCGGGTGAGACATTGGTGATGAGATCAACGCTGCCTGCGATTAGCTCGGCCGCGCGTGTACTTGGCTCCGGAATGTCACGGAAGATGACTTGCTTGAAAGGGCCATGACCGAGAGTGTAGCGGCCGTTTCGCTCAAGGACCACGCGGTCATCGTGAATCCACTCGGCCAGTTTGTAGGGGCCGGAGGATACAGGGTGCTCTGCGGCAGTTCTTTGACTCATGCTTAAGTAAGAATCCTTGCAGAGCATGTGCGCCATGGAGAGCATGCCGGCCACTTGCGACGAATAACCTTTCACGATGACTGTTGCTTTCAGCGGTCCATCTTGACGTGCTCTCACGAAACCGATGGCGGAATAAACGAAGCCCGGCAGGTTACCGTAAAAGCCTAGCTTCGGGTCGGCCGCGCGATTGAAAGTGTAGACCACATCATCGGCGGTCAAGGGCTCGCCATCTTCGCATACCAAGCCTGGCTTGATGTTAAAGGTAATCTCCGTGCCGGCTGCGTTCCAGCTGTAGCCGGAGGCCATTGAAGGCACGATGACGCCTTCGGGTGTGATATTCAGCAGGCGTCCCCAGAGCAAATCCGCGATGTTGACAGAGCTGAGTGAGTTGAGACTGTCGGGCTCCATGGACTCCATGTCCGCGCTTTGGGCGATGGTCAGCGTGTCTGCCGCGGAGGTTATCGATGTGCTGCTCGAGCGCATGTCCGTGTGCGAATGGTGCACGCCAGCTTTGTGTGCGTAGAAGATGAGCAAGGCTGCGAAGACGGCGAGGGCGGAGAGGACAAAGGAAGGGCGCATGGCAGCAAGGCTCCGTTACACCAACTGAAAAGCGTCTGCAAACGAGTGATGAAGTTATGGCTCTATGAAAAGTGGGGATGCCAGTTCTACGAACTCTTCATCATCGTCGCTGTCGTCGCGCCACATCAGAACGCTGAAGCTTCCTGCTCGTTCAAGCACAGTGATGCCGGCGTGCCATACACCCGAGTTATAGAGGATACCGATGGTGCCGGGGATCAGAAATGCGGTTGCAGACGCGAGATCCGGAGAGCCAGTCGCGCTGGTTGGAGCCACGACAACGATGAAACGCGCGACATCGAGAGGGAGGAAGAATTGAGCGGAGTGAAGATGCCGCTCCATGGTGCTGATGGTCAATGGCAGCGAGGACATGCGCACGTGATTCACGTGCAGGCGAGGCGTCATGCCGGCTCGCTTGCTGCCAAGCCACTGCGTATACATGCGCCGTTGACCCGGCTCTTCCGGCCGAGTGACCAGGGCACCGAATGGCGCGAAGGCCTCAGGCCTCGGAGGGGAGAGGCGAAGCAAATGGGTCACAGGCTGGATCTCCGTCCCGCTCAAGGTTCTCCTCAATATTGGCAGTCACTGGATTGTCGACATGCACAGGGGCTGGGAACCGCGCGATCCAGTGTTGCGCGATCTCTTCGCGCTGGCAGATCCAGACATCGGGAAGCGCGGCTGCATAGTTGAGAAAACGCGCCAGCCCGGCCGCGCGCCCAGGGTGGCCAAGGATGCGCAGGTGCATGCCCACGTTCATCATGCGCGGGTGCGTGGCTCCGTCTTCGCGAAGCATATCGAGGGTGTCTCTTAAATATTCGAAGAACTGGCCCGCAGTGACCAGAGTGCCGCCAAGAATTTTCGAGTCATTGACAGCCAGCGAATAGGGGATGACCAGGTGAGGACGAACTGTGCCTAATGCCCAGTAGGGCAGATCGTCGTTGTAAGCATCGCTGTCGTAGAGAAAGCTGCCGTTTTCGACGAGCAGGCGCCGGGTTCGCTCGCTCGGTGCGTAGCGGCAGTACCATCCGCTCGGACTGCGTCCAACAGTCCGCTTGAGCGAGGCAATGGCCCACTCGATGTGGTTTCGTTCTTCGTCTTCCTTCAGCAGAAAGTGTTCGACCCAGCGCCAGCCGTGGCAGCAGATATCCCAGCCTGCATCAGCGATTGCGTCGGCCGCCTCGCGGTTGTGTTCGAGAGCGCGTGCGCAGGCGAAGACGGTTAACGGCAGTTGGCGTTCTATAAATAGCCGACGAAGTCGCCAGAAGCCGACGCGGACCCCGTACTCGTACATCGACTCGGCGGCAAGATCGCGCTGGCCGATCGGAACACGCGAGGTCGGGACCTCGAGCAGCGCACGCTCCGAGTACCCGTCTCCGTCGAGAGTTGAGTACTCTGAGCCCTCTTCATAGTTCAGGACGAAGTTGAGAGCAACCCGCGCATTGCCTGGCCACTGAGGATTCGGTGGCGTCGCGCCGTAGCCGCGCAGATCACGTAGGTGGGAGGGCTGGGAACCCGAGGGGAGTGGCGCGCGCGTCGTCATCCGTCGCGCCGGCCGTTCAGCTTGGCATAGAAACAGCACCAGTCGCCAGTGGTGGTATTGGCAAGCGCGCGCAGGCCGAAGATCATCCCATCAGCAGGCGCGACCAACTCGCCCTGCGTGTCACCCCAGATGTCGACGATGCGCGCGATGCGATCGCCCTTCTTCATTGGCTTCTGGCAGGCGACTCCGTCGTCGGGGAGGAAGAGGCCACTGACCGGCGCGAGGAGCGCTTCTTGCACGCCCTTCCAGTGAAACTCTGCAGAGTGAGCTTTGCCTTCAAGCATCTGATAGTGCCGCATGACGTTGAGAATGGCTTCAGACAGAGTCGCCTCAACGCGCTTCATCGCTTCGGGCGATGTCGCAGAGCGGCCGCCCAGCTCGACCGTGATGCCGGTCTTGCCCGCTTCAAGCATGGCCGCCATGGGGTTTCCCTTGGGACTGATGGCAGAGAGCACAAGACCCCAACCCTTGCCCATGGCCTTGGCCAATTCGACTGATTTGTCATCTTCGTTGACGAAGATTGTCTCTGACAGGTACGAGTGTGCGCCGCCGGAGTGGATCGCAATCTCGAGGTCCGCAACTTTCGTCATCCATTCGGCATGTGCCCAAGCAAGCCGTTCGGTCAGGTAACCCTGCGCGCGCCCTGGATAGATGCGGTTGAGGTCATAGCTGAAGGTGTCGAGTGGATTGCCGCGCTGGCCTGCCTCATAGGCGGGCGCGTTCATGGCGGGTACAAGCACGAGCGTGCCTGAAAGCTGCTCGGGGGAAACCTGCCGTGCGAGCGAGTGGCAGGTGAGCGTGCCCTCTGGCTCATCGCCGTGAATGGCGGCATCGATCCAAAGGCAAGGCCCAGGGTTGAGACCGTTGATGACGATGACTGGAATCTCAAGCAGGGCGCCCGCGGCGAGCCGGGTGACGGGGATGCTGCCGCGAACGGCCGTGCCGGGCGCCGCGATCGCGCTGCCAACGGCGACGGTGGTCGTGTTCTTCCTCTTGCTCATATACCCTTGACCACAGCGTAGTGGGCCAGCTCTTCAGGCGTGTAAACCTGCATGAACTCTATCTCGATGCCGCCGGCGTCCTTGTCGAGGAAGGCTACAAACCCTTCGGGATGCGCGTGGCTGCCGGTGATCTTGCAGGCCTTGCACTCGCGCAGAGTTGCACCTTCGGACTGTGCGTGGACAAGCGCTTGGTCGATGTTCGAGACCTCGTAGCAGATGTGGTGCAGACCTTCCGCATTGCGCTCCGCGATCCAGGATGCGAAGCGGCCGTCGGAGTCCATGGACTGGCAGAGTTGGTACTCGATGCCGCCCAGTTGAAACACGGCGACCCGGTTTCTCGACTTCATGTAGTCGATAATCGGCGTGTCGGCAGGGACTGCGAGAAACTGTGAGTAAGTCTTTAGAGCTGCATCCGCGTCGCGTACTGCAAAGGCCATGTGCTTGATCGATTTTACGTTGGAAGCCAGGGAGCCACTCCTTTCAGCGGACAGAATGCAGTGTTGCATGGAACAGAGTCTGTAGAGCGAGCTTAGGTAGCGACCCGGCCCCCGTCGATGAGCAGGCCGATGCCGGTGACAAAAGAAGACTGCGCTGAGGCAAGATAAAGGACAGCTTCGGCGACCTCATCCCCTGTGCCCATGCGCCCCATGGGGGTAGCGGACATCCAGCGTTGTGCTAGCTGGTCGGGGTCGTCAGACAGATCCAGGTTGCGCCTGTTCATCCCCGTGTCGATGACGCCCGGACAGATGGCGTTGACGCGTATATTGCGTTTGGCATACTCGATGGCGAGCACGCGGGTGATCGACATGATGGCACCCTTGGTGGCGGCGTAGGAGAGATTGCCACCGACGTTGGCGAAGGCGCTGACCGAACTATTGTTGACGATCGTGCCGCCGCCTGTTTTGAGCAGGGAACGAATGGCGTATTTGCAGCCGAGGAAGGTGCCCTTGAGGTTGACGTCGACCACGCGCTGAAAGAGGGCGCAGTCGAGTTCGTCCGATGAGGTCAGCGGCTGCTCGATGCCGGCGTTGTTGAAGAAGATATCGAGCCGGCCGTACTTGGTTTCGGCCAGTGCGATAAGGGCCGCTACGTCTTGCTCGATCGAAACATCGCAGGTGCCAAAGATTGCGGCGCCCCCTGCGGCGCTGATTTCCTCAACCGCGCCATTTCCCGCGACAGAGTCGGTATCACCGACCACGACAAGCGCGCCTTCGCGGGCAAAGAGCTCCGCTGTGGAGCGGCCCATGCCGCTGGCGCCACCGGTAATGATGGCGACTTTGCCTGCAAGCCTCATCGAGTCGCGTCCTGTTTGTTGAAGCTGTTCCGCGCAGCGCGGTAGGTAGGGACAGGAACCGCGGTGAGGGGCAGGCGCACGTTGAGCTTCAACATCGTATGATTGTATTACATTGAGTGGCTGATGAAATGCAAGTGACTGTATAGAACTTGACTATTGGAGTGCGAGACGAGAGGAAGTCTATGAAGGTTGGAATCATTGGCGCTAGCTTTGCCAAGGCGGCCTTTTTGCCTGCCTTCCGGCACATCGCGGGGGTTGAGGTAGTTGCGCTTGCGAGTGCGCGACTCGCCAGCGCGCAGGCGGCTGCTGCGAGCTTTACCATCCCACATGTGTATGACGACTGGCGGCAGATGCTTGCTGAGCATGCCTTTGATCTGGTCTGCATCGCGACTCCTACGGTGACCCACGCCCCCATGGCTCTGGCGGCGCTCGATGCGGGAGCGCACGTGCTGTGCGAGAAGCCGACAGCGATGAACGCGCTTGAGGCGGAGGCGATGCTTGCCCGCGCCGAGTCGCTCGGACGCGTGCACATGATCGATCACGAACTTCGCTTCAATGCCAAACGGCAATGTATCAAAAGGCTTCTCGAGCAGGGGACGATCGGGAAGGTCCGTCACGTTGCTGTCGACAATGTCGGCAGCACCTGGGCTGATCCGGCCTCGCGCGCTCGCGGAGATTGGTGGTCGAGTGCGGAGCAGGGCGGTGGCCGCCTTGGGGCCAATGGTTCCCACCAGGTGGACCTGCTGCGATGGTGGTTCGGAGAGATCCAGGCAGTCTCGGGTGAGGTGAAGACGATTGTGCCCGATCGCATCGACCGTGAGACGGGCGAGCGCTGGGTCGCGACGGCGGACGACTTGGTCCGGTTTACCGCCGAGTTTCATGATGGCCTGATGGCGGATGTCCTGATCAGCACCATTGCGCACCATGGTCAGCGAAATGAGCTTGCTATCTATGGGAGTGAGGGCACGATCACCCTCTCGAACGATACCGAACGCCTGATGGTTGCTGCTGTGGGAGAGCCGCTTGCCGAGCTGCAGGTGGAAGATCCTCATGCGGGGCTTGCCGGCGTGAACGCTGCAATTTGGAATCAGTCTGTGGTGGGTGCTCTACGCGAGTTGTGCGGCGCGATTGCCGAGGGCCGATCGCTACGTGAGGGCGCTACTTTCCTGGATGGTCTGCGCAACCAGCTCGTGCTCGATGCGATTCGCATCTCTGAACGTGAGCGTCGCTGGGTGGCTGTTCCCGTTTAAGTCAGGGCGCTGAAAAGGTCACTTAAAGAAACGGTGCGTCTCTCCGTCCGATTAAGAAGGGGCCCCTTCGGTTAATGTTTCCCGGTGGCTCAGGATTTCTTGCGACGTTTACGCTCGATGAGCAGGATATGATCCTCGAGCGCGGCGTTCAGCTTTTCAGGAGCGCTCGGCCTCTTCACCTGCCCATAGATGAAGGCGCGAAACTCCTCATGCTGTGCGGCGATGGCATGCAAATCCTTATCGCGGTAGCGCTCGAAGTTGAAGACGATCATCACGTGGCGGGCGATGGTATCCCACAGAGTTCCGACGATGGGATTGCGTGCCGCGTCGCGGATGGCTCGATGAAAGTTAAGGTCGGCCATCAGGGAGGCGGCCATGTCTTCAGATTTCGCGGCGCGCTTCATCTCGTCGATAGGAATCTGAAGAAGTTCAATATCTTCCACGCCGGCGCGCCAGTTAGCGATCGCATCGCGAAGCAGGAAAGACTCGAGCATCAGGCGCACTTCGAGGATCTGCTGCGTTACTTCTGGTCCAAACGTCGAGACATGGTAGCCGCGGTGGCCGCCGCCGGTGAGAATGCCCTGCGCATGCAGTACCTTCAGAGCTTCTCGAATCGGTACGCGGCTGACGCCGAGCCGCTCGGCGAGTGAGGTCTCGACGATACGCGCGCCGGGAGCGATGTGTCCAGTTGCGATCGCGTTCGCGATAAGGTTGGCTACGTTGTCGGCAAGTGAAATCCAGAGAGGTTTCCTGAGAGGATCAGGCGCCGAAACGCTCACCGCAAGTTCAACTTTCATAAGTATCTCCCTCTTTTTGCGGCTGAGCTGCCGGGCTGCGAAGCTGCGCTTCTGATTGTATATTGATATACAATCGCCTTTCTGTGCTGGTGCGGAGTTCCGGTTTCTTTTTCACGATGAGAACAAGAGCCGACTAGGTACCTGCACTTTGTCAAACCTGTATGAACTTAGGCATCCATACGAATTCGCAGGCCAGTGCTGCCTCAGTGGCCTGGTTGCAACTGCTCCACCTGGCTGACAGCGCGCTCCCGATCGGGGCGACGGCTCACAGCTTTGGAGTGGAGACGCTGATTGCCGAAGCCGGGCTGAAGGATGTGAACCTTACGGTGTTTTTTGAGGAGTGGCTCGCGGGACAAGGGTATAGCGAGGCAGTTTTTTGCCTAAAGGCGCATGGGATTCGCAGTGAGCCGGAGTGGCACGCGTTGAACGCGATGATCTCATCCTACAAGCCCGCCCGCGAGACTCGCGAGGCCAGCCTGCGGCTCGGCAAGCGCTTCCTGGCGCTGTCTACGAGCCTGATCGGCAGCCAGGAGCCTCGTTTCCAAATGGCGGGCAATGTACACCTCGCCGCTGCTTTCGGGCGCGTCGGCAGCGTGCTCCGGATGGATGCGGGTATGATCGCAGCCGCGTATCTCCACCAGTCGATTTATGGCGCGATCTTTGCATGCCAGCGCCTGCTGCCGCTAGGCCAGACGGCAGCGATGCAGCTGCTTTGGCACATAAAACCGTCGCTGCTTAAAACAGTAGAAGAGGCAAGGCGCTGTGCCTGCGAAGAGCTTGCCGGCGAAGAGTTATGGAACCTGCAGCCTATGCTTGAGATTGCCTCGATGCGGCATCCACAACTCGCAACGCGGCTCTTCATCAGTTGATGGGGATGACGGCGGAGCTAGTGCTTGCGTTTGAGCAGCACGGCTCTGCGACTGCATTCCGTTGTCTTCGGCAGGATCCACCATGGAGGGTTGTGCGTGGCTTTGTGCTTAAGGATGGAGAAATCCTGGTGCATTTGCATAACGTCTCGGGCGGCATCTTTGGGGGCGATGCTCTCAAGCTAACCGCACATTTGCTCCCCGGCGCCGAGGCGCAGATCACGACCACAGGCTCAACACGCCTGTACCGGCCACGTACGGGCGCCTCCGATGCGAGCCTTGTCTCTTGCTTTCGGCTTGAACAAGGGGCGACACTCGAATACCTTCCGGACGCGCTGATCCCCTTCCGAGAATCGCGGACATTCCAAAAGAACTCTTACTCACTCGAAGAAGGCGCAACGCTTTTTTGCTGGGACACAGTGGCGCCAGGCCGTACCGCTGCAGGCGAGATCTTTGCTTATGAACGCCTCAAACTCGCAACCGAAATCAAGGTGGCGGGCAGTGCGATCTATAACGATCGCCTGCTGCTTGAACCCTCGCGCTGGCCGATGCGAACCCCTGCCCGCTTCGGCGCTGCGAAGTACCTCGTTACTTTCCTGGCGGTACGTGCGGGTAGCAGCGCGGCCGAGATGCGCGCGCTTGAGCAGGCGCTGGAGAGTGTCGTATACAGGACAGAGTTCGAGCGAGAGCCCGCGCGGGAAGGTGAGCAAAGTAGTTCGCTATGGGGCGTCACGACGCTGCCAGCGCACGGCGTGCTGGTGCGCGGCATGCTTGACTGCTCCGTCACGATCCCGGCGATGCTGCAAACTCTTTGGTCGGCGGCCAAGCGCCAGCTATGCGGGCGTGAGGCCATAGCTCCTCGCAAGACTTACTAGCATTGGAGGGGAACCATGCATTTAACGCTGCGCGAACAGGAACGGCTGATGCTCCACCTAGCTGCCGATGTCGCCCGAAAGCGGCAAGGCCGTGGCCTCAAGCTAAATTATCCTGAGGCGATGGCAATCCTGACGGCCGAGGTATTGGAGGCGGCGCGAGATGGCCGGTCTGTCGCTGACATCATGGCGTTCGGGACGACGCTGCTCAGCGCGGACGACCTGTTGGACGGTGTTCCAGCGATGATCCACGAGGTGCAGGTCGAGGCGACTTTTCCGGATGGCACCAAGCTTGTCACGCTGCATGATCCGATTGGGGCCGGCGTCGGAACAGGGGGTAGCTCGCCAAGGCCTGGAGAGTACTTGCTGGCCGAGGGTGACATTTTGCTTAACCTGGGTCGCGCGACCGCCTCTGTCGTAGTTCGCAACCAAGGCGATCGACCCATTCAGGTCGGCAGCCATTATCACTTCTTCGAAGTGAACCGGGCGCTTGCCTTCGATCGTGAGCAGGCGTACGGAATGAGGCTCGATATTCCCTCCGGGATGGCGGTTCGCTTTGAGCCCGGGGATGAGAAGCAGGTGCAGCTCGTAGCGTTCGCGGGCAGCCGCGAGGTATATGGGCATCGAGGGCTCGTGAATGGCAGACTTATCGAACCAAACAAGGGAGCCAAAGCGTGAGCCATACCTTGCCGCGGCGGACTTATGCCGATCTTTATGGACCGACCACGGGCGACCGTGTCCGCCTTGCTGATACCGACCTGATTGTTGAGGTAGAGCGCGACTTTAACGTCTATGGTGACGAGATCACCTTTGGTGGGGGCAAGACGATCCGCGACGGCATGGGCCAGAGCTCCGGCGCTCTTCTTGAAGCGCGAGGTGAGCGTCACGGGGTGCTCGACCTCGTGATTACGAACGCGCTGATCGTTGACCACTGGGGCATTGTGAAGGGCGACATTGGCATTCGCGATGGGCGCATCGTGAAGGTTGGAAAGGCGGGAAATCCTGACACGATGGCTGGCGTGCATCCAGAGCTGATCGTCGGGGCATCGACCGAGGTGATTGCTGGCGAGAACCGCATCGTCACCGCCGGCGCCGTCGACAGCCACATCCACTTTATCTCGCCCAATCAGGTCTACGAGGCTCTGTCGAACGGAACCACGACGATGATCGGCGGCGGCACAGGCCCCGCCACCGGCACCTGCGCTACCACCTGTACGCCCGGCGCGTGGAACCTGGCACGGATGTTTGAGGCAGCGCAGGCGTGGCCAATGAACTTTGGTTTCCTCGGCAAAGGCAACGCGGGCCAGCGGGAGCCTCTGGAAGAGCAGCTAAAGGCCGGCGCCTGCGGCCTCAAGCTCCACGAAGACTGGGGCACCACGCCTGCCGCGATCGACGCCTGCCTGCGCGTTGCTGATGACTACGATGTTCAAGTCGCGATCCACACTGACACGATTAACGAAGCAGGCTTTGTCGAAGATACTATCGCCGCAATTGCCGGCCGCACCATCCACACGTACCATACAGAAGGCGCCGGCGGCGGCCATGCTCCTGACATCATCCGCATCGCCGCGCTGTCAAATGTGCTTCCATCGTCGACCAACCCAACGCGTCCGTTCACAGGAAATACCATCGCCGAGCACCTCGACATGCTCATGGTTTGCCACCACCTCAACCCTTCTGTTCCCGAGGATGTGGCTTTCGCTGAAAGCCGCATTCGTCCTGAGACGATTGCTGCTGAAGACGTGCTCCACGACCTCGGCGTGTTCTCGATGATCTCGAGTGACTCGCAGGCCATGGGACGCGTTGGTGAGGTGGTTCTTCGTACCTGGCAGACCGCGCACAAGATGAAGCGGCAGCGTGGCGCGCTGGCCGAGGACTCGGCCCGCAACGATAACTTCCGCGTGAAACGTTACGTTTCAAAGTACACGCTCAATCCTGCATTGACGCATGGCATAGCGAGCGAAGTGGGATCGATCGAACCAGGCAAGCTTGCCGACCTGGTGCTTTGGAAGCCGGCATTCTTTGGTGTCAAGCCGGAGATCATCGTGAAGGGCGGATTTATCGCGTGGAGCGTGATGGGAGACTCCAATGCCTCGATTCCAACGCCGCAGCCCGTGCTCTACCGACCGATGTTTGGCTCTTTTGGGCGTGCGCCGGAGGCGACAAGTGTGCTCTTTACCTCAAAGGCAGCCATTGCCAATGGTTCGGTTGCAGCACTCAACTTGGGCAAGAGGTTGGTTGCGGTCAACGGCTGCCGGAGCGTAGGGAAGGCAGACATGGTGCATAACTCGGCGATGCCGACACTTGAGGTGGACCCTGAGACATACGAGGTCCGAGCCGACGGAGAAATGTTGACTTGCGAACCAGCCGGGGAGCTGCCGATGGCGCAGCGGTATTTTCTCTTTTAGCTAAGTTTGCGGCGACGGCGTTCCGTCGCGCTATGAAGGAGACCTGCTAGATGAGCACGCTTAAGAATCGCGCGTACCGGATAGGAATTGCCGGGCCTGTGGGTTCGGGGAAAACAGCTCTTGTCGACGCGCTCAGCCGGCGCCTCCGCGAGACGGTGAACCTCGCCGTTGTGACAAATGATATCTACACGCTGGAGGATGCCCAGTTTCTAATGCGTCAGGGTACGCTTGATGCGTCCCGCATCCGCGGCGTCGAGACCGGCGGCTGCCCGCACGCGGCTATTCGCGAGGATGCGTCCATGAATCTCGAGGCGATCGAGGACCTGGAGCTCCTTCATCCTGGGCTTGAACTTATCTTCATTGAAAGCGGCGGAGATAATCTCTCTGCCGCCTTTAGCCCAGAGCTTGTGGATGAGTGGATATACGTGATCGACGTGGCAGGGGGCGACAAGGTTCCGCGTAAGGGTGGTCCTGGTGTATGCCGGTCCTCGCTCCTCGTTATCAACAAAATTGATCTCGCTGAGATGGTCGGCGCTTCGCTCGAAGTGATGGACCGCGACGCGAAGAAGATGCGCGGCATGCGGCCGTTCCTTTTTACCGACCTCAAGAGCGGTCACGGCTTGCATGAAGTCATCGAGTGGGTGATGACGTGGATAAGGACAATGGAACGCCGCACGCTTGGAACAGCAGGAGTTCCGCTTGAGCTTGCGCAGGGCGGTCACAGTCACGGTGGCGTAACTCACTCGCATGTATATGTGGAGAAGAAGTGACAGCAACTGCAGAGTTTGACGACCTGGATGAGCGCTTGAGAACGATGCTTCCGGAGCAATACCGGGATAGTTACGAGGACGTGCAGCCTGTGTCGATGGGGTCAGCCAGCCTGAAGTACGGAAGCGATGGCAAGGTTGCCTGGGATGAGATCTGGGGCTCTTTCTGTGATCTTGCCATGGCTGGTGGGCCGCCGCACAGGGGCACGCTGCTGGTGCCCGGGCGCAGAGAGGAGATCGAGGCGGCTGCTGATCGTTACCAGGAAGTTGTCAAGGAGATATGCCGCGGCGCGCGAATGGTGACCGGCCTCTTCGCAGAGCCTGCTCCCATGCTTGGATGGATCAAGATTTACTGCACCAGTGCCGCGTTGGCGGGCTGGCTCGCTCGAGCGATTGTGATGGAGAATGTCTCCGCTAGAGTTCAAGGTCTCATTCTGACTGTTCCTGCGGGACCGGATTTTCGGGTTGAGAAAGAAGTCAAGAATCTTGTGACGGTGCTTGCGAAGACCTTCCACTATTGGCAGGGACATACTTCGTCGAGCCAGCACCAGTCGATCGCGCGACTGCTGGCGAGGATGGATAGGGAGTCTCCACTACTCGCGCCCTCGATCTCTGAAGAAATTCTCCGTTCCGAGAGTTATCGCATGCTCTCCCGCAAAATCATCCATTCGGTCGAGCGAGACACGGGATGGAAGGCTTCAAGCGATGAGCATGCGGGATGGCTCGGAGTCGACTGCCGAGAGGTGAAGGCAGCGATCTGGATGATGCGGATACTGGTGGTGAGCAACATGCTCTCGTGCCGAGAGGGTACGACGGTGTTTTTGCCTATGGATGGCACCAACGATCCCGAGGGTTCCTATCTTGTCCAAGGTATCTACCGAGCGTATCGCGCAGCGGTCTTGCGCAAAATATTTTAGATCTTGCATTTGTGCGGGAATGCTCAGCATGGAGAGATCTCGCACTGCTATCTTGAAAGCCTAAGAAAGCAGGCGCTCCGCGAGGGACGTGCTTGCATCCAGGCGGTAAGCCTAGGATTTAGAAGCCGCAATCCCGACCGTGCGCCAGTATTCGGTTGGTCGGGCATGGCCTTCGCTCCGGGTTTCGTGGAAAGCAGCGTCGTGGAGAGATGTTCGAGATCGCAAGCGTGCATACGGAGTCCACACCATCTCGAATTGCATCGACGTCATAGCGCATGTATGGCTGGGGTGTATCCAGCGCAGGGAACCGCGCGGACAGCTTGAGGGTGCCGCGGCTGACGGTGTACAACGTGAACAGCACCGGACCGAGGGCGAGAGAGTCATGCTCGTCCACCTTGCTGCCGCCGGCCGTCTATTCAGCAAGCCAAGTGCGCATGGTGCCGCCGGCCTAACCCAAAATCGAAACCACTCACGCGATCAAAGGAGCTGAATGACTGCACGCTTGCTTGGCCTGGCTACCTCTATGGCTCTCCTTCTCCCAGGGTGTAGCCCGATGCAAAGTCAGCAGCACTCCTCAGGCCCGGCAAACGGGCAGGTCTGGCATTTGCACGAGGTCTTTCATGGGGAGCAGTATAAGAACTTTGAGACCGGAGCTATTGACAACGTGAAAGCTGTGAAGTTGCTGGTCCCCGCGGATTGGACCTTCGCTGCCAGGCCCAGCTTTCTGCCGGATCACAAGATGGACTGTAATTACACCGCGGGCCGCTGGGACTACCAGGCGGCAAGCGCTGACAAGGGAATCGGACTCATCGTGATTGGTGGCTTCGTCTCCATGTGGGCCACCAATCCTGCTGCTCTGCAGCAGATGCGCCAGTACTATCAGGGCCACACGGCGCAGAACTGTCGCCTCGAGCCGCCCAAGCCGATGGCGGAGGGGCTGGCTGCGGCGGTGCCAAAGCTTGTGCCAGGCAGCCAAGTAATCGGCTCGCTGCAACCGATTCCCGGTCTCACCGAGCACCTGCCTGTGGTCCTTGCACAGGTCAACCAGCAGCTCGCGCAGCAGGCGGCGCAAAGCCGCACGCCGCCCTCCCACATCTCTGCCGAGGCCGGACGCTTACGCATCTCCGGGAAAGGACCGGACGGCAAACCCAACGAGGCCTGGCTGGTCTCGGTCACTACTGTGCGGTCTGATCCTGCGCCGGGTGGAGGTTATGTGCAGACGGTCGACGTGCCTCTGCTGGCCATCATGTATGCGCCGGCCGGGCATCTCGACAGCAACGAAAAGCTGCTTACGGCGATCCTCGACTCAACCAGGATCAATCCCGAGGCGACTGCCTATAACATGCATATGCGGGCATCGATCCTGGAAGACAACGCGCGGACGGAGCACAACATCGCGATCATGAACCAGCAGACCCAGCAGAAGATCGCGCAGATCCACCAGGAGATGGCGCAGGATAACTCGAACACCTTGATGAGAAACGCCGGCACCCAGAGAGACAGCCAGCAGTACGCAGCGCAGGTACATGCAAATGTGACAGCCGAACGGGCTGCAGCCTTTGATCGCGGCGCTCAGCAGTTTTCCTTGCACATGGGCGACCAGGCGATCTACAAGGATCCTTCCACCGGCCAGAACGTTCAGCTATCCAACCAATACGCTCACGCCTGGGCTAGCACGACCGGCAATATGAACGAGTACATTCTCACCGACTCGGCCTCTTACAATCCCAATGGTCAAGCCGGCAGTAGCGGTTGGACCCAGCTGAAAGAGCTACGCTGAGGCGCCTCAAGTTGTAAGTTACAGCGGACCTGACCCCCGCAGTCTGAACACTTCCTGCGGGACAGTGGCTAGTCGGATCGCGAAGATAGCTTTTCAAAGCGTGACGCTCTTCAAACAGCGCACGTTCTCGTCGGTGTGGATCTGAAAATGGGGAAGGTGGAGCGGCTGGCGTGTGCAAAGAGTTGCCAGATTCTGCACCGTTGCACTCATACCGTCCTGCAGCCAGGCTCATAGACCGTCAGCAGAGGGGCCGAAGGTGCCGGGCACGGGCTGGTTGAGCAGCCGCAGGTAGACGGTCAGCTGGCCTCGGTGATGAATCATGTGGTTCAGCACATTGTTGCGGTAGGCCGCGTAGCGTGTGCCCGTAAAAACAGGGTCGCCTTTGCGACGAAGCGTCCACGTTTCGTCGAAGGCGGCATCTGTGGTGGTCTTCAGGGCAGCTATCGCTCGCTCGGCGAGTTCGTCAAACTCGACCAGAAGTTGGTCCTTGGTTTCCATGCGGAGAATCTTGCGCGGGTCAGACGGGGTTTGCATATCGATGCCAGGCACCGTCAAAATCAACGGTAGAAAACCTGCGAACTCAGCCGTGTGGCCAGCCAGTCGATTCAGCAGCATCGACTTCTCATGCGGTTTGAACTCGTTGTTGCCGTCGGGCACGGCTTCCAAGACGCGGCGGGTCTTTGCAAGTTCGTACTCGAGCTCAGGGAGGAGGAGGCCGCTTAGCAGGTAGGTCTCGGTCATGTTGTGAATCATACAGGCACAGTGAAGCTAGCTGCTCTCAAGAGGAATACCTTTGCGAGCCTGCTAGATTGCTGATCAACGGGTGCCTCGCGAAAGTCGCGTCCGCCGCAAGCCTAGGCAGGCGGATTAGGGAGGACGAAGTCGAGCGGCTAGGAATCGGCGAAAGATCTTTGGTGATGTGAACTGAGCAAGTTCAATGATGAACCGAGTGTCTACCGCTTTAACATCCTTAGACGTTGCCAACTTCCATCCGCTGTCCAGCCGCCATCTACCGCCAGCGCCTGTCCGTTGATGAAGCCGCTTCGCTCCGGGTCCGCCAAGAAAAGGATGGCCTGGGCGATATCGTCCGGTGTCGCAAACCGACCCATCGGATTAACACCCTCGATATCCGCATCGGTGTACGACCTACCAGCCTGGTCCGCCACATCCATATCCGTCTTCACCCATCCCGGGCAAACCGCATTCGTGCGCACACCGTGACCGCCCCACTCCGCTGCCAGCGTCCGGGTCAATCCGATCAGCCCATGCTTTGAGGCATTATAAGCCGACCTATCCGCAATGCCCACCAGGCCTGCAATCGAGGCCACGTTTACGATGCTGCCGCTATGTTGTTCCAGCATGATCGCCGCAAAACCTTTGGCCAGTAGAAAGGGTGCGAGTAGATTTACCTTCAGGACCCACCGGAACGTGGTGCCTTCAGTCGTCTCGGCTGGTTCGATATGGCTAACGCCAGCGTTGTTCACCAGTAGATCGGCCCTGCCCCAGCGCTCCCGCACTGCCTTGACCGCTCTCGCTGCCAACGGCTCATCACGGATGTCGCCCACCACCTGTTCGGCGTCTGCACCGACAGCCCTTATCGAAGCCAATGCCGCTGCACACGACTGCACATCCAGTAATAAAAGTGCATAGCCGGCGCCTGCCAGCACCTCTGAAGTACGCCGTCCGAAACCCTGGGCTGCACCTGTAACGATCGCAACTTTCATCCGGTAAGCCTCGCCTCAATGATCTCCCACTGCATGCTTCCACGACAGTGATCTTCAAAGCTCCCTGCCTTCGGCTTCCCCAACGCTACCCATCAAGATCTAACCGTCAGGCTCAATTGCCGCCTGCCTCATAAACGTCGTAGTCATCTGTGATAAGTCGCACTAGCGCAGGTTCTAGATTCAGTTTCGCTTTGTTCGTATCCGCTAGAGCAAATGTCGCTGAGTCCAAGAACGCCCTACCGTCTTAAGCTACATAGCTTCTACCAGCAATCAAGGCTGCTGTCACTTTGGGGTACGGATGGCCGACTACACGTTACCAACGGCCAGTGCCTGGCGCCCCTTTGAAGGGCCCGCGCAGATTGGAGGTAATCCAGCCTCCGTAGAAGTCTCCAGGCTGTGGCATGACGCGCTCCTCACCAACCCAGCACTCATCGACCCGGCTCGCATAGAAGGCAAAGTAGCCGGCCAGAGCGGCATAGGCGGGCGATGGAGACTCATAGCTCCACGCCGCATTGGCGGATTCGTGACCGGGTATCGAGAGAGACCAAAAGGTTGCCAAACCCTTGAACTCGCAAAAGCTTTGCCGGGCTTGAGACGGCACGAGGAACCGCATGGCGATCGCAGCGCGGGGCAGGTA
The DNA here is from genome assembly GCA_965198645.1 of Acidobacteriaceae bacterium. Taxonomy (GTDB): domain Bacteria; phylum Acidobacteriota; class Terriglobia; order Terriglobales; family Acidobacteriaceae; genus EB88. The sequence continues at coordinate 3,080,230 of OZ240670.1, read as the reverse complement.
ATACACCGGCGGATGGCTCGTTTCAAGAACGCGCAAAACGCGTTCACTGGTCAAAGCGGCGTCGGCGACTGTCTGACTTGCATGCACAACGCGAATGCGGTGCGGGGCAAGCTCAACACGGGGTGGCCGAGGGTAGTCCCAAACGGACTCTTTTGGTAGGGCGGGTTCGTTCATGGCGTTGTCCTAACACGTATTCGATGCTCTATTCGGATGGCTCAGGCGCAAAGATCGGATGACCAAAGCAGGCTTCGCCGGAGAGTCTCCGCGAGATTACTGGCGGTACCCGCTTCATGCATGAGTGCCGTTGACTTTCCTAAAAGCTAAGCTTGAGAGCGGCCTGCAAGATCCGGGCGGGCACAGCACTAATCGCATCGCCAAACGTTGAGCTACCGATGTCGCCATCTACAGCCCCCGGGCCATTAAACTGGGTGTGATTAAAAACGTTGAAGCCCTCGACCCGAAAGAGAAGCGATTGCTTATCTTTGATCTGCAGAGTTTTGGCAAGAGCCATGTCGTAATTCTGCGCTCCGGGACTATAAAAGAACCTCCGCTTGGCGCTTCCTGGTGTTCCTAACGCATTCATGCTGAAGTCAGAAGCTGCAAAGTAAGCATGGCTGCCGCTCCGCGGGTTGTGGTTACGCTGCAGCGGATGACCATCGTAGTCCGGCTCGTCGATACTGCTGTTGTTGACTCCGTTAGGGTTGGTCCCGATTAAGGAGTTATCACCATTGTTGACCATTGTGACTGGAAAGCCGCTAACCACGTGTGTGATACCTGAGAGCGACCAGCCGTCGGTGAACCGACCAGCATGGTAAAGACGTTCAAGCGGAAGCTGATATTGATAGCTGGCAACGAAGTTATGCTTCACATCGAAAGAAGAGATCGCATAACTAAGTGCCGGGTTGAAGGGATTGACTTCTTCTGCAGGATTGGACGACTGGTCCATCGATTTACCGTAGGTGTAGCCGAGCGAAAACTCAAGCCGGCCTGTGGTGTGGCGCGCGCTTAGTTCGAGAGCATGATAGTTAGCGTGGCTGATGTTTGACTGTAGCGCGTTCACCCCGAAGTTAGAGCCCAGGGGGCCGCGTGTTCCGTTTATCTCGCCGCCAGCCGCAGGGTAGTAAGTGCCGTTCTCTCCATTAGGTCCGCAGGGTGTTGTGCCTGCGAGCACCTCGTTATTCTGGCTCAGGCTAAGGCAGAGTTGCGGATTGCCTGGGTTCGCCGCCACCAGTACCCTTTGCCGATGGCTGCTGTTGCCTACATAGGTAGCACTGATCACAGTGTTAGGACCAGCCTGACGTTCGATCGAGAGCATCCACTCCTCGGTGTAGGGAGCTCGGTTGGCGTAGTTATAACCTGGAATGCCGTCGAGCGGAAGATAGCTGCCCCAATCAAAGTTTCTGTCCGGCTTGCTTCGGGAAGAAGTAAGCGGCGCGAACGTGTAGGGAAAGGGCTGGCCGTTGCTTTGTCCATCCGTTGCATTGACAAAGGGCGTCGCGAATAAAGGTTCAACGGGACTGGTGTACGTGGTTCCATAAGGAGGGTTCGCCGCGAGTACACCGATGGAGGTCGCATCGATAGCCGTAAAGAATACGCCGAAGCTACCTCGGATGCTTGTGGTGCCAGCCGCGCCCAGGCCCTTTGACAAGGTGCTCCCTGCCTTGGAGTGGGGCGACCAGGCGACGCCTATCCGTGGCGCGAAGTCACGATTGCCGATTGGTGCGAGTGTGTTTGGCACAGTCTTGCCCGTGGTGAGTATGTCGCCGGGATAGAGAATGCCGGCCGGGGCTCCGGGGAAGACGACCGACTGAGCACCCGGATCAAAGGTAGAGATCTGGTTGTACTTCTCCGACCAGGGTGCGACTCGATCCCAGCGCAAGCCGTAATTGAAAATGAGCTCAGGGGTCGCTTTCCAACTATCCTGAGCAAAGATGCCAGCATACTTGTTGCGACCGTAAAAAGGGTTGAGCTGGCTTTGGTTGTACTGGCTGGGAACACCGATCAGATAGTCTGCAAAGTCCACTCCGGTCTCTGTGCCTGAGAAGACAAAGCTGCCGTTGTATTGTGCGATAGGATGTGCGTTTACCTGGTCTGCATGGAACGCGCCGCCGAACTTGACCGTGTGATTGCCGATCACGCGCGTCAAGGTGTCTGTTACCTGAAACGTATTGTTGGTCTGCGTAAGCTCGTTTGCAGCAGCGCCGGTTGAGTAGGCGTTGAAGTTGAGATTCTCAACGCTCTGCCCCTTAGGATCAAGAGCGACGATGCTGTTTGTGCCGTCGGCGTTGACAAATCCCTGCGACGCCAGGCTGACGCCGCGTCCGCCCAGCGGCTCGCCTACATTGGTAGCGTCTCTCAGGTAACTCACGTGCAGCTCATTGATGGCAGAGGTTGTCAGAGTTTTGGTATCGCCCAATGAAAGCAACTGTGCGCGCCCGAGCGTGAGTGCGCTGAAGCCGGGAACACTGGCACCGCTTTGCGCCACCGGGTAAGGATCATTCAGGCTGAAGTCGTCGATGAAGTAGTAGGCGGAAAGCAGACCAAACCCAGTTTCGCTGTCCAGGCGCACAGCCCCTTTATCGTCGCGAACGATCTGGTTGTAGGCGGAGGTCGCATAGCCGCCGGTGACGTTCTGCGCAGGGATGTACTGAAGCATGGCAAGGGCGGGCGTCGACCAGGCACTTTGCGGAATGGTTGCGTTGGGAAGCACGCAGTTTGTCCTAGTGCAGCCCGGTACATAGTAGGGTTCTCCCTGAACGATCGGATAGCCAAGCTTCTGTGTTAACAGAGTCGCGAGATAAGGTCCGCTTACAGTGCCGGATAGATTCTGAGCCAGGTCCGCCAAGTTGCCAGCGCGGTCGGCGTTGGAAGGCACGGCGATGGTCCCCGTATCTACACCCTGAGTCTGTCGCGTGCCCTGGTAGTCAGCAAAGAAGAAAAGCTTGTCTTTGCGGATGGGCCCGCCAACTGTGCCCCCAAACTGGTTTTGCCGAAAGACGCCCCGCGCTGGCGAGAAGTAGTTGCGTGCATCAAGCGCCGTATTCCGCAGGAAGTCGAAAGCATCTCCATGAAAAGTGTTGATTCCGGATTTAGTAATGACACTGATCTGGCCGCCGCTAAATTCTCCATATTCCGCGTCGAAATTACTGGTAACGATTCTGAACTCAGCGATGGAATCCAGGTTCGGGATGATCGCGGTTCCTACATTCACGTCTTCCTCGCTGTCACTGCCGTTCACGCTGAAGTAGTTGGCAAACTCTCGCTGACCATTGACGGAAATCGTGCCCGGGTTGAGTGTGCCGGAAGGATTCAAGATAGTCGCGCCGATGTCCTGGACAGTCTGAGACGTAATAGAGGTCTGCGGCGCGACCCCAGCCTGCAAAGCTAGAAGATCGGTGTAGCTCCGGCCATCGAGCGGAACAGCGCTCATCTGGCGCCCCGTAATGACTTGACCGAGCTGGGTGCTTTCTGTCTCGACGTGCAGCGTGTTGTCGTTCACGCTCACTGTCTGTTCCAGGCTGCCGACCTGTAACGTCGCGTCCAAGTTAAGTGCTGCGCTGGTGTCAACCGCAATTCTCGCGCGCTCGTAGCTCTTGAAGCCTGCGGCACTGACATCCAACTGGTAGTTGCCTACTGGTATAACGGGAAGCGTGAAGTAGCCGGAGTCGTCACTGTGTGTGCGGTAAACCAGTCCAGTATTTACCTCGCGTAAAGTCAGGTCAGCGTCGCGCACAACTTTGCCGGATGAATCCTTGACTGTGCCGGAGATGCTGCCACCAACACTGGCCCACAGTATGGATGAGATTAGGAAGACCGCAGCGCAGAGAGCTTTGCTCGCTGCACGAATTACAGATTCCCTTGCCGACATCTTGCCTCCGAGACTCTTCTTGATCTTCCGTAAACGGCTACTGAAGTGTGATAGGTACGTTGACAGTGGCTTGGAATTGCGTACTTCCAGTACCCGCGGTACCGGCTACAAATACCATGTAAGTGCTCTTGGTTGATCCAGGATCAGTCTGCGAAGCATTGCCGCCGCAGCTGGTCACGGTAGCGGCTACAGTGACCGGAGCCATGAGCAGAAGTGTCCGCGCGCGGCGCAATCGCGACGGAAAGATAAGAAGCGAGAGGAAGGCGAGAGTCGGTGTGCTCACGCGAAGCGTTGGCGCCTCCAGGCCTCTGTTGGTCACATAACAGTAGCGGACAAGTCCCTGCGGATCGGTCGCGCTCTTGAAGTTCAGGCTAAGTTCTAGAACGCCATTCTGGCTTTTCAGTTCGGCAGGTGCCGAAGCAACGGAGCCCGCTGCGAACCGGGCGCAGACCTGGTCGGCTGTTGTCAATCCCGTGGTGACGGCATCCAGCTTCGCCAGGTCCTCAATAGAGATCGCTTCACGACTCGAGCTCCGCTGGGCGAGAGCGCAGGGAATCAGACTAAAAGCAAAAAACAAGGCAAGAAAGTGGAAGATGGCTCGCTCGCTGGTGAAGCCTTTTGCGCCGCTAGCTACCCGATGTGTTTCCCTGCCACAACTCATTGCCTGGCCTCCAAAGCACACAGATTGCCCAACGGTCAGCGAAGATAGCTTGGCCGTGGAGTTGATACTTTGCGGGCAGGCACCCTATAGTGGGAGAAGCCCGCAGTCACGCTGACTGTTGACTCCAGATCCTTGCGGTCTCCGCCAAGAGTTTGCCGCGAGGATCTGGGAACCATGGTTGAAGACGCTGCTATTTACAGCAGCGGGTAGATGGATCGAGCAACTCCCCCGAATATACGACACTTTTGGTCCGAATACAAAGCTTTGCCCTCTGCCGGGTTGCTGTGGCGCATCTGTGCCACCCTCATGCGGACCCAGCGGTCGTTGTTGGAAATCGCTTCTCCGGCTGGGTGATTTTGGTTTTCCAAGTGCTCCTCATCGAGCTGAGACATGATGCGAGCACGACTATCAACCACGCATCTTGCTGCGCACCAGAAATACAGCAGAGCGGCCAAAGCAAACGGAGGATCGTTGTTTACCTCACGAATGCGGTGGAGTAGCGGAGGAACGCTGCCGCATCACACAGTGCATGACCTGGTTAATCGTTCTGATCGCCATCGGAGCAGGCGCGATGACTCCGTTGCAGGGTACCAATGCGGAGCTTTTTAAGTACTGGCAGCAGCCCATCTGGACGACAGTCTGGGTGTATCTCAGCGGACTAGCTGGCATCCTGTTGATCCAGGCATTTGCTCGACAAACCTTTCCCTCGACACAGGCGGTGCACGCTGCGCCATGGTGGGCATGGATTGGCGGGATGCTTTCGATCGTGACTACGCTGGTCGCACTGATGTACGCGCAAAAGCTAGGTTCCGGCATGTTTACCGGCCTCAGCCTTACTGCTTCCGTGATCGTTAGTATCTGCCTCGACCACATGGGTTGGATTGGTTTCAAGCAACACCCGGCCTCCGCTCCGCGCATCATAGGTGGTCTGCTTATGATTGTTGGTGTGTGGATGGTCTCGAAATTCTAACTGGTACCAGGAAGGGACTCTTGAGCACTGTTCTTGCCGGCGATCCTACTGAAGTGACCACAAATATTCCGCCGCGCCTCGATCGGATCCCTTGGAGCCGGTGGCATCTCCGCATGGCCATCGCTCTCGGAATCACCTTCCTGCTGGACGGCCTAGAAGGCGGTGTGGGCGGCTCCCTTGCCGGTGCTCTGAAATCCTCACAAACGTTGCACTTCACCGACGCGCAACTGGGTCTTGCTTCTACCGGGTATCTCTTTGGAACCGTGCTTGGAGCTCTCGGCTTTGGCTATCTTGCAGATCGCTACGGCCGTAAGTCCCTCTTCACCGCGACGCTCGTCTTCTACGTGTGTGCCACCGCACTTACCGCACTTTCGTGGAACCTGCCGTCCTTCTTACTCTGTCGCATGATGACCGGCGCGGGAATCGGCGGCGAATATACGGCGATCAACTCCGCAATCGACGAACTTATCCCTGCACGTGTTCGTGGCCGAGTCAACCTGTTTATTGGCTCGAGTTTCTGGATCGGCGTCATCCTCGGTTCCCTTGTCGCGGTCGTGTTTCTCTCTGACAGGGCCTTCGGCTTGCGGTTTGGCTGGCGGCTTGCTTGCCTTTCCGGCTTGCCGATCGCCGCGGTTGTCCTCTACATGCGCCGTCATATTCCGGAGAGTCCACGCTGGCTGCTCATCCACAGCCGCGACCGAGAAGCTTCTACGGTTATCAGTGTCATCGAGCATGAAGTGGAGTCCCAACTTGGCCCGCTGCCTCATGAAACTCGCACTGTCTGCATGCAACGCCGCTCCAAGGATCCCATCCGCAGCCTAAGCACTTTGTGGGCGCCGCGCTATCGTCGCCGCGCGCTTCTCTGCATGGTCCTTGTTATGGCGCAGTCTTTTTTCTACAACTCAGTCTTCTTTTCCGCCACTCTCATCCTGCTGCGCTTCTATGGAGTCTCCGCCGCTCATGCGGGAATCCTTTTTCTTCCCCTGGCACTTACTAACTTCAGCGGTCCTATCCTTCTTGGCCGCCTAGTAGATACAGTAGGGCGTCGGTTTATGATCGCCATAAACTTCGTCCTTGCCGGGCTGGCCCTACTCGCCTCAAACCTGCTTTTTCTGCACGCTCAACTGGGCATTGTCGGTCAGGTAACCTGCTGGTCGATCGCCTTCTTCTTTGCTGCAAATGCTGCCGGCTCGGCCTATCTTACGACGAGCGAACTCTTTCCCCAGCAGATTCGCGCCTCGGCCATCGCTGTCTTCTACGCCTTCGGTACTCTCTTCGCCGGCGTGCTCGGCCCTACGGTATTTGGCGCTCTGCTCAATCGCGGGGATCGCCTGCCTATTTTCTGGGGCTTCATGGGTTCCTCTGCGGTTATGCTTCTCGCAGGAGCAGCGCAGGCAATCTGGGGTGTGGCCGCAGAGCAGAAATCACTTGAGGACCTGGCGTAACAAGCGGCTTGGCAGCCTCGCGCCGGAGGCGCTCGATGCGAGCAAGGTCTTAGTGGTCCAACCCTCAGACACGAGGTCGCGACCGTGCGTGACTAACTCTTAAGGCGAGGAAAGGACGTGACCCTAAGCTTGGCGGCACCGTAAGGAACCAACGTTATTCTTTCCTCGACCTCTCCACTTTCCACTGGGCTTTGTGGCACAGGGTCAGCAACACCGTCGATTGATCTCCAGGTCGGCACCTTCCGCGCTGCAATCTCTAGCTTCACCGGAGTGTCCGCGAGCGCAAACGGAATGGTCCCAATCGAAGACTCCTTTACCCCGATATTGTGCGGCGCATCTTGACCGGCAAATATCCCATAGTTCCATTGCGACGCAGGAAACACCTGCCAGTCCGAAGTCATACCTTGCGTGCGAAGCTTGACCCAGTCCTGTTCAATTGGATACGAAAAGACGAGCGGACCTCGTCCGATGGAAACGGATTGATGGAAACCTTCAGAGAGTCTCGGCGTCATCAAAAAAGTAACTTCCACCAGGTCGCCCTCCTTCCATGTCCGATCAATCTTGATAAATTCGGCTGCCTTGACACCTTGTACAGGCGCCCCGTTCACATGAATAGCCGTTCCGTCAGCCCAGGCCGGAATGCGCAGGCGCAAAGGAAAGCGCAACGGCGAAGCAGGGTTGATTGTTATACGCACTAAGCCCCTAAACGGGTACTCGGTCTGCTCTGAAACATGTACCGCAGTATTTCCGATCATGGTCCGAACTTCACAAGGCGAGTAAGCTGCCGCTACCAAGCCATCATCGTGCGAGGCCATCCACAAGCTTGCTGCAAACTTTGGCCAACCTTGATGGAAGTTCGCAGTGCAGCATCCGAAGTTAGGCTCCAGCCCGTAGATATTGGACTCCGGGCCATCGGTTGTCCAGGGCTTGCGATGCAGGCTTACTTCAACTTGATTGGGCTCCTGGTTATACTGGTGGGCCCACATATCATCGGTAAAGGTGCCGGGGAGCGCGTTGAAGGCGATCATCTCCAACCTGTCTCCGAGGCTCGCATCGCCAAGGATCGCAAGGGACTGCTCGAGCGAATACATGGTCTCGACAACGGTGCACAACTCCGAGCCTTGCGAGGGATTTCGACCCGCGAAGTGTTCGTCGCAGGAGAACATGCCATTCGGCAGGCCATGGTACTTATCGAGCATGGATAGCATCTGGGTGATACCCGCCCGATCGGAGGGACTGCCAGTCATCACAGACCATACAGGAGCAGCCTTGACGGCCTGGCCATTGTTGACCCCGTGCGAGGCGAGTGCCGTATCGCCGAGGCCATTCGTTTCGCTTAGCTTGATCACTGCCGGTGTAATTGGCTCGGTGAATCGAAAGTCCGCAAAATTTGCCTGCCAGTCAAAACCCTGGGCATGCAAAAGTCGTGCAAGCTCCAGCAGCTTCGGGTCTTCGGTGCGGTTATACAGCCAGATCACAATCAATGCGTTGTCCTGCCAGCGAAATTTACCCCAGTCTCTTAGCGGCCGCGCGGGCAGAGCGCTCAGCTGGTAAGCAAAGTATCGCGACAGGAGCGGGATCACCCGCGGGTCGCCCGTCACCTCCTCATACTGCGCAAGCACCTTGAGCATGACCATGCGCGGCCACCAGTCATCGTTGCTTGTCGGGCCGATCATGCCGCTGGGCGCCTGGTGCGTCAGCGTCCACTCGATATACTTCTGCGCTTTCGCCTTCAGGCGATCATCGTCAAGCAGGTACGCAAGCGGAAGCAGTCCATCGACAAAGTAAGGTCCGCGCTCCCAGGATTCGCCAGTGCCACCGAGCCAGCCGCTGTTCGGCCCGACATCGGCCCAGGTCTCATCGAGGTGCCCGCCCAAGCCTGCAGCCTGGATCTCAAGCTGTTTCCGCAGCCATCCAGATGGTTTCACTGAGCCGAGAGGAAGCATGTAGAAGGCGTTTGGTGCCAGAGGCGCGCGATTCCTGGGCGGCTGGCGCGACAAGGGTGGCGCGAGCGATGCTGTCGCTGAAGTGGCAGGCAGCGCAGCCGCGCCGGCGACTCGCGGGCCGACTGCTAAGCCCGCTCCCGCGCTGGCAAGCAGTTTCAGTACGTGGCGGCGTTGCAACGATTTCACCCTGAGATCTCCCAACTGAGCGTCCGGTCCCGAGCATGGTTCCGAGACCCAAGATACCTCTATAGTGTCGCCCCTGAACCCGGTCCGGGTCTATAGTTACCATCGTCTCTCCCAAGCGGCAGTCCCGCCACATGCCTGTTTCAGTCCGTTGCCGTCGCTGTCCGAAGCGCGATCCAGGGTGTACGAAGAGGCTGCAAGGTTGCGTGTCTCGGACACAGATAAGCGCGGGAGTGATCACGGATAGGATGGTTTTAGGATGCGGCTAGCATTGCTCGGCTGCCGGTGTCGGACGAGGATCGGGTCGTCCTAGGCCGTTACCGTAGACCCCCACAAATGGCGCGTTGCGCTCCGCCTAGGTGAGCGGCATTGCAGTTGCAACGCCTTCTTACCCGCGTGTTATGCTCGCTCGCTAGAAGCTCCCACCAGATCACACTCTTGCAGCGCCTCACCCACCAAAATAAAAAAGATTGGCGGATCCTTTCGATGTCGATTACTCGTGCTTATTAAACCCAGGCGCAGTCGTTGCGCAGCTTCTCGTGGCTGGCGGTGTCAGCTTCGGCGATCGTTGTTTACTTTTCAAGCTTCCGCTTTGGTGTACAGCTGTTCGGCACCGGCTACCAGGATGATTTCTTCTACTATGCTCAGATCGCCCGCAATCTCGCGTTCCATGGCAACTCTGGCTTTGACGGCATTCACAAGACAAATGGCTATCACCCGCTGTGGCTGATATTCGTTACTGCTGTCACTCGCCTCTTCGCTGCCGGCGGGGCCCTGCATGCTTCTACCATCTATCCTTTCTGGGCGGCCATGGCGGTCGTCCAAGCGGTGCTGATCCTGTTGATAGCCTTCTTCACACTTCGCCTCTGCGAGTACTTCTACACCAGTGCTGTGCTTTGCTTCTCGATCCAGATCTTATGCATCACCTGTGCGCTTACGATGTTGCGCACTGGGATGGAAGTTGGTCTGACGTGGGCTCTTGCCCTGGGACTCCCGTGTTTTCGCCTGCGGCCGGCTTTCAAGTGGTCGGCCTTCGACTGCATCACTTACGGCCTGCTGTCCAGCTTGATGATCCTGTCCCGTCTCGACTCTGTGCTCCTTGTTGCCCTGCTCTTTCTTTTTGAGTTCGCCATCGTCAGAGGAGACATGCAGGGGAGAGTTCGCCATGCCTTGCTCTTCGGTGTCGGACTAATGCCTCTGGTGGCCTACCTGGTATCAAATGAACTTTGGTTTCGTCTCCTTACCCCGATCTCCGGCCAAGCGAAACAGCTTCGCTTCCATCGCTTTCCTTCGCTCGTCGTGCTTCAATCCCTCTACGGGTATCGCTCCGCGCGCGACATGTTTTGGCTCTTCCCGTGCATCGCTCTCACTCTCTACGCGGTGGTTCAGTTTGCTCGTCCAGGTCAGAGCAAGCTCTCTCCAAGTCGTCGACCTGTCATCCTGGCTGTTCTCCTCTTTCCGCTGCTGCAACTGGCGGCTGTCTCGGTGTTGAGCGACTGGCCACTGTGGATGTGGTACTTCTATCCGTGGCTGCTTTCAGCGATCGCAGCGGCCTTCGTCTTATCGGACGGAGTCGAGAAGCTAGTGGCCGGTTGCAACCACGCCTTTAACTCGCCTCTTTCGGCATCCTTGTCGCCGCTCTGCTCAGCTACAGCGCAATGATCTGCCTAGCCGCATCGCCCAGTCACAACGATATGTATCTCGCCGCGATTGACATACATGACTTTGCTCAAAAGCATCCCGGCACCTACGCCATGGGCGATCGAGCCGGTGTGGTCGGCTATCTCATCGATGAGCCTCTCATCCAACTTGAGGGCCTGGTGATGGACAAGGGCTTCCTGGACAACATAAAAAAGCAACGGGAGCTCGCAGACGTATTGCGTGAGTACAACGTCCGCTACTATGTAGCGACGCGGGCTTCGCTCGGTGCGGACGGTTGTTACTCCGTAAAGGAACCTTGGCAGGCTGGCCCTGACTCTCCCGCGATGCACGATCGTATCTGCGCAGAGCCGGTAGCGACCTTTAAACACCATCAAAATATCAACCTGGTTTTCGACCTGCAGCTGGGCCAACCCAAATGCGTCCAAATCCGACGCCAAAAGTATCAGGCTGATCTCCACTCGTCCGCGCTGGCGCCGATGCTCTGCAGAGTGGGAGAGTGAAGCGAAAGATTGGCGACCAGGCGCCTGGATGCGAGGATTTCGGAGAGCGAAGTTCGCGCTAAGTGCCATGTACGAAAGACAGCAGAACGCCAGGTGTGGATACGGCAGCCTCACAGCTGTGTGTCCTGCTCGCTGCCGGCTTGGCTGCGCTAAGTCGTCACTTAGAATGCATAGAGAAGGCTGAAGTGAAACTGTCGCTCAGATGAGTAAGTATTCGCCCTTGGCATCAGCACCGCCAAAAGTATCGCCGGTGGGGTTGGTATCAGGATCGTCGAGGTGGGATGATTAAGTTAGTGGACTGCCTCAGCCCGTGTTTCATTTAAGCTCGGGACCTAGAGCTGTGCTGACGGTCTACATGGCTTGCGAAGAGATTGGAGAATACGCAAAACACTAACTTTCTCTACTTCGACCAGCGCTTGAGCAAGTACCTCTTTACCTGGCATAGAGGGCAGAATCATATGTCTGGTGACTGGATGCTATGGCTGCTGGTGCCTCTGCATTTCGGCACCTTATGGGGGTACGGGCAAGATCATCGGCGGTACTCGGTCTCTCTTTGTCGCTGCTTGCAATGACCGGCCTGATCATGTATCAGCACCGTTCGTGCGCAGGATCCTGCGGGCGACCGCAGTAACAAGCTCTCGCACAAAAAAGAGGTTAAAGGGAGAAGCCACTTCCTTCTAGGCTGACCGGCAAGCCGTCATCTTTAGTTGTTGCAGGACTCAGGTCTCTAGGAAACTTGTGAGGCAGAGACGTATGTGCTGCTCCAATTGATCGTCATTAATTGTCTCCCGGTCAAATAGCCGGTTGATTGCGAATCCGTCGATGATTGCCGCAAGGGTTAGAAGATCGATGGATCCTTTTCGTGTAGATCTACCGTTTAATCCGGAAAGAAGTGCCTCTTCTGCGTAATACGCGCAGCGTTGCCTCATCGTAGAAGCCAGCCGAGCCAGCCGGGCGTGCTTGTGAGGATGACGGATGGCGTAGAGTTTAAATTCCAAATTAAGCAGAGTTCGCTCTTTGCTTTTGGCGAGGGCAGATAGATGTTGACTGAGGGCCTCGAGTCGACGGGCAATCGTTGCTTGGCTGAGGATCAGAGGACCAATCAGAGAGAGATCATGGTGAAAATCATCTTCGAACACGGCAAGGAAGATCTCTTCTTTATCTTTGAAATTGTCGTAAAACGCGCCTCGCGTTCTGCCCGAAGTCGAGGCAATATCTTGTATGCTAGCGTGTTCAAAGCCTTCACGGGCGAAGATGACCCGCGCTGCTCTCAACAGCTTTACGCGTGTGACGAGCGCGCGTGCCTGCTTCTGTTTCTTCGCGGCGGAACTTTCTTTCAGGATTTCTGAATCCAACGTCGCGCCTCGACAGTCTCTTCATAAACTATACATGGGTGTATCAAACTTATGAGGCCTTCAGCCCATCAGCTGGTGGATCGGATCTGGGGATGGATGATGAGAGACTTGAGGCATGGATCAAGAGGCCCGCTTCGGAGCGGAGCGTTGAGCTGCGGAGCTGCTGGTCTGCTGCTGGTCAGTGTGCTCTCTACGAGTGGCTGCGCAACCAAGCCTCTCCTACCACCTGCTCAGGGTGCAATGCCTGTGGCCGTGTACCGGGTGCATCCTACCGACGTGCCGATCTCAGGCGAGTGGGTCGGCGTACTGGACGGTTACACCAATGCACAGATCCAGCCTCAGGCAGCTGGTTATCTGGTCCGCCAACTCTATAAGGAAGGCTCGCTCGTACAAAAGGGTCAGGTGCTCTTCCAGATTGATCCGCGCCCCTTTCAGGCGACGCTCGACTCGGCCAACGGACAACTCGGACAAGCGCAAGGAGCGCTAGAGCAGGCGAAAGCAGCGCTAGGGCTGGCTGAGATCAACGTGAATCGAGATACGCCGCTGGTGGCCGCGCGTGCCATTGCCAAGAGCACACTTGACAACGACACCCAGCAAAAACTAGAAGCAACTGCGAATGTCGCTACAGCTGAGGCCTCGGTCAGGAGCGCGCAAGCTTCGATCGAAACGGCAAAGTTGAATCTAAGCTTCACGCAGGTGCGATCGCTGATAACGGGCGTAGCCGGGCGGGCAGTCATCCAGGTTGGCAGCCTGGTCAATACCTCCTCTGTGCTGACTTCGGTCTCTACCTTGAACCCCATCAAGTGCTACTTCTCTCTAAGTGACAGCGAGTATCTGGGTCTTGTGGAGCGAGCTCGAAGCAAGGGCGGCGATCTGCTGCGCGGAGAAGCGCAGGTGCCTTTGACTCTTTCTCTGGCAAATGGCTCTATCTATCCCGCTAAGGGTCACATCGAGTATGTGGATCTATCCCTTGATGCACAGACCGGGGCTATCCGTATTGCAGCCGTCTTTCCTAACCCAGGTAATGTGCTGCGTCCTAATCAATTTGGGCGCATCAAGGCAGATACCGAGGTCCAGCACAATGCTCTTTTGGTGCCTGCCTCTGCAGTGCAGGAACTGCAAGGCCAGCAGCAGGCCTATATAGTCGGCGCCGGTGACACGGCCCACCTGGTAACGCTCCAATTAGGCTCGCAGATTGGACCCTACTGGCTGGTCAAAAGCGGCCTTGCCGAAGGCTCCGAGGTCATCATGGACAATATTCAGAAGCTGCGTGATGGAGCGCCTGTGCAGCCGCATGAGACGACCAGTCCTGCCGCGCCCACGGCCGCAATCGGGCAATCGGAAGGGAAGTAGGCGATGTCTAAATTCTTTATTCGACGGCCCATCGTTGCCATCGTCATCGCGATCGTGACCGTCATCCTTGGTTTGGTTTCGATGTTCTCCCTTTCGACAGCGCAATACCCTAATATTGTGCCACCTGAGATCTTGGTCACCGCGCTATACGCCGGTGCCGATGCAAAGACGCTTACGCAGTCGGTTGCAACGCCGCTTGAACAGCAGATGAACGGCGTCGATAACATGATGTACATGTATTCGGTTAATGCGAATAACGGGCAGACTGCACTTTATGTCGACTTTGATGTAAAGACCAATGCAGATACAGATCAGATCCTCTCGCAGTTACGGGTCTCGCAAGCGCAGTCGCAACTTCCTCAGCTGGTGCAGACAGCAGGCATCACAGTCCAAAAAGCACTCACGTCGCCGTTGATGTTGCTTTCAGTCTCCTCGCCAAAGGGCGTGTATGACGCGGACTTTTTAACCAACTATGCGATCATCAACATCCAAGATCAGATCGCCCGTGTTCCGGGCGTGTCTCGCGTGCAGGTGTTCGGCGGCCAGTACGCGCTGCGTATCTGGGTGGATCCGGACAAGCTTGCTAAACTAGGCATCACCGCGCCACAGGTTATCTCTGCTCTTAACACGCAGAACAATGTAAATCCTGCAGGACAGATTGGTGGCGAGCCGGTCCCGAAAGGTCAGCAATTTACCTATAACGTTCGTACGCAGGGTCGTCTGGTGACAACGGCTGAATTTGCCAACATCGTCTTGCGTGCGAACCCAGATGGCTCGATCGTGCACATGAGCGATGTCGCTCGGGTGGAGCTCGGAACTCAAACTTACAACTTAAATGGCCGTTACAACAAGGGGCCTGCCGGCATCCTGGGCATCTACCAGTTACCGGGGTCGAATGCGGTCAATACCGCGAAGGCCGTCAACAAGCGAATGGCTGAGCTCGCGAAAACCTTCCCGCAGGGCATCACGTACGACGTTCCGCTAGATACGACCAAGGCGGTCAGCGCGGGTATCCACGAGATTCTCGTCACTCTTATTGAAGCGTTGGTCTTCGTCATCATCGTGGTGTTCGTCTTTTTGCAGGGCTGGCGTGCCACCCTGATTCCCCTACTCGCAGTGCCGGTCTCGCTCATCGGTACCTTCATCATCTTCCCCGCACTTGGCTTCTCCATCAACACCCTCTCTCTCTTCGGGCTGGTGCTGGCGATTGGCCTGGTCGTCGACGATGCCATTATCGTGGTTGAGGCAGTCGAGCACCACATCGATGAAGGGCTCTCGCCGCGAGACGCCTCGATCAAAGCGATGGAAGAAGTAGGCGGCCCGGTCGTTGCGATTGCGCTTATCTTGGCAGCGGTTTTCATCCCGACAGCAGCCATTCCAGGGATCACCGGCCGACTGTACCAGCAGTTCGCCATCACAATCGCCATCTCGGTACTTATCTCCGCATTCAATGCACTCACGCTTAGTCCGGCTCTCGCCTCGCTTTTGCTCAAACCGAAAGACAAGAATCGCAGGGGTTTGCTGAATCGCTTTTACGAGGGCTTTAACAACCTCTTTGGTCGAACAACACGCGGCTATGTCGCGGGCTCAAAGCTGCTCATTCACAAATCCGTGTTCGCCGGCTTCCTTCTCTTTGCGCTAGCGGCAGCAGCAGTCCTGCTTGGTGTCAGGCTGCCGAGCGGCTTCATCCCTCAAGAAGACCAAGGCTACCTCTTCGTGGCCATGCAGCTTCCGGATGCGTCTTCACTGCAGCGTACCGATGCTGCCGCTCTTGAGATAAGTGATGCATTGCTGAAAACGCCGGGTATCGGCGGTGTTGTGCAGGTGAATGGCTTTAGCCTGCTGACCCAGGTGCAGAGCACCAACAGTGCGTTCTTCTTTGTATCGCTTAAGCCCTGGGAAGCTCGAAAGACTAAGGCCGAACAGCTGACCGGGATTCAAGCGAACATGCAGAGGATTCTAGGCAGTAGCGGCGCCGGCATTGCTTTCTCCTTTCCGCCTCCAGCGATCCCTGGTATTGGCACCTCCGGCGGTGTCACCATGATCGTCGAAGATCGGTCAGGTAAAGACACGCAGGACTTTCTAACACAAAACCTGTATAAGTACCTGGCCGCTCTCAAGAAGAGGCCGGAAATTGCATCGGCTATTCCGTCCTACCTTCCCGCTGTGCCGCAGCTATATGTGGATGTGGATAAGGAACGAGTGATGGAGCAGCAAGTGCAGCTCTCCGATGTTTATACGACGCTACAGACCTTCATGGGCGGCGAACTGGTCAACTACTTCAACCGGTTCGGACGGCAGTGGCAGACCTATGTCGAGGCCGAGGGTGTTTCCCGCGCGGATATATCCAATATCAACCGGTTCTATGTGCAAAGTGCGAACGGGAGTCAGGTGCCGCTGGCATCTTTGGTCAGCGTGAAGAGGATCACTGGCCCTGAGTTCATTGAACGATTTAACGAGTACACCGCAGCGCAACTGAACATATCCGGAGCTCCGGGTGTGAGTTCTGGCCAAGTTCGCGCCGCGCTCGCGGAGACATTTAAAGAGACCATGCCCGAAGGCATGGCCTTTGATTACCAGGGCATGTCCTACCAGGAACAGGTTGCTGCAGAGGGCGTGCCCTCATGGGCGGTCTTCGGGCTCTCTCTTCTTTTCGTCTTTCTTATCCTCGCAGCACTGTATGAGAGTTGGACTCTCCCCTTCAGCGTACTGCTCAGTACACCGGTGGCTATTCTCGGCGCCTATATCGCACTGCATCTGCGATTGATGGAGAACGACATCTTCACCACCATCGGGATGATCATGCTGATCGGTCTCTCAGCCAAGAATGCGATCCTGATCGTCGAGTACGCGAAGTCAAATTACGAGAGTGGCCAGAGCATCTCGGAAGCGGCACTCAATGCAGCCCAGGTTCGTTTTCGTCCGATTGTTATGACCGCACTCGCGTTCACATTCGGGTGTCTGCCCCTGTGGACCGCGACGGGCTCGGGCGCTGTTTCGCGTCAGGTCCTTGGAACCGTGGTGATCGGCGGTACGATCCTGTCCACCCTTGTAGGATTGCTGCTTGTTCCTTCCAACTTTGCGACGGTTGAGTGGCTGTCGCGTCGCTTCGGCAAAGGTGGCAAAGGCACCACCATGGATTCCAAGCATGATGCAGAGCCTTTTGACAGAGACAGCAAGCAAGAGGAAAGTGACCGAAGCCGGGCCGCGAGCGCAGATCGACTGCAGCCCCGGACCGAGGGAGGTCACGCGTGACAACTGTGATAGCCCGCATGAAGGGTTTGCACTCGCTGGCACTGAGCTGTGTGATCGCGTTGACTGCTGGATGCAATGTGGGGCCGAAGTACAAGCGGTCTGACGTGCCTGCTCCACCCGCCTTTCGCGGGCCCGATGGCGCACCGGTGAGGAGTGAGGCACAAAGCTCTCTTGGAGACGAGAGATGGGCCTCTGTTTATCAGGAGCCCGAACTCCAGGAACTGATTCGAAAAGCGCTCGCCAATAATTTCGACGTTCGTATCGCTGCCGAACGCATCCTGGCGCAGCAAGCGCAGGTACAGATCACCCGATCGTCGGAGTTCCCCACACTCAGCGTTGGAGGCACTGGCATCGGCGCAACCTTCCCTACCCAGACCATCGGCACAAGTTCCGGTCTCACGAGTCCTCTTTCGCTAGGCAGCTTCAATCTCTCGGCCGCATGGACCCCGGACTTTTGGGGTCTCTACCGCAAGCAGACCCAGGCAGCACGCGCTACGCTTTTGGCGCAGATCTGGGCCCAGCGAGCAGTCAAGATGACGCTCGTGCAGAACGTGGCTACTGCCTATCTCACGATCCGCGCTCTCGATCAGCAGCTCGCCATCACGCAGCAGACGATCAAGGCTCGCCAGGACTCGGTCGATCTCACCAGCACGCTCGAGCGCGGCGGAGCCTCACCACTCTCCGATGTCCGTCAGGCTGAACAACTCCTTTACACAGCTACCTCCGAGGTCCCTCAGCTCGAGCAATCTATCCAGGAGGAAGAAAACGCAATCACGCTCCTGCTTGGAGAGAACCCCGGTCCGGTCAGCCGCCAAACTGCGAAGACGCTCGCACCGCCGCCTCAAGCGCTCCCGGCGGGGATGCCCTCGCAGCTGCTGGAACGCCGGCCTGACATTCAAGAGGCGGAAGAGAATCTGATTGCCGCGAACGCGCAGATCGGCGTAGCACGCGCGCAATTCTTTCCTTCTCTTACCATCAGCGCCTCGGGCGGTGTAGGAGGAAACGATTGGAACAATATCTTTTTACCGGGCAGCAAGACGATCTATGGAATCGGTGCACTGGCTCAACCGCTGTTTGAAGGCGGCAAACTCACAGGCCAGCTACGCCAGGCACAAGCGACTGACAGACAACTCGTCATCACCTATCAGCAGACGATTGCTACCGCGTTCAGCCAGGTTTCTGACGCGCTGATCGCGCTTAAAAAACAGCATGATTACCGCATCGAACAGGAAAAACTTGTCGCTGCTGCACAAGACTCCACTCAGTTGGCGCGCATCCGCTACCAGGGCGGATCCACCGCTTATCTTGAGGTGCTTACCACGGACACAGCCCTCTACTCTGCACAGCTGACTCTGATCAGCGCTCAACAGGCTGAGGCTCTCACAATCGTGCAGCTATACAGTGCGCTAGGGGGCGGCTGGCAGTAAGATCGAGGAGTTCGGCGCCAGTCGCGAAACTGCCCGCCGATATCTATTATGGATGATTCTTTAAGAAGCGGTTCTGGTCTCAACACGAACGTTCCGCAGTCAGAGGGGGACGTCAATCTTTCTTCTGCTCGAGCCGATTGGCAGCGGGCTCACTTGGATGAGGAGACCCGCGCTTTGCTCGCGGAGGACGCGCGCTACTTTCTACATCAGTCACTCTCCTCTCCCTGCCTAAATGTTTTGACCCGTTGCGAAGGTAGCTTCCTGGTTGACACACAAGGGCGTCGCTACCTGGATTTTCATGGGAACAATGTGCACCAAATTGGCTTTGGTCATCCGCGAGTGCGAGGAGCCATCCTGGAAGCTCTCGACGATCTTCCTTTTTGCACCCGCAGGTACACCAATAAGTACGCGATCGGACTGGCGCGCAGATTAGCCGAACTTGCTCCTGGCACCCTTAGTAAGTGCTTGTTTGCTCCTGGCGGAGCCGAAGCCATCTCCATGGCCATCAAGCTTGCCCGCATGGCGACAGGACGTTTCAAGACCATCTCGATGTGGGATTCGTTTCACGGAGCGACGCTGGACACCATTTCGCTTGGGGGCGAGTTTCTCTTTCGCAATGGCATCGGCCCGCTGATGCCCGGCACAGAACATGTACCGCCACCCGAGCCGCTTCGTTGCCCTTTTCGATGTGGACAGCGATGCAGCCTGCAGTGCGCCGAGTATGTGGACTACGTCATGCGCAAAGAGGGAGACATTGCTGCGGTTGTTGCCGAGACAGTGCGCAGCACGGGCACGATACCGTCAAAGGAGTATTGGCATCAGCTGCGCTCCATCTGTGACCGGCACGGTGCGTTGTTAATCCTTGACGAGATTCCGCACGGCCTGGGAAGAACTGGTTCGATGTTTACCTGTGAGCAGTATGGCATCGTGCCGGATATGCTGGTTATAGGCAAAGGCTTGGCGGGCGGCTCGCTCCCCCTGGCAGCATTGATTGCCCGCGAAGATCTCGACGTAGCCCAGCAGCGAGCCCTCGGCCATTTCACCCATGAGAAAAATCCTGTGTCGTGCGCCGCAGCGCTCGCGACTCTAGAGATCCTTGAATCGGAGCAGCTGCCGCAGCGGGCCAAACGATTAGGTGCGCACTTCCTCGAGCGACTGAAGGCGCTTCAACAAAGATACAATCTGATCTATGAGGTGCGCGGCCTGGGATTGCTCGTCGCGCTGGTCCTGCAGCGGCCGGATGGTTCCGCTGCCGACACGGAAGCCGAGCAGATCATGTATGCGGCGTTAACACGAGGGCTTAGCTTCAAGACGTCCATGGGAAATGTGATCGTTCTTACGCCGCCTTTGACCATTGCAGAAGAAGACCTCGACGAGGCGGTTAACATCCTGGATCAGTGCTTGGCACTTCAGCGCGACTAAGGCTCCCTTTCAGTGGAAGCACTCGCTTGCACATGCTCTTGTCTCTGAGATCAAGCGAGGCTCAGAATGTCTCCGCGAGGGGGTTTCGGTGCTGCAGGACTCGCAGGGCAAGTGCGCGTCTATGCTGTTGCCAGGCACTGAGCCCGGCAACCGCGCTCGAGGCCACTGCCACCCCGGTAAGGACGAGGAACATGGTTTGCCATCCGTAGCGGGTGATGACCTCGGCCATCGCGCTGCCTGAGAGCACGCCTGCCAGGTAGCCTACGAAGTCGATCAGGCCGGAGGCAGTTGCACTGCCTTCCTTGCCACCAAAGTCGAGGGACATGGCGCCTGCCAGGTACGAGTACGGTCCGACCAGAAAGAGAGCGACCGCGGCCACAAGCAGGACCGGCAGCACGCCGGCCGCGTGTGTAGGTACGTTCGCGAGACCAAGCAGCGCGAAGACGCAGAGAGCGAGTCCGCCGAAGAGTATGCGGCTGCGTCCTTCGGGACCGAGGCGGTCGCTGAGAAAGCCGGCTATTAGCACCGAGATGCCTCCGCAGAGAGGGAACAGGGCACTGCTGCTGGCGGCCCTGGCGCTGGACATGCCTGCAACCTGGGTAAAGTAAGTCGGCGTCCAAAGATTGAACGTCTCCCGCAGGAGCGTTGTGCCGAGTGAGAGAAGACAGATGACCCAGAACGCAGGTGAGCTAAGCAAGGTACGAAAGATGGTTGCGGTGCCGACCTGCTTTTCGGGAGCTTTGCCGAGTGCTAACGCCGCCGCAGAGGCGCCTGTGGCTGCGGAGAACAGGTTGAGCGGATTTTCTTCTGGAGCAGTTAGACCATAAGCAGCCGGGGACTCTCGAAGAAAAAACAGATTTGCCGCGAGGAGCACGGCAAGGAGCACGGCGCCTGCTACAAACAATCCGCGCCAGCCCACTCCTTGTGTAAGCAGCACTGACATCGCGGCTCGTGAGATGGCATCTCCAAACAGATAGCTGAGCGAAAGTACGGCCATCACGCTCCCGTACGTGGACCAGGAGAACCAGCGAGAGGTGATCTTGACCATGCCTGCCCAGCCAAGCGACTGCACCAGGCGATTACCGATCCAAGCCAGCGTGAAGAGGGGAAAGCCGCCACCTGCCATGAAGAGCAGAGTAAAGAGTATGGAGCCAGCCATGCCCCCGAGAAAGTTTGTTCTTCCGCCGAACCGGTCGGCGGCTGCCCCTGCAGGGAGCTTGCCCAAGGCGTAAGCGAGGACGCCAAGCGAAGCTATGGACCCGAGACGAACTTCCGCGACGTGCGCTGGCACCCCGTGCCTGACCTGCTCGGCAAGGATCAGCGGCAAGGCAATCGAATAGTCCGAGCGACAGAAGTAGTAGCCTGAGTAGCCGAGAGCCATCACGGCGACTGTCCCCACATGCCAACCACTTATTCGCTCCGAGCCGCTTAAGTTAAGGTCTAACCTACTCGTAATGTTGCGAGCGGGCTTACCGTCGGGCTCGGATGCCATTAGGGGCGCTCACCACGAGTGATCCGTGCTTCGATCTCTGCGATAGCGGGTTGGATATCTGCGACACCAGGAACGATGAAGTGAGCATGATGCGATGCCAATGATGCTCTAGCGGTGGCAAGTGCCGCGCTTTGCTCCGAGTCAGGGAGCGCCTGCCAATCCTGAAGCGATAAGCCCACCATGTTCCCGGTGCGGGTAAGTGCGATCGTCCACATACCGGCATTGCGACCTTCTTCAATATCGCTGATCGTGTCGCCGATCTTTACACAGGTCCACAATGGCGCGGCCTTCAACGTGATAGCTAACTGGTAGCACATGAAAGGGTGTGGTCGGCCAGTGCCGACGTCTTCAGGACAGAGGGAACGATCAGGAGCGTAACCCTGCGAGCGGGCAGCGGCTTCGAGTGCGTCGAGCATGGGGCGGGTGTAGCCGGTGGTGCCCCCAATGCGCACCCCTCGGCTACGCAGCGCATCCACGACCGGGATGACACCGTCGATCACCTCTGCGTACTCGAGCAGACAGGCAGTCTGGAGAGGAATGAATTCCGCGTACAAATCGTCAACATCCGTTTCGGTCGCTGTCGGCCGCAACGCAGACTGCCATAACTCAGCGACCTCGGGTTCACGGAGCAGCTTACGGATATGGTCTCGTTTCGCCAGACCCATGTCGCGGCGGATCACTGCGTCTTCCACATTAAAGCCGTGCATGGCGAAGACCTTTTGCAGCGTGCGAACAGGTGCCAGGCTTCCATGGTCGACCGTTGTGCCCGCCCAGTCAAGGACGACCATGGCAATGGGACTCTCAGGCATGAGCCGCCTCCTGGGTAAGCACACCGAGAGAGCGCATAGACTGCTCGGCAACGCCGAACGATAACGTCATGCCCGAACCGCCCGGTGAGGCAACGATTCTTACCCCCGGTGCCGGGGTCATCGTGACCAGCGGCTTCTCCGGATGCTTGGCATAAACGCCGTACCAACGCTCCGCAATCTCGGGGCGAGGCACACGCAAAAAGCTGTAAGTGTAATCAAGGATCAGTCGGTCGATCTCTTCCTTATTGAAGATGTCGACCGCAAGTCCGTACTCGTGCGAGTCGCCGAGGGTGAGAGCGCTATCTGCTGTCTGCGAGACGAGTGCGTGAATGCCCCACCGGTCATACTCCGGCATCGTCTCGGCTACGCGGCGCTTGAAGGCTGCCAGCGAGGCGCACACGCCGAAGGAGGGATAGTGCCGCAGTGTCAAGCCGGAAGCGAGAGAAGGACCGAGCTCCCAACCGAAAGGCTGGGGTGAGGTGCGCAGCATCTGGAGTTTGCAACGGGTGAGTCCGCTCGCTCGATAGTGCTCCGGGTAAAGGGTCTCAAAGTCTTCGCCGCTACACACGATCACTGTTTCTGCTTGCCACTGCCCGATCCCTGTCTCGATCGTGGTATTCGAGATGGAACGGACTGTTGTACTCCAGGCGAATTGAACTTCATACCGATGGGCAAGAAACTCAGGCAGCTTGTTGAGGATCTGACGTGGATCGACAGTCAGCTCACTCGGACTCCAGAGAGCGCCAAGCAGCCCCTCCGGCTGGAGCGCCTGTGAGCGGGCGAGCGTCGCCTTCTGGTCCAGCCACGCACAGTCGTAGCCGAGGTTCGGAGCAACGGCGACAAATTCCTTGATGACGTTTGCTTCATCCGCGTGGTAAGCGACATGGAGTGAGCCGTCGGGGCGATAGGGAAGCTTGGCTTGGTCGAGAACCTCCAGCCAGATCAAGCGGCTCCGAAGAGCCAGCCGGTGCATCTCTCCGTGAGGCTGCCCAATGGGCCAAATCATACCGAAGTTGCGGACCGAAGCACCGCGAGCACGTGGGCTGCGATCGAACACAACGACAGACTTGCCCGCGCGAGCAGCGATAAAGGCATGGGCCAGGCCCAGAATACCTGCACCGACGATAGCTATATCGGCTGCGTTGTCGGGCATGATGGTAGCTCCTTAGCTCACCCGTTGAACTGGCACGCTTTCTTTGAGAATAGCTGCTTTCAGTCAAGCAGCAGCATAGAGACATAGCGGCGAGTTCATCACGAACAAACTGCGCCGCTCTATGCACGATGCCACTGCTCGGTCGCAAGCAGTCTACCTACCGCAGCTCTAAAAGCTAAGCCGCAGGGACATCTGGATGGTCCGGGGACCCGCCTGCTCTGACTGCTGCACTGCCGAGATCACACCGAAGGAAGCGTCCGTTATCCGAGTGTCTGGATTGGCACGATTCTCGATATTGAACAGGTTCGCGAAGTCTGCCTCGTAGCGCAGCTTATAGCGTTCTGTGAAGTTGAAGTTCTTGCCCATAGCCGCAGAAAAGTTCTGCGTTCCGGGACCCTGGAGAATGCCGACGCCGCAGCTTCCAAAGCGGCCGATATCGCCAGGCGGCGCAACAAAGGCTGCGCGGTTGAAGAACTGACCGGGAGTCGACCGACCGTTGGGCTGCCCCGACGCGAGGCAATCCGGACGCTGAAAGCCGCCGGCGCTTCGCTGTCCCGGGTTGGTGCCGGAAGGATCATCGCCGTTGTACTGCGAAGCGAGGAATCCTTCGGCAGCCGCATTCGGGTCTGGCGTGGTAGACGGAGTAAAGGTGGGAGTCAGGAAAGGCCCGGTCTGCAGCAGAGTGATCCCGGTCAAGTTCCACCCACCTGCCACAAGCTCTACCGGGCGGCTGGCATTGCCGAGGAAGTGCTGGCCCCGGCCAAACGGCAGCTGGTAGAGAAAGTTACTGACGAAGCGGTTACGACGCGTATAGATGACGTTGCCGTAGTCGCGATGAATGTCATAGTAGTCGAGCGTGTTCGGACCATTATCACCCTGACCGCCCTGTCCAATCAGGCTGCTAGGTGCAGACCCGAGAGCGTTCGACTCGTTCTTCGCCCAAGTATACGACGCGTCAAAGGAAAAGTTTGCAGAGAACCGTCGCTGTAACTCAGCTGTCATGGCATCGTACTTGGCGCTTGGCCCGTTATCACGAGTCAGCACTTCACTAAAGTTCGGATACTTCAGGTTTGCCTGCCGCAGGGCCGGCGTGGCAGTAAGTGCTGCATACCCGCGAGAGACTTTGCCGCTTGCGGGATCGGTGTAAGTGGCAGTGTTCGGCTCGACCTGGTTCAGGTCTGGACTGTAGATCAGCTGCGTGGTGTGCGAGCCGTTATAGAGCAGGCGCAGCACGGTGCCATAACCGACCGCTTGCTCAACCGAGGCGTTCCACTGGAGCACTCGCGGATCTTTCAGGTTTTCATTGTTGGCGCGCCGATATCCCGGGCAACTTGAGATCACAGTATCGCCTGCAGGGATGGTGCCGGGCGTATTGCAGTTAGCCAGAAAGCTGCCGGTGCCGCCAAAGACATTTGGGAATAGGAGAGGCCCAGTCGTCTGAGTGGCTTCAAATTGGGGAAAGTTACTTGTATTTACACCCAGCAGGGAATAAAGCACGGCGCCCAGCACCGGCACTGAATACGTACCTACATGGGCCTTCACAACGGTCTTCGAATCACCAAACGCATCGTAGGCAAAGCCCAACCGCGGCTGATAGTTGCCGTAGTAGGTGTTACGCAGAGTAATAGGAAGCCCTGCCTGGCTGTTGGTGATAAATGGCGTGTCACCGACCTGCTGCTTCCAGGAAGGCGACACCAGCGCCAGGCCTTTCGTCCCCTGGGTGATGAGGCGACCGCCAGGATAGTTGCGGTCAAACTGACCCAGCTGGTAAGTCGCATCATTGAAGGGGGGATTGATCTCGTAGCGGAAACCGTAGCTCACGGTCAGCTTTGGCGAGACTCTCCAGTCGTCCTGGCCGAAAAAGGAGTAGTGCGAAGTAAACGGCTGGCCGTCAGGTCCGTTCTGTGCATAGTCTGCCTGCGAAGTCAGGCCAGTCAGGAAATCACCCAGCGGATCGCCGGTAAAGGCGCCGGAGAAGTAGTAGTCTCCGAATTCGTCGCCGTTGGTGAAGGTAATCTGATCGATGTAGCTGAGATGCTGGTAGGCAAAGCCGAACTTGGTGGTGTGCTGGCCAAAGATCGCGGTGATGTTATCGCCCACCTCATAGATATGCTGCTGCACGTGGCGAGGACGGCCGAAGGAGTTGGTACCAGCATCGCCCGCGACTGCTCCGGCCGGGTCAACGTAGGCGCCCACCTGGAAGTTTGAGACACCTCCGCTTGATGGTACGGGCGGCAGGTTCGAGATGCCGAGCGAGGTGTCGATGGCAGCCCCGGAGGCGGCCTGCGGGTACTCTTCAATCGTATTCACGAAAGAGAAGCCGGCGCGGAACTCGTTGATCAAGTTTGGACGAATGACGTAGTTATAGGACCCGGCCAGGTTACGCAGCTTCTGGTTGTTGGAGAAAGCGCCCATCAGTGGGTTGTAATTGCTGTCGCCATTATCCCCGGTGTTTGCAATGTCCTTGTGCGAGTAGCGTACGAAGACTTTCTGATTCTGCGTAATGATCTGGTCAAGTCGGCCGTCGTAGGAATCGAGATGGTAGTTACCTTTGATGGTGAACTGGTTGACCGCATCATCTGGTCCGTTGACGATATTTGGCTGGGGGAAGAACGCGTTGAGAGCCTTGACCGAGGAGGCGTTGAGGCAGTTGCTCACGTTGTTCGTCATCTGGCCCGTGCAGGGGTTCAAGACTGGAGCGGCAAGTATGCCTGCGCGCTGCGAGGTGGAAGGCAAAATCTCATTGATTGCGAAGGACTGCGGGCGCCGCGTGCCTTCATACGTGAAAAAGAAGAAGCTCCGGTCTTTGCCCGAGTACACCTTTGGAATAGAAACCGGTCCACCGAGCGTGACGCCAAAGTCGTTGGCGATCACCGGCAGAACCTTGTGCTGGTAAGGGTCAGCTGCATTAAAAGCTGAGTTCTGCGTGAAGTAAAAGACCGATCCATGCAGGTCATTGGTGCCGCTCTTGCTGGTCACGGTCAGATCGCTCGCCTGACCGAACTCGGCGTTGTTGCTGCCGGTGTTCACCTTGAACTCGGCGATGGTCTCAACCGAAGGAAACAGATCGGCGTTGGGGCCGCCATTGCGGATGTTTTGTGTCGAGATGCCGTCTATCGAGAATGAGGTCGCATTCGGCAGACCGCCGGCAATCGAAATGTTGCCATTCTGGTCGGGCTGCACTTCCGGAGATAGATTCGCGACAATGATCGGGCTGGTGTTGTTGGAAGCGCGAAAGTTGAAGGCGAGCGTGTTGATCGCGGGCCCGGTCGTGGTGAGGCCGGTGGTCAGGTCGGCGTCGATGACCTCTTGCGCCTGCACCTGGATCGTCTCAGCCGCCGCGCCGGGTTTGAGTTCGGCATCGAGCCGGGCAGTCTGCCGAGCCAGCAGTTGCACTTGCTTGAACTCCTGGTTTGAAAACCCTGGTGCGGCCACGGTCAACTGGTAAACGCCTGCGTCCAGGTTGAGCACGCTGTAGTCGCCATGACTGTCGCTTACCTCGTGGCGGGTGCTGCCTGTCGTTGCAGAGACGACATCAATCGATGCATTTGCCACCACCGCGCCGCTCACATCCCTGATGGTGCCGGTAATTGCGCCATAAGTTGATTGCGCGTGCGTGACACTCAGAGTCGTCATGGCAAAGACGAGGAGCGCAGACGCATCCCGACCTGTTCGCTGCCAGCAACTTCTACTATTCCTCAGTCCCAGGATATTCAGATCTGCCCCCTCAGGCCGCAACCCCTTACCGGAGATCCGGTGCCTGAGCGTAACCTAGATCACCAAGCGGCGGAAGATGAAAAAACGTCGCCGCATCTGCCAATCGCTGCAAAGAAAAGACTTGTCCGTGCCGGGCTTGAAAATTTTCATGGCAGTGCAACATTGCGAGGGGTTCGCCTGCAGAGGAGACAATATCCCCAGGACAAGATAGCTGGACGGCCAGACCGTGCTGTGTCGGCGTCGGCTTTCGGCCAGACCAGCCTCAATGACGAGAGGAAGTAACGAGTGAGGCGCCGCGCACTCGTTAGGTGACTGAGCAAAGGAGGGGAGCGAAATATCTGCAGGCCGGCGACACGTCTAGCGCCGGGAGCATAGAATTCCGATCGAGCGGGCGTCGCGAGCAGCACGATGCGCCCGCCCAGGCCGGCATCGATGCCGCCACAAGGAGCAGAAGCGATGGCAACTCTCAGCGCAATCCAGCCCGGAACCTACGGCTTTCCATTTATCCTGCGCAAGCAGTACGACAACTACATTGGCGGGTCCTGGGTGAAGCCTTCCTCAGGTGCCTACTTCGAAAATGTGACTCCGGTGACCGGGCAGGTCCTCTGCGAGATCGCTCGGTCAAACGCAGCCGACATCGATCTTGCGCTCGATGCTGCGCACGCGGCGAAGTCCGCATGGGGCAAAACGTCGGTAGCCGAGCGCGGCCGCATGCTCGAGCGCATTGCGCAGCGCATGGAAGAGAACCTGGAACTGCTCGCAACCGTCGAAACCTGGGACAACGGGAAGGCCATCCGGGAGACGCTGGCTGCCGACCTGCCCCTCGCCATCGATCACTTCCGTTACTTTGCCGGCGTGATCCGCGCGCAGGAGGGCGGTATCTCTGAGATAGACGCTACAACGGTCGCCTACCATTATCACGAGCCCCTCGGTGTCATCGGGCTGATCATCCCCTGGAACTTCCCGATCCTGATGGCGACCTGGAAGCTCGCTCCGGCGCTCGCGGCCGGCAATGCGGTGGTGCTCAAGCCTGCCGAGCAGACGCCGCTCTCCATCCTGGTCCTGATGGAGTTGATCGCCGATATTCTTCCTGCTGGCGTGCTGAACATTGTCAATGGTTTTGGGTTGGAAGCAGGCAAGCCGCTCGCCTCCAGCCCGCGTATTCAAAAGGTCGCCTTCACCGGCGAGACGACGACCGGCCGCCTCATCATGCAGTATGCCTCGCAGAACATTATCCCCGTCACGCTTGAGCTGGGTGGTAAGTCGCCAAACATTTTCTTTGCCGATGTCGCAGCCTCTGACGACGCATTCTTTGATAAGTCGCTTGAAGGCTTCGCCATGTTTGCGCTCAACCAGGGCGAGGTCTGTACCTGCCCTTCGCGCGCGCTCATCCAGGACACCCTATACGACCAGTTCATGGAGCGTGCCATCAAGAGAGTCAAGGCCATTCGCCAGGCTAACCCGCTTGATAAGACGACCATGATGGGCGCCCAGGCTTCCAGCGAGCAGATGGAGAAGATTCTCTCCTATATCGACATCGGCAAGCAGGAGGGTGCCGAGGTGCTGACCGGCGGCAAGCGTGCCAGCATGGAAGGCGACCTGGCTGGCGGCTACTATGTAGAGCCAACCATCTTCAAAGGACACAACCGCATGCGGATCTTCCAGGAGGAGATCTTTGGCCCGGTGGTCTCGGTCACGACGTTCCACGACCAAGACGAAGCATTAGCGCTGGCTAACGACACGCTCTACGGGCTGGGTGCCGGCGTCTGGACGCGCGACATGAACCGGGCTTATCAGATGGGTCGGGGTATCCAGGCCGGACGAGTGTGGACCAACTGCTATCACCTGTATCCGGCACACGCGGCCTTCGGCGGGTATAAGCAGTCAGGCATCGGGCGTGAGAATCACAAGATGATGCTTCAGCACTACCAGCAGACGAAGAACCAGCTGGTAAGTTACAGCCCGAACGCGATGGGCTTCTTTTAGCGTGACCGATGCGCCGCAGCAGGTAGTCCGCACCGAGGCAGCCACTGCACTGATGGAGAAGCTCGCCCGGGAGCACGGCGAGTTGATGTTTCATCAGTCCGGTGGCTGTTGCGATGGCAGTTCGCCCATGTGCTACCCGCGCGGCGAGTTTCTGGTAGGCGAGAGTGACGTCCTGATTGGAAGCCTGGGCGCGACGCCGTTTTACATGAGCCGCAGCCAGTTTGAGTACTGGAAGCACACGCAGCTGATCCTTGACGTTGTGCCCGGACGGGGCGGCATGTTCTCGCTCGAGGGATCGGAGGGAGTGCGCTTCCTCATTCGCTCACGGGTCTTTACAGATGAGGAATTACAAGCGCTACGTGCCGCGGGTCGCATCTAGCCGAGGTGCGCCTCCAGCCTACTGCGGGGTCCAGTGTGGATGGCTGGTGAAGAGCCCACCCAGGTAGCCGAGTTGGTAGACGAGGAACATGCCAAAGCACACACTGACCACTCCCGAGGCAACGCCGAGGTAACGGCTCACCTGCGGTACCCGGTCTCCTGCATAGACCAGAGGCAACGCCATGGCGGCAGTCATGCACATCATGCCGAGCATGGTACCCACTCCGAAGATGACAAGGTAGAGCACCGCATAGAGGGGGGTGTGGATGGTTGAGAGCACCAGCAGCGCGATTGCAGCAGAGCCGGCGAGACCATGCACGAGCCCTATTGCGATCGGCCTAAGCATGTGCTGAATGCCGGTCGAGGTCAGGGTGTGGCGCAGGGACCCGCCTGCATCGTCTCTTCGTAGTCTTACTTGCTGCTTCGGGAGCCGCGTCATAGCAGACGGATGGTTGCTCGCTCTTCGATCAGCATCGGCCGAATGGACATGCGAAGGAGTGAACCGCGCCGCGAGCTTTGCCAACACCCCGGTCAGGTTGAGAA
Source organism: Acidobacteriaceae bacterium (assembly GCA_965198645.1). Lineage (GTDB taxonomy): Bacteria > Acidobacteriota > Terriglobia > Terriglobales > Acidobacteriaceae > EB88. The sequence continues at coordinate 3,050,105 of OZ240670.1, read as the reverse complement.
CCCCGAGCAAGATCAGCATCAGCGCTACGCTGAACTCCATCGAGAGCCCGATGCGGGGAGGGATAACAACGCCCCACAGGATGATCAGGCAGCCAACCAAAAAGATCGTGACTGTGTGTCCGAGGCCCCAGAGGGTGCCGATCAGGGCCGCCCCGCGTATGCTGCGTTGCCGGGTCACAATCGTCGAGATGGCCACCACATGGTCGGCATCGGTTGAGTGACGCATGCCGAGTACCAGGCCGAATCCAGCGATAAACAGCGCCGTGCCGAGCCTCTGCTGGGAGGCGTGGCGCCACAGATTGCTCCAGTCCAGCGAGAGCAGCTCAGTCATGAGGATCTCGCCGTGTGCGGCGGCCACACCCGGGTTAGCAAAGCGCCGCAATCGCCCGCAACAGGATCGTTAGCCGCCGCGGTTTGATCAAGGAGCAGCGGCCCGAGCCCTTGCAAACGAGGAAGCTGTGGCTGGACATAACGATTCACAGATGCGAGCTTAGCCGAGAGCAACGTCTGAGGAAAAGGCCACGCACGACCTTGGTTGCGTTTCTATGCAAAGGCAATGTTGATGAGGAGCCTGCCTCTTCGCCGAGCGTTTAGCAAAGTCGGGGCTTTGCCCACCGCGGCCGCTAGTGACTCCTTTATCCTGGGGCCAGGAGCTCGGCTTCGAGCTTCTGACGCGGCGTGCGCCGCTCGCAGGGGCGCATGCCGAATGCCTACCACTTAGACCCTTATGCTTCCAACAATCCAGCCTGAACAACAAGGCAATCTTGAGGAGCTGCAAACGGTCTTGCAGCGTCTGGCAGAGCAGACCGGCTTTGCGCATGCAGGCATTGCCTCGTTGCCTTCTGCCGAAGAGGAAGCAAAGGGTCGCGATTACCTAGAAACCTGGATCGAGAGCGGCCACGCCGGCGAGATGGAGTACCTGAAGCGGCGCACCGCTGCCGGCGAGCTGGTACGCTCCTCGCTTTCCGCGGCGCCCTGGGCGCGCTCGGTTGTGGTCTGTGCGGCGCCATATCAAGCGGAGGCACCGCTTTCGATCGAGCCCGCGACAGCGGATGCCGGCTGGATTGCACGCTATGCGTGGTCAGGCAGCCGGTCCGCGGAAGGGGACTTGCGGCCCGCCGACTACCACAAAGTATTGGTGGCTCGGCTTAAGCAGCTGGAGCAGGCCATGCGTAGCGCCCTGGGCGAGTTCCAGTCTTGGGCCTACGTCGATACAGGCCCACTGATCGAACGCAGGTGGGCTGCTCTGGCAGGGGTGGGCTGGACGGGGAAGAACACCTGCACCCTTAATCAGAAGCTGGGTTCCTTTTTCTTCCTGGGCGTGATCCTCACCTCGCTCGAGGTGCCGCGAGAGGCGCTTGCGACGCTCGCCGCCGACCGCTGCGGCAGCTGCACACGTTGCATCGATGCGTGCCCTACCCAGGCGCTGGTCGAGCCATATCGCATGGATGCAAGCCGCTGCATCGCCTATCTCACTATCGAGAAGCGGGGGTCCATTCCCGAGGAGCTACGCAGCGGGATAGGACGGCAGGTCTTCGGCTGTGATATTTGCCAGGATGTTTGCCCCTGGAACCGGAAGGCGCCGATCGCGGCTGACCCGGTCATGGAGCCTCGACCAGAGCTCATCAATCCCTCGCTCGAATGGCTTGCCGGTCTCACGGAGCAGGAGTTCGGTTCGACCTTCTTCGGTTCCCCGGTGAAGCGGGCCAGGTATGCGGGGCTGCGCCGTAACGTCGCTATCGCGATGGGCAACAGCGGTGAGGACGCCTTTGTGCCGCAGCTCGAATCATGGTTGGGTTCGGAAGATGGAGTGTTGGCCGAGACAGCGCGTTGGGCGCTGGAACAGCTTACAACCAGGAGGAAAGGTCTTGCGGCGTCTTCGTCTGAGGTGTGAGCAGCTCTCAGACGAAGGCAGCACCTGACAGCCGTCAGGCCTTTGTTGCTAGCATGACGTATGCTGCGGTTTCGCTCCCCCGTCTACCGCACTCGAGATGATCGGTACGACGCTGCCTCGCGCGGCGTCCCTCCGGCACCTAGTCCGCCTCAGGATGCAGGCGGCCGCTTCGGAGGCTTGCTCTCACTCGGCCGCTACCTCGCCCAGTCTGAGGTGCATACCTACGCGTTCAGCGTGGCGGCCAACGCCATCCTCTCACTCTTTCCATTCATCGTCATGCTGCTCACCATCGCCCGGCGAATCTTGCACTCCAACTCGATGGTGGGCGCTATTGGCGAGATGCTGCGCTATTTCCTCCCAGCCAACCAGGACTTCGTCGTCCGCAACATGGGTCTGCTGGTGCACCCACGGGGCAGCGTGCAGATCTTTTCCTTCATTACGCTGCTGATCTCGTCGACCGGGGTCTTCCTGCCTCTTGAAGTTGCGCTCAACCAGGTGTGGGGCATCACGCATAACCGCTCCTACATCATGAATCAGCTTATCTCGCTGGGCCTCGCGTCCGTGGTCGGCACGCTCGCGCTATTTTCCGTCGCGCTCACAGCAGCGGAGACGCGCGTGCTCACGCTGATCTTCTTCGGGCACACGGCCAACTTCGTCTTCACCTTTCTGGCCCACAGCTTCCTCCAGATCCTGGCGGTCGCGCTTAGCATCACCATCTTTTTTCTCATCTACTGGGTTCTTCCTAACCGGCGCCTGCCGCCTGGAGCGGTGCTGCCGACGGCGATCGTGATCGGCCTGCTCTGGGAGCTGGCCAAGATCATCTACGTGCGGGTGCTGGTGTGGCTTGACCTGGGTGCGGTGTACGGTCCGTTTGCCGTCTCAGTCGGGCTGATGATGTGGGCTTTCTTGACCGGCCTGCTCCTGCTCGCTGGCGCGCACTACTCAGCCACCAGGCATACGCTGCGGCTGGCGCGGCAAGCGGATCTGGCGGAGGCCTCTCGGGTCGAAATAGCAACCCCGTGATGTCCCATGTTCGCCGGTGAGACGTGCCGCCGGATTGTGTATTCGCTACACTGAGGCACGATGGGTGTCCTCCGGAATGTCGAGGCGAGGGTCTTCAAACAACTGCGTCTGCCAGCCCCAGGCGGGCTCCTCGGCAGGCTCGCCATCTGGCTACTGGTCTTTGCCGCACTCACGACGCTTTGTCGGTTGCTGGGAGGCAAGGCGGGTCAGATCTTCTTCGCGCTCAGTCTGCTGTCGACCGCGGCCTTATTCGTGGTGCTCGTGCCGCTCATCTGGCGTTACACAATCGGTCTTTTTCTCTGGAAGCTTCGCAACCGGTTGATCGTCACGTACCTGCTCATGGGCCTGGCACCAGTAGTGCTCTTCGTCACCCTCATTGCGATTGCTACCTATATCTTCCTGGGTCAGTTCGCAATCTTTGCAGCGGATGCTCAATTCGGCAGTTTACTGCAGCAGATTTCCTCTCAAAATCTGGATGACGCGCGCCATCTTGCGCATTCTCTCAAGGATGATCCTCTCCCACTCGGCACCCCCGTGCCCCTTCCGGAGGCCAGCTTTGAGCGGGCAGTTCGTCAGCTGCCGACCTCATTTGCAGCCTTTGTGGATGGCAAGCCTGTGGCACTTGCACTGGAGCCGGCGGAGCTGGACAGGACCATAACAAGCGTCCCGACCTGGGAGCCTTCCCACTTCCGCGGTGTTGTCCTTGCAGGAAATTCTTTGCTGCTGCGATCGTCAGACACTGAGCAGGTTGGCTCTCACACAGTCACAGTGATCAGCAGCATGCCGCTCGCCGGAGCCGCTCTGGATCAGGTCGCGCAAGGTCTGGGTCGGATCACGATCGTGCCCCGGGCATTCTCCGGTGCTAGCGATGCTGGGGCCCCGATTACCAGTGAGACTTCCATGGAGCGTGCTGAGGCTATGCTTCCGGGTACCTTGGTCGGCGGCCGATTGCGCCCCGCGCAGCATCTGCTTGATGTCAAGGTGAGCTTCTTCGTTCCGCTGGACACGGTGGATTGGCACGATGGCAAAACCTATGAGAGCAGCGTGCACATCACCTCCAGACCCTCGCTGCTGTATGCGCGCTTGTTTATCACATCATTGAAAGTAGCAACCTTTGTACAGGACCTGCTGATCGCTCTTACCATCTTCTTTGGACTCCTGGAGCTTGGCGCTTTTCTGATGGCCATGCGCCTAAACCAAACAATTACTCGCTCGATCAATGATCTCTACGGCGCCACTCTGGCGGTAGACAGCGGCAACTTCACTCACCGGATTGAGGTGACGCGCAAGGACCAGCTGGCAGCTCTCTCGCAATCGTTCAACACCATGACCGCCTCCGTCGAGCGCTTGCTTGAAGAGCAGCGGGAGAAGGAGCGGCTGCAGGGTGAGCTCGAGATCGCGCAGGAGGTCCAGGCAAGCTTGTTTCCGAGCGGCCACGTCTCGCTCCCGACCCTTGAGGTGCATGGCATCTGCCAGCCCGCGCGTACCGTCAGCGGTGATTACTACGACTTCCTCGTGGCGGGCTCATCCGAGCTTTCGCTCGCCCTGGGTGATATCAGCGGCAAAGGCATCTCTGCCGCTCTCCTGATGGCGACGCTGCACTCAGCGGTGCGCGCCTACCGCTTCGCCGGCGAAGACATGCGAGCTTCGGAGGTGGAGTTGGCCGGGTGCGGCTTCAGCGAGTCCGGCCGTGGCTCGGTCGTCACCTCCACTCTGCCGCTGCTGGGCGCCTCGTTTGCCGATCCCGGCCAGATCCTCGGCCTGCTCAACCGACACCTCTTTCGCAGTACGCAGGCCGCCAAGTATGCAACGCTCTTTCTGGCCCACTACAACGGCTTGACCTCGGAGTTGACCTACTCGACCGGCGGTCAGCCGCCGCCGCTGCTGCTGCGCGCCGACGATACGATCGTGCGGCTGGACTGTGGCGGCACGGTCATCGGGCTCATCGACTCGATGCGCTACGAGCAGGGTCGCGAGACGATGGGTTCGGGGGACATCCTGATCGCCTACAGTGACGGCGTCACGGAGCCGGAGAACGATTTCGGCGAGTTTGGCGAGCAGCGGCTGGTAGATCTCGTGCGCCGACACCGCAAGCTGCCCCTTGAACAGGTTGCGGATCAGATACTGCTCGCCCTACGCAGTTGGATTGGTGCTGCGGAGCAACCGGATGACATCACTTTGGTGCTGGCTCGGCAGAAGTAAAGCGTGGGCGCGTCTTGAGGGGCTAGCCCGGGGGGTGCCGTCTTCTCAGCAGCTCTGCGAGCTAATGTTCCATGCGGAAGGCTTTGACCGCGATCGCGTTCGGCTTGCTGCCCGCAGGCAGCAGGGTAAACAAGCTTCCGTAGACAAGGCGGCCGTCCGGCTCTCTGGTGAGTGTGCGTACCACCGAGATATCGCCTGAGCGTGCGTTGGCAGCCAGCAGCAGATGGCCCTCAGCCGAAAACGCCAAGGCGTCGGGTCCGTCGCCAACGTGAACCGTGTTGATCAGCTTGCCATCATCGATCGAGTACACTGCTATGGTGTCCGCGTTGAAGTTCGCAACCCACAGCAAGCTGTTATCCGCACTGACGATATCGCTCGAGGGATGGGCGCCGACCAGGTAGGCGCCTCCTACCTCACTCGCGCCTGTAGCAATCTCGGAGATCGTATCGGAGTCGAAGTTGGAGACAAAGATTTCGCCGCCATCGGGCTTAAGTGCGAGGTGCACCGGGGTTCTGCCGACGTCGAGCATGGCCAGCAGGGAGTCGGGTTGCGCGACGGTGACCGGCGCTTTGGCGCTGGCTCGGGTCGCGAGGCCAACCACCATGACCTGATGGCCGCCAGAGCAGGCGATATAGGCCTTCGAGGAGTCAGGCAGGATGGAGATGTCGGTTGCTTGCGCGCATCCTGGAAACGCTGCACGCAGGTGGAAGGTCTGCGCATCAAGGATGCTGACGCTGTTACTCAGCCGGTTGGAGACGACCAGGGTGCGGTTGTCGGGCGCGATCCGGGCCTCGCCCGGACCCTCTCCTGCAGCGGCGGTGGCGATACTTCGGCGGGTAGCAAGGTCGATGACGGAGACGTTGTTCGAGCCGGAGTTTGCGACATAGGCGCGCTCGCCCAGATGGTCCACATCAACGAGGTATGGGCGTTTGCCGACAGGGATCGAGGCAGCTACCACGTTTGTCTCGGCGTTGATGACGCTGATGCTGTCGCTGTCCGTGTTGACTGCGTATACCTCGTTGCGCGTTGGGCTGGCTGCGATTCCCGTCGGATTGCTGCCGACGGCGATCACGCGCTCCTGGCGCAGGTGAATCAGATCGAGCACGGTGACGGTATTGCTGCCGCCATTGCTGATGTAGGCAAACTCCCGATAGTTGGCAGCATGCTCGGGGAACCCCCGGCGCTGGCATGCCGCGAGCGGGAGAAGCGCACCGATAAGGAGCAGCGCCGGGATACTTTGTAAGCGGGCAGTGCATGGGCGCAGCAGTTCAGGGAGTCTCATGAGTCTGTTGCCAATGTAGAGCAAAACCAGCGGCGCTGCGGCAGCCGCTGGTGCGCCGGGCACTCCCTCGAAGTAGCGCCGAAGACAGAACAGCCGTCACGAGTCGAACGCGAGCCGCGCAGGCGGTCTGGCCCGGCGGTTGGCTGCTCTGCTTCAGGTAGTGCCGCAGTTCCTTTGCTGGCGCGACTGTACCGTAACCAAACGCATGCGCCTGACTAGGAAATAGGTAAGCAGAGAGGAAAGCCGCGTGGGCACTCTTGTCCCTACAGAGCAGCGACTCCCGCGCCACGTTCCACACCGCGGGGAATGCGCCGGCCGAGAATGGTGGCAATCTCAGAGCACTGGTCCATCAGCTCGGTAAACTGCTCAGGGTAGAGGGTCTGCGCGCCATCGGAGAGAGCCCGGTCCGGCTGGTTGTGGACCTCGACGATGATCCCGTCTGCCCCGACCGCGACCGCGCCGCGAGCCATGCTGAGCACCTTGTCGCGCTTGCCTGTGCCATGGCTGGGGTCAACGACCACAGGCAGGTGCGAGACCTGCTGGATGGCGGGCACGATCGAGAGGTCGAGCGTGTTGCGGGTGTGATCGGCGAAGGTGCGGATGCCGCGCTCGCAGAGGATGACCTCATAATTGCCTTCGCTCATGATGTATTCGGCCGCCATGAGCAGCTCTTCGAGGGTGGCTGACATGCCGCGCTTGAGGAGCACAGGCTTGCGCTTGCGCCCGGCTGCACGCAGCAGCGAGTAGTTCTGCATATTGCGGGCGCCGATCTGGATCACGTCCGCGTAGTCGACGACCAGCTCGAGCGCCTCGTGGTCGATCGCTTCGGTGACGATGCGCATGCCGGTTCGCTCGCGGATCTCGGCCATGATGACCAGGGCCTCTTCGCCGAGACCTTGGAAGGCGTAGGGCGAGGTGCGGGGCTTGTAGGCGCCGCCGCGAAAGAACTGCGCCCCGGCTGCGGCGACGAGCTCCGCGGTCGCGAAGGCCTGTTCGCGGCTTTCGATCGAGCAGGGTCCGGCGATCACCGCCAGGTCGTGGCCGCCAACGGTGACGTCGGTGCCAGGGAAACGGATGACGGTGTTCTCGGCTTTGATCTCGCGGCTGACCAGCTTGTAGGGCTTGGAGACGCAGATGACTTCGTAGACCCCGGGCATCGCTTCGAGCGAGGAGCGATCCACCTCGCCGTGGTTGCCGGTGATGCCGATGGCGGTTCGCTCCGCGCCGGGGAGCGGGTGCGGGCGGAGCCCGAGACGTTCGATCTGCGCGCAGACTGCCTGGATATGCTCGGGCGTAGCCTGAGACTTCATGACGACGAGCATGGGTTTGCCTCTCTACCATCAAGTGTAGAGGATGGTTGCTGGCTGTCGAGGATGATCGGAGCTGGATGTATATCAGACTCTGCAAGTACTGGGCCGCTGACATCCTTGCAGCACAGGCTCGCCTAGACCGGCTCATCGATGGACGAATGCTTATAGGGAGAAGCCAGGGGTGGCATGGCAGGAAGTTTTTGCTGATTCATGCCAGCTCGAACCATTTTCAAAAGTGACCGAGGTGATGTCGACCTGCCCAACGGTTGAGAAACCTGGAGCCTCGATCTGGGTGCTCGCGTCCGTCATGGCTTTGATTTTGAACAACAGGCTGAAACTCCTGCCGATCTCGAACGGCTGCGCGACTCCGGTATGCGCGTTCTCAATTCGCCAACCGGAGGAAGAGCTACCGTGGATGAGGATGTCGACCGCAGTGATGCTAACCCGAGTCGGATTGGTGATTGAGAGGCGCACGCTTGTCGCTGGCTCGCTGGGGCCTGATCGTGTCTGCGCCGCCTGTTCAAAGCCTTCATGAAGGAGAAGCAGGCGTCCTGGCACCTCCCGCGATACCTTGACTTCGACTGGACAGTTCAAGCTGACCGGCGCGGGTCTCAAGATGGCGACCGCCGGGCTTTGCGCGAGTGATATGGATGAGGTCAATAAGCCGGCATGAAAGAACGACAAGCGTACGGAGACGATCCATACCCACCTCGTCATAATCTTGCGTAGACGATACTCCAGGGTGACCCTGCTCTGTCAAGGTGGCGGCAGTCGTGAACTCCCTCGATCATCAGCGGAATAAAGGATTAGGGTTGGCGCTTGGCCGAAGTGAAGTGTTTGCGCAACACATAGCCCAAGTAGCTAAGCTGCAACGCCCAGGTGAAGCAGTAGGCCAGCACCAGGTGCCGGTGGAACATCGCATTCTCGGGTACTTGCAATTCTGTTCAGCCTCTCAGTCATCAAGCCTTGTGCTGCAGCTAGACGAGCTGACCGTGCGAGGCCGGCGCGAGCTGCTCGTCTTCAATCGGCTCCGCAAGCGCGCGTAGCCCGGCCTGCTCCTGCGCCTGCTGATCACGGTAGACGCTTGCATACCGCAGGCTCGCGACAAAGAGCCCCCACATCAGCCAACCGGCCAGGTTCCACCAGACTGCGGGCATCATGCTCGGGTCGAGACCGGAGTTTGGGCCGCCGGCAAAGACCGGAGCGGGGTGCTGGGTGCGCCACCAGCGGGTCGACATGTAGACCAGCGGCACGTCAAGGTATCCGAAGATGGCCATGACCGCAGACAGGGTGCGCATCTGCGGGCCTTCGGCAAAGCGGCGCAGCAGCAGGTAGGCGATGTAGATCAGCCACAGGATGAGCGTTGAAGTCAGCCGCGCGTCCCAGGTCCACCAGATACCCCAGGCGGCGCGGCCCCAGAGTGAGCCGGTCACCAGGCCGATCGTGCAGTAGACGACGCCCATCTCGGCGCTCGCCAGCGCAACAGCATCTGCCTTGAGCGCCAGGTCCTGCCTGCGATGACGGACGGCTAGGTAGACGATCGAGGCGGCGAGATTGAGCGCAAAGAAGAGACCCATGCCCGCCCAGGAGGGCACATGGTAGTAGAGGATACGGCTCAGCTCGCCTTGATCCGCATCCGACGGAACAACGAACATGGCGACGCGGAATCCATTCCCGAGCACGGCGAGCGTTGCCGCCAGCCAGAACCATCGTAGATATCGCATGCGCGCGCCCAATCCTTGCTCGGTAATCGTTGCTCTACGGCAAAGCTACCGGTGACCTGATGCCAGTGTAAATCCGCGCCTCGGCAATGAGCGAACGCACTTCTCCAGCAGTTGTGATCAGGCTATGCCGGCCGCCCGCACAGCCGCAGAATCCACTTGCAAGTTCTTACCCGGAGGCGTTACAAGACCCACCATGGCAATCCTTACACTTATCATCGGTATCGTTCTGTTTGGCATTGGGGTCGCGGGTCAGAGTATGACGCGGGCCAAGAAGCCGGTTGCTCACGCCGGCGATCGCAGAGGTTTGAACGTGGTGGTTACTATGGCCTCGATCGTGATCGGCGCATGGCTGCTGATTATCTCGGCCGTGCACTTGCTGCACATGCATCATGTGAGCCTGCACTCCTCATAGCTTCCTCTGCTTGATCCCGCCGCGTTCGGTCTGCGTTACGGGTCGAGACGGGGTTCACTCCTCGGCCTGCAAGACTGTTTCGAAGAGCAGCAGCGCGGCCGTCGTGAAGAGCACGTCATAGCCAGCAAGCAGGTTGATCCACAGCCCTGGCTCACTCTCGCCGGTCAAGATGGCCTGCGAAGCAGAGGCCATTCCGAGCAGCGCCGGGACAAAGATGGGGAAGAGCAGCAGCGGCAGCATCAGCTCCCGGGAGCGCGTGCGGATGGAGAGCGCGGCGAAGAACGTCCCGTTGATGACCAGCGCCCAGCTACCCAGCGGCAAAACGAGGACCAGCAGCCAGCCCTGCCCTTCCGCGTGCAGATTGTAGAAGACCACGAAGAGCGGCGCCAGGATCAACTCCACTGCTGTGACGAAAAGAAAGTTTGCCACGACCTTGGCGAGCAGCAGCGCCGCAGCCGGCGCCGGGCTCATGCGTTGCGCATCGAGCACCTGGTGCCGCAGCTCCCGAGCCCATGCCTGGTTGAGCGCGCTGGTGGCTGCAAAGAGGATGGCGACGCAGAGGATGCCTCCGGCGATCCGCCTGGACTCGGCCTGGGTGGGGTCAAACGAGAGCGAGAAGAGAACCACCACCAGCAGCGCAAAGAAGAGCATGGCGTTGAGGGCGTCCTTGGACCGCCACTCGAGCCGCAGATCCTTGGCCAGGTGCACTCGCGTGCAGGTGAGCATGCTGCCGACCTGGCTCATGGTTTCGTCTGGTCGCGCAGGGGCTGCCGGGTCAGCGTGGCGAGCGTAGCGTGCGAGGCACGCAGGTAGTCAGCAGGCGCAAGCAGCAGCTGTGTTCCTCGCACCCCGGCTGAGACCGAAATACGGTCAAAGCGATCGATTGTCTCATCGGCGAAGACAGGGAACGGCTTTTTGGCTCCGAAGACGGTCACGCCGCCGCGGATGTAGCCGGTAAGTGGTTGGACATCCTTGAGTGGGGCGAGCTCGACCCGGCGCACGCCGGCTGCTGCGGCAAGCCGTTTTGGGTCCAGCTCGTCGCCCCCGGGGACCACCGCAAAGAGGTGCTCGCGCTCGTCGGTCACGCAGACAAGCGTCTTGAAGACCTGCTCGACCGGCAGGCCGAGCTTGCGCGCTACGCTGATCGCGGAGAGGTCCTCGGGGTCGATCTGGTAATCGCATAGCTGGTAAGCCACCCCGACCGAATCAAGGAAGCGAGCCGCGTTAGTCTTCATGCGCGGCTGACAGCGGGTGACTGCCGGGTATGGGAGGGCGCTTCGACGCTCAGGCTTCCGCGCTGCAGCAGAAGCAGAGCATCTGCTACCGGCTCGGCCAGCTCCCGCTGGTGGGTGGTCAGCACGATCGTTCGGCCCTGTATGCGCAAAGCTTCCAGCAGGGAGAGCATTTGCAGGGCGCTGACCCGGTCCATGTTGGAGAAAGGTTCATCGAGCAGCAGGAGCTCGGGCGCGGCGACCAGCACGCGAGCCAGCGAGACACGCTGTCGCATCCCCTGGGAGTACTGCCGAATCGGTCTCTGAAGCCCGGGATCAAGGCCTACCTGGTGCAGTGCCTCTTCGGCCGTCAGGCACGATGCGTGCCGATAGAGGGAGCGGAAGTAGCGCAGGTTTTCGCTTGCGGTGTACTCGTCATAAAGCATGGGCGCGTGGCCCATGTAGCCGATGCGCTCACGCACCTCAAACGGGGGCTGCCCAAAGACGAGCACGTCCCCGTAGCTCGCCGCGAGCAGGCCGGCAAGCATGCGCAGCAGGGTAGACTTGCCGGCGCCATTGTCACCCACCAGCACGTAGCAGCGCCCGGCTTCGAGGGTAAGGTCAAGATGACGCAGCACCGGGGAGGTTCCGTAAAGCTTCGACACGTCCTTGAGCGTCGCCACGGCTTCGCTAATTGGTGTGTGCGGCGTGTCCGTTTCCGTAGCTGAGGCCTGCTGCCTAGGGGTCATGCTGAGGCCGAGTATATCGCTCCCGGTGAAGGCTCCGGCGGAGAGGATGCCGCGGCCCGGTGACGGCGGTGGCTAATCGGCTTCACGCCCTACACCCTTCTTCGTTCGCGTGGGCGCGCTCTCGATGCAGCGCTCGGACACTCGCACAGGATTAGCCATTTTGCCGACAGCCGCGCGGGTAAAGGCGCGAAAGAGCCGGTTCACATCGACCTTGGCGCCGGTGCGGACCTCGCGCTCGACCGCAGCGTGCATCGCCGAGAGCAGCTCGTCGCGCAGCTCGTTCAGAACCTTGTCGATGTATAGATAGGGCATAGGCTCTCTCTAAGCACGGTACACAACTTACCCGATCCGCGCATCCGGCAAGGGCAGGGCGACGGCGTGCACTCAAGAGGTGTTGGGGTAGGCGGAGGGGAGCCGGCGATCTTAGCGCAGGACGGGTCGGGCGAGCGCGGCCGTATTGGCCGGCTTTGTGGTGGCTCCGGAAGCTGGTGAGCCAGGGCCTGGTTTGCCGCCAGTCGCAGGAGCATACTTCGACGCACACTTTGCCTGCAGTTGCGTGGCATGAAAGACACCGTCCCGGCCGTAGGTGCCGATGGCCAGCGCCTGCGAGTTGTCCTTGAAGGTGTCAGGCGGTGGTTCCACGCCCTGGTAGGCGACCGATAGCCGCTTGTCATTCTCAACCAGCACGAAACGAGCGCTCGTACCGCGATGCTCGATCGAGCCGGGTGCCACATTGCCGGCGACCCGCAGATGCCGGGTATAGGCCTTGCCACCCATCTGCTGCAGCTCATTGATGGTGACGTAGTAGCTCTTGTCGGCATTGATGCCACTGATGGCCAGCCACGCGATCACACCCACAAAGACAAGGATGGCGATTGCGATAGGGACAGTCTGTTTCCGGCTCTTCATAGTGGATCACTTACCTCATGTCAACGGTAGGAGCCTGCGAGGAGGCCGTCAAGACGTGCTGGCCAACCAGGCTTCGCCTGCTTGCCTGCTGCCGGTCTCGCCCGGTCAAGCCTCTGGCTATATGATCGGTAGATGCACGAGCCTGGCTACCTCTCTCTTCCAGGCGCGGCCCTAACGAGGTGATGATGGCGACCTACGGCACGCTTCCCCAGACCCGGAGCACTGAGATTCAGAGCACTGAGATAATGACCAGCCTGCTTCACCCCCGCGCAGAGTGGGTCGCCAGGCGCCGCATAGAGGCGCAGCGCAACGGCGACGCCAACATGAGCCAGATGCACTTCGCCCGCCTGGGCCGTGTTACTGAAGAGATGGAGTACGTGGCACGGCGCGAGAGTGTGGCTGTTGAGTTGATCCGCTCCGAGATCGCCAAGGGCACCATGATCATCCCGGCCAACATCAATCACCCGGAGCTGGAGCCGATGGCGATCGGCATCGAGAGCCGGTGCAAGGTGAACGCGAACATCGGCAACTCTGCCGTGACCTCGAACATAGACGAGGAGCTGCGAAAGCTGCACATGGCCGTGCAGCATGGCGCGGATACGGTCATGGATCTCTCAACAGGCGGCAATATCCCCGAGATCCGTGACACGATCCTGCGCCACTCGCCAGTGCCTATCGGCACGGTACCGCTGTACGAGGCGCTTACTCGGGTCAAGCGGGTCGAGGACCTGAATATCGATCTCTATCTGGAAGTGATTGAAGAACAGGCCGAGCAGGGTGTGGATTACTTCACCATCCATGCGGGTGTGCTGATCCAGTATGTGCCCATGGTGTCCAGGCGAATTACCGGCATCGTGAGTCGCGGCGGCGCGATTATGGCGCAGTGGATGACTGCGCACCACAAGCAAAGCTTTCTCTACGAACACTACGACCGCATCGTCAAGGTCATGGCCAAGCATGATGTATCGTTCTCGCTCGGCGATGGATTGCGCCCGGGCTGCGTTGCGGATGCCTCCGATGAAGCGCAGTTTGCCGAGTTGAAGACGCTTGGCGAGTTGACGCGGAAAGCCTGGGAGTCGGATGTGCAGGTCATGATCGAAGGGCCTGGACATGTGCCGCTGGACAAGATCGCGGAGCAGGTCGAGAAGGAGATGGAGTTGTGCGACGGCGCTCCTTTCTACGTGCTTGGGCCGCTGGTGACAGATATCGCGCCGGGCTATGACCACATCACCTCGGCGATCGGCGCGGCGATGATTGGCTGGAAAGGTGCGTCGATGTTGTGCTACGTCACGCCCAAGGAGCACTTGGGCCTGCCCAACGAGAAGGATGTGAAGGACGGCATGATCGCCTACAAGATTGCCGCGCACGCGGCTGATATTGCAAGGCACAGGCCAGGCGCGCAGGATCGCGATGATGCGATCAGCTATGCACGCTACACCTTTGACTGGGAGAAGCAGTTTGCCTTGTCGCTCGATCCAGAGACGGCGCGGGCGATGCATGATGAAACACTGCCGGACGACTACTACAAGGAAGCAGCTTTCTGCTCGATGTGCGGACCGAAGTTCTGCTCGATGAACTGGTCGAGCAAGGTGGATGAATTTAACAAGGAAGTACACGGGCTGGAGAAGAGGGATCTTTCACAGCTTGTCATCCTGCAGGCGGAGCAATTAGCGACGGCGAAGAACTAGAGGCGCCTACCCGCGCGGCGGCCGCTTGGGGGCGCGACATCATGTCAGTGGTGCACGAAAGCTCACGACTGTTGTGGTTCCGAGATTCACTTTTTTCCGGCGAGGCGTTTCTTCCTCGCCGTAGGCTCTTCGGCGTAGTAGCTCCCTCTATCGCAGCGCAACGCCTAATTCAACCAGCAGAAATGCGTAATCAAACGCGATCTCTTTGAGATAGTCATAGCGTCCACTTGCGCCCCCATGGCCTGCGGTCATGTTGGTGTGCAGCAGAACGGGATGACTCCCGCGATTTAGGGTGCGAAGCTTGGCAACATACTTCGCCGGCTCCCAATACATCACCTGCGAATCGTAGAGGGAGGTCTTGACCAGCATCGCTGGATAACTCGCCGGCTCTAAGTTGTCATAAGGCGAGTAAGCCAGCATCGTTTCAAACGCCCCGCGCTCGTTGGGATTGCCCCACTCCTCGTATTCAGGCACGGTAAGCGGCAGGGAAGCGTCGAGCATAGTATTGATCACGTCGACAAACGGAACCTGCGAGATCACGGCACGAAAGAGATCCGGGCGCATGTTGACGACTGCACCCATGAGTAGACCGCCTGCGGACCCTCCCTGGATGGCGACACGTGCCGGGTCGCCGTAACCAGAGGCGAGCAGGTGTTCAGTAACCGCAAGGAAGTCCGTGAAAGTGTTTCGCTTGTGCGAGAGCCGACCCGCATCGTGCCAGGGTTTGCCTAAGTCGCCGCCTCCGCGAATATGTGCGTAAGCGAGCACAAAGCCGCGGTCGAGCAGACTCAGCCGATTGGAGCTGAATCCGAGTGGCAGCGAATAGCCGTAGGAGCCATAGCCGTAGACGTGAAGAGGCTGCTGGCCAGGTGCGCGTTTGTCGCGTCGGTAAACGAGCGATACAGGAATCCGCTCACCATCGGGCGCCTCAGCCGCGATCCGCTCGGATGCGTACAGAGCGCGATCAAAGCCGCCGGGTACCTCCTGCTCCTTAAGCAACACGGACTTACCCGAGCGTACCTCGTACTCGTACACAGAGCTCGGGGTGACCAGCGACTGATATGCATAGCGCAGCCGGTCTGTCTCAAACATGCGATTGCCTGCCAGGTGAACGCTATAGGCAGGCTCAGGAAAGTCAATCTGCGCCTCAGCAAGAAACTCGCGTCCCTGCGCTTCGAGATGAAGAACGCGCAGATGTTCCAATCCGTTGGAGCGCTCGGACACTACCGCAAAGGTGGAGAAGAGACTTACATCCTCCAGCATGATATCGGCTCGGTGCGCGATGAGCTCATCCCAATGCTCGCGGCTGGAAGCTTCGACGGGGCTTGTGACCAGGCGAAAGTTACGACCTGTGTCGTTGGTGCGTATGTAGAGCAGGCCAAAGCGATGGTCAGCGTAGTACTCGACTCCCTCTTCTCTGGGCGCGATCAGTCGAGGCGCACGATCAGGCTCGCCAGCGGGAATAAGCCAGCCTTGCGAAGTAGTATGACTGCCGCTTTCGACCACGATGTATTTGCCATCGCGGGTGCGGCCTGCACCCAGGTTGAACCGCTCATCAGGCTCCTCAAGTACCAGCGCATCTGCCTGGTGCGGGGTGCCGAGCACGTGGCGGTACAACCGGTGCTGCCGCTTCTGCTCTTCATCCTCAACGGTGTAGAAGAGCGTCCGGTTATCCTCTGCCCAGACGATGGATCCAACTCGTTCCACCTGCTCTGCCAGCACAGCGCCGGTGCGAAGATCCTTGACATGAAGCGTGTACTGGCGAAAGCCTTTCGTATCGACCGAGTAGGCGGCAAGCGCGCCGTCGTCCGAGATGTCGAGCCCGCCCACGGCCATAAAGGATTCACCCCGGGCAAGCTCTTCCACGTCCAGCACAATCTCTTCGGAAGCAGCCTCATACTGCTCGCGCGTGCCGGGCTTTCGGCAGTACACCGGGTACTGTGCGCCCTCGCTCGTGCGTGTGTAGTACCAGTAGCCGTTTTCCTCCGAAGGCACACTCACGTCGGTTTGCTTGATATGCGAAAGCATCTCGTCATACAGCTCACTCTGCAGTTGCGTGGTTGGCGCCATCACCGCATCTGTGTACGCATTCTCTGCTTCGAGGTAAGCGTGCACCTCCGGGCTGTCCTTTTGCCGAAGCCAGGCGTAGTTGTCTACCAGCTCATGCCCGTGCATGTGGATTTCGGTCCGTTCGATTCGAGCTGCAGGGGGCAGCGGCCAGTCGCGGGCAGGCGCATGATGGTTGTTCATCTCACCTCCAGGATAGCTCCAGCACCTGCGGAGAGAAAGAGCAGCGGAGGAAAACTCTCTTGTTGATGCTGTCGATCAGTCCTTGATTTGTTCACTGTCGGACGAGAGAACGAGGGGCAACGCAAATGCCTTCTGCATCACCTCAACCTCATGCGCAGTACGATTGGCGCCACCATCTTTCCGCTCCGGCAGACACCCGGTGCGGCAATCAAGCGACACGAGGAGAAACAATGAATATGAATATGGGCTCTACCGGCACGAAGATGCTTGCACTTGCGGCGTGCGCCGCTATAGCGGCGGGTTCGGCCATGGCACAGAGTGCTGCCACATCAACCGGCTCCGCACAGGACAAGAAGTTCGCCAAGGCAGCCATGGCTGGCAGTCTCACCGAGATCCAGGCAGCGCAGGTAGCGCTGCAAAAGAGCAACAGTGATGATGTGAAGAAGTTTGCTCAGCAGATGATCGATGATCATACCAAGCTGAACGACCAGATGAAGCCCATTGCAAGCGAAATCGGAGTGCCCGTTCCGACGTCTCCGATGCCCAAGGATCAGGCGATGATCGCCAAGCTACAAAACATGTCGGGCGACAACTTTGATAAGGCTTACATCAAGGACATGGTCAAGGACCACACCAAGGATGATAAAGAATTTACGATGGAGGCCAGCAGCGGTCAGAATCCTGATGAGAAAGCCGCGGCCTCGCAAGGCGACCAGATCGTAAAGCAGCACCTGCAGATGGCGCAGGATCTGGCCAAGGCACACAATGTCTCGATGGCCAAGTCGGCGATGTAAGCACTTTCTTGCCTTGCACCCGCTTTTAGGAAAGCGCCCTCTCGCGGGGCGCTTTTCGTTTGTACGTCGATCAACCGTACAATACACAAGCAATGCCCAGGCGTCCGCACGATCTTTCGTGGTTTCTCACGTTCCTCCTTTTTCTCGCATCGGTCCCGCAGCTTGGCGCCCAGGCGGTCAAGGACCTGCCCCGCCCAACTGACTATGTCAGCGATTACGCCCATGTACTTTCGCCGGGCGTTACCCAGCGGTTAGACCTGCTCTGCGGCGCAGTCGACCACCAGGCTCATGCCCAGATAGCGGTCGTCACGGTTGAGACCACCGGCGACGAGGAGATCAGCGACTACGCCGTCCAACTGGAAGACGCCTGGAAGGTCGGCCCAAAGGGAAGCGACCGCGGCGTGATCCTGCTGCTCGCGGTCAAGGACCATAAGCGCTGGATCTCGACTGGCTACGGTCTGGAGGGCATCCTGCCCGACGGAAAGGTCGGCCAGATCGGCCGCGAGATGGTGCCGGCGCTCGACCAGGGCAACTACGATGGCGCCGTCTCTTCAGCCGTCAACCAGATGGCCGGCATCATCGCGCAGGACGCAGGAGTCACGCTGCAGCAGCCGGTACGCCGAGCTCGCCAGCAGCCGCAGCAGGTGCACCTGAGCCTGGGCCAGCTGCTTGTCTTCGGCGTGATCGCGATCGTCCTGCTCTTTGTGGCAGCCCGGCTCGGTCTGCTGCCGTTTCTCTTCGGTATGTTTCTCGGCAATAGTCTTGGCGGAGGCGGCGGGCGTGGCGGAGACGACGACGAGGGCGGAGGCGGCGATGGCTTCGGCGGCTTTGGAGGCGGTAGCACCGGTGGCGGCGGAGCAGGCGGCAGTTGGTAGGTGTAGCTCGCGATCAACGGCGCGCTAAACTGGTCTAGGCCCCACCATTCAAGGTCGGCCCTGCGAATGAAAGACGAGGATGCGTAATGAGACGTGGGCTGTGGCTGGGTGTAGGACTGTTAGTGGTGTTCTTCGTGGTAGTTCTCATGGTGTTTGGCAGCTACGTGAGCGCCAAGAACACGATGGTCGCCAAGCAGGAAACCGTAAAGGCTTCGTGGTCGCAGGTGGATGTCGTGCTCGAGCGTCGCGCAGACTTGATCCCCAACTTAGTGGCCACGGTGAAGGGCTATGCCAAGCATGAGGAGACCGTCTTCGGCGACATTGCGAATGCACGCGCGGGCTTACTGAACGCCCAGGACCCGGGTGCCAAGATCCAGGCCAACAACCGGCTTGATGGTGCTCTGGGTAGGCTGCTTGCGATCAGTGAGAATTACCCGGACCTGAAATCGAATCAGAACTTCCTCCAACTTCAGGATCAGCTTGAGGGTACAGAGAACAGGATCGCGGTGGAGCGTAGGCGTTACAACCAGTCCATCCAGGATTACAACACCTACATCAGGCAGTTTCCCAACAGCATCTGGGCCGGGATGGCGGGTTTTCAGCCGAACAACCAGTATTTTGAGGCGAGCGAGAGCTCGCGAACTGCGCCTACCGTGAAGTTCTAGCTCATCGGCGTATGATCTCAAAGCTACTCCTCGCTCTCCTTTGAGGAGAGCCGTATGTCAGTGCTCAAGGCCCGAATCTCGTCGTAGGTTGTAGCGCTGGCTAGCTCTCCTGGGCGAGCTGGTCAGCGAGCGCTAGATCCTGCTTCATCCACTCGTAAAGATTCCGGCTCGTCGTCTCGTCTTGCGCCCGCAGGATGGCGGACGGATGGAGCGTGGCAATGACCCGATCAGCATAGGGCGAGCTGATCACCTTGCCCCGCTCCTTCATCAGCGCGAACTTCGCGCCGAGCAGAGACTTGGCCGCAGAGGCTCCCAGGCATACGACCACCTTTGGCCGGACAGCGTCGAGTTCGGCCAGCAGCCAGGGCCGGCACGCGGTCAGCTCGCGCAGCTTTGGCGACTCGTGGATGCGGCGCTTGCCCCGCTCCACGAACTTGAAGTGCTTGACTGCGTTCGTCACGTACATCTGCTCGCGGCTTAGCCCTAGCTCGGCGATAGCGCGGTCGAGCACCTTGCCTGCGGGGCCCACAAAGGGTGCACCGCGCCGATCCTCCTCATCGCCGGGCTGTTCCCCAATTAGCATCAGAGCAGCTTGCGAGCCGCCTGCTCCGAAGACCGCCTGAGTGGCATGGCGGTAGAGATCACAGCCCTCGCATCGCGGGAGCGCCTCGGCAAGCACCGGCAGCTCATGCTGGTGCGGCACAAAGGAGGAGGCGCTCTGGGTGTCCTGCTCTTGCATCATCGTCTCCACTCGCTGATTGGCCTGGCTTAGCAGGGTGGGAAGCACGTTTAGCTCAGGCATGTTTTGCCAGTAACGCACCGGCATCTCTGCCTTCATCGCGCGCGTGTTGAGCCGGGCCGGATTGAAGATCGCGCCATAGTAGCTGCGCCACAGGGAAGCGAGCTCATCTTCGTCTGGCGCGACGTTTCGTGCAACGCCCGGCCCGTGGGTGATCTCTTTGCTCGCCGGATCCCAGGAGGCAGACGCGTACGGGGTCAGGATCGTCCAGCGCATGACGGCGAATCGCTCAGCAAAGAAGGGGATTGCCAGAGCCAGGATCCGGTGGTCCGGGCGATACCAGGCGATGTAATGCTCGACCCCTGCTTCCTCGACCATGCGGAAACGTAAAAAAGCGTGCATCTTGTGCAGGTCGCGGCGCACCTGCTGGTCCATGCGCCGCAGCGCGGCCACGTCTTCGTCAAGCTCATCGCGGATCAGCTCACGGTTGCTCTGCAGACGCCAGAGAACGCGATAGAGCAACTGCCAACGCTCCGGGCTTGCGTGGCAGCCAACAACTTCGGCGAGCTCGAGAAAAGCCTTGGGTACCGAAGGCGGCCGAGCACCGCGCTGGTCATTTGGCAAAAGAGCCGGCAGAGCAAACGGCAGAGGAGGCGGTTCGAGAGCGAACTCGGCAAAGCCAAGGGTCCCGCTTGGCTCTGCTTCTTTGGCGACAAGAGAAACAGTCTCGGGTGCAATCCCGGCTGCCAGCAGACGTCGCGCCTCATCACGCCAGGCTGCGAACTTCGGTTCAATTACCACGCTGTATTGAAGGCGAACTTCGCTCATAGCTGCCCGGATAACGCGCTTGTGCCAGCAGTAAATAGTTGCAACTGCGCAGGCAAACTCACCTGCTGCGGCAAGCTAACCGCATCCAGGGTCTGTGCAGGACCCACGTGATTGGTCGCGATCACAAAAGGTTGAACTGTTTTTAAGCGGACGTTGAGCTTGCGGAGATCTTCCAGCGACAGCGGGTGATATTTACGGATACGCAGGATGCGCTCGACGTTTCGATACCCTATGCCGGGCACGCGCAACAGCGCCTCTCGGGCGGCGGTGTTCACATCGACAGGGAAGAACTCGCGATGCGCCAACGCCCAGGTCATCTTCGGATCGCGAGTTAGATCGAGATTGGGCTGCTCAGCGGTGGTAAGCTCATGCCCCGCGAAGCCGTAGTAGCGCATCAGCCAGTCTGCCTGGTAGAGGCGATGCTCGCGAACCAGCGCGACGGGCTTAAGCGGCAGGCGTGCGTCCCCCTGCGGAAAGGGACTGAAGCCGGAGTAGTAGATACGGCGTAGATCGTAGGCTTGGTAGAGGTGCGAAGCTGTGGCCAGGATCTGCTGGTCGGTGGAAGGGGTCGCGCCGATGACCATCTGCGTGCCTTGACCGGCTGGTGCGAAACGCGCGGCAAAGCGTGTCTGCTTCGCACTCTCCTCCGCTTCGGTCTTCTTTTCGTGGATCTGCGCCATGGTCGACTCAATGACGTCGACCTTCTTATCCGGAGCCAGCTGGACAAGATCCTGCTGGGTGGGCAGCTCCATGTTCGCGCTGAGTCGGTCGGCGTACTTACCTGCAAGTGCAATCAGCGACTCAGAGGCACCAGGGATCGCCTTGAGGTGGATGTATCCGCCAAACGAGTGGACCTCGCGCAGCGAGCGTGCGACCTCAACCAGTTGCTCCATCGTGTAGTCAGGCGACTGGATGATGCCGGAGCTTAGAAAAAGCCCTTCAATGTAGTTGCGCTTGTAGAAAGAAAGGGTGAGGTCAACGACCTCCTGCGGCGTGAAACGCGCGCGCCGGATGTCGCTGGAGACGCGGTTGACACAGAAGACACAGTCGTAGGTGCAGTAATTGGTGAGCAGCAGCTTGAGCAAAGAGACGCAGCGCCCATCAGGCGTGTAACTGTGGCAGATACCCATGCCGTCCGAGTGGCCCACGCCTACGCCGTTGCCTGCACGCTTAGCCCCGCTGCTCGCGCAAGAAGCATCGTACTTGGCCGCATCGGCCAGGATTTCGAGTTTCTGCTGCACCTGCATCATGAGTTTTGGATGATGGCTGCAGGCAAGAGGTTCCTGTGGAGTGTTGGCCTGCTCACATGGTCATTATAGCGAAGAAAAGAAGAAGCGGTCGAAGGCCAGCCTTGGTCGATCAAGGGTCGTCCACATCGGCGAAGCATGGTCTGGCAGCACCGCGCTAGAGGCTTGTGCCCAGCTGGGTCTGTAACTGCTCAAGCGTCACGCCTTTGGTCTCGGGATAGATAAAGAGCACCACCAGGAATTGCACCACCATCATCGCCGCGAAGAAGACAAAAGGCGCTCCCGCAGAGCGTTTTGCGATTAAAGGGAAGACTGCGGTGATCAGCGCGTTCATCACCCAGTGCGCGCCACTGCCCAAACTCTGGCCCTTGGACCGAACGCGTGTCGGGAAGACTTCAGAGATGTAAACCCAGATCACCGCTCCCTGAGAGATGGCGAAGAAGAAGATATAGCCAACCAGTAGCCAGACAAGGTACTCACGGTGCTGCTGCCTGTAGAAGATAGTTGCCACCCCGGATAAACAAAGGGCTGTGCCAACGGCGCCGATGAGCAGCAGCGTCTTGCGGCCCAGCTTGTCGATCAGGCTCATTCCTAGGACGGTGGCAGCCAGGTTCATCGCGCCGATGATGACTGCCTGCTGATCGCCCGAGATCTTTGAGAATCCGCCTGCCAGAAAGATATCGTTCAGGTAGTAGAGGATTGCATTGATCCCTGCGAGCTGGTTGAACATACCGATCGAGATTGCGAGAAAGATCGGCAGAGCCAGCTTGCGGGTAAATACAGGCGCAGCCTTGTCGGACCGCTCGGCATGAATCGACTGGCGCATCTCCTCGAGCTCTGCGTTGGAGTCTGGAGAGCCCATCGCCTTAAGAATGTTGCGGGCCTCGTCCAGCCGGTTCTGCGTGACCAACCATCGAGAGCTGCGCGGGATCACGAAGAGCAGACCCAGGAAGATGATCGCCGGCACAGCTGCCACCCCGAGCTCCCAGCGCCACTCGTTGGCTCCGAGCTTCAGCAGACCAATCAGATAATTGGAAGCGTAGGCGAGCAGGATCCCAACCACGATATTGATCTGGAACATGCCGACGAGCCGGCCTCGTACGCGAGCCGGAGCCAGCTCGGCGATATAGACCGGGCCGAGAACAGAGGAGCCGCCTATGCCAAGGCCGCCGATGATCCGGAAGGCTAACAGCGAGGGCCAACTCCACGAGAGTGCGCAGCCCGCTGCTGAGATGACATACAGCACAGCCATGAGCCGGAGCGCTTCGCGGCTGCCGAACTTTTGACCCAGGCCGCCCGCAGTAAGCGCCCCAATCACTGCGCCTACAACCGCAATCGAGACGGTCAAGCCGAGACGAGCAGCCGTGAGATGGAACACGCTCGTCAGCTGCGTCGTTGTGCCCGAGATTACAGCTGTGTCAAAGCCGAAAAGCAGCCCGCCGAGCGCGCCCACCAGGGCGCTTTTTAGAAGGAAGAGGTTCAGTTTCATCGATCTCGCTTGGTCCTTCTCGCTTGTCCTTCTCGCTTGGTCCGGCCTGGAGCGTCAAAGCCGAGGCCGCTGTCGGAGGTAGCAGCAGCATACACGAGGGTGGGTACGGATCGCGCGGGCTCGTAAGCTGGGCTCGTAAGCTGGACCTGCAAGTCTGATCAAGCGCGGCCACGAGCATCTGCCTGGTCAACCGCGCGCCGCAAAGATGTGCGTCTTGCCTTCTACAAGAGGCAGCATACGTTCGGCTGCGCCAGCCTCCTGCGCCGCTGCGATGAGCCGCGGCACAGGCTCCTCCATCGGCTCCATGGAGAGGCGAAAGGTACCGTAATGCATCGGCACCATAACCTCTGCGCCAAGATCAAAGAACGCGTGCAACGCGTCCTCCGGGCTGGTATGCACGCCGCGGAAGTTATCCGGCGAGTACGCGCCGATCGGCAGCAGAGCTACCTGTGGATGGAGCTTGCGCCCGATCTCGGTAAAACCATCGAAGTAGGCAGTGTCCCCGGAGTGGTAGACGCGGTGTCCGCCACCCGCGAGCAGGTAGCCGCCAAAGCCCCGGTGGGTATCGGCAAACAGGCGAGCTCCCCAGTGCCGGGCCGGGGTCATCGTGACCTCGACCGGCGCCGGCTCTTTGGTTGCTCGATGCAGGGAATGGAGCTGTGTGGATTGCCACCACTGAAGACTCACGATCTTGGAAAAGCCCAGCTCTCTGACCAGGTCCTCCACTCCCTCGGGAACAATCACCACAGGAGAGACGCCGCTGCGCCGGCGTGTGTGCCGGATGATGCGCCGAAGCGAAGGCAAGTTGAGATGGTCCATGTGCGCGTGGGTGAGTAGGACAGCGTCGATGGCAGGCAAATCACTGACGCGCACACCGGGCTTGCGTCGACGCTTGAGCACATAAAGGTAGCGTGCGAAGACCGGATCAACCAGCACGGAGAGACCGGCGAGCTGCAACAGGAAGGAGGAATGGCCGATAAAGGTCACTCCTAATTCGCCGGCGCGCGGCACCCTAGGCACGTGTTGGAAGCCCCGAGTGGGCTGCAGCAGAGAGGAGACAACGAGATCGGATAGATAGCGCAGCTTGTGCCGCCGAATACGATTCTGTGCCAAGACAACCTCACTTTTAAGCAGATGCAGGCAGAAGCGCCACTGCTCTCGGGTCTGCACATCCTAGCCAACAGGAGATCAAGACATGGAGAGATTTGAAGTCAAGACTCATCGCAAACGAGAGGTCATCGATCTGACAGATAAGGTGGCAGCGTTGCTGGGGAGAACGGCCAAAAGTAGCGGCGTAGTTCACCTTCTTGTGTTGCACACGACCGCCGCAGTTACAACGGCCGATTTAGACCCCGGAACCGATCTTGACTACCTGGACGCACTCGAAGTGATGGTGCCCAAGCTGGCCTACCGTCATCCCCACAACCCTGACCACATGCCGGACCATATTCTATCCGCGCTCATTGGCACTTCGGTCAGTGTACCGTTCGGAGAGGGGAAGCTGCTGCTTGGTACCTGGCAGCGCTTGATCCTGCTGGAGTTCGATGGGCCGCGGACTCGTCAGCTGGTCGTGACCTCAACTCAGGAGAGTTAGTAGTTCCACCTTGACGGAAGATCTGGCAAGAACGATGACCACAGCCGATTGGCCAGACGATCGATGGGAGTACATGCCTCAAGGACTAGACCTTAGGCGCCTCTCCTGCCGCTTCGGCGGCCACGGCTGCTTCGGCCGCCTGAAAGCCGATCTTGCTGTGCATTCCGTCACAGAAAGGCTTCTTGGTCGAGGCGCCGCATCGACACAGCGAGATGGCTGGCTTACCGGTTAGATCCCACTGCTGGCCATCAGCGTCAATCAGCTTGACAGGGCCTTCTACGCGAAAGGGTCCGTTTGGGCGTACCGTGATCGTGACTTCAGACATGAATGCTGCTCCTTGCAGGATGCGGGATTGATCTTGCTGGAGTGTATCAGCGTGCCGCCTAGCGCTGCGGAGTGGCAGCCAGAGTAGAGAGCAAGATGCTCGAGTATTCCGCTGCGGCCCTTCGAGCCGGGCTTCTTGAGCAAGCTGCGACAACGTCGACCTTTGATCCGACTGCGCCTGATTACCCGTGCCCTAGGTAAAGTGCTTGCTTCGTAGCAAGCCCGACTTCTGGTAGACTCAGTTCTGTCGGTGCAGCGGCCGTGTCCATCCAGCTTCTGACTCCGGCGGCAAATGTCTCTGGGGACGTAGCTCAGTTGGTTAGAGCGCTGCCCTGTCACGGCAGAGGTCGCGGGTTCGAGCCCCGTCGTCCCCGCCATACAAAGCAAAGGACTTAGCCTCGTATGGGACCCAAAGTGACAATCCGCAACCCAACCCACAGCTACTGCACCAGCTGAGAAGGCATGCCCAGCGCCTCCAGGTAGCGCCCTTGCGCGATCCGCGTCTCGTCACCATCCCCCTGCGTGTACAAATCCAGCGTGGATCTGAATCTTCGCATGGCGGAGCATGCTCTGCGCCGTCTTGGGATCGACCGTGGCCTTATTGACCAGCCAGTTGCTGAGACTGTGACGCAGGTTGTGAAGCCCGAATCGTTGACCTTTTTCGATACTTACGCCCGCCGCAATGGCGGCCGTCCTCAAGTGATCGCACACGAATGACCGTTGCGAGAGCGGCACACGCCCGTTTTCCCGGAGCGACGGAAACACGAAGTCGGTTTCCTTCGCATGAGGCGATTGCGAGCGCCATGCGAGCAGATGCCCGGCCAGCTCCGGATGCGGTGGAACATAAGCATCCGAGGCTTTGGTTTTCGTGTCACCGTCCATGCCCCTGGCCCAGCGCTTGCTGATCCATATTCTCGCTTCGTCCCACCGCACGTTAGACCAGCGCAGTGCCAGAACCTCTGAGGCCCGAAGGGCCGTCGCGGCACAGGTGAGCACCAATGCGAAGTGAAGCGGGCTTGTAAGGCGGTTGAGGATAGCGAGCGTCTGATCGGGCGTCAGGATCACGGCCTTGTAATGGGTCATGCACCGCGTTTCCACGGGCAGCATCGGATTCTTGGTTACCACCTCATGCAGGATGCCCACCTTATAGACCCGCAGCATGATGCCCCGGATTTTCGAGATGGTGGTCCATGCGAGCCCGGAGGCTGAGTGAAGCGACTTCACCCGGCGTTGTATGTCGAGAGGCTTGATGTCTTCCGCTATCTCACTGCCCCAGCGGGCAATAAGGTAGTCGCGGACATAGTGCTCAACAATCGGGATGGTGTTGACGGATTTTGGGCGCACCGCGTCCTCGCCAGAATCCGCCTTCAGGTAATGCTCGGCAAGCTGGTTGAACCGGATGCGGCCGGGGCAGGGGGCATCGCTGTTGACGCGGACAAGCAAGCCGAGCCTGTCCACCTCACGCCATGCGGCGCACTCGTTGGGAAAATCCCGCACGAGTCCGACGGGCAGGCCATGTTCGACCCGCCTGCCGTCCGCTGTGGCTACCCTGTACCGTAGCATCCAGATGTCTCCGTCCTTGCGCGGCACTTGTTTCAATGATCCCCGCTGATAAGCCATAAAGCTCCTTCTCAGCGGGGACTGCCTGATCGGATCATAACGCCGCTTTGCTCGGGAGCGCGGTAGAGCAACTGATTACGGGTCTTTGGATCAATGGCTGCCGCAAGCTCTGAGAGCCGGAACACCCAGATTTTGCGGATTTCGCCGGTGCCGAGTGCATACGAACCGGCGATGCCCCTGCGCGCAAGCGAGAGCAGGAAGCGGCGTTTGACGCCGAGGAAGTGGGAGGCTTCCTCGGCGGATACGAAGGGTTCTGGTTTGCTGGGCACCACCTCATAGGCAGAATCTGTGCCCAGCCGGGACTGCACGCGTGAGTGAGACTCTTGGGGAATCATCGCGGCGCCTTTGCGAGTACCATGTGTCCGCCCTGACACGACCCGGCCTGCCATTCGGTGGCCAGCCGGTTCGCGCCGAAGGGCGTAAGGGTAAAGGACGACACGGAACAGCCGTTGATGTCCGTGCCGATGTTTTTGTCGGGGTGGAAGTGAATGGCCCCGTCCTGCATAGTGCCTGTCAGGATTGCCGCCTCCGGGTCCATGCGGTTGAGGAGTGCGACCTTCTGGTTTTTGCGATTCTTCTCCGCCATCAGCGGCGCAATGTTGGAACACCCGAAGCTCGAATACCCCGAGAATGTATCGGGCGTTTTTGGCGTTAGCTCGAACCGCAAGCCACAGATGCCCCGTCCCTCAATCGCCGCTTGCCCGCGCCAGATGCCCGCAAGTTTGGCGTAGGGCGCGGGAGGTTTAGGAGTGGCAGCCGCCGCAGTCTTGCCAGCGGCACCATTGGGAACGGGCAGGGGTGCCGTCCCCGCCTGCAAAGGTGGTTTCTTCGCGGCGGGGACAGCGAGTTTCGGTTTGGCTTGCTGGCGTTGCTGCGCACGTATCGCCTGCTGGTGGCGGGAACGCCGCCTGCCGCTCCATATCGCCGATCCATCCGTATGCAGTGCCCGATCTTTTGTGCCGTTGGATGAGTTAGTGTAGCGCAGCTATTTTTGAGTTCAAGTAGCCGCCGTCGGGGGTGTGGGGAAGTGGGAAGCGTAGTTTGCTTTCCACTTCTCCATGTGACCCGCCCCGCAAAACCAAGCCACGGAAGACTGGAAATTCCGCCCCGTGACCCGCCCCGCAAAACCAAGCCACGGAAGACTGGAAATTCCGGCTTGTGACCCGCCCCGCAAAACCAAGCCACGGAAGACTGGAAATTCCGGCTTGTGACCCGCCCCGCAAAACCAAGCCACGGAAGACTGGAAATTCCGGCTTGTGTGATTCGGTTTGTGCCGTGTTGATCGGCAGATTTGCGGTTACTGTAGCTCAAGTGAGTGTCTCAAGCAACAGGCTTGAGGGTTTACCGAAGTTCAGCTCAGTTCGAGCCGCAGCCGTGCGGAGGTAAAGTGGTAAACGCGCAGCGTTTTCCAAGGCGACCATGTCGCCGCCTTTTCCTCCGCTGCACGTCGCCGCAAACTCGGCCGGCGTCCGGTCTGCAAGTGCCGAGTGTGGCCGATGATGGTTATAGTCACGCCGCCAGCGATGCAGTTTTTTGCGTGCATCCACCAGAGTGAAGCACACCTCCACGTTCAGAAACTCATCCCGCAGCTTGCCGTTGAAGCTCTCGATGTACCCGTTCTCGGTCGGCCGGCCTGGCCGAATAAAGTCCAGGTGCACACCGTTGGTGTACGCCCAAAGATCCATTGCCTTACTGGCGAATTCCGTCCCATTGTCGACGGTAATCGACTCTGGCGCGCCCCGCAGCGCGACCACTTTATCCAAGGCCGCGGACACCTTCTCGCCGCTTAGCGAAGTATCTGCGTGCAAGCAGAGACACTCGCGCGTGAACTGATCGACCATGGTCAGCACACGAATCCAGCGCAGGTCCGGTAGCCGCTGCAACACGAAATCCAGGCTCCATTTCTGATTCGGCCGTATCGCTGAACCCTGCGCCACGCGCTGGCGCTGCGCCCGTTCCTTGCGCTTCTGCGTGCGCACAATCAACCCTTCTTCGGTGTAGAGCCGGTAGATTCGTTTGGCGTTGACTTCCCAGCCTTCGCGTTTCAACAGCACGGTCAGTCGGCGATACCCGTAGCGCACACGACTGCCGGCAAGTTCTCGCAAGCGCACCCGCAGTGCATCCTGGGGATCACGATGGTGCTCGTACCGTAGCGTTGCCCGGTGCACCGGGATCAGCCCCGCCGCACGCCGCTGGCTTAGTTGGTGGACCTCGACAGCCCACTCTGCCAGTTCGCGCCGCAGGCGAGGCTTCAGAGTTTTTTTGAGACAATCTCCTGCAGAATGTGCCGGTCGAGCGAGAGATCCGCAACCAGCCGCTTCAGCTTGCCGTTCTCCTCGCGCAGCTGCCGCAGCTCGCGCAACTCACTCAGCCCGAGGCCCGCGTACTTCTTCTTCCAGGCATAAAAACTCTGCTGCGAGATCCCGTGCTTGCGGCACACCTCGACGATCGTCTCGCCCGCCTCTGCTTCCCGCAGTACCCGTAAAATCTCTTCCTCGCTATGCCCTTTTCTCGCCATCCCGCAGCTCCCCTTTCTGTTCCAGAGAACCACATCCAGGCTTGAAATCCTCCAAGAATCAGTGGATTAGTTTTCGGGTTTTGGGTCAAAGATCTCCCCGTTGAGGAACTCGTTCCTCAGTTTGGAGTTGAAGCTCTCGCAGTAGCCGTTCTCCCACGGCGATCCTGGCTCGATGTACAGCGTCTTTGCTCCTGTTTTGGCCAGCCATTTCCGTAGATCCTTCGCGACGAACTCCGGCCCATTGTCCGAGCGAAGATGTTCCGGCACTCCCTTCATCACCATCACATCGGCCAGCGCAGAGATGACCCTGGCCCTGGACCAGCGACGTTCCGCACGCACCAGCAGGCTCTCGCGCGTGTGTTCGTCGATCAGGTTGAGCAGCCGCACGCTGCGGCCATCATGCGTCCGAGCACTGACGAAGTCGTAGCTCCACACATGGTTCCGCCGCTCCGGTCTTAGCCGCACGCACTATCCATCGTTGAGCCACAGGCGTCCTCGTGGCTTCTGCTTCTGCGGTACCTTCAGCCCCTCGCGACGCCAGATACGCTCCACGCGATCCTTGCCCACTTGCCAGCCAGCTCGCTTGAGCAACGCCGTGATCCGGCGATACCCATAACGACCGTACTGGCTGGCAAGCAGGATGATCGCCTGCGTGAGTGCATCTTCGTCTTCCCGCCGTATTGCCCGATAGCGCTGCGTGCCGCGAGGCTGGTTGGCCAACCGGCATGCCCTGCGCTCCGTGACCCCATGCGTCTGCTGTGCATGAGCCGCTGCGATACGCCGTCGCTCAGGGCTTAGAAGTTTCCCGAGGCGAAGTCCTTCAACACAAGGTTATCCAGGCTCAGGTTCGCAACCAGACGCTTCAGCTTCGAGTTCTCCTGCTCCAACTCTTTCAGCCGCTTCGCCTGATCCTCCTGCAGGCCGCCGTACTCCTTACGCCAGCGGAAGTACGTCTGCTCCACGATCCCGGCGTCCTTACACGCCAAAGCCGTCGTCTTGCCGTTCGCTACGGCCACTTCGATCTGCCGCAGCAGGTTCACCACCTGCTCAGGCTGGTACTTCTTGCCTCGTCCCATATGCTCTCCTTGTCCAGTGTCTCTCTTATCCACTGGCACATTTCAAGCCGGGCACTCCATATGGCTGGAGCGGAAGAGTAATCAGAAGAACAGTTGAAAAGACGTGGACATCCTACTGCATTCAGACTCGCGATTGACCACTGTCGCGACTTCTCCTTACTACGCTGCCAAGCGATGTGTGCACTACCGGCCCCTAGCGGAGCTCCGAGCGGCGTACAACCTATTAAGCAACCGTCGGTGAAGACTGTGCGCTTTTGATGGTCAACCTAAGAGTAGCTTGCGCTAAATTGGGCGAAGAAGCCATAATCTCCATATCGCCGGCGTGATCTGTCGTGCCGATAATCGCAAGGCAGAGGCCATTGAAGGCACTGTGCTGTGCGCTTTTGTAACTCTCATGGCTTTCTGGATTGCCGTTATCCATGCCGAGAAGCCGGCCTTTCCCATGAACCTGCAAAACTATGGCATGATTAGCGGTGGGCACGCGATGTCCGTCGCTGTCCTGAACTTCAACTGTGACGTGAGCCACATCGCGACGGTCAGCAATTAGCGTCACTCGATCTGAAGATAGAAAGAGGCGTGACGGCGCTCCTGTTGTAGACACCTCTGCGACACTGACAACTTTTTCATCCTTGACGCCTACAGCCTTCAAGGTTCCGGGCTCATACGGAACATCCCATGACAGATGGAGATCGCCCGTGGATTGCAACACTTTCCCGCGCGCCGGATAATTCCCGTAATGTTTTTCCATTCCTGGTCTCGGAAACGCATAGCCCTTGACTCCCCAGCTTTTTCCATTCACAAAGAGCTCAACGGTATCGCAGTTGGTGTAGCAGGTAACCGGAATAACCGTGCCTTCTTTACCCTTCCAATTCCAGTGCGGGAAAAGGTGAAGCACTGGCGTTTTGGCCCATAGGCTTTGATAAAAGAAGTAACTATCCTTCAGAAAGCCGCACGTATCAAGTACCCCACAGGACGAGCCTTTTGCCGGCCATGTCGCCTCACCAAGGTAATCGATGCCTGTCCATAAGAAGTCGCCACTTACGTAGTCATACGTTTGGATAAACTTCTGCAGCTGCTCAACCTCGACAAGCGCGTTCGTTACTTTGTCGACATATACAGCTGCTTCCGCACCAATCTTATAATCACCACGTGCACCTCTTAACGCGACACTTTCCGTGCCGATGAACCGTCGATTGGGGAACTGATGTCGGTCGACACTATAGAACTTCTCCCGTCTGTCGCGCCAGCGGTCTACATAGTTGTAGCCCACCACATCCTGCTCCGCAAGAAACTCTGGCAGTGTGCCGCTGGGATCGGCAGCAATCCCGTCACAGGCCACTGTGACCGGCCGCGTCGGGTCTTCCATGTGCAGAATAGCCTTCAACGCACGGAAAGTATCGAGTCCTCGCAAGGAGCCCTGGTCCGGAACTTCATTCCCTGCATCCCAGATCACGATAGAAGGATGGTTTCGATCTCGCACGATCATGTCCTTCAAATCACGATCTGCCCATTCATCGAAATACATATGGTAGCCATACTGTGGAGTTTGCGACTTGGCACCGTGCCATTCATCGAAAGCATCAAACATGACCAGGAATCCCATGGTGTCGCATAGATCAAGAAACTCCGGCGCCGGTGGGTTATGGCTGCAACGAATCGCATTGCATCCCATCTCTTTGAGCAGAGTAAGCCGCCGCTGCCATAGCGCTTTGGGAACAGCCGCGCCCAGAGCGCCGCCGTCTGAGTGCAGGCAAACGCCATTCAACTTGACGTGCTCGTTGTTCAGGAGAAATCCTTTATCGACGTCAAAGCAGATGGAGCGCACACCGAAAGATGTTATTGACGTGTCCACCACCTGGCTGTTGCGCTCAAGCGCCTGACGAACAGAGTAAAGATAAGGCGCCTCCGTCGACCAAAGTGTCGGCGACGGTATCTCTATGCGTTGGGTGAAAGTAAAATCGCCGTCGGCTTCGACTTCAGCATTCATTATTGCTTCTTGTATCGTCTTTCCATCCTTATCCTGGATGGAAGTACGCAGCGCAGACGGAACTGCTTGCAGAAGATTATTCTGCACAAGAGTTATGACTTCGACGATCCCGCTTTTACCGTCGATGTGAGGGGTGCGAACGCAGGTTCCCCAATGCGTGAAATGGAGGGGTCCTGTAGTGATCAACCAAGTATGCCGGTATATGCCTGAACCGGAATACCATCTTGAGTTTGGCTGCAAAGAATTATCGACGCGAACAGCGAGAACGTTTGACTGACGGCCTACACGCAGATATGGCGTGAGATCGTAAACGAAGCTCACATAGCCGTTGGGACGCGTTCCCAAAGAATGACCGTTGATCCAAACTTCACTGCACTGATAAATGCCATCGAACTGAATCGATGTCTTTTGCCCTGTTGTAGTGGGCGATAGCAGAAATCCCTTCCGATACCAGCCGATTCCCATCGGCAGATAAGCGCACGTGCCTCCCCCCGGGGCATCTTCGTTGAATGGACCTTCGATGCTCCAGTCGTGAGGAAGATGGATCTTGTTCCATCTCTCGTCATCGAAGCTGGATAGATGCGCGCCTTGTACGTCTCCCTTTAAGAACTTCCAGTTGTCGTCAAAGTCAATCTGACGAAGCAGGTTAGTACCTTCTGGAACGTTCTCAGAGTAGAGGCCGACAGGCAACGTCGTAGCCACAATAGCCGTTGCTGTATTGATCAGGAAGTTGCGACGTGTACTTCTATCGGACATGAGATACCTCTGATAAAGGATGTCTAGCTCAGCCGAGAGCGGCTTCTAAGGGCAACCGTTCACTTGTCGTATCCAGCCATTGATTGACTTTTCTCAGAAGCCGAAACTGCGCAATCCTTGGCTACTTTGCTGACGTGCTATACCGAAAGCCTACACTCCGGCATGCGAGCAAATGACGCTCAACCTGAGTCCGTCGTGGAGAGCGCATCCATTTCTGGAGCAATTCACGTGATCATATTACGCTCATTTAGTGCTGCCATGTGTCGGCAGAACGTACGATTGAGCGCCACGGATCGTAGGCGAAATCATTCCCTTGATTCTCTAAGTGAGAGACCTTTTCCCTTGTTTAGCTCTAAGCTTAACTGGTCCCTGCAGGCATCTCGAAGCCGTCTACAGCAAGGCGGCAATGTATCGTCGACGGCCGTTGGAGTGCCCGGCTTGAAATGTGCCAGTGGATAAGAGAGACACTGGACAAGGAGAGCATATGGGATGAGGCAAGAAGTACCAGCCTGAGCAGGTGGTGAACCTGCTGCGGCAGATCGAAGTGGCCGTAGCGAACGGCAAGACGACGGCTTTGGCGTGTAAGGACGCCGGGATCGTGGAGCAGACGTACTTCCGCTGGCGTAAGGGGTACGGCGGGTTACAGGTGGACCAGGCGAAGCGGCTGAAAGAGTTGGAGCAGGAGAACTCGAAGCTGAAGCGTCTGGTTGCGAACCTGAGCCTGGATAACCTTGTGTTGAAGGACTTCGCCTCGGGAAACTTCTAAGCCCTGAGCGACGGCGTATCGCAGCGGCTCATGCACAGCAGACGCATGGGGTCACGGAGCGCAGGGCATGCCGGTTGGCCAACCAGCCTCGCGGCACGCAGCGCTATCGGGCAATACGGCGGGAAGACGAAGATGCACTCACGCAGGCGATCATCCTGCTTGCCAGCCAGTACGGTCGTTATGGGTATCGCCGGATCACGGCGTTGCTCAAGCGAGCTGGCTGGCAAGTGGGCAAGGATCGCGTGGAGCGTATCTGGCGTCGCGAGGGGCTGAAGGTACCGCAGAAGCAGAAGCCACGAGGACGCCTGTGGCTCAACGATGGATCGTGCGTGCGGCTAAGACCGGAGCGGCGGAACCACGTGTGGAGCTACGACTTCGTCAGTGCTCGGACGCATGATGGCCGCAGCGTGCGGCTGCTCAACCTGATCGACGAACACACGCGCGAGAGCTTGCTGGTGCGTGCAGAACGCCACTGGTCCAGCTCCAGGGTCATCTCTGCGCTGGCCGATGTGATGGTGATGAAGGAAGTGCCGGAACATCTTCGCTCGGACAATGGGCCGGAGTTCGTCGCGAAGGATCTACGGAAATGGCTGGCAAAGACAGGAGCAAAGACGCTGTACATCGAGCCCGGCTCACCATGGGAGAACGGATTCTGTGAGCGCTTCAACTCCAAACTGAGGGACGAGTTCCTCAACGGGGAGATCTTCTACTCGATCAAAGAACTGCGCGTGCTGGCCGAACGCTGGCGCGTCCACTCCAACACCATCCGAAAACACTCCTCGCTCGGTTACAGATCACCGGCACCCCAGGCGTGGCTGACAGACAACATGGGGCATGGAGAAGTGGAAAGCAAACTACGCTTCCCACTTCCCCACACCCCCGACGGCGGCTACTTGAACTCAAAAATAGCTGCGCTACACTAACTCATCCAACGGCACAAAAGATCGGGCACTGCAGGTTCACCGCCGGCCTTTGCTCCGCCACACGTCACTGAAATTCCACTGGCGTTCCATAAGAGAGACCGAGGGGGACAATGTTGGTTGTAATCGCGCCGTCAACTACGCAGTTTCCTGCGTGCATCACTCAGCCGGAAGCCTACCTCTACATTCAGAACATCATCGCGTAACTTGCCATAGAAGCTCTCAGTATATAGCCGTTTTCGACCGGTCGCCCTGGCCGGGTAAGTCCAGGTGCACTATTTGTCGGCCCAAGCTCTACAAAATTGCTTATGATGTTAGGAGCACAATTGTATCGAATGAACTAACGCACCTGGGCGTGAAGTTTGCTGATCAGGAGTAAAAGAGGATGAAGTGGTGAATTCGGAATGGTCGAAGACCCTGACATGGCTTCGCCGAGATTTCATGAAAACAATTTCCGCTTTTGTCGCATCGGCGGCCTTACCGACCTATGTTCTCGGAAGCGCACCGGCGAGAAAAGATGCCGCTCCGTTCTCACACTTTGTGGATGTAGCTGAATCGGCTGGCCTCAAAGATGTCATGTTTTACGGGGAAAAAGCAGAAGCCACATACATAACCGAGATTATGGGAGGCGGCTGCGCCTTTTTCGACTACGACAACGATGGATGGATGGACATCTTCATTCTCGGTGGGCGCAGACTGTCAGAGATCCCGGCAGGTGCAAGTAATCGTCTCTACCATAACAATCGCAACGGTACCTTTACCGATGTGACAAAGGAAGCTGGGCTGCTCGATGCCGGGTGGGCCGTAGGGGTATGTGTCGGAGATTACAACAACGATGGATTTGAAGACCTGTTCGTGACGTACTTTGGTCAGAATCGTCTCTATCGTAATAACGGCGACGGCACATTCAGCAATGTAACAAAGCAGGCGGGGGTGGAAAGTACCTTTACCCGTTTTGGATCTGGCTGTACTTTTGTGGACTACAATCGCGACGGTTGGCTCGATCTCTTCGTAGCCAATTATGCAGATGTTGACCTAACGAAGTTGCCCAAGCCTTCGCTTGAACGTCCGAATTGCAACTTCGAAGGTGTTCCGGTAAATTGCGGCCCTTCAGGCCTGCCCCTACCAACACACTCGTTCTATCGCAACAATAGAGATGGCACATTCACCGATGTTTCTAAGGAGTCTGGTGTCGCGTCCATCCACAGCAGCTATGGTTTAACCGCGGTGGCCTTCGATGTCGACGAGGATGGATGGCCTGATATCTTCGTGGCTGGCGATTCCACCCCCAGCCTGCTGCTGATGAACAACCATGATGGAACATTCCGCGAGGAAGCTCTCCTTCGCGGAGTTGCCCTAAGCGAAGAAGGCAAAGAGATGGCTGGCATGGGCGTCGGGGTAGGCGATTACGACTGTGATGGCCATCTCGATATTGTTCGGACACACTTCATGAATCAATCAACTGGTCTCTACCATTGTTTGGGTAAGGGTGAGTTTGAAGATGTCACTACGCGATCCGGTCTGATACGCGAACAGCGCTTCGTGAGTTGGGGTATCGGACTTGTCGATCTCGATAACGATGGTTTTCCCGACATCTTCTTAGTTACTGGCCAGGTTTATCCGGAACTCGAAGCGAAATTTGCCAAGTATCCTCGCCGCGGGCCCCGTCTAGCATTTCGCAATCTGGGAAACGGAACGTTTGAAAAGCTCGACGAGGAAGGAATGCCTGCGCTAGCTTCGCGTCACGTCAGTCGTGGCTGCGCTTTCGGAGACTTCGATAACGACGGGGATCTCGATATCATCATCATGAATCAAAACGAGCCTCCGTCGCTGCTGCGCAATGACGCGCCGACGACGAATCACTGGATCAAGATCCGCCTGCGAGGAACAAAGAGTAATCGCAGCGCAATTGGAGCCAGGGTACTCCTCCGCAGCAACGGCAAATTGCAGGTCCAAGAGGTGCTTAGCCAATCTAGCTACGTATCTTCGAACGACCCCCGCCTTCATTTCGGCCTAGGAGCAGCCGAAAAAGTTGATCTAGAGCTTCGATGGCCTTTAGGCGCAATCGAAATGCACAAAGATGTAGCAGCGAACCAATTGGTGACCTTCTATGAAGGCTCTTTGAACTACCACGTCGAAAAGCTACCGGGGGTTCCCATCTGAGTTCTGCGCTTCGATCTTCAAGGCTTGTGCGAAGTGCGGCTGTGAGCTGCGCAGGTTTCGAGACCCTTGGACTGCTCACTCTGTCACTATGGTGGTGCGCAAAGCCATTGAGCCTTCACATTTACGAGCGAGCTATGACTCATAAGGTTTGAACGATGCTCTGAACGGCATTTAACAGCTAAGTGCTTTGAGCTGAGAACACAATATGCTGCCACAGGCAGAGTATTGCCCAGGCGGTGAGATCAGCGCCCGGGCGATACGAAAAGGTTAGAAGGTGAACTTGAGAGCGGCCTGGCCAACGCGCGATACATTTGCCACAGAGCCATGGCCGTTGTTGACTTCGGCATAGGTGGAGTCTGTCGGAGACGTATCCGGGCCGCCCATGATCGGGTGATTGAAGGCGTTGAATAGCTCGAACCGGAACTGCAGCTGATACTGCTCGCGGATGGACCAGTTCTTCATCAGTGAAGCATCGACGTTGAAGCCAGGAGGAGAGTACATCAGATTGCGCTCACTGTTACCGAAGGTGCCGTCGTGGCGGGTGACGAACGCAGCCGGATTGAAGTACTGCTTAAGGTAATGCGAACGGCCGCCCCGGCGAACCTCGAGCGCCACTCCAGGAACGCGGTCGGCGCGGTCGCCTCCGCAAAACTGCAGGCAGCCACTCCCGTACCCGGGCTCGCCATAGGCGGCCTGGCTGCTACCGGAGCCGATGCTGAAGGGCGAGCCCGATTGCCAGGTGGAAATAGGGCTGAGCTCCCAGCCTCCAATCGCTTCTCGCACGAGCAGGTTTTGCCCTCGGAGCTCCGGGCTGCGATAAATGAAGTTGGTGACCCAGTTGAAGGGAATGCTGGCGTTGGAGATGCCACGGCTGTAGCGTAGGTTCGCAGGGTTGGTTAACCCGCTCTGGGTGACGGCAAGGTTTGCACCACTGGCCACGTCTATCGTCTTCTGCCAGGTAAAGCTGGACTGCGCCTGAAGGCCATGGGCCATGCGCCGCTGCACGAAAATCTGCAGAGAATGATAGTCGGCTGTCGCGCCGCTGTCATACTCCAGGATACCGCTAAAGTTGGAGTACGGAGTAATAGGCGCAGGAGCGAGCGCCGGCGTGGGGCATGAAGGGTTAGTGTAGGATGTGCAGTAGCTATAGGCGGCGTAGTTACGATCCACCACATAGCTCTGATGATAGGACTCACTGCCCACATAGGCAAAGCGCGCGCTCATTACATTGCTGATTTGCTGCTCTACCGAGGCATTCCAGGACTGGGTCATGCTCGCCCTAAAGTTGCGGGCGAAGGAAGCCTGCAGATAGACCGGGCCAGGAATGGCCGCGTCAGCCGGCGGCTTGTAGCCGATGGAGGCGAACGGCGGAAACGGACTGACGCCGTTGGTCCCAAACGTTGAGGTCGCCCATGGGTTGTGAAAGTTCATGTAGCCGGTGACCATTTGACCAGTGTTTGGAACGCAAGCGCCAGTGGCTCCGCCAGTGGAACAGATAGGCACCGTCGATGGCGCAACTGGCGCAAGCGTAGGCGCGAAAGGTGCGATATCAACGGCATGGTTGTAGATAGAGTAGTTCGGTGGAGCGCTGAACATGCCGAATGCAGCGTGGAGAGCGGTGTGCGGCAGACTCTTAGGCTGAAAGGCTACACCGATGCGGGGCTCAAAGAAGTTATAGTCGCTAGGGCGAAGCGCGTCGTTCACGCCATGATCGCCTGGGAAAACCAAGCCCAGAGGAGCG
Organism: Acidobacteriaceae bacterium; assembly: GCA_965198645.1. Classification (GTDB taxonomy): domain Bacteria; phylum Acidobacteriota; class Terriglobia; order Terriglobales; family Acidobacteriaceae; genus EB88. The sequence continues at coordinate 3,011,349 of OZ240670.1, read as the reverse complement.
TTGGGGAACCGGACGCTTTGCTGGCCGGCTACAAAAGCTGACCCGCGCCCGCCGACAGAAATCGGAGCGATATCGGGAGCCCAGCGCAAGCCGAGCGTAAGCGTAAGATTAGGCGTCAAACGATACTCGTCGTTGACGTACGGCTCGATCTGCCATTCCTGTATATCAGCCAGTTCACCCGCGCCCTGTTCAAAGCCGCTCATGTAACCCAACAGAAAATCGGCAAGGCCGCTGCCGGTGTAGCCACCGCCGAAACCGATGATGGCGTCGGACGGGTAGCTGCTTGCGTTTTCGACGGCCCTCTGTTTCCTTAGATCGATACCGACCGACACGTTGTGACGGCCGATTGTCTTAATTAGGGTGTCGGCAATGCCTTGTGTGGAACGCACCTCACTGGAGGGGTTGGTATATCCCCCGTTGGCACCGCCAAAATTTGCGCCTTCCATATAGCAGGAAGGCTCGTTCACGCCAATGTAACGCGACCAGCACATAGGCTTACCATTGTGATCGAGTACAGCCGCACCGTTGTGTGCGCTCTGCTCAGTCCACAGAACTGTGGCCGTGTTAACGGTAGACGGGTTCACCGTCCACGTGTGCTGCGCGATTTCATTGAAATACCACATCTGTTCGCCGAAGGTTTCTGTCCAGTTAGTCAAGTTCAGCACGGAGAGAACATTGCCGGGTGTGTCACCGGAGGGTTGAACGAACCTGTCGACATACGACCGCACGGTAAGGCGCTGGCTTTTCGAGAGATCGTAGTCCACCCTGCCCGTGTACTCGTCTACGATGTTTTTCAAGCCGGCCGACGAGTAAAACAACTGCCCGGCCAGGTTCTGGCCCGGACCCGAAGGGGCTGCCGTTCCTGCAGCGGGACTTGTGTGCCCCGGCAGACCATCGTTGGTGACCTGCACAGCCACCGGATCAAGCGACCCGATGAGTTGGTTCGGTTTTCCGTTGGCAATGTGAAACGGACCGTTCAACCAGCCGCAGGAAAGAGTCTGCGGCCCCGTATAGCCGGTACCGCAGCTGCTGTTGTTCGCCTCAGCGTAATCGACCAACCCGCTGAAATCGCCGTTCAGCATCTGCGCCGTAGGCGTTGTCGTCTGGTTGTCTGACGCCCCGGCCCCGAAATCGGCCCGGGTCCCTTGGTAATTGAAGAAGAAGAAGAGCTTATCCCTGAGCACGGGACCGCCCACATAGCCGCCGAACTGGTTGCGCTTGAGCGGGTCGAGCGTGTGATTGCTCCAGTTTGCGGCGTTAAAGTCCTGATTGCGTAGGAATTCGAAGAGGCCGCCATGCCAGTGGTTTGATCCGCTCCTGGTGGCCATCGAGACGACGCCGCCGGTCGAGAAGCCGTAGATGGAACTGAAGTTGTTGGAAATGAGGCGGAATTCCTGCGTGGCATCGGGATTAGGCGTGGGCGAGTTGCCGCCCAAATAATTGTCCATGTTAGACACGCCGTCAAGCATGTAGTAGGTGCTACCAACGCGACCACCGTTGGAGGATGCCGCAGACTCACCGGGAAACGAAAACCCATTCTGGCTCGAGTAAACGCCAGCCTTGTTGGCATCGACCATACCCGGCGCCAGTAGCGCCAGCGCCGAGGGATCGCGCCCGTTCAGCGGCAGCTCACTCACGGACGCTTGGTCGATCGTCATAGCGATCTCTGACGTAGTCGTGTTGATCAACTCGGCATTGGCCGTTACGCTCACCGTCGCCTCGGCACTCCCCACCTTCAGTTGCACGTTCTGCGTTGCACTGGCATTAGCCTGGATGACGATGCCATTCTGCAGATACCGCTCGAAACCCGGAGCAGCAATGCTCAGCGAATAATTGCCTGGCGGCACAAGATTGAAGAGGTAGACGCCGTTGCTCCCCGTAGCAACCGTCTGTGGAGAGTTAGTGTCGATGTTGGTGAGGGTGACCGACACACTGGCAACGGCCGCGCCTGAAGGATCGGACAGCAATCCGGTTAAGCTTCCGCTCGTTCCCTGTGAAAAGAGAAACGATGCAGAGCTGAATAGTCCAAGCGCGATCACCAGCAAACAAATGCACGATTTCAGTCCTCTAGCTGAAGTCATAACCGCCTCCCAGGATTGGTGCCCAAAATCTGGTTCATGTTGCCCACCTTGTGAGCCCATCTTCCTAGCGGCGATCAGTTTCGAGTTTCGCCTGCGTCATCGACTCGAGCTGGTCAGGATTGCTGGCCTTTTACTGACAACATTGTCCGCTCGCAAAACGGAAACCTACTCGGTCGGAATTAGCTCTGTCAAGATCTCGTTTCATTTTGGACTGCCACTTTCGTTCGAAAGGTAGTTCGCGGTCCTAACTCTCAGGCTTTAGTCGCTTAGGATCAGTTGATTGCATTATTGAAAGGGGCACCCGGCTTTGGGGAGGAAGTGAGAGTTGGACGTTGGGTGGACTGGGCTGAGTCGCTTGAGTCGCACTTTTTCGATGGCTTGCTGAACCTGCTCAAGCCCTCCAATGAGGCTGTACCGCGCCAGCGGTTCTTTGGACCGGGAACAAGCCTGCGGATTTTCGACTCAAAGTTACATCACGGTCTTTACAGCAAACATCCTGGCGCGATAGATTTTGAGGCCACAGGCAATTGAGGACAATGCCCTCCACAGAGGGGGAATGAGCCGCTATGGATGCACGATGGTCATGGATGCCGGGACTCACGACGGGGATGGGGTTTAGAGTCTCGGCAAGCTTGCTTGCGGCGGCAATACTTCTTGTTTCAGAACCATCTGCGCTTGCCATTTCGTCCTGCGTTGCTTCCCCCGAGCTAGAAGCTCGTGTAAGTGCCAAACCCAGCGCAGATACATATACCAATCTAGGCGAATGGTTCGCCCAGCGAAAGCAGTTTGACTGCGCTGCTGGTGCATTCGCATCGGCATACCATCTCCAACCAACATCCGCTTACTTCGCCTATCTATGGGGAATGAGTCTGTCCTCCGCAGGTAAGGACAAGCAGGCGCTTGCCCCGCTGAACCAGGCCACACTCGGCGATGCAAACGACATTCGACCTCACCTGGCTCTGGCGGCTGTCTTGGATCGAATGAAAAAGACAGTCGAAGGAGAGACGGAGTGGCGTAAGGCCCTCGCCATTGATCCGCAATCGGCGGTAGCTCTAGATTCTCTTTCTCAGAACATGGTCGATCAGAAGGATTACTCTTCCGTGATCGCACTGCTAGACAGGCCTGGAATGGAGCAAAGCCGGACAGCAGTGCAAAGCCTTAACCTGGGGATGGCCTACACAGGAAGGGTGCAACTCGACAAGGCCGCACATGTACTCCGCGAGGGCTTGAACAAAAACGAGGACTCCTTGCCTCTCGCCAATGAATTGGCACTGGTGCTGATGTTACTCGGACGCGTTGAAGAAGCCTATTCCGTCTTTGACCTAGCACTAGCCAAACATCCTAACGATCAATCGACACAGATTCTCTACTTGCACTCAATGGTCACGAGCAAATCAGACAGGGCGCTTGATTACGGCCGGAAATTGTTGACGGCTTACCCGAATCAGTGGGAGGTGCTTTACCTGTTAGGAGTGGCGGAGTCTCGCAAGGGAGAATCCGAACAAGCACGCGCACACTTGGAATACTCCGTAGTTCTGAATTCAAAATACTACCAGTCGCAGGAATTACTAGGCACCGTTTTGTCTGGGCTAGGTGACCTGCCCGCTGCCAAGCAACATCTGGACCAAGCGGTCGCGCTTGGGGACGATCAGCCGGAGGTCCAGTACGAATTGGCGCAGACTTTGAGAAGACAGGGCGATAACGTAAAGGCGCAGGAAAAGCTACGCATCTACCAGCAGTTGAAGAAGACTCGGTCGGATGCGGTACAAGCCGCAGGCAAATCAGAGATAGGGGATCAAGCCCTTGCCGAGGGCAATGTATCCCAGGCCGCGTCACTTTATCAGGAAGCGCTCGAGCTCACCCCCAATGAGCCACTCCTCTATTACAAGCTTTCTGAAGCGCAGGACAAGATAAAAGACTTTGCAGGGGAGAAAACTTCTCTTGAACGGGCCATCCAATTAAATCCGAATCTTGCCGAGGCCCAGAATCAGATGGGCTATCTGGCCGATCGAGCAGGTGACTCGGCGAAGGCCGAGACCTACTTTCGCGCTGCGATCCGGGTATCTCCATCTTATGTGGTCGCCTGGATTAACTTAGCCGCCACTTTAGCCGGCGAAGAGAAGTGGCAGGATGCTAGACAAGTCTTAAACCACTTAACGGAGATTGATCCGGAGAATGTGCAGGCCCGTCAGTTGGGGCAAGCGCTGAGAGATACCCACCTCGACCAGTAATTCGATGAAACAATGGTTTCAAGTGCAAATTTCATCCATCTTCTAAAGCGTTCAGGCCGAGAATCTACTCGCCCCCAGATCTGTATGCGCATTTATGCTGCAGGACTATGTGGCTAGAGAGTGTCGTCGGCATTTACTTCAGCGTGCGCCAGCTTGGTTGTTGATAAGGAACTTTTGCAGGTTCCTGAGTAGGCCCGGCCTGGAGATCCGCCTCCGTATATGGTTCTGGTAGATTGAGGAAGCCGACGGTTTAGCTGTCTTGGAATATGCCCGTTGGGTCTTGGGGCAAAACTTGCACCACTGGCGCGAGTCTTAGACCGGAGAGCATAATCCGCTTGAAGGTTGCCGTTTTTAGCTGTCGCTCCAGCTCCCCTTTTGCATAACCGCCCCTTGATCGCCATCCGCAAGTAGTCAGCTGCCAGGCCAGGACATCTACGGTTCGCCGCCGACACGCTGCCATGGTGGGGCCAGAGGGCGCTCGACCTTTTCTTGCCAGTTTCGCCGAGCAGCCAGCTTACGTGGACTGGGTGAGGGTACCGGAGCCAACAAGGGCCTGTTCCATGCCGGTCCAGCTCTGGCGGGAACAAGCTTCCGGCGTTCCTGCGCCGGTCCAATGAGTCTCGAGCGAAACAGCGTTGTGGTAGCCGGCCTGGTTGAGGGCGGCGAACTGCGCCTTCCAATCGATGAAGCCGGTCTGGACAGGTGCCCACTCGATCTTGCCAGCGGAGTCGCGTACGGCGTTTTTCACGTGGCAGTGATGGATGCGGGCTTTGGGCAGCGCATTCCAACCGCCGGGAAAGGCGTCGAGTTCGCCGCGCATGACTGCATTGCCGGGGTCCCAGTTGAGAAAAAAGTTGCTGGACGGGATGGCGGCGAGCGTGGCGGCGGCCTCGCGGCCGGTGGCGGTGTTGCACTCGAATTCGTTCTCAAGCACAAGCTGGACGCCGCTGTGGCGCATGCTCTCCGCTGTCTCCTGGAGCCTGGCGTTGATGGCCTTGCGGAAGAGCGCCGGGTCGTCGAGACGCCAGAAGTCAAAGCAGCGAACTTTATTGGTCTTGAAGCGTTTGGCCTGAGCGACGCAGCGCTCGGCGACCTCATCCTGCTGCTTGAAGGTGTAATCGGCTGCATTGTGCATGTCCTCGGGGCCGCCGTAGGGGGAGCGGGGAGCGCCGGGCCAGTGAACCTTAAAGAGCGGGCTGGCGATGTCGGTGACCGCGAGCGAGTACTTCGCGAGTATGCGCTCGGCCTCGGCGAGCTCGGCGTCGGAGAGTGCCTGCAGGTTCTTGCTCCACAGGGAGCGGAGCTCGACCGAGCGCATGCCGAAGTCGCGGGAGGCGACGGCGCAGGCGTGATCAAAGTCCATTGAGATCTCGTCGGTGATGATGGCGATTTGGAAGCGTGAGCGGCCGAGGGTTTCGGCGAGGAGGCGGCGTGCTCCGAAGGCGCTGGCGGCGAGCGCCGCTGTGGTGAGGAAGTGGCGTCGTGTCATCTCTGACATGCGTGAGGGTCTCTTGTGGGCACACAGCCTGGCCCCAGGGGGTAAAGTGCTGGTTCGTGCTGCGCCATTTTGTGCCGAACACCGGTGGCGAACGGCTCTGGACGATGGTAAGAGCAAGGACGTAGGATGCGCTAATGGGCGACGAAACGGCAGGGAGATGGCCCCGAAGCCGGGTCTGATCAGCGACGATAAAAGCACCCGGCCGGCGACAATTATTTCTCCCTATTTGAGAACGGTTGAGACGATGCGGAAAGCGCTGGTAGGAGAGCGCGATCCGGATGGTGACAGACCAGCAAATAAGGAGGCTGTACAAGATGTCGCACATCGAGGGGACGAAAGAGATAGCAGCGGCGAAAGCGGGCATGGACGTGAAGACGGCGCGCAAGTACCTCCGGGCTCGGCGGTTGCCGAGCGAACTAAAGGCAGAGCGGCATTGGCGAACACGGCAGGATGGTTTTGCCGAGGTGTGGCCGGAGATGGCAGCCCAGCTGAGTGCAAACCCGGGCTTGGAAGCCAGGACGTTATTCGCTGCGCTTCAGCGGCAGCATCCAGAGCGCTTTGCCGATGGGCAGTTGCGCACCCTGCAACGGCGGATCAAGCGGTGGCGAGCCAGTGAGGGGCCGGCGCAGGAAGTGTATTTCGTGCAGGAGCACCGGGCCGGTGAGTTATGCGAATCGGATTTTACTCACCTGACCGATCTGGAGATCACCATTGCCGGCCAGGCCTTTGCGCACATGCTGTACCACTTCGTGCTGACGTATTCGAACTGGGAGACAGGCACGATCTGCTACACGGAGAGCTTCGCCAGCCTGAGTGAAGGGCTGCAAAATGCGCTGTGGGAGTTGGGCGGCGTGCCCTTGCTCCACCGCACCGATCGGATGACGGCTGCGGTTAATAACCTGGTCGAGCAGGCAGATTTTCAGAAGAGCTATCAGACCCTGCTGCGCCACTATACCCTCGATGGGCGCAAGATCCAGACCGGCCAGCCGAACGAAAACGGAGATGTGGAGCAGCGTCACTATCGCTTCCGGCGTGCGTTGGACCAGGCGCTGCTGTTGCGCGGCAGCCGGGACTTTGCGGACCTCGATGAGTACCGAAGCTATCTCGATAAGCTCTTCGAGCAACTGAATAGCGGCCGCAAGCCGAGGCTGCGAGAAGAACTGGAGAGGCTGGGAGCGCTGCCCGAGCGGCGGCTGGATACCGCCAAGCGGGTCCGGGCTCGCGTGAACTCCGGCAGCCTGATCGCGGTGGAGCGGAACAGTTATTCGGTCAACAGCCGGCTGATCGGCGAGATCGTCGAAGCGCGGGTCTTCGCCGAACACCTGGAGATCTGGTACGGTGGCCAAAAGATGGAGCAGTTGCCGCGGCTGCGCGGGCGGGCAAACTATCGCGTGGACTACCGGCACATTATCGACTGGCTGGTACGCAAGCCTGGCGCGTTTGCGAGCTACCGCTACCGCGAGCACCTCTTCCCGAGTGGCTGTTTTCGCCTGGCTTACGACTTGCTGCAGCAGCTCATGCCCAACCGCTGTGAGCGGCGTTATCTCCAGATACTGGAGTTGGCCGCTAAGCAAGGAGAAGCTCGTGTGGAAGATGCACTTCGGCTGCTGCTGGCGAGTGCGTCCGGCAAACAAACCATCGCGGATGCCGAAGCCTTCGACCGCTTTCTGAAGCGGTGTGAGCAGGCGCCCGAAATCGTCGATGTTCCCATCGCCGAGGTCTCGCTGAGCAGCTTCGATCAACTCTTGAGCCTCTCAGGCGGCGTGCAATGAGCCGCGCTGTGGATGTGAAGGCGGAGTTGACGCAGAGCCTGAAATACCTGCACCTGCCAACGATGCGGCAGTGCTATGAAGAAGTGGCGCAGCAAGCCGAGCGCGAGTCACTCAGTTATGAACGCTACCTGCATGAGTTAGTGCAGCGAGAGTGCGAGGAACGGCAGGAGAACCGCACAGCCAAGATGCTGCGCGAGTCGCAGCTGCCGCTGGAGAAATCACTCGGTGCGTTCGATACCAAGCGGCTTCCTCCGAAAGCGGCGCGCCAGATGCGCTCCTTGCTCGATGGGGGCTTTCTCGAACGAACAGAAAACGTGCTCGTGTTCGGCAATCCGGGCAGCGGCAAGACGCACATGCTGCAGGCCATCAGCCAGGAGTTGGTGCGCAGAGGACACCGCATGCTGTTCACCACCTGCGAGATGCTCGTGCAGCAGTTGCTTATCGCCAAACGGGACCTGAAGCTAAGCCGTCTTATCCAGCGCTACGCACGCTACGAAGGCATGATCATCGACGACCTGGGTTACATCCGGCAAACCCGGGAGGAAATGGAAGTCGTCTTCACGCTGCTGGCTGAGCGCTACGAGCGCGGCAGTGTCTTGCTGACCAGCAATCTGCCGTTCTCCAAGTGGGAAGGCATTTTCAAGGACCCAATGACGACGGCTGCGGCCATCGATCGACTCGTGCACCACAGCGTCATCGTTGAACTCAACATACCCAGTTATCGGCTGGAGCAGGCCCGCAGCAATGGCCACGCGCTTGACCAGGAGCCGTCAGGCGAAGCCGGCCCCGATGAACCAGCCTCCGGCTCCGGGCTCCGCCCTGCGCCTCCAGCCGCTTCATCGGAAACAAGCGTAAATGTCGTTGAAAGCTAATGACGGTAAATGTGTAAATGTCGTTTTTAGGGAGAAATAGTTGTCGTTGGTCGGAAAGAGTAGTTGACGCTGAACACGGGTCGTTGTCGAGGCGCAAAGCTGGCGCGAGTAGCTAGTGTGCGGGTGATTGTGTGGGCGCTCAAACAGGACAGGCTGCCAAACGGGGAGCGGTCTGTGCGCGGGAATGACAACCGGTTGTGAGTCACGGATCACGAGTACAGGATCAAAGCCGTCGACGCTAGTTGAGGCAGTGAGCCGGGAGCGTTATCTTCTTGAGCAGGTGTCAGGCGCTGTTACAGATAGGATTGCGGGACCGAGAGCAAGGTCGGATGCCGGGCAATGATGCGTGAGGAGTAAACAGGGATTGTCGGAGAGCTGACGAGGGAGTTTGCGTGAATGTCGAGATGCGGAGGTCTGAAGCAATGGGGGCGACTCGCCGGGAGTTTGTAACAACGATGGTTGCGGGTGCAGCAGGGCTGGCGCTGCGCAGCACGGAAAAGAGCTATGCGCAGATTGTGGGCGCGAATGAGCGGGTGCGTTTCGCAGTGATCGGCGTAAACAGCCGCGGGTATGCGCACCTTTCCTCGATCCGGGCTAACCGGGAGCGAGCGACTCTGGTGGCGGCGTGTGACGTGGACCAGGCGGTGCTCGACAAGTTCAATGCGCAGGCGGCGGCCATGATGGGGGCGGCGCCGCGCGGGGAGCGGGACTTTCGCCACCTGCTTGCGGCCAGCGATATTGACGCGGTGACGATCGCGACGCCGGACCACTGGCACACCCCGATGGCGATTCTCGCGCTCCAGGCGGGAAAGCATGTGTACGTGGAGAAGCCGTGCAGCCACAATCCGCAGGAGGGCGCGATGTTGGTCGCGGCGGTCAAGAAGTACGGCAAGGTCTGCCAGATGGGATCGCAGCAGAGGTCTTCGCCACACACGATTGAGATCGTCGGCAAGATTCGTGACGGGGTGATCGGCAAGGCGTACTGGGCAGAGACCTGGTACACGAACAAGCGCAACCCGACCGCGATCGGCAAGGCCGCGCCGGTCCCGGCGACGCTGGACTGGGAGCTGTGGCAGGGGCCGGCCTTGCGCGAAGCGTATCGCGAAAACATACACCCTTACACGTGGCACTGGTTTACGAACTGGGGCACGGGCGAGTCGCTGAACAATGGCACGCACGAGGTGGACATCGCGCGGTGGGCACTGGGCGTGGACTATCCGAAGATGGTTTCGGCGACGGGCGGCCGCTATGTGGCCGGCGATAAGTGGCAGTTCTACGACACAATGGACACGAGCTTTGTGTACCCGGACCACCTAGTTACGTGGAAGGGCGATTGCTGCTCGGGCAAGAAGACGTACAACCGCGATCGTGGGATTGCGGTGCACGGGGTGGAGGGGACGGTGATCGTGGATCGCGATGGCTATGAGATCTACGATCGGTCGGATAAGAAAACGGGTGAGTTTCGCGCGAAGAAGGAGACGACCTCGTCGAGCGACCTGGTCGGCGCGGACAGCATGACGGATGCGCACTTTGCGAACTTCATCGCCGCGATCCGCACGGGCGAGGCGCTGCGGCAACCGGTAGCGCAGGGCAACGTGGCGGTAACGATGCTGCAGATGTCGAATATCGCGTACTTTACCGGGCGCAATCTCACGCTCGATGAAGCCGGGACGATCGAGCACGATAAAGAAGCCGAAGCGCAGACGGGCCGTAGGTATGCGAAGGGTTGGGAGCCGAAGGTTTAGAAGTCGCAAAGCAGGAGCAACTGATGTCGTGGTAGGCAGCCGGCTGCTTGGGCTTGGCGTGCGGCTGCGCACTGCCGAAGGCTTGACTCTAGCGATGGTCAGGCGCCTGATAAGGATCCGTTGGCAACCTCAGTTCTCGTTCACCGACTCACCTAGCAGAGAGCGGATCCTCTGCGGTAACAGCCCGCAGGATGTCAGCAGCGAGATTGTCGAAGAAGTTGGGCCAGTCTCGTGATTGGGTAGACTTCTCCCTTCCCTCATCAGAGACCCTCCATGCTTCAGGGTCTCTGATGGAGGTTGCAGACTGGGCGCTTTGTCCGGGGCTATTTAGCCCCTTCATTGACTCCGGCCGAGTCGCCCCGCCCGATCACGGAGCCGGTGCCGTTGTCTCGGGGTTTTGTTGCAACCTCCATCGAGTGACTTGGCCCTGAGTGCCCCAAAGAGAGTAATACAGGGAGAAAAATTCGCCCTCTCGGGAGAACCGGGCATTAAACCTGTTACCGCTTTCTGTTTCGACCAGGACATAGGCGCCATCGGGGGGGAAGGTCTCCTCTCTTGCCTTATCGAAAAGCGTCCATTGCTCCGCGATCATCTTGCATATCCTCCATCTCGGGGCTGTCCTTAGCAAGATACCGCAATTGCTAGAACGGTTGCGCGCTCTGCGATGAAGGGGCAGAAGAGATGGCGGTTCTCATCGCAACCGGCCTTCCTAAGCGGGAATGTTCCGGTAACTTCTTTTGCCGTTGCTGCCCGAAACTGAACTGACTTAGCTCCCAAACAAACTGTCCAAGGCGCTCGCTTGGGTAAACCACGAGACCCTGGAGTGAGCCGTTCCCACGAATTCAAAGATCCTTTACTGTGAGCAAGTATCCCTAGCGGGTGCTTTCAGGGCAGGCAGCTTGAGCAAGTTACGTCCTTGAAGATCATTGCTCAGCGCGTGCCAGCGAGCGGCGGCTTTCACGAACGCGTCACATACCTGATTCACCGCTTGGAGTTGAGGTTCGGTTGGACGCTGGTCCGCTGACTCGATGCTATTCAGCAGACGAGTGAGATCACGATTGATCGGAGCCAGGCCGGGCTCGGCTTGCGTCCCACTCTCGACTGCCTCGATCTGCTTCACAATCTCGGTGAGAGGCAGTCCACTTGTTTGCGAGCTCTGGTCTTTCTTTCGTTGCTCGAGTGCAGACTTCAGCAGTTGCAGTTGTTGATAGTCGCCGTAGGATGCAGAGATACCGCTCAGTATGCGACGCGCGGTGGATAGTTGGATTTCGAGATCTGCCTGGCTGGCACGTACCCGAGGATCAAGCTTCACCGTGAGAGGTTGCTTGCTAGACAGGCCGCCGGCGTTGAATTCGACAGTATAGAGCCCTGGAACGACAAGGGGCCCCTGGGGCTGCTGGCGTGGCGTTTCGTGCGGGATAGCATGGTCGGCAAGGGTGTACTCGGTGTATTGAAGGATAGGGCCGTAGTAGGACGCGGGGAGTGTTCGAGGTGCCTCATAGCGCAGGTCCCAGACAAAGCGGTGCAGGCCGGGCACTTTCTCGAGTGAGGCAGGCGTAGCAAACCAATATTCAGGAACGTTAGGCAGGGGCAGGTCAGGTTCGCGAGTCTTTCCAGAGAAGCTTCGAACCACATCGCCGTTGGCATCCCGGATCGTAATGGATGGCTCCTGGGCAAGCGTGGCAGGCAGATAATAGTCAAGACTCACGCCGTCTGGCGGGTTTTTACCAGCTGGGGTTTCAATCGGCAGCGGTGTGTCCTGGTAGGTATCCCACCTCGCTCGCAGAGCAGTGGCGGGTTCCAACAGGTGAGCTTTGCCAGCAAGCATCTCCGGGGTAAGTTGACGGATGGGTGTGATGTTGTCCAGTATCCATAGCCCTCGCCCGTAAGTGGAAATAACCAGATCGTCATCATGAACTTCTATGTCGGTGACCGGCGAGGCAGGCAGATCGAGTGTGAGCAGGTGCCAGTGATCTCCATCGTCGAAGGAGAGGAACACAGACGAGTCGGTCCCCGCGAAGAGCAACCCCTTGCGGACAGGATCTTCGCGAACAACACGCACGCCGTCACTTGCCGGCAAGCCCTTTATGACGGACTGCCAGGTTGCTCCGTAGTCGCGTGTACGCAGGATCTGCGGGGGCAGCGCCTGCCGGCTCGAGCCGATTGCCAGGTAGGCTGTCGCGCCATCGTGGTGCGATGGCTCGACGTAAAGGATCTCGTATGGCGAGGCGAGCCCGGGTGGCGTCACCTCATGCCAGGTGGCACCGCCGTCACGTGTGAGCTGGACTAGCCGGTTCGTCGTAGCTGCCCACATCTCCGCAGCGTCCACGGGAGACGCGGCGAGCGCTTGGATGGCAGGCGGGCGAGGTTTGTCAGGATCATCCTCTGAGGCATCCACATGGTCCCACTGGGTTAGATCGGGGCTCGTGCGCTGCCAACTCTTCCCGTCGTCTGTTGTCTTGAGCACGTATTGGGTGCCCAGGTAGAGCGTTCTTGGATCGTGCGGAGCAAAAAAGAGGGGAGGCATCTGGGCGATGCGGTACTGGTCCCCCTTCTCGAAGACCGTGGCTGTCTGGCCCGTCTTGCGATCGTAGCGAACCACGGTTCCGTACCAGCCGCCGGAGTAGATCCAGTCCGGGTGCAGAGGATCGGGGGCAATGTAGCAAAACTCGAATCCTCCCACGGAAGTGACGTCCTGCGGAGTAATCTCGCCATTGTCGCTGCGGCTGGGAACCGACTGGGTACCGCTGTCCTGCTGCGCGGCATAGGTGCGGTAGGGGAAAGCATGGTCGGTAGTTACGTGATAGAACTGGCCGGTCGGCTGGTTGTACCAGGAGCTCCAGGTGCTGCCGGCATCCACGCTGAGGATGGCGCCCTGATCGACACCAAGCAGCAGGCGACTCGGATTTTTGGGATCGATCCAGAGAACATGGAAATCGTCGCCCGAGGGTGCGCCCACGTAGGGTGCAAAGGTGTGCCCACCATCCAGGGACCGGTAAAGGGAGGTCTGGGCAACGTAGAGAATGTCAGGATTCTTGGTGTCCGCGAAGATCCTGCTGAAGTACTCGCTGCCCAAGATGCGCGGGTCCTGCGTAGCCTTTGACCAGGTCCTGCCCGTGTCATCGGAGCGAAAGAAGCCCTGGTTCATGATGGCGTAGAGCCGCTGCCCTGCTGTGCCAGAAGCAACGCTGATACCCACTCGGCCGCGGTCGCTCTCTGGAAGGCCCTTCGACGTAAGCGGAGCCCATGTCGAGCCCTGATCGGTGGATTTGTAGAGCAGGGAGTTAGCCGCCTTGCCTCCTTGCCGAAGCCCGGTCGCAGGTATGTAGAGCGAGGCGTAAAGTACATGCGGATTGTCAGGATCAACTTCCAGGTCAAAGACGCCGGCTGTCTCGTCATTGCGAAGGGTTTGCGTCCAGGTCCTGCCTCCGTCAATGGTCTTGAAGACGCCCCGCACGGTCGAGAAGGTCTTGATTGGCGCAGGTCGCGAGAAGACGTACATGCCAATCGAATTGGCCCCTGCGATGACAATCCTCGGATCGTGAGGATCGACGATGACCGATTGGATGAAGCGAGTGTTCTCGAGACCAGCGTGGGTCCAGGTTGTACCTGCGTCGCTAGACTTGTAGATGCCATTGCCAGGAGTCTGTTCGCCTGTGCCGGCGTAGATGGTGCTTGCATCAGAGGGTGCAACGGCGAGGGCACCCACCGAGGCGACGTGTTCTTTGTCGAAGATCGGCAGCCAGACGTGGCCGGCGTCGGTGGTTTTCCAGATGCCGCCGCCAGGTGTGGCGAAGTAGTAGACGCTCGGATTGTCAGGAACACCAGCTACCGCAGTGACACGGCCTCCGCGGAACGATCCTATGAGCCGCCAGTGCATGGCTTCCAGGCTTGAGGGATCAACGTCCTGCGCGAGAACGCTCACTGCTAACAGCAAAACGGTAGACAGCAGGGTAGTGATCAGACGTATCAACATTGGTCTCCTGTTCGTTTTAGGTTAGCTGAAGTGGAAGAAAAGCCGCGCCGAATATAACATCTGTATGGAGTGACCCCTGTATGGAGTGACCGTCCGGAGTCACTGGCTCGACTTAGCATGTCAGCATCTGCAAGCCCTCAAGTCGGTAGGCGCAAACTCTGGTCAGCAAACGCGAACTAGTTACAGCACGCTTGGACGCTCAGGGTGTAGCGGCTCGGCGACACAGCTGAGTAGCGGTAGTCCCCTGAGTCCTGCGCGTTGACGATGCGAACGACGCCAATGTCGGTGTTCGTCGAAGTGACTTGAGCGCCAGATACGACTGCACCGGTGCATCTGGGATCAACCTTGAGAGATCTGGCGCGCCGCTCTGTGCGCGCGCATCATGGATCCCGGCGATGCGAGACAAGCAGCCAGGACGAGACTAAGCCTTGAAAATCTGCGGATACGGTTACAGGCTCCTGTCACCAAGGTTGCGACATAACGCCGTCGTGGCTTTCAAAAAGTTAAGAAGACGGAACTGCTTAAGATTGCGACTGGGCTGCTAGTGACAGGTCGATCTCTTGAAGTCAATCGCTAGGACTATGTCGCGTGGCGGAATGACTTCTTACCGCTGGTCTACTCTCCGGCCTTTGCCGTTTACCAATCCGACGGGCAGGTCTCTCCGTCTAGCGAACCTGACGAAAATACTACTTGCCGTTCATCCTGGAACAATGGACGGATTATAGGCTGGGTGTATGCGAATCGTTCCCCTTTGCCGGTTGGCTATCTCACTCATGGCTGCTCTGATTTCATTGTTCAGCCTGGATGGGTGCGGTTTTACGGCTCGAACCGGTGGAGCGTCCACCAGTTCGGCGAAGCCGTCGATATGGGTCGGCGCGTGGTCAGATGCGATGACCAACGCAGACGCAAACGCGGTCAACACCCCAGGCTTCGACCGCAGCTTTCGGTTTCTGGTGTACCCGACGATCGGCGGGACGCAAGAGCGTCTCCGCTTCTCAAACTATTACGGTGTGAAGCCCGTCACGATAGGGCAATCGCGACTTGCCATCGGCGCGGAGGGAAGCTCTGCCGTGGACAGCACTCAGAATGTGCAGCTGCTGTTTCATGGCCGAGCGTCGATTACGATTGCTCCAGGTCAGGTTGTCACTTCCGATCCTGCAAACTTGTCCTTCTCCTTCGGCCAGGTATTGGCGGTTTCCATGTATCTGAAGGGCAGTTTCCCTTTGATGTCTCGTCATAATGCTCTCTTCCATCAGAACTACGAATCAGCCGACGGCACCGGCGATGTGACTACAGACACAGCGGGAACCAGCTTTATTACCGCGCACGACGAGTGGCTTCTGCTCAACGGAATCGATGTTTACGGTCCTTACCAGGGCACTATCATTCTCTTTGAAAGCTCGACTACGGACGGGTTACACTCCGACTACAGTTCGAACCAGGTGTATCCCAAGCCTAATGTACCCGTGGTCGGTCAACACAGCGACCGGCTGTCAGATTGGCTGGCTCGACGCCTTAACGCTGCGGGCTACCAGATCGGCGTGGTGAACCTTGGCATTCCCGGCGATACCGCCACCGAAGACATCACCAACACCATCAACGACGTTCAGGACGCCAATCAGCGCATCGGACATTGGAGTGCCCGGCTTGAAATGTGCCCAGTGAATAAGAGAGACACTGGACAAGGAGAGCATATGGGACGAGGCAAGAAGTACCAGCCCGAGCAGGTGGTGAACCTGCTGCGACAGATCGAAGTGGCCGTAGCGAACGGGAAGACGACAGCTCTGGCGTGTAAAGACGCCGGGATCGTCGAGCAGATCTACTTCCGCTGGCGTAAGGAGTACGGCGGCCTGCAGTAGGATCAGGCCAAGCGGCTGAAGGAGTTGGAGCAGGAGAACTCGAAGCTGAAGCGTTTGGTGGCGAACCTGAGTCTGGACAACCTTGTGTTGAAGGACTTCGCCTCGGGAAACTTCTAAGCCCTGAGCGACGGCGAATCGCAGCGGCTCATGCACAGCAGACGCATGGGATGACGGAGCGCAGGGCATGCCGGTTGGCCAACCAGCCTCGCGGCACGCAGCGCTATCGGGCAATACGGCGGGAAGACGAAGATGCACTCACGCAGGCGATCATCCTGCTTGCCAGCCAGTACGGTCGTTATGGGTATCGCCGGATCACGGCGTTGCTCAAGCGAGCCGGCTGGCGAGTGGGCGCGTTTGCGCACCAACTGCTCACCTAAGGCGTGCATCCGGTCCAGCACCTGCGCGGCTCCGAAGCGGTTGCCTTGGCCGAGATCGTACCAGGTGTTGTAATGCAGAAAAGTCCGGTAAGGGTGCGCGCGTTCCAGTTCCAGGTAGGCAAGAAAGTCGCGGCGCAATTGGCCCGGCCGAGCTGTTCCTGCTACCGATGAGTAAGTAATGCTTTGGCCCGGCAACAGCGGCAGCGTGCGCTTGAGCGTTGAGGATGCTTCGCCGCTCTTTACCAGGCTCGTCGCCAGCGGGTGCTCAAAGCCAAAGTAGAAATTCCCGCTGACGATCGGCGAGCCAGCCACTTTCCCCACCACGGCCGCTCGTCCGTCTTTGAAGTCCACTAACTGGACCTCTGCCAGCGGCAATGCGGCCGATCCCGCCCGGATCGTAATCTCCTGGCGCAGGTAGGGCGTGGCGCCGCGCGCGAGCATGCACCAGTGCACCGAGACTCTCGTGCTGGCATCTTCCATATCGGCGCAGACCTGCTGCCCAGCCAGGTGAGCGGCCGCGCGCGCAGAGGACTGATCGTAAGCGTACGGCGTGTCCCTCTGGCGGAGTGAAGCGGCGGGGATGATCATCTGTGCATGAGTTATACCGAGCAAGTGGGCTCCGGGCGTCAGGTCCGCAGGTGGCGATCGGTAGCGGAGAAGCGACACATTGTGCAGCTGACGATGGAGCCGGAGGCGAGCGTAGCTGAGGTTGCTCGTTCGTTCGGGCTCAACGCCAACCAGGTGTTCAAGTGGCGTCGCGCCTTTGAAAAGGGAGAGCTCGTCGAGCCGTATGCGGCACTGCTGCCGGTCAGCATATCGAGTTCGCTTGAGCCTGAGAGTGTACCCGTCGAGCAAGTGGATCAGAGCCATTCGGCAGGGGCGGGCACGATTCATATCGAGCTACCAGGCAGGGTGAGGATCAGCGTGGAGTCAGGCGCCGATGGGACATTGCTGCGGTGCATTCTCGAGAGCTTATGCAAGTGATCGAACTGCCGCCAGGAACACGGATATGGCTGGCCGCCGGCGTTACTGATATGCGCCGTGGTTTTCAAGGGCTCAGCGCGCAGGTGCAGACCGTGCTCGAGCAGCAACCTTACTCCGGGCATGTGTTTATCTTTCGCGGGCGGAGAGGCGACATCGTCAAGTGTCTCTGGTTCGATGGCGATGGTCTGTGTCTGCTTGCCAAGCGTTTGGAGAAGGGGCGTTTCGTGTGGCCGAAGGCGCGAAGCGGCACGATTTCACTCTCACGTGCGCAGTTATCGATGCTGCTCGAGGGCATCGACTGGCGGAGAGTCGAGCGCACCTGGGCACCGGAGTTAGCGGTCTGATACTCGCCCGGATTTCTCTTGAGCTATGTGCTTTTTCTGGGTGCATTCCACTGCACGCGATGGCATACTTCGCGCATGGATTTTGCTCCTCTTGCTGATCTGGACAGCCTCGATCGCGATGCATTACTAGCACTCGTCCTGGGTAATGAGAAGAAGCTCGCAGAACGGGATGAAGAGCTTCGCTCCCTTCTTGCTGAACTAGATACGCATCGCGAGAGACTCTCCGAACAAGCCGATGAGTTGCGCTCGCGCAGCGAGCATATCGAACACCTCAAGCTCATGGTTGATAAGTTGCGGCACATGCTCTTCGGTACCAAGAGCGAAAAGGTCGCGATCAAGCTGGAGCAGTTCGAGCTGGAACTGGAAGAGATGGAGACCACGCAGGCCGAGGCCGAATCAGCCCTCGAGCAAGTGGTGCCCGCGCAGGAGCCTAGAGCCAAGGCTGAGCGCAAGCCGCTGCCAGAGCACCTCCCGCGTGAGATCGTCACCCATGCTCCTGGCCGCGACTGCTGCCCGGATTGCGGAGGCCAGCTGCGGCAGTTCGGGGAAGATATCTCCGAGCAGCTCGAGTATGTCCCTGAGAACTTCAAGGTGATTCGGCATGTACGACCGAAGTTCTCCTGCTCCGGCTGTGACCGCGTTGTCCAGGTGCCGGCACCATCGCGGCCGATCGAGCGCGGACTTGCCGGACCCGGATTACTGGCGCACGTGATCGTCTCGAAGTTCAGCGACCATCTTCCTCTGTACAGGCAGTCCGAGATATACGCGCGACAGGGCGTTGATATCTCTCGCTCCACGCTGGCCGGATGGGTTGGTGCCTCGAGCGATCTGCTCGCGCCCCTCGTCGATGCACTGCAGGGGCATGTGCTTGCTGGTCGCAAGCTGCATGCCGATGACACGCCCATTCCGGTGCTCTCGCCTGGCAGTGGCAAGACCAGGACGGCACGTCTCTGGACCTATGTGCGCGATGATCGTGCAGCAGGCGAGCCGACTCCGCCCGCAGTGTGGTTTGCCTACTCGGCCGATCGGAAGGGAGAACATCCGCGCCAGCACTTGAAGACGTACAAGGGTGCTCTGCAAGCCGACGCCTATGCCGGCTTTCATCACCTGTACGGCGATGATGTGTACGAAGCCGCGTGTTGGGCGCATGCGCGGCGCAAGTTCCACGAGATCCATGCGGTCCATGCCTCGCCTACCACCGCAGAGGCGCTGGCCAGGATCGGAGCACTCTACGCGATTGAAGAAGAGATACGCGGCAAGCCTGCAGAGCTTAGGCGCGAGGTCCGGCAGACCCGCGCGGCGCCGCTGCTCCAGGCACTGCGAGCATGGATGGAAAAGGCACTGCGAAGCTTGTCTACGAAGAGCGATACCGCGGCCGCGATTCGTTATGCACTCTCGCGCTGGCGCGCTCTTACGCGCTACACCGAAGATGGCCTACTCGAGATCGACAACAGCGCGGCAGAACGCGCACTGCGGGCCGTCGCCCTGGGCAGGAAGAACTTTTTGTTTGTTGGTTCCGATTGCGGTGGCAAACGCGCCGCAGCCATGTACTCGTTGATCGGTTCGGCGAAGCTCAACGGGCACGACCCAGAGCTCTATCTACGCACCGTGCTGGCACGCCTCGCCAACCATCCCATCAACCATATCCATGATCTACTGCCCTGGAATTTGGCGCACCCACTCCAAACCCACGCTAGCAACGCCGCCTAAGACACACTCAACAGGTGTCCGCTAAAAAAACAAGCGGACGCCTGTTGACACACTTTATCTGCTGTCAATGGGCACTCGGCGTACGCTTACGACTGATCGGTCGTCAACGTAGAGATGGCTGGCGGCTTACTCAATCGCATTGTCGATGAGCTAAGCGTGCGCCCATCCTGGAGTCTCAGTACAAACGCGTTGCCCAACACCACGGTTCGACCTGATAGGTATCGCTCAGAGTGGCCGCACCGAGATGATCGCCCTGCACAGCTATGGTTGCCTCAAGGCTGCCTGCGTGAAGATGGAGGCTGCTCGGCGCCTGTGCCTGCGCTCCTACTGTAAGCAGGACGAGGAGAGCTGTGCAGGTGGCGCGGAGTGAATGCAAGGACATTTCCTGTTTGTGCCGGAATACTCCCGCCGTTCGAAGCGACACGGAGGCAAGCGAAACCGTTATAGCCCGAAAGTTAGCCGAAATCTCGCAGAGTTTTCATCTTGGTACGGTAGCAGCGGCCGCGAACGTCAAAAAGCCGGCCGCGCAAGGAAAAGTGAAGGCTACGGCTCCGAAACCAAAAAAAAACCTTTGCAAGGTAAACGAAGGCCACCCATACTAGGGCCCACACCCGCTTTTCTATCAAGGTGCTTTGCAGCTTTTCCTGTGTGCTTCCATTCATTCCCTGGAGAGTTTTGCATGCCTCTACTTCTTGCAAAATGCTTATAATCCTTTGCTGCTTCGGCAGAGCTTCCCTCTCGCAAACCGCATTGCTCGCTCTGCTGCTCACGACTCCGCTCGTATCGGGCGCCCAGACGGTCAACGCTACCTTGCGCGGCACCATCACCGACAGTCAGGGCAGCGTGGTTGCCTCTGCCACACTGAGCCTGGTGGAGCCGTCGACAGGCCAGGTTGTGCGAAGCGCAAGTTCGCTCGGCAACGGAGACTTCGAGTTCGACGAACTTAAGTCAGGGACCTACCAGCTGCGCTGTGCGGCTCCGGGCTTCAAAGATTTCGTGGCAGATAACATCGTGCTGGACAGCGGCCAGATCCGCCGCGTGGACGCCCAGCTGGCCATCGGTCAAGCCGCTGAGGAGGTCACGGTCTCTGAGGGCGCGGCCGTCATCAATACCGAGTCTGCGACCATCTCGGATACATTTACTGCCAAGCAGCACGACGAATCACCCCAGGTTACGCCGTACCCGTCCACGTACTCCATGCTCACCACCCTTGCCGGTGTGCAGGGAGGCGTTGGTACGCCTGTAGCTGACGGTGAACAGCAATCGCAACAAAGTCAGACCTTCGACGGGATACCCAATGACCTCGCGGGCGTTCAGAGCAATAACGCCAACTTCTTCGAGCAGGTTGCCGCCACACTTTTCAATGCACCTGCCGAGAGTCCCGTACCGGTAGAGCTCTCAGCCGTCACCAAGCGCGGCGCAAATGATTTTCATGGTCGCGCCACGTATCGCATCTACGATTCGGTCTTTGACGCCGATGGCTACTTCAACGCCGCCAAGGCTCCATTCCTGCAGCACGAGTGGGATCTTGAAGCTTCAGGCCCCATCTGGAAGAATCGTACTTTCTTCTTCGGCGAGTGGTTCGCTCAACGCATCCCGCTTGGCACGGCTTACACGGCGAACGTTCCAACTAACGCCTGGCGAAGCGGCGTTTTCTCGACAACCATTATCGATCCTTCAAATGGGCTGCCCTTTGCCAACAACACCATTCCTGCCGCGCGCATCAGCGGAGTCGCGACCGCAATCCAGAACAACTACTTCCCTGTTGCCAACACGAGCACGGCAAGCACCGTGAACAATTATGCTTACCACTTTCCATTTAACAGTGACTTATACCGTGGCGACTGGCCCATCGCGCGTATCGATCACAATGTGACGAAGAGCAACAGCTTCTTCGCGCGGTGGCTCATGCGGCAGACCCCCTATGTTCTGAACAATGGCTGGCCGAGCCTGATCTGGACACGAAGCAGGCGGCATCAGCAGTGGGCAGCGGGCGATACCCAGATCATCTCTCCTGAGATTGTGAACAACTTTCGCTTCGGCTACTCCATCGACTAGATCGTGGACGGCCAGCAGGAATCCGGCCAGACCCCACCCAACGGAGTCTCTGTGCTGTCCAACATCGGGCTCTTGGGTGCTAACCCCAGCGGCCTTACCGGGCAGGGCTTTCCGGAAGTCGATATATCCGGCCTGACTTACTTGAGTGATGTGCCCGGCGGGGTAAGGTCGGACAATCACACCACCAACTTCAACGACGCTGTGGACTGGCAGCTTGGCAAACATGTTTTGCGCTTTGGTGGAAGCGTCGAGCGCTTCCAGACCTACCAGGGCGTGGTGCCGAACTACGGCACATTTACCTTCGACGGCTCTCTTACCGGCAATGCTTATGCGGACTTTCTACTCGGACTGCCTGAGGGAACACAGCGGCAGGTACCGCTCAACGGGCAGGAGTTGAAACTAACCGAGTACGGTCTCTACGTAGAAGATTCGTTCAAGGTCAGTCACCGGCTGATCTTGAACTACGGCTTTCGCTGGGATCTGTATGGCACGCCCTCTGCGACCAACAACCTCGAGTACAACTTTGATCCTTCTACCGGCAATGTGATCGTCGCTCCCGACGCGATTGCAAAGATCAGCCCTCTCTACCCTGCCAACATCAAGGTGGTAGCCGGGCCAGCACAGGCCATAGCGGATAAGGCAAACTTCGTGCCCCGGATAGGCGCCGCCTATGCGTTTACCGACCACTCCGTACTGCGTGGTGGTTATGAGCTTTATACCTCCCGCTTCGGTAGCGGCGGGAACTTCAATAATTTTCTACCCATCAATCCGCAGCTAGGGTCCACGGGGCCATTCTCCATCAGCGAGATCTACCAGAACGTGGTGGCACCTGGGCAGGCTCCGCTTCTGACTTTTCCCAACCCTTACCCTTCCACAACGGCCAGTTCTCAAGTGCCGAGCCAGACCGTGAGCGGCTACCCTCGACAGATCAGCCATGGACACGTTCAGCAGTTCAGTGCGACCTACGAAGATGAGATAGCACGCATCGGGTTCCGCGCCTCTTACCTTGGTTCGCGCAGCTCAGGGCTTAACTACCTCGTGAACACCAACCTACCCGAGCCGAGCTCGACTCCTTTTGTCGCGAGCAGCCGACCGTATCCGCAGTTCTTCAGCACCAATCTTCTGCGCTTTGATGGCAGTGCACACTATAACGGCCTGCAGCTTGAGGCTAGACGCCGGGTCAGCAGCCTGACCTTCGATGGCAGCTACTCTTATTCCCGCAGTTTGGCCAATTACCTGGATACACAGAACCCCTATGACGTGCTAAGTCACTGGGCTAACGATGGCGTCACACGCAGGCACTACGCTTCCGCAAGTGCGGTCTGGCCGCTTCCCATCGGTCGTGGCCGCCGCTACTTCGCAAACGACAGCACGATGGTCGATCGAGCGATTGGTGGATGGTCCACCAGCGTTGTCACCTATCTCGCGTCAGGGCTCTGGTTCTCTCCCTCCTACGATGGCTCGGATCCTTCGAACACGGGGACCTTCGGCGGCCTGCCCGACCTTGTCGGCAACCCAAACGCGGTTCCGGGCGGAAAGAGTATCTCCGACTGGTTCAACACAGCGGCCTTTGCCGTGCCGCAAACGGGACGCTTTGGCAATGCGCTCCCGAACAGCCTCGAGAGCCAAGACCTCTACCAGACGCACCTGTCACTTACTAAGTCGGTGGCACTTACCGAGCGCATCCACTTTACATTCATCTCGCAGATCTCGAACATCTTTAACCATCCACAGTTCCTGTCACCCAGCGGTGACATCTCGGTACCTGGCGGCAACCAGTTCACCTCGCAATTTGGCACCTTTGATTCGCTTGAAACAGGCCAGCAACGGCAGATTACCTTCTTGGGTGGCTTCACCTTTTAGCCGACCGCACTTGGTTCGTCCGCTCTTCTTTTAGGTCCAGTAGAGAATGCGAACCTGCGGCAGCAAAGCCGTCAGCGTGCTTTCAAAGAAGGTGCGCATCTCGCCCATTGCGTCCTTGGGATAGACATACTTGAAACCGCCAAACTTTGTTCGTTTCTCTGTTCGCTTGTCCTCTTGCAGATCAAGCGTGGTCCGCGGATACCAGCTGAGGAGGACCTCTTTTGATCCGGGCGTAAAGCGATGCGTGATTAGCTCCGCCGTCATATCTAGCTGATCAATCCCCTCAACTGACTTCGCGACTAAGGTAAGCAGAGTGCTGTACTCACGCTGCCACTCGGGCACGGGCATGATCGGCGCGATCGTGAGCCCAACCGGATAGCCGGCTAGGGCCATGATCCGCAACGCATCGAGCCGCCTTGCGACGTTCGCGGTTCCACCCTCAAAGTCGCGAGCCACCGCTGCGGCGTTGATCGAGAAACGCACCCTTGTCCGTCCGTGATGGTCCAGCCGCGCCAGACTTCCAACCGCGTCGAACTTTGTGGTCCAGCGCAGCTGTACTGGCGCGTCCCATGCGCCGAAGAAGCGGATGGCTGCTTCCAGACCGCCGGTAAGATGTTCGATCCCCAGTGGATCGGTATAGCAGGAAGCCTCAAAGGTGGTGCCTTCGCTGGCGCGGCTGCGCGACTTCGAAGTCACTTGGCCTCTGCCGGCATAGGGCCGAAGACCTTCAAGGATCTCCGGCAGATTGGCATACGCGCGGGTCACGGGAGGGCCGCTTAGCGAACCAGCAAGGTAGCAGTACTGGCAGTGTGCCGGGCAGCCTTGCGCGACGTGAAACTGCCAGTCAGCCGAGGGAGGGATCGGCTGCAGCTTGCGCGCTCCAGGAGGCGAGACCACGATCGCGAAGGTGGTCTTGGCCAAAGCATACTTCTTCTGCTCTGTCTCTGCTGTGATCGGCGGCAGGCGATTGTTGCTCAAGCGTGTCACCACAGCGCCGTAGCCTTCTGCCCGCTCCAACATGGCACGCCCCTGAGGGAGCGCGAAAGCATCCGGCGTGATCAGAACGCGCCGCGGACGCCAGAGCTTACCCTGCTGGCGAAACTCCGGCGTAAGCGGTACAGCAGGCATCTGGCGGGGCGGTGTCGAGAGTGACAGATGGGGAGCGTTCGGCATCTTGGTCGGCTCGGGCATAAGCGCTTGGAGTGTCTTCGGGAGAAGGAAGGATGTGTCAGCCGGCCGGGTCGACTTTCATCACCGATCGCCCGAGCCGAGGTTGGGTGAACGTGATTGTCAAGGCTCCTGCGCATGCTGTGGAGCGAAGGGGCTGAGCGCTAAGCCGGCTCGTGCCTCTCTGCATCCACCTTCAAAGCACGAGCTTTTACAGGCATCAGCGACGCCCTAGACCGGCCGAGCGACTGGCTTCACGAACTGCGTACCAAAGATGACTGCTGATCGATGCACTCTGTCGGTTCCGCTTGGCCGCAGGTGAGAGGTGATCGCCAGCAAGAGGGCGATGAGCGCAAGCAGCAGCACGCCAGAGATGAGAAAGATCATCATCCCCCTCACCTGATCGTGACGCCCTCTCTCCTTCAAAGCGCATGAATAAAGCCGAGTCGCGCGCAGAAGAGAGATGATTTCCTGTGTTCGCTCCTGGTTTCGACCAGGCTGAGTGACTTGCTGGCGAAGCATGCTTCAAGAGTCTGCTCTTTTTTGTAAGAAGTGCATAAGGAAACATGCCACTTGAGGACAATTGCGGTTGCCAGGAGAAGCATTGCGATAAGCAGCCGAGCTCTCGCCGAAGCGATTGCGCGTAATCGGCTGCTTGCTTGATGCTCTTGTGCTGATAACCGTGCATAGACGAAGAAGGCGGATCAGCTTCGCGATCTAGGTACAAGAAACCTCAAATAAAGTAGAGGTGTTTATGCCTTTTTTACGGCTCAGGAGATGTACTTAGAGAGGGCTGAACTACGCGGAAACATCGAGGTGAAGGCGTCAGATATGACTTTGAGTGCGGCCGCCACAAGCCACAGTGCAAATAGCTTCGTGAGTCAAACTGGTAGCAGGTCACAATGTTTGGTGCGCCCCTCTACTGCCAGGGACATGGCCTACGTCACTTCGATCTATGCGAGGTTCGTGTCAACGAGCACGGCGACCTGTGAGATCCTGGCTCCAGATGAATCCGAGATGCTGAGGAGACGACAAGCAGTTCTGGATCTTGACCTCCCTTACCTTATTGCAGAGCTTGAAGGTTACATTGTGGGCTACTGCTACGCATCGCAGTTTCGGCCTCGCGAAGGATATCGATACACGGTTGAAGACTCAATTTACGTGCGTCCTGATTGTATCGGTCACGGCGTTGGCAGGATGCTTCTGACTCAGTTGATAACGGAATGCCAAGGCAGAGGCTGTCACTCCATGGTGGCCTGCAT
Source organism: Acidobacteriaceae bacterium (assembly GCA_965198645.1). Taxonomy (GTDB): domain Bacteria; phylum Acidobacteriota; class Terriglobia; order Terriglobales; family Acidobacteriaceae; genus EB88. Next base: position 2,985,550 of record OZ240670.1, on the reverse strand, counting down.
TTGCGGGACCAACGTCTCCTCTGTCGCGCTCCATGCGTCGCATGGATTTAAGCAGGTTGGGCTCTTGCCCGAGGCAGGTTATAAGTTCGGAGAATGGTTACGCTTAGTAATCATGCAGCGGTCGCTATCATGAGCCCTAAGCGGAGTATCTCGCCCACCTGCCAGACATGTTTGTTAGAAGAGTCGACCGTTGACGCCCGGAAGCTCGTTTGAACGAAGCCGCTGGCGCGGCGGATGCTGCAGCCGTGGTGGTGCGAGGGTTAGCTGGGCGTAGTGTGTGGGTCACAAGGAGGTCAGCCTGTGACCCGTCTTCGCCAGAGGATGCTCGATGAGCTTGAGCGTCGTAACTATTTGCCGCATACTATCGTTCCTACGTGCACGCTGTGGAGGCGTTCGCGTCGTACTTTCACCGTTCCCCGGATCAGCTTGGACCTGACCACATCCGTGAGTACCAGGTTCATCTGTTTCGTGATTGCAAGCTCTCGGCCCGCACCATTGAAGGGCAGACTGCAGCGTTGCGGTTCCTGTTTGTGAAGACGCTTCGCCGGGCTTACATACCCGATCAGATCCCATTTCCCAAGTGCCAGAAGCGCCTGCCCACGGTGCTCAGCCAGCAAGAGGTCGCGCGGCTGATCGAGTGCTCCGGGAGTCTTATGCATCGCGCGATGATCATGACGCTCTATGCGACGGGGCTGCGTCGTGCCGAGTTGTGCCGGTTGAAGGTCCTCCGACATCGACAGCGAGCGCATGGTGCTGCACGTACAGCAGGGCAAGGGCGGTCGTGATCGCGACCTGCTCCTGAGTCCGAAGCTGCTTGGCGTTCTGCGGCAGTACTGGCGCTGGATGAAGCCGAAGACCTACTTGTTCCCGGGCATGGAGAACAACTGGCGAGCCGATGTACCGATTACAGAGAAGGTAGTCTGGACGGCCGTTTCGACCGCAGCGAAGGCGGCCGGTATCCGCAAGCGCGTCTCGCCGCACACCTTGCGGCATAGTTTCGCAACGCATTTGCTGGAGGCAGGCGCCGAGCTTCGCACGATCCAGATGTTGCTCGGTCACGCCAAGCTCGCCGACACGACGGTGTATCTGCACTTGTCGCGGCGTCATCTTCAGGCAGTCGCCAGTCCGCTCGAAGCGATAGACGTTACCGACACGAACGCAGCCAGGCACTCGAGGAGACGAGCGAAGCGATGAGCCGGCCCACCCTTGAGGTGGCCGACATCCTCCGCGCATCCGGCAGCAGTTTCTGCGAACGACACGCACCGCACCTAGCGTTCCAGCACTACTGTGTGAAGCGCCGGATTATGTGAAGCGGAGTCTCACCACATGGCTCAGGCGCAGTGTTTCACGCGGCTCTTGTATTTGCATTGCTCAACATAGTTCGGGACTCTTCTCGTACCGACATCCGGTCGGCACGAGGAGACTATGGACCAGCTATCGAAGAAGGGGCTATCGCTTTCAGAGTGCGTGGCCAGCTATGACCTGTACGCGCGGGAGGTACGCTGTCTCGCAGCATCGACACGTGAGATTCAACGCCGCATCCTGCGGCGACTTTGCAGCTTTTGCTTTGGCGATGGACCGATTGCATGGGATGCCATTTGCTTCACCGACATCATTCGATTTCTTACAGCCGAGTTCGAGCGTTATCCCAACCGGGGCACGCAACGCGCTTCGCTGACGAGCATGCGCACGATTCTGCGGTATCTCGCAGAGAACAACATGGTGCCGAAGGGATGGGACGAAGCTCTTCCCAGGACTGCGACGAAGCGTCACGCGCATCTTCCGCGACAGCTTTCGAGAGAGCAGATACGTGCTCTTTTCAAGGCATCACAGGGCGACAGGTGGATAGCGCGCCGAGATCGTGCGTTGCTGTTGCTGTTACTGCGGCTCGGTCTGCGCTGCGAAGAAGTTGCTCATCTCAAGTGGCAGAATATCAACTGGCAAGCAGGCTCTATAAGGATATGCAGCCAGAAGAGCCGACGCGAGCGGATATTTCCGCTGCCGGAAGATGTGGGCAAGGCGCTTGTCGCCTACCTTCGAACCTTCTCCAGTGTCCCGCTCTGGATTTTTGATTCCAGTCGTTCAACCTTCCCTGATGAGATGAGACGCCTGCATATCAAGGCGGTCTCGAAGTACCTCTTCAAGCGAGCGGGTGTCGTTGGAGGCTCTGCGCACTCACTCCGTCATACCATCGCCACCACCATGGTGAACCATGGAGCGTCCTTTAAGGACGTATCAGACCTGCTCGGCCATCGCCGCCTTTCGACGACGTTGATCTACGCCAAGCTCGACATGAAGGCACTCGCTCAGGTTGCCCTACCGTGGCCGGGAGGTGAGCGATGACCTTCGAAGCCTTGTCCTAGCACCTCGAAGCATTCCTCGCGCTGAAGCGGGCTCGCGCCAAGCGTAGTCCTTATTTTGAAGGCGACCAGCGTAGACGTCTCCGATATGAAGAGGCGCTGCTCCGCAGCTTTCTTGAACTATGGCGACAGCACGGATGCCCCTGGCCGATTCGCGCAGAGTTTGCGATGGATTGGGTGATGGACGGCTCCATGCTGAACCGACCCTATCGCGATGAACATCGTCTGCTTGCCATACGTGCGTTCCTGCTAAAGGTTCGTACTTTCGAAGAGCAGACGGGCATTCCCCAGAGCCAGTTCCGGAGGCGGTACAAGCGGCGTGCGTCCTACATCTTCTCTGACCGGGAGATTCAGCAGCTTATGGAAGCAGCCGCGCGGAATCGGCTCAGGTTCCGTGCGGCGACGGTCAGCACACTCATTGGCCTGCTAGCCAGCACAGGTATTCGCATCGGGGAGGCGCTGCGCCTGACGATGGCCGATGTGAGGCTCGATGTGAAGCCTTCACATCTGTATATCCATGAGACGAAGTTTGGCAAGTCACGCAACGTCGTGCTCCACACCTCGACCGTGGAGCACCTGCGGCACTATATCGACGAGCGAGCAACAGCGTTGCGGGGCCGCAGCGCTGAACCATTCTTCACCAACACGATTTGTCGACCACTGATCTATAACCCGCTCCGGTACACCTTTCGTCAGTTGCTGAAGCAGGTTGGCATTGCTCCGCCCGCGAACCAACGTAGGCCCACACTGCACTGCTTCAGACATACCTTCGCGGTGAAGCAATTGACACTCTGGCAGCACGAGGGTACGGACATTCCGGACGCAGCTTCCATGGCTCTCCGTCTACCTCGGCCACCAAGGACCGGAGAGCACCTATTGGTATCTGAGCGCTACGCCGGATCTTCTTCGGGATGCCGGTGCATTGTTTGATCCGGAACAGATGCTTGAAGCCGGTCGCCGATGATGCTTGCTGGCCCTCTTCTCCAGCAGTATTTCACCAACTACCTCATCGCTCAGCGACGGCTCAGCCCGCAGACACTCGCAAGCTATCGCGATACATTCCGTCTGTTGTTGCAGTTCGTACAGTCGGAACGGAAGATCGAGCCTGCGCAACTCGCCATCGAACAGCTTGATGCCGAGATCATTCTGCGCTTTCTGGATAACCTCGAGCTAAAGCGCAAGAACTCCGTTGTGTCCCGCAACCTGCGACTCACAGCCATACGCTCGTTCCTTCGCATGGTGGCTCTGCATCACCCAGAGTGCGTTGGAACAGCCACCCGCGTGCTCGCCATTCTGATGAAGCGAACAGATACGCGGCTTCTGGAGTATGTCTCCCGCACAGAGATGGACGCCATCCTCAACAGCATCGATCGCAAGCATTGGTGCGGACGGCGCGACTATGCCTTGCTGCTGACCATGTACAACTCCGGCGCACGCGTCTCTGAACTGTGTGCTCTACGCATAGATCAGATCGGCAGCGGCAAGAACAACTACGTCCATCTGCACGGCAAGGGCCGCAAGGAACGTGCTATCCCATTGTGGCCTTCCACCGCACGTATCTTACGAGACTGGCTTCGAGAGAACACCGGCAGCATGGCCTTTCCGGGAGTTCGCGGCGAACCGCTCAGCCGCTTCGCAGTTCGTCTTCTGTTGCAGAAGGCCGTTGCCACCGCGTCATCCAGCTGTTCCAGCCTGCGGAAGAAGCGCATCTCTCCTCACACGATCAGACATGGAACCGCTATGGCGTTGCTCGATGCAGGAGTAGACATCTCCGTCATCGCGCTCTGGCTCGGACACGAGAGCATCGAGACCACCAACGGCTATCTGCACACAAGCATTGCGCTAAAGGAAAAGGCCCTCGCCAAGGTCACACCATCGGGCTCTACGTTCAAGCGCTTCAAGCCTGATGACAGGCTCCTGGCCTTCCTCGCTTCTCTCTAACTATGTGCAGTCAGAACGCTGGTAGCCCGCGTCCTGACTGCATTCCTCCATCTCACTTCACATAATCCGGCGCTTCACACAGTACTACTTATATTGAGCTCAACATAAGTAGTACAAGGTGATCAACGCGATCGTTCGTTGCCGCACGGCGGCGCTCGGCGGTCATCGTGATCAGTGCGTTGGCTGCGGACATCAGGCCATCTCCTCTAATTCGTGTTGCAACCGGCACTGCCCCAAGTGCCAGGGCAGCGCACGCGCCAGATGGCTGGCGGCGCGTTCCGCTGAACTGCTGCCCGTGCCCTACTTCTACGTCGTCTTTACGCTGCCGCATGAGTTATCCGCACTGATGCTGCAGAACAAGAGGCTGCTTTACGACTTACTCTTTCGCACCAGTAGCGCAACGCTGCTCGAAGTGGCTCGCGACCCGAAGCACCTCGGAGCTGACATCGGTCTGCTCAGCGTCCTGCACACCTGGGGACGGAACTTGCCAAGGTCGTCCAGACAGCAAAGGAGCTAGCGGATAGCAGCCTGCCACTTCTGACGCCAATTATCCGGGTGTTGTCAGAACGCACGATTAAGAGCGTCCGTGAAGAATATCCAGGATGGGACGTATATGTCCTTCAGCACTCTTACGATGAGTGGCTCGATTCCGACGTAAGCCGGACACCGAACAACTATGAGGCCGCGTTCATAGGGTGGGTTCGGAAGCATCTGAGCAAACAGTCCGTCTTTGCTTGAGAGGCGTTCCTGATACCCCGATGGTGGAGGTGCCGTAAAAACTCGATGTCTAGCTAATACTGATGCTTAGCTGAAAAGTGTCGGGGTATCGGGACCGGAGGGCTCCATTGCAAACGCATGATCTTAACTTGTGGATAAGCCGATCAATTTTCGGGAATCGGGAACAAAATATCGGGGTAATAGGAACGATCCGCATGGGAATCAAGAACGGATCGTCGGGGTAACGGGAACAGTCCTCATCTGCAACTTGCGGATGATCCTTAATGATCTCGATTTCAACGCACCTGTAACTTCTTTAACTAAGATCTAATTAACGTTTCTAACGCACAGCGTTCCTGATACCCCAATGCAATTGGCTTTGGAAGCTCAAGCCTACCGAAGGCTTTCGCTTCCTGAGAAAGGAGACCTTTCTCAACTATCCCTGAAACATGGCGGGGGGCAGGGTGTGGACTTTTGATCCCGCCCGCCAGGTCGCAATTCAAATCATCGGGCTGCTTCCGATGAAGGCGTCCATTAGTTGATTTGCTTCATGCGTCAGTTGCATGTCTCACGACCCATCGCTATGGTCTGCGAACTCATTTCGTGATCGGCATCGATGCACCACGCCGAGCAAACAAGGAGGGGAGGGGCGGTGACAAAACTCGACGAGGCATTCCGCATGCTCGATACCTTCGCCAGTTGCGGCGCGGATTCCTTTGTCGTCACGAAGACCGAGCTGGAATGGCCCGGACATAAGAAAAAGATATGGGGCCGAACCTATTCGACCGAGGAGTTGCGGGAGAAGCTTCCCGCCATGGTGCGCACCGCAGCACTGCGCCATCCCATGCCCCTGCCTGACGGTGAAACGATGATGGCGGGAGAAAACCTGATCATGCGTCCCCGTGGCGCCACCGTGGCTTTTATACAGCTGGACGACCTTGCGCCCGAGAAGCTTGACCGCGTTCGCGACGCGGCCTGCATCATCCACGCCACCAGTCCCGGCAACTATCAAGCCTGGATAGCAGTATCGGGCATGTCCGAGGGCAAGGAGCAATTCAAAGAGTTCATGCGCCGTGTGCGCGACAGCGTCGGCCAGAATGACGCCTCCGCTTCGCATGCCACCCGCGTCGCCGGCACCGAGAACTTTAAAACCAAATACGCTCCCGAGTTTCCTACCGTCACCATCCTTGAGGCCCATCCCGGCCGCGTCATGACGCCTGAGCAGCTGACGGAGCTGGGCTTGGTTGCTCCGCCCAGGGCATTGCCAGCGCAGCCCCTGAAGTTCATCCGCCGTAGCGAGAGCACCACCGCCGAGAAACGGCACTGGCCCAGCTACGATAAAGCGCTCGCGGGCGCCCCACGGAGCCCGGAAGGCCCCGGACCTGACCGCAGCCGGGCCGACTACTTCTGGTGCATGCTCACCGCGCAGCGCGGCTGGAGCATCGAGGAGACCGCCGCCGAGCTGCTCAAGGTCAGCGAGAAAGCTCAGGAGCGCGCCCGGTCAGGCGACGACGGCTATGCTCTCGTCACTGCGGAGAATGCCGCAGCCGACGCAATGCGTGGCCGCAGGGAGGGCAGGGGGTGATATTCAATTTCACCCATTGATGGCCGTTCCCGGTCCAAGATCCGGCGCTAAAGCGCATTCAGGCCCCTTATCCGCTGTAATCCGGTAATTTTCCGATGGACAATCCGGTACAATCCGGCATAGTTCCGGGTATGCTCAACACCGACACCATCCAGGTTACGCAGGAGTTGCTCGCTCTCCTGTCGGAAATCGACGAGTTCAAGGGAGCCTGGCGCTCGCTTGGCACCGTTGCGCCCGAGCGGCTGAACGCACTTCGCCGCGTTGCGACCATCGAAAGCATCGGATCATCCACACGCATCGAGGGCAGCAAGCTGACTGATCGGGAAGTGGAACGCCTGCTCGGCAGCCTGGAGATCAAGCGCTTCAGCACTCGGGACGAGCAGGAGGTCGCCGGATATGCCGAAGTGATGGAAACCGTCTTCCGGGCCTGGTCAGACATCCCCATTACCGAAAACTACATTAAGCAGCTTCATCGCGATCTGCTCCAGTACAGCGACAAGGATGAACGCCATCGCGGCGGGTACAAGACCCTCCGTAACGATGTAGGTGCGTTCGACGCCGACGGCAAGATGATCGGCATTGTGTTCGAGACGGCGACTCCGTTCGATACACCGCAGCAAATGACGGAGATGGTTGCCTGGCTGAATCAAGCGCGCGAACTGCGCCGTCTGCATCCTTTGCTCATCGTCGCCGTGTTCATCGTCGTCTTCCTCGCCATCCATCCTTTCCAGGACGGCAACGGACGCCTGAGCCGCGTTCTGACTACCCTGCTGTTGTTGCAGGCAGGTTATGTCTATGTGCCGTATTCCTCGCTGGAGAGCGTTATCGAGAACAGCAAGGAAGGCTACTATCTGGGCTTGCGCCAGACGCAAACCACCATCCGAACCGATGCGCCGAACTGGCAGCCCTGCCTGCTGTTTTTCATGCGCGCCTTGCAGCAGCAGAAGCGCCGCCTGGCTACGAAGGTCGAGCGGGAAAAGAATGCCCTCGCGGCCCTGCCAGAACTCGCCGTCACAATCCTCGATTATGTGCGTGATCAGGGCCGCGTCACGACACGCGATATGGTACGCGAGTATGGCGCAAGCCCGAATACACTGAAAGTGACTTTTACATCCCTGGTAGAGAAAGGCCTGTTGGCGCGTCACGGCGCCGGGCGGTCCACGTGGTACGGGTCGCCGTGATCGAATCAGAGGGAGACAAACTCAATGCAGCGTCGTAAAACAACCCTGGCGTGCTTACACCGTGGTTAAGACACACGAGACTGAAGTGGGCAGTAGACACCTATGAACAAGCGAGACCTCAGCGAGCGCGATATCTGCTCCCAGTTCATTAGCCCGGCGATTGAGCAGGGCGGATGGGACAGGACGACGCAGGTCCGCGAAGAGGTCTCCTTCACCAAAGGACGCATTACCGTCCGCGGAAAACTCGTGTCGCGCGGTAAAGCGAAACGCGCCGACTACATCCTGTACTACAAGCCCAACATGCCCATCGCCATTGTCGAGGCCAAAGACAATTGTCACAGCTTCGGCGACGGCATGCAGCAGGCTCTCGAATATGCCAACACGCTCAATATCCCGTTTGTGTTCACTTCCAACGGGGATGGATTTGTCTTTCATGACCGCACCGGCAACAGCGCCCAGATGGAAAGCAACCTCTCACTAAGTGAGTTTCCTTCTCCGGAAGTGCTGTGGGAGAAATACCGAGCATGGAGGGGATTGACCCCGGAAGCCGAGAAAATCGTCCTGCAGGACTACTACGACGATGCCAGCGGCAAGGCGCCACGCTATTACCAGACGAACGCCTTCAATGCTACCGCGGAGGCCATTGCCAAAGGCCAGGACCGTGTCCTCCTCGTTATGGCGACCGGCACCGGCAAAACCTATATGGCGTTTCAGACCATCTGGAAGCTTTGGAAGTCCGGTCGTAAAAAGCGCATCCTGTACCTCGCCGATAGAAACGTCCTTATCGACCAGACTATGGTCAACGACTTCCGTCCCTTCGGCGCTGCTATGGCCAAACTCAGCACCAACGCCAAGACCATTGAGCGCGCAGACGGCACATCGACCGAAATAACGACAGCCCTCGATAAGAAGCGCCGGATCGACACCGCTTACGAAATCTATCTTGGGCTCTACCAAGCCATCACTGGGCCGGAGGAGCGGCAAAAGCTCTTCCGAGAGTTCTCGCCGGGCTTTTTCGACCTGATCGTGATCGATGAGTGTCATCGTGGCAGCGCCGCCGAAGATGCCGCGTGGCGCGAAATCCTGGAGTATTTCTCGGCAGCCACTCAAATTGGCCTCACAGCAACGCCCAAAGAGACCAAATACGTCTCGAACATCAACTACTTTGGAAAGCCGGTTTATACCTATTCCCTTAAGCAAGGTATAGCAGACGGATTTTTAGCCCCGTACAAGGTCATCAAGTCCATATCAACCTCGACGTGCAGGGCTACCGTTGGAGTGCCCGGCTTGAAATGTGCCAGTGGATAAGAGAGACACTGGACAAGGAGAGCGTATGGGACGAGGCAAGAAGTACCAGCCTGAGCAGGTGGTGAACCTGCTGCGGCAGATCGAAGTGGCCGTAGCGAACGGCAAGACGACAGCTTTGGCGTGTAAGGACGCCGGGATCGTGGAGCAGACCTACTTCCGCTGGCGTAAGGAGTACGGCGGCCTGCAGGAGGATCAGGCGAAGCGGCTGAAAGAGTTGGAGCAGGAGAACTCGAAGCTGAAGCGTCTGGTTGCGAACCTGAGCCTGGATAACCTTGTGTTGAAGGACTTCGCCTCGGGAAACTTCTAAGCCCTGAGCGACGACGGATCGCAACAGACCATGCCCAGCAGCAGCATGGGATGACGGAGCGCAGGGCATGCCGACTGGCCAACCAGCCGCGCGGCACGCAGCGCTATCGTGCGATACGGCGTGAAGGCGAAGATGCACTCACACAAGCGATCATCCTGCTTGCCAGCCAGTACGGCCGTTATGGGTATCGCCGGATCACGGCGTTGCTCAAGCGAGCTGGCTGGCAAGTGGGCAAGGATCGCGTGGAGCGTATCTGGCGTCGCGAGGGGCTGAAGGTACCGCAGAAGCAGAAGCCACGAGGACGTCGGTGGCTCAACGATGGATCGTGCGTGCGGCTAAGACCGGAGCGGCGGAACCATGTGTGGAGCTACGACTTCGTCAGTGCTCGGACGCATGATGGCCGCAGCGTACGGCTGCTCAACCTGATCGACGAACACACGCGCGAGAGCTTGCTGGTGCGTGCAGAACGCCACTGGTCCAGCTCCAGGGTCATCTCTGCGCTGGCCGATGTGATGGTGATGAAGGGAGTGCCGGAACATCTTCGCTCGGACAATGGGCCGGAGTTCGTCGCGAAGGATCTACGGAAATGGCTGGCCAAAACAGGAGCAAAGACGCTGTACATCGAGCCCGGCTCACCATGGGAGAACGGATTCTGTGAGAGCTTTGTTCAGCGTCAACTACTCTTTCCGACCAACGACAACTATTTCTCCCTACGTGTTGCCTCAAACAGGAATGTTACCCGAGACGTAGTTGTCATGTGTAACAGCAGTAATAGCCATCCGCCAACCTCCGGCTCGAGTGGAGCTCGTCATAAAACCATCGTTGAAGCGCTCGTGTTTGTCGCACTCTCGCTGCCAGCGCCGAAGACAAGGTGTCGGACCATCTCGCTCCGCCAGGCTTTTACCCGCCGCTGCAGCGTACGTAGTTGACCGTGCTTAAACTGATCCGGCGTCAACTCCTGAAGCCTCAGAAAGAGTTCCTTTGCAGTTGTATCCGGTGAGTCCATGAGCCACCGCTCAACCGTTGGCCACGTCTCTCGGAAATCATCGGCACGGGTGCGCCATGTTCTGGGTTTCCGTCTTTGCTTGCGATGGGTGGGACGGATCTCGCCATCCTGCCAGGCAATGGAGAGGCTCGCGACAAACGCGCTGGTATCCGGCTGGGCAGCAGGCAGTGGCAAACCCTCGCTCGTGACTTCGAGGGAGGCCAGTTGTCGCTGTGCTTGCCGTATCCGGCGTAGCAACTCCACCGGATCCAAAGACGCAAACTCATCGCGAATGTTCTGCTTGTCATCGGCAGAAACCCTGTCGCTGGCCAGGAGACGTTCGGCTGGCGTCGCGGGAGCGTGATACTTCTTGATGACCCTGGCGCCTTCTCGCACCTTGGACTTCAGCTTGAAACAAGGTTGAAAGTAATTCACATACAATCGCACCACGTCGTGCAGTCTGGCCAGGATGGTGGCAGCCCCGAGCCCCTCGAGTCTTCCATAGCCCACCATTTTCCGGATCACAGCGCCGTTCTTCTGCTCTATCCAGGCCTGGTCATTCTTCCGATAGGCACGTGATCGGGTGAGCTCGAGTTGATGCTCCAGGCAATAGTTCAGCATGGTCTCATTGATAAAAGCGCTGTCGTTGTCTACGTCCAGGCCCAGCATGGGAAACGGCAATCTGGCGCGGATCCCATGTACTGTCTCCGTGACCAGCGACTGCTCTCGCACGACCATGGCGGCGGCCTCGGTCCACCCCGAAGCGATATCGGTCAACACTAAACTGTGCACGTGACTCCCTGCGACCGACTTGCCACAGTGCGCCACAAAATCCATCTCGAAGAACCCGGGAGCCGGATCGTTCCAGTCGGAAAAGGTCCTCACCGTAATGCTGTTGCGTAGCACCGAACGCATGGTGGATCTCCGGCGGCCCGTGTTGCTCACTTGCCGGATCGCCTTCAGCAGCCGATCCATCGTGGCGGCACTCATCTTTAGCAAACGTTGCCGGACCTCCGCATTCAACTGCAAGTGCCCGTATCGCTCCATCGAGCCAACCAGCACCGGAATGATTTGCTTCAGCCGTTTGGCGCAAATCCTGTCCGCTGCTTCCCACACCACGATCAGTGCCTGCTGCACGGCCTGGTCGTAGACCCGGCCTCGACGTATGCCGCTCGTTTCCATCCCTGGCTTGCCGGCCTGCTGGTTCAGCACGCGAATCGCATGCTTGCGGTGAAAGCCTGTCACCTGGGTGAATTCGTTGAGTATGCTCTCCTTCTCGCTCCGTGCGCTGCCCTGATAGCGCACGGCCACCGCCGCCGTCACCTCTCGCCTGCTTGCCACACTCAGTCGCCTCGTCTTCCTGCCGCCCGTCTCTGCCATCCCAAACGGGTAACATTTTCATGAGGCAACCACCTCCCACCGGTGGCAAAAATGATGAGTCAATGCGGCCGGGTGCTTTTATCGTCGCTGATCAGCGCTTCAACTCCAAACTGAGGGACGAGTTCCTCAACGGGGAGATCTTCTACTCGATCAAAGAACTGCGCGTGCTGGCCGAACGCTGGCGCGTCCACTCCAACACCATCCGAAAACACTCCTCGCTCGGTTACAGATCACCGGCACCCCAGGCGTGGCTGACAGACAACATGGGGCATGGAGAAGTGGAAAGCAAACTACGCTTCCCACTTCCCCACACCCCCGACGGCGGCTACTTGAACTCAAAAATAGCTGCGCTACACTAACTCATCCAACGGCACAAAAGATCGGGCACTCCAACGGCATCATCGGGCGACAAGGTGCTGGTGTCGGTCCTGACTTCAACTACCTGCTGATCACTGCCGATGGCGAGATGAAAGTCCTGCCTTCCTTTTTGGCCAACAGCCAGAGTGACGGGTTGTTCAATAGCGCCAAAACCCTGCTCCTCTACAGTTATCTTGTATTCGCCTATAGGTAGGTCCTGAAAGGAGTACGCGCCGGCGTTGTCACTCTCAAGAGAACGCGTGTAGCCCGTTGCGCCGTTGACAACGGCGATATGCGCGTGCGCCAGCGCGCGGCGTGGGATGTGTGATATATCAGCTTGACCGGCGTCTTTCAGGAGCGGAGCGAAGGGAGACAATTCATCAATCCGAGCTTTGCACGGCCCCGGCATATCCGCAATTCGTCTTTGAAACGGACTTCCAAGAGGCGAGCAGTCCCACCCGAGTGGCATACCAAGCGGGCACGTCGGAAGGACCGTATACCAAACTTTCCTCCGATGAGGTAGCCCTTGGATTGCAGCAGTTCTTCGGTCGGCTTACCGCGTCCCGGACGTACACCCAGACAAGTGAAGGTACTCCGTGCAAAGTGTCTAAGCGAAGCCTCTATGCTGCGGCGCACGCTACTGCGTTCGTTTCCATCGCTCAAGCTGTACTTGCTTGCAAGAACGATGTCACTCCGGAGTTCACGAATTAGCCTCCTAATCTATCACTGAGGCTTTTCGGGCAGTACGATTGTTGTGAAAAGTGGAAGCGAAGAGGGCTCGTCTGCATCGCCAACAAAGATGGTTCGGCTGCCATAGTTGGTGATCCATTGCTGTTTCAATTCGCTCCAATACTGAAACGAGCGCTTGTCTAACTCGATAGTTACTTGTCTGGTTTGACCAGGCTCGAGGGAAACGCGATCGAAGCCTCGCAGCGAACGCGTTGCCTGTTGCACACCTTCACGCTCTGGACCTGGTCCCAAGTACACTTGCGGTACCGCTGCGCCGGCAACGCGGCCCGAGTTTGTGACGCCGAAGGTTACCGCGACTGTACCGTCCGTCTTTGCTTCCACTTTCAGGTCCGCAAACTTGAAGGTAGTGTAGGAGAGCCCGTATCCAAAGGGAAACTGCACCGGAATGCCGAGCTTGTCGTAGTACCGATAGCCAGAGTAGATCCCCTGCGATTCCAAAGAGGAAATCTCGCCCCTGCCATTGACCCGTTCTGAGTGAATCCCGGGAGAGTCGCCCGGATAGAGGCCGTGAAGCTGGTTATAGGTTCCGACCGTGTCAGAGTTATCTCTGGGCCAGGTCACCGTCGCATGGCCGCTAGGGTTTGCCTGTCCAAGCAAGAGCCGGGCCGTCGCCGTTCCACCCTCCTGCCCGGATTGCCACATAGTTAATAATGCCGTGACATTCGGATTGTCGATCCATTCCTTGACGATCGCCGGCGTTCCTGTATTTAACAGTACGACCGTGTTCGGATTACTGGCCGCGACCGCTTCAATCAATCGGATATCCGCAACGCCAAGCGACGATACCGCCGGGTTCTCCGGAACCGTGTTGCGACCCTGATCCGTAACAAACACCACCGCCATCGCCTTACCCTTGGCAGCAGCAGCAGCATCCTCGATGTCTCCGTTCACCCGGGAGAATGCGAAGCGAAAACTCAACTTCGAGGTCTCTGGCATGTCCATTGCATCCAGCGTAAGCGCAACCCTGTGCCAACCAACGGTTGGGAATTCGCTGCACCTTACCAGCACCTGCGAAGATCTTTCTTGCTTCTCTTGCGGCAACGCACACTGGCGATTTCGCAGCCCGCTTTCTACATACCCGGCATTTGTTCGCGACACGACCACAGACATGTTGCCGTACCATTGGCCTTGATAAAACGAACCTGCATCCACCAAAGTCTTCCGGCTGTCATCCAACAGAAACGTTACATGCTGATCGTTCACCAGAGCGCTGTGCTGCACTCGGAACACGTAGGCGTCCTTCACCGGGATGTAGATCCAGCCAGCCCATTGGTACACCTTCCCTCCAGCTAACTGGCCCGTGGCCGAGACAGACGAGTAGTTCAGCTCCCTGTCGACTCTGTCCTCGACCAGCGTGTCCACACTACTTCCCGAGGAACGCTGCAGGCCGCTCCGGCCGTCGCATGTCGCTCCCGGGGCATGCGGTGGCTGGTCGGCGCTCGAATGCAGGCTGCTGAGCACCGTGCAAGGCACAGCCTGGCCAGTCGGTGAGTTCGCAGGCGTGTAGGTGAAGGCTGAGGGCATGCCGCTCAACGCCTGCAGCTGTTGCAATGGGTTGATCGCGTTGCGTTCGGAAAACCCTGCCGCTCCTTCATTGTTCGGATTTGCCACCAGATACTCGGCGCCCGCGCCGCTGATCGCAACTCCGCGCTTCAAATCGCCCGGCTTGATCGGCAGACTCTGCCTGTCATTCTTCAGGAGGATGGCCCCCTCTTCCGCGACCCGCTCCGCGATCGCGGCATCGCCATTGCGGGTTCCAAGTTGCGGCGGTCCGACGCTAGCGCCGGCAGGAAGAGCAACCAAACCGCTTCGATCGATCCCTATACCGCCCGGATTGCTACAGTCCGCTGTCGTGTTGTCACAGCCCAGCAGACCGAATCTCTCCTCCTGGTAGAGAACTCTCGCCAGAGCCTGGTTGAACACAGCCAGCGGAATTGAACCGTTCGCCACAGCGTTGGCAACGCTGCAGCCTGTCGCAGGACATCCAGGGCCCGGAATTCCTGCCACGTGCACTGCATCGACCTCGCTGCAGGCCATCTTCTTACCCGTGGCGTCTGCACAGGTTGCGCTGCTCGAATCCAGGCCCCGATCGCGATCGCCGCTCGAACCCTCCGGATTGACTCCGTTGAAGTAGGTCTCCGTCGGATCTTCGCGATCGTCTCCTTGCAGGAACCCGCTGCTGCTATGCACGGCCCCGTAATCGGAGGCCACAAACACCCTTGAATCCCAGAGGTCTCGCAGAACATAGGTCAGCAGGAGCGGATTCTCGCATGCGAAGTGAGTCTCATTCAAACGCCAGGTCTTGGTCGAGGCGCTTCCAAAGGGGCTCGGGTGTGAAAGGATATCAATTTCTTTGTTCAGAGATGGCGACGCATCTCTGAACTTCTGATAGGAGCACATGACTGAGGACGCGCCGCCTTCTTTCAGCGCGAGTTCGTAAGGCGTCAGAAGAATCTCATGCAGGGCCTGGTCCTGGATGTCCGTGAAGGTTCCACCCGCGCCATAATAGGCGGCATAGTGCTTGACCTGTGCCATCAAACCCTGCCCTTGGATGCCGTTGATTTGAGCCGCCGAGATCACTCCGTTGAGGAATGGGTCTTCTCCGGGAGTATGGTGACCTCGGCCCCAATTCACGAACACATCGGTGTCAGCTTGCGGCCCGAGCAGTCCGGTCACCATCAGGCTGCGCCCTTCGCGACCCTCCACCTGGCCCATGGCATTCGCAAGTTGACGATCAAAAGAGCTTGCCAGCATCAGCATGGATGGCAGCCCCGTTGTCTTTCCGACATTGGGGCCCGAATCGACATTGATACCAAGTCCATCAGAGAAGCAGAGCGGCATGATGCGAGGGGTCGTAGCGACGCCCAGGTTTACATTCGCGAGGTTGTGGCAGGTCGGATTCGATCCCTCCGGGTGAGCATACGTCCCACCCTGGGTCGACAGAAGACGAGCTGCGGTGTTCAATTCCGAGAGCGTGGGCGGAGTGTGCGGCTCCAGTTGCCGAATCAGGCTGACGACCGTCGCTGTGTAGGGTGCGGCAGGATCTTGTGGCGGAGAGATTCTGGCTCCCGGCAACCCAACGGGAAGCGAGTACGGCGTCGGCTGATTCGCTGGAGCATCGTTCTGCGCGAACAAGCCGCTAGGGAGCAAGCAGGCGCCTAGAGCGGCGAGAGTCATGCCGACCGCCATGGTTCGTGAGGCTAGACGCGCCGTCGAGTGCCAGCTTGCAGCTCGGCCGCAAATTTCCTTCGGCGATGAAAAGTTCACTTCCGGGCTCTGTCGTGCTTCCGCCGGTTTTTGCGTCAACCGACGCTCTGGATCGCACGCCCGAGTCATTTTCATCTTCCGCTGCTCTTGGGATGAGCTGCCAGGTTCGCGACTGCTTCACGCAGCTTCTGCTGGCTGGCAGCATCTTCCGCCAGTGGCTTGGACTGAAAGGCCGCTAGCAAGTGATCCCATATAGCGTCCAGCTCTCCTTGCAGGTTGCCCGTATCGGCAGTGATCGCGACGACCGCGTCCTGGTCGGGCAACACCACAATGAACTGTCCTCCCGCCCCATCGGCACGGAATGCGTTGTGGCGGCATCTCCAAAACTGGAATCCATAGCCCTCTTTCCAATCGGGGCCGATCTTCGCATGGTCTTCGTTTTCGTTCGAGATCTGCTTTGAGGTGGCTTCCTCGATCCACTCCCGGCCAATCAGCTGCTTGCCGTTCCAATTGCCCTTCTGCAAGAGAAGCTGCCCGAACTTCGCCATATCCTCTGTCCTAAGATAGAGCCCGTCACCGCCCAGCGAATTTCCTTCCGGACTGCTGTCCCAACGAGGGTTCTCTATCCCCAGTGGCTCGAAGATACGCGGTTTCAAGAAGTCCAGCGCAGTTTGCCCGGTCACCTTCGTGACAATCGACGATAGAACGTAGCTCCCCATCGTGTTGTAGAGAAAATGAGTGCCGGGAGGATAGACCACAGGCTTCGAGAGAAAAAGCCGGACCGAAGGGCCGCCGCTATCCGCCTTCGGTTCCGTCCCGTGACCGCCGGACATCGTGAGCAGATCCCGAACCGTCATCGTCTTCAGATAACTGGACGGATCGGGAGGAGCATCGCCAGGAAAAAACTTCAAGACCGGATCGTCGAGCCGCGCTTTATGGTCCTGAATCGCAAGTCCTACCGCGGCTGAAGTAAAGCTCTTGCTGACTGAGTGCATCACATGCGGCTTCTCTGCCGAGCTGGGCTTCCACCATCCTTCGGCGATCACCTTTCCATGTCGCACAATCATGAAGCTGTCGAACGTGTCTACGTTCTTGTCCGCCGCTTCGACAAACCCCAGAACGGCCTGCGACGAGATACCCTCCGCCTCAGGTGTGCTCCGGGGCAGCGACTGAGCACGCGCGCCTGCGCAAAGCATCGACCAAAGCAGTAGTAGGATCCAGTAACGGGTGCGTAGCCTTCCGTTCGTCCATCTCTGGTTTCCAATCTGTGACGCCCAGCTTCTTCGCCTGCAGCGCAACCGAGTCGTCGTAAGGATATTCAAACGGCATCTCCTCGCGACAGTATTGAAGTCGGCGACAACGTTGTCAAGGCGTCTTAAGTCAAAGTACACTTGCGAGGCGATGACAGCCGCGAGGTGTCCGGTCGCTTCTGCCACAGCGGAAACACTGGAGCGCGATGCTTCGTTCCTCGCTCGAGGCTGTTTCGTGGAATCCTTTTCTGAAGGACCTTGGCGATTTATGAGCCATTCATTTTGTAAAGGTTGAGATATAAGATGATGCGATTTCAAAGGCTTACCTCGTTGCTTCAGGTCTCTCTCGTACTCTTGGCTTTGATCCCTTTGCTTCATGCACAAGCAGTGACGCCGCCAGAGGTGGAGAACGAGCAGATCCTTGGCATCAACAAGGAGCCCTATCACGCGACCTTGATGCCGTATAAGGATCGCAGCGAGGCTGTGGTAGCGAATCGTCTAGCTTCTACCTGGGCTCGTAGCTTGAACGGTCAGTGGAAGTTCCACTGGGTTCCCCGGCCCGAGGATCGCCCCGTCGACTTCTACAAGCCAGATTTCGACGTGAGCGCGTGGAAGGAGATCTCGGTGCCCTCAAACATGGAGGTGCTGGGTTACGGCACGCCGATCTATACGAATTTCACCTACCCGTTCAAGAAGGACTGGCCCCGAGTGACCGGTGAGCCGCCCAAAGAATACACCGCTTACCTCGAACGTGATCCGGTTGGGAGCTACCGCCGCGAGTTCAATGTTCCTTCGGCTTGGAAAGGGCGGCGCATTTTTATCGACTTCGACGGTGTCGACGCCGGATTTTTTGTATGGGTGAACGGGAAGAAGGTCGGATACAGCGTGAACAGCCGCAATCCGGCGGAGTTCGACCTCACGTCCTATGTCGTTCCCGGGCAGAAGAATATGTTGGCGGTCGAGGTATACCGGTATACGGCTGGCAGCTACATGGAAGACCAGGATATGTGGCGGCTTAGCGGCATCTTCCGCAATGTCACATTGTGGAGCGCGCCGCCGGTCCATGTACGGGACTTCGCATTGAAGACCGATCTGGATTCGAGCTATCGCGATGCCGTTCTCAGGGTTACCGCGAAGGTGAAGAACTACTCAGGCGTGGCTCAGCCCGCGCGCCGTTTGCAAGTTGAGTTGGTGACGCAAGAAGGGGCGGGTAGCGTCGGACAAACGTCGGTTGATGTTCCAGCGCTTGCGCCTGAAGAGGAGCGGGTCGTTTCCACCTCGATCGCGGTAGCAGATCCAGCTAAATGGACCGCGGAGACTCCGAATCTTTACACCGCAGTTCTAACTCTCGCCGGCGACGCAAAGTCGGCGGAGGTTCTGTCTGCGCGCATAGGCTTTCGCAAAATCGAGATCAAGAATGCCGTCTTCATGATCAACGGCGTCCCGGTAAAGCTGAAGGGCGCTAACCGGCACGAGAACTGGCCCGACACTGGTCACTACGTCTCCGAAGATCGAATGATCCGGGATCTCGAGTTGCTGAAGCAGGTCAATGCCAACCATGTGAGGACGTCTCACTACACGGACG
Source organism: Acidobacteriaceae bacterium (assembly GCA_965198645.1). GTDB lineage: Bacteria > Acidobacteriota > Terriglobia > Terriglobales > Acidobacteriaceae > EB88. The sequence continues at coordinate 2,966,637 of OZ240670.1, read as the reverse complement.
ACCCACGCTGGTATGAACTAGCCGACGAGTACGGCATCTACCTTGTGGCCGAGGCGAACGTCGAGTGTCACGGGTACATGCACGTGCTCGACCGGGAGCCTCGGTATGAGAGGAGCATCGTTGATCGCAACGTCGCTAACGTCGAGAACCTGAAGAATCATCCATCGGTGGTGGTATGGTCGCTCGGCAATGAGTGCGGCGGCGGCAGCAGTTTCAAGACGGCGCTAAAGACGATCAAGGCAATCGATTCCACCCGCCCGACCCATTATGAACCCTTCGGAGGCGGCTCAGACCTGCCTACCGACATCGAGAGTCACATGTATACCAACCTGACCGAGCTGAAAGCCGCAGGAGTGGATCCCAACCGGACGAAGCCGTTCTATCTCTGCGAGTACGCCCATGCCATGAACAATTCGATGGGCTCGGTGGGCGATTACAACGACCTCTTCGACAAGTATCCGACGCTGATGGGTGGAGCGATCTGGGAGTGGGAGGATCAGGGCCTCTGGAACGGCCGCAATCCCAACCATCAGTACATGGCCTATGGCGGGGGCTTTGGGGACTTCCCCAACGACAAGTACTTCATTCATAAAGGCGTGGTCTTTTCTGATCGCTCGCCTAAGCCCAATTATCCTGAGTTGAAGCGGGCTTACCAGTGGGTGAGCTTTACTCCGGTCGATGTTGCGCACGGAAGGATCGGCATCCGCAATCGGTACGCGTTTACGAATCTAAGCAACTTTACGCCGCACTGGACGCTCAGCGAGGACGGCGTGATGATCGATGAGGGTACGCTTGCTCCGATTGATCTGGCGCCCGGCGCTAGCAAGGAGGTGACGTTACCGTTCAAAATCACGTCAGCGAAGCCCGGACGCGAGTACTTCGTCCAACTTTCCTTTGAGTTGGCGAAGCCGCAGATCTGGGCTAAGGCCGGTTACGAAGTCGCCACGCAGCAGTTTGTTCTGCCCTCCCCTGTGATCAGGATGTCTGCAGAGGCGGCGGATGCGCAGAGCGCCGACGCCTTAAGTCTGAGGCAGGACGAAACATCGATCACGGTTGAAGGGGATCGCTTCAGCGTCGTGTTCGACAAGCTCCAGGGCACGATTTCGCAGATGAGTCGCGGTGGCGCAGCCCTTCTGGTAGACGGTGGAGGGCCGAAGCTTTATCTTTGGCGAGCGCCTCATCGGAATGATGACGAGTGGGCAGCAAAGGCCTGGGATACGTACGCAATCAACTCACTAAAGACAACGGTCAAAGAGCTCAAGGCAACGCGGTTGAGCGATTCATCCATCCTTGTCCAGGCAACGCTTTTGGAACAGGGACAACAAGGATGGTCCGCGACCTTCACGAGTGCTTACACCATCGCGGGTGATGGAGCAATTGCTGTGAAGAACAACTTTGTTTCGGCCGGGGAGAGAATCCCGCTAGCTAGAATCGGCGTTCGCATGTTGCTAAGCAAGAGCCTCAACCACTTCAGCTATCTTGGCCGCGGACCTATGGAAAATTACTCGGATCGCGATCGGGGATCAGATGTCGGCTTGTATTCGAGTTCGGTGCTGGAGCAGCTGACACCCTATCCTAAGCCTATGGAAGCGGGAAACCATGAGGATGTCCGGTGGGCCGCTCTCGGAGGCGCCGGTCTGCCTACCCTGATGGCGGTTAGCGAGGGCAAGCTGCTGCAGGTTTCCGCGCTGCCGCAGATGGATGAGCAACTGGATGGTCCTGCTCACTCGGAGGACCTGCCGCCGAGCATCTCAACGGTGCTCACGCTGGATACGAAGACGCTCGGGGTGGGGTCGAACAGCTGCGGGCCCAAGCCTCTGCCGCAATATATGGTCTGGTCCGATCCAACAGAGTTTTCCTATGTGCTCCGGCTTCTGCCTGCTGGAGACCGTAACCTCTCCGATGCAGCCAGGACGCCTGTGTATGCAGCGTCAAGTTCAACTCTCGAGAGCCAGAGATGAGTGGTTGTCGAAATTGCATCGGGAGGTACACTCATGGATTCCAAGTTCGATCACATAGATCATGCATGCTCGCGACGAGAGTTTGTTCGGCTGGCAGCATCGGTCACGGCGACCGGACTTGTAACGGCATGGCCGGATTTCTCCCTGGCTTTGCCATCGATCGCTAAACCGGGCACCTACCTTAATCCGGTGATTGCGGGGGATCATCCCGACGCGGGCGCCATCCGCGTTGGTGAGGACTATTACCTCGTTCATACGACCGACCACTACACGCCTGGCCTTTTAATCTGGCACTCGACTGATCTGGTGCACTGGCAAGTGGCGGGAGCGGCGCTCGATCGATATTACGGCGCGGTTTGGGCTCCGTACCTGTGCGAGTATCAGGAGCTGTATTACATCTACTATCCCTGTAATGGTGAGATATTCGTGGTGACGGCAAAGGCGCCTCTGGGCCCATGGGGCAAGCCGGTCTCGCTAGGATTGCATGGAATCGACCCAGCTCACGGAGTCACTCCCGAAGGCCGCCGCGTTTTGTATCTGGCGGGCGGTGCCATGGCGGAGCTTTCAAACGATGGACTCTCTGTCACGGGAAAGCCGCACAAGGTTGTTGAGCCCTGGCCAATCCCTCAAAATTGGCAGATTGAATGCGACTGCCTCGAAGCACCGAAGCTGCTCTTTCGTGATGGCTACTACTACTTGAACGTTGCTGAGGGAGGTACTTCAGGCCCACCCACCAGCCACATGGTGCTTTCCGCTCGCAGCCGCAACATCGACGGCCCGTGGGAGTGGTCGCCTCGCAATCCTATTGTTCACACCTACAGCAAAACGGAGCAATGGTGGTCGAAGGGTCACGGCCGCCTAGTGGATGCCTCGGATGGTTCGTGGTGGATGACGCTCCACGCCTATCGGAACGGCTTGCAGACTCTCGGTAGACAGATACTGCTGCTACCTATCGTTTGGACTGCCGATGGCTGGTTCGAAGTGCTGGATCATATCACTGGAGGGGAGCCCATCTCAAAGGCGCTGCTCAACCCGGAGCCCTCGCATGAGCCAGCGTCAAGTTTTTCAGGCAAGACTCTCGATCGGCAGTGGCAGTTCTGGAAGGGCTACGATCCCGGCCGAATTAAGCTTGAATGTGGCGCACTCACACTAGGCGCGCACGGCGTCAGCATTCCCACAACGTCCGTGGTAACGCGGGCGGCTATGCACCGAAGCTACACGGTCGAAGTCGAGGTCGAGATCCCAGCGGGTTGCGAAGCTGGATTGCTCTTGTTCTATGACAGCAATCATTTTTGTGGTTTGCGCGTGACCCCCGATCCGCACTCTGAGAATCAGGCAAGAACAACGGTGATCCAGGCTTCCCGCGCGACCTTGCGCATCATCAACGACGATCAGATCGTGGACTTTTACTACCGGATTGAAGAGGCCAGTTCGTCCGGTACCTGGATCCACGTACGCAGCTCTCTTGACGTGACCTGTTATCAGCAGAACGCGCTCGGCGGATTTCTCGACCTGCGCCCCGCTTTGTACGCTTGCGGGAATGGATCAGCCAGCTTTCGCAATTGGAACTATGCTGGAAAGGTCATTGGCTGAAGCGAGTATCTGGGCTAACTCAATCCTGCAGGGGCAGCGACAAGAAATTGGTGGCTGTGCGCGCGGAGAATCCTTTGCTGCCTCTAAATCATAGGTGTTGATTGGTGTTGAGTTCTACAATGATGAATAACTCTGCTAGGTGGCTTGTCTGAATAGGTATCAGGTTAGCCAAGCGGTCGCCATTTCGCTTGGCGGGCTGGTTTTCGGTTGCGATCTTGGAGCGATCCTCTTCGGCAACTCAGAGTTTTGAAGTCAAATTCTCATCTCTCGCCGGCGTTTTCGGAATGACTATCTCGTTCTCTTGCGGGGGGATAGTGTGTGGCTCTCTCCTGAACGGCCGGTGGGTGGACCGGGTAGAGCGTCGAATGTTGGTCGCTGGCTGCGCCGCGCTTTATGGACTGGGACCGATTGGCGCCACGAACTCCCTTTGTGTCAGATTGGACACTCATGTAGCAATGAAATTCATGTGCGGGATCGCAGGCGAAGGATTCATCGCCGGCTGCCCGCTTTCTCTGGCTGAACTCGCAACGCTTGGCCTGCGCGGTAGATTTGTTAGCCTGTTTGAGGTGCAGGTCGGGGTAGGAGTAGTGCTGGCCTTCGCTGCGGCCTCTCTGTTCACGCGACTCAATGTGCGAGGCGGAGTTTGGAAGTGGTGCCTAGGTGCTGGAGTTGTGCCTTCCGTAGCTCTGGTATCCCTGCTGTGGTCGCAACGCGCAAAGCGAATTGAAACTGCGGAAGAGCCGAGCGCATCGGGACACGCTGAGTTTGCTGCGTCCCGCATGGTCGGTAAAAACTCGGATCGACGACTGATTCAGAGAAAAACACCCGCCCGATTTTAGTGGCACTGAGCATCGCCGTTTCAATCAGCTCTCGGGAGTGAATGTTTTGCTAGTGTTTGTCTTAGATATCTTTTCCAAGCGCGGGCATCGTCCTGGAAAAGGTCACCTGTACACGGCGCTGATCTCGTGCTTCAGTGTTGGTGCTACGATCCTGGGAATGGTTTCTCGTATACACGGCCGAGCGCGAGATACTCTTGTACATCGATTGGGCTGGAATGTCGATTTGCCTACTCTGCCTCGCGGTTGCTATTCCGCACCACTTGCTTTCTTTGGTGTATCTTTGCGTCCTGATGGCATACAACGTTTTCTTTGTATTTTCTCAGGGTACGGTTGTCTGGGTGTACTTAAGCGTGTTGTTTCCGCCCGGATCCGCGGACTAGGGCAGCGAGATGGATCGTTCGTGCATTGGATTGCGAATATTCTCGTCTTAGTGTTTCCTATCATGCAACATGCCTCCTCTGGGCGGATCTTTTACGTCTTCACGATCAATTAACTCGAATTTACGACATCACGGTGACGAACCGACCCAGTACGCACGAGGCAAGCTGAACATCTCGCGGGCCATGGCCTCGAAAGGATTGTTGCCATCGGCGCGCGCCCTCACCTATACACGTGCAAGGAACGGGTCGCAAGCTACAAAGCGGGCATGAGAGCAGCGACGGTGGAGTGCCCGATCTTTTGTGCCGTTGGATAAGTTAGTGTAACGCAGCTATTGCTGAGTTCAAGTAGCCGCCGTCGGGGGTGTGGAGAAGTGGGAAGCGCGTAGCGGTTTCCACTTCTCCATGCCCCGTGTTGTTTGTCAGCCGCGCCTCGGGTGCCGGTGATCTGTAGCCCAGCGAGGAGTGTGGCCGGATGGTGTTGTAGTGGACGCGCCAGCGTTCGGCCAGCACGCGCAGTTCTTTGATCGAGTAGAAGATCTCGCCGTTCAGGAACTCGTCTCTGAGCTTGGAGTTGAAGCTCTCGCAGTAGCCGTTCTCCCACGGCGATCCTGGCTCGATGTACAGCGTCTTTGCTCCTGTCTTTGCCAGCCATTTCCGTAGATCCTTCGCGACGAACTCCGGCCCATTGTCTGATCAAAGATGTTCCGGCACGCCCTTCATCACCATCACATCAGCCAGCGCAGAGATGACCCTGGCCCTGGACCAGCGACGTTCCGCACGCACCAGTGATCAGCGACGATTAAAGCACCCGACTGGCGACAATTATTTCTCCCTATTTGAGAACGGTTGAGACGATGCGGAAAGCGCTGGTAGGAGAGCGCGATCCGGATGGTGACAGACCAGCAGATAAGGAGGCTGTACAAGATGTCGCACACCGAGGGGACGAAAGAGATAGCAGCGGCGAAAGCGGGCATGGACGTGAAGACGGCACGCAAGTACCTCCGGGCTCGGCAGTTGCCGAGCGAACTAAAGGCAGAGCGGCATTGGCGAACACGGGAGGATGGCTTTGCCAAGGTCTGGCCAGAGATGGCGGTGCAGTTGAGCGCTAACCCGGGTCTGGAAGCCAAGACGTTATTTGCTGCGCTGCAGCGCCAGCATCCAGAGCGGTTTGCCGATGGTCAGTTGCGGACGCTGCAGCGTCGGATCAAGCGGTGGCGAGCCAGTGAAGGACCGGGCCAGGAAGTGTACTTCGTGCAGGAGCACCGGGCCGGTGAGTTATGCGAGTCCGACTTTACGCACCTGACCGATCTGGAGATCACGATCGCCGGCCAACCGCTTGCTCACATGCTGTACCACTTTGTGCTGACGTATTCGAACTGGGAGACGGGCACGATCTGTTACACGGAGAGCTTCGCCAGCCTAAGTGAAGGGCTGCAAAATGCGCTGTGGGAGTTGGGCGGCGTGCCCTTGCTCCACCGCACCGACCGTATGACGGCGGCGGTTAATAACCTGGTCGAGCAGGCAGATTTTCAGAAGAACTATCAGACCCTGCTTCGCCACTATACCCTCGATGGGCGCAAGATCCAGACCGGCCAGCCGAATGAAAACGGAGATGTGGAGCAACGTCACTATCGTTTTCGGCGTGCGTTGGACCAGGCGCTGATGTTGCGCGGCAGCCGGGACTTTGCTGCGCTTGAAGAGTACAGGGCTCTTCTAAGCAAGCTTTTCGAGCAACTCAACAGCGGGCGCAAACCGCGGCTAAAGGAAGAACTAGAGCGGCTTGGCCCGCTGCCTGAGCGGCGGCTGGATACCGCCAAGCGGGTACGGGCTCGCGTGAACTCCGGCAGCCTGATCGCGGTGGAGCGAAACAGTTATTCGGTCAACAGCCGTCTGATCGGCGAGATCGTCGAAGCACGGGTCTTCGCCGAACACCTGGAGATCTGGTACGGCGGACAGAAGCTGGAGCAGTTGCCGCGGCTGCGCGGGCGGGCCAACTATCGCGTGGATTATCGGCACATCATCGACTGGCTGGTACGCAAGCCTGGCGCCTTTGCGAGTTATCGCTACCGCGAGCACCTTTTCCCAAGTGGCTGTTTTCGGATGACTTACGACTTGTTGCAGCAGCTCATGCCCAACCGCTGTGAGCGGCGCTATCTCCAGATACTGGAGCTTGCTGCCAAGCAAGGAGAAGCGCGTGTGGAGGATGCGCTTCGGCTGCTTCTAGCTAGCGCTTCGGGCAAGCAGACCATCGCGAATGCCGAAGCGTTCGAGCGCTTTCTGAAGCGGTGTGAGCAGGTGCTCGAGATCGTTGATGTTCCCATCGCCGAGATTTCGCTGGCCAGCTTCGATCAGCTCTTGAGCCTCTCAGGCGGTGTGCAATGAGTCGCGCTGTGGATGTGAAGGCGGAGTTGACGCAGAGCCTGAAATACCTACACCTGCCAACGATGCGGCAGTGCTATGAAGAAGTGGCGCAGCAGGCTGAGCGCGAGTCGCTCAGCTATGAGCGCTACCTGCATGAATTAGTGCAGCGGGAGTGTGAGGAGCGGCAGGAGAACCGCACAGCCAAGATGCTACGCGAGTCACAGCTGCCGCTGGAGAAGTCACTCTCGGTGTTCGACACCAAGCGGTTTCCACCGAAAGCGACGCGCCAGATGCGCTCGTTGCTCGACGGCGGCTTCCTTGAGCGATGTGAAAACGTGCTAGTGTTCGGCAATCCCGGCAGTGGCAAGACGCACATGCTGCAGGCCATCAGCCAGGAGTTGGTACGAAGAGGACATCGCATGCTCTTTACCAGCTGCGAAATGCTCGTGCAGCAACTGCTGATCGCCAAGCGAGACCTGAAGCTGAGCCGTCTCATCCAGCGCTACGCACGCTACGAAGGCATGATCATCGACGACTTGGGATATATCCGCCAGACCAGGGAGGAAATGGAAGTCGTCTTCACGCTGCTGGCCGAACGCTACGAGCGCGGCAGTGTCCTTCTGACCAGCAATCTACCGTTCTCCAAGTGGGAGGGCATCTTCAAGGACCCAATGACGACGGCTGCGGCCATCGATCGACTCGTGCACCACAGCGTCACTCAACATACTGTCACGGGCGTGTGAATAATCCTCGATACGGTCGCTTGAAAAATCCCCAGTTTGGGCCGAGCCCAAGCATGCTGATCCGAGGAGGGTCAGGATGCTGCGACTGGAGGGTTTTATGGAGATACAGAAGCTGCATCATGACGGATTGAGCGTGAGCGAGATCGCGCGGCGGTTGGATATGGACCGCAAGACGGTGCGGAAGTACCTGAAGCAGGCACCGACCAGGTATGAGCGTCAGCCGAAGAGATGGAAGGTCGACCCGTGGCGGTCCTACCTGCGCGAGCGCTGGGAGCAGGGTGTGGAGAACGCCAACCGGCTCGCCAAAGTCACTCTTTGTAGAGATATGAGTTTGGCAACTAATTTTGGCTCATCTGCGGCAGTTAACTCTGGCCGATCTGTGGCAGTTTGATGGGCAGGGTCGTGGGTTGGAGAGGCGATGGAGTTCGGGCTGGAGCGTAGCGGAAGCCTGAACTCCATCGAGGGCTGCACTCAGCCCGTCGATTTGGTCTTACCTTTCTCGACTGTGCGCCGGAACCTGTAGCTATCCGTGCCGGGCTCGAGGATATGTGCGCAGTCCGTGATGCGATCGAGCAACGCCTTGCAAAGACGGGCGTTTGGGATCACCTGGGTCCACTCGGAGAAGGGCAGGTTGGTGGTCAGGATGATGGCGGCTTTTTCCGCTCGTTCAGCAATGACCTGGAAGAGGAACTCGGCACCCAACTCGGCCATGGGCACGTAGCCGACCTCGTCGATGGCGATCAGCTCATACCGTTCCCACCGCGCCAGCACGCGGCGCAACTGTGACTGCTGTTTGGCTTCAACTAACTCGTTGACCAGTGCGGCAGCAGTAGCAAAGCGCACGCGTCGTTTCTGACGACAGGCCGCCACGCATAGGCCGGTGAGCAGATGCGTCTTACCTGTGCCACTGTCGCCGATCAGGATGATCGGTTCAGCTCGTTCGATATAACCACCTTGAGCCAGCTCGTGGATCCGAGTGGCATGGACCTGTGGGGCCTCACTGAAGTCGAACTCTTCCAGTGTTTTCATCCGCGGCAGTTTTGCGTCTTTGATTCGCCTGGCGATGGTGTTCCGTTCGCGCTCTTCCAACTCGACAGATAACAGAGCTTCCAGATAGCGCAGGTACGTCTGTCGCTGCTTGATGGCTGTGTCGGCCATGGTGGCGCATTGCTCTGCGATGGCGGGCAGGCGCAGAACTCGACACTGTTGCTCGACTGCTGCCTTCTCCAGGTTCTCGACGACTGCGTTCATGCTTGTACTTCCGTCAGCAGCTGATCGTAGCCGCTGATGACTGGCTGCGGGCGCTCGTAACGAGATAGAGCGCCAAGTTCGATTGCTTCCACCGCGGGTCTGGTCAGTGATCCGGCAACCAGAAGATGTCGGATTGCGGCCACATCGTGGCAGCCCAGCGACAGCGCCTATTCGACAGAGATCCGCAATCGATCCCAGCCTTGCGCAGTTCCGAGCGACAACAACTCGATCATCTGCCGTGTTCCTTGCTGGCGACCATGACGCGAGATCAGCGCTTGCCATAGTCGATCGAAGCACTCAGGCCAGCGCCCAGCCTGGCGACACTGCGCCAGCGGCGTCGATCCAGCCAATGCTCCGGGCTTCTTGCGCAGAACGTCGAGATAATGTTCCAGATCGAGGATCTGCTGCTGGCGGCTGTAACTGCGTTCATGCCGCGCCACGCGTTTGCCTTGATGCCATAGCTCAACGATGTCGGCTTGCACCCTGGCTTCCACCTTCGTACCTGGTGGCAGGGGAATCGAGTAGCGATTCGTTCGCACACGCACGCAGCGCAGTCCGTCCACCGTTGGAAAGCTTGTTTCTGCCAGCTCGAAGGACTCGGGCGCGAGTGGCAACAGGTGCGGCTGCTCCACCTTGTCTCTCCTGGTCAGCCAGCTACGCTTCCTTTGCTCCATCCACGAAGCCTAGCCAGCTACTTCCAAGTGAGCCAAACTTAACTGCCGAAGGTGGGCCAGACCAAACTACCGAAATCATCTGCTTGCCAAGCGGCTGGAACGAGGGCGGTTCGTATGGCCTCAAGCAGTGGTACTGTATCTCTGAGCCGTGCGCAGTTGTCGATGTTGCTGGAAGGAATCGACTGGAGAGCGCCTCTTCGAACGGCAGAACTCGTGATGAGTGTTTAAGTGTTATCTCCTGTATTCATGCGGCTTTTCCTCTATTAAGCCGCCTTGCTTTATGACATACTCCGCTCATGTTCTCAGCGCCCAACGAGGCCGATCTGGACGCGCTTTACCCGGCTGCGTTGAAGGCGATGATCCTGGCGGAGCGCGACCACCATCAAGCCCAGCACGATCACTTCAGGGCGCAGCATGAGCGATACATCGCGACGCTCAGCTCACGCGCAACCGAGATCGAACGCCTCCTGCTGCTGGTCGAGAAGCTCAAGCACATGCTCTTCGGCAGCAAGAGCGAGAAGGTGCTCCGCCAGATCGAACAGCTTGAGTTACAGATCGAAGATCTCGAGGTTGCCACTGCAATCGAACAAGTACAACCTGTTGCTCGAGCCGAGCGTCTAGTCCCAACCAAGCCCTTCCGCCGGCCCTTGCCCGATCATCTTCCGCGCGAGATCCACACGCATATGCCAGCCCATGAGGCTTGCCCTGACTGTGGAGGCCGACTGCGCGAGCTGGGCCAAGATGATGCCGAGATGCTGGAGTATGTGCGCTCCAGCTTCAAGCCGGGGTCCCCGCAGACAGGTCTTCGTCCGTGGGGTGGAAGGTGTTGCGTCATGTGCGCCCCAAGCTGAGCTGCGATACCTGCGACCGCATCGTGCAGGCTCCGGCGCCTTCGCGGCCTATCGACCGCGGCCTCGCGGGACCTGGTCTGCTCGCGCACGTGCTGGTCTCGAAGTATGCCGATCATCAGCCGCTCTATCGGCAGTCGGAGATCTATGCCCGTGAAGGCGTCGACCTGGATCGCTCGACGCTGGCCGGATGGGTCGGCGCAACCAGCGAGCTGTTGACTCCACTGGTTGAAGCTGTACGCGATCACGTTCTGGCGGCAAGCAAGCTGCATGCTGACGACACCCCGGTCCCGGTGCTCGAGCCCGGCAACGGTAAGACCAAGACCGGACGGCTCTGGACCTATGTCCGCGATGATCGGCCTTCTGGCGATACGACCCCGCCCGCCGTCTGGTTCGCCTATTCGCCCGACCGCAAGGGAGAGCGTCCAGGACAACATCTCAAGCTCTACCGAGGTGCACTCCAGGCCGATGCTTATGCCGCTGTCAACGTCAACTGAATGATCCCCGATTCGGGGCGCCTGAATTTTCCTCAGTTTGAGGCGGGTTGAGGTTGTAGATCGAGGGAGATTGGGTGGCGGAGGGCGGAGCCCGGAGCCGCATACTCCTACCGATCCGAGGTCAGGCTTCTTCCTTTGCAGCAGCTTTGGCGGCGATGACTCCGGCTTTCTTTTTATCCTTTCACCGGTAGCTTTCGCCCTTGATGTTGATCGTGGTGGAGTGGTGCAGCAGCCGATCCAGGATCGCCGACGCGATCACGTTGTCAGCAAAGATCGAGCCCCAGTCTCCATAGCTCTTGTTCGAGGTCAGGATGATGGAGCCCTTCTCGTACCATTCGCTGACCAGTTGAAAGAGGCAGGTGGCGGCAAAAGGGTCGAGCGACAGGTAGCCCATCTCATCGAGGATGAGCAGCTTCGGCTTGACCAGCAGCGTCATGCGTTCCTTCAACTTGTTCTCATCACGGGCGCGCTGGAACTGCTGGACCAGATCCTGCACGGTGACGAAGTAGACTGAGTAGCCCGCCACGATTGCTTCGGTGCCGAGGGCGATGCCGAGGTGAGTTTTGCCGACGCCAGGAGGCCCGAGCAGCAGCACGTTCTCCTTGCGCTCGAGCGAGGCCAGCTCGCGCAGCTTGCGTTCATCAACCGAAGGCTGGAAGGTGAAGTCGAATTGATCCAGGCCCTTGTTATAGGGGAAGTGTGCCCACTGGGTTTTCAGCCGCACGTTCCTCGTGTGCTTGGCCTGGCTCTCGGCCTCGAGCGCCTGCTCGAGGAAGTCGAGATAAGGGAGGTCCTTGGAAGCTGCCTGTTCGGCGATGGCTTCGTAGCAGTTAGGCAAGTAGGAGAGGCGCAGCCGCAGCATGTGGTTGAGCAGGCGTTCAGACTGAAGCGACATAGGCCACCTCCTCATAGATCGCCAGCGACCGGAACTCTACTTCCGGCACGATATAGTGCAGCCCGACTCCTGGGCCAGGTGTCAGCTCCGAGATCGTCGGCGCCGGCTTGGAAATCGCCGGGCGAGACTTGCGCGGCAGGCTGGCGTAATGCGCAGGTTCGATCACCATCTCGCCCTTGACTTCAGACAAAGCATGTTCGGCGATCATGTCCTGCTGATGGAAGATCCGGATCCTGCCCGACTCAAGAGGCTCGCGTACCACAACGCTCTTGCCTGCGTAGGCATGCGGTACCGAGTAGCGGTTGCCGCGGTAAGCAAGCATGCAGTCCTTCGCGACCAGGCGATGACTCACATAGCTTGTGTCGTAGGCCGGCTGACCGTTGAGAGGCACGAGTTCTTCACGAGCGAAGCGCTCCGCAGGCACTTCCCGCGTCGTCGCATGCACGCGATGATTCGCTTCACCGCACCACGTAAGCGCTTGTCGATTCAGCTCCGCCAGGCTGTCGAAACTTAGCCCCGGCCAGAAGCTGGACTTGATATAGCGGATCGTGGACTCGATCTTGCCCTTGGTCTGCGGTCGATAAGGATGACAGGCCGCGGCACGAAGCCGTAGTAGCTGGCGAAGTCCAACAGCTTGGCGTGAAAGCGCGGCTGGGCCGTCTACGCGATCGAGCACCACAGTTTTCATGTTGTCCTTCAGCACCGTCGCAGTTACGCCACCGAAGTAGCTAAAGGCGTGCACCATGCAGTTCAGCAGTGTCTCTGCGTCCTGACGCTGGGTAAACTCCACGTACTGCATCCGCGACCAACACAGCGTCAACGCGAAGTCCGTAAAGACGCCGGCCATCCCAGTTGCCGAAGTGACCCCAGTCCATCTGCGCCTGCTCTCCGGGCACCGTCTCGAACCTTACGAAGACCCGCTCCTGGCCTTCGCTCCGCCACGGCCGCAGCACCTTCTTCACCTGCGTCAGTCCGCCCCCGTACCCGCGCTTCTGTATCTCTACAAAGAGCCGGTTGGCGTTCTCCACACCCTGCTCCCAGCGCTCGCGCAGGTAGGACCGCCACGGGTCGACCTTCCATCTCTTCGGCTGACGCTCATACCTGGTCGGTGCCTGCTTCAGGTACTTCCGCACCGTCTTGCGGTCCATATCCAACCGCCGCGCGATCTCGCTCACGCTCAATCCGTCATGATGCAGCTTCTGTATCTCCGTAAAACCCTCCAGTCGCAGCATCCTGACCCTCCTCGGATCAGCATGCTTGGGCTCGGCCCAAACTGGGGATTTTTCAAGCGACCGTATCGAGGATTATTCACACGCCCGTGACATCTGTCTTCGCATCTGTCTCCAGGAGCCCGAGCCGGCGCAGGTGCAGCATAACCTCCGGCACGCCGCCAGCCAGAAAGACCTGCACCATCGCAAAGTTGCCCGACCCATTTGGCAGTGCGTCGACCAGCCTTGGAGAGTCGCGCATGGCCGCCTTCCAGTCTGCGCGTACAGGTCGGCGAAGGCCGGCTGCATGAGCGGTCGCGGCACATGGAGCAGCAGGTTGGTTGATCCACCGGTGGCCGCGTAGACGACCAGAGAATTGCGTATGGCTGCGTCGGTGAGCACATCGCGCGTGCCCCAGCCAAGCGAGCTCATGCGCACCAGCGCTCGCGCCGAGCGTGCTGCGGTGTCCAGCTAGATGGGCTGGCCGCTTGGCCCCAGAGCCGCGTGCGGGCAGGCTCAATCCCAGCGCCTCGCTGACCACCTGCGCGGTCGCCGCTGTGCCTAAAACTGGCAGCCACCGCCCGGAGTCGCGCAGGCGTGGCAGCCATCTCCGCCGCGTACTCGAGGGTGATCTGCTCCTGCACGAAGCGCGCGCCGATCGTCTGCACCTTGCCGGCGTCCTCGCCGTTCTCCGGCAGCAGCGTCACCCCGCCCGGCACCAGCACGCTCGGCAGCGCGCCTGAGCAGGCCAGCGCCATTATCATCGCGAGCAGCCTCTGGTCGCAGGTGGCTACGCCCAGCAGTCTGCACGCTCGGCTCACTCTACCGGATAGAGGCAAGGATTTGCTGCCAAGAACCAGCGGCTTTTAGAGCCTCCGATAGAAACGGCTTGCCTGCAGGCTGCACGCAGTCTCGTCCTTGTACAACGACTCACTTCACAATTACCTTGTCCCTAACCACTAGCATCTGCAATGGAGGCTCTTTGAAGCTGTTGCTACGCCGCGACTTACTTAAGCTGTCTCCCTTAGCACTCGCCTCTCTGCCCTTCTGGAGCGCGCAGGCTCAGGCGCCCGGAGCCCAGGGCGCAGGATCGCCTTTGTTTTTCGATGTACGCTCCTTCGGTGCAACCGGCAATGGCCGGCAATTGGATACTCCGGCCATCAATGCCGCTATCGAAGCGGCAGCAGCCACTGGCGGTGGAACTGTTGTCTTTGCAGCGGGGACCTATCTTTGTTTCTCCATTCGGCTCAAGAGCCGCGTTCATCTTTTCCTAGCCGAAGGTGCGGTGATCTTGGCGGCAGCCTCGCCGCTGCCCGGGCAGGCGACGGGCGAACTGGGCGGCGTCTATGACGCTGCTGAGCCCAAGACCAGTTACGACGCCTACCAGGATTACGGCCACAACCACTGGCACAATTCGCTAATTTGGGGCGAAGGCCTGCACGACACAGGCATCAGCGGCACCGGCCTGATCTATGGCAAGGGCCTATCTTTTGGGAGCGGGAGCAGGGGAGAGCGGCGCGGGGATTACCCGCTCTACGACAACGCCCAGGCGGGAGTCGGCAACAAGGCCATCGCTCTGAAGAACTGCCGCAACGTCTTGTTCCGCGACTTCCGCATGCTTAAAGCGGGATGGTTCGGGCTCCTGCTCACCGGGGTTGACAATCTGACTATCGACAATCTCACCATCGACACAGATCGTGACGGCATGGACATAGACTGCTGCAAGAATGTCCACATCTCCAACTGCACCGTCAACTCACCCTGGGATGATGGAATCTGCCCTAAGTCGAGCTATGCGCTTGGCTATGCGCGAGCGACTGAAAACGTCACGATCACCGGGTGCACGGTGTCAGGCTGCTATGAGCTTGGCACGATGCTGGACGGTTCACGCAAGGTCTTTTCTCCCGGACAGAAGGTCCCCTACACCGGCCGGATCAAGTGCGGAACAGAGTCGAACGGTGGCTTCAAGAATATTGCCATCAGCAACTGTATCTTTGACAGCTGCAGCAGCCTGACGCTGGAGAGCGAGGACGGCGCGCTCTGCGAGGACATTGTCATCTCCAACATCACCATGCGCAACCTCGTTTACGCCCCCTTCTTCTTCCGGCTCGGTGCCCGTCTGCGCGGGCCAAAGGAAGCGACCAAAGTCGGTACCTTGCGTCGTGTTCTGGTCTCCAACATAGTGTCCTACAACTCCGACTCCGCGATAGGGTGCATCCTGTCCGGCATTCCCGGCTATCCGCTGGAGGACATCAAAATCAGCAACCTCTACATGCAGCACAAGGGCGGAGGCACCGCGGAGCAGGCAAAGATCATTCCGCCTGAGCAGGTTGACAAGTATCCCGACCCAGCCATGTTTGGTCCGATGCCCTCGCAGGGCTTCTTTCTGCGGCACATCCGCAATCTCGAGATGAGTCATGTGGAAGTCGCCCCCATGTCAGCCGATGCGCGACCGTCGTTTGTGTTGACCGATGTCGAGCGTGCAGACTTTCTGGCTGTGACTGCCCCTACAACGCCAAAGGCGTTTGCCCTGCGCGGCGTGCGTGATGTGCATATCAACCTAAGCCGAGCAGCGAAGGATACGGTGATCGAAACGGCTGAGGATCAGATGATCTAAAGCGTGACGGCCATTGCTTGTGATCCGGACCAGGTGCACCTGGAGCGGCTTACAACCGAGTCGCTCACTACACGATGCGATACAAGGCTCGCCTGAGCCTTGCGCGGGCCACAGCGAAAGCCGCGCCGCCGGCGCATCCTTAGCTTTTTGCCGGGCTCCTCGCGAGTCGTTTTCGTGACGTCACGAGTACGAGCCAAGCAGACCTCAACATGTACTGGCACCTTGCGTGTGTAAGGATTCCGCGCCTGTCAATCACCCAGAAACACCGGCCGAATGTGTCTCTCGAACAGATTCTCGGTTACGTTGCGGGCGATGATCTCGCGGTTGGTGTCAAGCGCCTGCAGGTATCTCTCGCCCATCTTCGCCGCGATCTTGAAGCCGACATGCAGCAGTTGGCGTAAGTCTGGGTTGTAGGCGAGGTCGCCCTCGTTGTGGCGCAGAGCTCGCACGAACTGCTCGCTCGTCCATCCATTTAGCGCTGCTGGCGAGGGCAGCCGGTCGCTCTTGATATCGATGACCGTCGCATAGGGAGCACAAAGCTCGTCGGCGTGTGCAAAGGCTTCAGCATAGATCTCTTTGGCTAACGCGAGGCCGTCGCCGCCCGCCTCGGCCAAACCGATGACTTCTTCGAGCCACGTAGTGCCTGCCGTCTTGAGGTGTACGCCGGCGTCGAAGTCCTTCATGCCTTTCCGGATGGCGGCGTAGATAGAAAATTTATCAGAGCCGGAGTGAACACTCAGCTTGAGATTCTTCGGCAGGCCGTAGCCGGCGACCGCATGCGCGATCGTCGCGAGATCGTCGCAGAACTCCTTTTCAAATTGGGTGATATTGCCTGTGTAGTCGACGCCCTTATTGAAGCGGCCGGTGAACTTGGGAGCGATCGTCTGCACAGGGATCTGCTCATCAGCGATTGCGGCGAGTATGATGAGCAGCTCCGCCGGAGTTTGGGGCCGCTCTGTTTCATCCATGGAGATCTCTGCGATGAAGTTGACCTCGCCTTTTACTTCCGCAATCGCTCGGTAGATGGCGCCGGCGTGTTGCACGGCTGCGAGAAACTGCTTCGCGGTTTGCTCGGCGAAGCTGCGGGATATCCTGAAGGGCTCAGGTATGCGCGGGATGCTGACCTCGCCTAGCAGTTCGGGATGGCGATCTATAAAGTTTGCAACGTCTCCTTCGTCAAATGCTTGTCCAATATGATCCGCGACGTCGATGGTGAAAAAGTCACAAGCGTCCACAAACCGGTCAAAGGTCTTGAGGTTAATGTGGTCGGCATCCACGAAGAAGGGCTTGGACCAACCCATGGATCTTACTGCTTGGTCAACAGCTGCTCGCGTCGCCTGCGGCTCCGAGCCGATGATCAGGTGCTCGCGATTAGACTTGTTCCAGACAGGAGTTACGTTCACCCCCCGGTCGGCGGCTTGGATACAAGCTCGTAGTTGTGCTTCGGCTTGATGAGTAAAGCGGTCGCCTACGCCGATCGAGTACTTGGGAAGCTGCATTGGTTCGCTCATGCTTTTTTCTCCAGCACATTCCTGTGCATAGTGTGATTGGGTGCAGTGGTGAGCCGTGGGCAGCCCGGTGTGCAGAGAGCGGTCATGCGCTGACATCTGAGGAACGAGTTCGGCTTCGCACGTAGCCGCTCATGTGAATCGAAAACAAGCCGACAACGATGTACCCGAGCAGCGGTATGCAGTACGACACGGCGGTGCTGTGGGTCGATTCGGCGACCAGGCCCATGAAGGGTGTACCTATGGCGCCGCCGATGATCGTCATGACAAGCAGGGAGCCGCCAAGGTTGGTGTTCGGTCCTAAATCCTTCAGGCCCATAGCAAAGATGGTCGGATACATGATGGACATGAAGAAGCTCGTGAGGAAGACCGCCGCAAGACCAATCCAGCCCGAGAGCATGATGCCGACCAGGAGCAGGATCACGTTCACCCACGCATAAAGTGCCATCAGCCGGCTGGGCAGGATACGGCGCATGAGGTAGGACGACAGGAAACGGCCGATCGCGAAAGCGCCAAGAGTCCCCGTAAGCAACAGGGCCGCCGGGCGTTCGCGCAGGTGACCATACTGCTGCGCGTACTGGATAAAGTAGCTCCAAGTGCCGACCTGGGCGGCTACATACATAAATTGCGTGGCGAGAGCGAAGAGGAAATGCTTGCGGCCAAACAGGTCCCGCCAGTTCGAGGAGATCTCCGCCTGGTGTTCACGCACCTGGATCAAGGTTGGGAAGCGTGTGCAGGCAATCAGCACAGCCGAGAGGATCGCCAGGCTACCGAGTACCAGATAGGGTGTGACCACGCGCAGGGTCTCTACATGAAGGTAAGGGGCGTACGTGCCGACAGCCTGCATGTGAGCAATCTGCGCAGGCGTTAACTCGATGCCGGAAAAGATAAAGCGCGTGCCAAGCAGCACACCGCAGATCGCCCCTACAGGATTGAAGGCCTGTGCAAAGTTAAGACGGGCCTCAGAAGAGGGGGTGGGACCGAGTTGAGCGATGAACGGATTCGCCGCTGTCTCGAGAAACGCGAGTCCACTGGCTACCACAAAAAGCGCCAGCAGAAAGGCGCTGTAGCGGCCGGACTGTGCCGCCGGCCAGAAGAGAAAGCAGCCGGCGCTGAAGAGCAGAAGCCCGATGACGAAGCCGCTTTTGTATCCCTTGCGGCGCATCAGCAGCCCAGCCGGCAGTGCCAGAAGAAAATATCCCAGGTAAAAAGCTGATTGCACCAATCCTGCTTGAAAGCGCGAGATGGCAAAGGATTTCATAAACTGCCGGATGAGCAGGTCGTTCAAGTTGTTGGGGATGCCCCAGAGAAAAAACAGTCCTGTGACGAGCGTAAAAGCGCGCAGACCACCCGCCGGCAAAAGCTGGACTCGGCGGCGATCGGTGCTGGAGGTCGGTGTAGGAACAATCATTTCGCGTCTGCGGCTCTGGCGCAGTTATATCTTGACCATGATTTTGGTGAAGCTGGATGGCTTCTCTGACCACTGTGCTAGGACGGCGGGAGCCTGCGCAAGTGGAACGATCGTCGACACGGTACGGTAAAGCGGGAAGCGACCTGCTTCCAGGATACCTATCCCTCGTGGAAGTCCTGCGGCAGGGCATTGTGCGATATTCATGATGTCCAGCTCCTTCTATACAAAACGTCGTGTTTGGTAGCTGACAGTTTACTTGGCGTAGCCGATGTAGACGACTCGCCCCGCCGCGGCATGCGCCGTGATCGCGGCGCCAAGGCCAACGGCGCCGCAGCCGTAGACAGCCACCACGTCTTCAGCAGTTACCCGGGCCCGTGCAATGGCGCGCATTCCTAACGTTAGCGGCTCAACCAGGCAGAGCTCCTTCAGAGAGAGAGGAAGGGGACACTTTCTCCTCGGGAACGGCCAGCAGCTCAGTCATGGCGCCATCCCTTTGCACACGGAAGGTTTGATTGAACTGGCAGGCGTGAAAGCCGTGGCGCCGGCAGGCAGCGCACCATTGGCGGTGGGTAGATCAGGATCTCGTACACCAAGCCACTCGGTCGAAGAGCACTCACTCCGGCGTTGAAGGCGGGATCATCCATGAAGCCAGAAGACTCCGCTTGCACGATGTGGCGCAATCCTTTGAGCAACTTCTGTTCGCGATAGGGTTCCATGAGGCCCGGGAAAGCCTAACCCCGCAGCGGCAGCCGACCGACGACCCCCAGCACGAGCGGCCTCTCCGTCGCAAGCTGCAGCAGCCACTCGGTCTCCGCGATGCTTTGCCGTGCCTGCAGGGGCACGGCTCCGCTGACTCCCGCTTTCTTTGCCTCACGCACGAGCTCTCGGGCAGGAAGTTGCGGTGAAGCATGGCCAGATCACCTTGCAGCCGATGGTACTCGGTCGACTTGAACCGCCAGAAGTGCTGGTGGGCATCAACGCAGAAAATTCGCAGCTCCGTTTGATCTTGAATGGGGCAGGCTGGTTCTGCTTGAGGCCAGGGCACCACACCACGGTACGCATCAATCTGACAATCTCTCGAACGGTCTACAGCAGTTCCTCCTTTGCCGCTTGGGTGCTCCGGCTGAAGCTAGGTACTGCGAGGGATCTTCGTCAATAAGCTTTCGTCGACCTGAGCGAGACCGACCGGCTCAAGCGGCTCACAACAGAGCACGCCTGGCTCAGCGCTCTTCGGCGCTAGCTCCTTTCGTGAGCCATAGCGCGGACCAGCAGATCCTCCGCCCGCGGGACCTTAACGATTTCCAGTCCAGCATCCTGGTAGACCGGGCAGGTAGAATCAGGGTGTGTCCGGGCGTTTGGCTGCTCCCGAGCAGAAGGTGTGAGACAGTAGTGGGTCCAAGCCGACCCGGCAGAGACTAATGGGGGTAGATGAGCCTTTATCTTGGCGTCGGAAGTCCTGAGACGGCATTGTCATCAGAAGAGCTGAAGTCGCTGCTCTTCGAAGCATTGGCCAAGCTGGGCGAGCGCAGCCGGGTGCTTGCCGTGCCCCCCGATCAGACGCGGCTCTACTCGCGTGCGGGAGAGCTGACTCAATACTTGTATGCACATTACGGGGAGCGCTTAAAAGCGGTTCTTCCCGCGCTCGGCACCCATTCCGTGATGACTGAGGCACAGCTCAGGCGCATGTTCGGGGAGACGCCGCTGGAGCTCTTCCACACGCACAATTGGCGTACCGATATCACAACCCTCGGCACGGTACCGGCCGAGTACATGGAAGAGCAGTCTGAAGGCAAGATTCACTATGACTGGCCGGCGCAGATCAACACCATGCTCTGCAAGGGCGGCTTTGACCTGATCCTGTCTCTGGGTCAAGTGGTGCCGCATGAAGTCATCGGCATGGCGAATTACACCAAGAATATTCTGATTGGCACCGGCGGTCGCGAGAGCATCAATCGGAGCCACTATCTTGGCGCGGTCTACGGTATGGAACGCATTATGGGCCGCGCTCAAAACCCGGTCCGCAGGGTACTCAACTATGCTGCCGATAAGTTTTTACGATCCCTGCCGCTGGTCTACGTACTCACCGTGGTGGGCAGGCTCGCGAGTGGCGAGCTGACCGTTCGCGGGCTTTTTATTGGGGATGATGATGAATGCTTTCACCAGGCTGCGGCGCTGAGCCTCCAGGTAAACTTCGAGATGCTCGACAAGCCACTGACCAAGGCTGTGGTCTACCTGGACCCGCTAGAGTACAGGAGCACGTGGCTTGGCAATAAGGCGATCTATCGCACACGCATGGCACTTGCGGACGACGCGGAACTGATCGTTCTCGCGCCGGGTGTGCGGGAGTTCGGTGAGGATCCCAGCATCGACCGGCTGATCCGCAAATGGGGTTACAAGGGCACTCCGGCTACCCTCGCTGCTGTGGACCAGGATGCAGCCCTGGCCGCAGACCTGAGCGCGGCGGCACACCTGATCCATGGATCTTCGGAAGATCGATTCCGCGTCACCTACTGCCCTGGTATGCTTGCGCGGTCTGAGATCGAGAGCGTTGGCTTTAGCTATGCCGATCTTCATGCAATGACCTTGCGTTATAACCCGCATACCCTTGCCGAGGGTCACAACAACGTAGATGGCGAGGACGTGTTCTTTATCTCCAATCCTGGGCTTGGTCTTTGGGCGCATCGAGGCAGATTCGATTCCGAACGTTCGCGAGACGGCTAGAGCATTGGCTCGAGTAAGTGGAGATCAGCATCCATTCACGAGTGGTTTATACCCGAAGAAAGATTTGGTTGCGATGCGCTCCGCGGCTCACGGGTACAAGCCGGTGCACTCTGTTGCCGCGGGTGACAGGCGTGTACTTCGACGAGCTACACTGTGCAAGAACCGAGCGGGAGGGCAGAGCTCTTGCACTTCTCTTAGTACATCACTTTCTAGCACCATCTGACTAAGGAGGTTTATGGCGCTGCTTCACGAGGATCGCCTCTTTCCCGCAGACCCGGACAGTCGGGCGATCGCGCGGCGCCTGTACAGTACAGTCGCGAAGCTTCCCATCATCAGTCCACACGGGCACACGCAGGCGAGCTGGTTCGCTGAGAATCAGCCGTTTCCTGATCCCACCAGCCTGTTCATCATCCCCGATCACTACGTCTACCGCATGCTGTACAGCCAGGGCGGTGTTTCCCTCGAGCAGCTTGGCATTGGTACGGGCACTCTGCAGCGGCCAGTCCAGGATCCGCGCGCGATTTGGCGGTGCTTTGCAGAGCACTACTTCCTTTTTCGCGGGACGCCTACTCGCCTCTGGCTTGATTCTGTGTTTGCCGAACTCTTCGGGTTTCAAGAGCGGCTCTCTGGCACAAACGCCGACCGTTACTACGACACGATCGCCGAGAAACTTGCCACCCCGGAGTTCCGGCCGCGTGCGTTGTATGAGCGTGCCAACATCGAAGCGCTGGCAACGACTGACGCTGCTACCGATCCGCTTACCGCGCACATCACTCTGCGCGAGTCTGGATGGAGAGGCCGCGTCCTGCCCACCTTCCGTCCGGACGCTTGTGTCGACCCCGAGTTTGCCGGCTTCTCTGAGAACCTTGCTCAATTGGCCACGCGCTACAGGGAAGACACAGCGACCTGGGTCGGGTATCTCAAGGCGCTGCGGGCAGCCCGCGCCTTTTTTAAACAGCAGGGTGCAACGGCGACTGACCACGGGCATCCTTCTCCGCGTACCGCTGCTCTGTCAAGCTCAGAGGCCGAAGCGCTCTTTGAGCGAGTGCTCGCTGCAAAGGCGACTCCCGAAGATGCGGAGTTGTTCCGAGCGCAGATGCTGACTGAGATGGCGCGTATGAGCCTGGATGACGGATTGGTGATGCAGATCCATCCAGGCTCCGTGCGCAACCACAACCAGCGTGTCTTTAAAAAATTTGGTCGCGACGTGGGCGCGGATATCCCGGCGCAGACAGAGTATGTGCACGCGTTGAAGCCGCTGCTTGACCAATTTGGCAATGAATCTTCGCTGACCATCATCTTGTTTACCCTCGATGAATCCACCTACAGCCGCGAACTGGCTCCGCTAGCCGGACACTATCCCTGCCTTCGCCTGGGACCGCCGTGGTGGTTCCACGACAGCCCGGAAGGCATGATGCGCTTCCGTGAACAGGCAACCGAGACCGCAGGTTTTTACAACACGGTCGGCTTTAATGACGACACCCGGGCTTTTCTGTCGATTCCGGCGCGGCATGACGTCGCACGGCGCATCGATTGTGCCTTTCTTGCGCGTCTGGTAGCCGAAGATCGACTGGACGAAGAGGAGGCAGTCGACCTTGCCTACGAACTTACCATCGGCCTTGTGCGCCGTACCTATAAGCTGGAAGAGCCAGCGCTCTAACATTTCTCTCCTGCTCTTGTCATCGCGGAGACAGTCTCCGCGTGGATTCGTCAAGCAGGAGTTTAGCTGGTAGCTGGCTGATGTACACAGACGGAGAACCGCTGGTAAGGATGGAAAGCTTGTCGACTCCTTTAGGCCACGCCGACGAAGAACCGCTCGCCTCTGCTGCCGCCCAATCGCCACGCACCGGCAATGTGCGCTGGACAGTCTGCGCCATGCTTTTCTTTGCAACCTCGATAAACTACATGGATCGGCAGGTTCTCGGCATACTGGCGCCGGTCCTGCAGCACAGCATTGGTTGGACGGAGCAGCAATACAGCTACATCGTCGTCTCTTTTCAGTTCGCGTATGCAGTGGGGTTGGTTGTCGCCGGCCGACTGATTGATCGGATCGGCACGCGCCTGGGTTACGCCCTGATCATGGCGGTCTGGAGTCTCTCTGCCATGGCTCACTCGCTGGCGACGAGCGCTTTTGGCTTCGGCATCGCGCGCTTCTTCCTCGGACTTGGGGAGAGCGGTAACTTTCCAGCCGCGATCAAGACTACTGCTGAATGGTTTCCACAGCGAGAACGTTCGCTGGCTACAGGAGTCTTTAACTCCGGAGCCAATCTAGGTGCCATGCTCGCTCCGGCCATGGTCCCCTTTGTGACGATCCACTATGGATGGCAGGCTTCCTTCCTGATCACCGGCGTCTTTTCAGCAGCTTGGATCGGCTGGTGGCTTACCCACTATCGAGCCCCTGCCGATCACAAGCGGCTGTCTGCGCTTGAGCATGCTTACATTCACCATGATGTGCCGGAAGAACTTGCGAAGATCCCCTGGCACCGGCTGCTGAGCTATCGCCAGACCTGGGCTTACTCTATCGCTAAATTTCTGACCGATCCTATCTGGTGGTTTTATCTTTACTGGCTTCCCAAGTTTCTGGATGGCCGCTTCCATCTTGGTCTTGCTCACCTAGGTTTGCCATTGATTATTGTCTATAACATCTCGGCGATCGGCTCGATAGGAGGTGGCAGCATCCCCCTGTTCCTCGCGCGCCGGGGCACTTCGATGGCGACAGCTCGTTACGCAGCCATGCTCGCCATGGCGCTTCTCGTTGCTCCCGTGTACTTTCTTGGCGATGTAGGTAACGAGTGGTTGGCCGTCGCGCTGCTGAGTATGGCGGCGGCTGCCCATCAGGGCTGGTCAGCAAACCTTTATACGATCGCCTCAGATATGTTTCCGCGTGAGGCGGTTGGTGCTGTGACTGGCATCGGCGGCATGGCAGGCTCCGTGGGTGGTGTGCTTTTTTCAGGGAGCGTCGGTTGGGTGCTCACGCGCTATCACCGTTACTCAATTCTCTTTGTGATCGCGTCCAGCGTCTACCTGCTGGCGCTTCTGATTCTTCGCATGATGGTGCCGCGGCTTGGAAGGATCCCGACAGAAACGCTGCTCAGCGACGGGGCTCTATAAGTCGCTTTCGCATCTATGTTGAAAGTGCTGTTGACGAGGAAGAACTGCGGCGCGTTAAAACTTACATCTGCAAAAGAAACGTAGATGGGCACGCCGAGATTCCATGGTCAAAGCCATGCAAGGTTTGCTTGGCAGGCTGTTCACAGCTAACAAGAGCTTTGCTAGCTCAACAAGCCGTGTGGCAGATCCGCTATGCAGTAGGTGGATAGTTGGTTCTTGGAAGGATGCTGCGTGCTCTATAACCTAGTGCGCTACATGCACGCCCGAAGCATGGTTGAGCTCGCAGATTCGAGGAGAAACTATGAAGCATCCGTTGAGTTTGGAAGGCCGGGTTGCTGTGGTGATCGGCGGAACGTCCGGAATTGGGAGGGCGATTAGTCTCGGGCTGGCGCAGGCCGGCGCCGACGTGGTGGGCACGGGACGTCGCACCGAAGAGGTGGATGCGGTAGCCGCAGAGATCGAGGCAATGGGAAGGCGAACGTTGCGGCAGCCAGTAGACCTAAATCAGCGGCAGCAGGTTGAGGAGTTGCACCAGGCTTGCCTGCAGACGTTCGGTGCGGTCGACATCCTGGTGAACGCTGCGGGCAAGATCAAACGAACACCTACGCTGACCATGGCAGAAGAGGATTGGCGCGACATACTCGAAACCAATCTGAATGGAGCGCTTCGAAGCTGTCAGATCTTCGGCAAACAGATGATTGAGCGTGGGTATGGGCGAATCGTCAACATCGCTTCGCTTAACTCATTTGTGGCCTTGAATGAAGTGGCGGCGTATGCAGCGAGCAAAGCGGGGTTAGTGTCCTTAACACGATCGCTGGCGGTCGAGTGGTCGAGGCATGGTGTGGTGGTGAATGCCATTGCGCCGGGAGTGTTTCCGACTGAGCTGAATGCAAAGCTTCTGGACGGGACGCCACGCGGGCAGGAGTTACGGATGCGCACACCTATGGGTCGCTTTGGCAAAGTCGAAGAGTTGGTGGGCGCTGCCATCTATTTGGCTTCGGAGTCGGCTTCGTACACCAGCGGACAGGTCATCGTAGTGGATGGCGGGTTCTTGGCAAGTGGCGTGAACCAGTAGCGGCTGTGATCGCTCATGCTGAGCGATTTCCCGAATCCGGTAGCAGGTGCACTCCCGCTGTGGGGGGGGGGGAAGGACCTGAAAGCGATGAGGCATAGCGCTCAATATTTATGAGCAAGGCTTCTTGACGGCCAGATGTTGAAGAGAAGGGAGGCCAGTCAGGAAGGCTAAGCAACCACCAGCAGATGCTGAGCATACCCGGCCAGGATCCAACGCAGGTGCCTTTTCGATCGCAAATCTGTAATTTAGATCAGGAGCGCCGCCAGCGGAACTCAGCCAACAACTTAGATACCTTCGGACCATTCTCTGGATCGACGCCTAATGCTTGAAGAGCCGCGCGTACCCAAACGAAAACGCAGGCTAAAAGAAACGCCACCATACTGGCGATGAAAACGAGCATCGTACGGCGAGGAAAGGAAGGATTGTCGGGCGGAGTGGCTGGATCAATGACCTGAAAGACGGCGCCCTGCTTGGCCTCATCAAGCTTGGCGAGCTGAAACTGTGTCGCTAGAGCCTGGAAGATCGTCTCCCTGTACTTAACCTCCCGCAGCTTACGTATATAGTCGAGTGCCGCAGCAGGCACTCGGCCTTTGGGAACAAACAACTCCGATTCCGAATCCGTATCTCCCGTATACTTTGCAAGTTGTGAGCGCAGTGCCCCGAGTTGCTGGTCGAGCACCATCATATCGGGATTATCTTTCGTCTCAGATGATGACAAGGCTCGCATCTGAACTTCCTTGACGGCAATTTGTGCCTGGATCCCTGCCGCGGACTCGATCATGGCACGTGATTGCGTGTCAGGCTGGACCATACCAGTGGTCAGCTCAGTCTTTTTCAGATCCTGCTCGGCGTCCGCCAGCTGGTTCTTTGCGTCTTCCAGTTGACGATCGTAGAAAACTCGGCGCTGACCAGCTTCGGTTGTCGCCACGTCAGCGGCAAGCTTTTGGAATTCCTCAACGTATGCGTTTGTCATCGCCGCGGCTTGCTCCGGAGTGGAGGCATCAACGGTGACTCGGATTATGCCATCCTTGACTCCCGCTGTTGCTGAACTGCGTTTATCAAAGATGTACCGTGCCGCAGAGAGCTGCTTCACCTTGTAGACCTTGGTGAGATCGAACCGCTTGACCATCGCGTCTTCGACGGCGCGGCTCTTGAACATAGACGTGTAGGTCTCGTTTTGGCTTTTCTCGCCGAAGCCAGCGCCGGCAAGTGCGGCGAGGCCCTGTCCACCTGACAGTTGGGAGAGTATGTTTCCAGAGAGCGAGCTTTGCTGAGGTGGCAGTAGCGAAGACTCTGCAGTGTAACGGGGCGCCAATATCAAGGAGATGATCGCTGTCGCCACGCCCACCAGAGCAGTAGTCAAAAGAATAAAGCGGTAACCACTTGCCATCACAATCAAAACGTCGAGGATGCTCCAATTTGCGCTCGAGCTCGCATCCGCTTCCGTTGCTTCAGTCTTTTCCCTATTCGGCATGTCTCTCATCATCGTTGTCGCTCTTTGTTTCTCCAAAATCCCCTTATCTTAGGACGCCGGTTCCTCGAGAAGGCGCTCTGCTGGAGCCAGGGGCGAAGGGCTATTCGGTGTAAGCGAGGGGTATGTCGGTGTAACCCTGCTGCAGAGTATGGCTAGACCGAAGGCCGTACCATACAGGCTGAAAACTATATTAAAAATGCCCGCACAGGCGAGAGTCGCCCAGAAGCCTGCAACTGCAATAAGTAACGGCTGCTCCGTCGTCAATGCAGCCTTTCGCAGCCACAGCCACATCTTGAAGATAAGAATGCTGAAGAGTACTGCTCCGAGGATACCGATGTGCAAGGCCAGGGCAAGCGGCGAGTTATCGATCGTCATCGGAGCTCCCTCAAAGATCTTGTTACCTTGCGTAATCCCCAAACCCAGCATCTGTTTTGTGAAGCTGGAATGGACAAACAAATCAGTAAAGAAGCCCCACTGGGTGACTCTTTCGATCAGCGAGCCAGCATCCTCCAGCTTGTTGCTCTCTCCGCTGACAAAGGTCCTCAGGCTGAAAAGAATAGTCACAATGCCAAGCCAAAAAAAGAGGAAGGGATGCCATAGTCCACGGGACAACTTCTTGCCGTACGTGAAGACCACAGTGGAGACGCAAGTACAGATGAAGATCAGATAGCATAGTCTGGTGAGGGTACAGTAGCAGGCAAGCCCCGACGAGACTAGCAGCAGTATTCCTTGCACGGGAGCTTTTCTGGAGAGGGCAATACCTAGGGCTCCGCACAGCGCGCAAAAGCCACCGAACTCAAGGGCCGATGCGAAGAAGCTAAATGCTCGAACGGTGCCCCCGAAATCCCAGCTTGCTACTTGAAAGGATCCATTCGTGCTTTCCGTGTATAGAATAGGCCGGTCTGTCAGGTGTTGAGCAAAGGCCAACAATGCACAAACGGAGAAGATCGAGACGGTAAGTCGTATCAGCACACGCTCCGGTACCTCGCCGCGGAAGACCAACAACACCGGCGCGATCAGCAGAACCGCATAGTAGTCATAAAAGGAAGTTAGAACGTCGGCTAAAGACATGCCGGATGTAGAAGCCAGGTAGGCTGCTTCAAAGATCAGAAATCCAAGACAAAACATCCACGAGCCCATCGGCAGCTTTTCTACATGGAGTCGGGGACGGAACAAACACCCAAGCAGAACCACGAGGCATAGCAGCGTCTTGGGGAGAACGTTCCCAATCAGCATTTGCCCACCTAGCAGAAGCATCTGCAGTTGTTGGACGCCGCCGTTTATCAGGATGGTGAGGCACAAAAGCGCCGCGATCAAACCAAGCAGGTGATGTCCAGCAGAGGAAAAGCGCAGCAGCGTGGTCGTATCGCGCGCCACGTCGTTGTTGGCATTGTCTCGCTTCGCGATTACTCCTGTACCTTGTCGCACTACACCTCAGCTTTCCTGCGGGTAGGATAGTGTCATGCTGCCGGGTGGTCTAAAATCTCACATCACCCTCATGAGACGCCTAGACGGCCTTGCAGGGCTCCGCTTAAACAAGTACAACTCTAACATTGAGGTGCCGGGTGCGAGAACCAGCCACTCGCTGATGCCGCCTGCTCTGCGGCAAACTCGAGTCGGGCCGGGTCGCGTAGGCCGCGGTCGATATCATCCTTGTCAAGAGCGCCTTATCAGGTACATCGTATCGCCTGTTCGCAAGCGTCCTGACGTTGAGATCGACTTTGCCCGGCGTAACGCCGTATGCTAGAGCGATGATTGGCGGAGACTTTCCTCGAGAGCGTCAGCTTGTCTAGCTTCTGGCGAAGCGGTGTGCGGGTGGAACGATCGCCGTATCCGAAAATCAACAAGCCGCGCGGCATCCGCTATCTCGGGTACGAACTAAGAGCGTCGGGCTTCTTTACGGCAAGTCTATCGTTGATGGTCGGGGCTGTCCGCAGCCCTTACATTGTTCTTTCCTTGCTGACCGCTTGCTACTGCGCGCTCTTTCAGCGGCTCCGGCCCTACGATCTAGACAATCCCTGGTTTCTCTCCTTCTCCTACAACATGTGTCGCGAGCATGAGGATACGGATAAGTTTCAGCAAGTGCGCTTCCCAAACGGAATGGATGGTACTCATCTCTTTGGAAGGTTAGCCGCATCTGTTCAATGCGTGGTCTTGAATCAGACTAGTTGGCTGCCGAGAGACGCGTCTTTCGTAACCATCGTGTTTGTCATCGCTTCCTTAGGTTTGTGGTGGGGAGCGTTACGCCGTCTCAGCTTCAGCTCAGTTTTCGTTGGCTGTTTCATCACCCTGCTGGGCATCTGGGAGCCGATCGTCAACATGGCCGGTCAGTTCCGTTACGAATTCTTTTCGTTCTTTCTCATGTCCTTGGCGTTTTATTTAGCAACCAACCGTTTGGCTTTTCCCGCGCTCCTTGTTGCGTTCCTTGCACCGGAAACTCAGCCTGCAGCGTTGGTCGCATGCATTCCGACGATCGTGGTGTTATGTGCAGGTAGTCTCTCGCGGGGTCGGCTGATTCTGCAGACGATGTTGGCAGGGCTGGTGGGCGGGGCCGCGTACGTCTGGTTGCATCCTGGTGCCATTCGCACGATGCTACATACTCAAGGAGGAGTCCCCTGGCATCCCTTCTCCGGAGGATTGCTTTCTGTCTATTTCCTTGACCATCCTCGCCACCTCCCTGAGTTTATTGTGCTTCTGGTGGGCGCCGCGTTTTATGCGGTGCACCGAGCGCACATACTACGTCGAGAGATTGGTTCAGGTGCGGTGCTTATCACCCTCTTCTTCTTGTTTATGCCGCATCCGAATGCTTACTACATGTCTCTTGCCCTACCTTTTCCGCTGCTGGCCGCTATGCTCGGGTATCAGCGCTCAAAGGGTTTCGTCTGGGTGCTGATCGCGGGAACCGCGTTCATGATCGGTGGATATGCATATCGTGTTCGATCGAACATCAACCAGGGATACGATGCCAGAGACATTACCAAGGTAGGAGAGTCGATCCAAAAAGCTGAAGCGACTTTGCATCTGCACGACGAGAGCGTGCACATAGTTGGCGACTGGTCCCTTTGGTACGCTCACCCGCACTATTACCTTTCTTCCTCTGCGCTGACGAAAGACGTGGAACGCGGCGCGCTCTACCTGTGCGGCGAACAGGATGCTTGGAAGTTAAGCAACCAGAGTATCCCCAAGCAAGTCAGCTGCGCCTCCTTGAGGGCTCGCGTTCCCCTTGAACTCGTTGATCAGCTTGAAATTCGTGGGCGGAAGCTATCTCTGTATAGAAGGGTTGGAGATCCCATCGACAACTACCTTCAGAAATGACCTTGGTGGCGAGGAGCGAGCTGGTCGTTGCACCACCCGCTATGTAGACATTATCAGGCATACACGCCTCTTAGCTTGGAAAGCCGCGACTGTATTACCTGCTGCTTGAAACTTGGCTCATTGGATAAGATATCTAACTTGCTCCGCTGAAGTTGATCAGGCTCGAAGGCTGATCTGTTTTAGCTGGTCCTGTTTCAACCAGTATGCGGTCCGGCCTAAAAGAAAAAGCCCCCTCCCTGGTGTTCAGGGAGTGGGCTTTTCTTTTCTTAAAGCGCGTTCTAGTCGCCGTCGTTATCGCCAACAGGTGCCTTCTTCGTGAATTCACTAGCGGGGCGAACCTTTGACTCGCCAGGATAGGGAACTACGAAGTTGGTGGACTCATACCAGTCAAGGTGGTTGACAGTGGATGCGTCCTCGGAGTCAGGAATGTGCTGTTTGCCAGCGAAGACCTGCGCCTTCTTTTTCATCCAGCCAGCCCTGAGAGCCTTCACCGAAGCGGTTTGTGCCGCGGCAACTTGAGTCTTTCTTGGAGTGCCCGTAATAGGCTTGACCGCAGCGACGACCTTAGGAGCCGGGATAGGTTGAGCCGGTGTCTGCGTAACGCCCTGGTTCAGCGGGATCCCATTAGCTACGTGTGTCCAGGGAAGAAAGTTGGCAGCCGGGGGGTTGTCAAGAAAGACCTCAGTCATCGGTGAGGCTGTAAGGTCAAACTGGTTCATGGGCGGCAATCCCAGAATCTGTTCAATGGTGCGGGTGAAGTTGACTTGCGTGTAGAACGTGCTGTCCTCGGTGACGCCAGCCCCACTGCCATCTGCATTTACCTGCTGTTTGACATACGGGCTGATGACGTAGCCAGGGCTGCGATGACCGTCCACGTGGTCGACGCCGTCCTGTGCATCATCTTCCTCGACGAAGATCGCCGAAGAGGACCAGATGGAGCTATGGCTGATGGCATCGATGTAGCGGCCAAGGGCCAAGTCGTTGTCAGCCTGCATGGCCTGGGCAGTCGGTGGGCCGCCGGTGTGGTCGGAACTGATCCACATCATTTCTAGCTGAGGTACCGAGCCGCCTGCCACGTCCTTGTTAAATACCTGCTGCCAGACATCGAAGCGGAACTGGTCAGGAATGCCAAGATCGAACTGCGGATAGTTCTGAACTGTGTTGTCGATCAAGTTCGGCAGCGGAGAGTGGGAGGCGACTGTGTTGATGTTGTAGAGCTGGCTTTCGGCACCAGACTCATAGGCCAAAGTGTCGTTGTAGAAGTCGATCCACTGCGGCTCCTTGGTGGACCCGGTGGGCGTCAGGAACGAGTTGTACTCGATATACTCGCCGAAATTCTTGAAGGTCACGCCCTTCTTGACTGCTATGTCCCACAGGTGACCGACCTTCTGGTAGGCGATTGTGTCGCCACCGTTGGACGGGTAATCGCGAAGCCAGTCCGGCGACTGGATGTCGTCCGAGTAAGGCGCCATCGCCTGCACGATCCAGTTGTGTCCGTCAGCGGACTGCCGGCTTGGATCGTAGAAGTTGTCGAAGAGTGGAAAGCGTTGCACAAGCGCATGGGCGTTGGGAGTTACGGCGCCGAAGGTCGCATTGTCACCGAAGACAGCCAGCGATGCCTGGCCGTTTCCGTCAGCTACGTCGCCGAGGATCTGGTCATAAGTCCGATTTTCCCGGATGATGACGAAGACATGCTGAATTTTGGAGGGAGCACCAATCTTTTCCGGTATAGCGCGCGGCTTGGCAGTCTTGGAGCCTCCCGATGAGGAGGCAATGTTCTCTGAGAGATCCCAGTGGTTGTTGGTGTAAACCTGCTGGGTCGCAGCGGCCAGGGCTGATGGAGTCGTTAGAGGAACGATGCTTACGGTGCCAAGGTCCTGATGCGTGTTAAAACTGGTCACGCCATGGGTGGTTCCGTAGGAGTTTTCTGCCGTTTTCGTTGGAGGAGGCGCAACAGCATAGCCCGTGGTGCCGATGCCCTTGTCGTTGGCAACAAGCAACGCACTATCAGCAGCGTCAAGCGCAACCGAGCTTGGCGCGTAGCCGACCGGGATCAGGCCCAACACAGAACCGCCATTGTTAAGACTAACTACTGCAATCGCGTTTGCGTTGTAGCAGGCGATATAGGCGATGTTGTTGACCGAATCGACGGCGATCGAGTTTGGTGCCGCGCCGTAGGCTGCTTCGCTCTTACCCGGGACGCCAATCGGTAGGGCGAGATTGAAGGTTTCCACCACTTGGTTGGTGCCCGTGTCGACTACCGTGATGGTGTCACTGTAAGTGTTGGCGATGAGGAGATACTTGCCCCAGAAAGCCATCCCAGTCGGGTGTAGACCAGTGGTGATAGTCGCCTTGACTGTAAACGAAGCCAGATCAACTACCGAAACAGTGCCGGTGGCTGTTGAGCCGGTCGGATACTTGGCAACAACGTTGGTGCCGTCCGAGTATCCCTGGAAGTCGCTGTCGGTGGCGATCCGGCCAGCCTCGTTAGAGACGTAGGCGGTCTTGCCATCGGGCGAGATGACGACGCTGTTTGGCACGTTGCCGACGCGAACCTCCGCGCCTTGTACCGGTGTCGCCGCCGTGAGATCGATCTTGGTCAACGTGTCATTGTTGTCCAGCACTGCATAGGCCGTCTTGGCATCCGGTGTGATCGCGATTCCAAGGGGATAAGATGTACCTGCGTAGTAAGGCACGCCGCAGGGGATCTCAGCGCTGCCGGTAGTTCCCGGAACGCTGGTTGGAAAGCAGGTGACGTTAGTTAGGGAGCCGGCGGCGTTCACGTCGATAGGAACTTTTACGTGGGCGAAGTCTGATAGTAAACCCGCAGCGCTGACGCTGGCAATGCTGACAAAGCTACCTGCGCCGGAGCCGCCATCCTGGCTGAATAGCAGGTACTTGCCGTCTGGCGTGTAGGTGATTCCGGTGTTGCTGCCGTCTTTATCTTTTCCTGCGTTTGCCGCGTACGTCTGCAAAACTGCGCCGGTCTGGGTGTTGAAGATCGTAACCGCTTGCGGAGCGCCCATCTGAAGGACGGCGGCGGTGTGGTTGCCAGTCGGATTGAGAGCAACAGCCTTGGCGCGGGTAGTGGTACCGAGCAGGACCTGCGTACCTGCCGGAGTGAGGATCTGGCCATTACTGGCGACCCACGGAGCCGGCAAGCTCGTCGAATAGTTGGGTCCATTTGCTGCGTTCTTGTTCTCGCCCACCGAGTAGGTCGGGAACGGTACCGACTGCGCGAGCGCGGTAGCGCTAAGCGCTGCCACCGATAGCAAGCCCGCGAGCGGGAGCAGCCGATTGATGGTCCATTGCGGGGAAATCAGAACTCGAGACGTTTTGCTGAACATCGATCATCACTCCATGTTTGTTGACAACGTAAGTCGCACTCGACCAGCTATACGGAGAAGAAAGAGGGTTGATCTTGGATTTGGGGGCCAGCGAAGATAGCTATCGCGGCTTGCTGCCGGGTTGTGGGCGGCACGACGTTTGTCGAATCGCCACGTGTGCTGCAAGGCCTAGAAACAGGCATAAGCTGCGAACAGAACATGGAGGCAGGGCTGCTTAGCCAGCTTCCACGAGAAGTATGGCAGTTGATTGCTGACGGGTCGGTGACCGCCACATTACATCTCTGCAATGTTCGGGAGAGCCGGTACCGGGCGAGTGTGCGAGCGCTAGCGTATACGTAGTACCTAGGTGATGCGGATTGACCAGAGTGGAGCCATGGTGACGCTCCTACAGAGAGCTTTGGGAAGGGCTCCTGTTTTCCGAGCGGTCATTCAGACGTGAGCTGCAAAAGCCTGGAGCTGCGTGGTTCTTGAGCTTATCTGTACCGCTTCACTCCGCCGGCATGAGCCCTACATCCATCAATAGCCAGTACCTTCCAGCGACTAATGATGCGGGTCAGGCGGCTGCTTGAGGTAAATCAATGTTTGCTTCTGATTTTCGGACGTCGTCGCATTGAGAGCCTCTCGCTCTCTTTTGAGGGTTGCTCCACTCTCAATCAGCGTCCAGGTCTCCATTGAATGAAGAATGCGACCATCTTCATGTTCCTCGATGGAGAAGACCAGGCTTTGCCCGTTCCAAACGATGGACGTATGGAACTCATCCCCGTCGGCTCCAGTGGAAACCGAGGTCTGGCCATCGGTGCTGTAGCGCTGCACAGCGTGTCGTGGCGGCCCGGAAGGCCTAAGAGCATTGGTTTCGATAGTCAAGATGGGATCGCCATCATCGATGTGGAGACTTACATCGCCCATGCGCTTGGGCGCGCATCGTTCGTTACTTTGTTTCCACGTCCCAGAGAAGCTGGGCCGGGATAGCGCGCAGCTCGCAGCAGGTGCTAGTAGCAGCATCGGGAGCAAAGCTAGTAAGGACCGCCTCTTCATCAGTCTGCAGGCCTCTATCCCGCTTTACCCCGCCGAGCACGCTGTTCGTTAAAACTCAAAGCGCAGAGCGAACTGGATCTCGCGCGGCGTCCCCGAACCTACAGGTGTGATCGGGTTCACGACGGCGGTGTTCAGGTTCACCGTCGTAGTGATCCCGCCGAAGCCGCTTGCGCAGCCAGGGGTGGAAGCAGAGACGGTACAGGTGTTGTTAGGCGGTCCTAGCTGCGGGTGATTAAAGACGTTGTAGAACTCGGAGCGAAACTCTACGTGCGCGCGCTCACCGAGCGGGAAGGTCTTCGAAACGCCGCTGTCCAGCTGCCAGGTGCCAGGCCCTGCAAAGAGGTTGCGAGGCGCGTCTCCGAAAGTTCCAGCCGCGGGAGCAGCAAAGGCAGCGGGATTGACCCAATTGGCAATAGTCCTGCCTCCCGGAGGGGTAAGCGAGACGCCTGGGACAAGGTTGGGCCGCAGCGTGCCCGAGTTTCCATAGGGTGAGATGGCGCTCCCTGGCAAGACCACGTTGACTGGAAAGCCGGTGCGAGCCAGCGCCGAGGTCGTGAGCTGCCAGTTACCCGCGATCGCACTGCCTATTCCCTGGTTGAGCATCTGCCTGCCGTGGCCAAAGGGAAGCGAATAGACCGCATTTCCGTTGACTACGTGGCGCGCGTCCCAGGCTCCGCTGGCCCACTCGCAAGCCGTGCACAGAGGGTTCTGCGGCGAGATCTCGTCGCCGTCTCCGCTGCCGTTCGAGCCGTTATCGATCTCATGCGAGTACGTGTAATTTGCCGCCACCAGCAGACCATTCGCAAACGGCCGCCGCATCGATACAACAAGGCCGTTGTAAGAACTCGCGCCGATGGAGCCGCGCCAGCCAATCGCAGGAGCAAAAGCCGGGTACTGCAGAACTCCGTTGAGTTTCAGATTGACATAGCTGGTATCCAGCAGATGCACGCCATGGCTGCCCAAATAGGAGAGCGTGCCGACGAAGTTGCCTGGCAGTTCTTTCTGCAAGGAAAGGTCCCACTGCTCGGTGTAGGAGTCGGCGCGGTTCCGCTGCTCAGCATTCGGAGAAAGATTGCCGGCTCCAGTAAAGGTCACTGGATATGTACCACCG
Organism: Acidobacteriaceae bacterium; assembly: GCA_965198645.1. Taxonomy (GTDB): domain Bacteria; phylum Acidobacteriota; class Terriglobia; order Terriglobales; family Acidobacteriaceae; genus EB88. The sequence continues at coordinate 2,930,662 of OZ240670.1, read as the reverse complement.
GTCACAGAGTAGGAGGGGATTTCGTTCTTGGCGGGCAGGTTTTGATCGTCCAACTGACCATCTTCGTGGTACATCCCGAAGCCGGCGCGAACCACCGTCTTTCCATCCGGTGTGGGTGCCCAAGTCACGCCCACACGTGGATCGATGTCGCCATAGTTCTGCTGGCCGAAGCTTGCCCCCACGCCGCAGAAGCCCTGAGGACCGCAGGTTGCGAAATCAAATGGGTTAGCTTTCCCATTCGCCTCATTAAAGAGCCCAAAGATGGTGTAGCGCACACCAAGGTTCAGGGTGAGGTTAGGCAGCGCCTTGAACTCGTCCTGGGCATACTCCATGTAGATGTTCTTGCGCAGATCGTTGATCGGTAAGGCCCCGGTCAAACTTGCCTTCGCCACCTTGTCGGCTGCCAGGGTTGCGAGCGAGGCAAAGGTCACGGTTCCGTGCTCGCCATAATGCTGATTGAGCTGTATGTGCCGGATCTCTCCGCCAAACTTGAGGGTGTGCCGGCCGTGCAGCCAAGTCAGATTGTCGATGCCCGCGAACGTATTGCCTACGTAGATGGTGTCGTAGTCGTAGTTCAGGTTGCCAAAACCTGGCCCAGCGTCTGCTGATGAGATGGCGACCTGATAGGGTATGCCGGTAGCGCTGGAGTAGTAAGTGTTGTCGCTAGAACGGTTGAATCCAAACTCGGCTTCATTGGTCAGGTAGGGAGTGAAAACATGCAGTAGCTCAACTACACCATTGACCGGGGCACTTACCCTCTGCTCCACGTTCGTCGCGCTCGTTGAGACTGGCTGGGAGCCGAACGACCGATCATAGTTGAAGCGTAGAAAGGCGGTGGTCTTCGATGAGAAGTGCTGGTCGAGCCGCAGCATCGCCGAGTTCTCGTTTGTGATCTGGGTGCAGGCGCAGGTGAGCACGTCGATATTCGGATCGCTGGTCGGCGTGACAATCGCCTTAGGACCAGCTGTCGGGTAAGCATTCACGATTCCGTAGACCGGGTTGGAAGGCAGAATTGTGGACCTGTACGCCGCGCTCGGCGTGTCGCCGCTGACCGGGTAGCCCCAAACCTGGCGGTAGGCTTCTGAAGCGAGAAAAAAGAAAGTCTTATCGTGCACGATGGGACCGCCGATCGATCCGCCGAACTGGTTTAAACGGAGCGGCTGCTGCAGCTCGCCGTTCGAGGCCCAGGTTGGCTCGGGTGCATCGAGGACGTTATTGCGCAAAAACTCAAAAAGGCGCCCGTGGAACTGATTTGTGCCTGCAGGCGAGGCGACCGCCAGTTGGGCGCCACCTGTTGCGCCTTCTTCGGCGCTGGCCAGCAGCGTATCGACGCGGAACTCTGCGATAGCGTCGAGCGGAATGGACAACCGCACCCAGGCACGCTGCGTCTGGTTTACGATGCTGGTTTCGTCAACTCCATCATAGGTGAAGTTGCTGTCATCAAGCCCCCGACCGGCGAAGCGGACCGATCGCTGGTTGCTGCCACCGGTGTCGATGGCACCTGGGATGTAAGCCGTCAGCGATGACCAGTCGCGGCCGTTGAGCGGCAGTTCGTCTGCTTGTTCCTTCTCGATCAAGCCCGTGATCGCGCTAGTATTTTGATCCAGCAGGGCCGAGCCGGCGGACACTTCCACGTGCTCCTCGCCGCCCGCCACTTCCATTGAAGCATCCAGGGTGCGAGTCCTCCCAACCACCTGCTCGACGTCGGCAAACGTCTTGGTTGCGAAGCCAGTTTGATCAAACGTGACAGTGTATCGCCCTAGCGGAAGCTCGGCAATGTTATACCTGCCGGCTGCATCGGACATCCCTTCACGGCGCAGCTGGGTCGCGTTCTCTATAGCTGTTATGTGTGTATGGCTGAGCAGCTTACCGGAAGGATCCGTGACTGTACCTGTGATAGCGCTGCGATCCACTTGTGCGAGGGATGGGGCTGCACAGGAAAGAGACAGGATGGTGGACGCGAGGAAGACAGAGGGAGAGGTAAAGGAGTGAAACCTTTGCATGTTGGCCTCGGGGGAACGGACTGCGAACATTGATGGATCATGCGGACGGATCTCGCCCGAACCCTTGAGAGCTCTAGACGGACCCGTTACGTCGGCGATCTTTGGATGACATGACGATTACAAATTTGTAACCAGACCAGTTTGTACCCTGCCTTTGTTACAGTTTTTCAACATGAGTGTTAATAGAGAAAACGATTTGATCGGATGACAAGGGTGCTTATTCTTGATACCCCTCTGGCTAGCTTGTGTCGAATTGACGACACAGGGCCGACGCGCCGGATTGTCATGGCTCGTCACGCATTGCCACGGGTACCATTCCACGGCTCGCCTTTGCGAAGGCGCAGTGAGCTCTGAGAGCGTGAGCGTGAAAACCAGCAAGTTTCGTGCGCCTAAGATACTTTAAGAAGCTCCACTACCAAGTGCTCAGAGAAGAGCCCGCGCTCTTTGAACGTAAGTTCATCTTCCATTCACACTTGGCTTATGAGTCATTCACGCATGCACGGTATGTATAGTCTGGTCGCTTAGAGGGTGAGGCGCCGACTTCCAGAGATCGGCCCAGGCATCACAGAAATGCGGCAGCAAGATCGGATGACTAGCGAATGAAGATTCTTGTGATTGAGGATGAAGCCAAGACGGCTAAGTTTCTCAAGAAGGGACTCAGCGAAGCGGGTTTCGTCGTTGATGTGTCCTCAAACGGTCAGGATGGTCTCGAGCTGGCGACGAATCTAGATTTCGACCTTGTCATTCTGGACGTCATGCTTCCAGGCCTTGATGGTTGGCAGGTACTGACAGGCTTACGGCAGGGTGGCAAGAACACACAAGTGCTTCTGCTGACTGCGCGGGATGCCGTACACGAGAGAGTGCGAGGCTTTGAGCTCGGAGCTGACGACTATCTGGTGAAGCCATTCGCTTTTTCAGAACTGCTTGCGCGTGTCCGGTCCCGTCTGCGCAGAACGTCGGCTCGACCGCAGGACATCATCCGCATGGCCGATCTCGAGATCGATCTTCTCCGTCATCGTGCCTCTCGAGGCGGCCAGCGACTCGACCTCACAGCCAAGGAGTTTCTCCTGCTCTCGCTGCTGGTGCGGCGCGCTGGAGAAGTGCTGTCCCGCACGGTGATCGCAGAGGCGGTCTGGGATATGAACTTCGACAGTGATACCAACGTAGTAGATGTCAGCGTGCGAAGACTGCGCAGCAAAGTGGATGACCCGTTCGCTTACAAGCTGATCCATACCGTTCGCGGCTCAGGCTATGTTCTGGAAGCCGAGTAGGACGTCCGTGGGCCTTTCGCGGGTTTGGCATACGTTGGCATTCCGGCTTGCCGCAGCCTACGCTTCCGCGGGGTTGCTCCTGGTCTTTCTGGCCACCTTCAGTCTGTATGTATTGCTGGTCTCGGAACTAAATAAAAGTACAGAGCTGTTCCTTAAAGACAAAGTAAACGTCTTGCGCACCATGCTGCGTGAACGCCCCGACGACTTGGATGGCCTGCATGAGGAAGTTGAGCTCGAGTCGGCAGCCAGACGCTACGAGCAGTTCTTTATCTGTCTCTTAGACCAACAGGGCAGACCGATCATGATCACCCCCGGGATGATGAGGGAGCTGGATCTCTCAGCGCTCGGCGTTCAGGCAGCCACTAAGCATGGTCTTGCCTTTCCGATGAAGGGCAGGAGCGGGCAATCCTTTCACGTGATCACCGCGACAGCGAGCGCCGGGGACTCCTCGCATCGTCCCATCACGCTTCAGGTTGCTGTCGATGTGTCAGGAAAGGAGCAGCTGCTGGGCCGCTTCAGAGTGTGGTTCTGGGTTATTTCGGGTAGCATGCTCGTTCTCTTTCCTCTCATCGGCTACAAGACAGCTCGGCAGGGTATTCGGCCCGTAGAAGAGATAGCCGCCACTGCTCGTCGAATCACCTCCACTCACCTCGGAGAGCGCATCGCTGCGGAAGGATACCCCTATGAACTGGCATCTTTGGCGTTGACATTCAACAAGATGCTGGATGGTCTAGAGGATTCTTTCACAAGGATCTCTCAGTTCTCGGCTGATATCGCGCATGACCTGCGTACACCGGTGAACAATATTCGCGGTGAAGCAGAGGTGGCCTTGGCGCGCGCGCGAACCATTGAGGAGTACCGGGATGCGCTGGAGTCCTCGCTGGAAGAAGCTGTTCGTCTGTCCGATCTTATTAGCAACTTACTCTTTCTGGCGCGAACAGAAAGTCCTTTAACTCACTTACGACTGGAACGGGTGGATGTAGCAGAGCTGATCACGGGAATACGGGAGTACTACGATGCTTCCGCTGCGGAAGCGGGCGTCGTGCTTACCAGCGCCGCCACGAATGAGCCGGTGTTAGCCGAACTCGATCGCACCTTGATACAGCGTGCTGTCGGAAATCTGATCTCGAATGCTGTTGCGCACACGCTTGAAGGCGGCACGGTGATACTGACAACCAATACTGACGCTGCAGGCGTTTGTATTGAGGTCTCCGACACGGGCGTCGGAATACCGTCCGAGGCACTGCCGCGGGTTTTTGACCGGTTTTTTCGTGTGGATGCGTCTCGATCGAAGGCATCTGGTGGCACCGGCCTGGGTCTTGCGATCGTTCAAGGAATCATTTCGCTGCACGGCGGCAATGTCGAGATAACAAGCGAGCTAGGGAAGGGGACGCGAGTTAAGCTGCGCGTTCCCACCCATACCTCTGCAGAAAGGCTTCTCGACTTACCGGCGTAATGCAAAGCTCTCGACAGATGTGCCCGCGGGCCACTTCTTCATGTGCCCAGACTAGGTCCTAACTGGCCTTGACTTCGCATCAACTCCGGCCAACCTCCCTACTTCAACGGCGAAAGTTGGATGTTGCGGAAGAAAACCTCTGCGCCTTCGGACTGGAAGAGAACTTTTCCATCCTTTGGAAACGGGTCGGTTCCAACATTCGCCAGCGTACCATTCACGTATTGGCGCACTGTTTGATCGTCAACGACCAACTCGAGAGTGTTCCACTCTCCGTGCGGCTTTTCAAACTCGCCCGATGTGTTGCGGAAGCCGACGATATTTGTCTCCGGGCCTTTGTCAATATGGCCAATGTTGACCGCTGAACCTGGTGGCCCGGTAACCCGCTTGCCATCAGCTCCGGTCAAGGCTGCGCCATCGGTCAGCCAGAAGTCGCCCGTCTCGCCATCCTTAATCTGGAACTCAATCGACCGCGGCCAAACCTTCTGCTCTCCTTGAATGTTGTAGAGGAGGCCGCTATCACGCGCCTGTCCGGCGCGCTCACCAAAAGTTCCCTCTCCCCATTTAAAGTCAGCGCGCAGATAGAAACGGTGAAACGTCTGCTTGGTGATGATGAAACCCATCTCTTGCCCCGAGACGTGAATCACCCCATCTTCTACCTTAAAAACGTGCTCCGGATCGTGCGGTCCGTGTCCACGAGTAAAGCTATCGAAGTGTGAAAGGTCTGCGCCATTAAAGAGGAGGATAGGCGCGTCGTGGGCTTGAATCGCCTCGACAGGAGCAGTCTGGGCGCAAGCAGAAAAGGCAACCATGAGAAAGACGGCGGGCCACGCCGGTACTGCAAAGAAGCTTAATTTCATTGAGCACCTAACAGAGAAAATCAGAGAGTAGGGTGATTCTACCTTTCCTGCTCGCTTCGTGTCGCTGTAAGGATCGGATGAACGTTTTCGAACGTTCGCTACTAAGGCTCTCTCGCTCTTATCACAGTACTGTGTTTGGCTCTTCACGGCTGGTAAGGTCCCGCCGTAGTGAGACCACTCAACCGGGGTGTCTCCGACTGTGCGGCGTGCAGGTGGAGTGCCCGGCTTGAAATGTGCCAGTGGATAAGAGAGACACTGGACAAGGAGAGCATATGGGACGAGGCAAGAAGTACCAGCCCGAGCAGGTGGTGAACCTGCTGCGACAGATCGAAGTGGCCGTAGCGAACGGGAAGACGACAGCTCTGGCGTGTAAAGACGCCGGGATCGTCGAGCAGACCTACTTCCACTTCAGAAGCAGCAGGGCTAGTCGATGGCAGAGCAGGCTTACTGGTCTTGAGGGGTCGAGTGCGCACCATAGAGTTGACGGCTTAGGGCGAGCTCCGCTGCAGCCTCCTGCGTCATGCCGGCCCGGCGGTACATCTGACCCAGAACGAAATGGAGGCGCGGATTTTTCTCCTCGAGCTGGATGGCTATCTGCATCTGTGCCATGGCTGCGGCAGGATCCCCAACCTGGTCCAGAGCCCGCGCCAGCTGCTCATGTATCTTCGCACTGCCTGGCGCAATGGCCTCCGCTTGTTGCAGGAAGGTAAGAGCGTCTTTACCCTTCTGTTGCGTTACCAGCAGCGTTCCAAGGTTCAGCAACGGCTGCTCGCTCGGCTGCGGAGCAGTGCTCTGCCACGCGATCGCTTCTCGGTAAGCGCGGATGGCGTCAGCGGGCCGGTTTTCTGATTCATAGAGAACGCCAAGATTGTTCTCCGCTTTTACGAGCCTAGGTTCAAGCTCGAGTGCGTTCCTCAGAGCCTTCTCGGCTGCTTGTGTGTTGCCTACCGTCATGCGTGCTCGACCCAGCGCGTACCAGGCCTCGGCGTCGGTTGCATCTTCCACGACGGCTCGCTCCAGCCAGCGGATGGCGTCTGGATAGTCGTTGAGCAGGACATAATCCAGGCCCACCGTGCGCAGATCTTCAGCGTTGGGCCTGGAGAGCGCGGCTGCTTTGGTAAACCACTCGAGCGACTCTTTTGCCTTTTTCTCGCGCTCATAGCTGTGCCCAATCAGATACATTGCTTCAAACGACGCCGGAGAATGATCCAGGTATCGCTCTGCGATCTGCTGCGCAGCCGCAAAGTCTCCGGACTCGTACCGTGCTTTGGCCTCTGCCAGGAGCGTTCCTGGATCGCTAGGCTTCTCGGTCTGGTAAGGGCCTTGTAGCACAGCGGCGGTGGCAAAGTTCGCATAGCCACCCTTTGAGCGCGCCTGAGAGCCCGGTACAGATTTGCCCGTTACCCAGGAGCAAAGGAGCATTCCCAGCGATGCTGCCCGAAGTAAGTTTCCCTTCATACCCGTGATGCTTATCATAACGCCACGCCCCGCAGTGGCCCAGCCCCGACGCAGGTGGTGTCTCCTGGGCGCTTGGTGCGCCCTTGCTGTGCGGCTCGGTGCGTATGGTTGCTACCTATCGCGCTACTGCACAATCTTCTTGATCGTAGCTTCTTCACAAACGGCGATATCGGTAGCGTGGTCGCTCCAGCCTTGCTCGGAAAGACAGAGGCACCGATAAGCAAGGGAACGCGCGGCCCGAAGCTGCCTCAAGTAGTCTTCAGACTCTACTTCCACCGCATGTTGCGTTCAGCCGAGGGTCCAGCAGGTCACGGAGCCAGTCACCCAGGATGTTGAAAGAGAGTACGGTGATCATGATAGCGGTGCCAGGAAAGACGGCGAGCCACCAGCGGCCCGCGAGCAACTCGTTACGACTCTCTGCCAGCATGCCGCCCCAGCTTGGAACCGTCGGGGGCACGCCCAGGCCCAGAAAGGAGAGTGCCGCCTCTGCCAGGATGACGCTGGCTACGTTGAACGAGGCGATGATGACCAGCGGCGATAGGATGTTCGGCAGAATGGCTGTGCGCAGGATGCCGAAGGTGCCCTGGCCCAGCGCCTTGGCTGCTTCGACATACTCTTTCTCGCGCTGCGAAATAGTTTGCGCGCGCGCGATGCGGGCGTAGGTGACCCACTGGCCGATACCCAGAACAAGAATTAGATTGACTAAGCCCGGCCCTAACACCAGCAGAAACATGATTGCCAGCAGGATGAAAGGAAAGGCGAGCTGGATGTCGGCGAGGCGCATGAGTATGTCGTCAGTCCAGCCTCCAAAGTACCCTGCCAACATGCCGAGCAGCGTGCCGACCGAGCCACCCACGACGACCGAGAAGAGGCCGACCAGCAGCGAGACGCGCGCGCCGTAGAGCAGGCGTGAGAGCACGTCGCGGCCCAGCCCATCGGTACCGAGGACAAAGACATGTCCGCGGCGGTCGGCCTGCATGGGCTGCTTAAGCCGCGAGATGATGTTCTGCCGGTTGGGGTCGCGCTGCGCGATGGTTGGGCCAAGGAGCGCGGCAAGGCTGACGATCGACAGCAGAAAGACAGCCAGCAGTGGCCACCTGGCACGCACCAGGCTGCGAGTGGCCCGCTTCAGCCCAGACTCACGTGCCGGCGGCAGAGCGGCATGCACGATCACGCTCATGCGGTTAGCCGGATGCGCGGATCAAGCCGCGCGTAGATCAGATCAACGAGCAGGTTGAGCCCGACGAAGACCAGGGAGAAGAGGATCACCGCGGCCTGCACGAGGGGGATGTCGCGATGATTGATCGCGTTGAAGACAAGCCGGCCGACACCAGGCCAAGAGAAGATCGTTTCGACCACCACAACGCCCGAGAGCAGGAAGCCAAACTCCAGACCCAGCATGGTGACGATCGGCAGCCAGGCGTTGCGCAGGGCATGGTGCACGATGACGCGAAACTCGGTGAGGCCGCTCGATCGCGCTGTCCTGACGTAATCCTGCGAGAGCACTTCGAGCATGGACGAGCGTACCAGGCGAGCGGTGCGGGCGAGTGAAAATAGAGCGATCGTCATGCCCGGCATGATGAGGTAGGGAAGCGCATGGGGCAGGCTGCGCAGCATACCAAAGAAGTCGCCTTCGAGCAAAAGATCAAGCAGCGGCACGCGGCCCGAGATCGGCAGCCAGCGCAGACCGAGGCCGACGGTAAGGATAAGCATAATACCCAGCCAAAAGCTGGGGATGGACTGGCCGAGCAGCGCGAAGATCATGATGCCGCCATCCAGCGGACGCCCGCGATGGAGGGCCGCGAGCACGCCAAGCGGCACTGCGACGACCACGGCCACGATCAGGGCGAACAAGGTCAGCTCCATCGTGGCTGGGAAGCGATCGAGCACCACGGTAAGCGCGGGCGTGCGATAGGTGAGCGAGGTGCCGAGATCGCCATGCAGCAGGCCTTCAGCGAATCGCAGGTACTGGACGGAAAGTGGTTTGTCAAAGCCGAGTTTTGCACGGGTGGCAGCGATCTCCTCGGCGCTGGCCCGCTCGCTCACGTAGAGGTAGGTCGGATCGCCGCCCATGTGGAGCGCAAGAAAGGTGATGATGGTGACGCCGAAGATCACCAGCACGCTCTGTAACAGTCGCCGTACCATATAGGCGGTCAAGCGGCGTGTCCTCCTTGTTCTCTTACTGTCGTCTCTTAACTAATTAAGCGTAATCTGTTCATCTGCGCGGGGCAGCCAACGAATTCTGCGACTTACTCCATAGATATCGGGCTGGCAATAGAGAAACAGCCACGGTCCACGCTCGGCAAAGACGCGCATCATTCTGGTGATCGCGCTTTGCTGCTGCACTGGATCACGCGCAGCATCGAGGGCCTGCCAGCCATCAAAGAAGGCCGGATCGCTCCAATTGGTATAGTTTACGCCGGAGTCCACCGATGCCAGATCCGACATGTCGTAGAGCTGGCTCCAGGTCGCACCGCCTGTACCCAGCAGGAAGAGCGGGCCCGCATCGCGTTGGCGGACGAGCGGCGCATAGACCGAGGAGTAATCGAGTATCTGGACGTCGGTTGGCACGCCGATGTCAGACAGGTACTGGCCAATGGCGAGCGCGACATTGCTGTCCTCGAGGTAGCGCCCGCGCGGCGCCTGCAGGGTAAGCGAGAAGCGGACGCCATCCTTGCCACGAGGGTAGCCGGCAGCGTCGAGCAGGCGCTCGGCCCGGTCGGGATCGTAGGGGTAAGGCGCGATGCCGGAGCGGTCTTTACTTGGCGTGATCAGCGTAGCCATGCGCTTGCAGGGAGTAAGCAGCAACGACTCGCAGATCGCCGGCACATCCACCGCGAACTCGAGCGCATGCCGCACCGCTGGATCCTTGATCGCTCTGCCGCCGGGAGTGTTGGAGAACTTAGGCTTCTGGTTAAAGCCCACGTAGATGCGGCGTACGCTCTCGACCGACTCAACGTGCGCCGTGTCGCTCGCGTTAATTGCATTGATCTGGTCAGGCGTCACGTTTGTGACAATGTCGACGTTGCCTGCGATCAACTCCGCGCTGCGTGTGGATGCCTCAGGGATCACTCGCCACACTATCCTGTCCCAGTGTGGCGCGGGCAGGCTGAAGTTACGATTGCGCTCCAGCACCACCCGATCATCGTGCAGCCACTCGGCGAGCCGGTAAGGTCCGGAGGCAACGGGATGGGTCGCGGCTTGCTCCTTGGTCATGCGCTCGTAGGGTGCGCGGCACATGATCATCATCTCCGACAGCAGACCATTCGCGATCGGATTGTACTTCTTTACTAGCAGCGTCACGGTCAGAGGTCCATCCACACGCGAGCCAAGATAGCCGATTGCCGGCAACACAAAGCCGGTGGAATTGCCGGTAAAGGCCAGCTTGCGATCGGCTGCGCGGTCAAACGAGTAGGCAACATCCCTGGCCATAAGCGGCTCGCCGTCTTCGCAGCGAAGACCGGGCCGAATCTGAAAAGTTATCGAGTGCCCATCTTCAGCAAAGTGCGAGGACTCGGCAAAGTACGGGTGCAGCGTTCCGTCCGGAGCGACCGAGTAGAGTGTGCCGTAGATAAGTCGAGCGATATTGAGCGCGTCGGTGGAAGCGATATCCGATGGATCGAGGGTATCCGCGTCAGCGGGCTGCGCGATGACTAGCGTGTTGCTGTTGTCTGCCGCAAGAGTGCTCGAAGCACCATGCTGGCTCATGTGCCTCCAGCGAAGGGCCCCCAGGATCACAGCAGCAAAGGCGAGCACGATGAGCGATCTGCGCAACCAGTTTGATCGGTGCGGCGCACTTACTGGAGGAACCAATCTGCCTGTCCTTTTCCTTTAGCTTATCGGCGAATGCACGCCTTAAAGTGGCCGAGAGAAACTTCTTCGAGTGGGGGAACAATCTCAGCGCATTGGCTCCAGGCAATTGGGCAGCGAGTGCGAAAGACGCAGCCCGACGGGGGATTGAGCGGGCTCGGAATATCACCGTCGAGCAGGATGGGCTTACGGGCAACGGTAGGGTCAGGCACCGGGATCGCCGAGAGCAAGGCTTCGGTGTAGGGATGGCGCGGATTTCGGTAGAGCTCGCGGCTGGGCGCGATCTCCATCACGTGGCCGAGATACATGACAACGATGCGATCGCTGATGTACTCAACCACCCCAAGATCGTGCGTGATGAACAGCAGCGCCAGGCCGAGTCGCTGCTGCAGGTCTTTGAGCAGATTGACAACCTGCGCTTTGACTGAGATATCGAGTGCGGAGACAGCCTCGTCGGCAATGATGAGGCGCGGCCCGACGGCGAGCGCGCGGGCGATGCCGATCCTCTGGCGCTGACCTCCGGAAAACTCGTGCGGGTAGCGGTCAGCATAGGCGGCAGAGAGGCCGACGCTCTCCAGGATCTCGATGACGCGAGGCTGGCGCTGGCGGCCGGGTGCGAGGCCGTGTATCTGGAGAGCCTGCGCAACGATTGCGCCGGCGGTCATCCGCGGGTTGAGGCTCGCAAATGGGTCCTGAAAGATCATCTGCATGTTCTTGCGATAGGCACGCATCGCCTCCGGCGGAAGCGTGGTCAGGTCCGTGCCCTCAAAGAAAACTTCGCCCGAAGTCGGCTCGACCAGGCGCAGGATCGATCGGCCGACAGTCGTTTTGCCAGAACCGGACTCGCCCACCAGGCCCACCACCTCGCCCGGCTGGATGTGAAACGAAACATCCTCGACCGCGCGCACCGTGGTGAGTTTGCGGTGCAACCAGCCGCCGCCGGAGACAAAGCGCTTGGTCAGATGTTGGACGCGCAACAGCGGCGGAACAATCGGTGCAATGGTCATGCGAAGGCTGCTTCAACCGAGGGCAGGAGCTCGCGCCAGCGGCAGCAGCGCACCATGTGGCCGCCGCCCGTGTCTTCAAGCCGGGGCACCTCGGCGATGCAGGCCGGCACGGCAAAGCCACAGCGGGGATGAAAGCCGCAGCCGTCAGGCATCTGAGCTGGGCTGGGCACGCTGCCGGCGATGGTCTCCAGCCGCTGCTCGTGGTTGACGGCTCTGTCGACTCTGGGAATGGAGCGCAGTAACGCGCGTGTGTAAGGCATACGCGGCCGAGCGAAGATATCAGCGACCGAGGCTTCTTCAACCGCTCGGCCGGCATACATGACAACCACGCGGTCGGCCATTTCGGCAACCACGCCGAGATCGTGCGTGATGAACAGGATCGCCATGCCGAACTCAGACTGCAACTTCCGCATCAAGTCCAGGATTTGCGCCTGGATGGTTACGTCGAGCGCGGTCGTCGGCTCGTCGGCGATGAGCAGCTTGGGCCGGCAGGTGAGCGCCATCGCGATCATCACGCGCTGGCGCATGCCGCCTGACATCTGGTGCGGATAGTTGGTGGCGCGGCGATGCGGATCCGGAATGCGCACCAGCGCGAGTGTCTCTACTGCCTGCGACCATGCCGCGGCGAGCGAGAGGCCAGTGTGGGTTCGGATGCGCTCGGTGATCTGCTCGCCGACGGTAAGCACAGGGTTGAGGCTGGTCATCGGCTCCTGGAAGATCATGCCGATCTCGGTGCCGCGCATCCGTCGCATCTGGCCGGGCGAAAGTGTGCCCAGGTCCTTGTCGTCGAAGAGAATGCGGCCCCCGGCAACGTGGCCGCCACGCGGCAGCAGGCCCATGATGGCCAGCGAAGTGATGGACTTGCCCGAGCCTGACTCGCCGACGACGGCGAGCGTCTCGCCTCGCTTGATGCGAAAGCTCACACCATCGACCGCGCGGATCTGGCTGCCTTGCGCCCGTGCACCGCTGCCGAAGTGCACCTGAAGATCGCTCACTTCGACCAGGGCCCTGCTCGCTGCCGGGCCAGATGCCGGGCTCGGGTCGAGCGCACTGACCGGCTGCGGCGTGCGCTGAGGTGCCTGGGACCCGCGAGCCGCAAAGGGTCGAGCTGCAAGAGACCGTATCGCAAAAGACATGGGCGCCAACCTCCGCCTGCTACAAGGTGAGCTGCAATTTTGTCACACGTTGTAGAGCGCGCCGTACTTTTTGGTCAGGTAAGCAAGGTAGGGAGCGGGATCGAGCGTGCGCCCGGTCGCCTGTACCAGCAGTTCGTCGCGTGTGTAGCGGCGGCCATGCTGGTGGATCGCCTCACCCAGCCAGGCTCGCAGCGGTTGGTAGTTGCCCGCTGCCAAGCCGGCGGAGACCGCGGGCTGCTGCAATGCCCTCTCAAACAGCTGCGCTGCCATCACATTGCCGATGGTGTAATTGCAGAAGGTGCCAATCTGGCCCGAGGACCAGTGGATGTCCTGAAGAACGCCGCGTCGATCGTCCGGTACGTCCAGGCCAAGGTCTCGCTTGATCAGAGCGTTCCACGCATCCGGCAGCTCGGCCACCTGCAGGGTGCCGGCGATCAGATCGCGCTCGACCTCGGTTCGCATCATGATGTGAAGGTCGTAAGTAAGCTCGTCGGCCTCGACCCGGATCAGCCCTGGCGCCACCCGATTGATCGCACCGTAAAACGTGGGCTCGTCGATGTCGCCGAGCTGCGCAGAGAAGCTCTTCTGTAACTCGGGGTAGTGCAGCTGCCAGAAGCGCTCGCTGCGGCCCACGTGATTCTCCCACAGCCGCGACTGGCTCTCGTGCGCGCCGAAGCTTACGCCACCTACCGGATACAAAAGGCCGAGGTCAGTTGCGAGCGTGGTGCGGGTGTAAGCCGGATCCACACCCTGCTCATAAAGGGCATGCCCGGTCTCATGCAGGGTGCCGAAGAGGCTCGACGGCAGGTAGTCGCGTGAGTAGCGAGTAGTGATCCGCACATCCTCTCGTGTGAACGAGATCTCGAAAGGATGCACGGTGCTGTCGAGCCGGCCGCGATTGAGGTCGTAGCCAAATTTCTCCGCAATGCCGAGGGCGAACTGGCGCTGCTGCTCCTCAGGGTACGCGCGGTGCAGAAACGCAGATGGGGGCTCGGGGCGGCCGGCGATCGCCTGCAACAAGGGAACCAGGGTGGCTCGCAGCTGAGCGAAGAGAGGCTCTAGCGTCGCAACCGTCTCGCCGGGCTCGAAGAGGCCAAGCAACGCGTTGTAAGGGTGGTCTTGCCAACCGATCGCGTCGGCGAGCTGCCTGGCCAGATCGACCATGCGGGTCAAGTAGGGGGCGAAGATGTCAAAGCGGCTGGTCGCGCGAGCTTCGGTCCAGGCGGCCTGGGAGGTAGCCCTGAGCTCAGTGCGCTCTTCCACCAGCGCTGCCGGGATGCGCCGGTGCAACGCGATGGCGGCTCGCGTCTGCTCAATAGCGCGGCGCTCTGGCGCGTCCTGTTTGAGCTGCCCGGCGGCACGCTCCGCGGCGTCGAGCAGTCGCGTGGTCTCGCTCGAGAGAAGCAGCCGGCGAGCCAGCATGGTGAGCGTGGCCACCTGCTTCCCGCGTATCTCAACCGCTCCCGCGGGCATCATCGTGCGTGAGTCCCATGTGAGCAGGGAACTGGCGCAAAGCAGATCGTTGATCTCGCCCATGCGTTCGGAGAAAGCTTCGTAGCTGCTGGCTCCGCGCGATGCGGTCGCGTCATCGACGCTGGTTTGGAGGCTCATCTCGAGGCTCATCGCTTGGACGCTACCTCCCCTTGTTTGTGGCGAAGGCTGCTCGCCGTTTCGGTAAGTGTAATGCAGTATACGATTAGACGAATCAGAGAACGAAAACAATTTACCGGAGCCGGGCGGACTAATCGTGAGCATGAACGCGAGTAAGAACAGCTGCGATCCGAGGGAGCAGATCTACGTGGACAAGATACGCTGGGGTGTTCTAAGCACAGCCAACATAGGCGTCAAACGAGTGATCCCTGCCATCCAGGCGAGCAGCCGAGGTACTGTTGCCGCCATCGCTTCGCGCGACGGAGAACGAGCTGCCACGGGGGCTCGGCAGTGCGGCATTGCGCGTAGCCACTCCAGCTACGAAGCGCTGCTCGACGATCCGGAGATCGACGCGATCTACAATCCTCTGCCGAATCACCTGCATGTTGCGTGGACGGTAAAGGCGCTTGAGGCCGGCAAGGATGTGCTGTGCGAGAAGCCGATCGCGCTGAACGCCGCTGAGGCTGCAGCGCTCGTCGAGGCTCGGGACCGCACCGGTCGCAAGGTGGTAGAAGCCTTTATGGTGCGCTGTCATCCGCAATGGCATCGCATCCGCGAGCTGGTGCGCTCGGGCCGTATTGGTACAGTGCGCGCGATACAGTCCGCGTTTGTCTTCACTGTGCTTGACCCGAAGAACGTGCGAAACCAGGCGGGGATCGGAGGTGGCGCGCTCTACGACGTGGGTTGCTATCCGCTGGTCACAGCCCGCTACATCTTTGGTGCCGAGCCGGAACGCGCGATCGCGCTGGTGGATCGTGATCCTGAGATGGGCGTCGATCGCGTGACGAGCGGGCTGCTGGCTTTCCCCGGAGGCGGCCAGCTGAGCTTTGTGAGTGCGCTGCAGCTGGCGCTTTTTCAACGTGTGGTCGTGCTGGGAACCGAGGGACGGATAGAAGTACAGGTGCCGTTTACTCCCCCGAAAGAGCATAGCTGCCGCATCTTGATCGACTCAGGAAAGTCGCTTGATGGGAGTACAGCGGAGACTGAGACCTTTGACGCGGTGGACCAGTACGGGCTGCAGTGTGACGCAGCGGCGGAAATATTTCTGGGGCTTCACCCGCAGGAGTTTCCGATTGAGGATGCAATTGCGAACATGCGGGCAATCGACGCGCTCTATCGGTCTGCAGTGTCGGGCCAATGGGAGTCGCTGTGAGCGCGGCCGCCGGCAAACTTCCCCAGGAGTCCTCAGAGGATTCGTCATGCCACTCTCGGGAGCGCGCGCGGCATGCTCGCTTGTGCCAACTCGTGAAACGGCGCGACCGGCTTCCCTGCAGCGAGTGCGATCGCATCAGAGGCTATGCGTCCGGCGGCCACCGACGCGCTGCAGCGCGCAGACACGCACTACACCGATCGTCCAGGCGTGCGCCGGCGCTCGATGCGGGGCGAAGCTCGGAGCGGCAGCGTGGGTGGGTCGATCTCACTGCTGGATCACGATCCCCAAGGCAATCCGTGATCGGCAGAAAGAAGTAACATAGGTCGGAAATCGTGAGGTAGCTAGCATGGCCGTTGATCTTAGCGAAGGGATAGCTCCTCCTGATCCGCTTACCAAGCCTACACGCGTTTCGCTCGCTGACAATATTGCCGACCTGATCGCAAAGGCAATCGCCACGCGTCATCTTCTTCCTGGTGCGCGCATCGTTTAAACGGCTTTGGCCGAGCGGTTGGGCGTGAGCCGGGTACCCATACGCGAGGCGCTCAAGGTGCTACACGCGCAAGGCATTCTCACGGGTGGCGGACATCGCGGCTACCACGTGGCGACGTTTGGGCCGGAGGTGACCCAGCAAATCCTTGAAGTGCGCTTGATGCTTGAATACTTTTTTGTTGCGCGATGCCATTGTGAACTGGCGTGCAGGCATAGAGACTCCCGCAACGCTGCAAGTTGCTATCGACGATATGAAGCGGGCCGCACGGGCCAGCGATATGCCCGCATCGCTTCTAGCTGACCTTCACTTTCACCGTGCGATCCGCGAGGCAGCGCATAATCCTATCGTTGGTACGCTTTGGGATACGATCGCGCCGCATGTACTAATCGTATTTAACTTTGAGCGATACCGCGACAAAGACTTGAACGCAATCGCGGTCCAGCATGAAGGTTTTCGCGACTTCATCCTAAAGCAGGTGCGCACCGCTCGATCCCAGAAAAGGAGCGTCCGGGAAGCGCTTGAGGATCACATTCTCCTGATCGAGCGTAGCAAGCGCACCGCTGGTTGAGTATGTGGGTCGCCACGCATGCGAGATGACGAATGGGACTGGCCCGGCTATCTTGCCAGGCGTGCCAGCTCTGTTTCTGAGCCGATAAAGCCCCAGGCATTCCACGCCTGGCCGGTGACCACAGATCGGAAGAGAACGGTCGCACCTGGTATGTCCCCATGGTAGAGCTTCCAGTTACCGACGCCATAACTCACCGTATTAAAAGACAACTCGCTCTCCGTGTCGTCGGGCGCTGCGGGCTTCGGCGGCAGTACGGCTTCTTCAGTTAACTGGCCTTGATAGAAGTGTAGCAGCCTGAGGTAAAACAGCAGATGCGGCTCTGTGTTGTGAACCTCGGGTGTAATGCGCGCGAGTACCGCTGCTGCCTGTCTTTCGTCGTTTGCTCGACGCAGAGAGACATAGAGCCAGTTAGAGCAGTCGATCAGGCTGTCGTCGGTTTTTGCAAGTGCACGCGCTTTACCGAACGCGATCGCTGCCTGCGCAAACAGTCCTTGAAAATAGTACGCGAGGCCTAAGTGGTAGTACGCGTCGAGCTTGGATGGGTCGAGTTTTGTGGCTTGCTCGAGATCGTGCTGAGCCTGGCTGAACTTGCGCAGGCCCAGCAGGCGGTGCCCTCGCTCGATGTACAGGTCCGCATCTTGCGCCGCGTTTGCGAGCCCTTCGGTGCAGGCGGCGACAGCTTCTTGGTACTGTCGTCTTGAGGCCTCCGCCTTGGAGAGTTGCAGCACCAGCGCAGAGTTCTTTGGGTCGGCAGCCAAGGTAGTGCGTGCCGTAATGACAGCAGAATTATCTGGCAGGGCGTAAAGCTGCCTGCCCAGCGGCGAAGTGATCTCAAGCGCGCCCTGGGCTGCGGCTGACTGTTCGGATTGCGACCACCCGGCGAAAGAAACGAAAAGAGCCATGCTGAACATGGCTCCTATCGATAGGGCGCGGACGTGAATTGGCAGAAAAGGCTTCAAAGGAAAACTCCTGCTGCTTAGAAGATGATTTTGCCACCGAGTTGAACGTTGAGTGGTTCGCCAGGCCCGATACCAGGCGCACCGTTGTAGTCGCCGATGGTGTCATTCAGCTGGCCGAAACCATCGCCTAGCGTGTTTACAGGCGGAGCGAAGTTATACCGGTTGAATACGTTAAAGACTTCGGCACGCAGTTGAACCTTCAGGCGCTCTGTGATCGGCGTTGTCTTGAAGACGGAGACGTCGACGTCGCTGTAGCCTGGGCCGTAGAGTGCGTTGCGCTGGATGTCACCGTTGGTGCCGGGTGCGGGCTCGGCGAAGGCTGCCGGATTAATCCACTGCTCGCTCTTGGTCGTTTTATTGAAGGAGTGGCTTACTCCGGCAAATGGATTGCCGACTACATTGACACGCTGCGCGAACTCATCCGTGCCGCTGGTGTCCTCACTGTTGTAGATCGTAAAGGGTTGGCCGGTGTGCAGGTTTACCAGTCCGTTGACCTCCCAGCCGTTCACCAGCAGCTTCGGCCCGCGGTTTGTAGTAGGAAGTGCATACGTCGCGTACGCGGTAAAAGTGTCACGGGAGTCGATTGCTGCGTTGCCGTAATCCCCTTTGAAGGTTGTGCTGTCCTGCGGGAGCAGCGAGCGGGACTGGGAGAGCTCGTCGAGTGAGTGGCTCCAGGTGTAGCTAACCTGCGAAGTAATGCCGTGGTAGTTCGCCAGGCGGAGTGAAGCCTGGAGCGAGTTGTAGTTGCCTGTCGCGATCGTTCCTAATTGATTGATGTTGCCTAGCGTGGGGACTTGAGCATAGTAGGGCCGGGTGTTCTGCTCGGCGCCGCCCGAGGTGTTATAGGCCGACTGGTTGATGTCGACGGTGCCGAGTAAGTGACGAGACTCGTTGCCGACATATCCCATCTGCGCCAGCATCTTGGAGCCCAGGCTCTGCTGCAGGTTGAAGCTGTAGCTCATCACATAGGGCGTGCTGAAGTTTTGGCTCACGGAAAAGGCGCCGCAGGGTGAAGCAGCGGTGCAGGTAGCTGAAGCGCCGGTTGAGAAGATCTGCTGACCCGCGGTAAGCGTGTAACCCGACTTGCTTTCTGTAAAGAAGGGATCGTTTCCTACGGGATTCGCCTGGATGCCGATCGCGCCATTGTTGGATACATGATTGTTGAGGAACGCGCTGATCACGGGCTGATCGAAGTAGAGGCCGAAGCTGCCGCGCACTACCCTGTCGCCATTGGCGCGCGGCTGGAAGGCGAATCCTACGCGCGGACTTACGTTCTTCCAGTCCTGCGGGTAGATGGAGTTGATCCCATTGCCTTGAAAGACAAAGCCTTGGCCGGGATCATAGATGGAAAGGTTTTTGTACTGATCATGCAGCGGTCCCTCGTAGTCGTAGCGCACGCCGTAGTTCACAGTCAGGCGAGGCGTCAGCCTCCAGGCGTCCTGCCCGAAGAGAGCGAAGGTGTTGATGAACACCTGGCGCCTGGGATCGCCGGTGGCAAGCGTCGAACTATCGACGTAGCCGGCCAGAAAGTCTGCCAGAGAGAGCACATTACTGTCAGAGCTATCCGCGCTCGTCCACGGACCCTGCGACCCATTAAAGCGAAACAATCCAGTCGAGTTCCCGGAGTTGAAAGCATCGATCTGCGCCTGCCGGTACTCGCCGCCAAACCGGAACTCGTGCTTGCCCTTGGTCCAGGAGAAGTCGTCAGTGATGTGGCCTGTGATGTCGTTTCTGCCTGAAGGGGCAACGATGCCGACTGCATCGAAGTTACCGATGCGAATATGTGGCGCCACGGTGGGATAACTGCTGCCGGTCACCAGGCCGGTGCCGAGTACGTTAAACGATTCGTCGTTGTCATTAAAGATCTGGTTGAAGTAATTTACCCCGAGCAGCAGCTGGTTTGCTGTCGTGGCAGAGAGTGTCGAGTTAAGCACGATCGCATAGTTCTGCACATGGATCGGCCCTGATTCATAGTACGGGAGCAGTTCGGAGCCCTCCGGGGCGATCTGGTTGCCCTGGCCGGCAAACCAATGTGCAGACAGATTGTTCTTCGAGTTAATGGCGTAGTCGAGCTTGATCAGCCCGTTGTAACTGTGGCCGAACTGCGGGTCGGGGCTGAGATAGTTCTCTCCAGCCGCCGGTCCGGTCAGCGCGTAGGCAGGCCATAGAGTATTGAGCAGGTTTTGGGAGACCGGATTGAATGGGACCTTGTACTTGGTGAGGAGAGCGCCCGCGGCTGCCTGGTAGGCCGCAGAGGGTTCTGTAGCTTCGCCTTGCTGCCCGATGGTGAAATGCTGCGTCTCGAATGTCACAAAGTAGAAGAATTTGTCATGCAGAACAGGGCCGCCGAGCGAGAAGCCCGCATTGTAATTGCGATTGACCGGCTGCTTGGTACCGTCAGGCAGAAAGGGCGATGACTCTGCATACGCCTCATTGCGGTTAAAGTAATAGGCTGTGCCATGGATCTGATTGGTACCCGAACGCAGGGCGACGTTGACGACGCCGCCTGGATTCCGGCCCGCTTCTGGCGCGGCTTGCGTCTGCACGGAGAACTGATCAATCGCGTCGATGGGCAGCACAATACCAGCAATGCCCAGCACCCCGCCCTGATTGACAGCTGGGATGTTCGCCCAAAGGTCGTTGTTGTCGATCCCATCTATCTGCCAGTTGATCTGGTCGAAGCGGGTACCATCGAGCGAGCCCGCACCGCCGGCCGAGTACCCGGCAAAGCCTGGCGTCAGCGCGATCAGCTGAGTAAAGTCGCGGCCGTTGAGCGGCACGGCTTCCACTGCCTTGTTCCCCACCACGGTGGTTTGCGTTGGCGTGGTGGTGTCAAGTGCAAGCGCCGAAGCAGCGACATCCACATTCACCGCGGAGCCGGCCACGCCGAGGTGTACGGGTGCGGTGTAGTTGCTGCCGGCTGAAACCGGGACTTGCTCGATTCTTTCGGTTGCAAAGCCCGGCGCCGAAACGCTGATCGTGTATTGGCCTAGAGGAAGATCGTTAAAGCTGTAATCGCCGGCGCTGGAGGAGACACTTGCATGCACAATGCCGGTCGCTACATCGGTAGCGGTGATCTGGGCTCCCGCAATCACGGCTCCAGAGGCATCGGTGACCGCGCCGTTGATGCCGCCGCGGAAGGTCTGCGCCGAGGCCAGGGTAGCGCCGAGCAGCAGGACTGCGGAGAAGGATAGAGAGTTGGCGAAGCGCTTGACGCTGGGAAACATCTGTTACCTCCTAAGAGTGCGGACAGCAAGAGAAAAACTATGCGAACAGGCAAAGGGCTGGGGAGAGCCGAGAGGGTGCGGTGCCCTGAACCGGCAGTGCATCCGCTTGGTGAAGAAGCGGTAAACTGCTGGCGAGTTAGGTACGAAAGTACCGCAGACCTCTCGCGAATGCAACACATTTGCAATGTATACAGGCTAGGTTGCTGTGTTCCTCCCGTGTGTTTGGGCATAACCCGCGCTCAACCGGCTATTGCAGCGTGATAAGTTTTGCGTCGGCGCAGGCATGCAGATACTCCTCGATCAACTCGAACGGGACAGGCCCGAACTCAGCAGAAAGTACGTCGCGGATCTGGCCGACGCTGCGTTTGCCGTCGACCAGGTTAAACGCCTCGTACGCGTAGAGTGCGCCGCTGTCCTGCACGCGCAGCAGGCGGCTGGAGCCACCGCTCAGCAGCCTGATCCGGCTGACCTTGTCTGCACCCAATCGATCGCGGAGCACATCGTCATTCTGGTAGGTAAGTGGGCCGAAGGCATTTTCCGCGTCCAGCCTGCGCGGAATCGTCGCTGCGTCGGCGGTACCGCGCCAGGGCGCTACCGGTGCGACACCGTGGGCGCCTCGACTCCTGGCTTCGGCGTCGAGTGTGGCGCTGTACGAAGCTGCTTGCCGCTCAAGCCCCTCAGTAAAAGTGCCGAGCTGCACCGGCTGGCCTGCAACAAATGCGACGAGGGAGGCGAGCGTCGCTTGCTCGCGCGCCAGCGTCTGCGTCAGCAGGTTGCGCCCTTCGTACCACGCGTTAGCTGGGCCGAGGGCCGGGTCCAGCGTAAATCGCATAGCATGCTCAAAGCCCTGCGCCAACCGGCTCGCACTCCGCGCTGCAAAGAAGGGCAGCAGTGCGGCTGCTTGTTTCGCGTCCAGGCAGGCATAGATGTAGCCGGCTGCTGCGCCGAGCACAGCGACTCGCCGCAGCTTGGTGGCGTCGATCTGCTCGAGTGTGTCGTGATCGGTGTGGATGTAGATGTCCGGCCAGTCGCGCAGGTAGAGCGAGGGCACGGCGATGGCGGACGAGTCGTAATCGTCGTGGTCGCTCCCCTCGGCATAAGGCGTCTCATCGACCAGGAAGGCGTTGCGCGTTCCGCCAGCGCCGTCCCGCTCTTCGATCACGGCCTCCTGCTGGTGGCTTCCATCCTCGGTATAGACGGTGGCTGCGATGTGCAGGGTCTCGGCCAGCAGGTCGCCTACGTCGGTGATAAAGGTGGGCAGCGACCAGGGTGTCGCGGTCACGTGCAGCATGGATTTGTTCTTATAGGGATCGCCGCCCACCATGTCCATGTGAATGTCAGCCCGCAGAGCGTGGCGAATTTCAGGATGCTGGCTGAGGAAAGCCATTGTGCCTTCGACCTCCGGGCCCCACACAAAGCGCAGGGTGCGCGTAGGGCGCGGCAGCTGTTTGGTATCAATCAAATGCGTGAGCACCCGGGCTGCTTCAAGGATCGTCACGCAGCCGCTCGCGTTGTCATTGGCGCCTGGCCGCTGGTGATCGAGGTGGCAACTGTAGACGACCTCGCCTGCCTTCGGATCGGTACCGGGGATGGTCGCTGTCACCACAGTCCAGTGGCCTGGTACGACTTCAGCGTCAACATGCGCGCCAAGCGTGACCGGCTTGCCCGACGCAAGCTGCACGCGGAGAGCGCCCGCGCCGGCGGGTGAGACCATGAAGGCGAAGCCGGTCGTCAGGGTCGCATCCAGGTGGCCCCAGCGAACGATGGTCGGATCCAGACCGGACCAGGCGGTGGTTTGGTTGGGCATATCACTGACGATGCCAGCTGCCCCGTGCTCGACGATCGCCAGCCGCTGCACTGCCGCGAGCACACCGTCAGCGA
Source organism: Acidobacteriaceae bacterium (assembly GCA_965198645.1). Classification (GTDB taxonomy): domain Bacteria; phylum Acidobacteriota; class Terriglobia; order Terriglobales; family Acidobacteriaceae; genus EB88. The sequence goes on along the minus strand of OZ240670.1, from coordinate 2,907,736 downwards.
GGACGATCTTCCCACGCACGTCCTTGTGTGCGTAATCTGCTTCGCTGGCGCCACTGCCCACGTCCACAAGCGTGGTCTCAACATTGGCGGAGTGGCTGTAGTCAGCAAGCCGTATAGGGTCGGTGGCCCAGTCGCCGATCAGCGTATGCTCGGGCGCGAGCTGCCATAAACTCGCTCGCTCGACTTGCCAGCCGAGATGCGAGCGCATGAGTCCGTAATGAAGTTTGCCGTCGATAGGGAACTGCTCAGAGTGCGCGTCCGCGAGGCCGTACTCTTTGGCGCGCGCGAGCATGTAATCGGCAGCCTGGTCAAACTCGGGCGTGGCCGGGACACGATGCAGACGGGTGAGCACGCGCAGGTTTTCGTACGGCGCTGCGCCGCTTGCCTCGTCGCGAATGCTCGCCCACTGTGCGTCGTTGAGGAAAGGCTGCTGCGCCTGTGCGCGGAGAAATGCGTAAGAGAAGAGAAGAACAAAAAGCAGGAGACGCTTGTGCACCGGTAGGCTCCGCTGGTGAGTGGTTCGCTTACGTTTGCAGTCGATTCCCGCGAGCTATCGTCGGAAGCCGAGCTATCGAGGCACGCTCAGGGAAGACACTTCGCGACCGTTTTTCTTGTAAACAGCGTCCCCTTTGAGCATGAAGTCGATGTGCTCGAGCAGGGTAACATCGGTCAAAGGATCCCCGCGCAGCGCTACCAGGTCTGCATACTTGCCCGGATCCACGCTGCCTACTTCATCCTGCATGCGCAGCAGACTTACCGCACCGAGCGTGGATGCCTGCAACGACGCGGCCAGCTTCATGCCATCGCGCACCATCAGGGGGAACTCTACCGCTGGATCCGTTGTCCACTCGAAACCTCCCACATCGGTGCCGAAGGCTATCTCGACGCTGGCCTGCACTGCGCGATGGAAGGTCTGCTGGTGTTTCGACATCGCGGATGGTGGTGAAGCCATAGGTGAGCGCGAGGCGCGCGGAGGTCGTTGAGCGTATCGCACGAAACGCCTGCGACTCCTTGAGCAATTGCACGTCGTAATCGGCAGCGGTCACGTCTCCGTGCAGCAGCACGTGGGTATGCGCGTCAATAAGGCCGGGAAGGCAGGTCTCCTCGGAGAGATCGAGTGCGCCTGCCGGCGGGTGCTCGGCAGCGGCGATCGATGCAAAGCGCTCCCCTTCGATCCTGATGAGCACTTGGTGAGGGAGCGTGCCTGTGGCTGGATCAAATAGCGAGCCGCAGTCGATCCATTGTGGGTGACTGGCCTCCGGCTCCGACGTTGCTCCCGGCGCAGCGAGCGCGTGGAGGTGTGCGAGCAGAACCATGGCGATCAGCGGGAGCCTGGTGAACATGCATCACCATAGCTTGGAACTGTGTGGGCGGCAACTAAATACAGACGTTCTCGGAAGAGGCAACATAGACGAGTCTGATAAACACTTACTTTGATTGCAGACGGCTTGAGGTATGTCGCTGGTGCTAACAAAAGGTCGTATGAAGTAGAGCGACCTGACGGTATAAGAAGTCGCTATCAGCACCATAAGGAAGGCCTATGCGCTCAGCTGTGCGACTAAGTGGCCCAGCCAGGCGATCCTAAGAAGGTTGCTTTTTGTAGCCTGAGAAGGCGGAGCGTCGCACCACCGGATCGGACTTTGCAAGCAGAGGCGCCAACTTCGTGCTCTGCTGGCAGGCTTAGGTGCCTCCCGCTGGGGATTGCTTCTTTTCGCTTGCACTCTCTACGCATACAAGCGAGGCTTGCCTTGAAGGAAGAGGAGAGTGCATGGAAAAGCTTTCACGGCGCGACATGGCAGGCATGTGCGGGCGTATGCTTGCGCTGCTGAGCTTCGGAATAGCCTGGCCGAGCCTGACAGCGGCCGCTGGAGAGAATGTCGCGGAGGATGGCTTGACCGGTCTGACTTTAGCCGAAGCATCGGCTCGCATCCATAACCGTACCGTGAGCTCCACCCAGCTTACACAGGCGGCTCTAGCACGCATCGCAACCTATAACCCGAAGGTAAACGCGTACATCACCGTGATGGCCGCGCAGGCGCTTGAGCAAGCGGCACGGCTTGACGAAGAAGCCCATGCGGGTAAACTCCGCAGTCCGCTGCACGGCATTCCGATTGCGCTCAAGGACAACATAGATACAGCGGGCACGCGCACGACGGCCGCCAGCCCCATGTTCCGCACCCGCGTCCCTGCTGCCGATGCCGAGGTCGCGCGGCGCCTCAAAGCAGCCGGCGCTGTGATCTTAGGCAAGCTGAATCTGCATGAGTTTGCGCTTGGCTGCACCGGCGACGTGTCCTACTTTGGCCCGGCTCGCAATCCATGGGATCTTGCGAAGTTAACCGGAGGCTCGTCTTCCGGCTCAGGCGCGGCTGTGGCTGCGGATCTTTGTTACGCGGCCCTGGGCACCGATACCGGCGGAAGCATCCGCGTGCCTTCCTCCTGGTGCGGCGTTGTCGGGATCAAGCCCACGACCGGGCTGGTCTCGATCCGCGGCATCATACCCTGCCTGGCATCTCTCGATCACTGCGGGCCCATGGCGCGCACGGTGGAAGATGTAGCCATGATGCTCACCCAAATGACCGGCTATGACAATCTTGATATCTACAGTGTCCAAAACCCGCAGGAAGACTATGTGAAGTCCATGAAGCAGCCGGTCTCAGGTTTTCGCCTGGGTGCCCCTGTAGAGTACTACGATCACCTGGAGCCGGAGGTCGCGGAAGCCGTCAGCACCGCTTGCGAAGTATTAACTAAGCTGACCAAGGGAATTACTTCACGCGCAACGTTGCCGACTATACCGCAGGGCGACAATTTCTTTAGCGGGCTTGGCGATACCGCGGCGTATCACGAACCGCTTATCAAAGAGTCGGGGATGGACTATATGCCGCCCACCGTGATCGACATGAAGGGGATCACCGCACCCTTGAGTGCGGCCCAGAGCTCCGTCTCGCACACGACGCTGGCTACGCTTCGACGTGTCATTGATGCAGCATTTAAGGACCAGGATATTGACCTTCTGGTTATGCCAACCACCACAAGTTTGCCCAAGACGATCAACGAGTCACTGGCCAGAGAGATGGCGGATCGAACGCCGAAAAAGACTTACGACTTTTTTGACCCGACCTCAGGCTGCGCGAACACACTGCAGGCCGACGTGTACGGGATTCCGGCACTGAGTCTGCCCTGCGGATTTTCAAAGAGCGGTCTACCCGTCGGGCTGATGATCGCGGGCCCGCACTTTTCAGAAGGGAAAGTCCTCGCACTTGCATATGCCTATGAGCAGGCCACAGAGTGGCATAAGCGAGTGCCTTTGCTGACACCGCAGACACCCGTACCGGCTCTGGTCGAAACTCCTGCAGAGGACTCGAAGAAATCCTAAGTACCTCGCCGAGCATTCCATTCCGGAGCGAGTGCAACCGTGTTTGTTCGACAGCGTTGTTCGATGAGCAGGACGCGAGCGCGAGGCTTGTGGAAGCGAAACCAACCGAGTACAAGCTCGATTCATTCTCGATCTCGGATTCGGCCAGGATTGTTTCAGCCAGCTGCGCGTCAAGGCTGCCCTCGGCCCTGGTTGCACCGAGGCTGCGCGGCCCTGACCCGGAAGCTTGGCCTGCCCGTCCTTTTCTATCAAGTGAAGAGTTAGTGTAACGCTAACAATGTTGGTTGGTAGCCGCCGTGTGGGGAAGGGGGAAGCGTGTAGCGGTTTGCACTTCTCCATACCCCGTGCTTTGGAAGGCCGGGTAGGTCTGCGGAACTGGTGCATGGTAACCCAGCGGAGAGTGTAGCCGGATGGTGTTGTAGTGCACCCGCCAGCGTTCGGCAAGCACGCGCAGTTCCTTCATCAAGTAGAAGATCTCCCCATTGAGGAACTCGTCCCGAAGCTTGGAGTTGAAGCTTTCGCAGTAGCCGTTCTCCCACGGTGAACCCTGCTCGATGTACAACGTTTTTGCGCCTGTACCTGCCAGCCACTTGCGCAGATCCCTGGCGACGAACTCAGGTCCGTTGTCTGATCAAAGGTGCTCAGGAACGCCCTTCACCATCATCACGTCAGCAAGAGCACCAATCACCCTGGCACTCGACCAGCGTTGTTCCCCACGGATCAACAGGCACTCCGTAAGCATCCTGTCTTGGCCGCGTGTACATGGTGTTCTTCTGACGTGATGATGTGTGGATGGTTGACGTTGATGTAAGCGGTGGGCTGGTTGCGGGTCCTCGTCGTCGACGGAGTACCGTGGAGCGTCGTTGGGTGGTGGAGGAGACGCTGGAAGCGGGGGCTTCGGTGGCGCGTGTGGCGTTGAAGTACGGTGTCAACGCGAACCAGGTCTTTCAGTGGCGACGCTTGTATCGCGACGGCAAGCTTGGGGCTGCTGCTCAACCTGCGATGAAGTTACTGCCTGTCAGCGTCGTAGAAGACCAGGCGATCCCGGAGTCTGAGCCTGGCGAAGTGGTTCCCGAGCGATGCGGAGCGATTCACATCGAGCTGCCCGGTGAGGTACGGATCAGTTTGGAAGGCAGCGTTGATCCAGCCGTCGTGCGTGCGGTGCTCAGGAGTCTGCGCTCGTGATTTCTGTGCCAGTTGGCACCCGGATCTGGATTGCTGCCGGTGTCACGGACATGGCCCGCGCGGCTTCCATGGTCTGAGTGCGCAGGTGCAGACGGTGCTCGAACAGCAGCCGTTGTCCGGTCATGTCTTCGTTTTTTGCGGTCGCCGCGGTGACATCGTGAAGGTGCTCTGGTTTGACGGTGACGGATTGTGCCTGCTTGCCAAGCGGCTGGAACGAGGGCGGTTCGTATGGCCTCAAGCAGTGGTACTGTATCTCTGAGCCGTGCGCAGTTGTCGATGTTGCTGGAAGGAATCGACTGGAGAGCGCCTCTTCGAACGGCAGAACTCGTGATGAGTGTTTAAGTGTTATCTCCTGTATTCATGCGGCTTTTCCTCTATTAAGCCGCCTTGCTTTATGACATACTCCGCTCATGTTCTCAGCGCCCAACGAGGCCGATCTGGACGCGCTTTACCCGGCTGCGTTGAAGGCGATGATCCTGGCGGAGCGCGACCACCATCAAGCCCAGCACGATCACTTCAGGGCGCAGCATGAGCGATACATCGCGACGCTCAGCTCACGCGCAACCGAGATCGAACGCCTCCTGCTGCTGGTCGAGAAGCTCAAGCACATGCTCTTCGGCAGCAAGAGCGAGAAGGTGCTCCGCCAGATCGAACAGCTTGAGTTACAGATCGAAGATCTCGAGGTTGCCACTGCAATCGAACAAGTACAACCTGTTGCTCGAGCCGAGCGTCTAGTCCCAACCAAGCCCTTCCGCCGGCCCTTGCCCGATCATCTTCCGCGCGAGATCCACACGCATATGCCAGCCCATGAGGCTTGCCCTGACTGTGGAGGCCGACTGCGCGAGCTGGGCCAAGATGATGCCGAGATGCTGGAGTATGTGCGCTCCAGCTTCAAGCCGGGGTCCCCGCAGACAGGTCTTCGTCCGTGGGGTGGAAGGTGTTGCGTCATGTGCGCCCCAAGCTGAGCTGCGATACCTGCGACCGCATCGTGCAGGCTCCGGCGCCTTCGCGGCCTATCGACCGCGGCCTCGCGGGACCTGGTCTGCTCGCGCACGTGCTGGTCTCGAAGTATGCCGATCATCAGCCGCTCTATCGGCAGTCGGAGATCTATGCCCGTGAAGGCGTCGCCCTGGATCGCTCGACGCTGGCCGGATGGGTCGGCGCAACCAGCGAGCTGTTGACTCCACTGGTTGAAGCTGTACGCGATCACGTTCTGGCGGCAAGCAAGCTGCACGCTGACGACACCCCGGTCCCGGTGCTCGAGCCCGGCAACGGTAAGACCAAGACCGGACGGCTCTGGACCTATGTCCGCGATGATCGGCCTTCCGGCGATACGACCCCGCCCGCCGTCTGGTTCGCCTATTCGCCCGACCGCAAGGGAGAGCGTCCAGGACAACATCTCAAGCTCTACCGAGCTGCACTCCAGGCCGATGCTTACGCCGGGTTCCACCATCTTTACGACGGTGGAGCGATCTACGAAGTGGCCTGCTGGGCGCACGCCCGGCGCAAGTTCCACGAGATCCATATCGCGCACCCGTCGCCAACGACCAGCGAGGCCATCAAGCGTATCGCTGCGCTTTACGCCATCGAAGCCGAGATACGGGGCAGCAGGGCAGAGATCAGGAAGGCCACCCGGCAAGCCAGAGCAAGGCCGCTGCTCGACGGCATGCACACCTGGCTTGAAGCCACACTCGCAAAGCTCTCGACGAAGTCCGACACCGCGGCGGCGATCCGCTACGCGCTCTCGCGCTGGCGTGCACTCACACGCTATGTCGACGATGGAAAGCTCGAGATCGATAACAACGCGGCCGAACGCGCGCTGCGCGTCGTCGCGCTCGGCCGCAAGAACTTCCTCTTCGCCGGCTCAGACTCCGGAGGGGAACGCGCCGCGGCGATATACTCTCTGCTCGGCACGGCCAAGCTCAACGGGCTCGATCCGGAGATCTATCTCCACCACGTCCTTGAACGAATCGCCGATCACCCCATCAGCAGGATCAGCCAAATGCTCCCGTGGAACCTCTCGGGCACGACTCAGACCACACCCTCATAGCTTATGTATCCACATAAACTTATGTGGATACATAGTTGTGACACCCCTCATAAGCACGGCCAAGACCACACGCTTACCCTGCTCCCGTGACGAACTGGCGCTCTTACGATTTAACGTGGGGAGAATCTCTACCTAAGCTTCCACAAGACAATGCTTCCGGCTATGACCAGGCATCGATGATTCCTCGCGCGCGTACTCTGCGTGGTGCTTTGCTAATCATGTTCGACACCTAGGACGAGAATTTGCACCCGCAAAACGAGGAGTGTTTATGAATGCGCTCTTGCTCGACGGCAAGCCGTACACCGTAGCACTTTTTCCCATGCGCAAACACGGCTTTGTCGATCAGGCAGCGATCCTCGCTCGCTACAACGCTATGATCGCCTTCTCGCTGGCTGACTTGTAATTCCGGGCTTCGCTCAGTCGATTGATTGGAGATGAATCCAAAATGCTTTAGATCTGGCATAGGACTGCCCAAGTATCACTTTGCTTGAGCTTGGCGCGTCCTGTGAGAGCCCCATGCCAGCAGCCTCTACTCCTCCTGAATGACCAACCCACGAAGCAGGTCGAGTATCTCGCTTCCGGCCGAGGTCGGCTGGAGCAGGGCAAGATCAAGCTTCGCTGCGATGCCGGCGGCTTGCTCCTGTGACGGCGGTTGAACGTGCGCCATAGCCCACTCTGGAAAGTCACGGTGGCCCGCCTTCGCAATCTCGAGCACGGTCACGTCCCCATGCCGCTCATCGCGCTGGAGCCGTTCGAAGACTTGCTCGACTGCCGCCTGTGGGCCTTCTAGCACCTGAGCAAAGAAGCCCGAGCTGAAAAGCAGGGCGCCTGTCACGTTGTCTCGCCGGTTGTTCTGTCGCGAAGTCGCAAGGATTTGGCTGATTTCGGCATCCCGATCGAGCGCTGTTCCCTCGATGAGGTTACGACTGCAATAGACAATCCGATACATCTCCCTACTCACGACTGGCCTCCGCGTGCATCCCAGCTTTACTCACGTGAATCGAGCTTGGCAAAGAGATCTGTCAGCTCCCTCGCCGGTAGAGCTTCGCTATAGTAAAAGCCCTGCACGTATTGGCACCCTTCTGCCTGCACGTGAGATAAGTGCTCCGAAGTTTCGACGCCGGCAGCTAAAGTTGAAATACCTAGACTCTGCCCAAGAGCGGAGATAGCGCGGACGATCGCCCGGCTTTTTGCGTCTATTGCCTGCATGCCTATCAGCGTTCGGTCCAGCTTGATTTTGTCAAAGGGAAATGTCACTGCCTGGCTCAGGGAAGCGACACCGACTCCGAAACTATCCATAGCGATGCGAACCCCAAAGCTACGAAGCGCATTCAGTGCAGGCAGCAACGCTTTACCACCGCGCTGCAAAGTGTCCTCGGTTATCTCTAGCTCTAATCGAGAAGGATCTAGGCCCGCAGTTTCGACCGCGCTCTTGACCGACGCGACAAAATCTTTTGCCGCCAGTTGAAGCGCGGACGTATTCACGGCGATGGTCATGAATTCGGGCCAGCGCGCCGCTTCTTTACAAGCTGTCTTGAGAACCCAGTTCCCGATCGGTATCAGCAATCCAATCTCTTCGGCCAAGGGCATAAAGTCCGCCGGAGACACGAGGCCCCTGTTCGGATGCCTCCATCGCAGCAGCGCTTCCAAGCCCAGGATCGATTGCGTTCGCACATCGATTTGGGGTTGATAGTGTAACTCGAATTGACGAAGCATCAGCGCTTTGCGTAAATCAACTTCAAGCGCTCGTCGCCTGTTGGCGTTTTCCTCCATGGTGGTCTCGAAAAAATGGAATACTCCCCGTCCTGCAGCCTTCGAGTGATAAAGCGCGAGGTCGGCGCTCTTGAGAAGTCGATCGCGTGTCGTTCCATCATGCGGGGCGATAGCAATACCCACGCTTGCACCAACGTTCACGATGTTACCGTCCAAGAGATATGTCTTCTGCACCAAGTCAATAATCCGTGTCGCCATAGCCGATGCTACGTCTTGCTTGGATGAGTGCTCGAGCAGCACCGCAAACTCGTCTCCACCCATGCGGGCAAGTGTGTCAGAATCACGCACAGAGCTCTTTAGACGATCGCCCACTGTGCGGAGAAGATCATCCCCGATTGCGTGTCCAAGTGTGTCATTGACTATCTTAAAGCGATCAAGGTCAATAAAGAGCACCGTGACCGTCTCTACTGCACCTAAAGCAAGCCGTTGAAGCGTTTGGTCGAGCTTTTGCTCCAGCAGAGCACGATTCGGCAGGCCTGTAAGGCGATCGTGGAAGGCAAGCAAATGTAAATCGCGCTCAGCGATCGGCTGGATGGTGACGTCTTCAAAGGTCAGAACCTGGTATTGTGTGTCGATTCTTCTGACACTGGCGCGCAAGGTCTGCGAAGTTGCCGCCATGTAAAGCAGTGGTGACGGACAAGCCGCATCCTTCAGACTTCGTGTTGATTTACGTAGCCATTGCTCCGCTGCGCGCAGCTGATCCGGCTCAGTGCCCACGGTGAGCCGCAGAAGCGCACCTACACTCGCCCCCTCGATGCACGCGTGCTCTTCGAGCCGCAAGACTGAGCTAAGATTGTTGCTCGCGTGTACGATCCGCAGGGACCGATCAAAGATGAGAAATGCTTGCTGCGAGCACTGGTTGGCCGCCAGGAGTGCAGGGGCAATGTCTAGCTCGTGCTGGTTACGCATGACCGATCTGCGTCCAGTCCGGGCCAAACCCTAGGCAGAGGCAGATCCGTGCTACCCTGTGCCACCAGAACTGCGAACAATGCATATGCCTATCGTAAATAAACCGGCGGCCTGTCTTGTCTTAGGAGTGGCCAGCTTCTGCTCTAAAGTAACTGCTTCTTTACAGCACTAGGGGAAGCTGGTCGCTGGTTGTGTCTGCTCCCTAGTCGTGCGAGATGAGCAACTTGTGCCGCTCATCCAACTTTGCTAGGCAATGCCGATAGGTGGTGAGGTGAGCCATGCCGCGGGGTGAGCAGACGCCCGCGAGAGTGATCCACGGTCTTTCTACGAGGCTCCATCATTGGACAAAGCACAGGCTGATGGATGCACGGCCGCGCAAGGTTAAGCCTATCTGGCTGTGAACTTCTCGGAGTGAGTTACGGCGGTTATACGGTTTGGCTTGTATTCGTTGTTCTTGTCGAGTAGACCTTCTCCGGCAATCGTGGTGACCTTGAGCGGGCATACTCTTTACGCCGAAAGAAGTAAGATCGAGCACAGCGGCTCCTAAACGTGTCCTTTGGCGATTTACGTAAAACAGCAACAGTCTGCTTCCGTCCCCGGACAGGGTCGCTACGACGTCAAGATAGGGTATGCCCACCATCTCTGGCAGCTGTCGAACATCCTTCGATAAGCGAAAGATCGCCGAAGTAGAGCCAGCCGTGAGCGACACTCGCGCAGGTTTGCTCGGACCTGCTCACTCCGGGGATCATCCTCGGCGTACGCTGGTACCGGCGCTGCAAGCTTAGCTTCTGAAATCTTGTCGAGATGATGTCCGAGCGCGGACTGCACCTGGCGCATACCACCATGCCGTAGCTTTTCGAGCATCGGTAGGCAGGGCCGGCTCTGTGTGAGTCTGGGCCAAGCGTGATGGTGTGGCGACCTGCTCGCTTCCGGGCCACCCCCTATCAGCCGTGGCGCATATAGAGAAAACGCACGCAAAACAAAGTGGCCAGCAGATAGAGCATCCAGTGCTGCTTGCGGCCGTGACCGGTTGCGAGCTCGATGGCGGCGAAGCTGATGATGCCGAAGGATAGTCCAGTTGCGATCGAGTAAGTCAGCGGCACGGTGAGGATAGTGAGGAAAGAGGGGAATGCGAAGCGGGGATTCTCCCACTCGATCTTTGCCACGCTCGCCACCATTAATGCGCCAACCAGGATCAGCGCCGGTGCGGTGGCAAAGTTGGGGATCGCGCCAACCAGTGGAGCAACGCCGATCGACGCGAAAAAAAGCAGACCGGTTGTGATCGCGGTCACCCCGGTGCGTCCACCGGCCGCGACGCCTGAGGCACTCTCGACATAGCTGGTCACGGTGGAAGTCCCGGCAAGCGAGCCGAAGACCGTCGCAATCGCGTCAGCGAAGAAGATCTGTCTCAGGCGAGGGATGGTGTGGTCGGGTGAGATAAGGCCGGCACGCTCGGTGACTGCAACCAGCGTGCCGATGTTGTCGAACAGGTCGACAAAGAGGAAGACGAAGATGATCTCGAATGCATTGATGTGGAGCGCGCCGCGCAGGTCCAGGTGAAAGGCTGTGGCGCGGATGGCAAGTGGCGAGACCAGCACCGGATGCCAGGCGACCTGGTGGGAGAGAACTCCCAAGAGCGTGGTGCCTAAAACGCCGCATAGCATGGAGGCTCGCACGCCGAAGGTTTGCAGCACCGCAGTGAGCAGAATGCCGAAGACCGCCAGCAGAGTGGAGGGTGCGTGCAGGTCGCCGAGACCAACCATCGTTGCCGAGGCAGGGACGACGATGCCTGAGTTACGCAGACCGATGAGCGCGATGAAGAGACCGATGCCGCCAGCCACTGCGGCATGCAGTTGATGCGGGATCGCGGCAACTAACCGCTGGCGGATGCCGCCCAGAGTTAGCAGCAAAAACAGCGCTCCAGAGATAAAAACCGCGCCGAGCGCTGTCTGCCAGGGGATACCCGTCCCTTTGACAACGGTATAGGTGAAGTACGCGTTCAACCCCATGCCAGGCGCAAGCGCGAGTGGATAGTTCGCCAGAGCGCCCATCAGCACAGAGCCAACTCCTGCTGCCAGGCAGGTCGCGATGGTGACTGCAGCAAGCGGCATCCCGGTCTGCGACAGGATGGATGGATTGACAAAGATGATGTACGCCATCGTGATGAAGGTGGTCAGCCCGGCGAGTAACTCGGTTCGCCATCGGGCATTGTGCTCTGCAAACTGAAAGTAGCGCTCAAGGCGGCTGCGCATGACGGGAACCTTCATTGAAGTCTGGAGTAGAGGCTGAGGTTAGCTATAACGTGTATCACGCCTAAGCCGACACCTCTTTGTGATTCCTGCTGCGCCGGGTGGTCTGCTAAATTCAGACCAAACCAGAAAGCGACCTGGGGACGACACGAGAATGACAGCCAGCAGCAGGGCGACGGGCCATGACAGCACCCTCTACAACCAGGACCTGGCGCCCACCTCGCCGGCCGAGCGCACCTGGACCACTTATAACTACATCGCGCTCTGGTTCTCGATGTCGATGGAGGTGACCACGTACATGCTTGCCTCCTCGCTGATTGCAGGCGGCATGAACTGGGAGCAGGCCGTTGGTACGATTCTGCTTGGCAATCTGATCGTGCTGATCCCCATGATCCTCAACGCGCATGCCGGCGCCAAGTACGGCATCCCGTTCCCGGTCTTGGTGCGCGCCTCCTTCGGGCTGCTGGGCGCCAATGTTCCTGCCCTGCTGCGGGCCATCGTCGCCTGCGGCTGGTTTGGCATACAGTCTTGGCTTGGGGGCCAGGCGCTTGACGCGATGGTGCATGTTCTGTGGCCCGCTTCCTCGTCGATGCCGTGGGTGCTGTGGACGTGTTTCCTTGGCTTCTGGCTGCTGAACATGGCCGTGGTCTGGCGCGGTGTCGAGTCGATCCGTTTTCTACAGAGTTTCTCAGCGCCCTTCATGCTGGTCATGTCTCTGGTGTTACTCGGCTACATGCTGCACAAGGCCGGCGGCTTCGGGCCTATGCTGCGGGCGCCCAGCCGCTTCCACTCGACGGGCAGCTTTTTGCATTTCTTCTTTCCTATGCTGACCGCGATGGTGGGTTATTGGGCGACGCTGTCCTTGAACATTCCTGACTTCACGCGCTATGCCAAGTCACAGGAGTCGCAGATTGTCGGTCAGGCCTTCGGACTTCCGGTCGCGATGACCTTTTACTCGTTCATTGGTATCGCCGTCACATCTGCCTCAACCGTTGTCTTCGGGGAGCCGATCTGGAGTCCCATCACGCTGCTCGGCCGTTTTCACCAGCCGGCCATCGCGCTCCTGGCACTCATTGCGCTGCTGGTCGCAACGCTGAACGTCAACATAGGGGCCAACGTAGTTTCGCCGTCCAATGATTTCTCAAATCTTGCGCCGCGACTGATCAGCTTCCGCACTGGCGGGCTTATCACCGGCTTCCTCGGGCTCGCGATGATGCCCTGGAAGCTGATGAGCAGCTTCGGCAACTATATCTTCGGCTGGCTGGTGGGCTACTCCGGGATGCTGGGGCCGGTCGCGGGCATCATGGTTGCCGATTATTATCTGATTCGCGGAACCAAGCTCGAGGTCGGCTCCCTCTACCACCGCGGCGGCCCTTACGAGTACGCGCGCGGCTTCAACCCGCGAGCGCTGGTAGCGCTGGCTCTCGGCGTGATGCTCGCTCTCTGCGGGCTGGTGCTGCCGCCGCTGCGCTTTCTCTATGACTACGCATGGTTTGTCGGGTTCTTTGTTTCAGGCGCTGTGTACGTGGTGCTGATGCGCGCATTGCCTCATGCCGTCAACCTGCAGGAGCTTGTCGCTGCGGAGAGCACCGAGGTCTCACCCTGACTGGAGATGACACGCGTAGGCATGTCTACTTCACTTGCGCCGCCATCGCACGCCCTCTTTAGAGTCTTCAAGCAGAATGCCTTTACTTAGTAGGTCGTCGCGGATCGCATCGCCACGCGCGAAGTTGCGGTTGCGCCGCGCCAACCTGCGTTCTTCAACCAGCGCATGGATCTGCGCGTCGCTCAGCGAGCGCTGCGCCAGCACCTCGGGCGGTACCTGGTCAAGGCGGCCTTCGGACTCGGCCCAGTCCAGAGCCGCGCGGGTGATCTCGGCATCGCGATCGCCAAGCACCTGGAAGACCGCGTCAAAACGGGCCATGACTGCAAGGATAGCCGCCGCATTTTGGGCGAGCAGTGAGCCTGCATCCGCAGCCGCATTGGCTTTGCGCACCAGCTCAAAGATCGCTGCACGCGCCTCCGCCGTGTTCAGGTCTCGCTCAAGCGCTGCGATCATCTGGTCACCGGCAGCCGTCGTCTCCTCAAGCAGCCCAGGGTCTGCGCCCTCGACCCAGCGACCCTCACGTATGCGCAGAGCAAAGGCGCGCAGCCGCTCCACGGCCGCCGTCTCGGCGCTTAACCCTTCAAAGGTGAAGTTGAGCTGCTGCCCGTACGGCACAGAGATGAGCAGCGAGCGAATAGCCGAGGCCTTGTATCCCTTAAGTAGAAGGTCGCGCAGTGTGTAGAAGTTTCCCGCCGACTTCGACATCTTCCGGCCTTCAACCAGCAAAAAGCGCACATGAAACCAGTGCCGCGCAAAGATCTCGTGGGTTGCCGACTCAGACTGGGCAATCTCATTTTCGTGGTGAGGAAATATCAGATCCTCGCCGCCCGCATGCAGGTCAAAGGAGTTGCCGAGATACTCCATCGCCATCGCGGAGCACTCGATATGCCAGCCAGGCCGCCCTGGGCCAAGCGCCGTCGGCCAGAAATGCTCGCCCGGTTTCGCTGCTTTCCACAGCGCAAAGTCGCGGACCGAATCCTTGTCGTACTCGTCTACCTCGACCCGCGCGCCGTCGTGCATGCCGCTGAAATCTCTTTTGGAAAGCTTGCCGTACTCAGGAAAACTGGCGAGGCGAAAGTACCAGCTGCCGTCTTCTGCCTGGTAGGCGGCGCCGCGGTCGCGCAGACGTTCGATAAGCGTGACCATCTCGGGAATGTGTTCGGTAGCGCGCGCAATCACGCTGGGGCGCTCTACGCCGAGCGCGTCAAGATCCTCGAAAAAAGCTTCTTCAAAAAGCCGGGTGTAATCGCCAATGGGCAGACCCGCGGCAGTCGCGTTGCGGATGATCTTGTCGTCAACATCGGTGATGTTCATCACGTGTTCGACTGCCATGCCTTCGAGCTTAAGCGTGCGCCGGAGCACGTCTACATGCAGAAAGGTTCGAAAGTTGCCGATGTGACCGTAGTCGTACACAGTGGGTCCGCACGCGTAGAGGCGCAGATTCGCGCCATCGGCTGGAACGAGCGCTTCGACCTTGCTGGAAAGAGTGTTGAAGAGTTGGATCGGCATGCGATGGGCGTGTGTGCGGCATCTTTCCGTCGGGTGTTTCGTAGAGTTTACCAGTCGCACTGCCGGGCCTCTGTCTTAGTCGGCTCGGCTAGCGGCCTAGGCGCAGCGCCGGTTCGGCCGAGAGCCGGGGCGAGGCAAAGTCTCCAGCCAGAAGTTTGGGCCATGCGGCGGCCGCGATCATGGCGGCATTGTCGGTGGAAAGCGCGAGCGAAGGAAAGGCGATAGGCAGCCCGCGCGCCGCGGCCTCGGCGGTGAACCGGACGCGCAGCTCACGATTGGCCGCGACCCCACCTGAGACCAAGATCCGGCCTGCGCCTAGTCGCTCAGCCGCTTGAAAGCTACGCTCGCGCAGGTTCTCAACGACGGCGCGCTGAAAGGAGGCGATCAGCCCCAGCGTCTGCTCGTCGCAGAGAGCGAGGGCGTCGGCGGCTTTCGCGTCGGGATCAGCCGCGAGCGCGAGTCGGCGCGCCTCGGCTGCCAGCGCGAGGCCATGGCTTTCCACGTAACGGAGCACAGCCGTCTTGATCCCGCTGAAGGAGAAGAGCGTGTCTGCAGAGTTCTCCTCGCCAGTTGGCGCGCTACCGGGCCTCTGCCGATGCGCGCGCGGGCGAACCTCGGCAAACCGGAAGGGCACCGCGCGTGAGTCGCCGTGCGCAGCCAGGGCATCGATCCAGGGTCCACCGGGATAGCCCAGACCAAGCAGCTTGGCGACCTTGTCAAAGGCTTCTCCGGCTGCGTCGTCAACGGTTCGGCCAACGGTGCGATAGTGCCAGCCGCTGGACGTTTGTCTTGCCAGGTAGAGGTGCGTGTGGCCGCCGGAGACGACGAGCGCGAGGGCTGGTTGAATACTTTCGGGGATCCTCGCGTCTGCGCCCTGCATTGCGCCAGGCGGCGCGCCCGACTGAGACGCGTCCACGGCCTCCCGGGCGAGCTCGGCCTGCTCGAGCAGCACGGCGTGGATGTGCCCTTCCAGGTGGTTGATTGCAATCAGCGGCTTACCAAGCGCGAAGGCCAGTGCCTTGGCATAGCTGATGCCGACCAGCAGGGCGCCGGCCAGGCCCGGACCCTCGGTGACGGCAACAGCGCTTAGCTCTGCGGCAGAGATGCCGGCCTCGGCGAGCGCGGCACGGACAACCGGAACGATATTGCGCAGGTGTTCGCGCGAGGCCAGCTCCGGCACCACGCCGCCGTAGGGCGCGTGCACGGCGATCTGCGAAGCCACTACGTTTGAGAGCGTACGCCGGCCGCTCGCGACCACTGCAGCGGCGGTCTCGTCGCAGGAGCTCTCTATGCCTAGGATGAAGCCTGAAGGCTGCTGCAAGTCGGGGCTCGGGCGGGAGCTTGAACCAGGGGACTGCCCTGTCCCTGTCGGATCGATCGTTCTAACGCTTGAGGCCATTTATCTATAGTAGAAGCAGCCGCGGGGCCGGTAGTAGCAGCCCCTGAAACGTTTAGAAGCAGCGGCGAGAAGCCAGCTGCCGGCGTACCAAGCAAAGCAACCGTAGGTGTGACATAAGAGCGTGCTGACGGGCCGTCTTTGAGCGAGCCAAAAGAGCTGCCTGCCAGCCCGCGTCCAGGAGATTTTAAGATGTTCGACACTCCAGCTTTTCGCGCAGCCGAGGCCATCGTCGAGCGGCTGCGCGACGCCGGCAACCAGACCTACTTCGCCGGCGGCTGTGTGCGCGATCTGTTGCTCGGCGTGGAGCCGAAGGACTACGACGTCGCCACCAGCGCGGTCCCCGAGGTGGTGCTCGCGAGCTTTGCAAAGACCTTTGCCGTGGGTGCGCACTTCGGCGTCATCCTGGTAGTTTCGCCTGCGCCGGACGGGTCCGAGATCATGACGGAAGTGGCCACCTTCCGCAACGATGGCGCCTACCAGGATGGCCGGCACCCGGAGTCGGTCCGCTTCTCGAAGAGTGCGGCCGAGGATGTGGAGCGACGCGACTTTACCATCAACGGCATGCTGCTCGACCCGCTGCGGCTGCGTGCAATCGGTAACGTGGCCGATGCGGTGCTCGACTATGTGGGCGGCCGCGAGGATCTCGAAGCGGGCCTGGTCCGCGCGATCGGCGAGCCGGCGCGCCGCTTTGCGGAAGACAAGCTGCGCATGCTGCGCGCAGTGCGCTTTGCGGCGCGTTTTGGTTGTGCCATCGAGACTGTGACAGAAGACGCGATCCGAGCTCAAGCAGCAACCATTCACCAGGTCAGCGCCGAACGGATCCGTGATGAGCTCACCCGCATGCTCACCGAAGGCCACGCGCGGCCTGCTTTTGTGATGCTTGAGAGAACAGGGCTGCTTGGAGAAGTGCTGCCCGAAGTTGGGAGGATGCGCGGTGTTGAGCAGCCGCCTGCATATCACCCAGAGGGCGACGTCTGGGTACACACCCTTCTGCTGCTTGAAAAACTCGCGCCGGGCACACCTGCCACACTTGCCTGGGCTGCGCTGCTACACGATGTTGGCAAACCTGCAACCTTTGTGCGCGCGCCTGACCGCATACGCTTCAACGGGCACGCGGAGGTAGGGACTCGCATTGCGGAGGCGATCTGCCGGAGGCTTCGCTTTTCAAACGACGAGACAGCGCAGATCCTTTCCCTTGTGGCGAACCACATGCGCTTCGGCGATATCGAGAAGATGAAGGAGTCCACGCTGAAGCGGTTCTTCCGGCTGCCGGGCTTTGCGCAGCACCTGGAGTTGCACCGGATCGACTGTCTTTCGAGCCATGGCCTGCTGCATCTCTACCAGTACGCGAAAGAACGCTTTACTCAGACCCCGGCCGAGCAGGTGCAACCCGCGCTGCTGGTAACCGGACGCGACCTGATCGAGGCTGGTTATGCGCCAGGGCCGCATTTCAAAGAGCTGCTGGCGATCGCGGAAGATGCGCAGCTGGAGGGCAGGATCACGACGCGCGAGCAAGGGCTGGCACTGCTGGCAGAGTAGGCGCCATAACGTATCCGCTCTAGAGCCAAGAGTCGACGCCATCCTCGTCACGCATTTGTCACGTGGAGCGTGCACATGCAACCTAAGAGATTGCTTTATGATCGCGGACCTCGAAGCACACTTGATCGAACTTGAACTGCGCTTGCAGACCTCTTCCACTCGGAGTGACGCAGCGGCCATCGCAGAGCTGCTTTCGGAGGCTTTTCGGGAGTTTGGGGCGTCTGGTCGCGTGTGGAGCCGCGCCGAGATGATCGAGCACCTCTTGACCGAAACTCCACAACCACTGGCGAGCGAAAGCTTCGAGTGCACCCACGTGTCGAGCGGGTTAGCGCTGCTCACATACGTGTGCAGCCATCCAGGTCGCAGGACACTTAGAAGCTCCCTGTGGCGGCTTGAAGGAGAACAGTGGCGACTGCTCTTCCATCAGGGCACGATCGTCCCTCCTGCCTGAGGTCGAGCGCTTGCCCTCGACTTTCATCTTGTGCAAATAGCTTGAGGAGAGGCGGGCTGCCGCTCGCGGTTAAAAAGCTTACTGCTGCTGCAAGGGAGCGCCCACGCCAGGCTGCTGCGGTGACTGACCCGGGGGTGGCGGGGTAGGCGCAGGATGCTCGAGCAACTTGAAGCCATCACGCACCACGTCCAGATTTTGCGCGTTCAGATCGGCCTCCAGCAGTTGTCCATCCGGCAGGTAGTAAAGCTCGAGCGTGATCGAGTTTGCGTCACTAAGCTCAGCGGTCGCGTGACGAACGTTGACGTTTTGCCCGTTGAGCGTACCCTGCACGTCCGCCTGAGGCTGGTAAGCGGCAGGCACCAGCAAGCCATTCTCCTTCGGGATCAGGACCCAGGCAGTCTGCGGCTGCGCAATGGCCAGGCGCGTCATCAGGGTGTAGGCAGCCGGGTCGAGGTCCGGCACCAGCACAGTGTTGCGGTGCCGGTCTACGCTGTTGGTAGACTGCTTGCCATCGGCTGAGATGCTGATCTGAAAATTACGCCCTGTCTGGTCTGAAGTCGTAGTGAACGCGATGTTGCTTGCATGCACCTTGCCCCCGTTGACAGAGCCTGTCAGCGTGTCACGCACCAGGTTAAACGAAGCGTCGAGGGTGCCCTCACTGCGAAAGCCATAGGTGAACTTGGCCAGCGCCATGTGCCCGCTCGATGTCATTGTGTAACCGTCTGCGATTGGCGTTATGGTGTACTGCGTGTCGCCGAGCGTCTGGCTGCCCTGCAGTATCGAGTAGTGAGCGCCGCCTGCAAGTGCAGCAGGCGACTGAGCGAAGAGGGCAGGGGTGAAACAGAGCAACGCAGCCGCGGCGAGTAGCAGACGAAGATCGGCGGCGCCATACTTACCTCGAGCAAACGAGCTTAGACTTCTAGGAATCATGAACCAAATCTCTCCATCTTGTTAGACCCTGCTGTTAGGTGAAAGTCGCGATCGCCTGCTTCCAACACGCATAGTGAAACAGCACAAGCCCCAGCATTTGAGCTGGGGCCTGCGGGAAGAGCTTCGATTCATCCTGCAGCCAAGTTACTGCTTGGCTTGCTCAAAGCGCTTGTTTACTTCGTCCCAGTTCACCGTGTTCCACCAAGCCGCTAGGTAGTCAGGCCGGCGATTGTTGTACTTCAGGTAGTAGGCGTGCTCCCAGACGTCGTTGCCCAGGATCGGGAACTTGCCCTGCGAGATCGGATTGTCCTGGTTGGGAGTGGTCATGATAGCGAGCTTGCCGGCCTCAAAGACCAGCCAGCCCCAGCCTGAGCCGAACTGCTTGGCAGTGGTCTCGTTGAACTGCTTCTTGAAGTCCTCAAAGGAGCCAAAGTCCTTGGTGATCTGCTCGCCGAACGCGCCCGTCGGCTCGCCCCCCCCACCCGGCTTCATGATCGCCCAAAACATGGTGTGATTCACATGGCCGCCGCCATTGTTGCGCACCACCGCCTTCACATCGGCGGGGATGGTTTCAAGGTTGCGCAGCAGGTCTTCCGGCGTGTGCGTGCCCAGCTCCGGGTGCTTGTCGACCGCACCGTTCAGGTTGGTCACATACGTCTGGTGATGTTTGTCATGGTGCAGCTTCATCGTGGCTTCGTCGATATGGGGCTCAAGAGCAGCATAGTCATAAGGCAGCGCGGGCAGTTCGTATGCCAATGGATCCTCCTTGCGTTTGCGCGCGACTCCATTGTCGCGCGCGGTCTTCACTTTATAGGGATGCGCGGCGTTGGCGGTTGGAAGCGGTTTTCCCATGTGAGAATCTTGTGACGTGGCGAGCGCGTGCTCGGAAGTGGGGCAAAGCGGGCGCCCACTCAGTGCCAGGCGATCTCAAGAGAGCCAGAAGCGCAAACTGAAAACAAGCTGGAACCAAGCTGGCTGCCATCGAGTCAGAGAGATGACATAAGTGCTGCTCTGTTCCGAATCGACACAAAGATTCCAGACCGGACTCGTCTGCGCGGCGACGGACGAGTCGGCGGTAGCAGCTTCGGAGGCACTATTTACACTCGAAGAACAGCAGACCGGGCGAGCTCGCAAGCGCAGCCGAATGCACCCTGCGATGAAGGAATGACCGCACTTGGCTGACTCGCAATTGACTCGCAGGCAACTTCTCCGCACCGCTGGCGCCTCCGGGATGCTCGCTCTGGGCTCCTCTGCTGCAGCGCTCGCTGGGATGCAGAACCAGTCTGTGCCGTCGACCAAGCCCGGCCAGCAGCCGCAGCCGGAGTCCACAGCCGCCGGCAAGTACGTGCACCCGCCGGGCAGCTTTATCAACCGGCCGCTTACCCAGGTCTCCAAGCAGGCTGACGCACTGCTCGATGAGTTGGAAGAGCGGGGCTGCCAATTTTTTTATAACGAGGCCAGCCCCAAGACCGGCCTGGTGCGCGACCGTGCTCGCGCGGCAGGCCCCATATCGGGCCGGACAGCAAGCCGAGTCGCGTCGATCGCAGCGACGGGTTTTGGGCTCTCGGCGCTTTGCATCGCGGCCAAGCGCGGCTACCTACGGGCCTCCGACTGCGAGGCGCGCGTGGAAAAGACTCTAGCCTTTCTGCTCGAGGACTGCCCCCACGAGCACGGCTTTCTTTACCACTTCATCGACATCGAGAGCGGCCAGCGCATGTTCGCAAGCGAGCTCAGCTCGATCGATACAGCGTTGCTGCTGTGCGGCGTGCTGCTGTGCCGCCAGTACTTCGCGGGCAATCAGAGGATCGCTGCCCTGGCCACGACCTTCTACCGGCGAGTGGACTGGCAGTGGATGCTCAATGACGGACCGACCCTTTCCATGGGCTGGCTGCCGGATCAGGGCTTCCTCAAGCATCGCTGGGATATCTATGCCGAGCTGATGACGATGTACCTGCTCGCAATTGGCTCGCCCACGCACCCGATCGCGGTCGAGACGTGGAACGCGCTGCAGCGGCCGCTGGTGCAGTTCGGCGGCATCGAGTACATCTCGGGTCTGGCGCCTTTGTTCATTCACCAGTACGCGCACGCCTGGTGTGACTATCGCGACCAGCGCGACCTGCACGCGAACTACTTTACCAACTCCATTGCCGCCACGCGCACGCACCAATTGTGGTGCATCAATCTCGGACAGAAGTTTAACTGGATCGACCAAGATATGTGGGGCATCTCGGCGTCCGACGCGCGCAATGGGTACCGGGTCTGGGGCGGCCCGCCAACGATGGGCGATCCCGATGGAACGCTAGTGCCCTGCGCGGCAGCGGGGTCGCTGCCGTTTCTGCCGGCCGAGTGCTCGCATGTGCTGCTGAGCATGCGGGAGAAGATGGGCCCGCGGGTGTGGACCCGCTACGGCTTCGTCGACGCCTTCAATCCGAAGGCCAACTGGTTTGCCGAAGACGTCCTAGGCATCGACCAGGGCATCAGCGTGATGATGGCGGAGAACCTGCGAACTGGCTTTGTCTGGGAGTACTTCATGAAGAACCGCGAGCTGGCGCACGCGATGAGCGAGGTGCAGTTTCACCCGGACCCTGATGCCAACTCGCAGGTACTTTAGGCGGCATGGCGGGCTTACGCCTGCGGCCCGAGCTTTTGCCAGACCCAGGCGAGGTCAAGGTACACGGGGGAATCGGCGATCGAGAGGCGCATACCCTCGTTCGGCTGCCAGGCTCCATTGATCCAGCGCTCCGCGATGCGCGCTTCGGGATCGATGAGCCAGAGGTTTTGGACGCCCATGCTCGCGAGGTCGGACGCGCGCCCCTTCAGGTCCCGGTAGCTATCGCTCTCAGAGAGGACCTCAATGGCGAGCAGAGGAGGATCGGTAAGCGCCTTCTTTGGCAGGGGACCGGCCACCAGCACGGTAAGGTCGGGCAGACGCACGGCTCGTTCGCTGACTTTAGTACGCGCCTCGACCAGGGTCTGGATACCCCATTCCTCTTCATGCAAGCCGAACCACAACCCAAGAAGCGATTGCACGCGTCCGTGTGTAGGGCTGACTATGCCTCTCTCCTTTAACTCGCCGTCCAAGAATTCGACATCGGGACGGTAGCTGGTGGACAAATACTGTTCCATTGTGACTGCGACAGCGCTTTGAGCCATGGAAGTACCCCCGGAGGCGTATCCCCGTCATTCTATCCTCCCGAAGACGCAGTCTCTGATTCTGGAAAGCAGGCACGTTAGTGATGTTGACTGGGAATGGCTACTCTCACGCCAATCTACGTGCGCTACTCTAAAGTCGCAAAGCCGGAGGTTTGTGCACCGTGGATCAGACAGTACAGTTAGCGCCGCAGTACAAATGGCTGGAGCAGCAGGGTGAGGCGCCAGGCGCGCCGGGGCTCGAACCGCGCTGGACCTCCAGCGTCAAAAATCTGGTCGGCACCGCCTACTCGGCCTCCAGCCGCGTCTGGTACACGCTCTCTCACGGCATTGTGAACGAGGTCTACTACCCCACCATCGACCGGCCCCAGATCCGCGACATGGAGTTCCTGGTCACCGATGGCGAGACCTTCTTCCATGAAGAGAAGCGAGACGCGGAACGGACCTTCTCCTATGTTGACCCCAACGCGCCAGCGGCCCGGCAGGTCAGCAAGGACCCGGAGGGCCGGTACTCCCTGACCAAGGAGACGATCTCGGACCCGCATGCGCCGGTGGTGCTGATCCGAGTCCGGGTCGATGCCGAGCCGGCCATGCTCGCCCGCCTGCGCGTCTACGCGCTGCTGGCCCCTCACCTTGACGGTGGGGGCGAAGGCAACTCCGCCCACGTGCTCGACGTAGCCGGCAAGCGCGTCATCCTGGCCTGGAAGGGCGGGACTTCGCTCACGCTAGCCTGCGATCGCGGCTTCAGCCGGGCTTCGTGCGGCTTCGTCGGTGTCTCTGACGGCTGGCAGGACCTTCGCCAGGACTTCAAGATGAGCTGGGAGTACGGCTCGGCCACCAGCGGCAACCTGGCGCTGATGGGCGAGATCGACCTGCAGACCAGTACGCAGAACCCGAACCTTCCGGGGGGCGGCAAGCGTGCTACCGATGTCATCCAGACGGTCGGAAACGGGACCGTCGGCAGGCGGGAGTTTGTGGTCGCCATCGGCTTTGGCGAGACGCACCATGCCGCGCTCTCGTCCACCATGGGCTCGCTGGCACATGGCTTTGACTCGCACCTGAAGCGCTTTGTGGCGCAGTGGGCGCGGGTGTTGGTGCCGAGCGAACTCGGGCGCCACTCCTTTGATCATGGGCGGCTGATGCGGGTTTCGCAAAGCGTCATCCTGACCCATGAGGACAAGACTTACAACGGAGCGTTTATCGCTTCGGCTTCCATTCCCTGGGGCTATGCAAAGGGGGACGACGACCTGGGTGGGTACCACCTGGTCTGGACCCGGGACATGGTGCAGTCCGCCTCTGCGCTGCTGGCGTGCAACCGGACCGACACCGCTCTCCGCGCGCTGGTCTACCTGGCCTGCACCCAGAAGCCCGACGGCAGCTTCGCCCAGAACTTTTGGGTCAACGGCACCCCCTACTGGACGGGCATCCAGCTTGACGAGGTAGCCTTCCCGATCATGCTGGCATGGCGGCTGTGGAAGATAGGTGGTCTGGACAAGTTTGACGTCTTCACCTTTACCGCCCGCGCGGCCGGCTTTCTGGTTCGGCATGCGCCCATCACCCAGCAGGAGCGCTGGGAAGAGGCCGCCGGGTACTCGCCTTCGACGCTGGCCGCCGTCATCTCCGGGCTCATCTGCGCGGCTGAGCTGGCCCACGCCCATCAAAACCCGGCCCTCGGCACCTTCCTGGAAGAGCATGCCGACTGGATCCAGTCGCACCTGGAAGACTGGACAGTCACCAACAATGGCGTCCTGCACCCTGACGTGAAACGGCACTACATGCGCATCAAGCCGCCCGAGTGTGGCGCCCCGTATGCTCGGCCGGACTGCGAGAAGGGCCTGCTGCACCTGAACAATCGCGGCCCCGGCGAGCGCTACGACTTCGAGGCGCGCCAGATCATCGACGCCGGCTTTCTGGAGCTGGTCCGGTACGGCGTGCGCCGGGCTGATGATCCGGTCATCATCGACTCGCTTAAAGTGGTGGACCGGATCCTCAAGGTGGATGCGCCGCAGGGCCCATGCTGGCGGCGCTATAACCACGACGGCTACGGCGAGCAGAAGGGCGGAGGCCCGTTCCTCACCTGGGGCCAGGGCCGCGCGTGGCCGCTGCTGACCGGGGAGCGCGCGCACTATGAGTTGGCCGCCGGCCGCGACATTACCGAGTATGTCAAGGCGATGGAAGGCTTCTCGAGTGCCGGCGGCATGCTGCCAGAGCAGGTCTGGGATTACACCGAGCCGCTGGTGACCACTGCCGGGGTGGTGCGGATGGGTGACCCGGCCGGCTCAGCCATGCCGCTCGTCTGGGCGCATGCGGAGTACCTCAAGCTGCTTCGCTCGTGCGAGGACGGCGCGGTCTTCGACCGGGTATCGACCGTGGCGGCGCGCTACGGCAACGGTCCGGTGGCAAGCAGGATCGAGGTCTTCAAGCTTCGCCGGCAGATCCAGTCCATCCAGGCAGCCAAGGTGCTGCGCATCATCGCGGCCGCGCCTTTCCAGCTGCATGCGACACTCGACAGCTGGTCTAGTGTGAAGCAAGTGAACAGCCGCGACCTCGGCTACTCGGGCTCGTTCGCGGATCTACCCACGGCGCCAGCCGATCCCTCGGCAAAGCAGAGCGAACAGCTTTCGTTTACCATTTTCTGGACAGAGGAGAACCGGTGGGAGGGTCGCAACTTCGACATTAAGATCGAATCTCCCGCATGACCCACTCGCCTGAGTCAGCCCAGCCAGCATCCAATCTGGCGTTGAGGCGATCGGCCCGGCTACAAACCAAGCAAGACGAATCACAAAGCAACAGAAAGCATCTTTGACGTGTGCGATCTTCTCTGAGAGGACCACACGTCTCCACCTGGTAGCACACATCCCTGGAGATATGACGTATGAGTGATCTGGACCAGCTCTCTATCAACGCCCTGCGGTTCCTGGCGGTGGACGCCGTTGAGAAGGCAAACAGTGGACACCCGGGCGCCCCGCTCGGCTGCGCTCCAATCGCCTACCTGCTCTTCCACAAGTACATGCGACACAACCCGAAGCATTCCAAGTGGACAGATCGCGATCGCTTTGTCCTCTCGAATGGCCATGCCTCGGCGCTGCTCTATGGCATGCTTCACCTGGCTGGCTACGATCTGACCATCGAGGATCTGGCCGCCTTTCGGCAGTGGCACTCCCGCACCCCGGGCCACCCGGAGCTGGGCGAGACCGATGGCGTCGAAGTCACCACCGGACCGCTCGGACAGGGCTTTGCGATGGCGGTGGGTATGGCGATGGCGGAGAAGCACCTGGCGGCGGTCTATAACAAGCCGGGCTACGAGATCGTCCATCACCACACCTACGGCATCTGCGGCGACGGCGACCTGATGGAAGGGATCTCGCATGAGGCCGCTTCGCTCGCCGGCACGCTCAAGCTGGGCAAGCTGATCTTCCTTTACGACGACAACCTGATCTCGCTTGACGGCCCGACCGACCTTGCCTTTACCGAGAATGTGCAGGATCGCTTCAAGGCTTACCACTGGCATGTGCAGACGGTAGCCGATGGCAATGACCTCGAGGCCCTGTCTAAAGCGATCGAAGCAGCCCAGGCCGTTACCGACCAGCCTTCGCTGATTGCAGTGCGTACGATCATCGGCTATGGCTCCCCGGCAGCCGGCACCAGCAAAGCGCATGGCGCCCCCCTTGGTCCGGAGAACGTGAAGACGACCAAGAGGAACCTGGGCTGGCCTGAGGACAAGACTTTCTACGTTCCTGAGGAAGCCGCCAAGAACTGGGCCGAGATCATCCCGGCCGGCGCAAAGTACGAGCAGGAGTGGAACGAGCTCTTCGCCAAGTACAAGGGCGAGTTCCCGGAGCTGGCTGCGCAGTACGAGCGTGTGCAGGCCGGCAAGCTCAAGGAGGGTTGGGAGAAGTCGCTGCCCAGCTACCCCGCAGATTCAAAGCCGATGGCGACTCGCAATGCGGGCGGCGCCGTAATGAACGCCTTCTTCGACGAAGTGCCTGAGATCTTTGGCGGTGCGGCGGATCTGACGGAGTCGACCAAGACCCTATTCAAGAAGTCGGCGAACTTCCACATTGACCCCAAGGGGCAGAATGTCTTCTTTGGCGTCCGCGAGTTCGCCATGCATGCCGCCGTCAATGGTATGGCTGCGCACGGCGGCCTGATTCCTTATGGTTCGACCTTCTTCACCTTTTCCGACTACGCCAAGCCTGCGATCCGGCTAGCCGCGCTGATGCATGTGCATTCAATCTTTGTCTACACGCATGACTCAATCGGGCTCGGCGAAGATGGGCCGACCCACCAGCCGATCGACCAGCTCACCATGCTCCGCGCTATTCCTCATCTGATTGATTTTCGTCCAGCAGATGCGAATGAGACGGCTGCTGCCTGGCGGCTGGCTCTGGAGTACAAGGAGGCCAGCTTCATGGCGCTCTCACGTCAGGATCTTCCTATCCTCGATCCGGCTAAGCTCGACATCTACGAGGGTGTCAAACACGGTGCTTACGTGATTGAGCAGGGAACCGACGAGCCTGATCTGCTTATGCTGAGTGCGGGCGCCGAGGTCTGGCAGATCGTCAAGGCCGCGGCCAAGCTAAAGGAAGAAGGCATTCGCGCGCGCGTTGTCTCGATGCCAAGCTGGCAGCTCTTTGAGCGGCAGCCGGAGGAGTACAAGCTTTCCGTTCTACCGAACCATCTGCCTAAGCTGGCTGTTGAAGCAGGCGCCACGATGGGCTGGTGGAAGTGGGTCGGACGGCACGGTGATGTCATCGGTCTGGATCGCTTTGGCGCTTCCGCTCCAGGTACGCTCGCTCTGGAGAAGCTGGGCTTCGGTGTCGATAACATTGTGAACCGGGCCAAGGCGCTGCTGGCTGGCGCAGGCAAGGAGACACCCGCCCTCGCAACCAAGTAGGCTCGCATATGCGAAGCGACGGGCCCGTCCGCGCCGGCCGGGTCCGCTGCTTGATTACTTTTAAGCAAATCCCTCGCCATCCTCTATCCCGGATCAGGACACGATCACGATGAAACTGATCATCGCTGCCGATCATGCCGGCTTCGCTCTCAAAGAAGAAGTGCGCGGCTATCTTGAGCGCCTTGGACATCACGTGCAGGATCTAGGTGCCTACTCAACCGAACCCTCTGACTACGCGGACTACGCTGAGGCTGTCTGCCGCGCCCTGATCGCGCGCCGAGCGGAGCGTGGCATCCTGATCTGCGGCTCTGGGGTCGGAGTATCCATTGCGGCGAACAAATTTCCCGGTATACGCGCTTGCATGTGCCACGATACCTACTCCGCCCATCAAGGCGTAGAGCACGATGATATGAACGTGCTCGTGCTCGGAGCACGCATCATAGGTACGGCGCTTGCCTTTGATCTGGTCGCGACGTTTCTGGATGCACGGTTCCAGGAAGGCGAAGAGCGTTTCGTGCGTCGACTGTTGAAGGTGAAGGCGATCGAGGCACGCTACATGCCTGAATCGTCAGAGAACACGAAGTTATCAAACTAGCGCGATCGACTTAGCAAGGATGGACAGGCGCATGAGCAAGTTCACCACGGTCCTCTGGGATATTGGCGGCGTGCTGCTGACCAACGGATGGGACCACAATGGGCGCCGGGATGTGTATGAAGCACTCGGCGTAGACGACCGCGAGGAGGTTGAACGTCGCCATGCGATCGAGAATGATCCATGGGAGAAGGGGGCCATCGACTTCGACCAGTACTTGGAGCGCACGCTGTTTTATAAGCAACGGCCTTTTACGCCGGCGCAAACGAAGCGTGCGATCGAAGGGCTCTCGGCGGTACTTGAAGACTCGGCGTTGCCGGTGATGAAAGACCTGCATGTTGCGGGCAGAGTCACGATGGGGCAGCTGAACAATGAGTCGCGCGAGTTGAACGATATGCGCCTCGAGCGTTTTGGACTTAAGCAGTACCTGCAAGCGTTTTTCTGCTCTGGATATGTCAGCCTGCGCAAGCCGGATCCCGCTATCTACCGGCTCAGCCACGAAGTACTGCAGAAGGATCCAGCCGAGATTATCTTCATCGACGATCGTGAAAAGAACGTGCAAGAGGCCGCGGGTGTAGGCTTCCACGCCATCCAGTACAAGGGCGAGGCTGGACTCCGCACGGAACTGGCGGCGCTCGGCCTCTTCTAGATCGTGACGTCATGAGTGGATGGAAGTAAGGAGAACAACATTGGCAACAGATACTGCAACATTGCACCCCGATACTGCCGGCACCGAAGAGCAGGGAAGCCGCAAGCCGGACCCGACCGTGGTTGTCATCTTCGGAGCCTCCGGTGATTTGACCAAGAAAAAGTTGCTGCCTGCGCTCTTTCACCTGGAAGAGAGTGGTCTGCTGCCGAAGGAGTTCGCGGTGGTGGGCGTAGCGCGGCGCGACCTATCCAAGACGTTCACGCCGGATATGAAGAAGGCCATCATCGACTCCGGCACTAAAGAGGATGATGCTAAGCTCGATCCTTTTCTAGAGAAGGTCAGTTACTTCACCACCAACTTTGACGACGCCGACGGCTACAAGCGACTGAATGAGACGCTGGGCATGATCGACCAGGAAAAGGGAACTAAGGGGAACCGGCTTTTCTATCTCGCGGTGGCACCGGAGTACTTCCAGGAGATTATCGACAAACTCGGTGAGCAGGGCATGGACAAGCCCGGCAAGGACGCCAAGGGCGCGAATGTGCGCGTCATTATCGAGAAACCTTTTGGACATGACACCGACTCGGCACGGCAGTTGAACGATGGTGTGGCCAAGGTCTTCGGCGAAGACCAAATCTTTCGCATCGATCACTACCTGGGCAAAGAGACGGTGCAGAACATCTTTGTGCTGCGCTTCGCGAATGCGTTTTTCGAGCCGCTCTGGAACGCGGAGTACATCGACAATGTTCAGGTGACGGCTGCGGAGTCGATCGGGATCGAAGGACGTGGACCCTTCTACGAGAAGGCCGGCGTCTCACGCGACATCCTCCAGAACCATATGATGGAGATGTTGGAGTTCGTCGCAATGGACAAGCCTGCCTCCAATGACGCCAAGGATATCATCGCGGAGAAGGTCAAGCTGCTCAAGGCCATCAAGCCGTTGACGGAAGAGAACACGGTGCGCGGCCAGTACGACAAAGGCAAGGTCGGCAATGAAGAGGCCAAGCCCTACCGCGAAGAGGATCGCGTGGACCCGAACTCGGTCACCGAAACCTTTGCTGCTGTCAAGCTCGAGATAGACAGGCCGCGATGGAAGGGGGTTCCCTTCTACGTGCGTGCAGGTAAGCGGCTAGCCAAGCGCGTTACCGAGATCGTCATCGAATTCAAGAAGCCGACGGACGGTATCCTTGAGGGCGCGACGACCGAAGATAAGTTCGGCGACTGCCAGGGCCTGCCGACCAACCTGCTGCGTCTGCGTATCCAGCCGGACGAAGGAGTCACGCTTGTCTACGGCAACAAGCGGCCGACGCCGGACACGGTTGTCTGCCCGGTCAAGGCTACCTTCAAGTACGTGGACGCGTTTGGCAAATACACCGCGAATGGTTATGAACGGCTGCTGCTCGATGCGATGCTTGGCGATGCTTCGCTGTTTACCCACCGCGACGCCGTGGAAACTGCCTGGGCAATTTACACGCCGCTACTCGAAGCCTGGGCCCAGAACCCGCCCAAAGACTTCCCCAACTACGCAAGCGGCACCTGGGGTCCCAAGGCCTCTGACGAACTGCTGGCACGCGACGGCCACAGCTGGCACGAAGTTTAGCTCGCACTTCGGCTTGCAATGACACAACGCATAGAACAAAACAGGAAGCTGCCCTCCATGAAGCGTCTTGAAGTGACCTACCACGTGTACGAAAGCAGCGAGGCTCTCGCGAGCGCCGCCGCCAGCCACTTTGCTGAGCGCGTCTCACAGTCGGTCGCCAAGCGCGGCCGGGCGCGTATCGCGATCTCCGGCGGTTCCACGCCGAAGGCGACCTTCGCGCTGCTCGCGGACCCAGCTGGTCCCTACGCTGCCACGATCCCCTGGGACAAGATCGATCTCTTCTGGGTCGATGAGCGGACGGTAGGTCCGGAAGACGCGGATTCAAATTACCGGATGACCAAGGAAGCGCTCCTCTCCAAGGTTCCCTTGGGAGAGGAGCAGGTGCACCGGATGGAAGGAGAGCTCGATCCGGAAGAGGCAGCCGCGAAGTACGAAAGTCTGATCCGGCGCGAGTTTCGACTCGAAGGAGCCGAGTTGCCTCGCTTTGATGTGGTCTGGCTCGGCATGGGCGATGACGGTCACACTGCTTCGCTCTTTCCGCGTACCGAGGGGCTGCACGAGCTCGGTCGCATCGTCTACGCGAACCATGTTCCCCAGAAAGACACCTGGCGCATCACGCTCACCCTGCCGGTGATCAATGAGGCTAACGATGTGGTCTTCCTCATCGGGGGCAGCGACAAGGCCGAGCCGCTTGAAAAAGTTCTTTACGGAGACTTCCTTCCCGAGGTTTATCCGTCTCAGCTCATTCAGCCTAGAAATGGCTCATTGGCCTTGCTGCTCGATGAGAAGGCGGCCGTTCACTTGCCCAAGCCTGGACCGGATGGGACCGGCAAAGTGGAGCTTGCGCGATGATTCTGGCCGGAGACGTAGGCGGCACCAAAGTCGAACTTGCCCTTTACAACTTTGAGGGTGGAAAACTTTCCTACGTCACAGAAGAGCGATTTCCGGCTGCTGAGTACGCGCACCTGGAAGAGATTGTCCGTACCTTTTTCAAGAAGAACGCACACCCGGAGATTACAGCAGCCTGCTTTGGGGTGCCGGGGCCGGTGCGGAACGGGCGGTTGAAGCTCACCAACCTGCCCTGGATGCTGGATGCCCGCGAGATGGCGCGCAACCTTGACATCGATCACGTTTTCCTTATCAACGATCTTGAGGCAAACGGCTACGGCATCCCGGAACTTGGCCCGGAGCAGATCTTCACCCTCTCAGAGGGCGATCCTGGGAGTGTCGGCAATCGTGGACTAGTTTCGGCCGGTACCGGCCTCGGTGAGGCGATCCTGATGTGGAACGGCAAGATGCACGTTCCGGTTGCTTCCGAAGGGGGCCACTGCGACTATGCCCCACGCACAGACACCGACATAGCCTTGCTGCGCTACCTGCAGAAGAAAGTGGGTGGACGCGTAAGCTTTGAGCGTGTTGTTTCCGGCCTTGGACTCAAAAACGTCTACAGCTTTCTCAAAGAAGACCAGGGCATGACCGAGTCGCCGGAGCTGCGAGACCGCATGCGGGCTGAAGATCCAAACGCAGTCATTAGCGAGCTGGGCATGGGCAAGAACGAGCTGTGCACCCGCGCACTGGACATCTTTGTCGCCGCCTACGGCGCCGAAGCAGGAAACCTGGCGTTGAAGATCCTGTCCATCGGCGGCATGTACGTGGGCGGCGGTATCGCTCCCAAGATCCTCGAGAAGATGCGGGATGGCACCTTTATGAAAGCATTCTCGGATAAAGGCCGACTCAGTGATCTGCTCGTCCACACACCGGTGCGCGTCATCCTCGAGAGTCGCGCCGCTTTGATCGGTGCGGCTGCTTACGCTGAGGCGCGGGCGGCTGAGATCAGCGGGCAATCTGTTCGTGCGGCGTCGAACCGCTTCTAAGAGCTCGGGTTAAGCTTCTGCCACCACGGACGTCATGGGACGGGTTCAAGAGCAGCTGGTTTAAAATGCAGAGCGAGTCCTCCAAACGTTCTGTATGCAACACGATTTCTACTTTTCTGCTCACGGTTACGGCCGCTACGAGCTTCCGTCCCGAGGTTCCCAGCATGTTCCGTTCGCTCTCACGCCTTCTCTCCGGCCTTGTCTTCGCCTCAACGCTGCTCGCTACCCGGGCGGCGCTCGCCCACGCGGTGCTCATCGATTCAACCCCGAAGGTCAACGAGAGGGTACACGGGTCCAGCCTTCAGGTCGACCTGAAGTTCAACTCCCGCGTCGACGGGTCGCGCTCTACCGTGCAGATCGCTAGCGCAAACGGCTCAGTGCGCTCGCTTGACCTGAGCACACAAACCTCGCCTAACGAGATTGTGACTCATGCAAATGGGTTGGGCAAAGGCAGCTACACACTGCGCTGGCAGGCGCTGGCAAGCGATGGCCACATCACCCGCGGCCAGATCCCGTTTCAGGTCGAGTAGGTGCTGCCTGGCTGAGTCCACTCGATTGCCGCTTGCGTGTGCGCTTTGTGCCTCCTGCCGAGGGCACTGGTCCAGGTCGGGCGTGACACGTGCGGTCTTACCCGCCAGCCTCCACGCATCAGGATCACGAGCAGTGGAGCTGGAATTCGTCTGGCTACAAGCTCGATCGAGTCTGGCTGGTCTACGGCTCGCTGATCTTGCATTGGCCGATTTGGACTATAGTATCTGGCCCGTACTGTGAACTGGCTGCTCAAAGATTTCGACCTGCTGAGCGTGATTCTGCGAGCCTGTACCCTGTCCTTGGAGGCAGTTACCCTGGGAGGGCTGATCTTCCTCTTGTGGGTCGCCAGGCCTCTTGGCTCTCAGCCGCTGTGGACCCCGGCGATGCGCAGCAATGTAAGCCGGGCGGCCATCGCGTTCGTGCTGGTCCAGGCTGGTGCAAGCGGGCTGAGCCTGGCGGTGCTCACCTCCACTTCCGGGCTGCCGTTAGGATCCTTTCTCACGGCCGGATTCTTCCTCGCTGCCGTCATCGCTATGCTATGCGCACTGCTGCTAGCCGTTCTGCTGCGCCGGGAGCGCCTCACCCGGCGGAGCCTGCTCTGGGTAGGCGGCCCACTTGGCGCCGGCCTGCTCGCGGCCTCAGTCGCCATGAGCCACGCTGCTTCCCGCATGGATCATCGCCTGCTGCTTGCCGTGTTCACCGCTGCCCACCACCTGGGTACCGCAGGCTGGGTCGGTGCCATGCTGTTCCTGCTGCTCAGCCTGCGCGCTGCTGACCCACTATCCGGCAACGACGAGGCAGTCCTGCTGGCGCAGCGGTACTCAACGCTCGCCATGGTCAGCGTGCCGGTGCTGGTAGGCGCCGGGATTGGTCTCAGCTACTTTTACATCGGCTCATGGGGAGGCCTCTATGGCTCCTCCTATGGTGTGCTGGTGATGGCGAAGGCCTACTTGCTGCTGACCATGTTGCTGCTGGGCGCAAGCAACCAACGGTGGTTGCGAGCTCTGCCGGGCTCAGGCGCTCAGAAGAGCGGCACGAGCATGCTGCTGCGAGTGCGCCGGTTTTCCGAAGCGGAGATAGGCCTCGGTCTCACAGCATTGCTCGCTGCTGCCTCCCTCACCTCGCAGGCGCCCGCGGTTGATTTAAGCGCGCAGGATCGCGTTTCGGCTCATGAGATCGCCAGCCGTCTGCGCTGGCAGGCTCCCAGTCTCAGCAGCCCACCGCTCTCCGCGCTTGCGCCGCCGACAAGCCTGGCCGCAGCCCTGCCCGCCCAGCAGTTTGGAGCGAGCGAAGTGAGCGATGCGAACGACCGTGCCTGGTCTGAGTACAACCATCATTGGGCCGGGCTCATTGTCCTCGCAGCCGCCCTGTCGGCGTTGCTCCACCGGACTGTTCCGCTAGGGCGTCTCCGCACTCTGACAGGCAATTGGCCGCTGCTCTTTCTGGGGCTGGCTGTCTTTATTCTGATCCGGGCCGATCCTGAGAACTGGCCGCTTGGCCCCAGACCCTTCTGGGCAAGCTTTTCGCGGCCCGATGTGCTAGAGCATCGCCTCTATGCTCTATTGATCACCTGCTTTGCCTGCTTTGAGTGGGCTGTCGAACGCGGCCGGATCCGCTCGCCGCGCGCTGCCTATGTCTTTCCCCTGCTGTGCGCTGCCGGGGGCGCCGCGTTGCTCACCCACTCCCACGGTCTCGGCGATATGCATCAGGAAGTGCTAAATGAACTGAGCCACACCTCGATCGCAGTACTGGGCGCAACTGCCGGCTGGGGCCGCTGGCTTGAGCTTCGGCTGCCCGGCCGCTCCGAGTCGCGCTGGGCTGGGCGCCTGTGGCCGCTCTGCCTCTTCCTTGTTGGTGCGGTACTGATGGATTACCGCGAATCTTGATAGGCTAATGTTTGCTGATGCAGGGCTGCGAGTGGGTCCTGCCCGCCTCCTGCTTTGCCGGGCAGACGAGGCAATCCTTCCTTCGCTGAGCTTGCGGCGAATGGCTTCCCTGGCTGCAGGCTGTCTTGCTGCCGCGCAGCATCGTTCCGCTCCTAATCACGCTGAAAGGTTCACCCGTACCTATGGATTGTCTCCGCCGCGCCGGCCTTGTCCTTGCCACCTTCGCTCTTGCCACTGCTGGCTACGCGCAGCGCCTGCCCCACACCGCTGTGCCCCAGCATTACACCCTGGCGCTTACGCCTGACTTGAAGGCGGCGACCTTTGCCGGTACCGAGTCGATCGACCTGCTGCTCTCTGAGCCCTCAAGCACCATCACGCTCAATGCTGCCGAGATCACCTTCAAACAAGTGACTGCCGAAAGCAAAGGCCAGTCTGTAATCGCAAAGGTTACAGAAGATGAAGCGAAGCAGCAAGCCACTTTTAACTTTGACAAACCCTTGCCTGCCGGCCGAGTCATGCTGCACATCGACTACACCGGGATTCTCAACGGCCAGCTGCGCGGCTTCTATCTCTCCAAGACCGACAAGCGCAATTATGCTGTCACCCAGTTCGAGCCGACCGACGCGCGTCGCGCCTTTCCGTCTTTTGACGAGCCCGCCATGAAGGCGACCTTCGACGTGAGCCTGACCGTCGATAAGGGCGATACCGCGATCTCGAACACCAACATCATCTCGGATACGCCGTCTGGTGAGGCGAAGCACACGCTACATTTTGCGACCACTCCGAGGATGTCAACTTACCTGGTGGCCTTTCTGGTCGGCGACTTTGTCTGTACTTCGGGCTCGAGCGATGGTGTGCCCATCCGCGCCTGCTCGACGCCGGACAAGCTGGCACTCACTCCTTACGCAGTCAAAGCGGCCGAGTTTGTCCTGCATTACTACGACACCTACTTCGGCATCAAGTACCCGATGCCGAAGCTGGACATGATCGCCATCCCGGATTTTGAAGCGGGCGCCATGGAGAACTTCGGCGCGATTACCTATCGCGAGACTGACTTCCTGATCGATGAAGCGCATGCGTCCGACGCGTCCAAGGAGAATGTCGCCCAGGTTGTCGCGCACGAGATGGCACACCAGTGGTTCGGCGACATGGTCACCATGCAGTGGTGGAACAATCTGTGGCTGAACGAGGGATTTGCGACCTGGATGGAGAACAAGCCGGTCGCGGCCTGGCATCCGGAGTGGCATGTGCCGGAGCAGGTCGCTTCAACGCTGGACGCCACGCTGAACCTCGATGCCCAGGCAACCACCCGCACCATTCGCGCCGAGGCCAACACGCCAGACGAGATCAACGAGATGTTTGACGGCATCACCTACCAAAAGGGTGGCGCGGTGCTCGACATGGTCGAGAGTTACCTGGGAGAAGAGACTTTTCGCAAAGGCGTACATAACTACCTGCAAGCCCACATGTTCGGCAACGCGACGGCTGAGGATTTTTGGAACACGCAGACGGCCACCAGCCACAAGCCTGTGGACAAGATCATGCAGAGCTTTGTCGCGCAGCCCGGTGTGCCGATTCTAAGCTTTACCGACGGCTCAGCCGGCCATGTAGATGCAAGCCAGGCGCGCTTCTTCCTCAGCCCTGGAGCGGCCCGCGCCAACGCTAGCGACACGGCGCAAACCTGGACGATTCCGGTCTGCATCAAGAGCGCGAACGGCGGCGATTGCACACTGCTCGCCTCTTCGCAGTCGGAGGTACCTACTGGAAGCGAGCCCTACTTCTTTGCGAACGCGCGCGGGGTGGGCTACTATCGCAGCGCCTATCCGCAGGATCGCTACACGCAGCTGCTGCCGCACGTCGAAGACGGGCTGACGCCGGTGGAACGCATCTCGCTGATCGGCGACATTTGGGCCCAGGTGCGCAGCGGCAAGCAATCTGTCGGAGCCAGTCTTGACCTGGCTGCGGCCACCAAGACGGACGGCGAGACCGAGGTGGTGAACTCGTCGCTCAATAAGATCTCGACCATCGAGGCCCGCATCGCTGGGACGCCACAAGAGAAAAAAGAGCTGGATGCGTGGGTGCGCGCGACTTACAAGCCGGAGTTCGACAAGCTGGGCATGCCTGCTGCGAGCGACAGCGTGGCGCACAAGTCGCTGCGCGGACTGCTCTTTACCGCGCTCGGGCAGGCGGGTGATCCTGCGGTGATCGCGATAGCACGCCACCTGGCGGAGATGTACCTGGCTGATCCGAACTCGATTGATGCTTCGCTGGTGCGGCCGGCCACCCAGATCGCTGCGCAAAATGGAGACGCAGCTCTCTTCTCGCAGGTGCAGAAGGTTGCGGAGACATCCAACAATCCCACCCAGCAGGAGAATGCGCTTGGCATGATGATGACTTTTGAACAGCCTGCGCTCGCTGACCGCGCCTATGACTACATGGTGTCTGGCAAGGTCCGCAACCAGGATTCGATCCCCTTGCTTGCCTATGGGCTGCGCAATTACGAGACTCGCGATCTGGCCTGGCACTATATGCAGAATAATTGGCCCAAGGTGCAAGCGCAGCTAACCGAGATGATGGGCGGCTATCTGGTGAACGCGGCGGGCAGCTTCTGCAGCGTAGAGAAGAGCCAGGAGGTGCAGGCCTTCTTTACCGCGCACCCCGTGCACGCCGCCGAGCGGGCTCTTGCCCGCGCCAAGAGTCAGATCAACGACTGTGTCGAATTACGTGCGGCTCAGGAGGGCAATCTGCAAAGCTGGCTCGCAAAGCAGAATAAGTGATTGCAGCTGTTACGGATGCCATGCCGAGGGCGCGGCGGGCGGCTGTATCTCGGTATGAACCTGCGCCTGAGCTGCTCGCCAGACCCTCGATACCGCTCGCAGCAGAAGCCGGACGGGCGGCGTGCCGGGTGTGCCACGCTTAGCTGGAGGGAAGAAGACAACCTCACCCTCGCGTTTTGCTTGCGGCCGGTAGTACCAGCGGGCGAAGATGGCCAAGTGGTCGCCGAGCTGCTGGCGCGTGCCTGGCTGCTGATCTTGCTCAAGTTTCTCGAGAGCTTCGTGAAGGCGACCTTCGAGCAGGTCCGCCTTCGCCGCAGCCCTCGGGTCAGCGTCGAGCGGCACAGCCGCGAAGGCGACCGGGTGTGCGAAGAGCGAGGTCGAGCCGGACTGCTCATTCGGGTGGCGCATGCCTGCGACAGAGTAGAGCGCCGGTCCGCTCCACGTTCCCTGTCTCAGCAGATAGAGCGCAACATGCTCAGCCGCGTACTCGCCGCCAGCAGGTTGCACAACGACGGCATACTGATCGGCTAGGCTGTTTGCGGCCTCTGGAGCTTGCTCGGCAACTGCTTTGACCTTCCCATACCTGGCGTGTGCTGCGGCTGCGTTCTCGAAGTCGAGCGCCTCCGATGCCCGGTCGCGCTCGGCCGCCATTTCGGCCAGCAGGCTCTCTCCACCGCTGCTTAGAAAGGCATGGACTGCGGCCGCCTCGTCTACGTAACGCTCATCTGAGCAACCTTGGTAGCAGGGCGCAAGGCACTTCTTCATCTCCGAATAGATACAGCCAGGGAAAGCCGGGTCGGGGTCCAGGTCCTGGTAGCAGTGGCGCAGCAGAAAGAGGTCGAGAACCTCTTCGGCGTAGCGATCGGCAGCCGCTCGCGAGGCAAAGGGGCCGAAGAGATCGGGCGCGGTTTCATGCGTAATGGTGCCGGTTACATAAAGGCGGGGATAGCGGTTGACCATCGACATACGCAAGAAGCCAGGCGTGCGCAGGTGCATCCGCTTGCTCGCACGGCTGCCGAAGGTTTGCTGAGTGACGCGGTAGAGCAGCAGCGTGGCTTCGAGCTCCGAGGCAGTTTCAGCCCAGGCGATACGGCTGATTAAGCCGGCCAGGTGCAGCCGCCTCGGGTGGGTTGCAGATGGAGCGAGAAGCCTGCGCAGGCGGCGGCGCAGGTCGGGTGTGCGCCCAACATACGGCTCGGCATGCGCTTCGCGTCCATAAAGAGCGTAGACAGCTGCGGCCCCAGGCAACGCTGCAAGCGTTTGATCCGGAGCTGCTTGGTTGAAGACGATCTCCTGCGGCCACATGCGCGTCTGCCTCAGGCGCCTGCAATCATCATGCCGTCGATGCGCAGGGTTGGCGAGGAGGTCGAGCTGCGAAACTCGAGATCGTTGCCGATCGCAGTGACGTTTTTGAACATCTCTTTGAGGTTCCCGGCAATGGTGATCTCTTGCACCGGGAAGGTGAGCTCGCCGTTTTCGATCCACAGGCCGGCGGCTCCGCGCGAGTAATCGCCGGTGACCATGTTGACCCCGCGCCCGAGGAGTTCGGTCACGTAGAGGCCGGCCGGGATCGCGGCCAGGATCTGCTCAGGCGTCTGGTCGCCCGCAGGCAAGTACAGGTTGTGCGTGCTGATGCCGGGATTGCCGCTCAAACCACGAACGGCGCTGCCCGTGCTCGCCAGCCCGAGCTTGCGCGCCGTGTAGGTATTGAGGAGGTAACTTTTCAGAATGCCGTTTTCGACGAGCATCGTTCTGCGGGTCGGCAGACCGTCTCCGTCGTAGGGGGTGGTGCCAAAGCGCCCGGGCAGGGTGCCGTCATCAATCAGCGTGATGGAAGAAGAAGCGACTTGCTCACCAAGCAGCCCGGTAAAGAAGGAGGCGCCGCGATAGATAGAGTCGCCGTTTGCGGCCTCAGCAATTGACCCGATGATCGAGCGTGCAATCTCTGGCGCGAAGACGATGGGCACCTGCTGGGTAGGAACTTTGCGTCCGTCGAGCCGGCGCAGCGTGCGGCGCGCAGCTTCTAGGCCAATCGACTCCGGGGTAGCCAGCTCAGCGATGGAGCGAGCGCTCGAGTACCAGTAGTCGCGCTGCATCTCGCCGCTCGCGCCGGTAGCAATCGGACTGGTCGAGAGCCCGCAGTAGGAGCTGCGATAGCTGGCTGCAAAGCCGCGAGAGTTTGCCATAACCCGGTGGCTGGTGGCTGCCTCAAAATCGCCACCGCCGCTGTTACGGATACGAGGATCGGTGGCAAGAGCAGTGGCTTCTGCTCGGCGCGCCTGCTCAATCCGCTCCGGCACCGGCATCGAGTACACGTCATCGTAGTAGAGGCCGAGATCGCCGTCCAGCCTGCCAAAGGCGCTCGCATCGGGCAGCCCCTGCATCGGGTCAGGCGAGCTGATCCTCGCCAGCTGGAGCGCACCCGAGATCAGATAGCGGATGCCCTTGTCCGAGAGATCACTTGAAGAGGTGCTGGCAACCTGCGTCCCATTGGCTCCCTCAAGAAAGACTCGCAGGCCGATCCCGCGGGAGCCTGAGTTCTTCAGCGTCTCAAGCTCGCCCAGACGCACCTGCGCCTCAAACTCGTCCCCTTCGCGCAGCATTACTTCGGCGTCGCTCGCGCCAGCCTGGCGTGCGTGCTCAACGATTTCTGCGGCGCGTTCGATCAGTTCGCGTTCGGGAGTCGCGGTTACAGCGTTGGTCACAGTCGCCATTACTTACCTGTTCCTCCGACTGTCATCCGGTCGAGCTTGATCGTCGGCATGCCAACGCCGACCGGCACGCTCTGCCCCTGCTTACCGCAGGTGCCCACGCCTTCGTCAAGAGCCAGGTCGTGGCCGACCATCGAGACATACTTGAGCGCTTCGGGTCCGTTGCCGATCAGAGTCGCGTCGCGAACCGGCGCGGTGATGCGCCCATCCTCAATCAGGTAGGCCTCGGAGGCAGAGAAGACGAACTTGCCGCTGGTGATGTCAACCGAGCCGCCGCCGAAGTTGACCGCGTAGAGGCCGCGCTTGACGCTGCGGATAATGTCTTCCGGCTCATCCTCGCCGGCCAGCATGTAGGTGTTGGTCATGCGCGGCATCGGGATCTGCTGATAGCTTTCGCGGCGTCCATTGCCGGTGTAGGGCAGCTTCATCAGCCTGGAGGAGAGCTTGTCGCTCATGTAGCCCTTGAGCACGCCGTTCTCGATCAGCACCGTCTCCTGGGTCGGAGCGCCTTCGTCATCCACGTGCAGCGAACCGCGCCGCGAGGGTAGCGTGCCATTGTCGACCACAGTGACCTTCGAGCTCGCGACCTGCTGGCCGATTAAGCCGGCGAAGGCCGAGGTACCGCGTCGGTTGAAGTCAGCTTCTAGCCCGTGGCCGACTGCCTCATGCAGCAGCACGCCGGGCCAGCCTGGGCCCAGCACGACCTCCATCTCGCCTGCAGGCGCGGCCACCGCGGTCAACTGCAGCAGGGCCTGGCGGGCCGCTTCGCCGGCAAAGTACTCCGGCGTCTTGTCCTGGTAGAAGTAGTCAATCTCGACGCGCCCACCACCGCCGCTGGTGCCGCGAGCGGTCTTGCCAGCTTCCTTGGCGAGCACAAAGACATTCAAGCGCGCGAGCGGCTGAGTGTCGCTCTCGTAGGTACCGTCCGAAGCCGCGATCAGGATCCGGCGCACCTCGTCGTGGTAGCTGGCGCGGACCTCGGTGATGCGTGGGTCGTATGCGCGGGCGGCTCGGTCGGCGCGCATCACCACCGCAAGCTTCGCGCTCAGGTCAGGATCCAGCTCGACGGCCGGCGCGGGATAGAGTTGCGGCCGCCCGGTCTCCTGCAATCCGCCTGTCAAGTCCATGACCGGCTGCCTTGCAGGTCCGCTCGCGATCAGCGCGGCGGTACGCGCAGCACGCAGCAGCGGCTCGGCTGAGAGATCGTCTGTATAAGCGTACCCGGTGCGTTCGCCGCTGAGCACGCGGATGCCGCAGCCGGCACTCACGCCTTGGCTGGCGGACTTGACCATCGATTCGTCGACGCCCAGCGAGGTGGCGGCGACCGACTCAAAATAGAGGTCGGCGTAGTCGCCGCCGGCGTTGAGCGCTTCGCCCAGGCAGCGTTCCATCAGCCGCTCGCTCAGACCGAAATGCTCGAAGAAGTAACGCTTCTGTCCCGCCTCGGGGGCAGGTGGCACAAGGGAAGGTTGGTTCATGTAAGAGCCTTTCCTCGTTGGAGGAGCTATGGATTGGATCAATTCGAGCGACACGACGCGGTGCCCCGATTCTAGGCTCAATGGCGCGGAAGGTAAATATTGGCTACTAGCAGGCAAGTGCCTCTGGTTACGATCGGCACCGGACGCAGTGCGACGGAAGGTAACCCTGCAGGTAAACGCATGTACGAATTTCATGCAGAAGGTCGATCACTCTTGCTAGGATCAGGTCATGAAAAAGTTCGTGGTTCTCGCCGTCCTGGTGCTTTGCTCCGCTTCTGCTTTCGCCGCAAGGCATCACCACCACCACCATCACTACCACCACACCCACTAGAGATCCTGTACGCAACGGCAGGGCAGGGTGCTAAGCTCCGGCGCATGCACCCGTCCGGCGAATTCTTTCTTGATGATCTGCGCTACCCTGTTGGCGAATTTAGCCCTGGTAGCGAAACGCGCGCTCAGGCTGTACAAGCGATCGCCGACCTGCCGGCACGATTGCGGGCTGCGCTGCTGGGACTCTCCGCTAGCGAGCTGGACACGCCGTACCGCGAGGGTGGCTGGACCCTCCGCCAGCTCACTCACCATGTTGCCGATAGCCACATGCAAGCTGTCAGCCGGCTTCGCTTCGCGCTCACAGAAGACTGGCCGGTGATAAAGGCCTATGACGAAAAGCTCTGGGCAGTGCTGCCGGACGCGCGCACTCTCCCGGTAGAAGTTGCACTCGACTTGCTTACTCCGCTGCACGGCCGCTGGACGGCGTTACTCGCGATGCTCCCCGAAGCCGAGTGGCAGCGCGGCTATGTGCACCCTGAGAGTGGCCGTACCACTGTTGAGACCATGACAGAGATGTACAGCTGGCACTCCCGGCACCACACGGCGCAATTGCTCCATCTGCGAGAGCGCCGCGGCTGGTAGCTCAAGCCGGAACGCCGGAGGTTCGCCGACTAAACCGGACCAATTTCCACGAAAGTTATCTTGTGACCCGCCGCCGCTAGCCCGATGATGGCTGCACCATGCCAGCTGCCAGCGCGAGAGGGATTCCGCCGCTTACACCTCAGGCGCTTGCTCTGGCTTTGGAGCAGTTTCTCGCCGACAACCCGCGTGCGATTCTGGTGGAAGAAGGCGCTGTGCTCTTCGACATGGCGAAGACGCGCTACACGCTCGAGTATGGAAACGGGCGCTGCGTGCTTCAGTTGTGGTCGGAAGAGCGGAACCTGCTGCGGACTGTTGTTGGCCTGGAAGAGAGAAAAGACTCGCTCCGCATCGAGGTCAAGCGCTTTGGCCAGGTTAAGCCGCAGATCCTGCGCCTGGTGGCGGATCGCGACCAACGCACCGCGTCTACGCGGGAGACGATCCGGCGGCGCTACCTCAAGCTGCTGCAGCGAGTCCTGACTCGCTACTTCAATGAGTGGAAACAGGGCGATATGTACGCCTCGGCGGACCTAGAGCACAGCTTTGGGCCGGCTTACGTGCGGGGGCTACTTGAGCGCGGCCAGTCGGCGTGGGCGCTGGTGGCGATCAACGGGGAAGAGACGCCAGCCTCCTTAGACGGTATTGCGACGGTCGCGGTTCTGTGGCTGGACCAATGCCGGCAGCGCAGCGCCGGGCGGCGACTGGTCGAAGGCGTCAAGGTTCTGGTCCCAGCCGGCACGGCGGCGACGACGCGAGCGCGCATGGCTTGGCTCAACCCGGCAGCGGCCAAGTGGGAGCTCTACGAGCTCGATGAGCCGCACGAGGAGTTGACCCAGCTGCCGCTTGAGGTAGACGGCAACTTTGAGGTGTATCTCTCTTCAGCGTTCAGCGAGGCGGCAGCGATCGCGCGCTGCCGCGCAGGGGTGGACCGGCTGCTGCGGCTGCTGCCGGCGGAGGCGCGCACCCGAACGGAAATGGTCGCACGCACGCCGACCGAGATCAGCCTGCGGCTGCATGGGCTGGAGTACGCGCGGGTGCATCACACGCTCGCCGAGGGTTCTTTCAAGCGCGAAGACCGGGTGAGCTTTGGCGCCGGTGCGAACGAGACGCCGCTCAATAACGAGACAGAAGACCTGTTTCGCGAGCTGACTGCGCGGCTTTTTGAGGGCCGGCAGCCGGGCAGCTCCATGCGCAACCCCCTTTACAGGCTGCAGCCGGAGCGCTGGCTGGAGGCGCGGCTGCGTCACGAGGTCGCAGAGCTCGAGCCGCAGATCCTGGCCGAGCCGGTCTACACCCAGGTGCCGGCGCTGGCCGCTTCTGACCGCGGCATGCTGGACCTGCTGGCGGTCAC
This sequence comes from Acidobacteriaceae bacterium, assembly GCA_965198645.1. Classification (GTDB taxonomy): domain Bacteria; phylum Acidobacteriota; class Terriglobia; order Terriglobales; family Acidobacteriaceae; genus EB88. The sequence continues at coordinate 2,864,358 of OZ240670.1, read as the reverse complement.
CCGGGGCGGCCGGCTAGCGGTGCTTGAGCTTAAGGCTGGTGAGGATCTGCACCTGCCCTTTCAGGGGCTGGACTACTGGATGCGGGTGCGGGCACTCGACCGGGCGGGCGAGTTCGCGCGGACCGGGTACTTCGCTGGAGTCGAGCGCACCGCTGGGCCGCCGCTGCTCTACTTCGTGGTGCCCGCGCTTAGGCTGCACTCGACGTTTGAGACGCTGCTCAAGCATTTCTCGCCGGAGGTAGAGTGGCGACTGATTGCGATTGATGAGAGCTGGAGGAAGCGGTTGCGGGTGGTCTTCAGGAAGCAGGGCGGGACAGGGAAGGCGATGGATCGATAATGGCTTGGTCGCCAGGCTGGCCATGCTGAGCATTACGCTTGATCTCTACTCCTTTGCCGCTCGTTTTAGAATTTGAGTGTTGTGCTCTTTGCCATTGTCATCAAGGATGATCAACTTTTTCCCATCCACCACAAACTTGACCGGGCGGTTCACGACCAGGTCTGCCTCTTTGGACCATCTCCACTTCAATCGCTCAGAGACCGTGTAAATAATCGCGCCATCGTCGATCACGTAGGTCTCTTCCACATAGTTGATGGTGGTACTTACGCCGCCTTGTCCCGGGTTCGTCATGCCCGCGATCCTACTATCTTGAGACATGTCCGTCAGCTTCCGGTATGCCACTCTCTAGGCTTTGAAGCGACAGCCGATGCGGCAAGCAGCGGCACGAGGAGGAGAAGAGACTTCTGCATGGGGGCAGTCTAAAGTATCCGGTTTAGGCGCCTTGCTTGCCACTGCGGTAGCCATTAACCATTGTTTGAGAACGCTTAGCTTTTATCTTTAAGACGATGGGCACTCTGAGACCGCCTCGCAGGCGAATCACTCTTTCTGGCAGAGTCAAGTTGCCGAGAGGCTTACCCCCAGGCTGCTTCGGCGGTCGTCGGTATATCTGCCCAGTCCTTTGCTCCGGCCAACGGTGTTTCATTCGCCAGCCGTACCTCAAAGAACCGCTCCACCGCATCCAGCACCGCAACCCCTGTCTTTGCCTCGTAAATAGCTTTACGTAGTGCGCCGCCGCCGGCTACCCCGTGCGTGAACCAGGAGGCGAACTGCTTCATCTTGCCCTGCGCCTCGCGAGGGCCGTCCTTGAGGCCCATATCCTGCGCGGGCGCGTCTTCGAGCAGCTTTTCGAAATAGCTGTGGATCATACGGTAGCGGTCAAGCTCAGACGGCTGATCGTAATGGCCGGTGGCGGTGTACTGGGCAATCTGGCGGAAGATCCACGGGTTGGCCGGCGCGGCACGCCCGATCATGACTGCGTCGCAGCCGGTCGCCTCGACGATGGCGCACGCGTCCTCCGGCGTCCGTATATCGCCATTGCCGATCACCGGGATGGTCACAGCGTCTTTGACCGCGGCGATGTACTCCCAGCGGGCGCGGCCCGAGTAGCCGTCCTCGCGGGTGCGGGCGTGGAGCGCGACCGCATTCAGCCCGGACTCCTGCGCAAGTCGGGCCAGCTCCACGCAGATAATGTTCTTGTCGTTCCAGCCCAGGCGGAACTTGACGGTGAAGGGAATCGAGACCGCCGCGCGTACGGCCTTGAAGATCGTCGCGATCAGCGGCAGGTCACGCAGCAGGCCCGAGCCCCCGTTGCAGGCGACCACGCGCTTGGCCGGGCAGCCGAGATTCAGGTCGACCATGTCAAAGCCGACCCCCTCGACAATGCGGGCGGCTTCGGCGAGCGTCTCCGGATTGGAGCCGAAGATCTGAGCCGAGATAGGGTGCTCATCTTCGTAGAAGGTCAGATAGCGCTTGCGTTTGGATTCGCGCATGCGCGAGAGCCCGTCGGCGGAGGTGAACTCGGTCATGACCAGGCCGCAGCCGGAGTGCTCGTTCGAGATGGCGCGGTCGATGTCCGCTATCGCGACTTCGGCGTTGGTACGTGAAGCGTAGGCTTCCGCATCCGGCGCCGAGGAAAAGAGGCTCGCATTGCGGATGAACCGGCGAAAGACCGTGTCCGTGACCCCAGCCATCGGCGCCAGCACCGTCGCCGGCGCTACCTGGACCCCGCCGATGACCAAGGCGGCCGGCAAGCGTGCGTGGGCCGGCATCGGCGGCGGTACGGGGACCGGATTGTCCCAGCTCTTCTTCATGTAGAGGTCTCGCTGCATGGTCTTCGCCTAGCCGACTTGGAACAACAAAGCCCCCGCCGTGGCGGAGGCTTTGCACAGGGCCGGAGTGCCGGTGTTACTTGGCAGCCACGGCTGCGTCTGACTTCGCGTATTTGCGGCGGAAGCGCTCGACGCGACCTGCGGTGTCAATCAGCTTCTGCTTGCCGGTAAAGAACGGGTGGCAGGTGGAGCAGATTTCGACGTGGATGTCGCCCTTGTGGGTGGAGCGGGTGGCAAAATCGTTGCCACAGGCGCACTTGACGTGGATCTCGTTGTAGCCGGGGTGGATGCCTTCTTTGGCCATGATGGTACCCTTTCCTGCAATCCCTTTGGAGTAGACCGCAGCTGCCCCTGGCGCAACCTGCTTGGCGATCGCGTAGCGGGGAGTAGTGTCCTTTGGATGGTACAGGATTGCGCGCCGATGCAAAAGAGTGCGCGCGACAGCATGAGGACGATGTGTTTGCGGTCCGAGTGTTGGGAAGGGTGAGCGTTGACGGTCGAGCTAACCAAGCAGAAGCGGATCGCTGCTGTCGCATCGTTGCGACGCTACTTTGAGGAATGTATGCCGGAGCCGCTGGGAGAAGTTGCGGCGGGAGTGGCGCTCCGTTTTTCGTAGGAAGAGATTGCCTGGCGATGACAACCAGGCCGTCGCGGATGCGTAAACGCGTCTGCAGTAGAGAGTGGTCGACCCGGCTGGCGAGCTCTTTGCCGACGAGTTCCCCTACTGGCCTAAGGCGGACGCCAGGCGCAAGACGCGCCGGTAAACGCCGTCCAGCGCGCCTGGTCGCGGGGCCAAGCGAGAAGCTGTGGCTGCTGCAATACTGAGAGCTGGAACGGGAGCGAGGATGCAAGCCGAACAGGTCTGCCAGAAGTGCGATGGGATGGGCATGCGGGTGGTGGCGCGAGCCGGTGGCGGCAGCGTGGCTGAGGCCTGCGAATGCCGGCATGAAAGGCGCATCTACCAGATGCACCGCCGCGCCCAAATTCCGGTTCGCTACCTTGGCTGCCTGCTCAGCAACTACGAGCACAGCTACCCGGGCGCGGACGCGTCGCTCCGCAGGGCACACTTCCTGGCGTCCACCTTCGCGTCAAACTACCCGCATGACATGAAGGGCACAGGGCTGATCCTGGCAGGCGATATCGGCACCGGCAAGACCCACCTGGCGGTCGGGATCCTGCAGACGCTGATCCTGGAAAAAAGCGTGCCGGCCCTGTTCTGCGACTATCGCGAGCTGCTCAAGTCGATTGGCAACTCGTACAACGCGCAAGTTGCCGCGACCGAGCTCGAAGTCCTTCGCCCGGTCTTTGAGGCCGAGGTGCTGGTCCTCGACGAGCTTGGCGCCGCCAAGCCCACCGAGTGGGTCTGGGACACCGTTTCGCACATCCTCAACACCCGCTACAACGATCAGCGAACCACGATCATTACGACGAACTACGAGAATCAGGCGCCGGGCAAAGCGGGCAGCCAGCTCGACCGTGCCGCGCGACGAGAGACGCTGGGAGATCGCATTGGCGAGCGCATGCGCTCAAGACTATCGGAGATGTGTGTGACGGTGGAAATATGTGGGTCGGACTATCGACAAGGCGCCAAGCGCCCCCGTTTCCGCTAGTGGCTTAGCTCAGACCAGGGTGGTGAGCAGCACGAGCACTGCTGCGGCCATGATGGCCACTTTGTAGAGCAGATCGCCCGGCAGCTGCAGCGCACGCAGGGTGGAGTGCAGGGTGTGGGAGTCAGGGTGCAGAGGCATCGCTGGTGTCTCCGTTGCTCGTTCTTGGTTCGCGGGAGTGCAGAGCCGTGGGAAGTTGTCGGTTCTGCAAGAAGGGAGCGGGAACGCCTACGTAGATAGACGCAGTTTGCCCTACCGAGTCGCGGTTGACACATCAAAGTTGATTAAAAACGCGCTGTTGATTACCAAAGATAGTCAGCCAAGCTGATGCTGCGGAGGGGGGATACATACTTCGTGCGAACCTATCTCTGGGCTGCGTAGTCATGCAACTAGCGATTAAGATGCAGCTATGTCAGCGACGCCAAGCGACTCCCCGCAAGCACCGCAATCCGAACGCCTCGATGTAGGCCCGGGCTCGACCATGGCCAGCTTCGGTGTAGGGCCGCACGATCGCGACTCGGAGCCCAGGTCGCTGCTGCCGTGGATCATCTCAGGGGTCGTGGTGCTGGTCGCGATAGGAGTTTTGCTCCTGGCTGGCCACCATAAAGCGGCAGCGAACCCGGGTGGGGCCGGCCTTGCACCCCCTGATCCTTACGCGACACAACTCACGATCAGCCACGTGCAGATGAGCGAATCTACCAACTTGTCGGGCGGCAAGGTGACCTATCTTGATGGGCAGATCGCGAACCATGGCAGCCAGACCTTGCGCGGTATTACGGTCCAGGTCGCTTTTATGAACGCACTGAAGCAAATTGCACAGAAGGAAACGACGCCGCTGAACCTGATCCGTACCCGAGAGCCCTATGTGGATACCCAGCCGGTCAGCGCTTCGCCGCTGGCCCCGGGCCGCTCGCGCGAGTTTCGGCTGATCTTTGACCACGTCAGTGATGACTGGGACCAGCAGTACCCGGAGGTCCGAGTAATCGAGGTCGAGCAGAAGTAGAGAGACCAGCGCGCCGCCTTGAATGCGCGCTTTCTGCTTGTGCATGCAGGAGAAGCACGCGTAAAAAGTACTTGATGCTGTCACCGGTACCTACTTCCATCTGTGCAGACTCTCAACGGGTATACCTACCGTCTATGCCGTAGGGGAGCGAAGTAAGTGGGATCAACGGGCTTAGCCGCTAGGTGGAAGAAAGTTTCCGATTGGCACCCGAAGTGCAACAAACTGTGCCAAAGCGTAGTTGGATCAATGAGAGATCCTCCTGCAGGACGCCGGACGAGAAGCAGGAGAGTGAGAGACAGAGGAAGACGATGAACACACATCATGCAGCAGTGCGTGCCACCAAACTCCTAATGGCCGTCCCCGTGACCCTCCTGGGCACCGTGCTGGCACTTAGCCCGGACGCTCCCATGTACGCGCAGAGCGCGAATCCGCCGGCGCAGGTCAACACCGGCGCGACCAGTGGTTCCCCATCAAGCGCCAGCACGGGCAGCATGAGCCCAGGCGATAACAGCAGCTACGCTACCGGCAAGCCGCTCTCCTCGCAGTCCAAGGAGGGCTTCTGGGGTCATATGAATCCCTTCGCCCGCAAGAAGTGGGTGAAGCGCCAGATTGATCCGGTCAAGGACCGTCTGAACGAGCTCGACCAGCTCCAGGCCAAGAACGCGCGCGACATCCACGACCTGGATGAACGCACCGCTGCTGGTATCCACCAGGCCCAGACGACCGCTGACCAGGCTAACCAGACAGCGATGAGCGCGACCACAACCGCTAGCCAAGCTCAACAAATGGCGCAGCAGGCAAGCGGCCGGACGGATAAGCTCAACTCGACGGTGGCGAACCTGGACCAGTACCAGAAGGTGAATGATACCGAGCTGCTCTTCAAGCCTGGCCAGGTTGCGCTGAACGCGCGAGCCAAGCAGGCGCTTGATCAGATTGCCGGCCAGTTGCAGGGGCAAAAAGGCTACGTCGTTGAGATCGAGGGCTACTCGCGGGTGCGCGGGTCGGCTGGGATTGCAAGCTCTCAGCACATGGCAGATGCGGTTGTACGCTACCTGGTGACTGAGCACCAGATCCCGGTCTACCGGATTCACCAGCTGGCGCTTGGCAACGCGCACATCCAGGATGGAAGTGTGCCAGCAGCGGGAAACGCGGTGCGGGTGAGCGTGATGCAGAACAGTCTGGCCGCAAATACGCCACCGGCCAACCCCAGTGGCGCTTCTGCCCAGGCTACGCAGTAGTTACTTTTGGGAGGATGCCGGCTTGGCTCGCGGGCACGTCACGAGCGTCGGATCGGGTGTCCGCCCGGGCTCCAGTGTGCTCGTCAACTCGTTGCTTACGCGCACAGTCTGTGGCTGACGCAAGGGCATGAGTGTTACGGCCCACCCCGGTGCTTCGGCCCTTCCCTCCAGCCTCGTTCGAGCCGGGGCTTAGAGCCGTCGCCCGGGAGCGTGCTTGTGCAAGGCAAGCAATGTCTCAAGCAGCGGGCGAAGGTTCTTGAGGTCAAGCGCGTTGGCGCCGTCTGACTTGGCTGCTTCTGGACGGTCATGCACCTCGAGGAAGATACCGTCTACGCCGGCAGCGACGGCCGCCCGGGCCAGCAGGGGAATAAACTCCGGCTGGCCTCCGGAGACGCCGTTCGCGGCTGAAGGCATCTGCACCGAGTGGGTAGCGTCAAAGACGACCGGTGCCAGCCTGCGCATGATGCCGAGAGCCCGCATATCGACAACTAGATTGCCGTAGCCAAACGTCGTGCCCCGCTCGGTGAGCGAGATGCACTGGTTGCCAGTTGAGGTGATCTTTTCAAGCGCGTGCTTCATATCGCCGGGCGCAACAAATTGGCCCTTCTTGACGTTCACGGCTCGGCCGGTCTTTCCAGCAGCCAGGAGCAGGTCGGTTTGCCGGCAGAGAAATGCCGGGATTTGCAGCACATCTACGCCTTCGGCTGCGATCGCGCAGTGGCCAGGCTCGTGCACATCGGTCAGCACCGGCATACCGGTAGCCTCGCCGACCGCCTTCAAGATGCGCGTGCCTTCTACAAGGCCTGGGCCCCGATAGCTCGAGACCGAGGTGCGGTTGGCCTTGTCGTAGGAGGCTTTGAAGATGCAGGGCATGCCGAGGTCGCTGGTGATCCGGGCGAGTGCGTCAGCCATGCGGCGGGCATGCGATTCGCTCTCGATCACGCAGGGGCCTGCGATCAGGAAGAGCTCTCCTGCGCCGACGGAGATGTTGCCGATCTGGAAGGCTTCGATCACGGCTCCTATTGAATCATGCTTGTGCCTCGTGTTCGATCGGAAACGCTAAAGGACACGGCACCATCGAGCGATAGCCGGCCAGCGATGAGCCCCCGCTGGTGCCGAAGAGCTGGCGGCTTTGCTATCTTTGGCTTGGCATCACAGGAGCGCACACCCATGCAGTCACGCATCGTTGAAGCCGTCTCGCTGGGCACGATCGAGGCAGCTCGTGCGCGCATTCGCGAGCATATCTACTACTCGCCGGCCAACTACTCGGCGGCGCTCTCGGCCATGACCGGCCAGCAGGTATATCTCAAGCTGGATAATCTGCAACGCACCGGAGCGTTCAAGGAGCGGGGGGCGCTTAACAAGATCCTGACGCTGAAGGACGCGGAGAAACGGAACGGGGTCATTGCTGCGAGCGCCGGCAATCACGCGCAGGCTGTGGCCTACCACGCGAGCGCGCGCGGCATCCACGCGCGCATTGTCATGCCGTTGATGACGCCGCTGGTGAAGGTCTCGGCAACGAGCGGTTTTGGTGCCGAGGTGCTATTGCATGGTGCGAACTACGACGAGGCGTGCGCGGAGGCAACTCGGTTGTGCGACGAGGAGAGTCTGACCTTTCTGCACCCCTTCGACGATGAAGCCGTCATAGCGGGGCAGGGCTCGCTTGGCCTGGAGATGCTGGAGCAGATCGCGGAGCTCGATGCGGTTGTGATTCCAATCGGCGGTGGAGGCCTGATCGCGGGCGTCGCCTGTGCGATCAAGGAGAGCTGCGCGGCGCTTGGCCGGCCGGAGGTGCGGGTGATTGGCGTGCAGACTGAGCGGCTGCCTTCCATGCTGCGCGCACGCGAGGCCGGGCGGCAGGTGACCGTGCCGGCAGAGGCAACCATCGCCGATGGGATCGCGGTGCGGCGGGCCGGCACGCTTACTTTTCCGCTCGTCGAGCAGTATGTGGACGAGATCGTGACGGTGGATGAGGAGGAGATTGCGAAAGCGATCCTGATCCTGCTTGAGAATGAGAAGACGCTTGCTGAAGGTGCGGGAGCCATCGCGCTCGCGGCGCTGCTACAGCACAAGACCTCGCTCAGCAACGCGGAGCGGCCGATGCGGACAGGAGTGCTGGTCTGCGGCGGCAATATCGATGTGAGTCTGCTGGCCAGGATCATCGAGCGAGGCCTGCTCAAGGACGGCCGACGGACGCGGCTGCGCATCCACTTGACCGACCGGCCCGGTGCGCTGCATCAGCTTACGAGGATCATCGCCGACGCGCGTGCGAATATCGTGCAGACTGCCTACGATCGCGCGCATTACGGAGTCAACTTAGGAGACACGGTTATCGACTTTACGCTCGAGACGCGTGGAGCCAGCCATATCGAGACAATCCGCGAGCTGCTGACCGGAGCCGGCTACCGGCATGAGCGCATCGCGTGATCCGCCGCCTCGGGCCATGTTCATGCATGCTCATGCTCCTTTCTCTTCTGTGCGGCTTTGCGGCAACGTTGAAGGCGCAAGCCCGGACGCCCGTCAGCGGGTATCAGGTGGTAGCGACTTTTCCGCACTCAAGGGAAAGCTACACCGAAGGGTTCTTTTTTCGAGATGGGCTCTTCTACGAGGGAACCGGGCTGAACGGGCACTCGGCCGTACTTGTGAGTGAGCCGATAACGGGCAGGATAGTGCAGCGAAGTGACTTAGCGGCACAATACTTTGGCGAAGGTATTGTGGACTGGGGCGCGAACCTCTACGAGTGGACCTGGACGTCACACGTGTGCTTTGTATATGACCGATTCAGCCTTCGCACAGTGGGCCAGTTTCACTATGAGGGCGAAGGCTGGGGAATGACTCGAACCGAGAAGCAGATCGTGACAAGCGACGGCACAGATACGCTGCGCTTCCGGGATCCGCGAACCTTCGCCGAGTTGCGACACATTCGGGTGAAAGATGGCAATCGGGTGATTGATCAGCTAAATGAACTTGAGTACGTGAAAGGCGAGATCTATGCCAACGTCTGGCACCAGGATCGTATCGCGCGTATCTCGCCACGCGATGGACGAGTGGTAGGTTGGATTGACTTGGCTGGACTGCTGCCGGAAGATCAGAGGCCCAACCCTGAGGCTGTGCTCAACGGAATTGCCTACGATGCGCGGCGAGATCGCCTGTTTGTCACGGGCAAGCAATGGCCGTTGATCTTTCAGATCAGGCTGACTCCGCCTGTACATGGCAGATCTTAGGGGCGTGACCCCGAGGTCCACATTGGCACCAGGCGCGTGCTGGGCTAGAGTAGCGGCATGGCCCGCTTCTCGCTGTCACTTCTTCTGCTCCTTGCCTTAAACCTGGCAGCCGCTACTCCTCGGCATCTGACTCGCTACGTGAGCGAAGACGTCTTGATTCCGATGCGAGATGGGCTGCTGCTGCATGCGGTGGTCTTGCGGCCCGCGGCCGGTACCAGGCATGCCGGGGAGCAGCTGCCCATCCTGCTCAGCCGCACACCCTATGGCGCCTCCAGCCTGACCCCAACCCACTTTTCAGAGGAGTACCCGGAGTTCGCCTCGGCCGGCTATATCTTTGTTGGGGAAGATATCCGTGGCCGTTACAAATCCGAAGGGACCTTTGTGATGATGCGGCCGCTTGCCGCACACCACGACGCGCAAGCTTATCCCAAGGAAGTGGACGAGAGTACCGATGCCTATGACACGGTTGGGTGGCTTGTGGACCACGTACCGGGCAACAATGGGCGCGTGGGAGTGCTGGGCGTTTCCTATGACGGGTTCCTGGCGGCGATGGCTGGCATCGATCCAAACCCGGCAGTGAAGGCTATCTCACCGCAGGCGCCGATGACTGACGTGTGGCGAGGTGACGACTTCTTCCACAACGGCGCATTTCGTGAGACCTACGGTTACGATTACGCGGTTGGCATGGAGAGTGGCAAGGAGAACGCGTTTGCGAAACTTAACCGTGATGCATACGACTACTTTCTGGACGCTGGCTCCTTCGCCGGCGCGATCAAGGCGTCGGGGTTAGCGGACACACTGCCGACCTGGCGAGCCTTTCTCGCGCACCCGGCCTATGACAGCTACTGGCAGCAGCGCGCAGTCCAGCCGCACCTCAATCAGGTCGCGGTGCCGACGCTTGAGGTAGGCGGCTGGTGGGACCAGGAAGATATGTGGGGCACCCAGGCCGAGTATGCGGCGCTGCGGCAGCATGACGTGCGTGGCGAGGTGAAGATCGTGCTTGGCCCTTGGAACCATGGCGAGTGGCGTGGGCAGGCCCGCACCCTCGGCCCGCTTGACTTTGGCCAGGCTACCGGCGCCGTCTACCGGGCTCAGGTGGAAGAGCCTTTCTTTGAGCATTACCTGTGGCCGGCGCGTGACGGCGCGCTGCCCAAGGGTGGCGCCATCAGCTTTCAAACCGGTACGAATCGCTGGATGCATTATGACGTGTGGCCGCCGGAAAAAGACGTGCACACGCGAGCCCTGTATCTCGAACCGGCGCAGGGACTCGGCTTCATCAAGCCGATCGAGGACAGCGGTGCAAGCTTTACTGCGTACACTGCCGACCCCGCGCACCCGGTTGCCTATCGCGCACGACCGGTCGAGGCGACTTACGCGCCAACAGGCTCTCACTGGTACACGTGGCTGGTTCAGGATCAGCGTCCGCTGATTGAGAAGAGCGGCAAGCTTCGACCCGATGTCGCAGCCTGGAAGACGCCCGTGCTGCTGCACGATGTGACGGTGACCGGAGATGTGATAGCGGACATCTTCGCCTCAACAAGCGGAACGGACGCAGACTGGGTTGTCAAGCTGATCGATGTGTATCCGGACAAGGCAGGCAAAATGGCGGGCTACGAGCTGATGATCGCGGATGAAATATTTCGAGGTCGGTATCGCAAGAGCAGCAGTGATCCGCAAGCGATCGAGGCGAATGCAGTGGAAGAGTACAAATTGAGCCTTCACGGCACAGACCATGTCTTCCGGAAGGGCCACCGCATGATGGTGCAGGTGCAGAGTAGCTGGTTTCCACTCTATGATCGCAATCCGCAGACGTTTGTGGCGAACATCATGATGGCTTCACCGGGAGATTATGGGCCTGCAACGCAGCGGGTTTATTGGTCGGCGCGCTATCCCTCGCATCTGGATCTTCCGCTGGCGGAGCGGCCGGGTGCGGGAAGAGAGTAGCAAGAGCTCAAGGCGCTGCGAGACTTTGCGTTGCGGCCGGGTTGACCCCCCCGTACTCTGGTTGTTAATATCTAAGAGCGGGGTGGAGCAGTCCGGTAGCTCGTTGGGCTCATAACCCAAAGGTCGTAGGTTCAAATCCTACCCCCGCAACCAATCAAATCAATGGTTTAGAGAGAATCAGAAAACCGATTCACTCCCATTTACTCCCAATAAGAAAAATGATCACTTTAGGCGCTCGCCCGCAAGGGCTTGAGCACCATCGTGACTACCTTTCCATTGGCTTCCTTCTTCTACTCCGGGACCGCCTGTCCATACACGTTCATCGTGGTCTGGATGGAGGCATGACGCATGAGTTCTTGTTGGACCTTCATCGGCGCTCCGGTTTCGTCCAGCCACGAACGATACGTGTGGCGGAACGTCTGCCAGCCGATGTCGGCGAACTTGCCTGCTGCTGCCTTGCGCAGCTCGTGAATGACAACCCGCTTGCCGTTCGCAGTAGGCTGGCTCTGCACGCACCATTCGCCCGTCGCCACGCCGCATGTCGGACATGGAACGACGCAGCATCCGGAAGTGCGAAGATAGCGCTTCTGGATCTCGGTCGAATAGTAGGGCTTGCTCGAAAGCGGATTCGGAAACATCCATCCTTCTTCCGTCTGCGGGCACTTCTCACTCCACGCGAGAAGTACCTCCAACAATGAATCATGAATCGGTACATGATCGTGGGAATACTCGGTCTTCACCTCGCCTACACGCCCGTTCACGACACTCCGTTGAACGAGGAGTTGACGGTGCTCGATATCGAGATCACCCCACTGCAGCCCCGTGATTTCGCTTACGCGAAGTCCGAGGCATTGCGCCACCACGACCATCGTCCGGTACGGTTCAGGCAGGCTGGCCAGAATCGCTTGGAATGTTTCGTTGGTGAGGATCATGGGCCGCTTGCGCCGTTTGGTCGAATCTTTGACACGCACCATCCCGATGGGATTGCGGCGTTCGTTGAACAGCTCCCAACGCGCGGCGCACTCGAAGATGACGTGCATCACGCCTCGAATATGCGACTTCGTCTTAGGAGACTTGTTCATCTCTTTGAACCAACCCTCGATTGCCATCGGTCGTGCCTGCCCGATGAGGTATTCGCCCCAGCGCGGCTTGATGTGCAGGTTGATGTTTGACAGGTATGACTTCCGCGTGGAGTAGCGTTCCGGCAACTCTTCAGCGATATACCTGTCACAGAGACCGCCGAACGTCACGGTTCCCAGGTGGTGCATGGGCTTTTCAGCGTTGAGGTTGAGAAGAATCGCTTCGACGGCTTTTCGGGCCTGAGCTTCGGTCTTGTACTTGTCCGTCGTGCCGATGAAGAGAGCCTTGCGTTCTCTCCCTCCCCCAGCCGCGTCCTCGTAGTACCGAAACTCCCACACGTCTGCGCTCTTCGCCCGTTTTTTGAGGGTTAAACTTCCGAATTGGTAATATGCTCGTGATTTCAAGGTTTCCTCCCTGACTCACGGCACTAATGGCGTACCTGTAGGGTAGCCCATTGATTTGTGAATCGTCAGTAGAAACGGGCGCTTTAGCCGTTTTGGCTTGGTTTCAGCCCGCTTGTTTGCGGTCGATCCACTGGTCGATTGCGGAGGCCCGGAATCGCCATAGCTTGCCCACCTGAACGCCGGCGATCTGCCCGCGTAGCACCATGCGCTGCAGAGTGCGCGGGTGTACCCCGAGCACGGCGGCTGCGGCGTGACTGTCTAGTAAGGGCTCCACGCCCACTCGACCGAGGATAGGCAGCAGGCGCTCAGATGTGGGCGGTTTTCTCTCGTTGAACATCCAAACCTCCAAGTACGTGACATGAAGGTGACCGTTCCCACACGCGAAGTCCAATGAGTTTCGCGTTCTCCCTTATGCGTAAAGCGCATAAGCAGGCACTTTGATTCCCCATCTATTTACGCCCGCATTTGATTGATGACTCAAAGGGAAAGCGAACCAAGATTGACAACAGGTGGGAGGCTGTGGAAAATTAGGCACGGCGGTGGAGAAGGTCGCCACTTCTGCCGGTGAATAGATCCCTTTCTCAGATGGGGGCGGGCCATGCAGAACAGAATCAAGATGCGGCACTTCCAGGCAGTGATTGCGTTGGCAGAAGAGATGCACTACGGGAGAGCCGCAGAGCGAATCGGCCTCACTCAGTCAGGAATGACCCGGTGTATCCAAAGTTCTGAGCGCGAAGCGAACGCCACCCTCTTCGAACGGGATCGTTCCAAGATTGAACTCACCGACGCGGGGAGATCCTACGTCGAGTTTGCACGAATTGCGATTGCTTCTGGAGAGCGTGCAATGCGTTCGGCAAAGGAGAGTCGCGAAGGTGCAGACAGCGTTCTTCAGATTGGAAAGTCTCCAGACCTCGACCCGGTCCTTGTGGAGATTCTTTACGCCATCCGGTTGCCGCTCTTCCCAACCCTAGATATCGGAGTACACAGCGAGTCGTCGTCGGACTTGGCGCATGACCTCATGAGCGCAAACCTCGACGTTGCCCTCATCACTCAACCGGAATCGAATGCGAAACTTACGATGACCAAGCTCGCGGAAACGCCAATGCACATCGTGCTCCCGCGTGAACATCTGTTGGCTTCAAAGACGTTATCAAGCTGACCGATCTTCGCGACGAACGCTGGATCATCTATCAGCAGCGCACACACCCACTCTTATACGAACGGATTATGAGGCGAATGCATGAGGAGAGTATCCATCCGAAGCGCATCGACCGCATCCTCTATCCCGACGAGGCAGAGCAGCTTCTCCTTGCGAACCGTGGAGTGGCCTTCCTGACAAAGGCGAATGCGCTCAAGCTGAACGGAGATCGGCTCGTCGCTAAGCCGCTTGAGGAATCCGCCCTCTGCCTGGATGAATGGATCGCCGCACGGGCCGACGATCAATCGAGGCTCGTAAGCGAGTTCGTTCGTGCGTTTGTCACGCGCTCTACGCTTGTTTTGCAACCGTCACAGATGATTCTTCCGATCGGCAAAGGTGCCCTGCCGTCGGCATCGTGCTCGCCGTCTTAACACGCCTTACGGTTCGTCTGGCGCGAAGAAACTTATAGGCTTCCGATACAGCTTGCAGATAGCCCAGAGCTCAGCCACGTCGATAGCGCGTTCACCCGATTCGCACTTGTTCATGTACGAATGCGCCATGCCTAATTGCAGCGAAACCTCCCGTTGAGTGAGGCCGGCTTCTTGCCTTGCAGAAATTAGTTTAGACAAGACTCCGGCGTAGTAATCTCTCATCGCGGGACTGCGCCCTTTTCGAGATCTCCGAGCATCCGGTTTCGCTTTTCCTGCCACACCTGAAGTGTGGTGAACGGTTGACCTGATCCCCTAATAAGGGACATCATGAATGCGTCGAGGTGAGCGGCAAACAATGTCGGAACAAAAGCTGCAATTCCCTGAAGTTATCGGAAAGTCGGTAGCCGAATTAGCGGTCACCGAAGACCCAGAGTTTGGGAAAGAAGTCTTGGTCAGGTTCTCAGACGGGACTCAACTGTCGATTGCCGTAGGGGCCCGTCTGACCGTTGACGCCCGCTACTGCCACGAAGAAACTCCGGATCGGCCGATTTCTCACAAGACCGCGAACTAGCCGGATCAATGGCCAGATCCAATGCCGTTGAGCGCTCGCTCACACCAAAGGCGCCTAATCTCTTCAACTAGACTAAGGTTGATGCTCCTCACCATCTCCACAACTCACCAACCCGCGTCTGACCTCGGCTATTTATTGCACAAGAATCCCGCCCGCCTCCAAACGGAAGAGCTTTCGTTCGGCAAAGGCTATGTCTTCTATCCCGACGCTTCAGATGACCATTGCACGGCGGCCCTGCTGATTGAGATTGACCCGGTAGCTCTCGTCCGGGGTCGCGGACCTGCTGGTGAGGGTGGGCAGCTTGAGCAATATGTGAATGATCGGCCCTACGCTGCAAACTCATTCCTGAGCGTCGTACTGGGCCGCATCTTTAACACTGCTATGAGCGGGCGTAGCAAAGACCGTCCTGAACTTGCGGAGGCGCCTATTCCGTTGACGGCACATCTGCCAGTCATCGCAGCCCGGGGCGGCGAGCCTCTGGTGAGGCGTCTGTTCGAGCCTCTTGGCTACGCTGTCGAGTTGAAGGGATCGCAGCTTGACGACAAGTTTCCTGAATGGGGCGAGTCACCCTACGTCTCGCTCGCCATCTCGGGCACGCTGAGGCTACAAGATTTGTTGACACACCTCTCTGTCAAGGGCGGAGCAAAACCAGGCCACTGCAGCGGAGCAAAAGTAGTCGGTGGATTGGTATTTAGTCTTTGTGGGATTGCGGGCAGAAGGCCTCTGGAGCGTAGCGGAAGAGGTCCTTCTGCCCGAGTCACGATCAGGGTAGGTTAGCGTTCTGCGGATGGAACTCGTTTGCGGCGGCTCTGCTTGAGGCGATAGCTATCGCCGTTCATCTCCAGGATGTGCACGTGATGGGTGAGCCGGTCGAGCAGGGCGCCGGTGAGGCGTTCGGAGCCGAGGACCTCGGTCCATTCCTGGAAGGGCAGATTGCTGGTCACCAGCGTTGATCCGCGTTCGTAGCGCTGGCTGAGCATTTTGAAGAGCAACTCGGCGCCGGTCTTGGACAGAGGCACGAAGCCCAGTTCATCGACGATGAGCAGCTCATAGCTAGCGATCTGCTTCTGGAAGCGGAGCAGCTTCTTCTCGTCGCGGGCCTCGATCAGCTCGCTGACCAGCGCGGCAGTGGTGGTGAAGCGCACGCGATGGCCACACTGTCACCCCACGGACGTGGACCTGTCCGCGGGGACCCCGACGTTGGCAGCCAGCCAGGCCAAGAGCCAGGGCGATGTGCGTTTTGCCGGTGCCGCTGTTGCCCAGCAGCAGGACGTTCTCGCGACGGACGAGGAACTCGCCTCGCGCCAGTTCCAGTACCAGGGTCTTGTTCAGCGACGGGATGGCGAGGAAGTCGAAGCTGTCCATGGTCTTGACGACCGGGAACTTCGCCTGCCGGATGCGCCGTTCGGTGGCGCGGCGCTCGCGGTCCAGCAACTCCAGTTCGGTGATGCGGAGCAGGTAGTGTTGATAGTCAACCTGCTCGACCGCACACTGCCTTGCCACCTTGTCATACTCGCGCAGGATGGTTGGCAGCCGCAGTTCCTTAAGGTGATGCTCCAGCAGAAGCTGCGGCGTGTCAGCCGTGTGAACGACAGCGTTGGTTGCAGAGACTTCGGCACCGCTCATGCGCATGCCTCCACGAGCAGCGTCATGGAATCGGCGGCCTGCGTGGTCCGCACCTGAGCCAGAGGCAGGTGCGGATAGTTTTCCATGTCCAGCCGCGGCGGTCTTCGCTCGATGCGGCACAGCAGCAGATGGCGCACCGCATCGAAGCTGATCGTGCCTAAGCGCAGGGCATCTTCGATGGCAAGAGTGAGTTCTGCGAGGTCGAAGGTCTCGATGAGTCGCAGCACTTGCACATACTCCCGGCTGCCGTGCTTCTTGAGCCTTGCTTCGAGCAAGCGCCGCAGCTGTGCGAAGCACTCCGGCAACTGCCAACCGGCGAGCGGAGCGGCTTGATCCAGTGCACGCGTCTTCTGCTCGAGCAACGCCAGGTAATGCAGCGGATCGAAGATGACTGCCTCGCGTTCATAACTGCGCTGATGCCGGGCGATGACTTCGCTGCCACAGGCGATCACCACTTCGTGCACGTAGCCCTTGACCCATACTTGGCGGTGCCCGTACTCGGTTGGCACCGAGTAGTCGTTGGACCGATAGCGAACCAGCGACAGTGAACTGACCCGCGCGGAGATCTTCTCGCAGGCTTCATAAGGCGCCGCCGGCAGCGGCAGCATCACGGCACGATCACGCTCGAAGCGATCGCCGATGGTCTCTGTATGCCGCGCAGCCGCCGCTCGCGCCGCTTCCGGCAATCGGCTTCCAGGCCAGCGTTTAACTCTTCCCAGCTGCTCGCACGCGAATCGGAACCATGAAGTTCCGTCGTGCATAGCCCACCAGACCTTCGACCTTGCCCTTATCGTTGCCTCGGGCTGGACGGCCGAACTTATCGGCGAACAGATAGTAACTCTGCAACTCAGAGAAGGACCGGGTGCGCTGCCTCTGCTCGCCGCCCAGGATCCTGGCTACAGCGATCCTGGTGTTGTCGTAGAGTATCCGCGTGGGCACGCCGCCGAAGTAGGCAAAGGCCCGTACCTGGCCTTCCAGAAAGGCCTCGGTCGTCTCGACCGGAAACGCTGCCACAAAGCAGTCGTCCGAATGGGGCAGGTCCATGGCCAGATAGTGCGCCTTCTGCTCCACGCCGGCGATCACCACCAGCGCTTCGCCGAAATCCACCTGTGCCCCGCCCGGTGCATGGGTCAGAGGCACGAACATCTCCCGGCCGCGAACCTGTTCGCCACGCACGTAGTCCTTCACGATCGTCTAGCCGCCCGCGAATCCGTGCTCTTCTTTTAGAAGATCGAAGATCCGCTTCGACGTATGTCGCTGCTTGGCCGGTCTCAGCTTGTCGTCGTTCAGAATGGCGTCGATGACGCCCAACCATGGTCCCAACTTGGGCCGCCTGATCGGCTGCTGCCGCTGGTAGCCGGGTGGAACCGCGTACTCGAGCATCTTCCGTACCGTATCTCGCGAAAGCCCAAACTGCTTGGCTACCGCCCGTTGACTCATGCCCTCGACTCGAACCGCTCGCCGTACTCGTCCGTAAATCTCCACCTCGAACATCCCTCCGGTGTTCCATCAACCATGCCACTAAGGCAAATGCTCAAGGAACCAAAAGTCCGGCGGTGGACTACTTTTACTCCGCCGCAATGCAACGCTCTCGCGACGCACTGTGGCCTAGTTTTGCACTGGCGCTCTCACCGGAACTTCTCTGTGCCGCGCTTTGATTTCTAGGGTCTTCCAGTGCATTCCCAGAATCACTGCCGCCTCTTGAAGATCCAAAAGAGGTTCGAAGGCAGAACGGTACGTTTGGGGGGGGGCTGCTTTCGGAGTGGACAACATGATCTACCTCGCAAGTCGGCAGGGCTCCCTTGCGCTCGCGCCGATTACATTCACGATTGCGTGACGGTAAGGCTTGTGTCCAATTCACAATTGGATACAAGTTATTCACAAAAAGAATAAGAGTGGTGAACAAGCCGGCATCCCGAACGGCATCACGCGATGTCCAATCACCAACGGCACCTTGCGGACGACGTTCGTCTGACTTGAGGTTGCCCCGGCCCCGAAGTCCAGTCGCGTCCTAACCGCTCTACGTTGAGCAGTATGGAGGGCGGCGGATGACGCACAACGAAACGAGGTTCATGGACTCGGCCGTTGGAGTGCCCGATCTTTTGTGCCGTTGGATAAGTTAGTGTAACGCAGCTATTGCTGAGTTCAGATAGCGGCCGTCGGGGTGTGGAGAAGTGGGAAGCGCGTAGCGGTTTCCACTTCTCCATGCCCCGTGTTGTTTGTCAGCCGCGCCTCGGGTGCCGGTGATCTGTAGCCCAGTGAGGAGTGTGGCCGGATGGTGTTGTAGTGGACGCGCCAGCGTTCGGCCAGCACGCGCAGTTCTTTGATCGAGTAGAAGATCTCGCCGTTCAGGAACTCGTCTCTGAGCTTGGAGTTGAAGCTCTCGCAGTAGCCGTTCTCCCACGGCGATCCTGGCTCGATGTACAGCGTCTTTGCTCCTGTCTTGGCCAGCCATTTCCGTAGATCCTTCGCGACGAACTCCGGCCCATTGTCCGAGCGAAGATGTTCCGGCACTCCCTTCATCACCATCACATCGGCCAGCGCAGAGATGACCCTGGCCCTGGACCAGCGACGTTCCGCACGCACCAGCAGGCTCTCGCGCGTGTGTTCGTCGATCAGGTTGAGCAGCCGCACGCTGCGGCCATCATGCGTCCGAGCACTGACGAAGTCGTAGCTCCACACATGGTTCCGCCGCTCCGGTCTTAGCCGCACGCACGATCCATCGTTGAGCCACCGACGTCCTCGTGGCTTCTGCTTCTGCGGTACCTTCAGCCCCTCGCGACGCCAGATACGCTCCACGCGATCCTTGCCCACTTGCCAGCCAGCTCGCTTGAGCAACGCCGTGATCCGGCGATACCCATAACGGCCGTACTGGCTGGCAAGCAGGATGATCGCTTGTGTGAGTGCATCTTCGCCTTCACGCCGTATCGCACGATAGCGCTGCGTGCCGCGCGGCTGGTTGGCCAGTCGGCATGCCCTGCGCTCCGTCATCCCATGCTGCTGCTGGGCATGGTCTGTTGCGATCCGTCGTCGCTCAGGGCTTAGAAGTTTCCCGAGGCGAAGTCCTTCAACACAAGGTTATCCAGGCTCAGGTTCGCAACCAGACGCTTCAGCTTCGAGTTCTCCTGCTCCAACTCTTTCAGCCGCTTCGCCTGGTCCACCTGTAACCCGCCGTACCCCTTACGCCAGCGGAAGTACGTCTGCTCCACGATCCCGGCGTCCTTACACGCCAAAGCCGTCGTCTTGCCGTTCGCTACGGCCACTTCGATCTGCCGCAGCAGGTTCACCACCTGCTCAGGCTGGTACTTCTTGCCTCATCCCATATGCTCTCCTTGTCCAGTGTCTCTCTTATCCACTGGCACATTTCAAGCCGGGCACTCCACACTTCCCCTATAACAAGGGCCTGGATCAATTCGACTTCACCTTCCAGCCTTCGGTTGATGAACGCAAGCTGCGCGAGCTGGCCTCGCTCGAGCGCAAGGAGAACGTGCTGCTGCTCGGGCCTCCTGGCGTCGGCAAAACTCACCTCGGCATCGCCCTCGGCACCGAAGCAATCGTGGCGGGCTACTCAGTCTACTTCGTCACCGTGCAGGATCTGGTCCAGCAGTTCCAGCGCGCCCGTGATGAGAACAAGTTGAAGGAACGCATGACGCTGCTGGTCAAGCCGAAGCTGCTCATCCTCGATGAGATGGGCTACCTGTCGCTCGACCCTTTTGCCGCCACCTGCCTCTTTCAACTGGTCAGCGAATGGTACGAGAAGGGCTCCATCATCCTGACCTCGAACAAGAGCTATGGAGACTGGGGCTCGATCTTTGCTGACAACGTGATCGCGTCGGCGATCCTGGATCGGCTGCTGCACCACTCCACCACGATCAACATCAAGGGCGAAAGCTACCGGTGAAAGGATAAAAAGAAAGCCGGAGTCATCGCCGCCAAAGCTGCTGCAAAGGAAGAAGCCTGACCTCGGATCGGTAGGAGTATGCGGCTCCGGGCTCCGCCCTCCGCCACCCAATCTCCCTCGATCTACAACCTCAACCCGCCTCAAACTGAGGAAAATTCAGGCGCCCCGAATCGGGGATTATTCAGTTGACGTTGACAGTGATGAAGGGAGTGCCGGAACATCTTCGCTCGGACAATGGGCCGGAGTTCGTCGCGAAGGATCTACGGAAATGGCTGGCCAAAACAGGAGCAAAGACGCTGTACATCGAGCCAGGATCGCCGTGGGAGAACGGCTACTGCGAGAGCTTCAACTCCAAGCTCAGAGACGAGTTCCTGAACGGCGAGATCTTCTACTCGATTAAAGAACTGCGCGTGCTGGCCGAACGCTGGCGCGTCCACTACAACACCATCCGGCCACACTCCTCACTGGGCTACAGATCACCGGCACCCGAGGCGCGGCTGACAAACAACACGGGGCATGGAGAAGTGGAAACCGCTACGCGCTTCCCACTTCTCCACACCCCGACGGCCGCTATCTGAACTCAGCAATAGCTGCGTTACACTAACTTATCCAACGGCACAAAAGATCGGGCACTCCAATGTAGAAAATGTCCGGCTCGACTTCCGTAATGCCGCAAGCCACTTCAGCAAAAGTGAACAACAAAACTGGCGTGACCGTTTCCTCTCCATTCACCGGTGGAACAAAGCACATTCATGACGGTTCGCTACGGTGACTAGGATCGAGTTATCCTGGCGGACAGCAAGATTCTACAGAAATACTCGGACGGGAAGTAGGCGACTGTTGAGAGCTTGGCTTTAAGTACCTTTTCATGTGGCCTTCGGCATATGGCGAGGCAACCAGCACTGTGTCCGCGCCTCGTTCCCATACTGCCTCAGTGGCATCCGAGACCTGCCATAATCTCCGCTCTCTACTTCGGTCTAGCTGCGTTTGGCTCCGAAGGTCAAAGTCTTCTAGATTTTGTGGGAGAGATCTTTGGTATAGAGCGGGATCCGCGTGTCAAAAAAGCGCCCTTTGAAGGATTGTTTGGAAAAATCGAAGAAGTGTGACGCTGAAGGGTTAGCTGAGGACACTGTACTTGCGTGCGTTGCTATGGGGGATGAAACGCAGAGCATGTCATCCGATTGAAAACTGCCTCCAACCATATGCAATGCGTCGTCATGAACCTGGCAGCGAATCCATGCCGGGGTGGGGAGAGTCTCCCCTCAGCAGTGAGCGGCGACGTGTAATTCGTAAGCGTCCTGTCTTGGCCGCGTGTACATGGTGTTCTTCTGACGTGATGATGTGTGGATGGTTGACGTTGATGTAAGCGGTGGGCTGGTTGCGGGTCCTCGTCGTCGACGGAGTACCGTGGAGCGTCGTCGGGTGGTGGAGGAGACGCTGGAAGCGGGGGCTTCGGTGGCGCGTGTGGCGTTGAAGTACGGTGTCAACGCGAACCAGGTCTTTCAGTGGCGACGCTTGTATCGCGACGGCAAGCTTGGGGCTGCTGCTCAACCTGCGATGAAGTTACTGCCTGTCAGCGTCGTAGAAGACCAGGCGATCCCGGAGTCTGAGCCTGGCGAAGTGGTTCCCGAGCGATGCGGAGCGATTCACATCGAGCTGCCCGGTGAGGTACGGATCAGTTTGGAAGGCAGCGTTGATCCAGCCGTCGTGCGTGCGGTGCTCAGGAGTCTGCGCTCGTGATTTCTGTGCCAGTTGGCACCCGGATCTGGATTGCTGCCGGTGTCACGGACATGGCCCGGGGTTTGAAACAGAACCTCGAATCTTAGCCGCTGGCCGAGCCCTAGCCAGATCACTTCTCGAGGATCCATGATGTCAGACAGCATGCCGAAGAACCACTCCAAGACTGCTCGCTAGTGACGTGCCCCCGAACCTTCAACCATTCATAACTGCGATTCTCTAGTTTAGGTTTAGCGTTGAGATCGTCTCGCCGCCGCCGAGGCTGTGTGGAAGTGGGAAGCGCGTAGCGGTTTCCACTTCTGCATAGCCTAACGCTTGCCGGAACTCAGCCGGCGTCCGATATCCGAGCGAGCTATGGGGCCGTTCGCAGTTATATTCGTCGCGCCAGTTCGCCACTGTGCGTCGTACATCACCCAGTGTGCGGAACCAGTTGACGTTCAGACACTCATCTCGCAGGCGTCCGTGGAAGCTCTCTACATGCCCGTTCTGCATCGGCCTGCCTGGCTGGATGTGGACCAGCGCCACCTTGTGCTCCTCAGCCCAGCCCAGCATGCGTCGAGAACAGAACTCCGGGCCATTGTCGGAACGCACGCTCTCAGGTCTGCCCCGCTCTTCGATCAGCCTCTCGAGCACCCGTGTCACGCGTCCGCTGCCCAGGCTAGTGTCTGCTTCCAGCGCCAGGCACTCGTGATCAGCGACGATAAAAGCACCCGGCCGCATTGACTCATCATTTTTGCCACCGGTGGGAGGTGGTTGCCTCATGAAAATGTTACCCGTTTGGGATGGCAGAGACGGGCGGCAGGAAGACGAGGCGACTGAGTGTGGCAAGCAGGCGAGAGGTGACGGCGGCGGTGGCCGTGCGCTATCAGGGCAGCGCACGGAGCGAGAAGGAGAGCATACTCAACGAATTCACCCAGGTGACAGGCTTTCACCGCAAGCATGCGATTCGCGTGCTGAACCAGCAGGCCGGCAAGCCAGGGATGGAAACGAGCGGCATACGTCGAGGCCGGGTCTACGACCAGGCCGTGCAGCAGGCACTGATCGTGGTGTGGGAAGCAGCGGACAGGATTTGCGCCAAACGGCTGAAGCAAATCATTCCGGTGCTGGTTGGCTCGATGGAGCGATACGGGCACTTGCAGTTGAATGCGGAGGTCCGGCAACGTTTGCTAAAGATGAGTGCCGCCACGATGGATCGGCTGCTGAAGGCGATCCGGCAAGTGAGCAACACGGGCCGCCGGAGATCCACCATGCGTTCGGTGCTACGCAACAGCATTACGGTGAGGACCTTTTCCGACTGGAACGATCCGGCTCCCGGGTTCTTCGAGATGGATTTTGTGGCGCACTGTGGCAAGTCGGTCGCAGGGAGTCACGTGCACAGTTTAGTGTTGACCGATATCGCTTCGGGGTGGACCGAGGCCGCCGCCATGGTCGTGCGAGAGCAGTCGCTGGTCACGGAGACAGTACATGGGATCCGCGCCAGATTGCCGTTTCCCATGCTGGGCCTGGACGTAGACAACGACAGCGCTTTTATCAATGAGACCATGCTGAACTATTGCCTGGAGCATCAACTCGAGCTCACCCGATCACGTGCCTATCGGAAGAATGACCAGGCCTGGATAGAGCAGAAGAACGGCGCTGTGATCCGGAAAATGGTGGGCTATGGAAGACTCGAGGGGCTCGGGGCTGCCACCATCCTGGCCAGACTGCACGACGTGGTGCGATTGTATGTGAATTACTTTCAACCTTGTTTCAAGCTGAAGTCCAAGGTGCGAGAAGGCGCCAGGGTCATCAAGAAGTATCACGCTCCCGCGACGCCAGCCGAACGTCTCCTGGCCAGCGACAGGGTTTCTGCCGATGACAAGCAGAACATTCGCGATGAGTTTGCGTCTTTGGATCCGGTGGAGTTGCTACGCCGGATACGGCAAGCACAGCGACAACTGGCCTCCCTCGAAGTCACGAGCGAGGGTTTGCCACTGCCTGCTGCCCAGCCGGATACCAGCGCGTTTGTCGCGAGCCTCTCCATTGCCTGGCAGGATGGCGAGATCCGTCCCACCCATCGCAAGCAAAGACGGAAACCCAGAACATGGCGCACCCGTGCCGATGATTTCCGAGAGACGTGGCCAACGGTTGAGCGGTGGCTCATGGACTCACCGGATACAACTGCAAAGGAACTCTTTCTGAGGCTTCAGGAGTTGACGCCGGATCAGTTTAAGCACGGTCAACTACGTACGCTGCAGCGGCGGGTAAAAGCCTGGCGGAGCGAGATGGTCCGACACCTTGTCTTCGGCGCTGGCAGCGAGAGTGCGACAAACACGAGCGCTTCAACGATGGTTTTATGACGAGCTCCACTCGAGCCGGAGGTTGGCGGATGGCTATTACTGCTGTTACACATGACAACTACGTCTCGGGTAACATTCCTGTTTGAGGCAACACGGTCGGAAAGAGTAGTTGACGCTGAACACACTCGCGTGTGTACGCGTCGACCACGCTCAGGATGCGCACCATCCGGCCATTCGCAAGTCCATCCACGATGAAGTCCATTGCCCAATCCTGGTTGGCCCGCTGCAGACGTGCCGCTGCAAGAGGATCGCGTACCAGCCGCTTGCGCTTGCGCCGTCGCACCGCCAGCCCTGCCTCCGAGTACAGCCGGTACACACGCTTCACGTTCACCTCGTGACCGCGGCGGCACAGTACCGCATGCAACCGTCGATAGCCGTAGCGCGGCTTCTGCCGTGCTAACTCTAGCAGTGCCTCGCGCAATTCCACATTGCGATCCGGTCGAGACTCATAGCGATAACTCGACCGGTCCGCGCCTAACAGCTTGCAGGCCTTGCGCTCACTCAGCCGAAACTCGGCCGATGCGAACGCGACATCTCTCCTCAGGCCGGCAAGCCGGGGTCCCCGCGGACAGTTCTTTGTCCGTGGGGTAGAAGCTCCACCCGTTTTTTCTTATGACCGCTTTCAGCACTTCCTGGTTCAGACTGAGGTCCGCGACCAACTGCTTCAGCCGGCGGTTCTCATCTTCCATTGCCTTGAGCCGCTGCGCCTCGCTGACGTCCATGCCGCCGTACTTGGCCTTCCAGCCATAGAACGTTGCCGCGCTGACCCCGTGTTCCCGGCAAAGGTCCGCCGTCTTCATCCCCGCCTCGTGCTGCTTCAAAACCCCGATGATCTGCTCTTCAGTAAACCGGCTCTTCTTCATCGACCAAATTCCTCCCGTTCAATGTTGACCCAAAACCCGAAAACTAATCCACTGATTCTTGGAGGATTTCAAGCCTGGATGTGGTTCTCTGGAACAGAAAGGGGAGCTGCGGGATGGCGAGAAAAGGGCATAGCGAGGAAGAGATTTTACGGGTACTGCGGGAAGCAGAGGCGGGCGAGACGATCGTCGAGGTGTGCCGCAAGCACGGGATCTCGCAGCAGAGTTTTTATGCCTGGAAGAAGAAGTACGCGGGCCTCGGGCTGAGTGAGTTGCGCGAGCTGCGGCAGCTGCGCGAGGAGAACGGCAAGCTGAAGCGGCTGGTTGCGGATCTCTCGCTCGACCGGCACATTCTGCAGGAGATTGTCTCAAAAAAACTCTGAAGCCTCGCCTGCGGCGCGAACTGGCAGAGTGGGCTGTCGAGGTCCACCAACTAAGCCAGCGGCGTGCGGCGGGGCTGATCCCGGTGCACCGGGCAACGCTACGGTACGAGCACCATCGTGATCCCCAGGATGCACTGCGGGTGCGCTTGCGAGAACTTGCCGGCAGTCGTGTGCGCTACGGGTATCGCCGACTGACCGTGCTGTTGAAACGCGAAGGCTGGGAAGTCAACGCCAAACGAATCTACCGGCTCTACACCGAAGAAGGGTTGATTGTGCGCACGCAGAAGCGCAAGGAACGGGCGCAGCGCCAGCGCGTGGCGCAGGGTTCAGCGATACGGCCGAATCAGAAATGGAGCCTGGATTTCGTGTTGCAGCGGCTACCGGACCTGCGCTGGATTCGTGTGCTGACCATGGTCGATCAGTTCACGCGCGAGTGTCTCTGCTTGCACGCAGATACTTCGCTAAGCGGCGAGAAGGTGTCCGCGGCCTTGGATAAAGTGGTCGCGCTGCGGGGCGCGCCAGAGTCGATTACCGTCGACAATGGGACGGAATTCGCCAGTAAGGCAATGGATCTTTGGGCGTACACCAACGGTGTGCACCTGGACTTTATTCGGCCAGGCCGGCCGACCGAGAACGGGTACATCGAGAGCTTCAACGGCAAGCTGCGGGATGAGTTTCTGAACGTGGAGGTGTGCTTCACTCTGGTGGATGCACGCAAAAAACTGCATCGCTGGCGGCGTGACTATAACCATCATCGGCCACACTCGGCACTTGCAGACCGGACGCCGGCCGAGTTTGCGGCGACGTGCAGCGGAGGAAAAGGCGGCGACATGGTCGCCTTGGAAAACGCTGCGCGTTTACCACTTTACCTCCGCACGGCTGCGGCTCGAACTGAGCTGAACTTCGGTAAACCCTCAAGCCTGTTGCTTGAGACACTCACTTGAGCTACAGTAACCGCAAATCTGCCGATCAACACGGCACAAACCGAATCACACAAGCCGGAATTTCCAGTCTTCCGTGGCTTGGTTTTGCGGGGCGGGTCACAAAGCCGGAATTTCCAGTCTTCCG
Organism: Acidobacteriaceae bacterium; assembly: GCA_965198645.1. GTDB lineage: Bacteria > Acidobacteriota > Terriglobia > Terriglobales > Acidobacteriaceae > EB88. The sequence continues at coordinate 2,837,638 of OZ240670.1, read as the reverse complement.
TGGCTTGGTTTTGCGGGGCGGGTCATGTACGAGAGATTCTCAGCTCAGACTGGTAGAAGTTTCCGGAGGCATGTCACTAGGATGCCGGCTTTCCAGATAAGGAGAGAGGTTTCCGGCTTGTACCCGGTCCCCAACTGTGAAGAGCAGAAGGCCGACAGTGCTCAGGCGAGTCGAGGAGAGACTTCTTTTTTAGGAAGTGACGGTTCTATCTCAGTAATGGTGGCGGATCCCTCCGGCTTCCACTCTCCTCACTTACCTGCAGGCGCCAATCTCGAAGCTTCCAAACTCAATTGCGGATCGAGCACAACCTTGAGTGATTGTTGCCCCTGAGCCATCATCTCAATGGCCTCTGCAAAATGCTCCAGAGGGAATGTATGACTCACGATGCCGCGCATGTCGATCTTGCGCTGTCCGATGTACTCAATAGCGCGGGGATAGGTATACGGGCCGAGATGCGAGCCGAGGATGTCCAATTCCTTCCGATCGCTGATGATGGACCAGTCCACCGTGGCCGGATCGTTAAAGACGCTGAATTCTACAAACCTCCCAAGCTTGCGGAGCATCGTCAATCCCTGATTCACGGCGAGATGATGCCCTGTCGCCTCGATGTAGATGTCGCATCCATAGCCGTCGGTGATTTCCCGAATGCGGTGGAACACATCGATTTCGCCGGGATTCCAGACCTCGTCGGCTCCCATTCGTTTCGCGAGTTCTAGTCGCGACGGCCGCATATCAAGAACAACCAGCTGCTTCGGATTTCGCAGCCTGATCTGTCCTATGATTCCGAGACCTAGCGTACCTGCGCCCGCAATCACAACTACATCATCAGGTCCAACGTCGGCTCGGTCCGCAGCATGGAGAGAGCAGCTGAGTGGCTCAATGAGGATCGCCTCATCCGGCGGGATATTATCCGGGACCTTGTGGATGATTCCTTCCTTCGGGTAAATCATGTACTCGGCCATCGCACCATGAACATTGTGTTGAAAGCCATAAAGATCATGTTTCTCGCACATCCAATAGCGGCCCGTATTACAGAACCTGCACTTCCAGCAGGGTACGATTTGTTCGGAGATGACGCGGTCGCCAACGGCTACTCCACGGCTTTCTGCGCCAGGGCCGAGCGCTACAACGCGACCAACGAATTCGTGGCCTGGGATCACTGGCGGCTTCACGTACTGCGGTTGCTCAGTATCACCCCAAAGAGAAGGCGCGCCATGGAAGGTTTTTACATCCCCCATGCAGATGCCGCAAAGCTCGACTTTTGTCAGAATCTCATGCGGTCCGGGCCGTGGAACCGGGACCTGCTCCAAACGGTAATCGTGAGGCGCATAGCAGACCACTGCCCTCATCGTTTGTGGGATCTCTACTTTTGACTGTTGTTGCAGGTCTTCAATCATTGTTCCCATACAACCTCCTGTGCAGATAAGCAGTGTAGAAAAAAGGATGCTATGGCTTTCTGGCTTACACTCTTTTGCGCACTATAGGCCCACATCTTGGGTTGATTGTGGTTCCACATTGTCGAAGAAGATACCCGGAAGCTGCCTCCTTGTAGATGCAGCCATCTTAAACGAGAGCGTGGATGTTCCGTTTAAGTGTCCAATCGCTGGCTGGTCGAGGATCGTCTGTGTATGCCGCAGAAGATCCTTGGAATCGATTGTCCATGGTGACGGCCTGGATCCCGCTGCAGGAGACCCCTCTCGAGATGGGGCCACTCGCGTTTTGCGAAAACAGTCATCGCTTCAAGGTGCGACGGGATCTCGAGATGAGCGATGAAAGCGAAATGACGCTGAAGCAGGCGCTGAGGCACTTCGCCAGGATGAGGGCCCGTTCGCGATCTGGCGTTGCGCTTTCTTGACAACGATGGCTACTTCACCCACTAGCGGATGGGGAAAACGTGCTGCCCGGGCTGCACGCGTTTAGCCACCTGAACGCGTACGCGAGCCGCAAGCGATGCAAGACGGAACCTTTGCCACTTTCGAGAGAACGTGGCGAGCCGGCGACCGGATTGAACTGCTGCTGCCTATGCAGATGAGGTTGGCCGCGATGGATGCCGAGACACCCGGGACCTAGCACGGATGCGCGGGCCGCTGGTGCTGTTTCCGATCGGCCGGGTGCTCCGACGTTTCCGGCTTTCGAGCTGCTTGGGGGCCGCCAGACGACGGGGACGAGTGGCTGGTACCTCTACGGCAGAAGATGTGACGTTTCGTCCGTTCGCATAGATCGGGAACGAAAGGTACGGAACGTATGTCAGCCTGAGCTAGAGGCTTTACGAGCCGAGAGCTGAGAACGCTATCGGCTTGCGTCTTGTCGCCCTTATCGCAGGCATGATGGCTGGGGACACGAGGCTACTTCTGGGGCAGAGTGGCCGGCGTGGCACTGGCGGAGGGCACTGCAGGCGCCTCGCTCAGGCGATAGCGATCTATGCGTACCTGGTTGGTGTGCTCGTCAGCCCTGGCCTTCTCAAGGCTGGCCAGCAGGCCCGGGACTTCGCCTTTGCTGTCGCCGGTGCGGCGCAGAGAGAGGATCAGCCGGAAGAGGGCTTCCTGGTCGGCGGGGTGTTCGCGAAGCGCGAGGCGGCACTGGGCTGCGGCTCCCGCGTAATCGCCTGCCTGGAAGTCGAGACCGCTGAGCAGGTCCAAAGCCGCCACCAGCTTTTCATCGAGCTGGACGGCGCGCTCGGCGTACTGTCTCTCTTGCCTGGCTTCCGCCGATCCTGGGGCGACACCCTGTTCTTTGAGAATCTCTGCTGCGAGATAGTTCAGGTATGCACTTCCGGGGGTTTTTTCAAGGCTGATCTTTACCTTGACCAGAGCTTCCGGGAGGTTATGCTGCTGCATCTCGGTGAGGCTCTGCGCCTCGAGACCATAACTTTGGCCGGGCTCCAGCCGATTAGCCGTCTCGAAATCTTTTTCAGCCATGTCCAGCTGCGAACTCTGCATGTAGAGAGCGCCGCGAGCGATGTAGAGGCTCGCATTGTTTGGCAACTGCGTAAGCCCCGCATTGAGCATCGCGATGCCTGCTGCGAACGAACTGTGATCGAAGCTCAGACTGGCAAAATCGAGGTAGTTCTGAGGGTCCTTTGGATCCTCAGCGATGGCGGTCCGCAGCGAAGCGACCGCGTTCGGTGTATCGCCAAGCTGCTCGTAGAGGGTCGCGGCTAGCGAGAGCGAGGGCTCGCTATGGGCGGTAAGCATGGGTTGGAGGGTGTTCAGCGCCTGGTGAAACTGCTTGGCCCTCAACTCGAGCACAGCCAGGTTATAGCGTGCCTGTGCGTCGTCGGGGGAAGCCTGGACTATCTTCGTGAAGATCTCGGCGGCTTCGCGGTCCCGGCCAAGGTGATCGAGCGAGATGGCCTGCGCGCGAAGTGCGGCCGGCTGATGCTCGATGGTGGCGCCAGCCAGAGAGAAGTGCTCGACCGCCGCAGCCCAATCGCCGGCGTCTACGTCCAGCATGGCCGCCATGCCGTGGGCTCCGGGGTTGGCGGGATCTTCGATGAGAAGACGCGCGACCAAATCCGGCGCCCGGGAGCGATCGATGCGAAAAGCTATCTCGGACGCACCTTCGAGAGCCGGGAGCGAGTGCGGTGCAATCCGAAGCGCCGACTCAAAGGCGGCCAGCGCCTCATCGGAGCGCGTGAGCTGGTTGGCGGCAACACCCTTCAGGATCCATAGCCGTGCGTCACCGGGGTTCGCCTTGAGGGCGAGATCGGCGTCGCGAAGCGCATCGGCCGCTTGATTGCTGCGCAGCTCGCTAACGATCTTCTCAATAGGCGCAGGACCTTGCGCCCGACCGATGGGGAAGGTGAGCAGCAGGAGCAAGCCGACCCGGGTAAAGCAGCGGAGAAATGCGATCATGCCTAGGCGCAGCATAGGCCTATGGCGAAGCATAACCATAGATGAAGGATAACCATAGATACAGAATAAGCAATGACGTGCGGAAGCAGCTGAACGCTGCGCGCGAGCATGAACGGGATCGAAAGTGCCGGGCCGGGCATCCCATGCCCCGAGCATCTCCTATTCCGATCAAGGCTGGCTCGATCGAGGATGGGGGTTTGGTGACCTTTCAGGTTCAGGCCACCGTAAGAGCCGGAAGCGCGCGGGCAGCCACATGCCGACGCGAGGGTTCTAGAAGTTAAAGCGTACGCCCACGTCCGCGTTGCGGGGATTGGATTGAGCTGTAGGGGTATAAAGGTGCCTTCATTCGCGTTTCCGTCAACGGGCATCGAGTTAACCCGGTGAAAGAGGTGGAACACGTCAAAGCGCAGCTCCATGCTGACCGACTCCCGGATCTGGGTCACTTTCTCGAGATCAATGTCCCCAGTCGGCGTAGCCGGGATTGCGGAAGCCGTCCGGCGACTCGTTGCCTTCTGCCCCAAGCGTAGGAAGAGAGAAGGGGCATGTCGCTCCGCATGTTCAAGGGGAGCCCCTGCGCCGCAGCCATTGGTGTTTGCTCCTGTGCTCAGCGGGAAGATGCCTGTCAGTAACTGCTCGCGGCTGTATCAGAGTGGGATTTAGAAACATTCGGAGATTTTTATTCTCGCTGTTCGCATTGAAGTCGACACTGTTCGGCTGCACCGAAAGTTGTTTGAAAAGCGGCTCATACAGGCTTTTTTCGCAAATAGCCGTTTCTCGATAGGGAGAGCGGAGAGTGTGAGCAGTGCAAGCTGATGCACGCAACAGGAGCGGCGGAGCAGTTTTATCGCAGCCTTGCCGCGCCGTCCCGGGTTGGCATCCAGTCGCCAGGCAACAGCCAGTGGTTTGTGTAACTCCTGGAGCAATGAGGACAGGAGGTATGGATCGGCGACGCCGCCCAGATTCGTGCCAGCTACGTGCGAAAGCAGAAGACCGACAAGCGCAATGCCGGCCATATTCTGAAGCTGCTGATAGAAGACCGATTCGCCCGCATCTGGGTGCCGGACGCGGCAACGCGTGATCAGCGACAGTTGCTCATACCATAGTCACAAACTGGTACAGATACGAACGAGGGTGAAAAACGAGTTGCACCATCTGATGATGCATCAGGGGATACAGAAGAAGCACAAGCTGTGGAGTGCACCATACACGCTTCCGCCGAAGGCGATTCTAGAATGGAACACTTCAGGCCTCGGTCTCCAAACACATGCCAACCAGCGTTGCCCGCGCAGTGGACCGAGGTCCTTGTCTTAATAACACCTTCGACCTTATCGATCTTGCATAATCGAGACAGACCATGGTGGTCTGAAACGCGTGATCAAGCCCGCTCGAGGCTTCCAGACGATGAAGACTGCGGCTGCCACGATCAAAAGATTCCGAGATCATGCGCATGATCAAGCGCCGTCATTGTCTGCTATGTAAGCCGAAGGTCTCAGGCGAAATCCAATTCATCAACAAGCTGTTCGACCTTGCCGCTTGATCTCCACAATCAATAAAGGCGAACTGCGCTGCTCCGTTAATGCAACAGAGGCCGAAGCCAACATAGGCAGGATTGCCCACAAGCTCGGTCAAGTCACCCGGTACGCTCGCACTTTAACACTGACAGGCCGGTATCAGGGGAAGCTGGTAGACGCGGCCAGCTCCGTGGCTCGCATGTGGCCGCGCCGCCTTTATCGTTGACAATGTTGCGAATCCCGCCATGGTTCAGCAGGCACACGGTAATCATGTCGTGAAATCGAACTGCGGCAGTGTCAGGGACTTCGATAGCCCGAGTAAGGAAGACGTCGGGTTGTGTGAATACGCTGTACACACCGAGTCCCCAGGCCTCGTGCTCGCGAACTCCAGCTGTCACCTATAGGACGCCCAACCCTCGGCACCGTCGCCGCTTGTGTAGGCGAGCTGGCTGGGCGGGTCGTACGGTATCTCGGACTGATAGAGATAGGTCCGCCCACGCTCGCCGCGCCAGAGTACCTGATACTGCTGGTGATGCTCGACAAAGAGCCCGTAGGCGGTGACATCATCCCCGTTGACGACCAGCCCGTTCTGACTCAAATTTTCGTTCCAGCCATGGGACTGCCACGTTTGCCGAAGATCGAAGTATCAAGCGCATTGAGATAAACAGCGCGACGCCAATCCAAGGCGTTTTCGATCTCTAGCCTAGAAGCCCTACCAACTCTCCTACGCTCCAAACGTGATTCGCAATTCCAGCCTCCATCGCAGGCGTTACTCGCAAGGTCTTGTGAGCGCGGCAGTAGTTCTAGTGCATATAGTGGAGCGCGATTGCAGCCTCATGGTTCTCCAACTTCTTAGAGAACGCATTCGTTAGCGGGTAAAGCGGCGCATCGACATGCGCATGGTGAGGTTCTGGCGCTCCACAAACGACGTACTGATGTGCTTCAGGTCCGGAAAGCCCGTAACGGTCCGAATCTCTGTTCCAATGACCTCACCAGGGCTGTAACGCGTGTCAGACGCGCTAGGCGAGCCGTACATCTTTATCAGCATCGCGTAGTCAACATCCATGCCAAAGGCACCCTCGACGGCTTCTACGTATGCCCTAAGGCCGTCTGTGGTGATCTGGACACGGCTGTTGATCCGCGATGCTACGTCCTCCATGAATGCCTTCGCCCAAGCTGGACCGCGCTGCCCCACCAAGTAGGACACCATTAGCTTTGAATCAGCATCGATGGCTGTCCAAGTCCAGACATCACCCCAGCCATCGGCCATCTTTTCGTCTGAGACGTTTTCTGCTTCGCTCCAACAAAGGACCTCTTGAAGGCCAGCGTGTTTATGTCCATGCGCCTGTTGTCCGCTGATGCGATCTGAGCCGCAAGCCCTGTGGATTTCAAATTTGACCATTACCGAAACTATCCAGGCTCTTGACCACCGGAAACTTAGCCTGCCGTATACGGCGGTCGGTGGCGCGGCGCTCTCGATCGAGTAACTCCAACCCGGTGATGCGGAGCAGCTAGCGCGGGTAGTCTAGTTGCTTGACGGCGCACTACCTGGCCACGCGATCGTACTCCCACCCCAGCGGAGCACGGGTTCTCGGGCGGATCTTTCTCTTACTGTATTTAGGCGCAATGTTCCATCCCTGGCCGGACGCAATGCAGTTTGGGTGGTGGTTCACGCCCCGAGACACTGAACCGACTTCCCTCGATGAGCGCCCACTGAGGTCTGAGTCGACCGTTGGTAGCGGAAACTGATTTCGCAAAGAGCGCGTGCCTTCCGGACGACGGACAAGGAGATAGAGCGGAACGCAGGCGAGCTTGAAGGTAGTGCCCCTCAAGGGTTCATACCCGCCCAAACCTGCTTTTGACTGATTCTGGTAGCCCGACCGGTAGGCAGGTATCTAAACTGTGCATTCTAAATAACTGGCGGAGAGACAGGGATTCGAACCCTGGGTACCCTTGCGAGTACGCCGCCTTTCCAAGGCGGTACATTCAACCACTCTGCCATCTCTCCGCGAAGTGGACCGGTACTAGCCCACAAGCAATCTGCATGGTCCACCTAAAAATCTATCACACTGTCCGTCCGCCGGATGGCTCACTGGACCTCGCACTCCGCTCTCCATTCTCCCAGGGACCAAGCGATATTGCTTTGTTCCCGGGATGCTTTCCAGCGACCGCGCCCGCCCCGACCTCCTAAGCCGTCGATCACCCTCGAGTGTGCCGGCATTTGTCTGCGAGCCGCGCGCCATATTTACCAAATGCTTCTTGAGAGAGGCGTAGAGTCTTCCTATCAGCACATCAACGATCGCGCGAAGGAATCCTTATGGCCGCCCTGGCTCCCGCTTCTGCTGACAGACCCACTCCCGCTTTCGACCAGGCTCTGCTTGAGAGAATGCACGCTTACTGGAGTGCTGCAAATTACCTGACCGTTGGCCAGATCTACCTCAAGGACAATGCGCTGCTCGAGCGGCCCCTGACCATCGACGATATCAAGCCGCGGCTGCTGGGGCACTGGGGCACGACCACCGGGCTCAACTTCATCTACACCCACCTGAACCGGCTCATCTGCGCGCATAGCATCAACATGATGTATGTGATGGGCCCTGGACACGGCGGTCCCGGCATTGTCGCGCACACCTACCTTGAAGGCTCCTACACCGAGACCTACCCCAACATCGAGCGCAACAAGGACGGGCTGAAGCGGCTCTTCCGCCAGTTCTCCTGGCCCTACGGAATTCCCTCCCACGTCGCGCCGGAGACGCCCGGGTCCATCCACGAGGGCGGCGAGCTGGGCTACTCGCTGCTGCACGCCTACGGAGCCGCCTTTGACAATCCTGACCTTGTGGTGGCCTGCGTGGTTGGGGACGGCGAGGCAGAGACAGGCCCCGCGGCGACCAGCTGGCACTCGAACAAGTTCTTGAACGCCAAGACCGATGGCGCCGTGCTGCCGATCCTGCACCTGAACGGCTTCAAAATCGCCAACCCAACGGTCCTGGCGCGGATCCCGGAGGAGGAGCTGCTCTCGCTCTTCCACGGCTACGGCTACAACCCGTATGTCATCGGCGGCCCCGGTCCCGATGAGACTCCGATGGATATGCATCGCAAGATGGCTGAGCTGCTCGAGACTGTCTATGCTGAGATCCGGGCGATCCAGAAGTCGGCGCGCGAGGATGGCAATGCCACCCGCCCGGTCTGGCCGATGATCATCATGAAAACGCCCAAGGGCTGGACCGGCCCGAAGGTGGTCGATGGCAAACCTGTTGAAGGCACCTGGCGCGCTCACCAGGTGCCGCTTGAGAACCTGCGCAAGGAGCCTGAACACCTACGGCAGCTTGAAGAGTGGATGCGCAGCTACAAGCCGGAAGAGCTCTTCGACGAACACGGTACCTTGCGCAAGGAGTTTTCCGACCTGGCGCCGAAGGGCAACCTTCGTATGGGCATGAACAAGCATGCCAATGGTGGCCTGCTGCTTGAGCCGCTCGAGATGCCGACCTTTGAGGATTACGCCATCGCCGTCGAAAGCCCGGGTACGACCCAGGCCGAGGCAACCGCTGTGCTGGGCGGCTACCTGCGCGATGTGATGAAGGCCAACCTCAAGACCAGGAACTTCCGTGTCTTTGGCCCCGATGAGACCGCCTCGAACCGGCTGCAGGCCCTCTACGAGGTCACCCCGAAGCGCTGGGAGGCCGAGTATGAGCAGGTGGATGAGAACCTCGGTCTGGAAGGCCGCGTGATGGAGGTGCTCTCCGAGCACATGTGCGAGGGCTGGCTGGAGGGCTACCTGCTGACCGGCCGGCACGGCCTCTTTTCCTGCTACGAAGCGTTCATCCATATCATCGACTCGATGTTCAACCAGCACGCCAAGTGGCTGAAGGTTTCGCGTGAGCTGCCCTGGCGCAAGCCGATCGCCTCGCTCAACTACCTGCTCACCTCGCACGTCTGGCGGCAGGACCATAACGGCTTCTCGCACCAGGACCCCGGCTTCATCGATCACGTGGCGCAGAAGAAGTCCGAGCTGGTACGCATCTACCTTCCGCCTGATGCGAACTGCCTGCTCTCGGTCGGCAATCACTGTCTCAAGTCGCAGAATTACGTCAACCTGATCGTGGCCGGCAAGCAGCCCGCGCCGGTCTGGCTCAGCATGGAGGCCGCGGTAAGACACTGCACGGTAGGCCTGGGTATCTGGGAGTGGGCCTCCAACGACGGCAGCTCCCATGACGCAACCGGCGGCAGTGGCGGCGACCCAGACGTGGTGCTGGCCTGCGCCGGCGATATCCCGACGCTTGAAGTCATGGCAGCCGTCTCGCTGTTGAACAAGCACTACCCGGATCTTCGAGTGCGGGTGGTCAACGTCGTTGACCTGATGACCCTGCAGCGGCCGAGCGAGCACCCGCACGGCATCCATGATGAAGACTTCGACCGGCTCTTCACCAAGGACAAGCCGGTGATCTTCAACTATCACTCTTACCCCACGCTGATCCATTCGCTCACGAACGGGCGCACCAATGAACGCAACTTCCACGTGCATGGCTATCAGGAGGAAGGCACGACAACGACCCCGTTTGACATGTGCGTGCTCAACCATATCGATCGCTACACGATCGCACTTGATGCGATCCAGCGAGTGCCCAGGATGGCCGAGCGAGTGGCCGGGGCCGAGCAGTGGCACTCCGAGCGGATGCAGCGGCATAAGCTCTACGTCTCAGAACATGGTGAGGATATGCCGGAGGTACGTGACTGGCGCTGGGGCCATCCATCAGCAGATGAGCCCAGCTCGGGCGAGGATACGGGTGGAGATAACTCGTAGCTAAGTCGGATAGGAAGACGAGGCGCCTTTTTGGGGGCGACCTCGTTCTTGGGTCAGGCTGATCCGGCTTCCGGCTTAGCTTCCTCTTGGACTGGACCACTCTCGACCAGGCCACTCCCGACCAGGTCTGGCGTCGGCAGGACCGAGAGCAGTCCGCGCCGGCCAAGCTCTTCGCGCAGAGCCTGAACCGTCGAGAATTGGATGGCAGCGATGCCGACCGACTCGGCGGCAGCAATATTCTCTGGCTTATCGTCAAGAAAGAGCGCTTCGCCCGGCGCCACGCCCAGCTTGTCGCAGGTATGCAGATAGATGGCGGGGTCGGGCTTCGCGATATTGAGCTCGCACGACCAAGTATGGTGGTCAAAGCGGCCCAGCCAGCCAAACTCCTGGCGCATGTACTTCAGTAGCTCCTCGCCCATATTCGACAGGATGCCGATGCGGAAGCCCGCGTCCTGCACAGCGTAGACCCAAGCCAGCATCTGCTCGTTGATCGTCGACCACATGAGCACATCGTTCTCAATCAGCCGCTCGATCTGCCCGGCAGAGAGCGAGAGGCCGGCCTCGTCCGAGATCGACTGCCAGTAGCTCGTCCCATTCAGAAAGCCAAGATCGTACTCATGTCTGCGTTGCCAGTAAGCTCGCTCGAATGCGTCACCCTCGAGGCCGGTGATGGCCTTGAGATTGGCGTAGGGGACGGGATCCTGCGCGGTGCTGAGCACCATTCCGTAGTCAAAGATGATTGCTCGCAATGCCATGTTGCTCCTCGTGCAGCGCACCTCAGGCAGGCTGCAGTGTCTTCCATTATGCAAGACGGCCAGCCCGAAGCGTGAGCGGCCGTGAGCCCTGGCGAGCAAGGGTCAAGCTAGACTGGCACAGGTGTTCTCACAGCGTACAGGTTGGTCCAGGCAGCAAACACCGCTCGCTCAGGCGCTTGACGCACGGCGCGAGCGCGGGCTGCCGGTCATCGACCTGGCGGCCGCAAACCCGACTCGTTGCGGCTTTCTCTACGACGGTCCAGCGCTGCTGGCTGAGCTCGGAGACGAGGCTTCGCTAATCTACTCGCCCGAGGCGTTTGGCCTGGTCAGAGCGCGGCAGGCCGTCTGTGGCTACTATCGCGAGCACGGTGCCGCTGTCGATCCTGCCCAGGTATGCCTGACGACCAGTACCAGCGAGGCTTACAGCTTTCTCTTCCGGCTGCTGTGCGATCCGGGGGACGAGATCCTGATCGCGCAGCCCGGCTACCCGCTCTTCGACTTTCTTGCCGACCTTGATGATGTTCGCCTGGTCAGCTACCCGCTCTTCTACGATCACGGCTGGCAGATCGAGCCTGGTGCTCTGGAGGCGAAGATCACGGCGCGCTCCCGAGCCATCGTGGTCGTGCACCCGAACAACCCGACCGGGCATTACGTGTCGGTCGCTGATCGCAGGGAGTTGGAGCGGACTTGCCTTAAACATGGGCTGGCGCTCATCGTCGATGAAGTCTTTCTGGACTATCGCCTCGGGAGCGCTGCCGCCCAGCCGGGAGCGAGCTTAGCGAGCGGCGAACACCCTGCGCTCACCTTCGTGCTGAGCGGCTTGAGCAAGGTGGCCGCGCTGCCACAGATGAAAGCCTCGTGGATTGCGACGCTCGGCCCAGGCAATGCTCAGCAGGAAGCGTTAGCCCGCCTGGAGCTGATCGCCGATACCTTTCTCTCGATGAACGCGCCGGTGCAGCATGCCCTGCCAGCCTGGCTCGCTGAGCGGGCTGCAATGCAAAGGCAGATTGCTCTTCGAACGCGAACGAACCTGGCGCTGCTGGACGAGCTGCTACGGCGGCCCGGCGGCGTGGCCGCGCGCCTACACCTCGAAGCGGGCTGGTACGCGGTGCTGCGCGTCCCGGCTCTCGGCTCGGACGACCAGCTTGCGATGACGCTGGCTGAGCGTTGGGGCGTGGCCGTGCACCCAGGGCACTACTATGGCTTCGCCGGCGATGGCTGGCTGGTTGTCAGTCTGCTGCCGCCCGTGGCCGACTTTGAGCAGGGCATCCGCGCGGTGCTGGCTGCCTGCGCTGAGCGCGGGTACTAGCGGCGGTTGCGGCAAAGCGCGGGCCGGCTTGCCCTGCAGCCGCGATTCATCGTCCAATCATAGGATGGCAGCTAGAAAAGAGTGGACCGAGTGGCATTTGACCCCAGCCGGGTGGCAGAGGGGCGCAACGCGGGTGCAGGGCAAGGGCAATACCTGGGTCGATGACCCGGAAGACCGCGTGGTGAGCTTTACCTATCAGGAGATCGAGACCAGCGCTTCTCCCGGAGTGCGGACTTCGCTCGATGAGACCTGGAGGTCAAAGACCGCCACCAATGTTGAGGAGCTGCTCGCGCAGCATGGACAGGCGCCCAGCCGGCTCTAAGCAGAGAGCATAAACAAAGAGGGAAGGCCATTCGGCCTTCCCTCTTTCTTCAGTCAAAGCTGCTGGCGAACGCTAGTGCTTCTTTGGAGCAGGTGCGCTATGGCTTGTCTTGGTGCCTTCAAGCACCGAGTGGCCACCGGAGTGACGCTGCAGCAGAATGGTGAGGCCGATCGAAGTCACCATGAAGGTGATCGCGCACCAGGTTGTGACCTTGGTAAGCACGTTGCCGGCTGTGCGAGGTCCAAAGGCGGTCTGTGAGCCCTGGCCGCCGAACGCGCCTGCCAGGTCGGCGCTCTTGCCTTGCTGCAGGAGGATGACCCCCACCAGGAAGATGCAGACAAAGATATGAATGATGGTGAAGAGCACGATCAGCATGAGGTCCTTCACTTCTTTTACTTCATTCGAGAGCCGTTCCGGAGAGCTGCTTTCTTGAGGGTTGCGCGCCGGTCGGGTGCCTATCGGTTCTTTGAGTCAGACTTGCTGCTTTGGTGCGGAAGGGGGGACTTGAACCCCCATGCCTCTCGGCGCCACCCCCTCAAGATGGTGTGTCTGCCATTTCACCACTTCCGCTTTCCTAGCCTTGCGCTCAGCCCCGAGTATAGCAAAGCGGCGCCGGCGTAGAAAGCAGCCTACCAGGCCGCCAGACCGGCCTCGGGCACTCAGGCGAGCAGGTGCGCTGCGGCTGCGGCAAAGCTGTCGCAGACCAGCAGTTGCTGGCCCTCCGGCGGCGGATCCAGCTCCTCTTCTTCAAGCACCCAGGTGTTGTGGTATCGCACAAATGCCGCGTGGAAGCCGGCTGCAAGTGCCGGATTGACGTCTGAGCGTGGACTGTTGCCGATCATCCACGTCGATGCTGCGTGCAGGGCAAGCCTGCCGCCGATCTCCCGGTAGGCGGCGGTGTTTTTCTCGCGTAGCACCTCGACTCCATCAAAGTGGCTGGCCAGACCTGATCGGCGTAGCTTGTCGGTCTGCTCGGCCTGATCGCCTTTGGTGACCAGGAGCAGGCGGTGCCGGGCTGCGAGCAGCGGAAGCGACTCGGCAACGCCGGGCAGCAGGTGGATCTCCTCCTCTGCCACCGACCGCGCAAAGCCGCGGATCCGCTCGCGGTCGGTATCGTCGAGCGGCTTGCGGCTTAGTTCCTCGTAGCACCGCAGCAGCGAACGATGAAAGGAGGGCGTGCCGTAGCCGTGCTCAGCGGTGGTTTCACGCTCGATCGCGTTGAGTCGCTCGCGCACCTGGACCGGCGTGTGCGGTGCGTGGTCAAGCAGACTGAGAAAACTAGCAATCGCCTGCTCAAAGTAGACGTTGTTTTCCCACAGCGTGTCGTCGGCGTCGAGAAGCAGAGTCTGAGCTGAGCGCATTTTTCCCTCAGGCTAGCAGATGGATCAGCAAATCAGGCGGCTAGTGCTTTGCAAGCGCGGCGGTGACGGCCTGTTGCGCGAGCGGAGCCATGACACGGTAGCCTGCCTCGTTGGGGTGTAGGCCATCGCCGGAGAGGGGGCGTTGCAGTTTGCCCGAAGGATCCACCATGGCCGAAAAGTAATCAAGATAGACCAGGTTGTTGACGATGCAGTAATTCCTAAGCCATGCATTGAGCGCGAGAATTTTAGACGGGGGTCGACCGGTGGTCATGTCCGGGTGGACGGCATCGTTGACCGGCATAACCGAGGAGAAGACCACCGTGATCCCATGCAGGCGCGCAAGCTCGGCGAGCGTAGCGTAGTTCTCTTCAGTCTGCGCAACAGAGATGGGCCCTGTATTGCCGGCCAGGTCATTGGTGCCGGCCAGCACGACCACGACTTTTGGTTCGAGGTCGATCACATCCTGGCGGAAGCGAACCAGCATCTGTGGAGTGGTTTGACCACTGATGCCGCGATTGATATAGCCCATGCCAGGAAAGTACTGGTCCAGCCTCCAGCTATCAGTGATCGAATCACCGTAAAAGATCACACGCGGCGCGCCTGCCCCAGGGGACGGCAACTGCGCATTTGCTGCTTGGTAGCGGGTCAGTTGGCCGAAATCGGTAGCCAGCGCATGGTCATGCGGGTTACTGCCCGGCGCTCCTTGGGAGGATGCAAGTGGCTGCTGTGCCAAGATGGGCAGCAAAAGCACGGCGCTTGCGAGCAGGACCGCGCTGGCACCGAGAGCGAACATGTGAGTGTATCGCATACCCAACCAAGTTACCACCGACTGCTGCCAAACGCCTGCCCGGCGGGTGACCGGAGTGTCTGCCGCGCGATGCTAGTTTTGTCCTGCTTTTCCTCAGCTCTTGCTGACGCGCGATGCCGAACTGGCCGCCGCAGACAGGAAGCCGGGAGGCTTAGAATCGGGTGAGACCATGGCTGAATTTACCCACCTGCACCTGCACACCGATTTCTCCCTGCTTGACGGAGCCTGCGATGTGGACAAGCTTGTCAAGCGTGTTCACGATATCGGCCAGACCTCAGTTGCCATTACCGACCACGGCAATATCTATGGCGCCGTGCATTTCTTTGAGGCGGCAAAAAAGCAGGGGATCAAGCCGATCCTTGGCTGCGAGCTCTACGTCTGCCAGAAAGAAGATCACCGCGCTGACCCGCAGGGCGATGACTATAACCATCTGCTGGTGCTGGCCGAAAATGAAGAAGGCTACCGCAACCTGGTCCGCATCACCTCCGAGGCTTCGCTGCATGGCTTCTATCGCAAACCGCGTATCTCGAAGAAGTACCTGGCCGAACACGCGGCGGGGCTGGTGGGTTTCTCAGGCTGCCTGGCCGGCGAGCTCTCGCAGCACCTGATGAAGGATAACTACGAGGGTGCGCGGCGGACGGCTTCGCAATATCAGGACATCTTTGGCCGCGGTAACTTCTTTCTTGAGATACAGGATCAGGGTCTCGAGTTAGAAAAGAAGATTCACGCAGACTTGTTCCGCCTCGAGCGGGAGCTTGATATCCCGCTCGTCGCGACCAACGATTCGCACTACCTCTGCGAGGACGATCATCACGCGCACGAGGTTTTGCTCTGCGTGCAAACGGCTGGCTCGATTCACGATCCGAAGCGCTTCAAGTTTGACTCTGATCAGTTCTATGTCAAAACAGCAGACGAGATGGAGCGTGTCTTTTCGCATGCGCCGCAGGTCGTTAACCGGACGATGCAGTTTGCCGAGCGCTGCTCGCTCAAGCTGAACAAAGTCGAGAATCCTTTTCCGGAATTTGCCGTGCCGGCCGGGCACACGATCGATAGTTACTTTGAGCAGGTATGCCGCGCGGGCTTTCGCAAGCGATTAGACACAGCCGTGCGGCACCTGCAGGATCGCGGCCTGTTGCGCTCGCCAATCTCGGACTATGAAGCGAGGCTCGAGCGTGAGATCGAGTGCATCAAGGCGATGAAGTTTCCAGGCTATTTCTTAATTGTCTGGGACTTTATCCGCTACGCGCGGGAGCAGGATATCCCAGTTGGTCCGGGCCGCGGCTCGGCGGCCGGCTCGCTCGTTGCCTACGTGATGGAGATCACCGACATTGATCCGCTCCAGAACGCGCTGCTCTTTGAGCGCTTTCTCAATCCAGAGCGCGTGTCCATGCCCGATATTGATATCGACTTCTCGATGACGCGCCGCAGCGAAGTCATCGACTATGTGACGCGTAAGTACGGGCGTGAGCAGGTCGCGCAGATCATCACCTTTAACACGATGGCGGCCAAGGCTGCGATCAAGGACGTCGGGCGCGCGCTCGACCTCCCTTACGGCGATGTAGACCGGATCGCGAAGATGGTGCCGGCAACGATCGGTATCTCGATCGAGCAGGCGCTCAAGGACTCGCCGCAGCTGCAGGAGGCCTACGACAAGGACGCGCAGATGCGCGAAGTGATCGACACGGCGATGCGGCTCGAGGGCCTGGTGCGCGGCGCCGGGGTGCATGCCGCCGGCGTCGTGATTGCGCCGCGACCACTTACCGACTTAGTCCCCTTGTCGCGAACCAAGAACGACGAAATTGTCACCGCCTATGACATGAAAGCCATTGAGAAGCTGGGGCTGCTCAAGATGGACTTTCTCGGCCTGACCACTCTGACCGTGATCGACGACTGCCTGCACATGATCACACGCAACCGCGACGGCATTCAGCTCGACCTCGCGACCATTCCGCTCGATGACCAGGAGACGTATGAGAAGGTCTTTCATCGCGCGCTGACCTCGGGCGTCTTTCAGTTCGAATCAGGCGGCATGCGCGATGTGCTGCGGCGCTATAAGCCGACCTCGGTGGAAGATCTGACCGCGCTCAACGCGCTCTACCGTCCTGGGCCGATCCAGGGCGGTATGATCGATGACTTCATCGAGCGTAAGTGGGGACGGCGCAAGGTTGAGTATGATCTGGCTCCGATGGAGAGCATTCTCAAGGAGACGCTCGGCGTCATCGTCTACCAGGAGCAGGTAATGCAGATTGCCAACGCAGTCGCCGGCTACTCGCTTGGCGAGGCCGACCTGCTGCGACGCGCGATGGGAAAAAAGAACCTGGAGGAGATGGCCAAGCAGCGCGAGCGCTTTGTCACCGGCGCTGCGGAGAAGGGCTTCCGCAAGGATATCGTCACCAGGGTCTTCGACCTGATGGAGCAGTTTGCCGGCTACGGTTTCAATAAGTCGCACTCAGCTGCTTATGCACTCCTCGCCTATCACACGGCGTATCTCAAGACCCACTTTCCCGTGGAGTTTATGGCTGCGCTGTTGACTTCCGAGATCTCGAAGCCGGAGAACGTCGTCAAGTACATCAAGGAATGCCGGGAGATGGAGATCTCGGTCGATCCGCCGGATGTGCGCTTGAGCGACGCCGACTTCACGCCGAACGGCAATTGCATTCAGTTCGGACTAACGGCGATTAAAAATGTTGGGCGCAATGCCATCGACTCGATTCTCGCGGTGCGCAAGGAGCTTGCTGCTGAAGGTAAGTCCTTCCAGTCCTACTGGGAGTTCTGCGAGAGGGTTGATCTACGGCTAATGAACAAGCGCGTGCTCGAGTCCCTGATCAAGGCCGGCGCGCTCGATTCGTTCGGCAGGCGCGCGCAGTTGCTCTCGGCTGCGGATCGCGCGATCGAACGCGCGCAAAAGGCACAGCGCGATCTCGCTAGCGGCCAGCACGGACTCTTCGGCATCTTCGACGATCACCCAGTCGAAACCAAGCACGCCGACGCGCTGCCGAACATTCCGGACTGGGATGAGAACCTGCGCCTGGCAAACGAGAAAGAAGTGCTCGGCTTCTTTGTCTCCGGCCATCCGCTTGATAAGTATGCAGATAAGTTGCGTAACTTAGCGGGCGTCGTCGATACCGCGACTGCGCTCGAGATGAAGCCCTCGCCTGCGCCCACCCGGCGCGGCCAGCAACCGGAGAACGAAGTCTCGATCGCCGGCGTCATCGTCGGGCTCAAGGTCGCGAAATCGAAGCGGTCAGGCGAACTGTACGCTCAGGCTTCGCTTGAAGATACGGTCGGCAAGATCGACCTGATCTGCTTTCCAAAGGACTACGCTACCCTCGCCGAGAGCCTGAAGATCGAGGTGCCGGTCATCGTCCGTGGACAGCTGCGGGCGGAGGAAGATGCAGCCCCAAAGCTGTGCCTCTCGTCGATCCAGGCGCTTGAGGATGTCAAGGTGCGCCTGCCCAAGAATCTGCGCATCAAGGTGCCGCTCGAGCGAGCGAGCGATGCCATGCTGGTTGAGCTGCGCGGCATGCTCGATGCCGCGCCGGGACCAGGCCGGGTGATGTTCAATTTGGAGCTCCGCGGCGAGTACTGCGTGGTGCTGGAGCCGAGTAACATCTCGATCGCAGCGGACCGCGCGTTCCTGGACCGAGCCGAAAGCCTGTTGGGCCGCGGCATGGTCCAGGTCATGGATTAGCAGTCATGGATTAGCAGTCATGGATTAGCAGTCATGGGTTAGCAGCATGCGCAGGAGGAACGCTGCAGCAAATCTTTAAAAATCCCTGACAGCGGCAAATTTGTGAAGCTTCCTCACCCAACATACAATGTTACCTGGCTGACAAGCACGGGATACGGGAGCGTCATTGGCGGAGCAGGGAACCATAGACCAGGTACACGCAGCAGCGCCGCCGCGCTGGGTCAAGACGGAGCTGGCGCGCCATCCACAAAGGCCGGATCCGATCGATTTCAGCGACCGCATCTTCACCGACTTCGCCGAGATCCACGGCGATCGCGCCTTTGGCGACGATCAAGCCATGCGATGCGGCTTCGCTCGCTTTCGCGGCGAAGAAGTGATGGTGATCTCAAATGTGAAAGGCCGCACCACCAAGGAGAAGGTAGCCCGCCGCTTCGGTATGCCGGATCCCGAAGGCTACCGTAAGGCGCTGCGTGCGATGAAGCTGGCCGAAAAGTTCAGGCGCCCAGTGATCACCCTCATCGACCTGATGGGCGCCAATCCGGGTCTGGGCGCCGAGGAACGCGGCCAGGCTGAGGCGATTGCACGCAACTTGCGGGAGATGTCGCGGCTGCGTACCCCGACGATCTCAGTCATTACCGGCGAGGGCGGTTCCGGCGGCGCGCTTGCACTCGCGGTCGCTGACCGGGTGCTGATGCTTGAGAAGGCAATCTACTCGGTCATCTCCCCGGAAGCCTGCGCCTCCATCATGTGGCGAGATGCCGGTAAGCGGGCGCTTGCGGCCGAAGCGCTGCGGGCTACCGCCGAGGATGTGCTCGCGCTCGGCTGCGTGGACGACGTTGTGCCGGAACCGGAAGGCGGAGCGCAGACTGATGCACCTCGCGCAGCCGAGCTGCTGGCCACCAGCCTGGAAGGGCACCTGTCCAGCCTGCGCGCTCTTTCGCTTGACGACCTGCTCGCCCGGCGCTACGAGAAGTTTCGCAACATTGCGCAGTTCTATACGATCTAACCAGTGACTCGCCTGCCATCTGCCGTACGGCCATTTGGTTGCAGGCGTCGCATGCGCTGTGTCGATCCCGCTCAAACACTTGAAAAGGAGAGCCTCGATGACCATCTCCTTTGCTGAGCGGATGCGCGCATTCGGTTGGTTTCTCATCGCCGCTCTCTATGCCGGACTGGCTTACCTGGTGGCCAGTCACGCGGCGCGCGGTCTGGCGCCAGGCGACTTCTATGAGCTGACTCGACTGATCATCCTGCTCTTTCTCCTCCTGCTGGGGTACGCGGGCATGGGGATGGTGGGCCAGCAGCAGCGCTCGCCCCTGCGCTCGATGGGCCTTTGGCTGCGCCCGGGCTGGTTCGGCGAGCTCTCCCTGGGGATGGCGCTGGGCTGGGGTGGTATGGTCGCCATCGTGCTGCCGATTGCCATCTTCGGCGAGATGGCTCTCCGCATCAACAGCTCGCCCCACCAGTGGATGGTCTTGCTGCTTGACCTTGCCATCCTCGCCGTAGGCGCGCTCGCGGAGGAGGTTGTCTTTCGTGGGTACCCCTTCCAAAGAGTGGTCGAAGCAACGGGGCCGGGCCTTGCGACCTTGCTTGTCTCCGTCCTCTTCATGGTTGCGCATGTGCAGAACCCCGACCTCAGCTCGGCCAGTCTTTTCACCACTTTCCTTGCAGGCTGGCTGCTGGCGACTGCGTACCTGCGAACGCGGGCGCTCTGGCTCTGCTGGGGGCTGCACTTTGCATGGAATGCAAGCATGGGGCTGCTCTTCGGGTTGCCGGTAAGCGGGCTCACTCTCTTTTCGCCCGTAGTCTCGACCTACACGCGCGGCCCGGTCTGGCTCACCGGTGGTGGGTACGGACCGGAAGGAGGAGCCGTCGCGATTGTAGTGCTGCTCGCTATGCTTTTCGTTTTGATTCGCTCCACGCGCGAGCTCAAGCACCGGTATGCGAATCCGGTCATCATCCCGGCGGGCGTACCCGTAGACATCGACGCTCTATCGCGCCGGCAGCACGAAGCAGCTATGGGCCCTCAGCCTTCCATCGCTGGTCAGCAACTTGTTCAGATCCTTACCCCTGCCGCCCCTGCTCGCTCGCCTGGCCTGCCGCCGGTGGACGACGGCGAGCCTCACTCCTGATCCTAGGTCCTGCTCCATTGCGGCCCGTCGCAGCTGGATATTTCCCTGTTCTGGCCTCCCCTTCCTTTGTCAGGCAAGGACCTAGGGGTTTCCGTGCGCTGCAAAATGACAAAAAGTTCACTGCACAGGTAACTTGCAAATCGCGTCTTTGAGCCTCATGCTTATACCGTCTGCCAGGCTTTCAAGGCCGCGGACAGGTGTGTTGCTATGAAGTGCCGCTGCTATCTTCCACTTGGATCTCTGCTTTCCTTGATGCTGGCTCTGCCGGCCGGAAACGCGCAGGTTTTCACCGTCACCACAGAACAGTACGAAGGTCGCTTTCTCAACTTCACTCCCACCGACGTGGAGCTGCCTACGCGGCCAGCGAGCGAGCGAACTCGGCTGGAGCTGGAGCGCGCCCTTGAATCCGAGCAGGGATACGCCATGCGCCCTCTCCCGCTCGCCAGCCGCGGGCTGACGTTGCATGCCAATGGGCCTCTCGAGCCAGGCGCTTCCGCCTACATCAAGGAGTTGAACGAGAAGGGCATCTCCGCCAAGCCTGGTGACCGGGTCATGATCACCATGATCAAGTTCAAGCCTGACCGGCTGGTCTTTGAGGTGAACGGCGGTCCAGACCATAAACATAAGATTCTTCGCCACGTTGAGATCGGCGCTGGAGGCATGGCCGCGCCCATGGCTCCTAACGAGGCGGAGCCCGTCGGCTCACGGGTCACGCTGGTCTTTGAGCACGGCGTGCCGGATCTCACCGGAGCCGAGGTTAAGGCGCTGCTCGATCCGGTCATCGGCTTTAAGGTCAAGTCACCTACCGAGGCTTACTCGCAATCCCTGCCACCGCTGCTGCGCAAAGCGGTGCTCGAACATCGTGTACTGGTCGGAATGAACAGCGAAATGGTGCTGCATGCCGTGGGCCAGCCCCAGCAAAAGATGCGGGAGCGGGAAGGCCAGATGCCGTTTGAAGAGTGGGTCTACGGCGCACCCCCGCAGCACGTTCAGTTCGTTCGGCTCAACCATGACCGGGTCATCCGAATCGCCGATGCGGACGTCGGAGAGACGCCGCGGGTGCGGGCGACCAACGAGGTAGGCGACTACTGGTCGACCCAGGTAGCGAGCAACAATGAACGGCAGATCAAGCTTGGAGATCAGACCGAGGCGGATCGGGTGCAGCAGAACGCGAACCCGGCTCCGCCCACTCTGCGGAAGCCAGGAGAGACGCTCCCGGCGGACAAGAACGGCGGAGCAAGTTCCGGGCCGGTGCAGTTTCCTCCAACTGCTCCCTCGCAGTAAGCGAGACCGCACCGCCGGCTTTCATCTTCCCGATCGACCGCTTCAGCGAACGTAGAGCCGCAACGGCTCCTCGTCAAACCAGGGCCACCGATACATGGTGTTCCAGAGGCTGACCTAGAAGGTTCCGCGATACTGCTTTTCGGAGGATGCTCCTTACCAACTCCGGCAAACTCAGCCGCAGGCTGCACGCAGACACAAGGTCAGCAGTGCTGTAAGCGCTGTAGTAAACTAGGTTGAGCGTCCGACCTACCTCTCGAATCGTCCCAGCACGACAGCGAATAACGTCAGGCCGCGGTGTGCATCCCCGCAAGGTGAGCGCCCTAGCATCTTTTCAAAGGAGCGAGTTTCCCCCATGGCCAAGATCGCCAAAACAGCTGATCGCAAGAAAGTAATGGACACCAACAAGAGCACTGACTGCCCTAAATGCAGCAAGCCCACCCGGATCGTCAAGCGGGTGAAGGATCGTGAGCGCGGCACCCCCGGTGGCGTGTACATCTCGTGCTCCGCATGCGAATTCTACGAGAAGCTATAGCCGCACAGGGTAGCCGGGCAGCTGGTCCGCTTTCCTGGAATGGCTCCATCACAAGGTCCAATCCTACGGTTGGGCCTTTGTTTTGCCACTTTATCGACGCCGATCCCGATCCATCGCAGCCTGGATCGACTGCAACATCGCTAGATAAGCCTGGGCCGGATCAGCAGCCCGGGTGACAGGCCTGCCGACGACCAGCTGGCTGGCACCGGCGCGGAGCGCCTCTGCTGGAGTGGCGGTGCGCTGCTGATCGTCGCTGCCGTGCGCCTCCAAGGCTCGGATACCTGGAGTGACCAGGTGTAGCTGCTCCCGCCATGTGGACCGCAGCGTGGCCGCCTCCAGTGGGCTAGCGACGAGGCCGCGGATCCCCGACTGCCAGGCTGTGGTCGCGAGCAGCTGTACCTGCTCAGCCGGGGACCGCTCGATCCCCGCCGTGGCAAGCTGCCGCTCGTCCATGCTGGTCAGCACGGTGACGGCGAGTAGACGCGGTGGCTGGCTAAGAGCGGAAGCGGCATCAGCGGCTGCGGCGAGCATGGCTGAGCCTCCGGAGGCATGCACGGTCAGCAAACCCACCTCGAGCGAGGCGAGCGCCCGGATCGCCGAAGCCACAGTGTTCGGTATGTCATAGAGCTTGAGGTCAAGAAAGACGGAGTAGCCCTGGGAGCGCAGCAGGTCTACGAACGATGCTCCTTCGGCAAGGAAGAGTTCCAGGCCTACCTTGAGCCACAGAGGCGGTTCCGCCGAACGCTGACGCAGGTCGTCGAGAAAGGCGAGAGCGAGCGCCGCGGAGGAAAAGTCAAGCGCAAGGATCAGTCGCTCGCGGGCTGTCATGCGGGGATGCCCACCTGATCCTTCGAAACCCCCTGCTCGCTCATCTGCGGCTGGTCTAGCTAAGCTCGGTGAAAGTCATAGCGTGAGCGGCCCGACCTGGCGGGAGAATCTATGAGAGACTCCCGCGCGACCAGCTGCAAAGTAAAAACACTCGCCGACGATCTCAGCAGAAAGCTGCGACGATCAGGAAGAATGGTGGTAGTGCGTCACCACAGCCCAAACCGTTCCACTCTGCGGGATCTACCTCGGTGTCGCAAAAGGGTAGCGCATCTCGGCGAGGGTCGCAGTTGCATCGCGCAGAATATCAAGCCGTACCTGGGTGGTACCGTTGAAGCCGAGAAAGTGTGCCGCGGCGTAAGAGAGGTCAACCACCCGGCTGGCTAGCATGGGTCCGCGGTCATTGACGCGAACCACTACCGACTTGTGGTTGCCAAGATTCGTCACCCGAACCAGGGTGCCGATCGGCAAACTGCGATGCGCGCAGGTCAGGTCCGTCATGTTGTAGTTCTCGCCACTCGCCGTCGCTCGCCCTTGGAACGAGCCGCCGTACCATGAGGCGCGTCCAACCTGGTACCAGTGGCGCTTGGGCTGCTCGGTTGCCTGCACAACGACGCTCGCTGGGTGAGCGACTCTGGCGCTCGAGAGCGCGATCACGGCTAAAGAGAAAAGCCCGACACAGGCGGAGAGGCGCTGCCGGGTGGTCTTCATGATGAGCAAGGATTTGATCATATGTCTCCTCCGAGAATTGTACAGACCCGTGCCGCTAAGTCAAACTGGACAAGGTACTTAGAAGAGGTGCATGGTTGCGTTTTCCTCGTCATGTATGGTACGAAAGTCGTCTTGAGAACTGGGCTGCTTGCGTCTGTCATGCTGGTCTCGACTCGTTCACTTCACTCGCTGGCCATTCCGCGCTTGCGCCCTCGAAAGGTGACCATGGTGTCTGTTAAGCATGGGTCTCAAGGAGAGAGCCGGCGGGCCTCTCAAGATACCGGCTCCCCAGAGAGCCTAGACCCAAAGCTAGGCCCGAAGCCAGATTCGAAGATACTTCTCACCATCGCCGGCTTTGATCCTTCCTCGGGCGCCGGCTTCACGGCAGACCTCAAGGTCTTTGCGGCGCACCGTCTCTACGGCGTAGCGGCGGCTACCGCGCTCACCGTGCAGTCCACTGCCGGGGTGCGGTGCGTTCAGCCGGTCGAGGCCTCGCTGCTGGCTGACACGCTGGCTTGCCTGGCACAGGATTTGCCGCTCGCGGGAATCAAGATCGGCATGCTGGCGACCAGCACGAACGTTGCTGCCGTTGCCGAGTTTCTGACCGAGTTTCGCGCCGCCTCCGCACAGCAGAGGCGACCCATTGTGCTGGACCCGGTCATCCGTTCAAGCTCTGGACATGCGCTGCTCGATGACGGCGGCCTGGCTTGCCTTAAGGAGCGCCTGCTGCCGTTGGTGACCGGAGTAACGCCGAACCTCGATGAACTGCTGCTGCTTGCCGGTCGCGCTTACCTGTCGAGAAGCGAAGCAAAGTCAAGCCGCTCCGCGGTCGAGGAGGCAGCCGCGCTGCTCGCGCGGCAGTATCCCGACCTGGCCATCGTTGCTACAGGGGGACACTTGTCTGCACCGGACGACTATGTGCTGGCACCCGCGTCCTGTGGTCTTGTACCAGAGTGGCTGCCGGGCGAGTGGGTGGACACGCCTGCGACCCATGGGACAGGCTGCGCGTTCGCCTCCTCGCTGCTCTGCGGGCTGGTTCGAGACCTGCCCTGGCACGAGGCGGCGCGAGCCGCCAAGCGCTATGTCACCGAGGCTCTGCGGGCGGCCGTGCCAATCGGCTCCGGTGGCGGGGCGATGGACCATTTCTATGCGTCAGGATTGGGCGCCAGAGCTGTGCGTTAAAAAAATGCGTTAGAGCTATGCGCCGAAGCCATGTGACAAAGCCGGCAGCGCATTCGTCTTTATCTTTGCCGCCCGATCTTGCAGCAGGCAGGCAAAAGCCTGGACGTGTTTGCCAGCCACTAGGGCCGCCTCTGCGGCTGCCACTCCAGACCTGCCCGTGGCGACCGATCGGCGTGCAGAGTATCGTGAGAAGCGGCAGCGCCGATAGAGGATGAATCGCTTGAGCGGGATGAACGACCTTGGATCTTCGAAGCTGGCAGCTTTCGCCTGCTGTGTCTCATCAGCATTGCTATGTGCAAGCATGGCGGGGGCGATGGCTCCTGCCGCGACCCCGCCCTCAACTCCGGTCAACAAGCCGGCGGACACAAACCCGTTGAATCGTACGCCAGAGGTCCACGAGGCCTTCCAGCACTTCTACAACATGGATTACGACGGCGCGCTGGCGCGTTTCGACCAAGTCGCGCAGGCTCACCCGCATGACCCGATTGCCACTGACTACGTGCTCGGCGCTGTCATCTTTCGCGAGCTCAACCGGCTCGACCTCCTCGACACGACTTTTTACACCAACGACGGCTTTTTAACCGGCAAGCACACAGTGGTCGAGGATACCGCGGTCCGCGATCGCGTCCGGCAGCTGGCGGCAGATGCCATCGCGGCTGCTGACGCGGAGTTGGCTCAAAACAAGGAGAACGTGAACGCTCTCTATGCCCGCGCCTGGGCACGTTCGCTCGAGGCCACCTACATCGCCATGGTCGAGCGCAGCTTCGGGTCAGCGCTCCACATGGCGCTTGGCGCCCACGGCGATGACGCCGAAGTGCTGCGCCTGGACCCGAACTATGCGGATGCCAACCTGGTCGTCGGCACCTACCAGTACGTGGTCGGGGCACTCCCCTTCTCTTTTCGCCTGGTGGTCGGTATCGCAGGGATCAAAGGCAACAAGGAGAAAGGCATGGAGATGCTGCGGGTAGCCGCTGCCCGGGGTGTGATCACCTCGGTAGAAGCGCGCACTTGCATGATGCTCTTCCTGCGCCGGGAGGCTCACTACAGCGAGGCGCTTCAGATCGCGCATACTCTGGCGGCCGAGTACCCACATGACTTTCTCTTCCAGTTGGAGGAGGCGAACCTGGCCAAGGATGCAGGCACTGGGCTCCACGCGGTCGAGCTCTACCGGCATCTGATCGCGCTGGTGCAGCAGCCTGGCTACTTCTACTCACCGCACCCGGAGCTGGCCTACTACGGCCTGGGGGAGAGTCTGCGCGGCCAAAAGCT
Source organism: Acidobacteriaceae bacterium (assembly GCA_965198645.1). GTDB lineage: Bacteria > Acidobacteriota > Terriglobia > Terriglobales > Acidobacteriaceae > EB88. Next base: position 2,811,291 of record OZ240670.1, on the reverse strand, counting down.
CTACGCCGACGCGGTCGCAGCCTATCGCAGCGCCGCCTACGCACCCAAGACCAGCCCGGAGCTGAAACGGCGATGCTTGCTGGCCGCAGGCAAGTGCGAGGACCTGGGCGGCGATCGCAGCGGCGCACTCGCGCTGTATCAGCAGGTGGTCGACGCCGGCAGCGAGTCGGTCCAAGCCGAGGAAGCGCAGAAGTGGCTGAAGAGGGCGTACCGCGAGTAATCCTGACGGGCAGCAGGGAACTTTCTAGCCGTCCCTGTCGTATCTACCACCGATGCTTGGTCGGCCGATGCTTGGTCGGCACAGCGCAGACTCGGCGAGGCTTCGCATGCGGAGAGTAGAACGCTGCCGTGGGGACGCCGACGCTTGCGGAGTGCACCCGGCAGAGAGGGATTGTCACCATGACCTATTGCGCACAATGCGGTAAAGAGCTGAGCCCGGAGGCGCGCTTTTGTTCGGCCTGCGGTACACGAAATGCAGGGTTGCCGCCAGTGGTAGCTACCGTTGCGCCGACTCGGCTGATCCGGCCGCGCTCCGGGCGTATGATCTCGGGCGTCTGCCAGGGGCTCGCACAGAGCTACGGGTGGGACGTGGTGTGGGTGCGGGTGATCGCGGTGCTGGCTACGATCTTCTCAAGCGGTGCCGGCGGGATCGCCTACATCGTCTTCTGGATCGTCATGCCGGAGGAGCTGCACGCGCTGCCGGCGCCCGGCGCCTATGCAAGTCAGCCGGCCGAGCCCTGGAAGTAGGTGCATGCCTTCGGCAGGCAAGGTAGCAAGCGCGGAGGAGTTCTGGCTGAACGGACTGTATGCGCAGGTGCTGGAGGCTACGTCCGGGGAGCAAGCCCCTCCGGGTGAACCAAGTGTCGGCGATCGCCAGCCGGTCCTGCTGCTGCATCCCACCCCGCTTGACCACGACTTCTGGTTACCCGTGGCGCGGCTGCTCAGCGGGTTCCGGCGCGTGGTACCGGATCTGCGTGGCCACGGACGTTCGTGCCTGCACTCCCCTTCAACGGCCGGCGAAGGCTTACCGTCCGCTCTACTTCCCATCGAAGCCCAGGGACTGAGTGAGAGGGTGAGCATAGAGCAGCTCGGCCGCGATATGGTGGCGCTGCTCGAGGCCCTTAACATCGAGAAGGCCGTGCTGGTCGGTTGCTCCATCGGCGGCTACGTCCTCTACGAGCTTTGGCGAAGCGCGCCGGAGAGGGTAGCGGCGATGGTCTTTTGCGCTAGCAAGCCCCAGGCAGACACAGCAGCCGAGCGGGAGAAGCGAGCGGAGTGGATCGCCAAGATGGAGCCGGCACGGCTGGCCGGCGCTGCGACGCCGACGCCGGAGTTTACCGAGGCGATGCTCACCGCACTGCTGAGCAGCGAGACCCCAGCCAGCCATCCAGAGATCGTAGCCGAGACTCGCCGGATGATCGAACAGGTGCGACCGGAAGCGATCCAGGCCATCCAGCGGGGCCTGGCCGCGCGGCCGGACTCCCGTGCAACCGCGGCAACAATCACTGTTCCGACCTGTGTCATAGCCGGCGCAGAGGATACGAGCAGTCGCCCTGAAGACATGTTCGCGCTGCAAGCGATGCTGGCCACTGCTTCCGACACAGCCGAGTACCACCTGGTCGAGGGCGCCTCGCACTACGTGGCGCTCGACCAGCCGCACAAGGTAGCGGCCATCCTCGAGGAGTTCCTCGCCAGGCATGGTGTCGCACAAATCGCCCCGTAAGCGGACCGAAAAGCTCATGCATTGAGCTATATCGTTCGACGGCTTCCGGATCGCGGCTGGCGACCTTTCCCAGGTGTGTCCCGTGCTCGCGACACTGAGCCCCCTTTCGCATGCCAGCCGCAGGAGCCGCGACTCTGCGCCTGCGTGAGAAATGCATTAGGCTCGGGAGAGACTTGTAACGATCCGTGAGGCCCATTGCATCCTGCACGACCCTTTCAACCGCTTAAGCCCGGCGCCTCGCTCGCCTGTGGCCAGGTACGGCTTGACAAGCTGGCCCGCGAGTATGGCACACCGCTCTACGTCTACTCCGCCGATCATATCGCCGATCGTTTCTCTCTCTTCGCAGAGGCCTTCGCGGACGTGCGGCACCTGGTCTGCTACTCGGTTAAGGCAAACTCGGCGCTTGCCATTCTGAAGTTGCTGGACAAGCTTGGCTCGGGCTTTGACATTGTCTCCGGCGGGGAGCTCGAGCGGGTGCTCACGGTGCGCAAGCGCGCCGCGCGCAGCGTCGTCTTCTCCGGCGTCGGCAAGACAGCGCCTGAACTCGACCTGGCACTCGAGTCAGGCATCCTGATCTTCAACGTTGAAAGTGAAGGGGAGCTGGACCTGCTGGCCGCCCGCGCAGCCAAGGCGGGCAAGCGCGCCCGGTTCGCTCTCCGGGTGAACCCGGATGTCTTTGCGGAGACACACCCCTACATCTCGACCGGGCTGCGCGAGCACAAGTTCGGGATCGATATCGCCGAGGCGCGCTCGCTCTACGCCAGGGCTGCGAGGAGCCGGTGGCTTGAGGCGCGCGGAGTGAGCGTGCACATCGGCTCGCAGATCCGGGCGAGCGAGCCCTTCGGTGCCGCTGCCTCCCGCGTGGTGACGCTTGTAGGGGAGCTGCTAGCCGATGGACACAGGATCACCTCGATCGACCTGGGCGGCGGCCTGGGCATCGAGTACGACAGCGCAACTGGCTTTGACCCGGAGGCGCGCGTCGCAGGGTATGCCGAGGCGGTACGCCAGGCGCTGCGACCACTGGCTGCCGCGGCGCCGAAGCTTGAGCTGCTGCTCGAGCCGGGGCGCTTTCTCGTCGCGCAGGCAGGCGCGCTGGTCACCGAGGTGCTCTACACCAAGCGCAACGGCACCAAGCAGTTCGTCATCACGGACGCCGGCATGAACGACCTTATCCGGCCTTCGCTCTACGGCGCGCACCATGAGATCGTTCCCGTATCTGCAGCGGCAGAGTCCGCGCATGAAGTGGTCGACGTCGTAGGGCCGGTGTGCGAGAGCGGCGACTTCTTTGCCCGGGACCGCTTGCTGCCGCCGGTCAGCCCGGGGGATCTGCTGGCGATCCTCGACGCAGGTGCTTACGGGCTCTCGCTCAGTTCCAACTACAACACGCGCCCGCGACCTGCGGAGGTGCTCGTTGAAGGCAGGCACGCCCGGATCATCAGGCGGCGAGAGACGATGCGGGATCTGCTGGAGCCGGAGCGCAAAGGCCTGGAGGGATCCTGAGGTGACTTGCACCTGCGGGTGCTGAGCCGCTTGGCAGCATAGAAGAAGCCGCCTGTGGAGGCGGCTTCTTCGTGCTTGCTTGAAGTGCTCTAAGGTATTTGGAGGTGCCGACCTAATTCAGGATCGAGTGAGCTGTCGCCAGAGTGTTGGCTTCGTTGCTGGCCGGAACCGTGTTTGCGTAGGAGTCAGCTGCGCCTGGGAGAGCGTTCGGCCCCAGCCCTAGTTTGATCAAAGCGCGGGAGTCGGGCATGAGCTTCGTCTGCCAACCGTTATCCGACTGGTACTTTGTCATGGCTGCTTCGGTCTCCGCATCCCACTCGCCCGTCGGCTCCCCGGTCAGGTAGTTGCGCTGCACGAGCGCTGCCTGAATCTCGCGGGTGCGGCTGGAGTCAATTGTGCGCTGGCCCTGGATGATATGGGTGATCAGAGCCACATGCTTGAGGTGGTGCGAGCTCTTGCCATGGCTTGACGTTGCTGCCCGGTGTGAACGAACGCCGTAGGCAGGGACCACGATGAGTGCGGCGCCAAGTGCCAGGAAGTGCCAGTTGCGGAGAGTCATCCAGTAAAACCTCGGGGAAGAATCCGGTTCGCTTACGGAAGATTAATTTTTCTGTCGGGAGAAAGCAACCGTAGGAACAGAGCCAACCCGAAAAAGCGAAGGCTCTGTACCAAGAAAGGCCACGCCGGTTACGGAAGAGTGCCGCCCAGCAGCGTCCCGCCACTCTTCGGATCGCGCGGATCCACGAGTTCAAAGACCACGTCGGAGCCCGACCTGAGCGCTCCGACCGCGGCATTGTACTCCTGCTTGTTGTGGATCGGCTTACGGTTGATCGCCGAGATGACCATGCCCTGGGTTCCGGTCATGTGAATCTCGTCAGCAAAGGAGCCCGGCTTCACCTCCTGGATCAACACCCCGTGCAGACCCGCAGGGGCGTTCTGCGGCAGATCCGCTACCGTCAGGCCGACCTTCGATTGCGAAGCATCATTGTCACTGTTGCCATTGTCCTCGCGTCCAGGCGCTCCAGAGGCGATCGCTGCGGTCGTCTTGCTGCGATCTCCGATCGTGACGGTCGCGCTCATCGCTTTGCCATCGCGCAAGTAGCCAATCGTTGCCGTGGAACCCGGCTTGCGCGCCGAGATGTCGTTGACTAGGTCGTCTCCATCCTTGAGCGTCCGGCCGTTGATCGAAGTGATCACATCCCCTGATTTGAGTCCGGCCTTGTCTGCAGGCTGGCCTGGGGTGACACTGCGGATGATAATGCCGTTCTTGGCGCCGTAGACGCGTTCCACTGCGCTTGAGACGCTCGGCTGAAAGAGGATGCCGATGGAACCTCTGGTCACCTTGTGGTCAGGCCCGATCAGATCGTTGTAAGTGTTGATCACCGTGTTCGACGGCATGGCAAAGCCGATGCCCTGGTTGCCGTTGGACTGGGTGAAGATGGCCGTGTTGACGCCAATCACCTCGCCGGCCATGTTCAATAGCGGGCCGCCGGAATTGCCAGGATTGATCGCCGCATCCGTCTGGATGAAGTGCTGAAACTGGCCAGTCTGGCCGGGTTCAATCTTGCGGTTTTTGTAAGAAACAATACCGGAGGTAACCGAACCCGTTTGTCCGAGCGGGCTTCCGATTGCTACTACTGAGTCGCCGACCTGGGCCCCGTCAGAATTTCCCATCTTTACGGTTGGAAGCGGCTGGTCAGTCGAGATCTTAATCACTGCAATGTCTGTTGCCTTATCGACGCCGATCACCGTCGCGGGGTGTCCGTCGCTGCCGTCAGGATCCGAAGCGAGCTTGACGTAAATTTTATCAGCCTTATCAACAACGTGATTGTTGGTGATGATGTAGCCCTTGGGGTCGACAATAAAGCCTGAGCCGAGCGCCTCGCGGCCACCTTCGTCCGGCATCTGACCGCCGCCCTGTCCACCGAAGAAGCGGTTGAAGAAGTCCTGCAGCCCGCCCTGATCGCCGCCTTGTCCGCCGCCGCCCTGTCCATTCTGGTCATCGTCGCCACCATTGTCGTCATCGTTCGGCGCCTGGGGCATCTGGCGGGTGTGCGGGTTGCGACGGCTTGAGTGCTGGTCCTTGGGCAAGGTTTCCGTGTTGATATTGACCACCGCCGGTCCTACTTCTTTGGCGATGCGGGTAAAGTCGGTCGAGAGGTCGCGAGGGCTGGGTACGCGCAGCGGCATCGCGTCGCGGGTATCGACTGACTTCTCTTGCCCGCGAACACCGTGTGCCACCACCGAACCAATAAGGATGCCGGCCGAAAGGGTGGCAAGAATCATGAATGTTGAAGCGAGACGGCGTATGCGCAGCCGTTCGAGCAGAGAGTTCATCTCGGGTCTAACCTCGTACCTTTCTTGTACGCAAGTGCAATTTCTTTCTCTTTGAAGCCTTGAGGGAGAACCCTCAGGGTTGGCCGAGGCTGTCTCGGCCTTAACGGCACCTGTACCCGGATCAGCCTGGCCCAGAGCTCTGCTGCCACAAGCCCAGTATAGCGAGCTTCCTCGGTGGCTTGGCGGTGCACTCCAGGGAGCGCCCCACTCACAGGTCATTTAGACGCAAGGTTTACGCAAGAGTCTCAGCAATCGCGTTGACAGGACTTCGCTGCTCAGAGCGGAGAGGCAGCCTCATGCGCCGTCGGCTGCATGCTCTGCGGCCAGAGCTCCGCCAGTGCGATGCCGGCCAGGATCAGCAGCGCGCCAAAGCCGCTGGACACGCCCAGTCGCTCCCCCAGGAAGAGAAACGAGGTAAGACAGGCAAAGACCGGCTCGAGAGTGAGGATGACTGCAGTGTGGGTTGCGGGCAGGTACTGCTGGGCCCAGCTCTGGATGGTGAAAGCAGCCGCGGTCGCGAGCACTGCCGCGATGCCCAGGGCGACGAGTACAGCAGCGGTGGGCCGCAAAAAGGGGTGAGGCTCAAAAAAGGGCAGCACCAGCGCAAGGGTAAGCGCAGCGAAGCCGACCTGGAGCACGGCCAGCTGCGTGTAGTGCACGCGCGCGGCAGCATGCGAGATGGCCAGCATGTGCAGGGCGTAGGCGACCGCGCAGCCCAGGGTCAGCAGCTCTCCCCGTCCAAAGCCGGTAAAGAGCCCGAGAAAGAGCGAAGCCGCGGTGAGTCTCTCGCCTGCCGGTACGGCGGGCATGGTCAGCAGAAGCACACCGGCAAATGCCAGCAGGGCTCCTGCTCCGGCGCTCCAGCGCGGGCGATGCGCTTCAGGCGCGCGCACCGCCGGGATGAGCGAGAGCAGCGGCACAATGACCACAACCAGGCCGGTGAGCAAGGCGGACTTGGACGGCGTGGTCAGCCGCAGCCCACTGGTCTGAAGCGCATACCCCGCGCCGAGGCAGACGCCGACCACGGCTCCACTTGCAAGCGCCCGGCGAGAGATGCGCGTGCGCTCTCGCCGATAGACCAGCGCCAGCAGGAACGCAGCGATCGTCATGCGGAGCAGAACAAAGAGCAGGGGCGAGGCATTGGCGAGCGCGCTCTTGATAAGCACGAACGTCGCACCCCAGACCACGACCACTGCGAGCAGCAAAAGGTGAGCCAACATAGCCGGTCGCATCGTGCTTCAGCGTATCAAAGCGGGCTGCGGCTTCGTCCGAGCGAGACTCTTGCGAAACCTTCGTTTTTGAGGACGCCCTCGATTGCTGAGTAACAAGGAGGGCCGCGCGAAACAAAAGGGCTGAAAAGTTCGTGCAACGGCGCGATCAGTCTCAGATTGATCTTGTTCGATCGACCTTGTTCGATCGATCTTGTCCCATCGAGCTATGTCCGATTTCCGTCCGATCAGCAAGTCAGGAGATGGGAGCGCGACACGCACGATGCTATGCTCAGGGACTCGGGCGCGAGGGATTAGGGCAGAACAAGCGGACACTCTCCTCGGTGCCGCTCGTAGTACGGTTAAATGTCGAGGGATCGAAATCGGAGCGATGACGAACAAGGTCTTACCTGAGACGATCGCGGGGCTTCCCACACGGGCCCCGAGCCTGGGTCCCACGCGCAACTTTCATCTAGACGCCATGCGTGGACTGGCAGCGATCCTGGTGGTATGGAACCACCTGCGCCTGGCTTTTTTTGTGCCTTACCCTGACGCCGGCCACGGTCTTCTCGTTCCATTTATCTACGTGGATCACTTCGTCGCGCGGGCTGCGGTTCTGTTCTTTTTCGTCTTAAGCGGCTACCTGGTAGGCACCTCGGTCCTGAGGGCAGAGGAGCGAAACAAGTGGTCCTGGCCGAACTACCTGCTGAGCCGCTTGAGTCGGCTCTGGACCGTGCTCATCCCGGCTTTGCTCCTTACTGCCGCCTTCGATGCCTACGGCAAGTGGAACTCCATCTCTGCCCCTACCTACTACTCGGAGTACCCCTTCAACGCGCCGCTTGCGCCGCTTGACACTTGGTCCTCTTTCCTTGGCACGACGTTCTTCGCTCAGAACATTCTGACCGCCGTGTACGGCACCCTTGGGCCGGCATGGAGCCTTGCGAACGAGTTCTGGTACTACATTCTGTTCCCACTTGCCGTGTTTTGTATCCTGCCGGGTGATCGGCTGCGGCGAGTGCTTTATGGCCTCCTGTTCGTCAGCCTGGCTGTCTATACCGGCGCAGACCACTTCCTGCTCTTTGGCACATGGCTCTTCGGCATCGTCGCTGGCCACCTCGGTGAGCGCTACCCCATCCGTCGCGCGCTGCGGCGGCGCATCTTCTTCCTGCTCTCTCTTGCGCTGATGATTGGCACGGTCGTGATGCAGGCCGCGCATCTCCCTCTCCCTGAGATCGGGGCTGATTACCTGCTGGCCGCCGCTTCCATAGGCTTGGTCTGGTGTGCGCTTTCCAGCCCGCCTGCGGGTGGGCTCTATGCCAAGGTCGCGCTCGTGCTCTCCGAGATCTCCTACACCCTCTACCTGACCCATCAGCCGATGCTCACCCTGCTCAGCGCTTTCTGGCTGCGCCTGCATCGCTGGCCGGCTGACACCGGGCACCTGCTGCTGGCGATTGTTCCGATGGGCATCTCGCTGCTCTTTGCCTGGGGCATGTACTTTCTCTTCGAGTCCCGGACCGACAACGTGCGGGCATACTTTAAGCGACATCTTCTCGACCGCTTCTAGCCACCGGCTTGCTTTCAGCAGCCATCGCTCGCTCTCCCTTTGCGGCGGATCGAAAGGGATCAGGAGCCGGCTTGCGCAGGCAAGGTGTTGCAGCAGATGCTCAGCTGTATGCAGATCAAAAAACCAGCCCCCATGCCCGCAGCGCCGATGGCGCTGCTCTTCGCCCTTTTCGTGACGCTGACGGCCGGCACTGTGGTGGCCCACGCTCAGCAGGCGCAGGCTCCCGCGCCGCAGCATCAGACCAGTACGCCCTACACGGGCGATCTCTCGATCTTCGAGTACAAGGACCGCGAGAAGAAGCTGCAGATCGAGCGCGTGATGGATCTGCTGGGCATCCATGCCGGCAGCTCGGTCGCCGATCTCGGCGCAGGCTCAGGCTGGTTTGCCGCGCACGCCTCGGCGCGCGTAGGGCCCAGTGGCTCGGTCTACGCTGAGGACATCAATCCGGAAGCAATCAAGGCGATTGATGCGCGGGCTAAGCGGGACGGGCTACGCAATGTACGGACCATCGAGGGCACCCCTGACGACCCCAGGCTAGCTGCCGGAAGCGTCGACGCGGTGCTGCTGCTGAAGGTCTATCACGAGATCGCGCACACCAGTCTCTTCCTGCGAAATCTGCGACCAGCCCTGCGGCCAGGCGCAAAGGTGGGCATCATCGACCGCAATGGCAATGGCGCCGATCACGGGCTGGATGAAGCCATCGTCGTGAAGGAGATGGCTGCCGCGGGATTTACGCGCGTCGCCAGGTATGACTTTACCAAGGCCGATGGACAGGACTACTTCCTGATCTTTACCGCGCGATGACGCTCGAGTCCGGTGTAATCAGCTTGGCTCAAGGTCAGCTTGGTTGGTGGTCAGCTAGGTTCGAGGGAACCTGCCATTTGCCCTGCAAGGCTGAGCTCATGTTCGACCAGCACCGAAACCTCCGGTTGATCTTCCCGTTAGTGCACCGGTACGCGTACCGAGAGGTTGCGTACCGCTGCAGCAAAGGCTTCTGCCTTCGTCTTCTTGCGAAAGTGGCGGCGGAACTTCCCATATCGATACTCATCTCGAGCAAAGAAGCGATACTCAACCTTAACCCAGTAGCCATCTTTTGGCCTGACGCGTACCGCTTGTATCACGGCATCGGCAATCGGCCAGGTAAGAGCGCGGTCTTCTTTCCTGCGCTGCGCCCAGGTCCGGACGGCGACGCCCAGCGTGCCCAGCAGGAACGTGACGGCCGCCTGCAGCGGGTGAAGAGCCCAAAAGACCCGATGCCAACTCAGCTGGTGCAGCTTCTTTGTGAAAAGCGACCACTCGACGATCGCGAGATGGCGAAGAGTCACGGAGCCTCCTTGCAGGGGAGCTGTGCGGATCATCGTAGCTCGCTATGATTCTGTCTCCCAAGTTAGGAGCCGCCTACTCTACGGAGCCGGCTTAGAGTAGACCTCTCGTCCTCCTACGTAGGTGGCAAGCACCCCGGTCTGGAGCAGGGCTCTAGGGGCAGCGTGCATCAGATCGCGGTCGAGCACGACGAAGTCCGCGGCTGCGCCAGGCACCAGCCGGCCCTTCCAGCTCTCCGTAAACTCGGCATACGCGGAGCCCTGGGTGTAAGCGTAGATCGCCTGGCCCAGGGTGAGCACGGCTTCCGGGTGAAAGCTCATCGTGCCTGCCTCGTCGCGCCGGGTCACCGCCGCATAGAGCCCGCGAAAGGGTGTCACCGGCTCGACCGGGTAGTCGGTTCCAAAAGCTAGCGCCACCCCTGCATCGAGAAACGCCTTCCATGCGTAGGCGTACGGGGTGCGCGCAGAGCCCAGCCGGGCCGGCGCCCAGTGCATGTCGGTGAGCAGGTGATTGGGCTGCATGGAGGCGATCACCCCCTCCCTCTTGTAGCGCTCCACCTGGCCGGGTGCGAGCACCTGCGAGTGCTCGATGCGGAAGCGCGGCTCGCCGGGAACGCCTGCCTTGCTGCGTGCCTGCTCAGCCACGGCAAAGGCCTGGAGCGCCATGTCAACGGCGCGGTCGCCGATGGCGTGGAAGCCGAGCTGGAAGCCGGCTGCCGCCCGCTCGGCCGCCATGGCATTGAGCCTGGCCTGCTCGTAGCGAGGCAGCCCGGAGTTGCCGGGGTCATCGCTGTAGGGGGCAAGCATGGCCGCAGTGCGGGAGCCAAGCGAGCCGTCCATAAAGCCCTTCAGCATGGTGGTGCGCAGCATGCGGTCGTCCTTGGGCTGTGCGGCGCGCATCCGCTCGAGCGTGGCGAGCGGGGCGATAAAAGGCAGCCATTCGCTGACTCGGACAGGGAGCTTACCTTCCCGCTCGAGCTGCTGGAGAATGGTGAAGTTGGTCCAGTCGGAGTCGGGCTCCATCGAGCCGGTCTGGAAGGAGTTGTCCTGGACTGAGGTGATGCCGTACGCGGCAGCATCGGCCAGGGCAAGCTCCAGGCCGCGCCGTCGATCGGCCGGGGTCGGCGGTGGTATGTGCGCCTCGATCAGGGCGAGCGCCGGCGCCTCCCGCACGATGCCGGTGGCTGCCCCTTGCGGATCGCGGTCAAAGCGGCCGCCCTGCGGGTCGGCTGTTCCCAGGGTGATTCCGGCCGCGGCGAGCGCGGCGCTGTTCGCGACCGCAATGTGCCCATCGATTCGTACAAAGAGCGCGGGATGGCCTCCGGTGACCGCATCGAGCTCGGCGCGGGTGGGCAGCGCGCGAGAGGGCCAGAGGGTATGGTCCCAGCCGCCGCCCGTCAGCCAAGCGCCAGGCGTGGCCGCCTGGGCCGCGCGGGCGATGCGGGCCTGCATCTCGGCCAGCGTGTGGGTGCCGGTCAGATCGACCGACAGCTTGATATGCCCGGCCTCTGCCAGGTGCACGTGCGCGTCGTTAAATCCCGGCATGGCGAAGGCGCCGTGCAGGTCGACGATTCGGGTCCCGGGCCCGGTGAACTTTGCCTGCAGGTCCGCACCCCTGCCGGTCGCGAGTACCTGGCCATGCGCCACGGCAAGCGCCTCGACGTAGGCAGGGCTCGCGCTCGTCAGGCCCACGCCGGTCAGCATATGCGCGTCAACGTAGATCGTCTCGGCGACCGGCACTTGCGCGAGGACAGCGGGCGAGACAAGCGAAAGTGCGAGCAGCACGAGGCTGCGACAGGGGAGGGACACGCGTGGAGTCTAGCAGGTAGCTTGTGCGACGAAAAGCTTTGCCCAAGGCTGGCAGCGGGGAGCCGACTAGTCCGCAGCGATCGCGAGCTCGACCTGGCTGGCAACGGCAAGGAGCAGCAGCAGGACTCGTCGCAGACCAAAGTCGCGTCCCCGAGCGTCGTACCACTCGCCGCGGGTGTGGATGCCGCCCCCGTCCCCGCCGGCGCCGATGCTGATCGCTTCCACTCCAAGCGAAAGCGGGATGTTCGCGTCCGTGGAGGCGGTGCGGCACTCGGTTCGCAGATTGAGGTGCCGATCGACAGCCCTGAGCAGGTTCAGCATGCGCGCATTCGCGGGCAGCGCACCCGCAGGCCGATGTCCGATCGTCTCCATGCTGAAGCGCAGAGCCCGATCATGGATGTGGTGAGCCTCGGCCGCGGCATTGGCGGAGAGGACGGCATCCTCAATGGCGCGATGGAGCTGTACCTCCAGGCGCACGAGCTGGGCCGGATCGGTCGAGCGAAGATCGAAGCGGGCGCGGGCCTGCTCGGGAATCGAGTTTACCGAGCCGCCCCCTTCGATGGTGCCGACATTCCAGGTGCTGCGTGGCAAAGGACCTTTTATGCCTTCGCTCTTCATCGGGGCCTCGCAGCTTCCTTGCACGCTCAGCAACGCGCGGCTCCCCAATCGCTCACCTGGCAAGCCCGACCCGTAGCTCGGCTCAAACGCCTGCGCCGCGTCTTTCCGCGATGCCGCCATCACGCCTGTCTCCAGGCCGGACTGCGGCCAGCCCGCGTTGACGTGGCTGCGGTTCATGGCGGCGATCGCCTCACTGAGAGTAGCAATGGGGTTGGGCCGGCCGGCGTCCGTCCAGGAGTGGCCGCCCGAGCCTTCAATCGTTACCTCAAAGCGGCGGCTGCCGAGCGCGCTCGTGACCGCGACCTCGTGGCCAGCACCATCGAGGACTACATGGGCCACGATCCGGTCGCGCCATCGCGGGTCTGCATAGAGGTAGCGCATGCCGCGCAGGTCACCCTCCCCCTCTTCGCCGACGTTGGCTGCAAAGAGGATGTCGACATCGGGCTCAAGACCCGAGCGGAGGAGCGCAGAGGCGAGTGCGAGCAGCCCGACCACCCCGGCGCCGTTATCGCAGGCGCCGGGAGCTGTGAGCCGGTTTCCCTCGAGCATTGGCTCTATCGGTGTCTCGACGGGGAAAACCGTGTCGATATGGGCGGAAAGGATAACGAGCGGTCTTCGACAAGCGCTGGAGTCGAAGGACGGTGGAGCGAGTTCGACAGGGTTGTCGGAGTCAGGCTCGCCGCTCGCCTCCCTCGCAACTGTGTCGATCGAGCCAAGCCGCGTGCCGCTCTGCGAGCCAACCGGCAACGCTTTGCTTGTCGACAAAGATGCGTCGCGATCGCCGATGGGCGAGGCCGAACGTCCCGGCAAAGTGGCGAGCGCATTGCCCGCCCGGTCCAGCTGTGCGTCGGCCAGGCCAAGATCCGCAAAGCGCTCCAGCAGCCACGCTGCCCGCGCCTGCTCTCCAAAGGGAGGTGCCGGGATCGCGACCAGCTCGACCTGCCAGCGCATGATCTGCGGCTCATGCAAATGCAGCCACTGGAAGGCCTCATGCACACGGCGCATGGAGGCGATCTGACCGATTTGCGAGAACGCGGTGGCTGGCATGGGCGCAGACTTGAGGGTAGCACCTGCGCCCCTGGGAGGAGCGTGATCCTCAGTACTCAACCGAGTGGAGAAAGAGCCCGCGGGCGGGCGCTGTGGAGCCAGCCGCCGAGCGGCTGCGCGCGGCAAGAATTGAGGGTAGAGCTTCGGCCTCGAGCTGCCCGCGGCCAACAGCCAGAAAGGTGCCGACCAGGTTGCGCACCATGTGGTGCAGAAAGCCGTTGCCGCGCACCTGGTAGCAGAGCAGCTCAGGGCTCGGCTGCAGCCATGTGGAGGAGAGCAGACGGCGAATGCCGTGTGGCGAAGCGAGGGTGCCTTGGTCCTCAGGGCCGTCCGCCATGTCGGCTCGGAGCACTCGGCGGGAGACCTGACCCGACCTAGACGCACGCACGGACAGCTCCGGCTGGCGAGCGGCAAAGGACGTAAAGTCATGCTCGCCGAGCACTGCAAGCGCGGCCTGCTGCATGGCGTCGAGATCGAGCGGCCAGGGGCAGGCGTAGACATAGGGCGCGACCCAGGGAGAGCATAGCTCCGCGCGCCAGATGCGGTACTCGTAGAGTTTGGACCGGGCACTGTGGCGGGCGTGGAACTCGCCCGCAGTGAGCTCGGCCGCGAGCACCCGGATGGAAGGCGGCAGCCTGTGATTAAGCGCGCGCTGCAGGCTCGACTCGGCAATGCCGGCGCAGAGCGAGAAGGAGCTTACCTGACCTAGAGCGTGCACGCCCGCGTCTGTACGGCCGCTACCCTGAGGTAGAACCTGCTCGCCGGTGATGCGCTCAAGCGCTCTGGCGAGCGTACCCTGCACCGTGGTCAGCCCCGGCTGTACCTGCCAGCCGGCATAGCAGCCGCCATCGTAGGCGAGGGTCAGCTTCCAGGTACGCGCTGATCGCTCAGCTTTGCGCGCGGCCCGCTGGTCTGCAGCGCGCTCGTCTAGAGATCCCGCCGCCGCATGCCCAGCGTCGCCAGCCTGCGTGCCGCTTTGCTTCTCCTGCGCAGCGTCGTTGTCGAGCATCCTCTCGCTGGTTAGAGCAGAGGGGAGCGGCAGGTTCACCGCTTGACCAGGCTCTCGGGTGTCCTTCTCGCTCACTCTTCAAGGCTAAGGCAATCTGTCGCTGCGCGGGGAACGCTCTAGGTCAAAGGAGGGAACTTAGCGCTCTACGATATACTCGCCATGATTCGAAGGCTTTTGCAGGCAAGTCTTCTTTGCCACCAGGGAACTTGCTTCAGCCGCGAGTCGTAGTGTCATAGAGCCCGATTTCCTCTGAAGAGGCGGGCGCATGTTGTTCTTGAGGACGGAGATTCAAGCATGGGTGTTTTCCTCGGCCAGCGGTGCTGGCCGCGCGCGCGCGCGCCTCACGAGAGTGCGGCCAGCTTCGCCAGGCTCAAGTCCGCTGTCATCCTCAGCTGCCTGCTTCTGCCTTCGGCGCAGAACATCGCAGGCGCCATGCAAGCCAATCAGGAGCCGGCCCAGGCGCAGGCAGGCGAGGCCACCGGAAAAGGCAAGACGCCCCCGCCGCAGCCCAGCATCTCGCGCACAGTCGGGGAGCTGCCGCCCGAACCGGCTCCCAACTACACGCAGCCGCTTTTTATGCGGCCCACTGACCGCGACTTCACCCGCCCGCGCGGCTACTTCCCCAACCCCATCTCGCCGTACACCGCGACCAGCGCCACGCCGCCCCGCTTCATCAATTCACCGCGCCTCGAGGACCTGGTGCGCGAAGGCAAGATCTACCTGAGCCTGAGCAACGCGATCGTGCTTACGCTTGAAAACAACTTCGACATCGAAATCCAGCGCTACAACCTGGAGATCGCAGATACAGATTTGCTGCGAGCGCGGTCCGGCTCGACGCTGCTTGGCGTCAACAGTGGCCTGGTGACCGGTACACTCGGCTCGGCAACGGCAGCGCTTAGCTCGGGCGGGGGCCCGGGCGGCACCAGTGCTGGCACTGGCGCAGCCAGCGCGGGCAGCTCTGGTCTGGCGCTCACCACCAACGGCGGCGGCCCGCTGCCTTATTCGCTTGACCCTATCCTCACCGGCACTGTCGAGCTGCAGCGCGAGCGCACCCAGGAGCTCAATCTCGCATTCACCGGTGTCTCGCCGCTCGATGAAAACCTGAACCAGTACAACTTTGCCTACACGCAGGGCTTTCTTACCGGCACCCAGCTGCAGGTCACCTTCAACAACCAGTACGCAACTGTCAATTCGCCCTTCCAGACCTTCAGCCCTTCGACCCAATCCACCTTCAACGCGCAGCTGACCCAGCACCTGCTGCGCGGCTTTGGTCCAGGCATCAACGGGCGCTTCATCCTGCAGGCCAAGAACAATCGGCGGGTGTCAGACTCCGGCTTCCGCCAGCAGATCCTCTACACCGTCAACCAGGTGGAGAACATCTACTGGGGCCTGGTGAGCGCCTACGAGGATCTGCAGGCCAAGCAGCGGGCGCTTGCGCAATCAACCCATCTCGAAGCGGACGACCGGAGACAGCTTGCGATCGGCACCCTCGCGCCCCTCGACGTAGTCAACGCGCAGAGCGCAGTCGCGACCGACAAGCAGGCGCTCGTTTCCTCCGAGAGCACGCTTGAGTACCAGCAACTGCTGCTCAAGCAGGCTGTCTCACGCAACCTGGAAGACCCGGTGCTGACCAACGCGCCCGTGATCCCGACCGACCGCGTGAGCCTTCTCGAGACCCCGGAAGAGACGACGCCGCTCGACGACCTGGTGCGGCAGGCGGAAGCCAACCGGCCCGAGATTGAGCAGGCTCAACTGGCGCTCAAGAACGACGAGATCACTCTGCGCGGTGAGAAGAACGGCCTCTTGCCCACGCTGGACGGCTTCGCGTTCTACGGCGCAAGCGCAGTGGGCGGCTCGGCTAACCCGGCCTGCCTGAACTCGCCGAATGCGGCGTTCTACGGCTGCGTAGGCGCGCCTCCGATCGGCTACGGTACTGTCTTTGAGAACACCTTTAATAACAGCTTTCCCAACAAGGGTGCGGGCGTGTCGCTCACTGTTCCCATCCGCAACCGGGCAGCGCAGTCTGAGCAGGCGCGCTCGGTGCTTGAGTACCGGCAGGCTCAGATGCGCCTGCAGCAGCTCTACGTGCAGGTGCGCATGCAGGTGATCAACTCGCAGTATGCACTCACCAACGATCGGGCCCAGGTGCAGGCGGCCCAGGCCACGCGCGAGTACGCGTTCCAGAGCCTGGACGCGGAGCAGCGCAAGCTGAAGCTTGGCGCCTCCACCACGGCGGCCGTGCTGCAGCAGGAACGTAACCTGGCAGTGGCCGAGAACAATGCCATCACGGCGCGGGCAACCTACGCAAAAGATCGCGCGGCTCTGAGTAATATCCTGGCCGACACGCTGGACCGCTACGGCATCAGCCTGGGCGATGCGGTCACCGGTAAGGTGACCCAGATCCCGGTCATCCCGGGCCTGGAAGCGCCGAAGCCGGTGGAAGCGCATCCTGCTCCGCTGCCCAGCCAGCAGGAGAACCGAGAGGAACAGCAGAAGCCCGGCGGCGTTGAGCCGACGCCCGGCGCTGCCGCTCAGCCTTCGCCAGCCGGGCCGCCGCCGCAGTAGCCGCTGCCTCGTAGCAGAGATCGTGCGCCAGAGCGGGTTTGTGTGGAACCGAGCCGAGGGATGCAGCCTCGCCTGCTGCTCGACACCTGCTGCTCAACTCGAAGGCTATTCCATCTTCGTTGCTAGTCCTCGTTGGCGAGTTTCGTCGGCGAGCTTTGTTGGCGATAAGCAGCCTGTTGCAGCTAGGGTGCACTCTCCGCAGCCTCACCTACGTGGTACCGGTTGCGACCGGCACGCTTGGCATGGTAAAGCGCCTGATCAGCCCGCTCGATGAGTTCGCTCTGGCGAAAGGCTGTGCCTGCAGGCCAGGTGGCGATCCCGACGCTCGCTGTGACTACCCCGTAGGGGCTGCCCGCGTGCGGTATGTTGAGTGCCGCGATCGCCTGCAGAATGGATCGGGCGGTCGCAACAGCGCCTGGCGTGTCGGTCATCGGCAGGATGGAGACAAACTCCTCGCCCCCAAAGCGTGCCGCCAGGTCGCCCGCGCGGCGCAGGCTCTGGTGAAGTGCGATGGCCAATTTCTTGAGGCACGCATCCCCCGCCAGGTGCCCGTAGCGATCATTGAACAGTTTGAAGTGGTCGACATCGAGCATGAGCAGCGACAGCTCACCGCCGGCCCGTGCCTGGCGCCGCCCCTCGATGTCCAAAGTCTGGTTAAACGTCCGCCGGTTCGCAATGCCGGTTAGCTCGTCGATCAAGGCGACAGCCGAGAGCTGGCGATTTTCATACGCCAGGGTCTCCTCGCGAATCTTCTGCTCGGAGATATCGCGCACGGTCGCAATGTAGCCGGCTGCCTGCTGGGTGTGCGGGTTGAGGTAGCCGGTAATGGCCGCCTCCACCCACCGGTAGCCGCCCTTCTTCTGCAGGGTGCGGTAGCGGAAGACCTGGGCGAGATGGCCGGCGCGGATCTGCTCGACCACGTGCTTGGCGCCCTCGTGATCGTCCGGGTGCAGCATGCCGGGATGGCGCATGGAGAGATACTCCTGCGGCGTGAAGCCGGTGAGCTGCTCGACTGCGGGCGAGACGTAACGCTTCGACTTATCAAACGGCGCGAGGATGATCATGCCCGGGGAGTGGTCGAGCAGCAGCCGATAGATCGATTCGTTCTCGCGCGCTTCCCGCTCGGCAACCTGGAAGAGAAGCTCGTGGCGCTTGCGCTCCGTAATGTCAAGAAAGGTGGAGAGCGCCCAGCCGGACTCGGGTAGCATGACACCGCTATGGATCACCGTCTTGACGGTCGAGTCCTTGCACAGGATGCGCACCTCGACCGGCTCCAGGATGGTTCGCGGCGTACTTTGCCTGCCACTCTGCGCTTCCGAGCCTTGCCTCCAAAGGCTCTCCAGCAAGGCACGGTCTTCAGCAAACGGGAGCGCGCCCTGGATCCAGGCTTCCACGTTCAACAGCTCGCCTGCGGTGTAGCCGAACAGGTCGGTGAACCTGGGATTGATCGAGTAGATCGAGCGATCCTCCAGCCGGACCCACCAGAGACCTATGGGCAAGGCCTGAACTGCGAGATCGAGTACGTCCACCGAGCGTGTGGCGTTGCCGGCCGCCTCATCCAGGCCTGACCCCGCCCGGATCTCAGAACCGCTCCCGGAACCGTTCCCAGACCCGCTCCCAGGCCCGTTGTCACAACTTAGCTCAGAACCATTTAGCTCAGAACCATGCTCCATCTCTCGCCTGCCCTGCGAAGACTCGACCGGCGAGCTCCACACTCCCTCCATTATCGGCGTGACAGGCGGGGGGATCGAGCTCCTGCCGGGTGCCGCGCCTATCGAGCGTAACCTCGGCTGGAAGCACCCGGCGAACAACACAGCTAGTAGCGGCAGGCGAGGAGCAGGCGTGCTGACCGGCGTTGAGAGCTCCCGGGGCCAGCCACTCTCGGCGAGTGAAGAGGGTGGCGCCGAGCACCGTTTTTAGCTCGGCCAGACGTGCACAACAGTGGCGATGGCCGTCTGAAAGAAGTTCTGAAAGAAGAGGCCGGCACTACCCAGCAGTGACGAGGTGCCGAGTGCGACGAGCGAGAGCATCAGCATGTATTCCATGGCGCTGCTGCCGGTCTGCTCCTGCAGCAGCTGCTGGACGTGCCGGCCGCCGAGGCGGTTCTTGCTGATGGAGGCGGCGGTCTGAGCGAGCTTGGACACCTGAAACATCGACTGGTTCGACATGATCTGAGAGCTCCCGGGTTCTGGAATGGTAGAGAGTCGACACCCTGTGTTTTCAGAGTTCAATCTCCCCTTGTCGCTGTATCGGCCGGTGGCGAAGAAGCTTTACTTCTTTTCCGCAAACCCTTAGTGCGCCCGTTCGGGAACCGCGAGAACAGCTCGCCTGGAACGCGTGTCAAACCGGGAGGCGTTTCGCACCGTCGAAGTCGTCTACCCGGCTCGCGGCTGTTCCGTGACGGGTGTACCGTGCCTGGCGGCGCTCCAGCAGGGTGAAAGCCGCGCAGGCGGGTTGCCCTAGCGCTGCGCGACCCTGTCGAGCAGCTCGAAGAACTCTGGGAAAGAGATCGCTGCTGACTCCGCGCCGTGGATCAATGTGTCAGAAGACGCGCGCAGGGCTGCGACCGAGAACGCCATGGCGATCCGGTGGTCGCCGCCCGAGTCGATCTCGGCGCCGTGCAGCTGCTGGCCACCCGGTACGTCAAGTCCGTCCTCAAACTCTTCCACTTCCGCGCCCATCGCCCGCAGGTTGCTTGCGACCAGCGCGATGCGGTCGGACTCTTTCACGCGCAGCTCCTTGGCATCGCGGATCCGGATGCCCTGGCTGGTGTAGGGTCCAATGGCCGCGAGCACCGGCAGCTCATCGATCAGCTGCGCCGACAGCGCGCCCGAGATCGTGACCCCGTGCATGCCATCCTCCGGGGCGTGGAGCTGCGCTGTGCCGACCAGCTCGCCATGCTTCTCGTCCAGGTTGAGCATACTCATGCGGCCGCCGAGAGCGCTGAGCACGTCGAGCAGCGAGGCTCGGGTGGGGTTCATGCCGAGCGAGTCAAAGACCAGGCTCGAGCCGGGGAAGAGCATGGTCGCGCACAAAAAGAATGCGGCGGATGAGAGGTCGCCAGGCACCTCGGCCTCAATCGCGGTGAGCTTCTGGCCACCCTCAATCCAGACCGAGTCGCGATCACGGTCGAGCACCGCGCCAAAGGCCCGCAACGCAAGCTCACTGTGGTCGCGGGTGCGTACGGACTCCCGGACCGTGGTCCGGCCCGTCGCCTGCAGGCCGGCGAACAGGACTGCCGTCTTGACCTGCGCGCTCGGGATCGGGGTGGTGTAGTCGATGGCGCGCAGCGGTCGACCCTCGATCACCATCGGCGCGTGACCGTCGGTGAGCCGGAGAGTGGCGCCCATTCCGGCGAGCGGCTTGCGCACCCGCTCCATGGGCCGACGGGTAAGTGACGCGTCGCCAACCAGGGTAAATTGGCCAGGATGCGGGGCGAGCAGGCCGGCGAGCATGCGCATCGTCGAGCCGGAGTTGCCACAGTCGAGCGGCTGGGCCGGCGCAGCAAGCGTGCCAGAGGTGCCCGTGATGGCAATTGCGCCGTCTTCGGTGCGGGTCACGGACGCGCCAAGCGCCTCCGAGCAGCCCAGGCTCGACCAGGGATCAGCGCCGGTTGAAAAGTTGGTCAGCCGGGTAGTGCCTTCCGCCAGTGCCGCGAGTAAGGCGTAGCGGTGCGAGATGCTCTTGTCGCCAGGCAGCTGGACGCTGCCGCCGATCGCGCGAGCCGGGGTGATGCGTTGTTCTGTAGAGACTTCGTGCAAGGGGGGCTCCACTCGAGGGGTGTTCTCTCCATCGTATTCGATCGCGCTGCGTAAGCCTGCCGCGCGAGTCAGCCGGGATCGCGGCAGAGTAACTTACAGGCCCTCCTGATCTACAGAAGTTGATAAAAGTACTCTGGACAGAGTAGGGGCACGCGCGCATACTTCGCGAGTGACCCGCTTTTCCCTGTTT
The DNA here is from genome assembly GCA_965198645.1 of Acidobacteriaceae bacterium. Taxonomy (GTDB): domain Bacteria; phylum Acidobacteriota; class Terriglobia; order Terriglobales; family Acidobacteriaceae; genus EB88. The sequence goes on along the minus strand of OZ240670.1, from coordinate 2,790,638 downwards.
TCCGCTTTACGTAGCAGGTGCCGATGAGCCGAGAAGAGCGGAGATGCTCACCCTCGTCGTCCAGGCATTTGCAGGTACCTTATATCGCAAGGAGGCTGCTATGTCAGAGCCAGTGGTTGCAGCTCTACTCACCCTCGCATTCTTCGCCGGTCTCACCCTCTGGGTGCCATGCCTGGAGTACCTATCTACCAGCCCACGTGCCTCCGGCCGGCGCGAGGCGCTTGCTGACGAGCTCGTGCCCGAGGAGCTGGAAGCAGCGCCCACGTATGAGGCGCAAGCCTCTTAGCTGCGTGCCGTCGGGCTGTCTGCCGTCGGGCTTAAGGTCTCGTTTAGCAAGGGAGTTCGCCGCTAAGGCGGGTAGCTGCGCGGCTGCTCTCGAGAACGCCGATTCAGACTCGCTGCTCGGACTTGTCGGTGCCGCTTGGGTCCAGCTTTGCAATCACCGCACCTTAAGCACGACCACTGTCTCATCATCAAAACGGTCGCGACCCTCTTTAAACCGTCCGACTGCCTCGCAGATAGCGTCGGCCAGCTGGCCAGCGCCCAGGTGTCGGTAGTCGAGCACTGTCGCGATGAGGCGCTCATTGCCGAACATTTCGCCTGCGGGGTTCTGCGCGTCAATCAGCCCATCGCTGAAAAAGACGAGCGTGTCGCCCGGCTGCGTCACCACGCGCTGCTCCTCGTAGTCGGCCACGGCAAACATTCCCAGGGGAAAGCCTTCCACCTGCAAGGTCACCAGCTCGTTGCCGCGGCAGAAGAGCGGCTGGACTGCGCCGGCATTTGCGATCTCGAGCGTGCGCTCGGGATCGTTCCAAACCGCGTAGAGCATCGCGACGTACTGCGCAGCGACGTGGCGCTCCTGGAGCGAGTCGTTAAGCAGGGTGAGCATCTCGGCCGGCCCTGGCATCTGGGCGCCCGCCGAGCGCATGATGCCGCTGACCATGGCCGCGTAGAGCGCGGCCGGCGCGGCTTTGCCACTCACGTCGCCTATCGCCAGCGCGATGCGGCCTTCATCGTAGCGGAGAAAGTCATAAAGGTCGCCTCCGATGGTGCGGGCCGGCAGAAAACGCGCGGCCAGCTCGGCATGCTCAAGCCTGGGCACAGAGGGCGGCAGCAGGCGCAGTTGTACCTCGCGGGCCATGGCCAGGTCATTCTCGTGGCGCGCCTCCTGCTGGGTCACCCGCTGGTAGAGCCGAGCGTTCTCAATCGAGATGGCAATCTGCGCGGCGAGCGTGGTCACGGCGCGCTCATGGTCTTCGTTGAAGTAGTGGGTGCGGGTGTGCTCAAGATCGAGCACGCCGATGACCGTGTTCTTGTAGATCAGCGGCACGATCATCTCGGAGCGGGTCTCGCGATTGAACAGGTAGTAGCGCGGGTCCTTGCGAACATCGGGTGAGTGGACCAGCACCCCTTCTTCGATCGCAATCCCGACCAAGCCACGCTTGACCGGCAGACGCTCGTTCACCTCGATCTGCTCGCCGTAGCGGGTGGCAAAGCGACTCTCGAGTACGCCATCCTGCTCGTTGATGATCCAGATGGTAAAAAACTGGAACTCGAAGAGCCGCCGCAGCAGCTCACCGATGCGGGCAAAGAGCGGACCCAGGTCAAGGATCGAGGTGAGCTCGCGACTGATCTCGTTGAGCACCCGCAGGGTCTGTGCCTGGCGCGCGACCCGCGTGTAGAGTCGGGCATTTTCGATCGCCTGCGAGATCCGCGAGGCGGTCAGCGTAAGCAGGTAGAGGTGCTCAGGACGGAAGTAGTTGAGCTGCTCGCTCTCGATATCAATGACGCCGATCACACGATTCTTCACAATCAGCGGCACTGCCAGCTCGGAGCAGACCAGGGGATTGGTCTCGAGGTAGTCCTTGGACCGGCTGACATCATTGATCAGCATGGCCTGGCGGGTTTCAGCGACCTTGCCGATGACGCCTTCGCCGATCTGGAAGCGACGGCGCTCGATCTCCGGCGGGTGGCCGGTCTGGAAGCGCATGCGCAGGTCGCCAGTGCGATCATTGACCAGCAAAATGGCAAAGATGCTGTAATCAATCACAGCGCGGACCAGATCCGAAGTCTGCTTGAGCAGCGTTTGCAGGTCGAGTGTGGTGTTCAGCGTCTCCGCGAGCCGGATGAGAAAGTCGGTCTCAATGGGCTGTGTGCGGGAGAATGCCGGCAGGGAATCAAAGCTCACCGTCGGTGCACAGAGAGCGTCCTCTGAGGCGCAATCGAGCGCGGGACTGTCGATGAGGGCACCTGTGCCTCGCGCAGCATCGGCGTAGACCGTTGGGCTTTGCTGTTCCGGCGCACTCTCTTCCGGCGCGTCTTCAGGCACGTCGTCGCCCACGAAGTCTGCCGTCTTCCGCGTCGCGTCCGCTCTTTCTGGCTCGTGCGCCACAGGGCTCCTTGCAGGGGTAAAGAGCCATGATAACGCGTGCTGGGGCTGCTTTCAGCCGGCGCTCTCCTGTTGGAGGGCCTGCAGGATGGCGACCGATGCGCTGGCGCCGATGCGGTTGGCTCCCGCCCCGACCATGGTGCGCGCATCAGCCAGGGTGCGGATGCCGCCGGAAGCCTTGACTCCGCAACTGGAGCCGGCGATCTCCCTCAGCAGCGCGACATCGGGCGCGGTCGCGCCATGAGTCGAGAAGCCGGTGCTGGTCTTGAGGAAGTCCGCGCCGGCGTCGACTGCAAGATGAGACGCGCGGCGCTTTTCTTCCTCCGTGAGCAGGCACGTTTCAAGGATGACCTTGACGATGGCGTCCGCATCGCGCGCGACCGCGACGACGGAAGCAATGTCGTCCGCTACCGCTTGGTCGAGCCCGGAGCGCAGCCAGCCGATGTTGATCACCATGTCCAGGTCGTGAGCGCCGAGCGTGGCCAGCTCAGCCGCTTCGGCAGCCTTGGTGCGGGTGAGCGAGGCACCCAGCGGAAAGCCGATGACTGTGCCTGCGAAGACGCCGGTCCCGCGCAGCACTGAGACGACCTCCGGCACCCACGCCGGGTTGACCATGGCGCAGGCAAAGTGGTATTCCGCTGCTTCCTCTGCCAGGCGGATGACCTGCTCGCGGGTGGCCTCGGCCTTGAGCAAGGTGTGATCGAGCAGCGCCGCCAACGCGGCAGGGCTCGCGAAGGCATCGCGCGTCGGCGAGGCGCCAGGTGCCGCAGCGGGCGTGGTCTTCTCAACGGTCATGCTCGGGTCCTTCTTCCATCCCGGCTTCCATCCCGGCTTCCATCCCGGCTTCCATTCCGGCTTCCATCCCGGCTTCCATCCCGGAGTCGTCTGCGCTGGCTCTCTCGTCGGCTGCCTCTTCGTCGAAGAGGCAGATGTCTTTCAGGTTGCGATACCGTTCGGCGTAGTCCATGCCGTAGCCTACGACGAAGTGGTTGGGGATCCGAAATCCGACGTAGTCCGCCTCTACCGGCTCCAGCCGACGTGCGGGCTTGTCCAGCAGCGCTGCCAGGCGCAGGGCGCGCGGGTGGTGCTGGCGAAAGACGCTGTTGAGAAACTTGAGGGTGAGCCCCGTGTCGAGTATGTCTTCAACCACGATCACGTTGCGGTTCTCAATCGGCTCGTCCAGATCCTTGATGAGCTTGACCTGGCCGCTTGATGTCCGGCCCTTGCCGTAGCTCGAGACCGAAACGAAGTCGAAGGTGCAGTCGAGCGTAATATGGCGTGCCAGGTCAGCGAGAAAGATGGCCGCTCCCTTGAGCACGCCGACCAGCACAATGCGCTGCCCGGCAAAATCGCGGTCGATCTCCAGGCCGAGCTCGGCGACGCGCGCCTGGATGGTGGCGTGCGTGTAGAGGGGAGTGAGTGCCGGGGTCGTCATCGGGGATGCCCTTCAGCATACCGCATGGGAAGACAGGACGAGACAGGACAGCTCGGCGTGAGCCATAGGCAGGTTTCTTTCGGCCGGCTCCGATGCCTGGGCGCTGACGCCCGCACCAAGGCCCACTTTCGTGCGCGGGCCGAAGCCTAGCTTGCCGGGTGCAAAGCCGCGCGAACGATCGGAGCCACGCGTGTGCCGAGCAGCTCGATCGAGTGCAGAAGCCTGTCGTGGCGCAGCGCCGCGACACTCATCTGGAAGTCCATCCTTGCGATACCACCCAGGTCCTCGTTCATCTCGAGGATCTTTTGCGCTACTGTTTCCGGGTCGCCGACCAGCAGCGCGCCCTTGGGCCGGCGCAGTGCTTCAAACTGTTGCCTGGTCACCGGCGGCCACCCACGTTCTCGGCCGATCTTGGTGAAAGCCTCCGCATAGCCCGGGTAGAAGTCGTCAGAGGCCTGCTGGTCTGTGTCTGCCGGGTAGCCAAGCGCGTGTATGCCTACCTTGAGCGACTCGGGGTTGTGGCCGGCTCTGCGGCCGGCTTCGCGATAGAGGTCCACCAGCGGGCGAAAGCGGTGCGGCTCGCCGCCGATAATCGCAATCATCAGCGGGAGACCAAGGGCTCCGGCGCGCGCAAAGGATTGCGGCGTGCCGCCGACGCCAAGCCAGATGGGGATCTTCTCCTGTACGGGCCGAGGAAAAACGCCTTGGCCGGTGAGCGCCGCGCGATGCTTGCCGGACCAATGCACATGGGTCTGCTCGCGAAGCGTGAGCAGCAGGTCGAGCTTCTCCGCGAAGAGCGAGTCATAGTCCTTGAAGTCGAGACCGAAGAGCGGGAACGACTCAGAGAACGACCCGCGCCCAACGACAATCTCGGCTCGGCCGCCGGAGAGCAGGTCGAGCGTAGCAAACTCCTGGAAGACGCGGACCGGGTCGGCAGCGCTCAGCACAGTCACCGCGCTGGTAAGCCGAATGCGCGTGGTGCGTGCAGCGGCCGCGGCCAGGATGACCGCGGGCGCTGAGTCCAGATACTCGCTGCGGTGATGTTCGCCCAGGCCAAACACATCCAGCCCTACTTTGTCAGCGAGTACGATCTCTTCCAGCAGCTGCGCGATGCGCTCTTGAGCGCTTACGATTTCCCCTGTAATCGGGTCAGCGACCAGTGCGGCAAAGCTATCTATGCCGATCTCCATCTGCTAGTTTCCTATGTGTAACTCATCTGGTTGCGTATATGCGCCTTTGTATCGCCTGCAAACTTGCGTGCGGCCTGGTAAAGGCCGCAGCCGTTTCCACATCATGAGCACGGAGGCCAGGGCTCACTCGCTTTCAAGCAGTGGTCGAGCCGCCGCGTAAGTGAGCCCGATCCCGTTCTCGAGCGAGGTCGCTGCCTTCCAGCCGAGCGAGTGGAGACGCTCGACATCAAGCAGCTTTCTCGGAGTGCCATCGGGCTTGGTCGTGTCAAAGGCCAGCTCGCCGTTAAAACCGATCACCCGGCAGAGCATCTCGGCCAGCTCGCGGATGGTGAGATCCTCGCCCGTGCCGATGTTGATCAACGGCGGCTCTGCCTCCGAGAGCAGGGAACCGTACTGTTGCTCTTCCAACTCAAGCAGAAAGATGCAGGCCTCGGCCATGTCGGCTGAGTAGAGCAGCTCGCGGCGCGGTGTGCCTGTTCCCCAGACCAGCAGCTCGCGTGCGCCGGTGCGTTGGGCGTCGACGATCTTACGCATCAGCGCTGGCAGCACGTGCGAGGTGCGTAGATCGAAGTTATCGCCAGGCCCGTAGAGATTGGTCGGCATCGCCGCAAGATAGCGGGTGCCATACTGCCGGTTGTAGCTCCAGCACATCTCGATGCCGGCAATTTTGGCCAGCGCGTAGGGCCGGTTGGTCGCCTCGAGCGGACCGGTGAGCAGGTACTCCTCGCGTATGGGCTGCGGGCACAGCTTCGGGTAGATACAGCTCGAGCCGAGAAAGAGCAGGCGATCGACGGCAACCTGGCGGCTGGCTTCGATGACATTGTTCTGGATAGCCAAATTCTCGCGGATGAAGTCTGCCGGGTAGGTGCTGTTAGCGAGAATGCCCCCCACCTTGGCTGCGGCCAGAATGACAAATTCCGGCTGCTCCTCGACAAAGAAGGCCTGGACGGCGGCAGTATCGGTCAGATCGAGCTCATGGTGGGTGCGGGTGACGATGTGGTTGTAACCACGGGCGGCGAGCCCCTGAACGATCGCCGAGCCGACCAGTCCACGGTGCCCGGCGACGTAGATTCGACTGTTTCGCTGCATGGTGCCCCCAAAAAGTCTCTTGCCGAGTTAGACCGCCAGGTAGCGCGATCTGCGTTCCCCGGCGCACCGACGTTCGCCTGCACAGGATACTAGAGCGGTGTTGCTGAGTCCTCCGGCTCACGCGGAGAGTCAAACCACGTGACGAGAGTGCGCAGGCTCATGGAGTGTTCGCCACCTGAGCAAAAGGTAACTTACTCTAGGGAGATGACGCGAGGTGAGGCTCCGGTGACAGGGACAGACCAGCAGGAAGAGCAGCCCCACCCATGCCCGCAGCTGCGGCGCGAGCGGTGGCACACACTCAACGGCGGGTGGGACTTCGCGAACGGACGCGGCAAGAGCTGGACCTCGCCCAAACGTGTGGAGTGGGACCAGACCATCCAGGTGCCCTTCAGCCCGGAGACCGAGGCGAGCGGCATCGAAGACACCGGCTTCTACCGGGCCGTCTGGTATCGCCGCACCTGGCAGCAGCCACCGTTGGCTGAGACCGAGCGCCTGCTGCTGCACTTTGAAGCTGTGGACTGGCGCGCGACCGTCTGGGTCAACGGACAGAAAGTGGCCGTGCACGAGGGCGGCTACACGCCTTTTGCCGCGGACGTGACGAACGCCCTGATTGGAGACTCGACAGGAGACCAGACCCAAGAGGTGGTTGTCCGTGCCGAGGATGACTACGCCGACCTCTCCAAGCCACGAGGGAAGCAGGATTGGAAGCTTGAGCCGCATTCGATCTGGTATCCGCGCACGACAGGCATCTGGCAGGAGGTGTGGCTGGAGACGGTGAGTTCTACACGTATCCGCTCGGTGCACTGGTCGGCAAGCCTGGACCGCTGGGAGATTGGCCTGGAAGCGATGATCATCGACGAGGGCGGCCACGGGGAGCCCGAAGAGGGCGGAGACGAGGTCAGCGCCGGACTCAAGCCATCGCTTCGTGCGCTCGATAGTTCGCCGGAGCGCGCGCTGCAACTTTCAGTGCGGCTTACCGCGGGTGAGCAGCTGCTTGCACACGATACCTACACAGTCATTGCCGGCGAGGTGCATCGACGCATCGCGCTCTCTGACCCTGGCATCGACGATTTCCGTAACACCCTGCTCTGGTCCCCTGCGTCGCCGACACTGATCGAAGCCGAGCTTGAGCTGCGAGATGAGACCGGAACTCTGCTTGACTCGATCAGCAGCTACACGGCGCTGCGCTCGGTCGCGACGCAGGGTGACCGCTTTGTGTTGAACGGGCGCCCACTCAGCCTGCGGCTGGTGCTGGACCAGGGCTACTGGCTCCGTACCGGCCTCACGGCGCCGGACGACGACGCCTTCCGCAAGGACATAGAACTGGTCAAGCAGATGGGCTTCAACGGCGTCCGCAAACATCAGAAGATCGAGAGCGCGCGCTTTCTCTATTGGGCTGACCGCATGGGGCTGCTGGTCTGGGAAGAGATGCCGAGCGCTTACCGCTACACATCCAAATCCATCCATCGGCTGGCCCGCGAGTGGCTCGAGGTACTGGAGCGGGATCGCAGCCACCCCTGCATCGTAGCCTGGGTGCCGTTCAACGAGAGCTGGGGTGTCCCTGACCTGCCCGAGAGCCCGGCGCAGCGACACTATGTGCAGTCGCTCTATCACATGACCAAGGCGCTCGACCCGAGCCGTCCGGTGATCGGCAACGATGGCTGGGAGAGTGTCGCGACCGACATGATCGGCATCCATGATTACGACGATCAGCCCGACCGGATCGCCAGGCGCTATGGGAGCAGCGACTTCGAGACCAGGCTGCTGAAGCGGGAGCGACCCGGCGGCCGCATCCTGACCCTCGGCGGAGAGAGCGTGCCGTGCCTGCATCCGATCATCCTGACCGAGTTCGGCGGGATCGCCTTTGGCGGGGTCGAGGATGAGAGCTGGGGCTACTCACGGTCGCGGACGCCAGAGCAACTGATCGAACATTATCGCGCCCTGCTTGAGGCCGTACGGAACGCGGGGGCCCTGGCTGGTTTCTGCTACACCCAGTTCACTGACACTTACCAGGAGGTGAACGGCTTGCTGTATGCCGATCGCACGCCGAAGGCGCCGTTAAAGGCCATTGCTCAGGCGACCAGCGGGCCTATGCCGGACTACGATCCCCTAGTTGAGCGGGCCTGGCGTGAGCACATCATGCAGCCGTAATCTCGTCCAGCAGAAGCGCACCAGCCTCTGCCTCCCTTGTCGAAGCGTGGTGGATTCGATCTGGCTGGTGCCACCAGCCAGCTTCCTCCAGCGCCTCGTGCCACAAAGGCTCACCGAGCGCGCACTGGCGCACCAGATCAGCCAGCGCCGTCGGTACAGGCTCGCCCGATATCAGGTCAAACACCCCTGGCTCGTAGTGCCCGTTGTCGGCTGTGACTAGCTGGTTCCAGAAGTAGGACCCGAGCAGCGCCCAGAAGGTGACAGCCACACAGGTAACTCCAGCGGCCTGGGCGCGTCGCGCCGCATGCCAGGCCTCAGCGGCCCACCGGATCTGCTCGTCTACCCGGTCGCCCAGATGAACTTCCGTGATCGCGACAGGAAGCCCATACCGGCGATGCGCCTCGAGCAGCACAGCCTCAAAGCCCTGGATACCCTGCGGACGCGTCCGGACTGCTTCCAGATCGACAAAAGGACCCTCGGCCGAGCGACAACTCTCCGGATAGAGAGAGACACGATGGTCGAGAAATCGGTCGCTGGTCACGTAGTAGTTGACGCCAATTACGCTCGGTGGGCAGGGATGATCGCGAAACCAGAAGATCTCGGCCTCTTCCAAGTCGCCATTGAGCAGGTAGGCGAAGAGGGGATGCTGTCGATCTACAAGGCCACAGAGCAGATCGTAGGGCAGCCACTGGCGCTCGCTGAAGAGGTCGCCGAGGTCAGCGAGCTCCGGCGTGGACCAGATCCGGCCAAGGTCGTCGGTCTGGATCAGCTGCGCGTCAGGACGGACCTTGCGGACCGCCTGCATGCTTAACACAACCGCCTTGATCTGGTGGAGGAGTGCGCGCAGATAGCTCTGCTTGGAACAATGGTGCGGATACCAGAGGCCGCACCGGCAGGCAAAACGGGCCGTTGTGTGGGGCTCGTTGACTGGAGTGTAGGCGTCGATCCAGGGATAGCGCTCTGCCACTTCTCCCGCATAGGCGGCCAGCTTCGTAGCAAATTCAGGGTCGAGCAGACTGGTCGAAGCGGGACCGCTGCCGTGATGCACTAACCCGGCGATAGGGCGCATGCCCGCATCGCGCACGCTCTCAAGGTAACTATCCTCCCAGCGCCAATCAGGTGCAAGGCTGTGTCGCTCCCAGAGGATCCCACAGCGCAGAGCGCGAATCCCAAGCGAAGCGAAAAGCTCCAGGTCCCGGGCGCGCTCGGCGTGTCCAGAGAGCCGCATCTGGTCGAAGTAGCACTCGCCTACCCGGTTGCAGGTATACTCCGCGCCGCCCCACACCTCAGGCCAGGCCCCAGGTGGCGCGGAGTTACTGTGCGGTCGGCTAAGCATGCCGGGTCAAGCCGCCCTGCCTCCGCCGGCCTGGACGGAAAGACTATCCTCTCCTGTACCAAGCTCGACAGGGATGGACACCAAGCCCTTTTGCTGGGGCGAAGTCTCGGCGCTTTCCGCCAGTTTGCCAAAGAGCGCGAGAGACTGCGCGACGACTTGATCCATGTTGTAGTACTTGTAGGTAGCAAGCCGGCCGGCGAAGTGAACCCTGGGCAGCGCGTCAGCCAGCGCTTTGTAGCGAGAGTAAAGCTCGGCATTCTGCGGCTGCGGGATTGGATAGTAGGGGTCGCCCTCGCTCATCGGGTACTCGTAGACGATGCTGGTCTTGGCATGCTCCTGACCGGTGAGGTACTTGAACTCGGTCACGCGCGTGTATGCATGCTCGTTGGGATAGTTGACCACGGCAGCCGGCTGAAAGGTGCGACAGTCGTGGGTCTGGTGCTCGAAGCGCAGCGAGCGATAGGGAAGCTTGCCGTAACAGTAGTCAAAGTACTCGTCGACGGGGCCGGTAAAGATCAACTGTCGGAACGAGAGCTCATCTTCGATGTCGCTGTACTTGGTGTTGAGCATGACGCTAATGTTGGGGTGGTCGAGCATCTTCTCAAACATGCGGGTGTAGCCGTGCAGCGGCATGGCCTGGAACTGATCAGTAAAGTAGCGATCATCGCGGCTGGTGCGAATTGGCACTCGTGCCGTTACAGATGCATCGAGCTCGGAAGGATCAAGATCCCACTGCTTCCGTGTGTAGTTGCGAAAAAACTTTGTATACAGCTCACGCCCTACACGGCTGACCACCACATCTTCCGAAGTAACGATTTTCTCTTTCGGCTCTGCAACCGAGCTCAGGAATGCTTCGACCTGGCTACAGGTGAGATTGAGACCGTACAGCTGATTCAACGTGTCAAGGTTGATAGGCATCGGCACCAACTGCCCGTCGACACTGGTCTGCACACGATGCTCGTACGGGCGCCACGCGGTAAATCGGGACAGATATTCGAACACTTTCTTCGAGTTCGTGTGGAAGATGTGCGGCCCGTACTTATGAACGAGAAGACCTTGGTCGTTGTAGAAGTCGTAGGCATTTCCGGCGATGTGCGGCCGTTTCTCAACGATGAGTACCCGTGCATCCAACTTTGTGGCCAAGCGTTCGGCGAGCACACTGCCTGCGAAACCAGCGCCCACAATCAAAAAATCAAACATCTACGACCTCCTTACTCCGTCTCGATCTCCAACTTTTCCGCTCTGAGGCGCGTCACCTCGTGCCACATCTTGGTGAACGTTTCATCCCATGAAGTGTGGCGAAGGAACTCGTCCACGCTATTCAGCCAGCCCGGTTCTGGTGGCTCAAGGAGTTCGCTGACTGCCTCCTGGAAGTGTTCTGCGTTCGAGGCAATCAGCGCCAGGCCCAATCTGCCGTAAGGTTCCACCACATCGCGAATCGGAGTTGAGACAACCGGCTTGCCCGCCGCCAAATACTCCGGCGTCTTGGTTGGACTGATGAACCGGGTGGAAGCATTCTGCGCAAAAGGTAGCATGGCGACATCCCAGTGCGCTAAGTACTGAGGCAACTCGCTGTACTTCTTTTGTCCAAGATAGTGAATGTTTGCAGCTGTCGGCAACTCATCTATGCTGATCTTGACGACCGGGCCGATCATGATGAAGTGCCAGTCCGGTTCTAATGCTGCTACTTCCCGAAGCAGATTTTGATCCAGGCGCTCATCAAGAACGCCGAAGAAACCAATCCGCGGGTGAGCAATCCCTGCCTGGTCATCGGGGTCCGGCTGGGTTTCCCGAGCAGTGGCAAAGTGCGCGCGGTCGACACTGCTGGGAAACAGATGCACACTGCTATGCTTGCCGCGCTTCTCCTCGTAAAGACTTCTGCCGCCGGTAAATACGACATCAGCTGCAGCAAACAGGCGACGCTCCTGTTCCATTAATTCCGGAGGCGCTCCTTGGAATGCAGAAAGCTGATCCATGCAGTCGTAAACAACCACATCCGCCTGCACTGCGTCGGCAAACAGAAGCGCCATCGGCGTGTAAAACCATGCAACGATGTTTGTCGCTCCACTCTCGCGAAGCCACGTGCTCAGCAGCTCCCGTTGCAGGTCGAACAGATCGCGCACCTCGCCATGTGGCACGATCGGCGTGAGAATGTGCACAGCGCCTGCTGCTGCAAATCGGAGGGAAGCGGTTTGCACATCCTCGAAGACCGGTTCTTCTATGAAAAAAACTTTCGCACAACGCGCGGCCCTGCTCATCAGGTGTTGAGGCCTCTGATACACGAAGTTCCAACGCAGATGAGAAAAGCAGAGCAGTGTGATCTCATCGCTCCTTGGCGCGGTCGACGTCTTAACTTCCGCTGCCAGCATCGCGCCCTCTTGGACTATAGATGCGGAAGAGGCTTCGAGAGGATTGCTCTGGATTGGATTTCCCCTGTGCTCTTGATCTTGTGCAGCAACAAAAGCCGTCGCTTGTCGTCGCAGTTGCTACTCTGAGAATGCGGCACGCGCCGACTCATCTTGTACTCTTTGCTTTCGAGTTGCGCTCCTGCGACCCAATAACTTTCGATCAAGCAAGGCTCGGCTCGAAGCCGGCAAATCGCCAAGAGTGTTTTGCTGCCTTTCTCAGAATGCAGACACCCGCATTTATGGCAGGCTTTGTTACAACACTAACACGACGCGGAACGTGTCCGATAGAGAAAGCCGCGCTGCACGTCAGTTGGTCTATTTCCATACAGCTGTTCTTGACGGGGTTATCCTACAGCCCGCGCTGCGGAAATCAGTAAGCGAGCCGACTCACCCTGCCAACGTCTCCGAGTGGATGATCAAGTTCCGCCGATAAGCCTCGGCGTTGCTTGGACTGTTCGCTTCGCTTGGCATCAGGAACGAAAGCATAAACCCGCTAAGCAACATTTTACAATCTGCAATCAATTCCTGTGCCACTTGATCGACTGGTCTGCTGCGACGCTTGCAACAACTTAAATGTAAGTTAAATGCGCGCACCGTCAGCGTAGCGTAACGACAAACCTCGCGTAAGCAACTGGTGCAAGCCGAGCGCCATGTCGGACCGGCAGCCTCCCTCACGGTTTGCAAGCAAGATACACGTCGAAAACTTCAGCGCCTGCAAACGTCTATAACGGGCGCGTGATCCTTTATGCTGCGGCTTCAATGGTTATAGGCTTGATTGTGCTCGTGCCTGGTTAACCATCTCGACCAGCACGACTCGTGCTTGCTGCGCCGTGTTCACCTCACGAAGGAAATTCAGACGCGTCCCCTTCATGCCCTGCGCTGTTTTGAGGCGCAACCAAAAGCCGAGGCGATCCACTGAGGTCATCTGCGCCTCACTGGCTTCTATCTCTGCATGAAGTTGCGCCAGCAAGAGCATCGAATCCTGGTGATCGGCATTCATATGCGCGATGATGCCGGCAGCGACGGGAGCGAGCGGGTCCGGGTTGGCGCGCGTGTACTCCTGGGCGTCCACCCAGCCCATGACCCCGAAGCCGCCGACGTAGTAAAGATCAAGCGGCTCAAGACGGTAAAAAGTAAAGTCCGCGAAGTCGACCCAGTAACGGCTGTTCTCATGCCGTGCAAGGTAGAGCTGGCGCGCGGCTGCTCCTTGCTGCTCAGGGACAGCCTCTGCATCGCCCACCAGCGTCGCGCGCGCAGCACCGAGAGGATCGCCTTCTGTGTCCAGCCGAGCGACAAACAGGCTAACGCGGGGGTCGGCTTTCAGGTTTTGCGTGTGCATCGCCATGTTACTGATCAAGAAGATAGGCCGACCGGCCGGATCTAACGCGTATGGCATCATCGAGCCGAAAGGGAAGCCCGGGTGCTTTCGAGAGAGTGTACAGAGGGTGCCGGAGGAGGCAAGCGAAAAGAGTGTGCGCACACGCTCGGCATGGCTTGGCTCGGGCAGCTGCGGAGTGGTTGTGCCGGTTGAAGCATGCCTGCGCGGCTCGGCTGGTGTTGATGACATAACGCCTCCTCAGGAGCTCTCTAATCCATCGTACGGCCTCAACGGCCTTGTTGGCGGCCGTCACACCGTAGATAGCGTTCTGAGCGGCAAACTGCCAAGTAGCATCGTCCAGTCTAAGCTGCCTGCTGGCAAGCAAGTGATCCAAACTGATTGCTGCAGCGACGAGGCAGGCGTCCGTTCGCTTTCTCCCGGCTTTCTAGCCGACCACTCGTTTTTCGATCTTGTTCAACGCGCCGGGCGTCGCGCCGCTTCGGTATGCACCTCAAAACGTGGAAGCTCCTTCCGACTGTGCATCTGAGCCGATCCGTCGCCACTATCGTTCCGTCACGGTTTTTGGCGATAATAGAGATCTATGTCGAAACGCGAATTCCAGACCGAAGTCAGCCAACTCCTGCAGTTGATCATCCACTCGCTGTACTCGCACCCCGAGATCTTTCTACGTGAGTTGATCTCGAACTCCTCTGACGCGCTTGACAAGCTACGTCACCTTACGCTCACAGAGGACGCCTATAAGGCGCTCGCCTTTGACCCTCGGATCGATCTGGAACTCGATGAAGCGGCAAATACCTTGAGCATCGCTGACACGGGGATCGGCATGAACGAGGAGGACCTGGTCTCGCACCTCGGCACCATTGCCCGTTCGGGAACCAAGAACTTTCTCTCGCAACTCTCCGGCGACGCGCGCAAGGATTCCAACCTCATCGGCCAGTTCGGCGTGGGCTTTTACAGCGCCTACATGGTCGCGGATCAGATTGAGGTTGTCTCCCGCAAAGCCGGCGAAGAAGAGGCCTGGCGCTGGATCAGCGACGGACAGACCGGTTTTGATATCGAGCCGGCCGAGCGCGAAGTTGTCGGGACTACCGTGCTGCTTCACTTGAACGAGGAAGGCAAGCAGTATGCCAATAGCTGGCGTCTGCAGGAGATCGTCAAGAAATACTCAAATCACATCGCTTTCCCGATTTTTCTGACTTACGACAAGAGCGAATGGAACGAGGCAGAGAAGAAGTCGGATAAGGTGCGCACGACCGAGCAGGTCAACGCAGCCAGCGCCCTCTGGCGTCGCCCTAAGAGCGAGCTTACCGAAGAGGACTACAAGGAGCTTTATAAGTCTGTCTCCGGCGATTGGGGGGATCCTCTTTTCTGGTTCCACACCAAAGCCGAGGGCAGCCTCGATTACACGACGCTGTTTTATGTTCCAGCCAAGGCGCCGCTTGACCTTTATCAGGCCGAATACAAGGTGGGGGTCAAGCTTTATGTAAAGCGCGTTTTTATTATGGATGACTCGCGCGACCTGCTGCCGCAGTACCTTCGCTTCATTCGCGGCATCATCGATAGCGAGGATCTGCCTCTCAATGTAAGCCGTGAGATCCTGCAGCAGAACCGGGTGCTTGCCAGCATCCGCACCGCGAGCGTGAAAAAGATACTGTCGGAGTTGAAGAGTATCGCGGCGAATAGACCAGAGGACTATCTGAAGTTCATCGCCGAATACAATCGTCCGCTCAAGGAAGGGCTGCACGGGGATTATGCAAATCGTGAGACACTGCTTGACTTGGTTCGCTTCAAGTCCACTAAGGTAGAAGGTTTGACCAGCCTTGCTGACGTAAAGTCGCGCATGCATGAGGGTCAGCCGAGCATCTACTACATCACCGGAGGTAGCGAATCCCTGCTGCGTACCTCGCCTCTGCTCGAGATCTATAAAAAGAAAAATCTTGAGGTACTGATCCTCGATGATGACATCGACGAGATAGTTTTCTCAGGCGTTGTTAAGTATGGCGAGATCGATCTCAAGTCAGTCAATAAGGCCTCGACGAGTGAAGACCTAAAGGATGAAGCCGAGCCCGAGAAGGCCGAGTCGCTCAAGCCGCTGCTAGATAAGTTGAAGGCAATGCTTGGTGACCGAGTTAAGGATGTGCGCGCGTCGGTACGCCTCGCGGACAGTCCCTCGTGTATCGTTTCCGACGAAGAGGAGCCTTCCCTGCAGATGCAGCAGATGATGCGTGCGATGGGGCAAAAGGACATGCCTACGCCCAAGCCTACGCTTGAGATCAATCCGGATCACGAGATCGTCAAGAAACTTCTGGCACGGCACGACGATACGATGACTGAAGATGCGGGATGGCTGTTGCTGGACCAGGCGCTGCTGATGGAAGGCGTGGCTCTCGAGGACCCGGCTGCCTTTGTGCGTCGCCTCAATCGCATCCTCGACCTGTCTATTTAAAATTCGTTCGCTAACATCGAGAGCTGCGGGCCTGGCTCGCAGCACCTACCGCGCGAGGAACCATGGCCGCATTGCTGGATGCTATCGAGATTAAACGCAAGATGTACTTCGAGCTGGAGAACACGCCCTACTACTGCCTGGAGGCTGATATCTCCACGCCGACCGCGCGCGGCGGCCAGACGCTCGTCCGCCTGCGTATGCGAAACCTGCTCACCCGCGCAGTCTTCGACAGAACTTTCAAGGCGAGCGATAAGTTCAAGGAGCCTGACCTCGAAACCGTAGAGGCCTCTTACCTCTACAGCGATGGAGATGGCTCTTACTTTCTTGACCAGCAGAGCTTTGACACTTTGACGCTCAGCGAGGCGATCGTCGCCGAGGCGCTCGACCTACTGACGGAAGGATTAGTCATCCAGATCGAGAAGTACAACGGCAACCCGATCGGACTGCAACTACCGGCGCAGGTCGAGCTGGCTGTCACTTACACAGAACCCGGCGTGCGGGGCGACACCTCGAGCGGCAGCGTCACCAAGCCTGCCAAGCTTGAGACGGGCATGGAGATTCGCGTGCCGTTCTTTGTCAAGGAAGGCGACAGGGTCAAGGTCTCGACTGAGACGCGTGAATTTGCAGGGCGCGCCTAGGGATATGGAAGCAGTCGGACCAAGCTTCACCTCGGAGGGCAGCGCCCGGCAGGAAGAACAGCATAGTCACTTCCGTCCGCTGCTATACTTTAAAAGGGTAGAGGGCAGGGTCTCGGCAAGGCTGCTTGTCAGAGCTCTAAGCTCGGAGAGTAAGACGAGCAAGACGTCGTGTTTGTGAGCGGGAGTAGTTCAGTGGCAGAACGTCAGCTTCCCAAGCTGAATGTCGCCGGTTCGATCCCGGTCTCCCGCTCCAGTGTATGGCCCGAGCTTCCGTTAACGTTTAGATCGCAAGCTGCTGCTTTCAGGGCTTCTCTAAGTTTGTGATCCCAGCAACCTTCGTTGGGCTTCCCGTATCTCAGTGCTCGTGAAGTGTAAGGAGCCGCACATGGATGCATTCAAGTTCTGGGCTGCATTTTCTATTGGGGTCGCCGCCGGCGCGGTCGTTGCATTGATCTGCGCGCCGCAAAGCGGAGACAAAACACGCAAACAGATCCTTCGCACGGTAGAGGATGCGAGTGAGTACGTGAAGGACACAGCCAGCGACCTGGGCGACAAAGCCACCAAAGTCTACAAGAAAAGCAAAGAGTCTGCTTCTGATTATTCGGACGACGTGGTCAGTAGCCTTCAATCGACCGTACGCGACGCGAAGTCAAATTTCAGCTAGGATGGTGTCCGTTCCTTCCTAGTACCAGACGGTAAAAGGGCCCTGTGCAGCTTAGCACAGGGCCTTCTTCTTGCAACGAATACAGCCAGCTACGCGCTGTAAAGCAGGATGCCCTCCGAGCGGGTGTCACTCTCTTCGCCTTCCTTCGAGACAGGACGGTAGAAGAGCTGGTTGTTCTCAAGGTAGACCTCGAGAAACGCAGGACGCTCGTTGATCTGGCCCGCGATCAGCGCCTCAGAGAGCGGGTCCTCAACGTAGCGCTGCAGGGCGCGCCGTAGCGGACGGGCTCCGTAGGAGCGGTCGACCAGCGTCTTCTCGAGAATCCACTTCTTGGCATCTTCGGTCACCGAAATGGTGATCGCCTTCTGCGCCAGGTTCGTGTTGAGCTGCTGGACGAGTAGCTCCAGAATCTGGATCAGATCAGCATCGGAGAGCGAGTGGAAGAGGATGATCTCATCGACCCGGTTGAGAAACTCCGGGTTGAAAGTCCGCTTCACCTCGTTCTTGACCAGCTCTTCAATTTTGTCCATCACCAGGTCTTCGCGTTCTGACTGGAAGCCAAGCCCCTGCTTGCGCTGCAAGTGCCGCGCGCCGATGTTCGAGGTCATGATAATGATGACGTTTTTGAAGTCGACTGTGTTGCCGAGCCCGTCTGTCAGGTGCCCATCCTCAAAGACCTGCAGCAGGATATTGAAGACATCCGGATGCGCCTTCTCAATCTCATCCAGCAGCACCACCGAGTACGGCGAACGCTTGACCCGTTCGGTCAGCTGACCACCCTCCTCGTAGCCCACATAGCCCGGAGGCGAACCAATGAGCTTCGAGACTGAGTGCTTCTCCATGAACTCCGACATGTCGAAGCGGATCAGGCTCTTCTCTGACCCGAATAGGAACTGTGCCAGCGTGCGCGCCATTTCAGTCTTGCCAACGCCTGTCGGTCCCAGGAAGAGGAACGAGCCAATCGGCCGGTTAGGCGACTTCAAGCCCGCGCGTGAGCGACGGATCGCCCGAGAGAGGGCGGAGATCGCCTTCTCCTGCGAGATGACGCGCTTATGCAGTTCGCCTTCCACCCGGAGCAGCTTCTGCGTCTCTTCTTCCTTGATCGAGGTGACCGGTACGCCAGTCCAGCGGCTGACCACATCCTCAATGTCTTCCCGGCTGACGATGCCGGCCGTCGAATCGTCGAGGTGGTACTTGTCTCGCAGCGCGCGCAGGTTCTCGCGCTCCTTTCGCTCCTCGTCCGAGTAAAACCGCGCCTTCTCGAACTCGTGGTTCGCAATAGCATTTTCCATCCGGTGGACGATGAACTTGATCCGCTTCTGAACCTCGGTGATCTCCTCGGGCAGAGAGGTCTGGCGCAACTTCACGCGAGCCCCTGCCTCGTCGATCAGATCGATCGCTTTGTCAGGAAGAAACCGATCCGGAATGTAGCGGTTCGAGTGCGAGACCGCAAACTCGATTGAGTCATCGGTGTAGGAGACCGCGTGGAACTTCTCGTAGCGGTCCTTGATGCCCATGATGATGCGGATCGCGTCTTCCTCGTTTGGCGGTGGAACTTTGACAGCCTGGAAGCGCCGCTCGAGCGAGCGATCCTTTTCGATCGACTTCCGGAATTCCGCCGGCGTAGTCGCGCCGATGCACTGGATCTCACCACGTGAGAGCGCCGGTTTGAGAATATTCGCCGCATCGAGCGAGCCTTCGGCCGATCCGGCGCCAACCAGCGTGTGCAGCTCATCGATAAAGATGATCGAGTTCTGGTTCTCCATCAGCTCCTTCATGATGGTCTTCAGCCGCTCCTCGAACTGGCCGCGGTACTTGGTACCGGCCACGATCAGCGACAGGTCGAGCGCAAGAACGCGCTTGTCCGCGAGAAAGCTCGGCACTTCACCATCAGAGATTCGCTGGGCCAGGCCCTCGACGATCGCCGTCTTGCCGACGCCCGGCTCCCCGATCAGCACAGGGTTGTTCTTTGTGCGGCGGCACAGGATCTGGATGACACGCTCAAGCTCGGCGTCCCGTCCGACCAAGGGGTCTAGCTGGTTGTCCATGGCGACCTGGGTCAGATCGCGCGAGAACTCGGCCAGCAGGCTCGACTCGCGATTGCGGGTGGCCGCCGGAGCCTTGTCCTGGGTCGCGCGTGAGAGCTCCTCGCGGATGGCGAGCAGCTTCAGACCTCGCTCGTGCAGTATCTCCGCGGCAAAGCTCTTCTCCTCGCGGAGCAAGCCAAGCAGCAGGTGCTCGGTGCCAATGTGTTTGTGGGAGAGCCGCTCAGCCTCTTCAGCCGCGTACGCGAGTACCCGCTTGCACTCATTTGAGAGCGGCAGATCGACTGAGGTCGAGACCTTCTCCCGAATGGTGGTGTGCCCTTCGATCTGCTTGCGGATCGACTCCACAGACGCATGCGAGCGAAGAAACCGATTGGTTAGCGCTTTATCTTCCCTCAGCAGCCCAAGCAGCAGGTGCTCGGTTTCGATATACGGAGAGCCAAACTGGCTTGCCTCATACCGCGCGAAGAAGATGACGCGCCGTGCCTTCTCTGTATAGCGTTCGAACATGTTCCTCCTTATTGCAAAATCACGGGTGCAAAATCACGGATGCAGAATCACGAAAACAGTGTCCATCGTGAAGGATCAGGGGCTGCTCCTGCCCGGCCGAGCGCGGGAGCGCCAATTACATCTCTTTTTCGTGCCAACAGCTCATGCTACTGCTATTGCGCTTCTGCGTTAAGGCTGAGCCTGGAGATCGCCGGCTATCCACTATTCTGTGAGCTCGTCCGGCATGCCACGCTCATCCTCTTCCAGTGCTCTTTGATCTGCCTGGGCCAGGATGCAGCCTCAAATCCAGCAGCGATCTCAACTTTGTCAGCCGACGGCTCGAACTCGCCGGG
Organism: Acidobacteriaceae bacterium; assembly: GCA_965198645.1. Classification (GTDB taxonomy): domain Bacteria; phylum Acidobacteriota; class Terriglobia; order Terriglobales; family Acidobacteriaceae; genus EB88. The sequence continues at coordinate 2,770,666 of OZ240670.1, read as the reverse complement.
CTACACCGAAGCGGGAACAGCCTCTTCAAGCCTGCCCTCTGCCAGGCGAAGCACCCGCGAGGCCTTCCGCGCCAATGCCATGTTGTGTGTCACCAGCACCGTGGTCAAACGCTGGATCCGGTGCAAACCCTCAATAAGTGCAAAGACTTCATCAGCCGTTTGCCCGTCCAGGTCACCGGTCGGCTCGTCGGCCAACAGCAGACGGGGCTCGGTGACGAGCGCGCGGGCGATGGCCACTCTCTGCTGCTCACCACCCGAAAGCTCCCCTGCGCGATGATCCGCGCGCTTCGTTAGTCCCACTCGTTCCAGCCAGATCAGCGCACTTTCCAAGGCCTCAACCTGACTGGTCCCGCTCGCCAGTAAGGGCATCGCTACGTTTTCTACCGCTGTAAACTCCGGCAGCAGGTAGTGAAACTGCCAAATATACCCTATCTCTCGATTGCGAAAGCGGGCCGCCTGTTTGCTGGTCAGGGAACTCAAAGAGGTTGAGGCGCAGTATACGTGTCCGCTGGAAGGTGCATCAAGGCAGCCGAGCAGATGGAGCAGAGTACTCTTGCCTGAGCCCGACTGCCCGACAATGGCAATCAGTTCGCCCTCCCGGACCTCGAGATCCAGCTCACTGAAGAGCCGAAGCTCCCGCCCACCTGTCCGGTAGGTCTTGGTCAGCTTCTCCGCTCTTAGAAAGAGATGAGAGTGCGGGGCATCAGGACTCAGGGCGCGATCGTCGCCGTTGTCGTCAGAGTGATTCCGACCATTCCCACCCGGCAGGAATTCGGGCACAGCCTCCGCGGCTCTGGAGTGCCGTCCGGCTGTCTTTGTTGCAGTCCGCTCCATATCTACCTGTATCACCCCCGGGACAAAAGCGGAAGATACCCAAGGAACAGCAGTCGCTTTCGCTTCCAGCAGACGCATACTTGGCCTAATCGGCAGCAGCCCTGAGCGCGATTACAGTGCCGCCGAGGGTCCCTGGCACCGCTTCTGCACTCGCTTCTACAGCTTAGACGCGGGCGAAGCCGAACGGCGATGAGCTTTTTGACCATTCGGGCTCTATGGCTCACGGCCTTTACTCGTAGCGCAGCGCTGCTGCCGGAAGCACGCTCGCAGCCGCACTCGACGGGTAGAGCGTAGCCAGCAGCGATACGCCAAGCGAAACAGCCGAGACCAGCACGCCATCGATCAGCCGCGGCGCAAACGGCAATGTATCGATCGAGTAAACGTCGGCCGACAGATGAACCAGCTGGTAGTGACCTCCCGCCCAGGCGACCGTGTACCCGACCACCAGCCCGATGAGCGTGCCTGCCAGCGAGATCAACAGGCCCTGCAGCAGGAAGATGAGCCGAATCTGTCCCGGTTCCACCCCGATCGACATGAGTACAGCAATGTCGCGCGTCTTCTCCATCACCAACATGGTGAGCGCAATCAGGATGTTCAGCGCCGCCACGCAGACGATCAGACCGATAATGATGAAGGTCACCAGCTGCTCCAGCTTGAGCGCACGAAAGAGCTCGCGATTCTGCTCCATCCAACTCGTTGCACCAAAGCCAGGGCCGGCTGCCTGCTCGATCGAGCGGGCAATCGAATCGGCGTGATACAGATCGTCGACCTTGAACGAGATCACCGAGACTAGGTCCGGCTCCCCGAAGAGCGCCTGCGCGTCTTTGAGGCGGACAAAGCCGAAGCCGGAGTCGTACTGGTAGAAGCCCGAGTGGAAGATGCCGGCAACCAGGAAGCGCTGGTACTTGGGGACCAGGCCGTAGGGGGTGAGCTCGCCCTGGGGGCTGGTCACCACCACTGTCGAGCCGACATGAGCGTCCAGCGTATCGGCCAGGTCGTAGCCGATCACCAGCGGTGGCGTGGCCTCGGTAGAAGGATCTGCGTTCGACGCTTGTGGAGTGGAGAGCGCCTGGGCGCTGCCGGCGGCCATGTGCGCGAGCATATCGCTGACCCGGCTCTCCTCAGCCGGCACGATACCCTTGAGGAGCGCACCTCCGGAGCGCGCACCACGCGAGATCAGCACCGGCTCATACAGCGCGGGCGCGGCGGCGGTCACGTGCGGCAGCCGGGCGAGCCTGGCGGTGAGCGCCTGCCAGTTGCGGATGCCGTCATTCTCGACGCGCTCGAGCGACACATGCGCGGTCGAGCTGAGCAGGCGGTCCTGCAGTTCGCTCCGCATGCCGTTCGTGATGGCGAGCGCCAGGATCAGCGACGCCACGCCCACCGCTACGCCTGCGACAGAGATCACCGTAATCAGCCCGACGACCGCCTGGCGCCGCTTGGCCCGCAGGTAGCGGGCCGCGACAAACAGCTCAAATCTCAAGGCTCGTCCTTCGACCGGCTGCCAGGCCGATCACCGGGCAAGAGCCTCGGCGGCAGCCGCGTTGTCGTAGCGGTCAAAGACGCGCAGGGTCACGGTATGGCGCGACCCCGCGCCGCTGGCTGGCGATGCGAGCGGGGCAGAGAAGTCGTAGTGCTCCACCAGAGAATCGGAGATGCCGCCGACCGGATACACGTACTGCCACGGGCCGGCGTCAATCGAGTATTCTGCGCGCGCGATTGGTGTGGCCGCATCTGTAGCCGTCGCGGTTACATGCAGATTGCCGGCCTGCACCTTCACCGCCAGGTCACGCACCTGCGGGGTCGCCGTCGCGATCAGAAAGCTGGCGCTCTCCCGATCCGCGGTCAACGCCTCGCCGGCCGGGTGCGAGGGAGCGTCGCTCGCTACCACCCGCATCCGATAGGCGCCGTCGGGCAGCAGCGATGCGTCGAAGCTGTAAAAGCGTTCGGTGAGTTTGTCCTTGAGCAGCCGCCAGCCTGAGTCACTCTCGCCGCGGTTCTCGCTGCGGCCCTCACTGCGATAGTAGAGAGCAAAGACGAGCTCATCGCCGTTGTCATCGTGCGCGGCCCACCGCGCTGTGACGGCACCCTTATCACGGAAAGCAGCCAGGGGACTGGCCGGGCTGTTGGAGTCAAAGCCGCTATTGCTCGCCTGACCGGGAAAGGAAAGAAAGACCTGCTGCGGTCCCTGCGGCTGGGCAGGCTGCGCGTTCGCGCGAGCGCCGGGCACCACGAGGATGTCGTCAATCACTGGTGGGATGTTGATGGGCAGGTAGTTGATCCCGACCGTGCTGATCGTGGCTCCGGGGCTCAGCATCGCCTTCCATTGCGCATAGCGGGCGGAAGGGAAGACCAGTTGACCGCCGGCATCAGTCTGGGCTGCGCCCGGGCTCTGGGCAGTATCGACCCGCCGCCAGTCGGTCCAGCCGCGCAGGGGGCTCTCCACGTTCCCTACCCGCGCGTAAAGTTGGTAGTCGCCGGTGCCAAGCGCCTCCACCCGGCCCCACAGTGAGCGCACCCGCGCATCAAAGACCTCGCTTTCAAAGCTGCCGTGTGGCGCCACGGTATGGCTGAGCAGGTAGAGCTTGCCGGTATTCGCCGTCGACGCGTAAAGGCCGGCTGCGCCATCGGCAAGCCCGGTGATCTGCGAGGCTTCCAGATGCGCGAGATCGGTGGCGCTCCCATCCTCCGCGATCTGGTAGAGGCGCCCATGGTTGCCGCTCGCGGCGAGCAGCCCCTGGTCGGTCGAGCGGAGCGCATAGAGAATCTCGTCATGCGACGACCACAGCCGGTAGGCGCCCGGCGCAGCCGCCGTCTCTACTCCGGCGGTTGACCCGGAAGCGGCCTCGCCCGGTATCTCGTAGATCTCAGAGCCGTCGGGGATCGAGGCGTTGCCGTTAAAGGCCTGCACCGAGCCCGGAGGCACGATGGTGATCGTCGCCGTCACCGCACCGGTCACCGACAGCGGAGGCAAGGGACTGTGGCCGCGCTCACCGACCGCTGCGACGTAGAGCTGGCCCCGCCTGCCGAGCGCCAGCGCTGTGATCTCACGCTTGGCCGCCTCGAAGAGGATAAAGGCTTTGCCGTCCGGGCTGATCCGGTAGACCAGCCCGGAGCCGTCGCTGCCGGCGTAGAGCGTGCCTGATGAACTGAAGAGCAGAGCGCGGATGTGGGGCTCATCACTTGCGTAGAAGAGCTCGGGCTTCGCCGGGATGCCCCCTTTCGGCAGCGCAACCCGGTAGATTCCGCCTGGCGCGCCGGTTGCCACGTAAATCCGTCCCTGGCTGTCAAACGCAAGATCCCAGACATACTTCGACTTCTCCGCTGTCTGTGCCGGATCGAAGACAACCGTCGCCTTCGCCTCCGGCTGGTCGACCTGGGAGGGATCAAGCCGGTAGACGCGACCGGAAGGCAGCGTTGCGACATAGAGCGCGCCGTCTGGCCCCAGCCGTACCACCTGTACGGTCAGGTCCTTGGTCGAGAAGAGCCGGGTTTGCACACCGGCCGAGGTCACGCGCAGAACCTCGGCAGGCGCGCCAGTAGCCAGGTAGGCATTGCCGGCGGTGTCGGCAGCGACCGACCAGACAAACGTTGATCCGGTCGTGAGCAGCGCGTGCGCCGTGGGAGCAGATGCCAGCCGGCCTTCACTGCTGATCGAGACGCCGTCAGGCGTGCCGCGTTCGAACTCTGCGGTCGAAGACTGGTTCCAGAGATGTGTGCCCTGCGCAAGCGCAGCAAGCGAGCAGAGCAGGGCGAAGGGAAACAGGGCGAGCAGGCGCGTCATCTGCACTGAGTCTAGCAACGTGTGTCCTGGAGCGCTCACCTGGGAGAGCTGGCAGCTTCACCCGGCTGCCTAGTTTGCTAGCACCGCCCGATAGCGCACCGCGCTTTTGCGGGCACGCGTAACCGCCTCGTTCGCTTTGGCCATGGGAAACTTCTCCGTCTTGGCCTTGACCCCGTGGCGCGCCGCTACGTCCAGCATCTCCACGATCTGCATGGGGCTGCCGATGTTGCAGCCCGAAACCGACTTGATGCCACTCACCAGCGGCTGCACCTGGAACGAGGCCGGCTTGGTCGGCATGCCGACGAAGCAGAAGCTGCCATGCGGCCGAAGCGCGGCGATATAGGCGTTCCAATCCTGATCCGCGTTGATGGTGGACAGGATGAAATCAAAGCTTCCCGCAAGAGCCTTCAGTGACTTGGTTTCGCGCGTGTTGACGAAGTGATGCGCGCCAAAGCCTTTGGCTTCCTCCCCCTTGTCGGCCGAACTTGAAAAAGCGGTTACTTCTGCTCCAAACGCGTGTGCAAACTGGAGCGCCATGTGGCCAAGGCCGCCGATCCCAATGATGCCCACCCGCGAAGACGGATTGAGCCCGTAGTGGCGCATCGGCGAGTAGACGGTAATGCCTCCGCAGAGCAAAGGCGCGGTCTCCTCGCTCGGCAGCGGCTCGGGGATCTTGAAGGCGAAACGGCCGTTCACCCGGATCGCCGAGGCGTAGCCGCCGTTGCGATGCACGCAGGTGGGCTGCGCCTTCGCGCAAAGGTTTTCCTCCCCCTTGCGACACCACTCGCAGTGCCCGCAGGAGTCTGCCTGCCACCCCACGCCGACGCGCTCACCGACCGCGACGCCCTGCACCAGCTCGCCGATGGCGGCGACCGTGCCGATGATCTCGTGCCCCGGAATAAACGGGTACTGGCTAAGTCCCCAGTCGTTATCAATCAGGCTGACGTCACTGCGGCAGACACCGCAGTGGCTGATCTTGACCTCGATATCCTGCGGGCGCAAATCGCCGGGCTCGTACTTGAAAGGGAGCAGCTCTGCACCGGCGGCATGCACACCAAAACCATGAATCATCTGGACCTTTGCCTTTGTAGAAACTTGCGTCAGCGGTTTACCGCGTGCCATCGGAGCCGGCAGCGAGACCTATTCTACCCGCAGCACGATTACCTGCTGGCCCGTCAGCTGTGCGCCGACAGGGGAGGAGGTCAGCTCGGTCAGCGATTCGCCGTTGAGTGTGGCCCTCTGATCCATGCGAAGTGGCTCGTAGATATTTGCCATGGAGGCGGGCAGCGAGGCGAGCACGCGCCCGTCGACCACCGCCTGGGTCTCGCCCGAGAGCAGCGTGACATAGAGCTGGTCATCCAGGTGCGCGCTGTTCATTTGAGCGATGGTGCCAGCCAGATCAAGCGCCTGCCGTGTACCCTGCTCGAGGCGGTCGAGCGTAGCCCCGTCTGAGACCAGCAGGCGTACCTCACCCTCGGGCAGCGTGGCCGGCAGCTTGATCGTCAAGGGCACGCTCTTGACCGCGCCATGCCACGGCCGCAGGCTGGCGTAGAGGGTGAGCATCTCACCGGCATGCACGGTGGTACGGTCGGCCTCAGCGCGCTCAAGCTGGGTTGTGAGTCGCTCGGGCAGCCGCTCAATCGCCAGCTCGACTGACTCGATCGGCGCGCGCCGGCTGGCATTGTCATAGAGCCGGCTAAAGCGGGTGCCTACCTGCAGCGCCGCCGTGAGGTTGGCCGGCCCCAGGTCACTCTGCACCGCCAGGCTGTCGAGCACAACCGCCGGGTAGCCGGCGACGCGGATTGACCCATGCAAGCGATAGCTGTCTTCGGCGGCGTAGCTGTTCGCCTCGGACAAGCCCTGAAAGATGGAGACCAGCACGGCGGTTGGGGTAAGCTGCGGCTGGTCAACGACATGCAGGTGCAGGGTGTGAGCCGGTTTGCCGGCTTCGGTGACAGCGATCGTGACCGGGATCATCCGCGCCGGCTCGCCCAGCAGGCCGCCGATGGCAGTCTGGCGGTCCTCGGTAAAGGAGCCGACCTGGTCTGTCGTGTTGACGATCTTGAACGCGTTCATCGGCGAAGGCAGGGTGGCGACGATGGTCGCCTTGGTCATCGGCATGGAGACGGCCCCAAACTGGGTGATGGGGTGGCCGCAGGCAAGCAGGTGCCGGGCGTCGACATAGGTGACTGTGCAGGTGGCTGCAATCTCGAGGTCTCCCTCAACCAGCAGTGCGCTGACCGCCGAACCGGGCTCGAGCGGTTCCGGCTGCAGGATCCGCGTGAAGCTTGGGGTATCGGACGCGATGCCGGGTGAGGCTTCGCCTGCAAATGAGGCGCCGCCACCCAGACCTGCGACCGGCTCCAGGCCGGCAACCGGAGCTTGGCTTCGCCAGAGCTCGAGCGCTGCGGCAGAGAAGCCGCTAAAGACCAGAGGTGTGTCGATGGGCCTCATGAGCTGCTCTGCCAGAGGGATCTTGCCGGCAGCAGAGGCGATCAGCGGCTGCGCTGGACTTATGAGCGGCTGGGCTGAGTCTGGCTGCGCCTGGGCTGAGTAAGGCTGCACCTGCTCTGGTTTCGCCAGCGTAGGCGCCAGGTCGCGCACCTCGAGCATCCGTTCAATGGGCGTGATGCCGGCAATCGGCTCCTTGCTGAACTGCCCGATGCGGAAGGCGAGCGCGCCCGCCAGGCGGCCGTCGATATAGACCGGGCTGCCGCTCATGCCGGCAACCACGCCGGTGTACTCCGCCTTGGCGCCGGTGAGTCGGGCGAGAATCACATCCTCTCCGGGCCCAAGCGCATTGCGCAGCACGCCTAGAATCTCGACCCCCATCGGCTCCGGGACCGTTCCGGCAAAGACTGTGTAGGCGACTCCGTGCTGGCCGCGCGCCACCTGCGAGAGCGGGAAGATGCCGGCTGAGGAGGGCGGCGGTTGCTGCGGCAGCGAGCCTTCTGCGCTCGTTTGCGCTAACCCGTGGCACGAAAACGAGAAGCTAGCGGCCAGCAGCAACAAGGCTGCTGCGGCTCTGCGGTGTGGATCGAATCGTCGTTGCTTGAGAACCTTCAGCCAGCTCAACACGTCTCTAGAGTAGCTGCCGCTTGCGGCTTGCGGCAAAGTACCTGCGGCGCAACAATGGAACAGAGGGCCGCCGTCGAGATGCAGGGCAGCTGTTTTCGCCACCCTGGGCGGCTTTCAGGCACGCTAACGGAGTCATGGAAATGAGACACACCATCCGCGTTTACGCGGCCTTGAAAAGCTCGCTTCGCCAAGCCGGGCGATACACGCGTAATGTGGCGCTCACGGTGTTGCTTGCTTTGCTCGCGCTCCCCTGGGTCGCCGGCCTTGCGCAGACCACGACACCGCCTCCGCCTGATCAGCAGACACCAGAGGCCGGTGGACCGGGCGGCGACAACGGCTCGATCGCCATCCCGAAGAAGAAAGAGAAGGAAGAGCCGCCCCCACCGCCGCCTGAGCCCAAGGTCAAAACGCCGCCTGAGCTCTCTAATTACTCGCTGCGCGTCAATGTGCCGGTGGTTGCGGTTGATGTGGGCGTGATCCTGGAGAAAACGCACCAGTTCGTTCCCAACCTGCAGGAGGCAAACTTTCGGGTCTGGGAGGACGGCACACCGCAGCAGATCACCAGCTTTCAGCGCACTCAGGCGCCGATCACCGCACTGCTGCTCACCGAGTTCGCTGCGACCAACTACGCGTTCATTTACGATATGCGCAACGCTGCGTACGCGTTCGCCCAGCAGCTCAAGCCGGATGACTATGTCGCGGTCATGACCTATGACATGCACACCGAGATACTGACCGACTTTACCCAGGACAAGCGCCTGGTCGCGCAGTCGCTTAACTCACTCCAGATTCCCACCTGGCGGGAGACCAACCTTTTCGACGCCGTGTATGAAGCATTGGATAGGATGAGCCGCATCGAGGGCCGTAAGTACCTGGTACTTATCTCCTCAGGCCGAGACACATTTTCTAAGATCACGCTCGACAAGATACTGCAGAAGATCAAGGCTACGCCGAATGTGACGATTTTCTCCATAGGGACCGGGCAGACAGCGCGCATCATGGCCGAAGGGCGCGGCATGAGTGGAGCCCGGGAGATTGATTATCTCCAGGCAGATAACCAGTTATCCACCTTCGCGCGCATGACCGGGGGTCAGAGCTTCTTTCCGCGCTTTGTCGGAGAGATGCCGGATATCTTCCACCAGATTAATGACTCGATCCGCAACCAGTATGTGCTTACTTATCGGCCCACCAATCCAAAGCAGGATGGCACTTACAGGAAGATACAGGTTGAGTTAGTCGACGGGGAAGGTCACCCGTTGCGCATGCAGGATGAGAAACATAAGGCGCTGAAGTACGACATCATCGCGCGCGATGGATACAGGGCCAAGCAGCAGGTGGAGTAAACCAGGCCTCGGCCGAATCTCTATGGAAGTTTCGTAGATCCATCAGCGCGTCATGACGATGGATCGCGCAGGAAGTCAACCAGAGCAGCATGCCTTCGCGCACACAGAGCGGGTATTTCGCACTCGACCACTTGTCGTGCAGGCATGGCCTGCCATGAAGGGAACAAGGGCCGCGCAACTGGCCACAAAAGCGAGAGAACGCAATACCAATTGCTTGCACCTGCTATTTCGCTTGAGGCGTAGCTGCGCCGCAAACTCTACCTGCTCCTGCTGGCTAAGTGGTTCTTCATACTTATCTAGTAGCATCCTGCGTCACCTTGGTTCATCAGGCGCTGGAAGTAACTTCGCAATTTCGGAAATATTGAAGTGAATGCGATCGCCGGGCGATCCGAACTCCATCGCAGGAGCCAGGTTGCCATCGATCAAACGGTAATACTTCTTCGTCTCGGGATCGATGAGCCAAATCTGCGGGATCCCCATCGCTTCGTAGTCGCCTAGTTTGCTCAAAGCCCGTTTCATTGTGTCTTCAGGCGAGATGATTTCAAAGACCGCCAGCGGAGCTCTGGTAAGAATCTGCTCCCTCGGCAGATCCCTATCGACTACGACAACATCCGGTACTCGATATCTTGTCGGTTTGACCTGGACCCGCAGCTCGAATAAAACTTCGACTCGCAGCGCTTCTTCCCGCGCCAGGAACCAGCGAATTAAGGCCTTCTGCCATAGACCGTGATCAAGCTCACCCATTGGCCGCTTCTCGATCACTCCATCGACATATTCCGCGTCCGGCTCGTAGTCGGATCTAAGGTAAAGCTCGACTGGAACGTAGTTACTGGAGATAGTCGCCATGGCAAGCTCCGCCCTCAAAGTATAAGCCCAGTTCTTGCTACCCGCGTACGTCCTTCAGCGCCGGATAGACCTGCCTAAACCCCCGGTAACCGCGCGCATATCGCTCGACCTCAGCTTCGCTCGGCTCAATTTGCGACGCGACCCGGATCGCGGTTGCGCAGGCCGCTTCGACATTCGCCCACCCGCCTCCGCCGACCCCAGCCAGCAGCGCCGCGCCATACGCACCGCCTTCCTCGGCGACCAGCACATCGCAGGTGTGGGCGTAGATGTCAGCCTGGATCTGGCGCCACAGCGGCCCACGAGCACCTCCGCCTCCCAGCCGAACGCCCTTGACCGGGATGCCCAGCTCGTCAAAGAGGGTAAAGCTATCTTTGAGCGAGTAAGCCACTCCCTCAAGCACCGCCCGCACCAGATGCCCGCGCGTGTGGTTAGCGGTGAGGCCGACAAAAGCAGCGGTCGCGTGCGAGTCCAGGTGCGGGGTGCGCTCGCCCAGCAGGTAGGGCGTGTAGAGCAGGCCGTCACTTCCCGGCGCAACCTGCTGCGCAAGCTCGGTCAGCTCATCGTATTCGGCGCCCGGCGCCAGCAGGTCGCGCAGCCAGCGTAGCGAAAGCCCCGCCGCCTGGGTCACACCCATCACATGCCAGCGGCCCGGCACTGCGTGGCAAAAGGTATGCAGGCGTCCACCCGGATCCTTGGTCGGCAGCGCCGTTGCGGCAAAGACCACGCCGGAGGTGCCGATGGTGACCGACACGGAACCCGGCTCGAGGATCCCCATGCCGACCGCGCCTGCTCCCTGGTCCCCGGCCCCGGCCACGACCGGCGTTCCCGCAAGCAGCCCGGTAGCGGAAGCGCCGACGGCCGAGATTTTCGCGCAGACCACCGGCGACTCAAAGAGCTCCGGCAGCCACGCCTCGCTGACCCCCGCCGCGCGCGCCACTTCCGACGACCAGCGGCGGTTGGCCACGTCGAGTAGCAGCGTGCCCGAGGCCTCCTGCACATCCATCGCGTACGTGCCTGTCATCCGGAAGCGGACATAATCTTTTGGGCAGAGTATATGGGCGATCTTCGCGTAGATCTCCGGCTGGTGCTCGCGCACCCAGAGCAGCTTGGTGAGGGTAAAGTTGGGCAGCGCCGGGTTGGCAACCAGGTCGATCAGGTGCTCGCGGCCTAGCTCCCGGTGCAGCCAGTCGCATTGGGGACTGGTCCGCTGGTCGCACCATATCAGTGCCGGGCGCAACACGTCTCCGGCCTGGTCGAGCATCACAGCGCCATGCATCTGCCCGGTGAGGCCGATGCCGGCGATGCGGCTTGCTGCGCCCTCGCCTGCCTGCGCGAGAGTGTCGCAGATGGCGAGCTGCGTGGCCCGCCACCAGTCCTCTGGGTCCTGCTCGGCCCAACCCGGCTGCTCGGCACGGAAGGCCGCGTGCTCGCGCTGCGCCGCGGCGACGATCACGCCAGCTTCGTCGATCAGCAACACCCGTGTGCCGCCTGTACCAACATCCATCCCCAGAAAGTACAAACCTGCCACCTTCCTCGATCGTTGCTTCTCGTCCCGAAGCTAAAACTAGCTTGATCCTACCGAGCCCAGCAAGTACCTGCGTGACCTTCAGACCGGCCGGCAGGGGCGCCGCAGCGTTTACACTTCGCCTATGAGTGAGCCCAGCATCCGAACCCGGTCCAGTCGCGAAGTCTACCGCAACCGCTGGATGCGCGTCCGCGAAGACCAGATCGAGCGCAGCAATGGCCAGCCAGGTATCTACGGAGTGGTCGACAAAGACCCCTGCGCCATCATCATTCCTCTGGACGGCGAGAGCCTTTACCTCGTGCAGCAGTATCGCTACACCGTGCAGCGTGTCTGTATCGAGTTCCCACAGGGCGGCTGGGAGCAGGATGATGTCGACATCGAAGAACTGGCCCGGGGCGAGTTGCGTGAAGAGACTGGCTTCACCGCGCAGTCCATCATCTATCTGGGGCCGATGTACGTGGCTTACGGCTTTGCCAGCCAGGTGCAGCACGCTTTCCTCGCAACCGGTCTCGAGCCTGGGGAAACGGAGTTTGATCCCGAGGAGCATGACCTGGTGCTGCGCAAGATGGCCATAGCGGAGTTTGAGCAGATGCTGCTCGATGGCACGATACGCGACTGTTGTACCCTTGCGGCTTGGGGCCTTTACAAGGTGTGGCAGCAGGCGAACCAGATGCCTCAGCCCTCCAAGTAGCCGCAATCAGAGGAGCCAGGCGTGACAGAAACTCAAATTGCCTCATGGACGACAGCACAGATCCCAAATCTCTCCGGCAAGCGCGCCATTGTGACCGGCGCCAATATCGGCCTTGGCTACCAGACCGCACGAGCGCTGGCACGCGCCGGCGCCCAGGTTGTGCTGGCCTGCCGTAGTGTGGAGCGAGGCGCGGCAGCTGCCGAGCGCATTCGCAAGGAGCAGCCGCAGGCGGCGCTCCACGTGGCCATGCTGGATCTTTCGACGCTGCAGTCTGTCCGCAGCTTTGCCGAACAGGTGGTAGCCGGCGGCACGCTCGACATCCTGGTCAACAACGCCGGCATCATGGGGCTTGCCCAGCGCCAGGTTACCGTAGACGGCTTCGAGATGCAGCTCGGCACAAACTACCTGGGCCACTTCGCACTGACAGGCCTGGTGCTGCCGGCGCTGCTGGCATCGCCGGCTCCCCGCGTGGTCAGCGTGGCGAGCCTCGCGCACAAGCGCGGCCAGATCCACTTCGACGACCTGCAGCTGGAAAAGAACTACACGCCCGTCGGGGCCTATGCCCAGACGAAGCTGGCCATGCTGATGTATGCGCACGAACTCCAGCGCCAGAGCGCGGCCCACGGCAGCCAGTTGGTCAGCGTTGCCGCGCACCCGGGCTGGTCCTCCACGTCGATCGCGCGAGAACTGAAGGGTCCCATGGCGCTGGTCACGAGCCTCGCCTTCAGGCTGCGTGGGCAGGATGACGCCGAGGGAGCATGGCCGCAACTCCACGCGGCGACCATGCCTGGTGTCGAGCCTGGCGGCTACTACGGGCCGGACGGCTTTATGGAGACCAAAGGGCATCCGTCCCTATCTAAGATCGCTCCGCAGGGTTCTGATTCAGCGGCTGAAAAGAAGTTGTGGACGGTCTCCGAGCAACTGACCGGCGTGACTTATAACTGGTCTGCCTGAGAAGAGCAGTGCCCCAGGCAGAAGGCCGCCGCGGGATGCCGCAAGCCCTCGGCGGCGGTCCTGTCCAGGCGCCTGCCTGGCTAGACCGCCGGAAGCGCCGAACGCAGCAGCAGGAAGATGAGTATGCCGGCAAAGAAGACCAGAGCCATGCGAATGCCGGGTTCCCGATTCACCTCCGGCACCAGGTCGGTCGCGGCGACATAGATGGCGACCCCGGCCGAAAGTGGAAGGCCCACATCGACCAGCCTCGGCGCGAGCAGGATCACCAGCACGCCCAGCATGGTTGCCACCGCCAGCACGATAGCGGCGCGTAAGGCCGTCCGATGACTGCGACCGGAGGCCAGCATCACTGAGGCGACCGTGAAGCCCTCGGGTACTTTGTGCAAAAAGATCGCAAAGAAGATCAGCAGGCCCAGCCAGCGCGAAAGGACGAAGCCTGACCCGATCGCGACCCCATCAAAGAGCGCGTGCACAGCCAGGCCAGCCAGCACCGAGTAGCCCTTGTGCGCGGCCATAAACTCGTGCGAGTGCGTCTCCTCGGCGAAATGGAAGTGCGCCGAGATCGTGTGCTCCAGAAGGTGAATGGCGCAGTAACCGGCTAGCACCAGCAGCGGCGCCAGGTGCGGCGCGAGGCGCATGCCTTCAGGCAGCATCACGAGCAGCGCGGTCGCCATCATAAAGCCCGCCCCGAGCGCGATGAAGTAGCGTAGGTACCGCTTCTCCCAGTGCGCACGCACCAGCAGCAGCCCGCCGAAGACGTTCGCGAAGGCCGCAACCGCGCCGAGCGTAAGTGAGAGTAACAACGCTTAGAGGGAGGGCACGAGCGGCTGCTCGCCCGCAGGTGTGTTTCCCGGCGTATCTTGCGGCCTGTTTCTCGGCCTGTTTCGCGAATCCGCGCGATCGATGAGCGGGCTAGCGGGCCGAGGCTCGCGGGCGAGCAGCAAGACCAGCAGCAGCCCTGCTGCTAACACCCCGGTCTCCAAACGAACCGAGACCGTGTGCAGCCGGTTGAAGTTGATGCGGTGCGGATTGGCAGGTGAGGCCGCGTCTATGCTTCCGCCCACCGCTAGCCGGTCCGCTTCCATGCGTGGCATGACCGAGTACTGCGAAAAGGCGGTAAGTGCCAGCATGGCGAGTGTCGCGCATCCCGGAGCAACGGTCTGGCGACGCTCGGCGCTCATGGCACCTGCGATGAGCAGCAGTACTAGAAGCAGAGAGCCGGCCACCAGGCCTTCCAGGTGAAGCGTGTGGAGGCAAAGCCTCGCCACTGTGCCCGCGGTGTGCGTATCGGGCAGAGTCGAGAACGCCGCCCACGCGACAACAGGAAAGAAGAGGACGCCGCCCAGCCACAGGCTGACCAGCAGGAGAATGAGAGCGCGCACCAGCGTTTTCATGAGCAGCGTATCCTTCCAGAGTGATTGCAGATGCATGTGCACTCAGGCGAAGAGAAATTCTTTGGTGCGCAGATTCGCGATCGTGTCGCGCAGCTTGGCTGCTTTCTCGAACTCGAACTTCTTGGCCGCCTCGCGCATGTCGCTCTCCAGATTCGCTATGTGCTGGTTCAGCGCTTCCTGGGTTGTGAACTCCGGCATCTCCGTCGACTCTTCCGTAAGGTCCGCATAGTCCGCTTTCAGTATCTGTGCCAGTGACATATCGGTCGGCCGAATGATGGACGTGGGCGTGATGCCGTGCTCTTCGTTGTAGTCGCGCTGCACTTGCCGGCGGCGATCGGTTTCGCTGATCGCCTTCTTCATGGAGTCGGTCATCTTGTCGGCGTAAAGGATAGCGCGGCCATTCAGGTTTCTCGCGGCTCGTCCAATGGTCTGGATCAGCGAGCCGACCGAGCGCAGAAAGCCCTCCTTATCCGCATCAAGAATGGCGACGAGCGAAACCTCAGGCAGGTCGAGTCCCTCCCGCAGCAGGTTGATGCCGATCAGCACGTCGTACTCGCCCTTGCGCAGATCGCGCAGCAGCTTGACTCGCTCCAGCGTCTCGATCTCCGAGTGCATGTAGCGGCATTTCACGCCGACCTCGGTATAGTAGCCGGCCAGATCTTCCGACATTCGCTTGGTCAGCGTAGTCACGATCACGCGCTCATTGCGTTCCACGCGCAGCCGAATCTCCGCGAGTAAGTCGTCGATCTGGCCTCGGATCGGCCGTATCTCGACCTCGGGATCGATCAGCCCCGTGGGGCGAATAATCTGCTCGACGACTACCCCAGCGGCCTTGGTCAGCTCAAATGGGCCCGGAGTTGCCGAAACGTAAATCGTCTGGCGAACCCGATGCTCAAACTCGTCAAACTTCAGCGGCCGATTGTCTGTGGCCGAAGGCAGGCGAAAGCCGTAGTCGACAAGATTTTGCTTGCGCGACCGGTCGCCATGCCACATCCCGTGCAGCTGCGGCACGGTGACATGCGACTCGTCGACAAAGAGCAGGTAGTCCTGAGGAAAGTAATCAAGCAGGGTCGGCGGTGGCTCTCCCGGCATACGCCCCGAGAAGTGGCGCGAGTAATTCTCGATACCGTGGCAGAAGCCCATCGACTTGATCATCTCGAGATCGAAGCGAGTGCGCTGGTGGATGCGCTGCGCTTCGACCATGCGGCCCTGCTGCTCGAGCTCGGCGACCCACCATTCGAGCTCGGCGAGGATGGTCTCAATGGCTGTCTTCTTACGCTCTGGCTGCACTACGTAGTGGCTCTTGGGGTAGATCGGCAGACGCGCGTACTTCTGCTTGACGGTCCCGAAGAGCGGGTCGATCTGCGAAAGCGCATCGACCTCGTCGCCAAAGAGTTCGATGCGGTAAGCATTCTCATCGTAGGTGGGGAAAACTTCAATCACGTCGCCACGTACGCGAAACGTCCCGCGACGAAAGTCGCCGTCGGTGCGCTCGTAGAGGATCTCCACTAACTTCTTGGTAATATCTTCCCGGCGAATCTTCTGGCCTTTCTCGAGAAAGAGCAGCATGCCGTAGTAAGCCTCCGGCGAGCCAAGGCCATAGATGCACGAGACCGACGCAACGATTATCGCATCGCGCCGCTCAAAGAGCGAACGCGTTGCCGAAAGTCGCAACTTATCGAGTTCCTCGTTAATCGTCGCTTCCTTCTCGATGTATAAGTCGCCCGAAGGAATGTAAGCCTCCGGTTGGTAGTAGTCGTAATAGGAAACAAAGTACTCGACCGCGTTCGACGGAAAGAACTGCTTGAACTCGTGAAAGAGCTGGGCCGCAAGCGTCTTGTTGGGCGCGAGAATCAGCGCAGGCCGGTTCAGTTCGGCGATGACCTTGGCCATGGTGAAGGTCTTGCCTGAGCCGGTGACGCCAAGCAGAACCTGGTGCTGCTCTCCATCGTTGGCACCGGAGACAAGCTCCTCGATCGCGCGCCCCTGATCGCCGCGCGGCTGATAATCACTGACTAACTCGAAGTCCATACTTACTCCCACTCCGCGACGACCGTCGGCGCTTCGGCGAGACCCAGCGCGAAAGGCCAGTCAGCTGCTGTGTCAACGATTGCATCGACCAGTCCGTCATCGCGCATCGCGTCGAGGGTGTGCGGGGCAAGGCCATACTGGCAGCCGAGGCTCCAGGCGCCCGCTGCGCGCGCGGTGAGCACGTCCACATCGGAGTCCCCGACCATCAGCGTCTGCCGCGGGCTGGCATGGGCCTCTCGCATCAGTTGCTGCAGACCCTCCGGGTTGGGCTTGCGGGTAGCGAAGCTGTTGCCGCCATAGATCGTCGAGAAGTAGGCAGAGAGCCCAAGTGCCTCGCATATCTCGAGCGACGGGCGGACGGGTTTGTTGGTCAGCACCGCCAGGGTGTAGCGTTCGGGCCGATTGCAGAGCGCGTCGAGCGAAGCAAGCACACCGCTGTACACATAGGTCGTGTCGAGCTTGTGCTCGCGATAGAACGCTAGGAAGAGCTCGAGCGCTTCGTCAACCGCCGCCTCGCTATCCGGGTCGCCGAGGGCGCGCCGAATCAGCATGCCTGCCCCATCGCCAATGTAGCTAGCGATCACTGCGTCAGGCAGGGTCGCGCGCCCGAGCCTGCGGAGCGTGGCGTTGACTGCGTTCGCCAGGTCCTGGCGCGAGTCGACCAACGTGCCGTCCAGATCAAAGACGAGCAGTCGAAGCTGAGCAGCGGGTATGGGCCGGAAGACCTGGAACATCCTTTTAGGATAAAGCAGGGATCTGCCTGACCAGCAGCAGGCGATCAGTCGGGTGAAAAGAGTTGCCGGCGCGAGACCCGATTCTACTTCCGACGCGCGCCCTCGCCGGTCCAACAGGCGGCGCAGACGAGAGGAGTCTCCACGGCAGGAACAATGTTTCCCGGCGTCACGCCTCATCTTTATGTAAGCAGCGGGTCAGACGCGATCGCCCTCTACCAGGCGGCTTTCGGCGCAGTCGAGCTCAACCTTCGCTGGCTCCCCAGTCGGAGAAGGTGATGCACGTCAGCCTGTCGATCAACGGGGGAGTGCTCATGCTCGCCGATGATTTTCCTGAGCTTGCAGGCGGCAGGAGCCGGACAGCGGAGGCTCTGGGGGCTCGCCCGTGACGCTGCACCTGGAAGTGGCGGACGCAGATGCGGCCTGGGAGAAAGCGCTCGCGGCCGGGGCCAAGGTAGTTTTCCCGCTGGCTGACCAGTTCTGGGGCGCGCGGTACGGCAAGCTCGCTGACCCATTTCGGCCATGAGTGGTCGATCGTGCAGAGCCTGCGCATGGTTCCTGAAAAAGAGATGAAGCAAGACTTCAAGTAGCGACGGGGCAGCCGCTGCCGCTGCGTCTTCGGGCTTCTGCCTTTGTCGCTGGAGCCTGAAGACGCCTCGTCACGATTCCGCGCAAGGTCAGCGAATGCTGATATTGCCGGAGCCGGTCGTAATCCGCACGCGTGGGCCGCCGCCGGCCAGGTTGCCGATCATGTGGTGTCTGTCGCCAGCCTGCCCGCTGAGCGACTGACCGGTCTGGATGTCGCCAGAGCCGGTCTCCGCGTCGAGCGCGATCCCGACGCCTCCGGCGTTTACCGACACATCTCCCGAGCCGCTCTCGAGCTTCCACGCCGCGCCAGGCCTGCCGCTTACCGTCACATTGCCCGAGCCGGTGTGGGCCCACAGAGATCCCTGCACGTTCTTGAGCTCGATTGAGCCCGAGCCTGTCTGTGCCTTGACATCAAGCGAGGAGAGCATACTGGCCTTGATGTCGCCCGAGCCGCTCTCGAGGTTCACATGGTCGCTCAGGCCGGTGGCCTCGATCTGACCCGAGCCAGTTCGCGCCTGCACCGGCCCGCCTTCCTCCTGGATGCGGATGTCTCCAGAGCCTGTATCGACGCGCAGGTCGGTGCCGCGCGATGTCGTCACCTCGTAGTCGATCGTGACGTTCGGCACCTGCACCTGTTTGCCAACACTGATGATGTTGCCGGCCTGAGTGATGGGCGGATTGGCGACCACCTGCCTGACCCGCTCATTACCCGTATCCCCCTGAGCATGCACATGCGCGACGATGTGCACCTCGCTGGCCGGGCCGGGCTGCACGTGGATCGAACCAGCGCCTGTCACCAGTGCGAGCAGAACCGGGCCTTTCACCGTAAGCTTCCTGTCGAAGCTGCCATCTGCCGCATGTGCGGCGGCCGGGAGCGCTACGCACAAAGCGGCAATCGCGAGCGCACGTCCTGTTCCCGTCTTCATCGTCTTCTCCTGATCTTGATCCATCATGTAGAGCTCTGAGGCGTCAGCAGACCCAAAGGCTCTGCTACGGCCAACTGCCACCCGAGCATACCCTGCCCGGCATACCCGTCGAGGGAGAGTACGTGCGAGTTGCTTGCTTCGTTTCGCCCCGCGCCAGTTTGATGACGTAGACTTACCCCAATGCTGGGTCTTCTGCTATTCCGGCTCATGGCTATCCTAGCCCTGATCCTTGGAAACGGCTTCTTCGTCGCCGCCGAGTTCGCGCTGGTAAGCATGCGGCATACACGGCTTGAGCAGCTGATCGCCCAGGGGGTGCCGGGTGCTGCTGCAGTTGAGCGCCTGCAGCAGCACCTTGACGACTTCCTCCCGGCGGTTCAGTTCGGGGTCACACTTTGTAGCCTGGCGCTTGGATGGCTGGGTGAGCCGACCATTGCCCAGGCGCTGATTCACTTGACTGCGGGGCTCCCCCACCCGCACATCTACGCTCACCTGATCGCCGCGCCCGTAGCCTTTGGCATCATTACCTACTTTCATGTGCTGCTTGGCGAGCTGGTGCCGAAGTCGCTTGCCTTGCGCAAGGGCGATCAGCTCGCCATTGCCGTCGCCGGGCCCATGCTCGCCTTTATGCAGATGACGCTGCCTGCCGTGCGCCTGATGAATCATTCGGCATCTGCCGTACTTCGGCTCTTTCGTGCGCCGCTCTCCCACGAAGGCGGCGCCGTGCACTCACCTGACGAGTTAAAGCTGATCGCGACCGCTGCCCGGCGCGATGGCCAACTGCCTCCATTCCAGGAGTCGCTCATCCACCACGCAGTGGAACTCGCGGACGTGCCCACTCGCGAGATCATGACCCCGCGCAGACGCATCGTCTCCGTCCCTTCGACGATGCCGATCGACGAGGCCAGTGGCCGCTTTGTCGATGAGCTGCACTCGCGTATCCCGGTTTACGACGCGGAGCGGGGGCCCGAGTACATCATCGGCATCGTTTACTCCAAGGACATCGCCCGCCTGATGCATTTCAACGCCTCGATTCGTGTTCAGGGTGGAGTCTCTGCCCCCTTCGCCGCGCTGCGCGTGCGCCAGGTGATGCGCGAGGTGCTGGTCGTTCCCGAGACCAAGCCAGTGCTCGACCTGCTGCAGGAGTTCCAGCTGCGTCGCCGCCACCTGGCCATCGTGGTCGACGAGTTTGGCTCGACGGTGGGGCTGGTGACGGTGGAAGACGCGATCGAGCAGCTCGTCGGAGAGCTCGAAGACGAATTTGATCTGCAAACCAGTCCGCTGCTGCCCGAGTTTGGCGAGGGGCTGATGCTCGAAGGTAGCGTGAGCCTGCGCGATCTGGAAACCCAGATGCACTGGAAGCTGCCGCGCGAAGGCGGCGTGGAAACCCTGGCCGGCTTTCTGCTCACTCGGCTGGGTCACATTCCTCTGAGTGGTGAGAGTGTGGATTATCAAGGACGACGACTGACGATTACCGAGATGAGCGGCCGCCGGATCGCAAAGGTGCGCGTAGAAAAGGTGCCGGGCACAGAAGCCGGCCATGAGCCCGGAGCCCAGCCGGGCGCCCATCCCGGCGGCGGACCAGATCCTGCTCGGACGCAGGCGGATCCTGCCGAGGAGGAGAGCAGCCGGGAGTCTGCCATCAAACGATGACCGTTAGCCAGATCCATCTTGGCTCCGGAGCCGGCGCGCGATGAAGCGAGCGATGCGCACGCTGCTCTTCCGGCTGGTCTACACCATTCCCGTGGTGTGGCTGGTAGTGTCACTGGTCTTCCTGCTGATCCACCTGGTACCTGGCGACCCGATCCAGCAGATGCTGGGCGAAGGCGCGCGGGTAGCCGATGTCGCCGCGCTGCGCCACAGCTACGGGCTCGACCTGCCGCTCGGCACCCAGTATGTGCGTTACTGGCGGGGGGTCCTGCACGGCGATCTGGGCCGGTCTCTGCGCCTGAATGACTCGGTCACCCACCTGGTGCTCACGCGCTATCCCTATACGGTCTCGCTCACGCTTGCGGCCCTTGTCCTCGCGTTGCTGCTGGCTATCCCGGCCGGGGTCGCGGCCTCACTCTATCGGGGCCGCTGGCAGGACCATCTGCTCGGGGGCGTGAGTCTGCTGGGGCTCTCCTTTCCGGTCTTCGCGCTTGGCCCCCTCCTCATTCTCCTGGTGTCCATTCGGCTCGGCTGGCTGCCGGTGAGCGGCGCGGCCGGCCCAGAGTACCTGGTGCTGCCGGCGATCACTATGGGCTCGGCACTGGCCGCCATCTTGACCCGCATGGTGCGGACCGCGATGCTGGAGGAGATGGGCCAGGACTATATCCGCACCGCGCGGGCAAAAGGCTTGCCCGAGCGCGTGGTCATCTACCGGCACGCGCTGCGTAACGCGCTGATCCCGATCATCACCCTGGTGGGCCTGCAGTTTGGTGCGCTCCTTGCCGGCGCTATCGTGACCGAGAAGATCTTCAGCTGGCCAGGGATCGGCCAGCTCACCGTCTCTGCAATCTCGAACCGCGACTACGCGCTCGTCCAGGGCTGCATCCTGGCGATCGGGCTGACCTATGTGCTGGTCAATCTGCTGACAGATGTTGCTTACGTTCTAGTCAATCCCCGTATCCGCGGGTAACTCACCTGGCTAACTTACATGGCTAGAGCAGCGGAATGAGGCGCGCATCCAGCCGCTGCTGGTCGATCTCGAGCATGCCCAGGCACACGGGAAGCGAAAAGCGGCGCGGACCTGCGGCGCCGGGATTGAAGAAAAGCACTCCCTTGCGCCACTCGATCAGCGGCTTGTGCGAGTGGCCATAGATCACCGCGCTCAGCTCTGCTGCTGCCGGGTCGAGGTCGAGCGCGGCCAGGTCATGCACCATATAGAGATTGCGACCACCCACGGTTACGTATTCTCTGGGCGCGAGCTCGGCACAACGTCCATGGGTATCCACATTGCCGCGGACTGCGATCACCGGTGCGATCGCTGCGAGCGCGTCGAGAACCGCAGGGTCGCCGACGTCGCCCGCGTGCAGGATGAGATCCGTGCCCTCGAGCGCCGTAAGCGCCTCCGGCCGCAGGAGTCCGTGCGTATCCGAGATGACCCCGACTCTCACAACCCAATCGCGATGCGGGTGCGTGGGTCGAGAAAGTCCCGCAGCGCATCGCCGATAAAGTTGAAGGAGAGCACGCAGAGCATCACGGCGATCGCCGGAAAAACGACCAGGTGGGGCGCATCGAAGAGGTGGGTTCGGGCATCGTTCAGCATGCCACCCCAGCTCGCAGCCGGTGGCGGCACGCCGAGGCCCAAGAAGCTCAGGGTAGCCTCGGCAAGCACGGCGCCAGCCATGCCGATCGCGGCCTGAACGGTGAGCGGCTGCAGGATGTTGGGCAGGATGTGCCGGGTGAAGAGGCGCAGGTCGCTCGCACCTAGCGCGCGTGCTGCCTCGACAAACTCCTTTTCGCGCACCGAGAGCACCTGCGCCCGGACGAGCCGCGCATAGCCGACCCAGCCGCCGATCGAAAGCGCGAGGATCAGGTTCAGCAAGCCCGGTCCGAGAAAGGCAACGAAAGCGATCGCCAGCAGAATGCCGGGCAGGGCAAGAAAGGCGTTCATGACGAAAATGTTTAAGGCAGTATCGAGAACGCCGCCGTAAAAGCCTGCCAGACCACCAAGCACCAGGCCAAGCGCAAGCGAGCAGGCGACCACCGAGGTGGCGACGATCAGCGAGATGCGCGCGCCGAAGATGATGCGCGAGAGGATGTCGCGTCCAAGCTCGTCGGTGCCGAACCAGTGCGTGGCAGAGGGCCCTGCGAGCCGGTGCGCCAGGTCGATTGAAGCAGGGGAGTAAGGTGCTAGGGCCGGAGCGAGCAGGGCAAGCGCCAGGAAGAGCGCGACCAGCAGCAGGCCGGCCGCGGCCAGCGGCTGACGGCGCGCCACAAGCGTCAGGCGAGCGAGACTGGTTGGAGGCAGTGAGTCGGCCAAGCACCCATGATCGCACATGCGCGGACCGAAACGGCTCTCTCTTCAGCGAGCTGCTCCATTCCCCGACAGGCTCGATCGACAGGGAATGGTCAAGTCAACTTTTGGCATTTTAGGAATAGGCAGAGATCCGCCCGACCGTTCTACAACGATTCTCTTGATGGCTGAAACGTAACCAACCCTCTCGATACAAGCTGGTCACAAGCTATCCCAGCTGCTTGGAACCGCGTAAGCAGGTCGCAAGAAAAGGCCTCGCAATCGCGAGGCCTTTTCTGTTCACGCTTGTGTCCATCGACCGGCGAACAACCATCAGGGCTCGATGAAATCCAGCCTGGCTACCTCGGGAATAATCCCGCGCTCGTGCCCCATCTCGAGCAGCCTGCGGATTGCCTCCCGGCCGTCGGCGCCGTAGCTCAGCGTCCGCTCGTTCACATACATGCCAACGAACTTGTCCGCCAGCGTGGGATCCAGATCCCGGGCAAACTGCATCGCGTACGCGAGCGCCGACTCGCGATGATCGAGCCCGTGCTGGATCGAATCGCGCAGAGCCTTGGTCGTGATTTGCATCGCCTCTGGCCCGAGCGAGCGCTTGATCGCATTGCCGCCCAGGGGAAGGGGTAGTCCGGTCTGCTCCTGCCACCAAATGCCTAAATCAATCGCCTTGTGCAATCCGTTGTTGCCATAGGTGAGCTGCCCCTCGTGAATGATGAGCCCTGCCTGATAGTTGCCGGCCAGCACCTGTGGGATGATCTGGTCAAAAGGCACAACCTCGGTCTCGATCTCGGGCGCGAACAGCTTCAGCGTCAAGTACGCCGTAGTGAGGGTACCAGGCACCGCAATCTTGATCTTCTTAATCTCGTCGTGTGTGTATCGCTGCGGCGCGACAATCATGGGTCCGTAGTTTTCACCGACCGAGCCGCCGCAGGCCATCAGGGCATAGTTCTTCTGCAGGTACGGGTAGGCATGGAAGGAGATCGCGGTCACGTCGTAGAACGCCTCGTGCAGCGCGCGATGGTTGAGTGTCTCGATGTCGCAAAGTTCGTGCGTAAACTTGTATCCCGGCACGCGAATCTTGTTGGTCGCAAGACCGTAGAACATGAATGCGTCATCGGAGTCAGGACTATGCGCGATGGAGATTTCGCGCAGCGAGGCATCGAGCGAGGCCTGCGCTGGCTCGGTTCGCGGAGAGGTCGAAGTAGTCGTCACAGTACAAAATTCCTTTCTGCTGATCGGCCGAGCCTGGTCGACAAAGGGAGACCGCCGCTCTGTCCTGAGTACGGCACTCTGGCCGATTGATGATGTGTCAACCTGCGGGTAACACGCTGCCAGGACGCCAAGCTTGCTACCAGAGGATCAAGCTTAACGATACGCTTCACGCCACCGTGCGTGCAGCCGGTCGGGGCTAGCCTAGCTGTGGCGTGTGCGTTGGGTGAAAGCGGGCGCGCTGCCATCCCGTCGCAAGCAAGCCGGCCAGCACCACTTTCACGGTGTCACCCAGCAGGAAGGGCAGCACCGCTGCATGGTAGACAGTTGCGGCGGCCTGGTGGGTCAGCAGAGCCAGCCAGCATGCGCCGGCAGCTAGAATCAGCAGGTTGGCAACACCAGCTCCCAGCAGGTTCCAGGTCAAGCCCTTGCGCAGACCGAGCCTGGAGAGGCACCCCGCGAGGGCAGCCGCCCCCGGGTAGGAGAGCAGGTACCCGCCGGTGGGGCCAAGCAGCTGAAGCATGCCGCCGGCACCCTGCGGCGTAAAGACAGGCAAGCCAAGCGAGCCTTCAAGCAGATACGCCGCGCAGGTCGCAGCGCCGAGGCCGGGACCGAGCAAAAGCCCGATCAGCAGGACGGCGAATGGCTGCAGCGTCATCGGAACCGGGGTGAAGAAAAGAGGCACCGCCACATGAGCACAACCCGCGATGAAGAGCGAGCCTGCCAGCACAGAGATACCTCTGACAAGGATCGACTGGCGCGCCAGTATCAACGAGGCGAATGGACCGGAAAGGGGTGACTCTTCTGCGAGTTGTGGCATGGCTGCTTTCTCCTACGGGCAAGTCGACCACAATGCGTGGGTGACGAATGCATTCGCTTCTCAGTGGCCGGGCAAAGTCTGACGTCAAGGATCTATAGGTGGTTCTTGCCTGGCATCGGGGTTCTGCCCCGAGCTCATGCTGCTTCTTTCAGAAGCTTGATCGTCTGGTGGCCCGAGGCTTCTGTCATCGCCGGCTCGCCCGTGGGCCCGCACAGAGCGGAGGATGGCGAAGGCTGCCCCAAGCAGTGCCGCGATGCTGACGATGAACACGAAGTAAAGGAGTCGCATGCGTTACGCGCTCTCAGGATAGCAAAGTCCGCCGCCCCTCCCGGCGCTTCGCAGCGCTAACGCGCTGTTTAGACTGAAGCTTGACTTGGTCTTCCAGAGAGCTCCCGCGATAAGATAGCCTCGCAGCGCGCGACTTGCGCATCCCACAAGCGCGACTTCCAAGCGCGGTCTTGAGTGCGAGTGCAGTGGGAATGGCCAGGTAGCGCACTGGGTCAACTCGCGGTCCCGGAGTTTCGCACCAGCCGTGTGTCAGTGATCATGCTTCAATCGTCAAGGTTCAAGAGAACAGTAGGGTGAGAGAGATGCCAACAGAGATCAAGTTTGGAACTTCAGGGTGGCGGGCAATCGTGGCCGAGGAGTTTACGATGGCCAACATCCGTCGCGCCGTCACCGGCATCGCCCAGTATGTTGCCGCGCAGCCGGGCGCGCACACGGTGCTCGTAGGGCGAGACCCTCGCTTTCTGGGCGAAACTTTTGTCGCCGAGGCAGCTCGGATTCTCGCCTCGCACGGGGTAACCCCACTGGTGATCCCGGAGCCGGCGCCCACCCCCGCGATTGCCTACGCGGTACGCGAGCACCAGGCCGGGGGTGCGATCAACTTTACCGCATCGCACAATCCACCCGAGTACAACGGCATCAAGTTTTCAACACCCGACGGCGCCCCTGCGCTGCCTGAGACAACCAAGCAGATCGAAGCCAGGATCGCCGCGCTCGGCGATACCGTGCCTGACTCGCCTGGCGGCGACGCGAAGTTTCAAGAGATCGACGTCAAGGCGAGCTACCTGAAGCGCCTGGCGGAGCTGGTTGACCTCGAGGTGATCGCCAAGTCCGGCATCAAGGTGGTCTTCGATCCTTTCTGGGGTGCGGCGCGTGGCTATAGCTCCGAGATTCTGAAAAGCCACGGTGTTCCCGTGGAGACGGTGCACGATTACCGCGATGTGCTCTTTGGCGGCCACGCGCCTGAGCCCGATGGCGAACTGCTTGACGAGGCTCGAGCCAGGATGAAGGAGACCGGCGCGCACATCGGCATCGCAACCGATGGCGATGCGGATCGGTTCGGCATCGTCGATGAGGATGGCACCTACATCCAGCCGAACTACATAGTGGCACTGCTCTTTGACTATCTGATGGAGACACGCGGCTGGAAGAACGGCGTTGCGAAATCGGTCGCGACCACCAACCTGATCAATGCAGTCGCTGAGAAACACAACATCCAGCTCTATGAAACCCCGGTGGGCTTCAAATACATCGGCGAGCTCATCAACCGGGACAAGATCATCATCGGCGGCGAGGAGAGCGCTGGTCTGACCATTCGCGGCCACGTGCCGGAGAAGGACGGCGTGCTGGCCGGGCTGCTGGTGACCGAGATGGTCGCACGCCGCGGCAAGAACCTTGGTACCCAGCTCAAAGAGCTGTTTGCTCAAGTAGGTTCCTACTACCCGCATCGTGAGAACTTCCGCTTGACCCCGGAGATCAAGACCAAGTTCACTGAAAAGATAAAGGACGATCCGGCTGACCTGAGCGGCCTGAAGGTAGCGAGCGTGGTACGCACCGACGGGCTGAAGCTAATCCTTGAGGATGGCTCCTGGGTTTGCTATCGACTGAGCGGTACCGAACCTGTCGTGCGCGTGTACACCGAAGTGCGCAACGAGGGTGACAGCGCGAGGTTCAGCAAGCTGGCCAAGGACTGGGTCATGCAGTAATCGCGCCGGATCAACAGGGAGCAGGCAAGGACAGTGCAGGCACGGCAACTTAACCCGCTGCAGCGCGCAACCCGCGCACTTTACCGCAGCCGCCGTCGCGTCGCGACCGGCGCAGCCATTACGCTCGCCGGGCTGTGTGCCTACCATGCGGTCTTCGGGCACAATGGCATCACCGCGTATGCCCAGAAGCGAAGTGAAGATCGCGTGCTCGCCGCCGAGATCCAAAAGCTCTCGATTGAGAACGCGCAGCTGACGCAGCATGTGGAGCACTTGCGTGATGATCCGGACGCGATCGAGCACGAGGCGCGCGAGCGGCTGCACTATACCCGGCCCGGCGAGGTCATCTACACGCTCGATGATCGTGCCCAGCCGAACACCGCACGCGGTGGTGGCGCGACCGGCCAGCGTACTCAGGCAGCGCAGGCCACGCGCTGACGTGACGCCCATGGGTCATCATGCGCAGCGGAGTAAAAGGCGCGAGTGGGCCTGATTGATCTCGGCTTGACTCCGGCAGCTCCCGGTGGCTCCGCCCGCCGTCTCTCCCTCTTCGGTCTTGCTCGCAGTTTCGCCTTTGTCCTCACTTTGGTAGCGCTCGAAAGTCTCCTTGCTCAGGCACCCGCACCTGCAGGCCACTCGGTGGCTCTCGATGATTGGCACGCTGTCGGTGATCCATCCGCCGGCTCGTCGCCACTTGATGTCCAGCCACCAAATGTTCGGCTCATCTTCGACCGGGCAAACGCCGAACGAGCAGCACAAGGCCTGGCGCCTCTTGGCTGGAGCCCGGAGCTTGCGGCCGCGGCACGTACCCATGCGCAGCTGATGGCGTTCAAGGCAAACAGCGAGCTCTCGCACCGCTATCCTGGTGAGCCCGAGCTGGTAGCCCGCGCCGCTGCCGCAGGAGCACGCTTTTCAAGCGTTGCAGAAAATATCGCCCAGGGCGGCAGCGCGCGCCAGATTGCTCAAGCCTGGATGCAATCGATCCCGCATCGCACCAACATCCTCGATCCGCGCATGAACGCGCTAGGCGTCGCGGTCTTTGCCTCCGGAGGCACGCTCTACGCGGTCGAGGATTTTGCTGCGAACGTGCCGGCACTCTCGGTCGTTGAAGTCGAGCAGCGAGTCACCGCAGAGCTGCTTGCGCTCGGCGTGCCGGCCGTTGCGGACGCTGCCGGGACCTCTCTAAAGCTCCGAGACGAGACGCGCCGGAACTGTCCCCTGGCGGACGGGATGCTCGAGGGTTCCACTCCCGGAACCATTGTTCGCTGGCAGGGTGCGGACCTTGCCTTGCCGCAGCCGCTGGTCGACCTGGTGCGTAGCCGCCACTTTGGTACAGCGGCAGTGGGCGGCTGCGCGCCGGTCGGCTCGGCGGGTGCGGGCTTTACCAACTACCGGGTCGCGGTGCTGCTCTTCTAACGCTCTCTGCGCGGCTCGCGCGGCCGGCTCAAGCGGCCGGCTGCAGAGCCGCACGACGGGCTCTTCGATCGTGTGAAAGACGCTTCCATGGAGCCTCGAAGTACGCCGGGCGCTGCAGGTAGGCTCGAGGTGTGAACTTCCACCAAGAGAACGCACGATGACCAATGCCTCCGGCAAGAGCCTCTTCGCCGAGCGGATCGAGGCTGCGCGCCCCGGTAAGAAGGAGATCGCCGCGCGTCAGTGGGTCTATGTGCCCTATGACCGACTCACCGATCAAGCCGGCCCGCTTCAAGCTCTTGAGCCCGGTCAAACAGGCATCGTGATGATGGAGGCGCTGGCCAAAGCGCGTCGCCGGCCTTACCACAAGAAGAAGCTGGCGCTCATCCTCGCGTCGCAGCGTCACTTTGCGCTCGAGCAGGCCGCGCGTGGGGCAAAGGTGATCTATTACTTCACCGATGGCATCTTTGCAGACGGCCTCGTTGAGATGCACAAACAGCATCACTTTTCCTCGCTCACCATGATGGAGCCGGCGGAGCGCGAGATGCGCCACGATATGGCGCAGGCGGTCGCAGCCGGTGTACCGCTGCAGCAGGTCGAGGACACGACCTGGCTCTCGCGTGCCGCGGACTTTGACAAAGTCTATGGTGTTAACACGCAGCCTGCAGTTCAGAAGCGCTACCTGATGGATCGCTTCTACCGCGCCATGCGTGACAAGACCGGCATCCTGATGGATGAGCTCGATGTGCGGGGAAAGCGGGAGCCTCTCGGCGGTCGTTACTCGTTTGACGAGGAAAATCGCAAACCCTACCGTGGGCAGCCTGCGGTCCCTGCGCGGCCGGTATACGCGCCCGACGAGGTGACCAGGGAGGCGATCGAAGCGGTCGACAGGCTCTTTCCGAATCACTTCGGTACCACTGAAGGCTTCGACCTGCCGATGACCGCGGATGAGGTGGAGAGCTGCTGGCACTTCGCGCTCCAGCAACTGCTGCCGGTCTTCGGCCCCTACGAAGACGCGATGTACACGCGGGAACCGGAGATGTTCCACAGCAAGGTCTCAGCGCTGATCAACATCAGCCGGCTGCTGCCTGCCCGGGTGATCGGCGACGTCGAGGCGGAGGCGCGCGCAGGTCGTATTCCGCTCGCCAGTGCCGAGGGCTTTATTCGCCAGATCTTGGGCTGGCGCGAGTTTATGCGCCATGTGCATCGCGTCACCGACGGGTACCGGAATGTCGCGGCGGCGCCTGAAGCTCCGCGTCCGAAGCCAAGACGCCTGGCCAGACGCAAGGCTGAAGAAGCTTCCGATCCTCAGCCAGTGCCGCCACCCGAACCAGGAGCGCGCCCTTCAGCCCTGGGCGCCGCGCTGCCTCTGCCGGCAGCTTACTGGGGCGTTGCGTCCGGGCTCAACTGCCTGGACACGGTGGTGCGCCAGGTGGTGCATGACGGCTGGTCGCACCACATTAACCGGCTCATGGTGCTCAGCAATCTCGCCACGCTCTGCGGCTACTCGCCACGGGAGCTGACCGACTGGTTTTGGATCGCCTATATCGACGCCTACGACTGGGTCGTGGAGCCGAACGTACTGGGCATGGGGACCTTTGGAGATGGCGGAGTAACCGCGACCAAGCCATACGTAAGCGGCGCAGCGTACATCAATCGCATGAGCGATTACTGCGGTAAATGCCAGTACAACCCCAAGCTGGCGCTCGGCGAAGGCTCGTGCCCTTTCACGGCGCTGTACTGGACCTTTCTCGAGCGCAACAGCGAGAAGCTGAGCAGCAATCCCCGCCTGCTCATGCCGTACTCCACCCTGCGACGCAAGAGCCCGCAGGAGCTGGTCGCTCTGCGCGCCCGCGCCGAGCAGGCGATCGCGGAGCTCGGCCAAGCGACTTACTGAGTAGCAGACCGGGGCCGCCTGGATCGTCAAGCACGAGCGGCTATACTGCGAAGGCACCTACGCCGGATAACTCAAGGCACCGGCTTGTGGATCGAACGTGTCAGCGATAGGGAGCCGGGAGCAGTAAGTGGAGAAGGATGTAGTCATCGTTGGCGCGGGGCTGGCGGGCTTGCGCTGCGCCGGTCTGCTTGAGCAAGCCGGCCTCGACGTGTTACTCCTTGAGGCCGCTGATGCGCCCGGCGGACGCGTGCGCACCGACCTCGTCGATGGCTTTCGCCTGGACCGCGGTTTCCAGATCATGCTGACTGCCTACCCTGAGGCACGCAAGGCTCTGCACTATCGCTCGCTCAAGCTGCGCCGCCTGACGCCAGGAGCGCTGGTCTGGCACGGGGGGCGCTTCCATCGCTTCGCTGACCCGTGGCGTGAGTCGCTGGCAGCGGCGCGTTTTCTCTTTGACGACATCGTCCCGCTCTCTGACAAAATACGCGTGGCTGCGCTGCGTGCGCGGGTTCGCTCGGGTGAGCCGGCTGACCTGTTTACCCGCCCGGATATGCCGACCTATGACTACCTGCGCAAGTTTGGCTTCTCGCCCCGCATGGTAGAGCGCTTCTTTTCGCCTTTCTTCGGGGGCATCTTTCTCGAGCAGGAGCTTGTCACCTCCAGCCGCTACTTTCAGTTTCTCTTTCGCATGTTCGCGACAGGTTCGGTCGCGGTCCCGCTGGAAGGCATGGAGAAGATTCCCCAGCAACTAGCGGCCAGACTGAGACCCGGCACGCTCGAGACGGGCGCCCGCGTCAACGCGCTCACGCGATCAGCTCAACGCTTTTCGGTTGCGCTCGCCGATGGACGTACCATCGAGGCAAAACACGTGGTTCTCGCCGTCGCCGAGTACGAGCAGCGGCCCCTGCTCACCGACCTGCTTAGCCCCCGGCGGGCGCAGGCTCGCGAACTACGGGAGTGGTGCTCGACCACCACGCTCTACTACACCGCCACCAAGAGTCCAGTCGAAGGCCCCATCCTGGTGCTGAACGGCGAAGGCCCCGGCGCCGGGCCAATCAATAACCTGGCTGTGATGAGTCAGGTCTCCCGCCGGTACGCGCCCCAAGGCCAGGAGTTGATCGCGGTTAGCTGTGTCGGGATCGGACCGGCCAACGATGAGGAGATGCAGCTGCTCGATGCGCTGGTGCGCGAGCAGGCTACGCTCTGGTTTGGCGAGCAGGTCGCCGAGTGGCAGCTGCTCGCCGGCTACCCCATCCGCTATGCTCTTCCCCTGGCACGTACGACCCAGTGGCAGGCCAACCCGCCCAGGCTTGCAGATAACGTCTACATCTGCTCCGACGCTCAGGAGCAGCCCTCGCAGCAGGGCGCGCTCGCCTCAGGCCGCCGGGCGGCCGAGGCGATCCTTGCGCAACGGGGTGCGCTTGTCAACGAGTAGATTACGAGTAGAGTGGCAGTTTCAGCTGGCCGCCAACCCTTTGACGCGCTCGGTCCTTTTCGTTAATACTGGTTGAGGCGCAAGCCCCCCGCCAGCACACTCCTGAGTAGCTCAATGGCAGAGCATTCGGCTGTTAACCGAAGGGTTGTAGGTTCGAGTCCTACCTCAGGAGCCAATTAAATCAATGACTTACAGGCTTTTATCCTTCCTCATCTAAAAACCTGTGCCTAGTTTTGTGCCCACCCCCTCTTTTATCCAAGTCGCTGTGCCCGCTGGTGTGCCCACCTCGCTCCTCGTCTGTAAGGAGCAACTCGACAGCTTTGCGCTTAGCCTCGACGCGGCTATGCGTGTAGTGCTCAAGCATTCGCTTTGAGACGTGGCCGGTAAGCGCCATCATTGTGGCGTCTGAAACGTCGGGGCTTTCGGCCAGTCGGCTGACAAAGCTATGGCGGAAGTCATGGGTGCGGCACTTGACGCCCGCGATCTCGCGGCAGCGAGTCCAGGCTGTCTTCCAGCTACCGATCGGCTTTCCTGGGTTGATATCGTAGACTGTCACGTCGCCATCCTTATGCCCATTTTCCCCATCCAGCCCGTACCGCTCGGAAGGGAAGACGTAATGCGCCGGATTGGCCCCTGGAAACTTGCCGCGCCATTCAAGGAGCTCGCGTAGAGCTTTGGAGGCGAGCGGGATCTTGCGGCCTTCCCCAGCCTTGGTCTTCCCGCGGCCGACGATCAGATGGCCCGAGAGGAGGTCTACCTGGTGCCACTGCATGAGACGTAGCTCTGAGAGGCGCATACCGGTGAAGCGGTAGAGTGTGAGGGCGACAGGAAGGGAGCGGGAGCGAGTCTGGAGCGCGGCCGCCTCAATCCGGCTGATCTCATCCGGTGTGAGCGCTCTCCCAACCTCATCCCTGGTGCGCAGCATCTTGACCTTGCCCTGCAGGGGAGCCCAGAAGCCTTCCGCGCGGAGGATCTGACGCAGAGTGGCGATCTCAAGATTGATTGTCTTCGGCGCCACGCCGGCCTTGAGTCGCGCAGCCTGGTAGCGGCTGATGTGCTGGGCTGTCACCTCATTGGCCAGGAGCCGGCCGAAGTGGGCGGAGAGGTGGCCGCAGTTCGTTCTGTTGATGCGTAGGGTGTTGGCGGCCCAGTGCGCGCTATGCCTGAGCCAATCCTCCATTACCAGGCTGAGCATGCGGGGATGGCGTACAGCCTCGAGATGGTTTATGCCGAGCTCAAGCTGGCGCCGGCGCTCCCGCTCCGCTCGCGCTGCGACTTCCTTGCTGGTGCTGTGGCTAGTCTCTCGAATGAGGATGCCGGCAAACTGAAACTTGTACCAATAGACCTTGCCGCGCTTGAAGAGGGACATGCGGCTAGAGTAGGCGTGATTACAGCCAGCGCAAACCAATCTTTGGTCATCACCTCGCGGGGCCGATAACGATCCAGAGGCGACTATCTGGTTCAATCCGGTTATAACGGAGAAGCTGCTCCTCTGGCAAAGGAACAACTTTGTCAGAAGTAACTTGTTTCCCCTCTTCCGCGTGTACTTCACTTGTCTCAAGTATCTTGAGGATTCGATCGGCAAGCTCACGAGACTTGACGCTTTCGTCGTAATGCAGGTGAACGCCCGGCACATTCAATGGATCGCTTAAGCCAGGGCCAAAAACGGTACCAGGTATCGTAGGTATCGAGGCTACGCTTAGCAGTGTGAGCAATTGACGCTGGAGATTACAAGCCTCCTGATCGCCCGCATTACACACTACCTGCACGAATGTGCGTCCGAAACCAAAGAGCGTCTTGACCTCGACGCCAGAGGGCTTGATTGCTCGATGGGACCCCCGATACAGCCTACCTTGAGTCTCTATCTGGGTTTTTATAGCAGTCATGCCGCCCTGCAACCCCTTGGTGTTGTCGGCTGCGTTAGTTGCATCATTCCTAGCCTGCATCGAAGACCAGAGAGCATTTTGCGCCGTTGTGCCGGCCTGAGCTATATCGACGCTTGCCTGTGTCTTAAAAGACTCGAGGTCGTCATCTTTCAAGTGGCTTATGAGATTGCCGTAATGAATCGCACCCACAGTGCCGCCAAGACTTACGATTGCCGCAAACAAGCCAAGGAATTCCGCCAGGAGAGACTTTTTAGATGCTTGCTGAGAACGGCCTTTTCTACCAACAGACGTATTAGTGGCTACACTCCTCTTCTCTAAGAGGACGACCATCGCAGCCAGAATCGTAAAGACTGCGCCGCTCACATAGGCTAGATTTGACCAAGTTAAGCGCTGAGAAGCACTATCGATAGACGAGGCGGCAAGCATGGACGTCTTCTTTCTTTCAGCTATGGGGGTGTTGATTGGCGCATTTGTAGTGTATGTTGCGATTTCTATTAGGCTTGAGAGAAGGCGCGGGAAAGCGCCCGCCGAGCGCTGATTGAGGCAAAGGCATAGACCGAGGCGCCCGAGTGACCTCTGTACCGTACTAGAGACTCCAACAGTTTGGTACCGTCAGTTTGTAACAAAGAAAATAGAAACCTGGGATTGCCCTCACGTTCGACATGGCGTGAGGGCGCGGCGCTTGTTGGCCTATAAGTCAACGGGTGGCAGGTGGCGTCTGAAGGGTCAACGGTCGCACTTCCCCGCATCCATCGCATCGCTCATCTCAAAAAGATCGAAGGATGCGAGCCGGCTCCCCTCCGGCTTGTAGATGGGTAACTCTACAAGCAAATCGCCAACGCCATTCAATATCAGGACGGGATCCTTCAGTCCGACTGGCCCCACAATTGCATGATCCGAGGCAATCCTAAAGGTGTACTGGACTGGCGGATTGCGGGAAAGTCTCAATCTCACCTGCGCCAGTCCCTCAGGGTCGCCCTGAAGCAGGGCTTTCGTGTGAATGGTTATAGTACGCGGCGCGTTTTTGCTGCAGGGTAGCAGCAGTATGGGGTAGTCTTCGCCCCCTACAAACCCAACTGCATCTTTGGATTGCTGCATGAGGTTCCTCCAGATGTTCCCGTCCATGCGATCTTCCATCGTGAGGACCTGCCATTTTTTGCTGCCATCGACGGTCAGCTGTTCGGCAGTCACATCCTGAGCAAGAAGCGCATGGCTGGTGGCCGCCAAAATTAGGGAGCAAGCCAGAGCGATGGATGGCCTCACCTCTCACCGGATTTCCGAGCGATAAGCATCAGCGGCGCGGCTATTGGTCCAAAGAGGGCACCCATCATGAACCACCCGAAAGCGCTTTCTCCCCTTGTTTTCGCAGCATCCGCCACCGCAAAAGCTCCACCTATCCACCAGACGATCGCCAGGAGGAACAAGCCTGCGTTCCAGTCACTTATCGACTCCATCGCTTCCTCTCTACTTCTTCCTGAAAACCCCTATCAATGGCACAAGCTCGTACTCTGGGTCTATCTCGTTCAGCTTATTGATGGTTTTATGAGTGAACGGGCGCCGACCAGCCAAGAGATCTACGGCTTGTTGCGGCTGTATGCCCATAGCTCTTCCAAGATCCGCGATTCTCTCTCCTGTCAGTGCTAGCCGTCTCTGGCGTAGGTAGTTGACCATCTCCGTAGAGGGCATAAGGGTGAGCAATTTGCCCGCGTCGATCTTGCCCACGATCTTCATTGAAAGACTCCTACAAGGACTGCAAACACAAAAAGAGTGTAGCCCAAAGTCAACATAAAGCGGGCGCAAGTAAAAGGACACGAAAATAGTGTTGACACGCTATTCGTGTCCCCTTATAGTTCAACTCAACACTGAAACAGTGTTGAGGGCGGTAAAAGGTGCCAACTACTGAGACTCCCAAGCTATTACGCGTACCGCAGGTAGCGGAGATGCTGAGCTGCAAAGAGCAGCACGTGTGGGCAATGGTGTACCGCCGAGATGTTGTGAGCGTCAAGCTGGGCCGTTCACGGCGCATTCCACTTTCCGCGGTGCTCGACCTCATCGAGCGCGGCTTGGTACCAGCCAAGCCAGAGTTGCCCGCCACAAGTACTGGCTAGACACTCTTTCGTTATCTCGCTTGACTCGCTCTCTCTGCTCTAGAAAAGGCGAAGAAAGAGAGAAGGTCAATGTCCCCCAACATGCGTCAGACGCTTTGCGATGTTCAATCACAGCTCTCGTTCTCTATCAGTTTTGGCCAAGGCGTTTCGCAAGGGGAAGTCAGCCAGGCCCACATCAACGCGGTACTAGCCGGAACAGAACTACCCAGCAAGCAGCTCCTCGACGCCCTGTGCCTGGAAGACAGGGGCAACGGAACATACGCAGTCAAGGGAACGTGAAGAGGAAGCCATGAGCACTCAAGCGAAGCACCCCGCACAGATCTACCAGTGGCCTAAAGCGCGGGGATCGGCCATCCCGCAACGGCGCACAGCAGTCGCAGCGCCCTCAATCTTGGACGACAGCCCTCTTCCTTACTGGGTGTACCTGCAGCTTATCTACCAGACAAAGACTGGGGATGACGGGGTCACCTTCACAGAGCTCTGGAACTACGAGCGCAAGCGCTGGGACATGGTGAACCTGCACGACGATCTCCTGCAGGCCTCCGATGCCCTCGCCTACTGCAAAGAGATCTTTACCGACTCGGTTGTCGTATGCGGCACACACGGCTGGGCTCTTAACCTCACCGGCCCGAGGCCCTGCCCTGAGTGCTTCATCCCGGCCTGTGCGCACCGTAACGCCCGCAAGCGCCAGCCGAGCAGCTCCAATGACGGTCCCTCGTGGCAGCCTGAGTCTGGCCTTGGCGGTTATGAGTGGGCGGTGATCGGCTTTATGGCGCTGGCCGCAGCCTTCCTCTTCATTGCGTCCTACTTCCCCCTGGCGGCGAACTGATGGCACTTGATCAGCTATCGATTCCCGGTCTCGTACCAACCGCAACGCCCGTTCCGCGCTTCGACGGCGCGACGTACGAGCCAGAGGCCGACCAGAACCGGCTCGCAACCCAGCTTGTCTATGTGCGCGAGCTTATGCTCTCGGGTGGCTGGTGGACGATTGCCCAACTCATCGACGCGATCTGGAAGCGCGGCGCTGGTGCGACACAGCAAGGCGTGAGTGCTCGCATCCGGGACCTCCGCAAACCTCGCTTCGGCGGCTACGTGGTGGAACGTCGCCACGCGCCAGGCGGAGCAGCAGGCCTCTACGAGTACCGGATACAGGGAGGCTGCGGCCAACCATGAGAGCGCAAGCACTTTACCCGCATGTACGACGGAGCACCCTGCTCGCTTCCGGCTGGTGCCCGACGTGCGACTACCGATCTCTTCGGCGCCAGGACATTCACTCCCTGCGCTTCCGCCTCATGGCATCTCTCGGCTTCCTCTCCTGGGAGTGCGGCTTGTGCCGGCGCTTCTACTTTATTCGCAAACCGGCCTCGGCCAGATAGGACTATCCATGCTCGATTTCTTCTTTATCCTGCTGCACTTTCCGCGCCCACACCCTCCCGTGCACCTTCCTCTGCACCCTCCCGCGCGGGATCGGGGGATCTGATGGCGGTACGTCGCGTCATCGTCTGCTCGCACTGCGCGCGCCCGTTCACAACGCGGGGAACGACTCGGGTGCTGCGGTGCGTGGTGTTTCAATTCTGCGCGGCTTGCTGGATTCACGATCGCAACTCGTGCGAGGCGTTCGCTGATTCGGCCTCAAGCCGTTAACCAAAATTAGGACTCTTTGCCCGCACTGAGAAAGGTTTCTTGTGAAAAAGAAGACGTTTGATAGCCCTGAAACTGCCAGCCTTCCATATGTAATTGTACGGACTTACTCGGCGGGAGTTTTCGCTGGCAGGCTGGTATCCCTAGAGGGAAAAGAGGGCGTGGTAGAAGACGCCCGGCGCATATGGTACTGGGAAGGTGCCGCGTCCCTCTCGCAGTTAGCAGTGGAAGGCACTTCGCAGCCGGCCAAGTGTAAGTTTCCGATCGCTGTGCCCCGCGTGCAGCTCACCGAAGTAATCGAGGTATTGCATACCACGCCCGAGGCCGAGGCAAGCATTAGAGCGGTGCCCGTATGGAAGAAGTGATCGGCTCCGGCTCCGGCTCCGGCTCCGGCTCCGGCTCCGGCTCCGGCTCCGGCTACGGCTACAGCTCCGGCTCCGGCTATGGCTACGGCTCCGGCGACGGCGACGGCTCCGGCTCCGGCTCCGGCGACGGCTCCGGCTCCGGCTCCGGCTACGGCTACGGCTACGGCGACGGCGACGGCTCCGGCTACGGCTCCAGCGACGGCGACGGCGACGGCTCCGGCGACGGCTACGGCGACGGCTACGGCTCCGGCTCCGGCTACGGCTACGGCTCCGGCGACGGCGACGGCTCCGGCTACGGCTCCAGCGACGGCGACGGCGACGGCTCCGGCTCCGGCTCCGGCTACGGCTCCAGCGACGGCGACGGCTCCGGCTACGGCGACGGCTACGGCTACGGCGACGGCTAAACAAGAGAGGCGACTAAGGCGCATGGCGCGCCTGCTGCGCTCGTGGCCTTCGCACAGCCACCGCTCTAGGGTGCGACCTGGAGCAATGGACGTGGCGATCTATCGCCGTCTGAGCGCAGCAGCGGCTCTATAGCCAACAGGAGACGTAATGCAGATCTACCCAGATCCGAAGCCGCCAAAGGGATTACCGAGGCCCGGCCGCGTGCAGCGGGTGAATAAGTCAGACGGCAAGGAGGTGGATATCTGTAAGAGCGCACCAGCTTGGCAAGCGCGCAGGACTGAAGCATGCGAGCGCGCCGGCTCACATTGCGAGCGGTGCGGCAGATTCGCACCCTTGCACGACATCAAGGACGCGGACGGAGACAAGATCGAGCACTACGCAGGTCACGCAGCGCACAAGGATGAGCGAAAGATGGGCAGCGGTGACCGTAACGACGCGCTGCACAATCTCGAATGGTCATGCGGCTGGTGTCATCGCAGCGAGCACGTCCCGCGCAAGGTGGTGCCACGCAAGCCGAGGCAGTCGGCATGCGCCTCGTAATTTCTGGCATTCCGCCGAGCGCCAATCACTACCGCGGCATGAATCGTCGCACAGGGCGCTGGTACGTGAGGAAGCCAGCCATATTGTTCAAGGCCGCGGTGGCCTCTATCGCAGCCGGCGAGAAGATGCCGGACGCTAAAAGTTACAAGGTCGAGATCCTCGTGTATCTGCCAAAGGGCAAGCGGGGCGATGCAGCGAACTTTGAGAAGGTCACGTGCGACGCGCTCCAAGCCGCAGGCGTGATCAAGAACGACAGCAGAGCCAGGCGCGTGGAGATAGAGACACGGCGCGACTGGCTAAACCCGAGGACAGAGATAACTATTTCAGTGCTCGATCAAGCGAAGGGAGCGGAGTGATGGAAGACGATGACGACGAATTTGAGAATGCGTGTTGTGCAGAATGTGGCGACGACCTTTTTGACGCCGAAGAAGGGGACACGGCCTGCAACCCGTGCCGAGCGATTCTCTCTGCGGCCACAGCGCTGAAGCATAAGCCCGAAAAAACCTTTGTTTATTGCCGAAAGTGCGGACTGGGATCGCGCTATTGGATAGCGAAGAACGAGGGGAGAATGTGCATTCTATGCGCCCACAAAACTTGAGGCCAGCCTATTTGGGCCACTCGCTCACGACGCAGACACCTGTGTCATCTGCAAGCGGACCTCGACCAAGACGAGAGAGAACGCGGCCTAAAAGGACATAGCCATGGCAGCAGCAGTAGAAGTAGGCGTGTCGGCGCAAGCTGGTGCCGACTTTGATATCACGGTCAGCCGCAACGATCTCTTGAGTGAGCTCACAGCCGCTCAGAACGTGGTGGAGCGAAAAACATCTATACCGATCCTCTCGGCCTTTCTGCTCGAGGCCTCAGAAGGCGTCCTGACGATCACGGCGACAGATTTAGATCAGAGCCTCAAGACTTCGTGCGAAGCAAAGGTGCGCGCGCAAGGCGGCTGCGCTATCCCAGCTCGCAAGCTCTACGACTTCATCAAGTTACTTCCACCTGGCGATGTGTCGCTCAAGGTGATGGCGAATCACTGGGTGCATATCCGATCTGGCCGCACAAGTACCAAGATGGTAGGCCAGGCGCGCGCCAACTTTCCAGCTGTACCAACTCTCCCGGCCGGCAGCGCGAGCAGTGTACCGACGCACGCCCTTCGCTCTGCGATTGAGCGGACCGTCTTTGCGAAGACCAGCGAGGAATCGAAGTATACGCAGGATGCTGCTTTGCTGGTGTTGAGTGGCGACGGCATCACGATGGTCGCGACAGACGCATATAGGCTGTCTCGCGTGAAGCACATCCTCCATGTTCAACAGGACAAGGCGGTGGCTTCGCGCGCTCAAGAGCTCCTCATACCAGGCGCTTGCCTCAAGAGTCTTCATCGGCTCCTCGGTACCTCCAACGGAGAGTGTGTTCACGTGACGGAGGACAGCAACACGCTGTATTTCGTAATGGGAGCTCGCACCCTCACGTGCCGTAAGCTCTCAGTCGTTTTCCCGAATTACGAGCGCGTCATGCCTAAGTACGGCGAGCCAGGCCACATCTTGGACGCCGGAAGCCTGCTAGAGCCTCTCCGGCGCTGCATGCTCTTTGTGGACGCCAAGACTGGTGCCGTTGTGCTGGACTTCGAGGCGACACAGCTAAAGATGCGATCGGCTGCGGCAGACGTAGGCGAGACAGAAGACGTGCTGGATCTCTACGGAGGCCCAGACAAGTTGCTGCGGATCAAGCTCAATGGTGAGTACGTGGCGGACTTCCTTAAGTTGGCCTCTGGAAACGTGACCCTGAAGACGGGCACGAAAGATGAGCCTCTTCTATTCGAGCAAGCAACCGACGACGGTTTCTTTTGGGAATACATCGTCATGCCGATGAGGGGCTGACTATGCCAAGACCCGTCTATAACAATGTCCTTTTTCTATGCGCGGACCCGGATCGGTACACGGTTATGCGCTACGCTATCAAGCTGCGCTGCAAGGCAGCCATGATCAATTGCAACACGGTCGATCTAGCTCTGGACGAGTTCTACCGGCTCGCGGATGATAGCCAGCGTTTCGTGCGGCTTATCATCGCTGCTTCGGTGGACGGAGAAACGTCGCATCCAGCCTGGCTGAGTCGAGCAGCTGAAAGATTCCCGCAGACCCCCATCCTCGCTTGGGACAAAGATTGCGTATGGCGCATGCCTGTTCACCCAGCAGGTATCGAGCGCTCCATGATGATGAGCTCGCTCATTGACGCTTACTTCCGCCTCCGACTGGTGACCAATCCAGCAGTAAAGGTTGGCTGATGGCGCTACGAGGCACGTTGACGCACAGAAAGACTCGCAGGCTTGCTGCGGCCCTCGAAATCCCAGCGCCATTCGCGCTGGGCATCCTAGAGTCCCTCTGGCAGGTGACTGCGGAGCAAAGGCCGCGGGGCGACATCGGCTCCATGAGCAATACGGACATAGCCATGGAGATGTTCTACACGCTGGACGCAGACGCCCTGATCGAGGCCCTGGTACTCGCGGAGCTTCTTGATCGGCGCGACGACTGCAGGCTTTACGTGCATGACTGGCACGAGCATGCAGACGACGCAACCGACAGCAGGCTGGCACGCAACACGCTGACGTATGCCAACGGATCGATTCCACGCATGCGGAGAATCGGAAAGCAGTCTCGAGCGGCACTACTTGAGGCGTATGCACCCATATGCGCGCCTGCGCGCATAAAAGCGCTCGAAAGCGCCGGTGAGCGCCAAAATGCGCCGGTGAGCGCCAAAATGCGCCAAGAAGCGCCAAAATGCGCCGAAATGCCACTACCAGAGCCAGAGCCAGAGCCAGAGCCAGAGCCAGAAAGAAAACAAGAAACACCCCCTTCGCGCGTCGCGCAGGAAAGCACGGCGCCATCGTTCGACGACGACAGCTACCCGCCAGACCTGCCTGCGATCGCCATGGCGGCCGAGATTTTCCGGCGCACGGCGCTCTCTCTCCCGTACGCGGTAAGCGCTATGGCCGAGAAGGCATTGCAAGCCATGGCGCTTGAGGAAAACGAGAGTCTAGCCGGAAGCGCGTACCTGCTTGAGTCGCGTATCCGCTCGGCCACTCGACGCGGCGAGAAAGTAAACCGCTTTTGGTTTGAAGACGGGCGCTGGAAAAAACAAAACGAGGGAGACGAACGTGGAAGCGATCAGGGCAATAGCAAATCAGCCACCCGCCAACGTGTTGAGCGCACACAGAGCGCTATCCGAGCCGCGGCTGCAACCCGCCCATGGGCAAGAACTGACGACCTTGCTCGAGCAGATGGCGACGGGATCGCCGAACCAGGATCTGGACGTGGCAATGCCGATGTACCTGGTCCAGTACGAACGATTGACGGCGCAGTATGGCATCCGGCTGGTGCGGGCCGGCCTCATTGAGCACGGTCTACGCAGCAAGTGGTTTCCTCACCCGAGCGAGTGCGCCTCGCTAATCGAAGAGATTGCGGCGAAAGAGCGAGCCGCAGTAATCGCAGCGAATCCGTGGCAGGCATGCGGAAGCTGTAACGAAGGGCACGTGGTAGTCGAGCAGGCCGGCCGGCGCGTCGCAGTGCGCTGCGAGTGCTGGCTGAAGTGGAAAGGGCAAGCGGCATGAAGAGGGCAACTCAAACACAACATAGCAACGGAGACCATCATGTCAGAAGCAATAGCACTTCAACACTACGAAATCGCCACAGCGGTATGGCTGGTGTCGGTAGCATGCTTAACGATTTACTACCTCCTCACAAGCGAACGAAAGAAGTACATTTGTCGTGGTTGTGGCAGGGACCTTTGTTTAGGTGAGTGCTGGCAAACAGAGCACCCGCTTGCGTGCAAGTTTTGCAGTAAGGAGCACGGGCCGGACGAATGCTCGGATCACCGTGGTAGCGAGTCAGGATTGTTGTACTAGGCGCTTGGTGCGCCTGCTGTGCTCATCTCGCTGGCCGGATTAAACCGAACACTCACGGACAGACGGGGAATGGACGCCACTAAAGCCCGAGATGCAGTGGACCAGCTTACGCGTAGCTGTAGCGAAAAACGAAGGCAACCGGGCAGGAAGCCAGAAGACGAGAGCACAGCAGGGACACCATACCAACGCACCACAACAACGGAGGCCACAATGAAAACAGCACTCGCAGTACTCGCACTTTCAGCAAGTACGCTTCTGGCACAAAGCTATCCCGACTGCCGCACTCCTGGGCTTGCCATAGGCTCGCTTTGCGTCTTCAGCGGCACCAGCCTGCCGACGCAGCAAACCATCGGCAACATTAGCCTTCCGCCAGCACAAAGCGCGTTAATGACAGAGCCACTGATGACGCACTACATGCCCTCACCGGCCGCCACCGGCCGCAGTCGCAATCTCACGATTGGCGGCTTGTACACCCAACAGCGTGAGCGTGGGTTCAGCAATTACGCGTTGGCGAGCGATGGCTTAACCGCCTACGCAGACACGCAGCTGTCAAAGCATTTCGGCGTTGAGGCTCGCGTGCTGGACATCCAGTACGACGTCATTCCAGTCGGCCTATACCCAGGGCAAAACCACACCTTCAGCGCAAGCGTTGGACCGATTGAACGTGCAAACTTTGGCCGTGTGTCCTTGTACTTGGTCGAGCTGATCGGCGTGAGCAAGCAGCAATGGTACGGACTCAACCTTGGCGCGGCTGCCGGCGTAGATGTGCGCGTGGCAGGGCCGATCTACTGGCGCACCGATTTGTCTTTTGGGTATGACGGCTTCTCCAACGAGCACAATAACCCGGTCAAGGGACGCCAGCAATTTGGAACCGGCTTCGCCTATCGGTTTGGCTCAAACAAAGCGCAGTAGAAGGAAATTTGCATCATCTGTTCAACTTCTGGCAAGACTCGATCATGCGGTATGGAGTGACCGCGCTTCTATGAATGTTGACAATGTGCAGCAATCCCGGCCGCAGTGGCGCTACACCCCCGTCCTGCAGTTTTTCCACCGCATGATTGTCCAAAGCCTCATAGATGCGGAGACAGCCCTACCCTCCGATTGGATCTCAAGCGCACGCTCGCAAGGCATCGAAGGTCCAGCGCCCATGCCTTCGCCTACGGATGATGCTTTGCTGGCGCGTGACTGGTTTGCCACAAGCGAGCCAGGCGTGCGCGGCTCTCACGATTTCGTGAGTTTTCCAGAATGCTGCTGGGCATTGGATCTCAATCCAGATAGTGAGCGAGTGCAAGTGCTCGCCTGGTTGGATGGATTGATCGACTTTGACACGGAAGACGCTTGGAAGCGATTAGAGCGTCTGCAAGCGCAACCAATCGAAGAAGCGCACTTCCCTGTACCTGAGTGGGCACGTGTCGTACCTGTGCTCGACCAGATGTGCTTCTTCTCGCTTGCGGTGGCAGTATGAACGAAGCAGAGGAGCGCCTGATAGAAGCACAAGAACGCCTAAACCGAATACGCGATTGGTGCCTTGAAGCTTATCCAGGAGACATATTCCCGGATCAAGACATCAAGTCTGCACACTCGATTCTGGAAGCTCACGGTATTAGTCTTAGCGCTATTCACGCGCAGTGGGCCAGGCATTTGCTGGCAGGCATCGGAAAGATTGCATCGGGTGAAGCGTGATCTCTCAGGAGCCGCCGAGTTATCTGTTGAATGTCCGCTGTGTCACGCACTGCCGTATATATCGTGCGTGCTTGACGATGGGAAGCGCCGCGAACTGTCACACCAAGCGCGCTATGACGAGTGCTCACGCATCATCAATCTCGCTCTTGCAGTAGAGATCGAGCGCACAGCATGACGTGCCGATCAGCGCGAAAGAGGGCGACCTGTCGGCGGCCCGCATTATGCTACGGGTCCTTCCTCGACCTGGCAATTTGCGGGTGACGCGCCACCGCCAGCCCGGCCTAGAGACAGGTTTTTCCGTTGATTTTTCCGCTTCCGCCTATGCCAACTGCTGACAATTCGAGAAAACTTGACGCGATGACGGCCGTGGAGGTCGCAGA
Source organism: Acidobacteriaceae bacterium (assembly GCA_965198645.1). GTDB lineage: Bacteria > Acidobacteriota > Terriglobia > Terriglobales > Acidobacteriaceae > EB88. The sequence goes on along the minus strand of OZ240670.1, from coordinate 2,726,321 downwards.
GCTTCTCGATGTGACAGAAAAGACAATCCGTAACTGGATGAATGCAAACGGTTTACCGTTTAAGCAGTCGAGCGGGAAGGGCAGAACGATTGACTGGTCCGAGGCCCTTCGCTGGTACATCGACTACCGGCACGAGGAGGGCGGAAGAGGCAGAAAAAGCGCAACTTTAGCACCTACGGAAGCACAGGAGGAGACCTACGACCAGTCTTTGGCTCGCAAGACCAGGGCCGAGGCTGACCTTAAGGAATTGCAACTCGCGAAAGCCCGCGGGGAAGTGGCGGCGATCTCAGATGTAGAGCGGGTGCTTGCGGCCTCTAACCAGTCAATCCAGACGCAAATGCTGGCCGTGCCGTCTCGCGTCGCTCCGCAAATCCTTGGCCTTGAGGATCACGGCCGAGCCGTAGCGATCCTCGAGTCTGAGATGCGCCAAGTGCTTACAAACCTGGCAGGCATAGACGCAGTAAGGGAAGCGGCTGGACTTGAGGAGGACGAGGACTGAGCACCTATCAGACTTCCGAGGCTGGATTAGGCCGTCTCGGCCAGGCGTTCGCCAAGGGGCATGCCATGTTTGAGCCTCCACCTGCGCTTACTCTCTCGCAATGGGCGGATCGTTACGCCTACGTTCCGCCCGAGGCCGGCGCATTCCCTGGTAAGTTCCTTACCTCAAGCGCCGAGTACCAGCGGGGCATACAAGACTCGATCACGGATCGAGCGATCGAGACCGTGGTGCTCATGATGCCGTCGCAAAGCGGCAAGACGCAGATCCAGCTCAATGCTGTTGGATACTTCTCACACCATGAGCCCTCGCCGATCCTCTTTGTGCAGGCGTCGGAAGGCGAGGCGGAGAAGTTCTCCAAGAACCGTGTCTCAAAGATGATCCGCTCGACTCCAGTGCTGAGGAAGATCTTCCCGTCACCTCGAGCTCGTGATTCTGGCAATACGCTGCTCAACAAAGAGTTTCCGGGTGGAGTGTTGATCTTGGCCGGCGCCAATGCTCCGGCCGGCTTGGCCTCTATGCCGATCCGCATCCTCATGCCGGATGAGGTAGACCGCTACCCGGACAGCGCCGGCACAGAGGGTGACCCCGTAGACCTGGCGATGCGTCGCACCACCACGTTCTGGAATCGAAAGCACATCCTCGCGTCCACTCCGGGCGTAAAAGAGCTTAGTCGAATCGAGAAGGCCTATCTCGAAAGCGACCAGCGCAAGTATTTCGTGCCTTGCCCGCACTGCCAGACGATGCAGCCTCTCGAGTGGCGGCGCCTGCAGTGGAAGATGGACGAGGATACTGGCCGCCTGGTCGAAGTCTGGTATGTGTGTGTCGAAGGCTGCGAAATACAGGAGCGCTCCAAGCACGAGATGCTCCGGCGCGGCGAGTGGCGCGGCACGGCAATAAGCCACGACGGCAAAACGGCCGGCTTCCACCTCAATGCGCTTTACCCGCCCTGGCTGCGCTGGCCGGATATTGTGCTTGAGTGGCTTTCTGCGAAGCAATCGCTCGAGCGCCTCAAGACGTTTATCAACACCCGACTTGCCGAGACGTGGGAGATAAAAGGCACCGGTGCGGATCTCGGCGAGCTCGAGCGCCGCAAGGCCGCGCAGGACTTCGCGGACATACTCCCGGCTGGCGTGCTCTTTCTCACGGCTGGCGTAGACGTGCAGGACGATCGCTTAGAGGTTGGCGTGTACGGCTGGGGCGCGGCAGACGAGCGCTGGACGATTGACCATCGCATCTATCGCGGAGATCCATCTCTACCCGACACCGACGCAAGCTCTCCGTGGTCCGCAGTACGCGAGTTTCTCATGGAGAGTTACGAGCACGAGCTCGGCGTGACGATGACTGTCGCGGCGGCTGGCGTGGACTCAGGTGGCCATCACACCCAGCGAGTGTACGAGTTCACCAAGCGGCACGAAGCGCGGCGTTGGTTCGCCCTGGTGGGCCGCGCCGGCATCGGCAAGGCGCTGGTGAGCCGTGGTACAGAACAAGGGCCGCAGAAAACGATGCTCTACACGGTGGGCGTGGACACAGCGAAGGAGGACATTTATACCTCGTTCAACGTGACGACGCCGGGGCCGGGCTTTTGCCACTTCTCGAGCACTCTCCCAGTCGAATACTTTCGCCAGGTGACGGCCGAGCAGCTCGTGAAGGTGAAGAAGGACTACATCACCACGCTTCGATGGATAAAGAAGAGCGAGCGCAACGAGGCGCTCGACTGTTTTGTCTATGCCCGCGCAGCCGTGGCCGTCCTGCGCCCGAGTTTTGCCAAGATCCAGCGGAACCTCGCCAGGGCCGCCGACAAAATGCTTGAAAGACAGGAGGCTGCGGCGGCTCAGCCAGCGTCTGTGCCAGAAAAGGAGCCCGCTCAGGTCGTGGCTACCATAAAGCGCCCAGCGCAGCCTAACCGTGTCGATCAACTCGCTAAAGCGTTCTCGGGGCGAGTAAGGCCGATAAAACGCTTCTAAGTTGCGCTAAAACGTTGCAGCGGGGCACTGTAAATGCGTGTCTACCAACTCGCCAACACCCTTTTATTTCCAGCCGTCTTCGGTAGCATCTGAGCCAACGGTGCTGCGAGCGGGTGACTCGTGGGCCTGGACGCGCGTGTTTGATGGTTACCCGTCTGGGCTGGGTTGGGCTGCGCAATACGTTCTAAACTCGTCCTTCTCGAGGTTCCAGTTTCCGGCTGGCTCGGTGGTGCCAGACTCTGACAAGTTCTCTTTTGACATAGCTGTGCCGGCCGCACAGACGGCCAGCGTGCCTTCTGGAGATTACGAACTCTACGTCATCCTCACGAATGCGGCGCCGGCCGCGCAGCAGACGATCAAACTGCAAACTGTGAGGGTCGAGCCGAACATCCTCGGCGCTGCGCTGGGAGTGGATACGCGCTCATTCGTCAAGCGCACTCTGGATGCGATCGAGGCGGCCATAGCTGGAGACCAGAGTCCTCACGTGCAGGAGTACGAGATAAACGGGCGGCGCCTGCAGTACACGAACCGCATGGATCTGTACAAGCTCCGCAGCCAATACCAGGCTGAGTATCGAGCTGAGCAGGTAGCAAGTGGGGAGTACACGCCTAAGCGCAAGGTCGGCGTTTTCTTCCGGCCAAGCTACTAAGGAGAAGCATGCAGAGGATCACACTTGAAGACGAGCACGGCTCGATCGCGGTTGAGCATGATCCATCGGAGCCAGATGTGCTCGTGATTGACAATGTACGGCTCTCCTGCAGCGTCCTGCGGGTGCTTATCGTGGCGCCTAATCCTGAGATGTGGCTCTCGCTGAGCCGACGCGATGAAGAACTCTCTGCGCTGCTGAGGATTGACTAGCATGGCGCTCACGCTGCTCGATCTAAGCGAAGCCAAGCGCGCCGTGATGGCCGCGCCGGCCAAGCGAACCATGAACCCGTCAAACATGATTGGCATACTCGGCGGTGGCGGCGTGGGCGGCTTCGCTGCGGCCAAGATGGGCCGACTCACCGCGGACTGGAGCACGGTCTCTCGATCGGCCGACCAGGACCTGTTTAACGATCTCCGCAAATTGCGCGCTCGAGCGCGTGAGCGCGCCGTAAACTCTCCGATCGCGGCCAAGTTTACCCAGATGCTTCGTACCAACGTAGTTGGCGCGCACGGCGTGCAGCTTAACTTCAAGGTCGAGAAAAAGCGGAAGCGGGGCGAGTCGGATTACGACGAAGACACAAACGAGACGCTCCGCAAGGCGTGGCGGAAGTGGTGCAAGCGCAAGTATTGCACCGTACATGGCAAGTACACGCTGAAGGATGTTCTCAGCCTGGCCGCCGATGCAATGGCCAGGGATGGAGACTTTCTGGTGCGCCGCGTCTATGTTGATCCGAAGACAAGCGGGAATCCCTTCGGCTTTTCGCTGCAACTACTGGACGCCGATCAGCTGAACGACAATATCAACCGGCAGGGAAGCGCTAAGGGTCCGCAAGTGCGCATGGGCGTGCAAGTGGATGACTATCAGAAGCCAACCGGCTATTGGCTCTTCCAGGGAAACCCAAACGAGACGAGCTACGCGGCGGCCGGCTGCAAGCTGGTGCCTGCGAGTGAGATATACCACCTGTTCATCCCGCGACGCGTGGGGCAGACCCGCGGCTACCCGCTGCTCGCCCCCGTACTGTGGGACATGAACATGCTGGACAAGTATTTCGATGCGGAGCTCACCGCGGCCCGCGTCGGCGCGCAAATCTTCGGGGCGATCGAGCAGCAAACGGACGACAGCTACGAGGGCGACGGAGAAAACACAGATGGCACGGCGCGGCTTGACCTCGAGAACGGGACTCTGGCTGTCTTGGCGCCAGGCCAAAGTCTAAAGAACGCCACGCCAGAGCATCCGACAGCCGCCTTTTCGCCATTTGTCGAGCGCTCGCTCCGACTCATCTCAAGCGGCCTGGGCGTCGCTTACCACGAACTGGGCAATGATCTGGCCGGCGTCAATTACTCATCGGGCCGCCTCGGCGTGCTTGAGGAGCGCGATTACTATATGGAACTCCAGAGGCTCGTGGTCGAGGCGCTCGTACAGCCGATCTATGAGGACTGGGTGCGGCCGGCGCTCTTGAGTAAGGCGCTCGACCTGCCCTTTGACCCCGACCGCTATACGGATGACGACGCGGTGCAGTACATGCCTAGGCGCTGGGCGTGGGTCGATCCTCTTAAGGACGTGCAGAGCTCGACAGAAGAGATACAGAACGGCCTCAGCACTCACGAGCAAGTGCTCTCGGCGCATGGAAAAGACTGGCGCGCCGTCTTCCGGCAGATCAAGCAAGAGCAGGATTATGCGGACGAGCTCGGCATACAGCTCGGCACGGATATCCGCGGCGACGCTCTCTCCGAAATCAACTCAGAAGCGCCGGAGGGTCCTGCAGAGCCTGGCGCTCCACCCGCTGCTGGCCTCAAGCCAAAACCAGCACCCAAGCAAAAGCCTCGCTAATTTGCGAGGTTTCTTCTTTCTGTAAGACAACCATCGTGTGGATCAACTCCCCAAGTCGATGCCGAGGCAGTATCGGGCTCTGCAAGCTGAGCGCGAGCAGGTAGCGGATACGAACCGCTTTGCTTTCTCGCTTTCGAGCGAGGAGCCGGCCGAGAAGTGGTTTGGCCGAGAAGTGCTTAGCCATAAGAGCGCCGCGATACGGCAGGACCGCCTCAAGGGCGGCATCCCGCTGCTGTTCAATCACGATTCAGACCAGCACCTGGGCCTAGTCGATACCTACTCGATCAAGGGCGGAAAGCTTCGAGTAGAGGGACGCTGGGGAAGCTCAGACCTTGCTCAGCAGAAAAAGCGCGACTTTGAGGACGGCATCCTCAAGGACTCAAGCGTCGGCTACCTGATCCACAAGATCAGCCGCGACCAGGCGGGCGAGCACCCGTCCGACGATGACACCTTGAACGTTACAGACTGGGAGCCCATGGAGGCTTCGCTGGTGACGATCCCCGCTGACCCTACGGTCGGCGCGGGCCGCTCAAGCGACAGTAGAGCCGAGTTCCCGGTGGCTATTGAAGTGAGCCGCAGAGATATGCAAACCGCCGCGCCTGCGGCCAAACCAATCCACGTAGAGGTGCGAACCATGGCGGAAGAGAATCAGCTACAGCAGCAGATCGACGGGAACAAGGCGGAGCTCGCCCGGCGTGACCACATCATGGCGCTGGGGTCCGACAAGGACTTTGGCAAGCACGTTTCGATGGAAGAGGTAAAGCGCGCCATTGACTCGGGCGAAAGCGTGGCCAAGTTCACTGAAGGCCTCACCCGCAAGATTGTTGCGGCCAGCGATGCCAGTAAGGTGGGCACGGCCGGCTCGGCGGTGATGCAGGAGGCCGGAAAGGATGCGCAGCGCTACAGCTTTCCCCGCGTGCTCCGCGCCGCGGTGAACGAGGTAAAGCCTGGCACGTTTCCCACTGAGGACGTTTCGTTTGAACGCAAGATCTCGGATGCGATCCGCTCGCGTGTCAACGTCCAGACCTCCGGCCTCCTGATCCCGAGCGGCGTACGTACCGTGACCGCGACCGCTACCGGCACTGGGGTCACCTCTCAGACTGCTGCTGTCGGCACGGTGACCGAGAGCGGCGTAATCCAGATGTACCGGAACAAGGCCAAGGTGCTCGCGCTGGGCGCAACCCGCCTCGGCGGTCTCTCTGGCCTGATCCGCATGCCTCGGCAGACGGGCGCCGGTACTGCGCAGTGGTTGCTTGAGACCGCCGCAGTTACGCCGAGCGACATCTCGACCGACTTTGTGGCGCTGAGCCCCAAGCGGCTCTCCATCCAGAACATTTACACCATGGAGTTGCTCGCAGAGTCGGCCGTGGATGTGGAAGGCCTGCTCTCGCAGGATCGCGGTAAGGTGCTCGACCTGGCCATTGACACGGCCGCGCTCGGCGTTGGTTCGGGTGCAACGCCGAACGGCCTGCTGGGCCAGTCCGGCCTCGCCCTGATCACCTCAAGCGGTACGGCGCTCACCACCGGGAATACTCTCAGCTATGCCGACGTGCTGAAGTTCGAGACGGTGGTGGCTGTAGCCAACGCTGACGATGACGCTATGGCGTGGCTGGTGACCCCTGAGATTCGCGGGCTGCTCAAGGGCACGCCGATGTTTCCGAACGGCTACGCGATGCCGATCTGGGGCGACAATACGCGCAACACGGACGGCACGCAGGCCGGGCCTCTTGGCTATCGCGCCGCAGTGACCAACCAGCTTCCGAAGAACAACGGCGCGAACCACAATCTACAGACCGCTATCTTTGGGGACTGGTCAAACATCATGGTGGCCGATTGGGGCGCGAGTGAGATCATCGTGGACCCGTACACGCAGGCCGCAGCCGGTGCTTATGTCATCACCGAGCGCATGCTCATGGACGTGGAGGTCCGCCATATCCAGCCATTCGTGGCCTGCGAAACGGTAGCAGTCGCCTAAGCTACCACTCTAGCCAGGGCGCCTGCGTGGCGCCCTGTAGACGCAAACTGACACAAGGAAGGTACTCATGCTTGTAACTCGTGATCGCTTCGCACAGGGGAAGACTCAGCGCGTGCGGCTGCTCATGGACCAGAAGATCGAGGGCGTATCGTGCAAGGCCGGCGATGTATGCGACCTGCCATATGTGAGCGCCTCGTACCTCAAAGATATCGGCCGGGTGGAGTACGCAACCGTGGACGTTACGGCCGCGGCTGATGAGAAGGCGATCCGCGCGACTCGCGGCGGAACAATCAACGCGGGAATCTAGGCGGCGCCAGTCAAAACGCCTGAAGTAACGCAGTACAGCCAGGAGAGGTGATCGTATGGCAGAGGAAAGAGTGCATCTAGCATCTCCGATCGAGGAGAGCTCGGCGGTAAATCGCGAGGAAGGAGCCGCGCCGCTGGTGTTCAACCGGCTTCCCGATAGTCTTCCGCCGAACGCGTCACCTGAGCTCGTGGAGGCGGTTACGGCGAAGGCTCATCAGGTGGCGCCGATCAGCGGCGTGATCTCCCAGGAGCCTGTTGTTATCGGGATCGAGCAGGCAGAGACGGTGGCGGCGGGCAGCCCCGCGGCCGCAAAGGTCGCAGCGCAAACGCCTCCGGCTGAGCCGGCGACCAAGCCGGCTGCCTAAGTCATGCCCGTTGGCGACAATGACCTGGCCGTGTTCTTCGCGGACTTCGGTGTGGCGGTCACATTCGCGGGCGTGACCGCCATGGGCAACCGAGACGCGCCGCTCATGTCCCTGAACTTTGGCGGAGGACCAAGCAGTATCTCCAGCCAGCGGTTTGCGGTCACGCTTCCGGCGAATGCCTTTAATCGTCTCCTGCGCAACGGAGACGCCCTGCAGGTGGATGGCGTGGCGTATGCGGTTAAGGCGCCGGCGCTCTCCGAAGACGGCAGGATAGCCACGTACGACTTAGAGGCTGCCTAGCATGGCCAGCGTTGAGCTCCAGGTGGAGCTGGCGATGGCCGCGGCGCTCAACGTGGAGGAGTGCCCGGCGACGCTCTACCGGGGCAACACTGGGGAGTTTACTCCGGACCTGATGCCGGCTTACAACTTGGCGGCTGTCGAAAGCACGAACAATTACAACGCCTCGGATAACGAGGGGCTCGAGGTGGATGCCACATGGGGGGTCTACTGCTACGCGGCCGGAAGCGCCGGCGTAACCGCGAGAGACGCAGTAGACCCTCTCCTGGTCTGGGCGCACCAGAAGTTGGCAGACGAGAGCTTGGGCGGTTTGGTCCGAAGCCTCAAGCTGACCACGAAGAAGTGGAACTGGGACCAAAAGAGCGGCGTTGACGTGGTGGAGGTAATGCTCACGGTCGAAGCTGAATTTGACATCGCGAGACTCGATCCCTCGCAGAACTACAACCAGGCGGAGGACTAGACAATGGCAGGAACCACGGCGCTCTCAGGAAAGCTTCAAGGACTCAAGAGCACGTTCCACTACACTCCGCCCGGTGGTTCGGCTGCAGTACGTTTCAAGAGCCTCGCCGGCTGGACTATGAAAATCTCCAGCCCAAAAGTGGACGTATCCGACCATGACAGCGTTGGATACACGGACACGCTGCCTGGCTTGGCCTCGGTCGATGTGACAGTGACCGGCATGTATTTCGAGGGCGACGCGACGCAGCAGGGCATCCTCACCGCTTTAATCGCGGCCATCAACGGAACGGGTGGAGTCTTGGCTGGCACCTTCGAGCCGATCAATGCAGTGGGTGGCTTGGTCTACTCCGGTAACTTCCGGGTGACTGACTACACGCATTCGGCTACGTCGAACAACGAGGCTCAGAAGCTTGACATAACACTTGTGAACTCGGGCGCGATCACTGTGGGCACGCAAGCCACGCAGGGCGCGTAACCGGGGCAGAGATGGGGGCTTGGGCCGCAGAGATGCGGCCCTCTTTTTTGCCCGAACCGAAACCGCAGCAGTAAGAGGGAAACATGCCACACGTAGACGTAGAGCCTATCTATCTGGAACTCGATGGCGACCGGCGCCGCGAGGTTGCGTACACCATGGGAAGCGAGATCCTTCTGCGCACGCGAGGCTACAACGGCGCGCAGATGATGGAGCGCATGTCAGACAGCGAAGCCGGCGAAAAGCGGTACCGCGTCAACCTCATGGTGGTTGCTGAGTATCTGTTCGCAGTGCTGCAGCGAGACGCCCACCGCAACGGCGAGATGCTCGAGCGCCAGGACCTCGACCACCTCGTTACGAGCAATGATCAGGTGACCGAGATCATCACCAAGATCAGCAAAGCCCTGCGGCGGTACTACGGCATGGCAGACGAGCCAACGGGGGAAGTAGCCCCGCCGAGCCGGGCGCGCAGGCGGGGGAGCAAGAGCCGGTCGAAGTAGAGGACGCCATGAGGGTGCTGTGCGGCGAGCTCGGGTACAGGCCAGCCGACTTCTACGACCTCATGTACTGCGAGGTCTGCATCATCCTCGCCGGCCACGCAGAGCGTCTCCAGCGAAAGCGCGAGGACGCGCGCTGGGACCGCGCCTGGCTGGTGTCTTACGGAGAGCTCGCGCAGCGGGTAGAGAAATGGCTCAAGCCGCACGAACTCCTCGGAGAGCCAGACCCGGACCCAGTGGAGCAGGAGCGCGAGCGGCTCGAGGAAGAGCGGCGCGCGCATGAGCTACTCGGCGTGCCAGGAGAAACCCCAGAGCAAGTTCTTGCAAGATTCGGCATGCTAGGAGGCGCAGATGGCGGGCAGTAACGGCGAAGTAGTCATCATCGTTGCGGGTGACGATCAGTCCGGCGCCGTCTTGCAGGCTGTAGAGACGAACCTGGCGCGCGTCCAGGCACGCGCCCAGGCGGCCGGCAACAGTCTGGCCATGGCTGGGGAGCATGCTGTGCCAGCCATGGCTGCTGCCAGCGCGTCTGTGCGCGTACTTGACGGCGACTTCACCCACCTGATGCGCGCAGAGGAGCGCTTCCTCTCGAGCCTTCCTGGCATCCAGACGCTCATGCAGGCCGCGTTCCCGGTAATTGGGCTGGTGGCTGTAGCTGAGGGCCTATACCGCGGCGAGGAGGCCGCACGAAAGTTCATCGAAACAACCCGGCAGATGGGCGAAACAATTACGACGGGGTTTGCCGAAGCCAATCTCTCGGTTGAAAAGAACAATGACTCACTTCGGGTCTCAAACGATCGACTTGCGATGGAGATCGCGAAGCTCGAGAAGAAACCCGCAAACGGCTTAAAGCTCGCGCTAGATGAGGCCCGCCTTTCCGCAGATGACCTGGCCGAGTCGCTCATCAAGGACAATGACCGCATAGCTGAGCTGATGAAGAAGAACAGCGTTAGTTGGCTCGCTGGCGCTTTTACCGGCCAAGCATCCACCGAAGCACCCGAGTCAGACGCAAAGGATTACCAGAAGAAGTCTGACGACCTTGCATACGAGGGGGCGCGCCGACAAAAAGAAGCCAAGACGGCTGAAGAGTCGCGCGCGGCGCGAGTCGAGACTCAAAACCAGCTATACAAGCTGCAGTCCGAGACTCTCAGCAAAATCAGCAGCAAGATTAAAAACCTCACTGAAGACAGCAAAGACATAGACATCTACGGAAATCACACAAGCAAAACGAACAAGTACAACCAAGCGCAAACAGACGACTACAAAGGCCTCTACACTTCAATTGCAAACCAGCAAGATTCCGTAGGGGTAAGGTCAACGCAACAGCAAGAGCAAACCGAGAAGGGCATAGCTGACGCGAAGCACCAACAGGGTGAGATAGACAAGGAAAACGCCCGCGCGGCCGAGCAGGAGCGGAAGAAAGAAGAGGCGTGGCTCGAGAAAGTGCAGAAGATGGGAGTCGGCTCAAGCCAGACCGCCGGCTACGCTCAGCAGAAGGTGGCGGCCGAGCTCCTCGAAAAGTCGCACGAGGAGAGCATACGCATGGCCGATCAGGAGGCCGAAGCTTGGGTGAAGAGTCAAGAGACGCAGGCCCAAGCCGCAGTAAAGGCATCTGAGCGCGAGATCCAGGCCGCTCGCGAAGCGCAAGAATCTCGAATGAAAGCCGCGTCCGAGCAGTACCAGGGCGTAGAGCAAGACACGGCTTTTGGCGTGAAGACTGGCAGCATGAGTGAATCCGATCGCATGCAAGCGCTACGCCAGGCGGCGCAGGAAGAGTACAACATCAAGCTCAACGCGATGCAGCAGGAGCTCAGCCTTGACGCTCTGGACCCGAACAATCCAGAGAAGGTCCAGCGCGACCTCGATCAGATAGTAGCCATGAAGACGGCCTACAGCCGTCAGATGATCACGCTTGATCAGCAAGAGGCCGAGCAGCGCCGCGCAGCGCAAACCAAGGTGCTCTCAGACGTGCTCGATCCGCTGATGGAAGGCACTAAGACGCTGACGCAGCGCTTCAAGGATATGGCAGACAGCATCGTCAAAGACCTCGAGCGTATTGCCGAGCAGAAGGCTATCGAGGGCATCCTCGGCGGCTTAAATGGCGGAGGCGGAGGGCAGGGCGCCGGCGCGGGTGGTGCGCAGCGTTCGGGTGGCCTTGGCGGCGTGGGCGGCCTCCTCGGCGGGCTGCTGGGTGGAATCTTTGGCGGCAAGAGCAAGGCGAGCAATGGCGGCTTGGCGACTGGCGCCGGCACGGCCGCAGACTCAATCACGTCTGGCTTGCAGCAGGGGAAGACGGACGGATCGGGCGGTGTGGCAGTGACGATCATCAACCAAGGAACTGCGCAGACGGTAGCATCCTCTGGCTCGACAGGTGGGGGCATGGAGCAGCAGGTCATAACGCTGGTGCTCAAGGATGCCGATACGCTGGGGCCGATGACGCAGGCGCTGCGCGGCGCGATCGGGATGCTCGGCTAGAAGCGCACGCGCAAGCCCTTTGCAAAGATGCCGCGCCAAGCCTCCTCCCAGTTCTTCAGGAGGTTGGCCTGCGCGACGCGATCTACAATCTCTGCCATGCCGAGCCGCGGCCGTACCTGCGCGTCGGGAATGAGCAGATAGAACGGGTACGCGTCTCGATCCGAAAAGTAGCGGCCCATGATGGCGGAGTTGCCATCGTGCATTTGCTGCAGAAAGAAGACGAAGCCGCGCACGCGCCTAGTGCTGACGAGTGAGATCTGGCCCTTCTTGTTCCGCGTGGAGTATCGATCGCCAACGATACCGAGCAGGACGCGCGGCCGGAGCTCAGTAGGAATAGCGTTCGGAGCCATTTGCCGTAGGTAGCGCGTGGGCACTGCGATGTGGTGGCGGCCTTGAACCGGAACGCGCTCTTCCCCGCTTTCTTGTCGCGCCATGAAGCCGGGCGCACCACTGTTTGAGTTAGCGGTGTATGTATGCACGTCGGCTTCTATGCGCGGTCCGTTCTTCTTAGCCGGAGTGATGCGGATACCGCCCTCAACAAAACGATTGCGCAGCGTGAACTTGCTTGGCAGTGCTGCTTTGACTGCAGCCTGGCCGTCCTTCGCGGTAGCAGTCAGAGACTTAGCCAGCGCGAAGGGTATCTGGTCCTTCTGCAGGGAGTGAAGCCCCTCGATTGCCTTGGTGATATCCACGCTGGTGCGAATCGGCATGCACTCATTGTTGCGCAAAGTGGCGTGAATCCGCACGGTCGGGATACCTGTAGAGCGTGGCAACTCCTGCGATATTCCCGTCCCTCTCGAGAGCGCCCGGCATGGACTCCTCGGAGACGACCGAGGATGACACGATCAGGGACAAGATGGAGAGCGGCTATGTTGCCACCAGGCCGCGCAGCACGCGCGCCCGGCGCACGTGGAATATCAATCACCGCTTCCTTACAGAGGAAGACGCCCGATCGCTCATCAACTTTCGAGACCAGGGCGTGCTTCGCGGCGCCCTCCCGTTCTACTATCCAAACCTGTTCAAGAATTCATCCTTTGAGATAGCCCCAGACTATGGCTCAAATGATGTCGCGCAGGGATGGACGGCCGCGCTGGTAGAAAACGTGAACGTCGGCTCTGTCGGCAGGTACGGCACCATTGATCGAAACTCGTTCGGCTCGGCGGGCGCAGAAGGCAGCGTGGCAATCGCGATGTACTGCTTGAATACCAACGCAGGCTCGGCTCAATTCATGCATGCGACTTCAATCGCGTGCGCGCCTGGCGACACCTACCTGGTAAATTGCACTTTTTGGAAGATAGCAGCCAACACGCCTGCAGCCCTTGCGGCGGGAACTGGCTTTGCGGTGAGCGCGGCGATCACTTTCGACGATGGGACTACGGCAGTCGTGAGCTCTCCCTTAAACAGTATGCTTGCTCCTAACACGCTCGGCTTCGCGCCTCTCTCTACCACCTTTACCATTCCTGACTCCCCGACCTCTTTCAGCGGCACCATGGTGGTCTCCTTCGAGCTTGCCGCGGCGGGCGGCACGTTTCCGCTTGACCTATTCGTGGATGCCGTAGGCTTGGCTCTTACCAGCAGGCGCTTTCCTCGCCTCACGATGGCCGGCACGTCTCGCATAAATACCCTGGTTCGCTTTGCTTCAGGTGGCTTGCCGCAAATCTCGGATATGGGTTGGTCGGGTGGCCGGAAAGCATACGGCGCGACGTTCAAGCTGGAGGAGGTATGAGCACCCAACCTCCCGTAGCCGCTATCCTCTCGCTGGCCGCGCAGGCTGATAAGTTTGCGCTGGCATCGGGCGATGCGTGGCTTATGCTTGCGGACATCAACTGGCAAGGCCAGCATATCCGCGTGGTGCGCAACGTAGACGACTACACCTACGACGCGGGCGACGGCAACGGTCCGCAGGACTACCAAAAGTTCAACTTTGATCTGAGCGTCGAACGCAACAGCGGCACGCAACTGCCCAGCCTGCAACTCAAGGCCTCGAATGTGCTGGGCCTCCTGCAAAACGAGATCGAGCAGTACGCGGGTGTCGTGGGTGCGACGGTGGCGCTCTACTTTGTCAACACGGCGCACGTGTCCGGCGAGGATTCAATAGCTATCCAGGCTCTCATCGTGAGCACCAAGTGCGATGCGCAGAGCGTAACCTTCACCCTTGGCGCGCCGAAGCCGCAGCAGTCGCTCTTCCCGCGCTACCTGTACCGGGCAGATTTCTGTATGTGGGTCTACAAAGGAAAGCAATGCGCTTACTCCGGCCCACTGCCAACCTGCGACCGCACCTTTGATGGCGCGAACGGGTGCAAGTTCCACGCCAATGACATGCGCTTCGGCGGATTCCCTGGAATAGCCACCAACGGCGCAGCGATTGCGAGTCAGACATAATGCAGACCATAGAGCACCTCGAGCAACTTAGCGGATCTGACGCCTTCCTGTTTATCGCCAAAGGGTGGATAGAAATGGTCGAGGCAGGGCATACAGATGGCAGCTCGCCTTCCTGGTCATGGGATAACCAAGTGGTAGTAGCGCGGGCGCCAGGCGGGGGCATCGTGGGTGCTATCGCTTGGTCATACGTGAAATGGTCGAGGCAAGTCTTTATCCACTCCGGCTACGTTCTCCCTGAATTTCGCAGACAGGGCGTGTATGCGAGTCTCTATGCGAACCTGAAATGGAAGGCCAAGGACCTGGGAGCGCTGACGATTGAGGGCGGAGTCTCGCCGAAGAATCCAGCCATCATTGCTGCGGCAGTAAAGCAGGGACGCAAGCCAGTAGCAATCTCCTACCAGGAGAAACTCTGAGCAATGGCAAGCTTTTCTCTGTACGCCGATCTGCTATCGATCCCGTGGAAACCAGGGGGCCGCGACCGTGACGGTATCGACTGCGTTGGCCTTTTCCTCGAGATCCAGCGCCGCATGGGGCGCACAGTGCCGCCGTATGGAAGTGACGAGGGAGTGCTTGCGATCGCGCGCGAATCATGGGAGCGCGTAGAAGATCCGCAGCCAGGTGACGCGGTGCTTCTCCGCTCGTCCAAACCGGCTTGGCATATCGGCACGGTTACCAGGCGAGGCGTAATGATCCATGCCAAAGAGGGCGCCGGCGTCGTGGTCGAGCGCTATGATGCGCCGCAGTACGCGCGTCGGCTTGAGGGCATTTACAAACTGAGGAGAGAGTAAGTGCGCGACGTTCGCATAGTGGAGATCAGCAACCCGTTCCACCCGGAGGAACGACGAGAGATCACCCTCGCGCCCCGGCCGCTTGAGAGCGTGGCGGATTGCCTGCTGCGCGCCGGCCTGAGCGCCGATGCCTACGCGATCCGGCTAGGTGAGCAAGTCATCGACTCAAGCGAGGCAGGCTTTTACCTCGCCATGCCTGGCGCTACGCTGGTGTGCTGCAGCGCTGCGGCGGGCGGCCTCGGCAAGACGTTGGCCATGGTGGCCGTGCTTGCTGTCTCCGCCGCCTTTACGGGCGGTTTGGGCGACATCGTTGAGTCCGTGCTTTGGACAGCCGCGGGCATTGCATCCTCGGCTACGGCGGGTATTGTGGCCGCGGCGATCGCCATCGGCGGAAACCTGCTGATCTCGGCGACGATGGGGCAGGGTGCCGGCACCGCAAAGCAAGCCAGCGTGACCTACGATCCCTCCGGGCCGAAGACTCTCGCGCAGCCAGGCACGCCAATACCTAAAGGCTACGGAACGATGGGCTGGGGCGGAGCTCTCATCGCATCCTTTGTCGATCAGGACGGCCAGGACGAGTATCTAAACCTGCTCGTGAGTTTTGGATGGGGCCAAGCATCCGGCCTGGCAAACATCCTGCTCAAAGGCAAGCCCATCGGAAGCTACCCGGATCTCGCGTATGCCATGCGCCTCGGCACAAACGAGCAGACGCCCATCCCTGGCTTTGATCGAGTGGTGAACACCTACCCGCAGCAAGTAGAGCTCCTGGCCGCCAACGGGCCAACCATCGTGACCGGCACAGGGCTGGGCACCACGGGGCTGCAGATCGCCGTCAAGTTTCCTGGCGGTCTCATGCGCACTGACTCAGGCGGCAACCCCAAAGAGGTGTCGCTCGCCTATCAGATCAAGATTTCACCGAGCGGGCAGAACAACTGGACGGTGCCGATCTTCCCGCGCACGACCACGGACGTGTACACGATCGACGGCAACGGATACCGGCACTATCCCTATTGGGTGGTGATGCCGACCGACCGTTATGCGGGCTCAGGAATCGTCTACTCGACCGACACAAACGCAGGCGCGCACCACCCTGGCGAATCATGGAGTATGACTCAATCGGTCAAGGTCTACAACGTAGACAACAGCAATTACACATACAACCAGCAGTTCCAGGGTGAGTGGCAGAGGACAGCCGACATCACTCTGGATCTACAGTCAGTGACCGACTGGTGGGGCGGCTATCGCATCGTCTCGAACATGACAAACCAGTCCTTCTATGACGTGGTGAACATTTACGGGCTTGCCGAGGGCAAGTGGGATGTGAGCGTCTATAAGTACGGTGCCGGGCCACACAATCAAACGACTCCGCCTGGCGATGGCTACATGACAGACCCGCATTACACGGCAGACGCGTGGCTGTGGGATGTGTCAGAACTGCAGTTTACCGACCTCGCCTACCCTAACCAGATCTTGCTGGGCATCCGCGCTCTGGCCACCACGCAGATCTCCGGCGCCGATATTGTGGTGAATGCAAATGTGACGCACGTTCTAGGCGAAGACACAGTCCTGCCAGCTGGCCTCTCTAGCTACGAGCTGGACAACCCGGCCATCGTCGCCTACGACATGATCATGAATCCTCTGTATGGGATGGCGGCTACCCAGCCGGCCAACTTGCCGATTCAGATCGACGTACCTGCCTTCGCCCGCTGGGCGTCCTTCTGTGATGAGCCAGTGCCGGCCTCGGCTGGTGGAACTTCGAGGCGCTTTGTCTTCGCAGGAGTCTTCGATACGGGCGGCTCAAACGCATGGGGATGCCTGCAGCAAGTGGCGCTGATGTCGCGGGCGTCGATCGTGCAAGAGGGATCTCTCTACAGCGTTTGGATCGACGCTCCCACGGACGTGACGCAGGTCTTCACCGAGGGAAACATGAAGCAAGGAAGCTACAGCGAGAGCTTCCTTGACTTCGACAGCCGCGCCACCGAGCTCGAGGTGGAGTTTGCCGACAGCGCTCGAAACTGGCGCACGGATCTACCCGTAAGCATTCAGACTTCGACCACCCTTAACTCTGGCTTGCAGCCGAAGATCACGAGGACGAATCTGCTCGGCTGCGTCACGCGAGATCAAGCCTGGCAGTGGGCGTACTTCCATCTCCTCTCCACGGAGACGCTCTTGCGCACTGCAAAGTGGGAGTGCGGACTCGAGGCCGTCTCCTGCAAGCGCGGCTCTGTTGTGGGAGTACAGCAGCGCCAATGGGCGCTAGGCGGCCGGATACAAGCCGGCTCTACCATCAGCACGTTGGTCATCGACAGAACAGACCTTCCGCCGTTCGGATCAAACGCGGGTTGGACTTTGGGTGTCGTGCATCCAGTGGTCAACGTCGGCGCGGCCAGGATACAAAGCATCGTTCCGGCCGGCCCCGGCATTTACCTGGTAACCTTCACGGCAACCCTTCCGCCAAGTCGCATCATGCGGCTGAAGGGTCCGGCCGGTAACGAGGCTGCGGTGCTCGGCGTCTCGCAAGTTTCCGGCGCAAACGGCACCTCGGCAACCATCAAGTTCAATGCAGGTACATTCAATCCCACCGACGTCTGTACTTTGTACAACTATGACGTGCTCGACACCCAGCTAGTGCAAGGTGTCTCCGGCACGTCAGTGGCGATCATAGGAAACTTCCTGCAGGTGCCGACGCCGGATGCGGCCTACGTCTACGGACAAAGTGGAGGAGTGGCGCCCTACAAGCTCTTCCGTGTGATGGGGATAAAGCAGAGCGGGGACATGTCGTACGAGATACAGGCGATCGATTACGCGCCGGTCATCTACGAAGACCTTATACCGCAACTCGGCGAGGTGGTATCGGCTCCCGTCGTGAATGCCGGAGTGTCTGGCCTCACCTTGATGGAGACGTTGCAGAACACGATCATAGGCACGCCCACGGGCGAGTCTCAGTCAATTGTGGCGGTCTCATGGAAGCCGGGTCCGAACACGGCCGGCGCCGATATATACGGGCAGCTTGACGGCGGAGCGTGGAACCAGATGGATCGCGTCTACTCAAGCGGCTACAACTTTCGCGCCTCGCAGGGCGACATCTGGACTATTCAGGTGGTTGGCATTGATCGGCTTGGTGTGGAGTCAAGCAAGGCCAGCGCACCCACGGCGACAATCGGCATTACGGGTCCTGGTGGATGCCCTGGCGACGTGATCGGGCTTACGGGAATCTTTACGGTCACCGCGAGCACGCCAATCTCTGCGGACCTATCTTGGTATGGGGCAGCCGGAGCCGTTGCTTACGAAGTGCGCTATAATTCCGACCCTGGTAACTCGAATTGGAACACCGGAACGCTCTTAGCAACTGCAGTGGCTGGTTCATCATACGTAGATCCGGGAGAAAAGTTTGGCCTGTACATGGTCAAGGCGATCGCCGCAAATAAACTCCTCAGTCAAAATCCCGCCACCTTTGCCTTTGCTGGATCTTCGAGTTCAATTGCTGGCCAAGGGTCGATCGTGCCGACACAAACGCCCACTTATACAGTTTCTCTCTCTCCGTCCGGCAACCCGAATCCAGGTGCCAGTTGGGCCATTATTCTGAGCATTTCACAGCAAACAATCCTGCGATCAGATGGCACTAGCTTCCCCTTAACATATGGGACGATCGGCGCCAGCCAATGCACTCCGAGCACCACCTACTATCTCTACACGCGAATCAGAATCACAGATGGAGCGCTGCAGCTAGTCTTTCTGAGTTCTTCAAACGGATCGATAGTGTGGATTACGGCGAACGCAAGCGGTGCCAATCCAGAAAAGGGGTCGGATACTCTTCCGGGGGCGCCGATGAGTTTGGCCGCCATTCAGGCCTCTTCAGATGGATACGTTACGGTACCAGTCATTACCGTGACGACGGGAGCTGCTGGGTCAACTCAGCCGGTAAGCTACGGCGGCCTCGCGGGTCACCCCTGCCCGCACGCCGAGGAGCTTGTGCGGTTGGCGACAGGCGTAGACGTCCCCGTGGGAGAGGTGCAACCAGGAGACTCGCTGCTCGGCTACTCGTTCGCTCACGGCCGGCCCATACCGCGGCGAGTGCTCGAGGTGCATAAGGCTGAGGCGGAAACGTGGCACTTGCCAGGAGGCTACCGCGTTTCGCCTAGACACCCAGTGCACCTATGCCTTGACGCCAAGCCCACTGGCTTATGGGTGCGCCCGCATGAGATTGCGCCCTACCATCGCGAACCTGGTACGCGCGTAATAATCCGACTTTGTGAAGACGAGTGGGACGAGCAGAACTACTATCTGGTAGGCCGTGGCGAGTGGCTTCTCATGCACAACGGCGGCACGTCAGTCTCATAGGGGAAGACGAGTGATAGGACTACACCATAAGCAAAGATGGGTGATGACGCCCTTAAAAGCAGACGGCTCGTCCCTGGTGGCAGAGTACGCGATAGATTGCGCTACGCTGCTTACCCACGAAGGCAAGGCGCTGGCCTACTGCACATTCAACGCGCAAGGACTCCTCTCCGCGCGCGCGTGCCCAGATCTGATCGTCTGGCCGAGTTTGCACAGCATACTCACCCTCAGCGATCCCGTCGCGGACCACTTCGCTGGTCACGGCCTCAAGCGTGGCATGAGCCACCACGCTGCACTGATGGCGCTTTCAAAGTATCACCCTGCTTTCGAGCCGGAACACTAAAAGTAGCGCGATTCCAGAAAATCGCGTGATGCTTGCGGCATCATGCTGCGACGCCTGCTCACATTCTGCCTCGTCCCGATTCTCGGGGCGTCTCCATTATGCCTTGGAGCGCAGGCAGCCCTTTCGCAGGCTGCGGCGGCGCCGCAGGGCAATCCTCTTCCAGGCACGGGCAACCAGCCCGGCTTTGTGCAGGTTTTAGGTTTCGCGCTTTCGGACGAGACAGGAGTTGCGGTTCCCACGGGTCAAGTATGCTGGGCGCCCACCACTTCGGCCGGCACGCCAACCAGCTTCGTAGCCAGCTACGGCAGCCGCCCAGAACTCATCACGCCTACGCCGAAGTGCTTCCCGGTAGTGGCTGGCGCGTGGAGCGGCTACGTTGCTGACATAGCGCTGACGCAGCCAGTCAACATTTGCTATTCGGTGACCCTTAAGGTTCCCGGGACGCCTGTCCCGACCATCTACCCTCTCTTTAGCTGCGCCCAGCCTTCGACAACCCAAACGCCCGCAAACAGCAACTGGTGTTCTTCTACCGGCTGCGACATGGACAATCTGCCCCCGGGAAATTCTCAAGGGGTCTTGCCAACCGCGGCTTTCACGGTCGGCATAGGCGCAGTCAACACTCTGCCGACTGGGCAGCCGGCAATCGTGCAGAACGTTGGCACGCCAGGCAAGGCGATTCTCAACTTCGGCATCCCCACCGGCCCGGCCGGACCGACCGGCGCGTCAGGAATGCAAGGGCCGTCAGGCGCTCCAGGGCCAGCGGGGTTGCAGGGGCCGCAGGGCATTCAAGGTCTGACAGGGCCAGCGGGACCGGCCGGACCGCAGGGGGCGACAGGTCCCGCTGGGCCGGCCGGAACTGGGTCGGGCTCCTCGGCCTCGTATTCCACCCAAACACCATCAGGAGCGATCAACGGGACCAATACCCAGTACACGCTCTCCTCTGCCCCAGCCTCAGCCTCGGTCTATCTCAACGGCGTACTGCAGAACCCCTCAACCGATTACACCTTGAGCGGGGCGACGCTGACCGAGACGGTTGCTCCGCAGGTGGGAGACGCGCTTACGATCGCATCCTCCTCGGTCTCGTCTGGCGCCGGAAGCCTTACGCCCTTGACGCCATCTGGCGCAGTCAACGGCACAAACCAGACCTTCACCGTGAGCGGCACAGTAAACACCCTGATGCTCTACCTGAATGGCATCCAGCAGCCCTCCGCCGCCTACACCTACTCGTCGCCGACGATCACCTTGACCAGCGCGCCGCAACCAGGAGACACCCTTGAATACATCCCGCTTTCGTAGCCTCATTGGCTTTGCGTCGCTGCTGCTGGCGCCCCTCGCGCATGCCCAGATCAACGGTAGCCAGATCAATCACGGAAAGATTGGCGTCGCTCAGGGCGGCTTCGCGCCGGGGCTTTATAGGGGCGCCTGGTCCAGCACGGCCACCTACACCTACGCTCAGCGCGTGCAGTACGGCGGCGAGCTCTGGGAGTCGCTCACCAACGCCAACACTGGCAACACACCCGCGGTCGGCGCCAATTGGGCGGATGCCGGACCAGTCGGCACAGCGAATCTCCCTGACATCGCGGATAACACAAGCACTGGCTCGATCTCGCTGCAAACCCTGCATTCAAAGGGTCCTGTTGTCGATGTCTATCACCCGGATTTTGGAGGTGTTGATAACACCTCTTACGTAGCCATCGGCTCGACGCCCACGCAGGCGCAGATCACCACCGGCACGAACAACCTTGCGCACATCATGGCTGGCCTTGATTACGCGTGCACTCAGTTCGGCAGCAACGATGCGGCGAAAGCGATTATCCCCCACGGCCACGTACTGATCTACGGCACGCTAATACCGCATTGCATCATGCCAATGTCGGGCGACGGCACTGACGCCACGGTGCTACAGGAGATTCACCCCACCGCAAACCTCTGGACGGTTCGCCAGAACGGCGCCGGCTACTACAGCTCGAATGTGACTTACTCAGTCAACGACACGGTGGAGTGGTACGGCGTCGTCTACCGCTCTCTTGTCGCCAACAACCTGAACACCCCACCGCCGACGATTGCAAGCCCCCCGGTAGCCAACAGCTATTGGACTCCCTACCGCACGATTACAGAAGCTTCAGGTGCGGGCGGCGGCAACACGTCGATGATTGTACTGGACAACATGACGATGGAGGGCAATGGCCATCTTACGACTGGCACGCTGGTGGAGCTGCAAAACGCGACTACATTCCTCGGCAAGAATGTGAAGCTGGCAAATACCGGCGGCAGAGGCTTCGAGATGTTCGGAGCCACAGAGCGACTGGACTTTAACAACTTCGAAACTGACAACATTCGCATGCCTTTCCTTGCCGTTGGCGACGTCAACGAGTGGGGTACAACCGGATCGTTTCGCCTTATGAATTCGGGCCGATCGTTGGACTGGTGCTACAACATCAATTGCGTCAACGGAGTCTTTCCGGTTGCTGGAACTGCGTCCAATCCTGTCACTCTCTATCCTGAATACCACCACGCCATGACCATCGTGGGCGGCGTAAACATCTCTCTTGGAAGCAATGGATCGATCAAAGGGGAGACGCTTCTTGGCGGCATCGGGGCCGATATCACGGGCAGCTTGGAAGTCTCTCATAACTACCTTGAGGGTTTCGGGTCGAACATCTTTACGAACGCTTTTGAAGCGGGCATTAAGGAGTATTCGCACACAACCGCCGCTACAGCAGCAGGAGCAACGGTGATCCCGGTGGACGACGCATTTGGGTATAACGGTTGGTTCGAGGTGTACCTCAACGATCCGATCGACGCGCAGGTGTACGCGGAGTCGGGACAGAGCCATTCTGCAGTCCAGAATTATCAGGAGATCCCGCCTGACTACAATCCCGCGAACACCACCACGCTGAGCAGCATTTGCGCTGGCGTCACCGGCTGCAATATCTACCAGTCAACGGTGGATAATGTCTTGATCGGCGCGGCTGCGAGTGATGGGAACGTGTACTTGTCCAAGGGTCAGTCCCTTGCGCACGCGTGGCCTGCGGGAGCTTTACTGGCTCGCATAAATAGCCCTGGCGGTCTCGACGTGCTGCACATGGATCACATCAACGTCGTCAACCCCTCCAGTACCGGCTACACTGTTTACGGCGGAGACGGCAAGCTAAAGCCAGCCGGCTGGAAGTCTACGCCTTGCGCGACTATCGGCGACGTGCTGGTCGGCTACTGCTATGATGGCCTGCTGAACACAACCCCTTCAGGAAACACCCAGTATGTCGTCATGGACGATGACGATATGGGCGTGAACCCCGTAAATTCTGCAGTGCTTTGGAATACCACCACTGCGTTTAGCAGCGGCGCCATCGTCATGTACTCAGTGCAAAGCGGCGGCGACGGAAACTTCTACCAGGCGACCGCAGCAAATGCGGCAGGCAGCGTTCCTGGGGTAAATGGTACAGCTAACTCCGGCTGGTCTTTGTTCAACAGTGAGCAAGTGGGCGCGTCTTGGGTGAAGTGCCTCAAGGACTGCAACATAGTCATGCAGGGCGGCTATGGGTTGATGGGCGTAGACAGCTCGCTTGCTCGGCTTGTCGTCCCGGGCACCTTTGACATTGTGGCTACCGGCTACGGTGGTGGCACTTCGACCATGCGCGTGCAGGATCTCACTCACAGCTGGACCGTCGATAACATCATGAATGTAGTCGGAGGACTTCGCGGTGCGTATTTTCACGGAGTACCCACCATGCTTGGGTCTGCCGGGCTAAACGGCTATTTTATCGGAGATATGCAGGGCAACTGCCAGCTTGGCGTGGTAGGCGTCATCGGCGGTTATTCGGGCATGAACTTTGACTGCAACGGGAATGACTGGCTTCAGATCCAGCAAAACGGCGTTGCGAATTTGAACGGGCCGTCCGTCACTCTGTCTGGCGCCCTCACTGTCAACGGAAACACCGCGCTGCAAAGCGCGACCATGACGTCGGGAACGGCGACGGGGATGCTCAAATCTCCCGCGATCACGCTTGCGACGGCTACTCAGGTAGCTTGCAGCTCTAACACGGCCGGACAATTGTCATACGTGCAGGGCAACGCAACCACCAAAGACACAGTGCAGATCTGCGCGCACGACGCCACCAATGCGTATGCCTGGCGGATTATCTACTAAGTACGGAGGAGGACTGCGCAGATGAAGAGGCTTCTACTCGCTTTACTATTCTCAGCCGAGCTGGTGACTTACGCGCCGGCGCAGACGCCAGCCATGGAGGTGCCAGACACGCACGTCTACTTAGGCTGGTACGTTCCCCTGCAGTCAGTGGCAACTACTGCGGCGCAAAAGATCTCCCGATCGGCCTTCCTTGATTACGCACATTTTTCTAACACTTCAGCTTCAGCCATCACAATCACGCTGGTGGATTTAGGTACGAATTGCGCCGGCGCGCCTTGCTCAATATGGCCAGCGATCTCGATTGCTCCTAACTCGTCCTATGAGGTGCAATTTCACGGCGTTAACACGGCAGGCGGCTTGACGTGGACAGCCAGCGCCGCGGGCGTCACTGCCTGGATAAGCGGGAGGTACTAGAGCTATGCGCAAGCTCTTTTTGCTTCTTCCGCTGCTCGCTGTTGCGCTGCACGCGCAGGTCTATCCGCCGATAGCTGCAGCGAGTGCAAGCGGTGGTGTAACATCGTTTAACACTCGCACCGGCCCAGTAGCTCCGCAAAGTGCTGACTACTCCTCTTTCTACTTGCCACTTACTGGCGGAACCCTTTCAGGGGCAATTATTGCTCCGGGCTTTACGGTTCCTTCTGATGGCGTTCATCCCACTTATCAAACTTTTCTCGGCAACACTACAGTGCCCGCAGTAACGCCGAATACTGCCGGATTTCTTGGCCCGAACATAGCATCGTTCACTGCTTACGATCTGCAACTTCCGAGTGCCGGGCCTTCCTCGGCTGCGGTGCTGTGTGCAGGCGCACTAGCAAGTGCCGTTTCTTCCTTGTCGTTTTGCAGTTCATCGATTACCGTTCAACATCAGACTTGCACGCTTGGCTCGTCCTGCACTCTTCCTGCGCCACAAGTGACGGTCTACGCAACAAACAACGCTAGCGGAACATATACGACCCCAGCGAACGCCGCTTACCTGGTCATCGAAATGGTGGGGGCGGGTGGCGGTGGTTCGGGATCGGGAGGCACGCCGACAGCTGGTGGTGCGGGAAGCGCAAGCACCTTCGGGGCCTCATTGTTGAGTGCGGGCGGCGGCGGCGGTGCTCCGATTGCCACAAGTGCTAATGGTGGCTCAGCTGGTGCGGCAACAGGCGGCGACATCAACATCCCTGGAGCACAAGCTCCTACGAGCCCGACTACCTACACCTACTTTCCTGGAGTCGGCGGGGCTGCGAGCTTTTACGGCGGCGGTGGAGCAGGTGGCGGCTCCGGTTGTACTGGAGGAAACTCGGCCGCGGTTGCGGGTGGTGGCGGTGGAGGTGGAGGTGATTCTGGCACAGCCGGGCCTGGCGGTGGCGGTGGTTCTGGCGCCTATCTAAAGAAAACAATTACCTCTCCAGCTGCAACGTATGCCTATCAAGTAGGCGGGCAGGGAAGCGCGGGTGCGGCTGGCAGTGCGGGGTGCGCCGGTGGCTACGGTGGCCCAGGACTCATCACCATTACCGCGTACTTCCAGTAAAAGGATGATTTATGCGAATCCTACTGATAGTCGCTTTATTCGTTTGCTCGGCGCGTTGCTGGGCAACTTCTTATTACATGTCCGCGACCGGCAGTGACGGAGCGGCGGGCACATCTACAGGCACAGCGTGGGCATCGCCAAATCACACCCTAAATTGTGGCGACACGATCACTGCAGCGGCAGGCGCGTACAACACCAATTCGTTTGCGTTCGGGACTGTGACCTGCGCAGCTAATAACAACGTTGCATGGCTTCAATGCGCGACCCCGTTCGCCTGCACTGGAGCTGTCACGAGCGGCGGCCAGTATGCGCAGGGTATCGGCATCGGAAAAAGCTATTGGGGTGTACAGGGCTGGGTGATCTCGACCTATAGTGGCGGCGGTGCCTGTTTTTCTATAATTCCTGGCACATCTTCCACAAGCATCTCGCACATTATCATTGCCAACAACATATCGAACGGTTGCGGGCAAGGCGGGATCGGATTTTCCACAAACGGCTCTGCTGGAGTGGACTACATTGCGGTACTCGGCAATATTGTTTATAACGCGGTGCAAGGCTCAAACTTTTGTACCAGTGGCATAAACACTTTCCAGCCAAGTCAAGCTGATTCCCTACCGGGGACGCACATTTACTTCGCAGGTAACTTCTCAACCAATAACGTTGAGCCGGTAACCTGCAATGGGACGGGACCAACGGACGGGCAGGGTCTATTCTTTGACACGACCAACCCTTACTCGCAGCAAATGGTCATTACTAACAACATGTCTCTTTACAACGGAGGTGCAGCACTCAAGTCTTACTCCAACACGACCGGCTCTCCAAACGCCAAGATGTACTTCCTTAATAACACCACGTACGGCAATCAGACCGGAAACATCTCTGGAGCAATTTGCGCAGAGCTTGCGCTGCAAAGCAATTACAACACCGAAGTCTACCGCAACTTGTCGCAGACTGGCAGTGCAACCGGGTGCAGTGGCTCTACGCCCCTTTATGTGCTCGGAGCAGTCTCTAGCAACGCAACGGATATTTACTGGGACAACTACGGCTATAGTGCGGCTGGCAACAATAGCTCATTGAGCGCGGTGACGGCGGTAAGCAACACGTTTTCCAATCCATCCTTCGCCGCACCAGCCAATCCCGGAGCGCCTTCGTGCGGATCCTATGCAACCACAACAGCTTGCATGGCTACTGCGATTGCAAACTTTACGCCCACTGTAGCTGCGGCGAAACTCTACGGCTATCAGCGACCTGTGAGCACAAGCGCTTACGATCCTTTGTTTCCCCAGTGGCTTTGTAGCGCATCGGTGCCCAGTGGTTTAGTGACAATGGGATGCTTAATTGGCAGCTCTATGCGCTAAAAAGGCCTGTTGGCCAAAACGGTACCAAGCTTAAAATACCTTCGTTAAGACAGGCTGGCGCCGTAAAAGATGCGCGCTTTTGCGGATCCGTGACATAAAGCCAGCATGAACGCCGCAAATGTCGGTCTGACGATGAGCAAGGCTGGACTTGCTCTAACAACGCAATTTGAGGGCCTGCGGCTCAAGGCTTATCTGGACGGGAACGGCGTGCCGACAATCGGCGTCGGACACACGGATAAGCATATTCACCTAGGCATGGTGATTGACGAGGCGCAGGCGATGGCCTACCTTGAGCGCGACATGAGCGACGCCGAAGGCTTTGTGAAGCATTATGTCACAGCCCGCCTTACCCAGAATCAGTTCGACGCGCTGTGCGACTTCACTTTCAACGAGGGTGCCGGGCATCTTTATAAGTCCGAGCTTTTGCGGTTAGTGAATCCGCCCGTTCCGAGTCCCGCAACGTCCTACGCGGACCGGATCACGGCGGCCTTTGCGGCCTGGGTGACCATAGCCGGAGTTCCCTCGGCCGATCTTATCGCGCGGCGTAAGGCCGAGGCCGAGCTTTTCCTGCGTGTAGCCTAGTAAGTTGCGCGGATCTTGCGAGCGGTGGGATAACCAGACCAGATGCGTGATGCGTGCGTATGGGCGAAGGGGTTGGCGGCGGCGGTGATCTCCGCTGCGGCTACCTGTATCGCCGGCGCAGTCATCGACCCAGCCCAGATCCGTCTCGTCCTCAAACTCGCTGCACTGCATGCCGTCTGGGGTGCGTGCGCCTACCTGCAAAAGAGCCCCGTACCGGGGCAATGCTCACCAAAGGAGTAACACATGGCCACGCCTTCGAATATCCTGCCTCTCGGCGCGATCGCAACAGACACTGACGACCCCACTCCCGCCAAGGGCACAGCCCGGCCCCTACCGGCGCCCGCAAAGAAGCCGAGCGATTTCTCGTTCAGTTCGATCGAGCACAAGCTGGCCTCGGGATTCACCTACATCGTCAAGGGGCTCAAGTACGTCGAGACCAGCATCATTCCAACCATTGAGGCGGAGTCGCCCGTCATCGAAGGTTTGACTGGCTTGGTTTCGCCGAAGGCTGAGACGATCGAGCGCGCCGCGTTCGCTGCACTTGGCCAGCTGCTCGCACCAGTCCAGGCTTCGGAAGCATCGGCGGCGCAGGATGGACTCAGCGTAACGCTGGACGGCGCCACTGTGGCCTCCTACAAGGCATTCCTGGCGGAGTTTAAGGGCGACTTGGCGCAGGTAGGAATCAGCCTTTAACCGAGGGCGACGGCGGCGCGTGTGCAGCGGAGATCTGGCCCGATGACAGATGAGGAGCTCAAAAAGCTTGCGGCTGAGATAGCGCGCCTTCAGCCGCAGGTCTCCATGCGCAAGTCGCCGTGGTTCGCGCCGTCGATCGTGCTTGGCATCATCGTTTACGCAGCTCCCATTGTCTATCTGTCGGGAAAGCAGTCCGACCGAATCGACAATATCGAGGCCTCGGAAAAGCAGAACGTCGCCAACTCCATCACCGAGAAAGACGCGGATATCCAATATGCACAGCTGCGGAACGATATCCAGTCACTCAAGGATGACAACAAAGAGCTTCGTTCAGAGATTAGAAGCCTTGAGATGCGCGCAGGGGCCACGCATGGCCAGTAGCCCAGCACGCAGGCCGCGGAAGGCTGCGGCGCGCAAGCCAGTAACCGACGCCAAGGCGCTATCGAGCGGCCGCAAAGTGCGCGCCGAGATAGTCCATAAAGTTCGCGGTCTGGCCCAGATCTTTCAGGACGTGGAGCATCTCTATCCGCGCCGCGCCAAGCTTATCGCCTGGTCTATCCCCGCACTGGTTGTAATCCTGTTCTCGTGGCGCTACTGGGCGACCGAGAATCACCGCCTCCTCACGGGAACGTCTCTCGGTCTCGGCCATGTCGCGTTCGGTGCGATAAGGGACGCTGACGCCTTGAGCGAGGACCTCACTGCTGTGCAGGAGAGGCGGCGGTCTTTTGCCGAAGCCGAGACCCAGATGGCCCGCTTTCAGCAGCAAGCAAAAGGGCCGGAGCAGACTCACGCGGCCACTGTCCTTTCGTTCTACCTGGACGAGGTTCGCCAGCTTCCCGACAGAGATCTGCAGTGCGCCTCGGCAATGGAGGTAGCGCAGAGCACAGAGCGCCAATTCGAGGCTGGTACAGTCACCCGCGACCAGCTAAATATAGCCGAACTCGCCGAGCTCAAGTGTATGAGCGCCCGCAGCCAGGCGGTAGCAATCAAGATTCAATGCCGAGACGAGGCGCTCTCCTACCTATTGCCAGACAGGCAGCCTCCCGTAGACCAATGCGTTTTTCGCCACGCCACACAAACAGCACAGACGAGGTAGTGCAGTGAGTTCCCAAAGGTTTCAGGCCGACCTAGGTGACATGTTCGCAGTCACCGCAATCTCTAATCCTGCCCGCTATCACAGCCGCTATAACCTCTACAGCCGTTTCCGCGAGATGATGGAGGCTTCTGGCGTGCCTCTCATCACAGTGGAGCTCGCACTGGGTGATCGCCCCTTCGAGGTGACCGAGGCTGGCAACCCCCACCATCTACAGCTCCGCAGTGTCGAGGAGTATTGGCACAAAGAGTGCATGCTCAACCTCGGCATCGCGCACGGTCGGCGCGTGATCGCTGGCGCAAAGCGGGTCGCATGGATCGACGCCGACTGCCGATCGGCCAGGATGCCAAGAGAGTGGATGGAGGAGACCTGGCACGAGCTCCAGCATTACGAGTTTGTGCAGATGTGGGAGTGGATACAGCACCTCGACCACGCGTTTGCTCCTCTGTGCCCTCCAACGCCCAGCTTTATGGCGAACTACCAAAAGCACGGCTCGCCGTATCCAAGATCGTTCGCCAAAGACGCCTACTCGCCTGCGGCGGTCTCGTGGGGTTCGCCAGGCCTTGCGTGGGCGGCCAACCTTGACGCTCTGGACAAGATAGGCGGCCTGCCAGACTACGCCATTCTCGGCGCTGGTGACTGGTACCTGGCTCACATGCTGATTTCGGATCTGCCCGTGCCTGAGTTTCAGGAGTACACGGCCGCCTACCGGGACAAGTTTGTGCATCAGCAGACGCTCTGTGAGCGCTGGGTGCGCAGGGACGTCGGCTTTGTCCGCGGCCTGGTCTACCACGACTTTCACGGGAAGACGAAGAATCGCGGCTATAGCACGCGCGAGCGCATCCTGATCGATGGTCAGTACAACCCACACACGGATATCAAGCGGGACCACCAGGGGCTTTACCAGCTTGAGACGTACGAGCCGAGGCAGATTGCCATGCGAGACCAGATCCGGGCGTACATGCGCGCTCGCAATGAGGACGACGTCTCGGCATAGTCCCTTTTTACTGTGCCCATTTTTGTGCCCACCCTATCAGATAAACAGCATAAAACAGACATAAAGCAAAGCACCGGGAAAGGGCCAGAACACCGATGAATAAAGGGGAAGCGCTGAATTGGCGCATACTTGGAAAACACCCTTGGCGCTTCTGTTAACCGAAGGGTTGTAGGTTCGAGTCCTACCTCAGGAGCCAATTCATAGATTGTATCTTTGAAACGAACTACTCCAACCGTGCTACTAAACTGACCGACTTGCTTCTTTCGCAGAATGCTGTACCGGAAGCTTGTATTAGGAGCTGCCATTCCGCAGCGAACAGTGTACCCGTACTACATGCTCCTAGGTGACGGCCGGTACTACCACTTCCTCGAACCGGACTTAGAGATACCACTGCCAAAAACGTTCACTTTCCACAGAGCAGAGAAGGTCCTGGCTCTGGCTTTCAAGATTGATGTCCTGCCGCAAGCTTCCTTCTATCCAGCAGTGCTTATAGGAAGAGCTGCGCCTTTGCATCGCTAGAAAACGCCCGCAACAAAGGATCTAGCGTTTTCCAATCACTAGAGCCTGCGCAAACTTCGGCTTGGGCCTCTCTTTCCCACTCGTCACAATCATCTGGGCCTGGAACCAGGGGTAAGCCGGGGTAGGGCCCAGCGCCTCGTAGTTGGCGTTGAAGTAGCTCTCGATCGCCTGACCCTCAGGAATCGGATTCGGCGCGTGATCGAGAACCGACTGCGCGATTGCGACGATCTTGCTTGACATCACCGGATCGATCTCGTTCCAGTAAGCCATCGCGATTCTATCGGCCTCATACTCGATCGCATACGGCTTCCTTCCAGAAGCCAGATCCGCCTTCTGACAGGCTTGCCACCAGTGGCCCATCTCATGGATAAAGATCCACCGGTGCGCTACATCCTGGAAGGTGGCGCGGACACTTACCTCATCCGCACCGGGTGGCGCAATCCTGTGTGCAAAGTCCTTCTCTTGCAGACTAAGCAAGCTCCAGTCGGAGGTCCGCAGCGTGTTCTTCTCATCGTCATACTGCCCGTAGGAAGGCACATCCTCCACCAGAATGCGCGGTGCAGCGATTGGGCAGCTCCGGCCAGTCGCCTGGATGTGCGCGATGAATGCATCGCGTATCGCGGTGACCTCGGCCAGCGTCGCCGCAGTATCTCCCGGAGCCTTTTGCCCTAGAGCCGAAGCTTCTATCTGAAAGAAAGATGCGAGCAGCAGCAGAAGGCACGTCACCTGCGTCCGCACGCTTGTCTTGCGGTTACGTTGCTGCTCGAGCAATCTTCCACTATCACGGCGGCGCTTATGCATAAGCCGTTTTCTAACCCCGCTCGACGATGCGCCCATGATACGGAAGCCTCTGCGGGATTGCGAGAAGGTTTTGACGTCCTAAAACTACGAACGGCTCTCACCTCCTGGAAGCGGCTTGGTAAAGCCGACCCGGAAGGATGCTTGCATCAGCGAAGCTCGGTCAGCGGCGAGCAGAGGATCTCTCGGGCCGAGATCGGCTGTCACTTGAGAAATCCTGCTTCTTCAGTCCGAAGCTTTTGCTGCCGACCAAAGCGTGTCGCCGGGACGACCAGCTTCCGGTTTTGCGGACTTGCAAAGGCTGCAAAATCCTAGTGTTGCATCGACCCTAGAAGGCAGATGCCGATCATTGTGAGAACGGATAAGGCTCCAAAAATGTAGGTCATGTCGATCCCCTCAGCAGAGCTTTCGTAGTGCTCCCACTCGTCATCGGCTGGCTGCGGAAGATGTTTAGAGTGACCGACTCAGACACAGGGTCTCGCGCGAAGAAGCTTGATCGAACCGCTTGGCTCCGCCGCAAGCATGCGGACTGGCAATGAGGCATTCCAGGGATGGTGTCGACGTCGACTCCGGGGAGACGTTTGACCCGGACACCCACTTTCTGTTCTGGACCCGATTCGACCGCGCTGGTTGAGCCCCCAACGATGCCTTGGCGGCTCGACGAAGGCAGCGACCTCGTATTTCAATCTGCACATCAAGCCCAGCGGCAAACCGGAGAGCACGCGTGCCCGGATCGCCCTCTACTTCACCTCCACCCCGGCGACCGAGCACCCCATGCTTCTTCAGCTTGAGCATAATTCGGCGCTCGACATTCCAGCCGCGGACCCGTCCTTCCAGGTTCAGGACGCGCTTACCCTTCCGCTCGCGGTCAAGGCGCTTGGCATCTACCCGCACGCTCACTGTCCCGGCAAGCGCATGGAGGCCTGGACTACGCTGCCGGGTGGCGAGCGGCAGGACCTAGTGCTGATCAAGCAGCGGGATATCGATCGCCAATCCGTGTACCGCCTGGCCGAGCCGCTCCTGCTTCCGGCCAACACCACGCTGTACATGCGCTTTGTCTACGACAACTCCTCGGCAAATATCCACAATCCTTACTCCCACCCATCCGTGTGCGGCGGCAATCGGTCCGAGGACGAGATGGCTCACCTCTGGCTATAGGTTCTTCCGCTGGCTGCCCCAGGCATGACCGAGGTGCACGCCGAGCAGTCGCTTGAAGGGGCATGGATGGCCTCGCTGCTCGAGAAGAAACCGGCCGACACGATCGCGCTGTACAACCTAGCAGCGCGATCGCTCACGGACGGGCAGGCGGCGCGGGGCGAAAAGCTCTCCCGCCGCCTTCTTGCGCTCGAGCCACAGGACGCGCGAACGCTGACCGGCCTTGGCTCGGCGCTCGAAGCCGAGGGCAAAGACGCAAAGGCAGAAGTGCAGTTCCGCGCCGCCTTGCAAGCTGACCCGAAATACACCAGTGCCGACTTTCATCTTGCTGTGATTGCGACTGCGGTGCCCACCTTCTTTCCCCGGGTACCAGGCTTCGAGGATAAAGTTGACGTTCTTGCTGGCCCAGTTCACCGCCAGTGCGCTTCCGTTAGTCAAGACCAGCACCGCCGCTTTGCCGCTCGCTTTCAGTGTTTCGAGCAGATCCTCTTCCGGCTTGGGAAGATCGATCCTGGTGCGGTCGCCGCCCTAGAAGCCGAGCTCACTTACCTGCATCTCTTCTCCCTTAAGCGTAAGCGTACGCCGTGCGCCTCTGGCAGAGTGGAGCGGCGGGCGTGATCATCTGTGGATGAGTTATACCGAGCAAGTGGGCTCCGGGCGCCAGGTGCGTAGGTGGCGATTGGTGGCGGAGAAGCGGCACATCGTGCAACTGACGATGGAGCCGGAGGTGAGCGTGGCAGAGGTGGCCCGCTCGCATGGATTGAACGCCAACCAAGTGTCAAGTGGCGTCGAGCCTTTGAAAAGGGTGAGCTTGTCGAGCCGTACGCGGCACTGCTGCCGGTGAGTATATGGAGTGCGGGTGAGCCGGAGAACGCTATTGTCGAGCATGAAGATCAGAAGACGGCAGGGGCAGGCACGATCCATATCGAGTTACCAGGTAGGGCGAGGATCAGCGTCGAGCCAGGCGCCGATGCGATCTTGCTGCGGTGCATCCTGGAGAGCGTATGCAGGTGATCGAACTGCCGCCAGGAACAAGGATATGGCTGGCCGCGGGCGTCACCGATATGCGGCGCGGCTTTCAAGGGCTCAGTGCGCAGGTGCAGACCGTGCTCGAGCAGCAACCTTACTCCGGGCACGTCTTCATCTTTCGCGGCAGACGAGGCGACATCGTGAAGTGCCTCTGGTTTGATGGTGACGGCCTATGCCTGCTGGCCAAGCGTCTTGAGAGGGGTCGCTTCGTGTGGCTCAAGGCGCGGAGCGGCACGATTTCACTCTCACGTGCGCAGCTATCGATGTTGCTTGAAAGCATCGATTGGCGAAGAGTGGAGAGAACCTGGTGCCGGAACTCGCAGTGTAATACCACGCTGATTGCTCTTCACGCATGCGCCTTTTGTGGATGCATTCCACTGCCGCACGATGGCATACTTTGCGCATGGAGTTTGCCCCTCTTCCTGATCTGGACAGCCTTGATCGCGATGCATTATTAGCGCTCGTGCTAAGTAATCAGGAGAAGATCACAGCGCGCGATGAAGAGCTTCGCTCCCTTCTCGCAGAACTGGATACGCACCGAGACAGGCTCTCCGAACAAGCCGATGAGTTGCGCTCGCGCAGCGAGTATATCGCACACCTCAAGCTCATGATCGATAAGTTGCGCCACATGCTCTTCGGTACCAGGAGCGAAAAGGTCGCGCTCAAGCTGGAGCAGTTCGAGCTGGAACTGGAAGAGATGGAGACCACGCAGGCCGAAGCAGAATCAGCTCTCGAGCAAGTGGCTCCAGTTCACGAACCTAAGGTGAGGGGTGAGCGCAAGCCGCTGCCAGAGCACCTCCCGCGTGAGATCGTCACCCATGCTCCTGGTCGCGAGTGCTGCCCGGATTGCGGAAACCAGCTGCGGCAGTTTGGCAAAGATATCTCCGAGCAGCTCGAGTATGTTCCTGAGAACTTCAAGGTCATCCGGCACGTACGGCCCAAGTTCTGCTGCTCCGGCTGCGACCGGGACGTGCAGGCGCCAGCGCCATCGCGGCCGATCGAGCGAGGACTTGCCGGGCTTGGGTTACTGGCGCACGTGATCGTCTCGAAGTTCAGCGATCATCTTCCTCTGTACAGACAGTCGGAGATATACGCGCGACAGGGAGTGGAGATTTCTCGCTCCACGCTGGCCGGCTGGGTTGGTGCCTCGAGCGATCTGCTCGCGCCCCTCGTATCTGCGCTGCAGAAGCATGTGCTTGCTGGTCGCAAGCTGCATGCAGATGACACACCGATTCCTGTGCTCTCGCCTGGCAGCGGCAAGCCGGGGTCCCCAGCAACAGGTCTTCGTTGCTGGGGTGGAAGACCAGGACGGCACGCCTCTGGACTTATGTGCGCGATGATCGCGCAGCAGGCGAGCCGACTCCGCCCGCTGTGTGGTTTGCCTATTCGGCCGATCGCAAGGGAGAACATCCGCGCCAGCACCTGAAGACGTACAAGGGCGCTCTGCAAGCCGACGCTTATGCCGGCTTCCATCATCTGTACGGTGATGATGTTTATGAAGCCGCGTGTTGGGCACACGCGCGGCGCAAGTTCCACCAGATCCACGTTGTGCATACCTCGCCTATCACCACAGAGGCGTTGGCCAGAATCGGAGCACTCTACGCGATTGAAGAAGAGATACGCGGCAAGCCTTTAGAGCTGAGGCGCGAGGTTCGACATACTCGAGCCAGCCCCCTGCTCGATGCACTGCGAAAGTGGATGGAGAAGGCACTCCGCAGCCTGTCCGCGAAGAGCGATAGCGCGGCCGCGATTCGCTATGCGCTCTCGCGTTGGCGCGCTCTTACGCGCTACACCGAAGATGGCTTGCTCGAGATCGACAACAGCGCGGCAGAGCGTGCGCTGCGTGCGGTCGCCCTGGGCAGAAAGAACTTTCTGTTCGTCGGTTCCGATTGCGGAGGCGAACGCGCCGCGGCCATGTACTCGCTGATCGGTTTCAATGGAAGCGAGCGTACGGTGCGTGCTTATGTTCAGCGCCAACGCCGGCAGTTAGGGCTTACGGGACGTGAAGTGTATGTGCCGCAGAGCTACGACTGGGGCGTAGAAGCGCAGATTGACTGGTACGAAGCTTGGGCGATTCTCAGCGGCGAACGGATCAAGCTGCAGGTTTTCGAACTGCGCTCGATGGCCAGCGGGGCAGCGTTTCACCGAGCCTATACGCACGCAACCCAGCAGGCATTTCTGGAAGCTCACGAACGGGCATTCCGCTATTTCGACGGAGTCTTCCGGCTCCTGCGCTACGACAACCTCGGCAGTGCGGTGAAGAAGATCCTGCGAGGATATCAGCGGGAAGAGCCCCAGCCGCTTCATCGCCTTCCGGTCACACTGGCACTTCCAGAGCGAGTTCTGTAACCCGGCACGCGGGAACGAAAAGGGCGGCATAGAAGGGGAAGGCGGATATTTTCGACGCAACCACTGGGTGCCGCTGCCGGAGTTTCGAGACATCGAAGAGCTGAACACATATCTAGAGAAGTGCTGCCGACAGGACCAGCATCGGGTCCTAAGTGGCCGCACCGAAACAGTAGGCGCAGCGATGCTCCACGAGCAGCCGCACCTGTTGCCACTCGCGCCCGAGTCCTTCGAGCTGGCAGAAACAAGCTTTCCAACGGTGGACGGACTGCGCTGCGTGCGTGTGCGAACGAATCGCTACTCGATTCCCCTGCCACCAGGTACGAAGGTGGAAGCCAGGGTGCAAGCCGACATCGTTGAGCTATGGCATCAAGGCAAACGCGTGGCGCGGCATGAACGCAGTTACAGCCGCCAGCAGCAGATCCTCGATCTGGAACATTATCTCGACGTTCTGCGCAAGAAGCCCGGAGCATTGGCTGGATCGACGCCGCTGGCGCAGTGTCGCCAGGCTGGGCGCTGGCCTGAGTGCTTCGATCGACTATGGCAAGCGCTGATCTCGCGTCATGGTCGCCAGCAAGGAACACGGCAGATGATCGAGTTGTTGTCGCTCGGAACTGCGCAAGGCTGGGATCGATTGCGGATCTCTGTCGAATAGGCGCTGTCGCTGGGCTGCCACGATGTGGCCGCAATCCGACATCTTCTGGTTGCCGGATCACTGACCAGACCCGCGGTGGAAGCAATCGAACTTGGCGCTCTATCTCGTTACGAGCGCCCGCAGCCAGTCATCAGCGGCTACGATCAGCTGCTGACGGAAGTACAAGCATGAACGCAGTCGTCGAGAACCTGGAGAAGGCAGCAGTCGAGCAACAGTGTCGAGTTCTGCGCCTGCCCGCCATCGCAGAGCAATGCGCCACCATGGCCGACACAGCCATCAAGCAGCGACAGACGTACCTGCGCTATCTGGAAGCTCTGTTATCTGTCGAGTTGGAAGAGCGCGAACGGAACACCATCGCCAGGCGAATCAAAGACGCAAAACTGCCGCGGATGAAAACACTGGAAGAGTTCGACTTCAGTGAGGCCCCACAGGTCCATGCCACTCGGATCCACGAGCTGGCTCAAGGTGGTTATATCGAACGAGCTGAACCGATCATCCTGATCGGCGACAGTGGCACAGGTAAGACGCATCTGCTCACCGGCCTATGCGTGGCGGCCTGTCGTCAGAAACGACGCGTGCGCTTTGCTACTGCTGCCGCACTGGTCAACGAGTTAGTTGAAGCCAAACAGCAGTCACAGTTGCGCCGCGTGCTGGCGCGGTGGGAACGGTATGAGCTGATCGCCATCGACGAGGTCGGCTACGTGCCCATGGCCGAGTTGGGTGCCGAGTTCCTCTTCCAGGTCATTGCTGAACGAGCGGAAAAAGCCGCCATCATCCTGACCACCAACCTGCCCTTCTCCGAGTGGACCCAGGTGATCCCAAACGCCCGTCTTTGCAAGGCGTTGCTCGATCGCATCACGGACTGCGCACATATCCTCGAGCCCGGCACGGATAGCTACAGGTTCCGGCGCACAGTCGAGAAAGGTAAGACCAAATCGACGGGCTGAGTGCAGCCCTCGATGGAGTTCAGGCTTCCGCTACGCTCCAGCCCGAACTCCATCGCCTCTCCAACCCACGACCCTGCCCATCAAACTGCCACAGATCGGCCAGAGTTAACTGCCGCAGATGAGCCAAAATTAGTTGCCAAACTCAAGCGACCCAGAGCTTTATCTCCGCACCGTGCTGGCGCGCATTAGCTATCATCCAATTACCCACATCCAGGATCTACTGCCCTGGAATCTGGCGCAGCAACTGCAAACCCACTCTAACAACGCCGCTTAAGACACACTCAACAGGTGTCCGCCTAGCAAACAAGCGGACACCTGTTGACACACTCTACCTGCTATCAATGGGCGCTCGGCGTACGCTTACTCCGCACCGTCTTGCGGTCCATGTCCAACCGCCGCGCGATTTCGCTCACACTCAACCCATCATGATGCAGCTTCTGTACCTCCATGAAGCCCTCTAGTTGCAGCATCCTGACCCTCCTCGGATTAGCATGCTCGGGCTCGGCCCAAACTGGGGATTTTTCAAGCGACCGTGTTGAGGATTATTCACCTGCCCGTGACAGTAAGCACTGCCTCGCCTGCGATCTCAATGTGAATCGATCCAGATCGTATTGCAAGAGAAGTCGCACCGGCGTATGTTCAAGCGCTGTCTCTTCAGCGATCCGAACCGGCAGCAGCCCTGGATTCTGACGTGGCCGATCGATGAGCAGGCCACCTTCTCGCAGCTTCATCCACTTGAACACCTGGTTAGCCTTCAAGCCATACTCGCGCGCCACCGAGGCCCCCAGCTCAAACGCGGCTCGTATGATCTGCTGTTTTTGCTCCACGCTGAACCGCTTGCGCCGGACTGCTCCATCTACTGCCAAGCCTACCTGCGCTGACCCATCCATCATCTCCACATGGTGCTATTGCGCCGGTCCTAAGTCCATGTGGCCCTGCGTGTACGCTTACCCTTAAGCTCACTGGAACTACCGAGTACAGCCTCAAGCCTCATGCGATGGACAGGTCGGCAGCGCGCTCGGTAGCAGGCAGGCCGGGGTCGAGATACTGCGGCTTCTGCGCAAATGTTGCCGCGACGCTGAGGGCCGCGATCAACACCAGTCCTTGCACTCGTAAGCGCACGATGGCTCCTCACCAATCCCGTTAGACCCGACCGAAAATTGACGCGCAGCCTACATGAGCGATCGCGAGATTGTCCCTGCGGAATCTGGCCAAGATTCTCTCTGGTACTTATCGTGCATAGGGAGATAGGTCGATGCCGTGGGCAGTTATGCAGGTTGCTGGAATCGTAAACACCGTTGGGCGATGCGGAGTCTCAGTTGGAAAGGTAGTCATGCTGCTCGGAGTAGGGCGAGCCATACTCCCGTCGCACGCCCAGGTTGAGCGTAAGTTCCAAGCTTACTTCTAACCAGCCTGCGCCCAGGCGCTCTGATGCACTAACCTTGCCGGTGGCCATGCTTGTCTCGCTACTCTGGCCAGCCAGTCAGTGGCCGTTGAGCAGAGCTGCAGCCTGCACCAGAGAGACCGGCTGGGCTAACATCTTCAACTCTCTTCGGCTCACCTCACGCTCGCGGCCAAAGTTTTTCAGCATCAACACACGTCCTTCTACATGGACGCTGAGCCAACTTGTCTTCCAACTGTTCCCATCCACCGGGATGCGCTTCAAGCTGAAGTAGCCACCCTGGTTTACCCGGCCAAGCAACCCATATCCAAATTCGACCGGGCTTAGAAAGCTAGCGTGGAGCATGCAGAGTCGGTCCATAGGTTGGCGGACAGCAACGGTCCCGCCGAGCGCATGAACGATTCGCTCCTCGTATGTTGACGGAGAGAAACTCGGATTAGGGAGAAAGGAAAAGCGCGTACATCCTTCCTCTTCTCCATCAGGCTGGAAGACGAACGCTGTGGGCAGCAGTTGCAGTAGTTGGATGATCCTTGCTTCATCATTGCGATGCGCCGCATAGGTGCGCCGGAACTCGGTTGGGTCTCTTACGATTCCGTTGATTCGATCTGTCTCTGCTTTGGTTTCAGAGGGAGAGAGTGCCCGTCCATCAATGGCAAGCACGCGGCTGAGCGCGCCGTCTTCGCTTTCCACGACTCGTTCATGCCAGGTGTGTCCACCGGTACGCGAGGATTGCTCATCCTCAAGATAGGTGTAATGCGTATTTTGCTTGCGGGCATTCAGCTCATTGTTCGCCATCCGTGAAATCAAGTCCGGAGTGGATGGCGATGTCGACGGAAGGCTGAGAAGCAGCGGAAGAAAGATGTGTATCAACCAAGGCACAAGGCTTCACCAGTGTTGCTTGGATTCGGTTGCTGTACCGGCGCATCTTCGGTGAAGAGCCGCGATGGTGACGGCAACAGAACGACAGCATGCAATCGAGTTCAGCACGCAGCAGAGTCAAGGCTACAGAGAGCTGGGTGAAGGTTGTTTTGGGGCCATGTGTCTGCGCACGCTAGCCACACGCATCGCTCCCTAATCATCGCGTATTCAGTCACGATCGTACAGAGGAATTGCCTGAGGGTAACCTGCTATTCACGACAGCTTTACGAAGCGCGCCATCCGGTGTCCTGATCAGCGACCTAGATCGACCAAGAGAGAACTCGATGATCTCGAGGGCTCCACCGACGCCAGAATGGCGGGGGAGGGGCGATAGCTGAGGAGCTTTCTACCCGAGCTTGAGACATGAGCTGAACCTCGTCCAACAGGCGATTTGCTCCAACCAGATGCGCGTGATTGTCGCCGTGGACGCTGGTGGACGCGGAAGGAATCGAACCTTCAACCTGTCGATTAAGAGTCGAATGCTCTGCCAGTTGAGCTACGCGTCCAATTTGGGGCATGCCGGCATAGCTACCGGAGACATCCGCCAAGTAGCAGTATACCACATGATTTTGCCGCGTCCGGCTGGCAACGATCCGCGCTCTCGGCGCTCCAGCCTGACGAGCAAGCTTGGTTACACCGAACGGCTTTCGCTGCGAAGCAGGCCCGTAAAATGGATGACAGGGGCTGCCGAGACGATGATGACTGACTATCTTGCACTCGCAACCAAGGTGTACCAGGAGTACACAGCGCTGATGAGCGGCCATCGGGATGGCCTGGGAGGCCGCATGCTGCTGCTCGCCGGGCCGGGCGGAAGCTCTGCTGCTGCTGAGGCTACGGTGCGCGCCGCCAACATTGCCGGCGCGGCTACACTCCTTATCGAGCCAGAGGACGCCGCCGCACGCCAGTGTGTGCGAACTGGCATGTGCGATTTTCTTGTCACGACGCTTGAGGAAGCACTGCGCATTTTGAAGAACGAACTGCGCCTCAAGCAGCCTGCCGCGGTCTGCCTGCTGGCTGAACCGGAGAACGCTCTGGGGGAGTGTGTGCAGCGAGGTGTCCAGCCTGACATCTTTGCGCTGGCGCCGCAGGAGGATGCCGCAGGTGCCACAGCGCGTACCTTGAAGCATCGAGGTGCGGTCTTCTTGCCAAGCCTCGAGGAGCGTGGAACTCCCAAGCACGCAGAACTTGAATGGGCGAGCTGGTCTTCCGGCTCGCAGAGTGGGCGGGTGCTCCCGCTGGTGGACAAGCTTGCCATAGCTGCACTTGGCCCCCTGATGCAACTGCAGAGGCAGCAATGGCTGCTGCGTTCACCCCAGTATCTAAGCCTTGGCAGCCGCGGCAGGGGACCGATTGCCGGTCACGGCGCAGGCGTGGTGCACACGATGCCTATGCGTCAGGACGAGGCATCATCGCTTGCTCGATCGATAGCGGACGCGATGACAGACGGGCATCTGCCGAAGACCTTATCCCTCCGATACGGAACGGAGCTGTTATCGCCACCTTTGATCGTGGCGAGTGGATCGTAATCCGCAACTGAGGAAAGCGAGAGGAGGGCCGGGCTTAAAGCTAAGCGACCGTGTAGATCGCACTCCAGAGCTCACGAAGACCCGCGCCAGTCTTGGCGGAGCATAGCAGCATTTGGTCTGCAACCAGTCCTCGGCGGAGAGCGGTCAGTGCCTTGGCTCGTTGATTGCCGGAGAGCCGGTCTGCTTTGGTGCCGACTACGAGAAAGCGCCTCCCAGCGCTCTTCAAGTAGTCGATCAGCTGCACGTCCGAGGCTTGTGGAGCAATGTTGCTGTCGACCAGGCAGATGCAAAGCTCAAGCGTGGAGCGCTCGGCAAGGTACGGGTTGATAAAGCTCGGCCACTCGGAGGAGATCGACTTCGAGAGCTTTGCATAGCCGTATCCCGGCAGGTCGGCAAAGATGAGCTGTGGCTGCTGACGCTCGGCGCTGTTGGTGATGGTGAAGAAGTTAATGGCCCGGGTACGCCCGGGTGTCGAGGACACATGGGCCTGCTTAGATCCTAGAAGGGCATTGATCAGGCTCGATTTGCCTACATTGGAGCGTCCGAGGAAGGCCACTTCCGGAACTGTAGGAGCAGGGAAGTGATCGGCCTGCGTCGCTGACAGGAGAAAGCGGGGATAAACTTGCATGGCCATCGCCAGTATACGGGCGATGGCATTCCGCTCCATGGTTCTCATGCACGCGCCGCCACACAAGTGGCAGCAGCCGGTCTCAGAAAGCTGGCAAAAGAAAGCCGGCGCTTGGCGCCGGCCGCCTCTGCACCCCATCACGCTACTGGTGGGGCCGCAGCTCCGGAGCTGGCGGAGCCACATTCGCCAGGACCTCCGGGGTCTCTTCCTTCAGTTCAGGCAGTGGCCCCTCAAGAGCGATGCCAAGTACCTCGTCCATCGACTCGACAAAGTGCAGCTTCATCACCTTGCGGAGAGCCTCCGGCAGGTCCGCCACGTCTTTCTCGTTTTCCTTCGGCATCACGGCTTCAAAGACGCCTGCGCGATGTGCCGCGAGCAGCTTCTCTTTGAGGCCACCGATGGGCAGAACTTTGCCGCGAAGGGTTATCTCTCCTGTCATGGCGATATCGCGCCGCACCGGAATCTTGGTAAGCGCGCTGGCCAGAGCCGTAGCCAACGTGATGCCGGCTGAAGGACCATCCTTGGGGATGCCACCTTCGGGAACGTGCACGTGTATGTCGATGTTGCGGTAGAAGTCCTTCGGCAGGCCGAGGTGCGAGGAACGGCTGCGAATGTAGGAGAGCGCGGCCTGCGCTGACTCCTGCATCACGTCGCCGAGCTGCCCTGTCAGGGTAAGCTTCCCCTTGCCATCAAGCACCTGCACTTCCGTCTGGAGAATACTGCCTCCAACCTCGGTCCAGGCCAGTCCAGTGACCAGGCCAACCTCACTCTTCTCATGAACCTGGGAGTCACGGAA
Source organism: Acidobacteriaceae bacterium (assembly GCA_965198645.1). Lineage (GTDB taxonomy): Bacteria > Acidobacteriota > Terriglobia > Terriglobales > Acidobacteriaceae > EB88. The sequence goes on along the minus strand of OZ240670.1, from coordinate 2,683,574 downwards.
CTTGGCTACTCCTAGGAACTCGTTGACGTTTTCCGCGGTGATCTGTTCAGAGTGCTTTGCGCCGTTCTTGACCACGCGCCGCGCCGTTTTGCGGCAGACGTTGCCGATCTCGCGCTCCAGATTACGCACGCCTGCTTCGCGCGTGTAAGCACGTACGATCTCGCGCAGAGCGTCATCGGTAAAAGTAATGTTCTTGTCTGTGAGCCCGGTGTTCTCGAGCGCCTTTCTTACCAGGTACTGCTTGGCAATCTCGAGCTTCTCGACCTCTGTGTACCCGTGCAGACGCAACACTTCCATGCGATCCTGCAGCGGGCCGGGGATCGTATGCAGCACGTTCGCGGTCGCGACAAAGAGCACCTGCGAGAGATCGTACTCGACGTCTAGATAGTGATCCTGGAATGTGGTGTTCTGCTCCGGATCAAGAACCTCAAGCAGGGCCGACGCCGGGTCCCCACGGAAGTCATTGGCCATCTTGTCGACTTCGTCAAGCAGAAAAACCGGGTTCTTAGTCCCCGCCTTTTTCATCGACTGGATGATCTGACCCGGCAGCGCCCCAATGTAGGTCCGGCGATGCCCGCGAATCTCAGCCTCATCTCGCACGCCACCGACAGACATCCTGACAAACTTGCGGCCCGTCGCTTTGGCGATCGACATGCCGAGCGAAGTCTTGCCAACGCCTGGAGGTCCAACAAAGCAGAGGATCGAGCCCTTGGGATTCTTGACAAGCTGACGCACCGCGAGGAACTCAAGGATGCGATCCTTGATCTTCTCAAGCCCATAGTGATCCTCGTTGAGTACCTTTTCTGCATGCTCGATCGACCGGGTTTCCTTGGACTTCTTCTTCCATGGCACCGCGAGCAGCCAGTCCAGGTAGTTACGCGAGACCGTCGACTCTGCCGACATCGGAGGCATTGCCTCAAGCTTCTTCAGCTCTTGCATCGCCTTGTCAAAGACGTCCTTTGGCATGCCGGCAGTCTCGATCTTCTTCTTCAGCTCGTCGAACTCGCTCTTCTCGCCGCGGCCGAGCTCTTTCTGGATCGCCTTGATCTTCTCGTTGAGGTAGTACTCTTTCTGGGCCCGCTCCATCTGTCGCTTCACCCGCGACTGGATTGAGCGCTCCATGTTCAGCTTCTCGATCTCGACATCGAGCACGCCGGCCACGCGTGTCAGCCGCTCGAGCGGATCGAAAACGTCGAGGATCTCCTGCTTCTCAGGGATATCAAGCTGCAAGCTGGCCGCGATCGTGTCCGCTAGCTTGGCCGGTTCGTCAGTGCGCAGCGCCGCCATCGTCGACTCAAGATTAAGCGACTGCTGAAGCTTGACATACTGTTCAAACAGCGTGGTTACCTTCTGTGCCAGCTGTTCAATCTGGGGTGTAACCTCGAGCTGCTGCTTGCCGGTACGCACGGTGGCGACAAAGAACCCATCGGAGTCAGTCATCTCAACTGCTTGGCCACGCTCCAAGCCCTCGACCAGCACCTTGATATTGCCGTCCGGCATCTTCACGCTCTGGACGATATTGCCGATCGTGCCGACCGTGTAGATGTCCTCTGCGCGCGGCTCGTCGGTACGCGCATCGTGCTGGGTCGCAAGAAAGATCTTGCGATCGCCGGTCAACGCTTCCTCAAGCGCCCGCACACTCGACTCGCGGCCGACCACAAACGGAGTCATCATGTGCGGGAAGATCACCATGTCGCGGATGGGCATCATGGGGAGCTTGCGGAGGTCGCCTTTGTTTCCTTGAGCTTGTGTCATCTGCTTCCTCTCAAACCATTAGAGCAGAACAGCGCAGGGTCTGCGGGGATGGAATGATCCGTGCTGCCTCGCTTCCTACTGAGAGGCACTCGCATAGTCCGCCCCTGCACTGCAAACTCTAGGGTTCTGCTTTTAGACGCCGCAGCTTGGCTGAGGACGCGCCTTTTGCCGCGCGACGCGTCCGGCAGTGTTGACATGATTGTAATGCGCCTACCACCCTAGGGATTGATCAGAAGGATGCTTCTAGGCCGCAGCAGCCGAGAAGCTGAAAGCGCCAGCCACATCCAGGCAAAAGAGAAAGGCTCTGCGATGAGCAGAGCCTTTGCTGCTCTAGAGCTTAACCCACTAGCCGGCCTTCTCCAGCATAGTGATGGAGAGATCGCGCCGCTTGACCATCTCCGCGGTGATCTCAAGCTCCTTCACCTTCTTGTTGCCGGGCAGGTGGTACATCAGGTCCAGCATCAACTCCTCGAGGATCATCCGCAGACCGCGTGCGCCAACCTTGCGTGCCAGCGCTTCCTGCGCAACCGCCTTGGCTGCCTCTTCAGAGAAGTGAAGCTTGACTCCCTCGTACTCGAAAAGCTTCTGATACTGCTTCAGGATCGCATTTCGGGGTTTGGTCAAAATCTCCACCAGCGCGACCTCGTCAAGCTCGTCAAGAATGCCGACCACAGGCAGGCGCCCGACGAATTCAGGGATGAGGCCAAACTTAATCAGATCCTGCGGCTCAGCCTGCCGCAGTAATTCGTTATCCCGCTGCTGGCGTGTATCGACGACCCCCTCAGCGATCTGCTTTTCTGTCAATGCCTTGAAGCCAAGTGCCTTCTTGCCGACCCGTCGCCCAACCACCCGCTCGAGGCCGACGAAAGCGCCCCCGCAGATGAATAGAATGTTGGTTGTATCGACCGGGGTGAACTCCTGATGCGGGTGCTTGCGACCACCCTGAGGCGGCACATTGGCCACCGTACCCTCGAGGATCTTCAGCAGCGCTTGCTGGACACCTTCGCCAGAAACATCCCGCGTGATTGAGGGATTCTCATCCTTGCGGCCAATCTTGTCGATCTCGTCGATGTAGATGATGCCAGTCTGCGCGCGCGCTACATCGCCATCGGCAGCCTGGAGGAGCTTGAGGATGATATTCTCAACGTCCTCACCAACGTAGCCGGCTTCGGTCAGAGTCGTCGCGTCGACGATGGCAAAGGGAACGTCGAGCATCTTGGCCAGCGTGTGCGCGAGCAACGTCTTGCCGCTGCCGGTCGGGCCGACCAGCAGGATGTTCGACTTGGCAAGTTCGACATCGTTGCCGCGAGTTCGGTTCATCTGAATGCGCTTGTAGTGGTTATAGACGGCGACCGCCAGCTTCTTCTTGGTCATCTCCTGCCCAATGACGTACTCGTCAAGAAAACCTTTGACCTCGAGTGGCTTGGGGAGGTGGGTTGGTGCGGCACCCGGCTGTGTTTCGGTGCGATCGTCCTCCAGGATAGAGTTGCAAACGGCCACACACTCGTCGCAGATGTAGGCGCGCGGGTAGTCACTTGGTGAGGAGATCAGCTTTGCGACCGCGTCCTGCGACTTGTGGCAGAACGAACAGCGGAGTGACTCGTCTGATCCAGTGCGCGTTTTCATGCCCGGTTACCCCTTCTTACGACGACAGCTTGCACTTGATGGGTCACGTTTAGGAGCTGCTGCTTTTCAAAAGCTCCGGCCTAGGCCGGTCGATGATCTCATCGATGATGCCGTACTCCTTAGCCTGCGGAGCATTCATGATAAAGTCGCGCTCGACGTCGCGCTCGATTCGCTCGAGCGACTGCCCGGTGTGCTGCGACATGAGCCGATTGGTAATCTCGCGAATACGCAGGATCTCGCGCGCGTGAATGTCGATGTCGGTCGCTTGCCCGGAGATTCCACCCATAGACGGCTGGTGGATCAGGATCCGCGAGTTTGGCAGGGCAAAGCGCTTGCCCTTGGTGCCGGCCTGCAGCAGAAAGGCGCCCATGCTGGCGGCCTGGCCGATGCAGTACGTCACCACATCATTCTTGATGAACTGCATCGTGTCATAGATCGCAAGGCCTGCCGTGATCGAGCCGCCCGGCGAATTGATGTAAAGCTGAATATCCTTCTCAGGGTCTTCTCCCGACAGAAAAAGCATCTGGGCGATGATCAGGTTGGCGATCTGGTCATCGATAGGCGTACCAAGAAAAATGATGTTGTCGCGCAGCAGACGCGAGTAAATGTCGTAAGCGCGCTCACCGCGGCTCGTCTGCTCTACCACCATGGGAACTAGTGCCATAACCTGCCTGACTCTCCACCTGCAGAGCGTTCTCGCTCCGTTGTTTGCGTTCTACCTATGTCCACTCTTCCGCCGGCCGATCCTAAGCAGAGCTTAGGCCTCTAAGCGTTGATACAGCAAGTTACCAGTCTTCTCACGCCGCGCCTGCTCACGGATCCTTGTCAGCGTGCCATCCTGCGCAAACCGGCTGCGCAACGTCTCGAGCGGCTCCCTGGTCTGCACCGAGATCATCTCCAGCTCGCGCTCAAGCTCCGCATCCGCAATCTCGATCTTCTCTTCGTCCGCGATCCGGTCGAGGAGCAGCATGCCCTTCACTTCATTCACGGCCGCATCCCGCTGCGCCTCGCGGAGCCGCGCAAAGTCCAGCTTGCGCATATCTTCCTCACGCATGCCCTGCTGCGCGAGCGCCCTAAGCCCGCGGTCAAGCCGCGCATCGATCTGCTGGCCTACCAGGGTCTCGGGCACTGGAAACTGGTAGCGTGACGAAAGAGCTTCCAGAAGACCATCCTTGGCCTCTGCTTCCAGGCGGCGCTGTTTGTCCCCCGTCAAGTGTTCGCGCAGTTTGGTCTTAAAATCGTCCATGCTCTCGTACTCGCCCATCTCCTTAGCAAAGTCATCGTTCAACTCGGGCGAAATCTTCCGCTTGATCCCCTTGATCTCAACGTCATAGGCGATGCTCTTACCGGCCAGCCGCGGTTCGCCAAAGTCGGCCGGGTAATCGACCTCAAACTTGAGCTCCTGGCCTACCGTGGCGCCGCGCAAGGCATCGTTGAAAGCGGGTAGCGTGTTCTTGCCACCTACTTCGAGCGACACATCGGTGCCTTCGATCGGCTCGTCTACGGGGTGCTCATCCTGAACGCCCTCTGCGAGTGGCTTAGCCTGACCCTTGAAGCTGATCTGCGCCCAGTCGCCGTCAGCCAACGCTCGCTCTTCGGTGACCGGCTCCATCGTGGAACGCGACTCGCGTGCCCTCTCCAACTCAGCCTCGAACTCTTCGTCCGTGACAGCCACCTGTGGCTTGGCGACCTTCACATCCTGGTAGCCGCTGATGTCAATGGTCGGTAGGACTTCAAAGCTTGCAGTGAACGTCAGCGGATCCCCGTCCACCAGGTGGAGCGAAGTCACTTGTGGCTGCGAAACAGGCTTGTAGCCTTGCTGCTCGATGGCTGCGCGAAAGTGCGATGGCAGGACTGCTTCCACAACATCCTGATTGATCTGCTCGCTGAATCGCGACTTGATCAGCGTTGGAGGAACCTTGCCGATCCGAAAGCCCGGAATCCGCGCCTGCTTGCCGTAGCGTTTGGTGATGGTGCGAAAGGCAGCTGAAACCTCGTCAGCCGGAATCTCCACGGTGACCTCGCGGGTCACCTCAGGGTTCAGCGCCGGTCCTTGCTGATGGGCGTGCTGATGGGCGTGCTGATGCGCATGCTGGTGTTCATTGCCCTCCCCGTGGCCCTGATCCTCGTCCTGCTCAGGGTTATGATCCTGATCCTGGTTCAGACGCGTAGCCTCAATGGTCTGCTCAGCTGCTGCTCCGAGGTCAGCCTGGCTGGCGCTTTCAAGTGTCTCTGTTGAACTCAACGGTGTGCCTTCCAAAGGTTTGCTCGTCCTTGAGAGCGGATTGTGTGTCGAGACCCGCGCCGCCGAGAGATCGTCGGGAGCGGATGAGGACGGCTAAGGTCTATGCTACGGAGCTTTAACAGGCGGGTCAAACCAGCGTCACACCAAAGTGTGACTTGCTTCGCAGTTGCGTCTGCACTTGCGTTTTAGGTCGCGTCTTAACTCAGGATGGGGCGCTGCTACGCCAGGCTAGAGCCCCGGAACCGAGCTGTGGCCGACCCAAATGGAAGCACGCAACTGGAAGCACGCAACTGGAAGCACGCAACCAAGAGCCATTTCTGATGCCTGCGCCAGTCCTCAGCGACGGCGCAGGCAAACTGGAAAGATTCTCAGCCTACTGTGCGGGAGCAGCAGGCGGTGGGATGAAGAGCTCAAGCTGCACCTTCCAGGTGGTCGACTGGCCAGGCTGCAGCGTAATCATGCCTGTGTCCATCCCGTGCCACTCCTTACCGAAGGGATCGCCAAAGTTGTACTGCTCCTCGATCGCGACAAACTGCTTGGCCGGTGGCGCATACACCTGTACCGTCTTGATCTCAGGCGAGAGGCCGCGGATGTGCATCCCGTACTTCGCCGCAGGATCGGTCAGATCCACCTGCACGGCGCCGCCGGTGCGGGTCAGGTCCGAGAAGTTGTCATCCAGAAAATCGTCGCCAAGCGGCTTGCCATCAGCCGCATTGAAGTCGTACTTGGTACCCGCGACCGGCACCAGCTTGCCGGTAGGGAAGACATTGTCGTAGTTGTCGACCTCGGCCAGCTTGGAGGCGGGTATGTGCAGCCGAGCCTGTTTGCGATCGCCGCTCGGGATAGCAAAGTACGGGTGCCAGCCAATCGCCATCGGTTCCGCGGTGCTGCCGACGTTCTTCGCCGTGATCGTGGCCGTGATCGTCGAGCCGGCAAGCGCGATTGAAAAGTTCAGGTCCGTCTTCGAAAGCCAGTGTCCGCCAAAATCGCCGGCATGCAGGATGCCGGTCACCGTCTCGCCATCCTCGGTCTTCTGCTTCTGGATGTTGTCGATCTTGCTGGCCAGGATCAGGCCGTGGATCGCGTGTTTGGGCGCGCCCGGCTTCTTGCCCTGCCAATCAGCCGGCAGCACCAGCGTGTGGCCTTGCCAGCTGGTGGTGATCGTCTTGCCGTCCGCGGAGACCTTGCCCAGGATGCGGTTTGGATAAGGCACCAGGAAGCCGCCGCCGAACGAGGTAGATGCTGTTCCACCATAATCGCCCGGACCGCCGTTGAGCTTGCTTGCAGCTTCTTCTACAGACGGCGAGGCAAAGAGCTGCACTTCCCCGCTTCCGGGCAGGTTCGCGGTGATCTGGAAGAGGTTGAACCCGCGCCCTGGGAAGATAGTGGCCGAGACGAACTCCGGCTTCGAGCTGCTCTGGTCCGGAGTACGGTTCAATGTCACCACGTCCTCGCCGCCGACCTGCAGGGTAGAGTCGGTGACCAGCGGCCTAGGCGCGTTGGCCGGCTCGGTGGGTTGCGCGTGTTTGCCGCATCCGGCCATCGGCAGCAGCGCGGCCGCCAGCAGCAGAGATTTCTGAGTGAAAGACGTCAAAGCATAACCTCGTCAAGTGAGTGTGCAGCACGGGAGCCGCTTCATTCTACGCTGACCTCTCGGTGATCGACGAGAGCAGCAAGTGCTCCTTCGGAGGAACTCGGGAGGAACGCGGCGGAGGTAATCTTGGAGAGAGGATGCCGTCGTGCGCCTCAGGTTACATCCGCCGCTTGCCTCAGGCGGAGACCTGGCAGGCGCCGCAAGCAGACTCACCTGAAACCCGCGATGAAACAGTACAGCCTCGCTCCCACTCCCCCGGTCCTCGATCCAGCCTCCTCGCTCGATGCGCTCAATGCTCGTGTGGTCGCCTGCGAGCGCTGTCCGCGCCTGCGCGCCTACTGCGAGGGCATTGCTCGTGAGAAACGCCGCGCCTACCGGGAGCACGAGTACTGGGGCCGGCCCGTGCCTTCCTTCGGTGATCCGCGAGCCAGGATCCTTCTGCTCGGGCTGGCCCCCGGCGCGCATGGCTCTAACCGCACCGGACGCCCCTTTACCGGCGACGGCTCGGGCAACTTTCTTTACCCTCTGCTCTACGAGGCTGGCTTTGCCTCGCAACCGCTGGCTGTCTCGCGCGAGGATGGCATGCGGCTCAACGATGTCCGCATCACCTCGGCCGTGCGATGCGCGCCGCCCGACAACAAGCCGGCGCTGGAGGAGATCGCCGCCTGCTCGCCCTACCTGGACGAAGAGCTCCGCTTGCTGGCCCGCCTGCGTGTGATCGTGGCTCTAGGCAAGATCGGGTTTGACGCCTTTACCGCGCACTTGGTGCGCACCGGGCAGCTCGAGCGTCGCAGCGGCTTGGTCTTCGCCCACGGAGCGGAGTACTCGGTACCGGGCGGCCGCACGCTGCTGGGTACGTATCATCCATCGTTACAGAACACAAACACCGGACGTCTCACCGCAGCGATGCTGCTTGCTATCCTGCAGCGGGCCCGCGTCCTGGCAGAAGGCCGGTCGAGGGCACAGAAATAACGATCCTTATGCAGAGAAACATGCAGGGAAACAGGCCCGAGAACACGGCGTAGACTTGGCTCTGGAGCGTGCATCCCACCCCGCCCCAAGGGCATCTTCTTGCGCATAAGCGGATCGGCTCGCCCGACCAGCCTCTCCGCACCTTGTCGGAGGCGAATGAATGCTGATCGATATCCTCATCGTGGTCCTCGTCCTGATGCTCATCGGCTCTCTGCCGAGCTGGCCCTACAGCCGTAACTGGGGCTACTACGGCACCGGAGGCATCGGCACCATCCTGCTCATTGTTGTCCTGCTCATGCTGCTGCACGTCTTCTAGTCACCTCGGGCCACGCCACGAACTTCCGCCCTCGCGCAAGAATCTAGAACTGCATGTGCAGCGACATCTGCACCTGTCGAGGACTGCTGATGGCATTGACCGTCGCGCCTAATCCCGTTGGAGCATTGTAGAGAGCCTGCCCAATCACAGGCGTTGAGATATAGTTGCCGTTTTGTGTCACGTTGTCAGTCGGGATGTCGAAAGAGGTTGTGTTCGTCAGGTTGAAGACGTCAAAGGTGTAAAGAAAGTGGTACCGCTCGGTAACCGAGAATTCTTTCACCAGCGAAGCGTCGGCACGCCGCTGGTAAGACTGGCGAAAGATGTTGCGCTGGCCCGAAGTGAAGGTCGTCTCGAAGCTGTCGTTGGTTGGGATCGCACCGCCCAGGTCTCCGGGAGAGAGCAGCGGCAGGGTAAAACAGGCCGCGTTGAGTGCAGGCTGGCCCCCACTCGCGGTAAATGCGCCTGAGGCTCCGGTCTTCGCTGTCTTTGGAGTACAGCCCGGAGCGAGGGGAACGATGGGATTGGTGATTCCATCGGCGACGCCATAGTAAATGCTGCCTACCGCGCCCGAGTAGTCGATCACGCTGTAGGGCTGCCCGCTCTGGATCACGGTGATACCCTGTAGCGCCCATCCATCGATAAACTTACCGGGCAGGCTGGTGGCCTTGACCGCGTCCGGCAGCTTGTAGGTGTAGTTAAAGTTGATCACATGCGTGCGATCGAAGTCGGAGGAGCCGTAAGCGCTGCCCAGGTTGAGCGGGTTGTTGCCGTTATAAAACAAGCCAAGTGAGCTCTGCTCATCGATGGCGTGCGAGTACGTGTAAGAGAAGCCCACGGCTAACCCGTGGCTCAGGCGCTTTTCAACGTGCGCCTGCAGAGCGTTGTAAGCCGAAACACCTGCAGCCTTGTAAGTTTCAGACTCGGCCGAGTACCCCACGTACGGTACGCGCAGGTCGATGTTGCCGCCCTCGTAGGTCCCCAGGTAAGGCTGTCCATTCGGCAACGCCGCCGGAGAGCAGCCTGGATTGTAGCTGTAAAGACAATCCGACCCGGCCGTCTGCACCGTGTACCCGTAGGTATAGGTCTGCCCATGGATTGGGTTCGAAGGCGAAGCGATGCCGGCCTGGTTGAAGGGGACAGGCACGATCTCATGGCGGCCCAGGTTACCTACATAGCCGAGAGTGATCGATAGATCGTTGCGAGGCTGCCACTGGACATCGAGCGTGTAATTGATGGTGTAGGGCAGCTTATTGGTTCGGTCATAGGTGCCCAGCGAGAAGAGCTGCGCACCGTTCATGATCTCGGCTGCCGAAGGCAGGTAATTCGAGATATCAGAGGCCTTGCCGGTTGGCTGGTAGCCAGGCACTGTGCCCCATGGATTGGACAGCGTGTATGTGCCGGAGGCGTCCGGCGTACAAGGCGAGGCGACTGTCGGCCCGGGATTATAGATATTGCATTGCACTGAGTTCACAAACGGTGGAGACTGGTTGACGCCGAAGGGGCCGCCTGTCGTTTCGCCGGCCGCGTAGCCTGGCGAGAAGTAGCTGAAGAGTTCGCCGCGATCGTAATAAAGGCCCATGCCGCTGCGAACGACGACCTTGCCGTTAAAACGCTCCGGCTGCCAGGCGAGGCCCACGCGCGGCGCGATGCCCCACTGTCTGCCGGTGAGCGTCGTATCGCTCACCCCGGGAGTAGCCTGCGGGTTGTTGCCGGCGATGATGAAGCCGTTATTCGTCACCGTACCGCTAGCCTCGTCGTAGCTGTAAAGAGAAGGGTCAAAGTTAAAGATGCGCCCGTTCTTCTCGGTGAACCCGCCATTCCAGTCGTAGCGAATACCTGCGGTCAGGCTAAGTGTCGGAGTGACCTGGAACTTATCCTGAGCGTAAACGCCGGCCTGGTTGGCACGGTAGTAGCGGTTCGCATCGCCAAGCAGAAAGGTCGTCGTCGTGTAAGCGTTGTTCTGGTAGGAGATCGTGCCTTCGAGAAAATCCGCAAAGTTCGGGGTCGCGATCATGCCTTTATTGGTTCGCTCGTCGCGCACGTTCAGCTGCGTATACGAGTAACTGCCGCCCAGGGTGAGCGTGTGTTTGCCCAGCGTCAAGATCGCGCTCGTAGAAGGATTGAGACGATTCTGAAAGACGCCGGTAAACGCGGCCTGGCTGTAAGGGCTCGCGCCGATCCCCATGCCTATGTTGTAGCCCGGAGAGGAGTCACCCAGCACGTCCAGAATCTGGATCCCGGGGAAGTAAGTGGAACCAAAACTGTTGATCCCCGCATCCTGCGAGGTAAAGGGCTGATCGTTAACCCCGTAAACCTTCTCGCGAAGAAAGCCCATCGTCTGCACCAGGCTGAGGTTTGGTCTGGCGACCAGCGTGTTGGTGAGCGCAATCACCTGGCTGCCCGTATCCATGTGCACCGTAAAGCCGGGTATGTCGGAGTACGCGTAGGGGGAGATGGCCGGGTCGTGCTGGTAGTAATACTTCGCTGAGAGGGTGTCGATCTTGGAAGCGTTCCAGTCAAGGTCAGCCACTGCCTGGTCTGAGGTAAATCGGGCGGTTCCTGGAATGATGGCGTTGTCCGATTGCGCATAAGTCAGGTTGCTCGAGGCTCTGCTGGCGTCAGGGATCAGCCAGTTGCCGGGCTCGCCGGGCAGCGCCGGATGCTGGAGCAAAAAGAGCGCGACGGGCGAGATCTGCGAGGCCTGCACTCCGGGGTTCTCATTGGCATAGTCGTTGTTCGCCAGGTTGGCCAGGCCTGTCGCGGAGCGGTCCTCTGTCAATCCACCCGGAACGTCCAGCCGTGAGATCCCGATCTCCTGGTCGGCAACATGCTGATGCTGGTAGGCGACAAAGCCGAAAAGTTTGTCCTTGATGATCGGCGCTCCCAGCGTGAAGCCGGCCACGTAGCGATTCAGTTTCGGCACCTCCTGATCCGCAGGGATGTTGGGATCCTGGTTGAAGAAAAAAGGCGCCGCATTGATCCAGTCCGTGCCGCGCCGAAAGTAGCCTCCGCCATGTACGGTGTTGGTTCCCGAGCCGGTGCTCAGGTCGATATGTGCGCCGCTGGTCGAACCCTGGCTGGCGTCGTACATCGAGGCGTTTACCTTGACCTCGGAGAGTGACTCCGGAGCGGGCGTGGGGATCGCGTTGCCGATCGAAAGGTAAACAGAAGCGCTCGAGTCGATCGTGCCCCCGGCAGTCTTTTTCTCGCCGGTGTTGTTGACCACGCGGGCTGAAGTCACCTGGCTGGTGCTCTTGCCGTTGAAGAGGTTACTGCCGTCCACACCATTGAGCAGGAACGAGTTACTCGTGTCGCGCTGTCCATTGGCCCAGATCGGCTGGTTGCCCAGGCCCGAGTTCGATCCTGTACCGCCTGAGAGCTCCGCGTTGACGCCCGGCGAAAGAATGGCGAGACCGGTAAAGCTGCCCGTTGGCAGGGGGATCGACTCGATCTGGGTCTTGTCGAGCACATAGCCGTTGGTCGTGTCGACTGCATTGAGCAGAGGCGTTGCTTCAACTGTAACTGCGGTTGATACAGAACCGGTAGAGAGCTGGGCCGGCAGGGTGATGGAGCGGTCCGCCTGCACCACAAGGCCCGGGTAGCGCGAGGTCGTGAAACCTTCGCGCGTGAAGCTGACGGTGTAGGTACCGATGGGCAGGTTGGGAAAGCTGTAGTCGCCGGAAGAGTTGGTTTGAGCCGTGCGGGTAAGCTGGGTGCCTTCATCCACAGCCACGACCGAGACACTCGGTAGTACGCCGCCAGATGTGTCTGTGACCGTGCCAACGATGCTGCCCAGAGTTTGTTGTGCCCCCGCGTAGAGGCTTGACATACCAAAGACGCTGCAAACAATCGCAGTTTTTAGATTCAGATACGCCACAGCGTTTCCTCCTAGAAAGTCTAGCAATCGTAAGAGACAAAAGGGATCGATTCGGACGGTGCAGGGACATGCTTTTCGAGTGCGGGTGCTGCTTGCAGGCGCTGCGAAAGTAGTGCAATCAAACAGGAATGGGCACCAGTGCTAGCACGCGCCACTTAGGTCGCCAGTGGTCAAGCGCCGCACGCCGCGATAGAGCGCGCTCACGTCTCACTCTTTCGCTGCATCTGTGCCGATGACGAGAGCATAGACGAAAAGCTGTGCTTGTCCAGCGGAAAGATTGTCGGGTAAGGAAGCGGCATTGCTGCCGCTCCCTCCCCTAAGAACCGGACTTGATGGTTTCCTATCATCCGGCTCAAGCCGTGTGTAAGCCCCGCGCGAGCGGAGCCGGACTACATTGCGCAGAACGAGACCATGGCCTGACTACCTCAGTTTCTTGCGAGTCTTGAAGTAGTTGCGCCAATGCGGGTCGAACGGGTTAGCATCCGACTTCACCTTGACGTAACGCCGAATGGCGATCTGGGTGGGGTCAACCAACCGGACCACATCCGAGCGTTCCGAGCCAGACGGTAGAGCGAAACACCACTTGCGCCGTCCAAGCCGATGCCAGTATCGATCTACGATCCAGGTAGCGGACTTGTTCGGATGGCGTCGCTTCGCCCATCGCCAGAGCGAGTGCCAGAGAACCATCCCTACTTTCTGAAACGCCGAGCCAGCTTCGATATGGCGGTGATAGTACGCCCAGCCCCGAATGATCGGGTTGAGCAAACGTATCAGGTACTCCTGTTTCACGGCTGGATTCGAACGAATCGCATCGCGTACCTTCTCCAGAAAGGCATGCATATTCTTTCCGGAGGGCGTAATCAGGAGCTTACCGCCATACTTGCGCAGGTTTTGCCCAAGGAAGTCGAAGCCATCTTCGATATGCGTGATGCAGGTTTTCTCGGGTGAGAGCTGCAAGCCCCGGTCGAACATAAAGCGTTCGACCAGCGGCTTGACCTCACTCTCCAGAAGCTCCTTCGAGCATCCGGTGATGATGAAGTCATCGGCATAGCGGACGAAGTTCACTTTCGGATTGAATAGCTTCCCACGGATATTCCTTGGACGGAAGGTCTCCTTGAGCAGCCGCCCCAACCCATCCAGTGTCAGGTTTGCCAGTGTAGGCGAGATGATTCCGCCCTGTGGTGTCCCTGCCTCCGTTGGAAACAGCGTTCGATTCTCCATGTAGCCCGCCTTCAGCCATTTCTTCAGCACTTCCTTGTCCGTGGAGATGTGGTCGAGCATCCATGTATGACTGATGTTGTCGAAACAGCCACGAATGTCGCCCTCCAGCACCCACGGTGCACTGTCCTTACGGCCCAGCACACAGAAGCAGTAATCGATGGCGTCAGCAGTCGAGCGTTCCGGTCGAAAGCCATAGGAGTTGAGATCGCCGGTGGTCTCCGCGACGGGAAGCAACGCCAGCAGGTAGAGTGCCTGCATGGCGCGGTCTTTCATCGTGGGGATACCGAGCGGCCTCAGCTTGCCATTTGACTTCGGGATGAAGACACGCCGCAACGGTTGCGGCTGATAGCCGCGCCGTCGTAACGTATCGACGGCCTCGTGTCTGGACGCCGGGGTGCTCCAGATTGCTCCGTCCACTCCCGGTGTGTTCTTGCCCTTGTTGTGCGTCACTCGCTTTACGGCCAAAGCTCGACCATGGAACGAGTGGGTCAGCAGCCATTGCAGGGCTTTCACCCTGCCGTAACGGCCTTCCTTTGTTGCCTTGACGATACGCGCCTGCAGTCTCCTGACCTTCTGCTCACACCGAGACCAGTTGACCTGTTCCCACTGAGCTTTCGGGCCGGAGGCGGCACACATGGATTGCTCCACATTCATTTGCGATTTCCTCCCGCGAAGATTCTGTAAGTTCTTTCGTCATCCACGACCAACTGGAAGTCAGCCTGCTTTCGCAGCGGGGTAATGTCGCCCCTATCCACTCCGTTACAGAGCGGCATTCGCTTTCTCCAGCATCCTTTACCCGCTGCCCCGGCAACGTGCCTTGCGGCAACGCCTGCCCCCGAAAGGGCGAAGCAATGGGCTTACCTTGTTCCGCTTGAATGACACGAGTGACTTAGTCCCTACCTCTACACCGGCAGCCTTTGTGTCCGTGTGCACCAACCTTCCAGTGAATGCATCCGGCTGCGTGCCTTTTGGCCAAAGCCTGTCAGCGTCTTTGGCTCTTTGGGGGTTACGGTGCTTTCGGTAGTTCACATGTGTTGGACATATCACCCAGCCTGACCCTCCAACCGCCTTGACGCTGGCAGTAAAAGAGAACGCCTCGCGGTGTTCTCCTCGTCGGACGACAGAGGTATGTTGTCTCGACAGCGTTCGACCCGGCCGTTACCAGCCACGCCGATGTCGATAGGCTACTGCGGACGGAACCGCAGGTTCAGCTCACACCTTTCAGTGTTGAACAATCATTCAAACAGCATCAAGTCGCACGGAAGGATCCCCCTTCTATCCTGAAGCCCAGGCGTCCAAGGAGGCGCACGCTGAGAGGCCCCGTGAACCTCTCAAAAGCGGCTCTGTCAAGATGTCATCCCGGGTGAGGGGCTGGCCGGCAGCAGAGCCGGTCCGCAAGCTCGTACAATAGAGCAAGTCCATGCAAATCTTCGTAACAGGCTCCACCGGGTTTCTTGGCGCACATGTCACTCGCGAACTGGCGCGCGTCGGAGCACGGCTGCGTCTGCTGGTGAGAGCCACCAGCAACCTTGAAAACCTGGTCGGCTTGGCGGCCGAAACAGTGGTTGGCGATCTTCTTGAGCCTTCAGAGCTGCGGACAGCCATCCGCGGCTGCGACGCCGTCATGCACGTTGCAGCCGACTACCGGCTCTGGGTTCGGGAACCTGCACAGATGTATCGAGCGAACGTGGATGGCACGCGTGAGCTTTTGAAACTAGCGAGGGAAGAGCGGGTGCCGCGCGTGGTCTATACCTCGAGCGTGGCTACCATGGCCTTTCGCAGAGACGGCATGCTGGTCGATGAGTCGGCGCCAGTGTCACTGGAAAACATGGTCGGGCACTACAAGCGTTCCAAGTTCCTCGCCGAACAGGTCGCGATGGCAGCGGCCCAGTTAGGCGCAGCCGCCGGTCAGCGGGTCATGATTCTGAACCCGACCACACCCATCGGCGCCTACGACGTGAAGCCTACCCCGACTGGCCGCATCATCGTCGACTTTTTAAATCGGCGCTTCCCGGCGTACATGGATACGGGGCTCAACCTGGTCGACGCGGGCGAGGTAGCCCGCACCCACGTTGCGGCGCTTGAGCGCGGCACCCCGGGCGAGCGCTATATCCTGGGCGGGGAAAATCTCACCCTTAAGCAGATCCTCGATAGGATGTCGGCCATCACCGGTCTGCCTTCGCCGACCCGCCGGGTGCCGAACGGAGCTGCCATGGTCTTCGCCTTCTTTGACGAGTGGCTGACCGGGCGGCTGCGCGGCAAGGAGCCCCGCGCCACGCTTGAGGCCGTGCGCATGGGCCGCAAAAAGATGTTTGTCTCCTCGGCTAAGGCCGAGCGAGAGCTCGGCTTTCGGGTCGTGCCGGTCTACCATGCCCTGCGCGCAGCGATCGACTGGTTTCGCGAGCACGGCTACGCGCCGCCGGGTGCTCTGGACGCGCTCGGGCTCATGGCGAAAGAGCCTTCATGAGCGTCTCAGCCACGCCCCTGCCAGCCGAGTCTCTGCAAGCGTCGAAACCCGCGCGTATCGGCCTGGTGGCCGCACTGCCGGCTGAGCTCGCTCCGCTTGTTCGGGGTTGGCGCCAGGCAGGCGCGGTCTACCAAGGGGAGGTAGCGCTGGCGGACGGCGCGCATGCCGTCGTTTTCGCCAGCTCGGCAGGCATGGGCGCTGCGGCAGCGACGAGGGCGTTTGCCGATATCTGGGCCTACGCCGCCGGCGGCCTCGATGCGGTAGTCACCTATGGCTGGGCGGGTGCGCTGAGTTGCGGGGTCAAGCCGCCTGATGTTTTTACCGTCTCCGAGGTCATCGACAGCCGAACCGGTGAGCGTTTCCTGACGGCGTCGCCGCAAAGCTCTGCACCGTTGCGCCTGGTAACGCTTGACCATGTCGCTCGGGCAGAGGAGAAGCGAGCCCTGGCCGAACGCTACCAGGCCGTGCTGGTAGATATGGAGGCGGCCACGATCGCCCGCCTGGCTCGCGCTCACAGCATCCCGTTCTACTGCGTAAAAGCGATCTCCGACGCCTACACCGACGTTCTGCCCGACTTCAACCGCTTCCTCGATCACTCTGGCCAGCTTCGTCTCGCCTCCTTTGTGACCCACGCATTGCTGCGCCCGCGCTACTGGGGGCCACTCGCCCGCCTTGGCCGCAATAGCCGGGTGGCGGCCCGCCACCTCGCCGCGCAGTGGACTGCCTCTCTGCCTCTATATCCTTGAGCCTGGGGATTGCTATCCTATAGTCCATGAGCACCATCCAGGCGCCACGCCTCCACGCGGAAGCATTCACCCTCCCCCCAACCATGCAGGCAGCTGTCTACCACGGTGTCAATGACGTCCGGGTAGAAGAGGTGCCACTGCCTGCCATCGGCCCGGGCGAGGTGCTGCTCCGAGTAGAGGCGTGCGGAATCTGCGGGACGGACTTAAAGAAAATTCACACCGGCTCACACTCGGCGCCCCGCATCTTCGGCCATGAAACAGCCGGCACCATCGTGGCCATCGGTGAGGGTGTTACCGGCTTCGCTCTTGGTGAGCGCGCGATGGTCTTTCATCACAGCCCGTGCGGTCGCTGCTATTACTGCCGCAAGCGGACCTACGCCCAGTGTTCTGAGTACAAGCGCGTCGGGGTGACGGCCGCTTTTGAACCGTCAGGCGGCGGCTTTGCCGAGTATGTGCGCGTGATGGACTGGATCGTCGAGCGGGGCCTGATCCGGATTCCTGACGGCATTCCCTTTGAGCAGGCTGCCTTCATCGAGCCGGTCAATACCTGCTACAAGGCCATCAAGAACCTGCGGCTGGAGCCTGATGAGACAGTGCTGGTGATTGGCCAGGGGCCGATTGGCATCATCCTTGCCGCGCTCGCTGCGCGAACCGGCGCCAAGGTGCTTACCTCCGATCTCTACCCGGAGCGGCACGCTCTTGCAGCCGCGTACGGTCTCAAGCATCCCATCGATGCGTCTAAGGAGGATGTGGTCCAGCGCGCGCGCCAGGAGAGCGAAGGCCGTGGAGCAGACGTTGTCATCCTCGCCGTCGCCGGTGACGCCCTGATCAAGGTAGCTACCGATGCCGCCCGGTGTGGCGGCCGGATCCTGCTCTTTGCCCAGACCCAGCGAAGCCAGGCGAGCTTTGATCCGGCGACGATCTGCAGGGACGAAAAGTCGCTTGTAGGCAGCTACAGCTCTTCGATCGACATCCAGGAAGAAGGCGCGCGACTGGTCTTTGATGGCTACACGAACGGCTTTGATCTAACCAGGCTGATCTCGCACCGCTTCCCCCTGGAAGCAGCGGTTGAAGCCATTGAGATTGCCTCGCATCCTACGGCGGCTTCGATGAAGATTTTCATCCAACCCGGGCTGACCTCGCAGCAGGCGGCAGGAGCCGTATGAGCGACCAGATGCAGGCAGCGATCCTCTACGGTAAGGAAGATCTACGCCTGGAGCGACTCCCGGTCCCGCGCGCCGCTCGCGGGGAGTTGATCGTGCGCGTGGGAGCCGCATTGACCTGTGGTACCGATCTGAAGGTCTTTCGCCGGGGCTATCACGCGCGCATGTTGCAGCCCCCAATCCAGTTCGGTCACGAGTTGGCCGGCACCATCGCCGAGATCGGCGAGGGCGTCACCAACTTTGATGTGGGCGAGCGCATCGTCGCGCTGAACTCCGCGCCCTGCGACCGCTGCTTCTGGTGCGAGCGCGGGCAGCAAAACCTATGTGACGATCTGCTCTTTAACAATGGCGCGTATGCCGAGTACCTGCGGGTGCCTGCGCGCATCGTTGAAAAGAACACGCTGCACGTCCCTGACGAGTTGCCGCTTGAGCATGCCGCGCTCACCGAGCCGCTCGCCTGCGTGATGCGCGGGCTGGAAGAGAGTGAGGCTCGAGCCGGAGACACCCTGGCTGTCATTGGCGCCGGTCCGATCGGCCTCCTCTTTGTCCATGCCGCGGCCCTTGCTGGGCTGGACGTGATTGCCGTCGTCAAACGGGAGGAGCAAATCAACGCGGCTCGCTCCCTCGGCGCCCTGCATGTCGTGCATACCGGGGCGGTCAAGGACCCGGTCGCCGCTGTCCGCGCCCTCACGCCGAACGATCGCGGAGTGGATGCGGCTATCGAAGCAGTCGCTGTACCGGAGACCTGGCAGTGGGCTGTTGAGATGGCGCGGCGTGGGGGGACGGTCAACTTTTTCGGGGGACCGCCTGCCGGCACCCGCGTCAAGCTCGATACCAACCTGTTGCACTATGGAGAGCTGACCCTGAAGGCAAGCTTCCACCATACCCCAACCACTGTTCGCTCAGCCTTTGCGCTGCTCACCGGCGGCCGCTTCCTCAGCAAAAGCTTTATCACTGGCCGAGCCTCCCTCGCCGAAGTGGGTGAGGTCTACGAACGCATGGTCGAGAGCCGCGCGGTCACCCTCGACGCCCATCGCGCCATCGACATCAAGACCGCGATCATCCCTTGAGTATGTCGACAACAACCCACCACGAGACGGTGCTCGAGCAGGCTTGGGCTGCGCTCCCGGCCGAGTACCGCATGCCTGCCGCTACGCCCACGCTGGCTGAAGCGCAGGCCTGGTGCCGGCGCCTGGCCGAGTCGCACTATGAGAACTTTCATGTGGCCAGCTGGTTTTTACCCAAGCGCCTGCGCCCGCACTTCCACTCCATCTACGCCTACTGTCGGGTAGCAGATGACCTCGGCGATGAGACAGGCGACCGAGAGCAGTCGCTTGCTTTGCTTGATTTCTGGGGCCGGCAACTGGACGATTGCTACAGCGGCGTGACCAGGCATCCTGTATTTGTAGCGCTCGCTGCGACAATTGCTGCCTGCGATATTCCGAAGGTGCCTTTTGCTGACTTACTCACCGCCTTTCGACAGGACCAGGTCGTCACCCGCTTTTCCACAATCGACGAAGTGCTGGCCTACTGTCGCTACTCGGCCAACCCTGTCGGCCGGCTGGTCCTCTACGCGTCCGGTTACCGGGATGCGGAGCGCTTCCGCCTCTCGGACCAGACCTGCACCGGGTTGCAGCTGGCCAACTTCTGGCAGGATGTCGCCTCCGACTATCAGGCCCGGGGCCGCATCTATCTCCCACTCGCTGACATGGTTCGCTTCAAGGTCTCGGAAGAGGTCATCGCGAGCGGCAAGGCAACCCCAGAGTTTTTGGAACTGATCCGCTACGAAGTCGGCTACACGCGCATCCTGTTCCGCAACGGCATGCCACTAGTCGGCATGGTCGATCGCGAGCTCGCTATCGATCTCGATCTGTTCTCGCGCGGGGGCCTCGAGATCCTCCGCGCCGTTGAGCAGCAGGGTTTTGACGTGCTGCGCGCGCGCCCTGCGCTTTCCAAACCGCGGAAGGCTTCGCTGCTGGTGCGCGCACTCGCGGGCAAGCTGCTGCACCTGTGAACGCGATGTTGAAAGAGTCGCTGGCGACCGCGCCCTCAGCAGATCGTTCCGTCGCGGCTGCACCGACACTCGACCAGGCCTATCGGGTATGTCGTGAGATCGCGAGGCGCGAAGCCAAGAACTTTTACTACGCATTCCTAGCCTTACCAGAGGCAAAGCATAACGCGATCTGTGCCGTATACGCGTTCATGCGTCATGCCGACGACCTTTCCGATGATGAGTCGCTCCCCCGCGCCACGCGTCTCATCAATCTGCGTGCCTGGATGCGGGCCTGGCACGAAGCGGTGAGCCAGGGCACTGCGAGCGATCCCGTCTTTGTCGCCCTGGCAGATGCGCGATTGCGCTTCAACATTCCTGTCGCTTTGCTTGATGAACTGGTGCAAGGCACAGCCATGGATCTCCATGGGGATCTCGACAGAGACCTCGATATGGCCCTCGATCCTGCGCGAGGCACCAGCGCTCTTACCGCTAGCTCACCCGAGACCTACGACACGTACGACACCTTTGAAGATCTCTATCGTTACTGCTACATGGTGGCTTCCGTGGTCGGGCTCGTGTGTATCCGCATCTTCGAGTGCAGCGACGCGCAGGCGGAGAAACTTGCCGAGGAGCTGGGCATTGCGTTTCAGCTCACCAACATCTTGCGCGACATCCGCGAAGATGGCGAGCGGGGCCGACTCTATCTGCCGCTCGCCGACCTCGCCGCGCACGGCGTTCTGCCGGCCACCCTCGTTGATGCAACCCAGGCTCGGCCTTCCACCGAAGTGAAGCGTCTGCTGGCCTTTGAGGCGCAGCGTGCCGAAGACTTCTACACCTCCGGCACGCGGCTGCTGCCCATGATCGCGCCTGACAGCCGCCCTGCACTCTGGGTGTTGATGACGATCTATCATCGCCTCCTCGCGCGTGTACGCCGCGCCGATTACGACGTATTTTCTGAGAGAATTAGTGTGCCGGCCTACGAGAAATTCGCCATCCTCGCACGCGGGCTGCTTAGCATCGCGCGCTTCCGGCTCTTTGGCCGCTCGTGAGCTGCCGGTGATTTCGGTTCGATGCTTGCTGTACTCCAGTCATGACCAGCCGCTCTCAAAACCCGCAGGCTCAATCTGTCACCGACACGGTCACAATCGTCGGCGCCGGGATCGCCGGACTTGCCGCCGGCTGTGCGCTGGCCGATGCTGGCTACCAGGTACAGGTTCTCGAACGACGGCCCTATGTCGGTGGCAGAGCCTCTTCCTACGAGCACCCGGGTGCGGGTGAGACCATCGACAACTGTCAGCATATTCTGCTCGGCTGCTGCACGAACCTGATCGACCTCTACACGCGGCTTGGCATTGAGCAGAGCATCACCTGGTTTGACCGGTTCACGTACATCGAGCCAGGCGGCCGGCGCACTGTGCTCAAGCCGTCGAGCCTTCCTGCGCCTTTGCACGCGATGCCCGCATTTCTTGGCGCAGCCGCTTTTGACCTGCGTGACAAGGTCGCGATCGCGCGCGGCCTGTTGCCCTTTCTCCGCCGCATTCCAGAAGATACAGGCGAGACCTTCGCCCAGTGGTGCGCGCGGCACCAACAGACGCCACGTGCAATCAAACGCTTCTGGGAGCCGATCCTGGCTAGCGCCCTGAATGAAGATCTGGATCGCATGTCCGTGCACTATGCGGGCAAGGTCATCCGCGACTCGTTCCTGAGCTCGGCGCGCGCCGGCCACATGGGTGTGCCCCGCATGCCTCTCTCTCAACTCTACGGGCACGCGGTAAACTACATCCGTGTGCGAGGCGGCGAGGTGCACCTCAGAGTCAGCGTGGACGCGTTCGAAAGCCAGAAGGACGGTCGCTGGTGCATCCGGGCCGGCCCGCAGTCCTTCGCAAGCGACGCTGTCATCCTGGCGCTTCCCTTTGAGGCGATGCAGACGATGCTGCCTAGGCTGCCGCAGACCGCGCATTCAGCGAGGCTCGGTGAGCAGCTCGCGCAATTCGAACATTCCTCGATCACGGCCGTGCACCTGTGGTTTGATCGTGAGGTCACCGAGCTTCCCCATGCGGTTCTGCTTGACTCGCCGATGCAGTGGATGTACCAGGTCTCGAAGCTGCAGCCGGCCCGACAGCCAAAGCGTGGCAGCTATCTGGAACTCATCGTAAGTGCGTCCAACAGGATGATTCCCATGCAGCGGCAGCAGATCATCGATCTCGCGCTCCGGGAACTTACTTTGTTTTTTCCGGCGGTAAAGAGTGCCACCCTGCTGAAAGCGGCCGTCACCAAGGAGGTCCGAGCCACTTACTCGGTCACTCCGCACTTTGACCAGATCCGCTCCGGCGCGGTAAGCCCCTGGCCCGGGATCTATCTCGCAGGAGACTGGACCGCCACCGGATGGCCGGCGACAATGGAAGGCGCCGCGCGGAGCGGGTACCTAGCGGCGGAAGCCTTCACGCTTCGTGTCGGACGACCGGCTAGCTTCCTAGTCGGCGATCTACCACCTACAGGGCTTATGCGGCTGCTCGCCTAAGCATCGCCGGCAGCCTTCGTCATCTATGATCACGGACAACTTCAGGGGTAAGAGCGACTCGAGCTATGCAGGCAATTGAGAACTACGGCATCATCGGCAACATGCGTTCTTCGGCTTTGGTGAGTACGGCAGGCGCCATCGATTTCTTTTGTTTTCCGTCCTTCGATTCGCCATCGATCTTCGCTGCGCTGCTAGACGAGGAGCATGGCGGCTCTTTCCGGATTGATCCGCAGATGAGCGAGATCCGGACCAAACAGCTCTATCTTCCTGACACCAACATCCTCTTGACGCGCTACTTATCGAGCGAAGGCGTGGTAGAGCTGAGCGACTTTATGCCAGTTGCGGAAAGCGAGCTACACAACGCCTACGCGCACCAGATAATTCGCATGGTGCGGGTCATTCGTGGCGAAGTACGCTTTCGGCTGCGCTGCGCGCCTCGCTTTGATTACGCTCGCGGAACCCACACGGGCCGCCAGGAGAAAGACTGCATCTGTTTTTGCCCGCAGAGTAGCGATTGCCCCACCATGGCTTTGCAGGCGACTGTTCCCCTGCTGCTCGAGGGCAACGATGCGGTCGCTGAATTTACTCTCCGCGCCGATGAGTCGGCATCGTTCGCCTTCGGCAGTCTGAGCGCAGAGGAGACAGGCCCGGGTAATCTGCTGAACGCAGAGGTGATCCAGCAGCTCTTTGACAACACGACAGCGTTCTGGCGTGACTGGATGCATCAGTCGAATTACCAGGGGCGCTGGCGTGAGGTAGTCAACCGCTCAGCGCTCGTGCTCAAGCTGCTCACGAGCCGTGAACATGGTTCCCTGGTCGCGGCTGCCACGTTCGGTATGCCAGAGCAGCCGGGCGGCGCTCGCAACTGGGATTACCGGTACACGTGGCTTCGCGACTCCTCCTTTGCTCTTTACGCGTTTATGCGGCTGGGCTTTACCGGAGAAGCGCGTGCCTTTACCCAATGGCTGCGTGAGCGACTCACCGGTGGATTGATGGACGACTCGCCGGAAAGGGAACAGGCCGGCCCTTTGCAGGTAATTTACTCACTCGACGGCACGCCGGTACCGGAGGAGATCTCGCTTGAACACCTGGCGGGCTTTCGCAGCTCACAGCCGGTTAGGATTGGCAATGGAGCAGGCTCGCAGCTGCAGCTTGATATCTACGGCGAGTTGTTGGACGCGATCTATCTCTCCAATAAATATGGCAATGGCATCTCGAACGATGGTTGGCGCCGTCTGCAGAAGGTGCTCGCCTGGCTGGGTAAGAACTGGGAGCGCACGGACGAAGGTATCTGGGAGGTGCGCAATGGTCGGCAGCACTTTCTGCACTCGCGGCTCATGTGCTGGGTCGCCTTTGATCGGGCTATCCGGCTGGCGCAAAAGCGTTCGCTCGTTGCTCCGCTAGATGAGTGGTATCGTACGCGCGATGCGATCCACGAGGACATCTTCGCCAACTTTTGGAGCGAGAAGCTGAACTCCTTTGTGCAGGCGCAAGGCTCGGAGACACTCGATGCGGCAACACTGCTTATGCCGCTGCTGCGCTTCATTTCGCCCGCCGATCCCCAATGGCTTTCGACGATGAAAGCCATCGAGAGTACCTTGACCGAGGACGCACTTGTTTACCGGTACAGTGATGGCATCGATGGGCTTGGCGGAAGGGAGGGCTCCTTTCTCGCGTGCTCCTTCTGGAGGATCGAGTGCCTGGCGCGCCAGGGTGAAGTCGACAGGGCCCGCCTCCTCTTTGACAAAATGCTGGGCTATGCCAATCACCTTGGCCTCTACGCAGAAGAGGTAGGTCCGAGCGGCGAGCAGCTTGGCAACTTCCCTCAGGCGCTTACTCACCTGGCACTCATCAGCGCGGCCACCTATCTCGACCGCAAGCTCTCCAACGATCGAGCCGAGACTTGGGAGTGAGAAGAGCAAGAAGACCGGAAGGGCTGGGCGCCCGCTAACGAGTGAGCAGAGACACTCCCATGCAAACAAAGACGGCAGCCAGCCAGCGCCTGCGATCCACATTCTCTTTCAAAAAAAACTTGGCCGCCACCGCATTCGTTATAAAGGTGAGAGACGCAGAGGCCGGCGCGATTAGGCTGACCTCTGCGTGGCTGAGAGCGTAGAGCAGAGAAAAGAAGCTGCAGGCCATCGCCAGAACGCCACTGAGGAATCGCACATTGGTCACAACAGCGAGGCTTGCGCCGAGCAAGCCCTCCTGTGCCCGGATCGCGTCCAGATCCCCCAGGCACCGCATGGCGGACGCGATGAGCAGGTCGCCGATCGTCGCGAAGATGACGATTGCCGCGATCATGCCGGCCACTTCCAAGCCGTTTGAAGTCATAGCGGAGGAACTTTGCCGGCGTGGACATGAAGTGTCTTTGGTGCACGGGGTTCACGCTGCGGCACTTCTGTGTACGGCTCCCCGTTCGCAACAAAGCCGACGCCAAGGGTGATCAGTAGAATACCCAACCAGCGCGCTGGAGAGATCTCCTCATGCAGCCAGAAGCGCGAGAGCAGTGCGATGACCACGTTGCCAACGGAGGTGGTGGGCAGAACATAGGTCAGATCAGCCCAGGAGAGAGCGGTCAGGTAAGAAGCAAAGAAGCCCATTAGGAGCAGAATGCCAAGTGACACGTAGGGGGTGCCTACTGCATGCACCAACGTACCGAGATGTTCAAGCGAAACTGGCCCGACGCGCTTCATCCCGATGGCCAGCAGGGTATCTCCGAGCGGAGCCGTAAGGGCCACAATCGCAAGAACCAGGTAGCGTCGCGGTGTCATGGTCGAGTGGGTCATGTCGTCAGTGAACCAAGATACTGCAAGCGACCGGGCTACGACGGTCGCTTGCAGATAAATTGGAAAAGTTCGGGTATCGCCTGCGGATTTAGGCGCCCGCGCGGATCGCTGTGGCTGCTTCCCGTGCTTTGCTGCTCTTGCTCTGCTTGACCATCTTGTTGCGTTCGCCGCGCAGCTTCATAAAAGCCTTGGCCTCTACATAGAGCCGCGGCACATCGCGATTCACGATCGCCTTCCAGATCACGCGAAACGCAGCCTTAGGCCGGAAGTAGTACTCGTCATAAAAGCTGTGCACCATCTCCAGCACGTACTCGGTCGGCAGACCGGGATACTCAATATGCGCTAGTTGGTGGCCACCCTCGTCGACCATCTTGCCGTCGTTGATGATGAAACCATTCGCCTTGGCATAGTCGTAAAACTCGGTACCCGGATAAGCATGCGCAATCGAGACCTGAATCGTCTCGACATCGAGCGACTTGGCGAAGTTGATCGTGTTCCGAATCGAGTCCTTCGTCTCACCAGGCAGCCCCAGGATGAAGTCGCCATGGATCGTCAGACCAAGCTCATGGCAGTCGCGGGTAAAGTCGCGCGCACGCTCGACCGTGGCACCCTTCTTGATGTTCTTGAGGATCTGCGGATCGCCAGACTCATAGCCAACGATCAGCAGCCGACAGCCGGCCTCGCGCATCGCCTTCAGCGTGTCGCGGTCGGTCGTTACGCGGGAGGTGCAGGACCAGGTCAGCCCCAGCGGCTTGAGCTTCGCGCAAAGCTCGATCGTACGAGCCTTCTGGATGTTGAAGGTGTCGTCGTCGAAGAAGAACTCCTTGACCTCGGGAAAGAGCTGCTTGGCATGCGCCATCTCGGCTGCCACATCATCGGTCGAGCGCTTGCGCCAGGCATGGCCTGACAAGGTCTGCGGCCACAGGCAAAAGGTGCACTGCGCGGGGCAGCCGCGCGTCGAGTAGAGCGAAACGTAGGGGTGCAGCAGGAACGGCACGTTGTACTTGGTCACATCCATGTCGCGCTTATAGATGTCGGTCACCCACGGCATGTCGGGCGCGTCCAGCTTCTCCACCTGCGCGCGATCAGCCGTATGCACGATCTTGCCCAAGTGATCCCGGTAGCTGATGCCGAGGATCTCCTCGCGCGGCTTACCGTTGGCATATTCAACGACGGAGAAGTCAAACTCGCGGCGGCAGACAAAATCCAGAACCGGGCACTCGTTCAAAGCCTTGTCCGGCGAGGTGGTCACGGGCGGCCCGACGAAGCAGACGCGGATCGACGGATTGGCGCGCTTGATCGCCTCTGCCAGCCTCTGGTCGCCGGTCCAGCCGGGCGTCGAAGTAAACAGCACCAGAAACTCGTAGGATTTCGCGATCTCTATGGTTTCGTCAGCCGAAACGTGGTGCGGAGGCGCGTCCAGCAACCGTGAACCTTCGAGCAGTCCTGCCGGGTAAGCCAGCCAGACCGGATACCAGTACGACTCGATTTCACGCGTAGCGGGCCAGCGCGAGCTGGCGCCGCCGTCGAAGTTCTCAAAAGAGGGCGGGTTCAGGAGCAGGGTTTTTAGCGGCATATCAATCTCTGAGTTTACCACCGGCGTAACGGTACTGCTGCACGGCAGGTGCAAAGCGAGGAGGATCCAAGCCGGTACAGCAACGCTTTCTCATCACCTTCTGTCAGTCAGCCGACGCTCAATGTCCCGTTGCATTAGGGGGTATGCGGACGCATGTTAACCCAATCCTCAATGCCGCCCGTAGCCCGCAGCAGCGTAAGCTCAGCCTTGGTCAGTTGCAGGCTCGAATTGAGCACCTCCACATACCGCTGCCGCTCGGCGATCCGCGCCTGCATCTCTTCGCTCGGCGAGAGCGCCGGTGCGCCTGGCGTTGCGGTGCCGAGGCTGGACTGGGTAAGCACCGACTCAAGCTGCTCCTGCGCAAGCTCGTTCTGGAGGCGCGCGACGCGCTGCTGAGCTCGAAGCTCGGGCAGGCTTCCGCTCAGCTGCACAACCTGCTCCTCTGCGGCATCGCGGGCCTGGGTCGCCTGCACATCGGCGTGCGCGGCCTCAGCGGCTGAGACCCGGGCCCGGGCGCGCTTGCTCGCGTCCAGGAACGGCATCTGGACTTGAAGCCCGACATCGAAGTTATTGTGCTGGAAGCGCAGATAGTACTCGGCGTAGTTGTTGAACTCCGCATAGCGGCTGTAATTGATGCCGAAGGCAATCTGCGGTCGATCGTTCTGGCGGTCATCGCCCCGCGCCTGAAAGTGCCTCGAGCGAGCATTGTCGTAGCCGGCGTCAACACTCGGCATTCTTTGTTGCAGAGGAACACCGCCGCCAAACTCCGGCTCTCCGGGGATGCTCTCAGGCTGGGGAACGATATCGCGCACGGCGAGCCCTGCACGGTGAGCCAACCTCTCGCGCAGCAGCTCCGCCTGGCCCAGCAGATCTAGCCGCCTCAGGTCGGCCTGGGCTGCGCCTAACTCGGCACGCGTCGCGTTCATCCGGCTCTCGACCCCGGCCGAAACACGCTGCTGCTCGATCGATCCAAGACGCTCGCCGTAGGATCGCTGCTGCGCCAGAGCTTCGAGCTCGCGTACAACCGTATCCAGTTCTACGTAGTCGAGGGCCGTGTCGAGCGCGACCTGGTCGAGAGCGTCCTGCAGGCTCAGCTCTGCTGTTCGCAGCGCCGCTCGCGCCGCTCGAATGTAGTCCGGCTGCGAGAAGCTGATCGCCAGTGACTGCGCTTCGACGTTGTAGATCGAAGGCTGGCCTACCGGAAATCCATAAGAGTAGCCGATGCTTGAACCGATGTTAAAGCTCGGCAGGTAGGCGTCCCGGGTCTCGTCCACAGCCGCCTTTGCCCTGGCGACATCTGCCTGGGCCAGGTGCACCGATGGGCTGTTCCGGCGTGCCAGGTCAACGACTGTGTAGAGCGAGAGCTGCGCGCGACAGGGAACTGCTGCCCCGAGCGAGCCGCAGATCCCCAGCAGGGCGATTGCCGAGTTGACGCCGAACCACTTTCTCAACCGCGCTTCCTTCTCTCCAGCTCTACCGCATCTCCCGTACCAGGCTAGGGAGCGATTGTCACCGGTACCCCGTCCACCAGTGGCTGGGTGTCGGTGCTGCCCAGCGCGACCACCTCGCCTGGCTCCAGGCCAGAGTCGATCTGGATCTGGGTCAGGTTCAGGTTCCCAACTGTTACCCGCGTTCGCCTGAGCTTGCCACGCATCACGCGATACACGTAGGACAAACCCTGTTCCGTGTGCAATGCTTCGCGCGGAACAAACAAGGCATCGGCCACATTCGCTGTAGTCACTGTTACGTTCACATTCGTGTTTGGCAGTAATTCGTCGTTCGCGTCATCGATGGTGCAGTAGACCTCGCCCACATTCCGCGTCGTGTAGGTGATCACCGTAGCGGGCAGGCGCGAGATGTGGCCGTGCCAGCTACGGTCCGGCTTCGCGACCCAGCTGATCGCGACCGGCTGACCGATGGTGAGCTTGCCGATATCGGGCTCGTCAAAGTACGCAATCACCTCCATCTTCGACAGATCGGCAATCTGCAGCAGGCGGTCACCCTGCTGCACATACTCGGTCGCAGCAGCAGCAAGGGAGTACACGGTTCCGGTAAATGGCGCTCGCACGTTGGCGTTACTAAGAGCCTCCCGCGCAGCGTCCACCATGGCTTGCGCTTCTGCCACGGTCGCATGCGCGTGATCGAGGTCCCCGGCATCGTAGCGGTCGGTCTTGCGCTGGCCAAGAACCTGCAGGCTGCCCTCGTCCGCGGTGACCCGGCTTTGCGCCGCCGCCACTTCGCTGGGCGAGGCGGCGCCGCCAGCGGCCAGCTTCTTTAGGGTCGCTAAGCTCTGCTGTGCCTGCGCGAGCTCAGCCTGCGCTCGCGAGGTGTCGCCCCCAAGCGTCAGGCGCTCCTCCTGCGTGCCTCCCCGGCTGAATGCGTTGGCACTGGCACGGGCGCCCTGGAGTGCGGCCAGAGCTGTCTCCAGCCGCGCCCGCGCATCCGCGTCATCCATGGTGAGCAGCAGCTTGCCTTTGGGGACTCGGTCGCCTTCATGGACAAAGAGCGCTTTCACCAGCCCGGCAAACGGCGCGTGCGCTTCATAGTTAAAGGAGGGCTGCATCTTGCCGTTTGTCGAAAGTGTGCTCTTGATGCTGCCGCGCTCCACGGTGTAGGCGCGCACTGAAAGGGTGGTCCGCGTCAGGGTGCGAGTCACATAGAAGATGGCACATACAACGATGGCACTAGCAATCCAGACGTAAATTCGATTGTTGCGCTTTGTTCGAGGGATCGTCATGCAGACCGCTCTTGAGTATATAGGAGCAAACCTTAAGCGCTGCACAAGGTTAGACATGCACTCCCTGGCATCCTAGAGCGCCCAAAGACTGCCCCGAACGACGACCCCTACCCCGAATGACGACCCCGTCTTTCTTGCACCTTCCCATACACGCCGGCTGTCAACATGGAGAGCGCGCCCATCCGGCGGACTGCTGAGCCGCACGGTAAACTGAAGCGATGGCACTCAGCGAACGCTATACCAACGAGCACGCAAGGGCTGGTCTCGCGACCAGGTTTCCGGAGATAGAGACCTGGGAGAACCAATTCCAGGGTTACGAGATCGTCATCGAGGACCCGGAGTTCACCTCCGTCTGTCCTAAAACGGGACTGCCTGACTTTGGCACCATCACGCTGCGCTACATGCCGCGAGCCACCTGCCTCGAGCTCAAAAGCTATAAGGAGTACCTGTTCTGCTACCGGAATCTCGGTATCTTTCAGGAAAACGTAGTCAATCAGGTTCTTGAGGATGTGGTGAAGGCATGTGATCCCGCCTGGGCCCAGGTCAAGGGGGACTTTCGGCCACGCGGCGGGATCTCAACCGTGGTCGAGGCACGGTGGCCGCGTCCTTAATCTTAAGGCGGCAAGTGTTCCTCGGCGCGCAAGTGAGTCTCGCCGCACACAACAGCTCGTGAGCGCCGTTGCGGGTGCTTCTCCCGAACCTAGTCCTAAATAGGGCCATTTGCGAGAAGAGCTCTAGGCGCCGAATAGAGGAAGTGGCGCCGGGCTTAGGGAATCGGTGAAGCACTCTGCGGATTCGGCCCAAGGCTGGTTCCACCAGTGTTTAGGAAAGTAGGCGCGCCCTGTTCTTTGAAGCCTGGCCACCAGGCCGCTGGCTCGCCGCCATGGAGTGGCTCATCTCGCTCGCCTGGGTCGCCCGTACAGCGGAGACGCTCTACCATCGCAGCGAGATCCCCGATCTGCGGAGCTCCCTCTACGAGAGTCGAGGTGTCGGCGAGTTAGCTGTCTCTGTCATCGTATCTGCTCTAAATGAGGAAGAGGCAATCGCTGCCTGCCTCCGCTCGCTGCTCGCCTCGCGCGGCGTGCGCCTGGAGATCATCGCCGTCGATGATCGATCAACGGACGCCACGGGCGCAATCATGGAGACTGTGGCGCAGGAGGCAGCTCAGGACGCAGCCATCGTCGCTGCCCAGGACCCGGAAGCTGCCGGCCACTCCCTGCGCGTGATCCACATCAAGCAGCTGCCCGCAGGATGGCTTGGCAAGCCGCACGCGCTTGCCTTCGCGGCAGCTCAGGCGAGCTCGCCTCTGCTGCTCTTTACCGATGCCGATGCCTTGTTCTCGCCGGATGCGCTCGCTCGCTGCCTTCGCCTCGTCGAAGCCGAGCGAGCCGATCACCTGGTGCTGCTCCCGACCGCGATTTACAAAAGCGCCGGCGAGCGGATGATGCTTGGATCCATCCAGGCGCTCTCGCAGTGGGGCGTGCGCCTGTGGAAGATCGCCGACCCTAAAGCCAAGGACGCGCTCGGGGTAGGTTGCTTCAACCTGCTGCGTCGCGAGTGCTATGAAGCGCTCGGCGGCTTTGCCGCTATGCGTATGGAGGTGGTCGAGGACCTGCGCCTGGGCTACCTGGTCAAGTCTCGCGGATTCCGCCAGCGAGTCGCCTTCGGGCAGGACCTGCTTCGCCTGCACTGGGCGCCAGGAGCCCTGGGTATCGTGCATGGTCTAGAGAAGAACTACTTTGCTCTCTGCCGGTACCGGCTGCTCTTCTTCGCTGGAGCCTTCGCCGGCATGGGGCTACTCACCCTGGCGCCTTTTGCGGGTCTGCTCGGACCAGCCGCAGCCAGGCTGGCCTGTGTACCGGCTCTGGCCTCGATCGCCCTCTTCTATATGGCGAACGCGCGCCGAAGCCGGGTCCAGCCCCTCTATGCGTTGCTCTTTCCTGTGGCCATCTGCCTGCTGCTCTACGGCATGGCTCGCTCTACCGTGTTGACGCTGGCACGCGGCGGAGTGATCTGGCGGGGCACGCTCTACCCGCTCCAGGAACTTCGCGCGGCTGCAGGTCCGCTCTTTCGTCGTTAGCCAACGGCGCCCAGGTTAGTGCGCGCCACTCCGCTGCTTCTTCACTGGCCTAGGAGCGGGTTAGCGCTCAGCTCAGTGTGTCGGGCCAGAGAAGGCAGTGCTACTCTTGTGTCGCTTCGCGCTGAGTGCTGGATCGCGAAACGCCGTCCCGCTCTTCTCGGATGAGAAGCCGGCGATCAGCGTGGGGTTGGGCCGAAACTTCTCCGCACCATCCCGAAACTGGCGCGCGTGGCTCAGCAGAATCGTCGACTGGCCGCGCATCACGTGCACCACTCCACGGATATGGATGTCCTGCTCCCGGAAGGCTTCGAGATCGCCCACCTCCTTGCGATCCATTGGGAGGCTGATCACGGTAAAGCGGCAGGCCGCATCGTCGACCCCAGGCTTGCACACATCCAGGTACCGGGTACCGTCCGAGGACTCGACGACGTCGTAGACATGCGCGCTCACGCAGATATCCTTCTCGGGATGCTCCATCGCTTCATCCGCACTGAAGCATGGACGCGAGGCAAATGCTGGGAGGCAGGCTAGAAAGAGCAGCAGCGTACATAGGCGCATGGCAATCCTCTGGCGGCGGGTTGCGCTTAGAGTAGGTGCACCATGCGCGGACACCAAGAGTACGGATGTGACCGCCGGTACGGCAATTTGCTTGACACGCAAGCTGGCACCATACTTGACACACAAGCTGGCACCATATTTGTCGGCGGCATCCCGGAGCAGGAACTCCGCCCCCGCCCGCCTTACTGGACCTGCACGAGCTGCTCGCGCGCGTCAACCTGCACCGCGTCAGCCTGCACCGCGTCAGCCTGCACTGCGGTCGCGCTACCGCCAAGCCCGTAGTGGCTGCGCACGTATTCGTTCAGGATGACCTGAAACTCCTCGACGATATGCTCACCCTTGAGCGTAGTTGCCAATCGGCCGTCTACGTAGACCGGTGCTTTTGGATCCTCGGCGGTCCCCGGCAGGGAAATGCCGATGTTGGCATGTTTGCTCTCGCCGGGCCCATTCACAATGCAGCCCATAACGGCCAGCTTCATCTCCTCCACACCCGGGTACTCCTGCCGCCACGCTGGCATCGAGAGGCGAAGATAGTCCTGGATGCGCTCAGCGAGCTGCTGAAAGAAGGTACTGGTGGTGCGCCCACAACCCGGGCACGCCGTCACCTGCGGATTGAAGCTGCGGATGGAGAGCGACTGCAGGATCTGCTGCGCGGTCTGGACTTCCTCGGTCCGGTCGCCACCGGGCTTGGGCGTAAGCGAGACCCGGATCGTGTCCCCGATGCCCGAGAGCAGCAGCGGCGCCAGGCCTGCTGCGGACGCGACGATACCCTTCATGCCCATCCCGGCTTCGGTCAGGCCGAGGTGCAACGGGTAGTCGCAGCGATTGGCCACCATCTGGTAGACGTCGATCAGGTCGCGAACACCCGAGACCTTGGCGCTGAGGATGATCTGATCGTGGCGCAAGCCGTAGCGTTCGGCCGCCTCTGCGGATGAGAGTGCGGAGACCACCATCGCCTCCATCATCACGTCGCGAGCCGGCAGGGGATCGGCAAGGCGCGAGTTCTCATCCATCATCGTGGTCAGCAGCGCCTGGTCGAGTGAACCCCAGTTCACGCCGATGCGGACCGGCTTCTGGTGCTCGACCGCCACTTCAATCATCGTGCGAAAGTTGTCGTCGTTCTTGCGGCCGATCGACACATTGCCAGGATTGATGCGGTACTTCGCCAGCGCTCGCGCGCACTCCGGATACTTGCGGAGCAACAGGTGCCCGTTGTAGTGGAAGTCGCCGACGATGGGCGTGTTCAGGCCAAGCTTGTCCAGACCCTCCACGATGTAGGGCACAGCCTGCGCCGCTTCGTCGTTGTTTACCGTCACCCGGACAAGCTCAGAGCCGGCCGCAGCCAGGGCCGCGATCTGTTCGATCGACCCTTCCACATCGGCGGTGTCGGTATTGGTCATCGACTGCACCACCACCGGCGCGCTCGAGCCTACGCGAACGTGTCCAACTGTAGTCGTAACAGTCTTTCTGCGCTGTATGTCGGCCATGCGATCCTCCATCGGATTCTACCAGCATGCTCCGCGCTGCTGCTGGCGTGGTTATAGAATGACGGCTGAGAGTTCAGACCTTGTCATCTACCGCCCAGCAGACACCCGCGCGAAAAGTATCGCTCACCTTTCAGCAGTTGCTCTTTCGCCTGCAGAGCTTCTGGGCTGAGCGCGGCTGCGTGCTGCAACAGCCCTTTGACATAGAAGTAGGCGCGGGCACCATGTCGCCGGAGACGTTCTTACGAGTGCTGGGCCCCAAGCCCGTGCAACTGGCCTACGCGCAGCCCTCGCGCCGGCCGGCCGACGGGCGCTATGGTGAAAACCCCAACCGGCTCTACAAACACACCCAGTTTCAGGTCATCCTCAAGCCGCCGCCGGCTGATGTGCAGGAGGTTTACCTGGAGTCGCTCTCGGCCATCGGCATTGACCTGCGCGAGCACGATCTAAAGTTTGAAGAAGATAACTGGGAGTGGCCGGTCGGCGGAGCGTGGGGGGTTGGCTGGCAGGTCATGCTCGACGGGCTCGAGATTACCCAGTTCACCTACTTCCAGCAGTGCGGCGGTATGGACCTTGATCCAATCACGGGCGAGATCACCTATGGACTCGAACGCATCGCTGCCTTTCTGCAGGACGTAGATTCTATCTACGACATCGTGTGGGCGCGCGATCCGCGTACAGGTCACCAGGTAACGTACGGCGACATGCGGCTAGAGGAAGAGCTCCAGCTCTCGGTCTACTCGTTTGAGGCCGCTGAAGTCGACAAACTTTGGCAGCACCTGAACCTCTACGAAGCTGAATGCATGACCTTGCTCGCCGCCTTCTCCGATGCCGAAAAGAAAGCCTCCCGGCAGCAGCAGCACCATAATTCGCTGCTGCATAATGATGCGCACGCGCATACTCCTGAGATCGAGATCGCGCGCCTGCCGGTGCTCGGCGCCTACGAACTGTGCCTCAAGTGCTCCCACCTGTTCAACCTGCTCGATGCGCGCGGGGCGATCTCGGTGACCGAGCGAGTCGCCGTGATAGCGCGCATTCGCACCATGGTCGTCGGGGTGGCGAAGGCCTACGCGGCTCAGCACAGGAACAACTAAGAAAGCAGAGCATGGCAGAGTCTTCAAAAAGTGCAAACCTTTCCAGCGTAGAACTCCTGGTCGAGATAGGCTTGGAAGAGATACCGGCGCGTATGATCGCTGCCGCCCAGGCAGAGCTCGCCAAACGCGTCGCGGAGCTTCTCACACGCGAGCGACTTACAGCTGAGAGTTTCTCAATCAAGAGTTACTCGACCCCGAGGCGGCTCGCTGTGCTTGCCTCGGGTGTGGCCTTGGCGCAGCCTGATACGGTAGAGAGGCTGATTGGACCGGCCTGGAGCATAGCCTTCAAAGATGGAAGGGCCAGCCCGGCTGCCCACGCGTTCTCCAAAAAGGCAGGTGTCTCGATTGAGGCGCTTGAGAAGGTAGTTACCCCGAAAGGCGAGTATCTTACCGCTGTCGTTCCTCGCCCCGGCCGTGCGGCGGCGGACTTACTCTCCGGGGAGTTAGCAAAGGAGATCGGCGCCCTGAGCTGGCCCAAGAGTATGTACTGGCGCGCCGGCAAGCCGGAGCGCTACGTGCGGCCGGTCAAGTGGCTGCTTGCCTTGCTCGATCATGCTATCCTCCCGATCGAGTTCGCCGGCGTACACGCGGCAAACCTCAGCTACGGGCACCGCGCCCTGCATGGCTCGCGCGCTGTCACCATGAACCATCCAGCCGAATACGTCTCTGCGCTCGAAGGCGCAAAGGTCCTGGTGGAGGTCGTAGCCCGCAGACAGAAGATTCGCAAAGCGCTCGATCGCGTGACCCGCACCCTCCACGGCGCACGCTGGCGTGAGGATGAGGCTCTGGTTGAATCGGTGGTGCATATGACTGAGTGGCCCTCCGTGGTGCTGGGTGACTTCGAGCACGAGTTCCTCGCACTTCCTCAAGAGATATTGGTCACCGTCATGCGCGATCACCAGAAGTACTTTGCCGTTGAAGATGAAGAGGGCAAACTCGCTCCACACTTTCTGGCTGTACTGAACACCGAGCCCGATGCCGGCGGCCTGATTCAGCATGGCAACGAGCGGGTCCTGCGTGCGCGCTTCAACGACGCGCGCTTCTTCTGGAACTTCGACCAGAACATCTCGCTCGAAGATCGGGTGGAGTTGCTGAAGGCCGTTACTTTTCAAAAGGACCTTGGCAGCTACCACGAGAAGATGCGGCGTACCTTGGCTATCGCCGAGCACCTGACCAAGAAGGTTGGCGCCGGTGCGGACGCGTCTGCCCTGGAGCGAGCTGTCAGATTTGCCAAGGTTGATCTCACCACGGAGTTGGTCAAGGAATTTCCTGAGCTGCAGGGAATTGTCGGTGGCCTCTACGCGCGCGCTGCAGGAGAATCTGAAAAGATCACCCAGGCGATTTACTCGCAATATCAGCCGGCATCGATGGCCGATGCTATTCCGCTGACTCCTGAAGGCCAGCTGCTTGGCCTCGCCGAGCGCATCGGAACCATTGCGGACATGTTTCGGCTCGGGCTTGCACCAAGCGGCTCAAAGGACCCCTACGCCCTGCGGCGCGCTGGAAACGCGATTGTTCGCATCTTGATTGAGAGCCGGCTGCCTCTTACGCTGGATGATCTCTACGCAGCCGTTGAAGAGGGCGAGCAAGGTGTGGCTGGCGCTCAGACGCTGGTTCACCCATTTTTGCTAGAGCGCCTCGAGTTCTATCTGCGCGAGGTGCTGCAGTTGTCCTTTGATGTGGTCCGCGCTGTGCTTTGCGCACCCGGCATCGGCGATCTGAAGGATGTTGTGTCCCGAGCCCACGCGGTTGCCGCAGTTCGGAACTCGGAGGACTTCGCAGCCATCGCTGCAGCCTTAAAGCGCAGTAAGAACATACTCCGCCAAGCTCAGGAGAAAGGTCAGCAGCCCGCGGCTCAGGTGCAACCGGAACTGCTCAGCGATTTGGCTGAACAAGCGCTCTACAAGGCAGTAAGTACCGTCGGTCCCGCTATGGAAGAGTTGCGCCAGCAAGGAGATTATGTGGCATCGCTCGCCGAGATCGCCACGTTGCGTCCACACGTCGACCTCTTCTTCGACCAGGTTATGGTCATGTCCGAAGAGGAAGCCCTGCGCGCCAATCGGCTCGCCCTGCTCAACCGGATTGTCGGCGAGTTGTCAAAGATCGCCGATTTCTCAGAGATCGTAACCACGATCGTAACCACGGGAGTGTCATGAAGTTCGCTGCGCGCGTCTTCGCATTCACTGTAGTCGTCCTCCTTAGTGCAGGAGCCTGTGCCCGTGCACAGAGGCTGCCGCCTCTCCAGTATGCTGACTTAGGCAACCTGCGGCTCGACAGCGGCTCTTCTATCCAGGCGTGCCGGCTCGCTTATCGCACCTTCGGCACCCTGAACGCGGAGAAAACAAATGCGATCCTATTCTCCACCTGGTTCACGGGCCGCAGCGGCGACATAGGCGCAAACCTTGGCCCTGGAAGAGTGGTCGACGATACCAAGTACTACGTGATCGCTGTGGATGCGCTTGGCGACGGGGTATCCTGCTCACCGTCAAACAGCAAGACACAGCCGGGGATCGGCTTTCCTAAGTTCACCATCCACGACATGGTGGAGGCCGAGCATCGCCTCGTGACGGAGACATTTCACCTGAGTCACCTGCACGCAGTCGTAGGCATCTCGATGGGCGGCATGCAGACCTTTGAGTGGGTCGTAAGCCACCCTACTATGATGGACCTTGCCGTTCCGATCGATGGTACTCCCCAGCAGAGCTCCTATGACCTGCTGCTCTGGAATGCTGAAAAGGTCGCGCTGCTTAGCGATCCGGCTTGGCAGGGAGGCAAGTATACGTCGAACCCGCCCTTGCCCATGGTCTCCTACTTGCATGAAATGAATCTCGCTACGCCCAAGTTTCGCGTCGAGCACACCACGCGCGAGCAGTTTGCGGATTACTTTCACCGTATCGGCACCGAGAGCCACACCGGCTTTGACGCCAACGATTACCTGTGGCAGCTGGAAGCTATGATCGGCCAAGACATCGCGCATGGAGGCACACTGGAGGCTGCCGCGGGAAAGGTGAAGGCGAAGATGTTGATCATCAATGCCCGCCAGGACCACATGGTGGATCCACTACCGGCGCTCGGCTTTGCTCAACTCATTCATGCGCACACATTGGTTCTTGAATCCGATTGCGGGCACTTATCCCCAGGTTGCGAGATGTCAACTCTCGCCCCGGCAGTCGCTCGCTTTCTAGCCCAGCCCTAGTCTTGCCCTAGCGGGGAAGCCGCGTGACGCAAACAGCCCGACGCCAGACCTTGATGGTTAGGTCATCGAATGCCAGAACAGGCAAATGCTAAGCTTGCTGGCATTCGGCGAAAGTAAGATTCGCAGCCTTGCTTCCGGTCTCAGCCTTCCACCTTTCGAAGATGCGCCCGTAACTCAAAGTGAGCAACGTATCAGGCGCGAGATCCAGTTCGCGTGCGACCGTGTCGATCCAGTCGTCCGGACCTTCCAGCTCCGCGTAGACCCCAATGGGAGTGCGGTCGACGACGCAGTGGCCCCGCGCATCTGCGTACTCGGTCCGCCACTTTTCATACACTAGGCTCTCGCGAAAACCCAGCG
This sequence comes from Acidobacteriaceae bacterium, assembly GCA_965198645.1. Lineage (GTDB taxonomy): Bacteria > Acidobacteriota > Terriglobia > Terriglobales > Acidobacteriaceae > EB88. The sequence goes on along the minus strand of OZ240670.1, from coordinate 2,645,207 downwards.
CCCGCAAGATAGTCGTCACAGCCTCGCCGTCGGCCACTTCGGTCTCTGTTTCTACCCGATGCTTGTGGCGCTCGTCAGGATCATGGTCGGCGGGTAAGCACTTGTGCGTGAGCACCCATTTGTCTCCGTAGCGACGAATGCGCAGAACTTCCCGTGCCGATCGAAGCCTATGTTCCGGAGTGTCGAAAAGTATGTTGCGCTCAAAAGTGCTTGGCGTAATTTCTTGAAAGCCGATCGAGCGCAGCTGCCTGTCAAGTGCGTCTGGATCGATAACGAAGAATTTGACCTCGACCTCCACAGGGCTCATGGACCTAGCATATCGCGAGTCAGATGCTCAAGGCGCTCTTGCGAAATCTCAGTGGCGTCGCGGTAGATAATAGCCTGATGAAGACGCTGCAACTCACCGTGGATCCGGCAAGCCTGCTGACAGGAGACGATTGCGCATCGAGCAACAATGTTCGTGTAGCAGCCAGCATCCTGCGCAACGGCGGCACCGTCGCCTTTGCAACTGAGACCGTGTACGGGCTGGGTGCGAATGCTCTCGACGGGAATGCGGTCGCAGCTATCTTTACGGCAAAGCAGCGTCCTGGCTGGGATCCCCTGATCGTTCATGTTGCCGAGGATGCGATGCTGTGGCGCGTTGTGTCCAGCATCCCCGACGCTGCGCACGCCATGATGGAACACTTCTGGCCCGGGCCGCTTACCCTGCTCATGCCCAGGCACGCTGACCTGCCCATGACTGTGACCGCAGGCCGTGAACGAGTGGGTGTCCGGATGCCCGCCCACCCTGTCGCGAGAGCTCTTATCCTCACTGCCGGGGTGCCGGTCGCCGCGCCAAGCGCAAACACCTTTGGTCACGTGAGCCCGACTACCGCCGCCCATGTGGCAGCCGATCTCGATGGGCGCATCGATGCGATTCTCGACAGTGGTCCGTCTGCGCTTGGCATCGAGTCGACCGTTGTTGATACCTGCGTTGATCCTTGTCTGCTCTACCGTCCAGGCGCGGTGACCCTCGAGCAGTTGCGCGCTGTCTGGCCTGCAACGGAAGCCTATGTCCCCGGCGTGAAGGCCGAGTTCTCTGCCAGCGACCTGGAGGCCGCGGGGCAAGCTTCTCCAGGGCTCGGCTTGCGACACTATGCGCCCCGCGCCCATCTGCACTTGGTGGAGGGATTGATGGAAGGAGAAGAGCTCGAGGCCAGAGTGCTGGCAGTGCTTGCGGACGCAGGCAAGGCAGGACAGCGCACCGGGCTGATGCTGCCCGGTGGGTGGGCCCGCGCCTCTGGCTTAGCAGACGCGGCCAGCGTGGTCTATCACTGGGGCGCATGGACGGATGCAAGTGAGTTGGCGCAGCGACTCTTCGCCGGCATGCGTGCACTCGATGCGGAGAGCGTGCACCTGATCGTCTGCCCGGTGCCGAAAGTAGAGGGTGTTGGCGTTGCCATCCTCGACAGGTTGCGAAAGGCCGCGCGGCGCGCTTAGGCATCGAGGCAGAGCTCTAAGACGCCGGCATGCCTAGTGGTCGGATGCTTCGGACGCTTTATACACATACTTAATACTAGACTTGTAGATCAGAGTGCGTGTTGTATGGCGCACCTTGATAACGTGCAGGTCGCACCACTCCACCACACCTTCTATGCGCTCTCCATCGTCGAGCACGAAGAGCAGTGGCGTCTGGGTCTGCATCTGTTTCTGAAAGTAGAACACCTCGGCCTGGCTTCCGCTCTGCACGCTGGATGTCACTGCGGAGTCGTGCCGCGTGAGCAGCGGCATCGGTCGCTTGCGTGCCTGCTTGCGCTGCCCGGCGGCCACATCAGGAAGGATGGGGCGCACCAGTTTGCGCGGGCCGGCATCAAACGCGGCCGGTGTTTCCATGGGATCCGTCCTAAGTGGAGTGACTGGGTTAGCCATAGTGGTCGCCATAGTGTAGGTCCAGCGACTTACTCCTTTGTTAGATTTCCACACTTACAATCAGCAAAGATCGCACTAAGTGCAGCCTAGATACGAGCGAGCCGAGTCTGCGTTCACAGTAAGAGAAAGGTTGCGTGCCGCCCATCCTACCGCAGGCTCGATGGAGAAGCCAGAGAGAAACCCGGCGCACCATACCGCAGCATACGCGACCTGTCAGGCTAGCGACTTGAGCTCCCCAAGCGAAGTGGCAAAAGCGTCAAGCGAGAGAGAGCGCAGCAGGTTGCGACGCATGCCTGACTCCACCTGCACCAGGCTGCGCGCCGCGTCTTCAATCCAGGCCAAGCTTACCTCCTGCGCGAGCAGCGCCAACTCTGACTCTAGATCGATGTTGCGCACCAGGGGGGCTTGGCTCGCCTGGTGCAGAAGCATGTCCTCCAGCAGACCGGTAAAAGCAGACAGCAGGCGGTCGGTCTTCTGCTGGCCTTCGGCGCCGGCGCGGTATGTTTCCGTAAGTCGAAAGAGCGCGCTGTAGTCAGGCTCGTGGATCGCACCACGCAGCACGATCAGCGCCTCTTGTCGGGCTGCGAGGTACTGCTCCAGATCAAAGCCGAGAGCACGCCCGAGAGCCCCCTGAGCCAGCCGGCTGACGAGCGCGCGCTGGGCTGGTTTGAGCTCGGGTCGGCGCTCGTCCAGCAAGGTCTCGAGCTCGCTGGCCGGCAGAGCGCCGAGTGAAAAAAGAGCCGCTCGTGAGCGGATGGTCGGCAGGAGTTCCTGCGCGTTGCTGGTCAGGAGGATCAGTGTCGCGTGCGCCGGCGGTTCCTCCAGCACCTTGAGCAGGGAATTGGCTGCCTCCTTCATGAAGGCGCCACTGGTAAAGATGTAGAAGGCGCGCCCCGCTTCGGCCGGCATCCGGTAAACCTCGCGAATGACCGTGCGCACTTGCCCGAGCTTGATGAGCAGCTGTGGAGGGTCCGGCGGCACGATCAACACATCGGGGTGCGTCTGGATCAGGATGCGCGTGTCCTTCTTGTCAGCCTCGCGCAGCTCTTCGCGTGCCGCGATCGCTTCTGCAACGCGCGCCTCGCGGGGCGCAGAAGCGGCGATGCGCGTGCAGTTGCGGCAGGTCCCGCAGAAGTCCGGCAGACTATCCGCACTCGCAGGAGGCGTGAGGCAGTTGGTAGCCTGGGCAAGCATGAGCGCGAGCGTGTATTTGCCGGCGCCGCGCGGCCCAGCCAGGATCATGGTGTGAGGCAGGCGCCCGGCAGCCAAGCTCTCGCGCAGTACCCGTACCGTGTTGGCGTTACCAAGGAAGTCCGCGAAGCCCATGGGGTAAGTTTATCGCGGACGATGGACCTCGTACTCTCCCACGTCGTTTATGGAACCAAGCGACGTTGCAGCGCATCGGCGAGCCTTAACGCCGCACATGCCCCGCGAAGCCTGGAGCAAGATAGAAGAGAGTTACTTCGAAAAAGCCAAGAATGCTTGTAACTGGACCTAGGCGGATTCTTAGCCAGTCGCACCCGAAACCCAAGCGAAGTAGCCGACAATGGAGCAAACGCCAAAAGCAAGTGGTGCAATAAGAGTAGCAAGAGCAAAATTCTGAAACCCCGGCACGATTGCTGAGACAGTAACGCCAATCGTGCAACAAGGATGAAAGGCGCAGCATAGAGGACTGCCGTGCTATTTTGCTGATTGGTGACCTACTGCTGTTGCTGCATCTGCTGAATCTCAAGCAGTGGCGAAGCCGGCTGTGGCGGCTCCTGCGCCTTCTCAACCATGATCGACCAGTCCTCCGGGATCGGCATATCTTGGTCAAGCGCGGGCGGCTCGTCAAACGCATCGACCTTGACCGCGACATAGAGCTCGCTCTTGGTGCGTCCGCGATAGATGCCGTGGGTCGGCGGCACATCCGCATAGTCGCGCCCAAGCGCGGTACGAATATGCCGCTCATGCGCGAGCAGGTTATTGGTCGGGTCGAAGCCCACCCAACCCAGATAAGGCAGAAACACCTCCACCCACGCATGCGTTGCGTTGGTGCTCGATCGGTCAGCCTCGCTCTCCCTCTGGTAGAGATAGCCGCTCACATAGCGGCAAGGAATGCCGACGGTCCGCACCAGCGCAATCATGGTATGCGCAAAATCCTGGCAAACGCCTTCACGGGTCTTGATCGCTTCATCAATCGGCGAGTCGACCCGGGTCGACTTAGGCGTGTACTTGAAGTACTCGTAGAGGCTCTGGTTGAGCTCGCGCACCAGCATCAGCGGATCGTCTCGGCGGGTGACGCGAAGCTCTTTCGCTAACTCTTCCAACGCAGGCGTGGGCTTCGCGAACTCGCTCGGCAAGAGCATCTCCCAGTAGTCGCCTTCGGCCACCAGCGCGTCCAGCTCCGCCCAGGCAGAGGTCGCGAGAAAGTGCGGTACGTCGGCGAGCGGCTGCTGCTCGACCAGAGATTCAGCAATAATGACCAGCTGCGAGTGCTGGCCAGGAATATCAAAGTGTTGCACCTGGTTGCCGAGATGGTCGCGATAGGAGAACACGCGGCAGCGAGGGCTCACCGACAGCGAGAACGAGAGGCAGCGCTGGTTGGAGTCAGAGCGCGGGTGCATGCGCGTCTCCATCACACTCTCGCTCACGCGGCTGGCGTAGACAAACTTCGTGAGATGCCGCACAGAGTAGAACTTCATGTCAGGTCCTATTTGCATGGAGCCTTCAGGGTAAGTTGCCGGTGTTACAAACGATCCTTCTAAAGGCTCAATCTACGCGCCGAGGTCTTATAGCGAGAGCGCGGTTTGCACGGAGTAGTGAATGTAGTCCCGGTAAAGAAGCGTGTGAATGCGGCGGCACTGTTGGCCAATATCCTGCAGGTACTGCTCGACGCCCTGCGCCATCACCTCCGAGATTTCGCCAAAGCTGAGAGAGGCCTGCAGCCGCCCCGCGACCCGGCTCAACTCCTCGGCCGTCACCCGGCCGCTCTCCTGCTGCAGCGCGAGCAGCGCCCAGCGCAGCTGGTCAACCGAGTAGCGAACCGAATGGGGAAACTCCTTGTTGAGCAGCAGAAACTCCAGAATCTGCGGCTGCGTCAAGTCAGCGGTGTAGACATTGCAATACGCTTCAAAGGCAGAGCAGCAACGCAGCAGGCCAATCCATTCCAAAAACTGGTGCGAGCCCGCGATCTCGGCCGGGCCCTCGTGCGGCTCCTCCAACTCAAAGACGCCGAGCAAGGTCGAGATAGAGGTGGCGCGCTCAACCGAGCGACCCACCTGGATGAACTGCCAGCCCTCTCCGTGGCTCATCGTGGTGTCCGTCACGCCTTCAAACAGGTGCAGCCCGTCGAGAGTCGCAGAGAAGAAGTCCTCCAGGCCGCTGGTCGTCTTCTCACCTTTCTCGGTCACGCGGTGATACATGCGATTAAGCTGCTGCCACTGCTCCGAGCTGATCTCTTCACGGACCTGGCGCGCATTCTCACGCGCCGCAGCAATGCAGGCCGTGATCGATGCCGGAATCTCCGCGTCGTAAGTGAGAGCGTGCACGAGCGAGTAGAAGTCGCCGTTCCACTCCAGACCGGCCGGGTTACCAAGCGCTGCCAGCGCCCTGGTCCAGATTCCTTCCTCGCTGGTGCTGGAGGGGTCGAGCGTCATACCGAAGTTGACGTCAAGTACGCGCACGGTGTGCTCGGCACGCTCCAGGTAGCGGCTCATCCAGTAGAGACTGTCGGCTACACGGGAGAGCATGAGGTCTCCTGAACGCTGGGGTTGGTCCTGCCCCTCATCGCAGCCTCAGTCATGGAGCACCCAGGTATCTTTGCTACCGCCGCCCTGCGAGGAGTTCACCACCAGCGATCCCTTACGCAGAGCCACCCGCGTCAGCCCGCCCGGCACTACGGTCACCTTGTCGCCGTAAAGAATATACGGTCTCAGGTCCACGTGCCGCGGCTCGATCAGGGACTTACTCGTATCGCCCATCAGGCAGGGTGAGCGTGAGAACTCGAGCGTTGGCTGCGCTATGTAGTTGCGGGGGTTGGCTTCGATGCGAGCGCGGAAGTCTTCCTGCTCCGCCTTGCTCGAGTGCGGACCGATCAGCATCCCGTAGCCGCCTGATTCGCCCACCGCCTTGATGACCAGCTTGTCCATATTCGCAAGCACGTGCCGGCGCTGTGCCGGGTCGGTCATCAAAAAAGTTTCTACGTTCGGCAGGATTGGATCTTCCTTGAGGTAGTAGCGGATGATCGCCGGCACATAGGCGTAGAGCGCCTTGTCATCAGCCAGGCCGGTCCCAAATGCATTTGCGAGCGTCACGTTGCCGGCGCGATAGGCGTTGAACAGGCCAGCAACGCCCAGGATTGAATCGGCGCGGAACGCAAGTGGATCGATGAAGTCGTCATCCACCCGGCGGTAGATCACGTCCACGCGCTTCAGGCCAGCGGTCGTCCGCATGTAGACGATATTGTCGTGGATGACCAGGTCGCGACCCTCCACCAATTCGACGCCCATCTGGCGAGCGAGGTAGGTGTGCTCAAAGTAGGCGGAGTTATAAACGCCAGGCGTCAGCACCACGATGGTCGGTTCGGGGCGGCCTTCCGGCGCAAGCGAACGGAGCGAAGAGAGCAGCACCTGCGGGTAGTGCTCGATCGGGCGAACGCCATACTCGCGGAAGATGTTTGGAAACGTTCGCTTCATCACCCGCCGGCTGGTGAGCATATAACTCACCCCGCTCGGTACGCGAAGGTTATCCTCGAGCACCACGAAGCTGCCATCGTTCAGGCGCAGCAGGTCGGTGCCCGTGACGGCAATATACACGTTGCGCGGCACCTGCAGTCCGCGCATCTCGCGGCGAAACTGCGGGCAGCTGTAGACCAGCTCGCGCGGCACAAACCCGTCGGCCAGGATCTTGCCTTCGTTGTACACATCGCGCAGAAAGAGGTTCAGCGCGGTGATGCGCTGGATCAGCCCGCGCTCAATCACATCCCACTCCGAGCCGGTGATGATGCGCGGCAGCATGTCGTAAGGGAAGATCCGCTCGGTGCCTTCCTTCTTGCCGTAAACCGTGAAGGTAATGCCCTGGGTAAGAAAGCTCATGTCCGCCGAATGCTTGCGGCGCATGAGCTCTTCCTGGGGCAGGTCAGTAAAAGTTTGCAGCAGCAGCTTATAGTGCTCGCGTATCTGCCCGTTGGGCTCGAACATCTCGTCGAACGCGTGGTCGAGAAAGTAATTCCGCAGGAAGCCACTCTCAAAGCGGCCGGGCATCGCGACTGTACTCATCGCTGTGCCTCAGCTGCTATAGGAAGCGCGTGCAGATCCACCGGTCCATGTTCATCGAGCCACTCCGAAACGACCTCAAAGTGCCGCAGGTTAGCTGTGCCAAATGAGGTCGTCAGCGCGACATCGGAGGCGTCGCGCCCGGTCGCCATCAGCACGCGCCCAAGCCGGCGAGCATTATGGCGGGCATCGCAGGTCCACCATCGGTCGCCCAGGTAGACCTCGAACCAGGCGCTGAAGTCCATCGCGCTCGAGGAGCGTGGCACGCCGAAGTCGCCCAGATACCCGGTCGCGTAACGGGCTGGAATGTTGAGCGCCCGGCAAAAGGTGATCGCCAGATGCTGGAAGTCCCGGCAGACACCCGCCCGCTCGGTATACACGTCGAGCGCTGTCTTGGTCGAGCGTGCGTGATGGTAGCCAAATTGAACGATGCGGTGCACGTGCGCAATCACCGCCTGCACCCGCTCCCAACCCGGCTTGAGCTGTCCAAAAAGGTCGAGCGCCACGGGCGAGAGCAGATCGACCTCGCAGTAGCGGCTGTTGAGCAGGAACTGCAGCACCTCGTTCGGCAGATCCTGGACCGGCACCTCGGCAGCCGATGGATCGCTCTCGTCCAGCTCGTCCGAGCCTTGCACCAGGGTCGAGCAGGAGAGCCGCAGCAGCCCCGCAGGTGCGTAGAGGCGGGTGCATCGATTGCCAAAGCTGTCGATGTAGCTGGTCAGCGGCAGTGCAGGCTCGGTCACCATCTCGTCCGGTTCGAGCAGGTCCTTGTTCCGGCTGGGATGCACGTGCAACAGCGCGATCAAGGCAGTCGGGGCAGGCAGTTCAAAGCGTAGGTCGTATCCGAGACGAATGAGCACGAAGGCTTCCAATCTCCGCGTCTCAGGCGCGCGGCTGCTCATGAGTGATTTTTACGGGCAACGGCCCAGGCCTGCCTCGCGCGGGCGCTTCCGCTTCTGGGACTAGTGTTAAGAATTCAATACAGGCAGGCTTTTGGCAAGCAGCATTTGCAGCGGCGGCTTTGTGTACCGTTCAGCAACCGTATCTCTGGCGTAGCCACAGCCTGGCATCCCGCACAAAGCTGAGCCGTCTCGGCCGAATTCGGGTCCTTCAGGCAGGTACTCTGACCCGCTGAGCCGCACGAGAAAAGGCACCCAAGATGACTGGGTGCCTCGTTTGGCGGCTCACGAGCTTTTAGAGCGGCGACACGTGCCGACAGCGCCGGCCGCGGTCCCGCTCCGACCGCTCTACTTCTCGAAGACCTGCGTCATCAGTTTGGACTCAAGCTTATCCAGCTGCTGCAGCGTGTGTTCCACCGCCGGGCGATCTTCAGTGGCGGCGGCATTGAGCGCGCCCTTCAGCCGCAGCGCTGTCTCCCGCATCAGGATCTCCGCGTCCTTGACCCGCTTGGTATCGCGTGCCAGGCCTGAATCGAGCAGGTCCGCATAGTGCTCGACGCTGGCCAGCGTGGCGGCTGCCTCACCGGGCGCCCCGGCAGAGAGCTGGTGGCTCGCAATCTCGGACATGCCACGCATTAGTTGGGCATAGAGGTAAGCCTGGTCGCGCAGCGAGGCGCGCTCAGCTTTGCCCTGCAGCATGGTTAACGCTTGAGGATCAACGCTTTCCCCTGCCGAGGCGAACACCGGCAGAGTTGAGAGCAGCATGGTTGCGGCGAGTAGAGCGACTTGGTAGCGCATGGGAAGGTCACCTCCTGCAGGTGCCGGACCGTGGTGCGCGCTTTGTTTCAGCGATCCAGAGCGATGAGCCGATGCTTGGCTGCCCACTCTTCATCGGGGAACTTGCCCCCGGCGACCGCTAGGAACTGCTTGTACATCTCGACGGCGCGCTTCGTCTGATGCAGAGTATCCCACGCCGTGGCAGCAAGGAAATAGGTTCCCGGCGTCTCAGTCATTACTTTTGATCGCATAGCGAGAGCATCCAGCGTGAGCTGGGGCTGGTGGCTCTCCGATGCTGCAAAAGCCAGGCTGCTCCAGGCGTCCCCATTCTTAGCATCGAGCGAGGTCGCCTGCTTGAGGATAACGACTGCATCGGCAAATCGCTGCTGGCGCACCAGGTTGTCGCCACGCGCAGCGAGCAGAAAGGCGTCAGGCTCTGGCGCGCCCGGGGCGGCCAGCAGCTGCACATAGAGCGGGTCAGCCTTGGCGGCCTGTCCGCTCTGGGTATACAGGTCAGCCAGCGTACGCGCGACGTTGCGATCGCCAGGCTGACCGGCATGCAGATTCTCAAGCACCGCCAAGGCATCGTCTGTTTTGCCTTGGCGGACAAGGACGTTGGCCAGCTGGCTGTTCAGCACCGGGTCGGCTGCGTTGTGGGTGAGCGCCTTACGTAGCAGCAGCTCTGCGTCAGCATCCTTCCTCTGGAGAATCAACAGGTGGGCCAGGCCGGTGGTCGCCTGCAGTGCAACGTCGGAGTTGGCTGCTGCCGGCGCGGCAGCCAGCACTCCCCGGTATGCCTCCTCCGCTGTCTCCGGGTCTCCGGCCGCCTCTGCGATCTCGGCCGTCAGCAGCGTGTCGTCAGCTGTCTCCGGGCTAAGCTTCAATGCTGCGAGCAGCGCCTGCTTGGCAGCCTCGGGATCGCTCTTGCTCAGCAGGCGAGCCAGCGCGCGGTCAGCCTGGGCCTGCGCTGCCGGGTTCGGGGGGCTCGGCTCAAGGCGGGTGGCGGCCTGGAGCTCGGTAGCCGCTTCTGCCGGCTTGGTTGGCGCGAGTAGAAGGCCGAGCGCGAGGTGCGCCTCAAACTGCTGAGGGTTTGTGGCAATGGCTTTCCGATAGTCCGCCTCCGCTGCAGCAGGGTGGTTTTGGGCTGACTCCACATAGCCCCGATCGAAGAGGGCACGCGCGTCGCTGGGGTGCGCGGACAGCCAGGCGTCGAGCAGAGGCAGGGCCCCACTGTAATCCTGTGCATCAAGCTTGGCCTCGGCGGCCGCGAGCGCGTCATCGGCCGGCTTACCCGGAGAAGCTGCTGCCGCTGCTCCTCCATCTGTGGTGCCGGGCGGCAGAGGGGCAGACTGCGCGAGCCCTGCCGGTTGCGTAAGGCTTGCGAGCAAAAGGGCACAACCAAGCTGCAGGGGCAATCTAAGACAAGCCGGCCTCACGCCAGCACCTCTGAGGAGCTCTCGCGCCTCGTGCCCAGCGCCTTGGCCAGCCATCGGCCTGTGTGCGAGAGCTCACTCTGCGTGATCGCCTCCGGCGTGCCGGCCACCACCAGCTGGCCTCCGCCGGAGCCGCCCTCCGGCCCCATGTCGATGACCCAGTCGGCAGACTTGATCACGTCCAGGTTATGCTCGATCACCACCAGCGATCCGCCGCCCTCGAGCAGCTTGCGAAAGGCCGCCAGCAGCTTACTTACATCGTCAAAGTGCAGGCCGGTGGTTGGCTCGTCGAGGATGTAGAGCACCCGGCTGCCACCCTTCTTGGGCGCTCCCGACGCCGTGCGTGCCGCGGCCAGGTGCGAGGCCAGCTTGACGCGCTGCGCCTCACCTCCGGAGAGGGTGGTCGCCGACTGGCCGAGCCGGACGTAGCCCAGGCCGACCTCATCCAGCACTGCCAGCTTGTCGACGATCTTGGGGTTGCCGGCCAAAAAGCGCAGCCCCTCCTTGACCGTCATACCCAGCAGCTCGTGGATGTTCTTGTTCTTGTACTTGATCTCAAGCACGCTCGACTTGTAACGGCTACCGTTACATTCTTCACAGGGCAGCTCGACGTCTGCGAGAAACTGCATCTCGACGGTGACCGTGCCATCGCCCTCGCAGACATCGCACCGGCCACCCGGCACGTTGAACGAAAAATGCCCAGCCGCATAGCCGCGGCGCTCAGCCTCGGGCTGCGAGGCGTAAAGCTCGCGTATGGCGTCGAACGCCTTGATATAGGTGACGGGGTTCGAGCGCGGCGTGCGGCCGATCGGGTTCTGATCAACCAGGACGATGTCGTTCAGCCGGTCGGCGTTCTTGATCTCGCGGTAGCAGCTGGATGGATCGGCACCCTCGGTGCGCCCAAGCTCGTGCGCGACTGCCCTGTAGAGCACCTCGTGTACCAGCGTGGACTTGCCCGAGCCCGAAACCCCAGTGATGCAGACCAGCATGTTCAGCGGTATGTCAACGTCGATCCCCTTCAGGTTATTCGCTCGCGCGCCTCGCACTCTAAGCCAGTCTTTACTGCCCTCTGCGGGCGTTGGGCGGCGGTTCGCGGGGATCGGGATCGTCACCTGTCCACTGAGGTATCTGCCGGTGATCGAGTCAGGGTTGGCCGCGACCTCGGCCACGGTGCCCGCTGCAAGCAGTCGCCCACCGAACTCGCCTGCGCCCGGACCCATGTCGAGCAGGTAGTCAGCCGAATCGATCACGTCAGGATCGTGCTCGACGACCAGGATCGTGTTGCCGAGATCGCGCAGCGCGTGCAGGATGCGGATAAGTTTCTCCGTATCTCGGCTGTGCAGGCCGATCGAGGGCTCGTCGAGCACATAGAGTGCGCCAACTAACTGCGAGCCCAGCGATGTGGCCAACTGAATGCGCTGCGCCTCCCCACCTGAGAGCGTTGAGGCCAGCCGGTCTAGCGTGAGATAGTCAAGGCCAACGGCATCCAAGAATTGTAACCGCTGCTGTATCTCTTTGAGGATTGAGCCTGCGATCTCGGCTTGCATGGGAGTAAGTTCCATGCCGGCGAAGAGTGCGTGCGCGGCGGAGATGGTCATCGCGGCAGCCTCGCAGATGTTGACCCCGGCCAGGCGCACCGCTCGTGCTTCGGCGCGCAGCCGCTGGCCCTTGCACTCCGGGCAGCGCGCGTAGCCGCGATACTTTGACAGCATGACGCGCACGTGGAGCTTGTACTTTTTGGTGTCCATCAACGAGAAGAAACCATGGACGCCCAGAAAGGCGCCGTGCCCATCAAGGACAAATTGCTGCTGGTCTGGTTCAAGGTCATGCCAGGCGACGTTAGTGGGAATGTTGTGGAACTTGGCGACTCGCTTGAGTTCAGCCTGGTAGGTCCGGTACTTCGGCCGCATGAACGGGTCAATGGCCCCGTCATCGATCGACTTCGACTTATCCGGAATGATCAGGTCAAGATCAAAGTCGATCGTGTTTCCAAAGCCCTGGCAGCGAGGGCAAGCGCCAAAGGGATTATTGAAAGAGAACAGGCGCGGCTCGGGTTCTGTGTACGTGCGATGGCAGGTCTTGCATTCGAAAGCAGCAGAAAAGCGCAAACGCTCGGCTGGTGCGGCTTCGGGTAAGTCGCTCGAGCGCGGCACTAACTCGAACAGGATCTCGCCCGATTCACGGTAGCCGATCTCGACCGCGTCGACGATGCGCGGCCGGCTCTCGGCCGAGAGCGCGATCCGGTCCACGAGCGCGTAGACAGGCAGCGCGAAGTTGATCGCAAGCAGCGACTCGGGCTGCGAAAACTCGTAGATAGTCCCGAGCTGGTAGAGCCGGTTGAAGCCTCGGCCGCGCAGGTCGATCAGGCGCTCGCGCATCGCCGGGGAGAGCGCGCCCGGCTCAGGCTGTGCGAGCTTTTTCTCGGCAGCTCGCTTCGTGCCTGCCTGGGACCGCGAGCGGGGCTCCCTCATCGGCGAGGCGGGCTCGGTAGTCTGCACAGGCGCCGCTGCGGGACGCACAGGGAAGAGCGCGTGCAGCCGAGTTGCTTCGCCGAGCGCGAGGACAGCAGCCGCAATCTCGTCGACAGAATCTCGCTTGACTACGCCATCGCAGACCACGCAATGCACAGTGCCGCAGCGCGCGTAGAGCAGCCGCATGTAGTCGTAGATTTCAGTAGCAGTAGCAACGGTGGAGCGCGGGTTACGCGTGGTGTTCTTTTGCTTGATCGCAATCGCTGGTGCGAGCCCATCGATCAGGTCAGCATCGGGCTTTTCGATGCGCTCGAGAAACTGCCGCGCGTAGGCGGAGAGCGATTCGACGTAGCGCCGCTGGCCCTCGGCATAGATCGTGTCAAAGGCGAGCGAACTCTTGCCTGAACCCGAGACACCGGTGACTACGGTGAGCTTGCCATGCGGTATGTCGCAGTCGACGTTCTTGAGGTTGTGCGTGCGCACGCCGCGCAGAGTGATCTGGTCGTTCAAGCTATCTCCAAGCGGTGGCAGATGTCTTTGGTAGTGGCGCCAACGGCGCAGAAGACCCGCCACGAAGTGGCCGCAAGCCGCGCAGGCGGTCTAGCTTCAGGCTCTTGCATCCGACTCAAAGAACGCACTGAGAAAAAGCAGCGCGCCGCCGCAGACAATCGCCGAGTCGGCAACGTTAAAGTCAGGCCAGTGATAGTGCACGATGAAGACCTCGAGAAAGTCGGTCACCATCTTGTACTGAATACGATCCCACGCGTTGCCGAGCGCTCCGCCGAGGATCAGCGCCAGCGCCAACGCTGTGGTTGAAAAGCGTCGCCCGGTGCGCAGCAGAGCAATCAGCACACCCGCCGCGACAACGAGCGAAAGCGCGGTCAGCAGCCATCGGGTGCGCTCGGCCGGCGCGTTGTTGAAGAGCGAAAACGCAGCCCCCGCGTTGAGCACATGGGTGATGTGAAAGACGTGCGGGATGATTGTGATTGCGTCGCCCTCGACGACGTGCCTGGTCACCCAAATCTTGCTGGCGCGATCGAGCGCGATAACGGCTGCCGAGATCGCCAGCAGCGGTGCGCGCCAGTCGCGCGTGCCGGTGTTTCCAGATACGTCACTCATGCGGTTACCAATTGCCCGGTCTCGCGCGAGTAGCCCATCTCTTCAAGAGCTTCCGCGCACCGTCCACAGACGTTCTGCCACGGGCCGTAGTCAGTGGTGTCCGTGCGATAGTTCCAGCAGCGATTGCACTTTGTGCCGTCTGCACGGTGAACATAGACCCCGTAAAGCCGTTGCTCTTCGCTGTCGAAGCGTTCGGATAAAGCCTCGTCGGTCACGACCGCTACGTGGACGTCCGCTACACTAAATAACTCTTTTAGAGAACTTTTATATCTCCTTAAAAGAAAACCCCCTTCGCTGCCTATGGAAATCTCAAGTCTTGCTTCAAGACTCTTGCCAAGTTTCTTGTCCTGACGTTCAATCTCTAGCTTCTGCTGGCTCTTCTCTTTGATCCCCAGCAGAGCGACCCACTCTTGCGCAAACTCTTTGCTGACCCTCTCAAAGTTATCTGCCTCAGGGAAAAGCGCCAGGTGCACACTCGGCTCGCGCCCTTCTACCTCCGGCAAGTACTGCCATACCTCGTCCGCAGTAAAACTCAAAATCGGCGCAACCAACCGCACCAGCGCTTCCGCGATCTTCCACAACACCGTCTGCGCCGAACGCCGCGCCACGCTCGTCGGCGCGAACGTGTACATGCGATCCTTCAGCACATCCAGGTACAGCGCACTCAGATCCACAATGCAGAACTCATTGACCGCCTGATACACCCGGTGAAACTCCATCGCGTCGTACCACGCGGTGACTTTCTCGACTAACTCGCGCGTCCGCGCCAGCATGTACTGGTCGAGCGGCTGGAGCGCATCGTAGGCCACTTCATGTTCAGCCGGCACAAAGCCGTGCAGGTTGCCCAGCAGAAACCGAAACGTGTTGCGCAGCTTGCGATAGTTATCCGCTACCCGCTGCATCAGGTTTTCGCTCGCCGCCACATCTTCGCGAAAATCAACCGACGCCACCCAGAGCCGCACGATCTCCGCGCCAAGCCGTTCTGAAATGTCAATCGGGTCCACGCCATTGCCGAGCGACTTTGACATCGCGCGCCCCTGCTCATCGAGCGTCCAGCCGCTGGTCGCGACTTTCCGGTAAGGCGCGCCGTGATCCTCGCTCGTCGCGACCGAGGTCAAGAGAGACGTGTGAAACCAGCCGCGGTACTGGTCCCCGCCCTCGAAGTACAAATCAGCAGGCGCGCCCAGCGCAGCGTCAGCATCAAGCACCGCCCGCCAACTCGAGCCGGAGTCAAACCAGACATCGAGAATGTCTTGCTCCTTCTCAAACGCCCCCACCGCGCCGCACCCGGGGCACGCGTACTCCGCTCCAAGTAATTCGGCAACAGAATGCGTGTGCCAGGCGCGAACGCCGTCCTGGGCCAGCAGCGCGACGATGCGCGCGTTCAGCTTGCGATCCTTGAGCGGCTTATGGCAGGCGCCGCAAAGAAAGACCGCGATCGGCACGCCCCACACCCGCTGGCGCGAGATACACCAGTCCGGCCGGGTCGCGATCATATTCGCGATCCGCTCCCTGCCCCACGTCGGATCCCAGGCAATCTCTTCACGTATGAGCTGCAGAGCCCGCTCGCGAAAGGTGCGGTCTCCATGGTCGGCATCGTCCTCGTCCTCGTGCGAGCGCGAGAGTTTGGAGTACGGCATAGCCGTCTCCATGCCGATAAACCACTGCTCGGTCGCGCGAAAGATGACCGGGCGGTGGCAGCGCCAGCAGTGCGGGTAGGAGTGGTAGATGTCAGCCGAGCCCATCAGCGCGCCACGCTCCTTGAGCAACGCGACGATCTCAGGATTGGCCTGGAAGACAGTCTTGCCTTCCAACTCCGGCAGCCCATTGCGCAGGCGGCCGCCGTTGTCGACGTTGCAGGTAGGGTCAAGCCCATAGCGAACGCCGGTGTAAAAGTCATCCGCACCATGCGCAGGCGCAGTATGCACAGCGCCGGTGCCCTGGTCGGTCGTGACATAGTCCGCGTTCACGCCCAGGATCGAGCGGTCGAGAAAAGGATGCTGAAAGGTAGCGCGATCAAGAGCCCTCCCTTGCAGGCGCGCCACGATCTCAGCCCGCGCCAGCCCGCAGCTCTCACGCACAGCAGCAGCCAGCGCCTCAGCCACGAGGTAGGTGTCACCATCCTGCTCGAGCGCCACGTAGTCAAGCTCCGGGTGAAACGCGATCGCGAGCGAGGCAGGCAGCGTCCAGGGCGTCGTCGTCCAGATGATCGACCAGACTCTTTTCCCCGCGAGCTCAGGAGCGAGCATAGCCGCGGAGCTGGTCAGCTGGTAGCGCACATAGACGCTTGGGCTGGTATGCATCTCGTACTCAACCTCGGCCTCGGCAAGCGCGGTGCGGTCATGGATGCACCAGTAGACCGGCTTCAGCCCTTTGTACACAAACCCCTGCTCGAAGAACTTGTAAAAGGTCTCAAGCGTCTTCGCCTCGTACTCCCTCGACATGGTCAGGTAAGGCGCTGCCCAGGAGCCGAAGACGCCCAGTCGCACAAACTGCGAGCGTTGCAGGTCGACATACGTTTGCGCATACGTGCGGCAGGCGTCCAGAAACTCCTCGGCAGGCATCTCGAGCTTCTTACGGCCGAGCTGCTCATCTACCTTGATCTCAATTGGGAGCCCGTGGCAGTCCCAGCCAGGCACAAACGGCGCATCGTAGCCCTGCATTGTCTTCGACTTGACGACAAAGTCTTTGAGGCATTTGTTCAAGGCATGGCCCAGGTGCAGCGGCCCGTTTGCATAGGGCGGCCCATCGTGCAGCACATACTTCTTCGCACCCCGGCGCGCGGCTCGTATCTGCTCGTAGAGCCCATCCTGCTCCCACTGGGCAAGCCGCGCGGGTTCGTTCTGCGGCAGATTGGCTTTCATCGGAAAGCCGGTCTGCGGAAGGGTGAGGGTTGCCTTCAGTTCCGGGTGGGTCGGCCGCTGGGCCGGCGTTATCTCTGCCATCTGCTTGATCTCGAGCCTCGGTCCTATGCCGCGCGAGCGGGTTCTCGTCAAAACTCCATTGTATCGCCGTGTGACTCAAACGCCTGCTGGTGCGTCTATCTACGTGCGGGTGCCGGCTTTGCCGTGTCAATCAGGCTATCGGTGCGGGCCTGTGAAACGCTCTGCACGATGGCGCGGTACTAACGTGGCTCACGGACGAGACAGGTAAGCGCGTGCTCCGCCATAATGTGTGAATACGCAGCAAGAGCAGGGCGCACCGGGCGCTGGCGGACGAGCGCTCCACGGGAAGGACTATGAGCAACGAGGTTTTGACTCCCCCGGAAGTGGAAGAGCGGCCAGCCGGGCTGCCGAACGACCACACCTCCCTTCTGACCGAGGATGCGGAAGGCTCGGTATGGTCCTCGCTCGTCTCGAACCTGCGCGACGTCTTTCAGCCGCAGAAGCTGCCCCCACTTGAGCTCACCTCGACGCCGGTACCAGTCGGTGACCTACTGGCCGAAGAACGCGGGCCTCTCTCGAGCGGGCTCTCCATCGGGCTGCACGTTCTCGTCATCGCGCTGGTCATCGGGCTGTTTCTCTGGGGCCGGATGCATCCCCGGCCGGTCGTCAAGCAGGCCATTTTGACCCCGCTGGATATTTCTCCCTTCATCCCGGTCGCGCCACCCAAGGCGCGGCTCTCCGGCGGTGGCGGGGGCGGCGGCAATCACGAGATCATCCCGCCGACCAAAGGGCGCCTCCCCAAGATGGACAAGGTGCAGGTCACGCCGCCCCAGATCCTGCGCGTCGAGCACCCCAAGCTGGCGGTCGAGCCAACGATCGTGATGCCTCAGCCGATCAAGCTGCCCGACACCAACATGCCTAACCTGGGCATTCCGCAATCGTCCCAGGTCACACTCTCCTCGCAGGGTTCTGGCGCAGGCTCCGGCTTTGGATCAGGTCATGGTGGGGGCATTGGTTCCGGCAGCGGCGGCGGTGTTGGTCCGGGTTCAAACGGTGGCACAGGTGGCGGCGTCTACCATCCGGGTGGCGGTATCTCGACGCCCAAGATCATCTTTTCGGTCGATCCAGAGTTCTCCGACGAAGCACGCCGCGCAAAATATCAGGGCGTCGTCGTTATCTCCTTGATTGTGGATGCGCAGGGCAATCCGCAGCGAGTCAGGGTTGTTCGCCAGCTGGGTATGGGGCTTGACGAGAAGGCAGTCGAGGCAGTCAAGCAGTACAAGTTCAAGCCGGCCATGATGCAGGGCAAAGCGGTCCCGGTGGAGATCAACATCGAGGTCAACTTCCAACTCTTCTAGGAACTTTTCGGCGACGCACGACAAAGCCTGCTTCTGCGCCCGGCTTTGTCATGCCTCGAAGAGCCGACCGGCAGTGCCCGCCGCAGGGCTCAGACCATCGGAGCGACGGGAAGTTTTCCTATGGGAAAGGCGAGAAATCGCATCTCACCGGCTTGAGAGGAAGGGACTATGCCATATTTGCAGACCCAGGATGGAACCGAGCTTTACTACTACGACTGGGGTAAGGGCGCGCCGGTAGTGCTGATTCACGGCTGGCCGCTGACCTCGGCAAGCTGGGAGTACCAGGCGCGAGTGTTGGCGCAGAATGGTTTCCGAGTCATCGCCTATGACCGGCGCGGCTTTGGACGGAGTGGCTGGCCCTTTGGCGGCTATGACTACGACACGCTGGCCATGGACCTGGGCGCGATTCTTGACAAGCTTGACTTAGAGGGAGCAACGCTGGTCGGCTTCTCCATGGGTGGAGGCGAGGTAGCCCGCTACCTGGGTAAGTACGGATCATCGCGAGTCAAGAAAGCGGTGTTTGTCTCGGCTGTGACGCCTTACCTGCTCAAGACGAACGACAACCCGGAGGGTGTGGATCATAAGGTCTTTGACGGGATCGTCGAAAGCCTTGAGAAAGACCGGCCGGCCTTTCTGGCTCAATTTGGCCCCATGTTTTACGGGCGCACGCTCGTCCACCACACCGTTTCCGAGCCCTTTCTCGACTTTACCCAGGCGATGGCGCTGACCGCTTCCCCTAAGGCGACCCTTGACCTGGTGCGGGCATGGAGTGCGACGGATTTCCGAGAGGATCTGGGCAAGATCACGGTGCCGACCCTGATCATCCACGGGACCGGCGACGCGACGGTGCCGATCGATGCATCCAGCAGGCGAACGGCGGAACTGGTCGCGCATAGCAAGTTGCTTGAGTATGAGGGAGCGCCGCACGGGCTGACAGCCACGCACGCAGACCGCCTGAATGCTGATCTGCTGACCTTTCTCCGCGCCTGAGCGGCTCAGGCAGGGCTACGGCCAGTAGGCGATCCTGCTCACGAATCACCTGGTCGGCAAGGTGAACTTCATCGCGAATGCATCGATTGTGCAGTTTGGCTGCCAGACACGACCCGGCTGCGGATTTGGCGGGCAGCAGGCACTTGCCCTGAGTTATCACCGGTCTCAGCAGCCCTCGATCTATGCAGAGACCTTTGCGCAAAATGTCGTGCAATCCAACACATCGGGCACCTGCCTGTTTGGAGGGTTTCTCCACCGGTTCAGCGAGGCTTTCAGCTTCGACGCCGGGCTGCGCTCCGGGGTAAGCAACCATGCGGCGAAGGTCGGCACCACGGTCGGCTTGCTCTTCGCTAGGCGCCTGCGGCAGAAGGCTGCTGCGGCGCAGAGAGTGCCCTGAGCCAGGCCGAAGAGGCGAAGGTCCGGGCGGAATAGCTATGGTATCCTTCACTCATACACTTAGGAAGTGGATTGACTCGAATTAACGTATTAGGAGTAACGCACACTCGTGCTGGCACCTGCTAAAAAGACCGACATCATCTCACGCTTTCGTACCCACGAAAGCGATACCGGCAGCCCCGAAGTGCAGATCGCGATCCTGAGCGAGCGCATCGGCGAGCTCACCGAGCATTTCAAGAGTCACGCGAAGGATCATGCATCGCGCCGTGGCTTGTTGATGCTCGTCAGCAAGCGCCGCCGTCTTTTGGACTATCTGAAGACGAACGACACCGACCGCTACCGCGAAGTGATCGGCAAACTCGGCATCCGCAAGTAAGGCGGGGAGACGAGCCCATTGCCGATAATGCATACGCAACAAGAAACTCTGGCTTTAAGGGCGGCGCTTTCCAGTGTCCGCCCTGTTTGCTTTTTAGGCCACGTTTCTTCGACCGATAACAATTTCGTCCAGCCTCGCTTGAGCGCCACTCTGCATCCGCAGCACACACCCTCACTCCGTGTCCCCCTGCTGCCCTTGCCGCAAGCCTCCTGTGTAGGCCGCACCCGTCCGCGCCAAAGAACCTTGTGAAAAGAAGCTTGTGAAATGAGGAAGATATGAAGCAGGAAGTGACAGTAGAGCTTGCCGGTGGCAAGCAGCTGACGTTTGAAACCGGCCGCATGGCCAAGCAGGCGCCCGGCGCCGCGCTCGTCACCCAGGGTGACAGCGTCGTTCTCGCCACGGCCGTCGCCTCGCCCGAGCCAAAAGAGGGCATCGACTTCTTTCCGCTCACCGTCGACTACCGCGAGTACGCCTACGCCGGCGGACGCATCCCGGGCGGCTTTATCAAGCGCGAAGGCCGTCCCTCCGAGCGCGAAATCCTAACCTCCCGCCAGATCGATCGCCCCATCCGGCCGCTCTTTCCTGAGACCTTCCGCAATGAGACTCAAGTGATCGCGCTGGTCTTCTCGGCCGACAAAGAAAATGACCCGGACGTGATCGGAATCAATGCAGCTTCGGCAGCGCTCGCGCTCTCCGACATCCCGTTCAACGGTCCAGTCGGAGCCGTCCGCGTCGGGCACATCGGGGGCGAGTACCTGATCAACCCCACCTACGCGCAGCGCAAGGAAAGCTCGCTCAACATCACCGTCGTCGGCACCGCCGATGGCATCGTGATGATCGAGAGCGGCGGTCAGGGCGTGACCGAGGAAGTCGTCCTCGGCGCCATCGACTTCGCCCATGTCGAGATCAAGAAGATCGTCGCCGCCATCGTCGAGCTGGTCGGCAAGGCCGGCAAGACCAAGCGCACCGTCACTCCGCTCGAGCACGATGAAACTTACTACAACGCGCTCCAGACCAAGGTCGGCGACCGGCTCAAGGATGCGCTCGACACCCACACCCACGCCAAGACGGAGAGCTACTCGCTGGTCAAGCAGATCAAGGATGAGCTCTCCGCCGAGATCAAGCAGCTGCCGGAGGCCGAGCAGGGCGTGGCCAAGAAGAAGCTGGCTCGCTACTACGAGCTGCTGCGCGAGAACATCTTCCGCCAGCAGGTCACCAAGGACAAAATTCGTCCCGACCGGCGCGCCTTTGACCAGATCCGCCCTATCAGTATTGAAACTTCAGTCCTGCCCCGCACCCACGGCTCGGCGCTCTTTACTCGCGGCGAGACCCAGGCCCTGGTCACCGTCACGCTCGGCACCGGCGATGATTCGCAGCGCCTGGAGACCTTCGAGGGCGAGCAGAAGAAGCGCTTCATGCTCCACTACAACTTTCCGCCGTTCTCGGTCGGCGAAACAGGACGCATGACCGGCACGGGCCGCCGCGAGATCGGCCATGGCGCGCTCGCCGAGCGGGCCATCCAGGCCGTGTTGCCGACAGAAGACGAGTCGCCCTACGCGATCCGCATCGTCTCGGACATCCTCGAATCGAACGGCTCTTCCTCGATGGCCTCGGTCTGCGGCGCCAGCCTGGCGCTGATGGACGCCGGCATCAACCTCAAGGGCGCAGTCGCCGGTATCGCTATGGGCCTGGTCAAGGAGGGCGATGACTACGCCATCCTCACCGACATCGCAGGCGCTGAAGATCACTACGGCGATATGGACTTCAAGGTAGCGGGCACCCGCGAGGGCATCACCGCCCTGCAGATGGACATCAAGATCGGCGGCATTACCACCACGATCATGCGCGAAGCCATGGAACAGGCGCGCCACGGCCGGCTCTTCCTGCTCGACACCATGGACGCGCACCTGAGCACCACGCGCGAGATCAAGTCCAAGCACGCCCCGCAAATCAAGACCCTGCAGATTCCGACCGATAAGATTCGCGACCTCATCGGACCGGGCGGCAAGATGATCCGCTCGATCATCGAAGCGACCCAGGTCAAGATCGATGTCGATGACACGGGCCGGGTGAACGTGGCCTCCTCCGATGCCGAGGGCCTGAAGAAGGCGCTCGAGATGATCTCGAACCTGACCGCTGTGCCTGAGATCGGCAAGACCTACCTAGGCAAGGTCGTCCGCCTGGCCGAGTTTGGCGCCTTTGTCGAGCTCTTCCCTGGGACCGACGGCCTGCTCCATGTCTCTGAGATCGCGGAGCATCGCGTCAAAGAGGTCAAGGACGAGCTGAAGGAAGGCGACCAGGTCTTGGTCAAGGTCCTGGGCATCGAAGGCAATCGCATCAAGCTCTCCCGCAAGGCCCTGCTCAAGGAGCAGCGCGAGAAGCTGGGTCTGCCGCTTCCGGCCGAGGGTGGCTCCGGGCGCGCCGAACGCCCAGAGCGCGCTGAACGCCCAGAGCGTGCTGAGCGTACGGACCGGCCAGAGCGTACGGACCGGCCAGAGCGTGCCGAGCGCTCCGAGCCGATCGAGCGCCAGCCTTCGTCCAATGCCAGCACCATCACCATCGAGGGTGGGGAAGAGTTGGACGAAGAGTTCGAAGGCGCCGATGACGGAGAAGAAGGCGACGAGCCAAACTTCAACACCGAAGGCGGCGTTCCCGCGCCGGTAGGGGGCTCGCCTGCTGCAGGCGGCCCCAACGGTCAGCAACGCCGGCGTCGTCGCGGACGCGGCCGCATGGGTGGCGGTGGTCGCGGCCCTGGCGGCTCGGGTGCGGGTGGTGCCCGTTAACTCGAGCGAGTGAGTGCTCTAGGGGTGGTTTTGAGTAGAGGCCACTCCTACGCATCATGTGTCCCGCTCAGCGAGGCAGATGCTGCGCATGCTTCGCGGACAAGTGGCGTGATCAAGTTTCCGCGCGAGTGCGGTGGCAGCCAAGCTCAGAGGTACAGCGCGCCCGACCCGCTTCTTTTCAGTTCTTCTGGGGTACTAGGGTGAGATCCCCGACCCGCGAGTCAGCCGGCGTGCTCCTCGCACTCTCCCTGCTTTGGGGCAGTTCCTGGATTGGCAATGAGATGGTTCGCCATCAGGCCAGGCCGCTTCACTTCGCGCTCCTTGAAAATCTGCTGGCCTGCGCGTGTCTGGCGAGCGCGGTAGCTGCTCGCAAGGCAGTAGCCAAGCTCCGAAATCAAGCCGTACCCCCGATGCAAGTCGAGACCGCCGCCCCGGCTCCCGCATCGCCTGGCTCGCGCGCTTGGCCTAACATCCTGCTCGGCCTCACCCTCTTCGCTCTGCCGAATCTATTGGTAACGTGGGCGTCGGCACAGGGTGCCGGTGCCTGGATCCCCGAGGTCTACGCCTGCATGCCGCTCGGTCTGGCCCTGGCTGCCGGGGAGCTGTCAGCCGCCGCCATTCTGGGCCCCTGCGCGATGCTCGTCCTGCTCAACGGCTCCCTGCCACTAGCGCCTGCCACTCTGGTCTGGATACTCCCGATTGGAGCTGCTGTCGCTCTCCAAGGCTGGTCTCTTTGCTTTGTAAGGCGCAACCTAGCCTCTGTACTTTCGCTCCCGTCAGTTTTGATACAGCTCGGGACAGCCTCAGCGGCACTGTGGGTCGCACTTACTCTCGTAGCAGAGCCCGCGAGTACACCCCTGCGATCATGGCCTGCATCGGCAACAGCCGCGCTCTGCTTGTTGGCCGCGCTGAATACTGCACTTGCCTATCCATTATTTTATCGGCTTCTACGTACCCTCAGCCCAACGCAGGCCGCTGTGTGCGAGTGGTGGCAGCCTCTGATCGCCATCGGCGAGAGCGGGCTCCTACTCCATGTACGCCCAGGCCTGCCCATGATCCTCTCTGCCTTGATCCTCATCCTTTGTTCCGGCCTAATCCTGGGCCACTCTGAGGCGGAGGCACCCACGCTTTTCTGCCCTTGAGCCAGGCCGCGCCCTGATGATCGGCCAATGCCATCAGTCCTGCCAGGCGCCCAACTCCCGGCGCACCAGCACCAGCTGACCGAGGTGGTAGCTCGTGTGATCGATGGCCAGCAGCACCTCCCGCAGGATCGTCTGTCCATCACCCCAGGGAATGTTCGTCTCGAGGTCGGTCTCTGAGTCGTTGACCAGTGCTTCAAAAGCTCCCAAGCCTTCAAGAAACGCATCTACCGATTGCTGCCAGTCTTCTTTGCCCGCAGGTGCATCCTCGCCTGGCCAGTAGTCATCCGGCCAGGTTGGTGCAACATAGTCCGGGTTGGTGCAAAATTCAAGCAGGTCGTGGAGGGTAAAGCGTAGGTGCTCCAGCAGCTGCCAGGGACTGTGCGGCAGCCCAGCCGGCTTTGCTCCATAGTAGCGGTCAGGCAAGCCCGCAAGTGCAGTGCGAGGATCGACGTGCGCGCTGCCGCCTCGCAGAAACTCTACCAGGTGCGCGCGCAATACTTGGCTTTGACTCGCTGGTGAGAAAGTGGTGACAGGCATGTTGCATCCCTCCTGCAGAGTTGGATGCAGAGAGTGCCCAAGGTCTGTCTAGGTATCGAGCAGCACCAACTCCCGCTTGTCCGCGAAGACATTGCCCATGCGACGAATCTGCGCACCCACCCCGCGCAGCTTTTCTTCAATGTGCTCGTAGCCGCGATCCATGTGGTACACGCGGTCCAAAATCGATTCGCCATCCGCGACCAGGGCCGCCAGCACAAGCGAGGCCGAGGCCCGAAGATCGGAGCACATCACCGCTGCTGCTGACAGCTTTGTCTTGCCGGTGATCGTGGCCTGGCGCCCGTCCAGCCTGATGTTGGCTCCCATGCGAATCAGCTCCGAGACGTGCATGAACCGATTCTCGAAGATGTTCTCCGTCACCACAGACGTGCCCTCGGCCTGGGTTGCGAGTGCCATGTACTGGGCCTGCATGTCGGTCGGGAAGCCCGGGTACTCCTGGGTCGAAACATCGACCGAGCGCAGACGGCCTTCCGAGCGCACCCGAAGCGAGTCTTTGCCGAGCACCTCGATCCGTGCTCCGGCTGCCTCGAGCGTCGAGATGATCGCGCCCAGATGCGCAGGGTTGCAGTTGGTCACGCACAGATCGCCGCCCGTGATCGCGCCAGCCACCAGGAAGGTGCCGGCTTCAATGCGATCAGGATTGATGCGGTGCCTCACACCGTGCAGACGCTCAACGCCCTGCACCCGGATCGTTGGCGTGCCGGCGCCTTCGATCTTCGCGCCCATGCCGGTCAGCATCGCGGCAAGGTCGGTGACCTCGGGTTCGCAGGCGCAGTTTTCAAAGACCGTCTCGCCCTCTGCGAGCACCGCGGCCATCAGCAGGTCTTCTGTGCCGGTCACGGTGATCTTGCCGAACTTGATCTCGGTCCCGCGCAGGCGCTCGGCGCGCGCCTCAATGTAACCGTGCTCGTAGCTGATGGTAGCGCCCATCTTTTCCAGGCCCGCAATATGCAGATCGATCGGCCGGCCGCCAATCGCGCAGCCACCCGGCATCGCCACTCGCGCCAGGCCAGTCCGGGCAACCAGAGGCCCCAGCACGAGCGAAGAGGCGCGCATCGTTTTGACAATCTCGTACTTGGCGACAGGGTCTGAGAGCACAGCGCAGCTTACCGTGGTGCGGTGCTGGGCACGCCCATAGCCAAGCTCAACCTCGGCGCCCATGGAGACGAGCAGGCGGCGCTCGGTTTCAATGTCCTGGACCCGTGGAATGTTCTCGAGAACGACCTCGTCAGCGGTCAGGATGGCTGCGGCCATGCAAGGCAGGGCAGAGTTCTTTGCGCCGCTCACTTGAATGGTCCCGAGTAGCGGGTTTCCCCCGCGAATGACAAATTTATCCATGAAGTCGGTCGTGCTCCTGCGAGCCCTAAGCCCACTTTTCAAGTGTAATATGCAGCTCCGTCTGGTTGGCTGCCGAAGGTCCCCAGAGAGTACACTAGGCGGCGACATGCGATCATCACCCGCTGCTGCCTTCTTTCTGCTTACTGCGACACTCTCTTCCGCGCAAACTGCCAGCCTCACGGTTCAGGCCCCCGCCGGTGACCTGCAGGGTGTCGCGCAGACAACGCCCGGCGGCCCGGCGCGCGCCTTCCTCGGCATCCCCTATGCCGCGCCGCCGGTCGGAGACCTGCGCTGGAAGCCACCCGCTCCCGCGCTCGCCTGGAAGGGCGTGCGCCAGGCGACCAGCTTTGGCTCCCGCTGCATGCAGCTCGCGCTCTACGACGATATGTACTTCCGCGATCCGGGCGTAAGCGAAGACTGCCTGACGCTGAACGTGTGGACACCTGCCGGGGTGAAGCCCGGAGCCAGGCTCCCGGTCATGTTCTGGATCTATGGCGGAGGCTTTATCACCGGCAGTACCTCGGAGTGGCGCCAGGATGGTGCGCACCTGTCCACCAAGAACGTGATTGTCGTCACCTTCAATTACCGCATGAATATCTTCGGCTTCTTCACGCATCCGGAGCTCGCGTCGGAGTCGCCGGTCCACGCCGCTGGCAACTACGGGCTGATGGATGCAGTTGCCGCGCTGCGTTGGGTGCGGACCAACATCGGCGCCTTTGGCGGCGACCCGGCTAACGTCACAATCTTCGGCGAGAGCGCCGGATCCTTCGCAGTGAGCGGGCTGATGGCCTCGCCGCAAGCAAAAGGACTTTTTGTTCATGCGATCGGGGAGAGCGGCGGTGCGCTTGGTGGCCCTACCTTGCGCTTTGAGCCGGCTGCGGATCGCGAACAGAAAGATGCTGATTTCGCGCGCACTGCGCTCCATGCCGACACGCTCGCAGCCTTGCGCGCGCTCCCTGCCGAGCAGCTGCAGGCCGCTACCTCCCAGCCCGCCGGGCACTTCGGGCCCGATGTAGATGGCCTCTTCTTACCCGAGTCTCCGGCGGCCATCTTTGCCGCGGGCCGTCAGAATGATGTGCCTCTGATGGCCGGCTGGAACCATGATGAAGGCGGCAGCGCGAAGGCTGCCTCGACGATTACGCCGACCGGAGGCAGCAGCGCTGCTCCCACTGCTGATTCGCCGGACGATCTTACCCGTCTGCACCAGACGGCGGAGAAGGATTTCGGTGCGCGTGCCCCGGAGTTCCTAACCGCTTTCCCCGCCACCAACGATGCCGAGGCGCTCACGCGCCTGCAGCAGTACGCAACCGATAAGTTCATCGCCTACGGCACGTGGAAGTGGATGGAGGCTCAGACCAGCACCGGCAAGTCGCCTGTCTATCGCTATCGCTTCGACCTGGTCCCGCCGCCGGACCCTGCGCGCCCGGGCCGCTTCGGCGCTTTCCACTCAGATGAGATCGAGTATGTCTTCGGGGTGATCGAATCACGCAAAGGGATCGCGTGGCGCCCGGAAGATTACGCGATGAGTGAGCAGATGATGACCTACTGGACCAACTTCGCGCGCACCGGCAACCCGAACGGCGCGGGCAAGCCAGGTGCCTTGCCGCAGTGGCCAGTCTACTCGCCAGCCTCTGGATCGAAGGTCATGTACCTCAATCAACCTTCTCATGCAGACAAGGACGATCTGCGGGATCAGTTTCTCTTCCTGCAAAGCGTGTGGAAGTAAGCAGCCGTACCAACCGAGAGGGATCGCTGGCCAAGTCTTTGCCGCCTGAGCACTGGGAATGAAGCGACGCTTGCGTTTATCCCCCGGTATCGCCAGACGAGTTGGCCGACGCTCCGGGCTGTCTCATCTATAAAGGAGAGGAAGAGACTTGCAGGCTGCGCTGGCAGAATGGCGAAGCCTGAGTGCTAGAGATCGAGTTTGCTGTCGTCAATGGCGCGCCGAACGTTGCCATCGGACTGCGCGAGCCTGCGCACCGCTTCCTGCTTGTCAATCTTCGCCTTTAACATGACCAGCGCGATCGGTACGCTGCGGCCGGCAGATTTGATCACGTTCACGGCCTCCTCCCGAGCAACGCCGCAAGCCTTCATCAGAATGCTGATGCCGCGCTCAACCAGCTTGGAGTTCTGCATGTGCACGTGAACCATCAGGTTCTCGTACACGTAGCCGAGTCGCGTCATCGCGCCGGTCGTGATCATGTTGGTGATCATCTTCTGCGCGGTCGAGGCCTTCATGCGGGTCGAGCCGGAGATGACCTCAGGGCCTACATCAGCGACGATGACGATATCAGCAGCGTCCGCGATCGGCGAGCCCTGGTTGCAGGTGATGCAGGCGGTCTTCGCCCCCTGCGTGCGCGCGTAGGCTACGGCTGCAACCACATAAGGCGTCCTGCCGCTCGCTGAAAGCCCAATCACCACATCTTTGCGCGAGGGACGGCGACGCGCGATATCCCGCTGACCGAGCTCCTCGGAGTCCTCATTGACCTCAACCGGGGAAGCAAGCGCCTTGGGGCCGCCGGCCATGATGTATTGGATGGAATGGGGATCGTTCGAGAAGTAGGGGGGACACTCGCAGGAGTCGAGGGCAGCGATCCGACCGCTGGACCCGGCGCCGATGTAGATCAGCCGCCCGCCGTCTCGAAGCGATCGAGCTACCGCGTCGATGACAAGCGCGATCTCGGGAAGTGCCTTGCGAACCGCTGCTGCGACCTTGGCATCCTCGTGGTTGATGATGCGGGCAATTTCCAGGGCGGACTTGGTGTCAAATCCCTGGGAAGCCTCGTTAGAGCTCTCGGTCGTGAGCTCACGCATTGGCATCGTGGAGGAGCCTGGTGCTTCTCCGTGTAGCTCGGCGGGTGAAGGAGAACTGATAGTTGCCATTGGCTGGTGTGTCCTGACAGCGATGATTGTAGACCCACAACAGCACGATTGACACGTCCCGTCGGTGACCGTTTTGATCACCTCGGTACCCAGGCGCTAGAGCAGTTTTGCTAGGGCGTCATGGAAGGCCGGCCGAACCTGCTGGATGCGCTTATTTGCCCGCGTCGGCCAGGTTCGATTAGTCAGGAGCACGACGCCAAGGTCGCGATCCGGGTCGATCCAAAGAGACGTGCCGGTGTAGCCCAGGTGGCCTGCCGAGCGTGGACCGAAATGGCTGCCGAAGGACGAGGGCTCGCCACTCGGCGTATCCCAGCCCAGGGCCCGGCTGCTGCCTGCTGGCAGCTCGCTGCGCGTGATAAACAGCCGTACCGTAGCAGCCTTGAACAGTGCTGTAGCAGTCTTGAGCAGCGCCTGCTCAGTCTTGAACAGCGCCTGCGACGGAGCAGATCTTGCTCGGAGCGAGGCCAGGATGCTCTCGGCGAAGAGCAGCACGTCCCCAACCGGGGCGAACAAGCCCGCATGGCCGGCGCAGCCGCCAAGGACAAAGCAGTTTTCGTCATTGACCTGGCCCTGCACGATAGCGTGTCGGAAGACCTCATCGCGCTCGGTTGGCGGAATCGCAGCGCGCTCGGACGCCAATGGATGGTAGAGCGTGCTCTCCATGCCCAACGGTTGAAAAACCTCGCGTTTGCAGTAGCTGTCGAGCCGCTCTTCGGCGATCACCTCCAGCGCCTTACCGAGCAGGATAAAGCCTATGTCAGAGTACTCGGCACGGCTTCCGGGCGGGGCCTCCAGCGGCTCCTGCAGGCAGGCGCGCAGGAGCGCCGGCGCGTCTCTGTATCGTAGAAAAAAAGGCGCATAGCCAGGCAGCCCGGAACAGTGAGCCAGCAGCATGCGCAGCGTGACCTCGCGCCGCCTCTCTCCTGGCCTGCTCGCAATGACAAAGCCAGGCAGCAGATCGCCAAGCAGCATGTCCAGGTCGAGCAGGCCGCGCTCATAAAGCAGCATCGCCATGGCGGTGGTCGCCACTACTTTCGACACGCTGGCCAGGTCGTAAACCGTGCCGGTCGTCACGCGTGGGCTCGATGCCTCGTAGGTGTGTCGGCCCACCGCGCCGGTCGCGAGCGTCACGCCGGCCTGCACGACGCCCCACGCCGCACCCGGGAAGGCTCCGTCAGCCACAGCTTGCTCCAGGAGCCACTGCACAGGGGAAAACCGTTGGCCTGCGTCTTCACCTATATGGCTCATCCCATTCAACCAACGCTCTCCCTCAGGTGCGGTCCCGATCCGGGCCGCCGGTGTTCCATGGTAACCTCCTGGCGGCAGAAGCGAAGTGCTCTTCAACAACTCTGCGCATCGTGCCTGTGCAGCCAGGCCTGCCCTCCGTCTATCATGGCAAGGTCAGAGATCATGCAATCGCCTGCGCCCATGCCAGGCTTGCCTGAGCGATCTCACCCTTGGTGAGCCGGCTGCGTCTATTCGGATGAAGAGGAAACGGGGGAGAGGATGCGGCTTGTGACGGAGCATGTTGGGACGAGATGGCGAAGCGGTGAGTGCGCGAGCCTCATTTGCCTGTTGCTCACCTCTGGTCTGGCTGCTTCCGCGCAGGCCACGCCTGCTAGCCCGGCACCCGCCGGCGCTACCACAGTCAGCTCGGTGGAGGTGCCGGCTGGAACGCGGGTTCTGCTCGCTCTACGCTCGGGAGTCAACACCAAGAGCGCCCAGCCCGGAGACGGCGTCTATCTCTCCTCGACCTTCCCAGTCATCGTTGGCAACCGGGTCGTCATCCCCGCAGGCGTGTATGTGCAGGGCATTATCGATCGGGTCCAACGCGCAGGCAGGATCAAGGGTCGTGCCGAGGTTGGTCTCCACTTCACGACGATGATCTTTCCCAACGGGAGCGTGGTCAGTATCCCGGGCGTTCTGAACAGTGTGCCCGGCGCGACGGATGCGAAGGTCAAGAACAATGAAGGTGATGTGCAGCAGGCCGGCTCGAAAGGTAAGGACGCGGCCACGATCGCACGCGGCGCCGAGGCAGGCGCCGGGGTGGGCGCGATCGGTGGCGCGATCGGCGGCAGCCCGCTCGCCGGCGCCGGCTATGGTGCCGTTGCGGGCGGCGCAGTTGGGCTTATCTATACACTGCTTACACGTGGCAATGACGTGAACCTTGAGCAGGGCCAGACTGTGGAGATGGTGCTGCAACGGCCGCTTACCCTGGAGCCTGCTAATCTTGCGCCCGATGCAGGAGCCGGCAGCGCCCTTGTCCCCGTTGCGCAATCCCCGATGAAGAAGCCCGGTCGCGAGCGCTTGCTCTGCCCGGTCGGCGGCCTGGGCTGTCCGTGATCCCACTCTCGCCCACGGGGTCGACTTTGCCTCCCGATGCAAAAGGAGGCGCGCATCAGGGCCTGTTCTTCTCGCCTGCAGGCCGCTGGCTGCGCGACCTGTTTGTCTCCGTGGCCGCCTCCATGCTCATCATCACCTGCCTCTACCAACCGGTCCGCGTAGAAGGTACAAGCATGCAGCCCCGTCTGCACGATCAAGACCGGCTCTTCATCAATAAGTTCATCTATCGATTCGAGAACATCTCCCGCGGCGATGTCGTCGTCTTCCACTATCCGCGCGACCCCGCTAAGAGTTACATCAAGCGCATTATTGCGGTGCCCGGCGATGAATTGCGCATCGACGATGGACAGGTTTATGTCAACGGCAAGCCGGTCGTTGAAAGCTACGTGGCTGCACGCTTTATCGATCAGCGCTCTGTTCCTGATCAGGTGATTCCGCCCCATGAGTACTGGGTCATGGGCGACCACCGTAGTATCTCGAGCGATAGTCGCGACTTCGGCACAGTCGACCGAGACCTCATCTACGGCAAGGCGGCCTTTGTGTATTGGCCGGCCGACGGTGCCGGGGTTGTGCACTAACAACGCAACTTGCAGGCGCGCGTTCGCCTGCAATCTGCCATCTCGCTCAGCCGGCGATATGCACGAGCTGCTCAGCCTGAGCTCTCGTGCCAAGAATCGAAACCCTGGGAACCTCGCCGCGCGCCATCGCCACTTCATCGCAGCGGTAGAGCCGCGGACAACTCTGGCAATCCTTGTAGATCTTGTCAGGCAGCGTTGCCCGCTCGGTCACAACCCGGAATCCATAGCGAAAGAAGAAATCCGGGATTCTTGTAAATAGGCACACGCAGCCGATGCTGTGCTCCTCGCTCTCCTCAAGCAACGCAGCCAGCAGACGGCCGCCCACTCCTCGGCCTTTCGCCTCAGGTTTGACCACAATCGAGCGCACCTCCGCCAGGTGAGGTCCATACAGATGAAGTGCACCGCAGCCGAGAAACGCGCCAGAGTCACTTTCAGCAACCGTGAAGTCGCGCACGTTCTCGCATATCTCGGAGAAGACCCGCCGCAGCAGCGTGCCATCGCTGGAGAGGGAGTTGACTAATTCGTAGATGTTTGTCGCGTCCTGCAGGCGCGCTTTACGCACCTGCATGGACTGGCTCCTCATCAAAGACGACTTCGCCATACGTCGCCAGCAATGCAACTATGCGCGCTTCCGTCTGGACCAGCGAGGCCGCCACCCGGCCTCGCGCGGTGCCTCCGATTACGTCGTGGCAGTCGAGCGTTGCCTCAAGCGTAATGGCCGCGTACACGTCCTCGGCGAACTCGGGGGCAATGGTTTGCAACTCCGGCAAAGTAAGTTCCCCAAGCTCGCAGCCTTTTTCAAGCCCGAGCCGCACCGCCGCCCCGATGCGCTCGTGCGCAGTACGAAACGGCATACCCTTATGCACCAGGTAAGTCGCCGCCGCCATGGCATTCAGGTAGCCGCTCTCGCAGGCTGCACGCATCCGATCCGTGCGAAACTGCAGGGCCCGCGTAAACTTGGCCAGCAGGTAGACCATGATGTGTGCGGTGGACGTGGCGGCAAACACTGGTTCCTGGGTCTCCTGCATATCCTTGTTGTAAGCCAGCGGCAGACCTTTCAGGGTGAGCGTGACCGCATGCGCGGCACCCGAGAGGCGTCCGACCTTGGAGCGGATAAGCTCGGTAAGATCAGGGTTCTTCTTCTGAGGCATCGCACTCGAGCCGGTTGAGAAAGCCTCAGGCAGTTCTATAAAGCCGAACTCTGCTGTAGCGAAGAGCGTTATCTCCTCGGCGAAGCGGCTGGCGTGGACTCCCAGAATCGTAAGTGCATGTAAGTACTCGAGAACGAAGTCACGATCGCTGGTAGCGTCCATGCTATTGGCGGTAGGCGCGGTAAAAGCAAGCTCTCGTGCGGCAATCGTTCGGTCGAGCGTTAGCGTAGCGCCGGCGACCGCGCCCGAGCCAAGCGGACAGTAGTTCAGCCGCGCCGTGCAGTCCTCAAGTCGCGAGATGTCGCGCAGGACCATCTCAACATAGGCCAGCAACCAGTGTGCGACCAACACCGGCTCTGCCCGCTGCAAGTGCGTGTAAGAGGGCATGACTGCATCGCCGGCCTTCTTGGCCTGGGCGATCAGCTGCTGAGCCCACGCAGCCAGGTTGGCAATGATACCGCTCGTGCGGAAGCGTATGTAGAGCCGCAGGTCAGTTGCGATTTGCTCATTGCGGCTGCGGCCCGTGTGCAGCTTCCATCCCAGATCGCCTACTTGCTCCACTAACATTAGCTCAACAAAATGATGGATGTCCTCAGCATCGACCGAGTCCATCGGCTCAGCCTTGTGACCGGGACCCTGAGAATGAAAGCGCTGCACGATCGAGTCGAGCGCATCAGCAATCTGCTCCTGCTCACCAGCCGTCAACACACCCGCCCCTTTGAGGGCGAGCGAGTGTGCTTTGCTGGCCAGCGTCTCTTCGACCAGCAACGCCCGGTCGAATTTAATCGAGCGCTGCCAGTGGTCAAACAGAGGGTCGAGTGGCTCGCGAAAGCGGCCTGACCACATCTTCACTTCACTACCTCTCTGTTCAACTGGCCGAGCAGGCGAGCACGCTGGCGCGCCGGCAAGCCAAGGATCCGGATAAAGCCGGCCGCGTCCTTCTGATCGTAGCTCGAGCCCATGGTGAAGGAAGACAGGTCATTGGAGTAGAGCGAGAACTCACTCGAGCGCTTCGTCACTGCGACGTTGCCTTTGTAGAGCAAAAGTGTGACTGTGCCGGTTACATGTTCTTGCGTCTTCGCCACAAATGCGTCGAGCGCTTCGCGGATCGGCGTAAACCAGAGCCCGTTGTAGACGATGTCAGCATAGTGCAGGCCCACGTGCTGCTTATAGTGCGAAACCTCCCGATCGAGCACCAGGGCCTCGAGCTCATGGTGCGCTAAGACGATCAGGGTGCCGCCTGGCGTCTCATAGCAGCCACGCGACTTGATTCCGACAAAGCGGTTTTCAACCAGGTCTATGCGACCAATCGCATTCCGCGCGCCTATCTCGTTGAGTAACTCGACTAACTGCACCGGCTCGAGCGTCTGCCCATCGACCGAGACCGGCATGCCACCCTCAAAGCCGACCGTGACCAGCTCCTCCTGGTCAGGCGCCTCTTTGGGGCTGCGTGTCATCGTCCAGGTAGAGTCGTACGGCGCGTTGCCGGCATCCTCCAGCTCGCCACCTTCATGGCTTACATGCCACAAGTTGCGATCGCGCGAATGGATCTTGGTGCGGCTTGCGGCCACCGGGATTCCGTGTGCCTCGGCATAGTCCAGGCACTCCTCGCGCGAGTTCAACGTCCACTCTCGCCAGGGTGCAATGCAGCGCAACTCCGGCGCCAACCCCTGGTAGGCGTGCTCAAAACGGACCTGGTCGTTGCCTTTACCGGTGCAGCCATGCGCCACCGTGCTTGCCCCTTCTTCCAGCGCTACCTCGACCTGCGCCTTGGCGATTACCGGGCGCGCGATTGATGTGCCGAGCAGGTACTTATTCTCGTAGAGCGCCCCCGCCTGCACGGTGGGCATGATGTAATCGCGAACAAATTCCCCCCGCAGATCGCGCACCACCACCTTCTTGGCGCCCGTGTCATAAGCCTTCTGCACGACTGCGTCCAGATCTTCGCCCTGACCTACGTCGGCCACCATTGCAATCACGTCCAAGCCGTAATTCTCATTGAGCCAGGGAATGATGATCGAGGTGTCAAGACCACCCGAATACGCAAGAACCACTTTGTCAGCCATTCGATTGTTACTCCTTCTAGAAAGTGCCGGCATGCCCCCATCGGCGCGCCGCGAGTGCTGTCTCTACAGAGGATTGGAGAGCGACGGCATCGCCGGAAGCTCTGCGCCGAGCAGCAGCAGCAACAGCGCCTTTTGCGCGTGCATACGATTTTCTGCCTGTTCAAAGACCACTGAGTTCGGCCCATCGAGCACTGCATCCGTTACTTCTGCGTTGCGGTGCGCAGGCAGGCAGTGCATAAAAGCCGCACCCTCGTCAGCATGCGCCATTAGCGCTTCATTCACCTGGTAGGGCTTGAAGATCGGTGCGCGCTTGGTGGCCTCGTGCTCAAAGCCCATGCTCGTGCAGGCATCTGTGTAGACCGCAGCTGCGCCTGTCACGGCCGCGACCGG
Source organism: Acidobacteriaceae bacterium (assembly GCA_965198645.1). Taxonomy (GTDB): domain Bacteria; phylum Acidobacteriota; class Terriglobia; order Terriglobales; family Acidobacteriaceae; genus EB88. The sequence continues at coordinate 2,610,111 of OZ240670.1, read as the reverse complement.
ATCCTGCGTGATCGTGATGCTTGCTCCGGTTATCTCCGCAATGGCTCTTGCCTGCGCGACGATGTCCGCAATCGGCGCGTAGTTCCTCGGCGTCGCAATCGTGCAGTGCGCGCCCAGTTGGGCTGCGGTGAGCAGCAGGGAATGGCACACGTTATTGCCGTCGCCGACATAGGTAAAATGAACTCCTTTGGCTGAGCCGCCGAAACGCTCTTCGACGGTCATAAAATCGGCCAGCGCCTGGCAGGGGTGCTCCACGTCGGAGAGCGCATTAATGACCGGGCACGCGGCATACTGTGCCATCTCGGTGATCGTCTCGTGCGAATAAGTGCGCAGCACGATGGCTGAGACCCAACGCTCGACGTTGCGCGATATGTCGGCGAGCGACTCGCGCTCGCCCAGGGGTGACTGCGTCTGGTCAACGAACATCGCCGAGCCGCCGGTCGCATGGATGGCCGCCTCAAAGGTCAGCCGTGTCCGCAAAGAAGCTTTCTCGAAGAACATGACGATCTGCTTGGCATCGAGCGCATGTCGGTAAGCCTGCGGCCGCGCCTTCACAGCATGAGCAAGATCCAGAATAGCCCGCACTTCACTTGCTGAAAGATCGGCAATCGAGCATAGATCGCGCCCGCTAAGCGAGATCTGCGCAGCGGCAAACTTGGTTTCCCGCGAGGAAGCAAAGCCGGCTTCGTGTTCCGCCAGCAAGGATGAGTTAGTCGCCAATTTTGCCTCCAGTTCTTGCCGCACCGGCCATCTGGGCCGGCCCGACGCCGTGCAGTGCTGCGTCCAGCTGTGAGAGTGCGTAATCCACGTCGCCCATGCCGAGTACATAGGGAGGTAGAAAGCGGAGTACCGTCTCGCTGGTGCGATTGATCAGGATGTGTCGCACGGTCATCTCTGCCAGCACGGCCTTGGCCAGCTCGGCGGATTCAAGTTCTATCGCGAGCATCAGACCTATGCCCCGCACGTCGGTAATGACGGTATGTCGTGCGCGCAGCTCTTCGAGCCCGTCGCGGAAGTGCTGGCCTATCGCTGCCACGTGATCGAGCAGACCATCGTCTTCAATCGCGTCGAAGACCGCGATCGCCACTGCGCAGGCTAGTGGGCTGCCGCCGAAGGTTGTGCCGTGCATGCCTGGGTGGATCGCGCGTGCGACTTGCTCGGTGCAGAGCATGGCCCCGAGGGGAAGGCCGCCGGCCAGCGGCTTGGCGATGGTCGTGATGTCGGGCGTGATGCCGTAGTGCTGATAAGCGAACCACTTGCCAGTGCGGCCAAAGCCTGCCTGGATCTCATCGATGACCAGCAGCGCGCCTGTCTGGCTGGTAAGTGCGCGTGCTGTTTCGAGAAACTCCTGCGAGAGCGGGCGGATGCCACCTTCTCCCTGGATCGCTTCGACAAGGATCGCGCAGACGTCAGAAGAAAACCTGGCGCGTAGATCATCGACGTCATTGAAGCGCACAAACTCCACCCCGGGCATCACCGGCGCAAACGGCTCGCGATACTTCTCCTTGTGCGTGGTCGCAACCGAGCCCATCGTTCGCCCATGGAAGCTACCCTCCAGCGCAAGAAACTTCGTACCAAGCTCCCGACCTTCTGCACGCAGCATGCCCGCATACGCGCGAGCCAACTTCAGCGCTGCCTCCCAGGCTTCTGTGCCGCTATTGCAAAAGAACGCCCGGTCCAGCCCCGCTGCTGTGGTGAGCCGGAGCGCCAGCTCCGCCTGCCCTTCATGAAAGAACAGATTGGACGTGTGAATAAGTTTGTGACTCTGTTCCACGATCGCTTCTTCAATCGCGGGATGCCCGTATCCAAGCGCGTTCACGCCGATGCCGCTCAGCAGGTCGAGGTAGCGCGTCCCATGCTCATCGATCAGTTGGACTCCTTCGCCGCCAATCATGAGGAGCGGGTTGCGCTCGTAAGTAGGCAGCAGCAGTCTCGCCTCCGCCGCCTGTACCTGTTCTAACTTCATACTTGTCTCCATGCCGCTTGTTGGTTAGAGAGTACTTCGCGCCTAAAAGAACGCTCCTCTCACGAAGAAACCTGATTCCCGCTGCAAAGCAGTTGCGTAAACTACTCCGAAAATAGTGGCGCAACCAGCTGCAGAAAAATAGCACCTGCCCGGCGCCGCGCCTACGCCACCAGCACCTCAGTACCATCGGTCACCCGGCTGCTGCACAGGTCCGGAAGCAGGGCAGCCGACTCCGCTGGTAGGATGCGCACGCGCTTGACACCCTGCGCCAGCGCGTCCCGGCAGGCGTTAAGCTTCGGCAGCATGCCGCCCGTAATCACCGAGTCACGAATCAGCGATCCGATCTCGCCTGTCGAAAGCCAGCGCATCACTGACCCGTCAGCCCCGCGCACCCCCGGCACGTCGGTCAAAAAGACCAGTGCATCCACGTGGCAGGCCATCGCGCACGCGGCCGCCATCTCGTCAGCGTTCACGTTGTAATACTCTCCATCAAAGCCCAGCGCTAGGCTTGAGATCACCGGCACGCCCCCGATCTGCCAAATCGCCTCCAGATACCGAGGGTCGGAGGCCGCAATCTCGCCGACAAAGCCGAGATCGGGCGCGGTACGCTTCTTGCGCGCGCGAAAGGCTAGGCCATCGCCGCCCGAGAGCCCCATCGCCGCAATGCCCTGCGCGCCAAGCGCCGCTACCAGCGACTTGTTCACGCGACCGCCAAGTACCATCAGCGCTGCGTCGCGTGTCTCCGCGTCGGTGACCCGCAGGCCGCCAATAAATTCGCTCACCTTGCCCAGTTGCACCAGAGTGCGGGTAAGCTGCATCCCACCGCCGTGAACTACGGCTACCTGGTGGCTGTCGCGTACCAGCGCGGCAATCGCCTTCGCGCAGCTGCGCAGCAGCGTTGCATCTTCCAGCGTCGCTCCACCCAGCTTGATTACATATTTCATCGCTTACCCTTCCTTCGCCAGCTTGTGTCCAGCCTGATCAAAGCAGGCCTTCTGTCTCGTCCCAGTCGAGCATCAGGTTCATGTTCTGCACCGCCTGCGAGGCTGCGCCTTTGAGCAGATTATCCAGGCACGAGACGATCACACATCGGCGACCATCCTCGGCCAGCTTGAAGCCGATATCGCAGAAGTTGGTTCGCGCCGCAAACGCAATCTGCGGCAGATCCTCAAAGAGCCTCACCATCGAGCGGCCGGCGTAAAAGTGGCGGTAGCACTCCGCGATCTCGGGAGTCGTCATCGTCTCCGACAGGCGCACGTAGATCGTCGACAGGATGCCGCGCGTAATCGGCAGCAGGTGCGGCGTAAAGAGGATCTCCTGCTCCGCAACCTCCAGCTGCTCGAGCAGCTCCCCCATGTGCCGGTGCTTGAACAACCCGTAGGCGGAGAGGTTGTCGGCAGCGTGCATGAAGTGTGTCGTCGCCGAGGGCTCGCGGCCCGCGCCAGAGACTCCTGACTTGGCGTCGCAGATGATCCCGTGGCTCAGGTCTACGAGCCCGGCTGCCAGCAGAGGCTTGAGTGCCAGAATGATTGAGGTCGCATAGCAACCCGGGTTCGCGACCAGATCAGCCCCGGCGATTTCATCCCGGTGCAGCTCGCTCATGCCATACACGGCGCGCGCCTGGGTGCTTGCGGCAGCCTCGCTTCCTTCGTCGTCGAACTTGTAGATAGCTCGGTTCTCAGCTGAGTGCAGCCGCCACGCCCCGCTTAGATCAATCACCCGCAGACCCCGCGACAGCGCCTCCGGCATCCAGGCTCTCGACTGTTCATGCGGGGTAGCGAGAAAGAGTACCTTTACCCCGCGCCGCTCCAGCAGCTCCCAGGAGAAAACCTCGACCTCTGGAGAGGCGCTGCCCAGCAGCGGGTGCAGACGAGGATGCATGGCAGCCAGCGTGCCGGCCTCGCGCCCAGCCAGCAGCGGCGGCAGGGAGCCAAGCCGCGGGTGGGCCATCAGCAGCCGGGCCAGCTCCCCGCCTGCGTAGCCTCGCACCCCAACAATTGCTGTCTGTACTCCCTGGCTCACTGTCTGCCTTTCCAGTCTTTGCTCATTCCATCCACACCGTCAGTCGATCATGCGCGAGAGCAGCTCCCGCAACTGCGCGGCCTGCCTGGTATCGGGGCAGACCAGCAGCACCGTATCGTCCCCTGCCACCGTGCCCACCACCTGCGGCAGCGCGGCCTGATCGATCGCCGCGGCAACCGGCTGCGCTCCCCCGAGCGTGGTGCCAAGCACCAGCAGGTTCTGCGCCTGGCGCACGCGCAGGCCAAAGCTGGACAACACTTCTGCTACGGTCGGCAGATCGTCATCCTCGTTGTCGTCCCCGCCGTTTCCGAGCGCATAGCCGTTGCGGCCCTTGACCAGCTGCAGGTCGCGGATGTCCCGCGAGAGCGTGGCCTGGGTCACCTCAAAGCCGCGCCGTGCCAGCTTGCGGCGCAGCTCGTCCTGGTTCGTGATTGCAGCGTCGCTGGTCGCAGCCGTGGCCACAAGGTCGCGAATCGCGCTATGTCGATCGAATTTGCTCACACGAAAAACGCAGCCTCCGGCGCAACTTCCATATGTATAAAAATACACTTTGATGTATAAATATGCAAGTAGGCAGTCGCAGATTTGCTGCGCCAGCGGATCGTTCGCCTCGTTTCTCAAGAAGATGTTTTTGGACAAGCCAGCGAGCGCTCAGGAGGATTCTGCAGGCGCTTCGCAGGCTCCGGGCAGCCAGTCTCACCTATCTCGAGCAACGTGCGAGCGGTGTGTCGCTCGATAATAGGAGGCCACGCGGGTGGCTGGCTCCGGGTGCATGCTGCTGCATCCCTCTCGCGGCATCCGTTCTGCGCCGCTGGATCAATGTTTGGGTTTCTCCGCGATCATTCCGTTGTATGCTGGCCTTCCGCATGGCTGGTGTTCTGCCATAGAACCGGGCAGACCGTGCCTCCCGGAGCGCAGGTCAGCCGTCTGCTGAAAGCCGTACAAAGAATCGCTGCTCACCCGGCGAAATGAGGTCGTATAGTTGCATATGGGCAGCCCGAGAGTCTATGATTCCCCCGCTTTAAACGCTGCTTTGCTCGAGGCCGCGTCCCCGTCCTACGCAGGCACCGCTGCCGCTCGCCTTCAGCCATCGCTCGCCCCATCTTCGCTCACCCCATCTTCGCTCACCCCATCCTTGCTCACCCCATCCCTGATCGACCCGCGCTTCGAGCATGAGTCCTGTGGGGTCGGCTTTGTGGCCACGCTCACCGATCAGCCTTCGCATCGCATCCTTGAGCAGGCGCTTGAAGCCCTGGCCCGGCTTGCTCATCGAGGCGCCATCGCCTCCGACGGCGTCTCGAGCGATGGCATCGGCATCGCCACCGCGATCCCTCGCGAACTGCTGCTGGCCTCAACCGGCGTCTCCCTTGCGCCCGAGCAGCCGCTGGCCGTAGGGGTGGTCTTCTTCGCCCAGGAGGCGCGCGAGTCTCACTTCGACCTCGAAGACGCGCTCGCCCACCAGGGCTTTCGCGTGCTCGACTGGCGCGACGTGCCCACGCGGCCGGCGATCCTGGGGGAGATCGCTCGCTCGACGATGCCGGTCATCCGGCACGTGCTGCTCACCACCGACGATCAGCACACCATCGAGCGCCGCCTCTACCTGGCGCGCAAGGACTACGAGCGTCGCGAGAGCCAGGGCTACATCTGCTCGCTCTCCTCGCGCACCATGATCTACAAGTCCATGTGCTCGGGCCGGCAGCTGCCGCACTTCTACCCGGACCTCGAAGACTCGCGCTACGTCACCCCCTTCGCCATCTTTCATCAGCGCTACGCAACCAACGTCGCGCCCTCATGGGATCGAGCGCAGCCGCTGCGCACGCTCGCACACAACGGCGAGATCAACACCGTCTGGGGTAACCGCGCCCGCATGGATGCGCGCACAGCGACTCTGCCCGATGAGCTGAAGCCCATCCTGACTCTCAACGGCTCCGATTCCACCTCGCTCGACGAAACCGTGGAGCTGCTTTCCCACAACGGCCGCACCATCGCCGAGGCAGTGCGCCTCATGCTGCCTCCCGCGCAGTTCCACGCCCAGTCGGCCTTCTTTTCCTACAACGAGGACTGCGTCGAGCACTGGGATGGCCCGGCGGCGATCTCCTTTACCGACGGGCGGCTGATCGGCGCGGCGCTCGACCGCAACGGGCTTCGCCCTTGCCGCTTCTTCGTAACGGATGACCAGCTGGTGGTCGTTGGCTCGGAAGCCGGCCTGGTGGACCTCGACCCGGAGCGCATCACTCACAGCGGCCGGCTAGGACCGGGCCAGATGCTGGTCGTCGATCTCGATGAGCACCGCCTGTACGAAAACGATGAGCTGCAGACGATCTTTGACCATGCAGCGCCTGAGTACGAGGGCCTGCTAAATGAGCGGACCCTTGACGCGGAGAGTCCCGCTGCCGCTCTCACTGCTGAAGAGCTCACTCGCCTGCAGCTTGGCTTCGGTTACACCCGCGAAGACGTGCGCATGGTTCTGCAGCCCATGGCGGCCGATGGCAAGGACCCAATCTGGTCGATGGGCGATGACACCCCGCTCGCCCCGCTCGCACGTTCCACCCGCCCTGTCTACGCCTACTTCCGCCAGCGTTTCGCGCAGGTCACCAATCCACCCATCGATTCGCTGCGTGAGGCGGTCGTGATCCAGCTGCATACGCGGCTTGGCCCCTGGCCGCACATTCTCGACAAGAAGACCCCGCTGATCGGCTTCTCGCTCAAGTCGCCCTACCTCTCACTTGGCCAGGTAGAGGCCCTGCGCGCCCGTCGCAGCGCGCTTAAAGACGAGCTGCCGCTGGCAGTGCTCGACTGCTGCGTCGCCCCCGGCATGACGCTGGCCTCGGCGGTTGAGGAGCTGCGCGCAAAAGCCATCGAGCTGGTGCGAGGAGGGGCTGCCGTTCTGCTGCTCACTGATCGTGGTTGCGGCGCGCCGGCCGGCTCAGCCTATGCGGCAAGCGAGCATGTGCACGAGGGCCAGGCCGCGCCCATGCCCATGGCCATCGCTCTCGGCGCCGTGCACCACGGGCTCATCCGCGCCGGCGTGCGTACCTGTGCCGGTCTTGCGGTCGAAGCGGGGGACTGCCGCGACATCCACCACGCCGCCGTGCTGATGGGCATGGGCGCGGGTGCAGTCTGCCCGTGGCTGGCGCTTGAGACCGCCAGGGCTGCTGACCCTGAGCGTGGCGAGCAGAACCTGCTCAAGGCCTTCGACGCAGGTATCGCCAAGATCATGTCGAAGATGGGCATCTCGGTGGTTGATAGCTACCGGGGTGCGCACCTGTTCGACGCGCTCGGTCTCAATGAGGAAGTGATCGGGACCTGTTTTTACGGCACGCCCGCGCCGCTCGGCGGCATCGGCTTTGCCGAGATCGAGGCTGGCGTCCGCGCGAACTGGGAGCTGGCGTTTCAGGCAGAATCTCACCCGGCTCCGACCGGCCTCGGCGACGGGAACACAGGCTCGCCCGAGGATGCAGCCGTCGTGGCCACGGCTTCCGCTTCGATGACCGGCGCGATCACCGCGGCCACCCCGGCCACCAGCACACCCGCGTCCGGCCCCGCGTCTGGTAGAGAGCTGCCGGATCACGGGTGGGTGCGCTTCCGCAAGGCCGAGGGAGCCGAGCCCCATACCTGGCAGCCAACCACCGTGCGCCTGCTTCAGACCGCGGTAGGTAGCACCAAGGCAGCGATGCTGGCTGCCGGCAAGACGGCCGACGCGCCCACCGCCCTCCAGGTCATTCCCACCCAGGCCTGGGCGACCTTCTCCTCGCAGGCAGTCGAGAAAGACCCCGCCCTGCTGCGCGATATGCTTGACTTTCGCCCTGCGGGCGACCCGCTGGCCCTCGAGGCTATCGAGTCCAAGGAGGCGATCTATACGCGCTGCGTGTCCAGCGCCATGTCGCTAGGCTCGCTCTCGCCCGAAGCTCACCAGACCGTGACCGCGGCGATGAACCTGATCGGCGGCCGCTCCAACACCGGCGAGGGCGGGGAAGACCGCGCCGTCTACCAGCCGGATGCCGAGCTGATGCTGCTCGGCAAGCCGGTGCCCGCAAGCCTGCTCAATAACAAGATCAAGCAGATCGCCTCCGGCCGCTTCGGCGTCACGGCAGAGTACCTGCGCAACGCCGAAGAGATCGAGATCAAGATCGCCCAGGGCGCCAAGCCCGGCGAAGGCGGCCAGCTGCCCGGGCACAAGGTCACCGGGCTGATCGCGCGCCTGCGCCATGCGCAGCCAGGCGTCACGCTCATCTCGCCGCCCCCGCACCATGACATCTACTCGATTGAGGACCTGGCCCAGCTCATCTACGACCTCAAGCGCGTCAATCCAACTGCCGCGGTCGGCGTCAAGCTGGTCTCGGAGTACGGCGTCGGTACCGTCGCCGCCGGCGTTGCCAAGGCCTATGCCGACTACATCGTCATCGCCGGGCACAGCGGTGGCACCGGCGCCTCACCGCTTTCGAGCATCAAGTACACCGGCAGCCCGTGGGAGCTGGGCCTGGCTGAAGCGCAGCAGGTCCTGCTACGCAACGGCCTGCGCGGGCGCGTTCGGCTGCGCGTCGATGGTGGCCTGCGCACCGCCTCTGACGTGCTGTGCGCAGCCATGCTCGGGGCCGACGAGTTTGCCTTCGGCACCGCTGTGCTGGTTGCCATCGGCTGCGATATGGCCCGGCAGTGCCACCTCAACACCTGCCCGACCGGTATCGCGACCCAGCGCGAAGACCTGCGCGCCAAGTTCCGCGGCAAGCCCGAGCACATCGTGCGCTTCTTTGACGACATCGCTTGTGAGATCCAGGCACTGCTGGCCAAGCTCGGCCTGCCCTCGATTGAGGCTGCCATCGGCCGCACCGACCTGCTGCAGCAGACGCGCACCGCCGGCAACCTCGACCTGTCTGCGATGCTCGTTGCCTCGCCTGCAGGCGAAGTCCAGTGGCAGGGCAAGCGCAACGACCGTCCGGAAGAAGAGCCGCCGATCGATGACGCCTGGCTTGCCCCGGCGCTTGCGGCCTACAAGGCTGGCCAGCCCTTCACCCACTCGGCGACCATCAGCAACAAGGACCGCACGCTCGGCGCGCGGCTCTCCGGCGAGCTAGCCCTCTTGCAGGACCACCACGTCGAGTCACCCGCACCGCTCACCTTCCACCTTGAGGGCGTCGCCGGCCAGAGCTTCGGCGCCTTTGCCGCGCGCGGCCTGCACCTGGTCCTGACCGGGCTGGCCAATGACTTCGTCGGCAAAGGCCTCTGCGGCGGCGAACTGGTGCTGCGCGGCGTAGGCCGGGCGGCCCGCGAGAGTGAGCAGCACGTCATCCTGGGCAACGTGGCCCTCTATGGCGGCACCAGCGGCGCGCTCTTCGCCGCGGGCCGCGCCGGCGAGCGCTTCGCGGTGCGCAACTCAGGCGTGCTCGCCATCGTCGAAGGCGTGGGCGACCATGGCTGCGAGTACATGACCGGCGGCACGGTAGTCGTTCTCGGCAGAACCGGAATGAACTTCGGCGCCGGCATGACCGGCGGCCTGGCCTGGGTCTTTGATGAAGACGGCCAGATGCTCACCGGCGATCGCCACCACGCGGGCTTCCTCGCGCCTGAGGCTTTCGACGCACTCGACGCCGAGGCCCAGCAGTCGATCGAAGACCTGGTTCGCCTGCACGCGGAGAAGACCTCGAGCACCCGCGCCGCTTGGCTCTTAGCCAACTGGCCCGAACTCGCACCCAAGTTCGTGCGGCTAACCCCCAGGCCGCAGGCCTGACTTTCAGTCGCGCTGCGCCGCCACCACTTCTCGAATGCGAGACGTGGAATACACCGGCAGAACCACCGCTTCGCTGCTTACGAGGTAGAGTGAATGAGCTAAGGAGCCAAGGTGCTCAGTGAAGCGGATGCAGTCTGCGCGTCCTTCAAAATCTCATGCCGCTGTTGCGCCTGGGCTACAAGCTTCCTCAATTTGCCCTCGATATTGCCATCGCCGATGTGTTCGTCTTGCAACACGCCATCGCTGTCGATGGTGAAGGTGTGAGGAATAGACGCCACGGCGAAGAGCTGTGCGAGGGTTCCACCAAAGCCGCCGTCTCGATACTGCTCCCATGGCATGTCATTGTGACTGATAAAGTCTTTCCACTTCTGCTCGTCAGAATCGAGGCTGACGCTGAGTACCACGAGTGGCTGACCTTCAAATTGCTTCGCAATACGTCGAACGTGTGGCAGCGCCTCGCGGCATGGTCCACACCAAGTTGCCCAAAAATCGATTAACACCACTTTGTCGCGTAGCTCATCCATGGAAACGCGTTTTCCATCCAGCGTCCTGACGCTGAAAGGCGGAGCGAGTCGAGCCCGTACCAGTTCCGGACGCTCTAGATAGCGGGCAACGCGATCATGGTCGACTGAGTGCGGCGCTAACTTCGGCAGCAGAATGGCAAAGACCTTCTTGGCGGCTTCGTCCTGCTGCTGATTGGCCAGGCACGCTCCCTGAACGTAAAGAGCAGATGGGTCCGCAGGATGGATGGCGAGCGCGGTTTCGGCTTCATGCTGGCCATCCGCATAGCACTCTGGCTTCTTCTTGATCTTGCCCATGGCCATCAGAACCTGGGCGCGCTCCACATGTGCCTTCGCCTGCGCGTCCGGGGTCGTGGCGATCGCAATCAGCTCTCGCGCCGCTTCATCGGCAAGCTTCAAGTCACCCGTGGCTAAGGCAAGGTTCATGACTTTGTGGGCACATGTTGCGCAGCGGTTCCCATCCTGCTTGTCGGCTTTCCTGAAGTCGTCGAGAGCAAAGGCGTACCTGCGGTGCTGCTCGAGGTCAAGTGCCTCCTGGTAGCTTTTCTGAGCCTTGGGATCCACCGGGCCTGCTTCCGCGTCAGGCTTTCTTGCTTCCACCGTGGAAGGCGATGGTGCGCTTGGCGATGGTGTCTGCCCCACACTTGGAAGAGCAAGGAGGCTGAGCGTAGCAGCGGCGTGAAGAAAGATGGAGCGGAAGGACACTTGCATCACTCCTGAGCCATGTCTCTGAGAGAGTCCGAGAGACCCTGGAAATTGTTGCGGTTACTGTAACATGAGTCAGCCAGGGGAAGTGAGCGAGCAGACGAAAGCTACGCCTTGGCAACCTCGATCCCCTTCGATACTCTTTCCCCTGTGCGCACCCTCAAAACTCTGAACGACATCTTCTTCCGGGTCGCCCTCGAAAGTGGCCCTCGCGCCATGCTCATCCCCGACCGGGAAGGCGTCTGGCAGCCGCTCTCCGGCATGGAGCTTTACGGCCGGGTGCTCGCGCTGGCGCGGGCCTTCACCGCCTGGGGACTGGGCAAGGGTGACCGGGTCGCGCTGGTGAGCGAGAACCGCTGGGAGTGGGCCGTCACCGACTTCGCCTGCCTGGCGCTTGGCCTGATCGATGTCCCGATCTTCCCCACTCTGCAGCCCGAGCAGACCGGGCAGCTGCTGGCGCACTCGGGCGCCCGGATGGTCGTCGTTTCCACCCGCCAGCAGTACGAGAAGATCATGAAAGTCCGGGCGAGCACCGCGCTCGAACGAGTCATCCTGCTCGACCAGGTCTCGGGTGCGGATGCCGTCTGGTTCGAGTCGCTGCTCTCGGTCGCAGGCGCGGGCGAACCGACGCGCGACCCCGAGTTTGAACGCGTGGCGGAGGCTGTAGGGCCAGACGACCCGGCCACCATCATCTACACCTCCGGCACCACCGGCGACCCTAAAGGCGTACTGCTGACCCACGGCAACATGGCCAAGAACATCGTCGAGGTGGTACGCGAGTTTGGCTTCGCCCCTGGCGACACGTCTGTCTCCTTTTTGCCGCTCTCGCATGTCACAGCCCGCAGCCTCGACTATGCGCTCTACTCGGAGAAGGTGGCCATCGCCTATGTGCCGGGGCTCGAAAAGCTGATGCCGGCGATCAAGGCGGTCCAGCCGACCTACTTCATTGCAGTCCCGCGTGTGTACGAGAAGATCCGCCAGGAGACCGAGCGGCGCGCCGGTCAGTCAGCCTTCAAGAAGCGCGTTGCCAACTGGGCCTTGGCCACAGGCGCACGCAATCGACAGACGCTCGAGCGCGGCGAGCAGCCGGCCAGCCCGCTCTGGAAGCTGGCCAACAATCTCTTCTACTCCAAGCTCGCTGCCTCCTTCGGCGGGCGCGTCACGCACTACGTCTCAGGGGGCGCGCCCCTCGGGCTCGAGACTGCCCAGTGGTTTCTGAATGCAGGCATCCGGATCTACGAGGGTTACGGCCTCACCGAGACCTCGCCGGTGATCGGCGCGAACACGCCCCTCCACTACCGCATGGGCTCGATCGGCAAGGTGCTTCCCAATCTTGAAGCCAAGATCGCGGGAGATGGCGAACTGCTGGTCCGCGGTGAGACCGTCTTTTGCCAGTACTGGCAAAGCCCGGAGCTGACCGCAGCTGCTTTCGATGAAGAGGGCTTCTTCCGCACCGGCGACATCGGCCGCATCGACCAGGATGGCTACCTCTTCATCACCGACCGCAAGAAAGAGCTGATCAAGACCTCGGCGGGCAAATTCATCGCGCCCCAGCCGATCGAGTCCAAGCTTAAGGCGGACGTGTTCATCTCGCATGCAGCTCTGGTCGGCGATCGAGAAAAGTACGTCGCCGCCTTGCTCAGCCCCAACTTCGCCGCCCTCGAGCCCTGGGCAAAGGCGCAAGGGATCGCCAGCTCCTCCCGCAAGGAGCTCGTCGAGCACCCGGCCGTGCAGGCGCGCTACAAGGAGACGATCAAGCGCGTCAATCGAACCCTGGCCGACTACGAGTTGCTCAAGCGCTTTGCTGTCGTGCCGGAGGAGTGGAGCCAGGAGACAGGCGAGCTAACCCCCAGCTTGAAGATCAAACGCCGGGTACTCGCCGCTCAGTACCGCGAAGAGATCAAAGCTCTCTTCCACTGACCGTCTGGCTGCGGCTTGGTGCGGCCAAGCTCGACAACCTGGCGCCTCTCGACTTTCGCCTCAAGCGTTAGCTGGCGCTCAGGGTTGCAGGAGTCACGTTCGCCTTGGCGGATGCCGGTGTAGATCATCCATCCTGTCGTAACCAGAGGAGAGCGGAAGGCGGAAGATTAGCTTGAAGCGGTAGCCGAAAAGGGGTTATAAGCAGTAGACGACCCGGAGAGTTCAGCCATGCGCCAGGGTGTAGCGCGCGTCATCAAAGATGCTGCCAATCCAGCACGAGAGGTCATGGACATTCGCCAGGCTGCCGAGTACCTCGGCATCAGCCCGGATAGTCTCTACCGCTACGCATCCGAGAACACCATTCCTGCTTTCCGCCTGGGCAATCGATGGCGCTTCAAAAAGTCCCGGCTCGATGCCTGGATGGATGAGCAGTCCGGCGTCAGTGAGCAACTTCCTAAGCTGGTGAAACCCCGGCAGAAGAAGCCCGTTCGGGCAGTCCGCTAGATTGCGGCTGTAACTGAGAGAAAACCAAGGCCGGTGCTGTTGCACCGGCCTTGCTGCGTCTAGCGGTGGTGATCGTCATGCGAGCCGCCACCGCCGTGGCTCTCACCGTGGCTCTCATGCGGCTGGGGCTGCGAGTGCTGCTGACCCCCCTGCGGAGCGCCATGGCTGCTGTTCTGTGCGGCGTAGTTCGGCCGTGCGCCGGCGTTAAACTGGCCGCCCTGGCTCGGCTGCCCGCTCGGACGCGCATAGGATTGGGTGGGCCGAGCGCCACCATTAAACTGACCGGCCTGCCCCGTCTGACCGGGCGTCTGCGCCGGGCGAGCGTATGCCTGCGCGGCCGGTCTGCCGCCGTTGTTAAACTGCCCCGTCTGCACGCCTGGCTGGCCTGGCCGTTCCCCACTGTTAAACTGCCCCGGCTGGCCGCCCCTCGGGTTGGCGCTATTGGCGAAGTTACCGCCCGGCGCACCTCCACGATAGTTTGTGGTCCCACCGCGATTGAAGTTGTTCATATTCGTCCGGTTCACGTTATTCACGTTGGTCCGGTTGATCGACACGTTGTTGATCGTGGTGTGATTGACATTCGCGAACTGCGCAGCCTGGGTGTGGTTGAACGCCCGTGCCTGCGGGTTGCGATCAAAGCCTCCATAGTTGCCGTGGTTGACTACAGTCACACTATTCGAGATGTAGGTGTTGTGGTTGAACACCACCGTGCGCGAGCCCCAGTTCGGCGCCCAGTTGTGATACCCCCAACCGAAGTGGGTAAATGCGCCGATCGCGATGCCGACCCCGAAACCAAGAGCCAGCCCCACACCAAAGCCGACTCCGCGAGGCGGACCATAGTAGTGGTAGTAGCCCCACGGCGCGATCGGCGCGCCATACACGACCCACGGATTGTAGTAAGGCACATAGACCACGCCCGGGTTGATAGGCTCAATCACGATGGCGCCCGGCTGGTAGACCACGTTCAACTGCTGGCCGCCGCGCAGGTTCCCGGCCGCATAGGCCTGCTGGCGCATCGCCTGGACCGCTCCCATCACGTCCTGCGGCTGGTTGTAGTAGGCGTTGCCGAGCTGCGTGGTCCACTGAATGTTCTGGTTAAGATTGCTGAGCACCTGGGGAAACGCAGTCAACGCCTTCACACTGGGGTCCCAGGGCTGCTGGTTGGCCATGTCGGCGATCTGCTCCGGCGGCGCGCCCCCGTACTGCTGCAGGAACTGGCTCGCGCTCGCAACCTGAGCCGGGTAGGTCGAGGCGGCCAGCACCTGGGCCACCAGCGAATCTGGGTAAAGGGCGATCGGCGCGACGAGCCGGTTGAGCTCCTCAGGCGGCAAAGCCTGGTAAGCCGGGCCCTGCTGGCCGTAGTCCGCCGGCGGCGGCGGCGGACCCTCCTGTGCGTAGAGGTCCCCCATCGAGAGCGGCACCATGACAAACATCAGCGCCGAGGCGATGGTGCGGCGGCCGTACTCGCCTGCCATCTTCCAGCAATTGGTGCTGGAGTGAATCCGGGCCGCATCGGTTGCTCGGTCTGCGGCCGTAGGCAATCCGGGAAATTCCATTGCTGCGGCCTTCAAGGCTGCCGCATTCCGGAAGAAAGAGCTCGAAGTCTTCATCTGTCGTACCCCTATTCGTTTGGCCGCGTCCTGATTGCGTTCTTGGCCAAGCCTTGGCCAAGCCCGCTTCTGGTCGGCTCGCCTCTTGTACGCTTGTATGGACACAGGTTAGGCGGCTAAGTTCTGTCTAGCCGATACTTTCCCTCGCTCTGGTTATCGGCGGTACGGAGTTCGCCACCATCGGCCGCCACCATCGGCCGCCACTCTGTCCTATAGCGGGGCAGGACACGCCCCTGGCGAGCTTCGCCCGTCGCTGATCGGTGCAGCTCCACGCGGGCTCTTGCTACACGACGGTCCGCCAACAGGTTGCCGCTCGTTTCCGGTGACGTAGTTTATGGTGACAAGGAGACTAGGTCCCGAGCAAGCCGGCCAAACGCTCAGCAGCACCGGGCCTGACCGGGTCAGCAACAGAGGGGCGAGCACAGGGGCCATCCCCAGGTGAGAGTCGCCCCAAAGCTTACGGAGTGCACCACGTGGAATATGGAACGCGCTTACGCCGCCTGCGCGAAGTGATGGCCGAGCAGGGTTGGGAGGCGCTGCTGGTTACCCACCTGCCAGACGTGCAGTACCTCTGCGGCTTTACCGGATCCAATGCCGTGCTCGCTATTACCAGCCGGCGACTTGTGCTGCTCACAGACGGCCGGTACACGTCGCAGGCGAGGGAAGAGCTGCGGGAGAGTGGAGTGCGCGCGCGCCTTATCATCGGCAAGCGGGTCCTCGGGCAGGCGTGCGTGCTGCTTAAGGAATCCGGCATCCTCAGGGCTTTCTATGACGCCGATCACACCAGCGTTGCCGCGCTTGGCAGCATGCAAGCGTCGCTCGATACCAATCTCGGTGCCGTTGCCAGGCGGCGTTTCTTTGCGCCCGCCACGCCCTGGCCTCTGCCCGCCCTGCGTGAAGTGAAAGACGAAGCCGAGCTGGCCCGCATGGAAGCAGCCGCGCTGCTCGGCTGTACGCTCTTTGACGCGATCCTGCCCCATCTAAAGCCAGGCATGCCGGAGCGTGAGGTTGCCGCTGAGCTGGAGTACCGGGCTCGCTCGCTCGGTGCCGACGCCATGTCCTTTGAGACCATCGTTGCCTCAGGCCCTCGGTCAGCGCTGCCCCACGGGACAGCAAGCGCGCGCCCACTGCCCCGCAAGGGGTTCGTCACGCTCGATTTTGGTGTTATCCTCAGTGGTTATTGTTCAGACATGACGCGCACCGTCTACATCGGCAAACCAACGCGGGAAGAGTCCGCCGCCTACGAGGCCGTGCTGGAAGCTCAGCAGGCAGCCGTAGCTGCAGTCCACGCGGGCGCGCTTGCCGGCGATGTGGACGCTGCGGCGCGCCGCGTGCTCAAACGAGCCGGCCTGGGGCGTTACTTTGTTCACTCCACCGGTCACGGGGTCGGCATGGAGATACACGAAGGCCCTCGCCTGGCAGCCAAGCAGCAGCAGCCCCTCGTGGCCGGGATGGTTGTCACCGTCGAGCCGGGCGTCTACCTGCCGGGTCGCTTCGGCATCCGCATCGAGGATATGATCGCGGTCACCGAGCAGGGGTCCCGGGTGCTCACACCCTCAATCAAGGCACTGATGCGGCTTTGAGCGCGATAGAGCAAGAGAAGCGCCAAGCGGCCAGATAAAGGAACGATGAACCCGGAAGAGATGAAGGAACTGAAGGAGCTGATCGAGTTCCTCAAAGAACACAAGATCGGTGAGTTTGCTCTCGAACGAGGCGAACTTAAGGTGCAGCTCAAGTTTCAAGCTGAGCCTTCGCCTCCCGGCATGCTTGATGCAGCGACGGTAGCCCGGCTCTTAGGAGCGCCGCACCCGGGTATCCATATCCCGGCGACGATCGCGGCTGAGCCCGCCGAGACCCCGTCTGAGACGGCGGCAGAAGTCGCTGCAGCTGCCACGGCCGCTGATGAGGCGAGCCTCTACACCGTCAAGTCTCCCATCGTCGGCACCTTCTACGAGTCGCCTTCCCCCGGCGCTTCGGCGTTCGTCAAGCCGGGCGACCAGGTGGAGATCGGCCAGGCACTCTGCATCATTGAAGCCATGAAGCTGATGAATGAGATCGAGTCCGATGTAGCAGGCGAGATCGTGAAGAGGCTGGTACAGAACGGTCAACCGATCGAATTCGGCCAGCCGCTCTTTACTGTGCGCGCGCGTTGAGACGGGCACTTGATGAAAGCCACGCGGACGCTAGACAGGCTGCAAACGGTTGAGTAGGGCATCTGCCTTTAGCAACGTTGAGGTATACGTCATATATGTTTCGTAAAGTACTGATAGCAAACCGCGGCGAGATCGCGCTTCGCGTCATCTGCGCGTGCAAGGAGCTCGGCATCCGCACGGTCGCCGTTTACTCGGAAGCCGACCGCAACTCGCTCCACGTCCGCTTTGCGGACGAGGCCATCTGCATCGGGCCGCCGCGCTCGGCCGAGAGCTACCTCAACGTACCGGCCGTGATCTCGGCCGCGGAGATCGCCGACGTCGACGCGATCCACCCGGGCTATGGCCTGCTGAGCGAGAACGCGAACTTCGCCGAGGTCTGCCGCCAGTCCAATATCAAGTTCATTGGGCCGCCGCCGGAAGTCACTCGCATGATGGGTGAAAAGTCGATGGCGCGCCAGACGATGAAGAAGGCGAAAGTGCCGATCCTGCCCGGCTCCGACGGCGTCATCGCCGACGAGGGCGAAGCGCTGGAGTGGGCCAAGTCGATCGGCTTCCCGGTCATCCTCAAGGCCGTGGCCGGGGGCGGCGGTCGTGGCATGCGTATCGTTCGCGCCGCCGCCGAGCTGCCGCCGCTCTTCCAGGCCGCCCACAGCGAAGCTGCCAACGCTTTTGGCAACGGCGATCTCTACATGGAAAAGTTCATCAACCGCCCGCGCCACATCGAATTTCAAGTCCTGGCCGATGAGCACGGCTCAGTGCTTTCGCTCGGCGAACGGGAGTGTTCGATCCAGCGCCGCCACCAGAAGCTGATCGAGGAAGCGCCCTCGCTCCAGGTGACCCAGAAGATGCGCGAGGAGATCGGCAAGACCGTTCGCCGCTCGCTCGAGCACGTCGGCTACCAGAACGCCGGGACGATCGAGTTCCTGATGGACGAAGATGGCAAGCTTTACTTCATCGAGATGAACACGCGCATTCAGGTCGAGCACCCGGTGACCGAAATGATCACCGGCGTCGATCTGGTGAAAGCGCAGCTGCGCATCGCGGCAGGCGAAAAGCTGGCCTCCATCCTTCCCGATCCGATCGTGATTCGCGGCCATGCCATCGAGTGCCGCATCAATGCTGAGCATCCGGAGAAGTTCACCCCCTCCGCCGGCAAGATCACCGCGTTTAACCTGCCCGGCGGCAACGGTGTGCGCGTCGACACGGCACAGTATGCAGAGGGCGTCGTGCCGCCCTACTACGACTCGCTGATCGCCAAGCTCGTCGTCCACGGCAAGGACAGGGCAGAGGCCATGGCGCGTATGCAGCGGGCGCTCGAAATGTTCGTCGTCGAAGGCATCTACACGACCGTCCCGCTCCATCGGCGCATCCTGGCGGACCCGGAGTTCCGCGAGGGCCACTTCGATACCAACTTCATGGAACGCTTCTTCGAGCGCGAGGAGGAGCGGCGCCGGGAACTTACAGCTTTCGAAAGTCATAGTTAGCTCTCGAGACGTATAAAGCAAACAAACCTCTGTTGGAGTACATATGGCCGAGCTTTCTTGGCGAGATGCCATCACCGTTGTGCTGAAGGACAATTCAGGTCCCATGCATTACACCGCCATAGCAGAAGCGATTGCAGAACGCGGCCTGCGTACCGAATTTGGAGCGACTCCTGCTAACGACGTAACGTGACGATCTCGAATTCGTGAAAAAGGGGACGGAGCGCTCGCCTTTCCTCAGAGTCTCGCGTGGCGTGTATGGACTTAGATCAAAGGGTGGCCTGCAGCAAGTAAAAGAAGAACTAGATCGCGACGAAGATGAAGGAACAGCAGAGACCGGGCTCATTCATGCGTTCGGTATGTACTGGGGCCGCGAGAAAATCTTCTGGGAGAGCAATCCTTTTCGGATCCTCGGTCAGCAGCAAGTTTAGTAGTGCGACAGTTGATTTCTCCGGTCAGCGGGGAGTCTATCTTCTGCACGATGGAAGTTCTGTTGTGTATGTTGGATGAGTAACGGATCAACCACTTGGCGCCCGACTCCGTCAGCACACCATCGATAGACTGAATGGACGCTGGAATCGTTTTTCTTGGTTCGGCGTATACCCAGTCCAGAAGTCTGGCACGCTAAAGCCGGTTGCTGGCCGTTACGATTTAGACATGCTGATCGTCACTACGGAAGCGTTGCTGATCGAAGGTTTAGAGCCTCGCCAGAATCGGAAGCGTGGTGAGGATTTCCGGGCGGTTGAATACCTTCAAATTGAAGACCCCGAGATAAAGAGGGCGCAGCAAGGCCGCCTAATGGACGAGTTGAGAGCGAAGATTTAGCGTCGGTCCTACCAGTACAGGGTTTGCAGATGACAAATCCGGCATCTGTAGGCAGGTCGCTTGAGCATCCAGGGGCAGCGTATACTCCGGCAGGGGATTTGCGCATTTGGCACTGAGCTATATCAACCGCATCGCGACCGTTGTTCCGCACTACGATGTTCACGCGGCCTTTGTCGATTTCGCCGAAAACATGCTTGAAGATGAGCGTACCCGGCTGCTCTTTCGACGCATGGCCGGCAAAGCCGCCATCGACCATCGCTACTCCTGCCTCCGCATCGACAATCCGCACTTAGGCTCTCCAGCCGATTCACAGGACACCATCGTCGCTGCCGCCGACTTTTACCAGCCTCGACACTTTCCCCCAACCGCCGCGCGTATGCAGGTCTACGAGCAGGCTGCCCCGGTCCTCCTGCGGCGTACGCTCAACTGTCTTCGCCTGAGCCAGGCCGAGCGCGACCGCATCCGGCACGTCATCGTTACCTCCTGCACCGGCTTGTACGCGCCCGGGCTCGACTTTGAAGTCATCGACTACCTGGGCCTGGACCGCTCCAGCGAGCGCACCACCATCGGCTTCATGGGCTGCTACGCCGGGGTCAACGCGCTCAAGCAGGCCCGCCACATCGTCCGCTCCGAGCCCTCGGAGAGCGTGCTGGTGGTCAACCTCGAGCTCTGCACGCTGCACTTCAAGGAGACTCAGGACCTCGGCGAGGTGCTCTCCTATCTGGTCTTTGCCGATGGCTGTGCCGCAAGCCTGATCAGCAATGCTCCCACCGGCTTTGCCATGGACAGCTTCAAGGCGGTCGAAGTGCCCAGCACCCGGGACCTGATCACCTGGGCTATCCGCGACCAGGGCTTTGACATGAAGCTCTCCGGCAGGGTGCCGCAGGAGATCGGCCACGCCCTTGAGCAGCACGCAGACTCCATCGCCGGCTCACCGCTCGACCGGGCCGCGACCCAGCTCTGGGCCGTGCACCCGGGCGGCCGCTCGGTGCTCGATGCCGTCGCCCAGGCGCTTGCCCTCTCGCCTGCCGCCATGTCGGCCTCGCAGGATGTGCTGGCCCGCTTCGGCAACATGTCCTCGGCAACCATCATGTTCGTTCTGCGCGAGCTGATGCTGAAGGCTCGGGCAGGTCAGCGCGGCTGCGCCATGGCCTTTGGCCCTGGTCTGACAGCTGAGACGATGCGCTTTCATGCAGTCTAGGCACCTCGCCGGCCACGCCCCGCCGCGGCTCGACTTCACTCGCCGCGCGCAGCTCTCCGAGTGGATGGACGAGCCATGCAGCTACGACGAGTTCCGCGCCTGCCTCAACGACCTTGCCTCGGTCAACCGGCTGACCTTTGCCTACCGGCCGACGCGCTTGTGGCTGGAGCGGCTGCTTCGCCGCCTCGGGCCGCGCTGGCGCTCGCGCCAGGCTCCTCTGCACATCGTCGATGTCGGCTCCGGTCAGGGCGATATGCTGCGCTACCTGGCTCTCTGGGCGAAGCGGGCCGGCCTCAGCGTTCGTTTGACCGGGGTCGACCTCAATCCTTACGCTGCCCGGGCTGCCGCTGCCATCCCCTCAGGCTTTGTCCCTATCGAGTGGGTAACCGCGGACGCGTGCTCGTTCGCGCCTCCGGAAGGTATCGACGTAGTCATCAGCTCGCTCTTCACCCATCATCTGCCGGATAGCGAGATCGTGCGCTTTCTCGCCTGGATGGAAGCCGAGGCGCGCTACGGCTGGTTTATCAACGATCTCTACCGGGGGCGTGCGCCCTACCGGCTCTTCCGCCTGCTAGCCTGGGCCGCGCGCTGGCACCCGTTTGTCCGCCATGACGGCCCGGTCTCGATCCGACGCAGTTTTCGCCCGGAGGACTGGCGCCGGTATCTTGCCGCCGCCGGGCTGTCACCGGAGGTGGCATCGATCGAGAACTTCTGGCCCGCACGCTTGTGTGTCAGCCGCATTCGCCTATGAACGTGCCCGCCTTCGATCAGCCGGCAGCCGGCAGCCGCCAGGAAATTCATCCGGAACTTCCGAATGCGCTTCAGGATGTCTTAGTCATCGGCGGAGGTTTGTCCGGCTCCGCGCTCGCCATCTCGCTCGCCGCCAGCGGCCGCTCTGTGTTGCTGGTCGAGAAGAGCGCTGCGGCTCACCCCAAAGTGTGTGGTGAGTTCCTCAGCCATGAGGCACTGCACTATCTCGCGCGGCTCGGGGTAGACGCCGAGCAGCTGGGCGCGGTGGCGATCGACCGCGTGCGGCTTGCCAGCCACTCTCTATTGGCCGAGGCGCGACTGCCTTTCCGCTCACTCTCGCTCTCACGCGAGCGACTCGATGAGGCGCTGCTCGCGCGAGCCGGCGCGCTTGGCGCCTGCATCGTGCGAGGGCAGCGGATCAGCTCGCTTGCCAGGCAAGGTACTGCCTGGATGGCGGCGACCAGCGGCGGCCGGGCGTTCCATGCGGCAAGCGCTTTTCTGGCCACCGGCAAGCACGATCTGTATGGGTGGAATCGACCCTCGGCTGGCCTCCAAAACGATCTGCTTGCCTTCAAGATGTACTGGCGCCTGGCCACGGTCCAGAAAGCCTCGCTAGCGGGCGCGGTTGAGCTGGTGCTCTTTCCCGGCGGCTACGCTGGCTTGCAGCCGGTCGAAGACGGCCGCGCCAACCTCTGCCTGCTGGTGCGCAATCAGGTGTATCGCGAGCTGGGCGGCAGTTGGCCGGCCCTGCTGGCCTATCTGGCGAGACACTCGCGCTACCTGGCCGAACGCCTGCAAGGCGCCTCGCCCTGCTGGCAGCGTCCGCTGAGTCTCTCGGCGATCCCCTACGGCTATCTTCGCTCGCGTGCCGAGGACGGTGCCTGGCGACTGGGGGACCAGTCGGCCGTGATCCCGAGCTTTTCCGGGGACGGCATGTCGATCGCGCTGCACAGTGGCTGCCTGGCGGCCACGATGTATTTGGACGGCGCCGGCGCGGATGCCTTTCAGAAGCGGCTGGCGAGCCATCTTTCGCGCCAGGTCGGCATCGCCGCGATGCTCTCACGCGCCCTCATCGCTCCTCGGAGAGCCTCGGCGTTGAGCGTCGTAGCCAGCTACTGGCCCGGGGTGCTGGCGCACGTGGCGGTGGGCACCCGCATCACAAGCCGGCACCTGCTGGCTTGACGCGCATGGCACGCAAGCGCTGAATGGCGTAGCGAAGGAGAGATCTCCAGCCGAGCATCCTAGTGTCAATGAATCAAGAACAACGAAGCACCTTGCAGCAGCCGGACGAGACGGCAGAACCGAGCCGGAGCGCGCTGCGCGCCTACCCGGCACCCTGGAAGGGCCAACTCGTGCTGGCTTGCCGCAAGTGCCAGAAGAAGCTCCGCGCTCGCGACGGCAGCGGTTCTGTCGCGAAACTGAAAAAGGCTCTGAAAAGCTGTGCCAAGCACGACCAAGACAGCATCCGCATACGCCTCGTCGAAGTCTCATGCCTGAAGCTATGCCCCAAAGGCGCAGTCGCCGTGTGCACGCAATCGCAGTTAGGGGCAGGGACGTGTTCGATGGTTCGCAGCGGTGACGATGTGGAGGCCTTGTACACCCAGTGCAAGGCAGAGGCGGCCCGGCAAAGCCTGAACGCAGCCCCCGCTCTCTGATCTGCTCGCCCTCTGCTTTGATACCCTGCTGCTATGCAGGTATGGATCAATGGGCAGCCGCGCAGCTTCCCAGAACTGACCACTCAAGCAACACTTGAGGAGCTGATTACCGCTCTCGCCATCAAGAGTGATCGCGTGGCCGTCGAGCAGAATGGTGAAATTGTGCCGCGCACCTCGTGGAGCGGCTCTCGCGTGCAAGAGGGCGATCGGTTGGAGATCGTGCACTTTGTCGGCGGTGGTGCCCGCTGAATCATCGACACTCTCTGCTGCTCTGCCTACCTGCCCTGATCGCCCTGACTCTGGCCGTACCCGGGCATGCGCAGAACAGCACTCCCCAGAAACCACCGCAGCAACCAGCAGGATTCGCCTCCAGGACGGCCTCTCACACGATCGGCGTGGAGCTGAATGTACCGCCGATGCTGGGCCCCACAATGACGGATACGCGCTTAAAGGCGGGCGCGAAGCTCAAGCTGATCGGCTATGGCGATACCCGCTTTACCGATCCGTCGAATGTCAAAGACACCAACCCGCGGATGCGGAAGTTTCTCGTCGACCGGATTGCGGAGCAGGCGCCGGACGCGCTCTTTGAGACCGGCGACCTGCCCTTGATGGGGTTCTCCTCGGCAGACTGGGCGATCTTCCGCGCGGAGACAGAGCCTTGGCGTCGGGAGTCGCTTCATGTCTACCCGGCAATCGGCAACCATGAGGTCGCGACCAACTTCGACGCAGGCATGCGCAACTATCTGGCCCAGTTTCCAGAGCTCCACAACTGTCGCTACTACTCGGCGTTGATCGGCAATGCTTATCTCATCTCGCTCGATGAGTTCACCGCTATCGACCAAGGATCCCGCCAGCGGGCTTGGCTCGTCTCGCAGCTCGAACACCTGCCCCCGCAGGTGAACTTTGTCTTCTTCGAAGACCACATGCCCATGGTCAATGATCTGCAGAGCGAGGTGGCCGTAGGCCTGCCGGAGCCGCAGGAGACAGACCTGCGCAACCTGATCCAGAGCGAGAGCCGGCGATCGCGAGCCAAGTTCGTCGTGCTGAGCGGGCACATCCATAATTACGAACGCTTCGAGCGCGATGGTGTCAGCTACATCATCACCGGAGGCGGCGGCGCCAAGCCTTACCCGATCTTCGTGCGCGGACGCGAAGACCTCTACCGCGACACCCGATTTCCGGTCTTCAACTATGTCGTCTTTGAGGTGCAGGGCGCGCATGCGGAGGCGACCATGTACCGGGTTGATCATCCATCTGCCGCTGCGCCAAAGATGGAGGTAGGCGAGCGCTTCACACTCGATGCCCCGGCGACACGCTAATCATGATTCAAAGCTGATCCAGAAGCTGCAGGCCGCAACTGCCTCCAGCCCGCAGCCTCTTGTTTCCATCGTCGGCGACTGCAAGAAGACGTCTGCACGAGAGCAGCTAGCGCGGCCTCCCCAGCTGCCACTCCAGGTGCGCTCGCACGGTCGGCCACTCCGCAGCGATCACACTGTACACGCAGGTGTCCCGCAGCGTGCCGTTGGCCGCGATCGAGTGGGAGCGCAGGACCCCATCCAGCTTCGCGCCCAGCCATTCCATCGCGCGACGGCTCTGCTGGTTGAGAAAATGAGTGCGAAACTCGATCGCAATGCAGCCAAGCGTGTCAAAGGCATGTTCGAGCAGCAGCAGCTTGGCCTCGGTATTTAAAGCCCGTACGCTGCACCCGCCTGGCGTACCACGTTGAGCCAATCTCAACGCGCCTGCTTGCCGCGTCCACATGCATGTAAGTCGTCATCCCGACGGCACGGCCGCTTACCGGCTCGATCACCGCAAAGGGCAGCATGGAGCCGGTCTGCTGCAGAGCGAGCCGCCGGGCGATCTCGCTCCCGACCGCGTCGGGTGCGGGCGCGCTCGTATACCAGAGCTTCCAGAGTTCGCCATCGCGCACCGCTTCGGCAAGATCTTCGGCATGCTCTGGCGACAGGGGTACAAGCTTCACATGGCGCCCGGTCAGAGTCACAGGCGCGACCAGGTTGGTGTGCATAGCGAAAGTATAGGCAGGGTGGCCGACGGGGCGTCTCTCAACCTACAAGTTAGCTCGCCCGGTCTTCCGATTCACGCTGCTCCTCTATCTTTCGAGCGATCACCAGGACAGCGACGAAGATGCCGCCAGCAGGGACGACCAGGGCAACAATCGCGCGCCGTAATCCGGCACGCACTTGCGGCGCACTCCCGGCAGTCGCGTCCCGGCAGGCCGAGCAGCCTTGGGCGTGAGCGTCGACAGGCAGGCTGCAGAGCAGCGCTGTCCAAAAGAGCAAATTGCCAAGCAGAAAGACGAGCGCACTGCCAAGCGGTCCGCCCAGCAGACCGCCGCGGCCGGCTTTGTTACGGCTGCGCGCCCCTGCCTTGCTGCCCGGACCCAAGTAGGCGAGCAGGCTCACTGGAACCACACCAGCAGTGCAAATAGAAAAATCCAGAGCACGCCCATCGAATGCCAGTACCAGGCAGCGCAATCGACCAGGATCTGCCGCAGCTGCACGCGCTGGAGTCTGTAGAGGCCGATCACTGCGGCGACCAGAGCTGCGAGGCCGATCAGCAGATGGATCGCATGGCTCCCGGTGATGATGTAAAAGAAGTAACTGTTCGGGTTGGTGGCAAAGTAGAGCCGCTCGTCGTGCAATTGTCCCCACGCTGTCCACTGGCCGGCGAGAAAAAGAGCACCCAGCCCGAGCGTCGCCAGCAGCCAGGGCAGGGCGCGCTTGGCTGCAGGGCGCCCCATGCCCAGCCACTCTTCAATAATGTCCATCTCGCGAAAGAGATTACGGCGTGCGACCTCGACCGTCAGACTGCTGAGCAGCAGAATTGCCGTGTTGACCCAGAGAATCGGCGGAACGCGCAGCGGGTGCCAGTCGGTGATGTAGTTTTCGCGCGCGTCAAAGTGGCCTGCGCTCTGACGAACGAAGAAGGCGCTGACCAGCGCGATAAAGAACATCAGGTCCCCGGCCAGCATAAAGAAGAGGCCGAGCCGGTAGCGATCGAGCAGCTCACGCGGCCCGCGACGGCGCAGGCCGTCGTCGCCGTTGTCGCCTTCGCCACCGCCGCCGGTCGGCCGCTTATCGAGCGGAGGCTTACCGCCGAAGCCGGGGTCTTTGCGTTCTGTCTCTACCTGGGGGCGCGGAGTGAAGGTCGCGGGCATGGCGAGGAGTCCCTCTGGCTCAAAGCTTACTCGGGTTGGGCGGGCGCGTCACACTGCATTTCAAAATCCGCTTGCGGCCGCTCCATCCGACCGTAACCAGAAGCGCCGCCAGGCGCTGTGCTTCTGCTAACAGCCTCTGTGCCGGCTTCGATTTGCCCGTACACGTAGGCTCCTCGCACCACACGCTTCTGCTCCGGCGCAAGCGCATGCCAGCCGGGTGAGGCCCACTCAAGCGTCGTGGCCCGCCAGGGATTCAGTTGCGCTGCTTGGCCCCGGCGCGCAGACCAGACCAGGTTGATCAGAAAGAGCCATTGTGCAGAAGCGAGCAGCATCGCCGCGTACGTGATCCCCCGCTGCAGCGGCAGCAATCCGGCGAGCGAAGAGGTGGTCCCGGTCAGCTGCGCATAGTGGCGCGGCTCGCCCGCCAGCCCGGCAAAGTGCATCGGGAAGAATGTCGCGTAGGCGCCGATCAGGCTCAGCCAGAAGTGCCACCGGCCCAGTCGCTCGTTCATCAGCCGGCCCGTCAGCAGAGGGAACCAGTAGTAGACCCCGGCAAAGATCGAGAAAGCTCCCGCCATCGCCATGATGAGATGAAAGTGGGCTACGACAAAGTAGGTGTTGTGCAGGTAGCTGTCCAGCGCCGGCTGCGCGAGGATCGGTCCGGTAAGGCCGCCGGTGATGAAAAATGAGATAAAGCCTAGGGCAAAGAGCATCGGCGTGGTCAGCCGCATCGGCGTCACGCTGCGGCGCGAGCCGAGCAGAGTGCCCAGCCAACTCAGCACCTTGGCCGCGCTGGGCACCGCGATCGCCATCGTGGTCAGCGCGAACGCGGTTCCGGCATAAGGATTCATGCCGCTCACAAACATGTGGTGCCCCCAGACCACCAGACCCAGCAGCCCAATCGCAATGCTGGTCACGACCATGAGCGGGTAGGCCAGGATCGGCCGGCGCGTGAAGTTCGCCAGCAGGGAAGAGGTCAGCCCCATGCCCGGCAGCACCGCGATATAAACCTCCGGGTGGCCGAAGAACCAGAACAGGTGCAGCCATAGCAGCGGCGAGCCGTCGCCCGTGTGGCCGCTGAGCGCTACCCCGTTCACCACCTCGCCTGCCGGGATAAAGAAGCTGGTGCCCGCATGCCGATCGCAAAGCAGCATGAGCAGCGCTGCCACCAGGACCGTGAACGAAATCAACACCAGCACCGAGGCGACCAGCCAGGACCAGACCGTCAGCGGCATCCGCATCAGGTGCATACCCGGGCAGCGCTCGTAGAGGATCGTCACCAGCAGGCACACCGCGCTCAGCCACGTCGCTGTGCAGAAGATGGCGAGCGAAACCAGCCACAGATCCATGCCCAGGCCCTGGCCTGGACCGGCAGCAGCAATCGCTGACAGCGGCGGATAGCTCGTCCAACCGGAGATCGGCGCGCCGCCCTGGACCGCAAAGGCAGCGAGCAGGATCATCAGCGCGCAAGCTGTCAGCCAGAAGGCCCCGGCGTTGAGGCGGGGAAACGCCATCTCGCGCGCGCCGATCTGCTCCGGCAGCACCAGGTTGGCGAAGCCGCTCAAAGGTGCGGTCGTGAGCACGAAGAAGATCATCAAGGTCCCGTGCATAGTCACCAGCGCCAGGTAGCTCTCCGGCGGCAGCACGCCGACAAGCGGCAGACGCATGCCCGGCGCGACCAGATGCAGGCGCATGATCAGCGACAGCAGGGTCCCAATCGCGACCGCCACGAGCGAGAGGGCAAGGTACTGCGCGCCGAGCGTGCGATGATCGGTCGTCAGGACTAGCAGCCTAGGCCGATGCGCAGACGTTCGCACGGCTTTCACTGCACACGCTCCGCCACCGCCGTACGCAGGCGCTGGTGTGCTGCGAGCCAGGCTTGATACTGCTCGGGCGAGACAACCCGCAGCAGCGCCTGCATCCGCGCATGGCCCGAGCCGCAGACCTGGGTGCAGAGGACCGGGTAGTCGCCCGCGGTCACCGGCGTAAAGTGCACGTGCAGCACCAGCCCCGGCACAGCATTCTGCTTGAGCCGCATGCCCGGGATGAAGAAGCCGTGGATCACATCGTGCGCACGCAGGCGCAGGTCCACCTCGCGCCCGGCCGGCAGCACCAGGAGGCTTGAGACGAGATCGTCCCGGCCGCTCGCGTCTGTTCTATCAAGGCCGAGGGGATTCCCGGCTGCAGCGTCCACCAGCTGTGGCCGGGTCAGGCCGAACCGCGCATCCGCGCCCGGGTAGCGAAAGTACCACTGGAACTGCACCCCGACCACCTCGACCTGCATCGCCTCGGGAGCCGGGCCGGTGTACCGCAGCACAGCCCAGAGCCGCTCTGAGGTGATGGTCATCGCCGCAAAAAGCGCGCAGCAGAGCAGGAGCGGGAGGGTCTCGATCCTCCAGAAAGCGGGGAGCAAGGCTTTGCCAAAGGTCACGCGGCGCACGTGGCCAGGTCTCTTGCTCGCCGATCGACGCCGCTCGCGGAGCTCAGCCTCACTCGCAAAGCCGGCCGCTCTTAACGGCTGCTCCTGCTGCGAGGCGGGCGCGAGGCTTGCCTCTGGCGGCAAACTCAGCGAAGGACGCCGCCGCACAAGCGCGTAGATCAGGATCACGTGCGCGAGGACCAGCAGGGCTGCTAGGACTGCGAGGTTGCCTGCCAGCAGCGTGTCGAAGGCATGCCCCTGCAGCGAACCATTGGGCGGCAGCCAGAGCGAGCGGCTCATCGCGCAGCGCAGCCCGAGCAGCTGGCAGGGTAGGGGCAAGCGCCGCTTGGTAGGGAGTCAGGCATGCGTTTCGTTGTCCGTGGTCCCTTGCCGGCTGGCAAACCGCGCGACTGCCGCCAGGAAGTAGGCGTGGACACGGCGGTCTGTGGAAAGCTCTGGGTGAAAGGTCGCGGCCAGCAGATGCCCCTGCTCGACCAGTACCGGAAAGCCTTCTCGCTCAGCCAGAACAGCCACCGAGCCGCCTACGCGAACGATCCGGGGGGCGCGTATGTAGACAGCCTCAATGGCTCCGCCGCCCGGCAGCTTGGTCTCAGTCTGCTCAATAGAGCTGTCGTTCTGGCGTCCGTAGGCATTTCGTTCGACCGAGGCGTCCAGCACAGCGAGCGAAGGCTGCGATGGGTGCAACACTTCGTTCGCCAGCAGGATCGTGCCGGCGCAGGTAGCAAAGGTTGGTCGAGAGCTAACAAAGCTCTGCAGATCAGCAAGGAAGCCATCCCGCTCGAGGAACTTGAGGAAGGTAGTGGACTCGCCGCCGGGCAGGATCAGACCGTCCAGTCCTGCGAGCTCCTCCGGCTTGCGGACCAGCACGGCTTTTGCTGCCAGCCCACTCTCCGCGGCGGCTTCACGCACCGCCAAGGCATGTGCTTCGTAGTCGCCCTGCAGCGCTAGAACACCAACGCGGAGTGATCTCTGCTCGGCCATCTGCTCCTTGCGATGTCATCCTGCGCAACGCTCTGTACTCTGCGCCACACTCTGCCAACCTGCGCAACAAAGCCTTTGTCCTGCTTCCACATACCGTTGTAGCCCTGCGCACCACATCACTCACCCACACTGCTCAGGAGCGACGTCTTTTTGAACAAAGAGCAAGATGCCACAACGAGTACGGTCCCTCGAACGACGCCGCAAGTGTAAGCGCGAAGTCACCTACTGCAAACCGACACTGACGGACCCGGAATCCACTCGCGACCGGCACCAGCAGCTCAGCAACTCCACCGCGTCCGCAGGGCCAGCTCAGTCACCCCGGCTCTGCAGCAGGTGCGCCTGGTCGAGCGCCGCAACCGCCAGCCCCTTCATCGAGCCGGTGCACTCCTCGCTGGTCTCAAGCAGCACCTGCGGGTCATCAAAGTGGGTCGTTGCGCGGACGATCGCGCGGGCCCGGCTCTCGGCCTCGGCGCGTGGCGCAAAGGTGTAGCTGTCGCTCATAAAGATGCCCGAGCCGACAAAGACCGCCTCGGCGCCAAGCTGGCGCACCAGCGCTGCATCGGCCGGTGTGGCGATGCCTCCGGCTGAAAAGTTCGGCACCGGCAGCTTGCCTGTCTTCGCGACCATGCGTACCAGCTCGTAAGGCACGCGATGGTCCTTGGCCGCCACGAAGAGCTCGTCATCCGCAAGCACGGTGAGGGCGCGCATCTCGCGGACGATCTGGCGCATGTGCTTGACCGCGTGCACCACGTCGCCGGTCCCCGCCTCACCCTTGGTGCGGATCATCGCCGCTCCCTCTGCAATGCGGCGAAGCGCCTCGCCAAGATCGCGCGCGCCGCAGACGAATGGCGTTTTGAACTTGTGCTTGTCCACGTGGTGCACTTCATCGGCCATCGTCAGTACTTCCGACTCGTCGATGAAGTCCACGCCCAGCTCCTGCAGCACCTGCGCCTCGGCAAAGTGGCCGATCCGGCACTTGGCCATCACCGGGATCGAGGACGCACCCATGATCTCCTTGATCACCTTGATCGAGGCCATACGCGCAACGCCGCCTTCCGCGCGAATCTGCGCCGGGACGCGCTCCAGCGCCATGACTGCGACTGCGCCGGCCTTTTCTGCGATCTCCGCCTGGTTGGCATCAGTGACGTCCATGATCACGCCGCCCTTGAGCATCTCAGCCAGTCCGAGCTTGAGTCTCAGGCCTGCGTTGGTACCGTTTCCGTTGCCATTGTGCGCGTGCAGATCTGCCATGGTCTTTGCTCCCTTTGCATTGAGGCCTCAGGCCGCTGTTTGCCTCGGGCCAATCATCGCTGATTGTTCAATGAATCCTTAGTTTAGCGCAGGCGAAGCAGCGATGAGGCGGCAGCGGTTTAGCTCGTTGAAGCGGCAAGCTTCGTCCGCACTTTGGGACGGACGCGCAAGTACTCACCAGTGCTTGAGTAGGGGAACGATGAGCGGCGCAAGCACGGCCGTGATAAAGCCGTTTGCCCCAATCGCGACCCCGGCAAAGGCTGCGGAAAGGGGGTGCTGGGGAATCACGCGCGCTGCGCCGATGCCGCTGCCGGCGGCTCCGGCTGCGAGTCCGCGTACTGCCGGGTCAGTAAGCTTCATCCAGCCAAGCACATGATCCATGGTGACCGCGACAAGGATGCCGCCCGCAATGGCCAGCACGGCAGCTAGCGAGGCATTGCCGCCGATGTTCTGGACGATCGCGATAGCTATGGGCGTGGTCAACGACTTGGGCAGCATGGAGAGAGCAACCAGCTGGCTGCCGCCAAGCAGACGCACCAATCCGTAACCGCTCAGCATGCTGACCAGCGATCCGCCCAGCAGCGCGGCGAGCATCGGCCACAGGCTGCGGCGCATTCTCTCGAGCGACCGCACCAGAGGGATCGCCAGGGCAACCGTCGCCGGGCCAAGTAGAAAGTGGATGAACTGCGCCCCGGAAAAATAGATGGCGTAGGAGAGATGGAGCAGGCGAAGGGTGACGCCGACAAGCACAATCGCGATCAGCACGGGATTGGCCAGTGGACTGCGCGTGCGTCGCTGAAGCTCGAGGCCGAGCAGGTAGCAGCCAATGGTCAGCGCCAGAGCAAACAGCGGCAGCACGCCGGGCGAGATGTTGAGCTGGGGTAAGGGCGCGCTCATGCAAGGCTCCGCCCAACGCGTTGCATGATCCAGGCAGTGACCACCAGTGTCAGCAAGGTCGAACCGACGAGAGCCACCGAAATGGGCAGCCATGCAGAGCGAAGCAGCGCAAGGTTTGCGACGATGCCCACGCCCGCCGGCACAAAGAGCAGCCCCAGCCATCCGAGCAGACTGTCGGCAGTCTGCTCAAGAGCAGGCGGGGGGTCGCGGCGCCGTAGCAGGTACCACGCGGCCAGCAACACCATGCCGAGCACCGGCCCGGGCACCGGGACGTGCGCGACCGTGCGGAGCACTTCTCCCGCAAATTGGAAGAGAAGCAAGAGGAAGAAGGAGCGTAAGGCCGCCATCGGTTGAGGCTACTACATGGCCAAGTACTAGCGAAAAGATCAGCGCAGCTCAGTAGTGGGTCAGTTTGAATCGGAAGATTTCAAACTGACCCACTACCCGCAGCTCAGTGTTTGTGCTCGGGCTGGCGAGCGATCGCGATGAACACTGCCTTGCCCGTTGCAAGCAGCTGGCCGGCTTGGTCAGCCAGCAAAGCCTCGCAGAAATGCTTGCGACCCTCTACCAGGCTTTGGCTGGCTTTTAAGACCAGCGGCGTGTCCAGAGGAACAGGACGTAGATAGTTGGTCTCCATGTGGCGGGTCATGGCCATCAGCCCGGCCGCCTCCGCAGAGGCATGGATGGCCTTGCTCATCGCTTCATCGAGCATGCTCGCGATCACGCCGCCGTGCGCAAAGCCGTGCGGCCCCTGGAAACGCTCAGGTACAAGCAGATGGCAGATCACCTGTCGACTGGCATTGGTGAGGAATCTCATCTGCAGCCCGACCGGGTTGAGTTCGCCGCAGCCAAAGCAGTTGTGTTGCGCGTCGTAGGCAAGTGGAACCAGCTCTTCTTCTGTCATCGGAATCCTCAAAGGGCTACGAGGCTGGGCAGCAAGGATCGCCAACTGCGTCCGTAGCTGATCGGCTGCCTTAGCGGCTGCTTGAGCCAGGTCGCGATCAAGCAGGCACGCACCCGTTCGGGAACACTTCCAGAGGGATACGCAAGCTTCGCCTGATCTTTGGTGCCACCGAATGGCTGCTGCAGAACAGGCGCCCGGCCCTCCCTGAGCTATACTACGGGCTATGCCCCCGCCCGTATTGGCTGCGCCCGTGCACGCCAGCGACCAGCCGAGTAAGACCTTCTACCTGGAAACTTTCGGCTGCCAGATGAATGTGCACGACTCTGAGAAGGTCATCGGCACACTCGAGAGCCAAGGCTACGCGCAGGTACAGACTGAAGAAGCTGCCGACCTGATCCTCTACAACACCTGTTCGATCCGCGACAAAGCTGAGCAAAAGGTCTTTAACCGCCTCAACGATTACAAGAAGCTGCACAAGCAGGGCAAGCGCTTCGGCGTTCTGGGCTGTGTCGCGCAGCAGGAGGGTGAGCGCATCTTTGAGCGCGCCCCGTATGTCTCGCTGGTCTCCGGTTCGGCAAGCTATCGTAAGCTGCCCGAGATGCTGGTGCAGCTGGAGGCTGGCAAGACTCGTATCACCGGGCTCGACGACCGCCAGACCGATGAGACCTTTGTCACCGAGTTCACCGCGCGATCGAACCCTCACCGCGGCTACATCACCATCGTCGAAGGCTGCGACAAGTTCTGCGCTTATTGCGTGGTTCCTTATACACGCGGCAAGGAGCGGTCACGAACCTCAACGTCTGTCCTTGAAGAAGCGCGCCGGATGGCCGACAGCGGCTACACCGAGATCCAGCTCCTCGGCCAGAATGTCAACTCCTACCGAGACCCCGAAGGCCGGCTTAGCTTCGCCGACCTGCTCGCCGCGGTGGGCCAGATCTCTGGCATCCGCCGGGTGCGCTTTACCACCTCGCACCCCCGTGACTTTACCCGGGAGATTGTCCAAGCCATCGACTCGGTACCGGCGCTTTGCGATCACGTGCACCTGCCCGTGCAGTCCGGCTCGACCCGAGTGCTGGGCCTAATGGCCCGTGAGTACACCCGGGATTGGTACCTGGAGCGCATCCGCTGGATCAAGGCCGCCGCCCGCGAGATTAGCATGACGACCGACATCATCGTCGGCTTCCCGGGCGAGACCGAGGCGGACTTCGAGGAGACGCTCGAGATGCTAGCTGAGGTTAACTACGACGCGGTCTTTGCCTTTAAGTACTCGCCCCGTCCGAACACTCCCGCGATCACCATGGCAGACTCGATCCCGGAGACGGAGAAGGTGACGCGTCTGCAGGTTCTGCTTGACCGGCAGCGCGAGCTGCAGCGGACCAGCTACGCCAGGCACGTCGGCCAGGTGCTCGAGGTCATGGTCGAGGGGCACAACCCGGCGCGGGGTCAGGTGACGAGCAGAACGACCCAGAACAAGACGCTGAACTTCACCACCACGCAGCCGATCCTGCCTGCTCCAGGAAGTTACGCTCAGGTCCGGGTCACCCTGTGCCACCCGAACAGCCTGGTCGGGGAGCAGATAGTCGGGGAGCAGATGGTCGAGAGTGGTCGCCTCAGCCAGGAGGTAAGCGTATGGATGTAGAGATGAAGATCCGCGGCCTGATGGTGGATCCATCGACCCAGCAGCCTATCGTGATCCTCAAGGATCTCGAGGGCAATACCGTCCTGCCGATCTGGGTGGGTCTCTTCGAGGCCAGCGCTATCGCTCTCGAGGTCGAAAAAGCGACCACGCCGCGGCCTATGACCCACGACCTGCTGCGCAACATGATCCAGGGTCTCAACGCCCAGGTCCAGCGCGTGGTCGTCTCGGAGTTGCGCAACGATACCTTCTTCGCTGTCATCTGGCTGGAGCAGGAGGGCGAGGTGATCACCATCGACGCCCGCCCCTCCGACGCGCTGGCGCTCGCGCTGCGCTCAGATTGCCCGATCTTTGTCAGCGAGGATGTGCTGCGAACCGCAAAGGTCATTCCCAATCCGGCAGACCAGGCGACTCCGGAAGACCTGAAAAACTGGCTCGAGAACTTGAATGACGAAGATCTCGGCCGATACAAGATGTAGCCGGTTGTTCCGATTGCTCTGTTTCCTGTTCCGGGACACCCTGCGGCTTCAAGAAGTGGTTTGGAACTGCTTCTCCCCGATCCTCCCTGGCTCTCACAGCTCAGCCTCTGTGAGGGTGACCAATCGCTCAGCCCTCTCCTGGTGGCTCCCTCTGGCCGGGCTCTCAGGCAAATGTTACGAGAGGCGTCCTAACCGCTCTACCAGTGAGTACCCGGGCCACGGATGACCACGATACGCCGCATCGTTAAGCTTTTCGCCGCGCAAAATGCCAACCAGGTCGTTGTCATGGTGACGCAGCTGCTCCTGCCGGCGGCATTCATTCGTGTCTTCGGCACCACCATCTATGGACAATGGATCGCGCTCAGCGCGGCCGTCAGTTATCTCGGCACCTTTAACTACGGTCTGCAGACATACACCAACATGCAGATGACCATTCACTACAACCGTGGTGAGGTCCAGGAGTGTCGAGAGACTCAGTCGGCCGGCCTGCGCATCCTCCTCGCTGCCTTTTTCGGCGCTGCCGTGCTCCTTCTGGTTATCTTTCTGCTGCCCATCACGGGCTGGCTGCACCTGACCATCTCTCCTGCTGCTGCTCACTGGACGCTCTACCTGCTGGGTATGCAGGTGATGGCGAGCATGCTCTTCGGCTTCTTTTCGGGCAGCTACATGGTCTTCGGCGAGGCGCATCGCGGAGCTCACTTTGGCAATGCCAACCAGCTGCTCAGTATGTTGGTCATGGTCGCTCTGGTTTCCCTCCGCAGGGGTTTCCCGATCATCGCAGCCGGGCAGATCTCGGTCACTCTCGGCATGGCTCTGTTCCTCTACTTTGATCTCAGCCGCAGGGCGCCGCAGCTTCGGCCGACCGTCAAGTACTGGAAAAAAGGCTCGCTCAGCGCCATCCTCAAGCCGAGCTCGCAGTACATGCTGCTCGCTTCCTCGAACCTGATTGCCTATCAGGTCCCCGTGCTGCTCATGCAGCGACTCCTTGGCCCGGCCGCAGTGGTCGTCTTTTCGGTCACCCGCACGATCTACTCGATGAGCCGGCGCATCCTCTACCTGGTCACCAACTCGCTCAGCCCCGAGATCACCCTCATCTACGGGCAGCAGGACTGGGGCCGGCTCGCCCGGCTTTATGACATGTCCGAACGCATCATCCTGCTACTGACTCCGCCGATTACCTTTGGGTCCATGCTGGCCACCCCGCTGCTCCTGCAACTCTGGCTGCACAAGGGGCAGCTCTTCAATCCCGGCGTCTGCATCACACTCGGTCTGACGATCTCTATCCTTAGCATCAAGGAGCACAAGTACCAATTTCAGTTCTCCAGCAACAAGGTGAGCGAGATCTCCTGGCTCACCCTGTTCAGCTACGGAGCCATGTCGCTGGTCGCCATTCCGATGATGATGCGCTTCGGCCTGCAGGGCTTTGTGACCACTTGGCTGGTCTTTGAGATTGGCCAGCTCTTCTACCTGCTTCACCTCAACGACAAACTCTTCCTCGGTCACGCCAAGCTGAACCACAGACCCGTTACGCAACTCTTCCTCATTTTGATCGCCTGCACGATCGCCTTTGTCTGGCCCGTCTACCACGTGGCAAGCTTCAACTACGGATTGCAGGCCCTGTTCTCCGTGGCAACGACGCTGATCGTCGGTCTGGTCTGCTACTGGCTCTTTCAGGTGGATGAAGTGCGCGAAATGCTGTGGGGCAAGATTGCCGGAAAGTTTCCTACCCTGGCAGCGAAGCGGAGCTAGCTGCCAGCAGCGCCAGCTACCGGCACTGGGCAGCGCGGGGATCCATCAGAGCTCAAGATCCCGGGCGCGCGGTCCAACACGCAAACCTCCAGTGTGAAGGCTCAAGACCGCGAACTCGAGCCGCGAACTCGAGCCGCAAACCTAAGCCGCCAGCCCAAGCCGCAAACCTAAGCCGCGCAACGCCTGCATCCGCACTGCGGTCGGTCCGTCTCAGCCGTTGAGCTGACCTCAACCCTTGTTCAACTCGTCAGCTATGTATCGCCCGAGCAACTCAGGGGTGCAACGTGTCTTCCACCACTGGTTCGCCTTGGCCCCCATCTCCTCAATAAAGTCATTGTTGCGGCCATACTTGGCCAGGATGGCTCGGATCTCTGACCAGTGGTCGATCAGCAGCATGGGCGCTCCATAAAGGTAAGGTTCGACAGGCACAGGGTTGCTCACGATCAGGCAGCTGGCGCGCATGCCCTCGAAGTGGCGAAAGGTATCGGGCAGCGTACCACGCGGAGCCAGACAGATCCGCGTATTCATCATCTTGTCCGAGTACGTATTGAAGACCTTCTCATTCTTCTTGTTGTCCGTTGACCCGATGGCGCCGAGATCGATCCTCCACTCGTCCTTGAGCCTCTCAAGCTCGCGGAAGAGCTGCCCCCTCACTTCAAACTTGGAAGTAGAGGTGAATGCTCGATAATCCCACTTGGGAACCGGGTGGCGCACCTCACCGGCAAAAAACATGTCGAGCGAGCGTTCCTTGATCGGGATGTACGGCACCTCGACCTGGCTGTGGTAGCCAAGCGGGATGCGTAGGTCTTTCGGCTCCTTGCGGATCGGCGTCCCCCACTCGGCAGGCGGATGCGCCCTCGCCCAGCGCGACTTCAGGTGCGTGTACCAGTCCCGTGTGTACTCAAAGGTCAACACGGCCTCGACCGAGGTAAGCGGCCAGTGAGGCCGCCATCCCAGGAAAGGCTTGGGCATCAGGTTGCGAATCGTCGCCCGAATGTAACGGCCATACACCGGCACTTTGCACCGTTCTTCCTGCAGCAGCATCGAGACCACGTGCGGGCCGTACTCGGGCAGGCTGTAAGCATTTTTGGTGAAGTAGAAGTGCAGCCCACGCGCGTTGACCTGCGGAAGCGCCTGCTCCAAAACATCGTAGGGATAGCGCATCTCGGCGTGTATGCCGCTCTGCCACGGTGGCGGCGGAAGCTCTACCGTTCCTCGCTCGCCTGAGTAGTCCGAGCTCATGAAGTAGCGGTGCGAAGCCAGGGTCATCGTGGATTCACTTTCTTCTGCGACCCATATGGGTGATGGCGGACTGAGGTCTTATCTGGCCGGTGTCTTTCGGCACGTCGCCCAGCCGGGTGACATGGCGACGCACGCATCTGGGCTGGGTCTAGGCGTGTGAAAGGGCTGCGGGTCGTAGCGGCGCCGCGCCCTCCAGCACCTCACTCAGAACAGTCTCGTAGACACGGGTGGCGGCGATCCGCTCGACCGCCTTCTGACCCGCTATGGCGAACTGCTGCCGAAGTGGCTCATCTTCATAGAGCTTGAGGATGGATTCGGCGAGTTGGTCGACGCTGCGAGCGTCGATCACCAGACCCTCGCGACCATCGACCAGCAGCTCGGAGGCGCCGCAATTCCTGGTGGAGATGCTGGGCACCCCGTTCGCCATGGCTTCAAACAGCGCCATGCCGAAGCCATCGTCAACGCTCGGCAGTACAAAAAGGTCGCAGCGCTGGTAGAACTCGGCGATGTTTGGGATGTACTCGATCAGCTCGACCGAGGGTAACTCTTTGAGCAACTCGGCAAGCCGAGGAAACTCCGAAAAATCAGCACTGCTGCGAATCATCAGCCGGGCGTCCGGAAGGGCCAGCCGCTTCCAGGCTTCCAGCAGATAAACATACCCCTTGCGCAA
The DNA here is from genome assembly GCA_965198645.1 of Acidobacteriaceae bacterium. Lineage (GTDB taxonomy): Bacteria > Acidobacteriota > Terriglobia > Terriglobales > Acidobacteriaceae > EB88. The sequence continues at coordinate 2,571,643 of OZ240670.1, read as the reverse complement.
AGGATGGCCACCCAACACGCCGACAGTGAATGGGGTATTCCGTGCCAATTTGATTTCGCCCTTGGCCGTGGCACGGCCCAGCAGCGGAGCGATCACGCACTTGGCGCGAAGCGCAGCAGGGAAGGTCCGCGCGGTGTAGTCAGAAGGCGTCAGGATGGTATCGGCAAGCTCGTACTCGGCAAGCTGGCGGTCCCGGTACCAGGCCGGCTCCGGATCAAAGGCGGCTCCCACCTTCTCGGACTCCTCCCGCACCAGTTGCTGCTGAAAGTCCACATGCGGGCAAGCGCGGTCTAGCACATACCGACCACCTTTTTTGTGGGCTGCGCGCCCGGTTGAAAGCGACTGGGTAGCGAGCCCGATCGTGACGTCCATCTTTGGCATGGCGACGGCCACCATGCTGTCCCAGAGAGTGATCCCGCGCTGGAACGCCAGGTGGGGCAGGGGAATGACTCTGCCCAGGATCTCGACCGGGGAAGGCACCAGGTGGGTTCTGACGCGCTCATCCAGCTTGCCGAAAAACTTTCTCGGCGCCGAGCTGTAGATCCCTACCGACTCGGCGTGACGGCACAGGGCATTGGCCATCATAGACACGTGAAACGGCCGAACCACCGAGATGCCGACTTTCATACTGCAAATCCTAGCACGCTGGCAGCGGCGATTGACCCCGCGAGAGCTTACCAAGGGCATAGCCAGTGCCGCTACGGGACACTTGCATTGAAACTCTGCGGCCGCTCTCTGCTGCCTGACCTGCACCTAAGTGTGCAGAGTCATCAGATCTTCCTCATCCATCGCTAAGTTATGCTCAAGCTCTATCCAGGATGTTGTTTATCAACCTGCGTCTAGATAGATTAGATTTGCAAGATGACCATTTCCACGGAAACAGATGGATGACAGATGATTCATGGATAAACCCGTCGCGGCCGCGGCTATAGTCACTGCTAGCGATACTTCAGACCACCAAAGCGTATGCTGGCTCGCACTTGCAAGGCGCTGCCGATAGCCAGGTTACTCAAATCAGTATTCGGGCTCGACCAATCGATCCTTGCGCGATGTTAAGCATCGTTGTTAGCTGCCAGGATGCACTTCGCATGTTATCCAAGCCTTTCCTGCTGCGCGTTATCCACGTGACCATCCAAGTCACCAGAGCTGTCGATCCTGCCAGCCGAGCTCTATTGATGCATGCCGATGCTGACTCGCAAACGTGCAAAGCGAAGCAGCTTAGACCTTAGTGACCCTGAAATCCTGGTCATCGGCGTATCGACGGGCAGCCCGGCTGCGCTCGCTCAGATCCTTCCCATGCTTCGGCCAGCTTCCCGCTCCCTGTCTGCGTTGTGCAGCACCTGCCGCCGGTCTTTACCCATTCGCTCACCGACCGGCTCAGCCGCCGGGCAGAATGGGATCCTGGGCGCTCGCAGACTGAAAGAGGTTGGAGGTCTGCTGCTGCAGGGAGAGCGCAAGCAGCCGGTCGTTGGGGCTGGCGGGCGCGCTTGCAGGTCCCCAGTCTGCTGACGCCATCCTGCCGCTGCACAGCATCGTCCCTGAAATCATGAAGCTTTTCTGATGCAAGCTGCGGGGTCAGTCAATGCGGGCAAACGCATTGCTCAAGCCTAGCGCCTCATCTCCTAGGCCCATCTACCAGAGGTCGGCCAATCTCGTCAGCCGCACACTCGTACGATACAGCGCATGGCGCTTGCCTCAGACCAACAACGGTTGCGCCTGATTCTTGGTATCCTTCGAGGGTCGGCCAAGCGGAAGGAGTCGCCTGTTGGGTGCGCTTCTTAGAACAGCGCTACAGGCACCCGAAGTTCAGCTCCAGAGGCGAAGTCATCCATGAGCACCTCAGTCGCAGAAGCGTTGCAGCCTACCCGGATGAAAACTGGCGTGGATGGGTTGGATGACATCCTTTCCGGTGGCCTCCCGGTCGGTCAGATGTATCTGCTCGAAGGGACACCCGGTACAGGAAAAACGACTGTTGCCATGCAGTTCATCATGGCAGGTATCCAGGCCGGCGAGCGAGCGCTCTACGTCACCCTCTCTGAGTCTAGGCTTGAGCTCGAGGCCTCCGCACGCTCTCACGGCTGGAGTCTTGATGACCTTGCCATCGCGGAGTTCGTGCCTGAAGAAGCCAGCCTCAGTCCCGAGCAGCAGTACACCGTCTTCCATCCCAGCGAGATCGAGCTTGCGTCGACGATCCACAGGCTCACGCAGTTAGTCAAAGATGGCAAGCCAAGTCGCCTGGTGATCGACTCTCTCTCCGAGCTCAGGCTCCTAGCCGCTGACACCATGCGCTATCGTCGGCAGCTGCTCGCGCTCAAGCAATTCTTCGCAGGGCGCGACACAACGGTCCTGCTTCTCGATGACCGTTCCGCCGAGGGCAGCGACATGCAGCTTCAAAGTATCGCGCACGGAGTCCTGCGGCTCGACAAGGTGCAGCGAAGCTATGGGGTGACTCGCCGGCAGATCGAAATCGTTAAGCTCCGCGGCAGTCGTTATCGGGAGGGCTTTCACGATTACACCATCGAGACCGGTGGGGTAAGGATCTATCCTCGCCTGGTTGCCAACGAGCATGACAGCAATTACGCGAGCGACCGGGTGAAGAGCGGCATTGCTGCCCTCGATGACATGTTCGGGGGCGGGATCAATCGAGGCTCGTCTACCCTGCTCGTCGGAGCCACCGGAGCGGGAAAGTCCACCTTAGCGATGCAGTATGCCTTCTCGGCGGCAAAGAGAGGGGACCGTGCGATCGTCTACGCGTTTGACGAAGTCCTGCGCACCGCGCAAGAGCGAGCCGAAGCGCTCGGCATGACGGTGCGTGAGGAGATCGCCAAAGGTACGCTTGCCATGTCGCAAATTGACCCCGCCGAACTATCGCCAGGCGAATTCGTCTGGCAGATCCGGAGAGATGTCACCGAGCGAGACACTCGCGTGGTTGTCATCGACAGCCTGAATGGATTTCGTTATGCCATGCCCGGCGAAAAGGATCTGACGCTTCAGCTTCATGAGCTGGTCGCCTTCCTCAATCAGAAAGGTGTGGTTACCTTCATCATCCTTACCCAGCACGGATTGGTCGGGAACACGCATGCCGAAGTGGACGTGAGCTACCTGGCGGACACGGTCGTGTTGCTCCGCTACTTTGAGGCCAAGGGTGAGATCCGGCAGGTGATCTCCGTTCTCAAGCAAAGGGTGGGTGTGCACGAGCGGACCCTCCGCGAGTTCAGCCTGGATGCCCGCGGCCTGACCGTTGGCGAGCCTTTGAGAAACTTCCAGGGAATTTTGACCGGAGTACCTCACTCACTGGACGGTAGAAACAAGTCCGCCGACGAGGCCTGATCGTGAGCATGGTTGTCCGTGTGATCGCGCCAACTGGGCGCGATTCGGAACTCATCACCAAAGTGCTGCAGCAGCATGGCATCGCCGCGGAGACCAGCAAAAGCCTCCCAGCGAGAAGCGAAACGGAGCCAGTTGGGCCCTTGTTGATAGCGGAAGAGGCGCTGAGCTCTGGCTTGATTCAATTAGTGGGTGAGCTGGTGCACAGGCAGCCGGCCTGGTCAGACCTGCCTATCCTGATTCTGACTGGGAGCGGACGCGAGACCAGCCACAGCAGCCGTCTTCAGGCAGAGCGTCTGCCGCTGGGCTCTCCTGTACTTCTCGAGAGGCCGATTCGCACCTCCACGCTCGTCAGCAGTGTCCAGGCTGCGCTGCGTGCGCGCGCCAGGCAGTATGAGATTCGCGACGCGGTCGCCGAACTCAAGCGCGAAAGAGAAACCCTTCAGGTGATGCTCGATCACCTTCCCGTCGGAGTGCTTCTGGCCAAGCCGACTGGGGAGATCGTGGTTGCCAATCGGCGCGTTGAGAGCATGCTATGCCGCACCACGCCTCCTTGTCCGCTGGCCGAACTCGGCGGGGAGTGGCCCGCCTTCCATGACGATGGCCGGCCCCTGCGTAGGAGTGAAGACCCTCTGACGCGCGCCATGCAGGCCGGCCTCACCGTGCCTGCGGAAGAGTACATCTACGAGCGCATCGATGGAACCAGAGCCTGGATGAGCCTGTCGGCGGCGCCGGTGATTAACGACCAGGGGGTGGTGACTGGAGGCGTTGTTGCCCTGTCTGACATCGACCAGGAGAAGCGCTCCGAGCAGGCGCTCATCCAGAGCGAGAAACTGGCTGCTGTCGGGCGACTTGCAGCTTCCATCTCGCACGAGATTAATAACCCGCTCGAGGCCGTCACCAATCTGCTCTACCTGGCGCAACGTTGCGACCATCTCACAGAAGCCAAGCAACTGCTCAGCACAGCCGATCAAGAGCTCGCCCGAGTCTCGCAGATCGTCAGTCATACGCTTCGCTTCCACAGGCAGTCGACCAAACCCCTGGCAATCAGCGCCCAAGAACTCGTAGGACCAACGCTTGGCTTGTACGCGGGCCGTCTCTCCAACTCGAATATCGATCTAGTCGTCGAGCATAGAAGCAGGGAACTGATCAGCTGCTACGAAGGAGAGATACGACAGGTGCTCAACAACCTGGTCGGCAACGCTGTCGAAGCAATGAAGCATGGTGGCCGACTTCTCGTTCGCACCAGCGATACATGTGCCTGGCGGACGGACACGGCCGGCCTGCGGATCACGATTGCCGATAACGGCGTCGGCATGTCTGAGGAAGTGATGCGCCGCGTCTTTGAAGCCTTCTACACCACCAAGGGTATCAACGGCACGGGCCTAGGATTGTGGATCTCCCATGGCATTATCGAGAAACACCATGGATTCATCCAGCTTCGTTCCAGCGATCGCACAGGTCGGAGCGGAAGTGCCTTCAGCCTGTTTCTGCCTCGAGAGCCATTTGCATCCAATGCATCTCAGTAGCCCGCCCGAAACCTGGACGATCGCGGCCGCTTAGTGTGCTGAACCAGCGAATTGCCACTCCTTGTAGATGGCGGCCTCTTGATCAAACCTCGGGCTACCGCTGAGCGCGGCCACAATCTTTGGCCATCGATCCGATCTCTCGGCCTTGACGAGAACAACGGGTCACAGCTCGCATCGGCATAGAGAGCAGAGTCTTAGTTAGATCATTGCGGCTATGTCGGGCTGCGAGGCGAGCGCTGCGGACGCTGAGTCGCGGGCAAGCACGCGGAGACTTTTCTGCGTAGCGAGCCACCTCTGCAAGATCTCGCGAACGCGCTGACGACCGGCTTGATTGGCGAAGGAGTGATCTGTGCCCGAGACCAGTTCAACCGTCACCTGCGCCTTACGACCGGCCAGCGCAACGGCGTGGCCAATATAGTCAAACTGTCCCGCGGTCGGTTTGAGGCTGGGTGATTGGACGATCAGGATGGGCATTCCACGTGAGGCAACATGGCGCCACTGTTCAAGCAGAGCACGGTTCGCGCTTGGCGGCAGACCGTCTCTGCGCACGGCGCGCTGCAGATCTCGGCCGAGATCGTAGGAGTGGCGAAGCAAGCGACCCAATCTGTTATGGCGCGACCAGATCGAGATCGCGGGAGCGACGCGGCTTACAAGGCGTGGATAGTTAAAGTAGGGATCCATCAGGACAAGACCCCGGCAGAGCTTCTGCTTCGACCCACCGTAGAGTGCCGTCACCGCGCCGGCGCAGTGACCGATGACGATAACTCCGTCAAGCTCAAAGCGTTCGACAAGCTCTTCAAGAAGCTGGCCGATCATCGATGCGTAGCCGCCTCTTGTGATGAAGCTAAGCAAGTCAGTTTCCTGCGCGAAGTCAGGTTCGCTATCGCCCAGGCCCGGCAAGTCAAAACGGAAGCAGGGATAGTTATCTTCGGCCATCACCTTTGCCCAGTAAACAGATGCATCGGCGTTACCGGCTCGCGGCGCGGTGAGCGAGTTGATGATAAGCACACCTGTCCGGCCGCTTGCGCTTGCATAGATATCGCCTTCTGCCATGCGGTCCAAAGGCTTGTGATAGGTACCGCGCGTCATAGTTCCAGAGAAACTAAGCGAGATGAGCGCTCGACTCGTAAGTGCCTGCTTCATACCTTGTGTGCCCCTTCTGCATGCGTATCGCTGAACTGATCCAGTCATACTGCGAAGAGTAGAGCCAGGTCAGATCGTTCGACTCCTCGTACCCGCTAAGTCCCCCTCGCACCAGTGGGGTCGCCTCGCGCCCAAGTTCTAGTATGGTCACCGGGCGGTCGTGGGCAGCGGCACTTGCCACACTAGCCAGCCGCGCCGGAGTGCTGAAATGAAAGGACTCGTCCCATAGCCGGCTCGACCAGATATACCCGTTGACCTCGAGCCTTCCCTCTTCCTTAAGCTGGTGGAGATATGCGGAGATCGGCTTACGATCTGTTGCGCGGGCGGAAAGATTTTGCAGCGTCACCCACATCTTCAGCGCGGGATGCAGTACCGCATTTGCGTGCGCAGGAGGCGCCCAGAGGATGAGCCCGTCTCCGATGCCTTGCTCAAAGCATCGTCCGGCGACAATCGCGCCTAGGGTAAGGCCATGCAGAAGCAGCGGTACACGCGGCATTCGTTGGCCGAGCCAGTGAGCGAGCCTCGATGCATCCTTCATCCAGTCGGCAAAGCTCTGATCCTCAAACCGCCCGGTGCTCTCACCCACTCCCCGATAATCAAAGCGCAAAACTTCAATGTTGCGTGCCTGCAGGTACCGCGCCCACCGCGCCCACGGCCGGTACACCTGGTTGCGCTCAGGGGCGAAAGGCCCGAGCAGCAGGACCCTTGCCACCGGCGAGACAACCGGGTGAAGAACCGTGAAAAGATGTTCGCCATCCATTTCAAAGTATCCGGGTTGCTCTAACATGCTCTTGCTTGCGACAGGAGGGATCGGAGCCATAGTTAGGAGTCCTCCAGCAGGCATTTCTCTCAAGGCCCTTAAGCCGCAGGAGTAGACGCGCGTTGTGTCTCTGAGAGTAGCGTGATGTAAGTCAGTTTTAGCTTGCTAGTAGCGGGAGTATTCCATGTCGCTACGTAACTCCACACGTAAGAAATAGTAACTTTGGCAGAGTTACCCACCTTCCATTGCGAGCCAGATGGAAGGTGGGCAAAATTTGATCGAGCAGAACGGCGAATTTACGTGCTGGATGAAAACCTGCTTTCCTTCAAGCGCGGCTCACAGACAAGGATTCGTCACGATGAATCGACAAAGAGCCCGACTGCAGGGACTATTGGCGTTCACCCTGATCGCTTTGACTCCCTGCTTCGATCCGTCAGGATGATCTTCGTGACACTGAGCAAATATTGCGCTCCGCCAACGAATTCTGAAAAAACCTCTAGACAATTATTCTGCTTCTGCTAGATTCATCCCACGCCACGCAGACATAGCAAAATGTACGTAAGCCTGAGCGGCGGGATTGCTGCGGCTGATTCAAAACGTCGAGTAAGTTTCCTAGTGTCTTCGATATGTCGGTTCTCGGTCAGTCCTCCAGGTGTCTTTGTAAAGCTCTCCTACTTTCCTATCGAGAGGTAATTGATGAGTGCAATTGCGATTGATGTAGCCGCTCAAGTCGGGCCTTCTTCTCCAGCAGTCCAAGAAAAGATCGTCGCCCGTATCGACAAGCTTATTTCTGCTCTGCCGCGAGTCGCAGATCTCACGGCTGAGCAGCGCCGCGGCATAGTTGCCCGCTACACGGCAGTGCTTGAAGGCAATTTCATCTACTGGATGACGGCGACGCTGCTGGCCGTGAAGTCCAAGGATGCGGAACCTCACATTCTTGAGAACCTTCACGAGGAGTGTCGCGATAGCCATCCTGCGATGCTGCGCCGTTTCGCAATCGCAGCCCATGCCTTTCCGACCGACACGGATGCGCTGATCGTCGATGCCGACCTGACTAAGGTTCGCCTGTTTCTGGGCCGGATGCAGGGCGTTCCTTCGCTGGTCACCATGGCCTTCTTTGAAGCTTGGATTCAGAGGTTCATGCCCTTCCTGACTGATCTTGCCCTGGCTCTGGGATCCACTGACCGGGAGTACACCGATGTCCACGGCCTCTGCGATATCGCGCACTCGCAGGAGCTGTTCGACTCCGTAGGCATGGAGATGGCTGTCAATCCAGCTGCCCCGCAGGTCGACATCTACGAAGGAGTGGATCTGCTTACCAGCCTCATCCACACCATAGTCGAGGACCGAGTCCAGGCTGCTTAGCCAGAAATAGTATGGCTCCCCGACTTTGAGCCAGTCAGAGTGGGCCAAGGATAACTCAATGGATGTTCGATCAGAGATAGTGGCTCAATTTGAGCAGGTTGCCGAGGAGCAGGGAAAACACCTCGCGACCCTAACGGATGGTCTTGCACTGTACGACTCGGGACTTGATTCCCTGTGCTTCGCGATCGTGGTGGTTCGACTGGAAATGGCACTCGATCGCGACCCCTTCTCTTCACAGGAAGGAACAGATTTTCCAGTCACCTTTGGAGACTTCGTTCGCGCCTATGAGCAATCCTCTAGTTAGTGCGGGCTGGCTGCGCAATGCATGTGTTGGCTCTAAGCAGTGTGTCGCGAGCGAAGAGGAGAGTGTGACTTGGCAGGAGCTGGCAGTAAGTCGCCGGCTCTTTCCACTTTACGGTCGATCTGTCATGCTCCGCACCGGCTCGCAGATGGCAACCGCGAGGGCGCTCGTCGAGCTGGATGGCGTGGCGGCGCGCCTGGTTCTCTGCCCCGCCGAACTTACAGACCAGCAGTGCCTCTCTGTGGCCCGGTCTGCGAACGTGGAAGTGGTTGTCGTCGACGATGCCGGAGTTTTCGCTGAAGCGCAAAGCTCTGGCGGCCAGGATCAGGCACAGCCGCTTAGCTACGTTCTGCTCGATCGCGCGATGGACCAGGATCGAGTCCATGCTTCCAGCCGAGTAGACCGTGAGCTTGTCAGCCAGGCCGAGCGGCTGCCGCTTGCCACCGAGTGGATCCTGCTTACTTCCGGCACCACCGATGCGCCCAAGCTGGTGGTGCACAGCTTCCAGAGCCTCACCTGCGGTATCGAGCCGGCAGACCCTCGGGCAGCCAGCCTCGTGTGGAGCACCTTCTACGACATTCGCCGTTACGGCGGCCTGCAGATCTTTCTTCGCGCAGCGCTCACCGGCGCCAGGCTTGTCCTCTCGAGCAAGCAGCAGAGCCCGAGCGAGTATCTGGCTCGCGCGAGCGGCCAAGGCGTCACCCATATCTCAGGCACACCGTCGCACTGGCGGCGCGCCCTGATGAGCCATCATGCGGGCTTGATCCACCCTCTCTATATCAGACTCTCTGGCGAGATCGCCGATCAGGCGATCCTTGATCAGCTGCGTCATCAATACCCGCAGGCCGCCATCGTTCATGCTTTTGCCTCGACCGAGGCCGGCGTTGCCTTTGAGGTGAGCGATGGCCTGGCCGGCGTGGCCGCGCGCGAGCTCAGCCAGACCGGCCCTGTCGAGACACGGATCGAGGCCGGAACGTTGCGCGTTCGCTCGCCGCGCACTGCCAGCTGCTATCTCGAGCAAACCAGCTGTTGCCTTAAGAGTGAAGAAGGTTTTGTCGACACCAAGGACGTGTTGACGCTGGTCGGCGATCGCTACCTCTTCGGCGGCAGGCAGGACGGCACCATCAATGTGGGTGGCTTGAAGGTGCATCCGGAGGAGATTGAATCGATCCTGAACAGCCATCCGGCGATCAGCCTGTCGCTGGTTCGCGCCAAGCCAAGCCCGCTGGTTGGAGCGCTCGTGGTTGCTGACGTCATGCTGCGTAGCCACGTGCCAGGCGCGCCCGAGGCTGCAGAGATCTGTCGCGACGTGATGACGTTCTGCCGCGAGCGGCTGCCCGCCTACAAGGTGCCCGCCATCGTTCGGCCGGTCGCCTCGCTCGCGATCGCCGCAACAGGCAAGCTCGCGAGAGTGCATGCGTAGCGTCATCGTGACCGGCGGCAGCCGAGGGCTTGGACTCGCCATCGCCCGGCGACTGGCCGAGGCCGGCTACCGGGCCATCGTCGTCGCCCGGGGCATGAGCGAGGCGCTCGCTGCCGCGCAGCAGGAGTTCGCGCCCGCCGCAGACAACCAGGAGCGGCTCCCATTTGTGCCCTTCGATCTATCCGACACGCATGGCCTGGCGGATCTGGCCAAGCAGCTCCGCCGCCAGTTTGGCCCCCTCCACGGACTGGTCAACAACGCCGGCATCAGCACAGAAGGCCTGCTGGCCATGACCCCGGTCGAGCAGATCGAGCAGGTGGTCCGGCTGAACACGCTCGCGCCCATGCTGCTCACCCGGGCCGTGCTGCGGGCCATGATGGCCGACGGTGGCGGGCGCATCGTCAACATCGCCTCCATCACCGCATCTACCGGTTACAGCGGCCTCGCCGTCTACTCGGCCACCAAGGCATCGATGGTCGGCTTCACCCGATCGCTCGCCCGCGAAGTGGGCAGCATGGGCATCCTGGTCAACGCAGTCGCCCCAGGTTTTCTCGCCACCGACCTTACCAGCCAGATGACCGAAGCCGAGCGCGACAGGATCAAGCGGCGCAGCGCGCTCAAGCGTTTTGCTGAGCCGGCCGACGTTGCCGATGCAGTCGAGTTTCTGCTGGGAGAGCGCGCCAGGAGCGTGACTGGCACCGTTCTGACCGTCGACGCCGGGAGCACTGCATGACCATGACTATCGCCATCCAGCAGCCTTCGCCGGCCAGGGCGCAGCGCTCGCCCGCAAGGGCATGGCTGCGCGCGCTCGAGCTCACCGCGCCCCTCTCCAAGGGCCAGGCTCGCACGCTCCCAGTTGTCGTCGCCGAGATGGCCGCGCGCATGGGCGAGGCTCCCGCGCTGCTCTCGGACCGGGTTTGCTTCAGCTACGCGCAGCTTGCAGGCCGGGCAAATCAGTATGCCCGCTGGGCGCTCGCCCAGGAGCTCGCGCCATGTGATGTCCTGTGCCTGGTGATGAGCAACCAGCCGGAGTACCTGGCCGCGTGGCTGGGCTTGATTCAGACCGGCGTCATCGTGGCGCTGGTGAACACGAACCTGCGTGGAGCCTCGCTCGCCCATTCGCTCGCCGCCGTCCAGCCGCGCCGGATCCTGGTCGAAGCCTGCTATCTCGAGGCGCTCGAGGTCGCGCTGGAGGTCGCGCTGCCAGGCTTGGCCCAGCTGCCGGCGATCTCCTGCTGCGGGCCCCTGCCGGATCTTGAGCGAACCAGCCAGATAGCCTGCGATCTTCTCGATCTCACCCCCCTGTCGAGCAACCCGCTCAGCGAACAGGAGCGACCGGCGCCTAGGCTCGAAGACACCGCCCTCTATATCTACACCTCCGGCACCACCGGCTTGCCCAAAGCCGCCCGGGTCAGCCACGCGCGCCTGGTGCAGTGGAGCCACTGGTTTGCCGGGATGATGGAGGCCGTGCCTTCCGACCGGCTCTACAACTGCCTGCCCATGTACCACAGCGTCGGCGGGGTGCAGGCGCCGGGAGCCATGCTCGCGGTCGGGGGATCGGTAGTGCTGCGCGACCGCTTCTCGGCAAGCGCCTTCTGGCCGGAGATCGAGCGTTGGGAGTGCACCATCTTTGAGTACATCGGCGAGCTCTGCCGCTACCTTCTGCACACGCCCACGGCGCCTCAGGAGCGACATCATCGCCTGCGACTGGCCTGCGGCAACGGCCTCTCCGGCGACGTTTGGACCCGCTTCGCCGAGCGCTTTCGCATCCCGCAGATCCTCGAGTTCTACGCCTCGACCGAGGGCAACGTCTCGCTCTTCAACGTGGAGGGGCGTCCAGGCGCGATCGGCCGGGTGCCCGCCTGGCTGGCGCATCGCTTCTCCCCGGCACTAGTCCAGGTTGACCCGGAGAGTGGCGAGCCCCTGCGCGGCGCAGACGGCTGGTGCCTGCGCTGCGAGGTCAACCAGCCAGGCGAGGCCCTCGGCCGGATCACTGCAGGAGCCGAAAGCGTCGGCAGCCGCTTCGACGGCTACACGAGCGACCAGGCTTCCGCGCGCAAGGTGCTTCGCGACGTCTTCGCCCCGCAGGATGCCTGGTTCCGCACCGGCGATCTGCTGCGCCGGGATGCTGACGGCTTCTACTTTTTCCTCGACCGGCTTGGCGACACCTTTCGCCGCAAGGGGGAGAACGTGGCCACGCTCGAGGTAGCAGCCGCCATCTCGAGCTTTGCCGGCGTACAGCATGCCATCGTCTACGGGGTCGCTGTCCCCCAGGTTGAGGGCCGGGTCGGCATGGCTGCCATCGTCGCCGAGCTTACCCTCGACCTCGACCGACTGCAGCAGCACCTGGCCGCGGCACTGCCCGAGTATGCGCGCCCGGTCTTTCTCCGGCTGCAGCCTGCGGCCGCGGTCACGGGAACCTGGAAGTACTCCAAGGCTGAGCTGGTGCGCGAGGCCTACCATCCGGCATCGAGCGCGGATGCTTTGTTCCTCGCTCCCGGCCCAAACGAGTCGTTCCGGCCGCTGGATCAGACTCTGTACGAGGCGGTTCAGTGCGGCAGCTTACGTCTTTAGCGCAAGGTTTAAGACCACTTACTTTCAGCCGACGACGGCAGGGCAAAGAAGGGAACCGGGCATGAGGAGCGAGATGGATATCGAGCAGCTTCGCCGGAGCTTTGACCAGGTAACGAGCGAGATCGCGTCTGGCCCCTTCATGCCAGAGGTGACCGCCGCCGAGATCCGCGACCATCTCCAAGAGCGGTACGACTTCGGCCACGCGTTGCCACTGCACGCCGTCGCGGCTGACGTCGAATCGATGCTGCGCGCCTGGCAGGTGCAGGTCACGCACCCGCGTTACCTCGGCCTCTTTAACCCCAGCGTCAGCTTCGCCTCGGTGGCCGCCGAAGCCCTGGTCGCCACCTATAACCCGCAGCTCGCCAACTGGCGAACCGCCCCGGCGCCGAACGAGCTGGAGCGCCATGTGCTCGGCTGGCTCGCGGCCAAGTTCGGGCTGCCTTCCGACACGATCGCCACCTTTACCAGCGGCGGCATGGAGGCCAATCTCTCTGCCGTCATCGTCGCTTTGACGCGCGCATTCCCGAGCTACGCGACCGATGGGCTTGGCGCGCTTGGAAAACGACCGGCGATCTATCTCTCCGAGGGCAGTCACCATGGCTTTCACAAGATCGCGCATGTCAGTGGCCTCGGGCGCGCTGCCCTGCGCCTGGTCGCGACCGATAAGGATTTAAAGATGCGTGCCGCCGCGCTCGAGCGCCGCATCGCCGAGGACCGGGCAGCGGGCTGGCAGCCTTTCCTGGTCGTCGCGAACGCCGGCACCACGGGCGCCGGGGTGATCGACCCACTCGCGGAGATAGCCGAGCTCTGCCGCCGGCAAGAGCTCTGGTTCCACGTCGATGCAGCCTGGGGTGGCGCGGCGATCCTCTCCCCCGGGCTGAAGCCCCACCTGGCCGGCATCGAGCGCGCAGACTCGGTCACCTGCGATGCGCATAAGTGGTTTTCAGTCGCGATGGGTGCAGGGATGTTCTTCTGCCGGCATCGTGCCTCGGTTGCCGAAGCCTTTCGGGCCGAGGTCTCCTACATGCCCGGCACCAGCCCTGCGCAGGGCCCCGGCAGCGAGCCGAAGGCGCAATCGGAGACGCACGATGCCGATACCTTCAATCCCTTTACCCACTCCCTGCAGTGGTCACGGCGCTTCACCGGCCTGAAGCTGTTCATGTCGCTCGCCGAGCTCGGCGAAGCAGGCTACGCGGCACAGATCGACCACCAGGCGCAGCTAGGCGAGCTGTTGCGGACTCTGCTGCAGGCAAGCGGCTGGCGCCTCGTCAACGCCACGCCTCTGCCGCTGGTCTGCTTTACTCGCGAAGGCCTGGTGCCGGCAAGGCTTCTTCAAGAGCTGCGCCAGCGCCAGATCGCCTGGATGTCCGAAACCGAGGTGCGGGGCGAGCCGGTCATGCGCGCCTGCATCACCAGCTTCCGCACCACGGCGAGCGAGATCGAGTGGATCGTCGAACAGATGAACGCCTTGGTTGCAAAAGGCACCGGCCACCGTGACAGTTACAAATCGAAACCTGCGGGCACAATCGCCGAGGCCACCGACGCTCTCCGGGCTGAAGGCGCGGTGCTGCGATGAGAGCAGAGACAATCGCGATCCATGGCGGCTACCAGCCGGACCCCACCACCAAGGCACTTGCTGTGCCGATCTACCAGACCGCAGCCTATGCCTTTGACTCGGCCGATCATGCGGCCGCCCTCTTCAATCTCGAGAGCGAGGGCTTTCGTTACACACGCATTCAAAATCCAACCACTGCTGTGCTCGAGAGGCGGATCGCCGCGCTCGAAGGCGGCGCCGAGGCCTTGTGCGTGGCGACCGGGCAGGCAGCGACGAACTACGCGCTCAAGAACCTGACTAGTCTGGGCACAAACGTTGTCTCTGTTCCGCAGCTCTACGGCACCACGCACACGCTGCTCGCCCACCTGCTGCCTTCTGAAGGCGTCACCACCCACTTCGCCCCGAGCGACAGCCCCGATGCGCTTGCACGCCTGATCGACGAGGGCACCCGCGCCATCTTCTGCGAAAGTGTCGGCAACCCGGCCGGCAACATCGCCGACATCGAGGGTCTGGCGCGCGTGGCGCATGCGGCCGGCGTGCCGCTGGTGGTCGACAACACGGTCGCCACCCCGGTGCTGCTGCGCCCGATCGACTATGGCGCCGATATCGTCATCCACTCGCTGACCAAGTTCCTTGGTGGACACGGCACCACGCTCGGCGGCGCCATCGTTGACAGCGGCAACTTCGACTGGGCCGCGCATGCTCCTCGCTTTCCCTTCTTCAGTCAGCCCGATGCCTCCTACCACGGCATGGTCTACACCGAGCACTTTGGCCGGACGGCGTACCTGGCGCGCTGCCGCAGCGTCTACCAGCGCACCACCGGCGCCGTGCTGGCCCCGCTGAGTGCCTTCCTGCTGCTGCAGGGCATAGAAACGGTCGCGCTGCGGGTCGAGCGGCATGTTGAAAACGGCAGGCGCGTCGCTGAGTTTCTGCAAGCTGACCCGCGCGTGGCATGGGTGAACTACGCAGGGCTGCCCGAGAGCCCGCACTACGAAAAGGCGCAGCGGTACCTGGGTGGTCGCGCCTGCTCGCTGATGACGATCGGCCTCCAGGGCGGCTACCAGGCAGCGGTGCGCTTCCATGACGCGCTTAAGCTGGTCTCGCGCGTGGTCAACCTGGGGGATGCGAAGTCGCTGGTCTGCCATCCTGCCTCGACCACTCACCGCCAAATGACGCCGGCTGAACAGGCGGCGGCGGGTGTCTCGCCTGAGATGGTACGGCTCTCGGTCGGCATCGAGCACATCGACGATATCCTCGAAGACCTCGACCAGGCCCTCGACCAGGCTCTCGACTCGGCAGCGCTTTCGGCTCTTTCGCCAGGTCTATCGACCGTTTTATCGACTAACACCGCCAGCTCCGCTGACTGAGCAGCGAGGGCAGAGAGCAGACCCGCTATGCCGCTTCATCTTCAGCTCCCCTTTGCGCAGCACGCTCTCCCCCGGCTATCGCTCCGCCTGGGCCTGGTAAACAACCTTCAGCCGGCCGCCTTCGTTTCGACCGAGCGACAATTTCTGTCCCTGCTCGAAAAGGCCTCCGCCGGCATCTCGGTTTCGGTCTCGCTCTTCGCCTTACCGGGCATGCTGCCGCCTGGTCACGAGCGGCGCTACCAGAGCCTTGCGAGCTTGATGGAGAGTGAGCTAGACGGCCTGATCGTGACCGGGCGCGAGCCGCTCACCCACGATCTTCGCGCTGAGCCCTACTGGGAGAGTTTTCGCGCCCTGCTGGACTGGGCGAGCAGGCACACGAGCTCGACGCTCTGCTCCTGCCTCGCCGCCCATGCAGCCGTGCTTTCGCTCGATGGCATCGTCCGCCAGAGAAGGGCAGAGAAGTGCTCCGGCATTCTGCACTGCAGGCAGGCTGCAACTCACCCGTTGACGAGGAAGATGCCCGTCGAGCTGCATGTGCCTCATTCGCGCTGGAACGGGCTGGACGCCGAGGAACTGAGAGCCAGGGGATACAAGGTTTTGACCAGTACCCACGAAGGGGAAGCCGATCTGTTCATCAAGGAGGCCGGCAGCCTTTTTGTCTTTGCGCAGGGGCATCCCGAGTACGAAGCCGAGACGCTGCTGCGCGAGTTTCGCCGCGATCTCGGCCGCTTTGCGCGCAACGAGTTAGACCTCTTCCCGGCCGTTCCTTGCTCTTACTTTGACCCCACAACCGAGGCTGCGCTTAAAAGCATCCAGGTCCACGCTCAACCTGGTCGGCGAACTGCCTCACTGGCAGAGAGCCTCGCCGTGCTCGACCGCGCCACAATAGAGAACACTTGGTCTGCAACCGCAGAGTGCCTCTACCGCAACTGGCTCGCACTGCTCGCCGCACGGAGCCGCGCGCGCCTGCATCAGCCCTTGTTGACCAACATCGACGGTCCTTCACCACTGCTTGCGCTCTGAGTCACTTCAAGGAGTTTTGATCCTATGTCTGCCACTGTCTCTCTGCCGCACTCTGCGTCAAGCTCGCAGCCTCTGCCCAGCCATCTTCCCAATCTCAACCTTATGATCGGGAATCGCTCCGTTGCGAGCCACTCCGGCAAAACCTTCGCAACGATCAACCCGGTCACCGGTGAGCAGATCTGCCAGGTCGCCGAGGCGGACGCCCTTGACGTCGATACGGCGGTGCGCGCCGCGCGCCAGGCCTTTGAGCAGGGACCGTGGCGCAGGATGCACGCCTCCGAACGGGGACGGCTGCTCTACCGCCTGGCAGAGCTGATTGAGACGCACGCCGAGCCATTGGCACAGCTCGAATGTCTGGACCTTGGACGGCCGATCAGCGCGGTTCGCGGCAACGACGTGAAGAAGACGATCGCCTGCTATCGCTACTTCGCAGGCTGGGCAGATAAAGTTCACGGCAAGACGATCCCGATCGATGGAGACTTTCTCTGCTACACCCGCCATGAGCCGATCGGCGTCGTCGGCCAGATCATCCCGTGGAACCTGCCCATGCTGATGATGGCCTGGAAGCTTGCGCCGGCGCTCGCAACCGGCAACACCGTCGTGCTCAAGCCGGCCGAGCAGACGCCGCTCTCGGCGTTGCGGATCGGTGAGCTGATCGTCGAAGCAGGCTTTCCGGAGGGCGTGGTCAATATCCTGACCGGCTTTGGACCGACCGCGGGCGCCGCGATCGCGCGGCACATGGATATCGATAAGGTGGCCTTCACGGGTTCAAACGAGGTGGGGCGCCTGGTGATGCGAGCCGCTGCCGACTCCAATCTCAAACCGGTCACGCTGGAGCTTGGAGGCAAGAGCCCGAACATCATCTTCAGCGACGTGGATCTCGATGAGGCAGTCGAGGGTGCGCACCTGGGGCTGTTTGCCAATGCTGGCCAGTCCTGCTGCGCCGGCTCGCGGGTCTTTGTGGAGCGAAGCATCTACGAGCCGTTCGTCAAGAAAAGTGCGGCGAGGGCCGAGCGACGGGTGGTGGGCCACCCAGCTGATGCAGTAACCGAACTGGGGCCGGTTGTGGACCAGACGCAATGCGAGCGGATCATGGCCTACATCGCATCTGGTCAGCAGCAAGGGGCAGAGTTAGTGAGCGGAGGCAAACGCGCAGCTGAGCGCGGCTACTTCATCCAGCCCACAGTCTTCGCCGAAGTCGAAGATCGGATGACCATCGCGCGGGAGGAGATCTTTGGCCCGGTGATGAGCATCCTTCCATTCGACGGTGTCGACGAGGTCATTGTGCGCGCCAATGATACACATTATGGATTGGCTGGAGCTGTGTGGACGCGCGACTTACAGCGCGCTCTGCGCGTCGCCAACGGTCTACGCGCTGGCACCGTTTGGGTGAACTGCTATAACGTGATGGATATCCGGTCACCTTTCGGCGGATTCAAGCAGTCAGGTGTAGGGCGCGAGCTTGGCGAGTATGGCCTGCAGCAATACACGCAGCTTAAGTCCGTCATTGCAAAGCTCTAAATGCCATAGGGCATATTGGGTGCCGATGCTTCCCGAAGTGTTACGCTGCCGAGTGACGTGCCTTCAACGTCTTCGTGCCCTTCAAGCTGGAAGTCTCACGCTCACCTCCGTGCCTTGCCCCAGCTCGCTCCGGATGGATATAACGCCTCCAGCTCTCTCGCAAATGCCCTTGCAGATCGCGAGACCGAGTCCCGTGCCGCCGCTGCGCCGATCTCTTGAAGAGTCTTGTCGGAAGAAGGGCTCAAAGATATGAGGGAGTGCTTCTGCAGGGATACCTGTTCCTTGATCAACAATCCTCAGGCGAACCCAGCCGTCACTCTTTACCACTTCTGTCTTCACCTCGGTGCGTGGGAGACTATGCTGCAGTGCATTTAGAAGAAGGTTGATGCAAAGAAGGCGAGAGTCTTGCTCGCTGATGGCAACGAGGATCCTCTGAGGAGAATCAATTCTCACCACCACCTGTTTCAACTCGGCCAGGCTTTCGAGCTGAGTGATCCCTTCCTGCAGCAGCAGGGTAAGGTCGGATCCTGATCCAGAATGAACGCCAGCCCGATCATAGGCGTACTCGACCCTCGCAAGCGTCAGCATCTTTGCGACTGTATCTTCGATACGCAGAATATCGGTCAGACAAACCTCCAGACCTCGCCCATACTCTTCCAGCGTGCGCTTGCGCATGGCGAGCAATTGCAGCGATGATTTGGCGGTCGCTAAATCCGTCTTAAGTTCGTGCGCGGCATCGCTGGTAAATCTTCGCTGCTGCTCAAAGGAACGCTGCAAACGCTTGACCGCAGACTCGAGCGCTTCGGTAAGCGGCGCAAGCTCGATCATGGCGCGCGCGCTGTCACGAGGGTGAAATTGCCACTGCTGAGCGGAGACTTTGCTTGCCTCTGCCGCGAGCTCACCAAGAGGGCTCAGGCTCCTACGCAGAAACCCTGTCATGGCTATGCCCGATGTCGCCAGTAGCACCAGCGAAGCTACGGCATAAAAACGCACCGCTTCCCATATCTCGCTCCACACCTGGTTTGCTGATGCGCCATAGAGAATGAACACGGGTCTTCTCACTCCGCCTCCGTTCTCAGTCGGATCAACGACACGAGTGGCATGCAAAACGACAAAGCGAAACTCACGACCGTCTAGGGTCAGGCTGTAGATGCCATCGGCGGCATTGCTGCCAAACTGCGCGTTGATCTGCTGTGCAGGCCAGAAAGCTGAGCGCCCTAACACCTTCCCCTTAAGTCCCTCGACATCGAACAGGTCGGTCGGCGGTATCTGCAATCCATGCAAGTCAAGAACGACGTTGTCCTCCGGATCATCCGCATCGCCGATCGCGCCAAAGAGCATAGCAGCGCGTGCGCGGAGCGATACATCAAAGGAGCTGAAGCGGGCATGCCGTTCATACTCCACGGCCAGCCAGGTGAACGCGACCGCTGAAAGCAACTCTAAAAGAAGCACAGTGGTAATCAAGCGGCGCGTCACGGAGTAGGGCTTCACAGGCCAGTCTCCCGCGAGGACAGAAGCCGATAACCTCGTAAACGAAGTGTCTCTATCAGGGGAATAACGGCATCGGCATTCAACTTTCGTCGTAAGTTCGAGATATGCACCTCGATCACGTTGGAGTGGCGATACCAGTTGTAGTCATAGAGATGTTCAAGCAATTGGCGCTTTGAAACAACGGCATGCGGACGATGCATAAGATATTCGAGGATACGGTACTCTGCGGGCGAAAGATCAATGTGTTTGTCTGCTCGCAAGACACTCTGCTCTAGGGTATTGACTTCAAGATTTGAGACCTGCAGGATCGCGTCACCGCCGCCCTTGCTGCGTCGAATCAGCGCTTTGGCCCGCGCCAGCAACTCTCCAAGATCGAAAGGCTTGTTCAGGTAGTCGTCCGCACCGGCATTGAGTAATGCAATGGTGGAGTCTTTGTCTTCGCGAGCAGTTAGGATAAGCACCGGCGTGATGTTTTTCGCAGCCCTTAGGCGACAGAGTGTCGTATGCCCGTCCTGCCGCGGCAGCATCAGGTCCAGGATGATTAGGTCATAGCAATGCAGCATGGCTAGGTCTTCACCTTCCGCGCCGTCGACTGCGCGATCCACGGCAAAGCCGCCACCTTCTCGAAGGGCCGCCACCAAGTTCTCCCCAAGCCTGAGATCATCTTCAACCACCAGGACGCGCATCGTGCTCTCCTCTTCACCGTTCTCGATCAAGCCTTCAGCGCGCGCCTGTGGCCAGTCAGCAGGGAGTAGACCACGGGTGTGACAATGAGACTCAGCACAAGCGAGATCAGCAAGCCGCCTATAACGCCGATCGCAAGTGGCTGCAACATCTCGGAGCCCGCGCCGAGTGCAAAAGCCAGGGGCAGCATACCGCAAATCGCTGCGGTGGCTGTCATCAGGATAGGACGCAAGCGTCGCCTAACAGCTTCGAGCAGGGCCTGCCGCGCACTCATTCCTGCTGCGCGGAAACGCTCGTCTGCATCGAGCAGCAGGATGCCATTCTTCGAGACGATGCCTATGACCATGATAAGCCCCATAAAACTTGAGACGTTAAACGTGGTGCCAGTGAGCAGCAGGCCGCAGACGACGCCGGCAGTAGATAGAACCGAGGAAGTGAGTACCGCGACCGGGGCCGAGAAGGACCGAAACTCGATCAGCAGCACGCCGAAAACAAGCGCGAGGGAAAGCAGCAGCACGCGAAGCAGATCAGCAAATGACTTCTGCTGCTCTTCGTAGGTTCCGCCATATTCGACGCGAACGCTGGCTGGCAGCTGCATAGAGTGAACGGTTTGCTGGACCTTGCCCATGGCGGTGCCAAGGTCAGAGCCTTCGAGTCGTGCTGTGACCGTGATGAGCGGCTCGAGGTTTTCTCGAAGGATCTCGTTCTGCGGCGGCAGCTCGGTGACGGTGGAGAGCGAGCCCAGCGTTGCTAATCTGCCGGTCGCGCTGTTGAAGACCGTATTCTCTAGCGCGTCAAGCGATGCGCGCGAATCCGGACCCAGACGCACACGGACCGTGTATGGGCGGCCATGCGCAATGACCGGAGTGGTCGTCGTAACGCCATCAATCATTGCAGTAGCATCTTCGGCTACTTCTTGAGGGGTGAAGCCGAGCCGGGCGGCAACTGCAGGATTGACCGCAAAGCTGGTCGCAGGACCGGAGATCGTGTTTTCAATCCCGTTCTCGATATCGACCACGCCGCTGATCTTGCTGATCGCTGTTGCAACGCGCGGAGCAATGCTTGTCAACAGCGCAGGATCTGAGGAGAAGAGTTTGATCTGGATAGGCTGCGGCGCATTGGACAAGTCGCCGATCATGTCCTGCAGCACCTGGGTAAATTCAACATCAAGAGCCGGTTCGGTCTTGTTGATCTCATCGCGAATGCCGGCAATGATGTTTTCAATCCCGCGCGAGCGCTTGGCGCGCAAGCGCACCGTCATGTCGCCGGAATTGGCTTCAGTCACGGCGGCCAGGCCCATCTGCAGCCCGGTGCGGCGAGAGGTACTGCCTACCTCCGGAGTAGCTTTGAGGATGCGTTCGACATGGTTGAGAACACGATTGGTTTCTGTAAGTGAGGACCCGGCAGGCATGATGTAGTCGAGCACAAAGCCGCCTTCATCCATTGCTGGCAGAAGGTCCGACCCGAGCTCCCGAAAGCCGATAAAGCCGGCCAGCGCCAGTAAGGCGCAAAGCAGGCCAAGAGCCAGCGGCCGCCGGAGAGCCCAGTCGAGCGCGCGCCCGTGAACCGCAAGAAGCCGGCCGGCTACAGCGCCCGGCTTGTCGTGCCCAACAGCTTGCGAGTGCTTGCGATGGCGCAGGAAAACGAGCGACAGCGCCGGAGTAAACGAGAGCGCCAGCACGAGCGAGGTAAGCAGCGCTGCCGTCATGGTGATCGCGAGTGCTCGCAGAAAGCTGCCGGTCACGCCCGTCACCGTAATCAATGGCAGGAAGACAACCACGGGCGTGATGGTTGACCCGATCAGCGGCACGGTGATCTCGCGCAGCGCCAATCTTACTGCTGCAACTGGATTCTGGCCTGCATCTCGATGCATGACGATGTTTTCGATCACCACAATCGCATCGTCAATCACCAGTCCGATTGCGGCTGCCAGCCCACCCAGCGTCATCAGATTAAAGCTCTGCCCGATGAGCGTAAGGAAGAGCACGGTGATTGCGACCGTGACCGGGATCACGAGCCCCGCGATCAGCGAGGCAGCCGTATCGCGCAGAAAAATGAATAGGATTATGCAGGCGAGCAGCAGCCCCAGCAGGATGGCGTCGCGCACACTCCGGATGCTTTGGCGCACCAGCTCCGACTGATCGTAAAACGGTGTGAGCGTAACACCAGGCGGCAGATTTCGCTTAAGCTGCTCGATCTTGACCGCGACCGCATCGGCGACCGCAACCGTATTACTGGATGGCTGGCGCGCGATGTTGAGCAGCACGGAAGGCTTGCCATCCGCAGTCACCACCGTAAAGACCGGAAGCGTACCAGGTTCGACTCGGGCGACGTCGCTCACCCGTACCGGGATACCGCCGGCGCTGGTTTTGACAGCAAGCTGGCCGAGCGTGGCCGCATCATGAGCCTGAGCTCCGACAAGGCCCAGGATGAACTCATGGTTCGCTTCGTACAAGCCGGGCGAGTCAATCATGTTCGACGCATCCACTGCATTGACTAGGTCGAGCACGGTAACGCCGGCTGTCTGCATGCGCGCCATGTTGGGGATCAGGTGAAACTCCGGCACCTGGCCGCCCTGCACGTTCACCGTGCGTACACCGCCCACCCGGTTCAATGGCGGCTTGAGCTGATAGGTGGCAAGCTCCCAGAGCGCGGTCTGCGACATGGTATTCGAGCTAAGGCTGTAGCCAAGAATCGGAAACGTTGCAAACGTCAAACGATTGGTAGTAACGACAGCAGAGGCCGGCAGCGTCTGACGCATTTTGCCCAGCTCCGTGTTGACCAACTGCAGTGTCTGCGTCATGTCTGCATTCCAATCGAAGAACAGGCTGACTTCGGCCGTCCCGCGGCTGGTCGTTGAGCGAACGCTTTGCAGTCCGGGCACGGCATTCATTGCATCTTCAATCGGTCGAGTGGTAGTGACTTCCATCTGCTCGACCGGCATAACGCCGTTGTCGATGCTGATGACGACGCGAGGGAAATTCGTGTCAGGAAATACGGAGATGGGCAGCCGCAGCACAAAGTAAATGCCTGCGATCGTGAACACCGCAAGGAAGAAAAAGATCGGCGCACGCAGGCGTTCAAGCCAGAAGTCCTGGTCGCCCGTCACATGCTCCTCAGCCAGAACTGAGGGCGCGCCGCTTCCCAGTGCATGCTCCCGGTCACCAATCACTTGTCGTCGCCGCCTGACGGCCCAACCTCGACTTTGGTTCCGTCATCGAGCCCGTAGGCGCCGCCGGTGATCACCGTGTCGCGTCTCTCGAGCCCATCGAGGATCTGTACTTGATCCGCGTCGGCAATCCCCACTTTGACAGCACGTTTGTGCGCGGTGCCATCTGGATGGAGCAGCATGACGTACTTACCGCCATCCTGAGCAGTGAGCACCGCCCCGGCCGGCACCAGCAGCGCATCGGCCGTGTTCTGTCCCGCTACGCTGGCATGCACGGGCGTGCCCACCTTGTACCTGCCGGCACGATTGTCAAGCCGCAGCCACACCTCGAGGGTGGTGCTGCCAGGATCGAGCGCAGGGCCGACGAGGGAGACGCGCGCAGCTACCGGCTCCGGAACTCCTGGTAGGGTGATACTGCCTGCATCGCCTGCTTTCAGCCGCTGAGCCACACCCTGCGAGAGGTGCATCTTGGCCAGCAGCGCGGAGGTATCCATGACGGTGATCAGCGGCGTGCCTGCGGCCGGCGTCTCCCCGGCGAACAAGGGCCGGTCTGTCACTACGCCAGCAATGGGGCTGCGTACTTCGGCATAGGAGACCTGCGCCTCTGCGCCAAGGTATTTGCCCCTGGCGCTCAGCATCGCGCCTTCTGATTGCGCGAGGGTGGCTTTGCGGCTGACTGCGTCGAGCGAGGAGAGGTGTTGTTGTGCTACGTCGAGCGTGGCCTGGGCCTGCACCAGGGTAGCGCGCGCCGTATCGAGCTCGCGACCGGCAATGGCTCCCTGCTCAAACAGCTTTTGCCGGTCACGGACGATGCTGGCATCTAGGTCGCGCGTGGCCTGGGCCTGCGCCACGTCTAGGCGAGAACGCTCTGTCTCCTCCGGCACCTGGGCGCCGGTGGTATTGCGAAGGGCGGCCTGCGCGGCGGTGTAGCTGCCCTGGGTATCGACCACGGCAGCCCGCAGGTCGCGATCCTCGAGCGTAGCGAGCAGCTGCCCGGCCTTGACCGCAGAGCCACGCTGCACGTAGAAGCGATGCACAGGCGCGGAGATGCGAGGCGAAAGAGCGGCCTGCGCCAGCGGGGAGAGCACAGCGTCTGCCACGATATGCTGCGAGATCGCACCACGCCGAGGATGTGCCACCTGTACGGTTACAGATACGGCAGGAGCCTCCTCGCCCGCTTGTTTGCCGCAGCCGAAAGCTGCGAACAGGAGCAGCGAAGCCGCTACAAGCATCTCTGCGCGCGCGCTCCGCGTAGTCACTTAGAGCGTCCCCATAAAACTCTGGAGAGTGCTCAAGCCCTGCTCATAACGCGCGCGCCCATCTTCGAGCGCCGACTGTGCGGTGTAGAGAGTGGCCTGCGCGTCTACGACCTCGAGCGCGGTTGCCTCGCCACTGCTGTATCGCAGTTTGGTCAGGCGAAGGCTCTCCTCGGCGGAAAGAGAGGTGGTCTCAAGCGAGGCGAGCTGGGCCTGCGCTGTCTGCGCTTCGGCATACGTTTCCTGCAGGTCTACGAGGAAACGCTTCTGTGCGGCGGTAAGCTGGACCCGAACCGCCTCACCGCGTATTTCGCTTTGCCTGATGCGGTGCTCGGTCGAAAGCCAGTCCCACACCGGGATATCGATCGTCACGGCGATCGAGTAACCTAGGTTGCGGGGATTTCTGCCGGCCTCGCTGTCGAAGGGCGCCTTTGTGGCAAAGGTCGTGCCATCGATACCGTAAGCGAAAGTCAATCCAAGGTCCGGAAGGTAGGCTGCCTTTGCCGCGAGGACCTCCGCATCGCTCTGCCGCAGAGCGGCCAGCGCGCTCGCCAGCTCGGGGTTGTGCCGGCTCGCAGCGTCCTCGACCTCGGCGAGATTTGGCAAAACCTGGGGCGGTGCTGAAGCCGCAAATGTAAAAGGCGTCAGCGGATCGGCGAAGAGCAGCATAGCTAACTCCAGCCGCGCGCGATCCCGCGTCAGCGTTCCCTCCGCGAGGTCGCGGGATCGTTGCTGCGCGGTGAGTTGAGCCTTGATGACGTCGGTATGTGCGACCTCACGCGCCGCTTCACGCTTTTCAGTGAGGGAGACAAAGCTCTCAGCTTCGCTGGTTGCGTTTTGAAGAACAAGAAGCTTGCGCTCGTTGGCGAGCAAGCCGAAATAAAGATTCGCTGTGGCTGTGGCGAGACCGCGACGCGCGACCTCACGTTCCGCCGCGGCGCGGAGAGATGCGGCATCCGCGGCTCGCACATCGGCCACCTGCGTCAGGCCTACGGTCTCGTTAATCAGAGCTTGACTCGCATACTCTCGCACCGCGTTGTTCGCGATAAAGATCGGCGCAGGCTGCGAACCCTTCGGCCCCGCGCCATTTGAGGCGCCGTTCGGCTGGGTATATAGCACTTGATTGTGATACACAACGCTAGGGAGCAGCGTTGCCCGTGCGATGCTGCGGTCGAGCACTGCCGCGCGTTCCTCGGCTCTGCTTGCGGCAAAGTTCGGCTCGTTGGCAGCCGCGCGGCGAATCGCGTCGGCAAGCGTGATCCCATCAATTTGGGACGCCTGCTGCTTCGCAATTGCCGGAGCAGCCGCGACTACTTGCCCGATCGCGGAACTCGTAACTGCGATGATCACACTGGCCAGACCAAGCAGGCAAACACTTACCCCGCGCGAAGTGGGTCGTTTGAACATCGAGATTAGTCTAAGTGTCCGAGCTTAAGTGCAGCTTAAGCCCAAATGTCGCAAGAGAAAGGTATCTTCAGGCTGTCTTCATCTCCGCTGCGAGACACTGAGAACGATCCTAGCTTCGCGGTACCAGGAGATGCGTCTTGCGCTTTCCCGCATTCTACTCTCAGGCCCCCCTAGCCCTTTTGCTGGGTTTCTGTTTTCAAGTCGCTGCAGCCCAGCAGCCGTATCGCGTTATCAATCAATGGAAGGTAGGTGGAACGGGCGGCTGGGATTACCTGCTGGCTGATCCGGTCGCGCACCTCCTTTATCTGACGCATGGCCCTCGGGTCGAGGTGCTCGATACCACCACTGGCAAGGTCGTAGGCGCCATCACCGGGCTGAAAGGAACGCACGGCATTGCGCTCGATCCTGACGGCCAGGTCGGCTATATCAGCGATGGTGGCAGCAACGCAGTGGTCGTCTTCGACCGTAAGACGTTTGCAACGCTCGCCACCATCCCGGCCGGCACCAACCCTGATGGCATCACCTTTGAACCCGTTACAAAGACAGTGTGGGCCTTCAACGGCCGCAGCAACAATGCCACGGTGATCGACGCGACGACACGTTCGGTCCTTGCGACCATTGACCTGCCGGGTAAGCCGGAGTTTCCGCAGGCTGACGGCGAAGGGCACATCTTCGACAACATTGAAGATAAGAACCTTATTGTGAAGCTGGACGCTAAGTCAAAGAAGCTGGTCGCCACCATCCCGCTCTCCGGGTGTGAGTCTCCCTCGGGCCTTGCCATCGATCGCAGGCATCACAAGCTTTTTCCTGTCTGCGATGGAAAAACGATGGCGGTGGTCGATTATGAAAGTGCTAAACAGGTCGCAACCGCAGTGATCGAGGACGGCCCCGACGCTGCCGGCTTTGACGCCAGGGACCAGCTGGCCTTCAGTTCCAATGGTAGTGACGGCACCCTCAGTGTCATTGACACTGCGAACGCCTACAAGACCATCGAGACGTTGCCTACCCAGAAGGGTGCGCGCACCATGGCCTATGACGAAGCTGCAGATCGCCTCTACGTGGTCACGGCACAGTTCGGTCCGCGTGCGGAGCCAAGCCCGGCCAATCCAAGACCCCGTCCAGCAATCCTGCCGGACACCTTCATTGTGCTCGTGCTTGGCCGCCAATAAAGTCGATAGGTCGTCGGCACGATTTAAGCGCTCCTTAGTGCTATTTGGCCCCCAACAAATTCGGGTCGAAGCGACAGAGTTGCCGGGCAGGCATCCGGAGCTCGGAGGTTTCAGAAGTTCCCCTTAAGGAGTGACTCGGCCTGTTCGCGTTAGTCTGAAACGCCTGGGCGGATCGCTCCGAGAGCGCGACTTCGCGGGACCTCTCCTGCCGGCGCAAGACAGTCCTCGCGCCTATAGAAGGGATTACAGGTTTGTGAGTTGCAATGGATTCATGTAGTCGCGAATGTGGGTAACTTCACCATTCCGTCGCGTGATGAACCAGACATAGCGGAGGTCTCGAGGCGTACCGTCCGCAACGCGATGATGGTGACCTAATGCCTCGATGATGACCTCATCGCCAGCCTCGCGTACGAGCACATCGCTGAGCGGGCCGAAGTGGATGAGCCCGGGAAGTTGGCGCATGTAATTGGCGATCGTTTCGCGTCCCTCAAGGCGACTGACACTGCCTTCCGGAGCGAATGGGAATTCGTGGATGGCTTCCGGTGCGTAAAGCCTCATCCAGCCCTCGATATTCCCCTCCTGCAAAGCCCTTACCCCTTCAGCCAGCCACTCCGGCAGCGTTGTTGTTATCGGCATTGCGTCCTCCATTGAGAATTGCGGACTATGAGTCCTAAACGGAAGCCTAGCATCACGGACTCTCAGTCCGAAATAGGCTCCCGACGGGCCGCCCTGCTGTCGCTCTTCACATAGGCCTAGATGCGCCCGCCGCCCTCTTCGCGCGGGAATTGCTGGATTTCAAGCTTGAGAATTGCCATCTTATCCGTGCACTTGAGCTGGGTCCGGGCGTACTTCACTCAGAGCATTACAGGTGGATGAAGGTTATGCTGGAAGGCTTTACCGCAGATGCAGTTTCCGCCTCTGGAAGCGTTAGCCCGGGTTATGCTGCGCACGTTTCAATCGCGGCCATGCATATCAACCTTGTCGAAGAGAGGATCGCCGGGGGGCTCTCATGCGAGATGATCCAGCAGGCGCAGGCACAACATTTGGAGGCGTTGATCCAAGTGGCTCGATGAGGTGGGGGACGCCTCTGTTCCAAGAGACATTTCTATCCGTCGACATTGATAGTCAGGTACCGTAACGCCGTCATCGTCGGCTGTGATCCCGATGAGTGCATGATCGCCAATGCGCTCATCGGAACCGGATCACTTCCGACATTGCGACTCATCGGGACACTTAGCGCTTCGATAAGAACACCTAGCCATTCGGATTTCATCCAATAGCGGGCAGCTCTTCTGAAACTTAGGTGAGTGCAGGCCTACTGCTCCGGTGAGAAGACGGACGGGTCTAACTTCCGGGAACTTCTCCGAGGGCGGCTTGGCAACCTGCCTGTGCGTTGACCGGATTGCAGCGGACGACGGCATGACCAGGCAAAGCGACCACGTAGTGGCCTTCCCAGCGAGCCGGCTCGTGGACAGGGTAGTCTGTGCTGAGGATTTGCGCACCACTGGCCATCATTGCGTCGCGGGTGGTGGTGTCATTCGCGCGGGCCTGTTTGGTATCCGCGTCCGTGCGGGCCCGCACTAAATACCCCTTCCGTACGAGCGCGGCGATTTCTGCGGCTGGTCCATCGTTCAGTTCGGTGAATGCAGCATCCGGCTCCCCAGGGGCAGCGTTGGTAAAGATGGCGCGGCCACGCAGTGAGGGGTGGTCCACCAGGTAAACCGGACCGACCGATCGCTGATCCATGAGAAAGATGACCTTGCCCCGCGCGCTGGCGAGACTTGGCCAGTTGCCGGCGAGTATGGCTTGGTTGAGTGTCCCATAGGAGCCGCGAACTTCGTCAGGCGTAATCATCTCCGACGCCGGAAAAACAGAGCGGATCTCCGCATCGAGGGCGTCAAAAGTGGCTGTCGTAAACGGTTCCGGCTCCGTAAGCTTCAGGTCTTTCGGTGCGCCCTGCTTGGTCTCTACCAGGATGAAGATCGGGATGTGCTCTGGATGCGCATGCGACCACTCACGCACCTGCTGCAGGCAGGCAGTAAAGGGCTGGCAGTTGCTGCGGTAGTCGACATCCTGCACATGCATGACCTTGAAGCCCGGCTTCATCATGATGCCGTTGGGATCGAACGGCGGATCCGCAGGCAGACCCGCGGCTGCGGCGATTCCGGGGCCCGACGGATGTGCATAGAGGCCGCCTTTGGTGTCGGCATACACATCAAGCTCAATCTGACGCACCCCCGCGTCCAGTTGCCGCGGAAGCGGCGGGTGCTGGTAGTCGAGGCCCTTGTAGGCGTCGGCATACTTCGCCTGCCAAACCTTGGCTTCGTTGGGCGAGATGCCGGCGTGATAGCTGTTGTGTGTGCCGATCACCTGGATCTGATTGATTTTGATTGCTGTGTCTGGCGACTGCGCGCATGCGGTCAGCGCGACGCCAAACAATGTAGCCAACAGTGCGGCGGGGCAAATCATCTTGGATTTCAAAACGTCTCCAGAGCGAAGCGCTTTCATGCGCTGTGGTAGGGCTTGCTGTAATGCGTGGACCAGTCCACCAGGCTTACATTCATGAAGCGCCAGGTGACATGTTTGGTATCGACTTCCATCAGCATGTACGCGTTCGGGTCATAGCGCGTTGCCGCCATCACGTAGTGTTGCGGTCCATAAGTGTGGGCGAAATCAATCCACTTATGCATGTGGCCGGAGACGACCAGCTGAATAGTGTCCTGGTGCTTACGCAGCAGTGGGAGTAAGCCGTAGTCGGCGAACTCAGTCGCCTGGTCCTGGATCAGCGGGTAGTGGATGAAAACGAACGCAGGTTTGCGCTGCTCGAGCAGAGCCTCAAACCAGTGCAACTGTTCTTCGCCGAGCGAGCCGATGGTGGGGTTAAAGTTCGGCGCGGTGCGGTCTTGCGTGCTCCCCAGGAAGTTATTCAGGTGAATGAAACGGAAGCCCTTGTAGTCGAGGCTGGAGTAAGGCTTCGCGTTGAACTTCGCCGCGAAGAGGCGGTGGCTCATTTCGCGTGGGATGTTGCGCACGTCGTAGTCGTGATTGCC
This sequence comes from Acidobacteriaceae bacterium, assembly GCA_965198645.1. Taxonomy (GTDB): domain Bacteria; phylum Acidobacteriota; class Terriglobia; order Terriglobales; family Acidobacteriaceae; genus EB88. The sequence continues at coordinate 2,541,529 of OZ240670.1, read as the reverse complement.
AAAGCCCAGATGGACCGGCATTTTGAAGCCGTCCGTGATGGCCTTGGCGTTATCCAGGCGAGTTGTGTTTTTGAAGTAGAAGTCGTAGTCGGTGGAAGGGTAGTTATGAAAGTAGTCGCCGATGAGGAAGACCTGTTCGATCGCGGGATGGAGTGAGTTGATGAGGTCACGTGCCGAGGTTAGCCGCGGCGTGGTCACGAGGATGCTCTCGTTGTCTTCTACGCCGTTCTCACTGCCCGGCTTATAGCAGTCGTCGATGATGTGGCTGTCGGCGACCAGCGCAAAATAGAACTTGTCGGGCGAGGCGGAGGCTCGCGCATGCTCTGCCCAGAGGTTGCGGGTGAGCAGGCTGGCAAATGAGGTGGAGGCAAGTGCGTTGAAGTGACGACGGTTCATGAAGCCTTCCACTTCTCAGATTAGAAGATGATCTTGCCGGCAAACTGTAGCTGGCGCGCCGGCGAGGTGGTGGCGGAGGTGACGACACCGAAGCTGGTGGAGGTAGGGCTGAAGGTTTCGCTGGCGGGAAAGGCGTAGTTCGTCTGGTTCAAAAGATTGAATGCTTCGGCGCGGAAGTCGAAGACGACTCCTTCGGGGTAGAGGGCAAACTGTTTGTGGAGGCCGAGGTCAGTGTCGTAGTAGGGGTCAAACCGGACCGAGTTGCGGCCGGCGTTGCCGTAGGGCTGATTGGGTGTGGGCAGACTGAATGCGCTGAGTTGCAGGGTGTTGATGCCTTGGTTGCCGGCTGTTTTGGTGCGCTGCGCTTTGGGAATGACTGCGGCTTTGGTGAGCTGGTTAGGCCGTTGGTTCAGGATGGTGCTGACGGACTGAAAGGCCGTGGGGGAATAGATGATATTCACTGGCGCGCCGCTCTGGGCATTTTCGATGGTGGTGATCTGCCACCCGCCAAGCAACTCCTGCAGCACCCGCGGAGCCTGGCTGCCGAACATACGGCCCTTGCCGTACGGCAGGTCATAGACGACCGAGAGCGTTTCGTTGAGGGGCTGATTGTAGCCCGAGACGCCGCGCTCGCCGAGAGGGTTGGCGAGATTGATGCGCGAGTTGTCGCCTGCATTGGTGTCGAGGTGGCCGCTGGCGTTGTCGAGGGCGCGCGACCAGGTGAAGGAGTTCAGCAGGTAAAGCCCGTGAGCGGTGCGATGCTCGAATTTTGTCTGCAAGCCGTTGTAGGAGAGAAAGCCGTCGGGCAGTGTTTCTTCGATGGTGGGAAAGGTTCTAAGGGGGCGGCCCTGGTTGTTGAGCAGCAGGTTCACGCAACCGGTGCTCACGTTAGCATTACAGGTCGCGGTGACCGGATTGGCGCTGGCCTGGTTGTAATCGGCGAGCACCTGCAGCTTCACGCCGTGTTCGCCCACGTAGGAGACTTCGAAGGTGGAAGCGGACGTGATCTGCCGCTGCACTGTGAGGTGGAAGGCTTGCACATAGCCTGTGGGAAGATTGGACGGGATGTAGCGCGCCTGGGTGTTGGCGTAGCTAAGTGCCGTGACCACGGAAGGGCTGGTGAAGCCAGCGGGAAAGCCCTGGGCTGTGGTACGGAAGCAGGTCTGCGTGCCTGGAACGAAGGCGACGCTAGCCTGCGCGGTCGTGCAGACGGGCAGAGCGGAAGCTCCGGCGATGGACGGGTTGGCGTTGACCGGGACCTGGTTGATGCTGGTGTTCACGATATTGGGAAGGTTGTAGACAAGAAGGTTTTCGCCGCCTTCGCGGTTGAATTGGGCGTAGCTGATGCCGTACCCGCCGCGGATGACCGTCTTCGGATCCGCGGAGAAGGCGAAACCAAGGCGCGGCGCGAAATCCAACTTCGGCATGTTGACCAAGGCGCGGTTGTAGATGGAGCCGGGCGAGGCAGACACGAGGGTGTTGGTGGCGGGGTTGAAGTTGGCGAGCAGGTTGCTGGACTCCCACTGCGGCGTAACGAGCTCGTAACGCAGGCCCGCATTGACGGTGAGCCTGGAGCTGACGCGAACGTCGTCCTGCAGATAAAGGAAGTGCATGCGTTGGTTCAGATGGACGACCTGGTAGTTGTTCAGTTGGTACTGACTTTGTGCGCCGAAGAGAAAGTCACCCAGATACCCAGCGTCTTTGGTGCCGGTATCGGCAGCGCTGAACTGGGCTGAAGTCAGACCCGAAGAGCTGAACCCGCCAGCGTAGGTGGACTGTCCGTACGTGGGATTGAAGTCTTCGACGGTGGTGAAGATAGCCTGGTACTCGTAGCCGGCCTTATAGCTGCTTCGGCCACGGACCAGCGTGACGTTGACCTTGGGGTTGTAGATGTAGGGGTTCTGGAACTGGGGGTTGCTGGTCTGGTTGCCAAACTGGGTGTAGCCGCTGACGCTCTGGCCGTTGAGGCTGCGCACGACAGTAGGGTCAGTAGGCAAGCCGGGAATGCCGGCCATGAGGGTCGGCAGGTTCTGCCCGTAGGGAAATTTGCCGCCGTCCGTGCGGGTGAAGGCGAAGCGGGCATCCACGATGGCGTTCTGGTTCAGGATGCGGGTGACGCCACCGGCAACTTGCTGGTTGAAGATCTGCACGTTTCCGTTGGAGTTACCGCCAGCCGGCCCCTGGATGGCAGGTGGAGACAAGATGCCGCCTTTGTGCTGGCTGTAGCGAGCAAAGGCCGTCGTCTTCTGACTAAAGACCTGATCGACGCGAACATCTCCTTTGTCGTCGTTAATGGTGTCGGCCGGCAAGGAAGCGTAGTTGTTAGCGAAGACACCGCCGGTCACGTTGGGCGCGGGCAGCGCGTTGAGAACACCCTTCGCGAAGGAGGAAACGGTGGGATCGGTAAACGGGACCACGCCGTTCGCGTAGATCTGCCCGGTGATCGGATTTCGAACCGGGACGGGGTTTGTGCCTTCTACGGCCTTGTTGGCCGGGTTGGCTGCAAGAAAGGTGTAGCCGCCATTGGCTATGGCCAGGGCGCTTGTGCCGGCCTGGTTAGCGGTGGGCACGGTCGCCTGCATAATTGCGTGCACGATCTGGCGATCGCCTTCGTAGTCAGCGAAGAAAAAGGTGTGATCTTTCCAGATGGGGCCGCCAAAGGTGCCGCCAAACTGGTTGCGGATGAGGGTGGGCTTCTGGGGTGCGCCCGTCAGCGGATTACTGGGCGGAGTAAATGGGCCGATGGCATTAAGAGCAGTGTTGCGGATGTAATCGTAGGCTTTGCCGTGGAAACTGTTGGTCCCGCTGCGAATGCTGACGTTGATGACAGCGCCGGCAGAGCGACCATATTCGGCCGAGTAGTTGTCGGTCTCGACGCGGAACTCGGAGATGGCGTCTGGGGAGGGGGGAATAGCTTGATTCGAGAAGCCCTGGTTGGATGTGCCATAGGCGTTGTTGTCGATCCCGTCGAGGAGGAAGTTATTGAACTCGCTGCGCTGGCCGTTGACGTTGAAAGAAGCGTCGCGGCTGGAGTCGGTCTGGTTTTCGAGCGCGTCCCGGCGCACGCCAGGTACGAGCGCGGCCAAGTCGGCGTACTCGCGTCCGTTCAAGGGGAGGTTTTCGACCTCGCGGGTGCCGATGACCTGCCCCCGCTCGCTGCTGTCGGTCTCCAGTAGCGCAGCAGCGGCATTTACAGTGACCGTCTCGTTGCTCGAACCTACCTTCAACGCCAGGTCCACGCGCTGACGCGCATTCACGGTGACCGTAAACGGTTGTGTCGTGCTGATGTCAAAGCCGTTCGCATTGGCCGACACCTCATACTGACCAATCTTCACGTCAGTGAACTCATAGGAACCCTGCGCACTGGTTCGAGCGGTAACGATCGCCTTTGTCTGTTGATCCACCAGTGAAACTGCGGCTCCGGCCACCGCAGCGCCCGAAGCGTCCCGCACATAGCCCAGAACAGTAGCGGTCTCAAATTGTGCCATCGCCGCTATGGAGGCGGACAGCAGGCAGATCAAACAAAGGATTACGTTACGCAGGCGTGTCATGTCTTCTCCAAGGGTGCAAGTTAGGGCCATGGACGAAACTCTCAGGCAGAATCTTTAGTCGACCCGCTGAGTCTAAAGGCCGATTGTTACGGTGGAGTAACGCCTGCATGACAGCACACACTTTTTGGCTGACGTTCATCGCGTGCGGTGTCGAGAAGTTACCTTTGCAGAAACCATCAGACGCAAGCCGCGAATCGATCTGCCCACAATCAACCGGCCGAATAAGCAGAAGAGACCTAGAGCCGCCTTTGTTCTCTGCGGAACGGACAATCTATCAGATCGACTCCATGCGCTCAAGTGCAGAGCGGTATCTCAGGCACAAGCAGCGTCTATGCAAACGGTGGATGTAGCGGCTCAGTAGAAATGGTTCTGGCGCACCTTTGGTGATTCTTTCCAGCGCCTCTTCCGAGGCGTAAGACGGAAGCAGCTCTGGTGATCTCCGCTCCCCGCCTATGCGTCAAGGAACGCTGGTCCCTGATATTGGAGAAGTCGAGCTGGTAAGTCTTGGCCGCATCGCGGATGCGATCGAGATGCGGTTGAAGACGTGCCGTGTCTCCGCCACTTGTCCTGCTTGTGGAACTTTCTCTCGGAAGGTGCATAGCCGGTACGGCCGGCGCTTGGCGGACCTGCCATGGGATGGTGTTCCGGTCATCATTCGTTTGCAGACGCGCAGGTTCTTCTGCTCTGAGCCGAGGTGTCGGCGCAAGGTCTTCACCGAACCGCTGCCGGGTACGGTAGCCCGCTATGGCCGAAGGAGCTGCCGGTCAAGCAAAGCGCTGCGCTGGCTGACGCTTGCCTTGGGCGGTCGAGCCGGAGCAAGACTTGCGGAGCGTCTGGGTCTGTTGGCCAGCCGGTCGACGCTGCTGCGCGAGTTGCATTACCGTCGGCCTGCGACACCGCTTCAGGCCCCGCGTGTGCTTGGGATCGACGACTGGGCGTGGCGTAAAGGTCATCGTTACGGCACGATCCTGTGCGACCTGGAGACGCGCAAGGTGGTCGACCTGCTTCCGGATCGCGACGCCAACAGTGTCGCTGCATGGCTCCGGCAGCATCCTGGGACCGAGATCATCAGCCGCGACCGCGGCGGCATCTACGCCGAAGCCGCACGCAGGTCGGCTCCTCAAGCTGTGCAGGTCGCAGACCGCTGGCATCTGCTGCGCAACCTGAGTGAAGCCTTGTGTCGCACGATTGCACCGCATCATCGCCTGTTCTCGCAAGCAGCAAGGGCCAACCGGCCGGAGGAACCCGCGCCCGCTTTACTTCCCGTCGCTCCCTGGAGCCGGCGCGAGCTTCAGGTCCAGCAAGCCAACCGGCAGCGGCGATATGAACGGTGGGAACAGGTACGGGAACTGTTCCTGAAGACAGGCGCCCCCGATCAGGAACTCGCACGGCAGCTTGGCCTCGATCACCGAACCGTGAAGAAGTTCAGGACGGCTGCGGTGTATCCGGAAGCGAAGCCCCGTGTTCGGGAGTCCATCGTGGACGATCATGCAAGCTATCTTGATCGGCGACTGAAGGAAGGCTGTCGCAGTTCAACAAGGCTCTGGCTTGAGCTGCGCGAGCAGGGCTTCTATGGGCAGGTCAGCAGCGTGCGCTACTGGCTTCGGCAGCGCCGCAACTACCGGACCCGAGCTGCGAACCCACCGCAACGGCCTGCTCTGCGCGTCTCTCCACGACAGATCGTGTGGCTCATCCTCAAGGCTGCGCCCGCCGCGAAGGACATGCTGGAAGAGGTGTACCGGAAGTCACCCGAGATCAGCCGAGTCGCAGAGCTTGCCACAAGCTTCTTCCGCATCTTCCGCGAACGCCACCTGGAGGCACTGTCAGCATGGCTTCAGGCCGCACAAGGTACCGCACTCGCAAGCTTCGCCGCTGGGCTTGAACGGGACATCGACGCCGTCCGCGAAACACTCAGACTCCCATGGAGTCAAGGCCACGTCGAAGGCCAGGTGCATCGGCTCAAGCTCATCAAACGCCAGATGTACGGCAGAGCCGGCTTCGAGCTCCTGCTCCTGCGCGTCCTCCAAAAGGGCTAAGAATCGCCCACTCCAAACATCCCGCGGAAACACAACAGCTCATCACCAAATGTGCGCCAGAACCGTAGAAATGTCATGGTCTACCCCATTAGAACTGTCAGGTTCTAAGGATGGGATGGATAGCGATGAGCGAACGTGATCTGAGACGGATCGAAGTGTTGAGTGACGTGCGAGCCGGGCGTCGAACGGTGGCTGCGGCAGCAGCCGTGCTCGCGATCAGCGAGCGTCAGGCCTTTCGGCTGCTTGCCCGATACGAGGCGGACGGCGGGAGCGGGCTGATCCACAAGGCGCGTGGCAAGACATCCAACCGGAGTCGTAACGACGGCATCCGGAGGTACGCGGTCGAGTTGGTCAAGACCAGGTACGCTGACTTTGGGCCGACGCTGGCAACCGAGATGCTGCTGGACAAGCATCAGCTCCGGATCGGCAAGGAGACGTTGCGGCGATGGATGATGGCCGAAGGTCTTTGGCTATCACGAACGCAACGAAGAACCTTCCACCAGCCGCGGCTTCGGCGTGAGAGCTACGGCGAACTGATCCAGATCGATGGCAGCGATCACCGCTGGTTCGAGCAGCGCGGTGAGCCATGCACGCTGCTGGTCTTCATCGACGACGCGACCAGTACGCTGATGCAGCTGCGCTTCGTGCCGAGCGAGAGCACGGATTCGTACTTCGCAGCCTTGCAAGGCTACCTCCAGGTGCACGGTTGCCCTGTTGCGTTCTACTCGGACAAGCACACCGTCTTCCGGGTGAACAAGCCGGACGCGAAGGGTGGCCAAGGGATGACGCAGTTCGGCCGCGCCCTGGCGGAGCTGAACATCGAAATCCTATGCGCGAACTCCAGTCAGGCCAAGGGCCGCGTCGAACGAGCAAACCGGACCTTGCAAGATCGTCTGGTGAAGGAGCTGAGACTGGCCAGAGTGAGCAACATGGACGATGGCAATAACTTCTTGCCGGCCTTCATGAAGCAGTACAACGAGAAGTTTGCACTTTCTGCAGCGAAGACTGAAGACTTGCATCGGAGGCTGAACGTTCAGGCCTCCCGGTTGGCTGACATCCTGTGTCATCACGAGCAGCGCCACGTCAGCCAACAGCTCAGCCTTGCCTATAACCGCAGGCAGATCATTCTGGACCGGAGTGAACTAGCCGACAAGCTGGCGGGCCAGTACGTCGAGGTCTATGACTTCGCCGATCGTCCGCTCGAGGTGCGTTGGAAAGGACACTCGCTTCCCTATCGCGTCTTCAGCAAGGACCAGCATGTGAGCCACACTGCAGTGGTCGAGAACAAGCGTCTGGGTCATGCACTGGCCGTCGTCAAGGCGCAACAAGACGTCAAGCGCATGCCCACGGTGATGACGAACAGCGCTAAGGGTGGATACAAGAAGCGGCCACGTCAGGTCTACGGGCCAGACTACAAAGCGGAAATCGCCTCGCCCGAAGCGGTGGAAATGACGGGCTGATGGAAAGGGTGGAACGATGAAACCGTTCCACCCTTCCCACAACCCTTGGAAATCGTCAGAGTCGACGATTTCACACATTCCCACCGCACGACTGTTAGGAGCATCAGAACGACCTATACTGACATTTCTAATGGGCTAGCCACCCTGTCATTTCTAATGAGCTACAACATGTGGATGATGACTATCGAGAAATCCCGCTTGCCGTCAGGAAGGCTCCTTGATTGATGCCGACTCGTCTGTGCGCTCGTCTAGCCCACTCGCTTGGGCTGCGCATAAGTATTGGGCATGTCTGCGGCAGAGGAGGCCGTGCGTATGCCGAAGAAGACCAAGAAGCACGCCGTCCACAAGATCGTTCTCCGCCTTCCGGATCTCGATCATGCCAAAAGCTCGGTGTTGAACAGCCTCAGTTCCCCGCGTTCGAGGCGCAACTACAAGTTTGCAATGGAGCAGTTCATCACTTGCTACTGTTCCGAACCAAGACTTGCCCTGAATCGAACGGTCGTTCTCCGCTTCCGTCTCCACCTAGAATCGCTCGGATTAGCCGCAGGCACGATCAACCAAAGACTTGCGGCGGTCAGGAGGCTCGCCTATGAGGCGACGGACTCGGGTCTGTTGAGTTCGGAACTTGCTGCTGGCATCAGGCGAGTCAAAGGCGTAAAGCAACTGGGCTGCCGGGCGGGTAACTGGCTCAACCGCGAGCAGACTCGGTTACTTCTTGAGAAGTCGAACGGGGAAGCCTTAAGAAGCATACGAGACGTCGCTATGATTTCGATCCTGCTTGGCTGTGGTCTGCGCCGAGCCGAGCTGTCGGGTTTGCGAAAGGAAGACATCCAAGTCCGACAAGGACACTGGGCTATCGTAGACCTTATTGGCAAGGGCAATCATGTCCGGACAATTCCCATGCCGAATTGGGTGAAGGGTGCCGTGGACAGGTGGCTGACAGCAGCATCGATCACGACGGGCCGAGTGTTCAGGGCAGTGAGCCGTCACGGAACGCCCTGGGGAACCGGCATTTCGGACAACGTTGTCTGGTATGTGGTCCGAAGTTGTGCTCGGCGTTTAGAGCTCAACCGCCTTGCCCCGCATGATCTCAGGAGAACATGCGCAAAGCTCTGCCATGTGAACGGCGGTGAACTGGAGCAAATACAGTTCCTTCTCGGTCACGCCTCCGTCCTGACAACAGAACGCTACCTCGGATGCAAGCAGAACCTGGAAGAGCCCGTAAACGACCGCTTTGGCTGCCTGTTCTCCGGCGGTGTCGATTCGCGCGAAGGCCTGAGTGCGCGAATTAGTAGGCATCAGCACAGATTCTCGATGAGTGCGAAATCGCCATTGCACTCGGCGAGCGCTAACGCATCCTGAGACAGCCGGATCGGACTCGTCAGCAGGACAGGCAAACTGGGCGGAGGATCATTGGGCCAGGCTAAAGTCGGCCAATCTAGCTACGACTCGTGGGTACTGGCTCTGAATGCTGTTAGTGAATGGCAATTTAGGCTGTGCACCTTTACTTGATAAATAGTAATCAGCGCCGGGGGAAAATTCCAATTGATTGCAATCACGAGCCCGCCACCGGCACGAACTGAAAGGGTGTTCGGCGAGCCACTTACTCCCGACAAGCCACACCGAGTTAATGATGACACTTGCCGGCTCGATTTAAACATTTGCTTCGCTCCATAATTGCGGAGACACTGACTTTGCGGCATGAACCTGGGATCCACTGGACGCCCACTTCAATCAAGACGACGAACCATCGCGCCGAACGGGCTACTTCGAATCGGCCGACTCTGGTGAGGTCAGAACGAACTCGCACGTCGGTTCTGTAGAACAGAACAGCACTCCGCTCCGTAGTAACAACGCGTGCGACTGAGTAGGTAGCGCCAAGCCCAGATCGAGCTTCTCCAAGCTAGCGCTTAGCGAGCGCAGATCTTCATCTCCCCTCATCATCGCACCTTTTCAGTTTTCGTAGCTTATACTTGCATGATGAAAACCCCTGACCCCTTGATCCCAGTCGGTCGCGACACATGGAACATCCGCTGCTCTTGTAACGCGTGGTCCGGGTGAAGTTCCTGCGACGTCACATGCTTCTCCTTGAGCGCGTCTACCCGCGGACGGAGTTCTGACGCCACTGATGTCGCGCTGCTGTTTCCGGTTCGGCTGAGGGCCATCTCATAGACCCGCATCGCGCCCGCGAGATCTCCCTTTCTCTCCAAGATCTCCCCCATGTGCAGCCCCTCTTCCGCGTCCGCTGCATTCCTCCACGAGGCTCGCACATACTCTTCCGCCAGCGCGTACTTCTCCTCTGCGAAGTACACCCACCTCAAAGTGTCCCAAGTGGCGAGCAAGAGGTTGGTCCGACGGAACGCTTCTGCATTCACGCTCTCGATCGCGGTTTCTGCCGACTCAGTCTCCAACGTCTTTACAGCTTTCAGCGCGCTTGTTTCGGCTAAGGGCAGCAGCGCACTCGATCCAACCCGCAGTAGTGCGTAGGCGCCATCATTAAGCACGTTCCGTCGGAAGACCCATCCATTTCCTTCTTGATGGTTGAGACCGCCTCCTCGTTTTTTCCGCCCGACGCAGCGCGCTTCCCAGCTGGACCTGAATGACCCTATCGTCCGGAAGCGTGTTTGCACCCGCCTTGTATATCTCCAATGCTTCGTCTACCTGATTCGCCGCCAGCAATTGACCACCGACGAACAACACGGCCTGCGCACTGTTCGGTGCCGCCTTGGCATTGGCCAAGAGGTACTTGACCTTTTCGGTAGGTCGCCCCACCAACCTTCCAAGCGAATCAGGTCGGGATACTGGTCAACTTCCTCAGGATGCTGCTGTAACTCCCGTTGATAGTCGTTGGCCGCCTCGGCCAGGTCGTGCTGTTGCCAGGCCAGCCATCCACGCTGGCTCCAGGCGTACGCCTGCTTCTCGTTGAGGGCAATTGCCTGGTCCGAGTTCTTCTTTGCAAGGTCAAGGTCCTTGGCAACGATAGCCTCATGCGTCTGCCGTACCAGCTCTGCCGCAAATGGGTTGTTTTCTCCTGCCAACGGCGGCCCGTCCCTCCCGACTACCCTTTCCTTGCTCGTCAGCTGGATCCACGGCTGCACCCCGATATCATTCAATAGCTTCTTTACGCTTCGCCATTCCGTAGCGCCTACCTTGCCTTTCAATACTTCCAGCGTGAACTCTGAAACAAGACTGCTGTCCTGTAAGCGGTAGGTCTCGTCAAAGGTCGCAAAAGCGGTCTTTAGGTGGATCGCATTTGGCAGTTCCGCGCTGTACCCAGCTGGCAGCTGCACGGTGCTCTTTGCCGTTTGCGTATGCCGGCCGCCAAAGTTTATGTCCTGCTTGGGTGGATTTTTCTCGTCAATCACAGGCAGATTTACATTAGGCAGCAACGAGCCTATCTGGTAGCTCTTCCACTGCGACCAAGCCTACTGCGTATACCCGTAACGCAGTTCCCAGGGAACCGAAAGATTCTCTCCGGTGTCCATGAGCACGCTGTTTGCCTTGCCGTTGAAGCCTCCATTGTCCACGACCGCCTGGCCCAGCTGTTCCCATTGCGCTCGCGCTACCTGCCGGCTTGCGTAGCGCATGACCACCTCGTCATCCCCGCGCAAGGTCACGGTCACGTTGCCCTTGGTTGTCCCATCCTTTGCTAGTTCAAAGCTCCCTTCATACCGGGCCACCGCGGAAAAGGGCAGCTCTGCCGGCGTCCTGGCGAGGTGTGGCCCACCGGAGCTTTCCTTTGGCGGTACCACCAGCGCCTGTTTGTCGCGAAGGATGGGTAGAAGTACGCGGTATGGCGCCACCTCTGTCGTCGCATCCAGCCACACTGGCCCGCCGTCCACATCCAAAAATGCGATTAGGTGATTGAACACTCCCGGCGACGGCACCTTCTCGTTCATTTCAACGTTTGCTCCGATCAATACCGCTGAAGACTGAAAACCCTTGGCCCGCAGCAAGGCTGCCAGTAGTGTCTCCTTGTCCTTGCAATCGCCGTATTGATTTGCGAGCACCTTTGCCGCCATGTGCGGCTGGTACCGACCTAGACCAAAGTCCACGGCAATGTAGTGGTTGTGCTGCGCCACGTACTCGTAGAGTGCCCGCACCGACAAGACCATGACTCCTACCGCCAAGGCTATGAAGACAGCTTGGCTGAAGAAGAAACAGCAGGTCTTTGCCGGCAAACTTACCAGGCCCGATGCTGAGGATCCAGAGACCGTCAACCACCTGAACTGGTACATGTCGACCGGATTTACACGGCCCTACCCTGGAGAAAGCAAGGTGCTTCCGCCGACCGCCTTCACGAAGAAGGCACCTGCTGGTGACCTGGACGATTAACCACGTCGTTGCTGGAAAGGCCCGCTCCTCGATGCTGGATGAGCGGGCCTTCTCGCATCCGATGACCAAGCATGGATCTGTGCCATAGTCATAGCCCAAGCCTGCAAGGAAGTACTTGCTGACCAGGTACGATGATCTTCCGCCGGACTTACACTGCGGCTCGGTTAGCGTTCAAATAATTCCCGAATGAGCATTGGTGCCGGGAGGATGGAAGTCATCGACATGCGCTGGCAACCTGCAGGCACAAACAAGAACGCACGTGCTAGACAGAAGGCGCAGACTCCCATGTGTCTCTGGTTTACGGGTCTGTCGGGCGCGGGTAAGTCGACGATCGCGAACTTGCTCGAAGAACAATTGTTCGCCCCGGGGTAAACACACCTATGTTCTTGACGGCGACAACATCCGCCGAGGCCTTAACCAGGATCTGGGATTTTCCAAATCTGACCGGGTGGAAAACATTCGACGGGTAACAGAGGTAGCCTGCTTGCTGGTGGATGCCGGCTTGGTTGTCATCGTCGCATGTATTCGTCCCTATCGCGCAGAACTTGACCTAGCTCATTCGCGATTTGCGCCAAATGAATTTTTGGAAATCCACGTTGATGCTCCCCTGGAGGAATGCGAGCGGCGGGATCCTAAGGGGCTCTACGCCAAGGCTCGCCGTGGACAGCTGCTGAACTTCACCGGGATCGACAGCGAGTATGAGCCGCCAGAATCTCCTGAGCTTCGGCTCGACACTGTTGCAGGAGGTCCAAATGAATGTGTCGAGCTGATCCTCTTGTATCTGAACTCTAAGGGACTGCACGCAAGTAGTTGACGCGCATCGCCGGTTAATTGCCGTTGCTCGAAGCGGAAAGTGTAACGCCTCCGGCAACTCGCGAGGCTGAGCTACAGGACCGCTTTCCTAGGCGGAGTTGCAGGGAAAAGAAGCCGATAGCGGCAAGCAATCCAGTCATCATGAAAATTCTGGTCGTAGACGACGAAGCGAAGACCGCCAAGTTCCTGCACAAGGGTCTGCAAGAAGCGGGCTTCGCCGTGGATGTGGCGTTTGATGGGCTGACGGGTCTGCGACTGGCGCAGGATGCCGACTTCGATCTTCTCATCCTCGACGTCATGTTGCCCGGCCTTGATGGCTGGCAGGTTCTCACCCACCTGCGTCACGCAAACCGATCGACACGGGTCCTGCTACTGACCGCCCGGGAGGCGGTCGACGAGCGTGTAAAAGGATTTGAGCTTGGGGCCGACGACTACCTCACGAAGCCTTTCGCGTTCTCTGAACTGCTCGCGCGGGTTCGCTCGTTGCTGCGCCGCACGCCTGCTCGCCTGCAGGATACGATTCGTATGGCCGATCTGGAGATCGATCTGCTACGTCATCGTGTCAGACGAGCTGGACAGCAGCTGGATCTAACTGCGAAGGAGTTCCTCCTGCTGTCTCTTCTTGCTCGACATGCCGGCGAGGTGCTCTCAAGAACCCTGATCGCCGAAGCAGTCTGGGGTATAAAGTTTGAAACCGACACCAATGTCGTGGATGTCAACGTAAGAAGACTTCGCAGTAAGGTGGATGACCCCTTTCCGCAAAAACTGATCCGAACCATTCGCGGTTCCGGCTATGTGCTCGAAGTTGAGGAGTAGCCCTCAAGCCGGCATGCTCGCCGCTGCTGTTTCCATGCGGTCACGCTGAAGGTCTGTTGCTAGTTAGCATTACAGTCCCACGAAACACTTTCTCAGTAAGCGTCTGTCACTTAGTTGAAGCAGCAGGTTTTTGCCAACCGCTGTGATAGCTGTGCACGCTTGTCGCCGAGACTCAACAAACGAACTCTCCCTATCCTCCACCTAGCCTGCCAAGCCCGACCCCGATCACATAGGTAACTACTCCTTCCAGCGCGCCTATCCATGTCATCTCCAAACCGCTCGTCCACCACGAGCGGATGGTGATGAGGGACTTTGCCGCACCTACAGCAAAGTGCGCGAAGAGCGAGACGATTGCTGCAACGATGACCGCCGGGATGCCACTCAGGAAGAAAAACGGTACGATCGGGATAAATGCACCGACGGCTGTGGAAAGGGCTCCTGACACTGCAGAGGTGAATGGTTCTCTAAGACTCTCTGCGGAGGTGCTGAGGCTTTCTCTGGCGAGGGCTTTTACAAGTTGAGCTTTATCTTTGGCGAGGTGCTCTACGATGCGCTCCGCGTCTCGTTCAGCAAGTCCGCGAGTTTGATACGTGAGCGATAAGATCTCGCGTGCTTCGGCTTCATTCTCCTCAACGGCTTTCTCCTCCCGAGCAAACTCCGCTTCATAGATCTCTCGCTCACTCTTCGCTGCCAGGTAGGCGCCGGAGCCCATCGATAATGCACTTGCCACCATGCCCGACAACCCGGCGATGAGGACGAAGCGGCTGTTCCCGAGCGTTGCTCCCGATACCCCAGACACAATCCCGAAAATTGAGCCAAGTCCATCGTTGATTCCGTAGATCGCGTCTCCCACCCAGCCTGCCGCCTGGGCGTGCCCTTTGTTCCGTACAGCGACAAGATCGTCAAGCACGGCCTGGGCCCCCTCAGGTGGTAATGAGGGCAGAGCGCCCCGAGACCGGATGAGATGTCCGAGGGTCAAGTAGTGCTCACGCTCGTCGGCAATTACCTCCTTGAGAATCGCTATGCTTGGCTGATCCCCAAGAGCCTTCAGTTGCTCCCCGTACTTTGCAATGTCACGGCCTTCCTCGATCTCTAGGCGCCGAAGCGCGAGATCTGGACCACCGACGCGATTTGCAAGGGAGTCCGCCTTTCCCTCATGATTCCCGGTGTAGGTTGGCTCTGGTCCACCAAGCGCCTTGATGCGTGCTGCCCATAAGTCGGCATGATACTTCTCCGCCATCGCCAAGCCGCGAAGCGCGTTACGGCGATGTGGATCGGCCTCCCTCTGGGAGAGAGCCGTGTAGGTGTGAAAGCCTTCCATCTCCGATTGCCAATTAGATTCCAAAGCGAAGAGGAGTCTTCTGTTATCTGAAGCTGCCATGCTCTTTCCCGTCGCGCAGAGTCGATCTCCTGTATATCTGAATGACATCCCCAGTCGAAACGTCTTTCCAAAGTCCCCTTGACGATGAAGTGGTCTGTCGAGGCCGTTGGAGCAACACCGACTCCGATGTTGCTCTCGCCACTTAGGCGAGGTGTTAAGATCGGTGACGACGAAGATTTGCTGTTGTTGATTATGAACTGAGTCGAAAGCCCCCACGCGACCCGAATCGGCGTAGTACTCAACTGCTCTATTGACTAAGAGAGGGAAGTCAAAGCTCACCTTGATGCCTAGAGAGAAACCAAGCCTCTGATTCACATCCGGACCCACCCAGTGACAGGGCTCGTCAGCACTTTCGCTGGTGCCCAGTCAGGCGCCACCAATTCCTGCCTTTCGGCGGAGCTGAAATCGATCCTGCGCCATACAGGAGTCTGGTCGAGCGTACCAGGAGAGCCGTGGCCAACATTTCTGCGACTGGTGCGCTGGACCGAACACCGTTGGCTGCCGGTCGGCGACCTTCGTGGCTCCTCTGAACAGTGAAGGCTTCCAGATGGACGGAGGACTTGTATACGGATTGCTATTAACAGTGGATTTGTACTAGTCGGTAGCACGCGATCTCATGACGAAAGATGCTGCTGGCGATCAAAAGGTTGATGTCGCAACTACTTCGGGTGGTCATCAGCCTTAAGCGCGACCATCCGTAAATGCAAGCCCGATCAGCATCTGCATCGCCAAGAGACGCACGTGATTTACTACGCGCATCAAATCACTTTTGCATCAAGTTAAGGTTTCACACTTGGCTGCATCAGCCGGCCTTACCGTGATGAGCTAAGTCATAGAGATACGATGGTAGCGCCATCGGGGATCGAACCCGAACTCTTCGCCTTGAGAGGGCGACGTGTTAACCCATTACACCATGGCGCCAGTTTGCTGGAGTGCGTGGCTGGTAAGGCAGTGCTCACTGGCCTGAGCAAGTATACCAGAGAGTCCGCAGCCTGAGTGTATTAGCGTGCTGCCGTGCTTGCACGCGCGAGGGTGCACCAGCGCTAGGCAGCAAGGATCAGCGAGCTAGCCTTGTTTGGCTCCCAGCTCGCCCCAGCGCACGTAGAGGGCGTCGACTGCCTCCTGCGCCTCGGCGGCAGCGGTGAGTGCCGCGGTAAGTCTACCCGGATCAGTTGCAATGGCTGGATCTTCGGCCAGGTCGTGTTTGGCTGAAACGACCGCTTCGGCCTCTTCAATCCTCCGTTCGATCGTCTCCCACTCGCGCTGCTCCATGTAGGAGAGTTTCTTCTTCTTGCTGCTGCCGTTACTTGCCCCACCCTCTGCGCGGTCAGCCTTCTGAGGCTCGGTCTTGACGCGTGCGCGATCACGCTTCCACTCTTCCCACTGCTGGTAGTCGGCGAAGCTGCCGGCGCCTCCGCTGCCGTCCAGGCCCAGCACCACATTCGACACGCGATCCAGCATGTAGCGATCGTGGGTGACCAGCATCATCGCGCCCTTGTACTCGAGCAGCGACTCTTCCAGGATCTCCAGCGTAGGGATGTCAAGATCGTTTGTAGGTTCATCAAGCAGCAGCAGGTCAGCCGGCTCGAGCATCAGCTTCGCGATCAGCACCCGTGCGCGCTCGCCACCCGAGAGTCGATCGACAGGCTGATTCAACTGCTCACCGGTAAAGAGAAAACGCGCCGCCCAGCTGGCCACGTGGATCACGCTGTCCTGGTAGACGATCGAGTCTGAATCAGGCGCAAGCGCACGCCGTAGAGTCTGCGAGCCATCAATCTCACGGTTCTGCTCGAAGTAGACAACGCGCAGGTTGTTGGCGCGCTTGATTGTCCCAGACTCCGGTTGTAACTGCCCGTCCACCAGATGCAGCAGCGTCGTCTTCCCGCTCCCGTTTGGTCCGACGATGCCGACGCGCATCCCGGCAGTGACAGCGAAATTAAGACCCTGAAAGAGCGCGCGGCCACCTTCTTCAGGAATCGAGTAAGTCAAGTCTTCAAACTCGACTAAGCGCTTGGTCTGTCGATCGGTCGCGCCAAAGGTGATGCCGGCGCCGGTCGTCGCGGCTCGCTGCTTCATGCCCTGCAGCTCGCCGATTAACTCATTTGCATTGTCGATGCGGGCCTTTGATTTTGTCGTGCGCGCCTTCGGTCCACGCCGCAGCCAGTCTGTCTCAATGCGTACACGATTCTGCAGCGCCTCCTGCCGCTTGCCTTGCGCGATCAGGTACTCTTCCTTCTTTTCGAGGAAGGTAGAGTAGTTGCCTGCGTAGCGCAGCATGCCGTCCGGGTAGGCGCGGCTTAGCTCGGCAGTTTCTGTTGCGACCGCTTCCAGGAAATATCGATCATGTGAGACGACGATGCAGGCGAACGAGGCAGCCTGCAGCATCTCCTCCAGCCACTCGATGCCAGCCAGGTCAAGGTGATTGGTTGGTTCATCGAGCAGCAAGATATCGGGCTGCTGCACTGCCGCTTCGACGATGGCAAGCCGCTTTCGCCAGCCGCCGGAATATGTAACCGCTTCGGTGTCGAGTGAGTCGAAGGCGGCACGGCCGTAGATCTCGCGCAGCCGCTGCTCGCGATCCCACTCCGCGACGCCGGCGCGCGCGAGCGCTTCTTCAAGCACCGAGCGTACGGTCGCGCCGGGCGCAAAGGTAGATTCCTGCGCGATGTAGGCTAGCCGCGCTCGCTTGCGCGTCGAGACTTCGCCTGTGTCCGGCGAGATCCCGCCGGCCAGAATCTTCATCAGCGTCGACTTACCCGAGCCATTCGGCCCAATCAGCGCGATCCGATCGCCATCATTGACGGTGAACGAAATATTGCGAAACAGCGCTGTCGCGCCAAAGGCTTTAGTCAGGTTCTGTGCAGTAAGAATCAGCAATTAGGGTCCTAGTACGATCTGAGCAATCACGGTTGGTACTTTCCGGTCCGATTCAGGAACCTGGGTCGTACTTGGGTATATGTAGCGGAGGAGTCTCGAAGTCAATCGCCTCAACGCCTAGTTCTTTCCGGAGGCTATCGCGCAAACTCATAAGCAAGTCGCCTACAGAGAATCCACCGTGATTTACGAGTTCTGTTTCAAGCTTTTGCACTAAGCATATCTGCTTTCGTGAGCCAAGCAGCTTTATGCTGGCTATTGCCTGTTCAATCTCGCCAATCCTGTCGTTATTATCTTTGCGATCTCGGTTACAGACAGAAGAGAACGCATGGTATGCAGCTATGAGGTAACTTACTCGCTGTTCTCGGCGGCGATTCTTGAGGTCGCGCCGGCTTGTGAGGTAGTGTGTTGCATAGGCTACGGCAATTGCAACCAGTACAGAACTCACAAGCTGCTGTATTGTGATCATCAGAAAAGGGACTCTAAATCGCAGATACGGCCGCATTCGGTAAAGGTTGAAAGTGTGGTAGTGAGGGCGGTAGAAGAACTGGCGATTCATATCCCGGAAAAGTCGTAATTGCGTTCCTATCGCGCTGTCGCGGCGGATTGCTTCTCGTGCACAAAGGTGAGAACGCCGTTGATCTGTTCGATTGAAACTGTCGGAAAATCTTCGTGCAGTTCTTCTAGGCTCATGCCAATCGCGCTTCCTTCGACAAAGGTCTCGGGTGGTACCCGGGTGTCGACGATGACCGGAGCTCCTGACAGCTTACCCTCGACCCGCTCGACAAACTCGCATCCTGTCCAATCCATCTCGTACCTCCTGGCCACCTACCGAGCAGTCGCAGCCGACTCCGCAATCTCCGAGTAGGGCCCCTTGTGATCGTCGATCTTGCCATGCTCAAACCGCCACACACGCGTCGCAACTTCGTCAATCAAGTCGCGATCATGCGTGACTAACAGCACGGTCCCTTCATACTTCTGCAGCGAAGTATTCAGCGCGACAATCGCTTCGAGATCAAGATGGTTGGTCGGTTCATCGAGGATCAGCACGTTCGGCTTTTGCAGCATCAGCTTGCAAAAGAGCAGCCGTGCCGCCTCGCCGCCCGACAGCGCATCGGTTCTCTTCAAGCCTTCTTCGCCCGAGAAGAGCATCTGTCCAAGCAGCCCGCGAATCTCTTCTTTGGTCTTCTTCGGGTCCCACTGGTAGAGCCAGTCGAACACAGTGGTTCCGTGCTCGATCGCGCCGGTGTGGTCCTGGGGGAAGTAGCCGATCTGCGCCTCGTGGCCCCACTTGACCGTGCCGCCATCTGCCTGGAAATCCTTCTCCAAATCGTCCATGCCGGCCAGCAGAGACTTGAGCAGCGTCGTCTTGCCTTGCCCGTTGCGACCCATCAGGCAGACCTTTTCGCCGCGCATCACGGTCGCGGTAAAGTTTTTCACAACCTTCTCGCTGCCGTACGTCTTAGCTAACGATTCGATCTCTATAGTCTGTTTGCCACTCGGCCGGTTCTGATCAAAGCGAATGTACGGCCGCTGAATGTTGGACCGCGCGAGCTCGCTCGTCTGCAGCCGCTCCACTTCTTTCTTGCGGCTGGTCACCTGGCTTGAACGCGTGCCGGCGCCAAAGCGCGCGATAAAGTCATTTAACTGCGCAATCTTCTTTTCGCGCTGCTCGTTCTGGCTCTCGAGCGTGGAGCGCACCTGGGTCTTGGCGTTGACCATGTCGTCATAGCCGCCCGGATAAAGAATGATTGTCTGGTAGTCGATGTCCGCAATGTGGGTGCAGATCGCATTCAAAAAGTGCCGATCATGCGAGATCGTGATCAGCGTGCCTTCAAACTTGAGCAGAAAGTCTTGCAGCCACTGAATCGACTCAAGATCGAGATAGTTGGTAGGCTCATCGAGCAGCAGCGCCTGCGGATTGCCGAAGAGCGCCTGCGCGAGCAGCACGCGGACCTTCTGGCCGCCCTGCAGCTCGCCCATCTTGCGCTCGTGCAGCTCGTCCTCGATGTCAAGCCCTTGCAGCAGCACCGCCGCGTCGGACTCCGCGGTATAGCCGTCCTCTTCGCCGACGACGCCTTCAAGCTCCCCCAGGCGCATGCCATCTTCGTCAGTCAGTTCAGCCTTTTCGTAGATCCGGTCACGCTCCTCGAGCGCAGCCCAGAGCGGCTTGTTGCCCATGATGACCGTGTCGATGACCCGGTAGGCGTCAAAGGCATACTGGTCCTGTCGCAGTACGCCAAACTTCTTCGGCCGGACGACGGTGCCTTTCTGGGCCTCGTGCTCGCCGGTGAGCACCTTCATAAAGGTGGACTTGCCCGCGCCATTGGGCCCGGTAAGGCCATAGCGGCGACCCGAAATAAAGCTTGCATTGACATCTTCAAACAGGATCTTTGAGCCGTACCGCATGCTCACATTGCTGACCGAAATCATCGTCGACTCTCACGCGGCAGCGCCCCGGGGCTGCTACACCGGTCGCCGCCAGAAAAAGATTTGGGAAGGTGCCAGGCGTATGGTCAGCCACACGCGCATGCCCTCTACTCCATCCTACTAGAAGTTGTCCAGGCAGCCGCGTTACGGCCACCAGCTCCGTTGCCGCCGAGGTAATCGCCCGCAAGCCTTGAGAGAAAACCCGCCGCGAGTTGGCCGCATGCCGCGCAGGCGGTCTTGCCTGACTTACTGGCAGCGAAAGCTTCCTGCATCCTTCGCATCGCCGGAGCCGTTGTACTTAGGCGCCTGCGGGTAGGGGCAGATCGGCCTGGTCATCACGGGTTTTTGTGTCTCATCGTACTTGGTTGCGATGATCTCGCCCGGCGCCTTGTTGCTCTCGACCCAGGCCTCAAGGGCCGTGAATGCGCCGAACGGCTCGCCCTTGGCCGACGGGATGCCAAGCTGGCCAAAAGCGCTCGGACCCGGGCCTCCGGCGCAGTGCTCCATGCCAGCCACCATGTACAGCCGGACAAAACTCTGCGCCTTCTCCGCGCCCATCTTTGCAGCCACCTGGTTTACGTAGCGGATGGTGTTAAGCGGGGAGATGGCCGGATCGTTCCAGCCGTGGTACAGGATCAGCTTGCCGCCATGCTCCGCAAAGCGGCTTAGGTCGGGGTCGGTCGCGTTCAACTGCTGAGCCGTCTTGCTGTCCGCAGCCTGGATCCCCTGATCCACATTCGCCGTCAGCAGGTTCCAGGTGGGATCGTTGTAGACCATGTAGCGAAAGTAGTTCTGCACATAGTTGCTTCCGCCGGGCGCCGAGCCAGTCACCCAGCTCTTCCACGCGCCTGCTTCGTCGCCCGGCATCAAGCCTGGAAAGATGCTCCGGCCCTGGCTGTCTGTGCCGCCCGCGTAAAGCTTCCTGAGCGAGGCCACCTGGGGAGCGGTCAGGCAGGTCAGCGCGTCGCCCTGTTTGCAGAGCAGCGTCGCGGGGTCGAAGTGGCACTGTCGCGGATCGTTGAGGATGCCATCCTTCAAGCCATCCTGGGCGTCGCAGGCGGCGAGCACCGCGGCTGTAATCGCCGGCAGCTTCATTGAAGAGATGTAAGCAGCCGGGTCAGCCACCAGGCTCTTGCTTACATCGATGCCGGACGCCAGCATGTGGCTCCAGTCGTTGGCGGGCGCTCCGGCAAGGATGCCGTCGTAATCCTCCGGGTAGCGCTGGGCCTCCATCAACGCCTCGCGGCCGCCGTCGGAGCAGGAGTCGAAGTAGCTCTCGTGCGGCGCGGTGCCGTAGAAGGCAGACAGGATCTTCTTCGCGTTCTCGGTCGTCAGGTGCAGGGCCCGGTAGCCGTAGTCGATGATTTTTTCCGGGTGCTGGTAGGCCCAGCTCGCATCTTCGGCCTCGGCTTGGTGGCCGCCATCGCTGCCAAAGCTGGCGTAGCCGCGACGCAGGTTGCCGGCCATCTGGCTGTAGTAGATGGTGCCGGCAAAGCCGCCATTGCCGGTGCCGATCACTTTCCGGTTCCAGCCGGTCTCGGGCATCCAGACTTCAAACCGGATGTGCGAGTCAGCGGCTGGGTGGATCACCCCGGCAACCCGGCAGAAGGGCGGAAGCTTGCCCGCCGGATCGCCGTAAGGAGGCGCGAAGAAGCCGCCCGAGATCGTCTCTGCCGTTTCGATGGTGACGCCAGGCAAGGGAAGCGTCGTGAGGGTGACGCAGTCGACGGCATGGGCCGGCAGACAGGCAGCAGTCAGGAGCAGGCTGGCAAGGGGCAGCAGAAGACGGTTTCGCATGGGTATGCCGGAGTCTACCAGAGCTTGGTTGGACGAACTGGGGCTTGCCGTGCAGCGTGGATGGATAGGCTCGGTGGGTACGAGGCTGTCATTCTGAGCGTAGCGAAGGATCTGTGTTGGTTCGGTCGGAGAGTAAGGCAAAAGCAGATCCTTCGCCGCGCTCATGCTGACAAGCAGTTGAGGTTGACCAGCGACTGCGGGGTGATGAGTACTTCGGAATGACGAGCGGCGTGGCCTGCCCGGAGGCTACCGCAGTGGCTGCATTGTTCCACGTGGAACAATCGGCCGCTTGCAATTGTTCCACGTGGAACAATTTTCGGGGCGAAGCGAGCAAAAGCGGCTTATCTCCTACATGCTTTTCGAGTTAAGAAGCGGATGCGAGACGCGCAAAGTATTCAGGCTGTTTGTGGTAGACGCGCTGGAAAGCTAGAAGAAGTGGCTGACCAGCAGGTTGGTGACAAAGGCGGCAGCGTAGGCGAGCACCGTCATGTAGGCAAACTGGATCGCCGGCCAGCGCCAGCTGTTGGTCTCGCGACGGACGACAGCGAGGGTCGAAGCGCATTGCATGGCGAAGGCGAAGAAGACCACCAGCGCCATCGCTCCGCCGAGCGAGAGATCATGCCGCAGCGCCTGCTGGAGGCCCAGCGACTGGGTGGCTGGGTCAGAGCCGTAGAGGGTGCCGAGGGTGCCGACGATGACCTCGCGGGCGATGATGGAGGAGAGCAGACCGATGCCAATCTTCCAGTTGAAGCCGAGCGGGCGGATGACGGGCTCGATGAAGTGCCCGACGCGGCCGATCACCGAGTGCGCGAGCTCGGGAAAGCTGACGCCCTGGTGGAAGCTGAGTGGCACGTGGCTGAGCACCCAGAGCGCCATGGTGACGTAGAGGATGATGGTTCCGGCCTGCTTGAGGAAGACGCCGCCGCGGTCGACCAGGCGCATGCCAAGCGAGTGCAGCGTGGGCAGCCGATACTGCGGCAGCTCCAGGATGAATGGCGCCGAAGACGCCTTCAGCACCGACGATTTAAGCAGGCGCGCAGTCATCAAGGCTGCCAGAAAGCCAAGCAGGTAAAGCCCCAGCATGACCGCTGCCTGCAGGCCGAAGAAGTCGCCGAGGATGCGCTTGTTGGGGATGAACGCCGCGATCACCAACAGGTAGATCGGCAGCCGGGCTGAGCAGGTCATGAACGGCGCGACCAGGATCGTCGCAAAGCGATCGCGCTTGTTCTCGATGGTGCGCGTGGCCATGATCGCCGGCACCGCACACGCGTAGGCCGAAAGCAGCGGGATAAAGGCCTTCCCGTTGAGCCCGATCAGCCGCATCACCCGGTCGGCGATCAGCGCGGCACGCGCCAGGTAGCCAGAGTCCTCCAGCACCCCGATGAACAGGAAGAGCAGCAGGATCTGCGGCAGGAAGATCAGCACCGAGGCTACACCCTTCCACATGCCATCGATCAAGAGCGATTCGAGCCAGGCTGGGGCGATGTGCCGGCCGA
Source organism: Acidobacteriaceae bacterium (assembly GCA_965198645.1). GTDB lineage: Bacteria > Acidobacteriota > Terriglobia > Terriglobales > Acidobacteriaceae > EB88. Next base: position 2,518,144 of record OZ240670.1, on the reverse strand, counting down.
GCAGGTCGCCGAGCGCGTTGAGCGCGTTTTGCGACCAGTCGCTGAAAGGCAGGCCGATCGAGAACACTGTCTGGAAGACCGCGATGACGACGACCAGAAAGATGAGCGGCCCGGTGACCTGGCCGAGCAGCAGGTTGTCGAGCTTCCTCGTCCACTCTGGCGAGAGGGGCGCCTTGTAGCGGGTGCGCGTGCTCACCCCGGTCGCCCACTGTCGGTAGGAGCGCGCGTTGCCCATCACCGGCAGCTCCAGACGCGCGCCCTGAAGCTGGACCAGATTTTGATCCTTGGCGTTGAGAAAGCGGGGGATCGCGTCCAGGCCAAAACCCCGGGCGGCGCTGATCTTCGCCACCGGCACGCCGAGCTCCTGGGCGAGCGCGAGCGTATCCACCTCGCCGCCCCGGGTCTCCATCAGGTCGGTCATGTTCAAGAGCAGCAGGGTCGGGAGCCCGAGCGAAAGCACGGGCGCGGCCAGCATGAGCTGCCGCTGCAGGTGGAGCGAGTCGAGCACCAGCAAAACAGCATCCACTTCGGGCGACCCGGGCATCTTGCCCGTCAGCACGTCGATCGCCACCCGCGCATCTTCCGAGCGGCCATCTAGCGAGTAGATTCCAGGCAGGTCAATCAGGGTAAGGTCCGGCCGGTTGATGCCGCTCAGCTTGCCGTAGTGCTGCTCAACGGTGACGCCGGGATAGTTTGCGACCTTCTGACGCAGCCCGGTCAGCCGGTTGAAGAGGGTGGACTTGCCGGAGTTGGGTGGGCCGATGAGCGCGACCGTGCGGATCCTGCCGGCGGGCTTTGGCTCGAGCGGCAGAGCTGGATCGAACGCGGGGAACGCGGGTGCGTGGCAGCTCATAGGCCTCCCTTGTGCAGTCGCAGCCTGCGTCGGGTGCGCTCGGCCGGTGCATGGTCCGGGTCTGCCACGCTGATCAGGATGCCGCGCGCGGTGTCGCGGCGCAGAGCGATCTCAAAGCCATCGATGGCGTAGACAGTCGGATCGCCAGCCGGCGCTCGCCGAACGGCAAGCACGCGCGCCTCAGGGACAAAGCCCATGTGCATCAGGTGATGCTGTACTTCGTCCGGCAGGGTAAGCTCTTCCACGATTCCGACGGCCCCGACCCTTAGCTGATGGAGTGCTGGCACTAGGTATGCTGACGACCTTTCCGTCATCATAGCGCAATTGCGACTCCTTCTGTCGTACTTCTTCGAGTACCAGACACTTCGCCGGTAGTGCGGCCCATACATCGAAGGAAAATAGGAGGAAGCGAGCATGAGAGCGCAGGAGCTGCGGACGAGCCTGGCAGGTCTGCAAGGCACCGGGGATGAGCCTCCGACGTGGGCGAGTCTGCCCCCGCTGGTGGTGGCGATGTGCTGGGAGGCGCGAGGCGATTGGGAGAAGGCGCACCTGATCGCTCAGGATATCGCCACCCGGGACGGGGCCTGGGTGCACGCCTACCTGCACCGGAGCGAGGGCGACCTGGGCAACGCCGGCTACTGGTACCGGCAGGCCGGCAGGCCGGTGCACAAGGGCAGCCTGGGCCAGGAGTGGGAAGAGATCGTCGAGGCACTGCTCTAGCTGGGCTGGCTGTTCGAGCTCAGAGGGAGAGTCTGGGCGCGTCGCGGCAGCAGGCAGGTTCCGAAAGCAGAGAAGGCCGCCCCGATCAGAGGCGGCCTTCTGTGGACCAGGAGACTTAGTAGTTTGCGTGTCGTGTGGAGCGCGGGCAGCTAGGCTGCGGAGAAAGCGGAGATGGCCGTGGCCTCGTCGTCCTTCACGTCAAAGACTGTGTAGAGCTTGGTGATCTGAAGCAGATCGTGAACCTTCTTGGTCAGGTTCAGCAGCTTGAGCTCGCCACCCTGGTTCTTGACCGTTGTGTAGGCGCTGACCAGCTCGCCCAGGCCTGAGCTGTCGAGGTAGTTCACGTCGCCGAGATTGAGCAGGATGTGCTTGTGGCCCTTGGCCAGCAGTTCCTTCACTGATTCGCGCAGCTGGATGCTGCCCTCTCCGAGCACGATACGACCGCTGAGATCAAGAATGGTGACGCCATCTACCTGGCGCGTATTGAGCTTCATGCTGCTGCTCATTGAGTATTTCCCCCTTGTGCGAAACCTGAGTATAGATCTGGGTAAGTGACAGCTACTGGGATGAATCCAGGTGCTTGATCAGGGTCAGTTCTGTGCCAGGATCAAGCTGCCTGAAATGTAACTCATCCATGAAAGATCGGATGAGAAATATGCCGCGGCCGGAGCCGCGCAGCAGGTTCTCGGGGGCGAGCGGGTCGGGCAGGCTGTCCGGGTCCAGCCCCTTGCCCTGATCGGAGACGGTAAACACGAGCGAGGTGCCAGTGTTCTCAAAGGTGGCGACGATCTGCTTGGTCGCATCGCCACCATTGCCGTGCATCACGGCATTGATAGCCGCCTCGCGCACAGCCATGGTGATGCCGAAGATCTGGTCTTCGTCGATGCCGGCATGCTGGGCGAGCTCGCCCGCGGTCTGCTCCACCTTGTCCACACTGGTCAAGGAAGACTCGAGTGTGTAGGTAATCCGGCTTTCTGATCCGGTCAATGGCCTTCTCCCGCCCTGCAGCATGGTGCCTCACCCTCGGGCTCAAACCCGCCAGGTTCCCGGACTGGCTCTTGTGAGTGCTGCCGCGACTGGTAGGCTGCAGGCACCCGGTTGACTCTCTCTTCGTGCTCTCAGGCCGTGTCAGCGCTCCGGTCAAAAGAACCGGTCAAGACGACCAGTCCAGAGAAACGCTCGTCCCGTTTTTTGCTATCCGTTGCCTGATCCTTCCCCTGCATCCGGTTTGCTGGATGGCGCGCCTGCCTGACGGGGGAGTCCCGTCCCCGAAGTGTGCTTGCTGGGTCCGGCATTGTCAAGAGCAACAGGCGCACTGGTCCTACGTTCTGGACCGACCCGGGTTCTGGACCGACTCTGGTCTTTTTGACCGACTCTCTAGTTCGGCCAGTAGGGTGCCACCTTGGCGATGCCCAGCTCCACCATAGAGCTGAAGGTGAGGGCGAGCCGCGACATGCTTGCCACCAGCGTCAGCGCAATCAAGCCGACGATCAATGCGTACTCGACCATATCTACTCCAGACTCTTCTTCAAAAAAGCGGCGAAGCAGACCAGCCCCTGTAGCTGCCCTCGCTGTTGTTTGCTCGTTCGCCATCACGTCTCCCGATTGCTGTGTCATCGCTGTGTCGATGCCGGGCAGGGATGCGGCGGCCAGCCTGTTTGCAGGCAGGACGGTTGTAGCGCATCGCTCGTCTCTCCCCCTATCGGCAGGGGTGCCGACGAAGTTCACACTTCGAGCAGTCCAGCTGCGCGCGCCGGTAACTGATCCGCGTGCACCGGGTAAGTCCACTATGGCTTTGCTATGCTCGACCCAGCCATGCACACCAAGCATGTTTTGCCCAGCCTGAGCCTCTTACTCCGCACCCGCATTGTGCATGCAGGCAGCCCGGGCGAACTTGCGGGCCGTCTCTACGACATCGCGGTCGGCACCGGCTCTGATGCCGGCCGGGTTGCTGGCATCGTTATCAAGAACCGAGCCGGGCTGAGCTGGGTAAGTGCGACCGAGGTCACCGCGCAGGCCGATGGCTCGCTGCAGCTGGGGAAAAGCGTCCAGATGACTCCGCTGCGCGGCGATGAAAGCTTCGTCCTGCTGCGCCAGGACCTGCTCGACCGGCAGATCATCGACGTACACGGGCGCAAGGTGGTCCGGGTCAACGATGTTGACCTGCAGTGGTTCGGCGAACCGGGCGAGCCGGCTGACCTACGCGTGAGCGAGGTGGAGGTCGGGCTGCGTGGAGCTGCGCGCAGGCTCCTGCTCGGCTTGCTCCCCAACCACACCATCGCCAGCCTCACGGAACGCATCAGCGCGCGTGTAATCCCGTGGGACTTCGTCGACCTGATCGAGGCCGACCCGGCGAGGCGCGTCAAGCTCAAGCTCAGCCACGAGCGCCTGGCCCAGCTGCACCCGTCCGATATCGCCGAGATTCTCGACGACCTGGCGCCTGCGGACCGCGAGGCTATCTTTGCGACGCTTGATGAAGGGGTGGCGGCGCACGCGCTCGAGGAGGCAGACCCTTCGCTGCAGAAGTCGCTGATCGACTCAATCAGCCTGGAACGAACGGCTTCGATCGTGGAAGAGATGGACCCCGAGGCGGCAGCCGATATGCTGGCCGAGCTGCCCGCCGAGCACTCCGAATCGATCCTTGAAGAGATGGGCGAGGAGGAGCGGCAGGAAGTGGAAGAGCTGCTCGAGTTTCGCGAGGACTCGGCTGCCGGCCGCATGACGACGGACTACGTGCAGGTGCCCTTCACGGCCACGGTCGCAGACGCAGTGCAGGCGCTGCGCGACTTTGAAGGAACTCCCGAGACAGTCACCGAGATCTACCTGGTGGAGGAGCCGGACAGCAGCGGCTCGATCACTGCCGGGACGGCCCCCGAAGCCAGTGCCGCAGCAGGACCCAAGCTGTTGGGACCGAAGCGACCCGGACCGGAGCAGGCGAGACCGGAGCAGACGGGACCGGAGCAGACGAGACTTTATCGATCCGGAGGGGAGCAGGCCGGATCGAAGCGATCGGCGCCGAAGTTAAAAGGTATCGTACCCCTCGCGCGTTTGCTGCTCGCGCAGCCCGGCACCCGGCTCGAGCTGCTTGCCGAGCGGCGATTTGCCTGCGTGCACAAGGATGCGGACGAGCGTGAGGTCGCCGAGCTCTTTGATAAGTACAACCTGCGCGCGCTGCCGGTCATCGACGGCGATGGGGTGCTGGTGGGCGTCGTTGAAGCCGATCACGTGATCGCTTTCCTGCGGGATGCGAAATGAACCAGCGCGGCAGGCATCTGCGCACCCGGCTGCTCATGGTGCTGGCTGTGCTGGGGCCCGGTTTCATCACCGCCAACGTCGACAACGACGCCGGCGGCATCCTGACCTACTCGCAGGCAGGCGCCCAGTACGGCTACAGCATGCTGTGGACGATGCTGCCCATTACGCTGGCGCTGATCGTGGTCCAGGAGATGTGCGCGCGCATGGGTGTGGTGACGGGCAAGGGCCTGAGTGACCTGATCCGCGAGGAGTTTGGGCTGCGGCTGACCTTTGTCGTCATGGTGCTGCTGGTCATCGTCAACTTCGGCAATGTGATGGCCGAGTTCGCCGGCATCGCCGGCTCGCTCGAGCTCTTCCGCCTGACCCGATACATCACGGTGCCGGTGTGTGCGGTGCTGGTCTGGCTGCTGGTGGTCAAAGGTAACTACAAGAGTGTCGAAAAGGTTTTTCTTGCGGCGTCTGGGTTTTATATCTGCTATATCGTCGCCGGGGTGCTGGCGCAGCCTAGCTGGCACCACGCGCTTGAGGCGACGATCCGGCCGCCCGGCCGCAGGGCCTGGCGCTCGGGCGGTTACGTCTACATGGTGGTTGCCATCATCGGCACCACCATCGCGCCGTGGATGCAGTTCTACCTGCAGGCTTCGATCGTTGAAAAGCGCATTCCAGTGCGCAGGTATGGGGCTTCGCGCTGGGACGTAATCATCGGCTCCATCTTTACCGATGTTGTCGCCTGGTTCATCATCGTGGCCTGCGCGGCGACCTTGTTTCTGCACGGGCACGGCCGCGGCATCACGGTGCCGGGCGATGCGGCCGAAGCCATGAAGCCGCTGGCCGGCAAGTATGCCTTCCTACTCTTCTCCTTCGGGCTCTTCAACGCGTCCTTTTTCGCGGCCTCGGTGCTGCCGCTTTCGACCGCGTACACGGTCTGCGAGGGGCTCGGTTTCGAGTCGGGCGTGGACCAGAGCTTTCGCGAGGCTCCGGTCTTTTACTGGCTGTACACGCTGCTGATTGCAGGCGGCGCGGCGGCGGTGCTGTGGCCGCACTTTCCGCTGATCCGCATCACCATTCTTTCGCAGGTGCTCAATGGCGTCCTGCTGCCGATCGTCATCGTGCTGATGCTGCTCTTGATCAACAGGAAGGACCTGATGGGCGAGCATAAGAACGGCAGGGCGTTCAATGCGATCGCATGGCTTACGGCGGCGGTGGTGATTGTGCTCTCGCTGGTGATGATGGTGCAGGCGGTGCGTGCCTGAGGGCAACCTGCGTCTGCTCCAAAGATCTTCCGCAGGCGGCGACCAGACGAGGACCGAATCAGCTCGAGAGCGTCGCTGCGAGCGTGGCTAGAGCAGCTTGCCCGCTGCCAGATCCCGCACCAGGTCCCTGTCCGCAGCCAGAAAGTCGAAGCTGGGCAGGTCGCGCAGGGCGCACCACTGCATTGTCTGGAAGATGTGGTTGGTCAGCTCGCCCTCGAAGTGGTGCACAGCGAAGAATTGCAGGTCGACCGCGCCTCCGCTTCGATACGTGTGGCGGATGCGAGCGACATGGGTGCCGATCTGCGCGCGGATGCCGAGCTCCTCGTCAAGCTCTCGCACCAGGGCCTGCTCCGGCGTTTCGCCTGGCTCGATCTTGCCGCCAGGAAACTCCCACTTGTGAGCCATGGGCTGATCGGCACGGCGCTGGCAGATCAGCACCTCGCCTCCACGCAGGATCAGAGCCGCTACCACATAGCGGACTGATTTTGGTTCCTGCCCATTTGGCTGCGAGAGGCGCTCTGGTTGGTTGCCGCGCTGCGATTCAGACCCTCTCATGAGCAGTGAGATGTTCCTGGCAGGCGGAATGGCTGGTTTTCTCGGAGAGCAGGCGGTGATTGGGTGAACTTTGGAATGGGAGAGTTCGATGGCGAACAGAGCCGGGGCTCGGCGCGGCACGGCAAGACCGCCTACGCGGCCGGCGGTCACTTCGTGACGCGTATACCGACCCTTCGGGTCACAAGAGTGAAGAGCCCCCCAAAGTAAGGGGGCTCTTCACTCTTGAAGCGCCGCAGGCAGAAGACCTCCCACGAAGTGGGCGCCGGCCGCGCAGGCGGTCTTATTTTGCACGTGGGTGGGTGCGGTCGTAGACCTCTGTTACCTGGGTCACGGTGAGCTGGGTGTAACGCTGGGTAGTGGAGAGGCGCTGGTGGCCGAGCAGCTCCTGGATGGCGCGCAGGTCGGCGCCCTCTTCGAGCATGTGGGTGCCAAAGGCGTGGCGCAGGGTGTGGGGATGCGTCTCCGCAGGCAGTCCGTGCGCGATGGCCAGCTGCTTGAGGATGCGGCCGATCGAGCGGGTGGTGAGCCGGCTGCGCGAGTCCGCGCGGAGCGGCAGCAACAGCGCCGTTGGGCTGGCGCTTGCCGAACTGGAGAGCCGGGCGGCTCGTTCGGGCAGGTAGCTTTCGAGCGCGCGGGCCACGGCCTGGCCCATGGGAACATAGCGCTGCTTGCGACCTTTGCCGTGGATCAGCAGGAGCTCATTCGCCCAATCCAGGTCGCGAAGGTCGAGACCGGCCAGCTCGGCGTTGCGGATGCCGCAGCCGTAGAGCAACTCCAGGATGAGCCGGTCGCGTGCGGGCCAAGCGCTCCGGGCAGTAATGCCGGGTCCGGCTGCCGCGGGCAGGGAGGAAGGCTTCGCAGACTGGGGCGCAGGCGCAGGCTGAGAACCCTGCTGGACGCCGAGGCTGCCGATGCTATCGATCAGCCCGTTGACTTGCTCGGCGCTGGGTACCCGCGGCAGGCGTACGCCGCGCTTGGGCGTGGCGACGAGCAGGGCGACGTTCTGCTCGACCAGCTCCTGGCGCGCCATCCACTTGATCCAGGATCGGACCGGCGCCAGTGCCCGGGCGATCGAGGTCTTTTCGAGGCCCTGCGCGTGCAGGCTGGCCAGCCAGCTGCGAATGTGCAGATGCGTGATGGCGCTAGGCTGCGCGTCCGGCTCAAGCGCGCTGCCCAGCCAGGTGACGAAGTTGGCAAGCTCACGGCGGTACGCGCGCAGCGTGTGCGGCGAAGCACCGCGCTCGTGCGCGAGCGCCTCGAGGTAACGGGCGACGAGTTCCCGTAAAACAAGCAAGACCCCGTGCGCGGGATTCACTTTCCCTGCTTGGCCGGTTGAGCCGAGTGTCATTCGGTGTGGCCCTTCATCAAGGAAGGGCCACGCGCGCCAACACGAAGCGCCAGGAGTGGGCAGGGAAAGTGAACTGGCGCCCACTTCGTAGGGGGTGGACTACCTGCGGCGTTGTAAAAGCCCGAGTCCCCCTTACTTTTGGGGGACTCGGGCTTTTCTGCCCGAAGGGCGTCTGCCGCACCGGGAGGTGCCGCCTCCCGCGCAGGGGGTCTTGTCTTTCTCTGGGCCTTCACTCGCCCGCCTTCGCGCGCCGCTGCTCCCTGGGGTGGTGGAGCCGGTGAACTGTCTTCAAGCGCCCGAGCGCCACGTGCGTATAGACCTGCGTGGTGGCGATGTCGGCGTGGCCCAGCAGCGTCTGGACGGTGCGCAGATCCGCCCCATGATCGACCATGTGCGTGGCGAAGCTGTGGCGCAGCATGTGTGGGGTGGCCCGGGGATTGGCTCCTTTGACGATCAGCCCGATTGCCTGGCGCGAGAGCAGCCCGCCGCGGGTGGAGAGAAAAAGCCGGTGCTGGGCGGCCGGGGTGTGCGCCGAGCCGCGCAAGACCAGCCTCCCGGGCGCGGCATCGGCAATGAGATAGGCCTGGAGCGCGCTCACCGCCGCCGCGCCCAGCGGCAGCAGGCGTTCCTTGTCGCCTTTGCCTCGCACCCGCACCCGGCCTGCATCCAGATCGAGGTCGGCAACGTTGAGCCCCGAAGCCTCCGAGACGCGCAGGCCGCTGCTGTAGAGAAGCTCGAGCAGAGCCTTGTTGCGCAGCTGGACGGCCTGGGCCAGACGGCCGCTGGCGCGTCCGCGAGCGCTGGTGCCTCCGCCCGGCTGGCCGGCCTGCTCGAGCATGGAGGAGATCTCCTGCTCGGCGAGCGACTTGGGCAGGATCTTCCAGCGAGCCGGGGAATCCAGGTGCAGGGTGGGATCATGGTGCACGATCCCGTCCAGCAGCAGCCAGCGATAGAAGCCACGCAGGCAGGAAAGTTTGCGCGCGGTGGTACGCGCCGAGACGCCGTGCTCGCCCAGGTGACGCATGAATCTGGTGACGTCCTCGCGAGTCGCCGCTGGCGGAGCCTTGTGCCCGGTCTCCAGGAACTCCGCAAACTGGAGCAGGTCGCGCGAGTAGGCCTCGCAGGAGCCAGGCCGGAGGCCTTTCTCGACGCGCAGGTAGGCGAGGTAGGCGCGCAGCGTCGCGAGACTGGATTTTGACTGCTTGACCGATGCGGATTGCTTGAGGAAGGCGGCCTGCTCAACCAAGCCGGATTGCTCAGCTAAGCCAAATTGCTCAGCTAAGCCAAATTGCTCAGCTAAGCCAAATTGCTCAATCGCGCCGGATTGCTCAATCGCGCCAGGCTGCTCGACAGGCGTGCGCCGGGGCTGCCGAGGATTGCTCATGGGATCATTATCGCGAGTCGTCGTGCGACTGGCGGGTGCATCTGGCCCTCCCTTAGTGGCGAACCGTGTACGTCTGACGGCCGCCGGTTTGTACTTGCTGCCGGGTGCTTGACGAAGCCGAGCGAAGAGCCCTGCACGCTGCTGACCTAGTTTCAAGAGGAGTCTGCATGGACACCACGCACCAACCGAGCGCCCTAGCCATGTCCGCGGAGGAGTTTGAGGCAGCCGTCATGGCGTGCCGGCCGCGAACGGCCATCTTTGACTGCGACGGAACGCTCTGGGCGCCGGATACCGGCTACGGCTTTCTGCAGTGGACGCTCGAGCACGAGCTTGTTACCCCGCAACGCGCTGACTGGATCCGGGAGCGCTACCGGCTCTACGAAGCCGGGTCGGTCGATGAGGCGACCATCTGCGGAGAGATGGTCCAGCTCTACGCCGGACTGGCCGAAGACGCCGTTCGCGAGGCGGCGCGGAGCTACTTCGACGCATCCGTGGCTGGGTTGATCTTTGCCCCGATGCTGCGCCTGGCGACGCTGCTTCGCGAGTTGGGGGCCGAGATATGGGCGGTGAGCTCGACGGCCAGACTGGTGATCGAGGCAGGCGTCTGGGCCAGCGGCAGCTCCGGGTTTCTCATCCCGCCGGAGCGCATCCTGGCGGTCGAGCTCGCGACCTACAACGGGCTGCTGGGGGAGAAGCTGCTCGCGGTGCCGACCGATGAGGCCAAGGCCTCCGCGCTCCGGGAAGCCGGCGTGGCTCATCCGGATGTCGTCTTCGGCAACTCCATGCACGATGCGGCGATGCTCTCGATGGCTGGGCGCGCCTTTGCCGTCAATCCCAATAGCGAGCTGGCAGAGTACGCGGCCGGCCGCGGCTGGGCGTGCTTCTATCCTCAGCCGGGCGCCTGACAGTCTGCGCCCAGCGGCGTGGCAACGGCAGTTGGCAGCAAGCCAGCCGGGTTACACTAGTCGGTGAGGGATGTCTCTTGATCGGTGTGTGCTGACAAAGGTTTTCGGGACCAGCAATGAGCGCATCGTCAAGCGCTTGCTGCCGGTCGTGACAGAGATCGCGGGATACGAGCCGGCCATGCAGGCGCTCTCTGACGAGGGCCTGCGCGCCAAGACGGACGAGTTCCGGGCCCGGGTTGCTGCCGCCCGCGGAGCGCTTTCCGAGCGAGACGAGGAGGGCCGAATCGGCATCCTCGAGGCTGAGAAGAAGGTGCTCGACGAGCTGCTGCCAGAGGCATTTGCAGTCGTCCGCGAGGCCGGCCGGCGGGTGGTCAACATGCGCCACTTTGACGTGCAGCTGATCGGCGGCATGGTGCTGCACCAGGGCAAGATCGCCGAGATGCGCACCGGCGAAGGCAAGACGCTGGTCGCGACGCTGCCCGTCTACCTCAACGCGCTCGCTGGGCGCGGCGTGCACGTGGTCACCGTCAACGACTACCTGGCCAAGCGCGATGCGGAGTGGATGGGCAAGATCTACGAGTTTCTCGGGCTGACCGTGGGCGTCATCGTCCACGACCTCGATGACTCGGCGCGCCGCGCGGCCTACGCGGCCGACATCACCTACGGGACCAACAACGAGTACGGCTTCGACTACCTGCGCGACAATATGAAGTTTGAGCTCGCGGACTGCGTGCAGCGCGGGCACTCCTTCTCGATCGTCGACGAGGTGGACTCGATCCTGATCGACGAGGCGCGCACGCCCTTGATCATCTCCGGGCCGACCGACCAGACCACGGACAAGTACGTCAAGGTCAACCGCATCATCCCCATGCTCGAGCGCGGCGAGGAGATCGAGGAAGGCGAGACCAAGACACTGACCGGTGACTTCGTCGTCGATGAAAAGCACAAGTCGATCACTGTCACCGATGAGGGTTGGGAGAAGATCGAGAAGCTGCTCGAGATCGGCAACATCGCCGAGGTCGAGAACTGGGAGCTCAAGCACCACGTCGAGGTCGCCATCAAGGCGCACTCGCTCTACCGGCGTGACGTGCAGTATGTCGTCAAGGAGGGGCAAGGTCCGGATGGCCGCAGGGCGCCGGAGGTGATCATCGTCGACGAGTTTACCGGTCGCCTGATGCCGGGCCGCCGCTGGTCCGATGGCCTGCACCAGGCGGTCGAAGCCAAGGAAAACGTGACCATCCGCCGGGAAGACCAGACCCTGGCCACGATTACTTTCCAGAACTACTTCCGGCTCTACAGCAAGCTCGCCGGCATGACCGGGACGGCTGAGACCGAAGCCGCCGAGTTCGACAAGATCTACAAGCTTGAGATCGTGGTGATCCCCACCAACCGGCAGATGCTGCGCATCGAGAATCCGGACGTCGTCTACCGGACGGCGCAGGAGAAGTACATTGCAGTGGCCGAGGAGATCGCGCGGCTGCACGAAGCGAAACAGCCGGTGCTGGTCGGCACGACATCGATTGAAAAATCCGAGCTGCTCTCGCAGATCCTGCAGCGCAAGGGTGTGCGCCACGTAGTGCTGAATGCGAAGTTCCACGAGCGCGAGGCCGAGATCGTCGCCCAGGCCGGCCGCCACGGCATGGTCACCATTGCGACCAACATGGCCGGCCGAGGCACCGATATTCTGCTGGGCGGCAACGCCGAGTTCATCGCTCGGCAGGATCTGGTCCGGCAGAATTTAGCCCGGCCGGTAGCCGCGGCCGAAGGCGCGATCCAGCCCATCGCCGCGCCAGGCATGATGCGCTTCTACTACCAGGGCCAGGAGTTTGAGACCACCCAAGCGCACTGGGATCGCGTCAACGGGCACCACCTCGAGGCGACCAAGAAGGACCACGAGGCGGTGCTCGCAGCCGGGGGTCTGCACATCCTGGGCACCGAGCGCCATGAGTCCCGCCGGATCGACAACCAGCTGCGTGGCCGGGCCGGCCGCCAGGGCGATCCCGGTGCCTCGCGCTTTTACCTCTCGCTTGAAGACGACCTGATGCGCATCTTCGCCAAGGAGTGGGTCTCGACCCTGCTCCAGAGGATGGGCATGGAAGAGGGCGTGCCGATCGAGTCCGGCATGATCTCGCGCCGGATCGAGGCTGCTCAAAAGGCTGTGGAAACGCAGAACTTCGAAAGCCGCAAGCACCTGCTCGAGTACGACGACGTGATGAACAAGCAGCGCGAGGCGGTCTACGGGCTGCGCCACCAGCTGCTGGAGGGCATCAACCAGCGCGAGCTGATCGTCGAGGATTATGTCGCCAACATTCTCTCGACGATCCTGGACGAGACGGCGCCCGAGAAGATTCACCCAGACCAGTGGGACTCCGCCACGCTCGCGGCCAAGGTCGCGGATCACTTCGGTTTGAACTTAGAGGTCGCGGGAATCAACCCGACCGAGCTCACCCGCAACCAGCTGGGCGAGACGATCTTCGAGCGGCTGCGCGACCACTATGCAGCCAAGGAGCAGATCATCGGCGAGGCGGCGATGCGCTATCACGAGCGCATGATCATGCTTTCGGTGCTCGACGGCCTGTGGAAGGACCACCTGCTCAACATGGATCACCTGAAGGAAGGCATCGGGCTGCGCGGCTACGGCCAGCAGGATCCACTGGTCGCCTACAAGCGCGAATCGTTCGACATGTTCGAGCAGATGATGACGCGCTTCCAGGAAGACACGGTTCGGTACCTGTTCCTGATGCAGATCGTCGGACCGGATGGGCAGCCGGTGGCGATCCCGGCACGGCCTTTAGCTGAGCTGGGCCCGGGCGCGGCAAGCGTCTTCGCGGCTCTCGCCGGGGCAACGCAGCCGGAGGAGTCTTCTCCCGCCTCGACCGCACTTCCAGCCGCGCCGGTCATTGCCGCGGAGCCTCTTCCACAGCGCCAGAGCCTTGCTGCGGAAACAACGCCTGCGCCTCGCCCGACAAACGGCAACTCCGCGCCTGCGCCTGAGCCAGCCCCGCGTAAGAGCTCACGCTCTTACTCAGGCTCCGCCCCGGGCTTCGCTGCCTCTTCGCGACCCACCGGAGCATACTTTCCGGTTCGCTCGCAGCGGCGGCCCGCCTCGCTTGCCGACGCGCCGGCTACCTCTGTCGACCGGCTGGAGCGCGAGTTTGAGCAACGCAAGCGCCAGGAGCTCGGCATGAGTCGCGATGAGGGCGGCGCGTTCGGGGCGGCCGAGCCAAACGGAGCCGGCGCAGCTGCCGGGGACAAGGTAGGCCGCAATGATCTCTGCCCCTGCGGCTCCGGGAAGAAGTTCAAGAAGTGTCACGGGATGACGGCTGCTTGAGCTTGTCGGTCTGAGGGAGCGGGAAGAAGAGGACAGGCAGGAGAGAAACAGACCAAAAGAGAAACGGGCAAGAAGGTAACGGGCAAAAACGGGCAAGAAGAGAAACAGGCAGGAAGAGAAACAGGCAGGAAGAGAAACAGGCAGGAAGAGAAACAGGCAGGAAGAGAAACAGGCAAAAGGGCGCCCTTGTGGACGCCCTTTTCTTTCTGCACCGGTCTGATCAAAAGACCGGCAGCGGCACGATGGGATAGAGCAGCTGCGGTGAAACCTGCAGGTTCGGCCCCTGGTTCGACGAGCAGCCGCCGATCGCCGCTATGGCGCAGGCGCCCCACCAGTTGCTGCTCGCATCGACCATGCCAGCGCCGAGGTTATCCACGCCGAGGTTGGGCCCGAGCAGGTCGTTGAACTGGACCTGCACCAGCGCCGGTACCTTGATCGCTACATCGACGCTTTCCTCCGCGACCACGTTGCCAGAGACGATGTTGCCGGTCACCGGGCTCACTGAGTAGATGTTGATGCCGGCCGGGCCAGGTGTCGCAGCATCCTCGGTATCCGGGCCGTTGCCAAGCACCAGGTTGCCGACCAGCACATTATCGTTGAGCACCTGGCCTGGCGCGTGCGCGTGCATGGCGATGCCGGGCAAGCCGTTCTTGTCGACGACATTGGCCACGACGACGTTGCCATAGGCCTGCGCGCCGGGCACCGAGGCAAAGATGCCGACCCCGGCGCCCCCGCCGTTCGACAGACCATTCGAACTCGAATGATTGCCATAGATGGTGTTGTGGAAGACGCCGAGCGGCGTGGAGGACTTGGTCATCGTCGCCGCGATGTGCGAAGCCATGGTGATGCCGCAGGCCCAGGGATTGTCTGAGACCTGGTTAAAGCTGACCAGGTTATCGTGCGCAGTTGCCGTATCGTCCGAGATCAGGATGCCGCCCGAGTTCTGTTTGCTGGTGTTGTTGGTCACGATCACGTGGTCGGCGCCCATCAGGTGCAGCCCTTCGCCGCAGTCCGACTGTTCCGCGGTCTCAAAGGCTTCCAGGCCCGGGCAGGTGCCGTTGACCAGGGAGCGATTGTTGTTCACGATGGTGTTGCCGGAGATGGAGATCGAGGATGCGTTGGCTACCAGGACGCCTTCGAAGTTCGCGTTCTCTATCGTGAAGCCAGCCACGTGTACGCCCGTCAACAGCGGCGCGTCGATGCCGTCGACGTAGACTCCGCGGCTGAGGCCGGTCGCGTCGATGGTCGCTCCCTGGCCGGCGAGCGTCAGCGGTTTGAGGATCGTCACGCTCTCGTGATAGGTGCCTGAGGCCACGTTAATCGTGTCGCCGGCTGAGGCTGCCGCGATTGCATCGCCAATATGTGTGTAGCAGCCCTGTGTGGTCTGGCTGGTGACGCAAAGCGTTGCCGCACCGGCAGCGAAGCTGACGAAAGGAACGGTTGCCGCAACTACCAGCAACCTGGGAAGCTGACGCATGATGAGCTCTCCTAAGTGGGTTAAGCCGGCCGGGGAAGCAGCTTCCAGACGCATGGAGTCCGGCTCGGCAGTTCGGTTCAACCCGGCTGCGGAGGTGCGTCAGACCTGTTGCTGCTGATCGCCACCAGGGCGACATTTGCAGCACAGCCATGCCGGGTGTACGCCTGACGAGGAAGCGTAGCGCGAGAGAGTAGCCTTGCGCAGCACTTGCTGGTGAGTAAAGCGTAATAACTCCCAAAGTGGGGACCCGGAGCACGGCGAACGATTGACAGAGGGGGTGAAACAAAAAAGCGGCAGCCCGAAGGCTGCCGCTTTTTGCGCAAATTTCAAAATTAGGCCGAGAGGGGACTCGGACTAAGTTCGAAGAAAGCTTTGAATGAACTAGATGGCCTGAACGTTCTCAGCCTGAAAGCCCTTGGGTCCACGCACGACGTTGAACTGGACGCGCTGGCCTTCCTGAAGGCTGCGGAAGCCGTTCGCGCTGATCGCTGTGAAATGAACGAAAACATCTTCGTTGTTGCTCTCGCGCGTGATGAAGCCGAAACCCTTTGCGTCGTTAAACCACTTAACTGTGCCTTGTTCCATGGTGATGGTATTCCTTAAAGATTGAAATTCGCTGATATCGGAGCAAGGCAGAACGCAGGCGTACTTCAGAACCGTGCAGAACAAACCCACTCAGTAACGAGCTTGATTTACACTAGCTCACATTTTTCCTCGGCGCAAGTCAAATCCTGCTCCGGATTCACACCTTAGGGGCGTCCGCTCCGGCGGACGCGCGCGTGAGAGTTCATCGATCTCGAGACCAAAAGCATCTACAACGGCATGTCCGACGAACTCTTTCTAAGTCTCTGGTACCCAAACTTCAGTACCCCGTCTCTGGGTCCGGCGCTGCTGGGCGTCATGCGCCAGTTTACTCTCACTGGTGTGGCCGCCGGCGGCTCCCCGCGCGTGCGCGCCGCTGCTGTCTATCCCATCTCCTGGAACGAGGCGCCTGTCTACCAGCGAATCTACGAACCGGATGAGCGCGAGGCCGCGCCAGAGCTGGCAGTTCCTGCCGCGCTCGAGACGCTGCACGAAGACTTCGCTTACGAGTTTGAGATGGATTGGGAGCTCTATGCGCCCGGGACCGCGCCAGAGCTGGGTTTCGACCCGATCTGGACCAGGCAGCCTCACCGGGTTCGGGTGGTGGGCTACGGGCCCGAGTTCGACGAGCGCGCCTACGAGCAGAATGGGCAGATACGGGTGGATCTGGGCCTGGACACGCCCTTTCTGCAGGAAGAAGTGGAGCTGGATAACGAGGCTGCTGCGCACATCCGGGAGAACGTGAAGATGCTGGTCGAGTTCACCAACGCGGTGCAGAAAAACTGCGGCATCTCCAGCCGCCTGCTCTGGTCCGAGTCCGGGGAGAGCCTGGCTCAGAAGCTGGTCGCCCGCCTGCAGCAGGTGAACTAGCCCGCATGCCGCTCAGCATCAGAAATCTACGCCGGGGCGTGCTGGCAGGCGGCATCACGCTGCTGGTTGTGGTGGCGGCCTTTCTGGTGATAGCTCGTCTGGAGGGGCACGGGCTGCATTTCAATTTGCCCGGCCGGCTGGGCGCCGATATCAGCCAAACTGCCGATGGCTTCACCTGGTCGCAGTCGCAGAAGGGGCACACGCTCTTCACCATCCACGCTTCCAAGCTGGTCGAGTACAAGGGCGACCAGGCCGAGCTGCACGATGTCACCATCACGCTCTACGGGGCTGAGGGTAGCGGGCGCAGCGATAAGATCTACGGCAGCGATTTTCTCTACGATCGAAAGCAGGGCATCGCCCGGGCCACGGGAGCGGTGCAGATCGACTTCGCTTCGCCCGGTGTGCGACCTGATGTCCGAACCGATGTGCGGCCCGGCGCGATTGCCGAGACCGCGGGTTCGCCGGCAGGAGCTGCTGCGGCCCCGCCCGGGCAGGCTGCGAACACGATCCACGTCAACACAAGTGGGGTCGTCTTCAACCAAAAGACCGGCGACGCGACGACCGACCAGCGCGTGGATTTTGTGCTGCCCCGGGCGACCGGCTCGGCGCTCGGCGCCAGCTACAACGCCAAAGAGGGAGTGCTGATCCTTGATCAAAGCGTAGAGCTGGTCGCGCGTCAGGCAGCGCAGGGGCCGGGATCCCTGCAGGCATCGAGCGCGGATGATACTGTGCTGCACGCTGCGCATGCCCAGCTCCTCCGCGAGACCCACCAGGCCTATCTGCTCCAGGCTGACGCTGTCTCCGGGGGCCGGCACACCGCCTCTGACCAGGCCATCGTGACCTTTCGCCAGGACGGCTCCGCCCAGCTGATCGACGCGCGCGGCTATGTTCGCATCACCACCGAGGATGGCAGCCAGGTACACGCCGCAAACGCGGTAATCGACCTTGATGCGGCTAGCCATCCGACGCTGGCCGATCTCTCGGGTGGGGTGACCTACTTCGCCGACCAGGACGGCCAGACGATGCAGGGCTCAGCTGTCTCGGGCACGCTCAGCTTTACCGCCCCAGCCACGACCCCGGGTGCTGGGAACCCCGCTCGTCAGAGTAGGCAGCAGCTGCACCACGCCCAGTTCCGCAATGCTGTCGCCTTTGTGCTGCAGCAGCACTCGCTGCCCGGCGACCCAAACGGTTCAGCCACGCGCGAGATGCACGCCAGCACGGTCGACATCGACTTTGCGCCTGGCGCGGACGGCCGGTCACAGGCGCAGCAGGTGCTGGGTGCCGGCGGCGCGAGAGCAAATCTGCACGATGTACCCTCGAAGGGACCGGCGACCACGACCTTGATCGAGGGTGACCAGCTGCTGGCTACCCTCGCCAACGGTCGTGAGTTTCGCGTGCTGGACGGCAAGGGAGACACCAAGGTGGTGGATACGGCGGCGAATGGGGCAACCAGCACCAGCACCGGCGATACGCTGCACGTGACTTTCTCTAGGAGTGCCGCCGCAGGTGCGGGGGCGAAGCGCGTGGGTGGCTCAGGCGCTGGTGCGGCCGGCGCAGCCTCGGCAGAAGGCGCGGCCAGTGCGCAGGTTGACACAGCGGTCCAGACCGGGCACGTGTCGCTCGATCAAACCCCTGCGGCCGGCGCTAAGAACGCGGATGGAAGTGCCTCCTCACCCTTTCACGCTACCGCGCAGCAGGCTGTTTACCACGCCGCTGACCAGGTGCTCCACCTGACCGGCGATCCGCACCTGCGCAGCGACACCTTTGCCTTGTCAGCCGACGAGGTGGCCTACCACCGGGACAGTGGAGATGCGGCCGCGATCGGCAGCGTCAAGTCAACCTATCTGCCGCAGAACGGGCCGAGCGGGCAGAGTGGGCCGAGCCTGGGCGGCTCCGGTCCCGTGCACGTGACAGCCGACCATGCAGACCTGGTGCATAGCAGCAACACCAGTCTCTTCTATGGCTCACCGGGGTCCGGTACAGGAAGCGGGCAGATGGCCCGCCTTTGGCAGGGCGGGGACTCTGTGGCAGCGCCCGTGATCGAGCTCGACCAGGATGACCAGACGCTTGATGCGCACGGGGAGCGAGGGGGCAGGACGGCCGTCGTCCACGCGACTTTGGGAGCGAAGCTGGCTGGGCCAGCCGGTTCGGGCCGGGGCTCCAGCCCTGACGGAGCTGCGGCTCTCGTCGCGGCTCGAGAGGTGAGTCTTGGAACGTCAAGCGGCTCGGCTCAAGGCGCGAACTCGCACGCCGACGTCGCGAAGAATGCCGCCGATAGCAAGGCCCTGAGCGCTTCGGAATCCCCAACGCGCTTGAGTAGCGTCACCCTCCACTACTCCGATAAGGACCACGTTGCCGATCTGCGCGGGTTGGTGACAGCCGAGCAGCCGACCGGCGTGCTGCGTGCCGACCAGGCCCAGGTGTACCTGAGCCAGGCTGACGCGAACAAGCCCTCGCAGCTTGACCGCATGGTGGCGACAGGGCACGTCGTGCTGGTGCAGCCGGGCCGCCGGGGCACAGGGGAGAAGCTTGTCTACACGGCCTCCGACAGCCGCTACGTGCTGACCGGCGCACCTGGCCAGCAGCCCCGCCTGGTCGATGCGCAGCGAGGCACCACCACCGGCACGGCTCTCATCTTCAAGGCTTCCGATGACAGCATGGAGGTCTCGAGCAACATGGTGTCCGGCAACGTGCAGGACGCTTCCCACAAAGGCGCTTCCATGGTGCACACACGCACCGTGACTGATACGCGCACGCCCCGTTGAGCGCAAGCGCTCTGCACGGACTGTCTGCGGGACAACGTCGGCCGGTATGCGGCCAGCTGAGCCGCCAGCCGACCCGCTCTCGCTCCGCGTTTGACCAGGAGAGATCAGAGACCCGCCGCGCACTCTACACTGGCAGAGAAGCCCACCATGCAAAAGCTTTCGACCGATCAGATCGGCAAGACATACAAAGGCCGCCAGGTGGTGCGGGGCGTCTCGATCCACGTCAGCCGCGGCGAAGTGGTGGGGCTGCTGGGGCCGAACGGCGCCGGAAAGACGACCAGCTTTTACATGATGGTCGGCCTCGTCACCCCGGACACAGGGCGCATCCTGGCAGATGGAGAGGACGTGACCCGGGTGCCGATGTATCTTCGCGCCCGCAACTACGGCATCAGCTACCTGCCTCAGGAGCCTTCGATCTTCCGCAAGCTGACGGTGGAGGAAAATATTCTCGCGGTGCTCGAGGCTCAGTCGATCTCGCAGCAGATGCGGCGGGCGCGGACAGAGAAGCTGATTGAGCAGCTGAACCTCGGTCACATCCGCAAAACCCAGGGCTACGCGCTCTCAGGCGGGGAGCGGCGCAGGGTAGAGATCGCGCGCTGCCTGTGCATCCAGCCATCCTTCATCCTGCTCGATGAGCCTTTCTCCGGCATTGATCCGCTGGCTGTGGATGATCTTCAGGAGATCATCTACGACCTTAAGGCGAGCGGGATCGGCGTGCTGATTACCGACCACAATGTGCGGGAGACCCTCTCGGTCACCGATCGCGCTTACATTATCAACGAAGGCCGCATCTTCCGCGATGGCACGCCGGAGGAGCTGGGCTCCGACCCGGAGGTGCGGCGGGTCTACCTGGGCGAGAACTTCTTTTTGCGGTGAGCGACTAGGCCCGTGCCGCTCCGCGCGTTCAGCGCCGGCTATTCCCATCGCAGGTACGATGGTGCCGCGGCAGGAAGCAAAAGATGGTGGCCCGAGTCTATCTTTAATAGACTCGGCCTAGAACAGTTCTCCCGAGCGCCGGCTGCGGCGAAGTTTTTCTCGAGAAGGTTCGCCTTCAAGAGAGCTGGCGTCGTAGGTCGTCGACCCGGGGCACCGATAGGGAAAAAGGCTCGACCGTCCAGCCCAGGAAAGCGCACGAGGTCGCTCACTCAAAGCACATGGTCTCTCTGCAGCCCAAGCTCAGTCTCAAGGTCGCCCAGCGCCAGATCCTCACTCCCGGACTGATGCAGATGGTCAGCGTGCTCGCGCTGAACAAGCTTGAGCTGAAGGACATGATCCAGGCCGAGATCGCCGAGAACCCGGTGCTCGAAGAGCTCGAAGAGAGCGTGCCGATGCTGGACCACGTGCCCGAGCCCGACCAGGCAGCGCCGGCTGAAACCAAGCCCGACCCCTTCGACGAGATCGACTTTGGCTCTTACTTTCAGGAGTACCTGGACCCCGGATTCCGTTCCCCGCAGAGCTTTGAAGTCAACGAGAAACCGTCGCTGGAGAGTTATCTCTCCAAGCCCGGTTCGCTCGAGGACCATCTCTCCTGGCAGCTCGGCTCGCTGACTCTAAGCCCGGCGGTACGCGACGCGACCGAGTACATCGTTGGCAACCTCAATGAGGACGGCTACCTGGCGGCGTCGGAAGAAGATCTGCTGGAGGGCTACCATGCGCTGATAGCGCAGCACCTGGCTGCCCATCCGGAGATGCTGGCTGACACGGATGGGGATGCGCTGCTGATCCGCGAGGAGGGCACGCTCGCTCACGCGCTCACGATCGTTCGCGGGCTCGACCCGGTGGGCGTGGCGGCAGTGGATCTGCGGGGCTGCCTGCTGGCCCAAATTCATGCCGCGCAGAGGATCTCTGTCGAACAACAAAGCAGGCGGGAGCAGTGGCGGCAAAAGACCGATCCTGAGCGCGGCGTGACGAGGTCGAGCGAATGGGCTTCGGGCGAAGCAGGCTTTGAGAGTCGCGGGAGTTTCGGCGGGGAGTGGCGGAGTGAGTCGGCCGCACTTGTCTCCAACAGGGATGAGAGCAACGGCAGCTTCGCCGATGGCTTGGTCGGTGACGGCTCGGTCCGTAGTGGCTCAGTGTATGACGGCTTGATTCATGATGGTCCGATCCATCCGGCAGAAGCGGGAGAGTTGCGCGCGCTGCGTGCGCAGAGCGAAGAGCTGGTGGAAAGCGACTGGCAGGATGGCGACGGCCTCGGCAAACACGACGGCCGCTTTGTTTCTGCACCAGCGGCTTACGCGTTCGCACCGGCGGCTTACGCTTCGGCGAGCTCCATCCCGGATCCTCAGACGGCCCACGAGCCGTCGGGCCAAAACGCGCACGATGGCCGGGAACCAGCCGCGTTGACGGCGGACGAGCCGGCCGGGGCAGGGATGCTGCGGCTGGTCGAGCGCATTGTCAATAAGCACCTGCTGCTGTTACAAAAGCGCGACCTGCGCGAGCTCGCCAAGGCAGCCGGCACGACGGTGGAACAGGCGAGCCTCGCCTTTGACTACATCCGGACGCTCGACCCGCGCCCCGGCCAGCGTTTTCACCGGGTTGACGCGCGGCTGATCGAACCGGACGTCGCCTTTGTCAAGCGCGATGATGAGTATGTCGCGGTGATGGACGATGAGAGCGTCCCCTCCCTGCGGCTGAACCAGGGCTACCGCAAGCTGATGAAGCAGCCTGGCGCTGAGAAGGACGTAAAGGATTACGTCAAGGAGCGCTACCGGTCCGCACTGCAGCTGATGCGCAACATCGAGCAGCGCAAGAACACCATTCTGCGCACCTGCGAAGTGATCGTGCGGCGCCAGCAGGAGTTCCTCGAGCGCGGGGTCGAAGCGCTCAGACCGATGATGATCAAGGAAGTCGCCGAAGAGATCGGCGTGCACCCGTCGACGGTCAGCCGGGCGGTTTCGAACAAGTATGTTCACACGCCCCAGGGCGTCTATGAGCTCCGCTTCTTCTTCACCGAAGGGGTCAACGGGCCGGAGGGTTCGGGTACCCCACTGTTGCTGCTCAAGCGCAAGGTCAAGAAGCTGATCGAGGAAGAGGATCCGCGCAAGCCGCTGACCGACGAGCTGATCACCCACATGCTCCAGTCGCAGGGGATCGACGTGACCCGGCGCACCGTGGCCAAGTATCGTGAGGACCTGCGCATCCCCAGTACCCACCAGCGGCGCGTTCGCGACTGAGTGCCGGCAGCGTAGCGCGGGCAACTGGCGTAGACTCGAGAGCCTGAAGTATCAGGAGGCGGTTTGCTTCCGCGGAAGAGGTTTGGGGATGGACGTCGAGTATACCGGCAGGCAGGCAGCAGTGACGGAGGGGCTCAGAAGCATGGCTGAGCTTTCGCTTGAGCGGATTGAGAAGCTGGCAGGGAAAGCATCAAGCGCGCACGTGGTGCTGACGACGGAGAAGTATCGCCACACGGCCGAGGTCACGGTCAAGATGCGGCTGCACGACATCGTTGGGCTGTGCGAGTCGACGTCGATGGAGAGTGCGCTGCGGCAGGCACTGGAGAAGGCAGAAGCCCAGGCCATCCGCGGCAAGGAGAAGCTCAAGGCACGCAAGCGCCTGGCGGTGGGGGACAAGATTTCCGTCCAGCCGGGCCTCGAGCGGCCGAGCAAGGCGGCTCGCTCGACACCAGCGCCCGCCAGCGGAGCTTCAGCCCCGGTCACCCCGGTAAACGGGAGTGCTAAGCCGGCGAGCAGGGCGGCAGCCCAGGACGGCGAACTGCATGTTACCCGCTCGCTCGAGGCCATCGACCTGCGGCCGATGAGTCTGGAGCAAGCGGTCAAGGAAGCGGAGTTTCGGGATCGCGAGGTTTTCGTCTATCGTGACACCGGCGGCCAGATCAAGGTGCTGCACCGCAAGCGCGATGGTCTAATGGAGCTGATCGAGTTGCCGGCGGAGTAGCTCGTCCACGACCACCAGCAGCCAGGCGCGAGGAGCAGACGTGCAGGAACAACGCCGTGAGACCGGTGAGGCAGGAGAGACGGGCACGGCGGAGGTAAACCGCCAGCTTGTCATCCTGACCGGGCTCTCCGGCTCCGGCAAGGGCTCGGCGCTCAAGGCGCTCGAGGACCTGGGCTACTATGCGGTCGACAACCTGCCGCTTGAGCTGCTGCTCGACTTTGCCGAGATGGTCGCGCGCTCTGAGACCACGCCGCGCGCCGCTATCCTGATCGATGTTCGCGAAGGCGCGACGCTGGAGCGATTTCCCGCCACGCTGATAAGCATCCGCGAGCGGCTGCCCACCACTGTCGTCTACCTGGAGGCGTCTCGCCCGGCGCTGCTGCGCCGCTTCTCCGAGACCCGCCGCCCGCATCCGCTGGGCCGCGAGGAGCGTGTCGAGCAGGCGATTGAAGAAGAGCGGACGCTGCTCGATCCGGTGCGCAATGTTGCTGACATCATCGTCGATACCTCGAGCTTCAACGTCCACGAGCTGCGCGCCTACGTGCAAAAGCGTTTTTCCGCAGCCGGGGCTGGCCGCAGCCTGCTCATCTCCTCGATCAGCTTCGGCTACAAGAATGGCGTGCCGCTCGAGGCAGACCTGGTCTTTGACGTACGCTTTCTGCCCAACCCGCACTTCATCCCCGAGTTTCGCCCGCTCACCGGGCTCGACCCGCGCATCATCGCCTACGTGCAGCAGTTTCCGCAGACAGCGCAGTTCCTGGACAAGGTCACCTCCATGCTCCTCTTTTTGCTGCCGCACTACATCCACGAGGGCAAGAGCTACCTGACGGTAGCCTTTGGCTGTACCGGCGGCCAGCATCGCTCGGTGATGATCTCGGAAGAGGTAAGCAGGCGGCTTGGCGCCGAGGGCTACCAGGTCAAGACCGGGCATCGCGATATGCCGCGCTCGTGAATGGTGGCTGGCGATGCGTGCGACTCGGTCATCGATGCACGGCGCCGGATTTCTTTTGCCGTGAAAAGCACGCGTGCACCAACGGCGACCGGCCTATGGCGAGGAGCACGAGAGAGCCCCTTCGGTGCACTAAAATGGCAGCAATGAGTCGCAGACAGGAGCAGACCGCCGCATGAGCCGCATCCTGCGCCTGCTCGGCTACCTGTCGCACTACTGGCTGCAGGCGCTCTCTGCCGTGGGGCTGATGGCGCTGGTCGGGCTCCTCGAAGCCTTTCGCGTCCTGCTCATTGGCCCGATCTTTGACAACGTGCTGCACCCCGGCGCGCAGACCCGGTCCGTGCCCCTGCTCTCTGGGCTGGGCGCGCACTTTCAGTTTGACCTGCACCAGGTTGTGCCGCCCTGGCTGCACAACGAGTGGACGATGGTCGCCTTTGCGCTCGTCGCCTCGACGCTGCTCAAGAGCGTGTTTGACTACGCGGGCACCTACCTGGTCAATTACGCAGGCTTTGGCATGATCACCGACCTGCGCGACGACCTCTACGAAACCGTCCTGCGCCGGTCGGTTTCGTTCTTTCAGAAGCATGCGACCGGCACCCTGCTCTCGACCTTGATCAACGACATCGAGCGCGTGCAGTACGCAATGTCGTCGGTGCTCTCGGACTTTCTCCAGCAGTTCTTCACGCTGATCTTCA
Source organism: Acidobacteriaceae bacterium (assembly GCA_965198645.1). Lineage (GTDB taxonomy): Bacteria > Acidobacteriota > Terriglobia > Terriglobales > Acidobacteriaceae > EB88. The sequence goes on along the minus strand of OZ240670.1, from coordinate 2,493,308 downwards.
CGCTGGGACTGGTCATCTGGCTGGGTGGCAAGCTGGCCTGGCTGCTGCTGATCTTCGTGCCGGTGGTGATCGGCTCGGTGCGCAAGATCGGCCGCGACGTGCGCACCACCACCCGCGGCGGCCAGGACAAGCTCGCCGAGATCCAGAACATCCTGCACGAAACCATCACCGGCAACCGGATCGTCAAAGCCTTCAACATGGAGCGATGGGAGCTCAAGCGCTTTCGCTCGGCGGCGGGCCGGCTCTTTCGCGCCAACCTGCGCTCGGTGCGCGCGCAGGCGCTCTCCTCCCCGGTCATGGACGCGATCGGGGCGGTGGCGATCGCGCTGCTGCTGCTGGTGGGCCGCGGCCGGATCCAGCACGGCGTAATGACCGAAGGAACGTTTTTCACCTTCATCGTCGCGCTCTTCAAGCTCTACGATCCGGTGCGCAAGTTCGCCCTCTACTACAACAACTTTCAGCAGGCACTGGGCGCCTCGTCTGAGATCTTCCGCTTCATGGACGAGGTCGATACGCTGGTCGAGAAGCCGCGCGCCTTCCACCTGAAGAGCTTCAAGGAGTCCATTCGCCTCGAGCAGGTGGGCTTCGCCTACTCGACCGATGAGGGTGAAAAGGAAGTGCTCTCCGGGATCAATCTCGAGATCAGGCGCGGTGAAGTGGTGGCGCTGGTCGGCCCGAGCGGCGCCGGCAAGTCCACGCTGGTTAACCTCATTCCTCGCTTCTTTGACGTGACCACAGGGCGCATCCTGATCGACGGCCACGATCTGCGCGATGTCTCCACGCGCACGCTGCGCGAGCAGATCGGCAAAGTGACCCAGGAGACGATCCTGTTCAACGACACGGTGCGCAACAACATCGCCTATGGCCAGCCGGATGTGCCGCTCGCGCGTGTGGAAGCCGCGGCCAGGGCGGCGTTCGCGCACGAGTTTATCCTCGGGCTGCCGCAGGGCTACGACACGCAGATCGGCGAGAAGGGCTTCCGGCTCTCCGGCGGCGAGCGCCAGCGCCTGGCCATTGCGCGCGCGCTGCTCAAGAACGCGCCGATCCTGATCCTGGACGAAGCGACCTCGTCGCTCGACGCGGAGAGTGAGGCGCTGGTGCAGCCTGCGCTTGGCAACCTGATGGAGGGTCGCACGGTGATCGTGATTGCGCACCGGCTTTCGACGGTTCGGCGGGCGACCCGGATCGCGGTCATGGAGCACGGGCGCATGACGGCAATCGGCACCCATGAGTCGTTGATGCAGACCTCGCCGATCTACCGGCGACTGCACGATCTGCAATTTGCGGTGATGGCGGATGCGGATGCAGTGCAGCAGGTCTCGGTATGAGCGCTTACCCGGACAATGATCCGCACCGGACGAGTGACGACGGTGAGAAGGGAAGTGGCCCGGAAGGGCAGCCTGCGCTGCAGAGCAACGCGATGACGGTGCTCGTGACCCCGGAGGCCGGCGCGGCTTTGCCGGCGCAAGCAACGCACTCACCCTCGGGCGAGTATGCGTCCGTCGGGGCGGGAAATGGCGCCGGGCATGCGGTCTCGTCGATGACCGGCTATGCGCGCGTCGCAGGCCGTATTTCGGACGCGCTCAGCTTCACACTCACGCTTAAGAGCATCAATCACCGCTATCTTGACCTGCAGCTGCGTATGCCGCCCGGCACGGACAGCCTGGAGGCGGCGTTGCGCCAGCGGCTCAAGGTAAAGCTGGTACGCGGCCACGTGGAGTGCGTGCTGACGCTGGAGCGCAACCGGCCGGCGAGGGCCGCAACCGGCCGGGCACCAGGCGATCGGAGCTTGGCGGATCGGAGCTTCGCCGAAGGGGTGGAACCGGCCCGCAGTCCTGCTGCCGGCAATCCGCCGGAGATTGCGGCCGCGCGCGCGGTGCCGATCTTTGACCCGGCAGCGGTCGCCGCTTACCTGTCCACCTTTCGCGAGACGGCCCGGCTGCACGGGCTGGCCTGCGAGCCAGACCTGAATCAGATCGCGCGGATGCCGGGGATGTTGCTGGCGGACCCGGCGCCGGGGGCTGAGCGCGCCGCCGAACCGCCCGACGAAGAGACGCTCTCGCGCGAGGTGCTGCCGCGGCTTGGCGAAGTCCTGCAAGCGCTGTGCGCCATGCGCGCCGAGGAAGGTGCCTCCCTGGCTGCGATCCTGCGCGATGGCTTGCTGCGGCTGGAGGCGATGGTCGAAGAAGTAGCGCTGCTGCGCGAGTCGGTCCAGGAGGCGCACTTTGCCCGCATCCGTCAACGGCTTGAGCAGCTGCTGAACGGCAGCTTTGAGCCGGATCGCGTCCTGCAGGAGGCGGCGCTCTTGGCCGATCGAAGCGACGTCGAAGAAGAAATCGCGCGGATGCGCACGCACATCCAGCACTTTCGCGCGCTGCTCGCCGCAGGCGGGGAACTGGGCAAGAAGCTCGACTTCCTGCTCCAGGAGATGAACCGGGAGGCCAACACGCTGCTCTCGAAGACCGGCGGGGTAACCGGCAATGGCACCCGCATCACCGCCTGCGGCCTGTCCATGAAAGCCGAGATCGAGAAAGCCCGCGAGCAGGTCCAGAACCTCGAGTAGTAAGACCCCCTACGCGGGAGGCTTCCACTTCGTGGGGAGTCTTCTGCCTGCGGCGCTACAAGAGCTTGTATGCCCAAGAACTACCTGGGGATACAAGCTCTTGTGACCCGAAGGGTCGGTATACGCGTCACGAAATGACCGCCGGCCGCGCAGGCGGTTTTGCCCTTCGAGTCTCCGTGACTCGCGTACCTTGCGGCGCGGCCCGTGGCAGACTAAGTTAGCGTCAGGGAGCGCACAGACTAGCGTGGCAGGCATCCTCTTTATCCTTTCGGCGCCGTCCGGGTCCGGCAAGTCCACGCTGGTGACGCAGCTCCGTTCGCTGGTCGATGAGCTGGAGTTCTCGGTCTCCTACACAACGCGAGCTCCGCGAGGCTCCGAGCAGCAGGGGCGCGAGTATCACTTTGTCTCCGCCGAGACGTTTGAGCAGATGATTGCGCGGGACGAGTTCCTGGAGTGGGCCAACGTCTTCGGCAACTACTACGGTACCGCGCGCCGCTCGCTCGACGAGGCCCGCGCCCACGGCAAAGATCTGCTGCTTGACATCGACGTACAGGGCGCGCAGCAAGTGCGGCAGAGGGTGCCGGAGGCGGTCAGCATCTTCATCCTGCCACCCACGCCGCAGGTGCTGGCCACGCGGCTGCGCAATCGAAGCCGGGCTGAGGGAACCATCGACGCTGCCGTGATCCAGAGAAGACTGGACAAGGCGCGCCATGAAATAGAGAATTACTCACAATACAACTACATCTTGGTCAACGATGTTCTGGATGTGGCTGTTGAGTCGCTGCTTGCCATCGTCAAGGTGGAGCGTCTGATGCGCTCCGGGGAAGCGAACCTCGATGGACAAGACGGCGAAGTGGGCGAGGATGCCGAACAGCTGGAGGCGCTAGCCCGAGGCTGCCGCCTGGCTGAGGCAGGGAATCTGCTCGCGCCGGTGCTGGCCTCCTTTGGTTTGGGAGAGCAGCACGAGGTGGAGGCAGGCACATAAGGGTGACGATCACGCTGGGCAAAGCGCGTAAGGAGAAACGATGCAGCTTGAGCACGGATTCGACAGTAATTTCCGGTACGTCATTGTCGCGGCTCGCCGAGCCCGCCAGCTGCAGAGCGGGTCAACACCTTTGTTGCACACCTCTTCGGCCAAGGCGTCGAAGATCGCGCAGCACGAGATCTCGGCTGGCCTAGTCGCGCATGTCCGCCACGAGACGCCAGTGCTGAAGCCCGAGATCGAGGCTCCCGAGATACCGAAGTTCCTCTAGCGTCGGGGCTCAAGCACCTCCGCAGAAAGTGAGCGCGGGCCGGCTTTGCGCTGCTGCTTCAATTTGGGGCGATTGGCTAAGCTTGGTGTGCCTGCGGCTGGACTTTGGCCACGTGACCGTACAATGCATTAGGACACGAATCCCAGCCCTTTGGGTGTAGCGCTCTGGGGCGCTCGCTCGACAACGAGGTGCGATGAAGATCACGGTCGGAGTCACGGGCGGGATAGCCGCATACAAGGCAGCCGAGTTGGTACGCGAGCTGCAGCGGAAGGCGCTCGATGTGCACGTCGTGATGACCGAGGGAGCGCAGCGTTTTGTGCAGCCGCTCACTTTCTCGGCGTTGACCGGCCACCGCGTGATCACCTCCCTGTGGGAGTCGAGTGAGCGCGAAGACCCGGGGGCTCTCCCGATTGAACACATCGAGCTTGCCCAGACCAGCGACGCGGTGGTCGTCGCTCCGGCGAGCGCGGATACCCTGGCGCGTTTCGCGCAGGGCCGTGCCGATGATTTTCTCTCCACGCTGTACCTGGCGACGACCGCGCCGATGGTGCTTGCCCCGGCGATGAACGTGCGCATGTGGGAGCATCCCGCGACCCAGGCCAACGTTGCCCTGCTGGCCGAGCGCGGCGCGCTGATCGTCCCCCCGGCCACCGGAGACTTGGCGTGCGGCATGGTAGGCGCCGGACGGCTGGCCGAGCCGGCCTCGATCGTCCAGGCGGTGCTCTCTGTGCTGCTTCGTCGCAATGATCTTGCCGGTGAGACGGTGCTCGTAACCGCCGGCGGCACCCGCGAGGCGATTGACCCGGTCCGCTACATAGGCAATCGCTCGAGCGGCAAGATGGGCTACGCGCTGGCCGAAGCCGCGCAGCGTCGCGGTGCGCGCGTGGTGCTGATCTCGGCGCCGACCGCGCTTCGCTCGCCGGCTGGCGTGGAGTGCATCCCGATCACCACGGCCGACCAGATGCGCACTGCGGTCTTTGCCCATCTGGCTGAGGCGACGATCGTGATCAAGGCGGCCGCTGTGGCGGACTACAAGCCGCGCATGCTCGCCGAGCAGAAGCTGAAGCGCTCCGGGCCGCTGGTCCTTGAGCTCGAGCCGACCGAAGACATCCTGGCAGCGATCGTCAAGCACCGCCCTGCCGGAGCCCTGGTGATCGGCTTTGCAGCCGAGACGGAAGACGTGCTGAACCATGGCCGCGACAAACTGCTGCGCAAGGGCGCGGATGCGATCGTGCTCAACGATGTCTCCCGTGAGGGGATTGGTTTTGACGCAGACCGGAACGCCGCGACGTTTCTCACCCCGGCCACTGCGATCGATCTACCCGAGATGACCAAGCGCGAGCTGGCCAGCCGTATCCTCGACGAGGTCATTGCCCTGCGCCGGCCCGCGACCCTGCTCTCTGAGACTGGCGGCATCTCGCGCTTCCCGGTCACGCGTTCCTAGCTCCTCATCGGTCTCTGGCCGCTCCATCCGTACCGTCCTCCCTATGGCAGAACCGCCCCAGTTTTCTTCGACAAACGATGCGCTCGCAGACGCCGTGCGAGCTCGCATCCGCTACCTGCGAGATCTTGGCATCTTTGATCTTTACCGCCGCGAAGTCGATCCCGCGAGATCTTGGCAGGCACCGGTCGCGAGCCAGCAGCCGTTGGCCGTGGAGACTTCGGGCCAGGCTGATCCGGGCGAGGCTGGGACGCAAGTTTCCTCTGTCGCGGCCGCGCCAGTCAGCTCCATAGCGGAGGCCGCACAGAGGGAGACCGCATCTATGCAAGCGGCACAGCCGAAATCTATGCAAGCGGCACAGCCAGGATCTATGCAAGCGGCACAGCCAGGGACGCTCGCAGCAGGCCGGCAAAGTCCAAGCCCGGAGCCCATCACCCACCTTGAGCCCGGCACAGAAAAAGAAGAGGACACCCGCATCGCCGCCCGCAAAGCTCCGCTCCAGCCCATCGTCTTTACCCCTGGTCCGCTTATCGCTCCGGCTCTTCGTGGGCAGGTGCTTGACGCCCTGCGCCAGGAGATCGGCGACTGCACCCGCTGCCCGCTCGGCTTTGCCGGCCGGCACACCATCGTCTTTGGCGACGGCGACCCGAACGCCCGGCTGCTTTTCGTGGGGGAGGGCCCGGGTGCGGACGAGGATCTGCAAGGGATCCCCTTCGTCGGCCGCGCCGGGCAGCTGCTCAACAACATGATCACGGCGATGGGCTTGAGCCGCGAACAGGTGTACATCGCGAACATCGTCAAGTGCCGGCCGCCCAAGAATCGCGTGCCCGAACCGGTCGAGGCGACCACCTGCAGCCAGTTCCTGCTGCGCCAGATCGACATCGTGCGCCCCAGGGTGCTGGTTGCCCTGGGATCGACAGCGGCGACGTATCTGCTCGGCGGCAAGAGCCCGTTGAGCGCCCTGCGCGGGCGCGTGCACGCGGCCCACGGCGCGAGGCTCATCGTGACCTACCACCCCGCTTTTCTACTGCGCGACCCGCGCCAGAAGAAAGAGGCCTGGGCAGACCTGCAGCTGGCAATGGAAGAGCTCAAGCGCGATCCCTGAGAGCTGTGAGACGCAAACGCGACGGTCGCCCTGCTGTTTGCCCGCGCGTTCTCTCCCCGGTGATGCTGGGCGAAGATGGCTCATTGAGGGCGGCCGGGACGTACTTGTGAGCGTTACGGCCGTGTGGTATACCTTGCCCACATGGTCACTTCGACACACAAGTAGTTCACCAGTGCTGGCTCGCTTTCTACCTTCTCTGATCAGGTCTGCACTGCCACACGCATCCCTGATTGCTCTTCTTGACCCGACCTGCAACGTTACGTTTGCGTCACTTGGCATGGCGAATTAGCCAGGCACGAAGTGCGCCCGCATCGCCGTCAAAGCGCGCGCGCAGGCGTACTTGCGGTCGCGGCAAGCTCGCTGAGCCGAGTCCTCGTCCAGATCTAAACCTGCAGGCTGTTTCACCTTTCAAGGAGACGTGTCGCATGAAGGTTCACTTCGGTATCAAGCAAGCAGCTCGCCTGTCCGCTAGCTCGCTCGCCCTCGGTTTGCTCGCAGTCGGCGCAGTTGCGCAGGCGAGCGAGGCACAGATGGCGCCGGCGATCGCGAGAATGGCCACCAACCTCGGAGCGGAGAGCCCGGCGACGCCACTCTCGGCCACGGTCTGGCTCAATCTGCACAACCGTGCGCAGCTTGACGCGGCGGTCAAAGCCATGTACACCCCCGGCTCCTCGAGCTACCACAAGTGGCTAACCCTTGAGGATCTGAAGCAGTACGCGCCCACTGCGGTCGAGGTCGAGGCAGTGAAGAAAGAGCTGGCCGCGCACAACCTGACCGTTGTCTCCAGCGACAAGATGAACTTCTCGGTCAAGGTGAAAGGGCAGACGGCTGACTTTGAGCGCTCCTTTCAGACGCAGATCAATCGTTACCAGCTTAAGAACAACATCCTCCACATGCCCTCGAGCGTGCCCAGCCTGACCGGAACAGCCGGGGCGCTGGTGAGCCGGGTCACGGGCTTTAACAACAGCCTGATGAAGCCGGCCAGGGTGCGCGCCGTCAATCCTAAGACAGGCAAGCCGCTGGCAAGCATGCCGGTGGCAGGTGCAAGTGCCGCAGCCTTGTACTCGTTCAACCAGTGCATCTCCGCGCCATCGACGGCGACGCTCAGCATTACCGGCAGCACCGCGGGTACGGGCACGTTTACCGGCTTGACGTACGGGGCCAATGCGAGCGATACCGGCGCGGGTTCCAACGGCTGCTCCTACTCGCCCACTGACCTCTACAAGATCTACGGTCTGGCGCCAGTTTTGAGCGCAGGCTACAGCGGCCAGGGGCAGACCATCGTCATCGTCGATGCCTATGGCTCGCCGACGATCCAGTCCGATGCCACAGAGTTCAATACCCTCTTCAATCTCCCGGCGTTCACCTCGGCTAACTTCGCCGTCTACAATCCAACGCCGGTAACCGGAGCCGATGCGGGCTGGGCCGGGGAGACCACGCTCGATGTCGAGTCTTCGCACTCGATCGCACCCGGTGCAGCCATCGCGGTTGTAGCCACAGCCAGCGACTACAACGACGATCTGCAGGGCGGCATCGTCTACGCCCTCACCAACAATCTCGGCAACGTGATCTCGAACAGCTACAGCGAGGCCGAGTCTCAAGATGATCCGGCGGATATGAACACCTGGAACGAGATCTGCGAGGTCGCCGCCTCGCTGGGAGTCTCAGTAAACTTCGCCACTGGCGATAGCGGCGATCTCTTCCTGGACGAGGGCTACACGGATGTCCCTGTGCCGGCAAACGCGCCCTATGCGACCGGGGTCGGCGGTACCAGCGTCATCCTCTCGCCGATCGACGGCGCGGTGATCACGACCGGCTGGGGCACCAACATCACCTTCCTGTCGGATAACACAGGCGCTTTGCTCTTCCCGCCTTCGCCTTTCAACGAGCCCTTGAATGCTTCTGCCTTTTACGGCGGTGCGGGTGGAGGCATCAGCGCATTCTTTGACAAGCCTTCGTTCCAGTCCGGCCTGTCGGGCGCTGGGCGCCATATCCCCGATGTCTCCGCGCTGGCTGACCCGTTCACCGGCTTCCCGGAGGTCTTTACCGATAGCGGAGTTCAGCAGATCGAAGTCTATGGCGGTACCAGCCTGGCAACGCCGCTCTTCTCGGGCATGTGGGCGATCGTGAACCAGGTGGCAGGCACGCCGCTCGGTGAGGCAGCTCCGTACATGGCTGCCGCTGCGGAGGCGAATCTGCTCGCCGATGTGCTTCCTGTGGCCGGTCCAGACAACGTCACCGGCTCGATCAACCTGACCGCGTCTCCCTATTACGACGCCGGTCTCTATGACTTCACTGCGCAGAATATCTCCGCGCCGTTCTACGGCAGGGAGGCGTTTACCAGCACACTGTGGAATCTCGGCGGCGGCGAGTATGTCAATCTCACCTTTGGCACGGACACCTCGCTGACCGTGACCCAGGGCTGGGACGATGTGACTGGCTACGGTACGCCGGACTTCTCACTGCTGTTCAAGTAGTTGCTTCGCGAGCGGCTGCAGGCGAAGTGGTTCAGAAAGGGAGACGCTCGCGTCTCCCTTCTTTTTTACGCGCATCTTGGGCGAGGGGAAATCTGCGGCGATCGCAAACAGGGCCTCCGCCGGCCACGAGGACGATCTTAGCGTTGCTCCTGGCTCACGCGATGAAGGCAGGCAGACCTGGCGTTGTGACGCGTTGTGATTTAGCCGGGGCCGGGAGCTTAGGTCAGTGTGCGTCCTGACCCGGCATAGCACCCGCGGGCGCTCCTGATACTCTCGGGCGTGAGACCCATGCCCCAATTTTGCGATGTTGCGCTGCCGGTGCCGCTCGATCGGGTATTCACCTACACGTGGGTGCAGCCTGCCGAAACGGGTGCGCCAGCAAGCATCGCGCAGCAGCCTGACCCTTCCGCAGAGGCTGAAACGCCCTCGCTAGTCTCACCACCGCAGGTCGGCTGCCGGGTGCTGGTGCCCTTCCGCAATGAGAAGATGGCCGGCATCGTGACCCGCGTACACCAGGAGCCTCCGCCGGTCGAGGCCAAGCTGCTGCTCGCCGTCCTCGACCCTGAACCGATCCTCTCGGCCACCCTGCTCGAGCTGGGCGAGTGGATCGCGCAGTACTATCTCTGCCCGCTAGGCGAGGTCTTGCGCACCATGCTGCCGCTGATGGCCGAGGTGCGTAGACGCGTGCTCTACCGGATCGCCGAGGCCGGCCGGGCGGCGCTCTACGCCGGCGCCGAGCAGGGATCTTCCCGTCGGTCGCGGCGCACGCCCCAGGAGCAGGATTCTGAGTACAGCGTGCTCAACTATCTCGAGAATGGCGAACCGGCTCGCGTTGCGACTCTGCGCTCGGCTACCGGCGCGAGCACGGAGCTGCTCACCGGCATGCTGCGCAAAAAGTGGCTCGCCCGCGAGACAGAAGCCGAGTCGCGCAACGCCCGGCGCACGGTGCGCTTCACGGTGCTCGCAGGTGCGCTGATGCCGGAGCCCGGCTTTGCCGACCCGGTACATCAGGGCAGCCCGCAGAGCGAGCTCGGGCCAGGGCTCGACACCGGGGCTCCACCAGGGGAGCAGCCGACCGCGATCAGGCCAGGCCTACACGGTGAGATGGATGCCGAGGTGGCATCTGGCATGGATGCCGAGCCAGAGATTGGCACAGCGGCTTGCTCGCCTCAAACGCCTGGGCCTGCCCGAGCTAGTGAGCATGCCAGAACCAGTGAGCGTGCCCGAGCAAGGCCCAGCGGGCGCCTGCCACGGCTCAACGAGGCGCAGCAGGCGATCCTGGCCGAGCTCGCCGGCGCCGGCGGTGCGCTCCCGGTCCATGAGCTGCGTCGCCGCCTGGTCGAACACGGGCTGCCAGCCTCACCATCGTCACTGGCCACGCTGGTGCGACGCGAACTGGTCGTGCTTGAGGAGCGGCCCGCTGATTTTCACCTCTCGGCGCTCGGTGGCACAACCCGAACCGAGCACATCCTCAATCCCGCCCAGGCGTCGGTGCTCGCAACCATCACCGACGCGATGACGCGTGGCGGCTTTGAGCCGCTGCTGCTGCACGGGGTCACCGGTTCGGGCAAGACAGCGGTCTACCTGGCGGCGATGCGCCGGGCGCTTGAGTCAGGCAAGTCGGCGCTGCTGCTGGTGCCCGAGATTGGGCTCACCCCGGCGATGGCCGGGCAGCTGCATCATGCTTTTGCCGGAGACGTCGCGCTGCTGCACTCGCAGCTTACGCCTCAGGAGCGCGCGGAGCAGTGGCACCGCATTCGGCGAGGCGAGGCCCGGGTGGTGGTCGGCACCCGCTCGGCCGTCTTCGCCCCGCTGGCCGCAAGCGCCCCGCTAGGCCTGATCATCGTCGATGAGGAGCACGACTCAAGCTACAAACAGGAAGAGATGCCGCGCTACCATGCCCGGGACGTGGCCGTGATGCGGGCCAAGCTCGAGGGAGCCGCCATCGTGCTGGGCTCGGCGACGCCTTCGCTCGAGAGCTGGCAGAATGCGCAGCGCGGCCGCTATCGCCTGATGGAGATGCATGCCAGGGTCAACGATCGGCCGCTGCCGGAGGTCGAGCTGGTCGACATGCGGCAGGAGTTTCAGCAGACCGGCCAGGAGCAGCTCTTCTCGCGCCGGCTGATCGAGCAGGTCGAGGCTACGCTCGAGCGCGGCGAGCAGGCCATCATCCTGCTCAACCGGCGCGGCTACTCGTTTGTCGCCATGTGCCGGGCCTGCGGGGAGAAGCTCCAGTGCGAGAACTGCGCGATCTCGCTCACCCTGCACAAGGCCGTGCTCGGCGCGGCGAGCGGCTTTCGGGAGAGCGCCCGTGGCTTCCAAGACACCGCCCGCGGCTCCCAGGATGAGGACGCGCACGCGCGCGCCGGCGACCGCCTGGAATGTCACTACTGCGGTTACAAGCGCACCGTGCCTCGGCGCTGCCCGAAGTGCGACTCCGAACACCTCTACTACCTGGGCGCTGGCTCGCAGCAGGGCGAGGAGCGCCTGCAGGAGATCTTCCCCGGCGCGCGGATCGGCCGTATGGATCGCGACACGGTCCGCAGTCGGCATGACATGGAGCGGCTGCTCGAGCGGCTGCACGCGGGCGAGATCAACCTGCTGGTGGGCACGCAGATGATCGCCAAAGGCCATGATATTCACGGCGTCACGCTGGTTGGCGTGGTGGGTGCGGACTACGCACTGGGCCTGCCGGACTTCCGCGCGGCCGAGCGGGTCTTTCAGCTGCTGACTCAGGTTTCCGGGCGTGCCGGGCGCGGCGTGCTGCCCGGCACGGTGATTGTACAGACCTACCATCCCGACCATTACTCGATCGAGTATGCAGCTCGGCACGACTACCACGCCTTTGTTGCGCGAGAGCTTAAGCTGCGCGGGTGGATGCACTACCCACCCTTCGCCGTGCTCGCCAACCTGGTCGTGCAGAGCCACCTGTTGGAAGAGGCGGCAGGCTGGGCGGCGACGCTGGGACGCTGGTTCCAGGCCACGCCACTGGACAAAGTGCGCGTGCTCGGCCCGGCGAGTGCGCCTTTGTCCAAGGTCAAGCGGATCTACCGCTTTCACCTGGTGGTCAAGGCGGAGACCCGCCAGGCGTTGAGCCGAGCTGTTCGCGGGGCGCTCGCCCATGCTGAGGCCTCCGGGATCCCGAGAAAGAACCTGGTCGTCGATGTGGATGCGGTGAGCCTGATGTGAGGGCTGGTTGCCGATTGGGAAGGCGCCGGCTTGCTGCTGAGCTGAAACGAGCCAGGGGGGTCGGCCGCCATACCACCAGATGGAAGAACCGGACCAGGCTTGCCGCTAGGCTTCCGATTTTTCGAGAGCGAAACCACGAATGTCTCCAAGCCTCGCCGCCAAAGCCTCGCCGCCCAAAGCCTTGCGACAAGGCTTGCAAGCCAGGCTAGTCGATCAGGTGAAGTTCCTTGCCGGGCTTGAACCGCACCGCGCGACCCGGAGTGATGGTCACCTCGGTGCCGGTACGCGGGTTGCGGCCTATGCCGGTCTTACGGGGTCGCACGTTGAAGACGCCGAAGCCCCTAAGCTCGATACGATCGCCTTCGCCGAGCGCACGCTTCAGGCTTTCGAAGATCGTATCGACAGCAGCCTCGGCCTTGTTCCGGGGCAGCCCGGTTCGTTCAACGACCTGCTGAATGATGTCCTGCTTGATCATGGGACCCCACCTCGTCGATCTATCTGCTGCGGCCAGGCCGCCCTATGCGCAAGGGCCTCAGAATGAGGGCTCTAAGATCGTGACCTACCGTATCACCTGTACGATGCAGAAGTTAGACTGATACCTGACCAATGCGCAAAGCCTCAGTGCGCCTGCTTAAAGCGCCAAACAGGAGAAGGATGTCTATCAAAAGCGACCAGTGGATCAGGCAGCAGGCGCAGACCCGCCAGATGATCTCCCCCTTCAGCGAAAAGCAGGTCAAGGAGGGAGTTATCTCTTACGGGCTCTCGTCCTACGGCTACGACCTCCGCGTGTCGGACGAGTTCAAAATCTTTACCAACGTCAACAGTGCTGTGATCGACCCGAAGAATTTTGATGAGCGCTCCTTTGTCACCGTTGTGGCCGAGTCCGTCATCATCCCGCCGAACTCCTTCGCGCTCGCCCGCTCGGTGGAGTACTTCAAGATACCTCGCGACGTGCTCACCATCTGCGTGGGCAAAAGCACCTATGCGCGGTGCGGCATCATTGTGAACGTGACGCCCTTCGAACCGGAGTGGGAGGGCTTTGTCACACTCGAGATCTCAAACACGACGCCACTGCCGGCCAAGATCTACGCCAATGAGGGTCTCTGCCAGATACTCTTCTTCCAGTCAGACCAGGTGTGCGAGGTGAGCTACGCTGATCGAAGGGGCAAGTACCAACACCAGACCGGAATTGTTCTGCCAAAGCTTTGATCTCTTCTCGCCTGTGGATAACAGGATAACAAAGGGTGCCTTTAGTAACCTTGTGGGCACGGGTACCTTGGACTTATAAAGTAACTTGTAACAACGCAGATCTGGGGAACGGGGTTGGGAGACGCAGGAAACTGCGTAGACCAACCCCCCTTTTTTGCTTGCACTCCTGATCTTTTCTACATGCTGATCAAAGAGCGCCTATCAATCCGGGTTCATTTCTGCCGCTTTCTTCGCGATGCAAGTGTCTTCCATCGAACAATGCGCATCGTAATGACACGAAAGCACTTGGCACAGGGCGTTGGTTCGCCGTGCCGAGTAGCAAGGCCAACCCTGCACTTGGGCAGGACGCCCATGAACAGAAGGATGATAGGGGACAAAAAGTTATGAAGAAGTTTTTAGCAGTTCTTTGCCTTGCCGGTACATCGATTCCCGCGCTTGCCGCGACTGACCAGGCGGGGCTCCAGAAGCGCCTGGACGCCGCGACGTCCACCATCAACGAGATCATGGCCGTCCCTGACAAGGCCATCCCTGACTCCGTACTGCGTGACGCTACCTGCGTGGGTGTGGTTCCAGGCCTGCTTAAAGGCGCCTTTATCTTCGGCGGCGAGTATGGCCAGGGTGTAGTGACCTGCAGAACCGGCCACGGATGGAGTGCGCCTGCCTTTATCAAGATGGTCGGCGGCTCGTTCGGCTTCCAGATCGGCGGGTCGGGTACGGATCTGGTGCTGGTCGCGGTCAACGACAAGGGCTTTCAGGACCTGCTGAAGAGCGACTTCAAGATCGGCGCGGGAGCCAGCGCTGCAGCGGGCCCGGTCGGGCGTACCGCGGGTGCGTCGACCAACTGGAAGCTGCAATCTGAGCTGCTGACCTGGTCACGCAGCAAGGGCCTATTCGCCGGTGTCGATCTGAATGGTGTTGCTGTCTACGAGAACAATGAGGACACGACGGCCTTTTACGGCAGCCCCCACACCTTTGAGCAGATCCTGAAGGGCAATGTCATGCCGACGCCGGCTGCAAAGCCGTTTGTGAGCACAGTTGCCCGGTACTTCCGCGTGGCAAGCTCGCGTTAAGCGAACCGGGCACTCGTCGAGAGTTGTCAAAGAAAGGGTCAGCCCGATTGGGCTGGCCCTTTTCTATATACGCCTCGTTTAGATTCGGCCGGAAGGGCCAAGCCTGCAACTGCTAAAAGTCTTTTCCTCAAGCTGAGCTCGTCGCGCCCGACCCGGAAGACCAGGCTATCCAAGACCGTCTATACCGAACGATCCATGCCGTGACTGGGAAGTTACACTGAAAGCAGTCAACAGCATGCGGGAGCGAGTCGAGTACTGGGTAGTATGCGTGCTGATGGGCACCCTAAGTGTTCTGCCGAGGCACGTCGCGCGACGCGCGGGCGCGGGCATCGGCCGGCTAGCTCTTCTGCTGATGCCTCGGCTGAAGCGGGTCGGGCAGCAGAATCTGGCCAGGGCATTCCCCGAGAAAAGCGCTGCGGACCGCGACGCCATTCTGCGCCGGCTCTACCGCAATCTTGGCTGGCTGCTGGCGGAGTTCTGCCAGATGCCCACCTACACCCAGGCGAACACGCGCGGCTTTCTGCGCTACCAGGGGCTGGAGCACTTTCTCGCAGCCGAACAAAAGGGCAAGGGCGTGCTCATTGTGACCGGGCACCTGGGAGCCTGGGAGCTCTCCAGCTTCTACCACTCGCTGATGGGTCATCCGATGAGCATGGTCATTCGGCGGCTGGACAATCCGCGCGTGGATGCGATGGTCAACCGGATTCGCTGCATGCACGGCAATCAGGTGCTGCACAAGGACGACTTTGCCCGGGGGCTGCTGGCTGCCATGCGCCAACGGCGAGCGGTGGGCATTCTGATGGATACCAACATGACGCCGCCGCAGGGTGTTTTTGTGCCCTTCTTTGGCACGCCGGCCTGTACGGCACTGGGCTTGGCTCGCGTGGCGCTGAAGACAGAGGCGACCGTGCTGCCGGGCTTCTTGCTCTGGCATGAAGACGAGCAGCGGTATGTCCTCACCTTTGGGGAGCCGATTCCGCTGGTTCGCTCGGCCGATCTGGAGGCAGACGTGGTGACGAATACAGCGCGGTTCACAGCCGCGATCGAGAGTTACATTCGCGCCTATCCTGATCAGTGGCTCTGGGTCCATCGCCGGTGGAAGACGCGACCAGCCGGTCAAGAGCGTCTCTATTAAGGGTGTCTTTTCTCACACTGCAGGTGCCAGGCTGCTGGACCCTAACTCTCGGTTCCTGCTGCCAGCTCTGGCTTCTGGTTCTTGGTTAAGCAATAAGTCACAGTAGCGGTTGCCAGATCGCTCTACCTGCAGGGAAACTGCTCTAGAGGGAGGTTTTCCAGATGCTGCAGCCCAAGGTAGGTGGCGCCGCAATCAGCCGGGCAGCCATGTCAGTCGAGCAGCTGGCGCGCGCGCTGGGTGCCGAGCTGGATCTCTCCCGCCTGCAGCCGTTGAACCCCGGCTCGTCGCAGCAGGAGCCCTCGCAGCAGATGGACCCGGCAGAGCGGGCCCAACTGGAGCTGGCGTACGCCGTGCAGAGGCTGCGCCCGATCGATCATGTGGCCAGCCTTGAGCAGGCCACACCCTCCTCGCTGGTCTTTGTCGAAGATGAGGCGGCCGTCGCCATGGCGTCGCTCAGTCAGGCCGGAGCGATCCTGGTCGCGCCTGCCCACGCGCCCGCGCTGCTCACCGAGCAGGCCCGGAGCGGCGGGCCCACGTTAGCCGCACTGCTTCTGACGACTCAGCCCCGTTTCCACTTTGCCAAAGCGGCTCAGCTGCTGCGCACGCCCGATGCGCAGCGCGGCGTGCACGCCTCGGCGGTTGTCGCGCCGGGTGTCCAACTCGCAGCCAGGGTGAGCGTTGGCCCGCTCGCGGTCATCGAGCAGGGCGCCGTGATCGGCGCGGGTACCTCGATCGGCGCAGGCACGGTGATCGGCGCGGGCGTCGTCCTAGGCGCGGAGTGCCGCATCTATCCCCGCGTGGTGATCTACCCGGGCACCACGCTCGGCGACCACGTGGTCGTGCATGCGGGCGCGGTGCTTGGCTCGGATGGCTTCGGGTACGTGCGCGACCGCGAGACCGGCGCTTACCTCCAGTTTCCTCAGCAGGGCAGGCTCGTGATCGAGGACCATGTCGAGATTGGCGCCAACGCGACGGTCGACCGCGGAGCGCTTGAAGAGACTCGGCTGGCGCGAGGCACCAAGCTCGATAACCTGGTGCATGTGGGCCACAACGTTCAGGTCGGCGAAGATGTCGTGATCGCCGCGCAGACCGGCATCTCCGGCTCAAGCAAGGTGGGGCGCGGCGCGGTGATCGCCGGCCAGGTCGGCATCGCCGACCATGTGACCATCGGCGAAGAGGTCATCCTTGGTGCGCAGTGTGGGGTGCCTTCGGGCAAGCGGCTCCTCGGGGCTGGCATCCTCTTCTGGGGCACCCCGGCACGCCCCATCCGGCAGTACCTGCGGGAGCTGGCGACTCTGGCCCGGCTGACCGCACGCCCCCCGACCAAGCCTGCCGCGGACGAGGGGCAGTAGCCGTGGCGATCGTGGTGGTGGGGGGACACTCGCGCAATATCGGCAAGACCTCTGTCGTGGCAGGCCTGATCGCCGCACTGCCTCGAGCGCGCTGGACAGCCTTCAAGATCACCCAGTACGGCCACGGCTTCTGCACGGCCGATGGCGCGCCTTGCGACTGCCAGACCGACGATCACACGCTCGCCATCAGCGCGGAACGCGCCAGCCCTTTGACAATAGGCGGCACCGGCACCGACAGCGCCCGCTACCTGGCTGCAGGCGCCGAGCGTTCGCTCTGGGTGCGCACCCGGCAGGGCATGCTTGCCGAGGCGATGCCGCGGGTGCGCAAAGAGCTCGAGGCCTGCCAGGCCGATGGCGGGAACGCAATCGTGGAATCGAATAGCATCCTGCAGTTCCTCAAGCCGGATCTCTACCTGAGTGTTCTGGATGCAGCCACAGCGGACTTCAAGGAGTCGGCGCGCCGCTATCTCGATCGCGCCGATGCAGTGCTGGTCGTCGAGCGTGCGCTGCTCCCGCAGTGGCAGGGCGTCTCGCTGCGCCTGGTCGAAGGCAAGCCGCACTTCCTGGTGACAGGCCCGACCTACCTCAGCCCCCAAGTCATCGACTTCGTCCGCGCGCGGCTGCCCGCGCCGGGAGAGGCAAAACCGCCTGGGCGGCTGGCGGTCACTTCGTGACGCGTACACCGCCCTTCGGGCCCCAAAAGCATGGCTCCCCCGGAAGTAAGGGGGAGCCATGCTTTTGCAAGCGCCGCAGGCAGAAGACTCCCCACGAAGTGGGCGCCTCCCGCGCAGGGGGTCTTGCTTTGCACGCGCCTACGCGGGCAGCTCGCTGATCTGCTTCGGCTCGATGCGTGTGCGCCCTTCCTGTGCCTGGCGCCAGGCCGGTACCTGTTGGTAGGCGGGCCTGCGTGCTCGGTTCACATTGCCGAGTGGCTGGTGCGCCGCCAGGCCGTGCCATGGATTGAAGCTCAGGTGCTCGTCCACAAAGATGCGCCGCTGGGCACTGTAGACATTCTGCGGCTCGGCTACCAGGAGCCCGACCGTGTAGTGCGGGGTCAGATCCTCTGGCCACGTCACCGACGCCTCCTCAATCGGGGTCTCGATCAGGTTGACGGCCAGCTGCGCCCGCACCTCCCACACCGCGCGCTCGCTCGCGAAGAAGAGCTCGACTGCGTCCCGCAGGGCGGAGTAGTTGCCTGCGTGCTGGAGAGGCTTGCCGGTGAGCGCGCGCAGGTTGTCAGACACAGGCGAAAACGAGAACTTGGCCACGTACGCTCCGTAGCGGAAGGGCACCTGCGTGTAGAAGGTCTCGCCCAGGATATGTGTCTCCGGGTGACCAAAACCTTTCAGCGTCGCGCTCTCACCACCCAACGCCTCTACAGCCGACTCGGCCAGCCGGGCTGTCGTCGAGACAACTTGCTTAAGCGTCGAGGAGTCGGTCGTATGCGGCTCGATCTGCTGGATCTGCTTCAGAAAGCCTGCCGCGTCGGGCGACTGGAAGGCCGGCGCGTTGACGCAGAGAAAGTCCTGCGTGCGCTGGCCCTCGTGCCCGGGCAGCATCGCGGCATGGGTCGGCCCGAGGATCTTAATCGCCCAGCCGCGCGGCGACGAGACGCTGTCCGGCAGGATATCTCCGGGGTTGGTCGAGAGCCGGAGGATGGACTCGTAGCTGCCGGCGGTGGCAAAGAGGCCTTGCTTGTAGACCGCGGGCAGCTCGGCCGGCACTTCAAGGGTGGCGCGGATCAGTCCGTGGCTCTTCGCGTGCACAGGCCGCATGGTGTGTCGGTACTGATCGCCGATCCTGGCCGAGATGCGCTGCATGGTGGCGGCAAGCTCGGCGGTGACAGCCTCCTCGTCAGGCTGCACCTGCTCCAGCTCGGGCGTGTATAGCAGGTACTCACTCATCGGTCTCGCTTCTCCTTTTGACAGGGGCAGGGCACAGGGGCAATCAAGCTTTCTCAGCAGGTGTCCCGTTTGCGTCCAGAGTAGCAGCAGAGCTGCAACGTCTGGCCACCGTCGAGGCTTCCCGCTCTGGGCGGCCGAGACCCACAATGGCAGTCTATGCAGGTGCAGGTAGCAACTTCCGGGCCCAAAGTGCGTCTGCACCCGTAGCGTTGAAAGAGAGAACCGCCAGGGAGTCCTGCCCATGTCCATTACCCGACGTATTTTCCTGCGCAACAGCGCGATGGCGGCCATCGGCACGGCAGCGATCCCAGCCTTTTTGACACGGTCGGTCATGGCCCAGACCGAAGCCGCGCGCGCCAGTGGCAAGCGCCTGGTCGTCATCTTTCAGCGCGGCGCCGCGGACGGGCTCAATGTTGTGATTCCCTATGGTGACCCCGCCTACTATCAGCTGCGCACCTCGATCGCGATCCAGCCGAAGGAGTTGATCGACCTGGACGGCTTTTACGGCCTGCATCCTGCCATGGCCTCGCTCAAGCCCATCTGGGATGGCGGGCACCTGGCGGCAGTGCATGCCTGCGGCTCGCCCGATACGACGCGCTCGCATTTTGACGCGCAGGACTACATGGAGAGTGGCACGCCGGGGGTCAAGTCAACGCCGGACGGCTGGCTGAACCGGGCACTACAGGCGGAGCGTCGCGGCGTTAGGCAGCCCTCTGCCTTTCGCGCCATCGCGCTCGGTACCGCGCTGCCGAGAACCCTTGAGGGAATTGTGCCGGCGGTCGCGATCGGCAACGTCCGCGACTTTTCTATCGGGTCAAGTGCGCCAGGCCAGGCGACGACTTCCGGGCGCCCGGCAGCCTCCCCGGTGCAGGCGGCACTCGCTCAGCCTTCCGACGGCTTTGCCTCGATGTATGCCTCAAGCGTGAATGCGGTGCTGCACGGGACGGGCGGCGAAACCTTCGAGGCGATCCGCATGCTCAAGGCGACCGACCCTGCGCACTATGTACCGGCAAACGGCGCGGCCTACCCCAAGGCAGCTTTTGGAGAAAGCATGAGGCAAATTGCCCAGTTGATGAAGGCCGATCTCGGCGTAGAGGTAGCCTTTGCGGAGATCGGTGGATGGGATACCCACCAGAACCAGGGTGCCGCGAACGGCCAGCTGGCCAATCGTCTGCGCGAGTTCTCTGACGGCCTGTCTGCCTTCTGGACCGATCTCGGGGACCAGGGTGGGGATGTGGTGGTGGTGACGATGTCCGAGTTTGGGCGTACGGCCCGGCAGAACGGGACTGGCGGAACCGATCATGGGCACGCGAACGTGATGTTCGTGATGGGCGGACCGGTACATGGCAAGAAGATCTACGGGCGGTGGCCGGGCCTTGCGCCGGAGCAACTGAACGAAGGCCGCGACCTTGCCATCACGACAGACTTTCGGGCTGTCCTGGCAGAAGCGACGCTGGGCACCCTTCGGTCGCCTAACCTGAGCAAAATATTTCCTAGCATCCAGTTTACGATCAACAAGTTGCCAGGTTTTATTAATGTCTAAGATGAAGGGCTCAGGGTTGTAAACTCAGCCGCCACGGCCTAGTCGCTTCGCTTAGAAAGTGCTGTATGGCTGCCGGATCTGCGTTGATGAACTCTTCTTTTGGTTCGGCAGCGTCGGCGTAGAGCATACGGAGTCTCGCCCGGAGCCTGGGAGAGTCGTTGCCCTCGTTTCTGGCGCGGCTAGCAGGTCCGGCGGAGGCACCTTCACTCCCAAGGAAAAGTTTAGGCGCATGGAGGTCGCGTAAAGCGGCTGCGGGGTCAAGCCGATCCCGCAGCAGCAGGCGAACCGGGAGCCAGCGCGTACGAGGGTCGCGCTCAATCAGCGTCAATGCCGGTAAATTTGGCTCCTCAAGCACAACAGCGAGGCGGTGACCGGCAAGCTGCTCGGCGGAGGAGGTCTGGGCGGCGATGGTGGCGCCGCTGCCCAGGCCCCAGAGGACGATCGAGCCTGGCGCGAGGTGGCGGGTGTCGGTCAGGTAGTTGAGTGCTTGCTGCGCATCAGCAACCATGCCTGCTTCGGACGGATGAGCCGCTGTGCTTGCGCCGTAGCCGCGGTAGTCAATCGCAAAGATCGAGCAGCCGAGGGCGTGGATGCGCTGGAGTGCGGGCAGTGTATCGCTTAGCGAACCTGCGGCGCCGTGCAGGTAGAGGATGGTAGGGGCGGGCGCCGTGCCTGTAGCAGGGAGCCACCAGCCGGTCAGCTCGCTTATGCCTGCCTGGTTGGGGCTGAACTGGATGGCTGAGAAGGCAAGACCCAGGCTCGCCGGGGTCTGGGCGGCAAGCTTGTGCTGCTGGGGCTGGTAGAGCAGCTGCCACTGGCCCTGCAGGAAGAGCAGGCAGAGCGACAAATAGGCGCAGCAGAGAGCGGCGAGCAGCAGCAGCCCGAGCGCTCCCAGCAGCCAGCCGAGCCGAACCTGCGCGGGCGGGGGTGTCGGCGGCGCGGCAGAGGCAACGGAGGGCCGGGGTGTCCGGTGTCGGGCGGCACCGCTCATGCACTCGAGGGTAGCATTGTGACGACGCCTGGGAGCTGGGCGTGCCATGCTCATGTGGCAATCTAGTCTACCGGGGCTTGCTTGGCGTGGCGACCAAGAGCGGTGCATCGCTGGCTGTTCAGGACTGCCACGGCGAGGCGTGATGGAAGGAAGACCACAAGAAGAAAGCGGCAGGCGGCACCGGGATGAGCAGTTGCTGGCCGGGCGGCCGAGGTTACTTCCAGTTTGTTACTTTCAACAGGAGACGATGAGCATGGCTTTCGTAAACCTTTGCCCGCTCAACCAGCTGCCGGCGCCGGGCGAGATGCGCGAGATCGCGACAGCCGGCAAGGTGCTCTGCCTGGCAAACGATGGTGGCCGCTACGCTGCTGTGGATAATGCCTGTCCGCATCGAGGCGGTCCGCTCGCCGAGGGTACCCTGGAGCAGGGCAGCGTGCTTTGCCCGTGGCATGCCTGGGCGTTTGATTTACAAACTGGATATGCAGATCACGACCGCTCCTCAAAGGTTGCGGTGTATCCCGTGCGGATCGAGGGCGAGTACCTGCAGGCGGATCTGTGAGCGTGCTGACCAGCCTAACGAAGCGCGGCCTTCGCGGAGGGAGCAGGCAGCGGCAAGCTATCTCGGCTTGCGCGAAACACGTTTCGCAATGGCGTGAAGGGTGGTCTCGGCAAAGGCTTCCATCATGCCTGCTTCGGCAGTTTTGAAGGCGCGGCTCAATTCTTTGCTGACCGCATCTGCGGCGGGTCCGACTACTGACGAGGCGTGGAAGAGCGAAGCAGGCTCGAGGGCGCGGTAGACATCCTTGAGCGTGATCTCCTTGGCTGGACGCGCGAGCTGGGAACCGCCGCTTGGTCCTTTATGGCTCACTACGAGCTCGGCTTGGCGAAGCAGCGAAAAGACACGCCGGATCACGACCGGGTTGGTGTCGAGCTTGCCGGCGATCGTCTCAGAGGTTTGCAGCACGCCTGGCTCGAGCGCGAGCAGGACGAGTGCGTGAACGCCAGTGGAAAAGCGCGTATTGACGGCCATACGAGCCACGCTACCACACGTTCGTCAAATTGCTCATGTTCTTTCCAGGAATTTGTAACTGTGTCGGCGAGTTATGCTTATGGCTGCGTTCCGCGACGACCTAAGCCGAGCTGAGAGTGCGTGCTAGCATCACGGTGCTGCGAGAGCGCGAGGCAGCCACTGAAACGAAGCACGGTTCTTTCGAGTAGAGGAGTGACTCCCAGGCTTGCGCATACTTTTTGTAGGGGATGTGTTCGGCAGTGCCGGCAGACGGATCGTGCGCGAGCATTTGCGCCACGTGGTCGAGACGAACTCGATTGAGCTGGTGGTCATCAACGCGGAGAACTCGGCCGGCGGCTTTGGCGTGACGCCGGCGATTGCGGACGAGCTCTTCGAGCTAGGCGCGCATGTGCTGACCACGGGCAATCACGTGTGGGACAAGCGCGAGATTATTGAGTACATGCAGTCGGTGCCGTCTGAGAGCCACGAGCGCCCGCGGCGGGTGCTGCGGCCGGGCAACTATGTGCCGGGCACGCCGGGCTACGGCGTCTACCAGGGCACGCTCGAGAGTGGGCAGCAGTATGCGGTGATCAACCTGCAGGGGCGGGTGTTTATGGCCTCGAGCGATGATCCGTTTCGCGCGGCTGACAGGCTGCTGGAGCAGGTGAGCTCGCGGGTGATCCTGGTGGATTTCCATGCCGAGGCGACGAGCGAAAAGGCGGCGCTGGGCTGGTACCTGGATGGGCGGGTGACGGCGGTGCTGGGCACGCACACCCATGTGCCTTCGGCGGACGACCGGGTGCTGCCCGGGGGCACGGCGTTTCAGACCGATGTGGGCATGAGTGGCCCGTGGGAGAGCGTAATTGGCGTCGAGCGGGAGCAGGTGCTGCACCGGTTCCTGACCGGGATGCCGGCAAAGTTCGACCAGGCGAAGGGGGATCCGAGGATGAGCGCGACAATGATCGAGTGTGATGGGGTGAGTGGGCGGGCGTTGGCGACGAAGCGGTTCCAGATGGGGGAGTGACCACCTGCGTGGGGCTGACTGCGCCTGGCGGCGCGGCTTGGTTGTCGTAGAGGCCATACATCTCGCCGAGCGAAGGCCGTTGAACAGAGTGAAGGATTTGCGGTCAGGGTAAGACAAGTCCCTCTCGGGAGCACACAAATTGTTCCACGTGGAACAATTTGTGTGAAAGCGTGCGCTCGAGTTAGCACACTTAGCTGAAACGCAGTGAAGCGAGTCAGTGAAGTTCTTATTGCGAGCCCCAGATTGTTCCAGGTGGAGCAATCATACCGCTTGGAGCACTGGGCTTTGTGCGGTTAGACTTCTGTGCGCGCCGAGAGGAAAGCAGGCTTCTCGGTAAGAGCACACCCATTGTTCCACGTGAAACCATTTCTACCTTCGAGTGAGCTGCGCGGCTCGCACACTTTTCGGATGGCCACTTCTTCGAGAGAGCACAGATTGTTCCACGTGGAACAATCTGTGCCGATCTCTGTGGCTTGTTGCCTAGCACGTGGAGCGGAAATAATACGCCAACTATTCGGCCGCGGGCTCCTGCGTAGATGCCTGGGGGCGCATGAGCGGGAAGAGAATGACGTCGCGGATGGAGCGCGCGCCAGTGAGGATCATGGTGAGGCGGTCGATGCCGATGCCTTCGCCGGCGGTGGGAGGTAGGCCGTAGGCGAGGGCGCGGAGGTAGTCCTCGTCCATCTGGTGGGCTTCGTCGTCTCCGCGGGCGCGCTCGCCGAGTTGGTGCTCGAAGCGCCGGCGTTGTTCTTCGGGGTCGTTTAATTCGGAGAAGGCGTTGCCGACTTCAAAGCCGCCGATGTAGAACTCGAAGCGCTCGACCCAGTCGGGGTCGTCGGGCTTTTGCTTGGAGAGCGGGGAGACGGCGAGGGGGAATTCGTAGATGATGGTGGGCTGGATGAGGTGGAACTCCGCCACCCACTCGAATAGTTCAGCGATCAGCCCCCCGAGTGGATCGCCGTTTTCTAGTGAGTACAGCAAGCCACCGAGGAGCTTGGAGTAGACCTCGCCATCCATAGCACCGGGTTTGTCGTCGGATTGAGGATGTGCCAAGGCGGAGCTGTTTAGGTACACAAGAGCAGCTTTAAGCGCGGTCCCGAAAAGCTCTCGATCGTCGAAAGTCCTCATCACCGGTGGTGGCCCGAAGCTAGATGGCCAGAACTCGATGATCGCTTCGCGCATTGTGTAACGGTGCCACTTACCTAAGTCAATCTCGTGCCCATTGAAGTTTGTGATGGTTGTTTCGTTTACTTCGAGCGCAACAAACTTCACTAAGTCCTCGGTCAGCGTCATCAGGTCTTCGTAATTTGCGTACGCCTGGTAGAACTCGAGCATGGTGAACTCGGGATTGTGCTGGGTCGAGGTGCCTTCATTGCGGAAGTTGCGGTTGATCTCGTAGACGCGATCGAGGCCGCCGACGACCAGCCGCTTGAGGTAGAGTTCGGGCGCGATGCGCAGAAATAAATCCAGGTCGAGCGCGTTGTGGTGCGTGGTAAAAGGTTTGGCCGCAGCGCCGCCCGCGACTGGCTGCATCATCGGGGTCTCGACTTCAAGATAATCGCGACTGTCGAAGAATTTGCGCAGCGCGCGCAGGATCTTGGCGCGCTTGACGAAGACGTCGCGCACCGCGATCTCAGACGGCGAGCCCTCGTTGAGCAGCGTGTTCATGAACAAGTCGACATAGCGCTGCCGGTAGCGCAGCTCGATGTCGGCGAGGCCGTTGAACTTATCTGGCAGCGCGAGCATTGCCTTCGCAAGAAAGGTAATCGTCTCCACGTGCACGCTCAGCTCGCCGGTACGGGTGCGAAATAAGTAGCCGGTCACGCCGATGTGATCGCCGAGGTCGAGCAGCTTGTAGAGCGCGAAGCCCTGCTCGCCGACCGCATCCTGGCGAACGTAGATCTGCAGCCGCACGCCCTGCTGCTGCAGGTGCGCGAAGCCTGCTTTGCCTTGCGCGCGGATCGCCATCAGTCGGCCCGCGACTGAGACCTGGACTCGCTCGGCCTCCAGTTGTTCGCCGGTGGTTTGCTCATGCGCGGCGCGTACTTCGCCGAGCGTTTGTTTCACATCGTAGCTGTTTCGATACGCTTGCTGGCCCAGCGCTTCTATCTGCGCGAGCTTGTTTTTTCTCAGCGCAAACAGGTCGTTCTCGAACTCTGACTCAAACACGTGCTTCCTTCTGGTTCACCTGGGATTGGAACCAATTATAGTTGGCTGCATGGAACGAGGCTGGGCCGGGAGTACGCAGCGGTGAGGCGACAGAAGCCTGATTACGGGGTAGATGCGCCCAACGTACTGCGCAACCTGTTTCTCTTCGGCGTGGCGTGCCTGTTGATCGGCGCCTTTGGTCCTCGGCATCTTCGCTTCGGGCAAGTGACGTTGCTGCCGGAGTCGATGTTTCTCAGCACTGGCTTGGGCTTGACTCTGGAGGGTCTGCTCTTCCTCTTCTACGTGAAAGTCGGCAAGTTCTACCACCGGGACAAGATGCTCGGGCTGCACGCCTGGCGGGGTGACGAGCAGGTGCTCGATGTAGGCTGCGGACGGGGTCTGCTGCTTGCGGGCATGGCCCGGAGACTGGCGGGCAAGCGGGGAGACGGGCGAGCGACGGGGATCGATGTCTGGTCGAACGTCGACATGGGCGGCAACTCGGAGGCGGCGACGCGGCGCAACCTGGAGATGGAAGGGGTGAGCGAACGGTGCATGCTGCTCAGCGTCGCAGCGCAGGAGATGCCGTTTGCCGATGGAGCGTTTGACGTGATCGCCTCGAACCTCTGCCTGCACAACATCTATAACCGGGAGGAGCGGCTGAAGGCGCTGGCGCAGATTGCGCGGGTGCTCAGGCCGGGCGGCGTGGCAATCCTGTCTGACTACAAGCGGACCGGCGAGTACGCGGCCGAGCTTGCACGTGCCGGGCTTGTCGTCGAGCGGCGCTGGGGCAACCCGCTCTACACGTTCCCGCCGCTGCGCATCGTGGTGGCGCGCAGGCCGGCGGGTACCGGGGGAGTGGCTGCCTGACTCGCATCTGCGCAGGCCAGAGGTGGTCCCCGGCTGGTATAACAGCGCAGGAGCTGAGTCTGGTTCGCATGGCCTTTAACAACCCCAAGCCGCGTGAGAGTGCAACAGGCAAGCCTGACCGGGGTGGGCTGGACACGCTGGTGCGCGCAGAGAAGATGATGCAAATCGCGTTCATCCTGCCGGCTGCGGTGCTGGTGGGCTGGCTGGCCGGCGCAGGCCTTGACAAGTGGCTGCACACCGGCTGGCTCTACATCGCGGGCATCCTGCTTGGGGTGGTGGCGGGTTTTGTGCAGATCTTTCGGCTGATTGGTGGTGCGAGTGGCGAGGGGAAGGCGCGGTGAGCAGCGCCGGCAATCCCTTTCTGGACTTTACCGATGCGGATCTGAAAGCAGCGATGCTGCGGGCGCTGCGCCTGGTGCTGGTGCTGACTGCGATCGCATTTGTGGCGTTGTGGGCGACGATGGGCTGGCAGACAGCGATGCTGCTGCTTGCCGGGGCGCTGGTTTCAGCGAGCGGTTTGTGGGAGTGGCAGAAGCTCATCGCCGTAATCAATGCGCGGCTGGATAACGCGCAGGCACCAGGCGGGACAGGGAGTGGTACGGCGGGCGTGGTACTGGGCTTTTTTCTCCGCCTGGGAGTCGCGGCGGCGGTGCTCTATGCTAGCCTAAGGTGTTTCCACGGGTCGGTGTTTGCTCTGGTGGGCGGCCTGGGACTGGCGGCGTTTGCGCTTGCGGTACAGGCGGTTCGGTTGGTTCGCTCCTGAGCTCAGCCGGGTCTGACCTGGTCTCCAATGCGTCGCTGTAGGCGAAGCGCCCCGGTCAAAGATTGCACTCCAGAGAACAAGATCGAGAGATCGGCAAAATAGCTCGGCAACAAACAGATCGGCAAAAATAGCTCGGCAACCAAGGACGCATGCTTTTTTTACTCGACGCACTGAGCAGATTGCTGAACCGCCTCTTCGCCGCGCCTGTTGATGCTTTCTTGGCGAAGCTTGGCGTGCACCCCGTGTACCCGACTCACCCGATCAGCAACGCGCTGACGCTGGAGCTGGTGGTGA
Organism: Acidobacteriaceae bacterium; assembly: GCA_965198645.1. GTDB lineage: Bacteria > Acidobacteriota > Terriglobia > Terriglobales > Acidobacteriaceae > EB88. The sequence continues at coordinate 2,465,971 of OZ240670.1, read as the reverse complement.
TGGTGGGCCTGATCGCCTTCTTCGCGATTGTGCGGGCGAGCCTCCAGGTGGAAAAGCCTGGCTCAGTTCAGCTGCTGGCCGAGATGATCGAGGGCTTTGTCTCCGAGCAGGGCGACTCGGTGATCGGGCATGACTATCACAGGCACCTCCCCTTCCTGACTTCGATCCTGCTGTTCGTGCTGACCTGCAACCTGATGGGTCTGCTGCCCGGCATCGAGACGCCGACCTCCGCGCCGGAAGTGCCGCTGGGCATCGCGCTGCTGACCTTCTTCTATTACAACTGGATCGGCATTAAGGCGCAGGGGCCTTGGAGTTACCTGAAGCACTTTGCCGGACCGGTCGCGTGGCTGGCGCCGCTGCTGTTTCCGATCGAGATCATCTCGCACCTGGCGCGCATCATGTCGCTCACGGTTCGTTTGTATGCAAACATGTTTGCTTCTGACCTGCTGACGCTGGTCTTCTTTTCGCTGATCCCGATTGGGGTGCCGATCGTGTTTCTCGCGCTGCACTTCGGGGTGGCGCTGATCCAGTCGTACGTGTTCATGCTGCTGGCGATGATCTATCTGTCGCAGGCTACGGTGGTTGAGCACTAAAAAGCCAGACCGCCTGCGCGGCCGGCGCCCACTTCGTGGGGGGTGTTCTGCGCTTCGCGCGTTGCGGTCAAAGGATTCCTGCCGGAGTTGGCGCTTCCGCTCCGGCGCATGGGGAAGGTTGGCAGCGTGAGGGGGCCAGTTCGGTGAGCCTCAACCACCCACTGCCGGCACATACTCAAGGAAGCGCAGGAGAAAGACACGATGAAGAATCTGCAGTATCTATTCATGACGCTTTCCGTTCTGCTGCTGGCTACGCCGGCGTTTGCGCAGACGGGCAACGGCGGCTCCGCAAGCCTGGTGCCGATTGCAGCCGGCATCGGCATGGCGATTGCTTCAGGCCTCTGCGGTCTAGGCCAGGGTAGGGCCACCGCTTCGGCCACTGAGGCGCTGGCACGCAATCCGGGCGCACGCGCAGGCATTCAGCTGCTGCTGGTGCTCGGTCTGGCGTTCATCGAGTCGCTCGCGCTGTTTACCCTGCTGATCATCTTCGCCAAGGTAAAGTAAGGCACTTCGTGCGGTTCTTGACGCTTCGCGTAAGTACTTAAAAGCTTTTCGAGATAGTGTTAGGTGCAGCTTTGAAATTAACCGCAAAGCCCTCGGCATCTGCCGGGGGCTTTCGCGTTTTATGCCGAAGGCGGTAGACCCCCCACGAAGTGGGCGCCGGCCGCGCAGGCGGTCTTCGCTGTTAACGTAAGTATGCGCAAGCAAAAAAGAAGGCCAGCTACTCGTTCTTGAGTAGCTGGCCTTCTCTTTTCCTAGCAGCTACTTCTGCGCGACTACCGGCTCGTAGAGCAGCGTGGCGGCGGCAGCGCGGGCTGCGCCTAGCACGCGGCCGGGGACGATGCCGAGGATCAGGGTGGCAGAGACGGTAAGCACGATCGCGACCAGGAGCGAGCCTTGCACTCGCGGCATCTGCTGCATGGGGGTATTCTCCTGCGGGCGCGCGTAGACAGCGGTGAGCAGGCGGAGGTAGTAGAAGACGGCGATGCCGCTGTTGAGCAGGCCGAGGATCGCGAGCCAGATCATGCCGGAGTGGATGGCTGCGGAAAAGACGTAGAACTTGCCGAAGAAGCCGCCGGTGAAGGGGATGCCGATCAGCGAGATGAGGAAGAAGGCCATCGCGCCGCCGAGCAGTGGGGAGCGGTAGCCGAGGCCGCGGTAATCGGAGACCAGGGTGAGCTTGTCGTCGTACTGGCCGGCGTGCGAGATGACGGCAAAGATGCCGACGTTCATCGCGGCGTAGGTGACCGAGTAGAAGCTGGCGGCGGCGATGCCGTCGATGGAGAGCGAGGTGAAGGCGACGAGCAGGTAGCCGGCGTTCGCGATGGAGGAGTAGGCGAGCATGCGCTTGACGTTCTGCTGTCGAAGCGCGGCCAGGTTGCCCAGGGTCATCGAGAGCGCGGCCATGACCCAGACCAGCGGCACCCAGTGGGCGTGCAGGGTAGGGAAGGCGACATAAAGGATGCGCAGCAGCACAGCGAAGGCGGCGGCCTTGGGGGCGGTGGACATGTTGCCGACCACCGGCGAGGGTGCGGCTTCGTAGGCGTCCGGCGTCCAGACGTGGAAGGGCGCGGCGGAGACCTTGAAGCCGATGCCGATCAGCAGCATGCCGAGGCCGAGAGTGGCGAGCATGGGGGTGGTGGTCGCGGGCAGCCGGTGCGCGATGGCGATGATCTGGGTGGTGCCGGTCGCGCCGAAGATGAGCGCGGTGCCGTAGAGGAAAAACGCGGTGGCAAAAGAGCCGAGCAGGAAGTACTTGATGGCGGACTCGGGGCCTTTGGCGGTGTGCTTGCGGAAGCCGGCCAGGATGTAGCTCGAGATCGAAGAGATTTCGAGGCCGATGAAGACCAGCAGAAGCTCTTGGGCACTGGTCATCAGCATGGACCCGACGGCGCCGAAGATGGTGAGCGCGAACATCTCGCCGAGGTTTTCCGTGGCTGGGCCGACGACGTCGATGGTGACAAGCAGGGTGACGAGCACGATGCTCGCGATGAGCACGTGGAAGAAGGCGCTGAAGGCGTCGGTCTGGACGAGGCCGTAGTAGGCGGTGCCGGGGGCGGTTTGGAACTGGTTGAGGCTGGCGAAGAGGGCGGCGAGAGTGCCGAGTACGGCGAGCCAGCCGATGGATTTGCGCGAGGTGGCTTTGGGCAGGACGGGCTCGATGAGCATGATGAGCACGCCGGTGAGGGTCATCAGGACTTCAGGCAGGATGCGGATGAGGTTGTTCATCGTGCTCCCCTGACCGAGACAACAGCAGATCCTTCGCTTCGCTCAGGATGACGAGACGGGTTCGGCTGGGCTAGCGCCTGGGGTGCAGTTGGCTGAGCGTACGGGTCGACCAGAGGGATGAGCGACTTAAATTGCCTACCGTCAGGCGGGCGATTGGTGTCCAGGGCAGCATCATGAGGAAGATCCGACAAGCCGATGACTCCGGTCTCAATGGCCCTGATCCAGTAGGGGGAGGCCACGCCCATGACCAGCATCAGGATGGCCATGGGCCAGAGCGCGATGTACTCGCGGGAGATGACGTCCTTCGTCTGGCGGTTGGAGACCAGGGCCGACTGCGGGCCGTAGAAGATTTTCTGGATCATGGTGAGCATGTAGGCTGCGCTGAGGATGACGCCGAGCGTGGCGAGAGCACCGGCCACGGGGTGGGTGGCAAAGGAGGAGGACAAGACCAGGAACTCGCCGACGAAGCCGTTCAGGATGGGCAGGCCGATGAGCGCTAGGGTCGCGATGAGGAAAAGCGTGACCATAACTGGCAGCCGGGCGGCGAGGCCGCCATAGGCGGAGAGCTCATAGGTGCCGTAGCGTTCGTAGAGGATGCCGGCCAGGATGAGCAGGGCGCCGCCGATGAGGCCCTCGTTGAGGGTCTGGTAGACGGCGCCGTCGAGCCCGGCGAGGGTGAAGTTGAAGATGCCAAGGGTGCAGAAGGAGAGCGCGGAGAGGGTGGCAAAGGAGAGCAGGCGCTTGAGGTCGCGCTGGACCAGTGCACCGAGCGCTCCGTAGAGGATGCCGGTGACGGCGAGCACGATCATCCAGGGCGCGAACTGGCGAGCCTGGGCAGGGAAGAGGCCGAGGTTGAAGCGCAGGATAGAGTAGAGGCCGAGCTTGCCGGCGACGACCATAGCCATCGCGGTTGGGGCTTCTGAGAAGACGTCAGCCAGCCAGCCGTGCAGCGGAAAGACCGGGACCTTGACAGCAAAGGCGAAGAGAAAGGCGAGCGCGACCCAGCCAAGGGCGTGCGGGGTGATGCCGAGCGTGCCTGAGGCGAGTGCGGCCTGGAGCTGGACGAAGTCGAAGGTGCCGGTCTTGCCATAGAGATAAAGGATCGCAACCAGAAAGAGGGCCGAGGGGACGAAGGTGTAGATGAAAAACTTGATGGCGGCCTGGGGACCCTTGGTGCGGCCGAACATGGCGATCAGGATGGCCATGGGGACCAGGGAGAGCTCCCAGAAGCCGTAGTAGAGGAAGAGGTCGAGCGAGACGAAGACGCCGGCCATGGCGGTCTGCTGGATCAGGAAGAAGAAGTAGAACTCTTTGACGCGCGTGTCGATGGCGGACCAGCTGGCGAGCACGCCGAGGGGAGCGAGGAAGCCGGTGAGCACCACCAGCCACATGGAGAGGCCGTCGACGCCGAGGTGGTAGCGGATCTTCGGGGAGGGCAGCCAGGGGATGTCCTGGACAAACTGGAAGCCGGTGCGGCCGTAGGCGAAGTGCGATGGCAGGTGGAGCGTGAGCAAGAAGAAGGCGAGCGAGAAGAGCAGCGTGGTCCACTGGATCACTTTGCCGCGCCTGGGCAGCAGCGCGACCACGATCGCACCGAGCGCGGGCAGGAAGGTGATGTAGGTCAGGATCGTAGCGTTCAGCACCAGTCGGTTCCCTTATGGGTTGTGCGTGTCTCGGGGGAAAGCATCATCAGCGGACCCCCGCGTGGGTGCCGAAGCCGAAGAAGGCAAGCAGGAGAAGGCCGCCCGCGCCGAAGATGAGCCAGCCGGCATAGGTGCGGATGTTACCCGACTGCATGCGGCGGGCGATCGAGCCGAGGCCCTGGGTCGCGAAGCCGATGCCGGCCGCGCCGCCCGAGATCAGCCCGCTGTCGACCAGGCCCATGAGTGCGTAGCGGGAGAAGAGCAGGAGCGGCGCGACGAAGATGGCGTGGTAGAGCTCGTCCATGCGGTACTTATCGAGCACCAGTGCATACAGGCCGCGGTAGCGCTTGGCGAGCTCGGCGGGCATCGCTGGCCGGCTGTAGTAGAAGAGCGTGGCGATGCCGATGCCGGCAAGAGCGGTGACGACGGAGAGGGCGGCGAGGCCGAGCTCGAGGGCGCGGTTCTCAGGGATATCGGCTGCTTCGACGATGTGGGTGACCGGGAGCAGGAAGTGGCCGAAGTGGTTGGAGCCGCCGAGGGCCTCAGGCCAGCCGAGGGCGCCTCCAAAGACGGCGAGCAGGGCGAGGATGACAAGCGGGCCGAGCATGATCCAGGGGGACTCGTGGGGCTCACCGGCATGGCCGCTGTGCGGGTCGACACTGTGGACGGCGGCAGCGTGGGGCGCGGCGTGGGCGGTAGTCGTCTCGGCAAGACCCTTGGAGGCTTCGGCGTGGTGGGTCGGCTCGGGGGTGTGCGGTCCCGGCGCAGTGGCGCGGCTGGCGCCGAAGAAGGTAAGGTACCAGAGCCGGAACATGTAGAACGCGGTCAGGCCTGCAGTGAGCAGGCCGACGAACCAGAGCAGCTTCGCGCCCGGCATGGGCGAGATGAAGGTCTGGTAGAGGATGTCGTCTTTCGAAACGAAGCCAGAGAGCGGCGGCACGCCGGCGATGGCGAAGACGCCAGCGGTCATCGTCCAGAAGGTGATGGGGATCTTGGTGCGCAGGCCACCCATGACGCGCATATCCTGCTCGCCGTTAAGCGAGTGGATCACCGAGCCGGCGGCGAGGAAGAGCAGCGCCTTGAAGAAGGCGTGGGTGACGACGTGAAAGATGCCGGAGGAGTAGGCCGCGACCCCGCAGGCGAGGAACATGTAGCCGAGCTGCGAGACGGTCGAGTAGGCAAGCACGCGCTTGATGTCGGTTTGCACCAGGCCGATGGTCGCGGCGAAGAGCGCAGTCGCGGCGCCGATGACGGCGACGGTGGATAGCGCGAAAGGCGAGCGGTCGAAGATGGGGTGGGTGCGGACGACCATGTAGACGCCAGCGGTGACCATGGTCGCGGCGTGGATGAGCGCGGAGACCGGGGTAGGGCCTTCCATCGCGTCGGGCAGCCAGACGTAGAGCGGGATCTGGGCGGACTTGCCGGCAGCACCGAGCAGCAGGCAAAGGCCGATGGCAGTAAGCCAGCCGCCATGCAGCTCAGGGTGCTGTGCGAGCGAGGCGAGCACCGCGTGGAAGCTCAGGGTGCCGAAGTGGACGATGACCAGGAACATGGCCAGCAGGAAGCCGAAGTCGCCGATGCGGTTGACGACGAAGGCCTTCTTGCCGGCGTTGGCGGCCGAGTCGCGGTCGTAGTAGAAGCCGATGAGCAGGTACGACGCCAGACCCACGCCCTCCCACCCGACGAACATGAGCAGGAAGTTCTCTGCCAGCACGAGCGTCAGCATGAAAAACATGAACAGGTTGAGGTAGGCGAAGAAGCGCCAGTAGCCCTGCTCATGCGCCATGTAGCCGGCCGAGTAAAGGTGGATCAGGAAGCCGACGCCGGTGACGACGAGCAGCATGACGAGGGTGAGCTGGTCGAGGGCAAAGGCGAAGTCGGCGTGGAAGTGGCCGGCGACGATCCAGGGGGCGACATACTCAGTCAGCGGGATGGGCAGGGAGGCGAAGCGGGCCGCGAGGCTGGCTACCTGAAGGAAGGGGATCAGGGTAAAGAGCAGGGCCACGCCGGTGACAATGGGCCGCGGAAAGCGGCGGCCGAAGAGGCCATTGATCAGGAAGCCTACGAACGGCAGCAGCGGAATCCAGAGTAGGTGCAGAGAGGTCCCGTTCATAGTTTCATCAAGTCTACTTGGTCAACGTTGAGCGTATTGCGCGAGCGGAAGACCGCGATGATGATCGCCAGGCCGACGGCGGACTCGGCCGCGGCGACGACCATGACGAAGAAGACGAAGAGCTGGCCGGATACCTGGTGCCACTGGTGCGAGAAGGCGACAAAGGTCAGGTTGACCGCGTTGAGCATGAGCTCGATCGACATGAAGATGGAGATGATGTTGCGCTTGAACAGGAACGCGCCGACGCCGATCGAGAACAGGATGGCGGAGAGGACGAGATAGTAGGAGGTAGGAACCATCACGCGTGGGGCTCCTTTGGCGCCATCGCGACCGCGGCGACCGGGATGCCTTTGGGTGGAAGCCCGACGCCGCTCGCGGGGGCCGCAACCACGAGCGGAGTCGAGTCGGCAGAAGGCTCTTTGCGGGCGAGCGCCACGGCGCCGAGGATGGCGATCAGGATCAGGACGGAGGTGACCTCAAAGGGCAGCAGCAGATCGCGGAAGAGAACGCGGCTGAGGTCAGCGGTGGTTACGATGGTGTCGCCGAGCCGTGAGCCGCCGAGCGCGGTCGTGTTGGACAGAAAGACATAGGTAAGCAGGCCGAGCAGCGCGGCAACGCCGGGGATGCCGACCAAGTAGGCCATCTTGCTCGCGTCAAGCGTGCGCTCTTCTTCGCCTGCGTTAAGCAGCATGATGACGAAGGTAAACAGGACCATGATGGCGCCGGAGTAGACCAGGACCTGCGCGGCAGCCAGGAACTCGGCGCCAAGCAGCAGGTAGAGTACCGCGAGCGAGGTCATGACCACGATCAGCGAGAGGGCGCTGTTGATGGGGTGGCGCTGCAGCAGCAGGTTGATGGCTGCTGCCACACAGATGGCGCCAAAGATAAAGAACAGGACGAGATACATGGCTAGAGGTCACTCACCGGGTTGCTTGTGTGGCGTGAAACAAACTGGACGCGGAAACCAAATTGTAACCCAGGTTGTAGCTGAATCTACGCGGCACGGAAAGCGTACCAGAGGCTGGTGGCGAGAATGTTCGCGATGGCGAGGGGGACGAGGAACTTCCAGCCGAAGCTCATCAGCTGGTCGTAGCGGAAGCGAGGCAGCGTGCCACGCACCCAGATGTAGAGAAAGAGGAAGCAGAAGACCTTGAAGACGAACCAGAAGACCGGCAGCAACGCAGTGAGGATGAAGCCGAAGGTGCCGCCGAGGACCGGGAGCAGGTGCCCGAAGGGGCTCGACCAGCCGCCGAAGAAGAGCAGGGTCGCGACGCAGGCAACCGTGATCATGTTGGCGTACTCGGCCATGAAGAACATGGCGAACTTCATCGAGGAGTACTCGGTGTGGTAGCCGGCGGCGAGCTCGCTCTCTGCTTCAGGCAAGTCGAAGGGAGTGCGGTTGGTCTCGGCATAGGCCGCCATCAGGTAGATGAAGAAGGCGACAAACTGCAGGCCGCCGAAGAAGTTCCAGCTGAGCAGCCCGTGCGTGGCCTGGATATCGACGATGTCGCGCAGCCGCAGGGACCCGGCGCGCATGACGACCCCGACCAGCGAGAGGCCGAGCGCGAGTTCATAGGAGATCAGCTGCGCGCTGGCTCGCAAAGAGCCGAGCAGGGAGTACTTGTTGTTCGACGCCCAGCCGGAGAGCGCGATGCCGTAGACCCCGATCGAGGTGACGCCGAGGATGATGAGCAGGCCGATGTTCAGGTCGGCTATCTGGAACATGTCGACCCCGTGCCAGCGGATATCCGCGCCGAAGGGCACACAGGCGATCGAGATGAGCGCGCAAGCGAGCGCGATGATGGGGGCGACGATGTAGAGGGGGCGGTAGACGGCGGTGGGAAGCAGGTCTTCCTTGAGGAAGAGCTTGAGCCCGTCAGCGAGCGGCTGCAGGATGCCGAAGGGGCCGACGCGGGAGGGTCCCCAGCGATTCTGGATGCGGCCGACGACCTTGCGCTCGAGCAGCACCGTGTAGGCGACCGCGGTCAGGGTAATGACGAGCACCACAGCTATCTTGAGGATGCTCAACAGCACGAAGATCAGGATCGTTGTCACGCGTTCGCCTTCCGTGGTTCTTGTCTTGCCCGAGTTCAGAAAGCAGGCGCGTCAAGGCCGCGCGCCTGCTTGTTCACCATCCTAACTTAGTCGGCCGCAGCTTCGGTCGGGCGCGGTGTCTTCCGTGACTCGAGCACCGAGTGAAGGATGTTCGAGTAGCGGCCGAGCGTGCCCGAAGTGAAGAGGGTGTCGTTGGACGGCAGGATCAGGTCAGCGCGGGCCGGAGTGCCGGCTGCGAGCGCCGGCGACTCGATCTGGACTAAGTGAACGCGCATGGGCTTGTCGCCGCCTGAGAGCAGCTCAAAGCGCGAGACGTTGTAGGCCGGCACCAGGCGCTGGATCTCGTCAAAGGTCGCGAAGGGATCGAAGGGGCTGAGCTTGGGCTCGTAGTTGTTCGCGGCCAGCCAGATGGCGTGGCGGTCCGCCTCGCCCGACTGCGCGCCGCGCGACTGGCCGAAGTCCGCGCGCAGCCCGGGTCCGAAGGGAACGAGCGCGTTGGCGCGGGTGCCCATCTTGTCGGCGATGCGGACGATGAGCTCGAAGTCGGTGCGCACGCCGGGGGTGTCGGAGGCTTTCTTGACCAGCTGGATGTCGCCGTAGCTGTTGGTGACGGTGCCCGACTTCTCGTAGAGGTTGCCGGTCGGCAGGACCACGTCAGCAAGGATGGCGGTTTCGGTCAGGAACATGTCCTGCACGACGAGGAAGGTCTTCTTGAGGGTTTCAGGGGAGACGCCGTAGCGGGCGACCGGATTGGAGCCGACGACGTAGAGCGCGCCGAGCGTGCCTGCTTCGGCGGCGTCGAACATCTGAACCAGGTTGAGGCCGGGGGTCTGCGGCAGGGCCGCGCCGTACTCGTCTCGGAAGGTGGAGGACGCGGCGATGGCCAGGTAGCCGGGAAGCAGGTCGGGGAGCAGGCCCATGTCGGCCGCGCCGCGGGAGTTGACGTAGTCAGAGAGCGCGGCGAACTTGACGTTGGGGCGCGCGAGACCCCAGGCCAGCAGCCGGTCGATCTCGTGCCCGTGCAGGTCTGCGCCGAAGGCGACGAGGAGGGACTCTTCGGCGGCCAGCGCTGCTTTGAACTTCTCCGACGATTCATTGGCGACGAAGTCGGTCGACTCGCCGGCCAGGTAGCCGATCAGCGCGCTGTAGCCGTCGGGCGCGATCTGCAGGGCAGCCTTGGCCTGGCGGCGCAGCTTGATCTCCATGTGGTTAGCGAGGTAAAGCCGGGCGCGGTTGAGGCGAACGTTGGTGCGGACCGCGTTGGCGAGGGCAGGGTGTTGCTCAGAGGGGTCAGTGCCGACGATCAGGATCGCGGGCGCGGTCGAGAAGTCGCGCAGGCTGGCGGTGCGGCCGGGCTGGGCGTGGAGCGCGGCGACAAAGGTGGTGTAGTCGGCGGTGCGATGGTGGTCGATATTGTTGGTGCCGAGCACAGTGCGGGCGAACTTTTGGAGGAGGTAGTTCTCCTCGTTGGTGGTCCGGTTGGAGCCGATGACGCCGATCGCTCCGCCACCGCGGGTGTCGCGGATCTCGCGGAGTTTCGAGCCCACGTGAGCGAGCGCGACCTCCCAGGTGACGGGCTGGAGTGTGCCGTCGGCCTGGCGGACGAGCGGCTGCTTGAGCCGGTCCGGGTGGTTGGTGAAGTCAAAGGCGTAGCGGCCCTTGATGCAGAGGAAGTCGCCGTTGATGCCGCTCTTGTCGCGATTGTCGCCGCGCACGATCTCGGTGCCTTCGGCCTCGCGGCGGGTGCCGAGGGTGGTCTTGCAGCCATCGCCGCAGTGGGTGCAGATGGTGGCGACGTGGGTCATCTCCCAGGGCCGGGTCTTGTAGCGATAGGAGCCCGAGGTAAGCGCGCCGACCGGGCAGATATCGATGCAGGCGCCGCACTCCTCGCAGTCCAGGTGATCCTGCTCGTTGGGGGCGATCACCGCCGCGGAGCCGCGGTTTTGGACGCCGAGCGCCCAGACGTCCATGCCTTCGCCGCAGACGCGCACGCAGCGGTAGCAGAGGATGCAGCGTGGGCGGTCGAAGAAGACCACCGGCGACCACTGCTGCTCTTCGCGATGGTTCTTGGTCTCGGTGTAGCCGGACTCCGACGCGCCGTACTTGAAGGTCATGTCCTGGAGCTCGCACTGGCCGCCGGCATCGCAGACCGGGCAGTCAAGCGGGTGGTTGCCGAGCAGCAGCTCGAGGGTGCCTTTGCGGGCCTGGGCGATCTCGGGCGACTCCGAGACCACGACCATGCCCTGGGTGACGGGCGTGGTGCAGGCGGTCTGCAGCTTGGGCATCTTTTCCACGCGTACCACGCACATGCGGCAGGCGGCCTGGAGCGAGAGGCCGGGGTAGTAACAGAAGGCCGGGATTTCGATGCCGGCGCTCTTGCAGGCGTCGATCAACAGGGTGCCGGCGGGTGCGGAGAGCTGCTTGCCATCAACGGTAAAGGTTACGTCAGCCATGATATTGTCTTTCTGCGCTGTGACACCGCGCGACGCGTTCAGCGGAGTTAAGCTGAAATGCGAACGTCGATTTCTTCTGCTGAAGATGTCGGCTCGGGGACTATCTCTCCGTGCTCTTTCATCATTGCGACATGCGCTGTGATACCTGTGCGGATCAACTCTCTGGTCTCTTCGAGAGTCCCGGCGACGACCCCTAGACCAGGGAGGTCCGGCACGTAGGCGCCATAGCCAGTCGCCGAGCGTTCATAGATGACGGTATAGCGCATACTCACTCCTTTTTTAGCAAGCCAGCCTGCTTCAGCATGCTATGCAGCGTCCCCCTGGGGATGTCATCGTTCGGGTGACCTGCGACTGTGACGATGCCGGGTTTGACGGGATGGTGGAAGTGCTGGTGGCTTCCAACTGTTCGCGCGTGCCTCCAACCATCCTTGTGGATTCTACGCAGATAATCACGGAACTTCATCTACCTCAGTGTGCGCCGGCGCCGATTTGCACCAGTCCCGGCGGTTGCTGCAGGATCAGGCCCGGGGTCGGGATTGCGCCGGCCAGGTAGGCCTCAAACTCGGGGCGGAACTTCTTGATGAAGCCGATAGTCGGCATCGCGGCCGCGTCGCCGAGCGGGCAGAAGGTCCGGCCCATCATGTTCTCGGCAAGGTAGAGGATGTTGTCGAGGTCCTTCGAGACGCCACGACCCGCATAGACGCGCCCGATCGTCTTCTTGAGCCAGTCCGTACCTTCGCGACAGGGGATGCACCAGCCGCAGCTCTCGTGCTGGTAGAACTTGATGGTGCGGAGCGCGAACTCGACGATCGAGACTGTTTCATCGAGCACGACCACGCCGGCTGAGCCAAGCATGGTGCCTGCTTTCGCGAGCTGGTCGAAGTCCATGCCGACGTCGATCTCGTCCGCACGCAGGATCGGGGTCGAAGAGCCGCCGGGAACCACTGCCTTGAGCTGCTTGCCGCCCAGGATGCCGCCCGCGACCTCGTAGATGGCCTTGCGCAGCGAGTAGCCCATGGGCAGCTCGTAGACGCCGGGCCGCTCGACGTGGCCGGAGATGCCGAACAGGCGGGTGCCGCCGTTGCGCTCGGTGCCGATCTTCGCGTACTCGGCGCCGCCGATGCGGAAGACGTGAGGGACGCTGGCGATCGTTTCGAGGTTGTTGATCACGGTGGGGCCACCGTAGAGGCCGACCACGGCCGGGAAGGGCGGCCGGATGCGTGGCACGCCGCGCTTGCCTTCAAGCGACTCCATCAGCGCGGACTCTTCGCCGACCTCGTAGGCGCCGGCGCCGGACTGGGTGATGCAGTCAAAGTCCAGCCCTTCGATGCCGAAGATGTTCTTGCCGAGGAAGCCCTTCGCATAGGCCTCCTCGATGCACTTGTCCATGATGTCGAGCAGGTAGCGGTACTCGCCGCGCATGTAGATAAAGCCCATCTTCGCGCCGACCGCGAGGCCGGCGATGATGGTGCCTTCGATGACCGAGTGCGGATCTTCTTGGGCGATGGGCCGGTCCTTGCAGGTGCCGGGCTCGCTCTCGTCGCCATTGACCAGGATGTACTTCGGCTTGTCGGAGGTCTTAGGCACGAAAGACCACTTGAGCCCGGTCGGAAAGCCGGCGCCGCCACGTCCGCGCAGGTTGGAGGCCTTGAGCTCGTTGATGATGCCCTCTGGGCCGAGCTCGATCGAGCGACGCACCTGCTCATAGCCACCGAGCTCGATGTACTTGTCGATGGCGGCTGCGCCTTGGCCGAACCGGTACGAGATGACCTTGACTTCGTCAGGATGAGATACGAGATACATGGTGCCTCCGATGATGCTGTGAAGCGCCGCAGGCAGAGGACGCGCCACGAAGTGGCTGCTAGCCGCGCAGGCGGTTTAATTCTTACTGAGGCTTGGCAGAGTAGTTTTCAATCACGCGATCCATCGAGGCCGGCGTAACGTTCTCGTGGTAGTCATAGTTGACCTGGATCGCTGGTGCCCAGCAGCAGGCGCCAATGCATTCGACTTCTTCGACCGAGAAGAGCTTGTCCGCGGAGACGCCCTTATTTTCCGTGATGCCGAGTTTCTCGCGGCAGTGGTTGAGGATCTCGTAGCCGCCGCGCAGCATGCAGCTGATGTTGGTGCAGACCTGGATGTTGTACTTGCCGGCCGGCACGGTGCGGAGCATCGAGTAGTAGGAGAGCACGTTGCGCACATCGAGCACGCTGATGCCGCACCGCTCGGCTGCCTCGTGCACCACGGCTTCTGAGCAGTAGCCGATCTCGTCCTGCGCGTAGAGCAGCATGGGCACAAGCGCCGAGCGCCTGACCGGGTAGAGGGTCACCAGGCGGTCAAGCCGGGCGGCGAGAGCGGGAGAGAAGATGGTGGTCTGTTCAGTCATCGTTGATAAGTCCTCGATTGGTCCGCGATCGGTTCTCGCGACTTAGTGCGGTTGCTGTGTGCGTTCGCTCTCAAGCCGGGTAAGCCGCTCCGCGAGCGCGGCATAGTTGGTCAGGCTGGAGATGGCTTGCATCACGGCTGCGTGATTTGAAGCGGCGGTGCGGTCCTGCATGTCAAAGCGGCCTTTGGTGGACTCATCGAGAGCGCGAAGGCGCGTGTCCAAGGTTTCAAAATTCGCCTTCGCACGTTCTGCAACGAGTTCGAAGCGGGCCTTGGTGGTCTGCTCCAGGGCCTCGATGCGCGCCTCTACCGTGTCAAAGCGGGCCTTGGTGGTCTCTTCCTGAGCGTCGAAGCGGGCCTTGGTGGTCTCTTCCTGAGCGTCGAAGCGGGCCTTGGTGGTCTGCTCCAGGGCCTCAACGCGTGCCTTGATCTCGCGGAGCTCGGGAGCGAGAAAATCCTGAACGAGCTGGCGTGTCTCTTCGATCGCTCCCATAGACTCCTCCTACTCCAAGACTAACGTCGCCAATGCCTCGGCTACAGCGTCCATCTCCTGCCGGCCGGGTAGTCCTGTCCACTCGACCAAACTATCCATCCCGATGCGAAACGCCCCTTCGGCGAGTAGGGTGTCGGGGGAGAGCGCCGGCGCCTGGTGCATGACCCAGTAGCCTTCTGCCTTTCCGGCATCGAGCACGATGCGGATGGTCCGGCTGCTGCTGACCAGTTCCAACTCATCGGCATGGGCCTGCAGCACGAAAACCTGAGCTACTTCAAGGCCCATCTGCGCGGCCGCTACATAGGCACGAAGAAGCGACGCGAAGGAGATCCAAAGCTCCCGCCGCGCTGCTTCTTCGCTGATCATCGGAGTGGAAAGCGCGGCGGCCGACATCAGCGGTCGATCTCGCCAAGAACGATATCGATCGAGCCAATGACCGCGACCACGTCGGCCAGCAAACGGCCCCGGCACATGGTATCGAGCGCTTGGAGCGTGGCAAACGACGGGTTGCGCATGTGCACGCGGTAGGGCTTGGCTGTGCCATCGGAGACGACGTAGTAGCCCATCTCGCCGCGCGGGGACTCGATGGCCTGGTAGACCTCGCCGGCCGGGACTTGAAAGCCCTCGGTGACGATTTTGAAGTGGTAGATGAGCGACTCCATCTGGGTCTTCATCTTCTCGCGTTCAGGCAGCACGATTTTGGGCGCGTCGGCGGTGATCGCGCCTTCCGGCATACCGTCAAGCGCCTGCTGGATGATCTTGACCGACTCGCGCATCTCTTCCAGGCGAATGACGTAGCGCGCCCAGACATCGCCCTCGGTTGCGATCGGGACCTTGAACTGGAACTTCTCGTAGGAGGAGTAGGGCATGTCGCGACGCAGGTCCCAGTCCACGCCCGAGGCACGGAGCGGGGGGCCGGTGACGCCCATGCGGATGCCGTCGGCCGCGCTGAGATAGCCAACACCTTTCAAACGGTCGACCCAGATGGGGTTGCCGGTGAGCAGGTTCTGGTACTCGTCGATCTTGGACGGCATGCGATTCATCAGCGTCTGGATACGGTCAAAGAGATCGATCGGCGGCTCAAGCGCCAGGCCTCCGACGCGGAAGTAGGAGGTCATCATGCGCTGTCCGGCGACGTGCTCGAAGATGCGCAGGATCTCTTCCCGCTCGCGGAAGGTGTAAAGGAAGACGGTGAGCGCGCCGATATCCATGGCGTGGGTGCCGAGCCAGACCAGGTGCGACTGCAGCCGGGTGAGCTCGTTGAGCATGACCCGCATCCACTGAGCGCGCTCGGGGATCTCAATTTCGAGCAGCTTTTCGACAGCCAGGCAGTAGCAGAGATTGTTCGACATCGGCGAGAGATAGTCGATGCGGTCGGTAAGCGGCACGACCTGCTGGTAGAACTTGGCCTCGCACGTCTTCTCGATGCCGGTGTGCAGGTAGCCGATATCGGGGACGACGCGGAGCACGGTTTCGCCATCGATCTCGACCACTAGGCGGAGCACGCCGTGGGTGGACGGGTGCTGGGGGCCCATGTTGAGGATCATCGTCCGGTCTTTGGACGGGTCTTCAGGACGAGGAGCGATGAGCGTGTTGGTTTCGACGAACTGGGTCATGGAGGCTTCCCCGGGGTTGCTGTAGGATCCCGCTGTTTCTTGAAAAGAGTGCAGCCTAACGCGCTTGAAAGCTGCGTCTGGTTGAGTGGACTGCCGTGAGGACGGCTGGTTCTTACCGGTAGCCCTCGACTGGATAGTCCTTGCGCAAAGGGTGGCCTTCGAACTCGTCCGGCATCATGATGCGGCGAAGATTGGGGTGGCCATGGAAGCGAACCCCGAACAGGTCAAAGACTTCGCGCTCGTAGAAGTCGGCAGAGACCCAGACGGGAACGATGGAGTCAATGGACGGATCGATCGAGCCGACAAAGGCGCGCAAGCGTACCCGCTCTTTGAGGCTGTGAGAAACGATGTGGTAGGTGATCTGAAAGCGCGGTTCCGCCGGCAGCCAGTCTACGGCGGTCACGTCTTCAAGAAAGTTGTAGCCGGCTGCCTGGACAGCGCCGGCGGCCTGACGAATATTCTGGGGCGCGACGGTGAGGGTCAGCTCGCTGTGATCAAAGCGGGCATCCTCAATCATTTCTGGACTAAGGTCCAGGAGCGCGGCGACCGCAGGGTTGGCAGCCATCTCGGCGAGCACGGCATCTTTCTCGAGGGTTACGGTAGTCATGGCTTTAGAGGTCCGCCTTATCTGACGACCAGTCGAGTATGCCCTTCTTCCAGATATAAAAGAGGCCTACGCCCACAAAGCCAAGGTAGACCAGGATCTCCCAGAAGCCGAACATGCGCGAACCGGTGATGGCTGGAAGTTGGCGGTAGATGACCGCCCAGGGGAGCATAAAGACGGCTTCCACGTCGAAGAGAATGAAGAGCATGGCGACCATGTAGAAGCGGACGGAGAATCGGCCCCGTGCATCGCCCTCAGCGGGGATACCGCACTCGTAGGCAGCGAGCTTGGCCTTGGATTGCTTGTGCTTGCCGATGAACCAGGAGCCGGTTGCCATCGAGCAGCCCATGCCGATGGCGATCACAATCTGGATCAGCAGCGGGAGATAGTTCCAATAGTAATGGGAGGAGTGCATAGGCGGGCGGTCCCTCGACGGTCTTTCTTCAATCTAGAGTCAAGCCTAGTCTGCGTCAAGATACGGCCGGCCATGGTTGTTGGTCTGCTCGATGAGGCGATCGAAGCGGGTCGAGGAACGTGTCCAGCGGAAAGCATCCTGCGCAGGGGCGGGGAACCAAAAATGGGAAACCGCTCCGGGTAGATTTCCGAATCGGAACCGGTCCGGATTTCCCATGCACTCTCTCGTGGCACCGGGCGTTGCAGTCGATAGAGTCATCAACGGAGAACGCAGCCATGCAGACCATTCCGGTGAACTCAAAGCTTTCCATGAAGACCGTGCACCCTGTGCCCGCAAACCGTATCGTACCGATGCCGCCGTCGCTGGTAGGGCCGTTGCCGGGCATCCAGCCTAGCGAACAGGCGCCGGCCGCGCTTTCGCTTCGCGAACACGCGCAGGTCAACCAGTTCTCAGAGCTGGATCAGATGTTATTGGAAGATCCGAACGTCGGGGCGGTCAACGGTCTGCGCTTCGCGCTGCTGTTCAATGCCGGCCTCGCGGTCTCGGGTCTTGTGATCTGGGAGCTCTGGAGCATGATCGCGTTCTAGGGCGGGCGAGGACTTCCGGAGGGTCCGGTGGCCGTCCGGCATTTGCCGAAGAAGCTTTCGCTTCAGGGACGGACGAGCACGGGCTGGTGTCAGCAGCGTCGTTCTGGCCTGGTGTTTCAGCTCGGTGTTCCGGCCTGGGGTCTGAATGGTGTTCCAGGCCCGGCGTTTAGGCAGAGTGCGGAGTGAGGTATCCACTTCGGCGACTAGTTCGTCCGGTGTCCGGTTCCGCGCTGCCGCGCTGTCATCCGGGGCAAGACAGGCACGAAGCGCTTAGGCTCAGGGTGCCGCTTAGCGGCCGGGAGCAAGGCTCTCGCATCGGTCAGCGGGTCGGCTGGTCTGGGGATGGCGAGGAGCTGGCGGCATACCGCGAGTGGAGTCCTTCCGCGTGGGCCTGCTCAAAGATCCGCCGCAGAGCGAGCGCGCAGTTCCGCATCGAGAAGCGCTTGTCAAAGCAAGCTGCGGTCCGATCGATCATCGCCTGCCTGTCTGCCGGCGTCAGGGCCAGCCAGCTTTGCAGCAGGCGCTCGGTCCCCTCGATCGTGTCTTCTTCCACAAAGCCGACTTGATCTTCGGTCACGTAATGCCAGATGTTGATCTTGTTTGAGATCAGCACCGGCTTCCAGCAGGCGATAGCCTCGGCGATCGCAATGCCGAAGTTCTCCTGGTGCGACGGCAGGATGAAGGCCTCAGAGGCCTGGAAGGCACCCCACTTGGCATCTCCCTCCAGCATCCCGGGCCAGTGGACACGCGAGGCGATACCGAGCTCCTTCGCCATCTGCTCCAGGGTCGACTGCAGGCCCACCTGATCAGGGCCGGCCATGACCAGGTGCAGGTCCTCCGGTGCAATCTGCGCGAAGGCTTTGATGAGCAGGTCGCAGCCTTTTTTCTCGTGGATGCGCCCCAGAAAGATGAGAAACCGCTTGTCGCGGGCGCCAGGGCAGGCGAGGAAGAAGGCCTGCTTCTGCTGCGCGGGATCGCCGGCAGGCCGGTTGGTGCCGAGCGGCACCACTTCGCTCTTCCAGGTGTGCGGCCAGAAGCTCTTGGTGGACAGCTTGCGCTCCATTTCGGTGGTAAAGACGAGCCGATAGGCGTCATGCAGCACCGCATACTGCGCGGCAAACCAGTAGACGTACTTCTTGATGTGCTTGAGCGGATAGGTTCGCTGGAACCAGGGGTCGAGCATTCCGTGGGTGAAGACCAGGTAAGGCGCGCGGCCGCGCAGCGCTTTACGCACGGCGACCCCGTTGTACTGCCAGACCCCCTCGACCACCACGCCGTCGTACTCGAGGGCATGCGCCTCCAGCCAGGTCAGCAGCTTACGGCTGTAGCCGAAAGCGGTACCTGGCGTGCCCATGGCGTGCACCGGGAAGGGATAGAGGGAGAGGTAGGCGTCGTCGGGTTCGTCCTGGGTGAGCGCTTCTATCTGCACTCCAACTTGTTCAAAGGCTTTGGCCAGCTGGCGAAGGTTCTCAGGCGGCCCGCCATCGGCGGGAGAAAGCCCATAGATGACGTGGAGGAGGCGCATGGGGGGAGGAATCCTCGATCAAGTGGTGGCAGGTGGCGCCCGCTAATCGCATAGGCTGGCAGCCACGTAGAGGCCTTATCAGCAGCATACGCAATCCGGGAGAGTTCTTAGGCAAGAGTTTGGCTGCGGTAGCCGTCTCTGGTACCCAGTCCTCGATGGTTCCAGCCGGCAAAACTTCTCGTTTGAGATCAGTGCGAGCTAAGGTCAGAGCGAACAAGCAGAGCTCTGGTCAGGGGGCTAAGTCGGGATCTGATTCTTCGGAGCTGACTGCCCAGAGAGCATGGAGCAGACGTGTCGGGCGATCTGCAGGTCCTCCTGGGCGGGGAGGATGCGGATGGACACGCTGCTCGAGGGTGCGGAGATCAGCTCGGCATGCGCCTCATTGGCAGCTGCGTCCAGCCGTAGACCGAGCGCGCGAAGCCGTTCGCAGACCGCGGCGCGAAAGCCCGCACTGTGCTCGCCGATGCCGCCGGTAAAGACCAGCAAATCAAGCCCGGCCAGGCTCACCAGGTAAGCCGCCATCGTCTTCGCGACCGCAGTTGCGAAGATATCGATGGCCAGGGCCGCTTCGCGGGCGGCTGGCCTGTTCTGCTTCTCCGTGTCTCCGGCGGCTTTCTCGAGCTTCTGCATGTCGCTCACCCCGCCCGAGAGCGCGCGCAGACCGGCATCGTGGTTGACAAGCGTTTCCACCTCATCCAGGCTCAGGCCGCCCGAGCGCATAAGGAAGATGAGCACGCCTGGGTCGAGGTCGCCGGTGCGGGTCGCCATGGGGATGCCGCCGCAAGGGGTCAGCCCCATGGAGGTATCGACCGAGCGGCCACGCTCGATGGCGGCCAGGCTGGAGCCGCTGCCCAGGTGAGCGACGACGATGCGGTCCGGGAGCGGCGCGCTGCTGTGGCGAAGCTGCTCAACGATGGACTCATAGGAGAGCCCATGGAAGCCGTAGCGGCGGACGCCCTGGTCTGCCCACCTGGCCGGGAGAGGCATACGCCAGGCGCGCTCCGGCAGGCTCTGGTGAAAGGCTGTGTCAAAACAGGCGAACTGGGCGACGCCAGGGTAGCGCTCTTCTGTCTTGCGGATCAGCTCGACCGAGCCGGGAATGTGCAGGGGCGCGAAATGAACGGCTTGCTCAAGCTGGCCTAGGAGTTGCGGCGTGATCGGCTGATGGCTGGTGAGGTGCATGCCGCCATGCACGATGCGGTGGCCGATGGCTGTCGGTGCTTGCTCGGCATGCTGCTGGAGACTCTGGGCAACCTTGTCGAGCGCCTCGGCCTGCGAGTGACAGTCGTGCTGGTCGTCGGCAAGTGACCTGCCGCTGCCATCCTTGATCGACAGTTTGCCTGCGCCCTGGCCGATGCCGGTGGCACTTGCCTCAAGCAGCAGGCGCGGCGCTGGCTCCTTGCCGCAGGCTTCAAAGAGCGCGGCTTTCAGCGAAGAGGAGCCGCTATTGATAACCAGGATGGTTTGTACGGGTTCAGCGGTGTTGGTCATGCACTTCTCTCCAGGCGCCGTTCTGTTCGCCTCGCCCTCGGTTGACCGTCCACTTTGCGAGATGGTGTGATGCCTGAGGTGCGCGGCTGACTTCAGGATGTCGATGGCTGCACTCAGCGACAGAAATGGATCACGAGCCGAGCTTAACGGAGTTTAGCCGGAACCACGGCGCGTGATGATGAACGATAGGTTGGTGGACCCGAAGAATCGCCAGAGTTCGTGCTGAGAGTTACGCAAGCGCGACATAACAGAGCGGGGGGCGCGCCCGCTCGGGTCAGTTCGGCGGCGATACCGGCTTCGCCCCTTCAGGAGTGAGCAGCGCCCGTATATACGGAACGGTGCTGGAGCATGGTCGTGTGAAAGGCGTAGTCCATCCACTCGCACAGTGCTTCAATGTCGGCGGTCTCCACCGTCGCGCCGCCCCAGATCCGCAAACCCTGCGGCGCATCGCGATAGGAGGCTATATCAAAGGCGACCGCTTCCTTCTCGAGAAGACCGGCTAGGTCTTTGAGGAACCTGGTCTGCTGTTGCGGATCCCAGCCCAGAAACTCCGCATCAGTGAGCTCAAGGCAGATGGAGGTGCAGGACCGCGTTTCCGCCTGCTCGGCGAGGAAGTCCACCCAACCGCTCGCTCGCTGCCAGTCGGCGATGGCGGCGAGGTTGTTTTCCGAGCGGCGAATCAGCGCGGGCAGGCCGCCGATGGACCTGGCCCAGAGCAACCCGTCGAGCGCGTCTTCGACCGCCAGCATGGAGGGCGTGTTGATGGTCTCGCCTGCGAAGATGCCCTCGATGAGCTTGCCGCCCTTGGTGAGGCGGAAGATCTTTGGTAGCGGCCAGCCCGGGTTGTAGGTCTCCAGGCGTTCGACTGCGCGCGGGCTCAGCACCAGCATGCCGTGCGCGCCTTCGCCGCCCAGCACCTTCTGCCAGGACCAGGTAGTGACGTCAAGCTTCTCCCACGGCAGCGCCATGGCAAAGGCGGCCGAGGTCGCGTCGCAGATGGTCAGCCCCTCGCGCGAGTCCGGAATCCAGTCCGCGTTGGGCACTCGCACGCCGGAGGTCGTCCCGTTCCAGGTAAAGACGGCGTCGCGGCTGGGGTCGTACTGGGCGAGGTCAGGGAGCGCGCCGTAGGCTGCCTCGTGGAGGTGGACATCGGGCAGCTTGAGCTGCTTGGTAATGTCGGTAACCCACTCCTTGCCGAAGCTCTCCCAGGCAAACACATCGACGCCGCGCGCGCCTAGCAGCGACCAGAGCGCCATCTCGACCGCGCCAGTGTCGGAGGCGGGAACGATGCCGACCCGGTAATCAGCGGGGATGCCGAGGATCTCTCGGGACAGCTCGATGACCTGGAGCAGCTTGGCCTTGCCCGGCTTGGAGCGGTGGGAGCGGCCGGTGAGCGCTCCGCTGAGCGAGGCGGGCTGCCAGCCGGGCCGCTTGGCGCAGGGGCCGGAAGAAAAGCAGGGGTTGGCTGGACGGCTATGCGGCATGACTGGTGCGCTGGACAAGAGTTTCCTTTCCCCATGGGTACGAGCGGGTGATGCGGGTAGTTGAGAGGTTCAGTTAACTAGAGAGCCTGGGTCGACACTTGCTGGGTAGCGAGCTCGCGCGCGGTAGATTCCAGAGGCCACACGAAGGCTGCCGCATGCTGCACGCGGTCTGAGCATGGCTGCCGGTCCGTCTCGAGCGGAAAGATTGAGACATCTCCTTTATTCTACGTCCCGGCGGTCCGCTCGAGAATGGGCGGCTCAGGGGAAGCTGCCGGGAAAGGTGAGCACGGCAGGGCAACGCACACGGGTACACCCTTGCGTGCTCACTCGCGCTGCTCACTCGTTCAGCCGAGTGCACCAGATCCCGTCGACGACGGGATCTGTGCGTATCAGGCTTGCTCACCAAGCGCCTTGCTCTTCAGACGATTGCATCCGAGCGTGATGCTGAGTTTTTTCCGTAACAGTGCAATGACCCAATTCAATGACTCAGGGAGCAGCCATGCCTCCTGGCAACGGTTGGCCGCGGTGTGCGTGCCGGCGCTCTTGCTTCCGGCAACGCCGGTGCCACGGCTTGAAAAGAGAAGAACGGCGAGCATACCCAATTTTGTGACGGGCTATAATCGCCCACATGTTTGCCGGGAGCTCCGTTCATGTGATCGACTCTCACACCGAGGGAGAGCCGACCCGCGTGGTGGTGAGTGGCGGCCCTGATCTTGGACGGGGATCGCTGCGGGAGCGGCTGAAGCGCTTTCGCACCGAGTTCGATACCTTCCGATCCGGCGTGATTTCAGAGCCGCGCGGATCAGAGGTGCTGGTAGGCGCGCTGCTCGAAGAGCCAGTCCAGTCGGACTCTGCTGCGGCGGTTCTCTTTTTCAATGACGTCGGCTACCTGGGGATGTGCGGGCACGGCACGATTGGTGTTGTGGCGACGCTGGCGCACCTGGGCAGGATTGGACCGGGAGTGCACAGGATCGAGACCCCGGTAGGCGACGTCTCTGCGTGCTTGCACGAGGATGGAAGCGTCACCGTGGCGAACGTGCCCAGCTATCGCTACAGGGCGGCAGTGCCGGTCGATGTGCCAGGGCTGGGCCAGGTGGTTGGCGATGTCGCCTGGGGCGGCAACTGGTTCTTCCTCGTTGGTGTCCACCCCTACGAGCTCGTGCTCTCCAATTGCGCGCAGCTGATTGCAGCGGCTACGGCCATTCGCGAGGCGCTTGATGCCGGTGGAATCCAGGGCGCGGCCGGCGAGTATCCGGACCTGATCGATCACGTGGAGTTCTTTGCAGCGCCGTTTAGTCCTCGAAACTCTTCGCGCAATTTTGTCTTGTGCCCGGGATCGGCCTTTGATCGTTCGCCATGCGGAACGGGCACGAGTGCCAAGCTCGCCTGCCTTTACGCGGATGGGGAGCTGGCAGAGGGGAGTGTCTGGCGCCAGGAGGGCATCCTCGGGACCGTGTTTGAAGCTACCTTTGAGGCGGGGCAGGCGCACGAGCGCCTGCCGAATCACGTCCTGCCGAAGATTCGTGGGCGCGCTTGGATCACTGCCGAGTCGAGGCTGCTGTTCTCCTCGGGCGATCCTTTCACGCAGGGTATTCGGCTCTGATGCAAGGCTACGACGTCCTGATCGTGGGTGCCGGGATCATTGGATGTGCGTGTGCCCGGGAGTGTGCGCGCGAGGGTCTCCGGGTCGCGATCACGGAGGCGGGAGTGCCTGCGGGAGGCGCCTCGGCCGCCGGCATGGGCCATGTGGTGGTGATGGACGACTCGCCTGAGCAGCTGGCCCTGACGAGCTACGCGCGCGGCTTGTGGAACGAGGAGCGTGCCGGGCTGCCTGCTTCGGTCGAGTACCAGGCTCGCGGCACGATCTGGATAGCGGCGGACGACGCAGAGATGGTCGAAGTGCACGTCAAGCTTAAGACGTTTGCCGAGGCGGGGCTTGCGGCGGAGATCCTAGACGCTGCGGCGCTGGCCGCAGAGGAGCCCAACCTGCGCAGGGGCCTTCAGGGAGGATTGCTGGTCTCAGGCGATGCGGTGATGTATCCGCCGGCCGCCGCGGCTTTCTATCTTGCCGAGGCACAGCGGCTCGGTACCGTGCTCTATCGTGCACGGGTGGTCTCTGCGTCGCATGGCGAGGTCTTGCTAGTGGACGGAACCAGGCTCGCGGGCGATCGCATTATCCTGGCGGCCGGGGTGGAGTGCGACCTGTTGCCAGGATTGCCGATCAAGAAGCGCAAAGGCCACCTGGTCATTACCGATCGATACCCGGGCTTTGTGCAGCACCAGCTGGTCGAGCTTGGCTACTTGAAGAGTGCGCACAAAGTGGCTGAAGACTCGGTCGCCTTCAACATACAGCCGCGTCAGACCGGCCAGCTGCTGATCGGCTCGTCGCGGCAGTTTGACGATGAGGATCTGCGAGCGGATAGCGCGATCCTGGACAGGATGCTGGCACGTGCGATGAGCTACCTGCCGGGCGTGGGGCAGCTTTCCGCGCTGCGCGTGTGGACGGGCTTTCGGGCGGCGACCGCGGACAAGCTGCCGCTGCTGGGGCCGGCTGCCGGGCTGGCCGAGGATGCTTCCCTCTGGCTGGCGATGGGCTTCGAGGGGCTCGGCATCACCAATGCTCCAGGCGCGGCGCGGCTGCTGGTGGATGGTTTGCTTGATCGCAGGTCGGCGATCGATGCAGCGCCCTTTTTGCCGGAGCGGTTGGGCGTCGAGGCGGGCGCGAGGGTGGACGTGGTCCATGGCTGAGATTGGTATCAGGATCAACGGGCAGCCCTTCCGGGTAGCGCAGGGGACGACGGTCGCCGCTGCCATGCTTGCTGCCGGCGCGCCGTGTCGCCGGTCGGTGAGCGGGGAGCCGCGCACGGCCATGTGCGGGATGGGCATTTGTCTGGAGTGCCGCGCTACGGTGGGGGGAGTTCCGCATCAACCGACCTGCCAGTTGTTGTGCGAAGAAGGCATGAAGGTAGAGACCTCGGTATGACGCCGACGAAGGTGCTGGTGATCGGCGCGGGCCCTGCGGGGATTGCGGCGGCTGCTGCAGCTGCTGAACAGGGATGCGAGGTTTGTGTCCTGGATGACAACCCGCGGCCGGGAGGTCAGATCTGGCGCGCAGGCGTCGGGGGAGCGAAGGTTGGCGATGCCAGCGAGCGGGCACTGGCACGCCTGGCAAGGTCCGGCGCCAGCATTTTGACGGGGCACCGAGTCTTCGACTGCGTGGGACCGGCAGGGCCGGGAGCTCGCGGCAGGGTGCAGGCCTTGCGGCAGGATCAGGCAGGATCGATCCAGGCCTCGGTTCCGGCCTCGACTTCCGTGGAGTTTGCCTATGAGCGCTTGATCCTGGCCACTGGCGCTCGGGAGCGCTTTCTGCCGTTTCCTGGCTGGACGCTGCCCGGGGTCTACGGTGCAGGCGGCTTGCAGGCGCTGGTGCAAGGTGGATTCTCGGTGAAAGGCAGGCGAGTGCTGGTAGCCGGAACAGGCCCGCTGCTGATTGCGGTCGCGGCGCACCTCAAGGCTGACGGAGCAGACGTGGTCGGGATAGTTGAGCAAGCGGGGCTCTCGAGGCTGGTTCCCTTTGCCGCTTCACTCTGGGTGCACCCGGGCAAGATCTGGCAGGGGCTTCGCTATCGCGCGGCTCTGGGTGGGGTGTCGTATCGAAGGGGATGCTGGCCGGTCGCGGTTGTCGCCAGCGGCGAGCCTGGGTTGATTCGCAGTGTGACTGTGACAGATGGTAGACGCACCTGGGAGCAGCCGTGCGACCTGCTCGCGTGCGGCTTTCACCTGGTGCCGAACAACGAGCTTGCGAGATTGCTCGGGTGCCAGCTGCGCGGAGGATTTGTGAAGGTGGACCGCCAGCAGCAAACGTCTGTGCCCGGGGTATTTTGCGTCGGGGAGCCGACTGGCCTTGCTGGGTTGGAAGCAGCCCTGGCGGAGGGTGAGCGAGCCGGGCTGGCCTGCGCGGGCAAGCCTCTCGGTAGACTGGGCAGCCGAGCGGCAGGGGAGCGAGGCTTCGCGCGCCGCCTGGAGAAGGCATTTGCGCTGCGAGCTGAGCTACTCAAGCTTGCGACAGCGGATACGATCGTCTGCCGCTGCGAAGATGTGACCATGAGCCAGCTCACAGGCCACACAGGGTGGACAGACGCGAAGCTGCAGACACGCTGCGGCATGGGAGCGTGCCAGGGGCGCATCTGCGGTCCGGCTGTCGAGGCGCTGCTTGGCTGGACGCCGATCTCGGTGAGAGCGCCCATCTTTCCGGTTCCGCTGAGCGCTTTGCGACGCGCGCCAAAAGATTCTGCACTTGTGACGCACTGAAGGAGAATGCATGATTTGGTCTGGCGTGATGCCTGCACTCACAACGCCGTTTGATGAGGCGATGCAGGTCGACCATCGCTTTCTGGCCCAGCACGCCGCCTGGCAGCTGGGCAACGGATGCAGTGGGCTGGTGATGCTGGGCTCGCTCGGCGAGGGCGCCACGCTCGAGCATGCAGAGAAGATCGCGATAATCAAGACTGCGGTGCGCGTGGCGGGTGGTGCGCCGGTGGTGGCAGCGATCTCCTCGCTGTCAACCGACGGGGCTGTGGTGCTGGCGAAGGAGGCGGCGGAGGCCGGATGTACGGGGCTGATGGTTCTGCCGCCCTACGTGTACACCTCTGACTGGCGCGAAATGAAAAAGCATGTCTCGACCGTGATTGGCTCGACGGGGCTCTCGTGCATGCTCTACAACAATCCCGTCGCCTACAAGACGGACTTTCTGCCAAGGGAGATTGCGGAGCTGGCCGAGGAGCATTCGAACCTCGCTGCGGTCAAGGAGTCGAGCGCCGATGTTCGCCGGGTGAGCGCTATACGCGAGGTGCTCGGCGACCGGCTACGCATCTGTGTCGGCGTGGATGACATGCTTGTCGAGGGAGTGCATGCGGGCGCCGTGGGCTGGGTCGCAGGTCTGGTGAATGCTTTTCCGGCGGAGTCAGTCCGTCTCTTCGAGTTAGCCGAAGCCGGGCCGAGTGAGGAGACCTTTGCGCTGTACCGTTGGTTTTTGCCTCTGCTGCGCATGGATACGGTGCCTAAGTTCGTGCAGCTGATCAAGTGGGTGCAGGAGCAGGCCGGCGTCGGCTCGGCCAGGGCCCGAGCGCCCCGGCTTGCGCTTTCCGGCGATGACCTAGACCGGGCCAGCGGCATCTTCGCGAAAGCCGTCGCTGCTCGACCCGAGGTAAGTGAAAAGCCATTCGCGGGGTTTGCGGGAGCCTGATGGCCGGCGGAAGATGCGAGCTACGCGGCGAGTTGTACAACTCGTTTAATTTCCCCAACTTCCGGTTTGCAGGTGCCGGACCACAGAACTCGATCCATGCCACGGTGGATGGATCGTCTAATTTCGGGTATGTGACCGCGGCGCAGGACAAGGCTCAACCAGATTTGCAGCTAAGTTTTACTACTCGCTAGGGCTCTTCGTGCGAGAGGAAGCGATGGCGGTTTAGACAAGCACCAGCTTGCATCCAAAAGAGCGAATGCGGTCCTGCATTTCGGCGGTCATGTCGACATCGCTGATGACCATATCGACCTCGGCAAAGGAGGCGATCAGAGACATACTGCGCTTGCTGAACTTACTCGAATCAGCAACGACGATAATCTCGCGTGCGGCGCGAAGCATCGCGCGGTTGGCCATCGTCTCTTCAAGGTTGGTGCCACTTACGCCGAAGCTTGGATCGCAGCCTGCGCCGCACAGAAAGAGCTTGTCGGCGGAGAACTGCTCAAACATATCCTCGGTCGCGCGCCCGACGACAGACGCGGAATCATTGCGGACGCTTCCGCCCATGATGATCGTCTGAATGGTGCGCGAGCCGAGCAGCTCGACCGCGATGTTGAGGCCGTTGGTGATGACTTGGAGATGGCGAATATTCTGTATATGGCGCGCCACCTCCAAGGTCGTCGTTCCGGAGTCGAGGATGATCGTCTCGCCTTCCTTGACCAACGTGGCTCCCATCGCCCCAATGCGCTGTTTCTCACCCAACCTGTCTTTTCCTCGCTCCTGTACAGGCGCTTCTCGAAAGACGGTGTCCTGGATCACGGCTCCTCCATGAGAGCGTTGGATCACGCCTCGCTGGTGAAGCTCATTTAAGTCGTTGCGGATGGTGACCGCGGAGGTCTTGAAGCGAAGGACGAGATCGTTGACCTTCGCTCTGCCTTCCGTACGAACGATCTGCAGGATCTGCATGCGCCGTTCTTCGGCCATCATGGAGTCGGGCAGGGGCTCGTCCCGCAAAGGCCCTCGGGCGTCGCTTGCAGCTTTGACTTTCATGGTTTACTCCCCCACCTCGTGGGACGGGTGACTGGATGATGATAGCTCGCTATCGTTTTCGAGCAGAGGAGCTTGGCTCAAGGTGTGAAGACTACTTGGATTGCAGGGCCGTGCAACGCATAAGAACGGCGTCATTCGCTTTCACTTGGCTGCGACTGCAGTGCTAAGTGGGGGCGAGTCTAGCATGATCCGGCAGCCTTGATCCGGCAGTCCTGCAGCATACCCACCTAAGTAAAGCTTTTTCTTTGACAGGTGAAGCGGGAGCTCCTAAGCTCAGCGCAGAAGACTTGCTTGCGAATCCTTTCGCATGACGTGATTGACTCGGTGAGTGGATCCGGCAGCATGGTCTGCCAAATGGGAGGCGAGGGTGAAGAGACTCGACGGTCAGCTTGCGCAGAGCGCTGCGTGGACACGGCGCAGGTTTATGGAAGTGGGTGCCATCGGTGCGGTGGGCGCTGTGGCTACCACTCGCGCGGCCGGCGCTGAAGCATCGGCCGCGAGCGCCTCAGGCGCGATGATCGATGTTCCCTTTGCCAAGCGAGAGCCGCGCATCGCGATCATTGGCACCGGCGGCCGTGGTACGTCCCTGCTGGGGAATCTCTTGGCTGCTGACGGACAGGTGGTCGCACTCTGCGACGTGGTGCAGGCAAAGGCGGAGCACGCTGCAGGGCTGGTGGTTGCGGCTGGTCAGAAGGCGCCCCAACTCTACACCCAGGGACCTCACGCATTTGAGACCATGCTCGCTCGACCTGACATAGACCTGGTGATTGTTGCTACGCCATGGAGTTGGCATGCAGAGATGGCGATCGCGGCGATGAAGCAAGGCAAGGATGTCGCTGTGGAAGTACCGGCGGTCCGGACAGTGGAAGAGTGCTGGGCGATCGTGCACACGTCTGAGCAAACACGCAAGCATTGCATGATGCTAGAGAACTGCTGCTACGGGTACAACGAGACGCTGGTTCTGCGCATGGCTCATGATGGTAAGCTTGGCGACCTGCTGTATGGCGAGGGCGCCTACCTGCACGACCTGCGCGAAGAGCTATTTTCGAACGCCGGCGAGGGTCTGTGGCGACGAACTGAACACACCTTGCGCAATGGAAATCTTTACCCCACCCACGGCCTGGGCCCGGTAGCAAATTACATGGGGATCCAACGCGGCGATCGATTCGCTTACCTGGTGTCGATGAGTTCACAAGAGCTGGGTCTGGATGCGTACCGCAAGGAGCATCTGCAGGCAGGTGATTCTCGGCTGGCTGAGCATTATGTGACAGGGGACATGAACACTTCGCTGATCAAAACGGCTAACGGCCGCACGATCACCGTGAAGCATACAGTGTCGACGCCTCGCCCCTACGATCGGGTCAACATGATCGCGGGCACCAAGGGGATCTTTGAGGATTACCCGCCCCGCATCTATGTGGAGGGCCAAGATAAGAGCGAAGCCTGGGCCGCGCTGGATAGCTGGAAGCAGTACGAACATCCCTTATGGACCAAAGAGGGAGAGATTGCAAAGAAAGTGGGTGGTCATGGCGGGATGGATTACATCATGCTCTATCGCCTGCTGCAATGCATACGCGGTGGCCAGGCTCCGGACATGGATGTGTACGATGCGGCAGCCTGGTCTGCTATGGCCGAGCTGAGCGTGAACTCTGTAAGTCAAGGGAGCTCGCCTGTAAGTTTTCCTGACTTTACAGGGGGTAAGTGGTCAGGTAGGCAGGTGTCTGCAATCGCCACACAGATCTAAGTGAAAACCTGTAAGTCTAGGCAGGGGTCAACCGCACCCACTTGACTGATTTGCGCTCAGCAAACGACCCAGAAGGAAGACTGAATGGGCACCGAGAACTTAATGATTGTGCAAGGTGGAGGTCCGACTGCGGTCTTCAACGCGAGCCTAGCGAGCATCATCCGGGAAGCCTTGCATCAAGGCCGGATAGGGAAGATCTATGGAGCCCGCTGGGGCATGAAGGGGCTCTCCGAGGGCGACGTTCTAGACCTCAGCTTTCTTACAGTAAGTGATCTTGCGGCATTGCGAGAGAGTCCCGGTGCTGCCCTGGGTTCCTCTCGCTTCAAGCCGGGTGAGGACGATCTGGAACGATGTGTAGAACACCTTCGCCGGCTGGCTATCCGACACCTGATCTTCATGGGAGGCAACGGTACCATGCGAGGGGCCGAGACCGTTCGCGCATTCTGCCGCAGAGCCGGCTTTGAGATCCAAATCATAGGCGTTCCTAAAACGATTGATAACGACATAGCCGCTACGGACCGCTGCCCGGGCTTTGGAAGCGCCGCGCGCTTTGTCGCTCAGTCGGTGCTCGACCTGGCTATGGATATTCGGTCTCTTCCACAGCCTGTCTCGATCTTTGAGACGCTTGGACGGGACGTGGGCTGGCTGGCCGCTGCTTCGACGCTGGCCAAGCTTGATGCCGATGACGCGCCCCACCTGGTATATGTGCCGGAGACTCCGTTCGTGCTCGAGAGTTTCCTTGCCGACTTAGACTCAGTGGTAAGCAGGCTTGGCTGGGCAGTTGTGGTTGTCTCCGAGGGCACAGCGTATGCAGACGGAAGCCCGGTCTTTGAGCAACGAATAGGTTCCGGGAGAGAGACGCGGAACCGGCCTCTGATCGGGGGCGTTGCGCAATATCTATCGGGGATTGTCGCTGACAAGCTTGGCATTCGCTGCCGGAGCGAAAAGCCGGGGCTTATCGGCAGATCGGCGAGAGCGCTGGTTTCGCCTCAGGATCAAGCCGATGCAGAGTTAGTAGGCCGCGAAGGTCTTCGCGCGTTGCTAAGTGGTCAGACAGATCAGATGGTCTCACTGCGGTCGCTCAAGATGCCAGGAGAGCCTGGCTTTGAATTAGTAGCGTTGAGTGCAGCGGGAGCCGGGAGCCGCTTACTTCCTGCGAAGTGGTTGAGTCACGATACAATCGCGGTTACAGAAGCTTTTAGGGAGTACGCCCGCCCTATCGTAGGCGAGCTTAACCACTATCCGCGCACTCTAGGACGAGAGTGTTAGCCGGTGTACACGGCCGTAAGTCGCGCCTCGAGCCTGGATCACGCGCCACTTCATTCCTTCATGCACTGCTTGATGTACAAAAGGAGAAGTGGGTCGAGCTTAGTAAATTGGGAACTCCTGCACAACTCGGTTGATCACACCGCCGGGACTCGGCGCATCAGGCTTGATCTGCCGGGCGATCGAGCTGTACAAGCCGAGCAGTTGCCCGAAGAGAATATCGAGCGCTGGTCGGTAAAGATCCTCGATCCCGTCATCCACCGCGAGATAGCTGTCGCACATGGGCAGGAAGCGCAGGCGAGCTGATGCAGGACCAATCACGATACGATTGCCCGTAATTTGTTTCCCTGTAATCTCCTGCATGAGGTCATAGGTGTAATGCTGCTGCCGCTCACCACTGGAGAGAAAGCAGACCAGCAGAGTGTGCAGATCAAGCGCGGCCATCGGTCCATGACGAAGGCCGAGTACGGTCTCTGCCATCGTCTTGACCTCGCCAGCCGTCATCTCAAGAAGTTTGAGGGCTGCCTCCTTCGCTACGCTGAAGAGGGACCCGGAGCCGAGCATGCAGGCGCGTGGAAGCATGAGGGACGCAATACGCTCAGCCTCCTGGGAGGCGCTGAGAAGCAGGCCGTTTGCGGACGCGGCAAGCTGCTTCAAGATGGGCTCGTACTCCTCGATCATCCATGCGTGTGCGAGGCACTGGCCCATCACGACCATGTTGGTGAAAGAGCTAGTCATCGCGAGACTACGATCATT
Organism: Acidobacteriaceae bacterium; assembly: GCA_965198645.1. GTDB lineage: Bacteria > Acidobacteriota > Terriglobia > Terriglobales > Acidobacteriaceae > EB88. The sequence goes on along the minus strand of OZ240670.1, from coordinate 2,434,230 downwards.
CACATCGTCAGCAAGCACGATGACACAAGCACGCGCTGCATGCTTAGTCACGGCAATCATCCGCGCATTCACGTTACAGGTAACGACAAGGTGCGCGATAGTTGGGTAGAGACGAAGTGCCTGCTCAAGAACTGCAACCCCCTCCGGAGAATCGCCCGATCGCGAGAACGAGATCCATAGATAGGGCCGGCCGGGCACGATGTACTCGGTCATGTTCATGAGCAAGTCTGTACTTGCGCAGGGTATGACTTCGCAGCCCCACTTTTCACGTAGTAGCAAAGAGAGAGCATGGCCGATGTAGTCAGAGGTGCCTGCTCCCACAAGGATGACTACCGGGCGCTGCTCGAGTGACCCGCGCACCGCAGTGCTCTCCAGGAATGCACAGATACGTGCGTGATTCTCCTTGAAGATGCGGAGAGTTGTTTGCCACGTCTCAGGCTGCTGAGCGATCTCACGAGGTGTGAACTGAAGACCTCGCGCTTGCTGCTCGTCAAGGGGCATGGCGACAAAGCTGGACAGACTGGTCACTGGATCTCCTGGTATCTAAGCACAGCAAAAGAAAGCTAACGAAAGATACCGCAATTTTGCATGCGAACACAAGAACCCAGGATACTCTGCTGAGTTTCGAACAAGGTGAGGCGCTATGCGCAACCGTGTGCGCTGTTCGCATCAGAGAGCCGACTCGAAGGAGCTGCGTTGACTTTGCTCACGCTCCTAACTCCAAATAGGTTGATCCCGGTGAAGAAGACGACGAACGATACCGCCCACGCGGAGTAAGGGCTTGCTGGCGAAATGTTCATAGCCGCAGCACTGCACCAGATAGCGCAGATGATCGGGTTGAGCAGCTAATCCATCTGCACCGACCAGACAACCAAGTAGCCGGCGCGGGGATGAATTCCTATGCTTACTCTAGTTGTAGGCTGAGGCCGTGCTCGAATGAAGCCCAGCCATGCGCCCGTAACTCACCGCGGCGAAAAGAATAGCAACCATGGCGATCAGGATGGTGGTGACAACGTGGCCGCCAGCTCTCCTGCTCTCAAGGGCAATCAGCTTCGATTGGCCGGCATGGCAAGCAGTTTGAGAGCGTTCTCGCGGTACACCTTACGGAGCACTTCGTCCGGCAGATAGAGCCCATAGATATTCCAGCGCCCCTGTCGCGAAGCGTGCGTCGGATACTCGAAGTACTCGTCTTCTGTTTCAAGAAACCGATAGTAGAGGCGGTACATGGTTTCTTCCGGTACGAGGTCAGCGCCGAAGACGATACGGTCTGCAAAGCGGAGGAAGAAACGACGCGCGGCATAGGGTTGTCGGCCAAGCTCGGAGGCGCGTGCGCTGATATCCACGAGTACATTTGGATTGCTATCGAGCATGCGCGTGACGCGATCCAGGTCTTCCGCGTTTTCCGCGATGTGTGCTGCAACGAAGGTGGTCCGGGGATGCCGCTGAAAGACGCGATCTCGCTGCGCAAGCAGTGCATGCTTGCCATACTCGGCACCGAAAAAGCTCCAGTCCGGATGGGCTGCCAGTTCCTCATAGCGCTCGTTCTGAGCATCGATAGGAAGGAAGAATGCTTCGGGGTCGCCGATATGCATCATGACGGGCAGACCAAGCTCCCCAGCGCGATCGAAGATGGGTGCGAGGCGTTCGTCGTCGACCCGCAGCAGCTTCCCAGAGGCATCTCGCACGGTGAGTCCAAGATCCTTCCAGAACTTGAACCCGACGATGCCATGGCTGGCAAGCCGTTCCAGACGTCTCACACTCTGTTCCACGAAGTCGTTCTTCTCGACGCCGTTCCAGTCCATCCAGCCAATGGTTGAGAACCGGGCAGCATCAGCCTTCTGATATCGCTCGATCTGGCGGATGGCTTGATCGCCAACCTGCATGGTGATGTTGACGATGTGCTCGATGCCGCAGCGATCCATGATGGCAAGTACGTGTGCTGGATCCTGCGCATCGAGGTGATTGTGGTAGTCGATGACCGGGAAGCGCGGGGTCTGAACATCATGCTGCAGTGTGGTGAGCATGGAGCGTGGCTGAAAGTCGCTTATCGGCAAAGTCACGCTTGCCCTCGCTTCGACCATCGCGATGAACTTGTCTTGCTCAGGCATAAGGCACTCTTTTCATCCTGTCCGAGGATGGACTTAACTGAAGACGGTAGGACAACGCTTACAAGCCGCCCTCGAAAAAAAGCTCGCCAAACGACTATAAAAGGAAAGGTCAGGGCATTTCTACTTCTTTCCATTTACCCTATCTGTAGCGGGCAGCTGCTCACGGAGTGGGTGGAGACGATGCACGCCGCATAGCGAGAACTTGCAGCTTTTCACCAGCCCAGGCACGATGCTCCGCGGTCCCTTGTCTGGGGCTTCTTTCAGCATCAAGAGCAGCGCCGTTGCGCGATGAGCGCTCTAGAGAGAAGAAGACGTATGCAAATCCAGCTACCTGCAACCCGGCGCCCTTCGACAACCGGCGCACGCTTTGATATCACGATCGCGGGCGAGACGAATCTCGATCTCATCTTGTATGGGTTGCCTACACAGATGCCAGTGGAGAGAGAGTTACTGGCTTCGGGCTTTGAGGCTACGCTGGGTGGCTCCTCATCGATCCTGGCGCACAATCTGGCGATTCTTGGAACCACAGTGGGCTTTATCTCAGAGGTAGGGTGTGATGATTTGGGTGAGGTTGCGTTAGAGCGGCTTCGCGAAAGTGGCGTTGACCTCTCGCATGTGACCAAGCGCGGTGACGTTGGCACGGGTGTGACGATCCTGCTGCATCATAGCGACGCAGAGAGCAGCACGCGTCATATCCTGACCTATCCAGGTGCCATGACGAAGCTAACCGTGGCTGAGCTGAACTGGGAGTACCTTGCAGCGTCGCGGCACTTCCATCTCTCTTCACTGTTCTTGCAGACAGGTCTTCACGCTGGTTTGCCGGAGCTGTTTCGACGCTTGCGTGAGGCCGGATTGACGGTCTCGCTCGACACCAATGACGACCCTGAAGATAGATGGGCCGGCGTGCTCGACGAATTGCTTGACACCATTGACATTCTGCTTCCAAACGAAGATGAAGTGCTACGCATCGCTCGACGCTCCACACTCGACGAGGCTCTGGAAGCACTCTCCGCGCGCGTGCCCTTGATTGTGGTCAAGTGCGGTAGGCGGGGCGCGGTGATCCAGCAGGGAACTCACCGCGAAGTAGTCGCGCCGCAGCTTGTAACGCCGGTCGATACAATTGGCGCCGGGGATAGCTTTGACGCTGGCTTTTTGCATCGCTACCTACTGGGGGACTCGCCGGCTGAGTGTGCGGCGTTTGGGAATCTGACAGGAGCGTTGTCAACACAGGCCCCCGGGGGCACGGAGGCATTTCGAGACCGCGGGCTACGCGACTCCTTTCTCTCAAGGATGAGGGGAAAGGTGAACGCGCAATAGGAAAAGGGCGATCTTGGAGGGTTCAGTTGGCCCATGTCACTCGCTCCTTCGTTTGGCTCCGAGTTCGCGCAGAGGATCTCGATGTTGAGCTCTGCGATCGCTTGCCCGACCTGCGTCATCCCGGAACCACACTTCGCATCGAGTCGGCTCACGCGAAAAGCCGTGCTTGTCGGAGTAGAACGCGGCTGGGCAACCATGTGTCGTCGGATACTTGCGTTTAGCTCTAGAAGGAGGAGTCGGTGCTCTCGCTCGGCACCAAGCTCAGGTGCATCTTGCTGGTCGCGTATGTCACGCTCGCTCATCAGCCCGTCATTTCCACCGCTTCGGGCGAGGCGATTTCCGCTTTGTAGTCTGGCCCGTAGACCTGACGTGGCCGCTTCTTGTATCCACCCTTAGCGCTGTTCGTCATCACCGTGGGCATGCGCTTGACGTCTTGTTGCGCCTTGACGACGGCCAGTGCATGACCCAGACGCTTGTTCTCGACCACTGCAGTGTGGCTCACATGCTGGTCCTTGCTGAAGACGCGATAGGGAAGCGAGTGTCCTTTCCAACGCACCTCGAGCGGACGATCGGCGAAGTCATAGACCTCGACGTACTGGCCCGCCAGCTTGTCGGCTAGTTCACTCCGGTCCAGAATGATCTGCCTGCGGTTATAGGCAAGGCTGAGCTGTTGGCTGACGTGGCGCTGCTCGTGATGACACAGGATGTCAGCCAACCGGGAGGCCTGAACGTTCAGCCTCCGATGCAAGTCTTCAGTCTTCGCTGCAGAAAGTGCAAACTTCTCGTTGTACTGCTTCATGAAGGCCGGCAAGAAGTTATTGCCATCGTCCATGTTGCTCACTCTGGCCAGTCTCAGCTCCTTCACCAGACGATCTTGCAAGGTCCGGTTTGCTCGTTCGACGCGGCCCTTGGCCTGACTGGAGTTCGCGCATAGGATTTCGATGTTCAGCTCCGCCAGGGCGCGGCCGAACTGCGTCATCCCTTGGCCACCCTTCGCGTCCGGCTTGTTCACCCGGAAGACGGTGTGCTTGTCCGAGTAGAACGCAACAGGGCAACCGTGCACCTGGAGGTAGCCTTGCAAGGCTGCGAAGTACGAATCCGTGCTCTCGCTCGGCACGAAGCGCAGCTGCATCAGCGTACTGGTCGCGTCGTCGATGAAGACCAGCAGCGTGCATGGCTCACCGCGCTGCTCGAACCAGCGGTGATCGCTGCCATCGATCTGGATCAGTTCGCCGTAGCTCTCACGCCGAAGCCGCGGCTGGTGGAAGGTTCTTCGTTGCGTTCGTGATAGCCAAAGACCTTCGGCCATCATCCATCGCCGCAACGTCTCCTTGCCGATCCGGAGCTGATGCTTGTCCAGCAGCATCTCGGTTGCCAGCGTCGGCCCAAAGTCAGCGTACCTGGTCTTGACCAACTCGACCGCGTACCTCCGGATGCCGTCGTTACGACTCCGGTTGGATGTCTTGCCACGCGCCTTGTGGATCAGCCCGCTCCCGCCGTCCGCCTCGTATCGGGCAAGCAGCCGAAAGGCCTGACGCTCGCTGATCGCGAGCACGGCTGCTGCCGCAGCCACCGTTCGACGCCCGGCTCGCACGTCACTCAACACTTCGATCCGTCTCAGATCACGTTCGCTCATCGCTATCCATCCCATCCTTAGAACCTGACAGTTCTAATGGGGTAGACCATGACATTTCTACTGAGCCGCTACACGTCCTGTTGTAGCTCATTAGAAATGACAGGGTGGCTAGCCCATTAGAAATGTCAGTATAGGTCGTTCTGATGCTCCTAACAGTCGTGCGGTGGGAATGTGTGAAATCGTCGACTCTGACGATTTCCAAGGGTTGTGGGAAGGGTGGAACGGTTTCATCGTTCCACCCTTTCCATCAGCCCGTCATTTCCACCGCTTCGGGCGAGGCGATTTCCGCTTTGTAGTCTGGCCCGTAGACCTGACGTGGCCGCTTCTTGTATCCACCCTTAGCGCTGTTCGTCATCACCGTGGGCATGCGCTTGACGTCTTGTTGCGCCTTGACGACGGCCAGTGCATGACCCAGACGCTTGTTCTCGACCACTGCAGTGTGGCTCACATGCTGGTCCTTGCTGAAGACGCGATAGGGAAGCGAGTGTCCTTTCCAACGCACCTCGAGCGGACGATCGGCGAAGTCATAGACCTCGACGTACTGGCCCGCCAGCTTGTCGGCTAGTTCACTCCGGTCCAGAATGATCTGCCTGCGGTTATAGGCAAGGCTGAGCTGTTGGCTGACGTGGCGCTGCTCGTGATGACACAGGATGTCAGCCAACCGGGAGGCCTGAACGTTCAGCCTCCGATGCAAGTCTTCAGTCTTCGCTGCAGAAAGTGCAAACTTCTCGTTGTACTGCTTCATGAAGGCCGGCAAGAAGTTATTGCCATCGTCCATGTTGCTCACTCTGGCCAGTCTCAGCTCCTTCACCAGACGATCTTGCAAGGTCCGGTTTGCTCGTTCGACGCGGCCCTTGGCCTGACTGGAGTTCGCGCATAGGATTTCGATGTTCAGCTCCGCCAGGGCGCGGCCGAACTGCGTCATCCCTTGGCCACCCTTCGCGTCCGGCTTGTTCACCCGGAAGACGGTGTGCTTGTCCGAGTAGAACGCAACAGGGCAACCGTGCACCTGGAGGTAGCCTTGCAAGGCTGCGAAGTACGAATCCGTGCTCTCGCTCGGCACGAAGCGCAGCTGCATCAGCGTACTGGTCGCGTCGTCGATGAAGACCAGCAGCGTGCATGGCTCACCGCGCTGCTCGAACCAGCGGTGATCGCTGCCATCGATCTGGATCAGTTCGCCGTAGCTCTCACGCCGAAGCCGCGGCTGGTGGAAGGTTCTTCGTTGCGTTCGTGATAGCCAAAGACCTTCGGCCATCATCCATCGCCGCAACGTCTCCTTGCCGATCCGGAGCTGATGCTTGTCCAGCAGCATCTCGGTTGCCAGCGTCGGCCCAAAGTCAGCGTACCTGGTCTTGACCAACTCGACCGCGTACCTCCGGATGCCGTCGTTACGACTCCGGTTGGATGTCTTGCCACGCGCCTTGTGGATCAGCCCGCTCCCGCCGTCCGCCTCGTATCGGGCAAGCAGCCGAAAGGCCTGACGCTCGCTGATCGCGAGCACGGCTGCTGCCGCAGCCACCGTTCGACGCCCGGCTCGCACGTCACTCAACACTTCGATCCGTCTCAGATCACGTTCGCTCATCGCTATCCATCCCATCCTTAGAACCTGACAGTTCTAATGGGGTAGACCATGACATTTCTACTGAGCCGCTACACGTCCACTGTACAGAAGAACCGTTATCAGACATTGTCGGACGCCGCATCTCTCCTTCAGCTTTTTGCTTAACAGTCTTGCTCCCGAAGCGCCCGGCTTCAGCCCGTAAGTGTCTCGTATCTGATGATCAGCTCCAGCGAAGCTCGCCATCCTTTGTAGCGGCGAGATACGAAGGTGCTTCTGCTTGCTCCATCAGTTGCGCAGCATCACGACCGAACCATCGAAGTCGAAGTTGAAGTCCATCTCGTGAACTCCGGCCTGCTCCATCACCTGGCGCAGCTTCCGGCGGTCAAGGGTCTGCAGCAGCAGGAAGCCACAGCCGCCCGCACCAACGAGTTTGCCTCCGGTGGCGCCTCCCATCGTGAGAGCCAGATCGTACAGCTGGTCCACACGGCTGCTGCTCATACCTTCTGAGCGACCTCGCTTGCGGAGCCAATGCTCGTGCATCAGGCGCCCGAAGTTCTCCACTGTTCCAGCGGTTAGTTCGCGCTCGATCTCGTAGCCCAGCTGCTTGGCAAAGTGCAGGTCCTCGAGCATCTTCTTGTTTCGGCTCTCAGACTGCGTTTTCTGGTCAGCCAGCAGCGTCGACGCAGAGCGGGTTGAGCCGATGAAGAAGAGCATCAGCGATTCCCGGAGTTCGCGCACCCGGGCGGCATCGATAGCAAGCGGCGCCACTCCCACCGTGCCGTCCCTTCGATAGTCCTGGCACAGCAAGCCACCGTAGGCAGCAATGTACTGGTCCTGTTTACCGACCGGTTGCCCGAGGCGCACCATCTCGATTTCAACCGCCTCCTGAGCGAGTGTCTCTGAGGCGACGTGTTTTTGCTTGTAAGCGTAGAGCGCATGCAGCAGGCCAACAAGAAAAGCACCCGACGAACCGAGCCCGGTACCTGCCGGCACATCGGCGACGCTGGTGAGCTCGATGCGGTCGCCTACGTCGTGCATCGTCAAGGCTTCGCGAAAGAGCGGATGGCGGATGAGATCGCGCGAACTCGCATGTTCGAGCTCAGAATACTTCAGCACATAACCGGGAAAGAAGCTGCGGTTGGCCGTGATGTAAACGTACTTATCGATGGCTGCCGAAATAACAAAGCCGCCGTACTCGCGGTAGTACGATGGCAGATCCGTTCCTCCGCCGCCGAGCGAAATACGCAGCGGCGTCTTCGCGATGATCATTGAGCCTCTCCCGCTGTGATGTTGTGCACGGCGTTGCGGCGCAGCCAGGCATCTGCTTCAGCCAAGCCGGCTGGCGAACCAATCTCATAGAAGCGCTCCCCTACCTCGTAGCCGCCTAGTTCCTGCTGCTCGACCAGGGTGGTCATCACCTCCGCGAGATCGAAGCGCCGCCCCTCCGGCCAGAGCGCGAGGGCGGAGGCGCTCATACAGTTCAGCCCATAGTCGATGTACTGCATGCGCGGCGTGCGGGCTTGCTTGCTGTAGCTGACGATCGCTCCATCGCAAAACTCCACGTTGCTCGTGTCCCATTGGTCGTCGTTTTTGAACACTGTCATGACCGCCCGTTTGCCGGTGTCGAGAAAGAAATGCCAGATCGGCGCAATGGCAACTGGCAGAAAGCTATCGCCATACATAACGAGAAAGCGGTCGCCGAGTAGCGGAAGAGCTCTGCGCAGCGCCCCCCCTGTGCCAAGGGGCTGGGCTCCGTCGGCCGAGTAGCGCACGGCGCATCCGAAAGCGCTTCCGTCGCCCACAAACTCGCGGATCTGATCTTCTAAATGGCCGCAGCAAATCACCACGCGGGTAACTTGCTGGGCGGCGAGCATGCGTAGCTGGTGTCCGATAAATGGCAAGCCGGCGACTGGCAACATCGATTTGGCAATGCTCGTCGTCATCGGTCGCATGCGTGTCGCAAGCCCACCGGCGAGGAGCGCGAGCGGGGGCATGATCTCTGACCTTGCGGTCTCGCTTACGGTCCACTCAGGCATGGGTCACCCGCTTGTCGTGCATCATCGACTCCAATGCCGCGCGTATCGCTTCGCGGCTGTTATAGCGAGAACTCCAACCAAGTCGCCGGATCCGGTCGCTGTTGAGACGGATCACGGGCACATCACCCTTCCAACCGCGGCTGCCACCTGTGTAAGCAAAGGTTGGCATGGTGGCTAACTCAAGACACGCAACTGCCTCTTCGGCAATTTCGGTCACCGTAATTGCATCGCGCGTTGACACGTTAAAGACCTGGTACGGTAAGAGGCTTTCATCAAGCGCGAGCAGCACTGCTTCGATCACATCCGAGACGTGGATGTAGCTCTTGCTTTGCTTGCCGTCTCCGAGGATGCGCAACGTGCTTGCATCGGCAAGCAGCCGGCGCAGAAAGTCAAAGCCAACCCCGTGCGTCTGGCGAGGCCCGACGACGTTGGCGAAGCGAAAGGCGCAGGCGCGCAGTCCAAACATTGCACAGTAGCTTGCAATGAGCCCTTCACCTGCTAACTTGCTCGCGCCGTAGGTCGAGACAGGTTGAAAGGGCCCGGTATCCTCGCTGATAGGCTCGGAGCCAAGCTCGCCGTAGACGCCGCTGCCTGAGGCATAGAGCAGTTGTCCGACCCCGGCGCGGCGCATGGCTTCGACCACGTTATTGGTGAGCAGAGTGCCCTGGTAGAAATCTACTTCGGGCTCGGTGGCGGCACGTGCAATATCCGGATTAGAGGCAAGGTGGATGACGACGTCATGTCCGGCCATAGCGTCGGTCAGCCCACCAAGGTCGCCTACTTCGCCACGCACGCAGCCAAAACGCGCGTCCGCTAGATGGTGCTCGTAATGCCAGGCTCGCCCTGAGGAGAAATTGTCATAGATGGTGACCTGCTCGACGTGAGGCGTTGTCAGCAGACGGTCCACAAAATGGCTACCTATAAAGCCTGCACCACCTACCACAAAGAAACGGCTTCCTGAGCGAATGGGGCTTCGCTCTTGATGGGGCTCGATGCTCATCGCCTGCCTTTCGCGCAACTGCTCGCACGGACACAAAAGCCAGGCGACTTTTGTGTCAAAAATCCGCCTGGCCTTCAGTCATCATTGAGAGAATGTTTATTGCAGTCAGCATAGCCGAGATGGTCCCGTTTTGAGCCAGTTCCGTTTCGAGACTTTCCCACTTTCGTAATGAGCGGCGGAGGCTTTGATCTTTTCCAGGGCACCAGGGCCCACTAAATTTGCAATAGCAAAGCGCCCACCCTGCACCTTTGGAGTTGCCCCACATGTCGATAGTGAATCCATGCTCTGGTATGAAAGTGAAACTATTCTGCGATGCTGCCAACATCGAGAGCCTGCTTGCGATGTACAACAAGCCCTACGTGCAAGGCTTCACCACCAACCCTTCGCTGATGCGCAAGGCGGGCGTCCAGAACTATGAGGCGTTTGCCCGCTCAGTCATCAGTGCTATTCCTGATCGCCCGATCTCCTTCGAGGTTTTCGCCGATGACGAGGCAGGCATGGAATGGCAGGCGCGCCACATCGCCTCCTGGGGTAAGAATGTGTATGTAAAGGTGCCCGTGACGAACTCCCAGGGCTTCTCGACCGCGCCCCTGGTCCGCAGGCTCTCCCGCGACGGCATCATGCTCAATGTCACCGCACTGCTCACGCTGCGCCAGGTGGAGCGGGTCGCAGAAGCATTGGACCCAACCACCCCCGCCATTGTTTCTGTCTTTGCGGGCCGCATCGCAGACACCGGCGTAGACCCGATTCCGATGATGCGTCGAGCAGTCGAGATACTCAGCCCCCTGCCGAAAGCCGAACTGCTCTGGGCCAGCTCTCGCGAGCTGCTCAACCTCTACCATGCTGAAGAGTCCGGTACCCATATCATCACCGCGACCCCGGACATCCTGAGCAAGATCAGCTCGATCGGCCGGGATCTGACTGCTTACTCGCTCGAAACTGTAAAGATGCTCTATAACGATGCAGTGGCTGCCGGCTTTACGCTCGATGGTCTCGCGCCGATGTATGCCAAGCCGGCTGCCCCGGCCGCGTCTCGCGCTGCTTCCATAGCGTCCTAACACGAGGACCCGGCCACGGTTATGCTGATCGCCGGGTCTTCTCGAGCTGGAAGAACCATCCACTATGTTCTACGTAGATATTTTCAACGCGACGTGTCTCAGAAAGCGAGTGCGTCGCATTCGCGCCAAGATGGGGACTTAGAAAAGAAAGTCGAGCTGCGTTTGAGCTTAGATACCCGGTGAACAGGATTTAGTCCACAAGACGTCTTGGTGAAAAGTTCGACATCAGGAGGAAGGCGACAAACTCGGCTAGAAGAGTTTCCTTGCAGATCATGCATGCGTGAACAAGAGACTCGCCCGTCCCCTTACTTCTTGCGATCAAAGGCGTCGCTCAATGGCTTCGGTCGACTAAGTCTCGGCTCGATCTAAATCTCGGCGCACTTCCCACGGCCAAAGCTGCTCGCTTCAAACCCGATCTTACCTATCTGGACACAGTCTCGACGGTCTAGGTGGGGCTGTTCAGGTCAGGTTCCCCGCCACATCGAGCAGCTTAGCGACGGCTTCTGCCGTACTTGCACTCACAAGCGTCGGATACTGCTGCTTCGGCGGGAGCGCCAAACCCTCGCCATTGTCGATCCAGACCGTCCGCACGCCCGCAGCATGTCCGCAGGCGACGTCGCTGGCCCGATCACCGATCATCCAGGATGCAGGCAGATCAAGGCAAAAGCGCTCCGCCGCCTGCAGAAGGAAGAACGAGCTTGGCTTGCGGCACGCACAGGGTCCGGTATGGTCAGGATGATGAAAGCACAGGTAGTGCGCATCGATCGCAACTCCTTGATCGAGCAGTAACTCGAGGACGCGCGCATGGACCTGGTCTAGCTGCTCTCGGGAGCACTTTCCCTTGGCAGCGTTGGGCTGATTGGAAACAATGATGAGAAGGTAGGAAGCCGCCTGGAGCGAGCGAAGCGCCGGGCCGATTCCCTCTGTGAGCCTGACCACCTCTGGCTTTCTTGGCGACTCCCAGGCAGCAGTATCTTCGTAGTAGACGTTGCGATTGAGCACACCATCTCTATCTAGAAAGATGGCGCGCTTCATCGCTCATTCCCTTTCCTCACTGTTGGCTGACTCGATGGACGACTTGAAGTGCCGAATTCCCAAAGCAGCCTTGGCTGCCCTGCAACGATCAGCCATGCACCAGGTCAGCCGATTCCCACTTCATCTCATTTTGCTTGATCGCCGGATGCGAGACCAGCAGATGCCAGATCACGGCCTGAAAGGCCTCCGCATGGGCAGTTACCGTATCTGCGGAGAGAGTGGGGATGACAATCGCCTGGTCGGCGACCTGGGCTGTATACCCTCCGTCCCGACCGACAATCCCGACGATCTTTGCGCCCACCTGCTGTGCAAGCCGGAGGCTGTTCACGATGTTCATGCTGATGTTTTTCTCAATCGAGCCGCCGCCTACAGAAAAGACAAACAGTGCATCCTTGGCGTTCAAACGCGAGCCGCGAAGCCAGTTCGCATAGCAGCTATCCCAGCCATCATCGTTGATCCGCGCCGTAAGCTCTGAGACGTTATCGGAGGGCGCATAGCACTCGATGCCGGCAATCTTGCGGAAGTCGTTGACCGCATGACCAGCGTGGCCGGCACCTCCGCCAACGCCGATGAAGAAGAGCCGCCCTCCCTGTGCTCGGACGCCGGTAAGCACATCGAGGAGGCGGTCCACCTGAGTCGGTTCGATGGCGCGTGCGATCTCGCCAACTTCATGCAGATAGCGAAGGGTGTAGTCGATCACGTGAGGACTCCTGTTACGCAGATGCTGCACCTTATCGGCATCTACGCATGAGTCGAGCAGCGGAAAATTACGGAAACGGGAATCAAGCCGAATGCGGTTCCATATTGGGACTCTTCAGAAACAAGCTGACAGGATCTTCCAGCCGCTGACGCGCACGCTTGGAGAACATGGACTGCATGCTCGGTCATCTTCCATGGCAGCCGCTGAGCCACGAAGCCGAACGAACTCCAGAAGGCGCAGAGTCAAAGGCGACGCGCTTTCCCGCCGGTCACGGCACTCAGACCTGGTGCGTGGAGGCGGCCGTCTCCAGCGGCAAGATCAACAAAGCCGAGCGCGGTGTCGTGCGTGCTCGTATGACAAGAATGCCGCCCAGCAGCATCGTTGCCAAGCTTGCGACCTGCGCGTTGCTCAAGCCAAAGTAAATGCGCGGATTGATGCGGATGAACTCGACCAGGAAGCGAGCCAGGCCACTCAGCAGCAGATACTCTCCGGTGAGTAAACCGCGCCTCTCGAGGACGCGGCCGCCAGGCGCACTTTGACGCCACAGCAGTGCTCCGATCAGCAAGGCGACCAAAAACTCGTACGCAGGTGTGGGGTGCACATGGTCGGTGGTTGGCACGAGACCATTCGGGAAGCTAACCCCCCAGGGCAGATCGGTATGAATGCCGTAGTCTCCGTCGCCCGACGTCAGACACCCGATGCGGCCGACCCCGTATCCTACCGCAGCAGCAGGTGTGCAGAGATCCAGCATCGAGAGAGGGCGCAGGCTCACGGAACGTGCCTGCCAGGCGAGCGCAAGGATGCCGAAAAACAGGCCACCAAACCAGGCGAACCCAGCCCGGTCCAAAATAAAAGCCAGCGGGTGTGCCCTGAGTTCGGCAGGATCTTCAAGCACATGCCAAAGCTTGGCTCCAACAACTCCGGCGATGGTGACAAAAGCGACGATGGCAATGGCATCCGCTGGAATCCTGTAGCGGACGAAGTTGCGATGAAGAATCCAGCAGCCTGCCACCGCGGCGAGCCAGAGAAAGATGCCAAAGGTTCCTAGGGTGAAGTGGCCAATGTGAATGTATGGGTACATGCCTGGCCGAAGTATAGCGCCTTACTACCGCCGGAACCTTCCGGAGTTGCAGATGCCTGCTGCAGGCCGATGCGCGATCCCTCCTGAAACTAGGACTGCCGGTTCTGGAACCAGTCTGCCGTTCAGCCCTCGGCAAGAAGGGGGCCGTTACTCACAAATACTGTCAACGAGCGATCCCCTGCAGCACCGGTACCGAGAGCTTATCAGCGCTCCGGCCCGGTGGCTTACATCCCTCGGCCGCCAAAGTGGTAGCGGAAGCCGGTGCTTAGCTCGATGCGGCCCCGCCGGGGATTCTCTGTGGGCGTCGAGCTCTGAAAGCTGGCGTAGCGATATTCCACATCTGCCGGAACCAAGGAGAAGTGCTTGCTCACCTTGATGGAAACGCCAGCTACCGCGCCCTCCGACATCCCGTAGTAGTACTGGTGCAGTGCGCCAATCAGGATCTCTCCGTACGGCGTCACCGGCCCAAAGGAGTGCTGGATGCGCGGGCCCGCCGCGCCAGCGGCCGTGTGGTTGTTTCCGGGTAAGAAACCCACCCCAATGGCTCCAGATTCAATAAAGGTGGCTCGCACGTCAATACCGCGCCAGTCCGACCACTGCTTGGTAGCGAACACCTTGAAACCGTCGCTCACGTGGGTGGCGTAGTTAAAGGTCTCGCTCTGCACGGTATAGACGGCACCGACTGATGTGCCGTACAAGCGGCCTGAGCTTCTCAGGGCGATGGTGTTCATCGCAGTCGCGCTGGGCACTGGCTCGGTCATGCGAACCTGTTCCGAGGATGGCAGCGAAACGTCGCCGATGATGCGCTGGATCGGCAGCGTGGTGCCCTGGAAGGTGCACTGCGTCCCGATAGACAGGTTGGGCATCCGGCAGTCCGGCAGCGACTGGGCAGCAAGACTGCCGGATGCCCCAAGCACTGTGAGCATGACGATCATCTTCATGGTGCATGTTCTCCTCAGGACGCCTTTTGATCGTTGAGCAGGAAGTCAGACGCGAAAGCGCGTTGCTGGACGGAACGATTGTAACCCTATAAGCACAGATAATAGGTTACCTAAGAGTGTTACCTTGACTTGCCGTACTGCTTCTAGCACTGGCCACGCTCCCGCTATGCCTATCCGGTCGAGGTACAAGCAGCCGAGAGGAACAAGCTCGTCGTCGCAGCCGCGGCTGTACGCGCTGCCCCGAACGTCGTGGTACGGTCTCTCTCATGAGGGGTCGTTGGCAGAGGTACCAAGGCGCAGTGACCGTACTGGCATGGCTAGCTGTCGCATGCGCGGGGGCAGCAAAAGGCCAGGCGCCCAGGCTAGAACAGGAGCAGACGGCGAAGCTTGGTGCGGGAGCAGCGCTGGACTCGGCCATCGCACGGAGCATCTCCCGAGTGCAGGCATTCGATGACCATGCGCATCCGGTCCTGCCTCCGCCCGACGACAAAGTGGATCGCGAGTTCGATGCCCTGCCAGTCGATGGGATGGAGCCGGCGACCAACACACTCGCCTGGAGGCTTGATAACAGCCAGCTCGATGCGGCGTGGCTGGCGCTCTGGGGTTTTCACGGGACGGCCCCGCTCAGCGAGCAGCAACTCGAGAAGCTGGAAACAGCCCGGAACCGGGTCAAGAGGCGCGAGGGTCTTCACTATGCGGAATGGGTACTCGACCAGGCCGGCATCGGGACCATGCTGGCCAATCGGGTTGCTCTGGGCGCGGGTATGGCTCCGCCACGCTTTGGCTGGGTTCCCTATGCCGACGCACTTCTCTTCCCTCTCGACA
Source organism: Acidobacteriaceae bacterium (assembly GCA_965198645.1). Lineage (GTDB taxonomy): Bacteria > Acidobacteriota > Terriglobia > Terriglobales > Acidobacteriaceae > EB88. Next base: position 2,418,932 of record OZ240670.1, on the reverse strand, counting down.
ACCGTCAACTGGCCGAGGCGAACCCGGACCGGAAGCTCTTCTTCCCGATGGAAGACCGTCTGCGCAGCCGCTATCTGAACGCTGTAGGCCTGGCCGCTCTCCCGCCCACTCTGGAGACATATCTGAGTAAGGTGGTTACCCCCACACTCGAGCAACAGCACACAGGGGGCGCCATCGCCGAGAAGTTTGAGGTGGCTTACCTGCGCGGTTTCGACTTCAGCGATCCAACCCGCGAGCAGGCGGAGCAGGCTTATGCAAAGTGGGTCAATCACCCCAAACCCGACCAGGCGGAGTACAAGCTGCTGCAAGACTATCTCTTTCGCTACATAGCCCGCGAGTGTGGCCGGCTGCACATGGCGGTGCACCTGCATGCGATGGCAGGTGGCGGCGCGTACTACGACGTAGCCGGCAGCAATCCCCTGCTGCTTGAGCCTGTGCTCGATGATGCCCGGCTTCGCGGCACGCGCTTTGTGCTGCTGCACGGTGGCTGGCCCTTTGTCCGCGAGGCCGGCGCCTTGTTGCAAAAGCCCAATGTGTACCTCGACCTCTCCCAAGAGACGCTCACCTTCTCCCCGCGCACCCTCGCCGGCTGGCTGCGCGAGTGGCTTGAGACTTACCCGGATAAAGTGCTGTTTGGCACGGATGGTTATCCGCTTTCGGCCGAGATGGGCTGGGAGGAGGCGACCTGGATTGCTAATCGCAATGGACGCCAGGCGCTAGGCCTCGCGCTTACTGGCATGGTGAAGGATGGTGAACTCAACCGGACACAGGCGGAAGCCCTGGCGGTGAAAGTGCTTCACGGCAACGCCTTGGCTCTCTACGGCGCAGCCCGGTAGCAGCAAAGTCGATTGGGTAAGGGCTGCGTGTCTGCGGAGCTAGACTCGTTAGTCGCCGGTCCGGATCATCCATGACGGAAGCCTTCTGCGCTGCTCGCGAGAACGCTCCATAACGTTCGATCGGAGCATAGAGAATGGACAAGCCGCTTCTGCTTGTTTACCTCGTATTCAACTTGCTGTGGGAAGCTTTAGTAACTACGACGCTAACCCTGTCTCTAGGGGCTCATAGCCGGCATCCTGCCGGGATGCCCAGTGCACCGGATAAGCATGAGTGCTGCTCGGGCCCGCTCAACCCCCTCATTTAAGGAGAAACCAATGCCGCACAAGTTCTTCCTGCGCGCAGCCGGCACCCTGTCGTTTGCTGCTCTCGGATCCATCAGCATGGCTCAGACTGCAGTCGATGGCGCGATCGGGGGTACGGTGACCGACGCCAGCGGAGCGGTGGTCGCGAACGCTGCCGTCACCGTCCACAGCAATGCCACCAATGCCGAAAGCACCCTGCGGACGGATGGGTCTGGTTTCTTCCGCGCAGTGCACCTGGAGCCAGGCGCTTACAACGTTTCCATAAGCGCCCCGGGCTTTGAGAACTATCGCTCGGTGAACACGGTTGTTCAGGTAGGTCAGTTCACTACCATCGATGCCCACCTGCAGCTCGGCGCAAGTTCCGATGTAGTGACGGTGACCGATGCCGCGCCACTGGTTAACACGGTATCGCCCGAGTTTGCCGATGTGATTCCACAGGTGACCCTCAGTGATCTGCCCGAGAACAACTATCGCTGGTCGGCCTTTGCGCTGCTCACTCCGGGTGTGGTGAATGACAGCAGCGGCTTCGGCCTGCTGAGCTTTCGCGGTCAGAGCACGCTGCTCAACAACGTCACCATCGACGGCACCGATGACAACCAGGCCTACTTCTCTGAAGAGCGCGGCCGCACCCGTGCCGGCTACTCCACAATTAAGGAAGCCGTGCAGGAGTTCCAGGTCAACACCTCGAACTACTCGGTTGAGTACGGCCGGTCGGCTGGCGGCATCGTGAACTCGGTCACGAAAAGCGGTTCGAACGCCTTTCACGGGAGCGGTTACTACTACGATCGGGATAGCCAGTGGGCGGCGATCAATCCCACTGTGACCCATCCGGTGGAAACCAGCACCGGCTACGTCTCCGAGGTCTTCAAGCCGACCGATCTTCGCCGGCAGTACGGCTTCACAGTGGGTGGGCCACTTGTCAAGGACCGGCTCTTCTTCTTTGTGGCCGGGGATCGTTTCTACCACTATTTTCCAGCCGCGGCGACCATCACCAGCGCGACCGGCAATGCCAACTTCTTTGCGACAACCCCGGCAGGCGTGACTTACCAGAAGGCCAACATCGCTCAGGTGGTCAAAGACACCGGCCTTAGCACAGCTGCTGCAACAACGCTCTACAACAGCGGCATCACCGGCCTGACCAGCCTGCTCGGCACCACGCCCCGCACCGGCGACCAGACCCTTTACTTTCCCAAGATCGACTGGCAGGTGAATCAAAGAAATCACGTAGCGATTGAAGCGAACCGGATGCGCTGGACCTCGCCCGCGGGTATCCAGACCAGCCCGGCCGTCGCTTACGGGACCAATAGCTTCGGCAATGATTACGTGCGTGACAACTGGATCGTCGGTAAGCTCGATACCTTCCTGAAGGCCAATCTGAGCAACGAGGCGCGCTACATGTATGGGCGCGACTTTGAGTTCGAGAGCAACCAGACGCCGACCCCCTACGAGCAGACCAACCTGGTCAACACATCGACCGGCTACGCGAACCCCTACGATCTACCGCCGAATGTCAACCTGAGCGGCTTCTTCCAGTTCGGCACACCGCAGTTCCTCAATCGGGCTGCCTACCCGGATGAACGCCGCTGGCAGATTGCCGACACGGTCGATTGGCAGCTTGGCAACCACGAGATCAAGTTTGGCGAGGACTACATCCACACCTACGACCTTCTCTCCAACCTCTACAGCCAGTACGGCGAGTTCTACTACTCCGGCAATGACGTATTGGGCAATTACCTCTCGGACCTGTACCTTGCCCAGCAGGGACGCACGGCGCAGAACTTTACCTACTTCAACCAGGGCACGGGTACCCCGGGCCTGCAGTTCACCACCAGCGACTATGCCGCCTTTATCCAGGACCAGTGGAAGGCCAGCCGCAGGCTGAGCGTCACCATCGGTCTACGCTGGGAGTACGAAGCGCTGCCAAGCGCACAGCTCGCCAACCCGCTCCTGCCGCAGAGCAGCACCTTGCCTGACAACAAGCTCAACATCGGCCCACGTGTCGGCTTCGCCTATGACTTGCTCGGCAACGGCACGACGGTCCTTCGGGGCGGGTACGGCATGTTCTTCGCACGCGCGATCAACTCCACGGTGTACCAGGCTCTTGTCTCAACCGGGGCAGCCGGCTCGCAGAGCAATCCGAATCTGTACCCGGGCGGCGGCACCTGCACACCGAGCTTCCCGCAGATCGTTCCTGTCGCCAGCCAAGGCAACTGCCTGCTCGGTTCGAATGCGGCAGCTTACTATCTGGACCCTAACTTCAACGAGCCGGAGATCCACCAGGCCGACCTGACCCTTGAGCAGCAGCTCGGCAAGAGCGACGTATTCAGTGTCTCCTGGCTTGGTTCCTACGGCCGCAGGCTGCCTGACTTTGTCGATACCAACCTGCCCGCACCGACGCCTGTCCGCTTTACGGTCAACGGTACCGTGCCCAATGCGCTACCGAACGGCTACACCTTTACCGCCAACGCCTTTCTCGGTGCACGGCCCAACAAGAATTTCAGCACCGTCACCGACATCTTCAGCGGTGTCACCTCCAACTATGAGGCGGTCGCCTGGCAGTATGCGCATCGCTTCTCTCACTACTTTTCGGCGAATGCGAATTACACCTGGTCGCATGCGCTTGACTACGGCGTGAACAACACGACCGGCGCGAGCGCGAGTTCCCTGCTCGATCCGACCAACATCCGGCTCGACTACGGAAACTCGCTCCAGAATGTGCCGAGCCGCATGGTTCTCTATGCCGTGGCCGATACGCCCTACCACGTGCACGGACCGCTGGGTTACCTGGTCAATGATTTCGAAATTGCGCCAGACTTCCAGGCGCAGAGCGGACTTCCTTACTCCATTGGCATCAACGGATCGTCGTCCACGCTCACCGTAACGCCGGGCCAGGCCGTGCAGACGATCATCAACACCGGCTCATTCAACGGATCAGGTGGCTCCGACCGTGTCCCCGGCCCGGCGCGCAACCTCTACCAGCAGCCGCGTATCAACGTGCTTGACCTTCGTCTGTCGAAACGCGTGGTTGTGGACGAACGCTATCGGCTGGAGTTCTTTGGCGAAGGCTTTAATCTGGCGAATCACCAGAACGTCACCTCTGTCAGTGGATCTGCTTACACGGTCACGAACACGACTGCGAAGGTGGGCGCTGCCACAGTGGGCGAAGGAAATACGCTCGTTCCCTACACCTCAAGCCCATTTCAGGCGGTTACGGCGATCAACAACAGTTCCTTCGCATACAGCCAGCGGCAGCTTCAGCTGGGTGTTCGTGTCCAGTTCTAAGTCGAGGTACCTAAGAAAAAAGCGGCAGCTTGGGCTGCCGCTTTTCTTTGTTCACACATCCCAGGCCGATATCTTTAGCTTAGCTCTACTTCAAGGCTCTCTTTGCTATGGAATCACATGGACAGTGAAGAGCATCTCTCCATGACGATTGCCGCAGTAAACGCCGCACCGCCCTGTGAAATTGCCAGTCTGACCGGCTGTGATGGTGGTCTCCACCTTCTCATTCACGGGCATTCTCACGTTGACATGCAGCGCGTCGATGCGAAGGCTATGGATCACATCGTCTGAGATTAACTCCAGCTGCACGGACTGGCCTTGCTTAATCGTAATCTCCGCCGGCACAAAAGCGAAACGCTTGGCATGGATCTCAATCGTCTTGGCAGTCTGGGAGTGCGTGCTGAGTGGGGCGGCGGCAAGGGCCAGGGTAAGAAATGCTGTCTTGTTCATAAGTCTCCACGAGCAGGTGGTGTGTCGTCTTGCTGAGGCGCTGCCAACTTGCATCTTCATCGTGCCCCACTGAGCAGATGCTCAAAGTCCTTGAGTGCGGCGGCTGCGGTTGCTGCCGGCCCTGCATTGCCGCCGATGACGAAAAACTCGCCCATCAAGGCGGTCACGACGCGGATCGCCTTCCTCTGTCCCGTGGCTTGCGCAAATGGGTGGTCTGGTTGAAGCAGTCGCAGTTTCACTGCGCCGTACCACGTTGCATCCAATCGCGTGAGCTGGCCCACGAACTTCGGCACTAGCTTTTGGCAACGCCACTCCTCAACCATTTCACCGGTAATTGCTCGAAGGCTTTCGCGAGCGATGTCGTCAATCGTGAGGCTCGCGCCCAGGCCAGCGTTTGCCAGGATCGTCAGTTTACAAGCAGTATCCCAGCCATCCACATCAAAGCTCGGATCACTCTCGACGATCCTATGCTCCTGCGCGTAGCTCAGAGCTGCTTCAAAGGAACTGCCGTGCTCCATCATCTGCGAGAGGATCACGTTGGTTGTTGCTGTCAAAATACCTTCGATCGAATCAACTTCGCAGCCGGCTAGATTGTAGGTAAGCAGGTCGATTGTCGGCAGCGCAGCCGCCGTGGCGCCGCTTACATAAAGAGTTACTCCCTTTCTGCTCGCCACTTCGCGAAGGCCTTGGTAGTCAAAGACCAGAGCTCCCTTTGAGATAGCCACAACATGCAGTTGATGCTCGAGCGCATGACGAATATAGGTGTACCCGGAGCCGCCGGTTCGGAAATCAGTCGGGCCGGCTTCAAAAAGGACATCCGCCTGCAAAGCCTGCATGAAGCGCTCTCCAGTGAGCCCAGGCTCAAAGCTCGGCTTATCCTCGAGATCCGTGTCGCTGAGACCATCACGCTCAATCCGTCCGGAGCGTGATCCACACACAGCCGTCAGACGAACATCGGCCTGGTAGATCTCGAGGTAACGTTGCTGCCGTGCAAGCAGCAGCTTCGCCACAGCTTTGCCAACATTGCCGTATCCGGTGATGGCGACATTCCATCTCTTCGTCATCGATGGTCTACTTGACCGGCAAAATGCGTTTGGTCGCTTCAGCTTGGATAGTGGAGAGCCTCGGATCTAAGGGGTCGAGACCAAATGCGCTTCCGGGCAAGAGTACCCAGACAGCCGTCATGGGTAGAGCAGAGTCGTTGTCCAGACTCCACCTTCCCAGCGAAAGAGCCGCCTATCGTGCAGCCGATTCGCGCCGTCGATCCAGAACTCGATCGCTGTTGGATGTAAGGCGTAACCGCGCCAGTAATCCGGGAGCGGAATCTCGCCATCCGGGTGCTCGCGGGTGAACGAGCCTACCTGCTCCTCGAGCACACTGCGATCCTCAAGAGGCCTGCTCTGCGTAGAGACTGCGGCGCCGATCTGGCTTGCACGTGAGCGACTATGGAAGTACTGGTCGGTTTCTTCCGCGGAGAGTTCCGCCACTGTTCCAGATACACGTACCTGGCGCCTGAGCGACTTCCAGTGAAAGCATAGAGCGGCTCTCGGGTTTTCCTGCAGCTCACACCCTTTCTGGCTCCCGGTGTTTGTGTAGAACCTGAATCCGGTAGCATCACTGCTTTTGACCAGAACCATACGCACGCTAGGAAATCCGGCCTGGCTTGCAGTAGCAAGCGCCGCGGCTATCGGGTCGTTCAACTCTGAGGCTTCCGCTTCTCTTAGCCACTGTTGAAAGATAACGAGCGGATCTTCTCCCTGAAACTCTTCACGAATCGCCATCAGTAAATCATACTTCCCGCCAGCGCTTAAGGATCACGTCCAGGCCCGTTGCTTACGTTCCTGTAAAGTTTGCGGCGGTGGCGCTGACTCGTATGGAGCAGACACTCCCTGGCACTGTCCTGGCGCGCTAAGTCTAAAGCCGTAGCTGGCTGGTTTGCTCAACCGCCTCTTGCTTGCTTAGGCGACATACTCCACATGCTGAAAGTTGCTGCTGGCTTGACTAAGCCAGACCCCGTTGTGTGTACTCGACATCAGCCATGCGCCCTCTCAATGCGACACTGACTGCCTCCGCGCTTTGCCTCACTATCGCCATGCCTCTTCTTGCTCAGCAGCCCCTTCTTCTCCAGGGCAGCGCACAGGGGACGACGGCGGCAGCTCAACCGAAGGCTGAGGACACGGAAGTCTGGCAGCCCGTTCCAAAGGTCGTAACGCCCGGCGCCAGCTGCACCGCGCCGCCATCGGATGCGATCGTCCTCTTTGATGGTACGAGTCTCGCCGAGTGGGTGACGACCCAGGACAAGTCTCCTGCCAAATGGATCATCGCCGACGGCACGCTGACGGTGAACAAGGCGCAGGGTGCCGGCAGCATTGAAACCAAACGAAGCTTTCGCAACTATCAGCTTCATATCGAGTGGCGAATCCCTGAGAACATAACCGGCACCGGTCAGGCGCGCGGCAACAGCGGTGTGTTTCTTGCCTCCACTGGCACCGGAGACGCGGGCTATGAGCTTCAGATCCTTGATTCTTACAAGAACCCGACCTATGTAAACGGGCAGGCTGGCAGTGTCTACAAACAAGGCGCTCCCCTGGCGAATCCGAACCGCAAGCCAGGCGAGTGGCAGACATACGACGTGGTATGGTCCGCGCCAATCTTTCAGCAGGACGGCACTCTGAAGACGCCTGCCTATGTCACCGTCCTGTTTAATGGCGTGCTGGTGCAAAATCACTTTGAGCTAAAAGGCGAGACTCGCTACATAGGCAAGCCGTTCTACAAGAAGTATGACGAGGCCCCCATTAAACTGCAGGCACATGGCGACCATAGCGAACCGATCAGCTTCCGTAACATCTGGGTCAGAAGTCTGGATTGATCTCGAGTACCCGGCAGGATCAGCCATAAGCTCCTGTCCGCTCGCCGCCCATAGCAGCATGCGTTGTTCAGGTTTCTATCATCCAAGGGAGCCAAGCTGCCGGCCGAGGTGAGGGTACTCAGTAGCTGGGCAACCTGGAAGAAAGCCGTGTATGCGATGTGCGGTCAGGTTCCCGCCTTTGAAAGGCCGCGCCGCTTTGACAGACGATGGCGGTCCAAAGACGTGGCGGAGAGAGAGGGATTCGAACCCCCGATACCCGTAAAGGTATGGCTGATTTCGAGTCAGCTGCATTCAACCGGGCTCTGCCATCTCTCCGTGTACGCTTGGCCGGCGACTAGCCTTAATTTATCACGGCCTATTTCGCTCGTAAATTGGGCTGAGGTCAGTCCGAAAGCCGCAGCGGCGCGTGCTCCCTGCGCCTTCCGGTACTGTAGTAATTACATAGATCGAGCGCTGGTTTCGCCTGCGATGCATCAGATAGCATCAAAGCTGACGAGGAAACCATGCATTTTTGCACCCATCTGTGCGCCAAGCGATCTTTCCTGCCTACCAGCTTTCTATGCATCCTGGTTCTTGCTGCAGGCTGTCGCCAGCAGGGTGCAGGCGGCCATGCCACTGCAAACCAGACCCAGGAAACTCTGAAGAGCAGCATCGCTGGCGATAAGCTGAGTACTCTGCGGTGGCCTGACTTCAGCGACTACGCTCCTCTTGTTCAGTCCTTCTATGCTGGCCGCAATTGGGAGCAAGCCTGGATCGATGGTCACAAGACGACGACTCAGGCTGATCAGCTCATCAAGCTTTTTCAGGCAAGCGCTTCCAAGGGCCTCGACCCCGAAGATTATGACGCTTCGCGCTGGCCGTCCCGCGTAGCTCACCTGGCCTCTGCATCGGACGCCGACCTGGCCCAGTTCGATCTGGCCATGACCGTGACAGCCATGCGCTATATTTCGGCCTTGCATATTGGCCGCGTTAGCCCTAGCCACTTTGCCTTTGGCGTGAACGTAGACGCCAAGAAGTATGACCTGCCGCAATTTGTCTCGCAGCAGGTGCTCGGCGCCAGCGACATGGCTAAGACGCTAGAACAGATTGAGCCGCAGACCGACCAGTACCGCAACACGATGGATGCGCTGGCCAAGTACCAGGCGATGGCGGTCAAGGAGCAGCAGGCGAATTTGCAGCCCTTGCCGATGCCCGCCAAGCCGCTTAGCCAGGGCGCGCCCTATGCAGGCGCAGGACAGCTGCAGCAGCAGCTGCAACTGGTGGGCGATCTACCGGGTGATGCTTCAGGGAACGCCTTGTCCGGCGCCGGGCCGTCGCGAACTACTTACACTCCCGAGCTCGCTACTGCGATCAAACGCTTCCAGTTAAGGCATGACTTGCCCAACGATGGAAAGTTGACGCCGCAGACTGTAGCTGAGCTCAATGTGCCGCTCAGCATACGCGTGCATCAACTGGAAGACTCGCTGGAGCGCTGGCGCTGGCTCTCCAAGGAATATCTGGACGCTCCCCTGCTTGTCAACCTCCCTGAGTTTGCGTTGCGTGCCTACGGGCCCGATCACAAAGTCGACTTCATGATGAAAGTCGTCGTTGGTGACTCGGTCAAGCAGGACCACCAGACGCCGGTATTAACCGAGCAGATGAAGTACGTCGTCATGCGCCCCTTCTGGAACGTAACGCCAACCATCATCAAGCAGGAGATTGTGCCGCGTGTCGAAAAGAGCAAGGGCTACCTTGCCGAGAAGAATTTCGAGGTCGTCAACGGTGCCGGCAAGCCGGTCGAGGGATGGACTGCAGAGCAACTCGAGCATGGAGGACTGATCGTCCGCGAAAAACCCGGCCCGAAGAACTCACTTGGACTCATCAAGTTCATGTTTCCAAATAAGTACAACATCTATCTTCACTCTACTCCCGCGGTGAGCCTGTTCGATCGCACCAAGCGTGACTTCAGCCATGGATGCATTCGCGTTCAAGACCCGGAGAAGCTGGCAGCCTGGGTACTCCGAAACAATCCTGATTGGGACCCGGCAAAGATCAATGACGCGATGCAAAATGGACCTGACAACCACATTGTGCCGCTGAAAACTCCAATCCCGATCGTCATCTTCTATGCCACAGCCGTCGTGGTGGGTCAGGGACCGGAGCAGGGTCAGGTGCACTTCCTTGACGACATATACGGCTACGATAAGGATCTGGAGAGTGTACTGGCACAAGGTATGCCGTACCCGGTCAAGCCTGAGCCCAAGGAGCAGAGCCTGGATACGGACTAGATGGGATTCAAATGGACAGAAAAAGGCCGATGCAGGCGTGCTGCATCGGCCTTTTACTTTTAGTCCAGGCCTACATCAGTGCCCATTGGCGGACGGGGCCTACGTCCACATGAACAAACTGAGAGTGAGGGTAATATCCGACGCCGCCCTGATGCAGCGAGAGTGCTACGTCCCGTAGCCGCTCGGTCGACACCCCGGGGACGCGAATATCGATCGCCTTGGCCAGCATATGTTGCGAGTGCTCAGCAACGCCCTTACCGTGGGTGCGAAGATAGCTGTTGCTCCAGGGCGTGCGATAGCCGCAGACGATGTCGATCTCTCCGTGAGGCATGCCGAGCTTGGTCATCACTTCATGTAGCACATCGAACTCATGCGGGTCGTAGTTGCTGACGTCATTGGTGCGATGGTCCCGCAGAAAGTGGTTAAGCATCTCGAGCGCCGAAGGTACATAGCGATCGCCGACCCGGTAGACGACATCGATTGACTCACCTGTATGCAGGTGGTGCATACGCAGGTGGTACTGCATATCCTGAGTGGGAGCTGTGTCAAGGGGAGGGGGTGGCATCGCTGGGGGAGTTGGCGGCTCTGTCCTGCCGGCGACAACATGTGTTGCCAGCAGGCATGCGGCAAGTGCCATGACCCCTGTTTTCAGCTTCATCTTTCTTGCCTCCTAACAGCTTTCCATGCTGCGCTGGAAGTATGAACGCAATGAGTTAGACGCGCCCAGAAAGAAAAGAGTCCATCTGCGGTCAGCTTTTCCGTCCAGACAAAAGGTACTGAAGTACGAGTGCACGCGGCGGGCGGGCTAGTGGAAATCATGCGATCGCATCTCCATCTTGGCCATGGAGAGCAGCTCCACATGCTCAGCCCGCACATGAACCACGCTGTCATCGTTTTGAAGCCGGCCTTGGATCAGTAGAAACTTGCCTCCCATCACCAGCATTCTTTGCTGCTCGTAGAGTTCGGGGTGGATGATCACGTTCGCGATCCCGGTTTCATCCTCAAGCGAGAGAAAGATAAAGCCGCTCGCGGTTCCAGGCCGTTGCCGGGCGATCACGCAGCCGGCCGTGCGTACATAGGTGCCATTCGCCGTTCGCGTCAACTCTGCAGACGAGAGAATGCTGGCCTGTCGCAGCTCCGAGCGCTTGTAAGCCATGGGATGAGGCCCTGTCGTGAGCCCGGTTCCTCCAAAGTCAGCGACCAGGCGCTCTTCTGTCGTCATCTTTGCGAGCGGCGAGCCGTCAGGCTCCTCTCCCATGCCTGCGAACCCGCTTGCCTGCCTGCTGAGCAACGGTCCAGCCGGCCGCCCAGCCTGTTCCACCTGCCACAGCGCATCTCGCCGATGTGCAACATGGCCGATCGAATTTAGGGCGCCGATCCGCGCCAGTTGCACCATCTCTGCACGCTTCAGCCCGGGCCGACCCTCTCTGCGGAGTCGCAACTCAAACTCGTCTACGCTAGCGAAAGTGTTGCCTCGCTCGCGCTCCTCGACGATAGCTTCAGCTGCTTGTGCTCGCAACCCCTTGGCATAGATCAAACCCATACGCAGCGAGAGTGTGCCATCCGGCTCTCGCTCAAGCGTGCACAGCCGCTGTGAGGATTGCACATCGATCGGGCGCACTCGCAGCCCATGTCTCTGCGCATCCTTGACGATGACTGCAGGCATGTAAAAACCCATAGGTTGGTTGTTGAGCATGGCACAGGTAAACGCGGCCAGGTAGCGCACCTTAAAGTAAGCCGAAGCATAGGCTATCAACGCAAAACTGGCTGCGTGGCTCTCTGGGAACCCATACAGGGCAAAGCTTGAAACACTCTGCACGATGTTGTCCTGGACCTCGGGAGTGATCCTGTTCGCCGTCATTCCTGCGCGCAGCTTGACGACCAGCTCGTCCATACGTTCCAGCGACCGCCGCATCCCGACTGCCCTGCGCAGCTCCTCTGCCTCGGCCCCGCTAAAGCTGGCTACGGTCATGGCCATGCGCAGCAGCTGTTCTTGAAAAAGCGGCACACCGAGCGTGCGCGCGAGCACCGGCTCAAGCGATGGATGCGGGTACGTCACCTTTTCTTTTTTCTGGCGGCGCCGCATATAGGGATGCATCATCTTGCCGACGATGGGCCCGGGGCGAATAATTGCCACCTGCACCACGATGTCGTAAAAGCAGCGGGGCATGTTGCGCGGCAGCGACGCCATCTGGGCGCGGCTCTCCACCTGAAACATCCCAACGGTATCTGCGCGGCAGAGCGCGTCGTAAACCTCGGGTACATCCTGGGGCAACGCACCAAGGTTGTACTCCTTGCCATGGTGCTCGCTTACCAGCTCGACACAGTCCTTCATCACTGCCATCATGCCGAGGCCGAGTAAGTCAACCTTGATGATGCCTAAGTCGGCGCAGTCTTCCTTGTCCCACTGAACCACGGTCCGGCCAGGCATCGAGGCGCGCTCCAACGGCACTACCTTGTTCAAAAGGCCTTGGCAGATCACCATGCCACCCGAGTGCTGGCCTAAGTGGCGTGGCAGGTCCTGCAACGCCAGACATAGTTCCAGGTAGCGCGCGATTCGCGGATGATTGAGATCAAAGCCAGCCTGCACAAACTGGTTCGGCATCGTATCTGTCTTTGCCTTCCACTCCCAGTGGCCTACCAGGCTGGACAGACGGTTGAGCGTCTCTTCGTCAAAGCCCAGCACCTTACCCACTTCGCGTGCTGCCGAACGTCCGCGATAAGTGATCACATTGGCTGTCATCGCCGCACCTAACTCGCCATAACGCTGGTAGACATACTGGATCGCCTGCTCACGTTTGTCTCCTGAAGGCAGGTCGAGGTCAATGTCAGGCCACTCTCCGCGGCTCTCACTCAGGAAGCGCTCAAAGAGCAGCTCTTTGCCTTCCACCAAGGGGTTTACCGCGGTAATCTCAAGCACATAACAAACCACCGAGTTAGCCGCGCTGCCACGGCCCTGGATCAAAATCCCGTTCTTTTTGCAGAAGTTCACTATGTCCCAGACGATCAGGAAGTAGCCTTCAAAACCAAGCCGCTCGATCAGCGCCAGCTCAGAGGCTGCCTGCTTGTGCGCCTTCTCGCGAGTAGCCTGGTTGTGATCTCCACCATAGCGAACCAGCACACCTTCTCTGACGCGCTTGGCTAAAAAAGAAGCCATGGTCTCGCCATCCGGCACCGGATAGCCGGGAAACTCGTAGCCTAAGTCATCCAGCCGAAAACTAAGTTGCGCCGCTAAGTCTACTGTTTGCTCAACAGCGCGCGGAACATCGTAAAACAGTTGCTGCATCTCAGCAGCCGAGCGCAGGTGGCGCTCGCTGTTGCGAGCAAGCAGCCGACCAGCCTGCTCCAGGCTGACGTGGTGCCGAATGCCGGTAAATACATCGAGCAGCCTGCGTTCCGCGACTGTTGCATAGCGGACGCCATTGGTTGCCAGTACAGGCAAGCGATGCTTCTGCGCCAGCCGTATAGCTGCCTGGTTGCGCCACTCTTGATCACGCTCGTGATGCCGCTGCAACTCGACATACACAGACTGCTGACCGTAGAGCGCAATCAATTGATCCAATAATTGGCTTGCCGCGCGCTCGCCGCCACTGGACAGCATCGCGGCCAGTGGCCCTTCGCCGCCACCGGTCAGGCACACCAGTCCTTCTGCATGCTGCGCAAGATCTTCAAAGGTTGCTGTACCTTCCTGCTTGTCAGGTGCACGCAGCTTGTATCGCGTTATTAACTGACACAGGTTCTGGTAGCCGGTGCGCGTAGCACAGAGCAGGGTAAGCCGAACCGGCTCCTCAGGGATACGGTGCGGCAGGTGAGCAGCCGGTCTGCTGCGCTGACCAAAGGCAACGGTCGAGATCTCAGCACCTATGTGCGCCGCTATCTTGTCTCCACTGGCAGAATGGTTGAGCGTCTTGGCCCGGCTGTGAAATCGTGCTGCACCATACACGCCGTTGCGATCGGTAATTGCTATAGAAGGCAGGCCCAGCGCTGCTGCTTGGTCAATCAGCCGTTCAGGATTCGACGCGCCTTCAAGAAAGCTGAAGGAACTGGCCGCGTGTAACTCGACATACCTGGCTCGATCACTCATACAATTCACTGGGCTCGACTAAGTTGGAGATATTAGTCGTAGAAAGCTTCTAGAAGCCATTGTTGGCCAAGCAGGTCACGCGCAACCAGGCAGCATACCTGTTGCGGATCGCCACTGGCATTGGGAAGAGAGGTCTGCCGAGCAATCAACTCCCACTCTTCGCTAGACCACACCATGGCACTCCACCAGGCGCCGCTTACGCGCCAGGGCCCAATCGCCTGCACAACCTGATAATGCGAGCCGCTGAGCCAAAAACCAGACGGCACCGCGCCGCTGGTCTGCATGGTGAGCGGCGCGGGTGGTCGGATGCGGCGCACAGCCGGGGCGCCTGGCGATTGTTCTCTACCGGGTTTGGCTCGGTCTAGAGCAAACGGCTCCACGAGAAAGCTGTCTGGCGCATGCGTGTCTTTCAGCTTCGGTGAGCCGACACAGGCATCGCCAACCAGCCTGCGTAGCCGCGCGAGCGTTACGTCCAGCCGCGAGGACTCCGGCGTCTGCGGCGAAAACAATCCAAGCTGTACCTTGCCCGCGTCGCCGGGCTCGGCTGTGACCTCAAGTGAGAGCACGGCCGTCGGCGGCGGATGCGCATCCAGTTCAAGCTGCAGCAGCTTGAGCAGCAGCTTGCGGTCCTCCGTTGGCAGTGCCGGCCGCACCATAATCCGGTGCTCTCGCACCGCCTGCTGCTGGCTCGTCTCGAGGTGCAGCAGCACGCTAACAGAAGCAAGCGAAAGCGCACGCTCCCTAGCACGGAGAAGCAGTTGCTCAAGCATCGGCGCAAGGACGAAGAGCAGCGAATCCATGACCGTGACAGGCGAGTCAAACTCGTAACTCTCACGCAGTTCAAAGGCGGGCGTCTCAGGCTGAAAAAGGTGCGGCTGCTCGCCGCGAGCCAGCAGCCGCAGCTGCTTGCCGGCCTGCCCCATGCGAGCAACCAGCGCGCGCTCCGGCAGCGCGGCAACCCCGCCCAGCGTGCGGATTCCCCAGAGGGCAAGCGTGTCCACCTGTGCCTCAGTCAAGGGCAGCACATCCAGCAGGAGCGGAGCGAGCGCCTGCTGTTCCTGGCCTGGGGCGATCAGCGTTATGCCAGCCCCGGCCCGGGCCTGCGCAGACGCCGCATGAAAGTTTGCGCTCATCGCAATCGAGGCATGGAGACCAAAGCCGAGCAACTCTTGAGTCAGCCGCTCTGCGAGCACCAGCGGCGCGCCGAAGAGTTTCTCTGTTCCTGTTAGATCGAGCACACAGGTGGCCGCCGTACCCGCGCTCGCATCTTCAATGGCTGGGGTGTACTTGGACGCACACGACAGCAACGCAGCCTTTGCCTCGGCTTCTTCGCGCAGGCTGCGCCGCAGCAGGTGCATGCCCGCGAAAGACTCTGCCTCCACCCGGGTCATGCCGTTGACTACGCCGTCGCAGCGAGCCGACTTGCTGGCCGCGCACACCTGCTCCAGTGGCGCATGACCCTCCAGCACCGCGACCGGGCGAGTGCGCAGTGCATGGCGTAGCCGCAGCATAGCCTGCAGAGGAAACTCCGGCACGTGCAGGCAGGCGTAAAGATGGTTCGCCTGACCCATTACGGAAGCTCCTGCTCTGTCGTTGCGCGCGAGGCTCATGCCTGTTCACGCACAGGGTAGGCACTAAGCTGCCAGCTGGCCTGGGAGGCGCGCTTGCCACTGGAAGGCCTAGCCACCGGGTGTGGGCCAGGTGTAAACCTTTGCCGAAGCGGCCGCGCATGGTAGCGGATGCTCTCAATTAGGCTTGCGGCACGGCGCGGCTGGGCGGTCTTGACGAGATGCGGACCAACAAGCGGACCAACAAGTTCGGACCCGGTCAGACCTGGGACGAGCCTGCCATTGGCATTGGGCGTAACCGGCTCCGCTCCAGCCGTCTGTGCCTCGAGGGGCTCAAAGTGCACCACCAGGCCGGCACTCGACCGCGCGCAGCTGGTCTGCGTAAGCGCAATCAGAAGAGTCCGGTGCGTGTCCGCAGCGGCGCGAAAGCGAAACCATGTCGCCAGCGGGATCCTCAGCGCATGCTCTGGGGCAACGCTGCCCAGGTCGAGCACCAACACCCGAAACCCGCCAGCCTGCAGCAGAAGATCGGCTGCGCGCAGTGCCTGGTCAAGCCTGGCCCAGGTGCTCATGGGCCGGGCTGCGGGGCCGCCTGACCCGGTACCCGGTTGGTTGGTGCTTTGCCGTACAGGTCGAAATTGTGGATCTGCCACCCTATCGGGCTGAGTCTGGCCGGGTTGCTGTACTGCCAGGCCGGTACGCCCGCGTTTGGGCTGCCGATCAGAGCTTACCTGTTCTTCACGCGGTACTGGCCTGAAGGCGCTTCGCTGCGAAGCAGACGAAGTACCGGCACGCCCTGGTTGCCTGTCGGGCAGGCGGGCTGGCTCTGAGCTACTGCCCGCACCAGCACTGTGCCCCTTGGTTCCGTGCGCACTTGTTCTGTGCGTCCCGGCCTCGTTCGCGACAGTCCTGTTCGCTAAAGTCCCGTTCGCGACAGTCCCGTTTGCGACAGTAAAGCACGTTCCGGACCCAGCTCCTTCCCTCCCGGCTACCCGGCCTGCCGGTTCGAGCGGACGGTTGGAGGCGCTCGGCGTACCAGGCTTTCCGTTCGCGCCCCGGCCTTGCCCATCCCCTCTACGCAGTAGCTCGCCGACCGCAGTGTCAAGCCCCCGCACCTCGTCACGAGGATGCTGCCCGGATCGGCCGCTGTACGCTGTACCTGCTTGCTCAGCCTGCTGCCGGCTGCCCTGCTGCTTGACTCCCTGGGCAACGTTGCCGGTGTTTGCCACACCGGGGATGCCGCAGCGTACCCATAGCAGCTGCTCCAGGCGCACGCCATTGGCTGCAGCAGACTCGGGGTCAAACGCGTCGCTTGCATCGATCCAGGCACACATACTGCCTTCCCGCATGGCCTCAGCCACAGCGCTGAAGGCAACGCCGGTGCGACCTGATGAGAGTGGCCCTACAAGTTCCGTGATCGCGCCCACCGGCAGCCCACCTTCCAGCATCGCATCCAGAGCTTCTATGCCGGTTGCTCGTATCTCCCGGAGCTGGCGTGGTGCCGGGGTCAGAGCACCTGGAAAACGGTCCTCCAGAGAGGCCTCAATCTGACTCCGCAGAGCCTGGGCGCGAAGGATACCGGAGCCAGGACGCTCTGCGTACGGGGTAGAAACGAGAGCAGCGTGCATGGGATGGTGCCTCCTGACGAGTGGCGCAATGCGTGCCGGGCTTGAGGCTGAGAGCGCCCGAGAAGTTCCGGCTTACTTCGCCTTTTCTTCGCTTAGGATGCAGTCTGTGTGTTCATTTGTCAAAGTGCAAATCAACTTTTTCGGCCTTTCTAAAAACGCTGGTCATCTCTCTGCACAGTAGATAGTGCAGAGGTGTCTCCGTATATGCTGACCAGAGAGCGCAGCAACGCAGCCCATCCAGCGGGTTGGTGAAGCGTTGTAAAGGCAGGTTCAGGGGGAGCAGGAATCTGAGTTAATCACGGCTGGCGTTGACAGGAGCAAATGGCTTTACGCGCGCTTACCGTTGTTCAATCCGCGCCCGACGACACCTCGGTGCTGGCTGCGCGCATCCAGATACGTAGAACAACACAGGCCTGGAGGAGGCACGCAGCTATTTGCGGCGCCGCCCGCACAAGTGGAATCATAAGCATGGTCTACGATGTCCAAGCAGTGTTCGAATCCAGAAAGGATGTTTCATGGAGCAGATAGTGTCGGACGCGCTGGTATTTTTCGGTGCAACGGGTGACCTGGCCTACAAGCAGATCTTCCCATCGCTCCAGCGGCTCGCGAGACGAGGTAAGTTGCTCGGTCCTGTGGTGGGCGTGGCGAAAGCCGGATGGACACTGGACGACCTGAAAGCCCGGGCCAAGGACAGCATTGAGAAGCATGGCGGCATTGATCCCGAAGGCATCGATATCCTGCTCGACAAGCTACGCTACGTAGACGGCGACTACAACGATCCTGCCACGTTCGTCCAGGTACGTGAGCAGCTGGGCGCCGCGAAATACCCCTTGCACTACCTGGCCATTCCGCCATCGCTGTTTGTGCGGGTGGTGCAGCAACTGAAAGTTTCCGGCAACGCGGAAGTCGGGGCGCGCGTCGTCGTTGAAAAACCATTTGGTCATAATGTCGAATCCGCGGCGGCGCTCAACCACGCCATCCACGAAGTGTTTCCTGAGGAGTGTATCTTTCGTATCGATCACTACCTTGGCAAAAACTCTGTGCAGAACCTGATCTTCTTCCGCTTCGCGAATTCGTTTCTCGAGCCGATCTGGAATCGCCAGTACATCGAGAGTGTGCAGATCACCATGGCAGAAAGCTTCGGCATCCAAGGCCGTGGAAGCTTCTACGACAGCGTAGGCGCGCTGCGGGACGTCGTGCAGAATCACCTGATGCAGCTGCTGTCCAACATCGCGATGGAGCCGCCTCCCTGCCCGGATGTCGAAAGTCTGCGCGATGAACGAGTCAAAGTGCTCAAGAGCGTAAAGCCGATTACCGCTGACGATGTGGTGCTCGGCCAGTTCGATGGTTACCTCGATGAACCCGGCGTGCGCGAGGATTCTAACGTAGAAACCTTTGCCGCACTCAAGCTGAATGTAAACAGCTGGCGGTGGCGTGATGTACCTTTCTTTATTCGCACTGGCAAGCTGCTCAACAAGAGTGCGACAGAAATTATTGCGAAGCTTCGCCAGACCCCTGCTGTATTTTCAGAAAAACTTACTCCACAAAACTATGTTCGCTTTCGCCTGAGCGGTGAGCCAGTGGTTGCCATTGGTGGCTCTGTCAAGGAGGCTGGCGATACGCTGCGCGGCTCCATGGTCGAGCTAAAAGCATCCCAGCAATCCGGCTCCAATGATGTTCTCCCGTACGAGGAGTTACTCGAAGACGCCATGCATGGCAATCCAGTCTGGTTTGCCCGTGAGGATTATGTCGAGGAAAGCTGGCGCGTCATGGACCCATTGCTCAAAGACCTGCCGAAGGTGCACAAATATAAGCCTGGTAGCTGGGGACCAGAGCAGGCTAACGATCTCACTCGCTCAGTCGGGGGCTGGTCAAATCCTGTATAGGGTTTATCTGCTTGCCTGGCACTTTGAGTAAAAGGCGGCAAGGATCAGGCGAAGCAGTTTGCCATCGCCTGATTGCCGTCCGGGGGAAAGACCTGATCAAGAGCTTCCATCTCAGTAAAATGCGATACCGTTTTCTGCTGGTGTGAGTTACAACCCTTCCACGCGCAGCGCAGCCAACGTTGCATAGTAACGATCACGTCCTCTATCCGGATCAATCCAGAGGGTAAGCGCAGTCACCTCTTCTAGATTCACCAGGTAGTTCTCTTTTTCATCTGTAGAGCCGCCGGGGCTAAAGCTCCACTGTTGCCGGACGATCTCGTGAGTGCGGCCTTCGGCCAGACTTGCCTGCAGACTGAATTCCTGGGAGCGTTCCTGCTCGGTTTCACGAAAGTGCAGCAGGATCCGCTTGATCTTCTGCGGTTGGTCAAAGCGAAGACACAGTGTCTGAGGGCCCAGCATATTCGCACGCCAGCCGGTTGGTTGCTTAACGCTCTCGTCGTCCATCCG
The DNA here is from genome assembly GCA_965198645.1 of Acidobacteriaceae bacterium. Classification (GTDB taxonomy): domain Bacteria; phylum Acidobacteriota; class Terriglobia; order Terriglobales; family Acidobacteriaceae; genus EB88. The sequence goes on along the minus strand of OZ240670.1, from coordinate 2,399,255 downwards.
TGCAAAGGCCTGCTCCACCGGATAGTGTTTGTCTTCGGAGGAGATCTCAATGCTTGCAATTTTTTCTAGATCGAGCCATAGACGGTCGGGCAAGATCTGTTCGGCTGCCAGCGCGTAGCCATTGCTCGCAACAATTGTTTTCCGCATAGTCAGCTATTCTCCCAGCTGGATCCCGCCAGCCAGCTTCATCGAAAGAGTTCGAGCTTGTAGGATGCAGCAGGATTACTGGCAGGCTTGGTGAGCAACAAAAGAGCGGCCCATATAGACTGCGTGTAAAGATAGAGCGCAATCTGGGGGCCAGCCTGGTGAAAGTGACCGGAGAGATGCTGTTAGGTGCCGAGGCTGTGTGTGGTGCGGGCGCTGAGTTCTTTGCTACCGATCCCGAAACTGGCCAGAGGTTGGAGCCTGCGTTTCCCAGCGGCGATGCTGCCTCGGTCGAGAGCGCGTGCCGGCTGGCCGAGTCCGCCATGGACGCCTACCAGGAGACAAGCCTCGAAGAGCGAGCTCGCTTCCTGGAAACCATCGCCGAGGAGCTGCTTGCACTTGGCGATGCACTTATCGACCGTGCGATGGCGGAGTCAGCGTTGACGCGCCCGCGCCTGGAAGGCGAACGTGCTCGCACGGTCGGGCAGATGCGGCTGTATGCACGGGTAGTGCGCGAAGGCCGCTGGCTCGATGCAACCCTTGACCCTCCGCTGCCAGATCGCAAGCCACTGCCGCGTGTGGACCTGCGCAGGCGGAATATCGCCCTCGGTCCTGTCGCCGTCTTTGGTGCGAGCAACTTTCCCTTTGCCTACTCAGTCGCAGGCGGAGATACAGCTTCGGCTCTGGCTGCCGGCTGCCCCGTGATCGCCAAGTCTCACCCCTCGCACCTGGGAACATCCGAGCTTGCAGGCCGTGCCATCCAGGCTGCGGTCGCAAAATGCGGCTTGCCGTCAGGCGTCTTCTCACTCGTGCTTGGCGAGGGCAACGCGATCGGTGAGGCTCTCGTTCAGCATCCGGTGATCCAGGCAGTCGGGTTCACTGGGTCGCGTCGGGGCGGCCTGGCTCTGGCGCAGCTTGCTGCGGCGAGGCCGCAGCCCATTCCGATCTATGCGGAGATGAGCTCGGTGAACCCGCTCTTCCTGTTGCCGGCAGCGCTTGAGAGCCGCGCCGAGGCTATTGGCGCAGCCTTTATCGACTCGCTCACGCTCGGCGTAGGCCAGTTCTGCACCAACCCAGGTCTTGTCTTTGCGATTGAAAGTCCGGCGCTGGAGCGGTTCGCTCAGGCAGCGGCGGTTGCTCTGACCGGCAAGCAGCCCGGCACTATGCTCAATGCAGGCATCGCCGACGCCTTTCACAAGGGGCGTGCCGGCCTGCTGGCATCTGCTGGCGTTAGCCTGCTGGCTGAAGGCGCCGGCTCGAGCCGAGCCGCTTCTGCCGCGCAGCCGGCGCTTTTCCGTACCCGGGGTGAGGAGTTTCTCTCAGAGCCTGCTCTCTCAGAGGAGGTCTTCGGGCCTTGCTCCCTGCTTGTCGTCTGCAAGGACTTTGAGCAGATGCGACGCATAGCGGAAGGGCTGGAAGGCCAGCTCACCAGCGGCATTCACCTGGATCCGGCAAATGAGCAGGATCTCTCGCAGGCCCGCACGCTTCTACTGGTTCTCGAGCGAAAGGCAGGTCGTCTGCTGATCAACAGCTTCCCGACCGGAGTCGAAGTGGGTCACGCGATCGTTCACGGCGGCCCCTACCCGGCCACTACCGACAGTCGAACGACATCGGTCGGCACGCGAGCGATCGAGCGTTTCCTGCGGCCTGTCTGCTACCAGGAGTTTCCAGAGTCGCTTCTGCCGGCAGCACTCAAGAGTGACAATCCGCTGGCGATCCCGCGGGTAGAGGATGGCAGGTGCGTGTAGAAACGCTCTTGTAGCAGCAGGGTCAGGTCCGAGGCCGGCGCGGGATCAAGCTTCCCTGTCGCGGCTGATTCAGGCGGAAGGCCATCTCAGGTCCAACAGGTCCAGTTCCCTTTCCAGCTTGCGCAGCGTCTCGCCTCCGAGGGCGCCTTCGTTCTGCAGCCGAATCAGCTCAGCACGCTCGACCTCGCGAAGCTTGCTGGTGAGTTCGCCGTAGAGGCGGATCTGCTCGCGGCCACTGCCGCCCCGCGACTCTTCCCTTAGGCTCTCCAGCCGCTGCCGATAGTAGCGTTCGATCAGATCGGTGGTGACCTGGACCTGCTCCGGGTTATCCTGGCGAAGTTTTTCTAGCATGCCGAGCGCTGCCTTGATGAGCACCCGCCGCGCACGCCGCTCTTCCTCCAGCATGCCGCTTGACGCGCATACCTTCAGCTTGCGGATGATCCATGGCAGGCTGAGGCCCTGACCGGTGAGGCTGACCAGAATGGCTGCAAACGCGAGAAAGATGATCACAGCGCGGTGCGGGAACGGAGCTCCTGCATCGGTGGTCTCCGGCAGAGAGAGAGCGGCGGCGAGCGTAAGCACGCCGCGCATCCCGGCCCATCCGACGATGAACGCCCGGCGCCGGTCGACTTCGAGCGCGTTGTGCTGGCGAAGCAGGCGGTGGCGTACAGCCCGGGCCAGGTAAGCGACCGGGTAGATCCAGGCCATACGCAGCCCCAGCAACAGCAGGCTGATGAAGGCGCTGCCCGCGAGCAGGCGCGGCCAGTCCAGCGGTCGCATCAGGTCCAGCACCCTGGGCAATTGCAGACCGATCAGGATGAACACGAACCCATTCAGGATAAATTCAACCGTGTTCCAGACCGCCTGCGACTCCACGCGCGCCTCGGAGGTAAAAGCTTCAGAACTCTTGCGGCCCACATACAAGCCGCAGCAGACCGTGGCCAGCACACCCGAGGAGTGCAGACTCTCAGCCAGCAGGTAGGCAACGTACGGTGTAGCCAGCGAGACCAGGGTTTGCTCCGCTGTGCCGCGAACCGGTCGCTGCAAGAGGTAAACGAGCTTACCGACGAGCAGGCCGGCGATGACCCCGCCGACGACAAGGAGCAGCAACTCGCCAGCACCCTCGATCAGCGTAGGCGTGGCGCCTGACACGACGACGCTGAGCGCAAGCTGGAGCGCGACCAGGCTGACCGCGTCGTTCACCATGCTCTCGCCCTCGATGATCTGGAGCAGCTCCGAAGGCAGGCCTACCCGTCGGCCGATCGAGGAAGCAGCAATCGTGTCGGTAGCCGAAACTACGGCACCCAGAACGGCCGCGGATGCCAGATCAAAAGCCGGCAGCAGCAGGTGCGCAATCACCGCTACCCCGACCACGGTAAAGGCCACCAGTCCGAAGGCGAGCAGCAGGATGGTGACAATGTTGTCGCGAAAGTCGCGCCAAGAGGTTTGCAACGCACTGGCGTAGAGCAGTGGCGGCAACACGACCAGAAAGATAAAGTTCGGGTTGAGCGAAATGTCGGGAAAGATTGGAACCAGGCTAAGAGCCAGACCCCCGAGTACCAGCACGATGGGATAGGGGACCTTCAGCCGATGGGCCGCTGCAGTGAGCGCCGCCATGAAGCCGACCAGCACGAGCAGGATCAGTTCGGTCTGGTGAATACCGCGGTTTGCCGTGATCGCCTCTGTCATGTCCCTCTTGGATCGCGCACGGATCGCGCCAGCGCGGCCGCAGTCACTTGATGACAGGATAGAGCGCCCGCGTCTGCTTACCGGGTCAACACGCAATTCGAGTCGTTACAGGGTTCATTCCCCAACTCCTCCGGCGAAAACTCTGCGGCTGGCAGCTTAACTGGTCGGTGGCCCGAGCCTGCGACGAACCAGCCGCCTTACCACCTCAGTCGCAAGTCCATAGCAGGCGTGGCTCACAAATTCGCTCGCGTGCTCTCGAACCGGCTGTTCGAGCGGCGGCTTATCCAGGCCGAGAAGCGGCACCGTCGACTCGTGGGTGAACAGCTGCAGGACCAGTCCAAAGACGATGCCGTAGCCGATCCGCACTACCGGGATTACCTCCGCCACGCCCCCGTACACCGCACCAGCAGCTGCACCAAAGGTCCAGTGGATCGCCTCCATGGAGACAAATTGCTCGTGCTTGCTGAGCGGGTGGCCGGCAATCCGCTCCGCGAGCACCACTGGCGGCGGTGTCTGCCCGAGGGTGCGTGGCGGATAGATGGCTTCGCTGGCGATCTTGGCCGCGGAGCCGGCTACGCCGCCCAGCGCCCCAGCCAATATCCCGGCTAGAATGGCCGCGCGGCCGTACCTGCTTGTCTTGCTCTCTCGTAGGGCTACTGGCAAAGTCGTGCCTCCCGGTCAGCTCATTGGATGAGACGCGGATTTCCATCCAGGTTACAGCCGAGGACAGCGCACTTTTGTCCCCAATCACAACATGTTTACTTTGTTCAACTTGATCTTGGCAGCAGAGGCAATACAGTAAAGGGATGCCTGAACGGTCAACCGCTGAGCTTCCGCAGGATGCCGCTCGCTCGACGAGCCAGGTGGACGGAGGCGCGCTGTACGCAAAGATCAGCTGGCGTTTGATCCCGTACATGTTCCTGCTCTACATCCTGGCCTACCTGGACCGCGTCAATGTAGGCTTTGCCGCCGTCCAGATGAAGCAGCAGCTTCACTTTAGTGACACCGTCTATGGCACCGGCGCCGGCATCTTTTTCATCGGCTCAGCCCTCTTTGACCTGCCCAGCAATCTGATCCTTTCCCGCGTCGGCCCCCGGCTCTGGATCGCGCGCATCATGATCACCTGGGGCATTATCTCGTCCTGTATGGTCTTCGTGCATTCGGCGGGCTCTTTCTACGCCTTGCGCTTCCTGCTCGGTGTCAGCGAGGCAGGATTTTTCCCTGGCATGATCCTTTATCTCACTTACTGGTTTCCCTCACGCGAGCGGGCCCGGTCCGTCGCCCGTTTTATGACTGCGACCGCGATTGCCGGGGTAGTTGGCTCGCCGCTCTCGAGTATCCTGCTGAAGCTCGACGGCGCGCGAGGGCTGCATGGCTGGCAGTGGCTGTTCCTCTCAGAAGGGGTACCTACGATTGTGGCCGGCTTCTCTGTGCTGGTACTGCTCAAGGACCGCCCCGACCAGGCAGGCTGGCTCAAACCGCAAGAGCGCGAGTGGCTTGATAACGAACTCAAGAAAGATCGCGAGAGCTCCGGCACCACAGGACGCCATAACTTCCTCGACGCACTGAAACTGCCTGCTGTCTGGATGCTGGCTGCGGTCTTCTTCGCAAGCCAGGTTGCCATTTACACGATCAATCTGTGGATGCCGCTGATCCTAGCCAGCTTTCACGCGGGCGGCGCGGCCAAGCAGTCGCTGAGCGTTGGCGAGGCCAGCAGCATTGCGCGCTATGCAACACTCCCTTACCTGGTCACTGCCTTCGCCATGGTGATCATTGGCTGGAGCTCAGATCGCCTGAATGAACGCCGATGGCACGTCGCTGGCTGCCTGACTCTCTCGGCTGCCGGCTTTGTTTTGGTAGCGAACGCGCAGAGTATCCCGACCGTGCTCATCGCCTTTTCGGTTGCAGCCATCGGGGTCTTCTCGCTCCAGGGTCCCTTCTGGACCTGGCTCACGACGATGGTCGAAGGAACGGCCGCGGCCGGGGGCATCGCGATCATCACGACGGTGGGCGGATTCGGCGGCTTCCTTGGACCTTACCTCACGGGGCGTTTACGCGACGCGACCCACAGCTTCGCCGGCGGGCTGTATGGCATGAGCGTGCTCGCGCTCGCAGGCGCGGCAATCAGCCTAGCTTTACGTAAATCGCAACCATCGCCTGCCAAATAGTGATGGTGTTCTGCTTGATCGATCAGGCATACGCGAAAGCACCCGCAGCCGGCAGCTTGGCTATCCCTGCTCTGGTTAGAGAAGCCTGACGCGGTCGGCTCACGCAAGGCTACAGTCCCATCGGCGCGCTCTGGCTGGGTCGCGCGCTCAGTCCGTCACTGCCGCACTTCGTGCTGCTGCTTCAAACGACCAGGCGGCACTGCATAGCAGACCTCTTCCCAGTTATCCTCTGCATAGCGCCTTAGAAAAAAAGCGTAACCGGGTGCGATCGAATGGATCAGATTGGGTATCTGCCATAGATGCTGCGATCGATGATAGACACAGATAGCCAGCACCGGCATCTCGCTCCGTAGTAGATCGGCCGCACCTGCAATGGCAAGCGGCTCATAGCCTTCTATGTCCAGCTTGATGTAAGTGGGCTTCGCCTCCCATGGCAGCGAGTCCAGAGTCCGGGAATCAACCGCAGTCCCTTGCTTGTCGGCGCTTACCTTCGAGCTCTGATCATGCGCTTCGACGAAGCTGACCTGCCTGTTTTTGTCGCCAAGCGCATAGGGCCACGCGGTGATCCTGCTCTGCAAGTGTGCGGGTAAGTGCTCGACCGACGTACAAAGACGAGCATAGTTTGAGGTGTCCGGCTCAAGCGCATAGACGTGTCGAAAAGACTTTCGTTCTTGAAGAAAGCTGCGCACACTGTCACCGTCAAAGGCGCCTCCGTCCACGAAGACCTCCTCTGGATCTTCGGTGATCAGATCGGCCGGGAAATACACGTGGCCTTGTTCGGCCGGGCAGGCTAAAGACTCCGGAGACATCCAGTACCGCCACTCCACCTGACTGCACAACTCGTGCCGAGACGCCTCGTCAGAAAGGATCGCAAAACATTGCCGGATCGCCGCGACTTCTTCCACCAGTCGTTCCGGCGTGTCCAGACCGCTCTCCGGCGTAAGTTGCGCGTGGTACTTCCAGAACAGCACGGCTGCCGGAACGACAGTGGTGCAGTTCAGTTGCCGCAACTGCTGTCGCGCCGGACTCCCGTTGAAGATGGTGACAACAAAGCAGGCGTCGTGGCCGAAGCGCTGTGCCGCTCCAGCCGGGCAGAGCACCTCCAGCCCATCCACACTCGTGCCCCACAACTGCGCTTGGTTGTCAGCAAAGCAGCAAGGCTCAACCCCGGCCTGGCGAAGGCGTTGCAACGTCCACTGTCCCATGGCTCCGGCGCCAAAAAGAACCAGGCGCTCCGCCCGCACCCCTGCTTCACGATCAAGCCATCTCTGCCAGCGCGTGCGCCGAGCCTCTGGCCCCTCGGCTGCCATCTCTGCCAGGATGACCTCAAGCCGGTCAGCACTCTTAATGTAGTACGTCATCGCACGCCCCTGAAAGCACCTCTCGTCTCCCGTGGACCGGGTACCGTGGGCCCGGGAGCCCTCTTGCCAGCGCTTCTCTCACAACCGCTAAGCGCTACACGTAGACGAGAAATGCCTTTGATTGCTGCCAGTCTAGAGCAAGGGCTGCCGCTTGAGCAGAGTACTAATGGTGCATCTCTGGAGCGACAGTGAAGCGAGGAAACAATGCTGCTTAGACCTTCGGAAGTTGCGCTCGAGTCCACCCGCCGCCGAGCGCTTTGAACAGCAGCACACTCGCCTCAAGACGCCGGCGCATGATGTCGATATCGTTGCGCTCATTGTTCAGCGCCGCGGTCTGCCAGGTAATCACCTGCAGATAGGTGTCGACACCGCCTTCGTAGCGCACGTTGAATAAGTCCAGCGATTGTTCGGCCGAGGCGGTTGTCTCATGCTGCTGCTGTGCTTCGGTAGCCAGCACCCGCAGCGCTGCCAGGTTGTCTTCCACCTGTTGGAAGGCCGTGAGCGTGGTCTGCCGATAGTTTGCAATCGTTACGTCGTAATTGGCAGTGACAGTCTGGGTGACAGCGCGTCGCCGTCCAGCGTCAAAGATCGTCTCGTTGAAGCTCGGCCCGACTGCCCAGAAACGGCTCGGCCAGGTAAACCAGTTGAGCGCCGAGGTGCCGAGGAAGCCTCCCTGCGCGCTGATACTCAAGGTTGGATAATAGGCAGCCCGTGCGATGCCGATCTGCTCATTGGCTGAGGCCATGCGCCGTTCGTCGCCAGCGATGTCAGGCCGTCGCTCAAGTAACTCGGAGGGCAGCATGCCCGGCACCTGCGGCATCGCCGGTGCATTCTGGTTGAGCGGCAGAGCGGCGAGCGTGAACTCGGCAGGCGGCTTGCCGATTAGCACTGCGATCGCATGCTCATACTGTGCGCGTGCGATGTTCAGGTCAGTTGACAAGACGCGCGCTGTATCTAACTGGGTGCGCGCCTGGTCCACGTCAGACTGCGGCGCAGCACCGCCCTCGTACCGATCGTTAGTTAAGTTGAAAGCCCGCTCATAGGCCACGATCGTGTCGTTGACGAGCTTCAGTTGAGCGTCCGAGCTGCGCACCTCGAAGTAGTCCACAGCTAACTCTGCATGCAGACTCAGGCGTGCATTTTCAAGATCCGCCGCACTGGCCTGGGCGCTCTCACGCGCCGCATTAATGCCTCTACGGATCCTTCCCCATAAGTCAACTTCATAGTTAAGATCAAACGGAAGATTAAAGACGCCCTCGCCATTATTATCCAGTGCGCTATTAAAGTAAGGCTGATTGGCAGACAAGCGCTCCCCGCCGATGCTTGGTCCGACACCAAGAGTCGGGGCAAGACTGGACCTGTTATAGCTGATCTGCGCGCGTGCCGAGCGGAAGTTAGCCTCGGATGCCTTTAACGTCTGATTTGCCGTATCCACCTGGATCTCGAGCGCGTCGAGTTGCGGGTCCTTGAACTCCTGCCACCAGCTTCCCTTGAGCGCTCCATCGCTGGGTGTTCCGGTCTTCCAGCCGCTCTCCTGGCCTGGCGGAGGCGGCTCTTTGAATGTCGGCGGCACGGATGTTACAGGCCGCGTGTACTTTGGTCCAACCATGCAGCCGCTCACGCTCAGCGCCATGGCAGTGCCGCACAGCAGCAAGGTTTTTCTGCGCTTGCTCACTGCCCTTCTCCCTTGCTCTGCCCCGCTGCAGAGGACGGCTGCACAGCTACCTGCACCGCATCGCCGTTCTGCAACGAGTCCGATGGATCCAGAATTACCTGGTCTTTTGGAGACAAGCCGGAGATCACCTCAACGGTCGCCCCATAATCATGGCCGAGCGTGATCGGTCTAAGTTGTACGTGGCCACTTTCCACCACCCCCACACGCAAACCTTCACTGCGAAAAAGCAGCGTGTTTGATGGGATGGTCAGTGCGCGCGCCTCAGAGGGAACGTTGAGATGCACAAACGCATAGGCGCCCGGCAGCAGCTTGCCAGTCGAATTGTCGACATCCACCTCTACATTAAGGGTGCGCGAGCTCGGGTCCACGGCATGCGAGGTGCGTGTAAGGATGCCGTAGAACTTCTCGTTCGGAAAAGCATCGGAGGTCAGCAGCACCCGGGTCTTGTCATGGACCGCGCTCTCGTAGACCTCCGGCACCGGCACAAAGACACGCAGCCTGCGCACCGCGGCCAGATGAAAGAGTTCTTTCGGCGCGCTGTTATCCCCGGCAGCGATCAGCGCCCCTGTATCCACGTTGCGCACCGTCACCACCCCATCAAAGGGCGCGTAAATCCGCTCAAAGCCTTGCATCTGCTGCAGGCGCGCGAGGTTTGCCTGCTGCGAAGAGAGCATCGACTGGCTGGAGGCAAGATTGCTCGTCACCTGGTCCGCCTCCTGTTTGGAGACTGCGTTCTTGGCCAGCAGCTTCTGCCAGCGCACCGCCGTGGTTTGCGCCAGTTGTAAGTTGGACTGCGCTGTCTTGACCTCATCTGATGCCTGAGCAACCTGCTGATCGACCTCCGGCGATTCAATGATGGCAAGCAGCTGGCCCTGCGTTACGCGCGTGCCTATGTCGGCATACCAGTGGCGAAGATAGCCGCTGGTGCGGGCATAGATCGGCGTATCAACATAGGCCGTGACGTTAGCTGGCAGAGTGACTTCGCCGGGCGCACCGCCACCTGAGGGCTGGGTTGTGCGGACTGTCGGCGTCGCGGCAGCCTCGGTGTCATGCTTGAGCGTCGTCTCTGACTCAGACCGTGCATGGATGCCGCTGTAGACAAGGAAAGCAACGATCAGGCAGGCGACCAGCGCAATGAGAATACCTCGCCCGCGACCTTGCCTGGGTGACACATCCGAGGCTGCGCCTTGATCCGACGCGAACGGAGCCCGCGCGGGTGGCTGCTGCGAGGTGCCGATATCTTTTGAAGGATCCATAGTCTCCGTCCCACTTACAACTTACGAATTACTTAGCTGCCTCGATACGATTGTGCTGCCTAAGGTTTGCTGCGCCACAATACGCGCCCGCTTGACCTGCACTCAGGCATGCTGGTGCTTCGGCTCGGCTTCATGTGGCTGCTCGCCGGCAGACCGACTCCCATGGAGCAGACCAAACACCGACGGCACGAAGATGAGTGTGGCCACAGTCGCAAACATCAGGCCGCCAATGACTGCCCGGCCCAGCGGCGCGTTCTGCTCGCCGCCATCGCCCAGGCCGAGTGCCATCGGGATCATGCCGATAATCATGGCGAGCGCGGTCATGCAGACCGGGCGAAAACGCGTGCTGCCCGACTCGATCGCCGCGCGCACCGCATCGCCATGCTCGGCATAGCGGATCTTTGCAAAGGAGACGACCAGGATGCTGTTGGCTGTGGCGACGCCCATACACATGATCGCCCCCATCAGCGCCGGCACACTCAGCGTGGTCCGTGTCACGAAGAGAAAAAAGACGATGCCCGCGAGCGCAGCAGGCAACGCAGTGACAATAATGAACGGGTCAAGCCACGATTGAAAGTTGACCACGATCAACATGTAGACCAGCACGATCGCAAAGGCGAGACCAGCGAGCAGCGCCACGTAGGCGCTGTGCATGGTGTCTACCTGGCCATGCACGGCTACAAATGTGCCACGAGGAAACCTGCTCTTGTTGTTATCGACAATCCGCTGCACCTGTGCGCCAACCGCGCCCAGATCCCGGCCTTGGATGCTGCCGTAAATGTCGATCGTGCGACGAATGTTGTAGTGCGAGACCACCGCCATCTCGGTATCGCGATGAACCGAGGCGATATTGGCCAGGATTCCCGAAGCCGCGTTGCTCGTGGTCCCGGTCGCACCTGTGCCGGTGGTTGCGTGGATGGGAATGTTTTGGAGCGCCTGCAGCGACTCCATGTCGTACTGCGGCGTCTGCGCGACGAGATTGTAGTTAACCCCGTTCTTATAGTTGAGAAAGAACATCGGCGTGATCTGGAAGCTGCCGCTCAGTGTGTTGAGCACGCTCTGATCTACATCGCGCGCGGTGTAGCCTCCCTGCACTGCCTTGGTGCGATCCATGTCGATGTCGAGGGTCGGGTAATCGAGCGGCTGCTGCACCCGTAGATCGACCAGGCCCGGCACGTGGCGCATCTGCAGCAGCAGCTCGTCTGCCAGCCTTTTGCTCTGGCGCACATCGGTTCCCTGCACCTGCACATCGATTGGTGCGGGCAGTCCAAAGTTCAAGATCTGGGTCGTAATATCGGCCGGCAGAAAGTAGAAGAGCACCCCGGGGAAGGCTCGCGGAAGCTCTTCGCGCAATTTGCGTACGTACTCAGCAGTCGGATGATGCTTCTCCGAGAGGCTGACCATAACATCTGCATCGGATGCGCCGATCAGTCCCGATGTGCTGTGCATGGTGTTCATCGGGCTGTAGGGCAACCCGATGTTATCGAGAATGCTCACGATCTCCTTGGGAGGCACAATGCGACGTACATTGTCTTCGACAAGGTCGCAGAGCTTGGCCGTCTCCTCGATCCTCAGCCCGGTAGCGCCGCGCAGATGCAGAATGAACTCGCCACTGTCGGTGTCAGGAAAGAAATCCTGGCCTAGAAAAGGAGCAAGCGCGAAGGTCGCAATGCAAGCCAGCAGGAAGACAGGCACAAAGATAAATCGCGCATGCACCGCGACATCGAGCAAGCCCCGATAGCGGGAACGTACCCCTTCAAATCCACGCTCGAAACCACGCTGAAAGAGCACCAGCGGGTTCTTCGAGTGGCCGCCATGCTTGGCCTTGAGCAGATACATCGCGAGTGTCGGGACCAGCGTACGCGAAAGAATGTAGGAGGCGATCATCGCGAAGACGACAGCCTCGGCGAGCGGCACGAATAAGTATCTCGCCACCCCGGAGAGAAAGAACATCGGAAAGAAGACGATACAAATGCAAAGGGTGGAGACCAGCGCCGGGGTCGCAATCTGCCCGGCGCCTTCGAGGATCGCCTCGCGCAGACCGTAGCCTTCTTCAAGAAACCGCTCGATGTTCTCAATCGTCACGGTCGCATCGTCTACCAGAATGCCGACCGCAAGTGCGAGCCCGCCAAGCGTCATTGTGTTGATCGTCTCGCCTAGCAAGCTGAGCACGATCACCGAGGAAAGGATGGAGAGCGGGATCGAAATCGCGATGATGATCGTCGACCGCCAGCTACCCAGAAAGAGCAGGATCATCATCGCCGTCAGGGCAGCCGCAATCACCGCTTCGCGCACCACGCCTGAAACCGCCGCGCGCACAAAGACGGATTGGTCAGAAAGCGGGGTCATCTTCAGGTTAGGCGGTACCAGTGTCGCGACTCGAGGCAACATCGCGCGCACGCCGCCCACGACATCGAGCGTGGAGGCGCTTCCGTTCTTCAGGATCGAGATCAGCACGCCGCGGCGTCCGTCAGCGCGCACCACATTGGTCTGGAAAGCCGAGCCGTCACTGACCGTCGCCACATCTCGCAGGTACACGGTCGCGCCGTTGACCTGCTTGATCGGCAGCATCGATAGGTCGGCTATCGACTGCGGCGCACCATTGGTGCGCACATCGTACTCATAGACGCCGATCTTGGTTGTTCCTGAAGGCATCACCACGTTTTGCGCGTTGAGAGCGGCGAGAACATCGGCCGGCGAAACGCCCTTCGCCTGCATCGCCTCCTGCTCCATGCTCACCGTGACCTGGCGCTGCTTACCGCCGTAGGGCTGCGGGGCCACTGCGCCGGGGACAGTGATCAGCTGGGGGCGGATGAAGTTGAGGCTGTAGTCGTTAAGCTGCTGCTCGCTCAATCCTTCGCCGGAGACGCTCAGCTGCAGGATCGGAACGCTCGAAGCACTGAAGTTGATAATCTCAGGTGGCAGCGTACCCGGTGGTAACTGGCGCAGCATATACTGCGAGGTCGCTGTCACCTGTGCGTTCGCCGTGTCAAGGCTCGCCCCCGGCTGCAGAAAGACCTTGACCACCACCACCCCGTTGTAGGTGGTCGACTCGGTGTGCTGGATATTGTCGACCAGCGTGGTCAAGCCCTTCTCAAAAGGAGAGGTCAGCCGTCCCTCCAGCTCCTCCGGGTTCATGCCCGTGTACTGCCACGCCACCGAGACGACAGGTATGTCGATGTTGGGGAAGATGTCGGTGGGCGTGCGCAGGATCACGACCGGGCTCAGGATCAGGATCAGCAATGCCAGGATGATGAACGTGTAAGGACGGTCGAGCGCGACTTTGACGATCCACATAGGTTGATCTTCCCACAGCTGAAATGGAGGTACGACGCCATTAGTAGTTCCTCACATTACGAGCGGAATGCCAAACAGTTTGTTCCGACTATCTTCATCGGTTTGGCCGATAGAGTAGAGGGATGGAACTACGTCACCTACGCTACTTTGTCTCGGTTGCAGCAGCTGGTGGCTTTACCAACGCCGCCCGTGAGCTGCATGTATCTCAGTCGGCGATCAGCGAACAGGTGCGCGACCTGGAGCAGGAGCTGGGCGCGCCCCTGATCGACCGGAGCACTCATCGCGTCCAGCTTACTCCGCATGGCAAGCTCTTCCTTGAAGAGGCCAAGCGCACGCTCGCTGCTGCTGAGCGCGCGGTCGAGGTGGCCCGGCGTTCCGTGCGCGGCGAGATCGGGACCCTGGTCATCGGCTTCTTTGTCGGTGGCACAGGTGACTTCTTCGCCAGGCTCATCCGCGATTTTCGTGCCCGCTACCCGGGCGTTCGTGTCTCGCTTGTCGAGTTGACACCCAGCAGTCAGCAGGAGGCGCTTCTGGAAGGAAGTATCGACATCGGCTTCACGCGGATCGTCGAACCCGCTGCCTCGGTACAGCTTCAATTCGAGCAGCTCTACGCGGAGCCATTGTTTCTCGTCACGCCCCGGGCGCACCGTCTGGCTCGCCCCGGGGTTAGGCTCGCCGAGTTGGCGGCGGAGCCCTTTGTGATGGCGCAGCGCGAGACCTCGCCCGTGCTCTTCGACAAGGTCATCTCGCTATGCGCCGAGGCGGGCTTTTCCCCGCGCATCGTCGCCATGGCGTCGGTGTCTACCGGCGTCCTGACCCTGGTTCACGCCGGCGAGGGGATTGCGATCCTGCCAGGCAACGCACAGTACTTCGCTCCCGAGGAGCTCGCTTTTCAACCGATCGACCAACCTGGGGCGAGTATCGACCTGGTGGTCGCCTGGCCCCGCAAATGGCCCAACGGCATCACCGCTGCCTTCCTTACAATGATGCGCGAGTCTCGCAAGCCTGGCGGTGTCTAAACTACTGTGGGCAGCCGCCCGGGTAGGCGGCCGGGCACGGAGAGGCCAATTGCTCCTGTGAGGTAAAGGTTGAGGCGGGCAGACCCTCGCCGTTGTAGAGGGTAGCCTGGGGAGCATTCGCCCAGCCATAGCGAGCAAGCTCCGGCCGTGCCACTTCCGGAGCGGCGACCAGGACCGTGCTGCCTTCGATCTTTGCCGTGGCCGGGTAAAAGTGCTGATCGTGCCCGGCAATCTCAAACCCTCGCAGTTCGCCCTTTGCGTTCAGGCGGTCTGCATGGTCAAACCAGATACGCATACTGCTGCCCTCCGTCGTTGCCTGCCGGTAGAGTGGCCCACTGAACTCAACCTTCTCTCCGTAGGCGATCGCCCTTGCCGCAAGCGCGAGCCGGGCGCCTACAGTCTGCTTATCTGGCGGGTGTACGTTGTCCGCCTGGCCGATGTCGAGCGTGACGGCCATGCCGGTGTCTGCAAGCTTCAGGGTGCGGCGCTGGGCTTCGCGAACGAGGCCCCACTCCTCTGCCGGGCTCGAGGTAAAACTGGAAATCTGCACAAAGAAGAAGGGGAAGTTGCCTTGCTGCCAGTGCAGTCGCCAGTCGCTGATCATCGCTGCAAAGCTGTCTTCGTACAGGGGCGCACGGGGGATCATGCTGTCGCTTTCGCCCTGGTACCAGAGTGCGCCTTTGATGGAGTAGCCCTGCGCAGGGGCGATCATCGCGTTGTAGAGCCCTACCGGCGCCCACGAAGCTGGGTCAGGATGGAACTTCGGCGCTGACCCAGGCTTTCCGGCAGCTGTAGCGGCAGCGTCCTCGCGCTTTTCAGCCGCGACCTGCGCCGGTCCCTCGCCCTGCTGGTCTGCCTGCCGAGCCCAGGCTCTGAGCACTGGCGCAAGCGAGGCGCTGGCCGCCAGCCCGTCCATGCTGATCCAGGTCGCAACCGGGGTGCCACCCCAGGTCGAGTCGATCAGGCCGATCGGTACGTGCTCGCGCTCCGCGATCTCGCGGCCAAAGAAGTAAGCGACCGCGGAGAAGTGGGCCGCGGTCTCTGGCGTACACAAAGTCCAGCGGGCACCCTGATCGTCCAGCGGATAGGGCGAGCTGTTGTGCTCAAAGCGCAGCAGCCGGATCTCGGGATGGCTCGCTTTGGCGATCTCGGCAGCGCTGTCCTTCATCGGTGCGCCGCCAAAGCCAAGCAGCGGAAACTCCATATTCGACTGGCCGGAGGCGAACCAGACGTCCCCCACCAGCACATCGTTCACAGACAGGGTGTTAGCTCCAACGACGGTCAAGGTGTAGGGACCGCCGGCGTGCTCAGGCATCAGGGAGATACTCCATTTGCCGAGCCGATCAGCGGTGGCGGCAACCTTCTGCGCGTGGAAGCTGACCGTGACTCCCTCGCCCGGGTCCGCCCAGCCCCAGATGTGGATAGGAGCCTCACGCTGCAGCACGCTGTGGTCGCTGATCATTGCAGGCAAGCGGACGACCGCCTCTGCAGCAGGGCTCACGCATACCAGCAAAGGCAGCAGCCATGTAGCTGATGAGCACGAAAGGAACTTCTCGGATCGCCGATCCTGCATGCACTCTCCTCGTAGAAACGCTTCCGGGCAAGAACACTTGATCTTATGCCAACGCCGATTATTGGCGATCCGCCCTAGGATGGTCTACCTGGCTTGCCGAGAGGTCGACAGCTGGGCTGCCTGGCTAACTGAACGCTTACCCCCACCATCCTAAGGAGGGAAGCAGCGAAAGCCTGAGATGAGGATGAAGATGGCGGAAGATAAGGATGCAGGTGCCTTTGCGGAGGAGCCGAAAGGCTTTGGGGAACACACCCGCGGCTTGGCAAGCGAGTACGCCCACGAGCAGGGATGGGGGCTGAACGAGGAGGAACGGACCCGCCAGCCGGAAGAGAAGCAGCCAAGCGACGGAGGCACCGACTACGACTATGGAGCACGTGACTTCGGGGACACCGCAGTCGACACCAGCGCGGTGACGCCCTCTGAAGAAGCTTTGGAGAGCCTGCGCAAGGACGGCGAGTGACGTCGATCCGACTGAAAGATGCTTGAGTTCGTTCTATAAGTGAGTCGGCCCTCAAGTTTTATTGGCTCAGCAACACGGCTGCCAGCTTGAAAGTTCGCGTGGTAAAAGTCTCCTGACGAGCTGTGGGTTCCCCGCGCGCAACTTGGGAGCGAGTGCAGGAGTCACAAGCATAGCGGCGGGTCAGAATGGTAAGGAGACACACCAGCAATGAGCAAAACAGAAGAGAAGGCGGCTTCTCCGCAACAGCCTACCGAGCCACGGAGCGGTGCGCCCTGCGACTGGCCAGTCTCCCGTCGAGACTTTGTCAAAGGTGCGAGCCTGGCCACAGGTGCCGTAGCTGCAGGACTCACCTCGCCGCTGCCTGCAGCCCTGGGTCAATCGCCGACGGCGTCGCTGAAGACGATGCCGCTCTCCATCACGATCAATGGCGAAGCCAAGCAGTTAATGGTTGACCCGCGTACCAGCTTGCTTGACCTGCTCCGCGAAAATCTACAGCTGACCGGCACCAAGAAAGGTTGCGATCATGGTCAGTGTGGAGCCTGCACGGTCCTGATTGAGGGCCGAAGGATCAACAGCTGCCTCGCTCTGGCCGTGAGCCACGATGGCGACAAGATCACCACGATTGAGGGCCTGGCGAAGGGCGACACGCTCGATCCGGTGCAACAGGCGTTCCTGGAGCATGATGGTTATCAATGCGGCTACTGCACACCCGGACAGATCCTCTCGGCCGTCGCGCTGATTACCGAAGCACACCGAGGCGCTCCGAGCGTGGTAACGAGCGATCTCACGAAGGCTGGCCCTGTGGAGCTCACCGTCGCCGAGGTGCGAGAGCGGATGAGCGGCAACATCTGCCGCTGCGGGGCTTACCCGGGCATCGTTGCGGCGGTACAGCAGGTCTACGGCCGGGCTTCTTCTGCTTCTGCAGATACTCGGGACGTGCAGCAGGGCGGACCGCACAAAGAGGCGAGAGAGAAGGAGCCATCCATTGCAGCCGTTTGAGTATCAGCGCGCTCAAGATCCGAACGCAGCCGTCGCGGCAGTGGGCCAAGAGGCCCATGCCAAGTTTCTCGCCGGGGGCACGAACCTAGTCGATCTGATGAAGCAGCAGGTGGAGTTGTCCTCGCACCTGGTCGATATCAACCGGTTGGAACTGGCCAAGATTGAGGAGCTTCCCGATGGTGGATTGCGACTAGGAGCCCTGGCCCGCAACGCAGAGACGGCAGACCACATGCTGGTCCGGGAACGCTATCCCATGCTCGCGCAGGCGATCCTGGCTGGTGCTTCGCCGCAGCTTCGCAATGCAGCCACCAACGGCGGCAATTTGCTGCAGCGTACCCGCTGCTACTACTTTTACGATCCCGCTTTTGATCAGTGCAACAAGCGCAAGCCCGGCTCAGGTTGTGGCGCAATCTCCGGCTTCAATCGCATCCATGCGATCCTTGGGGCGAGTCCGGAGTGCATTGCGACGCATCCCTCCGACATGTGCGTCGCGCTCGCAGCGCTTGGCGCGATTGTGCGCGTGCAGGGCCGCCGAGGCGAGCGGACGATCCAGTTTGCTGACTTTCACCGGCTTCCCGGCAAATCTCCTGAAGTGGACACCAACCTGCGGCCGGACGAGCTCATCCTCTCGATTGATCTGCCCCGGTCTCCCTACGCTGCCCATTCCACCTACCTGAAGGTCCGGGACCGGGCCAGCTATGCGTTCGCCCTGGTCTCAGCCGCTGCAGCGCTCGAGCTCGATGGCTCGACGATCCGGAGTGCCCGGCTTGCCCTCGGAGGGGTCGCTCACATGCCCTGGCGATCCGAGAGGGCGGAGGCGCTTCTGACCGGGAAGCCCGCTACGGAAGCAACCTACAGGCTCGCCGCCGAGGAGATCCTGCTGGGAGCGAAGACCTACGAGCACAACGCCTTCAAGGTGCAGATGGCTCGCGAGACGATCGTTCGCGCCTTCGCGCTCGCGGCAGGAGAACAGGCGTGAGCGACCGAGGAGCAGGAACGACCCTGATGCAGCCAGCAGCGGAGCAGCCCGCGAAGATCGGCGAGGCCCTCACCCGGGTCGACGGCAGGGCGAAGGTAACCGGAAGCGCCAAATATGCCGCGGAGTTCCAGCCCGGGAGTCCTACCTACGCCGTGATGGTGACCAGCACGATTGCAAATGGCACCATCATCCGGATGGACACCCTGGCCGCGCAACAAGCGCCTGGCGTCCTCACAGTAATGACTCCGGCCAATGCCCCAAGACTCCCCGGTGGCGGCAGAGCTGCCGTGCATCCTCCTGCCGGCCGCGTGCTCTCGCTGCTGCAGGACACCAGTGTGCACTATAACAATCAGCCCATCGCGGTCGTGGTTGCGGAGTCGCTCAACGAGGCGATCTACGCTGCGTCTTTGGTCCAGGTCAAGTACCAGGCGAGCTCGCCTCAGTTGGACTTTGAGGCGGGCTTCGCCAAAGCGTATCCCAAAGGGCACGGGCACGACCCAGCCATGGTGGCAAACGGCTCTCTCGATGCGGGCATGGCTGCTGGTGAGGTGAAGATAGACCAGGTCTACCTGACTCCAACGCAAAACCACAACCCGATGGAGCCACACGCCACCGTCGCCGAGTGGCAGGGAGAGATGCTGACCCTCTATGACGCCACGCAGAACATCTCCGGCGTCAAAGATACGGTAGCCAAGGCTCTCGGCCTTCCGGATGAGAATGTTCACGTACTCTGCCCATTCACCGGTGGGGGCTTCGGCTCAAAGGGCTCAACCTGGTCGCACGTGGTTCTCGCCGCAATGGCAGCTAAGGTCGTCAACAGGCCAGTCAAGCTGGTTTTGGAGCGGCCGCAGATGTTTGGTCCAGTTGGCAGTCGCCCGCGTACCTACCAGCATGTTGTACTTGCAGCCAAACGTGATGGGACGCTGACCGCTGTCCAGCACGATGTCTACTCCCATACCTCGGTCATCGAGGATTTCGTCGAACCCTCCTCCAATCAGACCCGCATGCTCTATGCCAGCCCTGCGATCTCAACCTCGCAGAAGCTGGTGCCGCTTACCGTCGGCACGCCGACCTATCAGCGTGCGCCGGGCGAGGCGACGGGCACCTTTGCACTTGAAATCGCGATGGATGAGCTCGCTTACAAGCTCTCGATGGATCCGATCGCGCTGCGCCTGAAGAACTACGCTGAAAAGGACCCGACCAGCAACAAGCCATTCAGCAGCAAACACTTGCGCGAGTGTTACGCGCAGGGCGCAGAGCGCTTCGGCTGGGCCAAACGGAACCCGCAGCCCCGGTCGGTGAAAGAGGGTCACCTGCTTGTCGGTTGGGGCATGGCGACCGCTACCTACTCGGCGAACCGGTCGGCAGCCAGCGCATCGATCACCTTCCAACCAAATGGCCGCGTCATCGTGGCCAGCGGATCGCAGGACCTGGGCACAGGCACTTACACGATCATGGCCCAGGTTGCGGCAGCGACTCTGAAGATGCCGATCGACCTGGTAGACGCCAGGCTTGGGGATACGCGGCTCCCCAAGGCTCCCGGCTCGGGCGGCTCACAGAGCGCCGCTAGCGTGACCCCGGCCGTCGAGGCTGCGGCCCAGCAGGCGATGCTAAAGCTGGCGGCTAACTCGGTCGCGGACCCGGCTTCGCCCTTCCATGGTTTGCAGCCCGATCAACTCACGGTCGCGGGTGGCAGAATCATGCGCGTGGGTCAGCCGGCGCGCAGTGAACCGATCACTGCCCTGCTGGCTCGCAACGGCAATCAACCTGTCTCGGCCACCGGCTCCGCGCAGCCTGAGCAGGATAGCGAAGCGAACTCCAATCACTCGTTCGGCGCGGTCTTTGCGGAGGTTTCGGTCGATGAGACACTCGGTATGCCACACGTTCGGAGAGTCGTTGCTGTCTACGACATTGGTACGCTGCTCAATGAAAAGACCGGCAAAAGCCAGTTGATCGGCGGCATCGTCTGGGGCATAAGCCTGGCGCTCCTGGAGCAGACGCACCTGGACCTGCGCACCGGTCGCCCAGTCAACAACAACCTCGCCGAGTACCATGTGCCGGTCAATGCGGATATCGGCGACATTGATGTGTCTGTCCTGAACATTCCGGACAAGAAGTTCAACTCGCTCGGCGCGCGCGGGATCGGCGAGATCGGCATTACGGGCGCGGGTGCTGCTGTCGCGAACGCGATCTATCACGCAACCGGCAAGCGGCTGCGCAGCTGTCCGATCACACCCGATCAGCTCATGGCCTAGTCTGAGTGTCCAAAGCGGGCATCCTAAGAAATTAAGCCGGATGCCTGCAGCGAAGGAGTGCGCTACCATTCTTGGGATGTCGTTGACTGAAAAAGCCGCGCTGCTCCGCGTGACCTTACGTGACCTGGGCAGTGTTCTGGTCGCCTATTCAGGCGGCACAGACTCCGCTTTCCTCGCTTACTCTGCGTATCAGGCTCTTGGCACAAACATGCTTGCCGTCATCGCCGATTCGGCTTCCCTGCCCCGGGCCGAGCTGGCCGCGGCGCTCGCCTTTACCGCTGAGCACAACATTCCGACAGAGGTTCTTCACACCGCCGAGCTTGCCAATCCTGATTACCAGCGCAATGACTCTCAACGCTGCTTCCACTGCAAAGACGAGCTGTTCACCCAGATGGAAGCCGCTCGGGAGCGGCTTGGGTTTGCGCACCTTGCTTACGGAATGAATCTCGATGACAAAGGCGAGTTTCGCCCTGGGCAACAAGCGGCTGCACAGCATCTCGCTGTCGCCCCGCTCGTTGTAGCTGGGTTGACCAAGAGTGAGATACGGCAGCTGGCTCGCGAGCAAAACCTGCGTATTTGGGACAAGCCTGCCTCTGCTTGCCTGTCCTCGCGCATCGAATACGGTCGGCCGGTGACCGCCGGAGCACTGGCACAGGTGGAGCAAGCAGAAGAGGCGCTCCACACACTCGGCTTCAGCCAGGTGCGGGTGCGCCACCATGGAGATCTCGCACGCATCGAAGTCGCACGGGCTGAACTTCCGCGGGCACTGTCCCTTTCCATGCTCGATCAGATCACCGCAGCGCTGCGACCCGCCGGCTTCCTCTACATCACGCTCGATACGCAAGGCTACCGGTCGGGCTCCATGAATGACGTGCTGCCCCTGACCATGATCTCGCCTAGCCCCTCGGTGCGGTAGCTGTCGGTATCATGCGGCGGCGAAGGACTTGCCTTCTATGCGAACTGCCTATCTTGATTGCTTTGCCGGAATATCCGGCGATATGTTGCTCGGCGCCCTGCTTGATGCCGGGGTGCCCGAATCTGTCCTGATCGGCGCAGTGAGTGCGCTCCCACTTGAGGCCGGCCTGAGGATCGAGAAGGTGGATCGCAGCGGCATCTTTGCAACCAAGGTGCATGTTTTTGAAGGGGAACGGCTGGCCGAGGCAGCGCTCTCGCACCATCAGGAAAACGGCCAGTCTTCCGTAGCCAGTCATGCGCCGACGCATGAGCATACTCAGGAACACAGCCACGCACATGGCGATGATCATGTTGTTGCTGGTATCGCACACGAACATACTCATACGCACGCTCACCCGCACCCTCACGAGAACGGACATGCGCACACCCAGGAGCCCGTGCCTTCGCCAGACCATGGGCATAGCCACGCTCATGCACATGCTCACGTGCATGGGCGGTCGCTGACCCAGATACGTGAGCTGATCCAGGCGTCGGGTCTGACCGCAGCTGTCAAAGACTTCGCTATCGGAACGTTTGAAATGCTCGGGCAATCGGAAGCAAAGATCCACAACGTACCGGTCGACGAGATTCACTTCCACGAGGTTGGCGCCGTGGACGCGATCGTCGATATCGTCGCAGCCTCGGCAGCGATCGACTACCTGGCTCAGCAGGGCGGGCTGACCTGGTTCTGCTCTGCGCTCAATGTAGGCGGCGGCATGGTTGAGTGCGCGCATGGCATCTTCCCGGTGCCTGCGCCCGCGACCGCTGACCTGCTGCGCGAGATGCCGACCTACTCTGCTCACATAGAGAAAGAACTGGTGACGCCCACCGGCGCTGCCCTCCTTCGCATGCTTGCGCCAGAGTTCGGCCCACAACCGCTCATGCGCATCCACACCATCGGGTACGGGGCAGGCACCAGGAACCCGAAGGGCTTCCCGAATGTCTTACGCCTCAGTCTCGGCGAGACTGAGACTGATGCCTCGAAGATCAGAAACGGTCAAGCAGGCGCGAGGGAGATTCACTCACCGGTCCCCGAGCTCACGCGCAGCCCGACCTCGGTCATGGTTCTTGAAACCGCGCTTGATGATGCCACTCCTCAGCTGGTCGCGCATGTCGCCGAGCGACTCCTCGAGGGAGGTGCGCTCGACGTCATGCTGACCCCGGTCTATATGAAGAAAG
The DNA here is from genome assembly GCA_965198645.1 of Acidobacteriaceae bacterium. GTDB lineage: Bacteria > Acidobacteriota > Terriglobia > Terriglobales > Acidobacteriaceae > EB88. Next base: position 2,376,499 of record OZ240670.1, on the reverse strand, counting down.
GTCGACCTGCGACCCTTCTGACCGCTCTCTGCGATCCGGAACGGTCTGCGGCGATCGAGTCGCTGCTGCTACGCGAGACGACCACTCTCGGTATCCGGAAGCACCTGCAGGAGCGCGCCTGCCTGGATCGCCGGCATGCCAGCGTCTCCACTTCCTTTGGGGAGATCCGCATAAAAGTGGGTATGCTCGAAGGCGAAGAGTTGAATGCGATGCCGGAGTACGAGGATTGTCGAGCGGCCGCGGCACGTCACCGCGTCCCCCTCAAGCAGGTTATGCAGGCTGCGGTCGCTGCCTATGTGCCGGGTTCGTGACGGAATGAATAAATCGTCTCTCCTGCAGATGCTCGCTGAAGTACAGCGTGGCGAGCTGAGTCTCGAATCAGCCTCCGATCAGCTCGCCGGCCTGCCCTTTGAAGACATCGGGTACGCGCGCGTCGATCATCATCGCTCTCTGCGCCTTGGATTGCCGGAGGTGATCTACGCAGCCGGCAAAACTGCTGAGCAGACTGCCGGCATCTTTGCGCGCATGGCCGCGAGCAACGTCGATGTTCTGGCCACTCGTGTCAACCAGGCTGCTGCGGATCTGATCCTGTCGACCCATCCCTCAGCTCGCTACCATTCACTCTCCGGGGTTCTGATGCTGCAGCAGGAAGCTCGCTCTTCTCCGGTCGGCCACTTGGCTGTCCTTTGCGCCGGGACCAGTGATTTGCCCGTCGCCGAGGAGGCCGCGCTTACCGCCGAGTGCTTCGGAGTACAAGTCACACGCCTTTACGATGTGGGGGTAGCCGGACTGCACCGCTTGCTGGCTGTGCGCGATCAGCTTGTTGCGGCGGACGTCGTCATCGTATGCGCAGGCATGGAGGGTGCCCTGCCTTCCGTAGTCGGCGGCCTGGTCGGCGTTCCGGTGATCGCCGTGCCGACCTCGGTTGGCTACGGAGCAAGCTTTGCGGGCGCCGCCGCGCTGCTCGGCATGTTGAACTCTTGTTCGCCCAACGTAACCGTCGTCAATATCGACAATGGCTTTGGCGCGGCTTACACGGCGACGTTGATCGCACGAGCATCGGCGAAAAGCAGTCGCAGCTAGCATTCTTTCCTTTTCCGCATCACAGCATGGGTAGTAGCACCTACATGGCACCCCGGGGAAGACGCATGGAGCGCAGGGACTTTATCAAGTCAGCAGCAGTAGCAGGTGTAGCAGCCGTGACTGTCACCGGACGAGCACAATCCTCTTCAACCGTGGCTTCGGGCAAGGCATCTAGCCGGCCGCAGTCGCCGGATATGATCTATCGCGAGCTCGGCACAACGGGCGAGAAGGTATCGGCGATCGGGTTAGGCGGCTACCACGTCGGCAAGCAGGCGGATGCTGCCGAGAGCGTGCGACTGATACGCAGCGCGATCGATCGCGGCATCACCTTCATGGACAATTGCTGGGATTACAACGACGGCATCAGCGAGGTGCGCATGGGCCAAGCTCTGCGCGATGGCTACCGGGATAAGGTCTTCTTGATGACCAAGATCGATGGTCGTACCAAGGAAGCCTACAACGCGCAGCTTGAGCAGTCGATGGGTCGGCTGCGGGCCGATGTGATCGACCTGGTGCAGTTCCACGAGGTGATCCGCATGGAAGACCCTGACCGCATCTTTGCTGCAGGCGGAGCCATGGAAGCCGCAGTCGCCGCGCGCCAGGCAGGCAAGATCCGCTACATCGGATTTACCGGGCATAAAGATCCAGCCGTTCACCTGCGCATGCTGCAAGTGGCCGACCAGCATGGCTTCCACTTTGACACGGTTCAGATGCCGATTAATGTGATGGATGCGCACTTCCGCTCATTTGCTCAACAGGTTCTCCCAGTTGCTGTCAAACAGGGTGTCGGTGTGCTCGCCATGAAAACCTTTGGGGACCACTACATTCTGGATAGCAAGACCGTGGAGCCAATCGAGGCGCTGCATTACTCGCTCAGCTTGCCAGTGTCGGTCGTTATCACCGGGATTGACTCCCCAGGGATCCTTGACCAGGCGGTCGCTGCAGCAAAGAGCTTCCAGCCTATGTCGTCTACCCAGGTTGCTGCCCTTTTGGAACGCACTCGCGAGGCAGCAAGCGCGGGTAAGTATGAGTTGTTCAAGACGACCAGCCACTTTGACGGCACAGCGGGTAATCCGAAGTGGCTTGGCTAGGTGCGGCTGGAGACTGATTCGTAGCCAGAGTGTTGCCTCCGGCAGGCTAACCTTCTGCCATCTCTGCAATGGCGCACTGCCATTCTCGCGGATTACCCGGATGAAGCTGTAGCAGCGGCGAAGTTTGACTCTTTGGGACTTCGCCGCTGCCAGGAGAAAAACTTTAGGCCTTCGCGTTTCGCATATCGCGCACCATGTCGTGCGACGCGATGATGTGCGTTTGCTGCCGGCTTAAAAGGTCGCGAACATCCGCGGGCAGATGCTCCTCGAGCGCTTCCTTATATGCCTTCTTGGCTGCATCCTCTCCCTGCTCGGCCGTGGCAAGCAGGGTGTGATCTCCCCCGCCAAGGGTTGCCTTCAACTCGCCCCATGCCCGATGTATCTTACTTGAGACCATCCCGCTCTGCTCCACATCCTTCACACCCAAGCGATGTAGCTCGTTTTCCAGCTCGCCCGCAAAATTTGCGCGCGCCTGCGTCTCCTTCATAAAAAACAGCCGAGCCTGGTCGTCCTTGATGTGCTTGCCGATCTCTGTGAAGCCCTGGTGGCTGTCGCGCAGGAAGTCAATGAGCTTGCTGAGTGTCGCTTTCACTTTTTCCGGATCTATATTTTCCGTCATTGTCTTATCACCTCGACTGCTTACGATGCGACTTCGCGTGTAGGAGCACGCCTCTCAGTGAAGTCTTTTCAGCGCGTCCATTCTAGGAGGAAAGTAGGGGATCGCTTCTATGCGTTTGGGGGCTTGCATCGCTTGAGAACAATGCTAGCGCGACGATTGGGAAGGCGCGACGACGACCATATCCACGCGACGATTCTGACGTCTCCCCTCCGGCGTATCGTTGCTGGCCAGCGCCTTATAAGGGCCATAGGCGCTGAGCGAGACCATGGATGGATCAAAACCTCCATCGTTGATCAGCAACTCAAGCACCGTCATGGCGCGAGCCGACGAGAGCTCCCAGTTTGAGTGGAAGAGCGCGGTGCGAATTGGCTGATCGTCAGAGTGTCCTTCGATGCGCACGGCCAGGTGATGCTGGGCGAGAACCTGCGCGGTGCGCTTGATCTTCTCTGCAGCACCCGGCAAGAGCTGCGCCTGCGCCGAGTTAAAGAAGCCCAGCTCGCGCAGGCTGATAACGAGTCCCTCAGGGGTCTGGTCGACAACGATCTCGTGCCTGGCGATCGAGTCTCCAAGCACGTCCTGCAGTTGCTTGCGAAGCAGAGGCAGGTCCAGGTCCGCCGATCCGGCAGGCTTCGCCCTGGGAGCGGGTTCGACCGGCTCCGGCTGGGCTGCCTCCTCAGGCTGGTAGGCGCTCATGGAAGAGAAACCTTCGCGGATCGCGCCTGCAACCTTGCTCAGGCCTGGATAGTTATGCCGGGCAGAAGCGAAGAGAACCACGAAGAAGGCGAAGAGCAAGGTCATAAAGTCCGAGTACGAGACCAGCCAGCGATCATGCGAGGGCGTCGCTGCCGCCCTCCTGCGGCGTCGAACGCTGTTCATTGAATCGCCATCGCCACTGGGGCTTTCGCTTTCGGGTGTTCGTCCAGGCGGGCCACCAGCTTTTCCCGCAGAGCACGCGGGCTGCTCCCATCGGCGATCGAGAGAGCCGCCTCCAGCATCATCTCCCGCGCCAGATGTGCCTCCCGCGCACGAATGCGCATCTTGCCGGCCAGCGGTAGAAACAAGAGGTTTGCCGAGCCAACTCCGTAGATCGTGGCTACAAACGCCACCGCAATCCCTCTGCCGACCGCGCCTATGTCGTCCAGCCGCTGCATGACTTGAATCAGGCCAAGGACCGCGCCAAGAATGCCGATCGTGGGCGCAAATCCTCCTGCGGACTCCAGAACACACGCCGCATCGTCGTCCTTCTCTTCTTCATTTGCGAGCTCGATCTCCATTAACTCGCGGAGCGGGTCTCTTTGCATGCCATCGACTGCGCAGGTCAAACATTTTCGCAGGAAGACATCCTCGATACTCTTTAGGTCCGCATCGAGCGCCACCAGTCCGCGTCGGCGCGCCTTCTGCGCGTAGCCGAGCAGCACCTCGATCGAGGCGGGTGTCGGGCGCCTGGGCTCAAGAAAGACCTGCCGCAGGCCGACCCAGCACTGGCCGAGCGTCTGCAGCGGAAACTGGATCATCACCGCGCCCAGTGTTCCGCCGAAGACAATGAAGGCTGCTGTCGGCTGCACGATCTGGCGGAGGCCGCCACCATCGAGCAGCAGTCCCGTCACGACGCCAACGACTACGACCAGGATGCCGCCGACGGTGCTCTTATCGATGCTTCTCATCTGTGCCACAAACCATCCTGAGCAGCCAGCTTGACCGAACGCCGCAAACTGCTCCGTGCAACCCAGTTACCGGGCGTGCCTCGAGGAGTGCTTGCCCGCGGCCTTGTCCCTGACTGATGCCCTCTTGCTGGACTGCTTCACCGAGCGATCTCGCTGAGCACGGTTTGGTAGCCCGGTAAATCTTGTCCTGCTGTGTGCGTTCAGCTAGCCCCTGGCGTCCACCGTCCACATCGCTTCGAGCTTGGCTTCGAACAATGCCGGTTTCGGCTCGTCTAGGTGCCAGCGTCTACCCAGCATTATCGCGGTACGCTCGCCCCAGTCATGGCAAATCAACAAACACTTTGGTCTCCGCTCCCGAATCGGGACCTACCGCTCAGAGCTTGTTCAGAAAGTGATCGATCGTGCGCTGCGTCTTTTACTGCAGGCGGCAGGTTTGTTTGAGTATGGCCCGATGCGTCGCGCGCGGCGATACAACCAGGCTGCCTCATCTGAAGGAGTGCGCTCTCCAGACCAGCCCGGTCATCGCAGCTCCGAAGCCCGCGCTGCAAGCACTCTTGCGCCCTTGGCTCATCGCCGGCCTGCACGTAGATGGCGGCGGCGCGAAGATAGGCGCGCGGCTCCCGAACCAGCGCTGCCAGGTGCTCGGCATAGACCGCCGCCTCTGCCACTCGGCCGAGTGCAACCGAGCACATCATCAGCAACTCTTGCGCTGCAGCGTAGTCCGGATAAAGCCTTGCGCACTCTCGCGCTAATGGCTCCGCCCTGTGCCACTGCTGTAACTGCGCACGCAGCTTTGCCGCCCGCAGCAAAAAGGCTTCCTCTTGAGTCATCTTGGTGAATCGCTCTGCCTCGTCAGCCGCTTCGACGATCCGGCCCGCTCGGATGCAGGCATTGAGAAAACATTCGTGGATCGCCACGTTGCCCGGAAGATCAACCGCGGCTTTTTGAAGTCTCGGGAGAGGGTTGATAGCGTCTCCGAGCTCGACAGCGACATAGTCCTGCTTGCACTGCAGCAGTCGATCATTCGGACTTACCAGCAGCGCTCTCGCGTACGCACTCCTCGCCTCCTCAAATCGCTCGAGGCCAGCCAGTGCATCGCCGCGCAAGGTGTGCTGCAGGTGTTCATCTTTCTTGGTAGCCTCCACCATGTCGAGTGCCAGCAGCGCTTCCTTATATTGTTTGATCGCGCAGAGCACTTTAGCCGTCAGCAGCCAGGTCTCCAGTCCGTTTGGTCGGATGGCGAGTGCCTGACGGAAGTAGCGCAAGGCCTCAAGCGGCCGATGGTGCACCTCCCACTCGTCAAGACCGCACATGGTCAGGGTCGTCACATCGCTCTCGTCATCGGCGAGCCGCTTATGCAAGAGGTCGTGATAAAAGATTCGCTTGCGCCGAAGAACCTGGTCACCCGCAAGATGCCCGTAGTGATGGATCCGAAATCCAGCCGGCTTGACGAGAAAGCCGGCTGCTTCCACCTGCGGCTGGACCATCTCGTGCACCCGGCCGGTAAAGAAGATATTGTCGCGGCGGCGAAAAAGTCGGCAAAGTGTATTCACAAGATAGGAGGGCGCGCCCTGGGCGCGCTGCCGGGTAGACTTGTTAGGCAGGATTGTCGCCGTCCACGCTGAGCCGGTCACAAACGCGACGTACTCCCAGATAGGAACCAGGTAGCCGCCTACCTGGAACGCCTCCAGCAGGTCCGGCATCACGCGCGCTGCTTCCGGGTCCAGCTCTTCATCGGCATCGAGCACCAGCACCCAGTCTGTCGTTGCGCCGGCTATGGCCGCGTTACGCGCCTTGGCGAAATCCTCCTGCCAGGGGAAGGACAGGATCCTCGCGCCGAACTCGCTCGCGATGGCGCATGTGTCATCAGAGCAGCCTGTGTCGGCAATCACGATCTGGTCGACCACGCCAACCACACTGGTCAGGCAGGCGCGAATCGTCTCGGTCGCGTCCTTGACGATCATGCAAAGTGCGAGAGTGGGCAAACAGGATCCTCCTTGAACGTTTATGTAAGCTGGCCGCATCCACGCGGTCATCGATCGCATTACGAGAGGAGTGAAGCACGCGTCGTGCCACTTGGCTTGGGCAAGATTTCTCAACCTATGTCTACGAAATTGCGGAGTTTTGAGCCGTGAGCAAACCAGTAGGCTTGCATTAAGGCTCTGCCTGAGAACTTCATTAGGAATTTCTAGGCTGTCTATGAGCCGGTCGCGAACCAAGACGCAAGGACGCTATGGCGAGTTGCGCCGGCTCCTGTCCTATAGAGAGAAATGGATAGTAGTAGTCAGCCAGCCGCGCTCGAGTCACGGCTCAAGAGCAAATAAAACGCTGACGCGGCAAGAAAAGTCTGTAGACCCCTGAACGCGACTTGCGAGGTTGCCGATAGAAGGTCAGCGACAGAGACGACCTGCTCCAAGCAAAGATTTGGTAGGACAAGCGGTACCCGGCTCGCAGGCGACTTACGACATCTTGATAGAAGGAGTACTACCATGGGACTTAGCATCCTTTACAACATCTCGGCATTGCAAGCAGAGAACCAGCTGTCGATCACCAACACCGCGGCCAACAAGTCGTTGCAGGAGCTGTCTTCCGGTTCACGCATCAACTCTGGCTCGGACGACGCTGCGGGTCTCGCGATCGCAAACGGCCTCAACGCAAACATCGCGGCGCTGAACCAGTCCGCGCTCAACACTACCAACGCTACGGGCGCTCTGCAGACTGCAGACGGCGCGCTCGCCCAGATCACCGCCCTGCTCAACCGCTCGGTCACCCTGGCGACGGAAGCCGGCAGCAGCAATCTGAGCAACAGCCAGTACACGGCTATCAACACCGAGTACAACGCCCTGCTCTCCGAGATTGGCAGCATCGCAACCGCCACCAACTTCAATGGGACCGCCGTATTCAGCACCGCAACGGTATCCTCGGTTGTCAGCGCTTACACGAGCGATGGCACAACCAACGGTACCGTCAACATCGCCGTCACCGTACCCGCGGTTGATGTCACCACGCTCGGTTTGACCGCTGGCACAGGCGTCGGGCTGAACAATGCGACCAACGCCCAGACCACCCTTGCCGCTCTTGATAAGGCGATCAACACCATCTCACAGGACCGCGGTACCCTCGGAGCTACGGTCGAGCAGCTGCAAGCCGCATCCACGGTTGAGACCAACGAGTCACAGAACCTGACCTCGGCGTCGAGCAGCATCACTTCGGCTGACATCTCCACAGTGGTTGCCAACGATACCAAGTACAGCATCCTGGAACAGACCGGCATCTCGGCTCTCCAGCAATCGAACACGCAGGCGCAGACCGTGCTCAAGCTCCTGCAGTAAAGCGGGTCCGGCGGCTGCTTGATGCGCAAAGTACGCGGTGGTCGCCTTTGTTTGCTGAAAGACTGGTCCAGGTGGATGAGGCGCATGTGGCCGTACTTGGCTGCATGTGCCCTTCCTTCTCCTAGCCAGCGGTCCGCAAGGAGCATGCATGAGTACAACATCCACACTGAATTCGGTCCTCGCGGCGACCACGGGATCTTCTTCCAGCGAGATCGACGTCACCGATGCGGTAGCGGCCGTTCTTTATGCCGACCGTGCTCCCGAGCGCGCGTGGCAGGCTCAACAAGCTACCCTCGCTGCCCAAACCACTGAGATCGATCAACTGCAGAGTGAGTCAGCTACTTTGGCCGATCAGTTGAGCAATCTGCAGAGTACGAGCGGCGCTCTGAATAGCTCCACTGCTACCTCGTCAAATACGAGCGTTGTCACTGCCTCTACCGCGCCGGGCACAGCGGCTGGCACGCACACGGTTGTCGTCAACTCGCTCGCGACTACGGCTGGTGCCTACTCGGCGAGCGTAGCAAGCAGCACAACCCAGCTCTCCGCCGGCAGCTTCACCATCAACTCCGGCGGCAGAGCCACCACCGTCCAGGTAGGCAGCGGCAACGGAACCGCCGATACACTTACCCAGCTTGCGGCCACTATCAACGGCGACTCGCTCGGTATCTCGGCTAGCGTGGTGACCGATAGCAGTGGCTCTCGGCTCTCCCTGACTGCCACCGCGTCCGGCAGCGCAGCCGGTTTTACGATCTCGCAGGACAACAGCGGTCTCGACTTCACCCAGCCCAGTACCGGCGCCGATGCTTCGCTTGCCGTCGATGGCGTTCCGATTACAAGTGCGTCTAATACGGTCACCGGCGCGCTGAGCGGGGTAACACTCAACCTACTGGGTATTAACACCAGCAACGCGCCGGCAACTCTGACGGTGGCGCCAGACACCACCGGCATCGAATCGGCCCTCAGCTCGTTTGTATCCGCCTACAACACATTAACTACGGACGTGAACGCGCAGTTTGCCTACAACAGCGCCACGGCAACAGCCGGGCCCCTTGCAGCCGACAGTACCATTCAGTCTTTTCAATCCGATCTGCTCAACTCCACCAACTACGCTGCAGCTAGCGGAACTTACCAGAGCCTGAGCTCCCTTGGCATTACCACCAACGCCGATGGCACGCTGACGCTTGACAGCAGCGCGGTCGCCAATGCGGTGGCAAATAACCCGAACGCTGTGCAGAGCTTTTTCCAAGGTGATGGCACCGGCACCAACGGCTTTCTAGCCTCGCTCCAATCATCTCTCAACATCTATACCGATCCAAGCCAGGGTGCGTTCACCGTGGATCTAAGCAGCATCAGCAATGAGAATACAGATCTGACGAACGAGACCAAGACTCTTGAAGCCTATCTTGCGACGGTGCAGACAAACCTTACCACCGAGTACAACAACGCCGATATTGCTCTTGCACAACTGCCGCAAACGCTGAAGCAGCTTAACGCACTTTTGAATCCAAATAGCTCGAGTAATAACTCATGACAAACCCAATGACTTCGGTCGCCTATCGCAAGGCCGCGCTCGAACACGCGTCACCTGTCGGCCTCATCATCGCCCTCTACGACACACTGCTCGGTAACTTGACGCGCGCCGCCGCAGCGATCGAGCAAGAGAAGATAGAAAGTCGGTGTGCGGAACTCGCGCATGGGTTCAAGGTTCTCCAGCAGCTTGAGCTGATGGTGAACATGGACCAGGGTGGCCAGGCAGCGCTGCACCTGCGGCGCTTTTACACCAGGCTCCGCGGGCAAATGCTCACCGCGCAGTTTCAGCTCTCCTCCGCGCGTCTACACGAACAGATTCGCGCATTGATGGAGGTGCGCGAAGCATGGCAGCAAATCGATGCACGCGGCACACAGGGCCCGGCCTTGGGCTACATGATCGACTCGGTGAAAGGGCAGCCTGTTGGCGGCGGCGTGTACTCTCAGCGTCCAGATCAGGAAGTAGCGCCAGCCTCTTTTTCCTGTTCAGGCTAGCGCACCGGAAACACCTTCACGTTGCAAGCGCGGAAAATCGGTCTGATCCGAGCGTATGTAAGCTAGGTTTCATGCTGCTTCACTGGCTTTGCGCCGCAGCCCTTACCAAGCAGGGAGGCTAAACAGAGGGATGCGTGTGTCCAGCCGCCTACTTCAGCTGCTGCTCGAAACCGCGCAGAGCGAAGGAATCATCCAGCCGTGGCTGCAGATCCGGCAAGTGAGGGTTTTCTGCCGACTCACCCGCGATCACTTCGCGATTGATTCGCCGCTGCAAGCTTTCGTAAAGCCTGCCAACCTCTTGCTGTGCTGAGCAGGAAAGCTGGAAGCGGTCGTCGCCTGCAAACTCTCGCTCCCCAAAGCAGACATGCGCCTGCAGCGCTCGCACTCCCATGCAGCGGAATACATGGGGGCCAAATGCCATATCGCCCCAGAAGCAAACGTGTTCGGCTATCGAGCTGCCGGTGTCCTGGCCAGCCAGGGAGTAAGCGACAGCTGCAGTCCTAACCGGCACCTTATCAAAGACGACAGCATGGAACAAACCGCGACGAAAGGGCAGCACTCCCACTCCCTCGCTGGTAGTTCCTTCCGGGAAGAAGAGCACGGGCAGCCCGCTCCGGAAGGCCTGCGCCATCGCCGCGTTCACCTCGCTCTGGCTTTGGGTTCTACCGCCTTTAACATCCGCTCGTTGCACATAGACGGTACCGGCCTGGGCCGTGATCCAGCCGATCAGCGGCCAGTCGCGGACTTCACTCTTGGCAACCATCACAAACGGGCGTACTGCGGAGTAGAGCAAGATATCGAGATAGCTTAGATGGTTAGAAACCACAGCCAGGCTTGAACCATCTAGGGATGGAATCGGACCATTGATAAAGCAGTTGAGCCCAAGACATCGGATGATTCGCCGACACCAGCCATGCACCCAGATCGCGCCTGCTGGCCCAGCACGCAGTCCGAGAAAGAAACGCCGAAAGTGTCCGTCAAGGTATGCCGCGAGCAGCAGACCGATGAGTACCGCGCTGCGGATACCGGATCGCAGAAGTCTCACTTCCACACCTTAAGCATCTTCAAGAAAGCGTGTGGCCATACGCGGGTGCAGCGATTGAAGATCCAGCAGTGTCAGAAAATCAATCGTCTTAAACTCCAGGTCGATTGCCGGCTTGCTACAGATTTTGGCGCCGATGGTGAGATACGCGCGAAGTAGCTTTGGTGGTCGTGCATCTTCCATCGCCTCACTGCTGGGCGGCAGAGTATATGCCGGTCGAGGAGTTGTTAACAGAGCAGGCGGAGCCAGATAGCTGTGCAGAGCCCGATATACTGCGTGCCCATAGGCGCAGTTAAGTGAAGGTAGTGAGCAGCAGCCCAACATGTAGCGGCCCTGCTTGGCAAGCACGTAGCGAGCAATCCCGCGCCAGAGCAAGTGCAACACCTCGCTTGATCGATGGTTTCTGTCTATGCAGGCCCTTCCCAGCTCTACAGTCTGCGCCCGTATAGATTCGTAAGGAGAGCAGTCAAACTCTTGCTCGCTGTAATATCCATGATGCCGCTTAGCAACCTCGCCCATCTGCAGCCGGTAGGTACCGACCACCTCCCGGCTTTCGCGCTGTTCCACAATGAGGTGGTCACAGGCCGCGTCGAAGCGATCCGTATCTTGGCCAGTTTGGTAGGCTGACTCCAGACCTTCATCAAGCTCTAGGTTGAACACACGGAAGCGCAATCGAAATGCGGCAACTCGCTCTTCTTCATTGGCTGCCAGCCTAACAAGGTAGGGTCCATACTCCAGCCTGATACGTGGAGAGGGCAGTGCTTCTATTTGTGGCGCTTGTAGAAGTTTCGTCGACTCGGCCGCAGCATACATCTACAGACCTCACGCTTCGTGACTTTCTCACGAGTGTGAAGGTGGAGGGTGCAAAGAACTTGTCTAGGCGATGAAGATCTGTTGAATACCGCGTTTCTATGACCTAGGTAATACATACGCCGAGCGCAGGCGTCGATCACCCTATCTTTCACAGAGGCCGGCAGGATGCAGGAGCCTAGCAAATGCAAGATGGGAGTACTGGCTCGACAAACAGGTGGCGCTGACACGATCCCGATACGACTAGGTTGCCTTCGACAGCAGCGTGTCTCAAGCGAAAAGACCGGAAAGCAAAGACTCCTAAATCGTCGTGGGTTCTTGGGCGCCGGATCTAGGCTGTTGAGACCTTGCACTCTGCCTTTGGCTACCGTCAAGGTTGTGACATTGAGGAGTGGAGCCAACATGGATCAAACCTATCTAGCATGGATGAGGAAACAGGTGTTTGTCAGATTTTGGTGGCGCTTGCCTTAGCTTGACACGCGCAAAGCTTTTCAGAAGCGGATCTGCCTTTCTAGCATGCAGCCAAGTATTGGGCTCCTAGCCGGCAGAGCCTTGCGAGCGCGGAGCCTCTTGATGAGGCTCGGCTCAAGAGTTTTGTTTCAGCTGAGTTCGAGCATGGAACCCATGGACAAGGGAGACTTTCTTCAGCAAACGAAGCGGACTCGCTCTGACTCTCGCTCTTGCCAAACCCGGAGGGCTCGTGCTGTTCGGCCTCTTCTACTCTGCGAGTGCGGCAAATGCCTAAGGAGAAAACTTCCAGTGATTTCGCCTGCAGATCCTTAAGCGGTTCCCAGATAGGAAAGCAACGTGGTTGGCAGCACCTTGGCTGCTGCTTCGAGCACCGCGCTGTTCTGTGTCTCGGCCTGAACCAGGTTTTCTGCCGCAGTGGCTGTATCAATGTCGACGAGGGAACCCTGCTGCGAGGTCAACGTGATCTTTTCCTGAGCAAGAAAGCTTTCCTGCGAGGTCAATTGGTTTACCGAGTTGCCGTAAATTGCATGTTGCTGGGCAATATAGTTGAGCGCACTAGTCACAGCATTGGTTGCAGTGCTGATCTGGGCCGACGTACCGCTGCTTAGCGCGGTGGCGAGTTGCTGCAGCGATCCAAGCGCGCTCGACCCCGATTGCTGGAAGATCTGATCGCCGGGGATGTTGGTCTGCACCTTCAGCGTGTCACCCACAGCAACATAGTTGACATCGCTGTTCCCGGTGTAGGTATATCCGCCCGAGCCGTTCGACACAAAGGCGGCGCTGCCGTTTGCGCTCCCTCCGAAGATGGAAATGCCGCCGACCGTGGTATTGGCTTCCGAGGAAACACTGGTGAGTAGCCCCTGCACCTGAGTTGCGATCACTTGCCGCTGCGTAGAGGAGATCGTGCTAGTCGCCCCTTCGGTCCCGAATGTAATGGCCTGGTTGAGCAAGGTCGTCACTGAACTCAGGACTTGGTCGGCCGTCTGCGTTTGCAACAGAGCCGAGCTCGCATTTGTGGTGTACTGATCGACGCTGGCTGACTGACTTAGGCTTTGCACCAGGGCGGCCGAGGCTGCTGGATCATCTGAAGGCAGGTTGACGCGTTTGCCCGTCGACACCTGCTGCAGAGCCGTTTGGAGCGTCTGCTCGCTTTGCTGGATGTCAGTATCAATGGTGGCGGAAAAGGTAGGATTAAATCGCATGTCAGTCAGCCTCCAACCATGGAGATGGTTGTGTTGAAGAGTGTGGACAGGGTGCTGATGACCCGCGCCGCGGCCTGGTAGGCTTGCTGGTACTGGATCAGATTGGCGGATTCTTCATCGATGGAGACGCCTGAGGTAGAGCTCTGCTGTTGGTTCAGCTGAGTCAGGCTCACGCCGATCGCACTCGACTCGTTGGAAGCATTCGAGGTCAAGGTACCTACGTTGTAGACCAGGCTCGCGTAGCTGTTCGTAGGGGTCAGACCTGAAGGTAATTTCGTCGTGGCGACAGCAGAAAGATTTTGGACGTTTCCGTTGCCATCCCCTGAACTCTCAGAGCTGGCAGCAATGGCAGATGGATCACTGGCAGCCAGCGTGATCGCTGCCGCTGATCCAGTGACCGTGCTCGGCACCGAAAACAACGCGGCGCCTGAAGTACCATCCTGATTGTAGCCAGAGCTTTGAGCAGAGTTCACAGAGGTGGCGAACTGGTTGGCCAAGGTATCAAGCTGAGTAAGCAGGCCTGGGATCGAGCTGTCACGGGTCTGGATCGTTCCCCCGAGTTCTCCTCCCGTGAGTGTCGAGGTGATGTTGTTGCCGCTGGAGTCAAGTACCTGCTGTAAGCCGTTCGAGCCGGCCGTGGTCTTGAGGGCAAAACTCTGATTGCCCAGAACGAGGGGGGTGCCATTGCCGGTTGTGATGGTGTCGGTTCCCTCGGTGTGCGTCACCGAGATGCTGGTGAGCTTGGAGAGGCTGAGCTCGTCTGCAGCCACCTGATCCTGCAACGGGCCTGTGTTCTGCCCCTGAGCACTTGCTTGCCCGAGTTGGGTGTTGAGCAAGGCGATCTGCGAACTGAGATGGTTGATCTGGTCCACATCGCTGCCGACCTGCTGGTCCAGGCTGGTCTGCTCGCTCGTCAGGCCACTGGAGAGCGTGTTGAACTCCTCTGCTACATTCTGCCCGGCCGACAGGACCGCCTGGCGTGTTGCCGTGTCGTCAGCGTTTGCCGTGAGCGCGCTGACACTGCTGAAGAAACCGGACAGGTCCGTTCCGAGATCATTGCCGCTGCTCGAGAACAGCGACTGAACCTGGTTCAGGGAAGCAGTTTGCGCATCGGCGCTGCTCTGCTGCGAAGTTTGCTGCTGAATGCGCAGATCAAGCAGTTGATCTCGAACGCTGCTGAATCCCTGAAGGGTAACGCCGCCGCCCAGCGTGGTCGTACCGTCCTGGTAAGAGGCCGACTCGGTCAGAACAACCGTCTCTCGTCTATACCCGACCGTGTTTGCGTTGGCGATGTTGTTGCTGGTTACCGAGATCGCGGCTTCCTGAGCCTGCAACGCTTGTGTCGCAATCGACAACGATGTATTGAGACCGGCCACAGTTACCTCCAGCTTACGATTTGCAGGACCATCCAGTACGGGTTGCGCTGTCAGCCGAGGAAGGCTCATGCAGACCCTGGTAGCTCTGGCACAATCCGGCGAAGAGCCGGATCGACTCCCCGGAGTGCTTTAACAAGGCGGCATAGCGATCATTCAGGCTCCGCAAAGAGCTCGTTGCCACTTGAATCCGTTCCGCCAGCGCATAATCCTCAGAGCTGCGCAGACCGACCTTGATCGTGCGAGGTGAGCCTCCATGCGCACTATGGAGCTTTCGCTCCGCGGTTAGCAGACAAAGTCCGGTGCAGAGCTCCTGCTGCCTGGCCACGCTCGCCACCAGCAGGCTGATTGCGTTTGCTCCCACCGCGTGGATGCCTGCTTCCATCTCCTGATGCAGAGCTTCAATGCAGTTCAGGTACTCAAGCGCGGGTAGCCGCCATTCTTCATGGTCAGACTTCATGGCTCAACCTCGGCACAGTTCTAAAAAACCCCAACCTGACCACACACGCACCCGCCACACCTAGGCGCCAGACGAGGCGAGCGCCTGAGCGATCAAGGATGGGTCGAGCGTGTAGGCGCCGCTGCTTACTGCGCGGTTCAAAGCCTGCACCTTTGCCAGGCGAGCCTCGGCCTGCTGCAGGGCCTGGCTGGCAAGCGAAGGTACAGATACACTGCCTGCTGAAAGCGTGGCCTTGTCTTCCGGTACGGCGTTCGCCGACGACTGGACGCTAGCGGCGACCGTTGTCCCGGCTGGCTCTGTTGAAACTGCTGCTGCCCCGTAGGAATCGATACGCATGAGGAAACCTCCAACTCTAACGGGTCTCCTATCGGCACAGCGCGCAGATTTGTTCAGGTCCCCCTGGAAAACACACTCAATTCTCAGTCAACTTGCGGACTTGCCTCCTTCGCAGCTCCCTTTGGAGCCCCGGGAGCCTGGTTGTGTGAAGCAGCATGAAGGCTCTTGCTGATCATCGCGGCGATCCCGATGCCTCCTGAAGCTGCAAGCGAACAAGCCAGCGCCTGGGTCGCGATGCCTTGGAATTGCTCCTTGCCGGTGTCCTCGTCGTCTTCCCCATCTCCGCCAGGTACGGTACCAAAGGACTGTTCAGCTCCTTGCAGCCAGCTTCCCAGCAGTATCGATTCGAAATCCCGGGAAGACTTCTCTATCTTGGCGTCCAGCTTCGGGTCCCGGCCGGCACCCGAGCCTGCCTGCGTAGAGCGCGAACGCTCGAGCAGTCGACCCGCCTGAGCGTCAAGTAAGCTGCTACTCCCACCACTCGCCCCAATTGCTTCTGCCATCCCGATCGTCTCCTCTAAGTCACTTACCCGGTCCACGCGGTTCTCTGGTGCAGCTAGATAATTTCCAGGTCAGCCTGGAGCCCGCCCGCCGACTTGATCGCCTGCAGGATCGCGACGATGTCATGCGAGGTAGCCCCGATGGCATGCAGCCCCCGGATCAGGTCGTCTACATTCGCGCCATCCTCCAGCCGGATGGACTGCGCGGGCAGGTCCTTGACCGCTACGGTCGAGTTGGCCACCGGGGTCGTCGTGCCTCCGCTGCTGAAAGGCAAAGGCTGCGAGACGGCGTAGGTGGTCTCGACCTGGATGCTAAGGCTGCCGTGCATCACGGACACAGGAGAAAGCGTAACGCTGCCTCCCATCACGATCGTGCCGGTACGCTCGTTAACAATCACCTTGGCCGGCGCCTGGAAGTGGATCGAGAGTGCCTGCACGCGCGAGATCAGCAGAGGCACCGAGTCAACCCCACTTCCCTGCACGTCCACTGTCACCGTCCGGCTGTCCAGCGCACTTGCCACAGGCCGCGCGAACTCCTTGTTAATTACCTCGGCAATATCCCGCGCCGCAGTGAAGTCCGAGGTGCGCAGCATGAAGGAAACACTGCGGAAGCGGCTCAAATCCACTGCCGCCCCCCGCTCAACGATCGCGCCCTCCGGGATCCGGCCGACGTTGGGATGGTTGACGGCACGCAGATTGCCATTCGCGCCTTCGGTGTAGCCGCCTAGCGCGAGCGGTCCCTGCGCTTCCGCGTAGATCTGGCCATCCGGCCCGCGCAGCGAGGTCATCAGAAGCACCCCGCCCTCCAGACTCTTCGCGTCTCCTACCGAGGAGACAGTAATGTCGATCTTCATGCCCGGCCGCGAGAAAGGCGGCAGCGAGGCAGTCACAAAGACGGCCGCGATGTTTTTGACCACCACCTGGCCCGGGGAGATCTGCACCCCCATGCGCATCATCTCGTTGGCCAGCGTCTGCACGGTGAAGAAGGTTTGCTGGCGATCCCCTGTCCCCCGCAGCCCCACTACCAGTCCATAGCCGACCAGTTGATTGTCACGCACTCCCTCCACGTCCGTGATATCGCGCAGCAGTACCTGCCGGCCCGGCTGGGACGCACGGCCGGGAGCACCGAGCAGCAGCGCACAGAAGAGGACCAGCAGGGCAGCAGACCACCCTGACTGGCGCGAGCTCCGGGACTGCCGCGATCCCCGATCAGCCTTTCCGGCTAGGTGCTTTTCTTTGAAGGCGCGCATTGTCATCAGAATCCAAAGAGCCAGAGCACGGCCCGGGTGATCGCATTCGGTGGGCGGTTGGCGTCCGAGATGATCCCTTTACCCTTCATCTCAATCTCAAGATTGCTCAGCGAGGACGAGGCGATCGTGTTCGCAGAGCTGATGTCGCCGGGCCGCACGATACCCCGGATCACCAGATCCTCATGCTGGTTGTTCATCGCAATCTGGCGCTCCGCTTCGATGACCATGTTGCCGTTGGCGAGCACCGCGATGACCTGCCCCATGAGGCTGGTGGCAAAGGTGGTATTCGAAGCAGTCGCTCCAGATCCCTTGAGCGCGGTGGTGGACTGAGCATTGAGCAGCGGATTGGTGCCGTGCGTGGCAATGCCGCCCACCAGGCCGGAGATGCCGGAGGTGGTCGTGAAAGCGCGCGAGGTATTGGTGGTCCCACTCTGTGCGGCTGTGGTCTGGACCGCGACCTGGATGATGACCGTATCGTTGATGGTGTGCGCCTTGTAGTCCGAGGCTAGATCGCCGAGAACGTAAGCCGCCGACCATAGGCTGCCCGTGGTGCGGGGATCGGCGGGCGGCATGTACTGCTCTTGCAGACGAGCCAGATAATCGGCGCGCAGTTCCTGGGAGTCCTTTTTCTTCGGGACGCCGGGGATCTTGAGGTCAACGCCCGCGTAGGCGTTTGCGCAGAGCAGCAGCGCCAACAAGGGAGCGAGCCCGCGGTGTGTCAGGCAGGTGCTTGGTTTGCTATGCAGCATGGCTTAGAGAGTTCCTTTCAGCAGCGTGCCGTCTACTACTTCTGCGAAGTAAGTCTGTTTGTGGTCGACCGCGGTGACCCGGATCCTGCGCCCGGCCGCGCCCGCTTCCAGGCAGATCACCGGCACCTTGATGTGCAGGCGCTCGCCATCGAGCACGAGCGTGGCATGCGCGCCGGCATGGATCTGCTCGATCGCTACCTCTTCCACCTTGGCATTGAAGCCGCGCTCAGCTCCAAGCCGTTCCGTCAAAGCCCGCTCCGTCAAGGAGACACGCGGCCGGGCAGCGAGGTCCCTCTGGCCGGATCGTATCTCCGTAGAGCTTGTAGCCCTTTCAGCCTGCCTCTGGGCCGGCGCACTCGCCCGCGTCGGCGGTGTCGTCCCTTTGGCATTCGTGCGCAGGGCTGCTTTCGCACTCGCTGCATCAGCCCAAGTCACTCCGACATAAAAGGGCAGGCACTGCTCGTGCGCCACACAGTCCAGGCGTACGCGCGCGGCCCGCTCGCCCCAGGGCTCGACGCTCCGCACCTCAAGCCGCGGCTCTTCGACGCTCGAGGTGTTCTCTGCCAGCAGGTGGACCTCGGCGCCCTCGAGTGACATCTTCCCTGCCCTGAGTGTCTCCTCGACCCGATCCATCTGGATGATCGAGCGCACCGGGCGCAACGGCTGTGCCCCTTCAGCCAAGCAGGCTAGTGTGCTGCCTGCCGCTAGCAACAGTGCCATGCTGCAGGCCTTACGGATTGTGAACCAAGTGTCCATCGATCGTTTCTTCCTGACGTTCAAGAGATGGCGCTGCCCTGCTGGCCTTACTGCGTTAGCTGATTGAGCTGCTGCAGCATCTCGTCCGAAGCTTTCACCACGCGTGAGTTCGACTCGTAGGAACGCTGGGCGACAATCATCTGCACAAATTCGTCGACCACGCTCACGTTGGACTCCTCAGTCATCCCCTGCTGGATCGTGCCCAAGCCCTCGGTGCCGCCCGGATTGCCGATGATCGGGTCGCCCGATGCGGTGGTTGCGGTATAGATGTTGTTGCCTGCACTATCCAGTCCACCTGGGTTGACGAAAAGCGCCAGCTGGAGGCTGCCCACCTGCGAAGCCTGGGTCTGGCCGGGCTGGGTGACCGTGACGGTGCCGTCGCTCGCGATGGTGACCGCGGTTGCGTCTGGCGGAATGGTCACGCCCGGCTGCAGCGGGTTGCCATCCTGGGTCACCATATTGCCCTGCGCGTCCAGGTGGAAGGAGCCGGCCCGGGTGTAGCCGGTCTGGCCGTTCGGCAGCAGAATCTGGAAGAAGCCCGCACCGGAGATGGCCAAGTCAAGCGGGCTGCCGGTCGTGTTGAAGTCGCCCTGGGTCTGGATCACTTCGGTGTTGGTTGGCCGCACGCCGAGCCCGACCTGCAGGCCGGCAGCGTTGGTCGTCTGCTGCGAGGCGGCCGATCCCGGAGCGATCGTGTTCTGGTAGAGCAGATCGGCGAACTGCACCTGACGCTGCTGGAAGCCGACCGTGCTTGCATTGGCAAGATTGTTCGCGATGTTGTCAAGGTTGAGCTGCTGGGCCGTCATGCCGCTAGCGGCCGTGTAGAGAGCGCGAATCATGAGAACTCCTTCGAGTAGCTTTGCCGGCGCTTGAGCAGGGTTACTCAGGCTATGCAGCGCCGTGAGTATCTTTCTTTAGCTGTTCGTGAAGGGAAGCCGCACCGTCAGCCGGCGAACCCTTCGATCTGTGGGAAACTGCTTAGCTGACGCGTGGCAGATCCTGAACTGCCGTCTTGTTGATGTCGGAATCAAACATGGTGAGAGCGTGGCGCATCGTCTCTGCCGACCGTTGGGCGTTGATCAACTCCACCACGCTGGCGATCGGGTTCACATTCGAACTCTCCAGCATGCCCTGCCGTACCTCAGAGTGCGTAGCCACCACGGTGCTGCCCTGCGGCACGGTGTAGTAGGTGTCGCCCAAGCTATCGATCTTGGCATCCGGTGCAAACTCAACCAGCTTCAGCTTGCCGGCGATGGCTCCGTTGACCGAGAGTGTGCCATCCGAGCTGACCCCAACCTTCGCGTTTGCCGGAAGATTGATGACACCCTTGTCGCCGATCACCGCATCGCCGGCCGAGGTAACGAGCTGGCCCTGCGGCGAGATCTTCAGTACGCCGTTCCGGGTAAATGCCGGGCCGCTCGCGGTCTGCACCGATAAAAAGGCAGGACCATCAATGCCGAGGTCGAGATCGTTGCCTGTCTTGACCAGCGAGCCCTGGCTAAGGTCCAGGTGCGAGTCGCCCAGCACGCCGAAGTCATTGGCTACCCGGTTGAGCTCTGAGCCCACCTGGTGCCCGGTGCCCGCAAGCACTGAGCTAAAGCTGGCATGACGTGCCCGGAAGCCGCCCGTGCTGGCGTTGGCAAGGTTGTTCGCTATCGTATCCAGCGCATCGGTCCGTGCGACGAGCGCTGTACATGCTGCATAAAGGCCGCTGTCCATCAATCACCCTCGCTCACTGCTTAGTGCACGAGGCGGGCCAATCGAAGTGGGCAACTTCTGCCGGGTTTGACGGCCTTCCGCGTCCCGACTGACCTAGGCTTGAGACGCCGGTGAGAAGCAGGTTAGGAGATTGGGGAGAAATCCAACCGATTGCAGAGGAACTTCTCATTTTGAGCCAGCGTGACGCGGGACCGGCTCGACGGGGCAGTCCGCCTTGGCAGCCCTTCTGCACTCGGCGCTCTAGAATTAGGACCAAGCGGGAGAGAGGCAAGCAACAGCTCGTGCCGCACGGTTAGGCTGGACGGCCGTGTTGGGGTCTCAGCAAGCCCCGCAGTGACCTGGCTCGGCGAGATCGCCGGTCTGCGGGCTCTCGGCCGTGATCGCAATCCGGCTGGTGCGGCATCAGGATCAGGAAAGCTTCGCCGCCTCTTGCTGGGCGCATGCATGGGCAGCGCGAAGGATAGTGCTCCACTGCGAAGCCGAAGGCTCGGCTTCGGTCTGGAGCTCTCGTGCTGCGGCCAGCACACAGGCCGGAAGATGCCAGTGCTGCGCGAGCATGGCGCCGATAGCGGCGCGCTCTTGCTGGGCATGGTCCGGGGGCTGCCAGCCGAGCAACTCGGGCAGCTTGCCGAGCTCGTGCAGCAGTCCGACCAGGCGGCCTTCTCCGGGGCGAAGTCCTTCTTCCTGACGGGCCAGCTGCTCAGCGTAGCGGCCGATCTGTCGTGCGTGTTGCCAGGCGTAGGCGGCCTGGCTGTTTTGTTCGAGCGTGATCTGCGACACAGCCCCAAACCAGGTCTTCGTGTCCAGGCATGCGATGCAATCCTCAATACGGATGGGCCGCTCGTCGGCGAGCCCATACTCCTCTCCGATCAAGCGTAGGATCTGCAAGGTAGCGCCAAGATCTTCAAGAATCACCTCAGAGACAGCACGTAGATCAAGCGCTGGCTCCTGCAGCAGCAGTTCGAGTTGAAGCCGGGTCGAGAGCAGAATGGGCAAGTGCGGCAGCGGATCCGCGCTTGGCTCATCTTCAATGGCAAAACCTGGGGGAAGCAACGCCCGGATGGGCTGAGAAAGCGGTTCATTCTGCATGTGGACCTGCCTCGCTCCCCTATCGGCAGCGGTGCAGGAAAGTTCTAGAGTTTGGTCCGCATCTGTTGGAGAAACTAGCAGCCTGCGGTACGCAGGCTGATGCTGCGGGAAGGCAACCTTGAGGAATGGCCGCCGCCTAGGCCCCGGCCTGTCGCCGGGTCTCTTAAGCTGGCATGGGACGCTTGACGTTTCGCTTCTCCTGCCGGGGCATCGTCGTCAGCCAACTCGTTGTCAACCAAGTCGCCAGCCAGATCGCCGGCCAGTTTATCAGCCAGGTCGATGACGAGGTCTCTCGCACGGCGATCCCCTTCAAGCCTGGCCCAGAGCGCGGTCCCAGTCAGGCCGATCGCGATCCTGTCCGCGTGGCTCAGCAGCGCCTCTTCTACAATCAAGTCGACGATGAGCCTCTGACTGGATGCTCTCTTATGTACTTCCTCGTGCGGCTGTAGGCCAGTTGACATGCACCGGCTCCAGCAGGATGGACTGATGATGCAGGCCTCCGCCCGGCACGCGATCACCTGCTCCACCGCCTGCAGCAGCGAACTGTCTACGCGGTAGACAAAGCCGACCAGCAGCCTCCGGCTGATCGGGTTGTAGTGAACGAGCGCCGCGCCAGACCGGCGCAGCAGCGTTGACGGCAGATGATATCCAGGAGGGATTGGGTGCGCGTCGCCGCCATAGAAAGGATACCCGGCTTCCTTGGCGCGCGCGGCTGCTACCTCTTCTTCTAAGGCATAGCCGAGCTGCACGAGCGCATCTCCCAGGTCTGATTTGCGATCTGGTTTACGGTCACGTTGGGGATCCAGCCCCCGCTCGCCGGAAGCTTGGACACGATCCTGCACACGGCGAGCCTCTGCAAGCTGCTCCTCCGTCACCCGGCCGCCCGCCAGCAGCACCAGATGGAGAGGCATCCGGGGAGGCTGACGCAGGTCCGTGACTGCCGTACGCCGCCGTGCCTCGACCCGGTGCTCGAGCGCCTCTCGCACACAGGCTTGGCTACAGTACCAGCCTTGGTTGAGAAAGATCCCGGGCAGTCGGCGCAAGAGAGGGTGAGAAAGATGAAAGCCACGGCAGCTGGGTGTCGAGCACTCGACGATCAGACTACGCAGCCATCGACGCAGCCTTGCCGGAAGCAGCTGCCGGTAGGCAATGTTCATCCCCTTGCTTCTCCTTCTCAACCCGCCGTGTTGACCTATCCTGCTCCTGCCATGCTCATGCAGAGACAGACCAAAGCAGCAGACTGGAGTCACAAAACTTCAGTAGGCCAGCGAATGAAGCACCTGCGTGACCCGCAAACCATAGTTGCCGTCGATGATCACAGCTTCGCCTCGAGCAATCACCCGCCCATCCAGGATCAGCTCCACCGGCTCATCCACCTGCCGGTCCAGTTCCACCACCGAGCCGCTCGCTAGATCCAAGATCTCCCGCAGCGAGAGCTGGCGCTGTCCAAAGCGGAGCGTGCAGCTGAGTTCGACGTCCATGACCAGGCCCAGATTCGCCTGCGACGCCTGCGCGTCTCCGATTCCGGTGCCCGGCGCCCGGCGGGCAGCCAGCGAAAGCGATTCCAGCAGCGATGGGTCAAAATGCAACAGCATAACTGCTGCGACGCCGGCCGGCCCCTTGGCACGAAGCTCCAGAGCGTGTGCGGCCTCGGGGTCAAGAACCTCCACCCGCTCGATCGCGGTTGTCACCTTGCCATGGGACGGAGAGAGTACCTCGGGAATCGCCATGGCGAAGGAGCGCAGCAGCTCCAGCATGGTTGCTTCCGGTGATTCAGGCTCAGCTACTTTCTTCCCGTCCCCGGCGGCTGCCTTTTCGGCCCCTGAGAAGATCGCAACTTCCAGCTCGTCGAAGACCGCGTAGCAACCGCCTTGCAGCCGCTCCCCAAAGCGCAGGCAATACTGCACCGGCGACTCAAGGGTCGGCATCGTCTCCGGTGGCGGCTCGGTCAACGAGACGTGCCAGTCACCACCCCGCGCCTGCGAGAGAATGCGCGAAAAAACCTCGGCCAGCGTGGTCGCGAACGAAGTGCAGATCTCTAAACTCGGGCTATCTGCCATAGTCTCCCTTATGCTCTATCAGATCCTGTGAGAAACATCCGCTGTAGCCCTGCGGCGATCGGTGGCTGCGCTTGCAGTGAAGCGCTCGCGTCGCTGGCTACCTTGTGCCTTTGAGCAGCGGCTCAATCCTCCAGCCAATCCGTCGGCTGGACCAGGCCCAGCAGCTGCACTGCCTTGCGGTTACTTTGGCGAACGGGAACCGCTTCGTAGAGCTGCTTTTCCTCCAGCGTCAGCCTGCCGGCTAGGCTCATCGGCGCCGAGAGTTTGAGCACGGTGCCGACTTTCAGCCCGGAAAGCTCTCGCACCCTTACCTGCAGGTCCGGCAGCACGCCGGCCAGCGTGAAGGAGCAGTCGAGCAACCGCTGCTGCAGGCTGGGCCGCGGCATAAAGCGGACACCCATCTGGGTCGAGATCTCACTCTTGATGTTGCGCACCAGGTGGCCACCAAAGGCGGCAAGGAAGGAAAGATGTACCGCGCCGATCATGCCTGCCACACTCAGATCAAAGCGTATCCGCAGCACCTTCTCCGTTGTCGAAAAGAGCTTGTGCGCAACCTGCGGTTTGACGCTTGATCCAGCAGTCAGGGTCGCGGTCGCGGGCTGCCAGGCTGCCTCTACCTGCTTCGCGATCAGGCTCGCGGCTCCGTGCATGATCTCCTCATCGATCTCGGTAAGGTCCCGAGGCTCGTCCACCGCCAAACCGGGACCGCCCAGCAGCAGGTCGATCATCGTAAACATGAGCGTGCTGTCAATCTCGATCAGCACGGTCGACAGCGAGGGACGCAGAGCACAGGCCAGGATGTATCCCGAGTTCGAGCTGGCCGCGCGGAAGTCTTCCATGGGCATTTGCTCCAGGGAGCCTAGCTTCACTTCAAGTCCGGTGCCCAGATAGACATCGAGCGAGTTCATCAGGTTGCGCGCCAGGGTCTCATGGAGGCCGCTGAGTGCACGGGCGTTCTCATTGGAAAGCCTGCCGGCAGAGCGGAAGTTGCAGGGCTGCACGTTGCGGGGCCGCTTCGCGGCCGAAGCGCCGGGAGCTGACC
Source organism: Acidobacteriaceae bacterium (assembly GCA_965198645.1). Taxonomy (GTDB): domain Bacteria; phylum Acidobacteriota; class Terriglobia; order Terriglobales; family Acidobacteriaceae; genus EB88. Next base: position 2,351,829 of record OZ240670.1, on the reverse strand, counting down.
GGCCGGGCTGATTCATGATCGGCTCCCGGCAGTGGCAGCGGCCGTCGACGCGCCTCGCTTGACTGCCTGCGCAGCAAAGACAGGCGGCTCAGCCTGCAAGTGGCCCAAGGTACGTTTCAGCTTGGTCAGTGCCGCATAGTGAATCTGCGAGACACGTGAGAGGGCGACCCCGACCACTTCAGCCACCTCCTTCATCGTCAGCTCCTCCACATAGTAAAGAGAAAGGATGAGCTGCTCGCGTTCCGAGAGTGCAGCTACGGCCGAGGCCAACTGCTCTTTCTGCTCGGCCCTGCAGTAGAGCTCAAAGGGATTCTCCCAATTGCTCGGCGCAGACTCGATGACATCGTACAGCTCGTCTCCATCTAAGGAAGCAGCCTGCTGACCCACGATGTGCAGGCCTTGCAGCCGGGTCATCGTATCGTCTAGTTGGGCCGGCGTGACCCCCATCTCTCGCGCGACCTCTTCCTTGGTCGGCTGCCTGCCGCAGTTCGCCTCGAGCTTAGCCGTGGCTTCGGTGATCTCGCGGCCTTTGCGGCGCAGCCCGCGCGAACCCCAGTCAAGTACGCGCAGGCTGTCCAGGATCGCTCCGCGAATGCGGAACTTCGCGAATGTCTTGAACTGCGCGTTCTTGGTGCTGTCGAAGTTTTGAGAGGCCTCGAGCAAGCCGATGACTCCGGCATTGACCAGGTCTTCCAACTCCACATGCTGGGGCAGTCGCTCGAGAATGCGCGAGGCAATGAAGTAAACCTGCGGCAGTTCTTTAAGCACGAGCGCATTGCGCTGCTCAAGCCCGGCATCATCAATCTCAAGCGTCTTGTATGCGGTGTAAGCGGTCATTCTCTGTCCCAGTGTGGGTGTTTTTTCGTGACTCAGTTAGCGAACAACGCCAACCGACTGCACCAAAGTCATGGGCGGGATTTCAGTTGGGGAAATCACCACGATCTTCGGTAGAAACGGCTCCAGCAAGCGACGAAGATAGAAGCGGCCAGGCGAAGCGCAAAGCAGCACCGGCGGCGCTTCTCCTATTCCCTCTCCAAAGCTTGTTCGCAAACTATCTAGCACGCGGCGTGCCACAGAGACCTGCAGGGCGCTCGATGAGAGCTGCCCGGGCTGCAAGTTCGCGGCCCGCATGCATTCTTCCTCGATCGAGCTGTCGAGCGTGACCACCTTCAGCTCCCCTTTCTCATCAAGCAGCGGCCGGATGAGAGAGCGACCCATCGACTGTCTTGCTGCTTCGACCAGAGAAATTGGATTTTTATTAGTGTTTGCCATGTCGATCAGCGCTTCGAGGATCGAGCCGAGATCGCGAATGGAAACCTGCTCCCGCAGGAGCTGCTGCAGCACCTTCTGCACCTCGCCGAGCGACAGCAGCTTCGGCACCAGCTCCTCGACTAACTTCGGGTGCGAATCGTTGAGGCGATCGATCAGCCGCTTGGTCTCCTGGCGCGAGAGCAGCTCGTAGGCATTGCGCTTGATCAGCTCGGCCAGATGCGCGGCCAGCACCGAGGTCGAGTCAACCACCGCATAGCCGGCGGCGATGGCCTGCGCCTGCAACTCCTGAGCGATCCACTTGGCGGGCACATCAAAGGCTGGCTCCCGGGTCTCGGTTCCAGGCAGAAAGGCAGCGCTCGGGCTGGAACTGATGGCCAGCAGCTGGCCCCGGCGCAGCTCCCACCGGGCGATCTCGACGCCCCGGAGCGAGACCACGTACTCCCCTTCGCGCAGCGCGAGATTGTCCGTGATATGGATCGAAGGAACCAGAAAACCAAGCTGCTGCGCCAGGCTCTTGCGCAGGCTCTTGATGCGGATCAGCAGCTGGCCGCCCTGCTTGGCATCAACCAGCGGCACCAGGCCAATACCTACCTCGAGCATCAATTCATCGAGCTTGAGCACCGCATCCATGCCATCGCCGGGAAGCGCCGGACCAGCCCCGCCCGGCGCCCCAGGCGCAGCCAGCGCTGCCGGCTCGACCGCATCCGGGTCGAGGACCGGCTTCTCGGTTTTCATCTTCCAGGCCGCGAACATCATGATGCCCGCGATGGAGAAGAAGGAGAGTTTCGGCAGACCCGGAATCAGGCCCAGCGCCAGCAGCACGCCGCCGCCGATCCACAGCAGCCGCGGGCTGCTCAGGATTTGCTTTGAAACATTGACGCCGAGCGACTCCTTGGACGCGGCGCGCGTGACCACAATGCCGCCCGCCACCGAGACCAGCAGCGAAGGCAGGATGGTGACCAGGCCGTCGCCGACGGTCAGTATCGTGTAAGTCTTAAGCGCGTCCTGAAATGGAATGCCCTGCTGGAAGACGCCGATCAGAAAGCCGGCGATGATGTTGATCGCCATAATCAGGATTGTGGCCAGCGAGTCGCGCTGCGAGAAGCGCGCCGCGCCATCCATGGACCCGCAGAACTCTGCCTCACGCGCGATATTTTCGCGCCGCTTGCGCGCCTGCTGCTCGGTGATCAGGCCGGCATTCAAGTCGGCATCGATCGCCATCTGCTTGCCGGGCATTGCGTCCAGGGTGAAGCGTGCTGTCACTTCTGCCGTGCGCACGGCGCCGTGGCTGACGACTAAGTACTGGATTGCGATCAGCGCCAGAAAGAGCACGAAGCCAACGATGTAATTGCCGCCGACAACGAACTGCCCGAAGGCTTCAATGACCTTTCCGGCCGCGCCCGAGCCTTCATTGCCGTGCAGCAGGATGCGGCGTGTGCTGGCCAGATCGAGCGAAAGCCGTAGCAGCGTGAGCAGCAGCAGCAGGCTCGGGAAGACAGAGAACTGAACCGGGCGCAGCACCTGGATCGCGGTGAGCAGGACCAGCACCGAAGCCGTAATGCTGATCGTTAGCAGCAGATCGAGCACAAAGCTCGGCAGCGGCACAAGCATGACAAAGACCATTGCCACCGCGGCCAGCGGCACGATCCACTCGCCTGAAGATTTCAGCGCGTTCAGCAAGCCCTTCTTGTTCATCAGCGCATCACCTGCCCAGATGCATTGCGGCTACGTCGCCGCGCTTCCTGTTGCCGCACCTCGGCCTGCGCCTTAAAGACGATGACCAGAATATCCGCCACCGCCTGGTAGAGCTTCGAGGGAATCGCCTCGCCGACTTCGACACTTTTATAGAGCGCCTGCGCCAGAGGCTTGTTCTCAAGCAGCATGATGCCGCTCTCTATCGCCAGCGCCTTGATCTGCTGCGCGAGCAGGTTCTGCCCTTTCGCGACCACCTCAGGCGCGACCATATCCGCCTCGTAGCGAAGCGCCACCGCGTAGTGGGTCGGATTGGTAACCACCACGGTGGCAGTTTTGGTCGCGGCGAGTGCCTGCTTTCTGCGCATCTGCCGCTGCAGCTTGCGAATGCGGCTCTTGATCAGCGGACTTCCTTCGCTCGACTTGAACTCCTCCTTGATCTCTTGCTTGCTCATCTTGAGATCGCCTTCCATCTTCTGCCAGGTCAGCAGATAATCCACCCCGGCCCAGGCCAGCATGACCAGGCCCGCCTTCCAGGTCACCTCAAAGGCCATATCGCCGATCATGGCCGAGAAGAGCCGGAAGTTCAAGTAGGAAGCATGGGTGATCGCGAGCCAGTGCTCCCGAACCACCGACCAGCCAATCCAGGCGATCGCCGCAAAAGGGAGCAGCGACTTCATCAGGTTGTTGACCCCGGTGATGGAGAAGATTTGCCCGATCTTTGAAGCCGGATTGAAGCGCTCGAAGTTTAGCTGCAGTGCCTCTGGCGCCACGCTGGGACCGCCCTGCGCCAGACCGGCGGCGACAGAGAGAACCAGCGCCGAGCCAAGCACCGGGACAATCCAGCGAAATACCTCGACCGCGCTCCAGGCCAGCACCGGCCCATTGAACTCCAGGGTACCGGTAGCCGCCGCAGTCAGCACGTTGCGAAAGAGGCTGGTCCAGTGGGTGATCGCGCCGTGCGCCATCATCCACAGCGCACCGAGCACGCCCGCCATCGCGAGCACACTCGGCAGCTCGCGCGAGCGGGCAATCTGACCCTTTTCCCGCGCAGTCTGCCTTCGTTTGGGTGTGGCTTTTTCTGTTTTGTTATCGTCTGCCATGCTGCCTTAGCGAGGGCCTTTTCAAGAGCGCTTATGGCTCTTGGCCGTTGTCTTTACCGAACCGTTTAACGAACCGTTTAACGAACCGCTCAACGAACTAAGTGCAGCAACTGGTCAGTCTCGTGAAGAGAACGCAGAAAAAGAGAGCGAAAGAGGTCTGGCCAGTACTTCAACGTAGTCATCAAAATCAGCATGCTCAGCAGGCTCTTGACCGCGGGCCCAAGAAGCATAAGCGGCAGCTGCGGCGACGCCTTACCGAGCAGCCCTAACACGATGTCGATCAGCAGCGTGGCCGAGAGCACCGGCGCCGCGATCTCCACGCCTACCTCAATCACGCGCGAGCCCGCGCCAAGCGCCTGCATCAGAAAGGGCGTGGTCAAATGTGCCGATCCCGGTGGCAGATAGCTGAAGCTATCGCCGAGTGCCCGCAGCAGCCAAAGGTGCACGTCCAACCGCAGAAAGATCAGCATGGCCAGCAGCTGGTGAAAGGTCGCGATTACGGTGGATTCGACCAACGTGTTCGGGTCAAGGATGTTGATCAGCGAGTAGCCCATCTGGATACTGAGGACCTGGCCCGCCATCTGCACGGCGTCAAAGACGAGCGAGGTGACGATGCCGAGCGCCAGGCCCACCAGCAGTTCACCGAAGACCAGGGTCGGCCACTGGGCGAGCTGGATCACCGGGATGCTGTGCTCCACCATCGGGTACAGCAGGAATGTGAGAGCAAGCGTGAGCACCGCCTTGATGCGAGCCGGGATGACGGTGCTTCCGAAAAAAGGCGCAAAGAGCATCAGCCCAGAGATCCGCACGCCGATTGAGAGCAGCGCAAGCATTACCTGCAGTAAAGGAATCTCCATTACTGCAGCACCCCATGAAAATCGGAGAGCATCTTGATCGTGAAGTTGCCCAGGTGTCGCCACATCCAGGGCATCAGCAGGAAGAGCGCCGTGCCGGTCGCCATCAAGCGCGGCACCGAGGAAAGCGTCTGGTCCTGCAGCGAGGTCAACACCTGGGCAACATTCACCAGCAGGCTGGTGAGGATCGCGACCACCAAAATCGGTCCCACCAGGATGATGACCTCCATCAGCAGGGACCGGCCCAAGTTCACAACCTGGTCTACACCCATTGACGGCCGCCCATTAGTGGAAGCTCCGCATCAGCGCGCCGATCAGCAGGTGCCAGCCATCGACCATCAAGAAGAGTAGAAGTTTAAGCGGCGTCGAAATCACCACCGGCGGTAGCTGCATCATGCCGACCGAGGTGGTAATCGAGGCCACCACCATGTCCACGATCAGGAAAGGTAGAAAGAGCACAGTCCCGATCTGAAAGCCGGACTTGAGCTCGGAGAGAATGTAGGCGGGCAGCATCACGCGAAAGGATAGATCTTTCAAGCTGTGCGGCCGTGCTTCCTTCGCAATCTCAAGAAACAGCGCGACATCCTTGTCGCGGACATAGTGCGACATGAACTCCCGCATCGGATTGCCGGCGCGGTTGAGCGCCTCGAGCGCCGTGATCTGGCCTGCCTGCAAAGGAGTGACAGCGTCCCGGTAGATGACCTCGCCGACCGGCTGCATGAGAAAAAAGGTCATGATCATCGAGAGCCCAATCAGCGTCTGGTTGGACGGCGTGGTCTGCAGGCCGAGCGCCTGCCTGAGAAAGTGAAAAACGATCAGCAGGCGCGCAAAGGGCGTGATGCAGAGCAGGATGGAAGGGATCAGGGTGAGAAAGGTCAGCAGGACAACAATGGTCCAGGAAGCCGATGAGCCGCCCAAGCCGCTGATCTTGATGTCGCCACCCGGCGGCGCAAAGAGCGCGAGCGGGGCGGCCAGCGCGCGCCATGGCGCTCCAGGCGCATGCAGCAGAGAACCTGCGAACGCGGACCCAGCTCCATCGAAGGGCGAAGCCCACAGGCTCATCGCCGGCAAAGGGTGACTCACCAGGCCTCCCGAAGCTGCTCTTCAGCAAGCAAGGCCGTAGCGGCTGCCTGGTCGTTCAGCACCGAGGCGAAAGGCTCGGCAGCATCCAGACGAGCCAGCAGCGAGACACCGGCCGCGCCGCCGCCAACCAGGTAGCGTGCCTGCTGCACCTCCACGATCGCAACGAAGCGCTTTTCGCCCATTCCCACCGTTTCAACGACGCGAAGCGTGCGCTGCCGCTGGGAGGCTCTGTGACTCTCCACCCTGGACCACAATCGCGCAGCTGTCGCAGCCAGGATCGGCCACGCATGATCCTTCCAGCCGGCCACGGCCTTCGCCAGCAGCGTAGCCACTACGGTCTCCCCCGCCTTCGCACCAAAGCCAGGCTGATGGCTTGAGGCCGGCCTGCCGCCCGCTATCGAGATCAGCCCGGGCCAGGGCGAGCGCGCTGTCGCGGGTCCGTCCTCTCCAAGCTCCGGGGAGCCATGGATCCTTGCAGACCAAGTCTCGCGCCTCCCGCGCTCTCTGCTCCTTGCGCTCTCAACCTTCATACGAGGTCCGTGATCCGGGCAGCGAGTCGTTCGCCGACCACCTCAAACTCGGTCCAGGCCATGAGCAGGCCATTGACGCGCAACGGCATATCGGTGCTCTGGTGCCAGGCACTCTCAACCAGCGTGCCGACCTGCATTGAGAGCAGGGTCCCTACGGTGAAGTGGACCACCGGGACCTCCAGCGCCAGGGTGCAAGGCAGCCACGGCAGCAACTCGACCGGCTCCCTCTCCCGGAGAGCCTCATCGTTGGCAGGGACCGGCGGCTCGGACTTCTGTGTAGCGGCGTTCATCGCGCTCCTTACCCTCACCCGGTCTGCGCTCTGTCCAGGCAGCAAGGAACTGCAAGCAGAGGCAGTTGCGCAGAGTCGCTAGGCGGGGCTTACAAGAAGCTATGCAAGTGAAGGGCCAGTCTCATGGCAGAAAGGAGAAAGGAGAGTGCGCTAGGTACCGGCGTACGCACATAAGCACGCGCCGCGTCGCGATTGGCTCACACCGGCCACCAGGAGATCGTTACCTGCGGCGTGCGAGCGAGCGCGGGCAGTGAACGGAGCGTGCGCAGCCCGCCCCGTTCCACAGGACAGGAAGCGAGGAGCTCTCATCAGACGCTCATTTTCGCTGAGGGCTCTTCCTACTACTCAAAGGCAAGCCAACGCATGAGCGAACAGTGAGGCAAAGCGGGGGCGGCTCTTGCAAGCTGCCCCGGGTTGAGAAGGACGAGGACTTAGGCGGTGATCATCGCGATGGTGGCCTGCGAGACCTGATCGAAGGTGGTCACCGTCTTCGCATTCGCCTGGTAGTCCTGCTGCGCGACGATCAGTTTGGCAAACTCGGTCGCCGTGTCGACGTTCGAGCCCTCAACCGAGCCGCCGGTGATCGTGCCTCGACCACCGGTGCCAGCCGTGCCGACCAGCGCTGGCCCGGATCCAGCAGTCACTTGGTAGTTGTTGGCACCAATCCTCTGCAGGCCCTGCGTGTTGATGAAGTTCGCTATGGCAACTTGCCCAAGGGCAACCGTGTTCCCGTTGGTATAGGACCCCTCGATCGTGCCGTCGGACGAAACCGAGAAGTCGTTCAGCGAGCCGCTGGCACCTCCATTCTGAGCGACTGAGGTGGTGGCACTGTCGATGTTCGTCTGGCTCAGCGTGGGGGATCCGTTTGCGTCCACCAGGTTCCAGGTCAGGTTGAGAGCGGTCGCGCCGTCGGTAAGAGGAATCGCGATCCCCGAGATGCTATTTGTTCCATTCACGGTCGCGCCTGAGCTGTTCGTAGCCGAGACAAGGGACCCGGTCGCGTCGAACGTGACGGTGCCGCTTGAGACGACAGTCGTCCCCTGGCCTGTATCCGCCGTAGGCAAGTTCAGCGAGTAGTTCCATGTATTTGCCGGAGTGGCAGCCTTGGTGAACTGGGTAGACAGAATATGGTCGTTACCCAGAGAGTCGTAAATTTTGAACGGGGTTGAGTTGTAGACCGTTCCCGCCGGTGACTCTGCACTCAAGTTATTTACGGTGTCAAACGTGGTCGTAGCCGTAGCGGGCTGTACCGAGCCGGAACCTATCTGCAGCGGGGTCAAAACGGAGGCCGTGTTCACCACCCCGTTGACTGCCGGGTAGCCAAGGATGAGACCACCGTCCGGGTCAACCAGGTAACCAGCCTTGCTGGTTGTAAAGTCGCCGGCGCGGATGTACGCAGTGGTTCCGTCGATCTGCTGGGAGACGAAAAAGCCGTTGCCGGTCAGCGCCATATTCGAGTTGATCCCGGTTGAGTTCACGCTGCCGTTAGTGAAATTTGAGGTTGTCTCGGCCAGCGACGCGCCGAGGCCGGTCTGCAAAGGATCCTGCGCGCCGTTCGCCCCGCCGGTCTGGGCAAAGATGTCGGCAAACGTATCGTTCTGGTCCTTGTAGCCATCGGTGTCAAGGTTGGCAAGGTTGCTCGAGATGGATTGAAGCTGATCCTGCGAGGCGATCAGACCTGAAAGTGGTACTCCGAAAAAGGACATTTATTTCCCCCCGAACATGGAACCGAAATTTGAAAGATTGAGTGTCGCAGCATTGCTCGCCGCAGCGGCAGCGGCGTTGAGCGTGGTGCCCGTGTTGAAGGCAGCGCTCGAAGAAGAGGAAGGCGAGGCGCTTGCCATCAAGGCCTGCGTCGCGGCCAGGGTAGCAGCGGAACCGGCCGTGTGCCCGGTCACTGAGCCCGAGACGCCGCCGGTCGGATTGGTCCCCGCACCGGACCCGCTGCCTGCCCCTGTACCACTCCCCGTGGTGCTGGTGGTTGGCGCGGCCGGCGTGAGCGCACTGTTGATCGCGATCAGCTGATCAAGCTGGTTGAGCGAGATCATCTGCCCCACCATCGCAGTCGAATCCATTGGCGCAGTTGGATCCTGGTTCTGCAGCTCCTTGGTCAGCAGGCTGAGAAAGGTGGATCCAATATCGGTCGTCGCCTGGGCTGCGGTCGAGGTGGCTGTGCCGCTGGTCGACCCTGTGGTTGTTCCGGTCGAGTCGTTCGCCTTCACGCCATTCTTTGTCTGGTTGGTTAGCGTCGTACTCGCACGCGTCTTCGTATGCGAATTGATCAGGTTCAGTGCTGTTTGCGGCAGGCTTGCGACAGATGATAAGAACGACATTGTGGTCCTCCCCGTATGCTTCTGCTGGTCTCACTCCAGCCCTCGGTGCACGAGCTGGTACGTCTTCTAAAGTTGGCTTCCAAACGCCCTCGCCTATGCGCGGATATCGAGTCGCATGCCGTGATAAAGAGCGTCAGCTCTCGCTCCACTTCCATTGGCCGTGTCTAGACTCTCCCCGGCTCCTGCCCCCGTCCCCGAAGCTGACACCATCTGAGAAGTAGCTCGGCCAGCACTTCCGCCGCCCGTACCTCCCTGCTGGCGTGCACCCTCACGATTGCCCTCGCTCGTTGGGCCCGCACTCTGATCCTTTACCTCAACTCTTGCATGCATACCGTAGTCACTACTGAGCTTCGCTTCGATCTGCGGAAGATGCGCGGTGAGCGCTCTGCCAAGATCCAGGTGCTCAAATGAGATCTGGGCTGCTATCGACTGCCGATTGAGTGCCGTGTTGATCGAGGTGTTTACCGAGATGTTGCCAAACTCTGCCGTGTGCATGCCCACCCGCATTTCCGTGCCTTGCATCGACTGGAGGACGCGGGCCGTGTTGATTGCCGGGAGTGCGTCCGCAGATGCAGCAGCAGCCGCCGGTAGCTCGCCAGGCTGGCTCCCCTGCTTGTCACCGGCCGTTCCTTGACCCAAAGTGTCTAGCTGTTGCACGGCCTGCGATAGCCCGTTCGCGGCGGTCGCGGCGTTTGCGTCTTGTGCAGCGCCATTCTGCATCACCAGCAGGGGAGAGACTGCTGCTGTCGCATCTGCGGCGGAAGCAGTCGCCTGCGAACCACTCGTGGCTGGCTTCGTAGCAGCGTCAACCCCTGGGGCCGCCTTGTGGCTGTCGTGGCCGCCCCGTCCCTCCTGCTCGTTGGCTTTCTCCTGAGTAGGGATAGATCCGGCGGCAGTTGTTCTCGGACTTGCGGCGGCCAACCCCGTCGGCTGGCCGGAAAGAGTCGCCGCTGGCGAGGGCGCTGACACCTTCGAGGCCGGCGAGGCGGACCTGCCCGGCGTACCGTTCCTGATCGCATCCTTCCCCGCACTGATCGCGGTGCTTGAGACGCCGGACGGGCTCGCGAAGGTCGGCGTTGATGGCACGAGAGTTGCCGAGGGCGTGGCTGCGGCCAGCACTGCTTGCTCGATCGAATTCGAGGCCGCAGCATGGGCCGGCTGTTGCATCTCTATCGGGGCCGGCTGAGCGGCAGCGGTGGGTGCCCCTGCGCCCGTCTCGTCCGAAAACACTTGTGAGGAATCTGTCGCCCGGCCTGCCGACCGCTGATCCTCTGGAGCTTTAGCTGCTTCCGCAAGCCTGCCGGCAGCAAGCTCCGAGTCGATGGAGGCAGGTGCGGCTTGAGGAGAGCCAATGCTGAAAGGCACGGCCGCTGGGTTGCTTCCAGGTTGAGACCTGCTCAAAGCCGGGCTGCGGAGCTGAACCGTACCGGAGGCCGTGTATGTGAAGAGCGTGGCTGTCGCGGCTGCCGGGGAGATCGCAGCGCTTTGAGGGACTGCGACACCCTTTCTGGACTGACCCTCCGCTTCCGGTGGAAGGCTTGCCGCTTCGAGCCTGGCAACAGAGGCTGCGCCCGCTGGCTGCGCCGGACTCAACGGGAGCATGCCTGCGCTGGGTTTGACCGAGGTCGGCACTTCGCTCGTCAGCATTCCCGTGGTGGCAAGACTCGCAGCTCTCGCGGCGGCCAGAGGCGTCGCGACAGCCGTGCCTGCGAGTTGCGCGCCAGTTGCTGTGACAGGGTCTGCGAGGCTGGAGTGATGCGATCCACTCTTGAGGTCGTCACTCTGCTTCACGGATCCTGACTCGCTCGGCGGCTCTGCCGGCTGTGCTGCACTCAGGCTCTGCAACGTTGCCGCGAGCGGATCGCCTTGGATAGGGATCCGCGTCGCCGTTGAACCGGCAGGCGCATCGGGAGTCTGAATGAGCGCTGGCGCCGACTTCGCCGGCACAGCAATCGCCTTTGGCGGCGAAGCTTTCCTCTCACCAGAAGGAACGGAACGGAGGTGAGCGATCGCGAGCTCGGAAGCGTTTCCGTGAGTGGCTGCAGGAGAGGCCGCCGAACGAGGTGCGACCGTCTGCTGGGAGGCCTCGGATAGAGCATCGCTAAAGCTGGACGACGAGCTGGAGGCATCGGACTGAGTCAACGCGGAACGCTGCGTGCCTTGGACGGCTGTGGCATTGCTGGTAGATGGAATGGCGATGGGCACGCTACCTCCAGAAGCAACTAGGCAGCCAAACTCGGGGACGAGTTCTCACATCTTTCAAAAGCAGGCAAGTAGCCTTTTTTCAGAAAGATAGCCGCGCTGCAGAGAGACGGCCTGCACTGCTCATCGACGTGGAACCAGGCAATCGGCAGGAGTTGCCGGGTCGCCGCTAGGCAAGGCTTGCCTACTTGCGCAGGCGGCGACTGAGAAAGAGATCGTCCAGGCTCTTCTGCTCTCGGCGGGCAAGGTCCGCGGCAAAGGCGTCCTTCTGCTGCTGCCACATCTTGCTGAGTACTTCACGGTCGCGGTGCGCCGCCTGGTAGACCTGGATCTGCTTATCGCGCAGCACTGTAAACTGCGCCAGCTGCTGCTCGGTGAAGGCCCGTCGCTCCTTGAGCAGGGCTTCCATCCCGTAGGCAGCATGCAACTCAGCCACGCTCATGCGTTCGCGGAGCGCTGCCTCGCGCGCGATGGCCGCGCCCGCGATCTGCTCATCGAGGCTGACGATTGTCTCGCGGGCCTGATTCATCTGGGTCAGGATCTGGGTGAGCAGGCGCTCTTCACGCTGCTCGTGGATCTCTCTGAGCCGCAGGACAGCGGCGAGTGGAAAGCGGAAGGCCACGGATCGCTGTCTCCTTTGCTTACGGCTTTGCTTACGGCTGGCATCGCTCGCTCGCGCGCTCGGGTGGCGATGGCCGGCGGTTTCGTCGCCGGCTTGTCCATCAAGAAAGGCGGCAAGCGCGACTTGGAAGCCTCGAAAGTCTTCGCTTAGACAGGCAAGTCAAGCAAGCGCTTGACCGTCTCGCGCAGCGGCTCCCGCTCGTCGGCGCTCTGGTGCAGAAAGGACTGGATGGCGGGCAGCGCTTCGACCGCCTTGTCCAGCATCGGGTCAGCACCTTTCTGATAGGCGCCGATCCGAATCAGGTCTTCGGAACGCGTGTAGGAGGCAAGCAGCAGACGCAGCGCGCGGGCCTTGGCCATGTGGTCTGGCGTGGTGACGCTCGGCATCAGACGGCTCAGGCTGTCGAGCACCGAGATGGGCGGATAGTGGTTGCGCAGCGCCAGGTTTCGATCGAGGATGATGTGCCCGTCGAGCAGCGAACGAACCGTGTCAGCGACAGGGTCCTGCTGGTCGTCGCCCTCCATCAGCACCGTGTAGTAGGCGGTGATGCTGCCCCGCTTGAAGTTACCCGCGCGTTCCACCAGCCGCGCCAGCATCGTCAGCACCGACGGCGTATATCCCTTTGCCGTAGGCGGCTCGCCCGCGGCCAGGCCGATCTCCCGCTGCGCCATAGCGAAGCGGGTCAGCGAATCGACCACTAACAACACGTTCTTGCCGGAGGTGGCAAAGTGCTCTGCGATCGCGGTTGCGGTCAGCGCCGCGCGCAGCCGCAGCAGCGACGACTGGTCCGAGGTCGAGACCACGACCACCGAGCGTCGTCGGCCTTCCTCGCCGATGACTTCTAGAAACTCCTGCACCTCGCGGCCGCGCTCGCCTACCAGTGCCATCACGATCAGATCGGCCTCGGTGCCGCGGGCCATCATACCCAGCAAGGTGCTTTTGCCGACGCCCGAGCCGCCAAAGATGCCGAGCCGCTGCCCGCGGCCGCAGGTCACAAACGCATCGAGCGCCCGCACGCCGCAGCCGAGCGGAACCCTGATCGGTACCCGGTCGAGCGGCAGCGGCGCCGAGCCATCGACCGGCATCGCCCGCCGAGAGCGAATGTCTCCCTTGCCGTCGATGGGGCTTCCCGTGCCATCGACCACCCGGCCCAGCAGCTCTAGCCCCACCCGCACCGAGGGGCGCGATCCGGCCGAAACAATCCGATCGCCAAAGCGGATGCCGCGCGGCACCTCGAGGGTCATGGTGAGCATGGTCGAGCCGCGAAAGCCCACCACCTCTCCGGCATAACTCTGGCCGGCGCGCGTCTGGATCTCGCAGCCATCGCCGACCGAGCAGAATGGCCCCTCCGACTCGACCAGGTTGCCGATCACCTGCAGTACTCGGCCTGACCAGCGCACGCTGCCGGCGTTGCCGAGTTGCTGAAAGTACGGTGCGAGCGGGGTTGGCACGTCAAGCTCTCCTGTCTGGCGATGAGGCTGAAGGCGCTAGGCCTCTCAATGCATCAGTAGATCGTGAGCTCCCTCGCCCGCCTGACGCTTCGAATCGAAGTGCCCTACGGTCGCTGCGCGAGCACATCAAAGAAGCCTTGCTCCACTTCTTTCAGCTGCGCGTCGAGCGAGAAGTTCGCCGTACCAAGCTCGGTCTCGAGGATGCATCCATCGGGAGCGAGCTCCGCGTCCTCGAGGATGGTGACCTTGAGATTCTGCGCACTCGCGGCGGCGAAGTGCGCCCGCCAGCGGCCTGCTGCCTCAGGACGCACGCGTATCGAAACCGGAGAGCCATCCTTGAGCTGGGTCAGCGCGACCCGAACCAACGCCGCCACCAGCATCGGATCCACCTGCGCCTCGCGGTGCAGGATCTTGCCCGCGATGGCGAGCGCGAGCTGCACTACCTCTTTTTCCACCCGCGCAAAATACTCTGTGCGCTCCCGCTCAAAGGCGCTCACCGTCGCCGCCACCCGCTCGGTCTCCCGCGTCTCATACTCCTGGCGCAGCCGAGCCTCGGTCTGCCGGATAGCCTCGGCTCGGGTCGCAGACAGCCTCTGAGCCAGCGCTTCTTCGGTCAGCGTGATGCCGACCAGTAGCTCCTCCGGCTCCTCGGCGCGCGCATCGAGCTTAGGCAGGTCTGGGGTTGCTGATTCGGACTGCGGATATTCAAAGATCGAGACCGGGGGCGGAAACGAATGCGAGAACGGCTGGTTGCTAGAGTACATAATCATCGGCTCCTTCACTCTTAAGCGTGACTTTACCTTCGGCTTCGAGCTTGCGCGCGACGGCCACAATCTCGAGCTGCGCGTTGGCTACGTCCTTGCTTCTCACGGGCCCCAGCGACTCGGCATCTTCCTTCATCATCTCGATCGCACGCGAGGACATCGTCTGGTAGAAGTGGGCGCGCAGCTCTTCGCTCGCTCCCTTGAGCGCCAGGGTCAATACTTTCTTATCGACCGCTGCGGTCACTTCACGAATCTGCACTTCCTGCACACTGCGGAAATCTTCAAAAGTGAACATGAGATTGCGGATGCCGATGGCCAGCGCCGCCTCCTCCTTCTCGATCATCTCGAGGATCTCGCTCGAGGTCGTCGAGTCGACATTGTTGAGCAGGTCGGCCACGCTCTGGAAGCCCGAGTAGGTTCGCTTTTTCTGCTCGCCTACCGAGCGCAGCCGCCGGTTGAGCACGATCGACACCTTGGCTGCCATCTCGGGCGAAAACTGGCGCAGGTTCGCCAGCCGCTTGACTGACTCCGCCCGAACCGCCTGCGGCAGGCACATCAGCAGAGCCGAGGCCTGCTTGGAGTCCAGGTGACCAAGAATGAGCGCGATGGTCTGCGGATGCTCGCCTTCCAGAAAGCGGGCCAGCTGCTTGGGGTCAAAGCGCTGCAGCGACTCGATCCGGCTGGAGCTCGCTTCGCTGGCCCGCAGCAGGCGCTGGATCATGTCGCGGGCGCCAGTCTCGCCAAATGCCGTGACCAGCAGGCGCGTTGCCATCTCCTGGCCGCCGCGCGCGATATGCTGCTGCGCCATGGTCAGGTGCTTGAACTCTTCCAGCACCTGCAGCGAGAGCTCCTTCGGGACCGAACCGAGCCGCGAGATCTCCTGCGCGACCTTCTGCAGATCCTCATCGTCCAGGTTGCGGAAGATCATCGCGGCTGCCTCGTCGCCCAGCACAGCGATCAGGATAGCGGCCTTGCGTACCCCGTCGAGCGGTATCCGTTCCGTGCTCATGGTGCCTCTCCCCGCAGCCAGACCTGCACCGCACGGGTGCTTGCCGCCGGTTCTGTCTTCACCATGTTCACCAACTCCTGCTTCAACGCCGCTACCTGGCTTGGGGCGGCCGCCTCGACCGCGGGCGGCTCAAGCTGGTGATTGGCGGGTGACTGCTCCGGCAGGGGGAGCGCGGCACCCTTGGCCTCCCCGGCCGGCAGCATGCCCGGGGCGCCGAGTAGCGCGCGCTTCTGCACCGGCTTGATCATCAACACGTAGGCCAGCACGAAGAGCATCAGCAGCATCCCGTAGCGGATGATCTCGGAGTAATCGGCGACGCCTTTGCGAACCTTGTCGACCATGCTGGGCGCAGGAACATCGATCGCCAGCGGCTGATCGAAGGACATGTCCTGAACGCTCATCACGTCGCCGCGCGTCGAGTCAAAGCCGATCGCCGCCTGCGCCAGGTCTTCGATCTGCTTCAGATCCTCAGGCGATCGCTTCATCCGGGTCTCGATCCACTTGCCCTTCGGACCCTGTTTGCGCACGGTCACGTCATCGACGACCAGGGCAGCGGTCAGCCGGCGGATACGGCCGGCCGGCTCAATCGAGTGTCGGGTGATCTTGTTGACGCCGTAGACCGTGTTCTCAGTCTTCGAGCTGGCAGACGAGTCGCCGACGCTGGTGGTCTGCACGTTCGACTTGGCTGCTGTACCGCTAGTGGCCGCCTTCGCGCTCGTAGCCCCGGTCTGGGGCACGTTGCTCGAGGTCCCCGGAACCCCACCCACTCCCGCGCCCGGGCCGGACTCTTCGTCCGAACGCTGGGCTGACAGCGGCACGGTGACGGCCGGGTCATACTTGTCCTGACTCTCTTCTGTCGTGCCCAGGTCATACTCCACGTTCACGCTGGCACGCAGGTGATCGGGCCCGACGATGGGAGCAAGCGTGGCCATCAGCCGCCGGGTCAGCTCCTGCTCCATGCCCTCGCCGCCAGAGCCGTCGCCAAATCCGTTGCCGCGCCCGCCCAGCGCCTCATTCGAGTCCGCGTCCACGATCGAGACATCGGAGGCTTTGAGCCCGTCAACCGCGCCCGCGACCAGCCGCGCGATCGAGGAGGCTTCCTCCCGGGACAGCGTGCCTCGGCTCAGCTTGAGCGCGACCGAAGCCTTGGCGCCTCGCTCGCGGTCGATGAAGACCGAGTCCGTCGCCATCACCAGGTGCACGCGCGCACTCTTGACCCCGCTCAGCGTCATGATCGTGCGCTCCAGCTCGCCTTCCAGCGCCCGCTGGTAGTTCACCTTCTCGTCAAACTCGGTCTGGCCCCAGCTGACCTTGTCGAAGATCTCAAAGCCCATCCGGCCGCTGTGCGGGCTCTGCCCGGAGGCGACCTCCAGCCGGGCAGCATCGAGCTGGTTTGCCGCGACGCTGATGCTCTTGCCATCAGGCGAGAGCTGGTAGGCAATCTTCTTGGCTGCGAGCTCGGTCGCCAATGCCTGAGCATCGGCTGCTTCCATCCCGCTCATCAGCGGCTTGTAGTCCGGCGTCATCAGGAGCTGGGTGAAGAGGGCCAGCAGACCCACGGTCAGCAACACCCCCACCACCAGTAGCACGCGCTGGTTCTGCGTGCGGCTGGCCCAAAACTGCATCGCTCGGGTGAGAGCCGGGTTGGGAGCTGCCTTGGGCTGATGGGTCTGGGTCTGGTTTGCTGCCGCCATGATCCGCCGACTCTACATTTGCTTGGTTACGCTTGCTGCTTAGGGACAGGCGTGGCTACTCGTCGGCCGACGCTGCTTGTACAGGCAATGAGTGTGAGCGGAACTAGAACTGCATCTTCTCAACATCCTGGTAGGCGCTGACGATCTTGTTGCGCACCTGCATCATGAGCTGGAAGGCGACGTCCGCCTTCTCGACCGAGATCATCACTTTGCTCATGTCAGCGTTGCCGCCGGAGAGCAGCGAGCTCACCTGCTGATCGGCCGAGCCCTGCAGGTCTGTGACCTGGTTGAGCGCGTTCTTAAGCACGTTGCCAAAGCCGCTGCCTTCGGACGAGGGCTCGCCCAGCGTAAATGATTGCAGACCCTGCCCCTGGGTTGAGACGGGCGGAAATAGCCCGGAGATTGCCATGCTCATCGTCCTGCTCCCTGTTCTTGTGCTGCCTGGCGCTTGTTGCCGGACTCAGACTCCTGAGTCCGTCCGGTTACACGAGTGTCGCTTAGCTCTTCAAGATGTCGATCGACTGCTGAATCATCTGCTTGGAAGCCGCGACCGCCGAGGCATTCAGCTGGTAGGCGCGCACCGAGCCCATCAGGTCCACCATCTCCTGGACCGGGTTGATCGCCGGGTAGGCGACAAATCCATCCTTGTTGGCGTCAGGGTGCCCGGGCTCGTAGCGCATTACCGGCGGCGTCGGATCGCTCATCACCGCGGCCACGCGCACCCCGCCCGGTGTCTGGCCTGGCAGGTGGCGGCTGGAGTTGGCAAAGGCCAGGCGAAAGGCCGAGGACCCGGGAGAGGTGAACACGACCTGCTTGCGGGTGAAGGGGCCGCCATTGTCGGTGTGCGTGGTTTCGGCGTTGGCCATGTTGGTGGCAATAACCTCCGAGCGCTGCCGCTCGGCCGCGAGCGCTGAGCCGGAGATGGCCAGCATGTCAAATGGTCCCATGGTTAATTCCCTCCGTTGATGGCGCTCAGCAACTCATGAAAATGCGATTTCACCAGCTGGATGCCCATCTGGTATTGCAACTGCGATTGCGCCATCAGGAGGCTCTCGCGGTCGAGGTTGACGTTGTTGCCGTCTGGCCGCTCCATCAGCCCCTGCACCTGCTGCACGACCGGGGTCAGCTCCACGTCGTTCATGCCCATGTCGCTCATGCTGGTGGCTCGAGCCATCTCGTGCTGGAAGTTAATGTCCTTGGTCCGGTAGCCGGGCGTGTCGACGTTGGCCATATTCGAGGCCACGGTCTGCTCACGGTCGGTCGCGACCTCAAGGAAGCGCTCGAGCGAGCTGGGAAGAAGCGGGGACGTTGCCATGCTATGCGTACCTCCGGGGCGGCAGCCCGTATTCGCGAATCCTGTTGCGCATGGTGCGTACGCTGATGCCCAGCATCTCCGCCGCCTGGGTGCGATTGCCGTGGGTCATCGCGAGGGTGTGTTCTAGGTGCACGCGCTCCACCTGGCGGATGGGCAAGCCGGCTGAGGTCGCCGCTCCGCCTGCCGGGTGGCCGAATGCGCTCCCGAGTGCGGACGCGCTCCTGGTCATCCCATTCCCGACCGCGGAACCGTCGACCCCGCTGCCGCTCCGGGGTTGAAACTCCTGATCAAAGCAGCCCTGGTCGAGCACCGCGCCGGGGTGAAGCGAGAGCACGCGGCGCATGAAATTACCCAGCTCGCGCACGTTGCCCGGCCAGCTGTGACAAGCCAGCCGGTCGAGAAATCCTGGAGTCAGCTCAGGGGTTGGCCGGCGTGCCTTGATAGCAAACTTTTCTGCGAAGTAGCGCGCCAGCACCGGGATATCGCCAGCCCGGTCGCGCAGCGCCGGAAGCGCCAGAGGGATCACGTTGAGCCGGTAGTAGAGGTCGCTGCGGAACTTGCCCTGCTCGACCATGGCGCCAAGCATGACGTTGGTCGTCGCAATGACGCGGATGTCGACCTTGATCGAGCGCGTCTCGCCGAGCCGCTCAAACTCGCGCTCCTGGAGCGCCCTCAGCAGCTTCGGCTGCAGGTGCAGCGGCATCTCGCCGATCTCGTCGAGCAGCAGGGTGCCGCCATGGGCCAGCTCGAATTTTCCGACCTTGGCTGCCATGGCGCCGGTGAAGGCCCCGCGCGCATGGCCGAAGAGTTCGCTCTCGAGCAGGTGCTCGGGCACGGCTGCACAGTTGATGGCCACAAACGGCTTGCGGCTCCGGTCGCTGGCGTCGTGGATGAAACGCGCCAGCAGCTCCTTACCGGTGCCGCTCTCAGCCTCGACCAGCACATCGGCATCGGTGGTCGCGGCCGCGCGCGCACGCTCGACAGCGCGCAGCAGGGCTGGCGCGTTGCCGACAATATTGCCGTTGCTCACCGCCCCTGCAGCGCCGGAGCCTGAGGTTTGCTGATCCGGATGCGCGGCCGCCTCCGCCGCTGCTTCCAAGGCCTGGCGCATCACTCGCTCGGCTCGCTCCTCCAGCTGCTCGAAAGAGATTGGCTTGGTCAGGTAGTCAAAAGCGCCCGAGCGCATCGCGCTCACCGCATCGGGCACCGTACCAAAGGCCGTCAGCAGGATGACCGCGGTGCCAGGCGCCAGCTTGCGGGCCGAACGCATGACCGCCAGGCCATCGCCGTCCGGCATGCGCACGTCCGAGACAACCAGGTGAAAGGCGCGCCGCTCGAGTGCGTGCTGCGCATCCTGAACGCCGCTCGCCGTCTCGACGTCCCAGCCACGCCGGGCGAAGCTGGCTTCGAGCGCAGCGCGAATGCCAGGCTCATCGTCGACCACCAGCACCGAAGATGCGTGAGCTGCTTCACTCATGCTCGGGCCGGGCAGGCTCGAGCCAGGCACGTTCGGTCTGAGAAGGCTCGATGCCATCATGCTTGATCCAGTCATGCTTAATCCAGTCATAGGGTAGGCAGCTCCACGTAAAAAGTTGTTCCGATCCCGACTTTGCTGCTGACCCGCATCTGGCCGCCGTGCTGGCGAACGATCCGGCCACAGACGGCCAGCCCTAAGCCTGAGGTGTTGCCGCTGCCGCTGAAGCCGGGACGAAAGATCTCGCTCAAATGTTCGGCATGGATGCCGCTGCCGGTGTCAGAGAACTCCAGCCGCACCTGCCCGGGTCTGCTTCGACTGGCGTGCACTTGAACATCCACACGGCCTCCCTTGGCGGTGTGCCGCACTGCGTTTGAGACCAGGTTCAACACCACCTGCTGTAACCCGCTCGCATTGCCCATCACCCTGGTCTTCTCCGGCGCGGGCCCAAAGTGCAGCAACACACCCGCCTGCTCGGCGATCGGGCGAACGAACTCAACACTGCTCTCGATCGTCTCTGCCAGCGCCAGCGGGCTCAGGACCGGGAAGCCTGCACCATGGAAGCTGAGCACGTTGTTGACCGTTCCCGAAAGCGAACGAATGCCCGCCCGCATGTGCGAGATCCAGCGCAACTCCGAGCCACTGCTTCTGGAGACGGTCTCGCTCTCGGCAATTAAGCCCGCAAAGAGCTCCAGGCTGGCTAATGGGTTTCTAATTTCATGAGCGAGCATGGCAGCCACCTCCGCGAGCGCTGTCGCCCGGCGGCCTCGGTCGCGTTCCTGCTCCGCCTGCTTGTGCGCGGTCACATCCCTCAGGATCAGGATCGTCTGCGAAGCGCAGCCGGCGGCGGCTTGCTCACGCGCCGATCCGCTGCGCGCCACCAAACGCCGATTGCGAATCTCGATCCAACGCTTGCCCTGCGCGCCGGCAACGCTGAACTCCTGCTCTCCATCCGGCATCCGCTGGTCGCGCACAAAAGCCGACAAGTCGATCCCGGAACGCGCC
The DNA here is from genome assembly GCA_965198645.1 of Acidobacteriaceae bacterium. GTDB lineage: Bacteria > Acidobacteriota > Terriglobia > Terriglobales > Acidobacteriaceae > EB88. Next base: position 2,331,136 of record OZ240670.1, on the reverse strand, counting down.
GAGATGGCGGACAGGGTGGCGACCGCGGGCTGCGCGGGAGCTTCGATGTGCAGAGGGTGGCGACTCTGATTCCTACTGCGATTCTGGCGGCGATGCAAAGTGCAGGCCTCGGCGCCCCTGTCGGCACGGGCAGCATCCAGCTCCAGCAGGCGCCGGCCTTCTGGATTGATCATCGAAAGCGCGCCGTCATTCTCAAGCACCAGCACACCGCAGGGCATCGAATCGACGATCTGCTGCAAGGCCAGCCGCATGCGCTCGTTTTCGGCCAGGCTCGCATTCAGCGCGGTGTTGCGCTCGGCCAGCTCCAGGCTGAGGTGGGCTACCTGCTGCTGCAGCTCGGCGTAGGAACCCTCCAGCCGCGAAGCCGCCGAGATGAACTCCGAAAACGCGTCGGCTAGCTGGCTAGCTCCGGAGGCAGGGCTTTGACCCGGTCCGCCAGCCGGCAGCATCTGCTGCAGGAGCTCGGCTGGTAGATTGACTGGCGCTGAGTTTCTTGGCGCTCTATGAGAAGTAGGCAGCATCTGCCTGTTACTAGTGCACGAACCATGCCAATGCTGTGCAGACATGCGAGCTTTCTCTTTGAGAAGGTTACCCTGGGGTGGGCGGCACTCAGCAAGCTTGCCGATAACGATCCATTTCGGCAGACGCACATCACAATGAATCCCCGGTGGTCGCTGCTTCAACAGAGGAGCGACTCGCTGAACCGAAGTCATTTCTTCAACCCGGACGGAGTCTACCCCGCGAGAGCACCCGAACCCTGCGCGGCGCTGGTCCATTGCCGCTACGCGACCGGCAAATGCGCGAGCAGCGAGAAGGGATCCTCCGTCCGCTCCAGTTTGCCGCCCTGCCTCTTCAGGCTGATGGCGGCTAGAGCCAGGTGAAGCTGGCTGGCATCGTCAAACGAGACTGGACTTGTTTTCGAGCGCGACGGCGCGAGACAAAGAACCCATTGGCCTGGTTGCCGGGAGAAGCTGCAGTGTATGGCAGAGTTTGGGCGGCAGGCCTCTCGGACTACATGGAGAAGGCTCGTCCAGGCTTGCCTCAGCAGCTTTGCATCGATTGCAACGTGAGGGGCGGAGAGCGGAACTTGTTCCGGCAGGAGCAGCCTGGATCCGGAACCAGCAAGGACAGCCTCCGCGTTTTCCAGGAGAGGCGCAATCGCTCGCTCTGCGGAGACGCTTGCACTTTGCAGGGGGGCGCCCTGCATATGCAGGATCTCTTGCACGATGTGGAACAGGGTGCAGAGGTGCTCAACGCCGGCCGCTGCATCGGCAAAGTGCTGCGGCAGTTGACTGCCGCGTTTCGCCTCCAGCCCGGCCAGGTAGAAGTAGGAGTGCAGCAGCGTGATCGGCTGCGCCAGTGCGTGCATGCCATTGCGCATGGCTGCATCGAAGTCTGCGTCGATGAAAGGTCGATCTATCGCGGGAGAACCGGCTGTGGGCAGGGACTGCGTCTCCACCGCCTTAGAGGTTGCGCAACACATAGCCGACGCCCCGCACCGTGTGAATCAGCTTTTGCTCGCCGGCCAGATCGATTTTGTCCCGCAGGTATTTCATATACACATCGACGATGTTGGTATTGGTCTCGAGCGGCATGTTCCAGACCTGCTGCATCAGCGTCGCCCGGGAGACCGGCTTGCCCGCGTGCAGGACGAGGAACTCAAGCACGGTAAACTCCCGAGGCGTGAGATTGATGTAGCGCCCGTTGCGCTCGACACGGTATTCCTCGCGGTTCAGGACCAGCCCTGGCATCTTCACAGGCTCTTGGCCGGAGCCAGGTGACCGGCGCAGCAGCACCCGGACACGGGCCATCAGTTCAAGCAGAGAAAAGGGTTTCAGCAGACAGTCGTCCGCCCCCAGATCGAGCGCCTTGACCATGTCTTCGGTCCGGCTGCGCCCGGTAAGGACCAGAACCGGGAGTCCGGGCTGGGTAGAGCGGAGTGTCTGCAGCAGGCTCAGACCATCGAGCTTAGGCAGGTTGAGGTCGAGCACGACCAGGCTGTGCTGAGCACTCTCGAGGACTTGGGCCGCGGTCTCGCCGTCGTGCACCAGGTCGACGGCAAAGGATTCCGCCGCCAGACCGCTGGCCAGCAGCCGCGCGAGCGGGGCATCATCCTCCACCACCAGGATGCGTCGCCGGGCGGAGGTGATAAGCGAAGGCGGCAGGGGGTCGAGCTGGGAGTCAATCCGGGAGACGCGACCCTGCCCCGACGCGGGAAACGCTCTCAGATCTCCGGCAGCATCGCCTGGTGGTGCCTGCATAAAATCCTCCGGGAGTGCGACTCTGAATATAGAAGCCTGCCGGCCAGGATAGAGCGGGGATTGAGCATCGCCGGTACTAACGTGTACGCAACACCGCTGCTCTGTTTCAAAAGGGGAAAAGCTAGCGGTCACCCTCAGAAAACGGGCTCATAGATCGGCCGTTCCACGCCGAGCCGATGAAAGTTTTTCCCCCTGCAGCCGATACCACGAACATGCGTGACCTCCTGTATCGTCTTCCTCGGTTCGCCACTGACTTTCCAGTAGATGTGATCATCGGTGAGATGGCCCTGCTTGGCGTGTGCAAAAACATCAGCGAGACCGGTATGCGCGGCGAATTTCGGCAGCGGGTTCCGCTTCACACCCGCGGCGTCGTCCGGCTCAATCACGCGCACAGGAGCATGGAACTACAAGCGGAAGTGGTGCACTATGCGCACTTTCAGATGGCGTTTCACTTTCTCTTTCAGTCCGAGGCCGAGCGCCTGCGGCTTTGCGAGTTTGCCCGCGCGGTGAACGTACCTGGTTCCTCGTTGCGGACGGCCGCACTGCCTGCGCGTGGTCTGCGCTACCTGTCGCCGCCGTCGGCGCGCCCGCCAGATCGAAAGTAGTGGTTGGAGGCTCTAGAGTGGGCCCAAAGTCCTTACTTGGGTCACACTTACTTTTCCTTACGACCCCGTTAGGCAAGCGCCTTGCTTGCAGCGGGCGCGGCTGCCCCAAAGAGTCAAACGGCTGCTGCCAAGCAGATGCTGTGCGAGGCTCGGATCGGCTGGTCACAAGCGCGCGGCGCGCACTCAGGAGCACGCAGGCCAGAACTTAGAAGACACAGCGAACACACGGCGAGACACCGAGTCGAGCGCCGCCGTTTGGGTCGCGGCTCAACTGGCCCGGTTAGTGCGCTGCCGTCGCGGCCGGCTTCTTCTCAAGCTGCTTGGCGGCCGGCTCGCTGGACTCAGCAGGTTCAGCTGCAGCAGCTGCGGGAGCGGATGACTCCGATGCGATCGCCTTCGCGTCAGACGGAGAGCCACTCGCCACCGCTGTCGCTGGCTTGCCGGCCGCGGGATCGAGGAATTGCACGATCAGCGAGATCCGCCGGTTGGAAGCGTCGGTTGGCTTCTGGGGCTTACGCAGACTCTGATCGGCAAAGCCTCGCACCTGAGCGATCTGGTCACCGCGCACCCCGTTACTCTGCATCAGTCGCCGCGCCATGTTTGCACGGTCGGCCGAGAGCTCCCAGTTCCCGTAGCCTGCATCCTTGGAGTAGGGCGTCGCATCCGTGTGCCCCTCAACGGAAATCTTGTTTGGCAGGTCGCCGAGTTGCTTGGAAAGCACCTTAAGAAGTTCGACGAGCACCGGCGTCGGCTTAGGACTGCCAAGCTCAAAGAAGGTTCCCTTGTTATCTTCCATCAGCTCGATCCGTAAACCCTCTTGAGTGATGGTGATCTCGATCTGCTTCTGCAACTTCTTGAGATTGTCGACTCGCTCGATTGACTGGAGAAGCGCCTGCTTCAGCTTGCTGAGATCTTCCTTCTTGAGCGGGATGTTGACTGCCATCCCGCGCTTGGTCGTGCCCTTCATCGCGGCCGTACCATTCGGATCGCGAAAGTAGCCGCCGATGACCTCCTGGGTATGCTTGCTTGAGGAACTTAGCAGCCAGAGCACAATGAAAAGCGCCATCATCGCAGTGACAAAATCGGCGTAAGCCACCTTCCAGGCGCCGCCATGGTGTCCCCCATGGCTGACCACTTTCTTGATGATGATGATGGGTTGGAGCGGTTCGTCGGCCATCGAGCAGGGCTCTCCTTAGAGCGACTTTTCTAGCGGCAGTGAGCCCGGCAGGCTGCCAATGTGGCTCGTGCCCGCCACGTCAATGAGCAGCCACGTCGCGAGAGAGCCAGGCGCAATGCAGCATCAGGAAACCTGCTCTACGCAGCGGCTGCCGCTTCTCCACCCTTATCGCGGCAGGCCTTTTCTACTTCCTGAAAGTCCGGGCGCACGTGAGCCGGGATGGCGCGGCGCGCTACTTCGACTGCCAGGATCGGCGAAGTTCCCTTGATGAAGGCCATCATCAACACGCGTAGTACGTGGTAGTACGCGTGCTCGTCTTCCGAGATCTTGGTCATATTCGAGGCAAGCGGCCCAAGCATGCCGTAGCACAGCAGAATACCGAGGAACGTACCAACCAGCGCCGCTGCGACCTTGTGCCCGATCTCCTCAGGTGGTCCGCCCAGCGCTCCCATCGTCACCACAATGCCGAGGACGGCGGCGACGATACCCAGGCCAGGCAGCGCGTCAGCGACCGTGCTCAAGGCGCCGATCGGCTGCGCAGCACTGTGGTGGTGCACCTCCATATCGAGCTCCATCATCTGGTCCACATCAAACGGCGTTACACCGCCGGTAATGGCCATCCGCATGGTGTCGCATACGAAGTCCCGAATGTGGTGGTCCTTTATAAAGGCGGGATACTTTGAGAACAGCGCGCTCTTGTCTGGTTCTTCAATGTCAGCCTCGATCGCGACCATGCCTTCTTTGCGCGCCTTGGTGTAGAGCGCAAACATCATCTTGAGCGTGTCCAGGTAACGCTGCTTGGAGAACTTAGAGCCTCCGATGACCCCCATCAGGTTGGCGACGACACCCTTCAGGATGTAGATAGGATTGGCGACCAGCAGTGTCCCAAGCGCCGCGCCACCGATCGTGACCAGCTCCGCCGGCTGAATCAGCACAGCCAGCTTTCCCTTCTCCATCAGAAAGCCACCGATGACGGCGCCGAAGACGATCACTATGCCAACGATTGAAATCATGAGCAGCTCTTTTCCAAAAGACAGTGCGAGTAAGCCGCTGCTGGTTGGCCGCGGGATCAACTGCCAGAACCGTTCTCTCCCCAGCCAATCGCCGGCGCTAGTCCCGGAAATGAACCCTGAACTGATCGGGTGGAGCCCACAGCCTGATCTGTGACCTACGAGCCATACCATTGCAGACCAGCGCCAAGCCCGCAAGCTTACTAAAGGTAGGTCTGCATGAAGGGACGCCAATCCGTGTGACGGAAGTACGTCCGATCTCCTGATAGCAGGTGCGGGACGCTGGTTTGTTCGGTAGCGTGGAACCAGATGAGTCTTCACCCGTCCTCCACCCTCCGCCAGGAGGATCAAAGCCCCATCGGAGTGCTGCTGGTCAGCCCGAATGCAGGATTCCGGCTGCAATTGCGCGGCAAGCTGCAGCTGCCACGCTGGTTTACGGCCGAGGCGGCGAGCGGCGCAGAGGCGCTTGAACAACTGTCTGACAGCAGGATCGATGTCCTGCTGCTCGATCCACGATTGCCTGACCTGGTGGCGGACGAGTTCAGTGCGATGGTGCGCGAGCGCTTTCCTGCCATCGAGGTGCTGACGATGAACACGCACACCGGCCAGGTGCTGGTCGGCAGTGCCTCGCCCACTCCGCTGGCCTCGCAACTTTCCGAGGTCCTCTACCACCGAGACGCTCCGCAGATTCCGGCCGTAACGGCCAAATATCGCCTGCGCGAGGTCTCCCCCGGCAGGCTCGGTCTGCGCGGCATGGTGGGCGACTCGGATGCGATGCAGCATGTTTTCTTGATGACCCAGATGGTTGCCTCCACCGACACAACGGTGCTGATTACCGGCGAGAGCGGCACGGGCAAGGACCTGATCGCGCAGGCCATCCACATGATCAGCCCGCGGCAGAAGTACCCCTTTGTCGTCGTCAACTGCGCAGCGATTCCGGAGGCGCTGCTCGAGGCCGAACTCTTTGGCTACGCCAAGGGGGCTTTCACCGGCGCCATGCAGTCTCGCATTGGGCGGATCCACGCAGCCCACGGGGGCACGCTCTTTCTCGACGAGATCGGCGATATGCCGCTCTCGCTGCAGAGCAAGATCCTGCGTTTTCTGGAGCAGGGTGAAGTGCAAAGGCTGGGCGGCAATGACAACCTGAAAGTCGATGTGCGGGTGGTAGCTGCGACCAATGCGGAGCTCAAGCAGCTGACCCAGCGCAAGCTCTTTCGTGAAGACCTCTACTATCGCATCGCTGTGTTTCCTATCCAGCTGCCTCCGCTGCGCGAACGCATGAGCGACCTGGGCGCACTGGGCCGTGCTTTCCTGGCTAAATTTTCACCTGGCGCCGCGCTCACTCTGGATGCCCTCGAGACACTCGCCCGGCATGACTGGCCGGGCAACGTGCGTGAGCTGCGCAACGTGATCGAGCGTGCCAGCATCCTGGCTGGAGCAAACGCCGATGTCACTTCGCGGTCTATCCTGCTGTAAGAGGCAAGGAAGGGCACGCACATGTAAACACTGCTTACATCAGCGCCTGCTTCGCAGCGCCTAAATGTCTTCACGCTTCTAGCAACAATCCCTGACGGCAGAGTGTACCGGGCCACGCGGTCTGACTGGGTGGTGCTACGAGGCGAGATCTCATCCGGCATCGCTCGCGCGGCGATCTCTCGGCAGACGGCAGACCCTAGGCCTTGATGGTGAGCGGTTGATCCAGTTGGAAGGCCGCGGGTAGCGCCTCCTCAAGCTCGTTCATTGATAACAGCACCCGCTCCGCGCCGGCTTCGAGCAAGCGCTCCGCGTGCCCGGGCAGGCAGTGGCTGCCGCCGGTAAAGCCAAACACCCGCATGCCGGCCGCGCGTGCGGCTCGCACGCCGGGCAAGCTGTCCTCAATCACCAGGCAGCTCTGGACGGGCGTCTGCATGCTGCCGGCCGCATAGATGAACACATCGGGCGCGGGCTTGCCGTGGGCCACGTACGCCGCGCTCACCACGTGCGGCGCGAAGTACTGGTAGAGCCCGACAAAACTTAGTCCCATCTTCAGCTTTTCGGGCGCGCTGCTTGAGGCCACGCAGATCGGCACGCGGACCTTCTCGAGCGTTGCGGCCACGCCGGGGATTGCTTTCAGCTCGCTCGTGAAGGCGTGATGGATGCGGCGTTTCATAGCTTCGCGGTACGCGGCGGGAACGGGCTGGCCCCAGTCTTCGGCGATGTGGGCCAGGATCTCCGGCTCCGGCCTGCCCGCGTAGCGCTCGATCACCTGCTGCGGCGTGACCGGGTATCCAAGGCTGGTCAGCTCTTCGCTGCACATCGTGCATACCATCATTTCGCTATCAATCAGCACGCCATCGCAATCAAAGATAATCAGTTCGGTCTCGGGCATGGCTCTATTGTCGTGGTCACTTCATGAAAGGTCAAAGAAACGGCTGCCCTTCAATCGGAACACTGATTTAAGCTGCCCTATGCGCCTTTTTGCCTGGTGGCTTTCTCTTTTTCTTGCTCTCTCTGGGGCAACATTCGCGCAAACTCCTGATGGGGTTGACTTCACGAGCGCCCTCATCGCTGCTCGCTACCCATTGCTGCTCGCGGGCGGCGCCTATTCTGGGGCTGGTGCTGCCATCGTGAACGATGCCGTTTCCCAAGCACGGTTCGTCCTTGTCGGAGAAGACCACATCACGCGGGAGACTCCACGGTTTGTCTCCGCCCTGTGCGACCAGATGCATCCGGATGTCTATGCGGTCGAAGCCGGACCTCTGGCTGCCCAGTATGTCCAGAGCTTGCTTGGTCGCCCTGATCGCGTTGCCATTATGACCGCGAGGGAGCAGGAATATCCGGATAACGTGGCCTTTCTCAACATCCGCGAGGAAAACGATCTTGCCGCACACTGCGCGGCGTCGTCGCGCAACCCGCACTTTGCCCTATGGGGGCTGGATCAAGAATTTATCGGCTCTGCCGGAGTGTTGCTAGCCCAGATGGCCGCTACAAATCCGGGACCGAAGTCCAAGGCTGCCATAGCCGCAGCACAAATGGAAGAACGTGCCGATGCGGCTAAAGCGCTGCAAAGCGGCAACTTCTATCAGCTCTTTCTTGTCTCACCGACAAGTGCGGACACTATCAAAAGCCTGAATGAAGCCACTACCCTCGATGGCAAGCCTCAGACGCGAGAGATCGACAAAGAGCTTTCGGGAAGCTGGAAGATCTACACGCTGAACTTAGCAGGAAAGTTAGGCGCAACCCTGGAAGCCAGGGCGGAACTTCTAAAGCAGCACTTCCTGACCGACTACCTGGCACTCCGGAGAAAAAACCCTAATGGCCACATTTTATTCAAGCTTGGCGATAATCACACGGTCAAGGGCTTCAACGAGACACACGATCTAAATCTAGGAGATTTCGTTGCGCAGGTCGCGGCAGCAGAGCAGGTGCAATCGCTGCACATTCTTGTCCTGGGTCTGAAAGGGATGCACTACACGATGCCGGCTTACGGTAAATCAATGGGTCAGGAGCCATTCGTCATGTCTGAGGACCCCTACTATGCCTGGATGGGAACCCTCCCTGCCGCAATGGTCTCGCAGCCAGCCGGGAACCCAGGCACGATGCTAACGTTGTTCGATCTTCGCGCATTGCGGTACCGTCATCTGTCCTTGCCGCCCGAGTGGGAGCGCGTGATTTACAGCAACGATCTGCTCGTTGTATTTCCAACATTCGGCGTTGCCTCAGAGATGCGCTGAGCGGTAGATGCACATGCCCTAGACAAAGTGACTGGCATACGTTCCTGCGGAGCGGCGGCTGCAAGTGATGTGAAACGCCATGAAGTTGGCTTGATCCACCAGCGCCTTCGAAATGCTCCTGGAAGGATGCCTTTCCGGCAAGAGCACGTAGGCGCTAAGGACAAGGAGCGCGAGCCCACGATCTTGGTGATTTGCTGAGGCTGGCTCCGGCTGCGCACCATCCGCACGCGGCTCCCTCTTCAACACTCGTGCGCGAATATCTCAACTCGGCGCCGGTCGTCGTCTTCATCGCTCTCTCCCTCGTCTGCATCGCACAAGCCTCTGCCTCCAACCCTGCCACAGCCCGAAAGCAACCCTAACCCCTGCCAGGGTACACTTGGGCGGGTAAACGCTTGCCCTTGCGACCTAGCGAGCCCTGGAGACCCAATCACGTGAGCGATCTTCCCCACCCGACCAACCTGACCCTTGCCCAGCTGAACACGGTAAGCGGCGGCTTACGCCCCGCGGAACTGAAAGAAAAAGAGCGTCGCCTCGCCGAGTTCCTGGAGCGCGAGCAGCTTGATGCCCTGCTGCTGCGGCGGCATGAGAATCTGGCCTGGGTCACGGCCGGCCAGGTCGAGGCGCGCGTGCTGATCCCGGGCGAGTCTGCAATTGCCTCGCTGCTGCTGCTTCGCGATGGCCGGCGCTTTTACCTGGCGCCCGAAAACGAAGCGCCGCGTCTGGCGGCGGAGGAGTTCACCGACCTCGGCTACGAGCCCGTGCTTTCCCCCTGGTATGCGAGCGATCCGGCGCCGCAGGTAAGCCGGATCGTGGGCACGGGCCGCGTCGGCTGCGACTTAAGTGGCGATGTCAGCAGCAGCCTAAGCGGCGACCCGGGCCAGGCCACCCTGGTCAATCTCGCGCCGTTGCGCGCGCCGCTCACCGAGGCGGAGATTGCCCGCTTCCGCTGGCTGGGCGCGACCACCGCTAGCGCGGTCGAAGGCGTGCTTGAAGCGCTCGAGCCGGGCGACAGCGAGTACGACATGGAGGCTGCGGTGGCGCGCCTGCTCTACTCGGAGGGCATCCTGCCGTCGGTGCTGCTCATGGCCGTGGACCAGCGCATCCTTAGCTACAAGCACGCGGTGGCGCGCGGGGCGCACTTGGAACGCTTCGGCATGCTGAACCTGTGCACCCGCAAGTGGGGGCTCACCGTGTCGCTCACCCGCTTTATGCACTTCGGCGCCCCGCCTCCGGAGCTGGTTCGCGGCTTTGCCGTCGCCGCCCAGGTCAACGCCGAGCTTCTGCATGCCACCCGCCAGGATGCCACCTCGGCCGAGCTCTACGCGGTCGCGCAGAAGGCCTACGCCGCTGCCGGGTTCGCAGGCGAAGAGCAGAAGCACCATCAGGGCGGGGCCACCGGCTATGCTGAGCGGGAGTGGGTCGCCACGTCCGACGGCCTAGAGCGCGTCACCCTGCCGCAGGCCTATGCCTGGAACCCGACCTGCCAGGGCGGCAAGGTGGAAGACACGGTCCTGGTGACAGAGAGCGGCGTGGAGGTCCTGACACCGACCTCCGGGCTGCCGGTCGTCGAGACCAACGTGGCTGGAACCACCTACCTCTCCACAGGTTTGCTTCAGGTCTGAACTCGGAGAAAGTCAGCATCCATGCGCTCCTAACAAAGAGCCCATTCGCACCGTAACTGTTTCACCCGTAGAAAGGCGTCCTGCACCCATGATCCGGAGACCTACCCCTTGCACCCTTGCCCTCTTCTCGAGCCTGCTGCTTGCCCCTGCAGCGCGTGCGCAAGCTACTGCCTATGACACAGCCGCGCCTGTCCTGCTGGGCGCTGCCTGGTACCCGGAGCAGTGGCCGGAGGCGCAGTGGGAGCCCGACCTCCAGAAGATGGAAGCAGCGCACATCCGCATGGTGCGGGTGGGTGAGTTTGCCTGGAGCACGATGGAGCCGACCGAGGGCAACTACCAGTGGGCGTGGCTCGACCATGCAATCGCCGCAGCCGCAAAACACCATATCGTCGTCGTGCTCGGCACCCCAACGGCTGCTCCGCCCGCGTGGCTAACGACCAGGTATCCTGAGACGCTGCGCATTGACAATGCGGGCGTCCGCGACGAACACGGCAATCGCCAGCAGTTTTCTTTTGCCAGCGCTAAGTATCGCGCCCTCGCCCGTGACATCACCGAACGCATGGCCGAGCGCTACGGCCACAACCCAGACGTGGTTGGCTGGCAGATCGACAACGAGCTTGCCAACGACTCCTTTGATCCCGAGGCCAAACAGCAATGGCACGCCTGGCTCAAGCAGAAGTACAGCACCCCTGACAAGCTGAACACGCTCTGGACGACCGCCTACTGGTCCGAGACTTACAACGACTTCAATCAAGTGCCGGCGCACTCGAAGAACGAGAATCCCGCGCTGCTGCTCGACTGGAAGCGCTTCGTGACCGACACCTGGGTCAGCTACACCCTGAACCAGACCAGCGTCATCCGCCCCAACGCGGACAAGCGGCAGTTCATCACGACCAACACCATGGGCTGGTTTGACGGCTTCAACGCCTACAAGGAGCACCAGGGGCTCGATATCGCAGCCTGGGATGATTACATCTCGACTGACGTCTTTGACTGGGCCGACAATGCGGCCCGACACGACCTGGCCCGCGGCTACAAGCAAAAGAACTTCTGGGTGATGGAGACCGAGCCCGCATTTGTCAACTGGCGACCGATTAACACCGCGCTCAACAAGGGGCAGACCCGCGAGCTGGCCTGGCAGGCGATCGGCCACGGTGCCGACGCGGTCGACTATTGGCAGTGGCGCTCGGACCTGAACGGCCAGGAGGAGTACCACGGCGTGCTCGTCGGCGCCGACGGCGAGCCGGTGCCGGTCTACGCCGAAGTGCAGCAGGTAGGCGCCGAGTTTGAAAAGGCAGGCAAGGCGCTCGCAGGGACCGAGCCCAAGTCGCAGGTGGCGCTGATCAACGACTTCGACAGTCGTTGGACGATCGACTTTCAGCGTTTCAACCACGAGTTCGACCCGGTCGCGGAGATGGTCGCGTTTTACCGTCCGCTGCGAGAGCAGGCACAGGCGGTCGATGTGATCTCGGTCGACGCGCCGCTCTCGGGCTACAAGGTCGTGGTGGCGCCTGGGCTGAATGTGCTTTCGCAGGCCACCGCTGACAAGCTCATCGCCTACGTCCGCGGCGGCGGACACCTGATGCTCGGGCCGCGCTCCGGCATGAAGAACGAGTACAACGGGCTCAACGTCCAGCGCCAGCCAGGGCCGCTGATGGACCTGCTGGGCGCGCGCGTGGACCAGTGGTACGCGATTGACAAGCCCGTGCCGGCAACCGCCGACGGCGCGCCTGGGACAGTGGACACCTGGGCCGAGACGCTGAGCGTGCGCTCGCCGGAGACCAGCGTCTTTGCGACCTACGGCGCGAGCAATGGCTGGCTCGATGGCCAGCCGCTGGCCGTGGTTCGCAAGGTGGGCAAGGGCGAGATTGCCTATGTCGGCGGCTGGCTTGATGATGCGTCGCTCGCGAAGATCACCGCCGGGCTGCTACGCCACGCTGAGGTCAAGCCGCTGCTGGCTGGCGTGCCGGAAGGTGTGGAGGTGTGTGTGCGCACTGCGAAGTCCGGCGATCACTCGGTCGTAATCCTGATCAACCACAACACGCAGCCCGCCACCGTGCAAATACCGGCGGGCATGGAAAATCTGCTGGTGACGAGCTCCGGACCGTCGGTCGCGTTGCCACCCTACGGCGTCGCCGTCTTCTCCACTTCTAAGTCAATGTAAGTCTGTTTTCTGAAAAAGGAAGTGATTCGAGGTAGTATCCCGGTGCAAGATGATGGAAGGGGTGATGAGATGCGAACCGAGCTCCTGTATCTCTGCATACTAGCCGTGATTGCGCTCGCTGCGTCAGTCGGATAGAGGCCGCTCAGTTCCGAGATAGAAGGCTCCGACTTACAAGTTCGTACACGGTTCAAAACCTTTCACTACGACATGCACAGACTAACAAAGGCCGAGAAGGTCAAGCAGGACGCTTTCTCCAGCCTTTCTACCCTCCGCCTCTGCGCTGTCGGTTGGCCTCTTCGACCGCACCGGTGGGTGTGGAACCGGCAATACGGAGTCGTCCTCGCGATGGTCAACGATCCCGCAAAGATGGTCCTGTTGCGGGTTGGCCGAAGAAACCTCTTGGTCTCTCCTGATAACTACGACCCTACAAGCATGAGCAAGCGCGCCTAAGTGATTAACCCTACTTCCGTATAAGTACGCGTTCCAGGTTCAGGCGAAAACTATAACTTACTAACTCGCCTTCTTCCGCCGCGACTTCGGCGCAGGCTTCTCCTCGGCTACCGCCTTTGCCTCCTCAGCCTCCGCGGGCGACTCCGCACGGATCGGCTTCACCCCAGCCTTCGCCTCACGGTCCTGGATGCTCTTGCGAAGCGCGTCCATCAGGCTCACCACCTGTCCAGCCGGCTTCTTCGGCGCCTCCACATCCGGCTCCGGCACGCCGGCGGTCTTGCTCGCGATCAGCTGCTCCACCCGCTCCTGGTAAGTGTTGGTAAACGCGTCCGGATGAAACGGGCTGGCCAGCTGCTGCATGAACTGCTCGGCGAGCGCGACCTCCTGCGGCTGCAGCGCCAGCTCTTCCTGCGCGCCATACTCATCGAGCTCGCGCACCTCTTCCGGGTAGTAGAGCGTGTGCAGCACCAAGCCATGCGCATACGGGCGAATCATGACCACCTGCTCCCGCTGGTGCAGGGTGATATTCGCGATCGCACCCAGCTTGAGGTGGGCCATGCCCTGCATCATCAGCGCGTAGGCTCGCCGTCCCGGCTCTTCGGCAACGGTGTAGTACGAACTTTCGTAATAGAGCGGGTCCACTTCCTCCAGCTGCACAAACTGCACGATCGACATCGTCTGCGACGACTGCGCCTCCAGGTGCTTGAGCTCATCGTTGGTCACCGTCACATAGCCGCCGTCGGGAGCCGGGTAGCCTTTGACGATCTCGTCCCGGTCGACCACGCGCTCATCGGTCGGGCACCAGAGCTGCTGCTTGATCCGGGTGCCGCAGCTGGCGTGCACCTGATTGAAGCTGATGTGCTGCTCGCGCGCCGCGACGTACATGCGGATCGGCACAGAGATGAGACCGAATGAGATGTAGCCCTTCCAGACTGACGATGCCATGTGGTGTGCTCCTCGGGTGGTGCGCTCTCCAGGCCCGCTGGGTATCTACCCTGTCGTACCGCCGCTTTGATGAGCCGGACCAGCCGAAAGGTTAGCCCGGCCACGCCGCATTTGCCTGAACTTCCATCAGGCGGAGGCTCTCCAGCAGCCAGGTAACCAGCCTGTTCGCGCGGCCTTCGCCCGCTGGTAACTCCGGGAACGGGAGTACCAAACGGAGTACATAAGAAATACCCTGGCCTGAGCATATGCGTTACCCGAGGGCAATGGCGCGACGATCATCCGATACTCTTGAGGAGAGCGATGCCTACTCTGAGACCAGTGCTGACAGTGGACGAACGTGCGGCCCGGCAGCGGCTGATCGTGCGTGACAGCCTGGCCCTGCTCTCGCTGCTGCTGATCGCCATCACCCTGACTTTTATCACCTACGCGCTCTTCCACTCCTTTGCCGATCATCGGGTTAAGCTGGAGCAGCGCTGGAAGGCCCGCGGCGAGGCCGCCCTGGCTGGGGGTCAGCCGCAACGAGCCATCGAGAGTCTTCGCTCGGCGCTGGCCTATGCGCCGGATGATCGCGGCCTGCAGATCGAGCTGGCCACGGCGCTCGCCGCTGCCGGTCACACCCGCGAGGCGATCGTCTACTTCGACACCCTGCACGAAGCCGAACCCGGCAACGGCATGATCAACGAGCAGCTGGCGCGCCTATCTGCCTCCCAGGGGAACGTGCCGCTCGCTGTCATGCAGTATCAGGCCGCGCTAGACGGTACCTGGAACGGGGATGGCTTCGTGCGCCGGCGCGAGGTGCGTCTGGAGCTCTCGCGCTACCTGATCGCCCAGCATCGCTTTGACGAAGCCAAGAACGAGCTGCTGATTGCTGCCGGAAACGCGGCCGACAATCATCAGCTGCAGTTAACCGTCGGCGGCCTGCTCGAGCAGGCCGAGGGCGAATCGGATGCTTACACGATCTATCGCAAAGCGATCGCCTTCAGCGATACCCGGACGGCGGCGCTGGCGGGCGCTGGGCGCACCTCCGCTGCGCAGGGCCGCTATCTTGTCGCGCGCAATCTGCTGGCGCAGGCAGAAACGCAGCCGGACTTCAACCGCCTGCCTCAGCAGGAGCGCGCCTTGACCCATGCGCTGCTCGGCACGGCGACAGCCATTCTGGATGCTTTCCCGGCAGAGAACCTGCCCGTGCGCGCACGAGCGATCCGCGTCGCGCGCCTGGCACAGGTAGCGCGAACTCGGCTCGAAGCATGCACAGCAGCGCCAACCGTATCGCCAGGAAGCGCTGCACATGGTGTCACTCCTTTGGTGAAACAGATGCCGGGACAAGCTCCTCCTGCCAGCGGAGCCCGCTCTGCGACCTCGAATACTTCAGCGGCCGCTCCTTCGCCCCTTTCCGCTCCGGCTGCCGCGCAGGCAGAAGGCGCGCTTCGCTCAGCCATCACCGCCGTGCAGCGAGCCGGTGACACGCTCGGTGGGCCATCTCCTGCTCCGGCGGTCAACGCCGACTCGCCTGCCGAGCTTCAGGCCAGTGCTGCAGCCCAGCTTGCGGCGCTGAGCGCGCGCTGGCAGCAGCTGCCTGACGGAGTTCAGCTGGAGCGCCGCATGGAGCGGGACCCGGTCCTGCTCGCGAATACGCTGCAGCTCGTCTATGACACTGTGCGGGCGGAGTCGCCGTACGCAGGGGATAGCCGGACCGAAAGCGCTCCTGCAGAGCCGGGCAGCTGCCCGGCTCTTGACCGTGACGACCTGCTGCTTCAGAGGATTGCTGCTGCTCCCGACCAGGTCGAGCAGCAATGAGAACGCAGACACCATGAGACTAGAAGACATCAAGCTTCCGGGTGGGCCGCCTGCTCCTGCTACGCCGGAACTGTTAGCCGACCTCGAGGACACGGCTCCCGGGGCTGGTTCCGGAGAGCAGCTGGATGAGCAGATCACCGCCGCCGCTGAGCCGCCCATGAGCCCCGGCGACTTCACACCGATCGAACTCGGTCCATCCGGCTATCGGCCTGCCGAGTCGCCCGAGAGCGTGGCCGGCGAACCGGAGCAGGCAGACGTGGACATCCAGAAGATCGCGCCCAAGCGCGAGGAGCGGCTCTTCCTGGTGCTCTCGATCTTCATCGGTGTTATCTCCGGCCTGCTCGTCGTCTCCTTCCGGATCGCGATCGAGTGGATCCGCATCCTCACCCTCGGCTCCTCGCCCCACGTCGGCCAGATGCGCCTGATCTTTGTTCCCACGGCTGCCGGCCTGGTCGTTGCCGCGCTGGTGCAGCTGGTCTTCCCCGGCGCGCGCGGCTCGGGCGTCAACCAGACCAAGGCCGCGCTCTACATCTACAACGGCTTCATCTCCTTCAAGACCGTCATCGGCAAGTTCATCACCTCCGCCCTTTCGATCGGCTGCGGCTTTTCCCTCGGACCTGAAGACCCCTCGCTGCAGATCGGCGCCGGCGTCGCCTCGATCGTCGCCCGCAAGCTGCGACTCTCGCGGCACTCCCTGCGGCTCTTCGCGCCGATTGGCGCAGCAGCAGGCCTGGCAGCGGCATTCAACGCGCCGATCTCCGCAATCCTGTTTGTGATCGAAGAGGTCATCGGCCACTGGTCAGCCGCGGTGCTCGGCTCGATCGTGCTCTCGGCCATCTCGAGCGTCTGCGTGGCGCGCTGGTTCTGGGGCGCGGCGCCCATGTTCCGCATCCCCTCCGTCACCCTGCGTGACCCGCGCGAGCTGACCGCCTACGCCGTGCTTGGCGTCCTGGGCGGCTTCTCGGCGCTGGTCTTCTCCAAGGCGCTCGGCTACCTGCGGCCGCGTCTGCGCCGCCTGCCTCAGCGCACCCAGTACCTCCAGCCCGCCATCGCCGGCCTGCTCGTTGGGCTGATCGGCTACCTGGGCCTGCCCCAGGTCATGGGCCCGGGTTACGACACGATGGACCAGGCCATGCATGGGCAGTTCCCATGGCAGATGCTGGCCGCTCTGGTGGTCTTCAAGATGCTCGCTACCACGGTCTCCTTCTCGAGCGGCACGCCGGGCGGCATGTTTGCGCCGACCCTTTTTATCGGGACGATGCTGGGCGCGGCCGTTGGCACCATCGAACACACTCTGCTGCCGCACGCCTCGGGTTCAGTTGGCTCCTACGCTCTGGTGGGCATGGGGGTTCTCTTTGCCGGGTTCCTGCGGGCGCCGCTGACTTCAGTCTTCATGGTGCTCGAGGTCTCGCAGAACTACTCGATCATTCTGCCGGTCATCCTTGCGAACACCATCGCCTACCTGCTCTCGCGCTCGCTCGCGCCGGAGCCAATCTTTGAGCTCTTCACCCACCAGGACGGGCTCGAGCTGCCCTCGATGGAAGGGCAGCGCGAGGAGGTCGGTCTGCGGCTGGAGGACGCGCTGGTGCCGCTGGCCGTGCCGGTGATTGAAGGGAGCTTGCCGCTCAGCGAGGCGCAAGTGGAGCTCTCGCTGCGCCATGCGCCGGCGATGCTGATCAAGTTTGACGACGGAACTTGCTACGCCATGCGCACCGAAGAGCTGATCTCGCTGGCCGCGACGCTGACGCCAGAGACCAGCCTGAAGCGTGCGCTCGGCACCGAGCGTACGCCGCTGCTCTTCCCTGACCTGCCGCTTGATGCCGCCCTGCGCTTCTTTCCGCGCTGGCCCCTGCTGCCAATCGCCAATCGAGCCAGCCGGGGATCGCTCGAGGGCATGGTGACACTCGAGCATGTGCTGGAACGCTACCAGCGCTAGGTGATCAGGCGGCGGACTCTCTGCATCTAGAATCTAGATATCGTCTGCCCGAGGCTTCTTAAAGCCGGCGCTATGCTGCCGAGACTCAGCCTCTTCGCGCGCCCTGCCGTCGACCGAGGCAGTCATAGGACCGGTCAGGCGCGCCCAGTAGAGCCGCAGCAAAAGGATCAGGTAATCGCGCAGCACGGCAACATTGGCCTTGCTCTCGCCGCCCTGTCGGAGACCAAAGCAGAAGGGGACTTCGCGCACGCTGCGCAGGCGGGCTCGAACCAGGATCTCCAGCAGCAGCTTGAACCCGGAGCGCTGCAGCGTCGGCAGATCGCGAACGATGCTTCGCCGTATCATGAAGAAGCCCGACATGGGGTCCTGGACGAGCGAGTTGCGGGCCTGCAGGGGGCGGCACAGAAGCACCGCAACGGTAGAGGTCGCGCGGCGCAGCCATCGCCATCGGCCGATCGTAGCGCCATGCGCGTACCGGCTGGCGACCGCGACATCGGCGCCCTCTTCCATCGCTGTCCACAGGGTGGGCAGCAGCTCGGGCGGATGCTGGAAGTCAGCATCGATGACGCCGACCACACTCGCCGAGGCGCCCGCCCACCCGTCCAGGATCGCGCCTGAGAGACCCCGCTCGGCGCGCCGCTCTACCAGGCGAACCTGCGGGAACTCAGCCGCTAGACTCCGCACAATGGCCGGCGTGCCGTCCCGGCTGGCATCATCGACCACCACCAGCTCGTACTCGGCGCAGAGTGTCTCGAGCACCGGGATGATCCGACGGATGATCTTCTCAATGGTTGCCGCCTCGTGAAGGGTCGGCAGGACCAGCGTCAGCGAGTCGGCACTCCTCGACGGTAACAGCGTCGTACACGTCCGTTGATTCCCTGCTGTGCTAGTGTTCATCCAGCGTACATCGTACATGTCTCGTTCAGGGCTTTTCTGCGAGTCGTTGTAATTTGAGGGTCCTCCGTTTGAAGCGTTTTGTTCCTGTTGCCGGTCTGCTGCTCCTGCTCACGGTTTTTGCTTTCGTTCTGCAGGGCTACCATCCGGGTGCTGAAGATGACGCTGTCTACCTAAGCGCCGTCAAGAAAGATCTCACTCCCTCGCTCTACCCGTACAACGCGGAGTTTTTCACCCTCCAAATGCAGGCCAGCGTTTTCGATAAAGCGATGGCGCTCTTCGTTCGCGTAACGCATCTGCCGCTCGGCTACTGCGCGCTGCTTCTCCAGCTAGTCTGTATCTACCTGCTTTTGGCCGGCTGCTGGCAAGTGGCCGGCCACTGTTACGAGAGCTTTCGTGCGCGTCTGGCCGGTGTGCTTACAGTCGCCTGCCTACTCACCCTCTCCGTCGCTGGCACCGCACTTTACATCTCGGATGAACATCTCCACCCTCGCCTCGTGGCTACCGATGCGATTGTCTTCGCGATCAGCGCAACCCAGCGGGGTCGATGGTTTCAAGCCTCCCTGCTGCTGCTTGCTGCCTTTCTCTTTCACCCGATCATGGCCATGTTCGGTATCTCGTTTTGTCTGCTCTACGGGCTGGTATCAGGCCGCTCGCAGGCAGCCACCAAGGGGCGAGTGTTGAGGGAGAGTCACGTCCTGCAGGCTGGCGTAATTCCCGGCGCTTGGCTCTTCTCCCCTTCCACTCCCGCCTGGCGCCAGGCCTTGCAGCAACACTCCTATTACACGCTCAGCCGCTGGGCCTGGTACGAGTGGCTCGGGGCCATCGCCCCGCCATTGTTACTGCTGCTGCTCGCTCGCTTTGCCCGGCGCCGTGCCAACGCGCCGCTCTATGACATTGCGGCGACGCTGGCACTCTTCAGCACCCTGCAACTCGCAATCGCCATGCTCATGCTCTTCCCGCCCGGCTTTCAGAGGCTGGAGCCTCTACAGCCCATGCGCTACCTCCATCTCACCTTTCTGCTCATGTTCCTGCTCGGCGGCGCCACCCTCGGCCACTACGTGCTGCGCCGGCGCATCTGGGCCTGGCTGCTGCTCTTCCTCCCGCTCGCCGCCGTCAATGGATATGCGCAGCGTACCCGCTATCCCTCCACCCGCAACCTTGAACTCCCTTGGCAGAGCCCCACTGAACCGTGGCTCCGGGCCTTTGCCTGGATCAGGCAGAACACGCCCCGGGACGCAGTCTTTGCTCTGGACCCTCACTATCTCGGACTGCCAGGTGAGGATAACCACTCCTTTCGCGCACTTGCCGAACGATCGTCTCTGGTGGATGACGAGAAAGACGCCGCAGTAGTTACACAGGTTCCGAAATTAGCTGAAGTATGGGTGGCCCAGCATAACGAGCAGGCGGGCTGGACCACTTGGAAGGCTGCTGATTTCGTCCACCTGGCCCAGGTGAGCCCGGTCCGTTGGGTGGTCGTGGCGCCGGCGCAGTCACAGGGCCTGAGCTGCCCCTATGCAAATCTGCAGGTGCGCGTCTGCCGGCTGCCCTAAGTGCTTGCATCCTTACTGCTTGCATCAGGGGTCGGCTCCCACTAGAGTCGATCAGTGTGGGAGCCGGTGCCCCTCACCTATGCTGAGCCTCTTCCAACGCCTGCTGCTGGGCTGCCTGCTGTTGATCGCGCTCGTCACCGGGCTCAGCCTGCTGGTGCGCACCTCCTTTGTCAGCCTGAACGGGCTTGATACCGAGCAGCAGCACAGTGACCGCGCGGTCGGCTCGCTGGCCGCGGCCCAGGGTGCGCTGGCCCGGGAGCAGTTGCTGATCGAGCGCAGCCTGCTCGGCGAGAACTTTACCGAACCCCTGACCGCCGAAGCATCGCTTGCCTCACCACGGCTCACTCAGGCGCGCCAGGCTCCGGGGCAAGCAGCCCCCGCCGGTCGCATCGCGGGAGCACCTGCCGCGGTCGGTGACCGGATCACCGCGGATACCCTTCGCCAACAGATCGAGCAGACCCGGGTTCTGCTCGAGAACGCGCACAACACTCTGGCCATTGTTCCCGGGGCGCCCTCGATCAGCCAGGAAGAGCGCGCCCACACTACCATCCAGAACCGGCTGGCCCGCTCCGCTGACCGGCCCGCGCGCGAGACAGCGGCCCGGCTGCTCGAGCCTGTCAATCGCAGCCTTTCGGCTAAGCTGACCCAGGCACGCGACCAGCGGGCGCGGCTGGTCACTGATCTGGAACTGGCTCGCGAAAACCTGCGCGCCCGGCTGATCGGCGCCTGCGGCGCGAGCATCCTCTCGGCCATCGCGCTCTCTGCCGCGGTGATCTTCTTTGTACTGCAACCGCTGCGGCGCACGGCCCGCGCGGCCCGGCGTATCGGGCAGGGCGACCTTGACCAGAGAATTGGCTGGAGCGTCTCGGACGACCTCGGCGTGATCGCCAACGAGCTCAACCGCATGGCCATCCGGCTGCGCGACCTGCGCGAGACCGAGTCCGGCCGCAGGCAGATGGAGCACCAGCTGACCGATGCGGTCGTGCAGTCGATCTTCGAGCCGATCCTGGTCACCGATGCGCGCGGCCAAATCCTCAAGCTCAACCAGGCCGCGCGCGAGCTGCTGGGCGAGTCGGCCCCGGACCGCATGGCGCTGACCACCACGCCGGGCGGCGACAAGATCCTCTCCGCCATTCGCGACGCGATGTCCATGCAGCGGCCACTGGTCGCCAGTGCCGCCGGCGAAGGTGGAGCGGCCATGCTGCCCATGCGCATCGGCACTTCGCAGAGAGGCTTTCGCCTGCGCACCACCCCTATGCGCGACAGCGAAGGCCACCTGCTCGGAACGGTCAGCGTGCTTGAGGATGTGACCGAGATGCAGGACCTTGACCGCTTCAAGACGCGATTCCTCTCCGTCGCCTCGCAGAAGCTGCGCGACCCTTTGCAGAAGCTCCGCGTCGCGCTCCACGCGCTCGCCCGCGGGTACGCCGGAGAGCTGCGCGCCTTGCAGGCCGACGTGGTCCAGGGAGCGAGCGAGGAGGCCGAACACCTGGAAGATCTGATGGCGGACCTCTTCGCTGTCTCGGAGCTTGAGAGCGGACGGCGCGTGCTTAAGGTCGAAGCCCTGCGGCCGCTTGACCTGTTGCGCGACGCCGGCGAGAACGTCCGCGCCCAGGCCCAGCTGCGTGGCATCGAGATCGAAGTGCGAGCTTTCGCGGATCTCTCCCGCGTGCAGGCCGACCGGCGCGCGCTCCGCAGCGTCTTTGAGAATCTGCTTAGCAACGCCGTGCGCCACACCCAGGTAGGGGGCCTGATCCTGCTTGAAGCAACCGAGCGCAAGGAGTCTGTGCAGTTCAGCGTGCGCGACAACGGCCGTGGGATCGAGGCGGAGCGGCTGCCCGCGATCTTTGGGCGATTCTCAGAAGAGGCAGGCGAGGGTACCGGCCTGGGTTTGGCGCTGGTGCGACGGCTGGTCGAGGCGCAGGGTGGCCAGATCTCGGTCGAGAGCCGGCTCGGCGTGGGAAGCACCTTCACCTTTACCCTGCCGGTGGCGACCGTCGCCCAGACGCGCCACCCGGTTGAGGCTGGATGAGGATGCCGCTGCCGCCTGAGGATCTCCAGCCGCTGCCTGTACCGATCACCCTGCGCGAGATGAGTGCACGCGAGCAGGCGGTACGCGAGCTAAGCGGCGATAGCCCCGCGCGGCTGCGAGTTTACATTGGCGCGGCGCCCGGCGTCGGCAAGACCTACACCATGCTCGAGCATGCACACGAGCTGCGCAAACAGGGTGTCGACGTGGTCATCGGCATGATCGAGACGCATGGGCGTGCCGAGACAGGCGCGCTCGTCGCGGGCCTGGAGGCTGTGCCGCTCAAGCGCATCGAGTATCGCTCGGTCACGCTCGAAGAGATGGACCTGGAAGCCATCCTGGCCCGGCGGCCGCACACCGTCCTGGTCGATGAGCTGGCCCACACCAATGTGCCGGGCTCCCGCAATCGCAAGCGCTTTGAGGATGTGCTGGAGCTGGTCGAGGCAGGCATCAACGTCGAGACTGCTGTGAACGTGCAGCACCTGGAGACGCTGAACGACGTCGTCGCGCGGTCGGCCGGCACCCAGATCCGTGAGACGATCCCGGATAGCTTTTTGCGCCGCGCCGATGAGGTGATCAACATCGATCTGTCGATCGATGAGCTACGCTCACGGCTGCGTGCAGGCAAGATTTACAAGCCTGAGAAGGTTGAACAGGCGCTGGCCAACTTCTTTCGCAAGGGCAACCTTACGATGCTGCGCGAGCTTGCCCTGCGCACCACGGCTGAGCAGGTGTCCACCGCTGCGTCCGAGTACCGGCGCGTCCAGGGCCTGGAGCAGGCGCCGATCCCGGAGAAGGTGATGGTCTGCCTCTCGCATCGGCCTGGCACCGACCGGCTCATCCGGGTAGGGGCGCGCATCGCCGGCCGGCTGGCCACCAACTGGTATGCGGTCTACGTGCAGGGGCCGAACCACCACCAGCCAGATGACGCAAGCGCGACCGCGCGCCTTGAGGAGTATCGCCGGCTGGCTAAGAGCCTTGGTGCGCAGATTGTCACCCTCACCGACAAGCGAGTCGGCGAAGCGCTGATCGCCTTTGCCAAGCGCGAGAGTATCTCGCACGCGGTCTTTGGCCAGGCTGAGCGCTCACGGCTCGACCTGCTACTGCGAGGCTCGGTGATCAATGACTTTCTCAACGAAATGCGCGATACAACGGTGCAGGTAGTGCCAATGCAAAAGGCACGCCGCGAACGCTGATCGCCTCGAAAGCAACAAAGGCGCAGCCGGAAGACCCTACAAAGTGGCCGCCGGCTTACTCCCTCTTGTGCGCTCTGAAGCGCTGAGTGTCTGCGCACGTGGCCTTTCCTTCATGAAAAGCCACATGCCGTGGAGCCCGGCTCGATCAGCCGGGCAGGGAGAGTGCAGGCTACTCAGGCGGGCGGGCGTTTTGTCTCTCGTGAGTCAAAAAAATGCTCACTCGATCGCAGCAAAGCGGAGTCATCATGGAGCCATTGGCCTGTGCCCGCCACCCGCCCAGCTATGGTAATTTGGAAGAGTCCCTTGTGAGCTCGTAGCTCAGTTGGTAGAGCATTGCACTTTTAATGCATGGGTCCTGGGTTCGAGCCCCAGCGAGCTCACCACACACTCCGGGATGGTCGAATGCGCCCCTCGCTACGAGGGGCTTTTTCATGCGCGCCGTTCCCGGCTCTCCAGCCAAGCGGACCCTGCATACAGTCCCGATCTAGTTGCTCTATGTTAGAGCCTAGACATCAATTGCTCGACCAAGGGGCGTGTGCATGCCGACGACGCGGCGAGATTTTTTGAAGACGACAGTGATCGCCAGCGCGGGAGCCTCTCTATCGGCATTCGGCGCAGCGGCTGAGACACATGGGCCGGAACAGCCTTCGCGAGCCAGCTCGGCCGCGACGAACGGCAGTCCATCAACATTCACACGCGGCATCGGGGTGTATCCCGGTTCGCCTGAGGAGGACTTCGGCCCCAATCTCGTCCCCGCTGACTCCACTTACCGCAATCTCGCTCTGCTCCGCCCCGCATACCACTCCAGCAGCTACGACTACAACCTCACCGCGCAGCTGATCACAGATGGCATAAAAGACACGCGCATGCCCACCTGGATCGCGACCTCGATCAGCGGCCATGGTCCGCTGCCGATCAACGAGCGCGAAGTCTTCGTCGATCACTTCCCCGCCAATCTGCTCGAGCTGCACGGTTCGAACCCAACGGTCGAGATGCAGCTTGGCGGCGGCGAGGCGCCTCCGGCGATCGATCGCATCGCGATCTTTGTTGCGCTTTCAAAACGGTTTTCTGCAGAACGACTCAGCCTGCGCATCTCCGCCTCTGATGATGGCCGCCTCTGGCAGCAGGTTGGCAGCGTCACGGGTCTCCAGACGGTCTCGCCCGAACCTTACCCGCCCGACCTGGTGCGCGAGATGCATCTCTACTATCCCTCGGTCGCGCTAAGCCAGACCTGCCGCAAGCGTTTCTACCAGGTCGAGTGCCTGGCTACTCAAGCAGCGGAGGACAGCAGCAGCGGGCAGTGGCAGATGGGCCAGATCGCTTTCTACGAGAAGGACACGCGTGTCGAGATCGGCGGCCCGTACAGCTTTACCAGCGCCTGGATGAGCGCAGGCAGCGATGAGGAATGGGTCTATGTCGACCTTGGCACACGTTGCGAGTTTGATCGCGTCACGCTCACCTGGATCGCACGCGCGGCCGAAGGCTCGCTCCAGGTCTCAGACGATGCCGAGAGCTGGCGTACGCTGCAGACCCTGCCCGCCGCGGGCGGAGCGGTGGATGACCTGCGACTGAGCGCACCCGCGCAGGGGAGATATGTGCGCGTGCTAATGACGCGGCCAAGCTCACCGGATGGCTACATCCTAAGCGAGCTCGAGGTCTACGGCCGGGGCGGCTTGTCTGTGCGCCCCAAGCCACGCGCTTCTTTGGCTCCTGCCTCTGTGAGTTTGGACGGGCGCATCAACCTGGCCGGTGGGGATTGGCGGCTGCAGCGCGCAAGCCTTGTCAATCCCGAGGGTGTTGCACCATCACAGCCCGGATTTGATGATGCGAAATGGCTGGTAGCCACTGTTCCTGGAACCGTACTCGCCTCCTACGTAAACGCGGGCGCCGTGCAGGAGCCGAATTTCGGTCAGCATCAGTTACATATTTCGGATTCTTATTTCTACTCTGATTTCTGGTACCGCACCGAGTTTGATTCACCCATGACTTCGACAGGCGAAATGGTCTGGCTCAACTTCGACGGCTTGAACTGGAAGGCAGACATCTTTCTCAACGGCGAGAAACTTGGCCGCATCGAAGGCGCCTTTACCCGGGGCCGCTTTGATCTCTCTCCCAGGCTCCTGCACGGCAAGGCCAACGTGCTCGCCGTGCGCGTTGAGAAAAATAACACACCAGGCAGCGCCAAACAAAAGACCTACGAGAGTCCAGGAAAAAACGGCGGCGCACTTGGCCTCGATAACCCGACCTTTCATGCATCGATCGGCTGGGACTGGATCCCGACCATCCGCGGACGCAATACCGGCATCTGGGGCGATGTCTATCTCTCAAAGACAGGCGTTGTTACGCTGGAAGATCCACTCGTCACCAGTGTCGTACGCAGTTCTTCGCAAACCGACGTGAGCATCGTTGTCGACCTGGTCAATCACCACGGCAAACACGTCGATGGCACGCTGCGCGGACACTTCGGCGACATTGCCCTTGAGCAGCGAGTAAGTCTGGAAGCCTTCGCTCGTAAGTCAGTCGTGCTTGATTCTACGACGCAGGCCGGACTGCGCCTCGAGAAAGCGCAACTGTGGTGGCCAGCAGGTTACGGCGAAGCTTTCCTCTACGATGTGGAGTTACGGCTGGAAGGCAGAGACCATCACCTGCTGGATAAGAAGGTCTTCAAAGCAGGAGTGCGCCAGATGACGGCGAGCGAGGATGGCGGAACGCTAAAGCTGTTCATCAATGGCAGGCGCTTTATCGCGAGTGGCGGGAACTGGGGCTTCTCCGAGTCGATGCTGCGCTATCGCGCCCGCGAGTATGACATCGCCGTGCGCTACCACCGCGAAATGAACTTCACGATGATCCGCAACTGGGTAGGCCAGATCCCGGATGATGCGTTCTTTGACGCATGCGATAGACATGGTGTCGTAGTCTGGCAGGACTTCTGGCTGGCCAACCCGTTCGATGGTCCTGTCCCAGCCGACAACACGCTTTTCTTAAAGAACGCGGAAGATTTTGTTCGCAGGATCCGCAGACATGGCTCAATCGGCATCTACTGCGGCCGTAATGAGGGTTACCCACCTGCACCGCTTGAACAGGGTTTGCGCAAGTTGTTGGGCGAGTTGCATCCTGATATCTGCTACATCGGCAGCTCTGCAGACGACGTGGTCAGCGGCCACGGCCCGTATATGACGCTGCCGGCATCCACTTACTTTCAAAACGCCGATGCCAAGTTACACAGCGAGATAGGCGCACCCACAATCCCGCCGATCGAAAGCGTGCGCGCCATGATGCCGGAGAGTGCTATCTGGCCGCAGGGACTTGACTGGGGCCTGCATGACTTTTGCCTGCAAGGCGCGCAAGGCGGCACGACCTTCCTGACCATCATCAACGAGAGTTATGGGGGAGCAGCGAACGCGGAGGAGTGGATCGCGCTCGCTCAGCTGGTGAACTATGAGACGTACCGCGCCATCTTTGAGGCGCAAAGTAAGTACCGCATGGGACTGCTTTTATGGATGAGTCATCCATGCTGGCCTTCCTTCGTATGGCAGACCTATGATTACTACTTTGAGCCGACAGCGGTGTACTTCGCCTGCAAGAAAGCCTGCGAGCCGCTGCACATTCAATGGAATCGAACCACGGATCATATTGAGGTTGTCAATTACCGCGCGGGGAGCGTGCAGGGGTTGACAGCCCAGGCAGAAATTTACAACCTGGATGGAAGCAGCAAATGGAGCAAGACGGCTTCGCTTGACAGCGTGGAAGATTCGACAGTGTCGCCGATCTCGCTTGAGAGTGTAGCCGAACTTAGTCCTGTGCACTTCCTACGACTTACACTGGCGAGCGGCGGTCAAGTCATCTCTACTAACTTTTACCTTCGCGCTCTCCAGGAGGGAGACTACCGCGCCATACGCCAGCTGCCCACCACCAGCCTGCACGCGGACACACTGCAGGCGAGGCTGAGCAACCGCTGGCAGCTGACAACCAGGCTTGAGAATCGCTCAACCATTCCCGCGCTCATGGCGCGGGTAAAAGTGGTACGAGAGAAGAGCGGCGACCGCATTCTCCCGGCGATCTACAGTGATAACTACATCAGCATGATGCCGGGCGAACAGAGAAGCATCACCATCGAGTTCACCGACGCCGATACACGCGGCGAACAGCCCGCGGTCGTGCTTAGCGGCTTCAATGTGGCGCGGGTCTAATGAATGGAAGTGCTAGGCTGCGCTGACGGCCCAGGATCGAATCACAGCCTCTGGTCAGCCGGCGCTCAGGCGATCCATACTTCGCTGCCTGAACCAACACCTTGCTGGGTCGCCACAAGGCAGAGTATTTCTTCCCGCAGCTACTCTAGCATCGCAGCAGCCTGGGTCGACACCCAGGCCGCAGGGCTACTGGCCTTGAGCCCGCGCTCGCTTGATGATCTCGGTCTTCATCTCCCGGCCGTTTGGTTCTCGAAGGAAGACGTGTTCGCCATCCACGCGCACCTCTACCGGGTCGCCGATGATCAGCCCCTTCGCGTAATCCTTGCTGTGTAGCTTCACGCGTTCCCCTCGGACGGTGTAGACGATCCCCTCTGCCTGAACTGTGTACACAGCGTGGGTCTGCGGGTGCTTCGCATCGGGGTGTTCTTCTGTTGAAACCTCGAGCAGGCGGCCAGAGGAAAACACGTGCGAGTCTGCCCCGGCTGCAACAAAGGCGAGCAGCATCCCCGCAGACAGAAGAACAGGCTTCAACTTTTTCATGGGGTAACCTCTTACTCCAAAGATAAATGAAGAGCGCCTGATCCGCATCCAACGACTCACGTCCTACACAACCGCTGACAGGAGTAACAATGGCCGAAGTTTTGTTGACCGATATCGATGGCACACTGGTCGATAGCAATGCGCTCCATGCAGAAGCCTGGCGGCGTTGCTTTGAGCACTTCGGCATTCAGTTGGGTATGGATGAGGCCTGGCGCCAGATTGGCAAAGGTGGAGACCAGGTCATTCCCAGCTTTGTTCCCGAGCAGGATCGAGAAAGACTTGAAGAACCCATCAAGAAGTTGCGCAAGGAGATCTTTCACCGCGACTACATGGAACGAGTGGTGAGCTTTGCCGACGCGAGAGAGTTACTCGTGCGCGTTCGGCAGAGTGGCATGAGGATAGTCCTGGCCACTTCTTCCGATGAGGAAGATCTGGAAGTGTACGGGCGAATCGTCGGCATGGAGGACCTGATTGAGAAAGCGTCTTCAAGCGCCGACGCGAAGCAATCCAAGCCTGAGCCGGATATCTTTGCAGCAGCGCTGAAGAAAGTCGGCCTGGAGGCTCAAGACGCCATTGCTCTTGGCGATACGCCGTACGATGCTGAGGCCGCAGGCAAGCTCGGGATTCCAGTCATCGGGCTTACCTGTGGAGGGTGGAAGCGCGATGACCTCTTAGCCGCCGGATGCGTCGAGGTGTATCGAGATCCGGCTGACCTGCTGCTGAACTTTGACAGCTCTGCACTGGCCAGGTAGCCCAAGCGCGGCGTCAGCAGGCACGCAATTTACAGCTGCGTTCTAACTTAACTGCGCTTCCTTTGACATCCCTGCACAGAGCTCCCTTGGGCCCGACTGTGGAACGCTAACTCTGCGCCTGCTTGGTAAAGTGCACAGCAGGCACGGCTCGCAGCCGCTCTGCGGCGCCCTCCGCGGTAATATCCCGCTGCGGCATGCCAAGCATCTCAAAGCCGACCATAAACTTTTTAACCGTAGCGGAGCGTAGCAGCGGCGGGTAAAAGTGTACGTGAAAGTGCCACTCTGGATGCAGCTCGCCATCGGTTGGCGCCTGGTGCAGGCCCATCGTGTACGGAAAGCTGGTGTTGAAGAGGTTGTCGTAGCGTACCGTGATCTGGCTCAGGATATCGGCTAACCCGGCGCGCTGGGCCGCGGTGAACTGCACGAGCGATCCTACGTGCTGCTTGGCTATCACCAACGTCTCGAATGGCCACACAGCCCACCAGGGCACCACGCACAGAAACTCTTCGTTCTCGCAGACGATGCGTGTCTTCTTGGCTTGCTCGAGCGCAACATAGTCGCTGAGCAGCGAGCGTCCATGCTGAGCATAGTAGGCGGCCTGCGCCTCGGTCTCTTTCTGCGGCTCGTCCGGCACATGTTCGGTTGCCCAGAGCTGCCCGTGAGGATGCGGGTTGCTCGCGCCCATCATCGCGCCGCGATTTTCAAAGATCTGCACGTACTGAATATCGGCGTCCGAGCCTAAGTCGATGTACTGTTCGGTCCAGGCCTCGACCACCCGGCGAATATCCGGGGCTTCCATCAGCGCCAGCGTGAGCGAGTGGTCTGGGTGAAAGCAGAGCACGCGGCAGCGCCCTCGTTCGCGCTCTGCGACCAGCAGCGGCGAGCCTGTGTCGCCAGGTGCCGGCGAGTCCGGGAGCAAGGCTGCATAGTCGTTATCAAAGACATAGACATGCTCGTAAACGGGCGTCTGTTTGCCGCCGGCCCGTTCATTGCCCGGGCACAGGTAGCACTGCGGATCATAGTGCAGCGCCGCAAAACCGGAGGCAGCGTTGACCTCACCCTGCCAGGGGCGCTGCGTGCGTTGCGGTGAGATGAGAACCCACTCGCGGCGCAGAGGGTTATAGCGGCGATGCGGAAATTGCAATCCTGCTTCTGACACTGTGACCTTTCATCCTGCGCAATGCTTCCGTACTCTGCGCTTTGTGATCCGCAAAAAGATTCTACTGCGCGCGAGCGGGAGCTACGGGGCTCTCTCCGGCACCGGCTCCACGGCTAAATACATCTCAGCGAAGCGCTCACTGTACTCGAGTAACAACGTCTCCACCCGCTTGGAATCAGGAGAACGAACGATCAAGCCTGCGTGGTGATGCTTGCGCAGGCGCTCCACGATCTCGGGCGCGTCAAAGCTGCTGGTGTCCGGGTCAGCCATGCGCGCCAGGCAGAGTACACTGCCTGCGTACTCGCCTCTGGCCGGCGGCAGCACGTAAGGCTCGCCTCGCATGGAGCATACCTCAATGCGCGCCCACTCCGCCCATAGATTGATCCCGGTAGCCGCTTCGGCTACGTCGGCGATATACGCGCCGCCCACCCGCGCCGCGGCTTCCAGGAAAAAGATCCTTCCACTGTGATCTTCAATGTACTCGGCATGCGTGACGCCCCGCACCATACCGAGAACAGGA
The DNA here is from genome assembly GCA_965198645.1 of Acidobacteriaceae bacterium. Classification (GTDB taxonomy): domain Bacteria; phylum Acidobacteriota; class Terriglobia; order Terriglobales; family Acidobacteriaceae; genus EB88. The sequence continues at coordinate 2,300,623 of OZ240670.1, read as the reverse complement.
ATTAACTGCCGGTTGAGTGAGTCGATCGTGCGCACGATCGCGCTGCTCCGATCAAGAATATGCGTCGTGAAGACGCCGCCCTCGTGCATCGTCTGCATCGGCGGCTTGCCATATCGGCTTACCGAGGCAAACACGACTTCCCTCTCACTCACGATCGCATCCACGTGATAGATCTCGCCCGGGATGAAGCGCTCCAGTAAGAAGTGACTCGCCTGATCGCCGAGCTGCTCGATCTCAGCCCACAGCTGCGCGGGCTCGGTGATCTTGCGGATCCCGATCGCGGACGCCTCGCTGCGAGGCTTCAGCATCCACGGGCCCGGCACCTGCTCCAGGTAGCGGGTCACCGCCTCGTGGTGCAGCAGAGAAACAAACTCCGGCACCGGCGCGCCGGCGCGGTAGGCTTCGATGCGCATGGCCAGCTTGTCACGGAAGTGCGCGGTCGTCGTCAGCCCCATGCCCGGCAGGCGCATATGCTCGCGCAGCATGGCCGCGCTATGCATATCAAACTCGTCCAGAGCCACAATCCGATCATAGCGCCGGGTTCGCGCAAGGTAGGTTACGGTGTTGAGGATCTGGGCCTGGGTCAGGCCCTGCGGCATGGTGTGCAGCTCTTCGAGCACCTCAAAGGGCCAGTCAGCATCGCGCAGGCTGTCAACTGTCAGCAGTTGCACGCGAACGTCCATGGCGGCGGCCTGCCCAAGAAAGCGCTGGCCCTTCTCATAGCTTGCGATGGCCAAGATGCGCTCTGGCAACTTGCGCTCTGGCAAGGCACGCTCTGGCAAGGCACGCTCTGGCAAGGCGCGTTCTGGGTGCTCTATCATCGTGGGTGACGCTTCAAGCGGGACCTTTCCCGGTAGCCCTTCCGCAGCTGAGATGCGGCCTGAGCGGCGCGCCTCGCGTCTTGTCGCCCACAGTGCAGCCCTTTGCCCGCGTATCGACACTCGCTTAAAGTAGAGGGTGACATTGACACCGTTCTACCACGGAGACAGAAGACGCGCATCCTGCTCAAGACGGGGAAGAGAGACCTGCATGCCGCCCATGAGCCTGCCTCTGCCGCGCCGACGGCGCCAACTGCGAAGGAGAGCGTCTTCTGCGCAACCGACCTCTCAGCCGTTGCTGCGCTGCAGGACGAGTGCACGGCACGCTGGCATCAGGAGACCAACGCTGCACTGGCTGCGCTCCCATCGCAGCCCTCCACAGCGGACCTGGTGGTCGCCCAGCATCAGGCAAACTACCAGCTATGGCACTTTGAGGACGACGCCCGCGCCAGTGAGGCCACCGATCGCCAGCTGGCCGAGCTCAAGCGCAGCATCGACTGCACTAACCAGAGCCGCAATGACCTGGCCGAGCAGATTGACAGCCTGCTGCTGGCAGAGATTGCGCCGCTCGGGTTACCCAGGGCGGAGGCCGAGCTGCACTCGGAGAGTCCCGGGCTGATGATCGACCGGCTCTCCATCCTTTCGCTTAAGCTCTTTCACACCCAGCAAGAGGTGACGCGCCTCGGTGCCCCGGATGGTCACACGGAGCGTAACCGCGAGCGGCTCTCGATCCTGGTAGAGCAGCGGAGCGACCTGTCTGCAAGCCTCTGCCGGCTCTGGGAGAAGGTGCTCGCCGGCCAGCGCCGGTTTAAACTCTACCGACAACTCAAGATGTACAACGATCCAGCATTGAACCCGGTTCTCTACAAGCGCGCGAGTGACCACTAGGCAAAATCCCCTCTAGGGCGAGCGGTTCTGCATACTGTCTGAAGCAAGCTGCTGAGCACACAACCTGGCTTGGGGTCGAAGGAGGTCGCTCCCCCGCCGAGGTGCCGTCAGGAACAAGCTCCGGTAAAGCACGATCGATATTTGACGCAACCCTTCCGGCTCTATATAAAACGAGGCAACCGGAGAAATCCCGCCGCTTCATCCCGCCGCAGCCGAGGTAGCTTGGATCGCATGGAAACGAACCGACGCACTCCGAAGACCATCGCCGCAAAGGTCCGGCCGATCACCAGCTCTGCCCAGGTACAGGCTCTGGCTATCTACGGCAGCGCACTCGAGGCCATGCAGCAGGGCAAGTTCGAGAAAGCCGCGCAGACCTTCGCCAAGCTCGGTGCTGACTGCCCGCCCGAGATTCGCGAGCGGGTGCGGGTCTATGTGACCGCGTGCGAGCGGTACCTGCACCGCTCCGAGCGTACCTTCAACACGCCAGAGGAGCGCTACGACTACGCGATCTCGCTGATCAACACAGGCGACTACGAAGAGGCCCGCGACCAGCTCGAAGCGATCGTCGCCGAGCATGATAATGCCGACTATGCTCACTACGGCCTGGCCATGCTTAGTAGCATGACCGGGCAGGCGGAGCAGTGCCTCGATCACTTGAGCCAGGCGATCGCCTTGAACGCGCAGTGCCGGATCCAAGCCCGCAGTGACGCCGACTTCCGGCAGATGACCGACGATCCCCGATTCACCGAGCTGCTCTACCCTGAGGCGATCTAAGCGAGTGGGGCCTCTACCGACTGCTGCGGCACCGCGGCCGCCTAACCTGCGCGAGCGAAACAGCGCAACTTGCTCTCGTAATCACCTCTTCTATTGGCCACCTTCGTGCCAGCGAGCGGCCGGGAAGACCCTGCCATGAGTACCCCTGCAACTGCCTTGCCGACTGCCTTAGAGAGCGAGCAGGTTTACCCCGTGGCAGCCAGGCCCGCCCTCCGCGTGGTCGCGATCGGCGGCGGCACTGGCCTGTCGACCCTGCTGCGCGGCTTCAAGCGCCACGTCGTCAGCCCCGCCGCCCCGACGGAATGCAGCCACTGCCTGATCAGCGATCTGGCTGCGGTCGTGACCGTAACCGACGACGGAGGCTCCTCAGGGCGCCTGCGCAAAGACTTCAAGATGCTGCCGCCGGGCGACCTGCGCAACTGCATGGTCGCGCTCTCGGAAGACGAGCACCTGATCTCGCGGCTCTTCCAGCATCGCTTCCGCACCGGCGGCGAGCTCGAGGGCCACAGCTTTGGCAACCTCTTCGTCGCAGCGCTCTCGGAGATGACCGGCGATTTCACCCAGGCCATCAAGTTAGCCGCTGAAGTCCTCGCCACCCGCGGCCACATCTATCCTTCCACTGCCACCAATGTGACGCTTTCGGCGCGGATGGACAACGGCGAGCTGGTCCATGGCGAGACCAACATCACCGGCTCCAAACAGCGCATCGTCGAGCTGATGATGGAGCCCGCAACCGCGGCGCCCCTGCCCGAGACCCTGGCCGCCATCGCCGCGGCCGACCTGATCACCATGGGCCCGGGATCGCTCTACACCTCGCTGATCACCAACCTGCTGGTCGCCGGCATCCCCGAGGCGCTCGGCCAGGCCAGGGGTACGCGGGTCTACATCGGCAACCTGATGACGCAGGGCAATGAGAGCCTGCATCTGACTGCCTCCCAGCATATCGAGCACATGTACGAGCACGCCCGGCAGCCGCTCTTTGACTACGCGCTGATCAATGTGGCGCCGGTCTCGGCAGCTCTGCGCGAGCGCTACGCCGCCGAGGGCGCGGAGGCAATCGTGCCCGATATCGAGCGAATCGAGGCGATGGGGATACGCTGCCTCACCGGCAACTTCGCCGCGGAGGGTAACGTGCTGCGCCACAACGCGGACCTGGTCGCCGACAGTGCACTTGAGCTGGCTCTGCAGGGCCGGCCGGCGCGCACCAAACTGCAAGTCATCCTTTCATAGCCGCTTCGCGGCTACGTCGTGACAGGCACGAGCAATGCGCCACCCACCTGCGTCTGTGCTGACAGACCATCCAGCCCGATAGATGGATAAGCCAGGGAGGCTTGTGTTGAAGAATGTTCTCGGTATCATCCTCACGCTGTCCGCTGCCGGTGTCTATGCAGCGCAAAGCCCACAACCGAATGCCATCGCCGCGAAGCACTACCGCCTGACGATTCTGCTCTCAAACCCTCAAAATCAAGCGTCGTCCCAACGCTTTGTCTTCGACGTTCCCGTTGCGCCTGACCACCCCGGTCAAGCCGAAATGAACCTCACCTCAGGCCCAATCGGCCAGGCTGGAATCAGCCCAAAGCAAACCTTCAAGTGCACCGAAGTTCACGCCTCCCAGACCGGCCTCGCGGCCAACGTCTCCTACACCATGGACAGCGTGTCCCCGGAACCCGTGCCTGGTTCGAAGGAGCATCTGGTGAGTCATTTTATTTTTGAGAAGCAGGTGGATCTGCCACTCGGATCGGCGATCGAGATTACCGACGTGAAAAAGCTCAAGCCAATCGATGGGAGTCAGACCCCGCGTCCGGCCCCGCTCCGAATTACAGTGACCGCAACCGCTTTGTAGCTCCATGGCAACCGGTAAGATTCAAGAGATCCCCACCGGTCGCCTTTGGCAGGTGGGAGATCCGACTTGTAACTCTCGCCGCTCTCACGTTCCACATCCGGGAGCGTCTTACCCGCGAGCAACATGGGGAAGTTGTATCTTTGTGGTAAGCCTATTCGCCAAACTCCTTGAGATTTTCCGGATGAGTGACAAGGTCGGCTGGCTCTGCCTCGATCAAACCGCACAGATGCTCGACCAGATCGAAGGCAGACACGGTAGGTAGAGCGTCGCGTTTCGCGATCTGTACTTCAGGCATTAGCTGTTTCCTTTCGATCTTCATCTCTTCCTCCGCGCTTACGATGTGCGCGACGACCCTTAACCTGTAGTCCGCTTTAACTGCCCGCACGCCGCATAGATATCCCGCCCGCGCGGACGCCGGATGTACGCGGTCACCCCCTGCGAAATAAGCCGATGCTGGAACGCGTCGACCGCTCCTTGCTCCGGCTGGGCGTATGGCGTACCCGGGCCCGGGTTCCAGACGATCAGGTTGACGTAGCACGCGAAGCCTGCGGTACGCACCAACCGCACCACCTCGTCCGCATGCTCCAGCCGATCGTTGACGCCACCCAGCAGAACGTACTCGAACGTGATCCGCTCCCGGGGCCCGAGCGGAATCGTGCGCACCGCATCCAGAACTGCCTCGATATCCCACTTGCGGGTGATCGGCATGATCTGTTCGCGGACCTGGTCGTTCGAGGCGTTGAGGGAGATGGCCAGCTTGCAGCGCACCGGCTCCTGGGCAAACCTCAAAATGCCGGGCACGATGCCGGAGGTCGACACGGTCATCCGCGAGGCCGCCAGCCCGACCGAATCAGTCAGCAGGTGCAGCGCTGCGATGAAGGCGTCGTAGTTCAGAAACGGCTCGCCCATGCCCATAAAGACCAGGTTGATGCGGTCTCGCCCAAGGTGCACGCCTTGGCGCTTGAGCACCGCGACCACCTGGCCCGCGATCTCGCCGGCCGACAGGTTGCGGAGGATGCCCAGCTTGGCGGTCAGGCAGAACTGGCAGTTGACCGCGCAGCCAATCTGCGAGGAGACGCAGATCGTCGCCCGGCGCTGAGCCGGCAGGCTGGCGCGCGAGCCGGGCTGCCTGCGCCGAACCTGGACATCGTCTGGCGGATCAGGCAAGCGCGACCCTTCGCCCGGAGCATGCAGCGGAGCAACAGCTCCGCTCCTCTCCTCGAGCGCCTCCTCTGCCGAAGCATCAAGGTCGGCGAGCTCGCCGCCGTCGCCGCCCGGCATCCAGACCGTCTCCACTGTCTGCCCGTCGAGCCCGGCGATCAGATAACGCTCGGTGCCATCGACAGACCGGAAGGTGTCCACGATCTGCGGCAGCCCCACCTCCAGGCCGGCCGCATCCAGGTTCTCGCGCAAAGCCTTCGGCAGCGTGGACACCTCATGCAGGTCACTCACCCACTGCCGGTAGAGAGCCTCTTCCAGCTGGCGTGCCCGGTAGGTCGGCTGGCCAAAGCTTGAAACGAGCGAGTCAAGCTCCGCTCGCGACCTGCCGAAGAGCGCCTGAGCCGAAGCAGACGTCGAAGCATACGAGGCGGGCCCAGCCTGCACGCCGCCGCGCGACTCTTCCGTGACCAGCCCCTGCCCGGCGAAAACCGGAACCGGCCCTGGCACGTCTACAATAGGAAAGAGTCTGTCGTCGCCCGGCACCGTCGTCTCCTCAGTCTTATCTCTCAGAATACCGCAGACGCTCTGCCCTGAAGCCGTCACACTCTGCCAGCCGGGACCACGCGGCACTGGCTCTCCGCACAGGCACGCAGCACAGGAAGGTGCATGGACAACAAGCGCAATATCCGCCGGACCGACCTGCCCAATGGCATGATCATCCTCACCGAAGAGATGCCCCACGTGCGCTCGGTCGCCATGGGCGTCTGGATCCGCGCCGGCTCTCGGCACGAAGCCTCCCCGGTCAACGGCATCTCGCACTTTGTCGAGCACATGGTCTTTAAGGGCACCACCACCCGCACCGCCCAACACATCGCGCGCGAGGTCGACGCAATCGGCGGCAACCTCGATGCCTTTACCGGCAAGGAGACTGTCTGCTTCAACATGAAGGTCCTTGACGAGCACGTACCGAAGGCGCTCGACATCCTCTCGGACCTGGTGCTCAACCCGACCTTTGCCGAGGAAGAAGTGGTCCGCGAGCGGGGTGTGATCCTGGAAGAGATCAAGATGGACGAGGATAACCCGGACTACCTGGTTCACGAGATCTTTACCCAGCACTTCTGGCAGGGCCACGCGCTCGGCAAGCCGATCTTGGGGACCGAGCAGACCGTCTCCGGCTTCGACCGCGCCAAGCTGCTCGACTACTACGGCTCGCGCTTTCGCGGCGGCAACATGGTCTTTTCCGCAGCCGGGCACTTGGACCACGATGCCTTTGTCGAGCAGGTCACGCGCCGCTTTGCCGGGCTCCAGCCAGGCGAGTCGCTCACCGTCGACGCGCCGCCCAAGACTGCGGCCGACATCATCCTGCGCAGTAAAAAGTCGTTGGAACAAGTCCAGTTCTGCCTGGGCGTGCCGGCCCGGCCGCTGGCCGACGAGAGCCGCTACGTCTCGCTCATGCTCAACACCGTCCTCGGCGGCGGCATGAGCTCGCGGCTCTTCCAGACGGTGCGCGAAGAAAATGGGCTGGCCTACTCGATCTACTCTGACCTGAGCCCCTACCGCGATACAGGCTCGCTCTGCGTCTTTGCCGGGACCTCAGCCGACAAGGCATTGAAGCTGATTGAGCTGGTCATGCAGCAGCTGAAATTACTCAAAGATCAGCCCATTGAAGCCGACGAGCTCCGCCGGGCCAAGGACCAGCTCAAGGGCAACCTGCTGCTTTCGCTCGAGAGCTCAGGCGCCCGCATGTCGAACCTGGCTCGCCAGCAGATGTACTTCAACTACTTCTTCGGTCCGGACGAGATCCTGGCCAAGGTTGAGAAGGTCACCGTCGAAGAAGTCCAGCAGATGGCGCAGTCCCTCTTTGCCACAGACCGGGTTGCGCTCACCATGCTCGGCCGCCTAGACGGCATTAAGGTTGAGCGGGCGCAGCTGGCCTGCTAAGGCGAAGACCCCCTACGCGGGAGGCGCCCACTTCGTGGGGAGTCTTCTGCCTACGGCCTGCAAGAGCAAGGGTCCCCCCGGAAGTAAGGGGGACCCTTGCTCTTGTGACCCGAAGGGCGGTATACCCGTTACGAAGGGACCGCGAGCCGCGCAGGCGGTTTGCCCTTACGGTCGTGCGAGCAGATCGCTGGCCTCCTGCGTCTAACTCATTTAGGCTTCTGCTGTGGCGGTTTGCCCGCCGACATTAGACGACGCGGCCTGCGGGCAGCGCGAGGGAACATGAAGATCCAAGGCTTGCTCAAGCATCTGCACGAGGTTCGAAGTTCGATTCAGCGGCATCGCGGATCGAACCAGGCAGGCTTCACGCTGATGGAGCTGCTCATCGTGATTTCGATCATGCTGATCCTGATGCTGATCGCGATTCCGAACTTTGCCGGCATGAAGATGCAGGCCAACCAGACCTCGGCCGAGCAGTCGGTTCGCGCCATCGTGCAGGCGGAGATTCAGTACCAGACCAACTATCCGGCGAACGGCTTTACCTGCACCCTGGGCGCGCTGGGAGGCTCATCGAGCGCCGGAGCCCCGACCCCGCAGGCCGCGCAGGTGCTGCAGAGCGATCTCGCCTCCGGGCAAAAGAGCGGCTACACATTCTCGATCACCAACTGCACCAAGGTCACCGTGAACAACCAGGACCAGTTCACCGGCTATGAGGTGACCGCGGTGCCGCAGGCGGTCGGCAAGACCGGGCACCTGGGCTTCTGCATCGACCAGAGCGGCGAGATGAAGGCTGACCCGGCGGGCGGGACCAACTGCACCCAGTCGCTGCAGTAGTGAGTCGAGCGGCGGGGCTCTGTGCGGTTGCCATGTCTCTGATGGCGTGCCTTCTTTCAGTGCCTGTTAGCGGACAGGACGTACCGGCGCCTACGGCCGAGGCCTTTGCGGCGACGATCGATCACCACTACAACGCTCTGCACTCCCTCTCGGTCGAGTTCACCCAGCAGTATGACGGCATGGGCCTCGACCGAACGGAGACCGGCACGCTGCTCTTGCGTAAGGCAGGCCGGCTGGCGAGCGCGGGCCAAATGCGCTGGACCTACACAAAGCCCGAAGGCAAGCTGTTCGTCTTTGACGGACACGATGCCTACTTCTACACGCCTGGGCAGAACGAGATCGCGCGAGTCCCGTCTAGGAAGCTTGACGACTTACGCTCGCCTCTAGCCTTTCTCCTGGGCAGGGCCTCGCTAGCCAAACAGCTTGAGGGCCTGAAGATTCAGCGCGACGGCAGTTCTGCCGACTCCGGGCGCCTCGTGCTCACTGGGATACCCCGTGGGATGGAAAAGCGCATTGCGCAGTTTGTTATCGCTGCCGAAGCAGACGGCACCATCACCATGCTGCGCGTGGAAGAAATCGACGGAGCGATCAACAGCTTTCGGTTGAAAAACGAGCGGCCCAACGTCCCTGCACCCTCAAGCGAGTTCACCTTCACCCCGCCGCCTGGGACCCATATCGTAGAAGGCATGTCACCGCTGTAGTCGCATGCCTGCCCGCCATGCTTCGAGCTCGACTGCCAACTGCGACGCTCGAAGCAAGGATGGACTCGTGCCTTGTATGCTGATCCTCACCATGTCTCGCCGCGTGACCGCACTCTTGCTGCTCCTCATTGCTTGCTCAGCGCAAGCGCAAAGCCCACCCTCGCCCTGGCAGATGGAGCAAAGCGGCACCACGGCCAGCCTGCGCGGCGTCCACGCAGTCGGCGGCGGGGTGGTGTGGGCGAGCGGCACCAATGGCACGGTGCTGCGGACAGAAGACTCGGGCTACATGTGGCAGAGCTGCGCCATGCCCCCGGGCGCGGAGAAGCTTGACTTCCGCGCCATCTGGGCCTGGGACGCGAATACCGCGATCGTGATGTCGAGCGGCCCGGGTCCCCTCTCGCGTCTCTATAAGACCACCGACGGCTGCTCGCACTGGACCCTGCTTGATACCAATTCTGATAAAGAAGGCTTCTGGGATGGGCTCCTGTTCAAGGACCGGGAACTTGGCCTAGTGTTGGGGGATCCGACCGTTCTTAACCCAAACATCAACTGCGGCCATCCAGACTGCCGCACGATTCGCATGCTCTACACCAACAACGGCGGCGATTCGTGGCTTCCGCTGGACTATCAGGAACAGCCCTCCCACGAGCTCTACCAGCCGCTGCACGGAGAGTCGTTCTTCGCGGCCAGTAACTCGTCGATGACACTGCAGGACGGCTGGCTCTGGATCGGCACCAGTCATGCGCGCGTGCTGCGCCGAAAGATCAACGACAGAGATTTTCGGCCTGGCGGTATTGCCGGCGGAATGATCGATCCTCGCTCGCAGGGCATCCCGGTTACTTGGACGGATTGGCAGAGCGCGGTGACTCCTTTGGCGCAGGGCTCTAACTCTTCGGGAATCTTCTCGGTAGCCTTCCGCGATGCCCAGCACGGCATGGTCGTGGGCGGCGACTACACCAAGGCCCGCGAGCGCGAAGGAACCGCGGCCTGGTCGCAGGATGGTGGAGCCACCTGGGCGCTCTCCTCCGTGCCGCCGAACGGCTACCGCTCGGCCGTGGCCTGGGACGCAGCCGACAACCTCTGGATCACCGTCGGCCCCAGCGGCTCAGACCTCTCCCGCGACGATGGACACACCTGGCAGGCGATCGAGTATGCGCCCGGCGACGTCTCGAAAGCCGGAGAGTGGAACGCGCTCAGCCTGCCCTGGGTAGTTGGCCCCAACGGCCGCATCGCCAAGCTGAACGCGGAAGCTCTGCCCCACGCCAGGCCGCGGCCACCAGCCGGCAGTCACCCCCGCCTGGGACCGCCTGCCCGGTAACGACCGGGCTGCCCGCGTGAGCTGCCTCGGTAAGCCGCTCCGTCTGACCCAGGCGAGCTGGCCTCCGCAGCAGACCGAGCGTTCTCCTGAAAGCCCGAGCGGCCCGCCATCGGGCTTTTCGCATTACCAACGCTTGAGCGGACCAGCACCGGCGCCCGTCTATATCGTTAGCGAACCTGCTACCCTAAGCCCAACAAGCGAGGAGCAAGCCCCGGGCCACGCATCGGCCCGGCAAAAACCATGGCGGAATTTGTCGTCAAGCTGGCCGATGAGCGAGGACACGTCAACGAGCAGGTCCACTCTGCCTCGACCGCTGACGAATTGCGCGCCCGCTTCTCGCAGGGCGGCTACCACGTCCTTTCCGTCAAGTCGAAGGGCGCTATCGGCGGTAAGCGGCGCGCCAAGCTTGAGACCTTTCTCATCTTCAACCAGCAGTTTCTTACGCTCATTCGCGCCGGCCTGCCGATCCTCGGCTCGCTCGACATGCTCGCCAAGAGCCAGCGCAACCCGAGCTTTGCCGCGCAGCTCACCAACGTCGCCGAGCGGGTGCGTACCGGGCAGTCCATCTCCGCCGCCTTTGAGGCCCAGGGCGGCTTCCCGGTTATCTACACCGTTACCCTGCTGGCCGGCGAGCGCTCCGGCAACCTGGGCGAGGTGCTGGAGCGGTTCCTCTCCTTTCAACGAATCTCGCTGACGTTTCGCAAAAAGCTTCAGGCTTCGCTGATCTACCCGGCCCTTCTGATCACGCTGGTCTTTGGGCTTTTCGTCTTTCTGATTACTTTTGTCGTGCCGCGTTTTGCCGAGCTCTACGACCAGGTCGGCACCAAGCTGCCCTGGCTCACGCTTGACCTGCTTGCCTTTGGCAAGTGGGCCCAGCACTATACCCTCTATGCGCTGCCGGTTCTGGCCCTGATCGGCTATCTGCTCTTTCGCTGGTCTAAGACGCCCAAGGGCGCTGACATTGTCGACGGTATCCGCATCAAGCTGCCGGTCTTCGGCAATATCTGGCTCAAGTACCAGGTCGCGCTTTTTTCGCGCACGCTCTCTACCCTGCTCACCGGCGGGCTGCCGCTGGTTCCCTCGCTCGAAACCGCGGCTCGCTCCATCTCGAGCCCGCGCATCTCGCGCTCTGTCTTTAACTCTGTCGTCAGCGTTCGTGAGGGCAAGGGCCTGTCCGTCTCGCTGAATAAAACCGGCATCTTCCCTGCCCTCTCGACCGAGATGATCGAGGTCGGCGAGTCGACCGGCGCGCTGCCCCAGATGCTCAACTCGGTCGCGGAGTTTTTTGAAGAAGATGTGCAAACCGCGCTCACTGCTTCGCTCGCCTTAATCGAGCCAGCCATCCTGATCATCATGGGTGTGGTCGTCGTCATCATTTTGATCGCACTCTACCTCCCGATCTTCTCGCTCGGGAACGCAAGCAGCTTTCAACATTAGGTGCTGCTCGATGCGTCACTCAAGGACAAGGAGGACGATGAACCTTGACAACTCGGATCCGGTAACAAAGGGCGACCTTCTAGAGCTCGAGTCAAGGATGGACACTCGCCTCGACTCGCTCGAGTCCAGGATGGACGCGCGTATCGACTCGCTCGAGTCCAGGATCGACGCGCGTATCGAGGCCCGCATCGACGCCTCGGAAGTTCGTATCCTGGAGCGGATGAAGGCCATGGAGACCCGTCTGCTCACCGCCTTCCATCAGTGGGCAGTTCCAATAACGGGCGCCTGCGCAAGCTTGAGGCCGGCGACGGACTTCTGAACGAACGCCTGGCCATGATCGAGGAACGCATCTTCACCATCGAAAAACGCATCGGATCACCGCCCCAGAGGCCGTAGGAAAAAACATGGCTGAAGCCCCCGTACTGCCACTCCCGATCGAGCTCGACGAAACCGAACATGCGCAGATGCTTGCGCGTCGCTACCGCTGCGAGTTTGTCGACCTCAAAAACTTCCGCATCCAGCATGATCTGTTCCGCTCGGTGCCGGTCGACATGATGTTTCGCTACAACTTTGTGCCGATCGAGCAGCTGCCCGATCGACTGGTCATCGCGGTTCACGATCCCTCGCGCCTCATGGTGCTCGACGAGATCGGGAGCCTGCTCGGCCAGCGCCTGGTCACCCGCGTCGCCACGCTCTCGCAGATCAACGACCTGCTCAAGAAGACCGAGCAGTCGCAGCGCGTGCTCGACGAAGCGACCGAGGGCTTGACCTTTGACGTCATCTCGGTCAACGACCAAGATGACGAATCGATCACCATCGAGAAGCTCACAGCCGAAGAAGACATAAGCCCCATCATCCGGCTCGTCGACACGACGATCTTCACCGCGCTCGAGCGGCGCGCCTCCGATATTCACCTCGAAACCTACGACGACCAGCTGCTGGTCAAGTACCGCATCGACGGCGTCCTGCATCCCGCGATGGCGCCGATCGCGCGCGAGCATCATCAGACGATTCTTTCGCGTATCAAGGTCATGTCGGAGCTCGACATCGCTGAGCGACGCGTACCGCAGGACGGCCGCTTCCGGGTCCGCTACAAGGGCCGGCTGATCGACTTCCGCGTCTCCATCATGCCGACCGTGCACGGCGAAAACGCTGTTCTCCGTGTGCTCGACAAGGAGTCGATGTCAGAGAAGTTCAAGTCACTCACCCTCGACGTGGTCGGCTTCGGCGAGGAAGATCTCAAGCGCTTTCGCCGGTACATTCGCGAACCCTACGGCATGGTGCTGGTCACCGGGCCAACCGGCTCCGGCAAGACGACCACCCTCTACGCCGCACTCAACGAGATCAAGTCCGACGAAGACAAGATCATCACCATCGAGGACCCGGTCGAGTACCAGATTCGCGGCATCACGCAAATCCCGGTCAACGAGAAGAAGGGCCTCACCTTCGCCCGCGGCCTGCGCTCGATCCTGCGCCATGACCCGGACAAGATCCTGGTCGGCGAGATCCGCGACCAGGAGACGGCGCAGATTGCGATCAACTCAGCGCTGACCGGCCACCTCGTCTTCACGACCGTCCACGCGAACAATGTGGTCGACGTGCTCGGCCGCTTCCTGAACATGGGCGTAGAGATCTACAACTTCGTCTCCGCGCTGAATTGCATCCTTGCCCAGCGGCTGGTCAGGATGATCTGCGAGCACTGCGTGCACACGGTCTACTACGACGATGATTTCCTCACGCTCAGCGGGCTCGACCTCGGCGAGTGGCGCGGCTTCCCCTTCCAGGAAGGGCGCGGCTGCATCGAGTGCGGCGGCACCGGCTTCCGCGGCCGAACTGCGATCCACGAGCTGCTTGACCTCACCGACCCGATCCGCGAGATGATTCTCGAGCGAAAGCCGGGCTCCGAGGTTCGCAAGCTGGCTGCTGCTGAGGGCATGCAGTTTCTCCGCGAGTCAGCGCTTGACCGGGTGCGGCGCGGGCTGACCACTCTAAAAGAGATCAACAAGGTTACCTTCATTGAGGCGGGCCGCTAGAGCCGTTCCCATGTGGCATAGCCCCAGGCTTTTTTCCACGCAATGGATTGTCGAACTGTCACTTGGATAGGAAACTGAAGCGATGCTGGAACGCCTTCCCATTCTCTCTGCCGGCATCTCCCTGCGGCCCCTGCTGGCCTGCGAGATCTCGCCGGCCGGCGTGCTTGCGGCCCGGCCGGAGGGCGACATCCTAGTCACGCAATTTGTCCCGCTGCCGCCTGGCTGCCTGGCACCTGGCTCCAAGACGCCCAACATTCTCGAGCGCCCCCGGGTGGTCGCCGCCGTCCGTGAGGCCATCAACGCAGTAGCCGAGAAAGGCCGCAACCTGCCTGGCGGCCGCAACCTGCCCGCCAACCGCGCTTTGACGCTCATCGTGCCGGACGCGGCGGTGCGGGTGCTGCTGCTCGACTTCGATACGCTGCCCTCCAAGCGGGTGGAGATCCTCTCCATCCTGCGCTTCCGCCTCCGCAAGCTGGTCCCCTTTGAGGTCGAGGACGCGGTGATCAGCTACCAGACTGCCAGCATCACGGCAGAGCAAACACGGCTGCTGGTGACGGTGATTCCTCGCGATGTCCTGGTCGAGTTTGAGAGCGTGGTTCGCGAAGCAGGCTACTATGCAGGGGTGGTGCTGCCGAGTACGCTTGCAGCGACCACGCTGCTGAGCGCCGAGGCGGCGCTGCTGGTCAACCGCAACGGCAATACCTTGACCACTGCGATCGTGCAAGGCGATCAGCTGCTGCTGCACCGGGCGCTCGAGTTCGAGTTGGCCCAGCAGGAGGATGAGCCAGGCCAGGCTCTTGAGCTATCCGCTCAGCACGCTCTGCTCGCCGACCTCGATCCACTGGAAGCGATGCGCGCGGACGATATTCGCCAGACCGTCTCAGTCGCCATGGCCTACTACGAGGACACCCTGGCCGCCGTACCTGCGAGCCTCTACTACATCGGCCCTGGCACCGCCCATGAGTTTGAGACCCTGCTGGGCGAAGGCCTGCTCGCCGCGCGAGCCGAGGGCGAGGAGCCGATCCTGGTCCGCGAGCTGCTGCCCGCTTACGGGAGCGAGTCGCTCGCCGTACCCCGCGCGCTGCTCGCCCCGGTTGCCGGAGCGCTGATGAATGGGTAAACCGCTGGCATGTACCCTTGCAGGTGGAGGCGCAGAGCCCGCTGCCGCGATTGGCTGGTTGGCTCACGCAGTGACGGAGTAAACAACCACGCATGAAGATCTCTCTCAATCTCGCGACGCGGCCCTACATTGAGCTTCGGCCGATCTATGCGCGCCTGCGTCTGATGATGCTGGTTCTCGTGGTGCTGGCGCTGCCCATGCTGCTGGTCCTGCGGGTCGAGCAAAACAAGGCGCAGCAGGCGACGGCGCGAGTCGACCAGCTGAAGCGCAACATCGCCCTGCTGGAAGCTCAGCAGCGTAGCGCCCGCGCCCTGCTGCAGCAGCCGGACAACGCCAGCCTCCTGGCGCAGGTCGACTTTCTCAACGAGCTCTTCCGGCGCAAGGCCTTCTCCTGGACGGCCACCATGTCGGATCTCGAGACCACGCTGCCGGCCGGGGTGCAGGTGCTGTCAATCGACCCGGTGGTCGCGGCAGACGGGCATGTCACCATCCGCCTCCGTGTCTCCGGACCCCGCGAACGCGCGGTCGCCGTGGTACGGAACCTGGAGCGCTCGCGCCACTTTCTCGCGCCCCGGCTGGCCAGCGAGTCGCTCGCCAATCTCAGCAGCTCCTCGGCCTCCTCGGGTACAGGAAGCATTCGGCAGGTTGGGCAGACACTCCCTACCGGCGCAGGAAGCTCAGCGACGGGAGGTTCTGCGACTGATGTTGCCTTTGACATCCTGGCTGACTACCGCCCGCTGCCCCACTCTCATGACCGAGCCGGCCTGCCAGCCGAAGGCGACGCAACTGCGGAGCAGAGTCGCGCTAACTCCGGCGACTCTGGCGTACGGTCCGAGCTGGTCTCGGCAGATATCGCTGCGCCTGCCGCGACCACCGCTGCTGTCCGACACACCGGTCAGAGCGCCAGCAAGGAGGCGCGATGAACCAGCTGCGTAAGTACCTCACGCCCCTCAGCCTGATGGCCGCCGGGGTGCTCCTGCTGCTGGTCTTCGACCTGGCGCTCGGGACCAAGCTCGCCATCGCCTGGCATGATGCCTCGAGCGACCAATCGGCGGAGTACACCGCCAACATGACCACCTACACCCAGCTGCAGGCGCAGATGCAGCACCTGCGCGGCCTCCCCACCCGGCTCAACGGATCAAAGAGCGGCGCCCAGCTGTTCTTCGCCGCTCGCGTGGCAGCCAACGACTCCACTGTCATCTCTGAGCTTGGCGATCTGGCCTCGCGCAATCATGTTAATCTCACCCGCGCCTCCTATACCCCGGCGCCGGCTGTGCAAGGGCTCGTCGAGCTGCGCGTCGATGCGGCCATGAGCGGCGAGTACACGCCCATCATGCACTTCATCAACGATGTCGAACGGGACAAGACCCAGGCCTTCTTCATCATCCGCAGTGTGACCCTGACCGGCCAGCAAAGCGGCACCGTCAACCTGCGCCTGCGTCTGACCACCTACATGCGCGCCGACCCAGCCAGCGCGGCCGTGCTCGCCACCGCCAGCCGCGCTGCCTCCGAGGTCGAGTGATGGCGATCAAGGTGGGCGCCGACGATAGAAAGAAGGTAGCCATCGCGGGATCGCTCGGCCTGGTCGCTCTGCTGCTTGCCGCGCGCACCCTCTTCGGCGGCCCGGATACCCCGGCCGTTGCCCCACCCCAGCCGGTGCCTGTCTCCTCCAGCCCGGCAGTCTCGAGTACAAGCTCCAGCACAGGCTCACTACCGGCAGGCGCAACGAGCACGATCGCCTCGGCAAGCAGGGCGGGGTCGGTCGCTTCGCCGGCCACGCTGGACCCCACGCTCCACCCTGAGCTGATGGCTGAGAATGAGGCTTTTGTCTACGCGGGGAGCGGCCGCAATATCTTCTCGCCGAATGGCGCGCCCGCCGCCGCTGCTGCCATCAAGATCGAGAAGCCCAAAGGCCCTATTCGGCCCACCGCTGCTGTCTACACCCCACCGCCCGGGCCGCCGCCGCCGCCGGCGATTGATCTAAAGTTCTTCGGCTACTCGGCCCAGCATGACGGCTCACGCAAGGCCTTCCTGCTGCATGGTGACGACGTGTTCATCGCGGCCGAA
Source organism: Acidobacteriaceae bacterium (assembly GCA_965198645.1). Lineage (GTDB taxonomy): Bacteria > Acidobacteriota > Terriglobia > Terriglobales > Acidobacteriaceae > EB88. The sequence goes on along the minus strand of OZ240670.1, from coordinate 2,283,691 downwards.
GGTGACGTGGTCAGCCATCGCTACCGGGTGGTGCGGATCGCCGTCAACTCGGTCACGGTCGAAGACCTGCCCTATCACAACACCCAGTCGCTGCCCCTGATTGTCAATTGACTTCGTCCATACGTTGAGAGAAGTGAGCTGAGAGCTATGCGCGGAGACAGAGCATACCGTCGCCTGAACAGCGAGGATCGCATGAAGCCGGAGGATGCCCCGCCGGTCGAGTGTAGATCGCCTGCGGGCGAGTCCGCCGAAGCCGGCTACATGCTGCTGGCAGTCATCTTCATGGTGGCGCTGGTCCTGCTCAGCCTGGCGATTGCTGCGCCTAGGGTCACTGCGGCCATCCAGAGGGACCGCGAGCTCGAGCTCGTGAACCGGGGCGAGCAGTACAAGCGGGCCGTCCGGCTCTACTACAAGAAGTTCGGCAGCTATCCCAGCTCGATCGATCAGCTCGAGAAGACCAACAACATCCGCTTTCTCCGCCAGCGCTACCTTGACCCCATAACCGGCAAGGATGACTGGAAGCTGGTGCTGCTGGGCCACGCGCATGTATGCCCGCTGGGCTTCTTTGGCCAGCCGCTGGGTACCACCTCTTTGAATGGGGCGACCTCGGTGGCGGCCACGGCGACGGCCAGCTCGGGCTTCGGCAGCAGCTCTGGGTTCGGCAGCAGCACGGGCACGTCGAGCTCCTTCGGCTCGACCGGATCTTCGTTCGGCAGCAGTTCATTAAGCAGCAGCCCCAGCGGCATAGATGCTTCGGCAGCGGCTGTGGGCAGCAGCGGGGGCGCCCCGTGCAGCGGCCAGGCAAGCGCGGGATCGACAGATGCGAGCAGTACAGCCGGAGGCGCATCGGGTAACACCATGGGCACCAGTTCGACCGGCAGCAGCGACACCAGCGGAGCTGCGGGCGCGGCGGCCAGCCCCAGCAGCTTCGGCTTCGGGGCGAGCGCGACCTCAAACACAACCTCCACCTCAGGCACGCTCGGTCAGGGTTCCTCCGCAAGCACCGGCTTCGGCGCGGCTACCAGCACAACGCTCGGTGGCGCGCCGATCATGGGCGTGATGCCGCCCATGACCAAGGCAACCATCCTTGAATACAAGCTCAAGAAGCACTACAACGAATGGGAGTTCGTCTACTGGCCGGCTGAAGAACAGATGGCAAGCGCCAGTATCCTGGGCGGCAGCGGGAACATCAACGGAACCGGCAACAGCGTCAACGGCCCCGGTAGCAGCTCTTCGAGCGGCAGCACGGGGAGTAATGGTGCCTTTGGCGGCAGCAGCAGTGGCAGCTCTTTCGGAAGCAGCAGCAGCAGCTCCTTCGGGAACAGCAACGGCGGCAGCAGTGGCAGCTCTTTTGGCGGCATGGGTGGCACAAGTACAGGCTCTGGCGCTTCAACGACCACCCAGTAAGCGCAGCCACGATGGAAGCGCAATCCATCGTTGAAAGCAAGAAAAAGCCCCGCACCTGCGGGGCTTTTTCCTTCTCTGAGGCTCAACTAGACGCTGAAAGACGACCCGCAGCCGCAGGTGCTCTTGACCGTCGGGTTCTCAAACTTGAATCCGGCCGCCTCGAGCGTCTCGACATAGTCGACCACGCAGCCGTTCAGGTACATCGCCGAGGTTGCGTCGATGAACACCTTGAGCCCCTCGAAGGTCAGCACCTTATCCATCATGCCGGCCTGGTTCTCAAAGGACATGGAGTACTGAAAGCCGGAACAGCCGCCGCCGACCACGCCAATGCGTAAGCCAGCCGGCAGGGGATCCTGGGTCGCCATAATCTCGCGAACCTTCACAATCGCGGAAGGGCTCAGGGTCACAGGGGTCGGGGTCTTGAACTCAGTGGTCTCCGGTGTCGGTGCAGTCACAGTCGCCATTGCAGGTCTCCAGGTCGAGGGCTCTTACCGCTTGTAGTCGCCGCTCGTTGTCTTAGTGTAGCGCTTCCCTGCCCAATCAAGGCGAGGGACGCACAAGTTATGTTGCTATTCGATGACTGCCTTGGCACCCACGATTCACCACCTACACCCACTGACTTGACCGCTCTCATCCTGCGGGTCTCCTGCGGGGCTAATGGACGGTCACCCGGCTCGCGATCCGGTCATACTGCGCCTCTGTGAGCAGCCCGCGGCTGACCAGATCATCCGCCGAGGCATAGGGACGCCGGCGGATGATCCTGCGGGCCTGCGCGCGCGAGACACCGGGCAGCTCGCTTAGCCGAGCCTCGGAGGCATCGTTCAGGTTCACACGCTCTCCGGCCGGCCCCGTAGCGGCCGGCCCCGCGCCCTCCTGCCAGCCCTGCTTCACCCCGGCGACGATATCCTGCGCCTGGCGCCTCGCCTTCAACGCTTCTTCCCGCGCCATCGTCTCTGCGTTGCGGGCATCCTCGCGCAGCTGCTTGGTCTGTTCGGCAGTCTGACGCTTCAGGCGCTCATCTTCGGTTTCCTGCGGGCGCATGCAGCCCGCCAGCGTCAAGCTCAACACCGCCGCAGCTATGGCGCGCAGCCTCGGCCTCTTCCCACCCTGTTTGCCGATTCGCACAGCTCTCCTCCTCTGCAAGCCACCCCGTTCGACAGGGCACCTTGCACGCAGCTAGAAACGCAGCTAGGGCTTGGCAGCCTTCATCCCTTCCACCTTCGCATGCGCGACCATCGTGATGTGCACACGCTTGTCATGCATCATCATCGTGCTTGCGTCCTTCATCCCCCAGTCCACATAGGGCACATCAAACTCGGTCTTGGCCGTGGCCTCATCCCCATGCACGATGATGAAGGCCTCCACCTTCAGCGGGTGATCGCCGCCATGGATGTTGAACGAACCGATCAGCGTCATGTGCTGTTCGTCATTCTCCTTGACTGTGCCCACTGACTTTTCCGGGTGGAAGAAGATCTCCGGATACTTCTGGCTCTCAAGAATCTCGTTCTGCATCCGGGCATCGAGCTTCTTATCGTTGCTGTGGCCGCTCGCCGCATCGACCAGGATCTGCCCCTGGGCCACGCCCGTTGCCGGATCGAAGGCGAGCATACCGCCTTTGAGCGTAAAGGTGCCGTTCACATGGTGCAGCGCGCCGCCTGCGGTGTAGTGGATCTCCGTCGTGGCCGGATCAAAGTGCAGCGTGATGGCAGAGTCTGCCTGCGCCTGGGCGACGCTGCTCAGGCCGCCGAGCAGGCTAAGTGCAGCCAGACGCAACAGGCTACGCGTCAAAGCGGAATTCATTCTCAAATCCTCTCAGTCCCTGCCCCAGGAAGAACGTCTTCGGATCGCTTTCGCTTGCTGGGGTCGCAGGCCTCAAGCTGGACAGTACCACGGCCGTGCTTCTTGGGTCATCCGCAGCCGGCTGGGCGTGATCGGTGAGCCTTGCTCGGATAGCCTGGCTGTTTGCCCTAGCCTGGTCGCCTTAGGCTGGTTGACGCAACGCTACTGCTCAAAGAAGCTTGCAGCATGAGCTATCTCTGGGTCGGAGCAGGTGGTTTTCTGGGCGCGGTGGCCAGGTACGCGGTAGGCGGCTGGATGACCCGCCGCTTGGGGCTCGCATTTCCCTACGGCACCTTCGTGATCAACATCTCCGGCTGCTTTCTGCTCGGGCTGCTGCTGGCCGTGCTGGACGCGCGAACCACGCTGCCATCCTCGCTGCGGTTGCTCGGGCCGGTCGGCTTTGTCGGCGCGTACACGACCTTCTCCACCTTCGAGTACGAGACCCTTCGCACCACCCAGGAAGGACACGGCGGCCTGGCCATGCTCTATGTGCTGCTGAGCGTCGTCCTCGGCTACGCGGCGGCCTGGGCCGGGCAAGGCACCGGCAAGCTCCTCGCCTAAACGACTTCTGAAAGTACCTTATCTCCGGAAGCATTTCCGGCCGCGTTCCCGGCAGCTGCGCGCTCCGCCGACTGGACTGTCTGTTCAATCAGGGTAGCGATGGTCATCGGCCCCACGCCGCCCGGCACCGGCGTGTACGCTGAGCAGCGATCTACCAGCGGCGCCAGCTCGATATCGCCGACCCCGCCCGGATGGTAGCCTGCATCGACCGCGACCACGCCGTCGCGCAGCCACTCGGCCCGGATGTACTCCCGTCTGCCGAGCGCCGCGACGACGATCTCCGCCTCGCCCAGATGGCGCTCCAGGCCGGTCGTGTACCGGTGGCAGAGCGTTACCGTCGCATTCGCGTTGTTGAGCATCATGGCCATCGGCTTGCCCAGGATAGCGCTGCGGCCAACCACGACCGCGCTCCTGCCCTCGATCGGGACCCCGTAGTGGCGCAGCAGGTGCATGATGCCGGCCGGGGTCGCAGAACCATAGGCCGGCTGCTTCATCACCATGCGGCCAAAGCCGTGGCTGGTCACCCCGTCCACATCTTTCTCGAGCACAATCCGGTCAAAGCAGCGGCGTTCGTCGACATGGCTCGGCACCGGGTGCTGGAGCAGGATGCCGCGCACCCGCGGGTCGTCGTTAAGTTCATCGATGACCGCGAGCAGTTGCTCGGTCGAGGTCTGCTCCCGAAGCGTGATCAGACGAGACTCCATGCCGACCCTCCGGCAGGCGTTGCCCTTCATGCGCACGTAAGTCGCCGAAGCCGGATCGTTGCCCACCAGGATCGTCGCCAGCACCGGCGGCAGCTGCCCAGTGTGCCCGATCAGCCGCGCCACACGCTCTCTTAGCTCGACCTCAAGCTCCTGCGCGAGCCTCTTGCCATCCAAAACCAGTCCCGCCATGGCACCAGTGTAAAGGCCAAGACCCCCTACGCGGGAGGCGGTCACTTCGTGACGGGTATACCGACCCTCCGGGTCACAAGAGAAGAGGCACCCGGCAGGTCTGGGTGCCTCTTCTCTTGCAGCGCCGCAGGCAGAAGACCCCCCACGAAGTGGGCGCCAGCCGCGCAGGCGGTTTTCGCTTTTAGTCCGCGCTGACTGGCGCCTGGTGGCGGATATCGGCGCCCTGGACCCAGAAGATGACGTCGCTCGCGATGTTGGCTGCGTGGTCGGCGATGCGCTCAAGATTGCGCGAGATGATGATGGTATGCAGGGCCTGCTGGGAGATCTCGGGCGACTGCTGGATGACCTCCACCAAATCTTCATGCGCCAGCCGGTTGAGCCTGTCGATCTCGTCATCGGCCTCGATGACCGCTGCTGCCACCTCGGCATCGCCTTCGAGCAGCGATTGCAGCGCCATTCGGATCATGCGCCGGGCACAGTTGCGCATTCCTTCGATATCAGCCGGCAGCACGGCCGGGGGCATCTCGATCAGATGGCCGGTGCGCTGGGCGATGCTCATGGCCTGGTCGCCGATCCGCTCCAGGTTGCCATTGATCTTGATCACCGCCAGGATGAAACGCAGGTCAATGGCCATGGGCTGCTCCTTGGCGAGCAGCTCGTAGCTCATCTCGTCCACCTCGCGCTGCGCGCGATTGATGGCTGTCTCGTTTTCGTGAACATACTGGCAGAGAGTCGGATCGCGCTGCAGGTACGCGTCCACCGAGAACTCGAGAGCCTGCTGCGCGAGCGCGGCCATGGCGAGCAGCTTGTCCTTGAGCTGAGCGAGCTGCTGATGGAAGTGAACACGGGGCACGGATGGCACCTCTTGAAGCAACTATTGTGCACGAAAGATGTGAACGCCAGACAGGGTTATCTCGCTCTTCCGTAATCCCTTTATGGAGGGAAGGCAAGAAGCGCACTCACACTGACGCACTCACACTGATAGGTCCGCCCCGCGTGCTTCCCTGCCCAGCGCTGTCACCAGGGCCAGAAAACAGGCAACGATCAGCACCGTCATCCCCAGCACCGGGCCAAACCTCCCCATCCGCTCGGCGATCGAGGCCTGCAGGACCGAGTTGCGCGAGGTGAGCAGGTTGCCAAGCTGGTAGGCGAGCCCCGGAAAGGTGGCGCGCACCGGCCCCGGTGACAGCTCGCTCAGGTATGCCGGCACCACGCCCCAGGCGCCCTGCACCATGAACTGCATCAGGAAAGCCCCGACCGCCAGCATAGCCAGCGAGTGAGAGAAGGCATAGAGCGGGATTGCGGGCAGCGTGAGCAGGGCCGCCGTGATGATGGCCCGCTTGCGGCCGAACTTCTCCGACAGCGTGCCGAAGAGGATCCCGCCCAGGATCGCGCCGACGTTGTAGATGATGCCGATCACCCCGGCCTGCCCCGGGCTGGCATGGTGCTGCCGGATCAGAAAGGTCGGGTAGAGATCCTGGGTGCCATGGGAGAGCGCATTGAAGCCTGCCATCAGCAGAACGAGAAAGAGAAAGGTTCCGCCGTAGAGGCGCAGACTGCTAAAGAAGCCGGGGCGCGGGGCAGCCGCTGCAGCGCCATGCATCGCTTGGACCGAGGCTGCTTGCTGCGTCGAGGCAAGCCGGTCGCCGGCGCCGACCGGCACCGCATCCCGTTCGGCTTCGGCCTGCAAGGCTGCGTCACTCACGCGTTCTTTGGTCTTCTGCTCCATCCATGCAGGCGACTCTTCCACCTTGCGTCCGATGTAGAAGATCAGCACCGCCGGCAGCGAGCCCACCACAAACAATCCTCGCCAGCCGCCCGCATGGCCCATCCAGCTGAACGCCGAGAGAGGACGAAAGAGCAGGCCGTAGGCCGCGGCCGCGACCAGGTAGCCGACCGCATAGCCCTCCTGCAGCAGCCCTGAGAAGAAGCCGCGGCCCTCCTTGGGCAGGCTTTCAAAGGCCAGCGCCGCGCCTACGCCCCACTCGCCGCCCATGGCGATGCCGAAGAGCGCACGCAGCACCAGCAACACCGGCAGCGACGGCGAGAAGGCGCAGGCCAGCTCGAGAATCGAGTAGCAGGCGATGTTGAGCATCAGGGTAGGCCTGCGCCCGTACTTGTCAGCCAGGGTGCCGAAGAGAAACGCGCCGACCGGCCGGAAAGCAAGCGTAAGGAAGAGCGCTTCGGCTACGGCTGAGGTCTTGGCGTGGAAGTCGGCCGAGATCGCGGGCACGCAGAAGACCAGCAGAAAGTAGTCAAAGGCATCGAGCGACCAGCCGAGAAAGCAGGCGATGAAGGCGTGGCGCTGCGCCGCGGTCAGGCGGCGGAATGGAGCCAAGAGGCCGCGCGCGTGCTTGGGCAGCATGGGATCGGTCGGTGTGGTGCTCGAAGCGTCGTTGGGCAACTGCAATCTCTCCTGCGCAGGGGCGCGGCAGTACACGGTCGCACCAGCTTACCCTCAGACCGCTCTGCCATGTCAGCTAGCCTGCAACATTCGCGGAGATGCTGCCCGCCTGCTCCTCTCTTCCCGGGTTTGGCATCCATCCGTCCGGCACAGATCTGGCTGGTATAGATTTGTTCGGTACAGGACCATTCTGCACAGGATCGGCCGGCACAGGATCGGCCGGCACAGAATGGCCGGCACAGAGCCCAGAGCCGGCTTGTTTCCCGGCAGAGTCCACCCTGAAGTGAATCTACCGTGCGTACCAAACTCGTACACATGATGGCAGAGTTTGGTTGGCCCGTGGGTGATGGCTGCTTTCGGCCAGGCTTTCGGCTGCCGAGCGGCGACGCCGTTCTCACGAGCTGTCGCTGCGGGCAGCGAACGACCCCCTGCACTGCTGCAGGTTCCTGGTTTACTCTTGGCACCGGTGGCATCCCGGTCGAGGCTACAGCGTGATTTCTACTCTGAGAGAGCAGTTCAACCGAAGCTTCACGCAGGATGCCTACCAGCAGCTCCAGGAGCGTCTGGAGTCAAGGCTCGGCGCCAGGCTGGGCTTCCGGGTCGCCGAGACCCCCTGCTTTCTACCAGCCGAGCTGCTAGAGAGATGCGCGAGCATCGGCGCCGAGCTGACGCACAGGCTAGTCGACGATCAGCATTACCTCCAAGCAGCGCTTGCTGCCATTCCTTCCGGGTACCGGGCACATGCCTTCACGCCGCACCCGCACTTCATGACCGCAGACTTTGGCCTGGTACAGCAGGCCGACGGCTCGCTTCAGACGCGCCTCGTCGAGCTGCAGGCATTTCCCTCGATCTATGCCTACCAGGCCGCGCTCTGCCAGGCGTATCGCGAGGCCTACGCACTGCCAGCGGAGCTGCGACAGTACCTCGGCGGGCACGACGAAGCAAGCTACTGGGAGACGCTGAGCCGGGTGATCCTGAACGGCCACGCGCCCGAGCACGTGGTTCTTGCCGAGGTGGATCCAGAGCGGCAGAAGACCTACCCGGATTTTGCCCTTACCTCCGAGCGCCTGGGCATCCGCATCGTCGACATCGCCAGGCTTGAGAGGGAGCGCCCGTCCCCGCCGGACGCGCCTGCGCGGCTCTTCTACCGGGATGGCGACAAGCGGGTCGAGGTAAAGCGGATCTACAACCGGGCCATCGTCGATGAACTGGTGGCCAAGGGTATCAAGCTGTCGTTTGACTACGAGGAGCCGCTTGCGGTGGAGTGGGCCGGGCATCCCAACTGGTACTTTGCCATCAGCAAGTTCTCGCTCCCCTACCTCGATCACCCAGCAGTGCCGCCGGCCTATTTCTTAGGCGACTGGCTGCGCCGCTCGGCCGAGGGTACGCTCTCGCCCCTGCTCCGCGCGCTTCCTCGCTCCGAATGGATCCTGAAGCCGCTCTTCAGCTTCGCAGGTCGCGGTATCGAGTTTGCGCCCTCTGACGATTTGTTGGCAGCCATCGCTCCCGCCGAGCACCGCAACTACCTGATGCAGCAGCGCATGCACTTTGCTCCTGTCATCCAAACGCCCTTTGGTCCCACGCAGACCGAAATTCGCATCCTTTATCTGTGGCCCGATGGTGGAAAGCTCGAGCCTGTCTTCTCGCTTACCCGGCTCGGCCGCGGCAAGATGATGGGCGTCGATCACAATCGGGATCAGGAGTGGGTGGGAGGCTCCGCTGCCTTTTACCCTTAGAGGTTTTCCGTGTAGGCAAAACCGGTTAGCCGTTGTCACAGACGACCTTTGTTTAGAAAGTAACTGGAAGAGTGGCTTAATGGCTCGCAAGATTATGAAAGGTGGCCTAGGAGGTGCAAATGGTTGATCCGTAATGGGACAAGGCTCAGGATTGACTACGGAGGCAGCGTATACCCGAGTGTAGAATGTGGGGAACTTGCCACATTTGCGCGCTGCCTAGGACCGTTGATGAGAGACCCTGAAGGGGCGGACGATACGCCTCAGAGAAAGATGTGGCAGGACCTGCGAAGTGCGGCGCGCTTTCCTTTGCATCTGCCGGCAATCATTTTGGCAGGCGGCGTGCGCTCAGAAGCAGTCACGGTGAACATCTCGACGAACGGTATCCTGTTGCGGCTCGCAGAACCCTTGGTCGCGGAAGACGGACTGGAGTTTCTGCTGGAAGTGCCGAATGACGGTACATACGGCGAAGCAACCGCGGCAATACACTGCGCCGGTCGCGTGATCCGTAGCTTTGAGCAGGATGGCTTCTACTTTATTGCGGCAGTGATCGACGACTATCGATTCCAGTAAGAAGACCGGGCGAAACACCTATGAACAGTCCACAACTCGAAGACAAGTCCCGCGTAAGTTCTCTCTATGCATCACCCCAAAGTAACCATCAGCACATGGGTCAGGCCAGGTCGCCTGTGCGCGTGATCATAGCGGACAGCCAGGCCATCTATCGGGTCGGCATGGGGCGGGTTTTCTCAGCAGAGCTTGACATTCAGGTCGTAGGGCAGGCCGACAGTCTCCCTGCCTTGCGCCATGCTCTGAAGCAATCTCCCGCAGATGTGCTGCTTTTGGACTGGAGCATGCTCGGGGGCCAGAGCGAGCTGGTTGCCGAACTCATCAAGCTCAGCCCCCAGATGAAGGTGATTGTGCAGGGAGCGGTGGCCGATGAACCAAGGACAGTGGATCTCTACCGCAACGGGGTGCGCGGCACCATCCCCCGGTCCATCAGTCCGGACCTGCTGATCAAGTGCGTGCGCAAGATCGCGGCCGGTGAGACATGGATCGACAACCAGTCGGTCACCTGGCTGATTGATGCCTACCGCACCCAGGCTACGCAGGGCAGCAATGCCCGCAATGCGCCGCGACTCTCTCCCAAGGAGATGTCGATCATCTCCTACATCAGCCAGGGAAAACGTAACAAGGAGATTGCTCATCACATCGGGACCTCCGAGCAGGTCATCAAGAATTACCTGCGCAAGATCTATGACAAGCTCGGCGTCTCCGATCGACTAGAGCTGGCGCTCTACTGCTTGCACCACGACCTGCAAAAAGGCGGCGCGCTGCCGCTCAACGTCAAGCCCGGTATACCGGCCATGCCGGCGATGAACAAAACCAACGATGTTTAACCCTGCGTAGCCTTTCCGGACGCGCGGGTGTGGGTTCGCGCCGAGAGTCTCCCACGGTGAGCCGGGGCGAAATTCGTCAAGCTCAGCATACCGGCCTTCTTTTTCGACAAGGCTTGCTCTCGGGATGACCCCGCTTTGCGGCGCCTCTAAATCGGTGCGTCCAGGCGGTGCAGCTGGAGCAGCCAACGCTCAGTGGCGGTTGAGCGAGCCGGTGGGTTGTGAGTGCGGTGCGGCTGCCTCGCCATGTTCGTTTCCGTGCCGGGGTCGTGCTTCCATATCGTCCATCGGCTGGTCCCCGTCTGCCCCGGCTGCAGTGGGCGAGCCTGGAACCGGTGGCTGATGTTCGCCCGGGCCGAGGGCCTGCGTCGACTCCGGCTTGCTCGTCGTGGTGTCATCGGAAAGATGCTGCCAGCTCGCATGCGCTTTGTTGGTGCGCCCGGTCTCGCACCCGGCCAAAAGCCCGCCGACCACCAGGAGGAGCGTCAACCCACCGGTCCCGATAAGGACGCCCTGCCGGCGCCGAGTTCCCGATATCCCTGAAGCTGCCTCTGCCCTTTTTTGCGTCGTCTCTTCCATCGCCTGCCCTCCCCTACACCCTGCTCGAGCTCGCCCACCGATTATCATCGACCAGCCTATGCCGCGGGCTGCTTTGCTGGCAAACTGGATACACAGGCACCCGTGAGGATGTGCCTTCAACCCGCATCCAAGCCGGCGTGCTTAGGATCGCCCGTCCGTGCCGGCGCGGCTATCACCCCAAGTCAGCCACCCGAATCAGCTAAGGATGCTCAGCATAGCAGCCGTGTAAGCCTCGGGTAGAGGGCAGCGCTTGAGCGTGCGATCCACCACGATATGGGTGGTGACAGCCTCGGCCAGCAGAGTGCTCTCCTCGCTGGAACCGACTAGCCCTTGCCGGCGAAGCCGGTAGGCAAACTTGAGCACGGGTCCGCGCAGCGCGATCAGCCGCGTCTCAAGCTCCAGCTCCTCGTCGTAGCGAGCCGGCGCCCGGTAGCGGCAGCTTACCTCGACCACCGGCATCACGCAGCCATTGTCGGCTTCCATCTGCCGGTACGTCATGCCCAGCTCGCGCAGCAGCTCGACCCGTCCGACCTCAAACCAGACCAGGTAGTTGGCGTGGTAGACCACGCCCATCTGGTCGGTCTCGGCATACCGGACCCGCAGGCGCGTCGTAAAGATGCGTGAGGTCTGCCTCATGTAGGTTGAGTGTACGACCTGCTGCCGGGAGGAGGTGCGGAGTGGAGAGCAACGCAGCCCTGTCACACGATCCGAAGGCAGCTGGAGCCGCACGGCGGGCCCAGGCCGGGGTAGCCGCCCTGTTCTTTGTCAACGGAACCACGGTCGGCTCCTGGGTGCCGTACATCCCAGATCGCGCACGCGATCTGGGGCTCAACTCGGCGCAGCTTGGCGTCACCTTGCTGGCCGGTGGCATCGGCTGCCTGCTGGCAATGCCGCTCTCTGGGTGGCTGGTGGCGCGTCTCGGCAGCCGGCAGGTGTGCTTGTTTACCGGGCCGCTGGTCGCGGCCCTTCTCGCGCTCGCTGTGCTCGCCCCCAGCGCTCACCTGATGGCCGCTGCCCTCCTGCTTACCGGGCTTGCCGGCGCGTCGATGGATGTCGGGATGAATGCGCACGGGGTCCTGGTGGAAGCGCAGCTAGGCCGGCGGACTATCTCGCTCTTCCACGGACTCTTCAGTCTCGGCTGTGTTGCCGGCTCGGCCGCGACCAGCGCCGCGCTGGCTCGCCACGTGCCTCCGTCTGCGATCGTGAGCGTCATTGCGATTTTCCTCGCCTGCCTTGTCGGAGCCACGCGAACTGTGTTGCTGGACGACAGCCCGTCCGGCCTGTACGGAGCCAGCCTCCCGGGGAGAAAAGGCAAGGCGGAGACGCCGAGGCCAGCGTTGGCTGAGCGGATCCGGCTGCTCCTGCCGCATGGCCGCCTGCTGCTGCTCGGCGTGCTCACCTTCTCAGCCATGATCTCCGAAGGCGCTGTGGGCGACTGGAGCGCACTCCTGCTGCGGGTTACCCGTGGGCTTGGCGACGGAGTGGTCGGGTACGGATTCACCTGCTTTTCCTCGACCATGGTGCTGGGGCGCTTTACCGGAGACCGGGTCGTCGCCTGGACGGGCGAGGTGGGGGCGCTGCGCCTGGGTGGCTTGCTGGGGCTGCTGGGCTTTGCGCTGATGCTCCACAGTGTGACGCTGCCGTGGATGCTGCTTGGGTTTGCGGTGGCCGGCCTGGGCCTGTCCAACTCATCACCCGTCCTCTATCGCGCGGCAGGCCGGCTCCCGGGTCTCGCGCCCGGCGCGGCTCTCGCGGTCACCGTGGGGTTGGGCTACGTGGGACTGCTGGCAGGGCCGCCAACGTTGGGCTTTCTGGCTCATGCCGATGGGCTGCGCAGCATCTTCTACGTAGTGATGGCCTTGTGCACCGTCATCGCACTGGCCGCTCCCCTGGTCCGAGCAGCTTCGGCCCAGCCCGATGCTGCTTTGCGGACCCACCGCAATCCTGCGACCGACTCCAATCCCGCTCTGCGGACCGATCTATAACCGCCGATCTATAACCGCCGATCTATAACCGCCGATCTATGACCGCCGATCTATGACCGCCAAGTATGACCGCCAAGTATGACCGCCAAGTATGACCGCCCACGCCGACTGCGAAGAGGCGACTTTTACTTCCGAAGGCGCCCGGCTTAGCGTACCTGGGTCCCTCTGCAAGCTTTGCTGGCGAAGTGGCCGTCGGCCCGATGTATCTTGGTGCATGCACTCTAGCGTTCTTCCCGCAGCGTCCTCTGCGCACGCCCCCTCTTCTTTGCTTGCTCAACGCCTGGACACCCTGGCCCAGGTAGCCGTCCGCGTCGGCCTCGGCCTGGACGGCCCGCGGACCGAGGCTACTCCGTCCGCGGTTCAAGAGCTGCTGATCACCGCGCCCCTTGAGGCGCTGCCGCTCGTCCGCCGCATCACCGAGCACGCCTACAAGGCCGGCATCGGCCTGGTCACCACCATGTTTGTCGACGAGCAGGCGCTGCTGACCCGCTACCGCTTTGCCCGCGACGAGAGCTTTGATCGCGCCGCATGTTGGTTGCACGATGGCATAGCCAATGCTTACCGTACCGGCGCAGCACGGCTCGGCATCACCGGCGGCGACCCGGGCCTGCTGGCCGCAGAGGACCCCGCCCGGGTGGCGCGTGTGAACCTTGCAGCTTCCAAGGCAAGCCGACCGGCCCTGGAACTGATCACCCGCCACGAGATCAACTGGTCGATCCTGGCTGCCGCTACGCCGGCTTGGGCGAAGGTTGTTTTTCCGAACGAGCCCGAGGAGTTGGCCCTGGAAAAGCTCTGGCAAGCGATCTTTGCCGCCTCTCGCCTGGACGTGGCCGACCCTGTTGCCGGCTGGAAGCAGCACAGCGCTAGCCTGCAGCAGCAGGCTGCCCTGCTGAACAGCAAGCGCTACCACTCGTTGCACTATCGCGGGCCGGGTACCGACCTGTTGATTGGCCTGGCCGAGGACCACGTCTGGATGGGGGGTGGCACGGTGGCCGGCAACGGGATCGCGTGCCTGCCGAATATCCCCACAGAAGAGGTCTTCACAACGCCACACTCTCAGCGCGCCGAAGGCCTGGTGACCAGCACCAAGCCGTTGAGCTACCAGGGTACCCTCATTGAAGAGATCGTGGTGCGCTTCTCCGGCGGTAAGGTCGTCGAAGCACGAGCGAAGACCGGCCAAACTGTGCTCGAGCGGATGCTTGATTCCGACGCTGGCGCGCGGCGCCTGGGCGAGGTCGCGCTGGTCCCGCACTCCTCTCCTATCTCGGCAACCGGGCTGCTTTTCTCTAACACGCTCTTTGACGAGAATGCTGCCTGCCACATCGCCATGGGCCAGGCCTACAGCTCATGCATTGCAAATGGCGAGACGATGGACGCGGCAGCTCTCGCCGAACATGGAGCGAACGAGAGCCTAATTCACGTGGATTGGATGATTGGTTCGGGCGAGATCGATATCGACGGCGTTGCTGCATGCGGCGAGCGTGAGCCACTCATGCGTGGCGGTGAGTGGGCGTAGGCCTTAGACCTGGTCTTCAGGCCCATCTCCATCTCCATGGCGAACTGCCAGCCTGCGCTTTCAGGCAGCGTCGCTTCCGAGCCAGGCGGTCGGGTAAGGCCCCGCTGTCAGCTTTCGTGCGCCACCTTTTGAGCGCAGCGAAAAGCAAACAGCCGCCCAAAGGATGGCGATCAGCAGGATAATATCGGCCTGCTGTCGCTCGACCAACAGCCGCGCGGCAAAGGTGTGCGTGGACGCCTCTCCATAGTGTCGCGCCATCCATTGCAGTGACCGGCCCGCGGTGGAAAAGAGCGCCAGGAACTTAGCAAGGTCAGCAGCCCCGTGATGATCCCCGGGCGCCTTCGCCATAGCAAGCCAAGCGCGCGCAGGGCGAGGATCTGGATACGCATGTCGTAGGTCCGATGGTAAGTCACCAGCAGAGTGAAGAATGTAACCGCCGCTAGAACAATCCAGCCGCGCTCCGGACTGCTCGCAGATCGAAAATAACCGATGGCGATCATGACGAAGAGCGTTGCAAGGATCGCGACGGTGGTCGCCTGCCCGACATGCGGATTGTAGCTCAGCAGAGACGTCAAGCTGCCGACATTGATCAGCCCAGTATCCACGCGACCGGCACGACCTGCCGAGGCAAACTGATGCAGCACAGCAAGGAGTTGAGCGGTCCAGTGCGCCGAGTCAGGCTCGCGAGCAAGCGCCAGCCCTGCCGCAGCAGAGGCGACAACAAAGGCGAGTAACACGCCGATCGCATACTTGCGTGTCAGTCGAGGAAAGCAAAAATAGGCTACCAGCGGCAAAGCCAGCTGAGGCTTAAGGCCGGACGCCAGGAAAAAGAGCAGGGCTGCTGCAAGTAAATACCTGCCGCGAACAAACAGCAGAGAGCCTGCAACGATAAAGGCGATCACAATCGTGCTGATCTGGCCGATGCGCAGGAGAACGCTGCTCGTCGCCATGTGTTGTAGCTCATTAGAAATGACAGGGTGGCTAGCCCATTAGAAATGTCAGTATAGGTCGTTCTGATGCTCCTAACAGTCGTGCGGTGGGAATGTGTGAAATCGTCGACTCTGACGATTTCCAAGGGTTGTGGGAAGGGTGGAACGGTTTCATCGTTCCACCCTTTCCATCAGCCCGTCATTTCCACCGCTTCGGGCGAGGCGATTTCCGCTTTGTAGTCTGGCCCGTAGACCTGACGTGGCCGCTTCTTGTATCCACCCTTAGCGCTGTTCGTCATCACCGTGGGCATGCGCTTGACGTCTTGTTGCGCCTTGACGACGGCCAGTGCATGACCCAGACGCTTGTTCTCGACCACTGCAGTGTGGCTCACATGCTGGTCCTTGCTGAAGACGCGATAGGGAAGCGAGTGTCCTTTCCAACGCACCTCGAGCGGACGATCGGCGAAGTCATAGACCTCGACGTACTGGCCCGCCAGCTTGTCGGCTAGTTCACTCCGGTCCAGAATGATCTGCCTGCGGTTATAGGCAAGGCTGAGCTGTTGGCTGACGTGGCGCTGCTCGTGATGACACAGGATGTCAGCCAACCGGGAGGCCTGAACGTTCAGCCTCCGATGCAAGTCTTCAGTCTTCGCTGCAGAAAGTGCAAACTTCTCGTTGTACTGCTTCATGAAGGCCGGCAAGAAGTTATTGCCATCGTCCATGTTGCTCACTCTGGCCAGTCTCAGCTCCTTCACCAGACGATCTTGCAAGGTCCGGTTTGCTCGTTCGACGCGGCCCTTGGCCTGACTGGAGTTCGCGCATAGGATTTCGATGTTCAGCTCCGCCAGGGCGCGGCCGAACTGCGTCATCCCTTGGCCACCCTTCGCGTCCGGCTTGTTCACCCGGAAGACGGTGTGCTTGTCCGAGTAGAACGCAACAGGGCAACCGTGCACCTGGAGGTAGCCTTGCAAGGCTGCGAAGTACGAATCCGTGCTCTCGCTCGGCACGAAGCGCAGCTGCATCAGCGTACTGGTCGCGTCGTCGATGAAGACCAGCAGCGTGCATGGCTCACCGCGCTGCTCGAACCAGCGGTGATCGCTGCCATCGATCTGGATCAGTTCGCCGTAGCTCTCACGCCGAAGCCGCGGCTGGTGGAAGGTTCTTCGTTGCGTTCGTGATAGCCAAAGACCTTCGGCCATCATCCATCGCCGCAACGTCTCCTTGCCGATCCGGAGCTGATGCTTGTCCAGCAGCATCTCGGTTGCCAGCGTCGGCCCAAAGTCAGCGTACCTGGTCTTGACCAACTCGACCGCGTACCTCCGGATGCCGTCGTTACGACTCCGGTTGGATGTCTTGCCACGCGCCTTGTGGATCAGCCCGCTCCCGCCGTCCGCCTCGTATCGGGCAAGCAGCCGAAAGGCCTGACGCTCGCTGATCGCGAGCACGGCTGCTGCCGCAGCCACCGTTCGACGCCCGGCTCGCACGTCACTCAACACTTCGATCCGTCTCAGATCACGTTCGCTCATCGCTATCCATCCCATCCTTAGAACCTGACAGTTCTAATGGGGTAGACCATGACATTTCTACTGAGCCGCTACACCATGATTGCGGATACACCGAGGAGAACGACAACGCGGCTCTCAGCCGGAGCAAGACGAGACGTCATCACGCAGCAAACAACAAAGGCAAGCGCCGAAAGAGCGAAATAAAGTGTCGACGCAGCATGGAAGTTGAGTAAGGCAAGCGGCGAGATCATGTAGTACGTGAGTGGCGGATACGCGGGAACGAATTCTTTCCAGTAACCAGGATAGAAAACCGGCCCACCGTGAGACATGAGCTCCGGCTCGATGTTGGATTGCAGATAAGGGCTTGTCTTATGCAGAATGCACAGCGCACCAGAATAAACGGGTGCGAAGTCGCCATACGTGTTCGGACCCCGCTTGCCGTGTGCCTGCAGCAGAAAGGCGGCAATGCCCGCGATCAGGAGTATGCCGGCAATGCCGCTCTGCAACCAGCGACTCGGTGCGCTCCCTGACTTACCAGGGATAACATCTTCCATAACGGGCTCCCTTACTTTTTGGTAAGCGCAGTATACAGAGCGGAGCTCCCTGCTTCTCTGAAGCATTACGCTACACCAGCTACCGAAATCCAACATATGGCGAGTGCTGCAGGGTTGTATTTGGCTCTGCGGAATTCAAGGCACTCTCGTCGGGAGCAAGCCCGCCTTGACTTACCGCAGAGTACCCGTTAGCTCGGAGAGCGGAAGGATGCCATTACGGCCGAACCTTTGAGAAGATATTCAACTTCGAGACATCGTTGAACATAACAAAGACGGCAAAAAGAACCAGCACCACGAAAGCGACCTGGTAGATCCGCTCCTTGAACTGCTGGTTCAGATCGCGCCGCATCGCTCCCTCAATCAAGAGCAGCAGAATCATGCCGCCATCGAGGATCGGAAACGGCAGGAGATTGAAGATACCGAGGTTGAGGGAGATTAGCGCCATCTCGCCGATAATCGGCTGCCAACCCGGCATGGTGATCGCTTCCCCGGTGACCCGTGCAATCCCGATTGGTCCGCTCAGTTGCTTCACGTTGGAGTGGCGCGAAAAGAGCTTGCGCAACACCTCAACGATGTAGCCCGAGTTCTGCTCGTTGAACGCTACGGAGCGCTTGGCCGCCTCCCCCAGCGGCAGCTGCTCGACTGCGAAAGGCGGCGGTTCCGGCCGGAAGCCGAGCCGGTATCCTGTGCGCCCTGTGCCATCGTCACCCAGCATAGGCGTGACCGCAAACTGCATGGTCTTGCCCGCGCGCCCGACCGTTACATCCACTGGCTTGTCGCCATTCTGCTGCAGGTAGGCCATCACCGACGTGGTGGAATGCAGAACCACGCCATTGAGTGAAAGCAGTAGATCGCCTTTCTGCACGCCGGCTTTGGCAAGCGGAAAGTCGGGAGTGACTTCATGCACGGTAAGCGGCACCTGCTGGATACGCGGCTCCAGGCCCAGTGCCTCGAGATCTGGACCATCCGCTTTGGTCGCGCTTGCAAGCGGCAGCTCGACCGTGGTGGTCTGGCTGCTGCCATTTGCGGTGCGTTCCACAGTCACCGGGATGGTCTGGTTTGCGTCCAGCCCGGTCCGAATGCCGATCTGCTGCCAGGTCGGGCTCTTCTCATGTCCAAAGCCGAGGATCCGGTCCCCGGCTTCAAGACCCGCATGAGCCGCCGCGGAGGCCTGAGGAACAAAGTCGATCACAGCGGCGCCGCGCATGTATTGATCCACTTCGTTGTGCATCATGTAGAGCCCAGTCATGAGCAGAAAGGCCAGCAGAAAGTTCGAGATTGGCCCGGAGAGGCCGATCAGGATGCGCTGCCATCGAGGATGCGCGCTGAACTCGCCCGGATCTGCCGGCTCCTTGGCAATCCGATCCCCATCAGGCAGCTCGCCGGCCATCTTCACATAGCCGCCCAGCGGCAGCAGGCTCAGCCGGTAATCCGTATCGCCATAACGAAAGCCAAAGATGCGCTTGCCAAAGCCGATCGAGAAAACCTCGACGCGCACGCCGCAGAGCTTGGCGGTGACAAAGTGCCCAGTCTCATGCACCAGGACCATGATCCCGAGCACAACCAGCATGGAGAGTGTAGCGATCAGCGCAAAAGGCATAGAGTGTATGGACTGCTCCCGAACTCGAGTGTGAGCCTAGATCCTGCTGCCGTCTTTTACCGGAAACTGGAGTAACTCTGGGACAGCGGCCGGAATGCCGCGAAGACCGTGCGTCAGTTTCCCTGCTTCGCCAGCGAGACGGGTCGAACTCCCCGGCTGGCGAGTACGGCCTGTGTACGCTCGCGCGCTTCTCTGTCCATCGTCAGCACCTCCGCAATCGTCTGCGGGCGAGCCACTGGCGTTCGCTCGAGTACCGCCTCTATTGTACCCGCGATACCCGTAAACGGGATGGCACCTGCCAGGAAGGCCTCCACCGCGACTTCATCTGACGCGTTGAGCGCGATCGGGTGCGCGCCCCCTAACTCGGCTGCCTCATAGGCTAGACCAAGGCACGGAAAGCGAGCAAAATCAGGCTGCTCAAAGCTGAGTGAGGCGAGTGCGGAGAGATCGAAACGAAGCTCGGAGGTGAAGCGCTCTGGATAGCTCAACGCATAGAGGATAGGCAGCCGCATGTCGGTCACTGAAATCTGCGCCAAGATGGAGCCATCCACATACTCCACCAGCGAGTGCACGGTTGACTGCGGATGCACGGTCACCTTGACCCGGGATGGGGGCAGGTCGAAGAGCCGGCAGGCCTCGATGATCTCCAGGCCCTTGTTGAGCATGGTGGCCGAGTCGATGGTGATGCGCCGACCCATCACCCAGGTCGGATGCCGGAGCGCCTGCTCGACGGTGATGTGCTCAAACTCAGCCAGCGGCAAGGTGCGAAAGGGACCGCCTGAGGCAGTCAACCAGATCTGCTCGATCTCGCCGCGGGTCCCGGCGCGCATGCACTGGTGCACGGCATTGTGCTCGGAGTCGATCGGCAGCAGCGACACTCCGCGCTCCCGCGCCGCACTGGTCAGGATCTCTCCTGCGGTGACCATCGCCTCTTTGTTCGCCAGGCCGATCGTCTTGCCCGCGAGTACAGCAGCGTAGGTCGCCTCCAGGCCGGCGATGCCGACGATGGCCGAAACGACGAAATCCACCTCAGGCAGCGTCGCCACCGCGAGTGTGCCCGGCGTTCCCCAAACCACCTCTGTGCCGGTAACGCCCGCCGCGCGCAGCCGTATGCGCAGCTTGCCCGCTCCCTCTTCTGTGGCGAGCGAAACGATTGCGGGGCGCCAGCGTAGACACTGCTGAGCTGCCACTTCCAGGTTGTTGCCGGCAGCCAACGAAGCTACCTGGAAGTGTTGCGGATAGCGCTCAATGATGCTCAGGGTGCTCTGACCGATCGAACCGGTCGAACCTAGAATGGCGATTCGTTTCAAACCACGTCCTTCAATCCGCGTTCTTCAAACTACGTCCTCAAACCAGGTCCTTTGGTGCCGGAGTACTCCCCTAGTGTAGAAGCACCCGGGCGATCAGGCGGCCGCGGAGGCAAGGCAGATGCCGCCTTGAGTTAAACGATTCATCAAGCAACGAGACTGGGAACGGGAATGGGAACGGGAATGGGAACGGGACCGAGACCGGCGACGAGACCGGCAAACGGCCACGTATCAAAAGGCTTGCTGGAGCAGCAAGGCATACCAAAGAACCGGCGCGGCGAAGAGCAGCGCGTCGATGCGGTCAAGCACTCCGCCGTGGCCCGGCAGCAGCGTGCCGGAATCCTTCACGCCGGCGCCGCGCTTGATCGCCGACTCGATCAGGTCACCGACCTGGGCGGCCACATTCACCAGCACCGCCAATGCCAGCCAGCGACCGATCGAACCGGAGTAGGCGAGCCACTCAAACCCCCGCCGCTCCAGCTCGGTTGCCACCAGCAGCAAGGCCGCGGCCACCAGCAGGCTGCCGGCGACCGACGCGATCGCCCCCTCCCAGGTCTTGCCCGGGCTGATCGAGCCGGCCAGCTTCTTGCGTCCGAAGTTTCGGCCCACGTAGAGCGCAGCCACATCCCCCGTCCACACGGTCAGGAAGAGGAAGGTGAGCAGCGAAGAGCCCGCTGCCTGCGCGCTGATCGCCGGTACAGCCGTCATCGATAAGCCGCAGTAGAGCAACGCCAGGATGGAACTCGCGCCATCGAGCAGCACCCGGTTCAGGTGCTTGTCCCGATCCTGGTAGACGCAGAGGATCAACAGCAGAAAGCTTAGCGCGCCGAGCGCTGGCGTCTCATAGTCAGGGCGTGCGTAGAAGCACAGGAAGAGCAGCGCGACGGCCACCATCACTGCAATGCGCGGAGTCTCGGCACCGCTGGCATCCGCAAGCCCCAGGAACTCCCAGGCGGCCAGGCCCGCCACCACCGCACTGGCTACGGTAAGGGCAAGCAGCGATCCCTTAAAAACAAGCAGCAGCACGACTGGGATAAGCACTGCCGCGGTAATGACTCGTTGCATCTCTATGAGGATACACACGCGGGATTGACCGCAGGATGAAGCGCAAGCCCTGCCCTGGGCGTCTAAGAGGAGCGGCTGTTTGCATAAGCAGCCGGGCATGAGCAGCTGGTCACGCCAAGGCGGCAAGCCAGGGACCTAATGTCGGTGACGGGTTCGCTCGGTTCAGACCACGGAGCGCTTGCGTCGCCCCAGCTGCAAGGAGTGAACGACTTTGACAAGGAATTTACTAAGGAAACAGATGCTCTCCCGCTCCCCCTCCCGCGTTCCCCTGGTTCGTGCCACCGTGCTCGCAGCTTTGGCGTTGCTCATAGGATCCGCGCCTGGCGCTCAAGCTCAGGACGCGAGCGAGGCCTCCGCCATCGTCACCGCTGTGACCAAGAGCAGCGACGCCCCACCTATCTCGCAGCAGCAGGTCCAGATCAGCGTGGAGGGCAAGCAGGTGCAGCCGAGCCTCTGGCGCGCCTATGGTCATGGGCCGGTCGAACTCGTGCTGTTGATTGATAACTCGTCCCGCTCCAGCTTCGGGCGGAACCTTGAGGACCTGTCGAACTTCATCACCGGGCTGCCGGCGAACTTCGCTGTCGGCGTGGCCTACATGCAGAACGGGGCGGCTGTTTTCGACAGCCCCATCTCCACCGATCATGCTGCTATTGCAAGGCAGCTGCATCTTCCGGCTGGCTCGCCCGGCAGCAGCGCAAGCCCTTACTTCTGCCTCTCGAGCCTGGCTAAGAGCTGGCCCGCGCCCAAGAGCGCGGCGCGTCGCGAGGTGGTCATGATCACCGATGGTGTCGATGAGTACAACCTACGCTACGACCCTGAAGATCCCTACGTGCTCTCCGCAATCTCGGCCGCGCAGCGTGCCGGGCTGGTCGTCTACTCGATCTACTACCGCAACCAGGGTCGGTTGAGCGGCAGCTTCTATGAGACCAACGCCGGGCAAAACTACCTTTCTCAGGTAGCGGATGAGACCGGGGGCACGCTCTACTACGAAGGGCTCGGCAATCCCGTCTCGTTCACTCCGTTCTTTACCGATCTTAACAACCGGCTGGGAAACCAGTACGAGCTAGACTTTCCAGTGACGGAAAAGAAGAAGGCTTCGTTTGTGCAGCTGAAGGTGAAGAGCGACGTGAAGAGCCTGAAGCTTGACGCGCCGCAGCATGTTGCCGTGCTGGGTGAGCCGAAGTAGTTCTGCCTCGTCAGAGTGCTGGCTGCGGGTAAACTCGTGGCATCTTCCAGCGGATCTTTGCGGGCACCAGGTTGGTGCCCATGTCTGCCTCCCGAGAGGCTAGCAAGGGTCTGGCCTACGCCTAAAACCCGGCTAGCGAGCGATTGTTCCACGTGGAACAATCGCCGGTTTCGCTCGGCGATTCAAACCACGGCGGCGCCTCTCTTCAACGTCGGCACAAAGTACCGCGAAGCATGCCAGAGCCGACCGAGCCGTCCGCCGTTCGGCAACGCTTCCGAATACTCAGCAAACTGAAAGCCCTGAAAGATTGCCTGAGCGCCTCCCGCCACTCCCCTGAAGGACGCTTCGTGAGCTTGGCACCGAGCGGATCCCTAATCCTTTGGGGATAGCCTTTAGGCTCAGTGCACCTGGAACTCCGGCGAACCAAGAATCATCGCTGCCAACGTATCAAGCATCTCGTTCGGGTCCGCAAGCACGTGAGCCGAGGGTTGAGCGTCGCCGTTCGGCGGAGCCGCAGGTGCGTCAAGCTGCTGTCGAATGACCGCATTGGTCTTCTCCGACACCGGCCCCGGCACCAGCAACCGCTCCATCACCGAGAGTGCCTCCTGCTCTCCGCTGGGCACAGGCTGGCTCCGCGCCAGCGCAATGCGGCTGGCGCTCACCGGTCCCGCTGTCGCAGGCTGCTCAAGCAGGCCAGCGGCCAGCAAGCGCGGCGCGTCAAAGTGCATGCCGCCAAAGTGGCTGCCGGTGAGCTGGAGCGAGTAGTTGAGCCGGTCGACAAGTGCGGAAGAGTTCATCCAGTGATCCGCGGTCGCCGCATAGCCGGTCGGAGGCAGGCAGCGGTAGAGGGGCTCGCCCATGGTCTTGAGCTCGTTCGCGAGTGCGCCAGGGTTCGCCGGGTCGGTTTCGGTCGCGCGCAGCGAGGAAGCCACATACTCGAGCGGCATCTTGACCTTGTTCCGGTAGTTGGCGCGCGCGAAGAATTCAGGCGAGTGCACCATGGAGCGCAGCACCGTGCTGATATCTCCGTCCGAGGCCAGGTAGGCCGCAGCCATCCGAGTGACCAGCGCGGGCGGAGGCGCGTCGGCGACGAAGCGCTGGGCCAGTTCATAGCTCACCCTCTGCGCCGTCTTGGGCGAGGCCGCAAGTGCGGTCAGGGCGCGCACTCCCTCGTTGATGCCGCCTTGGTCCAATCCCGCGCCGAAGGTCTGGCCCATCCAGGTCTTGACTCCCGGCTCGTGCTTGCGCGGCTCGAAAGCAAAGTCGCCACCCAGGTTCGGTTGGTCAACCGTCCAGCCGGTCAGAATCATCGCCAGGCTGGTCACGTCGGCCTGCGTGTAGCCGCCATCAACGCCGACCGTGTGCAGCTCCATCACCTCGCGCCCGTAGTTCTCGTTGAGCCCGCGTTGCTGGGCCTTGTTGGCGGCAAAGGGGCTCGGCCTGGGGCGGCCCGCCGCCTGCGAGTCAGGCCCAATGCTCTGCCAGTTGTCCAGGTAGATCAGCATCGCTGGGTGCTGGGCCGTTGCCAGCAGCAGGTCGCGAAACTTGCCCAGCGCATGCGCGCGGATCGCATTCCGCTCGTAGCTGGCAGCGTAGTTCAGCTCGTCCCCGCTCTTGCCCAGATCGATGTTGAAGTGGTTGAACCAAAAGTCTGTCATGACTTCCTGCAGCTGGCGCTCGCTCAGTACCGCTCGTAGAATCTTGGCCTGCTGCATCTCGTTCGCGATCACGCCTGAGCCCGCGTAGCCGCCCGCCATCATCCCAAAAAGTTCGCGCTCGTGGGGGGTCATCTCCCCGGTGAGCATGCCCTTCTCCGGCTCGGCGATGCCGGAAGCAAGCGCCAAGCGCTGCTCAACTGGGAGCTTGAAGATCGCGTCCATGCGCTGATTCTTCGGGTAGCCAAGAACCTGCTCGGCAAGCTGCCGTGCCTGCATCTTTTCTTCCTGCTTCCGGTGCTGCTGCGCGTCGTCCCGGGCCTGGTCAGGGCTCGATGTACTAGCAGCAGCACCGGCAGCTGCTACCGGCGCTGCTCCTTGCGCTTGGCCAGGCGTCTGTGGCGAGAGCTGGGTTGCGGTGCCGGCCGGACTGCCAGCCAACGAGGCGCCCGCAGCTGCGGCTTTCTCTTCAGCCTGCTTGCGCTGGTAGCGGGCCACCAGCACCTCGTAGACACCAGCAAGCTGCGGGTCAGAGGGCATAGCCAGCTTGCCTTCGGCAACACGCCGAATCACCTGACCATCCGGATACTGCACCGCCAGCTGACGCGGCGCAAGCTGCAAAGCCGGGTACAGCGCGAGGCGCTTATCGAGCACAGGATCAGGGATCGTCGCCGGCTGCAGCTGGCGCTCCAGCCAGGCCTCCCAACCCATCCGAACTACCTCGCTCACCTCGCCCGGCCGTGGGCCAAAGGTTAGCCGGTCAAGCACCTGCGCGGCCTGCTCTTCTGCGTCTAATGGAGCTTCTCCAGCCTTTGTCTTGGTTGCTGCCGGGGCAAGGGTACGCGTCTGAGTGTGGCGAGTCGCTGCGTCGGCAGAGCGGCCGGCCAGGACCGCGGGCGCGACGAGCGCGGTCATGAGGATGGCCGCCACGCGCCGTCGGTAGGCACTTCGAGAGAGACTTTGGTCTGGCATCAGCGCTGGCCCCTTCCGCTGGTAGGAACAGCATGCCACGCTGAAAGTTGCGACGGCTACGCTTGTGTACCCATGGAAGACCCTCAAAACTGTTCCGGTTTCACTCTGGGAATCCGCCCAAACCGGCGCCGGCGATCCACCCATGACGCCATTGCGGATCGGTCCATTGCGGATCGTGATCCAGGTCTCAAGGGACAGCAACGCGTGCCGCGCCAGTCCCCTTACGCTGCACCTGCATCCAGCCGAGAAGTGGACGCGCTGCCAGCAGCACTCCCAGCACCACCGTGACCGTCAGCGGCGTGCGCACGCCAGTCTTGACGATCCACCAGTAATGCACTACCCCGGCGATCGCCGACAGGTAGACCAGCCGATGCAGCCACTGCCAGCGCTTGCCGCCGAGCGTCCGAATCGACCAGCTTGTCGAGGTGAGAGCCAGCGGGAGCATCAGCCCCAAGCTGGTGACGCCCGCCCAGATGTAAGGCCTCTGCGCAAGATCGTCTGTGATCACAGCCAGGTTGAACCCGGCGTACAGACCCAGGTAGGTGAGCAGGTGGAGCGAGCCGTAGAAGAACGCGTAAAGGCCCAGCATGCGCCGAAAGCGGACCAGCCACGCCAGCCGCGGCAGCAGCCTGCGCACCGGCGTAATCGCCAGCGAAACCACCAGCAGCCGCAGGGTGCCGATCCCGGTGAAGAAGGTCGCGCGCGCGGTCGGGTCCGGGCCAAGCGTGTTGTGGATGACGCCCCACAGCAGCCATGCGATCGGCAGCAGGCAGGCTGCGTGCACCAGAACTTTCAACGTGATGATCCAGCGGTTTGCCACGCGATCCTTTTACACCCCGACTGCCGGCACGCCGGGGCAGGCACAGCGCGCTCGCCCGCTCCGGGACCCTTGCCTGCTACGAGGGCTCAGTAGTACTTCTTGAGGTCCATGCCGCTGTAGAGGCTGGCCACCTGGTCAGCGTAGCCGTTAAACATCAGCGTCGGCTGGCGCTGCGAGAAGATCGAGGCGCCGATCACGCGCTCGTACTTCTGACTCCAGCGCGGATGGTCCACGTTCGGGTTGACGTTGGAGTAGAAGCCGTACTCGTTGGAAGCCAGGTCGTTCCAGGTCGTGTGGGGCTCCTTGTCGACGAAGCGCACCTTCACGATGGCTTTTGCCGACTTGAATCCATACTTCCACGGCACGACAATGCGTACCGGCGCGCCATCCTGGTTCGGCAGCGTCTGCCCGTAGAGGCCAAAGGTGAGCAGCGTCAGCGGGTGCATGGCTTCGTCCATACGCAGGCCCTCCGAGTAAGGCGGGTTGATGCCGGATTCGCCAAGCTCAGGCATCTGACTTGGATCGTCAAGCGAGAGAAACTGCACATACTTTGCGCTGGGCAGCGGATCGCACTGCTTGATGAACTCCGACAGCGAGTAGCCGACCCAGGGGATCACCATGCTCCAGCCCTCCACGCAGCGAAAGCGGTAGACGCGCTCCTCCTGCGGGCGAAGCTGCAGCAGCTGGTCGATCGACACGGTTTTCTTGGCCTTCACCAGGCCTTCTACCGAGACGTTCCATGGATACGTCTTCAGGTGAGTCGCATTTCTGGACGGATCGCCTTTGCCGGTGCCGAACTCGTAGTAGTTGTTGTAGCTGGTGATGTCGTTGTACGGGGTCGGGGTGACGCCGGTAGTCGAGAGCGGGCTCTTGACCGTGTTCATCTTGGTCGCGGCTTCCACCGGTGCAGGCGAAGCAAGGCGCAGCAGGCGGTCCCCGCCCAGGGCGAGCGCTCCAGCGGCAGCGGCGGCGGCCATAAACCGGCGCCGGTTGGTATAGTTTGCCAGCGAGGTAATCTCAGAGCTTGGAATATCAGCAGGCTTGCGAATCAGCATGAAAGTACCTCAAACGAAGCTCGAACAAAGAAGGTCCTCGAACCAAAGAGGGCCTCTTTGATTAAACGCCGTAGCCACTCGAAAAGGTGCAGCGCACGCAAGAACAACCGGCATTCTTTTGATTCGGCATCCAATCGAAAGTCACGACGTTCTCTTAGGAGATGCAGATGAGTGTGGAAACAGGCATGATTCCGGTAGCAAGGCAGGACCGGATGCGCGATGCAGCCGAGGTGCTGCTGGAAGCGCGCAGAGACCTTCACCCTGTCCAGAACCTACCCATCGATCTACGGCCGCAGACGCTCGACGAGGCCTACGCACTGCAGGATACCGTCGCGCTCGCGCTCGCGCCCTGCGGCGGATGGAAGATCGGCGCGCCTGATCCGCAGGCCACCCCCATGTTCGGCCCCATGCCTCTGTGGGGTGGGTATATGCGCACAGGCGAACGGCTGGCTGGTACCTACTCGCGGCTACGCGGGGTTGAGGCCGAGATCGCCTTTCTGCTCGGCGAGGACCTGCCCGCGCGCGCAACGCCCTACAGCCGCGACGAGGTGGCCTTGGCGATTGAGAGCGCGCATCCGGCGATCGAACTTCTCGAGTCGGCATTCCTCGATCCGGATGCAGCCGACCGGCTCTCGATGATTGGCGACCTGCAGATCAATGGCGGCTTTGCCTACGGACCAGCCGTGGCGAACTGGCAGGCGATCGACATGGCCGCAGAGACGGTCGAGGTGGTCATCGACAGCGCCGTTCGCTGCCAGGCCGGCATGGCTAATACCAATGGTCCGGATCTTCTGCGGCTCGTCACCTGGCTGGCCAACCAGGGCAGCTATCGCACCGGCGGGCTCAAGCGAGGTACCTGGATCACGACCGGCAGTTGGACCGGCAAGCTCTACGCCGTGCCAGGCTCGACGGTGAAGGTGAGCTTCTCGCACTTCGGCACGGTTGCACTCTCGTTTGAGTAAAGCTTGTTCAAGTAAAGCTTGGCGCCGCCCCAGCGTGGCCATTTCGAGGAGCTCTCTATACCGCCGATCAGGCCTGAGCGGCGGCTTTTCCACGAGCTCGCCATGCAGGAGCTCGCCACTCCCGTATCAGGAACACTGCGGTACCGGTGACCGCGACCGCTGCCGCAAACAGTAGCTCGCGCTCTGCTCCTTTGCGAGAGATAAGCAGGAAGAGAAACCCGGCTAGCGCTACGATTGGCGGCAGCGGATAGAGCCACATGCGAAACGGCCGCTCCAGCCTGGGGCGCCGCCAGCGCAGCACCATCACGCCGACCTGCTGCAGTACATACTGCAGCACGATGCGCACCGCGACCAGCGCCGCGATCACCTGCGCCAGGTTGAAGAAGCAGAAGAACATCGCCGCCACACCAAGCGCCAGCAGCGAAACGTGCGGAAAGCCGTGCTTGGGGTGCAGGCGGGCGAAGGCTTGGAAGTAGTTGCCGTCCAGAGCCGCCGCGTAGGGCGCTCTCGAGTAGCCCAGCAGCAGCGCCGCAACCGAAGCAAAGGCGGTCCACATGATCAGCAGGCTGATCGTCACCGCAGCCGCGTGACCCCAGGTCCGCTCCATCAGCATGGCAGCCGCCGCATGGGTGCCACTGCCGCGCACCAGCTCCTGCCAGGGGATGACGCCGAGTACCGCCAGGTGCATGCACAGGTAGAGCGTCGCCACGCAGGCAATCGAAAGCAGCACGGCGCGGGGGATGGTGCGCCCGGGATCGCGCACCTCCGCGCCCAGAAAGCAGACGTTGTAGTAGCCCCAGTAGTCGTAGGTTGCGATCAGCGTGGCAAAGCCCAGCCCCTCAAAGAACGCGGGGCTCGGGGCTAGGGCGTGCGCGGGAAATCGTAACAGCGCGGGTTGCATATGCGAGAACCCCGCGAGGATGATCGCGCCAAGCGTGGCCAGCACGCCAAGCGTCAGGATGCCGGCTACTCTGGCGATGGCGGCAACCCCGCGATAGAGCAGCATCACCGTCACCGCGCACACACCGGCAGCCAACAGGCTCGTCCAGCTCGGCGTCCAGCCTGGCGCCCACCTAGCGCGGAGGATGGGCGCATGGAGCTCCGGCCACAGGTACGCCGCATACTGCGCCAGCCCGATGCAGCCCGAGGCAATCGAGAGCGGCGCGGTAAAGCTGAGCTGCCAGATGTAGAGAAAGGAAAGATAGCGTCCAAGGTCGAAGCGCAATCGTACCGTTGTTCCCGAAGCAGCCTCGACACCAGCCTCGACTGGAGCTCGTCGGTCGAGGCCCCTCGCGCGAACGTCACCAGCATTCGGCGCCTCGAAGTCTGCCCGGTAGATCTCGCGAAGAAACGCGTACGATCCACCCGCTCGAGGCATCGCCGCGCCCAGCTCAGCCCACACCAGCCCGTCGCAGATCGCAATGACCGCGCCAAGAATCCAGCCCAGGATCGCCTGCGGACCACCCATCGCGCCAACCACCAGCGGCAGCGTAATGAACGGCCCCACGCCGATCATGTTCATCATGTTGAGCGAGATCGCGCTGAGCAGGCCGATGTGTCGGGTGAGGCTGGGAGGCGCGTTTGAACCAGGCATCAGTGCCGGGATTGTACACTTTGAGAATGGAAAACCGCCTACGCGGCAGGCGGCCACTTCGTGGCGTGTCTTCTCTTTTGCATCTCTTAAACCTCAGGTACACGCGCCACGAAGTGGCCGCCACCCGCGCAGGCAGCCTTATCTTTTGTCTTTTTTTCGTAGCCGCACCGGCCCTCGCGCAGGCGGTCCCCTGGGCTACCAGCATCACTGCCTCGCCCGACGACGACACGCTGCCTGAGGATCGCGGCGCCGACGGCCTCGCGCAGACCCTGAACAAGCTGCGCACCTGGGCCAGCCTGATGATGATCGTCGCGCACCCCGACGACGAAGACGGCGGCATGATGACCTACGAGTCGCGCGGGATGGGCGCGCGCACTGCTCTGCTCACGCTCACCCGCGGCGAAGGCGGCCAGAACGCCATGTCGAGTGACACCTACGACGCGCTTGGGCTGATCCGCACCAATGAGTTGCTACTCGCCGACGAATACGAAGGCACCGAGCAGTACTGGGGCCACTTCGCCGACTACGGCTTCTCGAAGACCAAGGCGGAAGCACTCGCCCAGTGGGGTGAAAACCGCGTGCTCTATGACGTGGTGCGCGCCGTCCGCATCAATCGCCCGCTGATCCTCACTTCGGTCTTCATCGGCGGCATCACCGACGGGCACGGCCATCACCAGGTCTCCGGCCAGATGACCCAGCAGGCCTTCCTGGCAGCCGGGGATCCGAGCGTTTTCCCTGACCAGATTGCCGCCGGGCTCAAGCCATGGAAGCCCTTCGCGGTCTACGAGCGCACGCCGTTTGCCCCCATCACCAGCCGTGGCATGTATGACTACGCAACAGGCAAGTGGGCGCCGGCGCGCTTCTACAACTATGTGACAAAGGAGTGGTCCACGGTTACGCCGCGCGCCGATGTCTCGATCCCCGAGGGAACCTTCGATCCGGTGCTCGGGCGCTCCTATCTCCAGATGGCGCGGGAAGGCTGGGGCCAGCAGCGCTCGCAGTACGGCGGGGGAACGCCGCCGCTGCCCGGTCCGAATGCATCCACTTACACCCGCTACGGATCTATCTTGCCAGCAGCTGCCTTGCCTGCCGAGACTCCCGGACGCCCGACCAACTTCTTCTCCGGCATCGATACCAGCTTGCTCGGCCTGGCCACCCTCGCCCATGGCGATACGGCCTTTCTGACCGCTGGCCTGCGTGACATCGATCGCTGCGTTGCCCGCGCCTTCTTCGGCTACACGCCGTCCGCGCCCTCGAAGATAACGCCTGATCTGCGCGACGGCTATCTCAAGACCAAGGCCTTGATCGCCGCCGTGGACGCGAGCACGCTCGGCGCTGAAGACAAAGCTAACCTCGACCATGAGCTGGGCATCAAGCTCGTGCAGTTCAACACGGCGCTGGTCGAGGCGCTCGGGCTTGAGGTCCATGCGCTGCTTACGCCCATGCCACGCAATCCAAGCAGCGGCGCCCTGAACGGCACAGAGCCGCGTGTTCTCACGCTCTATCCTTCTCCAACGCCCACCCACGTCACCCCTGGGTCGAGCTTTGACGTGCGCCTGCATGTGACCGCGGCCGCGAGCTGGGGCGCCGGCCAGCCGTTGCAGCTAAGCCGGACCTGGCTCACCACGCCCGACAAGGAACATTGGCAGGTCAGCCGCATCGAGTCGCCCGGGCTTGACACGGCTGTGAGTGCGGTCGGTGAGGCAATCTTTCGCCTCGAGGTGCCGCACGATGCCGCCCCGACTGAGCCTTACTTCAGCCGCACCTCGCTCGACCAGGCGGTCTACTCGATCAGCGATCCATCGCTGCTTGGCCGCTCCTTTGCTCCCTACCCGGTGAGCGGGTGGGCGGAGTTTAACTACGGCGGCGTGCCCTTGCGTGTCGGCCAGGTCGTCGAGACCGCGCATCGCGTGCACGGGCGCGGTATGCTCTACGAACCGCTGGTCGTCACTCCGCAGTTTTCAGTGCTGCTCTCGGACCCGGTGCGCGTGCTACCAACTGGCGAGCGATCCTTTCCTGCCACCGTCACAGTTACCAATGAACAGACAGCCCAGACAGCCCAGGGCGATCACGCGACCAGTACGCTGACCCTTCACCTGCCCAAGGGCTGGCACTCTGAGCCGGCCTCGGTACCACTCAACCTGGCCGCCGGAGAGCAGATCGCGCAGACCTTTACCATCACGCCTAGCGAGACCGATAGCGCACCGGGCGAGCACAGCGTCGTCACCGCAAGCGTCGAGAGTGGCAACGCGGTCTTTACCCGCGGCTTTGAGACAGTCGGCTACGAGGGCCTGCGCCCGTACAACCTTTATCACGCGGCCACGCTCACCGTCCGGCCGATCGACGTGCGCGTGGCGCCGGGACTGCGCGTCGGCTATGTCATGGGCACCGGGGACGAGGTGCCGCAGGCCCTCGCCCAGCTTGGCGTAACGCCGCACCTGATCGGCCCGGGGGAACTGCTGCACGGAGACCTTACCCACTACGACACCATTCTGCTTGGAGTACGCACCTACACGGCGCAGCCAGCGCTTGCGGAGGCGAATGCGCGGCTGCTTAGCTGGGTGCATGCTGGCGGCACGCTCGTCGTCCAATATCAGGCGCCGGAGTTTGACCATAACTACGGGCCGTATCCGCTCTCGCTTGGGGCTAGCCCCGGTGAGGCCTCCGAGCGCGTTGTCGACGAAAAGACGCCTGTCCGCCTGCTCGCTCCCGGCGACCCATTGTTGAACTATCCAAACAAAATCACTGAGGCCGATTTCACGGGCTGGCTTGAAGAACGCGGCCACGGCTTCGCTGCGCACTGGGACCCGCACTACACCGCGCTTACCGAAACCGCTGATCCGGAGCAGGATCCGCAGCAAGGCGGGCTGCTTTCTGCTGCCTGGGGCCGGGGTCGTTACATTTACCTGGCATATGCGCTCTACCGGCAGCTGCCGGAAGGGGTTCCCGGTGCCTACCGTCTACTAGCCAATCTGATCAGTGCAGGCCATGCAAGTGTACCCTCCGCAGATACAAATGCAGCCGGTATGCCTGCGCGCCAACCCTAGCAGGAGCGCACTCGGAGAGCGCGTCGAGATTGTACGGGAGGGGCGCCCTGAGGTTCCGCAGTGTCCGCTTTCCGCTTTGGCAAGCCTTATTTGTTTCCCTTTAACAATCCTTTGCAACGATAGGCACGCGTGGGCTCCGGCCTCGTGCGCGTCGTCAGGGTGAGTCTGCGCGACTACCGGCTTCGCGCGCACGTTCAAACGGAACCAGCTAAACACAGAGAGGCCTAATGAAAACGAATTTAACAGCGCTGGCAAGTTTGGTGTTGGTCTCGGCTCTGGCCGCCAACGCACAGACCACAGCGACGACCGATACGCCAGCCATGATGGCGGCGGCCAAAGCAAAGAGGAGTAGGCATGTCCGGGTCACTAAGGAGCGGACGCCCACGGTGCAGAGGCAGATCCAGACGCTGCGCGAGCAGATGGAAGCTCAGCAGCTCGCACAAAAGGCGCAGATCGATGCTCTCCAGGCCCAGCTTGCCGCCAGCCAGTCGCAGCTGAGCCAGACCCAGCAGCAGGCACAGCAGGCCATGCAGCAGGCCCAGGAAGTACTCGCCGGCCAGCAGGCAGCCACCGCGCAGAACACGCAGGCAGTCAGCACGCTGCAGTCCGCGGTGACCGACCTTACCGCGAATACCCAGTCGATTGCCAGCACCATGCAGGCCGACCAGGCCGCGACCAAGAAGGCCATTGAGAACCCCGACCAAATTCACTTCAAGGGCGTCGGATTGAACCTGACCAACTCCTTCATCGAGTTCGCGACGGTAGATCGGACCCGCGCCACGGGTGCTGATATTCCGACCCCCTTTACCGCGATTCCGCTTACCCCTTCGACGGAAGGCCAGCTGAGCGAGTTCTACGCGACCGGCCGCCAGTCTCGCCTGGCTCTCAGCTTCACCGGCAAGATCCCTTCAGCGACCCTGCAGGCCTACTACGAGCTTGACTGGCTCGGTACCGGCATCACCTCGAACAACAACCAGTCCAACAGCTACGTGATGCGTCAGCGCCAGCTCTGGGCGCAGGCCGCCTTCCATGATGGCTGGACACTTACCGGCGGCCAGATGTGGACCCTGGCAACGGAAACCCGGCACGCGCTGGACAATAAAACCGAGATCCTGCCTGACACCATCGACCCGAACTACAACGTCGGCTTTGTCTGGTCGCGTCAGCCGGGTTTCCGCGTGACCAAAAACTTTAACAACATGTTCACGGTGGGTCTCTCGGCCGAACAGGCCCAGACCCTCGCTCCTAGTTGCGCCGCCACTGGCACGCTCGGCGGCACCGTCGCTGCCGCCTGCCCCACCAACTACACCATTGGTACCAACGGTTCGAACGGCGGCCTCTACAACGCCACCGCGCTTTACGCCTTCAACCTTGCTCCCGACATGATCGCCAAGATCTCCGGCGACTCCCCGATGCTGCACTGGGAGCTCTTCGGCATCACTCGTTTCTTCCGCAATCGTGTCTACCCGACCTCGACCGCTTCGGCGGCCTATAACGACACCACCGTTGGTGGCGGCGCCGGTGGCGGCGTTCGCTTCTACGCGGATAAAAAGAAGGTGGAGTTGGGCGTCCACGGTCTTTACGGCGACGGCACTGCCCGCTACGCTTCAGCGCAGCTTGCTGATACCACCCTGCGCCCGGACGGCCAGCTGGCACTGCTGCACAATGAAGCAGCGCTCGGGGAAATCGTGGTACACGCCGCGCCCCGCTTTGACATGTATGCGGACTGGGGCTTTGAAGAAGTTGGCCGCCGCATCTTTACCGATGGTGGCGGTTTTGAAGGCTACGGTCTTCGCACAGCCAACGACTCGGGCTGCGGCACTGGCGCAGTCCCGGCTGCTCCCACCTCAGGCGTCTACCCGCCGGGAACCATCGGCTTCACCATCGGCGGTACGGGTACCTGCGCCAGCCCCAACAAGGACGTAACCGAAGGTACGGTCGGATACGACTACTACTTCTACAAGGGGCCGATGGGCCGCTTCCGCCAAGGCATCCAGTACAGCTGGGTCGAGCGTGCGCTCTGGTCCGGCGCGCAGGGCACCTCGCCGAAGGCTATCGACAACGTGATCGAAACCAACATCCGCTACTACCTGCCCTAGCCTCATCGGGTCAGCGCACACAAAGAAGGCACCCGCGAGGGTGCCTTCTTTGTCTTCCCAGATGCATCCAGCGCGTGGCTTTGTGCAGCTAAAAAGAGTTCCCACACCCCAACGTCGGAAATCGTACTACAAGACCTGTTGCGCGAACGTATCGCCTATGGGAGATGGCAATCGGCATCAGCTTTGCAAAGCCTAATGGCTGCACTTTGCCCGGCACAGCAAGCCTTGCATAACTATGGTTTGCGCAAAGCAGGACGCGATGGCTTCGGATTGCCAGATGCTACGTAAATTGCGAAAGACGATGATAAAGGGGTGTCCGCTAGCGTTTCCTCAGGAAGGTGCTTACCACCTGTACGAACGTGTCCGGTTCCTCGACAAATGGAAAATGGCCGCTTTTTTCAAACATAACGAATTGGGCTTGCGGTGCATACTGCTTGTACTGGAGCGAAAACCAAGGAAACAGCACCCGATCGTACCGCCCTGCGAGGATGAGTGTGGGTACCGTAATTTGCTTCAATTCCTTGCGAAAATCGATCTTACCCATGTCTCCCTCGAAGGAGACATCGAAGTTCGGGCCTGCGACGGCACACACAACGTCCATACTGAAAGGAGAATCGACCAACTTCTTCGCGTTCTCACCATTGTAGAAATAGAGCAGCGGCAACGGGACGTCCGGGACAGACTGGTATTCCTTACTGCAGGTTACGAGTCCCTTAGCCCGTAGTTGCTCCATCTTCTTCCAGACCTCAGGGTACTGATTGTGAATTTCGCGATTCAAATTTTCGTTGAAAGCTTGCATGGCCTCGGAGTCAAAGGTCGTGTCGGCCAGCACGAGATGCTGAACAGAGTCTGGGAAGCGCAGAGCATACGCCTGCGCGACGATCCCTCCGTATGAGTGCCCGAGCACATTGATTTTGCCCAGACCCAGAGCTTTCCGAAACGCTTCCAGGTCCTCTACGTCGCGATCGAGCGTGTACTCATGTACATCCTTAGCTCTGTCTGATTTGCCCCGACCAAGTGCATCGAGGTAGATGACCCGATTAGTCGGAGCGAATGCAGAAAACCAGGGGTGGAAAGCATCATGGGCGTACCCAGGGCCACCCGCAATCAAAATGAGCGGTTCCCCAGACCCTTCACTCTCGTACCAAAGTTTCGCCCCATTTACCCTTACGAAGGAACCGTTGGGGTGCGACACCGCAGGAACGCTGACCATGGTCGCGGCTGCAGGCCCCTGCGCCGCCAATGGCACCGAAAGAGCGGCGAGCGTTCCCACAACAAGGAGCATCCCTTTGCTATTCATACGGTGACATCAAGATACGTGAAGTCAGCAGCAAACGGCGATTTCGCACGCGAGCTGAGGACCGCGATCGATGGAAGTCGGCTGCGCTCAGTCTTAGCGCACTAACGTACATCTTTTGACGTTCGGTTTGGTGCTCCCGAGAGCCTTCGCAGCAGCTACGGAGTCTTGGTGGTCTCCGCCCGGCTCAGGTTCGCACCCACCTGTCTGGGCGTCGGCAGATCTCCGCGATCCCACCCGCCCCCGAGCGCTTCGACCAGGCTTACGGCCGCGGTCATCTGCTGGATCTGCAGGCTGACCAGGGTCTGCTGGTCGCCCAGCAGCGTGGTCTGCGCAGTGATCACATTCAGGTACGGATCCAGGCCGGTCTTATAGCGATCGATGGCCAGATCAGAGTAAGTTTGCGCTGCCTCGGTCGCCTGGCGCTGCTTCTCAATCTGCTGCGAGAGCACGCGTACCGTGGCCAGATAATCTTCTACCTGCTGAAACGCGGCGAGCACGGTCTGCCGGTAGCTGGCGACATCGGCGTTGTACGTTGCGGTGTACTGCTGCACGGTCGCGCGGCGTAGCCCGGCATCGTAGACGGTCTCAGAGAAGGTAGGTCCGATCGACCACAGGCGACTCGACCAGTCAAACCAGTGCTTCACGGTAGAGCTCTCAAAGCCTCCGCTCGCACTCAGGGTAAGGTCCGGGTAGTAGGCAGCTGTCGCGACACCGATCTGCGCATTTGCGGCGGCCATGGTTCGCTCAGCCGCGGCAATGTCCGGCCGACGCTCCAGCAGCTGC
The DNA here is from genome assembly GCA_965198645.1 of Acidobacteriaceae bacterium. Classification (GTDB taxonomy): domain Bacteria; phylum Acidobacteriota; class Terriglobia; order Terriglobales; family Acidobacteriaceae; genus EB88. Next base: position 2,246,944 of record OZ240670.1, on the reverse strand, counting down.
GAAGGGACGCCGACGGGTAAGGGCGGTGGCGCGGTCGTGACTCCGCGCACCGGCATGGTGAAGTCGGTGGCCGGCTTGCCGATCAAGAGCGCAATCGCGTGCTCGTACTGCGCGCGAGCTACCCCTACGTTGATCGCTGCCGCCTCGGCACTGCGCAGGGTCGTCTCGGCTTCGACAACCGAGATGCGATCCGTGACGCCGGTCTGGTACTGGGCCTGGGTCAGGTCGTAGGAAGATTGATCGGCCTTGACCACATCGTTGAGCACCTGCTGCAGCGCGTCTTCGCCGCGCAGTTCAAAAAAGGTCTGAGCGAGCGTAGCCTCCTCGGTCAGCTTCTCGTTCTCAAGGTCGGCCGCACTTACCTGCGCCGCGTACTGGTCTTCGCGAACCGTGTTGCGGATGCGGCCCCAGAGATCAGGCTCCCAGCTGATATCGAGCGGCGCGTCCCAGATGGTCGCCTGCCTACCGCTCACCGTCGTGCTGCCAGTACCCGTGGTTCCGGTGCCGCCCGTCGTTCCGGTGCCCGTGGCGCCCGTTCCCGTCGTTCCAAAGGAGTTGACCAAGTTAGCCGAGGAGCGGGAGCGATTGAACGAGGGGCCGATGGATACGGTGGGGTAGAACTGCGAGCGTGCCTCGCGGATCAGCGCACGCGCGGCAAGAAAGTTCTCAAAGTACACCTTGAGGGTCTGGTTATTGATGTCGAGTTGGTCTTCGAGGCCGTTCAGCTCCTGGTCACCGAAGACAGACCACCACTTGCCGCGAAGCATGGCGTCGCTCGGCTGCGCAACCTTCCACACGCTGTCTGTGGCCGAGGGCGAGACGACGGCATTCGGGTTAGCCGGAGCAGGTGCGGAGCCTGGCTGCCGCGCCTCCTTGTAGGCCGGTGCGGTCGGCGCAATGGCAGCCGGCGCGTGATATTTTGGCCCCACAACACAGCCGGAAGCGAGCGCGGCAGCGGCCGAGGCGGATGCCGCAAGCAGCAGCCGTTGCATGTGCCTGGCAGAGGATGAGTACATAGCGGACCTCCTCATAGTGCGTGCTCCACCTGCGATGGATGGAAGCTGTCTTTCACCTTCTTACCCTGCAGGCGCTGGCGTATACGATCCATGTACAGGTAGATGACCGGCGTGGTGTAGAGCGTGAGGGCCTGCGAGACCAGTAGGCCGCCTACAATCGAGATGCCGAGCGGCTGCCGCAGCTCCGAACCTGTTCCGTGCCCGAAGGCCAGCGGGATCGCGCCGAAGAGCGCGGCCATCGTTGTCATCATGATGGGGCGAAAACGCAGCATGCAGGCCTCAAAGATGGCGTCGGAGGTGGACTTGCCGTGCTCGCGCTCCGCCATAAGTGCGAAGTCGATCATCATGATCGCGTTCTTCTTCACAATGCCGATCAGCAGCACGATGCCGATGATGGCGATTACGCTGAGGTCGGTGCCAGTGAGCATGAGCGCGAGTAACGCCCCGACACTCGCCGAAGGTAAGGTTGAGATGATTGTGATCGGATGCACCAGGCTCTCGTAGAGAATGCCGAGCACGATATAGACCGCGAGTAGCGCGGTGAGGATCAGGATGGGCTCGGACTTGAGCGAGTCCTGAAACGCCTGCAGCGTGCCTGAGAAATAGCCCCGGACCGTGGCCGGGGTGCCGAGCCGGTCCTGCATCTCCTGGATCAGCCGGGTCGCATCGCTGAGCGCCACCCCTGGCGCCAGGTTGAACGAGACCGTGACCGAGGGAAATAGTCCGGTGTGCGAGATCGAAAGCGGCGTGGTCGTGGTACTTGCCTTGGTAAAGGCGCTTAGCGGCACGGCCGTGTGATTGCCAGTGCCGTTGAGGTAAATGCTCTTTAACCCGGCCGGCCCGGCGGTGTACTGCGGGTCTACTTCAAGTACCACGTAGTACTGGTTTAGCTGTGTGTAGATCAGCGAAACTTCCGACTGACCGAAGGCTGAGTAGAGCGAGGAGTTGATGGCCTGAGGGGTGAAGCCGAGCCGGGCGGCGGTGGGTCGATCGTAATTTAGAAACTCGCTCAGCCCGCTGCTCTGCGCGTCGGAATTTACATCGGCCAGCTGCGGAATCCTCTTCATATTCGAGAGGAGAAGTGGACCCCATTTGAAGAGCAGCGGCAGCGAGTCAGCCTGGATCGTGTACTGGTAGAGCGCATTGCCGCCACGGCCGCCGACCCGGATATCCTGCGCGGGCTGCAGAAAGACCGAGGCCATGGGCAGCTTGTCGAACTTAGGCCGCAGCCGATTGATCACCTGCATGGCGCCGACTTTGCGCACCTCGAGCGGCTTAAGTGCGATGTAGACAAAGCCGCCGTTGGTGGCGCCGTTGCCACCCGAATACGCGTTGACATTGGCTACTGCCGGGTCAGCGGTCACGATCTTCACAGCTTCGAGCACCGAGGCGTTCATCGCTGGGAACGAGGCATCCTGCGCCCCCTGCATACCGCCGAAGATAGTGCCCGTATCCTGCTGGGGGAAGAATCCTTTGGGCACGCGGACAAAGAGCATCACGTTCAAGGAGATGGTTAGAAGAAGCACGACCAGCGTGATCGCCGGGTTCTCCAGCACCCAGATCAAGCTCACGCGATACATGCGGAGGATGAAATCAAAGCCTCGCTCGCTGGTGCGGTAAAGCCAGTTGTGCCGGGTCGTCTCCGCAGGCTGGTGCTTGAGGATGTGGGCGCACATCATCGGCGTCGTTGTGAGCGAGACGATCATTGAGACTACGATTGCGGTCGAGAGCGTGACCGCAAATTCGCGGAAGAGCCGGCCCACGATGCCGCCCATCAGCAGGATGGGGATAAAGACGGCGATCAGCGAAATGCTGATGGTGAACACGGTGGAACCAATCTCCTCCGACCCTTTCAGCGCCGCGTCCATCGGCGTCATGCCCATCTCGATAAAGCGCGAGATGTTTTCCATCACGACGATGGCATCGTCAACGACAAAGCCGGTTGCAATGGTAAGTGCCATGAGCGAGAGGTTATCGAGCGAGTAGCCGAGCAGGTACATGATCGCGAAGGTGCCGATCAGCGAGACCGGCACCGCGACCGTTGGGATGAGCGTAGCGCGGGGGTTCCGCAGGAAAACGAAGACGACTCCAATGACCAGGAAGATCGAGATGATCAGCGTCTCTTCGACGTTGTTGACCGAGGCACGGATTGTCGTCGTACGGTCGAGCACGATGGTGCTCTTGATGCCCTGCGGAATCGAAGCTTCGATCCCCGGCAACGCCTTGCGGATCCGTTCATTGGTCTCAATGATGTTGGCCCCGGGCTGGCGCGAGACAAACAGGGTAATCGAGCGGATGCCGTTCAGGTAGCCGGCGGCGCGCACGTTCTGCGTGGCGTCCTGCACGTTGGCAACATCCTGCAGCCGCACCGCGAGACCATTGTGGTAGCCGATGATGAGCGGCCTGTACTCCTCGGCGCGCGAGATCTGGCCGTTGGTCACAACGTCGGTGCGAATGATGTTGTTCTCAAAGTGGCCGCGGGGCAGGTCCGAATTCTGCAGACTGAGAACAGACTGGATGCTGGCTAAAGTCAGCCCGTACTGCTCAAGCTGGGTCGGGTTCGCATCCACACGCACTGACGGAAGCGCGCCGCCGCCGACCCCCACGGTGCCCACGCCTTCAATCTGAGAAAACTTCTGCTGAATGATCGTGGACGCTACGTCGTAGAGCTTGGCCGAGTCGTACTTGTCTGACGTGAGTCCGAGAATCATGATCGGGGCGTCTGCCGGATTTACCTTGCGATAGGTCGGATTCCCGGGCAGGTTGGCCGGCAGATACGTGCGAGCCGCATTAATGGCCGCTTCCACATCACGCGCGGCGCCGTTGATGTCGCGGGTAAGGTCAAACTGCAGCGTGACGTTCACGCTGCCGAGCGAGCTCGAAGAGGTCATCTCGGTGACGCCGGCGATGTGCGCAAACTGGCGCTCGAGCGGCGTGGCGATCGAGGAAGCCATGATCTCGGCACTCGCGCCCGGCAGACTGGACTGGACCTGGATTGTTGGAAAGTCAACCTGCGGCAGAGGCGAAACAGGCAGCACCGTGTACCCAATGATCCCGGCGATGGCAATAGCGATGGTGAGCAGCGTCGTGGCAACCGGCCGATGAATGAACGGCGAAGAGATCGTCATACGCTGGCTGCGACCCGCGGATCGGCAGAGGTGTTCTGCGGCTCATTGCCGGTACGCGGCTCTCGGGGACTCTTGCTGAAGCGCTTGGCGATATTGTCAAAGAAGATGTAAATCACCGGCGTCGTGTAAAGCGTAAGCGCCTGCGAGACGAGCAGACCGCCCACCATCACAATGCCCAGCGGCCGGCGGAGCTCTGATCCGATACCGTGGCCGAAGGCGAGCGGTAGCGCACCCAGCAGCGCCGCCATTGTCGTCATCATGATAGGGCGAAAGCGCAACAGGCTCGCCTCGTAAATTGCTTCGGTCGAACTCTTGCCGTGGACCCGCTCCGCCTCAAGCGCGAAGTCGACGATCATGATGCCGTTCTTCTTCACGATGCCGATCAGCAGGATGATGCCGATGATGGCGACTACGCTTAAGTCCTGCCCGAAGAGCGTGAGCGCAAGCAGCGCACCGACCCCGGCAGAGGGCAGCGTGGAGAGAATCGTGATCGGGTGGATGAAGCTCTCGTAGAGCACGCCCAGCACGATGTAGACCGTCACCAGCGCAGCCAGTATGAGCAGCGCCTCATTGGACAGCGAGTTACGGAAACTCGCCGCGGTTCCCTGGAAGTCCGCTTGCAGGCTTGCAGGAAAACCCATGCCGGCCGCAATCTTATCGATGCGGTCAATTGCGTTGCCGAGCGCTGCGTTCGGCGCAAGATTGAACGAGACTGTCACCGCAGGAAACTGGCCCTGGTGGTTGATCGACAGCGGCTCAGTCGTCTGGGTGATCCTGGCAAAAGCAGTCAGCGGAATTTGTCGAGGCTGCGCGCCGGTCGTGCTCGTGTTGGTCGAAGTGGCCGTCGATGTGGTGCCGGTCCCGGTGAGCGAAAGCGCATTGGCAGGCGCTGTAAAGACGCCGGAAGAGGGTGTGTAGAGCACGCTGCTGGTCAAGGCGCTCGAGCCGGCCGAGGCTGAACTGGACGAGGAGAAGGAAGATGTTGCGCCCGCCCCAGTTGCGGCCGAGGAGGCGTTTGCCTGAATGTAAATATCGCGCAGGTGGATCGGATCCAGCTGAAAAAGCGGCTGACTTTCGAGAATCACGTGATACTGATTCAGCTGCGTGTACATCGTCGAGATCTGCCGCTGCCCGAACGCATCGTAGAGCGTGTTATCAATGGTGGTCGGCGCGATACCCAGCCGTGAAGCAGTCACTCGATCGATATCGAGCGAGGTAGCGAGTCCGCCAGTCTGCTGGTCGGTTGCTACGTCTTCGAGCTCAGGCAGCTGCTTTAGCTTGGCCACAAACCTGCTCGTCCACGTATTCAGCTCGTCTGCACTTGGGTCTTCCAGCGTGTACTGGTACTGGGTGCGGGTTACGCGATCGTCGACGGTAATATTCTGCACCGCCTGCATGTACAGCCGAATTCCCTGCACGTTGACGAGCTTGTTCTGGAGCCGGCGAATGACGTCTGCTGCACTCAGATCCCGCTGGGAGAGCGGCTTCAGGTTGATTGAGAACCGCCCACTGTTCAGCGTCGTATTAGTTCCGTCAGGTCCGATGAACGAGGACAGGCTCTCCACTGCCGGATCGGCAAGAATCACAGCAGCGAGCTGTTTCTGCTTCTGCGCCATGGCCGGAAACGAGATCGTCTCCGATGCCTGCGAGATGCCCTGGATCACGCCCGTATCCTGCACCGGAAAAAATCCCTTGGGGATGACGATGTAGAGAAAGATCGTGAGCCCGAGCGTTGCCAGCGCCACCAGTAAGGTTACCGGCTGAAAGCGCAGGACGAACCGGAGCGTGCGTCCGTAAAACGCAATCATGCTTTCAAAGCCGCGTTCGGATGCGCGATAGAGCCGTCCCTGCTGCGCCTCGGGGTTATGCTTGAGAATGCGCGCACACATCATCGGGGTAAGAGTGAGCGAGACCACGGCGGAAAGAATAATCGTAACTGCCAAGGTTACAGCAAATTCGCGGAAGAGCCGGCCGACGACGTCGCCCATAAACAGCAGCGGGATCAGCACCGCGATCAGCGAGATGGTCAGCGAAAGGATCGTGAAGCCAATCTGCCCCGCACCTTTGAGCGCGGCTTCCATCGGCTCGTCGCCTTCTTCTAGATAGCGCGAGATATTTTCAATCATCACAATCGCGTCATCGACGACAAAGCCGGTCGAGATCGTGAGCGCCATCAGCGAAAGATTATCGAGCGAGTAGCCGAGCGCGTACATCGCTCCGAAGGTGCCGACCAGTGACAGCGGCACCGCCACACTCGGGATGATCGTTGCGGCAAGCGACCGCAGGAAGATGAAGATCACCATCACGACCAGCGCAATGGTGAGCATGAGCTCAAACTCGACGTCATCCACCGATGCCTGGATGCTGGTCGTTAAGTCGGTCAAGATCGTGATCTGCAGGCCTGCCGGCAGAGTCGCCTCCAGCTGCGGCAGCAAGGCCTTGATGCTCTTGACCACGCTGATCGTGTTCGCGCCCGGCTGCCGCTGCACATTCAGGATCACCGCCGGGGTCTGGTTCATCCACGCAGCCTGCTGGGTATTTTCGACTCCGTTAACAATGCTGGCTACGTTCTTGAGAAAGACAGGTGCCTGGTTGCGATACGCAACCACAACGTCCTCGTAATCGCCCGTGGTCTGCAGCTGATCGTTGGCATCGATCTGCGAATCCTGACGCGGACCATCGAAGCTTCCCTTGGCAGAGTTCACGCTGGTGTCGACAAGCGCCGTGCGCACGTCTTCCAGGTTCATGCCGTAGGAGGCAAGCGAGGTTGGATTGACCTGGATCCTGACAGCGGGCTTCTGCCCGCCGGAGATCGAGACCAGCCCTACGCCGCTCAACTGCGAGAGCTTTGGCGCCAGCCGCGTGTCAATCAGATCCTCCACCTGCGGCAGAGGAATGGTCTTGGAAGTAATGGCCAGCGTCAACACCGGGGCATCCGCCGGGTTGGTCTTGGAGTAGACCGGGGGCGTTGGCAGGTCAGAGGGCAAGAAGCTCTGCGCGGCGTTGATCGCCGACTGGACTTCCTCCTCGGCAATGTCAATCTGCAGAGTGAGCGAGAACTGCAGCACCACGACCGACACGCCGCCCGCGCTGGTAGACGTCATCTGGCTCAGCCCCTGCAGCTGGCCGAACTGTCGTTCAAGCGGCGCGGTAACCGTGGTCGCCATCACATCCGGCGCAGCCCCGGGATAGAAGGTCAGCACCTGGATGGTCGGGTAGTCGACCTGCGGCAGCGCCGAAACCGGCAGCTGAGTGTAAGCGACGATGCCCACCAGCAGGATGGCGACCATCAGCAGCGCAGTCGCGACCGGACGCAGAATAAAAGGGCGAGAGAGGCTCACGGCGTGCCGCTCTCCTCGCTGTCATCCTCACCGATCTTCTGCTTGACCACCCGCACTTTGGAGTGGTTCTGAAGCTTCTCAAAGCTTGAGTTCGCCACCTGGTCGCCCGGATTGATGCCCGCCACGGCGGTCATCATGCCATCCGTATTGCCCACCTTGATGTTGACCATGTTTGCCTGGTTATTGCTAATCCTATAGACAAAAGCCTGCGTCCCATTTCGCTGAATAGTCGCCGTGGGCAACATGATCTGGTTCTGGAGCACGTTGGTAAGCAGCTGGGTGTTGACGAACTGGTTCGGGAACAAAGCCATGTCCCGATTTTGAAAGACCGAGCGCAGCTTAATTGTGCCTGTGGTTGTATCAATCTGATTGTCGATGCTCATCAGCTTGCCGAGAGCCAGCTGGTGCAGGTTGGTTCGATCAAAGGCGGCCGTGGTCAGGGTTCCATGGCGCATCGCGGTCTGCACCTGGGGCAGGCTGTCTTCAGGCACGGTAAATACGACCGTGATCGGCTGGACCTGCGTGACGATGACCAGCGGTGTCGTGCTGTTGGCGGTAACAATGTTGCCGGGATCGACCAGCCGCAAACCCACCCGCCCATCGATCGGAGACACGATGTGGCAGAAGCCGAGCTGCACCTGGTCCGTCTCAACCGTGCCCTGGTCCGCCTGGACCAGGCCTTTGTCCTGCTCGACGAGCTGAGCCTGGTCGTCCAGCTGCTGCTTGGCAATCGCGTTCCGCGCCCAGGCTGCCTGGTAGCGCGCCAGGTCCATCGTCGCCTGGGCAAGCACCCCTCGATCCCTCGCCAGGGTGCCGCGCGCGGTGTCAAGCGCGGCCTGGTAGGGTCGGGGATCGATATCGAGCAGCGGCGTCCCCTTCTTGACCGACTGGCCTTCGCGGTAGTGCACGCTCAGAACCTGTCCGCTTACCTGGCTGTTGATGGTCGCTGTGTAGGTAGGGGTCACGGTGCCGATCGCGTCCAGCTTGACCGACATCTGGCCGCGTCCTGCCGTGGCCACGTTGATCGTCACCGGACCCTGGCCGCGGTGACCTCGGCCACCTTCTTGGGCAGAGACGGCCGGCTTGTGCCGCAAGACCAGCACAAACGCCAGCGCGAAGAGCGCCAGCAGAACGATCCAGATCCACCGGTGCTTCTTGCGAGGTGGCTGCTGCGGAGCCGTCTGCGGCGTAACTCTGGGAGGACGGGGACTTTCAGCCAGGAGCGGTGTAGCCGGTGGTTGCTGTTCCATCAGGTCTGACTTGCCTCGAACTTCGCGATTCTGGAGCCGTGTCGTCGCTCAGGCGCCCCAGCGCCGGAGCAAGTAGAGGGTGATGCAAGACTTAGGCAGGCTATGCTCTGCTGCCGTCGCCTGGCTGCGCGATGACAATCAAGGCTTGATCTGCCGTTGTTGACGCCGCAGGAAGTTAAGAAGACGCACGCTGCTGCTCAGCCAACTGCTGCTCAGCTCACTGCTGACCATACTAAATCCATTGCCTGCAGCCAGCGCCGTAGAAGCGACCTGCCTAGCCGGCGCATTCGGCTGCTTGACCCGACCTTACATGAGCGGATGGTGAGCGGACTTCCCGTACCCGGACTTTACAACCATCCCGGACTTTACAATCATAAGGTGCAAAGCCTGGCAGCCGCCGCGGAAGAACAACCCTCCCGACTCGCGGCCCGTTGGTTACTCCTCTGGCACCTATGCAGCCTGGATGCACCGACGATCGCGGTAGCCTGGTCGCTGCTGCTGCTCCGGCTGGTCGAGGCGCGGCCGCAGGCCAGCCAGATGCTTGTCTTATTCCTGGGCACGTGGGTGGTCTATGTACTCGATCGCATCCTAGATTTCCGAAATTTGGATTGCCGGATCTCGGATTGCCGGATTCCAGACTGCCACATTCCAGAAAGCCTTGGCCGCTTGCCCTCGTCCGCGCCTTTACCCTCGCCATGGTCCGCGCCGGATCGGAGTCTGCCCTCCGGCTGCGACACTTTCACCGGCGACGGCGCTCGGCAGCCGCTAGCAAACGCGCGCCGGCTTGCTGAGCGACACTACTTCCATCATCGCCACCGTCGCCTGCTGCTCACGCTCTCGGGGCTGGCCGCGATCCTGGTCGCACTGCTTTGCCGCGCGCTTTCTCCGCGCCTGGTTCTGATCTACCTGCTGCTGGGCGGCCCGGTGCTGGCCTACGCTTACTGGGTCCACGGGCGCAGCAGCTCGGCAGCGTTGCCGGCAATCCCAAGCAACAGCGGGGATCGCCCTGAGCTAGTCAAGCAACGCGCCGAAGAACAGGCCAGGCAACAAGCCAAAGAACAAGCCAAAGAGCCGGTCGTAGCGATCCTGTTTACCGCAGCCGTCGCGGCGCCGGCGTCGGTAAGCTCGCCTCCGGGTAGCCACCCGGCCCTGCTGTGTGCGTGCGTTCTGCTGGGGCTGCTCTGCTGGCTCAACTGCGCCGTGATCAGTTTTGCTGAGGCGCCTAGCCTTGCCGCACGAGAACGCGCGAAGCTTGGCGTCCTGGCTGCCGCCCTTGCCGCGATCGCTGCAGCAGGTTGCGGCCGAGCCTCGGCAAGCACGGCAGGGTATTTATGGCACCTCTTCCCGGCGGCTGCTGCCGTGATCGTCTCGAGCCTGCTCTTGCTTGCCCTGCTCTTCGGCGCGGGTGACAGTGGACAACTCTCCCGCAGCAGGATGCGCGTGCTCGCGGACGCAGCCCTGCTGACGCCTTGGCTCTTCCTGCTGCCACGGATCTAAAGGATCTAAGGGACCTGATGGACCTGATGGATCGGAGAGCCCCGAAAGTCCCGAAAGCCCCGACAAGGCAAGACCCTCCCTCCTCTGAGCCAGCCTTCCCCGAGCGCGGCCACACCGCAGCGAGCGGCTTCGATCGGCTCGCACGCGCCTACAGGTGGCTGGAGTACCTCTGCTTTGGCCGTGCTCTGGAGCGCTGCCGCACCCTGCAACTGGACCGCATCCCCGGTGCGTCAAGCATTCTGGTCCTCGGCGACGGGGACGGCCGCTTCACCTCCGCGCTGCTCTCCCGGCATCGTCGAAGCCACGTCGTCGCGCTTGACGCGAGTAGCGCCATGCTCGGCCTGCTCTCCGCGCGAGCTCGGACGATCGGCGCTTCCGATCGGCTTAGAACGGTCCAAGGAGATGCACTCCAGCTGCTCTCCTCACCGCCGCTTGCTGGCCGCCCGGCAGGCTCCGCGATCCACTCCCCTTCTACGGCAGCTCAGCCGCAAACGGCCCCGGCATCCGTTCTGCGGTCCGTTCTGCAATCCGTTCTGCAATCCGTTTTGCAATCCGTTTTGCAATCCGTTTTGCAATCTAAGACCGGAAGCGGCAACGCGGCTTCTGTCTCGCAGCTGTCGCAGCAACGTTTTGACGGCGTCTGCTCACACTTCTTTCTTGATTGCCTGACCACCCCGGAGGTGGAGCAGCTCACCCGCTGCATCGTGCCACGGCTTGCACCCGGCGCCTTCTGGGTCATCTCCGAGTTTGAGACACCCACCTGGTGGGCGCGCCAGATCGTCTCCGCCCTGTACCTGGCCTTTGCCTTGCTGGCCGGTCTGCGGGTGCAACGCCTGCCTGAGTGGCGCCCGGTGATCGAGCAGCAGGGCTTCCTATGTGTTGCGGAAGCACGGCTGCTGCGAGGGCTGCTTGTGAGCAGCCTGTGGCGCTATGCCGGCCAGGTCAAAGAGCCGCCGCTCTAGCTGCGGCGATGTGCACGCTTCAGCTGCGCAGCAGCTCCGGGAGCTTAGCAGCAGTACTGGGAGCGTTGCAGCAGTACAGCGGTCTGCCCGCCATCAAGCGACTCCGATTTGCCAGAAGGACCGGCCTTGCAGTGAGACCGCGCCAACGACGGGCACCTCGGCTGGCGCCGCCAGCTAGCAAGAGCGCCAACTACGGACAGACCGCAAGCAACCGCGCTCGGCCCGCGTCCGTCACAGAAGCATGATGACTCCGCAAGGCCCTGCATCTTCCGTCTTTCCGCCGACCCTCTACCGCCTGGACACGATCCCCGGCATCGATCCTGGCCCGCTGCCAGGCCCGGTCCCAGGCTTCGACCCCGAAACTGAGCCAGGGTCGGCTCCTGACTACGATCCGGATTACGATCCTGATATCGACCCCGATCCGACGCTGCCGACCGGTCCAGAGTCACCCGGCATCGACCCCGGTTTCCCCGGCAGCCTGCCTCCGAGCCCGCTACCAGTCACTTGACCGCCCAATCCTTCCATCGCTCAGCCTATTGTTACAATTGGATGAACGATGGACAGGACTGTCTGCCGATGGATCATTACGTTTGATGAATTTGTACGTTTTACGCCACGCGAGCGCGGGCACACGCCGCCTCAATCCTGTCATTGACGTCAAGCGCCCTCTGGATAGAGAGGGCAAACAACAGTGCATGCTGATCGGCAGCTACCTCAATGCACTCAAAGTCCACTTCGACCTAGTTGTCTCGAGCCCGCTCAAGCGTGCCATGCAGACCGCCTCACTGGTTGGTACCGAGGTCGGCTACGACGCGAAGATCCAGGTCAGCACGGCGCTCGCGCCGGAGGCTTCTCTAGCTGAGTTTCAGGCCATGGTGAGTGAGTTGAACGGGAGTGAGAATGTGTTGCTGGTCGGGCACAACCCGAATCTTCCGCAGTTCCTCGGCTCGCTTGTCACCACGCCGGGACGGGCGGCCATCCGGGTCCGCAAGGGAGCGATCGCCCGGATCGACTGCACTCGCCGCCCCGGCACCCTCCACTGGCTGGTGGACCCGCGTATTTTGCGCGGGGTCTACGGCAACGCTACCAAGGATGTGCGCCGGCGGGTTAGCGGCCGGTCCTGATGTGGCAGGCCACGATCTACAAGGTCAGGTTCTGCCAAGTCCTCGTCAGCCACGTCCTGATCTGCTGGTCAGGCTGCGGCTCAGGGTTCGGTGCAGCCAGGCAAAGATCGCAGCCGGCAAGGATCAGAGCGCGCCGCTGGTGCGTCCGCTGCTATCCTGAGACGCTGTGATCTCTATGAACGACCCCGCTGTCTCACTCCCTGAAGACCTGCGCGCAGGCGTGGATGAAGTGCTGCCCAGTAACAGCCGGCAGCCAGGCCTCCTAGCCTCGCCCCGTATGGCCTGGTGCCTTCTGCTGCTGGTCTTTCTTGCCGTCCATGCGGCAGCTTTGTTCTCGCCTTCCCTGCTCGATGACGCCGACGCGACCCACGCCAACGCCGCGCAGCACATGGCGCGCTCCGGCGACTGGGTCACGCTCTACGTCGACGGTGTGCGTTACCTTGAGAAGCCACCCCTGCCGTACTGGCTGGTCGCGATCAACTACCACCTCTTCGGCTACAACGTATTTGCCACCCACCTGCCCATGTCGCTTGCCGTGCTGGCCTGCGCGGTGCTGGGCTGGGTCTGGGCGCGTCGCGCCTACGGGGAGCGAGCAGCCTTTTACACGGCTCTCTCGCTGCTGACCACAGTCGGGGTCTTCCTTTTCACGCGGATCTTCATCCCCGAGGCAATCCTCACTTTCTTCCTCGCCCTCGCGCTCTACTGCTTTCTCACTGGCCTCGAAGATCGCCGGCCGGCTCGCTTCTATCTTTGCTACGCCTCGCTCGCCCTGGCTTTGCTGGCCAAGGGGCTGATTGCGCCGGTCTTCTTCCTGGCTGCTGCCCTGCCGTACCTCGCGATCACGGGGGAGTGGAAGCGCTGGCGCGAGTTCCGGCTGGCTACCGGGCTGCTGCTCTTTCTCGCCATCGCCGCTCCCTGGCACGTGTTGGCCGCGCTGCGTAACCCCGACCATGGAAACCCCCATGGCAATGTTCCTACGCCAGGTCACGTGCACGGCTTCCTCTACTTCTACTTCATCAATGAGCACGTGCTTCGCTTCCTTGGCAAGCGCTATCCGCACGACTACAACAAGCAGCCGTGGTGGGTCTTCTGGGCCGGGCACCTGGTCTGGCTTTTTCCCTGGTGCCTGTTCTTCCCTGCCGCTCTGGCGCGGGCCTGGCGCAACCGGCGCTTGTTCTGGGGCGACCTGCGGCACGATCGCTCGAACACGCTGCACTTTCTCTCGCCTCATGCCACCGCGCTCGAGGCCGCCCGGCTTGCCGCAAAAGTTCGCTTTCGCACCCGGACAGGATTACTCCTCTCGCTCTACGTCGCCTTCATCCTGCTCTTCTTCTCGCTTTCGACCAACCAGGAGTACTACACCTGGCCCGCCTACTTCGGGCTCCTGCTGCTGACGGCCGGCTCGCTCGCGGCGCTCGAGCAGGCGCCTCCCGCATCTGGCGAAGTCCCCGGCCGGGTCGTCAATCGCTGGCTCGCAGGTGCGCAGCTGGTCTTCGCCGTGGTCGGCATCGCCAGCGCTGCTGCCCTGCTCTACGGGCTCTGGGCCTCGCGGCACCTGCCTTTTGTCTCTGACATCGGGACCCTGCTCGCTCACCGGGCAGTGGGCAACTACTCACTCTCGATGTCCCACTTCTTTGATCTCACTGGGCCTTCCTTCGCCGCGCTGCGCCTGCCCGCCGCTATCGCCGCCGCAGCTCTGCTTGTCGGCCCGGTACTCGCCCTTGTGCTGCGCAGGCGAGGGCACGGCTTTGAGTCCACCGTCTCGGTCGCCTTTACCTCGGCCGTCTTCCTGGTCGCCGCGCATAGCGCGCTCGTTCGCTTCCAGCCGCTGCTCTCCTCCCGCACCATGGCGGACACGATCAACAGCATCGACAGCCCCGGCACTGAAAGTGCCGACGGCAAGGCCCGCGACCAGCTGATCGTCTACGGCGACCAGGCTGATGCCTCTTCCGTCATCTTTTACACGCACCGCCGGGCGCTGCTGGTCCATGGCCGGTCGAGCTCGATGATCTGGGGATCCTTTTACCCGGACGTGCCGCACATCTTCATCGAGGACCCGGAACTGGTGGCCGACTGGGGCCACGGTGTGCGGCACTTCCTGGTCGTGCCGCCCCAGTGGGACGCGCATGTGCAGGCGCTGCTGCAGGGTCGGCTCTACACGCTGCAGGTGGTCTCTGACCGGACCCTCTACACGGATCGCCCGCTCTAGGCTTATCCCGGCCCGGGTATGTGTCTCTGGCCGGGTGAGCGGCAGCGAAGGCAGCCTCAGCCGGGCAGCCAGCTACTTGACCAGGTTACCGGCTATCTGACCGGGACATCCGCCGGCAGCGTATGGCTGCGATCCTTCAGCCACTCAAGCGTGATGGCCTGGCTGGCCTTCTTCTTGGGCGCGTTCTCGTCCACATCGGGCATAAAGATCTCAAGGCCGGCCTGCGCGGTCATGCGGGTATACCCGTTGACCAGCTGCGCCTGGTAGTTCACCAGGTCCAGATCAAACCAGGGTTCACTTGAGGCATCGATCATCGTCAGGTCCACGTGGTTCATCGTCAACTTGCCAAAGTCGATCGTCCCTCCGCTCAGCCGGAGAAAGTTGTGCCAGCGTGCCAGCTCTGCCTCCTCGTCGCTCACCCCTCCGTAGATCACCTCGATATCCGGTACCGCGACCCGCACCGTGGTCAACTGCCCATGGATGTGCGGCGGTGGCAGCAGCTTCTGTGTATCGAAGTAGACATCGTTGCCCACGATCTGGACTCCCGGCAGGTCGCCTGCATGCACCAGGTCAGAGAGCTGGACGTGGATGCCGCCCAGCAGCCACTTCAACGGGAGCTTGAGGACGTCAAGCTTGGTGAGATGGAACTGCACGCGACCGTCCTGAGTGGCCGCAAGCGTTCCTCTGAGCTCGACCGGCAGCGAGATCATCTTGTGCACCGTTCCACGAAGCACCAGCTGATCGCCCGCCGGCACCAGTGAAATGTTCTTCAGTGGCGCGTCAGCGGGCGCGCTGGCGTTTAGAAAGTTGCTGATATCTCCAATGTTGGCGCGAATGAGGCCCTTGTGAATCTCGAGCAGAAAGGAGTCCGGGTCATCAAAGGAAGGATTGACCTGCTTGCGGGTGCGAAGCATCTCGCCCGAGATCCAGCGGACATAGATCCGGAAGTTCGGCCCTTTGCGCAGCATTAGATTGTGCGCGTAGAGCTGGGTAGGCGCAGTATCTGGCGCGCCCGAGGCACCGGGCTGGCTGGTAGTTGCCGTACCGGCTCCCGTGCTGGAAGCTGCCGGCGTTCGCGAGGAACCAACGTGCCACGAATGAAGTACCCAGCCCGAAAACAGACCGATCAGAGCCGCTGCTGTTGAAAGAAGTGCCGTCTGTCTGTGCTTCACTCGTTCCACGTTCTCAAGCGGCGTCATCGTCGAGGGCACTCTTTTATCCGAGGCGAGAGTGACGAACGTTAATCCTGTACGCTGTGCATCAGCCCGTGCTGGCCAAGCCGGTAGAGTTGCCCGCGCCACAGGATCTTGCCGCTCGTGTAGCTTGCCACCCAGTAGAAGAATCCCATCAGGTCGCGCAGCGGGTAGAGCAGCACCGTGCGCAGCAGCGCCCGGTCTGCGACCACATAGCCGGCGACCACGGCTGCGAGCCCCATGCGCGTGAGGATGCTCGAGAGCAGCAGACCCAGGCCCAGCAGTGGATGGCTCAGCAGCAGCGCTGCCGCCAGGGCCAGCAATCCAAAGGGCAGGCTAAAGGTGAGCCCGGTGCCGAGGTGCCCCTTGGGGCGGGAGAAGCGGGTGGAACGCATCCACCGTACCTGGTGCCTGACCGAGGTGAGAAAGCTCAGGTTCAGAATGATGTGGTCGATCACGTGTTCGGAGAGCAGGACCTTGTATCCCAACGCCGCAATCTCCCTGCCGAGCAGGAAGTCATCCGAGCAGTAGTCGCCCAGCATCTGAAAGCCGCCCATCTCCTCCACGCAGCGCCGCCTGACGGACATGGTCGGTCCCAGCAGGTAGGCCATCTCCTCCATCAGGCTGGCCGCCATCACGCCGGCAGTCATCTCGACGGACATGCCTGCGGCCTCCAGCTTTGCCCAGAAACCCTGCTCGGCGATCCCGCGGTAGAGGCAGGTGCTCGCACCCACCCGCGGATCAAGAAAGTCAACCGCCACCTCGCGCAGGTACATGGGGCTCACCCGAACATCGCTGTCGCTGATGACAAAGATGTCATGCGCGGCAACAGCGCCCATGCGCTGCAGAGAGGAGACCTTGGCGTTGACATAGGCTGGTCCGGAGATGCAGAGAAACTGTGCCGGAATGTGGGGATACCGGCTGGCAACCTGCCTCGCAATCGCCAGGGCTGGATCCTTGGGGTCGCGTGCGCAGAAGAGTATCTCGTAGCAGGGGTACTGCTGCTCAAAGAAAGTAGCCAGGTGACTGTGGAGGTCAGGCTCCATGCCATGCAACGGCTTAAAGAGGGAAAGCGGCGGCAGCGACAAAGGAGCCACATTGCGACGTCCGCGCCGGGCACGTTGAAAGCGCAGGGCGCCCATGCAGGCCAGTACCGCAAACATGCTTGAGGTGATCAGACCGATCACACCCACTGCGAGCAGCATCTTGGTCATGATCAAAACGAGACCAGCTTCTCTCTCCTGCCTGGTCATTCTCGCACAATGGTGCGATACATGACACAGGCTCTACCTTAACGCTTGCCTTTGGTCACAGAAACGATGACCGGTCGGCGCAGCGGCACGATCGCTGCCTCGGGCGCTGCCGGGTCCGGCTGCATGCGCGAGAGCATCTCGGTACGCACGTAGTCTACAAACCCCTGCATCTGCCGATTCATCTCCTCCATGCGCTCCCGCATCTGAAGGATGATCGCGATCCCGGATAGATTAACGCCCAGATCGCGAGAGAGATTGAGGATGAACTCCAGCCGCTCGAGATCCTCGTCTGTGTAGAGACGCGTGTTGCCCTCGGTCCGCGAGGGCTTGAGCAGGCCCTCCCGCTCGTAAAGCCGCAGGGTCTGCGGGTGAATCTCATACATCTCCGCTACCGAGGAGATCATGTAAGCGCCGCGTGTTTTTCGCTTCGTCGGCATCTTTTTCTCTTAAGCCCGGTAGACGGGCTCCGTTCTGGACAGGATCATAGCACTCACACCTTCGGGCGCCGCAAGGGGTTCCAGGCTTGCTTTGCCCGGGAGGAACCAAAGGCTGCACCGAGCGGACGCCTTGCATGCCCCGGCCCTTCGCCTAAGTCAGACCTTTGCCCACATCAGGTCGCGCGGATCCTCCGGATTCAGCTTGGCCAACTCCCGAAGGATCTCCTTGGAGCGCTCATCGCGAACCTGCGGAACCACGATTTCGATGGTCACCATCTGGTCGCCGCGCTTGCCTTCCACCGAGGCCGACGGTACTCCTCGCTCGCGCATGCGCAGCTTTTGCCCGCTCTGCGTGCCGGGCGGGATCTTGAGCTGCGTGCGCCCGTCGATGGTCGGCACCTCGATCTTCGCGCCCAGCGAGGCTTCGACCACCGTCACCGGCACCTTAACCGCGATGTCGTCCGCCTGGCGGGCAAAGACCGGGTGCGAGCCCGTGCGCATCACCAGGTAGAGATCGCCTGGCTGCCCACCATGGGTGCCCGCGTTTCCTTTGCCTGCCAGCCGGATCCGCTGCCCATCGCGCGTGCCTGCCTTGATGCGGAACTCCACCTGCTCAGCCTTGCGGATGGTGCCTTCCCCATGGCACGTGGGGCACGCATTCTCGATCTTGCCCGTGCCGCCGCACATCTTGCACTGCACGTTGAACTTCATCTGCCCGTGCATCTGGGTGACCTGGCCACTGCCGTTGCACTCGGGGCAGGTGCGCGGGCCACCCGCCGAGGCGCGACCCTTGCAGGTCGGACAAACCTCCTGCCGCTCCATCGGGATCCTCATCGTCCCGCCGCGTATCGCTGTCCAAAAGTCGACGTCTACCTGGTATTCAAGGTCGGTGCCAGGCTGGGGACCCTGTTCGCTCTCGCGCCCGCCGGCTTGGGTAAACATGCTCGAAAAGATGTCGCGCCAGCCACCGCCGCTGGTGCCTGCGCCGGGCTGCGGCGCTCGTCCACGTGCACTGCCTGGCGCACCAGGACCCGAAGAGAAGTCGGAGAAATCAAAACCGTCAAAGTCAAACGGCACGCCGCCCTGACCGCGGGTCGCGCCCGCCGCCTGGCCCGCGCCAGGGAAGCCGCCATAGCCGCCGCGTGCCGCTGCCTCTGCCTGCGCCGGATCGATCTGGTCTGAGTAGAAACCAAACTGGTCAAAGACCTTGCGCTTCTTCTCATCGCTGAGAATGTCATTGGCTTCCGAGATCTCCTTGAACTTCTCCTCAGCTTTTTTGTCGTTCGGATTCACATCCGGGTGATACTTACGCGCGAGCTTGCGAAAGGCCTTCCGGATCTCGTCCGGAGTTGCCGTCTTCTTAACGCCGAGAACGCCGTAGTAATCTTTCTGCTGCGGTGCGGCCATAGTTTCTCTTCCTTTGCCGTTCGGCCTCTCTCAGCCAACTGCCTGATCGCTCCGCCGGGCACCCGTTCCTGCTACCTGCGTGCACTTCGCCGACTCAATCATGCAGCCTGGCATTGCGGGCACCAGTACACAGTGCGGCCTGCCATCGGCTTGCTCTCGATCTCGGTCTCACATACGCGGCACGGTTTGCCCTGCCGGCGATACACGTAGTGCACTTCCTCGTTGAGCGCCTTGCCCGTGCGGTGCGGGCGATCTTTCGCAAGCGTGGTCACCATGCGCCGATCTTCCATGCCGTCCTGCATAAGTGTGACCGCATCTCGCCATATTCGCTTTAGCGTGGCTGCCGGTACCTCTCTGCCGGCAACATCGGGATGAAGCCGTGCTCGATACAGCAACTCCGCTCGATAGATATTCCCAATGCCACTGATCACTGACTGGTCCATCAGCAATACCCCGATCGGCGTCTTTTTTCTTGCAATCTCTTCGTAGACGATCTTCGGATCGGCGTCTTCGTTCAACGGATCAGGCCCAATCCGCGCCGCGAGCTTCGCCCACTCCTGGTCTGAAAAGATCGAGCAGTCCGTTGGGCCGCGCAGCTCGAGCCAGTCGGTCTTGTTCGACATGCGTAGCCGCAGCGCGCCTTTGACTGCCGGGTATGGCATCGTGCCTTCCCAGAAATCCCCGTACTGTCCCAGGTGCACATGCAGCGTCAGGTTTTTACCAAATCTGTAACCGAGATGCTTACCTATTGCGAGAACTTCCAGCAGCTTGCGCCCGTCCAGTACTTCTGCATCGGCGAAACCGCCATTGGGCGACTCCACAGTTACTTTCTTCCCCGCAAACGCCCGCGCGTGGCGCTCAGCAAACCGGTGGATCTCGTGTCCTTCAGGCATTCACTTACTCGCTCTGTTTCCGCGCTCTAGCGAAAAGAGGGTGAAACAATCCTCTTCTTCGCGGGAGAGCGCGTCCTCAAGGACGCGCTCTGGAGACGCACTTGGTCTCGGCACTCGGCCTGCTTCCGAAAGGCTTAATTCCACACCGCTGCCATCGGTACAGCTTCCAACCGCCAGAACATATCCGGCTCCATCTTGATCATCTGCTGCACAAACTTCTCCGCCTCTTTGCGGGTGTTGAACATTACCTTGTTATAGATCTGCCCGGCCCTTACCTGCTCGCATCTCCACAGAGTGCTTGTCATTGCTCTGCTCCACTCTCCCGACCACCTGCCTGCCTGGCCGTCGCCACCTTCATCCCATATCTCTCGCGATCCATCTTGCCTGTTCGCGACCCTCTACCACTTAGACACACCTGCACTTAGAAAAGCTTCGGGGCTGCCTCAATCCCGCTTTGAGCAGCCCCTACTTGTAAGTCAACAACCAGACCGCCTGCGCGGCTTGCGGTCACTTCGTGACGTGTCTACCGCCTGCGGCCTTCGTGATCTGTCCAAGCGCGCGTTTACTCTACGCGCGCTTGCTTTTGCGCCGGGGCGCGACTACCTGGACGGTCAGTCCTACCGCTTCGGCTCGACGTCCACGTACTCGGCATCGATGACACCTTCGTCCTGCTTCGCCTGGTCTGCCGTGCCAGCGCTGGCTGCTGTACCGTCGGTCGGCAGCGGACCATCGCCAGCCGGCGTCGCCTTGTACATCGCTTCGGCCAGCTTGTGCGAGGAAGAGGTCAGCTTCTCATGCTCTGACTTCAGCTCCGCCGCGCTCGGCTGTCCGGCGAGAGTCGACTTGGCCGAGGCAAGCGCTGCTTCGACCTCCGACTTCTCCGAACCACCCACCTTGTCGCCTGACTCCTTGAGCATCTTCTCGATGTTGTAGACCATCGAGTCGAGCCCGTTGCGTGCCTCGATCTGTTCGCGCGCGTCCTTGTCCTCCGAAGCATGGGCCTCGGCCTCCTTGGCCATCCGCTCAACCTCTTCCTTGCTCAGGCCGGACGAAGACGTAATGGTGATCTTCTGGTCCTTGCCCGTCGCATTATCCTTCGCCGTCACGTTCAGGATCCCGTTCGCGTCGATGTCAAAGGTGACCTCGATCTGCGGGATCCCGCGCGGCGCCGGAGGAATGCCGGAGAGCTTGAACTTGCCCAGCGTGCGGTTCTGGTTAGCCAGCGGCCGCTCGCCCTGCAGCACGTGCACCTCAACCTCGGTCTGGGAGTCAGAAGCGGTTGAAAAGGTCTCCGTCTTCTTCGTCGGGATCGTGGTGTTGCGCGGGATCATCGGCGTTGCCACCGAGCCCATCGTCTCGATCGCCAGGGTCAGCGGGGTCACATCGAGCAGCAGCAGGTCCTTCACATCGCCCGAAAGCACGCCAGCCTGCACTGCGGCGCCGATCGCCACGACCTCATCCGGGTTGACACCCTTGTGAGGCTCCTTGCCAAAGAGCTGCTTGACGATCTCCTGGATCTTCGGCATGCGGGTCTGTCCACCGACCAGCACCACCTCGTCGATCTGCGCCGCCGTCACCCCGGCGTCTGCCATCGCCTTCTTGCAGGGCTCAAGCGAGCGCTGCAGCAGGTCATCGACCAACTGCTCAAGCTTCGAGCGGGTAAGCTTCTCGACCAGGTGCTTCGGCCCGGAGGCATCGGCAGTGACAAAGGGCAGGTTGATCTCGGTCTCGACCGCAGTCGAGAGCTCGATCTTCGCGCGTTCCGCCGCATCCTTCAGCCGCTGCAGGGCCATCTCGTTGCCCTTGGCGCGCAGATCCAGCCCTTCCTTCTTCTTGAACTCGTCGATCAGCCAATCGGTAATGCGCTGGTCGATGTTGTCGCCGCCCAGGTGCGTGTCTCCGTTGGTCGCCTTGACCTCGATGACCCCATCGCCAACCTCGAGGATCGAGACGTCAAACGTGCCGCCGCCAAAGTCATAGACCGCGATCGTCTCATCCTTCTTTTTGTCCAGCCCATAGGCGAGCGCTGCCGCCGTCGGCTCGTTCACGATGCGCTTGACGTCCAGTCCGGCGATCTTGCCTGCATCCTTGGTCGCCTGGCGTTGCGCGTCATTAAAGTAGGCCGGCACCGTGATGACTGCCTCGGTCACCGAGCCGCCCAGGTAATCTTCCGCCGCCTTCTTGAGCTTCTGCAGGATCATCGCCGAGACCTCGGGGGGCGTAAAGTCCTTGCCCTGCGCCTCAACGGTCAGGTGATCGCCTTGCTGCTTGACCTTGTACGGCACCATCTTCATCTCGTCGTTCACTTCATTGGCGCGACGGCCCATAAAGCGCTTGATCGAGTAGACCGTGTTCTCCGGGTTGGTGATCGCCTGGCGCTTGGCGACTTGGCCGACTAGCCGCTCGCCGCTCTTGGTAAACCCGACCACCGAAGGCGTCGTGCGCCCACCCTCTTCATTGGCGATGACCTTCGGCTCGCCACCTTCCATCACCGCTACGACCGAGTTGGTCGTCCCTAGATCAATTCCGATAATCTTCGCCATGTCATCCGCCTGTCCGAGTGTGTGCCGCGCCTAGAATCTGTCACGAGGAGCCGCAAACCGATCATCGCACTTGAGTGAGTTGTTGTCAACTTATCTGAGGCTTCTGTCCCTTAGCGAGATCAGCTACCCTTTTTCAGAAGTCGGGCTGATAGCCTGGTCGCTTGCCCC
Organism: Acidobacteriaceae bacterium; assembly: GCA_965198645.1. Classification (GTDB taxonomy): domain Bacteria; phylum Acidobacteriota; class Terriglobia; order Terriglobales; family Acidobacteriaceae; genus EB88. Next base: position 2,224,523 of record OZ240670.1, on the reverse strand, counting down.
ACCCTCATCAGCGCAGCTGGGCGAGAGACTACATTGGTGCTGATACGAGTTGCACGGAGCGACCTTCCGGAAACCTATGGCTTCTTCTACAACTCAGCCGGCCGGCGCAGCTCTGCCGGCCATCAATCCCTGGCTGATCGCGGTCTCAGTCATGCTCGCCACCTTTATGGAGGTGCTCGACACCGCCATCGCCTCGGTCGCCCTCCCGTACATCGCCGGTTCGCTCTCTGCCTCAAACGACGAAGCCACCTGGGTGCTGACCAGCTACCTGGTAGCGAATGCGGTCATCCTGCCGGCGTCCAACTGGTTTCGCTCCGGTTCGGCCGCAAGCGCTTCCTGATCACCTGCGTGATCATCTTCACGATTGCCTCCTTCTTCTGCGGAGCCGCGCCTTCGCTCGCCATCATGCTCTTCGCCCGGATCGTTCAGGGTGCCGGCGGCGGCGCGCTCCAGCCGCTCTCGCAGGCCATCCTGCTCGAGAGCTTCCCTCCGGCCAAGCGCGGAGCCGCCATGGCGCTGTTCGCCTTCGGCATCGTCGTCGCCCCGGTCATCGGGCCAACCCTCGGCGGCTACCTTACCGACACCTACACCTGGCGCTATGCCTTCTACATCAACATCCCAGTGGGGGCGCTGGCCGTCTTCATGATCGGCCGCTTCGTCCACGATCCGCCCTACATCGCCCAGGCCAAGCGCTCCCCGTTCGACGGAATCGGCTTCGGCCTGCTGGCCGTCTGGATCGGCTGCCTGCAGGTGATCCTCGACCGCGGGCAGGAGGATGACTGGTTCGGCGCAGTCTGGCTGCGCTGGGCGGCCTTCTTCCTGGTCATCAGCTTTGTCTGGTTCCTCGTGCACTCGCTGCGCACCAAGCAGCCGCTGGTCAACCTGCGCACGCTCAAGGATTGGAACTTCATGATCGGCTGCGTGCTGATCGGCATCTTTGGCATTGCGATCTACTCGCTGGTCACCGTGCTGCCGCTCTTCTTCCAGGAGCTGCTGGCCTACACCGCCTTTACCGCCGGCCTCGCCGTCGGGCCACGCGGCATCGGCTCGATCATCGGCATGCCTGTGATCGCCTACCTCGGCTCGCGCGTCGACCCGCGCCTCCTGCTCTCCTTCGGTTTTGCGCTCTTCGGCGCCATGGCGCTGATGTTCGGCAATCTCACCCTGGCGATTGGGCCATGGACGCTGCTGCTGCCGGTGGTCCTCTCAGGCTTTGCGCTGAGCTTTGTCTTCGTCCCCATCACCACCCAGGCCTACGGCACGCTTGAGAACTCGCAGATCGGCAACGCGAGCGGCATCTTCAACCTGATTCGCAACATCGGCGGCTCGGTGGGTATCTCGATTGCGCAAACGCTGCTCACCCGCCGCTCCGACGCGCACCAGAATTACATCCTCAACTCGGTGCCGCAGTCGGGCTACTGGTTTGAGCAGCGCATGCGCTCGCTCACCGCCTACCTCAGCCATCAGACCAACCCAGCCAACGCCGCCGCCGCCAGCCAGCAGCAGATCTACCAGCAGCTGGGCGGCCAGGCGCTGCTCTGGTCCTTCGTCGATGTCTTCCGCTGGCTGGCCTTGATCTGCTTTGCCGGCGTAGGCGTGGTCTGGATGTTCAAAAAGGTCAAGCCAGGCAAAGCACCCGAGGGGGCACACTGATCAGCAGTAGCAAAACCGCCTGCGCGGCTGGCGGTCACTTCATGACGCGTATTCCGACCCTTCGGGTCACAAAAGCAAGGAGCCCCCATGAACTGCCGGGGGGCTCCTTGCTTTTGAAGCGCCGCAGGCAGAAGACCCACCACGAAGTGGGCGCCAGCCGCGCAGGCGGTTTTGCTCTTAGCTGTGCAGCGCGCCTTCGCGGGTGAGCTCGTCGGTGACCTTCGCGACGGCCTGTTCGGCGATCGAGACCATCTCGTCAACGTCGGCGGTCGACATGACCAAGGGAGGTGCAAAGCCGAGGATGTCGCCCTGCGGCATGGCTCGGGCGATCAGGCCGAGCTGTCGGGCAGCAGCCGAGATGCGCGCACCTACCTTGAGCGCAGGGTCAAAGCGCGTAGTCGAAGCAGGCTTGGGCACGAACTCGACCGCCGCCAGCATGCCCACGCCACGCACCTCCCCAACGATCGGGTGGCCGGCAAAGGCCGAAGCGAGCCGAGCCTGCAGGTAGGCGCCCGTCCTCGCGGCCACTTCCGGCAGCCGCTCCCGCTCGACGATATCGAGCACCGCGTTGGCCGCAGCCGCGCCGAGCGGGTGGCCGGAGTAGGTGTAGCCATGCGAGAAAGCGCCCACCCTTGCCGAGGCTCCCTCCATCACCGAGTAGACTCGCTCGCTGACCATCGACGCCGAGAGCGGCACATAGGCCGAGGTCAGCCCCTTGGCTGCGGTGATCAGGTCCGGCTCCATGCCGTACAGGTGCGAGCCAAACGGGGTACCGATCCGGCCGAAGCCGCAGATTACCTCGTCGGCGATCAGCAGGATGTCGTACTTGCGCAGCACCGCCTGCACCAGCGGCCAGTAGCCTTTGGGTGGCGGGATGATGCCGCCTGTGCCTAGCGCCGGCTCGCCAATAAAGGCACCGACCGTTTCCGGCCCCTCGCAGACGATCATCGCTTCGAGCTCGTCGGCCCGGCGCTGCGAAAACTCCGCCTCGGTCTCGCCGGCCTCCGCGCCACGCCAGTAGTGCGGCACGCCGGTGTGCAGAATGCCCGCGATCGGCAGGTCCATATTGTCGTGGTAAAAACTCATTCCGGTCAGCGAGCCTGAGAGCACGCTGTTCCCGTGGTAGCCTCGCTCCCGCGAGATGATCTTTTTCTTCTTCGGCAGCCCGCGCAGGTTGTTGTAGTACCAGACCAGCTTGGCATTGGTCTCATTCGCGTCCGAGCCGGAGAGCCCGTAGAAGACCTTGCTCATCTTGCTCGATTGAAATGACCCCATCCGTACCAGCCGGTCCGAAAGCCGGGCCAGCTCGTCGGTCGTATGCGCCGCGTAGGTGTGGTAGTAAGCCAGCCGATGCGCCTGCCGGGCAATCGCGTCCGCGACCTCGGTGCGCCCATAGCCGATATTGACGCAGTAGAGCCCGGCAAACCCATCCAGCAACGTCCTACCCGTCGAGTCTGTAACGCGTACACCCTGCGCTGTCTCAACAATGGTCGGGTCACCCATGCGGCCCGAGGCAAAGTCAGCGAGATGAGTAAACGGATGAAGGGTCGCGCCGCGATCGAGTGCAGCAGTATCGAGGGTGGCAGTCAGAGCAGCAGCACCGTGATCTTCCATGCCCCTAGCCTAGCGCGAGTCGGGCCACTTGCAACAGGCGAAAACCGCCTACGCGGCCGGCGGTCACTTCGTGACGGGTATACCGACCCTTCGGGTCACAAAAGCAGTGAGCCCCCGAGAACTACCGGGGGCTCACTGCTTTTGCAGCGCCGCAGGCAGAAGACTCCCCACGAAGTGGGCGCCAGCCGCGTAGGCGGTCTTGCCTCTAGCTAGCGGCCAACTCTTTCGCCCGCGCGGTTGCGCGCATGACGGCTTTGATCAGGGTCACGCGCAGGCCGCCTTCCTCCAACTCGAGGATGCCATCGATCGTGCAGCCGGCCGGCGTCGTCACAGCATCTTTGAGCAGGGCCGGGTGGTAGCCCGTATCGAGCACCATCTTGGCCGCGCCGAGGGTGGTTTGCGCGGCCAGCAGCGTGGCAACGTCACGAGGCAGGCCGACCTTGACGCCGGCTTCGGCGAGCGACTCAAGAATGATGTAAATGAAGGCCGGTCCCGAGGCGGAGAGTCCGGTGACCGCGTCCATGTGCTTTTCATCGACCGTGACCGTGCGCCCGACAGTCTCAAAGACGCGGATCGCCTGGTCCATCTGCGCGGCGGACACGTAGCGCCCCCGGCACAGCCCGGCGATGCCGACACCGAGCATCGACGGGGTGTTCGGCATCGCGCGGACGACCGCAAGCTCGAGCCCAGCCGCCTCTTCGATCGCGCCGGTCTTGACTGAGGCGGCAACCGAGATCAGCATCTTGTCCGCAGTCAGCCCGGGGGCGACTGAGCGTACCAGCGCCTCCATCTGGAAGGGCTTGACCGCCAGCAGGAGGATGTCCGCCCCGGCCGCGGCAGCAGCATTGTCGGTCGTCACCTCCACGCCCCACTGGGTCGAGAGCACGACCGCCCGCTCCTGGTGCGCGACCGTTGCCGTGATCTGGTCAGGCGCAAAGAGCTTCTGCTTAAGAAAGGCCTGCAGCAGGATGCCGCCCATCTTGCCCGCGCCCAGCACCGCGATGCGCGGCCGCTTTTCTACTGTTTCTTCTACACCGGCCATCGGTTTACTTTGCCGCTTTCTGCTGGGCAATCCAGCGGGTCACGCGTTCGTCGAGCAGGTCAAGCGGCATCGCGCCCGAGTCGAGCACCTCGTCATGAAAACTGCGATAGTCGAATCTTGGCCCGAGCGCCTGCTGGGCTCGCCCGCGAAGCTCGAGCAGCTTGAGCTGGCCTACCTTGTAGCTGAGCGCCTGCCCTGGCCAGGCGATGTAGCGGTCCACCTCGGCCTGCACCGAGGCTTCGTCAAGCCCGGAGTGCGCGTGGAAGTAATCCACCATCTGCTGCCGGCTCCAGTGCTTGGCGTGCACGCCAGTGTCCACGACCAGCCGCACAGCGCGGAAGATATCTGTCTCCAACCGCCCGAAGTCCGAGTAGGGGTCCTGGTAGAAGCCCATATCCTTGCCCAGGCTCTCGGAGTAGAGTCCCCAGCCCTCGATAAACGCACCGTAGTGGCCGTACTTGCGAAATTCCGGCAGCCCTTCCAACTCCTGCGCAATCGAGATCTGCAGGTGGTGCCCGGGCAGCCCTTCGTGGTAAGCGATCGACTCGACATTGGGGAGCGACCGGCTGGCGAAGGCATAGGTGTTGATAAAGATGGTGCCGGGCCGGGTCCCATCCGCGGTGCCCTCCTCGTAGTACGCGGGCGCCTGCTCTTTCTCAATGTACGCGGGCACCGGCTCGACCAGCAGCGGAGCCCTGGGCAGCCGGCCGAAGTACTGGGGCAGCTTGGGCTTCATCTGGTCCAGGTCCTGCCGATAGACAGCCAGCAGGGCCTCGCGGCTGGTGGGGTGTCGCTTGGGATCGGCGGCGATGGAGGCGCGGAGCGCGGCGACGGTCGAAAAGCCAAGCTTCTGTGCGACAGCCAGCAGCTCGCGCTCATCGCGCGCCACCTCGTCCAGGCCGATCTGGTGAATCTGGTCCGGAGTCAGGTCGGTCGTGGTCTGCTCGCGAACCCGGAAGCGGTAGTACGCATCCCCATTCGGCAGCGCCCAGGCACCTGGCTCCTCGCGCCCGGCGGCGATGTACTGCGAGTCGAGATAGCGGGCAAAGCGCGCATAGGCAGGCAGCACCTGCTTTTGTATGGCGGCCAGCACCGCAGTCCGGATCCGCGCCTGGTCCTCGGCCGGGACGGAAGCCGGAAACTTGGCCAGCGGCCGCGCGAAGGGGCTCTCCTCCGGCTTCTGCGTGGCCAGGGTCTTGGTCTGGGTCGAGACCTTCTCCAGCAGGTAGCGAGGCGGGGTGCGATGGTCGGCGATGCCGGCATCGAGGTCGTCCGTCACCTGCTGAAACGAAGTCGGCACCTGGCCCAGCCGCGCGAGGTAATCGTCATAATCCTTGACGCTGGTAAAGGTGAGCTCGCCGACGAGCCGGGGCAAGTCACTCTGAATGCCGTCAAACTGCGAGACCGGCATCTCCCAGGGCTTGAAGACGGCCTCCTGCTGATCCTGGACAAGGCTGCGCACCAGGATCTCTTTGGAGAGCTGCTCCTGCTCGCTCAGGCCCGTGGCGTCGATGCCAGCCAGCTGGACCAGGGTGTCAGCTTCTCGCTGCAGTTGCTGGTTGTAGGCCGCGGCCGAGCGGTCGTCGAGCCGGTCGTTGTAGCGTTTGTCGCCGATCGTGGAAGCAAATTCGGGCGAGTGTTCGAGCTGCTCCTGCCAGACTTGGGCAAAGAGTGCGGCCAGTGCTTTGCTTCGCTCGGCGGCAGTCTGCGGCGCCGGCTGCGACGCGGGGACTAGCCTGGTCTGGGCCAGGAGGCCTCGCCCCGGGCTCGTTGCAAGGAGGCAAGCGGCAAGGGTAAGTGTCACGATGCGGGAAAGTGTCATAAGCTCGGCAGGCTTGCTCCCCGCCTGAGTGCGCGGAGCAGCAAGGCGTTCTGCCGAGTTTACCTTACCTGCCCTGAGCCGGTGGCCGATGCAGAGCAGCCCCCGGAGCGCGGCAAAGCTCGTGCGCCGCGAATGCATCTTCCCTCCATCTGCAGGCGGTCGCGATTAGGCCCGAGGGATCTTGCCCAGGAACTCTTCCCCAGCAATCTTTTCAAGGAAGCTTCCCCAAGCAAGGCTTGGCGGGGATCCCTCAGCCCACACTCTGCCGGCAGGTGCTCCTAGTGGCTGATGCCCATGCTGCTCGCATCCAGCAGCCGGTACAGGGTGGACCGGCTGATGCCGAGCAGCCGAGCGGCACGCAGTTTATTCCCGCCAACCGAGGCCAGCACGCGACGGATGTGCCGCAGGATGGCACGATCAAGATTGGGATCTTCTTGCTCGCCCTGCTGCTGGCTCGGGGTCGCAGCGCCGGGCGAAGCCAGGAACGGAGATGGCTCCTCCTGAGCAGGAGCCGAGAGCAACGGCAGATCGATCAGCCGGATAAACTGGCCCTCGCACATCAGGGCGCCGCTCGAGATGATGGTCTCGAGCTCGCGCACATTGCCTGGCCAGCCATGCGCCAGCAGGTGGTGCAGCACGCCAGGCCCAAGGCCGCGCAGCGGTTTACCGTGCCGGCGCGAGAACTGCTCGAGAAAGTGGTCAACCAGCAGCGATATGTCTTCGCGACGGTCGCGCAGGGCAGGCAGCTGCAGGCGCACCGACGTGAGATGGTAGCTGAGATCGGCGCGCATCTGGCCTTGCAGTACCAGGCCACGCAGCGGATGCTCGCAGGAGACAAGGATCTGCCTCGGTGCCTGCGCCGCATTGTTGCGCGTGTGCTGGTGCTGGTGCCACTCAAGCAAGTGCAGCAGCTTAGCCTGGTCTTCTGCGGTGAGAGTGTCGACGCGGGTGAGGTAGAGCGTGCCGCCGCGGGCCTCCTCAAGCGTGCTGCCGCAGTTGCCGCGAAGAAATCTTGTCGCAGCGCACGGCACAAATCCACTCGCCCGGCCGGTGGCCAAAGCATGCAGAGTTTTTGCGGTCATCAGCTTGCCAGTGCCGCTCTCGCCTTCAATCAGCGCCACGCGCAGGTGGTTGGCAAGGTAGCGCATCTGCAGGAACAGGCGCTCCATGGCCGCACTGCGCCCGACCATCTCTCCCAACATCCATCGCGTCTTGACTGCCGGCTCTCTGGCCGCTGTCGCGATCTCCTTGTCTCTGATCATCCCCGCTACCTCTCCGTCCCTGCCCTGCGGCAACGTTGCCATGGTGGGCTTATCGGCGGCTCGTGAGAGGAGATGAGTCAACTCGACTGCGATTTTTTGGATCGGGGCCAAGCCAGAGACGAAAACAGATCAGCCGGGCGAGCGGCCCTGGCAATCCAGCTATCAGGTGCGCGACCAGTTGCCCTGTGCAGATCAGCCGCGTTGACAAGCCGGAAGGCAGCGCCTGATTTGTAACCAGAGCGGTGACTGATGCCTTCTGAACGGCTGAACCTATCTGGCAGTCACCACTTGTAGCGCGGCTGCCATGCTCACGCGTGGCCGCTCGCGCGGCGACGGCTCGATGGCTGATCAGAAAAGATCGTCCCATCCCTGATATGCACGACGCGATTGGCGTACTCGGCAATGTCGGGCTCATGGGTCACGAGCACAATCGTGTTCCCTCGCGCATGCAGTACATCAAAGAGCGCCATGATTTCATCGCCGGTCTTGGAATCGAGGTTGCCGGTCGGCTCATCGGCCAGAATGATCGAGGGATTGTTGATCAGCGCCCGTGCAATGGCTACCCTCTGGCGCTGGCCGCCGGAGAGCTCGTTTGGCCGATGATCCATGCGCGACTCCAGGTTAACCGCGATCAGCGCGGCCTTGGCTCGCTCGAGCCGCTCAGCGGCCGGAGTTCCGTTATAGATCAGTGGCAGTTCCACATTGTGCAGAGCCGTCGCGCGAGCCAGCAGGTTGAAGGTTTGGAAGACAAAGCCGATCTCCCGATTCCGGATCCGGGCCAGCTCATCGTCGTTCAGCTCTGATACCAGATGGTCATTCAAACGGTATGTGCCGCGGGTCGGCGTATCCAGGCAGCCGATCTGGTTCATCAGCGTTGATTTGCCGGAGCCCGATGGACCCATGATGGCCACATACTCATTGTGCTGGATGCTCATGGTGATGCCCTGCAGCGCATTCACCTCCTGGCCGCCCATCACGTAGGTCTTCCAGACGTCATCAAGGATAATGACGTTGCTGCGCTCGGGCCGCTCGGCCGGGGAAGCTGCCCCGGGTCGGGCGTGGCCTGCGATCGCCTCTTCGCCCACAATCGATTGTTCCCTCATCTGTTCTCCCGTGGCCGCCTTGGCTGCCTGCTGCACGATACGCTGCTACATGCCGTCTGGCTTGCCGGCGATCGCTTCCGGGGTGGTCCGCTTCACCAGCGCTCCATCCTTCAAGCTGCGCAGGGTCTTGTAACTGCCGGTGACGATCTCGTCGCCGGCATGCAAATCGCCACCCACTTCAATGTTCGTTGTGCCGGTGATGCCGGTAATCAAGGGCACAAAGTGGGCGTGCAGCTTGCCTTTCTCGGTGCGCAGCACAAAGACGCCCTGCTGCGGGCTCCCGCTGCTCGCCGCCTCAACCCTGGCGCCGCTGCCCGCCGGTGCAGGAGCCAGTGCCTGGATGGGCAGCGAGAGCACCCCGTCCTTATGAGCGGTCGTAATCTTGGCCGTCGCCGAGAGCCCGGGGCGAAGATCGGCAGCCGCTGCCTGGCCGGGATCAAGCGTAACGATCACTTTGAAGTCCTTCGCCTCTTCGGTGCCGCTGGTGGACTGCGAGGTCGCCACGCCGGTGGAACGCAGCAGGGCCTGGTCGCCTACCTCGGTCACGTGCCCTTTAAAGATCTTGCCAGGAAGCGCGTCCACCGAGACATCGGCCGGCTGACCCAGCTTCAGGTTCACAATATCAGTCTCGTCTATCTTGACCTCCGCTGTGACCACCGACATATCGGCCAGCGTCATCAGCGTCGAGCCCTCGGCGTTCTGGATGCCGACCACCATCGTCTCACCCTCGCGCACCGGCAGGTTGGTCACAATCGCATCGTAGGGCGCCTGGGCGATCGTCTTGTTGAGCGAGTCGACGTCGCTGCGCAGGGTCGCGACCGCGGTGCCAAGATGCCCGCGCGCCGACTCGGTCTGCGCCTTGGCCTGGGCGAGCGCGGCATCGCTCTGCGAGACCGTGGCCACATCGAGGTCATAGGCGGCCTTGCGCGCGTCAAAATCCTGCTTGGAGACCAGCTTCTCCCGGTAGAGCTCCTGATAGCGCGCAAAGTCGAGCTTCTTCTGCTCCAGGTCGGCCTGCGCGTGCTCCACATTCGCCTGAGCTGTCTTCTCCGCGGCCAGGTAGGAGGTGATATCGGTCTTGGCAGCCGAGATCGAGGCTCGCTGCGCGTCCACGCTCGCTGCCGGCTGCACGCTCTCAATCGAGGCCAGCATCTGCCCGCGCTTGACCCGCTCGCCCTCCTTGACATACAGGTGGGTGATGCGACCGAACGCTGTTGCCCCGATATTGACGTAGGTTTTGGGCTTGATCTGGCCGGTGCCGCTGACCAGCGAGGTCAGGCTGCCCTGGGTCACGGTCCCAGTCAGCACCTTGGTGTAAGCAGCCTGCGCCCGCAAGACAGTAAAGACGCCGATGCCGACCAGCACCAGCACCGCAACCACGATCCCAGCTATCTTTTTCTTGCTCATCGGTAAATGCTCTACCCAGGCTTTCTTCAAGAAGCGGCGCGCCAACTGCCTCAGCGGCGCGCAAATCGGCTCAGCGTCGAGCCACTTCCCTCTCAGTGTAAGAGCTTTTCCGGGCGGAAGGCCCAGCAGACGCTCACGGACTTGAGTCCTTACTCACTACGCAGAACCCAGCGCCGAGGTTCCAGAGCTGCAGGTCCTTAGCCCTGGGATCACAGCTTTCAGTCACAGCCGGACCCAGGCCGACCTTTGCCAGTAGCAGAATCATCACCGCAGATCATCACCAAGGTACAACGGAAGCAACGTTCCGACGCATGCTAAGTAAGCCCGGGTTGCTTGGCAGCCACCCGCCGAGCCTTCTCGCGGCGGCCGAAGCTGCCGCGATCAGAGCGCAACTGCCAGAGCGATCCCGGGTCTATGCACACAACGAGCGAGCAGAAAGAGCGAATCTTTCGCGGTAAACTCGAGCCGGGCTGGTGGAAATGGCTTGCCGGCTTCGTCCGCCGGGTTCGTATGCGCGGCGGGCTAACGGCTTCGCGTGAGATCACACCCTGCTCTGCCTTACTGTCTCCCTTACTGAAGGAGCTTGGAAATGAAGAAGAAAATGGTGATTGCGATCGCCGGTCTGCTGCTGACAGCAGGCCTGGCGCAGGCGCAGTTCGTGCGGGTGGCGCCGCCACCTGCGGTGGTCGAGCGGCCCGTGCCGGCGCCTGGACCGCGCTATGTCTGGGTCCCGGGATACCACCGCTGGGATGGTCGCGCCTATCATTGGGAGGGCGGCCGCTGGGTGCTGCCTCCACGGCCGCGCGCCGTGTGGGTGGCCGGCCGCTGGGATCCTCGGCCCGGCGGTTTCGCCTGGGTGCCCGGCCACTGGCGGGGCTAGCTTCGGAGCTATGCTGCGGAGGGCTATTTGCGGTTGAGCTATGCTCCGGAGGCCTCACGCGGTCCTTTAAGGCGGCAGTCGGCACAGGCGCCTGCTTGCTTCACGGCTTGGCGTAGCGCTCAAACGGTGGGCTAAGAACCTTCGAGGCAAGCTGCGGTGGCGGCCCCAGTAAAGAGGCTCGCCATCGCCGCCGTCCGGCGCCAGGGGTAAAGAATGAGTATGCCCACCTAGGTCACGCCTCGAGAGACTAGGTCATGTCTTGAGAAAGGTTTCCGCTAGCACCGCCTGCGACCGCCTGCGTGAGATTACCCCTGATCTTTCAACAAGAACTGCTGGAGCAGCCTGCTCGGGCTGGTGCCCGTCGGTGCCGGCCGGTAGCCACGGGAGCGAAGCTTCAGCATGTACACCACCCGGCACTGCCCGCACTCCCAGGGAAAGTAGCCAAGCCGGGAGAGGATCTGTCTCTGCCAGAAGCCCGAACGTCCGTTTCGGCGCAGCTCTATGGCTTCACAGTGCGGGCAGTGCGGCTTGGCTGCAACCATAATGTCACTCCATTCTGTCTCGCGGTGCTCCGCTTGCGCACGTCCCCGCCTATCGCCGACACTCGGCAGGCGCTGCGCTCTGAACCAGGCAAGAGTCTGCCGCGGTCAGCTGCACGAGCAGCGTCTTCGTCTTGCTTATCGGCCGAAACGCGTGGTTGATCTGCCGAAGCTGCGTTCTCGATGAGCCGGTGCTCGGGACGCGCTTCTTCAGCTGCAGGCAGTGCGCTTGTGCGATGACGCCCAAGCCTGCGTCCATGCCTGAACTCTGCATGAAAGCGCATAGGCTTTGCACATTACGGAAGTTTGTTGGTCTTGAAGGGCTCTGAGATAAGGCGAACTGCGCACTGGTCGACCGGGCCCGGCAGCAGCATCAACGGCGCCTGAGGGGCTGCTCTCAAAGCTGCTAGAAGAATGCAAGGACGGCTCTAGCTGCGAGCAACCGCCATGCCGAAGCAAGCAGAGACTGTGTGAAGGGTCTTAGAACGGCGAGTCGGGAAGACGAGTCGCGCACCCTGGTGCTTACCTGGGACCGCACTCTCAGGCGTCGTAGTGCAACCGCCAGGACGCCGAAGCCAACTCGAGAGGAGAGGATGAATGGCCGAGCGACAGTATGGAGCAGCTTGGCTTAGGCACTCCGCAGGATCGTCTGGCCAACCAGCTGGTGCGTGATGCGAATGAGTTCCTCGGGAGGAAAGGGCTTAAGACAGAAGGTTACGTTCAGCCCCTCGTACTCCTCTTCGATCCCTGGCATGCCGCTGAGAACCAGTACGGACAGCGTCGGGAGCAGGACCCGTAACCTTTGCACCAGCTCAGGCCCGTTCACATCGGGCATGAAGTGGTCGGTAATGACGAGGCGAATGCTGGCTCGGATCTCGGGCCGACTGAGGACTTCGAGTGCCTCTTCGGCGTGGTTAGCGACCACGACACGTAGTCCGCTTTTCGAAAGGATGGCGTCACGCGTCGCTGCCTGGACGGCATTATCGTCGACAAGAAGGATCTGAGGAGTCATAAAGTTGGAAAGGCAAAAAACACGGCCAATACGGCTTTGTCTGGATAAGTATCTGGGAAGATGTTCTGTATACAACCGAGGTTGCTTTCCTACGGGGAACGATAGTTTGCTTGGATGTCGAAGAATGTACTTTCTGAGCACGAAAGTACCGTTCTGGAGGAGACACCTTTAGGAACAGTTCTCCATGAGAATCCCTGTCCAATCTCATCTTCCATCCCCAGCAAACCCGTACACTCACCCCTGCGCCCATGCCGCCGCCTGATGCACTCGGTACCAGAAACGTGCGCAGGCAATGCACATCCCTGTCTGCTTTTACCTCTGCTTGAACCACATGGAAAGGCTTCGCAGGAAGATCGCCGGTAGACGCTGCCTTTCTGCGACAATCAAGCAAGAAGAAACCTGCTCATGATGCCCTCCTTTGGCAGCTACGCCCTCTTGCTCGCTCTTGCTCTCAGCGGCTACACCCTGCTGGCAGGCACGGTCGCGCTGCGCCAGCTGGCGACAGGCACAGCCGGCCGGCTTACCCCGGAGCGTCTGGCTGAGACCGCTCGCCGGGCCGGCATCGCCAGCTTTTTCGCCGTCACCGGAGCCGCCTTCGCGCTCATCTGGACCGCGTTTACCAACGACTTCACCGTCTCCTACATCCTCCACCACTCCAACCGGGCGCTGCCTGGCGCGTATAAGTTTGCCGCGCTCTGGTCGGGCCAGGAAGGATCGCTGCTGCTCTGGGCGTGGCTGCTGGCCGGCTACGGGCTGGTGCTGCGGCTGCGCCACAAGGTGGACGTCAAGCTGACCGCCTATGCCTCGACGATCCTGGCCGCGACCCAGCTCTTCTTTCTCGCTATCCTGAACTTCGCCGCGCCGCCCTTCGCGCTGGTCTCGGGCACCATCCCGGCGGACGGCTTCGGGCTCAACCCGCTGCTCCAGTACCCGGAGATGGTCATCCATCCGCCGATGCTTTACCTCGGCTACGTGGGCTTCGCCGTGCCCTTCGCCTTCGCGCTCGGCGCGCTCATGATGCGCTACCCGGGCGAAAAGTGGATCCACATCACCCGTCGCTGGACGATGGTGACCTGGGCCTTTCTTACCTGCGGCATCTTTCTGGGCGCGCACTGGGCTTACTCGGTGCTTGGCTGGGGCGGCTACTGGGGCTGGGACCCGGTCGAAAACGCCTCGCTCATGCCGTGGCTCACTGGCACCGCCTTCCTGCACTCGGTCATGATGCAGGAGAAGCGCGGCATGATGAAGAAGTGGAACGTGTGGCTCATCTTTGCCACCTTCCTGCTCACCCTGCTCGGCACCGACCTGACCCGCTCCGGCCTGGTCAGCTCCGTCCATGCCTTTGCCCAGAGCTCGATCGGGACCTGGTTTCACGCCTTTATGCTCTTTACGCTCGCCGTCTGCCTGTTCACCTTCATCCGGCAGAGTGATCACCTCAAGAGCGAGCACCAGATCGAGGCGCTTGTCTCCCGCGAGTCGAGCTTCCTGTTTAACAACCTCGTGCTCTTGACAGCATGTTTCACCGTCCTCTGGGGCACCCTCTTCCCGCTCATCTCGGAGTACGTCCAGGGCAATAAGGTTACCGTCGGTGCACCCTTCTATAACCGGGTCGCGGTCCCGATCGGCATCTTCCTGATGCTTCTGACCGGTATCGGGCCGCTGCTCGCCTGGCGCTCAGCTTCCTTCCGGTCGATCCGGCGCAACCTGGTCAACCCGGCCATCGCCTCGGCCGCGATGATCGTCCTGCTGCTCGCCTCCGGCACTCGTCCGTGGGAGGACGTCGGGACCTTCTACGCATTTACGGTCTGGGTGCTGTCCGCCTTTGTGGTCACTGCCATCTCCTCTGAATTTCTGCGCGGCGCGGGCGTCATCGCCCGGCACACCGGGCAGAACCTGCTCGCGTCTGCCGTGCAGCTGACCCGCCGCAACACTCGTCGCTACGGCGGCTACATCATCCACTTTGGCGTAGCGGTGATCTTCATCGGCTTCGCCGGCTCGGCCTTCAACCAGAACAAAGAGCAGGAGCTTGGCTTCCACGATCGCATGCAGGTCGGGCCCTACACCCTGGTTTGCCAGAGCTACACGCAGGATTCGAACCTGAACTACGACTCCGAGTACGCGCTGCTCGACGTCTTCCGCGGCGGCCGCAAGGTCACCCAGATGGCCCCTGAGAAGCGCTTCTACGCCGCCTCGCAGCAGACCGCGACCATGGTCGCCAATCATTCGACGCTGGCCTGGGATCTGTACGTCGTCTACGCCGGCAAGAACCCTGACACCGGCCTGCCGATCATCAAGGTCTTTCTCAATCCCCTAGTCGCCTGGATCTGGATTGGCGTGCTCATCGTGGTCGCCGGTACCGCGGTCGCTCTCTCCCCAAACCTGACAGCCGCACTTGCCGCCAGCCGCACCCGCACCCTACCGGCGCGCGAAGCGCTGGTAGGTGGCGACTGATGCGCGGGATCAAGAGCAAGACCCCCTGCGCGGGAAGCGGTCACTTCGTGACGCGTGTGCCGCCTGCGGCGCTGCAAGATGCCCGAAGGGCGTCTGCCGCACCGGTAGGTGCCGCCAGCCGCGCAGGCGGTTTTGCCCGGCTTTGCTCCGCCCTCTGTGTCGCCATCCTCGCCATGGGAAGCCTGGGCGCCGCCGACACTTCGGTCCGCTACGACAATCTCGGCCACCAAATGATGTGCGTCTGCAGCTGCGCGCAGATCCTGATCGAGTGCAACCATGTCGGCTGCCCAGACTCGGCAGGCATGCTGCAGATGCTGCGTACCTCGCTCGCCGGCGGCGCCTCCGATCGCGGCATCCTCGAGGCCTTCCAGGCCAAGTACGGGCCGACCGTGCTAGCCGCGCCCATGCTCACCGGCTTCAATAAAATCGCCTGGATCATGCCGCCGGCGGTATTGGCCTTTGGCCTTGCCGGCTCCCTGGTGCTGATCCGCCGCTGGCGTCTGGCCCGGGTCGAAACGCCGCACCGGGTCGCCCTCTCGCCGCAGCAGGCAGCCGCTCGCGAGCGTATCCGCCGGGAGACCGAGTTTTGACCATCCTGGTCTGCGCGGTCATGACCTTAGCTTTGTTGACCTACGTCTTCTATCCGGAGAAACAGGTCGCCGCCCAGAGTGAAAAGACGCGGCTCGAGTTCCTGCGTGAGCGGAAAGACATTCTCTACGACAACCTGCGCGACCTGAACTTTGAGTTCCGCGCCGGCAAGTATCGCGACGACGAGTATGCCGCCGAACGGGCCACGCTCGAAGGCGAGGCCACCGAAGTGGTGAGCGAGATCGACTTGCTCGAAGGTCTTCGCCGCTGAGCAGGAAGCTACCGCAGCGAGCTATCTAGCTCCCCTGGGAAGATGCATCGATGAAGCTAACGATCTACCAGGTGGATGCCTTTGCCGAGCAGGTCTTTGCAGGCAATCCTGCAGCAGTCTGTCCCTTAGAGGCGTGGCTGCCCGACTCGCTCCTGCAGGCGATTGCGACTGAGAACAACCTCTCCGAGACCGCCTTTTTTGCGCCTGCAGACGACGGCTTCGAGCTCCGCTGGTTCACTCCTGTGCACGAAGTGGACCTGTGCGGGCACGCGACGCTTGCCTCAGCGTTCGTGCTCTATGAGCATCTCGGTTTCGCCCGACCTGAGATACGCTTCCACACCCGCTCCGGCCTGCTCATCGTGAGCCGCCAGGGTGACGCCTTTCGCATGACCTTTCCCGCCGTCATGCCGCAGCCCTGCCAAGCCCCGGCTGCCCTTCTCGAGGGGCTCGGCAAGGCTCCTGTCGCGACTTTGTCTGCCTTTGATTACCTCGCCGTCTACGCGACAGAGGAAGATGTACTGGCCATTGAGCCGGATCTCGCCCACTTGAAGCGGCTTGGTCTGCGCGGGGTGATCGTGACCGCGCCAGGCCGCAATGCTGATTTTGTCAGCCGCTTCTTTGCGCCGAAGGGCGGCATCGCTGAGGATCCGGTTACCGGCTCGGCGCACTGTGAGCTGGCGCCCTACTGGGGCGAGCGGCTCAACCTCACGGTCCTCCATGCGCAGCAGCTTTCCCGGCGTGGCGGCCGTCTCAGCTGCGAACTGCACGGCGAACGGGTCGTGCTCGTCGGCAAGGCCGTGCACTACATGACTGCCGAAATCACGATCCCGGAACCGGGCTCCTTTTGAGTCGCAGAGTAAGAGTCCCAAGCGCCGAGCCGCGCTCTTCTCCCCTGTCGCTCTCTGTACAATCGCCTTTGACGCCATGATGCCTGGACGACTCTCCCGCTTACTCACCTCGGTGATCGCTGTGCTCGCAGCCGCGATCCTCACGCCGCTCGCCCATGCATCCACGATTACCGGCACGGTGAGCGACCGCACCACCAACAAGGTTGCAGCCGGCGACACAGTCGTGCTCATCGGCTTCGGCCAGGGCATGCAGGAGATCGCTCGCACGACCACCGACGCGCACGGGCACTACTCGCTCGAGGCGCCAGACGGCGTTGGCGGCAACCACCTGATCCGCGTCGATCACCAGAAGGCAACCTACTTTCAGCCTGCGCCGCCGGCCGCTCACACCGTCGACGTCGATGTCTACGATGTCGCGGAAAAGGTCAAAGGCATCTCGACCGAGGCTGACGTGCTCAACATGCAGACCGATCCGGACGGCCTGCACGTGGTTGAGAACTACTTCGTCCGCAACGACTCCAAGCCCGCCATGACCCAGCTTAGCCGCCGGGCCTACGAGATCTACCTGCCGGCCGGCGCGAAGCTCGAGGCCAGCGCCGCCATGGGTCCGGCCGGGATGCCGGTCGCCTCCTCGCCAATCCCGGTCGGGGCTGACCCGAAGGCTGACCCTGGCCACTATGCTTTTGTCTTTCCTATCCGCCCCGGCGAAACCCGCTTCCAGGTCTCTTATCATCTGCCCTACTCGGGTAGCCTCCAGTTCTCGCAGCGTGTTGCCCTGCCGACCGAGAACTTTGTGGTCATGCTGCCCAAGAGCATGCAGTTCACCCCGCGCGGCTCCGAGTTTCAACCGGTACCCGACAGCGTCGCCGCCCAGACCTTTGTGCGCAAGGGCATAGCCGTCGAGCAGCCGGTGCAGTTCACCATCGCGGGTACCGGCTCTATGCCCCGCGAGGCGCAGGGCGCGCAGCCAGGCGACCCGAACGGCGCGCCGGGCGGTGGAGAGACCCAGCAAGGAGATACCAGCCAGGCTGCCGGCGCCGCAGGCCAGGGCGCACCGACCGCCGCGCAGGGCGAAGCCGGGGTAGACTCCCGCCCGGGCGGTGGACTCGGGCCGCCGATCGACACGCCTGACCCGCTGCACAAGTACAAGTGGTGGATCCTGAGCGCGCTCGCCCTCGTGCTGGTCGTCGCCGCAGCCTGGCTGCTGCGCAAGCCGGACGCGGCGAGCGCGCGATCCCCTGCTGTACGCGGGTCTGACCCGTCACAGCCGCGCCCGGATGCTAAGCACCCCGCTCTGCAGTCAACGCTACACCCGGAGTCAAGCCCCGCCTCTGCCATGATCGCAGCCGGCGGTCCGGCAAGCTCAGGGTTGCTAAATGCTCTGAAGGAAGCTCTCTTCGCCCTTGAAACGGAACGCCTCAGTGGCCGAACCGGCGAAGCAGACTACCAGCAGCTCAAAGCCTCGCTCGAAGTTGTCTTGCGGCAGGCGCTTGAGCGGGAGACAGCCAAGCAGTAGCTCGCTCGCTATGTTGCTTCCTAAGGTCACGTTGCTTCCTGACTGTAGGCGAAGGCCACTGGTGACGCGATCCGGAAGGTCGCGACTCCATCACCAAACTCCATTGTGTTTAGCTGGCCTTGTTCCAAGCCCAGCATTTCTGCCGCTCAGAGGTTCTCGGGTCGATTGGAAGATCTACACCTTTTAGGATCCGCACGGCTCACCGATGGAAGGAGGCCTCGTCTAACGCCGCAAGCGATGTGCCTCGTGCGCGTATCACGCATGATGCACCATCATGCTGGAAGGTTGCGAAGGGTGCTTGTGGAAGCAGCAGAGGAACCATAGAATGAGGATGCCCCCAGGAGTAAGCCGTACCATGCGCAACTCACCCTCTATGTGCCGCCACGCTTCCGCCGTACTCGTCCTTGCACTTTCCTGCGCGATTGGTTCAGGCCTTCAGGCACGCGCCCAGCAAGCTGCCACTCTGAGCACGCCCGCCGCCCAAGCTCCGGCACCGCCCGCGACCCCTGCCGCGCCACCGGTCAAAGCCTCGGCTCCGGCGTCCGCTGACGCGGACTCGCCGCTCAACCGGCCGATCGCGGACAAGGAGCGCTTCAAGCAGCAGAAAGAGCTGCGCCAGGAGTTGAAGGGACCCTACAAGAAGTGGGTCGATGAGGACGTGCGTTGGATCATCACCGATCAGGAGCTCAAGGCGTTCAAGAGCCTCTCCAACGATGAAGAGCGCGAGGCGTTCATCGAGACGTTTTGGCAGCGCCGCAATGCCAATCCCGAGTCGCCGGAGAACGAGTTTCGCGAGGAGCATTACCGCCGCATCGCTTACGCGAATGAGCACTTTGCAGCCGGCAAGCCGGGCTGGAAGACCGATCGCGGGCATATGTACATCGCCTACGGCAAGGCCGACTCGATCGACTCCCACCCTTCCGGCGGCAGCTACGATCGGCCGATGGAGGAAGGCGGCGGCTCGACCTCGACCTTTCCGTTTGAGACCTGGCACTACCGCTACCTCGAAGGCATCGGCGAGAACATCGACATCGAGTTCGTCGACACCTGCATGTGCGGCGACTACCACATGACCATCGATCGATCTGAGAAAGACGCGCTGCTGCACGTGCCCGGCGCCGGCCAGACGATGTATGAGCAGATGGGCCAGGCCAAGCAGGCAGACCGCTTCCACGGCGGGCTGGAGAACCTGGGCACCGGACCGATGTCCGGTCAGTCGCAGTCCAAGCAGTTTGACCGCCTGGAGCAGTTTGCCAAGCTCCAGGCTCCTCCGGTGATCAAGTTCAAGGACCTGCAGCTGGAGAGCTTCATGTCCAACCACAAGCTGCTCAATGGTCCCTTCTTCCCCTTCGACGTGCGTACCGATTACGTCAAGGTGACCGATGACACGGTGCTGGTGCCGGTGACGCTGCAGATTAAGAATCGCAATATCACCTTCACCACCAAGGACGGGGTCTCGCGCGGCGACGTGCACATCATCGGCCGTGTCTCAACGATCACCGACAAGATCGTGCAGAGCTTTGAGGAGACGGTCGAGGTCGAGGAGCCAAGCGAGCTGTTGCCGAAGACGCTCGACAGCTCACAGCTCTACTGGAAGGCGTTGCCGCTTCGGCCCGGCCGCTATCGCGTCGACATCGCCATCAAGGACGTCAACAATCCGGATCACATCGGCACCTGGGCCCAGGGCATCACCGTGCCCAAGTACGATGACGACCGGCTCTCGGCCTCCTCGCTGATCCTGGCCAAGAAGATGGAGAAGGTCGCGTCGAAGGAGATCGGGACTGGCAACTTCATCATCGGCAACACCAAACTGCTACCCACCGTACAGGCCAACCAGGCCACGCCCGCCTCGTTCAAGCAGGACCAGAGCCTGAACTTCTGGATGCAGGTCTATAACCTCGGCATCGACGACACGAGCAAGAAGAACTCGGCGGTCGTGCGCTACCAGATCATTGATATGGCGACCAGCAAAGCGATCTTCACCAAGGACGAGGACACCAAGCTGCTCGGTGCAAGCTCGGACCAGCTGACCCTGGCCAAGAGCGTTCCCCTCACCAGCGTGCCCCCGGGCAAGTACCAGGTCAAAGTCAGTATTGACGACAGCGTTTCCAAGCAGCAGATTGCCGAGACGGTGCCCTTCAACGTGGAATAGATCTGGAGTAGGTTTCGAGAGTGGTGCGTGCTCTTAAGTCGGGGCGCATCAGGCAGTCGTAAAGTAGTCTCATCGAGTGATTCCGGGCCAGCGGACGAAGAACCGTATAGCCCGCATGCTCCTCATTTTTCGGACTTACGCCAGCAGCGCGTGAACTGAGTGCATTGAACCCTAGCTCTCTCAACATTCGCGAGCCCCGCTCTTCGGGGCAAAGGTTCGTCGTAGCCGCCGCGATCCTGGGCGTAGGCGCTCTGCTGGTCGCGCCCGTTGCCGCGCTTGGCCAGCGCACCCAGCAGGGTGACGCGGGCGGATGGTTCACGGGCTCTCCGCGTGTCCCGGCTGGCAACCCGTCGCTGCTACGGCCTGCCGTCTCCGGCATCGTGCGCGACACCGCTGGCTCGCCCCAGGTAGGCGCGCTCGTCGAGTTGCTTGGCGCTAACCTCGAGGTGGTTGCCCGCACCTTTACCGACGATCGCGGCCGCTACGCTCTGCCCCGTGTCACCCCCGGTACCTACGAAGTCAAGGCCAGCAGCTCGTTCTTTCTTCCTACCCTGCGCGAGAACCTGCGCCTTCTCGCCACCAGCCGTGTGGTCGTCAACCTGACCCTGAACACCCTCTACCAGGCCTTCCAGTGGCTGCCTGCCCAGCCACGCGCGGCCGACGAGGCTCGCGATGACTGGAACTGGACCCTGCGGCTCTCCACCAACCGGCCCCTGCTCCGGGTGCTCGAAGACGACGGCACCGGCGCTCCCGTCGTGCTGGTCACCGACAGCCGCGAAGTAGACGGGCTGAGGCGCCGGCTGACCGTGCGCAGCGGCTCCAATCGTTTTGGCGACGGCGGCATGCACCAGGACGTCGAGATCGAGCGCGGCCACGACGATGCCCACCAGCTGATCCTGCGCACCGACCTCGGCCAGAGCGATGGCGCGACCCTGCGCACGACAGCGGCGTACCTTCGCCAGCTGGGGCCCGGCGCCGCCATGATCACGGTCGCCTCCTTCTCAGACCGGCCCGACGTGGTTTCCAGCCGCGACGCCGGATTGCAGATGATGACGGTGCGTTCGGCGATGACGTTGACGCCAGTGCCCGGCATGGAAGCCGAGGCCGGCAACGAACTCGAGGCTGTGCATCTGGGAGGCACGCTCGCGGCAGCGCACCCCTTTGCCGGCTTGAAAGTGCACCAGGGTGCGAACCTCTACCGCTACCGGATCGCGGCCTCGCCCGATGCCGAGTACGCAGCGGAACTCGACCGGGATGGCAGCCTGAGCCCGCGCGTCAGCGAGCGCGAGGGCGCTCTGGCCCTGGAGCAAGGCTTGCACCAGGCGTTCGATGTCCAGCACCAGTTCCCCGGCACCAGCACCGGCCACTGGAGCGCAGGCCTGAGCTACTTCCACGACGCCGTCGAGCACCCCCTGGTGGGAGGCGGCGTCGCGATCGTCAACGGACGGGCCGCACTCGCGCCTGCTGATGCTGCAGGTGGCGACCTGCTCTACGATCCGGCAACGCAGCTCATCACTGTCTCCGGCCAGGGCTACACCGGCAGCGGCGTGCTGGCGATTGCTCGCGATCAACTCAGCCCGGATACCTGGCTCTCGGTGCGCTACGCGGTCGGTCAGGCTCTCTCCATGAAGGCGGCCGCCGGCTCACTACCCGAGTCGCTCGGCGAGGCAGTCGAGACGCTCAAGCCTCATACTGCGGCGATGCTGGCTGCCTCGATCGGCAGCGTGGCCCATCACTCCGGCACCGAGTGGCGAGCCTCCTATCGCTGGCAGCCCTCTGACACACTCACCCAGGTCGCGCCCTTTGACAGCTCGGCACCGGAGCCCTACCTGAGCTTCCATCTTCGCCAGCCGATCTACATGCACTACATGGGTCTGCACGGCGTGCAGGCGATCGT
The DNA here is from genome assembly GCA_965198645.1 of Acidobacteriaceae bacterium. Taxonomy (GTDB): domain Bacteria; phylum Acidobacteriota; class Terriglobia; order Terriglobales; family Acidobacteriaceae; genus EB88. Next base: position 2,202,466 of record OZ240670.1, on the reverse strand, counting down.
GGACGTGCGCAACCTGCTTGCACAGGGATATCGACCCTTCTACTCGCAGGATGGCTCCATGCTGTACTTCGCCCAGGCGGAGCGCTGCGTCGAAGGCGGGCTCTCCTTCTCCTTTTAAGCATGCTTGCTACAGCGCTCGGAGAGACTGACCTCTTCGGACTCATCTTTCCTCTGGCGGTGGGCTGCCGGCTTGTTCCGGGAAGACTTTTGTCGAATAATGTGGCTGAGTGAAACCAACAGCGAGCCGACACCTCCCCCCAGGTCAGTCAGGCCGCTAGAGCTTCCCTATTGACAGACAGCTTTTTTTGCTCTACTTGCTCCAACTCACACCCAGAAAGCGTAGCAAATGACAAACAGGCTTTACCTCAGGATCCTGATCGGGTTGAGCACCTGCTGTGTGCTCTACGTCGGCTCGGTAGCCGTGCTGCGGATCCTCGCTGATCAACGCCCCGCCCGCCCGGCGCGTCTTGCTGAGACCGCGATATGGCGACCCACTCCGAGCGAAGAAGTCCAGCTATCGCCGCATGGCGACTGGATCGCCTGCTGGAGGGCCACCGCCCACGATCACTGCGTGCTCACGGACGCTCATGGACAGGTCGAGTTTGAGAGTGACTTCGACCCGGTCTCCCAGGATCCTGCCCTCAAAGACCAGCCCCTGCCCGACGCCCGGCTGCGCCCTGTCGTCTCCGACACCATCACGCCCTGGATGTGGTCCACGCAGGCGAATCGCCTCGTGCCCATGATTCAGATGGAAGATGGTTCCGTGCTGGCACCAGTGGGCAGCGGCTCCGATATTCGTAGCTACGTCAAGCGTATGGAGGACGGCAACACCCAGGTCGCGCGCGTGCCGGCTTATCTCGAGTACCACCCGGCGGGTAGCGCCATACGTGATCGATAGCACGGTTGCCGAGCATCTCCTTGGGCGACCGGCGCGACTGTAAAGTGTAGTTCTTCTCGCCTGTCAGACAAGGCTAGAGATGCGAGAGAGTGTCCAGCGCCGCACGTAGCAGGCGCGTTCTGAGGCCAACCCTCCGAAGATCCGATCCGGCACGAGTACGGGCATCTCACCAGCTGCTGTAAGGCTGGCCGTTGGTTCCCACCTCACCCGATCCGCTGTGCACGTCCCCGATCCCGCTTGCCGTCTGGTCCACGCTCATCAGCGTGTCATCGTTGGCTGTCACCCAGGTCGAATTGGTGTGGGTCATCGGATCGTTCGGAATCACCTTCAGGTAGCCCGACTGCACCAGGTCGTCGAGAGACTCGGGCGCTTTTTCCTTGTCCATCGTGTAGGAGTCGATCGCCTGGCGCATCACGTGCAGATCCTCCTTGAGGACCGCTTCCTTGGCGCTCTTCATCGAGGCGACGTAGCTCGGGATCGCGATCGCGGCCAGCACGCCGATGATCAGCATCACGATCATCAGCTCCACCAGCGTGAAGCCCGCTTCGCCTTGGCTCCGGTGGCCCCGTTTCCGTCTACCAGTCTGCATACTTTGTCCCATCGAGCGCGGTGCCGGTCGACTTGCTGTAGACATCAAAGAGGTTCTGTCCGCCAAAGGAGTCGCTCTTCGGGTCGTCCTGCATCGAGCGCATGCCCCAATCATCCTTGCCGGTCATCGGATCGACCGGGATCCGCCGCAGGAATTTGACCTTCTTACCCTGCACATCCACCCCGGTGACCAGGGTCTGCAGATCAGGCGGATAGTTCATGCTGTCGACCTTGGTAATAAACGCGTTTCGATCCGCCGCATCCTTATACCGGTCGATTGCCGCCCGCATCATCCACAGATCGTAGCGGAGCTCGCGCTCGTTCTGCCGCTTGCGTTCAAAGCGAGTGATGGGCACGGCGGCACTGGCCAGGATGGCCAGGATCGCCACTGTCACGATCAGCTCAACCAGGGTGACGCCTGCTTCGCCTCGCCGCCGGCCTGCGAACCGCACGGCGCGCCGGCGACCGGATACGCGCAGCCCCATGCCCGCCATCCGGCTCGCGTCAGCCCGGTTCCGCTTCTCGTCCAGCCTGCCCATAGAACCTATCACCGGACGTGCACGACCGCCTGAGACCCGCTTGCGCTCAGCTGCTGCTGTTTACTATTCCGAATGACCGGCCGCGTGACCGCGATCGAAGCGTCGCCCGGCGCCTTGGTCTGGAAGGTTAGGGTGCAGACGTTGCCGGTGCCGCTGACGCCTGCCACGCCCGGTGGTCGCGAGGCAGAGATCGTCACGTTGCCGCCGCCATCGTCACGGTGCACGAGCGCCACCGGCTGGCCGTCCTTGCCTAGCAAGTCACCCACGTCCACGTTGATCAGGCTCAGCTTGGTCGCGTCATAGACGACCTGGGACCAGGCCGAGTAGGCATCTGCTGCCCCAGTCATATTCACCATTACCTTGAAGCTTGAGCCAACCGGCTGGTTCGCCGTCGGGGCAACCAGCTGCAGGGAGACCGGGGTCGTGTTGGCCGCCTGCTGGTCCTGCATGCCCGCGAGCGCACCCATCGCTGCGCCGCTCGCGCCTGACTGCGTGCCGGTTGCGGAGGGTAGCTGGGTGACGCCGGACGAGGCCGGAATCGTGGCGGCGGTTCCCCGCGGAGTTGGATCGTCATCCTCCGGGGTCGCACGCAGGTGACGGAGCTCGATCGAGTTCGTCGTGCCGGTATCGAGCTGGCGCAGGTTGAGGGGGGTGATATCAGCCGCTCTGACCACATGCGGAACCAGCAGGAAGACGATCTCATCGTCGGTGTTCGTCTTATCACGCGAACCGAAGAGATACTTGAGGATCGGCAGCTCGCTCAGCCCAGGGGTGCCGCTCACGCTGCGACTCTCCTGGTGCTCGAGGATGCCGCTGAGGATACTTGCCTCGCCTTCACGCAGGCGGATGACTTCGTCAATCGTGCGCTGGGTGATGATCGGCTCCGAGATTCCGCCCAGGTTGGAGACTCCATCGGTGGACGAAACCTCGATCTTCATCTTCAACGAGACGTCGCGATCGTAGTGCACGGTCGGCGTCATATCGATATTCACGCCGACGTCCAGATACTGGAACTGTGTGTTGACGAGCGAGCTGGTCACTGCCGTCGCGACGCCGGCTTGGTAAGATCCGGTCGCAACAGGAAGCTTTTCACCGATCTTGAGCGAGGACTTTTGGTTGTCGCTAGCCCGCAGGCGTGGGTTCTGCAGAAGCTTGGTGCTGGTGTCGCTGAGCAGCAGGTTGACCGCAGCCGAGCCAATGGTGACCGCAAAGTTAGATGAGTTCAGATGGGCCAGGCTGTTCAGCGTCAGCCCGGTCGAGGTGCTTGCCGCCGTACCGGTGGCCGTGGTCGTGGTCGCAGCGGTCGAAGACTGGAAGCTTACCGAGCCGGTCTGCGGCAGCTGGATGCCGATGGTTCGCTCCAGCGTTCGGCTGACTTCCATCACCGCTACATCGACCACGACTTCGGCGCGCGCCTTATCCAGGTCGTTGATCAGCTTCTCGGCCAGCAGCAGCTCGTCCGGGGTGCCGCGCATGATGATCGCGTTCTGCGAGGGCACGCCGTAAAGCTTGGCCGTTGTAAAGACGTTGCGCAGGGCGGTCTGGATGTCGTTGAGGTCGTTCTGCTGGGCGACGTTGGTGAGATAGAACGTTTGCACCGCTTCTTCGTCGAGCTCGGTGCGCTTGCCTCGCGTGTTGGCTGCGACAAAGATGGTGTTTGCCGTAATCGGCCGCCAGAAGGTCGTCGAGAGGGTGCCCAAAATGCGCAGCGCGTCGTAGATCGAGACGTTGGTCAGATCGACCTGGATGCGCGTGGAGTGAAAGTCAGGGTCGAAGAGCACGTTAATGCCGGCGGCCTTACCGACGGTCATATAGACAACCTTGGCATCCTCCACCATGTGCAGCGCGGGGATGGGTTCATTCGACGTCGGCTTCAGCTGGGGTGGCCCACCCAGGTCGGCCAGCGCCCGTCGCTCGGTCGGCGTCATGATGACCTCGGGCGAAGGCACGATCGCCTGGTTGTCGATCTTCTGCCGGGTCGCGCGAATGTCCTGCGCGGCGAGCTCATTCGACGGGTCAATCTCGAGCGCCCGCAGAAACTCGGTCAGGGCACCAGTGTCGTCGCCCTGGTCGCGCAGCTTTTCGCCGCGCCGGACGTGCGAGGCCGCAGCGTCGAGCCGCAGCCGCTCGTAGGAGATCTTGAAGCGTTCGTCCTTGGGCTTCTTGTGCCAGGCCTTCGAGTAATCCTCATAGGCCTCTTCCACATCGTCGCGTGCCTCGGCGGCCCGACCCATGCTGTAGAGCTTGTTGGCTGATTGCGCGGAAGCGTGGCTCGGAAAGAGGGCGAAGGTGGCGGCGAGCACTGCGGCAAACCACAGGCCGGGGCCCCACGGGATCAGGCAGCGCTTCATGCGACTCCAGGCGAGCGAAAACGCGGTTAGACCGCGAAGGTTCGTGCTTTGGCGACCCTGAGCCCCGAGCGAGCGGTGTCGGCTTGCTTGGGTCGGACCGCTTCCAGCGGGCGAAAATCATCCAGCTATACAGACGAAGGCTGGCAAAGTATAGCACCGTGACCTGCATGAAAATGACAGGTGAACCCGCGCCACCGCTTGTGAAATCATACCTTTAGTCATGTCCAGGCAGAACTCCTACCAGGTGTCTCCGAGCACCGCCGCCAAGCCCCAGGCCAAGCCGGTCGAGCGCGATCCGGTCGCCTCCGGTAGCCGCGATGCCGCGTTCAATCGTGCGGCGAGCCACAATTACTTTCTGCTCGACCGCTACGAGGCCGGGGTTGCGCTCCGCGGCTCGGAAGTCAAGAGCATCCGCGAAGGCCAGGCCAACCTGCGCGACGCCTACGGGCTGGTCAAGGATGGTGAGGCCTTTTTGCTCAACGCGCATATCGGTCCTTACTCTCACGGAAACTTCGACAACCACGACTCGCTCCGAACCAGGAAACTGCTGCTGCACCAGGGAGAGATCAGGAAGCTACTAGACCAGACGCAGGCCAAGGGCCTGACGCTCATCCCTACCCGTCTTTACTTCCGCAACGGGCGGGTGAAGTGCGAGCTCGCGGTAGCCAAGGGCAAGCAGGACTGGGATAAGCGCGCGACCGAGAAGAAGAAAGAAGCGGATCGTGAGGCAAAATCCGCGATCGCGGCTAGCAAGAGCAAGCAAGGGCGGTAGTGACTAGCTTCGGGTCACTAGAAAGATGGCTACGGATCGATTGATAAGAGCGGACCTACTAAGGTGAACCGAAATACGGTGACCATTGACATAGCGTCGTTAAGAAGGAAAGCGTCGTCCTTTTACCATCGCGCTAGGCGTACTCTGCTGCGCTGCAATGATCTCAACAGATTTCTACCTTGGTTCTGCCGGAAGAAGCGTTGCACAGCAGATCATTTGGTCCACCTTTGCTGTCGGCTACCTCTTCAATTTTTGTAGGACCAGTTTTAAGGCGAAAGCGCTTATGGCTTCCGTTCGTGCTGACCCTGCTGGTGCAGGTCTGCTCAGCTTACCTCCTGCACCCGCTCTTTCCAGTAGCTAATTCATTAATCTTGCTGGTTCCTGGAATTGCAGGCATTCTTTTGCTCGGCGTTGTTTTCGCTTTGTTTGCTCGGCTATTTGATCCCGGCGGCCCACGCCCTTTCTAGCCTTCGAGGAGCAAGGGGAGAGCTATAAGGCGATACCTCTGGGTGACCCTGCGCACCGGATCACTCACTGTCTTACTAAACAGCCTTGCGCTGGAAGCTGGTCTTCTTGGTCCCGGTGAATGAATCCTTTGCCTTCAACGCTGCCGTCGAGGCACTTGACTGGGGCTTCTCGCCGTTCTTGATCTGGGCTGCCTTCTCGCGGGCGGACTGCAGCTTCTGCGCAGCTCTGCTCAGTCCGCCGACCTTGACCTTGCCTGGTTTTGGGATGAAATCGCTCATAGAAGAATCGTCTCACGATCCACGATTCGCAGTCACGCGGCGCGTCACCTAAGACGCATCACCGATGTCATCCTGAGCGAAGCGAGACCTGCTGTTGTTCTTCGCGCTGTAAGCAAAAGCAGATCCTTCGCTTCGCTCAGGATGACAGCCTAGGCAGAACGAGTGGAGTTGACCAAGCAATTGTGCTGAGCGCACGACTTGGCTTTCGGCTTGGCGCACGACTTTACTTCCGACTTGGCGCACGATGGGAACGGCCCGGCAAAGCCATCTCGTTCTTCCAAATGTCACTCGATTGTCATCGTGGCGTGACCTCGCTCAACGACGATGGCGACCATGAAGCTCCCTGGCCTCCGCTACGCTCTCGTCCTGTTCGCGCTGCTGCCTCTAGCAGCGGTCCGCGACACCGCCGCCCAGACCGTCAACCCCTCCGACGACACCACCCTCAAGCAGATCATCCTCTTCGGCCGCCACGGCGTCCGCTCGGCCGCCTTCCCAGCGGCCACACTCGCCACCCTGGCCACACGGCCCTACCCTGACTTCGGCGTGCCGACCGGCTACCTGACCCTGCACGGCGCCGAGGCCGAGATCCTGCTCGGCTACTACTACCATAACTACCTGACCACAGAAGGCCTGCTGACCGGCGACACCACCCAGGATCTGGCGCACAGCTACTTCCGAGCCAACTCCATCCAGCGCTCCAACATCAGCGCGGCTACCCTCGGCCTGGGCATCTTCCCCTTCACGCTCGTGCCGGTCCACTCTTTTCCCCTCGGCCAGGCCGACCCGATCTTTGACCCCATCTCGGCCAACGTTGCAACCGTGGACACCGCCCGCGCCGTCACCGAGGTCGCCGGCGTCTTCAACAACGGCCAGGCGATCGCCTCTGCCTCCTCCGCCGAGTTCTCGCTCATCCGCAGCAGCCTGCTCGACTACCCGAACGGCACCGAACCGCCACCGCCCCCACCCTCCGGCATCGTCGATGCGACCGCGCTGCCTATTCCCCTGACCGCTGTCACCACCGGCCTGGCCACCGCGAACGTGATCAACCTGGGCGGACTCATCACGACTTTGTATGCCGCGGACCCCTTCGTGATGGAGTACACCGACGGTCTGCCAATGCAGGATGTCGCCTGGGGCTCGCTCACGCTCGACCAGCTCTCGCAGCAGACCCGCATCATCACGGAAGACTTTGCGATCACCATTCGCACGCCGTATCTGGATCAGGTACAGAGCTCCAATGCCGGCGCGCACATCCTCAGGACGTTGAAGCAGGCTGCGAGCGGCACCGCTGTCCCGGGCGCGTTTGGCGATCAGACCAGCAAGCTGGTGGTCATCAACAGCTCCGACGCCTATGTCGCTGGCGTTGCGGCTCTGTTGAATACGCACTGGCAGCTGCCCGGCTACCAGCCCGACTACTGCGCCCCCGGCGGCAACCTGGTCTTTGAGCTGCGCGAGTCGAAGTCGACCGGCGAAAAGCTGGTGCGCGTCTACTACACGGCGCAGACCTTTGACCAGCTTCGCAACCTGGCTGAGCTGACCAACGACCAGCCGCCGGCTACCCAGCAGCTGCTCATCCCGGGCGGCAAGGCCACATCCTCGACCAGCCTCGACATCCGGTTCAGCGACTTCGAGAAGCTACTGACCAAGGCGATCGACTTCACCGACGTCCAGAATCCTGCGACAGAAGTCCAGCCGCCTGTGCTGACCGGGGTGCCGCTGAGCTAGGTTCGCCTCGCAGACTAGGAAGGGAGTGCGGGCGATCCACACCTCACTCCCAAACTTCGATCAAACCGGTGAATATCCAGTCGCGTGTGCGAGCGCACCCGGCTAACCGGAGCTATGCTTAGACTGTGAAACTCGATCTTCAATTCGCCATCCCTACCGCCGTGCCCTCCGACCTCCTGGTACTTTTCACCGTCGATCAATCCGTGGAAGCCGCAGGTTCCTCGACTGGCGCAAAGCCAGCGGTCTTTCCTCTCACCGAGGCACAGACGCTACACACCTCGGTCGGCGAGATCCTGACCGGCGGCGAGTTCAAGTCAGCTGTCAACGAGACTCTGCTGATTCACGCACCCAAGGGCCTGGCCTGCAAGCGGCTGCTGCTAGTAGGGCTGGGCCGGGCTGCGGCTGAGCAGACGGCCAAGGGGCCCTCGGCCGCCGCGTTGCGCAAGGCAGCGGGCACGGCGGTGCGGTTTGCGCGGACTCGTGGGCTGAAGCAGATCGCGATCGCACTGCCGCAAACGCTGGTCGAGGCGACCGACGCGGAAGCGGCTCGCGCGATCGCCGAAGGCGCCATTGTTGCGGACTTTGATCCGGACACCTACCGTTCAGACCGCAAGGACCTGTCGCTGACCGGGCTGACCCTCTTTGCGTCGGAGCGCATTGATCAGGCTGGGACCCAGGCAGGGCTTGCTGAAGGCATCGCGATCGGCGAGGCGCAGAACTTTGCCCGGTCGCTGGTCAACGAGCCCGGCAACGTGCTCACCCCGACCGTGCTCGGCGAACGCGCGGCGGCCATGTGCAAGGAGCAAGGCCTCAAATGCGAGGTCTTCTCCATAGAAAAGCTGCGCGAGCTAAAGATGGGCGCGTTCATCGCCGTCACCCAGGGCTCCTACGAGCCGCCGGCGCTGATCGTGATGCACTACGAGCCGGAGGGCGGCGCGCCGGAGGGCTCACCGGTGCTCGGCCTGGTCGGCAAGGGGATCACCTTTGACACAGGCGGCATCTCGATCAAGCCCGCCGAGGGCATGGAGAAGATGAAGTACGACATGGCGGGCTCGGCGGCGATGCTCGGCGCCATGCAGGCCATCGCCCAGCTGAAGCCGAAGGTGCGGGTGATCAGCGTGGTCTGCTCGGCGGAGAATATGCCGTCGGGCCGCGCCTACCGGCCTGGCGATGTCCTCACGGCGATGTCTGGTAAGACGATCGAGGTCATCAACACGGACGCCGAAGGCCGCCTGGTGCTGGCCGATGGACTGCACTATGCCAAGCAGCTTGGCGCCACGCACCTGATCGATGCAGCGACCTTGACCGGGGCGGTTGCGGTGGCCCTTGGGCTGCACAATGGCGGCGCGTTTTCCAACGATGACGCGACCTACGAGCACTTCGCTGACTCGCTCGAGTTATCGGGTGAGAAGTTTTGGAGGCTGCCATTGGGCGAGGAATACCGCGAGCAGATCCGGTCCCCTATCGCAGACCTGATGAATACCGGCGGCCGGTATGGCGGGGCAATCACGGCTGCGATGTTCCTGAAGGAGTTTGTGGGAGACACGCCCTGGATCCATCTCGACATCGCGGGCCTGGCCTGGAACGACGAGGCGAAGCCGTGGATCTCAAAGGGCCCAAGCGGGGTAGGGGTGCGGAGTATCACCGAGTGGGTGCGGAGTTACTCAGGCGGGGCCTAAGTGAGAAGAGGGCGCGCTGTCTTGATGGGGGCGCCCTCTTTGCTAGTTCTTTGGACTTGGTGAGTTGACGCAGCCGATACTCCGATTTCGTAGGCTATACCTCTTGTAGCTTACCTGCGAGTTGCTCAGCAATGACCTTGTTGAAGGCGGGAATATCGTCCGGCTTGCGGCTGGTGATCAAATTCCCATCCAGAACCACTTTATCGTCGACCCAGAACGCTCCTGCATTGCGCAAATCCGTTTTCAGCGAATGCCAGGAGGTCATGCGCTTTCCTCGCACCACGTCCGCTTCAATCAGCGTCCACGCCGCATGGCAGATAGCAGCAACCGGCTTGCCTGTTTTGAAGAATTCCGCGACAAAGCGCACCGCGTCTTCGTTCATGCGCAGCTTGTCAGGGTTCTGCACGCCGCCAGGCAGCAGAAGCAGGTCATAGTCAACGATCTCTGCGGCATTGATCGCTTTCTCGACCTCGAAGGTATCTCCCCACTCGGTAAACTTCCAACCCCGAATGTCGTCCCGCGTTAAACCGATGATGTGTGTTGCAACTCCTGCGTCATCGAGCGCCTTCTTCGGCTCCGTCAGCTCAACCTGCTCAAACCCCTCAGTAACCAGAATCGCCACACGCTTGCCGTGTATATCCGATGCCATCGTGTCACTCCCTTACGCCGCGCTCAGTTGTCTTTGCGTATCAGTTCCTAAGACGGTCGCTGTATCGAGCGCGTTGCACTGCGGAAACCAATCCCGTTAAAGGAGATAGCGACTTTGGCCAACCGCACCGAACACCATTTTGTTTCCATGAATTACCACTTGCTCGGACATCCTGGTCGCTCGGTCCTACCTCGCACACAACGGAGGATTCACCGTGACTCACCCTATGACGTTTCGTCTCTTGACCCTGAGCAGCGTGGCTCTGCTCTGTGGAAGCATGATGGCGTGCAACTCCTCGAGTCCGCAGAGCGTTAGCCTCTCGGGCGCCGGCAGTACGTTTGTCTATCCAGTCATGACCCGCTGGATCCAGGATTACGACCAGGCCCACCAGGGTACACAGATCAACTATCAATCCATCGGCTCTGGCGGCGGCATCGAGCAGGTCAAGAATAAGACTGTGGACTTTGGCGCCTCGGACTCCGCCCTGACAGACGCGCAGCTGGGTGGCATGCCGCCGGTGGTGCAGATCCCTGAGACCGCGGGCCCGGTGTGCATCACCTATAACCTGCCTGGCTTATCGGCGCCGCTGCAGATCTCGCCTGCGGTACTGGCCGGGATCTTCCTCGGCAAGATCAAGACCTGGAGCGACCCGGCCATTGCGAAAGATAACCCAGGCGTCAAGCTGCCTGCCAGTGCCATTGTCGTCGTGCATCGTGCGGACGGATCTGGGACGACAGATATCTTCACGACCTACCTTTCGGCCGTAAGTGGCGAGTGGAAGCAGAAAGTCGGCTCGGGCAAATCGGTGCAGTGGCCGCTGGGACTTGGCGGCAAAGGGTCAGAGGGCGTGACCGGGCAACTGCGCCAGGCTCCCGGTGCCATCGGCTACGTCGAGCTGACGTACGCGCAGCAGAACAAGCTGCCCCTGGCGAAGATCGAAAACCTGGCCGGACAATATATCTCGCCGAGCGCAGCGGGCACGACCGCGGCAATCGCGGCCTTTAGCGCAGGCCTGGCAAAAGATCCACGCCAGCCCATCGTCAATCCCCCCGCGACCGCCGGAGCCGCGTATCCCATCTCTGGGCTCACCTTCCTCATCCTGCCCAAAGATGGACCGGACAAAGCCAAGCGTGCCGCGCTCAAGAGTTTTGTCGAGTACATCGTCAACGATGGACAGCCGACCGCGAGCACACTGAACTATGCTCCGCTGCCCGACGACGTAAAGGCCTATGACAAGCAGCAGATCGGGTTACTGAGTGCAGCAGGTCAGCAGCTCCCGTAGTTGCTTAACCCCAGTGGGGCGGCTCTCCTGCGACGCTGCGGCTACATCACAGCGGGCGCCGTGATCCCGAGGATCGAGAGCGAGCGCGTGAGCTCTCGCTCGGCCACGGCGACGGTCCCAAGCAGGAGCGCCTTGCGGGCAGGGTCTGCCTCGGTCAGAATGTGGTGCCTGCGATAGAAGTTCGAAAACTCCTGCGCAAGGAGAAACGCATGGCGCGCCAAGTGAGCTGGCTCGGCGGTCTGGATGCACTGCTCAAGTACAAGCGAGGTCTTGGCCGCACGCAGCCAGACCTGCCAGATGCTGTCGCCGTCTTCGCCCTCAAGCGCGGCTGCGTTCTCAATCGTGACCGCGGCCGCGAGCGCTGCTTGCGGCTCGACGCCAGCCTTGCGAAAGATCGACCGGGTGCGCACGACCGCGTACTGCAGGTAAGGACCAGTCTCGCCTTCAAAGCTGAGCGCGTCCTTGAAGTCGAACGCAATCACCGTGTTCCGCGTGAACTTGAGCATGAAGTAGCGCAGGGCGCCGACCGCGATCTCGCGCGCGGTCTGCTCGCGTGCCTGCTCGTCAAGCTCAGGGTTGCGGGCCGCCACCTCGGCGCGCGTGGCCTCGATCAGGCGATCGAGCAGGTCATCGGCTTTCACGCCGAATCCCTTGCGGCCTGAGACTTCGATATACGCGCGAGCCCGGTCTTCTTCACTCACCTGGTAGCCGAGCTCGAGCGCACAGCGAGGGGTAAGCGCGACCATCTCATAGGAGAAGTGCGTGTAGTGCGCGGCCTGCTCCGCGTAGCCCATGCCGCGCAGCGCCTCGATCACGTTGGCCTGCGGGTCTGTCTGGCGCGCATCGATCACGTTGTAAATTGCCGTCGCCCCGCCAAAGTGCGGATGCTCATCCGCACCTGCATCGGCAGTGGTGATCCAGGCAGCCCGGTCTGCATACTCGAAGAACGGCAGGTAGCCGAAATCCTTCTCTTTCAGCAGGCCGAACTTCCACAGGTGGTAAGCAATGTCTTTGCCGACATAGGTCACGGTTCCATTGGACCGCACGATCACTTTCGCGTCTTCATCCGGCTGCTCGCCGCAGGTCTCGCACGCAGCCAGTGAGCCGGCGCGGCGCATCACCCAGCAGCCTTGATTTTTGCCCGCCTTCTCCAGGTACAAGAGGCCCGAGGCCTTGAGCTGCGCGAAGGCCGCGTCCCAAAAGTGCAACTGCAGGATCTCGCTCTCGCGCGGCAGCAGGTCGTATTCGATGCCGAGGCGGAGCATAGTTTCAAGATGTCGCCGCAAGACTGCTGTTGCCACCGCATCGCCGATGGCCGCCGCGTCGTTGTCGCCTTCTTCGATAGCATGGAGCGTATCGAGGCGCAGCTGCTTGCGCGCGGCGTTCTCCTCCGCCGAGCCGGCCGTGTACCACTGCGAGGTGCGCGCGTAGAGATCCCAGCAGGCGTAGTCGATGCGGGTGCCAGAGGCTGCGAGCGAGGCCATCCACTCGGCGACGCCGGCGCGATCCAAACCTTCCAGGTGCATCAGGCCGACGACGATGTCGGCTACCTGCACGCCGGTGTTATCGATATAGTTCTGTACCGCGACGCGGGTGCCGGTCGCGCGCAAGAGGCGCACGAACGTGTCCCCGAGGATGGCGTTGCGCAGGTGTCCAACGTGGGCGGCCTTGTTGGGATTGATCGAGGTGTGCTCGACCAGCGCGTGCGGCTCGGTGATCCCGGTCTGCGGCTCCGTCATTCCCGCCTGCAACTCTGCGCTTCTTGGCGGCTCTTCGGGCGGCGCGGCGAGCGAGCGCATGGCAGCAGCGCGGTCGAGCCGCGCATTGATGTAGCCCGCACCCGCTACCTCGAACGCAACAAACCCCTCGAGCGGCGCCGCTTCGAGCTCGTGCACGAGCTCTTCGGCAATCTTGCGCGGAGCCTTCTTCAGGCGCCGTGCCAGCTCAAAGGCCACCGGCAGCGCGTACTCGCCGAACCGAATCTCAGGTGGCTGCTCGATGGCCAGCGTAGCCGAGTCAATCGCATACTTGCTCGCAAGAATGGAGCTGAGCCGAGCCTGGAGCCGCTTCTGCTGTCTTCTATACACAAGGTCAAGATTAGCAGCCAGAGGCAAACGGCAAGACCGCCTACGCGGCTAGCGGTCACTTCGTGACGGGTGTACCGACCCTTCGGGTCAACGAAATAGAAGAGCCCCATAAGTAAAGGGCTCTCCTATTTCGCAGCGCCGCAGGCAGAAGCCCCCCCACGAAGCGGGCGCCTGCTGCGTAGGCGGTCTTGTAGTATGGATTTTGGGTGCCTGCTGTGCAGGTTGCCCCGAAAGATTCATGTCGACTCACGCCAAGTATCACCTGACCACCCCCATCTACTACGTCAACGCTCGGCCCCACATCGGCCACGCCTACACGACTGTCGTCGCGGATGTCATTGCGCGACGCAGGCGCGGTCTTGGCGAGGATGTGTGGCTGCTGACCGGCACTGACGAGCATGGGCAGAAGATCGAGCGCTCGGCCGCCAAGGCAGGCACCGAGCCGCAGCAGTTTACCGACGAGGTCTCAGCCCAGTTTCGCTCGCTGTGGGATCGCATGGGTCTGACCTATGACGATTACATCCGCACGACCGAAGCACGGCACAAGCGCGGGGTGCGCAAGTTCTTTCTCGAGTTAAAGGCGCGCGGTTACATCTACAAAGGAACCTATACCGGCCAGTACTGCGTCTGGGATGAGCTGTACGTCGATGCCGGCCCGGGCGCTGCCTGCCCGGACTGCGGGCGAGTCACCGAGACGATCTCGGAAGAAAATTACTTCTTCAAGCTCTCGGCCTTTGAACGCAAACTGCTCGAGCTTTACGAAGCCCAGCCGGAGCTGGTGCAGCCCGAGTCGAGTCGCAACGAGATGCTGCGCTTTGTGCGCGGCGGGCTGAAGGACCTATCCATCTCGCGTACCAGCTTTCGCTGGGGTATCCCGGTGCCGGGCGACGAGAAGCACGTGATCTATGTGTGGCTGGATGCGCTGGCCAACTATCTCACCGCACTGGGTTACGGCTCGGACGCGCCGGAGGATGTGGCTCGGTTTGAGAAGTACTGGCCGGCGGACCTGCACCTCATTGGAAAAGAGATTGCGCGCTTTCACTGTGTGTACTGGCCGGCGTTTCTGATGGCGGCCGGGCTGCCGCTGCCGAAGGCCATCGTGTCGAATGGCTGGCTTCTTTTTAAAGACTCGAAGATGTCGAAGTCGCTCGGCAATATTGTGCGTACGGAGACGATTCTCGAGGTGCTGGGGGCGGATGCGCTACGCTACTTTCTGCTGCGCGAGATCGTCTTCGGTCAGGATGGCAGCTTCTCATTTGACGCGCTGGTAGAGCGGTATAACGCGGACCTGGCGAACGGGTTTGGGAATTTGGTGAGCCGGACGCTGGCGATGATCAAGCGCTACTTTTCTCCTGGCACTGGACCCTCTGGACAGACGTGGGGCCCTTCTGTCATCCCCCATGCCGATAATCCAAATGAATCTTCCGTAGCAAGAATGGCTCCCTCGATAATCAATGAAGTTCAAAGGCTTTTCGAAAAGCTGGAGTTTTCGCGCGGCTTGGAAAAGATTTGGGAGTTCGTCGCGGCCACCGATCGCTACTTGACTGAAAGCGCGCCATGGAAGCTTGCTGCGCAGGTACAAGCTCAGGGCCAGGTAGGCGAATTTCCAAATGCGGTACGGGAAGTCCTGTATACGGCCGCAGAGGCTATTCGCATCATCACAGCCCTTGTCTACCCCGTTCTGCCCGAGGCTGCAGCAAAGACCTGGGCTCAGCTAGGCCTTTCGGGTATCCATGATGTTGGCAAGTTCAGGAGCTTGAAGTGGGGGGAGCTCGTTCCGGGAGAAAACCTGGGCGAGCTTGGCCCTGTCTTCCCCCGCGCAGAAAAGGACGCTGTCACCCGTATGCAGGAGATAGAAAAGAACAACGCTGCGCCGCAAGCCGCGAGCGAGACCGTTCCTGAGAAACCTGCCGCCAGCCTTTCCCCGGGCACAGCAACAGCGCCTGGTGCTTCGCCGGTCGCCTCGATCTCGCAGCCGCCGGAGTTTCCTGGCCAGGAGGCGCTTTTCACTCCTGGACTCGACTCCTTTGAAGACTCAGCGCTGGCCGGCCAGATCGTCTCACCGCCGGTCGTGGAACTGCTGCCGGAGGATCGAAGCGCGGCCCGCTCTGCGACTCAGCCTGTAGCTGCGGCTGCTCTGCCTCAGATCACGATCGACGACTTTCTCAAAGTGGAGCTGCGCGTTGCCCAGATCAAGGTCGCCGAGCGCATCCCGAAAGCAGACAAGCTGCTGCGCCTGGAGGTCGATCTCGGCTATGAACAGCGCCAGATCCTGGCCGGGATCGCTGAAACGTATACCCCCGAGTCGCTGATCGGCCGCAAGGTAGTCATCGTGGCAAATCTGGCTCCGCGCAAGATGAGGGGTTTGGAATCGAACGGGATGATCGTTGCAGCCTCGCTCGGGGAGCATGGCAAGCCTTCGCTGGCCGGATTTCTGGATGACGTAGAGCTAGGTGCGCGGTTGAAGTAGCTGTTGTTATCTATCCTGATCACTTGAAGTAAAGGATGAGCTTTGCTTGCTGGCGCGTTGACAGATTCACACATCCACCTCGACCACACGCGCTACGACGAGGATCGGGAGGCAGTGCTCGATCGAGCCTGGGCCGCAGGAGTGCGGGGCATGCTGGCGATCGGCATCGGCGATGGGCCGTCGACGATGCACCAGGCGCTTGGTCTGGCGCGCGCCTACCGCGGGAGACCGGAGACGCCGAGGATCTGGGCGAGCGCCGGGGTGCATCCGCAAGAGGCTGCGCTCGCTGATCGCGCTGCGTTGGAGATGCTGGACGGATTGCTGAGCCAGCCCGAAGTCATCGCCTGCGGAGAGATCGGCCTGGACTATTACCACGACGAGAATCCTGGGCGCGAGGTACAGCAACGAGTCTTCTCGCAGCAGATGGAGGTTGCGGCCTCGCGCGGGCGGCCTGTGCTGATCCACTGCCGACCGGGTATGGCGGCCGGGCCCGATGCGGACGCGTGGGCAGACACACTGGCCTTGCTCGAAGCCGAGTGGCGGCCGACCGGCCTGGGCGGGGTGCTGCACTGCTTCACCGGCGAGCCGGAGCATGCGCGGCGCGCCCTGGATCTTGGATTCCTGATCTCCTTTGCCGGCAACTTGACCTATCCAAGCGCTGCGCCCTTGCGGGAGACTGCGCGGAACCTGCCGATGGCTAGCCTTCTGGTGGAGACGGATGGGCCTTTTTTGGCGCCGGTTCCCGACCGAGGCAAGCGCAATGAGCCTGCCTTTGTGGCTCGGACCGTTGCCAGGCTGGCCGAGATGCGCGGCATGGAGAGCGCGGAGCTCGCGGCGGAGACGAGCAAAAACTTCCAGCGCTTTTTCCATACGGCAGAGTTCAGGCCTGACCCCATCTAGCCCCGCCGCGCTATTGCGCTGATAATGGAAGAGACGAGTGAGGAAGTATGGCTGCTGAGAACTCCTTTGACACGGTAAGCAAGGTGGATATCCAGGAAGTACGGAACGCGATCGACCAGGCGACCAAGGAGGTCAACGCACGCTTTGACCTCAAGGATTCCAAATCCACCATCAAGCTCGAGGATGACGACAAGGTGATCGGCCTGGCCTCGGCCGACGAGTACAAGCTGGAGGCGGTCACACAGATCCTGGAGCAGAAGCTGATCAAGCGTGGCATCTCGGTCAAGGCGCTGGACAAGGGAAAGATCGAGCCGGCGACCAACAATAGCGTTCGGCAGAAGGTCACGCTCAAGCAGGGGATCGCGGGCGAAAAGGCGAAGGAGATCGTCAAGCTGATCAAGGATTCAAAGATGAAAGTGCAGGCCTCGATCCAGGGCGAAACCGTGCGGGTGACTGGCAAGGATCGTGATGCTTTGCAGGAGGCGATCGCACTGTTGCGTAAGCATGAGTTCGGAATCGAGCTGCAATTCACAAACTTTCGTACTAACTGAGATTTGTTCTTGTTGATCACTCGATAGCTGATCGCGGATCTTCCCCCGGCGGGCTGGATGCGCGTTCATACTGAAGAAGCAAAATGGGAGACTGAGTGAGCACAACCGCGATAGCCACGGCGAAAGAGGTCTTCGACCTGCTCCACGATGACTTGCGGGCTATCGAGCGCGAGTTTGGCAGGGACGCGGTCTCCTCTGTCACGGTGATCACCGAGATTGCGGATTACCTGCGCGAGGGTGGCGGCAAGCGGCTGCGCCCTTCCCTGTTGCTGCTGGCCGCGCGCAGCCTGGGCTACACGGGCGAAGGCATGATCCGGCTCGGTGCGGTGGTGGAGATGGTGCACACCGCGACTCTGGTTCATGATGACATCATCGACGCGGCCGATACGCGGCGTGGGCGCCCGTCGCCGAATACTAATTGGGGCAGTCCGAAGTGTGTGCTGGTCGGCGACTGGCTTTACATGCAGGCGTTCAAGGTTGCGCTTGCCGAGAAGAATTTTCGGGTGCTTGAGCTGCTGATCTCGCTCACCCAGAAGATGGTGGAAGGCGAGCTGCTCCAGATGGAAAAGCTGGGCCTTGCTATCACCGAGTCAGAATACAACGAGCTGATCTATCGCAAGACTGCCTGCCTGTTTGAGGTCTCGATGCGGCTCGGTGCGGTGCTCGCCGGCGCAGATGACGAGACAGAGCGCTGCTTGGGAGAGTACGGTCACGCGCTGGGGCTGGCCTTCCAGATCGTGGATGATGTCCTCGATCTGACAGCTGCGGAAGAAGTGCTGGGCAAGCCAGTGGCGAGCGATCTGCGCGAAGGCAAGGCAACGCTTGCAGTCATTCATGCGCTAGAGCATGCATCGCCAATGGAACGGAGTGCAATCGTCAAGGTGCTTGAAGAGCAGGGCTTTGCGAGTATCCAGTACGATTCGATCCTGGACATACTCCGCAGACATGGCTCGCTCGACTATGCCATGCGTGCAGCGGCCGAGCACGCGGAAGTAGCCAAGGCTGCTCTCGACTCGCTGCCGGATTCCGAGTACAAGCGCGCTTTGCTGTGGGTCCCTGACTTCGTCGTGACCCGCGATCGGTAAGCCTACCGACGCTAGGGTGCAGCCTGCACCCCGTTGTCATGATCACGCATGCTCGCTGCGGAAGCGCTCGATCCGCTCAAACTCCTCCGCGCTCAGCCTGAAGGTCATGGCTGGCAGGATGCCGTCGATCTGATCCGGGCGGCGTGCCCCGACGATAGCGGCCGTCACCGCGGAATGGTGAAGCGTCCAGGCGATGGCGACGACGCCAGGCTCTACCCGGTGCGGTTCGCCGATCTGGCGCAGCAACTCGGCCAGCTCGAGGTTTTTTTCAAGCTTGGGCGAGTTGAAGTTGGGATTGCGTTTCCGCCAGTCATCCTGCGGCATGGCGGCTACGCGCTCGGCTGTCATCTTGCCCGTGAGCAGTCCGGAGGCCATGGGCGAGTAGTTGATGACGCCGATGTTGTTCTCCTTGGCATAGGGCAGGATCTCTGCCTCGACTTTCGGATTGACGAGCGAGTAAGGCGGCTGCAGCGAAGTAATGGGCGCGATGCGCTGCAGGCGCTGCATCTGGGCTACGTTAAAGTTGGAAACACCGATATAGCGCACCAGACCCTGCTCCCGGAAGCGGGCCATCGCCTCCCAGCCCTCTTCAATCTCTGCTTCAGGATTAGGCCAGTGAATCTGATAGAGGTCGATCGCTTCGACGTCGAGGCGCTTGAGGGAGTGCTCTACTTCCTGCTGGACGGAGCCGTCCTTGAGGCTGCGATAGATGGTGCGACTTTCCAGGTCCCAGCGCATGGAAGACTTGGTGAAGATGTAGGGCTTCTTACGGGTTTGCTTAAGCGCCCGGCCAACGACTTCTTCCGAGTGACCCAACCCGTAGATTGCGGCGGTATCGATCCAGTTGATGCCCTGCTCGAGTGCGCGCAGGATGGTCTGGATTGACTCCTCGTCATCCTGGGCACCCCAGGCAAACTCCCAGTCGCCGCCACCAATGGCCCAGGCGCCAAAGCCGACGGGCGTCAGGTGCAAGTCCGAGTTGCCGAGCGGACGGGTTTCAATGTGCTTCTGTGCGGTATCTTGAGCAAGCGTGGCCATGCTCGGGTTGGATGCGCTCGCACTGCTTCCGAGTTCTCGCAAGCATAGTTTTACTCGACCTCGCATCGTGCGCACCTCGCCATCTTTTCTTCAAAACCCGCTCAATATTCCAGGAGGAATTTGCCTGCCCGCATGATCTGCCGCTCTTCGGCCCAGATGTTGAAGCCGAGCCCGACCACATCAATGTGTGTGGAGGAAAACCACTCGGCTCCGGTGTGCTCTCCGTAGGGATTGCCGAAGGCGATGTGGATGCCGGGGAACTTTTCGTCCTGCAGGATATTGCCGATCACGCGCTGGACACCGATGTTGGTCCCGATGGCAAACTCGCCCACGCGATCGGAGTTTTCATCGGTGTGCGTGTAGGTCCAAAATTCGTCGCGTAGTTGTCGATGCTCGCTTTCGCAAGAGACGATCCGGTTGGCCGCAATCTCTATCGTCAGCGGAGTTCGGCTGAGCAGGCCGTACTTGGCGCAAAGATAGTCGCCGACCACACCGTCGACGACAAAGGTGCCATTTACTTCGCCAGGACTGGTAAAGATTTCGCCGCCGGGCAGATTGCCCCACTTATCGCGGGAGATGATGCCGGAGGTCTTGAGCCAGTGATATGCAGGGCTCATCTCGGCGCGGATATCGGTACCGGCAGCGGTGGTCGCGCGCAGCCAGCGAGCCGGGCGCACGATCTCGATGAGCTGCTGCGAGAGCCGGTCGATACGGGCAAAGTCAGCGCGCATGCCCTCGCACATGATCTGCGGCGTGATATTGACCATGTGCGCATGGCGCATGCGCCGGCGGTTGACCACGTCGGTCATCTGCATGCGCGACTTGAGCTCATGCTGCTGCACGGTGACCGCGAAGATACTCGCGTCGGAGGTCTCCATGTCGCTAAGGATCGCAGCCGGCATGGAGGTGAGCGGGCGAGCGGCCTGCTCCTCGAGAACAAAGGCCTGCCACCGGCAGCCGACTGCCTGGAGTTCGGTGGCAAGTGCGGCGGCAATCGGGAGCGTGGAAAGATCAGCGATCAGCGTGACCTTCTCGCTGGCCTGGACGCGGAGGCAGCCGGTAACAGCTGCGTGCGCACCGGGGATAAACTCGGCCGGGAACCCGGACTCAAGCAGCGCCCGCTCGCGTGACGCAAGAGAGGATTCACCAACGCTGGCTGCTGCCACCGGGTCTACTTCTTGGCGTTCAGTCAAAGAGCCCCGCCTTGGTCTCGAGCGCCATGTAGTCGACGACGGCGTGCAGATCGTTGGTCTCCTTGAAGACACGCAGCTGCCGGTCAGCGCCGGTGCCGTTCTCGAGCATGTGGTAGATGTAGGAGATTTCACGCCGTGAGTCGAGCTCATCGACGACCTCGTCGACAAACTCGATGTACTCGCGAATCAGGTCGCGCTCCGGCACCTCGATCTCTTTGCCGAAGTCGATCAGGTTGCCGTCGAGGCCGTAGCGGACCGCACGCCACTTATTCTCCATCAGCAGCGCACGCGAGTACTGGCGAAAGTCGAGGTTGCGTGTGTGCAGGCGGTAGAGCTTGGCGGCAGTAGCCTGGATCAAGGCTGCGATGGCGAGCGACTCCTCGGCGCGCAGAGGAAGGTCACAGATGCGGACCTCGACGGTGTCGAAGAACGGATGCGGCCGAATATCCCACCAGATCTTTTTTGCGTTGTCGATTGAATTGGTTCTCACCAGTAAGTTCACGTACTGCTCAAACTCGGCGTAGCTGGCGAAGGAGTCAGGAATGTTAGTGCGCGGGAACTTATCAAAGACCTTCGCCCGGTAGCTTTTGAGCCCGCTGTTGACCCCGCGCCAGAAGGGCGAGTTGGTGGAGAGCGCAAGGATGTGGGGCAGAAAGTACCGCATCGAGTTCATGATGCGAATGGCCGCCTCGCGGTCCTCAACGCCCACGTGGACGTGCAGGCCGAAGATGAGGTTGGAGCGGGCAACCTGCTGCAGGTCTTCCACCACCCGCTCGTAGCGCGCATCCGGATAGATCTCCTGGGTGCGCCAGTCGGCGAACGGGTGTGTCGCGCCGGCGACCAGCATCAGCCCATTTTCTCTGGCGAGCCGGATCATCTCCCGGCGCAGCTCAAAGAGGTCGGTGCGCGCCTCCTTGATGGTTCTGCATACGTGGGTGCCGACTTCGATGACCGACTGGTGCATCTCGGCCTTAACCCGCTCCTCGAGCCGCAGCTTGCCCTTGGCCAGCATCTCTGTGGCGATGTGCGAGCGCAGGTCGCGCGTCTGGGGATCGACGGTCTGGTACTCCTCTTCTATGCCAAGGCTGAAGGATGGCTGCATGGTTTTGTGCGTCTCCAAAGTGCGTGCCCGGATCTGTGGGCAGATGCTCTATCGCTGCGCGCGCCGCGAGACGCGAACGAGCTGCAAGGAAAAGGTACACATTGCTTCAAGCTTGCTATTTACTCGATCTCAGCCTCGGGCTGTCCGGGTGCTTTCTTGGCGGCTGATTTCTTGGCGGCTTTTTTAGCTGGCGCCTTTTTAGCGGCTGCCTTTTTGGCTGGAGGTGCCGGCGGCGCGCCGGCGGCGCCGTTGAGGAAGGCGCTCCAGTGAAAGAGCTCTGGCCGGCGAGGCGCCTGAGCCTTCTCGATGGCCAAGTGCGCCACTCGCTCGACGATCCACTCGAAGTTTTCAGCGCCCACCGAGTGGCGATCCGCGTCAGGCGCGGGATTCATAAAGTCGATCGCGTATGGGATCCCGTCCTGGACCGCGAACTCGACCGTGTTCAGGTCATAGCCAAGCGCCTGACAGAGGGTCAGCGCGTCGGCGTGCACACGATCCAGCAGGCGCGGGTCATAGGCGGGCGGCTCCTGCAGGTAGCGCTCGTGGTAGGGCCGACGCGGATCGTAAGCCATGATGCGCACGTCGCGCTGACCGACGACGTAGCAGCGAAAGTAGTCGGTAAAGTCGACCGCTGCCTGCAGCATCATGCACAGGTCGCGGCTCTGGTCGTAGGCGCGGAAGAACTCTTCGGGACCGTGCACGTGGTAGACATCGCGCCAGCCGCCGCCATCGATCGGCTTGAGAAAGGCCGGAAAGCCGACCGAGGCGAAGATATCGTGCCACGGCAGCGGAAACTGCAGGTTGCGCATGGAGCGCTCGGCAGTCAGCGGGGGAAAGTGCTTGTGGGGCAGGATGACCGTGCGGGGCACCGCGACCCCCATGCGCGAGGCCAGCGAGTAGTTGAAAAACTTATCGTCGGCCGACCACCAGAATGGGTTGTTGATCACGGCCGTGCCGCTGAGGACCGCGTGTTTGAGATAGGCGCGGTAAAAAGGAATGTCATGCGAGATGCGGTCGACGATGACCGCGTAGCGGGTGGGTGTATCGAGCGCAACCGCTCCGACGCAGACTGCCTCCGCGTGCACAGGCTCTCCCTCGCCGACCTGCGCAAGGGAGTTGATGCGCTCGACCAATGCACCCGGGAAGGTGTCTTCCATGCCGAAGAGCACGCCTATCTTTTTCATTGCCTCATCTCTCCTAAACGCCTGGTGACGGATCCCGGATTGCCGCCTCAACTGCTCGACACGGGAGTTACTACGCCACCTTACCGCATTTCAGCCGGCTTTCGAAAAGCCTGGGCGACGGCCGGATGCTGTCGACCGGCTGGCAGGCCGGGAGGAAGCAGCCAGGCGCGCGGCTTACTCGGGCTGGAAGTGGAAGTGCTCCTCAAGCGCCCACGGTCCCCCCAGATAGCGCCAGAGCAGGAGGCCTTCTGCCTGGATCGCGTAGGGGCGGAAACCGGCGGCTAGCCGCTCGTAGAGCGTGCGAGCGGCAGCCGGTTCGACCTTGTTCTGAACTACAACGTGGGGGCGAAAGCCCTGGGCATCCTGTGCGGTGAGCCACGGCAGCCAGGCAGCACGCAGCCGGCCGTGTAAAGCATCCAGCCTCTCGGCTGCGAGCGCGTAGGCAACGCCGCGGCCCAGTTTCTGCACATCGTGGACCTGGACCGGGAAGCATGCGAAGCCGGCCGCCACCTCGGCGACCAGGGTGCGGATCGAGGGCAGCTCTTCGCCGGGCAGCGCGTGGAAGAGCGAGATATGCGCGGGGATGCGGTTGAGGCTTGCCGGAAAGTAGCGCCGGCGCTGCTGCTCGAACTCGCTCTGCGCGGCCGGGTCGATCGAGAGCGTAAGTACCAGGGGTGGGGCCGGGACTATAGCCGAGTGCATGCCCTGTTGAGATGCCGCCCAGGGTGCGCTGTTGCTGAAGATCAGGCGGCGACCTCGGGCAATCTTCGGTAAGACTTGCAGCATCAGGCGACTCGCTTCATGAGCCTTCGCACTGTCATACGCGCCTGGCTGATTGAGGCCCATCGATCGACAAGCTAAGAAATTCCGCGCTCGAATGAACTTTCTGGCTCTCAGGTCCGAATAACAGGCTGGAGACACACGGTGATGCGAGAAGCGGGACATGGGGAGCAACGGGTACGCGATGCCGAAGCTTTTGGCACGCTGTACTTGGAGAATGCTCCTCGCCTGCGAGCGTTTCTTCGCCAAATCGTCGGATCCTTTCAGACTGCCGAAGACCTGACCCAGGAGATCTTCACCCAGCTCTGGACCCATACTGACGGTTTCGATCCGGCACGCGGAAGTATGCGGGCCTATCTCTTCGGCATAGGCAAGCATCGTGCCGCGGAGTGGTGGCGACGCAGCAGACCCGAGGCTCCTTTGCCTGAGGACCGTCGCGCCAGCGGGAACCCGGAGCGGCGATCCATGATGGCTGACGCCCTCGAGCACTTGCCTCAAGAGCAGCGAGCGCTGCTCTGGCTGCGCGAAGTCGAGGGGCAATCCTATGCCGAACTCGCAATCCTGTTCGACATTCCCGTAGGAACAGTCCGGTCAAGATCATTCATGGCGCGGCACGCGCTGCAGCAAGTCTGGCTCGGTCGAGCCACAGGAGGGTCGCATGGAGTGCGATGAAGCCAGGGAGTATGTCTCGTCAATGTATGACGGAGAAGCCGTACCGCTCGAAGCGGCGGAACACGCGGCCCGCTGTGCGCAGTGTCAGGAGTTGTTAAAGGGTTATGCGGAAACAGGAGCCGCGCTGCGCAGCTATGGCAGTCTGCTGATCGCGCAACCGGCGCTGGCTCGCACCTGGCTCACACCGAAACGTAACAAGACGCAGTGGTGGGAGATGGGGTTTCAAACGATGCGTATACCAAGGATCGCCTTAGCTTGCCTAGTACTGCTGTTGGCTGTAGTGGGTTCACGTCTGGCGCTGGTCGAGGTGCGCGCGCACGAGGATGGCTCGGTGCTGATGCTGAAGCTTACGCCGGCGCAGGGCGAAAGCATTCACTGCGACGTGTCCGTCTCAGACGCGAAACATGGTAGCTGCGGCGGACTCAACCAGATCGACAAGTCGAACCTGTTCTATGCCGTCAGGGTGCTGAAGAGAGACGGCGGCCGCGTGTTGCTTTGGATCCGCGCCAGGGTCACGCCCTTAGGTCCGGCCAGCTACGGGCCCCAGACGGAGAGCAGTCTGCCGGAGACGCAGTCCTGGTTTACGCCGGGAGAGACTCTTTTGCTGCCGAATACGGGAGAGCTAAAGCTTGCACTCAGCGGGCAGTGGGCAGATCACATCCCGGTGGGAGGCAATCAGTTGCTGGATCCGGGTCCAAACGAGATCAGGCTTACCTCACCCTTGCTCCTCAAGAACAATAGGCTGGCCGGCGACATGGGCAGGGCAAGCGCGGACAGCGATAGCCCTGGGGAAGGTGTCTACCTCTATGTACCCGGTGAAGGACGCTTTCTTCTTTCTTCGACTCCGATCGCCGGAGCAGTCCCCGCCATGGTGCAGCTCAACCGCGTTTCCTTTGAGAGCGCTGGGCAAAGGTACGTCATCGTGAACGGAATGCCGGTAAGCCGAGCAGAGACGTTATGGGTCTTCCATGATGCCGCGTACAAACCCAAAGCGGAGCAGGGCCCGATGGTGGGCGCTGGGCCGTTGAGCAAACTCTTCTAACCCGCAGCTCTTCGATCAGGCAGGCGGCCGGGTGGCTGCGCTGGTGAGGTGCGCAGGGTTGCGTGAGTGCCAGGCGCGAGACTGTGCAAGTGCCCTGCGGAACCAGATCGCAACGAGGGCGCCTGTCCCTTCTTTTCTGAGCGTGCCGCATTTTCAGTAGCTGGATCATCGAGCTTGGACTATCGTGCTGCTGCACAGAGAAACAGGCGCGGCGCGTTCCGGTTCCACCAGCCAGGGAGTTGCTTGCATGAGCAAGGATGCAGTGCTGTTATCTAAAAGCGCACTGCCGGCGGTCGCCGCAGGCCGGCCACGCGCGCCCAGAAAGCCGCTTCTTTTCATGCTGGCAGCGCTTGGTCTCCTGTGTATGCTTGCCGCGGAGGAGTGGCTGTCGATCGGGCATCTCTCGATGACTTTCGACGAAGGCGCGCACCTCTACGCCGGCTATCAGCATTGGACTGCCCGGGATCTTGGCGTGAACCTCGAGCATCCTCCACTGGTCAAGCTGGTTGCGGCTTTGCCGTTGCTGGCGATGCAGATCAGGCCACCTCATCCGGCGCGCTTCCTGTTTCTGTCGGAGGAATATACGGGCGGCGACCAGATGCTCGCGGAAAACGGCGGCTACCGCTTGCTGACCCCGGCGCGAATGGCGGCTAGTTTCTTTACCTTTGCGCTGGCGCTGCTAGTCTTTGCCGCCGGATGGGAGATCTTTGCTCCACCCGCCGGTCTGCTGGCGCTGGCCTTGTTTACCTTCGAGCCAACCATCCTGGCGCACGGAGCCCTCGTGACGACCGACATGGGCGTAGCCTGCCTCACCTTTGCCTCGGTCTACGCGTTTTACCGCTACCTCAAGCGCCCGGGCTGGATACGTCTGCTGCTCTGCGGCCTGGCTGTGGGGCTGGCCTTGTCAGCGAAGGTCAGTGGAGTCCTTGTGATCCCGGTGCTGAGCTTGATCGCGCTCGGGGAGATCACTGCGAAGCCGGACGGCCGGGTTAGAAGAGCGGGTACGCTGCTGGGAGCGCTGCTGAGTGTAAGTTTGGTCGGCTATGTTGTGCTTTGGGGCTTTTACACGTTCCGCTATGCGGCTCGCCCTGCCGGCCTGGTACTGGCGCCTCCACTTGCCGGGCTCGCGCACATGGTGCCGAGTCCCTGGGAGGCAAAGCTGGTTCTCCAACTGGCCGCCTGGCACCTGCTGCCCGAAGCCTACTTGTTTGCCTGGACCAAGCTGAGCACACCCTTTACCGTAGGGTCCGCATTTCTCTTCGGGCACATCTATCCCTCGGGCACGTGGCTCTACTTCCCCGCGGTCTTGCTCATCAAGAGCAGCCTGCCGCTGCTCCTTCTTCTCCTGGCAGCGCCTTTCGTCCTGAGGCGGTATGGTCGTGGGGCCGCTCTGCCGGCAATTGCGCTGCTCACGATCTTCCTTGCCTTCCTGCCCTCGCATATCGACATCGGGGTGCGGCATATCCTGATGATCTATCCATTCGCGATCCTTCTGGCGGGCGCCTCGGCCTGGGCGTTGGCTGCCACGTCCCGCGCAGGTGCCGGGATCGTCGCTGCTCTGCTTCTCTTCCAATGTGCGACCTCGCTCTACGCCTACCCGGATTACCTGCCCTACGCGAACGAGGCTTTTGGCGGATCCTCCAAGACCTATCGTCTGCTCACCGACTCGAACGTGGACTGGGCCCAGCAACTGAAAGAAGTGAACGCCTGGACCGCTGCGCACCATGTCACCGATTGCTGGTTCGCCTACAGCTACCTGGGCGGCGTGCCCGCCTACGAGAAGACCGCTTGCAGGCCGCTGCCTTCGGGCCTGGCCATGATCGCGGGTTATCCGGTACCGGTAGTACCTTCCCACCTCCAGGGCACGCTCCTCATCAGCGCGGCCGACGCGGCTGGGGTGCTTTGGGGACCGGGCAGTTTGAATCCTTACCGGCAGTTCCAGGACGGGCATCCGGCAGAGTTGATCGGCCATTCCATTCTGGTCTATCGCGGCGACTTTGATCTGCCCATGGTGGCGGCCGAGTCCCATCTGAGCCAGATGACACCGCTGCTGCGAAGAGGCCAGGTCGATGCCGCTCTATTGGAAGCCGAGGCCGCGCTGGTGATCGATCCAGAATCTCCTTCGGTGCAGGCTGCTGTGGGCGGAGCCCTGATGCAGATGCACAGGATCCCCGAGGCGCAGCGTGCCTTCGCCACGGCGACGCGGGAGAGTGCGGGACTCCCGAAAGAAGAGTCGCAGGTGATCGCCGGGCGCATTGCGGAGATGCAGCAGGCGCAGCACTAGCTTCTTCTGGCGCTCGTTGATCAGCGTTAGAGAAACTGCTGCATCATGGCTTGCCAAGTCGGCCAGTCGTGCGAGTTCCAGGTGTCCCATATCTCGAGCCGGTGCCCAATTCCCTTGGCATGCAGCAGGTGCGAGAGGTGCTGGTTCTGGCCTAGGCACTGGTCGTCCCACCCGGTGCCGAGAAGGTAGCTGGAGCGGCGGTAGCGTTCCAGGTGCCAGCTGTCGTGGAGGTTGGGCAGGTACTGAGTGGGCAGGTTGAAGTAAGTATCGCCGTCGGCGTAGCCGTGCAGAAAGAAGCTGATGTCGAAAGCACCGCTCATCGAGAAGAAGCCGGTGAAGACATCCGGCCGGCGGAGTGCGATGTTGACCGCGTGGTAGCCGCCGAAGGAGCAGCCGAGCGCGACCAGCCACTGGCTCCAGTTCTTCTGGCGAACCAGCGGGACGACTTCTTCCAGGATGTAGCTCTCGTACTGCATGTGGCGGGCGATCCGCCAGCGCGGCGAGACCTCGCGGTTGTACCAGCTCTCCGCGTCCACACTGTCAACGCAGAAGAGCTGCAGCTCGCCGCGGTCAATCTTGTCGGCAACCGAGCTGACCATGCCTCGCTCTTCGAACTCGAAGAAGCGGCCGCGCGAGCTGGGGAAGACGATCAGCGGTACCCCGCCCTGCGCCCAGCCGTTGCCGTACCAGAGAAGCTCCATCTCGCGGCCCAGTCGCGGCGACCACCATCTGTGATATTCACGTTGCATGGGCCTCTTCCAGTCCTGCTACTTTAGCAGCCTCGCTCACTCCTGCTCGCTCACTCCTGCTCGCTCACTCCTGCTCGCTCACTCCGGGAGGACGATCAGAACTGATGTTGCACCTTCCCGGGGCATGCCGCGCATCCTAGGCGTTCAGGTGAGCAGCCGGAGCAGTTAGGGACGACTGTCCACTTACAGGACTGGGACGATTGAGCCTCTGTTCGGCCAGCCTGTTCGGGCGGCATTGTCCACCAACTACCTACTTCCGAGGAGAATTCAAGACCTTGTCCGCAGCCGCCAAACCCGATCATCCCAGCGCCTGCGCTCTCCGACATCCTGCCCGGCTCCCTGAATCGCATCGGCATCATGCGCAGCTTCGCGTCTTTCGCGGGCTGCCAAGCCACTACCTGCCTGGCGAGCGCGACGTGACGGTCTACCTGCCGGCAGACTACGAGCAAGCGCCGGAGCGTCGCTATCCTGTGCTCTACCTTCACGACGGGCAGAATCTCTTCGATCCTTTGTGCGCCTACGTGCCTGGCAACCACTGGCGAGTGGCCGAGACCGCGGATGAGGCCATCGCGCAGGGCCGTATCGCGCCCCTGATCATTGTGGGAGTCCACCATACCGGTACGCGGCGGCTGGCCGAGTACACCCACTCGGCCGACCGAAAACTGGGCGGCGGCGAGGCAGATGGCTACGGGTTGCTGCTGGTTAAAGAGCTGCTGCCATTTATCAACGAGAGCTTTCGCACGCTGACGGCGCCCGAGCATACCGGGCTTGGCGGCTCATCGCTGGGCGGGCTGGTCAGTCTGTACCTGGGGTTGCGCTACCCGGAGGTGTTTGGCCGGCTGGCTGTTCTCTCGCCATCGATCTGGTGGGACAGGCGCTCGATCCTGCGGGTGCTGGCTACGGTGAGTCGCCCGGTGAGGCGTGCCCGGATCTGGCTTGATGCCGGGGATGCGGAAGGTCCCCGGACTCAGCCAGACGCGGAGATGCTAGCCAAACAGCTGGTCAAGCAGGGCTGGAGAGAGGGCCACGAGCTCCACTACGAGTGGGTCGCCGGCGGCACCCACGATGAGCGGGCCTGGGCTGAGCGTGTGGCGCCGATGCTGCGTTGGCTCTTCCCTGCCGCTGAGTGATGCTCGTCGAGCGCGTACATGCTGAGGGCGCGTCTCTCGTTGAAGCGGTGATGATGGTACGGACGCGCTACTGCTTCGCTCCCCGCGGCAGTACTTCCTCTCGGCGGAGTTGGCGCTCCTGAGTGGGCGACTCTATCGTGGAAGCCCAGCCTGGCGCAGCCTGCTGGTGCAGCGGAGGCTCGCGCAGAGGGCTGCACCCCCCTTTGCCAGCGGGCTGCAGCAGATGCTGCAGCGGCGCCCGGTCAGCATCTCGCGTTCGGCACTTGCCTTCAGAGCCATGAAGGTAAACGTGCGCTCCACCATCTGTGTGCTCGCGTAGCTGGTCATCGCTCCCCCGGATGTTGCCTAAGTCGCAGCCTGTCATGACCAGGCATGCTGTGGTCATCGGCCCAGGGCTTGGCTGGAACAGGGGTCATAGGATCGGTCCGCGGAGCCTGGTTCCGGAGTGGCACAGGGATGGCGCGCCTGTTCTCTTCTGGCATCGGCAGCCGGGCGCAACGGCCCGTCCCCCTTGCGTTTTGCTATAATCACGTGTCAGCAGAAAGGCGCCTGCGCAGTGCTCGTGCGCGCCCTCGCTCGAAAGTTCTGCCCACTCCTCTAACCTGAAGTTCAAGTGCAATTGTGAAAGGACTACCCCTGTGTTGATGATTCGCCTGGCGCGCTTTGGCGCCCGTAAGCAGCCGTTTTACCGCATCGTTGTCATCGAGAAGGATCGCGCCCGCAACGGTCGTTCGATAGAGTTGGTCGGTACCTACAATCCGCGAACCAACCCGGCCTCGGTCGAGCTGAAGCGGGAACGCATCAGCTACTGGACCGGCAAGGGTGCCCAGCTCTCGGACCGAGTCGCCAAGCTGCTCAAGAACAACCCTGCACCGGAAGCTGCCGCCGCCTAGTTTCGGTTCTTCTTCGATTCACTTCGCTAGGAAATATCTACCCACCTCGCGTGATTCGACGTTTCGTCCGAGTACGCCGGCCCGGCAAACGCGGGTGTTTGGGCGAGATGACTTTCGGCGTAGTCGAACGAAGTGTTTGATCGATCCTGGCTCCACCAACCCTGCTACTGTTCGGCCGCGTTCTATGCTTTCTCTGTCGACCTGCACCGGCGAACTGATACTATGAGCCGGCCCAAAAAGGCGCGCAACGGAGTTTTGCAACCTGCGCGGCCTTTGGGAAGCAGGAGCAGCCGCGATGACACCAGACTCCAACCATGAACTCAGTGCACAGCCGCAGACAGTGGACGCGAAAGCGCAGGTACTGGCCGACAACACGCACCAGCTGATTACCGAGATCGCCCGAGCCCTGGTCGATAGCCCCGAGGAAGTGTTTGTAGAGGCCGTGGAGCGGGAGGAAAATACGGTTCTTCGCCTCCATGTTTCTCACGCCGACGTTGGTAAGATTATCGGCAAGCAAGGCCGCACCGCGCATTCTATGCGGACGATCCTGAGTGCGGTCAGCATGAAATATCACCATCGCTATACGCTCGACATCGTGGAACGAGAGATTGACCCCGACTCCCAACCAAGCCAGTTCTGAGCAAGACCGCCAGTGGGTGACCCTGGCTCGGATCGTTCGCCCGCAAGGAAGAAAGGGCGAGCTGCTGGCCGAGCTGCTTACCGACTTTCCGGAACGCTTTGAAGAGCGGCGGCGACTCTTCCTGCTCTCGGCCGAGAAAGGTAGATCGATCGCGCGCGAGGTATGGCTGGAGGAGCACTGGCTGCATAAGGATCGGCTGGTCCTCAAGCTGAAGGGCATTGACTCGATCGAGGCTGCCGAAGCGCTGCGCGACCAGGATGTCGTGATCCCCCTCGCCGAACGTGCGCCGCTGGAGGACGATGCGGTGTACATCGGCGATCTCGCAGGCTGTGCGCTGTACGACCGCGTGACTGGTCGGGTGGTCGGCGAGATCGTGGACGTTGACCGGGAGTCGTCAAGCCTGGCGCTGATTGTGGTTCGTCCGCTGCAGCTTGCGACCGATTCCGGCACGAAGGCTGGTGCGAAGACGAAAACCCCGGACGAGCTGTTGATTCCTTTCGCGAAGGCCTATCTACCGCAGATCGACCTTGCTACCAGGCGGATGGAGATGAGCTTGCCTGAGGGGCTGCTGGCCTTGAACGAACCCCTCACTGCCGAGGAGAGCCGGCTGGCTGCCGAGGCGCAGGCCGATCTCGGCCAGACAGCGGCAGTGGCGCCGCGTAGGCGGCGATAGCGCTTGCCACGTTTTCAGATCATCACAATCTTTCCCGAGTTTTTCGGCAGCGCTGACCCTGCCCTGGGCATCTTTGGCCACGGCATCCTGCGCCGCGCCTTGCTTGCTGGCCTGGTCGAAGCGCGGGTGCACAACCTGCGCGACCACGCCCATGACAGGCACCGCACCGTCGACGACCGGCCGTTCGGGGGCGGCGAGGGCATGGTGCTCAAGGCTGAGCCAATCGCCGAGGCGGTCGATGCACTGGGGCTGGCAGCCCGGCCGGAGCGCGTCCAGCCCGGCAATTCAGCCGGCGAGACGGTGATCCTGCTCTCGGCTGCGGGCGCACGGTTTACCCAGGCGATTGCTCATGAGCTAGCCAGCCTGGAGCGGATCGTTCTGGTGTGCGGCCGGTACGAAGGCGTGGACGAGCGCGTGGCTCAGAGCATCGCCGACCGGGAGCTTTCGATCGGCGACTACGTGCTTTCGGGGGGCGAGCTTGCGGCAGCCATCCTCATCGATGCGGTCTCACGGCTGGTACCGGGCGTGCTCGGCAATGCCGCTTCGACACAGTTTGAGAGCTTTGGCGCGGATGACTCCCTGCTGGCCGTGTCTCACCGAGCGGGCGCGCCCCCCAGTGCCACCCACGGCGCAGGCGGTCTGCTTGATTACCCGCACTACACTCGGCCAGCGGAGTTTCGCGGAATGCCTGTTCCCGAAGTGTTAACCGAAGGGAATCACGAGCAGGTACGCCGCTGGCGCCGCGAGCAGGCGCTGCTCAAGACAGCGCGGAGCCGGCCGGATCTGATTCTTGCGGCGCGCGAGGCCGGGCTGCTCGGGGAGGGGGATTTGCGCTTGCTGGCAGAGCAAAGTGGGGACGGGTCGGCAGAGTAAGTGGTGCCGGGTAAGTCGTTGCGGCTCGCATGTTGCACGATAGGCTGGATGCAAGGGCAAGAAGCACAAAGGCTTCTCGCAGACGAAGCCGGCTCGGAAAGAAAGTTCATGTAAACTAGAGACTCGACCTTGACCACCTAGAACAAGATCAGGAACGAGCTTATGTCCATTCATCCAGTTATGCAGCGCCTCGCCGAGAAGCTGAACCGAACCGACCATCCTGCGTTTGCGGCCGGCGACACCGTGCGCGTGCAGGTCAAGATCAAGGAAGGCGACAAGGAACGCCTCCAGGCGTTTGAAGGGCTCGTGATCGCCTGCAAGCAGGGGCCGCAGGGCTGCTTTACCGTGCGCAAGATGAGCTTCGGCCAGGGTGTCGAGCGTATCTTTCCTTATAACTCCAAGGTCATCGACAAGATTGAAAAGCTGCGCTCGGCCAAGGTGCGCCGCTCCAAGCTCTTCTACCTGCGCGCGCTGCGTGGCAAGGCGGCACGGCTCAAAGAAGTCGAGCGCACAGCCTAAGGTTTCGGCTGATCCTTCCGATAAACTCTCGAGAACGCTTCCGAAAGAATTAAGATGCGAGGACACCCGGCCGGCCGCCGGGTGTCCTCGTTTTGCACGATGCCGCCACTCTCCGCACGGTTAGACTAGAGCCATGTCGGTTGAGCAGTCCCTTGCCGCTAAGCCCTCTGACGCTGAGCCCCTCCAAGCTACACGTTCCCTTTCTGCGGCCACCCTCAAGATGCGCATGCTGCGCACGCTGGTTTGTGGCGGCAAGTATGAGAGAGCCGCGCGAGCGGCGGGCGCCAGACGCATCGCGGGCGTGGACGAGGTAGGACGCGGCGCGCTTTTTGGCCCGGTAGTGGCTGCCGCGGTGATCCTGCCAGATGATTGCCGGATCCGTGGGTTGCGCGACTCCAAGCAGCTTACGGCCGAAGACCGCGAGCGCCTTGCCGGGATCGTACGCACACGGGCGGTTTGCCTGGCGATCGGCGAGGTAGACGCCGAGACGATCGATCGAGTCAACATCTACCAGGCCACCCGGCTGGCCATGCTGGCCGCGGTGCGCGGCCTGCCAACTGAGCCGGATCACCTGCTGATTGATGCCATGCGGCTCGATCACGGCTGCGCTCAGACGAGCATCATCTACGGCGACTCGCTAAGCCTCTCGATTGCTGCTGCATCGGTGGTGGCAAAGGTTCACCGGGACCGGCGCATGTGCGAGTACCATCGCGAGTTCCCCGCCTACGGCCTTGACTCGCACAAGGGCTACAGTACCCCGGAGCACCTTGAGGCCCTGCGACGTCACGGGCCGACGCCGCTGCATCGACACACCTTTCGCCCGGTCGCGCAGAGCAGCCTGCCGTGGGATCTGTGGCGCGACCTGGTCGAAGCTCCCGAGATGCCCTCACCGGAAGGCGGCGGCGAGCCTGCGAGTTCTGAGCCAGTCGACCTCCGGGGGACGCGAGTTCCGCCCGAATGAAGGCAGCGCCCAAGCTTGTTGGCTCGGACCCGGACACGCGGGACCATCGGAGCCTTATGGCGCGGCTGGAAAACTCTTCAGCAGGAAGCCATCCTGACCCGATTGGCCACTCTGACCCAGTTCATCCTGACCCAACTCGTCCTGTCTTAGTAAGGAGACTCATTGGCTTTTCGTCTTATGTGCATCACCGCTCATCCTGATGACGAGGCAGGCGCGTTTGGCGGAGCGCTGCTGATCTCAAGAGCCAGCGGTGTGCTGACCAGCGTGGTGTGCCTAACCGCGGGCGACGCGGGCTCTTACCGCGCCGATGGCCAGAGCAATGCGGAGCTGGCTGTAGCGCGCCGAGCTGAGTTCTCTGCTGCATGCGCAGCACTGGGCGTGCGCCATGCAGAGCTGCTCGACTACCCGGATGGCCGGCTGCATCTGGAGCCCTTTCAGCCGCTGGTCGGCACGCTGGTCGAGCGCATACGCCGCGAGCGTCCCCACGTGGTGCTCACCTTTGGAGGGGATGGCGGGGTGAACCTGCATCGCGACCACACGACGATCTCTTTGGCCGCAACAGCCGCATTCCACTGGGCAGGCCGCAGCGGCTTTTATGCGGAGCAACTGGCAGGTGGCTTGACTGCATGGGCGCCACAGAAGCTCTACTACGCGGCGACGCAGTTTATCTCCACTCGCGACCAGGAAGCGGCGCAGGCAGGTGCGCGGGTGCCGGCTTCGCTCAAGTTGGAGCTCGGCGAGTGGAAGGAGCGCAAGGTCGAGGCCTTCCTCAAGCACTGCTCGCAGCGGGGCGTGCTGGAGCGCGTCCAGGCAGAGTACGAGAGTGCTCTGGAGGAAGCCTATCTGCTGGTCGCCGCGCGTACCCCGGTTTACCCGGATGATGCGCTCTTCGCCGGGGTGATCGCGGAGTAAGCGGACCTGCGTGCCAAAGGGCGCGACCGGCTGACTGGCGGGGCTTGCGCCTGCATGGGCCAGCTTCAGGCATAGAGCAGCCATAGAACAGGACGGCGGCTTAGGCGGAGCGCTTTCTACCTGGGGTCAGGAAAAGATTGGCGCTTTCTGGTCTCCGGAGGCGATGCGACTTAGACAGCGCCAGACCAGTCTAACCAACAGCACCCGAGGTAAGCTGCAACGGTGCTCCAACGAAGCCTATCCAGCCTTCGCTCGGAAGAAGGCATGTATGCGCACGTTTCAGAGCTTTGTTCTTGTCTCTCTCCTGCTCGGTTCTGCGTGCGCCTTTGCGCAGCAGGCTCCCCTGACACCAGCGCCGCACGAGTCGCAGATACAGCTGGACGTGGTCGTCACGCCGAAGTCCGGAGCGCCGGTGGCGGAGTTGCGGCAGCAGGATTTTACGATCCTGGATAACAAGAACCCCTCGCCGATCCTCTCCTTCAAAGCGCTCGACGGCAGCCAGGCGCCTACCGAGGCCGTGTTGGTGGTCGATGCGCTGAACATTCCCATCCAGGGCGTGGGGCGCGAGCTTGGGGAGATGGAGAAGTTTCTGCGCGCGAATGGCGGCCAGCTGGCGGTTCCGTTCTCGCTGGAGGCCTTCACAGAGAACGGCTTTCAAAGTATTGGCAGTACGACCAAGGACGGGAACGCGCTGGCTACGGCGCTGGCCGGGTTTGACTTCACCAATCGCACCATTCGCCGATCGCAGGGCTTCTATGGCGCGGTCGACCGCTACCGGATTTCGCTTTCCGGTCTCCAGCTGCTGGCCTCGCGCGAGGCCCAGCGGCCTGGACGCAAGCTGATCTTCTGGGTCTCGCCAGGGTGGCCGATTCTTTCCGGCCCGGGAGTTGTGCTCGACTCCAAACAGGACCAGGCGCTCTTCCGGAACGTGGTCGATCTCTCGACCCTGCTGCGGCAGGCGCGGATCACGCTCTACAGTCTCGACTCCTTCGGTGTGGATGAAAGCGTCGGACGAACGCTCTACTACGAGGCGTTTTTGAAAGGCGTCAGCAAACCCAGCCAGGTGGCGATCGGGAACCTCAGCTTGCAGGTACTTGCCGAGCAGAGCGGCGGGCTGGCATTGAGTTCGACCGGGGTGGCTGATCTGCTCAAGAGGTGTGTCAGCGATCTAGACGCTTACTACGAGATCTCCTTTGCGGCTGCTCATGCCGAAACGCGAGATGAGTACCACCACATAGAGGTCAAGGTACCGCAGGCGGGACTGGTGGCCAGGACTCGTGAGGGGTACTACGCCCAGCCTTGAGACGCTTGGTCTCTACGCCGCTGACCACATACCTAGCAAAGGGCCTTGGGGGGTGAATTAAGGCTGGATCACTGGGTCAAAGATCGCACCTAACGACACGTTCATCCCTCCGGCATTGCTCCCCATTGTGATGGAGCATGGATTGGCTAACACCGGAGTGCAAGGTACGGACCATCCATCGAACTGGGAACCTTGATCTGGAGTTTCGGTCAAGACAACGGTTTGGCCTATTGGAAAATTGCCGGTACATCCACTTCCAATGCCGCAAGTGATGACGGTGTTCCCGTTCGCCACACCTTTGACCGTACCTGACCCACTGCCCACCTTGTAGACGGTCAGCGTCGGCAGAGTGACGATGCCAGTCGGCCCCGTATCCGCGATCGCTCCGGTACCCGCGGTCACAGACCCGTCTGCAGATGTCACGATGGCGGTGATCGTAGCCTGCCCGGATCCGATACCGGTGATCAGGCCGGAAGAGTTAATTTGGGCTACTTCGACATCACTCGACCTCCAGCTCACCAGGTCTGTTAGATCCTGTGTCGCCGGGCTACCGCTGCTGTAAGTACCTAGGGCTATGAATTGCGAGGTCTCACCTGTAGCAGTAAATGCCTGCGTCATCGGGATGATTGTCAGCGAGCTTAAGACCCGAGGCAGCGGCCGAGCAGGCGCAACGATAACGCTAAAGGCTGAAACTACGGAACCATCAGAGGAGGTTGCCAGGGCGGTGATGGTCACCTGTCCCTGGCCGGTGGTCATTACCAGACCAGTAGCACTGACCACCGCGATAGTTGCGTCGCTGGATCGCCAGGACACCATGCCCGTCACATCCTGTGTGGCTGGGCTGCCGCTGGTGTACGTGCCGATCGCGGTGAGCTGGACAGTATCACCTACGGTCGCGACTGTCTGGGTGGCTGGAGTGACCGCCAGCGAGCTGAGGATGCGAGGCAGCGGCGCATTGGGCACGATGATTGTGCCGCTGGCGGAAACAGCCGACCCGTCGCGCGAGGTGGCCACGGCAGTAATCGTCGCCTGGCCTGCTCCAATGCCGGTCGCGAGTCCCGCGGAGCTGATCTGCGCAATTTGTGCTGAACTCGACCTCCAGGAGACCAGACTCGTCACATCCTGGGTTGCAGGCGAGCCGCTGCTGTAAGTGGCGATAGCCGTGAACTGGGCCGTGTCTGTGGTGGCGGCAAGTGTCTGGCTCGAGGGAAGAAGGGTGAGCGAGCTCACGACTCTCGGCAGGGACGGCGCGGGCACAATGATCGTTGCGCTGGCCGACACCACGGAGCCATCTGTCGAGGTCGCCACGGCAGTAATCGTGGCCTGCCCGGCTCCGATGCCGGTGGTGAGGCCGGTCGCATCGACCTGGGCGATGGTGACAGCACTGGATTGCCACTGAACCTGGCTGGAAAGGTCCTGCGTCGCGGGACTGCCGCCGTTGTAGGTTCCTATGGCTAAGAAACGAGCCGTATCGCCGACCGCGGCAAGGGTCTGGGTGCTTGGTGTGATCGCGAGCGAAGCAAGGATCCTCGGAGCACTTGCGGCAGTCACCGTGATATTCGACGTAGCTGCGACGGTATCAAAGGCGCCCTTCATGCTGCCGGTGATGACAGCCGTTCCCGCGGAGACTCCAGTGGCAAGCCCGGTGGTGCTGATGGTCGCCACCGCCGGGTTGGAAGACTGCCAGCTTACCTGGCTGGTCACGTCGCCAGACGTAGTCTCATGCCCTGACTCGGTGTAGATGGCCTGCGCCTAGAACTGCGAAGTCTGCCCAGTAGCCACAGTCACACTTCCCATTGCCGGTGAAATCGTGAGCCCGGTCAACGACCTGGACATGCAGCCTGCCAGCAGAAAGCCGGAGACAAGCAGGAAGAGGCATGGAGGAAGCCGTAAGGCTCGGAAATCGCTTCTCGGGCGCAGACAAGCGGCAAGGCAGCTGACACCGAGATGTGCACGGAACACGCGCCCGCGTTTTGTCTTCATCGACCGCTGCCCCATTCGAATCTCCACGAGAAGTTCTCATGCGAGCATGCCATGGGGCGGCGCGAGGATTGGCTTGACCCGCGCGCCCCGAAAAACTAACGTCACTTCCCTGTCGTTTGAGCGTTGGTTCGAGCGGCTGTTCGCAAGGGATAGGTGCTGTCTCGCTTGCGGAAGCCAGCACAGGCCGCAGGACAGGCGCAGGGTACCTTCGTGCGGGCTGGCGCGTACGGCGCAGCGTGCACGATGCGCAGGCGGGTCGCCGGGAGGAAGACCGCACCAGGATCGGGACCAGGATGAAGTTCTCGATCGGAGGCGGGAAAGGCTCCAGTTATCGCTGCACGAGTACGTTGGCGGGCAGCGAGCGAATATCGTCGGACTCGGTGCCGTCGTTGAGGCCACCGTAGCGGCGCTCCCGCTTCTGGTAGTCCTCGATGGCTTCAAGCAGGTGGAGGCCGCGGAAGTCAGGCCACAGCCGCTCGGTCACAAAGATCTCCGTGTAGGCAATCTGCCAGAGCAGGTAGTTCGAGAGCCGCATCTCGCCCGAGGTGCGCACGAGCAGGTCCGGGTCAGGCATGTGGGAGGTGTAGAGGTGGCGCTCAACGTCGCGCTCGGTGACTTCATGCGCGCTCCGTCCATTGGCCTTGAGCTCGAGGGCGAGCGCGCGAAAGGCATCCACCAGCTCGGAGCGGGCTCCATAGTTAAGGGCAAGCGTCAGAGTGGTCCCGGTGTTCCGAGCTGTCTGCCCGGCCGCCCACTCCATGCGCTCACGCACTTCGCTGGGCAGCTCATGGGTGCGGCCGATATAGCGAATGCGTACGTTGTTATCATTCATGCGCTGAACGTTGTTGCTCAGGTAATTGGAGAGCAGGCGCATGAGGAAGTTGACCTCCATCCGCGGCCGCCTGAGATTGTTCTCAAGCGAAAAGGCATAGAGCGTCAGCCAGGGCAGGTTGATACGCGAGGCAGTCTCGACCACGTACTGGACCGACTCGGCTCCCTGCTGGTGCCCGAGAAAGCGCTTCATCGAGCGGCGTCCGGCCCAGCGGCCATTGCCATCCATGATGACAGCGACGTGCCCGGGCAGACGCGAGGGATCAAGGCGCCGGTAGACGGCCTGCTCGTCCGAAGAAAGCTCATGAACGCGGCTGGGCTGCTCTGGCAACGACGGCTCC
This sequence comes from Acidobacteriaceae bacterium, assembly GCA_965198645.1. Lineage (GTDB taxonomy): Bacteria > Acidobacteriota > Terriglobia > Terriglobales > Acidobacteriaceae > EB88. Next base: position 2,163,041 of record OZ240670.1, on the reverse strand, counting down.
CTCCCTGACCGTAGCATATCCCGTTCTCAGCCAGCAAAGCAGTGGGGCAGCGGGCACAGCGAGAGTAACCTCCTGAGCCTGCCGGTGCTCAAAGCCGGGGCAGGGCAGCCCCCGAGCCGCTGGCCTGACTCACGCCGGATTGGCTCACGCTTGACTGACGCACCCTTGCCGTTGCACCTCAGCAAGTGGCACTCAGCGAGTTGCTGTTGCTAGGACTTCAGCCAAAAGGCGATGATGCCACCGAGCACGCCAAGAGCCCACTTGCGAGCCTCATCTTCAGGTCTATTCACCGCTATGACGATGATTGGCATGTATGTAAAGAATGGCCGGAGCCGCAATGCTGTTGGGGACTGGTTAAACGATGTCAGACGCCCCACGGGAGCAACGTTGGGTTAGTTCGCCGCCGCGGCGCCAAGCAACTGCCGCTGCTTGAGCAGGAAGGCTGCCCGATCGGCCGAACTCGGATTCACGCCCGCAGATCCCTTCGCGGTCTCCGTGTCCACGGCATGGATGGCGGGGCTTAGGGCAGGCCTGGAGTGGCTTGGCTCATAGTTCCTAACCAGGTAGAAGGCCAGGACGGCCGGGACAAAGAGCCCCTGCGCTTAAGCACGCTTCACAACGGCTCCCTCTCAAAGCGGAGCGACTCTAGTTGCACCGATAGCCGACGGTGATTGCGGCACGGGAGGCTGTCCGGTACAAAAAGCAAGCGCGTGCCAAGGCGTCAAGGCGCTACTCAGACGCACTGCCAACTGCTCGATCTACGCGAGCACCGGCCTTCGCCTGCCTCCGGTCATATCCCGCACCTGGTTCAGAAAGACCGACCGCTGGTAGGCATTCATACGCGCCACGTAGGGCAGCAGCTCAGCCAGGAAGGGATCGGCCAGCGTGGCGTGGACGGCCTCCTGCCGGCGGCTGCGCGCATCCTGGAGCAGCTCACAGATGTTTGCATCGAGCGCACGGGCCAGCCTCTCGAGCGAGGAGAGTGTCGGGATCGCTTTACTATTCTCGATCTTCGAGATGTAGGTCCGAGGCACTTGCATGCGGAGCGCCAACTCACGCTGGCTGAGCCCACGCACATGGCGCAACTCGCGCACCGCTTTGGCTACGTCGATTGAAGCGGGCTCTGCCGAGACGCCAACACTCTGGCTTGCGGCCGGCACCAGGCTCAGCATCTGCGATTCGGGCTCTTCCACATCGAGCGGTTTGCGGCAGCGTCGGCAGTGGGAGTCCAGAGTGCGAAACTGCACCAGGCTGCAGTGTTCGCAACGTAATACTTCGCGTGCCTCTGCGATAGCTAGGGTTGTTGCCATATGTTGTAACGGAGGCCAGAGCGGGCATCCTGCCACGCAAGGAACTACATCTTCCCTGCGAGTCAACCTAACTCTCTGACGAGGGTATCTTGGTTGTCAAGTGGAATGTCGGGGTCATACCCTAAAGTTTCGGCATAAAACCCGATGAGAACCGAAAAGGATGGTGTATGGCAGAGGATTTCAATGGTTTCACCCGAGTCCGAGCATGGACGCTCCTGAACCAATACACCAAATCGCCGAGCCTGATCAAACACGCGCTCAGTGTTGAGACGTGCATGGTGGCCTGGGGTGAGCGACAGGCGCAGGTGCTCGCCCTCAACAGCGAGGCAGCCGCGACCTTGGTTGAAAGCTACGCGGTCACCGGCCTTCTCCATGACTTTGACTACGAACGGCACCCCTCGCCTGAGGAGCATCCCTTTGTCGGCGTGCGGGTTCTTGCGGAGCAGGGCTGGCCGGAGCCGGTACGCACGGCGATCCTCGGCCATGCACCCTACAGCGGAGTCGCACGCGAGACCCATCTGGCGCGGGCGCTCTTTGCCTGCGACGAGCTCTCAGGCTTGATCACCGCGTGTACGCTGGTCAAGCCCACTCGGTCGATCCACGATGTCCAGGTAGTGGGCGTGCGCAAAAAGATGAAGGACAAGGGGTTCGCGCGTGGAGTAAGCCGCGAAGACATCCTGCTTGGGGCACAAGAGTTGGGCGTCGAGGTAGAGGAGCAGATTGAATTCTGCCTGCGCGCGATGCAGGCAAACGCCCCCCAACTTGGGCTGGCCGGCGAGTAAGCGGTAGGTCAGCGAAGCGCTACCGAGTTGGCGGACAACGCGATTTGGCAGCCTACGTCAGACCGAGTGCGTTGAGCCGTACTCGGCGTCGGTCACGTGATCCAGCCAGACCACATCGATGCCATTCTGATCCACACTCTGCACGGCGAGATGCACCATGGTGCGCCCGCCTGCGGCTCCATGCCAGTGCAGTTGCCCGGGCTCGATCCATACCGAGTCGCCGGGCCGGATCGCCTGCCGAGGGTTGCCCCGCTGCTGCACCCAGCCGACGCCGGAGAGAATATGGAGCAGCTGGCCAAGAGGATGCGTGTGCCAGGCCGTGCGCGCACCAGGCTCAAAGCTCACCCGGGTTGCTCGTAGCCGGGGCGGTGTGCCGTCACTCAGAACATCATCCAGCCAAACCGTACCGCGGAACCAGGTCTCCGGGCCTCGGCGCGTACCCAGATCCAAGCTGCTGATCACCTTCATGGCCTGCTCCTCCTGGATCGCGAACGAGCGTCGCGCCATCATTACACGCTTCCCGTATCTTCCGAATACTTCGGGCGCGGGCTGAGAGAAAAACGTGATGCAAGACTCAAGCGGATTTTAGCAATTGCGTGAATTTCTTGCGCCTAGACGAGGCTGTTCATGCAGCAAAAGCGACGCTCGAACGTGGGTTGGATGACAGCCAACTCATCTCCGATGCAAAGGAACTAACCAACAGCAAGCCTGCTCATTCTCTCTCCTCGTTCCCCGGGGTTCCCGTAGTCTCACCGCAAGAAACATTGTTGGGAGGTCTTCAGCGTGTCAAAGAAAGTGTATTCATCCCTGCTCTGCCCCACCGAGATGGTGACGGAAGAACAGCTCCAGACAGATATCACAGTGATGGAGCTCGACAAGTCCGTTCGCGCGCTCAACCGCCGCAACTTTCTCTCCTCGCTCGCTGCTGCCACCGCTGCTGCTGCTGCGGCAGGCGTGCTCGGCTCAGCGACACCCGCACGCGCCGCCACGGCTGCACCCTCGATTACAGACGTGCTGAACTTTGCGCTGAACCTCGAATACCTGGAAGCCAATCTCTACCTCGCCGCGTCAGGCCTCGGCCTGGTCCCGTCGGTCCTCGGTGGTGGAGCCTCGGTAACGGGAGCTCCCGGCTACCTGGCTACGGATCCGCAAACGCAAGCCACGTTCCAGAACCTGGCGGCAGATGAGACCCGGCACATCACCACGCTGCGCGCCGCAATTATCGATCTTGGTGGTACGCCCATCAACCAGCCGGTCATTGACTACTCTCTCGGTGGCAAGATGAGCATCAGCACCATCGCGCAGCTGTTGATGGTCACGCGGCAGTTTACTGCAGTAGGCACCAGCGCGTACGCGGGCGCAGCGCAGTACCTGGTCAGCAATCCGGTAGCGCTCACGGCCGGCGGACAGATCCTTGGCGCTGAGTCGCAGCATCTGGGCGGTATCAACTATCTGTGCAATGTCAAGAACGTGACTTCGCCACCGGTGGATGCTCTTGATGTTCCGCCGGTGCCGCCGAACAGCTTTACCACGCTGACCTCGGCAACTGACCCCAACACGCCTGCCCTTGGCATTCCAAGAACGCCCATGCAGGTTCTCGGCATCGTCTACGGGATCTCGACTGCCTCGACGACGACACCGCCCTCAGGGATCACCTCCGGTGGATTCTTCCCCAAGGGTGTCAATGGAGCGATCCTCTCGACCTAGTTTCACGAAATCGGTTGAGCGGCGGGCAGCTTGCGAAAGCTGTCGGGGACTTAGAGGCAACACAAGCATTTTTGGAGACAGATTATGTTGAAGGTCAGAAACGAAGCACTGCCGCAGGATGCGGGCGAGCAGGAACAGATTGCCGAACAAGCTGGCCGTAAGGCTGCCGGGTTAAACCGTCGTAACTTCTTATTCACAGCCGGCCTCACCGTTGGCGCTGCGGGCGCACTGGGAATGACGGCCGGCTGCGGTTCGGTGCTGGGCGTTGATCCGAGCTCCGGTCCGGCACCGTCGGTGTCAGACGTGCTCAATTTCGCGCTGAACCTTGAGTATCTCGAGGCCAACTTCTACCTTTACATCACCACCGGCGCAGGACTTCCCGCGCAATATCAGGGAACCAACCCTGGTAAGGTCACGGGCGGCGGAGCGGCTGTTCAGTTCAGCGACCCGATGCTGGGTGCGTTTGCCCAGCAACTGGCGGCTGACGAGCTGGCGCATGTCCGTTTGCTGCGCGCCGGCATGATCGCGAACGGCCTTACGCCGGTCGATCAGCCCGCGCTTAACCTGGCTGCACTGGGTGCTGTGACCAGTGACGCTTCCTTCCTAGCCATTGCTCGGGCACTCGAAACAACCGGGGTGAGTGCCTACGAGGGCGGGATCCAGTATCTGATCCCCAGCCTCGCAGCCGTTAACTACGCAGCGCTGATCCACGTAGCAGAAGGCCAGCACGAAGGCATTCTGCGCCAGTTCTGCATCGCCAAGGGCGTCGCATCGCCGGCCGTGGACAGCTACGATCACCCGCCTGTGCTGAGCAGCATCGGGATCTTCAACACCAGCCTCGAGACCGGGCTGAACACAGCGCGGAACGCGTCCGAAGTGTTGCGGATTGTCTATGCGGCTCCGGGCTCAACAGGTGTTTCAAGCGGCGGGTTCTATCCAAATGGGTTGAACGGAAACGTTCGCACCACGTAAAAGCCTCACCAAACGCCCGAGATTTAAAACAGGGCCGGAAACTTCCGTTATGCACCGCGGAGGTTCCGGCTTTCGTTGGAGCGGCATCACTGGTAGGAACGAGCATTTATCCTGGGAACGATGAGTCCTGCCATTCAGCGCAAGAGCACTACCAAACGGAGGAAGAAGCAAGCGGCGCCCGGTTGGCTGGGTGCGCTTTGGCCTCTTATCCTCGGCATCGTCGTGACGCCTCTCGCGGTGTACGCGGCCAGCATCCTTGCGATGCGCGGACCGACGGCGCTTCGCCTGCTCTATCCCTTTATGCTGCTCGTGCAAGGCCACTCGGAGCAGTTCGCCACGAGCCAGCAGGAGACGCTCGCTCAGTGGGTGATGTACGGCCAATTCCCTCTTTATGGCTGCGTCTGGATGTTGGCGCGACGACTCTTTCGTGGCTCGGCCGGCGCGCTCAGTGCACTGGTGCTGCATTGCGCGGGGGTGGCCGCAGCTATCTTAGCTGGAAACGGATAGCCAGCGGCGCCTGAGGCGGACTGTGCTGCGGTGAAGGCGCTGCGGTGCCTTACTTCTCCTTCTGCCCCATGCCGCGCCCGAGACCTTCAAGAGCGGTCACCCCGACCGCGAGAACGCGGCGCACATCCCTTGAAAAGAGGCGGCGCCCCAGCGCAAAGAGCGAAGGCGGCTCCGGCGCCGCAGCCGGAGGCATCATGACCGGCGCCAACGAGTCTGCGAGCGAGTGCAACATCTCCGGATTGATGTCGCCGGCCAAATCTACCAGCACCAGTAAGTTCCGGATCGCGCGCATGGACTTGGGAGTGGTAATCACGCTGACGGTCTCGTTCAAGACAGTGCCGCCGGCGCCGAGCAAGCCACGCACCAGGTCGAGCGTGTCGCTGTCATGGAGCATCTGCAGAACGCGGTAGGCGTTCAGCACCGCATCCGCATGCTCAAGCGGGGCAGCCTCGAGCTTGCGGCGTGTCTCTTCGATCGCAGGCCGGGGTACGGGGCGGAATTCAACTGCCTTTGCCATCGTGCTCGCCTAGCCTTTCCCGTTGGTGTGGATCTGGACGAGCTCAGGCGCGAGGCCCGGCATGCGGTAGTCCGAGCGCCGCCACTTACGCTCCACCTCAACGCCGTTCTGCGGAGTCGGGTGACCGTTGCGAAAATTAAGCGAGCGTAGAGGATTTTCTCCGCGCCACGGAAGCACTTTCATCTTGACCGAGAGTTCTTTGTAAGCGGGGGTGTGGGTGTCAGGGTCCGTGGCGTTGCCGGTCAGCACATTGACCGGATCCTGCGGCGAGTTAAGCGGCACAAAGAGCTGGTTGCCCCGCACGCGATCGGTGATCAGGACCTGGGTGCGCAGCTTGCCTCGACGTGAGATCAGGTCCACCCACTGGCCGGTGCTGACCTTGTACTTCTCTGCAGCCTCAGGCGAAACCTCTACCCAGCGCTCCGGAGTCTCCTGGTTTATGCCAGGCACACGCGCGGTCATGTTCCCCTCGTGGAAGTGTTCGAGCAGGCGTCCGTTGTTGAGGTGAAACTCGTACTCCGCGTCTTCGACTTCTGACGGCGGACGATACTCCAGCGGGTGAAATTGGGCCTTGTTGTCGGGATTGTGGAAGCCGGTGGTGTAGAGCAGCGGCTGGTCAGTACCGTCGACCGCGACCGGCCACTGCAGAGTTTTGTAGCCGGCGAGGCGATCGTAGGTGACGCCGGCAAAGAGCGGCGCAAGCGAAGCAGACTCGTGCATGATGTCCGCTGGATGCTTGTACTTCCAATTGGCGCCGAGCGTGTTGGCAACTGCCTGGACGATCTTCCAGTCAGGCTGCGACTCACCTAGCGGCTCAAAGACCTCGTAGAGGCGCTGGATGCGGCGCTCTGTGTTCACGAAAGTGCCTTCCTTCTCGAGGCTCGGACTTGCGGGCAGCACGACGTCTGCGAAGCGGCACGTTTCCGAGAAGAAGATATCCTGCACCACAAAGAAGTCTAGCTTCTCGAAGCCGCCGCCGACGTGGTGCGCGTTGGAATCGGCGCTGTACATGTCTTCGCCAAAGAGGTAAATGCCGCGCAGCTTGCCGTCGTAGATGGCATCGATCATCTGGTGATTGTCGAGGCCTTTCTTCTTGGAGAGCTTGACGCCCCATCCTTCTTCGTAGCGCGCGTGCGCCTCGTCATCCTCGATCTTCTCGTAGCCGGGAAACATGTTGGGCATGCAACCGAAGTCGCTCGCGCCCTGCACATTGTTGTGTCCGCGCAAGGGATAGGCGCCGGTACCGGGCCGCATGTAGTTGCCGGTGGCGAGCAGCAGGTTCGAGATCGCGGTCGAGGTGTCAGAGCCCATGACGTGCTGGGTGACGCCCATGGCCCAGAGAATGCAGACTGACTCGGCCCGGGCAATCTCTTCGGCAACCTGGATCAGCGTTTCGATCGGCACGGCGCACACCTCAGCGGCATGCTCCATCGAGTAAGGCGCGAGGCTGGCGCGATACTCGTCAAGCTTGTTGACCCACTGCTCGATAAAGTCCGTCTTCGCGAGTCCCTTATCAAAGATGTACTTGGTCACCGCGGATAGCCAGACCATGTCCGTGCCCGGGGCGGGTTGGAAGAAGATGTCGGCGCGCTCGGCCATCTCGTGGCGGCGAATGTCGGCGACGATGAGTTTCGATCCGCGCAGCTTGTGCGCCTGCTTGACGCGCGTAGCCAGCACGGGGTGACTCTCGGTGGTATTTGTGCCGATGCAGACCACGCAGCTGGCTTTACCGATGTCGTGGATCGAGCCCGAGTCGCCGCCGTAGCCGACGGTGCGGAAGAGGCCCTGGGTCGCAGGCGACTGGCAGTATCGCGAGCAGTTGTCGATGTTGTTGGTGCCGACCACGGCTCGGGCGAGCTTCTGCATCAGGTAGCTTTCTTCGTTGGTGGTCTTTGAGGAAGCGATAAAGCCCAGTGCGTCGGGGCCATGCTCCTGCTTGATCGCTGAAAACTTTTCACCGATCAGCTTCAGCGCCTCCTCCCAGGTCGCCTCGCGGAAGGTTTCGCCTTCCGTCCCTTGATTGCGAATCAGCGGCTTAGTGAGCCGATCCGGCGAGTTGACATAATCCCAGCCGAACTTGCCTTTCACGCAGGTCGAGATATCGTTCGCTGCTCCTTCGCTCGGCTCAACTTTCAGGATGTGGCGATCGCCGTTCTCCCCTTTCGTCCAGATGTCGAACGAGCAGCCGACCCCGCAGTAGGTGCAGACGGTCTTGGTCTTCTTCGTCCGGATCTCGCGCATGGCGGCTTCCGTCTCTGAGACTTTCAGGATCGGCCCGTAGCCCATCTCGGGCTCGATCGCCTTGACCAGGTCGATCATGCCCTCGAGCGCCTCGGCCGGCCAGTCGGTCATGTAGCCGGCCTGGCCGATCATGGACTTCTCCATCAGCGCGTTGCAGGGGCAGACGGTGATGCAGTGTCCGCAGGAGACGCAGCTGGAGCCGGCGATCTCGTGCCCGCCGTCCCACTGCACGCGCGGGTGCGGATCTTCCCAGTTGATCGAGAGCGTCTCGTTGACCTGGTAGTTCTGGCAAGCCTCTACGCAGCGCCCGCACAGAATGCACTGGTCCGGGTCGTAGCGGTAGAAGGGGTTGGACTCGTCCTTGTCGTAGGGCTTGGGCAGGTAGGGATGCTTCTGATGCTCGACCTTGAGCAGGGCGGTGGTGTTGTGGACGGTGCAGTTACCGTTGTTGTTGTCGCAGACTGTGCAGTAGAGCAGGTGGTTGCCCAGGATGCGGTCGAAGGCTTCGGTCTGGGCAGCCCTGGCGCGTGCCGACTCGGTGACGACCGTCATACCGGCGGCAACCTTGCTGGCGCAGGCGCGGACCAGTTGGCCGCCTACCTCGACCATGCAGGTGTCGCAGGTCTGGATAGGGCCGAGCTTGGGCAGGTAGCAGACCTGGGGCACTTCCCTGCTGGTGCGGTTCAGGGCGTCGATCAGGCGCTCACCCTCGAGCGCAACTACGTCAGCGCCGTCGATGCGGATGGAACACTCAGGCAGGTGATCCGGGTTCTCAGGGGCAGTTGCGACGTAGTGGCCAGTGGCGCGGGGAAGGATTTCCATGGTTGTTAACTACGATGCTTCTCACTCTATCCTTGGACTCCTGCTTTGCAGTGGCAGTAACAAGCTTCCACAAAGCTAGCAGCCTCCTCCCGCTTGGCAGTTGGGCGACCGGTCCGGGCGACTACTCTGGTTTCTATTCTGGTTCCAGGATCTGCATATCGACTGGAGGCGCAAGCAGAAAGTCCAGCCTGGCAACCTGGTCGAGCGCCCGGCGCAGGGCTGAGCTTGCGCAAGGCTCGACCGTAACGACGAACGGCAGACTGGCCTTGCTGTGGCCGGGCTTCTGCAGCAGGGCGTCGATGTTGATCTGCTCCGCGGCAAGCGCGCTGGCGATCGAGGCCACGATCCCCGGACGATCGCTGACCAAAAAGCGTACATAGTGGCGCAGTTGCAGGTCGCTCGAAGCGGTCGCCGTCTGGCTGGGCAGCTCGACCGCGCACGAGCCATGGGCGATCGCCAGCAGGTCGCTCACCACCGCGACCGCCGTCGCGTTACCGCCTGCCCCGTGGCCTGAGAAGACCACGTCGCCGCCATACTCGCCGCCCACCAGCACCATATTCTCCGTGCCGCGTGACCAGGCCAGAGGGGAGCCGAGCGGTACCAGCATGGGGCCGACGTTAGCGATGATGCGGAGCCTCGGACTCTGGCCCTGATCCTCTTCCTGCGCCTGATGCGTCGGATCGAGCTCCGCACGCGAGATCTGCCGGATGGTGCAGCCCAGCAGCCGGGCGTACTCAAAGTCGATTGCGGTGACCGGGTTAAGCGGCCGGCACATAACAGACTCAACCGGCATGTCGGCCCGCAGCGCCAGCCGGGAGAGGATGACCAGCTTGGCGCGCGCGTCAAAACCGCCCACGTCCTCGGTGGGGTCGGCCTCCGCGTAGCCCAGCGCCTGGGCTTGCTTGAGGACCGCCTCATACTGGGCGCCCTGCTCCATCTTCGAGAGCATGAAGTTGCAGGTGCCATTGAGAATGCCCTCGATCCTGGTGATGCGCTCGCCGGCGAGACCCTGCTGAAGCCCGGGGATCACCGGCACCCCACCCGCCACCGCGGCGCCGTAGAACAGTTGGCAGCCGTGGGCACGGGCGAGTGCGTCGAGCGCGATACCGTGCGCGGCGATCAGCTTCTTGTTCGCTGTCACCACCGACTTGCCGCGGGTGAGTGCGCGTCGGACCCACTCGCCCGCCGGCTCCAGGCCCCCGGCCAGTTCCAACACCACGTCGACGTCGGAGGAGAGCACCTCGTCGATCGAGTCGGTCCAGCGGACCGTCGGCGGCATCCAGTCCACCCGCTTGCGGGTCACCCCGCGATTGAAGATGTGGGTCAGCTCGACTTCGGTCGTCAGCCGATCGAGCAGGATCCGCGCCACCGAGGTGCCCACTGTGCCAAAGCCTAGGATGGCGACCTTGATCGCTCGTCTGCCTGCCGCCTGGGGTGCCTGCCTGCCTACTTCCATTCGCTGCCCTGCTCCGTTCCTGCCTCAGCCTTACGGCCACTTCCTCACTGCTATTCCATGGTACTTGGTCTCTGCTGAAGAGAGCCGCCACGACGGATGGTCGCCGGATACCGGCACCTCGCAGGCAAGCGCACCCAGACACGCTCAGGCGCGCCGGGATGTACGCTGAAGTATGGCTGTTGAGCCCACCCTACGTCATGCCGAGCGTGATGCCGAGCTGGTCCAGATTGTGGACAGCGCCCTGGCAGATGCCGTCGCACGCTCGGGTGAGTGGCTGGTGTGCAGGCCGGGCTGCACGCAATGCTGCTACGGCGTCTTTGCCATCTCGATGCTGGACGCGCGGCGCCTGCGCGATGGTCTCGCGGAGTTAGAGACGAGCGATCCGACAAGGGCGCGCGCGGTGCGGCAACGCGCAGAGGAGAGCGTGCGCAGCCTTGGTCCGCAGTTCCCCGGGGATCGCGCAACCGGCATTCTCGGAGAGACAAAGTGCGAGCAGCAAGCTTTCGAAGCCTTTGCTAACGAGGCGGCGTGCCCGGCGCTTGACCCGGTCGCCGGAACCTGCGACCTCTATGCGGCGCGGCCGCTGACCTGCCGGATCTTCGGGCCGCCGGTTCTTTCTGCGGATGGGTTGGGGATGTGCGAGCTCTGCTTTCAGGGCGCTGGTGAACGCGAGATCGCCGCGGCGGAGATGCACCTTTCGCATGGAGGGCTGGAGGATGAGCTCACCGCCGAGAGTGAGGTGCGGACCGGGCTGCGCGGAGAAACCATTGTGGCGTACGCGCTCCTTTGGAAGTGATAGCCGGCGGTATTGCATCGAAGCTAAGTCGTGCTGAGTTTCTGTTCACCACGGCTTATGCAGGATCGCTGCTCGTGTTGAGCTTGTGTTGCGCGCGTGTCTTGCGCCGCATCTTCGTGGGTGACACGCCTGCGCAGCATAAGGCTCACTTATGTGGAAGAGAAACTCGACCGATGCACTCGCTTCTCCCTTGTATGTACCGCCCCGGCTGATTACCCTAGGAACTTATAGGGACTTACTGCAACGTAGGCCGGAGTTGCGGCGCGGCTGCAAGCGAAACACGTAGCAAGAACACGAAGGAGAACACGCCATGCCATCGTCCCACCTATCTCGACGGTCGTTTCTGCGCTCGGCTGCTGCCGCCTCCGCGTTTGCCGCGATGCCCCTGCTGACCGAGCCGCAACTGGCGCACGCGCAGCGCAGGATGACAGCCAAGCATATCCCTGCGGACGCAGTGCGCATTGATGCAAATGAAAATCCGCTGGGCCCGTGCAGCGGCGCTTGCTCTTCTATCTCGAGCCTGATCCCGGAGGGTGGTCGCTATGACTCGAGCCTGACCGAGAAGCTGGTTGCGACCTTCGCGCAGATCGAAGGCCTGAAGCCCGAGTATGTGACTGCCTATGCGGGCTCGAGCGAGCCGCTGCACTACTCGGTGCTTGCCTTTACCTCGCCTACGCAGTCCTTCGTTACCGCTGACCCGGGATACGAAGCAGGCATGTACGCGGCCAAGCTGAATAAGGCAAGCATCAAGAAAGTGCCGCTCACCGCAACCCACGCGCACGATGTGAGAGCGATGGTTGCGGCAGACCCGCATGCCGGCGTGCTGTACATCTGCAACCCGAATAATCCCAGCGGCACCATCACCAGCCACGAAGACATCGTCTACGCGCTCGAGAACAAGCCCAAGGGTTCGATCCTTCTGATTGACGAGGCGTACATCCACTTCTCGGACGCGACGCCGTCGCTTGACCTGGTCAAGGCGGACAAGGATGTGATCGTTCTGCGGACGTTTTCAAAGCTGTACGGCATGGCGGGTGTGCGCTGCGGGTTTGCTGTGGGCCGGCCGGACTTGCTCGAGAAGATCGGCTACTTCGGGCAGAACGCGATGCCCATCATGGCCGTAGCCGCGGCGACTGCGAGTCTTGAAGATCCGCACATCATCCCACTACGCAAGAAGATCAATGCCGACCTGCGAACAGAGACTTTCGAGTGGCTGACCGCAAACAATTACAAGTTCATCCCTTCGCAGAGTAACTGCTTTATGCTCGACACTGGCCGCGACGGCAAGGTGGTGCAAGCGGCAGTGGCTGCGCAAAACGTCTACATCGGGCGCGTGTGGCCGGTTATGCCGAGCTATGTGCGGATCACAGTGGGCACGCGCTCGGACATGCAGAAGTTCCAGGCTGCGTACAAGACAGTGATGTCGAGTTCTGCTGCAGAGCTCGCCACGCCCGCGTGGGCCGGACCCGGCGGGCAGCGGCACAACATGCTGAGCTAAGTTGAGGTGAGTCGGTAGTAAGAGGGGCTGCGATTGTGTCGCAGCCCCTCTTACTTTTCTGCGGCGAAAGGTGCACAATTAGCCCGTCGTTCGATCGCCGAGGCAACGACCTGTCATCCTAAGCGCAGCGAAGGATCTGCTCTCGCTCCCGCCGCCGATCACCAGTGCCAAGGCAAATCAACAGCAGATCCTTCGCTGCGCTCAGGATGACACTGGGTTCGAGAGCAGTGGAAGTGTTCCCGCGCTCGGAATGACAATCGTTTCGGGCAGTGAAGTGATTCATTGTGCTCAGGATGACACTTGGTTTGGGAGCAGCGAAAGGAAAGATGCAACGCAGGAAGCTTCACTTAGAACGCAAGAGAGGGTGCGACCGAGGTCGCACCCTCTCTTGCTCGTACAACTTGCAGCCAACTTAGAAGATGATCTTAAAAGCGAGCTGCGTGTTGAACGGTTCGCCTGCACCGATCCCAGGTGCACCGTTGTAGTTGCCGATCGTCTGCGAGAGAGCAAGGTTGTCATCTGGCACTGTGTTGGGGTTCAGACCGGCAGGCGAACCATAATTGATCCGGTTGAAGACGTTAAACATCTCGACCCGAAACTGGGTTGTGATCTTCTCTCCGATCGGCGTGTTTTTGAAGACGGAAAGGTCCACATCACTAAAGCCCGGACCGCGATAAGCATTGCGACGGGTCGTGCCGAAGGTGCCGGCAGGCGCATCCACAAAAGCAGCGGGGTTAAGCCAATCGACGTTAACGCCTCCCTTGGCAAAACCCCTGTACGGGTCAATGCCGGTAGCGTTCGCACGCTGATTGCCGTCGTCGGTACCTGTTGTATCGCTTGAGCTATACACCGAGAAGGGCAGCCCACTGTGGAAGGTCATCAGGCTGTTGGCCTGCCACCCGCTTGTCAGGGCTTTCAAGTGCTGCGATCCAGGAACCTGGTAAGTGACTAAAACGTCCGCGATGTTGCGGTTGTCAAAGTCGCTCTGCCCGTAGTCCCCCTTGAAGTTCGTACTGTCCTGCGGCAGCGCGCCGCGGTAGGCCGTCACTTCATCGAAACTATGGGACCAGGTGTAAGCAGCCTGCGCGGTAAATCCATGGATACTCGCAGCGCGGATCGTGGCTTGAAGCGAACTGTAGTTGGATGTGCCAATGCTCTGCACTTCATTGATGTAGGTAAAGGTCGGAAATTGCGCATAGTAGGGACGAGTCGTCTGATCCGGACTGCCTGAGCTGTTTAGTGCGGCCTGGTTGATGTCCCGGATGGCCAGCAGATGACGCCCTTCGGTGCCGACGTAGCCGATCTGGGCGACGATCTTGCTGCCCAGGCTTTGCTCAACCTGCGCGTTGAAGTTGAAGTTGTGTGACGGGACAAAGTTCTGAGCTATGGAGAAAATGCTGTTGGTCGCTGCCTGACTGGCTGAGCCGAGAAAGGGGTCAAAACCCGCGACCAGGGTGTAGGGGGTCGTTGTTGTCGCATTGGTGACAGGTGTCAAACCCCCTGGGTTTCCTTCCACTCCGTTCGGCGCACCGTTGCCGGGACGATTGTCGAGGAAAGGATTCAGGTTTGGCGTGTCGTAGTAGAGGCCGGCTCCAGCTCGCAATACGGTCGAAGGCGTTGCTTGATAGGAAAAGCCGACGCGAGGGCTGAAGTTGTTATAGACGGGGTCATAAAGATTGCTGATCTGGGCGCCCTGGAAGACGACTCCGCCGAGATTGGGGCGGAAGACGGAAAGGTTCTTGTAAGGGTTATGCAGTGGGCCTTCAAAATCCCAGCGCAGACCGTAGTTGACATTCAGCTTAGGGCTTATCTGCCAGGAGTCCTGCCCAAAAAATGCGAGTGTATTTACCTCAACCTGGCGATCCGGATCCCCTAGGGCGATGGAAGATTTCTTTACTTTGCCGGCAAGGAAATCGGCTAAAGCATCAACGTAAAGATCGCCGGTGTCATAAGAGTCGCCGGCCAGCTTCGGGGTTTGATCCGGACCCTGGGTTCCATCAAAGGTAAAGCTGCCGAGAGCGTGCCGGTGATAGAACTCGTCGAGTTGTGCCCTGCGCAACTCACCGCCGAATTTGAACTGATGCTTGCCGACGGTCCAGGCAAGATCATCGGTCAGGTGGCCGGTGATGTCGTTGCGTCCCTCGGGCGGGGTCTCGCCGGTAGCAGCAAAGTTCCCAATGATCAGGTTCGGGGCGCCGGCAAGCACCGAGCCATCGCTGAGCCCGAGCGCGGCCGAGTCGAAGCCGGTGTTCTGGTCGTTGAAGACCTGGTTGAAGTAGTTCACGCCTACCAGTACCTGGTTGGTAAGGTTCGGCGCAAAGACGTGGTTGTAGACCACTGCATAATTCTGCACGTGGATCGGAGCCACTTCATAGTAGTAGGAGAGCACCGAACCAGCCGGCGCGACCTGGTTGCCCTGGCCAACAAACCAGTGTGTGCTGAGCGTGTTCTTGGAGTCGATGGTGTAATCGAGCTTGACCAGGCCGTTGTAGCTGTAACCGTATTCGGGAACGGAGCTGACATAGTTATTCTGGGTTGCCGCAAGATTGCCTAATGCATCTGCGGGCCACAGAGTGTGGAGCAGATTTTGCGAGACCGGATTGAGGGCATAGCCGGCCTTGGTCAGCGCGGCGGTGGCTTCAGATTGGTAAGCCTGGGAAGGCGTTGTACCCAGGCCGGAGACGCCGATCGTGAAGCGCTGGTGCTCATAGGTGGTGAACCAGAAGAGCTTGTCCTTGATGACGGGACCGCCGGCCGAGAAGCCATAGTTATAGTTGCGTACTTCCTGTTTTACGGGAGCCGTAAAAGGGTTGGTGGCGCCAAAGAACTCATTGCGGTTGAAGTAGTAAAGGCTTCCGTGAAGTTGGTTGCCACCGGACCTGAGCGAGAGGTTTACCGTACCCCCCGGGTTGCGGCCGGTCTCCGGCGCTGCCTGCGTCTGAGCGGAAAACTGGTCGACCGCATCAATCGGAAGAATGATGCCGGCGATGCCGGAGACGCCGCCCTGGTTCACCGCGGGGATGTTGTGCCAGAGATCGTTATTGTCGATGCCGTCGATCTGCCAGTTGATCTGGTTGGCGCGGGTTCCGTTCAGCGAGCCGTACCCGCCGGCGCCGGAGTTCGAGAAGCCGGGCGAGAGGATGATCAGCTGCGTAAAGTCGCGACCATTGAGCGGCGTATCCTGCAGCTGCCCGCCCCCGACTCCGGCGGTCTGCGTTGTCGAGGTTGTGTCAAGCGAGAGTGCCGCGGCATTGACCTCGACGGTTTCAGCCCTCTGCGCCACAGTGAGCTTGATCGGCAGGGTGTAAACGACGCCGGCGGTTACAGGAACCTTGTCCACCTTGATCGTTCCAAAACCCTGCGCCTCGGCAGTGACCGTGTAGGAGCCGAGCGGCAGATCAGAGAAGGTAAACTCACCGCCGCTCGAGCTGACCGTGTCATGGACGACAGCTGTCGCATTGTCGAGAGCTTCCACGCGCGCGCCGGAGACCACGGCGCCGGAGGCGTCGGTCACCGTGCCGTCGATCGAGCCCCGAAAGGTCTGCGCGTAGATGGCCTGGGTAGAAAGAAGGGCGGTGGTCGGGAGCAGGAGTTGGAGTGCAAGTACAGAGAGCCTGCCTCGGCGAAGTTTCATAGAGCCTCCAAGGGTGACGCAAATTGCTATTGAGCTTTGTCTGGTATGAGCGCTGTGGGGAGTGGCTCTCCGGCTAGAACCGGGAACTTTCTCTACAATGGCGAACGGAGTACGACACAGAATTCCAGCGAGCCATGCGCCACTTTAGTAACAAAGGAAGCGCGGCTACAAGGTAAAAAACCATGGAGCGGCCGATCCCTATAGGGCGCATAAGTCGCTCTTATCCACTTCTAAGTGCGTCACGCGCGCCCGCGCCAAGAAGCTGCCTTTCGCAAGGCTTTTCGGCCTTCGTCGGACCGCATCACGCAAAGTGATCGCGTGAAAAGCTGTTGGTTATAGAACGCGGCGCTTCTCTCTCCCGCTTTGCCGAGGCACATGCAGCTTTTCGCATGGGTCCAGGCTGCTCGCAGCGGACTGGAGAGGTGAGCAAGCCGAGACGCGCAGGATCCGGCAGCAGCAGGAGCCAGATTTGCAGCTACCATGAAGGCATCCCAGCGCCGCGAAAGGGAGAGGGGCGAAAGAGAGCATGAGCGAGATACTCGGCCCGCTGACGACCGACGGGGCAAGCGATGCGGATCAGCACTGGATGCGCAGGGCGATCGGGCTGGCCACAGCGAACGTGCTCACGGGCGTGGGCGGTCCGTTTGGCGCGGTGATCGTCCAGGATGGCCGCTTGCTAGCGGAAGGCGCCAATGAGGTGACAGCGACTTCTGATCCGACCGCGCATGCCGAGGTGGTAGCGATCCGCCGGGCATGCCGGGCGCTGGGCAGCTTTCGGCTTGCCGGGTGCGCCATCTACTGCAGTTGCGAGCCGTGCCCCATGTGCCTGGCGGCCATCTACTGGGCGCACATGAGCGCCATCTACCATGGCAGTACGGCAGAGGACGCTGCGGCTGCGGGCTTTGATGACGCGCGCTTCTATCGCGAGCTTGCGGCCGAGCCCAGTCGTCGGGCGATCCGAAGTCGCCCGCTGTTGCGCGAGGAGGCAGCGGCAAGCTTTGCTGCCTGGAGTGCTAGCCCTTTGAGCGTTGCTTACTAGGCAGGCTTGGCTCGGCAATTCTATAAGATCGAGGAAGAAAGAAGCGTGGGAGAAGCCCTGGCAGGGACAAGGCAAATGCGGGCGCAATCGAGGTCGCCTTTTTGGTTGGGCATCTTCACTCTGGCAGCAACTCTGGCGGAAAGGCGAGGCAACATAGAGCCACGCACCGGGGCCTTTTGGTCAGGACGGCGGCGGAGCTTGCCGGGCTTTGTTGCGCGTGGGCGGCCACGATGCAGCACTGCGGTGGTCAAACCACTTCCCGAACCCGGCCACCGTCTGGGCGCCTGCCCCAAAGGTGCTGCTGGGCGCCCGTGTTCCGGAAGCGAGGCACGGGATCGAGACCAGTGCACCAGCCTCAAGCGTCGCTGAGCCGGACAGGCCATACACTTTGGCAGAGCTGGCTGATCTGGCCGAGCGGCCCAACCCGGAGACCCACGTGGCCTGTAACTGCGCGCGGGTGCATGCGGCACGCGTCGGAGTGCGCGGAGCGCTCTGCTGCCGACCCTGGCCGGGCTGGTACTGGGCCAGACAACACGCGAGGGGGTGCTCTTTAACTCGGCCCTTGTACGACAGACAGAAGGCCTCGAGGGCCGACGCTGCAGCTCAATTAAGCGGTTTCTGACTCTGGAGCTCGCCAGCAGGAGCTGACCGTGGTGCACGATGAGCTCTACGCAGCCAACTTCGTGTGTAACAACAGACACAGTGCTTTAACAGGTGAGCGACGCCGACTACCGGCTGCTCTCGGCAATCAGCCAGGTGGACGCTTCGCGGGCAAACCTGGAGAATGCAAAGATAGTGGCCGAGAGTGCCGACGCGGGGCTGGCTTAAGGCCCGGCCACACTGCCGGATGCACTCGAGGCACGGGCGGCTCGCGCCCAGGCCGAGTATGACCGGGTGAGCCTGGTGGGCGCTCGACAGATCGCGCTCGGCGATCTGCTGACCGTGGTGGGGCTGCCGGTGACTACGCCGCTCGCCGTGCAGCCGCTCATTGAGCTCGCTCCGCCTCCGACCGACGAAGACAGCGCGGGAGCAGGCGATTGACCGGCGCTGGCCGAGCGGCCTGACCTGCCCGAGCAGGTATAGCGCATTCGTGCAGCGGACAGCCGGATCCGCTAGGCGCGCTCGGCTTACTGCTGCGGGTTACGTTCAGCGGCAACCTGGGGCGGCTGCGCGCCTACGGCGAGCAGGGCCTGCTGGCCGGCACCTATGCGGCCTCAGGCATGTGGAACGCGCAACTCAACCTGAACTGGACCCTGTTTGACGAGGGCAGCCGGTCCAGTGAGCTGGCCAGGCGCACGCCGAGCAGCGAGCGGCAGCTGCCAGCTCGATATAGACCGTGACCGGGCCGAGAACCAGGTGTGGGCTGCCTACGCGAACCTGAAGACGGCGCTCGCGCAGCAACGGGCGGCGCAAGCATTGCTTGCGGCGGCAAACACCTCCTACCAGGTCGCTATCGAGTCTTACAACGCGGACGTGCGGAACACGCTTGACGTGGTTCAGGCGCAGCGACTCCTGCCCCAGGCACGCTCCCAGGATGTGACCGCGCGAGCGAACGTCTTTCGCCAGGCCGCCGGGCTGGCCTTTAGCACGGGCGATCTACCGCGCCAAGCGCCGGCGCGGTTGCCCGGCGTTCAGCAGCCGGGGGGGTCATCGATAAGGCTCTACCCCCGGCTCCGACTCCGGCGCCGGAGCGCGCCCATGAGGCTTGCAGTGCGAGTAGAAAGAGAGTGCAAGCTGGTTCGAGCTAGGCTTCGAGCGATCGCTCGGGCGGTCTCCCGGTCGATCGGGGGACCCATCTCCCGATTCCGAGGTTCGTTCAATGGGGCCTTTACTGGTCCATTCACTGGTCCGTTCACTAGTTCGTTCCACCGTTCGTTGACTGTTCAGTGCCCCTCCCCCACGATGGCTCGAGTGGGCTGCCTCGAGGCGAGTGGTGCCGACGAAGGCTGGTGGGTGCACCGGTTGCAGCTGTCGTGCCGGGGACAGCAGGCTGCGACCGCGCACCCTCATACAGCATCCTCGGCTCCTTCTTTCCGGTCTGGATCTTTTGTTTTCTCGCCCGGCTGCTGCTGACCGCGCTCGTGCGCTTATTGCTGCGGCGATGGAAGATTGAAGGGCATCTGACGCCGGTGGCGCACGATCGCGTCGTGGGGGTTCTGCTGGGCCTGATCGCGATGTGACTGGTTTTTGACCCGCTCTCGGCGCCACGCGCCAGCGCTCGCATGCAGACGATGCTGGTTACGATCCTTGATCAGCTGGCCTGCTGGAGATCGCGCTGGTGCAGTACCTGCCCGGACGCCCTGAGACCGAGCGCAATCGATCTCTGGAGCACTTTCAGAAAGCCATCGCACCGCTGCTCACCACGATGAGCGCGCGGGCAGAGGGAGCGCATCGGTTCCCCTGGGCGATTGCTGGAGGTGGGGGGCGCGGCACTCGAGCGCGTCCAAAACGAGCACCAGACGGGAGGCCGGGAGCAAGGCCCCTCAACCATGCTGTGCCGAGAGATCGCCGAGGCGCTCGAATCTTTGTGGCGGGCGCAGAGAGCTGATCCGGGGCGATCAGTAGGAACTGCGGCTCCGATCGCCAGCGCGTCCTGAGCTCCTGGCTGGATTTGTTGCAGGCATCTTCCCGTGAATGATTTTCCGTGAATATTAGTTGAAAGATCTTCGCTCAGGCGGTCGCTTTTGCTGGCATCGCGGCTGGGTTGCCGTTGCCGAAGCGGGCTGGCGGAAGCAGCAGAGTGGATGGGGAATTTAGACCACGGCAGGTGAGCCGAAGAGCCTGTCCGTGTAGGCGTTGCGTAGACGGCCCTCCGGGTCGAGCCTGGCGCGAAGCTCGAGGAACTGGTCCCAGCAGGGATAGCGTTCTCGGAGGACCTCGCCGCCGGCGCGGAAGTACTTGGCCCAGTGCGGGCGGCCCTGGGCTGCGAGCATCTGCTGCTCGAATGCGGCGAACCAGGGCTTCCACGCAGTCTCGCGCCCGTATGGAATGTAGGAGACGATGCCGATCCAGCAGCGCGGGCCTCCGTAGGTCGGGCTGAGCCACAAATCGTCTCCCGCCGTAAAGCGGACTTCAACGGGCAGATGTGCCTGGAAGCCCTGCTGCTCCGCCTGTTCCCGGATGCTGAGAATGGCTCCAGGCGCCTCGGACAACGGCACGGCCCACTCTGCCACCCGCTGATGAAAGAGGCAGTCGAAGGTGAACTGCTCGACCGAGCCGCCCACCGATCGGCGTGGCGCGGTCAGAAATTGCCGCGCATACGCCCGATTGACCCTAGGCAGCAGACTGGGGTAGGAGGCGGCCAGCCAGAGCCCGGCCTGGAAGCCGTGATAGCCGAGGACGCGATCGTGCAGCCTGCGTGCAAGCGTGGCTTTCGGACGAGAGGAAGCCGCAGCCGCATGCGGGATGCGGAAGCCTCGCCAACCCCAAGCATGGCGAACGTGGGGCAGGTACCAGACGCGAGCATGGTCGGCCGAGCCGTACCACTCGGGAGTCATCGCCTTCTCGAGCGCGACCGGACCTTCTTCCACACGCAGGTCAAAGGCCGGCACGACTTTGAGGCGAAAGGCGGTGTGCACCCCGAGCGAGCCCAGGCTGAGCCGGGCGCCGGCGAAGATCTCCTTGTTCTCGCCGGCAGTGGCCCGGATCAGCGAGCCGTCGACCGACATCAGCTCAAGTTCGCTGATCGAGGTCGGCAGTGACCCAAAGGCCAGCCCGGTGCCATGGGTGCCGGTAGCCATGGCGCCGCCGAGACTTTGCCGGAGGATCGAACCTAAATTAGGCAGGGCGAGCCCTTGCTGGTCGAGGGCGGCAGAGAGTTCGCCCAGGGTCACTCCCGCCTCAGCCTCCACCTCCAGGCGTTCGCGATCGATCGAGCGGATCTTGTTGAGCCCTGGGATCGAGAGCAGGTGCTCGTCGCTCATCGCGATATCGCTCGGGGACTGCGCAGCCCCAAGGATCCGCACTGCGGCACCCTGCTGAGCCGCGCTATCCAGCGCGGAGCCGAGCTCGTCGAGGGAGTGAATGGAGCGCAAGACGCGCGGCGTTGCCGAGTAGGTGTGCGCCCAGTTGTGCACAGCGGTCATTGGCAAGCAGGTCCCTTCGGTCGAGCTTACCCGCTGCTTTGCCAGACGGGAACCGGCTGCCAGCGGGCTACGTTGATGGGACTGGATCGCGGCGCCCGTTTAGGCCGGCTGACCGCTACCCTCCGCCGCGAGGCGAAGATCCTTGGCGCGCCGAGCCAGCAGCCAGGCCACGATCAAGCCGTTGGAGAGAGCAAGTGCGCCATCGGTGACCAGGCTCGCGACCGCGGCGCCGTGCCAGGACCAGCGCGGAATCAGCACCAGGTTGAGTCCCAGATTGAGCGCCGCGGCGCCGGCCTGGGTCGCGGTACGCAGCCACTGCGAAGACGACGCGGTAATGGTCGTGCCCCAGCTGTACTGCAGGCCGCGAAAGAGGGGCAGCAGGCACAGCCAGCGAAGGGCTGCGATCGAGCCGCGGAACGATCGGCCGAACGCGACGGGCAGCACAGGCGCGCCGAGCACAAGAGCTAGCGCGGCCAGGACAGCGAAGGGAATCGTCCAACTCAGCATGCGTTTGGAAAACTGGTTGGCGCTCGCCACCCCGCGCGTGCCCTCGCGAAAGAAGCGCGGCGAGGCGGCTGCGTAGAGGCTGTAGATCGGGGTTGTCAGCACGTCCACCACCCGGTAGGCCGCGGCGTAGATGCCTGCCGCATAGTTCTGGCCCATACTGACCAGCAGGGTCTTGTCAATGTCGTTGTAGACCGAGATGGCGGAGCTCGAAAAAGAGAAGCTGAGACCTTCGCCGAGCTCATGCAGAGGCACGCGCTCAAAGCGGGGGCGCCCAAGCGTCTGCGTCACCAGCACCAGGCTCACGACCGCGACAGCCAGTGACGCTAGCCAGTAGACCCGCACCCAGACCAACGCGGAGACCTGGTGGTGGCTGTAGAGGCAGACGACCAGCAGCAGAGCTGCTAGGAGCGAGCGCGCGCCGCTGGTGAGCGCAGTCAGACGGGCGCTCCAGGCTGCATGGTCCGCGCCCTGGAGCGCCCGGCTGGCAAGCTGGGCGATCTTGCCGAAGAGCGCGTCCGAGATGGCCACGTAGGGCACGAGCGTTCGCAGCCCGGGCTCAAGAAAGTAGTGCCCGTAGAGCATCGACATCACCAGCAAGACCAGGAAGCCCGCGCCGCTGACTAGCAGCGCCTTGCCCCAGGTGCGGGCGAAGGTCGTGCGATCGCGGCTGATGTTGCGCAGCAGGATCATCTCCATGCCCAGGCTGCTGAACTGGCTGAGCACATTGATCAGCGCGACCACGCCCACAAACGCGCCGTACTCGCGGCTCCCGAGCATGCGCCCCATCAGGACGAAGTAGATCCCTTGAAAGAGCACCGCGATGCCGCTGCCGGAGATCATCCAGGCGGCCTGGTGGCTTAGGCGAGGCTCTGGTTTTGGCCTTTTGGCCGCTGCATCGCTCGTCGCAGCAGGGAGAGCAACTGGTCCGGAGCCGTGAGCCGGAGCACCACTGGTTGCGACAGGCTCGCGCGGTATCCCTGCTGGCGGGGGAGACTGGCGTCTGCTTTCCTGCCCGGCTGCCGGCTGCGGGCCTGCCGATGGACTCATCTGGCATCCTTTCGCTCGAGCAGCTTCGAGGCGGCCCTGGCAGTCAGCGTGTGTATGTCGCGGAGCTGCGCGGGCCTTGGCTCCGCAAACTTTGGCTCCGGGGACCTTGGCTCCGGGGACCGGGCATCGGTCAACGCCTGCTGGGAGCTTGCTGCCGGTCTGGGATTGGGAACAGGAGCAAGCTGCCGGGCAACGCCGGCAGGAACAGGCTGTACCGGGCTGCGCGCCTCGCTTGGCAGCGTCTCACTTACCGGGCAGGCGAGTACCTGCTCGTAGATCCGCTCGAGTCTGGCGGTCTGGGCACCGAGGTCGAAACTGGTTTGGACGCGGCTGCGGCCCGCGCGTCCCAGGCGGGCTGCCAGCCCATCCTCCTGGCAGATGCTCAGCAGGTGCTGGGCGAGCGTACCCTCGTCACCCTCTTCTGCGAGCAGACCTTCGAAGCCGTGGCGGATGAGCTCCGGGATGCCGGAAGTGCGGAAACAAGCCACCGGCAGCCCCGTCGCGAGCGCTTCGTAGAGCACGGTCGGCAATCCCTCCGCGTCACCGTTGGCGGCAGTGATACTCGGCACGGCGAGCACCCGGCTGGCATGCATCCACTGGCGCACCTGCTCGCGGCTCTGCACGCCGAGAAAGATGGTCTGCGAGCCCCAGCGGCGGGCTTCGGCTTCGAGACTTGCGCGCTCGGGTCCGTCGCCGATCACGACCAAACGGGCTTCAGGCAGGATGCGGCGCACCTCGCACATGGCATGGATGAGGTGGACGCAGCCTTTCTTCTCGACCAGCCTGCCGACGAACAGAACAGCTGGAGCGCCGGTCAGGGTAGGAGCAGGCTGGTACTGAGCCACGTCGATGCCGATGGGCAGCACGAGTAGCTTGGCCGCTGGGTAGCCTCGTTCCATAGCCTTGCAGCGCACTGCCTCCGAGACGCAGAGAAAGAGGCTGGCTTCGCGGAAGAGGCGCTGTCGCCGGGCAAGGTAAATTCGCCCGCGCCGGGTAAGCTGGTGAGCCTGGTCACCGGCCATGACATCGTAGCCGTGCAGGGTCACGGCCATTGGTATCTGGAGCGCGCGTGAGATAGGGAGCGCCTCGGCGGCGTCTACGGCAAAGTGCGCGTGCACCAGCACCGGTGCCTCTGCGCGCAGCGAGGCGAGGAGATGGGGCGCGTAGCCGGACTGAAGAAAGCCGTATCGCTGGAGGCGACTGCGGAGGCTCTCATCCTCCGAGACCACGAAACTCTTGGCTGGCAGAGTGAGCGAGCGAGTCACCCTCCTGAGCCCGGCAAAGACAGGCGTAAAGGTTTGCAGGGCAGCGGCCTGAGCCTGGATAAAGGTCTCCGAGTACGCCAGCAGCTCACTCCGGTAGATCAGGACGGCTGGCTTGCCGGAGGTAGCCTTGCCGGCTACCGCACTCTCAATCTGCACGCGACCGCTCATGGCTGCCTCGAGGGGATAAAGGTGAAGCGCTCCTTGAAGCGGAGGAAGGGGCGCTCCCAGAACGAGTAGGAAGCGAACGCCAGCGCTATGGTGAAGACCAGCGAAAGGCTCTTGTTGGCCGCCAGCGCGAGCGCCCAGTGAGAGCGGGCGAGCGCGGCAAGCGCAGGTAGGTGGGTAGCGAGGTGTTTCTCAATCTCGTCCGCCACGAAAAATCCTGTCTCGTGAAAGACATACAGCCCGAAGGAGACCTTGCCTAAGCGAGAGGCCCAGGGCGGAACCCGGCGAGCTCCCATCGCGGCAAGAAAGAGGAGCACGCATCCCACCGCAGCAAACGAGTAACCCGCGACCAGCGAGCTGCCGGTGTGCCAGGGCTGAGCCCGCTTGATGCCGCAGGCGGCGGAGCTGAGCAGCAGCGCGGCCGCCGCCGCTGTGGCCAGCGCCCAGCGAGCGGAGGCTGGGATGCGAGTTTGACGGCCGTGCAGCGCTAGAGCTGCCACGGCGCCTAGCGCGAAGAACTGGAACTGGACGAAGCTGTTGACCCACGCCGTGATCTGCATTACGGGCTGCTGGGATGGGCTATGCGCCAGCCACACCAGGGTCGCCTGAGCGATCAGCCAGACCGCCGCGCACGCGATCGCCATCGCTGCGGGTGAGGCTAGCTTCGCCACTACAGGCCAGCCCAGGTAGAACTGTTCTTCCACTGAAAGGCTCCAGAGTGCACGCATCGGGGTGAGGATGGCTGGATGCCAGACGAGATACCAGTTGCCGGCCAGCAGGAGCGAGGCGAGCAGGCGCCCGGGCTCGATCCGGAAGGCGTGAAACTGCAGGCCGAGCAGGGCGTAGGCCGCGAGTACGCCGAAGTAGAGCGGCCAGATGCGCAGGATGCGACGCAGATAGAAGGCGGCCAGGTGGATGGTGCCTGTGGACTCACGCTCGCGGCGCAGCAGTTCTGTAATGAGGTAAGCGCTTAGAAAGAAGAAGACGCACACGCCAAAGTTGCCCGCCTCGCGGATCGCTTCGACCCACCAAAGGAGCCGCTGGTTGATGCCATGTGCCAGCCCTTCCGCCATGGTGGGCAGGCTGTGCGAGAACCACACCATCAGAAAGGCCAGGAGTCGAAGCGCATCGAGCTCGGGGCGATAGAAGTGTTGGGCCTGCCGAGCCGGAAAATACGCCTCGATCAGGTCACGGAGACTGCGCGAGGCGCGCGGGGGACGTGTGGTTCGTGCGAGGCTGTCCACCAGGGATGGCGAGGTGGCGAGCAGCACGCTGTTGCTGGCGGCGTCGCCTCTTCCTCCGCCTGAGACTTCATCCGAAGCTTCGCTGGAGGCGCGCACGCGCTCTCCCGCCCGGACTTGCTGATCGGGCATTGCTGCTTCCCTAGTAGCCGAAGCTAGAACCATGGCGCGCCTTCCGCCAGGCCGGCATCGCGGGTCACCCTAAGCTGCCATGCCTGCTCGAAACTCAGCGAGGGTTCCGTGGCTGGCTCCGGCTCCTCGCGGCGAGCCGATCTTGAAAGCTCTATCGTCACCAGCGCGTGCACATACAGCACCCAGAACAGGCCGTTGAAGCTCAGCAGCGTGTTCTCGTCAAAGTCATAGGCTGCGATCAGCACCAGGACGTAGACCGGCCACGCGGAGAGGCCGCACTCGCCGCTGCGTCGCTCCTCTAAAAGGGTCGGCCAAAGCCGCTGCCAGGCTCGAAAGTAGCTGAGCGCGAAGAGCAGCAGCCCGGCCGCGCCCAGCTCAAGCCAGATCTCGAGGTAGCCATTGTGGGCGTGGAAGAGGACGAACTTCAAGGCGACAATGACCTCGAAGGAGGCGCCCTTGGTGCCGCGCCAGAAAGCGGAAAACCCATAGCCCAGCCACGGACGCTTGAGAATTGCGACCCAAACCTGCGCCCAGATGGCAGTGCGGCCGGTGAGGGTGGGATCCCGGCCGACCAGCTTCGCGAGCACTGGAAAGTAAAGCTTGCCGAGGACGGAGAGCGTGAGTGCCGCGCCAAGGATGAGTGACACGACGCTGGTCCGGCTCGTACGCACCAGCCGGGTGAGAAGCGCATGGCAGACGGCGACCGCCAGCAGCAGGGCTTCAATCACCCACGCGCCGCGGGAGCCGCTCAGCCCGAGCACGACCAGAAAAACTCCAAGCGAGGCCAGCCGTCGCAGGTTGAGCCGGCCCTGCGCAAAGACGACGGCTGTGGCGAAGACCATCGCTCGACCGCATGCATTCTTCTGGGTGAACACCCCCTGCCAGTTCCCCGCGTGGCCAGTAGAGGCATCGAGCCCCAGCGACGGAAAGCCCAAAGCGAGCACGGCAGAGCCGGCCGCCAGGAGCAAGAAAGCTATCTCGAACAAGGCCAGCTGTCTTCGCAGGGTGTGGCGCATCGCCAGGTACATGCCAAAGAGCGCCGCCAGGCCAAACGGCAGCGAGCGACGGATGCTGAGCACAGGATCCTGCGACCATGCGGCCGAGAGTACGGCGAAGCCAGCCAGCACGCCAGCGAAGTGCAGCGTCGAGAGGCCTCGGTAGAGCCTAGGCGCCTGGCGCAGCGCGAGGAAGACAATCGCCGCGTTGACGAGCATCTGTGAACCGATGCCGGCCACAAACATCAATCCACTGGCAGGGGTGCCTGTCATCTCGCTCGCCTGATTCGGCGCGATACCCGGGATCGCTCCGGCGACGCCGAAGAACATCAGGATGAGCACGCAGATGAGATCTTCCAGCGACAAGCTCGAGGCTCCCATGTGCAGCTCCGTTCGGGTGGGCGACAGTTCAGTGGGCGACAGGTTAGTGAGCGACATAGACAGCGGCAGAGCTGGCAGAGGCCAGGATCGAGTTGGAGCCAAGAGCGATATTCTTGGCCATGCTGAAGGGAATGAAGACGATGTCGTCTGCTTCAAGCTGAGGATCGGACTCCTTGCCGCGCTCGATGGCTTTGAGGGCGAGGGGCTGCTCGGTGACCGTGCCGTTCACCTTGCGCAACAAGCGCGCCTTGTTTTCCGCAGCTGTCTTGTTGGCACCGGAGGCGAGCGAAAGAGCCTGCAGCAGGGTGAGCTGCGCGTCATCCTGCATCACGTATCCGCCGGGGCGCCCGACGTCCCCAAGCACGTACACGATGCCCGCCTTGGGAACCAGAATGGTGTCTCCAGGCCGGACGAGAACATCGGCATTAGCGAGCGCCTTGGCGGCGTCGTTCGATAGGAAGATGGTGGACGGGTGCTGGCCCAGCTGCCGGATGGTGATGTGCCGGTCCGCAAGCGGGGTCAGCCCGCCCGCCTCGGAGAGCACATCGAGCAGGCTGCGAGAGCTGGTGAGCGGCACCAGGCCCGGGTGCTCGACCTGGCCGAGAACGGCTACCTGCTCGTGGGTGGACTCCTCGACAAAGACAGCTACCTGCGGCTGATTCAGAAAGCCACCGGCTTTGTAGCGGGCCGCAATCTTTTCAGCGGCTTCTGCCGGTGCCAGGCCGCGCACCGCGATGTTGCCGATCAACTGCAGAGCGATGTCGCCCGAGTCCTTGACTCGCACCTTCTGCTCGAGATCATTCTCGCGGAAGATGGTGATGTGAAGCAGATCGCCGGAGCCGATCAGCAGGCTCTCAGAACTTTCGCTCTGCGGCTGCACAGCCGGATGCTGAGCCGATGCGTCTGGCTGAGTTGCGGAAGCAGTCGCGGGCTGAGTCGCCTGGGCCAGCAAGAGGCCAGGCGCAAGGATCAAGCTGATCGAGCTGATGAGCAGGCTTCTAAGCACGCGCGGCAGCCTCGGCATAAAGCCCTCCCTGGTAGCCGAAATACTCATAGAAGTCAGCAGAATCGCGTGAAACGGCATTGAGCACTGTACCGAGCGCAGCATGGCCCGGATGCTGTTTCCGCAGTGCTTCAGCGCTGCGCCGCAGAGCCTGACGCGTGGTCTGGCCGTGCCGTGCTACCAGCAGGGTCGCGTCGCTCACCTGCGAAAGCAGGATGGCGTCGGTGACCGGAAGAACCGGCGGGCTGTCGAGCACGATGAAGTCGTACTCCGTCTTCCACCCGTCCAGGAGGCTGCGCATGCGAGCTGAACTGAGCAGCTCGGAGGGAAAGGGTGGGACTTCTTCGCCGCAGAGAACAGCAAAGTTTGGCATGGCCTCGAGCGGACGCCGGATTGCCGGCGCATCCGCGCTCGCTAGAGCAACACCAAGCCCGGAGATCCTGCTGCGGAGGCGCGCCTCCGCAGGAAGCCTCGCCGCCGGAGGGTCTGTCTTCGAGGGTTCGCTAGCCTGCTTCGTTGCCGCGCTGCTGCGCGCTGCTGCATCGTCGGATGGTTCCGCGCTCCCAAACCAGGTGCAAAGTGTCGGCTTACGCAGATCCGCATCAACCAGCAGCACGCGCGAGCCACCCTGCGCCAGCAGGGCCGCGAGGTTCAGCGCCAGCGTCGTCTTACCCTCGCCCTCCAGGCAGCTAGTGATTAACACGACCTGGGGCGGACGTCCGCTCCGTGAAAGCAAGAGCGCTGTTCGCAACGAACGCATACCTTCGGCAAAGGTTGACGGGTGTTGATCGAGCGCGGCCCACTGGGGCGGCGTGTGCGGATCCTTCGGGCTGCGCTCGAGAGTGGCTGCAGAGTTCGCGGCACGCCCTAGCAGCCGGATCGTCCGAGGAAGAGCGTCGTAGAGCGCCCTGGCGCCTCTTCGCTGTAAAGGTTCAAAGGCCGGCAGTACGGCGATCAGAGGGATAGCAAGCGTCCGCTCCATGCTCTCGAACGAGCGGACTTTGTTATCGGTCAGCTCGACGGCAAGGGTGATCGCGGCTCCACCGAGCAGCCCGGCAAGCAGCGCCGCCGCCAGGATCAGCGGCACACGCGGGCTGCTCGGATACTGCGATGGAGGGACCTGGGCAAGCTCCACCACGGTGATGTTGCTCGCACGAAGGCCCTGAAGGACACCGGCCTGCTTCAACTTCGAAAGCAGATTCTCATAGATGTCGCGGCTGCTGTCGGCCTCCTGCTTGGCCAGCCCGTATGCCACCATAGAATCGTTAAGTTTGCCGGCTGCCTTCTTCTGCTCTTCAAATGCAGCGCGGGCACCATCCTCTTCCCGAGCGGCCACCAGGTAATCGCTGTGTGCCCGCGCGCCAAGCCGCTGCACTTCTTCCTGGATGGAATGCTGGACACCTTTGAGCTGGGCCTGCAGTTCGCCCACACGAGGATAGGACGGGCCGTAGCGCACCGAGTCCTGCGCGAGCTCCGCGCTGAGTGAAGCTTCTTCGGTGCGCAGATTTTGCACTAGGGTAAGCGAGTTGGTCAGCGAGCCGGCAACGCCCATGCTCGCATTGCCTCCCAGGCTTGAGATCAGCTCCGGATCGCCGCTGGCAGCGACCCGGTCGATCGCTTCTTTCAGAATCCGGTTTCCTTCAGCTTGCGTGAGCGTCTGGTTAAGGCTCTCCAGCCGTTCGAGCACGACGTTGCGCGAGGCATCTGTGCCGAACATGCCGGTGTCGCGTTGCAGCGCAATCGCCTTGGACTGCAGGTCGTCCATCTGCCGCTTCAGGTCACTCAACTGCCCGGTAAGCCACGATGACCCTTGCAGGGTCGCGGTGAAACGCTGCTGGAAGGTGAAGTCGCCCAACTCGCCGACCAGCCGATTGACAACCGCCGCGGCGCGTTGGGGATCCGGATCGGAGTAGCTGATATCGATCAGCCGGGTTCCGGTGACTGGCTCCACCTTGAGGTGGCCGGCAAAGATCTTGAGCGCCTTGTATCGGCGGTTTGGCGCATGATCGAGCGGCACACTCAAGGGTTCGAGCGGCTTTTGCCAGAAGAGCAATCTGGACTCGGCTGCACGGATCCAGTCAGTGCCTGCCGAACTCGCATGTGCCCCGAAGTAGTCCGGCGTTTGCTCCAGATGCAGATCTCGGATCACGACCAGCGCGAGCGCGTTCGACTGCAGGATGCCCGCCGCTGTCTGCAGCGTGATGTTGTAGTCGAGTGAGTCAGAGGAGACGCTGTTGTCGTCCCGGCCCATGACTCCGCTCTCCAGTCCAAATTCACCCGTGGCTTCCTTCTGGATCTGGATCTCGCCGGTCGCCTTGTAGCGCCGGGTGGCGAAGGTGCAGTAGCAGACGGCGAGCAGCAACATCACCAGCACCGGTTTGAGCAGCAGGCGTCTTCGCCGCAGCACGGTGACCAGGGTGCTGACAGTCCACTCGTCTTCGCTCGGCGCACGGGAAGCTAGTGCGTCCACCACTGAAGGTCGCGTCATTGTCGTCATGGGACAGCGATGCGCCGCTTATCCGGACGAGCGAATAAGCAGCGCACGGCGATCGTTTGAATTTTCCTACCGGGTTCGTAGGTACACGCTAGCATTCCGCTTCCGGCGCGCGCAGATTACGGAAGTTTAATGTTTGGCACGCCTGACCTTGACCCTGTGTCTTGCCGGGAAGCTAGATAGAGGTACCAATCTCCGAAGTCCGCAGAAGAGCATGCCTGTTGCCCCGGGCTGCACAGAGGTTCCTGTGTCAGCAACACCCACATCCGACGAGCTGCTTACGGTTGGCTTGCCGGTCCACAACGCGATGCCTTACCTGCCCGAGACGGTGAAAAGCCTCCTGGGACAAACCCGGGGCGATTTCCGGATGCTGGCTGTCGTCGATGGCTCCTCGGACCAGAGTCTGGCCTACCTGCGCTCGGTTGAAGACCCTCGCCTGGTGGTGATTGACCAGCCGCAGATGGGAGTTGCCGGTACGTTGAATCGCATGCTGCGCGAGTGTGGGACCACGTGGCTGGTCCGCCAGGATGCCGATGATCTCTCAGCACCCGGCCGGATCGAGGCGATCCGCCGAGCCATCGAGCAACATCCTGGGGCGGGCATGTTTTATTCGCAGGCTGCGTACTATCCCGCGCGCAAGAGCGTTGGGCTCTATCGCTGCACGCGAGGAACGCCGGAGGAGATCCGCTCGGTCGCCGAGGCTGGCTACGTTCCCGCGATCTGCCATCCGAGCGCGGTGTTGCATGTGGAAAAGACGCTGGCGCTCGGCGGCTACCGGACCGGGCTCCACTGCGAAGATGCGGACCTCTGGTGGCGCATGGCTCTTGCCTATGACATCCGGTACATCCCCGAGGTGCTGCTCTACTTTCGCCAGAATGGTGCGAGCCTCACCTCGAACCATCTCCGCCAGCAGGCCCTCCACGGCCTTTATGTTCAATACATGCTGCTTTCACGGCTGGAGGGGCGCGAGGCTGCGCAGCTGTCTGTCGTCGAGGCAGAGCTGGACAGCATGCTCGAGGCGAACCCGCTGCGCGCCAAGGAAGAGCTGCGGCTGTTCAACATCGACCTGGGACAGGGTCGCCCATGGCAGGCGCTCCGGCGCCTGGTGTCCTCGATCACTATGTCACCCGGCTACTTTTTAGGCCGTCTCCGCGATGAGTTCTTTCCCACCGGCTTTATTGCAAACGGACTGCCACCCCAGCTCTACCAGCAGCGAAAGGACGCTCTATGGCCCCCGCACCTCATGCAATAGACAAGAAAAGAGCGGGGTCGACCCTGCCGGCGTCCGTGCTCGGGACAGAAGTAGGGCCGCCGGCAACGCCACAGCCAGAGTCGCTGCCCCGTACGTGGCTTAAACCCTCTCCTCGCCTCACGGTGGCGCCCGCGCCACGGGTGGCTTTCGGTCACGCGCCGGTGGATAGGGTGACCATGCGGGGCGCCTCAGAGTGGCTGCTGCGCATGCTAGATGCGCCAAGAACGAAGCCGCACCTGATCATGGGGCCAAATGCTTTTTTGGTAGGGCTGGCCGAGCGTGACGCCCGCTTTGCCGAGGCACTCGCCCACGCCTCGCTCTGCCTGCCGGATGGCATGTCGGTCGTGTGGGGTTCGCGCTTGCTCGGCAAGCCGATCCCGGAGCGGGTGACCGGCGGCGAATTCATGGAGACGATGTGTTCGCTGCTGGCACGCCGGGGAAAGAGCGTGTACTTCCTCGGCGGTCTGCCGGGCGCCGCGCAGAAGGCTATCGAGATCCTTGCCGCGCGCTACCCGGGATTGGTGATCGCGGGCACAGACTGCCCGGCGCCGGGCTTTGATCAGGACCCCGCAGCGACCAAGGCTGTACTGCACCGCATCCGCATGGCGCAGCCGGATCTGCTCTGCGTCGCTTTTGGTGCTCCGAAGCAAGAGATCTGGATGCTGGATCACTGCCGCAACCTGCCCATCGGAGCCGCTCTATCAGTAGGCGCCGCCTTTGATACCACCGCCGGTCTGCGCAAACGGGCTCCCGCCTGGACCCATCAGATCGGCGCCGAGTGGCTCTACCGGCTGGTGCTGGAGCCTCGCCGTCTTTGGCGTCGCTACCTGATCGGCAATGCCGAGTTTGGCGCCATCGTCTTCAAGGAGTGGGTCAAGCTGCGTAAGTCGAGAGCGATGGAGAGGCTCCTGCGCCCCACTCAGGTCTAGAAGTCGTCAGCCTTCGCGAGGGCGCAGCTTCGGGAGCGATGCTGGCAGGCGCTGGCATCTGCATCCGTGGCGGACTGGATGATCCGCTCATGATCGGGCGACCATGATCGGGCGAACCAGACTGGGCGAACGTCATCCGGCGAACGATTCCCCACCAGGCGAGAACTTGTCCAGGAAGCTGTTACCGGGAAGCTGTTACCGGGAAGCTGCGCCTAGGAAGCTGCGCCTAGGAAGCTGGCCGGAGCACAGGCGAACGGTTTAGCCTCGTCCGGCGGTGGGCGCGAGTGGAATGCTAGGCGAGTGCTCTTGCCCAGCTGAGCGAGCCAGGTTACGAACTGCGCGCCGGAACGATTGTGGGACAACCAGGAACCCGAGGCAGAGTAAGAGGAGCTTGCACGTCGGCGAGCCTTGAAGAAAGACCATGCGGAGCAGCGAAAGTTTCTGCTGAACAGTAGCCCCGGCGCGCGACGCTTGCGGGGCGCACTCGGTTGCGACAAAGGCGGAGAAGGCACGCGGGGTGAAAAGCGCTCTGCGTTCACGCGCCCACCTGACCGAGAACTCCCAGTCTGGCGCGCGACCCACGCTGGCACGGCTTCCCTCCACGTGGAAGATAGCCAAGGCTTCTGGCGATTGCCATACCTGCACGCCGGGCGTACCGGAGACCCGCAGCAGCCAGTCCCAGTCCTGATGCTTCTTCAGCCCAGCCGTAAAAGGAACGCGCAGCAGCAGGTGCCGCGGTGCCAGCAGGGTCGAGGTCTGGAGCAAGGCCGCGCCGTAGGTCCAGCCCTGCCGGCAGAACAGGTACTCAGACATCGAGTTACCGGAGCGGTAGAGCCGGCGCGGCCACACGGCTTCAAAGCCCGGTCCGCGCGCCAACACCGCCGAGGCAATTACGGGATAGATGGCGATACTTCGTTCGGCCGCGTCGAACTGCCTGGAGAGTTTCTGCGGCAGCCAGAGATCGTCATCGTCGAGAAAGGCGACCCAGGCGCCGCGGGCCTCGCGGACGCCCAGGTTGCGGGCCTCCGCGCCTCCATGTGATTCGGCCAAAGCCAGTACGCGCAGCCGATTGTCACCTGTGCGTTTTCGTAGATCTTCGAGCGCTGCCACGGTCGGCGGGTCTGGGCCGTCAACCACGACGATGACCTCCAGCGGCCCGTGGGTCTGGGCGAGTGCGCTCTCCACCGCGGCGACAACCATCTCGGGGCGGTTGCGGGTAGGAATGACGGCGCTTACGCTGGCTTCCATCGACTCGAGCCTAGGCGCGGCAGCGAACCGGCTGAGGAGCAAAATGCTTTGGCAGCGTCACGAAGGTAAGAAGATGAGGCGCAAAACGGGAATTCATCGCGTTCCCTACGACTGGTGATCAAAGCAAAGCTGCTTCCCTCCCGCGAAGCCTGGCGACTCGACTCTCCCTCTACAATCGCGATGTGCCCACCGCTCCCCCTTCGCTGAGAACAGCGCTCCTTTCGAGAACAGCGTTCGCAAATCGCCAGCAGTCTGCAGACGACTTGCCGACCACCCAGAGCCAGCCTGCGAGTGAGCCCTCGCACCGCGAAAGCCTGCAGCCCCAGGCCGTCACCCTCGACCGAAGGCAAGCAGGCACCAGGGAGCGAGCGCACTGAGCCCGGTCCGACCACACACGCAGGCTTCTGTGGTCGGCTCCGGCCCCAATGGGCTGGCAGCAGCCATCGCACTCGCGCAGGCAGGCCTGCACGTCCAGGTCTACGAAGCGCAGCCCACCGCCGGCGGCGCCGCTCGCACCCTGCCGCTCACGCTGCCCGGCTTTGCGCACGACTTCGGCTCGGCCGTGCATCCCCTGGCAGCCGGATCTCCCTTCTTCCGCACGCTCCCGCTTGCGCAGAATGGGCTTTGCTGGCTGCACCACCCTGCGCCGCTCGCGCATCCGCTCGATGACGGCACGGCTGTCATCCTCGAGCAGGATCTCGGCGCGGCAGGGGACGAGCTGGGCATCGATGGCCGAGCGTGGCGAAGCCTTATGGAGCCGCTTGTCGACCAGTGGGATTGTTTTGCGGAGGAGATCCTTGGGCCCGTCATCCACCTCCCGCGGCATCCCTGGCTGCTGGCTCGCTTCGGTGTACACGCGCTGGCTCCAGCAGAGCTGCTGGCGCGAGCGCTCTTTCGCAGCCCCCGTACGCGCGCGCTCTTTGCCGGGCTTGCCGCGCACTCGTTTCTCAGTCTGCGGTCGCCGCTGAGCGCCGCGGTGGCCATCGTACTGGGCGCCGCTGCGCACGCGGTAGGCTGGCCGATCCCTCAAGGGGGAGCGCAGTCCATTACAGATGCCCTGCTCGGTGTGCTGGGCTCGCATGGCGGACAGCTGCACACAAGTAACCCGATCAGCTCGCTCGAAGCAGGGAATCCTGGAGCCGAACGGTTTGCCGCCGACGCCGTCACCCTCTGCGATCTGCCGCCCGCAACCCTGCTTACGCTTGCCGGCGACCGCTTGCCGGATGGGTACCGGCGAAGCCTCTCCCGCTTCCGGCCGGGGCCGGCTGCCTTCAAGGTCGACTACGCTCTCTCTGAGCCGATCCCCTGGCGCGCTGTAGCCTGCAGCCGCGCCTCAACCGTGCACCTGGGCGGCACGCTTGAGGAGATCGCCGGCTATGAGGCTGCGGTGGTGCGTGGCGGGGGAGGCCAAAACAGCCGCCTAAATCCGGCTGGCGCCCGCCCTTTTGTGCTGCTTGCGCAACCGACCCTCGCGGACCCCAGCCGTGCGCCCGCCGGCCGCCATGTTGCTTGGGCCTACTGCCACCTGCCGCAGGGATCGGGCGTCGACGCGACCGACGCGATTGAAGCGCAGATCGAGCGCTTTGCTCCCGGCTTTCGCGAGTGCGTGCTGGCGCGTACCGTCTGCACCCCGCGTCTGCTCGAGTCGCTCGATGCGAACCTGCTGGGCGGCGACATCAGTGGAGGCGCCATGTCCCCGGGGCAAACGCTGCTGCGGCCAGGCTGGCGCGGGTACGCGACGCCGGACAAACGGCTCTTTCTCTGCTCGTCGTCAACAGCCCCCGGGGCCGGTGTACACGGCATGTGCGGCTTTCATGCAGCCCAGCGAGCTCTGCGGTCTGTTTCAAAGTGAGCAGGTGGGCTCGGATGCGGGCAGATCGGCGAAGTCACGCACCAGCTGCCCGGCGTCGGACCGCACTCGAAAAACAAAGTAGTGCGGGGAACAGCCCGCAAAGGGTTCGAGACAGGGCTTAACGAGACGTGAGCCTTTGACTACACGGCCCAAACGGAACAGGCGAGGAGAGGTATTACGAAGGCACAAGGCAGAAGGGTTGGGGCCAGTGTCCGCGTCGTGACCTGCTCTCCACCTCGCTGCACGAGCACAGGGGAAAATGCGCTCGCGCCCACTTCACCGAATCAAGAGCGCAACCCAGCTGGCGGGGCAAGAGTGCGGCTTGATGCTGCAAACGGCGCCGAGCGCGACCGCTCGGGGCTGCTGGCGGAGCACTCCAGTAAACTAGGCAGATGGGGTACCAGACTCACCGATCGGACGTGCAGGCAGAAGCGCTGGGCCTGTATCTCTCTGTTCCCTTCTGCCGGTCGAAGTGTACCTTTTGCAACTTCGCTTCGGGCGTCTATCCCGCCTCCAAGTTGCAACCGTACCTCAGCAGGCTGCTGGAAGATCTGGCGGCAGCCCCGCACCTGGCCCGCGCAGCAGGGCTTCGTCTACCTCAAGAGGTTGACACCATCTATCTCGGCGGTGGTACGCCGAGCGTGCTCACAGGCGCTCAGCTGCGGATGATCTTTGCCTCGATCCGCGAGCGATTCGCAGTAGCGGCAAACGCTGAGATCACCCTCGAAGCCGCGCCCGCCACCCTCACCGACGACCTGCTCGCCGCCGCGCTGGAGGCGGGTGTGACCCGCATTAGCTTCGGGGTGCAAACCTTTGTGGACGCCGAGGCGCGTGCCATTGGCCGGCTGCATACCTCTGCCCAGGCGTTTGAGGATCTGGCTCGGATCCGGGCGATGGGCTTTGCCTCGAGCGTCGACCTGATCGCCGGGCTGCCGGGGCAGACCGAGCGAAGCTGGCAGCAGTCGCTCGCCGCGCTGGCCGAGGCTCGGCCGGAGCATGCCAGCATCTACATGCTGGAGGTAGACCAGGGCTCGCGGCTCGGCGGCGAGATGCTGCTGGGTGGCTCGCGCTACGGCGCCGCGCTTGCGCCGTCCGACGATGCGGTTGCTGACTTCTATCTGCAGGCCTCCGAGGCACTGGAGGCCCAGGGTCTGGGCCAGTATGAGATCTCAAACTTTGCCCGGCCTGGTCAACAATCCAGGCACAACCTGCGGTACTGGCGACGCCGGCCGTACCTAGGAGTGGGTCTGGATGCTCACTCGATGCTGCGCGACGAGCAGGGCCGAGCGGTGCGCTTCGGCTCCGGCGACGATCTCGATACGTACCTCAAGGTCGCAAATTCGCTTGACGATTCGCCGGGTGGCGCGCCGGCAACAGAACGCCCGTGGCGCGACCTGGAGCCTCTTGACCAGGCGGCTGAGCTGGAAGAAGCCTGGTTCCTTGGGCTGCGCTGCACAGACGGGGTCAGGCTGGGCGAGCTGGAGGCTGAATTTGGCAGCCAGGCGCTGGTTCCGTGCCTGCCCGTGATTGAAGCGCTGGTCTATGACGGGCTCCTGACCAGCATGGAAGGGTGCGTTTGCCTGACAGCGCGCGGGCGTCTGCTGTCCAACGATGTGTTCGCGGCCTTTCTCGGGCTGGCACAGGAGGTGCCCCGACTTGCGGATGAAACTGGAAGAGAGGAAATGGGCGCCATGAGCGCCGTGGCAAGATAGGTTCGCGATAAGGTTAAGGAACTCGCCTGGTGAGGGACCGGGCGCATGCGGGACCTGTGGATACCGAGTTGTAAGAAGTGCATGACAAGGTGAGGGAGAAGTATGGCGACCAAAACACTCTACGCGGCTGAAGAAGAGACGAAAGGGCCGACAGCGACTCGGCCGACAGCGACTGGAACCATCGATCTGCGCAGCGACACCGTCACCAAACCGACCGCCAGGATGCGCGCTGCCATGGCCGAGGCCGAGGTAGGCGACGATGTGTACGGAGAGGATCCAACGATCAACGCGCTTGAGGCGCGTGCCGCGGAGATCTTTGGGCGCGAGGCGGCGCTCTTCGTGCCGACCGGCACTATGGGCAACCAGATCGCGATTCGCCTTCACACCCAGCATGGGCAGGAGGTCATCTGCGAGTCGCGCGCGCATCTGGTCGATTGGGAGATGGCGATGGTGGCCGCCTTTTCCGGCTGCCAGCTGCGCACCGCGCACGCCGAAGATGGGTTGCTGACCTGGGAGCATATCCGCTCGGTGCTCTCGCCCAAGCTCTACTACCGGCAGCAGACCGGGCTCATCTCGCTTGAGAACACCCACAATATGGCGGGGGGCGTGGTCACGCCACTTGCTGTCCTGGAAGAGATATGGGCGGGCGCGCGGGCGGCGTCGCTTCCTGTGCACCTGGATGGCGCACGCATCTTCCACGCGGCTGCCTACCTGGACCTCCCGGTCGCCGAGCTGACACGGGGCTTCGATTCGGTGATGTTCTGTCTGTCGAAGGGGCTGTGCGCGCCGGTCGGCTCGATGCTGGTCGGCACGGGCGAGTGGATCGAGCGCGCCCGCTCGGTGCGCAAGGCTCTGGGCGGGGGTTTGCGGCAGGCTGGATGCCTGGCAGCAGCGGGGCTGATCGCGCTCAACGAGATGACCGCTCGGCTCGAAGAAGACCACGTCAACGCGCGCCTGCTGGCTGAAAGCCTGGCCGCTCTGCCCGGTGTCGAGCTTGACCTCTCGCTGGTGCAGACCAACATCGTGATCTTTGGATTAGTGGACGTGGAGACCGGTGCGCCCGGCGACGCGGCCGCGATGGTGGGCAAACTCAGGCAGCGAGGCGTGCTCGCAGGCGCCGTCGGGCCGCACGCGGTGCGCTTTGTGACCCACCATGATGTGGATCGGTCGGCGTGCATGGAAGCAGCCAGAGTGGCGGGCGAGGTGATCGCTGGAGGCTAAACCGCCTGCGGTTTTCGCTGCATCGAAGCTGCTGAAGGAGCAAGACGATGATCCAGAATCTGGAAGTGAAGAAGAATGGCGACGGCTACGTCATTCTGGAGCAGGATGGCTCGAACTACCATGAAGACCGGCCAGTGCACGAAGCGGCGACGCGGGCTGAGGCTGAGTCCTGGTTGGCTGAGCAAGGCGCGGACTCGGCCCAGGTCTCAAAAGCACTGGACGCTGCCGGAGGGTCGGAGCGCATCTTCATCGAGATCGCGGGCGATTACTCCGAGGCTGAGGGCTTTCCTAAGCAGTAATGCGCGCGGCTGATTCGGTTCGTCCGCGATGCAGCCAACATTGGTTGGTTTTCAGGCTCCTGGCAGGCTGGACCGGGTATAAACTTGAAGAACTATGCCCAAGTACTCGGTCGTCGTCCCGTTCCACAACGAAGAAGAAAATGTTACCGTCCTCTACGATCGGCTCAAGAATGTGATGGAGCAGGTAGGGGATAGCTTCGAGCTGGTGCTGGTGGACGACGGGTCGAGCGACCGCACCTACAAGTTGCTGGAAGAGATTGCAGCGGTTGACAGCCGAGTATTGGTGGTCAAGTTGCGCCGCAACTTCGGCCAGACCCCGGCCCTAGCAGCCGGCTTCGACCATGCGCAGGGCGAGTACATCCTGGCCATGGATGGCGATCTGCAGCACGATCCGGATGAAATCCCGAAGTTCCTCGAGAAGCTGGAAGAAGGCTATGACGTGGTCTCCGGCTGGCGCAAGGAACGCATTGACAACTTTGTCATGCGGCGCATTCCGTCACGCATCG
The DNA here is from genome assembly GCA_965198645.1 of Acidobacteriaceae bacterium. Taxonomy (GTDB): domain Bacteria; phylum Acidobacteriota; class Terriglobia; order Terriglobales; family Acidobacteriaceae; genus EB88. The sequence continues at coordinate 2,123,426 of OZ240670.1, read as the reverse complement.
CAAATTGGCTGATGGCCAAGCTCTCCGGCGTTGACATCCACGACTTTGGCACGACCTACAAGGCATACCGCCGCGAAGTCATCCACGCCGTGCCTCTTTACGGCGAGATGCACCGCTTCATCCCCGCACTTGCTTCCTGGTATGGGGCGTCTATCTGCGAGATTCCCATCAAGAACGTGAACCGCGAGCGTGGCAAGAGTCACTACGGGATCGGCCGGACGTTCCGGGTCTTCTTTGACCTGCTGACCATTCGCTTCCTGCTCAAGTACATGATGCGGCCACTGCACTTCTTTGGCACCATCGGCGCCCTCTCAATCCTGGGCGGAGGGGCCATCTCAATGCTGTTGCTCGCGCTCAAGCTGCTGACCCACCAGCACACCATGGATGAGCACGGACCGCTGTTCGTCATTGCCGGCATCCTGATCCTGGCTGGCATCCAGATGCTGGCGATCGGCCTGCTTGGCGAACTGCAGGTGCGCCACTACCACCATGGGGGTCAGCGCGCGCCCTACGCGATCGACCGCCTGGTACGGCTGCGCACCCCGGAAGAGCCCAGCATGCTGCGCGAGAACTAAGCGCACGCTCCGGTACACGGCCTGACACATGCAGGCGCCCTTATGCGCGCCCGGGGTGCGCTTGCGGCAGCTTCAGCACCAACCCCCTCCGATCCTAATTCCATCAGAATGATCAACTTGGCGCATCCTCCCTGCGGCGCCTGCATCACAGAGCGTGTATGCCGCTTCCTCTTCTTGTCATGCTTGTCTTGTCGTTGGGTATCGTAGCCGGTTTGCGCTCGATGATGGCGCCGGCGGTCGTATGCTGGGCGGCGCACTTTGGATGGTTGAGCTTAAGCCATTCCCCGCTGAACTTCCTCACTTACAAGGTTTCGCTTGTCATCTTTACGCTGCTGGCAGTCGGTGAGTTGATAGGCGACAAGCTGCCTAAGACGCCGAGTCGGATCAGTCTGTTTCCGCTCATCGCCCGGGCAGTCTCCGGCGCACTCGCCGGGGCTGCCCTGGTGATCACGGCCGGAGCCTCACTCGCGGTCGGCATCGTCGTCGGCGCTGTGGGCGCCCTCGTCGGGAGCTTTCTCGGCTACTATCTTCGCCGCACACTCACCCAGTCCGCCGGGCTCCCCGATCTACCGGTAGCGCTGCTCGAAGACCTTGTCGCGATCGGCGGCGGCCTTTTCGTCGCGTCACGCTTCTAATCACAGCACTTCCCCTTCATCTCGTCTCTAACAACTCTCGTCCCGTCCGCGGGCGCATTGAAGACACACAAGGACCGAAACTCCCATGAGCAGCGAATCTTCCTCAAGCTCTGAACAGGCTCAGCCCGAGCAGGTAGACGCGATCATTCTTGGCTCCGGCCAGGCGGGCAATCCACTCGCGGTTGCGCTTTCAAAAGCCGGCAAAAAAACCATCATGATTGAAAACAAGTACGTTGGCGGCACCTGCGTCAACACCGGTTGCACCCCAACCAAAACCATGATCGCTTCGGCCAAGGCAGCCGAGCAGGCGCGGCGCGGCGAGTTCTTTGGGGTGCACACCGGCGATATCTCGGTCGACATGACGGCGGTGCGCGCGCGCAAGCGGGAAATTGTCGACGTCTGGCGATCGGGAAGCGAGAAGAGCCTGAGCGAGGCCGAGCACTTGGAGTTAGTCAAGGGAGTGGGCCGGTTCACTTCTCCGGACACCGTCTCGGTGCAGCTGAACGAGGGAGGCACACGCAGCTTTACGGCCAAGCTCATCTTTATCAACACCGGTCTGTCCTCGATTACCCCGGACGTCCAGGGTATTGAAACGGTACGTTACCTCACCAACGAGAGCGTCATGGAACTTGATGAGCTGCCCGGTCACCTGCTGATTCTCGGCGGCAGCTACATCGCGGTTGAGTTTGCCCAGATGTTTCGCCGTTTTGGCAGCCGGGTCACCATTGTGAGCACGGCCGAACACCTGCTCCCGCGCGAGGATCCGGATATCGCCGACGCGCTGAAGAAGATTCTGGTGGAAGATGGAGTGGTTTTTGCGCTTGGCGCGACTGCGGACGTAGCCCATGTGGATGATGGCACGATCGTGCTGCACGCCAATCTTGACAGTGGCATCGACCGCGAGCTGACTGGCACGCACCTGCTGCTCGCCGTGGGCCGCAAGCCGAACACCTTTGCGCTGAATCTCTCCGCGGCCGGTGTCGAGATGGACGAGCATGGCTATATCAAGGTCAATGACCGGCTTGAGACCAACGTGGCCGGGATTTACGCGCTTGGCGACGTTAAAGGCGGCCCAGCGTTTACGCATATCTCCTACGACGATTACCGGATCGTCGCGGCCAACCTGCTCGAAGGCGGCGACCGCTCCGTGAAGGATCGGCCGCTTCCCTACACAGTGTTCACCGATCCTGAGCTTGGACGTATCGGCATGACGGAGACAGAGGCTCGCGCCGCAAGCTACAAGATTAAGGTAGCGTGCATGCCGGCAAGTTCGATTGCGCGCGCCTATGAGACCGGCGAAAAGCGAGGTCTGATGAAGGTCGTCGTGGACGCTGAGACCGAGCAGATCCTCGGCGCGGCGGTGCTGACCGCGGAAGGTGGCGAGATAGCGGCGATGCTCCAGATCGCAATGGCAGGCAAGCTCCCTTACACTGCCCTGCGTGATGGGGTTTTTGCTCATCCCACCTGGGCCGAGTCCCTAAACACAATCTTCCACAAGTTTGAGGCAGAGCCTGCGTCCTAGCGCTCCTGAGGGCGTGCCTTTGGTCAACGGACGTGGCCCCTGCTTTCTGCATCTTCCTTAAAAGTCCCGCTGCGCTGTGTGCGTGGACGCGGTTACCCTTTGAACAGCGCGGAAACGCGCGGGAAAGAGCAGGTTGAGAGTGGCAGCGGAGAGCAAAAGTCTGCGAAAGCCAGAGACGGGCAGAAGCCGGGTTGTCATCGAAGGAGTCTACCCGGAGATCGAGGCAGGGCGGTTCCCCGCCAAACGCATCGTGGGTGACAAGATAGTAGTCGAGGCGGATATCTTCGGCGATGGTCACGACCACGTTGCAGCTCGGCTGCTCTATCGCGAGGCAGGCGCGAAGGACTGGCAGCAGACCGCGATGCTCCCGATAGGCAACGATCGCTGGGCCGGCTCCTTCACAGCGGAGAAGCAGGGACGATACCTGTATACACTGGTCGCCTCGATCGACCACTTCGACACCTGGCGCAGCGGCTTTGAGAAAAAGCTTGCCGCCGGCCAGGATATCTCCGTCGAATTGCTCAACGGGGGCGTGCTCGTCGAGCAGGCTGCTAAACAGGCACGTGGCGAGGACGGAGCCAAGCTCAAGCAGTGGGCCAAGGCACTGTGCGCTTCCAGCAAGAAGAAGATCAAGAAGTCGGACTCCTCTGGAGAGGTAAAGAGCCTGGAGCCTGAGACGGACCCTGCGACCAGAGCTGCCATGGATCTCGCGCTCTCGGCTGAGCTGGCAGAGGGGATGGCGCGCAACCCGGATACCCGCTTTGAGACTCGCTACGGCCGCGAACTAGCGATCGTGGTGGATCGGGAACGGGCGCGTTACTCGAGCTGGTACGAGCTGTTTCCACGCTCCACCGCTGCTGAGCCCGGGGTGCATGGGACCTTTCGCGATGTGGAGCGCCAGCTTGCGTACGTGGAGGCGCTGGGCTTTGACGTGCTCTACCTGCCGCCAATCCACCCCATCGGCAGATCCTTCCGCAAGGGCAAGAACAACTCTGTCACCGCCGAGCCTGGCGACGTGGGTAGTCCGTGGGCGATCGGCGCGGCAGAGGGCGGTCATACGGACGTACTGCCCGAGCTGGGCACGCTCGAAGAGTTTCAAAGCCTGCGCAAAGCGGCCGAGAGCCGAGGCATGGAGCTGGCGCTCGATATCGCGTTTCAGTGTGCGCCGGATCATCCCTGGGTCGCCGAGCACCCGGACTGGTTCAAGAAGCGCGCAGATGGTTCGATCCAGTACGCAGAGAATCCGCCGAAGAAGTACCAGGATATTTACCCCATCGATTTCGAGTCCAAAGATTGGGAGGCATTGTGGGATGGCCTGCGGGATGTGTTTCTCTACTGGGCCGAGCAGGGCGTGCGCATCTTCCGCGTCGACAATCCGCATACCAAGGCGTTTGGGTTCTGGGAGTGGACCATTGCTTCCATCAAGGCGCAGTATCAGGACGCGCTCTTTCTGGCAGAGGCGTTTACCCGGCCGCGCGTGATGGAGCAGCTCGCCAAGCTGGGCTTCTCGCAGTCGTACAGTTACTACTGCTGGCGCACGACCAAGACCGAGATAGAAGCCTATGTGCGTGAACTGACAGAACCCGCCCTGCGTAGCTCGGCGCAGTGCGAGTACTTTCGCGCGAACTTCTGGCCGAATACTCCGGACATCCTGCCGCTTAACGTGCAGACGGGCGGACGGGCGGCCTTCGCCCTGCGGCTGGTACTGGCGGCCACGCTGAACGGCAATTACGGCATCTATGGCGCGGCGTATGAGCTACAGGAGGCGACCCCATTCAAGCCGGGTGGCGAGGAGTATCTGAACTCCGAAAAGTACGAGCTGAAGCACTGGGATCTAACTTCGCCGACGAGCCTCGCGCCGCTGATTACAACGGTAAACAAGGCGCGCCGCGAAAATCCGGCGCTGCAGGCTATGGACGCGACGCTCCACTTCCACTCAATCGATAATCCGCAGCTGACCTGCTTCAGCAAGCGTTCCGCCGATGGAAGCAATGTCGTGCTGACAATTGTGAATCTTGACCCGGCACAAAGGCAGACCGGTTTCGTCTATCTGTGGATGCAGCAACTCGGCCTTACCGACGAGTCCACTTACACTGTAGAAGACCTGCTTACCGGGGCGAGTTACACCTGGCGTGGCCCGAGCAACTACGTCGCTCTCGACCCGGAGGTCACGCCAGCGCACATCTTCCGGGTGGTGGGTTCTTAAGTGAGTAACAGTTATCAGGAGGCACGTGTGAAGCGGCAAGGCAGTGCGTCGGACCCACTCTGGTACAAGGACGCGATCATCTACGAACTGCACGTTCGTGCTTTCGCCGACTCCAACAACGATGGCATCGGCGACTTTCCAGGGCTGCTCTCGAAACTTGATTATCTGCAGGACTTGGGCGTTACGTGCCTGTGGCTGTTACCTTTTTTTCCCTCGCCGCTGCGCGACGACGGCTATGACATCTCGGACTACCTGACGGTCAATCCCAGCTACGGTACCGTGGATGACTTTAAGACGTTTCTCAATGCGGCGCACGAGCGCAGCATGCAAGTGATGGTCGAGCTGGTCATCAATCACACCTCAGACCAGCACCCGTGGTTTCAGGCGGCTCGCCAGGCCGCGCCCGGATCACCGGAGCGCGAGATCTACGTGTGGTCTGACACGGACAAGCTCTACGAAGACGCGCGCATCATATTCACCGATACCGAAAAGTCCAACTGGACCTGGGACCCGGTAGCGAAGGCTTACTACTGGCACCGTTTTTTCTCGCACCAGCCAGATCTTAACTTCGACAATCCGGTCGTGATTGAAGAAGTGATCAACGTCATGCGGCACTGGCTCGACATGGGCGTCGATGGCCTGCGCATGGACGCGATCCCGTATCTGATCGAGCGCGACGGCACTAACTGCGAGAATTTGCCGGAGACCCATGCCGCAATCAAGGCGATTCGTAAAGCGATTGATGACGACTACGAGGGTCGGTTGATCCTGGCCGAAGCCAACCAGTGGCCGGCCGATGTGCGCCCCTACTTTGGCGATGGCGATGAGTGCCACATGGCCTTCCACTTCCCTCTGATGCCGCGTATCTACATGGCGCTCCGGCAGGAAGATCGCATGCCGATCACCGAGATCATGGCGCAGACCCCGGATATTCCGGAGAACTGCCAGTGGGGAATTTTTCTGCGCAACCATGACGAACTTACGCTCGAAATGGTAAGTGACGAAGAGCGCGATTACATGTACCTGGCCTACTCGGCCGACCCGCGCATGCGCATCAACATCGGCATCCGGCGCCGGCTGGCCCCTCTTGTCGATAACAATCGCCGCCGCATCGAATTACTCAACGGGCTGCTCTTCTCTTTCCCCGGCACGCCGATTCTCTACTACGGCGACGAGATCGGCATGGGCGACAACATCTATCTCGGCGACCGCAACGGGGTACGCACCCCCATGCAGTGGTCCGGCGACCGCAATGCCGGCTTCTCGCGCGCCTCGCCTGCCAAACTTTTCTCGCCCGTCATCATGGACCCGGTGTGGGGCTACGAGGCGATCAATGTCGAGGCCCAGCAGAGTGATCCGTCCTCGCTGCTGAGCTGGATGCGCAATATGATCTCGCTGCGCAAACTCTTCTCGGTCTTCGGGCGCGGCACACTTACCTTCCTGCAGCCGGAAAATCGCAAGGTGCTGGCCTACGTTCGCCAGCTTGGCGACCAGCGGGTGCTCTGCATCGCGAATCTTTCTCGCTTCGCGCAGCCGGTCACGCTCGACTTATCCGAGTTTGACGGCATGGTGCCGATTGAGATGGTTGGCTATGTCGAATTTCCAACCGTCACGCGCCAGCCTTACCCTGTGACGCTTGGACCGTACGGTTTCTTCTGGCTGGAGCTTCAGCCTTCTCCTGACGCCGAGATCGACGAGCCGCAACAGGAGGGTGCCAGCTCGCTACTCTCGGTCTCCGATGCGCTCGATTGGCAGAGCATCTTTGCCAATGCGGGGCTCGTGATCGGCGAACGGATGCTGCCTGAGTTTCTGCCTCGCCAGCGCTGGTTCGGATCCAAGAGCCGGCATATCGCAAGCGCGGAGTTATTAGACTGGGGCGTGCTCCACGACCAGGTGGATGGGCAGACCGGCAGCGTCGCTCTGACGTTTCTCCGCGTCCACTATACCGAGGGCGATCCGGAGTCCTACGTGCTTCCGATGAAGATCCTGCTGGGCGAGGCAGCCGAGCAGCTGCGCGAAAGCATGCCCGGCGCTATCATCGGCACACTGCTCTCGCCGAGCGGCACAGGTGTGCTGGCTGACGCACTCTCGAGCGAAGAGGCAAGCAGCGCGCTGCTCGCCACCATTGCGCGTGCGAGCGAAGTACCGATGCAGAACGGCGTCCTCCGCGGCATCCCCAGCAGCCTCTTCGATGAGCTACGTGGTACCGCTGCAACACTGCCGCCGCGGCGCAGCAATGCCGAGCAAAGCAACACCTCTATCCTCTTTGGCGACCGGCTGATCATGAAGCTCTTCCGGCGCCAGCAGCCCGGCGCGAATCCTGACGTCGAGATCGGCCGCTTCATCACCGAGAACACTGCCTTCCGCAACATCGCTCCTTTCGGAGGTTCGCTCGAGTACACGCCGGCAAGCAACGCGATTGAGACGGTGGGAGGAGGCGCAACTGAGTCCTCGACAGTGGCTCTGCTGCAAGGTCTTGTCCAGAATGAAGGCGACGGCTGGCAGTGGACGCTTGAAGAGTTAGTGCGCTACTACGAGAGCTGCTGCGCCTCGCAGTTCCCCGCGGCGCAGCTGCCGCGTGCAGGTGCGCCGATCGACCCGAAGTCTCCAGCCATGCAGCACGCCAAGGACTTTGCCGGCGTGTACCTGAGCGCTGCCTGCACGCTCGGCCCGCGTACTGCCGAGATGCACCTCGCGCTCGCGACACCGACAAGCGATCCGGCTTTTGCTCCGGAAGCGATGGACGCCACTTACCTAAAGGCTCTGGAAGGCGAATTGCTGGCTCACGGCGGGCGCGCCTTTGAGACCCTGCGCGGCAACCTGGCCGCACTCTCAGACGATGCGGTCGAGATGGCAGGACTTGTGCTCAGCCGCCGCCGCGCTATCCTGAGTCGCTTTACAACGCTTGGCGCGGTGGGCGAGGGTGCCCTGCGCACCAGGGTGCATGGTGATTACCATCTGGGCCAGGTGCTGCGTTCGCGAGGAGACTTCGTCATCCTAGACTTTGAAGGGGAGCCGGCACGCTCACTTGCCGAGAGGCGCGCGAAACAGTCGCCGATGAAAGATGTCGCCGGCATGGTGCGCTCGTTCTCCTACGCGGCCTTTGCTGCGCTCACCCGCCATACGAGCCGGCGCCCGCAGGACTTTGAGCCGCTCGAGCCTTGGGCGCGCCTGTGGGAGGCCGCGGTGGTGGACGAGTATCTCTACTCCTACCGTGATACGGTCGCCCAGTCGGCGATCGTGCCTACTGGTGAGGAGGCCTTTCGCCAGCTGCTCGACGTGTACCTGCTCGACAAAGCGCTCTACGAGCTGGTCTACGAGCTGAACAATCGGCCGACGTGGATCAGGATCCCACTGGCAGGTATCCTGTCGCTATCACTGTAACGTTTCGCACAGGAAGACGGATTGATGGCCATAGACGAAGAGCTGGTACAGAATACGGCAGCGGCCGGGCAATTAGGCACCAGTGACTTGTTCGTCGGGGTTGCCGGCGTAACGGACGTGGAAGCCTTGCGCGAGGCGACTGGCTCGTTGCTGGCGACGCTGGGAGGCGGGCCAAGCGCACTCCGCATGACCGTGGCCTTCCCCGGTTTCGACAATGCTGCCGAAGGCATGCAGCCAGCCGATGGTGCGGTTCGTTTCGTGCCGTATGCACTGCCGGTGACGGAAGCCTCAGCGATGCCCTGGGCGCTCGCTGCCGGCTCTCAGCGAGCGCTGCTCACGCTTGCTGCTCAGACGCAGGCCAAGGTATGCGTGCTGCTCAATGCGGACCTGCAGCTGCTCTCCGGTAGCTCGCTCGAAGCGCTGATTGCTCCGGTTCTCGAGAAGAAGGCTGAGCTGGTCCTGCCCGTCTACTCGCAGGGCCGCTATGACAGCCTGCTGAACAACAGCATCCTCGCGCCGCTCACCAGGGCGCTCTATGGCAAGCGGGTACGCTACCCCCTGGCCAGCGACTACGCAATCTCGGCACGCATGGTGGCTCGTCTTTTGCAGAGCGCGCACAGTGCAGCGCATGTGAGTGCCGGCTCGATCCTCTGGCCGGCCACCGTAGCCGCAACCATTGATGCGCCCGTAGCCGAAGCGGCCACCCATGCCCGTCACGCTACCCGTACCGAGGGGCTGGACCTGAGCGCGGTCATCGGTCAGCTGGTCGGCTCCATGTTCGCCGATATGGAGCATAATGCGCCGCTCTGGCAGCGGGTGCGCGGCTCGCAGACCACCCTGCCTAACGGCCACGTTCTTGCTGCGGAAGACGAGGAGCCCGTCTCCGATCCCGACCCCAAGCCCATGATTGACTCCTTCCTTCTCGGCTGGCGCAGCCTGCAGGAGGTCTGGGGCCTGGTGCTGCCGCCGGTCACGCTGCTCGAGCTCAAGCGCCTCACCATGGTTACAGCCGAGCGCTTCCGGCTGCCAGACGAGCTTTGGGTACGCATCATCTACGACTTCGCCCTGGCCTTTCGCCTGCGCCTGATCAGCCGCACCCACCTGCTGGGCGCGCTTACCCCGCTCTACCTGGGTTGGGTTGCGTCCTATGTGCAGGGCTGGAGCCACTCGGGCGCGCTCAACACACTCACTTCGGCGCAGCGGCATGAGCAGCTGGCCAAGGCATTTGAAGACGGCAAGCCCTACCTGGTGCGTCGGTGGAGATGGCCCGACCGCTTTAATCCTTAGAATTCTCAGAGCAAAGACCAAGATCGCCAAAGTTGTCGGGCAACAAAGCAAAGAGTGGCGGATAGAGGGAGCAGATCATGTGGCAACAGATCGCGCAGTCGCTTCAGGATTCAGTTGGCAGGGTGATTACCAAGATCGCTACCCTGCTGCCCGGTCTCCTTGCATTTGTTCTGGTGCTGGTTGTTTTTATTTTGGTGGCGGCGGGGCTAGCCTGGCTTACCCGCCGGCTGCTGGTGGCCCTGCGCTTTGATGCCCGCTTCGAGCAGAACCCGAGCCTGGCTGAGTGGACCCCGGCGCATCCGCCCTCGTTTCTCGCCGGGCGGATCGTCTTCTGGTTTTTTGTGCTCATGGGCGTGCTGGTCGGCATCTCGGCGTTTGAGGCAGGGTCTTCCGAGGCAGGCATCTCGGCCTACGTCTTCGCTTACATACCGCGGGTTGTAGGCGCGATCGTGCTGCTCTTTGTCGGCACGCTGATTGCGCGGCTGCTCTCACGCAGCGTACTGATCTCCGGTGTCAACATGAACCTGCAGTACGCGCGGCTGCTGGGCGCCGGCGTAAAGTGGCTGGTGCTGGTACTGACGGTCGCGATGGCGCTCGATCATCTCTCGATCGGAGGAGCCATTGTTGACCTTGCGTTTGGCATCCTCTTTGGCGGCATTGTCCTGGCCTTGGCGCTGGCGGTAGGCCTTGGCTCGCGCGATCTGGTCAGCCGATCGCTGGAGCGCGAGGCGGCGCGGGTGCCCGAGCCGGTCAGCCCGCAGGTAGAGCAGTTACACCACTTCTGACTGCTGGCGTCTGTGCAAGCGAAGCTAGTTAGCTGCACGCGCCACTCGCAGCGAAGCGGCAACAACGCGTACCAGGATCACAGCATCGCAAACCTCTGATGAGCCCAGCGCGTTCAGTTAAGAAGAAGGCGGCCGTGCCAGCGAGTCGCTCAGCTACGTCCCCGGGAAGGTCCGCAGCAGAAGCCGTGGATGAGCAGCTAGCCCGCTACCGGGCCTTGCGCGACTTCTCTACGACGGCCGAGCCAAGTGGTAGCCGCTCGAAGTCAGGCGGAGACGCGAATACTGCGACGAGACTTCCCTTTGTCATCCAGAAGCATGCTGCGACCCGGCTGCACTACGACTTCCGCCTGGGTTGGCAGGGCGTGCTCAAGAGCTGGGCGGTTGCCAAGGGTCCAAGCTACGTCACGCGCGACCGCCGGCTGGCTGTTCAGGTGGAAGATCATCCGATGGAGTATGGGGGCTTTGAAGGCACGATCCCCAAAGGCCAGTACGGTGGCGGCACGGTGCTGCTCTGGGACCAGGGCACCTGGGAGCCGCATGGCGACGTAGACGAGGGCTTGCGCGCCGGCAGCCTCAAGTTTTCTCTCCACGGCACCAAGCTCGAGGGCAAGTGGACGCTGGTGCGTATGGGCGGCCATGCAGCCCAGGAGGCAAAGCCCAACTGGTTGCTCATCAAGGAGCATGACGAGTTTGAGCAATCTGCCGACGCAAGGCCAGTGACCGAGGCTGCCCCGGATAGCGTCGTCACCGGGCGCTCGCTTGAGCAGATCGCCGCCGCCGAGGATCACACGTGGAACTCGAACCGCGGCGGCGATCGACAGCCTGGTAACGCGGTTGAGGAGGCGATCAAGACGCCGGCCAATCGCTCCCGACTGGCCCGCGAGCATCAGGCTCGTACTCAGAAGGCGAAGCCACCGATCCACGCGGAAGAACTAAGCAGAGCGCCGGAGGAGGCGTATCCCGGCTTCATCAAGCCGCAGCTTGCAACGCCGGTTCACCAGGCGCCTGCCGGCGGAGACTGGCTGCACGAGCTCAAGCTGGACGGCTACCGGGTGCAGATGCACGTGGAGCACCATGCTACCGGCCCTAAGGTGACGCTCTACACGCGCAACGGTATGGATTGGACGCACCGTATGCCGGCGGTCCCCCAGGCTGCGCTTGCGCTGCCCGTCTCGACCGCGATCCTCGACGGAGAGGTGGTGGTGCTGGATGGAGAGGGCGGCACCAGCTTCAGCCAGCTGCAGGCGGCCTTCGACGAAGGCGCGCCCCATCCGATGACCTACTTCGCCTTCGACCTGCTGCACCTGGACGGGCACAGCCTGCGCGGGCTCCCGTTGCGCGAACGCAAGGCCGTGCTCGCGAAGTTGATCGCGGCGCTTGGCACGGAGGCACAAAAGGTCGCGGAGACGCTTCGCTACAGCGAGCACGTCGAAGGAGCCGGCAGCGGACCGGAGATCTTTTCGCAGGCCTGCAGCCTGGGCGCAGAAGGCATCATCGCCAAGCAGGCCGGTGCCCGGTACACCAGCGGTCGCGGCGAGAGCTGGCTGAAGCTGAAGTGTGTGCGGCGCCAGGAGTTTGTCATTGGCGGCTTCACCTTACCAGGCGACCGAGGGTCGGGCGTGGGTTCGCTGCTGCTGGGCTACTACGCAGCGAGTGCGCCGGGCAGCCCGGGCGGTCTTGTGCACTGCGGACGAACCGGCACAGGCTTTTCGCAGCAGACCCAGCGCATGCTGCGGCCGAAGCTGGAGGCATTGCGAGCGGAGAAGTCGCCCTACAGCAACAATCTCTCGGCGCTCGCCCGCAAGGGTGCGGTCTGGGTGCGACCGGAGCTGGTCTGCGAGGTCGAGTTCGCGACCTGGACCGGCGATGGGCTGGTCCGGCACGCCTCATTTCAGGGGCTGCGCGAGGACAAGGCGCCGGGTGAGGTGACGCGCGAAGACAGCGCGCCAGCAATGAAACGGTTGCGGGGCAAGCGCACGGCTGCTAAAGACGAGCAGATGCTTGATGCTGCAGACGAAGACGCAAGAGGCTCGGCGGAGACGCACGTAGATAGCCAGCCGGCAGAAGAACGGAAGACGACAGATCGGAAGACGACAGATCGAAAATCAACAAGCCGGAAAGTAACAGACCAGAAAACAACGCGACGGAAAATAACAGAAGGGAAATCAAAGGCTGCGGGCGTGAAAGAGCCGGAAGACGCCGCGCCAAGCGCAGTAGCCCCCTCTCCCAGGAGCGCTGCCAAAACGCACGCAGCGAGCGCCAGGACCATTCCGACGCCTGATCCGGCGGCGCGTCCTGATTCCGGCGGGTCTGCGACGGCACAGATCCGCAAAGACTACGCAGCGCTGCTCGCCGGAGCCCGTCTGACGCACCCTGCCAAGATCCTCGACGCGCAAAGCGGCGTCACCAAGGAGCAACTCGCCCGCTACTACGCGACCGTCGCCGAGGTCATGCTTCCTCACATTGAGCAGCGTCCGGCCAGCATCGTGCGCTGCCCGGAGGGCTCGACCAAGCAGTGTTTCTTTCAAAAGCATGCTGGAGCAGGCTTGCCGAAGGCGCTGGACAGCGTCGAAGTCCCGGATAAGAAGACCGGGAAAGCAGAGGCTTACATCATGATCGAGCGCGCGGAGGGCCTGGTCTCTCTCGCGCAGCTTGGCGTACTCGAGATCCATCCCTGGGGCTCGCGCAGCGAGACGCTGGAGCGCCCGGATCGGCTGATCTTTGATCTTGATCCGGACGAGGCACTCCCCTGGCCGAAGCTGGCGGAGAGCGCGCGCTCGATCCGCGGCTTTCTCCGGGAGCTGAAGCTGGAAAGTTACGTGAAGACTACCGGCGGCAAGGGGCTGCACCTTGTCGTACCAATCGCGCCGACCGTTGATTGGCCGCAGGTCAAACTCTTCTGCAGGGGCGTGGCGGCAGCCATTGAGAGTGGCGATCCATCGCTCTACCTGATCAAGATGACCAAGGCCGCGCGCAAAGGCCGCATCTTTGTGGATTACCTGCGCAATGAGCGGGGCTCGACGGCGGTGGCTCCCTACTCACCCCGCGCCCGACCCGGCATGCGGGTAGCCGTGCCGCTAGCCTGGGACGAACTCGACGCCGGGATGCCCACCTACGCGGTTGCAAATCTGGAGAGCTGGGCGGATCGGCTGGCGCACGATCCGTGGAGAGAGATGCCGCTCAACCGGCAGGCCATTCAGCCGGAGATCCTCGCTGCGGTGCTCGAAACCGTCGGCAAAGCTGGCTGATCTCCGCCACCGGTGCGGCGCGCCGGGTCCTACTCCGGGTGCTACTCGAGGTGCTCTCTTTCGAGCTTTCTGGCTTGGAGCTCGATCACCTTGGTCTGCTCAGGCTCCAACTTTTGGAGAAGCTCAAGGATGCTTGCCGGATCGAAACCCTCGAGATAGTGGTCGGCACCCGGGCAGGCTTGGACGCTGGGGCTGCCGACGCAGATGATGGGGCGCGATCCAGCGATTGCTCGCAGCTTCGCAATCAATTCTTTATGCGGCATGTCACGGAGGCCGGCGTCGAGCACAATGCCGCTCACGGCTGGAAACCTCTTGAGGGTCTCGATCGCCTCGCTGCTGCTGTATGCCGTGAGGACGTTAAACTTGGCAGTCTCAATCACCAGCTTGCGAGTCGAGATGCTGCCCGCGTATTCACGGTCAATGACGAGGAAACAGGGCCGGTTCATGCAAAACATGCTACAGCCTCCAGAAGTCTAGGCGTAGGCGGAAGACCCTTGTAAACGCAGCCCTTCGGTCATGACTCTCAGCGACGACCCCGGTCCTGAGCACGGTTGCACCAAGTAGAATAGGAGCACACCGTTATGGCCGAGACCAAGCAAGCCCATCCCCAGGACGACGATGTACTTGGCAAGGCTTACGACAGCCGCCTGATGCGCCGGCTGCTTACCTACCTGGGTCCCTATAAGTGGACTGCCTTTCTCTCGCTCGCCGCCATCCTGATCAAGGCAGCGGCGGATGTTTTTGGGCCCTACCTTGTTAAAGTGGCGGTCGACCTGTACATGACCGCGCCCGGCGCCAAGCACAGCAAGCCGTCGCCGCTCGCGCACTATCTCAGCCCGGATCCGGTGCAAGGCATCTCGCAGATCGCCGGCATCTACCTGGGCGCGCTCGTGCTCTCCTACGTGCTTGAGTTCATGCAAACCTACATCATGCAGTGGACCGGGCAAAAGATCATGTTCGACATGCGCGCGCAGATCTTCGCTCACCTGCAGCGCATGCACATCGGCTTCTTTGATAGGAATCCGGTCGGCCGCCTTGTCACCCGGCTCACCTCGGACATCGACGCGCTGAACGAGATGTTTACCTCCGGCATCTTCGCGATCTTTGAAGATGTCTTTGTCCTGATCGGCATTGTCGCCGTGATGCTCTCGATGAACTGGTGGCTGGCCCTGCTCACGTTTGCCGTGTTGCCGCCGATTCTGTTCATCACCCGGATCTTCCGCAAGTATGTGCGCGACTCTTACCGGCGCATCCGTACCGCCATCGCGAGGATCAACAGCTACACGCAGGAGCATGTAAGCGGCATGAGCCTGGTGCAGCTCTTCAATCGCCAGCAGCGCGCCTACGACGACTTTGAAATGATCAACAAGACGCACATGGTCGCCTTCAAGGATTCGATCCTGGCCTACGCGCTCTACTACCCTGCGATCGAAATCCTGAGCTCGATCGCGATCGCACTGGTGATCTGGGCAGGCGGCCGCGGTGTGATGCGCAATACGGTCTCGATCGGGGTGCTGGTCGCATTCATGCAGTACGCGCAGCGGTTCTTTCGTCCGATCCAGGATCTCTCAGAAAAGTACAACATCCTGCAGGCCGCGATGGCCGCGAGTGAGCGGGTCTTCAAGCTGATCGATACTGAGCCTGAGATTGTCTCGCCGCCGCAGCCCAGAGCTGGCACGCAAGGATCAGGCATGCTCGGCCGGGTCGAGTTTCGCGATGTTTGGTTTACCTACCAGCGCCTGACGCCCGAGCAGACCGAGGCCGCTCGACTGGCCGGGCCTGCTGCACTTGGAGCCATGCACGAGGTGGAATGGATCCTGCGCGGCGTCTCCTTCGCAATCCACACCGGCGAGACAGCTGCGATCGTGGGCCACACCGGCGCCGGCAAGACGACGATCATCTCGCTGATGATGCGCTTCTACGACGTGCAGCACGGTGCGGTCTTGATCGACGGGGTAGACGTGCGCGAGCATGATCTGAAGGCGCTGCGGCAGCACTTCGGCGTGGTTCTGCAGGATCCCTTCCTCTTCAGCGGAACCATTCGCGAGAACATCCGCCTGGGCTCGCCGCTCTCGACCGAGCGGATCGAGCAGGCGGCCGGCGAGGTGAACCTGCGCGACTACATCGACTCGCTGCCGAAAGGGTTTGACGAGGAGCTCAAGGAGCGGGGCGCCGGGCTCTCAACCGGGCAAAAACAGCTAATCAATTTTGCACGTGCGCTGGCTCACGACCCACGCATCCTGATCCTCGATGAGGCAACTTCGTCAGTGGATACCGACACGGAGCTGCGCGTGCGTTCGGCACTCGAGCGCATGGTCGCCGGGCGTACGTCGGTCATTATCGCGCACCGGCTCTCGACCGTGCAGCAGGCCGATGTCATCCTGGTCATGCACAAGGGGCAGCTTCGCGAGCAGGGTCCGCATCAGCAGCTGCTCTCGCGGCGCGGTCTCTACTGGAAGCTCTACCAGCTGCAGTATCGCGATCAGGAGGCCATGGTGCCACAGGAGGCATTTACGCCCTCGCTGCCTGATTCCTCGATGGTGCTGGGAAGCGATTGAAGGACCTGCGGCGAGTCGACATCCAGCCCGCACCTTGACCCGGCGAGTTGGAAGCGCAACAGGCAGCAAGAAGCGTGAATCAGATGCAAGCGCACGGCAGCCCACTCGAACAAGCACCCTTCTGGTAGCTTGGCCTCACAGCTTGATCTCGTAACTTGATTTCCTAAGACGGTTCGCGAAGCCCCCATGCCGACACCATCGACGTCCGTGCGCATCTTTCTCTCCGCAGGCGAGGCCAGTGGTGAGCAATACGCAGTGCAGCTGATGGCAGCGATTCGCAGCGCTGTGCCGGACACAGAGTTTTTTGGACTGGGCGGCCGCAGGATGGAGGCGCTCGGCTTCCGCCGGATCGTGCGAGCTGAAGATGTCGCGGTCATGGGCATTACGGAAATCGTGCGCCATATGTCGCGCATCTATCGCGAGTATCGCAGGCTGCGCCGGTCGCTCGGCCGCGAGAAGCCGAGGGTGGCGGTGCTGATCGACTTCCCTGACGTCAACCTTAGCCTGGCGCGCGAGTGCCGCCGCCTCGGCATCCCGGTGATCTTCTTCGTCAGCCCCCAGGTCTGGGCGTGGAAGAAGCATCGGCTGGTGCAGATCCGTCGCAACATCGACCAGATGCTGGTCATCTTTCCGTTTGAGGAGGCCTTCTATCGCGAGCGTGGGGTCGACGCCAAGTTTGTCGGCCACCCCTTGACCGAACTACCACTGCCATCGATCACGCGCGAGGCCTTTGCGGCGCAGCACGGGCTCGATCCCGGAAAGCCATGGATCGGCCTGCTGCCTGGTAGCCGGCCACGCGAGATCGCGCTCAACCTGCCCGGCATGGTCGCCGCCGCCGGCCTTCTCCTCGGCGGATACGATGGCTACGAGTGGATTCTGCCGCTTGCCCCGACACTGACCGAGGCGCAGGCCGGGGCCGTTCGCGAGCAGCTCAGTGAGCTTGGTGCCGAGCTTGCTGCCAAGCCTCGCACCGAGACTGGTGCCACGGTCAGCATGAGCGTCGCGCAGCTAGAGAGATCGCCCCAAGCTCCGAGTGGGCGAGCAGAGCCAGCGCAGCACGATCTGCCGCGCGGTCCCCGCGTGACCCTGGTTGACGATGCCCGCGCTACCCTGCACCATGCCCGCGCCAGCGTCGTCGCGAGCGGTACCGCGACCGTGGAGGCGGCGCTGATAGGCAATCCCTTCCTGGTCGTCTACCGCGTCTCGCGGCTTACCTACGCCATTGCCCGCCGCATCGTCACCGTGCCGCATGTCGCCATGGTGAACCTGGTAGCCGGCCGGCGCGCCGTGCCTGAGCTGATCCAGGACGATTTCATCCCGGTCAAGGTCGCCTCGACTCTGCACACGCTGCTCAACGATGAGTCCGTGCGTCAAAGGATGCAGGCGGAGTTGAGCAGGGTAGCCGGACTGCTGGCTGGCCATGGTCCGGGTGCCATTCCGGCTCTCGCTGCAGCAACTCTTTCGGCTGCTCAAGCGTCCACAGACTCGCGCCCCGATGCAAGTGTGGGCGCCAAGGTTTGTTCCTAAGGTGTGAGAAGACGGCAGGCTCATGGGTCTCCGGGAGTGTTGGGCATACGCTCACCTTGAAAAGGCCGAGCGGCGAAAGATCGCCGGGTCGAAGGCGAGGACGGAGATTAGCGCGCTTTGAGGACCCCGCTGTACGACAGCCGCAGTATTGGAGAGTTTTGTTGATGGTTTGCCTGGCACGCTTTGTTCCTCTCTCGCGACGGCGCCTCACTGCCTGGGGTCTCGCCGGACTTCTGTCTGGGGCACCCTCTCTGCTGACGGCGCAGCAAGCTTCGACGAGTGGCCGCCCGCTGCTCGACGTTACGGGCTATGTCATCGATGCGCAGCTTAACCCCGCGGACCATACCCTCTCCGCCGTGGCGCATGTGACCTTCACCGCGCTGCAGGCTGCGGACACAGCCGTCTTTGAGCTGCATGGCGCGCTCCAGATCGCCAAGGTGGTCGACTCCGCCGGACAGGCCCTGAACGGCGAGCGCGGTGCGAACGCGACTGTGCGGGTGACGCCCACCCAGCCGCTGGCTGCCGGCCAGAGCTATACCTGGACCTTTACTTACGCGGGCGCACTCACCAGTGCTGATGGCGGCCCTGTCGAAGGACTCAAGCTGGCCTCGGTGGCCGACCCGGTAAGCTACCTGCTCTACGCCGGTAGATGGTTTCCGCTCTCGGTCGGCGGCTACCAGAACGACCGCTTTACCGCTGAGATCCACATGCATGTGCCGGCCGGCTACACAGCGATCGGGAGCGGGAGCACGGGCCCGATAGGCCCGGTCACGACCGTGACCGCGGCAAGGGCCAGGAGCGACGCCAAGCAGGACGCGCCCGCTGGCGCCACGCCCGCAGATGAGCCAACGCTGCTCAAGCGGCCCAGCGATGACGACGCCGAGCCGGCACCGCCACCTGCTGTCAAGGCCAAGGCTCCCCCCGGCGCTTCGGCTAGGACGCCGGCTGCGCCTGCCAGCACGGCTTCTTCGCCGGCGGCAACACCCCGCACCCGCGCGCAGGCACGCGCAGCAGCCGCTCGGGCGGCAGCCACAAAGAAAGCCGCTACGCCGGCTCAATCGGCGACTGGTAGCTCCTTCTCCGGCACCGAGTACGACTTCAAGTGGGACAAGCCGGGCTTTCCCGGAACCATCATCGCGGGCAAGTTTGACAAACCGGTCACTGTTGCCGGCTCGCCCAACATTAAGGTGTACGCGCTTCCCGGCGCGACTCCGGACACACGCCGGCAGCAGATCGCCGCGTACGCTGAGACGGCCAACAGCGAGTTCGCCTACTTTACCAGCACCTTCGGTCTCCCCGAGTCTTCACGGCTCAACGTGGTCGAGCTGCCGGACGACACGGTCCCGGCCTACTGGGCGCCGGAGATTGCGGCGGTGGCCAGCAGCAGGATCGGCAACAAGGCCGACTTTCGCCTGCTGGCGAATACGGTGGCCCATCAGTGGTGGGGCTCTGAGATCAGCCCGGCCACTGAGAACGATGCCTGGATCACCAATGGCATGGCTCGCTACGGCGAGCTGATGTACCTGGAGGATGTGCAGGGTCCGACCGCGCTACAGGGGGCTATCCAGGATGTTTCGGCCGGAGCGCTGGCTTACGATACGATTCCGCTTTCCAGCGCCGGGCGCATGGCTCCGTTCTCGCCCGAGTTCCAGTCGATGACGCTGGAAAAGGGTGCGCTGGTCTTCCACATGCTTCGCTGGGAGGTGGGCGAGGACAGCTTTCGCAATATTCTGCGCGCAGCGCTCTCGCAGTACACGGACAAGTCGATTCGCACGAGCGACTTCGAGAAGCTTGCTGAAGCGCAGTCGCAGCAGCAGCTCGTCGCCTTCTTCTCAGAGTGGCTGGATGGGACTGGCGCGCCCCAGTTCACCGACAAGTACTCGGTCTACCGGCTGGGCAATAACAAAGGCTTCCGCACCATCGGGCAGATTCAACAGGATCTGGATCTGTTCAATATGCCGGTCGAGCTGCGTATTGAGACCGACGGTAAGACGGAGGTGCGCCGGATCGATGTGGTCGGTTCTGACTCGCAGTATGTCGTGGACACCTTTGGCCGCCCGCGCCACATCCAGATTGATCCCAACAACTGGATGCTGAAGAACACTCCTGATATGCAGGTCAGAGTCGCTATCCTGAAAGGCCAGCAACTGGTCGCACAAGGCGATATGTCCGCGGCTCTCGCCGAGTATCAGAAGGCGCTTACGGCCAACTCGGCGAGCTCGCTCGCCAGCTACCGTGTCGGCGAGGTGCTCTTTACCCAGCGCAACTACCAGGCTTCCGCCAACGCCTACCGTGATGCGCTGCGTGGCGACGATGACCCTCGCTGGACCGAGGTTTGGAGCCATGTACAGCTGGGCAAGATCTTTGACTTGACCGGCCAGCGCGATCGCGCGGTCAACGAGTACCGCCAGGCCGTGCAGACCAACGACAACACGCAGGGCGCTCTGAACGAGGCCCGCGCGTATCTCAAAGGCCCCTACAAACGGCCGGAAGATGCGGACTGACGGTTGGTTCGCCTGGTAAGTGCGGGTGGGGCCCTTCGGCTCCTACCTGCGCAGGAGAAGCGGGCAAGTACGAAGCACTTCTCTGGCGCGGTCAGGAGTCGTCAGGGCAGATACGCGTTATCGATAGAGAACGTTACCTCGGCGCCAAGCGACTGCCAGAAGCCGGCAAGCACGGACCCGATCTCTTCTTTGAGTGAAGACGGACTCGGCGGCGGGGTCTGTGTGATCTCAACACTGAAGTGCTCAGCTATCACAATGTCGGCTGAGAACCTGAGCGCGACGCAACGCTCCGGCCTGTACGTGCACGAGGCAAGGTCGGCGATGCTGAGCGCGCGCGTAGGGGTGGCGAAGATCGTGTGAGGGGGCGCCATCCGATCCAGCAGGCTAAGGATCTCCAGCTTGGACTCCAGCTCATCAGGGACAAAGTCCACCACCAGATCAGCCTCGCGGCAGGCTTCTTCCACAGAGCCTACATAGGAGATCCATCCAGCTCCGGGCGTGCGGTCCAGTTGCGCGGCAGCTGCTCGGCGTCGACCAGGCAGCAGGTCTTCGAGCGTCACCAGGTAACCGGCGGACGCGGCTCTCTGTGCCAGCCAGACTCCCGTCGCACCAGCACCAATGACAGCCAACCGGCTGATGCGCCAGCTACCCGGCTTCTGGCTCGTCACTGGGACTTGGCTCGTCATTGGGACTTGGCTCGCCATCAAGTCTGCCTCGACTCTGACGAAGCTGCTCGCGCTGCCGGCAACCCGAAGCTCACGAGGCTGCCTCCATTTACTTGGCGAGCGCCTCAAGCACCTGGCTCACACTAGGATCTGATTTGTTCAGGTGGTCGCTTACCCGAATGCGCTCATCGGCTGTCAGCGTAGGCGCCAGGGCCAGGATGCGGCGCAGTGTGGTCGATACATCATCAACGTAGTTCATCAGGCGGATGGCTTCGCCGGAAAGTGGCATCGGGAGATCCTCATTCCTTCTTTAAATCGACTGCGTTCGGCCTTCGCGGAGAGCGACCTTTGCTGCAGGGTCCCAAGAGGCCAGCGAGGTCACCTCCCTATAGGAAAGCCACGCCCAAAGCCGCTTGACCACTCCACCAAAGGAACTGCTCCAGCCGCGGGCACGATCGTTCAGTCTTGAATTCAGTATAGACGCGCCGCAGAGGCTCGACCTGTTTCCCCAGTCCTGGAGGCTGGCCGCATCCAAGCATAGCGAATACTGACACCGAACCGCATGCGCGGATCACCGGTCAACCTTGATTCAGCATATAGGCTGTGCGCTGCGATCCCATGGCTTCCAAACCCAGAATGAGCACCCGAGAAGAAGATGACAGACTGCATCCAGAAAACCTTCGCTACTCAGGCCCGCATACCGCGTTCCACGTACCGGCTCCAGATGCACAGCGAGTTCACCTTTGCCGATGCCCAGGCGATCGTGCCTTACCTCCGGCAGCTGGGAATCGGTGACGCGTACGCTTCTCCCATCTTTGAAGCGCGGCCCGGGTCGAAACACGGCTACGATGTGACGCGGCATGACCGGCTCAACCCTGAGCTTGGCGGCAAGGAGGCTTTCAAGCCCTATGCCCTGGCGCTGCGTGATGCCGGCATGGGCTTGTTGCTCGACATCGTGCCGAACCACATGGGCGTGGGCAATGACTCAGTCTGGTGGCAGGACGTGCTTGAGAATGGCCGCGCCTCGAAGTACTCCGGATACTTCGACATCGACTGGACCCCGCTCAAGCAGGATCTGCAGCACAAGCTACTGCTGCCTATCCTTGGAAAACAGTACGGAGAAGAGCTTGAAGATGGGAGTATCCAGGTCAGGTTTGAAGATGGCAAAGCCGTCATCGCTTACTTTGATCACCTGATGCCGATCGCCCCACGCACCATTCCGACCATCTTTCCCGCAGCGAGAGATGCGGAGTTCGGCATGCCGGCCGATTTTCGCTCCTTGCTCGAAGAGCTCTCTGAGCTGCCACCACACGAGACAACGGAAGCTCCGCTCGCTGAGCACAGGCGCGAACGTCTGCTCGACCTCAAGCCCCGCCTCGTTGCTGCACTCAAGAGCGCTGAGCTTGCACCCGTGCTCGGCAAGGCAGCTGCGGCGATCAACGGGGGCAAGGGCGACGCGCACAGCTTTGACCGGCTGCATGAACTGCTCGAGATCCAGCCGTATCGGCTCGCCTCCTGGAAGACATCTTCAGAGCAGATCAACTACCGGCGCTTCTTTGACGTCAATGACCTAGTTGGGCTTAGGATGGAGAATCCCGAGGTCTTCGCGGAGACACACTGCCTGATTCGAGAGCTGCTTGGCGACAAGCAGATCACCGGTCTGCGCATTGATCACTGCGACGGCATGTTCAATCCGCGCGAGTACCTGATTCGCTTGCAGGAACTCTTTGTGGCCAGCCAGTGTATGGGTCCGTGCGCGAAAGCGGCGAGCGCGTCTGGCATCGAGCAGGAAGTGATTGATGCAGCAACTTATCAAAACTGGGCCGAGGCGAGCTTGCCGCTCTACTGTGTGGTCGAAAAGATCCTTGAGCCGGGCGAGGTCCTGCCTACAGACTGGCCCGTGCAGGGTACCTCCGGCTACGACTTTGTCCACTTCGCCAACCAGCTCTTCATCCAGCCCAAGAATGAAAAGCGGTTCAACGCGATCTATGCAGAGGTGCTGGGCGAGCGGGTGCGGCCGGAGCGCGTGCTCTACGACTCCAAGCGCATGATTCTCGAGAGTTCGCTCTCCAGCGAAGCGCATGTGCTCACCAACCTGCTCTCGCAGATCGCTGGAGTGGATCGCCGCGTGCGCGACTTTACAGACAAGATCCTTGAAGGCGCGATCCGTGAGACGATCGCCTGCTTCCCTGTCTACCGCACCTACATCGATGAGCGAGGCCACTATTCAGACCACGATCGGACAGTGATCCATGAGGCGATCACCAAGGCAAAGCGGCAGGCTGCGGTGCTCGATGTTTCGGCGTTCGACTTTCTTGAACGCGTACTCCTGTTGGGAGGCCGCGAAGGCCACGACAACGATGAGGAGTACCGCGACGCACAGCTTTACTTTGCGCTCAAATTTCAACAGCTGACTGGCCCGGTCATGGCGAAGAGTGTCGAAGACACATCCTTCTACGTTTATAACCGGTTCATCTCGTCGAACGAAGTGGGCTCCTCGATGGAGGCCTTCGGCATCAAGCCCGGGGTGCTGCACGAGGCCAACGCGCAGCGGCAGAAGTATACGCCCTTTACAATGCTCACCACCTCCACCCACGACACCAAGCGCAGCGAGGACGTGCGCTGCAGGCTGAACGTGCTGTCAGAGATGCCGGACGCCTGGGCCTCGCGGGTTCGTGGCTGGCAGCAGATGAACGCCAAGCACAAGACCTCGTTGGCAGGCGGACAGCTTGCTCCTGATGCCAACGAAGAGTATCTGCTCTACCAGACCCTTGTTGGCGTGTGGCCCTGGGAGGTGACGGAGGCGGTTAGGAATCAAGAGCAGCGCACGGACTTAGTCAAACGCGTGCAGGCCTATATGACCAAGGCGCTCAGCGAAGCCAAGGTCAACGTGAGCTGGGTCACGCCGAACCCTGAGTACACCAAGGCCGTGACCGAGTTTGTCGAACATATCCTGGTAGCCGACCAGCCTGCTGACGAAACGCCCTTTGTCGCCGACTTACTCGATTTCCTGGACCCGGTCTGTCGTTTCGGAGCCGTGAACTCCCTTGCCCTGATGGTGCTAAAAGCGACAGTGCCCGGGGTGCCTGACTTTTACCAGGGTTGCGAGATGTGGGATTTATCTTTGGTCGACCCTGACAATCGTCGTCCAGTTGACTACAAACTTCGCGCGGACGCGCTCACTGAATTGATTAAGCGGCGCGATCCGCAAGCCTGCGCGACCGAAACCCTGTCTTCCATCCCAAACGGCCGCATCAAGCTATGGGCGATGCATCGAGTGCTTTCTTTACGCAACGAGCGGCTCGGGGTCTTTGACCAGGGCGACTATACTCCACTCTCCGCCGGACCTGCAGAAAAGACCGAGCATGTTTTTTCTTACCTCCGCGGCGAGGAGATTGCTGTCTTTCTGCCGCGCTTCTCCTACACTCTTGTTGGCGCGGAGCATGCAGGTGGATTGGGACTCGGAACATTGTGGAGCGACATTACGGTTGAGCTGCCGGCTAACTCTGCCGCGCAGTGGACTAACCTGTTTACCGGCGAAACGGTCGAGGCGCGGGATGGCGTTCTTGCCATGAGCGAGGTCTTTGCGAGCTTTCCCGTAGCGGTGCTGGTCAAGGCGTCCGCTTAGCCAAATCATTGTGAGGCCTGCAAGGAAGGTCCATGCCGGCCTCCTGGTGTGAGACGAAGGCGTTACTTCCTCGCGGCCACTTCTTCAATCTCCGCATGGGTTGGCATCGGCTCGACGGCGACCCCGTCGCGATCCGTGATGATGGTAAGTGCTTTCAACTTCTCCGCTAAGTCAAGGGTAAGTAACTCTGCCGGGCAACGCCAGCTCCAGTTTCCTTCCGCAGCGGACGGCACATTCATGCGCGCCTCGGAACCAAGCTCCAGTAGATCCTGCACTGGGATCAGGCAGGTATCGGCGACCGAGGTCGACGCGGCACGAATCATCGCCCAGACTACGCCATCGGTGCCTGGTCTGAGGTACGTCTCCACGGCTTGCTTCTCCCCCGGAGTGGCACCATCCTGCCACCAGCCAAGCGTCGTGTTGTTGTCGTGTGTGCCAGTGTAGACGACCGTGTTCTGCTCAAAGCGGTGCGGCAGATAAGTGTGCGCGCCACGGTTACCAAAGCCAAACTGCAGGATGCGCATCCCCGGAAAGCCGAACTCGCGGCGCAGCGCATCGACTTCGGCGGTGATCACACCGAGATCTTCGGCGACAAATGGCAGCGAGCCTAACTCTTCCTGCAGGCGCTGGAAGAGCTCCCGCCCCGGCGCCTGCACCCAGTGCCCATGCTGCGCTGTCTCATCCTCACCGGGGATCGCCCAGAAGGCCTGAAAGCCGCGGAAGTGATCCAGCCGTACAGAGTCATAGGTTTCCGAAGCCCGACGAACCCTGGCGACCCACCAGTCAAAATGCTGTGCGCGCAGCCTATCCCACCGGTAGAGCGGATTGCCCCATCGCTGACCCGTGGCGCTGAAGTAGTCCGGCGGCACGCCCGAAACATGGATCGCCGATAGATCCTCACGCAATTCAAAGATCTCGGGATGGGTCCACACATCGGCGCTGTCAAAGCTGACGAAGATCGCGATGTCGCCCATCAGCTTGATCGCGCGAGCGGCGCAGAACGCGCGCAGATGCTGCCATTGCTCGTCGAAGGCGAACTGGATAATCTTGACTACTTCTAAGTCGTCTGCAGCCTCGGCTTCGAGCCTCTGCATAGCCTCAGCGTCTCGCTTCACGTATTCGGCCGGCCACTCGGTCCAAAGCGTATAGCCGAAGCGGCGACGCAGCACGACGAACGCAGCATAGTCATCCAGCCAGCTCCGCTGCTTGTCGCAGAAAGCCTGGAACCGCGTCCAAAGATCGGCGCCATGCAACGATTGATGATCGTGAAGAAAGTTTTGTGCGGCTTCTTCAAGCAGAGGCTGCTTGGTGCGGGTGACCTGTTCGAAATCAACGCGATCGACATGCTGCGCAAGATGAGCCAAGCGATCCCGTTCGATCCAACCCCAGTTGACAAGCGTTTCTAAACTCACCAGGAGCGGGTTGCCTGCGAACGCCGAGAGCGCTCCATAAGGCGAGTTGCCATAGCCCACTGGGTTGAGCGGTAAGACCTGCCACAGGCGTTGACCAGCGGACTCAAGGAAGTTCGCGAAGGCGTAGGCTGCCGGCCCAAGATCGCCGATACCGCCGGCGCTCGGCAAGGAAGTGATGTGCAACAAGAGACCAGAAGCGCGCTCAAAGGGCATGGGGTTTCCTGCGGGAGCTGGTAGAGGAGAAAGAGAAAGCCCACCGCGAGGGAGAGGAGCCAGGCGGTGGGCTGCGGTTGCTTTCTTGGTCAGGAGCCTTACTGCCCAGGCGTGCTGGGTGCTCCCGGCCCGCCGCCCGGCCCCTGCGCGGCCTTGTTGACGACGATGCGGCCCTGCTTCTGGTAAGTCTGCGTAAGACTGGTGACAAAGACGGCGAAGACCTCTTCCCGCTGCTGGTTCAACATGGTCTCACGCGTCTGGCCCAAATTCTTCGCCACCTCATCCGCACTCGGCTGCTGCTTGTCAACAAGCTTTGCGACGACACCAGTCCGGCCACTGTTGATCGGCCCGCTGATCTGGCCCACGTTCAGGGTAAACAGCTGCGGCGCGGAGGTTGCGAGTGCACCCAGGTCCGGTACCTGCGCGTCTCGCCCGACTAGGTCGCTTGACTTCACTGTGGCGCCGACCGCCTTAGCTGCGGCCGCGAGATCGTTTGACGCATGCGCTTTCGCGGCTAGCTCGGCTGTTTTTGAAGCCAGCAGCTGCGGGATCTGCTGTTCCCGGTAATCGCCCAGAATATGGTCCTTGTAGCTGGCGAAATCAGGCGCATGCGCAGCCTTGACGTCGAGCACGGTGAAGATAGCAAAGCCGTCGCCCGTGGCTGCGATCTGCGGTGGGGCCATGCGCTTGGTAGCGAAAGCCTGCTGCAGCAGCTTGGTGCTGTCGGCAAGCGCCGGGATCGTGCCATCCTGTGCCACGTAGTCCGTGGTCGCGCCCTGAAGGTGGTGCGCCGCGGCAACCTGCGCCAGGCTGGTCTTCTGTGCTTCCGCGGCCAGCTGCTGCGCGTAGGCCTGCTGCAGCCCGGCTTCTTTCTGCTCCGTCAGCTTGGCCACGATCTGGGTCTTGACTTCGTCGAACGGGCGGGCATGGGCGGTCTGTTTTTCTTCTACCTGGAGGATGTGGTAGCCGAACTTGGTGTGGACGAGTTCAGAGATCTGGCCGACGGGTAGCGAGAACGCCGCCGCATCAAACTCCGGCACGGTCTGGTTGCGCTTGAGCATGCCTAGCTCGCCGCCCTGTTCCTTTGAGCCGGGGTCGTCCGAGTTCTCGCGGGCTAGCTTGGCGAAGTCTCCGCCCTTGTGCAGCTGATCGAGGATGCCCTGCGCCTTAGCCTTGGCCGCGGCATCCGCCTGCGGACCGCCGGACGCATCCGCCTTGATCAGGATGTGACGCACGCGCACAGAGTCGTCGACGTGAAACTCCTGCGGGTTCTGCTGGTAGTAGCGCTGGGCTTCGGCGTCCGACACCTGCGGGGTTCCGCCGGGCACAGCACCGGCGCCAAAGGTGACGTACTCGAGCTTGCGAGTCTCGGGCACAGCCGTCGCGTACTTGGCGCCGTTTTGCTTGAAGAAGGTCTGCAGTTCGGCGTCGGTCGGGTTGATCTGCTTGCGAATATCGTCTGCACTCAGGACCGCGTAGTCGAACTTGATCTTGGTCGCCTGGTTCAGATAGCTCGCGCGCACGTCGCTATCCGCCACGGTGACGCCGCCGGTGACCAGATCCCGGAGCCGGTTCTCTTCAAGCTCCTTCTTGATCTCGGACTCGAACTTTTCGCGCGTGATGCCGAAGTTCGACTGGATCAGGTTGGCATACTGCTGGTCGCCGATGTACTGACCACCAGGAAAGAGCGCAGCTCCAAGCGGACCGGTGTGAAGAAACTTGGCCACCGCGGCGTCGCTCACAGAGAGACCCAGCCGGTTTGCCTCATTGAGCTCCACTTGCTGCTGGATCAGCCCCTGGCCTACCCGCTGCATCATGTAAGGCAGCACAAAGTCCGGGTACTGGTTGCGCTGCATCATGCGCTGCGCCATCATCTGCACGTCAGAGGTCAGAATCTCGTGACTCGAGCCAAAGACGCGCGTGAACGGATTGCCTCCTCGAATGGTCGCGTAGGTGGCGGCCGAGGCATTCACATCGGAGAAGATGCCGGGCACCAGCGTGATCACCATCGTGATGCAGGCGACCGAGATAATGACGATAAAGATCGCCTTGGTAATGCGGTTGTCTTTCTGCTGCAGGAAACGGATCATGGGCTTGGATCGACCTTCTCGTCTTTCGAGCGCTTGCCGGGCTCAAGGATTGTTCCCTTACTCAGCCAGCTTGGAGAGCCGTACGGAGTGAATTTCACCCTTACGCCACACTGCTAGAGGGAAAAGCCTGCCTACCGGCGGCGCCAGTGCTGAGCGCCGGCAACCCTGTCAGTATAACTGTTCCAAACCAGCGCATGGCGTTGCCGACGACGGACACTCTGCTCAGGCTGGCCTTAGGGTGAACTCGGTGATCTCAGACGGGCAGTTGAAGCGGAATGGGAGGCCTACGGCGCCGATGCCCCGGTTGACATAGAGCTGGGTGCGACCGCGCAGAAAGTGGCCGGCTACGTAGTGCTTGCCCAGCGGAGGGAGGAAGTAGGGCTTCAGGAACGGCAGCCGCACCTGGCCCCCGTGCGTATGACCGGAGAGCATGAGTTGGGGTCCGTAGCGGGCGATCTCATCGAGAAGATCGGGCTCGTGACACATCATGATGACCGGCTCCCGATCGGCTGCAGCCTGCGCCGGCATCGCCTTCGGGATATCGACCGCGTTTGTCATCCCGTCGGCCACGCCAGCCAGCCAGATACGTTTGCCGCCGCGCTCAATCGGCGCCGACTCGTTGACAAAGATCTCGACGCCCACCGCCTTGAGTGCATTTTGGACACCGGCCGCGTCGACCATCCAGTCATGGTTGCCGAGCACGCCGTAGCGGAGTGGGCAGGTCAGCTTGCCGAGGATTGCTGCACACAGTGGTATGTAGTCAGCCGCGTTGGTCCGACTGAGCGGAGACATGCTGACGAAGTCCCCGGTCAGCAGCACCAGGTCGGGCTGGAGCGCGTTCACCCGCTCGACCATCCGATGCAGGTAAAAGGGTTCGGTGTACGCGGCGTAGTGAAAGTCTGAGATCTGCACTGCACGAAAGCCGTCAAAGCTCTCCGGCAGGTTCGCGATCTGGATGGTACGCGGCTCGGTGACCAGTTCATGGCGCGCGATCTCACCCGCGTAGAGGGCCAGGCCGGCAGCAGCGGCGCCGGCGGCGCCGAGGAAGTGCCGTCGCGTGAAGCGCGTCAACCCGGCAGCGCCGGAACTTCGGCCGGGGTCTTCCTGCGGATCGATCGCGGTTCCCTGCTCAGGGTTCCTGGTCCGGGCTTCCGGGGCGAGAACGTCCATAGGTTGAATCATAACGGCACGCCTGGCAACTCACAGACCCGGGAAGCGGCTGGCACCGGTATCTATGGTCATCGCGGGGAACTTCGCAGAAGAAAAGCGCTGCCATGTGAGAGTGGCAGCGCTTAGTCTTAGTCCGGTTCAAAACGAGCTAGTACCGCCCGTAGTAGTAGGGTGCCGGGTAGGGATAGTAAGGCCGGCCGTAGTAGCCATAAGGGCTGGCCACGTAGACGGGCCGCGTTCTGAGCACAGGCTGCTGGGGCACGGTCGTTGCCAATCGAGCTGCCTCGTTGTAGTTCACCGGCTGTACCGTGAGCGGCGCTGTGAGATGGAACTGGAGCATCGCCTCGGCGGGCAGATCCAGCCGCGGCCCGTGGGTCGCACCCGAGATCAGCGCCCCCCCGGTACCGCCGGCGATCGCGCCTACACCGGCGCCCACTCCGCCGCCTGCAACTGCACCGATGATCGCCCCGAAAGCAGCACCGCCCACTGTATTGGCCGCCGTGTAGCCAGTCTTGCTTGGCCCCTGGCTCGACCAGACGTCAGACTCCAGCGGATAGGTCTGATTGCCGAGCGTCAGCGTGGTCAGTTTGAGGTCCAGCTTGGGGCTGCCGCCGAACGCACCTGCGTTCTTTGCCTCCACCACCTGGCCGGTCAGCACGGCTCCGCGCGGGATGGCCACTACGCCATTTTGGTAAACATCGCTGGCGGCCGTAAACTGCACGAACTCGCCATCCTTCAGGCGACTCGTGCTAAGCGGCTCGCTGGTGCGGACGTTCAGCAGCAGGCCAGGATTCAGCGTCACCGGGCCACTTGTATTCTGCCGCTCCGGTGCTACGCCTGGAACATAGGGTTGCACCTGGTACTGGCCCTGGTATTGGCCTTGGTACTGGCTCCCTTGTTGACCGTAGTAAGGCGCCTGACTCTGATAACCCCGTGGCTGCGCCGGGTAGCCCTGATAGGCTCCGGACTGCTGAGGATACTGACTCTGCTGCTGCTGCGGGTACTGGCCTTGCTGCTGGGCCGTGTCAGCTGGAGGAGGCGGCGGCATGCTGCCGCTGTTGCTCTCCTCTGCCGCAGGAGGCATCGGAGCGGCTTGAGCCTGCGAAGACTGGGCCTGCGGAGCCGGAGCCTGGCCGGCAGTATCCTGTGGCGTCGGGGCCGCGTTCGCTAGGTCCTGCGTGGCCGGCGCGTTTGGCGAAGCTGTCTGCGAGCCAACCGCGATCGCGTCATCGATGGAGCGGACGCCAGTGACTTGCGCAACGGTCTGCTCAGCGGCAGTGCGCTGGGTGTCATCGGCCACAGAGCCGCTTAGCGTCACAACTCCCTTCGTCACGCTCGCGCTCACTTGCTGGCCGTGCAGCTGCGGGTCAGCCGCCAGAGCGGAGCTCACCGCTGTTTGTATCTGTGTGTCAGAGGGCGCCCCGGTCTGTGCCTGGGCCACGGCGCTGCCAAAAACGAGTCCAGAAAACAGCAAGCCAACTTGAAAGGTTTGGGCGAGCGCGCGGTTTGCTTGAGCCAATATCCGTTCATTCACCATGGTCTGTATCAACTCCTGTGAAAAGGTGCTTCTTTGTAAAGAAAGAACCCAAAGTACACGAAGAGGTTGCGCGAAAAATTTGGCGTGATCGTGTCGGTTCCAAAAAGGCACAGACCCCCTCCGCGGGAAGCGGTCACTTCGTGACGGGTATACCGACCCTTCGGGTCACAAGAGAAGAGGCACCCAGACATACCGGGTGCCTCTTCTCTTGAAGCCCCGCAGGCAGAAGACTCGCCACAAAGAGCGCTACGCGCCAGAAGTGGCTGCCTCCCGCATAGGGGGTCTAGCCTTACCGCACTCTATCGCTCGCGCTTGTAGCGCTCGATCAGCGTCGTGGTCGAGCTGTCGTGCTGGTTATGGCTCGAGCCATCCAGGTCGCCGGTGATCGCGGTTGCGAGCTTCTTGCCCAGCTCCACACCCCACTGGTCGAACGAGTTGATCTGCCAGATCACACCCTGGGTAAAGACCATGTGCTCGTAGAGCGCAATCAGCCGGCCCAGCGACTCCGGTGTGAGTTTGTCGACCAGGATGGTGTTGGTCGGCCGATTGCCCTCGAAGACCTTGTGCGGCACCAGCTCCGGTTTGGTTCCCTCTGCCTCTGCCTCTTCCTTCGTCTTGCCGAAGGCAAGCGCCTCGGCCTGCGCAAAGACATTTGCCATCAGCAGATCGTGATGCTTACCTAAAGGATTCAGTGTCTTCGAGAACCCAATGATATCGCAGGGGATAAGCTTCGTACCTTGATGGATCAGCTGGTAGAAGGAGTGCTGCCCGTTGGTACCCGGCTCGCCCCAGAAGATCTGCCCGGTTTGGTAGCTGACCTCTTCACCCGAGAGCGTCACGTGCTTGCCGTTGGACTCCATGGTGAGCTGCTGCAGGTAGGCGGGAAAGCGCTTGAGGTACTGGTCGTAGGGCAGCACGGCGACCGTCTGGGCGTTGAAAAAGTCGTTGTACCAGACCCCAAGCACGCCCATCAGCGCGGGCAGGTTCTTCTCAAACGGCGCCGTGCGAAAGTGCTCGTCCATCTCGTGGAAGCCGTCGAGAAGCTTGCGAAAGTTCTCCGGGCCGACCGCGATCATCGTCGAGAGTCCGATAGCCGAATCCATCGAGTAGCGGCCGCCGACCCAGTCCCAGAAGCCGAACATATTCGCCGTGTCGATGCCGAATTTCGAGACCGCGTCCGCATTGGTCGAGAGCGCAACAAAGTGCTTGGCAATCGACTCGGTCTGCTTCAGTTTTCCGAGCGACCAGGTGCGCGCGGTGTGCGCGTTGGTCATCGTCTCGAGCGTGGTAAAGGTCTTGGACGCGATGATGAACAGGGTCTCTTCCGGGTCCAGATCGATCGTTGCTTCGTGAAAGTCGGTGCCATCGATGTTGGAGACAAAGCGCAGGGTCAGATCACGCTGAGCGTAGTGCCTGAGCGCCTCATACGCCATGACCGGGCCAAGGTCCGAGCCGCCGATGCCGATGTTGACGATGTTCTTGATCGGCTTCTCGGTGTAGCCAAGCCAGTTGCCGCTGCGAATCTTCTCAGCAAAGGCAGCCATGCGGTCCAGTACCTCGTGGACTTCCGGCACCACATTGTTACCGTCGCCATCGTGGATGGTCGCGCCCCTGGGCGCCCGGAGCGCGGTGTGCAGCACGGACCGGCCTTCGGTCGAGTTGATCTTCTTGCCCGCGAACATCGCCTCCGTGTGCTCTTTCAGGCCCGATTGCTCAGCCAGCTCAAGCAGCAGCTTGAGCGTTTCGTCCGTAATGCGGTGCTTGGAGTAGTCAAGATAGATGCCGAGCGCTTCAACGGTAAGTCGCGTGCCTCGATCGGGGTCCTGCTTGAAGAGCTCCCGCAGGTGGATCGGTTCGACTGCCTTGTAGTTCGCTTCCAGAGCCTTCCAGGCGGGAAGCTCGGTGAGGGAAGTCTTCTTCTGGGCGGGTGCAGCTACAGCGGATGTGCTCATAGGATGAAGGCCTTTCTAGGCGCCGGGCAGGCGCGATACGTCTCGGTCGATTTGATTCTAACGGGCGCCGTGTAGTCGCTTGAACAATCCAGTGAGGCGCGAAAGAAGCGCTCCGCAGGTCTTGGGCAGGCTCGTGCTGGATGCGCTGGCTAGTCACTAAGGATGTACACACCCCGGTACACCAGTAACCGAACTTCTTCCGCATGGACCGGGTAGCTGGTAAGTGTAGGGGAACAAACATGGAACGGAGCGCTCACCCCCGGCTCCGCTTGAACCCGGCCAAGCCACCGCACCGAGACAAAGGAGCGACCATGGATAGGATGGATCAGGATGAACGCGCTATCACCCTTCGCATCAGTGAGAGCAGCGACCAGTTGATTGAGGCGTTGGAGCGCATTGATAAGCTAGAGCGCCTGCTGCAGGATGCGACCCGCTTCATCGAGACCGAGCTCAGGCGGATGGCCTGCGGAAGCGCTGACCAGCCAGCCTAGCGGCGACCCGGATTACGGCCTAGTCGCGACCTGAAACAGACTCCTGCTCCTCTCGCGGCGGCGAGAGATCCGTGGCGAGAGATCCGCGCGGCTTAGCTTTTCGCCACAAGAAAGCTTCGCCAGCTGCGTCCCGAAGTCTCGGCACCAAGGGGACTGCACTAGGAGCGTGCGAGAAAATCAAGCATACTGGCAAAGCATGCAGCCCCTGCCACCCTTCAAACTCGCTCCTTACTTCCAGACCCGCATCTGGGGCTTTCGCGATCTCGCTCCCTGGTTTGACTATCGCACCGAGGGAGAGCCGATCGGCGAGGTATGGCTGACCGGGAGCAAGTGTACGGCCGCCTCCGGTTCTCTGGCCGGGCGCAACTTCAACGAGATCTTGTCAGAGTTCGGCCCGGGCATCCTTGGCTCCGACCACGTGCCGGCTCAAGTGGAAGGCGGCCAACCCGAGTTTCCGCTGCTCATCAAGGTGCTCTTCCCTAAGGAGAAGCTGAGCGTGCAGGTGCATCCGGATGATCTGCTGGCCCGCGAGATCGGCGAGCCGCGGGGCAAGACCGAGTGCTGGTATGTGCTTGAAGCGGAGCCGGAGACCAAGGTTGCGCTGGGCCTGAGGCCGGGTGTTACGAGTGATCAGGTTCGCTCAGCGATCGACAACCAGAGCCTGGAAGAGCTGCTGGGTTGGGTGCCGATCGAGGCCGGCGACATGGTCTACGTCGATGCCGGCACGGTGCATGCCATTTGGCCTGGCGCGGTGATCCTGGAGACGCAGCAGACCTCGGACGTGACCTACCGGCTCTACGATTACGGGCGGCCGCGCGAGCTCCACGTGGAGAAGTCTCTGCAGGCGATGCGGCTTGAGACCAAGGCCGGCAAGGTCCGTCCATGGAGCGAGAACAGCCATACCGTGCTGGTGGACGAGCAGTACTTCCGTGTCGAACGATGGCCGCTTGAGACAGCGATGCAGGCTGCCAAGCTTACCTCGACGTGCAACAATGCCCATACTATCGGGCAGTCCGCGACCTTGCTCTTTTGCAGTGCGGGCGCGGTCCGGATCAGCGGAGAAGGCTGGGAGCCGGTCACGCTCGGTCGCTGCGAGCTGGCGTTAGTGCCCGCAAGCGCGCCGGAGTTTGTCATTGAGGCCCTGGACTCGGCAGAGATCATGCGTATCCTGCCGCGTTAGCGCCGTCCCGGGATTGAGAAAAAGCGGAGTCTACGGGTGCAAGCGGATGAGGCACTCTACAGGAGATGGATGGCAGACCAGGTGGAGTTTCGACCGATCATCCTTGCCGGGGGCAGTGGCACCCGGTTCTGGCCGCGCAGCCGGAAGGCCCGCGCTAAGCAGATACTGGCGCTGGACGGCGAGCGAACCATGATCCAGCGAACCGTCGATCGCCTCGCACCGATCGCTCCTGCATCCTCGGTGTGGGTGATTACCAATGACCTTCTCTCCGAGAGCATCTGTGGGCAGCTGGCCGAGGTGCCCGCCGAGCAGGTGGTCTGCGAGCCGACCGCACGCAACACCGCGCCCGCTGCCGGACTGGCTGCTTTCCTGGTCGAAAAAGAAAACCCCGACGCTGTACTCGGCATGTTCCCTGCCGACCATGTGATCGCGGATGAGCCGGGCTTTCTTGCCGTGATCGAGCAGGCGATCGCGATCGCAGCGGCGGGCGAGAATATGGTCGTGCTTGGGGTGACGCCCCACCGGCCTGAGACCGGCTATGGCTACATCGAGACAGGCGATACGATGCCGGAAGCTTCAGGCCGGCTCGCCCAGCTGCGGGTGCGCCGCTTTACCGAGAAGCCGAACCAGGTGCGCGCGGAAGAGTTTGTCGCGGCCGGCAACTACCACTGGAACTCGGGGATCTTTATTTGGTCGGCACGCACGCTGGCCAACGCCGTGCGCGAGCACCTGCCGGAGACCGCGCCCCTGCTCGAGCAGATCGTTGCCGCTTACGGCACTCCTTCCTTTAGCCAGGTGTTCGCCGAGCTTTATCCGCAGTGCGAAAACATCAGCGTCGACTACGCGATCCTGGAGCCACGCTCGGCCAAGGGCGAGCACCATTCGAATCTGTTTTGCCTGCCGGCTAACTTTGGATGGAACGATCTCGGCTCCTGGGCCGCGCTCTACGAGCACCAGGTGCACCAGCTTGCGGCGGGCGATGCTGCGGGCAATGTTTCGGAGTCGGCGGGCGTGGTCGCGATCGAAGCCCACGGGAACTATGTCTTTAGCCCTAAGAAGATGGTAGCGCTCGTCGGGGTCAAGGACATCGTGGTCGTTGAGACCGAAGATGCCATCCTTGTCACCTCCCGGCATCACTCGCAGGATGTCGGCAAGGTCGTTAAAGAACTAGCCGCCAAAGGAAGCACCGAGCTGGTTTAGTTTCCGCCTTACAGAGTAGACGACATGACTCGTCAGCCGATGGCGCTGGTGCATCGACCCGCGTGGTCTATCTTGCATGCAAAAAGCGAAAGGAAGGAAGCCCCACGATGGCCTACGCAGGTGAGATCAAGTTCGGAACCGATGGCTGGCGGGGTTTGATCGCCGACGACTTTACCTTTGCCAACGTCCGCGTCGCTGCCGAGGCTATCGCGCACTATCTCCATACGGGCTCAGACCCTCTGCAGCCGGCAGCAGCCAAGGGCGCCTGCATCGGCTACGATACCCGCTTTGGCTCCCGCGACTTTGCCCGTACTGTGGCGGAAGTGCTGGCGAGCGCCGGCATTCCGGTTGCTCTGGCTGATCGCATCACGCCGACCCCGGCGCTCTCGCTCGGCGTTCGCGATCGGGGAGCTGCGGGCGGGGTGATGATCACCTCCTCGCACAATCCCTTCCAGTGGAACGGGGTCAAGTACAAGGCCTGGTACGGCGGCTCCGGTGCTCCGGCGATCATCAAGGAGATTGAAGCGCAGCTCGGCCGGCCGCTGCCTCAGTCCGAGCGGCCTGCCGAGATCACCGAGATCGACTTCAACACCCCCTACATCGAGGCCATCAGCAAGTTCGCCGACCTCGAGTTGATCAAGCACTCCGGTCTCAAGTTCGCGGTCGACTGCATGTACGGCGCCGGGCGCGGGGTGCTGGCCGGCATCTTCGCCAAATTGGGCGTCGATTTCGTTGAGATCCGCGCCGAGCACAACCCGCTCTTCCCCGGCATCAACCCGGAGCCGATCGAGCCCCACATCCGCATGCTGCAGGACGTTACGGTAGCCGAGCACTGCCACGCCGGCCTCGCGACAGACGGCGACGCCGACCGCATCGGCGCGGTCGATGAGCATGGCAACTTCGTGGACCCGCACAAGATCTTTTCGCTCATCCTCGCCTGGCTGCTCAAGACCAAGGGCTGGCCGGGCGGGGTGACGCGGGCTTTCAACACGACTGGCATGCTCGACCGTATCGCCGCCAAACACGGCCGCAAGCTCTACGAGCACGGCATCGGCTTCAAGTTTGTTTGTGACCTGATGCTGCAAGAAGACATCCTGATCGGCGGCGAGGAGTCGGGCGGCATCGGCATCAAGCGGCACCTGCCGGAGCGCGACGGGCTGCTCAATGCCCTGCTGATCGCCAACATCATGTCGGAGGAGAAGAAGACGCTCGGCGAGCTCGTTGCCGACCTGCAGGCCGAGTATGGCGAGCACCACTACGGCCGCATCGATCTGCACATCGCCGACGATCTCAAGAACGCGACCATCGCCAAGGCCCGGGCCGGGGTAAGCGAGTTCGCTGGCATGCAGGTCGAGCATGTCGAAACGCTGGACGGCATCAAGTTCTACCTGACAAACCCCGAGGCGGCGACCAAGCAAAACGCAGCCAAGACCTGGCTGCTGCTTCGCGCCTCCGGCACCGAGCCCCTGCTGCGCATCTACTCCGAGTCGGTCTCCAAGGAATCAGTGACGAAGCTGCTCGAGGCGGCACGCGGGTTTGCGATGTCCAGCCTCGGGTAAACAGGCGCGTGTCTATACTGGGGAAAGGAGTCCGCATGGCGAATGAACCCAAAGTAAGAACGAGGGGTCACTCTGTTCCAGGAGACAGCCTGGTGAGGACCTTTAACACCGTTGCTACCGTTCCGCACGCCAGAAATCCCTTTGTCAAGACAGGTTCGGCTCGCGCCCTGAAGTCCCCCTCTTCGCCTCGGCCGGAAAAAGCAGAGCCGCCCAAGTAAGCCGCTTTGTTGAAGATTGATCTCTCAACAATCGCCCTGATCTTGTTTCTTGTCGTTCCTGGCCTCGTTGCAAAGAGAAGCTGTCACCGCCTCAGCTCGCAATCGCTCGAGGCATCCGGACCGGCGACAGAGCTTGGCGAACTGGTCGCCTTCAGCCTCGCCGTGCACCTTCTCCTACTCTTTCTTGCCACCTTGCTGGCCGTACTGTTCAGCCTGGCTCTGGCCCACTCCGGGTTTTATCCCTTCCAGGTTGTTGATAGCACCGATCTCTCGAAGTGGAGCATCCGGCATCCATCGGAAACAGTCCTGCTCGCGGCTGCCTATCTCAGCATCTCGGTCGCAGCAGCTTACCTGCTCGGCACCTTCACCGGCTGGCTTCGGCTAAATAACCCGCTGCTGCAAAGGCTGGAAGCGAACCCAAAGCTGAAGCGCGCGATCAAGCATCTCGGCATCTTTTCGCTCGTCGAAGAACGGCCGATCTCCTTCGAGTGATTCACCGGCGAAGCTGTCGCCCGCAAGACGGACCTGATCTTTTTCCTGGAGATTCGGCTCCGGGATGAGAAAGGCTTCATCACCGGGGAGCTGGTGACCTATGCGATCGTCAAAGATGAAGAATCGCATCGCCCTGTCATCCTACGCAACGCGCAATTCCGGGAATCGTTACAGGACGACTACCAGCCGATGGAGGGCGATCGTCTCCTGATTGACCTTGCCGACGCTCTGCTGGTGCAGGTCTCCTACCGTGAGCGGGCCGAGGCGATCGCAGATATGGAAGACAGCTCCCTCGGCGCCTGAGTCTGCCAGCCATCAATCTGGTAGCAACCAAGTCCTGTCGGCACATGCCGGCCTGTGCTAGACGCGGGCTACCGCTCTGCTATTGTGTTCACACACCAAAGCTCCACGTGGAGTCATCCCCCTTGCGCCTGCGCTTCTTTCTTCCCCTTGCACTTGCCGCCGCTTCGTTTAGCCTCGCAAGTACCAGCTACGCGCAAACTGACTACCAGGCACTCGCGCATGACATCTTCAAGCAGCTGATCGAGATCAACACGACTGATTCGGTCGGCAGCGTGACAGCAGCAGCTGAGGCGATGCAGCAGAGGCTGCTGGCTGCCGGCTATCCTGCGAGCGACATGCAGCTGCTCGGCCCGAATGATCGCAAGAAGAATCTGGTCGTCCGCCTGCATGGAAGCAATGCTGTAGATGGCTCTGTGACTGGTCAAGGCGGAAGCGCGAAAAAGCCTGCCATCCTCTTCATCGGCCACCTCGATGTCGTTGAGGCGCGCCGCGCCGACTGGACCACCGACCCCTTCCAATTCGTCCAGCGGGACGGCTACTACTACGGCCGCGGTACCCAGGACATGAAGGAAGGCGACGCGATCCTGGTCACGACCTTCATCCGGCTCCGGCAGGAGAGCTACAAGCCGGACCGCGACCTGATTCTCGCGCTCACCGCGGACGAGGAGGGGGGCAAATCAAACGGGGTGGACTGGCTGCTGAAGAACCACCGCGACCTCATCGAAGCCGGGTACGTGCTCAACTCCGATGGGGGCGGTGTCGGCCTCCAGCACGGCAAGCCGGTGGTCGTCGAGGCAGACGCGACAGAGAAGCTCTACGGCGATTTCCAGCTCACCGCGACCAACCCGGGCGGCCATAGTTCCCTGCCCGTCAAAGAGAATGCGATCTACCATATCGCCGACGCGCTCAGCCGGCTCGAGCAGTACACCTTTCCGTTCGAGCTGAACGCCATTACCCGCGCGTATCTCGAGCAGATGAGCACCCGCGAGCCGGGCCAGCTGGGCGCCGACCTGAAGGCTGCTCTCAG
Source organism: Acidobacteriaceae bacterium (assembly GCA_965198645.1). Taxonomy (GTDB): domain Bacteria; phylum Acidobacteriota; class Terriglobia; order Terriglobales; family Acidobacteriaceae; genus EB88. Next base: position 2,084,058 of record OZ240670.1, on the reverse strand, counting down.
CACGCCACCAGACCCGGTAGCACTGGCGCGACTGGCCAACAACGCACCCTACAACGCCACCATTCGCACCACCTGCGTTGCCACCATGCTGGCAGGCGGCCATGCGCCCAACGCTCTTCCCCAAAAGGCCACAGCCAACGTGAACTGCCGCATCCTGCCCGGCCACTCGCGAGAGGAGGTGCGCCAGCAGCTGATCACCATCATCCACGACCCTTCGATCGTCGTCCGCTACATGGCTGATAACGGCGACATCTCCGATACCGCACCAGCTGCCAAGGCTCTGCCTCCGGCTCAGATCGACCCACAGGTATTGGCAGCGCTGCAGAAACTTTCGGCCGAGATGTGGCCAGGCGCACCAGTGATCCCGACCATGTCGACCGGTGCATCCGATGGCATCTACACCAATGCTGCCGGCATGCCGACGTACTCCATCACCGGGATCGCGCTTGAGGAGAGCGATGTTCGCGCACATGGCAAGGATGAGCGGCTGCCGGTGACGTCGTTCCGTAGGGGACTGGACTTCTACTATCGGTTTGTAAGGAGCATTACAGGGGGCGCGGCGTAAGGGCCAAACTGCCTGCGCGGCTGGCGGCCACTTTGAGGCGGATGCACCCCTTTGGTGTCGGCTCAGACTAGAGACGCTGTGCCGCGGGTGCCAGCGCGTCGGTTTCCTCGGGGACAGAACTAAACCGCGGTTCGCGCCCTGATGCTCTCTCCACTGCCTGGCTTCCGCTGCTTCAGGGAACATGCATTCCCCGGGCAGCCGATGGGAACGATCGTCAACCGGGCTGCGAGCACGACGAGTGCAATCCACAAGAGGTCGGCACCGAGGAGGTGGGTAATCTGCAGCCAGGTGGGCGCAAGCAGCAGCACGTCCGCTGCGCCAAGCACCATCTGCAGCAGCAGTAAACCAGCGACAAGCTGCCCGAGCACACGATTTGTACGGCTACGCAAGGCTGCGCCTAGAAGCACAATCACAAACAAGCCCGCCAGCACGCTCGACACAGGGTGTACCCAGCGCAGCCGCAGCAGCCAGGAGCTGTGCGCGGAAAAATCCTGCGCAAAGGCCTCGCGCAGACTATGGGCTGGATATAGCGTGTCCCCGAGCGCCGCGAGCGAGCCTGTGACGCCGACCGCAAGCGTTGCCCCAAGGCCGAGCAGCGCCGGCAGCAGTCCCCTGTACTCGACGCCGCCCCGCATGCGGCCGTCGGTTCGAGCCAGAAGATGAGCCGAGAGCGCCAGTGCCCCGAGGAGCAGCAACGTATTTGCCAGGTGCAGCGAAAGGTAAACCGCGCGCAGCGGCGATTGATTCTGAGCCGTCAGCCCCAGCAGCACCAGCAGCGCGCCGAGCAGTGCTTCATTGAAGGTGAGCAGCGCCGCTGCCCCGACGGCGACCCTGGCCAAGTGGCGACGCGGGGTCGCGCGCCAGCTCCATGCCACAAGGCCGACCAGCAGCACCAGCGCTATGCCGGAGCTCGCGCGGTGAGCAAACTCGATCACCGAGGCCGCCGTTCGCCAGTGCTGTACGACGGTGCCCCCACACAGGGGCCAGTGTTCGCCGCAGCCAGCGCCCGAGCCCGTCGCACGTACAATCGAGCCCCAGAGGACAACCGCTACGTTGTAGCCGGTCACTGCCCAGGCATAGCGGAGCAGGCGGCGGTCCGGCAGCGATACACTCTCGCCGGGTTTCGCGCGGAGGCGCGAAACAACGGAGGCTGCGGAGCTGGCGATCCCTGCACTCATCACGCGGTCCTCATCCTTCGACCATGGCAGGAACCGGGCTGCATACGCGTATCTATGCAGAGACGGGAACACCTGCTCCTGGAAGAGAAAGGTAGTGCTTCTGTGCTAAGTTTACTCTCTCCGGCTACAACCAAAGCCCGGACGGGAGAATCTGCCATATGGATATGAAAAAGGTAAAGCGCAGCACCACATTCGCAAGTCTCGTCCTAGCATCAACGATGCTCATCCCCGCCGGTTTTGCTGCTTTCGCCCAGACCGCCGGGCAGGACGTGCAAAACGCTGGCACTGACACCAAGAATGCGGCGAAGGATACGGCACACGCCACGACCAAGACCACGAAAAAGGCATACCACAAGACCAAGCATGGCACAAAGAAGGCTGCTGCCAAGACAGAAAGCGGCACCACCAAGGCGGTGAACAAGACCAAGGAAGGTACCGTGGTTGCCGCCGACAAGACCAAGGAAGTCTCGGTGAAGGGCTACGACAAGACCAAGGAAGGCGTGCAGAAGGTCTTTGATCCCAGGGCCGAGAAGAGAACGGTGGCTAAGGACAAGGCGAAGGAAGCCAAAATGGACACCAAGGATACCATGGGGGTTGACAAGCAGAAGGCGCAGGATAGCACTGCTCACTGAGGAGCGACGTTCGGCTCGGCTCAGCAGCCAGAGAAGGATGAGAGAGGGAGGCGCAATCAGCCTCCCTTTTTGTTGACTAGTAATGCCTTGAATCAACGCTTCGAGGCTGGCGGCAATCTGCTGAGGCCTATGTTCAGGTCTGGTCGGCACCGGGTGGCGAGCCTAGCTCCTCCAGGGGAATGAATCGGCGCTGCTGCGGCAGGTGCACTTCTACAGCACCGGAGAGGATGTCGTAGTACCAGCCGTGAACCGAAAGCGTGCCGGCCGCCAGGCCTGCTGCGACGGCCGGTTGCGTGCGCAAATTAGCCAACTGCCCTAGCACATTGGCGCAGACCAGGTCATGGAACTCTGCGTCAGGCCCCAAGCCCGAGGGCTCGAGCATCGACGCAGCATTCGCCTGTGCAGCGGCGACATACGCCATCCAGGGCCGAACCAGCGGCAGGTCGCGCATCCTCTCCGGCTGCATGGCTGCCCGGACCGCGCCGCAGTCCGAGTGGCCGCAGATGATGATCTCTTCCACCCGCAGCACCTCGACCGCATACTCGATGGTCGCCGAGACACCCCCGGCGCGCTCGCCGGCAGGAGGCACCACGTTGCCAGCATTGCGGCAGAGAAACATATCTCCTGGCTCGGACTGAAAGATAAGGCTCGGCACCACGCGCGAGTCAGCACAGGTGATGAAGAGTATCTTCGGCGACTGGCTCTCGGCCAGCAGGTGAAAATGGTCTTTCCACTGCGGAAAGACCTCGCGGCGAAAGCGCAGGTACCCGTCGATCAGCTTGGTCATGTTCTCCATAGATGTCGTGAGAGGTCGCCCTAGCAAGTTCGTGTATCGTTCAAGCGCAGAAGTGCTGCCTGGCACCTTTGAAAGCCCGCGCCAGGCGCCACTTTCCAAGCAGTCCGCGACGACTCGCCACCATCGCCGAGTCGTGCCGCACGAAAGCCTCGATGCGTCAGAGTTGGGCCTCTCCCATGCAAAGGCTTAGTCTAGACGAGAAGCTGCCTGCGCCCCAGTCTCGGATCACGAATGCTTAGGTCATTTGGTCATAAAGTCTCGGGGTCGCGGGAGCACGCGCGAGGCAGGATCTCCTGCAAGGTGTGAGTTGCCAGAAGAACAGACAGCAGTCATCATCGGGGCCGGACCGGCGGGGCTGACCGCGGCACTGGAATTTTGCCGCCGGTCGCGTATCAAGCCCATTGTGCTTGAGGGTTCGCAGCGCATCGGCGGCATCTCCTGCACCATCCGGTACAAGGGCAACCGTATCGACATCGGCGGCCACCGCTTCTTCTCCAAGTCAGATCGCGTGATGAACTGGTGGACCGAGCTGATGCCGGTCGCGCTGGAAGGTGCCGGGAGCGAGAACGCAAGCGGCGAGTTTGCGATCAAGTACCAGAACCAGAAGCGGGTGGTGCGCAGCGCGAGGCCTCGCGAGACCGCGCGCACGCCCCAGCCTGGCAGCGTGGCAGTCGCCGAAGCCGACCCGGACTGCGTGATGCTGGTGCGTCCCCGCAAGAGCCGGATTTACTTTCTGCGCAGCTTCTTTGACTATCCGCTCTCGCTCTCGGGCGCCACGCTCAGCCGGCTGGGCCTGCTGCGTACCCTCAAGATCGGGCTGAGCTATCTCAAGGCGAAGCTCTTCCCGCGCAAGCAGGAGCGCACGCTCGAGGATTTCCTGATCAATCGCTTTGGGCGCGAACTGTACCTGACCTTCTTTGAAAGCTATACAGAGAAGGTCTGGGGCGTGCCCTGCGAGCAGATCAGCGCAGCCTGGGGTGCCCAGCGGATCAAGGGCCTATCCCTGCGCACGGCAGTTGCGCATTTTCTGAAGAAGACCTTCACCCGCACGCGCCGGGACCCCTCGGATATTGCCCAGAAAGATACCGAGACCTCGCTGATCGAACAGTTCCTCTACCCCAAGTACGGCCCCGGGCAGCTCTGGGAGCATGTCGCTGACCTGGTGCAAGAGATGGGCGGCGAGGTGCGGCTTGGCTGGAGAGTGGTGAGCGTCCAGGTGGAGGATCGGGACGGCAGTTCACGCATTACCTCCGTCGAGGCTCAGGCACCGGATGGTGCGCTTATGACTATGCCGGGTGATTACTTTTTCTCAACCATGCCCATTCGCGAGCTGCTCCACGTGATGGACACGCCGATACCGCTGGAGATCAAGGCGATCAGCGATGGGCTGGCGTACCGCGACTTCATCACGGTTGGGATCCTGGTCGACAAGTTGCTCGTCACCGAAGCTGATGGCTCGCCGCTCAAGGACACCTGGATCTACATCCAGGAGCCGGACGTGCTGGTCGGCAGGCTGCAGATCTTCAACAACTGGAGCCCGTACATGGTCGCCGATCCGACCAAGATGTGGATTGGCCTGGAGTACTTCTGCTACGACACGGATCCTCTATGGAAGAAGTCCGACGCCGAAATCGCCGAGTTCGCTATCGAAGAAGTAGCAAGGATCGGTATCCTCAGCCCCGCAGATGTTCGCGACTCCTGCGTCTTCCGCGTGCCTAAGACCTACCCGGCATACTTCGGCACCTACGACCGGTTCGACGAGATCATCGAGTACATGCACCGGTTTGAAAACCTGTTTCTGGTCGGTCGCAATGGCATGCACAAGTACAACAACCAGGACCACTCCATGCTGACCGCGATGACCTCGGTCGACAATATCCTGGCTGGCGATCTCGATAAGCGCGGTCTCTGGAAGATCAATACCGAGCAGGAGTACCACGAAGAGAAGTGAGGATGCGCGTCGCGGATGAGCCGCGCTTTGCCGGAAAGTTCTGCGGGCAAACTTCGGTGCGGAGTCTAGGACTGCGTCCAGTGATCCTTATGACGGCGTACCCACCAGCACGGCGACATCTTTTGATGCGGCAGCAACGATCGCACGCATGGCTGGTCGATCTCGCCAATGTAGTCAAGCTCATCGCGCCCGTTCTTGAGCGGGGTAGCCAGGTACTCGCGGACCGGTACCGTATCGAGCGCAATGCCGCTGCGCTGGTGATAGACGAAGAGAACATAGTCGAGTGCCGCAGCCGCAAAGCCGCACATCAGCAGCACAAACACGGTGGTGGCTAAGATGCGCTTCAGCATCAGCGCTCGGCGAGCAGCACATCCAACTGCTCGGGGTCAAAGCCGATCAGCACAGAGGACCCGACGACCAGGGTCGGGGTAGAGCGACTGTTCAGATCCATCAGTTCGCGCAGCGCCTCCGGATCAGCCTGCACATCCTTGTACTCGAAATCGATCTGCCTGGCCTTGAGATAGTTCTTTGCAGCAAAGCAGGGCGGGCATCCGGGCTGACTGTAGAGAATGACGCGCTTGTCGCTCATCGGGGAGTTACCTCGTGTCCAAGATTACGTTAGAGCTTGAGGGATAGCACGAAGATGCACGAAAGAACCCACCCGATAGCGGACGTGCAGTACGGAAGTCAGAAGGCTCCGCTGCCGAGTCTCTGCGAATCACGGCCGCAGCGCTGCCCGCCCAGCCGGCAGGTCGGCTGGAAAACGCTCGTCAGGCCGGGCCGCAATGACCGGCGACATGAAGTCCATCCAGATCGGGAGCGCCGCCCGCGCGCCCGTCTCCTTGTCGCCAAGGGACATACGGCTGTCGTAGCCCACCCAGACGCCGCAGGTCACCGACGGCGAGAAGCCCAGGAACCAGGCATCGGTGTAGCCGCTGGTGGTACCGGTCTTGCCGCCTAGGGGGTGATTGAGCCGGGCTGCCTCGGCCGCGGTTCCGGTGCGCGTGACCTCACGTAAAAAGCTCGTCATGGTGCGCGCGATTCGCGGGGTAATGACCTCGAAGACTCCGGGCGCATCCTCGCGCAGAGGGTCGCCTTCAGCCGTGGTGATGCGCCGGAGGAGGCGCGGCGTGACACGCACACCATCGTTCGGGAAGACGGCATAGGCAGCCACCTGTTGCTCGAGCGTGATCTCGACTGCGCCGAGAGCGACTGGCAGGTACGGAGGGATGTTGCTGGTGATCCCGAAACGATGCGCTGTCTCAATGACCTTGCGCATGCCCACGTGCTCGGCCAGCTTGACTGCTGGAATGTTGCGCGACTCGGCGAAAGCGTTGAGCAGGGTCATGGGGCCAAGGTAATTGCCTTCGTAATCATGGGGGGTGTAGCTGCCGAACGAGGCAGGTCCGTCGACGATCATCTCGCCGGGCGTGGCGCCGGCCTCCACTGCAGCTGTGTAGACATAGGGTTTGAACGCGGAGCCGACCTGCCGCTCAGCCTGGATGGCGCGGTTGTACTGCGAGAGGTTGAAGTCCCGGCCGCCCACCATCGCGAGCACGTCGCCCGTGACGTTGTCGATGGCAAGCAAAGAGCCTTCGGCGCCTGAGTCCTGCTCGAGGCTTGTATGCACGACACCGCCATGCGAAGGAGCCTGGATATCTCCGGGCTTCGACTCATCCGACCGGGGACTATCCGATACGTGCAGGTAGATCAGGTCCCCGGTCTTGAGAAACTCGGGCGCGGTCTTGTAGCCGGTCCAGCCCCAGTCCTCGGCCTCAACCACGACCGGATAGCGACCAACGCGCGCGCTCACCTGGTAGGGCAGCACACCGGTCACGAGCGCATGGGTGTAGCTCCCTGGCGCCGGCGGCGGCTCGTTGGCGGTACCCCAGTCCGGGTGGTGAAAGCTCTCAGCGTCAAGTCGCCCGGCGAGCACGTTCAGCAAGTGGCCGTGCCAGCCGTGGCGGCGCTCGTAGGCGGCCAGGCCGTCAAGCACCGCCTTGTTTGCGGTTCTCTGGAGGTCCAGGTCGAGCGTGGTGTAGACGCGCAAGCCGGCCTCGTGGACCTCGTCCGTGCCCAGCTTTCTTTCAAGCTCTCGCCGGACCTCTTCGACAAACCAGGGGGCCTCAGTGTTAGGTGGAGGCTGCAGGTGCAGGCCGAGGGGCTGGGCGCGGGCGGCAGCCGCTTCGGCACTGGTAACCTTGCCATCCTCGAGCATCGCGTTGATGACCTGGTCGCGACGCCGCAGCGCCCGCTCCGGGTTCGTGATCGGCGAGTACTCGCTCGGTCCCTTCGGCAAGCCGGCAAGCAGCGCAGCCTCGGGCAGGGTCAGCTGCGAGGCATGCTTGCTGAAGTAGTAGTTCGCCCCAGCCTCAAAACCAAAGACACCCTGGCCTAGATAGATCTGGTTGCCGTACAACGTAAAAATCTGCGGCTTGGTGAAGCTGCGCTCGATCTGGATCGAGAGCAGGACCTCCTGCAGCTTGCGTGTGGCGGTGCGCTGGTTGGACAGAAACAGGTTCCGAGCCAGCTGCATAGTCAGCGTGGACGCGCCCTGGGCCCGTCCGCTCTTATGAACTTCGGCTTGCAAATCGTGATAGATCGCACCCAGCACGCGAAAGACGTTCACTCCCCAGTGACTCTCAAAGTTCTTGTCTTCGATCGAGATGACGGCGCCGCGCAGCACGGGCGCAAAGCCCTCATAGGAGATGAGCACGCGACGCTCGAGGGCGAACGAGCCGAAGAGCCGTCCGTGTACATCGTAGAGCTCGGTGATGGTGGAAGGCCGGAAGTGCTCGAGATCGGAGATCTGCGGCAGGTCAACCGAGTAAACGAGCATGAGCCCGGTGAGCGAGCCAAGCGCCGCGGCCAGCACGGAGAGGGTGATCAGAACAGCGCGATTGATGGCGCGATGCCGGGCTGCCGGGGTGCTTACTTTTGCAGAAGTGGCCAATGTTTAAGCTCGCAGGCTAGGAGGGAAGCAAAGGCCCGCAGCTCGACGCGGAGTGAGAACACCCACAGTGGGAACGCGAAGGGCCCGCTTAGTGAGCTAGACTGTGCTGCTCAAGCTACAAAGCTTGCTCGTCCAGCAGGATAGATCGTGCACGAGCCTGAACCTGCTCCTCCGTGGGTGGTCGCGACATGCCCTCCGGATCGATCGTCCATGCGCGAAATTCCGTGCAGAGGGTGAGCTCCATCTGATCCGACCGATCTACGAACGCTCTGCCGAGGTCGCTGTACATCTCGCGGACCGCACGCCGAGAGACTCCGTCTTGCTCCACTTGAACCTTTACAGACTAGGCAGTCTTGGCTTTCAGCAGATCGAGCGCCTTGTTCAACTGGTCGTCCGCGTGTGGCTTGACCGCCTCTTCAGGGTTCGCCGCAGGCTCGTCCTCTTCCAAAAACTGATCAATGCTCGGGCTGACGATCACGTTCGGCGTCACAGCATCGTCCTGGATCTTCTTGCCTGAGGGCGACTCATACTTGGCGACCGAGAGCAGCAGCGCTGCACCATCGGGCAGATCGATCGTCTTCTGGATGGCGCCCTCGCCGAAGGTTCGATCGCCCACCACATCGCCCCGCTTGGCATCGAGAATCGCCGCCGCGACGATCTCGGCCGCGCCAGAGGTTCCGTGATTGACCAGCACCGCCAACGGCGCTGCGGTGATGAACTTGGCCGGGTCGGCGGTGAAGGTCTGCGCCGGATACTTCTGCCCCTCGACAGAAGCCAGCTTGCCGCTCTGCAGAAACGCGTTGGCCAGCCGAATGCCCTGCGCCTCGTCGCCAACCGAGACGTCGCGAAGATCAAGCAGCACCTTCTTGTTACTGTTCTTGCCCATCGCGTGCAGGCGGGCTTCGAGTTCAGTCACGCGCTCTCTGGTGAGCACGGTGGGCTTGAGATAAAGAATGCTTGAGCTGTCATACTGCTGCTCAGCCAGCGCCGGAGGAATCACCGCCACGCGAGTAAACTTCAGCAGGTCGGGCTCGGCTTTGCGCGGGCGAACCACCGCGACGGTCACGGTCGTGCCGGGCTTGCCTTCCAGCAGCAGGCGGATCATGGCGAGTGACAGTTCGTGGGTAGACTGGCCGTCGATGGACTCAACCAGATCGCCGTCTGACACCTGCTGCTTTTCAGCCGGCGAGTTCGGCATCACCGAGACCACGGTCGCATAGCCGAGGCGCTTGGAGATGCTCAGGCCGATCTGCGCGGTGCCATCGCTCTGGTGCGCCTTGTAGGCCCGGTACTCGTCCGGGGTCAGGTAGCTGGAATCCGAGTCAAGCGACTCGAGCAGACCGTGCAAAGCACCCTTGGTCACGCTGGGGATACTGGGCTCCACCACGTAGTCATTCTGAATCTTGTGCAGCACCTCTTCAAAGACGCCCATCTGGCGATAGGCGCCATCCCCCTGGCCATTTGCGCGTACGTGGACAGGAAGAAAGCCGCCCAGCAGGATGACCAATGCGAGGACGACGGAGGTAGCAAAGACGGTGCGATGGAAGCTTTTTGGCATGTTCGACATGGAGAGAACCCACCCGGGGGAGACGTACTCCTATGATAACGCAGCTTACTTTGGGGAGCTGATCCAGCGGCCGCCGACCAGGTTCTCCTGCGCGGGCCCGCTTGCACGCACGCAGAAGCGGCTCTTTGGCTGCTGGCCGGCAGCCGGCGCAGGATACCAGCACTGCTCGCCCAGATACTCATGGTTGAGCGAGCCGTTCGCCAGCACTTCGGCGTGGAAGAAGTGGTTCTGCGGCGAGAAGCTCACACCTGCGCCGGGGTCGTTCACATAGCCGTACGCAGAGGCATCTCCGTACTTAACGATTTTGACCAGCGTCGTCCCGTTCTCGTAAGTGTTCAACGCCGTATCCACCGAAGTAAAGCTGCTTAGCGGTCCATCGCCCTGCTCCAAACGCACTGAGCCGTTACCTGGGATCTTGATCCAACCCTCGCCCTCGGGCTCGTTGTGGCCGGTAAAGATCGTGTTATCGACGATGTCCATGGAGAAGCTCTGGCCGACGAAATGTTGCGCTGGCAGAGGGACGCCGTAGCCATCCGGCACCAGCCCGACGATGATCTCGGCGCATAGCCGGCTGGGATTGCTGGTCCAGTGGGTGAGCAGGGCCGTGTCGTCGCAGCCGGAGGTGAAGTGAGCCTTGTCGTCCACGTCGGCCAGCGAGTTCAGATGATTGCTTTCCACCCGGGCCATCCCGTAGCCGTTTTGCGGCACCTGCTCGATGATCGAGCCGGCGGGCCAGGCGACAGCCGCTGTCTTGTTCTGCGCGCGAGCGATTAGGTGGGCGCGTCCGTCGCCGGCAAAGCTGGCGACTTTCACATTCTCAAAGGTGCCCCGCGTGATGCCGGGAACAGAACGGCTCGGCTCTCGGCTTTCCAAGAGGTAGTCGGCCGGAAAAATGTTGAAGTAGGGCGTGTAGGAGTGGCTACCGTTTTCAAAGGCCAGCGCCGGGTCGTTGACGTAGAGCGGCTGCCAGCCGGCATCGTCGACCGGGATCTGGAGATCAGAGGAACTGATGGCCTGCGTCAGGTGTCCAAGCTCCAGCTTGCCCCCGATCTCGATCGCGTGATTGGTGCGCGGCTGGCCGGCATAAGGAAAGCCCTCGATGTAGGTGTGGGTCACACTGCTGGTGACGGCGGCCAGGTGGATACCTCCCAGGTTCAGCGTGCTCTTGATCGACGAGTTCATCCAGTGGACGTTGTCTCCGTCCAGGTACACCGCCGAGTGTGGGTCCGGCAGCCAGGTACCACCGGTGATCAGCTGCCCTGCCGGACAGTTGACACTGAAGCAGAAGTGGCTCTGATCTTGTCCGTTGTTGATCACGTTGACCCGGTCGAAGTAATCCTCGTTGGTATCGCCCTCGGTCAACACGCCCCAGCGCACCTGGTCAATCTCGACCTGAGAGACGATCCAGCGCTCGGAGGAGCCCTGGAAGTTAAGCCCGATACCGCCTGACTCTGCCAGGACGACGTCGCGGATCAGCCCGATCGCCGTGTTGTTGATCTCGATCAGGCCGCCCATGCTGGTGTGGCCCTTGCCTGCGAAGGTAATGCCCTCGATCCTGGTGAAGCACGGCCCAGGCTTATGGGCGCAATCGTCGGCCGAGTTGTAAGCCACCGTGCCAGCCGTCGGGCTGGTGTTCAAGATGGTCGTGCTCTCGGCTCCATCGCCCACCAGGCTTACCCCATTGTTCAAGGTGAGCGCTGCCGTGTAGCCGGTGCCCGCGACCAGGTAGCGTCCGTGGGGAAAGTAGAGAACGGGGAAGCCACCGCCTTCGATCGCATTCGCCTGAGCGAAGCGAAGCGCGTTGCGAATGGCGCAGGTAGAGTCGACACGTCCGGCACGGTCGGCGGGGTTCGGGCAGCCTTTGCCAAAGTCGGTGTGGGTCACGTCGACCCGGGGCAGCTTGCTGGTCATCCGGGTGACCTCCTGAACCTGCGCCTGGACGTAAGCCTCCGCGCGGGCCTGCGTCTGGTCGGAGCCGGGGAAAGGCGAAGCTGTTTGTGCCACCGCGAGGTGGGCGGGCAGCAGCAGGAACAGGGCAGCACGTAGAGCAGGCATGCGAGCATCTTTTCACAGCCGGCTGTTGGGTTGGCCGTGACGAAAGATCGGCGACGCTCGAGCGAGGACGAGCCACGGGCAATCCAGCGCGAGGCAACGGGAAACTTACGGCTAATCTTAAAAGGGGTGAGGGGGCTTCAGGAGTGCGTAGCGAAGCAGGCGTTGCTGAAATCTGAGGAGGCCCTTGGATGAACCTCGGGCGCTTGGTGGCGGCGAATGGAATCGAACCATCGACCTACGGGTTATGAGTCCGTCGCTCTAACCATCTGAGCTACGCCGCCCCTCGTCTCCAGACAAGCAGAAGGGTGCCACACCCTTCGATGATACGGTTGGCTGTTCGAGGGGTCAATGCTCGCGCAGCTTTTGTGGTGAAGCCCCGGGGAAGCACTGCCGTGAGCCTTCGGTGGCCGGGCAAGCAGTAGCGAGGAGTAGCATTACCGCAGTGCGGCTGGCACGCCGAGGGTCTCCAGAGAGGCTGCCTCAGCGATCACACATGCCGGCCTGCCACCCACGTTTGCGTCGCTCGATCCAGAGGAGTTTCACCCCGCGTGCCTGGTTCCCACACCCGATCCCAGCTCTTTTCCGCCGTTGAGTCCGGCTCACCCGTCGAGCCGCAGCGGGTGCTCGGCGTGATCCCCGCGCGGTTGCACTCCACGCGTCTCGAGCGCAAGATGCTGCGTACCATCGCGGGGGAGCCGATGCTGGCCTGGGTCTACCGGGCTGCACGAGCCTGCTCGCAGCTCAACCAGGTGCTCATCGCCACCGATGCTGACGAGATCATGCAGCTGGCGCAAAGCTACGGCTTCCCTGCCATCTTTACCCCGGAGAACTGCGCAAGCGGCACTGACCGTGTCCACGTCGTCGCCCAGGCCATTGCGGCTGACATCTACGTCAACATCCAGGGAGACGAGCCGCTGCTGCGCCCTGAACATCTTGACGCGCTGCTCGCTCCGATGCTGGCCATGCACACCATCGAGGTGGCCACGCTCGCCACGCCTTGCCCACCGGCTCTGGTCCACTCTCCGCACGCTGTGAAAGTGGTGGCTGACGCGCACGGACGCGCTCTCTACTTCTCCCGCGCCGCGATCCCCTTTGACCGCGATGGGGTCGGGTTCGCCGGCTACTTCAAACACCTCGGCATCTACGCCTATCGCAAGCGAGCACTCGACCGCTTCCCGACCCTTCCGCCTTCGCAGCTTGAGGCCGTCGAGAAACTCGAGCAGCTGCGATTTCTTGAGAATGGTATCGCCATTCACGTGAGCCAGACACCCTATGACACGCGCGGCGTCGACACTGAAGAAGACCTGCAGGCGGCGGAAGCCGCGCTTGCGGAACGCCTGCACACGGCGAGCGGCGCTTGAGCAGGCCGCGAAGAAGACAGGGCTCCCGTTTATGCGGGCTAGCATCGTGCTGCATGGCAGAATAGGGAAACCATGGACTTCGAGCAACTGAGAACCTTTATGGAGGTCAGCCGACTGCGCAGCTTTTCGCGCGCGGCTGAGAAACTCAGCGTGACCCAGCCGGCGATCTCAGCCCAGATTCGCTCGCTCGAGAATGAAGTGGGAGCACGCCTGTTTGACCGTGACGGCGGCAAGGTCACCTTCACGGCTGCCGGCCGGGTCTTTGAGCCTTTCGCCGAACATGTGCTGCAGTGTCACGCGCATATCGGCACCACCATCTCTGAGCTTCACCGCTCGCCGCGTGGCGAGATCGCGATCAGCGCCAATGAGGCGACCAGCCTGTACGTGCTGCCGGCAGTCTTTGCCCAGTTCAAGCGCGAGTACACCCGGGTTTCGCTTAAGATTGTGCGCGCCGACCGCGCCCGGACCATTGAGGCCGTGCTGAACCGGGAGGTGGACTTTGGCATCGTCTCGCTGCCGGTCAAAGATGCCCGGCTGCTGATCGACGTGATCTTCAAGGATGAGGTGGTGCTGGTCGCCTCGAACGCGCACCCGCTGGTCTCGCGCGAACAGGTTTCTCTTCCAGAGGTGCTGCAGTATCCTTTGCTGCTGGCCAAGCAGGGGCGCCAGCGTGAACAGCTCGATGAGCTCTTCCGCACCCACGACTCGCAGCCGCGGATCGCGATGGAGGTCGATTCGAGCGAGTTGCTCAAGCGCCTGGTCGCGGCCGGGCTGGGGATGGGATTTCTGCCCCGCGCGGTGGTCGCGGCGGATGAGCGCGCCGGGTTGCTGAGGATCCTGCGGGTCGAAGGGCTGCGTATCAGCCGCGAGCTGGCCCTGGTCTACCGCAAGGAGAAGTCGCTCACCCGCGCCGGCCACGCGTTCCTTGAGATTGCCACTGGCCGTGCACGACCGCATCAGCCGGCAGCTGCCAAGGCGCGCTGAGGCCGGCCCGTTCGCTGCTCTGCCTCTGCGAAGGTCGCCGCTCGAGACCGCTGGGCCGTGGCTCTCTACGTCTGCCGGGTGCGGCTACCTGGCAGCACCCGGCGGGGAGCAGGTTCCGGTGCAACTCCGGTCGACTCACGCACCACTAGGCTGGTCGGAATGTGGACTGCCTGGCGCGCCGGCGTCTTCGGGTGCTCAATGTAGGCGCGAAGCACCGCAAAGGCGCCCCGCGCCAGGTCGTTTCTCGACATGCGTACCGAGGTAAGCGCGGGGTAAACATAGCTAGCCAGCTGGATATCGTCAAAGCCTACGACCGAGAGTTCTGCCGGCACCTTGATGCCGGCAGCGGCCAGGCGACGCAGAACTCCGATCGCCATCATGTCATTGGAGCAGAGCACAGCAGTCGGTCGCGGGTCCATGCTCAACAGGCTCTCGGCTGCGCTTGTTCCTCCCGGCAACGTGTGGTCCCCTTTGAGGATCAGGCGGTCTCTGAGCGGAAGGCCGCAGTGTTCCATTGCCTTCAGGTACGCTTCCTGGCGGAGCTGGCAGCTGCGCTGCATCATAGGGCCGCTGATGAAGGCGATCTCCCTGTGGCCGAGCTCAGCCAGATGCGCGACAGCCTGCCCGATGCCCATGTCGTAATCAACCAGCAGCGCTTCGGCGCGCGCTCCTTCCACAGGCGTATCCACAAAGACCATCGGAATATTGCGTGTCACGAGCTCGTCGAGCAGAGGCCCCTCGATGCCGAAGGTCATCACCGCAACGCCTTCAACATTCCGCTCGACCATGCGGCGGATGCAGGCCTCCATGCGCCGGGTATCGTAGTTGGTCGAGCCGATCAGCAGCTCGTAGTTGTGCTCGACGGCGCTGTCTTCAAATCCCTGGATGAGCTCGGGGAAGAAGGGATTGGTGATCTCGGAGATGAGCAGGCCGAGCAGGCGGCTGCGGCCGGAGACCAGCGAGCGAGCCTGGGTGTTAGGAAAGTAATTCAGCTCCCGGATCGAGCGCTGCACCCGCGCGACCAGCTCCCGATCCACAGTCGGCACCGCGTTGATGGTGCGCGAGACAGTGGCAATCGAGACGCCGGCGTGGCGGGCGACATCGCGGATGTCGAGACGTTTTCGCTCCGGACTTTGGTGGTGTACCTTCTTCAAACCCAACCCATTTCAAGAGGAGCTGCCCAGGCGAAAACCGTTGCTTGACTGGCCAGTGTAGAACGCATAGCCTCGCAGAGGTGAAGTAAACGTTTGCCACCTGGCCTGCCTTTACCAGCTTGTCACCGCCGAAAGGACCCGACCACAATGCTCGAAGAACTCAAAGCAGAGGTGCTCGCGGCGAACCTCGAGCTGGTGCAGCGCGGCCTGGTGCTCTACACCTGGGGCAACGCCAGCGGCATTGACCGAGCCAAAGGCCTGTTGGCCATCAAGCCCAGCGGCGTACCCTACGAGTCGATGACCGCGGCTGACATCGTGGTGACCGACATGGAGGGCAAGATCGTCGAGGGGTCGCTCAAACCGTCTTCTGACCTGGCCACCCACCTGATGCTCTACCGCGCCTTCCCGACCATCGGCGGCGTGGTCCACACACACTCCGAGTATGCCACCGCGTGGGCGCAGGCCGGGCGTCCCATCCCCGCTTACGGCACCACGCATGCGGACTACTTCTACGGGCCTGTACCGGTGACCGAAGAACTCACCCAGGACGAGATCGACGGCGACTATGAGCTCAACACCGGTCTCGCGATTGTGCGCCTCTTCCGCGACCTCGACCCGGAGGCCATCCCCGGGGTGCTGGTCGCCGGGCATGCGCCATTTGCTTGGGGCAAGAGCGCCCACGATGCCACGCACAACGCGGTCGTGCTCGAGGCCGTGGCCCGCACCGCCATGCGGACCGTAATCCTCAATCCTGAGGCAAAAGGTCTTTCGCAGTCGCTGCTCGACCGCCACTACTTTCGCAAGCACGGCGCCACGGCTACCTACGGGCAGAAGTAAGTCGACTGGGTCACGGCGCTGGGTCTGCCGACCTGAAGGGCTTCCAACGCCTAAGGATCTTGCAGCCGAGCCAGGCATCTCGGTGCGCGATGTTAACGGTACTGAGATGGCACGACTTAGAAAGGACAGACCATGGGTAAGCAGCTTACATTCGGTGTCATCGTCGGCAGTCGCGGATTCTTTCCGCACCACTTGGCCAAAGAGGGCCACGGCGACATCACCGCCACGCTCGAGAAGCTCGGATACAAGTACGTCATCCTCTCACCCGAGCAGACCCAGCACGGCGCCGTGCAGACGCCGGATGACGCGCGCCAGTGCGCTCAGCTCTTCAAGCAACATGCGGCTGGGATCGATGGCATCCTCGTCACCCTGCCGAACTTCGGCGAAGAGCGGGCCATCGTGGACGCCATCCGCCTCTCCGGGCTGAAGGTTCCGGTGCTCGTGCAGGCCACGCCTGACCGCACCGAGACGATGAAGATCTCGCACCGGCGCGACAGCTTCTGCGGCAAGATGTCAGCGTGCAACAACCTGATGCAGTACAACATTCCGTACTCGCTCACCGCGTTGCATACAGTCGCGCCGCAGTCGGACGCCTTTGCCCGAGACCTGGCCAACTTTGCCGCCACTTGCCGCGTGGTCAACGGCTTCAAGAACCTGCGCATCGGCGCCATCGGCGCGCGGCCTGCGGCGTTCAACACGGTGCGCTACTCCGAGAAAATTCTCGAGCACAACGGCATCTCGGTCGAGACACTTGACCTCTCCGAGATCATCGGCCGCATCAACCGGCTCACCGATCACGATGACGCGGCCCAGGCCAAGCTCGCGGCTATCAAGTCCTATGTGCCGACCTCCGGCATCCCCGAAGAAGCGCTGATGAAGATGGCCAAGCTAGGCGCGGTCATCGATGGCTGGATGAAGGAGACCTACTGCACCATCTCGGCGATCCAGTGCTGGACCTCGCTCGAAGAGTTCTTCGGCGTCGTCCCCTGCACGGTGATGAGCATGATGAGCGAGAACCTGTTCTCCTCTGCCTGCGAAACCGACGTGGCCGGTGTGCTCAGCATGTACGGCCTCGCGCTTGCCTCAGAGACACCGAGCGCGCTGCTGGATTGGAACAACAACTACGGCGACGACCCGGACAAGGCCGTCTGCTTCCACTGTGCCAACCTGCCGAAGCATTTCTTCGAGTCGGTTGTGATGGACTTCCAGGCGATCATCGCCGGCACGGTCGGCAAGGAGAACACCTTTGGCACCTGCGTCGGTCGCGTGAAGGCTGGCCCGATGAGCTATCTCCGCTTCTCGACCGATGACCTGACCGGCAAGATTCGCGGCTACGTTGGCGAGGGCGAGTTCACCAGCGATCCGCTCGAGACCTTCGGCGGCGCCGGCGTCTGTCACATCCCGAAGATGCAGAAGTTGCTGCAGTACATCTGCCGCAACGGCTTCGAGCACCATGTGGCGGCGAACTTCTCGACCGTTGCCGGGCCTGTCTTGGAAGCAGCGACAACCTATCTCGGCTGGGAGATGCACCACCACGGCGCTGCCGAGTAAGTACCAGACCGCCTGCTTGGCTCGCGCCCACTTCGTGGAGGGTACACGGACCCATCGGGTCACAAAAGCTGGTATGCCCCTGAACTACCGGGGCATACCAGCTTTTGACGCGCCGCAGGCAGTACACACGTCACGAAGTGACCGCCATCCGCGCAGGCGGTCTTGTACTACCAGGAGAGTGTATGAGCGGCACCACGGTAGCAGGCGTAGACTTTGGCACTCTCAGCGTGCGAGTAACTCTGCTTGATAGCGAGCGTGGGCGCCTCGGAACGGCGTCAGCTGAGTATCCGCTGCATCGCAAGCGGGAGGATCCCGACTACGCGACGCAGTCACACGCGGACCAGATGAACGCGCTGGTAGCGGCGACGCAGAAGGTGTTGACTGAGTCGGGCATGGATGGCCTCAGCATCGCTGCGATCGCGCTCGACACGACTGGCTCAAGCGTGGTCATGGTCGATAAGAACATGCAGCCGCTCGGCGAATATTATCTCTGGTGCGATCATCGCGCCAAGCTCGAAGCGCAGCAGATTACAGCGCTCGCCCACGCCGAGAAGCTCGAAGCCATCGACTGGTGTGGCGGTGTCTACTCGCACGAGTGGGGCTTTGCGAAGCTGCTGCATTGGATTCGTCACAATCCTGAGCAGCGCGCAGAGCTTGCGACCGCGTTCGAGCATTGCGATATGGTCGCCGCAAGGCTGGCCGGCATCACCGATCCTGGCTTAGTCAAGCGCAGCATCTGCGCCATGGGTCACAAGTGGCTGTGGAACCCGAAGTGGGGTGGGCTGCCGCCGCAGGCTTTTTTTACTAAGCTCGACCCGCTGCTGGAAGGCATTCGCGCAAAGTTCGACGGCGCCTACGAGACATCCGATCACATCGCCGGCACGCTCGCGCCGGAGTGGGCCGAGAGGATGGGTCTCAAGGCCGGGATTCCTATTCCAGTGGGTGCCTTTGACGCGCACTGGGATGCCATTGGCGCAGGCTGCCGTGAGGGAGACGTAGTCAACGTCGTCGGCACCTCGACCTGCATCATTGCGATGGAGAAGAAGACCACGTTGGTTCCCGGCGTCTGCGGCGTGGTTCCCGGCAGCGTTCATCCGGAGTTCACCGGCGTCGAGGCTGGGCTCTCGGCGACCGGCGATATCTTTGAAGCGATCGCGCGCCGCGCGGGAACCAAAGTCCGCGAGCTTGCCCAGGGCCTCGAGCACTACCGCGCCGGGCAGACTGGTCTGCTGCGCCTGAGCTGGGATAACGGCGACCGGACGGTGCTCGTCACCTCCGAGGTAGGCGGCATCACGCTCGGCTGGAACCTGATCCACACTGCGCAGGATGAGCTCTACGCCGCGATCGAAGGCACCGCGTTTCATACCCGCATCATCCTCGAGCGGATGGCGGAGAATGGTGTGCCGGTCGAGCGAGTGATCAACGCCGGCGGCATCCCGCAGAACAATATTGTGCTGAACCAGGTCTACGCGGACGTGCTGGGCAAGCCGGTGCTGGTACCTGCGGGTATTCCTACGTCGTTAGGCTCGGGAATCTTTGCCCTGGTTGCTGCGGGCGCATTCGCGTCGATTGAAGAGGCGCAGGCCAAGATGTGCCTGGAGTACAAGATTAACGAGCCAGATGCTAAGGCGCATGCAACCTACAACCGGCTCTTTGCGTTGTATCGGGCGCTCTACTTTGGCTTTGGCAGCAAGCACGCTCAGCCCGTTTCGCTGGGCCACGTGCTGCCGGAGTTGAAGAAGATCGCGGCCGAGGTGCAAGCCGCCGGTTGATGGGGTCGCCAGTCAAGCCTTTTCCCGTGAACAACCTGCGGCGACCAAGCAAGCCTGGGCGGAATAGCCTCCACTCGCGAGCAGGAGCGAACTCGCGCTCGCTACCGGGTCGACTTTGATTCTTGCGTCTCTTATTGCGTATCCAGCCAGCCTAAATGCGCCTTCACCAGCACGGCTGTTTGGTGTGCGAACTGCTTGTAAGCGTCCGTGCCGCCGTCGGCTTCCTGCACGAACAGGCCTTCGTCGTTGTTGTGAATCTGCTTCATGTCAGCCAGGTAGTACGAGTCGAACTGGGCTGCAGGCGTAGCTTTCAGCTTAGCCAGCCGCTGCGTGAACTCGGCATTGAGGCCGGCCCGGATGGACACCCCGGTCTTGGCCGCAATCGCCTTCAGGCCGCTATTCACCCCTTCGTGATCCTGCGATTCGAGCAGGCCGAAGTCCTTGATGAAGGGAACCGTTCCACGCGTTGCCGCGACTTTGCCAGCTTCCACCTCGTAGAGCCCGCCCTGCGAGACCTTGCCGACGAACTCCCGGTCAGCCTGCGAAGCGGAGCCGGCGGCCAACACGGGTGCTGCGACGAGCAGTGCTGTCACGCACGCCAATCCAAGGACGGGTAGGCCTGTCTTGCCGATGCTTGAAAGATGCATCCATTCTCCTCTGTTCGCGCGCAAGTTGCCGCACGGCTCCACCGCAGCTTGGATGCAGCCGGAGCTAAGTCGCTGCAACAGTTCACCGAAACCTAGCCCGGAGACGCTACTTGCCTGCGGCTGCCTTCTCCTGCAATCCGTGACTCAGCGCGAGGTCGATCAGGGTGCGCTGCTCCATCTCATGCGCTTTCGGGCTGCCGGTGGCCGGGCTCGCGGCTGCCGACCGCTTGATCGAGAGCGCATGGCGATCGCGCGCGGCCCTGCGCAGCCTGGGCATGACAAACGAGAGCGCGCCCATATTCTCCGGCTCCTCCTGCACCCAGACCACTTCGTGCGACTTGGGGTGGGCGTCGATCGCGGCGCAGATCTCTGCCTCCGGCCAGGGGTAAAGTTGCTCAATGAAGATGATGCCGGTCGAGGTGTCGCCGCGCTTCTCCCGCTCCAAGCGCAGTTCATGGCCGATCTTTCCGGTGCACAGCAGCAAGCGCGTGGCATTGGTAACCTGCGTCTCCGGCAGCACGTTTTGAAAGAGCGGCTGCGAGAAGTCCTCGATCGCCGACACAGCGCTCGGATGCCGGAGCATGCTCTTCGGCGTAAAGACGACCAGCGGCTTGCGCCACGGCCGCAGCATCTGCCGGCGCAGCAGGTGGAAGTACTGCGCGGCCGTCGACGGTTGGCAGATCTGCATGTTGTCGCGTGCGGCAAGCTGCAGGTACCGCTCGACGCGAGCGCTCGAGTGCTCCGGGCCCTGGCCTTCGTAGCCGTGCGGCAGCAGCAGGACGACGTGCGAGAGCAGGCCCCACTTATCCTCACCGGAGGCGATGAACTGGTCGATGATGATCTGCGCGCCATTGGCAAAGTCGCCAAACTGCGCCTCCCACAGCACCAGCGACTCCGGCGAGTCACGGCTGTAACCGTACTCAAAGCCGAGGACGCCGGCCTCACTCAGGGCCGAGTTGTAGACCTCGAAAGGAGCCTGGCCTCCTGCCACGTGGTTGAGCGGGATAAAGTGCTGCTCATCTTCTGTGTCGATCAGCACGGAGTGCCGCTGGTTGAAGGTGCCGCGCTCGGAGTCCTGCCCGCTCAGCCTAACCGGTGTGCCCGCCTTGAGCAGCGAGGCAAAGGCTAGGGCTTCGGCCATCCCGTAGTCAAACGGCCTGGTGCCGTCGCCCATCTCCGCTCGCTGCTCAAGCAGCTTCTTGAGCTTGGCGTGGATGTGAAAGCTGGGCGGGTAGGAGACCAGCTTGTCGCTGAGCGCCTTGATCTCTTCGCGTGGCAGACCTGTCGCGCACTCGTACTCGGGCTTGTAGGCGCCCCCCTTGTAGGGCGACCAGTAGTCCGGCAGCCGGGAGAGGGAGGTGATCTTCTGGATCTCGGTGGCGGCGCGCTGGGCGGCGATAAACTCGGCCTGCACCTCGCGCACCTGGTCCGCGGTATCGATGCCCAGCTGACGGGCGTAGAGCTCGGAGAGCGAGGGGTGCTTCTTGATCAGCGCGTAGCGCAGCGGCTGGGTAATTGTGGGGTCATCGACCTCGGAGTGCCCATGCCTGCGATAGCCGATCAGGTCGATGACGACATCAGATTGAAACTGGTACCGGTAGTCGGCCGCCAGCGCGGCGATGCGCATCACCGCGTCCGGATCTTCCGCGTTGACGTGGAAGACAGGCACAGGCAGCCGCTTGGCCGCGTCGGAGCAGAAGCGGGTCGAAGTGACCTCGTCCGGCTCGGCGGTAAAGCCGATCAGGTTGTTGACGATCACGTGGATGGTGCCGCCGACCGTGTAGCCGGGGAAGCCGCCCAGGTTTAGTGTCTCAGCCGTGACGCCCTGCCCGGCGAAGGCCGCGTCCCCGTGGATTGCGATCAGCAGCACCTGCTCAATGCCGTTGTCGCCGATGCGGACTTGCTTGGCGCGAGCCCGGCCCATGGCCACCGGGTCGACTGCTTCCAGGTGGCTGGGGTTGGAGACCAGGTGCAAGGCCAGCTTTTTACCTTCGCGCGTGGTGTGCTCAGCCGTTGCGCCCACGTGGTACTTTACGTCGCCCCCGCCGAGAAAGCTGCGCGGGTCCACATCTTCGAACTTCGAGAAGATATGAGCGGGCTGCTTGCCGAAGGTATTCACCATCACGCTCAAGCGGCCGCGATGGCTCATGCCCATCACTGCCTTGGTCGCGCCGAGTTCTCCAGCCCGATTGAGCACCTCGTCCAGGAAGGGGATCAGCGCGGTCACGCCCTCGAGCGAAAAGCGCTTGGTGCCCAGGTAGCGGGCCTGGACCACCTGTTCAAAGAGGTCAGCGCGCACCAGCAGGTCCAGCACCCGGCGCTGGTCCGCGCGCGAGAGGGCCACGTGTTCTGACTCCATCCGGTCGGCGATCCACTGACGGCGGCGGCGGTCTGGGATGTGCATGAACTCGGCGCCAACCGTGCCAGAGTAGACCCGTCGCGCCGCCTCGACCTCGAGCTTGACCTGGTCCTCGTTCCCGGGCAGGTCAGGCAGGTCTTCTGGAAGCAGTTGCTCCTCGAGATACTGGCCGAGGGGGTCGAGCTTCGCCTGCAAGTAACCCCAGCGGCGGTAAATGGCGAAGACCTGTTCGTGGAGGAGCTGAGAAGCAAGAGACTGGGCGGGTTCCAGATGCGTAGCGCTCATAGCGGATGGGGGCGAGCGGTCTCCAGCGAATCAGTTTGAGCCGCCCGCGCACTCTAGATTCTACGCGTCTTCGAGGGAACACGTCGCGTTATGCAGGTACATAAGATGGGACCATCTACGCAGCCGGCCCTCAAGGGCGAGTTTTCTAGCTCTGGCGCTGGAGAATGCCGGCACAGCCTTCCGAGGTCTGCCTCATGTGCCAACGGGCGATAGCTGCGTCACGAGGTGACCGCGACTTCTTCTCCTGCCACACTTCGCGGTGAGTGTTGCCCCCACCAAGCGCCGGACCGTCTAAGATCCGGCCCGACCCAGCCATCCAGAAGCGGTGAGATAGGGCGGGCGATCGCTCCACTCACTGCAAGACCCTGAGCTATTGCGAGACCCTCAGCAGCATGACTCCGTGTGCCGGCACGCTGGCCAGGTAGCTGCCGGCAGTCGCCGAGACATCGCTCGCTTCCCAAACTTCGTGCAGCGTCGCCGTGTCGCTCGCCTGGACCTGGCTGAGCTTGAAGGGGATCTGCTTTTCTTCCGGCGAACGATTGAAGATGGCTACCGCTTTGGCGCCGCCGGAGAGTGGCTTGGCCCAGATCTCGGTTGGCCCCTCAGCCCAGACCCGGTCACCCTGTTGCCCAAGCGCGTCCTGGTCAATCGCGATGACGTCCTTGTTGGTCAGCATGGCGAGGGTCTCCGGAGTCATCTTGCTCAGGTCGTTGCCGGCCAGCAGGGGCGCCGCCAGGATCGCCCACAGCGTCATGTGCGTCCGGTACTCGTCGGTCGTCATGCCGCCGTTGCCGACCTCCAGCATGTCAGGGTCATTCCAGTGCCCGGGTCCGGCGTACCTGGCCAGGCCGGCCTGCGAAAAGCCGATTTCGGACATCCGCGCATAGGTATCGTTGATGTCTCCAGTCGTTCGCCAGAGATTCCCGCCTACCTCGGTACCCCACTTCCACACATCGTCCCAGCCGTACTGGCACATGGAGAAGACGATCGGCCGGCCTGTTGCGACCAAAGCCTTGTGCATCTTCTCGTAGGCTTCCTTGTCCATCTTGAAGCGCGCCGGCTCGTTGGCAGCGGTCATCTCGCCGGCCTTCTTTTTGATGATGTTGCCATAGGAGCACATATCGTACTTCAGATAATCGATACCCCAGGCCGCGTAGGTCTTCGCATCCTCAGCCTCGTGTCCGTAGCTGGCGGTGTACTTGGCACAGGTCTGGGGTCCGGGCGAGGAGTAGATGCCGAGCTTGAGCCCTTTCGAGTGTACATAGTCGGCGAGCGCCTTCATGTCAGGAAACTTCTGGTTGGTCTGGATCACGCCGTGCGGCCCGCGCTTGCCCTCCCAGGTGTCGTCGATGTTGACGTAGATATAGCCAGCATCCCGCATGCCGTTGGCGACGATGGCGTCGGCCGCCGCGCGCACGTCGGCATCGGTGACCCTCTCCGCAAAGTGGTTCCAGCTGTTCCAGCCCATGGGCGGCGTTGCCGCGAGCGTGCTGTCGGTTGCCGGCGAAGCCGCGGTCTGGGCGAGGAGCGGCAGAGTGGAGGCGAGCAGGCAGGCAGTCGCGGCGATCGCGCCAAGCTTAGAAAGCATAATCTTGGTAGTTCTCCTTTAGGTCTGCAACCATAGCGGGGAAAGGGTCTTGCTGTAAATGGCTGGCGTCTGTGCCTGCGTCGGGCCTAAAGATCAAGAACAAGGCAGGGATGCATACGGCGGAATTGCCTCGTGCTGCGTCTGAGACCGCATGCGGCTCTCTCGAAACGCCCTGCTCGCCCTGCTCTCGCTCGCAACCGTCGACATGTGGGCCCCCGTATCGGCGCGCGCCCAGACCACCATCATTGAGCATGCTCGCCTGATCGACGGCCAGGGTCACGCATCGCGCGAGAACATGAGCGTGATCTTCACGGATGGGCTGATCCAGCTTGTGTTGCCGACAACCGCCCTGCACAGGCCGCCTGCCGGAGCTCGGATCGTCGATGCACAAGGGCTGACCCTGATGCCGGCGCTGATCAACGCGCACGGCCATCTGGCCCTAGTCGATGGCACCGAGAACAGCCCCACCTATTACACGCTGCCCCACGTGCTCGCCGAGTTGCGCCAGTACGAGCACTACGGCGTGGCCGACATGCTCTCGCTCGGCCTCAATCGCGACATCATCTACCGGGTGCAGGAGCAGCAGGAGGCCGGTACACTCGACGGAGCAACCGTCTTTGTCGCCGACCACGGCATCGGCGTTGAGAATGGCGCACCGCCGATCAAGCACGGCGATGACCAGCTCGACCAGCCCACCACTCCGGACGAGGCGCGTAAAGCGGTCGATGCGGCCGCGGCCCGGCACACCAACTTCATCAAGATCTGGGTCGATGATCTCTACGGCACCAGACCCAAGATGCGTCCGGAGATCTACACCGCGGTCATCGACGAAGCCCACAAGCAGCACATTCCGGTGGCCGCGCACATGTTCTACCTGGCGGATGCAAAGGCGCTGGTCTCGGCCGGAGTCGATGTGCTGGCCCACAGCGTCCGCGACCAGCCGGTGGACGCCGAATTTATCGGGCTGATGAAGCAGCACGGAACCTGGTACCTGCCGACGCTCACCGTCGATGAATCCTTCTTCGTCTTCGCCGATCACCCGGAGCTGCTCGACGATCCGTTCCTGGTGCGGGCTACTTCGGCCGCAGAGCTGGCGATGCTCAAGTCGGACGCGTACCGGAAGAAGGTTGCGGCAGATCCGAACACAGCCCGGCACCGGGCCGATTTCGAGATGGCGCGTAAGAACCTGAAGCGGCTCTACGACGCGGGTGTGCACATCGGCTTTGGGACCGACTCCGGCGCGAACGCAGTCCGTCTGCCGGGCTGGGCTGAGCATCACGAGCTTGGCCTGATGGTCTCGGCCGGGCTCACGCCACTGCAAGCCATTCAATGCGCGACTGCGAACGACGCGGCGATCCTGGCAGAAGGCGCGGGCAGCGCGGCGGTCGGCGGCAAGGCCTGGTTCGGCGTGATCGCGCAAGGTAAATCGGCCGATTTCCTGCTGGTGCAGGGCGATCCGGCGCATGCTATCGCCGATACGCAGAAGATCGTCTCGATCTGGCACCACGGCTTTGAGGGTCAGCCCTGGGCGACGGAAGCTGCCGCTGCAAAGAACGCAAGAACGCGACTAGGTAGCGGTGGCGCTGGCTTTCCCTGAGGCGACCAAGGAGGCTAGTACCTGGTCGGCCGCGCGCAAACCGGACCGCATCGCACCGTGAACTGTGCCCGGGTGACCGGTCGTGTCGGTATGCTCGCCGGCAAAGAAGAGCGTGTCCTTGACTGGACGAGTCATCCTTGCGGAGGCGTCGCCCGCTCCCTTCGGCGCATAGCTGTAAGCGCCCAGGCTGTACGGGTCCTGCTGCCAGTCATGCATGTGCCAGCCGAGTAGTTGATCCTCAAGGCTCCTCGGCGCCAGGCTGAAGATACGCTCCAGCGAGCGGAGGCCCGAGGCCAGCAGCACCTCAGCTTCGCCGGCGGCAAGGGCGCGCGGACCGCCCAGCCAGCCTGTCAGCAGGCCGCTCCGGTGCGGTTCGGTCGTCCACCAGGTCGAAGGCAGCCCGGCTTCGTCCGCATCGGTGAACAGGAACCGCATGCCAGTCGCGCGCTCTGCCCAGAAGTGGGAGCGGAAGCGTAGGACCAGCCGCATTACCGGTCCGGAGGCGAGCGAGTCAGCTGCCGCAAAGGTCGCGAGCGGCTCAGGGTCGAAGCGCAGCGAACGCGCCTGCAGTACGCCAAGCGGCAGCGCGACCACTGCCCGTGGCGCCACCCACCTCTGCCCGGCCGCCGCCTGCGCGGTGACCTGCCCGCGCTGCCACTGCAGAGAGGCTGCCGGGCTGCCCAGTACCAGCGACCCGCCTGCCGCAACAAACCGTTCGCGCAGGTACTCGGCGAGGGCTGTGTAGCCCTGGACCAGCCGCCCTGATCGGTCGCCCTCGATCGAATCTTCGGCAGCCTGCTGCCGCGCCAGTCCCCGGGTGCCGATGCGCGCGGCGTCTGCTGCGTTAAAGCCTTCCACGTACTGGCGCGCCCGCCGGGCCAGCCTGGGCGCCGGCTGCCGCTCGGCGAGAAACTCGTCAAAGCTCTGATCTGGCGCCTGCTCGTCAAGCTCCTCAAGCAGATCAAAGAAGCCGTTATCCTGCTGGTTCGCCGTGCGCAGCACGCCCTGCTCGTAGCGCATCTGCTCGCCCGACGCCTCGTAGTAGGCAAGCTTTGCTTCATCCAGCAGCGCCAACAGCTCCGGCGGCCTGCCATGGATGAACTCGGCGCCCAGCTCGACCGGGGTTTCTTCGCCCTCCGGGTAGACCGTCAGCAGCCGTCCACCTACCCGCTCGCGCGCCTCCACCAGCAGCACCCGCAATCCGGTCTCGGCCAGCGTGCGCGCTGTCGTCAGCCCGGCGACGCCCGCGCCCAGCACCAGGCAGTCACACTTTACCGCTCCGTCATGGCCGTGTGTTCCTTGCACAATGCGCCTCCCTGCTCAGTCTGGCATAGACTAGGCTGTGGCCGCATCGCAGAGGGTGAAGCCGTGAAAAGCAGGGCTTGAGCTTTTACACTTAACAACAGGTGGATACTTGCTCGCATCCCAAACCAGCAACTGTGAAAAGCAACTGCACACCCCGGCGGGAGCGCGCCGATTGAGCTGCAAAGCCAATGGCAGCGGTCGGCAACAGGCATACAGAGGAAGCTCTGGACCAGCCTTCTAAAGGTTGTCGCGCGTACGAGAGCTGTCAGTGTGGCTCCTCCTTATCAAGTGCAAGGTGGAG
The DNA here is from genome assembly GCA_965198645.1 of Acidobacteriaceae bacterium. GTDB lineage: Bacteria > Acidobacteriota > Terriglobia > Terriglobales > Acidobacteriaceae > EB88. Next base: position 2,056,620 of record OZ240670.1, on the reverse strand, counting down.
AGGGTCTCGGCGCGACACAGCCTGAGCAAGGCTGCTTCAGCGGCTCGCGGATAAGATGACTGAAACGAAGAAGACACAGAGTGCCTGGGCCGAGCGGGTGCGCGCATTGCGCAATGTTCCCCCTGTACTTCACATCCTGTGGGAGTCAGGGCCCTCGGTGGTCACCTGGGGACTGATCCTGCGGGTCTTCGTCTCCTTTGCGCCGGTGCTGGGCGGCCGCATCGCTGCGGCGATCATCAACGGCGTACAGCAGGCGATCAGCGGAGGCGGCACGCCCCCACGCTTCTGGTGGATCGTCGGCGCCGAGGTCGTCGTCTTCGTCGTCACCGGCGTGCTGCAGCGCTTCATCGACTACTTCGACCAGCTGCTCGCCGACCGCTACACGCATCACGTCTCGATCCTCGTCATGCGCAAAGCTGCGCAGCTGGATTTGACCACCTACGAAGACCCGCACTACTACGACCAGTTGGAGCGGGCGCGTGTGCAGGCCACCGACCGGCTGGCGATGATCCAGCAAATGGGCCGGCTCTTTCAGCAGGGGCTTACGACCCTGTTCTTTACCGGGGTGCTGGTATGGAAGGCGCCGCTGCTGGTGATCTTTCTCGTCGTCGCGGTCGTTCCGTCGTTTCTGGGCGAGACCCACTTCGCGTTCCTCGGCTACGCGAAAAACTTTCGTCAGACCCCGGCCAAGCGCGAGATGGACTACCTGCGAGAGGTTGGCGGCTCAAAGATTGCGGCTAAGGAACTCAAGCTCTTCAATCTGAGCGACTACTTCACTGACCGGTTCGCCGCACTCTCGAAGGGCGTATACGAGGAGAATGTCGCGCTCTCCCGCTCGCGCCTGATCTGGGGCGGCCTGTTTTCGCTCGTCGGCACCACCGGCTACTACTGCTCCTATATTTATGTGATCTGGGGCGCGTTGCACGGCCGCTACAACATTGGCATGTTCGCCTTTATCACCGCCTCGGTCCAGCAGGCGCAGGCCAACCTGCAGCAGGTCTTCTCGACAGCTTCCGGCATCGCTGACCAGGCTCTCTTTCTCACCGACCTGATCGGCTTCTTTGAGATGAAGCCGATTGTGGTGTCCCGCCCCGACGGCCGAAAAGTACCGCGGCCCATCCGCCAGGGTTTCGAGTTCAAGAATGTCTCCTTTGCCTACCCTGGCACGGAGCGGCGGGTGCTCAAGAACTTCAACTTTTCTTTACGCCCGGGTGAACGGATCGCGCTGATCGGAGAAAATGGACAGGGCAAGACCACGGTCGTCAAGCTGATCACGCGGCTCTACGACCCGACCGAGGGCCAGATCCTGCTCGACGGCGTGGACCTGCGAGAGTATGCGCTTGATGACCTGCACCAGGAGATGGGGGTCATCTTTCAGGATTTCATGCGCTACGAGATGACAGTGCGCGAGAACATCGGCGTAGGCCGGGTAGAGATCCCCCACTCGGAGTCCGACATCGAGGAGGCTGCGGAGAAGAGCCTGGCCGCGAGCGTGGTCGCGAAGCTCGGCGGCGGCTACGACCAGATGCTTGGCCGCCGCTTTGAGTCAGGCGTCGACCTCTCCGGCGGCGAGTGGCAGAGGATCGCTCTCGCCCGGGCCTACCTGCGAGACGCGCAGCTGCTGATCCTTGATGAGCCAACTGCTGCGCTCGACGCCCGCTCCGAGCTCGAGGTCTTTGAGCGCTTCGCCGAGCTGACCCTGGGCAAGATGGCACTACTGATCTCGCATCGTTTTTCCACCGTCCGGATGGCCGACCGAATCGTCGTGCTCGCAGGCGGCCAGCTGGTGGAGGAAGGAAACCACTCGCAGCTGCTTGCGCTGGGCGGCCAGTACGCGGAGATGTTCGAGATGCAGGCTGCGAGTTATCGCTGAGAGAGAACGACCTCCGGTTTAGCACTGACAGGCAGTACGCGCAAGCAGCAACACCAAGCAGCAATCCTAAGCTGCAACATGGAGCGGCATGAACGAAGAGCTTCGAGTAGCAGGCATTTCAGAGCCCGAGCCTTCCACCCAGCCGGCAACGCAGCAGAGGGAGCGGGTCAACCAGGTGGAGGACGCCGTTGCAGAGCACTCGATTGACGCCTCTGGCGATGAAGTCTCTCGCGATGAGAGCAAGACAGCGGCCGCGGCGAGCGTTCTTGATCCGGCCGAGCTGAAAACCCGGGCACGCCAGGCAGCTGAGCACTGGAGTGCCCTCCACCGACCCAAAGGGCGGAGTGGCATTCGCGAGCGCGCCCAGGCTGCAGGAGACGCGCTTACCAAGCTTCAGGCTCGTGTCGAAGCCGCGCCGGCGCAACCGGGCGACCCCACTGACCCGTTTCTCGATCTTCGGGAGAACAGCCGGCTGCTCCGTTCGGCTGTCAACGAGGTCAAAGGCGGCCGCCGCGAGCTTGAACGCCTGCCCCGCCTTGCCGTTGGGGGAGACCAGCAGCTGCTGCGCGTCGCCGCGGTGGCTTCCGCCTACTTCGAGGCGACGGGCCTGGCCTGGGATGCGGAGGCAATTCGTATCTTCCTGCTCGAAGCGCAGCAGATCGAACCGCTCACCCTTGAGGAGCTCTGGTCGCTGCCCACCACGATGAAGTTTCACCTGCTGGAGACGGTGCTGGCCGATGCCCAGGGGCTGCCGGCGGGCGCAACCGAGGTGCGTCCGCGCATCCAGCGCGCCATCAAGAGCCTTCGTGAGCTTGGCTACGCAGACTGGCCGATCGTTGCCGAGCCGCTGATTCTCTTTGATCGCACCCTGCAGCAGGACCCCGCCGGCGCCTACAAGTACATGGACTTCGAGAGCCGCGAGGCCTACCGCAAGCAGGTCGCCGCGATCGCGCGCTACTCCGAGTGCACCGAGAGTGAGGTCGCCGCAAAGGCGCTTGAGCTGGCCACCGAGGCACGTCTGCGGCGCCAGGAGGATCCGCGGCTGCTGCTTCGCCGCTCCCACATCGGCTACTACCTGGTTGACGCGGGCGCCGAGCAGCTGGGGGAGCGGGTCGGCTTTCGGCCTCCGCTCATGGAACACATGCGGATCGTGGCCAAGCGCGATGCCGATCTCTTTTACATCGCGCCGATCGAGATCATCTCGGTCATCCTGATCGCTGCCTGCCTGCTGCCGCTGGTCCCTCACTCGCCCTCCTTCCTGGCGCTGATGGCGGCTTTTGCCCTGCTGCTTTTGCCTGTCACGCAGGGGGCGGTAGACCTGATCAACAACATTGTGACCGTGCTCTTTGAAGCGCACGCGCTGCCTAAGCTCGACTTCAGCAAGGGGATTGCGGCAGGCTTCTCTACCCTGGTGGCCGTGCCCACCCTGCTGCTTAACGAGAAGCAGCTCCGTGAGCTGGTCGCGGAGCTCGAGATTCGCTACCTCGCCAATCAAGATCCGCACCTGCACTTCGCGCTGATCACCGATCTTCCGGACGCTGTGACCAAGCCGCGCGAGAGCGATCGCGATCCGCTTGTCGACCTTGCGGTCAAGCTGATCGAGGAGCTGAACGATCGCTACAGCGCAAGCGGCGTAGGCACAAGGCACAGTGGCGGGGGCAGCTTCCTGCTCTTCCACCGGCACCGCATCTTTAATGCCCGGCAGGGTGTGTGGATGGGCTGGGAGCGCAAGCGCGGTAAGCTGCTGGACCTGAACAAGTACCTCACCGGAGACTTCGATGCTTTCCCGGTCAAGGCCGGCAATCTGGAAGCTGTGCGCGGAGTCAAGTTCATCATCACCCTTGACTCTGACACGCAGCTGCCCCGGGGCACGGCGGCCGCGATGGTGGGTGCCATGGCCCACCCGCTCAACCGCGCCATCATCGACCCCAAGACCCGCATCGTCACGGCCGGCTACGGGATCCTGCAGCCGCGCGTCGGGGTCAGCGTGCAGAGCGCCACACGCTCGCGGCTGGCTGCGCTCTACTCTGGCGAGACCGGCTTTGACATCTACACGCGCGCGGTCTCAGACGTCTACCAGGACCTTTACGGCGAAGGCATCTTTACCGGCAAGGGCATCTACGAGGTTGAGACACTGCACGCCGTGCTTGACCGGCGCTTCCCGCGCAACGCCTTGCTCTCGCACGATCTGATCGAAGGCGCCTATGCGCGGGCCGGCCTGGTCACCGACATCGAAGTCATCGATGATTATCCTTCGCACTACAGCGCCTACACCCGGCGCAAGCACCGCTGGGTGCGTGGCGACTGGCAGATCGCGCAGTGGCTCTTCGCCTCGGTGCCGGATGAGTCCGGCCGCAAGGTACGCAATCCCATCTCAACCATCTCCCGTTGGAAGATCTTTGATAACCTGCGTCGGTCGCTGGTCGAGCCATTCACGCTGCTGCTCTTGATCGCAGGCTGGACCGGGCTGCCAGGCGGACCGCTCTACTGGACGATCGTTACCGTTCTACTCATGTTTCTACCTACCCTCGTCCAGCTTGTCTTCTCGCTGGGCAGGGCGCTCGCGTCTGATCAGCCGGGCGTGCTGCGCGACGCGGTCACCGGATTCTGGCAGGCGGCTTTTATCACCCTGCTCAACCTGGTCTACCTGCCCCATACCACCATGCTCTCGCTGGACGCGATCCTTCGCGCGCTGGTACGCCGCTTCGTCACCGGCCAGCGGCTGCTTGAGTGGGAGACGGCGGCTGAAGCCGAGTCGGGGGCAACTAAGGTCACTCCCGTGGACCGCTACCTGACCGCTACCCCCATCTTCGCGCTCGCGGTCTCCATCCTGCTCTTCTTTTACGATCGGCGATCGCTGGTCGTTGCCTTGCCGGTTCTGATCCTCTGGGCTCTGGCCAGCGCCCTAACGGCTTGGCTAAACAGTCCCCCGCGTGAAGAGGAGCGAGCCCTCGGCGCGGAGGACATCCTCATGCTGCGCCAGCACGCGCTACGCATCTGGCGCTACTTTTACGAGTTTGGCGGCGCGCAACACAACTACCTGGTTCCCGACAATGTCGAGGAGAAAGAGCTCTTCGAAGCCGCGCGCGTCTCCCCGACCAACCTTGGCCTGCTGCTCAACGCACGCCAGTCTGCAGTCGAGTTCGGCTTTCTCACCGTGCCGGAATTTGCCGAGCTGACCACGCACTCGCTCGCCACGCTCGACCGGCTCACCAAACACCGCGGGCACCTGTACAACTGGTACAACACGCAAACGCTCGAGCCACTGCTTCCGATCACGGTCTCCTCTGTGGATAGCGGCAACTTCGCGGCTTCGCTCTACACTCTGCGCACCGGCGCTGCCGAGCTGCTCAAGGACCCGTTGCTTTCCCCCGCTGTCTTCGCCGGACTTCGCACCCTGCTCGACATGTTCGCCCAGACCCGCGCCAGCGGGGCTCCGGCCGATGCGCCCATAGCCTGGCACTCGCAGGGCCACTCGCAGGGCCACTCGCAGCAAATAGAGCCGTGGCCCGCAGCGGCGATGGACGGGTGGATTAGCTGGGCGCTCTCTGAGGCCGCCCGTCTGGCTGCAGCCGAGACGGAGATCGAGACTGAAGCCAAGACGCAGGCCGCGGCGCAGCTAAGCGAGCCAGCCTGGTGGCAACGTGAGCACCGGCAGCGGGTATTCGCGATCGCAGCCATCGTCAACGACTACATGCCGTGGCTGCGCCCGGAGTTTGCGCCGCTGCGACAGCTTGAATTGCTTTCCACCAAGGCCAGTTCCCCGTTCCCCTGCCTCGGCGATGCAGCCGAGTTCATCACCCAGCTCGATGCGCAGCTTGCGCGCAACTGGGCCACCCTGCCCTCTGAAGAAAATGCCGGCAGCACTCACATCGTTCTCGGGGAACAGCTGCGCGCGCTGCTGCCCGCGGCCCGTGAACGGACTCACTCGCTGATCGAGCGGGTGCGGCGCTGCTCGGTCGAAGCCTTCCGCCTGGCGAACGCCATGGACTTCGGCTTCCTCGTCCAGAAAGACCGGCAGCTGCTCTCTATTGGCTACGAGCTTGCGACCGAAACGGTTCACTCCGCCTCCTACGACATGCTCGCTTCCGAGGCGCGCATCGCCGCTTTCCTGGCCATCGCGAACGGCGAAATGCAGCAGCAGAGCTGGTTCAAGCTTGGTCGCACGCACACCTTCGCGTTTGGCCGGGCTGTCCTGCTCTCCTGGACCGGCACGATGTTCGAATACCTGATGCCTTCGCTCTGGATGCGGAGCCTGCCGGACACCCTGATGGCTCGCACGCTCTCGGGCGTAGTCGCGATTCAGCGTGCCTTTGCACGGCGCCTGAACATCCCATGGGGTATCTCTGAGTCAGGCTATGCGAGGTTCGACGAACAGGGCCACTACCACTACCAGGCCTTCGGCATACCCCAGATCGCGCTCAAGTGGGACGCGGAGGCGGGCCCCATCGTCGCACCCTACGCGAGCTACCTGGCGCTCGGCGTCGATCCGCTTGAATCACTTAAGAATATTCGCCGCATGGTCAAGCTGGGCTGGACGGGCGCCTACGGTCTCTACGAAGCTGCAGACTATAGCCAGTCGCTCAAGCAGCCGACGCTGGTGCGAGAGTGGATGGCTCACCACCAAGGCATGTCCTTGCTTGCCATCCTCAACCTGCTTGAGGATGGCGCGGTGCAGCGCTGGTTCCACGCCAACCCGCATCTGCAGGCCACCGAGCTGCTCCTGCATGAGAAACCGATTCGCGAAGCGACCTTGAAGCAGGAACTGAAAGCGGCGCCCGCGCGATCGAGCAAGGCAACGCCGCGGGCACCCTCCAGCCTGTCGGCCAGCACTTAAAGCAGCAAGGCTGGCTGCGAGTTCCTCTCGAGGGAAGTGGGTTGTCTACGCGCCTGCGGCGAGCCGCTCCGGCTTATGCGGCTTCGACATTAGAGAAGACCTGCTGGTGATGGTCATAGACGCTCAGGACTTTGCCGGCCCGCTGCGGATCGGTTGACCAGGTTCGAGACACGTTGGTGATGAACGCGCCGCCGGTGGTGGAGGAGAGCGCCGCCATGTAATCCGGGTGGCTCTGGCAGAGCGAACGCAGCAGTTCCATGCGAGCAGAAAAGCAGGCCTGCCAGTCAGAAAAGTGGACCCAGTTTGCCTGCACAGTCACCCAGGCTCCATGGAGAAACTCGCGAGTCGGCATCGTGAGCGTGCTGCTGCCAGGCAGCTGTGGGTGCGACTGCTTTTGGCCAAAGAGGTTGTTGGCTTTGATCGCCAGGCCGGACATACCCCAGCCTGATTCCAGCGCCGCCTCACACGCGGCGTACTCCGGGTACACGTGCCCGGCGGCTCTGGCAGCAGCGCAGGCCTGCTTGAGAAACTCCTCGTGGATCATCGCGAAGCTCCTTCGAGATCGGGTGCTCGTCCGCCTCGACTCGAGGGCAGACGGCCTTTTAAAAAGAGAAAGGCGCCAGCTTTCGCTGGCGCCTTGTCTTCTCCCAGTATCTCAAGTTAGCCGGCAATCTCGTGCAGCCGGATCCCCGCACCCGCTCACGTGCTTTAACGCGGGGACAAGAACCCCTACAGTACCGGCTCCACGGGATCGACCACCCAAATCACCGCTTCCTCTTCCAGCAACGGGTCCACCGATTCCAAAGCCTTCTTGAAGTGATCTGAACTCTTATGTAATTCGAAGTCCTCAGACGAACTGTACTGCTCGCTGAAGAGGAACTCGCCGCCGTCGGTGGTCTCGAAGAGCTCGTAAAAATCAGTGCCGTCCTCGGTCCGGCTCGCCTTTACCAAGTCGAGCAGAATGGTGCGCACCTGCTGCTCTTTACTCTCTTTAGCCTTCATGCGAGCGAACACGCGTACTTCCGACATAAGTTTCTCCCCAGGCAATTGGATGCGGCCACCAAGCAGGAGCGGCGACCCGCTGAGGTCGCCGTTTCTCCCTGCCTTACCTAATCTAAGACGCCAACGCTTATTTGATCGAGTCTGAGTGCGCGCTTGTATCCCCGACTAGCCCAAGCGAAGGGCTCAGCATATCTTCCTTGCGCATCACCAGGTTGGTCGCGTTTAGCGTAGCCAGCTCAAAGCCGTGCCCATGCGTGATCGCGTCAGTCGGGCAGGCTTCGACGCAGTAGCCGCAAAAGATGCAGCGGTTGTAGTCGATGTTGTAGACCTTGGCATACCGCTCGGCGCTTGAGATACGCACCTCATCGGTGTTCTCGGCAGCCTCGATGTAAATACAGTTTGCCGGGCAGGCCGCTGCACACAAAAAGCAGGCGACACACTTTTCCAGGCCATTCTCATCGCGCTGCAGCACATGCGCTCCGCGGAAGCGCTCCTGCAGGATGGCGCCCTTGTTCGGCCCCGCGCCGTCCGGGTAGTTCTCCACTTCGGTCGGCTCGAACATCTCCTTGAAGGTGATGCTCATGCCCTTGGCGATGCCAGTGATATTGCGCACGATCGACATGGGCCTAGTATACGATGGCGCAAAGCCTGGCAGAGCTCGTTGCATGCATCCAAATCGCGTGCGGGCAAAAAGCCGCCGACATCAGGAGATCGTCGATTGAAGCAGGACTTTTCCCCTACCCAGGTTTTTTCCTTACCCAGGCTCCGGGCTATCAGCCTGGCTCTGCTGTTCGTCTTCGCTTGCTCGCTCGTCTGCGGGGCGCAGATGGCCGCGCCTGGCCCGGCTTCAAGCGCCGTACCCATGCCTTCGGGCGGGACCACGCTGGCCTTGATCGGGCTGACCAACCAGAGTGTTCTTACGGGCGATACGTTGCGGGTGATGCAGCACCAGACTGTCACCGTGATCAACGGACACACGCACGCGAGCGAAACCTACTCAGGCGTGCCCCTCGCGTCGCTGCTTGAGACCGTCGGCGCAGCCACAGGCAAGGATGTGCACGGCAAGGCGCTCTCCCAGTATGTCGTTGTGACCGGTGCCGATGGCTATAAGGCTGTGATCGCGCTGGCCGAGGCCGAACCCGACTTTCATCCCGGCCAGATCCTGGTAGCCGACCAGCTCGCCGGTCAACCGCTCGATGTGAAGGAAGGCCCATTCAAGCTCATCGTCAGCGAAGACAAACATCCCGCGCGCTCGGTACACAACCTGGTCAGGATCGAGCTCAGACAGGCCGACTGATCCGCCATCGCACTACGCAACAACGCAGGCTGCTCTGGGTTCTTATCATAAAAGCACGAGGCTCAGCATGTCCACTGTCAGACTCTCTTCTACCTTCCGGTCCACACTTCTTCCGCTCTGCCTGCTGGCACTGTCGTCGCTGGGCTCGGACGTCGTGATGGCTCAGCAAGCCTTTCAGCCCTCCGGGTCTGACCTGCCTCCCTCCGCGTCCGCTGCTCCTGCCAGTCCAAGCGTCGGCTGGGTGCCTGCCGAGATGGCAACTCTGGCCCAGCAAGCCTCCTCGCACAGCGATTTCTCGTTTGACCGGTCAACGCTCAGCCTCTTCAGCAACTTGCCTACCCTTGATGCCCCGACACGCCAGACGATTGGACGGCTCAACGGCGTGGCCCTGCATCTGTATCGCTTTCCGGGTTACGGCAGCTACAGTCCGGCAACCGTGCAGGCAGTGCGCGCGGAGTACGATCGGCTCGGCTGGAAGCACTTCTCCACCAGCAAACCAGAGCCTGGATTGTCCGGCGAAAGCGCCAGTCACACGGATGTGTGGCTAAATACGCAAGGGATCAACGTCGCCGGTGCCGTCATTCTGCTTACCGGGTCAACCAGCGTCAATCTCATCGCCGTCTCCGGCGACCTGAGCACACTCGACCTGCTACGCCTGCGCGGCCACTTCGGCATCCCGCAGTTCCCGAGCGACGCGCTGCCTCATTAGAGAAAAACCGCCTACGCGGCTGGCGCCCACTTCGTGGGGTGTCTTCTGCCTGCGGCGCTACAAAGATAGGCTTGCCCCAGCAATACCGGGGCAAGCCTATCTTTGTGACCCGAAGGGTCGGTATACCCGTCACGAAGTGACCGCCAGCCGCGCAGGCGGTCTTGCCCTCTACTCGATGCCGAGCTTCTTCCAGATCAAGTCCACGCGCGCCTTGGTCGCGGCGTCCATCTCGATCATCGGCGGCCAGGTGCGCGTGAACCCCTCTGCGGGCCACTTTCGGGTCGCATCGATGCCCATCTTTGAGCCATAGTTCGGCAGGCGCGAGGCGTGATCGAGGGAGTCGACCGGGCCCAAGGTGAACTGGATATCCCGCTCCGGATCGATATTGTTTGCAGCCCGCAGCGTGACTTCGCCGAGATCCTGGACGTCACAATCCTCGTCCACGACCACGATGCACTTGGTGAACATTGCCTGACCTAGCGCCCAGATGCCGCTCATCACCTTGCGCGCATGCCCGGCGTAACTCTTGCGAATCGAAACCACCATCAGGTTGTGGAAGACGCCCTCGACCGGCAGGTTGATGTCGACGATCTCGGGTAAGGTAAGGCGCATGAGCGGCAGGAAGATGCGCTCGACTGCCTTGCCCATCCAGGCATCTTCCATGGGCGGCTTGCCGACGATCGTTGCCGCATAGACCGGGTCCTTGCGGTGGGTGATCGCAGTGATGTGGAAGACCGGGTATTCGTCTTCCATTGTGTAGAAACCGGTGTGGTCGCCGAACGGGCCTTCGGTGCGTAGCTCATCCAGTTTGACAAAGCCTTCGAGGATAATCTCAGCATGCGCCGGTACCTCGAGACCGACCGTCTCGCACTTGACCAACTCAAGCGGCTTCTGCCGCAGGAAGCCGGCGACGATGTACTCCTCGACCTCTGGCGGCGCAGGCACGATCGCGGAGAATGTAGTCGCAGGGTCGGTGCCGATGGCTACTGCGACCTCAAGCCTGTCGACCAACTGTTTGGTGTAAGCGACCGAGCCGGATGCAGGCGCCAGGCTCCGCGCTCGGCTTCCCTCCACCGTTCCCCCGGCAGTTTCGGCCATCTGCGCCACACGCCCGGCCGCGTCCGCAGCTTGCGCGCGCAGGCGGTCCCGCAGGTGCTCGGCTGCATTCTTCTGCCGCTGCCAGTGCATGCCTGTAGTCTGTCCATCGTAGACTTGCATGCGGTACATGCCGACATTGCGTTTCCCATTCTTTGGATCGCGGGTCACGACGCACGGCAGCGTGATGTAGCGGCCCCCATCCATTGGCCAGCACTGCAGCACCGGAAACTGCAGCACATCGATCACGTCGCCACGCTTGCCGATCTTGATTACTTCCTTGCAGGCAGCGTCCCTGGCCGCGATCGTCTTGGGGAAGAACTTGCCCACGTCCGCCAGCATCGGCAGCAGCTTGAGCTTCTCGATCATGCCTTCCGGCGACTTCATCTCGAGCAGCGCACGAATGCGGCCGGCGATCTCATCGAGCGAATCGACATCAAGCGCCAGCTTCATCCGCGCTTCCGAGCCGAACTGGTTCATCAGCACCCGCGCGCCTGGATACCCTTTCACCTTCTCAAAGAGCAACGCCGGGCCGCCAGCCATCGCACCCCGCTTGCCCGCTTTGGAGGCTCGGTCAGTAATCTCCGCTATCTCAAGCAACGGATCGAGCTCTTCCTTGACGCGCTTTAACTCGCCCGCACGCTCCATCGCCCGCATCCACTCTCGCAAATCCTTGTACGCCACTTCATCTCCTCGGAAAAATCAACTACAAGATCGCCTATGCGGCTGGCGGTCACTTCGTGACGCGTATACCGCCACTTCGTGGCGCAAGAGAAAAGGCACCCAAATGACCGGGTGCCTTTTCTCTTGAAGCGCCGCAGGCCGAAAACTCCCCGCGAAGTGGGCGCCAGTTCACTTCCCCTGCCACTCTCAGCGCCTAGTGTTCGTCCTCGTGGCCCTTCCTTAACGAAGGGCCACCCTAAGTAAAATTCGGCTCAACTAGCCAAGCAGGGGAAGTGAAAGCCGTTCACGCGGTTTGTTCTTACTTCTCTGCCAAGCGAAGCTCGGACTCGGCCTCACTCGGCCCATGCGAGAACTCAGGATGCTCGTTCTCGACTAGGAACTTCTGCACACGCCGGGCGTAATCCGGATCTGCCTTCTCAAAGTGCGTGAGCTGCAGCTCTTGGATCCGTACCGGCACCTGGCCTAGGCTCTTCGCGATGCTGAGCGTGAGCAGGTCCTTCTGCTCCTCGCTCATCAGGCGGAATAGGTCGCCGGCCTGGGTGTAGTCGTTGTTATCTTCGCGGTGATTGTAGCGTGCTGCCGGCTCCCCGGAGAGCTTGATCGGCCGATCGCGGAACTTCGCGTCTTCCTTCGGTCCGCCAAAGCTGTTTGGCTCATAGTTGGGCAAACTGCCCATGTTGCCGTCAAAGCGCATCGAGCCATCACGGTTGTAGTTGTTCACGGTCGTGGCGCGTGGCCGATTGACGGGCAGCGCCTCGTAGTTGGTGCCGATCCGGTAGCGGTGCGCATCCGGGTAGCTCACCAGCCTCACCTGCAGCATCTTGTCCGGCGAGTAGCCCATGCCAGGGATAATGTTGACCGGGTTGAAGGCAGCCTGCTCGACGTCCTGGTGATAGTTGAGCGGGTTGTAGTTCAGCTCAAGCTCGCCAACCTCGATCAGCGGAAAGTCCGCATGCGGCCAGACCTTGGTCAGGTCGAAAGGGTTGAACTTGGTGTAGTTGTAGGCTTCTTCCTCGCCCATAACCTGGATGTAGGCGGTCCACTTCGGAAAATCACCCTTCTCGATCGCATGGAAAAGATCGCGCTGCGCGTAATCCGGATCGGAACCGGCTAACTCTTCTGCTTTGTCCGGGTTCAGGGTCTTATTCCCCTGCCTGGTCTTGAAGTGCCACTTCACGTAGACCAGCTCGTTCTCTGCGTTGATCAGCGAGAAGGTGTGCGACGCATAGCCGTTCATGAAGCGATAGCCATCAGGGATGCCGCGATCCGAGAAAAGGATCGTGACCTGGTGCAGGGACTCGGGCGAGAGCGACCAGAAATCCCACATCATCGTCGAGGACTTGAGATTGGTCTGCGGCTCGCGCTTCTGCGTGTGAATGAAGTCGCCAAACTTGAGAGGGTCGCGGATGAAGAAGATCGGCGTGTTGTTGCCGGTCATGTCCCAGTTGCCCTCTTCGGTGTAGAACTTGACCGAGAACCCGCGGGGGTCGCGCACCGTATCTGCCGAGCCCTTCTCGCCGCCGACGGTGGAGAAGCGCGCGAAGGTCTCGCATGTGTTGCCGACCTTCGAAAACAGCTTGCCCGTCGTGTACTTCGAGATGTCGTGGGTGACAGTGAACTTGCCGAAAGCGCCGGAACCCTTCGCGTGGACCACGCGCTCCGGCGTGCGCTCGCGGTTGAACTGAGCCATCTTTTCGAACAGCAGGTAATCTTCCATCAGCAACGGGCCGCGGCGGCCTGCAGAGATCGAGTTCTGGTTGTCACCGACGGGGCGACCATTGTTTAGAGTAAGGGTAGGATTCGGATGATCCGAACCGGCATCGTACGCGCCTGCGCCGCTGTTGCCGTTCTGCTCTACCATGGTGTATTTCCTCTTCAATAAGCTTTATCATGGAAGAACTGCGATGGCGCCTTGCCATCTGAGGAAATGCAGCACCCTCAGTTCTCCCTCTTCTGCTGCAAGCGCGCTTCGCTGCACGCTCTCGAGGCTACGCAATGCATTGCTGTTCCAAGTCAGACGGCCTGCTCAACGGTTCTAGTCATCCAGCGATCCATGAAGGTCTGGGCACATCTGGCTCCGCAAAGGTGCATGACGCCCGGGGAGTGCGCGAGGATCAGATTCCATCCCGCCATCTTCAACATGGGCTGGGTTGGATCGCCTGGCACTACCTGCATCTGATCCATCCAAGCCAGCCACCAGTCGCCTGAGGCCTCACTCTTCGCCTTGTTACAAACGTCACAGTGGTAGCTCTCCGTCCATGCCATGCTGAAATCTTTCCTTGACCGCGATGGAAGTAGCACCGGCCATCCGAAAAGCTCAGCCTGCCTCCAAGTTCGCCAGCGAACTTGGAGCTCCGGCAATCGTTACCAAAGGGTAGCCGAGGCGCTTCCATCCATCATAGCCGCCCAGCAGTGGACGCGCCCGCCTGACTCCGAGCTTGCGAATGGTCAGTGCCATCTTCACCGCTGTCTCCTCGTTCGGACAGGTGCAGAAGAGAACCACGTCCCGGTCGCGGGGTATCTGGCCGCTTGACTCAACCAGCCGATCGGGCGTGTAGAGGACCGCGCCTGGCAGCGTACGTGGGTCAGGCAGGTAGTCGAGCGGATGCCGCAGGTCGACGATGTAGACATCCTCCCCCTTGTCGAGCATCTCGCGAAGCTCCACGGGAGAGACGCGGGCGGTCCGGATCTCGGCCAGCGTTGCGCGGCGCTGCAGCATGCGGTAGACAAAGAAACCGATGAAGAGCAGCACGAAGAGAGTCACGGCAAAGTGCGCCGCCCAGGCGAGCGCGTTTGGATGCACGTCCAGGAAGTCGCCGAAGAAACGGCCGCCTACCGTGAAGCTTAGCGCCCAGAGCATGACTCCCGCCGCGTCAAAGAGGACAAAAGTTCGCAGAGGCATCCGCGTCTGCCCGGCTATGGCGCCGGCGACCGTGCTCAGGCCTGGCACAAACTTCGCGACAAGCAGCGCCCGCGAGCCGTGTTTGCCGAAGTAGTCTTCAGTGCGACGCACGCAGGCATTGGTCTCCGGTGAGAGGCGGCAGAGGAGCCGCACTACGGAGCCGCCGTATTTGCCGCCAAGAAAGTACCAGCCGAGATCGCTCACCATGCTGCCCAGCAGGACTGCCAGGAGTACGGGAGCAAGATGCAGTTGGTGGGTCGCGGTGAGGGTGCCCACTGTAATCAGCAGCGGCGCGGTCGGTATGGGGACGCCCATCTGCTCCACCATCGTCCAGAGAAAGAGCACGAGGTACGCATTCTTAAGGAACAGATGGAGGGCAAATGGCATGAGAGTCAGGCCTTTTGGACAGACATAGTATAGATGTCTTCCAACCGCGAATGACTCGAAATTGAAGCTTACGGGCGACCGCTCGCACAGCCCGGCTACTCTACTCTGCGACGACGCCGCACCAGGCGTTTAGCGCTAGACCTAAGGCCTTGTGCCGCGCTGGAGCTGACGCCGGCGTTACTGTTTCACGCGCACCTTCGGCTCCACCGAAAGCCCTGGCCGGAGCAAGTGGTCTGAATCCTCACTCTTATTGGTAAGGTCGATACGCACCGGGACCCGTTGCACGACCTTCACATAGTTGCCAGTCGCATTCTCGGGAGGAAACAGGCTCAGCACCGACCCTGTCGCGCCGCCCACTTGGGTAATGATCCCGTCGTACTTTCGCCCGCCGTAGGCGTCTACCGTAATCCCGACCGGCTGGCCTGGGCGCATCAGGTTCAGCTGCGTCTCCTTAAAGTTCGCTGTGACCCATATGTCGTCCAACGAGACCAAGGTGGTCATGTTCTGGCCCTGGCTCACGTTCTGCCCAACTTCCACACTCTTGCGGGTGACGATTCCGTCCACCGGAGCCAGGATCTTGGTGTAGCTCAGGTTCAGCTTGGCCTGCTCAAGCGCGGCCCGATTTTGTTCCACC
Organism: Acidobacteriaceae bacterium; assembly: GCA_965198645.1. Classification (GTDB taxonomy): domain Bacteria; phylum Acidobacteriota; class Terriglobia; order Terriglobales; family Acidobacteriaceae; genus EB88. The sequence continues at coordinate 2,041,200 of OZ240670.1, read as the reverse complement.
TGGGCAGCTGCCTGGTCGGCCTTGGCGCGTTGCGCTTTGATCTGGTTAGGCGCGGTCTGCGACTGCCGCAGCTGGGCTTCGCTCTGCTTCACTCGATCTTGCGACATGCGTACTGCGGCCTCAGAAGCAACTGCGTTCTGCTTGGCCTGGTTCAGCGCCGCGAGGTCGGCGTTTGCTGTCGCCACGGCTTGGTCAAACTGCTGCTTTGAGATCACATCGCGCTGTACCAGCGGGGCATACCGATCGACGTCGAGCTTGGCCTTGATGTAGTTGGCATCGGCCTGGGCGATGGCCGCTCGATTGGAGTCAAGCTGGTGCTGGGCTTGGGCCACCTCGTCATTGGACTGCATGACGACGGCAGCGGCCGAGGAGATCCCGGTGTTGGAGTTCACGGTCGTGATCGGTACGTTGACCTGCGCAGACTCGTAATTGGCCTGTGCAGCTTCCAGGTTCGCCTCATCCTGCTGGATGGCAGTCTGGTAGTCGCGCGGGTCGAGCTCGACGATCACATCACCGGCTTTGACCTGCTGGTTCTCCTCAGCTGCCACGCGAATCACGTTGCCGCTGATGCGCGAGCTGACCTGGATCAGGTGGCCGGCGACCTGGGCATCATCGGTATCCTCGTAGAAGGTGGAGTGCCAGTAGAAGAGCAGGGCGGCAATGACCAGGATCGCGACGACACCGATGATGACAAACCGACGGCGCGATTTCTGTCGCGGCTGTTCCTGCTGCTGGTCCTTCTGATCCTTCTGATCCTTCTCTTGATCCTGCCCCGGATTGGCGTCGGGCGTCTGCTCTGCCACGTCTATCTTCCTCCTACATAAGCTTTGTAGCCGGTCTGCGCCACGCCGAGTGCGCGCGCCAGGGTCAGCTTGGCCACGTTGTGCTGGTAGAGACTGCTGATGTACTGATCATTCGCCTGCGCAACCGATTGCTGCGCCTGCGAGACGGAAAGATTGTCAGAGATACCAGCAACAAAGCGCTGCTGCGCCTCGCTCAGCTCTTCAGTGGCTAGCTGCACATTGCTCTGCGAGACCTGCACCTGCTTTTGCGCTGCCTGGATGTCGAGGATACTATCGCGAACGTCGGCTGCGATCTGGCCGCGCAGATTGCTCATCTGTGCCTGCTTCTGCTCCAGCTGTGTCTGGGCAGTCAGCTTGTCCCCGCGAAGCTTGCCCTCTTCAAGCACCGGAATGTCGAGCGTGCCGACCGCGTCGCCGGTGCCGTGCGAGTGCAGCACGTTCACGCCGATATCGCCGTAGTCGCCGCTGAAGCTGAGGGTAGGGTAGCGCTCCGCCGCTGCCGCTTTACGCGCTTTCTCGGCCGCAATCACCTGCTCGTCAAAGGCCTTTAGATCCCGTCTGGCGGCGATCGCCTGCGCTACCGCGGCATCCGGGTCCAGCCCATCGAGTGCCGCGTATGGAGCCTGGTCGCTCAGGTCGAACTGCTGTTCAAGCGCCAGCCCGATCACCCGGGCCAGGGCGATCTTGTCCTTGTCAAAGCTGCTCTGCGCCTGGATCAGCGTCTGCTGCTGGGTCTGGTAATCGACGCGCGCCCGCAGTTCGTCAAGCAGCGGGGCGGTGCCGGCGGCGTGGCTGGCGACCGCCTGGTCGAGCGAAACCTTGGACGTACTCACCTGGGCCTGGGCACTTTCAATGCGCCCCCGGTCGGCGATCACGGTCAGGTAAGCGTTCCCAACACTCAACACCACCTCATCGCGAGCATCCTCAAGCGAGAGCTGGGCGCTGCGGAAGTTATGCTTGGAGGCCAGGTAGTTCTGCAGCGATGCCACGCTCACCAGGGTCCAGTTCAGGGAGGCGCGAAAGTCCTGGTTCCCATAAGGCCCAATCACCGCTGGAAAGCCCGCGATACGGAGTCCCTCAGCCTGCAGATCCGTCTGCTGGTCAGACTCCTTGATGCTCGCGGTGATCGTCGGAAGCAGGCTCTGGAGTTGCCCAAGCTGCGTCGCTCGTGCGGAAAGCTGGTTCTGGCTGGTAAGGATGACGCCAAGATTGTGCCGCAAACCCCGCTGGATCGCATCGTCGAGCGAGAGAGGCAGCATGCCCGGTATCAGCTTTCCGTCAGAAATGCTGCCCTGGTAGCTATCGGAAGCGACCTGGCTCTGGCCGACCTGCACCGGCGTTGGCAAAGTCATCACACCACCGCTGGGCGCTCCGAGTTGGGCTAGGGCGACCTGGCCTACCCCGCCAAGCAGCAGCCCGGATGCACATCCCGCCAGGCGGACTGCTCGCGACCGCTGGCTCCTCGTAGCCTTCACCAAATACTCTTCCTTTGCTTCCGGCAAGTGTAGTTTCAAAAATCAAGCAGCCGGGAGCAGGCTTTCCTGGCCAGACGAACCCCCGGGTACCATACGAATTCCGGTATTAGATGCGGAGGCTCAGTAGGAGAGTGCAAAAAATGCAACAGCCGACAGCGGACGACGTGACAGCCTGTCTTTACCCGGTGCCCATGCCAGGGTCATGCGGTCTGGTGCTCTCCCCGCTCGGCGGTGGGCCGGGGCGCGGAACTGCACGGACGAACTCAGGCAGAAAGCTCCACCGAGTGCGTACCAGCTTGAGCCATCACGCCCGGTGAGTGGGCAAGCGAGTTGGCGAGCGAGCAGAGTGCCAGCCGGTACAGTTCCCCGACTGCAGCGGCGGACCAGTGAGCAGACTCGTTACCACTTCCGTCCAGCGCCGCGGCAACCGAGACATTGCCTTGGCCGAGCATGGCTCGCTGCACAAAGACCGCGCGCTGCGCGGCAGGTAAGGCGCGGAGCCACTCACGCAGGTCCCGGCGTCCGCCATCCGCCAGCCACTCCGCCATCTCTGCCTGCGAGACGCCCGCTGCGCTCAAATCTTCATCCTCAACACACACGCTGTTGGCAGCTTCCGGTACCCGGTCAAACGACTCCGGCTCGGCGTGACGCAAGCGCCTCAAACCAAGGGTGAGAACCTGCTCGGTAGCCAGCTTCCGTGTGGCCGCGGGATCCAGGCACGGGTCCACCTCCACCAGCGAGAGCGTCTCCTCGACCAGCGACACTGCCTTGGCCTGGTCGGCCATTAGAAGCGCCGCAAGCTGGAAAAGCTCCGCCGCCGTTCCCTGCAGGGCACTCGCATCACCGCATCCGCTTGCACTCATGTCCAGCTTCTCCCTCTTACCTCAATTATGCCTTTGTTTCCCATCATAGACCTGCCCGCTCTGCAGAAGGCGCTTGACGAAGTTGCGCGCAGAGTTCCCGGCAGGATCCTCTAGATGCGTGTCGGCACTGCGCATCACAAAGAGAGCCTCGTTTGAGGGCGGCGCAGAGGAATTCATCAACTTTGCCCGCGTGCTTCCGGTCAGTCTGTATAAGATGTTGGCTGAGAGGAAGTTAGCTAGAGAGTGCTTGCATGCCGCTGCTCTAGAACAAGCAGCGCTCGATCGATCCGCAGCAGTTCCTGCCCATTTTCCCGCATATGACAATGATGAAAGACGAACAACGGAACCTGTTCATCAGCCGCGATGCCTCGTGGCTTTCTTTCAACAGGCGTGTGCTTGAAGAAGCACAGGATAGCTCAAATCCGCTTCTCGAGCGGATCAAGTTCTTGGCCATCACGGCGAGCAATCTTGACGAGTTTATCGAGGTGCGCATCGCCGGCATGCTGCAGCGGATCGAAGAAGGCCTGGGCGAAGCCGGCCCCGACGGCATGACGCCCCAGCAACTGCTCGACCAGATCACTGCCGATATGCACGAGTTTGTCGCCGAGCAATACCAGTGCTGGAACCAGAAGCTGAACCCGGCCCTGCGCCAGGCAGGCGTGCGTGTGCTCGGCTGGGACGAGCTCGAGGACACGGCACGCGCGGCCGCGACCGAGTTCTACCAGCGCGAAGTGGACCCGCTGCTGACCCCAATCACCATCGACCCCCGGCACCCGTTCCCGCGAGTGCTCAACAAGGCGCTCTGTATTGCGCTGCTGCTCAAGCGCAAGCGCAAAGGCGCCAACGCCGCTGTACTCGGCGTGGTGACCGTGCCGCGCGCTCTGCCGCGCTTCGTCCATCTGCCGACCCCGGTTGTTCCGGTCGCCGGCTTCGCGACCTCCGACGGCGTACGGACCGGCGATGAGCACGCCGACCAGGAGCACGCCAAACACGAGCATGCCGACCCGGCGCATACCGAACACGAGCATGGCGAAGCTGCCGGCGCACCCCAGGACTTCATCTTCCTGCATGACCTGATCGAGCATCAGGCCGGCCGCATGTATCGCGGCTACGAGATCGTCTCCACAGCCGCCTTTCGCGTCACCCGCAACTCCAACCTTTACTTTGAGGAGGAAGAGTCACGCTCGCTGCTTGAGGCGGTTCGCTCGGAGCTGCACAACCGGCGTAAGGGCGACGCCGTGCGGCTCGAGATTGAAGACGATGCGCACCCGGAGATCATCGAGCGCCTGCGTTCGAACTTCGAGATCGAGGACACGCAGGTCTACCGCACCGCCGGGCCGGTCAACCTATCGCGGCTGATGAACCTCTACGGCGATGTGACCCGGCCAGACCTGAAGTTTGCGCCTTTCCAGGCTCGCGAGCTGCGCCTGCATCGCAAGTCGCAGGATCTCTTTGACGAGCTGCGTCACCATGACATCCTGCTGCACCACCCCTATGATTCTTACGACGCGGTGGTTGGCTTCATCGAGGCGGCGGCGGCCGACCCGCACGTGATCTCCATGAAGCAGACGCTCTACCGCACCAGCGCTGATTCGCCGATCTTTCGCGCCCTGACCGAGGCAGCTCAGTCAAAAGAGGTTACCGTCGTCGTCGAGCTCACCGCCCGCTTTGACGAGGCTTCGAATATCCGCTGGGCGCGCAATCTGGAGGACGCCGGGGTCCAGGTCTTCCACGGCATCGTTGGCCTGAAGACTCACTGCAAGCTGGCGCTGCTGGTGCGCCGCGATCCGGATGGCGAGATCCGCCGCTATGCCCATCTCGGCACCGGCAACTACAACCCGGTGACCGCCCGGTTTTATACCGACATCAGCCTTTTGACCTCGGATCCGGCCATCACCGCGAGCGTACATGCGGTCTTCAACTACCTGACCGCGCACTCCGAGCTCGACGACTACACGCCCCTGCTGGTCGCGCCCATCACGCTCGCCCAGGGCATCATCCACATGATCCACCGCGAAACCGAGCACGCACGCGCTGGCCGGCCGGCACGCATCGTTGCCAAGATGAACTCCATGCTCGAGCAGAGCGTGATTGAGGCGCTCTACGAAGCCTCCACCGCCGGGGTCGAGATCGACCTGATCGTGCGCGGCATCTGCTCACTGCGGCCGGGTGTGAAGGGAGTGAGCGAGCGCATTCGCGTGAGATCGATCATCGGCAGGTTTCTCGAGCACAGTCGCATCTTCTGGTTCGCCAATGGAGGCGTGGAAGAGATCTATTGCGGCTCGGCGGACTGGATGCCTCGCAACCTGTTCGAGCGCTGCGAGGTTGTCTTCCCGGTGAAGGACCCCGGGCTGATGAACCGCCTGCGAGTCGAGATCCTTGGCGCGCAGCTGGCCGACACGGTCAAGACTCGCCTGATGCGGCCGGACGGCAGCTACGGCAAGCTCGGCGCCACGCTTGAAGGGAGCGCGCTTGCGCCATTCAGCTCCCAGGACTTCTTTATCGCGGTGGCGGAGGGCATGGCTTCGACTGCAGATATTCCTACGCGCGGGCCGGCATCCCTGCCCCGGGAGGTTGCCATCGAGCCGGCCCCGGCTCCCAAGGCTGGAGACGCGAACAGCGCCAAGCCGAAGCGGGTACGCCGTGCCAAGACAGCCGGTGCCTCCTGAGCCAGAGGCCGGAGGAAAGCTATCTTCTGGCGAGTGCCGTTCAAGCACGGACGCCGTGCAGCGGAGAACGGTTTTACCTGGCAAGTAGGCACGGGTTGATGCAGTCTCTTCTCCTGCTCTGCTGCCGCGGCGAAGCGGAACTCTGCCGCGACGATCAGACCCACACGAAAACCAGGAGCCTCTCTATTTTGGGAAAACTGGATCGTCACCGTATCAATCCGGGACGGTTGCGTCTCCCCTGAACGGGATTCAGGCCAAGCTCCAGGCGAAGTTCAAGTAACATTGCGGAAGACCAGGAGGACTATGCGCGTACTTATCACTGGGGCGGCCGGATTTCTCGGCTCTCATCTGACCGATGCCATGCTGGCTGAAGGCAACTCTGTCATCGGCGTCGATAACCTGGCCACGGGCAGCCTGGCCAACCTGAGCCATCTTGAGCATGAGCCAAACTTCGCCTTCGAGGAGCAGGACATCTGCTCGCCGTTTGATGTCGGCGCGGTCGATTACGTCTTCAACTTTGCCTCGCCCGCAAGCCCGGTAGACTACCACCGGCTGGGTATCGAGACGCTCGAGGTCGGGTCGAGCGGCACGCGCAATACGCTCGAAGTGGCCAAGCGCTACGGCGCCGGGTTTCTCCACGCCTCCACTTCAGAGTGCTACGGCGACCCGCTCGTTCACCCGCAGACAGAAGAGTACTGGGGCAATGTGAACCCGGTCGGCCCGCGCTCGGTGTACGACGAAGCCAAGCGCTTCTCCGAGGCGCTGGTAACCGCCTACTACCGCTATCACCACGTCAACACGCACATGGTACGCATCTTCAACACCTACGGGCCGCGCCTGCAGCGCAACGATGGCCGGGTGATCTCGAACTTCCTCATCCAGGCGCTCAAGGGCGAAGACCTGACCGTTTATGGTGAGGGCAAGCAGACCCGGTCCTTCTGCTATGTCTCGGATGAAATCGAGGGCATCGCCAAGCTGTCGAAGACCGACGAGCACACGCCTGTAAACATCGGCAACCCGGTCGAGTGGACGATCGCCGAGTGCGCCCAGACCGTGCTGGCGGTCACCGGTTCGAAGAGCCGGATCAGCTATCAGCCCCTGCCGCAGGACGACCCCATGCAGCGAAAGCCTGACATCTCCAAGGCCCAGCGCTTGTTTGCCTGGCAGCCGAGGGTGGACCTTGAGACCGGGCTCAAGCTCAGTTTGGATTACTTCAAGTCAACGCTGGAAGAGCCCGCGGTAGCGCGGTAAAAGGCTTTTCACAACTTAGCGCGCAAGCACCGGCTCGAAGCTTAGCTCGATTCCCTTCTCCGTCGACCGCACTTCCACATGCTCGAGCGAGTCCACCACCCAGTCCGCTGCGCCTAACTCCTGATGGGTGTGCGAGAAGAGCGTCGTCAGCACCTTGGCCCCGGCCGCGCGGCCGGCCTGCGCGCCGGCCGGCGCGTCCTCGATGACCAGGCAATCCTCGGGCGCGAAGCCCAGCAGCGCAGCGCCTCTGAGATACGGCTCCGGGTTCGGCTTGCCATGCTCAACCATGTCGGCCGAGATGAACTGCTCCGGCACCGCGATGCCGCCATACTCAAGCCGAAGCTTGGCCAGCCGTTTAGTCGCCGAGGTCACAATCGTCCACGACCCCTCGGGAAGCTTGGCCAGAAGCTCCTTGACGCCCGCGAGCACCTTGATATCGTCCGAGTCCGCGCACTCGATATCCTCGATCAGCTTGAGCTCGGCCACTTCATCAAGGTCAGGCCGCAGCAGGCGGATCGTATCGATCGCCCGCTTGCCATGCGCCACTTTGATCGCGCTCGCACCATCGACCCCGCGCATCTCGCCGTACTTGGTCCAGCTGCGCTCGACCGAGCCGAGCGAGCTGACCAGCACGCCGTCCATGTCGAACAGGATGCCGCGTACCTCTACCTTGACCAAGAGATCTCCTGGAGAACTACTACAAGTCAAATGCCAGACCGCCTACGCGGCCGGCGGCCACTTCGTGGCGTGTTCCTTCTGAATAAAAGATCAAAGGCTAGCAAAGAACTCCTTCATGCGCTTCACGCCCTCATCGACCGCCTCATACGAAACCGCGTACGAAAGTCGAATATGTTCGCTGGTCCCGAACGCCTCGCCGGGCACAGCCACGACCCGAGCTTCGGTCATCAGCCGCTTCGACAACGCCAGCGGCGTCTCGCACCCCGGCTTGCCCAGGTACGCCGACACATTCGGGTACACATAGAAAGCGCCTTCAGGCTTGGTGCAGGTGATCCCCGGAATCATGGCCAGGCCGGCCAGGATCCGGTCGCGCAGCTGGATGTAATCCGCGCGCATCTCGGCCACACACTCCTGCGAGCTCGACAGCGCGACCGCGGAAGCCTTTTGCACAAACGAGGCGGCATTGGAAGTGGACTGCGACTGCAGCTTGCTCATCGCCGCGATGATCGGCTTTGGCCCCAGCGCGTACCCGGCCCGCCAACCGGTCATCGCGTAGGTCTTGGACAGCGAACCGAGGACGATCAGGTGCTCCTTGGCCTCCTGGATCGAGGCGCCCGAGACGATCTCGCCCGAGTACTGCAGGTACACATAGCACTCGTCGAGCATCAGGTAGATACCGCGCTCATGCGCCATGCGCACGATGCGGAACAGGTCATCCTTCGCGCATACCGACCCCGCTGGGTTCGAAGGCGTGTTGAGGAGGATGGCCTTGGTCTTGGGCGTGATCGCAGCTTCAATCGCCTCGGCGGTGATGCGAAAATCCTCCGCCTCCGAGGTCTCGAGAAAGACCGGCGTCGCCCCAGCGTACTGGATGATGTCCTTGTAGGAGACCCAGTAGGGCACCGGCACGATGACCTCATCGCCGTGCTCGATCAACACCTGGATCGCATTGAAGATGGCCAGTTTGCCACCGGTGGTGAACACGGCCTCGTCCACCGCATAGTCAGTGCCGAAATCAGCCGCGTGGCGGTCGACGATCGCCTTGCGTACCTCCGGGATGCCAGGCACCGCGGTGTACCGGGTGAAGTTGCCTTCAATCGCCGCGATGGCCGCATCCTTGATGTGGCGCGGCGTGGCAAAGTGCGGCTCGCCCGCCCCAAAGTCCACCAGGTCGATCCCCTGCGCCTTGAGGCGGGCAGCTTCCGCGGTGACGGCCATCGTGGCCGAAACCTCAATGCGGTTGATGCGATCGGAGAAAAGCTTCTTAGCAGTTCCAGGCGGGTTGGCGGTCACGGTTGCGCTCATGCCTTTATTTTTTCAGAAGTTTGCATGCTCGCAGCGCGAATCTGCCGCAAATCGATCAAATGCAAAGCTAAGCCTGTGGCTTCCCTGCTTTCCGGGCTTCAGCCCGCCTGCCTCATTGGTCATCGTCATCCTTTGCTTTGCTGTGCGCGGCCGGCGACTGCAACTGTGCCGGCAGGGGAGCAGCACCCATCGCATCGCGCCACAGAATGACGTTGAGCAGCGCCGAGGGCGCCTGGTCAGGATGCGAGAAGTCCATCCGCGCGGACTTGCGCGCGCCCGGGCTGCGCTCCGTATTCGCCTCGTAGATCAGCCCATTGTCACGGTTGCTCGTGTCCGCCGTGTAAGGCGGCTGGTCTCCGTCGCCGGAGAAAGAAGGCGCCAGCAGCGGCGCAAACGCATCGTTGTTGTTCATCGGCGGCAGCCCCAGCAGGTTCTCCATCGTGCGCACAGTGCTCACCGTCGTGTAAAAGCGATGATCGACAAAGGGCGTGCCGTTTTGCGGGCGCGGCGCATACTTGCTGACGACCAGGTGAATACTGCGGTGCGCATCGACGTGGTCCGCGCCATCCTGCGCGTCGTCCTCCAGGATGAAGAAGGCCGTGTCCTCCCAGAAGGGGCTGTGCGAGATCGCTTCCACTGCGCGGCCGACCGCGAGGTCATTGTCAGCGACCGAGGCCGCCGGCCGCGGCATCCCGGGCCGGGTTCCGGCGGTGTGGTCGTTTGGCAGGCGAAGCTGGATGAAGTTCGGCATTGTGTCTTTGCCTGCCGCCCGGTCAGCCACCCAGCCGTGGAACTTGGTCAAAAACTCTTCCACGCGCAGCTGGTCCGGAAAGGCTATCGCAAAGTCCGGATACGCAGGATCAAAGTGCCCGCGCAGCTCCGGCTTGGTCGCAACATTCTTGTCGATCATGGGGATCGCCCATGGGTAAGGGCTCAATCCCCCACCGTAGTTGGCTGGTAGCGGCTCACCCTTATGGATCGCCGGCTTCGCGCAGCCGGTCGCCGTGGGCTCCGGAGTTCCCTCGGTCGGCGAAGTCTGCTTGGCCGTGGAAGGCGCCTCCACGCAAAACGTAGTCGAGATGTACTCGCCGAAGTGGTAGAGCGACTTACCGTGCCGGGCCAGGTTGGTCCACAGGTAGCCGCTGGCCGGCTCGTTCACATCCGGAATCCCTTCAAGAATCGGATAGCCGTTGGAGACCTCGCCTTCATAATCATAGGAGCGTTCGCCACCGCGGTAGCTCTGCTGCCAGGTCTTCTCCGTGTAGTCAGAGGTGATGGCGGCGTTCGACCACACATGCCCATCGCCCGAGACTTCGGCCGAGTCATAGAAGTTATCCAGGATGCCGAATTGCTCGGCGAGCTTGTGCTCGTTGGGGGTGATGCTGCGCCCGTACATGGTCAGCTTCGGGTCGCCGTTCCCAGCCGGCTCGTCGCCCAGGATCTGATCGTAGGTCCGGTTCTCTTTGATGATGTAAAGGATGTGCCGGATCGGGTTCGCGCCGGTGTGGAAGGCGATCTTCTCCTCGGCAGCCTTGAGGCGGTTGTCCCGGACGACCTCTTCGGTCAGCGGCGCCAGCTGTCCGTCAAGGCCGGCCAGCGGCACCCGGGCAAATGAGCCGTAGAGCAGCGTGCCGATGTAGGTGCTGGCGCGCGCGCTGCCCGCCGGCATATTCCTCTGCGGCATGTTGTTCGGCCCGGTTCCCTGCCCTTTCGCTGTGGCGACCAGAAGCTCAGAGTCTGTCGCGGCGAGCGCAGACGGATACCAGCCGGTCGGGAGAAAGCCCTCAGGACGCATCGCGCGTAATCCGGCTTCCGCTTTCTCCGGGGCAAGCCGATACACCGCGACCGCATCCGAGCTGGCATTGGCAACAAAGAGGCGCCTGCCGTCGGGCGAGAGCGCGAGCGCATCGGGCACCGCGCCAAAGTAGGTCTGCCCAGGCAGCTTGGTGTCAAAGTAGGCGGTCACCCGCATGGGCCGCGAGCCAGTAGGAGACAGGGTCAGCTCGGCAGCCATGTCGCGGTTCGCGAGCGCGACATACAGGTGCCGCTCATCCGGGCTGAGCGCCAGCGACGCCGGGTGCGATCCGGCCGCCGTCGGTACCTTCGGCCCGAGCAGCGTCATCCGGCCCAGCACTCGGCCATCCAGTCCCGGGTGCGTCAAGTCCAGCTCGGCCACCGCCGAGTCATTCCAGAGCGCGACAAAGCCTCGCGTGCCATCGCGCGTCGCGGTCACGGTGATCGGGTACGCCGCAGGCACGCTCTTCGAGCGCGAAAGATCAAAGCGCGCTATCGTGCTGCCGGTCGCGGTGTCGAGCAGCAGCACATCGTCTGACAGATTGTCCGCCACCAGGAGCCGGTCTGCGTGCGGCGTCACGGCGCTGTCCGGGCTTGCTCCTGATCCCAATCCCGATCCGGATCCCGGGCTTGATTCCAGTCCGGGCACAATCCACAATCCCGAAGGATACGGGATGGCCATGCCCGCTGCCACTGCCTGGTGAAAGACATTCTGCTGCCTGCCTGGGGCCAGCTTCTGCAGAGGGATCGGGATCAGCCGCTCGGGCGTCAGCTTTCCACCTTCGAACTTGTAGACAGCGATCGCGTTGCCGGTCTGGTCAGCTCCGTTGCCGGTGGGCGCGGTCAGCGAGGCCAGGCTCGCGTAGAGGTGCCGCCCATCGCGCCCCCAGGCCAGCCCCTGGTAGAGCGTCTGGTGCGCAGTGCGCGCTTGGGTGCGCGCATCAGGAAAGTCAAGCTGTTCGCCGGTCTTCAGGTTGATGACCAGCACCGACTGGTCGTAGTTCGACTCGGCCACGCCGTAGCCCGCGTTCAGAGTCGCGGCATAGACGCCATCCGGAGACACGACGAGCGACATGGGCAAACTGTTTGTCCTGGCAGGCGAGCCGGGGAGCGCCGGCTCCAGCTGCTTGCTCGTCGGCAGATCGATCGGCGCCTGCGCGAGAGCCGGAACCGACAGCAGGGAGAGAAGCAAGAGTCTAGAAGCAAAAAGTGAGCCACTCAGCATACCTTTCACCCTATCGCGCTCATGTAAGTTGTGGATGAATGTTGTCGTAGGAGTGCGCACGAAACTCGTCTGCCCCACTTGCTAGGATACGGTTTATGACCGCACACCAGAAACGAGCCCTCGTCACCGGCGGCGCCGGGCTGATCGGCTCGCACATCGTCGACCTGCTTCTCGCCGAAGGCTGGACCGTTCGCATCCTGGACAACCTCGAACCGCAAACCCACAAAAACGGCAAGCCCGCGTGGGTCAACCCGGCTGCCGAGTTCCGCCAGGGCGAAGTCCAGCACTACCAGACCATGCACGCCGCGCTCGCCGACATCGACGTGGTCTTTCACGAGGCGGCCTACGGCGGCTACATGCCCGAGATGGCCAAGTACGTCCTCGTCAACAGCTTTGGCACCGCGCAGATGCTCGAGATCATCCGCGACCACCAGCTGCCGGTCAAAAAAGTTGTCGTCGCGAGCTCGCAGGCGGTCTACAGCGAGGGCGCCGCGCTCTGCCCCGAGCACGGCCACGTCGTGCCCCTGCTGCGCCCCGCCGAGCAGCTGCGCGCCGGAGACTTCAGCGTCCACTGCCCGGCCTGCGGCAAACCCACCACCTCGCTGCCCACGCCTGAGAGCACACCAGGCGGCGGCGAGACCGTCTACGCGCTGACCAAGGTCGACCAGGAACGCCTGGTCCTGCTGTGGGGCAAGCAGACCGGCATCCCCACCGTCGCGCTGCGCTACTCCTGCACCTACGGGCCGCGCCAATCGCTCTACAATCCCTACACGGGCGTCATCGCGATCTTCTGCACGCGCCTCTTGAACCACCAGCCACCCATCCTCTACGAGGACGGCGGCCAGACGCGTGATCTCTGCTTTGTCGAAGACATTGCGCGCGCCAACCTGCTCGTCGCCACCACAGACCAGCTTGACGGCCTTGCGGTCAACGCCGGCAGCGGTCGCGCGACCAGCGTACGCGACCTGGCAGCGATCATCGCCGGGCAGCTCGGCATCTCGGTTGCGCCGATTGCCCGCGGCGAGTTCCGCCCGGGCGAGATCCGCTCCCTGATCTCCGACATCAGCCGCATCCGCACCATCGGCTACCAGCCGCAAACCACGCTCGAACAAGGCATCGCCCGCTACATCGACTGGATCCGCACCCAGGGCACGATCGAGGACTACTTCGCCAAAGCCGAGGCCGGCCTGCGCGCCAAGGGGATCGTGCAGAGCGTGCAGAGCTAAGACCCCCTGCGCGGGAGGCGCCCACTTCGTGGGGAGTCTTCTGCCTGCGGCGCTGCAAGAACAGAAAGCCCCCTTACTTCCGGGGGCTTTCTGTTCTTGTGACCCGTAGGGTCGGTATACGCGTCACGAAGTGGGCGCCAGCCGCGCAGGCGGTTTTGCTCTATCGCGGCTGCCGCGACAAGCCGATACGAAAGAAGACGCCGAGGATGCGCACTGCTGCCTTCGCGGAAGCGCGCAGGTCCCCCGACACCTTGCTCACCCCCCCGATCCGGCAGCGGTAATCGACCGGCAGCTCCAGGATCCGCAGCCTGTGCTGCGCGGCCTTGATCTGCATCTCGAGGTTCCACCCGTAGGTGAGCTCGGCCATGCGCAGCTGCTCGAACGAGCTGCGCCGGATCGCGCGAAACGGCCCCATGTCGGTATAGCGCACCCCGTGCACCACCAGCAGCAGCCGGCTCACCAGCCTGCCCGCAAAGACCTGCGAGCCCAGCATCGCGCCCGGCTCGCAGTGCCCGCGCAGCCGCGAGCCGATCGTGAAGTCAGCCGCTCCTGCTGCAACCGGCGCGACCAGCCGGGGCAGATCCGCAATCACATCGCTGCCATCGCCATCCATAAAGACCAGGATGGTGCTCGACGGGAGCGCCGCTGCGGCTCCTGCCTTGCAGGCATGGCCATAGCCGCGCGGGGACCGCACGACGCGCGCCCCGGCTGCCGCCGCGACTTCGCTCGTGCCGTCGGTTGAGCCGTTGTCGACCACGATGCACTCGGCGATCAGCTCCCAGGGCATGGAAGCAACGACCGTGCCGATGGACTCGCGCTCGTTGAGCGCCGGGATGATCACGGACACACTTGGCTGCGCGCGAGCGCTCAAGCTCGCCCCTTTCTCGCAGGCACGGGCGGCAGCTTCTCCAAAAGCGGCATGACGAAGCGGTGCAGCGACCACCGGCGACAGGCCGCCTCAATCGCGAACGCCGCGAGTGTCGCGCCATAGAGCATTTCATTGAGTAGAAACTCCGCGCCACCCTGCCCGGTAGCAAGCCCGGTCGTGCGCAGGTAGAAGACTGCGCAGAGATAGGTGAGCACCGTCAGGTTCGGCACCAGCGTCAGAAACGGCACCAGCCACGCCACGTACCAGGGATAGTGCGGAGAAAAGAGCAGCATCAGCACAAAGCCCAGCGCAAAGGCCGGCACAACGAAATCAGCCTCAGCCGGGAGGCCGAACCAGCGGGTCTGCGCCGTCTCCAGCGGATGCGCCTTGACCCGGCAGCAGGTTCGCCAGCACCACGCACTCAGCCCGGCAAAGACCAGGCAGCAGAACGGGAGAAAGACAACACCGGGGAGTTGGGCCAGACCCGGGAGACGCTCCGCAAGTCCAAGGAAGAAGTAGCGCTCCCCGCTCCTCAATCCTTCCTCTGCCACGTAGCCGCCCAAAAACCCGAAAACCCGCATGCCGACCCCCGCATAGCAGGCGTAGCCGAAGGCGATCACCGCCGCGACCAGCCCCGGCATCCGGTACTCCCCGCGGCGAAAAAGCGCCGGCAGCAGCACGATCGGGTACATCTTGACCATGACGGCGAGGCCCAACCAAAGCCCTGTCCGCAGAGGTTGCCGGCGGTATCGGGCCACCATGGCGAGCACGATAAACGCCATGGCCGCGGAGTCCAGGTGCCCGGCCTCGGCGATCTCCCAGATCAGCAGCGGGCACCAGGCGTAGAGCAGGCTCTGCTCGCGCCGCACGCCAAAGGCACCCAGCAGCTGGACCAGCCCGTACATCGTCAGCCCCTCGAAGAGGATCATCGCGGTCTTCATCGCGGTCACGGTGGGGTTCACAAGGGTGACCAGGTAGAAGAGCACCTGGGCCGCCGGCGGGTAGATGGTGTGCGCGTAGTCGCGCCGGTTGATGTTGTCGAACAGGTTCTGATTTGGCTCGCGCAGCATGGTCAGCGCCGGATCGCCAGGCACATAGCGGTAGGGCGAGATGTGCGCGTGCTGCACCACGCCATCCCACGCATACCGGTAGACGTCGCTGGAGAGGAAGGGCTCAGGAAAGACCGCGACCAGCCGGCAGGCGATCGCCACAGACAAAATAATGCCGAAGGTGAAGCGGTTGACAGGCTGGGTAAGGATCAGGAAAACAGCCGCAAGATACAGCACGGCCGACCAGAACGAGACGCCGGAGAAGCCGAGAGTGAAGAGCGTCGACTCACTGATCAGCTGGCGCGTCAGTCCGAACAGGCCGGCGCCGATCAGGCAGAGCGCGGCGTTAGTCTGCCACGCCCTGGCTGCTGCCCAGTGCGGCTGAGCCGGGATCGCCGCGTGCTGCCCCGCGCTCATCGCGTCGCACCGGCTGCCTGCCACTCACGAAGAAACGCGCGGCTATGGGGCGCCGCATAGCCGGGCAGCCGGGTAAAGGCCGGCTGCTGCGCCCGCAGCAGCTCCCCGCAGAGCAGGTCGAGGGTGGCACCATCGTCTACGTCATACCAAAGTGGCAGCTCGACGATCTCGATGCCTGCTGCACGGGCTGCCGCGATGGTCTCCGCATAGACAGTCGCCGTGCTCCAGTAGATTCCGCTGAACGGCTCCGGGTGTGCCTGCTTGAGGCCGATCAGGTAGTAGCCCCCATCCTCTGATGGCCCGAGCACGATGCGGTCGCCTTCACGCGCGAGCTCGGCGACTGCCTGCTCAAAGGCTGCGGCAGGTACGGTTGGCGAGTCGGAGTCAATCAGGCACACAGCGCCGAAACCGCAGGCCAGGATGTCCTCCGCCGCTGCCAGCAGCCGCTCGCCAAAGCCATCGCCTCGCTGGGGTATCAGCGAGAAGTCTTCAGGCAGAAGGCCCTCAAAGAGCGCCTCGTCACCGACCGGCGTGTAGCAGACCAGCCCCGCCGCTCGGCCGTCTGCCGCAACAGCGGAGAGGTTTTCGGCTGTATCCCGCAGGAAGCAGATGTTGAGCGCAGCGGACTGTTCGAGCGTAAGCGGTGGCGCCAGCCGCGTCTTCACCTTGCCCGGTCGAGGGGCTTTGGCCATGACCGTGAGCGCACAGCGCCGGGCGCGGCCTGGAACGGATGAGTTTGGATCGAGGATCGGATAAGGCATCGGCTAGGCAGCGCCCCGGCCGGCCGTCGGACAAGCAGGCCTTGCGGCGCCATGCCGCATTGCATCCTGCATCGCGTCGCGCGTCGTGGACTGAGCTAGATCCTGAGGTACACCCTGGGCTGCGTCTCGAGCTATCTCTGGAGCGGAGGCCATGCCTTTGGTGCAGACTGCATACTGGTACCAGCCGTCGTAGACGATCCTGGCCGATCCCCAGGGCTGCGAGTGGATCAAGGCGCTGAAGTCAGCACGCGACATCACGTCGGCCTGTCGCGGTTCGCGGTACTTGCCAGCGGGGCTGCTGCTGAATCGGGAGAGCAGCCACATGCAGCTGAGCGGAATGCGCGTGCGAAAGCCCGAGGTAGGTTCGGCGATAAAGCACCTGCCGCCTGGACGCAGCACCCGAAATGCCTCGCCTAGCACGGCTTCCTTGTCCGGCACGATCAGAAAGAGCCTGGAGAGGATGGCCGCATCCACCGGGCTCGGCAGCTCAGGCAGGGCCTGGGCGTCACCCTGGCAGAAGCTGCAGTTGCGCAGAGCACGGCTGGCTGCGCGCGACTTGGCCCGCTCGATCAAACGCTTGGAAAGGTCGACGCCGGTGGCGGTGATCTGCGGGTGCCGCTGGGCGAGCCGGCAGGCGTAAAAACCGGGACCGCAGCCGAGCTCCACGACGTGGGTGCCCGCCGGGGGGCCCGCGGAAAAGAGCGACTGCTCGATCTCGGGCGTGTGATCGCGAAACAGATACTCACGGCATAGAGCGTAGAACCACGAACATCGTTCAAAGAGGCTCTCTGTCTGCGAGAGTCCAAGCTGACTCTTGAAATTGCTCTCGGCTGGTTCCATGCGCAAACCTCGGTAAAAGCTTGTGACTCAGGCCTTTGCGCGCGTATTCGCCGGATCAGGGCGGCCGCGGGGGCCTATCTAGTTATCGCATAGAAGTGATGGCCCTGGCTTTGTTACGATTGCGCGTTGCTAATGCTGGCTTCAGCCGGGCTTTGCGATCGAGCCAAAGTGACGGTGCCGGACTACGCTCAGGCCCAGCGATAGCTTGCTGAGACGCTCTTTGAGTGGCACGGCGAGCAACTCGCCAGTGCTCCAAAGCGCCCCCTGCGACTTGGCTTCCGGTCTCTGCTATGCTCAGCCGGAATGCTGGCCCACATCTCACCACCAGCTCGGCTTGCATCCGCAGCGGGCGAGGGAGTTCTAAAGCATGTTCCACGCGCCCAAGCGAGCCGGCATGCCGACATGCATGCTCGCCATCTTTGCTCTTTGTACCCTGCCGGCTGTGCTGTTCGCCCAGGCTGCGTTCCCATTTGAAGACCCCTCGTTGCCGATAGCCAAGCGGGTCGACGACCTGGTTGGGCGCATGACGCTGGACGAGAAGATCTCGCAGATGATGGACCAGGCGCCGGCCATCCCTAGGCTGCACGTTCCACAGTACGGCTGGTGGAACGAAGGCCTGCACGGGGTGGCACGCTCGGGCTACGCGACCATGTTTCCTCAGGCCATCGGCATGGCAGCGACCTGGGATACGAAGCTGATCGGGGAAGAAGGCGGCGTCATTGGGACCGAGGCGCGTGCCAAGTACAACCAGGCTATCGCTGAGAACAATCACGAGCGCTACTACGGACTCACTATCTGGTCGCCGAACATTAACATCTTCCGCGACCCGCGCTGGGGTCGCGGGCAAGAAACCTACGGAGAGGACCCCTACCTGACCAGCCGCCTTGGCGTCGCGTTCGTCAACGGTCTACAGGGGAACAATCCGCAGTACTTCAAGGTCATTGCCACGCCGAAACACTTTGCCGTGCACAGCGGCCCCGAGAGCGAGCGGCATAGATTTGATGTCACGCCCTCGGCCTACGACCTGGAAGATACCTACCTGCCCGCTTTCCGGGCCGCGATCACCGAGGCCTACGCCGACTCCATCATGTGCGCCTACAACCGCGTCGATGGCACCCCAGCCTGCGCCAATACGATGCTGCTCGACGAGACACTTCGCCGACGCTGGGGCTTTAAGGGTTTTGTCACCTCTGACTGCGGGGCCGTCGACGACTTTTATATGTTCCACAAGACCTCCCCGGATGCCGAGCACGCGGCTGCCTCCGCCGTGCTTGCCGGTACAGACACAAACTGCGGCAACACGTACAAGGCGCTTGGCCAGGCCATCAAAGATCACCTGCTGCCGGAGAGCGCCATTGACACCGCTGTTGCGCGGCTCTTTACGGCACGCATGCAACTCGGCATGTTTGATGGGCCGACGGCCAACCCCTATAACCGGATTCCCATGAGCGAGGACGGTTCCCCGGTACACCAGGCCCTCGCCCTGACCGCTGCCCGCGAGTCGATGGTGCTGCTTAAGAACGAACATCAGACGCTGCCGCTGAAGCCAGGGATGCATACCCTTGCCGTCATCGGTCCTAATGCCGCGTCGCTGGCTGCGATCGAAGGAAATTACAACGCGATCCCCTTGCACCCGGTGCTGCCCGTCGATGGCATCGAGGCTGAGTTCGCAGGCGCGCGCGTGCTCTACGCGCAGGGCTCCTCCTACGCAGAGGGCATCGCGCTGCCCGTGCCGCGCACTGCGCTGCACCCCACAGCAGGCGCGAGCGAGCAGGGCCTCAAAGGCGAGTACTACGCGAGTTCCGACTTCTCCGGCCGGCCTGCCGCGACGCGCATCGACAAGCAGGTGGACTTTGACTGGAACAACGCCAGTCCTCTCGCCGGGCTGCTGCAGCAAAGCTTCTCGGTACGCTGGACGGGCACCCTCACGCCGCCCTCGGCCGGCAATTATCGACTCGCCATCAAGCTTGGCGGCTGTGACAGCTGTAGCGTGGCAGATCAGCTCACAACTTACCTCGACGACAAGCTTGTTGACCTGCGTATTCCCAACGGCGAGCCCGCTTCCGGCAAAAGGCTGCCGCCCGGCATCACGATGCACTTTGCCGACACCGCCGCCCATACCCTGCGCATTGAGTTCCGTCACCCCAGCGGCCAGCCTGACGCCGGCATCTCTCTGCGTTGGGAGCCACCCGTTGACAGCCTGCGAGACGAGGCTGTTCAGGCGGCCAAGCAGGCAGACGTGGTTGTCGCGTTCGTCGGTCTCTCTTCTGAGCTTGAGGGAGAAGAGATGCCGATCCACGTCGAGGGCTTTGCAGGCGGCGACCGCACCAGCATTGACCTGCCAGCCGCGCAGCTCCAGCTGCTCCAGGCAGTGGCGGCAACGGGCAGACCACTGGTCGTCGTCTTGATGAACGGCAGCGCGCTGGCGGTGAACTGGGCCCAGCAGCATGCAGCCGCGATCCTTGACGCGTGGTACCCAGGCCAAGCCGGCGGGACCGCCATCGCAGAGACACTTTCAGGCAAGAACAATCCCGGGGGCAAACTGCCGATCACCTTCTACACGGGCCTTGACCAACTGCCACCATTTACGGACTACTCGATGAAGAACCGGACCTACCGCTATTTTTCAGGCAAGCCGCTCTACGGCTTCGGCTTTGGGCTAAGTTACACATCGTTTGCGTTCAGTGGCTTAAAGCTGTCGGCCGGGCAGCTGGAGGCCGGTCAGCCGTTGACTGTCGAGGCAGATGTGCGCAACACGGGAAACGTGGAAGGCGACCAGGTAGCGGAGCTTTACTTAACGCCGCCCCGAGCTGCGATCTCACCTCGCCTGGCGTTGACCGCGTTCGAGCGCGTCCATCTGCGGCCGGGCGAGTCGCGGCATCTGACGTTTGTGCTTAGAGCTCGCCAGCTCAGCACGGTGAACGAGGCCGGCCGGCGTGCGGTCGCTGCCGGCACTTATATGCTCACCTTAGGCGGAGCGCAGCCCGAAGAGACAGAACATGTAACCGCTAAATTTACAATCTCAGGTAACCGGGATTTGGCTCGCTGATCAAGCTGGGCTGCTTACGGCGCATCTAAAAGAGCAGCATCTCCGGCGCGCCGCGGAAAGATATGGAGGAAGAGTGAACCTGATGCCGCACATTCTTGCCGCGCCCCTCGGTCAGCAGTTCGTCTTTCTCTTGCTCCTCGCTCTTCCCGTAGCCTGCGCCTCGTGGACGGTAACTCACGAGGAGGTCTTCCGCGAACCGAGAGAGTTCTGCAAGGATGAAAGCCAGAAGACCAAGCCCCTCTTTGTGCGCAAGTTCTTTTATCTCTTCACCTGCGAGTACTGCTTCAGCCACTACGTCACAGCGTTCTTTCTATTTCTTACCCACTATCAACTGCTCTATCAGGGCTGGCGCGGTTACCTGCTCTCTGAGTTCGCGCTGGTTTGGATCGCAAACGTGTACATGAGTTTCTTCAACCGTTTGCGGTTAGATATCAAGCAGGAGCGCGTTACGATCGCCGAGCTGGAGTCTGCTGAGGCTGGCCAGTAGCCACCGAACTGGCACGCCGTGTCTTACGAGTGACCATCCTACCGATTGCGTAATGCAGGCAGCGTTTCGGGCAGGCTGAACCAAATACCCGCAGCAACGACAAAGGTAAAGCTGCTCGTCAGCATGCTTGCGCGCAGCCCGAAGTGGGTCGCGAGCGCTCCTGTGAGCAGCGGTGCGAAGAAGCTGACCAGTCGCCCCCAGTTGAAGATAGAAGAGGCTGTGGACTTAAGATGAGGCGGATACAGCTCGGCGAGCCAAGGGCCCCAGGTCACACTCGCCGACAGCGCAAATCCATACAGAAAGCCGAGCGAGACCAGCAGAAAGAACACACTGGGCACCCTCAGGTAGGCCACGATCGCTGCAGAGGCAATGAGAAAGCCGATCGCTCCGAAGCGGCGTCCGTAGCGGTCACCGGCCCATCCCCAAAAAAATCCCCCCAGGATATTGCCTGCAAATTGTGACGAGACGAGATGGCCGATCTCAGAGAGAGGCAGCAGGCGCACGCCCTGAAGATAGGTCGTAAGCCAGCCGCTGAATGCCTGGTAGGAGAAGAAGTTGAGACCGGTGAGCGCAGCCAGGAGCAGCGTCTGGCGGCGCACAGAGGGAGCAAACATCTCCGCGAGCGGAACCTTTGCAGCTCGTGTTTTGGAAAAAAAAGCAGAGGAGCCAGAGCGCGCGTCCGGCGCGACCGGGATGACGCTGTAGGCGAAAGCTGCAAGCAGAATCGGCGGCACACCCCCGAGCCAGAGCAGCAGATGCCAGTTGTGGCGGCCCAGGTGCCCGAAAGCAACACCCAGCAGGATGATCGCCGACGAAAAAGTGGTATTGATTGCGCTCGCCAACTTGCCGCGCACCGCAGGCTGAAAGAGCTCCACATAGATGCCGACCACGACAGGAAAGCTACCGCCCAGAAAAATGCCAAGGGCAAAGCGCTGCGCTAAGAGTTCGGCATAGTTGCTTACAGCCACTCCAGCTAGGAGCAGCACTCCGTAGCCGATCATCACGATAGCCAGCATATTGCGGCGGCCAAAGCGGTCGGCCAGCTGGCCGATGGTGATCGCCCCGATCAGGGCGCCGGCGCCCTGCGCAGAGTAAGCCGAACCTGATTGCGTCAGACTCAGTCCAAGACTCTGCCGAAAGAAGGGGCGCAGCACATCAACGGTATTCCACGCCCATCCATAAAAGAACTCGGCAACGAGCAGGAAGGCAAAGGCTATCACCCGGCGAGCAAGCGGAAGATCACAGAGCAGACCGGGTGCTGGTTGATCGTGCGGAGCAGCCACAGAGAGCAGGCCATCTTCAGTCTGCAGCACGCCCGCACTGAGTGCCGACGTAGACTCGGCTTCGGCCTCGGCTTGATTCACACGATCGCTGCTCATGCGCGCCCACCTTTGTGCTTCCAACCGCTAGGCAGCCTTATGTAAAGCGCCGAGCTTGATCTGCACCAGCATCGAAAGCTCGTCGTAGAGCACCCACTCATCAACAATCTTCCCATCACGGATATGGAGGTGCGTGAAACCCATGACGACCAGCTTGTGTCCAGTGGGCGCACCGAGCGAGCCATAGCCAAGGTGGTGTCCATCCATGACCCACCGGAGGGCCACTTTCTCGCCGCCCTCTTCGCTCGGGATCGAGCAAATATGCTGCGGCACAAACGCGCAATCAGGAAGCATGGCGACCAGCCGCATGGTCTGGTGCATGACCGCAGCAACGCCGTATAGCTCACGCATCAGCGGCCCGTGCCACTGGCAGTTGCTCGCGTAGATGTCACCGATTCTGCCAAACATGCGCTTGTTGTAAATGTGATGAAGCCACGTAAGCACCTGTGCCTCGAGATCGTTGTGCGCGAGCGTTAGATCAGGCTCAGTCTCAGGAGGATACTGCCCCAACAGGCGCCGGTTTTCGGAGATCTCGACGACTGCCTCGCCGGCGTCGAATCTGCGCTGAGCGAGGTTGGCTGCATACTGCTGCGGATCAATCCCGAGCTGCATCAGCTGTGCCATGTTGTCGCGCGCTACCCACTCCCGGTAGATCTTGTTTTCAAGAATCATGCAGTCAACAATGGTCCGGGTGACAAAGGTGCGGCCGGTAGGTTTGCCGAAGATACCGTACTCGGTGTGGCGCCCCGTACCATGGGTCATATGCGAGGTGTAGAAGCCATCCACATCATTGCCGCGCCAGATCACCGATGTGGCCATGCCGCGGCGGTCGGGCAGCTCAACGATGCGCTGGATGGTCTCGCGCACGATGGACTCGCGATCATACATGGTGCCAAGCACTCCGTAGAGAACGCAATTGTGCGTGTAATGGGTGTAGATCAGACCCACATCACGTTCGTCCCATATCCTGTGCGTGCAGCGGACGATATAGTCCACGATATCAGTGTAGATAGGATCGAAGCCGCGCATCGACTGCACGCGCGGGCGAACCGCGGGCACAAGCTCGGTAAAATCGCGACGCTCCACCTGAAGCACATTCCCGCTTCGATTTGGCTCTCGGTCTCCGCTATTATGGACCGCGTCCGGCGTTATAGACTTCGCATCGCTCACATCGTCTCCCTACCCGTAGAATGCGGCCTCTTCAAAAGAATATGCGCATACTTTAGCGTCCTGCCATACCTGCTATCGCAGATACTTACACTGGATGAGGCTGGTCCTCTCACGGAGGTCTTGCCGCTGTCGCCCTTTTTGGGAGTTCATTACGATTACTTGCATGATTGCATGCTCCAATGCTGCCACGCTTTGTAAATGCATCTTTTGCATGGGAACATGCAAACATCTTTCGATGCAACGCTCCGTAAAGAGCAATGGCCTATGGTGCAGCGCTCTTGCTTGCGAATGCCGCTTGATAGGGAGACAGCCGCAACAGACAGGCTCTGGACAAATCCACCGCTCCGAAGCCGACGCATCGAACCCGGACTGCAATGCCGGCTTTGACTTGTGTGATCCATCCACAACACGAGCAGACCGAACGTCCCGATCATGGCTGCGAACAGCGACAGCCGCTGGCGCTGCGCTTTCGATTCGTCAAGACACTGCGCCGGCCTTCACTGCCCGATTCGATCCCGTTTCCCAAGCATTGCATGCCTCTGCCGACGGTGCTCAGCCAGGAAGAGGTCGCACGGCTGATCGATGCAAGCGGCAACCTGATCCATCGTGCCATGGAGATGACGCTCTATGCGACCGGCGTTTGCAGGGACGAGCTGCGCAGCCTGAAGGTAGCCGGCATCGGCAGCGAACGTATGGTGCTGCACATCCACAAAGGCAAGGTTGGGCGCGACCTCGATCTGCCGTTAAGCCCAAAGCTATTGGCCAGCCTGGGCGAGTACTGGCGCTGGCTGAAGGCGAAGACCTATCGATTTCCGGGCATGGAGAACAACTGGCGAGCTGATGTGCTAGTCACCACCAGGGTCGCGTGGACGGCAGTGACCGAGGCGGCGAAGGCGGCCGGCATCACCAGGCGTGTCTCGCCGCACACGTTCGGCACAGCTACGCGACGCATCTGCTGGAAGCGGGCGCCGATCTTCGCACCATCCAGGTGCTGCTCAGACACGGCAAGCTGGCCCACACGACGGTCTATCTGCATCTGTCGCGCCGGCACTTGCCAGCCGTGGCCAGCCCGCTCGAAGCGCTTACTGTTTTGACGCTCACCGAAGCCACAACCCGCGCCCATCGCTCAGATCAAGTGCCCGTTCTGCTCTAAGCCCACGCTCGTGGTCGAACGGATCACCAGCCAACAGCTGCTCTCCGTCGAACACCGCACCGACGACGCACCGGCTCGATAGTTCCTAACCAACATGACCGACGCAGCCCTCAACCCGGTCGCCCCAAGCCGTGCTCACACACGCAACGCCTCCTCGCGCTCACTCATGACAAAACAGCCTCAGACCGGCCCGCTTCAGCTGCCCAACAGCTGCTTGCGGTCGTCACGCCTCAACATCTCTTGCCTTTGAGACCTTACCGAGCCTAGCAAGAGACGCTCTCCTAGCCGGGATGGCCCAATTTAAATTCCCTAGCCACTCACCGCATCCGCCGCGCCACCGGCTTCCTTCAAACCATCCCCATCAAAACTTCTCCGACAAGCTGCCTGCAGCTCCCCAGCTCCTTGCACGGAGCAGCCCTGATAGGTACTGACATCTCTCGGTACAACCTAAGTGACAGCCACAAAAA
The DNA here is from genome assembly GCA_965198645.1 of Acidobacteriaceae bacterium. Taxonomy (GTDB): domain Bacteria; phylum Acidobacteriota; class Terriglobia; order Terriglobales; family Acidobacteriaceae; genus EB88. The sequence goes on along the minus strand of OZ240670.1, from coordinate 2,016,271 downwards.
GACCACCGCTCCACTAGATGCCCCGTTGCCCACGCTAACTTCGCAGTAGAACCGGGCGCTCGATCAACCGCGGGAGGTGGGTGCGTTCGTGGAAAAGACTAGGTCAAGGATGGAGGCCGATCAGCCTACTTACTCATGGGAGGATCCAATCCTCGGACTTATTGCTTCGCCGTACCCGATTGGCTTTGATCAGACTTTGAGGGTCGAATCTGCTCTTGCCGAACAACGCCATGGTTTTGAAGCACGGAGTAGATATTTCCGGCCGCAAGGTGTTCGAGCGTCTCGGTTTTGCCGCCAGGCCAGAGTATCTCGACTTTGTCAGCAACCGCGTGATCGCCCAAGCCGAAATGCAGCCGCAGATCGCTTTGCGACAAGTAGCTTCCTCCACTGCGAACCTCATCCACCTGGACCAGGTCACCCGCGGTCACGCGTACCTTGGTGTTCAGCGCCAAACGGTTCACCAGGGCGCCGGCAAGTTCAAAGCCGATCCAGTGAGCGGTGGGAGCGCCCTCCGGCCGCAGGACCATCGGTGCACCCTCCAGGTTCTCGACTACAGCCTCGACCCTGCCATCGTTGAAGAGGTCGCCAACAGCCAGGCCGCGACTAACCTGCGGCACACGGAGCGCCGGGCCGGCGAGGGTGCTTACGTCAGAAAACTTACCGTCATGTTGATTTAGGAACAGGAGCTTGGGCTCGCGGTAATGCGTACCAATCTCGACCGTGTCGACCTGAGGATAGACATGGCCATTGACCATCAGCAGATCGGGCCAGCCGTCATTGTCTACATCGAGAAATGCATTACCCCAGCCGACGAACGGTTCTGTTGCGCGGGCTAAGCCTGAATCGTAAGCGACATCCGTAAAGTTCATGCTGCCGTCGTTGCGATAGAGCTCGGCGTACTCCTCACTAAAGTGAGTGATTGCGATACCGAAGCGCCCGGTGTGCTGGTAATCGCCGATGGCAATGCCCATGTTTGCCTGTTCGTTGCCATCCTGGTTGACGGCAACCCCGGCCTGGTAGGCTACATCGGTGAATGTGCAATTGCCGTTGTTACGATATAGATAATTCTGCTCGCCGTCGTTGGCGACAAACAGGTCGAGACGGCCATCGTCATTGAAGTCGGTCCACTGGGCAGAGAGGCCAAAGAACTTTTGCGGATCGCCCACGCCCGCCTGCTGAGCGACGTTGGTAAATGTGCCGTTGCCGTTGTTGCGATAGAGCGAATCGGGCGACCCTTTCAGTCCGCGCGGCCCACATTGCACAGGAATCTGGTGATAGGTGCAGGTCATCTTCGAGCCAAAGGTAGGCAGGTCTTTGAGGTCCAGGTCGACATAGTGTGCGACGAAGAGGTCCTGCCTGCCATCGCCGTCATAGTCACCGAAGGCAGCGCCGGTCGCCCAGCCGGTGTCGCTGGCAAGGCCCGAGATCTTGGTTACGTCTGTGAATGTCCCGTCGCCATTGTTGCGGTAGAGGACCACGCCGCCGAAGCAGGTGACGAGCAGGTCGGGCCAGCCATCGTCGTTGTAGTCGCCTACCGCCGCGCCCATCGCCCAGCATGGAAATTCAACGCCTGCCCTGGTCGTTACATCGGTAAAGGTTCCATCGTGATTGTTATGAAAGAGAGCGCTGCGCGCCTTCTTGCCCGCCAGCTGCATGTCGACGTCGGGTGCGTTGGTGAAATAGATATCGGGCCAGCCGTCACGATCGTAGTCGATCAGGGCAAGGCCTCCGCTCATCGACTCGACGATGTATTTCTTCTGCGGTGAGGAGAGGTGATTGAATTCGATTTTGGTGGAGGCGGTGATGTCAACCATCTGCACAGGTGAAGTGCGAGCGGCCGGTTCTCGCTGCTGAGCGCAGAGCCAGGGCGAGTATAGCTGCATGAGGAGGAGAATGACTGCGAACGGCTGTGGCTTGCTCACGGGTGCTTTACGCTGCTCTCGGCGTACGGCGTGCCGCGCATTGTTTTGAAGGCGGCCTCAAGCTCGCTGTGCAAGGCTTTGTAGTGCTCGTAGAGTGCGAGCTGCTGCCTAGCATCTTCAGCGCGTCCCTCTTGCCGGTAGAGCGTGCTCAGGCGATAGTGCGCCGTGATGTTAGTGGGGTCGAGCGCGACTGCGTGCTCAAGCAGGCCGGTCGCCTGCTGCTTATCGTTCTCGGCCAGCAATACTTTCGCCAGGCCGGTCTCGGCATCGGCATCATTGGGCTGCAGCGCGAGGGCCCTGGTGTAGCCGGCCTTTGCCTCCTGCATCGCACCCCGGCCAGCCTCGGCGTCTGCGCGCCCGAGCCACGCCTTTTCGTCAAAGGGATTGACCTTCAGCGCGGCATCGTATTCGCTTTCAGCCTGGGCATGTTCCTGCGGATCAGAGGAGCTGAAGAGTGTCTGCGCGAGCTCATAGTGTAGGCCGGGCAGATTGGGATCGATCGCCAGCGCCTTCCGAAACTCGATGATGGCCTTTTCGCCTTGTCCTTGCTGGAGCAGCTGCAGGCCCATCAAGAAGGGCAGCTGCGCCGAGGATGGCGCGGCAACGGCGAGGCCGAGGAGCGACTCGTTCATGGCCTGCGCATAGATTTGGTAAGACGCTGCGAGTATCTGCGGATTGTCGGGAGCCAGGTCGCGAAGGGTTGCGATGACTGCGGCCGCCTTATCAAGCATGCCGAGCGCCTGCTCGGCCTCTACCAGCTGCAGGCCGGTATCGACGCGAATCTTTTTATCTTCAAGTAGCGGGAATGAGGCGGCGAGATCCTGCTGCGCCGCTACCAGGTCGCCGCTGCGCTTCTCACTCGTGCCCAGCAGCGCCTGAATCTTTGCCAGTCCTGGCTGCGCCTGGACGGCGGCGCGCAGTTCAGGCACAGCCTCGGCATACTTGGCCTGAAAGTAGAGCAGTACTCCCAGATTTGCATGTGCGTCTACGTTAGAGGGGTTTAACTGCACCACCGCACGAAGCTCAGGGATAGCGAGCTCCGGCTTTTTTTCTGCCAAGTACTGCTGAGCGCGGCGCATATGCGCGGCAGCTTCGTCGGCTGGTGCCGGCGCAGGAGTTTGCGCGAGCACCCACGTTGCAGAAGAGGCGAGAAGCAGCGTAGGCAGGCGACGCAGGCTGTGTCGTTGTGTTCGCACGCTTCTATCGTACCTATGCCGTTCAAGGCTTTGCTAGAACGCGAAAGGGACGGCGAGTGTGCCGTCCCTTTCGCGTTGTGCCCTGCTCTGTTAGAAAGAGATGCGGCCGTAGAGCTGCATCGTTCTTCCGCCGACGGTTGTGCCAGTGATCTGTGCTGACTGGTTTGGACCGATGGCATTGTTCCCAGGCTGACCGAAGCTCGCATGGTTGAGCACATTTTGCGCATCCGCACGGACCTGCATCTGCACATTGCGCTCCGGCCACACGTTGAAGGTTTTGCCAAGCGAGGCGTTTACCTCTGACAAGCCAGGCCCGTAAACCGTATTGCGACGGAAGTCGCCATAGGTGGCTGGGGCTGGAACAGCAAGAGCGTCCAGGTTATACCACTCCTGCAGGCGATTGAGGCGTCCACCGGGGACGGCGTTGATATTACCGACCAGGTTTGCATACTGCGTGTAGCCCCCGGACTGGTTATAGGAGCTGTTGTTGTTGCCGGTCGTGATGCTGATCGGATTGCCTCCCTGCACCACGAAGGTGCTCGCCACCTGCCAGCCTCCCAGTGCCGCGTCGAGAAGCGCATTGCTGTTCAGGAACTGGCGCCCGCGGCCGACAGGAAGCTGGTAGATCACCTGCCCCTTGAACATGTTGCGGATATCGAAGTTCGAGTTGCCGTAATTCGCGTTGGTATCAAAGGCGTTCTGATAGTTCTGGAAGCCTTCCCGGTTAGCCCAGCCGGAGGAGTCCAGATCGTCCAGGAAGTGGGACCAGGTGTAGTTGACGTTGAACTCCAGACCATTGGTCATGCGCTTGGTGATCTGGGCCTCGAGCGCGTTGTAGTTGGAGATGGCGTTGTTCGGGCTGCCGTTGATGCTGCTGAAGATCGGATAAGGCTCAAACTGTTTATCGTTCGGGCCAAGGTATTGCTGTGGAACCTGGTCGATGTCGACGGGGGAAGTTGAGGTTCTTGCCATGGTTGCCGACATAGGCGATATCGGCGACGAAGTTCGTGCTCAACTGCTCCTGCATATCGAAGCTGTACTGGTAATTGATCGGCACAGGTGTGTGGTACTGGTTGTAGCCCACGCCCTGCCCATTACGCGCGTCCGGTGTTGTAGGCGCGTTGAGGTACTTGGACTGGATGCTGCCGAAGTTAAACGCACCCGTGCCGCAGCCACGTCCGAGTTCTGGCTCATCGGCAGAGTCGTCGTGGCGCCATCCTGCAACATGCTCTCAAAGGGCAGATTGCCGTTGATCGATGCCGCCTGGCCGGGATCTGCTCCGCTCGATTGATTTTCCGGCGCGCCCGAGGCACCCGGCAGCAGGATGATGAAGTTCTCCCAGTCCGCGCCTGTCTGCGGCAGCTGCACCATCGTCTGCGCGTTGAGCGTCGCTTCCACCGCGCCACTCTCAGTGTTCAGCAGGGGCAGATCCGTGGTGACTGTAACCTGCTGGCTCTCCGAGCCCACGGCGAGCGGGGCGTCGATGTTTGAGGTGCCGGTGCCAAGGGTGATGGGCCCGCGCACCAGGGTGGTGAAGCCCGGCTTGGTGAAGGTTAGTTTGTAGTGGTCAGGGACGATCGAACCGGTATCAAAGACGCCGGCAGCGTTTGTGGTGGCCGTGTGCGTGTCGCCCTTGTCTACGTCGAACACGCTAATGGTCACATCGGGAATGACAGCGCCGGTGTTGTCGGTGACCGTCCCCTGAATATCGCCCGAGTTGGTGTTCTGGGCCAGGGCGATACTTCCTGACAGTAGAACAGTGAACAGAAGGCCGGTGGCCTTGATGGTATGCATTCGCAACGCCTCCTGAAAATCGGTTCATTCGGGGTGGTACACCGCATCCTTTTTCTGTGGCTTGCGGCTATCTTCTAAGGGGCAGAACGACTGTCTTCCATACGCGACAGTCGCTCTTTCAATCCAAGTCACTGGCCTGGTTTTACCCTGCCCTTGACAGGTTGTTCAGGTACCTGCAGTTTGATGCTTGGTGTCGGCAGGCAGCTTGCCCTCGCGCTGTAAACGGTGGATCGCCTTCGGGTAGGAGCCGAGTTGGTCGGAGGTGATCGAGGATGGCGGCCAGTCGCGCATGATCGTTAATGCTTTTCCAAGAAACGATGGGCTGCCCGCGTATTGCGGTGATCGGCCAGCATGCAGTCAATCGAGCGACCAGGCTTATCAACGCGCGAAAGAGGTGCTTCCACCGACCACCCACCTTCACATACGTCTCATCCACCCGCCAAGAGGTGGCTCGGTAGCCTTGGCACCAGCGCACCCGCTTCTTCAACTCAGGCGCATAGCGATGTACCCAGCGCATGATTATTAACGCGTCTACTTCTACGCCGCGCTCCTGCATCATCTCCGTTAGATCTCGGTACGAGATCCCGTACTTGCAGTACCAGCGAACACAAAGCAGAATGATCTCAACAGGAAAGCGACGGCGCTTGACATGACTGATCCTACCCATCCGGTCCATTCTTGGCCTCCTTAGCCATGTTTAATGCAACAGAGCCCAAATCAGGCGCATGAATACACTCAGCCCGATTCGAGGCGTCTAAGAAAAGACAATGATGGATCTTGGCGCAGCGAGATTGCTATCAATGCAAGGCTGGGAATACGTTCTTCCCGCTAAAGAAATCCTGCTAGTTAGAGAGGCGAGGGGCCGTCAGCATGCTTTTGAGCAGTACTCAAGACGAGTTTCGCGCAGCTGCAGCTGAGCGCGGCAAGCAACTCGAGATACTAACCATTCTCTGGGGCTTCGCGGAAGCGGCACTGGCCTTGACAAGCGCAGCGCAGCAGGGGAGTATCTCGCTCACGGGGTTCGGCCTCGACAGCGTCATCGAGGTGCTATCCGCGATGGCGCTGCTATGGCGCATGTCCCATGAAATGGATCACCATCGGAGGCACAGAGCCGAGCGAATCAGCCTCCAGTTCGCTGGTTACTGTCTGATTGCACTAGGCGCTTTCGTGTTCGTCGAGTCGGTGATCCAACTGCGTACGGGTCGAAGTGCGCCTGTCGGCAAACTCGGTCTTGCCGTGACCACCGCAGCTCTCATCTTTATGCCGTTGCTCTCTCGGGCCAAAGCTCGCGTTGGCATCGCGCTCGGGAGTTTTGCCATGATGACCGACGCCAAGCAGACCAACTTCTGCATGTACCAGGCAGCCATTGTCCTGGCTGGTCTGCTGGTTGAGCGGCTCTTTCACATCGGATGGGCCGATGGTCTTGCCGCACTTATCCTGGTTCCCTTTCTGATCCGAGCCGGCATCATGGCGCTCCGTGGTGAGAACTGCTGCTCGCACTAGAGACACTTGCACACTTGCGCAACTGTGCTATAGTGGATCTTGTGAACGACACTAGAGGCAAAACCAATCGGGTTCCTGATCAGCGAGCTTTAGAAGATGCTTCTTGCGGGGCGGAAGATCACCGCGATGGGCATCTTCGGGGGCCCATCGATGGGGAAGGGGTAGATCGAGCCTCACGCATCTTCCGTGCTCTGGGCGACGCTGCTCGCCTTCGACTGGTAGCTCACTTAGCAAACGGACCCTGCTGCGTCTCGGAACTTTCCAGCTACGAGCAGGAATCCATCACGACCATCTCCCAGCGGCTTCGCATCCTTCGCGCGGACAATGTCGTTCAGCGTCGACGCGACGGCAAGCACATGCTCTATTACCTTGCGGATCAGCACATGCTGGATCTGATTTCAAATGGTCTCGCACACGCCTCCGAAAAACACCGTTACACTCACCCAACAACACCTCAGAGGGAAGATTCCATGGCTATTGATCACGCTGTTCATGAAAACCACACCCATCAGCACAGCACCGACTGTGGGCACACGGCCATCCAACACAACGACCACGTTGATTATCTGCATGACGGCCACCTGCACAATCTGCACGAGGGTCACGTCGACGAGCATACCCTCGAGGTAAGTACGGTGAACCCGGCCGAATGCACCAATGGCCACACTTGCGATGGCCATGCTGCCGATCACACCCATGGCGCCGATTGTGGTCATGAAGCGGTACCCCATGGTAACCACATCGATTACCTAGTGGAAGGGCATCTACATCATCCGGATGGCGACCACTGCGACAATCATGGCCCCGTCGAGGTTGTCTCCTAAATCCTGCAGGTATGTCCCGCTCTGTACGTGTCGTCTTTATAGATACACTGCACAAGCAGGCTGCTGGCTACGGAGTACGCTCGGTACAGCAGGGACGACTCGCGCCGTCGTCCCTCTTGTTCTTGGAGGAGTGTTTCTTTTCGATATTGCGAGTGTAGTATCGGTAGAGCGTTGCTCCCGCTCGATGCCGATACTTCTACTCACCATCCCGATTCTCTCTACTCTTCTTGGCGGCGCACTAGCTTTACGCTTGCACGCGCAGATTAGTTTGCTTATAGCCGCCGGCGCCGGCCTTCTACTTGGCGCCGCATTTCTCGATTTGCTTCCCGAAGCAGTCGCACTCGCCCCCCAAGGGCACCTGTCTGTCTCTGATGTTCTTGGTCTAACCCTCTTGTCCTTCCTGCTCTTTCTAGGCATTGAGAGCCTCCTCGATGCTCTCACCTGGGGTGACCCAAGTGTTCCTCGTCCGCACCAACTCGCCAGGCGCATCGCCGCGGGTATGCTCATTTTTCACAGCTTTCGCGATGGAATGGCGATTGGAGCAGCGTATGCAGCATCGCACCCCGCCGGCTACGCCGTAGCTGTCGGCATTGCTGCTCATGATGTTGGGGATGGAATGAACACCATCATTCTCTCAGCAGGCAAGGAGAGGCCGCGCTGGTCGGACTACTTATTTCTTCTGGCTGACGCACTTGCCCCTATGTTGGGCGGCCTGCTGACGATATGGTGGGTTATCTCATCACGCAATGCTGTCATTCTGCTGACCCTGGCAGCGGGCTTCTTCATTCAGATGGCTACGGGCGATTTTCTGCCGGAGGTGCGCCAAAGTGAAGGTCCTCGCAAATACCTGATGCCTTCTGTTCTCGCGGGTTCCGGGCTGATCTACGCTGCGAACATTTTGCTCACCCGGCACTGATCTGGAGCGCATCTGGTCCGAAGTAAGCAGGCAGCGTACTCTGATCTTTCAATTGCACTCGGCACAAAGACCGTAAAAAAAGACTTCGTGCCCTGTCGAGCGGAAGCCCCGCGGGAGGCGAGGCTTCTCGCGAACCAGGCATCCCGGTAGTTCGTACAGTCTGCGACATCGGTCGCACTGGAAATGATGGTGATGCTCTTTGCCTGCCACCTCATAACGGCTCGGTTCGCCTGGCACCTCGACCTTGGCCAGAGTCTCGCTTGCTACCAGGACGTTGATATTTCGGTAGACAGTCGCGATACTCAACCGTCCCACCTTCCTGGCGGCCAGAGCGAGCACTTCTTCTGGAGAAAGCGGGCGATCTGCCTGCTCGAAGGCCGAGTAGATCGCTTCCTTTTGTTGCGTGTTTCGAATCATTTATTTGTACCTGTCGCATTGTACCGCTGATGCAGGTGGACTCGCGTCTACAATTTGAAGCTTGCGGAGCGGGACTGGATAGGCGCTAGGCTGCTGTTGCAAGTGCATTATCATTAGCGTATAAAGTGCTTGGGGGAAACTTCGCCTCCATCCCCTAAAGCTAGGAAACTCCGATCATGCGAACTCTCAACAGCTTCGCCCTTTCTCCTGACCGTGTCGGCGTATGGGCCTCGGTGCTTTGCGTGGTCCACTGCATCGTAACGCCCGTACTCATCTCGTTCTCTGCGCCTCTGGCGCATTTTCTGCCAGGCGAGGAGCGGACCCATCGTACCTTCGCTATTGGCATAGCGCTCATCGGCGCGATTGCTCTTATCCGCGGCTTCCGCCGCCATGGCCGGCTGCGAATCCTTCTCCTCATGGGATTAGGCCTGTGCTTTATCTTTTTTGGCGCCTACTTCGGCGACAGCTTACCGTCGCACGCGGCAGAAGTGTGCGTAACATTTATTGGCAGCATTCTCATGGTCACAGCCCATCGCATGAATCACACCTTTTGCCGGCACTGCGACTCCTGTACTCGCTAGATCGAAGGAGCCGGCTAGCGAAACGGCAGCTTATCTCAGAACCCACCTGCGCACTGGGCCTAGGTCGACGTGCACAAATTGCGGGTCTGGATAGTAGCCGACGCCCCCGCGGCAAGCGAGAGCGCTAGTGCTCGGCTACGCCGCGGTTGCGCTCACAAAGTGCGGCATTGCTGGTCAGGCATAGGTACCCGCAGACGATGCCGCGGGGTCGAACTGTTGAACCTCCCCTGTCCAGTGGTCCCGCAGAAAATGATTGAGGATGGCGAGCGACTTACCCGTGTGCAGGTGGAGTATGTGCAGGTAACACTGCTGGTCCGGGCTTGCCGCCGTGTAGAGCGGCACGGTCAGGGCTGCCCCTGTTTCGTGCGGAGCTTGCATGGCTAAAGCCGATCCATTGCGACACAAAAAGCCTACTGCCGCGAGTACCGCAAGGAGGCGGCACCACCATTTGAAAAGCAGCTCCCTAGGCGAAGTCTGTCCACTTTGCCTCGATCAGATGCATGCGAAGCCCGGCGCACTGTTGCTATTGCGATCGCATTCATAATATAAAGTGATCAGCGAAGGTGCGCATTGGCTGCAGGCCAACCTAACGTCTGCTCTCCTCCGTCGAGGTGCCATCGATGAAGCGTCGTGTCCTAGAATCTGCCCTTCTTTTAACTGTTTGCGTGCTCTTTGACTTTCGGGCCGGCGCGCAATCGACGCCGCCTATCGCGCCTTCATCCGGCGGCCTATCCTTGTCGCCGACGGCAACGAGCCCGGACGTCCCCCTCAATGCCACGGTGGGCGCGGATGGAGTAGTCAAGGGAGTCAAGCCCGGCAGCGAAGAAGATGTAAGTGCCGTAGGAACACGAACCATCGGCGGCCGCGGCATGGGCAACTGGTACTCGGTCAACTCCGAGATCAGCATGGGCAAACAGTACTCGATGATGCTTGAAAAGAGTACCAAGTTTGTCTCTGATCCGGTGGTCACCGAATATGTCAACCGCATCGCGCAGAATCTGGTGAGGAACTCCGATGCGAAGATCCCGTTTACCGTTAAGGTCATAGACTCCGAAGAGGTCAACGCCTTCGCGTTGCCGGGCGGCTTCTTCTATGTTAACTCTGGGCTCATCCTGAACGCGGACACGGAAGCTGAGCTCGCCGGAGTCATGGCCCACGAGATCTCGCACGTCATTGCACATCATGCAGCACGCGAGATGACCCGGGCGAATTACGCGCAGATCGGAACGATTCCCTTGATCATGATTGGCGGTGGGCTTGGATACGGGCTCTACGAAGCTGCGAACATTGGCATCCCGATCACCTTTCTCCAGTTCTCACGAGACTTTGAGGCGCAAGCGGATTTTCTTGGCACGCAGTACTTGTATCGGGCTGGTTACGATCCGCAGGCGCTGGTAAGCTTTTTCGAGAAGATTGAGAACCTGGAGAAACATAAGCCGGGAGCTGTGGCAAAGGCCTTCCAGACACACCCCCCCACCCCGGATCGAATTGCCAAGACTCAGGAAGAAATTGCCAAATTGCTGCCACCCCGCCCACAATATTTGGAGACCACGTCGGAGTTTGATGATGTGAAGGCGCGGCTTGCGCGCATTGAGAACAAGCGAAAACTTAACGATCCAGGCAAGGGCGGCAAGCCTACGTTGCGCCGCGCGAGCACACAAAATGCAGGTGGGACCGATGCGAGCGGGAATGATCGGCCAACCCTGCACACCCGGAATTACGGGAACTAACAAAGACAACCGATAAACGTCATTCATGGAGGTCAAGGCCTGAGTTGTTCTTCAGCCGAGTTCTCAGAGTGACTCTCGAAGTTTCTCCTTGCTCCCGTACTACACCGCGCACCCGCATGATGATGGTCTGCCATATCAACACCGACAACAGACAGATCATGCCGATCAAGGAGCTGGCGCAACTCTCGAAGCGGCATGGAGTTTTCTTCCTCGTTGATGGCGCAGATGGACCCGGACAGCTTGATTGCAACCTATCTGAACTGGGCTTCGTTGCATAAGTGGTTCCTAGCTCCACGAGGGACAAGCTTTTTATCTATGGCCAAGGGGCAGATCAAAAGCGTTTCTCCGCTGTTCCCACCCGCCGCCAAAGTCGATGAAGACGACATCGGTAAGTAAGAGAATTTCGGAACCGCACAGCTCGCGCTTGCGGCTATATTGCTGTCCGTCTTCCAGTTTGAGGCGGCGGTAGGCGCGAAAAACAAAGAGGTGCGGCTGCTGGGCAAAGCGGATCGCCCCGCATCCTGAGGTGCGGTTTCGGACCGATTTACAGCCGCAGTGGTCCTGCGCCATGGCTTCACTCCAGGTGAAAAGCACAGACCCCTTAACTATCAAGAGGCATTTCCGGAACCAGTTCTCACTCCGCGTCAGCAGCTATTCAGAGCCAGAGCAGCCGCAACTCGCCGGTATTAAGGTAGCGAGCAACATAACAAACGCCTTGTGCGATCTGGATCGTCCTATCGGTGCGTTTAACCAATCAATCTCAGCCTCGCCGAAACGGTACCGCTACAGCGTGGAGTTAGCCTAGGCTTCGGACCGCGTCTCTCTCATCCGGGCTAGTGCGGGCGGGTTCGTGTGGTGCGGGATTTTTTGTGTCCCAGCCCTAGGCGCTCACATTTGGTTGGTCGGCTCGGTTAGCGCCTTGTTCCGGGCAGAGTGGAGACTCATCAGCTCAAGGTGCTGTCATCTGGTTGTTGGCACGGTCGTCGTCAGGCAGCTTGTGATCCGGGTCGACCGTGACGGATCCGATCGGTTTGTGGTCGTCTGAGCTCCAGGTCCATGTCGCCTTGTTGAGCCAAGTCTCGACGGGTATATGCAACCGCTGCTTGCTGCCGTACTTGAAAGTTACCTCAACAGTGGTGGGCAGTACCAACTGGCCGCTATTGCGTAAAGTAACCGTAGATCCGTCGATCTTATCGACCCCGACGTCATAGCGCCAAGTCTCCATGTACCAGCCGCGCCAGAACCAGCTAAGGTCTTCGCCGCCTTCCGACTCCATCTCCCGAAAGAAGTCGGAAGGAGATGGATGCTTGTAGGCCCAATCGCGGATGTACTTGCGAAAGGCGCGGTCAAACCGTTCCGGGCCAAGGATCTGTTCGCGCAGCAGCACCATGCCATAGGCGCCTTTGAAGTAGCTGACCGGATGTCCTAGGGAGCCAGTGTAAGCGTCGGCTGCAAAGAGTAGAGATGGCGCGTCTGGGTCATCGAGCACCTTGAGGATCATGTCCGGCGGCTCTCCTCCAGCCGAGTATTCAGAGTCACGTTTGGGTCCGTACTTACCCTCGGCGTAGAGGTCCGATTCCTCTATGTCGATGAACGTGTTGAAACCTTCGTCCATGAAGGCATGGCGCCGTTCGTTGGATCCGACGATCATCGGAAACCAGTCGTGGCCGATCTCGTGCGCCGTGATCCAGAAGAGAAAGCCGCCCTTGTCGTCGATGCCATCAAAGACGATGCCTGGATATTCCATGCCGGTTGAGAAGCCTGCCACTGAGATGGCGTTGGGCCACTCGTAGGGGTACCAATGTTTGGAGAAGTTCTCGACCGTGTTCTTGACGTATTCGGTGGACTTGTCCCACGCATCCGCGCCGACGCTCTCTGGCGGGTAGACGCTCTGGGCTAGAGCAGTCTTACCATCAGGCAGATTGATCCTTGCCGCGTCCCAAACGAAAACCGGCGAGGCGCTCCAGACCACGTCGCGCGTGTGATCCATGTGGAAGTGCCAGGTAAGCATGCCGGACTGCTGCGGACGCGTTGTCGGATCTGCGACTTCGCCTGGTTTGCGGATGTACACCGTGGCATCGCTGGTGCGCGCCTGTGCCAGCCGCTTGATCTCGGTGCGCGTGAGCACGTCCGTGGGGTTCACGAGCTCCCCGGAACCGGTCACGATCATATTCGCCGGAACCGTGACGAAGTAGTCAAAGTGGCCGTACTCAAGGTAGAACTCGCTGCCAATATAAGGCAGCGTATCCCAGCCGCGCAGGTCATCATAGACACACATGCGCGGATACCACTGCGCAATGTCGTAGATATCGCCTTGTTTGGAAGTGCCCCAGGAGGTACGGCCGCCCCACACGCCGGGAATCGTGTAGTGATAGCGCAAGTGAACGCGCACGGTACCGCCCTTGGCTGCCAATGACGAGGCGAGGCGAATCTGCATTCGCGTGTCATTGATGAGGTAGTCCGCCTTGACGGGTTGGCTGCCGGTCTGGATCTCGACGGTGTCGAAGACGTAGCCCGCAGTCTGGTAGGCAGAAGTGTCCTCCTGAGTGACCTGTTTACGCGGGCGTCGCATTCCTCCGTTCGCGATGCGCGCGCGTGAATCCTTGCGATAGATATTCTGCTCGACCTGCAGCCAGAGGGTCTGAAGGGTGTCCGGACTGTTGTTGATGTAAGTGATGATCTCGTCGTTGGCGAGCACCTTCGCTTTGGTATCAAGCGTTGCGTGCATCTCGTAGTCGGCCTCGTTCTGCCAGTAATCAGGCCCGGGCGCGCCGTTACTCGAGCGGTAGACATTCACCGGGTCGGGCAGGCTCAACGGGGCGAAGGTAAGGCGAGGGTCATACTTGCCCAGTGTTGACGCTGTACCCTGAGCGGACGCAAGCTGCGCGGAACCGGTGACCACGAACAGAACGATCAAACGCCAAATACCCACGTAGTCTCTCCGGAGGAAAAGTTTACTCAGTGTACGGAAGCAGGGCAGGGATTCTATAGCCCTTGACGCAAGCTGAGATCGGCGACGTAGAGGACTCCGGAAGAAGTAAGCCTTGTGCACAGCTTGCCGCGCTTTTGCGGCCGGTCGGCCATGGTATAACGATAACGCAAATACGTTAGCTTTTGAATCACTCTATTTTGTCATCACCGTCCTAGTCAAAGAAACTATGTTTTAAGCGGAGTTGATATTCACGTGCATAAGGCCAAGATCTTCAAGCCCTTCTTCTTGTTGGCTTTGGTTGCCACGTTCTTCGCAGACCTGTCCAGCTCGTTGCGCAGGACGCAACGGTCACCATCGTGCGCGCTACCTTGGACAACGGCCTGCGCGTCGCGATGATCCGCACGTGCTCGCCCCGATCGTGACCGTTGAGGCCAACGTGCTCGTGGTTGGAGACGAGACGCCCGCGGGCTTCCGGGGCATGGCGCATGCGCGGGAATACATAGCTCCCGCGGATGCTCGGTGTGTCTGCCGATCAAACAGCGGCTACCTACGCCGAAATGGCGGTCAGACAATGCGGACACACAGCAGAACATCACGCAGTACTTTGCCACGGTGCCGTCCGGTGATCTGGATGTGGCGCTCGATGCAGAGGCCTCATGCCTGCGCGGCACCGACAACTCGCAGGGAGCAGTGGGCGCAGAGCGAGGAGCAATCGGGCAGGAGGTTTCGCGCGATCTCTCCAACCCAACGTACAAGTTCTTCAGTCGTCTGAACGAGGATGTCTTTGCGGGAACACCCTATGCGCATGACCCGTCGGAACAAAGGCCTCCTTTGACCTGACAACAGGCGAGATGCTCAAGCAGTTTCACAACACCTAGTACAGCGCGTCGAATGTGATCCTGGTCATCTTAGGCGATGTCGATCCGGCAACGACCATCATCAAGGTTAAGGCCATGTATGCCGGCTTGCCAAAGCATGCCTCACCCGCGCGGCCGGAGGTTTAACTGCAGCCGGTCAAGCCGGAGACCTTTACGCTTGACAGCAATCCGCCGTATACGCTCGCATTCATCTCCTATCGCCTGCCGGGCACGGACTCACCAGAGTATGCAGCGATGCAGATTATGAACGATGTGCTTTCGAGCCAGTGCGGCGATCTCTACGCCATGGTCCCGGCCGGCAACGCTCTGGCGGCGAGATTTGGGTAGCCGAGTCCTACCCGAAAGCCAGCGAGAGTTTGGGTCTGATCGCGCCACCGGCCGGGGTCGATCCGGCGGGGGCGTGTTAAGCAAGATGCGGCATTCTGAATCGCTATGCCCAGAATGGCCTGACGGCAGAGCAGGTGGAAGCAGCCAAACGCAGCGAGCCAGCGCAGGCTGAGTTTCAGGGCAACTCGCCCCCAGGCCTGGCCAACAGGTGGTCGAACGCGCTTGCCGCCGAGGGCCGCAACTCGCCCGACGAAGACGTGAACGCGATTCACAAGGTGACCGTCGCCGATGTAAACCGTGTCGCGGATCGACACCTGCTGAACGCGAACACCATCACGACAACGCTGCTGCCGAAGCCCACAGGCAAACCAACCACGGCCAAGGGCTTCGGCGGCGCGGAACAGGTTACCGCCGCACCGACCAAGCCCGTAGTATTGCCTCCATGGGCAGTGGCCACGCTTGCCACATTGAAAGTTCCGGCAGCCGCTAGGCAGCCCAGCGGCGTGATGCACCCAACGGGATTCGCCTGATTGTCTACCAGGATCGAACCACGCCTACCGTGAAAGTTACGGGTGCTGTAAAGCACACCGCCGCGCTCGAGGAACCGCCCGGTCAGGAGGGCATCTTGAGTGTGCTCGACAAACTCTACTCTTACGGCACGACGACTTTCGATCGGATCCCATTTCAGAATATCTTTGACGATATCGCGGCCGACGAGAGCGCCGGGAACAGCTTTTCGCTCGCGGTTGCTCAAGAGCGACTTCTCCTGCGGTATGCAGCTGCTGGCCGATGACGAACTGCATCCGGCACTTCCGGCCGAAGCCTTCTCGGTGGTCCTACAGCAGACTGCTCAGCTGGTGGCTGGCAGTCGAAAAAGTCCCAGATACCGGTCATCGCGCGCGCTCGCGACTGGTCTGTTGCCGGCCGGGGATCCGTCTCTACGCGAGGCGACCGAGACTTCGATCGCCAAATTTACACTCGACCAGTTCCGCCAGTACCATCAAGTCACCGTGCGACCAGACCTGACCACGATAGTCATTGTTGGCGATGTCTCTCCGGCAGACACAAGCCATGGGCAAAAAGTGGTTTGGCGACTGGACGGCCTCTGGGGCGAAGCCCGAGACGACTCTTCCGCCTGCTCCTCTGAGCGAAGCCTCAGCCGTGAATGTAGCCAATGCCGAGAAGGTGCAGGACAGCATCAGGCTGGCGGAAGAGCTGCCCATGAATCGCTTCGATCCGGATTATTACACGTTGCAGCTTGGCAACCATGTGCTAGGTGGCGGTCTTTATGCCACACGTTTATACCGAGACCTGCGCGAGGAAACAGGATTTGTCTACACGGTAGATGTCGCATCGCCTGCCTCAAAGTCGCGTGCCAGGAATGAGGTCGCGTACAAGTCTGATCCACGAAATGTCTTAAAGGCCAGAACACGAATCACGCGTGATCGAAACAGAATGCGGACCGACCTTGTATCCTCGGAAGAACTGCATCAGGCAAAGGCCCTTCTGCTTCGACAACTGCCCTTGAGTGAGTCCAGTGAAGAAGCCGTCGCAGGCGGCTTTCTCGCGCGCGCCAAGGTTGGTCTCAGCCTCGATGAAACGTATCGAGCGGCAGAGCAGTATGCCGCACTTACTACGGAGGCGATGCGAACTGCGTTTCAACGTCACGCGATACCGGCAAATCTGGTTCAGGTTGTCGAAGGGCCAGCGCCGCAGTAATCATGCCAACCTACCGTGTCCTAAGTCAGAATCAACCACAAGTGTTGCCGATTGATCTTTTCGAGATTCGATTCCCATTTACGCCAAACCGCGCTATAGTTACCGTATGTTTCGGGAAGTAGAACACATCCATACACGATCACGTTGGAGGCATCTCCTCGCGTGTCTGTGCATTGCGCTTGTTCTTCTCGGCAGCATACTCTCCGTCAGCCACACGCACGATCAAGCTTCGATCGCCCATGCAGATTGCAGCCTCTGCGTGGCTGCGCACGGAACTCTGTATGTTACAGTGCAGCCCATTCCAATCCCTGCGACTATATTGGTTGCCAGGATCGATGTCTCCCTGCCGGCTCCACGCTCCCGGAGCCTATCCCGATTCGCGCTCTTCATTCGCCCCCCGCCCTCAATCGACTCTTCTCTCGTTTAGAAGCAGCTCGACAATCGGGTTCTACAACCTTAGGGGGCCAAATGCACTCGTCTCTACGCCGCGTCTTTATGGCGTTTCTTGCTTTATTTTTCATCACTACAGGGCTTTGGGCTCAAACCGCAGGCAACTCTGGAACGCTGACGGGAACAATAACCGATCCTTCGGGCGCGGTCGTATCAAAAGCTGTCGTGACTATCACCAATCCGGTAAGCGGTTACAACCGGAACAGCACCACCGATAGCGCGGGGCGCTATCAGTTCACGAACATTCCGCTCAACCCATACCATCTCACCATCAACGCGCCCGGCTTTTCCTCTTCTATTCAGGATGTAGATGTACGCTCCACGGTGCCGCTCCAATTCAATGCCTCTCTCAAGGTCGGCAGTTCGACCACTGCGGTAACAGTTGAAGCAGGCGACCTACTTGAGAATGATCCTACCTTTCACACAGATCTCGATCGCGACCTCTTCAACAAGCTTCCGCTTGAGACTCCCTCCTCCACTTTAAGCTCGCTGGTCACTCTTTCGTCTCCCGGAGTGGCCGCAGATTCCAACGGACTCTTTCACGGCCTCGGCGATCACGCCTCGAACTCCTTTTCACTCGACGGACAGCCGATTACCGACCAGCAAAGCAAGGTCTTCTCCAACCAGATTCCATCCAACTCGATCCAATCGATCGAAGTGATCTCCGGTGCACCGCCGGCGGAGTACGGTGATAAAACCAGCTTAATTATCAACGTGACCACCAGGTCAGGCCAAGGTATTACCACGCCGACGGGAAGTATTACGGCGTCTTACGGGACCTTTGGCACCTCCACTGGATCGGTCGATCTATCCTATGGAGGACAGCGCGGGGGTAATTTTTTTGAGGCGGATGGGCTAAACACCGGCCGCTTTCTCGATCCCGCGGAGTTCACGGTCTTTCATGACAAAGGTAATGAACAGAACGTCTTCGATCGAATTGATCGCCAGTTTACCGACAAAGACTCAATGCATCTCAATCTGACTTACAGCAGGTCCTGGTTTCAGACGCCGAACACCTATGACACGCTCAACGTGAATAACATCCTGGCGGGTGGAACGACCAGTGCTCCTG
This sequence comes from Acidobacteriaceae bacterium, assembly GCA_965198645.1. Classification (GTDB taxonomy): domain Bacteria; phylum Acidobacteriota; class Terriglobia; order Terriglobales; family Acidobacteriaceae; genus EB88. The sequence continues at coordinate 1,998,010 of OZ240670.1, read as the reverse complement.
TCTTTGGCGACGTGGGCGATGCTGATCAAAAATCAAAGATCGAAACCTTCAACATCTCTCCCGCCTATACACGGATCGTGGGCGCCGATGCGGTTTTCAATTTTGCCCCTTACATTCGGCACGACGCCTACAACTACTATCCGACGGCCAATCCATTGGCGGATCTTGGACCGATCCAGAGCCAGAGCATTTCCCAGGAAAGAACGCTCTTGAACGCCGGGGTTCACACTGACCTGTCCTATGTTAAGGGAATCAACAATGTAAAGGTAGGAGCGGTCTATGAGCATACCTTCCTGCGCGAGCACGACAATCTGGGACTGATTAACTCGACCTTCAACTCGCCCTGCGTCGATGCGAACAACAATTCGCAGCCTGGCTTCACGAGCGAATCGCAATGTGTTGCCGCCGGCTTGCTCCCGAACGATCCAACCTTGAACGCCAACATCACTTCTAGCGGCTTCAACACAGCATTGCTGCCCTACGATCTGACGCGCGGCGGAGGCCTATTTAACTTCTTCGGACACACCGATGTTAAAGAGCTTGCGCTTTACGTTCAAGACCAGATCAAGGCCCGTAACTGGGTATTTAATCTTGGTATTCGCGGCGATCTCTACAACGGCTTAGCAATTGCACGGCAGGCAGAGCCACGACTTGGCATTGCCTACTCGATAAAGCAGACGGGAACTGTGCTTAGGATCTCGTATGCAAGAACACTCGAAACGCCCTTTAATGAAAACCTGGTGCTCTCAAGCATCGGCTGCGGAAGCGATGTACTCGCTCCCCTACTTCTCTGCACCCCAGGAGTATCCACGATTCTTCAGCCTGGCTTTCGCAACGAGTTCCATGCCGGCTTTCAGCAGGGCTTTGGGAAGAACATCGTAATCAGCGGGGATTACATCTGGAAGTATACTCACAATGCATTTGACTTCAGCGTTCTTGGAAATACGCCAATCACCTTCCCAATCGACTGGCATAACTCCAAGATCCCCGGCTTTGCTTTACGTGCAGACGTTCCAAACTTCCACAACGTCACCGCCTTCGTCGTCATGTCCTCTGTCGCAGCTCGCTTCTTTCCACCGCAGAGCGCAGGTGCCGGCGCTACCGTCGGTCAGAGCGGATATCCATTCCGTATCGATCATGATGAGAAATTCAATCAGACGACCCATCTTCAATACCCACTTCCATTTCGGCATGGACCCTACGTCGGTTTCAATTGGCGCTATGACAGTGGTCTGACTGCGGCGTCGACCCCCTGTTTCAACTTGACAGATCCTAACAGCATCTGTGCAGGCGGAAGTCTTGTGCTGAATGGGCAAAACTACATCGATCTAAGCGGCCTTACAGCCGATGAGCAGTTCCAGGCCGGCCTAGCCTGCAATGGGATCAGAGCAACGGCCAGCAGTGCGATCGCGGCGGTACCTGGTGCTCCCGGCAGTGCTTGCCTGGCAACCCAGCTCACATCCAATCTCGTCTCGATTCCAGCTCCTGGCACAGAGAACGATGACCGAAACCCGCCTCGCATTCAGCAACGCAATCTTTTTGATATTTCCCTAGGTCAGGACAACCTCTTCAACGGAGACACCCACCGTTGGAGCGCCAGAGTTACTGCTGTCAACGTCACCGATAAATACGCGCTCTATAATTTCCTATCCACGTTCAGCGGCACGCACTACGTCACGCCGCGAACAGTCAATGGCGAACTCGGTTTTCACTTCTAGATCCAATTGTGGACGCGCGACGGTCGGGTACGAACTCGACCGTCGCGTCTCATCCTCACTGGCCAAGTCTGTTGTCCCATTTCAGCAGATGTTCTAAGAGTGGCGAATCATGACAGATCGTCAATGGGCGTTCACCAGTTCCCTCGACTGCGTTGGGGTCGTAGCGTCGGCGACATGCTTTATCAATGGTCTAGCTACGCCGATTATCTATCGATGCCGGCGGTTTACCCTCACTTTCTTTCTTCAGAAGAACGGACGCTTCGTGGACCCGCCGTACTGGTGACGTTGGTTGGTGCAGTCGCTAGCGGCTTTGCACATTGCAAACATAAGAGACACTCGGTTCACTGGCTTATGGCAGCTGGTTGAGCCCGTATCTTTTCTGGAGCCTTCTTAGCAGATCGGTTGCCCTCCCACTTGGCCGAGGGCGCGATCACTCTTGTGGGTAGCTGCTGTAGGATCGCGGCTCATCATCTGATCATACATTTGTAGAAGATGTAAAACATGCTCTTGAGCTGCTGAGCACTCCGACATAACTCGCGCCTGGTCATGGAACAAAGACATGGATTTCGGATCAAATGGCCAAAGATTCCGAGGCAGTAAAAGGCGCGTCAGCCAGATGCGTTTCACAGTCAAAGATAAGTGGATGATGGTTTGGGTATTTATCATCATTCTTGTCGGGGCAGCTGCCGGGGGATTGGATGGCTATTCATTTCAGCTTCTAGTTGCACCTTTATGCGTGAGCGACCACTGAAATGCCGAACGTATATCTTCGCGAAGACCTCATGAGAAACGAAGAGCGTTGTAAGCAGACTGATCGTGTGCTGCCGGCTCTTCTACTTGGAGATGGCCCGGTAACTCAGCAGGTACAAGCTCCTTTCGAGATGTGTAGTGTCCGCAGGGAAGAGTTCCATGCGATGCAAAGAACAATGAAGGTCATGCAAGCTTGGGAGGCACCGGGGTCCTTTACTCTCTGGGCTACGCGTATGAGCGAGGAGCTGAGAGGAGAAGAGTTCCGGCCGCCATGCAAAGGTCCATTGAACGAGAGATGTGCTCTCCCGCATGCCGTCACTTCTGCTGAAGTTGTGGCGAGAACAGCATTCGAAGGGGCACGAACAGGTACAGCTCGGCTCCACTTTGAAGAAGCCGCCAGAGCAGCTCGTCCCTCTTTCAAGGACGAGATCGAACTGCGCCGTTAGTATTCTCGTCAGGATCCGGCGACGCTGGTATTTGGCCCGGGAAGGTTGGTTAGAGGTTGAAAGTTTCCGGCACCCAGCGTTGGCTTTGAACGTAAGATGAAGCAATGCCGAAAGCACCTGCGGCACTCCTATCGCCCAAGATCAAGAAGCTTGCCGCAAAGGCCCAAAAATCGCCAAGCATACTCACGACCGTGGAGACCCGCGAGAATGCTACAACGACAAATCATGCCGCCGCTGCGTACCCCTTTAAGCAAACTTGCATACTCCGAATGTCAAATTCAACAGGAATGCGCCTGTTCTCGAGACTGGGACCTAAATGCAGAACACTAAGCCCCGCTATCTGGCAGGATTCCGCCTTGCTAAAGTGTAGTGGACGCGCCAGCGTTCGGCCAGCACGCGCAGTTCTTTGATCGAGTAGAAGATCTCGCCGTTCAGGAACTCGTCTCTGAGCTTGGAGTTGAAGCTCTCGCAGTAGCCGTTCTCCCACGGCGATCCTGGCTCGATGTACAGCGTCTTTGCTCCTGTTTTGGCCAGCCATTTCCGTAAGTCTTTGGCGACGAACTCCGGCCCATTGTCTGATCAAAGATGTTCCGGCACTCCCTTCATCACCATCACATCGGCCAGCGCAGAGATGACCCTGGCCCTGGACCAGTGGCGTTCTGCACGCACCAGCAGGCTCTCGCGCGTGTGTTCGTCGATCAGGTTGAGAAGCCGTACGCTGCGGCCATCATGCGTTCGAGCACTGACGAAGTCGTAGCTCCACACATGGTTCCGCCGCTCCGGTCTTAGCCGCACGCACGATCCATCGTTGAGCCACAGGCGTCCTCGTGGCTTCTGCTTCTGCGGTACCTTCAGCCCCTCGCGACGCCAGATACGCTCCACGCGATCCTTGCCCACTTGCCAGCCAGCTCGCTTGAGCAACGCCGTGATCCGGCGATACCCATAACGGCCGTACTGGCTGGCAAGCAGGATGATCGCTTGTGTGAGTGCATCTTCGCCTTCACGCCGTATCGCACGATAGCGCTGCGTGCCGCGCGGCTGGTTGGCCAGTCGGCATGCCCTGCGCTCCGTCATCCCATGCTGCTGCTGGGCATGGTCTGTTGCGATCCGTCGTCGCTCAGGCTTAGAAGTTTCCCGAGGCGAAGTCCTTCAACACGAGGTTATCCAGGCTCAGGTTCGCCACCAAACGCTTCAGCTTCGAGTTCTCCTGCTCCAACTCCTAGTTTGGGCCGAGCCCAAGCATGCTGATCCGAGGAGGGTCAGGATGCTGCGACTGGAGGGCTTTATGGAGATACAGAAGCTGCATCATGACGGATTGAGCGTGAGCGAGATCGCGCGGCGGTTGGATATGGACCGCAAGACGGTGCGGAAGTACCTGAAGCAGGCACCGACCAGGTATGAGCGTCAGCCGAAGAGATGGAAGGTCGACCCGTGGCGGTCCTACCTGCGCGAGCGCTGGGAGCAGGGTGTGGAGAACGCCAACCGGCTCTTTGTAGAGATACAGAAGCGCGGGTACGGGGCGGACTGACGCAGCTGAAGAAGGTGCTGCGGCCGTGGCGGAGCGAAGGCCAGGAGCGGGCCTTCGTAAGGTTCGAGACGGTGCCCGGAGAGCAGGCGCAGATGGACTGGGGCCACTTCGGCAACTGGGATGGCCGGCGTCTTTACGGCTTCGCGTTGACGCTGTGTTGGTCGCGGATGCAGTACGTGGAGTTTACCCAGCGTCAGGACGCAGAGACACTGCTGAACTGCATGGTGCACGCCTTTAGCTACTTCGGTGGCGTAACTGCGACGGTGCTGACGGACAACATGAAGACTGTGGTGCTCGATCGCGTAGACGGCCAGCCGCGCTTTCACGCCAAGCTGTTGGACTTCGCCAGCTACTACGGCTTCGTGCCGCGGGCCTGTCATCCTTATCGACCGCAGACCAAGGGCAAGATCGAGTCCACGATCCGCTATATCAAGTCCAGCTTCTGGCCGGGGCTAAGTTTCGACAGCCTGGCGGAGCTGAATCGACAAGCGCTTACGTGGTGCGGTGAAGCGAATCATCGCGTGCATGCGACGACGCGGGAAGTGGCTGCGGAGCGCTTTGCTCGTGAAGAACTCGTGCCCCTCAACGGTCAGCCGGCCTACGACACGAGCTATGTGAGTCATCGCCTGGTCGCGAAGGACTGCATGCTTGCTCACCGCGGCAACCGCTACTCGGTACCGCATGCCTACGCAGGCAAGAGCGTTGTGGTACGCGAGCCTCGTGAGTCGGGCAGGATCCGGATCTTCCATCAGCAGGACATGATCGCCGAACATGCTTTGTCTGAAGTCAAGGGCGAGATGGTGATCGAACCTGCGCATTACGCCAGCCTGCCGCGCAAGTCTCGCCCGGCGATTTCCAAGCCGGCGCCGACGATCTCGGAGCTGACACCTGGCCCAGGAGTCGGGCTGCACTATATCGTGCCGGAAGTAGAGTTCCGGTCGCTGGCAATCTATGAGGAGGTGGCCTATGTCGCTTCAGTCTGAACGCCTGCTCAACCACATGCTGCGGCTGCGCCTCTCCTACTTGCCTAACTGCTACGAAGCCATCGCCGAAGAGGCAGCTTCCAAGGACCTCCCTTATCTCGACTTCCTCGAGCAGGCGCTCGAAGCCTAGAGCCAGGCCAAGCACACGAGGAACGTGCGGCTGAAAACCCAGTGGGCACACTTCCCCTATAACAAGGGCCTGGATCAATTCGACTTCACCTTCCAGCCTTCGGTTGATGAACGCAAGCTGCGCGAGCTGGCCTCGCTCGCCTTCCTCGAGCGCAAGGAGAACGTGCTGCTGCTCGGGCCTCCTGGCGTCGGCAAAACTCACCTCGGCATCGCCCTCGGCACGGAAGCAATCGTGGCGGGCTACTCAGTCTACTTCGTCACCGTGCAGGATCTGGTCCAGCAGTTCCAGCGCGCCCGTGATGAGAACAAGTTGAAGGAACGCATGACGCTGCTGGTCAAGCCGAAGCTGCTCATCCTCGATGAGATGAGCTACCTGTCGCTCGACCCTTTTGCCGCCACCTGCCTCTTTCAACTGGTCAGCGAACGGTACGAGAAGGGCTCCATCATCCTGACCTCGAACAAGAGCTATGGAGACTGGGGCTCGATCTTTGCTGACAACGTGGTCGCGTCGGCGATCCTGGATCGGCTGCTGCACCACTCCACCACGATCAACATCAAGGGCGAAAGCTACCGGTTAAAGGATAAAAAGAAAGCCGGAGTCATCGCCGCCAAAGCTGCTGCAAAGGAAGAAGCCTGACCTCGGATCGGTAGGGAGTATGCGGCTCCGGGCTCCGCCCTCCGCCACCCAATCTCCCTCGATCTACAACCTCAACCCGCCTCAAACTGAGGCAAATTCAGGCGCCCCGAATCGGGGATTATTCAGTTGACGTTGACAGACAGGCTCTGGTTAGACGCTGGGGACCACTCTCGACTAGTGGGAGACCAGCGAGCGACGCAGGATCCTGCGAGCGCGTCTGCGAACGCTCGACGGCGTAGACGCGAACCAGGTGATCCTCTCGCCGGAGCAGGCACAAGCCAAGGGGGTTGACCGCAACCGTCTGCTTCCCGGTCGGCAACCTGGCACCGGAGAGAAGCGTGATCAAGAGCACCTCGATCGACGCGTCGCTGATCGATGCGCAAGATGTCTACAGGCATGAGGGGGCGGTGCGGGTCTACTGCACGGAGGTAGCGGCGCGATCGCGGCGATCCAGGGAGGCGAGGTAGGCCTTGGCGACGTTATCGTGCTCATCTACGGAGGGCCGGCCGGAGCCGGCATGCAGGCGATCTACCAGGTGACCTCAGCGCTCAAGAACTGCCGTTCTGTCGCGATGTGGCGGTGCTGACGGACGCGCTTTAGCAGGGTTTCAACCGGGGCGTGCGTCGGGCACATCTCGCCGGAGGCGCTCGCAGGAAGCACAATCGGCAAGGTACCTCCTGGCATATCTTTTCCGGCGCAATCGGCAGATGCCGCCAGCACCCTGACGCGTGAGCAAGCAGAACAGCTTGCCCTGCGCAATGATCCGCGCATCAGCATTGCTCACCTGCTTGCATTGGCGCAGCATTAGGTACTACGCGAGTCGCGATCGGGCGAGTTGCCGCAGGCCAAAGGCAGCCTGAAAGCCGAGGCAGCCAAGGGCGGCAGCCGCATAGCCTCGGGTGGTCTCCATGACTCGCGGCTCTTCCAGCACGCAGGCTGCGGTATAGCCGTCACTCAGCTTTTGACAGATTTTGGTTGTACCTCGAGCCTGGTCGCAGCTGCGCTCCTTGAATAGCGCTCCCAGCAAGCCGGCGAACTCGCGACCAGGATAGACGTTGTTCTTGTGACCGACCGCGCCTTCTAGGATGCGCTACAAGCTTAGGCCCTTCTCCAGGTTGCGCAGCAGACAGTCACCACGCGCCAGGCGACCCAGGGGCCAGGTGAACCAGCTCACAAAAAACAACCTGCTCTTCACGCTCGACCTCGGCTTTGCCAATGTTGATCTGTCGCAGTCGCAACTACAGCAGCTGGATGCTGCGGATAACGCAAGTGCGGCGATTACGACGCTCGATGAGGTGCTAGGGCTCGATCACGAGATCAATTACATGCTGGAGGAGGACGGCTCATCGATTGCCGCTCCTCCTCGAGGTGCGCAGACATTGATCGGGACCGCACTCACGCAGCGCCCTGATTTGCAAGCTGCTGCTCTCCATAGCCAGTCGCAGTAGAAGTTCAGCAAGGCGCAAAGTGATCAGAAGCGTCCAACCGTCGACGCGCTCGGTACCACCGGCGGAGATCCTATACGCCCTGGGCAGTTTTTTGATTCAAGTTGGGACGAAGCCTTGGGTGTGAATGTCAGTATCCCAATCTTCAATAGCTTTCTCTACTCCACGCATACGCAGGAGGCGCAGCTTCGCGCAAGCGCAGCAAGTAAGCAAACCCAGCAAGCAACCGCGCGACGACATCGTGCGCGACGTAGAAGCCGCATTGCTGCAGGCTAACAATGCCTACCAGCGAATCAGCGTGACTGAGCAACTTCTGCAACAGGCGAACCAGAGTCTGGCTGTCGCACAGATCCGCTATCAGCTTGGTTTATCCTCTACCGTTGAACTCAGCCAGGCACAGCCGCAGCAGACCCAAGCAGCCATACTACCGCGCAATATCGGTACCGGCTCGCGCTCACTACGTTGAACTACCAGATTGGCATGCAGCCCTAACAGCCATGGCGAGACCCGTAGAATCTAGAACAGCGCTTTGAAGGAGTGCCGTGCTAATCACCGAAGGGCACAATAAAGAGAAGCTGAAGACGATGCCCAACAGCGCTCAACCGAATGTGTTGGCAGCTCTGCCGGATGCTGCACTCATGACGTACAGAATGTGGGCCATGGTGCTTTTCACAGGCATCGGAACAGGCCTTACCAGCGGCTTGCTGATGAGGCTGCTCCGCTTGGCGCAACATCTCAGCTTTTCCTACTCGGCGGGAGACTTCCTTGCGGGAGTCCGCAACACCACAGGCGAGCATAGGGTCCTTGTGGTCTCTTTGGGCGGTGTCGTCGCCGGGTTGTCGCTTTACCTGCTCAGGCGCACCACCGGAGGGTCCGGAGCTGAGGTAACAGGAGCCATCTGGCATATGCAGGGTCAGTTTGAAGCAGTGTCGACAATTGCAAAGTCCATCATCTCGATCATCATTGTCGGCATGGGTGCTGCCATCGGCCGTGAAGCGGCTCTGAAGGACATGGGAGCCACGGTCGCGGGAAAGTTCTCCGACTGGACGAGCCTCTCAGTCGAGCAACGACATCTACTTGTCGCTTGCGGAGCTGGGGCGGGCATGGCAGCGGCCTACAACGTACCTCTAGGCGGGGCGCTGTTTGCAGTCGAAGTATTACTGGGAACGATGTCATTGACAAATGTGCTTGCGGCCGTCGTCACTTCCTTTGTGGCTGTTGCGGTTTCGTGGTTGCTTCTGCCGAATCTGCCGACCTTCGACGTCGCGCAACTTTCGATTACTCCATCTCTCCTGCTGTGGGCGGGAGTCGCAGGCCCGGTTCTTGGGGCGGCATCAGCTGTATACGTGCGATTCATCGGTTGGGCTGAGTCAGGCAAGCCCAAAGGAAAAATGGTGATTGTTGCACCCATCCTTGTGTTCGTCGCCTTGGGTGTGGTCGCTATACGGTTCCCCGAAATTCTTGGAAATGGTAAGAACGTTGTGCAGGAGGCCTTCGGCAGTCAACTCGGAACGGGCTTACTCTGCTGGCTGCTTATCCTGAGGCCACTCGCTACGGCCATGTGCCTAAAGTCGGGGGCGCCAGGCGGCTTATTCACGCCGACCATGACATTCGGAGCACTCCTCGGTGGCCTCCTCGGTGAAGGTTGGAGTCATCTCGCTCCAGCAACCTCGAAGGACAGCTACGCGATTGTAGGTGCGGGAGCGATGTTGGCCTCCGCATCCCAGGGCCCCATCTCATCGGTAGTCTTCATGCTAGAGCTAACCAACCACACCGACGCTCTGATCGTGCCCTTGCTCATTGCAGTTGCCGGCGCCACGCTGACGGCAAGGAAACTTGAGGTTCACTCGATCTATTCCATTCGCAGCTAAGCTCGCGCACTTCGGGTCTCACGAACGTTTGCTATGAAGGGGCGGTCTCATAAATGGGATGAGCAGGTCGCTCTGAAGGAGGACACTGTTCCCATGAAGAATCCGGCGTCCCACCTCATCACGGAAGTCCCACGCAGACGAACCAAGGCCGAGGCAACGATCGGCATCGACCTTGGCGATGTCTGGAGTCATTACTGCACCCTCAACCAGGATGGGGAGGTGGTCAACAGGGGACGCTTCCGGACTACACCGAAGGCTATCGAAAAGTGGTTTGCCGACGTGCCGGAAGCCCGGGTGGCCATGGAAGCCGGAACGCATTCGATCTGGATCAGCGAACAGCTGGAGGAGCTTGGTCATGAGGTGATCGTCGCGAACGTGCGCGAGCTGCGAGCCATTTCGCATAGTGACCGCAAGAGCGACAAGGTCGATGCCGAGAAGCTGGCCCGGTACGCCCGATTGGATCCCGAGATTCTGCGTCCGATCGCACATCGCTCCGTCGAGCAGCAGCAAGCTCTGACCCTGATCCGCGCTCGCAACGTGCTGGTTCGGCTCCGCACCGCGGCAGTGAACGCCGTGCGCGGTCTCACCAAGTCCTGCGGGCACCGTATGCCGGCTACAACCACACGCTGTTTTGCGAAGCGAAGTTTGGCCGTGATGCCGCCCGGACTCGCGCAGGCGCTGAACCCGATACTCGACCAGATCGCCGGGATGACGCTCCGGATTAAGCCAGTACGACCGCCAGATCCAGGAAGTCGGCCAGACCGAGTACCCGGAGACGCAAGCCCTGCAGAAGGTTCACGGCGTCGGTCCCATCACCGCCCTTACCTTCGTCCTCACCCTGGGCAGCAAGGAGCGGTTCAAGCAGAGCCGCGATGTGGGGTGTTATCTCGGTCTGAAGCCGAAACGTAGCCAGTCCGGAGACCACGATCCTCAGCTGGTATTACCAAGGCCGGCAATGCCTACCTCCGAAGTCTCCTGGTCGAGTGTGCTAACCACATCCTTCGACCGCATGAGCGAGACTCGGCTCTTCGACAGTGGGGCCTGCATCTGGCTTCACGGGGCGGCAGGCAGGCGAGGAATAAAGCGGTTGTTGCAGTAGCTCGTAAGCTGGCGGTGTTGCTCCATCATCTCTGGACCACGCAGGGACCCTACGTGCCATCCTACGAACAAGCTGCTTAGCAAACCACTCTGCTTTTACCCGTTGCGACGACCCCGCGTTCCGATGACTGCGACGGCGTCTTGGTCTTCCAAGGCCGGCTGAGAAATAGCAGCATCGACTCTTCTCTCGAACCCCAAGCAGCACCGAGCTCGCTTCCGACCAGCTCATCAGAGTGCGTATAGAAACCCGGTGGAGAGCAACATGCGGCGCAACAGAAACCAGCAACAACAAAAGCAAAGACCCTGATAAGGAAAAACAAAGACCCTAACCCTTGACACCAGTGACCTGCTCATAGAAAAACAGCCGTTGTCGTGCAAAGTAAGGTTTAAATCGATTGGCGATGGCCAACTTTTCACCTGATTGTCTTTAGTATCGGCGACGCTCGAGCACCAAGCACATTCTAAGGATTCCCTAGCTATAACCCGCTGGGTCAAACCATAGTTGCGAAAGACAAGTCGAATCAACCCGATCACTCGACAATCACGCATCCGGCTCAAATGATCTTGTTCGCGCTTTTGTGGTTAGTGGTCACCGGCTTTATCGCGCAGAAGACAGGTAATAGTTCTCAGGTCGCCTTCTGGGTAAGTGGCGTGATATGGGTGATTGCAGCCTATTTTCTGTGAAAGTGCGCAAGTTAGCTCTTATTGTCTCCTTTGTGGCGCTCTTCATCTATATCGGTCTTCTGTGATTCCGTCACAACCATTAGCTCTCCAATCGCTACGGGAGACGACAAGTCTTAGAGCTGTATCTGGACCGCCCCTTGTTGGTTGCTGATGATGACACACGTCCGGGTGGGGCGGTTGGCATACAGCGACTTGAAGGAAGCCGCTTTCTCCAGGGCCTCTGCTTTATGGGAGTTGGATGGAGTTTAGTTGGTGTAGCGGCTTTACGACGGGGCTTTGCGGGGCCGTTGAGCAGTCTGAGTGTCGGCCGAGACTGTGCCTGATCTGCTTGGATGTTGATTGGACGAGCGTTCTCGAGCAGTTGCAGTTGGCGGGAGCGGCTTGAGGCGCAGTTTGAGCGGGCATGCTGTTGCATGGCTTTGGTTCGAGGCTGAAGTTGCGACGTCATGCAGCGCACCTGGCCTGTTGCGGTGGGGAGCGAGGAAGCACTTGAGCTAAGGAGAACCGCTCGACCACGCGCATGGTTCCGCTGCAGAGCGGGCACCTGGGAAGAGTCACGGATGGCTTGGCTTCGTTGGTGATGTCTGCAGCTCTGGCGTGATCGGCTGAGGTGCCAAGTAGGCTGAAGCAGAGCGGCAGCAGCTTCGCTCGCTGGCGGTTGGCGAGGAAGCCGAAGTTGCGGATGCGGACGAAGTCGCGTGGCAGCAGATGGAGCAGGAAGCGGCGGAGGAACTCGTCGGCCGGCAGGCTCATGACGCGCTTCTTGTTGTTATGCGCGGAGTCTCGCCAGCGGAAGCTGACCTGGCCGTCGGCGAAGGAGACCAGCCTGCTGTTCGCTCCGTAAGCGTCTGTCTTGGCCGCGTGTACATGGTGTTCTTCTGACGTGATGATGTGTGGATGGTTGACGTTGATGTAAGCGGTGGGCTGGTTGCGGGTCCTCGTCGTCGACGGAGTACCGTGGAGCGTCGTCGGGTGGTGGAGGAGACGCTGGAAGCGGGGGCTTCGGTGGCGCGTGTGGCGTTGAAGTACGTGTCAACGCGAACCAGGTCTTTCAGTGGCGACGCTTGTATCGCGACGGCAAGCTTGGGGCTGCTGCTCAAACTGCGATGAAGTTACTGCCTGTCAGCGTCGTAGAAGACCAGGCGATCCGGAGTCTGAGCCTGGCGAAGTGGTTCCCGAGCGATGCGGAGCGATTCACATCGAGCTGCCCGGTGAGGTCCGGATCAGTTTGGAAGGCAGCGTTGATCCAGCCGTCGTGCGTGCGGTGCTCAGGAGTCTGCGCTCGTGATTTCTGTGCCAGTTGGCACCCGGATCTGGATTGCTGCCGGTGTCACGGACATGGCCCGCGCGGCTTCCATGGTCTGAGTGCGCAGGTGCAGACGGTGCTCGAACAGCAGCCGTTGTCCGGTCATGTCTTCGTTTTTCGCGGTCGCCGCGGTGACATCGTGAAGGTGCTCTGGTTTGACGGTGACGGATTGTGCCTGCTTGCCAAGCGGCTGGAACGAGGGCGGTTCGTATGGCCTCAGGCAAGCAGTGGTACTGTATCTTTGAGCCGTGCGCAGCTGTCGATGTTGCTGGAAGGAATCGACTGGAGAGCGCCTCTTCGAACGGCAGAACTCGTGATGAGTGTTTAAGTGTTATCTCCTGTATTCATGCGGCTTTTCCTCTATTAAGCCGCCTTGCTTTATGACATACTCCGCTCATGTTCTCAGCGCCCAACGAGGCCGATCTGGACGCGCTTTACCCGGCTGCGTTGAAGGCGATGATCCTGGCGGAGCGCGACCACCATCAAGCCCAGCACGATCACTTCAGGGCGCAGCATGAGCGATACATCGCGACGCTCAGCTCACGCGCAACCGAGATCGAACGCCTCCTGCTGCTGGTCGAGAAGCTCAAGCACATGCTCTTCGGCAGCAAGAGCGAGAAGGTGCTCCGCCAGATCGAACAGCTTGAGTTACAGATCGAAGATCTCGAGGTTGCCACTGCAATCGAACAAGTACAACCTGTGGCTCGAGCCGAGCGTCTAGTCCCAACCAAGCCCTTCCGCCGGCCCTTGCCCGATCATCTTCCGCGCGAGATCCACACGCATATGCCAGCCCATGAGGCTTGCCCTGACTGTGGAGGCCGACTGCGCGAGCTGGGCCAAGATGATGCCGAGATGCTGGAGTATGTGCGCTCCAGCTTCAAGCCGGGGTCCCCGCGGACAGGTCTTCGTCCGTGGGGTGGAAGGTGTTGCGTCATGTGCGCCCCAAGCTGAGCTGCGATGCCTGCGACCGGATCGTGCAGGCACCGGCACCTTCGCGGCCTATCGACCGCGGCCTCGCGGGACCTGGTCTGCTCGCGCACGTGCTGGTCTCGAAGTATGCCGATCATCAGCCGCTCTATCGGCAGAGATCAGGAAGGCCACCCGGCAAGCCAGAGCAAGGCCGCTGCTCGACGGCATGCACACCTGGCTTGAAGCCACACTCGCAAAGCTCTCGACGAAGTCCGACACCGCGGCGGCGATCCGCTACGCGCTCTCGCGCTGGCGTGCACTCACACGCTATGTCGACGATGGAAAGCTCGAAATCGACAACAACGCCGCCGAACGCGCGCTGCGCGTCGTCGCGCTCGGCCGCAAGAACTTCCTCTTCGCCGGCTCAGACTCCGGAGGGGAACGCGCCGCGGCGATATACTCTCTGCTCGGCACGGCCAAGCTCAACGGGCTCGATCCGGAGATCTATCTCCACCACGTCCTTGAACGAATCGCCGATCACCCCATCAGCAGGATCAGCCAAATGCTCCCGTGGAACCTCTCGGGCACGACTCAGACCACACCCTCATAGCTTATGTATCCACATAAACTTATGTGGATACATAGTTGTGACACCCCTCATAAGCACGGCCAAGACCACACGCTTACGTTCGCGATGCCGACGCGGTGAGTGTAGGCGCCGAGATAGCGCAGCGCGTGCTCGGGTCCGCCGAAGGGCCGCTTGGAGTAGACGACCCAGTCGTGACGGAACAGCACTCTGAGCCAGGCAGCGAAGCGGCGTGGTTCAGCGAGCGATGTCAGGTGACCATGGAACTCGAGCTTGCCTTCGTGGAACGCCGCCTTCAGGCTGGCGAGGAACTTGCCGCGGAAGGCACGGCCGAGCACCTTGACCGGCAGGAAGAACGTACGACGCGAAGATATCCAGCTGGCATGATCCGGTGCCAGCCCGCCGGCGGCGATGACGCAGTGGACATGCGGATGATGTTGCAAGCGCTGGTTCCAGGTGTGGAGCACGCTGAAGAAGCCGATCTCCGCGCCCAGGTGGCGAGGATCGCGTGCGACCTCCAGCAGCGTAGCGGCACTGGCCCGGAACAGCAGTCCGTAGATCAACTGCTTGTTCTGCAGGGCAAGCGGAGCCAGTTCACGCGGCATCGTGAAGACCGCGTGGACGTAGCGGGTCTGCAGCAACTCGCGCTCGCGCTGCTGGAGCCAGCGGATGCGCGCGTTGCCCTGGCACTTCGGGCAGTGCCGGTTGCGACACGAGTTGTAGGAGATGGCCGTGTGTCCGCAGCCGGAGCACTGGTCACGATGGCCACCCAGAGCAGCTGTGCGGCAACGCGTGATCGCGGCCAGCACCTTCTCATGTTGGCCGTTGATCCACCTGCGGCTGCGTTCGACGAAGCCCTGCCCGGCATAGCCGACGATGTCTGCCATCTCCACGGAGGAGCGGCTCAGGCGCTTCGTAAGGCTTCTCCTCCCGCTCCAACTTGAAGCGTGTCGAGCGGGCTGGAGGTTGCACTCAGGTGCTTGCTCGAGAGGTGCAGGTAGATCGTGGTCTCTTCGAGATCGCGATGCCCGAGCAGAACCTGGATGGTGCGGAGGTCCGCGCCAGCTTCAAGAAGATGCGTCGCGAAGCAGTGCCGCAAGGTGTGCGGATGGATGTTCTTATGCTCCAGACCGGCGCGAACAGAGGCCTGCCGGCAGGCTGTCCAGAGCACCTTGGTCGTGACGGGTCGGGTGGATGTGTGCCACCTGTTGCCGGGAAACAGCCACATCGTTGGCTTGTGCCGGAGCCCACGCCAGTAGGTGCGCAGCGCTTCAAGCAGAGCAGGGCTCAGCATCACGTCCCGGTCCTTGCAGCCTTTATCCCCGTGGATGTGAACCACCATCCGCTGGCTGTCGATGTCGCTTGACCCGCCCCGCAAAACCAAGCCACGGAAGACTGGAAATTCCGGCTTGTGACCCGCCCCGCAAAACCAAGCCACGGAAGACTGGAAATTCCGGCTTGTGACCCGCCCCGCAAAACCAAGCCACGGAAGACTGGAAATTCCGGCTTGTGTGATTCGGTTTGTGCCGTGTTGATCGGCAGATTTGCGGTTACTGTAGCTCAAGTGAGTGTCTCAAGCAACAGGCTTGAGGGTTTACCGAAGTTCAGCTCAGTTCGAGCCGCAGCCGTGCGGAGGTAAAGTGGTAAACGCGCAGCGTTTTCCAAGGCGACCATGTCGCCGCCTTTTCCTCCGCTGCACGTCGCCGCAAACTCGGCCGGCGTCCGGTCTGCAAGTGCCGAGTGTGGCCGATGATGGTTATAGTCACGCCGCCAGCGATGCAGTTTTTTGCGTGCATCCACCAGAGTGAAGCACACCTCCACGTTCAGAGACTCATCCCGCAGCTTGCCGTTGAAGCTCTCGATGTACCCGTTCTCGGTCGGCCGGCCTGGCCGAATAAAGTCCAGGTGCACACCGTTGGTGTACGCCCAAAGATCCATTGCCTTACTGGCGAATTCCGTCCCATTGTCGACGGTAATCGACTCTGGCGCGCCCCGCAGCGCGACCACTTTATCCAAGGCCGCGGACACCTTCTCGCCGCTTAGCGAAGTATCTGCGTGCAAGCAGAGACACTCGCGCGTGAACTGATCGACCATGGTCAGCACACGAATCCAGCGCAGGTCCGGTAGCCGCTGCAACACGAAATCCAGGCTCCATTTCTGATTCGGCCGTATCGCTGAACCCTGCGCCACGCGCTGGCGCTGCGCCCGTTCCTTGCGCTTCTGCGTGCGCACAATCAACCCTTCTTCGGTGTAGAGCCGGTAGATTCGTTTGGCGTTGACTTCCCAGCCTTCGCGTTTCAACAGCACGGTCAGTCGGCGATACCCGTAGCGCACACGACTGCCGGCAAGTTCTCGCAAGCGCACCCGCAGTGCATCCTGGGGATCACGATGGTGCTCGTACCGTAGCGTTGCCCGGTGCACCGGGATCAGCCCCGCCGCACGCCGCTGGCTTAGTTGGTGGACCTCGACAGCCCACTCTGCCAGTTCGCGCCGCAGGCGAGGCTTCAGAGTTTTTTTGAGACAATCTCCTGCAGAATGTGCCGGTCGAGCGAGAGATCCGCAACCAGCCGCTTCAGCTTGCCGTTCTCCTCGCGCAGCTGCCGCAGCTCGCGCAACTCACTCAGCCCGAGGCCCGCGTACTTCTTCTTCCAGGCATAAAAACTCTGCTGCGAGATCCCGTGCTTGCGGCACACCTCGACGATCGTCTCGCCCGCCTCTGCTTCCCGCAGTACCCGTAAAATCTCTTCCTCGCTATGCCCTTTTCTCGCCATCCCGCAGCTCCCCTTTCTGTTCCAGAGAACCACATCCAGGCTTGAAATCCTCCAAGAATCAGTGGATTAGTTTTCGGGTTTTGGGTCAGCTCGCGTGGACACGATCGTATGCCGGGCATGATCGTTCCCTCCAAGGATTGTTACCCAAAAACAGGTGCATCAAAGCGATAATACAGATTGTGCTCTCTGTGCCTTCACTCGTCGCATACGTGACTGCAGAGGGCGCTCTGCGACCGCTACTTATTCCAAGAGGACGATCTAAATGAGGGAAGTACAGCTTTTCCGTGTTGCACGAGCAGGTGTTGCGCTCGCGCTGCTTGGCTCCTCGGCCGTTTTTGCTCAGACTGTTACGGGATCGGTGACCGGCACGGTGCTCGACTCGAGCGGCGCCGTCGTGCCCGGCGCGAGTGTGATCGCGATCAACGTATCCACCGGCGTCCATACGCCCACTATCAGCAACGCCGACGGCGCCTATTTCATCCGCTTCTTGCCTATCGGCAGCTACACCCTTGAAGTGATGGCAAAGGGCTTTTCCAAGCTCGACATTCCGCAGTTCGCGCTAGAGATCAACCAGAACGCCAAAGTCGACGCCCATGTGACCGTCGGAGCCACTTCTTCGGTTGAGGTGCAGGGCAACCTTACTCCGATCCTCGACACCACGGACGCGACCTTAGGTCTCTCGCTCGACGCAAACGAGATCAGTACCATCCCGCTCAACGGGCGTAATTTTTCCTCGCTGACCCTCTTCCAGCCCGGAGCCGTGGCTACTGACCCGACTGGGCTGACCAGCAACAACGCTATTCAGCGCAACACCTACAACAGTGGGGTGGTGACACAAAACGGCAATCGCGCCCAGGACAATACCTATACGCTTGACGGCATCAGCATTGATGAGACGCAGAATAACCTGATCGGCTACGCTCCCTCGCCGGACGCTCTGCAGGAGATTCGAGTCATCTCAGCCAATGCGCCTGCGCAGTATGGCAACGTAAACGGCGGCGATGTTGTCTCCGTGCTCAAGAGCGGCACGAACCACTTTCACGGTAGCCTCTTCGACTACATCCAGGATCAGGACCTCACCGCCAACAGCTGGAGTAATAACTTCAAGGGCGTTGCCAAGACGCCCTACACCCAGAGCACCTTTGGAGCCACCCTTGGCGGCCCCATCTTCAAGGACAAGTTCTTCTTCTTCGTCGACTATGAGGGCACCCGCAACCACTCGGGTGGCTTTGGGGCGGACAGCGTTCTCTCCGCTGCTGAGCGCCAGGGCAACTTCTCGGCGGCGGCGGCAGCCGGCTATCAGATCGTGGACCCGCAGAATGGGTACCAGCCCTTTGCCGGCGGCACCATTCCCATCACCAACCCGGTCGTGCAGTACCTCATCAACAACCCACAGTTTTATCCGCTCCCCAATCACGCTCCCACGGATAATCTAGACCAGAACAATTTCCAGGGACCCACCAATGCTTTCGTCACCAATGACCAGGGCGACGTCAAGATAGAGTACGATCCGCGCCCGGCTGACAAGATCACAGCCTTCTACTCGCAAGGCATCGCCACCGGCGGCAGCGTCGCGGTACTGCCCATCACCTTCCCCATCGCCAACAGTTATCCTGACAAATTGGGAGGCGTGACCTGGGTCCGTACTCTCTCTCCGTCGATCATTAACGAAGCCCGCTTCGGCTTCACGCGCATCCGCTGGGATTCCAATATCCCGACAGACTCAACTGGCGCCTTCGGTCTGCATGGCGACCAGGTAGTGGGTATCCCAACGCCTGCTCCGCAGCAGTTTGTCGGCTTCAGCTATCAGGGCGCCGGTGAAGTCACAGGGGTCGGAGACGGGGCCTCGCCTCAACAACTGCGCGATAACACCTTCAGCCTCCACGACGACTTGACCATCCAGCGTGGCCGGCATCTCTTCACTGTTGGCGCCCAACTGCTGCGATATCAGCAGAACTTCACCCAGTATGGCGGCGGCGGTCAGCTGGGAAGCTACAGCTTCAGCGGTCAGAATACCGCGCTGCCGAGCGCATCGCTCACCTACGGGCCAGCCGACTGGCTCCTTGACCGTGCCAGCAGCCAGGCTATCAGCCTCTCCAATGGCTTTTTCGGTGAGCGGCAGTTTCGTGTCGCGGGCTATGTCCAGGATGACTGGAGGATTAACGACAAGCTGACGTTAAATCTCGGGGTTCGCTACGAGTTCGACTCGCCCTACACCGAGGTACATAACCGAATCGCCAATGTCATCCTAAGCGGTCCGCAACAGGGATTGGTCGAGTATGCCGGCAGCGTGCCAGCCGGCGCACCTGCTGGTTCCTTCGTGTGCGGCAATTCGGCCTGCTATCAGCCGACCTATACCGAATTCCAGCCAAGAATCGGGTTTGCTTACCAGGTAAACCCGCGCATTGTCTTTCGCGGTGGCTACGGCACCACCAGCTTCCTTGAAGGCAACAGCGGCTTAGCGGCAAACTCTCCCTTTATCACCGCCTTCTCGCTCAACTCGACTGCTCCGGTGAGCCTGACCAATCCAGGCAATTTCTTTGCTGAGACCAGTGGCTTTCAGGTTGGCGCCGCCGGCGGTACGAGCAACGCGAGCTACACCGCCTACAACCAGAACTATCGTCAGGCCTACGTGCAGGAGTTCAATTTCAACAATGAGATCCAGCTGAACAACTCCACCTCGGTGCAGTTCGGATACGTGGGTGAGCTTGGGCAGCGGTTGATCGACTATCGCAACGGCAACCAGCTCACGACGGCGCAGGCCGCCTCGCTTACCGCGCTGGGCCTTACCACCGGCTCTCCTATTTCCACCATTCCCGCTGCGGATCTATCTCCTCTCTCCAACCTGGTCGGCGAAAATAACGCGGTCGAGACCTTTGACACGGAGGGTGTCTCCACTTACAACGCACTGCAGATCACGATGCGCCATCGGGTCAGCAAGGGCTTCCAGGCCACGGTCAATTACACCTGGGCGAAATCCATGACGGACACCAACGGAAACTACGGCGCATCTGGTTCTTCGGGTCCGAATGGGATTCAGAACGGCTACGACATTTCTGGCGATTACGGCCCGTCTGAGCTTGATGTCCGGCATAACCTCTCGGCCAACGGCTCCTACAACATTCCCTTCGGACGCGGTCAGCTCTTTGGCTCGCATTCCAACAAAGCGCTCGATCTACTTGCCGGCGGATGGACCCTTTCCTCGACGGCGATCGCCTTCTCTGGTCTCCCTGTGACCATCACGGCGAACAATAACAGCAACACGGACAATTACAACAGCGGTGCGCGGGCTAACCAGTATCGTCAGCTCAGCATTGTCAATCGCAGCGTTGCTCACTGGTTTGGCACCGATCCATCTGCAACGTCTTGTCAGGCGACCGACAATGGCGTTTGCGCTTATGGCGCGGAGTTGCCTAATACCTTCGGTACCGCGCGAGTTGGCACCCAGCGGGCAGCTGGCTATGAACAGGTCGATAGTTCACTTTTCAAGGACTTCCACATCACCGAAAGCCAGGCCATTGGCTTCCGGGCGGATGCTTTCAACGTCTTCAACTTCGTCAGCTACGATAACCCGAACAGCAGCGTAAACAGCTCGAACTTCGGCCAAATCACCAGCAGCAAAAATGGGCCACGTACGATCCAGTTTGCTGCGCATTACTCGTTTTAGGGGTCAGCACACCAAACGTTACGAATCGTAAAGTAACAACGAGCCCTACAGCAAAGGGTATCAGGGCCGATGCGCGTTCAGAAAGACTTTGGCAGGGAATGCGCTTCGGCTCTTAATCCTTATGGAGGGGCATTGATCAAGCGATGCAGTTGCGCCGCGACAGCGTCGGCTTCCTATGTATCGAGAGTGCGCTTTTACTTGAACGCCCGCACTTGGATGGACACGCTCGCTGGGTAAGCAGGGCTAAAAGACCGATTGGAGGCCGAGACGGGTAGGGCAATATCACATTCAAGCGCCATCGCTTCCCTGTTGAGATCATTCTGCTTTGTTCGCTGGTACTGCAAGTACAGGATCTCGTATCAAAGATTTAACGGGGATGATGCGGGAGCGCGGGGTGGAAGTAGATTCGTCAGCAATCGTGCGCTGGTACATCGCTATGCGCCTGAGTTGGAGAAGCGAGCGCGCTGGTACCAGGGCTATCTAGCCACCTCTTGGCGGGTGGATGAAACGAGGCCATGTCATTTCCTTAACGACATCATCGTTACGGTTGCAAGACAAAACTCGTTCTTACAGCTCGATCAAGAATGCAAGCGGGCGATCGGGATCTGTTCAAAGCCAGGCGAATGTCCGCGTCGCGGTTCCAAACGAGATGCTGCCGGATGAGGTCGCTCGCACATGCAAGCACAACCTCCGATGCTGGCCGGGAATGCCAGTCGAGAAGCGAGGCCGCTTTGCTCACGTCGAACTGTGTGCGTTGTCCAAGCATCGAGCCATGAAGCGGGCTTCGTACTGAAACAGGGCCGCAAGACGGAGAATGAAGTCCGGAAGATGGCGGGTAGGCACCTCCGAGGCTTGCTGGCCAAAATGATCCCGCAGAAGCTTCGCCATCTCCGCCATCCAGAGAAAGTCGCCCACTCGGAAAATACGCTGCCCTACAGCTTCCGGAGCACGCATGGCTTGTATGTGAAGCGCAGCTAGATCGCGCACGTTAACAAGGCTGAAGCCGATCCTTGAGCCAGAGCACTTGCTCCCCTTCGCTTCCTGTGTCGACCAATAGCAAGGGGCGGACCTTCCAACTCGTAATCACTCGCGCCGCAACAAAGGGATCTGCTTTGACAATCTCCTCTATCGCTGCGGCAGCTACGGCTTAGAGAACCCACAACGCTCCCGCGTCATCCGCGAGCGGGCCTGCGCATAGAGTTAACCATTCTCTAAAAACTGCCTCAAGTACGTTCTGGGAGCGGGATGGTGGACTTGAGCTTCTCTTTATTTGGACCGTACTCGATGAGTGCAATGAAGTTCGAACTTAGTTTCTCCTATGCGAGCGACTTAAGCGTCGAAAGTCTATAGCCGATGGCGGCCCGACTTAGTCGTGGACCTTTTTACCTGGTGCCTAACAAGCCTTCATCCTTGTTTGTAAATAAACCTGCGTTTGCGTGGACCACATAGGAAAGACGTCGTACTTTGTGGTTAGCTGGGAACATTGCAAAGTTGGCGGAGAGCTCCCCCAAGATCTCTTTCATCACCTGTGCGGGCACCGACAAAGATCCGGTGCACAGAGGGAACGGTGTTCCGTAGCTGCTCCGGACTTCGTGCTGCTAAGAGCAGGCGGAGGGGTGATTCACCTTGAGTTTTTTTGCCGAGAGAAGGGATCACCTCGCTCAGGTCATTCATGCTGTCGTCGGCCGACTTTGCTCCTGCTCCGGTCTCAAGTGAGGCAATGTCCCGTCCGCTCAGCCCGCCGGTCACCGAAGAGTCCTGGGATTGCATCTGGAAGCGCCTTGACACCATCCCGATGCCGGCGAAGATCAGACCTCCGAAGCAGATGACAGCACCGGCATAGATCGCGAAGGTCTTGAACATCCGACTAGCGTCTGCGCGCCGGAGAAGTCCATCGTTACTTAAGCATGACAAACGCACGCGAATGTGAGCGCAAAGAGTGTCGGTGCCAGAGTAGAAATGGCTTGGTTGATCTTCTCTGTTTGTTGAAGCGTTGCGCCCACCTGTTGGCGAGCCAGCACTCAAGCTGAATTGTCGTTTTCATTACCACCTCGATCCAGAATCAGTCGCGATATGCGTAACGTAAAGTCCATTCGCTCCGCGAGTCTAGTAACTATCGTTGAAACTACACTTCTGTCGCCGCTCATAAGCCATAGGTAAAAAGTATCGACTCGCATCCAACCCGGTGAAGGGAGATTCGAATGGTAGAGAAACGAGCTCTGGTTGTGGGCGCGACAGGCATCGTTGGTCTCAACCTTGCAATCAATCTCGCAGGGCAGGCTGACTGGTCGGTCTACGGACTGGCAAGAAATCCTGCGCCGCCTGAAGGTGTCCATCCGGTAAAAGCCGATCTGCTCGAGCGAGAAAGTCTTCGCTCCGCGGTTCAAGAGAGCAAGCCGACGCATGTGTTTCTAGCAACGTGGCTGCGACAGGCGACTGAGGCTGAAAACATTCGTGTGAACGCCGCGATGGTGAGCAATCTTCTCGAGGCGCTCTCCCCGCTCAAAAGTGTGGAACATGTGGCACTCGTGACTGGGCTTAAGCACTACCTGGGGCCATTTGAGTCCTATGGCAAGGGCACGTTGCCGGCAACGCCCTTCCGCGAGGAGCAGGGCCGCCTGAACGTTGAAAACTTTTATTACGCACAGGAAGATGCAGTCTTCGCCGCAGCCGCGCGCGACGGCTTTACCTGGAGCGTGCATCGGCCGCACACGATCATCGGATATGCGGTTGGGAATGCGATGAACATGGGGGTAACGCTCGCGGTCTATGCAACTCTCTGCCGCGAGCTTGGCTGGCCTTTTATTTTTCCAGGCTCAAGAGTGCAGTGGACCAGCCTGACGGATATGACCGATGCCCGGCTGTTGGCGCGGCATCTTGTCTGGGCCTCAACAAGCGAGGCGGGAAAGAATCAGGCCTTCAACGTCGTCAACGGCGACATCTTTCGATGGAACTGGATGTGGGAGCGTCTTGCCCGCTGGTTCGGCGTGAGGGCCGCGCCATTGGAGGGCGAAGGCGTGCCGCTGGAAAGGCAGTTGGCTGATGCTGCGCCTCTCTGGGCCGAGATCGCGCGCAAGCATTCATTAGCAGAGGCTGATCTGAATGTGCTTACTTCGGCATGGCATACGGATGCCGACCTAGGCCGACCTATTGAGGTTTTGACCGACATGAGCAAGAGTCGCAGGCTTGGCTTTCTAGACTATCAACCGACCGAGGATAGCTTCGTTGATCTTTTTGCAAAGCTGCGTGACGCGCGGCTGATCCCTTAACCTTGCTTTCACCTGGCATAGATCACGCTAAAGCAGTTAGACGATGTTCTAAGGCAGCGGGGGGTGGGGAGCCTCGGCGATCCGTCATCACCACTTCTTTTCGCCACGTACTTTTAAGCCAAGTACAAACGCCTGAGCGATAGTAGATGGATGATCTCAACGCATCGCGCTCTCCTGGTCCTGGTGATCTGTTATGCCGGCTGTTCTGTGCCCGCGCTGCGTGCCTTTCCGGAGCCCGACCGGGCGTCCGGCTCGGTGCAGGCTACACTCCCGAGTGGCCGCGAGATCCATCCTTTAGGAGATTGGGTGCGGCTGGCCCCGTACCCATTTGCTCTGGCTCTCAGGCCGGATGGTTCTGAGGCGGCGATTCCCTCGATTGGCTTTCCGTTCGCGCTCAACCTCGTCAGCCATCTCGATGCAGCAACGCGGACGGTGCGCCAATTGCCCGCGAGCAAACGGGATGCAGCCGGCGTAGAGACGCACGCTGGTCTGGTCTACTCGCCGGATGGCTCGCTGCTTTACGTGGCTACCGGAGACAGCGGCAAGGTGGCAATCTACACCACCGCCGATTGGAAGAAGACGGGCGAGATTTCGCTTGACGCTCCGGTCGGCAACCAGCATTTCAGCGGCAGCTTCGCGGCAACCCTGCTGCTCTCGCACTCAGGGCAGTTGCTGTACGTGCTTGATCAGGGTAACTGGCGGGTGGTGGTTGTGGACACCGTCCGGCGCGAGGTCGTAGGCTCGGTCGCGACCGGCGCTTATCCCTTTGCGCTGGCTCTTTCGCCGGATCAGCAGCGGCTTTACGTGACCAACACAGGCTTGTTCGAGTACAAGGCGATCGAGGAACCGCCGAGCGCGAGAGGGCAGAGTGAGTCGAGTCCCTTGCGCGGGATTCGCTTTCCGCCGGCGGGTTATCCGTCCGCAGCCGCGCGATCCGGCGGCATCGTCGAAGGCAAACGCGTGCCCGGCTTAGGTGATGAGAATGCGATCCGCGGCAGTTCGCTTTGGACTTACTCACTCGCCGATGCTAGGACCCCGGTAATGACGGCCAAGCTGCGCCTGGGACCGCGCATCGTCACCCGCCAGGGGGAAACGATGGGAGGCGCCGCACCCACGGGCGTGGTTGCAAGTGACGATGCGGTCTATGTAGCGCTGGCCCACGACGACGCGGTCGCGAAGGTCAGCGCCGATGGCGCTCGGCTCCTCGCCCAGGCAGAGCTCTCCCCCTTTGAAGGGGCCCGTTTCCGCGACAGTCAAGGCCGGCATCTACGGGGCGTGATGCCGAGCGGCATTGCGCTGGGCGGCGGCAGTCTCTACGTTGCCGAGTCGGGCATTAACGCGGTTGCGGTGCTCGACCCTGGCACCCTGCAGGTCAAAGAGCACATCCCGGTCGGCTGGAATCCTTCGGCTGTAGCCTTGTCGCCGGATGCTGAGACGCTCTACGTGGTCAACACGAAAGGCCGCGGCACCGGTCCAAACGGAGGCCCGGCGCATGACCCCTCTGCGCCAAGCTACGTGGGCGCTCTCGAGTACGGCAGCCTCAGCAGTATCCACCTTCGCTCTCTTGCGCCTGCGGCGGAGCTGACAGCGGCAGTCTTGGCCGCGAACGCAGCCGGGCTGCGAACGCAGAAGCCAATGCCCCGACTCAAGCACTGCTTCCTGATCATTCGCGAGAACCGCACCTATGACGAAGTGCTGGGCGACCTGCCCGGAGCGAACGGCGACCCGTCGCTCGCCCGCTACGGGCTGCGCGGCTGGACAGGCGAAAAGCCCGAAGGCGCGTCTGTCTCGGTCACGCCGAACCTGCATGCGCTGGCCCAGCAGTATGGCTCGAGCGACAACTTCTTTGTGGACAGCGATGTCTCGGCCGATGGGCACCGGTGGGTGATCGGCATCAATCCGACTCCGTTCTTTAACACGGCGTGGTCGTCAAACTATGGCGGCCGGCGCACCAGCTCGGCCGATGCGCCGCAGCCTGGGCGGCGGGCGATGTTTGGCGGCAACGATGGGCCGATGCCTGAGGATGAGCCGCAATTCGGTTCGCTGTGGGAGCATATCGTCGCCTCGCACAAAGGGGTGCTCAACTACGGCGAGGGGCTGGAGCTCGAGGGCAGCCAGGAGGGTGAAGGCAAGCTGCCGGAGGGGCAGCGGCTGCTGCTCAACGCACCTGTGCCGCTGCCGGTCTTTGAGGCGAGCGATCGACGGTTTCCTACCTTCAACCTGGGCATACCGGACCAGCTGCGCGCGGCAGAGTTTGAGCATGACTTCAGCCGTCGCCTGGCTCGGGCTGCGGCAGGCAGTTCAGATAGTTCTGCGATTCCGGCTCTCGTTGTCATCCGACTGCCGGGCGACCACGGCGCCAAACCACGCCCGGCGGATGGATATCCCTACGTCGCCTCCTACATGGCGGACAACGACCTGGCACTGGGCAAGATCATCAGCTATCTCTCGGGGACGCCGATCTGGAAGGACTCCGCGGTCTTTGTCACCGAGGATGATGCGCAGGGCGGCGTCGACCATGTGGACGCGCATCGGAGCGTGCTGGTGGTGGCGAGCCCGCATGTGCGCGCCGGCGCGATCGCGCATGAGCGGGTGGACATGGGCAGCATCATCCGCACGATCGACGAGCTGCTGGGATTGCCGTCGATGAATCTTGAGGACGCGCTCTCAGGGGAGCTGACTAGCCTGTTTAGCGCGCCGGGAGATGCGGCTTTGCTGGAACGATATAAGGTGCGCGACTCGGACCCGGCAGTCTTTGATCCTTTGCAAGCCCGCGTGGCTCAGCCGAAGACCGTGGCCGAGCGGGAAGCACTAAGGGACATGGACGATCCGGCAGAGATACAGCCTGAGGTCGAGCGAACCGCCGCGGCGCGGCGTGCGATACAGCGGAAGAAAGCGCAGGGAGTTAGTTCTGCTTCTCAACCTGCAAGTCAGTGAGCCACGCTTGGCGGCGACTGGTTCCAACAACCCAGTGTGGAGGTGCGAGTCTCAGAAGGACACTTGTTATTAGCCAACCAAGCCTTCTATGTCTTACCGCCAAGCTTGGGCACTTCTAGATAGGTGCAACCTGCTCATCCACCTTGGCGGACTCGACGTTCCGCTCGCGGCGAGCATAGCTGGCCTCGATAAACGCAGCGAAGAGCGGGTGCGGCTCGAGTGGCTTCGACTTGAACTCCGGATGGAACTGGCAGCCGACGAAGAAGGGGTGCTCCGGGATCTCGACGATCTCCACGTACGTCGCGTCAGGAGTGGTGCCGGTGATACGCAGGCCCGCGCCAGTCAGCAGTGCCTCGTACTCGCGGTTAAACTCGTAACGGTGACGGTGGCGTTCCGAGATCTCAATCGTCCCATAGGCTTGGGCGGAGAGCGAGTCAGGCTCCATCACGCAGTCCCAGGCGCCCAGGCGCATGGTCCCGCCCATCTCTTCCACCCCGGTCAGCTCGCGCAGCTTGTAGATAATCCGGTGCGGGGTGGCCGGGTCGAACTCGCTCGAATTCGCCTCGCGCAGCCCGCACACGTTGCGCGCGTACTCGATGCACGCGGTCTGCATGCCGAGGCAGATGCCGAAGTAAGGCACCTTGTGTTCGCGTGCGTAGCGAATCGCATGCAGCATGCCCTCGACGCCGCGCTTGCCGAAGCCGCCCGGCACCAGGATCCCGTCAAAGCCTGCGAGCTGCTCGGCGTAATCGAGCGTTTCCAGACCTTCGGCCTCGATCCAGGTCACCCGCAGCTTGAGCCGGTGCTTGAGCGCGCCGTGGGTGAGCGCTTCCTTGAGCGATTTGTAACTGTCCTCGTACTCTACATACTTGCCGACGATGCCGATCGAGACCTCATCGCGCGGATGGTAGGCGCGGTCGAGCAAATCGCGCCAGCGAAGCATGTCGGAAGGCCGTGCCTCCATGTGCAGGTACTTGAGGATGAGCGAGTCGACGCCTTCCTGCGAAAAAGCTAACGGCACTTCGTAGATCGACTCCACATCGCGCGCGGTGATCACGGCCCTTTCTTCCAGGTTGCAGAAGAGTGCGATCTTGCCCTTGATCTCATGCGAGAGCGGGCGGTCGGCGCGACAGAGGAGCATGTCCGGCTGAATCCCGATGGAGAGCATCTCCTTGACCGAGTGCTGGGTGGGTTTGGTCTTCAGCTCCTGCGCGGCCGAGATCCAGGGCACCAGCGTGACGTGTACGAAAACGGTGTTCTCGCGGCCGAGTTCCTGGCGCATCTGGCGGATGGCTTCAAGGAAGGGTTGCGACTCGATATCGCCGACCGTGCCGCCGATCTCGACGATGATCACGTCGGTATTCGCCGCGACCTTGCGCATGGCATTCTTGATCTCGTTGGTCACATGCGGAATGACCTGAACAGTCTTCCCAAGGTAGTCGCCGCGGCGTTCTTTGGTGATGATCTGCTCGTAAATGCGGCCGGTGGTCAAGTTGTTGTCGCGCGTCAGGTGCGCATGGGTGAACCGCTCATAGTGGCCGAGGTCGAGGTCGGTCTCGGCGCCATCGTCGGTCACAAAAACCTCGCCGTGCTGAAAAGGCGACATCGTGCCGGGGTCCACGTTCAGGTAGGGGTCGAACTTCATCAAGTTCACGCGCAGGCCGCGGCTTTCGAGCAAGCATCCTATGGAGGCAGCAGCGAGGCCCTTACCCAGGCTGGACACAACTCCGCCGGTCACAAAGATGTACTTTGCAGACATGAAGGCTACCCCTACTTTTGATGGTGTGAATGGATGTACCGGTTAGGCACACTCAAGTATCGCATGGCGTGGAAGACGCGCTGAGCTCTGGCGTAAAGCCAAGGCAGGCAGAGGATCAGCAAATCGTGAGAGTTGGTTCGTTTTGAGCGGGGACGAGCCTGGCGCAGCTATGCAGGCGGAATCGAACTCGCGGAGCAGGGCTGGCTGGGGGTGGGCGGCACGGTGGATGCGATACGGGGGTGCGGCGGCGCTTGCGATCGCGTTTTGCCAGTACGCGTTCCTCTCGTGGCACTGGCCGGTGGTCAACGATGCTGCTCTTCTGCATTACGCTGTTCTGCTGATGCAACATGGCGAGGCGCCCTACCAGGTTGTCCGCGACATTAACCTGCCTGGAGCGTACCTTCCGGATTGGCTGGCTCTGACGTTCGGCGGCGGCAGCGATGTAGCTTGGCGGGTCTACGATCTTGGGCTGCTGCTCGTAGCCACAGCTGCGATGGTCGCGATCAGCTACCCGGAGGACTGGTTTGCCGGGGTCTACGCCGGCGGCCTTTTTGCGCTCTTTCATGGCCGCGACGGCATAGGGCAGGCTGGACAGCGTGATTTGGCCATCGCGGTGCTCTCGCTGATCGGTGCCGCAGCTCTGCTGCTCGGCCTTCGAGAGTTCGAGCGAAGGCGCCTCCCTTCAGGATGCCTGTTGTTTCTCGGGGCGGGGCTGGTGCTTGGGGCCTCGACGACCATCAAGCCATTCGGTGCTGTTTTCCTGGTTGTACTACTGGGCTGGACGCTGCTTGGAGCGTCCCGGGATCGACAGGTGAGAGGAGCGGCAGTCACTGCAGCGCTGCTCGGCTTTTTGATCCCGTTGGGCGTGATGCTGTGGTTTCTCGCACGGGAACATGCGGTGGGCGCCTTTGTCGAAATCTGCCGGGTGACGCTGCCCTTCCATGCCGCCGCTGCCCGACCGCCGTTGGCCGGCATGTTGAAGGTTCTCCTTCACTCCTCGATCCTCAAGCTGGCGCCGGTCGCCCCAATGCTGATGCTTATCAATCGCAGCTGGCGCGTTCGGGAGACGCAGCTGATGTTGCTGGGCCTGGGCTTCGGCTTTTTCTGCTTCTTCGCCCAGCACAAGGGCTATGGCTATCATCGCTATCCATATATGGTGTTCCTGCTGCTGTGGGTAGGGCTGGAGTGCACGCGGGCGTTGCGCTCGCCAAGCTTGCTGGCGCGAGCGCTCGGGGTAGCGGGATTACTGTTCGGCCTCTGCTTCTGCGTGCCCAGCTACCTGCGCTCGATTGAGCGGGCGCGCTGGCCTGAGTCGTACCTGCATGCCATCGAGCAGGATCTTCAGCGCGAGGGCAAGCCTAATCCAGCCTCGGCTCTGAACGGCAGGGTGCAGTGCATTGACAGCATCTCCGGTTGCGTAAATGTGCTCTATCGCATGCGGCTGGTGCAGGCAAGTGGCACGCTGTACGACGAGTTTCTCTTCGCCAACACAGCCAGCGGCATGCCGCAAGCAGTAGCCCAGGCGAGGCAGGCGATCTCGCAGGATCTTGCTGCGCACCCGCCGAATGTCTTCATCATCAGCTCCTGGCTCTTTCCGGAAGGGCCGGGCGATTATGGCAAGCTGGCGCTCTGGCCGGCTTTCGCGCAGGATCTCGCACGGAATTACAACCTCGTAGACGAGCAGAATTTTCCAAGATCGGAGAACGGCCCGCTGGGTTTTCGGATGTACGTTCGCAAGCAACGCTAAAGACAAGATCGCCTGCGCGGCTGGCGGCCACTTAGTCGCAGGTGTTCTGCGTCTGCGCACCGGTAGGTACCGCCAGTTCACTTCCCCTGCCACTCTCAGCGCCCGGCTTCTGTGCGCGTGGCCCTTCCTGAGTGAAGGGCCAGACCAAGTGGAACTCGGCTCGATCAGCGAAGCAGACAAAGTGGATCCCGCGCGTGGGGCCTTCGCTTTAGAAGTGGAAGCCAAGTTCGGCGTTGAGGGCGCGCGGGGTAGCGTAGTGGGTCCCGCTGAAGGTAGAGAGAAAGTTGTAGAGCGCGTACTTATTAGCGATGTTGCTGCCAGTCAGACGCAGGCTCCATTTGTACCGGTCGCCGCCGAAGAGATCGTCCTTGCCGACGGAGGTGTCAAAGAGGCTCCGAGGCGCGATGCGCTGGGGGTTCTTGTCATCGTCCTCGGTGTTGGGAGCGGGAATCTCGACCAGGTTCGAGGTGAATTGAGTTGCCAGGCACTCGGCTGGGAGGGCTTGGGTGGGGGTGGCTTTCTGGCCATTGCAGATCAGGCCGGCCTGGGCCTGCTGATCGGCGGTAAGGCCGGAGAGAGTGACGTAGTTCAGGCCGTTGATGACGTCGGAGGTACCGCCGCAGCCGGTGTTCGCGCCGGGGAGATTGTTGAAGCAGGGGGTGGCGCCGGCGACCAGGCCGCTGTCATAGCGCCAGTTAAAGATGAACCAAGGGGAGAGCCTGCCCGGAATCTGGTACTGGAGGTGGGTGGTTTCGTTGTAGCGCTCGTCGTGGTCGATGCGAAAGGGCAGGTTCGAGCCGGCGGTTCCGGGAGTAGCGCCGGCGCCTGCTTCCTGAGGGTTAAAGAAGCGGGCGGCTACCGAGGACATGACGACGTAGGCGGTGAGATTGTGGTAGTTGAGCAGGTCAGCGGAGAGGGCGAAGCCGGGGATTTTGGAGTTGTGCCAGTCGATGGGCAAGGTGATGGGGGTATCGCCGAGGACGGAGAAGTCGAAGGCGTTGTGGGTGTACTTCCAGATGTAGTCGCCGTTGAAGACGAAGTGGCTGCCGATGGCTTGCTGGAAGCCGGCGTGAAACTCGTTGCGGAAGCCGGGCTGCTCGACGGTGTTGGTGACGCCGGGGGCGCAGAGCAGGAGCGGATTGAGGACGGCGTTGCCGCAGCCGACGCTCGAGAGGACGAGGTTTTCGTTGAAGGGCGTCTCCAAGGTGCGGGCGTATGAGGCGCGGAGCACGGTGTTGGTGCGTTTGAGGCTGTAGGAGAGCCCAACGCGGGGCTCGGCCTGGCGGGCGATGGTGAGGCCGTTGTAGAGGTCGCCGCGGATACCCAGGTTGAAGTTCCAGTTGCCGGCCTTGATCTCGTCTTCGACGTAGAGGGCTAGCTCCTTGACGTCGGTATGGCCGAAGTAGTTGTAGTTGCCACCGCCGCGGGTGAGGTCATAGAGGACCAGGACCGGCAGGAAGGCCGAGTTGGTCAGGTAGCCGGACTCGAGGCATCGCGAGGGGTCGGTGAAGCCGTCTACCGGGTTGCCGCTGAGGTCAGTGCATGGGGCGTTGAGGGAGGGGTCGACAATGCCGAGCGAGTCGTGCTCCCGGAGCAGGGTCTGCTCGTAGCGGGCGCCGATTTTGGCGTTGTTGACGCCGTGGACGTACGAGAGATCAGCATGGGCGCCAGCGTTCGGCAGGGTGCGGGCCTGGCCGATGGACTCGCGCTGAAGGTTGGGGGGGCCGAGGTCGGCGAGGGGATTGCCGCTGGGGTAGTAAGTGTAGGCGTCTTTGCGGATGTAGGGCCCGAAGTTGAAGACGGCATCACTGCCAAAGATGTGGGTGAAGGTGGGGGCGATGTTGAAGGTTTCGATCTTGGAGTGTTGGTCTGCGTCGCCTACGTTGTTGCCGTATTGGTCGAGGACGTTGAGGTTGTCGTAGGTGTTGGGCGTTTGGAACCAGGAGCGGCTGTAGTTCAGGTCGAGGTGGACCGAGTCCTGGGAGTCGAATTGGCGGTCGATGCGGTCAAAGATGTTCTGCTCGTTGCCTTTGTCGTGGAAGACCCTGAACTCGGGCGGATCGAGGAAGCAGCCGGTGTTGAGACCGTCGATCTCGACGAAGTTTCCGGTTTTGGCGTTACCGTTGCTGATGTCGACGCTGCCGGTGGCGGAGCTGAAGCTGCCATAGGAGGCGTGGATGCTACTGGTGGGTTTGGTAGCGCCGAGGCCGGAACGGGTGGTGACTTCAATGACGAGCGAAGTCTTGTCGCCGAACTCGGCTGGTGGGGCGCCGGAGATGACCTGGATGGACTGGACGGCGTTGGACGGTAGCTGGTTGGAGAAAACCTTGCTTTGCTGGTCGGTGATCTGCTGACCGTCGACGGCGAAGGAGTTGGAGGCATGGTCGCCTAGGCCGTGGAAGAGGCCGTTGGAGTTGGCGGCGACGCCTGGAGAGGCGAGGGTGACGAGGGAGCTAAGGCTGGAGGACTGACTTTCCAGCGGCAGCTTGTCGATCAGGGCGCGGTCGAGATCGGTATGGAGGGTGGTGCCGGATTCGACTAGATCTTCGCCGGAGACGGTGATGTTTTGGGAGGCGGTGCCGGGTTGGAGCGTCTCTGTAAGGGTGACGGGGACGGCGGATTGGACGTAGGCGTCGGTGGCTAAAGTGTTAAAGCCGGGAGCGAAGACGACGAGGTGATAGCTGTTGAAGGGGAGGTTCGAGAAGGCGAAGTGGCCGTCGATGCCGGTGGTGACGGTGCGGGCATAGCCGGACACCGGGTTTTGGAGCTGGACGCGGGCGCTGGGGATGATGGCGCCGGTGGGGTCAGTGACGGTGCCCTGGATGGCGCCGGAGGCGGACTGAGCGATGGCGAGTGCGCCGGGGTAGAGAGCGGAGCAGAGCAGGAGCAGAGACACGACTCCCTTAAGATGGGGACGCATGGAAAAAACCTTCAATATGGGCCGAAGAGTGAGAAGTCAGAGAAAGCTGGGGAACTTCAGGCGGCGGACAGGAGGGCGGCAGGCGACGCTAGATTCCAAAGCGGATGAGCCAGCACCAGGCGCGTGACCAGGCTGGGCGGTGGGCTGGCAAAGCGCTCTACCTGCGAGACCGGTACGACGAAGCCGCTCGGGAGAATGATAATTTCAACGGCAGTATGGGCGGTGACGCAGAGGGAGCAGTCGGCGTGGCTCTCGCCGGGCAGATGGCTGTGAGTGACCTGGATGGTGGTGCCGAATAGGAGCGGCAGGACAAACAGCATGCCAGTGAGGCAGCGGTTCCGTCGAGCGAAATGGCGAAACATCGTCAGCACGGTCACGTCAACTATGACGTGTGAGCGCTCGTTAGCCTGTCCGGTCCAGCGCAGGAGAGATGGATTTTGAGCAGAGGCAAGCGTGCCCGTTTCGGCTTGCCGTTCTGGCCTGCCAAGGTGACGATTGCTCCGTCAGAAATGCTCTAGAGTGAGGGAGAGAGGATTGAGCCATGGGCACCGTCTATCGTCTCGCAATCTTCTTTGTGATGGCGCTTGGCTGTCTCGCCGACGCCGGGTGGGCCCAGGCTGCGGGCCAACGATTGATCCTCAAAGATGGCAGCTACCAGATCGTTACCCGATACGAGGTAAAGGGAGACCGGGTGCGCTACCAGAGCGCGGAACGCGGGAACGAGTGGGAAGAGCTGCCCTACGCGCTGGTCGACTGGCCGGCGACCAAAGAGTACGCCCGTGCTCACGCGCCGGGCGCGGCCACGGAGTTGGGCAGTCACGCTGAAGGCGAGGCCTCAACGATCGACAAGGAGGCGGCCGCAGAGCGCGCTGCAGAAGCAGCCCGCCAGCCGACAGTCGCCCCCGGGCTGCGGCTGCCGGATGAGAGCGGCATCTGGGGTCTGGATACCTTTCACGACACCCCGGAGCTGGCGCGAGTGGCGCAGAGCAACGGCAATCTGAACCGGGCAACCGGCCATACGATCCTTAAGGCCGCCATTCCCGTAGGCGGAGCCAGGGAGCTGATCCAGATCCCCGGGGCGCGCTCAGGAGTACAGTTTCACGTGAATGAGCCGATTTTCTATGTCAGTGTTGACACGGCCGAGAACCCCGCTCCTGACGAAGCACTCACCGTCGACACGCATGGGGAGAGCGCGGCAGATAAAAGCGTGGACAAGCGCGAGAGGAGCGACCCAGCCAGCCACTACGCGATCGTACGGGTGCGGGTAGCCAAAAACATGCGAACGATAGGAGCGATGCGCCTCAGCCTGCTGGGCCATCCTTCGCAGACCGAGGATATCGTGCCGACCAGGGCGCAGCTAACCCCCGGCGGTCACTGGCTTAAGCTGACGCCTGCCGAGCCTCTTGGGTTTGGCGAGTACGCGCTGATCGAATTGCTCTCGCCAACTGAGCTGAACCTGGACTCATGGGACTTCGGGGTGGATCCGCGTGCGCCGGAGAACAAGCATACCTTCGCGCCACTTGCTGCACCCCAGCCGGAGCAGCCTGAGTGAGCATCTTCGCTAAAGCGTGGCAGCCTGCGGGCTTTGGCCTGCGGGCTTTGGCTTGCAAGTCTTTTGGATGAGCGAGATCTTTACGCTGATCGAGATGGATACCTCGGTCACAAGACAGAGCGACGAAGCATTTTCCCTTGTCGGCGCATCAGATAGATAACTCCGTAAGCATGCAAACACTCCCTCTCGAAAAGCCGTCTGAGCTGCTTGTTCCCGCTCTTGTCCCAGGGTCGCAGGCGCCGGCGATCGCGGGCCTGCTGGTGGATCGATTTGGCCGTAGGATTACAGACCTGCGCGTCTCCGTCACCGACCGCTGCAACTATCGGTGTGTCTACTGCCGAACCGGCGATGAGGGCGTGAAGTTCGCCGAGTTGCCCATGGACGATTACCTGCGCCTTATTCGCGTCTTTGCCAGCCTGGGCATCGAGAAGGTGCGACTGACCGGCGGTGAGCCTCTGCTCCGCAGAGGATTGGTCGACCTGGTGGCCGAGCTTAGCAAGCTGCGCACTGCCGGGGGAGAACCGCTCGACATTGCAGTCACCACCAACGGACACCTGCTTGCGTCGCTGGCCGGCCCGCTGCGCCAGGCTGGCCTAAGCCGGGTGACGGTGAGCATGGATGCGGTCGAGCCGGAGACTTTCTCGAGGATCACCCGGGTACCCGGCAGCTTTGAAAAGGTTCTTGCCGGGGTGCGAGCGGCTCAGCGGGCCGGCTTCGGACCGGTAAAGATCAACTGCGTGTTGCTGCGCGGCTTCAATGACGAGCAGATTGTTCCTTTTGCCAGGTTCTCTCGAGAAGAAGGCGTGATCGTTCGATTTATTGAGTTCATGCCCCTCGAAGAGGATCGGATCTGGGCCCCTGACACGGTGGTGCCGATGGACGAGCTACTTACTCGGCTGAACGGCTTTATGCCCACGACAGCCCTCCCACCGACGACCGCGGGGGAGACAGCCCGCCGCTTTACCTTTGCGGATGGAGTAGGGGAGATCGGCATCATCGCGCCGGTCTCGCAGGCCTTTTGCGGCGCATGCAGCCGGGTACGGCTTACCTCTGACGGCAAAATTCGCACCTGTCTCTTCTCTCACTTTGATCACAATCTGCACGGCGTGCTGCGAGGCGGGGGTTCGGATCAAGACCTTGCGGAATTCATCGAGCGCACCATCCAAAAGAAAGAAGCGCGCCACCACATTGGTGAGCCAGGCTTTCTGCAGCCTTCGCGATCGATGGTGCATATCGGCGGGTAGCGAGGCGAGAAGTTAGATAGACCCACGTGCGAAACTGAAAGCTTTTATGACCATGCTACGTTCTACCTTTATCTCGCTGTCGCAGAATCAGCCGCTTCGGAAGTTTTCGGAGGCCTCCTCCCTTGGTCGTCGGGTCTCGTCGCGTTTTGTTGCCGGACTCGGGATTGACGAAGTTCTTCGGGCAACCAAGGCGCTCAACAACGACGGTCTAGCAGCCACCCTCGACTCGCTCGGCGAGAACGTGCACAGCGCAGAGGAAGCGCGCCATTCGGCTGCAATCTACCATCAGCTGCTGGAAGCGATTGGCGAGCGCGGACTCCATGCGAACGCGAGCGTCAAGCTGACTCAGATGGGGATGGACGTTAGTCCGGCGCTTGCTGAGGAGATTGTCGCGGGGCTGGTCGAGCACGCCGCGGCCGTCGATACTTTCCTGCGGGTCGATATGGAGGGCTCGTCGTATACGCAGGCCACCCTGGATCTGGTGCGCCGGCTGCATGCACGGTGGCCGGGGCGCATCGGCGTTGTCATCCAGTCCTACCTCTATCGCAGCCTTGGCGACGTGGAGAGCTTGCTCGCCGAGGGTATCCGGATCCGGTTGTGCAAGGGCGCCTACCAGGAGCCGGCATCGCTGGCCTACCCGGAAAAGAAGGACTTGGACGCTAACTACGTGCGGTTGATGAAGCTTTTGCTGTCCAGCGGCATCTTCCACGGTATCGCCACCCACGATGATGCCGTCGTAGCCGCGACACAGCGCTTCGCAGCAGAGCAGGGAGTGGATCGCTCCGCATTCGAGTTTCAGGTGCTCTACGGCATTCGCCGCGATCTGCAGAAGCAGCTCATCGATCAAGGTTATGGGGTGCGGGTGTATGTTCCATTCGGCACTGAATGGTACCCGTACTTCATGCGTCGGCTCGCGGAACGTCCAGCAAACGTGCTTTTTCTTGCTAGAAACTTTTTCAAAAACTGAGCAGGAAAGCCGCTCTGCAGCGCAGGCGGTACCTCCGCCAGGAAGTGACCTTGAGCCGCGCAGGCGGCTTCCCTTAGCGCTGTTGGTAGGGTTCAATCGAGAGCAGGTGCCCAAGGATGCTGCGCTCCTGCGGGGAGAACTCAGCCTGGAAGCGGGCCGAGTTCAGCACGTTTTGCCGCTGGTCCGGCGGCAGCCCGCGCAGGTCGCGGAAGGCATGTCGGACGGCCATATTGCGCTCCGCTGGCATCTGGCTGAGAGCCTGGCTGGCGCCGCGAATCTCCTGCTTCTGCTCGGGCGCCATGCGCTCGAACATCTCATTGCGCGCGAGAATGCGCTGCCTGACCTGCGGTGGTGCGCTGTCGAGCTTGTGCAGCCGATTGATCAAGTTCTGCTGCTGCATTTCAGGTAGCCTGCTGAAGCCTGGCTCATTGCGCAACGCCTGTTCTTGCTGTCCAGGGCTGAGGCTCTGATGTCTCTGCATCCATTCAGGAAGATGCTGCCCGCGTACCGGTTGGCCTGTGCCAGGCCGAGCGCTTTCAGGGCGAGTGCCACCGTAGCTTTGATTAGGCTGCTGCATGCCAGCATTCGGGCGCCAAGGCTCGTGCTGAGCAGAAAGAGGTGCCGCGATCAGCATCAGGAAGAAGACAGCGACCGTCTGGGTCCCTGATCCCTCTGCTCGCCTCCTGTTCCTCTTCACGCTGCATCTCGCTTCCGCTTTGAGATTTTTACAACACCATACCGCAGCCATGCAGGTTGAGAGGTGCCGGATCTCGCAGCGGCGGACTTTGTCCCATCTCCGTACATTTTGGTTGCGGCTGGCACCAGGCTTTGCCTGACTGGACCAGCGCCAGCGAACTTGCTCACAAATCGTCTAGTGCTGAACACCCTGGAGCGCCAAAATCCTTATCTACAAGCTATTTCCGCTGTCTTCATCGCCAGCGTCGAGAGAGCTCATCTGCTGAAAGATCTGCGCATTGTCATCGAGCGACTGCAGGTCACGAACAGTTGCGGAAGCCTGTGGAACCGGCGCGGGCTGGTTCTGGGTCAGATCCAGATAGGCTCCTCCGCCGATAGCCAGAAGCACACCCAGCGCAGCTGCCCCAGCCATCGGTTTCACATTCAGGTTGCTCACGAGCAGCCAGCAGCGGAGACGCTCCAGCACGCCCGCAGGCGGCCGCTGCTGCTCCTCGCGCAGCAGTGCCGTCATCCGAGCGGAAAAGTAGGGGCTCACCTCGGGCGCGTCCCAATGCTCGAGCAGCTGCATCGTGGCACGGTGACCCACCAGTTCGCGATCTACCATGGCGCGGCACGTTGGGCAGGCCCCCATGTGCAGCCTGGCCGCATCAGGTACCGCGGCCGGATCCAGCAACAGGTCCGGCAAGAGAGACGGCAGCTTTGCCGCTACTTCCTTGCAGAGCCCGGTCTGTGCTGTCAAGGTATTCATCATTCACCTTCCTTCAGACGTACGTCTTCAAACTCTCGCGCAGCGTCTGGTAAGCGCGAAAGAGGAGCGACTTGGTAGCAGACTCACTTAACTTGAGCACTTCCCCGATCTGCTTGTAGTCCATCTCTTGAAACTTGTGCATCAGCACGGCGGTTCTTTGCCGTTCTGGCAGAGCCATCACGACCTGCCGAATGGCCTTCAGGCGCTCCTCGTGGAGCATCTCGTGCTCGGCCGTACTCCGACTGTCGGCGACATCAGGCTTTGTACCGGTCTCCGCATCCGGCTGATCCAGGTAGATACTTTGCGCGGCACGCTCGTGCTTGTGGTCGCGCGCATGATTTACACCCAGGTTAGTGGCTATGCGGTAGAGCCAGGTCGTAAATTTAGCCTCAGCCCGATAGCTTGCCCGCGAGCGGTAGACACGAAGGAAGACCTCCTGGGTAAGTTCCTCAGCCACTGCCTGGTTATGTACCATCCTGAACATAAAGTGAACGATTGGCCGTTGATACTTCTCGATCAAATAGGTAAAGGCTCCCTCGTCGCCGTCGCGCACCCGCAACATCACTTCCGCGTCGGTCTGCTCGGCCGAAGACCCGAAGCGCCGAGTCGAGAGGGGGGTAGCCGTGCGAACCGCCTCCGCTGGCCTCTGAGCCGCCGTCGTCTGCCACGCTGAGCTCGCCATGTCTCTACCAACCCCGTCCGTCTCAGGAGGTTGCGGTAATTTTGGCCCTGTTTTCCCGGCCGGCTCCGAACTTGCGCGTGATTTGTCTCGGCTCGAGTCCTGATCCTGTTCAGGATCTTCGTCTGGGTCTGGTAAGCCGAACTCCTCCATCTCGGCGTTGGCTTCCGGGTGAAGTTCGCCGCGGAGATCGCCCTTGGCAGACTCTTCAGCGCTGGAGCCTGAGGCGCCCGGGGAGCGGTTCGCGGCTGGATCATGATCCGGCACAGGATTCGGCCTGGAGGGGCGTTGACTCATGCGCGTCTGCTGATTGTACCTGCAGGAGAGGACGCCGGGCTTGGATCCATCTCGCAGGGTCCCGGCTACAGAAGGCTGACCCGAGCGTCCGGCGATCACTCACTTTATGCGGGGCGGGCCGTCGACCCACGGTCCAGCTATCCAGCTATGGCGTTGGCACAGTCTCAACGAGAGTGCTAATCTAAGGCCTGTTCGCAGGGGTTAAGAACCCTGCCCCGGGCGCATAACTCAGCGGTAGAGTGCCACCTTCACACGGTGGAAGTCGTAGGTTCGAATCCTGCTGTGCCCACCATAAATCAACAGCTTCGAGGGACTGCCTAGAAGCGATTGGTAGCATTCGGTTGCAAACGCTCAGCTCACTCACTGCAAGCCCTGTCCGCTAGTGACCAGAGCGAAAACTATACCGACCATTTGCTGCACGCTCTCCAGAACTTCCCGCATGTACTCGTTCGCGGTGGTCTCCGCTCGCGAGTGCCGCAGGTGCGATTGGATGTCCTTCACTGACCCCAGACTCTGTACCCTAGTAGCGATGGTCCGCCGGATCACCTGGAAGTTCAGCTTCGCGAGAAGGTGCTCCGCGTGGACTGCCAGAGGGATCATGCCTTTACCAGTACATCCGCTTGTTCGCCGATCAGAGAAATTCCCCTTCATGGCAGCCAGCAGTGAGCCTCATCTACCAGCAGGCAGCGCAGGAAGCACTGATCGTTCTGTGGCAAGCATCGGATCGCATCTGCGGTAAGCGATTGAAATCACCCCTGCCTCTACTGCTCGCGTCCATGGGGCACGCTGGCACACCTATCAGATTTTGACGAAGCGTCCCGCGCGCAAGACTGAAAGAGGTTGTGGAATACCGGTGATGAGATCTACATAGTTCCTGAAGCGCTCCTCGATTACGATTCCCTCGGGTGTGATCTAATACTGCCGGATATCCCTGCTGTGCACTCCCCGGCGCATCTTCACCACCATCATGATTTGGCTTAGTTGACCCTCGATCTCTACATATCGCATTTCGAATAATGTCGTCTGTCAGGAACGAGATGGAATAGCTGCTGAAGAGCAGCTCTGTGAATGTCTCCGGCATCTCTAGGGTGCTGAGGATGGTAATACCGATCGCAGTCAGGGCGAAGATCATGCGGTAGAGCGATTCGCGAAAGTCGGCGCGGAAGGCAGGGGCCAATGCCATTTCAAAGCCAGCCAGGGAGTCGATCACCAATCGTCTTGCGCCTGTTCTCTGCACGGCATCAAGAATCTCCTGCACCATTTCGTCCACCGACAAATCCAGGGGCCGCAGGTAAATTACTTCCAGTCTTCCTTCTGCAAGCGGGGTCAGGAGATCGAGTCCGAACTCAGAGGCACGTGCAGTGTATTCGTTGGGCCGCTCTTCAAAGACTGCTGCGATTCCCGGTTCACCCGCGCGTATACCCGCAGCAAGGAATTGTGTCGCCATCAGTGATTTCCCCGTACCCGAGGAGCCGGCGATCAGTAGGCTATCTCCCTCCGGTACGCCTCCGCCCATCATCTCGTCCCAGGCCGAAATACCTATCGAAAGGCGCTTGCCAGTGGTAAAGGTCCTTCTTTGACCCAGCAGTCCAAGTGTGCGCGAAAAGGCCTGCAGTCCAGCCTCGGTGATGCGGAAGGTATGCAGGCCAGGCACCGAAGCCTGTCCGCGTAGCTTCATGATCTGCATCTTGCGCACGACAGAGTTCCGGTCCACCTGCTGGAAAAGCCAGAAGAAACCGTCTGCGACGGTGAAGACGGGATTGTCGCGCAACTCCAACTCGGAATACTCGCCAATCAGGAGCGTGGTCGTCTCCCAGCTGGTGAGCAGCAGCGCCAGTTGCTGCACAAACGGCTGGACCGCCATTTCCTTGCTTTCGTGCATCTCGCTGCGGAGCACTGTTCTGAAGGAGTCCACTACGACGATGCTCGGGTTGGCTGCCTCCACTTGTTTTGAGATCTCCTCCAGCACTCCCTGCAGCCCGCGCTCGACAAGATCCTGGCTGAGATTGACGAAGCGCACGGCGTTGTTCAGCTTCGTTGCATCGAAGAAGGTAAATTGCTGCTGATAGCGCAGCATCTTCAGCGCCGGCTCGCCGAGTACGGTGAAGTAAAGAGCAGGCCGCTCCGCGGTGGCATTCGCGAAGATGAATTGGTGTGCCATAGTGGTCTTGCCACATTCTGGCGCTCCGGCGATGATGTTGAACGAAAACTCAGGCAGCCCACCGCAAAGGATCTCATCGAGTCCAGGTACTCCGGTCGTCAACTGGTTGATCTTAACCTTGGTCTGTTCGTTCATCTGATTCATTCCTTTCGATGTTCAACTCGGTGTCGGGCAGATCCAGCCATACATCATGCAGGAGCCGGAGCGTTAAAGGCTCGCCGATGAGCGTGATCATGAGTCGGACTAGTTGCGCAATGAGTACGGCACCTGACTCCGCACTTTGCCCGTTCACACCTTGTAGGGAGCCATCCGGTTCGACTTCCCACTCGTCGAGACCTGGAGATTGCTGCTTTGCCAAGGTCAATGAGCGCGACAGAAGTGAACGGAAACCAGCTGCCCCAGCTAGCATGGTTAGAGGGCGGCGGATTCTGTCACACGCTCGACATATTGCCGGAGTATCCGCCATGGCAGCACTTGCCTCAAGCGCCTCACAAGCAAGAGGCCACTCGGCGAACTCACGTGTTTTCGGATCGTCCAAGCTTCGCATCATTGCAGATGTCCGTAGCTGCATTCGGCAAGGTGAGTGTACCCCGTCAGAAGATGTCATCTGAGCAAAGCAGGACATCTTTCTCCATCCCTACCTATCTTTCTACCGTCATCACCGTGATCGCCTCGCAAAAGGGTCCGCTTCTCAGCGATCAGTCCGTCCAGCGAAAGAGAATGCTCAGCAGTAGTATTGTCGTGTGTCGATCCTGTTCAATACTGCTCGTCTTCCGCGAAGCGTTTCAGGTAACTTAGTTCAGGTGGCAAAAGGCAGTCCAACAAGGCTGCAAAGAAACGCGGCCACGAACACACTGGGCATAGCATCAAGCACAGTAACCCTCTCGTCCGTAATGCCAAGTAGCGTGCAAGGACAGAACTGATGCTTTCTCAACCAATGATTCGCAAATGGGCTCGAAGGCTGATCGATTCGGAACTTGAGACTGGATCGTCTTCGACACAGACTGAGCTTGCAACTGTTCGCGTATATGAAAAGCTTCGTCGACAGCTTTGCGCGCCCGTGGGGGTCGACGCATTCCAGGCGCTGGCTTATCGTGCCCTATCTGTGGCGAAGTCGCGTTGTCCAACGCTAAGCAACCTGCAAGTAACCGCGGATGGTGGATTGCAAGGCCTTGAGGAACTTGAATCGCCGTTGGATAGAGACGAAGATGACAAGGTAGGCGTCATTTTGATTACACAGTTACTGGGACTCGTTCTTACTCTCCTTGGGGAAGCAGCAACGATGCGCCTGATGGAGGCCACTTCGATCTGTCGCAGCAGGTTCACCACCTGCTCGGGCTGGTACTTCTTGCCTCATCCCATATGCTCTCCTTGTCCAGTGTCTCTCTTATCCACTGGCACATTTCAAGCCGGCACTCCACGTGAGCTGCGAAGTTATGTAATTCTGCTATTCGATCGTGCGTGTTCTGCGGCATTGTCTACCTTTACGTGTTTGCGGCGCTTGGTGTGCTTTCCTATTATCTAAAGGCGCGCTTGTTATCGCTCGAGGCGAACGTAGTAACTCGACCGCTGCTGTTAGTGTGGCAGGGTCGATTCACCTAAGCTGCTCAATTTTGCACACCTGATTGACCTTCAGAATCGCGAAACACCAGCAGCAGCTCTCTAGGAGCAGGTCCGATGGCCAAGGTCTATCTCGACCGCCCATTGACAGCTTACTTAGCAACCATCTTCTAAAGGACGATCACAGCAGACCCATTCTCGGTCTCATCCTTCACTGCTAGAAGAGCCTTATTCGCATCCGCTAGTGAGAAGGTGGTAATCCGCGGGCGTATCTTGAGCTTTCGGGCTATATCGAGAAAGTCCGTTGCGTCCTGACGAGTCATGTTAGCGACGCTTCGTATCTGGCGTTCTCCCCAGAGCAGCTTGTCGTAATCAAAG
Source organism: Acidobacteriaceae bacterium (assembly GCA_965198645.1). Classification (GTDB taxonomy): domain Bacteria; phylum Acidobacteriota; class Terriglobia; order Terriglobales; family Acidobacteriaceae; genus EB88. The sequence goes on along the minus strand of OZ240670.1, from coordinate 1,954,568 downwards.
ATCGGCATCTGGTCGAGATGGATCGCGTTGATTGCCACAACCCCTCCTTTACGCAAACTAGCGAGGGCGCTCACCACCACTTTTCCGCTCGGAGCAAACGTGTTCACTCGATCAAGCTTCACGGGCGGCGTCTCATCTTCCTTGCCAACCCACTTAGCACCATTCGCCACGGCTGCGTCGCGATGACTTTGCCCTCGTGTCACGACATAGATCTCGCAATTCCACAATCGTAGAATCGGGGCGACCAGGGCCGCGGAACTCCCGAAACCAAAGAGACCAACCTTCTCACCATGCTCGACTCCGCAACACGCAAGCTGCGAAATCCTATGATGCCCGCGCATAAAAGAGGTGCAACGTGCGCATCATCAAAACCGGCTGGCAGGGGGTAGACAAAGTCACTTCGAACGAGAACATACTCGGCGTAGCCGCCATTTATCGAGTACCCGGTGAAGACGGGCTTGTCACAAAGGTTCTCCATGCCGTGGCGGCAGTACCAGCAATCGCCATCTACGCCGCTCATCCAAGAAACACCGACACGCTTTCCCAGCGACAACTCGGCTGTCGCTCCTTCGACCACCTCGCCCACAATCTGGTGGCCGGGAGTCAGCCTGGGCAGGAGCGGATCCAAGTCTCGCTCGACGATGTGGAGATCCGTCCGGCACACTCCACATGCGATGACGCGCAGCAGAACGTGGCCGGCTTCAAGGACGGGACGTGGAACATCTTCGATCTTTCGAAGAGGTTGAGGAGCCAGTCGCTCCGATGAAAAGACTGCGGCTTGCATTGCTCTCACTTTCCAGAAGATGTACGAACTACTTAGCCAGCTTTAAATTGGTCGGAGATCAGTGTTCGCGATGGCGCATTTTGCACAGTACATTTCGATTCTTATCGCTTCAGCAATCCCAGGCTGTATCGAACGGCTTAAAATCAGGAAACTGCCGGAACACACGATGACGCCAGCGTAGATGGCGAACGTCTTTAACGTTCTCATGAGGGTCTGCGCCCCTGAGAAGTCCATTGTTCCCTGTGCGTGTGCGGCGCTCGCGAACGTGAGGGTAAGGAGGTGGGAGACATCACTCGGACTGCGTGGCCCAATCCATTCTAGAGGTGGGGAGTGCGCCAGTTGGCGGACTTGGAGGAATTGTGATTGGCCTTTGAGCGACGTACATCACGTTTCTGCAAATCAGCGACATCTCTACTCGACTGGGTTTCAGTCGCGATATGCCCTGACTAGGTGCCGTTTTTCCAAGCGTCTAATCGTTCTTCGCTATGAGGCGTAGGCCAGTTCTATAGAGGTTGACCAGAGAACTTCTCATTCTATGCAGTCTGCTACCGTTCATGGCGTGCCTCGCCGTTCACCCCGATATTGGGCTGCCTTCTGATGGTGTTGGTTGCCCACCAGGGATTCGAACCCCGATATGCTGAGTCAGAGTCAGCTGTCCTACCATTGAACGAGCGGGCAACGCGGGAGGGAGCGCAGTAAAGCAAACTCGCCTTGCTGCGCCTAAGCAAGTGTAAAAGTAGATGGCTGGCGGGTCAACCAGGGCGCTACTCCTCCCTGAGCACCTCGAGCGGCTTCTGGCCCAAAATGCGAAAGCTCGCCGCCCAGCCTGTTGCTACAGCCAGCAGCGCAGTAGCCGCCACCGCCAGCAGGTCTGCCCGGGAGCCTGAGACGAAGTCAACTTCAAGCAGGTGCAGCAGGATGCGCGAGAGCGCGTTCGCGAAGAGCATGCCAGTTGCCCCGGCAAGCACGCCTAGCACTGCGAACTCGACGCTGAACACAGTCGCGATGTGATTGCGGGTGGCGCCAAGCGTTTTGAGCACCACCACCTCGCGAATGCGCCGGAACCGTGTGCTGGCCACGCTGGAAGCGAGGATGACCGCCCCCGAGAGGATGGAGAAGCCTGCAAGGAAGCGGATCACGATCGTAATTTGGCCCACCACGGACTGGATCGTATCTAGGATGTCAGCCACGTTGATGACCGTCACTGTCGGGTAAGCTGCGAAGAGCGCACGCTGCATGTTCGCGATTTGGGTGGGCGCCACGTGGATCGCCCCGTACCAGACCACAGGCAGGCCGGCCAGGGGCGTAGGAGCGAAGATAAACTCGCTGCGACTTGAGATATGCTGCCCATCTACTGAGTAAACCGCGGCAACACGCGAGACGATCGTGCGACCCCCTGACTCAAAGGTCACCTCAGAGCCTGGGTGCAATTGCAGCCGCTTGGCGATGCGGTCGAGCACCGCAAACTCGTTTGCCTGCGCATTCGGCCACCAGGCACCCTCGGTCAGCCTGAGGCCGGCTGGTTGTTTCTCGGCCCAGGTGAGTGAAACTGTTCGATGCATGTGCTTGGGAAACTCCTTACCGCTCATCTGCTCTACCGGCCTGTCCCCAAGTTTGGCAATGCGTGCCGAGAGAATCGGCAGCGCATCCAGGTCGCCGCTCACGCCGGGCTGCGAGTGAAGCAAGCTGCGGATCCCACCCAGCTCCCCCGTGCTGATGTCGATCATGAAGACGTTGGGCGTGCTCGTGGCGATCGAGGTATGCATACGGGCGATGATCGAGTTCTGCATAAGGAAGACGCTTAGGATCAGCATGACGCCGACACCCAGCGCGGCGAGCACGGCCGCCGACTGGTTCCCGGGCCGGTAAAGATTCGCTAGTCCCTGCCGGAGCGAGGAAGGTAAGGACAGCCGGGTTCTGGCCAGCAGCAGCCGCAGCCCGCGCAGCAGCAAGGCAGCCAGCCCGAGCAGCACCGCAAGCGAGACAACCAGCGAGCCCGCAAACCACAGGCCGCCTTTCCAGGAATTGGAAAGCGCCGCCGCAATCCCGGCAAGCGCTAAGACGATCGCCGTGACAGAGATGATCTGTGCTGGCTCAGTGCGCAGACGCAACCAAAAGGTGCGCAGCCGGGACGAGGAGGAGCCGGCCTGGTCGCCGCCCTCCACCATGCGCCTCAGCACAACGCTGGGACGAATGTTGCGGACATCGAGCAGAGGCGGCAGCGAGAAGAGCATCGTCGTCAGGATGCCGGTACCGAACGCAGCCGAGACCGAGAGCAGGGGCAGCCGCAACGGTGGCCGGAGCGGCAGCAGCGAACCCAGGACCGCCGGCAAAGAGAACTCCACCAGCAAGCCGAGCAGCACGCCTAGCACCGCGCCCGCGCCACCCAGCATCAGCGTTTGCAGTACATAAATGCGGAGCACGTCCGAGGTGCGCGCGCCCATCGCTTTCATGATCGCGATCCCATCAATCCGTTGCTGCAGATGCGCGCGCATGGCCATCGCCACACCGATCGCGCCAAGCACCATGGCCACCAGGCAGATGAGGCTGAGCAAGCCGGTCGCCTCGTCCAGGCCCTCGGTCAGTGCGGGGGCGCTTTCGCGAAAGTCTGCCACCTGCGCCTCCGGCAGCAGCTCCTGCAGCCGCGCGCGGATCGGGGCGATCGCCTGGCCGGGCTGAAGCTTGTAGAGAAAACGCTCGGTCCAGCGGCTGCCCGGCTGCAGCAATCCGGTCTGCTCAACCGCGGCACGGGTCATCATCACGCGAGGTCCGACACCCACCCCCGCAGTCAGCCGATCAGGCTCCTTGCGGATGAGCCCAACGATCTGGAATGGATGGCCGCCGATGCGCAGGGTGTCGCCCACATGCGCCCGGAGCCGCACCAGCAGACTTTCATCGACAACCACCGCGGAGTCGGTCAAGAGAGAGGCGAGGCTCTTCTCCGGGTCCAGTTTGACGCTGCCGTAGAAGGGGTAGACATGCGGGTCAACAATTTTCAAGGTAACCAGCAATGGCACCGGATCTGTTGAGAGCGCGGCCATCGAGATCATCTCGGTGACCTTGGTCTGCTCGATGTGCTCGGAACGAGCGTACTCGTCAAGCCTGCCCTGCTCGGCCGCCGAGAGCTCGCGGGTCATGCGAGCGGAGAGATCGGCCGCCAGGATGCCGCGTGCCTGCGAGAGAAGCACCCGGCCGAGGCTTTCACTAAAACCCCGCACACCGGTCAGCGCCCCTACGCCGATGGCCACCGAGAGCACCACGAAAACGAACTTGACCCGTGAGGCCTGCAGCTCTCGCCAGGCGATTCGAACAGCCGAGGACCACGGCAGGGCCGGCTTTTGACCCAGGCCGCTCTCCGGGGCAGCGCCCGTAACCTTCGCCGGCGGTATTGCCTGTGTGGAGGCAGCCATCAGCGTAACTCTCCGACAACATGGCGGCTGGTCAGGTCTGCATCACCGACGTACTCATCCCGAACAATGAGCCCGTCGCGCAGGATGATCCGCCGGTCGGCGCGCGAGGCGACCTGCTCATCATGGGTGACCATCACGAGCGTCGTGCCCGCCTCGCGTTGGCGGGTAGTGAGCAGCTCCAGCACATGCTGCCCGTTGGTCGAGTCAAGATTGCCAGTCGGCTCATCGGCCAGCACAATGGGCGGCTCAAGAACAAAGGCCCTGGCCAGCGCAACGCGTTGCTGCTCACCGCCTGACAGCTGCACCGGGTAGTGATCGAGCCGCTGGCCGAGACCTACACTGCCGAGCAGCGCCAGCGCCCGCCGCCGGCCTTCCTCGCGCCGGCCGCGAGCCCCATGGTCGCCCGCCCCAGCATTTAGCTCGTAGGGCAGCAACACGTTTTCAAGAGCAGTAAGGGTGGCAATGAGCTGGTAGGACTGGAAGACAAATCCGATCTTGCGACCGCGCACCTGGGTCAGCTTGTCTTCCTCAAGGTGCGTGATGTCCACTCCATCGACGAGCACCTGGCCTTCGCTTGGCGAATCAAGACCGGCAAGCAGGCCCAGCAGCGTGCTTTTGCCACTACCGGAGGAGCCCATGATCGCCACAAACTGGCCCTGCGGCACCAGCAGATCAATGCCTTTGAGAATGTCAACCGAGGTCGCGCCGGTGCGCAGCGACTTCTTCACCCCACGTGCTTCAATCATCGATCACCCTCCAACGTTGGACGCTCGCACAGCCGGCTCAGACGCAGAGACTTATCAGCGAGCCTCTATGATGTGAACGAATGGTGGCAAGGAAAGCTCGTCTTGGCCCGGGAGCCACAGCCGCTTCGGCGCCGCATTCGGTCGCGATAAACTTGAAGCAATGCTGCGTAGATCGCTTCTCTCCCTTTTGCTGCCGCTGCTCACGCTTTCAGCCGGTCGGGCAGACGCCCAGGTGCCGGCGACGCACCGGCAGGTCATCGTCTGCTTTGGCGATAGCCTGACCGCCGGTTACGGTGCCGTGCCAGGCCAGAGTTACCCTGACTTCCTTGAGTCCGACCTGATCGAGCAGGGAGTGCACCTGCGCATTCTCAATCGAGGCGTCAGTGGTGCGACCAGCAAAGACGCGCTCGATCAGATGGCCGCAGTCCTGGCTCTGCACCCCGATTTAGCGATCGTGGAGTTCGGAGCCAATGATGGTTTACGCGGGTTTCCGGTGAAGCTGATTACCGCCAATCTGCAGACCATCATTACGTCCTTGCAGCAGGCTCATATTCGCGTGCTCCTGGTTGGCATCCAGATGCCGCCCAACTTTGGCCCGGAGTACGTGTCACAATTCGACGCCATGTACCCGGCACTGGCGCGCAAGTACAAAGTACCGCTGCTCCCCTTCATTCTCAAGGATGTCTACAACGTTCCCGGCCTGATGTCCGAAGACCGCATCCACCCGAATGGCGAGGGTTACCAGATCGTTGCGCGCAATGTTCTGGCGGTACTTATGCCCATGCTCAGGAAATAAGCGTTTGCTCAGCTAAGCACAACCACCGGCTGAAAGAGCGTACCGGCAACCCGCTTGGCAATCGCGGCGAGCTCAGTCTGGCTGGCAAAGACCTTTACCTCGGGCGCGCCCGAGAACTCAGGCAGGTTGACCTGCATGCCGTTGCGAAGCCGCAGCAGCGTTGCCGCATCAGCTGTCACCGAGCCCAAGTTCGGCAAAAGAGTTTGCGGATGAATGAGGCGCTCTTGGAGCCCGCTCGAAACACAGCCTGAGCGCGAGCTCGCCTCGGCCGCCTGCTGCAGAGCCTCAAGCGTGAAGGCCTGCTCCACCAGGAAGGGCCCGGCGGCCGTCCGCCGCAGGCTGGCCAGGTGGCCTCCGCAGCCAAGCCGCTGGCCAAGCTCGTGCGCGACCGAACGCACGTAGCCGCCTGCGGAAATCTGCATGGCGAACGTTACAGACTCGTCCTTCACTTCAGCGAAGGTAAGCTGCGTAATCACAACCCGCGCCGGCTTGAGCAATGGCGTCTGCCCGGCGCGGGCGATCGCGTACGCAGGCTTACCATCGATCTTCTTGGCGGAGTAGGGCGGTGGCATCTGCTCTGTCTCGCCGAGCAAGCCTTGGGCTGCCTGCCGCACCGTGTCCAGGCTGAGCTCGACAGGCGCAGGCTCGGTCATCGGCGCGCCTTCCGCATCGTAGGTGTCAGTCGCAAAGCCAAACCGGATGACGCCGGTGTAGTACTTCTCCAGCGAACCGAAGAAGCGCGCCAGACGTGTGTAGTTGCCTAGGACCAGCGGCAGCAGCCCGGTCGCCATCGGATCGAGCGTGCCCAGGTGACCGATTGACTTCTCACCCACAATGCGACGTACCCGCGCGACGACGTCGTGCGAGGTCATGCCACCCGGCTTGTCGACGAGCAGCAATCCGTTCATTGGCTCACTATAAATTGCCGGCAGCTGCGGGTCGGTCGGCAGCCCGGAGAGAACCTGCTCAGATGCCGCGACTGTCGCCGCGCACCAGCGACAGAAACTCGCCCCGTGTGGGCTGCCTGCGAAACGCGCCTAGCATCGCCGAGGTCACCGTAGACGAGCTCTGTTTTTCCACCCCGCGCATCATCATGCACAGGTGGCGCGCCTCAATGACCACACCCACACCTTTGGGAGCAATGGCTTCTTCAATCGCCGAGGCGATCTGTTGCGTCATGCGCTCCTGCACCTGCAGCCGCCGCGCAAAGACGTCAACCAGTCGCGGCAGCTTGCTCAAGCCAACTACTTTGCCGTTCGGGATATAGGCGATATGCACACGGCCGAAGAATGGCAGGACGTGATGTTCGCAGAGCGAATACATCTCGATATCGCGGACGATGACCATCTCGTCGTAGCTCACATGAAAGAGCGCTTCCCCGAGGATCTCGGCCGGGTCCTGCTGGTAGCCCTGGGTGAGAAATTCGATAGCAGTCGCAGCCCGGCCCGGCGTCTTAAGCAGCCCATCGCGCGTAGGGTCTACGTCATAGCGCGCGATCAACTCACGGTAGAGCTCTTCGGTACTCACGTCTGCCAGCGGCCGGGCTGCGTTCTCAGGTCCACTCATGCTCTTGCTCTCTCTCGGCGCTCGCGGCCTTCACTTCGATACATACACACGACCTTTCCACCGCGCTCGATGAAAGACCGCGTGCGCATACCAGCTGCTCCCGAGCAGCGCCGCAAAGATCGGCAGCCCCAGGAAGGCGAGCGCCACATCAACGGCTCCAAAGTTGGAACGCGCGGCCCGCCGCCAGATCCGCCAGATGGTCCGGGCCCAAATCAGCGCAAGCGCTACCTGGGCGATCGATTGCAGAGGCCCAATCGGCTTCCAGACCCCAAAGATTAGCAGCGGCAGTGCAACCACCAGGATCACATCCAGCAGGCGCCAGGCTGCAAGCGCCAGCGAGTTGTGGATTAAGAGCGCGAGGTTCTTCACCCACCCCTCCCACAGTTCGCCTGTGCTTTCATACATCCGGGCTGAGACCATCTCGGGCGCGTAGCGAAAGCGCAGCCCAAGACGCTGGCGCTTGATCGAGAAGGCCATGTCCACATCTTCGACCAGCGAGGCGGCAACCGCCGCGTGGCCGCCGATCTGGCGGTAGGCATCGCGGCGCACCAGCAGAAACTGCCCATTCGCGACCGCGATGCGCTGCTGAGGATCATTGACAAGCTTCGGCGGGTACGCGGTTGCGAGCTCGCTAAAGACCAGCGGCATAACCATGCGCGCCACCAGGCCGCTCACCCGCTGCAGCGGCGACCAGGAGAGCATGCCTACCGCATAACGCTGCGCCTCGACGACCGCGCGGCTGAGCGAGCCTGGCGCATGCACGGTGTCCGCGTCTGTAAAGAGCAGCCACTGTCCGCGCGCTTGCTGTGCACCAGCCCAGCAGGCGTTCGCCTTACCCGTCCAGCCCGGCGGCGGATCCGGTGCAGCCAGCAGCGTAGCCGAAGCAAAGCCGCGAGCGATCTCAGCCGTGCGATCCGATGAGTGATCGTCGACCACCAGCAGCTCCCAGTGGCGGCCAAGCAGCCAGCCATCTTCGGTCTGCGCGACCAGCGAAGCCAGGCACGCGGCCAGCGAGCGCTCTTCGTCGCGGGCCGGCACAATCACTGTCAGCTCACAAGTCTGCTGCGCGGGTTCCTGCTGCTCTTCCATCGGGTCTGCTCGTATTATAGGGAGATGCGCACCCGCCTCCTGCTCTCGCTCGGCCTAGCCCTTGGCCTCGCTGCGTCAGGCTGCGACCGGGGCGCGCACCCCGGCCAGATCGGTCACGCTGCTCCTGATATCCACCTGCAGGATGGCGCCCAGACAGTCTCGCTCGACCAGTTCCGGGGCAAGATCGTGGTGCTCCACTTCTGGGCGTCCTGGTGCATCTACTGCCGGGCCGAGTTCCCGCCCCTCACCCAACTCCAGCAAGAAGTACCCGGCGTGGTAGTGCTAGCGGTGAGTTTTGACGAAGACCCCGCCGCCTACCGTCAGTACCTCATTGACAATCAGATAGGCTTGCGTACCTTGCTTGACACATCGCAGCGCAGCAACCTGGCGTTTGGCACAAGCCGGCCGCCTGAGACCTACATCATCGACCGCAGGGGGATCATCCGGCGCAAATTTGTCGGTGCCCAGGACTGGGTCTCACCCGAGATTACCGACTATCTCAAGCAGCTTTGACCCTTAAACGAGCTCTCGCTTACCCATCGAACGACCGCTGGCACGCTTTGCTATCATCGACAGCATGACGCAACTGGACGTTCTCTTCCGCTACGCCGAGCACCCGACCGAGCAGTCCATGTTCGCCCTCTCGGGCCTCTCCGAGGTGTACGGCATACGCAGCCTGCGTGTGGACGAGTCGGCCAAGACGATCCGCATCGAATTCGACGCAACACGACTGACCCGAATCATCGTCGCGCAACTGGTGCGGCGAGCCGGCTTCGACATCGTCGAAGAGGTCTCCTTGCTCCCGCCGCAGCCGGCGCCGACTGCTCCCGAGCCTGCCGCCAAGCCTGCCTGAGCGTCTGGTTGGGCAGGCTTTACACGCCGCTTACCGCTTGTTATCTTTAGAGGGTTGCTGCAGGCGCGCAGACCTTGTCAAAAGGTGCGCGCTACGCGACTGCCATGCGCCCGTAGCTCAGCTGGATAGAGCGACTGGCTACGAACCAGTAGGCCGGAGGTTCGAATCCTTCCGGGCGCACCATCTCTCCACCATGACCGCAACACCCCTCAACAAGACTTCACGCGTGCCGGGTAGCTACCTACTCATGCCCGCGAGGTGACGCCGTAGTGTCGTCGCAAATGATCTTCCATCCGGCAGTCGTTTTCTCAAGCACCAGCAGAAAGTAGCCACCCGCGCCGCCGCCGCCTTTCGCCGAGCGAAGCAGCTCAAAGTTGCCCGTAGCGGTCGCAATGTGTTCATCGAGCGGATGCACCGACAGATTGCTGAAGGTGAGCCTGCCCATCGCCTCCCGCGTGGCAAAGCGCGCTTTGTAGGCGGCCAGCATCTCGGCGTAGCCATGCTTGATGCTCGCACCCATAAAGAGGATCTCTGGCGAGTTCTTGTATCCGGTGGCAAAGGCATCCAGGTCGCCTCGATCCCAATCCTCCGCCTGCTTGTTGAGCACCGCCTTGATCTCGACGCTCGCGTCCTCGGCGAGCGCCATCTGCGTGCAGAGCAGCCCGGCAAAGAAGAATGCTGCGTAGATCATTCGTCGCATGGAACTCTCCCGAGCCAAGCAAGGTTTAGACGCGGGCCGTAGGCAGGCCAGCTGCAAGCACTATAGCCGATGCACGACAGCCCATCCTCTCTGGCTAAACGATTAGTTCGCGGCGACCCCTTCGACTTCTACCGGCGCCACGGCCGGCCGGGGAGCAACGATGCCCATCTGCTCGTAGATAGGCCGCATGTCCACGCGAATGGCCTTGAGCTGCGACCAGAACCACAAGCCTCCCAGGATGCAGACCGATCCGGTAAGAATCACGGTATGGGGAGCACCGATTCGCTGCGCCAGCGCTCCTGCCAGCAGGCTTCCGAACGGAGCCATCCCGACAAAAGCCATCGTGTAGTAACTCATCACACGGCCACGCTTATCCTCCGGCACCAGCGTTTGAATAATCGTGTTGCTTGCCGTCAAGCCTTGCATCATGCCGAAGCCGGTGACCACCATCAGCGCCATCGAAAGCCAGTAGTTACGCGAGAGGCCGAAGCCGATCAACCCGATGCCGAAGAGCGCCGCCGCCACCGGCAGCAGGCTGGTCAGCCCGCGGACTGACTTGCGCAGCACCAGCCTCAGCGCCGATGCCAGCGAACCTACCCCGGCTGCGCCCATCAGAAAGCCCAGCGTGTGCGGACCACCATGCAGCACCTGGGCTGCAAAGACCGGCATCAGGACCATGTAGGGCATACCCATCAGACTGACCACGGCAAAGAGCAACAGAATGCTGCGAATCGGCCGAAAGCCCGCGACGTAGGTCCAGCCTTCCTTCAATTGCTCGACCATGCTGGTCGTCGCACGCTTCATCTTCACCAGTGGCACGTGCATCGCGAGCAGCGAGGCGATCACGGCAATGTAGCTGATGCCGTCGACAAGAAAGCACCAGCCTTCGCTGCTGACCGCAATGAGGATGCCGGCCAGGGACGGACCAATCAGCCGCGCCGTATTGACCGTGGAGGAGTTTATCGCGATGGCGTTCTGCAGGTCCGCTCGATCCTCGACCATCTGCACCATGAACGATTGGCGCACCGGCATGTCAAAAGCATTCACCATGCCCTGCATCACGCTCAGCCAGAGCACCTCCCGCATCGTGATGCGGTGCGAGAGCGTAAGCGCGGCGAGCGCAAAGGACTGCACCATGGCCAGCACCTGGGTCGCGATCAGGACCTGATGCCGGTTCATTCGGTCGACCAGCACGCCGGCAAAGGGTGCGAGCAGGAAGGTTGGGATCTGGCCGGCGAAGCTGATGGTCCCCAGCAGCAGCGCTGAGCCGGTCAGCCTGTAGACGAGCCAGGACGTCGCAATCCGCGTCATCCAGGTGCCAATGAGCGAAACGCTCTGCCCGGCGAAGAAGAGCCGGAAGTTCGGGTTGCGCAGCGCCCGCCACGCATGGGAGTAATCCTGCCGCAGGGCTGGCCGGGGGTTCACTGAGGCCATACCTAGTAGATACAGGATGCGACGGCAAGGACGCTAGATCACCGGTGCTCGCCGAAGGCGGTGGACCCGTCACGAAGTGACCGTCGGGCGCGCAGGCGGTTTTCTCTTGCACTTCTAAAAACAAGACCGCCTGCGTGGCTCGCGCCCACGTTGTAGCTATCAAGCGCGCGCTTGCATGTTCGTTGAGGGGTCCGTTTACTGAGCTACCTTTCCGATCGGCCGGATGCGAAGAAAGAAGACAAAGCCGGCAGGAGCAGCACGACCCGCTGGCTCATAGATCGGCTTGAGCGCCGCCGGCACCCCGTAGACCGTCGCCTGCGCACCGAGCGCGGTGGCAAAGTGCTGCGATAAGGGCAGGTCGCGATCGTACCCGAACGTGTAAGCCTGGACCTTGCCTGCCGGCGCCTCGACAAATCCGGGCGGTAGAGGCTGCTCGCCATGGATGAGCTCGGTCGTCCGGTCGGCGTCTTCCATGCGCGTCCAGACATAGTTCCTGCGCGCGAGGCGAAGCGTGCTCTCGAGCAGGTAGCTGTTCGCCTTTACATCGCCCGGCAGCGACCGCGTGCGCCCCCAGACGGCGGTGTTCGCCCAGTTCCCTGCCCAGCTGCCCACGCGCCCCGGACGGTTGTACATCACCGATGCTGTCATCCGCTCCTGGTCTTCCGACGGGGAGAGCTGCTCGGGGCTGGCCAGGCGACCGTAGGAGTACTGGCCGCTCCAGTTCTGTCCCGGCTGCAAGGTGAGCCGGGTAGACCAGCTATCGATCGCGCCTTGCTGGATCTCCCAGCGATGCTCGTTCGGCTCGCGGCCGTGAAAGCCGCTCGCCTCCAGCCGCGCGATCCCGTGGGTGACGCCCAGGCTGACAACGTCAAAGGCAATATGGGTGGAGTCTTCCTGGTGGTGCCCAAGCGCGCCAACCGGGTTCTCGGCCGCCGAGGCACGATGCGGGTAAGCGGTCGGCCCCAGCGCCGGGTCGCCGACCGGGGCTGCATAGACGCTCACCAGCGTGCGCTCCCCAATCCGCCAGTCGTAAAGCGCTGCCAGTTCCATAAAGAAGTTGTGCGGGTGCTGCCCATCGGCGATCGGCTTGCCATAAGCCGTCTCCCCTTGCTGGAAGAGGAGCGGATACCGCTCGCCGGTAATGGTGGCCGGCTCGAGCGAGAACATGGTGCGCACGGTCAGCTGACCATCTTTGCCAAAGAGGCCCAGCTCCCGCTGCGCCATCGGCATCAGCCAGTTTGTTGAAAAGAGCTTGTCCGCGCCGCGCGGGCTGGTCTGCTGCTCCTCGGCCAGAAAAGCGTTGCCGTGGAACATCATCATCCATCCGCCATACTGGCGCATCCACATGGGCGCCGGGGTCGAGTTCGGCTCGGCGCTAGTGCCGGAGGTGGCGTGATGCTCGATCTCTGCCAGCAACGTTGCTGGCGGAGCGTCCATGCTCATGCCGCTCATCTTGCTCATATTCATCGGTGGTGGGTCTAGGTTCTGGACGGGTGTCTGCGCCCGTGCGGGGGTAAGCCCAGCAACGAGCAAAAGCCATGCCGCCGCCTTCGCAGCTTGATACGGGGACAAGATCATCAAAGGGACTCCGGGTGAATGCACTCCGGCGCTCGATCCCCAGACAAGCTGAAGGATCTAGCCGGCGTTCGATCGAGGCAGGCAGCAGGCTGCGGCACGACCGAAAGATGAGGAGGCGACCCGAAGTTCTAGATACGAAGAGGGGCGAGCGGAGATAGAGCGTGGCACGGCGGTTGGGACGCCGTGGTGAAGATACGGGACCAAGCACCGGGCGAGCCCGATGGAAGAATGAAAGGGAGCAAGCCGGTGAATAATCCGCGCGCAGCGAGTCCGGCTGGGCTTACTCCAGTCGTTGACTCCGTGTCGGCATGCAGCGCCTCAGCTTCGACCGAGGCGGAGTCTGCGCCCTGCATACAGGAGGAGCGCTGGAGAGTGCGGCTGGTCGAGCCGGAGTGTGAGCAGCATGCATGGTTGGCCTGTGTCGCGCTCAGGCCTGTTGAGAGTAGCGGAGCACATAGGACACTGCAGGTTTGGGCCAGAAGTGCCCCGGTCGACACGGCGGCCAGGACCCAGAGCAGCGATAAGTACCTGAGAAGCGTTCCGACTTGGCGCATGCTCTTTATGACGTTAGCCTAGTGCGCCGCAACCTCGGCGTTACCCTTCTCGTGAGGATTGTTTTTCTTCAACAAGAAGGCCAGCGGGATCATGAGCATCGACGCCCCACACAGTATCCAGAATACATCGACATAGGCGAGCGTCACAGACTGGCTCTGCATCTGGGTCATCAAGCGGCCCTGGGCCAAGTGTTGTGCGTTCGCTCCACCAGCCGATCGAGCCAGGCTGCCTTGCAGCGCCTCTAGCTGCTGCTGATAGTTCCGGCCTGAGGGGGTCATGTACTTAAGCAGCTGATTCTGGTGGAACTGGCTTCGCTCGGTCACCTCCGCGTTGGTAAGCGAGATCAGGATGCTGCCCCCAATGTTCCGTACGAAGTTGATCAGCCCGGAGATCTGGTTCGACTTCTCCCTGGGCAGGCCGAAGTATGCCGCCGTTGTAACCGAGATGAAGATAAACGGTATGGAGAAGATCTGCAGGACCCTCATCCACGAGGAAGTTCCGAAGCTCAGGCCGAGGTTCAAGTGTGTGGCGCTATACCAGTAGGCCACGGCAAAGCCCACGAATCCGAAAGCGATCATGTTGCGCGCCGGGAACTTGGTCAACGCCTGCCCGGCAAATGGCATGACGATGATCAGCGCCAGCCCGCCGCCTGAAAGCGAAAGACCGGCAATGGTGGCCGTGTAGCCGACCTGCGACTGCAGGAACTGGGGCTGCAGCACGGTGGTCGCGTTGAGCAGGCCGCCGGTCAGCAACATCAGGAAGCAGCAGACCGCGAAGTTGCTCGACTTGAGCAGGCGAAACTCCATCAGCGGCGTCTTGGCGCCCCACCACTCCCAGACCAATAGCCCAATTAGGCCGACAATGAAGGCGATGCCAAAGCTCTGAATGAAGTGCGAACCAAACCAGTCCTTCTCCTCACCCTTGTCAAGCATCACCTGCATGGCGCCCATCGAAAGTGTCAGCAGGGCCACGCCGATGTAGTCGATCTTGAAGAAGTTCTTCAGGTCATTCGGCTGCCATGGCGGATCCTCGACCAGCCGCGCGGTTAGAAACAGAGCAAGCAGGCCGACCGGAATGTTGATGTAAAAGATCCAGCGCCAGCTGTAGCTGTCTGTCAACCAGCCGCCGATAGTTGGGCCGATCGAAGGGGCCAGCACGGCGACCAGCCCATAGAGGGCAAAGGCAAGGCCTCGTTTCGAAGGCTCGAAGGAGTCCGCCATAATGGCCTGCGCCATAGGCTGCAATCCCCCGCCGCCCGCTCCCTGAACAACCCGGAAGAGCAGCAACAAGGGCAGCGAGGGCGCCAGCCCACATAGGAATGAGCTCACTGTAAATACCACGATGCAGCTCATGAAGAACCGCTTGCGGCCCAGAACACTGGCAGCCCAGCCGCCCATCGGCAGCACGATCGCGTTTGAGACCAGGTACGAGGTCAGAACCCAGGTACTCTCATCGCCGCTTGCCCCGAGCGATCCGGCGATGTACGGCAGCGCGACATTGGCGATGGAAGTATCGAGCACCTCCATAAAAGCCGCCAGCGCCACAGTGGCTGCCACGAGCCAAGGATTCGTCTTCGGCTTCCACGCGTTCTGCGCGGCTGCATTTGCGCCTGCTGCCATGCTTTCCGGATCCTCTTTGCAGGTCTTTCAGGGAGCTTGCTTCGGCAGGGCCGAGCGAATTTGGCTGCGGTCAGCAGACCAATCCTAGATGCAGCTCGCCTGAGCTGAAGTGCAAATATTTACGCTGGCACCGCTTCGGCGTCAGTGGTGCCCTTCGAGCTGGTGGACCCGGCAAGATGCTCGGCGAAGAAAGCGAGCGTGCGCTCGAGCGCCTCTTTGGCCGATGGGGCATCGTAGCTGCCTCGCACGCTGCAGTTGAAGCCGTGGCCGGCGTCGTCGTACAGATAGACAGGAACCTCCGGGTAAGCTGCCCTGATCTTCTCGATATCCTCCATCGGGATATGATCGTCCTTCTTACCGAAGTGCAGGATGATCGGCACCTTGGGGGCATCCTCGAGGAATTTCGCAATCATGCCGCCATAGTAGCCCACCGCTGCCGTGATGGGCAGCTCTGCCGCCGCCAGCCAGGCGATCGTGCCGCCCCAGCAGTAGCCAACGACACCCACTTTGGTTTTGTACTCGTCCTGGACGTAAGCCACAGCGGCGGCGACGTCGGTCAGAGCATGTTGCCTGTCCTCGGGCGTCTTTGGGATCAGGGTCATCGCCTTCTGCATGTCAGCCCCCTCATAGCCGAGGTCGACCCCGCGCTCCTTGCGGTCAAAGAGTGCCGGCGCGATCGCCAGGTAACCCTCTGCAGCAAAGTGGTCGGTCACCGAACGGATGTGCCCGTTCACCCCAAAGATCTCCTGCACCACCACCAGAGCCGCACGCGGCTCCCCGGCAGGCTCTGCCACGTAGGCATCCAAAGTGTGTCCATCCGCTGCCGTCAACTTTACTGTCTCTGCCACTTTCAATCTCCTCTTCCGGATTAGGGGGCCGTGGCCCAGTAGTCAGTGCGTGCGATCACATGCGCATCCCCGTCAGCCTTCACTTTGACCTCCAGCCGGTGCAGGCCGGGGCTTGCGTCGGTCGGTCGAAAGCTGAGCAGGTAGCGATTGCGTGCGTGGCTCGCCATCTCTGAGATGCGATCTTCAAAGCCTTTTTGCCGAGTAAACGACATGTACTCGCCGCCGCTCATCACGGCCAGGCTCCGGGCCACGTTCGCCCGCATCGCCTGAATCGCCATGGGGAGCAGCTCGATCAGATTGCCGCCGCCGTGAGCAAGCTGGTCAAGAACCTCGGCTTTGGCCGGCGACCAGGTCAGGCTGAGGACCAGGGTGTTGCTGGCGCCGATTCGCTCGACCAGCTCGGACGCGGCTACGGTCTTTGAGCCGTGATCGCGCGACTCCGAGATCAGCAGCAGGATCCGCCTTCGCTCCGGCGGCCGATGCGCTAGCAGGTCGAGCGAGGTGCCGACCGCGTCCAGGATCGCTGCACCCCCATCGCCCGGGCGCAATTCCTCGAGATCCTGCTCAAGCGCAGCCGTGTCACGCGTAAAGCCCTCCCGGTAGACCGCCTGCGAATCAAACTCAACCAGCGCCACCTCACCGTTGCCGGTGCCGAGAAACTGCTCGATCAACGGAGCCAGCCGCGCATACTTGTCAAACTGCATCTCGCTCGAGCGGCCACGCTCCAGGCAAAGCACCAGCGAGACCGGAGTCGTGTCCAGATCATCGTCCAGGTGGATCGCCTGCGGCACGCCGTTGTCTGTGAGGGTAAAGCTTTCGCCCTTGAGCCCGTAGATCACCTCACCCTTGCTGCTCTCGACAAGCGTGGGTACCAGCACGTTGGTGGTCGTCACGCTCAGAGTAGGCGTCGCCTGTTGGGTGGCAGGTGCCTGAGGCTGCGAGGGCGCCTGCTGCGCGGCAGCCAGCCCTCTTCTGCCGGCCATGACGAGGAGCAGAACCACAATCCGGTGCGGGGCAAATGCCAGCCAAGCCGCCGGAATGAGACGCTTCGTACTGCCTCGCCGTTCACTCATGCGGACGGGCTCGGGCAGACGCCTCAATCTCGCCCGTCCAGCGCAGGAAGCGCACCAGGTTCGAGCGTTCCCGCCAGGCAAACAGCAGCACCTCCCGGGCGCCGAGCGTCTCCGCCTTCTGGCCGGAGTAGGTCTCGATGCGCCAGCGCACATAGGCGCTCCGCCAGGGGGCCAGCCGCGAGCCACGCGTCGCGTTCCACAAAAATCGAGCGCCTGCCAGCAAGCGTGTACCTCGCCATGATTATAAAGACGCCTGGTCGCCAGACTCGTCACGCGCCCCACAGCGCTGACTGGCAAAGCCGGTGGACTCTGCGACCGGGCAAGTTGACCTGCCAGCTGATCCTCCGCTGTCCGCTGGCAAGGGCGGCTGACGCACCAAGCCAGTCGATACAATAGGAAGCAATGATTCCCACCCTTGAATGGACCGAAGAGGGCGTCCGCTTCCTGGACCAGACGCGCCTGCCGCTCGAAGAGACCTACGTGCTCGCCACTACCTACACAGAAGTCGCCGAGGTGATCGTGACCATGGTGGTGCGCGGCGCGCCGGCTATCGGGGTCTCGGCTGCCATGGGCGTGGCGCTCGGCGCAAAAGAAACCCGCGCTGCCACGCTCGGCGAGTTCGCCTTGGAGATAGACAGCATCTGCCGGACGCTGGCAGCCACGCGCCCCACCGCGGTCAACCTCTTCTGGGCGATTGCCCGCATGCGTGACCGCTACGCCGCGCTCTCTGCTGAGTCCCAGGCAACGGTCGAGAGCGTTCGCGCCGGGCTGATCGCAGAAGCCCGCCGGATGTACGACGAAGACATTGCAGCCTGCATCTCGATGGGCTCGCATGGCGCCTCGCTGCTCCCCAAAACCGGCGGCGTGCTGACTCACTGCAACGCCGGCGCGCTCGCCACCTGCGGCTATGGCACAGCGCTCGGGGTCATTCGCTCAGCGGTTGCTGAGGGCGCAAGCCTGCGCGTCTACGCCGATGAGACACGTCCCTTTCTGCAGGGCGCGCGCCTGACCGCGTGGGAGATGATGCACGACGGCATCCCGACGACGGTGCTGTGCGACAACATGGCCGCCACCCTGATGCGCCAGGGCAAGATCCAGGCCGTCATCGTCGGCGCCGACCGCATCGCCGCCAACGGCGACGTGGCCAACAAGGTCGGCACCTACGGGGTCGCGATCCTGGCCAAAGAGCACGGCATCCCTTTCTACGTGGCCGCCCCCTGGTCCACCATCGATACCGCAACCCCGACCGGGGACGAGATCGAGATCGAGCAGCGCTCCTCGCGTGAGGTGACCCACCATGCCGGAACCCAGCTGACCCCGCACCATGTCGAGATCGAGAACCCTGCCTTTGATGTCACACCGGCCCGCTACGTAACGGCCATCATCACCGAGCGAGGAATCCTCGCTCGGCCCGGAAACGCATCCATCGCCGAGATGGAAGCGGCCCCGGTCGGCTTATAGGTCTGGCTTGTAAGTCTGGCTGATAAGTGTGGGCATCGCTCCACAGCACCTGCCGCGTGTTCGTCAGGCAGTCCAGTGAGCGTAGGGGTAAATGAGCAGAAAGAGCATCATAGTAAGCGCCATGACGTCACCGGAGAGCAGCAGCAGTACGCTTGAGTGATACCAACTCCAGGCACGGCACAGGCAGCGCGCTGTCTCCAGGCTGCCCCATAAGCCGAGCGCTATTGGCAGCACGATCGCGGGGGCAGGTCGAACCTCCGGGAAGCCGGAGAGTGCGAAGCTCCACACCAGACTGAGGACGACCAAGCCCGTGCCGCGAGCCAGCGAGCGACAGCGTAGCTTGAAGACTGGAGGCACCTGCCTGGGTAGCGTCAGCAGCATCGCATGCTTCTCCCTTAGTCCGGTCGCGCTGAGGCGCCTACAGGGTGCGCGAGGGTCACCCCGGGCTCAGCTCTGAGGCTCAAGACTTGTTACAGCCCGGCCTCACCCATCCTGCATGGCAGGTCAACACCATCGCCTCGCACTAAGCCTTTGGCCTTCGCCGTGGCTCAGATCGCCCTGGTTCAGACGCAACGCTCCAGACGCACACATCCTATGCCCCGAGCCGATGAGATGACGAGCCCTTTCGGGTTACCGCTTTGAGCCCGCGAAAGCCAAGCACACTCAGCAGCCGCAAGTCCGCCCCACGCACCCCTCTTCCCGCAGGAAGCGCATTGCTTGGCGCAGCCACACTCGTCGCCTCCGCCACGGTTGGTCTGGTTCTGCCTACCGGCCACGCTATCTACTGTGATCGCGTGGCGCCCCTCGCGGTGCTCGCCGCCATGGCCGCCGTGCTGATCGCCCTTTGCTTTCGCGTTTTGTCAGGCCCGCTGTCTTCGCATCGGAGGCTGGCTCCCGCTTCGCTTGCGCTGGCTGCCATGGCGCTCTTTCTTGCCGCCGGGTTTATCAAGCACACCTACTCTGCCTGCGGCGAGGTCGAAGAGCGACTCAAGAGCCTGAAGGGCTTACACTCGGCTCTCCCCACACCCACTCCCCTAAGCTTGGTTCGTGATCGTTTGCAGCAAAGGCGGTGGGAAAAGGTCAACAATGGCCCTCCACTCTGATACAAATGCACCTTGGAGAATCTTGAACATGCTGAAAGGTTTTCGTGATTTCATCCTCCGCGGCAATGTTGTTGACCTGGCGGTCGCGGTCATCATCGGCACCGCCTTCGGTGCCATCATCAACTCGCTCGTCTCCGATATCATCAACCCGCTGCTCGCTGCCATCGTTCGCAAGCCGGACTTCTCCTATCTGGTGCTCAACGTGAACGGCGGCCACATCAAGTACGGTAATTTCCTCAACGCGATCATCCAGTTCCTACTCGTCTCAGGCGCGGTCTACTTCCTGGTCGTCGTCCCGGTCACACGGTTGCTCGCGAGGCTCAGCCCACCCGCGCCCGCCGCCGTCTCCGTCAAGAGCTGCCCGCAGTGCCTGAGCGAGATCCCTCTGGCAGCTACCCGCTGCGCGCACTGCGCCCAGCCCGTAGCCGCCTGACGCATATGGTTGCTCTGAACGGCTAGCAGGCGTGCTCCTCCCCCCTTGCTGCTGCTCGGCCCGTATCCTATCCGTACCGCCTCTAACCTTGCGTTAACCTTGCGTTCCATAAGGAGCTCTGCTTGCCCCCTCGCACGCTTGTCGCCGGCCTCTCCCTTGCTCTTGCAGTGCTGTCGCCCGCGCAGAGTCCCCAACTGCCGACATCCGAATTCGGCTTTCGCGACTTTAACGCACAGGCCAAGATCGACCGGGACTTCCTGGCAGTGCCGGATGCAAAGCTGGCCGGGGAAGAGTTGAAGACGCTCACCGCCGCGCCTCACATCGCCGGCTCCAAGGAAGACTACGCGACCGCTGTCTATGTCGCCGAGAAGTTCAAGGCAGCAGGCCTTGAGACCAAGATCACCCCCTACAAGGTGTGGCTCAACCTGCCGAAAGAGATACACCTTGAGGCGCGGGATACCTCCGGCAAGCTGCTGATGACCGGCCCCAGTCCCGAGCACGTGGACGGTGACACGTTTGAGAACGACCCTCGCGTGACGCCCGGCTTCAATGGCTCCTCGGCTTCAGGCGACATCACCGCGCCAGTGGTCTACGCGAACTATGGACGGCCCGAGGACTTCGAGCATCTCGATGCGCTCGGCATCAGCGTCAAGGGCAAGATCGTGCTGGTGCGCTACGGGTCGAACTTTCGCGGAGTCAAAGCCTTTATCGCCCAGCAGCGTGGCGCAGCAGGCCTGGTGATCTACTCCGACCCATTCGACGATGGCTACTACCGGGGTGAGCCGTACCCCAAGGGAGCCTACAGGCCGGACTCCGGGATCCAGCGCGGCTCGATCCAGTACATGTTTGAGTATCCCGGCGACGTCACCACGCCCGGCATCGCTTCCACCATCGACCTGCCTGACTCGCAGCGCACCCCGCCCGCCCGGGCCGCTAGCCTGCCGAAGATCATGGCCACGCCCATCTCCTACCACGATGCGGAGCCGATCTTAAAAGCACTCGGCGGGCCGGAGGTGCCCCGCCCCTGGCAAGGCGCGCTCCCCTTTAACTATCACGTGGGCGGCGTATCTACGGGTGCAGGCGCAGTTACGCTGCACATGGTGCTCAAGCAGGATTACAGTTACACCACGATCTGGGATGTGACGGGAAACATCGACCCTAATCCTGCAAGCCCTGAGGATAAGAACGCGTGGGTCGTCGCAGGCAATCACCGCGATGCGTGGGTCTACGGCGCGGTTGATCCAAACTCCGGGACCGCAGCCATGCTCGAGGCCGTACACGGCATGGGCGTGCTATTAAAGGAGGGCTGGAAACCGCGGCGTCGCATCATCTTTTGCAGCTGGGACGCGGAAGAGGAAGGCCTAATCGGCTCAACTGAGTGGGCGGAGGAAAAGGCGAACCACCTGGCTGGGGCGGTCGCCTACTTTAACACCGATGTCGGCGTTTCCGGTCCCGACTTCGATGCGGCTGCAGTTCCCTCCCTCAAGGAATTTGTACGCTCGATCACCCGCGAAGTACCAAGCCCAAAAGGGGGCACCGTCTACGATCAGTGGGTAAGAGCACAGGCTGAAGGCGACAACAAGCGCAGCACCAACAACGGATTTAACGCCAGGCGCCCGCCTAACTCAGCCAGCGCCGCAGCAGCAGAGGCAAGGGTCGGCGATCTGGGATCGGGCTCCGACTACTCGGCTTTCATCCAGCACCTCGGCGTGCCCTCAACCGACATCGGCTCCGATGGTCCGTACGGCGTCTACCACTCTGTCTTTGACAACTATCAGTGGTTCGTCCTCAATGCCGATCCTACCTTTACCTACGAGCAACAGCAGGCGCGCGTCTTCGGTTTAGAGATTGTGCACATGGCAGATACAGATGTGCTGCCTTATGACTACGTGACCTACGCGAAGGAGATTGGCGACTATATCGAGGCGGCGAAGAAGAAAGCGACAGAGGCAGGGCTCTCGCTCGATGTAACACAGGCGCTGGATGCAGACACAAAGTTTCTGGCCGAAGCCCAAGCTGTGCGTCTGCAGCAAATGGCTCCTACCGGAAACGACTGGCAGTTGAATGTACAGCTGCGAAAGGTAGAAGCCGACCTGCTCGCGCCCGAAGGGCTTCCGCACCGGCCCTGGTACAAGCACACGATCTTTGCGCCGGGTGAGTATACCGGTTACGCCGCGGTTGTCATTCCTGGCGTAAACGAGGCTCTCGATGCGAAGGATGCAAGCCGCGCGCAAGCGCAGTTGGCAGTGGTAAGCCAAGCACTTGCCCGTGCAACAGCCACTTTGCAGGCAGCCACGCACTAAGCGAATCTACGTGAAAGCGCGACTGCTTTAGGTCAAGGCTCTATCCGATCACGACCCGGTCGATTGCTGTAGCAAGGATCTGCGGCGTAATCACCAGGCCCGGTGCGGAGCGCGTGCGCCTGCGAAAGAGGGCGGTCGTTTCGCAGAGCACGACGATGTCTTCTATCTCGGCCGGGTTCATCGCGCCTTCCAGCACCTGCCGGCAAAACTCTTCGGCAGTGAGACCCTGGAGCGAAAAGCCTCGCCGCCTTGCTGCTCCGAGATAGAAGCGGGCGACCTCGGCAAGCATCTTCTGCGCATCCTGCGGGATCTCGCGGCGATGCACTTCCAGCACCTCAGCGCCGGGCAGCGCAAGCTTGATGCCAAAACTATTATCTAGGTCCGAGTCGGGTTCAAACGTCGTTGCAGTCGCCACGACGAGCACATTCGCGCGCTCCGACGTGCTCTCAATCAGAGCATCGAGTTCGGCCAGGACCTCCGGATCACTCTCCTTGTACGCCTGGTCGATGCGTGGCAGCAGCAGCATGACTTTCTGCCATTTGTAACCGCGAACAAGACTTTTTGCCTTGGCCAACGCGTCGGTGTCGCGTGGATTGTAAACGGTTACAAGGCGCTCCATGCCGGTCCGCTTGGCGATCGTATGCGCGAGCGACTTCTTGCCACTCTGGTGAGGACCGATAATCAGGACCTCGTTGCCGATCTTGAGCTCCTGGTACACCTCAGGATGGCGCGCGCGATCGACCAGATCTTCGATCGACTCAAGCAGAGCATCCATGCCGGCGAGCCTGGGCTGCAATCCCTCTACAGGCTCATCTTCAAGGCTGAGGTCGATCCTCTCGCGGCGCTTACGCACCTCGGAGATGAATTCAATAAATGAGGGCAACGCAGCGACTGACCCAACAACGGTAGCGAAGACGAGCAGCTGCTCGGTGATGAGCAGAGCTGCATCCGCGTTGGCTGCGGGATCAAACATGACGGCAGGATAGCAGGAGCGGCGAAGGATGCGACCAGGGCGGATTACCGCGGAGACTGCACGGTGTCACTCTCACCGGGAGCCAGAAAGAGGTTCTCCTCAATGCCATGCTGGCGCGTATAGAGGTCGTAGTAGCGGCCGCCGAGCGCGTAGAGGGTGCTGTGCGTGCCACGTTCGACGATCAAGCCACCCTCAATAACCAGGATCTGGTCAGCCTTGCGAATCGTGGAGAGCCGGTGCGCGATAACAAACGTGGTTCGCCCGGTCATCAAGTAACTGAGCCCTTGCTGAATCATCGCCTCGGACTCTGAGTCGAGTGAGGAAGTTGCTTCATCAAGGATAAGCAGCCGCGGGTTCGCCAGGATCGCGCGAGCGATCGAAAGCCGCTGCCGCTGGCCACCCGAAAGCTTCACGCCGCGCTCGCCGACAATCGTCTCGTATCCGTCATCGAAGCGCTCCGCAAACTCATCGACCCGGGCGATACGGCAAGCCTCAAGAAACAGTGCCTCGCTCGCACTTGGCTGAGAAAACAGGATATTCTCGCGGATCGTTCCGTCAAAAAGAAACGACTCCTGCAGCACCACGCCCAGCTGCCCCCGGTAACTCTCAAGCGCGACCGTAGCCAGATCTACACCGTCGACAAGAATGCGCCCGCTTACCGGCGCGTGGAACGCACAAATGAGCGAGATGATCGTCGACTTACCCGAGCCCGAGGAGCCCACCAGCGCAGTTACCGTACCAGGCTGCGCGTCAAAACTAATCCCGTGCAAAACCGGTTTATCTGCCTCGTAGGCAAAGCGGACATCGTCAAAGCGGACTTCCCCGCGGATGACCCCGAGTCGCTGCGTGCGATTTGTATCGGTAAATTCATCTCGCTCTGATAGCACCTCCATGGTCCTATCAAGCCCGGCCACAGCTTCGGTAAGTTGTGTGCCAACGTTGACCACCTGAAAGACGGGAGCGATCATGAAGGCGAGCAGAGCGGTGTACTGGATGTAGCTTCCCGTGGTCATGCGATGCGCGAGCACAGCGTGGCCGCCCAGCAACATGACCAGCCCGCCGACGATGCCCAGCACCGCAGTTGCAGCGAGCGAGAGCGTGCTGGTCGCTGTCAGTGAGCGCATGACGTTGGCCAGCAAGCGCTGCACACCGGCAGAAAAGACATCGGCTTCTCTGCTCTCGCCGTGGTAACCCTTGATGACCCGGACACCGCCCAACGACTCTGTAAGTCGGCCCGTCACCTCGGCGTTGATCCGGCTTCGCTCGCGGAAGATGGGACGAATGATTTTGAAAGCGCGTTGCAGGACAAAGATAAAAGTGAGCAGCACCGCTGCAACCACCAGTGTCATCTGCGGATTGCTATGCAGCAGGAAGATAAACACGATCGCGGCTGCAAAGATTCCGCCCACAAACTCAACCAGCCCGGTACCGATCAGATTACGGATACCCTCGACATCGGTCATGATGCGCGAGACCAGAACCCCGGTCCGGTTCTCGTCATAGTAGGCGACCGAGAGACGCCCAACGTGCTGCTGAACTTCCTGACGAAGTTCGGTGATCATGCGCTGCGCGGCTTTGGAGAGCAGCTGCGTAGTCGAGAACGAGGTGATTGCCTTGATCGTGGTCGCCAGAAAAACAATGCCAGCCAGTGGCGCAAGACGGTCGGCCCGGTGCGCGCCGATCACCTGATCGATAAGGTACTTGGTAGAGAGAGGCAGCACCAGCCCTGAGCTTTGGTTGACGCCCACCAGCACCAGACCGCCCAGCAGAAGCCAGCGGCGCGGGCGGATCAGCTTCCAGACTTCGGGCAAAACCTTGCGAAACTCTACCTTGCGCTTGGGCTTGTTGTCGCCATCCACGCGAGCACCGCCCTTGCCAGGACGGGTCCCGCGTTCAGCGTTCATACTCATCGAGCCTGGCCTCATGCGGCTAAGCCTGCCCCTGTGTGCGAGCCCGACGCGCGGTGATGAAGTTCTGCACGCAGAGCACGACAAAGACCAGCAGCAGCGTGGCCATCGCGGCTTTTTCGTCAACCGCAAGCGGCAGCTTGAACTGCATACCCTGCTTCATGTGGACATAGTCAACCAGGCTCTTTGCCGTGCCCAGAAATCCAAGCAGACCAACGGTTACCGCGATGTGCATGTAAAGAGCACGCTTCTTCATATCCGCCGTTCGTCCCAGCGCTCCAAAGAGTGCCAGCAGTATCCCAAAGGCTGCCGGGATCAGCGAAGTAGGATATTGACTGCCGGTCTGCATATAAGTCAGCACACCGAGCAGAATAAGGATGATGCCGAAGAGGATCGTAAGTCGCGCCATAAGTCTAAGGGCCCTTCTTGTTCGAGTTCGCGGTTGCACCGAGTTGTTGAAGTATTTGATCCACCGTTGCGGCTGGCGCCTGGTCTGCATTGACGCGAACCAGGTCCGGCGTGATCTCAAGCGTGGCCAGCTGCGAGTTCAGCAGCGCCGGATTCATAAAATGGCCGGGCCGATGATCAAGCCTATCAACCAGCACTTGCTTGGGCACATCCAGCAGCACGAAGTGAAGATCAGCAGGATCCATTCCCTCGCTTAGCGTCACGCGGTACTTTTCCTTGAGCGCCGAGCAGGTCATCACGCCACTCTTCCGATCAGCCTGCCAGCCTTCCAATACATCGTGCAGCGCCGCCAGCCACGGCTCTCGGTCGCCATCGGTCAGCGGTACACCGGCTCGCATCTTTTCCACGTTTGCATCACTGTGGTAGTCATCGCCCTCGGCAAACTCCCAACCAGCAGTCTTGGCAAGCGCCTTCGCAATCGTGCTCTTGCCTGTTCCGGTCACGCCCATCATGATCACGATCATGCGTGATTGCCCAGCAGCGCTTTCGCGTCAGCGACTATCTCTGACGGCTTCCACTCGTTGGTCGGGTACCACTTGTACACCTTGCCATCGGCGCCAATCACCACGGTCGAGAGTGAGTGCGTCACTGTCTTGTTCGCTTCAGGGGTGGCCGCTACGTCAAAAAAAGTCAGCACGGCGGGTAACTCTTTTTCAAACGGCGCAGCAAACTCCCAGTGTTCAAACTTCTCATTTGTGTAGTTGCCCGTGTAAGCGCCGCCATAGCTTCGCAGGACTGCCGGGGTATCGTACTTGGGGTCAAAGCTGACGCTCAGCAGATGGGTTGCCGCGTAGAGCTTTGGGTCGGCTGCCAGCGCTTTATCCACCGCCGCAAAGTTACGGCTCATGCGTGGGCAATAGTCGGCGAGCGGGCAGCGGGTATAAACAAAGGTAACCACCAGCACCCGCCCGTGGTATTGGTCCAGGTGCACGGTGCGGCCACTCTGGTTGATCAATGCAAAATTGGGCACCGCCTCGCCAGGCACTAAAGGCTGCAGGTTCGTCGTAGGTTTAGCGACAGGCCTGCTCTGCCCGGTAATCACAATCTCGTCGAGCATTGCATTCGTATCGGTGACAAGCAGCGCTGCCCGCAACATGTCGCCCGCATGCAGTTCGCTGAGTACAGCCGGATCCTTGAGCTTGTAAGGCATCGTCATCGCGTCCATGTAGCCGGGGATCGCGGCTGCGTCAAGCTCTACTTCGCCGGACTCCTGATTGATGCCAACCACTCGGCCCTGGATGGGGTACCGCTTGCCTGTCTGCTGGGTCGCACCGACGGCCTGCCCGCCTTCAGGGGTCCCCTGGTGGCATCCAGGCAGCACAGGAGCGGTACACAGCGCGAGAACAAGGGTCAGCGATGCACGAAGTCGGGTCACGCCCCAGTTTACACTTGAGGCGTGCTCCCTCTCTTTGACAGGACTGGACGCCTGCCTATGCTGCTGGCAGATGCGCTGGACCGAGGAGCCGTCGTGCTCACGGCCAATCAGCGTGCGGCACGTTCGCTTGAGGAGGCTTTTGCCGAGGATCAACGCAGCCTCGGCATCCCGGCTTGGCCAAAGCCCCGCATCCTTGACTGGACTAGCTGGGTAGCCGAGCTCTGGGAGCAGCACGCGCGCCTTGATCCGGACACTCCGCTGCCTCTGTCAACCCTGCAGGAGCACCAATTGTGGAAGCGCGTGCTTGGAGCTGACCGTGACCGGGTGGTCGCTCCAGATCGGCTGGCCGAGCTTGCTCAGCAAGCCTACAAGCTCCTCGGCGACTACCGTGCTCATCCATTAAGGCACGCCGCGGCTGCCAGCCCTTTCGGCGCACCGCATGAGGATGCTGAACGCTTTCTCGTCTGGTCTGCGAGCTTTGATCGCCTCTGTGCGCAAAACGGGTGGCTCTCTCGCTCCATGCTCGAGCAGTCGCTGACCCAGTCCGCTGACCATCCTGCAGACAGAGGCGATCCCAGTGCGCTTGGTCGGCTCAGCCTGCCTCCAGAGCTCTGCCTGGTCGGCTTTGATCGAACCACCCCAGCGCAGGCCGCCCTAATCGAAGCGTTGGAGCGAGCCGGCACTCGCGTAAGCCGTTACGGTGGCGAGCACTCGGCCGCCACGCCTCAGCTGCTCCAGGCCCGGAGTCAGCGCGAAGAGCTGGAGGCCTGTGCGTGGTGGTGCCGCTCGCAGCTTGAGGCAGACAGCTCCCGTCGCATCGGTGTCATTGCTCCCGATCTCGGCCGCGTACGCGCTGACCTGGATCGCGTCTTCCGCCGCATCCTGATGCCGCAAGCCACGCTCTGGATTTCAACGGAACGGACGCCTGATCCAGTACCCGACTCAGGGCTCCCCTACGAGTTCTCGCTCGGGGCGAGCCTGGGGAGTGTGCCTGCCATACGCGCTGCCCTGCTGGTGCTGCGCTGGCTGGGCGCGCCGCTCGCCTCGGCCGAGCTTACCTGGCTGCTCACCTCGGGCCTGCTCGCAAGCTCGCCTGCCGACCAGCTAGCGCTCGCTGCGCTTGATCTCGAGCTTCGCCGCAAGCAGCCCTCGCCGGAGGTCTCGCTCAGCTGGGTGCTCAGCCGGGCCCGGCAGCACCTTCCGGCAGAGCTGCGAGCGAGGCTGCTCCGCCTGCAGGCGCGGTCCGCCTCGGAACGTCTGTCGACGGCCGACCGGGAGAGTACAGCTCGCACAGACCGCCGAGCCGGCGCTTCCGACCGGCGGTCCAGCTACGCCGCCTGGGCAGAGCTCATCCCGGCGCTGCTTACCGAAGCAGGCTGGCCCGGCTACCGGGAGGCCGACTCCTACACCTTTCAGGCCCGGCAGCGATGGACAAGGCTGCTCGCCGAGCTGGCAGAGCTCGGCTTCGATGGCAGCCAGCCAACATGGACTGAGTTTCTCCTTACCCTCGAGGAACAGGCGCATGCCGTCATCTTCGCCGCCGAGAGTACGTCTGCTCCCATCCAGGTGCTGGGCGCCTTTGAGTCCTCGGGACAGAGCTTTGACGCGCTCTGGTTCCTCGGCGTGGATGACACGCACTGGCCTGCGGTCGGCCGCCCGCACCCCCTTCTGCCGGCCTGGCTGCAGCGCGAGGCAAAGATGCCCCATGCCTCTCCTGAAGCTGACTGGTTGCTGGCCCAGGAGGCGACCGAGCGGATCTGCGCCAGTGCTCCGGTGGTCATGCTGAGCTACCCGGCAGCCGACCCATCGATGCAGGATAGTGCGCTGCGCCTCTCTCCCCTGCTGCGTGCGTACGCCGGCACCGGGGCGCCTGCGAGGGTCGCTCCTGCTCCCACGCTCCGGCGGGTACAGCTCGAGGCCCTTACCGACGATTCAGGCACGGTTCCGTGGCTGGGCGAGCAGAGCGCCGGCGGGTCGGAAGTGATCAAGCGCCAGGCAGCCTGCGCCTTTCAGTCCTTTGCCGTGCGACGCCTGCGGGCAGCGCCCCTCGATGAGCCGACCGAAGGGCTCGATGCAGCCGAGCGCGGCATCCAGCTCCATGCGGTCCTCGAGTCGCTATGGTCGGCCCAGGCCGGCAACCCTGAGCGCCTGCATACACGCGACGACCTTGCACGCGTGACAGCTGACGGGTCGCTCAGCGCCCTCCTCGCTCGCCATATTGACGCTGCGTTTCTGCCGTTGCAGGCCGAGCAGCCCGGCGAGCCGTGGGCCCAGACCTACTATGCGTACGAGAAACAGCGGCTGCACGAGCGTCTCACGGAGTGGCTTGCCTGCGAGCTCACCCGCCGGCCCTTTCACGTAAAGGCCTTGGAAGAGCAGGTCCGCGACGTTGCGGTCGGACCGCTGAGGCTGGACATACGCCTGGACCGGGTCGACGAGCTGCAGGATGGCTCCCACCTGCTGCTCGATTACAAGACCGGCAAGGTAAAGACAGCGGCCTGGATGGGTGAGCGGCCGGAGGAGCCACAGCTTCCTTTGTATGCACTCTTCGGCGGAGTGTCGGCAGTCAGCGCAGTCGCCTTTGCGCAGCTTCGGGCGGATAAAACCGAGCTGCTCGCCCGGGCCGAAGCTCCGTCGGAGATGGTGAGCGAGTCTCTCGGCAAACTGTCGACTGCCAATCTTCTCGACGACGCGGTGCGCGACCACTGGCGAGAGTCGCTGCTCGCTCTCGCGGAAGGTTTCGCGCGGGGAGACGCGGAGATCAACCCGCGCGACGGGCTCCGCACCTGCGAGTACTGCCCCCTGGCCGGCCTGTGCCGGATCCACGCGATCGACGCACGCTTGCAGCACAGCGAAGGCTCCTCCCGATGAACGACCGGCCCAAGCTGCTCATCATGCCTCCACCTGGGCAGGCCAAAATCAATCGAGGCAGCGAGCAAGCTGTCGTGGTGCCTGACCCAGCCGGGCTCCATCTCAACGTGCCTCCCTCAATCGATCACCGTACCCAGCAGGATCGGCAGGCTCGCCACAGAGCGCTCGACGCGTCGCACTCCTGGATCGTGCAGGCACCGGCAGGCGCCGGCAAAACAGAGCTTCTGACCCAACGGTTTCTCAAACTGCTGACCACAGTCGAGGAGCCGGAGGAGATTCTTGCCATCACCTTCACCCGCGCAGCGACTGCCGAAATGCGAGGCAGGATCCTTGCAGCTCTTGAAGCAGCAGCGACCAGCAAAGCCGACCCTGGTGAGTCGCTCACGCTCTCGCTCGCCCGTGCCGCGCTGGCCTGGTCGCGAGCCCGGAACTGGCAGCTGCTCGAGCAGCCGCATCGGCTCGATGTGCAGACGATCGACTCGCTTTGCCTGCGCCTGGCCCACGGACAGCCTCTGCTCTCGCGCCTGGGGGGCCAGCTGAGCCCGACCGAGCAGGCCACCGCGCTCTACGCGCTTGCGGCACGGCGAACCTTCGCGCTCCTCGGCACCGCCTCTCCCGAGCTTGAGGCAGCACTCAGGCATCTGCTCCTGCTCCGCGATAACAAGCTCCACGAGTGTCAGCAGCTGATCGCCGGCATGCTGGAGCGCCGTGAGCAGTGGCGGCACGTCTTTATCCTCTCCGCTCATGCGTCGGTCGACTGGGACCAGGTACGCGCGCAGCTGGAGGCTCCGTTCGCGCACGAGATTGACCGCGTCCTCAGCCAAGTGCGAGCGATCCTCAACGCTGAGCCAACCCTCGTCACCGAGCTGCTGGAGCTGGCTCAGTATGCGTGTGAGAACGGCAGCCGGAATGAGATCCATCTGCTACACCGCCTCGCAACGCTCCCGCCCGCACATGCCGACTTTCTTGCGCACTGGTGCTGCCTGCGTAACTTTCTGCTCACCGCAGAAGGAAGATGGAGAAAAAGTTTTACCATTCACGAAGGCTTTCCGAAGGACAGCGAGGGCCTGAACCAGACCGAGCGTGCCCGTTACAAGAGCCGCATGCGGGGCCTGGTAGACGATCTGCAGCGGGAAGAGCAAGCGGGCGAACGGCTGCGCAACCTTCTCTGCTGCGTTCCCAGCTTGCCGCCCACTCGTTACGACGAGACCCAGTGGGAGACCCTGCGCTCGGTCTTCACCGTGCTCCGCCATGCAGTCGCCGAGCTGCATGTGGTCTTTGCCGAACAGAACCAGACCGACTTCGCCGAGATCTCGCTCGCTGCCGCAATCGTGCTCGATGACCGCGAGAGTACCCGCGGGCTGCTAGCGAGCGAGAGCAAGCGTCACCTTCTCATCGACGAATTCCAGGACACCTCCCGACGCCAGCATCAACTTATCGGTCGTCTGCTCCGCGAGTGGCAGCCCGGCGATGGACGCACCTGCTTTCTGGTGGGCGATCCGATGCAGTCGATCTACATCTTTCGCCAGGCAGAAGTTGAGCTCTTTGGGCGCGTGCAGCGGCGGGGCCTTGACTGCGGCAGCCACACGCATCCTTGCTCCGGTCTGAGCCTGTCAGAAAACTTTCGCTCCCACGCCGGGCTGGTCGAGCCGCTGAACGAGTACTTCCACAGCATCTTCGGGGAGCGTACCGCCGGCCGGCCAGGGCGGCCGCCTGGCGGAGTCCCGTTCGCTCCCTCGCACGCTTCTGCACCCCCGATCGAAGCCCTGGACGCGGTCCAGGTCCATCCCTTCTTCTGCAGCTCGCGCGATCCGGGAAGCGGCGCCGAAACTCGCGTTGCGCAGGTGGACAAAGCAGTGGCCCTTGTCGAGCAGGAGCTGCCGCGCATCCACGCAGCGGAGGCTCAGCACCAGGCCAATGCGTCAGCGCCCCGCGAGTACCGGGTCGCGATTCTGGGCCGAGCGAAAAGTCACCTGGCGCCCATCGCAGCCGCACTGCGGGAACGCGGCATCGCCTTCCGGGCGATCGAGCTCGAGAGCTTATCGGATCGGCAGGAGATCATCGACCTGCAATCGCTGCTGCGAGCGCTGCTGCACCCCCTAGACCGCATCGCCTGGCTGAGCGTGCTTCGCGCACCCTGGTGCGGGCTCTCGCTCGGGGACCTGCACCTGCTCACCGGGGCAGATCAACCCCAATATCGGTCCAGGGCGTTGCCGGAGCTCATCGCGACGCGGGCCCATCTGCTCAGCGCCGACGGAAGCGCGCGGCTCGGCCGGGTCGCGCAGGTGCTCGCCAGAGCGACAAGCGCGCGCGTCTCCTCGCTGGCTGCCTGGGTAGAGCGCACCTGGATCAGTCTTGGCGCACCAGCCTACCTGAGTGCCCAGGAGCTTGAAAATGCGGAGACTTTTTTCCGCCTGCTCGATGCGCTCCCACCGCATGGCATCGACGTGCTCGACGGCAGCCTGGATGCATCGCTCGCTCGCCTGTGCGCAGCGCCTGACACCAACGCGAGCGAACACTTCGGGGTGCAGCTGATGACGATCCACAAAGCTAAAGGCCTGGGCTTCGAGGTCGTCATCGTGCCTGGCCTCGAGCGCATGCCTGGGCACGACGACTCGCCCCTCATCACGCTGCTTGAGCGCACGAGGCCGCGAGAGCCGAGCCCTCTAGGGCAGGACGAAGAAGGAGACGAGCTCCTGGTCGCACCGCTTGGGCGGCACGGCGAACAACACCGCACTTACAAGTGGGTACAGACCCAGCGGCGTGCACGCGAGGCCGGCGAGCGTAAGCGGCTCTTTTATGTCGCCTGCACCCGCGCCCGGCGCCAGCTGCATCTGCTCGGCACGGCAGAAATTGCTCAGACCGGCGAGTTGAAGCCGGGCGATGCTGCAAGCCTGCTCGCCTGTGCGTGGTCTGCGCTGGAGTCAAAATTCCTTACCGCTCTGGCTGACAAGTTACGCATAGCAGCAGTGGCTCCGGGCACCGGTGCCCCTGCTGCAGCAGAGCCCGGGTTACGGCCACAAGACGCAGAACCTGGTCAGATCGAGCGCATCGCTGCGGTCGGGAGCTCGCCTGAGAGCGTCGCGTTCCGGGTGCCGGCAGGCTTTGCGCCAGAGCTGCCTCTGGCAAATGTCACAGCCACCAGCACCTATCAGCGTGCCAGTGCTCCTGCCACCACGCCAAGCTTTGATCGGCCCGAGGGCTCCTTTGAGCAGCGGGCCCGTGGCAATGCAGTCCACGCGATGCTTGAGCTGGTAAGCCAGGCATGGGCGAGCGCATCCAGCAACGCGGTCGAAAAGATGATCGAAGATGCTGCTCGGCTCCGCCCGCAGCTCGAGCAGTTGGCTCGCAACACCCTGCGCCGAGCCGGGCTCGCTGCCTCGCGTGTGGAGGCAATTGCCACATCGCTGGTGCCCGTTGTGCTCGCCGTAGCCAATCACCCGGAAGGCCGATGGATCCTTTCGCCTCATCTCGATGCGCGTGCCGAGTCGTCTTTTTCGGTCTGGACTACGGGTCAAAGCGGCAGCGCGCGACTGCGGACCTTGCGAGTCGATCGAAGTTTTCGAGCCGGCAAGGCCCCGCTCCTTTCCGGCTCAGACTGCCTGTGGGTGATTGACTACAAGACTGGCACCGGGCCAACGGGCATTGCGGCGGACGCCTACCTCGAGACACAGAAACAGCAGTGGCAGCCGCAGCTTGAGAGCTACGGCGCAGCGCTCAAGGCTCACTACGGTCGGACGCTGGAGCTACGCTACGGGCTCTACTTCCCCGAGTTGCTGCGACTGAAGAGCTGGAGCGAATCTACT
The DNA here is from genome assembly GCA_965198645.1 of Acidobacteriaceae bacterium. Classification (GTDB taxonomy): domain Bacteria; phylum Acidobacteriota; class Terriglobia; order Terriglobales; family Acidobacteriaceae; genus EB88. Next base: position 1,920,817 of record OZ240670.1, on the reverse strand, counting down.
TAAGCACGGAGAGGCGGGAGGTGGTTCGGCAAAGAACCTTGCTAAGATAGCACGCGTGCAGAGAGCAACTTTGAGGGTGCGTCGACTTAGAGCGCAGGGGCTTCGTTACTGCCCTCGACTCTTGGATCACGCAGCAGCATGTGGTGCCGCACATCGGCCCCCTTGACCCAGAAGATCACATCTTCCGCAATGTTGGTTGCGTGATCGGCAACACGCTCCAGGCTGCGCGAGATCACCAGCGCGTTGAGCGCCTGCGGCGTCAAGCGAGGCTGATCGCGCATCACGGTGAGCAGCGCGAAGTACGCGCTGTCGTTTAATTTATCGACCGCATCGTCAAGCGAAAGCACCACCTGGGCTGCGTCCGCATCGGCCTCGATAAATGCCTGCAGAGCGCGGCGCACCATATCGATGGCGAGGCTTGCGATCCGTGGAATATCGACGGGCAGATCGACCGGCGAGAACGCCTGCAGATCGCGCACCCGCTCGGCGATGGTCGAAGCCGCATCGCCCACCCGTTCCACATCAGCATTGATCTTGATCACCGCCAGGATGAAGCGTAGATCGATTGCCATCGGCTGCTCCATAGCCAGCAGGTCAAGCGACATCTGGTCGATCTCCCGCTCAAAGCGGTTGATATTCTTTTCGCTGCGATCGACCAGTTCGCACAAAGAGAGATCCTGCGTGCGATAGGCTTCGACCGCGCGCTCAATGGACTGCTCAGCCATACCAGCCATGACCAGCAGCTTCTCTTTCAGGTCGCCCAGACTCTGGTGGAAGCGCACACGCATGGAAGATACTCTCCTGATCGTCGATCATGGTTAGACCGTTTGGCTCTTGCGAGTGTCGCACTCTGCACACGATCCCGGTTGAGAATACGTCAGCCAAACCGGCCGGTGATGTAATCCTCGGTACGTTTATCGCCAGGATTGGTAAAGATCTTGTGAGTTACATCGAACTCGACGAGCTTCCCGCTGAGAAAGAACCCGGTACGTTCGGCTACGCGTGCTGCCTGTTGCATGTTATGCGTCACAATCACGATTGTGTACTGCTTCTTTAGCTCAAAGATCAGATCCTCGATCTTGGCGGTCGAGACAGGATCGAGCGCCGAAGCGGGCTCATCCATCAAGAGCACCTCCGGGTCGACGGCAAGAGCGCGCGCGATGCACAGCCGCTGCTGCTGACCACCGGAAAGGCTGGCTCCGGACTTCTTTTTGAGATCGTCCTTCACCTCCTCCCACAGCGCCGCATTCTTCAGCGACTTCTCCACCACTTCATCGAGGACGCGACGATTGCTATATCCGTTCAGCTTGAGCCCTGAGGCGACATTGTCGTAGATCGACATCGTCGGAAAAGGATTAGGCCGCTGGAAGACCATACCGACGCGGCGCCGAATCTCGACCGGCGACGCATCCCTGTAAATGTCGAGCGATCCAATGCGTACCGTGCCTGTTACTTTTCCAACCGGGTTGGTCTCATGCATCCGGTTCAGGCAGCGAACAAAGGTGGACTTGCCGCAGCCGGAAGGGCCAATCAGCGCCGTCGCCTCGTTCGCTGGGATATTCAGATTAATGGCGAGGAGAGTGTGGTTGGTGCCATACCATGCGTTGAGCTCCTTTACTTCTATGCCTACGCCCACGTACGTCACTCCCCTTCTAGCTGTTGCCTCTGAGAACGCCGCGCGAGGCGACAAATCGAACCAGCGCTACCGAGATGACGATCAACACGATCAGCACCAGAGATCCAGCCCAGGCAAGCCGGTGCCAATCATCGTAAGGGGAGATGGCATAGATATAAATTTGCAGAGGAAGAGCAGCAATCGGCTGGTTGAGGTTGTGACTCCAGAAGTTGTTGCCGAACGCGGTAAAGAGCAGTGGGGCGGTTTCGCCCGCCACGCGGGCAAAGGCCAGCATGCAGCCGGTGATAATGCCGGGCGAAGCGGTTCGCAAGCTGATCGAGAGCACCGAGCGCCAGGCAGGGATGCCAAGCCCGAGCGCCGCCTCGCGAACCGCGTTCGGTACGGTCGCGAGCATCTCCTCGGTAGTGCGGGTGATCGTCGGGATCATCATGATGCCGAGCGCCACGCCGCCCGAGAGCGCGGAGAAGTGTTTCTGCGGCAACACGATGAGCGCGTAGACCGAGATGCCCATCACGATCGAGGGAACGCCATTGAGCACGTCGGCCGTGAAGCGAACGGCGTTCGCCAGCACGCTCCCCCGGCCGAACTCGGCCAGAAAGATGCCGCTGGCGATCCCGACCGGTACGCCCAGCAGGCTGCCGATACCAAGCAGCAGTCCTGACCCAAAAATGGCGTTTGCCATCCCTCCGCCGACCTCACCCACCGGCTTTGGAATCTGCGTAAAGAAGGCGAGATTGAGCGAACTGGCACCCTTGTAGAGCAAGTAGCAAAAAATGGCGACCAGGGGGGCAACTACCAACAGGGTAGCGAGCACGGAGAGGCCGGTGGCCAGGTGATTGGTTGCATTGCGGAGCGCGGAGTGGGAACGCCGCGCCTGCCGCATCTCGGGAGCCATCGTCGCCATGGCTCAGGCCACCTGGACCGGCGCGCCGCGCGTGACCGCCCACACCAGCAGGCGCGCGATCGCGTTGACGACAATGGTAACCAGGAAGAGTGCCAGGCCTATCTCGATCAGAGCACTGAGATAGAGATCGTCAGACGCTTCACTGAACTCATTGGCGATCACCGACGCCATGCTGTAGCCCGGCGCGAAGAGCGACTTGGCGATCTCCGGACGGTTGCCGATCACCATCGTGACCGCCATCGTTTCACCGAGCGCGCGGCCCAGGCCGAGGATGATCGCGCCAACGATGCCGATCCGTGCATTGCGCAGCACCCCCATCCGAATCATCTCCCAGCGGGTCGCCCCCAGCGCGAGCACTGCTTCGCGCTGCGTATGCGGCACCGCAACCATCACCTCGCGGGTAAGCGAGCTGATGATCGGCAGGATCATGATGGCTAGGATCACGCCTGCGGCCAGCATGCCGATGCCGTAGTTCTCGCCGGAGAAGAAGCCGGTCCAGCCCAGCGTCTTGCCGAGAAGTGGATTGACATGCTCACGCAGCATGGGCACCAGCACGAAGACAGCCCACAGGCCATAGACCACGCTCGGAATCGCGGCCAGCAACTCAGTCAGAAAAGCCAGCGGCGAGCGCAGCCACCGCGGGCACATCTCTGTGAGGAAGATCGCCAGGCCAATCGATAGCGGCACGGCAATCAGCAGCGCCAGCAACGAGGAAACCAGCGTGCCATAGATGAAGGGCAGCGCACCGAAGTCGCCGGAGACCGGGTCCCAGGCTGATTTGAAGAAGAAGCCCATGCCGAACTTGGCCAGCGTCAGCTTGGACCGCAAGACCAGTTCGGTCGCGATCAGGGCCACGATCGCGAAGATGCTGAGCGCTGAGACCAGCATCAGTACGCGGAAACCTTGGTCGGCCCCGCGCGACGAACCCCGGCCCAGCAGAAACGTGCGGATCGCCGAAGGCTCTTCCTGGATCCTGGCCGCGCCGGCCGGTGGAGTTGTCATCGGAACTTGCTCTATCTTGATGTCCACCGTGGCTCAGCCTATGCCTTGCTCTTGAACTGGAGGTTAACAGCGACGGCCGCCAATCGTCATCACGCACCGGCTCACTCTACGCTGTCCTATCCAGACCAACGGAACCGGTGCGCAAAACGCTCGTCGCAACTTGGTATCTACTTCATCTGAGCGATGCTCGCCTTGACCTTGGCCTGCACCGAATCCGGCAACGGGGCATAGTAGAGCGAGCCTGCCTCGGACTCGCCATGCTCCAGCATCCATTCCAGGAACTGCTTCAGCACATGGCCCTTGGTCGCGTCCTGCGGCGGATTCGGGATGAGCAGCCAGGTGAAGCTCGAGATCGGATAAGCGTCCTTGCCGGGCGCGTTGGTAATCGAGACCCGGTAGTCGGCCGGCATCGACTTCACGCTTGCCGCCGCGGCCGTCACGCCTTCAATCGACCCCTTCACCCAGGCACCCGCAGAGTTCTTTACGTAGCCAAACGGAATCTTGTTCTGCATCGAGTAGATCAGCTCCACATAGCCGATCGCCCCCGGCATCTGGCGCACCAGCCCGGCGATAGCCTCATTGCCCTTGCCGCCCAGCCCTTTCGGCCACGGAACCGCGCTCGAGGCCCCAACAGAGCTCTTCCACTCGCTCGATACCTTGGACAGGTAGTCGGTGAAGATGAAGGTCGTCCCGCTACCATCGGACCGGTGAATGACAATGATCTCCTGGTTGGGCAGCTTGGCGCCCGGGTTGTCCTTGGCGATACGGCCGTCATTCCAGTTGGTAATCTTGCCCAGGTAAATGTCCGCCAGCACGTCGGGCGCAAAGCGCAGCTCCTGCGAGACGCCCTGCAGGTTATAGATCGGCACGACCGCGCCCAGTACTGTCGGGATGTGCATGATCTTGATTTTGGACGCGGCCAGCTGCTCATTGGTCATCGGTACATCGGCTGCGCCGAAGTCGACCGTCCCCGCGGTCACCTGCCGAATGCCACCGCCTGAGCCAATCGGCTGGTAGTTGATCTCGACACCTGGATTTTGGGAGTGATACTCGGAGAACCACTTGGAGTAGATGGGGTTGGGAAAGGTGGCGCCGGCACCGTTTAGCTTCTGCGCAAAACCAGAGGAAGCGGCGCATACAAGCAGCGCTGCGGCAAACCAAGTCGTCTTCATCAATGTCGTTCTCCCTGAGCGTGCGTCGGGTACCGATAACAGCCGTACTCTAGCCACCTTTGATTACGCCTCGATGAACGCAGGACATCCGGTCCTGCGCTCAACCGCAAACAATGGAATAGTTTACCGATCCCGGGCGCAGCTGCCACCCAGCGTGCCACCGCTCCGGACCGTAATTGACCAGCGATCGACCACTTACCTGACCAGAGCGATCGAGCAACATGATCGAGCAGCCAACATCGAGACGGCCGGTACCTAATTCACAGCCTTCTAAGTCACAACCGCGGCCAGGCCCCGGCTTCCTAGCTCGCGGCCGCCGAGCTGCCCACCAGCCTGTCCTGTTTCTCCACTGCCGGCGCAACCGGAAGGGTAAAGATAAAAGTGGCCCCCGCGCCGAGTTCGCTCTCCACCCGGATGCTGCCGCCATGCGCGAGCACGATATGCTTGGCAATCGCGAGCCCTAGACCGGTCCCGCCGGAGTCGCGCGAGCGCGCCTTGTCTACCCGGTAAAACCGCTCAAAAATACGGCTCAGATGCTCCGAGGCGATACCAGGGCCAAAGTCCTGCACAAAGAACTCCACCTGCTCGTTCGCCTGCCCTGCCGTCGAGGCGACCGCCGCTCGAGCTGCCATTGGCCGCGCCCCTACCAGCACCCGGCCTCCGGCGCGGCCGTACTTCATCGCGTTTTCGATCAGGTTGGCAAACACCTGGGTTAGAGCATCAAGGTCAGCCAGGACAAAGGTATCCGGCGAGTCAGCAGTCTCAAGCAGCACCCCTGAGTCGAGTGCCATGCCGCCGAGCGACTCAATCGCGTCGTCGACCAGCGCGTAGGCGCGGATTTTCTGCGGCTGCACCCGGTAGTCGCCTGCCTCGACGTTGGCCAGTGCAAGCAGATCTTCGGTGAGCCGGTTCATCCGGGTCGCATTGCGCAGCACGATCGCGAGAAATTCCCTTCCCTGCGGCGAGAGCCTGGCTTCGCTCTCCAGCACCGTATCTACGTAGCCGGAGATGGAGGTGAGCGGGGTGCGCAGCTCATGGGAGACGTTGGCCACAAAGTCGCGGCGCATCTTTTCTGTGCGCTCCATCTCGGTCACGTCGTAGAGCACCACAACGGCGCCCTCGTCCGGCATTGGCGCAGCGCTCACGTCAAAGACGCGCCCCGGCAGGAACGAGGTAGCCCGTCCCCGGCCGAGCTCGCGCCGGCGCAGCGCTGTCTCCACGCACGCGAGCACGTCCGGGTCGCGAATGCACTCCACTAGCGAGCGGCCCTCGCGCACCGTGCAAGGCGAGATGCGCTGCATCACCGAGTTTGACCAGCTGATCTGGCTCTGCGGGCTGACCCCGACCACCGCCTGCTGCATGCTGTCGAGCAGCGTGGCCAGCTCGCGCCGGCTGCTTTCGAGCGCCTTGAAGCTGCCCTCCAGCTTCATCGCGGTCGCGTCCAGCGCATGCGCTACCTCTGAGATCTCGTCGAGATTGGCCTCGTGCACACGTGCTGAAAGATCGCCGGCCGCAATCCGGCTGGCAAACTGCACGATGCGCCGCAGGCGCTTGGCGACACGATTGGCCAGCAGCGCCGCCATCATCGTTGCAAAGCAGAGGGCGAGTGTGGAAGCGATGAGCAGATCTCGCCGCAGCAGGTGGAGCGTCTGATGCACAGCCGTGAGCGGGTAACCCAGGCGCACGATCAGCATGCCCGCGGGTACAGCCACGTAGAGCATGTTGTCGCGCACACCGCTGCCTTCGAGCAGCGAGGTATCTGCCGTGCGCGGCAGGTAGGAGTGAAGGGCCGCAATCTCCGGAGCCCACGCCATCTGATAGCCTCGCTGGCCTGCGGAGTCGGCTAGCATCAAGCCACTGTGATCCAGAATCGAGATGCGGGTCTCAGCCGCGGCAGCCTGAGCCCGTGCAAAGCTCTGCAGCCATTCCTGCGCCGCCGGATCCGGGTGGCTCGTCTGACTCGGCGAAGCGCTGGCAGCGGGGCGCCTCAGGGTGGCGTTCGGGACGATGCTGCGGTCCAGCGCCTGAGCAAGCAGCCTCGCCTTTCCGGTCAAGGACACCTCAGCCTCGGAGTAAAGCGAGTGCTGAACGATGCGTCGCAGGGAGAAGTCCAATGTCGCGGTACCGATACACAGCACCAGGACAAAGGAGAAGAGGAGCTTCGAAAAGACGCGACCCGTCATGGCTGCAGTCCTGCCGGGGAGCCTGGCTGCCGCCACTGTCTCGCGACCAGAAGCTCAGGCCTGCTTGGGCATCTCAAATCGGTACCCTGCTCCGCGCACCGTCCGCAAGTAGCGTGGATTCTCAGCATCCACCTCAATCTTCTCCCGGATCCGGCGCACATACACGTCCACAGAGCGCGGGGTGACAAATCGCGCATCTCCCCAGACCGCGTCGAGCAGGTGATCGCGGCTAAAGACCCGGCCCGGGTGGCGGGCCAGGTAATCAAGCAGGCGAAACTCGGTCGCGGTCGTCGTGGTCAGCTCGCCGCGCACCTTGAGCTGCATCGCGCCCGCGTCAATGACCACATCCTCAAAGGAGATGGTCGAGGGTCCGGTAGGTCGCTCAAAGCGCCGCAGCACTGCCTTGACCCGGGCGACCAGCTCGCGGGTCGCAAAAGGCTTGGTGATGTAATCATCAGCACCCAGTTCCAGACCCAGCACCCGGTCATTCTCGCTGGCCCGCGCCGTCATAAAAATAATGGGTGTGGTCGAGAGGCCGGGATGGCTGCGCAACCTTCGGCATACATCGAGCCCATCCCCTCCCGGTACCATGATGTCGAGCAGGAAGAGTGCTGGGCTATGGCGTTCAGCGTCGACAATCACCTCTGTCGGCGTGGTATACGAGCGAACCGTGTATCCGGCAGCCTCAAGGTGGTGCTGCACCAGCCGCGAGATGTCGGTATCGTCCTCCAGCACAAAAACAGTCTGGTTCAAGCGTGCTTCTTCCTTGGAAATTGGGTTTGTCCGTGGCGTCGCGAACGACGACTCCAACAGCGGCATCATACAACGCTCCAGCTCGCGCGTTCGTTTTCCAGAGCCGGTTCCGTGCCCGGGCTTATGGATGCCTGAAGAGCAGGCGCAAGCAAACCTAGGTCCATCCGGACCGGCGAGAACGCTTCGCAGATACCGCGATGGTGAGGCCAGGCGCGGTGGCGCCCTGCAGACTCGGCCCACTCCACGGTGCGCACCCGCTCTCTTTGCGACGCATGCGCGATCAGGCTTTTGACCTTCGTGTCCCAGACTCGGGTGATGTCGATCTTCAGGGTGGCCGCGAAATTCAGCGTCGAAGGCCCTTCGTAGAACAAGATGCTGGGGCTCCGGCGAGCGGCCGAAACCAGCGAATCAGAGAGAATGCGATGATCTGCATGAGAATCGCTCGGAGCATGGACCAGCAGAAGGTCCGGCGCGTGGAGGTCAAGCTTTTCTTCCAAGATCTGCACGGTGGTGCGACCTTCCATCGAGCCATCTGGCAGATGCGCCATGTCCAGGTGGATGCCCAGCAGATCGGCACTCGCCTGCTCTTCCTCGATCCTGATGGCAGGATCGCCGCCCAACTCGCCATCTGTCATGGTCAAAAACGTAACCTGCCAGCCGATCTGAACGAGCAGAATAGAGAATCCTGCCGCGCCTAAGGCGCAATCATCGGGATGGGCGCCAACGACCAGTGCCTTGCGAGTTCTGTCCATTAACGTCTATCCTCCCGAGCTTTCGTCCTCTCGTGTCGGCGTCTTCTGCCGGCGTGGCGCACCGCGGACCGCTATCGCTCTCAGCATCTTTCCACCTTTCGACGCAGCGGAGTAGCTGGGTGGACGATTGCCAAGGCATCGATTCGCTGCTGCCAAGCCTTGCGTATAGCAGCGACTTTGTTAACTCAAGATACCCGACATGGCCGGGAAATATGCAACTGTTTCGTGAATGCTGCGCAGTATTCGGACATCTGGGAACTCCTTGCAAGTTTCTAAAGTAACCAGTGCTGTTGCAAGCAGTCGCTGTCTCTACAGCCCCTCCTGGCGAGAGCTCTAAAAGCTCCCTGCACTTCGCGGCCGGCCCCGACGCGCAACTCGCAGTCTCGCACCACTCGGCGCTCATATGGACTGCACAGCAAGCTGCAGCAGATCGTCCACCAGGCCAACTTCCTTCTGCACGAACGGCTCTCCGTAGCGCACGCCGGCCAGCAGTCCGTAGTGGCGCGCCTCGGCAAAGGTTCTCTCGCGTATCTCTGCCTCCGGCACAAAGAGACCGCTGCCGGTGGGCTGCTCCGCATACTGCGAGGTGTAGGCCATCAGGGCACTGTGCCGCTGCTCGATATACGGAGTGATGTCAACGATAAAACTCGGCCGCACATCCGCGTATAAGCTCGCGTAGATGATTTTGAAAGGCCGATGAGGCTGTTGCGCGTTGCCTGAGAAGTCGAGCGTCTCAAGCCGCGCAAGCCCGGAGAGAAAGCAGGCCTCGTAGCCCAGCGTCGAGCTCCGGTAATGGTCAGGGTGACGACCCGACCAGTAGGGCAGGATCACCACCCGCGGTCGCAGCGCCCGCAGCACGCTCACGATCTTGAGACGGTTGGCGTAGGTGTTCTCGATGTTTCCATCCGGCAAGTCAAGCGCCTGGCGGTGCACCACGCCCAGGATGGCGGCTGCGGCTGCGGCCTCCTGCGCGCGCTCAGCCGAGGAGCCCCGCGTGCCAGCTTCGCCTCGGCTCAGGTCAAGGATCGCGGTGCGAGTGCCCTGCGCGCGCATCTTCAGCAGGGTGCCGCCACAGGTCTGCTCCACATCGTCCCGGTGCGCGGCGATCGCCAGAATACCGGCGGCTTCTAGCATGAGCCCGTCCTCCCTCACAAAAACAGCAAAGGCATGCCTTCACCAAGCATGCCTCTGTCTTGCCCACCGATTTGGATCGGTAACACTTAGTAAGTCGTGTTGTTGTCGTCGGTCGGGGCGTCCATGTAGGCCACATCCACGGCTGTACCTACCACGGTTACATTATTGTTATCGAGCGCCGCGCCCGTTGCGGTGTTATAGATGTACACCTGCCCGCCCTCTGTCGTATAGATTTTGTGCAGTCCGGTAATGGCTGCAATGCCGGTGGCATCGCCCTTGTAGGCGTCGATCAAGGTCACGGCATTAGTGGACGTGTTGAACATGGTCAAGCAGCCGTAGGGCAGGTTAACGTTGCCTGCCTGCACCTGCTTGTAGCGTTCGCCGCTCTCGCAGAGCGCCGAACCCACCCATAGAGTACTGTCGTCGGCAAAGAGCATCTTGTTGTGCGTTCCGTCGGAGATGCCGAACTGCCCGGCCACCTGGTTGTTCAAGAGGTTGTAGGTTGAGAGCTGGCCCGAGAGCAGACCATCCGGCTGCGGCTGCTGGCCTGCGATGTACATCGTATTGCCGTTGAAGATGGCGTTGGTCGCCCCGCCTGGAACAGCCGTTTCGGACGTGGCGATCAGCGCGATGCCGCGGGGCCCGGTCGTGTTCGCGTTCAGCGCCGCAGCGGTGAGCGGCACCACCGTCACACCGGCGGTTGTGCCCCCGCACTCGGGGCCACAGTTCAGCACATAGGCGGCCGAGCCGTCAGGCGAAAAGACGGCCTTGATCGGCCGATCGAAGCCGACCGTTCCCGCGCTCACCGGATAGGCGCAGTAGACCGGCAGGTTCTGCGGTTCGCAGTCCTGCGCGGGCACACCGTTGTAGGGGAAGTGAGGATTGTTGATGGCCGCAGCCTGCTGCGCCAAGGTCAGGTGCACCAGGCTGAAGACCGCGTTCGAGTTCTGCACAAACGCCAACACGATGGTGCCGCCTGGATTGACCGAAACCCGGTAGACGCCCGGGATATTTAGAAAAAAGGTGCCGGTGGTAGGATCGCGTGCAGTAAGCACGTGATTCTGCTGCTGGGCCGCGTAGATGTAGCCTAGGTCGTGCGTGATAAAGATGCTCGAGGCAATGCCACCGAGCGCCGCTGCCGTGTAGGGCGTAGAGATGGACTCGCTCGTGTAATTAACGACGTCGAAGCTGCCATCGCCCTGATTAAAGATCGCCCCTGCTTCTTCAGCCGGCAGGTTTTGGAGCGTGAGGGGCAGGCTGCCCGAGTAGCCAGAGATCGAAGGCAGCGCCGCAGTTCCGTTGTACACGTGGCGAATGTCGTACTCGCCATCTACCTCTTCAAGCGCGCCCCGGGTTAGCGCGCTGGGGTTCTGCACAGCGATCAAGACCCGGTTGAGCACCTTGCTTGCCGGCAGCGGGCGTCCGCCAAAGTATTCGCTCGATCCACAGGCGGAAAGACCAAGGGAGACCAGCAGGAGGGACAACAACACACACGCAATACGCACGTTACTTCTGCTACTCAAACTGTGACTCAAACGTGAACCTCATCCTTCATGCAGCCGCCTTTTCCACCCGGAGCTGTGCCCTGCTTTTCTTCAGTCGCTGACTTGTCGAGCGAGCCACCGGGTCGCACACCAACCCTGTCGATCGTGCTGTGGGCGGGAAGCCCAAGTATAACAAAGCAGGCTGCCGGCGCTGGCGTTCGCGACAGGGCTGGCATAGCATGGCAACTAGGCCGCGCCCTATGACAGAGCAAGCAAACCACAGCCGGCCCCAGGCCACTGGCAATCGACTGCAGCAATTGCTGGGCGAGAAGACCGTGCTCTGCGACGGCGCCATGGGCACCGTGCTTTATGAGCGCGGCGTCTTCCTCAATCGCTGCTACGACGAGCTCAATGTCTCGCAGCCGGAACTGGTTCGCGGCATCCACGAAGAGTACCTGCTGGCCGGCTCGACGCTGATTGAGACCAACACCTTCGGCGCGAACCGCTTCCGCCTGGCGCGCTTTGGACTGGAAGACCAGACCGCGGCGATCAACCAGGCCGGGGCCCGGCTCGCTTGTCAGGCGGTAGAGCAGCTGGCCGACAAGCAGGCCGGCAAGGCCTGGGTCGCCGGCTCGATCGGGCCTCTCGGAATCAAGCTCCAGCCGGAGGGCGAGATCAGCCTGGCCGAGGCTCGCGCCGCCTACGCCGAGCAGATGACCGCGCTCGTCACGGGCCAGACCCCGGTTGACATCCTGATCCTCGAAACAGTCATGTCGCTTGCGGAAGCCGAGCAGGCGCTGCTGGCTGCACAGGAGGCAGCGGCTGCAATCCCGGTGGTCGTCATGGTCACCGTGGATGAAGACTCGCTCTGCCTTGACGGCACGCTGCCTGAAACAGCCGCGGCCCGCCTGGCTGCGTGGGGCGCGGACGGAGTTGGCGTCAACTGTTCGACCGGACCGGCGGCCGTGTTGAGCGCGGTGGAGAGCATGGCCGCGGCGACGCACCTGCCGCTCTTCGCCATGCCGAATGCGGGCATGCCCCGCGCAGTCGACGGGCGCAACATCTATCTCTGCTCGCCGGAATACATGGCCAGCTTTGCGCGCAAGTTCCTGCGCGCAGGCGTGCAGTGTATCGGTGGCTGCTGCGGCACCACACCGGCTCATATTCGCTCGATGAGGTCGTTCCTGCGTGCCGAGCAGGCTCAAAAGAACAGCGTCTCGGCCCAGCCGCGCGAGGAGCTCGCCACCAAAACCGCGCCCCCGCCATTGCGGGAACGATCCCTGCTCGGGCGCCTGGTCGCTGAAGGCAGCTTCGTGACCATGGTCGAGATCGTGCCGCCCAAGGGCATCGACACGCGCCGCGAACTGGAGGGTGCGCGCCTGCTCGCTTCGCACGGCATCGATGTGATCAATGTGCCAGACTCGCCGCGCGCCTCGGCTCGCATGAGCGCGCAGAGCCTGTGTATCCAGATCCAGCAAAAGATCGGTATCGAGACAGTCCTGCATTACACCTGCCGCGACCGCAATTTATTGTCCATCCAGAGCGACCTGCTGGGTGCCTCTTCGATCGGGCTCAAGAACATCCTCTGCCTCACCGGCGACCCGCCCAAGCTGGGCAACTACCCGGACGCCACTGCTGTCTTTGACGTGGACGCGATCGGTCTGGTCAACATGGTGCGGCGGCTCAATCACGGCCTTGATATAGGCGGCAACGATGTCGGCGAGTCGACGGCTCTCACGATCGCAGTCGCGGCGAACCCGGGAGTGCCGGACGTTGAGAATGAGATTCGGCGGTTTGCTTTCAAAGTCGAGGCCGGCGCCGAATACGCGATCACCCAACCGGTCTTTGATCTCAGGCTGCTGGAGAGTTTCCTGAGGCGCGTGGAGCAGTTCCGGATCCCGATGATCGCCGGCATTTGGCCCTTGACCAGCCTGCGCAATGCGGAGTTTATGAAGAACGACCTCAAGGTCGCGGTGCCGGACGAGATCATGCTGCGCATGCAGTCCGCAGGCACGCCCGAGGCCTCGCGTGAAGAGGGCATTCGCATCGCGCAGGAGATGCTTGCCACCGCGCGGCCGATGGTGCAGGGCGTGCAGGTGAGTGCGCCTTTCGGCCGCTACAGCTCGGCGATCGATGTGCTCTCGGCCGTTCTTGAAGAGCGAGCAGTGAGCCGTTGATCTTGTAAGCCGAAGGCTGTATACCCCCACGAAGTGGGCGCCGGCCGCGCAGGCGGTCTTATCTGTCGACTGAGATTAGAGGAAAAACAGTGGCTACTTTTGAAGATTCACTCAAGCAGCTGGAGACGATCGTTGGACGCCTGGAACGCGGCGACTTAGCCCTGGAAGAGTCGATCAAGCTCTTTGAGGAAGGCATGCGTCTCTCCAACGAGTGCAAGGATCAACTCGAGAAAGCAGAGGGCAAGGTGCAGGTGCTCATCCGGCAGCGCGACGGCTCGCTCGAGCCGCAGCCCTTTCCCAAGCAGTAGGCTCTACTTCAGACAGGCGGCGAGCTAATCTGCTTCGCGATGGCAGCGAAACGGTTGACCAGGGGGCGTGTGTCGCCCTCCAGCCACGCCAGTTCGATGTGGCTGACCGCAGATTCGCCGCGTAGCGGCAGACAGACCACCTCCGGCGAAGCGATGCGACGCACGCACGCCGGGCCGATCGAAACGCCCAGTCCCGCGCCAATCAAACTAAGAATGGTCAGCCAGTGATGCGCCTCCTGCACGATGTGCGGGCGAAAGCCATGCGCCTCGCAGAGCAGCAGCGGCTTCTCAAACGCGCGCGCGCCGGCCGTGCGCGGATAGTAGATGAACGGTTCGTCGCGCAGCAGGGCAAGCGGCAGGCTGCGTCGGCGCGCATGCGGATGCGTGGCCGGCAGCACGGCCACAAAAGGCTCAGAGTAAATCGTCTCGATACGCAAGCCTTCCACCGGGTCGCCGTCGCGCAGGATCCCGGCGTCGGAGGTTCCGCTCTCCAGGCCTTCGACCACATGCGCGGTGAAGGATTCGTGCAGGTGAAGCTGGATGCGCGGGTGAGCCTGGCGATAGGCGCGTAAGATGGCAGGCAGCGTGGTCAGCATGCCGGAGCCGACAAAGCCGACGTGCAGTGAGCCGACGTCGCCGCGGCCGACACTGCGGGTTTCCTCGATGTCACGCTGCACGTTGCGCAGAGTACGGCGGGCGCGCTCAAGCAGCGCCTCACCGGCGCTGGTGAGCGCAACCGAGCGGGAAGTTCGAGAGAAAAGCGGGCAGCCGAGGTGCTCTTCCAGCTTGCGGATCTGCTGCGAGAGCGGCGGCTGGGCGAGGTGCAGGCGCGCCGCCGCCCGGCCGAAATGCAGCTCCTCGGCCACCGCGACAAAGTAACGTAAGTGGCGAAGCTCGATCTCTTGATCCATAGTTCACCGATATCAATCGAGCCTAACAAGATATTGGACGTACTTGGTCGCAGAGGGCACACTGCAAGGCAGGAGTGAACGACGATGAAGGCAGAGGCGGGGTTGGTGGAAGCAGAAAACAAGAGCGTGCGCAGCACGACTGCAGGCAAAGCCGAAATCCTGATTGCACCGCTTTCCACGAAGGCAGACGCTGAGGCATTCCGGACGCTGAACGAAGAATGGATCACGCGCTACTTTGCGCTCGAGGAGAAAGACCGTGCGACGCTCGGCGATCCACAGACAACAATCCTCGACAAGGGTGGACGCATCTTCATGGTTCACCGGGCCGGGCGGTCAATTGGCTGCGTCGCGCTCATCCCTGAGGAGGATGGCGTATACGAGCTTTCGAAGATGGCCGTCGCCCCGGCATGGCGAGGCCTCGGCATCGGCCGCATGCTGCTCGAGTACACGATTGCACAAGCGAAAGCGATGGGAGCGCGTTCGCTCTACCTGGGCAGCAGCACCAAGCTCGCGAACGCCGTGCATCTCTACGAGTCAGTCGGCTTTGTTCACGTGCCTTCCGAGAAGCTTCCACCTGCCGAGTACACGCGAGCCGATGTTTTCATGGAGATGCTGCTGTGAGGAAGGCATTAGCATCGGCATAGGAGACGACCATGACAGGCCAAGCCAGCGGGACCTTTGAAGTAGAGGTGAAGCCACTCACACCCGCGCCGGCTGACGGGCTGAGGCGCATGTCGATCGAGAAGGCGATCCACGGCGACCTCGCAGCCACGACCAAGGGCGAGATGATTACCGGTGGTGATCCAAAGACCGGCGCCGCCGGCTACGTAGCCATGGAGTTGGTCACCGGCAGCCTTGCCGGCAAGACCGGCACCTTCGCACTCCAGCACTTCGCCACGATGGATGCCAATGGGCCAAATCTACAGATCACGGTCGTGCCCGGCTCGAGCACGGGCGAACTCGAAGGCATCACCGGCACGTTCACCATCCTCCGGGCAGACGGCAAGCACTCGTACACCTTCGACTACACGCTGCCTGAGGCGCAGTAAGGCAGGGCAAGACCGCCTGCGCGGCCGGCGCCCACTTCGTGGGGGGTGTTCTGCCTGCGGCGCTGCTTTTGTGACCCGAAGGGTCGGTATACCCGTCACGTTAGCGCTTGCGCCAGAAGTGACCGCAAGCCGCGCAGGCGGTTTTATCGCTTGACTTAGTACTTCCCCAGAGCCGCAATGGCTTCAAAGATACGCTCGGGTTGGGGCAGGATTGCGTCTTCAAGCGCCGGCTGGTAGGCGACGAAAGTGTCCATGCCGCCGATGCGGCGCACTGGGGCATCGAGCGAATCGAAGAGTTCGTCCGCAATGCGGGCGGCAAGTTCAGCGCCGTAACCCCAGCTGAGCATGTCTTCGTGCGCGACCAAGACCCGGTTGGTCTTGCGGACCGAGGTGGCAATCGCCTCCCAGTCGTAGGGGCTGAGGCTGCGCAGGTCGATCAGCTCGACCGAGATGTCGAGCTCGCGCTGTGCGCGGTTGGCAGCCTGCAGGGCGCGCGGGACAACAGCGCCGTAGGTGATCACGGTGAGATCGGAACCGGCACAAACGGTTGCAGCTTTCCCAAAGGGAATCATGTACTCAGGGCCCGGGTACGGGACACGGCCGTAGTTCTCACGGTAGAGCCGCTTATGCTCGAGAAAGAGCACCGGGTCGTCGCAGCGGATGGCGGTGCGCAGCAAACCGTTGGCGTCGAGCGCGTTCGACGGCATGATCACGCGGATCCCCGGCGTGTGTGTGAAGATGCTCTCGCCAGACTGCGAGTGGTAGATGGAGCCGCCGGTCAGGTAGCCGCCGATGGGGCAGCGGATGACGCATGGCGCCGAGAACGTACCGTCCGAGCGCCAGCGAAGGTTGGAGAGCTCGTTGCGCATCTGGTGCAGCGCCGGCCAAATGTAGTCAAAGAACTGGATCTCGACCACTGGCTTCATGCCGCGCACGCCGTATCCGAGCGCGCGGCCGACGATGTTGGCCTCGGCCAGCGGCGAGTTGAAGACGCGGTCGGAGCCGAACTCTACCTGCAGGCCGGCGGTAAGCTTGAAGACACCGCCCTTTCCTTTGAGCTCGCCAGCTTGCAGCGGCTCTTCGCGGCTGGCGTCAGCAACGTCTTCGCCGTAAACGACGATGCGCGGATCGCGCCGCATTTCATCGTGCAGGCAGGCGTTGATGAGATCGGCCATGCCCTTCTCCGGGCCACCTATTGCAGGCGTGGTCTGGAGTGCGGTCGCGCAGGGATCCAGGTCTTCTGAGTAGACGTGACACAGGATGCTCGAGACAGAGGGGATGGGCGCGCCGAGCGCTCGCTCGGCAGCTGCCTGCACCTCTTCTTCGACCTCCCGCTCGAGCGCCTCGATCGCTGCTGCGTCGAGGATGCCCTCGCGAAGCAGGTAGCGTTGGAAGCGTGGCAGCGGGTCACGCGCGGCGTCGGCTGCGATCTCTTCAACGGAGCGGTAGAGCCGTTCATCGTCAGACAAGGCGTGGGAGTACGGCCGAACGACATGCCCGTGGACGAACGCGGGACCCCGACCCGAGCGGCACCAGGCAACCGCCTCGCGCATCGCGGCATAGCTTGCGATCAGATCGCAGCCATCGACCTCGGCAAAATGGAAGTTTGGAAAGTTGGCTACGAGGCGCGAGATGCTGCCGCCCGGCGTGTTGACCTCAACCGGGGTCGAGATCGCGTAGCCGTTATCTTCGACCACGTAGAGCACGGGCAGCTTCTGATTTGAGGCCGTATTGAGCGACTCCCAGAACTCGCCCTGTGAGGTCGAGCCCTCGCCAATCGAGAGGTAGACCACCTCATCGCCGTGGAAGCGAACATCCTTGAAGTTCCGGTAGTCGTGCGCATCGGCAGGAACAGCTGCCGCTTCAGGATGCCGGGCATAGTAGCGGCCGGCCTCGGCACAGCCGATCGCGTGCAGGCACTGGGTCGCCGTGACGGAGGAAGCGGAGACGATGTTGAGACGCGGGTTGCCCCAGTGGCAGGGCATCTGGCGACCACCCGAGGATGGATCCTCCGACGAGCCAACCGCCTGCAGCAGCATCTCTTCCACCGTCGAGCCAAGGGTCAGGCAGAGAGCGCGATCGCGATAGTAGGGGAAGAACCAGTCATAACCGGGCTTGAGCGCGAGGCCGGCCGCCACCAGCAGCGCTTCGTGGCCGGCTCCCGAGATCTGGAAGAAGATCTTCTGTTGACGTTTGAGCAGGATCTCGCGATCGTCGGTGCGCCGGGAGAGGCACATGAGCCGGTAGCTGGCGACCAGCTGGTCGCGGGTAAGGCCCGCTCTGTCTTCGTCCGGAACTGGCTGGCCGAGTGCAGGGTCGGCGACCGCCGCAGTCATCTCCATGTGGGCCATACACTCCTCACGCACGTGGGCGGGCAGGGTCGCGCTTGCTTGCTGGTTCAGTTTACCGCGCCGTCTCCCCTGTGCAACATGGCATCGGGGCGCCGCTCTCTGGCTTATCGGCCGCATGCACGTTTGCGGCAGAGGTCAGCCATCTCTCTGCAAGACGTATCCGGTTCGTAGACGCTCATCTACCGCGCGAGCACCTGGCCGCTTGCCTGGTTCGCTAGTTACCGCGCATCTTTTCCTTGACGCTGCGTGCCAGTTTTTCGATCTGCTCGGCGCGCTTGACGACATCAATCGATAGCTCATCCTTGTTGCTTTTGTCTACGTCAGCCTTCAGCTGCTGGGCGAGCATGAGGAGCTTGTCTGTGTCGGCCACAAGCATCCTCTGGCGGTCCGTGTTGCGCCGCTCAGCCATGTGTTCTTCTATCCGGTGCGCCATGGGATCCTGCGGAGCGGGCCGGCCGCCTGGCGTGGTGGCGCTGCTGCCAGCCGGCTCAGCGCCAGGGGGTGATGGGAGCGGCGACTGCTGCCCGGCATACGCGGTGGTGCGGCTGCCCGCCGCGATCACCACCAGGCAGAGGCAAAGCCCGATCCTGGCAGCCCGCAGGCAGCGGGCGCGCGAGTCGGCTGGTCTTTGCGAGAGCCGATCAGGACGAACCCTGGGCTGAGAGAAGGCATCCAAGCAGCCGGTCTCCGGTCGCCAGGAGTAGCGGCCTTGCCCTTGGCTGACAGCATCAGAGTGCAATGGTAGATCACGGCCGGACAGCCTCTTTGCCATTTGGTTGCCCCTAACCTTTCCGAAGGGATTTCGCTCGATGCTAGCTCTTTTCCTCGAGGCTCCGAAAGACTCGCTTCATGCGCATGAATCGTGGCAGAGCTTTCTCGCCCAGCTCTCGGACCGGCTCTTTGAGACCGGCCAGAACCTGATCGTCAATGTTCTGCCCAAGCTGATCATCATTGCGATCTTCACCTGGATCCTGATCCGTCTGCTGACGCTGGTGACCGACCGGATGGCCCGGGTCGCCGAGTCCCACGCCGCTGCCGCTACGCGCATGCAGCAGGCACGTACGCTGAGTTCCGTTATCCGGGCCACCGGCATTGGCGTGCTGGTGTTTCTCGCCGTGTTGCAGGCCCTGCCTATGCTGGGCTTCAACCTGGGGCCGCTCTTAACCAGTGCAGGCGTGGCCGGGGTAGCGGTTGGCCTGGCCTGCCAGACGATCGTCAAGGATTGCCTCAATGGCATGCTGATCCTGGTCGAAGACCAGTACAACGTCGGCGATGTGATTAAGATCGCCGGCCTCTCCGGCCAGGTCGAGACGATGAGCCTGCGCAAGACCACGCTCCGCGATGGGGATGGAACGCTCTATCTTATCCCTAACTCCCAGATCACCACGGTCGCCAACCAGACGCGCGACTGGTCGGTCGCTACGGTCAACGTGGCTGTCGACTTCTCGGCAAACCCCGATGAGGTGCTCAAAGTTCTCAAGAACGTGGCCGACGGCGTGCGCAACGATCCAGCCTACAAGGATGATTTTCTTGCCGATCCCACACTCCTCGGTGTCGACTCGATCAAGGGCTCGCAGGTCATCTACCCGATCATTCTCAAGACCAAAGCCAACCAGCAGTGGGGCGCCCAGCGCGAACTGCAGCGCCGGGTGAGCCTGGCCCTGATGGAGCACGGCATGCTGCCAGGCGATCCCAACCGCGTCTACAACCTGGGAGCGCACACGATGGCAACCAACACGCAGCCGAAAGAGTCGCAGCCAGCCAAACCGGATCCCACAACGCTGAAGCCGCAGGAGACCAACCCGTTTACCGGAGAAGGAGCCTAAGACCAGACCTTCTAGGCGGGAGGCGGTCACTTCGTGACAGGTATACCGCCCCCGGGCACACAAGTGCCGCAGGCAGAAGACTCCCCACGAAGTGGGCGCAAGCCGCGCAGGCGGTCTTGCCTTTGGCTACTTACCGGCCAAGTGGGCTCGTAGTTCGTCAGCATCGGTAAATGGAGGTTGGCAGGTGGCGCCGCGGCAGACCACGGCAAAGCTGAAGCCTCCAGCAAATTGGGGAAGATGGGGCAGCGTCTCGGCCAGTATCGGCGGCAGGGAGGCTGCGGAAACCTGTTCGCGGCGCAGGCGCAGCACGCTCTTATTGGCAGCCCATGGTGTGGCGGCGAGCGCTGCCAGGGCGCTGGCATGGTCGTCGTCGCCGATGACAACCACTTGGATGGGTGGAAGCAGCAGGCGCTCGAGCGCCAGGCCATAAGCGCCGGCATAGAGCCCAAAGTGCTCGACGATGCCCGCGAAGTTTTCGAGCGTGTCCTCTGCGTGCTCGCGGTAGATCTCGTTGCCGGAGAGCGAGGCCAGGCGCAGCAGCGCGTCAGCCGCGCTGGGATTGCCGGCCGGGGTCGGCGCATCCTGCAGCGGCTTGCGGCGCGTGGCGAGCACGCCAAGAGCGGCTGGTTGTCCAGGCAGCTGCTCAGTGTCGAAGAAGCCGCCGTCGCTCGCATCGTGAAAGCGGGCGATGAGCGCGTCAGCCAGTTCCACAGCGCGCTCGTAGTAGTGGCGAGCGGCGGTTGCCTGCCAGGCGTCGAGGCAGGCGTGGACGAGAAAAGCATAGTCGTCGAGCACGCCTGCAACGGGTTGAGCGGGCTGGCGGGCATCCGCGTAGGCGATCACATGAGCCAGTCCGGTTTGCGGAACCCAGGCCTCGGCGAGGATGCGGTCGAGCGTTTTCAACGCGAAGGTGCGCGCGGGCTCGAGCGACAGTGCTTCGGCGGCAGCCAGGTAGGCGCTGACGGCGAGCGCGTTCCAGCCGGTGTAAAGCGTTCGGTCGATGAAGGGCGTGGGGCGCGCGGCGCGTGCGGTCAGGAGTTTGGCGTGGGCGCTCGCGAGCAGCTCGGCGGCACGCTCGGGCGTGAGCTTTTGCTGCTGCGCGACGAAGGCGACCGAGTGCTTGACGTGGAGCACGTTGCGGGCCGGCGCGTGGTGCATGTCGCCGAGCTCCCCGATGTCGTAGTAAGGCTCGGCGACCGACATCTCTTCCTGGCTCAGTACGGCAGAGGCTTCCTCGCGGGTCCAGGTAAAGTAGTCGCCATCGTCGTCAAGGTGGATGTCAGCATCCTGGGAGGCGTAGAAGCCGCCGCGCTCGCGGTCGGAGAGCGTCGAGTCCATCCAGCGGAGGATGTCCTTAACAACGTAGGCGGTGACGCGGCCGAAGTCCTGAGCGGAGGTCGGGGCCTGTGCCTGGTCCCCAGGCGCGTCGCTGGCATCGTCGCTCGCAGTCTGCCCGAAGCTTTGGTAGGCGTGCGCATAGTTGGCTAGCAGGCCGGCGTTGTCGTAGAGCATCTTCTCAAAGTGCGGCACCAGCCAGCGTTCGTCGACCGAGTAGCGGTGAAAGCCGCCGCCGAGATGGTCGTAGACGCCGCCACGAGCCATCGAGGCGAGCGTATGGACCGCGGCATGGCGGGTCGGCTCGTCGCCGGTGCGGGCGGCTACGTCGAGCAGCAGGTCGAGCGCGGCGGGGTGGGGAAACTTGGGCTGGGAGCCGAAGCCGCCGTGGCGCGGGTCAAAGCCCTCGAGTGCGCTGCCGACCAGCTGGTCTATCAACGAAGGACTGAGCGAAGGGCTCAGCGAAGGAGAAGGCGCTTCGCTGCGGCCGCTGAAGTTCTCGCCATCTTCGATCGCCTCAACTACGCTGGCGGCGGTCTCGGTGAGCTCCTTGCGTCGCTCCTTCCACACGCCGGCCATGGTCTCGAGCACGCGGGCAAAGCTGGGGCGCCCGTAGCGCTCTTCCGGTGGAAAGTAGGTGCCGCCAAAAAACGGACGCCCATCCGAAGTCAGGATCGCGGTGAGTGGCCAGCCGCCCTGGCCCGCGATCGCCGAGACCGCGGCCTGGTAGCGCGAGTCGACATCGGGGCGCTCGTCACGATCGACCTTGATGGCGATGTAGTGCTGGTTGACGATGGCGGCGAGCGCCGGGTCCTCGTAGGACTCGCGATCCATCACATGGCACCAGTGGCACCAGACCGCGCCGATGTCGAGCAGCACCGGCTTGTCTTCGCGCGCGGCGAGCGCGAAAGCAGCCTCGCCCCACTCGTGCCAGTGGATGGGCTGGTGCATCGCGGAGCGCAGGTAAGCGGAGGCGGCTCCCGCCAAAGAATTGGTAGGGCTGGCGGCGGGTTGTTCGGTGATCAATGACATGGCTAGCTCGAGTGTACCGGGCAGCGGATCGACCAAGCTACAGCCGGTATATCTGTTAAGAAGCAGATAGCGCTTACTTCTTTAGTTGCAAACATTGACTATCAAGACTTCAGACGGCGATGCCGCAGCTAACACCAACCTTTGGCATCGACCTACTTAGCGCGCATGTTGCGCTGCCTTGTTATTACTTGCTTTCACTATCGGGGTAGCCGTCCACCTTTTCCAGAAGAGGCAGCAGACTAGCAGCGTCATATGGCGAGAGTTCCACGTGCCCTAAGGATGGTATGAACTTTGTCGAAAAGCAGAAGGTGCCGATCTGTGGAAGCGTGTTGAAAAAGCCATCGTTCGCGGTAATTGTGCCTGCAATGTAGATAGCTTGATGTCCTGAATTTAGATCTTCGGGACGCATTGTTGGAAAAGGATTAAAGATGCTGAGGTGCTTTCCGGGTATTGCAGACTGAAACCTATGCATCTGCCAGATACCAATTGCGCGATCTATGGGAACTGGAGCAAGGATGTCAGGGACGTTAGCAATGGCTTGATGGACAACGATTCCAACAGCTCCAGACGCGATATGGCCGACGTTAAAGACTGCGAGAGTTACGGCCTTCTGCTGAACATCGATCGTTGGATCGTCGATAGCAATGTACGCGCGTTCGGTGACGTGTAACGTATTTACAGCGGTATCCGCGACGCTTTCCGCAGCACGAGCACTTTGCTTGCTAGCGGTGGATTCTGTGCCAGAGTTGGTCGCCATGATAGTGTCCTGTTTGGTCTGCTTTTGGGCCTCCTGGTACAGCTTGTTAGTAGCGTCGATCTGCCCCTGCATCTTGGTCAGAGTGCTCTGAAGAGTATTGTCACTTCCGTCCAGAGCTCGCGCAGTCGGTTGGTATAGCGAATTTGGAGCCACTGGAGGCAAGCGAACACCGTATAAGCAGACAGAACCAAAAACCCAAGAAGTTCAAGAACAAACTTGCGATCCTTCCACCACTGGCTGGACTGGCCATAGCCTGATGGCTGGTAGGTTTGCGATGGTCTAGATTGCAGAGCGCCAACACGGGGCGGCAAGCCGGGTGATCTCAGATTGCCGTTGGAGTGCCCGATCTTTTGTGCCGTTGGATGAGTTAGTGTAGCGCAGCTATTTTTGAGTTCAAGTAGCCGCCGTCGGGGGTGTGGGGAAGTGGGAAGCGTAGTTTGCTTTCCACTTCTCCATGCCCCATGTTGTCTGTCAGCCACGCCTGGGGTGCCGGTGATCTGTAACCGAGCGAGGAGTGTGGTCGGATGGTGTTGGAGTGGACGCGCCAGCGTTCGGCCAGCACGCGCAGTTCTTTGATCGAGTAGAAGATCTCCCCGTTGAGGAACTCGTCCCTCAGTTTGGAGTTGAAGCTCTCACAGAATCCGTTCTCCCATGGTGAGCCGGGCTCGATGTACAGCGTCTTTGCTCCTGTTTTGGCCAGCCATTTCCGTAGATCCTTCGCGACGAACTCCGGCCCATTGTCCGAGCGAAGATGTTCCGGCACTCCCTTCATCACCATCACATCGGCCAGCGCAGAGATGACCCTGGAGCTGGACCAGTGGCGTTCTGCACGCACCAGCAAGCTCTCGCGCGTGTGTTCGTCGATCAGGTTGAGCAGCCGTACGCTGCGGCCATCATGCGTCCGAGCACTGACGAAGTCGTAGCTCCACACATGGTTCCGCCGCTCCGGTCTTAGCCGCACGCACGATCCATCGTTGAGCCACCGACGTCCTCGTGGCTTCTGCTTCTGCGGTACCTTCAGCCCCTCGCGACGCCAGATACGCTCCACGCGATCCTTGCCCACTTGCCAGCCAGCTCGCTTGAGCAACGCCGTGATCCGGCGATACCCATAACGGCCGTACTGGCTGGCAAGCAGGATGATCGCTTGTGTGAGTGCATCTTCGCCTTCACGCCGTATCGCACGATAGCGCTGCGTGCCGCGCGGCTGGTTGGCCAGTCGGCATGCCCTGCGCTCCGTCATCCCATGCTGCTGCTGGGCATGGTCTGTTGCGATCCGTCGTCGCTCAGGGCTTAGAAGTTTCCCGAGGCGAAGTCCTTCAACACGAGGTTATCCAGGCTCAGGTTCGCCACCAGACGCTTCAGCTTCGAGTTCTCCTGCTCCAACTCTTTCAGCCGCTTCGCCTGGTCCACCTGTAACCCGCCGTACCCCTTACGCCAGCGGAAGTACGTCTGCTCCACGATCCCGGCGTCCTTACACGCCAAAGCCGTCGTCTTGCCGTTCGCTACGGCCACTTCGATCTGCCGCAGCAGGTTCACCACCTGCTCAGGCTGGTACTTCTTGCCTCGTCCCATACGCTCTCCTTGTCCAGTGTCTCTCTTATCCACTGGCACATTTCAAGCCGGGCACTCCAACGTTTGACCCTAACCAGTTTGGTACCGATGAGTTTGTCCGCTTCTGCAAGTCAGTGGCGCCGAGCCTTACCTAGCCGCCAACGTGCGCAGCCTGAACGCGTATGCCTTTGACCAGTGGGTGGAGTACTGCAACTGCCCTGCCGGCAGCACGACGACTTACGCGGACATGCGTGCTGCAGGCGGCTCGCGCGAGCCATACAACGTCAAGTATTGGGGCATTGGCGCGAGATACCCAACAAGCCTTGGCCGATCAACTTGAGGAACTCGCGCAGCTCAAGGAGTGGGCCGTGCAGGCAGCGTTGGAGTTGAAGAAGCAGGCGGATGCTGGCGTCCTCAATTTAAGGCAGGAATCGGTCGCGTCGGTGGAAAGACTCGAGGACCACCGGGTGCAATTGCAGAACGTCGGGCTCAAGCTGGAGCAGGCTGCGGGTCACGCCATCCAGGCCGCCGTGCGGAAGTATGGGGGTAAGCGTACGGCGTGTCCCTCTGGCGGAGTGAAGCGGCGGGGATGATCATCTGTGCATGAGTTATACCGAGCAAGTGGGCTCCGGGCGTCAGGTCCGCAGGTGGCGATCGGTAGCGGAGAAGCGACACATTGTGCAGCTGACGATGGAGCCGGAGGCGAGCGTAGCTGAGGTTGCTCGTTCGTTCGGGCTCAACGCCAACCAGGTGTTCAAGTGGCGTCGCGCCTTTGAAAAGGGAGAGCTCGTCGAGCCGTATGCGGCACTGCTGCCGGTCAGCATATCGAGTTCGCTTGAGCCTGAGAGTGTACCCGTCGAGCAAGTGGATCAGAGCCATTCGGCAGGGGCGGGCACGATTCATATCGAGCTACCAGGCAGGGTGAGGATCAGCGTGGAGTCAGGCGCCGATGGGACATTGCTGCGGTGCATTCTCGAGAGCTTATGCAAGTGATCGAACTGCCGCCAGGAACACGGATATGGCTGGCCGCCGGCGTTACTGATATGCGCCGTGGTTTTCAAGGGCTCAGCGCGCAGGTGCAGACCGTGCTCGAGCAGCAACCTTACTCCGGGCATGTGTTTATCTTTCGCGGGCGGAGAGGCGACATCGTCAAGTGTCTCTGGTTCGATGGCGATGGTCTGTGTCTGCTTGCCAAGCGTTTGGAGAAGGGGCGTTTCGTGTGGCCGAAGGCGCGAAGCGGCACGATTTCACTCTCACGTGCGCAGTTATCGATGCTGCTCGAGGGCATCGACTGGCGGAGAGTCGAGCGCACCTGGGCACCGGAGTTAGCGGTCTGATACTCGCCCGGATTTCTCTTGAGCTATGTGCTTTTTCTGGGTGCATTCCACTGCACGCGATGGCATACTTCGCGCATGGATTTTGCTCCTCTTGCTGATCTGGACAGCCTCGATCGCGATGCATTACTAGCACTCGTCCTGGGTAATGAGAAGAAGCTCGCAGAACGGGATGAAGAGCTTCGCTCCCTTCTTGCTGAACTAGATACGCATCGCGAGAGACTCTCCGAACAAGCCGATGAGTTGCGCTCGCGCAGCGAGCATATCGAACACCTCAAGCTCATGGTTGATAAGTTGCGGCACATGCTCTTCGGTACCAAGAGCGAAAAGGTCGCGATCAAGCTGGAGCAGTTCGAGCTGGAACTGGAAGAGATGGAGACCACGCAGGCCGAGGCCGAATCAGCCCTCGAGCAAGTGGTGCCCGCGCAGGAGCCTAGAGCCAAGGCTGAGCGCAAGCCGCTGCCAGAGCACCTCCCGCGTGAGATCGTCACCCATGCTCCTGGCCGCGACTGCTGCCCGGATTGCGGAGGCCAGCTGCGGCAGTTCGGGGAAGATATCTCCGAGCAGCTCGAGTATGTCCCTGAGAACTTCAAGGTGATTCGGCATGTACGACCGAAGTTCTCCTGCTCCGGCTGTGACCGCGTTGTCCAGGTGCCGGCACCATCGCGGCCGATCGAGCGCGGACTTGCCGGACCCGGATTACTGGCGCACGTGATCGTCTCGAAGTTCAGCGACCATCTTCCTCTGTACAGGCAGTCCGAGATATACGCGCGACAGGGCGTTGATATCTCTCGCTCCACGCTGGCCGGATGGGTTGGTGCCTCGAGCGATCTGCTCGCGCCCCTCGTCGATGCACTGCAGGGGCATGTGCTTGCTGGTCGCAAGCTGCATGCCGATGACACGCCCATTCCGGTGCTCTCGCCTGGCAGTGGCAAGACCAGGACGGCACGTCTCTGGACCTATGTGCGCGATGATCGTGCAGCAGGCGAGCCGACTCCGCCCGCAGTGTGGTTTGCCTACTCGGCCGATCGGAAGGGAGAACATCCGCGCCAGCACTTGAAGACGTACAAGGGTGCTCTGCAAGCCGACGCCTATGCCGGCTTTCATCACCTGTACGGCGATGATGTGTACGAAGCCGCGTGTTGGGCGCATGCGCGGCGCAAGTTCCACGAGATCCATGCGGTCCATGCCTCGCCTACCACCGCAGAGGCGCTGGCCAGGATCGGAGCACTCTACGCGATTGAAGAAGAGATACGCGGCAAGCCTGCAGAGCTTAGGCGCGAGGTCCGGCAGACCCGCGCGGCGCCGCTGCTCCAGGCACTGCGAGCATGGATGGAAAAGGCACTGCGAAGCTTGTCTACGAAGAGCGATACCGCGGCCGCGATTCGTTATGCACTCTCGCGCTGGCGCGCTCTTACGCGCTACACCGAAGATGGCCTACTCGAGATCGACAACAGCGCGGCAGAACGCGCACTGCGGGCCGTCGCCCTGGGCAGGAAGAACTTTTTGTTTGTTGGTTCCGATTGCGGTGGCAAACGCGCCGCAGCCATGTACTCGTTGATCGGTTCGGCGAAGCTCAACGGGCACGACCCAGAGCTCTATCTACGCACCGTGCTGGCACGCATCGCCAACCATCCCATCAACCATATCCATGATCTACTGCCCTGGAATTTGGCGCACCCACTCCAAACCCACGCTAGCAACGCCGCCTAAGACACACTCAACAGGTGTCCGCTAAAAAAACAAGCGGACGCCTGTTGACACACTTTATCTGCTGTCAATGGGCACTCGGCGTACGCTTACGTATGGGGAGCAGCTCAGTCAACAGATCGGGTACACCCCGGTTGAGCCGCTTCATGACATCCAGCAGGCCGCCGCCTAGGTGCGCCACAACGTCAAGGAGACGAAATGGCTTGATCGCCCTGGTATTCTTCGCCGGCGTGGTGTTGGGGTTTGTGCTCGGCGATTGGCCTTTGCGAAGCAGGCAGAACGACACGCAGGAACAATTAAACCGGATCGAGGAGTGCCTGGTTGTTCAAAAGCAGACGTTGCCGGCTTCCGCAACGTCGGAGCCGCATACGCCGGCTCCTGAGGGAAAGGCAAAATAACCAACCCGGAGGAGCTGGTGTTTCCTACCTAAAGGCTTTTCATGGTCGCTTAGATTCAGTGCTCGCGAAGCTTTACCAAACATCGCTTGATAAAGCCTCAAATCCTGGCTTTTCTCACAAAGGCCGTTACCCTGTGTGCAACAAGCATCCAAGATAATCAATCAGGCCTCAATTGCTGTTTTGTGGGCATCAAGCAGGTTTCCTGACTGCTCCGTATAGATCGGCAAGGTGAAATTGAAGACACTGCCCTGGCTCGGAGCGCTAGTTACCCAGATGTTGCCGCCCTCCGCGTGACGAGACTTCTGGCGATATGAAGACCCAGACCTAAACCAGTGCGGCCCGCTTGGCTTGTGTCGGCATGATCTTGGTCGGTAATTTGATAAAGCTTGTCGAAAATCCGGGCCAACTTATCTTTGGGAATGCCGCAACCTGTATCAGACACCTGGACCAGGATGCCCATATCTTTCTCAGAGATGTTGACCCTGACCTTTCCGCCGGCAGGCGTGAATTTGATTGCATTGTCGAGCAAGATGATGAGCACCTGGCGAAGACGCGTTGGGTCGGCCCAAGCTAACGGAAGCCCGGCGTAGTCAGTTGACGAGAAGGTGATATTCTTCCTATCCGCACCACCCCGGACCATGTTCATCTGAGCTGCCCCCTTTGGTAAGTCCAGGGTAAGTGAGAAGTTTCTCGATTATGACCCGCCCCGCAAAACCAAGCCACGGAAGACTGGAAATTCCGGCTTGTGTGATTCGGTTTGTGCCGTGTTGATCGGCAGATTTGCGGTTACTGTAGCTCAAGTGAGTGTCTCAAGCAACAGGCTTGAGGGTTTACCGAAGTTCAGCTCAGTTCGAGCCGCAGCCGTGCGGAGGTAAAGTGGTAAACGCGCAGCGTTTTCCAAGGCGACCATGTCGCCGCCTTTTCCTCCGCTGCACGTCGCCGCAAACTCGGCCGGCGTCCGGTCTGCAAGTGCCGAGTGTGGCCGATGATGGTTATAGTCACGCCGCCAGCGATGCAGTTTTTTGCGTGCATCCACCAGAGTGAAGCACACCTCCACGTTCAGAAACTCATCCCGCAGCTTGCCGTTGAAGCTCTCGATGTACCCGTTCTCGGTCGGCCGGCCTGGCCGAATAAAGTCCAGGTGCACACCGTTGGTGTACGCCCAAAGATCCATTGCCTTACTGGCGAATTCCGTCCCATTGTCGACGGTAATCGACTCTGGCGCGCCCCGCAGCGCGACCACTTTATCCAAGGCCGCGGACACCTTCTCGCCGCTTAGCGAAGTATCTGCGTGCAAGCAGAGACACTCGCGCGTGAACTGATCGACCATGGTCAGCACACGAATCCAGCGCAGGTCCGGTAGCCGCTGCAACACGAAATCCAGGCTCCATTTCTGATTCGGCCGTATCGCTGAACCCTGCGCCACGCGCTGGCGCTGCGCCCGTTCCTTGCGCTTCTGCGTGCGCACAATCAACCCTTCTTCGGTGTAGAGCCGGTAGATTCGTTTGGCGTTGACTTCCCAGCCTTCGCGTTTCAACAGCACGGTCAGTCGGCGATACCCGTAGCGCACACGACTGCCGGCAAGTTCTCGCAAGCGCACCCGCAGTGCATCCTGGGGATCACGATGGTGCTCGTACCGTAGCGTTGCCCGGTGCACCGGGATCAGCCCCGCCGCACGCCGCTGGCTTAGTTGGTGGACCTCGACAGCCCACTCTGCCAGTTCGCGCCGCAGGCGAGGCTTCAGAGTTTTTTTGAGACAATCTCCTGCAGAATGTGCCGGTCGAGCGAGAGATCCGCAACCAGCCGCTTCAGCTTGCCGTTCTCCTCGCGCAGCTGCCGCAGCTCGCGCAACTCACTCAGCCCGAGGCCCGCGTACTTCTTCTTCCAGGCATAAAAACTCTGCTGCGAGATCCCGTGCTTGCGGCACACCTCGACGATCGTCTCGCCCGCCTCTGCTTCCCGCAGTACCCGTAAAATCTCTTCCTCGCTATGCCCTTTTCTCGCCATCCCGCAGCTCCCCTTTCTGTTCCAGAGAACCACATCCAGGCTTGAAATCCTCCAAGAATCAGTGGATTAGTTTTCGGGTTTTGGGTCATTAAGTTTAGCGGCAGACACATAGTTCCGTCGTAGCCGGGGCTGTGAAGATGTGGGAAGCGTCGTTTGCTTTCCACATCTTCATAGCCCTTGCGAACTCTTCTGGCGTCCGGTAGGCCAGTGCGGTGTGCGGACGTACCTGGTTGTAATCCAGCCTCCAGCTTTCAATAGTTTCTCGAGCGTCGTCGAGGGTAAGGAACCAGTGTTCGTTCAAACATTCCTCGCGGAACTTGCCGTGGAAGCTTTCTATATAGCCGTTCTCCATCGGTCTGCCGGGAGTGATGAACTGCAGCTGGACATGGTTCTCATACGCCCATTGGTCAAGAGCTTTCGAAGTGAACTCTGTTCCGTTGTCAACGATGATCTGCTCCGGCAGTTGTCGCTCCACACGCAGTCGTTCTAACACGCGGATCACCCGCAGAGCCGCCAGTGAAGTATCCACTTCTATGGCCAGCCCGGGGTCCCTGCGACAGATCTTCGTCACTGGGGTGGAGCATCTCGCGTGTGAACGCATCCTCGATCGATAATGTGCGTACTTTTCGACCTTTCGACAGGGCGTCCTGGAGGAAGTCCATCGCCCATATCTGGTCAGCGCCCACCGGGTTAGCGACCGGCACGCGTGCCTGTGGCCCACGTCTGCGCCGCTTCTGCCGCTTGCGCACGATCAACTGCTCCTCGGCATAGATCCGGTACACCCTTTTTATGTTGAGCTGCCAGCCTTCGCGCTCGAGCAGTACATGCAGGCGCCGGTAGCCCCATCGCTTTTGCTCGTCCGCCAACTCGCGCAGCCTCTGGCGCAATCGCTCGTTCTCCTCGCTGCGCGGCCCTGGTCTGCGTGCGTAGCGTACGGTTCCACGCCACATCGAAATCAGCCTGCAAGCCCTTCGCTGGCTCAGCCCTGCTTCGTTCATGGCCAGCAGGACCGCTTCGCGTCGTGCCTGCAGGCTTACTACTTTTTTGATAGCACCGCCTTCAGCGCTCGATTGTCCAACATCGATTACTTCAGCAACAACTTCTGGATCACCACCAGCGGCCACTTCTATCGCAAGACACTACCCAGTTCCATTGAAGAGATAGCGGTTGAACTCCTCTTGTTCTCTGTCGATTATGGTGTTGCGGATCGATGAAGCTGAACAAACCGATCACGCACTGAATATCACTGCGACTTAACAGAGACCATCCACTGCGCTACGAAGGCTCTTATCTCCAAGATGGGCGCATCTAGCACTCATCTGCATCGCTTTGTGGCTGGCTAGCTGCTAAATCACTTTCAAGTTTTGACCTCGCATCGCGAGCTGTGAACAAAAATGTGTGCCGGTTGTTCTGCCAGCGATAAGTTTCAATCTTTGCCTTCTTCAATGTCGCCTGAAACCACTTATGAGGACTTGATATGGAAAACGCATCCACTCGGGCCGGGTTCGCGCAAATTTCCTGGGGTTCTTCAAAAGCTTCCATCACGGCAGAATGCATTTCAATCTTGCGTGGAGAACCATTCTTCGTCCCATCAAAGATGAATTCCAGCCGCTCAAAGTCCACATGCCTCCAGGTCAAAGTATATTGCTCGGAAACGCGCATCTCTCCCGTGCCCAACGAAGCAACCGACTCTGGCAAGTGTTCGGGAAAGCGCTCAATGATGACCTTGGGCAGCCTTCCAACTTCTTCCTCGGTCACGAACCGGATGCGACCGTTGTTCTCGTGTAGTTATTTACCAAACGCGCGCGGATTGCTGGTCATTTTGCAGTTCCGGTGCGCCTCGCGAAATACTAATGAGAAGATTGCCCGATTGCGGTTCGCCGTCGCGACAGTCTTCGTGTGGTCAGTGATCCGTTAGGCTATGTGAGCAGGCTTGATCTGGTCCGCAACGCGATCACCAAAATCCTCGGGCTATTCGGTTGAGTCGGGAAGTAACGTTGCGCTTGTCCCGATGGTGCTTTTCACTAAAAGCGAGTTTTCATCCGCGATCAACCTATACCGCTGCTGGGGTTCTTTTCCCAAACGCCTGTAGCTTTCACCGTCGATTTGCGAGATATGTCCAACCTTTCCTACAACTACGGTGGCAAAGTATCGCAAGAGGTATCACCAGCTATTATCAGGCAAGAATCCTTGCAACGCGAAAGGCGTTTCAGCTCGTACTTGCTTCGTTTAAATTGACTTATCATGGTGCCCGGAGGGGGACTTGAACCCCCACAGCCTTGCGGCCTGCGGATTTTAAGTCCGCTGCGTCTGCCGATTTCGCCACCCGGGCTTTGCTTGTCACTATGGTAGCAGTGCTCCGTCATAAGGAGTCACCTGGCCGTACGGCGCTCGGCTTACCTGCCTGCGGATCCGAAGTTCGCCGGTGACCACGCGATGGCAGTGGATGCAAAGAGTGCGCAGATTGGAGAGGTCGCACTCGCCGCCGCCCTCACTGACCGGGGTGACGTGGTCCGCATCCCAGAGACTCTTTCGCGCCAGGCGAGTAAGTCCCCAGAGTGCCAGCAGGTGCACGCGGCGCGCGCCGCGCGCTCTTGCGATCTCCCGGCGCGCTGTCAATGTATCCACCGTGCAGCGAGCACATACTCCCCTGTCGCGCAGGAAGACCTGCTGGCGAAGATAGCTGGTACTGGTGCGCATGCGCCATGCATGCACGCAGCTGGAGGAACAGAACGTGCGGCGACCCTTGGGAACCTCGGTCGAACACCAGCGACAGAGCGGCCTACCATCCACTCCGCAAGGCAGCAAAGACAGCTTTGCGCGCCCTCCGGGCATCGTGCGACGCGTGCTTAAATTTCGGATTGAAAGCGCTTGCTCAACCATCCTTCTCTCTTAGGCCACTTTGGCAGCCCCGGTCAAGTAACAAATCGGTGACAGGATCGCATCTATAAGGGCAGGAAACACCTGCATGGATGGGTCGCCTCTACGTGGGCGTTTGCTCGACCGCATCGACAAACTGATAAGACAAGAGGCGAGCAGAGGCTGTATTAACTGGGCTCTCTGTAGGCCATCAGTGGTGCTCGGGCAGAACCGTCCAGATTGCGGGATCTTCTTCTCCTAAAACCCAGGCGCAGATACCCTGCAGATGCTCTTGGGCTGCGAGCTGGTAGCGATCCGCAAACCCCTGCTTGTCGGTAAGGAAGATCCACTCCCGCATGTCGTCACGATAAAAGTAAAACCAGGCAGTATGATCGACCGGATCCCACTGCTGCTTGCCGTCGTAACTGTCCCGCAGCGTGATCGCGTTCGCATAACTGATGTACTCGGCCGTCGGATTCGGCTTTTTTTCTGCATCCTTCAGACCAGGATCGCCGGTGTACCAGTGATAGCCATAGAGAGCAATGCCTAGCGAGAGCTTCTCACGCGGTACAAACTTAAGCACGTAGTCAAGATTCATCTTCGTCCAGCTCCATCCGCCTACGGGGCCCGGCATCGTCCAGCGGGTGTGCTGGTCATAGGTCATCAAGCAGAGTAAGTCGACGGAGGCGGCCAGCGCCTGCAAATCAAACGCGCCACGCCATTCTTCAAAGATCCACTTACCAAACGCAGTGTGCCCTGGGTAGCCGGGTGCATTCGGCACAACTGCAATCTGCAAAAGCAAGTGCTCTTTGTGCAGCGAATCTGCAGTGCGCTTGACCAACGCTGAAAGCGCATCCCGGTCGGTCCACATAATGTCTTCAAGGTCGAACTGAAATCCATCATAGCCGTTCCGCTTACACTCGCGCACCAGTGCCGCGTTCATTTCGTCCTGCGCATGCGTGTCTCCGACAAGTGTGTGCACCGCCGTCTTATTAAAGAGAGCAACGATGGGAATGACCTGCACGTGTGCAGTCTTGGCCTGGCGCAGAATGAGCTCGTTAGGCTCGCCACTGACAAGACCCGTTCCATCGACGCTGTACCAGGTGGGAACCAGAGTATCTATTTTGTTTTGGTGTGCAAGAAAGTCACGTTCCGAGGACCCCTCCTCCGTCATGTAGAAGAGAGTTTTCGGCCGCGATGCCATCTGCGCCACGATCGACGTGCTGCAGAAGCTCGCAGAAAGCAGCATAGCGACGAGTGTTCCCCTGCCTGATAAACCTGCCATTTGCGAGCTTTAACCTTTCTTCTCGTTCTTGATGTCCTGTACCACTTACGCTACAGGCACTGACTTGGTCAAATTGCGAGGGCGATCTACATCGACCCCGTGCTGTAATGCCACATAGTAGGCGAACAGCTGCAGTGGGATGACCTCCAACAGCGGCAGCAGCCACTCGCTGGTCCTGGGCACTTCCACTGTCTGCTCGGCTAAACGGGAAATACGTCGATCCCCGGTGTTCGCGACTGCTAACACCCGTGCACCTTGCTTGTGCAGTATCTCGAGCAGATTGACCGAGCGTTCGTAACGCACGAGTGACTCTTCAAGTTCCGGATCGTAGGCTGCGAGCACTACCACCGGCACATCATCGGCGAGCAGGGCATTTGGCCCGTGCAGTACTTCGCCCGACGGATAGCCCTCCGCATGCACATAGGAGCTTTCCTTTAACTTAAGCGCGCCCTCGCGAGCGACGGGGTAGTGGACTCCGCGGCCGAGAAATAGAAACGTTTTCGCATCCTTGAAGGAGTCGGCGCATTCACGCATGCGCTCAGTCCAGGGCTCGAGTGAATCGCGTATCAGGTCCGGCAGCCGCCGCATCGCTGTTAGGCTCTTGCCTACTTCCGCGGAGCTTAGTCTCCCCCGTGCCTCCGCTGCGACAAGCGAGAGCAGATACAAGAGGGCAAGCTGATTGAGAAAGCTCTTCGTCGCAGGAATCGCAAACTCTTTCCCCGCTTCGGTGGAAAGAGCGTGATCCGCCTCCCGCATCATCGTCGAGTCGGCAACGTTTGTAACAGCCAGTGTGGCGTGCCCGCGGCGTTGCGCTTCGCGCAGCGCCGCCAGCGTGTCCGCTGTCTCACCTGATTGCGAGATGACAAGCACGGCCGCATCCGGCGTCGTGTTGCTACCGCGATAGGAGTACTCGCTCGCATACTCAACGTCAACCGCCAGACCGGTTCGGTCTTCAAACATGATCTCTGCCGCGAGACCGGCGTGGCGGCTTGAGCCGCTGGCCACAATGACCAACTGAGCCGCCGAACGAAACCATTGACGCAGCGGGTCAAAGATCTCCGGCTTGAACGCGTCGCCGGCCAGGTATGCGGCCATCAGTCGCTCGAGCGCCTCGGGCTGTTCGTGGATCTCGCGAAGCATGGCATGCGCATACTGAGAGCTCATCTGGGGACCACCTTCCATTCTGGCCAGTGAAGCAAGAGTCCGCGAGTGCTCAGCACATCGGAGTCAGCGGGAGCCCACTTCGCGGATCTGATGAAACGAGTGCCTTGTGCTGAACACACAGCGTTTAACAGGCACCGCATACACACTCTGCTCAGCCAGCCTCACAACTATAATGATGGAAAGCAACCAACTTCGCCAGTGCTCCGCCGGTCCTTAGGGCGTTCATGGCGCTCCCGCGAGTGAGTATCTGCCAGTTCAAGTTGCGCAGCCCATCCGGTCGCTATCTTGATTGAGGAGCCTTCAACTTGACAATACGTCGAGGTGCTTTCAGCCTGGGTCTGGCCCTGTTGTGGATCCTTACTTTTCTGGCGCGCACGCAAAACGCGGTAGATATCAAGCCCACTCCCCAGCAAGTGGATTGGCAGGATCTTGAAATGGGCGCGATCGTGCATTTTGGCACAAACACCTTTCTTGATCGTGAGTGGGGCGATGGCACCGCTCCCCCGCGGGTCTTTGCTCCCACTGCCGTTGACACCGACCAGTGGATGCGTGCCATCTCCGGCGCCGGCATCCGGTATCTTGTCCTGGTTGCTAAACATCACGACGGCTTCGCACTCTGGCCCACGGGCCAGAGTGCTTACAGCGTGAAGGCCAGCCCATGGCTTGGGGGAAAGGGTGACCTGGTACGCATGGCGTCTGACTCAGCCAGGAGGGCGGGCTTACGCTTTGGCATCTACGAGTCACCGTGGGACCGCCACGATCCCCGCTACAAGGACCCTGCCGAATACGATAACTTTTATCTGGCCGAGCTGGACGAATTGGCGCAAAACTACGGACCGCTTGAAGAGTTCTGGCTGGACGGCGCAGGCAGCGCCGGTCGCACCTACAACTTTGACATGATTACCAATCGGCTGCGCACCTATCAACCGGACCCGCTGGTGTTTGCCGACCTCGAGCTGTACGATCACGCGGACCTGCGTTGGGTTGGCACCGAGAGCGGCCACGTCACCTTCGAGGCATGGAACGTGGTCGATCGGGCTGGCTATCTACGGTGGCGACCCATTGAGGCTGACACGCCGCTGCACCGCCTGCAGTGGTTTTGGCACCCGAACGCCGACTCGACACTTAAGAGCGTAGACGAACTGATGGAGGAGTACGAGGCCACTGTCGGTCGCGGCGCGCAGCTCATGCTCGGCGTCGCGCCTGACCGCACAGGCCAGATTCCTGCAGCCGACGTCACGAGGCTGGCCGAGTTTGGCGCACGTGTCGAGGCCACCTATGGCCACGGCAAGAACCTGGCGCTGCGTCGTGTGCTCGATCCCTCGAGTCACAGCGCACATCGCGCAGCCCAAGCAGCGGCGCTGGACGGCGATCCGCATACCTGGTGGCCGGTTCCGTCCCAGGCTACGTCGCCCACGCTCACGGTCACTTTCGCACAACCAACCAAAGTCGATCGTGTGCTAACCCTGGAGCGGCTCAACGAAGGTCAGCACATTGAGGAGTATGCGGTGGACATATGGCAAGGCGCCAGCTGGCACCAGGTCGCTCACGCGCAAGCGATCGGTCATAAGAAGATCGACCGCTTCCCAGCGGTGGAAACAACGCGCATACGCATGCGCATCCTCGCCACTGCCGGTCCGGCAGGGATCCGGGAGTTTCAGATCTTTAACGGAGCAGATGCAGCGAAGTAAATGGAAGTCGTTACCATTTGATCTTGACTCTCTTCCTCATGATAGCCGAGACGCTTGAGCGTCTCTCAATTTAAGTAACTCTCGTAGCTACCTACAGCACGCTTTATCTAAAAGCAAAAGGCGTGCTTGGTTGGCTGCGAAGATCGCACGTTTGTCGTTCGGAAAGGTCACGTTCACCATGGAAAACGTGCGACTCGAAGTTGCAGTCGATACAGCGGAATCTGTCGTGGCATCAATCCGCGGCGGTGCGCAGAGACTTGAGCTCTGCTCCTGCCTGGTCGATGGTGGGCTAACTCCCAGCTTCGGTTTCCTCGAGTGGGCGCGCGAACAGAGCGATCTCCCTCTGCACTGCATGGTGCGTCCGCGCGGCGGCAACTTTATCTACTCCGCCGAGGAACTTACCATCATGGACCGGGAGATTCAAGCCATGCGCAAAGCGGGCGCAGATGGAGTCGTGCTGGGAGTATTAACCTCGGACTCGCACGTCGATATATCGGCAACCCGTCGCTTGATCTCACTCGCACGCCCGCTGCGCGTCGCCTTTCATCGTGCATTTGATCTTACCGAAGAGCCCGAGCAGGCTCTTGAAGAGGTGATCGCATGCGGCGCTGACATCCTGCTCACTTCGGGCGGCGCTCCGTCGCTCGAGCTCGGCTTACCGGTCGTGGCAAAGCTAGTTGCGCAGGCCGCAGGCCGCATCGAGATTATGGGCGGAGCCGGAGTACGGGTCGAGAACGCAGCCTCTCTTTGGGCCGGTTCCGATGTGGACACGCTGCATGCCTCGCTGCGCAGGCCGCGCCCCGCGCTCCGCCATGCGCAGGGTGAGGGTCGTGCGAGCATAGGGGCAAGAGATGCAGATCAGCAATACACCGTGCACGAGCAGGATGTACGGGACGTGCTGGCAGCGCTTGCGCCGAGAACGGCTCGGCCTCCAGTCGCTCGAAGATCAAACCAGCCCTGATCCGCTAGCCCCCCGCAGGAAAAGCAGAAAGCCGCTGTTCGCCGCAGCGTCGAACTAACGCGACGCTGCTTCAATGAGCCTGCGAAGCGCAGGCAGAAACGTAAAGCGTACCAGGGCTGAGGGCTTGGCTGCCTCTGCAAGGAGCGCCTGCTGCGTGCTCTTCCATTCCTCGGGCGGTGTCGTGCCGGCACGCAGATAGGCAAGCGCCTCCAACCCTGAAGCACCAAGCAGTCCTAGCTGTCGAGCGCGAGTGCCTGCGTCTGCCAGCCGAGGCGAATGCGCAGCCATTGCCATGACTTCAGGCGAAGCCTGCTGCCAGGAAGCAAAGCGTGTTCTGAGCTGCTGGGCTGCGGCCATGCCGTCCGGCGCTCCTGGCGCAGCGGAGATAGCGTTTGCGACCACCACCGCATCCACTTCGCTCGCTATCTGCTGCCGCGAGGG
The DNA here is from genome assembly GCA_965198645.1 of Acidobacteriaceae bacterium. Classification (GTDB taxonomy): domain Bacteria; phylum Acidobacteriota; class Terriglobia; order Terriglobales; family Acidobacteriaceae; genus EB88. Next base: position 1,882,650 of record OZ240670.1, on the reverse strand, counting down.
CGGATCCGCGACAACCGCATCCACCAGCCGGTCCAGCGTTGTCAGCGCGTCTGTCCTTTGCGCCTGGTAGCGCTCGTGAAAGCTGGCTGGCTCGATCACGCCGGCAAAGGTTTCGAGTGCCGCCGGGTGCAGCTCCCCTGCCAGGTTGCGTCGCAGCTTTTCCGGTCCGCTGATATGCGTCAGCCCTGCGTCTTCAAGCGCAAGCGAGGTAAGCCGGAGTCGGCGATACATATCGGCAACATTGCGATCCGCCTGCGGCGACCAGAAACGCTCAGCAATAGCAGCCGCACGTGGCCAAATGCGCGAGTCGATCGTTTCATAGTTCAACTGCTCCGCCCACATCGCGATCTCGCCTCCAAGAATCAGCTTCTGCTGCTCAGCAGTCAGTCTCGTATCGGTCGGCAGCGGGTCAGCGAGAAACATCTCCTCCGAGGTCTTCTCTCCATCCAGGTAGTAGGGCGCGGCCAAGATGCCCGTGTAACCCTGCTCCGCGCCGGCGCTTAGGGAGGCTACGCCGCGCCAGGATTCGACAACAATGTCCTTGGGCAGTGCCGGGTTGAGAATCTCATCCCACCCGATCATCTTCTTGTGGTGCTTGGTCAGGATCGATAGCAGACGCTGATTAAAGTAGGCCTGTAGATCGGCCGGCTTTTGAAAGCCTTTCGCCTTCATAAAAGCCATGATGCGCGGATTTTCGAGCCAGCCTTTGCCTTGCGTCTCATCGCCGCCGATGTGGAAGTAGGCATCCGGAAAGATGGCGCCCATCTCACCGACCAGGTCATCGATAAACCTGAGCGTCTTTTCGTTCGATGGGTCAAGCTCCGCCTGAGGAATGCCGAAGACTACCGGCAGGCCAGTGACGTGCTCCCCGGCGCCAAACTCGGGGTAAGCGAGGATCCAGCTGCTCGTGTGGCCGGGCATATCAAACTCCGGCACCACGCGGATGCCGCGTGCTCGGGCGTACGCGACGACATCGCGCATTTGCTCCTGGGTGTAGAACTCGCCGTTTGAACCAAGCCCGGTCAGCTTAGGATACTTCTTACTCTCGGCTCTGAATCCTTGATCGTCAGACAGGTGCCAGTGAAAGACATTCAGCTTGACCATAGCCATGCCATCGAGCGTGTGCTTGATCTCGGCCACGGGCTCGAAGTGCCGGCTCACGTCAATCATCAGCCCTCGCCAAGCGAAGCGAGGCGCGTCGTCAATAGTCACAGACGGCAGCACGCACGCGCCATTCTCAACAGTGACCAACTGCAGCAGCGTTTCCATCCCGTGCATGGCTCCGAGATCGTTCGCGGCAGTAAGCGTGGCGCCGGCCGAGGTAACAGTGAGCTTGTAACTTTCGTCCTCGTCAGTAGACTGCACCGCGTTGCCCGGCGCGGCAACGGTAATCGTGAGCGTAGACGCACTTCCGGCCGGACCCCCAACCAAAGATGCCTGTGCCGACCGCAATACGTCACCGCCACAGCTACGATCCAGCCTCACCAGCATGCGCCGGGTCGCGTCCGCCAGCCGGTCTCCGGGTGCGATTGCGCCCTGGCCGTCCTGCCGGCTGGCGCTCACCGTAAAATGCGAGAGGCCCTGTGCCGGAGTCACAACCAGAGCTCCCTCACCCCGAGCTATGGAGCGCGGCAGTGGCATCACTCTAAGCGGCGCATCGACAGGCGGGTCGCCAGGAGCTGCCGCGTAGGACGGGAGAGCCGTATGCATCCACAGCCACGCACATGAGACCAGCGTCACGCAGCTCAGAGATGACTGGAACAGGCGAGCAACTCCGGCAGACTTCATCAGTACTCCATTGGAAAGGGTGTCCGCTGCAGTATCGACTTATCTTACCGCTGAACGATCAAACCTTCGGCGCAGTGGATCTCAGGCACTCCTGATGCCGGTCCGCCGGTGAGACATACCACATGCGCGGCTCTCCTGCGACCATCCGGGCTTGGGTCAGGCAACAGCAACAAAGCTTGATTGTCTTGCTTCGACGAGCGTTTGTGTGCGATATGATCAGCAAAAGAGCTCGAAAGAGCCGCAGGGCATGTGCTTTCCTCTTGAGAGGGCGGCGGAGACAGCCAGGATCTGACCTTGCGATCTACCTACGTAGCGACGCGCGGAATGCCGGAAACAGGAAGCTGACCGTTGCGCCGCGGCATTGAACCAGAAAGGCAACATGGTCTCCAGAAGAAACTTCCTTCAAACTCTCTCGCTCCTCACCGCTGGTTGCGCGCTGGAGGAGACAGCTGCTCCCTCGCTCGCACTGGCACTCAGCGCCCCCGCTGAAGACCCAACCCGGTTCGTGAACGTGATCATCGGCACCGGCGGGCACGGCCATACCTATCCCGGGGCCACCGTCCCCTTTGGAGCCGTACAGCTCAGTCCGGACACATACACCAAGGGCTGGGACTGGTGCTCGGGTTATTACAACAGCGACACGTCGATCATGGGCTTCAGCCATACGCACCTGAGCGGCACCGGCTGTGGCGACTTACTCGACGTTTTGCTGATGCCAAATGTAGGAGAAGTCAAGCTAAACCCGGGCACCCGGGAAAACCCAGAGGCCGGCTACCGTTCCCGCTTCTCGCACGACGACGAGCACGCTGAGCCTGGCTACTACTCTGTGCTGCTCAAGGACCCGAATGTGCACGCGGAACTCACCGCCACCGAGCGCACAGGACTACACCGGTACACCTTTCCGGCTAGCGAGCAGAGCCACTTCATTCTTGATCTGGCGCATGCCTACGATGATCCGGCCAACCCGGTCGCGAGCGCAGAGCTGGCCATCGCGGGGCGAGACACCTTGACTGGCGGGCGCATCGTAAACTCCTGGGGACGCGGCCGCCATATCTACTTTGCCGCACAGTTCTCGCAGCCATTTGCCAAGGCGGAGCTTTTCTCTGAAAACGCAAGTGTGGCCGGAACCAACACCAGCGGCAAGGCACTGAAAGCGGTCGTGCACTATCAGACGACCGCGCAGCAGCAGATTTTCGTCCGCGTCGGTATCTCTGGCGTGAGCGCCGAAAGCGCGTTGAAGAATCTGCGCGCCGAGCAGCCGAACTGGGACTTTGAGGCGACGCGCCGGGCCGCGCATAGCAAGTGGCAGAAAGAACTCGGACGCGTGCAGATCGAAACCACCAATGCCAAGCAGCGGGAGATCTTCTACACCTCGCTTTACCACATGATGGTGGCGCCCACGCTCTTTGACGATGTCGATGGCAGCTATCGCGGCATGGATGGCCAAGTGCACACACTCGATGCCGGTCAGCATAACTACAGCAGTTACTCGCTCTGGGATACATTCCGGGCGCTCCACCCGGCCTTTACGCTGATGCAGCCTGACCGGGTGCCGCAGCTGGTCAACTGCCTGGTGCGGATGGCTGAGCAGAGCCCCGCAGGCATGCCGGTGTGGCCGTTGCAGGGTGAGGAAACCGGCACGATGACCGGCTATCACTCGGCTAGCGTGATGGCCGAAGCATGCGTTAAGAACTTTGCCGGCATCGACTGGCAGCGTGCTTATAAGGTCATGCGCAAGCGCAACATGGACGATAACTACCGCGGCCTTGGTTTCTACCGCGAGATGGGTTATATTCCTGCGGACAAGGAAGGAGAGTCTGTCTCCAAGGTTCTCGAGTATGACTATGGCGACTGGGCTTGCTCCAAGGTTGCCGAAAGGATTGGCGCGCATGACGATGCAACCACGCAGCGCAAGCGGTCGCAGAACTACCAGCACCTCTTCGATGCAAAGACGCAATTTATTCGCGCCAAGCTGAGCGATGGGCAGTGGACCGCGCCCTTTGACCCAATCGACATGGGCCATACACCCAAGTACCGCGACTACACGGAGTCAAACGCCTGGCAGACCACCTTTGGCGTGCAACACGACGTCAAGGGTTACATCGAGTTATGGGGTGGGCGCGAGCCATTTATTGCCAAGCTCGACCAGCTCTTCACCGTGCCCTCAACTCTGCCCGCCGACGCGCCACCTGACATCGCAGGTATGGTCGGCCAGTACGCGCATGGCAACGAGCCTTCGCACCACATCGCCTACCTGTACACTTACGCCGGCCAGCCGTATAAGACACAGTCACGCGTACAATCCCTCCTCGCGACCATGTACCGTGACGAGCCGAACGGACTTGAAGGCAACGAGGATTGTGGACAGATGTCCGCCTGGTACGTGATGAGCGCTCTTGGCCTTTATGCGGTTGATCCGGTAAGCGGCAACTACGTGCTCACTTCTCCACTCTTCGACCGTGCCACGCTGCAGGTCGGGGGAGGCAAGACGCTGACCATTGAAGCGCGTCGCTCTTCGCCCGAGGCGATCTACATTCAGTCAGTGCGAGTGAACGGAAAGGAACAGGACAAGCTCTGGGTCGCGCACAGTGACATCGCGCATGGCGGCTCAATCGTGTTCACTTTGGGGACTGAGCCGAACAAGGATCTGGGCAGCGCAGAGCAGGTCGCTCCTCCTTCCTTGACCGCCTGAGTCAGGCTCACGAAGCCGCCGCTCAACCAACAAGCGTCAGCAGCTCTTCCCTTGGTTGAGCGAGGCTTTCGCGTAGTGCACGCTTCGGTCCGCAAGCAACAAGAGCCTCCCTGCTCGGGAGGCTCTTGTTGCTTGGAACCCGGTTCTTACTTACCAGGCTTGTGCTCCAGGTGACCACCGAATCCAAAGCGCATCGCCGAGAGCACCTTATTCGCAAATTCGCCATTGCCTCGCGAAGAGAAGCGCGAAAAAAGCGAGGCGCTCAGCACGTCCACCGGCACACCCTCGTCGATAGCCGCGATAATCGTCCACCGCCCCTCGCCCGAGTCCGACACCTGTCCGCCATAGTTCGCCAGCTCCGGCTGCTCGATCAATGCAGCCGCAGTTAGATCTAACAGCCAGCTTGAGATTACGCTGCCACGCCGCCACACCTCGGCCACGTCCTGCAGCGGGAAGTCGTACTGGTAGTGCTCAGGCGATCGCAGCGGCGTCAACTCGGCTGAGTGCTCCTCGGCCGCCTGGTTGCCGATATTGGCATTTTTGAGGATGTTCAGGCCTTCCGCGTAGGCAGCCATCATGCCATACTCGATGCCGTTGTGCACCATCTTGACGAAATGGCCGCCGCCTACCTCCCCGCAGCGCAGATAGCCGTCCTCAGACGTTGAGGCAGCTGCATCTTCACGGCCCTTGGTGCGAGGCACGTCGCCACGACCCGGAGCCAGCGTCTTGAAGATCGGGTCGAGATACTCGACCGCCTCCTTCTGCCCGCCGATCATCATGCAGTAGCCGCGCTCCAGCCCCCACACGCCTCCACTCACGCCCACATCCAGGTAGCGAATGCCCTTCGGCTCGAGATCCTTCGACCGCCGAATGTCATCGATGTAGTAGGAGTTGCCGCCGTCGATCAGGATGTCATCCTTCTCCAGGTGAGGCACAATCTTGTCCAGCATGCTGTCCACCGCACCGGCCGGCACCATCAGCCAGACCACGCGCGGCTTCGACAGCTTGCCGAGAAAGTCCTCAATCGAGTTCGAGCCGGTGGCGCCATCCCCGGCCAACTCCTTAACTGCCTTCTCGCTCAGGTCAAAGACAACTGCCTCGTGGCCGCCCTTCATCAACCGCTTCACCATGTTGGCGCCCATACGGCCCAAGCCGATCAATCCTATCTGCATCGCTTTCTCCTCGTCGTTACTTTGTACCTTAGCTTCTACTGTGGACCTACTTTTACACGTCCTCTTAGTCGGATGGCGCTCTGCAAAACACAAACTTCTTCCTCTACGATGCTGGCCGAGTACTTTCCGCGCCTCATCGCTGCCGATCTATCGTAAGCGCTTCATGCTAACGCTCGATGACCCGCACGCCCTGGCTATCCGCGACGACTGCCTCGGTCGCCATGTCAAGGAACAGCCCATGCTCAACCACCCCGACAATCGAGCGTATCTCCGCCGCCAGCTCATGCGGCTCAGCGATCGTGCCAAAATGACAGTCGAAGATCCAGTTTCCTTCGTCGGTAAGGTAGTGGCTGCCCTCTTCTTTGCCCGGCCGCAGCTTGGGTGCCCCACCCAGTTCGGTGAGGCTCTGCCGCACCAGCCCTGCTGCAAACGGGATGACCTCGACCGGCAGGGGGAATCGCCCGAGCTGCTCTACCAACTTGCCCTCCCCTACGACGACGACGAAGCGCCTGGCCGCTCCGGCGACGATCTTTTCATGCAGCAGCGCGCCGCCTCCGCCCTTGATCAGCGAGAGTCCCGGCCCAATCTCGTCCGCTCCATCGAGCGCCAGATCCAGCTCCTGGATTTCGTCAAAGGTGGTGAGCTCGATCCCATGCTCCGCGGCGAGCGCGGCGGAGACGTGCGAGGTCGGCACCCCGACGATCTTCAGTCCCTGGCGCACACGCTCGCCGAGCATCTCGATGACGAACTTCACCGTAGTGCCTGAACCAATGCCCACGCGCATGCCGTTCTCGATGAACTCCATGCTGCGCTTGGCTGCTGCCAACTTCGTATCGTCCTGCATTTGCTATGCTCCGCCTTGTGCCGCCCCTGTCCCGCGACAACCGATGGCAGTGGAATGGTGCGAACGCTACCACCTTACGACATCTGGGCAGCCAAGGCGAACCTCGGGCTGCTGGCTTGACGATCAACCGGGAGCGATCGGCTTCCACAGCACTCTTGTATTTACTCCTTTTGTTCGCCTACTCTGGACCTGCATGCCAGTCTGCTTCCTCCCCTTGCAAGCGACCAGCGCCGCCGCGCTACACGGCGAGCTAAGCGCGCGCGCTTCTATCCGGGCCAGACGCCTTGGGCTGCGACACGAACTGACACCCGGCCGCAGCCCCAGCGTCATCTTCGGCGCTGACGACAAAGGCAATCACGGCAACTTTCACCCGGCCAGCTACCAGGCTATCTGTGCAGATCCCGGGTGGGCTCGCCGCCTGCGCAAGGCGCACAGTGCCTCGGTTCGCGCAGCTCCGCGTGCAGACTGGCGTTGGCGTGAGCTCGATTGCGCGGCCAGCTCTGACGCCTTGCTGATGAACATCTTCTGCCACCCAGAGACCTTTACCAGCGGGAGAGTAGCCACGCTGCTGGGCGTCCGGGGTGACACGAAGCCATTGTTCGGCGTAAAGCCGCGGGTGCCGCTCACCTCCGGCCGGGCTGACACGACAGAGCTTGACCTGCAGATCGGTTCCTTGCTGATTGAGGCCAAGCTGACAGAGTCGGGCTTTCGAAGCTGCCGACCCGCGCTCCTTGAGCGGTACCGTGATCTCGAGTCAGTCTTCGCTGTCGACCAGCTGCCGCGGACCCGCGAGCGCACGGTCGCCGAGCACTGGGACGAGGCAGAGGCGTCTCGGATCGAGGTTCGGCAAGGTTCTGCCGGCGACTTTGTCAGCTACCAGCTCATCCGCGGCGCGCTTGCTGCCTACGCAACGGAGACGAACTTCTGCGTGCTGGTCGATGCCCGTCGCCACGATCTGCTGCGAGCCTGGCAACCCGTGCTTTCTGCGGTGCTGCACGCAGAGCTGCGATGCCGCCTGCAACTGCTTACCTGGCAAGAGCTGGCCGGCGCTCTGCCGCGCACGCTCCAGACCTTTCTGGCAGACAAGTACGGCATCCTTGCGGCGCCGCTCGGCTGGTGAAAAGCCGCAGCCGTCCTCCCGCCCAAGCATCGAAGTACCTGCGGGCGCTCACCCAGAGGCGCCCAGGGAGAAGCAATGAAATACACCAACCTAGGCCAGACGGGCCTCAAGGTCTCACGCATCACCCTCGGCTGCATGACCTATGGAGCGCCGGCGACTGGCGAGCTGCAGCCTGGCCGTCACGCCTGGACGCTGAACGAGGAGGAAAGCCAGCCGTTCCTGCGCCAGGCCCTGGAAGCGGGAATCAACTTCTTCGACACTGCCAACGTATATTCAAGCGGGGCGAGCGAAGAAGTGCTGGGCCGCTTCGTCAAGAATCACGCGTACCGGGACGAGTTCGTCATCGCCACCAAGGTGCACGGGGTCATGCGGCAGGAGCCCAACGGTCGCGGCCTCTCGCGCAAGGCGATCCTGACCGAGGTTGAGAACAGCCTGCGCCGGCTCCAGACCGACTACATCGACCTCTACCAGATCCATCGCTGGGACTACAACACGCCTATCGAGGAGACGCTCGAGGTGCTGCACGATGTCGTCAAAGCCGGCAAAGTCCGCTACATCGGCGCGTCTTCGATGTACTCCTGGCAGTTTGCCAAGGCGCTTTACCTGGCGGACCTGCACGGATGGACCCGCTTTGTCTCCATGCAGAACCACTACAACCTGCTGTACCGCGAAGAAGAGCGCGAGATGATGCCATTCTGCCAGTCAGAAGGCATTGGCGTGCTGCCCTGGAGCCCGCTGGCCCGCGGCCGCCTGGCCCGGCCATGGAACGCGGAGGCGACCAAGCGGCTTGCGACTGATCAGTTCGGCAAGACGATGTACGCGCCCACTGAAGAGGCCGATCACAAGGTGGTCGACTCTTTGGAAGAGCTCGCGAAGCAGCGGGGCCTGTCCCAGGCGCAACTGGCATTGGCCTGGATGCTCGGCAAACCCTTTGTGACCAGCCCCATCGTAGGCGCGAGCAAGCCGCACCACCTTGATGACGCGATCGCGGCGCTGGACGTACAGCTCACACCGGAAGAGATCACGGCCATCGAAAAGCCGTACGTTCCGCACCCTGTGCTTGGCTTCGAGTGACTCTTATGAAGAGGCCTCATCCTGGCTCGAGCGGTCTTTAGCGCCCGCTCCTCACCCCAGCCGCAGGGAAAGCAGGACCACCTGCGCGGCCGGCGGTACCTTCGTGAGAGCTCTTCCGCCCTTCGGGCACCAAACGCCGCGGCAGAGGACTCTTCATGTCAGGGCATGCGCCGGTCGCGAACGCCACCCTCATGACGGCGAGCTTGATGGAACCATGCAGTCGCTCGCTGCGTACGACTCTCTGGCCGTAGAGTGCTACCCTGATCTCCGACCAGCGGATCCGTCCCGCCGCGCAGAGGTGCACCATGCAGAACCGCATTACCGGCTCTACCATGCCAGTGCTAGAGTTCCTGCTCAACCCGAACGAATCCGTCATCTCGGAAGCCGGCGAGCTCTCCTGGATGACAGACTCAATCCAGATGACCACCCACACCCAGTACGCTGGCGGGGGTGGCTTCTTCGGTGCAATCAAGCGGGTAGCCGGCGGAGGGTCGCTCTTCATGACTGAGTATCGCGCCTACGCCTACCCGGGCGAGATCGCGTTCGCAGCGCGCGTCCCCGGGCACATCTTGCCGGTCGAGGTCGCGCCAGGCAATGAGTACATGCTGCATCGCCATGGCTTCCTGTGCGCCACGCCCGCGGTCCAGCTCGGGGTCGCCTTTCAACAATCGCTTGGCGCCGGCATTTTCGGGGGCGATGGCTTTCTGCTGCAGCGCGTCTCCGGCCACGGAATGGCCTGGCTTGAGCTTTCGGGCGAGATCGTCACCAAGGACCTCCGGCCGGGCGAGACGCTGCGTGTGCATCCCGGGCACGTCGGAGCGTTCCAGGCGTCGGTCACTTTTCAGATCACCCGCATCTCCGGCATCCGCAACATGATCTTCGGCGGCGACGGTATCTTTCTCGCCGCGCTTACGGGTCCTGGCCGCGTGTACCTGCAGACGCTGCCCATCGCCCGGCTCGCGCACAAGCTGCAGGAGTACATGCCGGGCCAGACGCGCGAGGTCGCGCAAACCGGCGTTGTGGGCGGAATCGTCGGATCGATCATCGAAGGGATGCGCTAGGCCGTGAAGCGCCGCAGGCAGACAATCCCCCCCACGAAGTGGACGCCAGCCGAGCAGGCGGCCTTGCCTTTCGCTATGGACAGCTAAGCGCCGCTCGGGCAGCTAACCCCTGACTACCGCCCTCGGCCGCACAGCCCGGATCACCGCATCCGCCACTCGGTCGATGTCGTTCTCACCAAGGTACGGGTGCATCGGCAGGCTCAACACCCGCTTCGAGGCACGCTCTGCATGCGCCAGGCCTCCGGAGGCGGGGCGCAGGTCGCGGAAGACAGGCTGCTGGTGCATCGGCACCGGGTAATGCACAGCCGTCGGCACACCCGCCTCGTGCAGCGCCGCCACGACCCCGTCGCGATCTTCCACCTCAAGCGTGTACTGCGCCCAGGCGCTGGTATTGCCATCGCGGAGCAAGGGCGTTCGCAACAGCCCAGCCGCAGCCGCCTCTGAGAGTGCCGCAGAATAGGCGTTAGCGGCCCAGTCCCTGGCTTCGAGTTCCTGATCAAAAACAGCCAGCTTGGCAAGCAGGATCGCTGCCTGGATCGTATCCAGCCGCCCGTTGATACCGACCCGCGCATGCTGGTAACGCTGCTCCTGGCCATGGTTGCGCAGCTGCTGCATGGCAGTTGCGAGCTCGTCGTCATCGGTAAAGCAGGCGCCTCCGTCCCCGTAGGCGCCAAGCGGTTTCGATGGGAAAAAGCTGGTGCAGCCGATCGTCGAGAGCCCGCACGATGCCCTGCCCTTGTAGCTTGACCCGAAGCTTTGCGCCGCGTCCTCTATGACCGGCAGGCCATGCTGCGCTGCAACGGCGTTGATCTCGTCCATCGCCGCTGGTTGACCATACAGCGAGACCGGCATAATAGCGCGGGTGCGCGGGGTAATCGCCTGCTCGATCCGCGCCGGATCAAGATTGTAGGTATCCGGCTCGATGTCCACCATCACCGGCACCGAGCCCAGCAGCGCAATCATCTCGCCGGTCGCGAAGAAGGTGAAAGGCGTCGTAATCACCTCATCACCGGCGCCGATACCGAGCGCCATCAGCGCGAGCAGCAGCGCGTCGGTGCCGCTCGAGCAACTGATGCAGTGGAGCACCCCCACTCGCTCGGCGAGTTGCCGCTCGAGCTCAGCCACCTCTGGCCCGAGAATATACGCGCCGTGCGCGAGAACCGCGTGGATTCGGGCGTCCACGTCGGACTGGATGCGGCGATACTGCGCTTGCAGATCGACAAAGGGCATCATGCTTTTCGCGGGAGTTTTGGCGGGCGGTTCGGCTGGTGGATGAGGAGAAGTCACGCTTTGAGTCACGTCCTATTGTCCCATCCGGCAGGTCTCAGGCGATACACCGGCGCGAGGATTACCGCAGCGTGCTCGGCCCGGCACTTCCACCTGCCGCAATCGCGCTCGCGCCGCCACTCTGCTGGTCGAGATGGTCAAGTTCGCGATAAATCTCCTCATTGCGGATGATCGCCTGCACGTACTCCCGCGTCTCGGTAAACGGAATCGACTCCACAAACTCGTCGAGCCCCGTGTAGCTTGAAGCGGCCTGCCAGTCCGTCACACGGCTGTCGCCCGCGTTGTAAGCTGCAAAGGCATACTCCTGGCGGCCGCCGAACTTGTCCAGCGTCTGCTTCAGGTACACCGTTCCCAGCTTAATGTTGATGGTCGGGTCAAGCAGCGCATCTGTCTCGAGATGGCTGCTGACGCCCTCCTGCTTGGCCATCTGGCGGCCCACCGAAGGCAGCATCTGCATAAGGCCATAGGCATTTGCGGGCGAGATAGCTTTCGGGTTGAACTCTGACTCCTGTCGGATCAGTGAGGCGACCATGTAAGGGTTCAGCCCATTACGCTCCGACTCTGTCTTGATCGTGGACCAGTAAGTCTCCGGAAAGAGAATGCGCCAGTAGGCCAGCGGGAGCGCATCGATCGGGGCCGAGGTGTAGAAGGGGATGGCGCGCTTGAGCGAGCGCATCGCCCGGTAAGTCTCGCCGTAGGAAGCATACAGCCGGGCCTCGGCCAGGGGTCCCCACTCTTCCGAACCTTCGGCCGCGTGGATCTCCTGCGAGAGGAAATCGTTCAGCCCGGCGTTGGCAAGCAGCTGCGCCTTGGCCAGGTGCGGGTCATCGTCGGGCACATCTTCGGTCAGTGTGGGGATCGTCTCAGCGTGCATGTTGTCCAGCATGTTAACCGTCGAGGGAGTCACATTGCCGATCGTTGCGAGCCGCTCCTGCGCGATCGCCGCGTAGTAGTAGTGCTGGTAGACTCGCGTTTCGGTGGTGAAGTAAGCGGCGGCCATCGCAGGCTGGTGCTCCTGGTCAAGGTAGAGCCGCCCACGCCAGTAGAGCGCCGCCGGAACCTCTTTGCCGCCGGCAAACTGTGCCAACTGCTCATCCATCAGCCGCGCAGCTTCAGAGTAGTTGCGCAGCCGGTAGTTGAGCCACGCGGCGCGCCAGTGCGCAGGCGCCGCATGGTCGGCATGAGGAAAGCGGCGCGCCTGCTCGAGATAGTAGGGGATCGCGCTGGCGTAATCCTTGCGAAGCATGTACATGTTGCCGCTGGAAAAGAGCGCCTCGCTGAGCCACGGACTGGTCGGAAAGCGCTGCTCCATCTCGGTGACGATCGCCTGCTGTGTCGTTTCATCGTTGTTCGTCCGGGCAAGCTCCATCAGCAGATATTGGCGGTGCGCGCCGACCTCGTCGTTCGAGTCGGGCACACGGTCGAGCTCGTCGCGGCTCAAGCGTTTTAGCTTCCAGTCGCACTGCGCGGCCGAGATCAGCAGCGAGTCGCGCTCACTCTGGCTGAGCTGCGGGTCAGCCGCTAGGGTGCGGAACTCATCACCCGCCGGGGCGTAGCGGCCGGCGGTGTAGAGCGTATCCGCGTGGTGCCTGCGCTCCTCGAGCGGCAGCGTCTGCCACTGGCCGCTCTGGGTGAGCTGCGCCTGGGCGATCGTCGCCTCGTTCGAGAGCGGGGAGCCGGCTACGACGCGGCGAAAGAGCGCAGTCGCCTCGGCCGGCTGCCCGGCCATCTGCTGGGCCTTCGCATAAGCAAGCAGGTAATCCGCCTTGGCCGCCACCGGCTCGCTCGCGTGGGCGCGCAGCACGCGAAGTGCAGCCTGCGGGTCGCCCTGCTGCAGGTAAAGGTTGGCTTCCAGCACCGGCACTGCCGAAGCGAAGATGCTGTCAGGGAACTTCGCGGGAAAGCTGCTGAGGATCCCATCGGCAGCGGCCAGCTGGCTTGACTGCAGATCGGCCTGCGCGGCGAAGTAGGCCGTGTAGTCGCCCAGCGCGTCGCCCTGCGCGTCTGCCTGGTGCAGTGCGTTGAGTGCGTCCTCATAGCGGTGGTCAAGCAGGTAGGCATGGCCGAGCGCAAGAAATGCAGCCGAAGCAGCCTCGCCGGTATGGGCACGGGCATACGCTGAGACCCCGGCGTAGGCCGCCGGGCTGCGATAGTTGCCCAGCTGCTGCGCCATCGGCCGCAGCTGGGAGGATGCGATAAACGCCTGCTGGATCTTGTGCGTTCGGGCGACCGCCTTGGCCGAGAGAGGATGCTTGCGACCGCGCTTGCGCAAAATCACACGCACCCGTGAGACGTGACTCTGCTTACCCCGGCCACGTGCACTTACCGTCGCGCTCTTCGCAGCAGCACGGCCGTGGGTACCCGACTTGGTAGAAGCCTTTGCTTTGTGAGCAGCCGCGCCGGTGGGGTGGGTCGGCTTATGTGCTTGCGCGCCAGCCGGAGCTACGTACAGCAGGGCGACCAGCGCCAGACAGGCGGTGCGGCGCAGAAAAACGTTGCCAAGGGCGATCAAAGAATGGGGATTCAAGATCAGGACACTCCTATCCAGACTTTAAGGCAAACGCTGGACGCAAAGGGTCAAAACTACCTCGATCCTCCATCTTGGTGCACACTAAGGTACGCACGGGTGCAGGTTTTCGACTACGGCGCGCGGCTGGGAGTGCATCAGCTGCTCGCCTTTCCGCAGCTGCCCCACGATGCCGTTTTGCTCGAAGGGGTGGTTCCTATGCCGCCGAAAGAAGCTACCTTTACCGCTAAGCAGGCTGCACAAGCGCAGACCGCTCTTCGTGCCGCATTGGGCCTGCCTCCGCAAGACTTCCCAGCCTCTGCCTTCATCGGCATGATCAGCGACGAAATCGAGCAGCTGCGTAACGCAGGCTATGCGGACGAGTCCATCGCAAACCTGGTAGCGGAGAACACCGGTGTCAACCTTGGTCCGGAGACAATCGCCCACTACTACGCTCGGCCAGAAGCTCGGGCCGCAGCCCGGAACTCCGCTGGGCCCTGGGAGACAACAAACAGCTGATCTCGCTTCTCTGCCTCCACGAGGCAGTGCAGACCAGTGGTATAACCCGGGTAGAAGACTCACCGAGGAGCGACCCGGATGAACCGTCGCCGTTTTCTGCAGCAGAGTTTTGCCTTCAGCGCGGCAGCCAGCCTTGGTCAACTCTCCTCTCTGGCTGCGCCCGGGGTCGAGCCCGAGCCCGACTCCGGGGCCGCGCACCTGCTGATGATCGGGGACTGGGGCCGCGATAACTCGCAGGCAGGCCAGCGCGCCGTCGCTGCCGCTATGGTTCGCTACGCGCCTGCGATCCGACCCCAGGCGCTGCTACTGCTCGGCGACAGCTGGTATGGCGAGCTCAACGGCGGCGTCAACTCTCCTCGCTGGCAGTGGCAGTTTGAAGACATGTACCCAGCAGCCGCTCTGCCCGGACCTGCGTACTCGGTCCTGGGTAACCACGACTACCAGCGCTGGCCAAACAGCAAGGTGGATGACGAGCTGGCCTACGCGCGCTCCGGCAAATCTCGATTCACCATGCCCGCCAAGTGGTACACCTTCGACTTCCCCACGCACGATCCTCTGATCAGCTTTATCGCGCTCGACAGCAATATGCCTCACCCGGGTGCGCATTTCGACCTCAGTAGGGATTTCACGCTGACCGATGCCGAACGCGTTGCGCAGCTGGCCTGGCTCGCGGCTGAGCTTGAGCGCCCTCGCAGGACGCCCTTCCTGGTCGTGATCGCGCACCACCCTATCTACTCCGACGGCCCACACGGCGACCACCAGACGCTGGTCCGCGACTGGGACCCGCTCCTGCGCCAGCACAAGGTGCCGCTCTACCTTGCCGGCCACGACCACGATCTGCAGCACCTGGAGTTTGCCGGGCACCCCACCAGCTTCTTCCTGTCCGGCGGCGGCGGCGCTGACCTTTACGACCTCAAGATTCAACCGGGGAAACGCGGACCGTACGCGGAGAAGGTCTTCGGCTTCAGTCATCTGGCTGTGACTCGCGACCTGCTCACGCTGCGTCACCTCGATAGTGAGGGTCGCGTTCTGCACGCTTTTACCAGGAACGCTCAGGGTAAAGTCACGATTCTTGGTTAAGCAGGTATGCCTCAGACGTTGCTTCTGCACGCCTTCAGCAGCGGCTTGTCTTGTCGATGGGGTAAGCTTTCGCTCGGGTGGACGCTCGGCCCGGACGCGGAACCTTTATGCGCATCAATACGCTTGCCATTGCACTCCTCGCAGCCCTGCTCTCCGCCGCCGGCCTTTTGGCAGCGCCGGCTCGATCAAACTCTGCACGCGGGCAGATCCGCGTCTTACTCCTGGACGGACAGAGTGCCGGTGCCTACCACAACTGGCAGCTGACCACGCCCGTGCTTCGCAAGGAGCTAGAGGACTCAGGCCTCTTCCGGGTCTCGGTCCTAACTGCACCCGAGAGCGGCAAGGACTTCTCGAGCTTCAAGCCGGACTTCTCAAGCTACCAGGTGGTAGTCTTCAATCTCGACTCGCCGGAGTGGCCTGCCGAGAATCGCCAGCAGCTTGAACGGTTTGTGGAGGCGGGTGGTGGGTTGGTCATCGTGCACGCGGCTGATAACGCTTTCCCAGATTGGCCGGCCTATAACCAGATGATTGGCATCGGCGGCTGGCGAGGGCGCGCCGAGGCCGCCGGCCCGCGCTGGTTCTACGAGGGCGGCAAACTGGTCTCTGATCCGTCACCCGGACCGGCCGGGTCGCATGGGGCGCGCCTGCCCTTTCTGATCACCACCCAGGCACCGCAGCACCCCATCATGCGTGGGCTGCCTGCGAGCTGGATGCACGCGCCAGATGAGCTCTACGCTGGCCTGCGCGGACCCGGTCAGCACATGACGGTCCTGGCCACAGCGCACTCTGACCCCGCCAATAAGGGCACCGGCCACGATGAACCAAGCCTGTTGGTGACCCGGTACGGCAAAGGACGTGTCTTCCATACGACCCTAGGCCATGACGTTGCGGCTATGAGCGGGGTGGGCTTCCTCACAACATTCCTGCGCGGCACCGAGTGGGCAGCCACCGGCAGGGTCACGCAGAAGGTGCCGGCTGACTTCCCTACCGCGCAGTCGGTCAGCTTTCGCGTGGAGATTGCCGAGATGGACCCGGCCTTTGGCAGAGCGCCCGCCGACTCACCCTTTGACGCAGCCGCCGAGGCTGCCTTTGCCGCCATGCGCAAGCGCGCAGGTGAGCTCAACGTCACCGGCGTCGCTGTCGTGGCTTACTTCACAGGCGATGAGATCACCAGCTGGACCTCTCGGATGACCGTCGTCGGGCGCCGCAAAGACGAGCCAAACGACCACGACAAAGGCAATAATCTGCTAGGCATCGTCTATGCCAAGGCCGCAGAGATGGCCGACACCCTCAAGGACAGTGGCAGCCACCCGCGACCCCCTATGACCGGCGAATTTGGTTGGGAAGGCGGCGTGATCGACCACGGTAAGACGGGCTGGCTGATCGCGGCCTTCAGCGGGGGCAAGTCTGCCGACGATGTACAGGTCTCCCGCGCAGGATTAGGCGAGCTCAAGAACACGTTGTAGCTGCGGCTGGGCTGCCCGGCAGAAGAACGTGACGCGCTCCTGAGAGACCTGCGCCACCTTGATCCTGTCAACCGCCATCTCGGCTGCGCCAAAGGCGCCGAGATCGGCGCGCATTTGTTCATTGACGCTGCGAGCAAGAGTGTTTCATCATGGTTCACCCGGTGTGCTCTAAACCTCTTTGCCGGGCAGTCACCGGTTCCCTGCAAGCTGCGACCCGGCCAACGAATGGCAAGACACCCTGTCGAACCAGGAGGCCTCATGATGAAGGGCAGTTTCCGTATCCTTGCTTCACTTCTTCTGGCTGCACCCATAGCCGCGCACGCTTCTGGTGAACCGGAACAGCTTATTCCAGCCGGCTCGCTCATCCAGTGCACTGTCTCCGAGCCCAAGCTCTCGTCCAAGACCGCTGCTATCGGCGATCCCGTACTCTGCCAAGTGAGTCTGGTTGAGCGCTACGGGCGCTCCACTCTGCCCTACGGCAGTTACCTCGAAGGGCGCTTTGAGGACTACAAGGACCCTGGCCACCTGGTTGGAAAGGGCTGGATGGAGTTGAAGTTCGATCGCATGATCATCGAGCCGAACACCGTCATTCCGCTCTCGGCGAAGGTGGTCAACGTGCCCGGCTACCCGGTCGATCGTGAAGGCCGCATTCACGGCAAAGGTCATCCGGTTGCCGACACGATCGAGTGGATGATCCCGGTACTCTGGCCGATCGACTTGATCAACCTGCCCCGGCGCGGACCGCGACCAACGCTCAAAGAGGAGACCCGGCTCACCCTGAAAGTAATGGACGATCTCGGCATCCCGGCCGCTCAGCAGCCTGACCGCGAACCCTCAGGTCTGGTTCATCGTCCAGTCGTCTATGAACAGCCGGCCCAGCTTGCGCCCCCACCGCCGCCTGTGCCAAGCACGGTGGTCTACAACTACCCGCCGCCGGCCGTCTATGTCGCTCCGCCAAGGATGGTCGTCATCCGGCGAAATGGGTACCTTTACAACACCTACATACCCTACTAGCAGCTTCAGCTTCTGCGGCTCACGTGGAGGATGGCGAAAGTGGCTGCCAGCAAAGCCTGGCAGCCTTTTCTGTCTCTGGGGAAAACGTTAGAGGGTCGAAGCACCCTTGCGTTTGAGTCCGGCTGCTTCCAGCTGTTCCACGGTGATGCCGCTCAACGGGATCCCTGTGCCAGCTGGCTCGCTCATCTCAGCGACCTGAGCTCGCGAGAGGATGCCGGCGTCGAGCATAGCGGTATTTGCCTCATCTGCCGAGTCAAAGGAGAACTCGTAGAGCTCAGATGCATTCTTAGGATTACCTACCCGGACTCGCGTTGAGCTGCCTTGGGCAAACATGCTGAGCGTTAAGTCAGCGAGCTCGGTCTTCGGCATGGGCTCCCCGGCACGATCCTCCATCGGAGCATTGCCACTGTCGGCCTGGTGTGGCCGGCTTAGGCCTGCCGCGGAGTACTGCTCGTCGTCCACGTGGGTTGCGCTAGCGCGTAGCAAAGGGTCATTCGGATCAGCATCTTTCGTTGAGGTCATAGCTCATTATGCTTCAGAGCGGTGCCGCTAGGCTCTCGCTTACACTTGCGAGGCAGAGCATGGCCTCTACCTCGCAGCTGGCTGCAAAGCGACGGATCCGCTTGGCATGCCATACCTAGTAGCGTGGACCGCCCGGACCCCCGCCCATCAGGTGACGGACACCGACGTTGTAACCCTCCCGAAAGCCGACGCGGTAATCATGACGAAGTGCCCCGGGAACGCTCGGGTGGCGATACTCATCACGATTGTTCACGTTGGGCGGCCGATGATTGTCAAAGTCCTTGCGAGCACCCTCGATTCCGTCATGAAAGCCACGCCGTTGGGCATCGTTGTACTGCTGAGGCGGTCCGTCCCAGCCACCAGGACCCTGCTGGTAGCCTTGCGGCGGTGGTCCTGGAGGCGGCCCATACTGCGCATGCGAGAAGCTGCTGCTACTCAAAAGCAGAGTAAGCAGCGCTGCGGACGTGAACCCACTTAGTCTGTTCATCTTGTTTCCTTTCTCAAACATCACGCCCTGTAGGATGCGGACGGTTACGGACTGTCGCCCGGCTAAGCGAGCAGAATGAAAGCTTGGCCCGATTTGGTCCTTATACAAACCGGATACAAGGCGGCTTCATGGTGACACCCTTTTCAGTCACCGACCTGCGGGCCGTTTTCTGGCGCGTCCTCGGGAAGCGAGAAAGCCGCTCATCACGACCGCCGGTCTACAGCTGTCGGGAAAATGCTCTAGTATCGAGCTTGGCAGCAGAGCGGCGATCCTCCCAAGCCGCTCCTCATGTGACTTGAGCATCCTCGCCACCACCCCAAACCACCTACCGGAAAAGGTTAGAAGTTCTGAAGCCAACGCCCATGACCAGTATCCAATCCAGTAACGCTGCCGGAACGGAAGAAGTTCACCCCGACGTTGCCCTTGTCAACCTGGCCAAGGAAGGCGATGTTCACGCATTTGAAAAGCTCGTCAAGCAGTACGATCGCCAGGTCTTCCGTATCGCGCAGCACATCACCCAAAACCGCGAGGACGCAGAGGACGTCGTCCAGGACGCTTTTCTCAAAGCTTACGAAAAGCTTCATCAGTTTCAGGGTAACTCGAAGTTCTATACCTGGCTGGTAAGGATCGCGGTGAACGAGAGCCTGATGCGCCTGCGCAAGCGGCGCACCGGTCGTATGGTCTCAATCGACGAGGATGTAGAGACCGAAGAAGGCTCGATGCCGCGCGAACTGCAGGACTGGGGACCGGACCCGGAGATGCAGTATGGTCAATCTGAGCTGGCCGATATCCTGCGCAAAACAGTGAATGGCCTGCCGCCTGGATTTCGAGTCGTTTTCGTTCTCCGGGACGTCGAAGGATTGTCGACCGAGGAGACAGCCGAGACGCTGGGCTTGAGTATCCCGGCGGTCAAGTCGCGGCTCCTGCGAGCGCGCCTGCAGTTGCGTGAGCGGCTTAACCGGTACTTCAAAAAGAAGAATGGGGATGCGGCAAAGTGATCTGCTCCGAGTTCCTGGTTCACCTGGATGACCTACTAGACGACACCGTCGACCCTTCCCTACGCCTCGAGTTAGAGCAGCACATGGGCGGATGTGAGCACTGCACGATCACGGTCACCACCACCCGGAAGACCATCCAGGTCTACCGATCAAACGTGATCTATGATCTGTCTCCGGAGTTGCGCGACAGGCTCCAGGCTGCCATCCTGGCCAAGTGCAAGAAGTGCTAACCGTGAGAGATGAGGCAGCATGATCAGGTTGTTCATTGTTGGGCTAGCACTGGTTGTGATCCTGCGGATGGTAAGTCGGCCGCGGGCGTAGAGCCCGCCCCCCGCTGCGAAGGGGCACAGACTCACCTTTACTCGCCAAGTGTGGCCATCATCTCAACGAGCCCAGAGAAAGCTCTTCCTATGTGCCAGCCTCGCCCCTCAGCGGTGCCTAGACCGTACCGCTAGTGATCGCGCCTTTGATTCCAGCTTCCAATCCTAGTTGCTGCTGTCATCACGCCGGTGCAGCGTCGGCCGGTCGTCGCCGCTCGCGTTCGGGTCGGTCGTGCTGCTGGTCGTCGAGCTACCATTTGAGGCGCCATTTGAGGTGCTGTTCGGGTCCGATGTGCTCGCCCTGCGCAGCGTCGGCTTGTTATTCCCCTTCGGATCGTTCAGCTTGCGCTTGTTCTCTATACGCGCCAGGCGCGCCTTGACATCATCGAACTCTGAAGTGGTGACCAGGTACTCGGGCTTGGGCGGCAGCAGGTGCGCGATCTCTTCCTGCGAGTGCTCGATCCGGTCCGGGGTCTGGGGATGCGAGGCGAAGGCCTTCGAGACCGCGCCCGGCTTGTGCTTTTCGAGATTCTGGATCTTCTCAAAAAAAGTCACAAAGGCTTGCGGGTCGTAGCCGGCGCGATACATATACTGCACACCAAGGAAATCCGCCTGCGCCTCAAAATCGCGCGAGAACTGCAGAAAAGTGAGCGGGATGCCGATCTGCGCTGCCTCATAGATACCGTAGGCCGCGTAGCCTCCGATGAAGATCAGCGGCACCATGCTCATTTGCGCATAGTTTGAGCGGGTCAGCTCGCGTGCCGCATGGTGCGCCGCCACGTGAGCTATCTCATGCGCCATAACTCCGGCGAGTTCCGCTTCTTCATCGGCATTCAGAATCAACCCGGAGTTGACATAAAAGAAGCCGCCCGGCAGTGCCATCGCGTTGACTTCATCAGAATCGATCACGCGGATCGTAAACGGAACCTTCGCATCCGAATTGCGCACCAGGTTCTGCCCGACCCGGTTGACGTACTCCGTGATGACCGGGTCGGTGATGAATTTGGTTCCCTTTTCAAGCTCCATCGAGTACTGCTTGCCCATGCGGATCTCGGACTCGGTCGAGTACCAGTTGCCCATCCCGCGGGCGCCGATCGCGCGCGTTCCCACCGCATTCACATCCTCGATGCTACCCGGCTTTACGCCCTTAACCACTCCATCAGGGCCCACATTCGCCTCAAGCGGCACGGGCTCAGAGGCTTTTTGAGGAGTCGAACTCGCCTTGGTATCGGCTGGCTGGCCGGGCT
The DNA here is from genome assembly GCA_965198645.1 of Acidobacteriaceae bacterium. Lineage (GTDB taxonomy): Bacteria > Acidobacteriota > Terriglobia > Terriglobales > Acidobacteriaceae > EB88. The sequence goes on along the minus strand of OZ240670.1, from coordinate 1,861,453 downwards.
TTCCACCGGGATCTTGCGGCGAGCCGGCAGGAGGAGCCTGCGGGGTGCTTTGCGGAGTGCTGGGCGCACCCGCCGTGGGGCTGCCGGAGCTACCTGACCCAGTCTGCGCCGTCCCAGTCTGCGTATTTCCAGTCTGCGCCGGAGTGCCTGCGCTCGCCTGGGCCGTCGCAGCGTAGGGCGCGAGCACCAGTACCGCGGCTAAACTCAGCGGGGAAGTCGCGCGGCCAAGGCTCGATAAGTCAAAACGGCAAAAAGACAGTGTCATGGGCAGAACTCCGAGGGTGGGTGAGGAGTACGCATCAGGCTGCACTCTTCCCACGTCATTAGACGTAGTATGAACCTGTCTCGGCTTCGGTGTCGCGCGATTCTGCCGTGTTCGCGTTACCCTGATCGCAACGCCGCCAGCCGCCGGACGGCGACAATCCTCTGCTGATGATAAAAAGCCTGCCCACAGCCTGAACATGCCCATCTACACTAACCATGTCTATGGATTCCGATACCCAACAGCACCCCGTAACGCTGGCCATCGATATAGGCGGCAGCGGCCTGAAGATGATGGCGCTCGCGCCCGATGCCAAACCGATCACCGAACGCGCCCGCTCTGAAACCCCGATTAAACCTACGCCGGACCGCGTCCTGGCTGAACTGGAACGGCTTCGCACCTCGATGCCTGCCTTTGACCGCGTCTCCGTTGGCTTTCCCGGGGTGGTGAAGGAGGGCCGCATTCTCACTGCGATGAACCTGCATCCTGACTGGGAGGGCTACAACTTCCAGGGCGAGCTCGAGTCGCGGTGGGCCAAGCCTGTCCGCGTGGCCAACGATGCCGCCGTCCAGGGCTACGGCGCCATCCACGGCAAAGGCGTGGAGCTCGTGCTCACGCTCGGCACCGGCATGGGCTCGTCGCTGTTTACCTGGGGTCGCCTCTGCCCTGGCCTCGAGCTTGGTCACCATCCTCTCCGCAAGGGTAAAACGTATGAAGACTACCTGGGCCGCCACGGCTACAAGAAGTACGGGCAGCAGAAGTGGAACAAGATCCTCGAAAAGGCGATCGCCCAAACCGCTCATACCTTTAACTGGGATCACCTGTACATCGGAGGCGGCAATGCCAAGCTGGTTTCCTTTACCTTGCCCGAGCACGTGAGCCTGGTCTCGAATCAGGATGGCTTGATCGGTGGAATCAAGCTCTGGGATGAGCAGCATTAGAAAGCATTGCCGCCCCCTGGACGGCCGCGATCACCCGCGCCAAAAGCCTAGCCCAGAGCGCGACTCGCCGATCTTGCGCTGCCGCACATCTTTGCCGCCCGGGTGAGTGGAAACGCTATCCCCGCAAAGAAACGGGCGGCAAAGATGAGGTATGCCGCCGCACTGTACGCCGCTCCGGCTGCCACCCTATCAGTCGTAGTACTCCAGGCCCAGGTGCGTGATCAGCTCCTGGCCCATGATGTGGCGGAGCGTGTTCTTCATCTGCCGGATGAATAGATCATGCTCCGGGTAGAGACCCTCGGCGGTCATGGGCGCCTTGAAGTAAAAGCTTAACCACTCCTGGATCCCGGCGGCGGCCAGCTCCGGAGTTCGCTTGGCAAGGTCCATAAAAAGCACGAGATCCAACGCCAGCGGGGCCGCCAGAATCGAATCGCGGCAGAGAAAGTCCACCTTGATCTGCATCGGGTAGCCGAGCCAGCCAAAGATGTCGATGTTGTCCCATCCTTCCTTGTTATCGCCGCGCGGCGGGTAATAGTTAATCCGCACCTTGTGGTACATGTCTTTGTAAAGGTCGGGGTAGAGCTCCGGCTGCAGAATGTACTCGAGCACAGAAAGCTTGGACTCTTCCTTGGTCTTAAACGACTCGGGGTCGTCGAGTACCTCGCCATCCCGATTGCCCAGTATGTTGGTCGAGTACCAGCCGGCTACCCCCAGCATGCGCGTCTTGAACGCTGGCGCAAGGACCGTCTTCAGGAAGGTCTGGCCGGTCTTGAAATCCTTGCCGCAGATCGGAGTCTGCGTCTTCTTGGCGAGTTGATGCATGCATGGCAGATCAACCGTCAGATTTGGCGCCCCGTTCGCAAAAGGGATCCCCAGCGACAGCGCAGCCCAGGCGTAGATCTGCGAAGGGGCGATCGAGGGATCGTCGTTGGTGAGCCCCAACTCGAAAGCCTCGATTGACTGGTGAACCGCGGTTGGTTGCAGAAAGATCTCAGTCGAGCCACACCAGATCACCACCACCCGCTCAACCGTCGCCTGGAAGGCCTGCATGTCTGACTGGAGCTGGTGCATCAGGTCGCACTTGGACCGGCCGGTCTTTACGTGCGTCCCACTTAGCCGCTTGACGTAATGCTGGTCAAAGACCGCCGGCATCGGCTGGATCGCTTCAAGGAACGGGCGGATCGTCTGCAGGTGTGCGTCCTCCAGCACCTGGGCGGTCTTGGCCGCCTCGTACATGTTTTCTTCGTAGATATCCCAGCCGGTAAAAACAATGTCGTTCAGGTCGGCGATAGGAACGAAATCCCGGATCAGCGGTGTGTTGTTATCAGTCCGCTTGCCCAGCCGAATGGTGCCCATCTGCGTGTTGGAGCCGATAGGTTTGGAAAGCCCCTTGCGTACCGCTTCGACGCCCGCGATCAGCGTGGTCGCAACAGCGCCCATACCGACGATCATGACACCTAGTTTGCCGTTTGCCGGCGTTATGCCAGCGGCTTCTTTGCCGCTGTCGTTGCGAGCTGCCATTGCTACTGACCATCCTTTTCATGAGAGAGCGAGCCCCAGGTTTACGCTGGGATCTATTGTGGTGTGGGTCCAACACGTAAGCGTCATCCCGCAAGGCGGCCGTTGGCAAACGCCAGGGGCGCACTCAGTCTCAAGCCAGGATCAGGCGCCTGCGGGCACGTGAGAACGGTTCCTGAGGTGGGACCAGAGAAACCAGAGAATACCTAGCAGCAAAACCACTTCGACACCCAGATGAAAGCGATGGAAGACGGCCTTGAACCGCGGGTCGGTGTCCCAGCCCCGGCCGAGTCTCGCGCCCACATATGCAAGCAGGAAGCACCACGGCCATGAGCCGATAAAGGTGTAAAGGTGAAAGCGCACCTGGTTCATCTTCGCGATGCCGGCCGGGAGCGCGATGAAGGTGCGAACCACCGGCAGCAGGCGTCCCAGCAGCACCGTGATGGAGCCGTACTTCTCAAAGAAGATAGTCGTCCGGTCAAGGTCGTGGCGACTGAGCAGCACGTAGCGGCCAAAACGCTCAACCAGCGGACGTCCGCCCCAGGCGCCGATCCAGTAGGCGACCACAGAACCCAAATTGCAGCCCAGCGCGCCCGCCGTGGCAACGCCGTAGAGGTTCAGGTGTCCCAGGTACACCTGGTAGCCGGCGAAGGGCATGATGATCTCGGACGGGAGCGGGATGCAGGCCGACTCGATCGCCATCAGCAGGGCCACACCGGCATAGCCCGTAGAGCCGATGATGGCAATGATGAAGCCCGCGAGCAGCGTGATGATCTTCTCAGACATGCTGGTGCAGTATACCCTGCTGCCACCCGGCAGCTCGCTTCAGCCCGGTGTCAACCTGCGATGGCAAGTACCTCTTCCAGGCGCCTGCTAAGGGAGTAGTTGCGGCGAACTTCTTCCATGCCGCAGGCGGCGATAGCTTCCCGCTCCTGCTCATGCGCCAGGTAATAGCGAATCATGTCGGCGAGCATCTCCGGCTCTTCCGGGTTGTACATGCGGCAGTGCACGCCGTCCTTGAACAGGGCATCGTCTGTTTGGTAGGTAAGCAGGAAGGTGCCGCAGGCCATCGTCTCAAACGGTCGTGACACCATGATCGTGGCGTTATTGCTGGGCAGCGCCACGTGAATCTTCATCTGGCGCAGATTTCTCACCAGCAGCTCTGCCCACTCCCGATGACATTCGCCACCGATATCCAGCGCGGCCACGCCGCCTGCTCGGAAGTCGATCTCAGGGATCAACGGCAGCAGGCGGGCCAGGTATTGCATGCGCTTGCCATAAAGCGAGCCCACGAACGCGGCGTCATACTTCTTCTCTGCCAGACGATGGCTAAGGCACTCGGCGCTGCGCTCTTCTTCGCCGCAGGCATGCAGCGCGCAGGGCTTAAACATGGTCGTATCCACCGACGCCATCAGGTGATGACCTCCAAGGCGCTCGGCATCCTTCGGATCCGGAAAGAAGTGCACGTCGTACCAGGGCATGAAGGATTCGTAGTGATAGCTGACATCTTCCCTCTGCGACGACTCGAGGTAGAACGCCACCCTACGCGCCTTGAGCCGCAGCCACGCATCCTGGCCGTAAAGCGTATGCAGCCACGCCGCTATATATTCGGGTCCCGAGACCAGGATGACCTCGCAGCTCTCCAGCTGCTCGAGCGTCGGCATTCCGGCAACTGCTCTCCGGTACTGGTGAGGTCCCAGCTGATGCATCACCGCACCATGCTCGTTGGTCGGGATCACGCCTTCAAAGACCTCGTGTCCCATTCCGCGCAGGGTGTCCGCCACAGCCAGGTTGGTCCAGGAGGAGAAGATGGTCCCAGTGTTGAAGCGTGCGATACGCATCGGGTCAACCTCTCCTTCGACCAAGGAATGTGCGGGAGCCTGCTCAAAGGTGATAGCAGCCGCCAGGCGGAGGAACAAGATTACTTTGGCGCGCTCCGCTTTGGCTGGCACCCAGCCTTGCAGGACCGCTGACGGTGCCATCAACTCCGCTCTCTTCGGACGCGCCGCGAACAGGGCCCTTTCGACGAACGGGTGCGATAAACTGGACGCAAGCGGAGAGATGACATGGCAGATGCAATCGCAACCCCGGAGCAGGTGATCGAAGCACCAGAGGCCGAAGTTACCGGAAGCGGGGAGCAGACGGGCTCTTCGGCCAGCCCGCAGAAGACGGATTGGAAGCAGATCAAGCGGCAGGTGATCGGCTTTACCTTTTACAGGATTCTGCCCGAGTGGCGGCGCCTGCCCGAGGCAGAACGCGCTGAGCACAAGCAGCGCTTCGCCGAAGTGCTCAAACGCTGGAACCAGCCAGGCCGCATGCTCTCGCTCAGCTACTCCACCGTGGGCCTGCGCGGCGATGTGGACATGGTTCTCTGGACGATCTCTTACTCGGTCGATGATCTGAGCCAGATGCGCGCGGAGCTGCTTGCCACCCCACTTGGCGGCTACCTCGAGACGCCCTACAGCTACCTTTCCATGACCAAGCGCAGCCAGTACTTGATCGGCCACGAGCACGAGGGCCAGGCAGATTCGCGCGGGTTTCTGCGGCCCGGCGGCCAGAAGTACATCTTCATCTATCCCTTCTGGAAGACGCGGTCCTGGTACCTGCTGCCGATCGAAGAGCGCCAGCGATTGATGAACGAACATATCCGCATCGGCCACCTCTATCCACGCGTCAAGCTCAATACCACGTACTCCTTTGGGCTGGACGATCAGGAGTTCGTGGTGGCCTTTGAGTCGAACTTCCCCGAAGACTTCCTCGACTTGGTCCAGCAGCTGCGTGAGACCGAGATCAGCGCCTACACGCTGAAGGACACGCCGATCTTCTCCTGCATTCGGATGACGCCGGAGGCGATGCTCGACCGTCTGGGCTAAGGTGTTCAGGCTTGCTACAGATTGGCTGATTCTATGATTTGCTGGGGAATCATCGTCTTGGCTGCAAACGACCTTAAGGTAGATACGATGCTGAAATGTATCGCCGAGCTTACACGAGAGAACCAAAAGCTGCGATGAGAACGTTCCCAGCTAGGCCGCCCCTTGACGTTGTCTAGGTGATTGGAAAAGCCATGTCCTTTCCACCCGAATGGACAACAGGGTATTCACGAAGTGGGCAGAACGGTATAGTTGCAGACTCCCTTGAACCAAGGGGCATCTGTCCACATTGTGCGAACGCATCTACCTTCCAGATTACAGCTCAGTATTTTGACCGAACTATATTTAGCGTGACTCTTGCGCACTTTATACTCACCTGCAATTACAGCAAGTGTCGCCGGACGCTATACATATCAGCGTCACTCTCCGACGGAGACAACACACATCGTGGAAGCGATAGCTTCTTTATGTATCCATTTGGAACTATCAACAAGCCACATCCTAGCGTTCCGTCGCAAGTAGCAGATGACTGGACCGAAGCGCAACGAGCTATGCAAGCTTCGGCTCCTAAAGCAGCTGCGGTTATGCTTCGGAGGGTGCTGTACAGCATCCTAATTGATAGATCTTGCAAGCTTCAGCCGATCAAAGATGGTCTTCAGGAGCTCATCACGAAGCATCGCCTACCAGCTATCTTTGATGATTGGCTACCCGCGATCAAAGACGACGGACATGACGGTGCGCATCCCGATAGAGCACTGAACGTGAGTGCCGACAATGTAGCTGAGACCATGGAGTACACCGCCGAGTCATTGAGATTTCTCTACATAGAGCCTTATGAGTTTCAGCAGCGGAAGATGCGCAATGCCCTGCCTATGACGGCCTCAAGCCAAACGCCTTGACAGTAAGCTGCCACTCTCTCAATCTTCCAACAAATGTCTACAAGCAAGCATCGAGATCAGCATAACTGTTCAAAAGCATGTCGGCTTGTTTGTATTCTGATGGTTCATTTGCGGGGCGCTTAGGAGCCCAATGCCGACTCGGTCCTACACATCGCCAAAGAAAGCTGCACCCAAGAAGAAGGGTCTAGCAGCAGCGGCAAAGACCCAGATCAAGCTCGATCCGCCCAGCCCGAAGCCGCGTCGTGATCTGGCCCCGGCCCGGCTCGCTGACCTGCTCGAGCGTCTTGCCAAGACCTACCCCAACGCCGAGTGCGCGCTCCATCATCGCTCGCCTTTCGAACTGCTGATCGCAACCATCCTCTCCGCACAGACCACCGATGCCGGCGTCAATCTCGCGACCCCAGCGCTCTTCGCCGCGTACCCGACTCCCGCCGCCATGGCTGCTGCGCCACTGCCGGCGCTCGAAGAACTGATTCGCCGGACGGGTTTTTACCGCAGCAAGGCCAAGTCGATCCAGGGCGCTGCGCAAGCTATCCATGAGCGTTTTCACGACGAGGTGCCCAGCACGGTTGCCGAACTGATCACGGTACCTGGCGCCGCGCGCAAGACAGCGAACGTGGTTCTTGGGGTGGCGTACGGCTTAGCTGAAGGGGTAGTGGTCGACACGCACGTCCAGCGACTCTCGAACCGCCTCGGCCTGACCACCGAAGACGACCCGAAGAAGATCGAGCAGGACCTGATGAAGCGCATTCCGCGTGACCGCTGGATCGCCTTTTCGCACGAGTTGATCCATCATGGGCGGCAGATCTGCATCGCGCGCAAGCCACGCTGCGCCGACTGTCCGCTCGAGACGACCTGCTGGGCACCGGATAAGACCTGGACGACGCACTAACACGAATCTCGCCCGTCAAAGCTCCCAGCTACAGGGCGACCGAGCTACTGCGCGATACCAGTCAGCGGGTCGGGCGGCAGAGGTTTGTTCTCCACTACAGGCTGAGGGCTGGGTGGGAAGGTCTGCAGGGGAGGCTCAGGCGGATTGGTAATCGGCAGCGGCACCACGGGGGCGGTCGGAACATCTACCACCGAGGTGATCCCCTTCTTCGTCACTATTCGATGGAAGACGGTCGGTGTGGTGCTGGTCTCGGGCAGGCTCCAATCGAGGCCAATATCCATGGGAGGTGTGGCATCCCTCCCCATCGTCTCAGACCTCGGTGCTGAGTCAGTGGAAGCGTCCTGGTTGGTATGCGGCTGGGAGTCAGGCCGAAGGTTCGGCTCTGCGTGCGTCTTCGGCGCGGCACTGGCTGGGCTTACCTGCGTACTTGAGGTACCAGGCTCAGCTTGCTGGGCATGGGCGCCCATGACAAAGACCGCGAAGGTCGAAGCGATCCATAGCTGACAAAGAGGCTTCATGGAGCTTTAGGGTAGCACTCCCAAGCTACAAGGGCAGCCTCAAGAGGCTGCCCTTGTCCTATCCCAAGTCACCCGGCGATACCAGACGGGTCGGGAGACTTCACTTGACGATCAGCAACTACGACGCGCGGCGCCGGGTCGCAGCCTTCTTGGCAGGCGCAGCCGCCTTTGGTGAGCCATCCTTGAGGATGATCATCGCAGGACTTTGCGTATACGAGTCAAAAGTTGCGTCGTAGGTGACGGTCGCGCCTACTGCAGGTACGGTCGTCAGCGGCGCCTTCATATTGATGGTGAAGTCAGCCTTGTTGGACTGCTGCGAATCTTCCGATACCGCCATCTGCACCGAATCCGCAGTTGCCTGGATGACCTTGCCCGGGATCGCGAACGTCTGACCCTTAAGCACAGCCCACACCTTCTCCGCATCCTCTGGTGTGCCATTGGCCAGGACGAATTCCTTGTCGGCCAGCGCCATCTTCGACAGGTCAGGCGTGCTGGTGACAGCCTGGTGAGCCAGGTCTTGCGGCGAAGGCGGCGGCGGGGCGGCCACCGGCTTGTAGCTGTCAGGCGGCGTCACGTTATCGTGGGCGATCGCCTGAATTGCCGGGAACCCATCCATGCTGCCGTGGTACTTGTTGTACCAGTACTCGGCTGCCTTCTCAATCTGGTCCTTGTACTGGCCCTGGGCATACTGCGCGGCACGGGTCAGATAGTAGATGGCGTTGACCAGGTCCTTCGGGTCTTCCTGCGTGTACGCGGTGCCAAGATAATATGTATCGACAAGGCCGGTCGACTTCTGGGTGTCAGCCGGGTCAGTGTAGCTCTTGAGCTCGGCCGAGTAGGCGTCGATAGCGCCCTTGTAGTCCTTTTTGGCGATGTCGTCTGCGCCGATCGCGCTTTCAAAGATTGGCTTGGCGAGCGACTCGAGCTTCTGGTAATCGGCGTCAGTCATGCTCGCCGGCTTGGGCGAGGTAAGCCCCTTCTGCGCCAGGGATGCAGCATCATCCAGCTTGGTCTGGTCGCCCTGGGCCTGCGACTTCTCCACGTACACGATAAAAGTCAGGGCACGCAGGTTGGTCGGGTCTACCTGCAGCAGGCGCTTGGAGGCGTCGAGCGTGTGAGGGGTATCGTTGGCTGCCTGGTAGGCACCCACCAGCAGTTCCAGCATGTCGCGCTTGACAACAGAGTTCGGGTACTGGGTCAGAAAGGCTTCAATGGCTTGCGCCTTGGCCGCCGGCGCGGACTGCCCGACAGCATTGGTGTAAGCGTTGTACTCGGCCGGATCCTTGATGGTGATCTGTCCGCTCGCAGCAGTTGAGTCCTGGCCATAGGCGGCCGGCAGTGTGGCAAGGGTGCTGCTAGCGAAAGCCAACAGAGAGGCGAGAACGACCTTATTCATGCAACGCTCCTAGGAGAATCCTCAAAAAAGAGTACGGGTACGGCAGAGATCCGTGCGAAGGATGCCCTGTCAGGCTCCTGACCGCTAGCTACTCTTATAACCCACAATAGACGTCGCGGAAAACCGGTTTGCCAGCACGCGTGCTGGCGTGCCTCCAGGTGACAGGCTTCCCGCGTTTGTAGCCCTTCGCAGTGGGCTGATCATACGAGCGACAGATCGGCCTGACAAGCTTCCGCCTTAATCTGCACGAATGTGGAGCACAGGCGCAAAAAGCTCAGCGCCTCGCCCTCACACGATCTATCGATTTCCGAGAGGATAGTGACGCTCTGCAATCTCCAGCCTGCAGACCGCGGGCCTCAGCAGGCGCAGGATAACGGTAGCGTCCGCGCCGGCATCTTCACCGGTATCTATGGCAAAACTTGATGGACAGGTAGCAGTGATCACCGGCGCTGCGCGCGGAATCGGCGAAGCGATCAGTCACAGACTGGCTGAGCTTGGCGCGCTGGTGGTGCTGGTAGCGCGCGATGCGGTCAGGTTGAACGAGGTCGAGAGCCGCATCCACGAGAGCGGAGGCCGGGCGGAAGTCGCGGCTATGGATCTGCGCAGCGCTGAGCAGATCCAGGCGCTCGCCAACCGCGTGGTCAAACAGCATGGCCGATGCGATGTGCTGGTCAACAATGCCGGCATCGCCAATGCGGGCAGCCCGCTCCACGAGATGGCTTTGCCGGAGTGGCAGGCGGTGATCGAGACCAACCTCCAAGCGCCCTACCTGCTCATCCGCGCATTTGCACCGGTGATGATCAAAGCGCGGGCGGGCCACATCATCAACATCAGCTCGCTGGCCGGGCGCAATCCGCTGCCAAACGGAGCTGCTTACTCTGCATCCAAGTGGGCGCTCAATGGGTTAACCTACTCCGTGGCTGAGGAGTTGCGTCCACACAACATCAGGGTCTCGGTTGTTGCCCCCGGCTCGGTGAACACCGGCTTTGGCGGTGGAGGAGAGGCAAGCGCAAGCTGGAAGATCCAGCCAACCGATGTGGCTCACGTGGTAGAGATGCTCCTTACGCAGGCCCAGCAGTCGTTTGTAAGCGAGGTGCTGATGCGTCCGACGAGGAAGCCCTGACTTGGCAGTTAGCTCGCCACGCCCGAGTTGACGATTCGATCGATGACTTGCGCTCTACGTAGAGGCTCCGGCTAGGCTGCCCGGCGCCCGACGCCGCCTTGCGAGATGCGCGAAGGTTTCTCCAAGGAGTTAGCCAGGGACGAGCTCGTAAGCATTCTCCCTGCCAGCCATTCCTCTCCCATCACAGCCGTATACACCGCCAGGAACGGTATCAGCTCACCAAAGACCCGGGTCTCAACCAGGATCGCCCACGTGAACATGAAGCCGTACCATAGCGGGAGTGCCCAGAGCCAGATCCTGAGCTGCTGGTCCGCAACAAAACGACGCCCCGCAAACAGGAACGGACCCAAAAACCCGAAACAGCTGAGAAGCTGTGGATAGTAGCGCAACCTGGCAAAGCAACGCAGGTTGAATGGCACCCTCGGGTAGTACTCCGAGGCATTGTGGGCAAAGATGCCGAAGACCACGTGGTGCCAGACTGCCCAGTAGAGCGCCAGCGGCAACACCACCTGCATGACCCGAGGAGCAAAGAGAGCCCGCCATTCAAAGCGACCCTGCTCCACTGCTGCCGAAAATGCGTAAAAGGGCAGCAGCAGCAGGACAGTCTCGCGATTCAGTGTCGCGATTGCAAAGAGAGTGATAAACCAGAGTGCCGGCTTACGAAAGTAGATCAGGTAAAAGCCGCCTGCAAAGAAAGCCAGGCTCGGCATGTCGTAGACATAGCGAAAGTTCTGCACCGTGTGAAAAATGTAGGCCAGGATGCAGAGCCCCAGGAAGATAGGGAAGACCAGGGGCTGAAGCAGATGCCGGCGGCTGGCTGCGCGATAGATGCGCGTACTTACCCACCCGGCAAAGAGAACACACGCGATGTCGAGAAAGAACTCCAGCACCTCTGAGGCGACAACGCCACGCGGGAAGAAATAGGTGTTTCGCGACAGATGGCCCGCATACGCGATCAGGGAGGGGCAACCATCTGCCCAGCGGTAAACTGGCGCCAGCAAAAGCCGAGTCTGGAAAGGGAGCCGCTCGTATCCCCGCTCGAAGCGGTAGAGATCGACGTAGGGGAACTCGAGGAAAAGATAGGCACCCACAAATTGCGCGGTCGCGAACACAGCAAGTGCAAGCAGGCCTACACGGACCGCGAACCTTCTGTAAATGGGGGGAACACCCCTCCATCTTTGAACGGCTCTTAGTTTGCGCGTCGCTTCCAGAACGACCGTTCCCGACATGATGCCTTTTTGATGCACTCTCGCGGCCCTCTTGAGGGGCTGCGGATTGTTCATTGGCAGAATTTCCCAAATCGTACCCTGCATCCTTGTTCATAGGACAGCAGCAGCTACCCCGGGGGCAAAGCGGCGACTTGGTTGTTCGTCTCTCGTCTTCGTCGAGTGGTCCTGCCCTCGAGCCTCCCTGAAGGCCGTGCAGCGGGAGCATGGAAAGGACCAGCCTTCCGGTTGCAGTTCCATCCCTCTTATCCACACCCAGGCGTTCCGCCGTGTTGATTCCACACACACAGGCGCTTAAAGTTGGCCTAGCAAGCCGCCATCCGGAGGAACGAGCACGTTGCTCAAGCTCAAGAAGATTCAGATCCTCGGCTTCAAGTCGTTTTGCGATAAGACCGAGGTCGCGCTGCCCGGCAATGGGATCGCGGTTGTCGTAGGCCCTAATGGCTGCGGCAAGTCGAACATCCTTGATGGCGTCAGCTGGGTGCTCGGCGAACAAAGTGCCAAGAGCCTGCGCGGCGGCAAGATGGAAGATGTGATCTTCGCGGGTACCCGCGAGCGGCGGCCCCTGGGCATGGCCGAGGTCTCGATCACGCTCATCGACCCGGAGGTTTATGGCTCCGGCCCTCTACTCAGCGAGAGCGTCCAGGAACCTGAAGTGGTGCTAGGAGCGGATAGCGGCGACTGGGATGAGGACCAAGTGCGCGCCGAGCGAGCCGAAGAAGTGGAGCAGATCATAGCCGAAGCTCAGCCCGGCCAGGTGCTCGAAGGTGAAGGCTTGGCTCAGCCGATGACTGGCCAGGTGCTGCCAAGTGGCGAGCAGGAGGCGGCTGCAAGCAGCGCCGGGGCGCCCGATGGCTCAACCACGGCTGGCAGCCTGAGTGTTGCTGCTGCCGACAGTACGGTCGTCCTCCGCATCCGCCGCCGTAAGTTTCATAAGACCCCGCAGCACGGCGAGATCGTCGTGACTCGCCGGCTCTTTCGCTCGGGCGACTCGGAGTACCTGCTCAACGGCAAGCTCTGCCGCCTCTCCGACATCCGCGACATCTTTATGGGGACTGGCCTTGGCCCCGAGTCCTACGCGATCATCGGCCAGGAGCGCATCGGGCAGCTGCTTAGCTCGAAGCCGCATGATCGCCGCGCCATCATCGAAGAGGCGGCCGGTATCACCCGCTTCAAAACCAAGAAGCGGCTCGCCGAGCTGCGCCTCGAGCAGGCCAGGCAAAACCTGGCCCGCGTCAACGACATCTTCGAAGAAGTCACCAAGCAGATGGGCTCGCTGAAGCGCCAGGCAGCCAAGGCCGAGCGCTACGGCGCTCTTCGCGACGAGATGCGTGGGCGTCTCCGTATCGTCCTCGCCAGCCGGATCAGCCAGATGGACGCTGAGCAGGCCGGCTTGCAGGCAGAGATCGCGGAGTTTACCCGCACCATCGATGGGCGGGGAGCCGAGCTCGAGCTCTTGCAGGCCGAGTCTTCCGCCGGGCAGGCACGCGGCTATGAGATTGACGGCCAGGCCAGGGCCGCTGCCACCTGCGCCGGTGAGAGTGCGGTCGAGCTGGAACGGGCCCGCACGCGCCAGCACGCGAACGGGGAGCGCATCGCGGACCTTGAGGCACGTATCACCGCGGGTACCGGCGAACGGGAGCAATCCCGTCAGCAGCTCGACTCGCTGACGCTCGAGCGGGAGCAGCAGCGGAGCTTCCTCGCCACCGTGGCGAGTGAGACTGCGGCCTTTCGCGAGCAGGCCCAGCTTACCCAGGCGCAAGCGCGTGAGGCGACCGCGCAGGTTGCCGGAGCCGAGCAGAAGATCGAGGCCGCCCGCCGGCAGGTCATGCAACTGCTCTCGCAGGCAGGCCAGGCACGCAACCAGATCGCGCAGGCCGCCGAGTCGCTTGCTTCGCTCGAGCGAGATCGCGACCGGCTGGTGCACGAGGCCTCCGCCGCACGAAGCGACCTGGAAGCGTTCGGCGCCGAGCGTGGGCAGGTTTCGCTGCGCTTTGAGTCAGCCAGTGACACGCTCAAGCGGCTGGAGGGCGAGATCGCCGAGCTTCGCGCGACCGTCACCACCAAGCGCTCGACGGAGATGGAGACGCGCCGGCGCGGCGACCAGCTCCGCTCGGAGAAGGCCTCGCTCACCGGCCGTCGCGACTCGCTCGATGCCCTGCTGCGCGAGCACAGCTACTCGACAGACACAGTGCGCAGGCTCTTTCGCGCCCATTCGCTCGGCGGCGGCCTCAAGCCGGTAGGCACGCTGGCTGACTTCCTCGAGGTCGGCGAGCAGTACGAGAGCGTGGTCGACGAGTTCCTGCGCGATGAGCTCAACTACATCGTCGTCAAGAGCTGGGACGCGGCCCACGAAGGCATGCGCCTGCTCAAGGGCGATGTGGACGGGCGAGCCACCTTCCTCGTCCACCCTGACGATTCGCAGGCCAAGTTCTCCTTCGCCGCCGGCGAGGGCGCCGCGCATGGCGGCACGCGCCAAGGAGTAGTCGGGCTCAAGGACTGCATCCGGGTCCTGGACGGCTTTGGTAAGTCGCTCGAAGTCATCTTACCCAAGTTGCGCGATGGGTACGTCACCCCGGACTCCGAGACGGCGCGCACGCTCGCGCTCGAGAATCCCGACGCCTTTTTCCTCGCACCCTCGGGCGAGTGTTTCCACAACGTGACCGTCACCGGCGGTAAGCCCCGGGCTGAGGGTCCGCTCGCGCTCAAACGTGAGCTGCGTGAAGCTCGGGCCAAGCTCGAGACGGTGGAGGCTGAGCTGGCGCAGGCCGAAACCGCTGCAGCCACGCTCCACCACGAGCTGCAGGAGCTCACCAGGCAGATGGATGCCCGGACCGAGGAGCGCCGCCATGCCGAGCGGGAGAGCGCGCACCAGAGCGCAGCCCTTCGCCAGATGGACAGCGAAGTGCAGCGCCTGGAGCGCCGGCTCCACGACTGGACCCTGCAAGCCGAGCGCAACCGCACCCAGCGCGACGAGAAGGCAGTGCTGATTGCGCGCAAGCAGGACGAGGCAACAGCGCTGGACGCGCAGCATGGTGCCGCTGAAGGCACACTCGCGGAGCTGCAGGCCACCCTTGAACAGTTACGGGTCGACCGGGAGCAGGCCCAGCAGGCCGCGGCTGCTCTCTCGGCAGAACTGGCTGGGCTCGAAGAGCGCCGCCGCGGAGCCGAGCAGAACTTCACCCGCCTGGATCGCATCTTTGGCGACCTGGAGCCGCGCATCGCCCAGCTCGACCAGCAGCTCTCTGCCGCAGCTGCCGAGCAGGCGCAGCGGCAGGTGGAAAATGAGCAGCTTACAACGCGCCAGCTTGCCTTGAAGCAGACCCGAGACGAGGCCTTGCAACAGGGGGCAGCGCTCGGTGAAGAGGCGACAATCCTCCGCGCCCGCCTGGCTGCCGTCGAGGCATTGCTCAAGGCCAAGCGCGCCGAAGGCGAGCGGGAGCGGGATTTACGGGGCCAGCGCGCGACCGCCTCGGCTCGCCTGGCGGCTGAGCTGGAACACGTGGCCGCGGCCACTGTCAGCGACCTTGGCATGGAAGCTTCGGCTCTGCGCGAAGACACAGCGGTCGCGCGTATCACCGGCGACACACTCGCTACAGAAGACCAGGCCTGCCGTGACCTGAAAGCGAAGCTCGAAGCGATGGGGCCGGTCAATATGATGGCGCTTGAGGAGTACCGGGAGACCGAGCAACGGCATGCCTTCCTTGCGACTCAGCGCCAGGACCTGCTCGACTCGATTGAGAATACCCACTCGACGATCAAGGAGCTGGACGCAATCTCACGGACGAAGTTCGACGAGGCCTTCGGCAAGATCAACGAGCACTTCGCGCGCACCTTTGCACGTCTCTTCGGCGGCGGCCAGGCATTTATGCGACTTACCGATCAGGAGAGTTCCGCTGATTCGGGCATCGACATCGTTGCTCAGCCGCCAGGCAAGAAACTGCAGAATGTCTTTCTGCTCTCAGGCGGCGAGAAGGCGCTGACCGCCCTCTCTCTCCTCATGGGCATCTTTGAATTTCAGCCCGCGCCCTTCTGCGTGCTTGACGAAGTGGACGCGCCGTTGGACGAGTCGAATGTGGGTCGGCTGGCAGAGATGTTACGGTCAATGGCTGCCGACACACAGTTCCTCATGGTGACTCATTCGAAACGCATGATGAGCGCCGCCGACATGATCTACGGCGTCACCATGCAGGAGCCCGGCGTCTCTAAGCTGGTGAGCGTACGGCTGGGCGGCGATGATCGAAAGAGCGACCGCGGCTCCGGGCGGGGCCTGGAGCGTGCGAGGGAGCGACGAGCGCTCGCCTAGTTCAACCAGAGCCAACACTTTCCCTGCGCATCCGGCTCGCCGAGGGCCCCGGATGCAGAGAGGCGTCAAGGTAAGCGAAGCGGCGGTAGCTTCGGCGCGTTCCCGCCCCTGACCAATCTCGGGATGACAAACTCTCGTACCAGGCCATCCAGCGCGCTAAAGCCGATGCCAATCAGGCTTTGATTCACGATCAGCGATTCCCTGCTGTGCCCGTCCAGCGGGTAGTAGGTGGTCGAGATGGCTCCTGCGGCAAAGGCCCCCAGCACATTCGAGTAATTCGGCTGCCACCGCTTGTTATCTCCCCTGCAGATAACCGCTGTCGACATCGCGTACCACGCGCGCGACTGCAGCGTTCCGGTCCCCTTGTAGAAGTAGCGCGGATCCTGACGGAAGAGCACCGGCAGCAGTGCGTCCCCGAAGAAGATGCCGATCCCGCGATCGGCGTAGGTTGCACCAAAACGTTTGCCGTAGCCCTGGGCACCCTGCCCAAAGCCTGAATGAATATTCTGCCACTGCTCCACGCCGGCGGTGGAGGCGGCGGCTACAAACGTAAGTGGGTCGACGGCAGCGCGTGCTGCCAGCTGCCACTTCAAGCCCGGTGACATCTTGGCCGCATCGGCAACATAGCTTGTGTAGAAGTTCGGGATGATACCGAGCACGCGCTGCTTCTCTTCCAGGTGCACCTGCTCGGTCGCCAGTTGCTGCTCTGTAAAGACCACCCGCACATCAGTAGCCGTAGACGCAACAGGCAGTCCCGGGCTCGCTATATAGGCATCCTGGCCTTCGTGCACGACAAAGTTGGCTTGCGTGATCGTCTGAAAACCCGCCGCCGCGAAGCTGACCTGGTAGGTACCCGCACTCACGCCGGGAAAGGTGAAGAAGCCATTCGCATCTGCCACTGCTTCGAGCTTCCGGTGGGTGCTCTGCTCTTCGAGCGACACGCTCGCTCCGCCAATGACGCCTCCGTTTACATCGGAAACGGTGCCGCGGATCTCAGCCGGATGCGACGCCGGCAGGGGGGTGTCGGGAAGCCAGGAACGGGCCCCCGCCGGGTAGAAAGCCTGGATCAGGGAGACAGGCTGGGGCAACTTTGCTGCGCCGTCGACAAGGACAAGCGTGGAGGCGGTCCTTGCTCTGGATCCATGAGCCGGCTCAACCGTTTGCGCCGGGAGACTACTAGGCCAGCAGCCCAGCATCGTGGCGACCAGCGGCAAGCACCTTCTGACAGACCCGGGGGAGCGGGCCCCTTGCTCACCGATCCTCATAGCACCTCGCAGAGCCAGCTTAAGCTAGGCGGCTTAATGCCCGGTGAACGGATTAGTCTGTCTCATGCCCCAAAGGGCGAGCAGCAGGAGGAGTCGCCTTGAAAGTTGTCGTGATGAGCGACGCAAAGGATTCAAGGACTCACGATGTCTTTCGCTTGGGTCTGGCAAGGTCCAGGGCAAAACCAGATCCTTTGCTACGGCTCAGGATGACACAGCTTTTTGCGTGAGCTTCTTTCCGGTGGCTAAGATCAGGGCTTCTGGCCGGCTTTCACACTGGGTGTGATTCGGTGGAGCAGGAACTCCTGGATCAGCGCGCCAGCCGCGCCGGCCGCGGTACCGATCAGCGCATTCTCAATGGTGGTGGATGCTCCGTTCTGCTCCCCTTTTGGATAGTAAAGATTCGAGATGGCCCCGGCAGCCAGGTTGCCAAACACATTGGAGTAGTTAGGCTGCCACTTGCCGTTGTCGCCTTTGCAGATGACCGTAGTTGCGATCGCATAGAGCGCCCGCTGCGTGATCGTGCCGGTCCCCTTGTAGAAGTAGCGCGGATCCTGGTGAAGAACTGATGGCAGCAAGGCTCCGCCGATCATGGTGCCGATGATGCCATCGGCATAGGAAGCGCCAAAGCGTTTGGCAAAGCCCTGCGCACCTTGTCCGTAGCCTTCAAAGGCATCGTCTGCCTGCTGAACGCCGGCGATGCTTGCGCTCGCGGCAAAAGCCTCCCAGTCGATCGAGCTACGCCAAGCCAGGCGAAACTTTTGCCCCGTGGTGAGCGGCACAGCATTCCAGACGTAACTCGCGTAAAAGTTGGGGAAGATACCAAACACCCTCTGCTTCTCCTCCGCGCTGACCTGCTCCTCAGCCAGCTCGTGCTGCGAGAAAACGACCTCCACCTCTGTCGTCGCCGTGTTCACTTTGAGCGAGATGCGCGGCAGGTCCAGGTCGGCTCCACTCTGCATCGGGATGCTCGTCTCGCTCCAACCGGCAAACCCGGCGGCCGCGATCGTCAGCTGAAAGAGCCCGTCCGGTACCGAGGCAAAGCTGAAGTAGCCCGCATCATCGGAGACGCCGGATCGCTTTTCATGCGACGCCATGTTCTCAAGCGTTACCGACGCGCCGACAACGACGGCGCCGTTGCTGTCGAGCACGGTACCACTCATGGTGCCCGCCTTGAGAGGCGCACCCCCTGCCTGGCTGTCGGCGAATGACGCCTGCGCACTCTGGACGACCTGCGGAGCCTCTGGCAGATCGTCGCTCTCGCTGCCGGCGTGAGTACTCCGCTCCAGCAGCGCCTGGGCTCCAGCAGCGGGAGTCGCCAGCAGCACCACGCACGCCCCGCCGATCGCGAACCAGCGCATGCGTGAGGACCAGGACGCGCTGCCTGCACCAGGGCGCCGACTCGGCTGATGGAACGTTCTGCTCACGTGCGTGCTCGCATCTTGCTGCTTTAGAGACGAACGAGTCCCAGGGAAGCCTCCGAAGAACAGAAAAAGGTCCACGAGCTCTCCCGCTGCACCAGCCTCTCACGAAAAACGCAGAAAGGCCCGCCGAGAAGCGGGCCTTTGCGTTACTAGAGCTTTGCCCCGGTGACCGCGGCCTGAGCGCATGTCTATGCACCCAGCGGTTCAAGCACCTCTTCGCGGACCAGTTCATCCTCTCGCTGCTCGATGGCCGAGGCGGGCAGAGCAACTGCAAGCACGTCCTCGATGCGCCGCGCATAGTGCACCGTAACGCCTTCCACCTGGTCCGCTGTCAGGTCCTCTTCCACCTGCTGGCGAACGTCGGCCGGCAGGATCACTGTCTGCACCCCTGAGCGCTTGGCGGCGAGGAACTTCTCCTTGATGCCGCCCACCGGCAGCACATTGCCTGAGAGCGTGATCTCGCCGGTCATTGCGACCAGCGGATGCACAGGCCGGTCGGTCAAGAGCGAGACCAATGCCGTGGCCATGGTCACACCCGCCGAAGGACCATCCTTCGGGATCGCGCCCGCCGGCACGTGGATGTGAATGTCAATGTCCTTGGTAAAGTCCTCAGCCAGCCCGAGAGAGGCAGCGTTGGAACGCACCCAGGTCAGGGCCGCCTGCATCGACTCCTGCATCACCTGGCCGATCTGGCCGGTCATGGTGAAGCCGCCTTTGCCCTTCATCCGGTTGGCTTCGATGAAGAGCACGTCACCGCCCGCCGGGGTCCAGGCCAGACCGACCGCAACCCCGGGCCGCGCCGTCCGCTCGGCAAGTTCCGTGTCCACGCGCACCTTGATGCCGCCCAGAAACTCGACCACCGTCTCCTTGGTCACGATCAGTCTGTCGGTTGCGCCCTCGGCGATGCGGCGTGCCTGCTTGCGGCAGACCGTGCCGATCAGCTGCTCGAGCCGGCGCACCCCGGCCTCGCGGGTATAGTGCCGCACGATAAATCCGACCGCTTCTTCCGGTATTTCGATCTGCTCCGGCGTTAGGCCGTTCTCGGCAATCTGCCGGGGCACCAGGTAGCGATTAGCAATGTGGCGCTTGTCCTCCTCCGCGTAGCCGGCCAGCTCGATGATCTCCATA
Source organism: Acidobacteriaceae bacterium (assembly GCA_965198645.1). Classification (GTDB taxonomy): domain Bacteria; phylum Acidobacteriota; class Terriglobia; order Terriglobales; family Acidobacteriaceae; genus EB88. Next base: position 1,841,688 of record OZ240670.1, on the reverse strand, counting down.
CGATCGCGCAGCGGCTCGGGGATGGTGTCGAGCTGGTTCGCGGTACAGATAAAGAGCACCTTCGACAAATCGAAAGGCTGGTCGAGGTAGTTGTCCCGGAAGGTCGAGTTCTGCTCCGGGTCCAGCGTTTCCAGCAGCGCCGAGGACGGATCGCCTCGAAAGTCGCGGCCCAGCTTGTCGATCTCGTCCAGCAGCAGGACAGGATCGTTGGTCCCCGCGCGCCGGATGTTCTGGATGATCTGTCCGGGTAGCGCGCCGATGTAGGTCCGCCGATGCCCGCGGATCTCGGCCTCATCGTGCATGCCGCCGAGCGAGATGCGCTGGAACTTGCGGCCTAGCGAGCGCGCGATCGAGCGCCCGAGCGTGGTCTTGCCGACACCCGGAGGGCCGACGAAGCACAGGATCGGCCCCTTCATGTCGGGCTTCAGCCGGCGGACAGAAAGATAGTCAAGGATGCGGTCCTTGATTTTTTTGAGGTCGTAGTGGTCCTCATCGAGGACCGCCTTAGCCTTGGGAATGTCGACCTGGGTTCCCGTCGACACAGACCACGGCAGCACGGCCAGCCACTCTATATAGTTGCGCGTCAGCGAGTAGTCTGCCGCCATCGGCGACATCCTGGAGAGCCGGTTGAGCTCCTTCATCGCTTCTTTCCTGGTCTCGACCGGCATATTCGCCGCCTCGAGCTTTTCGCGCAGCTCGTCGATGTCGCGCTGACCCTCGTCCTGCTCGCCGAGCTCCTTCTGGATCGCCTTCATCTGCTCGCGAAGGTAGTAATCACGCTGCGACTGCTGGACCTGGTCCTGGACCTCGGACTGGATCTTGTTGCGCAGCTGCTGCACCTCGGCCTCTTTCGCCAGGTGCCGGTTTATGCGCTCCAGCCGCTTCTGGATGTCTGCGGTCTCGAGCAGCTCCTGCTTGTCGCTGGTCGCGAGAAAAGGCAGCGAGGAGGCGATGAAGTCCACCAATCGGCCGGGATCGTCAATCTGCGCGGCGATGGTCTGCAACTCGTCTGAAAGCGTCGCCGAAGAGCCGACAATCTGCTGGAAGTCCGAGACGATATTGCGCTGTAGGGCCTCTGTTTCCGCTCCCTTCGGCGCCTCAGGCTCGTCGACCACCTCGACCTGGGCAGTCATAAAAGGCTCAATCTGGTTGAACTCGCCCAACTTGACGCGCTGTGAGCCCTCGGTGAAGACAAAGAGGCTCTGGTTCGGCATCTTGACGACCTTGTGCACAGTGGCGACGGTGCCATAGGCATGCAGGTCAGTGGGCTGTGGATTGTCGATGCGCGAGTCGCGCTGCGCGACCACCACGATCATCTTTTCATCGCCGAGCGACTGGATGAGCTGGATCGAGCCCTCGCGACCAACGGTAAGCGGCAGAACAGCGTGGGGAAACAGAACAGTATCCCTTACCGGGAGTACTGGCAGGGACCGGCCGATGGGGCGATCCTCTCGGGCGGAGCTGCTGGGATGGATGATGCTAAGAAAATCGTTTGGCATTGAGTGTTCCCTTGTCAGATTCCACCACATTGGACTCATCAGATTCCAGAAGGATGCAGGCGAGCTTCCGGCGACCGGCTCCCCGCTCTCGCACTCTGGCTGATCCACTGCAGCTATCGGCCACTGGGCGTGATACTTGCGTTTTTCTGAGACATTCCCTAACCCCGTAGTACCGAACAGGTACTCAGCCGCCCTTGGCTCCGAGGATCCAACCCCTGGCAGACGTCGCCCGTCAGGGCAGCTCCGCTGCACGGTAGCGACCCAGCTCCTTGACCCTGGAGCAGTGTCGAGCCAGCTCTCGGAGAGCCCGGTCCGCCTGCGAAAGCTCCTCCATCTGATAATCGGCATAGAAGATGTACTGCCAGGGAGATCCGGGAACGGGCCGCGACTCGAGCTTGGTGAGGTTGACTTGTTGGTGGGCAAAGGCCTCCAGCGCACGCACCAGCGAGCCGGGCTGGTTTTCCACAGCAAAGCTCAGGCTGACCTTGTTCGCTCCAGCAGGCAAGCCGGCAGATGGACCAGGGATGGGCCGATCTGTCAGGCCTCCAGAGCTCTCCTGGCTCGACGAAGACCCTGGGCGCAGGAGCAGGAAGCGTGTGTAGTTCTCGGCATGATCCTCAATGCCTTCTGCTAGCAGGACGCCGCCATGCTGCGCTGCTGCCTGGCGACTGGCGATGGCGGCAGCGGCCCCGCCTGGTGAACTTTGTAGAACATGCTTGACGCTGCCGGCAGTGTCATAAAAAGCGCGTGGCTGAAGGTAGGTGTGCGCGCGAAAGAACTCGCGACACTGGTCAAGAGCGATCGGGTGCGAGTACACCTCGCGTACCTGGGCGAGCGCGACGCCTGGCGGAGCAATCAGATTGTGTCGCACTCGTAGCAGGTACTCCTGCTCGATGTGCACGTCATGCGCGAGCATCAGGTCATAGTGCTCAAGAACCGAGCCGGCAAGGGAGTTCTCGATGGGGATGACCGCGACATCGGCCGCGCCCACAGCAAGACGCTGGAAGACGTCGGCGGAGAGCGGGCACGGCAGCATCTCGGCTCGGGGAAGGAGATCCAGAGCCGCCTGATGACTAAAGGAGCCGAGCTCGCCCTGAATCGCGACACGGGCTGCAGCGGTCGGCTCGACTATTTCTCCGAGCGACAAAGGATTTGGCATGCTCTCGCTCTAACTCACTCCGGTGTTCGAGGCGCTGGCGCCCTGGTCGATGGCGGGCAGCGATCGCCTGCTCGGAGTGTATCGCCTCACGTACTGACGCGTTCTACTGCAAACCAGCCGCGACACGCAACCCGCGGCGATCCACAGGCAACATACTTGTTCATAGAAGCTCAGAGTTCTTTTTAGGAGATCAAACTATGTTGTGGACCATCTTCGTTATTCTGCTGGTTCTTTGGCTCGTCGGTCTGGTCAGTTTCCACGCAATCGGCGCCTACATCCACATTCTGCTGGTGCTGGCGATTGTTGTTCTTCTCATTCAGCTCATCACCGGACGGAGCGCGGCGCTCTAGCGCGATGCGGCGTCTTGCGCGCAGCAGGAAGCCGTGCCGGACGCGGGCAGCGCCGCCTCATTCGGCCGAGGCAGACTCTTCCCGAGGCAACGGCCACTCCCTGCACGTGGCCATTACCGTACCAATCCGGCTACATGGGGCCCGGAACCATGCAGCCCGCGAGCGAAGATGTCCAGGGCGACGGCGACAAAGAAGACGATCGAGATTACCCCGTTCATGGTGAAGAAGGCTGCATTGAGTCGGGAGAGATTCGTGGGCGAGACTATCGAATGCTCGTAGAGCAGCACAGCGGCGACCAGCGCGACGCCGAGCATAGAGATGGCACCCAACCCGAATAAGTGGATCAGCCATATCAGCATAGCCATCATGGCAACATGCATGAGCCGCGCTAGGAGGAAAGCGCGCGGGATCCCGAGTGCAGCCGGTAGGCTGTTCAGGCCTGAGCTCTGATCGTGCGCCGCATCCTGGCAGGCATAGAAAACGTCAAAGCCCGCCACCCAGAAGAGGACTGCACCGGTTAGCACAAGGATGCGCGGGTCCAGCGTTCCCCGCACCGCGATCCAGGCCGCCGAAGGGGCAATCCCCAGTGCCAGCCCCAAAAACAGGTGCGACCATCGGGTGAACCGCTTGGTGTAGGAGTAGAGCAGCACCACGCCAAGCGCGACAGGAGCCAACAGCAGCGTAAGTGCGTTGAGTTGCGCGGCAGCCAGCAGAAAGAGCGCCGACATCACGATCGTGAAGCCGCCGACAAAGTTGCGGCTTAGGACGCCGGCTGGAATCGCTCGCGATGCGGTCCGAGGATTGGCAGCATCGAGCGTCGCATCTGCCCAGCGATTGAAGGCCATCGCCGCTGACCGCGCAGTCACCATGCAGAGAACGATCCACAGTAGCTGCGCAGGTCTCGGCCAGCCGTTTGCTGCCAGCACCGCGGCAGTGAGCGCAAATGGGAGCGCAAAGATGGAATGCTCCCACTTGATCATTTCAAGAGTGATGCCGATGCTGCGGAAGAGCGCCATAACCCTAGGGTACGCGCCGGGCACGCGCTCGAAAAGGCTAGGCGGCCAGACCATTCAAGCGTTAATGCCGGATGGGTTCAACTCTTCCTTTCAGAGGGGTTGGCCACCTGTAGATTGTTGACGACCTTGAAGACCCCTGGCACGCTGTTGGCGCGAATGCCCGCAGCATCCTTCTCGGCTTGGCTGTCGACGACCCCGTACAGGGTGAGGTTGCCGTTCTCCACCGAGATACGGATGGGTTTGCCCGGATCCATGGCGTACTTGCTCAAGCTCGGGAAGCTGTAGATCGTCCGAAAAGCCTGGATGCGGATGCGATCATCCATCGGCGACAAGGGGTCAACCTGAATGTCGTTGATCACGTCGCGAACGCCCTTTGTATTGCTGGCGACAGCCACGGCCGAGTCTGCATCCACCGGCCCGTAGGCATGGCCGGCGAGTGTGACCACCCCGCCTTGCACATGCACAGCAATCGCGTTGAAGGCGGTGGTGCCGTAGCCGACCCGATCGTACTCGATCGCCTTTAGAAGCTTCTCTTCCAGCTGCGCGTCGGGGATCTCCGGAGCGTCTACCTGGATCTCGTTCTGAACCGACTTGACGCCTTTGACGTGCCGGGCACGCTTGCCGGCCTCTTCCTTGTCATCGAACACGTCTACTGCGCCGGTAAGCACGGCCGTGTCGTTCTGGATGGTCCCATGAACGTTGGCAAACTGCTTTTTGCCAAGTGCCTTGGTCAGATCCGCCTGCTGCTGCGGGCTGGCCGCATCACTCTGCACAGGTCCGGCAGTTGGAAGTAGGGGGAGTGGCGCAGCGGAGAGCACGCTTGCCGCACCGAGCAGCCCGGAGAGGGCAAGCATTCTTGACGCATGGGGAAGACGGGAACGCATGGGGAAGCCTCCAAGGTGTAGCGCGCCGGAAGGCGTGCGCCCACTCACAAGTAGAGACACACAAGCCGCCGCCAAGGTTGCGTCTCTACCGGTAGCGCTGGTGCAGCTTCACGAGCACGCTGAAGACGCCGGACTCGTCACGAACCGCGAGCAGCGAGATCTGCGGAGTAAGGTTGAACTGGCCCTGGATCAGCTGCTCGTTCGTAGAGTTGACATTGGTCGCGTAGGTTACCGTGCCACTCTTGCCGACTTGCTGTTGCACGGTGATACGCGCCGTCGAGTTGCCGGTACCGCTGATGAAGTTCGGATCGATCTTGACACTGCCGCCGCCGAATAGCTTGTTGATGCGGCTGCTGACGGTCGCATTCAGCGCACCGCCCAGCAGTGCATCTTCGGTGGTGTTCGCACCGGCCTGGGTCTGCTGGTTGGAGTAGATCTGCTGCTCCTCGGCAGTGCGCCCAACGGCGAGCAGCTGGAAGATGTCCTGCTCTGAGAGTGGCGGCTCCGAGCGGAAGGTCGGCGAGAGTTTCTCCGGGGTTCCGTTTAGACCAATGAGAACGTCATAATCTTCCACGTGCGCGGTCGCCTGCAGGTCGATCGTCGGATCGATACGCACTGGATTGTTGAAGTAGATATCGCCGTGCTGGAGCGAGTAGTGGGTGCCGGCGAAGGTCGCTTCGCCTTCAGTGAGCGAGATGTGCCCGAGCACACTCGGATCTGCCGCCGTACCTCGAATGTTGAGGTTAATGTCGCCGGCGAGCTTGGCGTAGCTGTTGTTGATGTCCAGCTGGGGCGCCGAGTTGATCCGAACGTCAAGCCGTACATGGTTGCCGAAGGCGGTGGGGTCAGGGGGCGGCGAGATGCCGTTCGAGTTAAAGGTGGAAAGGTCGAGGTTCGGCCCGACCGAGAACCGGTTGAGCAGCACGTTGCCGCTCACCAGCAGGTTTTGCAGCGTTCCCTGCACGCGGACCTTGGTATCCAGCAGCACACTGATGCCGCCTGCGTAGCGAACCCGGACACCCTTGCCGGCTGCGTTCAGGTCGGCATAAACGCCTTGCTGGTAAGCAACAAAGCCGCCGAAGGTTAGCTGGCCTCCGCCGCTCGTGGCCGTCAGGTTTTCTACCTGCAGCCGTCCCTGATCAAAGACCAGGTCGCCGTTCATGCCGCTCAGACCATTGGGCAGCGAAGCGTAGGCCAGGTTCACGTTTGCGAAGGTGACCTTGCCCTCAAGATCAGGCCGCTCGATCGTGCCGCCGACAGTGACGCCGAAGCTGACTGCTCCGCTCGCTGTTGCGTCGGGCACAAGCGTGTGCACGATCTTGAGGTCGAGCGCACCGTTCGCCTTTACGTCGACAGGCCGAGGCGCGCCGAACAGGTCAGCACTGCCGCTGGCGTGCAGGTCGGTACCACCGCCCGTCACGTGCAGAGGAGCGAGGGTGAACGTACCATTGCGCAGGGTGGCCTGCAGGTCGCCATCGGTCGCGAGCGTGATGCCCTCGGACGCAACCTGGAGCCGCGAGAGCTGCACAGTGCCGTTTAGCAGCTTCGGCGTCCCCAGGGGACCGTTGAGGGCGACTGTGCCCGAGATCAGCGACTTGCCTGAGACGCCCTGCACGTTGAACAGCTGCAGGTAGGGGTTGATGTCGAGATTGGCGAGCGTAAGCCGGGTCTGCGTCTGGTACTGGCCGCTGAGCGCAGTTGTGCCCCGCACCTGGACCGTGGCCCCGTTCAGCCTGCCATTCACATCGAGCAGCAGGTTACCGGCCTGGGTGTGCGCGTTCAGGTCGATCGCACCGTTCGAGGCAGGCCCCCCGGCTGGATTTGAGATCGATAGGTTGACCAGGTGGGCGCTGGCCTCGATTGTCTGGGCGGTTGCAGTACCCGAACCTTCAGCCTGGAAGTTAACCTGGCCGACGACGGTCAGCGGCAAGGTCTTTACCTGCTTGAAGTGGGCGAGGTCGAATCCGGCTCCCTGGGCCTTGAAGTGGAACTGCTTGGCGGCAAGATTGTAGCCGCCCTCGCCGGTGACCTTGCCGCCGTCTTCTAGAAAGATCAGGTTAGACGCGCCGATGTTCTGCCCGGCGAAGACCAGGTCAGCATCGAGGCTGCGGTAGGGCTCGCCGTAGATCTGGCCGCCCGCAACATTCAGGTGTCCGCCACCATTCAGGTTGTCGAGCGTGCCGCTCACGTGGCTGTGCAGGGTGAGCGTGCCGGTGACCGGCAGCGCTTGGCCGCCAAGCGCGAGCAGATCCGTGAGTGCGGCTTTATCCACGGCCACGTCGCCCGTGATGGCCGAATGATTGTCAAAGGCCAGCCGGTGCCTGCTGAGGTGGTGCGCCTGCATCTGGCCCGAGGCCTGCACACGCGTGTTGCCACGTACCAGCAGCGCGCTTTGCACAAAGATCCGCTCCGGTGAGTACTCGCCGTCAGCCGAGAGCGAGTCAAAGTGGATCGTCTGGGGAGCAGCGGCTGCAGCCGCGGTCCCTGGCGTAGGTGGTGCGGTGGCAGCGGCCGGAACCGCAAGCGGCGTCGCGGCGGAGGTGCTCGTCGCAGCGTCAGGCGGAGCGGGCGAGGCGACCTGGATGGGGACCTGCTGACCGGAAGGATTGGGGCAGGTGACGATGGCGCCGTTGCCGGGTGGCACCGTGCAGGAGGCCTGGCTGGTCACATCGGAGACCGGGGGCAGACCGTTGTTCGTAGCAGCAGCGCGAAGAGCCTGCGCGCCAGCTGCCGTGGCGGCGGCGTTCGGCTGGTTGAGGGCAATGTCAAAGTTGTTCACGCTGAGATGACCTTTGACGTCGGGCGCAGCGAGGTTGCCAGTCACCGTGCCTAAGAACTGCGCTTGTCCGTGAAGCTGGACTGGAATGGCCTGCGTGCCCTTTTTCCCGTTCGAGCTGACGCCAAGCGCGATCAGGGCCCGGTTGAACTCGCCCAGGTTGCTGACCGTAACAGAAGCCTTCAGCGAAGAGCCGCGCCCGGCGGCCAGGCCAACGCCACCCGAGACCTGGATCTGGGTGCCCGGGGTATGCGCGTCCAGCTGGCGGACCTGCAGGCTGTTTTCGCGTCCAGAGTAGAGCACGTTGATCGCGCCATTGACCGGCACCTCGCCGTGCCCGGGCTGGGGCGGCGCGGTGAGCGCAATCTTTGCCTCTGCCGCGAGATCGCTCGGATTGCCGACCCAATTGATCTCAACTGCACCGGATGCGGTGGTGGCAAAGCCCAGATCCTGAAACTTGGGTGGCGCAATGATCGACAGAATGGTTGGCAGGGTGAAGCCACTCAGGCGCGCCTTGACCACGCCGCGCGAGGGCAGCGCCTTGGCAGCAGGGTTGGCTGTGTTGTCGGCGGCTACCTGGTTCGCCTGTTGCGCCGCCTTGCCGATGGCTGCCGCCTTGCTGCCTGGGGTCGCCGGCGTCGAGACCGGGGGCGTAGACGGCGAGAGCCAATTGTAGATATGCGCTTCCGCATCGACCGTGCCGCCACGAGCCAGGTGGGCGACCAGGTCATTCAGCGAGAGTTCGTCCTGGGTGACGTGCACCCTGGTCGCAGCGTTCAGCCCGCGCAGGTCGAGGCCTGAGGCGCGGTAGTTTACCCCCGCCAGCCGCGTCTCTCCGTCGATGGAAAAGAGTGCCTTGGTTCCCTTGCCCGTCAGGTCCAGCGCAATCACGCCCTGGTCGAGCCCAGGTACGGTGGCGAGAGCTTCGGCCTCCCGTAGGTCAACCGTACCCTTGGCGCCGATCTGCCAGTGTGGATCGTTGAAGTTTGAGACCTGCGCATGCGCGGCGAGCGTAGACGCCCCGGCGGCAAAGGTCAAGGAAGGGATGTTGAACTCGTTGCGGCCGGCGTCTGCCTGCAGCGTTAACTTGGAATGAATCTTTGCCGCAGCGCCACGCTGTACGACGATGTCGGCAATCGAAAGCGTGCCCGTGTAATGGTCGCGCGCCGGCACATAGTTGACGCCGAGTTCGAGATCGTTCGCAGCCAGGTTGAACGGGAGAGCCTGCTGGTTGACAAGTGCGGTGCCGTCGTTGATCTCTGCCCGGTCGACGGCCAGGTCGAAGACGCTGTTGATCGTCGATTGCGTGTCGGTCGGCGCCGACTTCTTCTTTGGCACCGGCTGGTTGGTTGAACCGTCCTTATAGACGATCAAGTGGACTGTCGGCTTGTCGACGCCCAGGTAGTTCAGCCCAACTTTGGCGCGAAAAAAAGAGATGATCTTGACCCTGGCGCGCAGCCTGTCCACATGCGCATAGGGCACCTGGTCAGCGGCTTCGAGTCCGTGGATGGTGAGGTTATCGGCCTCAAACTCCAGGTGCAGCAGCCGCCAGCGGAATGCGCCCAGCTCCACCCGGCCGCCGGTCGCATCTTCGAGCGTGGAGATTAGATAGCCGCGCACTTTATTCTCGAAGGCCGGCGTTGAGGCGTACCAGGCGAGGCCGCCAAGAATGACCACCAGCAGCAGGAAAAATCCCACGGCGAAGCGCAGTAGGAAACGACGCGCCTTATGCTGCCGGCTGCCGGGATCGAAGTCGGGATCGCGCCTGCCCAGCAGGCCTCCTGCGTTTGGTCCGCTGCTCACGCGCCGCTCCCAAAGTCGTCATCGGTATTGTCGTTGCTCTGGCCGTAGGCCGGCACCAGAATCTGCACGCTGCCTTCCTCCCGCAGCGTCGCCTCCCAATCATCGATTTGCTTGGAGACCTGCTGCTGCAGCAGCACCTCGTTGATGCGCGGCTCGAGCGTTTTGAAAGTCGGGGGCTTCTGGTGCTTTTTATCAAACTCCGGCACCAGCGCCGTCTGGTAGTACTTCTGGCTATCCGCCGTCGGGATGCGAATGCCGGAGCGGAATCGCAGGTTCAGGTACTCAAGGATTACCAATCGCTCCTTCCAGCTGTCGGCGACCTCGTCAGGCGAGAGCCCCCGCGCCTTGAGAAAGGTGGCCCAACCTGCGGCCGTCTCGCAGTGAGCGGCGGCGCAGCCGGGCACGTCCTTGCGTATCTCGTCGATCGTCTTTTCAACCTGAGCGTCGGTAATGTCGGGCGCCGCCTGCTGAGCCTTCATCTGCTGCAGGATCAGGGTACGGGTGATCAGATGTTGGGCTGCCGTCGCCGAGGTGTTGTCCTTGGCCGCGAGCATCTGCAGCGACTCCAGGCGCTGCTCCTGCTCAACGTCGCTCTCAAGCAGCACATCGCCATTGACAATGGCGATGACGCTGTCGAGCACCTTTGCAACGCCCTCAGGCGCGGCGGCAGTCGAGGCGGCTTTCGCGGCAGCAGCCTCGCTGGCAGCAGTCTTGGCCTCAGACGAGCTCACGTGCGCGCCAACGTCGTTCTGTACTGGCGCCGCATTTTGGGCCAAGGCGCAGAGGCTAGAAGCGGCGCCAATGGTGAGAAGACCCAGCAGAGACCTGAGCCGATACTTCGATGACAGGCAAGATTGATTTCGCATTAGAAGCTCTGCCCAATGCTAAAGAAGAAGTTGAAGTGCGAGGCCTGGCTGTAACGCGGTACCGTGACGCCCTCGTTGTTGTAGTACTCGGGCTGCGGATAGAGCGGCGGATTGAGATTGTAGCTGGTATCGATACGAATAGGGCCGATCGGTGTGGCGTAGCGAGCCCCGATACCGAGCGCGTGCGAAAAGTAGTTATAGTTGCACAGACCGTTAAGCCCGATGCTGTTGTTCTCAGCATTCGGCTGCGCCTGGTCGGTCGCGCTTGTGTCGCGACAGCCGCCTCGGTCCGGCTGGCGAAAGCGCAGGAAGCTGGGCCAGATATCGGAACCCTTGACGAAGACGTTGCCCATGTCATGGAAGAGCACAAAGCTCACGCTGTTGCCGACGTAGGGCAGCACCGGCGGAGGCAGGCGCAGCTCGAAGTTATTGATAAACGCAGCCGCACCGCCAATCGGGTAGCCGGTCTCAGAGTCGCGAGGGCCCGCCGAGTTGATGCCAAAGCCGCGGTGCGACTGGGCGCCGCCGCCGTAGATACGCTCCGGAATGGGGATCAACTCCTGGCTGCTAGTGCCGAAGGAGCGTTCAAAAGCGATGCGCGTGTTCCGCGCAAAGACGAAGCGCCGCACATTGCCGAACGGGTAGTAGCTGGAGTTGGTCGCATCCAGCCTGTTGAACTGGGAGTCGGCGCCGAACTTTGAGTCTGACCAGAACTCCTGCACCGTGTTGTAGGTGCCCCCTGATGCATCGAGGGGCGTAGGGCGGCGGGTGTCACGAATCCAGGTAATACCCGGACCACCCACGGTTGCCGATGCCGCCTCGATCGGGATTTCGCTGGGATCAATCTGCAGGGAGTTGGGGTTGACCTTGGTCCGCCGAAAGGTCATCTCGTAGATCAGGGTTGTCGGTCGGTTGACTCGCTCATTCAGCCGCGCCGTACCCTCCAGCCGCGAGGCCTCGTAGGTCGTCACATCGCGCGCATCGGTGTAACCGCCAGAGAGTGAAAAGGTCAGGCTCGGCTTGTTGAAAAAGCGCGGGTCGGCATAGGTGAGTACCGCCCGCTTTTCGAGCGTGCCGTAGTTGGTCTTCAGCGTCAGCGAGTTATCACTCCCGCGCAGGTTGATTCGGGAGACGTCGAACGCGACCACCACGCTCGCGCCAAAGGCACCGTTCGCATTGTCGGTGCAGTTGCCGCTGGAAGGACTCTGTCCGGAAGTACAGAGAGGCAACTCGCCGAGCTGGATACGCTGAGCGGCGTTGGTGGTGGGTGCGCCTGTCTGCACTTCAAAACCAAAGCCGTAGTTCACATCCCAGCGCTTGGCCTCGGTGAACTGGATCAGGACATTCTTCTCCAGCTGGTCGCCGCTCGGGTTCTGCACCGCTGTCGTCACACCGTTGAACAGGGTGAGGTCATAGAGCCGGCGCTGGGTGCTGATCAGGGCGGATTGATCGAGCACCTGGCCTGGCTTGACCAGGATTTGATCGGCAACCGTGCTCGGCCGCGTGTAGTTCAACCCCGAGATGAGCACGTTCTTGATGTAGATCTGCTCACCTTCCGTAATGTTCATGGTGACATCAATCAGTTCCGGATCCTTGGCATCCGGCAGCTGCTTGAGCGTTACATTGGCCTGATCGTAGCCGTGAGCAAGATAGTAGGTGAGCACCGCATCGCGGTCGGTGGTCAGGTTGTTTGAGTTATAAGGCTGGCCGACCTGCGAGGTAAGCAGAGGGGTAAGGGTAGTCAGCGGAACGCTTGTGTTACCAGCCAGTGTGTAGGCGCCAAATCGCTGCTGGGTACCCTCGATGATCTGATACGTAACACTCAGGTGTGAGATCTTCGACGGGCGGCCCTTCTTATCGAGGCCCGAGTCATGCACCACCGGAGTGACTTTGACGTGGCTGAAGCCGCTGCCTTCGTAGATGGCGGTGATGGTGGAAACATCGGAGGCAACGAGCGCCTGGGAGTAGATACCACGATGCTCAAAGATGCTTGCCGGGTGCACATTCAACCGCGGCTCGATCAAGCTGCTCTCAAAGTACTTGTTTCCAGTGATGGTCACTGTATCCACATCGTGCAGGGAACCGAGGGTAACGTGATACGTCACCACCGTTTTACCCGGGGTGACCGCGGCCTTATCGTGGGTCACCTGGATGTTGAAGTAGCCTTCCCTCTGGTAAAAGTCATGGATGCGCTTGTCGCCTTCATTGAGCAGGTCTTCATCGACTGCGCCTTCCTCGTAGACCGGCACCAGGTTCCGAATCTTGCCCTTGCTTATCTTGACCCCGTCGACCACAACGTAGACCTTCGGTCCCTCGTTCACCTTGAAGTCGTAGTTGATCTGGTTGACAGGCGGCTCGAAGGTCTTTGAGTTCAGGGTGACGGTTGACTCGAGCAGCTGCTGCTTCTGGTAGTTCGCGCGCAGCTTATCGAGAGCGGTATTCACCGTCTCCCGGCCCACCTTGGAGTTGCGCTTCAGCTTGGCTTTTTTGCGAAACTTGTCGATGGTGAGGCCGGTGTTGCCTTCTACTGCCACGTCGCCCACCCGCGCCACTTTGCCAGTGGCGACCTCGTAATCAACGTTCACTTGGGCATTGGCTGGGTCGTCGACGGTGCGGGTGGTGATCTTGCCCTGGTAGTAGCCGTTGGTCTCGAGCGTGCTCGAGAGCAGCTGGTCGGCACGGCTCAGCTTCTGCGGGGTAAAGGGCGTGCCGGGGCTGAGCTTGGTCTGGCCTTCAAGCAGGCTGGTGAAGCTTTCCTGCTTGACGCCGTTCACTGTCACCCGCCCGATAAAGAGCTGGGGCGTTCCGTGGAAGAGCAAAGCGACCGTGTTGCCTTGGCGGGTGCCTTCGATGTCGACCGTTTTGTAGAGCCCGGTGGCGTAGAGCCGGCGCAGACTCGTCCGCACTTTGGCTGGGTCGAGTGGCTGGCCGGGCTGCAGATCGAGCTGCGAGGGCAGCGGCGCTAGCCGCTCCGCCGGAACGCCCTCAAAGCGCACCGAAGTAACCTTCAGACCTCGCCAAGCGCGCAGGTTCTCCGTTCCTGCGCTCGCCACCGAGGGAGGCTTTTTGGCTGTCATGGGGCTGCTCTCGTCATAGCCCGGAAGCCGCTGCGCGTTGGGCACGGTGCCGTCCGAGGGCCCATTCGGCGTCTTGGGCGGTGTGGCTGATTGCGTGCTTAAATCGATGCTGCCCTGCGCGTAAGCAGCAGGCAGAATACCGGCCAGGCTTACTGCCACTATCAGAAAAGCAGCCGCACTGCACCTGGAAGCCACTCTTCGCCACCCCTTGACACTGATCACTACCAGAAGGCCTCTCTCCGCTCGCGACTTCGATTTCAGCGACCGGCTTGGCCCTGGCAGAGAATCGCACTGCTTTGGACGAAGCCTATCGCACTCTACCTGCCTGCACTTGAGCTCTGCATCAGGAAAATCGCCGTCTTCTCTTTTATCTCACCGAAGTTATCTCATCAAATTGGCAGCGCCCGCCTGGGGGAACACATAACGCGGAGATTGTGATGCGACTTCAAAGCGGCCCATAGGCGACCTGCCGGCTGGACGGATCATGGGAGTCACCTCGCGCTCTGCCGATGACGCTTGCCTATCCCCCACGCCCTATACTGAAGGCGAGGCCTAGGTGAACGAAGCAAAGCCAGCCATTCCGACGCGGAGCCCGGCAAACCTGAGCGAATCCCCCCAGGTTTACTGTCCGCCTGCTGGAACGGCGGCCGAGGCAGGGGCATCGGAGCTCAGGCAGATAGATTCCTCAGCGGCCTGGGATCGACCCAGTCCTTCTCCAAGCGCATCCAGTCTCGATCCGGAGCCTGAGGAGCGCTACTCCCGACAAGTTCTCTTCCCCGGCATTGGCCGGCAGGGTCAGGCCAGGCTTGCCCAGGCGCACCTGGCGCTGGTCGGCTGTGGCGCCACGGGTGCGGCAGCAGCGAGCCTGCTCGCCAGGGCAGGCGTTGGGCGGCTAACCCTGATCGACCGCGACTTTGTCGAGACCAGCAACCTGCAGCGGCAGGTGCTCTTTGACGAGGCAGATGCCCGCGAGGCTTTACCCAAGGCCGAGGCCGCACGCAGAAAGATTGCGCTCTTCAATAGCTCGGTCTCGGTGGACGCGCAGGTCACGGACCTGATCCCGGCAAATATCGGAGCAGCGCTCGCCGGGGCCAACCTGATCCTCGACGCGACCGACAACTATGAGACCCGCTACCTGATCAATGACTACGCCATCGAGCAGAACGTGCCCTGGATCTACGCCGGGGCGGTCGGCGCGTACGCGGTGGGCATGAATATCCTGCCCAGGGAGACGGCCTGCCTGGCTTGCCTCTTCCCCGAGGCGCCGACCGGCCTGGTTGAGACCTGCGATACGGCCGGCATCCTGAACACCGCGGTGAACCTGGCAGCCTCGATCGAGGTAACGGAGGCGCTCAAGTATCTAGTCGGCGCGCGCGCGGCCATGCGCCGCACCCTGATCTCGCACGACCTCTGGACCAACGAGCGATCGGAGGTCTCGGCCGGCTCGCCCCGCGCGACCTGCACCGTCTGCCAGGGGCGCGATTTTCGCCATCTGCGGGGAGAGGGCAGGCCGCACATCACCCTCTGTGGACGCAACAGCGTACAGATCCATGAGCACGGACGGCCGGTCGACTTTCGAGCGCTCGCTGAGCGGCTCAGGGCACACGGCAACGTTCGCTACAACACACTGACGCTAAGATTTGCGCGCGGGCAGCATACGATCACTGTGTTTACTGACGGACGAGCCGTGATCCAGGGGACCTCGGACGTGACCCAGGCGCGCACGCTGTATGCCCGGTTTCTGGGCAGCTAAGCAGGGTGCTCCCAGCAAGAAACGCAGCCCCTGCGAGTAGACTGATAGAACTAAAAGCAACGACAATGGAGCCAACATAATCCATGGCAGCACCTGAAGTAAATGCACCACCGACCCTCCCCGGTCTCAGCAGCGACGCCCAGGCAGGCACGACGCTCGAACTTACCCCCGGCCCTACGGCGCCCAAGCCTCCCACCCAGCACCTCCGCCGCAACCCACCGATCGCCGGCGAAGCGGAGGCGATAGCCGCGGCGCAAAGCGGCGACGCTCGTGCCTTTGAGACCCTGTACGCGCTGCACAAGCGGCGGGTTTACTCGCTTTGCCTGCGCATGCTGGGCAATGTGGCCGAAGCGGAGGACCTAACCCAGGAGGCCTTCCTGCAGCTCTACCGCAAGATCGGCACCTTTCGCGGGGACTCTGCGTTTTCCACCTGGCTACATCGTCTCGCCGTGAACGTGGTTCTGATGCATCTGAGAAAGAAGGGCCTGCCTCAGGTTTCACTCGAGGAGACCCTGGAGCCTTCGAGCGATGACGGGCCGCGTAAAGACATTGGGGCAAGAGATCTGCAACTCTCCGGGTCGATTGATCGGGTCACTCTGGAGCGAGCGGTCGAGAACCTGCCGCCGGGTTACCGGCTGGTCTTTGTGCTCCATGACGTTGAGGGCTACGAGCACAACGAGATTGCCGGCATGCTTGACTGCTCGATCGGTAATAGCAAGTCGCAGCTGCACAAGGCGCGTATGAAGCTACGTGATCTGTTGAAGACCGGGCTGCGGAAGGACACCAAGGAATGAGCGAACGCGTAGGAAAGACCCAGGATTGTGTCGAGTTCCAGGAGAGGATGCCGGAGCTGTTTGAGTCCCAGGTGGACTTCAGCAAGGAACCCCACCTGGATACCTGCGAGAACTGTGCCGAGCTGGTGCGCGATATGATGTACATCGCTTCCCAGGCCAAGCTGCTGCTGCCTATCCATGATCCGGCACCGGCGGTGTGGGATAACATTCGCCAGGCCCTCCAAGCCAGCGGAGAGAAGTAGCGCTCGCAGAGCCGGATGCTCTTGCATACTTTACCCATGAGGTGAGCTCGCGTCTGCCAGACGCTGGTTCGAGCCGCAGCATGCTGTCCTCCGACCCTGCACTGGGCGGATTTTGTCTGGGGTGAGCAGGTCTGGGGTGAGCAGGTCTGGGTAAGCAGGTCTGGGGTGAGCAGGTTTTAGGGTGAGCAGCCAGATGGTGCCTTCTCCGTCCGCGACCCTTCGCATCGTGCTGACCGGCTTTATGGGAGCGGGTAAGACTACTGTCGGCGGGTTACTCGCAGCGCAGCTCGGTTGGCGCTTCTTGGACGTCGATCAAGAGTTGGTTCTCGACGCTTCTGCCTCGATCGCCGATCTGTTCCGCACGGCAGGAGAAGCAGCGTTCCGCCGGCGGGAAGAAGATACGATCGCCAGGCTTCTCGAGCACGACCACGCCGTGCTCGCACTCGGAGGGGGCGCACTTGAGTCGCAGAGCACGCGAGAGTTGCTGCTCTCAGCGCCGGCCACACGGCTGATCTTTCTCGAGACTCCGCTCGCTGTTGCGCTGGTGCGCTGTGCAGAGGATTCCGGAGCCCCCGGAGCCGCTCTGCGACCGGTTCTGCTCGGCTCGGACCAGGCGGCGCTGGTGGAGCGCTACCACGCGCGCCTGGTCCACTACCGGCAAGCCCACCACACGCTGAACACCGAAGCGAAGACGCCCGCCGAGCTTGCTCACTCCCTCCTGGCGCTCATCGAGCACGACTAGAGCAGTACCCCGCTGTGTCAACACTCCTCCGCTGCGCGCAAAGATCGCCCAATTCGCATCACAGCGCTGTAGTCTCGCTTAGGAGCGACCTACGAGGCCCCTCAAGCCCCGGCCAATCGGCGCGTGCTCGCAGAATGCTTCGATCTGGCAAGAAGAAAGACTCTGATCTACATGAATGAAGAAACCGTGCTTACCCCCCGCAGCTTGCGCAGCAACATCATCTTTACGCTGTCTGTCCTGGTGGCGCTCTACGCGGCGTATCTAACGCGGGAGGTCCTCTTCCTGCTGTACGTCAGCGCGTTGTTTGCCGTCGTAATCGGGCCGGTGTTGCAATTCATTATGCGGATGCGCATCGGGCGATGGCAGCCCGGACGTGCCGTAGCAATCCTGATCGTCTTTCTTCTGGTGGCCGGCTTCGTGACCATCTTCATCCTCTTCGCCATGCCGCCGGTGGTGCGCGACCTGCGTGAGTTTCTGCAGGAACTGCCTACCAAGGGTCCCCAACTGCTGCTGCGCCTGCAGAGGCTGCCTGTGGCCAAACATGTCGACATGAGCAGCGTGAATGCCAAGCTGCAGGACTTTGCGTCCAACTTTGCCAGCTATGTCTTTGCCGGGGTCAAGAACGGGGCCGGCAAACTTGCCGACATCCTGACCTGCATTGTGCTGACGGTGTACTTTGTCCTCGATGGCGAAACCAGCTACAACTGGCTGCTGAGCTTCTTCAATGAGGGGCCTCGGGGCCGTCTGGACCGCACACTGCGGGTCGCGGAAGGCCGCATGGGCAAGTGGCTGCTCGGCCAGGGCTCCCTCATGTTGATCCTGGGGGTTCTGTCAACCATTGTCTTCGTCGCTCTGCACATTCGTTATGCGTACGCGCTCGGCGTGCTGATGGGCGTGCTGAACATCATCCCTGTTGTCGGCGCGTTGGTCTCTATGGCGCTGGTCGTGCTGGTTGCCGCAATCGACTCCTGGAGTCACGTGGTGGGCGTGATCATCTTCTATGCCATCTATGCGCAGCTTGAGAATGCCTACCTGACGCCGAAGATCATGAAGAGCAGCGTGGACCTGCCGGGAACCGCGGTCCTGGTCTCGCTGCTGGTCGGCAGCACCCTGGCGGGGGTCGTCGGCGCGATGATCTCTGTGCCGACCGCGGTCCTGGTCGCTGTGCTGCTCGATGAGTACCTGGTCAAGCGGCCTACGGTCGAGGTGCCCGTCACCGTGCCGTCCAACTCCATGGTGCTTCCGCGCTAGTACACGAGACGAGCATGGAAGCTTCTGGGTGGTACGACGCTCGCCGACACGCGGCGCGACGGGTCTAGACAAGCGCGCGCTGACAGCGTTTCACCAGGCGAAGTTGGGCCCGAGGCGACTGCGCGGCTTCGAGAGCCAGCTTGCTACTATAGAAGCTGTGGTAGACGCCTCCAGCTCGGCCGTGCAGCTGTTACTGCTTTCCACGCGTCGATCGCGAACCGGCTTCGCAATGCACCGGAGACCCGCTTAGATGACGCCGCTTGCGCATGCTCCCGCATCCGTTGTTGCTCCCGCATCCGTTGTTGCTCCCGCATCGATAGTTCCGACCGCGCCCCACGCGGGGGATCAGGCTGCGGCGCGTGCGGGTGAGATGCACCTCGCGGCTGGCCAAACTGCGTCGCGGCTCGCCGACTACGCCGAACTCTTCAAGCTCCGCGTGACCTCCATGGTGGTGCTCACGGCTTGGGCTGGCTTCTACCTTGGCAGCCGCCACGCCGGCACCAGCAGCATCCAGCCGCGGCTGATCCAGGTCCTGCTCGGGATCGGGCTGGTCTCAGCTGCTTCGGCGGCAATGAACGAGGTCATTGAACGCAAGCCGGACGCGAAGATGCTCCGCACAGCGCGGCGCCCGATGGCCGCGGGGCGCATCGGCCTCGCGCACGGGATTGCGGCCTCGCTCAGTGCGGCTCTCCTGGGCTCGCTGCTGCTGGCGCACGCGTCCAACTGGATCACCGTGGCGCTGACCCTGCTTACGGCGGTCACCTACGTGGCTGTCTACACGCCGCTCAAGCGAGTCACCACGCTGGCTACCTTTATCGGCGCGTTCCCCGGGGCTATGCCGCCGCTGCTTGGCTGGACAGCGGCGCGAGGCGTCATCGAGTGGCCGGCCGTGGCACTCTTTGCCCTGCTCTTCGTCTGGCAGTTCCCTCACTTTATGGCCATCTCCTGGCTGTACAGGGAGGATTACGGCCGCGCCGGTATCCGGATGCTGCCCGTCGTTCAGCCCGACGGGCTCTCGACGGTGGTTGAAGCGATCAGCTACGCGGTTCTGATGATTCCGGTCTGCCTGATCCCTGTGTACCTGCACGTGGCCGGCTACTGGTACGGCGGCACGGCGCTGGTGCTCAGCCTCGTATATCTGGCCTATACCATCCGGTTTGCGCGCATCACTCGTGCGCGCACCACGCTTGAGAGCAAGATGTACGCACGCGATCTGCTTAAGATCAGCGTCATTCACCTGCCCCTGCTGCTGATCGCGCTCATGTTGAACGCGACAGGAAAGTGAAGCTTATGGCGACTCTTAGTACCCCGGCCTCGGCCCCGCAAACCGCCATCGCACCGATCGAGCTCGCCGCCCTCACCCACAGCTACGGGCAGCGGCGGGCCCTCGACTCGCTCAGCTTTGCCGTACAATCGGCCGAGATCTTCGGCCTGCTGGGCCCGAATGGCAGCGGCAAGACCACCCTGTTTCGCATCCTCTCTACGCTGATGGTGCCGAGTGGCGGCTCCGCTCGGATCTGCGGCTTCGATGTCGCGCGCGATGCCAACCGCGTGCGCCAGCAGATCGGCATCGTCTTCCAGGCGCGTTCGGTAGACATCAAGCTCACGGTGGCTGAAAACCTGATGCACCAGGGTCACCTCTACGGACTGCGCGGCGCCACACTCAAGCGGCGCATCGACCAGGTGCTCGGCCGGGTGCTACTGAACGATCGTGCCAACGATCCGGTTGAGACGCTCTCAGGCGGCATGCAGCGACGGGTCGAGCTGGCCAAAGGTCTGATTCACTCACCTTCTATCCTGCTGCTCGACGAGCCTTCGACCGGCCTGGATCCAGGGGCGCGGCGCGATCTCTGGCAGTACCTGCGCACGCTGCGCGACGACGAGGGCGTCTCGGTGCTGGTGACCACGCACTTGATGGAAGAGGCCGAGCATTGCGACCGCTTGGCTATCCTCAACGCGGGCAAACTGGTTGCGCTCGGCTCGCCCGCGGAGCTCAAGGCAGCCATTGGCGGCGACGTGGTTCTGCTCGAAGCCAGCGGTGAGCTCCATGCGCGCGACCTCGCCGAGCGGGTCGCACAGCGCTTCTTCGTCGCCCCCTCTGTCTATCAATCCACCGTCCGGCTGGAGCACGCGAGCGGCCATCGCTTCATCACCGAGGTAGTTGAGGCTTTTCCCGGATTGATCGAGGGCATCAGCGTCGCACGACCCAGCCTCGAGGATGTTTTCATCCAGCGCACCGGCCACCGCTTTTGGACCGAGACCGGCGTCGAGGCTGAACCTGATGCCAAGACCCGGCTGGAGAACGCCACCCCATCCACTTACAAGGAGCCGCTCTAGACATGGCCACGCTTGCTCCCTCTGACTCCTCCGGCGCGCTCACCGGAACGCCTGCCGGATCAACACCTGGCGGCGTGCCCTCGCGTTTGCTTCAACGGCCTGTTTCTACCGCGACCGCGTCCACCTGGCTGGCAGCGTGCTCGCTCTGGCAGCGGGAGATCGTTCGCTTCTACCGGCAGAAGGCGCGTGTGGTGGGCGTCATCGCCTCGCCGCTGCTCTTCTGGCTGGTGCTCGGGTCAGGCTTTGCGCACTCTTTTCACACGGCGGGCGCCAGCGCCGGCTCAAGTGGTACAGGTCTGGGCGCAGGCGGGCAGTACCTGGGCTACTTCTTTCCCGGTTCGATCGCAATGATCGTGCTCTTCACTTCCATCTTCAGCATGATGTCACTCATCCAGGATCGGAACGAGGGCTTCCTGCTCTCGGTCCTCGCGGCTCCAGTCTCCCGCTCGGCGATCGTGCTGGGCAAGGTCATGGGCGGCGCGACGCTGGCTGCGATCCAGGGGATCGTCTTTCTCGTCTTTGCGCCGTTCGTCGGCGTTCACATAACCGCTGTGGCGGTGCTGCTGGCCGTGCTGGTGATCGTGCTGATCAGCTTTGAGCTTACCGCGCTGGGCTTTGCCATTGCCTGGCCGATGGACTCGCCGCAGGCTTTCCACGCCATCGTCAACCTGATCCTGCTGCCGCTCTGGATGCTCTCTGGCGCGCTCTTCCCGGCCAGCGGCGCGACCGGCTGGATGCGGCTGATGATGCGGCTCAATCCGCTAGCCTACGGCGTGGATGCGCTGCGCAATGCGCTCTTTCCGAGCCAACCGACCGAGGCTGGCCTGGCTGTCAATCTCGCGGTGACGGGCGGCTTCTGCGCGCTGGTCTTTGCCGCCTCGTGGGCAATCGTGAACCGGCGCACTCAGCGGCCGGCTGCCTGAGAACGGAGAACCCATGCCACCAGTGCCCGAGCAAACGACGCCAGAACTGGCCGCCAGGCTTGGTAGAAGCCATGCCGGGCAAATGGCTCGTGCTGAGCAAGTGTCTGGGCTGCGCGGCGTAGAAGCAGGCAATCGCCCGGCGACCTTGGGAGTCGTGGGCATCCTGGCTCTGAGCGCAGCGGCGACAGGATTTCTGCTGTGGCTGCTCTACGTGCATCACGCGCCGGCCGAGTTCCGGCACCGGCTGCTCTTTCTTCCCGCGCTCAATGCCCTGCTTAACGGCCTGAGCGCGGTTTCACTCGTTATCGGCTTTCGCTACATCCTGGCCGGGCAGGTAGTCCGGCATCGCGCGGCGATGATGACGGCTTTTGCCTTCTCGTCGATCTTTCTGGTCAGCTACATTGTCAACCATGCGGTACACGGCGACACCCGATACCCAGGGCACTCGCCGCTCCGAACCTTTTATCTCACCCTGCTGGCCAGCCATGTGCTGCTCTCCGTCGTTGCTCTGCCCATGGTGCTGATCACCTTCTTCTTCTCGCTCTCTGGCCGATTTCGCCTGCACCGCAACATCGCCCGTTACACTTTCCCTGTCTGGCTGTATGTTTCTGTCACCGGCGTCATTGTCTACTTCATGCTCCGAGCGGCCCGCTAACGCGATATGACGATCAAACGCATCCCGATGTCCAGCGGCCTGCTCACCGAGCCGGGACAGGGAGCGAACGGGCCAAGTGTGTTGCCCCAGGCTGCTGTGTCCACCGAGATGCTCAACGTCCAGGCGACCGGAACACGGCGCGAGCGGCACCGCGCGCTGAATGCCGGCGACGGTACCCGCCAGCTCCTGCTCTCCGGCTTCTGGACGATGCTCGTCGGCCTCTCCGCGGGATTGCTAACTGCCTTCCTCTTCGGTGGCATCGGCCCGCAGGGCGCGCATAGCAACGCCGGCTGGCTGTCGCTGATGATTGCCATGATGTCCACGCCTTTCGCCATCCTGCTGCTACTGCTGGGCGGAGCGAAGTGGCTGCGCAATCTCGGGCTGAGCCGGGTTCGCTGACCCACGCTCTGCTATCCTTGATCCCTGGTGCCACCCCGGGAAATAGCCTTTGAAAGAGGCTGACTTTAGTCCCCTTAGGAACAGGCAATGGCGAGAACGGTAAACAAGGTCACGCTGCTCGGCAACCTCGGCAAGGATCCGGAGGTGAAGTTTCTTCCCAGCGGCCAGGCCGTGGCCAACTTCGGCATCGCGACCACGGACCGCATCAAAGACAAAGCTTCTGACAGCTGGACCGAGCGCACCGAGTGGCACAATGTCACTGCGTATGGCCGAACCGCCGAGATCGTTCGCGACTACGTAAAGAAGGGAAACAAGCTCTACATCGAGGGCCGTTTGACGACGCGCTCCTGGGATGACAAAGAGACCGGCAAGAAGGTATATCGGACCGAGATTGTGGTCAACGAGCTCGTGCTGCTCTCCGGCCGAGGCGAGGGTGAGTCGATGGGCAGCGGCCGATCCTCTGCTACCACCAGCTCCTTTGACCAGCGCTCCTCGGCGCCGCAGGATGATTACGCCCAGGCAGAGATTACTGACGACGATATTCCTTTCTGATCAGCTCCCGACGGGGCTAGGACGAGCGCGCAGATGGCTCTTAAGCGCAGATCTCACGATTGCGTATCGCGCAAGTGATCGACTAAGCAACCGGGACAGAGAGGCGACACCTTGGATGGCGTCGCCCTCCTACTAGCTTGATCGAGCGGATTGGTTTGCAGGTCTCCAGTCAATCATTGATGCACCGAGATGGTGCTTGCAGACAGCAGCATGAGCGGTACTACAGGAGGATCTTCGATGGCTGATAAGCAATTTCGTTGCGCGGACGTAGGGTACACAGAGTGTGCCTGGCACCTGGAGGGTAACTCTGAAGCGGAGATGCTGCCGCAGATTGAGAAGCATGCTCTTGAGGTTCATCACCTTGAACTGAAGGACGAAGCTATCGAGCACGTCAAGAAAGCGATCCAGCCGGCAAACTAAAGCAGAAGCCTAGCACCTAGAAGAGGTCAGGGAGCCAACCTTGCTACACTGTCGCAATGCTTGATGAATCAGAATTCCGCCGCCATGCCGATGCCGAAATCGAGACACTCAAGCAAAGCCTTATCAGGGCCGAGATGGAGGGAGGTTTTGAAGTAGAAGAGAACAATGGCGCAATGAACATTGTCTTTGAAGAGCCTCCGTCCAAATTTGTCGTGACGCCCAATACTCCGATCCGGCAGATATGGATCTCGGCACTTTCGACGAGTTTCAAGCTCGAGTGGTCTGATTCCGCCGGGGCGTTCCTGCTGCCGAAGACCGGTGAGCGCCTCCTGCCACTCACGGCCAGGCTCATCAACCAGCATCTTGGGCTGATTGCCTCTGACGAGGCAGTCGTACTTGGCTGAGGATGCTGCTGCGGGCGTGCAGACTACCCGGCAAACTATCAGTTTCGCGATCGTTGCAAAGAACGAAGAAGCAAACCTGCGGCGTGTGATGCCCAGCATTGCCTGGGCAGACGAGATTGTCCTAGTGGACTCCGGCTCAACTGACGGGACAGTTACCCTTGCCCTTGAATCGAACGCAAAGGTATTTTACGAAGCCTGGAAGGGCTACGGGGCGCAATGCAACTCCGCCCTTCGAAAGTGCACGAGTCAGTGGGTCTTCTCGCTCGATGCAGACGAAGTCATTCTGCCGGCGCTCGCTCGAGAGATACAGCTGCTCCTGTCGAGCCCGCCACAGTACGAAGCCTACTGGGTCCCCCGACGGAACCTCTTTCTCGGCCAGTGGATGCGGCACGGTGGCTTTTCCCCTGACCGCAAGCTGCGGCTCTTTCGCCGCGGCAGTGCGCAGTTACGAGAAGATACCGAGCCGCATGCCACGCCCAAGTATCTCGGGCCGGCTGGCGTGCTTCGCAGTGCAATGCTGCACAACGCTTATCCCACTCTTTCGCTCTACATCGAACACATGGATCGCTACAGCACCGCTAGCGTGCCTCTGGTGATGGCGCGAAAGAGCTCGACCGGTCTGGCGGGCTTCCTGGTGAACGTAGTACTCAATCCCGCGGCGACGTTTATCTATAACTACTTTCTGCGCCTAGGTTTTCTCGATGGCCGGCGCGGCCTTCTGCTCCACCTGTATCACTCCTGCTACGTGAGCTGGAAGTATGCAAAGGCTTGGGAAAAGATCGAGCAGCAGCCACACAAGCCTGCATGACTGGTCAGTCGCCGAAGTAATATTGCTAAGCAAAAACTTCGCCAGCAATGGCACTTTATTGCGGCCGGTTCTTTATCATGCTGCCAGCAAGAGTAAGTTCGTTCCACGCGAACTTAGTCGTGATATTAGTAAGTCTTTCCTACTTAGAAGCACGGAAAACAGTTTGCATCGCGCGGCCTTCAATGTAGTCTGCTCGCACCATGCTACGACTTATGTCGCCTCTGCTTGCTCTTTCGATCCTCACTACACCGCTTACTGCCACGGCCGCTCCGCTGCCGTCAGCGAGTTCGCCGACACCAACGCCGGCGCGCCTTAACGGACTCTTTCCTCTCGCCTGGGATGCGAAGACCGGCAAGCTTTCGCTGACCGTCGCCGCATTTGGTAAGGACTTTCTCCTACTCGATTCGCTACCCTACGGGGTTGGCTCAAACGACCTTGCCCTCGACCGCGGCCAGCTAGGCAGAGGGCGGGTGGTTCGCTTCTATCGCAGCGGGCCGCGCGTGCTGCTGATCGAGCGCAATCTCGACTATCGCTCAAGCTCGCCCGACGCGGATGAGCAGTTAGCCGTCACGCAGTCCTTTGCCGAGTCAGTCTTATGGGGATTCTCGGTTCTCTCCGAGAGCGGCACATCTGTAATTGTGGATGCTACAGACTTTTTTCTACGAGATGGGCACGGGGTCGCTGAACGTTTGCAGGAGACTAAGCAGGGCACCTACAAGCTCGATGAAAGGCGCAGCGCGATCGCTTTCGAGGCGGCAAAAAACTTTCCGCTCAACACCGAGGTCGAGTCAATCCTCACCTTTACCGCGGATGGTCCAATCCCCGGCAAGCAGATCGCAAGTGTGACACCGGACGCGCATGCGGTCACCGTGCACGAGCATACGTCGTTGATCGCCCTGCCTGAGGATGGATATAAGCCGCGCCGCTACGATCCACGCGCCGGCTACTTTGATCTAAGTTACCGCGACTACTCGGTGCCGCTCGGCACACCGATGGATGTGCACCTGATCACCCGGCACCGGCTGGAAAAGAAGGACCCAGCTGCGGCGGTCAGCGAGCCCGTGCAGCCGATCGTCTATTACGTCGATCGCGGCGCACCAGAGCCGATTCGTTCGGCTCTGATCGAGGGCGCCAGCTGGTGGTCTGAGGCATTTGAAGCCGCTGGATTCAAGAACGCCTTCCAGGTGAAGGTTCTGCCCGCGGGCGCTGACCCGATGGACGTGCGCTACAACATGATCCAGTGGGTGCACCGGTCAACCAGGGGCTGGTCCTATGGCGAAAGCGTGATTGATCCGCGAACCGGCGAGATTCTGAAAGGCCAGGTCACGCTAGGCTCCTTGCGGGCGAGGCAGGACTATCTGATCGCCGAAGCGCTGCTTGCACCGTACACCAGCGGAGCAATCGCTGCGCCGCCACCAGCGCTCCAGCAAGTCGTGCTGTCGCGGCTGCGCCAGCTGGCCGCGCATGAGGTCGGTCACACACTTGGCCTGGCACATAACTTTGCTGCGAGCTCCCTAGGCCAGGGAACCTCGGTGATGGATTACCCGCACCCGCTTGTCACCCTCGATGCACAGGGTCGGCCGGATCTCTCGCATGCCTACGCGACCGGCATCGGCGCCTGGGATAAGGTTGCAATCACCTACGGGTATGCGCAGCCAGCCGCGAACAAGAACGAGCAAGCAGTGCTCGACGCTGGACTGCGAACGGCGACGGATCAAGGCCTGCTTTTCATCACCGATGAGGATGCGCGACCACTGGGCAGCCTGCACCCGCACGCGCACCTGTGGGATAACGGCGCTGATCCGGCGACGGAGTTGACGCGCATCCTCACCGTCCGAGCTGCTGCGCTGGCCCGCTTCGGAGAAACAGCGATCCAGTCCGGTGCGCCGCTCTCGTCGATGGAAGATACGCTGGTGCCGCTCTACCTTCTGCACCGTTACCAGACCGAGGCCGCGGCCAAGGAGATCGGCGGCCTAGACTATCGCTACGCGCTGCGCGGCGATGGACAGCCTGCTCCGAAGATCGTAGCTGCTGCCGAGCAGCGCAAGGCGCTCCAGGCCGTGCTGAGCACGCTGGACCCACAGGCACTCACTCTGCCTGAGTCGCTGCTCGCTGCCATGCCGCCCCGCCCACCCGCCTATCTCCGCACGCGCGAGTCGTTCCCCTCGCGCACCGGGCTCGCCTTTGATCCCCAGGGTGCCGTCGAGTCCGCAGCCGAGTTAACCGCGAGCCTGCTCTTTGAGCCGAGCCGCGCAGCGCGTCTTGCCGAGTACAAGAGCCGCGACAACTCGCTGCCCGGGCTTGAAGAAGTCATTCGCCAGACGTTGACCGTACCTGGTACGCACCGCGGCTCACCGGCTCGGCGGCGATGACCCAGAGAACCGTGGAAGACACGGTCCTTCGCCATCTGCTGACGCTTGTGGCGAGCGAGCAAGCGGGGCCGAGGGTTCGCGAAATTGCGGAATATAACCTGGCGGAGTTGAGGGTTTGGCTGGAGGCCAAGACCGATCCCAAGCTGCCTATGCTCGACACCGCTCACTGGTCGGGCGCGCTTGAGCAGATCCGGGCATTCGCCAAGGATCCTCAGAAGTACGCCGCGCCAGCAGCGCTCGAGACCCCGCCCGGGCAACCGATCGGCAATGACGATGAGGATCAGGAGTAAGGGCGCCGCACGCGAGCCCAGACGTGCCACGCAGACGCGCTAGTTTCGTTTGGAGTCACGCTCATTGGACGACGCCGCTTACAAGACACACCTTTGCAGGCGATCTGCGCCGAAGGACCGCGGGCAGAACTGCTACGATAGGCTTCGATAAATCAGCATGCGAGCTTGTAAGAGGTGAGTGCCATTCAACTGTTCACTCCAAAGACAGACGGCCCTCTGTTGCCACCTACTCGACTAAGTTTTGGACTCTACCTGACCTATAGCGTCGTGGTTTCGTTCAGCTCGATGTTTATCTTTGCTGGTCATAGTCGGCACTTTTTGCTCGCTAGCCTGATGTATCTTGTCTTCCTGCTCGGGCCACTTGGAGGATGCCTGTTCGTGACTCGCGCGAAGCACGTGCGCACGATCCTCGCCAACAGGTACCTTTGGCTACTTTGCATTCTGCTCTTCACTTCGTTTGACGAAATAAGGTTTGTCCGGCGATACCTTCACCATCCCGAGATCTTCTCTGCCGCTCCAGCTCTTATGGAACCGGCACGCGCCATAGCGCGCGGAAAAGATCCGTATGCTGTCAGGCTTACTGACGGAGCGGGGATCAGCCCTGGTCCCGGCTGGATTATGTTGCTGGCACAACTTACCTTGGCTGGTGGTGCAGGGCTGATGACGGGCTTAAGTACTGCGCTGCTGGGATGGCTGATCGGGAAGAGCACACTAGAAGGAGGGGGCTTTTTACTCTTCTGGTGTCACTGTAGATCGTGCTTCTACAGGTAAGCACGTGGGGCACAGATCTCTTCGCTATTCCTATGATTTATGCAGCCTTGTGCCTTATCGGTGTGCGGTGGAGTACGCAGAGGAGTTGGATGATCTTGCTGGGAATCCTCGCCGGGCTTTTTGCGCAATCCCGCCTGCCAATAATCGGCCTGCTACTCATTCTCGGCCTAGGTATCTGGCGCCGCAATCGTCTCGACGCACGATGGATGATGACTGCTGCTCTCACGACGTGCGGCACGCTTTATCTTTTCTTTTATCTCTGGACTGTCCGCGATCACGTCTTCTTTCAGCCATTGCACTTGCTACACCGAGAGCGCGCCAGTGGACTGGCGGCTACTCTGATTGGTTTGCTTAGCGGAGTGATCGTGGTGGCGTGGATCCTTCTCAAGATGAAGGGCTCTTCACCAGATTGGATTTTAGCTGGAGGCTTGCTGCTGCTTACCGTCTTCGGCTCGACGGGTCTAGGAGAGTTAGCCCGAGTCCTGCCTCACGTGGATGCGTGGGAGGGAGCAAACTACCTCTCGTTCGGGATCTCTCTGATAGCGGCATATCTGGCCTTGATGGTCGGTGAGCCTGGTGGGCGGCCAATGCCCACGCACCCTGACGGCACTCTGCTCGATCAAGCCGTCTAGCAAGATGAGAGCCAGCGATTCTTAAGATTGCTGAACCGCTTCAGTCAGCGCACACTGGCATGCCCACGCAACTCGCCGACGATCTCACGCGAGGCCTGCTTGGCTTGCGCATAGCTATCCGGCGGAAAAGAGATGGCGCCGACCCGCGCATGGCCGCCCCCACCATAGCGCTCGCAGATGGCGGCGAGGTTGACGAGAGCAGAGGGCTTGGCATCGGTCCATGGATTGGTGCCGACAGCTACCTTGGTCCGAAAACTGGACTTGGAGAGCCCGACGGAGTAGATCGCCTCGGGAAATAAATAGTAAGGGATGAACTTGTTGTAACCCTCGATCTCGCGATCGGCCACATCGAAAAAGATCGTCTTGTCGACGCACGCGGCACGCTCACGGATGATCTCGAGCGCCTGGGCGTGGCCTTCAAGCAGCGGCGGCAGCAGTGCGCTGACGAAGGGCTGCTCGAGGATCTCGCCGAGCGGCATTTGCGTCAGCAAGGGGATCAGCCGAGGGATCAGCTCAGGGTCCTGGGTCGACTCGATGACCAGCGTCAGTTTCATCGCGGCCTCGCGCATCTCTACCGCGGCCGTTGCGCTCTCGTAAAGTGCGCCGTCTACGATGTTGGCCCAGTGCACCAGGTCGGCCACGCTTGAGGTGTCGAAACCAAAGTGTTCGGCCGCAGTGTCGGCAATAAATCCGGTGCAGGAGGTGTACTTTGGATCGAAGAAGCGGTGCTCGCGAAAGCCAGTGGTTGGGTCAGCGAGTCCTGCCAGATAACTCAAGTGGTCTTCCGGGGTAAGAAACGCGCTCAGGTGATGATCAAACCACCACGTGATGCGCGGCGAAGCCGAATATTTGAAATCGACGATTGCATTTTCATCCCCGGTGAAGGTGCTCTCATCAAAAAGCGAACCGGCCCGATGGACGAGCCCGTGGTAGGAGTACTCTGCCCGATTTGCCGCGGCGAAACACTCCTGGTGCACGCGCGTAAACAGCGACGCCGAACAGGCTCCATCAAAACATTTGTCGTGGTAGAAAACGCGAACCTTCACTCTTTAGTCACCCTCGGTTAGCCCTGGCTCCCCCACCAGTGCGCGTACATTTGCGCGGGGTGAGGATCTACTAGGCTCACCCGGACGGCTTCCGGTGTCAAGTCTTTCGCTGTGCGGCGGCTTCGCACTCTGCCGCCGCACAGGCAACGTTTGCCCAGATAGTTTAGCCTGACGGCCTAAGCAGCGCCTGCTGCAGGGCTGCGCGGCGACTGTTTAGGAGCTAAGTGTCGAGCCGCGCTCCTACCGCCTGTCCGCTGGGTACCGATGGCATACCAAGCGTCAATCAAGCAGCCGCGTGTGATAGCAGCCAGTTTAAAATCCGCGCATGAGGCGGACCAAGCCGCGAACCAAGCCGCAAACCGGACCGCGAGCCAGGCCGCGCGATCTGCCAACCGCTACGGGCCATCCGGCATGACAAGCGACATGATTCTCGGCGCCATTCTCGGGGCGCTGATCATCTCCGCTGCTCTCTCGGTGGCACAAGCCATCGGGCTGATTCACATCGGTCTAGGCCGCGAACAACGAGAAGCAGCGCCGCGGCCTGCAGCCCCGCCGGCGCCCGTCGCTGCGGCGCCGCGGCTCGGTTGCACCATCACGGTCGAGGCCAAGAGCGATAGTAATGCTGCCGGACTTACTCCGCAGGTGCGCCTTTTTGCCACCATTGACAACCAGGGCGCCGCGCCGGTTCGATCGCTGCGGGGCTACTGGCGTGTGGTGACGCCGGACAAGTTCAAGCACCCGCAGATTCGTATCGAGCGCGGGATTCTCGCTCCGCACAACCAGTACCTGGAGTCCTACCTGCTTGACGAAGGAGTCGACATGCAAGGCGAAGGGGTGCGCTTCGATGTGGAAGTGGAGTTTGACTATATGGCGCACTCCGACACGGACAATCGCCATTACTCGGCCAAATTCCGCTACGACCGAAAGTACCATCGCATGATACGGCTCTGACTCGATCGTTCCACAGCAAAGCAGATCCGGGGCGCAACCTTTGCCGCTTCGCCCGGCTCCCAGCGAGTATGGCGAATCGAAGCGGGAACAAAAACAGGAAGGTGGCAGCCGGAACCACGCTGGCTGCGGCCGCCGGCGTCGCACTCTGGATGGCAGCAGGCAGGAGGCGGCGCTTCCCTGTTGCAGGCAAGGTTGTGCTCATCACCGGTGGGTCGCGCGGGCTGGGCCTGGCGCTCGCCGAGACCTTCGGCCGAGCCGGCGCACGCCTCGTGCTCACAGCGCGAGACGAGGCGGAGCTGGAGCGAGCGCGTGCCTTACTGGTCGAGCGCGGCGCAGCTTCCGGCCCTGAGTATGTCACCCTGCTCCCTTGCGACCTGACGGACGCCTCGGCGGTAGAGTCCATGATCGCCAGCGCTACCCTGCTGCTGGGTAAGGTGGATGTGCTGATCAACAATGCCGGCATCATCATCGTGGGCCCGGCTGAGAACCAGCCGCTTGAGGCCTTTCGCGAGGCGATGGAGGTCAACTACTTCGGCATGGTGCACGCCACGCTCGCCGTACTGCCGCAGATGCTGGCTCGGGCACGCGCAGCGGCGGTCGCCAAATCGCAGCCCGGCGTGTCTGCGCCAGCTCCTGGAACGCTCGTCAATATCGCCTCGATCGGGGGCAAAGTTTCGGTGCCGCACATGCTGCCCTACTCAGCCAGCAAGTTCGCGGCAGTCGGCTGGTCGCAGGGCCTGCACGCCGAGCTGGGCCGCTACGGCATCCAGGTCACCACCGTGTGCCCGGGGCTGATGCGGACCGGATCGCCGGGCAAAGCGCTCTTCGTCGGCAACCGCGAGGAGGAGTTTCGCTGGTTTCACCTAGGAGCGTCGCTGCCGCTGGTCTCCTGCTCGGCCGATCATGCCGCCAGGCGGATCCTGCAGGCTGTCGAGACGGGCGAAGGTGAGCTTGCCATCACGCCGCAAGCTGCGGTCGCGGCGCGGCTCGCGCAGTTTGTGCCGGAGCTGACGGCCGGGATCCTGCAGCTGGTCAACCGCTGGTTGCTGCCGGAACCGTTGGCCGAGAATCGGCTGCCCGTGCCTGGCGACCCGGTCGCCGAAAAGGCTCTCCGGCCCCTCACCGCCGCCGGGGACCAGGCAGCTGCTACCTGAAACCAGTAGGCGAGGGTTGAAAGAGGGCTCGATCGGCAACCGACAATGAGAGAATCGGACCGTGAACAGCTCGCAGGCGACAGGCAAACCTCGCGTTCCCAGCCGATCTCGCACCCGGTCGCAACAGATCGCCCGCGTGACCGGCATCAGTATGCTGCTGCTGCTGCTCTTTGCAGCCAGCGCCGCGGCAGGTGGCTGGCTCTGGCTTCACCATGCGTTACGAAAAGCGCTGCCTCAGCTGGATGGCCAGGCGCAGCTCGGTGGCCTGTCCGCGCCGGTTACGGTGCAACGCGATGCGCAGGGTGTGCCCTCGATCGCCGCCGGCAGCCTCGGTGACATGCTTGAGGCGCAAGGGTACGTAACCGCGCAGGATCGGCTGTGGCAGATGGATATGGCTCGGCGACTGGCGGCCGGAGAAGCAGCCGAGATCCTTGGCGCGAAGCTCGTTGAGCACGACACCGTTCAGCGCGTCTTCGGCTTCCGCTCCACAGCAGAGCGCATCGTTGGCACCTTGCCGCCCGAGCAACTTCATCAGATCGAGGCCTACGCGCGCGGCGTCAACTCCTTCATCGCCAGCCATCAAAGCAGCCTTCCGGCGGAGTTTCGCGTGCTGGGCTACGCGCCGCAGCCCTGGCGTCCTCTCGATACGGTGCTGGTCGCCCTGTCCATGGCGCAGACGCTGGACGAGAGCTGGGCCGATAAGCTGAGCCGCGAGCAGATTACAAATCGACTAGGGCCGACGCTTGCCGCCGACCTTTACCCAACCGGCTCATGGAGAGATCACCCGCCGGTAGCCAGCCAGCCCGGCATCAGCGATCCGCAGCCTGCGGTCCCGGCGATTCCGCTCGATCCTTCGCAGGCCATGCTGCGCGCGCCACATGCGTCCCCGGCGGGCGCGACCGGCGTACCTGCGCTGCCGGTCGACGACCTGGTGCGCCTGCAGCAGCTTGTCGGGCGAGAGCGAAGTGAGTGCACCGGCTGCACTCCAGGCTCCAACGAGTGGGTCGTCTCCGGCGCGCACACAGCCTCGGGCAAACCGATGCTCTCCAATGACATGCACCTGACCCACGGTATCCCCGAGATCTGGTACGAGACCGAGCTGCGCGCGCCCGGCTTCCACTCGGCCGGTGTCACCGTGCCCGGGCTGCCCTTCATCACAGCCGGCCACAACGACCACATAGCCTGGGGGTTTACCGCGCTCTATGGTGACGTGCAGGACGTCTACATCGAGCAGACCAACGGCCGGGGCGAGTACCTCGCGACCGCCAACGGTACGCAAACCTGGCAGCCCTTTGAGCGCTCGGAGGAGCGGATCCGCGTTCGTGGCTCGGCCGATGTCGTCCTGCACCTGGAACATACTGTCCACGGCCCGATCGTCACCCCGCTGGTGCCGAACGAGAAAAGGAAGCTGTCGCTGAAGTGGACGCTCTTTGATCCGAAGGTGATTGGGTTGC
Source organism: Acidobacteriaceae bacterium (assembly GCA_965198645.1). Lineage (GTDB taxonomy): Bacteria > Acidobacteriota > Terriglobia > Terriglobales > Acidobacteriaceae > EB88. Next base: position 1,808,308 of record OZ240670.1, on the reverse strand, counting down.
CGCTCTACGCGCTCAACACGGCAAACGATTGGACGAGCTTTCGCGCGGCGCTCTCCAGCTGGTGGGAGCCGACGCTAAGTGTGGTCTACGCGGACGACCAGGGCCACATCGGCTACCAGGCGATCGGGTTTCTCCCGCAGCGCGCAGGCGGTCTCCAGGGCTTCCCCATCGCCGCGAATGCAAGTGGCGCCGGGGAGTGGACCGGCTTTCTCCCGTTTGATCAGCTGCCGAGCGCATTTGATCCGGAAGGTGGGCTACTAGCCACGGCAAACTCACGTGTGACGCCTGACGGCTACCCTTACCAGATCTCGCTCGAGTGGGCGAACCCCTACCGCAACGAACGCATCTGGAAGTGGCTCTCCGGCCGTACCGCGCTTACCGAGGCCGACATGCTCACGCTGCAGACCGACGTCTACTCGGAGGTAGATCAGCAGCTTGGCTTCCGCCTCGCCTACGCCATCGATCACGCGAGTAGGACTACCCCGCAGCAGCGCGCTGCCGCCGACCTGCTGCGCAAGTGGGACGGCGTGGTAGGCATCCATGCTGCGGCACCTGCGATCGTCGATGCAGCGAAGAAGGCGTTCTGGCCCATGCTCCTCGAGCCGAAGATCGGCGACGCTTGGAAGCTCTACGCGTGGGCTGAAAAGGACTATGCCCGTGAGCAGCTCGTCGCTCACTCACCCGAAGCGTGGCTGCCGCCAGGCTACAAGAACTGGGACGATCTGCTCGCCGCGGTCGTCGCCAGGGGCTTGGCGGAGGCGCATGCTCCGGCTGACCTGGCCAGCTGGCAGTATGGCGCAGACCACACGATCGAGATCGACCACCCACTCTGGTCGATGATCCCTGGTCTGAAAGCGATGAGCGATGTCGGCCCGGTCCCGCAGTCAGGCGACCAAACTACCGTCAAGCAGGTGACCGGCAAGCTTGGGCCCTCGCAGCGGTTTACCATCGACTGGGCAACGCCTGATGCTGCGACCGAGAATATCGTGATGGGGCAATCCGGCGACCCGATGAGCGCCTACTATCGCGACCAGTGGCCGGCCTGGTACGGCAATACCACCTTTGCGTTGCCTTTTACCGCGGGCGCCGCGGCGGCGAGTGCCACCCACACACTGCGGCTGGTACCGTGAGACTCTCCAGAGAAAGCGCTGCGGGGCGCCGAACAGCAGCCGAAGCCTCGGCTCGTGCGTAGGCCAGAGCGCCTGGCACACAGCGACTCAGGCGAGGGGACGGTACGCCCAGCCCTTGCCTCCGCAAGCGAGTGGAGCCTGCCTTTCGCTTTGCTGCTGATTTTCGGCTGCGCCCTTCTTGTCACCCTGCCGCTTTTCCGAAATGGTCCCTCGTGCGGGCACGATTTCGACTTTCATCTCCAGTCCTGGCTAGCCGCGAGCGCTGCCTGGCACAGCAACCTGGAGGGCGGCGGCAGCATGGCAGCCTACCCCGCCTGGGTTCCGGCTGCGAACTACGGCGCCGGCGAGCCGCGCTTCGTCTTCTACCCTCCCCTTTCGTGGATGCTTGGGGGCCTGCTTGGCAGTGTGCTGCCGTGGCCCTGGGTGCCGCAGGTGTTTACCGTGCTGGCGCTGGCAGGGTGCGGAGTCTCCTTCACCCTGCTGGCTCGGCGATGGCTCAGCCCTGCCATCGCGGCAGCGTCTGGCTGCGTCTACCTGATGGGACCCTACCTGCTCTTCGTCACCTACGAGCGGACCGCGTATGGAGAACTTCTAGGCGCGATCGCGATGCCCCTGGTTCTTCGCTACAGCCTCGCTCTGCGCCGCCGAGTGCCCCTGCTCCCTCTCTCGGTCACGATCGCCTTTCTCTGGCTGGCCAACGCGCCGGCCGCAGTCATGGGCTGCTACCTGCTGGCTTTTTGTGCGCTCACCATGACGATATGGACTCGCGAGCTGGCTCCGGCCGGCCGCGCGCTTGTTGCGCTCGCGCTCGGCACCGGGGCAGCCAGCGTGTACGTGGTGCCGGCCTGGTACGAGCAGCGCTGGGTCGAGATTGCGCGGGTGACCGGCCCGGGCATGCGCGTCGAAGACAGCTTCCTCTTTGGACACACGGGTGAGCCGTTTCACGATCAGGTCTTACACACCGCGTCTTCAATCTCGCTTCTGGTGCTGGGCGCAGGACTGCTCTGCGCCGGTCTCTGCTGGCTGGCCCTGCGCCCAGGGGCCCGAGCGAAGGTAGCGGGTCTGCCGCTCAATCCGGCAGCAGCTTCGCGCTCCCGCCTTGTTCTCCTGCTGGCTGGCGCCATGTTGCTGCTGCTGCTCCTGCTGCTGCCCATCAGCGAACCAGCCTGGCGATGGGGCCCCGAGCTACGCTTCCTGCAGTTTCCCTGGCGCTGGCTGCTGGCTGGCAGCGTGCTCGCCACGCTGTCTGGCGCGCTCGCCGCGGACTCGCTGCTCAGGCGCAACCGGCCTGCGGTCAGACGCCCACTGAAAGCGATGTCCGCAGGATTGCTGGTGGCAGCGCTCTGCCTGGCTGCCTGGGCCTCCGGTGAGGCTGCCCAGCACCGCTTCGGCCAGTTCTGCGATGAGCAAGACAACGTGCAGGCCCAGCAATCCCTGCTTCGACCTCCAGCCGGCTCGGCAGACTCGCAAGCGAACTCGACGCCCCAGGATGACCCAGTACAAGGCTTTGAAGGCACGGACGAGTACACCCCGTCAGGCGCGGACAATGGAGAGATCCAGCAGGGTTTGCCCGCGGTGCGGGTGCTGCCAGCGCCCAGCGACGACGAAGGGGATGACTCGAGCCATCCCAATCCCGACTGGCAGGCTCCCGAGCAAAACCGCTGCCAGGGCCGCGCCGAGATCCTGGCCTGGTCGCCCCAGGAAAAGCGGTTGACGGTCGTCTCGCGGGTTCCCTGCTTTACCGTGCTGCGCCTGATGGATTATCCGGCCTGGAGGATCGTGGCGAACGGCAAGGTCCTGGCCGGGCGGCCTCACCGCGAAGATGGCCTGCTTAACCTGCCGGTCGCGGCCGGCACAACCAGCATCGAGATTCACTATCAGGCGACGCCGGACGTCTACGCCGGACGCGCCCTCTCGCTGGTCTCGCTGGCCGCGCTTGCCTTGCTGGGATGGAGCCAGAGGGTGGATCGAAAGCCCGGCAGTGCCCGCCATCGGACCGGCTCACCCTGGCTGCTCGTTTAGAATGACGAGGATGGACCTGGACGTACACGACTTACTTTCGAGCGGTTTGCAGGCGGTGGATGAGGCACTCGATCGCCTGCTGCCTGCCGAGTCCGCGCCTCCTACCTCGATTCACCGGGCGATGCGTCACAGCACCTTCGCCGGGGGCAAGCGGTTGCGGCCGATCCTTGCCATGGAAGCTGCGCGCATGATCGCCGGCCACTTGCCCGGAGGCATCGCCAAGCTGGGCGCGGCGATCGAGATGCTACACACCTACTCGCTGGTGCATGATGACCTGCCAGCGCTCGACAACGACGACCTTCGCCGGGGCAAGCCTACCTGCCACGTCGTCTTCGGCGAGGCGATTGCCATTCTTGCTGGGGACGCGTTGCAGACCCACGCCTACCAGGCGCTGGCCACACTCGCCTGCCCAGCCGAGGCGCGCGTCGAGATCATCCGGCTCATTGCGGAAGCAACCGGCACGGTCGAAGGCATGATCGGCGGCCAGGTTCTGGACCTTGAGGGCGAGCACAGCCGGCCCACTCCAGAGTCGGTGCACGCCATTCACCGTGCAAAGACCGGCGCGCTGATCCGGGTCAGTGTGGTTGCAGGCGGGGTTTACGCGGGGGCGACACCTGAGGAGGTCGAGCGGCTGACCGAGTTCGGGCAAAGGGCCGGACTTGCTTTCCAGATCGTCGACGATGTGCTCGATATGACCCAGGACTCAGCCCAGCTCGGCAAGACGGCGGGCAAGGACCAGGCCAGCGATAAGGCCACCTGGCCCGCAGTCTACGGGATCGAAGCGTCTCGGCGGCAGGCCTCTACCTTGATTGATGAAGGGTTTGCCGCGCTGGCGCCCTGTGGAGCGTCAGCCGATCGAATGAAGCTGCTGGCCCGCTACCTGGTAGATCGCACCCGGTAGTCAGCAGAGACACCGCGTACTGCGCCGCTTGCCAACGCTTTGAAGCTCTGGAGTTTGGCAGCTTCCATTGCAACCAGCCTCCGTTCCGGCAACCGCGTCGGCAAGCCCTCGAGTGCCGTTTGGGATCCGCCGCACGACAAGGAGAACGAAAGCATGCCACTTACTGAGCAAGATGTTCTAAGCGCCCTGCGCGACGTGAACGACCCGGAACTGCCGGTCAACATTGTGGATCTCGGCCTGGTGTACAGGGTAGCGGTGCTGCCCGACCCCGATGCACCGGGGATGGTACCGCGCCAGCGCGTTGAGGTAGACATGACGATGACCACGCAGGCCTGCCCGGCGCATGGAATCATCCTGGAACAGGTAAGAAACCGGCTGGGCGGCCTACGGGAGATCAGCGTGTCGGACGTCAGGCTGGTGTGGCATCCCGCGTGGACTCCGGATCGTATTAGCCCGGAGGCGCAGAAGAAGCTAGGCATCGCCTAGCCGACCCGACTCCCGTGATAACTAATCAGCGAGCATTGCCCAACGACCTTCGGTTCGCTATGCAGAGTGAACCCGCTGACCCTGGGGCAGTGTTCAACGATCGTCAGCTAAGCGCCACCCGTGGCGCGCTCCGGGATGGCAACCTTTAACTAGCCCTGCACCTTCTGGGCTACCTCGCGGAAGCGCGCCGCCTGCTCGCCCAGCTTCTCGATGACGCCTTCTGCCCGGACAAGAAAGTCTTGACCCTGGCGGATGTAGCCGGGCAGGTTGCTCCACAGTTCCTGCGCTGCCTCAGGCCGCTCAAGCAGGGTGAGAGCGGCGCCTGCCGTAGCTACCGCGATCGCGGCCCGGCGCCTGCCCGCTACCAACAGCACAGCTCCGGCCACCATCGATGCGGCCGCAATACTCCGCGACCAGGGGAATTCCTCCGGCACCACCTTCGCTGCGAAAGTATTGGCTCGAGGCGATGATATGTTGGTCAGGTCCATCAGGCTTTGCTCCTTCTCTTCTGTGGAGATACTGCTTGCTTGTGTCGAGAATCTGCTATTGCAACACTCTCAGGTCTGATGCGGCTTCGCCCGGGCATGGCGGCACGGCTTCTACTCACGCGCTGCCCCGCATGTATTCTCACCGAAACCTCACTCCAGATCGAACTCGCGAAGCGGCCGTTCGGTGGCGGGGCTCTCCTTGGCCTTCTTGAGAGCCTCAGAGAAGCGCTTCTCCAGCAGGTCATCTTTGTTCTTCTCCGCGTCGACAGCCTGGCGGAAGAGGCTCTGCTTGCGCTCCTCCTGTTCGCGCACGGCACGGGCAGCCGTCTCAAAGCTGTCAAAGGTCCGCTTACGCGGCGCTGGTGTGTGGGAAACCACCGTGCGAAGCTTCGCATCGACGCGCAAGATGCCGCCACAGTCCGGGCAGGTTACCTCAAAGACTTCGTCGCTCACTGGGGAGAACTCCTCAGGGAGATTGTATGGCGGGGTGCTTGGCGCAGGCGAACGCCGGCTCACTTGCTCGCAGCAGGCACCGGCTCTGGCACCGGATCTGGCAGGGCAAAGACGTACTGCAGCGAGCACAGCAGCAGCAGAACCAGGCAGGCACTCTGAACAAAGCCGCCAAAGAGCAGCGCACTCCTGAAGGTGAACAGGGTGTAGCAGGCAAAGATGGGGACAAGAAGAAGGATGCAGACGCTTAGTCCCGGAACCCGAAGCTTCGCCCTGTCTGCGTCGAGGGCCAAGAAGACCAGCAGCAGCAGGGGCGCGTAGAGGTGGACGAAGGTATAGAAAGCGGAGATGGTTGGCAGCAGCAGCATGAAGGAGGTGAGACCGAGCAGTTGGTTGGGCAGGGGCAACTTGCTCAATCGACCGAAGAAGATGAGGGCAAAGAGCAGGCCGCCGCAGAGATAGTAGGTCAGGATCAGCCCACCGATAGGAGAGTGGACGATCATCGCCCCTACCTTGACCCAGAGAAAGAAGGAGTGGTTCTCGGCCAACTCGTTCAATGTCCAGTAGGCGGCCCGCTTGTGCTGGTAAGCGGACAGCGTGCCGAGCCACCCCAGCAGAGCCGACCTGAAAGTGGGGCCGAGATACAGCAACGCGCCGCAGGTCGCGATGAAAAACGAGGCGAGCCCGAGCAGTGCGGGGCGAAGACGCCGGGGCTGCCAGAACAGGAGAAGGAAGAGGATCGGGTAGAGCTTCACGGCCGCCGCCAGGCCCCAGCAGAGAGCCGCGCCATGCTCATGGCCGCGCTGGAACATCCAGATTCCCAAGGCAGCGAAGATCCAGAGCACCAGCTCGAGATTGCCTCGTTGCAGCAGACCCTCGATCGGAAAGCCGACAGCCGCAAGCGTGAGCGGGAACAGGGTCGCCGTTCGCGGGTGGACGCCGCGCGCAAGCAAAGCTCGGCGAACAAGGTAGCTTGCCAGCGACAAGCCTACCAAGGCAAGCGCCAGGTACAGCAGACGCGGATGTCCGGAGGTGTAGAAGAGCTCCAGCACCAGGCCACCGAAGGGTGGGTAGGCGATCGGGGGCGCAAGAGGATTGGTCCAGAAAGCCTGCGTGTGGACGAGACGAAAGGTTGAGATATTTTCGACCAGATCACCGAGGAACGGGAACGGGGCGCCGAGCGGGTGCCAACGCTCGCCAGGTACACCGGCGGCGGCAAGCCAGGCGACCAGGAGCATGAGTCCAAAGGCTATGCCAGACGCAGCCCAGAAGATGCGCAGGACCTGTGGTAAGGGCACTGCCGCCGGCACGTCAGGCATCGTCGGGCTGGGTGCGGAGCGTTGGGGTGGTGAGGCCGGGGCAGCAAGGATCAAGGCTGGAGCCTGCCTGCGCTGGTTTGATCGGGCCGGGAGGCGGGGATCGGCGCAGCCCTAGTCTAGCCCGCATGGTTGGCTGCTCCCGGCACCAAGGTCACCTGCAGGTCACTTGCGGTCACTTGCGGTCACTTGCGGTCACTTGCGAAGGAGTTGAGCCGAGCTGATGGGAACCGGGCAGAAGGCGAGCGCGACAGAGAGGCTGCCCTTTGACCCCCTAGACCTGCGCCTAGACCTGCGCCTAGACCTGCGCCTAGACCTGCGCCTAGACCAGCCCCTAGAAGTGCGCCTAGACCTGCGCTTGGACCTGCGCTTGGTGCTGAGGGCCGGCGCTACGACGAAGGGGTGACCACCCGCTCGAGCGCCTGGCTTAGGCCCCGCGCACCCCGGGCAGAGTCAGAGGTAGAGCGTCTTATGTCCCGGGCAGGGCTGCGCGGCAGCCTCCACCAGAATCGCCGGCAGGCGATCCCCAAAGCGAGCCAGCGCCGAGGCCGCGCCGACAGCCCGCTCCTGCAGCTGACGCTCGGGGTAAAGCGCGTAGGCCAGCGCATCCACCTTGCGGCTGATCGAGGCATCCTGCTGGAGCTGGTAGTTGGCAGCCAGGCGACGCAGGCGATTCATCTGGTAGCGCATCTTTGAGGCAGCAGTGTCTGCCGAGCGGCCCAGGTCCTGGTCCATCGAGCGCATCCAGCCGGTCACTGCTTCCAGCTCCTGATCGAGGCTCCGGCCGGCCTCAGCCAGCTTGCGCTTGCCGGCGAATGGCATGGCGCGCGCACCCATGCGCTGGGCAAGCTCGGCAGGCTGTGCGGCAAAGATGTCCTCGAGGCGCAGCTCAAAGTGGCGCAGCAGGTCGGCGATGGCCGGCTCAACCAGGGTGGCGCTCAGGCGAGGCAGCACCGGCGTCACCCGGCCTAGCAGCCGCTCATAGAGCACTGCGGTCTGCGCGAAGTAGGCGATCTCGGCGGGGCCGCCTACGTAGGCGGCCGTCGGCAGAAGCGCGTCCTCAAAGACAGGCCGCAGCAACGCGTTCGGGCTGAGCCGCTCGGGCTCTGTGTCGAGGATGTCAAGCAGCTCGGCCGTGGAGTAGCTCGAGCGGCCTGCTGTCCAGCTATCGCCCTTCCGCTTCAAGGCGAGTCGTACGTGGGGGCCGTGCGCGTTGTCGAGGTAAGTCTCATGCGAGCCCTCCATCAAAAACAACAGGCTGCCCCCGGGCGAGACCCGAACCTGAGCATGATAGTTACGGCTTGCGAGCTCCTGTCCTCGCTCAAGCAGTGCCTGCTCCAGCTCCTCGGCACGCTCGATGGCGCCGCGCAGGACGCGAGCTCCTAAGGCGTGGCAGGCGCGGCCGGAGGCATCGAGCACGATCAAGCCCTGCTCGTGGAAGGTGGCGGCGATCCACTGCGCAAAGGCGCTCGCGAAGGTCGCCTCCGGCCGGTAACATCGCTCCAGCAGGGCAAACTCGGCGGTGCCGCCCAGCAGCGCAGCTGCCTGGCCAAGCGCAGCAGCCACACCCTGGCCAAGCTTCATGGTGCCTACCGCAGCACCGGCGGCAGCCTGCGGGTGCGCGATCCGAATCGTCTCCAGCGCATGCCGGCCAGAGAGGTTGATGTGGTCTGCCTCGGCGAAGTCGTGATCCTCGGTTGCCAGCCAAAAGATCGGCACATGCTCGTGCCCGGTACTCTGGCTGGCCTGCTCGGCGAGCCGAACGGCCGTCGCCGCCTTGTGCAGCGTGTAGAGTGGGCCGCCGAAGAGGCTGACCTGCTGGCCGGTCACAATGGCACGGGCGCCGCGGCGCAGCTTGTCGATATTCGCGATCGCGAGCGGGCCGGAATGGCAGGCGTGATTCTGCGCGACCAGCAGGTCGGCCAGCTTGATCCTGTGCTCCTCGGGCAGAGCCGGCCCTACGGCCGCAGCGCCCCAGCGATCCCCGCCAGGCCGAGCCCCAAGCGAGCGGTCTTTGCTTGCTTGGGTGGCAAAGGGACTCGCGCTGTAGAAAGGCAGAAGCGCCTGCTCAGCGCCGGCATAATCCAGAAAGAGCCGGCTCATGCCGGGCAGAATCGAGAGCGGGTAACACTCACTCGGGACGCTGGTCTGCTCGGTCATCGCTGCTCGTTCCTCGCTTCTTTCACTCGTTCCCTAGAACTCGTTTCCTAGAACCCGTTCCCTAAACTCGTTGCCTGTCCCAAGTCTCTCATGCAGTCGAAAGGCCCGCAGATACCCTGGCCCCTTGGATGGGTCGCGTCCCCGTGCAGCAAACATCCCCTTCGATGCGCTATTGGCAGCGAAGATGCGGTCCCAAAGCGGCTTACGATTGGAAGCGGCCTCCGATGGAGCGCGTGGCACGCTCTTCGCATAAGACTCATCATAGGGAAGGCAAGCCACCAGGCAGGCCCGAGTGTCTCATCGCGGAAAGCGGGCCGGAGTCGGCAATGCTCTCTCCCGCAAAAGAAAGGAAATGCCCCCATGCCAAAGCAGTCCAGCACCGCTCAAGCCAAGCAGGCAAGCCATGCCAAGCCGAAGAAAAAGATCAAGAAGCTGGTCGAAGAGCTGGCTCATGAGAAGCTTGCCGACCCGGCTAACGAGCCCGCGGCTGAAGTACTCTCCTCAAACGTCGTTTACGAAGGACCGCTCTTCAAGGTGGTCAAGGATGAAGTCCGGGAGCCAAATGGCCACGTCACCCACCGCGACGTCATCCGCCACAATGGTTCGGTTGTGATCCTGCCGATCGATGCGAGCAAGAACAGCAAGGACCCTGTGGTGATCATGGAGCGCCAGTACAGGCATGCCGCTGGCCAATACTTGTGGGAGATACCGGCGGGCAAGATCGAGCCGAACGAGGAGCGGCTAGCCGGCGCCAAGCGGGAACTGCTGGAGGAGACCGGCTATGCGGCCGAGCAGTGGACCGAGCTGGTGCGCTACTTTGCGAGTCCCGGCTTTCTGGGTGAGTGGATGCAGGTGTACCTGGCCGAGGGGCTGACCCCGGGCACCGCGACACCGGAGGCCGATGAAACCCTGGAGGTCTTCTCGCTGCCTCTCTCGCAAGTCGACGCGCTGATCGACGAAGGCAAGATTCTGGACGGCAAGACGCTCGTCGCCGTCTCGCTCTACAAGCGGCTGGCGCGGCAGCGGAAGAAGAAAAAGTGACTACCGGAAGGGTGCTCGGCAGGCCGCGGGGAACCGTGCGCCTTGGGTGCGGCAGAGGCTCGCGCGACTTTCCCGGGGAAAGAAGGCATCGCCAGCAATTCGTTCCAGGGGCTGCTTCTCCTGTGCAGCGGTCTCCCGGCAGCAGGGTACTGCTCGCACACCCGATCTCTTCCTTTTGCCCCCGAAGTCGCATAGAAACAAATGCTGTTGTCGATACGTCTTTATGACAGGCAGGCGGGGCTCCCCCTTCCGCATCTCTGCGCTCAGACGAGGTCGGCACGTGGCTCAGTACAAAGGCAAAGTCAAGTGGTTCAACAACGCAAAAGGGTATGGCTTTATCGGTCGTGAGGACGGACCTGACGTCTTTGTTCACTTCACGGCCATCCAGATCGAAGGCTACAAGAGCTTGAAAGAAGGCGACGAGGTCGAGTTCGACGTTGTCGAGGGCCAGAAAGGTCCGCAGGCCGACCAAGTCATCCGTCAACGTGAGATTGCCTAGGCGCCTTTTCCACCCAAGCGAGCCAAGATCGCTCACTTGAGCGCCGGTCATCCCGGTTCCCTCCCCCAGGGCGTAGTAGAAGCCCGGCAGCCTTCTCTCTGGTTAGGGAGGCTGCCGGGCTTCTGCCATCTACGAGTTTTCAAGAGGCATCCGCCGCCAGCGCTTCCGAAGTCTGCTTGAATGGCACCAGGGCATCCCGCCCGCACAAGCCAGACCTGCGTCAGGCCGCGACTCTATTATGGACAATCATTCAATAGCCGTCATGCTCGATGAGACCGCCGATCTGCTTGAGATCAGCGCCGCCGACCCCTTCCGTGTCCGTTCCTACCGGCGCGCCGCCGAGGCTGTCGAGGCCAGCACCATCCAGCTTGCAACCCTCGCCGGCCCGGCCGAGCTCAAACAGCTGCTTGCCATTCCCGGCATCGGCAAAGGGATGGCAGCCAACATTCAAGAGATAGAAAAGGCTGGCACCTTCCCGATGCGCGAGCAGCTGCTGGTGCGCTACAAGCCCAGCATGCTCGCGCTGCTCAAGCTGCCCGGGATGGGTCCGAAGTCTGTCGCGCTTCTATGGGAGGCGATCCAGGTCTCCTCGATCAGCGAACTCGAAGAGGCGCTCGTGGATGGGCGCGTGGCAAAGCTCCCGCGCTTTGGCGAGAAGCAGGTGGAAAAGCTGCGCCAGGGCATTGAAGACTATAAGAAGAACACCGGCCGCTTCCTGCTCAGCTCGGTTGAGGAGGCCGCTGAGAAGCTGACCGAGTACCTGCGTGGCTTCCCCGGGCTGACTCGCATCGAGCCCGCAGGCTCGTTCCGCCGCGGCCGTGAGACCGCCGGCGACCTGGATATGCTGGTCACCGGACCGGCCTGCGCGGAAGACTGCGTTGCCGCGGCTGTCGAGTACGTGGCCGCCTATCCGCTGCTCGACACCCTGCTGGCCAAGGGGCAAAACAAGGTCAGCTTCCGCATGCGGCCACGGGGACAGATCCACGCGCTGCAGGTCGATGTGCGGCTGCTGCCGGAAGGGTCCTGGGGTGCGGCGATGCAGTACTTTACCGGCTCCAAGATGCACAACGTCACCCTGCGCCAGCGCGCGCTCCGCAAGGGCTATACGCTGAGCGAGTACGCGCTGGCGCGAATCGAGGACGGGAGCTTTGTCGCCGGTGCGAGCGAGGAGGAGATCTACGCGGCGCTCGGCATGGACTGGATCGCGCCCGAGCTGCGGGAGAACAACGGCGAGCTCGAAGCGGCCGAGCAGCACCGCCTCCCCGAGCTGATCACGCAGGCCGACATACGCGGCGATATCCACTCGCACACCGTTGCAACCGATGGCGCCAATACCATCCGCGAGATGGCCGAGGCCGCGCTCGCGCTCGGCTACAGCTACCTCGCCATCACCGACCACTCGAAGAACCTGTCGATGATCAATGGCCTGGACGATGCGCGCGCGCTCGAGCACATGCGGCGCATCCACGAGGTCGATCGCGAGATGGAAGGCCGCATCCGCGTGCTGGCCGGCATCGAGGCAGACATCCTGGCCGACGGTGCGATGGATCTATCGGACGATGTGCTGGCGCAGCTCGATATCGTGATCGCGAGCATGCACTCGTTCTTCACCTACCCGCCCGAGCAGCAAACCGAGCGCATGCTGCGTGCTGTCGAGAACCCCTATGTGCGGGTGCTGGGGCACCCGACCGGCCGCATGCTGCTGCGCCGCGAGGCTGCGCCCTATGACATGGCCGCGGTGTTAAAGCGAGCGGCCGAGCTTGGCGTCGCCGTTGAGCACAATGCCAACCCACGCCGGCTTGACTTGTGCGATATGCACCTGAGATTGGCTAAGGAGCTGGGCTGCCGGATCGTCATCAACACCGACGCGCACCACACCAGCGAGTTCGGGAACCTGCGCTTCGGCATCAAGCAGCTGCGCAGGGCCTGGCTTACGACTGCAGACGTGGTCAATACGCTTGAGGCTGAGGCGTTTCTCGCGGCACTGCGGCCGCGGCCCTAAGCGCCGGAACGGAGCTCCTGCAGCGCCAAGACTCAGCGGCGGCTGTCGCACTACGGAGCGGCGGCCGCCCTGACCTGGTAAAGCGAATCAGTTGCTACTCTCGCGCAGGCTTCGTGACTGCTGTACTTTTCAGATAGAGCGGTGCAGTGAAAGCCGTTTAGACAGCCGCAGGAGAAGACTGCAGCCGAAAGAAGGAGCAACTATGGCTTCTCTTGCTCGTGAGCCAGGCAGCCCTGTAGACGATCAGGACACGGGCCGTCGCACCCTCGCTCTCATCGCGGCAATCGCGTTTGCCTTTGCAGCCGTCTGGTCGTTCATCTTTCTCACGCAGAAGCCTCCCTTTGCCGCGGGTGTGATCACCGGCCTGATCGCGGTGCCGATCCACACCGAGCTGCGCCAGGGGGGTAACGAGCAGGAGGGTCATGGAGGCGGCGTCGAGGCGGAGGACCAGGTGCTGGTGCTGGTCAATACTACGGTGAAGAATACTTCGAAGATCCCGCTCTTCCCCTACGAGCAGACCGGTGTTCTCACGCTGCCAACCGGTGAACAGAAACACGTTCGCGCAGTGAGTCCGAATGACATGATGCGGGCTTTCAGGGAGTACCCTGGGCTGGCTGCGGCCCACCTCGCCATCACCGGTTCGGTGCCCACGCCGGCGCTCGCGAGGGAGACCACGCTGCAGCCGCAGCAAGCAGAACACGGGCTGGTGCTCTTTGCCTTTCCGCTCTCCAAGCAAGACTGGGAGACGCGGCGCAGCTTCGATCTGGAGCTTGGCGTCCGCTGGCAGCGCCCGCTCGAACTCGCCGAGCCGGAGCCCCGGGCGGCACCCTGAGCCGGACGCGGCGCGCCCATGCGCAGCGTGGCCGGCGGGTGCGCGCGACACGCCGAGATGCGCGCGCCCAAACGCTTAGAATCATCCTGTGCCTTCCCCTGACGTAGTCATCGCCGGCGCCGGCATCATCGGCCTCTCCGCAGCCCTGGCACTTGCCGGGCGCGGGCTGAGCGTCACGGTGCTCGAGCAGGGGCAGGCCATGCGCGAGGCCTCCTGGGCGGCTGCCGGCATGCTGGCCGCGCATGACCCGGAGAACCCACCTGCACTGCGCGCACTCGCTGACCTGAGCCTGGCCCTCTACCCGCAGTTCCTCGCGACGATAGAACGGCTGAGTGGCGTGCCCGTCCCTCTGCGCACCGCCGGCACGCTGCAGGCTTTCGGCGGAGGCCCCGGCGCGCTCTCCCCCGCGGCCCTTCGCCAGCAGGTCCCGAATTTTGAACCCGGCCACCGGTCCTTTCAGTGGCTTGAGGAGCAGAGTCTCGACCCGCGTGACATATGCACCGCGCTGCCACGTGCCGCACAGCGAGCAGGCGTCACGATTCGGGAACGTGTTGCGCTGCGTGGAGTCACCAGAGGCGCGACGGGGCTGCGGATAGAAACCAGTGACGGTGTCCTTCAGGCGCAGCACTTCGTGCAGTGCTGCGGCGCATGGTCGCCCGTTCGAGGCGTGCCGCTCCCGGTAGAGCCGCGCAAGGGCCAGATGCTGGCCGTGACCATGCCGGTCCATGCGCCCACGCTCAGCTGTGTGCTGCGCACCTCGGAGCTCTACCTGGTCCCGCGCGGTCCGCTTGCTGAAGGGCACCGCATCATCGTTGGCGCGACTGTGGAGCGCGCGGGCTTTGACCGCTCTGTGACTGACACGGCTACCGCATGGCTGCTCGCCGCCGCAGCTGAGCTCTGGCCGCCTGTCACGCAGGGCACAGTGACAGATGGGATTGCGGATCGATGGGCCGGGCTCCGACCAGCTACGCCGGACGGGCTGCCGATCCTCGACGCGCTTGCCCTGCCCGAAGATGACCCCGCAGCGAAGACTGTCGGCCCAGGTCCACGCGGTTACCACGCAGCCAGCCTGCCGGCCCCTGCGCCGGCCTCCGGAGCTTGGGTCGCAACCGGCCACTTTCGCAATGGCATCCTGCTCGCCCCCGGTACCGCCCGGCTCCTGAGCCAGCTGGTGCTTGGCGAGGACCCGGAGGTCGATCTTACTCCGTTCCGACTCAACCGCTTCGCGGCCGTCGCATCTGGATCGCGACCCTAGGCGTTGCCTGAAGCTTGAGCTTGTCCGTGATCTTCACTGGGGTCTTCACCGGCAACTTCACGGGGAACTCCATCAAGGTCTCCCGTCGTGACAACGTTTCCCCTGCTGCGCTATAACTGGACTCTGCCAGGGTCGATGCAGCGGACCTGACGATTGGCCAAGTACGCGGGGCTCAATCACCAGAGCGAGCCGACGGATGTCGAACAGTGACACGAGATACTGAGGAGAAATATGTCGACGGCAGCAGCAAGTAAAGGGTTGGAAGGCATCGTCGCAGCGAACTCAGGGATCTGCTACATCGACGGCGATGCGGGCGTCCTCGCCTACCGTGGCATCGACATCCACGAGCTGGCCGAGGAGTCCACCTTTGAGGAAGTGACCTTTCTGCTCTGGCACGGCAAGCTGCCGACCGCGGAAGAACTGGCTTCGTTTTCCCGCTCTCTCGCCGAGGCGCGCGAGCTGCCGGAGGGCGTGATCCAGCTGCTGAGCCGGTTTCCGCGCACGGCGACGCCGATGGAGGTGCTCCGTACCGCTGTCTCCGCGCTCTCCTTCTACGACGCTGACGAGAAGGCGGTCGATCACGAATCAAACATTCGCAAGGCCTTTGCGCTGACCGCGCAGGTACCGATGATCGTGGCTGCTTTTGACCGCATTCGCAACGGCAAAGAGGTGGTGCCGGCCGACAAGTCGCTGAGCCACGCGGGCAACTTTCTCTGGATGCTGCGGGGAGAGAAGCCGTCTGATACCGCTACCAAGACGTTTGACATCGCGCTGATCCTGCACGCGGATCACGAGTTCAACGCATCCACCTTCGCGGCCCGGGTGATTGCGGCCACACTGGCTGACATGCATTCTGCAATCACCGGCGCGATCGGCGCGCTGAAGGGGCCCCTGCACGGCGGCGCGAACGAGGCTGTGATGCGCATGCTTTTCGCCATCGACAAGGCCGGCCAGGACCCGGTTGAGCACGTGAAAGGCATGCTCGCCGAGAAGAAAAAGGTGTCCGGCTTTGGCCACCGGGTGTACCACACCGAGGATCCCCGCGCGACGCACCTGCGCCGCATGTCAGAGCAGCTTGGCACGGCCGACGGCAATCCGAAGTGGTATGACATGTCCCGCGCGATCGAGCTTTATATCAAAGATGAAAAGAAGCTAAACGCGAACGTCGACTTCTACTCGGCTTCGACCTACACGACTCTCGGCATTGCCATCGACCTGTTTACGCCTATTTTCGCCGTGAGCCGCATCGCCGGCTGGGCCGCGCACGTGATCGAGCAGCTCGACGATAACCGGCTCATCCGTCCACGCGCTGACTACATCGGACCGGCTTATCCGGCAGCTTACCTTGCGGTCAGCGAGAGATAAGGCCCCGCTGCTCAGCAGAGAGTTCGACTTCTTAGCGCAGAATGATCGCAGGTCGTTACAGAGGCGTGGACGAGGTCTGGGTCCAGACGATCTCGGCAACCTTCCAGCACCCATCATGCCCACGCCGCGCGACCAGCACATAGTCCCCGGTGACAGCTGTCTTGTTGCCGTTGGCGATCTCGGTCAACGTCTCGCTGTAAGTGCCATCGTCGACGCAGAGGTTTGCTTCCGCGACCAGGCGTTGGCTGGTCATCGTGATTTTTGCGTGTAACGCCAGAAAGACGCTTCGGTAGAGGGTACGGATGGCCGCTCGATCTGAAAAGCGGCCACCTGGAGAAAGAAAGATTGCGTCCGGCTCGTAGAGCGCCATCGCGCCCTCAACGTCCTGCTGCTCAAGCGTCTGCACCAGCGCCGCCCGCAACTGCGACTCTCCTCGCGGGGCATCGGGCGGCCCGCCGGCGAGCGCGGCGCTGGCGCCCACCAACCATGCGAGTCCGACCAGTTTCGGCCGCAGCAGTCTCGACCGCAGCAGGGTCGACGATAGACCTTCCGACCCTCGCGCCTCACGCACCATCGCTCTTGCCTACTTACGGCTGGCGGGCGGCACGATGCCGTTCATGCGCAGGTACTCAACCATCTGGCCGTAGTGATCCATCATGTGCGCCAGGGCGCCGACGGCGGTGCCCATGCGCGTATCGTTGCGCGGGCCAACCTCTACAAAGGCGTTGGCAGGCGTGATCGTGGCGAAAGCGGCATGCTCGTAGGCGAAGGAGTCGCGCAGCGCCTGCATGATCTCTGCCTTGCTGGTCAGCTTCATGATGTCGCCATTGGCTTTGGTGTTCGGCAAGCCCCACTTGCCGAAGTAGTAGTAGTGCGACGCGGCCACGTGCTTGACCTGGTCGGAAAAGGTGCGCACGCCCTTGAACTCGCCCGAAGTCGGAGCATAGTTGTACTTGTCTTCCGGCATGGCATCGGCCGCGTCGACAAACTCCTTCTCCTGGCCGGCAAGCTGCTTGTTCAAAATATCGGCCGGCGCGGCCATGGCACCGGTGGGCGTACCCATTTGCGCTTGCATTGCGGCCGGTGCGGCGAGCGCGCCGCAAAGCGCGGCGATCATCATCATGCGTTGCATCATCGAGTCAATCTCCTGGCACACGTACCCACGTATTCGTGGGGCAAGTCTGCGCTGACAGCGTAGCAGATGGATACAGCTTTCTGTGCGCAGGGCTCTCAGAACCAGCCCGGGGCGAGCCCCAGGCGTAAACTAAGACAGTATGCGCCGTGTCTACATGGACGCCAACGCCACCACTCCTCTGCTGCCGGAGGTGTTCGAGGTAATGCGCCCGTATTTCCTCGGCCAGTTCGGCAATGCCTCGTCGATTCACCAGCACGGGCAGCAGGCCCGCGCTGCGGTGGAGCGCGCCCGGGAGCAGGTGGCAGATCTGATCGGATCTCGCCCGGCCGAGATTGTCTTTACCAGCGGTGCGACGGAGAGCGACAACCTGGCGCTCTTTGGGATCTTCGGCGCAGAGGGCCATTCCGCCCGTTCGGCGTCTCCGGCTTCGGCCGGCCACCTGATCACCACCGCCATCGAGCACCACGCGGTGCTGCACGCGGCCGAGCAACTGCAAGAGCGCGGCGTGAGTGTTACCTTTCTCCCGGTAAACAGCGAGGGCGTGGTTGACCCCGCGGACGTTGAGCGCGCACTACGACCCGATACGCGGCTGATCAGCGTCATGATGGCCAACAACGAGACCGGCGCAATCCAGCCGGTAGCGGAGATCGGCCGCATTGCCACCGGTGCGGGCGTCGCCTTCCACACCGACGCAGTGCAGGCCGCGGGTAAGCTGGCGATCCGGGTAAAGGAACTCGGCTGCAGCCTGCTCAGCCTCTCCGGGCACAAGCTGCATGGCCCCCAGGGCGTAGGCGCCCTCTACGTGCGCAGAGGCACCCGGCTCTCCCCGCTCTTTTACGGCGGCCAGCACGAGCGGCAGCGGCGTGCCGGCACAGAGAACGTGGCTGGGCTGGTGGGCTTTGGCGAGGCTTCCGCCACCGCCGAGGCCGCGGTTGCCGACGGTACGATGGATCGCGTGGCCGGGCTGCGCGACCGCCTGGAGGCGGGATTACTCGCCGCGGTTGAGGAGTCGGGCGTTAACGGCCCGACCGCGCCGGGAACTCGCATGCCAAACACGACGAATCTATGGTTTGACCACCTGGAAGGCGAGGCGTTGGTGATCGCGCTCGACCTGAAAGGCCTGGCGGTTTCAGGCGGTTCCGCGTGCGCTTCCGGAGCGACCGAGCCTTCCCACGTGCTGGTCGCCATGGGGCTCTCCGACCATCGCGCGCGCGCCAGCCTGCGCTTCTCGCTTAGCCGGCTCACCACTGAGCAAGATGTGGACCTGGCGCTGGAACTTGTGCCTGCGGCGGTCGAGCGTCTGCGCAAACTGAGTCCCGTCTTTACCGGCGCGGGCTCACGCTGATGCGTTTTTAGGTCTGCGCGCATCGATTGCGTGATCCCAGGTTCACCCGGCCTAGACCGCTGGTGCAGACTGTTTACGCTTCCACTCCATAGATATTGCGATCCAGGTAGCGGTTGCGGAACTTGCCCTGCGGATCATAGTGAGCCACCAGCGACTTGTAATCCGCCAGCTTCGCATACTGCTGGTAGATCTTTGCCGGCGCCATCGTAAACACCTTGGCCCAGTGCGGCCGGGGTGCAAAGGGCGCCAGCCTGGATTCGATCTGCGGCAGCATCGTCCGTACAGCTTCAGCGTCCGGTTTTCAGGTAAAGTGCAACACCAGCGATGCTCGTTGATAGCAGGGGCTTAGCTAAGATCGTCCGCGGCAGATCGTCCGCAGCGATGGCGCGGAACTCGGAGACCAAGAGGTGTGGCGTGATCTGGTCACGAAGCTCTTCAACCGCCAGAATCGCCTGGTAGGCCTTCTCGCGTGGCACAAAGTACTCGGTCTGGATCTCGGCGCCGCTGCTCGGGGTAAAGTTCATCCGCAAGTGCGGCAGCCGCTCCTACCATGGCCTGACGATGCCCATCTGCTCGGTACAGTTCTCAGCCGAGTGGTCGCCGATTGGGTGCATCCTGCGGGTTGCAGGCGTGGCGCCAAAGAAGTCTTCCGCATGGTGTGCGGCATGCGCCTGGTCGTGCGAGGAGTCAACCCGCCGCTTGACCCACACCTGGGTCGCGCGGTGATGCTGCCAGTCGGTAAACAGCCTGACGCTGTAACCGCTCCCGAAGATGTCTTTAAGATGATGCTCGAGCTCGGAGAACGATAGATTCTCGTAGACGTTCTGGGTCATCTGGAAGCTTGGTTCCACCGTCAGCGTGATGCTGGTGATGACGCCGAGCGCCCCGAGTCCGACGACTACCCCGTCAAAGCGCTCGCCCAGCGTCTCGCGCGAGAGCGTGAGCTGAGCGAGAGACTCGCTGCGCCCGGCCACCGCTATAGTGACGTATGCGCCGAGCCCTAGCCTATGCAGCGATCTATCTCCTCTGGGGAGGAACCTACCTGGCAGTGCGAACGGTCGTGCTGGTGACTCCGCCCTTCGCCGCGGCCGCGCTGCGTTTTCTGCTCAGCGGTCTGATCCTGTTCGGCATCAGCCGGGTCAAGCGCGAGCCCTGGCCGAGCCGGCGCGCGTGGGGGAACACCGCGATGCTCGGTTTCTTCATGTTCACGATCAACTATGCCTGCTTCTTCTGGGCTGAGCAGCGGCTCTACTCCGGCGTGGCGGCGGTGCTGGTGGCCACGCTGCCGGTCTGGATGATGATTGCCGAATGGCTGCTTACGCGTAAGCCTCTGTCGTGGGCAAGTGCAGCCGGGTTTTTGCTGGGCATCGGTGGGGTGATTCTGGTTAGCCAGGGTGGCGCGCGCCAGGCGAGCAGCCATGCCGAAACCGGGCGTGCAAGCTTGGTGCTGCTCGCAGGCACGATCTGCTGGGCAGCGGGCAGTGTCTGGAGCCGGAGCGGCCGGCTGCTGCTGCCGGCCAGCCAGATGGTCCGTGCCGCCCTGCCCATGATTACGGGTGGTCTGCTGCTCGCGGTCCTCGCCGCAGCAACCGGCGAGAGCCGGGCCCTGGTGCTGGCGCTGCGCCACTGGACATGGGCGATCTGGCTTTGCTTTGCTTATCTGCTGGCCGCCTCGATCGTCGCCTTTACCGCCTATCTCTGGCTGCTGGAGCGTGAGCCTGCCGAGCGCGTGGCGAGCTACGCGTATGTGAACCCGCTGGTCGCGCTCGCACTCGGCCTGGGGCTGGCCCATGAGCACATTGGCCGGCTCCAGGTGCTCGGCGCAGGGCTGGTGCTGTTGAGCGTGTTCACCGCGCTGCGGACCCAGCGTGTTGTTGCTCCAGCTAGAAAGCTCACAGAGTTTCCGCTTGAGGAGATCTAGAGCACGACTGGCTCTGATCTGGCTGCTCGCTGCCTCCGTTTCATCCTGCGGTCGCACCCATTGGCCTTCCCGGCCTCAACGGCGCGATACTAAAGAGGAGATGGCGACAGAGGGGCACAACAATACGGTGGCCGTAGCGATGTCGGGCGGCGTCGACTCGTCCGCGGTCGCGGCTATGCTGCACGCGGAAGGTTACGAGCTGATCGGGCTCACCCTGCAGTTGTGGAACCAGCGCCGCCTGGCCGGCCGGGTAGGGATGCCGGAAGGCGCCGGCGGCAAACCAATTCAAACTCAAGGCCGCTGCTGCTCGATCGATGACGTCTACGACGCGCGGCGAGTGGCCGAGCGTCTCGGCATCCCGTATTACCTGGTCAACGAGCAGGCACGCTTTGAGCGCGACGTCGTTGAGCCTTTTGTCAGCGAGTACCTGGCCGGGCGCACCCCGATTCCCTGCTCGCTATGCAACAACCATCTCAAGTTCGACCAGCTGCTGATCACTGCCCGGCAGATCGGCGCGGACCGCATCGCAACCGGGCATTACGCGCGCAACGAGTACGACCCGGAGCTTGGCCGGTGGATCCTCAAGCGGCCAGCGGATCGCGCAAAAGACCAGACTTACTTTCTCTTCGGGTTGACCCAGGAGCAGCTCTCGCGCACGCTGTTTCCGCTGGGCAGCTACCAGAAGCCGCAGGTACGGGCGATCGCAGCCGAAGCAGGGCTGGCCCTGGCACAGAAGCCTGACTCGCAGGAGATCTGCTTTATTCCTGGTGGCGACTACAAACAATTCCTTGACGCCTACCTGGAAGAGCAGGAGCGAGAGCTGCCTCGAACAGAAGGGGCGCTGGTCTCCACCAGCGGCGCAGTGCTTGGCGAGCACAGCGGCATCCATAACTTCACGGTCGGGCAGCGCAAGGGACTGGGTCTGGCTTCAGCCACCCCGCTCTACGTGATTCAAATTGACCGCGAGTCGAACCAGGTGACGGTCGGCCGCGAAGACGAGTTGCTGCGTGAGCGCTTCTGCGCGGACAGGATGAACTGGATCAGCCTGGATGCTCCCGTGCCTGCGGACAAGCCGATGCAGGTATGCGCAAAAATCAGGCATCGCCATGAGCCTGCCGCAGCAACCCTTCGGGCAATCGGCGACGGGAGAGTAGAGGTATGCTTTGACTCGCCGCAGCGGGCGGTTACGCCAGGCCAGTCGGCTGTCTTCTACCAGGGAGACGTGGTTGTTGGCGGCGGGTGGATCGAGTAGCTTCTTTGCTCAGACGGGACGAGGCAGGTATAGCTGCTGCGACGCAGATCCCCCACTTTAGAAAGGCGTAGTCTCAACAACATGCGCGCGAGGATCTTCGCTCACCGGGCCATCGGCGTGAGGATGGGAAGGCGCCTTCTTTGAGAAGAAGCTATCCATGCCCACACGTAGCCCAGTCAGGATCCCGTTCACCTGACGAACAGGCTTGCTCACGCCTTCCTGGATGGTGACCCCGGCATGGGTAACTCCATTGAGGATGGCGGAGACCATCTCATCGACGCGCTCAGCCTGATGGCGTGTTTTATCGACGACGTCGCCAACGGTCGAGTTTACGTGCTGGGTTTGGTTCTTGAGTGTTGCCGAAATCTCGACCAAGTTCGCTGTGATTACCTTGATCTTGGGAGAAAGATCTTCCACGATGCCGCGAGTCTGGGTCATGATCGGGATGGCCTTGGCGCTCAACTCAATAGAGAGCTTCTCAGCTTTTGCTACAGCGGTGCGGGCGATCAGGTAAAGGCCGATGAAGACGCCGCCTTGGATCACGACACTGATCACTACGGCGATGGTGAAGATCAGGAAGAGGGTTTGCGGCACTTCAATCACCTGCATGGCTACTTTCCGGGCACGATGTTCTGACAAATGATGAGAAGGCCAGGCACCCGCCGGCCTTGACCAGGCGGGTGCGCCTAGGTACGCGCTCCGGGGCTATTCGACTGGGATGGGATTGGAAGTAGGCGCCACCGGGGGAGCGGAGGTCTCGGTGTATGCCTGCTTACCTGCCTCGTAGGCGGCCTGCGCCTTGGTGGCATGCTCATTCACTAGGTTACGACCTTGGTTGACGACATCGTTCAGCTTGTCTTTGCTCGCGTCCACGTAGTCCTTACCCTGGGAGACGTACTCGTTCACCTGGCCTTTGCCACGCTCGACGTAGTCGCTGGCCTGGTCGCCCACTTCGCGAGCCTTCTGTCTGAGCTGCTCTTTCTTGCCGAGCGCACCCTGGACCAACTCCTCACGTGTGTCTTGGCCGGCCTTCGGCGCATACAGCACGCCTAGCAAAGATCCGATGCCCAGCCCGGCGAGAAACCAGCTGAATCCACTACCGTTTGAGTCTGACATTGTTCGTTCTCCTGTTGAATCGCTCTTGAGATCGGGCTAGGTGCCCGTAAACTTCGCCGTGCGAGCCAAAGCAACCGTCCACGATGTAGATGCACATGTAGTCCAGGATGCTGCACAGTCGATGCACAGGAAAGCAACCCGAAGCGCCTGCCAACTCTCCTGGCCGGAGAAGTGCCAACTCATACGCCGACTGAGACATAGAGCAGCCTGCTGCGAGCCTGCGTGCCGGGCACCACCAGACACGATCACAGAGTACGAAGTTAGCAGAAGAGTCGAGCAAACGGTCGGGCGTGTTCCTCTAGAACGCGGGCTGCGGGCCGATGACCTGGATGGCGCCTCCTCGCAGCTTTTATGGCCGCTCGCCCGGAAGAATCGAACCCTGCCCACAACATCGGGCTCTCAACCGGGGTTTACGCGGTATGAATGGAGCGGCACTGCACGCACCCTGCAAGCCCTCTGCATAGAGAGCAAGCCACTCTACATCAGGCCGACTCGTGAAAGGACGCCCAACCCATGGCGTCGTCTATGCAGGTAGCTGGACCGCGGACGCGGTCGCTTCAGCCACTCGATGCCTCCTGCACATGTCGGCTGCAAGCGTCGTTAGCCAGACTCCACGCTTGTTCGTCTTTTGCAATCTCGCTCGTGCTCGGCGCTGGCGAGCTAGCCCGGCTCACTCTACACTGGTCAGCAGAAGCACGCGCTGCGTAGAAAACGAGCACGGCAGGGATTGCGCTTTCCTGGTACCTACTTGGCGCAGAATAGGACGATTGATGAGATTTGGACTTACCGGCAGGCTGCTCGCCTTGAGCCTGAGCCTGACGGCCGCATCAGCCGCTCCGGCCCTGGGGCAGGACCTGACCAGCTTTGAGCACCGGATCACGACCAAGGTCCTGCCGAACGGGCTGACGCTGATCGTCTGCGAGCGGCCGGATGCGCCTGTGTTCTCCTTTTACACGATCGTGGACGCGGGCGACGCGAACGATCCAAGCGGCGAGTCCGGCCTGGCGCACATGTTCGAGCACCTCGCCTTCAAGGGCACCGAGGATATCGGGACCAAGAACTACCCGGCTGAAAAGGTAGCGCTGGCTAAGGTGGAACAGACCTATGCGGCCTACGACGCCGAGTACCGCAAGCGCGTCGGCCAGGATCCGGCCAAGCTTGCCCAGCTCAAGCAGCAGTTCGACACGGCCGAGAAAGCAGCCAACGAGTACGTGATCCCCAACGAGTTCACCGAACTGGCGGAGGTAAACGGGGTCTCCGGGCTCAACGCCTCGACCTCGCTCGACAGCACCCAGTACTTCTGGAGCATGCCGGCCAACCGCTTTGAACTGTGGGCTTACATGGAGAGCGACCGAATCGCGCACCCGGTCCCCCGGCAGTTCTACCGGGAGCGCAGCGTGGTGATGGAAGAGCGGCGAATGCGGGTGGATTCGAGCCCCGTCGGCCGGCTTGTCGAGCAGTTTCTTGCCGCCGCCTACGTCGCGCACCCCTACCAGCGGCCCGGGGTCGGCTGGGAGAGCGAGCTCTCCCAGATCACCGCGACCGAGGCCGACGCCTTCCACAAGAAGTACTACGTGCCGGCGAACATGGTGATCGCAGTAGCTGGCGACCTCAAGGCGGCGGACGTGATGCCGGTGATGGAGAAGTACTTTGGCCCGATACCCGCCGGCCCCAAACCTGAGGGCATGACGACCGTCGAGCCGCCCCAGCGCTCCGAGCGCATGGTGACGATCACCGACACCACCCAGCCGCTTTACCTAGAGGGCTACCACAAGCCTGACTATCTTGACCCGGACGACGCCGTCTACGACGCGATCCAGGACATCTTTTCCAACGGCCGCACTTCGCGGCTCTACCGCTCGCTCGTCCGCGACCAGCAGATCGCGGCCGAGGCGGAAGGTTTCAGCGGCTTTCCGGGAGACAAGTACCCGGGCCTGTTCGCCTTCTTCGCCGCGCCAAACCCGGGGCACACCAACGCCGAGCTGCGCGCCGCGATCCACAAGGAGATTGACAAGCTGAAGACCACCGACGTCTCCGACGCAGAGCTCACCATGTACAAGACCCGCGCGCGGGCCGACCTGCTGCGGGGCCTCGGCGACAACGAGGGCCTGGCCGAGCAGCTGGCCGAAAACCAGCTGCGCTATGGCGACTGGCGGGAGCTCTTCCGCCAGCTCGACCGGGTGGACAAGGTGCAGAAGGCCGACATTCGGCGGGTAGCGAACAAGATCTTTGTGGCCACCAACCGCACCTGGGCCGAGGTAAACGCCGCCTCGGAAGCTGAGCCGCAAGCTCCCGGAGGCTCGCCGGCTCCTGGCGCAGCCAAGCCCGGCCAGGGTGGTGCCCAGTGAAGCGGCGGCTCCGCATGACTTCCACGCAGGCTCTTCGGGTAGGTGGCTCCCTCGGTGCGCTCGCCGTCGCGGCTCTGCTGGTCTGCGCGCCTGCTGTGGCAAGAGCCCAGACAGCGCAGACGGTCACGGTGCCGGCTGACGCAAGTGAGGCCACGCAGCGAGGTGCCTGGCAATCGATTCCAGTACCGCCGCTGCCGGCTTTTCACCCGGTCAAGCCGCGACGCATCGAGCTGGCCAACGGCGCGGTGATCCTGCTGGTGGAAGATCATGAGCTGCCCTTTATCAACGGCTTTGTCGACATCCACGGCGGCGAGCGCGATGTGCCTGCAGCCAAGGCTGGCCTGGTGGATCTCTACTCGCAGGCCTGGCGCACCAGCGGCACCGCGGCCAAGAGCGGCGACGCGCTCGACGACCTGCTCGAGGCCAAGGCCGCCAAGATCGAGACCGGCGGCGACATCGACTCGACCTCCATCTCCTGGTCGTGCCTGAAGGGCGACGAGCGCGAGGTCTTCCAATTAATGCTCGACCTGCTGGAGCACCCGGCCTTCTCCGCGCAGAAGCTGCAGCTGGCTCAGCAGCAGGAGGTCGCAGGAATCGTCCGGCGCAACGATAGCGCGGGAGGCATCGCCGGACGTGAAGCGGAAAAGCTGGTCTACGGCAAGGGCAGCCCCTACGCGCGGGATCCGGAGGTCGCAAGCGTGATGGGCATCACGGTCAAGGATCTCGAGCAGTGGCACGCGCGGACCGCGGTCCCAAACCGCATGATCATCGGAGTGAGCGGCGACTTTGACCCGGCCGCCATGGAAGCCACCCTTCGCCAGGCCTTCGGGCCGCTGGCCAAGGGCACCCCGGCGCCCAAGCCGGAGGAACACTTCGCCGCCATCAAGCCGGGCGTTTTCGTGGTCGACAAGCAGGATATCAACCAAAGCGACATCTATATCGTCGGCCTGGGCACACGGCGCGACGACCCGGACTACTACACGCTCTCGGTGATGAACGAGATCTTCGGCGGCGGCTTCGGCTCGCGCCTCTTCCAGAATGTGCGCACGCGGCTGGGCCTGGCCTACAGTGTTACCGGCGCGTTTGGCAGTGCCTACGACCATCCGGGGATCTTCCGCACCGTGGCTTCGACCAAGAGCGAGAGCACCACGGCCGCGACCGAGGAGATGCTCAAGCAGATAGGCGAGCTCAAGACTAAGCCGTTCACCGACGATGAGCTACGTATGGCCAAGGATCAGCTGCTCAACTCCTTTGTCTTCAACTACGACACCAAAGACAAGGTGCTGGCCGCGGCCGCTCGGCTGGAGTTCTACGGCTACCCGGCTGACTTTCTCGACCGCTACCGGACGGGCGTCGAGAAGGTGACGACGGCTGACCTGGAGCGAGTCGCCAAGGCACGCATCGACCCTGGCCAGCTGGATGTGCTGGTGGTTGGCAATCAGGCCGACTTCGGGCGAGGACTGGCGGATCTGAAGCTGGGGGCTCCGCAGCCGGTCGATATTACCATCCCGATCCCGCCCGAGCTAAAGAAGCAGATGATGGGGCCCGGGCAGTAGAGCAGGCAGTAGGAGCGGGCCGCGAGGGAGCTTTGTCAGTCCTATCGGCCGGATCAAAGAGGAAGCACGCATGTCGTTTGCGATTGTGATCATGGCTGCCGGCAAGGGGACCCGCCTGAAGTCCAGGCGACCGAAGGTCCTGCATGCCATTGGCGGCAAGCCGCTGCTGCGGCACGTGATCGACGCAGCGCTGAAGGTGGTGCCGGCTTCCGATATCTACGTGGTCGTCGGCCACCAGGCGGAGAGTGTACGCGCGGCCGTTCAGCACACCGGGGTGCGCTTTGTGGAACAGGCGGAGCAGCGCGGCACCGGGCACGCGATCCAGTCGGCTGCTCACGCCGTGGCAGGCTACGAGAACCTGCTCGTACTCTCGGGTGATGTGCCGCTGCTAAGGACCGAGACCATTCTCAAGCTGCGTGACTTTCACCTCATGGAGCGGGCGGCGATGACGATCCTGACCGCGACCCCACGCGATCCATTCGGCTACGGGCGTGTCCAGCGCCGGAGTTCTTCTCCCGGTGCGGGATCAGCAGGCAGCAGCTCTCCAGAGGTAGAGAGCATCATCGAGCAGAAGTCGCTCAACGCTGACCAGAAGAACCTTGCCGAGATCAACACGGGCATTTACGCCTTCGCGACCCAGCCACTCTATGCCCACATCGCCGAACTCGAAGCGAACAACGCTCATGGAGAGCTCTACCTGACCGACATGGCCGGAGTGCTGGTGAAGGCGCACGAACGGGTGCTTGCCCTGAATACCGAGCAGGCTGAGGAAGTGCTGGGCGCAAACACGATCGCCGAGATGATGGAACTCGACCAGACCCTGCGCCGCGCGACCGCCGCCCGGCACATGGCCAATGGGGTGACCATCTTCCAGCCGGAGACCGTGCTGATCGATGCCGAAGTCGAGATCGGCGCTGACACCGTGCTCGAACCCTTCTCGCAGCTTTTAGGCAGGACGGTGGTTGGCGAAGGATGCCTGATCCGCTCCTACGCGGTGCTTGAGGACGCGGTGCTTGCCGATAAGGTGACCGTCCGCCACGGCTCTGTGATCGAGGACTCGCAGATTGGTGCGGGAGCGATCCTCGGCCCCTATGCGCACCTGCGCCCCGGCTGCATACTTGCCGAGGAGGCGCACATCGGCAACTTTGTCGAGCTGAAGAAGGCGACCATCGGTCACGGATCGAAGGCCGGCCACCTCGCCTACCTGGGCGACGCAGTGATCGGCAGCGGGGTCAACATCGGTGCGGGCACGATCCTCTGTAATTATGACGGGGTGGCCAAGCACCAGACCACGATCGGGGATGGGGTCTTCATCGGCAGCGACTCAGTGCTGGTTGCTCCGGTGAGTATCGGCAACGGGGCCTATGTGGCGGCTGCCTCGTGCATCACCGAAACCGTTGCTGAGAATGCCCTGGCGGTTGGCCGGTCAAGACAGGTGAACAAGGAAGGCTGGGCGGCGCGACGCCGGGCGCTTGCGGCTCGGCAGAAGGAGTAGCGAGTACAAGGCTTCGCGCTGTGCCGGGGCACCCCGCTACGGCTGGATTGGTGAGAGCCGGAAGGATTGAGGGGGCGCCCCGACAAAGAGCCTACCCCTCGGCCCGGAAGATGGCTGCACCCGAAGCGGTCGGCCGTCGTGCATCGCAGAGCGCGTCCCGAGGGCTCCGCGTCACGACGGGTGACTACTCACTAAAAGACTGGCCTAAAACGCTTGCCTTAAGCGCTTGCGGAGGCAGTTTCCTCCAGCGTTGATTCCCGGCTGGAGGCGGAGTCGCCGGTAGATTCACGCTGCCGTTCTCCCGAGCGGATCGCCTCTCTCTGCGCGGCAGCCAGCGCGTTGCGCATCCGTATTCGCGCCGAGAAGAGAGTTCGCTGTATCTCGGGCTCCGTTCTTTCCAGCAAACTGGCGATCTTTGCAGCCGGATAGCCCTCTACATCCTTGAGCAGAAAGATGAGCCGCTCGGCTGGGGGCAGCTCCGCGAGCGCCTCTTCCATGTCGGTGCGACGCGTGGCAGTCCTGCTTAGCGCGACAGAGGCGTCGGGTATGGCGGTCTCTGCAGGCTCAAGCGAGAAGCGCTGCTCCAGTTCGCTGATCAGGGCTCGATCCACGCCGCCTGCATCCGGCTCCTTCTGCTCGGAGAAGGCGTGCACAAAGGTTTGCTTCAGGATCTGCTCGGCCTCAAGCTCATTTGCGGTCATGTAGTAGCCGACTGCAAAGACGCGATGACGGTGACTCTCAAAGACGTCGCGCTGCTGCTGCTCGGCGGAGAGCTTGCACGCCTGGGCAGCCATGATCCGGGTGACTGGCTCGGGCGAAAACTGACGTTCAAAATCGAACAAAACGAAACCTCGGAGTTGCGCCTGTAGATTATCTCATCTTAGCTGCTCACGCCTTCTCGGTCGGTCCGCTGCCGGACGACTGCCTGAAGGACACCGGCTGCAAGATCGAAGAAGGCGGACTGTTGCCTGCGCGGAAGGCGCTCAAAGTCATACAGCGTAGAGAGACGCGCATGTTAGGCCGATGTTAGCTCTTAGTGTAGTTTCTCTAACTTGTTGTCCCAAAGATGTGGTAAAAACTCCATATCGACTCGCAGGGCTCCTGGGAGTCACGCGGGAAGGGCACGGCGCCCGGCCCGCTCACGGCGCCGGAAAGAGGTTGTCGATGGCTTCTGAAAGAATCCTGGTCCTCGATGTAGATCCTCTCATGCGGATGCTGATTACGACGACGCTCCGCAAGGCTGGCTACGCTGTTGACATGGTCGACAGCGAACAGGAAGCGCTGCGCCTGCTGCGCGCAGAAAAACATGACCTGGTACTTGCCGACATTCTGCCCACGGGCGCAGGAGGGATGGAGTTGCTGGGTCGGATCACGGCGACGCAAACCAACACAGCGTTCATCCTGCTCTCGGCGACTCACAATGCGGCCTCGGCGATCGAGGCCATGCGCAAGGGTGCTTGCGACGTTCTGCTGAAGCCCTTTGAGCCACAGATGCTGCTGGTGGCGACCAAGAACGCCCTGGAAAAAGGGGCTGAGCGACGGCAGATCGCGAGTTATCGCGAAGGCCTGGAGCAGTTGATCGAGGCCCGCACTCACCTGCTGCGCAAGGCCGTCAACGAGCTCGAGAGGTCCTACGACATCACGCTGGAAGCATTGGGCGATGCGCTCGATCTAAAGGATTCGGAGACAGAGGGCCACTCGCGGCGGGTCACTGCCTACACGATCGCTCTGGCCCGGGTCATGGGTCTGCCGCAGGCTGAGATCAAGATCATGGCGCGCGGAGCTTTCCTGCACGATATCGGCAAGATGGCGATCCCGGATGCGATCCTGCTCAAGCCCGGTCGGCTGGACGGCGAGGAGCAGTCCATCATGCGGGAACACTGCCTGAGCGGCTACCTGATCGTCCGCAAGATCCCGTTTCTCAAGGATGCGTCGGAGATCGTGTACAGCCACCAGGAACACTACGATGGCAGCGGCTACCCGCGGCAGCTCAGGGGAGATGACATCCCGCTCGGGTCGCGGATCTTTTCCGTTGCCGACACGCTCGATGCCATCACCTCGGACCGGCCCTATCGCAAGGGTACGAGCTTCAAGAATGCGCGCTCCGAAATCCTGCGCTGCGCTGGAAGCCAGTTCGACCCGCTGGTTGTCAAAGCGTTCCTGGGCATGCCGCCCGAGATCTGGGAGGATCTTCGGGCGGAGATCCTGAGGCGGGGCCGCTCGCAGGCGGAGCCGCTCGCTGTCGCCGGCTAGAGCCGGAGCCTCCCAGGAGACGAGGCTCCCCTTCCGGCCGTGAGGTTCGAGGAGCGCCTGTCCTTGCAGGGTCACTTGGCAGCATTAGAGGTCATCCTCCCAGATCGGATCCTGCCCTGATCCATGGGCCCGCTCCGACGCTATCTCGCGCAGACGAGTAAGTAGGCGACGATTCCAAAGCACCACCGCGATCCCGCCGCACAGCGCGGAAGCTGTCACTACCAAGCCCATCTTCAAGAGGCTCGGCGTCTCGCCCGCTGATGCGCCAGGCTCAGGGGCGGGAACGACCCTCTCCGCTGTTTGCTCAAGCACCTGAGACGCGTCCGCCATGACGGCAGCGCCTAAGGGGATATCCGAGGTGGACATGGCCAGCTCACGCTCGAGGGGTGAGCGTGGGGGCTGAGGGTCGAGGGCCTCCGGCTTGTCAACTGTTGGAGTCGCAAGGCTTGAACCTGCGACTCTTCTGCGCCAAATCTTTGCTTTACTCACCCGTATGTGACTCCTTGCCCCTCTTCCACCTAAATTTTCTCCGCAAAACAGTAGCGAGTTCGCTCATATATCCAAAAAAGTGGTATTCTCAAACAAGTCAAGGACATCGATTCGGGTGTCTGGCGCCTAAGTTGGATGAGCGAGATCGCTCTCTACCTCAGGTACCTGGACGGAATTTAGCAAGACAAGTTGCGTCACTGGCCTCCCGGCATGAACAGTCAAATGTTCATGCCGTCTTTTTTTGCCGTGCACAGGGATCAGGGTCACCTTCTCGAACTTAGTAGGAACAGAGTAGGCTACAGGCTGATCTGATTTCCAGACGCGCTCGATATGCGTCACACTCATGCCACGCCTGAGAGCAGGCGAAGCACCGGAAGACGAAGGAGCCACCGCCCATGAAGCGCCTATTTGCAGCTGTCTCCCTGTTTGTTCTTACCGTTGCCGGATACGCCCAGTGGTCGGATCCGAGCGCAGATCTACCTGCCTACCACACCCAGCCCCCCGCGCGTGGCGCCAGCTTGCCGCCGGTGCTCTCCGGCGCGCAGCTAACGGGCGATTACTTTCGATACCTGTGGCAAAAAAAGGTCTACGAGCAGGCGGCTCAGGTGCAGAGGGTGATCTACCAGCTACCCTGCTACTGCCGGTGCGACAAGGCGCTCGGCCATCAGAGCCTGCATAGTTGCTTTGAAGGTACGCATGGCGCGGTCTGCTCTACGTGTGCCAAGGAGGGCGCGTACGCTTACAAGATGACGAAGCTGGGCAAGACGCCGGCCGAGATACGCGCAGGCATCGAGCGTAAGGACTACGAGTCGCTCGACCTGAACGCACTTTAAATCCAAGACCCCCCTGCGCGGGAGGCGTCCACTTCGTGGGGTGTATCCCGCCTGCGGCGCAAGAGCCTGTCCTCCCAAGAAGTACGTGGGGAGACAGGCTCTTCTAGCGCGAGGCGCATCTGCCTCCCTGGCGGATGGCGCCTCCCGCGTAGGGGGTCTTGGATCTATACTGTGTGCAGGGGGCGTCACGGTTTCGACGGAATCGTTAGCGGCAAAGAGGCATGCCGGGGTCTGGGCACCCGTAATCGCCTGGAAAAACAGAATTGCCAACACTCAATTCGCACTCGCAGCTTAATTAATTAAGTTGCCGTTCTCCTGAGCTTTGTCTGCGGGCCCAGAGCGAACGTCATACAGCAGGCTGGTTGCCAAGGCTACGTCCGGGCTGAGGCGATGAGATCTACGGGCTAGCGTTCTACTCACCTTGTCCGTTCTGAGGGTAGAAAGCGAAGTCTCTGGAACGCGACTGAGCATGGAGCCTCTCTTTGTTGTCGGCTGTTTCGGACGCGGGTTCGACTCCCGCCGCCTCCACCATACCTAAACACCTCATTTACAACAGCTTAATGATAGCTTGAATTGCCGCGTACGATACACGTACGATAGAGTCATTATGTTGACTCTTTATCGACGGCATATCAAGGGTTGTCCCAAGGCGTCCGACCGCTTTTATAAGCGTTGCGCCTGTCCTATGTGGGTCGAGGGCACGGCGAATGGAACATACCTGCGCCGCAGCCTGAAGACGGCCAGTTGGGAACGTGCGACCGAGCTGTCGCGCATCATCGAAGAATCCGACAAGCCCGCAGAGACTCCCGAGCGCAAAGATGCGCCCGTCACAATCGTTCAGGCCGTCACCGAATACCTGGCTGATGCAAAGGCGCGTGAGCTGGCGGACGCCACCCTCTACAAGCTGAAGATCCAGCTTGAAAAGCAGTTCCTTGGTTGGTGCAAGGCTGAGGGATATAAGCTCCTCAAAGAATTCGATCTCAGAGCTGCACAATCGTTCAGGGCGTCCTGGATCGACGGAGGACTCGCCAAGAAAAAGAAGCAGGAACGCCTCACCGGATTTTCTGGTTTTGCATTCGAGCCGGCTGGCTCACGGCCAATCCAACGGACCGCCTTGGCAGCATCTCGGTCACTCAAGCCCCCACGGACTACTTCACCCGCGACGAATACGAAAAGCTCATTGACGCAACCTACCTGTATCGAGAGGGTCGTGGCGAAACGATAGGCGGGACCAACGGTACTCGGATTCGAGCTTCAATCATGCTCATGCGCTGGAGCGGCCTGCGCATTCGGGATGCCGTCACGCTGGAGCGCACACGGCTGATTAACGACAATCTTCTGCTCTACCAGGCAAAGACCGGCACACCGGTTTATGTTCCCCTTCCCCCTCAGGTTGCGGAGGCGCTCCGAACGCTTCCTGTTGGGGTAAAGCCGAATCCACGATACTTCTTTTGGAGTGGGAATGGACTTCCGAAGAGTGCCGTTGCTGACTGGCAACGCAGCTTTCGGAGAGTCTTCAAACTGGCTGGCTTGGAGAAGCCGGACGGTTCAGCAAAGCGCTGTTTCCCACACATGCTGAGAGACACGTTCGCCGTGGAAATGCTTCTCGCCGGAGTGCCAATAGATCAGGTTTCCATGCTCCTGGGCCACGCAAGCGTGAAGATCACTGAGAAGCATTACTCCCCGTGGGTCAAGGCGCGTCAGGATCAGTTGGCCGCCAGTGTTCGGAATGCGTGGGGTCCTCTCGGCGCTGTGCCACCAAAGACGCCGCAGCGCAGCAAGGCAAAGCTGGTGTTGCTGCAAGTCTGAAACTAGGCGGTTTGACGACGATGATGGACGCGGATCAGAACACTTTGCGGTATGCGAAGGTTCTGATAGCCACGTTTCCGGGCTGTTTCACTGCTGCCCCAACGAAGGACGCCCTCTTCACCATCGAAGAGTCGCCGAACGGTCTTCTCGCTGATATGCCACAATTCAGCAACTTGTGGGACTGAGTAGTGGGGTTCCAGAGCAATGGAGTGCAGTCCCTCGCTTCGAACGGGTTTCTTCTGTCCAGCTTCGAGTACGTCACTCTTCCAAGGCATCACTGCTCCTTAGGAACAAGATTCCGTGACCAGGCCGCTGCTGTCCAATGACTCTCACGCCGATCGTTATGACCTGTAGGCATAACGCGTGAAATGAGGCCGCTTTTGATGTCCTAGTCAAGGAACCCGTTGCACGGTGAGAACTTTTCCCAGTGGAGGGTGTCTACATAGTCAAGGTGACCTCAGCCAGAGGCTGAGGGGCGCTCACGCAGACGTACGTTTCCCTCACAGGAGGGCCGAGCCCATGCAGAGACTGATCGAGGTTCGCTTACTTGTCGCTATCGTCACGTTGTCCGAAGAACTCAACTTTACAAACGCCGCCAAGCGACTTGGGATCACTCAATCGGGTTTGAGCCGACGGGTTGCGTCCCTGGAGAAGAAGTACCGAATCAAACTGTTCGAACGCGACCATGCAAACGTCACATTGACCGAAGCAGGTCGGGTGTTCGTCGAAGAAGCAAAGCTTTCTCTTATGCACGATGAGAGAGCGATAGAGATGGCGAAAGCTGTCACCGAGGGTGTGGAATCAGTTCTCACCATCGGTCGGTCCCCGTTCGCAGACCCGTTTCTAACATCAGCTCTTCTCTCCGTTCATCTTCCCCTGTATCCGAACCTTCAAGTCCACCTTCATAGCGACTTCGCACCAGAGCTACTTCACAGTCTAACGGTATCGAAATTGGATCTTGCGCTTGTGGCCAATCCGGGAGCTAACCGCAAGCTAACGACGACAAAGGTGAGCGAATCCCCGCTGTACGTGGTCCTGCCGGAACGAAGCCCGTTACTCGACAACGATACGTTGACCCTGCATGATCTGAGCGGAGAGCATTGGATCATGTTCGAGCGCAAAGCACATCCTGACCTTTACGACGCGATTCTGAGACGCGCGGCCGAGGAGGCGATTGTCTTTCGAGATGGTCAGAAGGTGCTGACGGCTGAGGACGCGGCGCAGTTGGTATCGGAGAATCTTGGTATCGCCTTCCTGAGCATGACAGGTGCGCTTAGAGTCGCCGAACACGGCGCGATCGTTCGGCCACTGCAAGACAAGGAGCTTCGTCTCGAAGTTCATCTGGCAACCCGAGCCGACAACCGTTCAAAGCTGGTGAGCGAGTTTGTGCGCGCTTTTATGCGGCGCATCACACAGGCAAAGAAACCTCCCCAAAGAGTTGAGGGAGAAGATCATGGCCAAACCGTGAAGCCGCGAGTCGCTTAGCGAGGATTAGGCAGACCTCAGCGGTCAGGAGCGAAGAAGTGGAGTGGCTTTTTGTAAATGCTCGCAAGTGCCCAGAGTTCCGCAACGTCGATGGCGCGCTCGCCGGATTCGCACTTGTTCATGTAAGAGTGGGCCATGCCCAACCGCAGGGAAACGTCGCGCTGCGTGAGGCCCGCTTCCTGCCGTGAAGAAATTAGTCTGGACAAGACTCCGGCGTAGTGATCTCTCATCGCGGGACTGCGCCCCTTCCGAGATTTTCGAGCCTCCGGTTTCGTTTTTCCTGCCACATCTGAAGTGTGGTGAACGGTTGACCCACTCCCCTAATACGGGACATCATGGGTCGATCTGGTACAGGTGCGAGGACAATGGCGGAAGCGAAACTTGAGTTTCCTGAAGTCGCCGGCAAGCTGATTGCAGAGCTGTCGGTTTATGAGGACGATGAGTACGGCAAGGAAGTCCTGGTGAGATTTACAGATGGGACACAGCTCTCGATTGTGGTTGGGGTGAGGCAGGTTATTGACGCTCGATATTGCAATGAAGAGACGCCGGATCTTCCGATTTCACACAGGCAAGCAGACTAGGTATCTTTCGTCCCCAGATGTTCGGAAGCTGCAAGGGGAGGAGGCCAGTACGCGAGTTCTGAAACGCAGAGCCGACGGGTGCGGCACCTGCGCCTAGCAGTGACCGACCTGGATGAGCGCATTGGCCTGATATCGTCAGACGGGAACTGACTGGGTGGATCGCTTCCGAGCAGCCGACTTCTGGTTACCGAATCAAGTATTATTTGGGCGCTCGGAAAAAGGTCACAACACTCGTTCGATCATCTCCCACGATTCCGACCTCTGCCTCTGCGCCATTCTTTAGAGAGAACGTTGAGAGACGCATCAAATGGAATTCACTGCTCTTGTCATGGTTCTCAGCTACAGAGGCAGAAAGTGCCTCCGCAATCGAGTCGCGTGTGCGTTTGTATAGTTCCATCAGATCGTCTTTGCCGCGGCCACTTTGCTCGGGGACACAGACAAGTTCCATGCGGCCGGAATTACCGCTAATGGAACAAATACCTAAAGGAGAATCTGTGACGGAAGTGAGCCAGGTGCCCGGCTTAACGGCATGCCCCTTTAGCCTCGCGAATTGGTTAGAGGCATCACCCGCGAATGCTTGGATCTCGGTCTTTTGTTCAGCCAGCACCATCTCAGCAGATTTTTGGGCTAAGAGTTGAGGTACCTGTGAGTAGGTTTGTGCAATCAATTCGACAAGCATAGTCTTTATGTCGTGGGTCCGCATGAACGCATCGCTTTGTTCCAGAGCGTTGATAAGCTGGTTGTTGAACGCAATCTGGAAATCTTTGCTATTCTCGAGGGCCATAACCTGATCTCCGAGAGGATGATCGACTGTAGCGATCTGGCGTGCGATCACGGTAGTCTCGATCTGTCGGTAATAATCTGCGACGTTCTGGTCGTACTTGAAGTAGTTGTTCAAGTTGGTCGTGTGCTGGGCTGTCAATGCATTCCCGGGCAGAACCGACAAGCTGATTACTACGCCCGCAATTACTGTATGCAATCTCATCACTGCCTCCAGAGGTCTCGGCCAAGTTCTGTTACCGAAGCGTCAGTGTAAATAGCGTCATTCTTGACGGAAAGCCCATTCACACGTGATTACACTTTAGAGTATGAGGACCGACAAGCGCCATTCTCGTCAGTGATCATCCTCAACGAGTGCGAAATCGCCGAGTCAATCATGGAGGACTGAACGAGTGCATTGGCCTGAATTCTCCAGTTGAGATCGGAATTGTAAACTCAACCCGACTTGCGAGAATCGGCCGAGTGCCTCACAAGGAAGAAATCGCTTGCTTAGTGAGCTGGATTGATTGAAGCTTGTCAAAAATTCACAGGAGGTCGCCATGGGGAGACTTTGGCTCTACCTATTTCTCATCGTTGCACCGTCAGCGTTGCTTGCGCAGGATGACCCTGTATAACAGGTAATGTCCGTACGAGCCGGGATCGGTCCGGCGATGCGCGCGAAAGATACTGCAACCCTCGAGCATATCTGGTCACCCGAGATGAAGGTCAACAGTCCCGGGAATAAGGTCATGGACCGGGCGACGGTCCTCAGCTTGCTGCGGGACGACCACATCAAGTACACCGCGTTCAAAGACGTTATCGAATCGTCCTCTGTATTTAGAGACGTTGTCATTCTCATGGGTCACGAAGAACTTACGGAAGCGGTTGGCCCAGATGCCGGTAAGCCCAAAATACGCCGATACACTGATATCTGGCAGCGCACAGCGACAGGCTCCTGGATGTTGATTGCCCGTCAAGCTACCTACATCGCGACTCCATGATGGAGTGGCTTCATGGGCCCGGTAGCTTGTTTTGGACAGTTGGCGGACCGATGCTCCGAACAACGGTCTGACGGGACCAACTCAGACCGTACGACTTCTGCTGTGTTCGGGAGACGCTGCTCGTGATCAACGCAACGTCTCGGCTCATTTTCTTCTAGTTCGATCTCAGATGTTCGGCGGAAG
This sequence comes from Acidobacteriaceae bacterium, assembly GCA_965198645.1. Lineage (GTDB taxonomy): Bacteria > Acidobacteriota > Terriglobia > Terriglobales > Acidobacteriaceae > EB88. The sequence goes on along the minus strand of OZ240670.1, from coordinate 1,770,800 downwards.
GCCGACGCGTTCGAGGCCATAGGCTCGAACAACGTCGGGATCTGTCGGCAGTCTGCCTGTCCGGGCAAACTAGCGGTCTAAACGTGCTAGGGATGGAGCACTTGAAGTTCTGCTCTGCAAAGCCCGCTGGAGTGCCAATTCGTCACAACTCTCGTGTGGGGCTTTGAAGATGAGTGGAGCACCAGGACAAGCCCGCGACGAGTCTCCGAACCCGTCGCCATAAGCTCCATCGGTTCACCCTCCGGCACCACGACGTCGTGGCCCTTTCGACTCACCTGTTTACCCGAGGTGGTCTCGAGGCAAGTCTCCCCCGTATCGGTGTAAAAAGCTTCCGGCCCTGAGTGCACGTGGGTTTTGCTTACTGCACCGGGGATCATGATTGATTCCCGATACTGAGCCGTGTATTCCTCGTCTGCCTTGATGGGTAAGGGTCCGATCTGGGTAATCCGCAACCCGCCGGTCGGCGTCGCCAACTTCTCGCCCACTGTCAGCAGCCATACTCGGCCAAGTGCATTCAGCACGGTGCTACGGCTTGTCGCAGCAGCCTCGGCGCGGTCGCGATCAGGGTAGACATCCAACGTCCAGAACATCGGCTGGTTCGGGAGCCTGCCTAACGGTTTGCTCGCGAGTATCCAGCAACCTTCAAGACCGGTACGCTCGCTCACAGGCTTACAGCTTTCAAGCTTCTCCGTCTGAGCATTGCCGATACCTAACAGGACGAAAAACATAATCGTGAACAGCCCCAACAAGGTTTGATCGCGCATTGTTGACCTCTTCACTCGGTGGCGGGAGACTTAGTTTTAAGGGCATCATTGATTTCGATCCAGTACCCGTCCGGATCCTTGATAAAGATTTGCTTCACCCCGTCGAACCGCACGGCTGGCTCGTGCTTGCCATCCATGCTTGACCACGCAATGTGCTTGGCGTCTAACGAGACCGTCATCGCGCCCAGGTCCGCGCAAGCGATTGAGAGGTGGTCCCATTTACTGCTGGTGACGGGTTCTTTCCGTCCGGCAACGATGTGGAGCATGACTCCCTTACCCATCCTCAACCACGCGGCGAAGGTCACCGGCATCGGGACTCGTTCGAACCCAAAGACACCTTTGTAAAAATCTACACTTCTCTGAAGATCCGTGACATAGATTGCAAGATGGTCAACCTGAGGCGCCGAGTTCTGTGAAGAGGAACTGCGAACGAATGCCAACAGGAGGACAAGAGAGATCCAGTAACGAGATCTGTGCATAAGGCTCTCCGAAGTTTAAGGGAGTCTAGCACGCAAACAAAGGATTCGTGTCGAGAAACGCTTCTCATCTGTCGTCTTCTCGGTAAGTACATCATCGCCGAGCCACTCACCGATGCGAGAGCATAGGTAGCAGAGCCTAAGACGAGGCTTTCTCCTCGGAATATCTGAACATCGGACGAAGCTCCTGCGAACTTGATTCTTGAACGCGAGTCCGCGCGGCGCTCGAAGCCTATCGCAGAACCATCGTCAGCATCTGTCGAGCGTCTGCCTCGAGCAAAGTCACGTTCTTTGTTCGGGCAAACGCATCCTCAGAGAGCAGCATGGCGAAACCGTGAGCCATGGTCCATACCGCCAGTGCTAATCGCCTCGCTTTCGCGAGGGAATCCTCTATCTCCTTCGCGAGTTCGTCAGCGATGCTGAACACGGACGTGGCAGCCACTCCCAACTCTTCGTAGGAGTTCTTGTCGATTCCGGACTGAAACATGACCGCGAAAAAGTCTGGATGATCCTTGGAGAAAGCGATGTATGCCAAACCGACCGCAAGCAGCCTTTCACGTGGGGTCCCTAGAAGTCCCGATGCAGACTTGAGTTCCTGTTCCATCCGCTGCGTGCCGAGCAGGGCGACCTCCACCAGCAGGGCATCCTTGTCTCTGAAATGTTTGTAGGGTGCGCTCTTGGCGACGCCGGCCTGGCGAGACGCCTCATTGAGCGTGAAGCCACGTGGCCCGACAGAACGCACTAACTGGAGCGTCGCGTCGATCAGCGCTCGTTTCAGATCGCCATGGTGGAAGGATTTAGGTTGTTTCGCCACAGGTGCTTCCTTTCGGTCAACGCAGCGTCTCATGATAAAGTGAACGCCGTTCACTCAAAGAGAGCCTCTTTGAGTGAACGGCCAATTTGCTTCGTCGGAGGCAAGGCATGAACCAAACAATTGCGGCCGTTTCGCATGAGCTCCCGCTGACCGCCTCCATCTTGCAGGAAGTCGTTCCATTGCCGCCTTTCTGCGCTTTCGGATCGCCTAGTGGGCCCAGAGGCTCAAGTCAGATTGAACCAGCAAGTAACTAGAGCGGAGGGAACATGGGAACCGAGACACTGTACGGAGTGCGATTATCCGTGCTGTTCAATCTGAGTGGAGCCGTTGCGCTGCCGTGCTGGCTACTCTTGCTCGTCGCTCCACGATGGCGTGTGAGCCAGCTCTTGGCGACCCTTGTCGCGCCGCTACTCATCGCAACCGTATACATTCTGCTGTTGGTCTCGCACAAAGTGCCGCCTGGTTCCGGTTTCGGCTCTCTCTCGCAGGTAAGCATCCTGTTCCGATCGCCCTTTGCACTGCTCGCAGGGTGGATTCACTATACCGCGTTCGATCTTTTTACCGGTGCATGGCAGGCGCGCGACGCAAAGCGGGTGGGGATCTCTCCGTGGCTTGTGGCACCTTGTCTCCTCTTGACGCTCTTCTTCGGGCCGGCGGGATTGGCACTCTACCTCCTCTTGAAGGTAATGTTGCGCCGCAGTTTCGGCGCAGTGGGTGAAGCGATATGACTCTGCGCGAGGGACAACTTCTTTGTGCTGCACTTCGTAAAGTCAAGAACTCCGGTTCGGCCTCCATTGGCGATTGACTTGATTGCTCCAAGGCGAGTCATAGGTGTGTTTTGGCCATCAGGTGCATCGACCAATGGCGAGGAAAGGAACATATGCTAAAGATGATCCTGGGGTGGCTTGCCGCCTATCCTAGCTTGGCTTACGGGGTATATCTGCAACTCGGGCTGGCGCTCTTCGCACTTGGAGCCATTCCTTTCGACAAGCGTAAAATCCTGGGCATCAATCCCTGGATCAAACCGCTCAAGTTCGACCTATCCATCCTGATTGTCTTTGTGACGATTGCCGCTATTCTCACCGGCTTCGACCGCTATGCGAGTGCCCGCACCTGGATTGCGGCGGCCATTTCGATCTCGCTTTCATCGGAAAATGTGCTGATCTCTCTCCAAGCTTTTCGCGGACTGCGCTCACACATGAACAAAGACACACCGCTCGATGCGAGGATTTGGGGAACGATGGGTGTGCTCTTGGGCGTTTTCGTGCTGGCCGCAGTATCGCTTCTCGCACTCGCGTTCTTTGGGCATACAAAATGGCCGGCAGCCGTGACGTGGGGGGTCCGTCTCGGCCTGCTCTTTTTCCTTGCAGGCAGCGCAGAAGGACAGCCAATGATCAACAATGGCGGTCATACGATCGGCGCTCCGGATGGCGTTCCTGGACTGCCGTTTCTGAACTGGAGCAAAGCCTTTGGAGATTTGCGGGTTGCGCATTTCTTTGGTGTCCACTCGCTTCAGGCGTTCCCGCTTCTTGGTTTGCTCCTCAGCCAGACCAGTCTGAGCCAACACTTTCAGGTTGGTGGAGTTGTGGCAGGGTCCGCTGTCTACACAACGATCGTGTGGTTGATGTATCGCCAGGCCATGGCAGGCCGACCCTTACTCCGCGCTTAACAACAGTGTTTTTCAAAGAGAGGTTTATGCGAATGCGTGTTTTCGTAACGGGTGCAACAGGGCTGATTGGGTTAGCGGTGGTAAAGGAACTCCTAGCGGCAGGGCACGAGGTGACTGGCCTTGCTCGATCCACTTCTTCCGCCAAGAAGCTGACAGATGCCGGCGCGCGCACTCTGGTGGGCACGATTGAGGATCTGGCCCTCCTACGTCAAGGGGCATCTGCCGCAGAAGGTGTCATTCACACAGCCTTCTACCATCAGTTCTCGCATATGCCGCTGACGACGCGTCTTCGCGTGCTCATGGGCGGAGCGCCAAAAGGCATCTTCAAGCGATTCATGGAAGCTGGGGTCGCCGCTGATCGTCAGGCCATCGTGGCCATGGGCGAAGCTCTGCAAGAGGGCAGCGCGTTCGTTGCGCCGTTCGGCACCTTGGGAATGAAATACGGGCAGCTCGCGACCGAGGACGAACCCTATAACCATGATCCCGCCGCATTCAACATCTTGCGAGCCAGAACCGAAGACGTTCTCAAGAGCTTCGTCTCCCGCGGCGTCCGTACCTCCGCAATCAGGCTTGCGCCCGTTGTTCACGGGCCAAGAGCCTTCGGCCTTGTTTCACTCACCATTCCAACCGCCCGCAAGAAGAAGGGGTCCGCCTACGTTGGAGACGGCTGGAACCGCTGGCCGGCGGTTCACTATCTGGATGCTGCTCGACTCTTCCGCCTGGCGCTGGAAAATGGCCCTGCCGGAAGCACCTATCACGGCGTCGCCGAAGAGGGCATACCTTTACGGGAGATCGCAGAAGTGATCGGACGGCGCCTGAAGGTGCCGGTGACATCGAAGCAGCCCGGCGAAGTCGCGAAACACTTTGGATTGGCTGCGGGCTTTGTCGGTATCGACAATCCCGCTTCCAGCAAGCTGACGCAGGAACGCCTCGGCTGGGTGCCTATGCACCAGAAGCTCCTCGCGCATCTCGAGGAGAGCGATGTTTTCGATCGTTGAAATTGTAGGCGATTCATCGTTGTCTAGCCCGCAGCGGAGAGTCGCGATAGCGCGCAGGAGTGCACCAGCATCTACGCTGGAGCTTACCGAGATGGGGAATGCCGGCTTCTATGAAGAGTGGAGGACAGATGGAACTTACGGAGTATCAGATCGCGACGAATGGCATCTCCCTGTACGTAACGGAGCTAGGAAGCGGGCCGGCCGTTCTCTTCTGCCACGGCTTTCCGGACACCTCGTATACATGGCGGCGGCAGATGGAGGTGGTTGCTGCATCAGGCTATCGAGCGATTGCTCCGGATATGCGCGGATACGGGCGCAGCTCAGCGCCATCCGACTTCGCTTTGTACACACCGCTGCAAACTGCGGGCGATCTGGTCGGACTCCTCAATGCGCTGGATATTTCAAGCGCCGTGCTCGTCGGTCACGATTGGGGTGCAACCCATGCGTGGAATGCCGCCATGATGCGCCCCGACCGCTTCAAGGCGGTGTTCTGCCTGAGCGTGCCTTACTTTCCGCGTGGCGATGTCAGCATCTTCGAGCGTATGCGAAGCACTGGGCATGAAAACGACTTTTATATGTTCGAGCAGATGAAATCGGAGGCCGATCACATTTGGTCCGATGCTGCCGTCACGATTCCGGGTGTTTTGTATTGGGCATCGGGTTCTGCTCCGGCCGATCAACGATGGGACCCTCTACACCCTGCACGAAGTCTTCATCGCCCTGCTCCTCGGCCGTTGCCATCATGGATGGAACCAGATTACGTGGAGTACAACGTAGCGGAATTTCAACGCACCGGCTTTCATGGTGCACTCAATTACTATCGTGCAGCCGAACCATATTTCTACCTGTCTTCTGCCTGGAGAGGTGCGAAGATCACCCAGCCCTCGTTCTACATTTCGGGAAAGGCCGACGGGCTGGGGGCGCTTTATCCTCCCGCTGAAAAGCTTTTCGTGGGGCTTCCGGGCCTCCTCGGGCATCTTGAACTAGACGATGTGGGCCACTGGATACAACATGAAGCCTCTGCAGAAGTCAGTGAACAGCTCCTCAAGTTTCTACGCGCGGTAAGTCCCGCCTAAAGGAGCTCACAAACAGCACAGTTAGCATTCACCACTCAATGTTCAGTTCTCCGCGCCACACGGCACACGCAACTCTCATCAACGAGAAACACCTCGAATTGTGCGATCTTCAGGACCTGAACCGCTGCTTCGGGAACCATCATCGCACTTGATGCGACGGCATTCTTGCACGACCGTCACTCGCACTTATATCTCGAAGCTCGTTCCCTCAGGGTTGCTGTGAACCTTCCAAGCGCCCCCTTGCTTGAAAGTGGATGCGGTGCCAAACGTATCCTCCATGAACTGCATGTAAACGATTTGTCCTTGCTTCACCCGGATGAGGATGCAAAAAGGTGATGTGATTGTGCGGTGCTGCGTTTGGGATTCATAGGTGAACTTGCCAAATACGGCAGCACCTTCATCCGACTCAAGGCGATCTGTGATGGTGAGCTCAAGATTCTTCCAATACTTTCCCACCTGACTGTAGGTATCGATGACCGCTTGCGGACCATACGCCGTGCCCGCCCATGGCATGATTCGCTTCAGGTCGGGATTATCGAAGTTTAGAGACACATAGGTGATGTGGGGATCGCACAAAGAATGCACGACTTCAGGATTCGTGGGATCTGCAAGAAGGTCTTCGATCATCTGAGTAAGAGTGCCTGACACGTTTGCTGTCCTTTCGGGTATCGGGAATGGCTTTCAACGAGTGCCAGCATCAAATGAGCTATCGGTGTGTCATCCGAGCGACTGCTGAGGTAGCATGATTTCGATATCCTTGATACGCACCGGTTCCGTTGGGTTCGTTGGATGCGCGGAATGGCTGCTGAGCATTAAACACCCGCTAAGGGGAGTTTCATGAGCCACGGAAGGATGTTGAAAACGCTTGAACTCTTCTATCAGGCCGAAGGCGCTTACCTCCGGGCGGGTGGAGGGGACTTCACCGCAATCGCGTCTACTCTCGCTTCGGAATGCGTCCTCTACCAACCTCCTTCACTTCCCTATGGGGGCGAGTGGCGGGGGCATCGTGGTTTTGAGAAATGGATGCAGTCATTTTCCCTGACATGGGCCGCCATGGAAGTCACGAAACCCGAGCAGATGCCGATCGGAGACGTTGTGATCAGCCGCTCTCATGTTCATGCGGAACGTCGCGGAACAGGTGAAAAGTTCGATTGGCCACTGCTTCAGTATTTCAAATTTCGCGAAGGTCTCATCTCCGAGCTTTGGCCGTTCTACTGGGATACAGCTACGCTGGTCGATCAACTGCAAAGGGGGAAGCATGCCTGAAGACAAAACACCAAGGCAGGTTCTTGAGGCGTTTTACGAAGCAGAGAAGAATTACATGCAGACCACAGCATCCGGTAAGGAGGCAAGCTTCGCTGACATCGCGGCCACTCTCGACCCGGATGTGGTTCTACACCAATCCCCTGATCTGCCCTTTGGCGGAGAGTATGTCGGCCACACTCAATACGAGCAGTGGGCTCTCACCATGAGTGCCATCTTCGATACGCTCGAAGTGGTCGAGCAGGACTGGTTTGAAAAGGGCGACAAAGTGATCGTGGTCTGTCGCTTCAAGACGCGATCACGGAGGAATGGATCATCCCAAGACCTTCCTATGGTCCAGGTCGTGACCGTCAAAAACGGTAAGATTGCAGACTTTCGACCTTTCTACTGGAATGTGCCGACGTACATCGATGCTGCGCGGCCGAAATAGAAACAGGCCACATGGCCGTTTTGTGTGCCGGCCTTGAGAAGGAGATCGTCAACTTTGAGTCCGCGGGGACCGGCAAACCACACCTTTCTCGGCTTTGTGAGAAGAAGTTGCTATAAGTTCAGCATCACCTTGAGGAGGCAGAGAGCATGATCGATAAGCATGCGGCGCTCGAACGGATTGTGGGAGTTGAGGAACACGTTACCTTTCCGGAGCTCACCGATCGCTTACCGGAGAACGCTGTGATTGCGAGAGGCTACATCTCACGGAACAGTCCGTACGGCAAGTGGAGTATGAATGACAAGATGGGCGACACTGAAGGTCGTCTGCAGGAACTCGATACGGTCGGATTCACCGTCCAGGTGCTCTCCCTTCCAAGTGCGGGCGCCGATTTGCTTCCGCCGAGAGAAGGTCTGCGCTGGGCTCAGGAGGTGAACGACCAGATTGCAAGCCGTGTCGCGGCTCATCCACAAAGATATGCCGGGTTCGCGCATCTACCTTTGACCGATCCGGATGCTTCGGCGAACGAGTTGGAACGAGCAGTGAAGGAGCTTGGCTTCAAGGGTGCTCTCGTCAGCGGCGCCACGGACGGACGCTACCTCGACCACAGATCGTTCGAGCCTCTCCTTGCCCGGGCAGAGCAGCTCGACGTTCCCATTTACCTGCACCCCGCTGCCTCTTCCAAGCCGGTTCGAGACGCACTCTACTCTGGCTTGCCGGGCGATCTTGGCTTCTGGATGTCCGTGTCAGGTTGGGGCTGGCACAACGACACCGCAGTCCACGTCTTGCGTCTTTTGCTCTCCGGCACACTTGAGCGCCATCCTCATCTCAAGATCATCATCGGGCACCTGGGCGAGGGTCTGCAGATCATGATGCCTCGCCTGGACCAGCAGTTCCATCAGTTCGGCGGGTTTTCCGGCATACCCAGCGAGATCCTGCGCAAGCACGTCTGGGTAAGCACCAGTGGGTTCTTCTTCTTGCCGTCGTTCATGGCCACACTCGACGCGTTCGGGGCAGACCGGGTTCTCTATTCCGTGGATTACCCTTTTGGATCTCTGAAGCGAGGGCGGGACTTCCTGGAAGCAATCCCTGTTGAAACCGAGACTCTCGCCAAAATAGCGCATGGCAACGCCGATCAACTGCTGAAACTTGCCGTCTGAAATGTGATGAGACGGAGTCCTCCGAATGCGGAGAGAAGTGGCCAAGGGTGAGAGACGGCCGCGACCTCAAGTCTGCTTTCACCTTAGAAAAGACGTAGTGAGGTATTCCGGCCATTCGCGGTGCGATTCGCAGTTCGCGACAGCGTAACGCGACGGAGAATGTGAGCTTCGCACCGCCGGATCTCTCAGTTTTGCAACCCGCGATGGACACAACGCCATCTTGGCTTTTTGCTTCAAGCATTTACGCATGTGACAAACTACTGTCACGGGAAAGAGTGAAGCTTTAGACCTGAGGATACATGGACCGTCGTAAATTTCTACAAGCGGCTGGGTTGGGTGTAGGGACTCTGGCAACTGATGCAGTGAAGGGCGAGCAATCGATTCCCCATGTACTCGAGAGCACTTCTTTTCTTTTGAAATTCCATCGATCCACGGGTGCAATCACATCGATTGCACATCCTGGAGATCGTGCCGGAATGAACTGGATATCTTCGCGGGAGAACGCGGCGTGGCAACCCGAATCGCTACGCTGGGGCTTGGGCTACACCGATCTCGGCAGACCTCCCATGCACAGGGTCTGGTGGCAGAACCCGGTGGAACTGACAATGAATTCGACGGATCGCTCCATGAGTGTCACTTACGTGGAGGGAGACCTCATGGTCCGGGTTTCGCGCAGCCTTCACGGTGACTCGCTGGAGGAGCGATATGTTTTCAGCAACACAGGCGCAAGGACGTTGGGGATCGGCGATGGGGGCAACCTTGGTACTGCGATTGCTCTGCCGTTCAATGATCACTACACTTCGGCGGCGGATGTCCTTGAGCATCGCGCGCATACGCACATCTGGTGTGGCGAGTCCTCCTCGTGGGTAGCAGCATTGCGTATGGGTGGCCGACCTCCTCATCTGGGGCTTGTCCTCACGGAAGGCGCAATCCATGCCTACTCGGTCACCGGTCGTGATCAAACTACCTCTTCCAATACGCGCGGTATCTTCCTGTTCCATCCGGCGCTGCATGAGTTGAAGCCTGGGCAGTCCTATGCTGTTGGCTGGCAATGCTTCTGGCATAAAGGGTGGGAAGATTTCTTCAGACAGGCCCAAACGCGTTCGAGGCAGTTCATGCGACTGGAAATGAAGCATGCGACAGCATATACAGGGGAGACGGTTTACGTTCGGATCACGGGTCAGCAGGCCGAGGGAGCGCACTTCGACGTAGACGTTCCGTACACGGCAAATTCTGTTGGTGAAAAGACTTTGCATCTCCGCTACGGGGATGGACTGACAACAAGGGCAGTCGTGAACGTTGCACCTGTGCTTCACGATGTGATCCGCAGCAGAGTCAGCTTTATCACCGCGAAGCAGCAGGTTAAAAATCCGAACGATCCGCTGGACGGGGCGTATTTGGTCTACGACAACCAGATGGAGGCGATCGTACGGAAGGATTGGGGAACCGATCACAATGAAGGCCGCGAGCGAGTCGGCATGGGCGTTCTTATCGCTCGCTGGCTACAGCATAAGCCGGACGCTGACCCGGAGCTGCGTTCTTCTCTCGATCGCTACTATGCTTTCGTCAGCGACAAACTGCAAAAGGCGGACGGAACCGTACTCGACAGCGTGGGGTCCAAGCAGACGCGCCTGTATAACTGGCCCTGGGTGGCGCAATTTCATCTTGAGATGGCGAAGCTGAGCGGGTCGGACGACAGCCTGACAAACTTTGTCGCCACGGTGGAGAGCTACTATGCCAATGGCGGCGAACGCTTTTATGCCATAGGTTTGCCGGTCTTTGAAGGTCTGACCGCGCTGAAGGCAGCCAGTCGGAATGAAGACTATGAGCGGGTCCGGAGGCTGTTCGAGAACCATGGAGTTCGATTCGCGGCGAATGGTGTCCACTATCCGTCCAGCGAAGTGAACTTCGAGCAGTCGATCGTGGCTCCGGCTGCAATCCTGCTTCTGGAACTTCATCGCGTAACTGGGGAGCCGCGCTGGCTTGAAGCAGGCAAGCTCCAGCTCGAAATGTTAGAGCTCTTCAATGGCCGTCAGCCAGACCACCATCTTCACGAGATTGCGATTCGCCATTGGGACGATTACTGGTTCGGGAAGGCACGCATGTGGGGTGACACACAGCCGCACTATTGGAGCACCCTCACGGCGGTGGCTTTCGCCCATTACAGCAAAATCACTGGCGAGGAGAGCTACAACTCTCGTGCGGAGACCATTGTGAGAAACAACCTGAGCCTCTTCTCCGCGGATGGTCGTGGTTCAGCCGCCTTCGTCTATCCAGCTTCAGTAAACGGCCAGCAGGCACACTTCTACGATGCCTACGCCAATGATCAGGATTGGGCCTTAGTGCACGCGCTCATCGTGGAAGAGAGCAAAGAGCGACCATAGAAGTTGCTGGAGTGGCAACTTGCTGAAACATGCAGCTTTGCCTTTTTTCACGAAGAGGTCCGATTCATACAACAGGCACCGCGAGTTTGTGAAAGGGCAGTATGCTCCTGATCCGGCCTGTACCGTGCCGGGCGTGTGCGGGGTGCACGGAACGAAGGCGCTGCCTGATCACATGGCCGTGTACCCGCCATCCGCCATGACGAGCGCGCAGTCACGAAGCTGGAGCGCGGGGAAGCCAGCCAAGCCACCGTCTGCGCGATCTCGTCCGGTTGGCCGACTCGACCGAGCGCATGCATGTGCCCGTAGCTGGCGAGCGTGGCAGGGCTATCCTCCACAATGTCAGCCAAGATGTCCGTCTCGATCACGCCGGCGCCGATGGCACCTTTGGCAAGTTCTTTGGAGAGCGGCAGTGGTGTGCAATAGTTGTGGGTCTCGCATACGACGAGCGTTGGCTGCCTGATCTCGCCGAGTCTGGCAGACGTGTCATGAGCAGCAATCATGTCGAGCGCTTGAGGCCGATCTCACGTCGCCCGGCTGCTCGGGATGAACCGATCCCCGATCGATCCATGCCTGCACCTTTCCGGGTGTTCACTTATGTAGCGGGGCGAGCACAGAAACAAGGTTCGCCCTGCTTTCACCAGCAAAACGAAACGTGTTTCTGCGTGCTCCAGCTAGGTGGTCAGTACTCCCAATCCGGCAGAGCAGAAAATGATGAAGAGAAGATTGACGTCGTCTAAGGAACATCAGGATGAATAACAGCCTGGAGATCGCGTTGCGATCGTAGGGCCTCCTTACATCCTCATCCGCAACTTCGATGAAGTTTTTCCCATGACTCTTACAGCGGAACCGCTCGTGTCTGCGTCGGTGTGACATCGGTGAAATGCTTCACATCAGCCATCACGTGCAGGGTCTCCGCTGACTCAAACGATGCTGTGACCGCGGCATCATCCCGGAATTTGCATTCACAATCGCGATCGTTCCAATCCCTAGATCTTCCGGATACAAAACGCTGAGACTCTCAAGTCCATGCCGCTTCCAGTACTGCATTACCAGAGGCAGATGGTGATTTCTGTAGTAGCTGCGGTCAAATCGGGTCGATGCATCTCCCGTGTATGTGATGTATACGACAACCATATTCCATCTCCTATCGAGGGGCAGGTAGAAGCAGCTCAGAGCACGCGGGGTTGGCAGCAACAAAGGTCAGCCTTGACTCGCATGGTAGATCTGCTAGAAACGGCAATCTCAAGGGTCGGCCATTTGGAGCTTAGGCGAGCAACCGCAAGCTGTAGAGATTTGGATGCAAATGGTGTCAAGCCGTAGTCCGGGTCTCGCTCCATTCGCGCCATCTTTTGCTTTCATGCTTCCATCAAACGCTGCGTTTGGAATTCCGGAGGAGTGCATTTGTACTGGTTTGAAGATGCGGGGACAAAATGGCGTGAGGCCCGCAGACCTTGCTAATTCTTGTTTTCGACAGACTGCCAGGCTTTACGCATCTGCTGTCAGAACAGATAGGGTTTGCTAAGCACGATCCTGCTGTCGACGGCTAACGCGCGTTCGAGAGAGGCGAACTCTCTGCGACAAGCTGACATATTAAGAATTACCGTTACGACTCGTCGGATCAATAGTCTGAGTCAGACTGGAGGCACGAACGCGCTCAATGTTCTATGAGGCGCAACGACCCTAGCCTTCTCGCGCTCATGATAGCGGCACGTCGAAAGGAGAGGGTGGTTCGGTTTGACTCAGGTGTGTGCGATTAAAATGCCGGCATCTTAGTCATTCAGCGAAGGAGACTGAATGCGTACAGAACCATTGACGTCACCGACCATAGAAAAGCAGCGTTTTATCGTGGCGGATGTAACGGTTGTCGATCCGCGAGATGGGTCGCTTTTTCCTCATCAGGCTGTTTGGATCGAGTCGGGGCAGATCCGTCGCGTTACGTCCGCAGAAATGTTGAAGAGCGAGCCCACCGCTACCGTCGTGAACGCGTCCGGCAAGTTCGTTATCCCCGGCTTTCTGGACATGCACACGCACTGCATGCAGGATTCCGATCCAAAAAACGGTCTGTCACTAATGCTTACCTACGGCATCACCGGAACTCGGCAGATGGCCGGTACACCGGAGCTGCTGACAGAACGGCGGGAAGGAAAGCTCAACTTTGGGCCGGATACACCGGAGCTGCTGGCGATGCCGGGAGATATCCTTACCTCGGCGAATGCCCCGACATCCGATGCCTCTATTGCCGAAGTGGGCAGGCAGAAGGAGCAGGGTGCGGATTTCATCAAGACCATCTTCGTCACGCCGAAGGTGTTCGCAGCGTCTTTGGCTGAAGCAAGCCGGCTTGGTTTACCGTATGGCGGCCACATCTCACCTGGCGTAGACATGGTGAAGTCTTCGAAGGCTGGATTGCGGTTCGTTGAACATTTAGGGCCGATCGATTCGCTCCTGCTCAACACCTCCAGGTTCAAGCCTTTGCTGATGCTTCTCCTCAGGCTACGTCCGCCCGCCGCAATGAAGCTGTCCATGGAAGGCATGGGAGACGAAACGCGGATCGCCATCGCCAATCCCATGCTGTTGCGCCTCAACATGGATCCGAACGCCATGAGCAGGACACAGCGGCTGATGGATAGCTTCAGCGAGGAAAAGTGCAAGAAACTCGCGGAGACCTTTGCACGCAACGGGACCTGGATGTGCCCGACGTTGATCCGCAATAAGACAATGCAGTTCGCCGACTCGCCTGAGTTCACGGACTCACCCGATCTGCAGTATGTCTCGAAGGAAAATCGCGCGCTCTGGTCGGATGCGACCCAGCAATATCGTGAGTACCTTACGCCGGCGTTCCGGGAGACGATCCAGCGGCTAAACTATTTGTCTTTGCGCATCACGCGCATGTTCGACGAGGCCAGTGTCAGGATGACAGCTGGCACGGACGCAGGCGGTGGCGGCGGTTGGCTGGTACCGGGGGTATCCCTTCATCAGGAGTTCGATCTGCTCGGGAGTGCTGGTCTGAGCCCGCTCAAGGTGCTGCAGATGGCCACATGCAACGGCGCAGACTTCCTGAACAGGCTGGACACACTTGGTAGCGTAAGCGAAGGCAAAAGGGCAGATCTGGTTATCCTGGAGGCGAACCCGCTTGAAAGTTTTCAGAATCTGCATGCTTTGGCGGGAGTGGTGCGCGAGGGACGCTACTACTCGCTCGAGAGGATGCTGGACCTCAGGAAGCGAGTGGCAACTCATATTGCTGCAGCGTGAAAAGCCTTGGCACCGCGATGCTATTCGAGCGTTCCTGCGAGCCCGTTCTCCAAGGTGCCTGGCGGTGATGCGGAGAGATTAGCTTAGCTCCAACGAAGCCACCATCGTTGGCTGTCCAGAGTCGCGTATGGCAAGCGCCGGGGTAAGGCAGCCAACACGGGCGTGCTGCGGGGTAAGCGTACGCCGAGTGCCCATTGACAGCAGATAAAGTGTGTCAACAGGCGTCCGCTTGTTTTTTTAGCGGACACCTGTTGAGTGTGTCTTAGGCGGCGTTGCTAGCGTGGGTTTGGAGTGGGTGCGCCAAATTCCAGGGCAGTAGATCATGGATATGGTTGATGGGATGGTTGGCGAGGCGTGCCAGCACGGTGCGTAGATAGAGCTCTGGGTCGTGCCCGTTGAGCTTCGCCGAACCGATCAACGAGTACATGGCTGCGGCGCGTTTGCCACCGCAATCGGAACCAACAAACAAAAAGTTCTTCCTGCCCAGGGCGACGGCCCGCAGTGCGCGTTCTGCCGCGCTGTTGTCGATCTCGAGTAGGCCATCTTCGGTGTAGCGCGTAAGAGCGCGCCAGCGCGAGAGTGCATAACGAATCGCGGCCGCGGTATCGCTCTTCGTAGACAAGCTTCGCAGTGCCTTTTCCATCCATGCTCGCAGTGCCTGGAGCAGCGGCGCCGCGCGGGTCTGCCGGACCTCGCGCCTAAGCTCTGCAGGCTTGCCGCGTATCTCTTCTTCAATCGCGTAGAGTGCTCCGATCCTGGCCAGCGCCTCTGCGGTGGTAGGCGAGGCATGGACCGCATGGATCTCGTGGAACTTGCGCCGCGCATGCGCCCAACACGCGGCTTCGTACACATCATCGCCGTACAGGTGATGAAAGCCGGCATAGGCGTCGGCTTGCAGAGCACCCTTGTACGTCTTCAAGTGCTGGCGCGGATGTTCTCCCTTCCGATCGGCCGAGTAGGCAAACCACACTGCGGGCGGAGTCGGCTCGCCTGCTGCACGATCATCGCGCACATAGGTCCAGAGACGTGCCGTCCTGGTCTTGCCACTGCCAGGCGAGAGCACCGGAATGGGCGTGTCATCGGCATGCAGCTTGCGACCAGCAAGCACATGCCCCTGCAGTGCATCGACGAGGGGCGCGAGCAGATCGCTCGAGGCACCAACCCATCCGGCCAGCGTGGAGCGAGAGATATCAACGCCCTGTCGCGCGTATATCTCGGACTGCCTGTACAGAGGAAGATGGTCGCTGAACTTCGAGACGATCACGTGCGCCAGTAATCCGGGTCCGGCAAGTCCGCGCTCGATCGGCCGCGATGGTGCCGGCACCTGGACAACGCGGTCACAGCCGGAGCAGGAGAACTTCGGTCGTACATGCCGAATCACCTTGAAGTTCTCAGGGACATACTCGAGCTGCTCGGAGATATCTTCCCCGAACTGCCGCAGCTGGCCTCCGCAATCCGGGCAGCAGTCGCGGCCAGGAGCATGGGTGACGATCTCACGCGGGAGGTGCTCTGGCAGCGGCTTGCGCTCAGCCTTGGCTCTAGGCTCCTGCGCGGGCACCACTTGCTCGAGGGCTGATTCGGCCTCGGCCTGCGTGGTCTCCATCTCTTCCAGTTCCAGCTCGAACTGCTCCAGCTTGATCGCGACCTTTTCGCTCTTGGTACCGAAGAGCATGTGCCGCAACTTATCAACCATGAGCTTGAGGTGTTCGATATGCTCGCTGCGCGAGCGCAACTCATCGGCTTGTTCGGAGAGTCTCTCGCGATGCGTATCTAGTTCAGCAAGAAGGGAGCGAAGCTCTTCATCCCGTTCTGCGAGCTTCTTCTCATTACCCAGGACGAGTGCTAGTAATGCATCGCGATCGAGGCTGTCCAGATCAGCAAGAGGAGCAAAATCCATGCGCGAAGTATGCCATCGCGTGCAGTGGAATGCACCCAGAAAAAGCACATAGCTCAAGAGAAATCCGGGCGAGTATCAGACCGCTAACTCCGGTGCCCAGGTGCGCTCGACTCTCCGCCAGTCGATGCCCTCGAGCAGCATCGATAACTGCGCACGTGAGAGTGAAATCGTGCCGCTTCGCGCCTTCGGCCACACGAAACGCCCCTTCTCCAAACGCTTGGCAAGCAGACACAGACCATCGCCATCGAACCAGAGACACTTGACGATGTCGCCTCTCCGCCCGCGAAAGATAAACACATGCCCGGAGTAAGGTTGCTGCTCGAGCACGGTCTGCACCTGCGCGCTGAGCCCTTGAAAACCACGGCGCATATCAGTAACGCCGGCGGCCAGCCATATCCGTGTTCCTGGCGGCAGTTCGATCACTTGCATAAGCTCTCGAGAATGCACCGCAGCAATGTCCCATCGGCGCCTGACTCCACGCTGATCCTCACCCTGCCTGGTAGCTCGATATGAATCGTGCCCGCCCCTGCCGAATGGCTCTGATCCACTTGCTCGACGGGTACACTCTCAGGCTCAAGCGAACTCGATATGCTGACCGGCAGCAGTGCCGCATACGGCTCGACGAGCTCTCCCTTTTCAAAGGCGCGACGCCACTTGAACACCTGGTTGGCGTTGAGCCCGAACGAACGAGCAACCTCAGCTACGCTCGCCTCCGGCTCCATCGTCAGCTGCACAATGTGTCGCTTCTCCGCTACCGATCGCCACCTGCGGACCTGACGCCCGGAGCCCACTTGCTCGGTATAACTCATGCACAGATGATCATCCCCGCCGCTTCACTCCGCCAGAGGGACACGCCGTACGCTTACGCTGCGGGTGACGGCTTGCCATGTGCAAAGCCACTTCCGCGATCATGACTGCAGTCGCTGTATAGCCGGGATGACCGCTTCCGGAAAGCGTCGAGGAACCGGTCATGCCGTTCGCGGCTGTTGCGTGGCTTCGACCTGCCACTCCCAGTCTGTAAGATAGCGACCGAACGGACCCGATCCTGCGGCCAGCAGGAACTTTGTCAGGAGCCTGGCGATGCCTGTACGAAACGGTCGCGGCAAGCGCCTTACGCGGACCCATCAGCATCTGCGTGAGTCCCTTGAGGGTGGCCGCGAGGCGTCGGCGAAGGTTGCCGCTTCCGGTGGATGCACCTAAATCGACACCCTCCCGATACGCGGAGAAAGCGACAGGAGTTCCTCGTTCCGAAGCCAGGATGGCCGCCGTGCGGTGCACGACGGGCGGGTTCAAGAACGCCACCGGCACAACCGGGCCGAATACGCGGCCCGCGTGGATCAGTGGGCACAGGTTCAACGGAGGTGACTGCTTGCGCCTGTTCCGACCAAGGTCCCTGAGCAGTAGGCTCTCGGGCTAGCCCACGAGGCGTACCTTGCGATCTCTCAGGATTTCACTATGCTGGCCATGGTTCCTGCGGAGATCGACTCCGTGAACGGCACGCCACCCTCAGGCCGACGTAGAAAGCGGATTGCGACGTGTACGCTAGCAATCGGCTCCGCCGATCCGGGACCGGCAAACGAAGCTTGTGTCTGAATTAGAAGACAGATGGGCCGCTGCGCGCTGGCAGGCTACCACCACTGTCAGATTCGCCGGTATGCCTTCCCAGCCAGCTATTTGCGCAATTTGAACGCCGGCTCCCTAGACGAACTCGACTCACAGCAAAGGCACAGCACGAAGCTAAGCCAGAGCTGCTTCGACCTCAGAGGCCGAGCGGACGCGGCCGAGAAACGGAAACAATCGCTCGATGGCATTTTGGTGAGCTTCTACAGTGCGGGCGGAGGTGGCGTCTTCGACCACCACGACGTTGAAACCGAGGGTTGCGGCGGATCGGGCAGTTGTTTCGACGCCGATGTCGGTGGAGATGCCGCAGAGAACGATCGTCTCGATACCGCGCTTGTGCAACTCAGCCTCAAGCGGTGTTGTATCGAAGGCTCCCCAAAACCGTTTGGTAATCAGCAGTTCGTCAGGCTTCTTACCTGCCTCTGCAACGATCTCGACAGATTCAGGGGGAGGTGGAGGTGCGTTCGGATCCATCATGGGCTGGTCCACGATGAGTTGCCGAAAGTTGAACAGATCGACTCGCACCCAGATGACTGGCGCTCCTTTTGCGCGGAAAGCTTCGGCCAAGTGCGCGGTTCGCTTTACGACGTCGTCGAAACTGCGCGGTTGCACCGGCAGGGGGATAAGGCCATACTGCAGATCGATGATTACCAGTGCAGTGGTGTTTGCATTTAGTTTGAAACCGCTCATTCGCGTATGCCCTTTCACTCTGAACCGATTCGAAAGCTCATGCGATCCGCAAAGTTCGGTTAGTTGGATGCGCACACATCGTGCCGAGGCTCCGATTATTAGAAAGTTAGGTTGCAGCGGTACCTCCGCAACATCGAACTGGCGCTGTCACATCCTTCCCTGCACCCTTCTTCGTGAAGGAGGCTGATCAATCCGGGTTGCGCATTACGTGACGAGTTGGTGCATAGGTTTGGGTCTTCGGAGTCGCAGAATCATCAAAACAGGCGGAGGCGTCCCATGAAAATCATCTGCGTCGAGGAACACACAATAGATCGCGAGCTTCTGAGGGCCGGTCAGCCCAAACAGCAAGTTGAAGCTGGCTATATGACGGAAGTTGGTACGTGCTTCGAAGGCAAGATGGAGGATGGAGACGATCTACGTCCCATGGCCATCGACTTCGAGACATCGAGCAAGCTCGGTGCCGATACGGGATCAGGGCGCATAGCTCTGATGGATCAACATAAGATCGACATGCAGATTTTGTCGTACAGCAATCAGCCCCAATCTACACCGATCGAGTCGGAAGTTGCGCTTACTTCACAAGCCAACGACAGGTTGGCGGAAGCTGTGCGCGCCAACCCGGACAGGTTCGGAGGCTTCGCCTCACTTCCCTGGCGTCATCCGGAACAGGCGGCTGACGAGTTGGAACGTGCGGTCAAGCAATTCGGGTTTGTGGGTGCGATGCTGATCGGACGCCCCGACGAGGTCTTCTTGGACGACGTGCGATTCGAGCCGATCCTGTCGAAGCTCGCCGAACTGGGCGCGCCCCTCTATATGCATCCGGGGTATCCTCTGCCTGCAGTGCAGCAGCCCTACTATGGCAATCTCGACAAGCAGGTTATTGCGAGGCTCTCGCTGTTCGCCTGGGGCTGGCACAACGAGGCCGGTGTGCAGTTGCTTCGTCTATTGCTGGCGAAAAAGTTTGACCGCTTTCCGGGATTGCAGATCATCAGCGGCCATTGGGGGGAGATGGTTCCGTTCTATCTGCAGCGGCTCGATGACATGATCCCGATGGAGGTTTCTGGCCTTTCGCGTTCCATCACGGACACGTTCAAGCAGCACGTATATGTCACTCCCAGCGGGATGCTGAACTTGCCTCATTTCGAGTTCATCCGGACGGTTGTCGGAGTGGATCGGATTCTCTACTCCGTCGATTATCCATACCTGACCCTCGCAGGCGCGCGACGATTCGTCGAGACTTTGCCCATTTCCATGGAGGAAAGGGAGAAGATCGCGCACGGAAATGCAGAGAAGCTCTTCCGCATATAAGAGAGGACGTCGGGCCAACGCCACCGCTCTCTTCCTCAAGAGAAGTCGCTGCCTGCGAAGGATGCTGCTACACCCGTCACAAGAGGCTTTGCCCAAAAGCTCCGCGTTCGGGTTTACGCCCCGGCATGACTACGCATCACAAAGCTTGGCGGCGGGCAACTGGGGGTTAGTATCTCGGCTCAAAGTAAGCTCAATGCTGATTCGCAGGAAATTTGAAAACTGAACCATAGGAGGATGTATGGCAGAGATTCCTGACTTTGGCACCTTCGGTCGCTTTCAGGAAACGCCTGTTGCGGACATGACGCCCGAGATGAAGGACGCTTATGACTTTACGATGAAGCTTCGCGGTGTGGTGCCCGGCCCACATAAAATTTGGCTGTCGAACCCCACTCTGTCAAAGACGATTGTTCCGACCGGATACTACTACCAGAAAGAGTCCACCCTAACGAAGGCTGAGATCGAGATCGTCACCAACATCATCAACGGGCAGTGGCGGGCAGCTTACGGCAACTATGAACACGAGATGATCGGCGAAAAGCAAGGTCACCTGGAGCCGAAGAGTGTGGAGGCTTTGATCGCGGGCTTACCAACCTCCTTCGCCGATCCCCGAGAGCAATCGATCTATGAACTGGCCTCGGCTCTCGCCCAGCATCGTGTCGTTCCGACCGGCTTGTATAAGCGGTGTAAAGAACTTATAAGCGACGCCGGCATCGTTGACGTCACGGTCCTTATGGGCTGGTTCAGCATGGTTTCTCTCACCTTAATGGCATTTGATGTGCCCGCAAATGCTGTTGGCCTCGATCAGTAGGAGGAGACGGCATGCCCGCAGAAGACGAGGCTCTTGGGGGTAGGATCCCACTGTCCGATCCGGCTCATCTTACCTCAAGCCAGCGAAAGCTCTACAACATGATCGAGCGGTCCGTTCCGTGGGCTCAAAAGTCCGGGTTCGTGACAAAGCTTGATGATGGACGACTTATAGGTCCGTTCAACGTGGTCCTACAGAGTCCGGACATCGGTGCGGCCTTCATGGAACTGCAAACGATTGAAGGCAAAAGCACCAGCTTGACCGAGCGAGTTCGCCAGGTAGTCATCCTTACTGTTGGATCGGAGTGGAAATCTTCATACGAGCTCTATGCCCACTCTGCCGTTGCGGGCATCGCGGGGTTTGACGAAGAAAACGTGGCGGCGCTCGTAAGAGGTGAGCTCGCTCCCGATCTCACATACGATGAAGCGCTGGCGCAGCAATTTACAAAGCAGCTCGTACTTGATCGCACGATTTCACAGGAAGTGTTCGAGCGAGCCAAAGCCGCATTTGGTGTGCGCGGGATAGTCGATCTGGTGGTTCTCGCCGGCTGTTATGACATTGTCTGCTCTCTGCTGAATACATTTGCTGTCCCATCTCCCGCCCGCTAATCTCAGGCCTTGTACGTCGAGTGCTGGTCTCGACAGCCCGGAGTATATGTTTCACGGAGGTCCTACCTCATGCCACATAACAACGCTCCTCAAGCCCGTCTCGTGAGTCTCGCGGAGTTTCCTAAAGGGTATTTTCTTGAGAACTTAACCGTGCGCGAGGACAACTCCGTCCTGGTGCATGTCAACAATAAAAATGAATTGTGGTACGTGCCTCCAAGCGAGGGAGACCAGGTCGTGCAGCCACTTCGCCTGCACACGTATAACGAGAACGCGTTGGGCATGGTCGAGCTAGAACCCGATGTATTCCTGCTGCTTTCAGGAGACTTTTACAAGACCCACAGGTCATTCATGCATCGGCTTGATCTCCGAGGCTGGCAGCCTGGTACAGCCGTTTCTCCTCAAACCATTTGTCAATTCCCGGAGCAGGCCCGCGGTATCAACGGTGCGTGTCTGCTAGCACCGGGTGTCTTGCTGGTGGCAGATTCCCAGGCTGGGCTGATCTGGCGTGTAGATATACCTGCTGATGGCGGCGAGCCGAAGTTCCAGGTCTGGCTCGAACACGAGAGCATGGGTTACTTTCCAGGAATGATGAAGCCAGAGCAGCCCGGTGTGAATGGTGTTCGCTACGCCGCGAAGAGCGGTTTCCTTTACTACACGGCCACAGCGAAGAAGCTGTTCATGCGCGTCAAGGTGGACCCCCAGACGCTGGCGCCAGCAACTGAGCCCGAACTCGTTGTCGCCGGAAGAATGGGTGACGATTTCCTGATCGACGAGGAAGCTCAGGTTATCTATCTCACCACGCATCGCCAGAACACAATCGACCTCGTATCCATGAACCCCGGGCTGAACAGTGGCTTCACGCAGAGCGTCGCGGGTGACCCGGTAAACGAAGAGCTCATCGGCCCGTCCGCCGGCGCCTGGAGAAGAGGTCCTGGAGATCTAGGCAAGGTCGCCTACTTCATAACGGACGGTGGAACTGCATCTCCACTACCGGATGGGCCTCGACCAGCAAAGCTCTTACGCGTGGAGTTTGCGCATCTGCCGGATGATTTTCCAAAATAGACTCCGCCTCGCCTTCAAGAAAGAGGCAGAACAAATCGCATTCAGTCCGACGAGACCCTGGAGAGGTTTTTCCGCCGCGATTCTCGAGGCGACTAGTAGGAAAGCGGTCCCAGACATTCATTCCTCTATCCAGATTGCGGTTTGCTGCCGGACTTCTTGCCTCTCCATGTCAGTTGCGGCGGTGATAGCAAACTGTGTCGCTACGCCACGGGCCATCAGCCGTGGACGGCTGAAACTCCCTCGGCCTAGGTGGCGAGAAGTGCGCTTGTGCACGATTCGGGTGAAGGTAAATCGATCGGTTCAGTGGGTGGAAAGCGGCAACTTCCGTTCAGTCCAAGCCGCCATGCCACCATACATGGAACTGATTCTTGCAAACCCGTTCGCCTGAAGCAGGCTGGCGGCAATGCTGGAACGATACCCGCTTCCGCAAACAATGATGATCTCAGCGTCTTTTTCGAGCTCTTTCTTTCGCTCGTTCAACTCGCCTAGAGGAATATGCATTGCAGCCTGAATGTGCCCGCCGGTCCATTCTTTGTCACTGCGAACGTCCAGAACCTGCGTGTCTAGCTTGCGCTCGGCAACCTCTTTCGTGGAAAGTTGAGCCGTCCGTGTTCAGCGTCAACTACTCTTTCCGACCAACGACAACTATTTCTCCCTAAAAACGACATTTACACATTTACCGTCATTAGCTTTCAACGACATTTACGCTTGTTTCCGATGAAGCGGCTGGAGGCGCAGGGCGGAGCCCGGAGCCGGAGGCTGGTTCATCGGGGCCGGCTTCGCCTGACGGCTCCTGGTCAAGCGCGTGGCCATTGCTGCGGGCCTGCTCCAGCCGATAACTGGGTATGTTGAGTTCAACGATGACGCTGTGGTGCACGAGTCGATCGATGGCCGCA
Organism: Acidobacteriaceae bacterium; assembly: GCA_965198645.1. Taxonomy (GTDB): domain Bacteria; phylum Acidobacteriota; class Terriglobia; order Terriglobales; family Acidobacteriaceae; genus EB88. The sequence continues at coordinate 1,747,634 of OZ240670.1, read as the reverse complement.
GCCGTCGTCATTGGGTCCTTGAAAATGCCTTCCCACTTGGAGAACGGCAGATTGCTGGTCAGCAAGACACTGCCGCGCTCGTAGCGCTCAGCCAGCAGCGTGAAGACGACTTCCATTTCCTCCCGGGTTTGCCGGATGTAACCCAGGTCGTCGATGATCATGCCTTCGTAGCGTGCGTAGCGCTGGATAAGACGGCTTAGCTTCAGGTCCCGTTTGGCGATAAGCAACTGCTGCACGAGCATCTCGCAGGTGGTGAACAGCATGCGGTGTCCTCTGCGCACCAACTCCTGGCTGATGGCCTGCAGCATGTGCGTCTTGCCGCTGCCCGGATTGCCGAACACGAGCACGTTTTCTGTTCGTTCGAGAAAGCCCCCATCGAGCAAGGAGCGCATCTGGCGCGCCGCTTTCGGAGGAAGCCGCTTGGTATCGAACGCACCGAGTGATTTCTCCAGCGGCAGCTGCGACTCGCGCAGCATCTTGGCTGTGCGGTTCTCCTGCCGTTCCTCGCACTCTCGCTGCACTAACTCATGCAGGTAGCGTTCATAACTGAGTGACTCGCGCTCGGCTTGCTGCGCCACTTCTTCATAGCACTGCCGCATCGTTGGCAGGTGCAGGTATTTCAGGCTCTGCGTCAACTCCGCCTTCACATCCACAGCGCGGCTCATTGCACGCCGCCTGAGAGGCTCAAGAGTTGATCGAAGCTGCTCAGCGAGACCTCGGCGATGGGAACATCGACGATTTCGGGCGCCTGCTCACACCGCTTCAGAAAGCGGTCGAAGGCTTCGGCATCCGCGATGGTTTGTTTGCCGGACGCACTCGCCAGCAGCAGCCGAAGTGCATCTTCCACACGAGCTTCTCCTTGCTTAGCGGCCAACTCCAGTATCTGGAGATAACGCCGCTCACAGCGGTTGGGCATGAGCTGCTGCAGCAAGTCGTAAGCCAGGCGAAAACAGCCACTCGGGAAGAGGTGCTCGCGGTAGCGGTAGCTCGCAAACGCGCCAGGCTTGCGTACCAGCCAGTCGATAATGTGCCGGTAGTCCACGCGATAGTTTGCCCGCCCGCGCAGCCGCGGCAACTGCTCCATCTTTTGGCCACCGTACCAGATCTCCAGGTGTTCGGCGAAGACCCGCGCTTCGACGATCTCGCCGATCAGCCGGCTGTTGACCGAATAACTGTTCCGCTCCACCGCGATCAGGCTGCCGGAGTTCACGCGAGCCCGGACCCGCTTGGCGGTATCCAGCCGCCGCTCGGGCAGCGCTCCCAGCCTCTCCAGTTCTTCTCGCAGCCTCGGCTTGCGGCCGCTATTCAGTTGCTCGAAGAGCTTATCGAGATAGCTTCGGTACTCATCGAGGTCCGCAAAGTCCCGGCTGCCGCGCAACAGCAGCGCCTGGTCCAACGCACGCCGGAAGCGATAGTGACGCTGCTCCACATCTCCGTTTTCGTTCGGCTGGCCGGTCTGGATCTTGCGCCCATCGAGGGTATAGTGGCGCAGCAGGGTCTGATAGCTCTTCTGAAAATCTGCCTGCTCGACCAGGTTATTAACCGCAGCCGTCATCCGATCGGTGCGGTGGAGCAAGGGCACGCCGCCCAACTCCCACAGCGCATTTTGCAGCCCTTCACTCAGGCTGGCGAAGCTCTCCGTGTAGCAGATCGTGCCTGTCTCCCAGTTCGAATACGTCAGCACGAAGTGGTACAGCATGTGCGCAAAGGCCTGGCCGGCAATGGTGATCTCCAGATCGGTCAGGTGAGTAAAATCCGATTCGCATAACTCACCGGCCCGGTGCTCCTGCACGAAATACACTTCCTGCGCCGGCCCCTCACTGGCTCGCCACCGCTTGATCCGCCGTTGCAGGGTGCGCAACTGCCCATCGGCAAAGCGCTCTGGATGCTGCCGCTGAAGCGCAGCGAATAACGTCCTGGCTTCCAAGCCCGGGTTTGCACTCAGCTGGGCTGCCATCTCCGGCCACACCTCGGCAAAACCATCCTGCCGTGTTCGCCAATGCCGCTCTGCCTTTAGTTCGCTCGGCAACCGCCGAGCCCGGAGGTACTTGCGCGCCGTCTTCACGTCCATGCCCGCTTTCGCCGCTGCTATCTCTTTCGTCCCCTCGATGTGCGACATCTTGTACAGCCTCCTTATTTGCTGGTCTGTCACCATCCGGATCGCGCTCTCCTACCAGCGCTTTCCGCATCGTCTCAACCGTTCTCAAATAGGGAGAAATAATTGTCGCCGGCCGGGTGCTTTTATCGTCGCTGATCAGTCCGCATGAATTCTAGGCCAGCTTCTACCCAGGCGGGCATTCCTTTTTCTACGAAGCCTTCAATTTGTTCCAGTCCAACCCGAAATAGGGCTCGACGCGAAGCCTCATCGTCCCCCTTGTCATTAATCAGAATCAGGCATTGTTGCGGGTCGAGCATCCAGCCGGCCCAGAGCGACAGGTTCTGACCCTCGCCGATATTCAGCGCACCCGGAATATGCGCACCGCCGAACGCTTCGGGACGACGGAGGTCAATGACGGTAACGCTCTCGTCAGTGAGCAGTGCCGCGACGCGAGCAGGTGTCAGCGCCATGCTGCCGGGGAGGTCGGCAACGCTGGAGGCGCCCCTGGAGTTCAACTCCTTCATGCGCCGATAGTACGAAGGCATGGGCGGCACGCTGGCGAGAATCTCACGGACAAAAGCTTCTTCTTTCAGACCGAACAAAGGCTGACTAAGCCGTTCATAGCCTAGCGTCGACTCGGCCCGTTCGCTCATGCCCGCACCACAGAGCGAACCTGCCCCGTGACCTGGGTAGAGTTGTACGCCATCGGGCAGCAAAGCGATGCGTTGGTGCAGGCTGCGGTAGAGTTCGTGAGCAAGCTCCTGCGTGGCCTCTTCGCCCAGCAGGTCCGGACGACCGAGTGAACCGACGAAAAGAAAGTCTCCACCAAACAACGCGAGAGGTTGTGACCCGTCTCTTTCCTCGTCGAAGAGAACAAAGCTCAGGTGTTCGGGGGTGTGGCCCGGCGTGTGTAGCGCAAGAAGACGCAGCTTGCCAACGTGCAGTGCATCGCCATCGCGCAGGGCCAGGTGCCCCATGCTGTAGCAATATGGCTCATCATCGTAAGAACTAAGGGCAAGTTCCGCGCCAACGGCCTCAGTAAGGGCGAGTGCGCCGGAAACGAAATCCGCATGGATGTGGGTCTCGGTCACGTACTTGATGGTCACGGCCTGGTCTGCCGCATACTCCGTATATCGGTCGAAGTCGCGCATCGGGTCGATGACGATGGCCTGCCCTTCAGACGAGAGGACGTACGAATACTGTGCCAGTCCCGGTACCTCAAATTGCTTAATCTTCATCGCTTTGCCTATCTTTGCTTGCCTATCAACTCTTCGAACTCGCGGCGGCTTTTCGCAGCTTCGCTGCTGCACACCAGGGCGCACAATTTGAGGACCATGGGGTCACTAATGGCGTAGAAAATGGACGTGCCTTCACGTCGCCGACCAATCAGTCCTGCATCGGAAAGAATCTGCAGATGCTTGGATACATTGGGCTGATTCCCGTCGAGTGTCGCCACCAGCTCACCGACTGACTTCTCGCCTGCCTCCAGCTCTTGCAGGATCCGCAGCCGGTACGGCTCTCCCAAGGTGCGAAAACGCCGCGCGACCAGGTCGAGCATCTTGTCACCCATTACCTGCCGTGCCATGACTTGAATATATCACTATAAACGCATACAGTGGATCAGCACCTTGGAGAGACACATGGAAGCTCGTTTGATTGATGTAAGGGAATACCCCGAGTTCGCCGAGGGTCACGTCGAAGGCTCGGAACTCGTTCCTCTTGGAACGCTCGACAAGGCAAGCGAAGGCTGGGACCGCTCTGCGCCGCTGACCCTCGTCTGTCGCAGCGGACGCCGTGCAGAGAACGGGCGGGAAATCTTGGCCGGCAAGGGATTCACCTCACTCAATGTGCTCGACGGCGGAGTACAGGCGTGGACCAACCTTGGCAAGCCGCTCACGGCTGCCGAGAACAGGCTTTGGTCCATGGAGCGCCAGGTGCGCATCACTGCGGGTGCTCTCGTGTTGACCTTTTTCGGTCTCGGCCTACTTACGTCGAGAAAGTTCTTTGCTGGCGCGGCTCTGGTGGGTGCGGGGCTCGTCTACGCGGGGGTTAGCGATACCTGCATGATGGCTTCCGTGCTGGGTCGCATGCCGTGGAACCGTCCTGGGAAAGCGACCGCATGACTCCGCTCACCATCGGCGGTGGCCTCGTCCTAGGCGTGGTCATCGGCATCATCTCCGGCCTGATCGGGATTGGGGGCGGGGCGTTTCTGATTCCAGCCCTGATCTTCTTTTACGGCATGTCCCAGAAGACCGCGCAGGGTACATCCGTCGCGACCCTGCTGCTGCCCATCGGCATCTTCGCGTTCTGGAACTATTACAAGGCCGGGCACGTCGATCTGAAACTCGCGCTATGGATCGCTGTCGGGTTCGCTGGCGGTGGGTGGTTCGGTGGTCTCTGGGCACAGCACCTGTCCGACTTATCGTTGCGCAGAGGCTTCGCCCTACTGCTTGTTGCTTTGGCGATCAAGCTCGCCGTCGGACGTTGACGGCAGTTTGTTTTGGCAACGCACGCCCAACAACATTCGCGCTTCAGTAGTTAGCGTATCTCCTGAGTAGGTTGAGATTGCAGTGGTTGCGCATGGGTCCATGCCGGCTTGAAAACGCGGCGCTTGCGGCGGCGTAAGCCGGATGATGGGAAGCTATTAGGTGCGGCTCTTAGGCAGCGGGGTCGCAGTAATGCCGCCCGCTTACCCGACGAGAAGCCAATCGCGGTCTTCAGGCCTGACATTCAACTTACCGTGTTCATCTTCGCTTGTCCCGAGCCCAAGCGCATCTGCCGATGCAGAGCGTACGAGACCATCAGCAGTAAGAACATGCTCATTGGAATGGGTGCCTGGACTGCATCGCCGGCGAGTAGGTGAGAGGCCGTCGCTCCAAGAAACAGGAACGTAAATCCCGCATAAGCCCACTCAACGAAAAGAGCAGGGCGATTCACGAGCAGTGTGATCGCGCCGAGAATCTTCGCAACACCTGTGATTTTCATCAGGTATAGCGGATAGCCGAGTGCATGTAGGCTCTGCACCGTCTGGGCCGGCCCATGGGCGAAGAGTTCTGGTATCCCCGATCCGGCCGACGGCAACAGAACCAGCAAGGTAGTCATCCAGTAGGCTATTCGTTTCCAACTCGTCATCGGTCTTCCTCCTAGCGGTTACGATGTAATACCTACATACTGAATGAGACCTAGGCTCCGTGTGAAGACAGCACTTTCCGTTCAGTAGCGAACATGGAGGTAACCATGGCAAAGGTCGGGAAAAACATTCTTGAACCTGTGGCTCTGATGTGCAAAGGCGAGCACGCAAAAGCCGCCAGGGAGCTGCTGACCAGGGTAGGAGACAAGTGGAGCATCCTGCTGATCGTGATGCTTGCGCGGACACCGCGGAATCGTGCCCGTTTTTCAGAGTTGCAAAGACTGGTCGACGGGATCTCGCAGCGCATGCTCACCACCACTCTACGAAATCTGGAACGAGACGGGTTTGTGACGCGTGAGGTGTTCCCAGAGGTGCCGCCGAGAGTGGAGTACGAACTCACCGCTCTTGGCTTAAGTCTGCTTCACCCGATGGAACACCTGGTGCATTGGCTTGGAGGCAATTGGACGGCGATCAAAGATGCGCGTTCGCGATTCGATAAGGCTGCTACTTTGGCGCACAAGTCCCGTGTACACGCCAACGAAGGCGGCGGTCCTCGCCCTCTCCGATGGTCTTCGCCAGGAGCTGGCGGGACAGATACGAGTCAGCACCCTCCTGCCAGGTTTTACCGACACGGCTTTCAGCGAGCACGTGAAGAACCCTGAACTGAAAGCTCAGTTGCAGAAGGCTGCAGAGAAGTTCGCCATGTCGCCTGACGATGTAGCAAACGCAGTAGTCTTCATCCTCCAGCAGCCCGACGGAGTGAATATCGGTGAGGTTACGCTTCGGTCAAAAGCCCAGGCCTAGATCTACGACCGCTCGTCAGTCTTCAGGACGCGCTTTTTGTCAGATGGTGCGGAGTCACTCCCGACAACGTGACTTGCCGTGCCTGTTCTCGATTTTCCCCCTATACTCGGGGACGGCATTCTTTGCGGCTCAGGCCTCGCGTTTTCGCCTTTGGTCTACTGGCCCGCTAATGCTTTCCTTGCAGACCAAGCCCGAATTCGGTGTGCAACTGTCTCGAACAGTCCGATTATCCAACACACCGGGCAGCCTTTAAGCAGGTAAAGGGCACCTGGCATGAAAAGAATCGCAAGCCAACTGTGAGGCTTGCCGATGAGGTGTACCGAGATGGCCACGAGGCTCAGGCCTCCGATCCCACGCAGAAGATGCACCGACAGCGTTCTGTTCCCGAACATCAACATTGTTGCTCTCCTCTTGCCATCGCTTGTCGCATGCTGGCTCGTGCTCTGTGTAAACGGCTTTTTACTGCTTCCGCGGAGATGTGGAGCCGTGTAGCAACCTCCTCCGCGGAGTAGCCGTACATGTCTCGTAGAAGCAACACTTCCAGATGCCTGGGCTCAAGAGCTTCAAGAGCTCTCTCCAGATCTAGACGCAGGTCCGCACTGTAAGATCTTCGTGTGCTTTCCGGTACGTCATCGTCAAGCGTCGTCAGATTTCTCTCACGATACCCCATACGAAAACAGATGCGTTGGATGATCCTGAAAAGCCATCCGGAAAGAGCTGCTGCATACCTTAGGGCCCTATGCTGTTCATGCACAATCCAAAGAGCGTCCTGCACCGCGTCGTCGACGTCTTTGGACGCGCACCTGCGCTGAGCGTACCGGCGAAGATCAGGCTGGCACTCCCTGAGTAAATCGCTAAGTGCGTCGGTGTCGCCGGCCCGTGCAGCGGCAATCAGTTCATCTCGTTCCATAGAGCATCCCTACTCAGGCTATTCCCTTCCTCCCGCCGATCTGGCACAAGGGGCAATACCCAACCAGGCCCGTCAGCACTGTACCGATAGCTGCGATCCCAAAAGTGATTCCGACAGCATTCTTGCCATAGTGCAAAGCGCAAGTGGTGAGCACAATCGCTCCGAGAATGCGGACCACACGTTCCCAAGTTGGCAGATTCTTGCGGTAGAGCATTATGACCTCCTTTGGTCAATTACGAGAGACACGCATGGAGCGAAAGGGTTCGCGGGCCCATACGTTTTTCTGCTGTCATTGACTTCTCCTCAAGAAGCGAGCTCGGCGGGGATCAGCTCCCTCGTTGTGCAAGCATCTGCTCTACTTACGCGCAAGCGCAGCGGTCACGGCCTGCTGCAGAGCGGTTTTGGAGCGGCCAATCAGCTTGCTGAGGTCGTGCGACTGTGTGTCCAGCTCGCCCCGGCTTGCCCCCGCGTCCGCGTCCGCAATTTCCCCGTCTAGGCCTTCCGGCAAGCCGAAGCCGGTCAGGGCCCTGGCATATTCCGCTTGTGGCAGATCCCTGTAGACAACAGGTTTGCCGGTCTGCCGTGCGACCTCGGCGGTGAGTTCGGCCAGGGTGCACTAGATCGCATTTCACAATCTAGGCTTGTATTACGACACGCGCCCGACCAAACGCGCCAATATCCCTTCCGATCACGCCATGCACCAGACATCCTGATCTTGGCGTCATTAGCTGGCCCTTTGGCAGCTTTCGCAGGGTCGCATGCTGCCCATTCCACTACGCTTTCTATGGGAGAGCCTTCATGCTCAAATATTTCCGTGTTCCGGGTCGCTTGGCGCTGAAGCTGACCGAGCTGGGGATTCACTTCCCACGGTGCTGCATCGCGCCGGTTTACCGCGCGGGGACCTCTTCGAACAAAACCGTGTTCTCGTCTCGACCCTGAACTGTTCAGCTTGTGGAGAGCCGTCGACGGTATCAGCGACGATGCGCTGATCGGGCTCAAGTTGGGTGTAGAGACAAAGCCGAACGCTTTCATCCGATGGCCATTGCAGCCCTCTCGACAGAGAACTTCAAAGCGGCGGTGGAACATATGGCGCGCTCGACTTGCTGGCCCCGCAATTCGATGAACAACTTCGGCAGTACAAGGAAGAGGACAGCTTTGTAGAACTCGTTCGACGGACGATACAGGACAAGCTGACCGGCCAGCGGTCTTCGGTCGAGGTGATTTCGCAGGCTCTCCATATCAGCCCGCGAACCCTGCAAAGGCGTCTTCAGGAATCGGGCTCAAGCTACCAGCGCGTGCTGGACGAGGCCCGACATCTGGTGGCTCGCTACTACCTGGGAATTCAGCACTGGAGCTGAACGAAGCCGCCTACCCGCTCGGCTTCGAAGATCCCAACTCGTTTGGGCGCGCCTTCCGCGGCTGGGAAGGCGTGCCTCCGAGCGATTGGCGAGAAGCGCATCGCAACCTGCCATTGCAATAAGACTCGCGTACCACGATTACCAGGAGAAAGAAAACATGAAAACCTTACTGTTCGGTCTGTCGATATCAGCTCTGATGGCGATATCTTCGTACGCACAGTAATCGCCAGTGCCACCTACGGAGACAATCACAACTGCCTCAACTCATACACCCGAGCAACAGGAAATCATCGACCTGTCCAAAAGGAAATGGGATTGGATGGCAGACGAGAAGGTCGATTCCCTAGAGTCGCTATTCGACAACAAGGCCATGTTCACTCACATGGGTGGGACTTGGGGCAAGGCTCAGGAGCTCGCCACCATCAAGAGCGGCGGTATATGGTACGAGTAAGCGACTGTTTACGCAGTTGACATTCGAATGTTTGAAAACATGGCTGTGCTGCTCAGCGACATTGATCTAGTCGCAGCGGTAGGGCCGAACGAAGTCACTAACCCTTTCATGGTGACGGAGGTTTACGTTAAAGAGAGCGGCAAGTGGAAGTTGGCTCAATTCACGTTCTCGCACTTACTTAGGCCCGTGAAAGTAAAAGCAACTGAGAAAGAGCCATAACGATCTTAAGAGCAAAGCGACCACTATGCGACATCACAGAGCTGCTGGCAAGTCTCGGTCCTGTGATGTCGGCTTCCCACACTCAGGGTCAACTCACGATAACGGCGTGTACGAGGACTTGTCCGTGCCGGCTCGGGATCTCCAACAGACATACTTTCGGAAGCTGAGATCAATCGTCCATTCTGATGAGAGACGACGCGGTAAAAGCGCCTTCCACGAAGGCGCTCTTACCGCAGAGTGGATTAAGTCCTTAGCTGGAAGATGCACTTGCGAGTTCGTGCAGGTAGTCCTTCAGAGTACGAGGATCGCGGCCGAGAATGGCATGAAGTGCGAGAGAGTTACCGCCAGGAAAGCCGAACTGGTCATAGTTGGCGTACATGCGCTCGAAACCAAGGCGCTGTACGCCCGGCGGTATGTGCGCCCTTTGCGCCCAGTTGTCGAAGGGCACGGTGACAGCGCGAATGGTATGCCCGACGGCCTCACTCATCAGAACGGCTATTTCGGTGCGGGTAAGCATGCCCGGGGCGCAGAGTTCAAAGGTGCCGAAATCGAGTCTGTCTGTCGTAAATGCGAGCGCGGCGGCTTCGGCGACGTCGCGGTAGTCGACATAGCAAACCTTTTTCTCCGCGGAGTACGGCAGGGTGACGCTGCCCTGTTCCACAATTGTCTTCCAACTTTCAGCGAAGTTCTGAAAGAAAGCCGCTGGCTGAAGCACTGTGAAGATGAGGCCAGACTCACACAGGGCTTGTTCCACGGGACGCTTGGCGACATGATTGGTCAGAGAAAGGGTGGGATGAATGACCCCGGAAAAGACAAACTTGCGTACTTTTGCTGCGTCCGCCGCTTGGACGAGGAGAACACCCATGTCTGCCTCGTTCGGTGCGAAGCCCGGCCCGGTGTGGAACACGCCATCGATTCCAGCGACGGCTACTCCTAAGCTCTCCGGATCATTCAGATCGGCGACAGCGATCTCAGTGGCTCCGTGATGGCGGGCCTCCTCCGACTTTGACTTGTCGTGCAAAACAGCCCGCACGACTACGCCTCGTTTCGTAAGCTCCGGTACAACGAGCCCGGCGAACTCACCGGTAGCTCCAACCACTAAGACCTTCATGTCACGTCTCCTGATGCTCGATGCCTGCCAGCCAAGCTCTCCATTGAGGATGAGCGGTGAGATGTAGATGAGATGCAAGATCTCGACGCCTCTTGAAGGCAAAGGATATTGTGGTGAAGCTCAGACAGAGGAGTCACCACAGGTCGCATTTCGTCAGTAATCTGATTTGGACAACCTGCAGGGGCCACGCCGGACCCTTTAATGTCGCGAGCCGCATTTATCAGGACTGATCTTGCAAGCAAGGGATCGAACGCATCCGCACTTGTCTTCTCGGTTGATACTGTGACTACAGGTGCGGCAACTGGATTGCTTCTAAGAGGATTGCCTCAACCCATTTGCCGGACTGAACCCGCTCGCAAGGCCGCACGGTGCTCACGCCATGTCAGTGTGAGGCCAAGCAGAACTAGGCCGACACACGGCAGTAGGGTGTGAACGGGATGCCGACGGGTCCAGAAGGCGCCGAAGAGCGCACCACCCAGGAAGGAAACGCAGGCGACTCCGGAAACAAAGGCCTTCGCCTTGTTTTTGGAGTGTTCCTTTCCAAGTAGGGCCAAGGTCAGGCCAGAGGCGGCGCTCTTGAGATTGCCCGTGGTCATGGCGCTGTTGAAGCTGTATGGCCCAACCGCATCGAAACTCGTGATCTGCAGAGCTGCAGCAAACGAGATGACCGGCACAATAAACATATCGGGCATGGAAGAGCCAAGAAACGACAGAAGCGTCAGCACGCACAACTCAATTGCCTGGCAAAGGAGCGTTGCGCGAAAGATTCTCTTTTCCGTTTGAACCCCGAGAAGTCTGGCAGCAATCACACCCAGGACGCAAGCGATGATCGGCGGTAAGTGGCGAAAGGCTTCGGTCCATGAACCCGTCATCGCGTCAACGGCAAACAAAACGACGTTCCCCGTCTGGGCATTGGCAAAGACGTGTCCATGAGCGATGAAGGCATAAGCATCCAGAAAGCCGCCTACCAGGGTGAAGGTAGCTTCCATGAGGATCAGCGGCGCAGAGATTCGCAGGAAGACCTCTGTCGCCACCTCTTTGGCTCGCTGCGGTCGCACTTCGCTTGCGTTGGTGAGCATGTCGTTCAAGCACCGAAGAAAGAACGAAAGTGCGCAAGCACCAGCTCCGGCTGTTCCTCCGGGAGCAGATGCCCGCAAGGAAGCGCCTCTCCCGTGACTTGTTGTCCGGCCTTTTTCCTCCAGGTCGCGAGTACATCCCAGAGATGACCCACCGTGCCCTTCGCTCCCCACAGAACCAGCACGGAGGCTTGGATGAGGTGGCCTACCGCATCATCGGCGCGATCCATATCGAGGTCGATGCCTGCCGCCGCGCGATAGTCTTCACAGACAGCGTGGATCGTCCCGCTGCAACAATAGCAGCGGATATATTCGGCCATAGCCTCCGGGGTGACCGCGCCCGGAGTCTTGCCCTGCACAAACAGGTGATCGCGCAGATAGTAGACCGGGTCGAGGCTGATGAGATGTTCCGGCATGGGTGTCGGCTGAACCTGCAGAAACCACCAAACGTACTTCGTTGCGAACTCCTTGCTCGTGCCGTCGTACATCGTCAGGGTAGGAGCGATATCGAGGAGTGCGACCTTCTCGACCGCCTCCGGATGGTCAAGGCACATGCGGTGCGCCACACGGCCGCCGCGGTCATGGCCCGCAACCATGAAGCGCTTGTGTCCGAGGTGCGCCATCACCTCAACCTGGTCCTGCGCCATGGCGCGGAATGAATAATTGATGTGATTGGCCCCGCCGTCCGGTTTGCTGGAGTCGCCATACCCGCGCAGGTCAGGCAGCACGACGCTGTACTGCTCCGCCAGCGCCGATGCGATCTTATGCCAGGTCACGTGGGTCTCGGGATGACCATGCAGCAAAAGGAGAGGCGGTCCGTTCCCCTTCGTAAGCGTGCGAATGGTCGCTCCAGACGTCTTCACATATTGCGAATGGAAACCCGGAAAGAGCCTCTCCGAAACAGCATGGGAGGGCGTCCTCGGTAGCTCCGGCAGAGCGACGCACGCTCCCGGTCCAGGCACAGGGCTCGGCAAGGCACGCTGGAGATTCTCCGGGGAAGGTTCCGTTCCTGCCTGCGCCACGGCAGTTTCTAAAAGACCCGCCGCAACTGTGGCCATCCCTACTCCAGCAAAGCGACGTCGATTCATCGTGACCCCAGTTGGCATGTCTCTGTATCCACTCGTTGGATTCCGATCCGGCATACGGCATTACTTCGAAAGACCACGCGGATAGTGATTGCCCATGCAAGTCCTGCTAATTCGCATTCTCGAAACTGATCGGGCTTGGAAAGCTCCCAAAGGGGCAGTTAGCCTGACCCAACTTCCGACAGCGGCGTTTAGCGTTACTTACCCGCGTCTGGCAGTCTGCTCCAGATCGTAGCTGTCTCGTTCGGGTAGGCAAAGATCGTCATCTGCAGGACTCCGCGATCGCTGAGGTCGAACTGCACCTCACCATCCCACTCCGCGAAATAGAAACTGCTGGCAGATTCAGCCTTGAGCGTGGATGGAGACTTTCCAGGCAGTCGCGGGACAAGCCTCAAGTGGTCGTCCGAACGCTCAATGTCGATCTCCTGTCCTGCCGCGTCGCGATACCGGCCGGCATACGCCTTCTGCAGATCCGGCCCCAGAGGGACCTCTCGCCCCGTAGACCGGACGATTGCTTTGCTGTCACTGACCAGACTCATCAGGTCGTTTGCGATTGCATACGTTCCCGGCGTGCCGCGGCCCGAGGTGACGTTAGTCAGAACGATGATCCCCGCCTGCCGTGCAGGAAAGTATTCCGTCGAAACGTGAAACCCGGGTACATCACCAGCGTGACCGATGTCTTGCAAGCCATATTGCGTCGAGACGTTGAAGCCATAGCCAAAGCCATCTGCGTCGGCCGTCGTCATCTCGGTGTATGACTCAGGCCTGAGGAGGCGACCGCCGTGCAGTGCGATCATCCAGCGAGCGCGACGCGATGAGCGCCATGTTCAATAGCGGAGCGTCGTAGAGCGCAAACAACAGATCGCTGGCAATCGCGTCCCCTGCCAATAGCGTGATTGGGATATATGGCCTTCGCTCCGAAGATACCTTTGCCACCATAAGCGAGTGGTCCTTCGCTGTGCCTGCGATCTGAACGAACCGATACGGGCGAGCAGCAAACTCGCGGGTTGAACCCGCATCACTCGCCAGACGGAACTGCTTCACTCGTTGCAGAACGTCGCGCAGATAAGGATGATTGCTTGCAAAGCCGAAATCTTGCTCTTGGAGCCAAATGCACCACCTCAATTTGCCTTGGATCATTTCTTCAGAGCCTAGATAGGGCCGAAATGAAACGGTCGAGTTCGGGATACTGACCTAAAATCCTCCCCCGTTCGCTGCCGCTGAGGATGAAGTTCCCGCCATCTCGTGGCATATTGCCAAACAGCATTTGCGAGGTTGAGGAAAGAGGGTTCCGTGTTTGTTCGACCAAAGAGTTCGGGCCGGAAACAAGATACGCATTTATGTAAGGCACAGTGCGCTCGATGAGAGCTTCGCTGTCATTGGCCGAAAACAGGCGTCGCACGCCCGTATACGCGCGCGCAATTCCGATAATGGCAACAATGACTCCTGCGTTATGGCTGGCCAAATTCGTCCATTTGAAGGAAGTGTGTGCGAAGGCGATTTCGTGCTCGGTCTCAAAGATCAGCGGCCACAAAATTGGTACTTGCTGTCCCTGACAAATTGAGTTTGTCGACACAAACGCCGCAACCGTGTCTGTGTGAGTGCCATAGTCGGCCGCTTTCATGAACCATCCGGCCACATAGTCGAGGGATTTCCAGCTCTTTGTGCGCCGCTGGAATATATCTTTCAATTCCTCCTTTTTGCTCGTCGCTCTGCCACTTTGAGCCAAGGTACGGGGGGTTTCCACAGATATATGTCTCCCCGCCCTCGTTCGCGAAGTCGATCTCTGCCTGATCGAGTGGCGTGCTGAAAAGATCATCCGCCTGCATCTTCACGCCTGTACCCGTGGGCGGGCATATACTCAGCCAATCCAGCCTTAGCGCATTGCCGCACGTAATCCAGTTTTCCGAACGCAGGGGCAGGAACTCGGCGAGCGCCAGTTTCTGTCCGCGATAGAGAACGTCGGATTGGTACTCGGCGATTACAAGCGCGAGGCGCGCAATTTCAGCCGGGAAGTCGCGCAACTCAATGCCGCGAAAATTAGTTAAAGGGATTTCGCTGCGAATCTCAGGTTCGGCACGACGCTTGTTGATCTCGGCCTCGATCTCGCGCATAGCCTTATACGCGATCACAAGGAAATTGCCGGAGCCGCAGGCCGGGTCGAACACCCGGATCTTCGCCATGCGCTTGCGTAGGTTGAGCAAGGTTCGCGGATTGTGGCCCCCTTCCTCCAGCCGTGCGCGAAGCTCATCAAGAAAAAGCGGATTCAGCACTTTCAAGATGTTCGGGACGCTGGTGTAGTGCATCCCAAGCGCGCCGCGCTCCTCGTCCTCTGCGACGGCTTGGATCATCGACCCGAATTTGTCGGGGTTGATCTTGGTCCAGTCAAGACTGCCGATATGGATAAGGTATGAGCGGGAAATCTTACTGAATCGTGGCACGTCCATGTTGCCTGAAAACAGGCCGCCATTGACGTAAGGGAATGAGGTTGCCCACCGGGGCACGCCTTCGCCGTCACGATCTCCGAGCTTGGTGTTCATAGCGCGGAACAGGGACTCAATAACCGCATGGGTGTTGGAAGAGTTCTTCGCGCTCATCTGCGCGATTGTGTCAGTGAATAGGCCCTTGCCGATGAAGATGTCGGTGTCCTCGGCGAAAAAGCAGAAGATCAGCCGTGCCATGAAGTGATTCATGTCGTGGCGGCGGGCAGAAGTACCCCATTCGGGGTTGTCCTTCAGCAACTCGACATAGAGCCGGTTTAGGCGGCTCGTCGCCCGGATGTCGAATGAGTTTTCAGCGATTTGCCGGACGGTTGTGATGCCGGCGAGGGGCAGTGTTCAGCGTCAACTACTCTTTCCGACCAACGACAACTATTTCTCCCTAACGTGTTGCCTCAAACAGGAATGTTACCCGAGACGTAGTTGTCATGTGTAACAGCAGTAATAGCCATCCGCCAACCTCCGGCTCGAGTGGAGCTCGTCATAAAACCATCGTTGAAGCGCTCGTGTTTGTCGCACTCTCGCTGCCAGCGCCGAAGACAAGGTGTCGGACCATCTCGCTCCGCCAGGCTTTTACCCGCCGCTGCAGCGTACGTAGTTGACCGTGCTTAAACTGATCCGGCGTCAACTCCTGAAGCCTCAGAAAGAGTTCCTTTGCAGTTGTATCCGGTGAGTCCATGAGCCACCGCTCAACCGTTGGCCACGTCTCTCGGAAATCATCGGCACGGGTGCGCCATGTTCTGGGTTTCCGTCTTTGCTTGCGATGGGTGGGACGGATCTCGCCATCCTGCCAGGCAATGGAGAGGCTCGCGACAAACGCGCTGGTATCCGGCTGGGCAGCAGGCAGTGGCAAACCCTCGCTCGTGACTTCGAGGGAGGCCAGTTGTCGCTGTGCTTGCCGTATCCGGCGTAGCAACTCCACCGGATCCAAAGACGCAAACTCATCGCGAATGTTCTGCTTGTCATCGGCAGAAACCCTGTCGCTGGCCAGGAGACGTTCGGCTGGCGTCGCGGGAGCGTGATACTTCTTGATGACCCTGGCGCCTTCTCGCACCTTGGACTTCAGCTTGAAACAAGGTTGAAAGTAATTCACATACAATCGCACCACGTCGTGCAGTCTGGCCAGGATGGTGGCAGCCCCGAGCCCCTCGAGTCTTCCATAGCCCACCATTTTCCGGATCACAGCGCCGTTCTTCTGCTCTATCCAGGCCTGGTCATTCTTCCGATAGGCACGTGATCGGGTGAGCTCGAGTTGATGCTCCAGGCAATAGTTCAGCATGGTCTCATTGATAAAAGCGCTGTCGTTGTCTACGTCCAGGCCCAGCATGGGAAACGGCAATCTGGCGCGGATCCCATGTACTGTCTCCGTGACCAGCGACTGCTCTCGCACGACCATGGCGGCGGCCTCGGTCCACCCCGAAGCGATATCGGTCAACACTAAACTGTGCACGTGACTCCCTGCGACCGACTTGCCACAGTGCGCCACAAAATCCATCTCGAAGAACCCGGGAGCCGGATCGTTCCAGTCGGAAAAGGTCCTCACCGTAATGCTGTTGCGTAGCACCGAACGCATGGTGGATCTCCGGCGGCCCGTGTTGCTCACTTGCCGGATCGCCTTCAGCAGCCGATCCATCGTGGCAGCACTCATCTTTAGCAAACATTGCCGGACCTCCGCATTCAACTGCAAGTGCCCGTATCGCTCCATCGAGCCAACCAGCACCGGAATGATTTGCTTCAGCCGTTTGGCGCAAATCCTGTCCGCTGCTTCCCACACCACGATCAGTGCCTGCTGCACGGCCTGGTCGTAGACCCGGCCTCGACGTATGCCGCTCGTTTCCATCCCTGGCTTGCCGGCCTGCTGGTTCAGCACGCGAATCGCATGCTTGCGGTGAAAGCCTGTCACCTGGGTGAATTCGTTGAGTATGCTCTCCTTCTCGCTCCGTGCGCTGCCCTGATAGCGCACGGCCACCGCTGCCGTCACCTCTCGCCTGCTTGCCACACTCAGTCGCCTCGTCTTCCTGCCGCCCGTCTCTGCCATCCCAAACGGGTAACATTTTCATGAGGCAACCACCTCCCACCGGTGGCAAAAATGATGAGTCAATGCGCCTAAAAACGACATTTACACATTTACCGTCATCAGCTTTCAACGACATTTACGCTTGTTTCCGATGAAGCGGCTGGAGGCGCAGGGCGGAGCCCGGAGCCGGAGGCTGGTTCATCGGGGCCGGCTTCGCCTGACGGCTCCTGGTCAAGCGCGTGGCCATTGCTGCGGGCCTGCTCCAGCCGATAACTGGGTATGTTGAGTTCAACGATGACGCTGTGGTGCACGAGTCGATCGATGGCCGCAGCCGTCGTCATTGGGTCCTTGAAAATGCCTTCCCACTTGGAGAACGGCAGATTGCTGGTCAGCAAGACACTGCCGCGCTCGTAGCGCTCAGCCAGCAGCGTGAAGACGACTTCCATTTCCTCCCGGGTTTGCCGGATGTAACCCAGGTCGTCGATGATCATGCCTTCGTAGCGTGCGTAGCGCTGGATAAGACGGCTTAGCTTCAGGTCCCGTTTGGCGATAAGCAACTGCTGCACGAGCATCTCGCAGGTGGTGAACAGCATGCGGTGTCCTCTGCGCACCAACTCCTGGCTGATGGCCTGCAGCATGTGCGTCTTGCCGCTGCCCGGATTGCCGAACACGAGCACGTTTTCTGTTCGTTCGAGAAAGCCCCCATCGAGCAAGGAGCGCATCTGGCGCGCCGCTTTCGGAGGAAGCCGCTTGGTATCGAACGCACCGAGTGATTTCTCCAGCGGCAGCTGCGACTCGCGCAGCATCTTGGCTGTGCGGTTCTCCTGCCGTTCCTCGCACTCTCGCTGCACTAACTCATGCAGGTAGCGTTCATAACTGAGTGACTCGCGCTCGGCTTGCTGCGCCACTTCTTCATAGCACTGCCGCATCGTTGGCAGGTGCAGGTATTTCAGGCTCTGCGTCAACTCCGCCTTCACATCCACAGCGCGGCTCATTGCACGCCGCCTGAGAGGCTCAAGAGTTGATCGAAGCTGCTCAGCGAGACCTCGGCGATGGGAACATCGACGATTTCGGGCGCCTGCTCACACCGCTTCAGAAAGCGGTCGAAGGCTTCGGCATCCGCGATGGTTTGTTTGCCGGACGCACTCGCCAGCAGCAGCCGAAGTGCATCTTCCACACGAGCTTCTCCTTGCTTAGCGGCCAACTCCAGTATCTGGAGATAACGCCGCTCACAGCGGTTGGGCATGAGCTGCTGCAGCAAGTCGTAAGCCAGGCGAAAACAGCCACTCGGGAAGAGGTGCTCGCGGTAGCGGTAGCTCGCAAACGCGCCAGGCTTGCGTACCAGCCAGTCGATAATGTGCCGGTAGTCCACGCGATAGTTTGCCCGCCCGCGCAGCCGCGGCAACTGCTCCATCTTTTGGCCACCGTACCAGATCTCCAGGTGTTCGGCGAAGACCCGCGCTTCGACGATCTCGCCGATCAGCCGGCTGTTGACCGAATAACTGTTCCGCTCCACCGCGATCAGGCTGCCGGAGTTCACGCGAGCCCGGACCCGCTTGGCGGTATCCAGCCGCCGCTCGGGCAGCGCTCCCAGCCTCTCCAGTTCTTCTCGCAGCCTCGGCTTGCGGCCGCTATTCAGTTGCTCGAAGAGCTTATCGAGATAGCTTCGGTACTCATCGAGGTCCGCAAAGTCCCGGCTGCCGCGCAACAGCAGCGCCTGGTCCAACGCACGCCGGAAGCGATAGTGACGCTGCTCCACATCTCCGTTTTCGTTCGGCTGGCCGGTCTGGATCTTGCGCCCATCGAGGGTATAGTGGCGCAGCAGGGTCTGATAGCTCTTCTGAAAATCTGCCTGCTCGACCAGGTTATTAACCGCAGCCGTCATCCGATCGGTGCGGTGGAGCAAGGGCACGCCGCCCAACTCCCACAGCGCATTTTGCAGCCCTTCACTCAGGCTGGCAAAGCTCTCCGTGTAGCAGATCGTGCCTGTCTCCCAGTTCGAATACGTCAGCACGAAGTGGTACAGCATGTGCGCAAAGGCCTGGCCGGCAATGGTGATCTCCAGATCGGTCAGGTGAGTAAAATCCGATTCGCATAACTCACCGGCCCGGTGCTCCTGCACGAAATACACTTCCTGCGCCGGCCCCTCACTGGCTCGCCACCGCTTGATCCGCCGTTGCAGGGTGCGCAACTGCCCATCGGCAAAGCGCTCTGGATGCTGCCGCTGAAGCGCAGCGAATAACGTCCTGGCTTCCAAGCCCGGGTTTGCACTCAGCTGGGCTGCCATCTCCGGCCACACCTCGGCAAAACCATCCTGCCGTGTTCGCCAATGCCGCTCTGCCTTTAGTTCGCTCGGCAACCGCCGAGCCCGGAGGTACTTGCGCGCCGTCTTCACGTCCATGCCCGCTTTCGCCGCTGCTATCTCTTTCGTCCCCTCGATGTGCGACATCTTGTACAGCCTCCTTATTTGCTGGTCTGTCACCATCCGGATCGCGCTCTCCTACCAGCGCTTTCCGCATCGTCTCAACCGTTCTCAAATAGGGAGAAATAATTGTCGCCGGCCGGGTGCTTTTATCGTCGCTGATCAGGCAGAAAGAAGCCGAATTTGTCGGGAAAGTCTTTATAGGCACAGGCTACAGTCTCGCCACTTGCCAACTCCTCGGCCTCGAAGTCCTCGCCGTCGGTCGCGAGGATGAACTTCGCTTTTGCCTTGGCGGTAGCGGGGCTGTCCTTGAGCGCCGTTAGGGTCTTCGTGACCTGGCCGCTAGCGCATGTGGCGATATGAATGTTATTGGTCTGAAGAACGCCGCCGAGGTCGGATTTGTTCGAGGCCCCGGCTCGGAGCCGCTTGATCGTCGTTTCCTTGTTCCCGAACGCCTCAAGGAACGCGAACGGAAAGCTCTCAGGGTCGAACGGTTGGTCCGCGAGTTGTGAAATTGCTTCTTCGATTTCGACGGCGTTCAACTGTTCGTTCCTTCCCCGGCGACCGTCGAACTCGCGTCACTCGCTTTATGGCGATCGGACTGACGGAACCTCCAGGTTCTCGGCGACGGGCTGAGAGCGCAGCCCGTATGCGAATGCGGACATCCACTTCCAAGGATAAGCGAAGTGCGTTCCGCGAAGTGGGTTTGCTTTGAATATGGAGGAAATGCAGGGCTTTGGAGAGCAAGGGAGGGGGCGGGGAGGGAACGGCCCCGGGACGCGCTCCAATGGAGCGTGTCGCGCAAGCCGGATGAGGGTACGGGAGAAATCGAAGGGGGTTCTCCCGCGCCGCTGAACTGAAAAAAAGAGCGGGAGCCATTGATAGGCTCCCGCTACGGTCTAGGCTGCGATCTTCTTCTTACTCGCCACTGCTTTCTTTGTTGTCATTTTCGGTACGGGTTCGGGCTTGGCCGCACTATGCTTCGTCTTCTCGGCCTTCTCTGCGGCCGCTTTCTTGGGTTGGTGGGGAACGAAAGCACTCTCAGCTTCCGCAAGGAAATCGAAGTCGCCTTCGCGCGGGATGTCGGTGTGTCCGGTGAGAGCAAGCCGGAGGGTGAAGCCCGTTAGCTTCTCGTCTGGAAGGCTGATGAGGGTCGATGCCAGAACCTCCTCCGGGGTCTGCTGGCTGTTCTCGTCGTCGCCAACGATGGATGCGGCTACATCTTCGGCGAAGTCGTAGGGGTCAAGGTTGATGAGAGCGTGGAGAAACACCCTGAGTTGGGCGGCGGTGAACGTCACCGGGGCATTTTCCACGATGCGTTCGAAGGTGGCCCGACGCGCGTTACGCAGGGCTTCTGTGCGGGTGCGTTCGGCCTCGTACTCCTCCTGCTCTCGCTCAAATTGCTGCTTGCGCTCTTCCTCCCTGCGTTGCTGCTCTTCCTCATGCTCCTTTCTGCGTTGTGCGTACTCCGCTTCGCGCTGTTCGCGCTCTTCTTCCGTTTCGGTGGGCGGCGCGGGGGCCATGACGGGCGCGGGGTGTGCGGCTTGTTCTGCTGCTGCCTTCGGGTCATGCACCGGGCAGTTCTTGTCGGTGCATACCGTTAGCTTGGTGCCAACGCGCTTGCCGTAGACGATGATGGCCGTCTTGGCGGCTTCGCACGGCATGACTGGCTCCGCGTCCGGGTTATCGACAACTGCGTCGATTTCGCGGATGTGGCCGCGCTGCACGGCTCCCGGCCTCTGCTCCTTTGGATTACGCCAACTGTTCTCGATCTGCACGAGTTCCGGCTTGGCCGCGATCTCCCGGTCAAGGAATGCTTCCACCTTGCCGTGGTAGCACGGCGCGTCTAGGCACTGGTCGCCCTGCACGTCGCAAAAGAGGCTGGTGTTATGTCCGCTGCGACGGGGGCAGGTGACGCAAGCTCCGGCAACGGTGTTTAGGGTGGGGTCTTCGCGGTCGAAAGGCGCATCCGCGAGAGACAGGTAGAGGTTCGCTTGTATCCAAGCGCTTAGGTGTTTGGCGGGTAGCAGGTGCGGCTCTTTGTCTTGCCAGTCTCTCCGCCAGCATTGCTCGTAAGCCGTGGCCTGTGCGTCCTGGGGGAGACGCGCAAGCAAGTTCGCATGACTCGCGGTGATGCGCTCCTGCGTGAACGCCTCGGCAATCGTTGGAATGAGTTGCAAGAGAGACAGACGAGCGTAGATGTGGCTTGCGCTCTTGCCCGACTTCTCAACCAAAGCGGCGACATCGTAACCGGGCATGTCGAGCAAGCGCTGGAAGCCTTGCGCCTCTTCGTATGGGTGAACGTCTTCGCGCTGGCTGTTTTCGACCAACTGCCATTCGAGGGCCTTTGCGTCGTCGATATCGACGATGCGGGCGGGAACGGAAAACAACTCGGCAAGGTGCGCGGCGCGGTAGCGTCTCGCTCCTGCAACGATCTCGAAGCCTTGGTTATTGGGTCGCACAGTGAGGGGCTGAATCAGGCCGTTGTGCTTGATGGACTCGGCAAGTTCGTACAGCTTGGCCTCATCGAAGGTGCGGCGGGGGTTGGTGGTGGATTCGTGAATGGTGTCGATCGCTAGAAATTGGAAGGCTGAAGAATCCTGCATGGCTGCTCTCCTTGAGCGGTTGCACTGCATCTGGGGTTGTGAGCGGACGCGCTTTCCCATCCGCTCCGGGGCGGGAAAGGGTTAGGCATGTGGGGTGTGTTGCTGCTGCTCGAAGGCTTCGGCGAAGCCCTGCAATCGCAGGTTGTTGTCCCACACCTTGGCGAATCGCTCGTGCTGCTGGTGCAAGCTGGCGAGGTAAACGTACTGGTCGCAGACGATAGCGCGGCTCCACTTCTCAACGCCTACGTAGTCGCTCCGGTAGTAGAAGGCGTTCAGGTGTGGCCCGTCCGCGAAACCAAGCTCGAAGCACATCTCCGGGTCGCGCATGAGGTCGCCATTTTGTTCGCCGTAGTGACAGACAGAGATGGCGGGAAGCCCACACGGGCCGGATTCGTCGGTCGCCTCGATGACCAACGCCATATAGGGCGGGTTCTCGATTTCGAGGTACAGGCCGTGGTGCCAACCTCCGGCCTGTTTGAGAATGCGAAGGATGGTCTGCATTAGGCCACCTGCGCTAGTTCTGCGTCCGGGATAGCTTCTCCCTCGGCGCTGTTTTTGCTGGCCTTGTCCTCGACGGGCGGCTCCAGAGCGGCAAGAATGACGGCGGAGGTCTGCTGCACGACTTCCAAGCTCTCCGCCAGAAGCGAAGCATTGCCGTGGTAAAGCTGGATGTAGTCGGCGGATGCGCTGCCCGTCTCCAATCCAACCGCCTTGCCGACCACGAACGCTACGGCCTCGGCCTCAGTCTCCTTCACAACTTTGGTAGTAGTGGTGCGCCGCTCCGCCTTGTGCAACATCTCGTGCGCCAGTTCGTGGATAAGGGTGCTGAATTCCTCGGCCTTCGACTGACCGGGCAGGATGGCGATGCGTCCGCCGTAGCTGATGCCGAGCGCGGGGGCGATCTTCTCCGACCAAACAAGCTCGATGCCCTGGCTCTTGATGAAGTCCACAATGCGCTCGTGGTTCTCTCCGGCATCGCCTGAGATTTCACGCATCTTCGGGAGGTCTGGCCCGTCAGTCTGCGACACATCGAAGATGTAAGCGGAGCGGAAGCCAACAAGCGTCGGTTTTTTGATGGCGGCGGGGTCTTTACCCTTTGCTGCTTCGTCGTCCTTCTTGCGGCGAAAGCCGATAATGGGAGCGAGAATGCGGATGCCCTTCTGTCCTTTCATCACGCGGCGTCCAAGCTGGTTCCATGCGTACATTCCGGCTACGCGCATCGCATCCGGCTTCTGTCGTGCAATCTCCAAGATGTTTCCGAAGCTGTAGTTGTGGAATCGGCTCATTGCGTTTAGGTAGGCGGTGAGGGCATCGGACTTCCCGGCCTCCAACTGCTCGATAAGGTTCTGTACGTTGGCGGCGATAAGCTCCTTCGCTGTCTGCCGTTGCTGCGGATGTTTGGGGTATTCGCTGATGGGGGTGACAGTGCTGGTGGTGGCGTTCATGGGGTGAGTCCTCCGTGTTTGAATGGCTGTGCTGTGTTTGCTCACAAACACGCCTTGGCCCTGGCCCACGCCAGCGGGGGCGGCAAGCGCAAGGGGAGGGGTATCTCCCATCCTTGGAACGGAGTGAAGCGAAGTGGAAAGGACGAGCGCAGCGAAGGTCTGCACAAGCGCGGCGCGGAAGACTGCGGGAAACCCCTTGCGTGCGCCAGGGGCAGCGCCCCTCAGCAGGTTTGGTTTCCTTGCTGAGCGCGGAGCGCAGGAGATGCTTTTAGGGTGGGCGTTGCGGGCAGGAACAGGTCCGCTGAGGAGGGTAGCGGAGAACCCAAAGGGGTCGGAGCTAGGGAGGAACCCTCCTCCCTATTTGCGACATCTTCCAGCGGTTTACTATTCCTTCGGCGTCTTGGTCTTCAGTGTCGAAGTGGTCTTTCCTTTGAACAATATCAAGTCAAGTGGTCGATTCGGAGACCGAAACCAAAGCTCGGAAATACGGGCGTCGTCGCTCTTAGGGCGGGGTGAAGCTTCGCGCACTTTGAACGTCGTCGGGAGGTTGACAGCATTACCAAAAATAAGGGCATGCTGCTTGGGCAACGACGGCAGCCTTTTCATGATGCTTTCTGAGATGAAAGGTGTCATCTGTCGAATGTGGGACAGATCATCAG
Organism: Acidobacteriaceae bacterium; assembly: GCA_965198645.1. Taxonomy (GTDB): domain Bacteria; phylum Acidobacteriota; class Terriglobia; order Terriglobales; family Acidobacteriaceae; genus EB88. The sequence goes on along the minus strand of OZ240670.1, from coordinate 1,723,745 downwards.
GATTCTGGATGCGATGGACAACGAAATTTGAGCACTGAGACAGTACGGTTCTGGAAAGGTCACTAGGTCGCTGCGACGCGATAAGCAAGAACATCCCGTACTTCCTGCCTTCTTTTGCGATCCGTTCAAAGATCTTACTTGCTTCAATCGCGTAACCCGCCGGTCTCTCGGCCACGTACCGATGCGCTTCTTCCAAGACTATGTTGATCGGCAAGCGATTTCGTGGGTCCGCGCGACGTAGCCTTTCAAATACAAGTCTCGCAATGACGGCCGATGCAACTTCCACCACTTGGTCGCCCGCCTCATTGAGATCAAGAATCGTGATTTGAGAGGTCTTCTGCAACAAATCGCCATTTCGCTCAAGGCCAATAAATCTTTCGACGAAGCGATCCGTATCCTTCTCGTAATCCAGAATGGTCTTCGGATCAACACGCAAAAATGAGAATTCGTCGCGCTCGCGTATCCATTTGAACCGCGTTCTAAGTTGCGAGCAGTATTCCCGAATCTGTCGATTTCCGTGAGCTTCTTCATACAAGAGTGCGAGGTCTAACGCCGCATCTAGGTTCTCAAAAGGGAAAGGCCTGTTCGCGTAGTCCGGAATTGTAACGGCTTCCTGAATGTGTTTGGCTAGGAGAGCATTGACGGCGTCAACGTCTTTCATCGCACCGAAACCGATGGCGATGCTCTGTTTGATCGTGGCGGCACACAACTCCTTGGTAGAAAATGTCGCCAAGATCGAGAGAATGCGGTCGGTCTTAGTGGGACTACTTTGATCACTCTGCATGATGTACAGAATGCAAGAGGCCAGGATGTGATTCTGAAGTTGTGCTAAATCTGCATTGCCCTCGTCCGTAAAGAGGGTCGAAAGGCCCAATGCTGTTCGCAGGACAGGTTGTTGCGTTCTCTCGCTTGCCCGAAGCAATAGTTCCCATTCTTCCACCGACATAAACCAGTGAGGCAGGCGGAACCCGTGACGTGTCTCAGCTTTATCTTCTGCCAGATCCGCATCCGCAGTCTCCCCGTTTGGAAGGCTCCAATATGATCGCTTGATATCGAAGCCCAACTTCGCAAACGATTGTCTGTACTCACCATTAACATCTAGGAGAACAAAACTTGCACCGTGAGCCGCGTAAGTATCTGGCTTACTGAAAAGGGATTGAACAATGGACGCGACGGTGCAGGATTTGCCGCTGCCCGTATTACCAAGTATCGCCGCGTGTCCGCCAAAAAACTCGTCGATACGAATCTTGATCGCGTAATCATTGAACACTACTGACTTACCGATACTAATCGCCTTGAGCCTGGTAGCGTTGGGATCTTCTGTGCATTTGGCATTCTCGGATTCACCTGTGACCTCAAAGATTCTATCGAGGTCACTGTCCACCGTATAGAGAGCGTCAGCGTAGAGCGAAGGATAAGTGGAAACACCGAACCGGAAAGCTCCGTCGCGTGCTTGAGGGAGCGTGCCGAGGGGTACGAGGTCAAGAAATTTTACTGAAGAGATATCGACGATCTCGGGGCCTGATCCATAACGAGAGCCGGAACCGTTGTCCTTTTCACGTAGGCCGACAATCTCTGCAACAACGTATTCCGATTGAACGGGAATTATGACAAATGAGCCAAGTCGCGCGATGTAATGCACATCATCGAAGCCAATCACCGTGAAATTGTCGGTGCTCCGACTCATCTCGACTACAAATTTGTCAGCCGAGACAGAAACCAGCTTTCCGATTGCTCGGCGGATATCATCACTCATTGACAACCCCTGCTGATGGCGTATCAGCTTCTTCGGCCGACGCAGAGAGGTCAGTCATAACCTTTTCGATTGCCGTGTCGATCTTGTTTCCCGGAGGCTCCGGCATGAAGTGTTCAACGAAAACATCGAAATAGTGGCCGCGTCTCGTTTCGTCGGGACCATCTCCTCCAATTACCCAGATTCTTGGGTCGTTCAACGCTCGCAGGCGTTGAACGACACCGCCAGCATCAGGGGAGCAGAACGCTATCAAGCGAAAGGTTGGAACCGTGAGCGCCTGAAAAATGATGTTGTTGATATGCTCATCACCAAAACTGTATCCGATGACGAAAAGTACACTTTGGTCCCTCACGGTACGGTGCTGGAACTCGCGGAACAAATCCGAGTAGGGATAGCCAAAACTCGCGTTCTGTTTAGCCGGCGTCGGGTAGATCATCACTCGTTGTGATGTGCAGTCTGCCGGCGGAACTTGGAGCTCGCGGAGAGGAAAGAGACTCTTGCCAGCCTCAACCCAATTGATTGAGCCGTGAAGTTTACAGAGGTAGAGATATCCGTCCACCGAAGACCAGCGGCGACTTGAGATGTCGAGCTGCTCCGCGAGAGAGTATCGAAAGCTTGCTGGATTGAAACGTCGTTCCACCGTACCGATGAAGCCATTGCTGTACGGCATACCGAGGCGATCCAGGGCCGTTTCATTGAAGAGATCGTAGTTCGTGGTGAAGACCCACGGACGGGGCAAGTTTCTGCCTCGATACGAAAGATTCCGGTAGAACGCCTGATAGATATTAACGACGGAATCGTTATCTTTCGCGAACTCACCATTTGAGCAGGCGTAAAGGATGTAGGCGGTGACCTTAGCGATGGCAGAAGTGACCGTAGGCAGACTTCCTACAAGGTTCGCGTTGGTGCTATGCCCAAGCACAAAGCGAAGACTATGGAGAACTTCCAATAAGCGTTCCAGATTGGATTCATAGTCCTTCGATTCCAAATCAATCCCAAGTGTGGTCTTGAGGATGCCGGCCTCCGCTTCATTCAAATGCGGTGCAGCATTTGTTGTGCTCGTTGCATTCGTCAAGACCGTCGCGTCTGTTGAGCCACTTGCTTCTGCTAAGCCAGTTGCTTCTGTTGAGCCGGTTCCGTCTGTGGAGCCGGTGTCGTCTATTGAGCCGGATGCGCCGATAAAAGCCTTCGCGAGCGGCGCCATTGTCGGGATGCCACATTCAACGCCATCCGATACATAAGAAGAGCAGCCTGATCCGAAAAGGAACCCCAGATGCTGAGCGTTCATTGCATCGTTAAGCTGTTCGCGAACACGCGATGCGGCATCGCTCCATGAGAGCGTGCTACCGTCTTTGGACTCCAAAATATCTTGCTTACCCTTGAAGAATTTCAGGGTGGGGCTATCTGCGCTTTCGGGTGTCGACCCCATAATGCTCTCCTCGGCTTTCGCGAAATTAGGACATCTTGTACCGTTGAGCGACTGTTGCAAACGTAGAGTTGTGCGTGACCCCATCGTGGGGGATGAGAAGATATTCCCACGGCTTCTCGCTCACAGTGGAAGCGTGTTGACACCAAAGCACCGCCGCCTTTGCCTTGAGCAGTACGATCTCATCTGCCATTTCACTGGAACGTTTTGGTTCGCAGAGGTAGCGCTTCGTCGCCGTCTCGACAACAAAGTCGGGCTGGTAGACTTCTTCTTGGTAGTAGTAAATTCGCAGAACATCCTTTGGTGGCTTAAGCCATTTAAGGACAGAATGCTCATCCTCAAGGATGATTGCGAAGCGCCGTTCCGTGTCTGAGTCGAACTTCTGCGCGGGATACAGGCACTTCGAGAAACCACCGAAGAGCATCCCACGAATCAGCAGTCGCTCCTCCACCGGGGCGCGAAATGGAAGTATGGCCTGGTCGGTTTGCATAGCGGCCATGCTGCTCGTGAGAGTCTGGAAGCCCTTGGAGACTGTGACTTCGTACTCGGTCGCCTTCTCGACGTAATGCTGGTTCATCTGCGCGTGAATCAGCGTTACGAGCTGCGTCTGGTAATACTGGAGGACGTTCAGCACGTCTTCCGGTGTCCGGAGATAAGACTGGAGATGGCGCACCATCTGGGCGGCGAGCTTGTAGAGCAGCTCCGAGTGTTCGTCGTAGTTGATGTCGTCCTTGTCGATCAATCCGCGAACAATGTAGTCCTCAAGGTTCTTTTCCAGCACCACACCGTCTCCGCTGACGATCTTGAACCGCTGATTGCTCATCAACTGCTGAACCAGCAAGTCTTTTTCTGCGGGCGGTTGGCGAAAGCTGCTGCAATCGAGGTCGAAGTCCCGATACCCGACGGTTACTTCTCCCTTCGGCGTCACAATAATCTTAGGGATGTCGATCGTTCGTTCTGTAATAGCATTCGTGACGCGCTCAACTACTGAAGCCACGTCTACCGGCTGCAAGACGGATGGAAGTTCACCCTGGACGGGCTGCATCAGTTCCGTCACCCGTGCAGTAATGCGTTGTTGGACATCTTGCGTCTTGAGATCGCCTGAATGAGCAAGCCTCTCGAATTGTTGGCGGATGACCTGCATGGTGACTTCGGCGGTCTTGCGTTCCGGCTCGCTGATCGTCGGTGCCGGCTGGGGCGGACTGCCCGGCGCGGGAGCTGCGAGCGCGATCCCCAAGCCTAGTTGCGTCATGAAGACCGGCTCGATAGTTACGGCCTTCGTTGGACTATCGGGGATGTCCCGCCCGATGACGATGCCCGTGCGAATGATCGAGTTGGGATCGTTGGCATGGTCAACGATCTCTTGGAAACGGTCGTGGGAAACAATGGTCAGGCGATCCACATCGGGAACGCCAGTCCGCTTTCCATAAGGAAGACGTAAACCGCGTCCGATGGATTGTTCGACCAACGTTCGTGAATTCGCGGTGCGAAGCGGAACAATGGTGTACAGATTCGTCACGTCCCAGCCTTCTTTGAGCATATTGACGTGAATGACAATTTCGGTTGGGTTTGCGGGATCTTCGACTGAAAGAAGCTGCTGTACCGTCTCGTCTTTCTCGTCGCCTGTTTGGTTGGAATGGACAGTAATGACCCGGCCCTTGTAGCGCCCTCCGAAGAAGTCTTCGGCTTCGATCCGTCTTTGAAGATCGTTCGCGTGCGTCGTGTCCTTTGCCACAACAAGCATGAACGGCTTCACCCGCGGCTTCAGGTTTTCACGGGCGTATATGTCGAGCTGAACCTTGGTATGTTCGTGGATACGAACACCGTCCTCCAGCTTCAGCTTCTCAAGGCCGGCCTCGTCATAATTCTCTGCACGGAAGTTCTCGCGTGTTGCGACGGCTGGCTCTTTTACGAATCCATCCCGAAGCGCTGAGGACAGTGGGTAGCTGTAGATGACGTTTTTGAACTCCGCACCACCGGCTGTCTCGGTGCGCGGCGTGGCAGTCAGTTCCAGCCCCAGGATCGGTTTAAGCTCGTTGATCGCTCGCATTCCGGCTTTACCGCGATAGCGGTGCGATTCATCCATGAGGAGAACAAGGTCGTCCAACTCGGACAGGTACTCGAAATAGCTTTCGCCGATGTATTCTTGCAGCCGCTTAATGCGCGGCTCTGCACCACCGCGTACCTCAGAGTTGATCTTGCTGATGTTGAAGATGTTGATATGTACGGGCGCATCCGGGTCCTTGAGGCCCGGGATAGCGGGTTGGCTCAGGCGTTCAGAACGAACGCCACGCCCGCTCTCATAGTTGTCGCCAGTGATGATCTCCGGGGGCTGGATGACAAAGTCGGACAGTCCTTGAAAGACATACTTGGGAGAACCCGGCGTGAAGTCAGAAATGAGTTTGTTGTAGATCGTGAGATTTGGGGCAAGGACAAAGAAGTGACGGATACCTTCGGCCTGATGAAGATAGGCAATAAACGCGCCCATCAGGCGCGTCTTGCCGACACCAGTTGCTAGAGCAAAGCACAGCGACGGGAAATCACGCTCGAAGTCAGAGACATTCGTAAACTCGGCACGAATGGTGGCGAGCGCTAGAGCTGCGTCCTGATCCTTTTGTAGCGAGAGCAGGTCACAGATGCGGTCGAGAATCTCCAGCGACTCTCGTTGCGGGGAACGAAGGCTAAGGCGATTGGCGATGGCATTACCAGCTTGCTTCATTCTGCACCCCCTTCTCCATCAATTGAGAAGAGGTCCGGCTGCGTGACGCGCCGACGGGCCCGCCTGGGCGTAAGCGTCTGTCCTGAATCAGGCGGCATAACTTCCAAGGGGGGAGCCGCCTTTGGAAGGTTGGCAACATTGAGGCTGTAATCGTCGTGTCCCCACTCGCACTTTGCCAGCACCGCTGAAGGAATCTTCTTTAGTGTCAGATTTGGAAAGGAGTCAGGCTTCCCACGAAACGCGGCACAGCAGATTAGCAGGCTACGACTCGGGCCAACCTCATCACTCAACTTTTCGAGCTGCTCACGGGTGAGTGTTTGTGTAGTGACGTAGATAAAATCGTTCTCCGTAGAGCGGCCTTGCTGCCAGTAGAGTTCGTCGCTAGGGGCGTAGGTAAATCCCATTACTTTGCACATCGCCTCGGACAACATCGCCGCGTTGTACTGTTTACTGATGATGAGATTTCCGAAGCGGTCTTTTTCGAGTAGTGATGGAGCGATGTGGAAGTAACGGGAACCTCCGCCGCCTCCCCATTGCGTTGCCTCGGTCACACCGCTCATATCCTCGCCATTGATGACCTTCTTGAGACGAGGCGTTATGTGTGTGTGTGCGTGGTCCCCAAGCTCTACGGTGATCCAACGCCTCCGCATCTTATGTGCGACGGATGCTGTCGTACCTGACCCACCGAAGGAATCCAACACCCAATCCTTCTCACGTGTCGAAAGATCAAGCACTCTCTTGATAAGAGCCTCGGGCTTCTTCCCTTTCGGAAACTCAATACCTCCCTCGTTGTGAAGGTTGTTTGAGAGAATGTCATCCCACAATGTGGTCAGTGGTTCCCCTGCAACATACTGGCCGTCCACAAGCTTAAGTTTGTCAATATAGAACACGAGCCGCTCACCATTCTTGAAATACATATCGGAGTGTTCGGTTCGCTCCAGCCGAAAGATCTGACTAGGCTTCGCGTTTGAGCGATCGATCATTTCTCTCGCAGCTTCGCTCACAGCGTCGTAATCTGGACGAGCAGTACGTATAACGCTCTTGGCAAACTTGATTACGAACTCATCGATCGCCGCCGGTTCGTCTTTGATGACTTTACGTGCTTCTTTATCGGACAAACCAAGATGCTGAGCGAAGGCCTTTGTCAGAGTCGTGATGCTCCATTTTTCGTGCGGCTCGTCGAAGTTCGTAATGAATTGACCATATCGGGTATCTCGTTCGCGTCCAGTGAAAAGTCTGTTCGGCTTCCAGGCAGCTTTATCTTTCGCATATATCAGCACATAGTTCGTCGTGCTGACACAGCCTGGGTTGATGGACTTATGGCCTGTGGCAGACCCTTGTTTGAAGGTGACAGTGTACAGGCGGTTCTTACGTGCAAAGATTTCATCGAGCAATACGGTGAGATACGCTAGTTCGTTGTCGTCGATGTGGACAAAGAGCGTTCCATCATCGGCTAACAGTCGATGCAGGATGGTAAGCCGATCTCGCATCTGTGTCAGCCAAAGTGAATGCTCTACGCCGTCGTCATAGTGTTCGAACATTTCTCCTGTGTTGAATGGGGGATCGATATAAATACATTTGATAGTGCCCGAGAACTCCTGCTCCAAAGCCCTGAGTGCGAGCAGGTTGTCACCGAAGATCAAGCGGTTGTCGAAGATGTCGCTCTCTGTGATGCGCTTCTTAGCGTGATAGCTTCTTTCCGGGTCTTCGAGCAGAATGCGTGGCTCCAGCCGAGGCCGGTTCGCCTTGCCAATCCATGTGAGTTCAAGCCTCTGTTTGGTGCTCATGCGGTGGCCTTCTTCGTTTGCTTTTGCTGCTGATAGTGGTAACTGGAGAGAACGAACTCACAGAGTGTGAAGGCTACGTTCACGGCCAACTTGGCGTGATGTGGAGCTGGGTTGTACTTCCGAGCGTGACGATCACTCGCCTTATTGGCAAGTTCATAGAGTCCACCTATCTGAGCGAAACTGCCTTGGAGGATCGCCTTGAGGTAGGTCTCAAGTGACTGCGCTTTGGGCGAGAGGTTTAGACAGTCGGCAACCGCTCCGTAAAGAACACGGATGTCGCCCTCACTGTCCTTGAACGGCGTCCCTGCGACCGTCTTATAAATTTCTTTGAGGAAGCCCTCGACCAAGGTGTAAGCACTCGCGATCGCGCCGGCTGAGTCACCGTTCTCGATTTTGGCGTTGGCCTTTTCGATGTGTTCCGATATTGATTCGTCCGTCAGTGCAATTAGCCTCGGTGCTGATGCTGTTGGCCGCGACAGCTTATCTGAGAGAAATTTCCCGTCTTGGAAGCTGAATCCATCACGTTGCATCCGTCCAAGAAGTTTTTCTACCGTCTGTTTTACCCCTGGCGATGCAGCATCAGGCGGACTGGTCAATCTGAAGATAAGTTCTTCAAAGACCTTCAAAAGCCTCTTCACTTCACGCGGATTAGTGAGGTCGATATTGACGAGGTATTGCTCTACCAGGGTCCGGCGCTGCCCCTCAACGGGAGGCTGAAATTGCAGGTTAGGTTGGAACTCCCCGGCAGAGAAAATGTCACCGATCTCACGCAAAACGTAGCCGGACAGAACCTCTCGAAACTCAGTCTTGGTGGCGGGGCTTATCAGGGCGCTGCTCATGAAAGCCTCCATCGAACGGTAAACAGCGTCGTTAGTTCCTGCTTCTGTTTCAACTTCCCTTCAATGTCGGCGATCAGTGTCTCGCGTCTAGCTTCAACCTCATCTTGTGCGATGAAGAGGTCTTTGCGCCGCTGGTTGCGGGCGACGGTCAGGTCTTTGAGGCGGCGCTGATGCTCCAGCTTGTGTTGCAAGCCTGCTGCGGCAACGGATTCTCGGCGCACCTCCCGAATGTCCTTGTCCAGATCCTTGATCTCCTGCTCCAGGCCAAACTTGAGGTCTTCGGTCCAGCGATCCAGTTTCCCGATTTCAGAATCGAGCCATTTTCCGTTGCGTGTTTCGAGGTCACTGAGAACCCGCTGCTTTTCTTTGTCAACTTCTTCAGTCAGCGCTTCCGGCGCGTCCAGTAAGAGCGGCTGTCCAGGCTCGCCTTCAAGGTCGAACAAACGCTTGCAGGCGTTCGGCTCAAGTGTCTGGCCGTTGTCCATCACACCGCTAAGCACGATGTGGTCTTCCGTCTCGAAGCCATTCAGCGTAAATCGGGAACACATGAGCCACCCGCTCCGGCTGGGCAGAGACTCCAGCACAGCGATACGCTTACCGCTACCAGACAGGTTGAAGTGCAGCTCTACCTTCGGTGTAGATAGCCCGCAGCAGGTCTGCAATACGTGTTGTGCAAGTGGATGTCCGACACGATAGGTATTTGCATCCTCCACGTTCTTACCCATGCGGTAAGGGCCGGGGTTCACCGGCTGGGCATTTGCTGCGGAGGCGGAAAACGGATCGCGCTCTAAATAAAAGGAGTGTCCGGGTGTGTCGAAACGGGCGTAGGGGGCGAGATAGAAGGCCGTAAGCCGCCAGAGTAGGTCTTGGAAGCGGCCAAGCGACTGCCCGCTGGAGACACGGACGCGCTCGATGACTTCTTGGTCAAAATTATTGAGGAGCTGCTCACTCGCGTCGCTACGTGCCTGGGTTATCTGTGATTAAAGCTCCTGTTGGAGCTGATCGAACTGAAACTCAATCTGTTCAGTCGTGCGGCATTGCTGGTAGATGGCAACAATGCGCTTTTCAAAGTCCACACCGGATTCGACCGCGCCGATAACCTCATCACTGGCGCCGAACACCCCATCGAACAGCTTGAACTTCTCCGCGAGGAGCTGGTGCACACGAACATCCGCGGCATTCGCCTTGTTGAGGAAGTTCACAACGACTACGTCGAACTTCTGGCCATATCGATGGCATCTGCCGATGCGCTGTTCGATACGTTGCGGGTTCCACGGCATATCGTAGTTGACGACCAGATTGCAGAACTGGAGATTGATCCCTTCTGCTGCCGCCTCAGTCGCAATCATGATGCTGGCCGTATCTCGGAAATGCTCGACCAGGGCTGCGCGTTTGTCGGCGGTGGGCGAACCGGTGATGCGGTCGGTTCCAGCGTGCTGCTTCATCCAGGCCTGGTAGATAGCCTGACTTTGGGGATCGGTGTTCGTACCGTTGAAGAGCACAATCTTCTCGGCAAACTCAGTCGCCTGGAGGAGGTCGAATAGGTACTCCTGTGTGCGGCGGGACTCGGTAAAGATGATGGCCTTCTGCTGGAGAGCGCCAGTCCCGTCCTCCATGCGAATGGTTCGGGCGGCCTCGAAGCCTCGCTGCAACGCTGTGAGCAGTGCGTCGCCTTTGGAGTTCGTCTGAATCGCCTTGGCGAGAGCATGAAACTGGTGGAGCTTTTCTCTTTCGGCGCGAAGTTCCGCTAATTGCTCTGGGGAGAGTCGTTCCGGTAGCTTTTTCCCATCAGTCCCGTCGGACTCCGATTCGGAGCCTTCATCCTCATCAACCCATTCCTCTTGCACTTCGGGAAGCGTCTCGAAGTCATCCGCAATTGAGGCGGGAACCTCGGCGGCCTTCTGCTGGTCAGCCTCCGCCGTCTCCAGCTTGGTGGCAAGCCCAAGCAAAGTATCGGAGATGGCATAGGTAGAAGACGCAAGCAGCTTTCGCAAGATGAGCGTCATGAGCTGGCGTTGGCTGGCTGGAAGAGCGTACAGCTTGTCCGCCATTAGGTAGTCAGAGACGAGTTCATAGAGCTGCTGTTCGGCTGGGCTCGGGTAGAACTCCTGCACCATTGCGTGCCGGTTTGTATAGGGGACATAGGCGAGCACCTGCCGGCGCAAGGTGCGTTGGCAGATTGGACGAAGGCGCTGTTTTAGGGCATCGAAGTCCGCTTTACCGGCTAAACGACCAAATTGAGCGCGGAAACTTCGAAGATCGCCAAAGGTGAACTCATCCACGATACTGACGAGTCCGTAAAGTTCCAAAAGGGAGTTCTGCAGCGGGGTGGCCGTTAGCAGAACCTTTTGAAAGCCGCTTACGGCGTTCTTGATAGAGTTCGCTACCTTGTTGCCGGGTTTATACACGTTCCGAAGTCGGTGGGCCTCGTCAATAACGACCAGATTCCACGGAGTGCTCCGCAGATAAGGTTCCTTGGACCGGGCAAACTGGAAGGAGCAAATGACGATCTTGGGTTGTTGGAACGGGTTTAGATTGCCCGCACGAATCGCCTCATTGAAGGTTTTGGCCTCAAGGATGACGCTCGGCAGAAAAAATTTATCGAGGAGTTCCTGGCTCCATTGCTTTCGGAGGTTCGCGGGGCAGATAACAAGCAAGGTGCGGCGGCGCTCCGCCCAATGCTGGGCAAGCAAGAGACCCGCTTCGATGGTCTTTCCAAGGCCAACTTCGTCGGCGAGGATCGCGCCCTTCGATAGTGGAGAGCGAAAAGCAAAGAGGGCGGCTTCGATCTGGTGCGGATTGAGGTCAACTTGTGCGTCGGAGAGTGCAGACGCAAGTTTGTCCACATTGTCCGAGCTGGACCTTTTCGTCAGCTCATGGGCAAAGAGCTTGGCGTGATAGGCCGTCAGACTCATTGGCGCTCAGAATTCTCCGTGCACCAATTTTAGAGCATCCACTCCTGGAAGCATCCTTAATACTGCCGTTAGATGGCGGAAGATCGCGCTGCTTGGTCAATGCGGTATTTGAATCGCAACTCCTCGCTTAGATTCCTATGCTGAAGCCTTCCAGTTCCCGATCGGATGAATCCGGTCGATTCGCAGCGATGCCGAAAGATTCCTGAGCCTGTGCAGCAGGAAACGCCTTGTGGAATTCCACGGCGGCGGATTTCGTGATGTCCGACGCCAGCCGCTCTCCGAGGGTTTCTGCGTTGTTGGTGTAAACGCGGGCGTCTTCGGAAGCGCGCGAGATGGCGACGTAGGCAAGGCGATTGTTGATGAGGCTATGGGACGAATCCGTGTCGATGTGGGCAAGGACGCGGCCTGCGGTTAGCCCCTGCGAGCTGTGCGAAGTGACGGCATAGCCGTGGTCGAATTGGCGGAACTCCGCCGTGTCCAATGTGACCGTGCGGGTGGATTTTCCATCCAATCGCAAGGCCATTTTCCCATCTTCTAAACCCACGACAGTCCCAAGGGCGCGATTGGCGACGCCGAGCCCTTTGTCGGGTGCGGTGAACTGGACGCGGTCTCCCGCGGCGAACTCACGCTCGACCTCCCGGAAGACATTCACGCCTCTTAGCCTGCGCGGGTCGTAGCGGACGGTTGATCCGCTTTTCAGCGAGACTGTGAGGGTGTTTGTTCGAGCATCTACGGATTGAACGGTCGCGAAACTGCCACGTTCGATACCTTCGGACTTGCTCCCGGTCACATACTGGAGAACATCGCCGGCGTTGTAACGCGCCGCCCAGGTGCGGTCTGCTCCAGTCATGTCGGACCGGTGGGTTAGGGTGCGGACTATCTGCGCGTCTCCAGCCAATCCCCCAAGCTTCCGTAGCTCCGCGCGAACCGCTTCATTTATCTGTTGGCGGCTGCGATTGTCCGGGGAGACGATGATCGTATTGTCAGGCTGCGCGGCATAGTCTCTAGCGATAGCAGCGATGCGGTTGTGGGCGTTGGGTATCTCCGTGACACGGCCCTGCTCCGCCAACATCGCAATGGCCTCGACGGTTTTGTTATTGGCTAAGTGCTGGACTGCCTTCAATAGTTCGGGATCTTTCTGGCGCATGATCCGATCAAGTTGCGAGGTGTGCATTCCTGCTTCCTGCATCTGCTGAAAGGGGCGTCCCGCGTCTACGCCCTGATGCTGGCGGGTGTCTCCGATGACGAGAACTCGGTCGTTTGGACTGAGTTTGCTGAGAAACGATCTCATCTGTTTTGTGCTGGCGAGGCTCGACTCGTCCAGCAGGTAGAGATGCCGACTGGCTGTGTCGGCGCTCGGGTGATTCTGTCCACGGGCGAGGAAACTCTGAAGAGTTCTGGCGTCGATTCCGGCCTCACGAAGCTGCCCTGCTGCCTTGGAAGTAGGGGCGAATCCTTCGACAACATAACCGCTTGCTTCCGCGCCCTCACGGATGGTCTGAAGGGTCGTGGTCTTTCCGGTCCCGGCTAATCCCTGTAGGCCGTGGATGCGGTCGGAAGAGTTGAGAACTTCCTCGATCACTCGACGCTGGGAGTCGTTCAGAAAGGATCGCGTGTTCGCTTGTTCTTGCGCCCGCTCCGCAGTCATCATCGGCTCTACTGCGTTCCGCCCCTCCAGAACATAGCGGATGTTGGCGCGTTCGGCGGCAATGGTTTCGGGCGTGGTGAAGCTGCGAGCCGAATCGTGCTTCATGCCCTGGACGATGCGAAACTCTCCCACCTCCCGGCGACTGTCGAACTCCGCTCGAATGTCACGATACGAGGCTTCGCCCATGCCGCGACGCAGAGCATCCCGAAGAATCGCCCGCTCGTCCGCGACGGCCTCCCGCTCGAAGATGCTCTCACGGGCGAAGGTTACGGCTTCTTTGGCGAGCGTCTTTTGCTGTGGTTCTCTGTCCTGCTGTCGAGCGCGTTCGCGGGCTGCGTCTATAACCCGCTGAGGCTGATCTCCAAAGGCGGCGGCCATTTCCTTGTGGGCCGCAAGAACCTCGCCCGCAGAGAGCGTTTGTTTCCGATCCCTTGTCGAATGCGCCGCAATCTGCGCCGCCTCGGGGCCGCTGTAGCCGCTCTTTTCGAGCTGCTCTCTGATCTGTCTCGACCGTGGGCTGGAGGCGTCAAGATACTCCTGGGAGTAGCCTTTGATCTCCGGTGCGCCGCTCCTGCCGGATTCGATTTCGTAGCCCAAGCTGCGGAGCTGATAGGTGAGCGCCGACTGGTAGACGGCGGTCGCATACTGCTGGCTCTCGAAGAAGGCCCGTTCCTGCAAAGCCCGGGTCGAGCCGTTTTCCCGCTCGGTGACATTGAAGATGACGGCGTGGGTGTGAAGCTGAGGAGCGGCATAGCCATCCACCGGGCGGGCGGTGTCGTGCTCGAACTTCGCGGCGATGAACTTCCCCGTAGTCTCGGCTGGATGGTTGCCGCCGATCCGCGCTTGTGTATATCGCTCCAACTCCTCTAGGGCGGTGGTGACGGCGGCGCGGTGTGCCTCTCGGACCCGGTCGTCACCGCCTACCAGTGCAGTAAGCGAGACGGACTTAGGAGCGGAGAACGTCGCGTCCCAGCCCGCCCGATGCTCAACCGCCTTGGTTGTCGTGCCATCCGCGTTCTTGTAATCCATTGCGACGCGGTGCCTGACCATCTGCTTCTCAGTGTGTGGATGAATCCCTTCCGCAAGCCGGGCGAATTCCAAGGGAGCGACCTCCCGCGCAAGCCCGAGTGACGCGGAGAGCTTGCCCTGCCACTGGCCCTTCACCTCATTGCCCTGGCCGTAATAGCTCTGCGATTTCGATGTGAACTCCAGCTTGTGGTACTTCTGGGCCTGGCTTGAACTGAGGGCTTTCGAGACGGTCAGCATGGCTAGAAGATCCCCGTATGGACTTCGTGGTGGGGTTCATCGGATGGAGTCTGCAGCCCGAACTCATAGTGCTGCCGCACGACCGTTTCATGCTCGGTCGCGGCATCCAGGACCTGATTCTCGGCAAGGGTTCGGGTCGGCTGCTGCTCATCCTGCTGCGGCGGCTGAATCGACTGCGGGGCTCTCTTGTGAGCCTGCGGTGCGCCGCTTCCCGCCTGCACCTCGGTCTGGGAAACCGGTTGTGTCTCTTCCGTTACCGCAGTCGGTGGACGGCGGGGGTGCAGCGTATCAGGATCGAAGCTCATCTCTCCATCCGCGGACTTCCGGGGCACAAAGGCCGGCGTCGGGGTGGGGAGGTCGAGGTAGTCGAAGTCAAACTGCGCGACGTTGTTTCCAAGTTTGAGATAAGCGTGGCGGTCATCCAATCCACTGATCTCCGAACCCATCACCAGCGGCTCGATCTGACGGTCAACCGTAAAGTTCTTGCCGGAACGGGACCCGTCGAACTTGGTCTCCTTCAAGCGCTCGATCTCAACCTTGCCGATGGCTTCCGATATCCATTCGGCGGCTTTCGGTTCCGCTGTCTTCATGAAGATTTTGGTAGCGGGCTGCGATAGCATGACCTCCGCCATGTGTCCGTAAATCACCTCAAGCTGGGCCTTGCCCTGGAAGCCGAGTACAAGCGGATTCTTGCTCTTACGATTTTCCGTGATGGCCGTATGAAGCTGTGGGAGCTTTTGCAAACTCGCCAGCTCGTCGATCACGAACCATACAGGCTTTTGGCCCGGCTGCGGTGCGCTGAGTAGGCGCATGACGAGCAAATCAATCCAAAGTGAGTGCAAAGGCCGGAGCGTTTCACGTTCGGGCGGTCGCGATGTAATGAAGATCCAACCCTTGCGTTCCTTCGCCCACGTCCGGGCGTTCCAAGTCCGACTCGTCTGATTCTTCTCCGGCAATAGCCGAAAGCATTTGGCTACCAATCCGAGCGATGCTAGAACGCCCGCCCGCTGCGGGCCGGCCTTGCGGTCGATGTAGAAAGACATCTCGGTGCCTGCAACAAGTCTCTCAAGGGTGTCGCTACTTGCCATCCATTCGGCGAGTTGATGCGGCGTCGGCCCCTTCCTCAGCAGATGGGCAAATATCTGAGCGGGCGTCTGGTGAAAGAACTCATCTTTAACATCGGTAGTTGGCTGGTAAAGGGATGCGGCAATGGCATCCGCTTCAGCATTCGAGGCCATCTCCTGGGCTGGCCCCCAATAAGGGCATCGCTCGTCGAGCGGGTTCAGAATGATGTCGCCACGCTCTGGATCGTAAAACCGCTGAAGGTATTCGCAGGCCGGGTCATAAATGATGGCGGAGTCGCCGCGCTCACGAATCTGTCGCAGGATTTGCATGATGAGCTGGGTCTTTCCTACGCCCGTGTCGCCCATGATCTGGAAGTGTTGCGCCTCCTTGCGTAGCGGAATCCTCATCATCTTTCCAAGCGCTGTCGTCTTGAAACCGATACCGTCGCCCTTCTGCTGCTTGTTGAATTCTTCCGGCGAAAGCAAGTGCGGTCCACGCAAGATGCGCCCGTATTTCAGTTGCTTGAAACGCTTGATATCGCGGGGCACGGCGAACCAGAGCATCGCAACAAGGCAGACGGCGCCCTCGATCAGTGCCACGGCAAACAGTCTCAACAAGCCCTCGTCTTCGAATACCGCTTGGCGCAGCCAGCGGTGCAACGACACGTCGGCGAGCTTTTTTTCGGGACCCCGGTAGAACCACCGATAGCCTTGTAGCGAGGCCAGTTCTGAGAGGGCTACGGGCATGATCTTTCCGTCAGGAAGCGCCGTCTTGCCAGGAACGAAGTCAACCGGAAAGGCAAGGCGCGGTTTGCTTTTGCCGCCACCGAGGTAGAGCAGACGATAGCCCTCATGGGCGTTGAAAGTTGCGCCAACTTGGGAGCGGATGTACCCCGTCATGTAGCTCCTCTGGAGCGGCGTCATGGAAAACGTGAACCGCTGCCAGACGAACAGGCAGGTGCATAGCAGGGCCGTCGCTACGGCGGTATAGCTCAGCATGGGCACATGCGGAGGCCAGATGATCGTCTCTTTTCTTCCCCATTGCGTCGCCATGATTACAACTCCTTCGCTGATGCGTTGATGTATTGCTGCTGAACCTCTTGAGCGACCTTGCGCTTGTCGGAGCGCACGGTTGCACTGATGCGTGTGAAGTCCTCGGGCGTAACGACCTGACCCATTGCCAGAGGTTTCAGCAAGTTCAGCAAGATCATGCGCGTGGCAATGAGTTCAGTGAACATCGGGTCTTCTGAGCGGCGGGCCTCGCGCAATAGAGCCTCGCGAGCCCACTCACGGACTTTCAATCCGTCCTTCGCAGCAGCTCGCGAAAGGACAGTCAATTCATTTCTTGTGAATCGCGTTGCGAAGCTTTCGCTTCTGGACTCGCGATTTTGGCGGGAGCCAATGGTCGTCGAAGTTTCGTGAGTCAGCTTCATTGAAATCACCCGTGACGGGTGGGTTCCGAATGCAACCGCGATGGTTGCATCTGGAACCGGCACCCTCTCTAAGTCGTTGATGTTCGACACGTTCCCCGTTGGAACCATTTCGCTGCTTTGCACGACCCTCCAAGGGATGGAGTGTCAACATTCTTCCGGTGCGCAGCACCGTAGTGCCTTTGCTCCGGAATGAAATGGAGGATCAAGCGCCTTTCGCCTGGGCTACGGGAGCTGCAACCGGTGCTGGAAGAGACTTCTGAGCGACCGGCTCACATGCCTCGGTAGCGGGAACCTTCCTGATCCGCAACGTCGCAGCGACCTTCCGAGCTTCCGGGGTCTTGAGGAAGTCCTGGAAGTCGCGGTCTTTGCTGAAGACATAGGCGAGAGCTTGCTCGACAACATCGTCAGCGCAGGCGCGGATAAAGGCGGCGTACTGATCGACCTGAGTTGCGGTTGTGTCAGTGAGCCGGATGGATGCGCTGATCTGACGGGTTTGGACGACTTCAAGCAGTGGCATTGTGGTTCTCCTTTGGGTGGTGGGTTGAAGCAAACTCATTGCGCGCAATCATCCGCTGCGCTGTGGTCGCAATCTCCCGCGCTCTGGAGGCGCAAAGCGAGGCCGGCAACTCGGCAGAACGGCGATCTTCAAGCACGGCGATTACGTCTTCGATTGGCGCGCCTTCGATCAACGAAAGCCGAGCGGATGCGATGTCGATAGTGCGCTGGGCGTAGTAGAGAGGATTGGGTTTATCAGAGCGCCGTGACGCGAGCATGAGCGTTAGCTTGCCGGCATCCTCACCGAGCGAAAGCTGGTGAACTGCCCACGCCCAATCCTGCTCGGAGTGGGTGTTCTTCCCTGTCGGGGGCATCCGCTCGGAACCGCAAAGTCTGCGCCCGGAATCCAGCGACATATCGTCCAGTCTGAAGTCTTCGGGACGGTAGATGGAGTCACTGGGATAATCGACAGTGACAAGGTGAGCAGGATCGTACTTGCGATTCGGGAATCCTGGCACACGGAGAACGCGGTTGCGGTCGGTGCAAGCGGAGTCACCACCGAAGGCGATGGCGAGCAGCTTCAGCGCGTTTTCCTGCTGGTCGAAGTCAAAGCCTTCTACCCTCCATAGCACTTGGTACTTGTCCGGCGATGTGGAGAGGATGACGGTCGGAAGCGGCACGGCCTCCGACTCCATGAGCGCGGCGACTCTGGTGTCGCCGTCAACGTCGATGTCGAGGTACAGATGACGAACTGCTGCGATGCAATCCTTCGTCCTCTTGCGGCTCCCAGAGCGAAGCGGATTGGCAGCGACATAGACGTTCGCGCCACTGTGGTTCTCGTAACGCAACCATGCGAGATAACGAGGTGCGATGGCCTGCTCCAACGTCACGATGCGTTGCGTCGTCGATGCTGGGTTCTCTCTGCGGAGCAGGAGAGCAATCGTCTCTCCTGGGTGGAAGCATCGGGTTAGGAATTCGTGTGCGGTCTGCCTGTTCATTGCGGGGGTCTCACAGAGTTTGGAAGCCCGGCGCACCGAGCTCCCGAGTTGATGGAAGGAAAGCGGCTTATGCGGCCGCTTCCTCCGGGGTTTGGTCTATTGCGTCGTGCTCTTCCGGGCTGGCCTTCTCGGCCCGGTCCAGCTTGAGGATCGAGTTCACCCGGATCTCCCAGATGGTCTTCTTCTGGGCTGGCTTCTTGCCGACCTTCTTGGTCTCGTACTCCCGGCTGCGCAGCTCGCCTTCCACCTGCAGATGAGCGCCCTTCTTCAGCGTGCCGGCGAACTCACTGAGCTTGCCGAAGACCACGCAACGGTGCCATTCGGTGTGCGAGATGTACTTGCCGTCCTTCTTGTAGGAGCTCTTGGTTGCCAGTGAGAGGGTTGTGAAGCTGCGGTTGTCATTGGTGCGAACTTCTGCGTCGTTGCCGGTGAAGCCGATGAGGGTGACTTTGTTCTGGTACATGATGGTGATCTCCGTTTGAGTTGAATTTCCCGATCTTGCTCGGGTCACTAATAAGCGAAGTGGGCCCGGCTCCCAAGTGCCAAGCCCTGCATTTGCGGAGGGTCCGGCGAAGCTGGAAACCGTAACCCGAAGGGCGACGCAGTCGAAGCAGAAGAGCGCCGAGCCGCCGGGCGCCGGTTAAGCCCCGAAGCAGTGACCGTGCAAAAGGCGGGATACGGAACGGAAGACTCCCCCTGGACCGAAGTCACTCTCTCGCTTCCCGGCTGCGGAAGTTCGCCCAAACCGCTGCGAGCCTCGCTAGCTAGAGCGCCTGGAAAGGACGGCCTCTCGCCACTGCCGTTGTGCTCTTCGCGGCTCGGGGACGGCGCGCTGAAGGCTTTTAGAGACAGGTGGGGCTTTGCCGCCGGGATGGGAGCATGAGGGTGCATCGGTAAGACCTCGGATACGGGTTGGGTTCTCTAGCGTTTGAACTGGCGGTTAGGCTGCGGAGGCGCGGTAGACCTCCTCGGTCTGGAAGCTCTGGTCTGCATGGCTGTAGCCGCCGACTGTAATCAACTCGCGGACTCGACGCCGGCCTGTATGGTCGCGCTCGCAATAGAGCACGAAGTCGATAGCTTCTGCCGTCTCAGACCGCATGAAGGCGTGGTTAAGATTGGGCCTGGCACTGAGAGCGAGATTCGAGAGACGATTGAGGGCGTCCCATGCCGACTTTGCATGGATGGTAGAGAGCGTTCCGCCGTGGCCCGTGTTCATCGCCTGGAGCAGGTCGTAGCCGCATTCGTTGCGAATTTCTCCCATGATGATGCGGTCTGGACGATGCCGGAGAGCCGCTGCTAAGAGCTCGCTTGGTGTGATGGCAACTTGCCCCGGAATCTCATCCACTGCCTCCCAACGAACTGCGTTCTTGTGGGCGACCTTCAACTCTGCCGGTTGCTCGATAATGAGCAGCCGTTCGGTCTCCGGGATGTGGTCAAGGAATGCCTTCATCAAGGTCGTCTTGCCCGAACCCGTTCCGCCGCTGATGATGCCATTCTTCTTCTTGCCGATCAGCTCAACCACCATGTCCCGGACTTGCTGGGGCATACTGCCTGATTCGATCAGCTCATCGGACGTATACCAGCGGTTGAACTTGCGAATGGTTAGCGTCGGTCCATTGATGGACGATGGCGCACCCACAACGGCGACACGGGAGCCGTCCGGCAGGCGGGTATTCAAGATCGGGTTCTGGGTGGTCAAATCCTGGCCCAGAATTCGTGCCACACGCTCAATAGCCGCCTGTAGCCGGTCGTTTGTGTACGGCTGGGACAGCGGAATGTGCTGCACAACGCCAGCACGATCCGCATACACGCCGGTAGTTCCGTTAATCATCAAGTCCGAGATCGAGGGGTCAAGCAATAGCTCGCGCAGTTCTTCTGGAAAGAATGGCAAAATGAGGTGGTAGCTCATCGCGCTCCCTCCGTGACTGGCGGTGTCGCTCCGGCTGGCGCGGCGGCATTGACTCCGACTGCAATGGGATCGACTGACATCCGGTTTTCGTGGAACTCTGTAATGGTCAATCCCAGAGGATTGATCGTCTCGAACTGTGGGAAGATGCGGGCCTGGTCGCTCACCTGCTTCGGATTCAGATAATAGGTGACACTCAAGAGCCAATGCTCCGTCCTTGGCTCCCGCGAATTCCGTTGCGAATAGAGCTTGTCGATGGTGACGAGTGCGGTTCCACGGGCAATCGTCGTCCCCTGGACCGTCTCCTCAGACATGGAGGTAATCGTGACGTTCTTCACTTCCACATCGCTCTGCTCAACCTGGCCACCCACAACTTGCGAAACAAGATGATTCTGGTTGTCCGCCGTCATCAACTGCGAGGCAAGGTTTGCCGAAAGAAAGTAGTAATTGAGCGGGTACTTCTTTCCAATGGTGTCCCGGCTGAGGGTGAAGCGATAGTTGGCCCAATCCGTCAAATAGGTCCGCACTTCGCCCTCGCGGGGGCTGTAGTTGAGGTCGGTATAGGCAATGGCTTGTGCGCGTCCCATCTCGTCGATGCGGATGTAGCGGTTGGCAATGGGCCGGTGCGCAAGAGAGAAGATCAAGCCCATCGCTGCCAACAGCAGGACTGACTCAGTTCCGATGACGAATCGGCTCAGCTTCCGTTCGGAATAGTGTGAGGCATAGACTTCATTTCCAATCTCATCGGTCAGAAGAGACTGCTTTGGCGTCAAGGGCTGTTCAATGTGAAGAGTGTGACTGGACATGGTGGCCGCAAGTCCTTTCGGGAAGCGTGAGAAACAGGTTTACGGTATAGACCAAAACCACCACGAAGAGCACCGCGAAAACGAACAGCACAGCTCGACGAACGGAACGTGATTCGATCAGTTGACGAAGTAGCAGAACATCCAAGATGAAACGCAACATAGGGCTACGCACCTCCAGCGACTTTGGCAATTGAAGCGATCGTTCCGCCAACTTTTACGATGCCGTCCGCCATGCCTGCGGCGCCACCGAAGATAGCCTGGGTCATGCTCGGAATAAAGAGCATGTTGATAATGAAAGCGATGAAAACCATGACGCAAGGAATCAAGTTGGCAAGCCACATCTCCATCGAATAATTACCGTTGAAAGTCTGCTGAATGAAAGCGTTCATAAATCCAGCCCAAACGAAAATGAAAGCTGCGGCAACGGCCCGAATCATGGCAAAGCCTATAAGCACGTCCAGGAAGTGAAAGAATTTTGCACGGAAGGTATTTGTCATCAGTAATGGAACAAAGATTGGTCCGAAGAGTGCGGTCACTCCGTAAAGTATGAAAGCGCTGCAATTGATTAGGAAAAGGATGGCAGAGGCGAGCCCCAACAATATCTGAACGAGGAAGTAGCAAAGTATCTGAACGGGTGCGGTAATGCTCGGCATCGCCGTATTGTCGCCGGCGGTCTTGAGCAGCTGAAGCAGCGAATCGAGCGAGCTTTGGTCAAAGGCTGCGACCATTGCCTGAGCGATATAAGAAAAGAAGTGATTGATACCGAAGCTCGCGCCGGGGAACGGGTTGACCCAGTAAGTCTCCAAGAGACAGCAGATGATGAGCCGGAGCAGAAACTTGGTCAGGTCGCCCGCTTGAATCGGGTGATGATGCAGGCGGAACGTCATCGTCGAGGTCTGCCAGTTCACGACCATGCTGACGAGCATGAAAAAGGAAATGCAGGCTAATTCGGTCATCCCGAGCTGAGTGAGAGCCCCGCCATTCTGTGTCGTTAGGTTGGTTAGATTGTTGGTGAACTGGTACAGCCAATCAACGCCGGAACTTGCGCTCGGAAGGGCTTGGGCTAACAACACAATGGAAGACATGGCGGGTGCTCTCTCTGGACTTCAGTCTGGGGTTAAGGGATATAGGTCTTCCAGGTCTTGCCTTCATGGGCTGCTGCTGAACTGTGCCGCTTCTTATCAGCCTCTACCTGTTTCCGAAGTGCCTCGTTTTCCTGCTTGAGGTAGTCGTTGTTGTCTTTTTCCAACTGAAGGATCTCGGCTGCTTTGGCTGCTGCGGCTGATGTCTTCGCCGCCTGGTCGCGTTGATAAATCGCGGCACCGCCTATGACGGTCAGTGCCGCAAGGATTGCAAGGAGAATCTTTGTATTGATTGCGTTCAGCATTTGTTCTCCACGTTAGGGCAGGTAGGTCTTCCAGGTATTGCCCTCATTGGCGGCACTGGTGTTGTTCATCGCACGTTGCTGTTGGACCATCGCGGCAGAGTTCAAGTCCTGAGCGGCGGCGTTGCGCTGTTGCATGTTAGCGACGGTCATCTGCGAGGCAAGACAGGTCTGCATCGTTCCCTGTGATTGCATCTCAGTCAGCTTTTGAGCCTCCGCTGCGTTCAGTAGGTTTAGTTGCTGAACCTCGCTGTTCGTGGCAGACGTTCCGTCCAACTGGTTCTGCAGCAGCGTTGTGTTGGCTGTTTGGTTCTGGCTGCGATTCGCCCGATACTGACCAACCGCCGTAAGGCAATCCGGCGAGACCGAATCCGCCATTTCGATCATGGCCAACTGCGAGAGCTGGGTACTGCTCCCGACCGTCTGTCCTTTCAGGAAGGTACTGGTGCTGCTGTTCACAGGAACGGTTGCTGTCTTCCAGGCCGTGATCGATCCGCTCGGCGAATTGGTATTGAGCGCGATGCTCATGCCCGCCGTCTCGCCGAATAAATTCGCCACGTTGACGTTCTTGAGTTGGTTGAGTGTTGTCTGCCACTGCTGCTTGAGCGAGAAGTGGGTGACGTTGTTCTTCAGCATGTTGTATTGCGACTCCAGCGTGGTGAGCTGGGACACGAGACTGGCGTAGCTCGTTGGATCGAAAACGATGTCGCCGATTCCGAAGAGCGCGAAGCTCGGCGTAGCCGTGGCTAAGAGCAGTCCGCCTGCAATTAGGTACTTTCGGTGCTTCTTCATGTTGAACTTCATAGAGGCTCCTGAAGGGTTAGGGTTAGTTGCACTCAGAGAGGGTAGGGTTCATCCGCTCCGGAAACGCTTTGAAGCTCGCGACGGCATCGGTGAGGCGGTCCGGGAAGTCACAGTAGAACCGGACAGCCTTCACTGCATCGCTGAAGCTCACCGTCCGCACGGCAGCGGTGGCGCCTAAGCCGACTGGCACGGCCAGGGCTAACGAGATCAGGATTTTGGGAATACGGGACTGCATGTATGCCTCCAGAGCCGCAGCAATTACAGTGTTGGATCGACGCGATGCTCTGCGTAGGACGGAATCAGTATGTCGCGGCCGATATACACACGGGCACGGGAACCCTCTCTTAGCGTGATGATCGGCAAGCGGTTGAGAAAGTGGTTGAGGACCTGTTCGCCCTCGGTAGCAGCCTGCTCAGAGATCCCGTTACGAATCTGTGTTGACGAAGATAGGACGCTCCCGCTGTTGCCGATCTGCGCGAGTCCTCCCAGCCCGCCTACTGCGGCGGCTGCGGCGAACGCCTGGAGATAACCGTGATCCACATTCGTCGCAAGCCCGGTCGTTCCTAGAGGGTCAAGGCCAATGTACTTGTCGAAGTCGAGCGAGAAGCCATCCGGGCACACTGCGCGGTGGAAGGTGACGAACATCTTCCTCTGTTGGGCATTGCCTACGCTCTGGACGTTCCCAATAAGCCGCGTTCCTTGCGGCATAAGAAGTTGCTGGTGGTCGTGGGAGTAGTAGTCGGTGGTGAGCATGATGAGTATGGGGCCACTCAAGCCGCCATCGATGTGGTTGGTGACGACCCCTTCAAGAACCGTTCCCTCGAATACCCGGTAGAGCTTTCCCCGATAGCCATCGAAGTCATATCCAGACATCGGGTCGCTCTTGCCGTTGGTTTTTGGCTGTTGCTCTGCGACGGTCTGGACGTTTGGCTGCTTTCTACCATCTCCTCGCTTCAAGGCGGAGGCTGCAAGGGTCTCCGTGGAGGCGTTTGGCGTCATCTCCTCGCGTTCACTCAACACAGCGGTAGGCTGTGGTAGGGCTCCGGTCGGTGCTTCAGAATGGGCGAAGTCGATTGCCACTGTATCGCTGCTGAGAGCGTCTTGATGCAACTTCTCCCGCACCAATGCCTTCTGCTTGGCCTCGGCCTGTGCCTGAGAGACATTGGAGGTCTGTTTCGGCGCGTTAGGACTATCGCCATAGATCGCGTTGCGCTGCGCGGCAGTCATGGGAGCGGTCCCGGCGGATTCAGGGCCGGGTACGGCCTGTTCAGCCTGGAGCTGCTGCTGTAAGGCAGCAAGCTCCTGTTGGTGCTGACGGTCATCGGCATCTCGCTGCGCCTGCATGTGCTGCTGCATCTCGAAGCTGCTAACTTGCTGCGGGTTGGCTGACGCAGGGCGCATCGGCATCGCACTGGCTGGCGCGGACTTCTTGTTGCCGCTCACGAGGCTGGAAAGATTCGCAATGCCGATCAGCGCGACGATAACGATCAATCCTACGATCACGGGAGTGCTCTTCTTCAGCGGAGAGGGTGCCTCTGGCTGCTGGGGGACGGTGGCTGGCTGATTCTGATTTGTCTCGGGCATGATTACTCCTTGCCGTCGATGCGGTGGAAGTCCACCCTTTGCTTGCCGATGGTGAGATACCCGTTATCAAGTTGCTTGGGAACCGTGTAGAGGCCGGCGTTGTAGTCGAAGTTGATGAGCGAGCCCTTCTTGTCCTTCAGCTCGTAAAGCGCCGGAGTCTCCTGGAAGTGTCCGCGCAGGTAAGTGAACTTGTCGTCATGCCAAATCTGCTGAAGTCCAAGCTCCTTGCCCTTCTTGTCGTCCCAGGTGAAATCGAAGTGCAGACTGCCTGGATACTGGCTCCGGTACGTCTCGGCCTTGGCCTCTTCCGCCTTCAGCTCTGCTGTTTGCGCAGCTTTTGCGGCGACGGCTTCCTGCTTGGCCTTCTCCAACTCGGCGGCGGGAACGAAGACCGGCAAGTCCGTGAGCCTGTCCTTCGCAACCTTGTCTCCGGGCAGGATGAACACTTTGGAATCGAAGTGAGCGTCGGCGTCGCTGGAGATCTCCTGAAGCTGCAACGTGTATTCATTGCCGTGATCGGAGACGATGTGGATGTCGGTATTCGTGTTTGCAAGTTTCGGCTTGATGCTGATGAAGCGGCTGGCTACATGGCCGCCATCGAAGACCCAATCCACCGTATCTCCGCCGAAGACAGTGGCGATCTTCTCCTCGACGGGCAGCAAGATAAGTGTCGATTGCAACAGGCCCGCGCGAATCACCGGTGGCGTTTCGGCTTCGGTGACGGTGACGGAACGCGGAGCGTTCGGCTGGAGATGGTGCGGCTCTGGAGTTGTAACCGCAAAGGCGGAGCCGGTTGCGAGAGTGAGTCCAAAGGCTACGACGATAAAGATAGGCGGCTTCACAGTTGATGTCCTTTCGGTTGGGAGCGTGGATAGGGTTAGACAGTCTCGCCCTGGGCGAAGCGGGAGATGCCCTCGGAGAGTCCGTACTTATCGATTAATTTGGTCCGGCGTACCCGGTCTTTCGGCTTGGTCGAAAACGTGGCGTAGCTGCGGCTGTCGAGATTGAGGGTTACGACCTTCGTGAGCCCATCGCGCCGCATATAAAGCCCTTCGCGGTCCTGCAAGCTCTCGAAGAGAGCGAGCTGCTGTTCGTTCATCTTGAACAACTCGGCATACCGCTTCCTGTTGAACGTCGCATCCTTCAGGAATAGGAACGACGTGCAGGAGTTCACGATGCTGTCCGCGTTCGCTCCGAGGTCGTCGGCGGATTGGCCGATCATGGTCACGCCGCCAAGGTTCTTGCGAACGGTCTTGATGGAAGCGAGCGCACCGTCCAAGAGCTGCTTGTTCTTCATCGAAGAGAAGATTTCTTCGATGAGGATGTGCTTTGGCACTCCGAGATTAGCCGGGTTGTAGAGCACATCGTTGATCCGGCGTAGCAGCCACACCATAAGCGGCTCGATCAGGTCGGCGTACTGCTCGTTGTTGACGCCCTGGAAGTCGAAGCACTGGAGCCGAGAGAGTGAGAGACTGTCTTCCACGTTGTCGAAGACGGCGTGATAGATGCCCTTGCCAACCCACTTCGAGAGATACCTATCGAGCTTCTTTGGAAGGAAGAGATTCGAGAGCCGGCGATTCGCGGCGTCAAGCAGGTACATATCCTGCACCGCCTTATGGATCACGTCGTCGTCTTCCGGCTCAAGCTCCGCGCCGCCGTTCGTAAGCAGCAGCTTCACGAACGAGTAGAGGAACTTGATGTTGCTCTCGGTCGGCTCCAGAGCGAACGGATTGACTCGTGGGCCGTCCTTGCCGACGCGATCGACACGCCCGCCGTAGAGCTCGACGACGCTTTCATAGCTCCCGCCTACGTCGAAGATGTAAGTGAATCCGCCATATTTCTGCTCAAGCGAAATGATCTGATTTCCGTGGACTGATTTCCCGGTCCCTGTAGGCCCGATGATGAGCATGACCCTGACGCCGTCCACATACACGTCCTGGAAGAACGGCGTCCGTGTGCGCGTCTCGAAGATGTTGAGATATTCCGAATCGAGGTCTTCGGAATGCGGATGTCCGATATGAGGAGCGAACACAGAGGAGAGGCGAGCGTGATGATCCTCTGCAAGCCACAGTGGAAAGACATTGAACTTGTGATTGCCGGGGAACATGGCGTAGAAGGCGGAGAGATTGCCAAGTGTCTCCTCCATCACCTGCGCACGCGCATCTACAAATACCCGATGCACAGTGGGAACGATGTCGCGGAGCTGGTCCGGGCTTGTGGCCGCAAGAAGCAGACGAAGCGAAAACTCGCCCTGGGCTTTCCTGTCGAGCGAACGGATAACCTCGCTGAGGTCATCGACGTTCTTGTTGGCAGCTTTCGCTCCCGCGCCCGTATCAAGCGACGCGCTATCCCGCCCGCTCATTACACGCTGGAGAACACCAACTTTGAAGAAAGAGATGAACTTCTCCTGGGCATCGATTTCGCTGCGAGCTGCCGATGTTGACTTCACCCGCCACGTCGAACACAGCACGCTATCGCAGTCCAGAGTCAGCAGGCCGGAGAACAGGCAAGGACGCGATGCTTCCGGTGTCGTCTTGAGCGAGAACATCTGTACATGCCGCTTGCCGACCTGAACATGGTCGCTGTGCCATGCAACGGCGCTCTTGACGATCTGACGGTCAACGCCCGTGTCTTCACGCAGTTGGTCGCGATCCGCCCACTCCTCAAGATTGAAGAGGTAGCTGAAGAACTGGAAGGCTTCGGCCTTACTGAGCAGCCGCAAGCCAAGCGAACTGCCCAGATGACCTTCGAGGAGCGTCGCCGTCTTCTCCAGGTCCGAGAGAATCCGGGAGGTATGGATAGCGTTCTCCTGCGGCTTGCGCTCAAAGGCTTTGGCCTTGGAGGGTTCCAACGTCAGGCACCAGTGGAGGTCGATGCGCCGGAAAGCTGCTGTCTTGTCCAGATGGGTGAGACGGTCGCTCGCGAACGTCTCCGTGACTTCATTTCCATACTTCTTTTGCCTGGGCAGATCGAAGCCGGACATCACTCGCGTGTACTGGTAGAGGCATGATCCCTCTGGCAATCCACGCAGAGCACCTTCGACCTGACGGACGCGGGCTTCAAGCTCAAGGTCGGTCAGGGCTTCTTCATCCAAGCCGGTGAGAGAGAAGAGGCAACCGTAACCCCCGCCCTTGAGTGCGAAGATGCTCGGACCAACGAAGCGGGAGACTGGAACGATGCTGCACGCGGCTCCAGCCTTCGCAAACCAGGGAGTATGTTTGTGTTGTTCAACGTTTGCGCGGGTCATAGTAGCTCTTCTGGCCGAGGCTGAGGGCCCAGAGTTGAAACATCTTTGGGTGTTTACGGACGATCAGCCATGCACCGCCCGCCATCATTGGGAAACTCATAATCGCCAGCATTCGGAAACCGACGAGGAAAACCGTTACGGTCACAAACACGATGGCCATCCATGCCGAAAGGTCGAGCCCTAGCTTGGCCCTCGGCCTGTTCAACGCTTGATTGATCGGTGACGGTTCTCCCCGTTTGGTCGTGTGCATGGCAGCCCCTACATGTTCTGGCCGGTAAGGGAGCCAATCCAGCCCGCACCCCAGCCGAGAACGCCAGCGCCGAAGAGAGCACCGAAGAGGCCGGGGATGGCATCCTGGAAGCGACCGCTCATCATCCGAATGCCGGCGAAGATCAGTCCGCCGAAACAGATCACAGCACCCGCATAGATGGCGAACGTCTTGAAGGTCCCCATAAGCGTCTGAGCGCCGGAGAAGTCCATCGTTCCTTGGGCATGGGCAGCGCTCGCGAACGTGAGCGCAACGAGGGTGGGTGCCATCACGCGGAATGCGTGGACAAGGGACTGCTTTGAGAAGGGTGAGGCCTTGCGATTTGCGAGGCGGTTTGGACGGCTTGCAGAACTGCTTTGGCGGATCATTGGCTACCTCCAGCAACGGTGAATTCAGTTGCGATAGCCAGACCTTAGAGGCTGTTCAATCCATGCGTCCAATGATTCCGAGAACCAACGTGATGCGCGCGAAGCATAACGCCGCCTTTGTGACCCGTTCGGTATGAGCTTTCCGAACGGGGTCGTTTGAAAATGCAGCCCAATGCCCTCCCCCGTCAGGAAGGACTCCAAACCTGATAATGATGAGCGAACTTCTCATCATGTCGGCGCGAATTGCCGTACATTTGGGGACGGCTATACTGGATATAGTTCTTTGACAGCGCTGCGAATGCAACGCTCGAAGCTGCTCCACAATGTGGGGGCGTCATGGTTTCGACGGGGTTGCTTGTGGCAGAGAGACATGCCGGGGTGTGGACACCCGTAATCGCTCACAAAACTATAAGTGCCGAACCTCAATTCGCGCTTGCTGCTTAATAATTAAGTAGCCGATTGCTTCCGCTTCGCCTACGGGCGGATACCAATCGTCGCACAGTAGGCTGGTCAAAGCTGTTCCGTCTGGACGGCAATGACGAGATCAATCAGGCTGGTCGGTTTCGCGTCTTCGCCCGTTCTAAGCGACGCTGACGAGACAAAGATGAACATGGGAAAAGCATGAACGCTCTCTGTCGTTGGTTTCTTCGGACGGGAGTTCGATTCTCCCCGCCTCCACCACCGCACCTTTTACACACGATGATCGTCGCGTTGGCCACCCGATAAGGGTCTTCACGAGGAAACCGCCGTGTACGATACGTGTACGATAACCCCGGCAGAGTGGGCCTTTCGGCACTTCATTCTCTTTATCGAATGTGTAACTTACAGGTTCTAAAGGCTGTGGAAAAGTTCGACTCCCGCCGCCTCCACCAATCCTAGGTCGTTCTTTTACACGTTCTACAGACTGCCTTAAGTGTCGCTCACGATCTACGTTCGATGCGACTGTTTTGTTGACCCTCTGTCGTCGGCATTTGAAGGGATGTTCCAAGGTTTCGGATCGCTTTTCTAAGCGATACACCTGGCCCGTGTGGTTTGAAGGTACGCCGAATTGGCTACGCCGGAGGCTGCGTGCCCCCGCAGCTTGAAGATTGCAAGCTGGGAATGTGCGATAACGGATCGGCTGGGGAGAATCTCGGTCACACAAGCACCAAGCAATTACTTCACTCGGAACGAATAGGAAACGCTGCTTGACGCCACCTATCTATACCGTGAGAACCGTGGCGAGACAATCGGCGGAAACAACGGCACTCGAACCCTGACCTCATCATGCTCATGCGCTGGAGTGCACTCCGCATTTGGATGCCGCCACATAGGGCGAATCCGGCTCAGCAATGATAATCTTGTGCTTTGTCTGGCGAAAACCGGCACTCCGGTTTATGTACTCCTTCCCCCTCGGCGGGCGGAGGCGCTCCTCACCGTTGCTAACGGAGTAAAGCCGAGTCCGCGGTACTTCTTTTGGAGCGGGAATGGATTTGCGAAGAACGCCGTTGCAGACTGGCAACGCAGCTTCAGAAGGATCTTCAAGCTGGCTGGTTTGGAGAAGCCGGACGGTTCAGCAGAGCGTTGTTTCCCGCACATGCTGAGAGATACATTCGCCGTCAAAATGCTGCTCGCTGGAGTGCCCATCGATCAGGTCTCCATGCTCCCCGGTCATGCAGGCGTGAAAATCATCGTGAAGCCTTACTCTCTGTGGGTCGAGGCGCGTCGCTAAAGCTGTCACCGAGGGCGTGGAATCGGTTCTGACCATCGGTCGATCCCGGATCCCAGGACTTGCCTATTTACCGCGTTTCAGTTCCAGACGGGAGAGCCGAACAAGTGGTAGTGCCGGGTTGTAGCGCCGCTGCAACGAAATACTTCTTATCCGGCCTGACACCTGACGATGTCCCTCTTCTTGTGTCCAAGATTGTTAGCGGCAGCTTAAATACTCTGTCAAGAACCGACTAAAGCTAGGTGGAGCTATTGCGGCGGTGCGGTATGCTGGCCCCAGTGTTCGCCCATGAGAAGTGTCATCGTAAGCCGAGAAAAAAGCTGCGCTATGGTCGAGCCGACTTTCACCGCCGCCACGGGAAGAATGCAACCGCTGGTGACTGAGGCCACTAGCCAGCAATTCCTCCTGGCAAAGTCGCGGCAACATCAAAGCAGGTACAACTAGGCGCGAAGACTTAGCGGGCGACTTCGCGCAGCTTGCAGCAGACGGGGCGATCTACGTTGGATGGCCCGTACATACCAATTACTAGATTAGCGCGACGCGCGCGACGTGAGGTACTCTGTGCCACACGAAGATACCGGGATGAGCCTGCTTCCGTCGTATCTGACAAAGGCGTCGTAGTTGCTATTCAGGTTTGCCTAAGCTGTTGCCTTTGTAGACTTGTTGTAGCAAGAAAAAAGCCTGCTTCTTTTTTCCATTCTCAGAGATAAGGCCCTTGCGGTTATAGCCGTCCTGGAGTTTAGGGATATTACGTGTTGTCGAGCGGAAGTCCATCAGGACCCACGGGGTCATGCCGCGAAGCTGGGGTATCTTCGAGAGCATGACAAACTGATGCTTGTAGACGTCGGCTTGCTCCTCCTCAGTCCAGCGCTGGCTGTCTGGACCATGGTTACCAGATTTCGCCTCGGCTCCAAACTCGCTCATAATGATGGGTTTCTCAGGAAGCATCCACTGCATAGTATCGGCAATCGTAGGCGCACCTGTGTACCAGCCGATGTACTCATTTACACCGACAACATCAAGGGAGTCGGTGAGCGGATCATTCAGGGTCGCGGTCTCACCTACAATGTGCGCCGAGTTGAGAGCGGAGGTGATGGGGCGAGTCGCATCAAGCTTGCGAGCCTCATTCACAAGATCGGTCAGGAACTTGGTGCGAGTTGGATTGTTAGGCGTTTCGTTCGACACGGACCATAAAATCACGGAGGCCTTGTTTCGGTCTCGGCGAATCATTTCGTTCAACATGTTTACGTCTTTAGCGTAGACCGCAGGCTTGTCGAAGGAAATGCGCTGCCAGTTCGGAATCTCGGACCAGATCATGATGCCGTCGCGGTCGGCAGCGCGCGTCATGCGCTCGTCGTGGGGGTAGTGGCAGAGGCGAGCAAAGTTGACGTTCAGCTCTGTTAGATAAGTGAAAAGTGTAGCGACGTCCTGATCATTATCAACGCGGCCGCCGCGCAAGGGAGCTTCTGCGTGTACGTTCACACCTTTGAGGAAAATGGCCTTTCCGTTGAGCAGGATGCGGGTGCCGTCGACGCGAATGTCGCGGAAGCCGATGTCGTCGGTGAGCCTATCCTGCTGCTCTCCCGTACCCGATGCAAGAGCCACCTTGTAAAGCCTTGGGGTCTCCGGCGACCAGAGAGTTAGCTTAGACGCCCTCACGGTGAAAGCAGTTCTGCCATCGGCTTCGGTCGTGAGGTTGGCGTGGACGCCGGCCTCGGGAATGTCAATAGTGACCGGAGTTCCAGCGCCCGCGTCAAGGACATGGACATAGCCGCTCAGCTCCATGTTGCCTGGCTGCCATACAGGCCCATGCGCCAGGTGAATGTCATAGTCGTCAATAAAGGAAGTCGGAACAGTGATCAGAGAGACGTCACGGGTAAGTCCACCGTAGTTAAACCAGTCGTAACCCACAGAGGGAATGCCATCCACCAGGCGAGTGGCGTCCACAGCGATGACGACGAAGTTAGAACCGGGATGGAGCACAGCGGTGACTTCGCAATCAAACGGGGTAAAGCCGCCCTCGTGATCGCAAACCCGTTTCTGGTTGACCCACACATGAGAACGATAATTCGCCGCACCGACGTGGAGGAAGGTTCGGGTTCCTGGTTTCGGCTGCGAGTCGAAGTCTCGCTGATACCAGAGAACGCCCTCGTAGTTATAAAGTTCAGGAACCTGAGTATTCCAGTCTCCAGGTACTTTCAGCGTCGGAGCGGTTGCGAAATCGTACTCCTCGTTGTGCGGACCGCTGGAAATATTAGGGTGGGTGTTCATTGCGTAGCCAGCGTCGTTGATGGCGCCTGTTTCGGTGTAAAGATCCCGGGCAGGAGCCTGGTCCACGAGATAATGC
Organism: Acidobacteriaceae bacterium; assembly: GCA_965198645.1. Taxonomy (GTDB): domain Bacteria; phylum Acidobacteriota; class Terriglobia; order Terriglobales; family Acidobacteriaceae; genus EB88. Next base: position 1,690,980 of record OZ240670.1, on the reverse strand, counting down.
CACTCACCGTCGAGGCTGGTGACGCTGCGATGGTCGGCGCCAACAAGCAAGGTCTGGAACGTCTGCTGTCCAAAAGCTGGGAGCATCAGCCCCAAACACCCCAACACGGCTACGATTCTGCTCAACTTCAAGTTTGGAAAAGTCCTACGCATCGACAATCTATTCATCCTCGAGTGCAACACCTTCAACGGAGCGCCGCTTATTGCTCAGCCGAAGTGAACCTCAGACTCACAAGCGCTGGGCTGAACGCGCGGTCTCTACAGTTCGCAAACTAAGCCCTAATCGAATGAACGAACTGCGTCGACGAGTTGGCAAACGCCTCATACCCTCGAGAAGAACCGGGTGATTGCAACTCCGCATCTCTTTTTCTAAAACGGACAAGTCTCGAATAACTAGTCGAGCCACTCAAACCGTCGTTCCCCAAGAGCAAGAAAGCCAGCATGTGAAACACGTTGACTATATCCTCACTCGCTCCCAATTGTCATTCGCGGCCATGGACACATGCGGCACTGGCAAACTGCTGGCGGTCTGTTATCGTGCGATCGCCAACATGTCGAACCCAGCTTCCGCCTCAGTGAAGCGTCTCCTGCGCCGGTCGACCGGGCGTAATCGAGAGATTGTCAAACTGGTCCAGGTCGTATCCGGTAAGTCCTAACCCGATTTGGCCGGCTTCGTAGGCGTTATCATGCACTTCTGCGATTCGCTGCCCGTCCACAAAGGCGGTTATCTCATCCCCATGAAAGGACAGCCCCAGCCGATGCCAACGTCCAACGTCCAGGGGCGCCGTTTTCCCAGACTTCAGCGGCGTTTGCGCTCCATTGGAGCTGCCCTTGTAGAGTAACCAGCTGCCAGTGTTCGCTATCTGAAAATAGTAGCCCTGCTGGTACGACTGAGGACGCTTTTGCAGCCCGGCGCGGCCTATCAAAACAAGCGCTCCCGGCTTGGCAAGCTCCGCGTCCACGCTAACGGTGTAGTTTACCCATGCAGGATCGCCGAGCAGCGTGAATGCATCACTATCATCCTGCCATTCGATAGGCTTCACTGGCGCCATCTGCTGCAGGCATTTGCCCATCCTGCCCGCGGAGCAAGGCTGGACTTCAAAAGCGCCCTGCATATCAGAGGCGTACCGCGCTTCTCCGCCAGTGCTGTAGCTGTCAAAGTTGTCGCTATACGGCAGGCTGAGAGCATGCGCAGGCGGAGCCTTGGCCATCCCTTTGCCCCCACTGGCAACCGTGCTGAAGGTGTAAATATAATTAGGAAGCAGCGTAAACCGATAGCTACCGGACGCATCCGGATGAAGATCCACAAGGTGGACAAAGTCGCCCTTGTCAGGAGCCGTATCGAGATCGGTGGCCCACACGTGAACGGGCTTCTTCTGAAAGCTGCCGCTAGCCACAAGAGTCGCCTGCGACGGGTGCGGAGCCTTGGTGGTTTCGACGATGGTGGTGGCATCGCCACCGTCTTGCGAGCGGAGAGAGATAAAGCTGCCGTTGGCACGGTCCCCGCCCAGGTAGCCGACGCCGCTATCGAGCAATTGCCATCCCGGCTGAGTAAACTGGGCGACTTGGGCCGTGACCCACAGGCTTTTGCCGACGCTGTAAGTGCCGGACCAGGGCTGAGGAGCCGTCATGAGTCCCACAGTGGGATAGGGCAGATTGGAGGTAATGGCGGCGAGAAGCGGCCAGTTCAGCAAGCCTGACATTTTGCCATCGATGTAGCCGCGAGTGATCGCGCGAATGAGAGGTCCAGCGCCGCTGTCCTCATCCTGAGAACCGCTTTCACTGTCCCAGAGAGGTTTGTTGAGCTTAAGAGCGTTTGCCGAGGAGTGGCAGGAGTCCGCGCTGCCTCCGTCACCTCCTTTACACGAGTAATGTGCGGCGACGATGTCAATTGACTTGGCGAAGTCGGCATCTTCAACCATCGCATCCGCTACCTTCCAATCGGAGTCGGCGCCGACTACCTGGATCGCGGAGTGTCGGGCTGCGAGCGCGCTATGCAGACTCTCATACCAATGCTTGTCAAAGTCCCTCTCATTCCAGCCGCCGAGATAGTCAATGGTCAGCCCGTGAGCGTGCGCGCAGTCCAGCCAGGTCATGATGTAGCTGACCATGTCCTGCGACCAGAAGTTGCCGCCCCCAATCCATCCGGGCGCGGTCCATGCAAGTCCATAGAGCTTGATGTTCGGATTCCTGAGTTTGGCCTGCTGTGCCAGCCAGAATTCATAGCCGGCGTTGCAGTTGATCGTTCCCTGGCTATGCTCAATGCTGGGCTCGGAGCCGTCGGTTGAGTTCGCGTCGCCCCCGATCTCGATCTTTAGGACCTGCAGAGCTGCTCCATAGCCGGGCTTGAACAAGTAGTCGAGGATCTGGTCGCGCTCGGCAGCCGGATAGTCGACCAGGAGGCGCGAATTACCGCCGCCGCCGCTGATGGCGCCCACCCCGCCGAAGACAAGGCCGGTGCTGGCTCCGTCGACGTGAATGACTGTGCTAACCTCCGTGCTCGCAGGGGCGGCTGACTGCTCAGCCTGAGGCGTTGGTGCTCCATTTACTGTGACCCGTGGTGCAAGCATTTGCGCCAGCGCCAACATCGGCAGCAACATCGCCGCCATCACGCCTACCGCCAATGATCTTTGAGTTCTCATCCCCGCCAGATTACAGGAGCGTTGCCGCTAGTGCATAGGCATGCTACGCGGCCGGGGAACATCGTGGATCGTTGTCACCGCCGCCTCAGACGCTTGACTGGGGCCGTTTTCATTCACAGCACGTACGCGGTACCGCACTGTGCCCTCAACTTGCGAAGGCTCCACGAACTCGGCAATCGTGAGTCCGGAGGCTGCGACATGCTCCTGCCCTCCCTGGGTACTTTGCAGGGTGTAGGTATGAGCGCCTGGAACCGGATCCCAGGTGACAGTGACGGTCTTGTTCTGGATCGCGGCGCGCACACCGGTCGGCAGAGCTGGAGGATCGCCGTGCGGGAGCAGCCCATACACGCAAAATTGTCCGCTCCCCACATTCTCAGTGCCGAAAGAGGCTAGATAAACCTTCCCGTTGGCGATCGTCGGCGGAGCCATCTTCGAGTATTCATTGCAGTCATCCCGACCAGGATTCTGGAGTGAATTCCACAACTCGTGGTTCACATCGTCTGCGTCGTAAGCATGGAGGATACCAGGGCGGGACTCGTGCCAGGAGTCCCCGCTCGCGTGGATGGCAGCCCACAAAATCCCGTCTTTCTCTGCATTGGCGCTCAGCGAGAGCATAGCGCCTGGATGACCCTGATTCATCTCCGGACGGCTCATGTAAGGGGTGGCGCCGAGCTTGTCCCCGTCAAATTTGTAGACGCGCTCACGGTCGCGCTGGCCCCAGAGATAAAGCAGCCTGCCGTTCTTTGCACTCTCCCAATAAACCAGACTGTGAATATGCGAGCCTGTGGCTTGAAAGTGCTCAAGCACATTCTCGTCGCCCAGGTGCCCCATCCTGTCGGTATCGACTACGTAAAGCACTCCCTCTTTGCCGCCGCCCACGGCAAGATGCGTACCGGGGATGAGCGTGGGGCCGGAAGAGTCGAGGTCAGTATCCTGCTTGTCGAGCATAAGGTGGTTTGTCGGGGTAAACCAATCAACCAGCTTCATGTCAGGAGAGACCCGCATGAAGGATTCACTGAACTGGGTCGCGCCGTTCCAGGAGCCGTTCCCGGTGGAGAAAACGATGTCGCCGTTCGGCTCAATCGCCGGGGCCTGGCCGGACTGCCAGATGGACGCGCCCTCGCCGTCCGGAGACGTGTTGAGCACGCCTACCTGCTGCAGGGTAGAGGCATTGTAGGACAGCAAAAATCCATGGTATGGCTGCTTGTCACAGTGCGAGGAGTAGCCGAGATACACGTTTCCGTGGTCAAGCATCAGCGCCGTGCGCTGGTTCTGCATCAGCGGATTGAAGCCGGGCGCCTCGATGAGCGCGGGACTGTTCGGCAAATCAGCGCCGGTAGACACATCGAGCGCGTGCAGCCGCTGCTGAAAGCCGCCGCCCGCCTTTGTCTCCGCGACAACGTATAAAATCCCCTTGGTTCGATCAATGACAGGGGTGCCGACGATGCCCATGTTGCCGTTCATATCCAGGCATCCGAAGTCGAAATCGCGAAGAGAGAGCGGCGTTCCGAAATTGACATGCCAAAATGGCTCCTTGGCGCTCGAATCGTTGGCGTCAAAGGCGTAAACGCTGTTGTTGACCGTCGTTACAAAGACCACATCGTGCCAGCCGCCGCCGATATGAACGTGTGTAAGGATGAGCGGCTGGGTGTAGAGCTGGTCATCCACGGCGCGCTTGTAAAGCAGCCCGAACGTGCTCGTGCTCACGTTGGCAGGTGTGAGAATTGTTTCGTGAAGATTGGCTCCCGTGCGCTCGATGTCGTTGTGCTGCATGACCACGTCAGTTTCAGCCGGCGTTGACTGAGCGAGAGCCGTTGGCGTCGAAGCTCTAACGCCGGCAAAGACAAACAGCGCGAGCGCCGTTACTCGAAGCAGGGTGACACCCCGGGGCATTATAGAGAGAAGCATCTTGATCCTCAGTGAGAGTGTCGCATATCGTGCCTGCGCCGCGTGGCCTCCGAGGACTGATCGCACATGGAGGAAAGATGCAGGGTGATAGAAAGCTTTTTGATTATCAAACAAGCTGCACCTGATTCTGTGTGATGAGCTGCCTGGCGGAAGTAATTGAAGTGTGCGCGAAAGAGTTCTCGCAGGAGGTCAGTTGGCAAAGGCGCATGCCCCGCTGGGCTCGTCCAATCCTTACTGCTTGCCATTCGACCCGGTGCTTCGACCTGCCATTATTTGGTGTGGTGTTACTGTTACAGGATCGGCCGTATGGGAACCATTACTCAATTGCCTATCCGACTGCCGCTTGAAGACCGTAGCTTCTCGGTCCATTTTCGTCGAGTAAGCCCTGGACCGCCTTGCATCTTGTATCCGCTGAGGAGAAGCGGCAGATTGTGGAAGCGACGATGGTGCCTGGAGCTCCGACTGCGCGGGTAGCACGTGAGTACGGGGTAAACGCGGATCAGGTCTTTCAGTGGCGCTATGAGTATCGTAAGCAGATACCTGGCACACGTGATGAGACGAAGCCCGAACTGCTTCCGGTGACTTTAACTGCAGAGCCGCGGACGCCAGGCGTGGCTGAAGTGATTCCACCCATATCGCCATCAGGATCGATCCACATCGAGTAGCCAGGGCGCGCGGTGATCAGCATCGAGAGTGGCGTCGATACCTCGATGGTCCGCGCGGTGCTCGAGAGCCTGCTGCGGTGATCGAGCTACGGACTGGAACACGTATCTGGATTGCGGCTGGATACACGGACCTGCACCGTGGCTTTTAGAGACTGACGACCCCGGTCGAGACAGTGCTGGAACAGGCACCTTACTCGGGACAGGTGTTCGTCCTCCGCGGCAAGCGCGCTGATTTGATCAAGCTGCTTACTAAGCAAGCGGCTCCCACTAAAGCTTGTAGTGGACGCAACCTCATTGAGCACATTGTAAGGCCAGCGCTACCTACGACGACTTCGGTCGTCAGAACGAGACTTCCTGAAAGTCGGTGTTCTCGGCAAGAGCGAGATTACTCTACAAAGGTTGACATCAGCGCTATGGGTTGCTGAATGCTGGACAGGTATTGGGCAGCGGGACAGGCAGGCGCAACAGCCATCAGGACGACGGCGGACACTGTGAGCACCCTTCGTCAGACTTGCATGCCAATCAGACACCGCCCGCAGGGATCGGGTTCCAGATCGATCTCGAAGTTCGTCTCTCGGCAACTACAACTGAAATCGCCTGAGCCATAACAACTTACGATCAGCCAGCGACCCTTACGAAAACGCAGTTGGCGGACGCAGGCTGCGCTGACCTCGGCGCACCCAGCTAGAGGCAACCATCGAGCATTAGCCTACTTGTCGAGCGTGATCTGGTAGGCGACGATCTGCTTGACCTGCTCGTACGACAGGCCACCGAGAGGCACGCTCCGGCCGTTGACGAACAGGGTCGGTGTCTGGTTCACGTCAAGGTCCTCCCCCAGCTTGAGCGAAGCGTCCACCGCGGTCTTGGCCTCCGGGCCGGCTGCGCAGGCAGAGACTTTGGCCGCGTCCGCGCCGGCCTTGGTAGCCGCGTCGTTGAGCGCCTGGGTGGAGGTCTCAGGCGTAAGCTGGGCCTGGTTCGCGTAGGTGGCCTCGGCAAAACGGAAGAAGGCCGCGTTGCCATTCTGCCTGGCTACGCAGACGCTGTAAGCGGCTGCCTTATAGGCCTCGGAGTGGATCGAGACCAGAGGATAGTTCTGGTAGACGAAGTGCGCCTGAGGGAAGTCGAGCAGCAGCTTGGCGATGGTGGGCTGGACCTCTTTGCAGTGCGGGCACTGGAAGTCGGCGAACTCGACCAGCATGAGCGTCTTGGTGGCCGCGCCCTCCGACGGACCGGTAGCGGCCTGCTGCAGCAGCTGGCGGCGGGCGTCAAAGGGGTGCGCGCCAAACGGAAGCACTTCGTTGGCGATGATGTAGCCTCCGTCCGGGGTGGTGTAGAAGACCAGGGAGCCGGTTTGCTGCGGATTGCTCTTTTGCGAGACGAGCACGGTTACCTTGGCGATGCCGGGGGCTTCGGTCTTCTGGATCGCCTGCACCTGCCAGGCGCGATCGGTGTCGTAGCCCCAGGTCTGGCGTAGAAAAGCATCCACGGTGTCGCGGGTAGGTGCGGCAGCGGTAAAGTTGCGCGGATCCTGAGGTGGAAACTGGGGTGTAGCGACCGAGGCTTGCGGCGATGGCGCTGCCGGCACCTCCTGGGTGGCCTGCGCATGAGCGCTGAGCGAGAGACCGAGGGTGGCCGAGAGGGCGAGCAAGAGCAGGGACAGCCGCATGGTGTGTTTCATCCTGAGGGTTAGGTGAGGGTGAGGGAGTTTAGGGGCTGAAGTCGAGTAGCGCGCCGGGCTGTCAGCCTGATCGCCGAAGCCGGCCGGAGATACTCTGCGCAAGCTCCATCCAGGCAGGGCCAAGCTTACACCTGCACCTTGACAGCGATGGGAAAGCGTCGCCCAAGGCCGAATGCCTTGGGTGTGACCTTAAGCACTGGCGCAGCCTGCTGGCGTTTGTACTCGCTGCGCTCGATCATCTTGACCACCGAGCGAACGATCTCGAGCTCGAGCCCGGTGGCTTGCGCGATCTCTTCCGGCGACTCGTAGCGCTCGACATAGGCGGCCACCACCGGGTCCAGATGGGCGTAGTCAAGCAGCGAGTCTGAGTCCAGCTGGCCGGGCCGCAGCTCGGCCGAGGGCGGCTTGTCCAGGATGACCACGGGGATGATCTCGCGGTCGCGGTTCACATAGCGGCAAAGATCGTAGACGCGGGTCTTCAAAACATCGCCGATGACGGCAAGCGCGCCCACCATGTCGCCGTAAAGCGTGCAGTAGCCGGTCGCCATCTCGCTCTTGTTGCCGGTCGTAAGCACCAGCGCGTTGAACTTATTGGAGATAGCCATGAGCAGGTTGCCGCGGATGCGAGCCTGCAGGTTCTCCTCGGTAAGATCGGGCTCGAGACCGGCAAAGAGGCCGCGGAGCGCTTCGGTCGTATCGAGGAAGATGTCCGAGATCGGAAGCAGTTCAAAACGGATGCCGAGGTTGGCGGCGAGTGCGCGGCTGTCATCGACGGAACCCTGCGAGGAGTAAGGGCTGGGCATGCCGATGCCCATCACATTCTCCGCACCGACTGCATCGGCAGCTACCGCAGCGACCAGCGCTGAGTCGATGCCGCCACTCAGGCCCACCAGCACCTTCTTGAAGCCGCACTTGCGCACGTAATCGCGAGTGCCGAGCACCAGCGCCGCATAGGTCATCGCGGTCTCGTCCGGGATCTGCGGGTGCATGTCGCCGACCCCGGTTGTCGTGTCAAACAGGATCAGATCTTCTTCAGCCGAGAGAGCCTGTGCAGCCAGCTTGCCATCGCGACCGATAGCGATGCTGGAGCCATCAAAGATCAGGCTGTCATTGCCGCCTACCTGGTTGACCATCAGCACCGGCACCCCGTACCGAGTGGCGATCGCGGAGAGCATGTGGGCGCGGGTGGCTCGCTTGTCCTGCCAATATGGGGACGCAGAGATGTTCAGGATCAGCGTCGGGGTGCCCCCGTCTTCGCTGCCCTGCTGCATCAGGTCTTCAATCGGGTCCACACCGTACCGCCGCGTCTCCCAGAAGTTCTTATCGTTCCAGGCGTCTTCGCAGATGGTCAGCGCCACCCGCTCGCCGGCGATCTCAAAGAGCCCCTGTGACGACGCCGGGGCAAAGTAGCGCTGCTCATCAAAGACGTCGTAGAACGGCAGCAGGCGCTTGGTCTGGACAAAGTCGATGCGACCGTTGCGCACCAGCGCTGCTGCGTTCTGCACGTGCTTGCCGCTCTCGGCCGGGGCTGGCGCGACGAAACCGCAGATCACAGCGATCGAGAGCCCGGCGGTCGCGGTCGCAATCCCCTCGATTACCTCGTGCGAACGTTCAAGGAAGGACGGCTTTTCCAGCAGGTCGGCAGGCGGGTAGCCGGTGGTAGCAAGCTCGGGAAAAAGAACCAGGTCAGCGCCAGCCTCGGCTGCGCGCCGGGTGTACTCGAGGATGAGCGCTGCGTTTCCGGTAAAATCACCGACGGTCGGATTGATCTGGGCCAGCGCAATCTTCACTCTGCCAGTGTATCAATCGGCTGAGGCACGAACGCGGGAAAGCCGGCGCCCGCTGGACAGCAGGTTGCGCATGCAAGCGGTGCCAGCAGGCGTTGTCGAACCGGAAGGAGAGCCAGGCGCATCAAACGACAGGACGTTTCAGGAGGGTGTGCAATGGCGGGAACAAGCGAGATAGCGATCCTGGCGGGTGGATGTTTTTGGGGCGTGCAGGAGCTGCTGCGGGAGTATCCGGGCGTGATCTCGACCAGCGTAGGTTACACCGGCGGAGAGGTGCCAAATGCGACGTATCGCAACCACGGCAACCATGCAGAGGCAGTTAAAATCCTTTTTGATCCGCAGAAGATCGGTTTCCGGAGAATCCTAGAATTCTTCCTCCAGATCCATGATCCCAGCACCCCGAACCGGCAGGGCAATGATCGCGGTCCCAGCTACCGCTCCGCTATCTTCTACACCAGCGACGAACAGAGACGGGTCGCGGAGGAGACCATCGCGGACGTGAACGCCTCCGGTCTGTGGCCAGGTAAGGTCGTCACCGAGGTGACTGCAGCGGGAGCCTTCTGGGAGGCTGAGCCTGAGCACCAGGACTACCTGCAGCGTATCCCGAATGGGTACACCTGCCACTGGGTGCGCTCCAACTGGCGCCTGCCTGCGCGGGCCGAAGCGAAGACTGCCTAGTCGCTCTTCCGGGATTCATCCAAAGCAGGAACTTCCAGGCGCTGACTAGGCGGGCAGCACAAGTTCGTCCAGCTCAAGAAACTGGCAGAGGATCTCATCCTTTGAGGCTTTCATCTCCTCCATGGTGCCGAAGAAGCGCGCCTTGCCTTCGTGCAGGAAGAGAACCCGATTAGCTAGTTTCTGCGCGAAGCGCATGTCGTGCGTCACCACGATGCTGGTCAGATTGAGCTGGTGCTTGAGCTTCTGGATCAGGTCGCCAAGCCGCTTGGCGATAAGCGGGTCGACCATCGTCGTCGGCTCGTCGTAGAGGATCGCTTTTGGCTGAGCGGCGAGCGCGCGAGCGATGGCGACCGAACGCTTCATGCCGGTGGAGAGATCGACCGGGGTAAGCTCGGCCATTGAGCCTACCCCCACCATCTCAAGCAGCCCGGTCACGATCTGCTGGATCTGGTCCTCGGCCAGGTCCGGATTGTCGCGCAGCGGAAAAGCAACGTTCTCGCGCACGCTGAGCGAATCAAAGAGCGCCCCATTCTGGAAGACCATGGTGACCTTGCGGCGCACCTCCTGCATCTGGTCTTCGTTGTAACCGACGATGTTTTCGCCGGCGACAAAGATCTCGCCGCTGTCCGGCTTGAGAAAGCCCATGATCTGCTGCAGCGACACAGACTTGCCGACCCCGCTGCGGCCAAGGATGCAAAGGGTCTCGCCCGTGTTCACGAAAAAGCTGACGTCGACCAGAACATGCAGGTCGCCAAAAGACTTTGAGACGTGGTCGAAGGCTATGTACGGCTGCTCAGGCTCGGCCGCGGGATGCTCGCCGGCCCCAGTCTCGGTCTTTTGCTGCTCCTCGGCTACGCTCGCCGGCACAGGCTCTTCGGCCAGCTTCTCGATGTACTGAAAGCTCTCGGGCAGGTCTTCCATGGACTCTTGCGCCGGCCTGTCGCCAGCCTTGTCGCCGGCATCGACCTGGGCCCTATCTTGAGTCCGGTGCGGCTGCTCCGCGCCTTCCTCCCCATTGGCTTGCTGGGCGTCTCGCTCGCTGCCGGGCTGCTCCTGCTCTGTGCTCATACGCCTCTAGCTTAGTGGATTTCTCCCCTTGCCGGCAGTCGGCGAGAGGCCTGTCAGGCTAGAGCCTCTGCCCGCAGCAGATCCTCAGGGGCGTTGATGTTCTCGAACCAGCGGTAAAGGGGGTGGGTGGCTCGATCAAGCAGGATGCTCTGCGCGGCGAGCGCGGCCTCCACCTGGAAGAGATCGCGCGTGGAGGCAGAGGTGAGCGAGTCGACAACGCGCATGACCTTGTAGTCGCCAGTCGCAAGCGCGGCGGCGATGCCGGGCAGCAGCGCGGCCCGGTAGACGGCGCAGAGCGGCTGCGCTCTGCCGGCAAAGACAGGGATCGTCGCAAGCGCACCGGTCCGCTCGGCGCGTTCCATCAGCAGGGCAAGAAAAGCTTCGGGGAGAAGCGGCAGGTCGACCGGAAGAAAGAGAACCCGCTCCTCGGGCGAGCCGGCCGCTGCGAGAGCTGCTTCGATCCCCCCCAGGGGGCCGCAGCCGGGATGCAGGTCCGGAACAACCGTCGCGTACTGCGCAAGATCCGGGCGCGCTCCCGCGATCACCGGGCGCAGGCCGAGTGCACGCAGCCGGTCGAGGGAGGAGACGACAAGCGGCACTCCATGTAACGGGAGCAGGGCCTTGTCGCGCCCCATCCGGCTGCTGCGACCCCCAGCCAGCACGCAGCCCAGTGGCGACCGGCTGGGCTTCGTCATGCCCGAGCGCCGGGCATCAGCCGACCGAGCGCGGTGAAGTAGGCGATGATCGACTCGATCCCGCGGTCGAAGTTCTCCAGCTTGAACTTCTCATTGGGCGCGTGCAGGTTATCGTCCGGCAGCCCGAAGCCCATCATCACGGTGGGGATCTTCAAGTGCCGCTCAAAGTCGCCGACGATCGGGATGGAGCCACCGGAGCGGATGTACACCGCTTCCCTGCCCCAGACCTCGCCAAGCGAGTGGGCAGCCGCGCGAATGTAGGCGTTCTCGGTACCGACGATGATCGGGTCGCCCGAGTGGACCAGGCGCACTGCAAGCGCGACACCTCGCGGGGCAAGCGAGAGCACGTACTCACGGTAGCGGGCAAAGGTCTGCTCGGTGGTCATGGCCGGCACCAGGCGCATGCTGACCTTGGCCACGGCACGCGCCGGAATGACTGTCTTAGCGCCGGCGCCGATGAAACCGCCCGGCATCCCGTGCACGTCGAGCGTGGGTCGGGCCCAGGTGCGCTCGAGCACGCCGTAGCCGGGCTCGCCGGTGAGCTCGCTTGAGCCAACCTCCGTTGCGCGGTAGTGCTCTTCATCAAACGGCAGCTGCCGCCAGGCGGCGAGCTCGGCCTCGCTCGGCGCCTCCACGCCGTCGTAGAAGCCGGGGATGAGCACGCGCCCGTCCGCATCCTTGAGCTTCGCGATCACCTGCGCCAGCGCCACAAACGGGTTCGGCGCCGCGCCGCCGTACATGCCTGAGTGCAGATCACCCCTGGCGCCGCGAGCCTCGATCTCGGTGTAGATCATGCCGCGCAGGCCAACGCACAAGGTAGGCAGGCCGGGCGCAAACATCTCGGTGTCCGAGACCAGGGCGAAGTCGGCCTTGAGCCGGTCTGGATGGTCAGCAACAAACTTCGCGATCGACTCGCCGCCTACCTCTTCTTCGCCTTCCAGGATGACACGGACGTTGATCGCGAGAGCCCCTGTGGCAAGCAGCGCCTCGAGAGCCTTCAGGTGCATGTACATCTGGCCTTTGTCATCGACCGCGCCGCGCGCGTAGAGATTGCCGTTGCGCTCGGTGGGCTCAAAGGGCGGGCTGAGCCACTCCTCGAGCGGCTCAGCCGGCTGCACGTCGTAGTGCCCGTAACATAGAGCGGTGGTCCGGTCGGCGCCGGCGTGCAGCCAGTCTGCATAGACCAGTGGGTGGCCGGCGTCGCTCTCGATCAACTCGACGTGTTCGAGGCCGATACGCCCGAGCTCGGCAACCAGCCACTCGGCAGCCTGGCGCACATCGCCCCGGTGCTCGGGTGCGGTGGAGACAGAAGGGATGCGCAGCAGTGTCTTCAACTCTTCAAGGAAGCGTGGTGCATGCTGGCGGGCGTAGGCGAGCGCGGGAGCGGACATATGCCACTCAGTCTACTGCGCCCCCAGGCCGCCTTTACCCCGCGGCGCTGCCTGCCATCTTCAGCAGCTGCACACCATTGTTACCGCTCAGGCAGAGCCCGCTGCCTGAGGCGTGCAGGGAGAGCGTACACTGACGGCAGCGTGAGACTAGTAGCGTGGAACCCCAGGATCGACAGATGCCGACCACAGATCAATGCCGCCACGAAGTGACTGCGCTTGCGAGAAGCCCTGATTGCGCAGCCAGACCGCGACGTTCAGCGAACGCATTCCGTGGTGGCACACCGTGATGATGCGTGCCTCGGGGTCAAGCTCCTGGTGAGCCCGGCCAGGCACCTCGCCCATGGGCATTAGCACGCTGCCCTCGATCTTTGCCGTCTGAAACTCCCACGGTTCGCGCACGTCCAGTAACACAAATGGCTGCGCCTGATCGCGCAGCTTTAACAAGTCACCGGGCTCGATCTCGAATTCCATTGGCTTCGGGTCCATAGGTGAGAGCATACAGCGCGGCGGGCAGGGGCTGGAGGGCAAGGCGAGCGCCGCTCTGGCCTGGTAAGAGCCTGGTCTGGCTTGTAGGAGTTGGCTCCGCTGGTTGCGAGCCCGACTGTCCTTTTAAGAGACATTTGCAAGTCCCGAATTGCTCGTTTTTTTGTGACGTGAAAGGCTTGGAGGCACTGTGCTGCAGACAAACCCAGTTTCTCCTTCTGTCATCGCCGGAGCCGGCGATCGCGCGAGCATGTCCACCCAGGAGCGAGTCCTGATCGTCGAGGACGAGATCCATGCGCTCACCGGTCTGGCGGAGCTGGTCTCCTCGTGGGGCTACGTGACCGAGACTGCGCGCGACGGCATCGAGGCCCTGGAGCGGCTCGAGAACTGGGAGCCCGGCGTCATCGTCACGGACCTGAAGATGCCACGCATGAACGGGCTTGAGCTCCTGGCGAAGCTGCTCGATCAACGCCGCAACTACATTGTGGTGGTGCTGACCGCGCAGGGCTCCATTGAGTCGGCGGTGGAGGCGATGAAGGCCGGAGCCTATGACTTCATTCAGAAGCCGGTCGACTCGACCCGGCTGAGAATCGTGCTGAGCAACGCGGTCCGCCAGCGCCAGACCGAGCGGCAGCTGGAAGCGACACGCCGCAAGCTGCGGGACACAGGCGTGCTCGGCCCGCTGGTCGGCTCGTCGAAGAAGATGCGCGAGGTCTTTTCGCTCGTCGAGCAGGTCGCGTCCTCTAATGTCTCGGTGCTGATCACCGGCGAGAGCGGCACCGGCAAGGAGCTGGTGGCGCGGACCCTGCACGAGCTTAGCCCCAGGCGCCCAAAGCCCTTCGTGGCGGTCAACTGCGCGGCCATTCCGGAGACGCTGATCGAGAGCGAGATCTTCGGCCACGAGAAAGGCGCCTTTACCGGCGCCATCGAGCGGCGAGCGGGCTGCTTTGAGTTGGCTGAAGAAGGCACCCTGCTGCTGGACGAGATCGGCGAGATGCCGGTCGGCACCCAGGCCAAGCTGCTGCGCGTGCTTGAGGATCATAAGCTGCGCCGGCTGGGATCAAAGATCGAGTCGCCGGTCGATGTGCGGGTGATCGCGGCGACCAACAAGAACCCCGAGACCGCCGTCGACGCCGGGCAACTGCGCGCCGATCTCTACTACCGGCTCAATGTCTTCAACATTCATATGCCTGCGCTGCGCGAGCATAAGGAAGATATTCCGGCGATGGTCGACTCGATGATCGTGGACATGAACATCAAGCACGGTCGGCAGGTACCGGGGGTCGAGTCCGGCATGCTCTCCCGTCTGATGCAGTATGACTGGCCGGGCAACGCGCGCGAGCTGCGTAACACGATCGAGCGCGCGGTGATCCTGTGCGGTGATGGGCCGGTCAGCGCCAATCATCTGCCGCCGGGCTTTGGCTCGCGCAGCGTGGAGTCGGTGCAGAGCGATGACCCGGCGAGCAGCGTGAAGCTGGAGGTTGGCACCACGGTCGGCGAGGCGGAGCGGCTGCTGATCATCAAGACCCTTGCCTCGACAAACAACAACAAGACCCGCGCCGCCGAGATCCTTGGCATCAGCCTGAAGACGCTGCACAACAAACTGAAGGAATACGGCCACGCCAAGATGCGCTCACTCGCCGCGCGCGCGACCGGGTCGGATACGAGGCATCGCAGCTAGAGTCATCGCAGCCGGCAAATCGCCTCTGGCTCGGAGTCGCCCCTGGCGCAGAAGCTCTAAGCCGCGCAGTGTCCCTTAAGGGGCCCTTTGCCTAGAAGCAAATCGTTGGCCTGCTTTCGCTTAGCGCACTCGAAATCGTCGCATGCAAGCGCTTGCGGCCACGGTAAGCAAAGCGACAGACAAGGGTTAGTATAAGACTACGCATGCGGCTTAAGACGAAGCTCGTACTCACCATCACCGGGCTGGTCTTCCTGCTTGTCTCCTCCACCTCCTGGCTCTATCTGAGCCGTTCGCTCCAGCAAAATGTCGACCAAAACTACGCCTCGACCGACATCATCGCCCACCAGATCCTCTTCGCTACGCGGCAGGCAATCGAAGACGCGGTCGAGGAAAAGACGATTGATCCGGCTGCTGCGCCCGCCCAGCTGCGCTCCGAGCTGGCGGCAGCACTGCGGACCGACGACCCGCTGAGCGCCCTGATGGATTCGGTGATCAGCTACTCGCCGACCGTCTTTGACATCACGATCACCGACAGCGCCAACCGCACGCTGGTCAGCACGGACCCCGCCCTCGGCGACGCGCCGCTACCCTATCGGCCTCGTTACGCGAGCCTGCGCTTTCGCTCGCCGCTCAAGATCATCGAGGTCGTCACCGGGCGGCCCCGCGTGTATGACGTGCCGCTTGAGCTGAAACGTAACAACAAGCCCTTCGCCACGGTGCACGTGGGCATCCGTACCAGCTTTCTGCTGGAGGTCTTCCGACCTCGGCTGCTCGAGGCATTCACGCTGATGGCGGCCGCGATTCTGACCTCGCTTGTGGTGGCGGCCTTCGTCGCGAACCTGGCGCTCGCGCCACTGGAGCAGATCAACCGGCGGCTTGACGCGCTCTCTCAGGACAAAGCCGCCGACCCCGCGCACTCCTCGGGCAGGCGCGATGAAGTACTGCAGGTCTCCAATAAGATCGAGCGGATCAGCCAGCGGATGCGGAACACCGAAGAGGTCTTTTCCGCGCTCAAGGAAAACCTGGATTCGATTCTTTTGAATCTGCAGGACGGCATGATGCTCTTCACCAGGGATGCGCGTGTGGTGCTGGTCTCGAGCTCCGTGGAGCGATTCCTCGGCGTGGATCGGCACCAACTGCTGGGCACACGGGTAAACGAGATCTTCGATGGAGACACGGTGCTCGGCAAGGTGGTGCGCGACGCTTTCAAGAAGGGCTTCTCCGTTCCCTCGCTGGAGGTCGAAACCGAGACCGGGCGCCGGCTGGAGATCTCGCTTGAAATGATTCCTCCCCAGGATGGCGCCGTAAGCCCCCATGCCACCCTCGGCGCGCTCTTGACGATGCACGACCTGGAGTCTGTGCGAGAGATCGAGGACGAGCTGGAGCTGTCGCACCGGCTGGCAGCCATCGGCAGGCTCACCTCTGGCGTCGGCCACGAGGTCAAGAATCCCATCAACGCGATCGTGGTGCATCTGGAGCTGATGCGCAACAAGCTCGCCGGCGAAGAAGCACCCGCGATGCGCCACCTCACCATCATCCAGAGTGAGATCCAGCGGCTGGATCGGGTGGTGCAGACACTGGTCGACTTCTCCCGCCCGATCGAGCCAAAGCTCCAGGAGCAGGATCTGCGCACGGTGGTGGCCAGCGTGTTGCAGCTTGCTTCCGCAGATCTGGCCACGCGCCTGGTTACTGTCGTAAGCCGATTCCCAGAAAGACCAGTCATGGTCAAGGTAGACACTGACATGCTGAGGCAGGCAGTGCTGAACATCGTGCTGAACGGGGCCCAGGCGATGCCAGAGGGTGGCTCACTCACGTTGACGCTGGTCGAGGATGCGCGAGTGGCCGTGCTCTCGGTGCGCGATGAAGGTGAGGGGATCGCTGCCGATGTGCTGCCGCGCATCTTTGACCTCTACTTCACGACCAAGAGGGAAGGCAGCGGCATCGGGCTGGCCATGACCTACCGCATCGTACAGCTGCACTCCGGGGTGGTGGAAGTGGAGTCTGAGCTTGGTCACGGCTCGGTGTTCACCATGCGGATTCCCTGTGCACACAGTAGCGAGTCACGCCGGACCACTTCGCCATTGGCCGGTGGAGGGCTGCTCGAGGCGATGAGCAAGCCAGGACCAGGGGGAAGGGCAGGATGAGAGCAGCTCCCGCCAAGGTCTGTTTCGCCGCGCTGCTGACCCTGGTCGCCGCAGCGCTCGTGGGCTGCCGGCACAAAGTTCCGGCGCCGCCCGTGGCAGTGGCTACCGCGCCGCCGCTGCCTCCTTCGTCGATGACCCAAGTACCATCTGTACCTGCGATGCCCGCCCCGAAGCAGCCCCAGGTAGGGCCGCCGGGACCGGACCAGGCGGCCACGGAACCACCGCCGCAGCCCGTCCACAAGCCGCGCCGGGCTAAGAAAAAGCCACCCGAAGCAAGTACGACTGCTTCCGCAACGACTGCCCCGCCCGTGCCGGTGGCGACCAACGCGCAGCCGCTCCCCTCACCGGCGCCAGCGACGCCTGCGGCCTCGCTCGGCCAGCTCTCCGCCGGCGCCAGTACCGATAGCCATGAGCAGGCCGCCATGAGCGAGCAGATCCGCATGCAGGAGACCCGCCTCAGCAAGCTCAAACACCCACTCGGCAACGAGAACGAGGCGATCGCCAAGCAGATCGAGCTCTTCCTGCTCAAGGCCCGCCAGGCTGCGACTGACAATGATCTGGACGGCGCGCAGACTTTAACCACCAAGGCCAAGGTCCTGCTTGACGAGTTAAGCGGATCCTGACTCTGAGCCCGAGACGAGCAGAGGGTCCTCGAGCCTCAGCTAACCGGCTTGATCGCGTCGCTGCGAGTAACTTCTGCTTATAGCAATCTTCAGCAATCCAGTTCATGCATGACCTATGCGGCGCATCGGGCCGCGCAGGATTGTGAGTCGTGAACCGTCCGCACAAGTCTGCACAATAGAAGTGGAAGATTGGCGCGCACCCGGCATCAAGACTCGTTACCCTAGTAAGAGGACGGTACAACGATGAGTCGAGACGAGGAAAGCGTCGGCAGCGGGACCGGGCGTCAGCCAGGTGCCACGCTACAGAAAGAGTCAGAGACGACGACAGGGCAAGCCGGGAAGCTCTCCCGGCGATCCTTCCTGGGCCACATGGGAGCGGCAAGCCTTGCGGCGACGGCGAGTCCGGTGCTCGCAGCCACGGCGCTCCAGGATGCGGCGCCGCCATCCGTTGCCCCGGCCGCCGGCACCAGGCCCATCACCCTGCGCGTCAATGGCACAGACCATACGCTGAACATCGAGCCGAGGGTAAGCCTGCTTGACTGTCTGCGCGAGAACCTGGACCTGACCGGCACCAAGAAGGGCTGCGATCACGGCCAGTGCGGCGCCTGCACGGTGCATGTCAATGGCCGCAGGGTGAACAGCTGCTTGAGCTTCGCCTCGATGCACGAGGGCGACGAGATCACCACCATTGAAGGCATCGGCAAGCCCGGTGACCTGCACGCCATGCAGGCTGCCTTCGTGGAGCATGATGGCTACCAGTGCGGCTACTGTACCTCGGGCCAGATCATGTCGGCGGTCGCGATGGTCAAGGAACCATGGGGCAACACCGATCGCGACATTAAAGAAGCCATGGCGGGTAACATCTGCCGCTGCGGCGCCTACCCGAATATCGTTGCCGCGATCCGCCAGGTGCGCGGACAGACACCAGCCGAGCAAGCCGCTGCGCGTCTGCACCAGCCGCCGGCGACAAGGAGCATCGGATGATTGACTTCACGCTCACCAAGGCCACCAGCCTGGGACAGGCGACCGAGTTAGCTGCGACTTCGCCCACCGCGCAGCAGGGTGCGACAGTGCGCTTTGTCGCAGGCGGCACCACGCTCGTTGATCTGATGAAGCTTGACGTCGAGATCCCGCGCCAGGTCGTCGATATCAACCGGCTTGCGCTGGCCAACGTCAGTCGTAATCCGGACGGCTCGCTGCAGGTAGGGGCGCTGGCACGCAACGCCGACCTGGCCCATGATCCAAACGTGCTGCGCGACTACCCTGTACTCTCGCAGGCTCTACTCTCGGGCGCCTCGGCGCAGCTGCGCAACATGGCGACGACCAGCGGCAATCTGCTGCAGCGTACCCGCTGTACATACTTTCGCGATCTCACGTTCGCTGCATGCAACAAGCGCACGCCAGGCTCGGGCTGCGCGGCGATCGGCGGACACAACCGCATCCACGCCGTGCTCGGCACGAGCGAGCACTGCATTGCCACGCACCCGTCAGACATGGCTGTGGCCATGATGGCGCTTGAAGCACGCATCCATGTACAAGGAGTGAAAGGCGCTCGCGAGATCGCGATCGGCGAGTTCTACAGGCTACCGGGCGACACGCCGCACCTGGAGAACGCACTGATGCCCGGCGACCTGATCGACTATGTCACCCTGCCTGCCCAGGCTGCAGGCAGCAAGTCGGTTTACCTGAAGCTGCGCGATCGTGCCTCGTACGAGTTTGCACTGGCCTCAGCCGCGGTCATCGCCCAGGTTGATGATGGGCGCGTCCGCAAGGTGCGGATCGCGCTCGGCGGAGTCGGAACGCGCCCCTGGCGATCGCTTGAGGCGGAACATGCGCTGGAGGGCAAGCCGGCGGAGAAGGCGCACTTCCAGGCCGCGGCCGAGGCAGCGCTCCGGCACGCGCAACCGCAGACTGATAATGCGTTCAAGATCGACCTGGCCCAGCGTGCTCTGGTGCGCGCACTTACGACTGCGACGGCTTAGAAAAGGAAGAGGATACGTATGGCAGCAACGATCGAGCCCCAAGAAGGCAGCGTCGCAACCGGTACCAAGGTCGGCAACACATTTGGCACCAGGGTCCCGCGCATTGATGGCCCGCTCAAGACCAGCGGCCTGGCGAAGTACTCTTCTGACTACAATCTGCCGCACATGGCCTACGCGGTGCCGGTCTGCGCGACGATCGCGAAGGGCAGGATCACGCGCATGGACACCGCGCAGGCCGCGCAGATGCGGGGTGTGATCAAGGTTTACAGCTACGGCAATGCGCCCAAGCTCTATCGCTCAAACCCGGCCGACAACAACGCCAACATCGACGAGCGCCGGCCTGCGTTTGAAGACGAGAAGATCTACTACAGCGGGCAATATGTAGCCGTCGTTGTGGCAGAAACGATGGACCAGGCACGCGCAGCAGCGCGCGCGGTTCGCGTCGAGTACGCCGCCGAACAGCCGAACGTCGCGCGCGATCTGAGCGACGGTTTTACCTCGACAATGAAGGAAGGCAGCAAGCGCGGCGATGTCGATACGGCCTTTGCTGCGGCGCCGGTCAAGTTCGAGCAGACTTACATTACACCGGTCGAAACCCATAACCCAATCGAGTTGCATGCCTCGGTTGCCAATTGGGATGGACACCGTTACATACTCTACGAGACGACACAATCGCTCAAAAACCACCAGACCGTGATGGCGCAGATGCTCGGGGTTCCGCCTGAGCAGGTGCAGATCGTGATGAAGTTCCTGGGCTCAGGCTTCGGCGGTAAGCTGTGGCCTTGGTCGCACGCTCCGCTGACCGCCGCTGTGTCACGCGATCTAAATCGGCCGGTCAAGTTTGTCGTCGACCGGCACATGATGTTCACCAACGTCGGGCACCGGCCACGCACGCAGCAGCAGGTTCGTCTCGCCGCCAACCCGGATGGGCGGCTCACCGCGATTGAGCACGCGTATGTCAACGACAGCTCGATGCTCGATGATGTCTCAGAGGACTGCGCCGAGTGCACGCCGTATCTCTACAGCACGCCAAATCTTCGTGTGCGCTCTGCCATGGTGGACCGCAATCTCGGCACACCGACGGCCATGCGTGGGCCGGGCGCGGTACCTGGACTCTTCGGGCTTGAGTCGGCGATGGATGAGCTCGCCATTGCGCTCAAGATGGATCCCGTGCAGCTTCGCATCCTCAACGAGCCAGCCAAGGACGAGAGCAATGGCTTACCCTTCTCGTCGCGGCATCTTGAGGAGTGCATGACCCGGGGCGCAGAGAAGTTCGGCTGGGCTCGCCGCACACCGGCCGTGGGCTCCATGAAAAAGGACGATCTGACGCTGGGCTGGGGCATGGCTGCCTGCAGTTGGGGCGCCTTCCGCATGGAGTGCCAAGCGAGCTTCTCGTTTAACGATGACGGTCAGGTTCGAATCAGCTGCGCGACCCAGGATATCGGCACCGGCACCTACACCGTCTTTGCGCAGGCGGTCAACGCCTGGACCGGCATCCCGATCGAGAAGATCACCGTCGCGCTCGGCGACAGCACCCTTCCTTCCGGGCCCATGTCGGGCGGATCCTGGGCGACGGCCTCCGTGCTGCCTTCCATCCGAAGCGCGTGCGATGCGGCGATCGAACAGATGATCGCCGTGTCGATCAAGGGTTCGGGTGCACCCTTCCAAAAGAACAAGCCGGAGGAGCTGGAGTTCAGCGAAGGGCGCGTGCACCTTAAGTCGCAGCCCGCCTCAAGCGGCCACTCGTTTGACACGCTGCTGCGGACCGTGAACCTGCGCTCGGTTGCGGGCGAGGGAAAGTCCGGCTCCTCGTTCGCTGACGCGGAGATGAAGAAGTACTCGCTACACTCCTACGGCGCGCACTTCATCGAGGTAGAGTGGGATCGAGAGATAGCGCAACTTCGCGTGAGCCGTGTCGTCTCCGTCATCGATGTGGGCCAGATCATCAACCTGAGCGCGGCGCGTAATCAGATCGAGGGTGCAGTCGTGATGGGGATCGGGATGGGCCTGTTTGAGGAGACGATCTACGACCCTCGCAATGGCCACCCGGTGAATAACAATCTTGCTGATTACCTTGTCTCGACCAGTGCGGATTGCCCGGAGATCGAGGTTGAATTTCTCAATCATCCTGACTTCGTGTTGAACGCGCTCGGGGCACGCGGTGCCGGGGAGATCGGGTTGGCAGGCGTAGCACCGGCGATCGCGAACGCCGTCTACCATGCGACTGGCGTGCGTGTGCGGGAGCTTCCGATCAAAATCGAAAACCTGCTGCCGCCGTCGCACAGCGCCTAGATTGCTGCGCGACGTGAGCGCAGGTGCCAAGCGGAATCAGCGCAGATGCTGGGCGAGAAAAGTGGCGCAGGTCATCAAGAGTCGTGGCTGCACGCCAGCGGAAAACCAGTGTGTCTCGCCCGGATAAATCTTGAGCTCATGCCGCACCTGTTTTTGGCTCAGCACGTCAGCCAGCTTGTGCGCCTCCGCCACTGGAACCACGTCATCGCGATCACCATGCACGATGAGAATAGGCGGCGTCGATGAGGAGAGTTTTTCCTCCCAGCCTGGCGGCATGCCGCCGGAAAGCTCAATGACTGCGCGCAGACGAGCTGCCTCCTCGGCGGCCAAGGCGACGGCTAGATAGCCACCAAGCGAGACGCCGAGAACGGCGATCCGGCGAGCATCGACACCGGGTCGTGCGGCAACATAGCTGATCGCATCCCGCAGCGCGGCCAGCCACAGAGCAAAGTGCTTTCCGTCGAGAATCATCTCGGGCGTTGCGCGCTGCGTGTTCGTCTTTTCGAAGTAATGCGGCGCGTAGGCGGCCATGCCCATGCGCGTCATCATCGGGGCAAAGTGGCTCAGCCAGTAGCGGCTCGCGCCGCCGGAACCGTGCAGCAGGATCAAGGCAGCGTAAGGTGTTGTGCTCGCGGGCTCGTACTGCTCGATTCCGATGCTGGAGGAACCGCTCTTATAAGTGGTCATGCTAGGAGAGATGCTGCCTCGCCGGCGCCGGAGCGTTCGACGCTGGAAGGCGCAGCGCGAAGAGAGCATAGCCATCCAGCACATCATCGAGCGGCCTGACTCGCTCGCCCCTACTTTTGCTTGGCCGGCGCGTCCGGCGTCACGCTGGTCACGGTGACGCCTGAGGTCTCAAAGTGGGTTACGCGATGCAGGGTTCCGTGGCTCATGAGGACAGCCTTGCGCAGCCTCTGGATCAAGGCCGGCGATTCGTCTCGGAACCAGCGGTCGTTCGCCTGGTCCCAGTCCACCACCAGGTTGTAAGTCACCTCACACCGCGGGCAGGCGAGCGGGGTCTCCAGCCAGCGATGGAAAGCGCCCCCGGGCAGCTTTCCACAGGGCTCAGTGCCTGAACGGATGGCAGCTATGGTCAATGGCATACCCACTTAGGCTATCCCGGCTGGCATGGGAGCGAAAGTGGTATACCTCGTTCTACGCCCCGGAGCGCAGCTTTGAACTCTACCTGTAGTCCGCTGGGACAACCAGGCGCAGGACCTTTCCTCCAAGGATTCGCATGTCTTCTTCCCGTCGTACATTTCTCGCCCACAGCTCGCTCGCGGTGCTCGGCTCAACCCTGCCAGGGGTCGACTCAGCCCTGGCCGGGATGCAAGCCCAGGATCCTGCGCAAAAGGCCGCACCACCGGGCACGCCGACCGCCTTTGGAACGTCACCGCCGGTTGGACCCGAGGTCTCCTCCGCGACTTTCGAAGCTGCGGAGAAGCTTGTGCAGGTCGAGATGACGGCAGCCGACCGGGCTGAGGCAGCGGGTAACTGGCGGGTGTCCATGGCACCGCTTCTGGAGCGTCGCACCGGCCCGCGCAGGCTGGCGCTCGAGCCCACCCTTGCGCCGGCAACGGTCTGGAACCCGGTGCTTCCGGGCGGGAGCACAGGCTCCGTTTCAGGCGGCTCTGGCGCAGCCGGCAGCTTTGCCCGGAGCGCCTCTGACCCAGGTCCCCTGCCGACAAGTGAAAGCGCGATCGCCTTTGCGCCGGTCACGCAGCTCTCCCGCTGGATCGAGAGTCGCCAGCTCACCTCCGAGCGGCTCACCACCATCTACCTCAATCGTCTGGAACGCTACGATCCAAAGCTGCACTGCGTCATCACTCTGACGCGTGAGCACGCTCTGAAGCAGGCGCGCCGAGCGGACGCGGAGATCGCCGCCGGGCACTATCGAGGACCGCTGCACGGCATCCCCTGGGGCGCGAAAGACCTGCTCGATACCGCCGGTATTCCAACGACCTACGGGGCTGAGCCCTACCGGGATCGCGTCCCCTCGGCGAATGCGACGGTGGTCGACCGGCTGGACGCCGCGGGTGCGGTCCTGGTCGCGAAGCTGAGCCTGGGTGCGCTCGCGCTTAACGATATCTGGTTCGGCGGCCAGACCAGGAACCCCTGGCTGCTCGAGGAGGGTTCCTCCGGCTCCAGTGCGGGCCCAGGCGCCGCCACCGCCGCCGGGCTGGTCGGCTTTGCGATCGGGAGCGAAACCGGGGGCAGCATCGTCAGCCCGTCGATGCGCTGCGGAGTCGAAGGATTGCGCCCTACCTATGGCCGCGTGCCGCGCACCGGCGCGATGACGCTCTGCTGGTCGCTTGACAAGCTGGGCCCCATGGCGCGCAGGGTGGAGGACACGATCCTGGTGCTGCAGGCGATCAGCGGGCCTGACCCCGGCGATGTAGCGTCTGTGCCGAGCACCCTCCGATTCAACGCCGCGACCAGTGTCAAGGGTTTGCGAGTCGGCTACTTTCCTCAGTGGATGAAGGAAAACCCAGCCACCGACGTGGACCGCGCGGCTCTCGAGACGGTCAGCAAGGTGGGCATGGTGCCGGTCGAGGTCTCGATTCCGGATTGGCCCTACGACTCATTAAACCTGATCCTGTTTGCGGAGGGGGCGGCTGCGTTTGAAGAACTGACGCTGAGCCACAAGGTCGACGAGCTAAAGGCGCAGGTGCCAGACGCTTGGCCGAACAGCTTTCGCCAGGCGCGTTTTCTCTCAGCAGTTGACTTTGTGCAGGCAGACCGGCTGCGCCGCAAGGTCGCCGCCATGATGGCCGAGCTACTGACCCAGGTCGACCTGCTGCTGGTGCCTTCACTCCGCGACGAGATGCTGGTGATCACAAACTTCACCGGCCAGCCCTCGCTCACCCTGCGCGCCGGCTTTGTCGAGGTAGGCGAGGCGCGCAGCGACTGGGCGCCTGACCCCGCGCATCCGCTGCCCCGCTTCTCTCCACCGCGCCGGGTTCCGCACGGGATCACGCTCATCGGCAGGCTCTTTGACGAAGGCAGATTGGTTGAAGCCGGCATGGCGCTGGAGAGCGCCTTCGGAGTCGCTGGAGAGCACCCACCGGGCTTTTGAGCCGGCCGCGTCGCTCGCGCGATTTGCCAAGGGTGCTGGTCGTACGGGTAAATTGGAACGACGCGTGTGTGAACCGCACTCGCTCCACGGCGACCTAGCTGATGCGTGACCAGGCCTGCAGAGGATGATGTTGGCCAAGGGGAGCGACCACAGCGGACACTCTCACCAAGCGGGTAGCAGCAAGTTGAGCCGGCCCAGCTTGAAGGGCTCGTCAGACGCGGAGACCGGCTGTGTAGAAGTAGCAGCGTAAGGCCTTGACCAGGCAAAAGGAAGACGTATGCGTGAATGGAACCGGAGGAGTTTTCTGCAGGCGGCAAGCGTAACCACGGCGGCGACAGTTGCTGGACGCACGCTGCCTCTGCTGGGTGAAAGCCCTGCTGAGCCGGTGCGGCCAATCGCAAAGAACGATCATCTGCAGATTGCGCTGATCGGCGCCGGCGGACAGGGCCAGTTTGATACCAAGTCGGCCCTGCAGGTACCAGGCGTCAAACTCGTCGCTGTCGCAGACTGCTACCAGGGGCGCCTGGACCATAGCAGGGAGCTTTGGGGCGCAGACCTGATGACGACCCGTGACTACCGCGAGATCCTGGCTCGCAAGGACATAGACGCGGTCATCGTCGCGACTCCTGATCACTGGCACAAGCAAGCCTCGATCGACGCCATGCGCTCCGGCAAGGATGTGTACTGTGAGAAGCCGATGATCCACCTCTACGCCGATGGGCCGGAGATGATTGAGGCCTCACGCGCGACGGGCCGCATCCTGCAGGTGGGCAGCCAGCGGGTCAGCAACATCGTCTACGCCAAGGCAAAAGCCTTGCTCGCAAGCGGAGCCATCGGGCAGCTCAACCTGGTGACAGCGCGGTGGGATCGCAACTCCTCCTTAGGAGCATGGAACTACACGGTGCCGGTGGATGCGAGCACCCAGACCTGCGACTGGCCGCGTTTTCTCGGCACCGCGCCCCAAATGCCCTTCAACGCTGAGCGATTTTTTCAGTGGCGCAAGTGGAAGGATTATGGGTCGGGAGTGGCAGGCGACCTCTTCGTGCATCTCTTTAGCGGGACGCACTTTGTGACTGGAGCGCTCGGCCCGACACGCGCGATGGCCACAGGCGCACTGCGCTACTGGAAGGATGGACGCGATGTGCCCGATGTCTTGCTGGCGCTCTTTGACTACCCCAACTTCAACCTGAGCCTGCGGGTAAACTTTGTCGACGGCGGCGAGGAGAGCGAAGGGCTGATCTTTACCGGCTCAGAAGGCACGATGGAGATTGCGGGCAATACGGTCAGCGTGAGCCGGACCCCGCGTGAGAAGCAGCCGGGTTACACGGTCGGCACCTTTGCCGACGCGATGCAGAAGCGCACAGTCGAGGCGTACCACGAGAAGTACCCGGTGAAGCCCGCGGCGGAAGAAACTGCAGTTGCACAGCAACGTTACGATGCGCCACCGGGTTACAGCGATAGCGTGGATCACTTTGCTCACTTCTTTGGCTCAGTGCGCTCACGTACACCGGCGGTTGAGGACGCCGTCTTTGGCTTTCGAGCGGCCGGCGCAGCCCTGCTGAGCAATCTGAGCCTGGAGCGCGGCTCGATCGTGCACTGGGATCCGGAAGAGATGAAGTTGGGCTGAACGCCTGCGCTGGTCGGCTAGCTGTTCAGGAGAAGGAAAGCCTTTCCGCTCCTTCTCATTTGGGGGCTCATCCCCGTGGCCGGCGAGAGAAGCGGCGCCTCCGGGCGCCACTAGTACTGGAGTAACCCTTTACCAGTCACCACGCCTTATGGGCTAATGGCCGGAGAAGGCAGACAAGGATGTCCTGGCGCAGGGTAGTATGGAGTTGCAGTAAGAATACAGTGGCTTGATCAGGCGTTGGAGGCCCCACCGAATGCGTGTGCTGTTCTTGAATCCACCGTTTCACCCCAGATTCTCGCGCGAACAACGTAGCCCCGCTGTTACAAAAAGCGGAACGCTCTACTATCCCAAGTGGCTGGCGACTGCCGCCGGAGTCGCGATCAAGAATGGGCACGAAGTGGATCTGGTCGACGCACCCGCGGGCGGCTTTTCGGTGCAGGCTGTCATCGATCGCATCAGCGCGAAGAACATCGACGCAGTGGTATGCGATACCTCAACACCGAGCATTATCAATGACATTTCGGTCATCGAAGCGCTGGTCGCTGCTCGCCCATCGCTGCACACATTGATGGTGGGCCGCCACGTCTCCTCGCTGCCCCGCGAGACCCTCGCCATGTCGACCGCGCTTGAAGCGGTAGCGATCCGCGAGTACGAGTACACGGTGCGCGACTGGCTTGAGGCAAAGGCCTGCGGTGCGGATCTGGCCTCCGTCGATGGCCTGGTCTACCGTCGCGCTTCTGACAAGGAGATCGTCTCCAACAAGCAGCGAGACGCGATCAAGAACCTCGATGAGCTTCCCTTTGTCTCCGAGGTCTATAAGCGTTACCTGCACACGCCTGACTATTTCTACGGGCACTCGCTCTGGCCGCTCGTCGTCTTTGATACCAGCCGCGGCTGCCCGTATCACTGCTCCTTCTGCGTCTACCCGCAGACCTTCAGTGGGCACACCATGCGTTACCGCTCGGTTGCCAATGTTGCCGACGAGTTTGAATATGTCGCGAAAGAGATGCCGGAGATCAAGACCGTCATGCTTGAGGACGATACATTCATCGTCAGCAAGCCGCGCACGCTCGAGCTGGCTAATGAGTTGATCCGGCGCGGCAACAAGTTGCCATTTGATGCGAACTGCCGAGCCGACATCGGCGCCGAGGGTGAGCTGCTCAAGACGCTGAACAAAGCGGGTGCGCGCCTGTTCTGCGTAGGCTTCGAGAGCGGCGACGTCGAAGTGATCAACGGCATGAAGAAGAATAACGATGATCGCCGCGATGCCAAATATCACGAAGAGGCGCACAAGTTCGTTCGCCGCTGCCAGGATGCCGGCATTATGGTGCATGGCTGCTTCATGGTCGGCAACCTGAACGAGACGCCCGCCAGCATGGAGAAGACGCTCGGATTCGCGAAGGCGCTGCGTCCGGATACGGCACAGTTCTTCCCTATCATGGTCTACCCGGGCACGGCCGCCTATGCCGAAGCCAAGAAGCGCGACTACATCCAGATCGAAGACTGGGGCGCGTGGCTGACCAAGGATGGCCTGCACAACAGCGTCGTGAACCTGCCGAATATCACCCATGAGGAGCTGGTCAGCTTTTGCGATCGTGCCCGGCGCAGCTTTTATCTTGCCCCGCGCTACCTGGCTTACAAGCTGAAGCAGTCGCTCACCGACCGGCGAGAGTTACAGCGCAACGTGAAGGGCTTCCTGACTCTTTCGAAGTACCTGATCAAGGGCAGCGATCACTCCAAGACGGAGACGCCGGCCAAGCGCGACGCGGTCACCGCGTAGCAGGATCACGCACGCATGCACGACGGTTACAGACACGCAGGGCTCGCAAATTCGGAGCGTTCCATCGCGGCCAGATCTCTTTCGATTGTCATTCCCACCTACAACGGCGCCTCGCGGATAGCGAGGTGCCTGCACGCTCTCCTCGAACAGACCGCATCGCGTGCCGCGGAGATCGTGGTGGTGAGCGACGGGTCGACAGATGAAACGGCACGCATCGTCTCTCAGATAGCGGCCCACGCACCGCAGCTGCGCCTGATCGAACAACCCAACTCTGGACCAGCCGCTGCCCGCAACCGGGGAGCGATGGAAGCTCGCGGGCAAATCCTGCTCTTCACCGATGACGACTGCGTGCCCGAATCGACATGGCTCCAAGCTATGCTCGAATCTTTCCTCGATCCGCACGTGGTCGGAGCCAAGGGCGTCTACCGCACGAGCCAGCGAAGCCTCGTCGCCCGCTTTGTGCAGGTGGAGTATGAGGACAAGTACCGGTTGATGGCTTCCCTTCCGAGCATCGATTTCATCGATACGTACTCCGCTGCCTTCCTTCGCGATCGCTTTCTCGAGATGGGCGGCTATGACAGCTCGTTCCCTGTGGCTTGCGCGGAAGATGTCGAGCTCTCCTACAGGATGTCGACTCGGGGATGGACGATGAAGTTCGTTCCGGATGCTGTCGTCTTCCACACGCATCCAGACACTTTTTACAAGTATCTAAAAAAGAAGTACAAGTTCGCCTTCTGGAGAGTGTTGGCCGTTCGCAAGAACCCGGGCAAGGCTGTGAAAGACAGCCACACACCGCAGCTTATGAAGGCACAGTTGCTGCTCGCGCCAGCCCTGCTTGTAGCCGTCGCGATCGACGTGGTTGCCAAGCCGCGCCTGCCAGCCACATCCATTGTGCTCGGAGCGTTTCTCTGCAGCACACTGCCATTCGCAGCCAGGGCGGCTGCGAAAGATCCAGTGGTAGGCTTCCTGTCGCCGGTGCTGCTTGCTGCGCGCGCTTGTGCGCAACTTACTGGCGTTCTTGCAGGAGCCCTCTACGCGGCGCGTCACAGCAGCTCTTCTCGTCTTGAAGCCAGTCCCTCTGCTCAGGCACAGGAAACTGCTCCCAAACTCAGCTAGCAGGCGCCATCTCTGCGAAGCACAGAGCGCGGTGTCCGAAGCAGGATGAGGATGTCCCGCTTCAAAGACCAGTTGCGCACATAGTCCTCATCCATCAGCACGCGATCCTGGTAGGAAACATTGCAGCGGCCTGAGACCTGCCAGATGCCGGTCACACCGGGGACAGCAGCTGTGTAATAGGCAAACCGCTCAGCATACTTGGCTCGCTCGGCCTGGACGATAGGCCGTGGCCCCACCAGGCTCATCTCGCCGCGAAGAACATTGATGATCTGCGGAAGTTCATCCAGGCTGGTGTCGCGAAGGAAGCGGCCAAGCTTGGTGATTCGCGGGTCCTCTTTCATCTTCTGTGTTTGCTGCCACTCAAGGCGACGCTCGGGGTGGTGTAGAAAAAATTCGTCAAGCGCTTGGTCTGCGTTGTTGCGCATAGTACGAAACTTAAAGATCCGAAAGGTCTTTCCGTACTGGCCTAAGCGATGCTGCCGGTAGAACACCGGCATACCGGTGGTGAGCGCGACAACTACAGCGATGACCAGCAGCATCACTCCGAGCAACGGCAGCAGCAACAGCGAAACCACGATGTCAAAGGCCCTCTTGGCGACCCGATAGTGTTGAGTCTGCGTGGGCAGATGATGCGGGAAGTGATTCGGAATCGACTGAGCGGAGAAGGTCTGCACACCACTGTCTTCCGCCGCTTCAAGCAGTCCGACGGAGGTTCCAGCGCTGGCCACGGGCGGCAAGCCTGGTGCTATGCTCGGTTCCGGCAGAACCTGGTCCTGCGAGTGACCGAACGCTGGAGGGAGTGGTAAGTCCATCAACTTGCGTTCGTTATGCTTGTCCCAGGTAGAAAAGGCCAAAAGGATTTCACCATGTACGGTTAGTGAGATGTGGTGCGGCTACGAGTGAAGCATGAGTATAGGTTGCAGCGATGAAAGACAACAGCACCCAAAGGTTACCTAACTGTAGGACCTTCATACCCCCCTCTTAAAACAAGCATTACCAATCTCCCCGCTATGCTGTCAAGACCTTCAATCCACCCACCCTTCCAGGTAGAAACCCACGAAAGATAGGAATGTCGTCAACTTTCTGCGGCCCCCGACTCCGCCAGGCAATGAGCTGACGTTGCATGCGACGGCTGCGGCAGAGCGGCACAGTAAGTCCCATTCTATTGGAGGATGCTGATCGCGGCTGCTCCTATTGCCAGCTGCGAGAACAGTTGCGTGTAGGCTATCAGCGCGCGCAGGTTGCTCGGCCTAAAGGTCTTTTCAGGAATCACAATGGTATCCCCGGGGTGAAGACGCGCCGTATTGAAATCTCCCTGCCGATGCGACTGCCGGCTCAGCACCGAACCATCGGCATGAATGACGAAAGCTCGTCCACGGTCCGCGTCACGATTCGGACCACCTGCCTGTCGCAGGTAGTCGCGGACCATGTGTCCGGGCTGGAAGAGAAAGGAGTTCTGGTCGTACACCGCACCAATCACGTTGATCGTGGATGGACGGCTGGGGAGCACAAACCGGTCGCCATCTTCCAGCGACAGATCAGGCAAAACATCCATGCCGAAGGCATCAGGGGGAATATCAAAAACTATGCGTCCTGTCGCCCGAATCTCATCGAGTCGCCGGATCAGCTCCTGCTCGCTGGCCGCGGCGGCGTTGGCCCCTTGCAAGTCCTGTGCTGAGCTGGTCGCGGCGGAAGCCTGCTGGACGCCGCCGCGGCTGATCTCGAGCTCGAGCGAGCGAACGTACTCCTGGATGCGTGCCTGCTGGAGCACGCGGGTGGACTCGCGGGTGAACTCGGAACCATAGAGATAAGCCTCCGGCGTGATCCCGCCGGCGCGACGCACCAGCTGCCGCAGCGTCTCGCCCGGCTTGACGCTATAGATACCTGCACCGGCAAACTCACCTTCCAGCCGGACAAGTTTTGTCTGCTCAGCAATGGGAACGCGGATGTCCGCCTGGGAGAAGACGCTGACCACGTCATTGGCCTGGAGTTCAAGGTCCTGGGTCGGGTCGTGTCCCATGACGAGCCGGCCAAGATTGAAGGGGATCAGCGATGTCTTGAGGGTTTGCGGATCCATACGCTCGATCACAGCGTAGTTCCAGTCGATCTCAGGCGCGGAGAGCTGGACGTTGGTCCGTGGGGCACGCGAGCCTCCACCAGACTGAGAACTGCCGGGCTGCTGCTGGCTGGCAAGCGAGCTGGTGGAACCTGTAAAACGAGAGCGCGCCTGCTCCTCAGCAGACGCAGTCGTTCCGGTCATTGCCTGCGCGGAGAGGGGCGAGGTATCGGGATAACGGTATTGGTAAGGCAGCTGGTTCGGGTTGTAGCGCTCATAGGCGGTGCAGGGTGCGTCAGAGGCGTCCTGGCCGCGAGCTTCCTCCTCTTGCGTGCCGCTCGTCGAGGGGTTACGGGGGCGGCAGGGGTAGCTTTGAAGGTTGACTGAGTACCGGGGCTGGGTCTGGATGGGCCCGGTGACATCGGGCTCGAACTCCGGACCTGAGAACCCAAGCCGTGTCCGCTGCCACCAATAGTTTCTGGTCAGCAGCGAAGCGCGATCGGGGATCAGTTCGCTCAGGCGCATACCCGGGTGCCAGGCGAAGCGGCCAGGGTTGGCAGTATTGCCCCGCAGCGTGATGGTCTTCTCGTAGGAAGGCACCGCCGAGAGAACGCGGAGAAGATCGCCATCGCGGAGCTGCGTTGCGAGCCCGGCCTGATCAAAGCCCACCTCCATCGTCGTACGCCCGGCGTTGCCTTCGATCCGCTCCACCGAAATGCGCGAGGTCGCGGCCAGCGGCGACGCGCCTCCGGCGTCACTCAGGAGCTGGCCAAGCGTGTTCTGCTCGGCCAACTCGTAGATCGCCGGATGGCGGACACTGCCGGTGAGCGCAACCTGCGCGCCTACCGTCGGAACAAAGATGACGTCTCCAGGCAGCAGTGCTACGTCATTCGACTTGTCGCCACGAAGAAGCAGGTCGTAGAAGTCAAACCGAGCCACCACCTGGCCCTGGCGCTTGAGCTGGACGTGCCGAAGCGAGCCTTGCGCGGTCGGTCCACCGGAGGCGAAGAGCGCGTTGATCAGGGTGCTGAGAGAGCTGATCGTGTAGCTGCCAGGCCGGCGTACCTGGCCCACCACAAAGACCTGGATCGAGCGAAGCTGGCCCAGGTCGACTGTCAGATCGAAGTTGCGGAAGACCCTTGCCACCTCGGAGCGGACATGCTCCTGCACCGAGGCATAGGGCAGGCCGGCCACATGCACTGCCCCCACCTGCGGCAGGTAGATATTGCCGGAGCGGTCGATGCGCAGCGCAGCGTCGAAGTTAATCTGCCCCCAGACCCGGATGCGGAGCTCATCCCCTGGACCGAGCAGGTAATCGGCAGTGACGGGACCCTGGTTCAGAGGTGAGAAGGTAGAGGGCGCGCTTTGAAAAAGATTTGTGCCAAATATCGGCAGAACCTGGCCGGTGGTTCCTGCGACGAATTTCTGGAATTCACTCAGCGGCTCCGGGGGCTCCTGCGATTGCGTCTGCCGAGCA
Organism: Acidobacteriaceae bacterium; assembly: GCA_965198645.1. Taxonomy (GTDB): domain Bacteria; phylum Acidobacteriota; class Terriglobia; order Terriglobales; family Acidobacteriaceae; genus EB88. Next base: position 1,658,132 of record OZ240670.1, on the reverse strand, counting down.
GATGGATTGCTCGGGTTTAGACCGCCGTCATCGGAGTAGCTCCTATTGTTGATCGTGCCGCGCGTACCGTTCCCGTTGGGGTCGCCATTCGGCGAGCCGGCATCCATGCTTGAGCCTAGGTTTGCCCCATAGCCGCGCCCTGAGAGCGAGTCGCCGCCCTGCTGCTGCCCCGAGCAAAGGGCGGAGCCGGCCAGCGAGGGATCAGAGCAGTCTGGGGAGATCGGCTGGTTGCCGGGGTCGCTGAGCGTGCCCGATGTCTGAGCGGTAGCTGCAAGGCAGCTGAGGGTGAAAAGAAGGAAGGCAGCTAGGCTCTTCAAACCGAAAAATAGTGGGTACCTGGTTGCACAGCCTTGTAAACGCATGTTGTCTCTCAGAAATGTACCGCTTTTCCGTTGGATAAGCACGGAAAGTCCGGCAAGGGCCGTTTGGTGTTCGGTACGTAGGTCAAGGGGCAGCACAGCAGGCCCAAGCTTTTCTCACTGTGCCATCGAGTACCGCGGCAGTGACACACCAGGGTCGACCGTCCTGGTTTTCCCAGTTGTCTCTCGTGGCGATCAACTGGCAGCCTGCGGCCCACACTCCGGCAGCTGCCACTCCAACGCAAAGGGCTCCCTCAGCGTCCCGGTGACTCCGCAGCAAGGCGCGCCCGAGGCTCGCCGCCGGCGAAGGTGTCGCCGGCGCGGATAGGCAGCCGGCGCAGACGCACACCGGTCGCGTGAAAGACTGCGTTCGCGATCGCAGCATTCACGCCCGTGACCCCCAGCTCGCCGACTCCCTTGATGCCAAGCGGATTGATGATGGTATCGACCTCGTCCAGCAGGATGGTCTCGATCTCACCGACGTCGGCAGCCACCGGGACGTGGTACTCCGAGAGATCCTGGTTGATGTAGCGAGCCTGGGCCAGGTCGATCTCGGTTGCCTCATGCAGGGCGGCAGAGAGCCCCCAGATCTGTCCGCCCACCAGCTGGGAGTGGGCGGTTCGGCTGTTCATGATGCGGCCGGCCGTGAAGACGCCCACCATGCGAGGCACACGGATCTGGCCGGTGAAGCGATTGATGCGCACCTCGACAAACTGGGCGCCAAAGGCGAACTGCATCCGGTCTTTGAGGTTCGCGCCACCCAGCAGAATAGGCTTGCCACGGCTGACCAGCGCGGGGCCGATCAAGGGCGGCGCGCCATGCGGGTTGTTCGACGCTGCGCGCATGAGTGGGCGTCCGCGCCCGGCTCGGCGCACCGCGACCTCAAGCGGTTCTGCCGGTCCTTCGGGCGAAACCCCGCCGTCCCTCGATCCGCCCTTTGATCCGTTCCTCGATCCGCCCCTCGTCCCGCCGAGGACAAGCCAGCCAGCAACAAGCCGCACCGCGGCCGGATCAGCACCCTGCAGCGGGCTGTTTCTAGCCGAGACCGCCGCGCCCACGATACGCCGCCGCAGCGACTCGCAAGCGAGCGCGACTACCGTGCAGACGCTGGCCGTCGAGTTCGAGCCAGCCGACATCGGTGCAGCCGGCAGGCGGCTGTCGCCGATCACTACCTCGACCGACTCGAGCTCCACACCAAGCAGGTCGCTGACTGTCTGCGCGAGCACGGTGCGCACGCCGGTGCCAATCTCATGCGTTCCGATCTCCACGATCGCCCGAAGATCCGGGCTGATCGTCACCCGGCAGGCGGCGGGTCCGATCTGCGCCGGGTAGAAGGCTGTCGCATAGCCCCATCCCACCAGGTCTGCGCCTTCCTGCATCGAGCCTGGGCGTGGATCACGACGTGCCCAGCCAAAGACCTGGGCGCCCTTGTCCATGCAGCGCACGAGCGACCGGCTGGTGTAGGGCTTGTTCGTCACCGTTTCAACCGACGTCTCATTGCGCCGACGCAACTCCAGCGGATCGATGTCAAGCGCATAGGCCAGCTCATCCATCGCCGACTCCATCGCGAACATGTAGGGAACCTCCGGCGGAGCGCGCATGAAGCCGGGCGCCTGGCGGTCAGCCTCGACATTGACGGTCTTTGTCCGGACGTTTGGGCAGGCGTAGAGCCGGGCTGTTGCATCGGAGCCAGCCAGAGCAAAGCGCTCGGAGCGACTGGTCAGCTCCCAGCTGTCATGCGAGAGCGCGGTCAGATGCCCGGCTGCGTCGGCTCCCAGAACCAGGTGGTGCCTGGTCTCGGCCCGGAAGGTCCGTAGCGTAAAACCCTGCTCGCGCGTTGCCACCAGCTTGACCGGGCGGCCCAACCGTTTGGCCGCCAGGGCGACCAGGGCCGTGTGCTGGCCCATCTCCCCACGCGAGCCGAAGGCGCCCCCGATGAAGGGCGAGATCACGTGGATCTGCGAAGGCTTGATGCCCAGCTGCTCCGCCAAGCCATACTGGGTACCGCGCACGCTCTGGGTCGACTCCCACACCGTGAGTTCGTCCCCCTGCCAGGCACAGGTGGCTTGGAAGAGCTCCATCGGATTGTGGTGCTGGGCAGGCGTCTCATACCAGGCGTCGATCACGGCAGCGGCTTCAGCCAGCCCTTGCTTCAGGTCGCCAGCCGAGAGCTTGGTCTCACCCAGTGCCTTGGCTTTGACCTCCCTGGTGCCCGGGGAGCCGAGCGTCGGGCTGGCCGGCACGGCCTTGTAGTCGATCACCAGCGCTCCCGCGGCAGCCTGCGCCACCTCCAGCGTCTCGGCTACTGTGACAGCGAGAATCTGCCCGGCAAAGTGAATCTCGTTCGATGCGAGCGGGGCGATGGATTGCCCCATGAAGCCACCCTCCAGCAAACCCTTGCCCGGCTTGATCTCTTTACCCACGTTCTTGTAGGTCAGGATCTCGAGCACGCCCGGCATGCTGCGCGCAGCTGCCTGGTCAATCGAACGGATGCGCCCGCAGGCGATCGGCGCCGTCACCAGGCAAGCGTGTGCAGCGCGTTCGACCAGATGGTCGGCCCCGAAGATCGCCTTACCAGTGACTTTGGCGAGGCCGTCGATACGCACCGGGCCACTTCCGATGATGTTGTTTGTCTGGATGGTATTTGTCTGGGTCAACTTCATTGCGTCCTACTCTGCGCTGCTCGATGTGCGTAAGAGTGACTCGGCGGTACGGGCAAACTCCGGCACCGGCACCTGCTCCACAATCTCTACCCCAAAGCCCTGCAGCGCGGGAACGTGGGTACGCGTATTTGACATGAGCCGAATACGGCGGATCTGGAGGTCGGCGAGGATCTGGCCACCCAGCCCGGTCTGCCGCAAGATGCGCTGGTGGCGGTCGTCATGGGTCTCCGGCCGCTGCTCCCGGTAGCGCTGTTCCCGATACTCGGTTCGATGCGGAAGCACGCGAGGGCGTGGCGCGGTGCGGTCGATCTCAAAACCCCGGCTGCCATTGTGAAGGTAGATCAGTGCGCCGCGGCCTGCTTCGGCGATCGCCCGCAGAGAGCGCTGGACACTTACCTGACAGTCGCAGAATGTGGATGCAAAGACTTCGCCGGCCAGGCAGTGACTGTGCACACGAACCAGCACCGGGTCAGCGTCCGGGCCGGTCTCGCTTCCCGACTGGGCGACCTCGCCCATGACCAAGGCGACGTGGCTCTGCGCGGGCTCGGTCTCGCTCTCGTAGGCGATCATCCGGAACTCTCCATAGGCCGTAGGCAGCGTCGACTCGGCCGCGCGCAGAATCGACCGCTCATGCTGCATGCGGTAGCGGATCAACTCCGCCACGGTCAGCATCTTTAGACCATGGATCTCGCAAAACTGAACGAGGTCATCGATCCGGGCCATGCTGCCGTCATCGTTCATGATCTCGCAGATGACAGCCGCCGGCACCAGGCCAGCCATGCGCGCCATATCGACCGAAGCCTCAGTCTGGCCGGCCCTTACCAGCACTCCGCCCTTGCGCGCCCGGAGCGGAAAGACGTGGCCAGGTCGGGCGAGATCAGCAGCCGTGGACCCCGCTGCTACCGCCACGCGGATGGTGTGAGCCCGGTCACTGGCAGAGATCCCGGTCGTCACACCCTCACGTGCTTCAATGCTCTCTGTAAACGCGGTACCGAAGCGGGAGGAGTTCTCCTGCGTCATCGGGTGCAGACGCAGATAGTCAGCCCGCTCCTCGGTAAGCGTGAGGCAAATGAGTCCCCGGCCATGCTTGGCCATGAAGTTCACCGCTTCCGGGGTGACGAATTCGGCCGCCAGCGTCAAATCACCTTCATTCTCCCGGTCTTCATCGTCGACCACCACCACCATGCGGCCAGCCTTGAAGTCAGCCATCGCGCCGGGAACATCGGTAAAGGGAGGCTTCCATGCCATGGCCCTATTCTCGGCTCTTTTGGCCTTTGAGGGAAGCAGCCCGCTACAAGGAAGAAGCCGGGTATCGCAGGGGTGAGCCAAACGATTGCAGGTGAAGGCACCCAGAGGTTGTGACTGGGAGAGTGGCGGCACCGCTGCCGCACAAAGGAAAACGCCACCGCACGGCTTGCGATGGCGTTGCTTTCGATCTCGAATGGCTCGGAGTGGAAGCGTCCACTCACTTTCCTGCTAGGCCTACAGTGTTGACTCGATCTCAAAGCCCCACGCTTCCAGCAGAGCTTCCGGGATGTACTTCGAGTTGCGATTCCTACGCGCCCACTCCCGAAGGCGGGTTGAACGTACATACTGATCCGGGGTCAACTTGAACTCCTTCACGACCAGCTCGAAAGAGGTCACCGTCGGAACGACTGGGCCTATCGGCTCAGGCTTGCCCCAGTTCGGATTACCACGTCGCTTTGCCATATCTTCAATTGCCTTTGGCTGAGATAAACCGGGGGACGACAAATCAAATAACGCTCGGCTGAGCAGCCGTGCGTTCCCGGTAATTCTCCCATTTTAAGCATCTTGGCTTCCAAAATCAATAGGATAACGGTTATCCGGAAAGATACCCTGCGGGCTCATCTCAAGAAAGAGTGACTTAGAACGCAGCACTGTTTCGCGATATGACCGAGACTCGGCCGGATTCGCCTGGAAGGAAGTTGGAACTCAGGTGCCGGTTCCGCGTAAAACAACATGAGCCGTGCGGAGCAGGATCTTCAGGTCGAGCCAGAAACTCCAGTTTTCCACATATGCGGTATCGAGAGCAATATAGCGGGCAAAGGAAGAGTCGTGCCGCGCCTGCACCTGCCACAGCCCGGTGAGACCGGGCAAGACTTCCAGTCGGCGGAAGTGCTCAAGCGCATACTTGGCAACCTCGCTGGCAATCGGCGGCCGCGGCCCGACGATTGACATCTCGCCGCGCAGCACGTTGAAGAACTGCGGCAGTTCATCGAGCGAGTACTTGCGCAGGAAACGACCGGTGCGGGTCACGCGCGGATCCTTGGTCATCTTAAACAGAATGCTATCGCGCTCGTTATGCTTGGCGAGCTCGCGCTTTTTAGCTTCGGCATCGCGCACCATGGTACGGAACTTGAAGCAGGGGAAGACTCGACCCCGCTTGCCGATCCGCTCCGAGACATAAAACACGGGCCCGCGCGAGTCCAGGATCACCGCGAGCGAGATGCAGAGCATCAGCGGAAAGACAGCGATCAGCGCCGCGAGTGAGAGCGCAATATCAACGACCCGCTTAAGAAAGAAGGCAATGATGCGTGGATTGCGCCGGTAGAGAGAGACCACCGGATAGACGCCCAGGTACTCGATACCGGCATTGTGAGTCAGCTCGCCATAGAAGCCGGAGATCGCACGGACGTCAATCTCGAGATCATGCGCCTGCTCAACCAGATCGATGACAGTCTCAAGCGGGCACGGTTGCGCAATCACCACCTCATCGATGAAGTGCATACGGGTCAGCTCGCGGAGGCGATCAAGGTTGCCAAGCACCCGCTTGGACGGTACCTCGCCTTCGCCATCGCAGCCGGGCGCCCCGATAAAGCCACACAGCTGATAGCCGAGGTGGTAATCATCTTCAATCTGCTGGCCCATCGCGCTGCTGAGATGACTGGTGCCCAGGATGACGACGTTGCGTGTCTCCACGCCCTTGGCGTAGTGCGCGAAGCGAACTGCACGCCACACGGCCCGGCGAATGCCCAACGCAACCGCCGTGGTCACCACGAGAACAACGACTAGCAACCGCGAGAGCTCTGCATTGTTGGCCATGTAGAGCCAGCCGCAGAGCAGTAGCCCGGCCGTGAAGCAGGCCTGGGCGATCAGCCGCTGCTCATGGGCCGCGCTGCGATCCGGAACCCCGTTGTACAGGCCGTAGCGCCTTAGCACAACCAGCAGCACCAGCAGGAAGCCTGAGAGGTACCAGAGATCCGACGCGTGAGGCGTCACATTGATGGGCAGATCGCGGAAGAACGGCAGCTTGGCGAGCACGTAGAAGTGGAGCAGCAGCGCGATCGAAAAAGCGCCAAGGGTAACACACATGTCGGTCAGCATCATCAGTGCTGCCGAAGCTAGAGCCGGGTTGGCGTGCTTGCGCGGAGTACTCACCGCGGGCGGCTCCTGAGCCGGAGCCGGATGCTGGCCCGCTTCGCTGCTCCTGATGTACTCCGAGGTAGACATGTCCGTGTTCGCCTTCGAAGTTCGTCCGCGTGCAGCGGTGTAACGGGATCAGAGCAGGCCGATGCTAGGGGTAACTCCGGCCGCGGAACGCATGAGCTGATTACCGTCGCTGCAGAAGTAACTGCGGGTGCATCAGAAACTAAACTCCAGCGACGCGCCGCGCCCCGCACCACCTGCTGCCGAACCCGAGGGCCTGGCTCAGGATGGGCCGTCCGCACCCTGCGGGCCCCCCGCTGATCAACTCGAATGTACCCTATTCCACTTAACATTGCATGTCTTTCTTCGTCTTTTCTCAATCTCACCTGATGCCATCGGTACTGAGTCGGACCCGTTGCAAACCTACCTGTTTTGCGGTAAAACCACTGCTGTCAGCCACCTATTCTGCCACGCGCGCACCCTCATTGTGCGCTTTGTCGAGACCATCTGTGGTAACCATTTTGTAACCAGCTTGGTTACGAATGCGGGCGTTTTTTACGGGTAATAACTACGCTCGATCTGGCGCCTGAGGTATCGACTCTAAGGAAGACGGGCGACCCTCTTAGCAATGCACCAAGACTCTCCAGTTACTCTCCGGTCCTACACACACCAGCCACCCAGGGTACACTCCTCAGTGAGAGTACCCGCGAGATGACCGACCTTCCGCACGATCCAGTCTCCGACTCTGCGGGCCGCCGCACTGACCCTGGCTTAGAGCCTGGTTACCGCGCCGTGCTTAATCACCTGATCCGTAGCCAGGCGCTCCCAGCCGACAAGTACGGCCACCAGCCCCGCCTCTACGCGCTCTGCCGCCTGGTCGGCGAAGGCGCCGTCTACGATGATGATGTGGTCTTCGCTGCCGCTTATCTACACGATCTTGGTGTCTTCATCGGCCACAGACCGGAAGAACCTGAGCTCCTTTCTCGCTGGAATCACGTGATGTATACGATTGAGAGATCGCCGGTGATCCTGCGCGAGGCAGGCTTTCCAGAACAGAAGATCCCCGCGGTGCTGGAGGCCATCCGCACCCATCAGCCGCAGGACACGCCAGCGAGCCTGGAAGCGGTCATCCTGCGCGACGCCGATATTCTTGAGCAGCTTGGGGCTGTTGGCATCCTGCGAGCCGTCGCCAAGGTTGGCCGCGACACGCGCTACGGCACCTTTACGCCGGTCGTCGCTTTCCTCGAGCGCAACCTTGCTGACCTGCCCGGGCGCATACGCTTGGATACGACGCGCCGTCTGGCTGCGCCTCGTATCGACTTACTGCAAGCCTTTCTTAATGCGGTAGGGTCGGAATCACAAGGCCACCTGCACTAACACCCAAGCCAAGGCCGGAGTCGCGCGGGAACCATCAAATTCGTTGACGCAGGGGCCGGTATAGTAAGAGAAGGTCCCGATGACATACACCAGCACCGTCACCCTCTCCCCTTTTGAACAGACACGCAGCCGCATAGAGGCCCGTGCCGCACGCATCGGTATCGTCGGTATGGGCTATGTAGGGCTGCCGCTTGCGTTGCTCTTTTCGGAAGAGCGCTTTCCGGTCACCGGCTTCGACATCGATCTCAAAAAGGTTGAGACGTTGAACGAGGGCGGCTCCTATATCGTCAGAATCCCTGGCACCGAAATCCAGGCAGCGCAGCAGAATGGCTTTCAGGCGACAGCTGATTACAGCGCCGTTTCAGCGATGGATGCCGTGTTGATCTGCGTGCCCACACCGCTCAACGAGTACCATGAGCCGGACCTTAGCTATATCCGCCAGACTGCAGAAGCGATCGCACCGCACCTCCGCCCCGGCCAGATCATCCTGCTTGAGAGCACAACCTATCCTGGAACAACGGAAGAGGTTCTAATCCCGTTGCTTGAGACAGGTGCCCCTGACGGACTGCGCGCGAGCAGCTCAGCCGACCAGCCGGGCTTCTATGTGGCCTTCTCCCCGGAGCGCGAGGATCCGGGCAATGACACCGTCGCCCGGCGCGATATACCGAAGGTAATCGGCAGCTATGGGTCGGCCGCAGGCGAGCTCGCCGCTGCGCTCTACGGCTCTATCTTCAACCAGACCGTCCCAGTCAGCTCGCCGGCCGCAGCCGAGATGACAAAGCTACTCGAGAACATTTATCGATGCGTAAATATTGCTCTGGTCAACGAACTGAAACAGCTCTGCCTGCGCATGCACATCGATCTTTTCGAGGTCATCGATGCGGCGAAGACCAAGCCTTTTGGCTTCCAGGCCTTCTATCCGGGACCCGGCTTGGGCGGCCACTGCATCCCCATCGACCCGTTTTATCTCTCATGGAAGGCGAAGCAGTTTGATTTTCGCACTCGTTTTATCGAGCTGGCCGGGGAGGTCAATGAGGCGATGCCCGCCTATGTCGTCCAGCAAACCACCGAAGCGCTGAACCGTGCACGCAAAGCAGTGAACGGCTCCCGCATCCTGGTGCTCGGCTTGAGTTACAAGCGTGACATCGATGACCTTCGCGAGTCGCCCTCGCTGCCTATCATCGAGATGCTGCGCCAGCGTGGAGCTGAGGTCAGCTACAACGACCCCTACTTCCCGACCGTAGGCCGTGGGCGCCATTACGACCTGAATATGACCTGCGCGCCGCTTACCGAGCTGGCCGGCTATGACTGCGTGCTGATCGCGACCGATCATTCGGACTACGACTATGCGCGGATCGTCGAAGAGTCGCAGCTAATCGTCGATACACGCAATGCCACCAAGGGCATCGTGAGCGAGAAGATTGTCCGCTGCTAGCACCAACGCCTGCGCCTGCCACCCGACCAAGCAAACTTCCGCTGCCAGCCAACAGTCAGGCGCAACGGTACCATTGTGAGTCGACTGGAAGGGCAGAGGCGCGCGTCTGTCGTAATCTTCTAAGAACACCTTGCACCCGGAGAAAGAGCCTTGTCTGAGTTCCCGCGTCTTGACCGCTTGCCTGCTTACGTCTTCAACATCACTGGCGAGCTCAAGGCTGCGGCGCGTCGCCGTGGTGAAGACATCATCGACTTCGGCATGGGCAATCCGGATGGCGCAACGCCGAAACATATCGTTGACAAAATGGTCGAGGCGGCGCAGCGTCCTGAGACGCACCGTTACTCGCTTTCAAAGGGCATTCCGCGCCTGCGCAAAGCGATCACCAACTGGTATGCCCATCGCTACCACGTCGAGCTTGACCCGGCAACCGAAGCCATCGTCACCATCGGCTCTAAGGAAGGCATCGCCCATCTCTGCATGGCTACGCTCGATAAAGGCGATGTGGTGCTGGTGCCGAATCCAAGCTACCCCATTCACATCTATGGCCCGGTCATTGCCGGCGCGAGTATCCGCTCGATCGCCATCCACGATACGCAAAGCTTTCTCTCTGAGCTCGAGCACTCCATCCCGCAGATGTACCCCAAACCGAAGATGCTCATCCTCAACTTCCCAGCGAACCCAACCACACAATGTGTGGAGGTAAGCTTCTTTGAGCGTGTGGTCGCGCTCTGCCGCGAGCATGGCATTTACCTGGTTCACGATCTCGCCTATGCCGACATCACCTTCGACGGGTACCGTGCGCCGTCGATCTTTGAAGTACCCGGCGCGAAGGAGATTGCCGTTGAATTCTTTACCTTGTCGAAGAGTTACAACATGCCTGGCTGGCGTGTCGGCTTTATGGTCGGCAATGCGAAGCTAGTCGCAGCGCTTGCGCGGCTCAAGAGCTACGCCGACTACGGAACCTTTACGCCTATCCAGGTAGCCAGCATCCTTGCTCTCGAGGGACCCCAGGACTGCGTGCGCGAGATCACCGCGATCTATCAGCGCCGGCGCGACGCGCTTGTCGGAGGCCTGAATAAATTAGGCTGGGCGGCTCCGAATCCACAGGCGACCATGTTTGTCTGGGCGCCGATCCCGGAAGCGTATCGCGAGATGGGTTCGCTCGAGTTCTCCACCAAGCTGCTGAGCGAGGCGCGCGTGGCCGTCTCGCCAGGGATCGGCTTCGGCGAGTTTGGCGACGGACATGTGCGCTTCTCGCTCATTGAGAATGAAGAACGCACCCGCCAGGCACTGCGCTGTATTAAGCAGATGTTTCAGCGGGACGGCGTCTCCGTGCCTGCTCTTACCATCTAGCCGTGAACTTCTGCATACGTGTGGCGACCCATGCAGATGTACCGCAGCTGCACGCACTGATTGAAGAGTCTGTTCGGCGCGTGAGCAGCGCAGATTACTCGGAGGCGCAAATTACCGGAGCTTTGCACCGCGTACTCGGCCTCGATACCCAGCTCATCGAGGATGGGACTTACTTCCTTGCAACGCCGATCAACCAGCCGGATCATCTCGCCGGCTGCGGAGGGTGGAGTTATCGCCAGACGCTTTACGGCAGCGACCGCGCGCCGCTCCGCACGCTCACCCTGCTTGATCCGCTGATAGACGCCGCACGTATTCGCGCTATCTTTGTGCACCCGGAGTGGACCAGGCACGGTCTCGGCACACTGCTGCTGCGGCACTCGGAGAGCGCAGCGGCAGCTGCAGGCTTCCGTCACCTTGCGATGGGATCTACTCTGACAGGTATCGCGCTCTACACGCGCGAGGGTTACCAGCCACGTGAGCACGCCGATGTGCAACTAGAGAATGGAGAAACACTCGGCATCCTGCGCATGGTCAAGTCACTGTAGCGGTTACATTTTCCTCGACTTACCCGCGTACTACTCACTGAGCGCCGGGGTCGCTGCGCGGGCGATCATCTTGGTCGTGGAAAAACCTTCGACGGTCGGCACAATCTTAACCGTGCCGCCCCACGAGCGCACTTCCTTCGCGCCGACAACGGTGTCTTCCACATAGTCGCCACCTTTGACGATAACGTCAGGACGAAGCGCCAAGATGAGAGCCATCGGCGTAGGCTCGCCGAAGACCACCACCGCATCGACAGCCGCGAGAGCTGCCAGCACGCGCCCTCGATCCTGCTCCTGCACCACGGGCCGCGTAGGTCCCTTGAGGCCGCTCACCGAGGCATCGCTGTTAATGGCCACCACCAGCCGGTCACCCTCCCGCCGCGCATCCTCCATCAGCGTGATATGGCCGACGTGCAACAGGTCGAAACAGCCGTTGGTAAAGACGACCTTCTCCCCTCTTGACCGCCAGGCGTTCACGCGGGTGACCAGGCGATCGAGAGGCAGCACTTTTTCTGAAGCTTGTAGCTCGATCTGCGGCGTTAGGCTGTTCAGCAACTCGTCACGCGTAATAGGTACCGTGCCAACCTTGCTGACCACGATGCCGGCCGCGATATTGGCCAGCGGCACCGCATCCTCAATCGAGAGGCCGCTGGCGAGCGAAAGAGCCAGCGTGGCGATCACGGTATCGCCTGCACCGGAAACATCAAAGACCTGACGAGCAACGGCAGGGAAGGTCCGATTGCCCGTGGCGCGCACGACGGCGATACCCTTTTCACTCAGCGTTACGGTAAGGTAGTCGAGTCCAAGCGTCGGGAGTAGCCGCGCGGCAGCGGCCAGCATCGGCTCAGCTTCCTTGTGCGAGAGACCGGTCGCGGCAGAAAGCTCCAGCAGGTTGGGGCAGATCGTGGTTGCGCCCGCGTAACGAGAGAAGTCGCGATGCTTCGGATCAACGAGCACGGGAATGTTGCGCTGCCGGGCTTGATCGATCGCGGCGCGGCAAACAGCCTCACTCAGCACGCCCTTTGCATAATCAGAGAGCACGACTGCCTGCACATCGTCCAGCAGCGCCGCGACACTTTCAATCAGCCGCGTGTAGGCATCATCAGGGAAGGCGCCGGTCCGCTCGACATCCAGGCGCAGGATCTGCTGCTGCCCTCCGAGAATGCGCAGCTTTGAGGTTGTTGGATGTGACTCAACGGTGGTGAGCCGGGCGTTGACCTTTGCCTCTTCAAGGCATCGGTCCAGCGTCTCTCGGTCCGCATCGTTGCCGGCAAAGCCGACCAGCGTCACCCGTGCGCCAAGCCCGGCGACGTTCATTGCCACGTTGGCTGCGCCCCCTGGCTGGTCGCTCCGGCGCGAAGCCCGCACGACCGGCACCGGCGCCTCGGGCGAGATACGCTCCACATCGCCCCAAATGTAGCGGTCTAGCATCACGTCGCCAACCACCAGGACGTGGGTCTCGCGCCAGTCTCCTTCAATCAGCCCAACGATCCGGTGCAGGTTCTCGATCATCGTGCGCGTTCCACGCCTTCCTTCTCCCGGACTGCGGCGGCTTCAAGAGACTGGCAATGAGCGATCTCGACCCAGTCGCAGAGCATGTGTCCGCACAGGATATGCCCCTCCTGCACGCGCGCCGTATCCTTGGTCGGCACGCAGATCGTTGCATCCGCAACAGCGGCCATGCGGCCGCCGCCCTCGCCGGTAAATGCCACGGTAAAGGCGCCCTGCTTCTTTGCTTCTTCCAGGGCCGCGACCACGTTCTTGCTGTTGCCGGAGGTCGAGATACCAACCACTACATCACCCGGCTCGCAATGCGCCTCGACCTGGCGACGAAAAACATCCTCGTAACCGTAGTCGTTACCAATCGAAGTAAGCACCGAGGTATCGGTGGTGAGCGAGATGGAAGGTAAGCCTTTGCGCTCGCGGCGGAAGCGGCCAACAAACTCGGCGGCTAAATGCTGCGAGTCGGCGGCTGAGCCACCATTGCCGCACCAGAGAATCTTGCTTCCTCCGAGAATTGCATCCGTCATCTCGGTAGCAATCTGTTCAAGAAGCGGCTGCTGGGCATGCAGTTGTTCGACAACCACGAGGTGCTCGCGAATGGCGCGGCCAAAGATTTCATCAGCGGTCAGGGTCTTGTCCATCACGTCTCCAGTATCTTCCGTTTCCATCGCACGGCTCGCTCACCCTCTTAGCCGATGTGCACGCTTCGCTTGGATCAGGATCGCCAGCGCGCAGCTGGCTGCATTGCACAGCCAAGCTCGCTCAATCCACGTCCGTTTCGCTATGATACTCCGTGTGGCATCCTCCTCAGATGTACCAAAGTCAGTCCCTGAGCTGGCTGCGGCGCGCAATGTCTTTCTCGATCGGGACGGGGTGATCAACCGGAAAGCGCCCGAGGGAAGCTATGTGGCGCGCTGGGACGAATTTCATCCTTTGCCTGGCGTCGAAGCAGCGATCGCGAAGCTCAATCGCTTAGGCCGGCGAATCTTCCTGGTGACCAATCAGCGCGGCGTAGCGCTCGGCCTGTACACCGAGGCGGATGTGGAGCGGCTGCACGCGCAACTCGCCGACAGCCTGGCCGCTCACGGTGCGCACATCGACGGCTACTACTACTGCCCGCATGACAAAGATGTTTGCAGCTGTCGCAAGCCTTTGCCCGGGCTCTTTGAGCAAGCCTTCGCAGAGTTCCCCGAGGCTCAAGCCGACCAGGGTGTCATGATTGGCGATTCACTCTCTGATATCGAAGCCGGCCGCGCGGCCGGCATGTACACGATCTTCATTGAGGGCGAAGCCGATCGGCGAAAGTCCGGCGCGGAGCAGGCAGCGCTAATGGCCGATGCAGTTGCCACCTCCCTGTCTGAAGCGGTGGAGCGCTACTTCTAAATCGCATCGCGCATGAGCTGGCCGGAGCCAGTACTTCCCTCGCAGCGCGCCTCCGCGCGCTGGCGAACTACGACGGTACTCGCCTAGAAGTTAGCCATAGTCGCGAAGGTCTCCCGCACGCCTTCTTCCAGCTGGGTGAAGCGGTAGTCGCAGCCAGTTTGACGTAGCGCAGTAAGATCGGCCTCGGTGAAGTGCTGGTAGCGCGCGTCCAGATCGGCCGGGAAGGGAAAGTACTCCACCGGCACCTTGCCGTGCACCTGCATCAACGCGCTTGCCACTTCATTGAAGGTCCGGCTCTGGCCCGAGCCGGCATTGACGATCGCGTGGTAGACCTTTCGCTCGGCAGGGTTGGCGACAGCGTACTCGCCCACCTGGGCAAAGTAGAGATTCAGCCGCACCAGGTCGCGCACATACACGAAATCGCGCCGCTGCTCGCCATGCGCGTAGCCGCCCGAGCCCTCAAAGAGGCGGACTTTGCCTAGCTCGCGCATCTGCTTGGTGAAGTGGTGGATCACCGATGCCATGCGATCCTTGTGCTGCTCGCGCGGGCCGTAGACGTTAAAGTAGCGCAGCCCGACGACGGTGGTCGGCAGCGCCCCCTTGCGAAAGAGCTCGCGCACGTAATGATCAAAGACCAGCTTTGAGAAGCCGTAGACGTTGAGCGGCTTCTCATTCTCGAGCGTGGGCGAAAACTTTCCCGGCCCGCTGAGGCCGTAGACTGCCGCGGTCGAGGCGTAGACCAGCGGCGCATCCTTCCGGACGGCGTACTCGAGCACAAGCTTCGAATAAGTGAAATTGTTGTCCATCATGTACACGCCGTCGTCGACCAGCGTGTTTGAGCAGGCGCCCTGGTGAAAGATCGCCTCGACCCTCGGCAGCTCTAGCGAGCCTGCTTCGAGCGCTCGCCGGAACTCGTGCTTGTCCATGTAGTCGACAAACTGAGCGCCATGCAGGTTGAGTGTCTTGCGCGGGTCAGCTAGGTTATCGACAACCAGAATGTCGGTGATGCCCTGCTGGTTGAGCTCGTGCACAAGATTGCTGCCAATAAAGCCGGCTCCACCGGTGACGATATACATGTGCGTCAGACTCCTGTGTCTGCGCGCTCGCGGCCTTGTCTCCAGGCAGCCAGCGCGGCTTCAAACATCTCGTCGATCGTGATTGTGGTCAGGCAGCGCTTCTGGTTCTCGATGCAGGTGTCCAGGTCGCAGTCCGAGCAGGCCAGCTTGTGATAGACCACCCTGTGCCCCTGGCCTACCGGATACCAGATGCCGGGCATCGTTCGGGAGGCAAAGGCAATAGCGCAAGGCACACCGGCAGCCGCGGCAAAGTGCATCGGGCCGCTATCCGGACCGAGAAAGAGCTCCATCCGCGGCATCAACGCCGCAGTCTCGCGCGGCTTGAGCGCTCCGCACAGGTTCACGCTGCGCCCTGCCCAGGCGGGCGAGATCTCCTCGCTCACCGCGTGGTCGTCCTTGGCCCCGACCAGCACCAGCCCGTGCTCCGGAAAGGCTTCGGCCAGCCGGTCGAGCAGCGCGCGCCAGCGTGGCGCTTCCCAATCTTTCGCCTGCATCTTCGTTCCGGCACCGCAGCAGAGCAGGCGGCGGGTGCCGAGCGGAACAAGCTCGCGCTCGGCCGCTGCCCGCTCAGACGCGGTCAGGCGCAGGTCCCAGTTGTTGAGATCGTTGACATCGAGCGGCGAGAGGGTGCGCAGGGTACGCGCCAGCCTGGCGGCCTCTGACTCCCAAAAGCCATCACTCAGTGGCAGGTTCATGCCAAGATCGCCCGCGGGCAGACCCACCAGGCGTGTGACTCCGCAGAGCCGAAAGAACTTACGGTCCCGCGCCAGCACCTGCTCGCCACGAGGCTTGGTGAGATAGATCATTACCTCCGGCCGGAAGAGCCGAACCTGGAGCAGGATGCGCGCCAACTCTACCGGCGATCGCGAACCGACGGCGTAGGTGATGTAGCTTGAGACCAGACCCGAGTCGCCCAGAATCGCCGAAGACGCCGGTGCCTTGCCGTGAACAGGCACGTTGGTGAGCATGCGTCGCTCGGCATTGGGGAACAGGCGTGCTACCAGGTGCAGACAAGGCAGCACAACCATCGTGTCGCCCAGCGAACCGAGGCGGTAGATAAGCACTCGACGTACCTTGTGGAAGTTCGCGGGTAGGCTGACCGATGCCGGCCCTGCCGTGCGAAGGCTTGATTGCTCGGACGTGGGAGAGTGAACGATAGAGGGCCCGGAAGAAAGTGGTTCATCGTCCCGTTCAGCGGGCCGTTTCAGGCCGGCGCTCATCGAGTTCTTTCATGCTGAGAGCCTGCCAGGACGCCGCCCCACGTAGACCTGGGCGGCGTCTTTTCGCAGTCAGCTTCCTGTCTCAGACTGCCTACCTGGTTGCCGGCGCAAGCATCTGGCTTTCAATCCAGGCGTAGGTCCTGGCCATGCCGTCGCGGAGCTTGATCGAGGGCTCCCAACCCAGATACTTCTGGATCAGCGTGTTGTCCGAGTTACGCCCATTGACACCTTTTGGCGCGCCCAGATTGTACTTGCGCTCAAGCTTGACGCCTGCGATATCTTCGACGATGTCGACGAGCTGGTTGATGGTCACCAGCTCGCTCGATCCAAGATTGATCGGCTCGAGGATCTCACTCTCAAGGATCGCCTGGGTTCCCTTGGTGCAGTCATCGATGTACATGAAGGAGCGGGTCTGGTGCCCGTCGCCCCAGATCTCGATCTCGTGCTTGCCGCTTTGCTTGGCCTCAATGACCTTGCGGCACATCGCGGCAGGGGCCTTTTCGCGGCCGCCTTCGTAGGTACCAAGCGGGCCGTACACGTTGTGGTAGCGGGCCACGCGGGTGAGCAGGCCGAAGTCTTCCTCAAAGTGGCGGCACATGCGCTCGGAGAAGAGCTTTTCCCAGCCGTAGCCATCTTCGGGCAGAGCCGGATAGGCATCCTCTTCCTTCAGCGCGACCACATCAGGGTTGGTCTGCTTCTCACCGTTGTAGACGCAGGCAGAGGAGGAGAAGAAGAATCGCTCCACGCCTGCTTCTCGCGCCGCCATCAGCATGTGCGTGTTGGTTAGTACGCTCAGCATGCAAAGCGCTTTATTGTTCTCGATAAAGCCCATCCCGCCCATGTCGGCCGCAAGCTGGAAGACGATCTCGGTGCCATCGGCAGCAATCTGGCAGTTGGCTCGATCGCGCAGATCGAGCGACAGGTTCTCTACGCCCTTCGAGGTCTGGTACCACTCATCGAGAAGCTTGATATCAACCGCCCGCACGACGTTGATGCCTTGGTTGAGCAGATCCTTGACCAGGTGGCCGCCGATGAACCCGCCGGCCCCGCAAACCACTACCTTCTGATCCTTCAGCTTCATAACGCGCTCCCAACTTCGGCCATGTTCTTCGTCGCCCCTTCGCCGGTTAACTCACCACAGGTCCAGGCCGAGGTGAGGAGTTAGCTTGAAAACCAAGGTAAACTGATTCCCTGTGCAAGACAGCGTGCCATCGGTAACTTACCATTTCCCGCCGACCGTAGCCTCAGTATGGCGTTGACCTGAAACGATGGTCAAGCCGGGCATTTCGATTCCGTCACCTTTGAATCGATCCCGGTGAGCTTTGATCCTGGTCGCGCAGGAGCATGCACCTGCGGCCACCAAGGCTGCCGGGCCAGCCTTCGTCACAGGAACCATCCATGAGACCATCGCCCCACGACCGCTAGGCCAGCCTGTGAGCAGCTGCCTCCCGGGTCTGGTTCACGGTGGGCCGGCCCACGCTGATGTAGGTGAAGCCGCGCGAGGAGAGCTCGGCCGGATCGTACAGGTTGCGCCCGTCCAGGATGATCGGGTAGCGGAGGCTCTGGTGCAGTTGGCCGAGGTCAAGCTCGGCAAACTCCTGCCAGTCGGTCAGGATCAGCAGCGCATCTTTCTCGCGCGCCGCTCCATAAGCGTCGCCGACATAGTGCATCTGGTCGGAGGCAGGAAGCACTTCGGCAGCCCGCTCCATCGCGGCCGGGTCATAGGCGTCGATCGAACAGCCTTCCTTGAGCAGCATGGAGACAATCTCGATGGCGGGCGAGTCCCGGATATCATCGGTGCCGCCCTTGAAGGAGAGCCCCAACACGCCCAGCTTTTTGCCTCGGAAGGTCCACAGCGCGGCCCGTACCTTCTGAAAGAAGCGCAGCTTCTGCTCGGCATTGATCTTCTCGACCTCGCTTAGCAGGCCGAAGGGGATGCCGAACTGCTCAGCGACGTAGCGGAACGCGGCGACATCTTTGGGAAAACATGACCCGCCGTAGCCGACGCCCGCCTTCAGGAAGCGGGGACCGATCCTCTCGTCCATGCCGATACCGCGCGAGACCTGCTCGACGTCCGCGCCGACCGCTTCGCAGATGTTGGCGACTACGTTGATAAAGGAGATCTTGACGGCGAGAAAGGCGTTCGAGGCGTGCTTGATCAGCTCTGCTGCCTTGGTCGAAACATGGACCAGCGGCGGACGCATCTGCTCCGAGCAGCAGCCAGGCACCGCATCTGCATTCCGGTAGTAGGTCCCCTCGGTCAGGGGCGCGTAGATGGCGCTCAGAACCGAGGCCGCGCGCTCGCTGTCTGTGCCGACGACGATGCGATCGGTGTGTAGGAAGTCAACGACCGCGGTACCCTCGCGCAGAAACTCGGGGTTCGATGCGACGTCAAAGAGCTCGCGCGGGACGCCGTTGCGCTCAACCACCCGGCGTATCCACTCGTTGGTATAGACCGGGACCGTGCTCTTCTCAACGATCACCTTGTAGCTGGTGATCGAGCGGGCAATCTCGCTTGCGACCGCATCGACATAGGAGAGGTCAGCGCTCCCAGTGAGGCTCTGCGGGGTGCCGACGGCGATAAAGATGGCGTCGGCCTGCTGGGTGGCGGCACGCAGGTCGCTCGTGAAGGTCACGGCCCCGTTACGATGCCGGGCCAGCAGCTCGGGCAGATACTCCTCATGAATGGGCACGCCGCCCTCACGCAGCATGTTCACCTTGCGCTCGTCGTTATCCACGCAGATGACCTGGTGGCCTATCTCGGCAAAGCATGCCGCCGCAACCAGTCCCACATAGCCCGAGCCCACCACAGCAATTGCTACCGGCTTTCCCATATCTTCTCTCCTCAGAATCCTTCCATCTATCCTAGAATCCCATCTCAGACGGTCGCCGTGATTACCGCCGCCGCCGCGCGCGGTAATCACCGGAGCCTCAAAACGCCGCTGGCGGGCTCTGCCAAGTGAGGCTGTCCGGTGCGCCAACCGGGAGCAGTTTTCCTGGTGCCCAAACCCCCAAGACTTCCTTCACGGCGCGTCCCTTTCAGCCGAGCGCCATCCCGGCAAGCCACCAGACCCACTCGACTCCCCCGCAGGGAAGAAGAAAGCACTCTAGTGGGTCACCGAAGGCACAATCACGCTTGGCACACGACGTGCGCGCCCACCATTGCGAGTCTGTCTTAAGTAATCCTTCTCAATCTCACGCTGCTGAAAGGGTGACGGAAGTGGGTCATTGGGATGATCGACCATCGCCTTCAGCCTTGCCTTGCGCCGCAGCTCACTCATCGACATCCCTGCTCCGGCCCCCGAATCGTCTGAAGCTCCTGGCGCGGCAGAAGCCCCGGCTGCCGGCGGCGGAGCCGACAGGCTTGGATTCAGGTAGCGCGTCTCCTCGCCACTGATAGAACGGAAGGGACTCAGCACTCCGCTGAACTTTCCGGAGAGCAGAGGCGAGGGAAGAGAGAGCTGGGAGTCAGATGCCAGGCCGGCTGTTCCCATTGTGGAGTCCGGGAACCCGGAGCCGGCAGAGCTGGACGAGGAGAGATCCGGGAAGATACTGCCGGGCTGCTGCCCGAGCGGATTTTGCGTTGCCGGTCCGACGAGCAGGCCTGCCCCGGCGGAGCCGGCAGACTGCAGGGCGGCACCGGAGGAGATCGATCCTGAAGCTGCGCCATCGGAGGAGACTCCGGAGCCACCCACACTCCCTGGAGCGGCGCCCTCGCTCTCCATGGCGGGCACAGACAAGCCCGGTATGTCGGCCGGCGCGGCGCCCGCACTCACAGCCTGGCCCCCCAGCACGCTCAGGTCGCGGCTGTTCGCCAGCCCATTGCTCCCGGCTGCAAAGGGAGCCAGAGCAGACAGGCGCGCTGAGCCGCCCCCGGAAAAACCGCCCGATCCGCCAGCGATCATGGAGCTTCGACCTGGGCCTGAGCTGGCAGCCTGGGCGTGAGCAGCCGCCATGCTGCGAGCGCCGGCTCCGCTCATGCGACCGAAGTTGGCCTGATACTCGCTGAAACGCTCTGCGACAGTAGAGTCATTCGGCACCTCTGAGAGCACACCGGTATCCGCATAGCCGCCTACCATCTGACCTCCGGCTGGCAATGGCGTCATGTCCCCACTTTCCAGCAGATATTCCAACGGATCAGAGATGCCGATGTGCAGGTACGGCGTCCCCAGGTTATTCGCCCCGACGACGATCGAGGTGGAAGGGCCGTACTGGCTGTTCTCGGTGTAGATCGAGCCGCTCACGGGGTCCGAAAGTCCCCCGCTCAGGGGTGCAGAGATCTCCTGGGCATCGAGCGTGCCCGCGGAGGAGGCGAGAAGGCCGCAGACCATAGCAGAGCCAGCCAACCAGCGCGTGAGGGTTGAGCCCGAACCGGGCCGCATCATTGCGCGCTCCGCAGCCGAAAGACCGGTAGGGCGATGAAGAACCAGACGACCGTGCCAAACAAGAGCCCATTGCGCATGATGATGAAGTAATCGGTCATTGCATTCTCCGGCTCGAGCAGACTGCTGAACATGGCGAAGATGATGAAGACAGCCACGAAGGTAGGCAGGCTTTCGCCGATAAACTCGATAAAGAGACGAAGCATAAACGCAAACAGCAGCGGGTAGGCCAGGATGCCGAGGAGCCCGAAGTCGGTAGCTCCGCCGGTCAGCATCGAGTTCGCCTCGTCGAGATAGGTGCTGCCGAATAACTCGTCGTCAAGCGCCTCCTCGCCGGGAAACGACTTGGCCGGAAAGAGCACCGAGGGCAGCGCTACCTGGAACTGTCCTTCCAGATCACGACCGTAGCCGGGGGTGTAGTGGGTCGAGTAGGTTTCGAGTTCGGAGAGGTAGCCGAGCACAAAGCTGCGCCCCTGCACGTTCTTTGAAAAGGATTCCTGCACCTCTGCGAAATCCTTGTTCTGAAAGTAGGTGTAGGCGAGCGAGATGCGATCGCCCAGGCTCAGGTGCTTCTTGCCACTGGCAAAACCGGCCAGGCGAAGATAGAAGAATCCGATCGTTGCGGCATAAAGCACCCCCATGAGCACGGCCCCGACCAGGATGCGCTTGGTCCAGGACCATCGGAAGCGGAAGCGTCCCAGACGCAGCGCAAGAGCAGCCAGAACGACTGAAAAGATCAGGACTCGGCGCCCCAAAGGGATGATGAAGAAGAATTGGACCAGCGTCAGCAGCGAAAAGTACTGCTGCTGCAGACGCGAGGTGTTGCAAGCGGTCACGAAGGTGATCGCAAACAGAGCACCGATGAGCCAGGAAGCGAATGCGGGAAAGACCCCCAGGTGGCCGGTCTCAGAGACGGTGGCGCCCTGAAAGCTGAGCGCGCCCTTGAGATAGGCGACCACGATCAGCCCGGTCGCGATGGTGAGAAAGAGCTGAGCCTGGGGAGGCAACTGAAGCTCGAAGTCCTCACCAAAGATCGGCTTCTCCGCAAACTCCCCCACTGCCAGGGTGATCGCCATCGAAAGCAGAACGCTCCCCATGGCGTGGGTGAGCGCCACAGGGTCTTTATGGAGGAACTCCCCGAGACCTTGCCCGGAACGTTCCAGCGTCAACCAGGTGTTGGCGGTTCCCAGTCCGTACCCAAGCCCCAGGGTCGCCACCAGCAGGGTTGTGATGCGCACCGGTTTCTGCTGCGCCAGAAGGCCGTAGAACAGGTAAACTGCGACAGCCGCCAGGACCAACGAGCCTACCAGAAGCACGAAATCGGTCTCGACCAGCCAACATAGCAGGGTGGTCGCCACCATGATCAGAGGAAGGTAGAGCCCGTAAAGGTTACGCGGTGCGGCGATCTCGCTCCCCAAGCGCCTCGGCTTGGTGGTCGTGAGTGTCGGCAGACCCTCCTGGTAGATCGCAGCGCTGCTCATCCTGGGTCCCCGGTCTCCGGCTAGTGAACGAAGAGCGCGTAGCTGGTGGATAAGCCGATCGCTGCTTCGATGCCGCGGTAGAGGAAGGTTTTACCGACACTTGAAGGCACGAAAAGAATGTCGCCATCGGAGATCAGCACGTCGGCCTGCTTGCCGTAGAGGATGTGCTTAAGATCGAGATCGACCTCCTCGCGGCCGGTCGGCAGTTTGCGGATGATCCTGGTCTTGCTCAGCGCAGCGGTCTTGTTCATCCCGCCGGCGAGCGAGAGGGCCTCGATCACCGATAGACGCTCATTGTTATCGACCAGGATGCCGCCTGGCCGGAGCACATCGCCAATCACGTAGACGACCCCTGACTTGGCCACCACGATCGTGTCCCCCGGCTGAATGACCGGGTTGACCTGAGCATGCATGGAGGCAGGCGTCGGCTGAAGGGCGATCTGCACAGGGTGGCTGGGATCGCCCTGGTGGATGATGGAGGCGACCTTGCCGGCCGTCGGCGCAACGCCCCCGGCGAGCGAGAGCATGTCCATCAGGCGGCGCGAGCCGAGCGTCGGATAGACCCCCGGCGAACGCACCTCACCAAGAATCGATGCACCCTGGGAGGCATACTCGGAGACAAAGACCGAGACGTGCGGATCAATGAGCAGGCCGTGTGACTTGTAGGCCTGCTCGATCACTCGGGAGGCATCATTAGCGCTCAGCCCGGCCACGTGCACCCGTCCCAGCACCGGCAGGTTCGCGTCCCCATCCTGGTTGACGCGCACCGAGGCACTCAGCTCGGGGGTTTCAAAGACAATCACGTTGAGCAGATCGCCGGCTCCGATCTGGATCAGCGGGGCATTGCCTTCGGCTGGCACCATGGCTTGTGTGCCGGGAGCCACAGGGGCGGCCTGAGCGCCAGAGGCCAAGCCGGAATCCGTGCTTGCAGGAGCAGACAGGGGCGCGGTCACCGGCGCATTCGGCGTCGAGGAGGCTGGCTGGCCGCTCTGTTGCGCTTGTGTGGTCTGCGTAACCAGCGCAGCCGAGGCGAGCAGCGCGGCTAGCAGAGAGTGTGCGCGCTTACTGTTCAGCATCCATGCCTCCGCCGTAGCCTGCGCCATAGGTCGATTTGTAGGTGTAGTTGTAGCGCTTGGAGTAGGTGTAGTAGTTTTCCAGTCGCAGATCGACGTCGTTGACGATGATGCCCTGCACCCGAGCATTGACTCGGCGCATCTGCTCCCTGGTACGCAGCAGGGCTTTCTTTCTCGTAACTCCAGACCGGACCAGGATCAGGCTCGCGTCCACAAGAGGCGCAATGCTGAGGGTGTCGGCAACGGCGAGCACCGGGGAGGAATCGAGAATGACGTGGTCGTACTCGGCCCGCCAGCGCTGCAGCAGCTCTTCCATGCTTCGCGAGGCGAGCATCTCGCCCGGATTGACTGCTATCGGCCCCCGGGTGACGAGGGTCAGGTTAGGCAGGTCAGGCAGAGGATGCTCGTAGGCGTCTCCCTCGATCTCGCGCGAGAGCAGGGTCGAGAGCCCGAAGCGATTGGAGGTGCGGAACTTCATGTGCATGGTTCCCTTGCGCAGATCGGTGTCGACCAGCAACACCCTGGCCGAGCGACGCGCGAAGGAGATGGCCAGGTTGGCCGCGCAGGTGCTCTTGCCTTCGGTCGCAAAGCTTGAGGTCAGCAGGATGAGCTTCGGATCCCGATCGACAGCCGAGAGCATGATCGAGGAGCGCAGCGTCCGGAAGCCCTCCGACACATAGGATTGCGGCTCGGTATAGGAGATCAGATCGGGTGAGACGCGAGCCATCCGGTCCCGCTCCGCCTCTGCGGCTGGAGTGCCGGCTACTGCAGCCGGCTTCTTGGCCGCAGGCTCGAAGTGCGGGATCACAGCCAGAGCCGGGAGCCCGACGATGGTCTCCGCGTCATCCGAGGTCCGAACCGTATCGTCGATGGTCTCCGCGAAGAGCGCGAGGATGATACCGAGCAGCAGGCCGGCGGCCAAGCCGATCGCGGCGTCATTTCTCTTGACTGGATAGACAGGACGGGCCGGCACGGTTGCCCGGTCGACGACGTCGATGGTGTTGGTGCTGAGACCGGCGGTGATGCCGGCCTCTTTGAGCCGGGTCTGCAGCGCGTCGTAGAGGTCAGACGCAGATTCGGCGCCGTGCTTGAGGATCTGGTACTGGGCGGCGGAGCGGTTCTGCTCAAAGGCGGCCTGCTTGGCTGCCTCGAGACGACCCTTCATCAGCGATTCGGTGCTGAGTGCGGTGGTGTATTCGACCTCAAAACGCCGGGTCAGGTTGGTGATCTCGACGTCAATATCCCGCTGGACTTGCGCGAGTGAGGATTGCACCTCGCGGACCCTCGGCCAGTCGGGGCCATACTTAGACTGAAGCTGAGCCGATTGGACCAGCAACGCCGCCTGCTGCTGGCGCAGCTGCGAGAGCGTCGTGCTCGGGGCGACCGAGAGCAGCAGCTCCGGGTTGCGGGTCTGCGCCATCTTGTAGCGCGCCTCCTTCACCACCCGGTCGGCCTGCGCTTCGGAGAGTTGCTGGTTGGCAATGCGCAGATTTTCAATGGTCAGGTCATCGCCGCCGCCATCGCCCACCGAACCCAGTAGGTTGTTCTCCCGCTGGTAGCGCGAGAGCTGGTCCTGGCTGCTCTCGACTTGGCCCTTCAATTGGTCAAGCTGCTTGGCCAGCCAGCCCGAGATGCGCGTTGAACCTTCGTACCGCACCCGCAGGGTGCGATCGATGTAACAGTCGACAATTGAGTTGGCAACGTTTGCCGCAACGACCGGATCCTGATTGCGAAATCGCACCTCGACCAAATCCGTACCGCTCGAGAGCAGAATCTTGGTTGATCCCTTGAATCCTGCGAGCAGCATCTCGCGCTCGCCGGCGCTGAGCTTGCCGTTATAAGGATGGCCGCGGAAGATCTGTGAGAAGGGCGCCTTGTGGTAGAGATCGAGCGCATTGATCACGTCGAGCGACACGGTATCGCTCTGCATGATCTTGATCTCGGTCGCTACGCGGACCAGCCCGGCTTCCAGTCCACTGGCCTGCTCCTGCACCAGGTCGGTGATGCCGATATTGTTTGTCTTGTCCTCGTTCACGTCGATCAATGCGACGGCTTCATACTGAGGAATGGTGGTCAGGATGTAGAGCAGAGCGAAGGCCAGCCCGATGACGACTCCCATCAGGATGATCCACTTGCGCTTCATCAGAACCTTGCGCACGTCGCTCGGCGCGATCACGGCCTGGTCCTGCGAGAGCGTGGCCGCACCTCCATGCTGGCGTTGCGGGTTCATTGCGGGCACTTCCATCCTATTAGGCTCCTTGAGAGTCATTGCGCCCGGCTCGCTGCTGGCGGCGTCGCATCATGAGGATCGTCACTGTCACACTTGCGAAAACAAACATTGCCGGTGCTTCTGGTCACCGATGCCGGCAGCCACTCTGAGGATCTGGTACGCCGGCTTACCGCGCTGCTGGGTCTAGATGTCCCCACTTCCCATGGCAGCGGTGTAGCGTTCCATCCCGCTAGTGGTGGGGTTCTCGGAGCCACACGGCCGCTCAGGTAATTTGTTAACCTGGCAGACAAGACCTGGAGGCGTGATGAGGAGACGAACTCCAGGAGTCTAGAATCGACTTGCGCCAGAGTGAATCCTGCGTGCGGACCCGTAGCATTGCTGAAGAAAAGGACAGTCTGCCACCTTTCGAGAGCACTCTGATGCATGCGTCAACCCTTTGCCATGCATCCTCTTTTGCTGTATCGGCAGGGCTCCCGATTACTTTAGGGTGCCGCTTTCCGGCACGTGGACTTTGTCGTCGCTCGCAAAGTCGCACTCTCTCTACGCGCTCCCACTACGAGATATTCTTCGCAGTCAATCTTTCTCTTACCGGGTGACGTTGATCAGCCTTCAACTCAACCTGAGTGTAGCCAAGATGCCAGGGGTGGTCAAACCCTATCCCGCTCTCAAAACGAGTTATGGTGACGAAAGGTTGCCTACTTTGGCGCACGATTGCTCGGCCTTTCTGCACAGCGGCTTGCTGAAACCGGACTCCTTGCTTTCCGCAGCATGTACCAGCGAAGCACCCTGTGTGCCCTCGAAAGCCGTCCCCGAACCGGACCCTTGCAAGAGCCTGCTCCGGTTTAGTCTGCTGCTTGCCGGGAAACTCGCTGAAACGCGGGCGGGGCTCGGTTGGAAGCTTCTGGAGTCGCGCTGCTTTGTCGTCCATCAGCGCAAATCAACCTCGCGGTGCGGCAAGCGACTCATCTGCCTCAAGGAGGGACACAGACGCGCAGGTTGGCTTCAGCAAAAGGCTGCTGACACTCAGGGCGGGGGCCGGGAGCGGTTCCATCACGACGGCATACTGGTTCGGTTGCACTCCGCTTGAAGCGCACCTGCCTGCAACATAAAGGGCAGCTACCCGGAAGCAGCTCCCGGGTAAGGTCCTGGCGCGACAGCACTTGCCACCGGCACGCGAGGAACCAGGCAGGTTCCTGGTGGGCGGTGAGGGATTTGAACCCCCGACATCCTGCTTGTAAGGCAGGCGCTCTAACCAGCTGAGCTAACCGCCCGCTCTTGGCTCTGGTGGATCGAGGTCGTAAACCTAGGATCGCACCCTCGCGATCTTAGCAGGAGTTGCACGCGGCTTCTCTCGCAGAGTCACCGCAGTGTCATCTTCGTCTAGCTACCCGGGCTAGAAAGACCAGGGCGATCGCAGGTGCCTTCAAAGACCTTCGTCTCAAACGCTTCCTCACCCGACCTCATGGTTGTGGTGAGAGGCATTAACGCCTGGGAGACGCCGGCAAAAGGCCTGCCTTGTTGCTACACTCGGCCTACTTATGCCAAGCGGCGTCCCCAGGCTCATTCTGAACGCGGATGATTTCGCTTACACCACCGGCGTCAACCAGGCCATCGTTGAGCTCAGCAGGCAGGGGGCGCTCACCTCAACGACACTGATGGCCACCGGCGCCGCTCTTAAAGACGCCATCGCCAGGCTGGCACCTCCGGCCGCGAGCAGCATACCGGACCTCAGAAAGTCTAGCCCCCTGAGCTTTGCTGGTTCTTCTCAACCGGGCATCGGCTGCCACGTCGTGCTCGTAGATGGGCACTCGGTCCTGCCCCACGCCGAACTGCCGACACTTACCACAGATGAGTTGGCGTCGCTTCCCTCGAGTGGTCGGACCAGCTCGCCGGGCGATCGCTCTGTCGAGCATCGTTCGCGCTTTCGTCCGACCCTGGGCGGCTTCGTCGCGGACCTGCTGCGAGGCCGCATCCGCGAGAGCGAGATCGAGCGGGAGGCGATCGCCCAGATCCGTCTGCTGCAGGCGTTGGTTGGTGGCTCTGGCAGAAAGCTGACTCATCTTGACACTCACAAGCACACCCACATCTTCCCGCGCGTCCTCCGGCCGCTGCTTCGGGCGGCGCTTGCGTGCGGGATCCCAGCCGTACGCAACCCGTTTGAGCCGGCCTGGAGCCTCCGCGCCACCAGCAGCGCATCGCTGCTGAGGCGTGCCGAAGTCCGCCTGCTCGGTTCCTTTCGGCCTGAGTTCACAAGGTTGGTGAGACAGGCTGGGCTTAAAACAACCGATGGTGCGATCGGGGTGCTGGTCACGGGAAGCCTGGACCTTCCGGCTCTCACGCGCCTGCTCCGCGTAGCCAAGGCCGAGGCCGCCCACTCGCCGCGAGACTCAGTCTGGGAGCTGGTCTGCCATCCGGGCTACCACGATCAAGCGTTGGACGCAGAGCATACGCGTCTCAAAGCCACCCGCGAGATAGAACGCGCGGCCCTGGCTTCGATTGTGCCTGAGCTTGCGAGCTTTGAGCTCATCACCTTCAGGGACTTGGCCGGCTAAGCGGCAGGCTGAGCGGCCGGCTGCGAGTCCCTATCTGAGCTCCAGGCTATCCGTCTCGCCCGAACGTCGCCGCCGCCTTACCCGCTCTGCTATGGTGCTGCCTAATGAAAGTGCGCGCGTGGCTCGGTGAGCGGCCGAAGCGTTGGGCTCACCTGCGGCAGATACCGTTGCGGCGCCTCTGGGTTCTGCTCCTTGCAGTCTTCCTGCTTTTTTCTGTGATCGGCTTCTATGTCGATCTGATGGAAGGCGGCGTTTTACCCTATGCAGTCGTGCTGATAAACGCGGCCCTGAGCGGCGTCAATGCGGTGATCTGGGTCGTGGTCCTGGCGCGACTACCGATGGTCTACGTGCTGCTCCTGGCTGGGCTGCAGTTCTTCGCCAACTCTCTGAACCGATTCCTCGCGCGGTGGGTTGAGGCAACGTTTCACCAGGCCCATGTTGCCCCGGAGAGAGGAGTTCGCTTTGCGGCGATCGGCACGCTGGTCGTGGTGCTCGCCTCCTACGGCTGCTTTGTCACCTATATTCGGACGATCGGCAGAGAATCCCTGCGCCTGCGCACCGAGCTCGACCTGGCCCACTCGATCCAGAAGACGCTGGTGCCGACAATCTCGCGCACCACGTCCAGCTTCGAAATCTACGGTATCTCCAAGCCCAGCGAGCAAGTAGGCGGCGACCTGGTCGATGCCGTCGATCTGCTGGACGGGGACACGGTAGCCTACCTGGCCGACATCGCCGGCCACGGTCTGCAGGCAGGCATCCTGATGGGCATGCTGAAGACAGCCGCCCGGACGGCGCTCCTAGACAGCAACGCCGGCGAGCAGGGTGCAACCTTGAGCCGGCTGATGGAGCGGCTCAACCAGGTACTACCCGGAGTCAAGGAACCGCACATGTACGCGACCTTCACCGCACTGCGGCTCAACCGCGACGGCGACTCCTTCTACGGCATGGCGGCCAGCCCACCGCTGCTGCTCTGGAGCGCGTCAACCCGGATGGTCTCGAGAATTGAAGAGCGCCAGTTCCCGCTTGCCCTGCTGCCAGTCAGCGGCTTCCCTGCTCACCCTTTCGCGATGCAGCCTGGCGACCTGGCGATGCTGGCAACGGACGGCATCCTCGAGGTTTGCTCGCCGCAGGCCGGAGAGTTCGGCATCGAGTCGCTTGAAACCTTGCTGCTGGCAGAGGCAGAGCGCCCCCTGAACGAGCTGGCAGCCTTGATCCTGAGCGCCGTGCATGCCCATGGGAGACAGCTTGATGATCAGACGCTCCTGCTCGTCCGGCGGCAAGAACCGATCTTCCGCACCGATCTCTGAAGCGGCCTACCGACCTTGCACCCGACCTTCTCACTCCCAGCTCTGCTGGCGAGGTACGGGCCCCGATCGCACTCGGTCAGCCCAACTTTCGCATCCACTCGGCCCTGCGACGCGTCATAGCCACAGACTGCGAGAGCCCGATGAAGATAGGGATCACCTGCTACCCGACCTACGGCGGCTCGGGCGTTGTCGCGACCGAGCTCGGCATCGAGCTCGCTGCCAAGGGCCACGAGATCCACTTCATCACCTACCAGCAGCCCTTTCGGCTGACCGGGCGCGAGAAAGGCATCTCCTACCACGAAGTGCCGGTGCCGACCTACCCGCTCTTCGAGTACCCGCCCTATGACCTGGCCCTGGCCACCCGCATGTCCGAGGTGGGCGAGTACTACGACCTTGACCTTCTGCACGTGCACTACGCGATCCCCCACTCGGTCAGCGCGCTGCTGGCCAGGCAGATGCTCCAAGCGCGAGGCCGGCGGCTGCCCTTCGTTACCACGCTCCACGGCACCGACATCACGCTCGTCGGCCTTGATCGGTCCTACCTTCCTATCACCCGTTTTGGCATCGAACAGTCCGATGGCGTCACTGCGATCTCGAGCTACCTGCGCGACAAGACGGTCGAGGCGTTCTCCATCACGCGGCCGATCGAGGTCATCCCGAACTTCGTCAACTGCGACCTCTACCAGCCTCTCCCTGCTGAAGCACGTGCCGAGGGTCGCGCCCTCTACGCCGGGGCCGAGGAAAAGATTCTGCTGCACCTGTCGAACTTTCGCCCGGTCAAGCGCGTGGGCGACGTGGTCGAGATCTTTGCGCGAGTCGCCGAGCAGATGCCTGCCCGTCTGCTGCTGGTCGGCGACGGGCCTGAGCGTTCGAACGCCGAGTACCTGGTCCACGCCAAGGGCCTGGCCGAGCGAGTGCACTTCCTCGGCAAGCAGGACGAGGTGCACAGGCTGCTGCCGCTGGCCGACCTGCTGCTGATGCCGAGCAAACTTGAGGCCTTCGGGCTGGTCGCGCTCGAGGCCGCGGCCTGCTGCGTACCGACCATCGCCACCAGCGCCGGCGGCGTCCCGGAGCTGATCGAGGATGGAGTAAACGGGCGCCTGTTCCCTGTCGGCGACATCGAAGGGATGGCGGCGGCTGCGCTCTCGCTGCTGAGCGACCGCAAACAACTGGAAGCGATGGCCACCGCCGCTCGGCAGACCGCGCAGCAGCGCTTTTGCACAACCCGAATCATCCCGCGGTACGAGGCATTTTACGAGCAGGTTGTTGCATCCTAACCTCCACGTGTGCCGCCACTGAACCAGGCGGCCGAGAGAAGAGGGAGCGGAATGAGAAGACTTTTTGTATGGGCCAGTTTGTTGAGTGGCGTCGCGGCAGCCTACCTGATGTACAAGCGGGGCGAGTCGCTCGGCACCATTGCCAGCCGTACCGTAAGCAACCCGGTCGGGACGCTCGCAACCGAGATCAAGAACACGCTCTAGGCTGCTAGCAACTGCCTACATGGCATGGCTACACAACCCAAGCCTGCAAAAGCCATATCTACTTGGCCCTACACCTTTTGCTCTTGAGTGCACTAACGATGAGTGAAGAGTCTTTCGTAAACTCATCTATTCCTTTTTCTCTCGTGAGACTAACCGCTTGACCCAAGACGAGACCATACCGAGTACAGTCCATGTCTACGTACTTCACGGCCGCGTCTTGTGGTCTGCTCCAGTCCATCGCAAGCATCGCCGATATCTCCATCGCGTTCATTAAATCGTCATCCGCTTGCTTTCGATCTGCGAGAATCGCCGCTCTTCTCTCTGTGCTTTGAACGCTCGAAACATTCTCTCCACGTTCAACCTTCTCTATCTCTTCACGAAGGCCGTCTTGCAGATCGGTCGTCTCCAAGTACATCCGGTTGAACACAGTGATAAGTGACGAGCGAACCACCGGCGCATCATCGTCCGTCGTCTTGTATTGACCGATCTTGGAAGAGGCACAAAGATAATCGTTCTCGGAGTCATCTAGACCACTTAGCATGTGCATCAGCACACCGCTAAGGTCTAAGCGTGATTTTGCGGATGGGAGAGCGTCTACCAGTTCTTTCGTGGCGCTGTGAGCAGAGGATATGGCAGAAAGTTCGTAGAGAAGTAGCTTGTAGCCTCAACTACCCTGGGCATTATTCAACCCGATGATCTCCGCCATCGAGCAGCCAATCGGAAGCAAAGTTGGAGGACTGTCGATCGCTGGGAAAGGTAGAGCTGGTGGAGTTTCGGCGTACGTTCCAGATGTCCAATAGGGAAAAAGTACTACGAACAAGAGTGATAGGCATCTAGTAACCATTGGTCCACCTCAATGACCGAATCGGCAGATGCCCACAACACTTTGTAAAAGCTACACTTCCACGACCGCACCGGGCACATGCATCGTGACCAGGGTTCCCCGGCCCGGCCGGCTGGTCACCTCGAAGACGGCCAACTCCCCGTAGAGCACCTCTAATCGCTCGCGTACGTTGCGCATGCCGATGCCGGTTCCCTTCTGCTCAAGCACGCCGGTACGCAGCGCACGATCGGGCGCAATGCCTACTCCATCGTCTTCAACCTCGATGATCAGCGTGCCGGCTTCCAGGCGCGAGCGCAGCGTGATGGTACCGCCGGAGATCCGCGGCTCCAGCCCATGCTTGATCGAGTTCTCAACCAGCGGCTGCAGGAGCATGCTTGGCACCGGCAGTTCCAGGGTGTCCGCATCTATCTCTTTGACCACCCGAAGCTTCTCGGCCCCGAATCGCACCACTTCGATCCCCAGGTAATCGTCGGTAAAGTTCAGCTCCTCGCGGAAGGGCACGTAGGAGTCATGGTCCTTGAGCAGCGCGCGAAGAATGTTGGCCAGCTTGACGATCAGCTCGCGCGCCTGCTCCGGTCGCATCCGCACCAGCGAGGCAATGGAATTCAGCGTGTTGAACAGGAAGTGCGGATTGATCTGCCGCTGCAGCGCGTCGAGCCGTGCCTCGAGCAGCAGGCGCTTTTGCTCTTCAAGCTTTTGCTCGATGCGGATCGCGTTCCAGATCTTGAGCGGGATCCCGACCACCATCGCCGCGCATGTCCAAATTGCAAGCCGCATCAGCCAGCCATGCGCTGGCAATGCGAAGAGCCGATGGGGGTACTCGCCGGCGATCCACTCGCGCGCGATCTCGAGGCCAAAGATCAGAACCACCAGCAACACCTGTCGATCGAAGCGCGGCGTTCGCATGTTGCGCCGGATCCAGCGGTAGATACTCAGGTCGACAAAGGGAGAGAATGACCAGACCTCCTCTGTCTCAACAAAGCGCGCGAAGATGCCCGCGACCAGCGCGACCACGATAAGGAACGGGGCAGACGCATACTCTCGATGCAGCATGCTGGGGATCGAGAGCAGCACCGCGCCAAGGGTCGCTGAAAGCGGCCCGAGCAGCACTCCAAGCAGGATGGTGGTCTCAAACGCGATATCGGCCGCATAGAAGTTCGGCACCGTCAGCCGTACCCAGACCCCAAGCCCGAGCGGCACGCATAGAAAGGCGATCAGCCCCAGGCGCTGGCGTGGTCCTCGATTCTCGGCAAAGAGCATTCGCTGAAAGTCACTCGAGCGGGTCAGCGCGCTCGAGACAGCCGCAGCTACGCCAAGCTTGATTACCAGCGTCACCAGGACAAGCTTCTGGTCGATCAGGCGGGCGTCAAAGAGGCGAGCGTCGATCACGCTACTACTCTAAGCCTCCGCGCGGTGGCACGCTCAGAGCGCCTCGCTCAAAGGTGCAGCGCGGACCGAAAGGTCCGCTCGTAGTGCGCTCGTATAATGAGGGGATGGCATTGGACAGTGTACGCAAGGTTGCTGATACAGCGCTGCCGACGCGCTACGGCAACTTTCGCATACTCGGCTTTGAAGGCACTCTCTCCGACGTAACCCCCTGCTGCAACACACCCCGGCCAGCCGGTACGGAGCATGAGTCGGCCGTGGCGCTGGTGATGGGCGAGATCACGAATGGAGGTATGGGCGGCCGGCCGCCACTGGTGCGGATCCACTCGCAGTGCCTCACCGGCGATGTGTTTCATTCGCTGCGCTGTGACTGCCGCGCCCAACTGGAGCTGGCCCTGCACGCGATTGCCGAAGAAGGCGCAGGCATCATCGTCTACGACCAGCAGGAAGGACGAGGCATTGGGCTGATGGCTAAGCTAAAAGCTTATGAGCTGCAGGAGCTTGGGCGGGACACAGTAGAGGCGAACATCGAGCTCGGCTACAAGCCGGACTGCCGCGAGTTTGAGCTGCAGGCAGCAATCCTTCACCAGCTCGGCGTTACCTCGGTGCGCCTGATGACGAATAATCCGGCGAAGGTTGCGGCACTGGAGCGCGCAGGGGTGCACGTGGCAGAGCGTGTGCCGGCTGAGGTGCCGGTCGAGGAGAGCTTCGAAAGATACCTGCAAGTCAAACAAGCCAAGATGGGCCACATCTTTCGCACGGATGGGAGCGTACAGCCGGTCGGCTACATCAATGGCGGTTCCGCGAATGGTACTTCGGTCAATGACAGAACGATGGGCGAGATGGCTGTCGATCCGGCCGGAGCCACGCTCGACGCTGACTAGGCCCCAGCGCCAACATGGCCCAGGCGCCAGCATGATCCAGGTGACAGTGTCTGCTTGCGGACAGCGCGTCCTCTCGAGGGCATCACCCGCACATACTAGCAGCGTCCTTCGCTACCTGGCCTAGTACTTCACAATCCCCGCAAAAGAGTCCGGGTTTAGACTCGCGCCTCCTACCAGGGCGCCGTCGATCTCGGGCTGCTCGAGCAGCGAGGCCGCATTCTCCGGCTTCACACTGCCCCCATAAAGGATGCGCATGCCGGAGGCCACGGCCGGCCCCAGCCTTTCGGCGACCGCATGCCGAATCACGCCGTGCACTTCGGCTGCGATCTCAGGCGAGGCTGTCTGGCCGGTGCCAATCGCCCAGACCGGCTCGTAGGCCATCACGATCGGCGACGAATCTTCAGCCTTGATGCCTTCCAGCGCAATCTTCACCTGCCGCATCAGTACGTCGTTGGTCCGGCCTTCCTCGCGTTCTTCCTGCACCTCGCCCACGCACACGATGGGGCACATGCCATGGGCGAGCGCCGCATGCAGCTTGCGGTTGATATCCCAGTCGTTCTCGCAGTTGTAGTGGCGGCGCTCGGAGTGTCCGAGCAGGGTGTGGGTGACGCCGATCGAGCGAAGCATGGGCGCGGAGATTTCGCCGGTGAAGGCGCCCTGCTCCTCGGCGTTCAAGTTCTGCGCGCCGACTGCAACAAAGGTCTTGGCGCAGGCTTCAACGAGCGTGCTCAGGGCGAGATACGAAGGACAGATGACGATCTCATCGCGAGTGTGTCCGTCTACCAGAGGAAGAAATCTCTCCGCGTACGCCGCTGCGTCGGCGGGCGTCTTGAACATCTTCCAGTTGGCGGCGATCAGTGGCTTGCGCATGCAGTGCGTTCAACGTTCCTTATTGCGGCAGAGTTTCAGCTGCACAGTATATGGAGCGCAAGCGCCTCCGCAGTCTGGTAGATGCATCCGGCGCGCCCTTGTTGCAGCAATCGCTCCGCGTGAGCCGGTGCCGCCCGTCCGGTAGCTAGCAGGGGCGCCGCCTTCTCCTGCAGCCCGCTCCCGGCTACTGGTTGGTAAGCGCCTCGACCCCGGGCAGCTTCTTGCCTTCGAGAAACTCGAGCGAAGCCCCGCCCCCAGTCGAGATGTGCTTGATCTGCCCGGTCACACCGGCCTGGGTAACTGCGGAGACCGAATCACCCCCGCCCACGATGGTTGTCGCAGCCGCGTTGGCTGCCACGGCGAGCGCGATTCCGGTGGTGCCTTTGGCAAAAGCCGGCAGCTCAAAGACTCCCATCGGGCCATTCCAGACTACGGTCTGGGCGGCGGCAATTTCGGAGGAGAAGAGCTCCACCGTTTTCGGGCCTATATCAAGCGCCATCCACTCGGCAGGGAAGGGCTCATCGCCTGAAAAGATTTTTGTCGCCGCATCGGGCGCGAAACGGTCGGCGAGTACGTGATCGACGGGCAGCAGGAAGCGGACGCCACGCTCTTCCGCCTTGGCGAGCGCGAGCCTGGCTATCTCGATCTTGTCCGCTTCAACCAGCGACTTGCCCGTCTCCTGACCCTTGGCCCGCAGGAACGTGTAAGCCATGCCGCCCCCGATCAGGATGGCGTCTACCTTATTGAGCAGCGCGTCGATCACGCCAATCTTGTCCGAGACCTTGGCTCCGCCAATGATGGCCACAAAGGGCCGTTCCGGTTTCTCGAGAGCCACCCCAAGATAGGTAAGCTCCTTTTCCATCAGCAGGCCGGCCGCGGCCTGGGCTACATGGTGAGTGATGCCCTCGGTTGAGGCGTGGGCACGATGCGCGCTGCCGAACGCATCGTTCACATAGATCTCACAAAGCGAGGCAAGCCGCTTGGCGAACTCTGGATCATTGGCCTCCTCTTCCGGGTGAAAGCGGAGGTTTTCGAGAAGCAGCACCTGGCCGGATTCAAGCTGCCGGGCCATCTCTTCGGCGACCTCGCCGACACAATCAGGCGAGAAGGCAACATTGATCTTTTCGGCGATGGCGTGATCAAGCAGCAGGCGCAGCCGGTCGACAACCGGGCGCAGGCTGTACTTTGGGTTCGGCTTGCCCTTGGGGCGACCCAGGTGCGAAGCCAGGATCAGCTTTGCCTTGTGCTCGAGCGCATACTGGATGGTCGCGAGCGTCTCGCGTATGCGTGTGTCGTCGGTGATCTCGGAGCCGTCTTCAGTCAGCGGCACGTTGAAGTCCACTCGCACCAGAACGCGCTTGTGGGCCAGGTCGAGATCGCGAATCGAAAGCTTTGCCATGCGTAGTTTCTAACTCCTATCGTCGGGGAGCAAGGCGTCGGCCTCGATCTCGACGCGCCACAAAGGATGCAAGAGCCTGGCCACGACCACCATAGTCGCTGCAGGTCGAATGGTGCCTAAGAACTCACCGTGTACTTTCCCTACCGCCTCCCAGTCCTCAGCCTCTGTGAGATAGATGCGCGTGCGGACCACATGCTCCAGGCTCGCGCCGGCTTGGCCTAAAGCGCCTTCGATCAGCAGGAAAATGTGCCTGGCCTGG
Source organism: Acidobacteriaceae bacterium (assembly GCA_965198645.1). Lineage (GTDB taxonomy): Bacteria > Acidobacteriota > Terriglobia > Terriglobales > Acidobacteriaceae > EB88. Next base: position 1,621,686 of record OZ240670.1, on the reverse strand, counting down.
ACTTCGGCACTGCCGGCCTCGGCGCCTGCCGGGCCGGTTCCAGAGACGTAGACCGCGCTACCGGCACGCACCGCTCGCGAAAAGCCAATGATGGGCTCGTAGGGCGAGCTGCCGGCGATGTTGCTTCGCCAGTTAAGAGGCGCATTGCCGTCTGGCCCCACCTACAGACCCTGAGCTGCCACGTAGAGGATCAGGTCGCGGATCCGGCTCGAGTAACCCCACTCATTGTCGTACCAGGCGACTACCTTGACCGACTGAGCGACGACCTTGGTCAGCTCCGAGTCCACAATCGAGCTGCGCGAGTCACCCTTGAAGTCGACCGAGACGAGCTGCTCGGTCGTGAAGCCGAGAATGCCCTTCATCTCCCCCTCAGAGGCTTCCTTGAGAGCGGCATTGACTGCTTGCGCGGTGGTCGGGTTTTCGGCCCGGAAGCTCAGGTCGACAATCGAGACATTCGGCGTGGGCACCCGGATCGCGTAACCGTCGAGCTTGCCGGCCATCTCCGGGATGACGAGTTTGAGAGCCTTGGCGGCGCCGGTTGAGCTCGGAATCATGGAGAGCGCGGCAGCCCGGGCGCGGCGCAGGTCCTTGTGCGGAAAGTCAAGGATGACCTGGTCGTTGGTGTAGCTATGGATCGTGGTCATGAACCCAGAGACGATGCCGACCTTTTCATGCAACACCTTGACCAGCGGCGCCAGGCAGTTGGTGGTGCAGGAAGCGTTCGAGATGATCTTGTGCTTGGCCGGATCGTACTTCTTCTCGTTCACGCCAAGCACGATGGTAATGTCCTCATTGGTCGCCGGCGCCGAGATGATCACCTTCTTGACCGTGCGGCCCAGGTGCTGGCACGCCTTGGTCGCATCGGTAAAGTGGCCCGTCGATTCGACCACGATCTGCGCGCCGACCGACTCCCAATCCAGCTTCTGCGGGTCGCGCTCGGCAAAGACCTTGATGCGCTTGCCATCGATGGTGATCTCGCCTTCCGTGGCGGAGATCTCACTCTTCAGATTGCCCAGAATCGAGTCGTACTTGAGCAGGTGAGCGAGGGTGCTGGGGCTGCTCAGATCGTTGACCGCGACGAAGTCGATCTCCGGGTTGTTCAGCGCGGTACGAAGCACATTCCGGCCGATGCGGCCGAAGCCGTTGATGCCTACCTTGACTGCCATGTAAAACCTTTCTCCATATGGAACCGTGAGATTGCCTGCGCGCGCCGGGCGCTTGTCGTAGAGAGCGGAAAGCACCCTCCGCTGGGCTCTGAAGCAGCCGGGAGATCAAGCCGCCGAACCAATGTCATTAAACCAAGATGCTAGCACTGTGCTACACGGTCGGGAAGGCGATCCGCAAGCCGTCTACGGTCAGCACTGCGTTGACTTGGACCGGGGTCGGGCCGGAGCGGGAACCCGATCCGATCTGCGCTTGGAACGGGCACTCAGGGAATGCACAAGGATTGCGACACCGGCACGGTGTGTGTACCATCCTCCCATGCGCGAATGGATGCGCGAACAACTCATGAGAAGACGCTCGAAGCGTGGTCCGAACGACTCGGAATCCACTGGCAAGATAGGTCAGGAACTCCCGCAAAACCAGCTCGCCCCTCTACGGCCCGCCTATCCTGAGGCTGCGCCAGCCTCCTCGGAACCGCCCTCCTCGGCTCCCGTGACCGCTTCCCCGGCGGCTCCGGCGCCCGATCGCTCCTCCGCCCCTCAGGGAGAAGCCAAGAAACCAGAGGCCGCTCGCTCCGGGCGCGGTCGCCGTCGACGCGGTGGCAGCGGGCGTGGCCCGCGCAAGGACAAGCCGGGGGCGTTGGACGCTGCGGGCGCATCTCTCCCGGGCTCCGCAGATGCTGGGGACTCTGATCACGATCTGAATGCGACCGGGAGCGAGGGTCTGGACGGTCCCGCGGGTGAGTTTGAAGACCGCCCCGCGCACCAGGCTGGCGAAGAGCCTGAAGAGCCGGTCCAGACGCATGGCACTGAAGCTGTTCCGGAGCCCGCGGGCAAGCTTGTGCATGAGACTCAGCCGGACTCGCCCTCTGTTCCGCCGCCGGCGCCACAGCCCGCGGGCGGTCCGCGCCAGCCGCGCGGCTTCGTCGTGCTGACGATCGGGCTGCCCGGCTCCGGCAAGACAACCTGGTTCAAGCGGCGCAGCGTCACCCCGCTCTCGTCCGATATGCTGCGCGGCATCCTCTTTGACGACATCACCGAGCAGCGCTACCAGGGGCTGGTCTTCTCGACGCTCCGCTCGCTGCTACGGGCCCGGCTGATCGCGAAGATGCCTTGGAACTACGTCGACGCGACCAACCTCAGCCCCCACGAGCGCCGCCAGTGGATCAAGATGGCGACCAGCTTCGGCTACGACGTGCATGCGGTCTTCTTCGACGTCCCCTTTGCGGTCTGCATGGAGCGCAATCATCGCCGCGAGCGCGTCGTCTCTGACGAGGTGATGGAGAAGATGAACGAGCGCCTGCGGCCGCCGAGCTTCAAGGAGGGTTTCTCGAAGATCACGGTGGTGCGGGTAAAAGGCGTGGCAGGCAGCATGCCGCCCGGCGGCCTGGGAAACGCAGAGTCTGAGCTGGACGATGCGCCTCCGCAGGCCAGGATCCCCCAGGCAGAGGGCGACTTTGAACCAGGGGACGACGGCCCCGACGAAAGCGCCTTTTAGAACAGCAGCCGCGCAGCGGAGAAGACCCGCCACGAAGTGGCCGCCAGCCGTGCAGGCGGTTGTTGCCCTGGAGCTCCATGCCGCCAGCGATCGAGTTTCGCGACGCAAGCCTCTCGGCCGGCGACCGCATCATCCTTGACGGGGTAAGCCTCTCGCTCGAGCAGGGGACAACGACCGCGATCCTCGGCCGTAGCGGCTCCGGCAAGACAACGCTGCTGCGCATGGTCAACCGGCTCATTCAGCCGACCAGCGGCACCGTTTTGGTGAACGGAAAAGACATCATCCAGGCCGACCTGATCCGTCTACGCCGCGGTATCGGCTACGTCATCCAGGAGTCGGGCCTCTTCCCTCACCTGTCGGTCGCGCGCAACGTGATGATGGTGCCCGAGCTCGAGGGCCGCGACCGGGCCGGCTTTGCCGAGCGGATCAGAGAACTGCTGACGATGGTTGGCCTCGATCCGGCGCAGTTTGCCGAGCGCTACCCGGCGCAGCTCTCCGGCGGCCAGCGCCAGCGCGTCGGCCTGGCACGCGCTCTTGCTGCCGAGCCGGCCCTGCTGCTCATGGACGAGCCCTTCGGCGCGCTCGACCCGCTCACCCGCGCCGAAATGCAGGAGATGCTGCTCGCGCTGCTGGCCCGGCTTCGCGACGAAGGGAAACAGAAGACCGTCCTGCTCGTCACCCACGACCTCGACGAGGCGCTCTTTCTCGCCACACGCGTGGTGCTGGTCGAGGCCGGGCGGGTGGTTGCCGATCTGCCGCCGCATGAGTTTCTCCACTCGCCTGACCCGGCCGTGATTGCGTATGTGAAGGCGTTTCACCGAGGAGAGAAGGCGCGCACATGAGTCTCGCTCCGTCATCTGCGCCCCAGCGTGCCTATGAACTTGCGCACCACGTGACGGTCAGCCCGGCCTCGAGTTCGTGGCTCACCGATGCATCCAGCGCGATCGTACGCTTGTCAGAACAAATGTTTCTTCATGCCCCAGTAGTCACCGCCTTTGCCACCGGCTTCCTCGCGCAGCATGGGTCCGAGATCGTCACCCTCACCATCGAGCATCTCTGGCTGACCGGCGCGGCGATCCTGTTTGCGACTGCCATCGGTGTGCCGGTCGGCATCCTGCTCACCCGGGGAGCCAGGCTCGCAACCCCAGTGCTCACGGTCGCCAACATCATCCAGACCATCCCCTCGCTCGCGCTCTTCGGCTTCCTGCTGCCGGTCCCCTGGCTGGGCGACCGTGCGGCGCGCATCGCGATCGTCGCGCTCACCGGATACGCTCTGCTGCCCATCCTGCGAAACACCTACGTCGGCATCCGCTCGATCGATCCAGCCGTAATCGACGTCGCGCACGCGCTCGGCATGACTAGCTCGCAGCGGCTGGTCAAGGTCGAGCTGCCGCTGGCTGCAGGCGTGATCCTGGCTGGCCTGCGCACCGCGACCGTGACCTGCGTCGGCATCGCGACCATCGCCGCAGCAGTCGGCGCAGGAGGCCTGGGCGAGTTCATCTTCCGCGGGGTCGCGTCTGTCGACAACCGGCTGGTGCTCGCAGGCGCAATCCCGGCAGCGCTGCTGGCGCTAGCGGCTGACACGCTGCTGGGATTGGCAGAGAAGCACTTTAGTGGCAACAGGCAAAGACCTTGAAGCGTCTGCCAATAGGCTTAGCAAGGATTCTGGGAATGGGCGGACCAGCCCTGTCTGGTACATCTGCGCCCAGCCTCATGGCATTTGGCCTGATCACGTTCAGCTTGCTTGTGCTGCTCACCGGCTGTGCACCACCCCGCCCGGACCGGCCCGTCATCGGGGCGAAGAACTTTACCGAGCAGGTGGTCCTCGGGGAGCTGCTGGCCCAGCACATTGAGGCGCGGACCGGCCTCAAGGTCGAGCGGCGCTTCTATCTCGCCGGCTCCTACCTCTGCCAGCAGGCCATGCTCTCCGGCCGCATCGACGCTTACGTCGAGTACACAGGCACCGCGCTCACCGCAATCCTCAAGCAGCCGCCCTCGCACGATCCGGCTGCTTCCTACGCGACCGTCAAGCGACTCTACGACCAGCGATACCACATCGCCGCGACCGCGCCGCTCGGCTTTGAGAACACCTTTGCGATGATTGTTCGGCCGGATGCGCCGGCCGAGATCACCACCCTTTCGCAGGCTGCCTCCGCTGCACCGGGCTGGCGACTGGGCGTAGGCTACGAGTTTGAGGAGCGCCCGGACGGCCTGCGCGGACTCGAGCAGGCCTACGGGCTGCACTTCGCCGGCGACCCGCGCACCATGGACCTGGGCCTGCTCTACCGGGCCCTCAGCGCGCACCAGGTGGATATCATCGCCGGCAACTCGACCGATGGGCCGATCGCCGCCGCGCACCTGCGGGTCCTCGCCGATGACAAGCACTACTTCCCTCCCTACCAGGCGGTGCCGCTGGTCCGCGAAGCCGCGCTCGCCCGCTGGCCGCAGCTCGGCCCCGCGTTCGCCGACCTCGCCGGCAAGATCACCGCCGACGATATGCGCGCGATGAACGAGGCTGTCGATGGCGAGCACCGCGACGTGGTCGAAGTAGTACGCGAGTACCGGCAGAAGCACGGGCTCTAAGCCGGGCTCTGGATACTCGACGCTGGCCTCGGGTCCTCGCCGCCTTTGGGGGAGACGCCGAGGCGCTGGATCAAACGACATTGACGCGGAACTTCGACGGGCAGAACAGACCGCGAGCCGCGATAGGCTTGAGTCAGACCATGCCCACTGAACCTGAGAAGCAGCCTGAACCCTGGCTCCGCAGCACCCTGGCCGACGTGCCTGCCATCCCGCGGGCGGTTCTGCATGCCGTTGCCCTCGCCGAGGAAGACCTGGCCCGCTGGGGCGCGACCCTCACCGACGACGAAATCCACGCGCTCCCCTACGGGCTCACGCCGTACGCCTACCATGTGCGGCACATCGCGCACTCGCTTGACCGGCTACTTACCTACGCGGAGGGCCGAGAGCTCGACGTGATCCAAAAGGGGGCGCTCGGCGTCGAGCTTGAGCCCGGGCTCGCGCATGCGGCCTTGCTGGCCGAGTTCCACGCGGCGCTCGCGGACGCTTCCACACGCATCCACGCCCTGCCGCTCGCCGAGCTTGAGCAGCCTCGATACGTTGGCGGCAAGCGCCTGCCCACCACGCTCGGCGGCCTGCTCGTCCACCTCGCCGACCACACCCAGCGCCACGCCGGCCAGGCCGTGGTGACCGCCAAGCTGCTGGTCGCATTGCGCGGCCGCTAAGACCCCCTGCGCGGGAGGCGGTCACTTCGTGACGGGTATACCGCCCTTCGGGCATAAAGCCAGCAGCGCCCCCAAGCACTACCGGGGGCGTTGCTGGCTTTGAAGCGCCGCAGGCAGAAGACTCCCTACGAAGTGGGCGCCAGCCGCGCAGGCGGTCTTACCAATCGACGATAATCAATCACAATGCCAGCCCACCCCCTTGACGCCTGGAAGCCCTCGCACAATCCGTGGGCAGTGGCGCTGGTCGTCACCCTCGCGACCTTCATGGAGGTGCTCGATACCTCGATCGCCAACGTCGCGCTGCCGCACATCGCAGGCTCGCTCGGCGCCTCGCAGGATGAAGCGACCTGGGTGCTGACCAGCTACCTGGTCTCGAGCGCGATTGTGCTGCCCATCTCCGGCTGGCTCGCGACCCGCTTCGGCCGCAAGCGGTTTTACATGACCTGCGTGGCGCTGTTTACTGCCTGCTCGCTGCTCTGCGGCCTGGCGCCGACGCTGCCGCTGCTGATCTTTGCGCGCATCTTGCAGGGGTTCGGAGGAGGAGGTCTGGCGCCGAGCGAGCAGGCGATCCTGGCTGACAGCTTCCCGGTGGAAAAGCGTGGCCAGGCCTTTGCCCTCTACGGCATGGCGGTGGTGGTGGCGCCGGCGATCGGGCCGACCATCGGCGGCTGGATCACCGACAACTACAACTGGCACTGGATCTTTTTCATCAACCTGCCGGTCGGGCTGCTCTCGCTCTGGCTCTCGCACCGCATGGTCGAAGACCCGCCCTACCTGGCTGAACAGCGGAGCCGCATCAAGCCGGGCCTTGGCTCGGTCGACACGCTGGGGCTCGGCAGTGTCGCGATCGGCGTCGGGTGCCTGGAGTTTGTGCTCGATAAAGGGCAAGAGAAGGACTGGTTTGGCGACCCGTTGATCACCACCTTCGCCGTCATCGCGGCATGTGTGCTGGTCTTCTTTGTCTGGTGGGAGTGGCACCACCCGGACCCAATCGTGGACCTGAAGCTGCTCAAGAACCGCAACTTCGGGACCGCCGTGTTTCTGCAGTTCATCCTCGGCATGGTGCTCTTTGGCACCACCGTGCTGATGCCGCAGTTTATGCAGACCCTGCTTGGCTACACGGCCGAGCGGGCGGGCATGGCGCTCTCCCCGGCCGGCTTTGCCATGATGGTGATGATGCCGCTGGCCGGGCGCATGGTCGGCAAGGTCAAGGATGCGCGAGTGCTGGTCGCGGTCGGGTATGCGGCGGTGGCGGCCGGGCTCTACAACCTGACGCGCATCGACCTCGACGTGAGCTTCGACCAGCTGATTCTGTTTCGCGTGCTGCAGGTGCTGGGCCTCGCGTTTATCTTTATCCCCATCTCGACGCTGAACTATGTCGGGGTGCCGCGCGAGAAGAGCAACCAGATCTCGAGCTTCTCGAACTTTGCCCGCAACATCGGCGGCAGCGTGGGTACGGCGATGCTGACGACCTTTTTGCAGCGGACCTCGCAGACCCACCAGTCTTCGCTCGGCGCGAACGCGGTGGCAGGCGGGCTGCAGTACAACCGCTATATCGCGAGCACCCAGGCCGCGCTGATGGCGATTGGTCAGGGCGCAGCACAGGCTTCGCAGGCTGCCTCGGCCCGGGCGTACCAGGTGCTCGGCAGAGAGGCCAGCATGCTGAGTTATCAGAATGCGTTCTGGCTGCTGAGCGTGATGATGGCCTGCCTGGTGCCGCTGCCGTTTGTCATGCGCAAGCCGCCGCCAAGGGGGCGGGACGTGGTGCTACCCGAGGAGACGGCTGCGCACTGAGGTTCGCAGCAGACCATTGCCGCCGTGAGGATGAGTTATGTACCGGCTCGTACCGGATGAACGATAGTTTCAATGAACGCATGTCCCTGACGTTGTCGAAACGCTCTTCCTCGAGCTCTATCTAACCTCGAAGGACCGGCCAGGCGCGACGAATGCCGTCAAAAAGGAAGAGAACCTGAAGCAGCAGGAACAAGATAGGAGAGAGACTGAATGCGATCAGGATCGGCATGGCTAGTCTTGACGATGCTTGGAACGCGTTGAAGCGCACTGCCGCGAGGGATGCAGTGCAGAACACTCCTGCCAGGAGAACGCTCAGTGTGAAATGCCACCTTGCGGCCTGAGCGCTCCACGGCACCATATAAAGGGAATAAAGCATTGCGAAGAAACTAAAGAAGAGAGCTACACCGTAGCAAAGCATGGTGTTGGGGACACCATATGAGGTTCGCCGAGATGAGACCATTAACCCGAAACTTAAATTGTATTGCGAGGCGAGCAGGCCTAGAAGGAGTGCGCCTATCGCCGCAGTTGCAAAAAGAGTCTGGATGCGTGCCATACCATCCCTCAGGTTTGCCTATGTTTCATGCAAAGAGTACACCCGACAAGGAGCATCCTTCAGCGAACAGGTTTGGAAATACTGCGCTGCTCTGAGTTCGCCTACGAAAACTCCACTTGTTATGAGCTGTAACGAGGCACACCGGGGTCGACATAGAAAGCCGCCTACCTTCTATTGATCGCGGTGACGACGGGGTGAAGATTGCCGATAAAGCTCCATCTCTAAGATGAACCGTTCGCGGTGGAACAAGAGCGCTCCACACACCAGGACAAACCGCTCCTTCGTCGCAAGGCAAGCGGATACGCATTAGAATAGGCAATGCGCCAGCGCGCGCCGGCAGAGCGCTATCTGGAGCCGCCGACAGAGCGCGGGTGAACCGTAACTGCCTCCGAGCACATCTGTATTGATCTCCAGGTAACGCACAGAGCGCACTCTTGCCTGAAGCGACGCCAGGAAGAACCATGCGCTCACCCGACAAAACCAAGCGCCTGAAAGAGCAAAGATATGCCGTCCAACCCGAACTACCGCATCGGCGTGGTGCAGATGAGCTGCACGCCCGATCCGGATGACAATCTTGAAAAAGCCGCCACCATGGTCCGCGACGCTGCCCGCCAGGGTGCGAACGTGATCTGCCTGCCCGAGCTCTTTCGCGCGCAGTACTTCTGCCAGCGCGAAGATACAGCTCTCTTTGACCTGGCCGAGCCGATTCCTGGCCCCTCGACCGACCGCCTGGCCGAGGTCGCGCGCGATGAAAAAGTTACCATCATTGCATCCCTGTTTGAAAGAAGAGCAGCCGGGCTCTACCACAACACCGCGGCCACGCTCGGCACCGATGGCGCGATCCTCGGGCTATACCGCAAGATGCACATCCCCGACGACCCGCTCTACTACGAGAAGTACTACTTCACCCCCGGGGACCTCGGTTACCGCGCGCTCGACACCGCTTTCGGCAAGATCGGCACACTGGTCTGCTGGGACCAGTGGTACCCGGAGGGCGCGCGCATCACCGCGCTCCAGGGCGCGAATGTGCTCTTTTACCCCACCGCCATCGGCTGGCACCCGTACGAGAAAGCAGAGCACGGCGCCGCCCAGTGCGACGCCTGGCAGACGATCCAGCGCTCGCACGCGATTGCCAACGGCGTCTACGTCGCCTCGCCCAACCGCGTCGGCATCGAGCACGGCGACATCCTCGGCAACCGCGTCGAGGGCCCCGGGCTTGAGTTCTGGGGCGGGTCGTTTATCGCCGACCCGTTCGGACGGGTGCTCGCCAAGGCGTCGCATGACAAGGAAGAGATCCTGATCGCCGAAGTAGACCTGCGCCTGCTGGAGGACCAGCGCCGCAACTGGCCGTTTCTGCGCGACCGGCGCATCGACTCCTACCAGCCCATCGTGCACCGGTTCCTCGATGCATCGGTGATGGACAAGCCCGGCAAATGAGCCAGACGCCACTCGAAACGAGAGCATCAGCCTTCGCCGGCACGCCGCGCGACCACGGCTTCCGCATGCCGGCCGAGTGGGCGCCGCATGCGGCCACCTGGCTCGCCTGGCCGCATAACCCGGAAGACTGGCCAGGCAAGTTTCAGCCCATCCCTTGGGTCTACGCAGAGATCGTGCGGCACCTGTCACGCGTCGAAGACGTGCATATTCTCGTGGACGATGCGGCAGCGGCCAAGCGCGCGACCAGCATGCTGCGCCGCTCGGGCGCTGACCTCGGGCGGGTGCACCTGCACGAGTGGCCGACCAACCGCGTCTGGACGCGCGACTCTGGCCCCATCTTCGTTACCCGTGCCGCGGGCGCCATCACTCGGGCCGCGGGCGCCATCACCCGAGCCGCGGGCGCTGTCACCCAGCGAGGCGGCACTGAAGCCGGCTACGAATCTGTAACCACCGCGATAACAAATTGGAAGTTCAACGCCTGGGCCAAGTACGATGACTGGCAGCTCGACGACCAGCTGCCCGGTCGTGCCGCCGAGTTGCTCGGCCTGCCGCTGTGGACGCCCACCCTCCGGCTGGCCAATGGCACCGAACACCGCGTGGTGCTCGAAGGCGGCTCGATTGACACCAACGGCGCCGGAGTCCTGCTGACGACCGAAGAATGCCTGCTCAGCCCGATCCAGGCCCGCAATCCCGGTCTCTCCCGTGAGCAGCTCGAGCAGATCTTCCACGACTACCTGGGCATCGACCAGGTGCTCTGGCTCAACCGCGGCACCGCTGGCGATGACACCCACGGCCACATCGACGACATCACCCGCTTCGTCGGCCAAAACGTAATCGTGACTGCGACCGAACCCGATGCGGCCGACGTGAACCACGGGCCGCTGGCCGAGAACTTAGACCGGTTACGTTCCGCGCGCAACTTGAAGGGCGAGCCGTTCCAGGTCGCTGAGCTGCCACTGCCGCGGCCCGTGTTCTTTGATGGGCAACGCCTGCCGGCCAGCTATGCCAACTTTTACATTGCTAACAACTTAGTCCTCGTGCCAACCTTTAACGATCCGCGCGACCGGCTCGCGCTCAGTGTGCTTGCCGATCTCTTCCCCGACCGCGAGGTCGTTGGTATCCACTGCGGCGACCTGATCTGGGGCCTTGGGGCGCTGCACTGCATGACCCAGCAGCAGCCGGCCGGTTAGCTGAGAGAGCAATCGCACATGGCCCACATGGATCTGGATAGCCTGGACAATCTAGGATGGCTGCACGGCTGGTACCAGCGTCACTGTGACGGTTGCTGGGAGTACAGCCTGGGCCTGCGCCTGACCAGGCTGGAAGCTCACGAGCAAGCGCCCGAGAAAGCCCGAGGCCAGGCTTTCGCATCAAGCCGGCCTGGCTGGCGTCTCATCGTTGAGCTGAGCGGCACCGGTTGCGCGATCGTGCGCCCTCGCACTGCCCGGATTAAGAGCATCGACGGGGGCTGGCTGCACTGCTCGCTCACGCCGGAGCGCTTTACCGGTACCTGCGACCCTGGCCGTCTGGAACAGGTCATCGGCGTCTTTCGCCGCTGGGTCGAGCACTTACCTGACCGCCCAGCCGCTTCCTCCTGGGCACAGGTCGAAACTGCTGCCGGAGCCGGAGAGCGCTGAGCCTGTGCCCCCGTCCTTAGCCGAGCACATGCAGGCGCCCCGGCTTGAGCAGGAGCGGATGCGCCTTGCCCTCGCCGAGGCGCTTGCCGCTGCTGAGGCCGGCGAGGTCCCGGTCGGTGCGGTCGTTTACTTCGAGCACGAGCTTGTGGGCCAGGGCCAGAACCGGGTGCTGCGGGATGTTGACCCAACCGCGCACGCAGAGATCGTGGCTATGCGCGAGGCTGCCCGCAGGCTCGGCAACTACCGGCTGACCGGCTGCGAGCTCTATGCCACACTTGAACCCTGTGCCATGTGCGCGGGGGCGATCATCCACGCGCGGCTTGCCCGGCTGGTCTACGCGGCAGCCGATCCAAAAGCGGGCGCCGCCGGCTCGGTGCTCTCGATCCTCAACCACTCGCAGCTGAATCACCAGATGCTGGTCCAGGGAGGAGTGCTCGCTGAAGAGGGCGGCGCTTTGCTCAAGCAGTTCTTTCGCGCGAGAAGGCCCAACCCGAGGCAGTCCGCGGGCGAGTAGGTCGTGAGCCCTTGTCTCAGCGGGGTTGTGTCAGGGCCATTGCGAGGCTGGGCCAGCACCAAAGTATCCACCCTGCTGCTGATACCACGCACCCGCCATTTATGATGGATTCCTATGCAGCTGGTTCTCTACTCCGCCACATGGTGTCGCGACTGCCGGGAGGCAAAGCGATTCTTAGAAAAACACGGAATTGCCTACCAGGAAGTCGACATCGAACGCACCCCCGGTGCCTCCGATGAGGTCTTCCGCCACGTAGGCAAACGCGCGATCCCGCAGTTTGTCATTAATGGCGAGTGGGTGCAGCCATACCGCCCCGGCGAGGGCTTTCTCTACGAGGAGATGAGCGCGCGCCTGGGCGTGGCAGAGTAGTAGCCGAGCCCGAAGCGTTAGCGAAGCGGCTCTGTGTCAGCTACCGGCGAGGCCACACCGACGTCAGCCAGCACGGCGCGTGCGTCCGCTTCGTCCGATGCCGCAACTTGCAGCCGCAGGTCGCCAAGGCCTGGCTCAAGCAGCCTGGCGTGCTCGCCTGTTAAAAAGACCTCAATGCCGGCTGACTGCAGCCGAAGCCTTGCCATGTCTGCTTCCATTGGCTCAGTAAAGCTGGCCACTGTCACAATCTCTTCGTCCATCCTGTTCTCCTCAAAGCAGATGCGTCCGACTTTATAGGATGCGGGGGCAAGGCCTCTGGGGGAAGTGGACCGGCGGCTACAATGGTAAGACGACGTTTTGCCGGATTCGCCTGCGCTGGCGAGGCTCTCGCCCGAGGAGATGCTCTCTTGATTGCACGCTACACGCGCCCCTCGATGGGCCACATTTGGAGTGACGAGAACAAGTACCGCATGTGGCTCGAGGTAGAAACGGCAGCCTCGGAAACTCTGGCCGAGGCAGGCATAGTCCCGCTGGAGGCTGCGCGAGCGATCCGCGAGCGGGGCGACTTCTCGCTCCAACGCATTGTAGAGATCGAGGCCGAGGTCAAGCACGACGTAATCGCATTTACCACCGCGGTCGGCGAAGCGATCGGCCCGGAGTCGCGCTGGCTGCACTGGGGACTCACCTCGACCGACATCGTCGACACCGCGCAGGCGCTGCAGATCAAAGCGGCCTCGGTGATCCTGCGCGAAGGCCTGGTCGCGCTCGCCGGTACGCTGAAGCGCCGCGCGATCGAGTTCAAGGACACGCCGATGATTGGCCGCACGCACGGCGTGCACGCTGAGCCGACCACCTTCGGACTCAAACTGCTCAACTGGTACGCCGAGGTGGAGCGTGACCTCGCGCGTTTCGACGCAGCCGCCGAGCAGATGCGGATCGGCAAGCTCTCAGGCGCGGTCGGCACCTTCGGCCACCTCAAGCCTGAGCACGAAGAGGCCATCTGCGCCCGGCTGGGCCTGGCCCCGGCGCTGGTCGCGACCCAGGTCATCCAGCGCGATCGCCACGCGCACTATCTCTCGACCCTAGCCATCATCACCGCGACGCTCGATAAGATCGCGACCGAGATCCGGCACCTGCAGCGGTCCGAAGTCCGCGAGGCCGAGGAGTTCTTCTCAGAGAAGCAGAAGGGCTCCTCGGCCATGCCGCACAAGCGCAACCCGATCACCTGCGAGCAGATCTCCGGCCTCTCCCGCGTCGTGCGCGCGAACGCCCAGGTCGCCTACGAGGACGTCGCACTTTGGCACGAGCGCGACATCTCGCACTCCTCCGCAGAGCGGGTCATCTTCCCTGACTCAACGATCCTGACCGACTATCTGCTCGAGAAAACGACCGTGCTGATCGAAAAGCTGCTCGTCTATCCCCAGCGGATGCAGAAGAATCTGGACTCGACCGGCGGGCTCATCTTCTCCGGGCAGCTGCTGCTCGAGCTCACCGAAGCCGGCATGTCACGAGAAGAGGCGTACCGGCTGGTGCAGACCCACGCCATGCGCGCCTGGAAAGAAGACCTGGTCTTCCACGACCTGGTCGCCGGGGACCCGGGGATCCGAGGCAAGCTGAGCGCGGAGCGGCTTGCGGCCGCCTTCGATCTTCACCGTCAGCTCACCAACGTTGATGCGATCTTTGCCCGCGTCTTCGGCAGCTACGAGCGGCCGTTGGCTCCTGATGGCGAGACGGTCGAGCTGGTCGGGGGCAAGGTCCATATTTGAGCTCTACCGCCAATCTCAGCGATGTGGCCGGGCGAACGGGTGCCGTCAATCTAACCGTCGCCATCACCGGCGCAAGCGGGGCCGTCTTCGCGCAACAGTTGCTGCTCGCGCTTGAGCAGGATGCGCGCGTGCATCACGTCAACCTGGTCGCTTCCGAGAGTTCACTGCGCGTGATGGCAGAAGAGCTTGCGCTCAGCGGGCGCAACTCGCTGGTAGAAAAGCTGCTCGGCGCGCCTTCTTCCAAGATCGAACAGCATGCGGAGCAGGACATCGGCGCCAACATCGCCAGTGGCAGCTATGACTCTTCCGGCATGATCGTGCTGCCTTGTAGCATGGGAACCCTGGCGGGCATCGCGAATGGCCTGGCTCAAACGCTCATCGGCAGAGCTGCCGATGTGTGCTTGAAAGAGCGGCGACCCCTGGTGCTTTGCGTTCGCGAGACGCCTCTGAACAAGATCCATCTACGTAACATGACGCTCGCCGCCGATGCGGGCGCAACGATCTTTCCCGTCATCCCCGCGTTCTACAACCGTCCGGTGGACTCAATCGAGATGGCTCGCCAATTTGCCTATAGGGTGCTCACGCACCTGGGGCTGGCGCAGGCTGGCATGTACCGCTGGAAGGCAGAGTAGCCGACCGGCCGCTCGCCTCGTCCCTGCTATGGCTGCTGCTGCGGCTGCTGATTCAAGCCCGACGGTTGCGGATTCTGCTGCAGGCGCTGCAACTCCTGGAGCATCTGCTGCGGCGTGCGAGGCTGCCCGGCCGCTGGAGCTGCAGGCGCTGCGGGGGCAGCCTGCTGTGGAGGTGGCGGCTGAGGAGGCAGAGCCTCGACCGGGACCTCATCGTCATCATCCTCATTGTGGGAGGCAGGCGCCGCGCTCGTCTGGGAGACGCTGGCGCTTCTGGGACTCAAGACCAGCCGCCTAGGCGCGCCGTCCTCAGTGCGGCCGACCATCATCACGTTGTATCCGGAGTCATACAGCAGGGCGGAGAGAACATCGGGCGGGCTGCCTGGTCCGTACACGCCAAAGACGCGCTCATCGCGCGAGTTGCCCTCCACCTGCATGCCGGTCTTGGCGGCAACGCTGCGGATCAGTTCGCTGAGGCTGGCGTTGGTGGCGCTGATCGAAAGCTTGTCGCCGCTGAGGAGAACTTGGGCAGGGGTGGAGGGCTCATCAAGCAACGAGTGGGCGCGCCCGCTGCTCGCGCCCCTTGCTGAGCCGGAGCCAGCCGGCATGGGCACGGCGTTCACCTGGATAGGACCGGCGTTCGCTTGGGCAGAACCACCACGCGCGCTTGAAAGAAGACCACCCTGGGCTGCCTGCGTCTGGGCAGGAGGGTTGCGGGGGTTGGCATGCCCCGTGCCGGCTGTAAGCGCTTGTGCGCCTGCAAGGCCGGGCGTCAGGCACAGGCTGGCGATTACGGTAGCAACGCAAAACCGCAATTCCATGGTCACCTAATCCCCTCACTCAGTGTACTAGACTAGCAATGCTGAGGTTCCGCTCGCAGACCATGATGCAGCTCTCCATTACCAAGGCCATTACCAAGGCTATGACCAAGGCTGTGGCTGGCGCTTTGCAGCCCCTCTTCCGCAACGCGCCAGGCCGGGCTTGGCCGCGGCGGCAGACCAGTCTGCGGAGACTGGCTGGACGATCGGCTGTTCCCCGCCTCTTTGTTTGGCGGCAGTGTTTGCTCGCCGTGCTGCTTGCTGCGGTCTTCTGCCAAGGGTTGCCTGCCGGGGCTGTCTCCTGCACGCCGCAGTCGCAGATTGCCGCGGGCGAGCGCGGAGAGCTCGCAGGCGCGGTCAGCCGGCTGGCAGGCGACGCCATCTCCGGCGACATCGCGGCACTGCGGGCCGCCACCCTGGCTAGCGTAGCCGGCCAGTTTGACGGGATAGCGGCTACTGTCGACAGCATCGCGCCCGGCCTTAAGGGCGCCAGCGCGACCATTGAGAACCTCTACCTGCTGCACGCCGAGGACCTCAAGCAGGGCGAGGACGAGGCTTCTTTCTTCTGCAGTGTTCCCGGCTCCCAGCTGCTGGTTACCCTCACGATTCCACAGCTGCCGCCAGGCACGTATGCGCTGGCCATCGTGCATGCCGTAGGCTCGGCCAAGCCAGTGCAAATGGGTATGATCCTGGCTCGCGCGTCTACGGATCACCTAGCAAGCGGAGCGTGGCAGCTGGCCGGCTTTTTTGCCCGGCCGCTCACCATTGCCGGCCACGAGGGGGTCTGGTACTGGAGCCGCGCTCGTGAACTAGCCAAGGCGCAGCAGCGTTGGAGCGCCTACTTCTACTATCAGGCAGCCCAGCTACTGCTTACCCCGGTTGACTTTCTATCCAGCCCCAATCTCACCAAGCTGGAACACGAGGCGAACACGGTCAGGCCCGAAGGCTTGCCCGGCCC
The DNA here is from genome assembly GCA_965198645.1 of Acidobacteriaceae bacterium. Taxonomy (GTDB): domain Bacteria; phylum Acidobacteriota; class Terriglobia; order Terriglobales; family Acidobacteriaceae; genus EB88. The sequence goes on along the minus strand of OZ240670.1, from coordinate 1,605,305 downwards.
GGAGGGTCCGGCGTCGATGACGATCTCAGCGGGAGACCAGAACTTCGGCCTTACCGCCCTGCGTCCCGATGGTGCGCTCGGCGGCCTTGACCTGGTGCTCCACTACACTGCGAATGCGGGCAATGTAGACCCGGTCTTCGCCAGGGCCCAGGCCGTGCTGCTGATGCAGGCCATGCTCAAGGAACATCCTGAGCTGCGCGCGAACTTTCACGGGCTCTGGGTCTATGCCGACTCTGCCGGCCATCAGCCTTTCGCAGTCGAGTTGCCGATGGAGCAGATCCAGTAGCCTCGCCCGGGGGACGGGTAGTTCGGCTGCTGCCCCTCGAGCAATGAGCAATCAGCAGCCGCTAAGCGCTGAGCAACGCAGGAGAGGGACAAGCTTTGGCGACACCGAGTGAAAGAATCTTCTCGCAAGTAGTGGCCGAGCGGCGCGCCACCCCGAGCTTTGATGGTTCGCCAATTCCGGACGCTGACCTGGCCGCCATCCTTGAGGCCGGCCTCCAGGCTCCCAGCAGCTACAATCTGCAGCCCTGGCGCTTTGTCGTGGTGCGTGCCGCCGAGCAGCGCCGACGCCTTCGGGCAGCCTGCTTCAACCAGGCCAAGGTGGAGGAGGCCTCCGTCGTCATCGTCGCTTGTGGCGATGCGGACGGCTGGCGCAACGGAGACCTCGACGAGGTCCTGCGCATGGGCCGCGAAGGAGGCATGCCGGAAAGCTTCGCTCATCAGGCACGCATCACGATCCCCAACTACCTCGAGAACCACCCCAACCTCACTGCGTGGCTCAATCGCCAGGTCACCTTTGCATTCACAACGATGATGTGGGCAGCTGAGTCCCTCGGCTACGACACTGCTCCAATGGAAGGCTGCGAAGAAGAGAAGGTGCGCAGCGTGCTGAAGTTGCCGCTGAGCTATAAGGTTGTCGCCCTATTGGCCATCGGGCGCGGCAAAGGCCAGCCAAAATTCCATGGTGGCCGCTTCAGCATCAGGCGCCTGGTCTTCGCCGAAGAGTTCGGCCTGCCTTTGAAGTTTTAGCCGATGACGATTCGGCGAACCTATCCGGAAGCCCCGATTGTGGCTGTGGGAGCGGTGGTGATGGACCGCGACTCTGTGCTGCTGATTCAGCGTGGACAGGAGCCGCAGAAAGGCGCCTGGACGTTGCCCGGCGGCGCCGTGGAGCTGGGTGAGACGCTTGAGCAAGCGATAAGGAGAGAAGTGCTCGAGGAGACAGGCCTTGAGGTGGAACCGGTGCGGATAGTCGAAATTCTGGACCGAATCAGCCGCGACCCTGACGGCCGCATCGCCTACCACTATGTGCTGGTGGACTTCGCGTGCGAAGTGCTTGGCGGGGTTCTCTGTTGTGCGAGCGATGCTTTGGAAGCGCGGTGGGTTGCGGCTGGGAATCTACCCGATGAGGGTCTGGATGAAGCGTCCCTGGCCGTGATCCTCAAGGCAATGTCGTGAAGAGGGGTCAAGAGCGATGGCTTACTGGAAGCTGCAGGGCAAAGACTGCTAGGCTGTGGCTGCAGTGACCTTTGATTCGACCACACTTTGGCCGGTAACCGAGCGCGCATGAACTCCCAGGAGCGTGAAGGCCACCCGGCAGATAGCCTGCGCCGAAAGCACACCAAATGCGAGAGCCGCCAGAGAGGCGCATACCAACATAAGCAAGTTCATCCAATCTTGCATCAACACCATCTCCCCGAAATGCGGTAACTGCCTCAAACATCTACTTCGATGCCATTGTTGCAGACTCCCGGTTGTGTTGACCCTTGAAAGTATTGGCGAATAAGATACCCAAAGTGGTTGTTTCACATTGAAACTCTTCGACCTGACTTTGGTCATCCCGCCTGCTCCGCTCGATAGCCGCTTTAAAGCCCTCCGACCCTATGGCCATTACGCACATCACGGTTCGCGGAGCCCGGCAGCACAACTTGCGCGACATCAATGTCCGCATTCCCCGCAACACTCTCACCGTCGTCACCGGGCTCTCCGGCTCGGGCAAGAGTTCGCTCGCCTTTGACACGATCTATGCCGAGGGCCAGCGCCGTTACGTGGAAACGCTCTCTGCCTATGCGCGGCAGTTTCTCGATCAGCTCGAGCGGCCTGACGTGGACTCGATCGAAGGCTTGAGCCCTGCGATCTCGATCGAGCAGAAGACCACCAATCGCAGCCCGCGCTCCACCGTCGGCACCATCACCGAGATCTACGACTACCTGCGGCTGCTTTACGCCTCGGTCGGCGTACCGCACTGCCCTAACTGCGGCATGGCCATCTCGCGCCAGACGCTCGAGCAGATTACCGATCGCGTGCTGGCACTTGGACAGGTCGCCGGAGTGGGCGGGGAACGCGTCACCATCTTTGCGCCGGTCGTGCGGGGCCGCAAAGGCGAGTTCAAGGACCTGCTCGACGAGCTTGACCAGCAGGGATTTCGCGCCCGCATCGATGGCGAGATGCACGACTTGGCTGAGCCGATCGCGCTTGAGCGGCGCAAAAACCACACCATCGAGGCGGTCATTGATCGCCTGGTTCTCAAGCCGGGTATGGACCGCAAGCGTCTGGAAGCATCGGTCGCGAAGGCGCTCCAAATGGCAAACGGGCTGGTGCTGGTGCAGATTCATGGATCGGGATCGGGATCCGGATCAGGGAGCGGGGCTGGGTCCGGATCGGGACCCGGATCAGGGCCTGGTGCAGGGAGCGCGGCCGGGACGAACGGCGCGCGCGAGCAGCTCTACTCCTCTTCCATGGCCTGCCCTGATTGCGGGCTCGATGTGCCAAAGTTGGAGCCGCGCTCCTTCTCTTTCAACAGCACCTACGGCGCCTGTCCAGAATGTAACGGTCTCGGTAGCATTTACGACTTCGACCCAGCCAAGGTGATCACCGACTGGTCCAAGCCCCTGCTCGACGGCGCGCTCGGGCCCGGCTCCGCCTCGCAATACCTGCACAAGCTGGTGCACCTGGCAGCGGCTCGCTACAAGATCGAGTTAGCCAAAGCATTCGACCAGTTGACCTCCAAGCAGCAGGACCTGTTGCTCTTTGGACCGGCTAAGGGCGAAGCGCCTCGCACCGGGTTCCATGGCATCCTCGCCTGGCTTCGCGACTCGCTTTCGGAATCAAAGTCTGAGACCTACCGCGAATGGATGCTGAACTACATGTCGGCTTCGATCTGCCCTGTCTGCCAGGGGCGACGGCTGCGGCCGGAATCGCTGGCCGTGAAAATTGGCGATCTCTCCATTGCTGAGTTTACCGCGATGCCGCTCGCCCGCTCGCTCGAGGCAGCGCGGGGGCTGCACTTCTCCGATCGTGAGGCCCTGATCGCGGAGCGGCTGCAGCGTGAGATCGTTGAGCGGCTCGAGTTTCTCAATACCGTCGGCTTGAGTTATCTGGCGCTCGACCGGAATGCAGCAACGCTCTCCGGCGGCGAGGGCCAGCGCATCCGCCTCGCGACCCAGATCGGCTCGCGGCTGCGCGGTGTGCTCTACGTGCTCGATGAACCATCAATCGGCCTGCACCAGCGCGACAACATGCGGCTGATCGCCGCGCTAGAAGCACTGCGCGACCTTGGCAATACGGTGCTGGTCGTCGAGCACGATGAGGATACGATCCGCCGCGCGGACTATGTGCTCGATCTCGGCCCCGGCGCGGGCAAGCTTGGCGGCTACGTCGTCGCCGAAGGAACACCGGCCGATATCATGGCTGCCGAGGATTCGCTCACCGGCCGCTATCTCTCCGGCGCTGCCTCGATCATGCATCGCGAGCGTACCCGGCCGCTCACCGGCAAGTACATCACCGTCAACGGAGCTCTCGCGCACAACCTGCAGCAGGTCACGGCCAGGTTTCCGCTGGGCATCGTGACGGTCATCACCGGGGTGTCGGGCTCGGGCAAGAGCACCCTGGTCAACGACATCCTCTATCGCGCACTGGCCAAGGAGTTATACGGCTCACGCGAGGAGCCGGGCCGGCACGCGAGTATCGAAGGCTTTCAAGAGATCGATAAAGCTATTCGCATCGACCAGTCCCCAATCGGACGCACACCGCGCTCGAACCCGGCGACCTACACGGGCGTCTTTGCTGCGATCCGCGATCTCTTCGCGATGCTGCCAGAGTCGCGCGAGCGCGGGTACAAGGCTGGGCGCTTCTCCTTCAACGTCTCCGGCGGCCGCTGCGAGGCCTGCCAGGGCGATGGACAGAAGCGCGTCGAGATGAACTTTCTTCCCGACGTGTATGTGCTTTGCGACATCTGTAACGGTCGTCGTTACAACCAGGAGACGCTCTCGGTTAAGTTCAACGGCTACTCGATCGCCGACGTGCTCGAACTGACCATTGCCGACGCGCTGCCGGTTCTCCAGGATATTCCCCAGGTCCGGCAAAAGCTGCAGACGCTAGTCGATGTGGGGCTCGGTTACATCCATCTCGGCCAGGCCGCGACGACCCTCTCGGGCGGCGAGGCGCAGAGGATGAAGCTGGCCCGCGAGCTCTCCAAGCGCCAGACCGGGCGCACGCTCTACCTGCTCGACGAGCCGACCACCGGGCTGCACTTTGACGATGTGCGTAAGCTGCTTGAAGTGCTGCATAAACTGGCCGATCTAGGTAACACGGTGATCATCATCGAGCACAACCTGGACGTGATTCGCAATGCCGATTGGATCCTCGACCTTGGCCCGGAGGGCGGCGAAGGCGGCGGCCGGATCATCGCAGAAGGCACGCCCGAGCACGTGGCGTCAGTTGAGGGCTCCTTTACTGGCGAGTTTCTGCGCCGGCACTCGGCTGGCTTTCCCGCGGCAGCCTTAAGCGCCGAGCGAAGCCTTGCAGAGACGCTTACCGTTGCCCTACCCGCCGGGGAATCCCCGGCCAAGCCCGCGCGCGCAAAGAAAGCAGCGGGGAAGCGCTCCTCCAAAGCGCGAACTCCGGCGATGGTCCCGTGATGTCATCGGACGAGGAACCGATCCAACCCTCTGCGCTCAACGTGCACGCAGCAAAAGACTCCTTGGCGGTCCTGGAGCCTCAGTCCCGACACGAGCTGGCTCGTCGCCGCCCGACAGACCAGATCCCTACGCTCTGGCACGCGGTGCTCTTTTTCCTCATGATGGCTCCGCTGCTGGTGGGCGGTCAGTATCTCGGGCTCTTTACCGCGCAGCAACTGCATCTATTCGGACACTTGCCCCTGCGGGCTTACGTCGAGTTGGCTGCGGGCGATGCGCGCCTTGGGCTCCCCTCCCAGGCGCTTGCTTACCTGCTGGTGGCCGGGTGCGGCGCGTGGCTCTTCCGCTACGCCTGGCAGCGGCCGGTGCTCGAAGGCCTGCACTGGCATGGGCGCGCAGCAGCGAAACGTGCCTGGCAGCTGGTCCTCCTCGGGCTGCTTGGCGGCGTTGGCAGCAGTCTGGCCGGCAACCTGTTACCCATGCCCAAAGATCCGCCCATCCTGATGGACATGATGCATTCGCCGGTAGGCGCCTGGATGATGCTGATCTTCGGCATCACCTTTGCGCCGGCTCTGGAGGAAACGGCCTTTCGCGGCTTTCTGCTGCCGGGTTTCGTGCACTCGTTCGACTGGCTGGTACGCAAAGGGGATATCAGCGCGAGTACGCGCCGCTGGATCGGCATCCCAGTCTCGATCGTGCTGACCAGCCTGCCCTTCGCGCTCATGCATGCGCCGCAGGTCTCGCGCGCCTGGGGGCCGCTGCTCTTGATTGGACTAGTCAGCGTGATGCTCTGCGCCGTGCGCCTGTGGCTTGACTCGCTGGCAGCGAGCATACTGGTGCACGCCTCCTACAACCTGACCCTGTTTGCCGGCATCCTCATGCAGACCGACGGCTTTCAGCACCTGGATAAGCTGAGCGGCTGAAATCTGCCGCCGCAATCCATAAGACGGGGCGGCTACAATCCTAGGCATATGGCCACCGACGCGCGCTCTGCGCTGCTGCATCTGCTCGCTCGTATCTCCTTCAAGCTGGGCAGCTTCAAGCTTTCCTCCGGCGGCACCAGCGACTACTACATCGACTGCCGCACGACCACGCTCCACGCCGAAGGCGGCCGCCTGACCGGCCTGGCGGTGCTCGACCTGCTGCACCAGCACGGGCTGCACCCGGCAGCGGTCGGGGGCCTGACGATGGGCGCGGACCCGGTCGTCTCCAGTGTGGCCACGGCCAGCGCCTGGCAGGCCCTTGAGAGACCCGGCTCACCGCTGGTTCACGGCTTCCTGGTGCGCAAGCAGGAGAAGGCGCATGGGACCGGGCGCCGCATCGAGGGCTTTCTCGAAGAGGGAGCCAAGGTAGTCATCGTCGATGACGTCTGCACGACCGGCGCCTCAACCATCCAGGCGATCGAAGCCGCAGAAGCCGCTGGCATGCAGGTGATCGCTGCCGTATGCCTGGTCGAGCGGACCGAGGCCGGCGGTCGTCCGGCAGTGGAGGCCGCGGCAAAAGGCGCACCGTTTCTGAGCCTCTTCACCGCGGACGATGTACGCGCCGAGCATATCGCGCACATGCCGCTGTAAGACCCCCGGCGCGGGAGGCGGTCACTTCGTGATGCGTATAGCCGACCCTTCGGGTCACAAAAGCAGAAAGCCCCCTTTACTACTGGGGGCTTTCTGCTCTTGAAGCGCCGCAGGCAGAAGACCCCCCACCAAGTGGGCGCCAGTTCACTTCCCCTGCCACTCTGAGCGCGGAGAATGCGTCTGCGTGGCCCTTCCTTCATGAAGGGCCACACCGAGTGAGACTCGGCTCGATCAGCCAAGCAGGGGAAGTGAATCCCGCGCAGGCGGCCTTAGTTGTGAGTCGCAGTGGCACCCGCCGGCTGCGAGATCCCGCTCATCGATTGCGGCGCCTGTACCGGAGCGCCGGTCTGGTTGGAGAGCAGCTGCACCTCGACCCGGCGATTCTTCGCCCGGCCTGAGGCGCTGCTGTTGGAAGCGACAGCCTGGTCGCGACCGAGGCCGATGAGGTAGAAGCGATGGGCTGGCACGCTGTACTTTGACGCCAGGTACTGCACCACAGCCTGGGCGCGCCGATCGCTGAGCTCGTAGTTGTACTGCGCGCTTCCTACCGAGTCGGTGCCCCCGGTAAGCATCAGGATGTAGCTCTTCTGCGAGGCCAGCTGCGAGCCCAGTCCATCGAGACTCGCCTTGTCCTGGGTGGTGAGCACGTCCTTGTTAAAGCCGAAGGTCACCGAGAGATCAGAGACCTTCTGGTAGCTGTCCAGGTTCGCGACCACGCTGGCCAGCGAATCCGCCCGGTTGACGGCATCCTGGGCGGACTGCTGGGCCTGCGTTGCCGACTGGCTGGCGCCGGCTGCAGCCTGCTGCGCCTGGTTGGCACTGGATTGCGCCTGCCCGATGCCACCCTGGGTCCGCTTATCGAGGTCCTGCAGGGAGCGGTTATTGGCGGCTGTCTTATCGTCCAGCTCGTTGGTCTGGTTGATGACCGGTGTGGTCTGGCTGCGCACATACTTCTTGGTGGAGCAGCCAGTCATGAGCGCCAGTGCCAGGGCGCAGCAGATTGCCTCGGCTGCTAGAGAGCGGCGGCCGGCTGTACCGTTTTGGGGGAAGATCCGCATTCTTGAGCTTCTTTCTTCCGTTGCTGAAGCAACGGCAGGAACCATCGTCGTTTGCCGCTTAAATACATGAGGCAGCACGCGGGGGTCCAAAGCCACGCCCCCAACGAAACATGGATTGTAGACACGTTAGCTGCTTTGACTGGCAAGATGCAAAGGTCGTTTTCACCCGTCGCATGTACTTCTTACGCCCGGTGGCGCGCGTTGTCCCTAGCGCCGCCGGGACCGGCGCCGGACGGTAAAATAGGGCAGGGACTTCACACCGCGCTCAATGGATCTCCAGGCAAAAATCCGTACCCTGCCCACCGGCCCAGGCGTGTACCTGTACAAGGACGCCGAGGGCACGGTGATCTACGTCGGCAAGGCAAAGAACCTGCGCTCGCGGGTGCGCTCCTATTTGCTCGAGGCCAACCAGGCGCACGCGAAAACCGGCTCGCTGATGCGCGAGGCAGTCGATGTTGACTACATCCTGGTTGCGAATGAGCATGAGGCGCTGGCGCTTGAAAATAATCTCATCAAGCAGCGGAAGCCCCGCTTCAACATCCTGCTGCGCGACGACAAGACCTACCCCTACGTCAAGCTCACCCTGGGCGATCGCCACCCGAAGGTCTTTGTGACGCGTCGGCTGCGCAAGGATGGCGGCGCGTACTACGGCCCCTACTTCCCCGGCAACCTGGCCTACCGCATCGCAGAGTTGATCCATCGCAGCTTTCTGCTGCCCAGCTGCAAGCTTGACCTCAGCCGATACTACCCTCGACCCTGCCTGCAGTACTACATCAAGCGCTGCCTGGGCCCTTGCGTGCAGGAGCTGACCACGCCCGAGGCTTACAAGCAAGCCGTGCGGGATGCGCAGATGTTTCTGGAGGGCCGGGGCGCGGAGCTTGGCAAGCTGATCGAGACGCGTATGCAGGCAGCAGCCGAAGCAGAGCTCTACGAGCTGGCCGCCCGCTATCGCGACCAGTTGATCACCGTCGACCAGTTACAGGAGAAGCAGCGCATCGCCTCGGCCGACGACGACGATGCCGATGTCTTCGGCTACCACTACGAGAAGGGCATGCTCGCGGTCAACTTGTTTCACGTGCGCGGCGGGAAGATCGTCGACCGCCGGGAGTTCTTCTGGGAGGACATTCCCCACTTCGAGCTCGCGCGCGAGGATGGGCCAGAAGACCCTGCCGGGACCGGCGCGGGTGAGATCTCGGCTGCGCCAACAGCCTTGTCGCAGGCCGAGTTCGAGGCCTCATCCTTCTTCTCAGCCCTGCTCAAGCAGCTCTATCTTGACCAACACTATGTACCGCGCACGATCTATGTGCCGGTAGACTTCGCGGACCGCGCCACACTCGCGAGCCTGCTCAGCAGGCGCGGGCGCCAGGTCGAGCTCTGCGTCGCGCAGCGCGGAGAAAAGCGCGCCCTGCTTGACCTCGCCGGCACCAACGCCAAGCAGAGTTACGACCAGCGCTTTCGCGTACTCAAGCCAAGCGAAAAAGCGATTGCCGAAGCGCTGCAGGACACGCTCATGCTGCCCGAGCTGCCCACCCGCATCGAGTGCTTTGACATCTCGCACATCCAAGGCGCGGAAACAGTCGCGAGCATGGTGGTGTGGGAAGACGGCGGCATGAACAAGAGCGCGTATCGCAAGTTCCAGATCAAGACGGTGGACGGGGTGGATGATTTCGCGTCCATGCGCGAGGTGGTCACGCGCCGCTACAAACGTCTGGTCGAGGAAAATAAGCCCATGCCCAGCCTGATCCTGATTGACGGCGGCCTCGGCCAATTGCACGCTGCTGCCTCGGCGCTTGAAGAACTCGGCCTGATCACGCAGCCGCTCGCCTCGATCGCCAAGCGGGAGGAGCTGATCTACGTGCACGGCGGCCTGCATGGGCAGGAGGACGAGCCGATCGTTCTCGAGCGCCGGTCCCCTGTGCTGCACCTGGTGCAGCGGGTTCGCGATGAGTCGCACCGGTTCGCGATTACCTACCATCGCAAGCGGCGCGAGATGCGCGACCGGGACTCGGAGCTGCTGGAGATCGCCGGCGTCGGCGCGCGCACCCGCATTCGGCTGGTCGAGCACTTCGGCAGTGTGCGCAGCGTGAGCCAGGCGGATGTCGAAGCCCTCACCGCAGTGGTTCCGCGGAAAACCGCTGAGCGGATCCATGCGCATTTCCGTGCCAGCGAAACTGGCATTGTCCAGGCAGACGCGGGCACACGCGTGATCGCTGCCGTGATGGAAGATCGCTCGCCCGCAAGTCCGTTTCCCATCCTTGACAATAGCCCCGCTGACGTGAGCGAGCCTGAACCAGCCTGATTTTCGTTGGCGCAGTGCTGCGAGGTTGTAGGCTAGCCGTGTGTCGAGCCGGCCCCAACTTCTCTCTCAAGCGAGAGCACCTCTGCACGAGGTGCTTTGGCTTGGGGTGCTCTTCGGCGCGGCTGAAGTTCTGCTGCAGGTGGTCGGCAACATTGTTTCGCAGCATGCCGGCTACGGCATCTTTCGCGACGAGATGTACTACCTTGTGTGCGGCCAGCGTCTAGCCTTCGGCTATGTCGACCAGCCCCCACTCGTCGCTCTGCAAGCACGGCTTACCCAGATGCTCTTTGGCATCGATCACATGTGGTCACTCCGGCTATTTGCCGCACTTGCGGGCGGCGCGAAGATCCTGTTAACCGGCTTGCTGGCGCGTGCCCTGGGTGGTGGCCGCGACTCAGCGGCGCTGGCGATGTTTGCCGTTCTAACCGTCCCTGTCTATCTGTCGATCGACAGCTTTCTCTCGATGAATGCCTTCGAAGCTGTCTTCTGGATGACCGTGGTACTTGCACTTCTCGAGATCATCCGCAGCAGCGAGCCGGAGGTGAGCGAAGGCAGCCCTCATCGTGGACGGCCGGCTCACGCAACCTGGTGGTGGATCCTGCTAGGCGTGAGTGGCGGCCTTGGCCTTGAGAACAAGGCGACCCTTACCTTCTACCTGGTGTGCTTGCTGCTCGCGCTCCTCATCACATCGGCCCGCCGCATCTTTCTCTCGCGCGGCTGTCTGATCGGCATGACGATTCTGGTGCTGCTCGCGCTCCCCAATCTCATATGGCAAGCGACTCACCACTTTCCTACATTGGAGTGGCTGCGAGTCCTCCAGCACAGCGATAAGGACATCAAGCTGCCGCCGCTTCAGATCGTCGCAGGACAGCTGTTGATGCTCGGACCGCTGCATAGCATCCTGTGGCTTACCGGGACGGCTTGGTTGCTTGCCTCGCGCCGTTTCCGATGGATCGGCCTGACCTACTTACTCTTCCTCGCCTTCATGGTGAGCATGCACGCCAAAGATTACTATCTGGCGCCCGCCTACCCGGTGCTCTTTGCGGCAGGTGCGGTCGCGTGGCTTGCCTGGGCTCGCGGATTGCCCATCCGCCGCGCGGTCCTGTGGAGCTATGCGGGCCTGCTGTTTGCGGCCACCTGCCTGATTCTGCCCTATGCTTTGCCCATCCTTTCGCCGCCACGCTTTCTCGCTTACGAACGTCGCATAGGCTTTCGCCCGGCGGACATGGAGAAGCACGATCCTACGCTGCTGCCGCAGTTTTACGCAGACCGTTTTGGCTGGACCGAGTTACTCGACGAAGTAAGTGCTGCGTATAACTCGCTGCCGCCGGAGCAACGCGCGCGCACCGGGATCCTTACTGCGAACTACGGCGAAGCAAGCGCGATCAATGTCTACGGACCTCGGTTCGGCTTGCCAGTCGCCATCAGCGGTCATCAGAACTACTGGCTCTGGGGACCTCGCGGCTACACCGGCGACGATATGATCCTGGTCACGCAGGACTCGCTCGCCCAGCTGGCTGCCTACTACGATCGGTGTACGCTGGTGGCCAGGCGAACCCCTCCCCTTGCCATGCCCTGGGAGCGAGGCCCGATCTACTTCTGCCATGGCGCAAAGCGGCCCTTTACCCAATACTGGGAGGAGCGGAAAGACTATCGCTGACTTGGCGCGTCGAAAAAGAGGAGCTTTGCCATTGAGCGCCAATCTAGCCGGTCCTTCGTCGACTGCCGCGGCCCCGACTTCAGCTACGGGTCTGCCCCGCGTGCTTGGCGTCTGGCAGGCAACAGCGGTCGTGGTTGGCACCATCATTGGCAGCGGCATCTTTCTTGTGCCGCAAGAGATAATGCGCGCTGTCGGCAGCTCCTGGCTCGTCTACCTGGCCTGGACCGTTGGCGGCCTGCTGTCACTCTTTGGCGCCATGACGTATGCGGAGCTGGGAGCGATGCTGCCCTATGCGGGCGGCGAGTACGTCTACCTTCGCGGAGCTTATGGCGACTTCTCTGCTTTCCTCTACATGTGGACCTGGTTTGCGCTTGCGAAACCTGCCTCGATTGCGAGCGTGACCACGGGCCTGGCTCGCACACTTACCATCTTCCCTGCCCTTCACTGGCTGGATGGCATCGCGCTGCAAGCCCCTTTGCCGATCCGCTGGTCGCAGCTCTTCGCAATTGTGGCCACGTGGCTCATCACCGGGCTTAATTACCTCGGCATGAAAAAGGCCGGCGAGTTTCAGTTGTTCTTCACCTTGCTGAAGATACTGCTTATCTTGATCATCGGCGTTGTCTGCTTCTCCGCGCCGGCTGGTTCCTGGAAGCATCTCGCATCCAGCTTTGCCGGAGCGCAGGGCGGCTTTGCCGGCTTCATGATTGCGTTGATCGCCTCGCTCTGGGCATATGACGGCTGGAACGACCTCACCATGGTGGCAGGCGAAGTAAAGCGGCCAGAACGCAATCTGCCCATCGCGCTCATCGCGGGCTTGTTCATTGTCGGCGCGCTCTACGTTGTCACGAATTTGGCGATCGAGTACGTGCTTCCAGCGGCGCAGATTGCCGCCTCGCCACGGCCGGCAGTGGCGGCACTGAGCCTGGTCACAGGGACGCGAGGCGCCGCGCTGGTCTCCGCCGCAATGGCCTTCAGCATATTTGTAACGCTGAACGGCACAATCATGTCGGGCGCGCGCGTGCCTTTTGCCGCTGCACGCGACCGGCTCTTCTTCACCAGCATGGCTGATATCAATCCGCGCTTCGAGAGTCCGTCTACGTCGCTGGTTGTTCAGGCGATGCTTGCGACCGCGCTGCTGCTGGCGGTCGGGCGCTTTCAGCAGCTCTTTGAACTGGCTATCTTCGCCGAGTGGCTCTTCTACATGATCACGGCCACCACCGTGTTTGTGTACCGCAAGCGCCAGCCTGATCTACATCGACCCTACCGGGTGTGGGGCTACCCGGTCCTGCCTGCACTCTTCATCGTGGCCGCGGCCGTGCTGCTGGTTTACTCCTATGCGACCAACCTGCGGAGTTCGCTGCTGGGCACCGGCGTGATCCTGCTGGGCGGCCCGCTGTATTTTTACATCCGCAATCGATATGGCACGCCGGCAGCTTCAGCATGAAAGCAAAGCTAGGCCAAAACTTCCTGGTAGATGGCGCCGCGCAAAGCGCGATAGTTGATGCTCTCGGCGATATCAGCCACCAAGTCGTCGTCGAGATAGGTCCGGGCCAGGCCGCTATCACTGATCTGCTGGTGAGACGCGCCCGAAAGCTCATCGCCATCGAACTCGATGACACGCTTGCCAGAGCACTGCGCCTGCGCTATGCAGAGCAGCAGGCCAACAAGTTGATCGAGATTCTCCATCAGGACGTACTGACCGTGGACTTGACCGCACTCGCGCTGGACTGCCGCGAGAGCTCCGATGCAGCTGGTCTTGAAGCTCAAGGATATTCTGTATCGAGCAAGTTAGCCGTGGTCGGCAATCTGCCGTACTACATCACCTCTGACATTCTGCTGCATCTGTTCGCGCACAGCCCCGTGCTTAGCCGCGCTGTCCTGATGGTGCAGAGAGAAGTTGCGGACCGGATCGTTGCCGCCCCAGGCAGCCGCGATTACGGGATGCTTTCCGCTACCTGCCAGCTTTACACGCGAGCCGAGCGGCTCTTTACCCTTCCGCCGCAAGCGTTTTCGCCGCCGCCGCAGGTGCACTCAAGCGTGGTGCGCCTGAGCTTTGCGCCCAGGTTTCAAGAGTTAGGCGTAGACCCGCCTGCTTTCATCGCGCACCTGCGCCAGAGCTTTGCGCAGAAGAGAAAGACACTGGCTAACAATCTGCGAGCAGCCGGCTATGCTCCAGATGCGATCGCCGCGGCGCTCGACAGAGCCGGTATTGCGGTACAGGCGCGGGCTGAGACCCTCACCCTTGAGGAGCAAGCCAGGCTATCTCTCGCGCTCACAAAAATAACTGGCTTACTCTCTAAGTAACTGCCGCAGTTACGTTCACTTACACGTTGAACTTGAAGAAGAGGATGTCTCCGTCCCTGACGACATACTCCTTACCTTCCGACCGCAGCAGTCCCTTCTCCTTGACGGCCTGCTCTGAGCCGAGCGCAAACAGGTCATCAGACGCATAGCAATCCGCCTTGATAAAGCCTTTCTCGAAGTCGGAGTGGATCACCCCCGCCGCTCCTGGAGCTTTCGTGCCGCGGCGGATTGTCCAGGCACGTACCTCTTGCACTCCGGCAGTGAAGTAAGTGATCAACTCCAAAAGGCGGTAGGCCGAGTGGATCAGCCGGTTGAGCCCTGGTTCGGCCAGGCCCATGTCGGCTAAAAACTCGTCTCGCTCTGCCGGCTCAAGCTGGGCTATTTCGCTCTCAAGCGCGCCGCAGATGCGCACCACCTGCGATCCTTCTTCCGCCGCGCGCTGCTCCACGGCTGCGGTGTACGCATTGCCGGCCAGGATTGCCGACTCATCGACGTTCGCGACATAGAGCTGGGGTTTCGCCGTAATGAGGAACAGCTCACGCGCGATAAGCTTTTCATCCTCGGTAAGATCCGCGGTGCGTGCCGGCTTGCCTGCGCCGAGTGTCGCGAGCAGCTTCTGCAGCATCGCATGCTCGGCCTTGACCTTGCCGTCGGCGGAGGCCTTAGCCGCGCGCTCTACGCGGGTGGCGCGCTTCTCAACCGTGTCCAGATCAGCAAGCAGCAGCTCTGTGTTGATGATATCGATATCGTGGAGCGGGTTCACGCCACCGGCTACATGGATCACTTCCGGATCGTCGAAGCAGCGGACGACGTGCGCGATCGCGTCCGTTGCGCGGATATGGCCGAGAAACTGGTTGCCGAGCCCTTCCCCCTTAGAAGCGCCTTCGACCAAGCCCGCGATGTCAATAAACTCCATTGTCGTCGGAACCAGGCTCTTCGGCTTGATCAGCGCGGCGATCTTCTGCAGCCGCTCATCAGGCACGGTGACGACGCCGGTGTTCGGGTCAATGGTGCAGAAGGGATAATTTGCAGCCTGGGCCTTCGCCGAGGTCAACGCGTTAAAGATGGTGCTCTTGCCTACGTTGGGCAAGCCAACAATTCCGCAATTCAGGGCCATTCTGCTCGCTTCCTTCTTCTCCATTGAAACATGGGCCGAAGGCGCGCTCCGCCCCCTTCAGAGAGAGCAGGCGATGGCTGCCCTACTGGCTGCCTGTCTCGGTCCAGAGAAACTCCATCTGGTCGGCGCTATCCTCAACGAGCTGGGTCTGCGAGATGCCTGAGCTATGGCCACCCTTGAGGCTGTAGTGCAGCAGGATCGGCCTGCCGCTACTCGTGGCTGCCTGCATGAGCGGCGTCATCTTGCGTGCGTTCATCGGGTCCACGCGGGTGTCGCCATCGCCGGTGAAGAACATAATCGCGGGGTACTTGGTGCCCGCGACCACGTGCTGGTAGGGCGAGTACTTGTAGATGTAGGCGAAGTCAGCCGGGTTCTCTGCCGAACCGTACTCGGTCGTCCAGGTTCGCCCCATCAGGAAGCGCTGGTAGCGCAGCATGTCGAGCAGAGGGTAGCCGCACCAGATCGCGCCGAAGAGATCCGGCCGCTGGGTCATGGAGGCGCCCATCAGCAAACCTCCGTTGGAGCGACCGGTAATCGCAAAGTGCTCGGGCGTCGTGTATTTTTCGCGGATGAGATACTCGGCCGCCGCAAACCAGTCGTCAAAGACGTTCTGCTTCTTCTCAAACATGGCGGCTTTGTGCCAGGCTTCGCCGTACTCGTTGCCGCCCCGCAGACTGGGCAGCGCGAACCAACCGCCCTGCTGCATCCACCAGGCGTAGTTGGCGCTCCATGTAGGAGTGATGCTGACGGCAAAGCCGCCGTAGCCGGTCATCAGCAGGCGCTCGGAGCCGTCGCGCTTGAGCCCCTTGCGACCAGCGATAAACATGGGCACCCGGGTGCCGTCCTTCGATGTATAGAAGACCTGCTTGACCTCGTAATCGTCGGAGTTGAATGGAACTTTCGTCTCCGAGAAAACCTCAGACTTACCCGTGGTCGTGTCGTAGTGAAAGATGGTCGGCGGCCGCACGATCGACTCGAAGCTGTAGAAGCCGTCGCGCTCATTCGAAAGGCCAGAGAGCGTGGTGCCTGTGCCGATGCTGGGGAAAGAGATGCTGCCGGAAGCCTTGCCGGCTGGCGTGTAAACGGTCAGCTCGCTCTGGACGTCCTTCAGGCGCAGCACGTAAAGCTTGCTGTCCACGATAGAAGCCTGCTCGATCACGTCCTTACCTTCCGGCACGATGGTCTGCCAGCGGTCAGGCGGGGTGCCCAGGCTCGCTTTCAGAATGCGATGATTGGGCGCCTGGTAGTCGGTGTCGACATAGAAGGTGTCGCCCAGGTCCATCGCAGTAAAACGGTTGTCGATACCGTAGACCAGTGGCACGACCGGAGCGTTCGGCACGCGCAGATCCTTGAGCAGGATGTCTTCTCGTTTGGCAGGCACGCCGTGGCCGACGCTCAGCACCAGGTAGTGGCCGTTGTCGGTGATGCTGATGCCGACGTTGTCGATCTCGCCCAGCGTCTCCCCGCGGTAGGTGCGTCCGAAGATCTCTGCGTCTTTGGCAACTGGGCTGCCAAAGACGTGATAAAAGATGCGCGTGCCCTGCTGGGGAAAGAACTTTGAGTAGTAGGCACCCTTGTTGTCCGGACTAATCTGTACGCCGTAGTAGCGCGCGCTCGGCAGCACGTCGGCCGCTTCTTTCCGCGTGGCCGGTTCGAGAAAGTGGACCTCCAGCTCATCGGCGCCACCGACCCGCTTGCCATAGGCGAGCAGCGTGCCATCCTTCGCGACGTCGATCATCAACACGGAAGTATTCTGGTCAGCGCTCAGTGTATTCGCGTCAACCAGCCGAAGATCGGTGCCGTGCAGTCCATCGCGCACGTAGAGCGAGGCCTGGTTCTCGCTCGCCAAGCGCTTGCTGAAGAAGAACCGGTTCCCGCGTCGTTCCGGGATGCCGATGGAATCCACGCGCACCAGAGCCGCCAGCTGCTCGCGCACCTGGGGCAGGCTTTTGAGCTGGTCCAGGTAGCGCTCGGTGTACGCGTTTTCAGCGGCGATAAAGGCTCGCGTGGCAGGACTCTTTGCGTCTTCAAGCCACCGATAGTTATCAGTGACCTTGACCGTTTGCGCTGGCTGGCCGCTGCTGTACTCGTCGACGACGGGCTGCGCTTCGACGCTCGGCGGCGCTGGCAGCACGATGCCGGCCTTGCCATGCACCGGATTCGCGCCCTGTCCATAGCCGGGCAAGCAAGCAGAGCCGGCAAGCAGGAAGACGTAGATCAGGAAAATCTTGGCGCGCATGCTCTCTCCTCGCGCGCTCCACTGTGAGACCGCAGCGCGCGTGTCAGAAGAACACTATCTCACGCCCGTTCCCGATCCTCGTGAGCTTCAATCACACACGCCAACGCTTGAACCCCTCAGTGCGGCTGATGCGCTGCGGGCATTGCTGCTGCTGGCGCGCCCAGTTGCAGGGCGAAGACCTGACCGTTAGGCTCGATCACCCTGGCTGCATCACCCACGTCGTAGTTCGCAAACACGCGGCGATCCTGCACCTGGTTCAGCTGCACGAAGGTAGCGGTACCGGGCAGCGCACGCGAGTTCGTGATCGCCACACCCGAGCCATTCTCGAGCGAGATTGCAGCTCCGGCGGCAGAGGCCTGGCGCCCAGCGTAGTCATCGATGGAGAGGTCGGCAAAGTTTTCGACGCGTAGCCCGTCAGAGAAGTAGGCCGGCAGACCGGCGGCCCAGTTCACCTGCACATCTTCCACTCGCAGCCCGGTCACATGCCTGGCGTAGATAGCCGGGATATCGCTCTTGACGATGCCGGACCGAGGATCGAGGTTGGTCCAGCGCAGATCCAGATTGCCACCCACAGCCTTGCTGAACTCAGGCCACGGCGCGACCATGTGCAGCCGCACGCCGCGCAGGGTCACGTCGTCGATCGAGGTACCTTCGCCGCCCCAGAGCAGCACGCCACCCTCCGCCTCAGCCGTGATGTTGTTGAAGGTCACATGGCGTACACGCACGCTGCACGGCAGACCCGCTGCGCCGCACGGCTGCACCGCGATATAGATCGGCTCAGCCTTGCCCCACCAGCCTCCCGGGATCAGCCGGGTGCGCATCACGATGTCAGAAAACAAAACGTCTTCCGTCGGGCGATCCTGCTGATCGTCATAGCCTCCGGCAAAGATCCCAATGCCGCGGTTGGTGTCCATGCTGAGGCTGGTAAAGGTGCTTAAGCTCGTGCTCTCCAGCCGGATGGCCGCCGAGCGCGAGGAGAGCGAACAGTTGCTCACATTCACGTGCTCGCTGCTTACAATGGCAAGATCGTCATCGCCAGTCAGGATCGAGCAGTCCGAGATCCTCACGTAGCGGCACTGCATGCAGTCGATGCCGTCGTTGTTCGGGATCTTCGGGTTGTTGACGATCGAGATGCCCGAGATCGCGGCCTGGTCCACATCCTGCAGGTGCAGGGTCCAGTTCGGAGCGTCCCGCAGCGTGACACCGCGCAGGCGCACGTCCTTGCAATGAAAGAAAACGATCATGGTTCCGGGGCGATGGTCTGGCTGGACCGGGCCGTACTCGATCGAGCGCATGGCCGTCCGATACGCTTCCGGATTTCGCGCGGACTGCGCTTCGATCTCATTCGAGGCCTGCGGGGTCTGCATTGCCATAAACGTGTTCCCCTGGCCATCGATGACGCCCTGGCCATCGATCGAGATGTCTTCCGCGTTCCGCGCGATGAACATCCCCAGCACCGTGCCCTCGCCCGTAATATCGACGCCGTAGTGCCGGGCAAAGCCAAAGGGTGCGCTGGGCAGGTAATCGGCGAGAGCGTGGCTGCCAACCAGCACCGCGCCGCTCTCCAGAAGCAGGTGGATATGGCTCTTGAGCTCGACGGTCCCGAGCACATAGCGGCCGGGCGGGAAGTAGACGGTGCCGCCGCCTTGCTTGCTGCACGTGGCGATGGCGGAGGAAACAGCGGCTGTGTCGAGCGTGCTGCCATCGCCCTTCGCGCCGGCCGCCCTCACATCGCAGACAGGGGAAGCCTGCGCGAACAGCTGCCTCGCTGAGCACAGCATCAGGGTCAAGAAGAAAACTTTCCTGAACACACCTACCTCGCTGGGCGTTTGGTTGCGCAACAGCTCCGCCTGGCACTCGCATCCTGGACGGCATGTGCCAGGCAGGCGCGTCGATCGCTTGGCAGCTCTGCTTGCTCTAGCTTTGTCCGATGCGGGATCTATCGGAAGCGATGAGAAAGGGCTCGCAGCCGGTCTGAGCCGCGGCGAAGCAGGGCTGCCAACCCCGAGAGGAGCAGCCAGCGGCTCGCGGCGCGGGGCGATGCCTGGACAGAAACGGGCGGAGGCGCAGCCGGAGCGTCATCTCGGGTCGCCGTCAGGGTCGCAGGCCGTAGCGCGTGGCGCCGGCTCCGTCCACACCGAGGCCGACAGGTCTCGGTCTCGGCTCCGGCCCTGATCGAGTCCCCGAGTCGGCCCGGGTTGATCCAGGCGTCGCAGACCACACAGCGCTTGGCCCGGACCAGGTGCATTTCCATCGGCCGAATGTAGGGCCACGCTGCGGCGAGCAGGTTCCAGGCTTCGATCTCCGGCTCGGTCGGCTGTCGATTCGCCTTGCTGTGGTTGCAGCTGCGGCAGGCGAGCACCCAGTTGCGCCAGCTGTCTGAGCCGCCCTCCGACCTTGGAAAGAAGTGGTCGATCGTCGCATCGTTGGCGGAGACAGGCTCACCGGGCTGGCGCAGCGTGAGCAGCCGCTCGCAGTAAAAGCATCGGGCGCGCTGGGCCGCATGAAGCCGTCCGAGACGGCTGGCTGCACCTCGACCGAGTTTGGACTGCGCGGACATGGGGCGTTGGCGAAGAGCTTCTCAAAGCATAGCGCGCACGACGGCGACTGCTCTACCCCTTGCCTCGATCGAGGAGCGCTCCGACCTGCTGGTACCCACGAAGCGACTGCATGGCCGGCTGCGGCGACTCGACAGAAGCTTGGCGCGCTTGCCTGCACGCGGGGCAGGGCTCCAAGAGCGTTTGCACAGCGCGTGCCCGCGCCTCCCATGTACCGTTTTGGCTTGCCTGCCAGCGCGCCTCTTCAAGGCCGTCATGAAAGTTGACAGCTTCAAGGCGAGCCAACGCTGCCATCATCTCGGCCGCGGTGTCGACAAGCTCGACCAACGGCTGCTTGGATAGCAACTCGTGAAAGGCGAGGGTGGCAATCATCGGCCGGCACGCGGCCAGGTGCTCATAGAAGCGGGTGGAGCTGCCGGAGTAAGTCGGCTCCTGCATGCGATAGGGAAGCACGGCTGCGTCCAGCGAGCGGGCGTAGGCCTGCAGGTCGCCGTAGGGCTTGCTCCCGGTGAACCGCGCCCGCGCCATGACCCAGCTACGCGCTTCGCGCTGGGCCGGATCGGGAACAGACATACTCGTAGGGCCGACGAAGACCCAGGAGAACCTCGGCGTCTGCTGCACAACAGCCGCCAGCAGCTCCCAGTCCAGGTTGGCGGCTTGATTGCCGATCACCCCGATCAGCGGACGCGGCAGATCGGCTATGTCAGCCGGCGGCGCGCCCGGCACGTAGAGCGCTTCAGGAGAGATATTGCTCGCCCGTGTCGCATTGGGGACGATGGTGATCTTGGCTGGAGAGCAGCCTGCCGCGGTCGCCAGGTACTCGGCGAGACGCGACGAGTTGGGGCAGACCGCATGCGCGACGCGGCAGAGGCGGCGATCGAGCCCGATGACCTGGGCTGCATTGATCCCGGCAAAGGCCGCGGTCCGATCGGTGACGTAGTAGATCACCGGTCCTGGCCACTTCTCGGCGAGCGGCGCATAAAAAGGTGTCGTGCAGATCAGGGGAGAGTACGCTGCCTCCGAGGTGCGATGGCGCAGGCGCTCAAGCAGCCGCGTCTCGTAGGGCAACCAGCTGCTGAAGGGTGCTCGATGGTAGCCGCGCTGCAAGGGATAGTGAACGATCGAAAGAGGCGGGAACTCCGAGACTTCGGTCCGCTCCCAATCCTGGAAAGCGCCGACTGCGCTCATCACAGGCGACCATGAGGTGCTCGGAGTGAACGCGGCGAAAGCCGACGCAAACTCCTTCATGAACACACTGCCTACATCGAGGATCTGCCAGACGCACCTGCTGCATGCCATTTTGGGCTTATCGGCAGCGAATGACGGATGGTTAGCAAGTCAGCATTTATTGCAACTTATTCGAGAGCCTCGGGCAGGATGGCGATATTCGCTTCGCCGGCAGCTTTCCTTTCCTGGTACTTCTTCACCCATGCCTCGAAGCTTTTGCCGGCAGCCGTGTCGCGGCCAGTAAAGGCGATCGCCGCAATGTCGGCATAGCTGACCGCGAGTTTCGTGCGCTCCTGCGCAGGAATGATTCTCACCATTGAATCCTGAAGTGTAAGCCCGGTGCGCCGGTCAAAGACGTAGCCGGTGATCTTGCTCGCATCGCGCAGAGTCAGCGTGACGTCCCCGCGGTAATCAAAGGCTTTTTCGAAAGCGACACGCTTCTCCTCGTCGGTTGCAAGCTCAGGCACCCATCCCTCGAGCTGCTCGCGCTCCCGGCCGGCCGCGATCTCAAGCTGGTCGGGCGAGACGTGCTCATCCATGTGCATGCCGGTGATGGTCTCGGCGCCCTGGTTCATACGGTGGTTCCCTGCGCCTGCTCTTGTTCCTGCTGGGTACTGATCCGGCTGGCAATCTGCACCAGTGGCGTATGCGCGGAGGGCGCAGGCGCGTTCAAGAGGTCGAGCGCTCCGCGATCTTCGTACTTTGAGAAGAGCGTTGCAAGCGCGGTCTCGGCAAAACCCTTCCAGGAGCTGAAGGTGTAGTAGGCGCCTGAGGCCTCATAGCCGGAGTGCACCATGCAGTTGGCGCACTTGGGATTGCCGGACTCGGTGCCATAGTTGGACCAGTCGGTGGTCTTGATGAGCTCTTGGAAGGTATCGGCATAGCCGTCCTGCAGCAGGTAGCAGGGCTTCTGCCAGCCAAAGACCGAATACGCGGGCATACCCCAGGGTGTGCAGGTAAACTCGCGCTTGCCCATCAGAAACTCCATGTACATGGGCGACGCGTTGAACTTCCAGCTACTCTTGCGATTGGAGAGGATGGCACCAAAGAGCCGGCGTGAGCGCGCGCGCCCGAGAAAGTGTTTCTGGTCCGGCGCTTTCTCATAGGTGTATCCAGGCGCGACCATCATGCCCTCGACACCCACCTCCATCAGCTCGTCGAAGAAGGCGCGGACTGAGTTCGGGTCGGCGCCGTCAAAGAGCGTGGTGTTGGTGGTGACGCGGAAGCCTGCAGCGACCGCTGCCTTGATGCCGTCAAGCGCAATGTCATAACCGCCTTCGCGACAGACAGAAAAGTCATGGTGCTCGCGCTGCCCGTCAAGGTGTACTGAGAAGCTGAGGTACTTCGACGGCTTGAAGAGATGCAGCTTCTCCTTGAGCAGTAGCGCGTTGGTGCACATGTAGACGTACTTCTTGCGCTCGACCAGGCCGGCGACAATCTCGTCGATGCGCGGGTGCAGCAGCGGCTCGCCGCCCGGGATCGACACCATCGGCGTACCTGCTTCTTCGACCGCGCGGAAGCACTCCTGAGGCGTCAGCTCCTGCTTAAGAATGTGTGCCGGGTACTGGATCTTGCCGCAGCCCGCGCAGGCGAGATTGCAGCGGAAGAGCGGCTCGAGCATGGTGACGAGCGGGAAGCGCTGCTTGCCCGACCACTTCTGCTTGAGGATGTAGGTGGCCACGGTCCAGGCCTGGGATATAGGAACCGCCATGTATTCTGAACCCCTTTAGTGTTGCTGTTGCTCTGCTGGCTGCTGGGTCTTGCGAAGTTGCTCCATCGCCGTTTTTAGCTCAGCATTGCGCCGCGTCAGAGCATCAAGCTTGCGTGCACCAAAAATCCTATTGACCCGCCCGACCAAGCGCGTCTCTGTCTTCTCCAGGCGCTCTATGCCGCGCTCTTCCGCCGCGGCCATCTCTCCCCGTTGCAGCGCATTGCCGCGACGCATCTCGTCCTGAAGAGAAGATAAACCGGCGACCGCCGCTTTCAAGTCCGGCGCAATGACATGCTGCAATGCTTGCCTCACATCCGCGACGACCGGCATTCGTGAGTCCTCGTTGGATGATTATGACTGTTCCCGCTCCATCGCCCGCTTGTAACTAGTCAACGCGAGAAGCGGGAAGTAGTCCCGATACAAGTGATACGCCAGGTAGAACACTCGGGGGAACCCGGTACCGGTATAGATCGCCTGCTTTTGCTTGCCTTCGCCGGTTGACTCGTCCCAGGAACCATTCGGTTGCTGCCGCTCCAGCAGCCAGCGAATGCCCTTGGCTACCGAGTCCGATCGGGTGTCGCCCGCCGAAAGCAGCCCCAGGATCCCCCACGCCGTCTGCGACGGTGTACTTACGCCTACGCCGCGCATCTCCGGACGGTCGTAGCTCTCGAGCGACTCGCCCCAGCCGCCATCCGCGTTCTGTACCATGCGTATCCACTCGGCGGCCTGCTGGATCTGCGGCTCATGATTCCATACCCCGATCGCCTCAAGCCCCCGCAAGACCAGAAACGTACCGTACAGATAATTGACGCCCCAGCGACCAAACCAGCTGCCATCCGGCTCCTGCTCAGAATAGATGAACTTGATCGCTCGCTCGATGCGCTTATCGGCCCGCGTGTAGCCGTAGGTGGAGAGCGTCTCTAGAATGCGCCCCGTGATGTCCACCGTTGGTGGATCAAGCATCGCGTTGTGGTCGGCAAACGGGATGTACTGGAAGATCATCTTCGTGTTGTCTTTATCGAAGCTGGCCCAGCCGCCGTTGCGGCACTGCATGGCGAACATCCACTCGATCGCGCGATGCGACACATCGTACTGGTAACGCTCGCGCGGGTTATCTACCTTGTCGAGTGCGAGCAGTACCTGCGCCGTGTCATCGACATCGGGGTAGAACTCGTTGTTGAACTCGAAGTACCAGCCGCCCGGCTCAGTGTGCCGCACCTTCTCTGCCCAGTCGCCCTTATGGCGAACCTCTTTGGACAGCATCCAGTCAGCCGCCTTGAGCATACGCGGATCATGGCGATCGACACCTGCCTCGCCAAGCGCAAAGACAGCCTGCGCCGTATCCCAAACCGGCGACATGCAGGGCTGCATCCGAAAGGTCGGGACAGGATAGTCGGCGGTGCCCTGCGGCTCATCGATGCCAAGCTTCTCAAACTCGTCCATCGCGCGAATCATCTGCGGATCGTCAAGCGAGTAGCCGAGCCAGCGCAGCGCAATCATCGCGTTCAGCATGGCAGGATAGATCGCGCCCAGACCATCGGACATCTCGAGGCGAGCGAGCAGCCAGGTCTCCGCTTTCTTCAGCGCGATCTTGCGCAGCGGCCGAATGTGCACACGCTCGGCCCAGTGCACGCCGCGATCCAGGACGAGGAAGAAGTTGCGCCAGGAGAAGTTATGCTCCTGGTCCCAGCGCAGGTGCAGGTCTGCGTTGCCCCGGCCGCCGACAAAGAGCTCGTCGATACCCTGCTCGGCCGAAATCTTTTTAAAAGCTTTCTTGGCATAGACAATCGACAGCGGTACCAGGATCGCGCGCGACCAGGAGCTGATCTCGTAGATGTTGAAGTAGAACCAGTTTGGCGCGAGCACGATCTCGGGCGGCACAGCCGGCACCGCATCCCAGTCGTACTGACCGAGCGTGCAGAGATAGATCTTGGTAAAGGTGTTGCACTCGACCACGCCGCCGTTGTCGAGGATCCACCCGCGCGCCTTCGCCATGTGGGGCTCATCCTGAGCGTGGCCCATGAGCTTGCAGGCAAAGTAACACTTCACCGCGAGCGAGATGTTCGAAGGTCCACCAGGATAGATCGACCAGCCACCATCCTCGTTCTGGTAGCGCAGCATCTCGGTTAGCGCACGCTGCATCCTGCCCGTGTCGCCGGTGCCGAGCAGCACATGGATGAAGACGTAATCAGCCTCCAGCATGGAGTCTGCTTCTAGCTCACCACACCAGTAGCCGGAGGGATGCTGCCGGGCGAAGATAAGGTCGCGCGCGCGCGAGACGGCTCCGCTCACAGCATCGAGCGCTGCGTCGAGGCGGCCAAACTTCAGCCGACCGGAAGGAGAGGAGAGGCCGCCGCTGCTGCTCTGCGCTTTCCGATCATCAAGCGCTCCGGATTGTTCGCTTAGTGGCTGTGTACTCATGGGTGGGTACGATTCTTTATTGACGAAGCAAGACGGTGGTAGGGCGGCAATCCCTGACAAAGATCTGTGGCTAAAGATCGTTGGCCAAAAGTCTTCGGCGAGCTTAGACCGGCGCCTGTGCTGCCACAGCTTGTGCAATCTCCGGCGGCAAGCCGAACCGCACGTTTTCAGGCATGACTTCTACCTCGTCCACATCTCCGTAGCCACGCTCGATCAGGAACGCAACCACGCCTTGCACCAGCACCTCGGGTGCTGAGGCGCCGGCTGTCACCGCAACCGAGCCCACGCCCTCCAGCCACTCCGGCCGAATGTCTTCCGCCTTGTCGATCAGGTAGCTCTTGGTGCTCAGATTTTGTGAGACCTCGACCAACCGGTTTGAGTTGGAACTGTTCGTCGAGCCCACGACCAACACCAGATCAGCCTGGTGGGCGACATTCTTCACCGCAACCTGGCGATTCTCCGTTGCATAGCAGATATCCTGCGAGTGAGGCCCTGCGATGTTCGGGAACTTCTCTTGAAGAGCCTGAATAATATCCCGCGCCTCATCGAGCGAGAGTGTGGTCTGGGTAAGGTAAGCCACGCGATTCGGGTCTGGCACCTCAAGCGCGTAGACCTCTTCGACGGTCGACACAATCTGTGTCACATCTGGCGCTTCGCCCAGCGTGCCCTCAATCTCATCGTGGTCGCGATGGCCGATCAGCACCAGCGAGTAGCCTTGCTTGGCAAACTTGATCGCCTCCACGTGAACCTTGGTCACCAGCGGGCAGGTCGCATCGATGACCTTGAGCCCGCGCTGACGCGAGTTCTCACGGACCGCCGGCGAGACCCCGTGCGCGGAATAGATCACGCGCATGCCCTCGGGAACCTGGTCGATATCGTCGACGAAGATGGCACCCTTGCCGGCCAACTCATTGACTACGAAGCTGTTGTGCACGATCTCTTTGCGCACGTAGATAGGCGCGCCAAAGGTTTCAAGCGCTATGTTGACGATGTCGATAGCGCGCACCACGCCAGCACAGAATCCGCGCGGCTTGAGGAGCAGAACCCGCTTGCTTGGGTCGATCGCCGTCTTGCGGGGGGTGTCTAGGGTGATCTGAACGGTCGCTGTCACATCCCGTAGTATATACCGCGCGTTCGAGGCTGACGGCTCTTCCACGTACCCACCGGGCTGCAATCTCTAGTGCGTTCCCCGGTACTTTCCCCGGTACATTTCTTGAGCTAGCTGCCCTGTTCGCCTCTGTTAGGCAGGCTGCAGCCAGTGGCTGGGCGTCGAGCGCGCAATCTCCTGCTCTTCTTCGTTCATCTCAACCGAGACCTCGGCAAAGAGCGGCGTGCTCAGATAACGCTCGCCTGTGTCGGGCAGCATACAAAGCACGATCGAGCCTTGTGGCGCGCTGGCGCAGACCTCGAGGGCAGCGGAAAACGTGGCGCCTGAGGTGATGCCGACGAAGATGCCTTCCTTCTGGGCAAGCTCCTGGCTGCACCGGATCGCATCCGCTTTCGAGACCAGCAGGACTTCATCGATCAGTCGCATGTCGGAGGCATCCTCAACCAGCTTGGCTAGAAAGTCCGGATTCCAGCCCTGCATCACGTGCGGATGCCAAGCCGGGTGGCTGGCAGCGGCAGAGCCATCCGGGTTGCGCTGCTGGCGAATGCCGCTCGAGAGCGTGGCCGCATCGGCCGGCTCGCAAACAATGATTTTGGTCCCGGGCCGCTCCTTGCGCAGCACCCGGCCCACGCCCTTCAGTGTGCCGCCGGTGCCAAAGCCTGTGACCCAGTAGTCGAGCCGCTCGCCTCGAAAGTCTTCCAGGATCTCTGCCGCCGTGGTGCGGCTATGCATGTCAGCGTTGGCCTCGTTGACAAACTGCTGGGTGAGAAACCAGCCATGCGCCTCGGCAAGCTCGACTGCCTTGGCCACCATCCCGACACCCTTGGCCGCTGCGGGGGTGAGTACGACCTTCGCGCCGAGAAACCGCATCAGCTTGCGCCGCTCGATCGAAAACGAGTCCGACATGACCACGACCAGCGGATAGCCCTTCTGCGCGCACACCATGGCCAGGCCAATGCCGGTGTTGCCGCTCGTCGCCTCAACCACCGTCTGGCCGGGCTTGAGCCTGCCGGTGTGCTCCGCGTCCTCGATCACCCCCAGCGCCAGGCGGTCTTTGACCGAGCCGAGCGGGTTAAAGGCCTCTACCTTCACGTAAAGCTCAATGCCTGGGGGACCGAGCTTGTTGATGCGAACCACTGGCGTGTTGCCGACCGTCTCGAGAATGTTTCCGTATCGATGTCCCACGGCAGACCTCTCTGGAGTACACCTGCAGGTTACTTCATTCTTCTCGGGGGAAGGCAGCACCCGGCGTGCTTTGCCTGGCGTTACTCGCACGAACCGTCGGCATCACCCCGGCCCAGCATCAGAGCGCAGCCCTCATAAAACCGCACGTATAATCTCTCGCAAGCGCCGTCTATCCGCGAGGAGTCGAAGAATATGGCCGCATCCACTCTCGTCACCATCGAGCAGTACCTGGGCACCAGCTATCGGCCTGACTTGGAGTTCATCGACGGCGAGTTGAAGGAGAAGCCCGTGGTGCAATGGGCGCATGGTCGTCTCCAGATGTTGATTGGCGTCTGGTTCGCCGCGCACGAAGATGAGTGGCAGGTGCTCGTGGCTGCCGAAGTTCGCACGAAGGTTTCTGCCTCTCGTGTGCGCCTTCCCGATGTCGTTGTCGTTCCCGCCGGTCCGCAGCCAGAAGTCCTGATCGAACCACCGCTGATCGTGATCGAAATCCTTTCACCTGACGACAGGTACACGGAGACGGAACGTCGCGCGCAGGACTACCGACGCATGGGTATCCCGAGTATCTGGCTCATTGATCCGGAGAGCCGCACCGCCCGCACCTGCCGAGACAATGCCTGGATCGAAACGACCCGCTTCTCGGTTGAGGGTAACGAGATCTACCTCGATGTGAGAGCTTTGTTCGCGCAGCTGGATAAGTACGGTCCGGCGACGAGAAGTTAGGCAGACCACTTGCGTCCTCGGGACCCTCCAGGACCCGACGCTCGCCTACTGGCTCTAGCTCAGCGCGGGTGCGCCTACCGACTCGCCTTCAGCATCTGCTCCGCGTGCTTGCGCGAGGTCTCGGTCACCGTTGCGCCGGAGATCATGCGTGCCAGCTCTTCGGCGCGCTCGCCTGCGGTGAGCAGCCGCACCGAGGTCGAAGTCCTCGCCTGCTTCTCTTTCTTTTCAATCAAAAAGTGCTGATCAGCAAACGCCGCCACCTGGGGCAGGTGGGTCACGCACAAGACCTGCTGGGTCCGTGACAAGGCCTTGAGCTTCTGCCCTACCGCCTCGGCCGCCCGCCCGCCGATCCCGATATCGATCTCGTCGAAGACCAGCGTGCGCGGCACAGGCGTCTTGCGGCGCCCCTTCGCATTCGCGCCCTCTTCAACGGAGACCTTGAGTGCCAGCAACACGCGCGACATCTCGCCGCCTGAAGCCGTCTCGTCAAGCGGCTTCATCGGCTCGCCGGAGTTGGTCGCGATCCGGCACTCGATTGCATCCCAGCCGTGCGTGGCCCAGGCGGCCTGCTCCTCGCGCGGCGTCACCCTGACCTCAAAGCGAACCTTCATCGCGAGATCGTTGATCTGCCTCTCAGCCGAGGCGCCCAGCTTCGCGCCCGCCGCCTTACGTTCGGCGGTGAGCGCGCGCGCAGCCACCCGGTAAGCCTCCTCGGCCACGTCGAGCTCCACGCGCAGCTCTTTCACGATCTCGTCCCGGTTCTCGATATCGGCGATCTTTCCCGCGACCTCTTCCCCGTAGGCAACGACCTCGGCAAGAGTCGCCCCATACTTCCGCTTGAGCCGGTCGAGCGCGGCAAGCCGGTCTTCGATCTCTTCCAGCCGATCGGGCGAGGCCTGGATCGTCTCCGCGTAGTCTCGCGCGGTCGCGCTTACGTCTTCGACCGAAGCCCGCGCTGCGATGATCTGCTGCACACACTCGGCGAACTTCGGGTCGTAGCGGGCCAGCTCTTCCAGCTGGCGCAGCGCGGCAACCAGCGCCGTTTCGGCCGAGTTCGCGCCGTCGTAGAGCAGGTCGTAGGCCGACATCGAGGCCGCCAGCAGCTTCTCCGAGTTCGCGAGCACACGCCGCTCGGCCGCAAGCTCCACGTCTTCCTCCGCGACCGGCGCGACCGAGGCGATCTCCTTGTGTTGAAACTGCCAGAGGTCGAGCGCCCGCAGACGGTCCTGCTCGTCCTGCTCGAGGGTGCGGAGCCGCGCCTGCACCTCGCGCCAGCGGCTGTAGGCGGCGGCGACTGCCTCGTTCGAGAGCCCGGCGTAGCGGTCGAGCAATCCACGCTGCTGGCCCTCGTCAAAGTCGCCGCCGGTCTCGGACTGCGAGTGCACCAGTGCCAACTCCGGCGCGAGTTGACGCAGCACGCCCACAGTCGCCGGCTGATTGTTGACGAATACGCGGCCCTTGCCTGTCGCGAGCACCTCGCGCCGCAGGATGACCTCGGCGCCCTGCGGGTCCAGGCCATTTTCTTCCAGGATCGCGTCCGAGCCGGGGGTGGTCTCAAAGACGCACGCCACCACCGCCTTCTCCGAGCCGTGGCGCACGATGTCGCTTGAAGCCTTGTCCCCCATCAGCAGCGCGAGCGCGTCTACCAGGATCGATTTGCCCGCGCCTGTCTCGCCGGTAAGCAGGTTCAGCCCCGGCCCGAAGACGGCAGTCGCGTGGTCGATCACAGCATAGTTTTCCGCGCGCAATTCGAGCAGCATGGTCGTCTGGAAGGAAGCATAGCAGGGCCAAGACCGCCTACGCGGCTTGCGGTCACCTCGTGACGGGTCTTCTGCCTGCGATGCTGCAAAAGCGAAGAGGCCCAGTAGTTCATGAGGCTCTTTGCTTTTGTGACCCGAAGGGTCGGTATACCCCCCACGTTAGCGCTATGCGCCAGAAGTGGGCGCCGGCCGCGTAGGCGTTCCTGTCTTTATTCAGCCGCCGGCTGCCAGAGCTCGACCTTCATGCCATCCACGTCGAGCAGCCATGCGAAGAGGCCGTACGCGCCACTCTTGTCGACCTTGATCGGTTCCACGCCTTCGACTGCCGCATGTGCAAGCACCCCGTCCAGATCGTCCACAACGAAGTTGATCATCAGGCTGGCCGAGGATGGATCAAATTGCTTGGTGTCCGCAGGGGACGGAGACCAGACCGTCTGCCCGATCGGGAGCGGCTCGAAGACCACCCCACCCCACGCTGTTACCTCCAGCCCAAGGACACGCTTGTACCAGGCCTGCGTCTCTTTGGGCGAGGCCGACTTGTAAAACACTCCTCCAATACCAAGAACCTTTGCCATATGCTTCTCCAGGCTGCCGAGCCAGCCGTCTGAACTGCCTTTGGTTGTTCCAACCTGCCGTTGCTGCCACGCGCGCGCAAGCGAACAACGGCGGTCACTTGGTGGTGCATAGCAGGGTCTGCTAACGTGAAGGCTTACGAAATGACACACCTTTTTACCATGGCAGCGCTCTTCCTCTTGCAGTCCGACACGGACCCCTCAGGCGCTGCTCCGTCTTCCGGAGCTCCCGGCGGCGCGCTCACCGAGATGCTGCATAACTCCGGTCCTGTCGCGCTCACCGTACTCGCGGTGCTGCTGCTGTCAAGCCTCTACTCCTGGGCGATCATCTTCGGCAAGTTCTCTACCTTCCGGCGGGCGCGCGCCCAGAGCACACGCTTTCTCCGCGCCTTCCGTAAAGCGCAGCGGCTGCAGGAGATTGCCACCGTCTCCGAGCAGTTCAAGCCCTCGCCCCTGGTCTCAGTCTTCGATGAGGTCTATGAGACCTACCGCCGCCAGACCGGTGGCTACGGGCCGCCGCGCAACATCGTCGCGCTTGAGCGCTCGGCGCAGACAGCCTCGAGCGAGTCGCTCACCGTGCTCGAGAGCCGGCTGACGTGGCTTGCCACCATCGCCGCTACCTCGCCATTCATCGGCCTCTTCGGTACCATCATGGGCATTGTGGACGCCTTCCACGGCCTCGGCACAGCGGGCGCTGCAACCCTGCGAGCGGTCGCGCCTGGCGTCTCCGAGGCGCTGATCACCACCGCCGCCGGTATGCTGGTCGCAGTCCCGGCGGTGGTTGCTTACAACCAGTTCACCGCACGCTGCCGCGAGTTCGGCGCCCGCAATGACGACTTTGCCCGCGAGCTGCTAAACAGCATGGAAGAGTTTGGGCTGCAGCCGGGCCAAGACCCCCGTCAGGCTGGACCAGACCCCCGTCAGGCCGGACTAGACCCTCGTCAGTCTGATCCCAGGCAGGGCGCCGGGTACCCAGAGCCAGCCCGGGAGGCCACCCGTGGCTTTCACGAGTAGAGGCGGTCACACCCAGACCGCGCTCGCCGAGATCAATATCACGCCGCTGGTGGACGTGGTCCTGGTGCTGCTAGTCATCTTCATGCTTACCGCCCCTGTGCTTCAGTCCGGCATCGAGGTCGCGGTGCCCAAGACGCACAGCGTCCACGAGATCACCGAGCAGCGCATGGTGGTCACCATCGACCGCGAACAGCGGGTCTTCCTCGGCGACAAAGCGATCAATCTCGCCGAGCTGCCCAACCAGCTGAAAGGCGCTAGCAGCGACCCCGCGCACCCGGATAGCGCCAACAGGGTTATCTACTTAAGAGCCGACGAGAAAGTCCCCTTCGGCGCCTTCGCCTCGGTCATGGATGCGGTCAAGCAGGCCGGCATCACGAACATCAGTATCGTTACCCAGCCCATCGAAGCTAAGTAACCATGCCGCGCGCCCTCAGACCTTCGGCTCATAGTCCAAATCACGATCAGGACCCGTTCCGCAAGCCAGCCCTGCAGTCACTCGCGCTGCACGGCGGACTCGTGGCCGCACTGCTGGCTTATGCGCTGGTCGCCGCTCACCTGCACGGCAACACCTGGGGCAACAACAGCACCATCCAGGGCGCGATCCAGGCGACCATGGTTACCTCTGCGCCGTCGATCCCGCTGCCGCGCGACGAGCAGAAGCCGACCGATAAGGTGCTCGCCACCGAGACGCCGAGCCCTGCGCCGGCACCGCCCGCGCCGAAGGCGCCCTCGGCTGAGGAAGAGAAATCGATCCCGATTCCAACCAGGCAGCCAGTGAAAGCCAAACTGGAGCCCAAGAAGACTCCGGCGCAGCCAATCCAGCAGCACATCCCGGTGCATGCGGCGACCCAGACCGCTGCACGGCAGCAGCAGGAGGTGCGACCGACCAACCGCGCCAGCTACGGCGAGGCCCCGCCAGCCACGCCCCGGTCAATGGCCCAGGCTGCACCCGGCGCGCAGGTCAACGTGCAGGGCGGCGACTTTGGTGCGCGCTTCCCCTGGTATGTCGATGTGATCCGGCGCAAGACCGCGCAAAACTGGTACAAGCAGGAGGTCGACCCGGGCACACCCGATGGGGCGCGCGTTTTTCTGAGCTTTTCTGTCTCGCGGACAGGCGAGCCGAGCGGGGTGCGCATCGCCCAATCGAGCGGTTCGCCTTCCCTCGATACCTCGTGCGTACGGGCCGTGCAAAGGGTGGATACCTATGGACCACTCCCCTCCGGTTACAACGGCTCCAGCCTGCAGGTGTCGTACTATTGTGAGCAGTCAGGGCGCTGATAAGCATCCTCACGAGGCAGATGACACACACACGGGTTTGCTTGGAGCCGGCGCAAGCCGGGGTGACATTTACGACGCGTTTTACGTCATGTTTCCGGATCAACTGGAGAGCTGCTACCTTGCCGGCGGCTTTGCTCTGCGCACTTATCCTTCTGCTGGCCACACCCGCTCTGCACGCTCAGGATGACTGGGTTCGCACCGGCACCAACATGGGCGCCCAGCGCATTCGCATCGCCGCAGCCGACTTCTACCCGAACGGCACAGACGCGCAGACCTCGCAGCTACAATCCACCTTCGACACTACGCTCTATGCCGACCTCCAGAACGCCGGCATCTTCGACATGGTCTCAAAGAGCATGGCGCCGCCGCTCACGCCAAGCTCGCAGGCCAACGTGCAGCTCAGCGCCTGGGCACAGGCGCCGTCGAGCGCAGAGATGGTCGCCTTTGGCACGCTCGGCGTGGCCAATGGAAACCTGTTGGTGACCGGCTATCTCGACGATGCTAAGAATCCACAGTCGCCGCAGATCCTGGGCAAGCAGTACTCCGACACAGCCAGCGCCGTTAGCGCTCGCCACATCGCGCATCGCTTCGCCGACGAGATCATCGCGCGCCTCGGCGGCGGCATCAACGGCATCGCCGAGACGTCGATCTACTATGTCTCCGCGCACGGTGGAAGCAAAGAGATCTGGGCGATGGACTATGACGGCCAGGGCGCTCGGCCGATCACGCACCTGGGCACCATCAGCCTCTCGCCGCGTGTTTCGCCTGACAACTCGCGCGTCGCGTTTGCGTCGCTCGGGAAAGCCGGCTGGTCGATCCGCATGTTCTCGCTCGATCTCGGCCGCCCCGTAGCTTTTAACTCGCCGGGCGGCACGACGCTTTCGCCTGCCTGGTCGAGTGATGGCACCCAGCTCGCTTACTCCTCCGACCGCCAAGGCAGCGACTCTGAAATTTACACCACTGACGCCAGCGGCAGCAGTTCGCACCGGCTCACCAACTTTCACGGGCCTGACGTGTCCCCTGTCTGGAACCCGAAGACGAACGCGCAAATTGCCTGGGTAAGCGGGCGCACCGGCGAGCCGCAGATCTACATCATGGACTCTGAAGGCGCGAATGTGCAGCGGATGACCGACAGCGGCTATGCGACCTCGCCGTCCTGGTCGCCCAATGGGCAGTTCCTGGCCTTTGCCTGGAACCGCAAGTATGGGCCGGGCGCCCCCGGCGGACAAGATATCTACATCATGGATGTCGCCAGCCGCCGTTGGATCCAGCTCACCCACGATGCCGGCCATAATGATTTCCCCTCCTGGGCGCCGGATGGGCGGCATATTGTTTTTCAGCGCGAGAGTGGCGGCTCGCAGATCTGGAGCATGCTGGCTGACGGCACCGAGCAGCATGCCCTCTCCCATGGGAGCAGCGACTCCATGCCGAATTGGAGCTGGAAGTAAATTTTCCGTACAGCGGTAATTTTTCCAGGAAGACTAGCGTGCGCATCCTCAATACGGCGTCCAACTACCGAATATCTTTTTCTGCTTAGGAGTCAACACGTGCACAGAACGATCCGCACTACTTCGCCTCTCGCATTCCACCGTAAGTACTTGACCGTCGCGAGCATGGCCGCGCTGCTGGTAATCGCCGGCTGCCATAAGAAGCAATCTCCGCCACCACCCCCTCCTCCGATCTCCTCAGGCGCTGCGCCTACGGCCGATATCTCGGCAGCGCCAACTTCGGTCAACTCCGGTGACAGTGTCGTGCTGACCTGGCACACGCAGAATGCGACCGATGTATCGATCGAGGGCATGGGCGCGGTGGCCACCGCAGGAACGCAGACCATGCATCCGACCGAGTCGACCAACTATCACCTGATCGCTCGCGGCGACGGCGGCACCACCGACGCGACTGCCCGGGTCACCGTAGGCTCCGGCAATGCCAACGCCGCTCCGTCTGGCAACATGAACGAGGGCGATGTGAGCGATGCGATCTTCCACCAGAACGTCAAGGATGTCTTTTTTGACTATGACAGTTATGACGTCAACGCCACCTCCTCCTCAACTGTGAGCAGCGACGCCGGCTACCTGAAGGCTCACCCGGCATTGAAAGTTTTGATCGGCGGCTACTGCGACGATCGCGGATCGGCCGAGTACAACCTGGCACTTGGAGAGAATCGCGCCAACGCGGTCAAGGACGCGCTGGTTGCGGCCGGCGTTTCGGCAAACCAACTGCGTACAGTGAGCTACGGCAAGGAAAAGCAGTTCTGCACGACCCAAGATGAGAGCTGCTACCAGCAGAATCGCCGGGCGCAGTTTGCAGTAGATCGGTAGGTCAGTAAGTCGATAGATAGTAGATTAATAGACCGTGAATGGCTCGCACGACCGGTCTTTCTTTGAGGCCATCGACGAATGGCCTCGGCAGTTCGGCAGTTCGGCAGTCCGTAACCGTCACTGTGACTTTCGTGCTGCCACGCTCGTCGGGCGTGGCAGCCGAATGAGACATGCTCTTTCCTCCGAAGGTTTTGACCTCCGGTCCACGCCCTGGCTCCGAGTGCTCCTGTCGAGGATTGATCGATGCGTAAACCCTCTCTCGTACTCCCGCTCTTCGCCGCACTGCTGTTTACACCTACGCCGGCACATGCCGTGTCCAAGGAGATCATCCAGCTGCAGACGCAAGTCCAGCAGCTCACCGACATGCTGCAGCACCTTCAGCAGTCCAACGATGAGCGTATGGGCGTACTGCAGCACCTGGTCGAGCAGTCGGCCGACAACGTCAATCGTATGTCGCAGCAGATGACCGCGCTCCAGGCGCAGGTAGAGCAGAGCAGCAAGAATGACACGCTCGCCGGGCAGATCCAAGGCCTAAACGATTCAGTCGATGAGCTGAAGACGCGCCTGGGGCTGGTCAACAAGCAGCTCACCGATATCCAGTCGGAGTTACAAAATGTGCAGGCTCAGCCCGCACCTGCCGTGAGCGCTCCTGGCTCTCCGGGACCGCAGGGTTCAAACTCGAACTTCAGTTCGGGAGGCGGCTTGAATGCATCGCCCCGTAGCTCGAACGATGCGGGCGCGAGTGCGCCGGCACCATCGGTAGCGCCTGGCGTTGACCCGCCGCTCGGGCCCGGCAACATCACCAATTACACAGGCTCTCGCGGCGGCACGCGAGGCGGCGGCATGCAGGCGCCTCCCGTCGACTCGCTCTACCAGGGCGCTCTGCGCGATTACAACGGAGCTCGCTACGATCTGGCGACGTCAGAGTTTGCCGACGTGTTGAAGTACTATCCGCAGAACTCGCTCGCCGGGAGCAGCAGCTACTACCTGGGTGAGATCGCCTACCGGCAGGGTCTCTACCCGGCGGCGATCAAGTACTACGACATGGTCCTAGAGCAGTTTGCCGGCAGCAGTAAGTCAGCAGCTGCGCAGCTGCGTAAGGCGCAGGCAGAGTTAGCCTCCCAGCAGCGCGACGCCGGCATCCGCGATCTCAGATTGCTTGTGCAGCGCTATCCAACTTCGCCCGAAGGCGCGCAGGGACGCAGCCTGCTTAATGGCATGGGCATCCGCATCGTTGCGAACAAGCCTTCTGCTGGCCGGTAAAGAGCTTACCCGAGGGAGGCACGTCTGCGTCATGTGGAGCCCGCCACACCGCCTTACTTCTGGGGAGTGAAGTCACGAACTTCGCCGACTGCCGACTGATCCAGCCCACTTATCACGGCGGCCAATAAGTCGACCATCTGATCGAAATCCCTTCGATTCACAATCCCGTTATGCGCGTGGGTGTAGCGAACCGGCACCACAAAGTTCAGCGTCGGTGTGCCGCCGTTGCTCTCCTGCATCTCCGCCGAGTCATCGCCGTAGCCCTGCACCAGGTCCAGTTGTAGCGGAATCTTCTTATCAGCGGCAGTCTTCCGAACCAGCGCGACTAACTTGCGATTCGGCAGCGCACTCGAGTCATAAAGGAAAATGCCGGGTCCCGCGCCAAGTTTTTCCTGGGTCTCGTCAGGGTGCCCCGCATACACATCGCCGGTGATCCCACCCTCGATCGCCAACCCGATATCCGGCTTCACTATCTGCGCAGCACTTCTTGCGCCGCGCAGACCGATCTCCTCCTGCGTGGTTGCGACAAAGAAGAGCTGATTCGGGTGCTTGAGCTTTGCCATGCGCTGCATGGTCTCGATCAGCACCGCGCAGCCAATGCGATCATCCCACGCCTTGCCGAGATAGTTGTCGCTGCCGTTGAGCACCAGGAAAGGCGAGTCAGGCACGACCGGATCGCCGGGTTCGATACCCATCGCTGCTGCTTCCTGCGGATCCTTCGCACCGATATCGAGCGAAAGCATATCGCGTGGATAAACCTTGGTTCGCTCCTCGGCAGGCACAACGTGAATGTCGCGTATGCCGGTGACCGCATGCACCGGGCCTTTTGAGCCAATAATGATCCAGCGTTGATCCACAAGCGCCTGGTCAAGCCAGCCGCCCAGCATCTGCATAGTCAGCGTGCCATTGGGAGCAACCCGCCGCACCATCCCACCAAGCTCATCCATGTGCGCGTCAATCATGATGCGCGGACCGGTCTCTCCTGCTTGCGCAATCACTGAGCCCATACCGTCGTACCTGAGGGTGGAGGCAAGCGGCTTCATCGCGTCGACCATAATTGCGCGAACCGGCTCCTCCGCGCCCGGAGGCCCGGCTGCGTTCGATAACCTCTCCAGCAGACTTACAGTCGGGTCCTGCGCATAGGCAGAGGGAAGAGCCAGGAACAAGGCCAGGGCAAACCAGGGAG
The DNA here is from genome assembly GCA_965198645.1 of Acidobacteriaceae bacterium. Lineage (GTDB taxonomy): Bacteria > Acidobacteriota > Terriglobia > Terriglobales > Acidobacteriaceae > EB88. Next base: position 1,567,808 of record OZ240670.1, on the reverse strand, counting down.
CTCGCATCATCATCCTCTCTCTCAGTCGTCGGCTAACTGATCCAGCCTGAGATCACTGGTTAAAGATAGCCTTGGGCAGCATCGCGTGCACCCCCACCTTGGTATCCACCAACTGCGTAATATCCAGGTCTACGGCTACGCTCGAGAGCTGGTACGCTTGGTCGCGGCTCAGATGTTTTTCGGTGACCAGGAAGTCGAGCATGTTGTGTAGAGCGATCTTAGTCGCCTCGTTCAGGTCTTCGCTGAAGCCCATGGTGATGTACGCGGTGGGCGTCTCGGCATAGGGCCACAGCAGATGCCGGTCCTTATGCACGATAAACTGGAACGTGCCGGTGAGCATGGTCTCCATGGCGGTAATATCAACCTCACCGTTGCCCTGCCCGGCGTGTCCATCGCCTACTTCAAAGAGCGCGCCGGCTGCATGCACCGGCAGGTAAAGCGTGGTGCCTGCGACTAACTCCTTGTTATCCATATTGCCGCCATGCATCCAGGGCGGAGCACTGTTCCAGCGGCCTGCCGACTCCGGTGGCGCATCGCCCATCGAACCAAAGAAAGGGTGCAGGGGAATATTGACGCCAGGCGCAAAGTGGGCCAGCATCTTCTCGCGATCTAAGGGAATCATCGACATCTTCCCGTAGGGGAAATCATCGGGCAGATAGCCGCGGCCGGCGCCGAAACCATTGCATGCCCAGGGCACGTCGATGTCGATCTTTTCAATACGCACTTCGAGCACATCGCCCGGCTCGGCTTCGGCGATAGCAATGGGCCCGGTAAGTATATGGCCGCCCGGGCCCTTATCGATGTTCTTCGCGTCGTAGATATCTTTGACATCCTGAGGAATGTCCTCGGCGCGTACGCCTATCTTTGCCAGGCGTTCCGGTGGTCCGCAGGTAGAGAGTGTATGCACCCGCAGAGTGTCACCGCTGTGCACGGTGATCACCGGCTTCGATTGCGCCCAGTAGTATCCCCAGGCCACGGTCTCGGGCGTCGCGGAAAGGGTTTGCTGCGCTGGGGCAGAAGCGCAGCTAAAGACAAGTAGGAGAGTGAGCAGAGATAGAAGGCCGCGCATACGATACTGTAGCAGCCAACCTTGCAACCAAGAAGCAAGTCTCTTACACGTTCCAGCGAAAAGGCCGCCAGGCGCGCGACCCATCGGCTGGCTGCCGTGCTAACGCGGAGCGTTGTCGCTTGCATCAGCAATGGCGTAAGCGCCGACTGCCATCACTGCTGCGTTCTCTGCCAGGTGCACGGGATCGACCTTGTCAAAGGTGTCAGCCGCCGTATGGTGATAGTTAAAATAAAAGCGCGGATCCTGAAGAGGCGCGAGACCCGGCACCCCCTGGGACACGATCGCTGCAATGTCCTCACCTGCCTCCTCACTCGGCTGCAGCACACTGGCCCCGATCGGTGCGAGCACGTGGGCGATTGGCCGCAGCCAGGACGCAAGCTGCGGCTTGCCCGCGTAGATAAGTCCGGTGGGATGGTCGCAGCCTAAGTCACTCTCAAAAGCAGCGACCTGCTCGGCTAACTCAGACTTATGATCTTCCGCATAGGTCGCCGCCCCTTCGGATCCGGACTCCTCATCCATCCACGCGATAAAACGAATCGTGCGCTTAGCGTGAAGCCCAAGCTTCTGCATCAGGTGCATGGTTTGCATCGAGATAGCAATACCGGCGCCATCGTCGATCGCCCCGGTACCAAGATCCCAGGAGTCAAGATGGCCGGAGACAATGACAACCTGCTCGGGATGCTCAGAGCCTTTCCAATCCGCAATCACGTTGTAACTGGGAACATGCGGCAGAGTCTGCGGAGTGAGTGTAAGGTGCATCGTGACTGCACCCTGCTTACTTAGATTCGCGATCAAGTCCGCGTCTTCCGCGGTCACAGCGCCTGCCGGGATGCGAGCAACGCCATCGGTGTAAGCCGTGGCGCCGGTATGTGGCAGCCTATAATCCGCGCCACCCACCGAGCGCACGAGCACTGCAATGGCTCCCGCGTTCGCAGCCACGGTTGGCCCGGCGCCCCGATACACAACGGCCTGCCCGTAAGCCTGGCCGCCCTGCCCTGTTGCCGCAAGCTGCTTATCAAAGGCATGGTTAAAGAGCAGGATTTTGCCTTGCGCCGCGTGAGGGCCAAGCTGACTTAGCTCATCGAAGGAGGAGACGACTAAGACCGGAGCGGTCAACCCTTCCTTCGGCGTAGCCACGCTGCCGCCGAGCGCGGTAAGAACAATCTTCTGCGTTGTGCCCGCCGCAGCTCCCGGCCACGCAGTCAGTGCCCCGGTCTCTTCGCCACGCACCCAGTGCGGTACAGTCGTCTTTTCCAGTGACACGTCAGCGCCAAGAGCGCGCATCTCGGCCGCGACATAGTCAACTGCCTGCTGTGCCTGGGGTGAACCGCTCAACCGGGGCCCGATGTTATCAGTCAAATGGCGCAGACGCGTTGCAGCATAGTCGTCGGCCATGGCTGCATCGCGCAGACGGGCGAGGGTGTTGAGTTGCTCAGCGGTCCAGGCACCCATACCTGGGGAGAGAAGACGCGCCATCCGCGCCTGCATCGCGGCAGATGGCGGTACTGGAGGCTGCGGTTGCGTTTGGGCCAGGCACAGGGTGGTAAGCAGGAACGGAACGGCTACGCAGCAGCGACGATTGATCATGCCGCATAGTAACAAACACGCATGCGGCAGAAACATTTAGCTGACTGTTTCACGCGCCTGGCACTGCTCCACCGGATTAGTTACGCAGATCCCGCATAAGACGAGCCACTTCCGCTTGCTCTTCACCGGTAAGCGGAAGGAGCGGCAGGCGAGGGCGGCCGCCATAGTAGCCATTCAGATCGCACGCATGCTTGATGCCCGCCACACCAAGCTTACCCGCGACATAGGCAGAGGCTACGACGAGCCGCTGCTGCTTTTCAGCCGCGAGGGCCGCATCGTTCTCTTTGCAGGCGATATAAACCTCGTAGCACGCCTGGGGCGCACACGCGGCCATGGCAAGAACAGCACCGGTCGCGCCTACTCCAATCGAGGCTTCTATCTTGTCTGCGGCTCCACTTAGTACCTGGAAGCCTATCTCTCGGGTGCGTGTCTTGATTGCTGGCGCAGGTGGAGGGGATGTCAGCACCGGCGTCGTCAAAGCTGATTCGCCGGTCAAAAGATCCGCCGAAAGGAACGACCCCGTGCTTATCTGCGGCATCAGCATGCGGCTGGTCACAGCCGCAAAGATAGATGTCACCGTGGTCGTGCGCTTGGCAGCCCCGCGCGTAGCACTTACTATTTCCCCTAACCTCTGCACATTGCCGCTTGAGTCCTTTAGCCCGATGATATTTGGATGGTGCGCCAGCTCCGCGATGATGTCGGTCGCGAGATCGTAGTGGGTGAACTTCGGAATCGTGTACAGCACGACGGGCAGCGACGAACTGTCGGCTATGGCGCGGTAGTAGGTCAACATAGCCAGCGGAGTGGTCTGCGGAGCATAGTAATGCGGCGTACGAATCAGTACCGCATCGTAGTGGTGCTTGGCGGCGAACTCAGCCATGCGCAGCGTAGCAAGTGCGCTTCCCTGACCGATACCTGCGAGTAACACTTTCTCAGCCGATGCAGATCCAGCAGCCACCTTTAAGACCTCGCGGGTCTCCTCGTCGTCCAGCATGATAGCTTCGCCTGTGGACCCAAGCACCACGAGTCCGGCGACAGGCGTACGCGAGTAACGCTCCACATTGTGCTCAAGCTTGCGAAGATAGAGTCGCCCATCCGGATAATACGGCGTCGTCACAGCGGAGAAGATGCCTTCAAGCAACATGGGTCCTATTGTACGGGCGACCTGCGGATGGAGTCACGAGCGAAGAGTCCTCTTTGGCACTGGTCTCCACTTGCGGAGGATAGGTCGAGACGCCTTTACAAGCGTCCTGTTTGCTGGCTGTGCTCCTCGGCTGATTCACCGGGAAAGGGTCCCGGCTGAGCCTTGATGATTTCGCCAACCTGAGACTTTATCCAGTCGTAATCAGGCGAGCCGGAGAAGCTTCGATAATCCGTGCGAACCCCGTTGCCTTCCCCTGTAAGTTGAAACTGGCGCTGGCCTTCAGCCGCCTGCTGAGGATACGCCTTCGCCCAGGATGCCTGGTTCAAGCCGTCACTCTGCACGCTGATCTGCCACAAGCGGCGGCCCTGGTCGTTGCGAACAAAAAAGCAATAGTAGATGTGAAACTTGCCTACCGGAGCGAAGTACTCCACTGCGTCGACACTGTACTGCTTGACACGAAAGCGATCGAGAAGAAAGCCGCTCGCCTGCTTCGCATCCGGCTCCTTGGCTGCCGCGTGGAGCGCGCGCAGGCTGGCTCGCATGGCATCACGCTCGGTCGTCTTGCTCGCCATCGCGTAGGCTGTGACGAGGGTAGTGTCGACCTTCCAGTTACTCGGCTCAAGTGCGCGCGCCCGTTCTCCATAAGTGACAGCAAGAGCCGGCTGATTGAGCTCGATCGCCGCACTGGCAGCGAGCAGGCTTGCAGCAGCATCGTTAGGATTTTGACCAAGCACCTCGGTGAGCAGGTCGAGCGCTTTCTGCGGCTGATGCTGCTTAAGATCGGCAATCGCCTGCTCTGTCTTGTCGGATTCGGCCGCGCCCGTGCCTGATGCAGAAGGTTGCTGAGAGTACACTCTTGCCGCAGCCAATCCCATGCAGAGCAGCATGCCGAACTTAGCTGCCCGCTGACCGGGTAGCCACAGCATGGCCCGGAGACCCACTCAGCTCTGAACCTCGGCAGCAGCAGCGGCTAGCTCCCGATGCAGATGCTGCAGCGCGAACACGTTTAGCGTCTTACGTTGCAGCGCGGCGATGCCTTCAGCCGCAGCCCGGGCTGCGGCAACAGTGGTGATCATTGGGATGCGCTGTAGGACGGCGGACCGTCGAATTGCCTTCTCATCAAAAAAAGTATCAAAGCCATAGGGCGTGTTGACAATGAGTTGAATGCGGTCCCCCTTGATCAAGTCCACCACATTCGGGCGGCCTTCCTTGACCTTGAAAACCCGCTCAACCATCATGCCTGCCTCTTCCAGTACGTTCGCCGATCCCTCGGTAGCTACCAGATGGAAGCCTAAGTCACCATATTTGCGAGCTAAGTCGACCAGGTGCGACTTGTCTCGATCATTGACGCTAAAGAAGACCGACCCGGTGGTTGGTAACTTCAGCCCGGCCGAAAGCTGCGCCTTCGCGAAAGCCTCACCAAAGTTATCAGCCACGCCCATCACCTCGCCGGTCGAATGCATCTCCGGCCCGAGTACCGGGTCCACTCCTGGGAACTTGTTCCAGGGAAACACCGGCGACTTGACAAAGAAGTGTGTGCCGGTGCCGAGGCCCTCAGCGTGCTCCAGCGCCTCAGGCAAAAGGTCGCGCAGTGTGCGCCCGGTCATCAGGCGCGAGGCAATCTTGGCCAGCGGCACACCAGTCGCCTTTGAGACGTAAGGCACCGTGCGCGAGGCGCGCGGGTTGACTTCGATCACAAAGACCTTCTCCCGCTGAATCGCGAACTGAAGGTTCACCAGGCCGATGACATGGAGAGCCAGCGCCAGCTTCCGGGTATAACTACGGATCGTTGCAAGCGCAGCCGGCGATAAGTCCACCGACGGCAACACGCACGAGGAGTCGCCTGAGTGGATGCCGGCCTCTTCGATGTGTTGCATAATCCCGGCGATGATTACGTCTTTGCCATCGCAGAGAGCATCGACGTCGACCTCGACCGCGTCTTCAAGAAAACGATCGATCAGGATAGGCCGCTCCTGCGAGTACTCCACTGCTTCGCCCATGTATCGCGACACGGCCTCGCGATCGTAGGCGATCACCATCGCACGGCCTCCGAGTACATAGGACGGTCGCACTAGCACCGGGTAGCCGATCCGGTCCGCACCGGCAAGCGCTTCCTCGGTGCTGGTAGCAGTCGCCGCATCAGGCTGAGGTATGTTCAAGTCGCGCAGCAGGCTTCCAAAGCGTTTCCGATCCTCAGCCAGGTCGATCGACTCGGGAGAGGTGCCGATGATCGGCACTCCAGCAGCCTTGAGCCGAAGTGCAAGGTTCAGCGGCGTCTGGCCGCCAAACTGCACGATCATGCCGATCTCTGCCCCGCTCGCCGCTTCGTGTTCGTAGACCGAAAGCACATCCTCCAGCGTGAGCGGCTCGAAGTAGAGTCGGTCGCTGGTATCGTAATCGGTCGACACGGTCTCCGGGTTGCAGTTGATCATGATCGTCTCATAATCGTCCTCGCGCAGAGCAAACGCTGCGTGGCAGCAGCAGTAATCGAATTCGATGCCTTGGCCGATTCGATTTGGGCCGCTGCCAAGAATGATGATCTTGCGCTTCGTGGTCGGCAGCGCTTCGTCTTCTTCATCGTAGGAGGAATAGAGATAGGGCGTGCTCGACGCAAACTCCGCTGCGCAGGTGTCTACCAGTTTGTAAACAGGCTTGAGACCATGGCTAAGTCGCAACTGTCGTACCTGCTCCACACCTTCGGCGCCGGCGAGCTCCCAGACCTCCGCCAGCCGTTCATCCGAGATGCCCATGCGCTTAGCTTTTCGCAACTGCTCCGGTGACACATCTTCAAGCTTAGTCTCTCCCAGCGCCGTGATCTGGTCGGTGATCTCCTTGATCTGGTAAAGGAACCACGGGTCCATCGAGGTAAGCCGCGCCACCTCACGCACACTCATGCCGCGGCGAAAAGCAAATCGAATGTAGTTCAACCGCTCCGGCTGCGGGGTCACAAGTCGCTGGGTCAGGCGTTTTGGATCGAGAACGTCCGAGCCGACTTTCCTACCCGTCTCAAGAGAGCGCAAGGCCTTCATCAGCGCTTCCTTGAAGGTCCGACCCATGGCAAGCACTTCGCCAACAGACTTCATCTGCGGACTTAGACTTTCGTCGGCTCCCGGAAATTTTTCGAACTGCCACTTAGGAATCTTCACCACGACGTAGTCGATGGATGGCTCAAAGCAGGCCGGCGTCATCCGGGTAATGTCATTCGGAATCTCGTCAAGCGTATACCCGACCGCGAGCTTGGCAGCGATCTTCGCAATCGGGAAGCCGGTCGCCTTTGAGGCCAGCGCAGAAGACCGCGAGACACGCGGATTCATCTCGATCACAGTCATGCGCCCGTTTGCAGGGTTCACCGCAAACTGCACGTTCGACCCACCGGTCTCCACACCTATCTCGCGAATCACAGCGATGGCTGCTGAGCGCATCGCCTGGTACTCGCGGTCGGTCAGGGTCTGTGCGGGAGCAACGGTAATTGAGTCGCCAGTGTGCACGCCCATGGGATCGATATTCTCGATCGAGCAGATGATGATGACATTGTCTGCAAGGTCGCGGACCACTTCAAGCTCGTACTCTTTCCAGCCCAGCACGGACTCTTCAATCAGGCACTCGTGCACCGGCGAAAGATCCAGACCGCGCGCGAGGATCTCCATCAACTCCTCGCGGTTGTAAGCGATGCCGCCGCCAGAGCCGCCCAGGGTAAAGGACGGGCGAATGATCACCGGAAAACCGATCTTGGTTGCGAACTCCAGTCCATCCCTTAAGTTATTGACCAAAGCCGAGCGCGGCACGTCCAGCCCAATACGCGACATCGCATCTTTAAACAACAGCCGATCTTCTGCTTTCTTGATCGCCTCGAGCTTTGCGCCGATAAGTTCTATGTCAAACTTCTCGAGCACGCCGGTGTCGGCTAACTCGACTGCAAGGTTGAGCGCCGTCTGCCCGCCTACCGTAGGCAGCACGGCAAACTTACCTATGCGGCCTTGCTGGTAGAGCATTTCGCTCTCTATCCGCAGTATCTCTTCCAGGTACTCCGGCGTTAGAGGCTCGACATAGGTGCGATCGGCAAGATCAGGGTCCGTCATGATGGTAGCCGGGTTTGAGTTGACCAGCACCACCTCGTAACCCTCAGCGCGCAACGCCTTGCAGGCCTGCGTGCCGGAGTAGTCAAACTCGGCGGACTGGCCGATGACAATCGGCCCGGAGCCGATGACAAGTATCTTGGTGATGTCGTTCCTGCGTGGCATCTTGCTCCTACTTAGTCTTTGCGCATCTGTCCGCGACCGGCCGCGGCGAGCGTGGGCGACTTACACCAACACTCTTGCCGGCACTCTTGCCGGCAGCCGGCAGCGCTACTTCTTCCAGTCTTCCATCATGGTGCGGAAATCCTGGAACAGATAATGCGAGTCATGCGGTCCGGGGCTAGCCTCAGGATGGTACTGCACGCTGAGGATCGGCATGGTGCGGTGGCGAAGCCCTTCCACGGTCTGATCATTCAGGTTCATGTGCGTCAACTCCACTTCCGTTGACTTGAGTGAGTCGGCATCGACGGCGTAGTTATGGTTCTGGCTCGTGATCTCGACCTTGCCTGTCGAGAGCTGCTTGACGGGATGATTGCCGCCGTGATGGCCAAACTTCAGCTTGAAGGTCTTACCGCCGAGTGCCTGACCAATCAACTGGTGACCCAGGCAGATGCCGAAGATCGGCGTCCGCCCGGCGAGCTCGCGAATCGTCTGGTTGGCGTAGGTAAGCGGCTCCGGGTCGCCAGGCCCGTTAGAGAGAAAGACGCCATCCGGATGCAGCGCCAGCACATCGTCAGCACTGGTGCGCGCCGGCACCACGGTGACGCGGCAGCCTTGGCTGCCAAGCATATGCAGAATGTTCTGCTTGATGCCGTAATCATAGGCAACCACATGCAGATCGCACTCGGGAGCAAGCGCAGCGACCGCCGGGTGCAGAGGATCCAGGCCATCGTTCTGCCACTCGTAGATGCTTTTGGTCGAGACCACGCTCGCCAGGTCGGTCCCATCCATCTTGCGCACGGCACGTGCTTTGGCAACCAGCACGGCTGCGTCCTGCTCGCTGCTAGAGATGACCCCGCGCATCACGCCATGTTCGCGCAGGTGGCGAACCAGGGCGCGCGTGTCTATCTCGGAGATAACAGGAACGTTGTAGCGTTCCAGGTATTCGTCGGCGACCTGCTCGGATCGCCAGTTGGAGCTGACGACAGAAAACTCCCGCACCACGAGCCCTTCAATGTAAGGGTGTTTTGCTTCCGAATCGGCTGCGTTGGTGCCGTAATTGCCAATCTGCGGATTGGTCAGAACCACGATCTGACCCGCGTAGGAAGGATCGGTAAAGATCTCCTGGTACCCGGTGAGCGAGGTGTTAAAAACAACCTCTCCGGAGCACTCTACTTTGGCCCCATAACCTTCACCGCGGAAGATGCGCCCGTCTTCGAGCGCAAGTATTGCCTGCATTGCGTCTCCGTTGCGTGGATTCAATCGATGTTAGCAGGTATGGGCCGGCAAGCTGCTCACAAATGCGTCAATTCAGCTCGCTCGCGCGGCGTCGCTCTGCCACCCGGCGCCAGCCAAGCACCGCATCCTGCTCCTCGGCACATCCCACTTAAACAAGGAGCAAGATTGCGATGAAAGCTGTGGTATTGCACGAGTATGGCGAGGTAGACCAGCTGCGCTACGAAGATGCAGAGCTGCCGCCGGTCGGCGAGAACGAGGTGAGGGTCAGCATGCGTGCGACCAGCATCAATCCGGTGGATTGGAAGATCCGCTCTGGCTCTGCGAAGGATCGTTTTCCGCTTGAGTTGCCGGAGATCCTGGGCCGCGATCTCGCTGGTGAGGTCGACGAAGCCGGCTCGGCGGTTGCCGGCTTCGCCAAGGGCATGCGCGTGATGGGCATGGCGAATGGCACCTACGCGGAGTACACCACGGCCAAGGCCGACGTGCTCGCGCCAATCCCCGACTCAATGAGCTTTGAGCAGGCCGCCGCGCTGCCGCTGGTGCTGCTGACAGGCACCCAGTTGATCGAGAGAGCGGTAAAGATCGCCTCCGGGCAGACAGTGCTCGTCAACGGCGCGCTCGGCAGCGTGGGCCGGGTTGCCGTGCATGCCGCACTGACGCGCGGCGCCCGCGTGATCGCCGGCGTACGGGAGAGCCAGCGTGCCGAGGCTGAGAAGCTCGCCGTGGACCGGGTGGTTGCGCTCGAGAACGAACGCGAGATGGAGACTGTCCACGACCTCGATGCGGTGGCCGATACGGTCGGTGGCCCCATGCAGCAGAGGATCCTCAAGACTCTGAAGGATGGCGGCGTCTATGGCTCGGTCGTCGGTGAGCCCAAGCATCCGCCCGAGCGCGGCATCCGGGTGGAAGCGTTGATGGCCACGCCCGACGCCTCGCGCCTCTATGAGCTGGCAGACGAGGTGGCACGCGGATTGTTGACGATTCCCGTGGCAAGGACTTTCCCGCTCCAGGAGATCCAGGCCGCTACCCGGCTGGCAGAGAGTGGAGGCGCGGGGGGTAAGGTCGTGATCACGATCTAAGCTTCTTTGCTTGATAGGCGCCTCAGCCTCGCTGCCAGGCTAGGCGCCTATCAGCGAGCGCCCTCGTCGAAATGCTGCGAGGCTTCACCAGGTCACGCTTGGCCGCCGCACAACCGTCAAGTAAAGCCCTCAAGCACAGCCGCCACCAGGCCTTCCACGTCGTGCTGTGTCGCCTCCCGGCTCGGTTCGACGCCGCACTCCCGCAGGGTCGCGCTGGTCACCGGTCCAATCGAAAAGACGAGCGCCCCGCGAGGCCAGTCTGCCTCTGCCCGATGCAGCAGGGCCATCAAGTTCTTGACCGTAGAGGAGCTTGTGAATGTGAGCGCATCGATCTTTACCTTCGGATCCGTAGCTTTCAGATCCTTCACTTTTAGAAATTCCACTTTTAGATCGTTGACTTTCCCACAGCTAACATCCCTTGCTCCAAAGACTTCAGCAACTTGCCCCTCTGAGTCGGCGGCGACCGTGCGGTAAGCTTCGGCGATCGTCACCTCCGCACCCGCCTGGCGCAAACCCTCAGGCAGCAGATCGCGCGCAATCTCAGCCCGGACCAGCAGCACGCGCCGGCCGCGAACCTTGTCCCTGATCGCAGCCAGAACTGACTCCGCGACCGCCGGCTGCGGCACCAGGTCGACTCGGAAGCCGGCCTGCTCAAGCGCTGCAGCCGTCGAGGGCCCGACCGCTACCGTCCGCGGCTGGTTGGAGGCCGCAAGCTCCAGAATCCCGAGTCGCTCGACGAGCACGCGTACCGTGTTCGCGCTCGTCACCAGCAGCCAGTCGTAGCTCGAAAGCTCCCGCAACGCCTGGTCCAGCACCTCGTAGGAGCGAGGCGGCACAATCGCGATCGTTGGTATCTCGATCACGTTTGCGCCCAGCGCCGTCAAGCGAAGGCTGAGCGCGGAGGCCTGCTCACGAGAGCGGGTCACGACGATGGTGCGACCCTCAAGTGGCCTGGGGCCGACCGGAGGCGGCTTTGCAGGGACAATGCTCGGCTTGGAAGACAAGCCGGAGTTTAGCTCAGAAGCCGGCTCGGCGCACGGCCCTGGAGCAGACTCCACCGCTGACTCTCGCTCCGGCTCCAGCTTGGCGGGGCGCTCTGCGCTGCTTCCTGCTTTGGGGTCGTTTGCAGCCATTCCAGCGTTCCGCCTAGGCTCGGGTGGCGGCTGTTCCAGGCGCTGGCTCGCGATCGAGCGCTTCCATCCCGAGCAAGGGGCCCGCGCCCTGGGCGAGCAGCTGCGTAGCCAGCCGTTCACCGAGCACGCACGCAGAGTCCCAGTCCGGGGCATACGCCGGAGCATACGCCGAAGCGTGCGCCGACTCTTCAGCACCCATGTGAGCCGCCAGCGGTGGCTCCCCGGCAACGTGCCGGTGGCCAACCTGGACCCGTACCAGGCCCTCGCCTGTCCCCGACGCAACCACTCCGCTCAGGCGCCAGCCGCTTGCATCGCGCGCGCAGTGGATACCGATCGGCACCTGGCAGCCGCCCCCCAAGGCGTGCAGCGCCGCTCGCTCGGCGGTCACCGCAAAGTGCGTCTCCGCATCGTCAAGGAACGCGAGCGCCGCGGCGATCGTCCTGTCGTCGGCCCTGGTCTCAATGGCGAGCGCGCCCTGGCCGGCGGCCGGGCAGAGCACGAGCGAGTCAAACCGCTCGCGCAGCCAGTCCGTGTAACCCAGTCGGTCGAGCCCCGCCGAGGCCAGCACGATAGCCTCAACTTGCCCTTCGCCAAGCTTGCGCAGACGGGTATCGACGTTGCCGCGAAACTCGACATACTGTAGGTCGGGTCGGTACGCCCGCAGCTGGAACTGTCGACGAAGGCTGCTAGTGCCGACCCGCGCACCCTGAGGCAGTGCGGCAAAGCTTGGGTAATCCCTAGACACGAACGCATCCGATGGATCGGCGCGGGGCGGAATGGCGGCCAGGGTAAACAGCGGGTCGAGCACCGTCGGCAGGTCCTTGAGCGAGTGCACCGCAAGATCGATCCGGCCCTCGGCAAGCGCCTCTTCAATCTCCTTGGTGAACATGCCCTTGGTGCCTACCTCGGCAAAGCTCACGCTCTGTAGACGATCGCCCGTGGTGCGGATGATCTCGATGGCGACCTCGTGCCCGGCAGCTCGCAGCGCGTCCGCGATGTGGTTGGCCTGCCAGAGTGCGAGCGCGGAGCCGCGCGAGCCGATCCGAATCATGACCGCTTGCCTAGAGCAGCCAGTGGCTTTGCCGCTTCTACTTCAACTTCGATAAGCGGCTGCGTGTCAGCGGTGGTCGCCGCCTGTGCGGAGCTCGGCCGCGATGGAGGCACGGCTGCCTTGGCTCGCGCCGGGCTTACCACAGCAACCGGGGCTTCGAACTCGGGCGATCCACGCTTAGGTAGGTCTCGTCTGGGCACGTCCCCCTCAGGCACGTCTGGTCCAGGCACATGAGCGACAGGCAGGTCGCTTTGGCGGCCTGCCTCCGCTGTACTTTCCAGCCGGAAGGTCTCACGTAGCAGGTCCAGTCGTTCCGCGTCTCCCTGTTGCGCGGCTTCTCGCAGAGCCTGCAGAGGCAGGTGGAGAAACTTGTTGGCCAGCCCGCGCGTCAGAGCATCGACCGCCGCCTGCTGCTCCGGGCTAAGCCCCTCGAGCCGCACCTGGGCCCGCCGCAGCTCCGCCTGTCGCATCGACTCAACGCTCTGCCGCAGGCTGACCAGCGCCGGCACCGCATCCAGCGCCGAGGCTCGCCTGGCGAATCGCGCCACCTCTTCCGCGATAATCCGCTCGGCGCTGGTCGCCTCGCGCGAACGATCGGCCATATGCGACGCCGCTACCGATTGCAGATCGTCGATGTCGTAGAGAAACACGCCATCGACCCTGTTCATCTCGGGATCCACGTCGCGCGGCACCGCGATATCGATAAAAAACATCGGCCGCCCCTTGCGGCGGTGGAGCAGTTGATGTCCATGCTCCCGGCGAAAGAGAAACTCCTGGGAGCCGGTTGAGGTGATCACGATATCCGCGTCGCCGGCACGAGCATGCAGCTCGCTGAAGGGCAGCACCTGCCCTTTGAAGTTGCTCGCTAGGCGCGCCGCTCGCTCTTCCGTCCGGTTTGAGACCAGCAGCGAACTCGCACCCTGCTGCAGCAGGTGCCGGGCGGCCAGCTCGCCCATCTTGCCCGCGCCCACCAGCAGCACCCGCTTGCCCTCAAGCGAGCCGAAGATCTTGCGCGACAGATCGACCGCGACCGAGGCGATCGAAACCGACGAGCTGCCAATCTGGGTTTCGGTCCTGACCTTCTTGGCAACTGAGAAGGCGCTCTGCAACAGCCGGTCGAGCTGCGAGCGCACCGCCCCAAGCGCTCGCGCGACGGTGTAGGACTCCTTGACCTGGCCCAGGATCTGCGGCTCTCCAACCACCATCGAGTCCAGGCTTGAGGCGACCCGAAACAGGTGCCGCACGGCCTCGGAGTCGCGGTGCTGATAGAGGTGCGGTGCGAGCTCGGCTGCGGCGACCGAAAAGTGCGCGTCGAAGAAAGCGGCCATGTCGGGCACCGCCTCCCGATAGGCGGCCAGCAGCTCGACTCGGTTGCAGGTAGAGACAATCATCGCCTCGGTCACGCCGGGGTGCGCGAGCAGTGAGCGGGTCGCCTCAGCCAGCCGCTCGCCCGGGATGGCAAGCTGCTCCCGCAGCTCCACCGGCGCGGTCTTGTGGTTGATCCCGGCAAGCAGAAACCTGATCTCGCTCATGGACGCCCGAACCTGTGCACAGAGCTGAGCAGGTTGGCTGCCCAGACGCTCAGCATCAGCAGAAAGACGGTCGAGGACCAGAAGATCGCGCGCCGACCCCTGAGCCCAGTCGAGCGGCGTACAAAGAGCATAACCACATACAGCAGCCACATCACAAAGGAGAGCAGCACCTTCGGATCAAGAAAGTAGGCCGGCCCCACCTTCTCCTGCGCGATAAAGCAGCCCACAAACAGACCCGCTGTCATACAGCAGAAGCCGATCACCAGCGTGTTGTGCGCGATCCGGTCCATGGTGTCCAGTGGCGGCAGCCAGGTCAAAAAGCCCGGCGTCTGCTTGTCCTTGAGCCTGCGTTCCTGCGCCAGGTAGAGCAGGCTTGCCAGCAGGCTGAAGATCAGCATGGCGTCGGCCGCAAGCAGCGCCGTCACATGGATGAAAATCCAGCCGCCACGCACCAGCGGAGAGGAGAACGTGTATTGATCTGGTCCAAGCGCGGAGGGCAGGGTGAGCAGAAAAGCGAGCGGCAGCGCAAACAGCCCGAAAGAAATCGTCCGATAGGTCGCAATGATGACCAGGAAAGCGGTTGCGATCAGCAGCGAAAGAGCTGACTGGACCTCGTGCATCCCGACCGGGAGCAGCCGGTGCGCGGCCGCCATCGTCTCACTAAAGGAGACAAAGTGGAGCAGCCAGCCGGTAACGGCGAGCGCGATTGTCGCCCGACGCCAGAGCACACGCTCCCAAAGTACAGCCGGCACGGCGCACACGCTGGCCAAGGCATACAGAAGCGCCGCGACTCGGATCCAGAGCAGGGACATTCGTCAGGCCACCAACTCTTGAGTATACCTGTAAGCTTCGCGCCATCCGGCTACGCGCCAACCTGTTTAGGCGTAAGCTCCGTAGATGGAGGTGAGAGGTGGCAAGCCTTTCTATGTCAGCAACAAACGTGCGCCGACTGGCCTGGTCCACAACTTTCTTTCTCAGCCGGCGGCAACAGCAACCGCGGGCAGCCCCATCTCTCACACTGTCTTTACTGTAGAGCGTGCCGCAGTAGGCTCGCCTGTCGACCAGGGTCAAATCAACGCAATGTAGAAGGGGAACGAACGATGTCAGATTACCGCGTGCACGCAGGGGACATTCAGGAAGACCAGGTTACATCGCTGATGGAAAGCTACTCCGCCAAGCTGCCGAGCAGCTTTTTTCTCGGTGCCAGCTTCGCATCCATCATCGGTTCGCTGGTTCTTAAGACGCAGGGCAAGGACGAGAACGCGCTCTTCGTAGGCCAGTGGGCTGCGCCGTTTCTGCTGCTGGGCATCTACAACAAGATGGTGAAGCAGCACGGATCCGACGCCAACACCCGCGACTAGTTCACAGCGAGACGATCGAAGCCACCCCTCAGCATCGAAACTGCTGGCGGGTGGCTTTTTGCTTGGTTGCCTCTCGCGGAAGCTCCGCTGCAACGCTGCAAATACCCCGCAGACCATGTGTTTCCGCGCTGTTGTGTGTCACGGTCCGTGCATGGTTCACGGTATCCTGTCACATACCCCGTGATGGAAGCCTTGCCCGAGTCCGCCCAGACGCCGCTGATGCGCCAGTACACAACGGCCAAGCAGCAGCATCCTGACGCGTTGCTCTTCTTCCGTCTCGGCGACTTCTACGAGCTTTTCTTCGAAGACGCGCGCATCGCCGCCCGCGAGCTCCAGATCACCCTTACCGCCCGCGACAGGGAACGCGCTGTGCCTATGTGCGGCGTGCCGTTTCACGCCGCCGAGGCGCACCTGGCCAAGCTGCTGCGTAAGGGCTACCGCATCGCCATCTGCGAGCAGATGGAGGATCCCAAGCAAACCAAGAAGATCGTCCGCCGCGAGATTACCCGCGTTCTTACGCCGGGCACCGCGCTCGACGGCTCGCTTGGCGCGGAGGAAAACAACTACCTCGCCGCGGTGGCGCTTGCGTCCGGCCACGCTGCACTGGCGCTGCTCGATCTTTCGACCGGAGAGTTTCGCGCCTCGGCCTTTGCCGGGCCTCACGCCACGGCTCTCTGTGCCGACGAGCTGGCGCGTGCCGCTCCGTCGGAGCTGCTGCTTGCCGCCAGCCATGCTCTTACCTC
This sequence comes from Acidobacteriaceae bacterium, assembly GCA_965198645.1. Taxonomy (GTDB): domain Bacteria; phylum Acidobacteriota; class Terriglobia; order Terriglobales; family Acidobacteriaceae; genus EB88. The sequence continues at coordinate 1,551,635 of OZ240670.1, read as the reverse complement.
GCCCGACCCGGCGACAGAAGAGAACTGGAATCGCGCGCTCGAGCGCATCCGCACCCGGACCCCGGTCGAAGACTGGGTCTTCACCCGCGACTACGCGCTGCCCCTGCTTGAGCGCCAGCTCGGCGCCCACTCGCTCGATGGCTTCGGCGTCGCCGAGCATCCACTCGCCGCCATCGCCGCCGGCGCCCTGCTGCACTACGCGCAGAACACGCAGAAGCGCGAGCTCTCGCATATTGACAGCCTGCGCTTCTACGAGCGAGCCGACTGCCTGCAGCTCGACCAGGTTACCGTGCGCAATCTGGAACTGGTCGAGCCGCTCTTCCGTGACGGAGGCACCGAAGCCACGCTCTTCCACACGCTCGACTGCTGCCAGACGCCGATGGGCAAACGGCTGCTGCGCGCAACCATCCTGCGGCCGCTGCTTGCACCGGAAACGATGGCTGAGCGATACGCAGCCGTCGGCGAGCTCAAGGCCTTGCTGATCGAGCGCGAAGAGCTCCGCCGCGCGCTCGGCGGCGTGCTCGACCTTGAGCGGCTGCTCGCCCGCATCGCGCTCGACTCCGCCGGCCCGCGCGACCTGCTCGCCCTCTCTTCGTCGCTGCGCACGCTGCCGGTGGTCTGCACAGTCCTTGCTCGACGGAGCGCCGCGCTGTGGCAAACGCTGGCGCCGAAAGTTGACGCGCTTGACGATCTCTCGCTCGCCATTGAGACAGCCATCCAACCCGAGCCGCCCGTCTCGCTCACCGAGGGCGGCATCATCCGCCCAGGCGTGCACGCCGAGCTCGACGAGCTGCGCACCATCTCGCAGACAGGCCGCACCGCCATTGCCGCGATCGAGGAGCGCGAACGAAGCCGCACCGGCGTTGCTTCGCTCAAGGTCCGCTACACCTCGGTCTTCGGCTACTTTATCGAGCTCACCCGCTCCAACCTGCGCCACGTGCCAGCCGACTACGAGCGCAAACAGACGCTGGTCAACGCGGAGCGCTTCACCACGCCCGAGCTCAAGGAGTACGAGCAGAAGATCCTCACCGCGCACGAGCGTTCCATCGAGATCGAAAAGCAGCTCTTCGCCGCGCTGCGTGAGCAGGTCCTCGCCGAGGGCAGCCGCATCCGCAAGACCAGCGCCGCAGTGGCCGAAGTCGACTTGCTGGTAAGCTTTGCGCACCTGGCGGCCGAGCGCAACTACACCGAGCCCCTGCTCGACCCCTCAGCCTGCGTGCTCGAGATTGCCGGCGGCCGACACCCCGTCATCGAGCAAATGATGGACCGCGCCGGCGTCGAACGCTTTGTGCCGAACGACACCTATCTCGACAGCGAACAGGCGAGCCTGCTGCTCATCACCGGGCCAAACATGGGCGGCAAGTCCACCTACCTGCGCCAGGCAGCGATGCTGATGCTGATGGCGCAGATGGGCTCGTTTGTGCCCGCCGACCGGATGCGCTTTTCCCCGGCCGATCGGATCTACACGCGCATAGGCGCGAGCGACAACGTAGCGCGCGGCCGGTCCACGTTCATGGTCGAGATGACCGAGACCGCGACCATCCTGAACACCGCCACCAGCCAGTCGCTCGTGCTACTGGATGAGATGGGCCGTGGCACCGCGACCTACGATGGGCTCTCGCTCGCCTGGGCAACGCTCGAGCACCTGCACAACGAGACCCGCGCGCGCACCCTCTTTGCCACCCACTACCACGAGCTCACCCTGCTCGCCGAGCAGCTGCCGCGGCTCAAAAACCTGCGCGTCTCTGTACGCGAGACCGCAAACGGCATTGTCTTCCTCCACACGATAGAAGCAGGCGCGGCGAGCAAGAGTTATGGCATCGAGGTCGCGCGGCTGGCCGGTCTTCCGCAGCGCGTCATCGCCCGAGCCCGGCAAGTGCTGCGCGTGCACGAGCGAGCCGAGCGCCAGGCCACTACCGTGGAAGCTGACGCGCCCCTGCAACTCACCATCTTTACCCCACTCTCGCAGCGCATCCTCGATCGCCTCGACGCAACCGACATCAACACGCTCACGCCTCTGCAGGCGCTCAACTTACTCGAAGAGTTAAAGAACGAAGTTAAGGCCAGCCGTGGCTAACCTGACCCTGCGCGCCCAGGTCGGCCGTTTGTTCCTCGTCGGCCTTGAGGGGCCGGCACTGACCTCGATCGAACGCGGCTGGCTCAAACTACTGCGACCCTCTGGCGTCATCCTCTTCCGCCGCAACATCGAAGCAGCCAAGCAAACAGCAGCGCTGCTGCGCGAGGCTTCGCTGCTCTGCGCAGGCCCCGCGCTACGTGCTCTTGATCTTGAAGGCGGCCTGGTCGACCGGCTTCGCGACTTACTCGGGCCGATGCCCTCTGCCGCGATCGTCGGCGCAGCAGGCAGCAGCAGGCAGGCAGAAAAACACGGCCGGCTGATCGGTCGCGCCACGCGCCTGCTCGGCTTCAATACGACCTTTGCGCCGGTGCTCGATCTTGCCCTGCCGGAGGCGTTGCCGGTCATGCGCACGCGGGTCGTCTCTCCCGATCCGGACGGCGTTACGGCCTACGCCGGGTCGTTCCTTGCCGGCCTTCGCGCCGAGCGGGTCCTAGGATGCGGCAAGCACTTTCCCGGGCTCGGCGGCGGCACCCTTGACTCCCACGCAGCAACCCCGCGCATTACGCGCAGTTGGGTCGAGGTGTGGAATGAGGATCTCCAGCCCTATCGCGATCTGCTGCCATACTTACCCATCATCATGGTCGCCCATGCAAGCTACCCTCGCATCACTGGCGACAACGAGCCTGCTTCGGTCTCGCCTTTCTGGGTGGGCAGCGTGCTGCGCCGGCGCATGCAGTACACCGGCTTGGTACTTACCGATGACATGGAGATGGGCGGGCTGCTCTCGCATATGCCGATCGGCCAAGCTGCTGTCCGGGCAATCGCTGTCGGCAGCGACCTGCTCGAAGTCTGCCGGGATCCAGCCCTGGTTCTCGAAGCATTTGAGGCGGTGCTCGCAGAGGCAGAACGCTCGCCCGCCTTTCGCACCAAGGTACGCCGCGCCGCTATACGGGTAGAAGCGCACACAGGCAAGTGGCTCGCTACACAGATGCCGCGCAACCCCTCACCTTTGCAGGTCGAGCGTTTGCGTGCGCAGATCAGCGCCTTTGCCGATTCGCTGGCAGGCACCCAAAAGAAAGGCGCCGCATGAGCCCCCGCTCCGTCAACCACGCACAAGGCAAGCGAACAATCGCTGCGGATCGCGTAAGAGAGCGCGCATCGCAGGCGACCCTGCTGCGGCCCTTGACGGTTGCCGGCATCATGAGTGGCACCTCGGCCGATGGCATGGATGTAGCCATCGTCCGCATACGCCCGCATGGCGAGCAGAAGGCTGCTGAGCCTGCAATCAAACTCAAGCTGCTCCATCATGCTGGCTTTGCCTATCCGCGTGCGCTGCGCGCAGCCGTGCTGGCTGCGATGGGCACCGGCGCCACCAGCACCTCTGACTTGGCGCGCCTCAACTGGCGCCTTGGTCTGGCCTACGCGGAGGCTGCCCAGGAGGCTATCACCGAGGCAGGTGTTCGCGTCGACTTAGTCGGTTGTCACGGGCAAACGATCTATCACCAGGGCGTGGCTGCGCCGTGGCTGGGCAGAAGCTTCGGCTGCACCTGGCAGATCGGAGAGCCGGCGCTGCTCGCTCGCACGCTCGGCATTCCGGTGGTGTCAAACTTTCGGCCGGCCGACATGGCACACGGAGGCCAGGGCGCACCGCTGGTCTCGCTGCTCGACTACGCGCTCTACCGGCACCCACGGCGGGCGCGCGTGCTGCAGAATATCGGCGGCATCGGCAACCTGTCTGTCGTACCGGCACAGGCTGCGCTTTCCGACACACGAGCCTTTGATACCGGCCCTGGCAATATGATCGTCGATGCACTGATGCAGCAACTCTACAGCCGCGCCTACGATCGCGCCGGCAGGGTAGCCGCAAGCGGCGCTGTCTTGACGCAGGTTATCGAGCGGGCGCTCCGCGCGCCCTTCTTCCGCAAGCCGCCGCCCAAGTCAGCCGGACGAGAGGAATTCGGGGTGGAGTATGCGGCGGGGCTTCTGCATCAATGTCAGCAGCTCAGCAGCAACCCAGCCGATGCCATTGCAACCGCTACCGCTCTGACCGCCGAGAGCATCGCGCAAGCCTACTCTCAATGTGTGCAGCCAACTGTTACAAACTCACCGGTCGACTATCTAGTCTCTGGCGGAGGAGCCAAAAACCTTACCCTGATGCGCATGCTCGAGGCACGACTTACTCCACTCGGCTGCAAGGTATCCACGCTCGACGCGATCTCGCTCCCGGTCGAGGCGAAAGAGGCAGCAGCCTTTGCGCTGCTCGCCTACCAGACCTGGCACCGGCAGCCAGGCAATGTTCCATCCGCTACAGGCGCCAACGCGCCGGCGATCCTCGGGCAGGTCTGCTATGCATAACAGAGCGCTCGCCTGCGCAGCACTGGTGGCCTCGCTCTCGCTCGCAGGCTGCCACACCGGCAGGTCTCAGCCCGACATCGTCACCATGGTGATCGACACCAGCCCTACCAACCTCGACCCACGCATCGGCACTGATGGATCCTCCGAACATATCGACTCGCTCATCTTCGACGCACTCGTCAGCAAGGACGAGCAGTACCACGTCGTGCCGGCGCTGGCAGAGCGCTGGGAGTTTCCAGACCCGCTTACCTGCGTCTTTCACCTGCGCAGCGGCGTGCACTTTCATGACGGTCGCCCACTTACTTCGCGCGATGTAAAGTGGACGCTCGATTCCATGACCCAGGGCAAAGTCACCACGGTCAAAGCCGCCTCCTACGCAACGCTGGCCAGCGTGGAAGCGCCCAACCCTCTCACCGTCGTGATCCACTTAAAAAAGCCTGATAATGCCCTGCTGCTCAACCTAAGTGACGGAGCGTTTGGCGTGGTGCCCGAGGGCAGTGGGCGCGACTTCTGGAGGCACCCTGTAGGCAGCGGTCCGTTCGTCTTTGTCAGCCAGCAGCAGGACCGCGATGTGGTGCTGCGGCGAGCGCCGACGTACTGGCAGACGCCGGCCAGGATCGCAGGCATTCGCTTTAACGTCGTGCCCGATGCGATCACCCGCGCGCTTGAATTAGAAAAAGGCTCGGCCGACGTGGAGATCAACGCACTGCCGGCTGACATGCTCGCGCCGCTGGCTCGCAATCCGCGCCTTCGCGTCATCAGCGGGCCCGGCTCGCAGGTCATGTACACGGTGATGAACACGCGTGATCCGAGACTCAAAGATCCGCGAGTGCGCCGCGCGATCGCCGAAGCGATTGACCGGCCTTTGATTATCAGCTCGCTCTACGGCGGCCATGCGCGGCTGGCCGAGAGCGTGCTGCCCCCCGAGCACTGGGCCTGGACTCCCAATGTCGACCAGCATCCCTACGCGCCCGCACAGGCCGCCGCTCTGCTCGACCAGGCCGGCTACCCGCGCGGCGCCGATGGCATCCGCTTCCATCTCACCATCAAAACATCCACAGACGAGACAGCGAGAACGGTTGCCATTATCATGCAACAGCAGCTGGCACAAATCGGCATCGCCCTCGATGTGCGCAGCTATGAGTTTGCGACCTTTTACGCCGATGTCACCAAAGGAGCCTTCGAACTCGCGCCGCTGCGATGGGTCGGCGGTAACGAGGCGCCCGACATCTTTCGCTACGCCTATGCGACGGCGAGCTTCCCCCCGCACGGCGCCAACCGCGGCTACTACTCCAACGCCCGGGTTGACGCCCTGCTCGCGCAGGCCTCGGCCTCGCCCGATCAAGCTGTTCAAAAGAGCGACTACATCGCGGTCCAACAAACGCTGGCGCGTGAGCTGCCGGTGCTCAATCTCTGGTACACCGACACGGTCGCGGTCGAGAGCACGCGGCTCACCCCGATCCACTTATCAGCAGCCGGCAGCTTTGATTTCCTTCGTGACGTCAGTGTGGCCGAAGGCGGTAGACCCGTCACGAAGTGACCGCCAGCCACGCCGGCGGTCTTCCCTCTTTGGATGCAAAACAAGACCGCCTGCGCGGCATGCGCCCACTTCGTGGGGTGTCTTCTCTAACTACTTACTTACCGCTCGCCCCACTTCAACTTAGTCCGCAGCACATCAAAGAAATTGCTCGGGCTGATGCGCAGCAGCTTCACCGTGTGATCCGATCGCCGGCAGCGGAGCTCATCGCCGCTGCGTATCGGAATCGCTTCCTGCCCGTCGACGGTGAGATAGTCTGAGTCGCCGGAGCTGACCACGGTGATCTTCAGCCGCGCATCGCCCCGCACCACCAGCGGCCGCATGGTAAGCAGGTGAGGGCAAACGGGCGTAATAATATGCGCGTCGACACTCGGCTCAAGGATCGGTCCGTTCGCTGAAAGCGAGTAAGCTGTCGAGCCCGTCGGCGTCGCGACGATGACCCCATCGGCCCGATAGGATGCAGCCAGCTTGCCATCGACTTCCACGCTGAACTCGCCCATCCGCGCGATCGTTCCCTTCGAGACCACAATGTCGTTCAGCGCTTCGTGCTGGCAGAGCTTGTGCCCGTCGCGCCACAGCTCTGAGTGCAACATGGTGCGGTAGTCGAGCGCGCCGCAGTCCAGGCACCAGGCGCCCAGCGTATCGTAGAGCTCGCTCAGGCGCACCTCGGTCAGGAATCCAAGCGAGCCTAGATTGACGCTCAGGATCGGCGTGCCCAGCTTGGCGAAGACCCGGGCGGCCGCCAGCAGCGTTCCATCGCCGCCCAGCACCACCACCAGGTCAGGATGCACCTCGCCCATCGCCTCACGCGCTACCACGCGCGCCACATCCGTGTAGCTCCCGCTGACGGGATCGAGTATGGGCTCGAAGCCATGCGTGCGCAGCCACTCCACCAGCTCGGTAAGGATCGAGACGAGCTCGGGCTTCTGGGGCTTGGAGACGATAGCGATGGTGCGCATACGGCTAGTGTAGCGGAGGCGCCGGCGCGGCCGCCCGCTCGCCGAAGCCGGGCAGCAAAAGGTGCAGCAGAAACTCGCGGTTGCCTTCCGCGCCGGTAATCGGCGAGTCCATCAGCTCAGTCTTCGCGCCCTGCTCAGTTGCGCAGCAGCGAACCCGATCGACAGCCAGCGCGTGGGCCGCCGGGTCGCGCACGATGCCCCCCTTGCCTACATGTTCGCGTCCAGCCTCGAACTGCGGCTTGACCAGCACCACGGCCTCACGCAGCGTGGGCGCTGCAGCGAGCACCGCCGGCAGCACCAGGGTCGCGGAGATGAAGCTGACATCCATGGCCAGAAAGACGAGTGACGCCTGAGCATGCCGAGCGTTGCCCCGCTCAGCCGAACCGGGCTCGAGCGAACTGAATGCAAGCGAACAAGGCTTGAGCTTGCGGGCATTGGTGCGCTCCATCAGCGAGACCCGCGGATTGGAGCGCAGGCTCTGCGCAATTTGCCCGTAGCCCGTATCGATCGCCAGCACGTGCGCGGCTCCGTGCTGCAACATGCAGTCGGTAAAGCCTCCGGTCGAGGCGCCCACATCGAGGCATGCAAGCCCGGCCAGATCGATCTGCCAGTGGGCGAGCGCGGCCTCCAGCTTCAGCCCGCCGCGGCTTACATAGCGCGGCTCTGCACCGAGCATGCGCAGCGCTGCGCCTTCGAGCACCGCATGGCCCGGCTTGGTTTGCTTCTGTTCATCGACCAAGATGCGACCGGCGAGAATAAGCGCCTGGGCGCGCTCACGGGTTGGAGCGAGCATGCGATCCACTACCAGCTTGTCGAGCCGTGTCTTCATCCGGGCGCGTCTTCTCTAAATGTAACCGCCGCACGCACAAATTTGTGTGCGCCGATAAATAGCGGCGCGCATATCTATCCGGCGCTACCCGCGTCGAAAACCGGTCTCGCTCGCCCGCAGCAAGCAGCACCTTAAGGCGCACCCGAGCCCGGCGCGTCGCTCGTCACAATCGTATTCGCAGGCGTGTTCGACGTGGTCCCGGTCGCGGCTGAGTACTGCGTGGTCGCATGCACATCCACACCAAAGCCCTGCAGGGTGAACAGCGTCGAAACAATATCTGTGTCCGTCCGGATGATGGTCAGCACATTGCTGTCCGGCGCGGTCACATACACCTTCCCGATGGGGTTGTTGTAAGTGGAACTGATCGCGCGCGGGTGGTTGCCAACCGGGATCGTCTTCTCAACCGTGAAGCTGGTCATGCTGAGCACCGAGACCGTGCCATCGCCCTGGTTGGCAACGTAGGCGCGGCTGCCATCGCCAAGGATCGTGACCGCCGTCGGGTGTACACCAACCGGCACGGTCGCTAACACCTGGCCAAAGCCTGGAGCATCGTTGCCATACACGTCGACCGGCGCGTTGATAAAGCTCACCGTGTTGGAGTCGTAGTTCAGCACCACCAGGATCTGCGACTGCGCGAAGAAGGCAGCGTAGACCGGTCCCACCAACGTGGAGCCGGTGGCTATCGGCAGCTGGATCGTGCCGGTCGCGTTCAGCGCCGTGTCGAGTGTGTTGGTCTGCGTGTTGATCACCGACACCGTGCCGCTGCCGCGGTTGAGAACAAAGGTTCGCAGTCCATCCAGGCTGGTGACGCCAAAGACCGGGCAGACACCCAGCGGCAGCCGGCTTGAGACGCTGTTGGTCGAGGTCTCGATCCCGTCCGCTTCGCCGGTCACGGTCACAGCGGAGGGCGTGTTGCAGTCGCCCCACTTGGCCGCCGTGCCATTGGTGCTATTGCCCTGGCTGATGGCGTAGACGCGCTGCGAGCTCGAGGTGGCGCTGGTTCCGGTAAGCCCGGGCGTGCCGGTCAGGGTCACCAGCGCAGGCGCGACCGCGACTTCCTGCAGCAGAGAGATCTGTCCGGTGGTGGCGGTGGTCAGCGCGCCGACCGTGCCGCGCACCTGGTTGACGACGTAGGGGCCCGTCGAGCGCACCAGGATGTTGCTCTGGATCGAAGCGCGGCCAGCCGAGACATCCGGAAAGAGTGTGGTTGTCGAGAGGCTGTTGTTCTGCAAGTTAGAGATGATGGGAATGGTGGTGATTGTGCCGTCGCAGTTGAGCGCGTACGCATTCGTGCCGCCCGAGTCGATGGCCGAGGTCAAGGGGCCAGTGCCGATCGCTGCCTGGGCGAGCAGGCTGTCACCGGAGAAGTCGATGATGGCGGCCACGCCCGGGGTCGTGTACGGCACGGCGGGACAGGGATCTGCCGTCGACGCGGCAGCCGCGAGGTTTGGCTGAGACAGTACGATCGCATAGGAGGTCGCTTCGGGTGCTGGAGCGGTGGTCGACACGGGGTTGATGACAGGCCGATAGCGGTCCCCGCATCCTGTAACGAAGGCTGCAGCCGTCAGTGTTCCGGCGGCCAGCCATGCAATGCTTCGCACTCTTTGATACCTCACGGCAGTTCCAAAGCTCTGTCTAGTAAGGCGATTGTAAATCACCAGATGGCGGCTTCGGGCGGCTCGCCCCTGAACGCAGAATCGATGCAACCTCTGTTAGACCGCAGGAGAGAGTGAAATGGCAGGTTCGATTCCAGGCGGCACACCAGGCGACCAGGCACCGGAGCAAAGCGCAAAGCGAGGGCCGGAGCGAAGCGCGAAGCAAGGGCCGGTGCGAGTTTCAGGGCGAGGCTCAGCCCGAGTTTTAGGGCGAGGCTCGGAGCGAGGCTCGGAGCGAGGCCCCGACCTGTCTGCCGCCGACGAGTTTGTGCGGTACCCTGCCCCCGAAGCCATAGCAACTGCGCAAAGCGGAGCGCTGGCATGGCAGTCGCGCATGGTCCTGCTGCTCGTCGTGCCGGCCGCCGCCATCTGGCTAGTCGTGCTTGGCCTTCGGCTTACGCTCGCGCACCGCCCAGCTGCCGCTCTGGGCGGGCTCGCCGTAGGCGCTGCCCTGGCGCTGCTGGTACGGCAGGCGCACGCGGCCACCGGAGCGGGCGCCGTGACCGGCGGGCTGCTCATGGGCTGCTTCTGCCTCACCACGCCTGGCTGGCAGTCAAGCGGTTGGGCAGTGCTGACGATGCTCGTGCTCACCCTAGTCGCGACCCGCGTAGGCCGCACGCGCAAGCAGCAGCTGGGCACCGCTGAGAGCAGGCACGGCCGGGATGCTGCGCAGGTGGCGGCTAACCTCGGGGTCGCATCGCTCGCAGGCACGTTGATTGATGCGCATGGCCAGCTCGTCGCGCTCACGATCCTGCTGGCCGCGCTTGCTGAGGCCGCGGCCGACACCCTCGCCTCCGAGCTCGGCCAGGCGCTCCACGGAAGCCCAAGGCTGATCACCACGCTGCGCCGCGTGCCGCCCGGCACCGACGGCGGCATCACTTTCGCCGGTACTCTGCTAGGGACGCTGGGCGCCCTGGCTGTCGCGGCTGTGGGCGCGGGCGTGCTGGCGCTGCCCTGGTCTTTGGCGCTGCTCGCCGCCGGGGCCGGCATCGCCGGCCTCCTCTTTGACAGCCTGCTCGGCGCCACGCTCGAACGCAGGGGCTGGCTCAACAACGACGCGGTCAACTTCCTCTCAACAGCCTTTGCCGCGGCTGTCGCGCTCGGGGCGGCCAGGCTTCTCCTAGGCGCCGCCTGAGTCCGTGTTTCCTGGACGGGTGCGATTGTTCCACGTGGAACAATCTATCCGCCTGCTACGCTGTGCCGCTATTTACCGGGGTACGATCGCGCCCCGGGCACCTGCGCTTCCAACCAGGCCTTTCCGCTACGAAACGCGGCGTAACCGGCGGCTACGCTGGCTTCCGCCGAGGCGTCCTACCGCGCAGTGCCAGGAGCTGCGGTGCACCCGGGCATTGCCGCTTACCGGGACCGGGTGCACGGGCAGTGCTGTCCTGACCTAGCAGTCTGGACCGCAACCTGCTCCTAGTGAATATGCAGACGAAACGCAGTGTAGCTCAGCAGCTCATGCAGCAGCCGCTCCGCGCGAGCGGCGGGTTCCAGCTGCCGGACCTCGCGTCGCGGCGAGGTGTACACCGTCAAGCCCTCAGCCTCGCAAAGCGCGTGGATGCGAAACAGGTGCGTGCCATCGGAGACAACGACGATGCGGTGCAGCTGGTTGGCCCGGGCGATCGCCGCCAGGCGCTCCGCCGACTGGCGTGTATTGCTGCTGCGGGTCTCGGCGATGATCGCGCTTTCGGGCACTCCGTGGCCAAGCAGGTAGTCCTGCCCGACCCCGCCCTCGGAGTGGCGCTCGGACGGGTCGCCGCCCCCCAGCGTGATGATCAGCGGCGCCAGCTTCTCCTGGTAGAGCTCCAGGCCATGGTCAAGCCGTGCGCGCAGCACAGGCGAGGGGCGCCCGTCATACTCGGCCGCTCCAAAGACCGCGATCGCGTCGGCTGGACGGGCTTCATCGTGCAGCGCGTACGCGTGGATCTGCCGGTAAACGTAGACCACCCAGGCCGCCAGGCTGAGCGCCGCCAGCGCTGCGATGGCACGAAACCAGCCTCCGCGCCTGCGCATAGGACGAGCCGAGGGTTGCCCTGGAGCGAGGAACTCGTGAGCAGGTTGGGAACGCCCTGGCTGCCCAGCGTTCGGCTCGCTTCTCTCCGGCTCAGCCATCGTCAGCGGCTGAGCGCCAGCGCGATCGCATGCGTCGGGATCGAGCCCTCGCGAAGAACCTGCCAGCTGCCGTCGCCGCCTGAGAGGTCGACGATGGTGGTAGGCGTGCTGCGGCCGGTCGGGCCGCCATCGACGATCAGGGGGATCCGGTCGCCGATCTGGTCGCGCACGCACTGGGCGTAGGTGCACTCGGGCGCGTTCTGCAGGTTGGCCGAGGTCGCGGTGATCGGCAGGCCGAACGCGGCGACTACGGCGCGGGCGATCGGGGCGTCAGGGATTCTCAGTGCGACGTTGCCCGTGTTCGCGGTCGAGCGCAGGGGCAGCCTAGAGCTGGCTTTGACGATCAGCGTCAGCGGCCCGGGCCAGAACTGCTCGGCCAGCCGATCAAAGTCGAGGCCAAGATCGCGGGCCAGCTCGTAGGCCTGGGCCAGGCTGGCGACCAGCAGCGAGAGAGGCTTGTTCTTGAGCCGCGACTTGATGTCGTAGATACTCTCGACGGCGCGCAGATTGACCGGGTCCACAGCCAGTCCGTAGAACGTATCGGTCGGAATACCCACGACTTTGCCGCTCTTGAGGCAGTCGGCAACATATTGCACGCGCTCCGGCTCTGGTTCATCCGGATGAATGCGCAGGATTTCCGCAGACAATGGGGCTCCCTCAAAAGAGTGCATGGAATCGCGCAGAACGGGCCGCTCGTGAGTGCCGCTGCGGGTCACAAGAGGAGGCGCCGCCGGGCTTGCTGGGAGCGCACGAGGTAGAATCGCACCCATGCCGACCGAAGTGCACACGCGTACTCGCATTGTACAGAGTCGGCACAATGCACGTGTCAAAGAGCTGCGTGCCGTGCTCTCCCGGCCCAGCGCGTCGCTGATCGGGCTAGAGGGTATGCACCTGGTTGAAGAGGCGCTGCGGAGCGGGCTCGAGGTGCCGGCGATCTTCGTGCGGCTTGGCTCGGAGTCGCTGCTGGACGCTCTGCCGCCCACGTGGCTCGAGCGCGTGCCGGAGATCCTCGCACTCCCCGAAGAGGTGTTAAACGGCGCGGTCACCACCGACGCGCCGCAGGCCATTGCCGCCCTGGCCGTGCCGCCGGTCTTCCGCCTCGAGCAGGTGCTCGCCACGCCGGGGCCGGCCTTGCTGCTGGTGCTGGCCGGGGTGCAGGATCCCGGCAACGTCGGCACCATTCTTCGTTCGGCCGAGGCCTTTGGGGCGCATGGCGTACTCGTGCTGCCTGGCACCGCCAGCCCGTGGAACCCGAAGTGCCTGCGCGCTTCAATGGGCTCGGCCTTTCGTGTGCCCGTGATCGCGCTTGCCGGCCAGAGTACCCGTGCAGGTTCTGATACGGCCGGTAAGGTCACGAGTGAGTCCGCAGGCAGGAGCGCCATCGAGTTGCTGCGCGAGGCCGGCGTACGCTCGCTGGGGGCAGTCGCGCCCGGCCGCGCGGCAACGCCGGCGCACCTGGCCGAGATGCAGGGACCGGTAGCACTCTGGATCGGTAACGAGGGCTCAGGTCTGTCTTCTGCGATGGTCGGCGCTTGTGCGGGTGGAGTGACCATTCCCTGCCCTGGTCCGGTCGAGTCGCTCAACGCCGCGAGTGCCGCCAGCGTTCTCCTCTACGAAGTCTCACGCCAGCGTGCAGCCGCCGCCGACCTCGGCACGCTCTCCGCGGCGAAGCCACATCCAAGCCTGGCATGAGCCTCTTCGGCGCTGTCCCGGATCTGCCTCAAACCTCGGTGCCCCGCACTGCGCCGCTCGCCGAGCGGATGCGCCCGCGCGTGCTCGAGGAGTACGTCGGCCAGTACCACCTGCTCGGCGCCGGCGCGCCGCTGCGCCTGCAGATCGAGCACGATGACGCCTCCTCGATGATCTTCTGGGGGCCACCCGGGGTCGGCAAGACCACGCTTGCCAAGATCATCGCCGCGACGACATCTGCGACGTTCATCGAGTTCTCCGCCGTGCTCTCCGGCATCAAGGAGATCAAGCACGTGATGGTCGACGCCGAAAAGGCGTCGGAGTACGGCTCGCGCACGATCCTGTTTGTGGACGAGATTCATCGCTTCAACAAGGCGCAGCAGGATGCGTTTCTGCCCTATGTCGAGCGCGGCACGATCCGGCTGATCGGCGCAACGACCGAGAATCCCTCGTTTGAGATCATCGCGGCGCTGCTCTCGAGGTGCCGCGTTTACACGCTCAAGGCGCTGACTGATGAGGAGATTGTCGGCCTGCTGCGACGCGCGCTCTCGGACCGCGAGCGCGGCCTTGGCGAGTATGGCCTGGCGGCGAACGAAGACGCGCTCGAGCGCATTGCTGCTTACACTGGCGGCGACGCGCGCAATGCGCTGAACGCGCTCGAGATGGCTGCGCAGATCGCGCAGGTAGGCACGCGCACGATCACGGTTGAGTATGTTTCGCAGGCGCTGCAGCAGCGAACGTTGTTGTATGACAAGCATGGCGAGGAGCACTACAACCTGATCTCCGCGCTGCACAAGTCGGTGCGTAACTCGGACGCGGATGCGGCGCTCTACTGGCTGGGCCGCATGCTTGCTTCGGGCGAAGACGCGATGTACATCGCGCGACGGGTGGTGCGGATGGCGGTTGAAGATATCGGCCTGGCCGCGCCGGAGGCTTTGAATTTGTGTCTTTCGGCGCGGGACGCGATGGACTTTCTCGGCGCGCCGGAGGGCGAGCTGGCGCTGGCGCAAGCGGTTGTGTACTTAGCGCTGGCGCCTAAGTCAAACGCGCTCTACACCGCGTACGGAGCAGTCAGGCAGGATGTAGAAACAACGCGCGCCGAGCCGGTGCCGCTTCACCTGCGGAACGCGCCAACGAAACTGATGAAGCAGCTTGATTACGGCAAGGGTTATAAGTACGCGCACGAGGAAGAAGGCAAGGTCGCCGACATGGAGTGCCTGCCGGAGAACCTGCGCGATCGCGCTTACTACAGGCCTACGCAGGAAGGGCGCGAAAAGTTACTAAGTCAGCGGGTAGACGAGATCAGGCGTTTGCGCGAGGCTAAGCGGTAGACTTCGACTCACCCGGCTCTGTTGCAGGCCCGCGTGAACTCCCATCGTAATGCCGCAAAAGCACTGTGTAGATATAGATTGCCGAAGCACCAACTACGGCTGCATAGAGGAATGGAGAAACCATGGATGGATCAAACTTGGTGTTGGAATCAGGCAGCAGGTCGGCGATGCTGGTGATCTGACCACTAGCCAGCGCCATGCGCGCAAAAAACAGGAATAGAGACAAAGACCCGATCACGCTGCCGATGAGCAGCGCGATGAACGGGTGGATACGCTCCGCCAATCTGGATGGAACGAAAAGCGTAAAAGGGAGCCCGAGCAAGAGCCATCCTGGAAAGGAGACGTAAAGAGAGAGTAGGACCGATTAAGGAACACCTCTAATGAGCTCGGAAAAATGAAGTGCAGGGTGCCCACCCTCTCGAGCGTCCAAAACACTAATCACCAGACCCAGGATGCAGTCGCCAGCAACAAGGCCTGCCAATGCATACGGAATCCGCTGCAAAGCAGCGAGCGCAACTCGTGCAGCGCTCATATCTCTACTCGCCGGCGTACTTCACACTGCAGCCGTAAGAACGCGTGTAAGCCAGAGCCACCGGCTTGCCGGCCATGGCCTCAGTCAGCGCTTGGCTTACATAGTTCTTCGAGCTTTTGATCTCCGAAGGATCGGAGGTCGGATGGTTATCAATCGCGCCCGCATAGATCAGCTTCCCGCTCGGGTCGATGACGAACATGTGCGGGGTCGTCTTGGCCTCGTACTCGTGGCCGATCGTGCCGGACGGATCAAGCAGGACCGCTGTCGGCGCGGCTTTCTCCGCGACGAGGTACGCGTTCTCTTCAGCGGCTGTTTTATAACCCTGATGATCAGGGGCGGAGGAGATGACCGACAGCCAGACCACACCCTCCGCGGTCCACCGCTTCTGCAGCGATTGCATGTTGCCGCTGGCGTACTGGGCATGCGCGTAGGGGCAGTCGGCATTGGTCCACTCGAGCACCACATACTTGCCCTTGTAGGCGGAGAGCTGTTCGGTTTTGCCGTGAGAGTCAGTGCCGGAGAACTCTGGCGCGGGCGAGCCCACCTTGGCGGCGAACGCCGCACTGGCGACGAGGCTGGTAAGACAAGCGATGGCGAGGCAACGAGGTATCAAGGCTGGCTCCTGAAGCTGGAATGGTAACGCGGCTGCAAGTAGGACGCGCCGTGATCTAGGCTGGACCACCATGTTGTTCGTGGGAACAAAAACGCTTCCGATGCATTCGCATTTGCGGCTCGCGTGTGTCCGCGCGTCAGAGCCCCTTGGCCGGAGTCTGCCGCAGACCGTCGAGCGCGGAGTAGACGATTCCGGTAGTCAGCACCTCGGGCAGCAGCTGCGGGGGCGAGCCGGCGGCTGCAGGGTAGAGCGCATACGCTGGAATGCCGCTGCGCCCGAGCGCGGCGAGCGCGGTACCAATCGCTTCGTCGTGGCGGGTCCAATCGGCCTTGACCAGCACTACCCCGCTTGCGCGCAGGCGCTGCTGCACGTCGGCCCGGTCGAGCACCACGCGCTCGTTCACCTGGCAACTCAGGCACCAACTGGCCGTAAAGTCGACCAGTACAGGCTTACCCTGAGCACGGTACTTCGCAACCACGTCCGGGGTAAACGGGATCCAAGCCAGGCCCCTGGCGGAAGCCTTGCCCTCCTCTGCCGGCGCGACCGAGAGGGTATCGACCGCAAGCACCGGCAGCGCAACCGCAGCGAGCAAGACGAAGATCGCGGCCATCGTTGCAGCAGGCCGGGCAGGCCACCGGCCGAGGATCCATCCGGCGATGCCCAGCAGCAGGAAGCCCGCGAGCAGGCCCAGCAAGGCGTTGGCTCCGCTACCTTCAGTAAAGAGCCATACCAGCCAGATCACGGTCGCAAAGATCGGCACCGCGATCGCTTGTTTAAGCACTTCCATCCAGGCGCCGGGTTTGGGCAGCAAGCGCGTCCAGCCGGGATTGTAGGCCAGCAGCAGGTAAGGCGCCGCGAGCCCCAGGCCGAGCGCGGTGAAGACCGCAAAGCTGACCGCAGCCGACTCGCTCAGCGCGTAGCCGATCGCCGCGCCCATAAACGGCGCCGTGCACGGGGTGGCGACGACCATAGCCAGAACGCCGGTAAAGAAGCTGCCCGCATAGCCGCCTTTCTGCGCCAGGTCGCCGCCTGCGCTGGTGAGCGAGAGACCAATCTCAAATTGGCCGGCGAGCGAGAGCGCGAGGAAGAAGAGAAACATCGCCATGATCGCGAGAAAGATAGGCGACTGGAACTGGAAGCCCCAGCCGAGCTGGTAGCCGGCCGCGCGCAAGCCCAGCAGCAGGCCCACCACCAGCCAGAACGAGACCAGGATGCCAAGCGTGTACACCCAGCCATGCGCGCGCTGGCGGCCCCGCTCTTGCTGCGAGGAGTGCACCAGCGACAGCCCCTTGATGAAGAGGACCGGGAACACACACGGCATCAGGTTAAGGAGGATGCCGCCGACAAACGCGAGGCCGGCTGCGCGCAGCAGCCCGGCAGCTCCGGCGCCGGCTGCGGGTAAAGCTGCCGAGAGCGCGCCCGGCACCGCGTGAACTTCGTAGGCGCGGCTCTGGGCGCCGCTCGTGCCTGGCCTGGCATCCGGCCCAGAGCTGGGAAAGACCAGCAGTCCATGCAGAGTTGGGAGCGGCTGGCTTGCCTGTTCATCCCTGGCAAGGGTGATCTGCCCGCCGTTGGCGGTCGGCGTTACGGTCTGCGCGCCGGCATTCGCGATCTGGAGCGAATCATAGGGAAAGAATTGCGCAGTCTTCTCCGGCTGGCCGGTCGGGACTTCGATCGTGAGACTCTTGCCGTTTGGAGCAAAGTGGGCGACACCCTTGAGCGGCTGCGGCTCCAGCGCGACAAAGCGCGCGATCAGCGCCGCTGAGGCTGGATCACTCTGGATCTTCTGGACTGGACCAGCGACGACCGGCCGCTCTACGCTGAGCGTGGCTTTCCCAGGCAGGCAGACCTCGCGGCAGACCAGCCAGTCGACCTTGGCCGAGAGCACTGCCGGCTTACCTACCGGGACTGCTGGGCCGACCTGCATTGCAACTGGAAAGACGACCTCGCCCTCGTAGCCGAAGTCCATCAGAGGACCAAGCGGCAGGCGCGAGGGCGCGGGAAACTGAAGCGGCCCAGCCGTGACGCCGGAGGGAAGCTGCCAGCTTACCCGCGGCGGCTCGCCGGAGTCGCCGGCATTGAGCCAGTAGACGTGCCAGTGCGGCTCAAGCTTGAAGTGTAGACCGGCGGTGAAGTGCTGGCCAGGCGCAAGCGCCTGCGGCGGCACCAGCAGCGAGACAGAAAGGTGTGGTGCTGTCGCCGAAGCCGAGGCTGGCCCTGCGGCGAGGGTCTGCGCCCACCCCTGCCATGGCGCGAAGAGCAGGCAAAGCAAAGTTGAGAGGAGGATGGCACGGAAAGAGCGCATGGACTCGATTGTATGACTGCCGCAGCTGCGCCCTTACAGCAGCGGCGGACCGTTGCGAGTGCGACCGGGGCTTGACGGCCGCAGGCGCTCGCAGCAGCAGGCATCAGGAAGCGTTGTCGTCGTCAAGTTCCGCGAAGATTGCTGCCACGTCCACATAGATCGGGCTGTCTGACACCGCGAGCCGCTCGGCGGCAAGCCAGCCGCTTCCCGTCCACATCTCGGCGGTGCGGGTCTCCGGGTCGAAGAGCCAGATGTTTCTCACACCCATGGTCTGGTACTCGACTGCGAGCCGCTTGGTTTCGACGTAGCTGTCGTCCGGCGAGAGGATCTCGATCACGATCAGAGGCGGGTCGACCAGGGTCTGCGGATAGGCGCCACGCGCGAGCACCACAACATCAGGCAGCCGCACGCGATCCGCGGTTACCTGGGTGCGTAACTCGACCCCGGCCTTGATTCCCCATTCCTGCTTGTGGCTGGAAAACCAGCTCGCCAGCAGAACCTGCAACAGTCCATGAACCGTCTGCACCACAGGGCGCTCCCTTAACTCCCCACCCAGGTACTCGCAGTCAGGATGGTAGCTGGTCCGGTTGTACTCTTCGATCGAGATGCCGGTGGTGGCCATATGTCCCCCCGCTGGTTTGCCGTGCATGTCTTCCGGGTGCCCCTGTCGCAACTCGCTGAACCGGATAAGGCGCTACGCGTCGTCCTCATCGAGTTCAGCAAAGATTGCCGCTACATCAACATAGATCGGGCTGTCAGCCACGGAAAGCCGCTCAGCGGCAAGCCACGCATTGCCGGTCCACATCTCGGCGGTGCGGGTCTCCGGGTCGAAGAGCCAGATGTTCTTCACGCCCATGGCGTGGTAGTCAACGGCGAGCCGCTTGGTTTCGACATAGCTGTCATTGGGCGAGAGGATTTCGATAACGATCAGAGGCGGGGCGACAAGAGTCTGCGGATAGCTACCTCGCGGCACGACAACCACATCCGGTAGGCGAACTTTCGAGGGAGAGACTCGGGTGCGCGTTTCCACGCCGGCCTTGATGCCCCACTCCCTTTTGTGAGTGAGAAACCAACTTACGAGAATCCCTTGTAAAAAACTGTGGACGGTCTGAACCACGGGCCGCTCCCTTAGCTCCCCATCGACGTACTCGCGGTCAGGATGGTAGCTGGTCCGGTTGTACTCCTCGATCGAAATGCCGGTGGTAACCATACGCCCTCGCTCGTTGCCGTTAGTATAAGCTGGCCCGCTTCGAGAGGACCTGGCTTCCAGTTGGCGGCTGTCAGCCGTTGGTCACGCCTTGATTTGCATGCGCGGCGGCGTGGTCCTTGAGGATGCAGCGGTCCATCACCACCTTGATCCCGTCCGCCTGGGCCCACACGACAGCTTCCTCGTGGCAGACGCCTTCCTGCAGCCAGATCGCGGGGATCTTGAGACGCATCACGTCCTTGACGATCTCCGGCACGAAGACCGACGCGCGAAAGACATCGACCAGGTCGATCTTCGTTCCCTGCTCTCCGAGTGCGTGGCATGCGTCATCGAGCGAGGCGTACGCCTTCTCGCCCAAGGCGCTTTCAATGCCCGGATTGACCGGGATGATCCGGTAGCCCTGCTGCTGCATGTACCGGGAGACGCCATAGCTCGGCCGCGACTCGTCGCTGCTCAGCCCGACGACGGCGATTGTCTTTGCGTTCTCAAGAATGCCGCGGATGGTCTCTGGCTCATTCATGCCTGTCTCCTCGGAGCCGATGCTACAGCTCTAAGTCATCGGATGCATCGGCGCTCAAGGGGACTCCGCCATTGCGCCGCATTCTCAGGTAGCCGAAGAGAAACGGCTCGAGCGCGCCATCAAGCACCCGGTCTACATCACCCACTTCAACCTTGGTGCGGTGGTCTTTCGCGATGCGGTAGGGCTGCAGCACGTAGGAGCGGATCTGCGAGCCGAACTTGATGTCCAGCTTCGAATCCTCAAGCTCGCGCGAGATGGCTTTCTTCTTGTCGAGCTCATACTCGTAGAGCTTGGAGCGGAGCATCTTCATTGCCTTGTCTTTGTTCTTGTGCTGTGAGCGCTCGTTCTGGCACTGGACGACAATATTAGTCGGCAGATGCGTGATGCGTACCGCGGAGTCGGTCGTGTTGACATGCTGGCCGCCCTTGCCGCCCGAGCGGTAGGTGTCGGTGCGCAGGTCGTCCGGCTTGATGTCGATCACAATCGAGTCATCGATCTCTGGCGAGACGAAGACCGAGGCGAAGGAAGTATGCCGGCGCTTAGCCTGGTCAAAGGGCGAGATGCGCACCAGCCGGTGCACGCCGGTCTCGCCCGAGAGCAGGCCGAACGCGTACTCGCCGGTAACGGTAAAGGTGGCGGCCTTGATGCCGGCTTCTTCGCCATCCTGGTAGTCGTTCATCTCGGTCTTGAAGCCTTCGCGCTCGGCCCAGCGCAGGTACATGCGCATCAGCATCTCCGCCCAGTCCTGCGACTCAGTGCCGCCGGCGCCGGGGTGCACGGTGACGATGGCGTTGAGCGGGTCGGTCTCGCCCGAGAGCAGGGTGCGGGCTTCCAGCTTCTCTGAGAAGGCCGAGAGTGCCGCGATCTCGCGCTCCAGATCGTCTTCGACCGATTCGCCTTCGCGGGCGAGCTCGAAGTAGGAGTCGATATCCCCTTGCCGGCTTTCGAGCTCCTGGGCATCGGCGAGCAGCGCTTCGAGCCGCTTGCGATCGCGCATGATGGGCTGCGAAAGCTTGGGGTCAGCCCACAGCGATGCGTCGGAGAGCCGGGTCTCGATCGCGGCTAACTGCTGGCGCAGGCCTGCCGGGTCAAAGATACTCCCGCAGGTCGCTTACCTTGTCCCGGATGGGGGTGTAGGCAAACTCAAGATCGCTTAGCACTTGAGGAGTCCTGTCTTGGTGCTGCAGATTTGCGGAGGGCCGGGCCCGTCCACGCTAGGGCAATTATTCCACACGACACAAGGCAGCAGAGCCAGGCGAAGATATCGCCGTAGCGGGTGTAGAAGGTCAGGTCGGAGCGGTAGCCGTAGTCGGCGGTGAGCGCGGCCAGCTCGTGCCGGTTGATGCTCTCAACTACGCGGCCGAGCGGGTCGATCGAGGCAGTGACGCCGGAGTTGGTGTCGCGCACGATCCAGCGCCGGTTTTCGATCGCGCGCATCCGCGCCATGTTCAGGTGCTGCCAGGGGGCGCTCGTGTCGCCGTACCAGCCATCGTCCGAGATATTGACGAAGACCTCGGCGCCGTTCTTTGCGAAGAGCCTGATTTCAGACGCAAAGACCGCCTCGTAGCAGATGAAAACCGAGAAGCGGTGGGTGGGGCCGCCGGTCGGCGAGACCAGCGGAAAGACGCGGCGCTCGGTGCCGCGCGAGAAGGCCGCGACGTTCTGCGTCAGGTGCCCGGCAAACGAAAGCAGCCCGGCATAGGGCACGTACTCGCCGAAGGGGACCAGGTGGATCTTGTCGTAGCGTCCGAGCCGGGTGCCATCGGGCGCGATCACCGTGCCGGCATTGAAGTACGCGCCGCTCGGCTCAACCGCCGCGTTGCCCACGACCGCGGTTGCCCCGGTCGAAAGCACTAGCTGCTGCATCAGCGCGACCAGGCGGGGGTCGCGCTCGCGAAAGGGTGCCGGCGACTCCGGCCAGGCGACCAGCGTCGCCGGCGGCTGCATGCCCGGGCAGACGCGCTGCACGCGGGTCGGCGTGAGCTCGGGCATGCCCAGCAGGTAGGGCGTGCAGGTCAGCTCGCTCAGGCGCAGGTACTCGGCGGTCTTTGCGTCCCACACGTTACCGGTCCAGAGATTGTCGGCGCCGCCTTCGCCCCCGACCTTCAGGTCGGGCTGCACCAGCACCGCCTTCGCCTGCGTGGGCGAGCGCGGCTCATGCAGGTAGGAGCCAAGCTGCAGCGCGCAGACCAGCACCAGGCAGCCGGCGAAGAAGCGCAGCCGGCGCCGCTTGCTCGGCGCAAAGAAGACCCCCATCCACGCCGCGTTGACCGCAGCGAGCGCAAACGAGAGGCCGTAAACCCCGGTCACCGGCGCAAGCCGGGTCAGCACCAGGTTGTCAACCTGCGCGTAGCCAAGCTGGTCCCAGGGTACGTTGGTCAGGTGGGCGGCCAGGTACTCGACTGCCACCCACAGGAATGGGGCCGCCAGCAGCGACGGCAGCACGCGCCCGGCTGCTCGACGCACCACTGCGAGCAGCCAGGCAAAGAGCGCGAAGTAGAGCCCTAGAATGAGCGAGTACAGCACCAGGATGCCGGCCGAGACCACGGGCGGCAGGTTGCCGTAGGTGTGCATGGTCGCGTAGATCCAGTAGCAGTTGAGCAGGTACCAGGCGACTCCGCAGGCGTAACCGTAGAGCGCGCTATGGCGGAGCGCGCGCGGCTGCTCCACAGCCTGCGCCCGCAGCACGGCATAGAAGAGCGGCACCAGCGCGAAGAAGGAGTACACCGCGCGCCAGGGCGGCAGCGGGCCTGCGAGCGGAAAAGGCAGGTTGAGCATGACAGCGGAGAGCAGCCCGCAAAGCAGGCCGGTGCGCAGGCGAAAGGTCTTTGCGCCGCGGGGCGAGGCTTCCAGCCTGGCTCCAGACCGGGACCCAGTCGAGGTCCTAACCCCAGACCCGGCCTCAGACCCAATTTTGGGATCGATGCCGATCCCGGCTGCTGACCCGTCGCCGCGCCGAACTTGTTGCTTGCCTGTGCCTGGACGTGCCATCCGGTCTGACTGTACCACCTGCCCGACGCACCATTCTGCTCAAGCTCGGCTCACGTTACGGTAGACTAATCGTCGTGGTACTTCTCGCTCACTTCGCGGTGCACCTTCTTGAGACAATTTTCTTCGCAGGCCTGGCCGGCTCTGCCGTGGTCGTCGTGATCAGTTTCGTTGAGGACCTCCACGAGCTTTTAGGCGAGGATTAGTACACCAGCATGGCTATCTTCTCTGCGTACGCTGACCGAAGACAGGCCGCCAGAAGCCTGGCCCTACACACCCGTTGAGCCAACCTCCGCACATCCCCGACCCCGCCCCACCCCACGGAAGCACCACGCACACCGCGCCGGCGCCTGTGTCCAATCGTGTCCGGCTGGTCGTGGCTTCCTCCGTCATGCTGACCTTTATCTCCTTCTGGAGAGCGGCCTCGGTAGTGCTCTGCGACCTAGGGTCCTCAGCCTTCTACGCGGGCGGCATCTCGGAGGAGGCAGTCGGCAAGTCTGCGCCCTGGTTCATCCTCGGAGTCATGCTCTTCTCCTTCGCGGTGCGCGCGGTCTATGTCGAGAGCTGCTCGATGTTTACCCGTGGCGGCGTCTACCGCGTAGTCAAGGAGGCGCTCGGCGGCACCTTTGCCAAGCTCAGCGTCTCGGCGCTGATGTTCGATTACATCTTGACCGGGCCGATCTCCGGCGTCTCGGCCGGCCAGTACATCACTGGCCTCTTGAACGAGCTCTTCACCGTGGCCGCGATCCACAACTGGCTGCCGCCCGCACTCACCATCGCGCCGCACGTTGCGCGCCAGTTGCCCATGAACGCGACCTCGGCTGTCTTCTGTATCGCGGTCACGATCTACTACTGGTGGCAGAACACCAAGGGCATCGAGGAGTCGACCGACAAGGCGCTCGAAGTGATGAAGATCACCACCATCATGGTGGTGCTGCTGGTCGGCTGGGGCGTCTTTTCGGTGCTGCACCAGGGCGCGCACCTGCCGCCTTCGCCGATCCCCGCAAACCTGCACTTCTCGCATGACGCGCTCGGCTTTTTAAGCGGCACCCGGCTCGCGGCAGGGCTCGGCGTCTTTGGCATCATCATGGCCTTCGGCCACTCGATCCTCGCCATGAGCGGCGAGGAAACGCTGGCCCAGGTCAATCGTGAGATCGAGCACCCCAAGCTAAAGAACCTTAAGCGTGCCGCGATCGTCATCGCGATCTACTCGCTGGTCTTTACCGGCGTCGTCAGCCTCCTTGCTGTCATGCTCATCCCGGACTCTGTGCGCATCCCGGTCTACCGTGACAACCTGATCGCCGGGCTCGCCATGTACATGGTCGGGCCGATGACGCTGAAGATCATCTTCCGCATCTTTGTGGTGATCGTCGGCTTCCTGATCCTCTCGGGCGCGATCAACACTTCGATCATTGGCTCGACCGGCGTGCTGATGCGCATCGCCGAAGACGGCGTGCTCACCGATTGGTATCGCAAGCCGCACAAGCGCTTTGGCACCAGCTATCGCATCGTCAACCTGGTCACCGGGCTACAGCTGTTCACTATCATCGTCACGCGCGGCAACGTCATCACCCTTGGCGAGGCATACGCCTTTGGCGTGATCTGGAGCTTTACCTTCAACGCGCTGGCCATGCTGGTGCTGCGCTGGAAGTACAAGGGAGAGCGCGGCTGGCGGGTGCCGGTCAACATCCGCATCGGGGGCAAGGATGTTCCGATCGGCCTGCTCTCGGTCTTCCTGGTCCTGCTCGCGACCGCCTGCACCAACCTGCTGACCAAGAGCACTGCGACCATCAGCGGGATCATCTTTGCCGGCGTCTTCTTCTGCATCTTCAGCTTCTCGGAGCGGCAGAATGCGAAGCGTCAGCAGTACACCGTCCAGCAGATGAAGGAGCACTTTCAGCTCGAGCACGAGGAGACGATCGGCCGCGAAGCGCTCCAGATCAAGCCCGGCGGCGTGCTGGTAACGATGAGCGATGCAACCAAGCCTTACGCTCTCAAGTGGGCGCTCTCACGCACCGACACCGATATCCAGGACGTCGTCGTGCTGACCGCCCGGATGATCGGCGCCGGGGGGCCGGAGTATCTCGACCCCTCCGAACAGAGCTTCTCAGAGCATGAGCAGATGCTCTTTACCAAGGCTGTGTCGGTTGCCGAGAGCTTCGGCAAGCACATCTCGCTGCTGGTCGTGCCTGCAGCAGAGATCTTTCCCGCGCTGGTGCAAACTGCGAACTCGCTTGAAGTCTCGATGCTGATCTCCGGCTTCTCCTCCACGCGCTCGCCGCAGGAGCAGGCCTTTGCCATCGGCCAAGCGTGGGAGACGCTGCCTGATCCGAAGCAGCAGCTCACCTATGTGGTCGTTACGCCGGATGGCCAGGCACAGCACTTTCACATCGGCCCGCATGCCCCTTTACTGCGTACCGATGATGTACAACTGGTCCACCGGCTGTGGTTAAATCTCAGCCGCGATCCGGGCATGTCGCAGCTGCACCACTCTGACATCGTGACCTACGCGCTGACCCGGCTCGCGACCGACTATGCGCGCAGCAAGCAGGAGATCCTAGGCGACCTGCGGCGACTCGATGCAGGTCACGCGAGCGCGCCCGCCGCCGTGTCTGACTTTCCTGCAACTGTGCCCCAATCTTCGGCCTTCTCGATTCGCGCTCCCCGCAGCTCGGCCGACGAGCGAGGGGACGAGTAGCTTTTTCAAGCCAGACCCCCTGCGCGGGAGGCGCCATCTGCCATGGAGGCTGCCGCCATTCGTGGCAAGTGCGCCGAAGGCGCGGTACACCCGTTACGAAGTGACCGCTACCCGCGAAGGGGGTCTGGCTTTTGACCCGGTGGTACCGTCGCCGCTGCTGCGACACTCACCGCTTACACTGGACCGATGAGCACAGCCGCGACCAAGGCCGTCTACCCGCCACCACAGATCCAGTCTGCACCAGGCGGCGCCTATCCGGCCGGTCCAAGCTTCCTTGGCGCGCTGCTCTCAGGCCGCGCGTTTCGCCCGAACCCGGCCGAGACCCTGGCCTACAACGCGCGCCAATTTGGCGACCTGGTGCACTACCGCGCTGCCGGGCGCCACATCTACCAGTTCAACCATCCGGACCTGGTGCAGGATCTGCTGGTCACCGATGCCCGGCACCACCATCGCGGCATGGTCATGCAGCACTCGAAGCTGGTGCTGGGCGAGGGCCTCTTGACCAGCGAGGAGCCCCTGCACATGCGCCAGCGACGGCTGGCCGCGCCGGCCTTTCATCGGGACCGTATCGCCGGCTACGGGCGCGTGATCGGCGCGTTTGCCGCCGAGATGACAGCCGGCTGGCAGCCAGGCATCTGCCAGGTGCACACCGAGATGCAGCGGCTCGCGCTGCGCATCGTCGGCAAGACGCTTTTTGATGAAGAGATGGGCGGCGACACGCAGAAGATCGCCGAGGCGATCGAGGCGTTCATGGCCTTTCTGCCGCTGGTCTTTCTACCCTTCTCGGAGACGATCCAGAAGCTGCCTATCCCGATGATGCAGCGCATCCGCCGCAGCCGGGTCGAGGTGGACGCGCTGATCGACCGCATCATCGCCGAGCGGCGCGCACCGGTCGGAGCCGGCGGCAGCTCGCCTGCTGTCGGGCTTGAAGCCTTGTCTGGGAACGCGCCGGAAGCCAGCCCGCATACCGCGGCTGGGAACCCGCCTGCCACTCCGCAGCAGGCCTTCGCGAATGACGCGCACCATGCTGGTCACCCCGCCTCTTACAAGGCGCGGCCGGCGATCGTGGACCGCGGCGACCTGCTCTCGATGCTGCTTGCCGCCGAAGACACCGAGGAGAACACCGGCGGCATGTCCGACTCGCAGGTGCGCGACGAGTGCGTGACCGCGCTCTTGGCTGGCAATGAGACGACCGCGAACGCGCTCAGCTTTGCGCTCTGGCTGCTGGCGACGCACCCCGAGGCCCAGCAGCGCCTGCATGACGAGGCCTTCGCGGTGCTCGGCTCGCCCGGGACTGCCGGGGCCCGCGACGCGACTGCCGGGGACTACGCCAGCCTACGCTATGCGCACATGTGCTTTGCCGAGACGATGCGGCTCTACCCGCCGGTGTGGGTGACCGCGCGAACAGCAGCGGTTACGTATCAGTACCGCGGCTTCACGATTCCCGAGGGCTCGATCCTGCTCGCCCCGCAAATTGTCGTCCACCACGACGAACGCTTCTGGCAGGAGCCCGAGCGCTTTGACCCTCTGCGCTTTAGCGAAGAGACTCGCGGGGGACGGCCGAAGCTGAGCTACTTCCCTTTCGCAGCGGGCAGCCGCCAGTGCATCGGCGAAGGCCTAGCGTGGATGGAGGGTGTGCTCTCCTTGGCAACGATGGCGCGGGACTGGCGCTTCAGCCTGCCTGCCGGCGCGCCGGAGAAGTTAGAGGTGCAGGCGCGCGTGTCCCTACGGCCGAAAGGGACTGTGCCGCTGCAGGTGGAGCGCTGGTGATTGCGAATTGATTCAAGGAGTACTTTCGAGGAAACAGGCTTATAGGCGGCACACCCGAGTGAGAAAGAGACGTAACGCGTTCCAAGTGTCGGCATAGCCGTTCCGCTAAGTAGTAGGGAGCAAGATGGGTTTTATAGGTACCTGCAAACTTTGCCTCCATTCCGACGTGGCACTGCAGCGTAGTCACTATGTACCGGCCGGAGTTTATCGCTTATGCAAAACGGCAGACGCACCCGGTAACTCCAGTCCACTCCTTATTGCGAAAGGCCTGCTTGTGCAAACCGATCATCAGGAAAGAGCCTATGTGCTCTGCCATGATTGCGAGCAGCGATTCAACAGACTTGGGGAGAAATGGATTTTCTCCAACGGCATCCAGCAACGAATGCCTACGTTTGGGCCATTCACAGTAGATAAAACGACATTTCCACTGCTAGCGAAACTCCAGCAGCTCCACCCGAGCCACTTCGGCTTTGGAGTCAAGGTTTTTACTGGCGAGCAGGTAGAAACAGCCGCTCGCGAGGCACTGACCTACTTTGCTGCCAGCATGTTCTGGCGTGGAGCTGTCTACCCTTGGCTAGGAAAAGATATCTATCCTGTAAGGCTCGGTCCGTACAGAGAAGCTTTTCGGCATTATCTTTATGGAGAGTCAGGCTTCCCCACCAAAGCTGCGCTTGCTATAACGATTCGCGAGCCAGGCATGATCTGGAAGCACACGCACCACCCCTTATCGGTGCGTAGAGATGGTGTGCACACACACAAATTTGTAATGCCTGGCTTTATCTTCCAGATGCAGGTTGGCAAGGACTTAGCGGAGTGGGTACGTGATTGCTGTTTTGTTAGAGGAGCAGGGAAACCATTGATGGTGGGGTCTCACGTTGAGCAAGGGATCGGAGATACAGCATCAAGCCTGAACGCCTACGGCGGCAATCGTGCGGCGAAGAAAAGGTGAAAAAGTGCTTGACGCTCGCCAACACCGGGCGTAATGTCTCGGCATGGGCGAACATACAGCGAAGTACCCGCTTCCCGCGTTGAACGAAGACCTCTTTGCAGAGGCTCCTTCCCGGCTCAATCCGGCGCTTCCTTGGCCGCCCGCATCAGCCGCAGCGTGGAAGTATGACTCGGCTCCGGGCACGGTTCCAAGCTCCGCAGACGCAGCAGCGGCGCTGGCCTTGGCTGGCGAGGGTCAAGCGGGGGAAGTCTCGCGGGATACTTCCGCCTTGTTCCCGATCTTGCCGGCAGGTGAGCCGCGCGCGACCGGGCTGGCGCGGATGGTCGCAAGCTCCGAGGCGGCTGACGATGGCCACCTGGTCGAGTTCCGCACCCTTGCCGTTCGCTCGATCCTCAACAAGTCTGCTTCCAAGCGAAAGCTCTGGTTTGCGCGCACCATCAATCCCTATCGCGGCTGCGAGTTTGCCTGCCGCTACTGCTATGCGCGCTACACGCACGAGTTCCTAGAGCTGAAAGACCCGGCCGCCTTTGAGCGTCAGATCTTTATCAAGCAGAACGCCGCCTGGCTGCTCGAGCAGGAGCTGCGCACCCTGGACCCGGAAGAAGAGATCGCGATCGGCACGGCGACCGACCCCTACCAGCCGATCGAGCGCCGTGCCAAGGTCACCCGGTCGATTCTCGAAGTCCTGGCGCGCCGCTACGGTCACCGCATTGGCATCGTGACCAAGTCGACGCTGATCGAGCGCGACATCGACCTGCTGACCGTGATCGCCGCCAAGAACGAGCTGGTCCTGCATATCACGATCACCACGCTCGATGCGGAGCTTGCGCGCAAGCTCGAGCCTCGGGCTCCGCGGCCTGATCTGCGCTTTCGCACAGTCGAGCGTTTGCGCCGAGCCGGCCTGCGAACCGGGGTACTCTGCTCGCCGCTGCTGCCCGGGCTGACTGATACTGGCGCAGCTCTGGACGGGATGGCCGCCCGCGCCAAAGCGGCAGACGCGAGCTTCTTCTCCGCGCAGCCGCTCTTCCTCAAACCCTGCTCACGGCCTGTATTTCTCGAGTTTATTCGCGAGCACTACCCAGAGCTTGAGGCAAGCTACGCGGCCCGTTACGACGCGGACGCGTTTGTCGGCAAGGCGTATGCGGGGCGCATTCGGGAGCTGGTCAAGGCTGCGACGCGGAAGCATCGCCTGCACGAGCGGACGATGGACGCTGTGCTGACCCGGGACGCCGGCGCAGCCGTCGGGAAAGCGCCGGCGCAGGCCTCGCTATGGCCCGGAACGCAGCCCGCAAAGCAGGTAAATCAGGTGGCTCTTGCCAGCGCTTGAGACACAAGCAGACATCGGTAGCTGCGGGCGAGGTGGCCATGTGCCGTAAATTGACCGGTACGCTGACTGGCGAGCTACCGGCTGATCAGGACTTCGTAGAGATTGTCCTTGGCCAGAAAGAAGCGTGTGTTGCTGAAGTTAGCGAAGAGCTTCTCGATGTTGCGGTTGGTGTAGACGCGGCGCACCGGGAAGCGCTGCGTCTCCTGCATCTCGATCGAGTCGGTGTCCGTAAGGTGGTAGCGGTAGAACGAAGTCTCGGGGCCGGTTGTCTTGGTGTGAAAGATCGCCAGCACCCGGCCGCCCGGACGCATCGCGCTGTGGAGCTCGGCGATCAGGGGCTTGACCAGCGGCTCCGGGATGTAGTCGAGCGTGGTCCAGAGCAGCACCACATCAAACTCGCGACCGCCGAAGTCCATATTCTGCTGGAAGAAGCCGCGGGTATTAAAGCCGGGCTGGCCGCCTTCCTCTTCCGGCGGCAGCTCCCAGCCTCCGCGAAGCGCCTCGTTGACCAGGTCGGCCATCCACACGCCGTGGCCCATGTTAGTCAGGTAGTTGATATTCGCAGGCGAGGTCGGGCCGATGTCCAGCACGCGAAGATGGCTCTCGGCGTGCAGGTGCTTTTTGAGTGTGGCCCAACTGCTGGAGTGGCGCGGGATGCGCGGCCCTGAGAGCAGAGTAGGGCTGTCTGACCTGGCGCTTTCCTTTTTGGAAAAGATACTTCGCAGCACGCCTATACCTCGCCTTTGCTGGCAGCCTTTGGCTGGGAGCAGTTGTCCTGATGCCTATGGATGCGAGCTTCACTCTAGGCGGCTCTTTGGTCAGGAAAAGCTATACGAGCGACACTCGACCAACCTTACTCGTCCGACAGGGAAGCTTGCTTAGCTGCTGGAGGAAACGCCGGCCGGCGCGGTTGGCGCTGTGCTTTGCACCATGTCCACCTTGCCGGAGAAGACTGAGTTTTCCTCAATGGACAGGCGGGAAGCCTGGATATCGCCGGTGAGGTTGGCGCCGCTACGCAGCTCGACTCGACCGGAGGCGCTGACATTGCCGATCACCGTACCCAGAAGGACGACGTCACGAGCGGCAATATCGGCTTGCACCCGCGCATTGGTGCCCACCGTCAACCGGCTCTCCTGCAGAGTGATGGTTCCTTCGACAAAGCCTTCCACGAGCAGGTCTTCGCTGCCACGCACCTCGCCCCGAATCTGGACTGACTTACCAATACTTGCGCTCGTGCCTTCTACAGCAGCCATCCCAAAACTCTCCTGTGATCCTTGTCTATGGGACGAAATTACTCCCGGAACCTGGCTCAAATCTATACAAGACCCCACTGCGCCGCAAGCCGGGCGGGGCACAGACGACGTCACTCTGCGTAGACCTGCTGGAGTTCTCGGCAGAGCAGGTACGGATCGCCGCCAAGGATAGAAGGGACCTGGCCCGATCTGCCTGCGGATGCGTCCAACAGAAGTCATCACCATGAGGAAGCCGAAAACGATGGAGAGTCACAGACGAGATTTTCGCGGCACCGACAAAGTCGGAGACAGGTGCGCGCCAAGTGGGCGAGCAGGTTGCGCGTTTGTGCTGCTTTGCACATGCCTGGCGAGTGGGCCGGCAGTCTATGCGCAGACGCCGAATGCATCCAGCATCGTCAAGGATGCCTCGGCAAACGAGCTCAAGGCTAGCAACCAGGGCCACCCCTTTCGCTACCAGCTGCACAAATTGGATGAAGGCAAGACAACTACCAAGATCATCGTCGAGACCAAGGATGGCGACATCGCCCGGCTGATCGCACGCGATGACAAGCCGCTGGATCCGGAAGCAAAGCAGGCCGAGCTGGCCCGGCTGAACAACCTGCGCGACCACCCTGAGATCCAGGAGCACCGCCACAAAAGGGAGCAGGAGGACGGTGGACGCGAGAACGAGATGGTGCGCCTGCTGCCTGATGCCTTCCTCTACCACTACGAAGGGATGGTGCCGGGGCCGAACGGCCCTGCTTACCGGCTGACCTTCAAGCCCAATCCCAGCTTCAACCCACCTGATCGGGAGGCTGAGGTCTACCACGGTATGGAGGGCGAACTCTGGGTGGACCAGGCTCAGCAAAGAATGGTCAAGCTGGACGCGCACCTGATCGAAGATGTGAACTTCGGCTGGGGCATTCTTGGGAAGCTGTACAAGGGCGGCAGCATCCTGGTGGAGCAGGCGGACGTGGGCGATCACCACTGGGAGGCGACCCGGCTGAAGCTTAACTTGACCGGCAAGGCGCTCATGCTCAAGTCGCTCAGCTTCCAAACCACTGAGGAGTCAAGCGACTTCCACCCGGTCCCCGATGCTGGCTACAAGGCGGCGATCGCGCTATTGGAGAACCTGAAGTAGACCTGCAGCTGGCGCGCCAAGCCGTTTTCCAGCGCAAGGGCCGAAGACTCGTCACGAAGTGACCGCCAGCCGCGCACGCGGTCTTAACCACCAGGATGCCAGCGGCGTTCGAGCAGAAGGGGAACGCCCCGCTTGGGCCTGAGATTGACGGACGGACTCATGGGCAGTTCGCTAGGCTCGCCGGGCGCCGGGGCAAGCCGCCAGATGCGCGCGATCGTAGCCAGCACAAAGACGCCCTCCATCCAGGCCAGTGACTCGCCGATGCACTGGCGCGAGCCGCCGCCGAAAGGAAAGTAGGCGAACTTGGGGCGAGCGCCCTTGCTCTCTTCGGCAAAGCGCTGAGGGTAGAAGCGATCTGGCTCCTGCCAGAAGCGGGGATCGCGATGCACCACAATCTGCGGCGCCAGCAGCATGGCTCGGGGTGGGATAGTAAAGCCGCGAAACTCGTAAGCCTCCGGCCCGGCGCTGCGGCCGAGCACCCAGACGGTGGGATAAAGTCGCATGCCCTCGGCAAAGACCATCCAGGCGTAGCGCAGTGCAGGATAATCCGCCGCCTCCGGCTGACGATCGCCCAGCACACGCACAGCTTCTTCACAGAGCGCCTCCTGCACCTCCGGGTGCCGGGCGAGCAGCCACAGGGTGAAACTCAGTGCGTTCGCGGTGGTCTCATGTCCGGCGAGCATCACGGTCAGGCACTCATCGCGCACCTGCTTGTCGCTCATGTGGATGTCGGCCGCGGAGCCTGGCGCTGCTTCGGTATCGACCGACTCCAGCAGCATCGAGAGCAGGTCTCCGCGATCACCCGGCTCACGGCGGCGCTCGGCGATCATGCCGTAGAGGATCGCGTCGAGGTCGTCGATGCCTTTCCTGACCTTGAGCATGGGGCCGAAGGGCAGCTTCTGCAGCTGCTCGATGAGAGCCATTGGGACGTAGCCCGGAGGCGGCGGCACCATGAACGCGGAGACTGCGGCCGCGATCGCCCGGGCTTCTGCTTCGGCGTCGATGTCGAAGAGGCACTTGCCAACGATGCGTAGCGCCAGCAGCAGCATCTGCGGATGAAGATCCTGCACACCCGGCTGCCAGCGCGCAGTAATCTCGGCCGCGAACCTCGAGATTACCTCACCGTAGGCGGCGATCCTCTGGCGATGAAAGGCCGGCGCAGCCATCCGGCGCTGGCGCATGTGCAGGGGCTCTTCGCTGGTTAGCAGGCCGTCGCCCAGCAGTCCACGGGCTCGCTGCATCACCAGCGCGCGGCGATTGCGCCGCTCGTTGTCCACCATCAACTCCTGGATGAGCGCCGGATGGTTGAACTGATAGACGTGGCCCTCAAGCGAACGAAAGTGCACCAGGTCGCCGTAGTGCTTTGCGTTGGCCGCGAGAAAATCGATCGGGCTCTGCCGAAACGACTGTCCGGTGAGGAGGCGCGGCAGCATGGCCGGGCCAGGTGGGTAGGCTGCGCCTGGGGAGGAACGGATGTCAGGTTCCGTGTGCATGCCTCCCATCGTAGCGAATGGCTCTTGGAGGCACTTGATAGCATGAACGCTCGTCAGCCTGCATGGTGACTACCGCGCGCCGCTCGAAGCAAACGGGAGACTCGACCCTGATTTACCGGCCGATTGACTGGAGCCGAGTTCGAGCGCTTTGCCGAATGCGAGGAAGAGCAAGCTGCATTTAGGTTTTAAAACACAGCAGGGCGACGCTATGCGTCGCCCTGCTGTTTCCCTCACCCACCTGATTTCTCAATCCAGGCGATCTAGGCGAAGTTGCTCTCATCCCCACCAAAGTCGCCACCGTCGTCCGACCCCGTGTCGTAGCTGGAGTCGTCATAGGAGCCGCCCTGCGGCTGTTCGTCCTGACCGCCGGTATCATAGCCACCCTGGGGCTGCTCGTCAGGCCCGCCGATGTTGCCGTCCTGACTGTTGCCACTGTCAGAGCCGTAGTAGTTGTTCACCACCTCTTCAGACGGGCGTCCACCTCCGAAGCCACCAGCGTAGTCTCCGCCGAAGCCGCCTCCACCAAAGCCGCCCCCACCCATGTGCAGCATCGATTCCACCCCTTCAAAGGCCAGTGCCCCTGCGGCAACGCCGGCAGCCGTAGTTGCAGCCGAGCGGAGAAAGCTCGAGCCGCCGCCGGCGACAGGCTGCTGCGCATACTGAGGCGGCTGCTGGTAGCCGGGTTGCTGCACGTACTGCGGTGGGACCTGCTGATATTGCCCCTGGGACTGGGGCTGGGATTGCGGCTGAGGGGCCTGGTCCTTGTGCCCCAGCAAAGAGCCGAGGAAGCTTGAGGTGCGCGACTGGTGCGGCTGCTCCTGCAGATGCAGGATCTGCTGCCGGGCCTGGTCGAGGGCGATATTCTGCACCAGCACTGTCTGCGCCAGCTTGTAGAGCGCGTCCTGATCGTGACCGAGGGATTGCTGTAGCAGCTGTGCAGCCTCAGGGTCCTTCTCCTGAAGCTGTGTCTGGCTGATCTTACGCGCGAGATCGTTCAACATCTGGCTTTCTTGCGGGGTCATACGAGTCGCTCCTGTATTGCGCTCGGCGGGTAAAGCCTTGCACTAAAGGTTGGACGGGAAGTAGGGCGGAACGGTTGGGCGCTGCCCGGATTTGCGGCACCCGGCAACCAGCTGCTTGGCGCAGGCCACCCCTCCCAAGCCACCATCTCGCTCGAAGACGCCTGTCTCGCCAGACTTGGCAGGCCTCGCCTTCAGGCTAGGCGAGGGCGAGCGCGCGAACCTGGTGTCGGCGCACGGTCAGCCTCTCGATAAGATCTGTCCGTACCTGGTATCCCCGGCCCGGCACGGTCGGCACCAGGATCTCACCGGCGCTGGTGACCTCAACCCCGGGCTCGATGATGTCTTCTTTCCAGTAGCGGGCGGACGCGGAAACGTCGCCGGGCAGAGAGAAGTTGGGCAGAGAGGAGAGCGCAACGTTATGAGCGCGGCCGATGCCGGTCTCGAGCATGCCTCCGCACCAGACCGGAATACCTCGCTCAAAGGCCGCGTTGTGCACGGCGATGGCTTCGGAAAATCCGCCGACTCGACCGTTCTTGATATTGATGACCCGGCAAGAGCCGATCGCGATGGCAGCCAGCGCCTCGCGCCGGTTGCGGATCGATTCATCCAGGCAGATGCGCGTTTCAATCTGCGACTGCAGCATGGAGTGGTAGTAGAAGTCGTCCGCCCAGAGCGGCTGCTCGATCATGCTGAGGTCGAACTGATCAAAGGCAGCCAGGTGAGCCGTGTCGCGTAAGCGGTAAGAGGCATTGGCATCGCAGCTCAGCTGGATCGAGGGCCAGCGCTCGCGTACTGCTTCGAAGACCCTGAGATCCCAACCCGGCTTGCATTTGAGTTTGATCCTCTGGTAGCCGCACGCCAGCGCTCGCTCGATCTCAGCCAGCAGCAGCGGCACGCTGGCCTCAATGCCCAGCGAGACGCCGCAAGCGATCGTCGCCCGCGAGCCACCCAGCAGCGAGGCAAGCGAGACGCCTTGCAGCTGTGCATCCAGGTCCCAGATCGCGTTCTCGAGAGCGGCCTTGGCCATCCGGTTGCCGCGAACCCGGTGAAAGATCTCCCGGCACTGGCCGCCATGCTCCGGGTCGGCCTGCACCAGGGCCGGTGCGAGCTCGGTAGCCGCGATATGCCAGGCGGTGTCAATGGTCTCCTCGCTGTACCAGGGGTGCTCTCCGGCGACGCACTCGCCCCATCCCGTGTAGCCTTCCGCCGCCACTTCGACCAGC
The DNA here is from genome assembly GCA_965198645.1 of Acidobacteriaceae bacterium. Taxonomy (GTDB): domain Bacteria; phylum Acidobacteriota; class Terriglobia; order Terriglobales; family Acidobacteriaceae; genus EB88. Next base: position 1,516,068 of record OZ240670.1, on the reverse strand, counting down.
ATCACGCGTCGCTCGCGGGTGATCCCGAAGCTGGTCTCGAACGGCTTGAGCAGGGGAAGCTGGATCTCGCGCAGCACGATCGCGTCAATCTTCATAGGCGGTCCTCACTGGGTTGCCACGGTGCCAATTGGTAGATGCCGTCTCCGCTTGCAGCCCTTGAAAAATCCTTGACGGCGAGACCACGTGCAAAAGCGTTTAGAAACGTCGCTCGATTTGCATCCTGGATGGCTCTCACCCTTGCGATCTGCTCCGGGTCCTGCTTCCAGCTTTCGAGCGAGGCAGGAAGATGGACCATCTCTTGTATGGGCTCGGTGACAGCGTCCAGCGAAGTACCCTTTCTCAAAGCATGCACATGCGCCCGGACACGCGATGACCGGAGCCACCACTCGGCATGGAGCCGGTCGGTTGGCAGACCTGCCTGCAGCCGAGACGAGGATACACCATAAAAATCCGGCGAATAGCGCCGGGCGATCGCGCCCAGCCTGTGGAGATTCAGGTATGCGTTCTTGGCTGCGAGCGGATCAAAGGTCCAGGTCATGCGTTCGATGCCGCGAGTGAGAGCATCCTCCCGCTGCGCCAGCTTGAGCTCGGTGCCAAGTCCCTGGTCACGGTAGGCGGGGAGCACCGCCAGCATGTGGGAGTGCAGGTAGGGTGTCGGCTCAGCCGGCTCTCCTGGCTTCGCTAGAGCGAGCGATGCCGAACTCGGATCAAGCGCAGCCATGGCCATGGCGAAGGCGACGAGCCGCTGCTCCCTATCGAAGGCTCCGATCACCTGGCCGCCAAGCTGCTGGGCGAGCAGAAACGCCTTGCGTGGGGTCATCTCCAGATCGGGGTAGCCCCAGGTCTGCCGCTGCACCTCGACACAAGCTTCAAACTCGTCCATGCTCTGGCAGTGACGCACAGTCAGCTCTTCGCCGGACCGAGTGCGATAGCTGCCGAGAGATCGAAGCCCAACCGCGATGGAATGAGCCGAGCTGACAGAGCTGACAGGCTCGTGAGGCGCCACTTGATCGGGGCGCCTCGCCTCGGCCGGGAAGAAGGTCATAAAGCTTCACTCTCCGTGGCCTTGACCGCGGCCCAGGCCTTCTCCAGCTCTTCTGCCGTACACTCTTCGAGCTTTCTCTCGCTCGCCTGCTCCATCGCCTCGAAGCGGCGGCGAAACTTGCCGTTCGCATCGCGCAGCGCGATCTCCGCATCGACCTTGAGGTGCCGGGCGAGATTGGCAGCGGTAAACAACAGGTCGCCTACCTCCTCATGCACCCTCGCACGGCGCGCCTCTGGGGTCTGCTCCTGCGAGAGCTCAGCCTCGATCTCGTCCGTCTCTTCTCTGACCTTCGCAAGCAGCCCATCAACATCCGGCCAGTCAAAGCCTGCAGACGCTGCGGCAGCGCCCAGCTTGGACGCCTCACCGAGCGCACCCTGCCCGCGCACAACTGCTGCCAGGTAGCCTGAAGCGCTTGCTGGGAGCGAAGCAGCCTGCTTCTCCATCTTCTCTACCTGCTTGATGGCTTGCCAGTTACGCAGCACGCTCTCGGTCTGAGAGCCCGGGGCAAGCTCCCGTGCATGGTTCCCGGCAGCAGCCGAGGCCTCTTCGCCAAAGACATGAGGGTGCCGTCGAACGAGCTTCCGGTTCAGGCCCGCGAGCACGTCGGCCAGGGTGAAGTGCCCGGCTTCGGACGCGAGCTGGGCGTAAAAGAGGACCTGCAGCAGCAGATCCCCGAGTTCTTCCGCGAGATTGGGCCAGTCGCGCCGCTCAATCGCGTCTAGGACCTCGTAGGTCTCTTCCAGCGTGTACTTGCGGATCGAGTCCGGCGTCTGCTCACGGTCCCACGGGCAGCCGTCCGGGCCGCGGAGACGCGCCATGATCGCGGCCGACTCGCGAAAGAGCGCTCCGAGTTCCTGCTCGTTCGCCATGCTTCCACTGTAACCGAGGGAGCAAGGGATCCCGGAGCACAAGCCACTCGGACTGGCGCTACTTGTGTGACTGCCTGGCGATGACCTTGTCAGCGATCTTGCTGTAGGTCGCCGCCGGAAGGATCTTCTTGCTCACGAGCTCGGTCTTGCGGGCATAGGGCCGGCCGGCGATAATCTTTTGCGAATATGCGTCGCCGATGCCGGGCAGCGCCTTCAGCTGGTCGGCGGTTGCGCTGTTCAGATCAAGCAAAGCGGCGTCTGACGGTTTGCTTGTGGCCTGCCCATCTGCCTGGCGAGCGCCGATCGAAAGGCCGATCGGCAGAAGGGAAAAGGTAAGTGCGAGCATGAGCAGCCGTGCGTATCTACCGAGCTTCATCAAAGCATCTCCTGACAAGGTGAGTCGCGTGGAAGAGCGAGTCCGCCCACCGCGCTCTACGATACATGGAGAGACCTCGGAAGTGCCCGCAAAGAAGCTTTCACGTGGAAGATCAGGTGAATGATGCTCGACGACTCGCCGGGCTATCTGTCGGCAGCGGTCCGAGACAACTTCCCCTATACTCGGCTGCGTGATGCTGCCTACTCCCCTCATCTGGGCCATGCTGGCGCTTCTGGCGCTCGCGTTTGGCAGCTTTCTGAATGTGTGTATCAGCCGCCTGCCGCTCCACCGCTCCATCGCCTGGCCCGGCTCCCACTGTCCGCGGTGCCGGGCGCCGATCGAAGCGCGTGACAACCTTCCGCTGGTCAGCTGGCTCTTGCTGCGGGGCCGCTGCCGCCACTGCGGGCAGCCGATCTCGCTCCGCTACCCGCTGGTAGAAGTGGGCTACCTTGGCCTGGTGCTCGCCTGCGTAGCGCGCTTCGGCCTGACTGTTGAGGCGCTCGCCGGTTCTGTCTTCTGCTGGCTGGCGCTGGGGCTGCTGGTCACAGATCTCGAAACTATGCTCCTGCCGGACAGCTTGACACTGCCCGGCATCCTGCTGGGGCTTCTCTGGGCAGCCGATGCCGAGGTCTCCACCGGCAGAGCATCGCTGGCCACCCCGCGGTCGGCGATTGTTGCCGCCGGGATCGCTGCCCTTGCCTCAGCAGGTTCAGCACTCCTGCTGCTGGTGATTAGGTGGATCTACTATGGGCTTCGACGCCGGCAGGGTCTGGGCCTGGGAGATGTGAAGCTGGTCGCGATGTTAGCCGCGTGGCTCGGCGTGCCAGGGATGGCTCTCTGCTTCGTGCTGGCGGTCATTGGTGCGGCTGCCGTGGGAGTGCTGGCTCTGCTCAGCGGAAAGAAGGCAAGCAGTGGAGGATGGGGCTCGCTCCGCCTGCCGCTAGGAGCCTTCCTGTGCGCAGCCGGCGTGTATGTGCTCTTCTTCGGCGCGCAAACCTTAAAGTGGTACTTTAGCTTCTGGCTGTAAAGGGTGCCTATAAGCTACTTGCCGGCCAGCTGGCTAAGGGCCTTGCGAGCCGCCTTTGCCTTGGAGCCATCTGGCTGCACCTGCAGGTAGAGCCGGTAGTTCTGGGCTGACTCATCAAGATGCGCTGTCTTGCGCGCGGCCTCGGCGAGATAGAAGACCGCCTCCACGTTGCCTGGGTTCACCGTGCAGGCCTCCTTAAAGCGATCGTAGGCGCCGGGATAATTGCCCATCCCCATGTACTGCTGGCCTACCTTGAGGTCCTGCGACGAGAGCTTGGGATCGACGATGGTTCCACCGGCGCCGTTCGAGATGCGTGACTGGTTGTCCCCGAGCAGGTCCAGGCCAGCCAAGCTGTCCCGGCTTGAGCTTCCCGCCTTCTCATCTGACACGGCCGAGCCAGAGCCGGAGGCCTTCTCATCGGCGTTTTGCTGCGCAGCAGCCTGCTTGGCGGCTGCCTCCGACGCTGCCTCGGGAAAAGCATTGTCATCGGCCGGGGAGGGCTGGGCTGGCTTCGCAGCGGGCGCAGACGGCTCGGCAGGCTTGGTGCTGGGCGCAGGGGCCTGCGGCTGCTGGGCCAGCAAAGGGCCGGCGCTCGTCAAAGTGCCTGCGCTCGCGATGGCGATCGCGAGGATAGAAAAACCGCTGTAGAGGCGCCGCATCTTCATGGTTTCGCCACCGTCCCGCACGTACAGTCTAAGCCAGTCAGAAACGAGCAACCACTAGTTTAGACGCCTGCGGATGAACTTGGGAGCGACCCGACTCGGTCGATTGGTATACTCGCCGAAAACATGAGCCTGATGATTCGCTCCTCCTCGATCCATGCCGCCGGCTGCTACACCACTGCCCCGATCAAGTGCGGCGCGCATGTAGTCGAGTACACCGGGCCGCGCCTCTCGAAGGAGGACGCCGACATCAAGTACGAGAACCTGCCAATGACTTACCTCTTTGGCATCGGCGATGGCACAACCGTCATTGATGGTCACGGAACTGCGATGTTTCTCAACCACTCCTGCGACCCAAACTGCGAGACCGAGGAGGAAAAAGGGCGAGTCTGGATCATGGCCATCCGGGAGATCGCTGCCGGCGAGGAGCTCACCTACGATTACCACCTCTATGATGGCGAGGAGAATGATGCGCGCTGCCACTGCGGGGCCGCAAACTGCCGGGGCACGATGTACGCAGCCGAGGAGATCGAGAAACAGGCTGCCGAGGCCGAGCAGGCACGCAAGCAGTCTCGGCGGGTGGCCACTTTGCCCAGGTAACAGGCTCGGGACCCGAAGCCCGGGACTTGCTGCTGACCCGTTTGGATCGATTGCCGCTGATCGGAGATTTCCCGATCAGCATGGGGTAAAGCGGCCCAGGGCTGCCTGCCGCGCAGCAGAGCCTGTGCCGGGCGCCACGCTGGACTGCACGCCGGACTACGCTCCCGCCTGGCAGGTGACCGGGCCCCAGGCGCTCCCGCGTTCGACCGGTCCGACTACAATCAAGATTAGAGATGGCCTACCAGGTTTTAGCACGCAAGTACCGCCCGCAGCGCTTTGCCGATGTCGCGGGCCAGGACCACGTGACGCGCACGCTCGTCAATGCGCTCACCCAGGGCCGCATTGCGCATGGTTATATCTTCTCGGGCCACCGGGGTATCGGCAAGACGACGATCGCGCGCATCCTGGCGATGGCGCTCAACTGCCGGACAGAGATTGGTACGCCCCAGCGGCCCACCCCTGAGCCCTGCGGGGCCTGTGAGAGCTGTACGGAGGTCCGCGCCGGCAACGCAGTCGATGTGATCGAGATCGATGCGGCGACCAACCGGGGCATCGACGAGATACGCGAGCTGCGCGACGCTGCACGCTACCGCCCGGCGCGCGACCGTTACAAGATCTACATCCTCGATGAGGCGCACCAGATCACCGATGCCGCCTTCAACGCGCTGCTCAAGACGCTGGAGGAGCCGCCGGACCACGTGGTCTTCATGATGGCGACGACCCAGCCGGAAGACATCCCGCAGACGATCCGGTCGCGCTGCCAGCACTTCTCCTTTCACGCGGTTACGTTTGACGACATTCTTGCGCAGCTGCGATCTATCGCCGGCTGGGAAAACATCGACGCCGACGAGGAAGCGCTCGCCCTGCTCGCCGAGGCTGGCGACGGCTCGATGCGTGACGCGCTCTCGATCATGGACCAGGCGATCGCCTCTGCGCCGCTGGTCTCTGGCGCGGCAGGCACTGCTGCCGAGCCGAAGCTCGAAGCCGGGCAGATCCGTGAGCTGATGGGGACGGTGCCGAACACGGTCTTCGAGCGACTGCTGGAGGCGATTGGCGAGAACCAGTCCGCGCCGGTGATTGGCGAGGCGAACCGGCTGCTGAACGCGGGTAACAGTGCCTCGCAGCTGGCGCGGCAGTTTGTACGTTACCTGCGCAATGTGCTGATGGCGCGCATCGCCGGCGAAGCTTCCGAGCTGCTGCAGCTCTCGCCCGACGAGCGGGCTCGTGCCGGGCGCTCGGCGCTGCTCTTTTCCGAGGAAGACCTGACCCGGTTCTTAAGCGTGATGCTGCGAACCTTTGACGAGTTGAACTATCGGCAGGAGCCGCGCTTTCACCTGGAGCTGGGACTGTTGAAGCTGGTGCACCTGCAGCGGCTGCTGCCTGTGGAGGAGTTGCTCTCGCAGCTCGGCACCTCTCCTCTGCCTGCAGCGAGCAAGAGCAGCGGCTTGGGCCAGGGCGCCGGGAGCGCCCGACCCATGACGCCGCCGCCGTCGAAGACGCCGGACCAATTGCCGCAACCGTCGAGCGAAGCTGAGGGCCAGGCAAGTAGCTCTATTGGAAGTTCGGCCACGAGCGCGCGAGCTGCGGGTATGGCGAGGCTTGACCCGGGCCATAAGGCCTCAAGTGCTTCCGCGGTGCCAACCTTCTCACCTTTTGACACCGACCGGCGCCGCAAGGGTGTTGAGGCGACGACGCCGAAAGCCACGGTCGAACATGAAGTGCAGGGTCCGCGCTTTAGCCCACTTGCGCCGACAGCCGAAGCCGTGGCGTCGAGAAGTGAGCCGGCCATGCTCCCAGGGCTTGCGCCGGTTCCGACAGCTGAGCCTGCTCCTGCGATAGAAGCCAGGCTCGAAGGTCTGAAGACAATAGAAACGGCAGCAGACGCGGCCGCACTGGTTGAGGCGCCGACAGATGAGCCCCGGACCGTGCCCAGCCTAGCTCTCGGCCAGGAAGAAGCCGCGGAGCTGCCAGCCGCTGCGTCGCCGGTTACCGAGCACGCATCTGAGGCTCCGGCCGCCGCTGCACCCGGGTCCGCCATCGTACCCGCGCTAAGCGAGGCCGGATCAACGATCGACACCATCAGAAATCGAATCTGCGACGCGCTCGACCAGGCAGGACACCATACCGCGGCGGCGCTGCTCGGCGGCGGCAGCTGGGTAGAGCAGGACGGGCGGATGACCGTCACGGTTGCCGCAAAGAAGACGATGCTCGGGCTCGCCATGAATGCGGATGCGGAGAAGATCTGCCGAGAAACGCTGCGAGCCATCGCCGGCGGCGGCAAACCCCGGCAGCTTGAGGTGTTGCCGAGTGAAGCGAGCGCAACAGGCGCCACGCGCAGACCGCTCACGCCCCAGGCCGGCGGCAGCGTGCAGGCGCGAGCGCTCGACCACCCGCTTGTGCAGCAGGCGCAAACCCTCTTTAACGCCGAGGTACGCAGCGTGGTTGACCTGCGCAACAAATAAACTAGAGCGCTCATACAAGGAGAGCAGGAGCCGATGGATTCCGGAAAGATGCAGGAGATGCTGGCGGCGGCCCAGCAGATGCAGCAGCAGATGGAGGACAAGCTGTCGCAGACAGTGGTTGAAGGGTCTTCGGGCGGCGGCGCGATCACTGTCCAGATGAATGGCCGCAAGCAGGTCTTGCGCGTGCGCATCAACCCCGCTGCGATGGCCGGCCTGGGAGCAAACGATGCGGACCGCGAGATGCTGGAGGACCTGATTGTGGCTGCAGTCAACGAGGCCGGACGCCAGGCGGATCAGGCAGCGCAGTCCGATGTCTCGGGCATGCTGGGCGGGCTTGGTTTACCGCCAGGACTGTTTTAGGCGCGGCTCGCCTTTGCCTTCCGGATCAGCGGCCTTGAAGCAGGTTACGCGGTTCGCCGCGCCGGCGAGCGGCTCGCGGTACATGCCGTATCGTAAGTCTTCTGCAGATCGATCGGGAACAGAGGTACAGCAGGCTTCCTGAACCGGGCTGCGGTGCCATGAGGTGGCTGCGGTCGGGCCAGAGCGGCTATCGCTCCACCCTCTGCCAGCGGGAGGTGACGGCGCGACGGGCCAACCTACGAGCCGCAGCTCGTCAAGTCGACTCATCCTCTTATAGATCATCGAGCTACATCACCCGGAGAGCGCAGTGTCCCGTTTCGCTCAACCTATGGCCACCCTGATTGAGGAGCTGCGCAAGCTGCCCGGCATCGGGGCAAAGAGCGCGCAGAGGCTCGCCTTTCATATCCTTCGCTCGAGCGCAGAAGATGCCCAGGCGCTTGCCGACGCGGTGCGCGAGCTGAAAGCCAAGCTGCGCCTGTGCTCGACCTGCAACAACATTACCGACATCGATCCCTGCCTCTACTGCGCGAGCCCGGTGCGCAATCACAGGCTGGTGTGCGTGGTCGAGGAGCCGACCTCGATCGAGTCGGTCGAGCGGACACGCGGCTACAACGGTGTGTACCACGTGCTGCATGGCACGCTCTCGCCGCTGCACGGGGTTGGCCCTGAGCATCTGCGTACCGCCAATCTTTCAGCCCGCGTGGAGCGTGAGGAGTTCGACGAGGTGATCCTGGCCACCTCGCCCACTCTGGAAGGGGAGGCTACCGCGAGCTACCTGGTGGATCTGCTGCGCAGGCTTCCGGGTGCCCGCGGACTGCTGCTGACCCGGATAGCGACCGGGATCCCAGCAGGAAGCGATATCGAATATGTCGACGAAGTGTCGATGGCCCGTGCCATGGAAGGTCGGCGCGAGTTGTAGAGCCAAGGCGAAGACCGCCTGCGCGTCTAGCAGTCACCTCGTGACACGTGAACCGACCCTTTGGGTCACAAAAGCTATGGCCTTCCAGCAGTACTGGGAGGCCATAGCTTTGTGCAGCGCCGCAGGCAGAAGACTCCCCACGAAGCGGGCGCCAGCCGCGCAGGCAGTCTTGGCTTGGTTTTAGCTGCGCAGGCGGGCCAGCAGATCCTGCGGGTGGACGGGCTTGGCCAGGATCTCGAACTCATGTCCTTGTACCCGGGCACGGTCGAGCAGGTCAGCGGTTGCCGCCTGGCCGGAGAAGAGCAGGATCTTGCAGGATGGCAGCATGGTGCGGATCTTGATCGCGGCATCAATGCCATTTAGATCGGTCATGATGACATCAGATATCAGCATGTCCGGCTCGAGCGTCCTCGCTGTCTCGACTGCTTTTTCGCCGCTGTATACAGCTGTGGCTTGAAAGCCGCTCTGGTTCAGGATAATGGCCAGCGTGTCGGCGATGACTCGCTCATCGTCGGCGACCAGCACCTTGGGCTTTCCGGAGTTCTCTACCATTTGTTCCTCACACTCTTCCCTGCTGGACCGGGCAACCATGCAGCAGAGGAGCTGCTCTCCTGCTGGTCGCCCTGCCCGCGCCGCCGTTTCCTTCTGGATGATACGCTTCTTTTAAGAGGCGCTCGCATCGTGTGCGTTTCGATCCCTGGCAAACTTACCGCACTGTAAAGTACCCGTGTACGGAGAAGATGAACTTGGCTCCGTTCTGAGATCGGGCAATGTTTTCTCCTGCCCTTTGGAGCTGCTATCGATGTCCGAGCCGATCATCCGCGCCCAGAAGATTGAAAAGTACTACGCGCAGCCGAGCGAGAACCGCATCCAGGTCATAGCGCCGACAGATCTCACCATTGTCGCTGGGGAGATCGTGGCGCTGCTCGGGCCTTCGGGATCGGGTAAGTCGACGCTGCTGCGCATGCTTGCCGGGCTTTCCAAGCCTTCAGGCGGCGAGGTCTTCTGGCATGGCAAGCCCATCAGCAGGCAGAGCATCAATGTCTCGATCGTCTTTCAGAGCTTCGCGCTCTTTCCCTGGCTGACCGTGCTTGAGAATGTCGAGGCGCCGCTCAAGGCGCGGGGCATGACGCCGGCGGAGAGGCGCGAGCGCTCGCTCAAGATTCTCGACACGGTTGGCCTGGACGGCTTCCAGAGCGCGTATCCGAAGGAGCTCTCCGGTGGCATGCGGCAGAGGGTAGGCTTTGCCCGGGCGCTGGTCGTCGAGCCCGAGGTCCTGTTTATGGACGAACCCTTCTCCGCCCTCGATGTGCTCACGGCGGAGAACCTGCGTTCCGAGCTGCTCGAACTCTGGGCCAAGAAAACCATTCCGACCGAGTCGGTCTTTATCGTGACCCACAATATCGAAGAGGCAGTGCTGCTGGCCGACCGGATCATCGTGCTGGGCCGCAACCCGGGCCACGTGCGGACTGACTTCAAAGTCAACCTCACCCATCCGCGCGATCGCAAGGCGCAGCCGTTTACCCAGCTGGTGGACTATATCTACAAAGTGCTGACACGGCCGGATGTGACCCCGGAGGTGCCCCGCTTTGAGGCTGGCAGACAGGTACGGGACCAGCGCCAGATGCACTACGAGATGCTGCCCCACGCGCGCCCCGGGGGCATCGCCGGGTTGCTCGAGCTGCTCATCGACCTGAGCGATCAGAGCGGGCGCGCCGATATCTACAAGCTCGCCGACGAGCTAGCCTTTGAGATCGATGACCTGCTGCCGATCGTCGATGCTGCCGCGCTGCTGCGCTTCCTGAACGTCGAAGAAGGCGATGTGACCATCACCGTGGAGGGCCGGGAGTACGCCGAGTCCGAGATCCTCAAGCAGAAGGAGCTCTTTCGCAAGGCAGCGACCGAGCACGTGCTGCTGCTGCGCCAGATCACCCGCGCGCTCTCCAACAAGAACGACCACACGGTGCCGGAGGAGTTCTTTCTCGACATGCTCGACGAGCAGTTTTCCGACGTCGAAACACAGCGCCAACTCGAGACCGCGATCAGCTGGGGCCGGTATGCCGAGCTCTTTGACTTCGATGTCGCGCGCCGCCGCTTCGTGCTCCCTGAGTCTGAGGAGGTCAATGCAGCCGGTGCCGTGCTGGGGTCCGAGTGAGCGTGCCTGAGCAGGACCGGCCGCGCCAGATCTTCACAGCAACCTTCTCCCGCTCTCTGGTGCTCGAGCGCTCGTGGCCGGTGCTGCTCGACCTGGGCGTCGCGATCGGGCTGCTGGCGGCTTTTTACGGTGTGCTGCTGATCGCCAGGTACTGGGCGGGCGGCGCCGTGCCCGAGGTCGAGATCTCGCTCTCGCCCTCGCACCTGCCGCAGTACGCGTTCTACTCGGTCGTCCGCATCTTCGTCGCCTACCTGCTCTCGCTCGCCTTTGCGGTCGGCTACGGCTACATCGCGGCCTACCACAAGCGCGTCGAAGCGCTGATGATCGCGATCCTGGACATTCTGCAGTCCATCCCTGTACTCAGCTTCCTTCCCGGGGTCATGCTGGCCATGATGTCGCTCGTACCCTCGCACCAGCTTGGTATCGAACTGGGCGCGATCATCCTCATCTTTACCGGCGAGGTCTGGAATATGGCCTTCTCCTTCTACTCCTCGCTCAAGAGCATTCCGCGCGAGCTGCAGGAGGCGTGCAAGATCAACCGCTTCTCGCCGCTGCAGAAGCTGGTCCAGCTAGAGCTGCCGTACGGGGCGATCGGCCTGGTCTGGAACTCGATGGTCTCAGTCGCGAGCGGATGGTTCTTTCTCATGGTCTGCGAGATGTTCCCGGTCGGCAGCCGCAACTTTCGCCTGCCCGGGCTGGGCTCCTACCTGCAGACCGCGGCGTCGGCCGGCAATACGCGCGCCATGGTCTACGGGTTGGCCACCATCGTGGTCATCATCGTGGCTACTGACCAGCTGCTCTGGCGGCCGATCATCGACTGGTCGGACAAGTTCAAGTTTGAGACGGTTGAGAGCGCCGATCGCTCGCACTCGCCGATCCTTACGCTGCTGCGTCGATCCAACGTGCTCAGCGTCATCCATGAGCACACCGTTGAGCCGCTGGCCGAGCGTATCTACGCAGGCCTGGCGCGCGGACAGGTTCGCCGCATGGCCGCCCTGCCCGAAGCCGAGGACGAATCCTCCCACAGCTCACTTGCCCTTTGGGTGGTGGGGACGATGGTGCTCTGTGTGGTCCTAGTGGCCGCTTTCAAGGCCGCGCTGCTGCTCAGGAACCTGCCGGCGCATGAGTTCAGCACGCTGCTGGCCGGCGCGAGCGCAACCTTTCTCCGCGTGGCCGTGGCGCTGCTGTTAGCGGCTGCCTGGACGATCCCGGTCGGAGTCGCCATCGGCTTTAACCCGCGGCTGGCACGGATCGCTCAGCCGGTCGCGCAGATCGCAGCTTCGTTCCCGGCGACCGCGCTCTTCCCCATCATCCTGCTCGGTCTTATGCGCCTGGGCGCCGGTTTGAACGTCGGCGCGGTCGCGCTCATGATGCTTGGCACCCAGTGGTATATCCTCTTCAACGTAATCGCCGGCGCCATGGCCATCCCTTCCGACCTGCGCGAGGTCTCCTCGCTCTTCCACTTCACAACCGTTCAGCGTTGGACGACGGTCATCCTGCCGGGTATCTTCCCTTTTCTGATCACCGGGCTGATCACCGCGTCAGGCGGGGCGTGGAATGCTTCCATTCTGGCCGAGTACTTTCACCTGAAGAACCAGACCCTGGCGACGGTGGGGCTAGGGGCGCAGATCAGCGCCGCGTCCGACGCGGGGAGCTTCCCTGTACTGCTGCTCGCGACCATCGTGATGGCGACGATGGTGGTGACGATCAATCGCCTGCTCTGGCGGCCGCTCAATCGCCTGGCGGAGACCAAGTACCGGGTCGACTAGCACTTTGTGAGCGAAGAGGCGAGCGGCCCGCCGTGAACCTCTTCGCAAGCCAACTTGCATGGCGGCGCTTCACCGAAACAGTGACGCGCCGCTTCAAGGCACTCTGCTTTACTCGGCAGACCGATGCGTAACTCCGCTCTTGGCGGCGCGTAGGTCAGCTACACTTGCCATGCTGCAGGCGCTTTCGCACAACGCGGCTTTGATCGAGGCCCGGTAGGATTGCTCCCTTAACCCGCGTCAGCGCCAGGAACTCTCATGAAGACGTCTCTCCGGGAAAAGCTCGTCTCCGCCATCCTGCTCGCGGCTGTGCTGATCGTGGCAGCCAACGCCTGGCTTGCTTTTCGCGCGGAGAAGGTCCTCGAGACCAGCGAGTTCTGGGTAGCGCATACCTGGGAGGTGATCGCGGGCCTGGATAGTACGCTCGGAATGGTGCGCGATGCAGAGACCGGGGCGCGCGGTTTTCTGATCACCGGCGATGAGCACTACCTGGCTCGTCGCGCGGTCGCTGCCCAGCAGCTGCCCGCTCAGCTCTCCCAGCTCCTGTTCCTGGTCAGGGACAACCCACCGCAGGAAGCGAGAATGGCCCAGATGGCGGCGACCGCGAATAAGCGGATGGACCTGATCGGCTACACGGTCGGGATTCGCAAGACACAAGGCCAGCAGGCGGCCTTTGCTGTGGTGCGCGAGGGTTCCGGGCTGGCTGAGATGGACCGGCTGCGTGCGCTAGTGGCCCAGATGAAGCAAGTCGAGCACGATCTACTCGACAGGCGACAGGCCGCCTCGGCGCGGGCGCGCAGCGAGGCGCGCGCAACTGTAGACTTCGCCAGCGGGCTCGACATCTTCTTCATCATCGTGACCCTCTGGCTGCTGGGTTACGAGCGGGCGCTTCGCCGAACAGCAGCGGAGACAGCGCAGCGGCTTGAAAAGCTGCAGGCGATCAGCGATGTCGGGCTGACGCGGCTGAATGTCTCTGAGTTGACGGACGCCCTGCTGGAGCGGCTGCGCAACCTGGCGGCGATCGACGCGGTCGCCCTGCTGAGCTGGCACGAGATGGCGGCCGATGAGACCCAGTCGAGGGCCGGCGAGATCGGCATCACGGCTGTCAACGGGATGCATCTCCCGCCCGGGGCGCCGAGGCCTGTTGACCGGGGAACGCGCATCCGTGTCGAGCCCGAGAGCCCGCTCCACGAGAGCGCCACCGGCAACACTGCGGTTCGGCTGCACGGGACCGAGGCCCAGCGGCTCTCCCTGCCAGGGCTCGCCCCCGAGATGCGGTCGGTCATGATCCTGCCCTTGAGCATCGCTTCGCGCGTCATTGGCCTGCTGGTGGTTGGGCGCAGAGGCGAGGATGCCTTCCGGCCGCAGGAAGAGGACCTGCTCCGCGTGGTAGCAGACCGCATCGCGCTGGCTATCGACCGGACTACGCTCTTTGACGCCGAGCGCACGGCACGGCACCAGGCGGAGCGCGCTGCGGCCGAGGCCGAGCGTGCCTCCGCGCAGGTGCAGCAGCTCAACGACGAACTCGAAGAACGCGTGCGTCTGCGTACGGCAGAGCTCGAGGCGACCAACAGCGAGCTCGAAGCCTTCAGCTACTCGGTCTCTCACGATTTGCGCTCACCGCTGCGTTCTGTGGACGGCTTCAGCGTGGCGCTTGAAGAGGACTATGGTGAGCTGCTGACCAATGAAGGCAAGCACTATCTCGGTCGCATTCGGGCAGGCGTGCAGCGCATGGGCCAACTCATTGATGCGCTCCTGCAGCTTTCACGCATCACCCGCGCCGAGATGACGATTGAGCCGATCGCCCTGAGCGAACTCGCACAGGAAGTAGCCCAGGAGCTCGCTCAACAGAATACGGGGCGCCAGATCGAGTTCCTCATCGAGCCTGGTCTCACCGCCGTCGGCGACCCCCGGCTGCTTCGCGCTGTCTTTGAGAACATGCTGGGCAACGCGGTAAAGTTCACTGCGAACGTCGCAGCGGCGCGTATAGAATTCGGCTACATGTCCCAGACAAGCGCGTACTACATCCGCGATAATGGTGCCGGGTTTGATCCCCAGTATGCCGGCAAGCTCTTTGTCGCGTTTCAGCGGCTTCATGGCGAAAAAGACTTCAAAGGCTCGGGCATTGGGCTCGCCAGCGTAGCGCGGGTGATCCGGCGCCACCACGGTACCATGGGTGCCGAAGGTGCGGTCGACCAGGGAGCCTTTTTCTGGTTTACCCTGGGAGGAGCCTCATGACCCCGACCCGCCTCATCCTGCTGGTAGAAGACGATCCGGATCACGAGCTGCTGACCATCCGAGCGCTCAAGAAGTCTCACATAGCCAATGAAGTCCGGGTCGCTCGCGATGGAGAGGAAGCACTCGCGATGCTCTTCGGCGATGGACCCGAGGCTCTGCCAAGCGTGCCTCAGGTGATCCTGCTGGACCTCAAGCTGCCCAAGGTCGAAGGCCTCGAAGTGCTGCGGCGCATACGCGAGGACGAGCGAACGCGCATGCTCCCGGTTGTCGTGCTGACCTCCTCTGACGAGGAGAGCGACATCGTACGCAGCTACAAACTCGGCGTAAACAGCTACATCCGCAAGCCGGTAAACTTTACAGACTTCGCCGAGGCGACGCTCCAGCTTGGACTCTACTGGTTGGTGCTCAACGAATGTCCTCCCAACCTGTAGACCCAGCAGTGGCGACGGTCGCCACACCTCGCGAGCTGCGCGTCTTGCTGATCGAAGACAGCGCGGCTGATGCAGCCCTGCTGGAGCGACACCTTCGCCGAGCCGGCTTATTGCCTCGGATCACGCGGATTGAGACTGCGCAGGCTATGCAGCAGGAGCTCGCCCGCACCGAGGACGACGTTGGTTGGGACATCATCCTGGCCGATTACAACCTGCCCCGGTTCAGCGCTCCGGAAGCTCTTCGCCTGCTCCAAGATACGCAGTGCGACATTCCTTTCATCATGATGTCCGGTGCGGTGAGCGAAGAGACGGCGGTCGCCGCCATGCGCGCCGGCGCACACGATTACGTCTCCAAGGAGAACCTGACGCGGCTCGCCCCGGCCATCGAGCGGGAGATGGCAGAGGCGGTCAACCGAGGCCGGCGGCGGGCTACCGAGCGAGCGCTGCAGCAGAGCGAAGAGCGCTTCCACCGCCTGGTCGAGGCTACCCCGCTCGCCCTGCTCATCTCTGATATGCAAGGTCAGATCATCTACGCGAACGCCGGCGTCGAGCGCCTGCTAGGCTTCAGCCGGCGAGAATTGGAGAGCGGCCAGCTGAGCCTGGATCGCGTGATGCCGGGCCCCGACGGTGCCGCCCTCTCGCGCGAGACCGCGCTCAGCGCGCTGGTCGAGCTCAGCCGGGCGCGCCGAGGCGAGACCATCGAGCGGATGTGTCTGAACCAGGCCGGGACAGTGCTGCCTGTACTGCTCGGCGCCGCGGTCCTGAACCCGGAAGCCGAGCCGGACTCGCAGCAGATTGCCGCCTTTCTCGTCGACCTGCGCGAACAGAAGCGCAGCGAGCAGGTACTGCGCCAGACAGAAAAGCTTGCCGCGGCCGGCCGGCTCGCGGCCTCGATCGCGCACGAGATTAATAATCCGCTCGAGGCCATCATCAACTGTATCTCCCTGATCGAGCAGTCTGCGCTGCCACCAGAGATCCAGCATTATGTACAGCTGGCACAGCAGGAGCTCGCCCGGGTCTCGCACATCACCACCCAGACCCTGCGCTTCTATCGCCAGAGCACCCGGCCGGCCCAGACCGATCTGGCCGGATTGATCGAGACTGTGCTCGTGCTCTACGAGGCGCGCCTGCGCGACCACGGCATCCTGGTCGAACGCCAGTTTCACCACTCACCGCAGGTGACGGTCTACGCCGGAGAAGTGCGGCAGGTGCTGGCCAACCTGGTGGGCAATGCGCTCGACGCCATCTCTGCCGGGTCCGGAAGTTTAGACCAAGGGCCTCGGCGACAAGGAAACCGCCGGCTCATCGTGCGGCTTCGACCCACACGCGACTGGCAGAAGAAAGAGCCATCTGTAGCCATCCTGATCGCGGACACCGGCAGCGGCATGAGTCAGGAGACCCTGCGCCGCATCTATGAACCCTTCTTTTCGACGAAAGGGCTGACCGGCACCGGCCTTGGCCTGTGGGTGAGCCGCGAGATCGTAAGCCGCCACCACGGTACGATACGAGTACACACCCGTTCCGGGTTTCCCTCGGGCACCGTCTTCCGCCTTTTACTTCCGGTCAATTCGGTCCCGCAAGCTTCAAGCGAGTCGGGACAGGGGCTTCCTCTGCTGGAAGCCTAGCTCCTGGCTGGATATACCTTTAGCGCGACACTCGGGCACAGCTCGCTGCAACAGTGCGTGAATCTGAGCCTGTTGCGCTCATATTCACACTTCCGCGCTTGACATGCCTGCCGCAGACAGCCTATCTTAGCAATCGAAGGCGTTGACTGCTAGCAAAGCTGCTCGGCTTCTGCTAGGGCGCTAAACATTCATGATCAAAACCAAACAGACCTAAATCAAACCATGCCTGGGCCCCCGGCTTGGGCATGCTACAAGGAGCACAGCATATGGCAACCAGCACTGTCGCAACCACGTTTACCCCGCTCCACGATCGCATCCTGCTCCGCCGCGTTGAAGAAGGCGAGACGGTTCGTGGCGGCATCATCATCCCCGACTCAGCCAAGGAAAAGCCGCAGGAAGGCGAAGTAATCTCAGTCGGCAAGGGCAAGTCGAACGACGAAGGCAAGACCTTCCCTCTCGATGTGCAGGCCGGGGATCGCGTGCTGTTCGGTAAGTACTCAGGCACCGAGATCAAGATCGATGGCGAAGAGTTCCTCATCATGCGCGAGGAAGAAGTCCTGGGCATTCTCAAGTCCAAGTAAGGACTCGCCCGTCCAGGCGAACGCGCCTTTAGCTCAACGGCGAAGGCCGGTGGACCTACAGCACAGCAGGCATCTTGTAACAACCGTAGTTGCATGACCCGGATCGCGAAAGCGCCCGGCCTCTCACAAGGAGATTGAAAGTTATGGCAAAGCAAATTCTGCACGGAGAAGAGTCGCGTCAGGCTATCCTGCGCGGTGTGAACACCCTGGCTGATGCGGTCAAGGTGACCCTCGGCCCCAAGGGCCGCAACGTTGTCATCGAGAAGAAGTTCGGCTCGCCGACCATCACCAAGGACGGCGTCACCGTCGCCAAGGAGATCGAGCTGAAAGATTCGCTCGAGAACATGGGCGCCCAGATGGTCCGCGAAGTGGCCTCGAAGACCTCGGACGTGGCTGGCGACGGCACCACGACCGCAACCGTTCTGGCCCAGGCCATCTATCGCGAAGGCGTGAAGACAGTTGCCGCGGGTGCGAACCCGATGGCGCTCAAGCGCGGCATCGACAAGGCTGTCGAGGCGATCGTTGGCAAGCGCGATGAGCATGGCACTGTCACTGGCGGCGCGCTGAGCAAGTTCTCCAAGCCCGTGACCGGCGAGATGATCGCCCAAGTCGGCACCATCTCGGCAAACTCGGACTCCACCATCGGCGTCATCATCGCGGAAGCGATGAAGAAGGTCGGCAAGGATGGCGTGATCACGGTTGAAGAGTCGAAGACGCTTGAGACCCAGCTCGAAGTGGTTGAGGGCATGCAGTTCGACCGCGGTTACCTCTCGCCCTACTTCGTCACGGATCCGGATCGCATGGAAGTCGTTGTCGAAGAGCCTTACATCCTGATCCACGAGAAGAAGATCTCGTCGATGAAGGACCTTCTGCCGCTGCTCGAGCAGGTTGCCCGCAATGGCAAGCCGCTCTTGATCATTGCGGAAGATGTGGACGGCGAAGCGCTCGCGACCCTGGTCGTGAACAAGCTGCGCGGCACCCTGAACGTCGCGGCAGTGAAGGCGCCCGGCTTCGGCGATCGTCGCAAGGCGATGCTCGAAGACATCGCCAAGCTGACCGGCGGCAAGGCCATCACCGAAGATCTCGGCATCAAGCTCGAGAACGTCAAGGTGGAAGACCTGGGCCGTGCCAAGCGCGTCACCATCGACAAGGACAACACGACCATCGTTGAGGGCCGTGGTGAGACATCTGCCATCGAAGGTCGCGTCAAGGAGATCCGCAACCAGATCGAGAAGACCACTTCGGACTACGATCGCGAGAAGCTCCAGGAGCGCCTGGCCAAGCTGGTTGGCGGCGTTGCAGTCATCAAGGTCGGTGCGGCTACCGAGACCGAGATGAAGGAGAAGAAGGCGCGCGTTGAGGATGCGATGCATGCCACCCGCGCGGCTGTTGAGGAAGGCATCGTCCCGGGCGGTGGTGTGGCCCTGGTTCGCTGCACCCCTGACGTCGATGCGCTGATCAAGACCCTTGAGGGTGACGAGAAGATCGGTGCCCAGATCATCCGTCGCGCCATCGAGGAGCCCCTGCGCCAGATCGTCGGCAATGCCGGCGAAGAGGGTGCGGTGGTGGTTGGCAAGATCCACGAGTCCCAGGACAACCACTATGGCTACAACGCTGGAACAGACAAGTACGAGGACCTGGTCGCGGCCGGCGTTATTGATCCGACCAAGGTAACCCGTACGGCGCTACAAAACGCGGCTTCCATCGCGGGCCTGATGCTGACGACCGAAGCCATGGTCGCCGACATCCCCGAGAAGGCAGCAGCACCGGCCGGCGGGGGACACTCGCACGGCGGCGGCGGCATGGACGGCATGTACTAGGACGACTGCAGTCGAAAGGGGTCTCGCTCCGTGCGAGACCCCTTTTTTTTGCTGCGATATCCGGCCTCGCCGGCAGACACCGAGACCTTGGTACCGTGCCACAAGAAAGTTCACGCGCGGTTGACTTGCGTTTGCCATAGATCTGGTTAGGCTAAAAGCATCCACCTGGAAGCCGGTGCGACTCCCCCCTATGCGCCTATCAACAGCCGTCTCCCGGGCTGCAGCACTGGTTTTGCTCTGCGCAGTCGGCTGGCCCCTGCAAGGTCGTGCGCAGACTGCCCATGCGACCGCATCTCAACAGCTTATCGCTCATGCTGGGAGCGTAGACCTTCCCGAGGCGATCGGCACGGACTCACCGGGCGCAGCGGTTCCGCAGGACGCGCCTCTCAGATTACCTCCGAATTACAGCCCAGCCTGGGCGGTCTCGCGTTCTCCGCTGCCTTGTAAGGTCGCCTACTATCTCGGCAGTACTTACTCGGTGCGCAACTTCATCGAGGCATTTCTAATCGCCGGTGTGCCGAACATTGCGACTCCGCCGGTGCTGCCAAACCCCGGCAACTTATCCACGAACGACTACGACAATGAGCTAGATGCTTATGGCAATGCGACCCAGGCCTGGCTCGATGCTAGCTACAAGGAGACGCGCTTCCATGTCGATCGCCTGGCGGTAGGCTTTGCTACAGCCGAGACGCGGCAGCTGGCGAGCAACCTGGTGCTGCCCATCGCATTGCACCAGCAGGCGCGCTACATCCCGGCGCCGATGAACTCTGATTTCGGCGAGAGGATGCGGAACGCCGCGCTTTCCATCGTCCTCACCCGCGACGACCATGGCCGCACCGTGCCGAACTACTCCAAGCTCGGCGGTACCGTCGCGGCAGCCTTCATCGGGAAGGCACTTTATGCGGACGCCTTCAACGCGCCGGAGCTGAACTCAGGACACTTTCTTACCCACTATGTTGGCTACAGCCTGCTTGGTGACCTGGCAACCAATGCCGCGCATGAGCTGGTGCGGGCAGCGATCGATCCTGATCTGACTATGGCGAGCATGCATGGCCGCTCGACCGAGGACTCCTACTACCCGCTCTCTGCAGGAGCAAAGTTTATCAACTGGGCGCATAGCAGTTACAGCCTGCGCCCGTTTGTCTCTGCCGCGCTCCTGGCTGGCCTTCCGCGCGTTGTCGGCGAGCCAGTGGAACCGAAGCCGAATAATCCGGCCACTTACAACGGCTACTCCGATTACCAGACGGCGTATGACCAGTGGGGCATGTCGGTGCTGACCTGGAAGGATACTTTGCAGACGAGCGTGCGCTACACCGGGCGGCGCTTCGGTGGAGGCCTTGCGGAAGCCGCGTCTCAGGTCATGCTTGAGAAGCTTGTGATTCCGGTGTTGTTCAACATGGACTCCCGGTACATTCCGCTGGGGAGCAGCTATGATGCGAGCACTCGCCTGGGGCACGCTTTTCGCGGACCCTTTGAAACACGCACCGATACGGGCGGCCACATCATCAACTTGCCGGTGCTGGTCGGCACGGTCGGTGCGGCGCTGCTGGCGAAAGAGTACTACTATCCGATGCTTGGCACCCCAAACCTTGCCAGCAACTCCGTTCTCGTCGGCACCATCGGTTTTAACCTAGCCGCGGATATCCTGGGCAATCTCAAGAGCGAATTCTCCCGGCACCGCGGCTACTAGCCTCTCCGCATGCGCCTAGTCGCGATGCCAGCCAGGCGCATGCTGCAAGTCAATGCTGCTTACTTGACGCCTTTGCCAAGCGTGAGGCGAACCCCGCCGCGGACGGTAAATGGCTGCGAGAGATAGCCGATAGGGCTGATATGTTGCTGGCTCAGCACGTTGTCGAGTTGCGTGTACACGCCGCCCCAGGATTTGAGATTGTAAGTCGCCCCGACACTTACATTGGCAAAGGCCGAGTCAAGGTTGCGATTGGGCAGCAGCAGTGAGTTGCCGAAGTTGGCATCGCTGTAGCTGAGGTACGTGGAGTCATCGCTGCGGCCGGAGAAGGCACTGCTCGCCACCGCGGTCCACTTGCCTTTGCTGTCCGTGTAGGTGGCTGAGATGAAGCCGGTGTGCGGCGGCCGGCGGAAGGCCCGTGCGCCCACCAGCGGGGAACTCGCTCCGATGGCGATGTTGGGAAAATCGGAGTCCGGGTAGAACGGGCTGAGCGCACTCGAGCTAAACGACCGCTGCACGCGCGTATCAAGATAGGTATAGCCGCCGCGTAAAAAGATATTGCGTTTCAGACCGTACTGCACCTCGGTCTCTGCCCCCTGCGCGCGGAAGGAGAGCGAGTTCAGGTCGGGCGACTCGAAGCTCGCGGCCAGCAGCGCTTCAAGTGACTGCTGCTGCGCGGCGCTAAGGTTTGGCAGCAGCAGTGGCACTTGGCCGGTTGAGACTGACTCAATCTGATTGCCGAATTCATTGTGGAAGTAGGTCGCGCGCACCACGATCCGCTCGTTAAGTAAGCTCTGCTCAAAGCCGCCATCGTAGGAGCGTGTTAGCGCCGCGCCAATCGGCTTGACCTGGTAGCTGTTGACCGTCGTTGAGCCACCGTTCGCCAGCAGGAACGCGTAGAGCGAATCGTTTTGCTCAAACAGCGTAGGCTCCTTGTATCCCTTGCTGAAGTTGAAGTTCAGCCGGGTTCCATGGAGGGTGCCGGCGCCAGGCCGCACGACATAGTAAGAAGCCCCCAGGTGAGGCGCGCCAACGGTTCCGTATAACTGGTTTTTTTCCACACCTCCGCCGAGCGTGTAGAAGAGCCGGTTGCGGAAGTCACCCTCAAACTCGAGCGTGTAGTCGTAATTGGATCGTTCGACTGACTCATCGATCGCGTAGACAGGATAGCGATAGGCACCACGCTCGTTCTCATAGCGGAAGCCGGCGACCGCGGTGAGGTGGGGTGTGATGGCTTTGTCTGTCTGCGCGTAGAGCGAGTCACGATTGGAAGACGAGTTCGACCCGGCCGGGTAGGTGCCTGCGTAGTTCAGGATCGCCTGGCCGCTGACCGCATAGCCATTTGCACCCGTCACGGTTACCTGTTGCCCGAGGTAAACACCCGAGTCGGCGACGTACTGCCCGGTCGGAGCGTACTGGGTGTACTGCTCCCGCTTGCGCGCGAGGCCGTAGTTCACCAACCCGTGCCAGGTGTCAGAGAAAGTGTGGTCGAGCACACCACTGAGAAAGATATCCTGGTCAGCCTGCTTGGCGTCATTTGCCACGCGCGTAAACGCGTACTGTCCGGGCGATCCGGTGGCGGAGTCGCTGTTGCGCGCGCTTGCCCGCAGCGTGGTTCGGGTACCGAGCGCATAGCCAAAGTTCGCGCTCGAGGTGACATCATGGTAACCATCGCCGGCGACGGAGTTTTGTGTCTGAAGGTTGCTGAAGCCGGCATAGTAATCAAGCGCGTTATGGGTGCCGCCACCCTGCACCTGGTTACGGTAGGTACCAGAGTTGCCGCCGTCGCCCTCGTAGAGCAGAGACGGAAACGGCGTGCTCCCGCGGGGCGTTGCGAAAGCAACCACACCGGCGCCTGCGTCGGCGCCATAGAGCACGCTATTTGGCCCTCGATAGGCTTCAGCACTGGCGATGCCGGTAGTGGAGAGGTTGGAAAAATCAAACGTGCCGCCGATGTCTTCAAGCGGCACTCCATCAAGCAGCACCTTGTTGTCGTCCGAGTTTCCACCGCGGATGAACAGCGAAGTCAGCCCGCCGCGCTCGCCGGTCTGCACCAGGTGAAAGCCAGGCACGGTACGAAGTGCTTCGGTCACATCGGCAAAGTTTTGAAAGTCAGTCGCACTCAACCGGCTTACGGAAGCGCTTACCTGAGCCAGCGGAGTTGGCGTACCTGTGGCTGTAACGACGATCGCCTGGCGAATCGTATCCGGCTCAAGGGTGATGTTTTGCTCGATACTCTGCAGCGGCGCGCCGTAAAAACTCTCCGTCACAACCTGCTTGAAGGACTCGCCCGTGGCGAGCACGTAAAAGCGCCCGACACTGCCGGTGCTTATCTGATAGCTGCCGTCTAGACCGCTCCGCACCGTGACCACGACCTGGCCATTGTCGATGAGTGCAACGATCGCGCTCGGGATGGGTTGACCTAGCGGGTCAACGACCACGCCGCGCACAGAGACCGCATGCAAGGCAGGAGCAGTGGCGACGAGAACCGCCAGTAGCCAAGGACTTCGAAGAAAAACGGAGGACGGACGGGCAGGATCAATCAAGACGGCTCTCCTGCGCTCCCCTCGGAGCGCGGTTAGGGTTGCCGCGCGGAACCGGTCTCCTGACTTGCATGCGCGCACCGCAGCAGCCTTCCCGAGAGCATCTCACTCCAGTGGCCTAAATCGCTACAGGTAGTCTGCGTCGCTGGCACTTAGGTCGCGGGCTCTTGAGCTCGTGCCTACTGGACGCAGAACATGCTTCACAGTTGCGGGGCAGTGGCGGAATTTTACCGCCTTCCCGAACATTCCATCGCGTTTCTCTGAGCGGCTCATCAAACGATGAGGATGCTGACTCTACAGCCTGGATGAGGCGCGACAGCGAACACTCGAGCCATATTCGTTATAGAGGGATGAAATCGCCAAGTCAAAGATGGCAGCCAAATCCGGATGGCAAATCTGTGATGGTGACCCCGGGAAGATTCGAACTTCCGACCTGCGGTTTAGGAAACCGTCGCTCTATCCACCTGAGCTACGGGGCCACGCCTGCGCGTTCTCAAAGGCATTCTAGCAGGCACTTGGGAGCAGGAATGTACCTGCATCTTCCACACTCCCGCCTTGCGATCGCTCGCGCAGGCTACCCGCGAAAGTATCTAGCTGGCTCCCCGGCAAGCTTATCGAGCAGATCTGCATCCTACCAACCGTTCCTAATCACGATATCGACTGGACCTATTTCTGATGATGCAAACGACATGCGTTCGAGAAGGCCTGCCGTTTCCGCGAGGCGCAAACTGGGATGGTCAGGGCACAAACTTCGCCTTATTCTCTGCCAATGCTACCCAGGTAGAGCTTTGCCTCTTTGACGAGTCCGGCAAGCGGGAGCTGGAGCGGATCACGCTTCCGGAGCACACTAACCAGATCTGGCACGGCTATCTGCCGGACGCTGGCCCGGGCACTGTGTATGGTTATCGCGTGCATGGCCCGTACAAGCCTGAAGCCGGCCACAGGTTCAATCACAACAAGCTTCTGCTTGACCCCTATGCACATGGCCACACGGGCACGCTCGAGTGGAACCCGGCCATCTTTGGCTACGTGATGGAGTCAGCAGACGACCTAACCTTTGACGAGCGTGACTCCGCGCCGTTTATGCCGAAGAGTGTGGTGGTCGATCCAAATTTCGACTTTAGTGGGGCCCGCGGGCGCCACAGCGTGCCATGGGATCAGACCATCCTCTACGAACTTCACGTAAAAGGTTTCACCAAGCTGCGCGAGGATATTCGGAAAGACCTGCGCGGCACCTACGCGGGGCTAGCCTGCCCGCAGATCATCGACTACATCAAGTCCCTCGGCGTGACCTCGGTTGAACTTCTTCCCATTCACACCTTTATCGATGACAGCAATCTGCTCGAAAAAGGGATGGTGAACTACTGGGGTTACAACTCCATCGGATACTTTGCGCCCGACCCCCGTTACGCATCGCATCGGCCAAACACGCTCAAAGAGTTCAAGGAAACGGTCGCTCGCTACCACGAAGCAGGCATTGAGATCATTCTGGACGTAGTGTACAACCACACAGCCGAAGGCAACGAAAAAGGCCCGACACTGTGCTTCAAGGGTATCGACAATAGCAGCTACTACCGTCTGCTGCCTGATCAGCCTCGCTACTACGTCAACGATACTGGCACCGGTAACACCGTCAATGTGAGCCACCCCCGCGTGTTACAGATGGTGATGGATTCGCTCCGTTACTGGGTCGAGCAGACCAGTGTGGATGGCTTCCGCTTTGATCTGGGCACGATTCTGGCGCGCGAGCCGAACGGCTTTGACAACAAGTCAGGCTTCCTGAAGGCCTGCTCGCAGGACCCCCTGTTGGCAACGGTAAAGCTGATCGCTGAGCCCTGGGACTGTGGCCCGGGCGGCTACCAGGTCGGCGGCTTTTCTCCAGGATGGGCGGAGTGGAACGATAAATTTCGCGACACCGTCCGGGACTTTTGGAAGGATGAAGCGCCGGCCTCTGCGCTTACCGAGCGGTTGTGCGGATCAGGTGACTTCTTCGACTGCCAAGGCCGCAAGCCGTGGTCCTCGGTCAATTTCATCACGGCTCACGACGGCTTCACGCTAAACGATATTGTGACTTACAACGAAAAACACAATGATGCGAACGGGGAGGACAACAAGGACGGCAGCTCGGACAATCGCTCGTGGAACTGCGGCGCGGAGGGGCCGACCGATGACCCTGAGATCAATCGTCTGCGCTCACGACAGATCCGCAACATGCTGGCCACGCTGCTGCTCTCGCAAGGGACGCCGATGCTGCTGGCAGGCGATGAGTTTGGTCGGACGCAGGGTGGTAACAACAATGCCTACTGCCAGGATTCAGAGATCAGCTGGCTGAATTGGGACCTCAAGGAGAAGGGCAAACACCTGGTCGAGTTCGTCCGCCGGCTCACTGCACTTCGGCATAAGTTCCCTATCCTCCGGCGCAATCGCTGGCTCAGGGGCGAGTACAACGAGGAGCTGGGCGTCAAGGATGTGACCTGGATCAACGCGAATGGCCGGGAGATGGAGGACCAGCACTGGGGCGACTCCGAGATGAAATGCTTCGGCATGCTCCTGGATGGACGCGCTCAGCCTACCGGCATTGTGAAGCGAGGCGAGGATGCCACACTGCTGCTGGTGATCAACGAGCACAGCGATATGGTTGGCTTCACGTTACCGGAGTGCCCGGGCGGCGACACGTGGACACTGCTGATCGACACGAACTTTGAGGAGAACGATGCGGAAGGTCTGTTCACAACCGGGGACACGTACGACGTGACAGAACGCTCCGTTCTGCTTTTCGCGTTGAAGTCGGAGAATGCGCAGAAAGAGCAGTATTAGCTTTGAGTGTGCCTGCCATGCCTGAACCGACATCCATGAGCCCCGCTCCGACATCGGGGCTCTTGGATCGTCGTCGGACGAAGGCTTCTCGTATTTAGTACAAGGCTACGCAGCAAGCACAAGGCACGTAGCGGCGACGGCGAGTGGCCTGAATGTCTTTCAGCTTACGCCTCGAGCTGCGCTGCTTGGCCGGCGCGGAGAGATAGCGCAGCAGCCGGCATTTCTTTGAAGCGGTGCACGCAGCTCTGATTTCTCCCCTGCTGTTTTGCAGTGTAGAGTGCGCGGTCGGAACCCTCGACAAGCGCGGCAGCATTGCTCCCGTCATGAGGGATCATCGAGGCGCAGCCCACCGAGATGGTGACTCTCCCGGTCGAGTTCTCCTGGTGCTCGATATCCAGTTCGCGCACGTTAAAGCGCACCTGCTCTGCAAGGTTCAGCGCGCCCTGCTGATCGATGCCCGGCAGCAGGATGACAAATTCTTCTCCACCGTAGCGGGCTACCAGGTCGCCAGCTCGCTGAGGGATATTGCAGATTGCCTTCGCGATTGACTGCAGGCAGAAATCGCCAGCCGGATGTCCGTACCGGTCGTTGTACTTTTTGAAGTTATCCGCATCCAGCATCAGCACGGCCAGGGGTTGCGAGTCTCTCAGGCCGCGGCGCCACTCGGCCTCGAGCGCCGCATCAAAGGCGCGCCGGTTGGCTAGACCCGTGAGCCCGTCGGCTGTGGCGAGCGCTTCCATCTGGTGGTACGCATGCTGAAGCTGTTCCGAGGTTGACTCCTGCTGCACCCTGGCCACGCTGATCGGGAAAGCGATCAGCAGAGCCAGGATGAGAAAGAGTTGAAGGGTGATGATGCGATAGGGCTGCTCAGCTGCCGTCATCAGCGCAAAGGGCCCGTAGCCGCGAAGCGTGGCGGCGGTCACAATCGGGGCAAGCAAATTAATAGCGACGACCGACCCGCTGAAGCCGCAGCGCGTAGCCACCAGCAGCAGCACCGGGCTGATCAGAAACGTAATGGGGAGTGAGGTGTGCCAGAAGACAAACCAGCTCGCCATCCCGAGCAGAGCAAGTGCGCTTAAGGTACCAGGCAGCTGCGGCATGCGGAAGAGCGCGTAGATCTGTGGGCTGATCAGCACCAGCACCAGCGGCGTATAGGCGACGATGCCCACCACATCGGCAACCCCCCAGCGCTCTACGACAAACCAGAAGGGCTGACCAAGCCGGAGCGCGTAGTAGGTGCCCATACCAAGCGCGGAAAGCGCGGGGCCGACACAGATGGCCGAAACCACGAAGCTCCACACCAGCTTGGGCTGTTGGAGCCATTCCTTGAGTGTGTAGAAGCGGGGGAGGATGAAGGCCGGTACCAGCACTTCCACCAGATTGCAAAGCGCCACGATGGGCGCCTGATGCAGGCTGCCATGGTAGACCTTCTGCCCGATCGCTGTAGCAAGAAAGGTACTGAGCAAGATGAAAGGCCAGTGGCGACGACGCGAGATCAGCAACAACGCCAGGGTGATGCCGTTGGTGGGCCAGCAGACGGGCCAGCCATGATCAAACGGCTCCGCGGCAAGCAGCACTCGTTCAATCAGCAAAGTCAATGCCGTAAGCAGAGCAACCGAGAAACAACGACCCCAGAAGTCGGTCCTGATCAGGATCGTCCGCATTCGCTGCACACTCTCACCTCGTCCACGACTCTGAGCTTGTGCCGCGGGGACGTTCCAGATGCCCTGCCGAACCAAGCTTGCTCCGCTGTGCGCGGTTGCCTTGTACTTCTATCGGCAAGTCCAGCCGAAAGGTGACGCGAATCTTTAACCGCTCGGCGTGCAGCCAGCGCGCTTGCGAGGCCTTGCGCTCGAGTGGACAGCGTCGTTCGGGATAGCGAGAGAGTTCGCGCAGAGGTGCCAAGGGAGCAGCGCGGCAGCAAGCAGAGGCCAGATCCGGGAAGCAGCTGCCAGTCGTTTGCCTCTTCCCTCAGCTTGCACAACGCACGGGAGCAGACGCTCAGATAGCAGTAGGTCTGGGGCGACCGCCTGCCGAATCCTGACGCCAGAGGAGGCTGCCGACGCAAGATGCCGCCAGTCAAGATGCGGCCGGGTCGCTCAACGGAAAAGCAGCTGAGCTCCACTCGGATCTCTGTGCTACGCTCCAACTTGGTGAATCAGCAGCTGATCGAGCTCTTTGAGCAGGAGTATCGTCTCCTGCGTCCGCGTGCGCCCATGCCTCTGGTCAAGGCACGCTTCTACCGCTTTACCAGCCTGAACACCACGATCCGCCTGCGGGAGGGCGAACTCCGCGTCCACGTCTCGGACATCCTGGAAGCGGCGCCTGAACCGGTGCTGCGAGCGATCGCACACATCCTGCTGGCCAAGCTCTACCGTAAGCCGATCGACGCAGGCCACGCGTCACGCTACCGGCGTTTTACGCTGAGCGAGCCAGTGGTTCGGCGCACCGAGCAGGTTCGACAGCTGCGCGGACGCAAGCGCATCGTCTCCTCCAAGGGGGAGCGCTTTGACCTGGACGAAGTTTTTGAGTCCCTGAACCGGCGGTTCTTCCACGGGCTGCTCGGCCGTCCTGTGCTGACCTGGAGCGAGCACAGCGCACGGCGCCTGTTAGGGCACTACGACGCCGCCCACAACACCATCATGGTGAGCCGGGTCTTTGATCGCCCGAGAACCCCCCGCTATGCGGTGGAGTACCTGATGTATCACGAGATGCTGCACTTGAAGCATCCGGTGACCGTGCGCAAGGGTCGCCGCTGTGTTCACCCGGCTGCCTTCCAGGCGGAAGAGCGCCTTTTCCCCGAGCTTGAAGAGGCGCGCGCCTACCTTAAGACGCTCCACTGAGACGGACCGTGCCAGGGCATATGGCTGAGAAGCGAAGCGTTCGTCAGGCTACCTGGCAGCTTCTGGAGCTACCGACAGCGAGGAAAGAAAGCCGCTCACGCGTGAGGCAAAAGCCTGAGGCTCCTCCTCGTAGGGCAGGTGACCGACGCCCGGGATCAGGTCAAGCTCGGCCCCGAGCACGCGCTGCAGCACCTCGCCCGATGCCAGGCTCACAGCTCGATCATGGGTACCCCATAGCAAAAGGCAAGGCAAGCCGCGAAGACGCTTCAGCAGGTGCTTGAGCCTGGCCATATCCTCGCCCCAACAGGTAAGCACAGAGAGAACGTAATCAACGGTCCCAGGCACTCGTAGGGAACCAACATATTCCTCGAGCGAACCGGGCCGCAGGCGCAGCGGGTCGCCGTACATGCGCTCCAGAGCAAGGCTCTGCAGGCGCCGCGGCGCACGGGGGATGAACCGACCCAGCCACTGGCCGGCCCTGCTGCTGAAGAGCTTGATCTGGGGTCGGGAACGGGAACAGAACGGGTTGGCCGGCGCCTGCAGGATCAGCGAGCGCACCCGCTCCGGGTAGAGCGCGGCGAAGAACATGGCAACTGCACCGCCGTGCGAGGTCGCGCAGAGATCGGCCTTCGCGATCCCCTCTCCATCCATAAAGCCGAGCAGCCGGTCTGCCGACGCCTGGAGACTTGCATCGAGGCCGGCGACCCGGTCAGAAGCACCCATGCCGAGGGCATCAATCGCGTACACGCGAGCCACGCGTGCCAGTTCCTGCATCGCCGGTACCCAACACACCGCTGCGCCCAGCAAGCCATGGATCAGGATCAACGGACGGCCGGAGCCAACCTGCAGCGAGCGCATGGCATGTCCATGGACGGTGGTCACATGCTCCTCGACCCCAGTCTCCCAGGACCTGGCGTATGCCTGCACAAAGGCGGCGCTATCTTCCAAAGCATCCTCTAACACCAGCTCGACCGCGTCCTTCGACGCATGCGGGACCGGGTCTGCTGCACAGACGCTGCTACTGCTGCTTCTCTGTCTAGCCGTCACTGCCTCGTGTTCATCCTTTTCCTGCGAGTTCCTGCGAGATTCTCGCGAGCATCCCCTGCAAACAGATCCATCCCAAGAGGTGTCTCAGCAGAGATCTCGTACCAAGACCCAGCGGAGACGGCCCCCCTATTGTTACAAAAAGATGAACAGAGTGCCAAAGAAGTTGCATGAGGCTGGCCTGGATGAAAGTGAATCCGCGAGCCTCACCGGCTTTGACCGTGCGCGGCTGCCTGGCTGCGCTTGCCAGGGAGGGTGGTTGGCGGCGATCGACCGGGCAGCGGCGTCAAACTGAGGTATAGTTTGCCGTAGCTCTCTACTACAATTGCGAGGATCGTTGAGCGCAACGTGATCTTCAGGAGAACACACTGAAATGGGCAAGTAGCTGCAGGATAGCTACTTAGCTATCATCCTCAGGTACAGGGCTCAGTCATCCGGAAGATGGCCATCAAGTTGCTAGCCTCAAGGTCAGAGCAGGCATCGCTCCCGGCAAGACCTCTTCATGGAACGCACTCTACAAACCCGGATTGTGGCTATAGTCCTCGCCTTGCTTACCGGGACGGCCTGCCTGCTTGCCGCTCTCAACTTCTCCCAGGAGAGTAAGTTTCAGAGCCCCACCGACGGCATCTGGTGGGTCGAATCGCACGGGACGCTGCAGGCGCAACGCGTACCCGCGGAGAGCGCCGGCTACCGTGCCGGCATCCGCGCCGGCGACCTGCTGCTCACGGTCAATCAGCAGTACGTGCCCCGCACCGCAGCGCTGGTCCGCGAGTGGTTTCGGACCAAGGTGTACGGATCGGCCGCCTACGTGGTCCTGCGCTCCGGCATCCAGATCGAGATCCCGGTCATTCTCGACCAGGCCGATACAAGCATCCACGTGGGGCTGCGCCTGATCGCGCTTGTCTACCTGTCCATCGGCCTGTACGTGCTCTTTCGGCGTTGGACCGCGACCCACGCGACCCACTTCTACATCTTCTGCCTGACCTCGTTCGTGATGTACTCCTTCATCTACACGGGGCGGCTAAACACCTTTGACCAGACAATCTACTGGGGTTGGATCCTGGCTGGCGCGCTGCAGCCGGCGCTCTTTCTTCACTTCGCCCTCTCCTTCTCTGAGCAGACTGCAGGGAGACGCTCTGGGCGAGGGCTCAGGCACCCACTCAGGATCGCGCTCACCTATCTGCCCGCGGCAATCATCGTCGGCGTACAGTTTTACGCCGTCGAGCGCTGGTCGGCTACCGGGCTGCTCGCCCATCGCCTTGATCAGGTGGGCATGGCCTACCTGGACTTTTTCTACCTGGTGGCGGCAGCGGTCTTCTTCCTGCAGTATCGACGCACGGGCGGCTTGCACCCGCGTGCGGAGCCGCAGACGCTCAGGCGGCAGCAGCTTAAATGGCTCACTCGCGGCACCGTGGTCACCGTGGTTCCCTTCAGCCTGCTCTACGTGCTGCCCTACCTGGCGGACTGGGCTGAGCCGGACTGGGCACGCAACATCGCAATCCTCTCGCTGGTCGTGCTGCCGCTCACCTTCTCCTGGGCGATCGTGCGTTACCGGCTCATGGATGTGGACCTGATCTTCAAGCGCGGGGTGACCTACACGCTAGCCACCGCGTCGCTGGTCGGGCTCTACTTTGCGCTGGTGGCCTTTGCGGCTGAGCTGGTCAACCGACGACTGCCAAGCGCTGGGCCTTACGGCCTGATCGGCGCCATCATCATCACTTCGGCGCTCTTCGAGCCGGTCAAGCGCATCATCCAGGAGCGGGTTGACCGGCTCTTTGATCGCAAGCGCTACGACTATCGCCAGACGCTGATCGACTTTGGCCGGAGCCTGAGCACTCAGACCGATCTTGATACCTTGCTGAGCGCGATCGTTAACCGTCTGCCGCAGACGCTGCTTGTTGCGCGCGTCGCAGTCTTTCTCCGGGACGATGCCGGCCCTTACCGGCTTGCAGCAGGCCACGGGCTCCAGGCCGGGCTGCTCGCACCGGGTGACTCGGACCCCGACCTGTCGGCAGCGCCTGATCCGTACGCTTTCTCCTTCTTCGACTTCGATCACCCTGGCGCCCCGACCCACATCTTTCTTGAGAATCCTCAGCATGCACTCCACCTGCCGTCGGCTGAGTACCGCACCGCGGCAGCGCTCGACCTGAACTACTACCTGCCGTGTCGGGTGCAGGACCGCACGATCGCGGTGATCGGACTCGGCCGCACCACCGACGGCGACTTCCTGTCGAGCGAAGATGTCGAGCTGCTCGAGTCCCTAGCCGGCTATATCGGGATCGCGCTCCAGAATGCGCGGCTCTATGCCAGCCTGCAGGAGAAGATCCAGGAGTACGAGCGGCTCAAAGAGTTCAACGAGAACATCGTCGAGTCCACCAACGTCGGCATCCTGGCTATCGATCTCGAAGAGCGGATCGAGAGCTGGAATGCGCAGATGGAAGTGCTCTTCGCGAGGCCGCGCGCGGAAGCGCTGGGGCTGCGGATCGAGGAAGTGTTTGCTGCGCCGTTTATCGATGAGTTTCACCGGGTCAAGAACGACCCAGGGGTTCACCACCTCTACAAGTTCCGGCTTGAAACCCGCGGCTCCGGGGCGTCGCCGAGCGCGAGCGAGCAGGAAGGGCCGCGCATCGCGAATATCTCGATTGCCCCGCTGGTCTCGCGCGACTTCAAGATCCTCGGCCGCATCGTGCTGGTGGATGATATGTCGGCCAGGCTGGAGCTCGAGGCCCAGCTCGCCCAGGCAGAGAAGCTCTCTTCGATCGGCCTGCTCGCCGCCGGCGTGGCGCATGAAGTAAACACGCCGCTGGCGGTGATCAGCAGCTATGCGCAGATGCTCACCAAGCAGCTGCGGGCGCGCGGTGGTGATGGCGGCAGTATGCAGAACGGCGCGCATGGCAGCGGTGAGGCCAACGGCAGCAGCGACCTGGCCCGGTTGGCGCCGCTGCTCGATAAGATCACCCAGCAGACCTTCCGCGCCTCAGAGATCGTGAACGGCCTGCTCAATTTTTCCCGTACCAGCGCGGCCGAGTTTCGCGAGACCGATGTGAACGCGATCATTCGAGACACACTCACCCTGCTCGAGCACCAATTCAAGACCTCGCGGGTGCGCCTTGCCGTGCAACTTGGGTCGGACCTGCCACTGATCCACGGCAACGCCGGCAAGCTGCAGCAGGTCTTTTTGAACCTCTTCCTGAACGCGAAGGATGCCATGGCAGAAGGCGGCACGCTCGAGATCGCGACCCACTCTGCCGAATGCCTGACGGTCTCGATCAAGGACTCCGGCTCCGGCATCGCGCCCGAGCATGTGCAGCGCATCTACGACCCCTTCTTCACCACCAAGACAGCCGTCAAGGAAGGCCAGCGCCGCGGCACCGGGCTTGGCCTCGCGGTCACCTACGGCATCATGCAGGAGCATGCCGGCAAGATCCGCGTCGAGAGCCAGCCAGGAAGCGGCACCACCTTCGCGCTCGAATTTCCGCTGAAAGGCAAGCCCGCGCATGTCTGAGTCCACCCTGGCGCCACCGCGCGCGCCCGCGCTAGTCCGCTCCACCGAACACACGATCCTGATCATCGATGATGAGGCAGCGATCCGCGAGTCGCTCGAAACCCTGCTCTCGCTCGAAGGCTATCGGGTGGAGACAGCCATCGATGGCGAGCTGGGCCTAGACCGGATCGGCCAGCACGCCTATGACCTAGTGCTTCTCGACCTCGCCCTGCCCGGCCGCAACGGCATCGAAATCCTGGGCACGATCCGCGATCGGCAACCAGAGCTGCCCGTCATCATGCTGACCGCCTATGGCACGGTCGATAACGTGATCGATGCGATCCGTGGCGGCGCGCAGAACTTTGTCCAGAAGCCCTGGGACAACGAAAAGCTGCTCGCCGATATCCGCTCGGCGATCGCACGGTACCGCGCTGAAGAAGAGAACGTCCAGCTCAAGCGCGCGCTCAAGCAGCGTTACAACTTCCCGAACATCGTCGGCAAGAGCGAGATCATGCTGCGCGTCTTTGACCTGGTCGCGCAGGTGGCGCCTTCACGCTCCACAGTCCTGATCCAGGGCGAGAGCGGCACCGGCAAGGAGCTGATCGCTAAGGCCGTGCATGCCAACTCGCCGCGCAAGGACAAGCCCTTCGTCCCGGTCAACACCGGCGCCGTGCCGACTGACCTGCTCGAGTCCACGCTCTTCGGCCACGTCAAGGGCGCGTTTACCTCGGCGATCGCCGCCAAGAAGGGCCTCTTCGAGATCGCCAATGGCGGCACGCTCTTTCTCGATGAGATCGGCACCATGCCGCTCGACACCCAGGCCAAAATCCTTCGCGTGCTCCAGGACAGGCGCTTTATGCAGCTGGGCGGCGTGCACGAGATCCAGGTCGACGTCCGGATCATCACGGCCACCAACGTCGACCTGCGCACGGCAGTCCGCGAGGGCAAATTCCGTGAGGATCTGTTCTACCGGTTGGACGTGATTCGCTTTGACCTGCCGCCGCTGCGCGCACGGCGTGAAGACATCCCGGCGCTGGCCTCGCACTTCCTCAAGTACTTTTCTGAAGAGAATAAGCTGGCCATTCGATCGCTCTCACCCGAGGCGCTGCGTGCGCTGGTGGACTACGAGTGGCCCGGCAACGTGCGCGAGCTTGAAAATGTCATGGAGCGCGGCGTAGTCCTCTCGTCCGGCCCCGTGATCGGGCTGGAGCTGCTGCCCTCGCACATCACCGGCCGCTCCTACTCCTCGAGCCTGCTCGAACACAACCCGAACGCCTCCTTATTCGATATTCTGGAAGACATCGAGCGGCGCATCATCATCGACAAGATGGAGCGCTGCAACTGGAACCAGACCGACGCGGCTGAGCAGTTCCGCATTCCGCTCTCCACACTCAATCAGAAGATCAAGCGACTGAACATCGAGATCAAGAAGCGCGTGCGGGAGTAGATCCGGGCGTCGCCTGCCGACGTACTTGAAGGCACCCGGCGCAGCCAGCCACTCTGATATTCTCGCCACAGCACGCTGCGGCCCCGGGCTGCGAAGACGGGCCTGCAATCGCTGACCGAGAACGGCTCCGGAAGAGAAGACCTGAAGCAATCCATGGCAGACAGCGCGATCGACCGAACCGCAAAAGACATGATCGCCGCCTTGCAGGCTTATACGCTGCTTTCCGCGCGCGCCATCGGCAACCTCTTCCGTCGTCCCTTTTACGCAGCTGACATCATGACCCAGGCGGACTCGATCGGGGTCGGCTCGATTCCCATCGTCCTGCTTACCGGCTTCTTTACCGGCGGCGTGCTGGCACTGCAGTCTTCAGCCAGCCTGGCGACCTTTGGCGCAACCGCCATCACCGGGCAGTTGGTCAGCTTTTCCATGATCAAGGAACTAGGCCCCGTGCTGACCAGCCTGATGGTCTCAGGTCGCAACGCCTCGGGCATGGCATCCGAGCTCGGCTCGATGGTCGTCACCGAGCAGATCGACGCGATGCGCGCGCTGGGCACGGATCCGGTCAAGAAGCTGGTCATGCCGCGTATCGTCTCGACTGTCGTCATGCTCTTCTTTCTGACCATCCTGTCAGACACCGTCGGCACGACTGGCGGGATGGTCGTCTCTGTGTTTATGCTCGGCCAGGATGCCGGACAGTACTTCCACAGCGCTTACCAGTCGCTGCAGTTCGGCGATATCTTCCAGGGGCTCATCAAGCCGATCTTCTTCGGCTTCATCATCTCGACGATCGGCTGCTACTACGGCATGAATACCAAGGGGGGCACCCAGGGTGTCGGCCGTGCCACCACCCAGGCCGTCGTGGTCTCTTCGGTGCTGATCATCTTCTCGGATTTTGTCCTGAGCCGGCTGATGATCGGGATCTTCGGGCGCTAAGCGATGGCCGAGACCACAGCAGCGCCTGCACGCGCCAAAACCTGGAGCGAAGAGCACCCAGGCCAGCCAGTAGTCGTCTTCAAAAACGTCTTTCTTAGCTTCAACGGCAACTCGGTGCTCGAAGATATCAGCTTTGAGGTCAAGGCGGGCGAGACGCGTGTGCTGCTTGGGCCGGCCGGCGTCGGCAAGAGCGTGCTGCTCAAGCTGGCCAATGGACTCATCAAGCCCGACAGTGGCAGCATCTGTGTCTTTGGGCAGGAAGTAGAAAAGATGCGCCAGGATGACCTCTTTGCCCTGCGTGCCCACATTGGCACTGTCTTCCAGGAGGGGGCGCTCTTTGATTCCATGACCGTGCGCGACAACGTCGGCTACCGGCTGAACGAGGAACGGGTCAACCCGGAGGAGGTGGAGAAGCGCGTGACCGACTCGCTTCGCTTTGTCGAACTCGAGCACACGCTGAACAAGTTTCCGTCTGAACTCTCGGGCGGGATGCGGCGCCGGGTTTCGATTGCGCGCGCGATCATCAGCCGACCGGAGCTGCTGCTCTACGATTCGCCCACCGGCGGCCTGGACCCGATTACCTCGACCACCATCATTGAGCTGATCATCAAGCAAAGGGATGTGTACAAGACCAGCTGCCTGCTGGTCACGCATCGTCTGCAGGATGCCTTCACGCTGGCAACGCACACCTTTAATCAGGAAGAAAAGAAAGTGACCAAGCTGCCCGACGGTGGCATCGATGACTCGACAAGCTTCCTTATGCTCCATGACAAGAAGCTCGCATTTAACGGATCGACGTACGACCTGGTGCACTCGGACGACCCGTTTATCAAGGAATATCTGAGCTGATCGCGCCGAGTGGACGAACGTAGCTCGCCCTCTCGCTCCAAGCTTGCCGATGGATCGGGTGCAACTTACTTTCGGTACTCGCGTCTAATCGCTTGAGCCCTCCCCCCTATGCCCTTCCCGAAGATGCAGCGCCGACCAGAGCTTGATGCGCTGCGTGGGCTATTTCTTGTCTGGATGACACTCACGCACCTGCCGACCAGGATGAGCGACTTCGTCAACCAGCCGTTTGGATTCGTCTCCTCGGCGGAGGGCTTTGTCTTTCTCTCCGCGCTGCTGGTCGCGCGCATCTACAGCCGCCAGGCGATGGAGGACGAGACAGGGCTGCGTACCAAGCTGTGGAAGCGGGCCTTCAAGATCTACGGCATTCACCTGGCGATGCTTGCGCTCGCGTTTACCCTCGCAGCCGGGTTGGCAGTCACGACGCACCGTGCCGCGATCTATAACCTGCTCGACTTCTACATCGCCCACCCGGCCACGGCTATCATTGGCTCGGTCTTGCTGCTCTACTGCCCCCCGCTGCTTGACATCCTGCCGATGTACGTCATCTTTCTCGCCGCGAGCCCGGTCGTGCTCTCCTTTGGCGTCCGCTTCGGCTGGCGCAGGCTGCTGGCTGCGAGCGGGGTGCTTTGGCTCGCAGCGCAACTAGGCGGCCGCGAGGCGCTGCACGCGGCCGTGGTGCACCTCACCCACCTGCACATTCCCCTGCAGGAGGCAGGCGCCTTTAACCTGCTGGCCTGGCAGGCAGTGTGGATGGCCGGGCTCTGGCTGGGGGCGAAATCCGCCGAGGGCGGGGTGCCACTCAAACGTCTACCCGTCTGGACGGTTGGGCTTTCGGGTGCGGTCTGCGTCTTCTTTCTGGGCATCCGCCACAATTGGCTCGGGCCCCGCTTGACCCAGGCCACCCTCGCCTTTCAGCTGGATAAGTGGCATATTGGGCCACTGCGTGTGCTCAATCTGGTTGCGTTCACCATCGTGTTCTACTGGCTGCGGCGTCTCGTCTTTCCGATCGTCGCGGTGGAGCCATTTCTAACGCTCGGCAAGGCTTCGCTCGAGGTGTTTTGCGCGCACATCATCTTTGTGTTCATCGGGCTTGCGCTGCTCTACAACGATGTAGAGCAGCTTCATGGGTTCACCGCGATCGTGCTGCTCGCGGTTACCTTCGTGGGCTTGTTCCTACTGGCCGCTAATGAGGTTCGCCGCAAAACACGGGATCAACTCCGGACGCAAGCAACCAAGGTCGGCAGAGGTACACAGTCAGGTGGGGCGGCTGGAGGCGAAATGATGATTGCCGCCACAAGCAACGACTAGCCAGCTACCCACCCAGGTTGCTACAACCACTTCCTAGGGGGGTGATCTGCGAAAAGCTCTTCGCAAGTCCACCCTGGTACAGGGCGCGCTCACGCAGGATGAGATCCGCCTCTAAACAGCAACCGTGAAAGTATCTTCCGAGCGAGTCACAGCCCGGTACATCGTGTCACGCTCAAACGGCACCCGGCCGGCCGCGCGGATTAGCCGCATCAGCTCTTCCCGTCGCATGCCCTGCGGCGTAGTTGCTCCGGCA
This sequence comes from Acidobacteriaceae bacterium, assembly GCA_965198645.1. Classification (GTDB taxonomy): domain Bacteria; phylum Acidobacteriota; class Terriglobia; order Terriglobales; family Acidobacteriaceae; genus EB88. Next base: position 1,477,924 of record OZ240670.1, on the reverse strand, counting down.
TCGTGATAGATCTTCTCCTCGATCACGGTTCCATCAATATCATCCGCTCCAAAACGCAGCGCAATCTGCGCCATCTTGGCTGAGACCATCTGCCAGTACGACTTGATGTGCGGAAAGTTATCGAGCATCAAGCGGCCGATGGCGATCTGGCGAATATCGGTCATGCCAGTGGTTCGCGGCAGGTGCTCAAGCGCCGTGTGATCCGGATGGAAGGCCAGGGGAATGAACGTCTGGAAGCCGTGCGTACGATCCTGCACCTCGCGCAAGCGCACCATGTGGTCGATCCGGTCCTCTTCATTCTCAACGTGGCCGTAGAGCATTGTGGCATTGCTCTTGAGCCCCAGCGAATGCGCTAACTCTGCTGTCTCGAGCCACTCCCCACCGTCGATCTTGTGATCGCAGATGATGTGCCGCACGCGATCGGCGAAGATCTCTGCCCCGCCGCCCGGCATTGAATCAACCCCGGCGGCGATCATCCGCTCGATCGTCTCCCGGATGGTAAGCTTGGCGCGCTTGGCGAGAAACGCGATCTCGACCATCGTGAACGCCTTGATATGAACCTGCGGAAAGCGCTGCTTGAGTCCGCTGACGAGGTCGAGAAAGTACTCGAAGGGCAGATCAGGGTGCAGGCCGCCTACGATGTGAAACTCCGTCACCGCCTCCGAGTAGCCAGATGCGGCCGTCTCCCAGGCTTCCTCCAGCGCCATCGTGTAGGTGCCCGGCGCGTCCTTCTTGCGTCCAAACGCACACAACCGGCAGGAGGCGACACAGACATTGGTCGGATTGATATGGCGGTTGACGTTGAAGTAGGTAATGTCGCCATGCAGCTTTTCACGAACGTAATTGGCCAGCCAGCCCACAGCCAGGATGTCCGGCGAACGATACAAGGCCAGCCCGTCTTCAAAGCTTAGCCGCTCTGCTGCCATGACCTTCGCGGCAATCGGCAGCAGCGCGGCATCATCGGAGACAAACGGGCGGCGCACAGCGGTAGTCATCATCACACTCTTATGATACGCGCGGCCCCTCCCAGGTCGCAGGCCGGGACCAAAGGCTATCGCTGGATCAAAGGTAATCTTAACCGAGCACGGCTGCGAGGAGTTGGAGCGAGGTGCCGTTGAACTTCCCACTGTTACCATCCGTCAGAGGACTATCCCGGCTTGAGGTGCGTTTGCGCAAGAAGAACTCCATAGAGCAGGATCGCTCGAACCAATCGACCTCGGCTGCAGAGACCGAGCGTGACCCACATCAGCAGTGGAAGTGGAGTGCGAGCCTGGGTACCACTGTGATTTTCTTCTTGGCCTGCATTTCTGCTACGCCGCCGGCTGCCGCAGAACACGCCGCGGTTGTCTTTCCGACGGTTACCTCCGATGCTCTCGACAAGCAGCGCATCACGCTTCCGGCGGGCCTGGAGGGCGAGGCAAACCTGCTGCTGCTCTCCTTCTCCCGCGAGCAAAGCAACCAGCTGGAGAGCTGGACTGCCCCGGCACAGGCGCTTCAACATACCAACATGCACTTTCATGCTTACCGCATACCAGTTGCTGACCCGGCCAACGCGCTCTTTCGCTGGTGGGCCAATGCTTCCCTTAAATCAGAGGAGACCGACCCTCAGCTATGGCATTGGGAGGTACCAATCTACGTGGACAAAGATGCCTTTCGCGACCAGCTTGGCATCGCGGACGAAAGGAGCGTGGTCGCCCTGCTGGTGGACAGAAGCGGAAGAATCCTGTGGCGGGCTACCGGTACCTCGACAGCTGAGTCTCGCGCCGCGCTGATGGCTGCAGTGACGACTCCAGGCCACGCGCACTAGGTGTGTTTTGCTGGCGGGATGAGGTAGCCGTTTAGATCGCGCTTGAGTGCGAATTAGCTGGTCCAGATTCATTCCAGTATCTGCCCCAAGCTCCTCCCCCACTTGCTTCAAGGCTTACTCCGAAGTCTGTTTCAAAACCCGCTCCAAGATCAGGGCATCCGTGGTACCCAGGTAGTAGCGCTCGATACGCCCAACTTCGACAAAGCCCTGCCGCTGGTAGAAGCTGAGCGCGTCGGCGTTGTCGACGGCGACCTCCAGCCTCAGAGCACGAAGTCGCAGCTCGAGAGCCTTGGTGGCCATCCAGTCTATCAAGCGAGTCCCGGCACCTCTTCGTCGAGCGGAAGGCGCAACATCAATCGTGATCAGATGGAGCACGCCTTTGCCGCGGCTGCGCAAGGTGCGGGCTATGGCAAATCCAAGCAGGTCTGAGGGTCCACCGTCGCCTTCAAGCAGGACGCAGAAGGCGCTCGGATGAGCAAGAAAGCTAGCCAGCTCGGCACGCGTATAGGCGATACCGGGCGCGAAGCAGCTCTGGTCAAGGGCGTACAAACGATCCAGATCTGCTTCGAGCGTGTCGGGGGCGGGTTGCCTTTCAAACAGCCGCACCGCGCGGGCTACTGCGCGCCGGTACTGGGTGCCGGGTTTCCGGGCGTTGGTTCCGGTTCAATGACGACGCCATCATAGAAGGAAGCGCCGACCAGCCGGCCGTTCTTCGAGTGCACATCGTGCACCTTCCAGCCGGCATCCCACCACTTCCACTGGCTGTCTGTGCTGTCGACGCCGAAGATCAGCGTGGAGGACGGCGAGGTGACCAGGACACGCTTCAGGTCGGCATCGTAGGTGAGCCCGGTGATCGCGCCCAGCGGCAGATTGGCAATCGCCTTCCAGCTCTGCCCGCTGTCTTCGCTGTAGAAGAGCCCCTCGCGCCCCCCCACCCATACACTCTGGTTGGCCGAGACCACCAGGGCTGCGATGCTGGTGAGCTTCTCAGGCTTCGCCACCGGGTTCCAGCTCTTGCCACCATCCGTGGAAACAACCAGGCCAGTGCGCCCAGCCGCCACCACGGTCTGATCATGCGCGTTGACGAAGAGCGTGTCGGCAGCACCCGCTCCTTGATTGATGACTGGACCCTCCCAGCCTTGGCCCGCGTCCTCGCTCCGGTAGAGCCCGCTCGAGGTAGCCGCATACCACACACCGCCACTGACGGAAAGCTGATTGACGCGGGTATCGATGAGGCCACCCTTGGTAACCGACTCGACAGTCTGCATCTTGGCTGCTGCAGCCTTGGTCCCCTTCCTTGCGGACGCCTTTGCTCTTACCCGCACCTGCTTCGAGGTGCGCGTGACCAGCTGCCCATCCTGCTTCCAGCTACTACCCTCCCAGCGAAAGATGCCGTGACCGGTTCCGGCCAGGATGGTGCCATCGTCGGCCTGGGCGAGCGTGTAAACATCGCGCCCTTCCAGACCGTCGGAGCGCTGCTGCCAGCGGTTGCCACCATCTTCCGAGATAAAGACTCCCCCGTAGCTCTTGTCATTGAGCACGCCGGCATAGATCGTGGCCGGGGCCTTACGGTCAAGCAGCAGGCTCTCGACCTGGCGCTGGGAGAAGCCGGTGTTCGAGCCCTGGAAGGTCTTGCCGCCGTCCTCGCTCTCGACCACACCGCCACGGTCGGTTGCGAGCAGCAGGTGCTGATCGTTCTTCGGGTCGACAAAAACATCGTTGATGATCACGTCAGGCCCGGTGAGCCTGGACCAGGCCGTACCGCTGTCAGAGGTCTTATAGAGCCCCTCGGTCGTGCCAGCGTAGACGATGTCGCGGTTAGTGGGGTCCTGCATCAGCACCCGGGTGCGCCGCGCGGTCGAGGGGATGCCCTGCACCTTGCGGAAGAGCTCGCCGCCGTTAAGGCTTTTGTAGATGCCCGAGCAGGCGCTCGCGTAGACGACAGACGGAGCCGAGGGATCGATGATGATCGAAAAGACGTCCGAGTCGTCGATCAAACCTTCCTTGACATTGGCCCAGTGCTGGCCACCGTCGGTGGTCTTCCAGGGCAGGTGCCAGGTGCCGGCGTAGATCGTGTTCACATCCTTGGGATCGATCGCGACCGACTCAACCTCGTGCAACTCGCGGCTTTCCGGTGGACTGAGCTTGGCCCAGTGCTCGCCTCCATCCTCGCTGCGGTAAACACCTTCTACTGTTCCCGCCACGTAAACCTTGGGGTTGGACGCTGCCTGGGCAAGCGCGCGCACAGACTGGCCGGCCATATCCTTGGTCTCGGCCCAGTGCTGGCCGCCATCGTGGGAGACGTAGATGCCTCCACCGCGCTCATCCACCTGCCAGACACCGGCAACCAGCGTCTTCGGGTCAGAGCTGTCGACAAAGATGTTGTCCACAATCAGATCGTCGCTCTTGCCAAGCTTAGCCAGCCGCTGCCAACTCGAGCCACCATCGACCGACTGGTAGATCCAACTCGAGGTTGTCCCTAGATAAAGGTGGCGAGCATTGCCAGGCTCCGCCGCAAAGCTGCGTGCATCTCCACCGAACGGTCCCACCGAGCTCCAAGGATTCACTGCATGCGCAGGAAGAACACTGCCTAGCAGAGAACCAAGACCAAGCGCCACGCCCATGCGCCACTTCCATGTTTGCTGTCCCATCGACTCGCTCACCATTGGCCGGATCATCGCTCCCGGCTCTGTTACTAGTATCGACAAAGCAAAGGGCTGACCGAGATCCGGTCAGCCCTTTGGTACACGGGTGGTAACGCCCACCCCGGCGGTTAGTGACTACTGTTGCTTCTTGTGATGATGACGCCTGCCCGCTGGAGCCGCTGTCCGAGCCTGCGCGGTCACTGAGTCACTGACTGCCGTAGTACCCGGGTTGTCAGTGTCAAAGTTTGCACCTGCCGGGACAAGGTAGTTGTCAACCTCGTTGGTCCCCTTGGTTCCGGTGCGGACCGAGATGCGCGAGGCATCGATGCCCTTCTCCTTAACCAGGTAGTCCTTGGTGTTGACTGCGCGCTGGGCTGCAAGCTTCGCAGGATCCATCATCGCCATCTTGTGCTTGCCCTTGCCCATCGGTGCTGCCTGAGACTGGGCGGCATTGCCTACCAGGACCAGCGAAGCATCAGCAGAGCGTTGTGCGTTGAGGGTTACGTCGTCAAGGCAGGCCTTGGCTTCGTTGTCTACGCGAGCCGGACGCCTCTTGTCGCGGTCGAAGGTGATCGAGCAGAGCGTCGAGGTCTTCGGTGCGGGTGCGGGCGGTGCGCTAACGGTGACCGTGGTGGTTGTGGTGGCCGTCTGGTTCTTGTCATCAGCCACGTTGCAGGTGACGGTGATGGTGCCGGCAGGTGCGCCTGTGGTCGACAGTGTTGCAGTGTTCGTCGTACCGCTAATGGAGCCTGCAGACGCCGAGTAGCTGTAGGTCAGCGGACGATTCTGCGGGCTGACACCAGTGGAGGTGATCGTCGAGCTGTCGCCCGGGTTCACAGTGGTGGGGTTCGCGGTGCAGGAGATGGTCGGCGGCTCAAACTGCTTAACGGTGAAGTTCGCAGTGCAGTCGGCAAACTGGCCCGGCTTCTGACCTTCGCTCACGTGACCGGTCACGGTGTATTGACCCGGCTGCAGGCTGGTCGTATCTACGGTGCCCGTCGAGCTGTCACCCTTGACCGTCACGCCCTGGCCGGACCATGTATAGGTAGCCGTCTTCTTCGGGTTCAGGTTCATCGCGGTCCCGGTAATGGTGACCGGGTCCCCGGGAAAGACTGACATCGGGTTAACCGTGCAAGTATAGGTGACCGGCGGCGGTGGAACGATGTTGCCGAACTTGAAAAGCAGACCGGAGCTAAGCTCGGCTGAATCCACATTGGCGCGGCCGCCGGTTACGGGCTGCGGGCCAAAGTCGGCATGCACGTACAAAAAGTCCGCCTGGAAGAGGCGGATGCCAAGGTGATGATTAAACAGCGGCGTGTCGTAATCGAGACCGCCACCCACCTTCAGGGCCGGACCCCAGGTCCAGGTGTGCGACACAATAGGTTCTTGGTTCGGGCCGCCTACGTAGGAGGCGCCGGCCAGGGCATGCGCGAAGGGAGTGACTCCAATGCTGCTCGGATAGCGAAAGACGATGCCAGCCATGGCATCCTGGAAGGTGTCATTCTTGCCAAGCTCGTGATCGGCGTACTCAATCACACCGCCCACATACTTGTTGGCGAAGTAGGCGATACTGCCGATCGCGCCGTAGTCGGCAGCACGATACTGTACCGGGTAAGTGCTGCCATCGCCGAGGGTAGTCGTGACCGTGCCATGCGGAGCCAGGTACGAGTAGCCAGTAAAGATGTCGATGCGCGAGACGGGCGCCGACATGGGAGCCGTCGGCGGCTTGGGCGGCGTCGAATCCTGGCCGTACAGGCTCGTTGCTCCGAGCCCCACGGCACAACCTACTACCAGGATTCGGCTCAGAGAAGTGATTGGTACACGATACATGCGTCTTCCTCCGGAACCATACTTAGAAGTCATACAGAAAATTCGATCGAGAGGCCTCGACTTTGGGCAACCCCAACTGCCGGATCCCACAGCGGTACTGAACGTAACACACGTTTACTACCTTAGTGCATAGTATCGCTGACAAGTTGCCCAGATGCAGTAGTTTTTCCCCGGTATCCTAGGAGTTACCTAAGAGAAGAAATGAAGAAGAGTGCCTGCTCTCAAGCCTATCGGCTTGAACACTTTATCCTAAAAAAGTGTTTCATCGTCGAACATTCAGCGCCTTGCAGCAGTGCAAGTGTATATAAATTGCCGATAAGAAGCCGCACGCTGGACGTTGAAACATGCAAAGTTGCGGGAAGAGAGCGGGGCGTGGGGTGCCCCGCTGGAGAACTCAAAACACTTCTCTGGAACGCTTCTTACGTTACTGAAGATTGAGAGTGCGGCGGGTGGTACCCTTCTCGCCCTGGATCTTCTCCTGCAGCAGGGTCAGAGCATACATCAACTGCTCCGGACGCGGGGGGCAGCCGGGTACGTAGATATCCACCGGGATGATCTGGTTAACGCCTTGCACGATCGCATAGTTATTGAACACACCGCCTGAGGTCGCACAGGCCCCCATCGAGATCACCCACTTGGGCTCGGGCATCTGATCGTACAGTCGCCGGATCACCGGGGCCATCTTGTTCGAGACCCGTCCGGCGATCACCATGAGGTCAGCCTGGCGAGGCGAAGGGCGAAAGACCTCCATGCCGAAGCGCGCCACGTCGTAACGCGAAGCGCCCATCGACATCATCTCAATCGCGCAGCAGGCCAAGCCGAAAGTCATCGGCCAGACTGAGCTCTTGCGCGCCCAGTTCAACGCGGAATCGAGAGAGGCGAGAAGGATACCCTCCGGCTGCTGATCGCCATAGGTGACTTCACGCAGCTTTTCCCGGTTCTTCGCACTCGACTCGAGCGCGCCAAAAAAGTATCGATCCTGCTGATCCTGCTGGGGAGTAGAGCTCATAGCGTGATTGTATAACGCCGTGAGCGCGCAGCCCGCAGCGAGGCGCGCGGACCGCGTCGGACGGTTGCGTGATGAAAAAGCCCTGCTCAAGCTGCCTGGCTATGGAACGCACTCGGCCCGGCTTAGCGGCCTTTTCTGTCTACCGCGATCGAGGCCGGATTGTTGCGGCCCAGAGGGCCAAGGTGCGTGCCGGCAAACGCGAATGGATACTTGAGCCCGTACCTTAGCGTCCGATCGAGGCCGATGTGCGCGGTCCATATAGAGGACATCCCGGCAAGCTCCCTTCGGTGGGCTATAAGCGCTGCGCACGCCAGTGCCACAGAGAGCACGTAGCTGTGGCAAACGTTGTAAACGAGGGCGCCCGCCTTGGGGCTGAGCAGGTAAGGGAGCATCGAGAGATCTGGAGCGAGCAGAAGCGTGGCGAAGAGCGCTCACCGCCCTCCGGAACGCCCGCCCATTGCGCGTAGAAGAGCAGGCTCAGCGCCAGAACGGCACCCCCTCCGCACGCAACACTCACGGAAGCTGCCCAAACCCCCATTGAGAGCCTTCGTAGTCGCCATGATGGCTTGTCTCCTGTAGCCACTCTCTGGCAGCCGCTCTCGAAAGTCGCGCGGGTCGCTTGCCACCGAGAATACGCCTGCCTCTCTAGGTACCTTGCAGGCCAGGTATAGGTATTTCGCAGAAAGTATGTAAAAGTAGCTGCACTGCCGGAGACAACCGTTTTTCACGTCGCAATCTGCCCGCCTCTCAGGCATCCGCCTCGAGAGTTGCGGCTCGGTTGATTCGCAGCAACGCACCAGACTTTCTCCTGATCTGCACGGAGTGACATGCGCTCACGTTTTGCCCGGTGGCTGGCCACCTTTCTGCTTGCTTCGTTCCTCGGCTTGCCTGCTTTGGCGCAAGGCCCTTCCGGCCAGAACGCCGCTGACTCCAGTCCCGCCGGGCAGGCAGGGCCCTCTGCCGCAGACCGGCTCACGAAGCTGGAAGCCGCGGTAGCCGATGCCAAATCTTCGGCTGACAACAGCTGGATGCTCACCTCCTCCGCGCTGGTGCTGATGATGACCGGTCCGGGCCTGGCGCTCTTCTACTCGGGCCTGGTGCGTAAGAAGAACGTGCTCGCGACCATGATGCAGAGCTTCGCCATGATGGCGATCATCACCGTGCTCTGGGCACTGGTGAGCTACTCGCTCGCTTTTGACTCGGGTACAGGCTTCATCGGCGGGCTGCACCATATCTTCCTCAAGGGAGTGGGTCTCGCGCCCGATCCCGATTACGCCGCGACCCTGCCGCTGCAGACCTGGATGATCTACCAGCTCATGTTTGCCATCATCACCCCGGCCCTGATCACGGGCGCGTTTGCCGAGCGGATGAAGTTTTCGGCGATGGCTGTCTTCTTGATCCTCTGGTCCATCTTTATCTATTCGCCCATGGCGCACATGGTCTGGGGTAAGGGAGGGCTCTTGAACGCTTCGCTCGGTGGCCGGTTCCCGACGCTGGACTTCGCCGGCGGCACGGTCGTGCACATCACCTCCGGCGTTTCGGCGCTGGTCTGCGCGCTCTATCTCGGCAAGCGGGTCGGCTACCCGAAGGAGGCGATGATGCCCCACTCGGTGGTGCTCTCGCTCATTGGCGCCTGCCTGCTGTGGGTGGGCTGGTTCGGCTTCAACGCCGGGTCCGCGCTCTCGGCCGGTCCGCTCGCGACCAGCGCTTTCGTCAACACGCACTTCGGCGCAGCGGCGGCAGCGCTCAGCTGGTCGGTGGCCGAGTGGGTTCGCAACGGTAAGCCCTCCGCGCTCGGCGCGATCTCGGGCGCGGTCGCGGGGCTGGTCGCGATCACCCCGGCGGCCGGCTTTGTGCAGCCCATGTCTGCGCTTGCGATCGGTCTAATCGCCGGAGTCTTCTGCTACTTCATGGTGGTCAAGGTCAAGGCGATCTTTGGCTATGACGACTCACTCGATGCCTTTGGTGTCCATGGCGCGGGCGGCACGCTGGGTGCCATCCTGACCGGGCTCTTCGCTTCGAGCACGATCAACCCGATCTTCAAGGATGCCAAGGGCAATGCGCTGCCCTCGGGTGCCATCGAAGGCAACTGGCACCAGGTCCTGAACCAGTTAGTCGGCATCGCGCTTGCCTGGGCGCTCTCAATCGTGGGCACGCTGATCTTGCTCAAGGTCGTCGACCTGGTCATCGGGCTGCGCGTGACGGTGGAAGAAGAGCGGGAAGGCCTCGACATCACCCAGCATGGGGAAGAAGGCTACGACTACGCGGCGTAAAAGAGCCCCTGCTACTCTGGGGAGCCAATGGTTGCGAGTGGCACCCGCCTCGCCGCGATAAAGCTCGGGCGCGGGGACCAGAATGATCAAAATCAGCGCCGAATCAGTTAGGACGTGCGCGCGGGGAATGAGAGCGATGCAGAAGATAGAAGCGATCATCCAGCCATCGAAGCTGGACGCGGTCAAGGACGCACTTCTCGAAGTGGGCGTCGAAGGCATGACGATTCTCGAGGCCCGTGGACACGGCCGACAGAAGGGCCACACGGAATTCTACCGGGGACGCGAGTACACGGTTGATCTGCTGCCGAAGATCAAGCTCGAGCTGGTGGTGCCGGACGAGCTGGTAGAAAAAGCGGTGGCGGCGATCGTCGCCTCGGCGCGCACCGGCAAGATCGGCGACGGAAAGATTTTTCTTTCCAAGATCGATGAGGCGATCCGCATTCGCAATGACGAGCGCGGCACGACGGCGCTTTAGCCCCTTGCGGGCGGCTGGTGACCGCTCCGGAGTGAGAGTTCGAGGAGCGACCAAAGCCATGATTCGTCTCTGTGAAGAGTCTGACCTCGACGTAATCTGGGAGATCATCAACGATGGCGCGCAGGCGTATCGAGGAGTTATTCCACCTGACCGGTTTCGCAACCCCTACATGTCACGCGACGAGCTGCAGCATGAAATCCAAGACGGAGTCGTCTTCTGGGGCTATGACGAGGCCGGAGACCTTGCAGCGGTGATGGGTCTGCAAAAGGTCCTGGACGTAACTTTAATCCGACACGCCTACGTACGCACGGCGAGCCAGAAGCTAGGGATTGGCAGCCGTCTGCTGGCGCACCTTGTGGAACAGACCGAGCAGCCGGTGCTGGTTGGGACCTGGGCGGATGCGAGCTGGGCCATCCGCTTTTACCAGCGGCACGAGTTTGTCACTGTAGGTGAGCAGGAAAAGCACCGTCTGTTGCAGAAGTACTGGAAGGTGCCGGAGCGGCAGATTGAGACGTCGGTGGTGCTGGCCGATCGCAGGTGGCAGCAGCAACTGGCAGGGGTGACAGTTGGCTGAGGATCAAAGGTGCGGTGCCGTGAGAGTGCGGACTTGCTCCTCAGTCAAGGTGGTGACGCGAGTCATCGTGACGGCGACGATGATGATGACCGCCCTCTTGTCCGCGCAACCGGCAGAAAGCAATCAGCGAGCGCAGGAGTTGATTGGTCAACTCCACCCCCAGGTCCTACCCAAGGAATCGGGGTATCTTGGCATTATCGGGCTAAGTCCGCAGACCGTGCCGATCGGTCGTCGAAAGCTGGCCGTGCAGAGCCAGAACTATTACCTGCTCACGCGTCAGCGGCCCGTCAACTACCTGCACTGGCTGGCACCGGCTGACACGCACATCCTCATTGAGGGTGGGCCGGTAGATTACTACGTGTTTCATCCGGACGGAGGGGTGGAGAAGCTGACACTGGGAACCGAGCTCGGGGCCGGACAACGCCCGGTGATCGCAGTGCCGCCTGGATGCTGGAAAGCACTGGTGCTGCGCCCTGGCTCGCCCTACGCGCTGATGGCCAATGTTCTCTCGCCGGCCTTTACGCCAGACCGCGTGAAGATCGGCGAAAACGCTGCCTGGGTGAGAAGATACGCAGGAAAGGCAACGTGGGCGACGGCAGAATTTCTGCAAGCCTTGATTGGGCCGAATGGAAAGCGGCCCAACGGCAACTTTTAGGATGATGGGATGGCCGGCCTCTTCTCGGACTCTTGAGCCGGTGTGGGGCGCAGCCTCGCGATGTCAAAGGGACTGATGGGCGAGTTGGCCTACGCTGGTCCTACCATCCGAGACCACTGCTTTAAAGCAGACAGAGCGCATGAGACTGGACACCACACAGCTGCAGCGGCTTCGCCAGCAACACGCCCAACAGGGCGCGGAGATGCGGGCCGGCTTTCAACGCACCGGCGACGGGGTCGCGGCGGTGCGGCTGCGCACGACCCAGACCGAGGCGCTGCTACGCCAGCTGTGGCAGGAGTTTGCCGTCGACGCAGAATCGCGAAGCGCGCCGCCGATCGCGCTCATCGCAACGGGCGGCTTTGGGCGCCGCGAACTCTTTCCCTACTCCGATATCGACGTGCTCTTTCTCTGCGCACAGGAATCGGTCGAGCGCGATCACCACGACATGATCCGGGCCATGACCCAGGCCATGTGGGATATCGGGCTGCGCGCCTCCCCGGCCACCCGCACCTATAAGGAGTGCGACCGGGTCGATGTCGGGAACCTCGAGTTTACGATCTCGCTGCTCGAACGTCGTTTCTTGGCCGGCGACCAGGCGCTCTACACCCGCTTTGAGACCGAGCTGCTGCCATCGGCGATCCTGCGTGAGTCCGGCCTGCTATTGGAAAACCTCTGCGACATGGCCAACGCGCGCCATGCCAAGTACGGCCACACCATCTTTCACCTGGAGCCGAACCTCAAGGAGTGCCCGGGCGGGCTGCGCGACCATAACCTGACCGAGTGGCTGCTCCTGCTCACCGAGTTGCAGGCCACCCGCACCTGGCCCGCTCAGGCGCCCAGCCCGCTTGCCCAGGACGACTACGAGGCTGCCTTCGACTTTCTCGCCGCTGCCCGCTGCTTCCTGCACTATCGCAGCAATCGCGACAACAACACGCTTGACTGGCACGCCCAGGACGAGGCTGCAGAGGCCAGCATCGGGCTGGAGACCGCCGGCTCCGCCGACCCCGCCTACTGGATGCGGACCTACTATCGGCACGCACGTACGGTCTATCGCCGCACGTGCCTCTTGATGGACAACCTGCCCCAGCAGAGAAGCCTGCTCAAGCCTCTGCGCCGCCGCCGTTCCCCGATCGGGGACACCGGCTTTTTTGTCGAGGAAGGCCGCATCCTGCTCGGCGACAGCGTGCTGTTGACTGACGCGGATGCCATCCTGCGCGTCTTTGTCCATGCGGCCCAGCACGGTTATCGCTTCTCGCAGGATGCCGAGGCGCGCATCGCCGAGGCGCTGCCGGCGCTGGCTATGCACATGCCGGAGGGACCATTCCTATGGAACTGCCTGCGCGATGTGCTGCTCGCACCCTTTGCCGCGAGTGCGCTCAGGACCATGCACGCGCTGGGTCTGCTGGAGCTGATCCTGCCCGAGTTCCACGGCATCGACTCGCTCGTGATTCGCGACGCCTACCACCGCTACACGGTCGACGAGCATACCTTCCTGGTCATCGAGAATGTGCACCTGCTGCGCCAGCCACGCCACGAGTGGGAGAAGCGCTTCTCCAACCTGCTGCCGGAGATCGAGCGCCAGGACCTCTTTTTGCTCGCGCTGCTGCTCCACGATACAGGCAAAGGCCGCCGGTCAGGCGATCACGCCGCACAGAGCATCGAGCTTGCGGAGCGCGTCTTTGCCCGGCTTGAGTTTGACCCCGAAGAGCGCGACCTGGTGCGCCGGCTGATACGCAATCACCTGGAGATGTCGCTGGCCATGCGGCGGGACATCTTTGACCCCGAGAACATTCGGCGATTTACCGAGCATGCTGCCTCGCAGCAGCGGCTGAAGATGCTCACCCTGCTGACCTATGCCGACATTAAAGCTGTAAACCCCGATGCTCTGACACCCTGGAAGGCAGAGAACCTCTGGCAGCTCTACATCGCGGCTTCGAGTTTCCTCGACCGCTCGGTGGATGAGACCCGCTACCACGTCGAGTCGGACTCCGGACTGCTGAGCCGGATCCTGGCCCTGGTGCCCGACCAGCAGGATCGATTGCGCGGCTTCTTGGAAGGGCTGCCCCAGCGCTATCTGCAGACCCGTCTGCCGGAAGAGATCCGCCAGCACTTTGAGCTAGCCCTGGCGCTTGATTGGGATGCGATTCAGCTGGCACTGCGCCCGCTGCGCCAGTACTCGGAGCTCACCCTGGTCGCGCGGGACCGCCCACTGCTCTTCGCCGACATGGCGGGCGCGCTTTCCGCCTGGGGAATGAACATCGTCAAGGCCGACGTTTTCTCCAACAGCGCCGGCATCATTGTCGACAGCTTCCAGTTCTCGGACCCCTTCCGCACGCTCGAGCTCAACCCGAGCGAAACTGCCCGTTTCCTCAAGAGCCTCAGGGAGTCGCTGGCCGGACGAGGCTCGCTGGACAAGATGCTCGACGCCCGGCAGCAGGCTCGCCGGCGCGGCGCCATTCGAGCCGACGCCGGGACCCGGCTGCAGTTTGACGAGAGCTCGTCGGCACACAGCACGATCCTGCAGGTGGTCACGCCGGACTTCCCCGGGCTCCTAAGAGAGATCGCTATCGTGATCGCCGAGTGCGGCTGCGATGTGGAGGTAGCGCTGGTGGACACCGAAGGCGAGATGGCGATTGATACCTTTTACCTGACCGCTCAGGGTGCAAAACTTTCCGCCGGCGCGCTCACCCAGGTAGGCGAACGCATCCAGAAGGCGCTTGAAGAGCGATGAACCGAAGCTCTGACATCCTCTGAGCTCGAGCCGCGAGGAAAGTTTGGGCTACAGAGGAGAGCTCAAAGAGAAACGCGCCCCTGAGAGGCGCGTTTCCACCCTGCCGAATCCGCCGAGTGCCCGGATCTGGCCGAAAGCTTTAGCTGAAGGGCACGGCGATCGAGGGTTGGTGGGCTCGTGGTAATCGACCACAGCGGTGTTTGCGTTCGAGCGCCAGCCGCTCGGTCTCAGTGATCGGGGTTCCCAGGATCCGGGAGCAGCGACCGCAGAAAGCAACCTTGGACGACGGCAGCCAGGAGGCTACCAGCGCGGAGGTCATGGGTTTGGCATGCGTGGTCGTAATCATGGCGCATTCTCCTTGAAGGCAAAGAATGGCGTGATCAGACAGGCGTCTTGCTGCAAAGCCCACACCTACCGAAGCGGGGGAGGCTCGGCGGAACAACAGCACCAGTATGGCTCGCGCTTTCCTGCAATTTCACCTGGAAATGGGCAGCAGGTCGTATCGGCCGCCGAGCGTCATCCCACAAATGAAACTGAGAACAATATAGGCCGAAGGTAACCTGTCTGTCACTGGTCGAACCACCGAAGCAGAGCGGAATTCGTAGAACAGGTTCGCTTCCTTGCGGCAGGGTGTGGGAAACCTTCGCGGCTGCGGCTGAGCGAGCGAGCCTGACACGTGGGTGAGCTCACGCGCCTGGAAAGTGGCTCACCCAACCTGTGTTCCGCATCGGGATCACCCAGGTCTTCGATGACACAGTCGATTACACAAGTGTTACACCATGGAAGCTGAGCCCACTGCTAGGCTGAGGGCACAGTTAATCCCCGAGCAGAGATGGTGGCGCGTTCATGGCAACACTGGAAGGAATCAAAGAGCATCCCGCAGCGGAGACTGCGCGACTGAGTGACGACGATCTGACAGGCGCATCAGGAAAACGCATCGATTCGCTCCCGACCATGGGCAAGGCGAAGAAGCAACGAGGCATCAACTGGGTCACTGCCATCTTCATGGGGATCTTCCACGTGCTGGCGATCGTTGCACTTTTCATGTTCACCTGGAAGGGTCTGTTTGCCGCCGTTGTGCTGTACGTGCTGGCGATCAATGTGGGCATCGGGATGGGCTACCACCGGCTGCTGACCCATCGCGGCTACAAGGTACCGCGGTGGCTGGAGTATGCGATCGCGACCTGCGCGACGTTGGCTCTCGAGGGTGGACCGATCTTCTGGGTCGCCACGCACCGGGTCCATCACCAGCACTCTGATCGCGACGGCGATCCGCACTCCCCGAACGAAGGCACCTGGTGGGCGCACATGGGCTGGATTGTGACCGGCCAGAGCCTACATGCCGAGACTTCCGTGCTTTCACGCTACGCGCCGGACCTGAGCCGGGACAAGTTTCACGTGCTGCTCAGCAAGTATCACTGGGTGCCGCTGACCACCGTTGGTCTGGTCCTGCTCGCCTGGGGCGGCTGGCCGGTGGTAATGTGGGGCATCTTTCTGCGCGTGACCCTTGGCCTGCATGCGACGTGGCTGGTCAACTCGGCGACCCACATCTGGGGCTCCCGGCGGTTTGAGACGCGCGACGACTCGCGGAACAGCTGGTGGGTCGCGCTGCTTACCGGTGGTGAAGGGTGGCATAACAACCACCACGCGCATCCCGTCTCAGCCCGGCACGGACTTCGCTGGTATGAGTTCGACCCCAACTACTATGGGATCTGGCTGCTCAAAATGCTTGGCTTGGCTCGCGACGTGAAGATTGCTCAATACGATCCGGCCAACCCACGGCCGGCCGGCACCGCTTAAGCAGCTCTACCAATCTACCCGCGTTTCCAACCTGTGGCGCCCGAGAAGCAACTCTGGCGCCACAGGCGCGTTATACTCGCCACCAAGTGACCGCCGGCCGCGCAGGCGGTCTTGCCCTCTCCCCGCCATGCGAGTCACCCGACGCCCAGCCATCGTGATCTTTATCCTGCTTGGCATCTGCCTGGTCGGGCTCACGGTCACGCTCAATGTGGGCTGGATCATCCTCAACTGGCGGCGGCTCTGGCCGATGGTCGTCGGCATCCCCATCTTCATCCTGGTGATCGCGGGGGTGGTCGTGAATACGGTCTTCCTGGTCCGGGAGGTCCGGCGGAATGAGCGCCAGAACAACTTTCTCAACGCCGTCACCCATGAGCTGAAGACCCCGATCGCCTCCATTCGTCTCTACCTTGAGACCCTGCAGCGACGCACTATCTCTGAAGAGAAGCGCCAGGAGTTCTACGCGATCATGCTGGCAGACAGCGAACGCCTGCTCTCTACCGTCGAGCAGGTGCTCAAGGCAGGTGAGGTTGCGCAGCGCACAGCCAAGCACGCGCGCGAGGAGCTTGACCTGGTCGCGCTCACCCAGGCCTGCATCGAGGCCACGGCAATCCGGCACCACCTGCCATCGGACTCGATCGTCTACAAACCTGCCGCGGACGCGCCGACGCTGATGCTGACCGGCAACTATGAAGACCTGGAGAGCGCGCTGCTCAACATCCTCGGCAACGCCGTCAAGTACTCGCCTGACGGGGTACGGGCGACGGTGCAAATTGCAGCTCGGGGAGACTCAGTCGTCATCGAAGTGTCCGATCACGGGATCGGCATCGCCCGCGCTCACCTAAAGAGCGTCTTCAAGCGCTTTTACCGGGTGCCAACCCGGGCCGTGCTGCGGACCAAGGGAACCGGGCTGGGCTTGTTCCTGGTCCGCAGCATCGCCCGCCAGCACGGCGGCGAAGCGCGGGCGCAGAGCTCGGGCGAGGGTCTTGGGACAACCATCACGCTTGAGCTGCCGCGGCGCGGCAAACCGGGTGTCGAGTGAGCGAAAGCAAGCGCACCACGCGCATCCTGGTCGTCGAAGACGAGGCGCATCTGGCAGAGGGCCTGCTCTTCAACCTGCAGGCGGAGGGCTACGAGGTCGAGCTGGTCTACGACGGAGAAGCTGCGCTGGCGCGACTGCTGCCCTCAACAGAAGGCCGGCGGCCAGGAGCAGACCTTCAAGACCTGGCGCCGAGGGCAAGCGAGCCAGGCAGGATCTGGCCGGGCGTACCAGCGGCCGCGGACTCACCGTCTGAGCATGCAAGGAGCAGCGCACAGGAGCAGCACGAGCGCCTGCCCGACTTTGACGCAGTGCTGCTCGATGTGATGCTGCCGGGCAGGAGCGGCTTTGAGGTGGTGAGCGCTCTGCGCGCCGCCTTGAACTATGTGCCGGTGCTGATGCTTACCGCGCGCGGCCGCCCGGAAGATGTGCTACACGGTCTGGAAGCAGGCGCCGACGACTACCTGGCTAAGCCTTTTGATCTCAGCATTTTGCTGGCGCGGCTGCATGTGCTGCTGCGCCGCATGCGCTGGCAGTCGGCGCCGGAGCCGTCGATCAGCCCGGCTGCCGGCGAGCAGGACCTGCCGCCCACCTACTCCTTTGCCGGCCGCACCATCGACTTCAGTCTGCTCGAGTTGACAGCCAAGGGTTCGTCCGTCCGGCTGACCCTGATGGAGGCTGACTTTCTGCGCTATCTCTCGCTTCACCCTTCGCGCATCATCCCGCGCAAGGAGCTGCTCGAGCAGGTCTGGCGCGTGCATGAGGATACCGATACCCGCGCAATCGACAACTTCGTCGTCCGGCTGCGCCGCTACCTGGAGGATGAGCCTGCCAATCCTGTCTACCTCAAAACCGTTCGCGGGGTAGGGTATCGCTTCCTGCCGAGCGGTGAGTGAGCGATCTACTGCATCGTTGCCGGTCTGCGAGAGTCAGATAAAGCGAGGTGTTCTATGGGAATGGCTGCGGCAACGAATCTACATTTTGTTATTGATGGCATGCACTGCGAAGCGTGTGTGCGCCGGGTGAGCGAGGCACTGGCCAGTGCGGGCAACGGCAACGTGCCTTCAGTAAGCATCGGCAGCGCGGAGATCGAAGCGCCCCGGGAAAGTGCAACCGCCCTGATAGCCGCCATTGGGAAGGCGGGCTACCAAGCACGGGTGCAGGAGTAAGCTCTCGGTACAGGGCGACGCGCGCGAGCTAGGCATTGCTTGACAGGATATCCGCCCGGCTGCGCTGCAAGGGGCTGGCCCACGCACGCTCTCGCCGTCCGAGGCCATCTCAGTAGCCAAAACTCAGTTCCACCTAGCCCCAACCAGGCGGCCACGCCTGGGCCTTTAGGAACCCTCGCCAAATGGGCGCTTCCCCAGTTCGATCGAACCAAGCAAACGCTGCTGAGCTCGGCGAGACGATCACGCTGCCGGTGCTGGGAATGAGTTGCGCCGCCTGCCAGGTTCACGTCGAGCGAGCTCTACGCGAGACGCCCGGCGTCGATGAGGCGACAGTAAACCTGCTGACCCACAGTGCAAAGGTTCGTCTGGCGCAGGGCGGCTCGGCTCTCCTGCTGGGGTCAACGCTTGTGGAAGCGATCCGTGAGGCTGGCTATGAATCGGAGCTGCCAACGGCCGCGGCTCTCTCCGGGGCTGACGGAGAGCAGCGTGCCGGGAAGCGCAGTCAGCAAGAAGCAGGTCTTGGGGGTCGCGCACTCTTCGCAGTAGCTGGCGGGGCGGCACTGATGCTGGCCAGCCTTCCGCTGATGCCAGGCGTCTCCGCCGGCTCCAGAGTCTTACACGGGCCGAAGGCATCTACCTACGAGCTCGTAACCCGCTCTGCGTCCCTGGGGGTACGGCACCTGCTGCCCTGGCTCTTCGCTCTACCGACCCGGGTACTCGGAGTGTCGCTGCTGCTGTTCACTCTCTTTGGCATGGTCTGGGCTGGGGGCTCGATCTATAAGCGAGCCTGGATAGCGGCTCGACACCTGACCAGCAACATGCACACGCTGGTTGCGCTCGGCACGCTGGCTGCCTTCCTCTACTCGGTAGCGGCTACGCTTGCGCCCGGCTTCTTCGTCGCGCATGGGCTCGCGCCGGAGGTTTACTACGACTCTGTCCTGCTCATTCTTGGATTCCTGCTGCTGGGCAACTGGCTGGATGCGCGGGCGAAGCGCCGCACTCTGGACGCGCTTCGCGGCTTCTCTGCCTTGCGGCCAGAGATGGCAAGCGTGCTGCGAGATGGAGTCGAGCGGCGCGTAGCGGCGAGCGAGGTGGCAAGCGGAGACACGGTCGTAGTGCGGCCTGGGGAACGCCTGAGCGTGGACGGCTTGGTGCTCGAAGGCAAGACCAGCCTAGACGAGTCACTGATTACCGGCGAGTCCAAACCTGTAGTACGCACGGTGGGCGACCGGGTCATTGGTGGCTCGCTGAACTATGACGGGATGCTGCACTACCGAGCGACGGCGATCGGCTCGGGCAGCATGCTCGGGCAGATCATCGCGCTGATGGAATCAGCCCAGGCCTCCAAGGCTCCCATGCAGCAGATGGCTGACCGCGTGAGCCGCATCTTTGTGCCGGTGGTGCTCGGCATCGCTGCCCTGACCTTTGTCGCCTGGACTGTGGCCACTGGCGACCCTGGCCGGGCGCTCGGCGTAGCGATTGCGGTCCTGGTGATTGCTTGCCCCTGCGCGATGGGTCTCGCAGTGCCTGCTGCGCTTACGGTAGCGATCGGTCGCGGTGCCCAGCTCGGCGTTCTCTTTAAGGGCGGTGAAGAGCTGGAGCGTCTGGCCGGCGTCGATACAGTCGTCTTTGACAAGACGGGCACGCTGACCACGGGCAAGCCGCGGATTACGGGTATCTTTACCGCGGGCAACGGCCCGGACTCGGTGAGCAGAAAGGCGGAATTGCTCGCCGTAGCAGCCGGGCTCGAGCGCGGCTCCGAGCATCCGCTGGCCGCGGCGGTGCTTGCCTGCGTCTCCGCACGCGGTCTGTCTGCCGCGCGGGTCGTCGGGGTACAGGCTCGCCCAGGGCTGGGAGTCGTGGGGCGCCTGGAAGAAGACGGGGGCGAGAGCGTAATCGCCGCAGCCGGCAATGCGGCGCTCATGGCCGAGATGCAGATCAAGCTGGATGGCTGGGACGATGGCCGGCAAAGGGATCTGGAGCAGAGCTCCGGCACACTGCTGCACATTGCGCGCGGCAGCCGGTATCTCGGCACGCTTGTCGCCGAGGACAGCCTGCGCGAAGGAGCAGCCGCTGCGGTTCGCTCGCTGGAGCGGATGCACCTGCGCACGCTCATGCTGACGGGTGACAGCGCTGCTTCAGCAGCCGCCGCTGCTCGCGCTGCGGGTCTGGTCGAATTTGAGGCCGGGCTGCTCCCGGCGGCCAAGCTCGCCCGCATCGTTGCGCTGCAGGCAGAGGGTCGCCGGGTAGCCATGGTTGGGGACGGCATCAATGACGCGGCCGCCTTGGTTCAGGCTGACGCGGGGCTCGCTATCGGCACTGGCACGGATCTTGCTCGGGATGCCGGAGACGCGATTCTCTTGCGAGGCGAGCCGGCTGAGATCGTCAAAGCCATCGCGCTCGCTCGCCGGGCACGCACAACGATGCGGCAGAATCTAGGCTGGGCTCTCGGCTACAACCTGCTCGGCATACCGCTGGCAGCGGGCGTACTCTACCCGCTTACCGGTCTGCTATTAAGCCCGTCGATTGCGAGCGCTGCCATGGCGCTCAGCTCCGTGAGTGTGCTCGCAAACAGCTTGCGGCTTCGTTACTACCTGCCCAAGCCGGCGTAGCCCAAGCTTGTCAGCGGCTCGCGATGGCGCGGTCGGCGGCCCGGGAGTCGAGCACCGGGAAGAGGATCCAGAAGGTAAGGCCTCGATCCAAATCGTCTCCTGTAAACTGGACCCAGGCAAAGCCACCCCATGCGCATACTCACCCGCTACATTCTGCGAGAGATCCTCTCGCACGCGCTGCTCGGCGGTGTGCTCTTTACGCTGGTTCTGTTCATCTCGCGCGACTTTGGGCACCTGCTCGAGTTGATGATCCGCAATACCAGCTCGGCCGGCGCAATCGCGAAGATCTTCCTCTACATGCTGCCGAACATGTTCACGGTCACGATCCCGATGGCCGTGCTGGTGGGCGTTCTGCTGGGCTTGAGCCGGCTCGCCGCGGACAGCGAAATCACGGCCATGCGCGCCTCCGGCATCGGTGTGTGGAGCCTAGTGCGTGTCGCCTCGATCGTGGCTGCGGCCGCCTGGACGGCGGCGCTCGCAAATACTCTTTACCTGGCGCCGCATGCTTGGGCGTCAATGCTCTCGCTTGAAGATCAGCTCAAGAACTCGCAGGCGTCGCTAGAAGTGCAGCCTCGTGTTTTCTATGAGGATTTCAAAAATATCGTCCTCTATGTCGACGATGTGCGGGCCGGCACGGGCGCGGCGCGGTGGCACAATGTTTTTCTGGCTGACGTGTCAGATCCGGCGACCCCGCGCGTGACGACCGCTGCCGAGGCGACGGTAGTGAACTCAGGGAGCGACTCGGTCACCATGCGGATGAGCGACGGCACCCAACACCAGCTCGATGCCACCAACCCAAATCAGTACGACGTCTCCACCTTCACCCAGACAGACCTGCCGCTGGTCACCTCCGGCGAAGAAGACGCGCACGCAGGCCGCAGCGCTTCGCCGATCCTGGCGCTGAGCAATGCGGAGTTGCGCGCGCGCGAGCGAGGGCCGAACGGACGCTGGTACCAGATCGAGCTCGGCAAGCGCTACTCCTATCCTGCCGCGTGCTTTGTGCTGATGCTGGTTGGGGTGCCGCTCGGCATGAGTTCCCGGCGCGGCGGCAAGAGCGCAGGCTTCGTGCTGACCATCGTGCTGGTCTTTATCTACTACTTCTTTTCGTCGACCGGCGTTGCGCTGGCGCGGCAGAGCAAGATTCCCGTCTTGCTGGGCGTCTGGGGCGCAAACATCATCTTCGGCGGATTTGGCTTGCTGCTGCTGCAGAGGCTTGGCCGAGCAGGCGGCGCGATGCCGGCTCTGCCGGCGCTTGCCGGGCTCTTTCGATTACGGGGCGAGGCCCGGACGCGGTCACTTGCGCATGCTTCGCGCGACTCTGCGCCCCACGCCGAGACGCGGGAACGGCACACCCGGAGTCACTTCCCTTTGATTCTTGACGAGTACGTGATTCGCGAATTTCTCAAGACCTTCGCGCTGGTGCTCGTTGCCTTTGTTATGCTGATGTTGCTCTTTACCTTTTTCGAGCTGCTGGGCGACATCATCCGCAATCGCTCGCCTTTCATCACCGTCGGCGCGTACCTAGCGAACCTGACGCCGAGCATGATCTACTCGATTGCGCCGCTTGGCGTCTTGATTGCAGTGCTGGTTGTCTTTGGCGGGCTCAACCGGTCCAACGAGCTGACCGCGATGAAGGCGACCGGCATCAGCGTCTACCGCATCGTGGTGCCGATTCTCACGATTGCTTCGATCCTCGCGGTTGCCCTTTTCATCTTCAACGAATCCTATGTGCCCCAAGCCAATCGCCGGCAGGAGGCGCTGCGCTCGATCATTAAGGGGCGGCCGGCGCAAACCTTTGAACGACCTGAACAGAAGTGGATCTTCGGCATAGAAAAGCCGGGCGCACCCAATCACATTTTCTACTATCAATTCTTTGATCCCGACAAGGACAGCTTCGCCAACATCAGCGTCTTCGAGTTTCAGCCAGGCAGCTTCAAGCTTTCGCGGCGCCTCTTCGCGAGCTCAGCGCACTGGGAACCTGGGCTGCACACCTGGGTCTTTGAGCATGGCTGGCAGCGGCAATTTGCGGGTGACGAGATCAAGAGTTACAGCAACTTTCAGGTAGCCACGCTCGACCAGTTGCATGAGCCGCCGCAGTATTTTAAGAAGGAGACCCGGCAATCGTCTGAGATGAGCTTTGCCGAGCTGAACCGCTACATCGCCGGGCTGCGCGAGAGTGGATTCGACACCATGCGGCTGCGCGTGCAGCTAAATCACAAGCTAGCTTACCCGCTCATCACGCTGGTCATGGCGGTGCTCGCCGTGCCCTTTGCTCTATCGATGGGCCGCAGCGGGTCGCTTGCCGGCATCGCCATCGCGATCGCCGTAGCCATCGTTTACTGGGTGGTGGACGGAACGTTCGAGGCGATGGGCGACGTGAATATGCTACCGGCACTTTTGGCTGCCTGGTCGCCCGATTTACTCTTCGGCCTTGCCGGTACCTATCTTCTGTTAAGAACTCCAACTTAGTTTCTGATGACTTAGCTGCTCTCGCATTGAAGCAGAAGAAGTACTTAGCCCAAGGCAGACGCACTTCGACTGACGTTCTACTGTGGTTGTTCTACTGTAATCGCTCTACTGCAACAAAGGAGCCTGGCTGTGTTTGAAGAATTCTTGCCGCTTGTGCCCTATCTCCGCCGCTACCGGCGCGCCTTTGTCTGGGGCGGCATCGCGACCGTGTTGAGCAACGCGGTCTGGATCTTTTTTCCGCAGGTGATCCGCATCGCGATCGACGACCTCAATCACGGGGTCACCAATCATAAGATCCTGCTCTACGCGGGCGCGCTCGTCGGTATCTCCGCCGCCAAGGGGGTTTTTCTTTTTCTCACCCGCTGGATCATTATCGGGATCTCGCGCGACATCGAATTCGACCTGCGCAACGACCTATTCAGCGTGCTCGAGAAGCAGCCGCCCGCCTACTACCAGCAGCACCGCACCGGCGACATCATGGCGCGCATGACCAACGACCTGAACGCGGTCCGCATGCTGCTCGGCCCGGCGATCATGTACAGCGCCAACACCGTTCTTTTCACCCTTGGCTCGCTTTACTTTCTGCTGCGCATCTCCCCTTTTCTGACTCTTGTTGCGCTGGCGCCGCTGCCGCTTGCCAGCATTCTTGTCCAGGCGCTCGGCCGACGCATTCACGATCGTTTCGAGCGGATCCAGGCCATGTTCTCCGACATCTCGGCCCAGGCCCAGGAGAACTTCTCAGGCGCTCGCCTGGTTCGCGCCTTTGCTCAGGAAGAAGCCCAGATCTCAGCCTTTGAGACCTCCAATCGCGAGTACATCCGGCGCGGGCTGCGGCTGGTTCAGCTGATGGGCATGCTCTGGCCGACGCTTGAGTTTCTGCTTGGCCTCGCTATGGTGATCGTTCTCCTCACCGGCGGCCATGAGGTCCTGAGCCATCGCATCACGGTCGGCGACTTTGTCGCTTTCTCGACGTACACGGTCATGCTCACCTGGCCGATGATCGCGCTCGGCTGGGTGGTGAACCTGGTGCAGCGTGGCAAGGCTTCGATCGTGCGCATCGATGAGCTCCTGAACGCTGTTCCGTCAATCGATGACGCCGGCGCCGACCCCTCGCTTGCGCACGTTTCGATTGAAGGCGCAATCGACTTTGACGACCTGCACTTTGCCTACCCGGCGGAGAGCGGCAGCGGCCCGGAGGTTCTGCACGGCATCACGCTCCACGTGCCCGCTGGTTCAAGCCTCGCGCTAGTCGGCCCGACGGGGGCAGGCAAGTCAACGCTTGCCTCGCTCATCGCCCGGCTCTACGAGGCTCCACTCGGCAGCGTACGCATCGACAATCGTGCGGTGAGCCGCTACCCGCTCGACACCCTGCGCGCGAATCTGGGGTGCGTGCCGCAGGAGACGTTTCTTTTTTCCACCACGATTCGCGACAACATCACGCTCGGCCGCCCGGACGCAAGTCAGCGCCAGATGCTCGAAGCAGCCGAAGCAGCCCATATCCGGCGCGAGGTTGAGGAGTTCCCGGCCGGCTTTGACACGATGATCGGTGAGCGTGGGCTGACGCTTTCCGGCGGCCAAAAGCAGCGCTCGGCACTGGCCCGCGCGCTGATTCGGGAGCCGCGCATCCTGATCCTCGATGACGCGCTCGCGAGCGTGGACACCTACACCGAAGAACAAATCCTCCAGGGGCTGAGCCGCGCGATGCAGGGCCGGACGACGGTGATCATCTCGCACCGGGTCTCGACCGTTCGCCAGGCTGACCAGATCGCGGTTCTGATTGGCGGCCGCATTGCGGAGCTCGGCACCCATGAGTCGCTGCTTGGCGAAGGTGGCTACTATGCCAGTCTGTTTGAAAAGCAGATGCTCGAAGAGGAGATTGCCACCGTCGGCTAGTGGGCGGTGTTGCTCGTGGCGAAATGGCGTCTGCCACGGCTGCGCTGCAGGTTCTTCTGCGCACGTATCATCGAGCAGAGATGGACGAGCAGAGCGAGCAGCAGCAGGCAGCGCAGGAACAGTACCACGCAGCGCTCGAGTGCCTGGCCGCCGGTGAGTCAACCCGCGCCATCGAAGGTTTTACGGCGTCGCTCGCGCTCGACCCACGCTTTCTCGACGCGATGCATGGGCTGGTTCGC
This sequence comes from Acidobacteriaceae bacterium, assembly GCA_965198645.1. Taxonomy (GTDB): domain Bacteria; phylum Acidobacteriota; class Terriglobia; order Terriglobales; family Acidobacteriaceae; genus EB88. The sequence continues at coordinate 1,452,707 of OZ240670.1, read as the reverse complement.
GCCCTGCAGGATGCAGGCCGCTACGATGAAGGTATTGCTGCAGCCCAGGAGCTCGCCCGCCTGGATCCGGAAGACGTGCTGGCACACACGGCGCTGTCGATTCTCTACCAGCACAAGGGCATGATCCCGGAAGCAGAAGAGGCGGGGCTCCGCGCCAAGCTGCTCGGCTGGAAGCAGCAACTGCGTGCCAGGGCGCAGGAGACCAAGCGTTGAAGGCGCCCGCCTCTGCACTCAGAGCGGAATTAGAAGCGCTTGCGACAGCGGAGCTTGCAGCGAGGCAAAAAAGCAGCCCGGCCCTGCAGCTTCGCAGCCTTTATGAAGCATTGTTTCAAGCCTATGGCCGTCAGCACTGGTGGCCCTCCCAGTCTGCGATCGAAACGGTAGTCGGCGCCTATCTCACGCAGAACACTTCTTGGCGCAATGTGGAGCGCTCGATTGCCAACCTTCGGCAAGCGGGCATTCTCAGCGTGGAAGGCCTGCGCGCCATCGAGATCGACGACCTGCGCGCGTTGATCCGGCCCTCCGGCTACATGGTTCGCAAGGCGCTCGCCATCAAGTCGTTCATCGCCCTGCTTGACCGCGACTACAGTGGCTCGCTCGCCGAGCTTGCTGCAGGCTCTGCGGAGAAAGTGCGCGAGACGCTCCTAGCGCTGCCCGGCGTGGGGCCGGAGACAGCCGACGCGATCCTGCTATACGCGCTTGACCAGCCGGTTATGGTGGTTGACGAGTACCTGCGCCGGGTTGTGACGCGGCATGGCCTGGTGGACGAACGAGCGCGGTATGCCGATGTGCAGCAACTCGCCCTGGCAGCTTTCGCAGGCGACCATGCAGCGACGCTGCTCGCGCACTACAACGAGTTTCATGCGCTCATCGTCGAGGTGGGCAAGGAGCACTGCGGAGGCGTCCCGCGCTGCACGGGATGCCCTTTAAACCAGCCGCAGTTCGCGCCGCCGGCCTCGCCTCAATCGGCGCCCAGGGTGGCGCGCAAGGGTGCTGCTGCGCGGCTCGCGGGGCCCGCGTGAGCGCGGCGCACGTGCTCTACGTCGCAACCAGCAATGCCGGCAAGCTCCGCGACTTTGCCGCGGCCGCTGCGGCTTTCAGCCAGGTAGGCTTGTTCGAGATCGCGACCTTGCCCGGCCTGTCGGCGATCGCCGCGCCGGCCGAAGATGCGGATAGCTTTCAAGGCAATGCTGAGATAAAGGCTATGTACTACAGCCGGCACGCGCCCGGGGCACTCGTGTTTGCGGACGATTCCGGTCTAGAGGTAGACGCGCTGGGCGGCGCCCCGGGCGTCTACTCCGCGCGCTACGCCGAGCGCGCCGGCGCACTCGGCCTCGAGCTGGGCGCCAGCTGCCACGAAGCCACCGGCCTCCATGCTGCTGCGCCCCTCGATGCTGCCACGCTTGACGCAGCCAACAACCGGCACCTGCTCGCTGAACTGGCGCAGGCGTTGCCGGACGCGGGATTGCCCGGCCACCTTGACCATCGAACCGCGCGTTACCGCTGTGTGCTCGCGCTGGCCCAAGACGGCGCCTGCCTGGGCACAGCAGAAGGCTCGGTTGCCGGACGCATCCTGCTTGAGGCACGCGGAGAGGGCGGTTTCGGCTACGATCCGCTCTTTTATCTGCCCGCGCTTGGGCAGACGATGGCCGAGCTGGACCAAGCAACGCGACTGCGGCTTAGCCATCGCGGAGAAGCCCTGCGGGCGATGCTGCCCAGATTGGCTGAGCTTCTACGATGACTTCCGCCGCTCGCTGCGCAAGCGCCAGAGGGGCGCGCGGCGGGGAGAGTTCCCCTTGCGGCCTCGGTGATCCACGCCAGGTACCTAAGTGCTCGCGTGCCATCGCAAGGACTTACGGGCCGTCTGCTTGACGCTCTCTTCTTCAGGCACGAATAATAAAGAGTGGTAAAGGACTGGCAGACTCGACCGCTCGAGCCACTCGCGCAAAAACCAGGGCGGCACTGCTGGATGATGCTTTTCGGTCGTCAGCCGGAAGACAGAGTACAGGCACTGCGTTAAGAGCGATACCGGTTGATTGAGACACAGGAGAGACATCTATGGCTACCGCGATCACGCAGACTACGCCACCGAAGGTGGTGACCCGCGCTCATGGTGTCCCTCCGCTTCGCGCCGGCCAGGGACATTCCTTTCTCCTGCGCAAGTTGCATTCGCTCACCGGTATCGTGCCGATCGGCGCTTTTCTTATCGAGCACCTGGTCTCAAACTTTGAGGCACTCAAGGGGCCCGCAGCCTACGCGCAGCAGGTCAAGTTTCTCAATGGGCTGCCATTCGTCCGTGTGCTTGAGTGGGTCTTCATCTTTCTACCGCTGCTCTATCACGCACTTTACGGCATGTACATCTGGCTGCGGGGCAAGTCAAACGTTGTGTACTATCCGTGGGCTGGTAACTGGATGTACGCAGCGCAGCGCTGGACCGGCGGCATCGCGCTTGCTTACATCATCCAGCATGTCTGGCGGCAGCGCTTCGCCGGGGTAAGTTTGCCAGAGCACCCGGGTGCGGCGTTTCATAAGGTGCAGGTAGAGCTGATGCACCCCTGGATGCTGGCCATCTACGCGATTGCGATGATTGCCACCTGCTGGCACTTTGCTTATGGCGTGTGGCTCTTCGCAGCGAAGTGGGGCATCACGCCAGGGGATCGCGCGCGACGCAACTTCGGGTACGTATGCGGAGCCACAGGGGTGTTGCTCGCAGGCATCGGTCTGGCGAGCATGTACGCTTTCGTCGGGCCACAGTATCGCAATGCGCCGGCTGATCTAACTCCTACGGAAATTATGCAGGGACCTTTGTCTGCTCCACCGGCCGGCGGCTCTACGCCTGCCTCACACTAAGAAGGAGCAGGATACAAATGGCAGCATCTCCCAAGATAATCGTGGTAGGCGGCGGCCTCGCTGGGCTAGCGGCCGTGATCAAGATCGCCGAGGCCGGCGGTAAGGTTGACTTGTTCTCGATCGTGCCCGTCAAGCGTTCGCACTCGGTATGCGCGCAGGGCGGCATCAACGCGGCCAAGAATCTCAAAGGCGAGGGCGATTCGACCGCTGCCCACTTTGACGACACGATCTACGGCGGCGACTTTCTCGCCAATCAAACGCCGGTCAAGAATATGTGCGATGCGGCGCCGGCGATCATTGACCTGCTCGATCGCATGGGCGTGCCGTTTAATCGTACTCCCGAGGGCCTGCTGGATTTTCGGCGTTTTGGTGGCACGCTCTTTCATCGCACCGCGTTCGCCGGCGCGACCACTGGCCAGCAGTTGCTCTACGCGCTCGATGAACAGGTGCGCCGCTACGAGTCTGAAGGCAAGGTAACCAAGTACGAAGGGTGGGAGTTCTTATCCTCTGTGCTCGACGCGCAAGGGGTCTGCCGGGGTATCTGCGCGATGAACCTGCGCACGATGGAGGTGCGCACCTTTGACGCGGAGGCGATCATTCTTGCGACCGGCGGCATTGGCGCGATCTTTGGCAAAAGCACCAACTCGGTGGTTTGCACAGGCTCGGCGCAATCGGCTGTCTACCAGCAGGGCGCTTACTATGCGAATGGTGAGTTTATCCAGGTGCATCCCACCTCGATCCCGGGCGAGGATAAACTGCGCCTGATGTCGGAGTCGGCGCGTGGTGAGGGCGGGCGCGTGTGGGTGCCGCGCAAGCTCAATGATGCACGCGAAGCGACCACCATTCCTGAATCCGACCGCTGGTACTTTCTCGAAGAGTGGTACCCCAAGTACGGCAACCTGGTGCCGCGCGATGTCGCAACACGCGCGATTCACAAGGTCGTGTACGAGCATGGCCTGGGCATCGATGGGCAACCAATGGTCTATCTCGACCTAACCCACATCGATGCGGCGACGCTCGATCGCAAGCTCGAAGGCATTCTCGAAATCTACGAGAAGTTTGTCGGCGACGATCCGCGAAAAGTTCCGATGAAGATCTTCCCTGGCATGCACTACACCATGGGTGGCCTATGGGTGGACTTTGACCAGATGACCAACATCCCCGGCATCTTTGCCGCGGGCGAAGCTGAGTATAACTATCATGGCGCGAATCGTCTCGGTGCGAACTCGCTGGTGTCCTGCATCTTTGGCGGCTTTATGGCCGGGCCGAATGCGTTGAAGTATGCGCGCGGACTGACACCGGCTGCGTCAAACGGCTCGGGCGAGAGCGAGCGCAAGCGGCAGGAAGAGATCAACGGGCGGCTGATGACATCCTCTGGCACCGAGAATCCTTTCCGCCTGTGGCGCGAGTTAGGCGAGACGATGACGAAGAACGTTACCGTGATTCGCTATAACAAGGCGCTGGAGGAAACCGACGAGAAGATCGTTGAGTTACTCGAGCGGTTTCGCAACATCAACCTGAGCGACAAGAGTGCGTGGGCGAATACCAGCTTTGCGTTTACCCGTCAGCTCTACAACATGCTGCACCTCTCTCGCGTCGTGACCCAGGGCGCAGCACTCCGCGATGAATCGCGCGGCGCGCACTACAAGCCTGACTTCCCTGAGCGCGACGACGAGCGTTTTCTAAAGACGACCAAGGCAACGTTTGCGCCGGACGCAGATGCGCCGCAGTTCAGCTTTGAAGCCGTCGATACACAGTGGATCAAGCCGCGTCCAAGAAGATACGACGCAGCCAAGTAGTGAGCTTGGCAGAGAGCCAGAAAAGGCCCCTGGTAACAGAAGCAATGAAAGGATCCGCCATGGCAGCAGCACACGCCCCCGAGCTTACCGGTGCCGCAATTCCGCTCGGCAAGCCAACCGGCAGAATGATCAAGATTGAAATCAAGCGCCAAAACGGCCCTGACGGCGAAGCGCGCTGGGATAAGTTCGACTTACCCTGGCGCCCGGGGATGAACGTGATCTCTTCGATGATGGAGATCGCCGCCAATCCGGTCACCAGGGATGGGCGCGAGACCACACCGATCGCCTACGATGCGAACTGTCTGGAAGAAGTCTGCGGATCGTGCGCCATGCTGATCAACGGGAAAGCGCGCATGGCATGCTCGGCGCTGATCGACAAGGTCGCCGTCAACGACACGGTCAAGCTCGAGCCGCTCTCGAAGTTTCCGGTCGTCCGCGACCTCTCGGTCGATCGCTCGGTCCTCTTTGAAAACCTCAAGCGCGTGCAGGCCTGGGTGCCGCTTGACGGCACGTATGACTTGGGCTCCGGACCGCGCATTACCCCGCAGATGCAGGAGGAGGCCTACCCGCTTTCGCGCTGCATCTCCTGCACGATCTGCATGGAGGTCTGCCCGCAGTTCAACGAGCAGACAGGCTTTGTCGGAGCGGCGACAATCGCGCAGGCGCAACTGTTTAACAATCACCCGACCGGCAAGGTGCTCAAGGAAGAACGTCTGCACGCGCTGATGGGGGATGGCGGGGTGCAGGAGTGCGGCTTTGCGCAAAACTGCGTCAATGCCTGCCCGAAGATGCTGCCACTTACCAAAGCTATCTCGAACGTTACCCGTGATGTGACCATCCAGGCGATCAAAGACGTGTTTACGCGCTAGAGACGAGGCTCGCGCGCGGCTGTCAGCTACTCTTCATGGCGTGTTTGCCGGCTGCGGTTGCGCATGACGCCAGGCACCCGATATAAGCGGGTGCCTAAGCATCTTGTGCCTAAGGCTTCTGCCGCACCGGTAGGTGCCGCAAGCCGTGCAGGCGATTTTGCTATCCTCGTTTTACCCGCATGAAGAAGCTTACCCAGCTTGCCGCCCTAACCATTGCCCTGCCGCTTTCTGCGCAGACCTCTCCGAAAGCGCCCGTGACGCACAAGACAGCAGCAGCCGTCCATGCCTCCGCGATCGTCATCGATACGCATGCCGACACGACCCAGCGCATGCTCGACGAGCATTATGATCTTGCCTCCCCGCTGAATGGCGGCATGGTGAACTTTGACTCGGCCAGACAGGGAAATCTCGGCGCCGAGTTTTTCTCGATCTGGGTGGAGCCCAAGCTGAACCAGGGCCACTATGCCCGGCGCACGCTCGAGCTGATCGATGCGGTCTACCAGCAGGCCGCCGCGCATCCTGACCGGATGATGCTGGCCACCTCGCCCGCCGACATCCTCACCGCTCACCGCGAGCACAAGCTCGCCGCACTGATGGGTATTGAGGGCGGCCACTCGATTGAAAACTCGCTTGGTCTTTTGAGAGACTACTACCGGCTCGGCGTTCGTTACATGACGCTGACCTGGTCCAATTCCAATGACTGGGCCGACTCCTCCGGCGACATCGATGACAAGAGCATCCCGCATACCCAGGACGGACTTTCCGACTTTGGCAAAGATGTAGTTTTCGAGATGAACAAGCTGGGCATGATGGTCGACATCTCGCATGTCGCGGATAAAACCTTTTACCGGGCAGTGATCACTTCGCGGGCGCCGGTGATTGCGTCGCACTCTTCCGCCCGCGCGCTTGATGCTGCGCCACGCAACATGACCGATGACATGCTGCGGGCGGTAGCGCGGTCAGGCGGACCGACAAGCCACGGCGGCGTGGTGATGGTGAACTTCTACTCTGCCTTCTTGAGTGACGACTGGCGCAAGGCCTACGACGCGCAGGCGCCAGCGCGCAAAGCTGCTGAAGACGCGGCGAGTGCGCGCCTGAAAGGCGAGGGCAAGTCGGTCCAGTACAACGCCATTGAGGCCATTGATAAACAGTTCGCCGCAAAGATCCCTAGGCCGCCGCTGAGCGTGCTAATCGACCATATTGATCACATAGCGAAGACTGCGGGAGTTGATCATGTGGGCCTGGGCTCTGACTTTGACGGCATCCCCTCGGCTCCTGAGGGGATCGATTCCGCAGCTGACCTGCCCAAGATCACAGCCGCACTTCTGGCAAGGGGATACTCCGGCGCAGACTGCGAGAAGATTCTCGGGGGCAACTTCCTCCGCGTCTTCCGCGAGGTCGAGCAGACGGCGAAAGAGCTGCAGGCGCAGTCGCGGCCCAAGATCGAGCAGGCGCAGCCCTTTCACAAACAACAATCCAAACAGGGGTAATTTTCTCAAGCTCCGAGGCTGCCTCGCATGAACGCAATCCTCTTGATCTTCGGCGCTCTCGGCGCGGTCGTCTTCTTGCTGTTGCTGATCTTTTCGTGTCTGCCTTCACCCACCTTGACCCGGCTTGTGAAGCGCTTTCAAAAAGCGAGCCGACCAACGTAAGGGATTCGCCATCATTGCGGGTTTTCGATAATCTTGGGATGGCATGAAGATCACACGCACAAGCCTCCTGCTGGCGCCCCTGCTCCTCAGCGCCTCCTGCCTCGCACTTGCACAGCAGTCAGTAGCACCCCTGCCGCCTCTGCCTGACTCGCCCGATGCGCAGGTCAAGCAGCCGCTCGTACCAACCGGGCCCACTGCTGTGTTTGACACCAGCATGGGTCGCATCACGTGCAAGCTCTACGCCAAGGAGGCACCGGAGACGGTTGCGAATTTCATCGGGCTCGCCACCGGAACCAAGGAGTGGACCGACCCCGTCACCCACAAGAAAGTCCGGGGCCGCTCGCTGTACAACGGCACCACGTTCCACCGGGTAATCCCGAACTTCATGATCCAGGGTGGCGACCCAATCGGTACCGGAGAGGGCGACCCGGGCTACATGTTCGCTGATGAATTTAACCCGGAGCTGAACTTCGACGTGCCCGGCCGGCTCGCCATGGCGAACTCTGGTCCGGGCACGAACGGCTCGCAGTTTTTCATCACAGAAGTTCCCACTCCTCACCTTAATCAGAAACATACAATATTCGGCCAGTGCGATGACCCCAGCCTGCTGGTCGTGCAGTCGATTGCGCGAGTACCGACGGGAGAGCAGGACAAGCCTGAGACGCCAGTAGTTCTGACGAAAGTGACCATCGTCGCGGAAGGCCAGCCCATGCCACCTGCGCCAGCCTCTACGTCAAGCGCGGTGCCTGCCAAGAGCCCGTAGCCACAGAAAAGATGCTTCAGGCCGAATCCGTGAGGCATTCTCATACGTAGAGCTAGTAGTTTTGCTGAGCCTACGGAGTCTCTTATCTCGGTAGCAAGTGAACCAAGGAGAACCATCATGACGCGCCAGCCCGGAACCTATGCAGTCTTCAACACCACGCAAGGCCAGATCGTTGCTCGCCTCTTTGAGAGCGATGCACCCAAGACTGTGACGAACTTCATCGAACTCGCCGAAGGTACGCGCGACTGGGTACATCCCAGTGGAACCAAGAAGTCTGGTGAAAAACTTTACGACGGCACAATCTTCCACCGGGTAATCCCCGACTTCATGATCCAGGGCGGCGATCCGGCGGGTAACGGCATGGGTGGTCCGGGCTACAAGTTCGAGGATGAAACAAAGGGTTCCTCGCATAAGTTTGACAAGCCCGGAAAACTCGCCATGGCGAACGCAGGGCCCAATACAAACGGTTCGCAATTCTTTATCACGGTCGCGCCGACCCAGTGGCTGACCGGCAATCACACCATCTTTGGGGAAGTCGTGGAAGGCATGGAGATCGTCCAGAAGATTGTGAGTGTTCCGCGCGGAGCTCAGGACAAGCCGAAGACGCCGGTTGTTCTGGAGAGTGTACTAATCGAACGCACCTAGCGCTGACTCAGCACGCCCGGCGGCCTATGGGGGCCGCCGATTCCTTTTGGGCTCTTGCTAGACACCAATGATCGCGCAGAGCTCTTCGACCGAAGCAGCGCTTCGCTCAAGCGCGGCCTGCTCCTCGGCAGTCAGCTTGATCTCTAGGATCTGTTCCAGGCCTCCAGCACCGAGCTTGCATGGCACCCCTACGTAGAGCCCATGGATGCCGTACTCGCCGGTGAGGTAGGCGGCGCACGGCAGGATTTTCTTCTTATCCTTGAGGATCGCCTCGACCATCTCGATCGCCGCCGCCGCCGGAGCATAATATGCGCTGCCAGTTTTAAGGTATTTGACGATCTCTGCACCGCCATCCCGAGTTCGCTGGACCAGCGCCTCAAGGCGAGCAGGCTCGATCAGCTCTGTGATCGGAATACCGGCAACAGTGGAGTAGCGCGGAAGCGGGACCATGGTGTCGCCGTGACCGCCTAACACAAAGGCGGTCACGTTCTCCACCGAGACCTTCAACTCTTCTGCGATGAAGGTGCGGAAGCGGGCCGAGTCAAGCACCCCGGCCATCCCGATGACACGTTCGCGCGGGAAGCCGGAGTGGCGAAACGCGGCTTGCGCCATGGCATCCAGAGGATTGGAAACTATGATCAGGATGGCTTCGGGCGAGCTCGCTTTTACGTTGGCGATCACGTCAGCCATAATCTTTGCATTCGTGTTCAGCAGGTCATCCCGGCTCATGCCGGGCTTGCGTGCGATGCCGGCAGTGATCACGACGATGTCGGAGCCGGCTGTGTCCGCGTAGCTGTTCGTGCCCAGAATGTGGCAGTCTCGTTTCTCAATGGGCATGGCTTCGAGCAGATCTAGCCCTTTGCCCTGTGGAACACCTTCGATGACGTCGATAAGCACAACGTCGGCCAGCTCTTTTTCGGCGAGCCAGTGAGCCGCGGTCGCTCCGACGTTGCCTGCTCCCACAATCGTGACCTTCTTGCGCATGTTTCCCCTTCAGCGGTGTGTAACAACTCTTCAGGCTATCACTGCCGGCAGGCGATTCCAGCGCGCATCGCGTATCAGTTGGCGTATCCTGAGGCTTCTATGACGACGTTGCGGCAAGGCAGGCAAGCCCGGGTACGCTCGTTCGTTGGCCGGGCGGCTCTTGCCTTCGTGCTGGCTCTCTCCTCAGGCTACGCGCAAGCGCAGGGTTACTCGGCCGACAAACCCCTTGGGGCGGCCGCGCAGGATAAGCCCGCTTACCTGCGCAACGCAGGGATCGATCAAAACCTGAACCGCCCCTTGCCCTTGCAGGATCACTTTCTGGACGAGGGCGGCGCTCCGATCGAGCTGGGCCGGTACTTTGGCAACCGCCCCGTCGTACTCGCGCTGGTCTACAACAAGTGCGCCATGCTCTGCCCGCAGGTGCTGCACGGCATGGGGGCCGCACTCAGCCAGAGCGGTATGCACGCGGGGGACGAGTATGAGGTGGTGGTAGCCAGTATTGACCCCTCTGACACCCCCGCGGACACAGTCGAGTCCAAACGTCGTCTACTCGCGATACTGGGTGTCGGCGGCGCGGCCTCGGGCCGGGATGGTTCCGGAGGCAACCATCCGGGCGGAGATGGTTCCGGGGGCAACACGTCAACCGCAGCCCACGTGCACTTTCTCACCGGGCCTGTGCAGTCGATTGACGACCTGGCGGCTGCGACCGGCTTTCACTACGTGCGGGTGCCAGGTCCAGACGGCCAAATGAACCAGTTTGCTCACTCTAGCGTGATCATGATCGCCACCCCGGACGGCCGCATGTCCAAGTACCTCTCCGGCGTCGAGTACCAGCCACGCGACCTGCGGCTCGCCATCCTTGAGGCCAGCAACCACCGGATCGGCTCGCTGACTGACCTGATCTTGCTCTACTGCTGTAACTACACGCCGTCCCAGGGCCGCTACACAGTGGCCGTGCTTCGAGTGCTCGGGCTGGCCGCCATGGGATCGATCGGCATGCTGGCGGCAGTGCTCTACCTGCTGACCCGCAAGCCGGGCCAGGCGCACCCGGCTTAGTTGGCCGAGCAGATTGCCAGCTGTAAGCAGCTACGACTAGGAAGACCTACTTACCGAGTAACCATGCAGATAGCATGCAGAGCTACCTAACCTTGCTGAGACACTCATGAGAATTGCTGCTTACACGCATTTGACATAGATAATCATCCTTACTCGGCTTGCGACAACGCGGCAGCGTATCATCCGGAGCGTAGTTGGTAGCTTGCCTATTAGCGCTGCGTATAACAACGCCTACGTGTCTCCGAGTGCCTCAAGCCATTCGCTCAATGGCCGCCGTGGCTGCCGGCACAAGATTTGAGCCATGACCCCGAAGCTTGGCCTATCTGCTCAGCTGCGACTCCTAGGCGGGACCATCCTGCAGCATAACGCCTGCGTGTTGTTACCTTGGTCTTACCCGAGACTAACTTTGGAAGATATGTTCAAGGTTAGATTGGGCTGATTACTTAGGATGCGAATTTCTCCTGTCTACCTATCCCTTGTAATTACGGATGGCACTCTAAATCGAATTTATTTTTCCGCGGAGATAGGTGATGACAGCAGAATGGCATTAACAAGCAAGCGCGGGGGTTAGTTTCCAGATATGAGTCTATTGCGTAGCAGATACTTAGCCTTTCTTTCCGCCGTACTATGCTTTGTGGCATTTGGCTGCGGTTCAGGCAATCTCTCCAACAATCTGCAGATCTCCATCTCCGGCAACGCCATCATCCCCGGATCTACGGCGCAGTTGCACGCCCAGCGGGGCAACAGCGACGGCACCACGGTAGACGTGACTTCGTCCGTCAAGTGGACCTCTTCGCAACCTGGCGTGGCCACCGTGAGTGCGAGCGGTCTGGTGAGCGCTCTGGCCACGGGCACGACCTCGATCACCGGCACAGTCGATTCGGCAACCGGCTCGGTCCCGGTCGCGGTCGGCCTGCCCGCAGTCAGCTCCCTAACGCTTACCCCTCCAAACACCTCGGTACCGGTCGGGTTTACCCAGCAGTTTGACGCGATGGCCTCCTACTCGAACTCGACCCAGAGCGACGTGTCTTCGTCCGTGCAGTGGTCGGTCGCCCCCGCCAGCGCCGGTACCATCAACGCCACCGGCCTGTTCACCGCGCAGGTGGCCGGTCCGTTTACCATCTCCGCCGCTACCGGCGGCGTCACCGCGAGCATTACCGGGACCGCGACCACGGCCGTGCTCAGCACGCTTGCTGTCACCCCCGCCGGGGCCAGCGTGGTTGAGGGTGCGACCCAGCAGTACACCGCCACTGCAAACTTCTCAGACAACTCGTCGCGGAATGTAAGCACCTCGTCGACCTGGTCTTCCAGCAATACCGCCCTGCTCCAGCTTTCGAGCACCGGGTTGGCGACCGCGCAGACCAATGTGACTGCCGGTGCGGTGACAGTTTTCGCGCAGGTGGGCAGCACGATCGCCTCCGCCCAGGCCAACGTCGTCGCGGCGAAGGCTGCGGCCGGCCCGGCATTAACGGCCCTTAGCGTCACTCCAACGAGCAGCAGCGTCGCTCAGCATACCGGGATGCAGCTTAGGGCGACAGGCTACTACGCCGACGGGAGCCAGCAGGACATCACAGACGCGGTGACCTGGACGACGAACAACGCAAATGTATCCAGTGTCAGTTCGACCGGCCTGGTGACCACGGGCAGCCCGGGCGCGTCGACGATTCAGGCGTCCATCACGCCGACGGCGTCCAGTCGCCGCCTGCGCGGGCACGCGGCCACACTCTTGCAGGGCCAGAGTGTAAGCCTGGTCACGTCGGCAACCCTGGTCTCGGTGGTGGCTGACTCAAGCGCCGGAAGCGCGGCTGTCTACACGCTGCCCATCGGCGCAAGCCAGCAATTGTCACTCACTGGTCTGTTCAGCGATGGCACCACGCAAGACCTGACCGGACTGGCTAAATGGCAAAGCCAGAACCCCGCAATCGCGACCGTCAATGCCCAGGGGGCTGCGACAGCAGTCGCACCGGGCAGCGTCACCTTTACCGGCAGCTTCGGCGGACAGACAGGCACTACGCCGGCGCTGACGGTCACCAATGCGACGCTTCTCTATGCCAGCCTCACCGCCCTCACTGCTGACGTCATCAAAGGCTTCTCGACCCCGCTCAGCCTTACGGGCCATTTTTCCGACGGCTCCACGCAGGACCTGACCAACGTGGCGACCTTTCAGAGCTCGAACCCTGCCGTGATCAGCGTCGATGCCCTGGGTAACGCGCTCGGTATCTCGCCGGGGAACGCAGTTCTCTCCGCAACAGCACTCGGGGTAACCGGCACATTCGGGATGGTGGATAGCAACGGCTCGCTGCGAGCTATCGCCATCACGCCGGCAACGCGCACGTTTGCGCAGGGAACGACGCAGGCGTTCCAAGCTCTTGGCACCTTTTCTACAGGGGGAGTAGCCGACCTCTCGGCTGAAGTTGTCTGGGGCTCCACAAGCCCGGCAGTCTTTACCGTCGACGCAAATGGCATCGCCAAGGCCGGCTCGGTCGGCAGCGCATCCGTCACAGCTTCGCTGCTCGGCATCAGCGCCGTAAGCGGGACAGTCCAGGTCTCAAACGCGACGCTGACCGGCATGGTCGTCGACCCAAGCTACATCCAGGCGCCGACGGGCGGGCTCGGACAGTACCGTGCTGTCGGAATCTTCAGCGATGGCACCACCCAGGATGTCTCCACAAACGCTCTTTGGACCAGCTCCAACCCCGCAATCCTCGCAATCAACCCGAACGGCTTTGCCAACGCACTGAATCCAGGCAACTTTATCGTCACGGCCACCCTGCTTGGCCAGTCGGCGTCTACCCAGCAGAACAGGGTTGTCGCAGCAACTCTGCAGTCAGTCGCCATCATCCCCGCAACCCCGACGATCGCAGTGAACACGAGCGAGCAGCTTGGCCTGGTGGGCACCTACAGCAACGGCACTGTACTGGATCTGACCTCATGCGCCCAGTGGACTTCAAGCGCGCCCAATCAGGCTTTCGTCAATGCCCCCGGTCTGATCGTCGCGATCACGGCCGGCACTTCCACCATCACCGCCACATGCGGAGCCAGTTCCATATCCACCACAGTCGTCACCGCGCCGAAAACCCTGACATCGATCGCGATTCAGCCGGCTGAAGCTCAGGAGTCTGTCGGCACTGCGACGAACTTCCTGCTGATCGGCACCTTCTCCGACGGTTCCACGCAGCAGATCTATCAAAACGTCGTCTGGGGTTCCTCGAGCCCCGTCATAGGGACGGTAGCCGGGCCCTATGCCAGCTCAGTGGTCGGTGTCAGTCCCGGCAACACTACCGTCTCATCCACTTACGGCACCCTGACCGCACCTCCAGTGGTCCTCCACGTGACGGCCAAGCCGCTGGCCTCTCTTCTGGTCACGCCGGCGAATCCGACCCTTGCGGCCAGTGGAACGCAGCAGTTTACCGCGCAGGCGACGTACACGGATAACACGAACGGAGACATCTCCGGCGAGGTGCAGTGGACCTCCTCGAATCCGGCGCTGATCAGCATTGACGCCAGCGGTCTGGCGACGACCCACCCCAGCCCCTCCGGCGGGTCGGCGACCCTCACCGCGACAAGCGGCGCTTTCACCTCCTCGGCAACCGTGCAGGTGCAGGCCGATGTCACAGATACGCTCACCTCACTCACGGTCAAGCCGACCAGCAGCAGGATCGCCGCCGGTACGCCGATCCAGTTGACGGCGCTGGGCAACTACGCCGATGGAACCACGCGTGACATCTCGAGCAGCGTCACGTGGAACTCCTCCAATCCATCGCTTGCGACGATCAACTCAACCGGCCTGGCTACCGGTGTGGCGCCGGGCATGGCGACGATGCTCGCTGAGTCCGGCACGTTCCAGAGCCCGAGCACGCTGTTGGTGACCAACGCAACGCTGGTCTCGGTTGCGGTCTCTCCCAGTGGCGCCGACTTCGTCAACGGCACCACGCAGAAGTTCAGCCTGATCGGCACCTTCTCCGACGGCTCGACGCAGGATTTGAGCTCAGCAGCGAACTGGCAGAGCTCCAACCCCGCGGTCGCCACGATCTCGAACACCGGGCTGGCGACCGGCACCGGGGTCGGCACCGTGCAGCTCTCGGGGACCTTCGATGGCCAGACCGCCACCACCTCACCCTCGCAGGTCACCTCCGCAAACCTTGTTTCGATCGCCATCCAGCCGAGCAGCGCCAGCTTTGCGAACGGCACCAGCCAGCAGTTCACGGTCATCGGCACCTTCTCCGATGGCACGACAGAAGACCTGACCAGCAGCGCCGCCTTCCAGTCCTCCAACCCCGCGGTGGTCAACATCTCGTCCACCGGGCTGGGGCAGGGCGTGGGCACCGGATCGGCTCAGATCACGGTCACGGCCGATGGGCAGACCGTAACGACCGGCACCGTGCAGGTGACCCCGGCGACGCTGGTTTCCATCAGCATCACCCCGTCCAACCCGCACTTTGCCTCTGGCACAACACAGCAGTTCCTGGCCACCGGCACCTTCTCCGATGGCACGACCCAGAACCTTACCAGCCTCGTCACCTGGTCTTCGTCGATGCCATCGGTGGCCACCATCAACCAGAGCGGCGTGGCCGAGAGCGACATGACCGGAGCTACGCAGTTTTCGGCCAGGTACCAGGGGGTCACGGGCACCACGGGGACGATCCAGGTCACCCAAACCACGCTGGTCTCGTTCACGATCTCGCCCACCTCGGCGACCATCGCCAAGGGGACCGCGCAGCAGTTCACCGCCACCGGCACCTTCTCTGACGGGAGCACCGAAGATCTGACCAGCCAGGTGAGCTGGACCTCGTCGAACGGCAATGTGCTTACCATCAACTCGGCGGGGCTGGCCACCGGTGTCGGCAGCGGCTCGGCTCAGGTAAGCGCGACCTACGGCGGCCAGACCAACACCACGAACGCGATCCAGGTCACGGTCGCCACGCTCATGTCGGTGGCTGTGACGCCGGCAAGCGCGTCGCTCCCGAACGGCTCGACCCTGCAGTACACACTGACCGGCACCTTCTCTGACGGTTCCACACAAAAGCTGTCTAGCTCGGCCACCTGGTCTTCTTCCAACAGCGCCGTGGCGGGCATCAACGCGAGCGGTCTTGCTACCTCCGCCAGTGTTGGGAGCACCACCATCACCGGGCAGAGCGGCAGCTTTACCGCTACTGCCCAGCTCACCGTCTCCGCGGCGACCTTGACCTCGGTCAGCGTAAGCCCGACATCGGGATCCATTCCGCAGGGCACAACGCAGCAATTTACCGCGACCGGCACCTACAGCGACGGCTCGACACAGAGCCTGTCCAGCAGCGTTACCTGGATCTCCTCCAACCCAGGGGTGCTATCCATCGACACGAACGGCCTGGGCACGGCGGACGGGCAGACCGGCGGTGTGACGATCACTGTCCAGTCCTCAAGCGGCGCGACCTACACCTCGTTCAACTTCGGGGTCACGGGCGCGGTGCTGGCTTCGATCACCGTCCATCCGCAGAGCGCCAGCATCGCGGTCGGCGCCACGCAACAGTTCACCGCGACCGGCACGTTTACCAACGGGCAGACCGAAGATGTGAGCAGCGGAGCAACCTGGACCTCGTCCGTACCTAGAGTCGCGACTGTCAACAGCAGCGGTCTAGCCACCGCGAACGCGGCCGGCAGCGCCTCGATCCAGGCCGCTTTCAGCGGATTGACCAACTCCGCAGCCCTGACGGTGACCGCCACTGCGGCTACCGCGCAGGGTCTGGTCGTCAGCCCCTCCACCGCTTCGATTGCCAAGGGTACCGACCAGCAGTTCACCGCAGCTGTGCAGTACTCTGACGGGTCAACCACCGATGTCACCTCGCAGACGACCTGGCAGTCCTTGGCCCCGTCTGTGGCCACCATCAACAGCAGCGGTCTGGCCATGGCCTCGGGCCCGGGCAACACCCAGATCACCGGCACCTACGGCGGCTTCAGCGGCACTGCCTCGCTGCAGGTCAGCGCAGCAACCCTGAGTTTGATCGCGGTGACGCCTTCGACGGCCAGCATGGCCAATGGCACTGCGCAGCAGTTCACCGCGACCGGCACGCTCTCTGACGGATCAACCGAGAACCTGTCCAGCTCGGTAACCTGGTCCTCCAGCAACACAGCGGATGCGACCATCAACGCAGCAGGCCTTGCAACCGGCCAGAGCCCTGGCCAGGTCACAATCACAGCGCAGTCAGGCAGCACCCAGGGCACGGCCATGCTGACCGTCACCAACGCAACTGCAAGCAGCCTGCAGGTGCAGCCTTCCAGCGTCTCTATGTCCTCCAGCAGCACGCAGCAGTTGCTGGTCACGGCGACCTTCTCGGATGGCACATCGCAGAATGTGACGCAGAGCGCGACCTATGCGAGCTCGAACACATCAATAGCCGCGGTGTCAGCCGGCGGCCTCGTGCAAGGCGTCTCCACCGGGAACGCCACCGTGACCGTGTCGCTGGGCTCAGCCTCGACGACGGTGCCGGTGACGATCACCGGTGTGACCCTGAGGTCGATCTCGGTCACGCCGCAAGGTGGGACGGGCTCGACGGCCGACACCTTGACCAGCGGCGAAGGCCAGCAGCTCGCCGCCACCGGCACTTACAGCGACGGCACCACGCAGGATCTCACCAGCAGAGTCACCTGGTCGAGCTCCGCGCCAAGCACGGTCTCGGTAAACAGTACCGGCTACGCCACCGCGGTGCAGGCAGGCAACGCGACCGTCACCGCTCAGCTGAACAGCGTCAGCGGTACGCTGCCCATCACCGTGTCCAGCGCAAGCGCGACGTCGATCTCTGTTACCCCTTCTACCGCTACCTTGGCTGCGGGGCAGACCCAGCAGTATGCTGCCGTGGCCACCATGAGTGATGGCAGCCAGCAGACGGTGACGAACTCGGTCCACTGGAGCGTCTCGCCCTCGTCTACGGCTACCATCAGCAACACCTCCGGCCAGAACGGACTGCTCACCTCCTCGGCGGCCGGAACAGCCACCGTGACAGCCGCGCTCGGCAGCACGACGGGCACAGCTGCTCTCACGGTGACCTCCGCCACTCTCACAGGGCTGACCGTATCACCGGCCACGTTTAATCTCGCGGCGGGCGTTCAGCAGCAGCTGACCGTCACCGGCACCTACAGCGATGGCAGCAGCCAGAATGTCACCGCAACGGCCGTCTACGCGAGCCAGGCACAGAATGTCGCCACGGTGAGCAGCAGTGCCCTGGTCACAGCGACGGGCACTGGAACTGCGGGCATTAACGCGACCGTGGGCACCACTACAGCCGAAGCCGTTGCCATTGTCGTCCCGGGCACGCTGGTCTCGATCGCCGTCACCCCCGCGACCCCGACTGTCGCGGACGGGCTGAACGAGCAGTTCACGGCAACCGGCACCTACACGAACCTGTCGCAGGCGAACATCACCAACCAGGTGCAGTGGACTTCCTCCAACACGGCAGCCGCAATCATTAATGGTGGCACCGGTCTCGCGAAGGCCGTCGGGGCAGGCACCGCGACGATCAACGCCAGCTCCGGTACTACGACCGGCTCCACCACGATGACGGTCAGCACCGCGACGCTTGAGAGCATCTCGGTGCAGGCCGCGCAAACCAGCTTTGCCCTGGGGCAGTCGCTCCAACTGCACGCTATTGGCAGCTACTCGGACGGCAGCACCCAGGACCTCACCAGCTCGGTGATCTGGACGTCCCTGAATACGGCGATTGGTGTGGTCGGTAACACCGGAGTGGCGAGCGGGATCAAGGCGGGAGTGTTCGGTGCGCAGGCTACCTTGAACGGGCTGACTGCTTCGATCCCGATCATGGTGACCAACGCAGTCCTGCAATCGATCACGGTGACGCCGGCGAACACGACAATCGTCGACACACTCGGCAATGCAACCCAGTTCACGGCGACCGGACACTTCAGTGACGGCACCACGCAGGTGCTGAGCAGCGGCGTGCACTGGTCGATCAGCGCGCCGGTGTATGTAGGGTCGATCTCGCAGTCGGGCTCGCTCTCAGCAGTAGCCGCCGGCACCGGCAATGTGGTGGTGACCTACGGAACCATCACCGGGCAGACGGGATTTGTAGTGGTCGCCATTTAAACGAATGATCCGGGTCAAAGAAGCCCTTGACCCGGAGTATTGCTTGCGGTGAGGAGAAAAGGCGTAGCATAGACGGCGTGGGCTCCCCCCCTTGCGAAGCGTTTCGAAGTTCGACCGAGAGCGGCCTCGGAAGGCGACTGCCTGCAATTGCACCCAACAGGAACGAGAGAAGGCCGAACCCGATCGAGCTGCTGATCGCGAAGGAAAGCCGCGCAGCTTTGATCTTGTGAAGAAAAGCTGAGCAATTGTGTTTAGAGGCCCCTGACGTGAGCATGAGATCCGTCCTCGCTGGGAGCCGACCCATCGCGAGGAGGCACTCTGAGCCTTTAGCCGACGCTTGACCCCTTGAGGCTCCCCTGAAAGGGCGGTCGCTGTTCCGGAGTGGTACGCCAACGGACAGTTACCCGCAAGTCTCTCACATCGAGAGCAACGCTTCCGGAATCACGAACTTCCAAACAAGAAGCATGAAAGGAAACCGGTCATGAACGAAGACAACATCAAGGGTGGGCTCCAGAAGATTGGTGGCAGGGTTGAAGAGGCAGCCGGCGCCCTGTCCGGGGATCATGATTTGAAGGATGCCGGGCAGGAGGACCAGCTCAAAGGTGCCGCACGCGAAGCATGGGGCAACGTCAAGGACGCGGGGAACGCTCTGGTAGATCGCGCACGAGCCGCCAAGTACACTGCTCAAGAAAGGTCATCGGAAGCAGAGGCATTTGATCGAGAGCATCCGTCGACCAAGTTGACTCACGACTGAGGTCAACGAAGATGGCCTCTTGGTTCGCCGGGTGCAGCTCGCCGTGGGCGGCTGGCTCGCGCACTCACTAGCCAAAAAGGGGACAAGCGCGCAACGCGCTCGTCCCCTTCTTCGCTTCAGCTTTACCATCCTGCAAGTTCAACGGAACCCGGGTAATGTAGCGGTTATGCGGCTTCCACAGACTGTGGCAACACTGGCGGCGGGAGCTCAGACCTGTATTTAAACATCAGCCAGACGAGCTTACGCGCAGCCCAGTATCGGGGAATGTAGGCGGTCGGCTTCGACAAGCAGCGAAGCAGCCACCCCATCCCAGTCTTGTCGGCCCAAGTCGGAATATGCACCTGGTCCCCGCTGAGAAAGGCGATCGCGGCTCCGATACAGTGAATGGCGGGCAGATAGTTGAGATTGCGCTTTAGGTAAAGCCCTAGCCGCTCTTGCGTTCCACCACCCACGGTGACGATCACGTGTTGATAACGGTGCGCTCGCATCTTTGCAAGTAGGTCCTCGTCTGCGATAGCTCCCTTGTAGAGCGGTGCCATGTAGATATCCTGCTCGCGGATCTCGATGCCAATCGAGTGCAGCCAGTCTAGGTTGGTACGGGCGCTCTTTGGGCTGGCCATGATCCAAAGGGTGTTGCCGGGCTTGCGTAGGTCAGCTTCGAGCAGCAACTCCTTCAGATACTCCAGACCCGAGACGCGAGGGATGCGATTGCGGCTCATGAAGTTCCAGATCAACACCATGAAGGCGCTGTCCGTAATTGCAACATCCGCGTTAAGCAATGCATCCCGGTAATCAGCATTCTCCGGAAGATCTTTGAGTGCGGGCGCCGCAGGCACGACCAACAGCCCACCGTTTTTCATCCTGTGGATCGTCTGCTGGGCTGTTCCACAGTAGAAATCGACGCCCAGGATGCGCTCAACGCGTCCCATACCTGCCTGTTTCCGTTGCTCGTTCATTCAGTCTCCTGGAAAGGATGGGCCACTCTTCGATGCAGAGCGTGAAAAGCTTCAGCCCTGTCTGCGAAGGGAGTCCACTTGAGGAGAAACTGGTAGCTAGGATGCTGCGCTTGGCTAGCCGGAACCGCGTGCACCAGATTCTCCCTCCACTCGGTATCGGCAGCTGTACGGCGAACATGAGGCAGGAACCTGAGGGTCGGCAAGAAACAGCCACATCTGAGTCCAAGTGGCCTTACCACACGTCTCACATATGTTACGCAAGAGCTTTCCTACCAGATTTGAAACTATTGTACCCCGAACGCCCGGGCACTAAGGCACTGACTCCAAGCGCGACGGCGCCAGCTCTTCTAGGAAGCACGGCATGACCAGGAAGCTGCTGAGACTCCTCGGTGCCTTCTTTCATCGACGCGGCACGTTATCCTGTAAGCAGTGCTTACTGGCCGTTTGGGTCTACCAGGATCGCCGTTGTCGCCAAAGCTGTTGCTCACCAAGGCACACGGGCAGTTCGCAAAGGAGCACCGCACACGATGTTGACCCCATGGCTGCTCCGCGCAGCCGGCTCCGCCCTGCTCGGCGCAAGCGCAACACTCGCTCCTTGCCTTTGCCAGGCAGAGGGCCCTCCCCTTTCGCCCACAAGCCTGACGCTGCCAGACGCTCCAAGCAGCACTCTCCTGCCGCAGCAGACGCAGCCCACGACACCATCAGCGCCTCAACCGGCACCGCAGACTACGTCTCCAGGGTCCGCCGGGCAGCCAGCGGCGAGCAACGCGACGGCACAGCAGACCGCGCCCGGCTACGACCTTAAGAAAGCCGAACACCAGCGTATCCTGGGCATCATGCCGGAGTTCCAGGCGGTCAACACCTCGGGCGCTATCGTGCCTCTGACTCCTGGCCAAAAGTTTCACCTGATGTTCAAGAGCTCAACGGATCCGTTCATCTTCACACTGGCGGCGATCGTCTCGGGTATCGGGCAGGCCAAAGACAGTAACCCTGGTTTCGGGCAAGGAACCAAGGGCTACCTGAAGCGGTTTGGCGCATCCTACGCCGACACGTTCGATGGCAATTTTTGGGGCAACGCCGTGCTGACCGTCGCCTTCAAAGAGGACCCGCGCTACTTTCGCGAAGGCTCAGCCTACTCGCCGCTGCACCGGGCGCTCTACTCGGCTGGCACCGCCATCTGGACGCGCCGAGACAATGGCACCATGGGACCGAACTACGCGAACGTGCTCGGCAACTTCATCTCCGGGGGCATCTCGAACGCATACTACCCGGCCGCTGACCGTGGCCTGGGTAAGACCGTTACCGGCGCCATCACGGTGACTGCTGAAGGAACCATTGGCTCGGAGTTGATCGAGTTTTGGCCCGATATTGCGCACAAGCTCTTCCCCAAGCGCTTTCGCCAGCAGAACGGCTCGGGCTCAACGACAACGGGCGAGTGAAGGCTGCGCGGCTGCGATGGTGGAACACCCTCATCGACCGACCCGGGAATTCGGCCGAGCTAGCTGCGCAGAGCATTCAGGGAGCGGAAACGCAGCGGAAAATCATGAGCAAACCTCAAAACTATGCCAACCACGCACGCGTAGATCCTGCTTTCCATTTCTTCGTCGTGCCGGCTTTGTTACTGAACGTGATCTACCGCATCGTAGAAGCGATCCGGCACCTGAATCCGAACAGGCTCTGGGCGGTGGTGATCGCGCTCGCGCTGCTCACCCTCGCCATGATCACGCGCATCTACGCCCTCCGGGTGCAGGATCGGGTCATTCGCATGGAGGAGCGGATTCGCATCGCCGCGGTCGCCTCCCCCGCAACGCTCGCGCGCATGGATGATTTCACCATCAAGCAGTTGGCGGCGCTGCGCTTTGCACCCTATGCCGAGCTTGGTCCGCTCGCTGATCGAACGCTTGCCGAGCAGCTCACGCCCAAGCAGATCAAGCAAGCTGTTGTGAACTGGCGGCCCGATACCCACCGGGTTTAAGTATGAGGGACAAGGCCCCAGTTGCGGGAGCCAGCCACTTCGTGGCAGGTCTTCTATTCCAAGGGGACAAGTACGGCGATGCACTGTCTGGCTAAATGCCCAGCCGTCGAACCTCGTCGTTATAGTACTTGCGGTAGAGGATGTTCCACTCCTGGGTGCCTTCCACAATAATCTTGCGCTGAGAGGTGATCTTGAGCCGAGCCGCCTGATCGATCCGCATCTCGTCCATCAACAGATGCTCGATACTCTGTCTCGCAGCGCGCCGGATCGTGTCGCGATCCTCAAGAAAGGTGCACTCATCGATCTCAGCCAGGGTGTCGGCAACCGCGTGGGCCAGCTTGTTCAGCTTGTCAGGCGTGATCCTCACAGGACCGCCTTGTACTTGCGTACCAGCTGCTGCTTCACCTTCTTAAACATCTCGCCGTACTCCGCGCCACCCTTGCGCATCTCGTCCTGGATCGCTTCCAGGATGACGCGCACCTCATCGTTGATCTGATCTTCCAGGGAAAGTTCCTCGATCATCGCCTGGGTCACACGCTCTTCAAGCAACTTGAAATGCGCAGTCTCGATCTGCTTGGTGTCGACGAGCTGCTGCACTGTCTTGCGGCCAAGGTAGCCGACGTACTCGCGTGAAAAGATCATCGATATAGTTCGGAATATAGCACATCTACAGAGCCCGGACGGGATGCTTGCGGAGCTCTAAGGCCACCGCAAAAGGCGGCTTGCCCTACTCTCGCTCGCGCGGCTTTACCGGCTGGCGGTGCGCGCAAATCGGCGTATTCAAGCAGGTCGCCGGTAGACGAAGACGCTCGACCGTGCGTCCCTCCACCAGGTGTTCGCTGACAATCTCTGCCACGTCCGCGGCGGTGACCAAGCCGTACCAGACCGCCTCCGGGTAGACGACCACGACCGGCCCATGCTCACACTGGTCCAGGCAGCCGGCCTTGTTGATACGGACGCGCGCGCCCAGCCCCGCTGCCCGTGCAGCGTCTTTGAGCAGGCCCTGCAACTCGCCTTTTCCATCGTGGGTGCAGGATGGCCGAGCGCTCCCCGGCTCCCGTACGTTGGTGCAGACAAAGACGTGGTGCTCTAATTCCATCAGCCGTTTCCTTCCCTCATGGGACTCTCGCTGCCGGTTGCCAGGCAGACAATCGGGAGCGTCTTTATCCTACCCACTGCCAAGTCTGCGAGAATAGTACCGATATGGCCTCGAACAACTTGCTTTCTCTCAAAGACGACATGGTGGCCTTCATCGAGGGTCACGGGATGCGCCGGGTTCCCGGTTACGTGGACGAGTCGGTGCCCTCGGTGCTGTGGGAAGATGACACTAACCAGGACAGCTGGAAGGACCTGGTCGAGACAGCCAAGGCTTCTGCTGCGCCGTTCCTCACCTTGAGCGACGTGACCCTGGACGCAGAGGAGATTGACCTGCTGCTTGAAAAGCTTCGCGAGCAGAACTTCCCTGACGAAGATGCGCCGGAGTTTGAGGAGGCCCAGTACCTGCGAGACCATGTGGGAAAGGTGGGTTTCGTGCAGCTTGGCTTCGTGCACCAGGGCGTGGTCTTTCTCCATGAGACAGCGACCGAGTGGTACGAGCGCTACGAGCAGCTGCTGGAGGCCATCGACCAATTCGATGTGAACGATGTTGTCTTTGAAGAAGACGAAGACGAGGAATAGCAGCAAAGCTTGAGCTGTCCCGCTTATCCTGCTTATCCGCCCCGCTGGATCCTGCCTCCCCGGGACCAAGCGCTGGTCGGCGCTCTTATGCGCGAGGCACATCTGCCTGAGACGATCGCCGCCCTGCTCGCAATGCGCGGGGTGCGCTCGGCAGACGACGCGCGCGGCTTCCTCGCGCCATCGCTCGCTCAACTCCACCCCAGCCTGAGCATGCATGGGATGGCTGCGGCGGTGGCGAGGGTGCGCAAAGCCATCCGCCTGCACGACCCCATTCTGATCTACGGGGACTACGACGTCGATGGTACGACCGCCGTCGTCCTGCTCAAGACCGCAATCGAAATGCTTGGTGGCCAGGCGCGCTACCACGTGCCGCACCGCTTGCGCGAGGGTTACGGCATGCAGCGCGAGATCCTGGAGCGCGCGCATGGCGAGGGCGTTCGGCTGGTCATCAGCGTGGACACAGGCATACGCGCCTTTGCCGCAGCTGAAGCTTCGGAGTCGCTCGGCCTGGACTTGATCGTGACCGACCATCACCTGCCCGACAGCACAGCCCTGCCGCGCGCACTCGCCATCCTGAACCCGAACCAGCCGGAGTGCGGCTACGCGTCAAAGTCGCTTTGCGGCGCTGGCGTTGCCTTTAAGCTCGCCTATGCGCTGCTGGAGGCCGAGGCGCTTGAAACCCCCGACGCGCTTGAGTCGGCGCGCAAGCAGGAGCGGCTGCGCACGCGCCTGCTGCCTTCCTTTCTGAAGATGCTTGCCATTGCGACGGTGGCCGATGCGGTGCCTCTGCTCGGCGAGAACCGGGCTATTGTCGCACTCGGGCTTGAGGCGCTGGCGCAGCCTGTCAGCCCCGGGCTGCGTTCGCTGATGCAGGTAGCGCAGCTTGACCCTTCCAGGCGGAGATTAACGGCGAGCGATATCGGATTTAGGATAGGGCCGCGCATCAACGCGGCCGGCCGCATGGATGTTGCCTCCGATGTAGTCGAGCTCTTTACCACCCGGCAGGCGGGCCGGGCGCAGGAGCTGGCCGAGAAGCTCGATCAATTGAACAGCGAGCGCCGGACGACTGAGCTAAAGGTGCTCGGCACGGTTACAGATCGCCTTGGCACGGGGGAGTTCTCCTCCGCGCACTGCATCGTCATCGACGGCGAACACTGGCACCGAGGCGTGATCGGCATCCTGGCCTCGCGCATCGTCGATCTCTCGGGAAAGCCGGCGCTGGTGATCGCGCATGAGGATGGCGAGGCCTACGGATCCGGCAGGTCGGTTGCGGGCTTTCACCTGCTCGAGGCCCTTGAGGCTTGCTCGCTCCTGTTTACCCGTTTCGGCGGCCACGCGCATGCAGTTGGTTTCTCGCTGCCGTCCTCGCGTGTGCCCGCACTGCGCGAGGCGATGGAAGCGTACGCAGCCGACCACATCACCGACAAGATGCTGGGACGTGCCATTTCCTGCGATGCCGAGTTGGGCCTCGATCGCATTACACCGGCACTGTTCCGGCAGCTGCGCCAACTGGAGCCGACCGGCATGGGCAATCAGGAGCCCGTCTTCGTGAGTGGTAGCGTCGTGCTCGCGGCCGAGCCTCGCTATATGAAGGAGCAGCATGTCAAGCTGCAGCTTGCCGAAGGCAGCGCCGCATACCCGGCGCTCGGCTGGCGCTGGGGCAACCGGGTCAGGGCCCTGCAGCTTAGCCCGGGCGATCGCCTGGCCGTTGCCTATAAGCTTCGCGAGAATGAGCACCCCGAGTATGGCGGCCTGGAGCTGGAAATCGTAGATCTGGAGAAGTTGCAGTAAGTACGTGCGGCTTGCTCTTTGCTGGAGAGCCAGGGCTGGGTCGGAAGAGCTACGATCGAGTCTCGACTCGCAGGCGGCCTGGCACTTCGAGCCTGGCTGCTTACCCCGGTCCTGTGCGTCCAGGTCAACCTGCTACACTCGGCCAGATGCGGCGCGGCTTTTTCATTACCTTTGAAGGCTTGGACGGCTCTGGAAAGACCACCCAGCTTCGCCAACTGGCCGCCTCGCTTGAGAGCCGAGGGGAACGAGTCATAGTAACTCGGCAGCCGGGGGGCACGCACTTCGGTGACTGTCTTCGATCGCTGCTGTTGGACCCGGCCGGCGGCTCCATCGCGCCACGAGCAGAGATGGCGCTGATGTTTGCCGATCGCGCGCAAAGCATTGCAGAGATCATTGAGCCGGCGCTCGAGCGAGGCGAGATTGTGGTGTGCGACCGCTTTACCGACTCGACCGAAGCCTACCAGGGCGGCGGTCGCGAACTCGGATCAGAGATCGTCCTAGCGATGCACCAGGCCGTGTGTGGAGGGCTTAAGCCGAATCTTACGCTGCTGCTCCTGCCTGATCTTGCTGCTTCCCTGGCACGGGCTCGCCACCGGAACCAGCGCAGTGTGCGCCGGCAAGGAAAAGATGAGGGCCGGTTTGAAGGCGAGCCCGATGCCTTCTACCAACGTGTCTTCTCCTCCTACCAGGCGATCGCTCTGCGCGAGCCTTTGCGTGTTGTGACAATTGACGGCGATCAGACCATTGAGCAGATCCACTCCACTATTGTAAAAACAGTAGTGGCGCGCCTGCTCGAGCATCATAATGGCTGAAGGTTCTCTACCCCTGATGGCAACACCCGCAACCGAAGCCCAGAACGCCGCCGAGCCGACCCGCACTTACAAGGTCATCCATCGCGGAGAGTATCGCTATCCGCCCGGCTTGCAGCGCAATCTGCCGTTCTATCTTTTCAGCCGATTCTTCCGCGCCAGCAATCCCATCCTGCTCTTTGAATACCTGCAGGCTACCTACGGAAACATCGCCCACTATCGCCTGCTTCATAACCACATCGTCTTCATCAACGAGCCGGAGTTCATTCGCGAGATCCTGATCAATCAGGCTCCGTACTTTATCAAGGAGCGCACCCAGCGTCGGATGAAGATCCTGCTGGGAGAAGGCCTGATCACCAGCGAAGGCGAGACTCACATGCGGCAGCGGCGGATCGCCGCGCCGGCTTTCCATCGCCAGCGCATCCAGGCCTACGGCTCGATGATGGTTGATCGAGCTCGGACGATGCGGGACGAGTGGCGACCGGGCGCAGAGATTGATGCAGCGAGCGAGATGATGCGGCTCGCGCTCCAGGTTGTGGCGCGCACTATCTTTGACACCGATGTGACCGAGGATGTGCAGTCGATCAACACTGAGGTCAATGCCATCATGGACCTCTATAACTTCCTCATTGCCCTGCCGCAGGCAGAAGCACTCATGCATCTGCCGATTCCGGGCTTGATGCGCTTCAAGCGCGCGCGCCGCCGGCTGGATGCGGTCGTGCATCGCATGATCGAGCAGCGCCGCAGACTGGGTGAGGATCGAGGCGACTTACTCTCGATGCTCCTGGCCTCGCGCGATGAAGAACGCGACCAGAGTACTTTGACCGACGAGCAGGTGCGCGATGAAGTGACTACGATCTTTCTCGCAGGCTATGAGACAGTGGCCAACGCGCTTGCCTGGACCTGGCTGCTGCTGGCGCAGAATCCTGATGCTGAGCACAGGCTGCATGAGGAGTTAGACGCGGTACTTGGCCGAGGCGCTGAAGCGCGCCTGCCGACCCTTGCCGATTTGCCCTCGCTGCCCTATACAGAGATGGTGCTATCCGAGTCGATGCGGCTCTACCCACCGGCCTGGGCGATGGGCAGGCAGTCCACAGCTCCCATTGAACTCGGACCCTATCGCTTTCCCACGGGCACTTACTTTTTCTTCAGCCAGTACATTATGCAGCGTACGCCGGAACATTTTCCTGACCCGCTGCGCTTTGATCCGGAGCGATTTACTCCTGAACAAAAGGCTGCGCGACCTAAGTTCGCTTACTTTCCCTTCGGTGGAGGCAACCGCCAGTGCATCGGCGAGTCCTTTGCATGGATGGAGGCAATCCTGCTCACGGCCACAATCGCCCAGCGATGGCAGTTACGCCTTCTCCCCGGACAGACGATCGAGGTGCAGCCCAAGATCACCCTGCGACCCAAACAAGCCATACGCATGGTACTCGAAGCGCGCCCGTGAACGCGCTTCGTCCAAACATTTAAGTTAGAGAGTGTTCTCGGTAGCGAGCCGGATCTTCCATCACAGAGAGCTGCAAGGCAGCCGGGTAAGTGCAGGCTCTGCTTACTCTCTGCGCTGGTCTGCCTACCGTCTGCCCACCTACGATTCACTTGCAGAGGAGGACTGAGCGCCAGATCGTGCCCTCAGGAAGTTTCACGAATCCGATCCGCGAAAGCTCAACGTACTGATCTTAGCCATCCATGCTCTCCCTGATAAGGTTGTTTCAGGGCGTCACAAAGTTATGCGGGACTTACCGCGCATATTCATGAACCGAGCCTAAGCATGTGTCCGGCGATGGCGTCTAATAAAAAGAAGAGCAGGATAGAATAAAAAAGAATGCTACTGCCGCACCTTATTCCACACATTGATGCAGAGATAGCTCGTTTGCAAAAAGCGCGCGATCTGCTCGCCACCGAGTCCAACTCCGATACCAACTACTTAGTGACCGCTCAGCGCCTGCAGGCTCACCTGGATCGTTCCACTCCGGATCAAGCACGTGAGCGCCTGCTTAAGCTTCAGGCTGTAGCGACGCCGGAAACAGAGACAGCTAGCGGTCCTGCTTATGGCACGGCCGTGATCCTGCCGCCAGTGACTTATCTAAAGGGTCGCCGCCGATTAGAGCGGCGCAGCGAACCTCGCCTGCAAGGAAAAAAGCAGGTAGCGGTCATCGATACAGCACTAAGCGGCACCGTTCCGGACGGGCCTGTCGTCGTTTCAGCTGAGCAGGTACGTAAGTCGCAAGCTGCAAAGACTGCGCAGAGTGAACGCGCGGCAGAGGTAAAGAAGGCCGATGGTGAGTTTGCCTCTGTGCTTAGTTGGCGAAGCCGTTCCGAGGAGTCAAGCAGCCTCGATTCCATGCTGCAAAGGCTGATGCAGATGGGAAAGAGCCAGGATGGCAACGACGGCGCAGATCCACTTGCTTCCTTCGGCGGTCGAGGCCGGTTGGCTTCCTTGCGTGCCCCGCTCGCTCCGGAGTCTGACTAGCGTGGATGATGTTGATGGTTTGGCTCGGAGGTAAAGAGCCGCGTAGTAGCCAGCCGCTCGATTGCGTTCTTAACAATCCGGTAGCACTCGCAGGCAGTATCTTCCAACCCCTGTCGGTCCAAGATTTTGACATAGCCTCGACTGTACTCGATCAAGCCTGCTCGCTGTAAAGCTCCTGCAACCAGCGTTACGGTGGATCGACGCGCGCCGAGCATCTGCGAGAGAAACTCCTGGGTCAGCCGCAACTCCGTATCTCCCGTGCGATCAGAAACCATGAGCAGCCAGCGGGCGAGCCTTTCCTCGACTTCGTGCAGCCGGTTGCATGCAGCCACCTGACTGAGCACCAGATTCTGAAACTGCACGAAGTGAAGCACCGCTTTGCGGACCGACTCTTCGCGGTCGAAAATTTGTTCAAAGTCCCTAAACTTCATGCGCAGGCCGGTTCCCTGCAGCTGCATGAAGCAGTTGGTTGGCAAAAGGGCGTTGCCCAGCAGGTGGAACGCCTCTGGCAGACCCTCATGACCGGCCAGTCCAACCTCCACGGCCTCGCCCTCTTTCATGTAGTTCACAAAGGATGCCATCCCGCTGGTAAGAAAGTGCACGTGCAAGGGAGTGCGCTCCGGCTCGTAAAGCACAGTGCGTACCGGCAGCGAGACAGGAGTAAGCATACGCATCAAGCTGGCGCGCTGCTCCGCAGGGAGCATACCCAAAATAAGATTGGTAGGTGCCTGGATCATGGCAGCCATCCTCTACGCTTTGAATCGCAAGGGATAGCCGCAGGGGAGCGGAAGGAATTGCGCGTTAGCTACCTAAAGAGAAGCGTACGCTAACTGACATAAGTATACGCCCGATGCCAGAGCGGACCCGTATATCTTGAAACTCTTCTTCTACAAGCGGATCGGCACACCAGAGGCGCGGACGCTCTCGAGAGATGCGGCCCGACTTACTGCGCGGGCAAGGGCGCGAGCGACAGGATAGCTGTCATGGTGTGCGTGGCGCCAGGGCCAAGCACAATGGCGCTCTCGAGAATGTTGCTGGCTTCCACACAGGCCATGGTTTGCCACTCTTGATCGCCAAGGTCAGCGAGCGCAGCAGCGCCATCCTGCCACGGATTCCAGACGACTGTTGTCGCCGAGTGCTTTTTCGACGTGCGGATGCGGCGGCCCATCGAAGAGTCGACAAGATCAAGCGCGGTCGCGGTGTCGAGATAGGCATTATCTGTCTGGTTACGGTAAGTGACAGAACCCTGCTGCTCTTTCTTGCGATTGCCATCCATGTTATCCAGAAACTCTGTTCCGTCCAGGCCGTCTACCCGGACCTGCTCCACGTCTCCGACCAAGTGGTAGGTGTGCAGGGCTTGCTCAAAAGATAGCTCGTCCGCGCCAGTGTTGGTGACCACGAGCGAGAGCTCGAGCGCTTCGCCTACCGTAATGTGGTGTTCGATCCGAAAGTCGTGTGGATACCAGCGGCGGCTTGTCGCATCACTTTCGGTGGAGAGCGTGAGCGCAACAGCGCCTGCTTGCTCTCGCACAGCATCGAGCCGCCAGGCGCGGGTGCGCACGACGCCGTGCGCGGGCGCCTGCGGATTGTCAGCCTTGGCGCGAAACCAAGGGAAGCAGATCGGGATGCCGCCGCGAATGGCACGACCCTCTTCCCAGCGTGAAAGACGGCTAAGAAAGAGTACTTCTTCAGCGCCGGCCGGCCGCCAGGAGATGACCTGCGCTCCGTGCAGGTAGATCTCAGCCGAGGCGGAAGCGGCGGTGATGCGGATCATTGGTAAGCCACCGTTGCCGGAGACAATCTCCGCAAGACCGGGAAGCGTGTGCTGCTGAAGGTCGGCAAGAGTTGTGTCGCTCAAAGTCGAGGATCCCTGGCGTGGATTCTAGCGCAAAGTGATTATTGCACCTCCGCGCAGGCCTGCCTGAGGTGAGCGCGACTTTACATCTCCCTTTTGCAGGCGCCGAGGGGAACTGGAAGGCACCCCGGCCGCGGAGAGTGACTATCCAGATCAATGGGGTGCCTGGCTGCTCATTAGAACGAGCTATCCTGCAGCAAGACGCGCCTTCCGGCCACACGGGTCGCGAACGAGAAGAACCGCTATGCCCTTCACTCACATCGTCGATGGTACGAGCTACTCCTTCGCTGACCTGAGAACGCTGCTGGCCAGAGCCAGCCCGGAGCGCTCCGGCGATCAGTTCGCGGGCATCGCCGCGGCCTCGGCCCAGGAGCGAGTCGCGGCCAGGATGGCCCTGGCCGATCTGCCGCTGCGGCACTTCCTCAACGAAGCCGTCATCGCTTACGAGCGAGACGAAATCACGCGACTCATCTTGGACACGCACGACAGCAGAGCCTTTGCCGCGGTCAGCCACCTGACTGTGGGCGGCTTTCGCGAGTGGCTGCTCGACCCAGCCCAGGATGGTCGAAAACTTGCAGCAGCCGCGCCTGGCCTCACGCCGGAAATGGCAGCCGCGGTCTCAAAGCTGATGCGCAACCAGGACCTGATCCTGGCCGCGCAGAAGTGCAACGTCGTCACACGCTTCCGCAACACGCTCGGACTCAGGGGCCGGATGGCCGTGCGCCTGCAGCCCAATCATCCTACCGACGACCTGCAGGGCATCTTTGCCTCCATGCTGGATGGCCTGATGTATGGCTGCGGAGACGCGGTCATCGGCATCAATCCCGCCAGCGACAGCGTACCCAACGCAGTGCGACTGCTGCAGATGCTCGACGAGTTTCGGCTGCGCTTTGGTGCGCCGGTGCAAACATGTGTGCTGACCCATGTTACAAATACGCTTGAAGCGATAACCCAGGGCGCCCCGGTTGATCTCGTCTTCCAGTCCATCGCCGGCACCCGCAGAACTTCAGCTCACCCTGCGTGCAGTGAGTTCCATGCGAGTGGCTCAGGCAGGGAGGCTCTATCTTCCGTGGCCAGCCGGGGCTGCAAAGTGCACGGCTGGCGCGGCCGCAGGCGGCGCACTCATGCGTGGAGGCGGAGCGTAGACCGGCATGTGAGGAGCCTCCAGCATGCGCCCTGCAGGCGGCACGCTCCCCATCGGCGCGGGAGGGCGCGTGGTTGGGGCGTACCCTGTCTGCCCTGTCTGGACTCTTGTGAAACCTGCCGGCGGTAGGATCGCACCGGGAGTAGAGCGAAACTCCCCGACGAAGCCCGGCTGGAAACGGGGCCCTGTCTCCGCCTGCACTGGTGGCAGAGACTGCCCGGCGATGACGACGGTACGCGGCGCTGGCCGTGCTGCGCCAAGCGTCCGAAACTGCACCTGCGGTCCCCGGTGAACAGAGATGATTGCCTGCAGGGGCAGAGCACCACGCGGTGGCCTCGGCCGCCCGGGAGGAAAGTAGCCGTTCGGCGTACGCCCTACTCCGCGATAGGGGTACCAGCCGGCGCCCTGCCCCCAGCTGCAGTTTGAAGGCTGCCACATCCAGCCGTTGCTCTGGTAGTAGTTCCACAGGCCGCAGTGGAAGGGCAGCCATCCCCACGGGTAACTCGAAGCCCAGCTGTAGCCGGCGCCGAATCCAGCCGTCGTCGTGTATCCCCAGGCGCCCGACCCGTACGGATCGAAATTTTGCCCCACGCCATCCGGCGCCCAGGCCAGACCCTCGCCCGGCACGTCGTACCAGGTGCCGTAGTAGCTGAGATCACTCCAGCCCGGCAACCCTCCTTCACCTGGCTGGACTGCGCCGGTCATCTGCGCCAGCACCTTGTCTCGATCGGTGTTCCACGCGTCCCAGGTGTCAGGGGCCAACTCGAGATCAATGTCGTAATCGGTCGCCGCCGTGGGATCAATCCGAGTGGTCTGGCCCGTCTCGAGTGCAAAAGCTACGGTCCCCGCGGCATCCTCAAAGTCCACCACCCCGCGCAGGGTAGCTGCCTGGTAGGGGCTGGTGTCGAGATTGATCCGGAGCAGTGCGGACTCGCTGGCCGTGTTTCCGCTCTTCGCGATGAGCGGGCCTGCCTGCACGGAGAGGCCTCCAGGGACCATCTCGTAGTAGGTTAGCCCCTTAGTCGCTTTGAGCAAAAGATGCCCGGTGCTGCCGGTTGGAGGTGTGTCCACCTCGAGCGCGCTGTTGGGCGTCACGCGCGCGACGCTGCCGTCGGCAAACTGCAGTTCAGCCCGACCATCGTCGGCAGTCGCGATCAACATACCAGGCAGTACGACCATGTTGCGCGTCGCCCGCTCGTTGAGCTTGCCGCTGCTGTCTGAGAGTCGTACCGAGCCCTCCACATCGCTCAACCGAACGGCGTTCTGCGCATCGATCGGATTGTCCTGCGGAGGCGCGGGAGGCATCTCCGAGGGGGGCGGGGTCGTCTCCGCGGGCGCCTGATCCGGAAGACGGTCTGGCACAGACTGGCCTGCAAGAGGCTGCACGCCTGGAGCCTGCTGCGCCCGTCCGGCACAGGGGAGTGCGAGCAGCCCAGCGAGCAGTGCAGAAGAAAATCGAATGTTCCACATAGGGGCGTCCCTCGTAAGCAGCCCTTAAGAGCGGCCCTGAACGTACATCATCGAGATAGATCATCGGCGCGGACTGTCATTCCCGCTTCGGTCGCTCCCGATGAAGACCGCCCGGCTCTGCCTCGGTTCGCTCAGCGTTCGATGCACTACTTATAGGAGAAGACGCGAACGGTCGGCAAGCTGCGCGTGTACAGGGTAAAACTCAGCGGACAGCTGCAGGTTGCCCCGGTTCCATCGCCAGCAGGGCCGCCGCACGTGCCTGGGCGCGCTTCATCACTGCCTGGTCCGCGGCGATCGCCCGTAGCTCCGGTGAGATATTTTCGAGCTCGAGCGCGTCTCCGCGCTTGACCGCCTCGGCCAGCGTTTCAAGCTCCGCATCCAGGCCGAGCCGGTCATGCAGGTACGCCAAGCGCAGACGGCGCCCTTCTTCAAGCGTCATGGAGATCGCGATACAGTTTTCGGCTACTTTCATGATCACCGGATCCTGCGACCAGTTGAATGTGCAGCCCGCATGAGCCTCCGGGCCTGTGTAGGTGAGGACCTTGGTGCCGGTAAAGGCGACCCGGTGCTGCCGGCTCTCGCACTCGCCGCGTAGAAAGTGGTGATCCTGAATGATGGCGAGCATCTGCTGGCGGAGCGTTGGGCTGACCTCGATCTGCTGGTCGAAGGCTTCGGGCTGAGCGCCCTGCGCATCCGGCGCGCTGCCTTCGCCGGGCTGCGAGTGGTAGTGTCCAAGGCCAGTCGCATCGAAGTCCAGATGGAAGCCCGCCGGTGTAAGCGCGGGATTGCTGAAATCAAAGCTCAGCTTTCGAGAGCCGGGCGGTGAAGCCTGGGCTGCTATGCCCGCAGCAGCGCCGGTCACAGCAGTCTGTGCAGCTGCCTGCGCTCTGGCATTCGCGGTAGCGCGGCAAGCCAGCCAACCCACCAGGAGCGCGAAGACGATGCGGCAGCGTCGCTTCACAGCCGGCCCCTGCTAAGAACTCGATCCACTCGCAATGTGGATGCTCTTTCTCCGGGAGCAGCGAGGCTGGCCGGGGGAGCGTGCTGGTAACCGGCGGCAGCGGTCGCCGCGTTGCTTGAAGGCTGCTGCGCCAGGCTGGGCTGGGAGTCTCTACGCGTACGGGGTGCATTCGGCTCCTGGTCTCTGCTCACGAGGCCTGCTACGTTGCCGGCTGCGTCTCCGGCCGCAGGTCCTGTTTGGGCAGGTCCAGCCTGGGCAGGTCCAGTCTGGTTGCGCGCGGTCTGCGCGTAGTGCAGGTGGCAGATGGCGATGGCCAGCGCATCGGCGGCGTCCGCAGGCTGAGGCGGCTCCGGCAGACCAAGCAGGCGCGCGACCATGAACTGAACCTGCTCCTTCTTGGCCAGGCCGTATCCCACCACGCTCGACTTGATCTTGAGCGGCGCATACTCGACGACAGGCAGAGACTGGCCAGCAGCGGCGAGCAACGCCACCCCACGCACGTGGCCGAGTTTGAGCGCGGATTGCGCGTTGATGGAATGAAATACCTCTTCAACTGCAACGACATCCGGCCGGTGGAGCGCGATGAGCCCCGCCAACTCCGCGTGCACTAGCGCGAGCCGGGTGGCCAGGGGCTCCTTCTTAGGCAGACGGATTGCGCCAAAGGAGATCGGTACCAGGCGCGCCTCACGGCCCTGCTCGTCAAGCTCGACGACCCCGTAGCCAGTACACTCGGTCCCACAGTCAATGCCGAAAACGCGCATGTCTGTGAGTGTAGCCCAGAGTGTACGGGGTTAAGGGCTCGAGAGGATGCCGTCAATTTCAATCTTGGAGCACCAGAAACAGTGGCGCGCCTCGTAACCGGTCATCAGATCGTCTGAGCTAAATTCATGCCAGCGATAGTGACGCCGGCGATGCGGCCAGCCGCGCGCAGAGGAGTGCCAGCAGGCTGTTCAACTCGTGGTCCCGATTCGCGAGCTTCGCCGGCGGCCGGCTAACGACTGTATACCGGAACCTGCCTTGATCTGGTTGAGGACTCGAGAGACTTCGCGTCACAGTTGCTGCTTAGCGGGAGATGCCCTCGAGCGGCGAACTGGCCGTCGCATACAGCTTGCGCGGCATACGCCCGGCGACAAAGGCCTGACGGCCGGCGAGCACGGCATGCTGCATGGCTTCCGCCATCAGCACCGGCCTTTGCGCACCGGCGATGCAGCTGTTCAGCAGCACCGCGTCTGCGCCCATCTCCATCGCGAGCGCTGCATCGGAGGCAGTCCCAAGGCCGGCATCGACGATCAGCGGAACCTCCGTGATCAGCTCGCGCAGGATACGAAGGTTGTCGCGGTTGGAGATGCCGAGGCCCGATCCGATGGGTGCGCCGAGCGGCATGACGGCCGCCGCGCCGGCATCGATCAGGCGCCTGGCGAAGACGATGTCGTCGGTCGTGTAAGGCAGCACGGTGAAGCCCTCTTTGACCAGCACCCGGGTTGCTTCAAGCGTCGCCTGGACGTCAGGATAGAGCGTCGCCTGATCGCCGATGACTTCGATCTTAACCCAGTCCGAGAGCCCGACCTCGCGGCCGAGACGGGCGGCGCGAATCGCCTCCTCAGCCGTATAGCAGCCGGCCGTGTTGGGGAGCAGGAAGTAGCGTTGGGGATCGAGAAAGTCGAGCAGCGACTCACGGGAACGATCGAGATTGACGCGGCGCACAGCGACGGTGACCATCTCGGCGCCCGAGGCTTCAACCGCCGCCTGGGTCTCAGGTCCGTCCTTGTACTTGCCCGTGCCGACGATCAGGCGCGACTGAAAGGCTTTCCCAGCGATGACGAGCGGTTCCATGCAAGTATTATCGCCCCGGACCCTGCGCAAACAAAGCGCCGCAGGCAGAAGACTCGCCACGAAGTGGCCGTAAGCCGCGCAGGCGGTCTGGCTGTTGAACTTGAAAATGCACCGAAAAGCAAAATGCACCTTAAAAGCGAAAGGCCTGCAGCCCCCTCTCGGGAACCGCAGGCCTTGATCGCCGGTGCACTGTTGAGTTTGACCTGAGGCATCCTTGCGAGCCAAGCCGGAGAGCACTTACCCAATACAGCGCTCACCACTCGTTAGATGGCCTCGGCGCGCAACTTCGTAACGCCAGGTCTAGAGCCCGAAGGAGCCCTAAGCCTCAGTCACCTCACATGCTGCGATGGTGCACAAGCTACAGTCTGAACTTTTCAATAGGATCGCCCTCCTTTCTTGTGTAGAGCCAGACTAAACGTGGAGATCGCGTCGGGTCAAGATGCCGTCTGCAAGATAATTTCGAGCCAGTCGACAGGCTCTTCCACAGCAGGAAACATCCAGCGCAAAGACCGGCTTCAGCGCAAGCCCGGCAGGAAAGCTGCCGAGTCTCCGCCTTTATCGCTCGACGAGAAGAGCAGCTGTATGCCAAGGTAGGCAAGCCAGCTAGGCTGGACGCTGGTCGTGCTGACGCCCTGAAAACTGCGGCCGGCCATGAACAAGGCAACCACGCTCTTACGCCGGTTTACCGCCTGACGGCCGCCCGCGCCGAGGGTCGCTTCGCGCTCCTTCGCCTGGCCGTCCACTCGGTTTGCATCCTGCTGGTCGTAGATTTCAAGATAGAGCTCGGTGGCCGGCGTGAACTCATGGCCGAGGATGAAGCCGCGGATCCAGGCCTGCGGCACATGGCGGTTGGTAAACCAGTAGCCGGCTTCTCCATCCAGCCGAAACGGACCGAGGCGGGCGTTGATCTCGAGCGGCAGTAGAAACTGCGGCCCCGCCGCCACCACCTGGCGGGGTACGGCGCGCGTCGGATTGTTGAGCGAAAGCTGCGGATAGGTGGAAACCGAGAAGTTCGGCTCCGGAGCCTCTGGTTGATCTGCTAAGGAGTCAGCCTTGTGCTCGTAGAACCGGTACTTGATGCCTAGCAGCGACTCGCCGAGGCCGCCCACCACGCGTCCCGCTGCTGAATCAGCAGCCGCACCGCCTTGTCCAGAGGTTGCGTGTACCAAGCCTCCCGCCCTGTCTTCGTGCACGGCGATGGGCAGCTCATACTTGAGCTGGATCCGGTCCCCCAGGCCGTAGTTCATATCTAGGTCCGGCACCTCGTAGTCGCCATCGGCCAGGCTCCGGTCTCCGAGAAAACCTACGTTGATCTCCCAGTGCTGATTGCCCGGGGTCTCTGGGTCATCGGTGCGGAAAGGCGGCCCAGCCTGCGCCCACGTGACTGCTCCTGTGCCAGGCACAAGAAACAGGCCCCAAGCAAACAGGTACAGTGCCGTGCGACTCATGCGGCATTCTTTCACCCGGAGCCTCTGCGCTACCAGGCGTGCAGAAAGTCGCCGCGCTGGGTGAGCGTGACAGGTACGCCGAAGAGGGCTGCCAGGGTTTGCTCGTTCAGTAGTTCGCCGCGGAGGCCATCGGCCACGATGCGACCCTCGCGCATAAAGATGACACGGCTGATCTCGGGCAGAATGTCGGCGAGGTGATGGGTGACCATGAGCAGGCCGGTGCCTCTCTGCGCGACCAGGCGCAAGGCAGCCCGCAGCTCACCCTGGGCCGCCAGGTCCAAGGCGTTCGATGGCTCATCGAGCAGCAGCATCGCCGGGCGATGCACCAGCGCGCGGGCGATCATGACACGACGCTGCTCGCCGGCTGACATCTGCCCGACCAGCTTTGCGCCGAGGTGCGTGGCCCCCATGATGGCGAGCGCTTCTTCAGCGCGCTCGCGCATCTGCGGGGTGATTGTATGATTCGGCCAGATCGCCGAGGCGCCGAAGAAGCCCGCGATCACCGCTTCCAGCCCACCGGTGACCGGGGTGCGCTCGCCCGGCAGGTCGGCTGAGACTACGCCGAGCTGCGAACGCAACTGGGAGAGATCCCATCGATCGCGCCCCAGCAGCGCGCAACGCATGCCTGGCTGGACGATCGGGTAACACTCACGGGTGATGGCCTTGATCAGTGTCGACTTGCCGCACCCGTTGGGTCCGAGAATAGCAAGGTGCTCGCCCATCGCGACTTCAAGCGCAATGTCATGGAGCACGATCGCGTCGCCTCGTGCGACGTCGACCTGTCGCATGGAGAGAAAGCTGGAGGCTGGCATGGCTGGCAGTTCAGCAGGCGGATCCGCAGACAAAGGCCATTCTCCTGAAGTGTTCTGATAAAGCGCTCACGTAGATCGTTCCCATAGATCGATTTCATAGATCGATTCCATAGATCGAATCCATAGATCGATCCCATAGACAGTTGCGCCATTTCGGCGAGGCGGATGCGACCTGCGTCTATGGCGGCCTCACCTGAGCCAGCACCTGGCTCGGAGAGCCTCCTAGCCAGAGTAAATGCCGGGGTGCGACGATGAGGGATGAGTCCTACGCTTCCCCCTTCCGCCCTGCCTGCCGGATTTCGCTTTGCTTCGGTACGAGCGGGCATCAAGCCAAGCGGTAAGCTCGACCTGGCCTGCATCGTAGCCGACCAGGCCGCAAGCGCCGCGGCACTGTTTACTTCCAATCGCGTCGTTGCGGCACCTGTGACCGTCGGCCGCGCTCACCTGCTCGCGAGCCAGGGTCGAGTGCGGGCTGTTGTGGTCAACAGCGGCAATGCCAACTGCGCGACCGGGGCTGCCGGACTAGCCGCCTGCAAGCAGGTCACCGAGAGCGCAGCAGCGCACTTTGGATGTCCGCCGGAGCAGGTCTTCCCTTCTTCCACCGGCATCATCGGCGTGCCGCTGCCGGGGGAGAAAGTGGTATCCGCGCTGCCAGCCGTTCAAGCAGCCCTCGGCGCGACCGCTGCGGACTTCGACAGCTTCGCCAACGCGATCCTGACTACCGACACCCGCGCCAAGATCGCCTATTCCACGGCGACCGTAGAGGGTAAACCGGTCCGCCTCGCAGGCGCCTGCAAGGGCGCCGGGATGATCCATCCACAGCTCGTGCCCCACGCCACCATGCTGGTTTACCTGGTGACCGATGCCGCGATCGAGCCAACTGCCCTGGCTGCGCTGCTGGGCCGGGCGAGCGAGGTGAGCTTTAACCGCATCTCGATCGACGGCGACACTTCGACCAACGACACCGCGCTGCTGCTGGCTTCGGGCGCAAGCGGCGTCGCCGTCGAGGCTGGCAACCAGGAGTTTCAGCAGGCGCTCACCGAGGTCTGCACCTCGCTCGCCATGCAGATTGTCGACGACGGCGAGGGGGTCACACACGTGGTCACCCTTGAGATCGAGGGCGCACCCAGCGATGCCGACGCACTCCGCGTGGCCAGGTCGATCGCGCTCTCACCGCTGGTCAAGACCGCTTGGGCGGGCAGCGATCCTAACTGGGGACGCCTGGTCGCAGCCATCGGCTACGCCGGCGTCGCCATTGATCCGGACCGGGTCGATATCTGGTTCGGCACGCTCCCGATCTGCGTAGCCGGTCAGCGGTCGCCTCACTACGACGAGCAGGCTGCTCACGCGCTGCTCCTCAATCGTGAGGTGACGATTCGCATCGCACTTGGCGTGGGCGCGGGTAGATGCCGCTTCTGGACCACCGATCTGACGGCCGAGTACGTCAAGATCAATGCGTCTTACTCGACATGAAACCCGTCGCAGGACCGGAAAGATCTGAGTCGAGGAGGCTCGTCTTCCCCTGTCTGGTAGCTTTCTCCAAGCCTGCTCAAGAAGCGGTGCAGAAAGCTAGGACCCGCGCCAGTCAAGGACTTGAGATACTTTGCCAGTGCCGGCGGGGGCGGTTTTCAACACTTTTGTTGAAAACCGAGACTTGCAGAATCTTGGGTGCGGTGATTGCGTGTTGAAGCGCCAGCCTTGCAAGGAGAAGGGAGCCGGATGACCGAGCAGAAAGCGTCGCCGATGAGCGAGGCACTCCTATGGAGCCTTTACCGGCGATTGCTGGCCGTTGACCTGCTTCAAAAGCGCATGCAGAGCGGCCGAGGCAAGCCTGCGGAAAGCTCCGCCATCTCCGCTGCGCTGACCGAGAACCTGCGCGAGGGCGACACACTGGGCCTCGCTTCCAGTGACTACTCGACACGCTATCTCTGCGGGTCGCCACTGGAGCGCCTCGGTCAGAGCCCGCGGCGGCCAAAGTCAGGCGCGCCTGCCTGGCTGCACCCTGGGGACGCCGAGCGGGGACTTTTGCCTGGCACGGGCGCCCAGCAGGCGAGCCTGGCGCTTGGCATCGCGCTCGCAGCGCGGATGCACCACACCGGCAGCATCACGGTGCTCTTTGATCCCGGCCCGGCTACCGCGCGCAAGCCGGCTCCCACCCCGCCTGAGTGGGAGAGCGCGGCCGAGACGGCCGTCGCCCTGGGGCTGCCGCTGCTGTGCATCACGGGCGCTCGAAGCATGCCCAAAGCCGGACCCGGAGTGCCGCCAGCGGCGCTGCCCGTGATTCCGGTGGATCGTGCCGACGCGCTCGCCCTCTTTCGGGTCATCTATGAGTCGGCCGCACGGGCACGCAGCGGCGGCGGCCCCACCTGGATCGAATGCCAGGCCTGGACTGGCCCGAAGCAAGCCGCGGCTCCTGGAACCGAAGGGCCGAGCGACTCGAACCCTTTAGCGAAGATGGAGCAGGTGCTGCGCGCGCGCAAACTCTTTGAGGAGCGCAAACATCGACAGCTCGTGCAGACCATCGAGAAGGAGCTTGCCTCGGCTGGCTGGCCGGAGAACGGCGTTGGCTAGACAGCGGCACATGGGGCTGAGCGCGAAGCAGCTGTCAGCCCGGAGTCAGCTGGCAGTTGCAGAGTGGCACACGCTGGCGCCACATAGGCCCGGCGCTTGTCTTCGCCTGCCGCTTCCACTAGCCTCGGGCGAGCGGAGATCGCTGACGCGGGAAGACGCGTTCAGTCAGGCTTCACAGTTACATAACTAACATTTACCTAGCGAGGTGTAAGTGAGTTCAGTTGTTCTGATCTGCCGGAAAGGCGCCGTGGGTTTTTTGCTGTCGCTTTGCGGCGCTGCTCCGGTGCTGAGCGCCCAGGCGTCGCAACCGGCCGTGCAGTCTGCTGCGCAGCACGCCGGCGTTGAAGACGGAACCCTGCCGCAGACCTACCGGCCTGACTACCCGATGCACTCCACCCGGGCGCTTGGCTCCACCTACATTCCTATGGATAGCTGGATGTACCCAGCCCTGTGGCGGCTCTACGGGCTTGGCTACCTGGACTCCGCCGTGCTGGGCATGCGCCCTTGGACCCGGCTGAGCGTGCTGCACATGCTCGAGCGGACAGGCGAAACGATTGCGACTTCACCCGGGGTAGCCAGCGATGAGGCGGAGCAGATCTACCTGGCGCTGGTAAGCGAGCTTGCGCCGGACGCGGCGAACACACGCCCTGCACACGCCGAGCTCGACACCGTGTACACGCGCTTTCTCGGGATTACGGACACGCCTTTGCACGACAGCTGGCATCTCGGCCAGACGATTATTAACGATTACGGCCGCCCCTACCAGGCAGGAATCCACAACAGCTCCGGCGCAAGCGGTCGCGCCGAGTACGGGCGCTTTTCGCTCTATGTGCGCGGGGAATACCAGCGCGCTCCGAGCGCGCTCGGCTACTCGACCACGCTCGGCGACTATCTTTCTGAGCAGGTTGACCTGATCCCGATCGCGACCAACCCGGTGCAGGCAACGCTGCCGATCGGTCCGCTGTCCACGATCAACCATGCTCGCCTCCTGGAGGCGACCGCTTCCGTTCACCTGGCCGGTCACGAGTTCTCCTTTGGCAAGACAGACCGATGGTGGGGTCCGGCAGCCGGAGGCGCTTTCGCCTGGAGCAACAACGCGGACAACATCTACGCCTTTGAGATCAACCGTGTGGAGCCGCTGCACATTCCGCTGCTCTCGCGGTTCCTCGGGCCTTTTCGCTACGACTTTACGGTAGGAGATCTGCAGGGGCACACCAGCCCGCGCGCGCCCTGGGTGCACGCTGAGAAGGTCAGCTTTAAACCGACGGGCGATTTGGAGTTCGGCTTTGAGCGCACTGTGATCTGGGGCGGAAAAGATCACGAGCCTATCACGCTGCACACGTTTCTTAAAAGTTTTTTCAGCGTGGCAAATGTAACCACCGCGGAGAAGTTCTCGAGAAACGATCCCGGCGCGCGCTTCAGCTCATTCGACTTTACCTGGCGCCTGCCTTACCTGCGCGACTGGCTTACGCTCTACACAGACTCGCTCGCGCACGACGACATTCTCCCGGTGAGTGCGCCCCGGCGAGCCGGCATTCACCCGGGGCTCTATCTCTCGCACACACCCCGGTTGCCTAACCTGGACATACGCGTGGAAGCTGCCTCGACCGACCCGCCCACTTCGCGTAGCAACCTGGGCGCCTTTCTGGATGCAGAGGCGATCCAGCTGCAGGGCACCACCAATAAGGGTCAGCTCTTTGGCGATCCAATCGGACGCGAGGACAAGGGCGGCCAGGCGTGGTTCACCTATCACCTGTCTCCGATGGAAAACATCCAATTCTCCTATAGAAACGTAAAAGCGGCCAAGGACTTCATCGCCGGCGGCACGACCCAGAATGAGTACAAAGGCGAGATTGTGAAGCTGATTGGCGAGGACCTGGAACTCAAAGGATCGGTGCAGTACGAGAGATGGGAAGCGCCTATCTACAGGCCGGGTGTAAACACGGATGTCAGTGTTATCGGCCAGCTTACCTGGTACCCGCACAAGAGCAAAGAGTTCTAGCCTGCAGACTTTCATCTCGGAGCAGTGCCTCAGTGCTCCGACACATAGCCCGAGCGACGATACCGCTTAGCTGAGTGGCTCTTAGCTAAGTGGCTCGCGAAGGTCGCGGCCGCTCATCTCGCGTGGCTGCTCCATGTCGAGCAAACCCAGAATAGTCGGCGAAAGATCACGCAGGGAGCCGTCGTCCCGAAGCGTGACTTTCCCGGCCTGATCGCTCACCAGGATGCAGGGCACAGGATTGGTTGTGTGCGAGGTGTGGGGGCCGCCACCAACCGGGTCCACCATCATCTCAGCATTTCCGTGATCGGCAGTAATCAGCATCGAGCCGCCCCGCTCGCGCAGGCTGCGGTAGATACGCCCGAGTTGCGTGTCGACCGTTTCAACGCCGCGGATGGTCGGCTCCATCTGCCCGGAGTGCGCGACCATGTCAGCATTGGCGAAGTTAACGACGACTAGATCGAAGGCTGTGTCCTCGACCGCCTTGATGACTGCGTCCGCGATCCCGCTTGCAC
The DNA here is from genome assembly GCA_965198645.1 of Acidobacteriaceae bacterium. GTDB lineage: Bacteria > Acidobacteriota > Terriglobia > Terriglobales > Acidobacteriaceae > EB88. The sequence continues at coordinate 1,408,969 of OZ240670.1, read as the reverse complement.
TCATCTCCGGTGCGAGATCATAGGTTGCAACCTTCTGCGAAGGCACGAGCAGCCTCTCTTCTCCGGCAAATGGCTTCTCGATGCCGCCGTTGAAAAAGTAAGTCACATGCGCGTACTTTTCTGTTTCGGCGATGCGCAGGTTGCGCAGATTTGCCTGTGCCAGCAGATTCGCGAGCAGGTTATCCATCGACTGCGGCTCGATGACGCGCGGAAGTGAAAAGTTTTTATCGTACTGCGTCATGGTGACATAGAGCAGGTCCGCTGGGATGGTATGGCGAGGGATTGCCGCATCCTGCTCGGTGATCGATGGAAGCTCGCGTCCGTCGTCGGCAGTAAGCCCGCTGTTGCGCGCGAGAACACGGGTGATCTGCCGGGCTCGGTCAGCCCGGTAGTTAAACATCAGGCAGGCGTCCCCTTCGCGGATGGTGCCTTTCGGCAAACCATTTACATCTGTAACCACGAACGGCACAATAAACTCGTCTGTGATTCCATTGCTGTAGCATTGCCTTACCCTGGCCACGGCATCGGCGTAAGCGCCTCCTTCGGCAACGCCTGCGATCATCGCGTCCGAAGCTTTCTTGACGCGCTCCCAGCGCGTGTCGCGGTCCATCGCGTAGTAGCGGCCGGATACCGACGCCAGCTCGCCAACACCATACTCCTCCATCTTCGCGAGCAGGCTCTCAAGGTAGCCCGCGCCGCTCGTGGGCAGGGTGTCGCGGCCATCCGTAAAGGCATGCACAAACACGCGCTCCAGGCCAGCCGACCGCGCCACCCGCAGCAAAGCGTACAGGTGCGTTTGCTGCGCATGCACGCCGCCGTCTGAAACCAGGCCGAGTAAGTGGAGAGCCCGCCCATGCTCGCGCGCATGCTCCATGGCAGCCGCCACTGCAGGTTCGCGGCCAAGCGTACCGGAGGCTACGAGCAGGTCGATGCGAGTAATGTCCATCTCAACCACCCGGCCTGCGCCGATGTTCAGGTGGCCTACTTCGCTGTTGCCCATCTGGCCGTCGGGTAGGCCGACAAAGTGGTCCGAGGCGTGAAGCAGCGTGTGCGGGTACTCAGCTAGCAGCTTGTCATAGACCGGCTTACGCGCCTGCGCGATGGCATTAGCTTCTCGCTGCGCGCGATACCCCCAACCGTCGAGAATGGTGAGGACGAGCGGGCGTCGACGAACAGACATTCGAGGGGTTCTCCACACGTGCGTAAAGCCGGGCCGGCGGTTAAAGCATAAAAGCAGCCAGGGCAGCCTTCGCCAGGCTGCCCCGCTTGTGAGTGCACGCTAGCCGTTCGGCGTGGTGGCCTTCGGGGCGGGTGTCGCAGGCTTTGCACCGGGTGCGGGCGTGTTCAGCGACGGAGGAGCATGCTGGGCCTGGTAAGCCTTCTGCGCAGCTTCTATCTCGGGGCGATGCCGCTCGATGACTTCACGCGCAGTCTGTTGGCCGGTCTGCATCGCGTTGTGCTCCACCTCGCTCATGATCTGCGGCGTTGCCTTGACCAGATCCTTACCCGCAGGTGTCTGATAAAAAGCGATGATGTTGCTGGCATCTTCAGTCGACAGATACTTCTTGTAAGTCGCAGCCGCTGCACCATTCACGTCTGTCTTCTCAAGACTTGCGTGCATGTCGTCGATCACGTCCTTGGGCATAAAAGGCGCCTGCTGGATGTTTCGCATGATGTACTGGGTGAGCTGCTCTTTGATCTTGTCGGTCCCCGTGAGCGCCATCAACTCCTTGACTTGCGGGTCGGTAATCGGGTTCGCAGGCGGGGTGACCTCAGGCCCGGCGGCGGGATGCGCGGAAGTGGCAGGCGCGGCTGCCGAGGTGGTCGGCTTGGGCGTGCTCTGGCTGCACGCGACGAGTGTGAAGACCAGCGGTGTGATACTCAACAGTGCTTTGCGCAACGATTTCTCCTAAGTCAAACCAAATTTAAATTGCAAAAGATACGCCCGCTCTTGCGGGATAAAAACAGGCCCACTTACTCGCCGTAGTTGACTGCCTCCAGACCTAAGAACTCTGCAGTCTGGCCCAGTTCTTCCTCAATACGTAACAGCTGGTTGTACTTGGCGATGCGGTCAGTACGCGAGGCAGAGCCGGTCTTGATCTGCCCGGCCCCGGTGCCCACGGCAAGGTCCGCGATGAACGTATCTTCAGTCTCACCCGAACGATGCGAGATGATCGAGGTGTAGCCATAGCGGCGCCCCAACTCAATCGCTTCCAGGGTCTCAGAGACGGTGCCGATCTGGTTGACCTTGATCAGAATCGAGTTCGCCACGCCTTCCTCAATGCCTCGCTGCAGCCGCTCGGTGTTGGTCACGAACAGATCATCGCCCACCAGCTGGATGTGGCCGCCTATCAATTCACTGAGATACTTCCAGCCCTCCCAGTCATTCTCGGCCAGGCCGTCCTCAAGCGAGATAATAGGATACTGGCGTGTCCAGTTCTCCCAGTACCTGGACATCTCTTCCGACGTCATCTCGCGCCGGTCCGACTTCTTGAAGATGTAGCGGCCAGCGTCCTTGTCATAGAACTCGCTCGAGGCCGGATCGAGCGCGATCGCGATCTCTTCGCCTGGCTTGTAGCCGGCCAGCTCAATGGACTCGAGGATCAACTCGATCGCTTCTTCATTCGACTTCAGCGATGGAGCGAAGCCACCCTCGTCGCCCACCGCGGTATTGTAGCCCTTCTTCTTGAGCACGCCCTTGAGCGTATGGAAGACCTCGGTCCCCCAGCGCAGCGCGTCCGAGAAGCGCTCGGCGCCAACCGGCATCACCATGAACTCCTGGAAGTCGACATTATTGTCCGCGTGCGCCCCCCCGTTGAGGATGTTCATCATCGGCGTGGGCAATATGGATGCGTTGACGCCACCCAGGTAGCGATAGAGCGGCATGTTGAGAGCAACCGAGGAAGCACGTGCGGCGGCCATGGAGACGGCGAGAATCGCGTTTGCGCCCACGCGGCTTTTGTTGGGCGTCCCGTCAATCGAGATCATGGTCGCATCCAGCAGCCGCTGGTTGGTCGCGTCCATGCCCGTCAGCTCCGGCGCCAGGATGCTTTCCACGTTCTCAACTGCCTGCAGCACACCCTTGCCGAGATAGTGCTCCTTGTCGCCGTCGCGAAGCTCGACCGCCTCGTGCTCACCAGTGGAGGCGCCGCTCGGCACCGCTGCTCGAGCCCGGGCGCCACCGGCTAGCACGATCTCTGCTTCAACGGTGGGGTTGCCGCGGGAGTCGAGGATCTCGCGTGCGTGAATCGCTGCAATTTCGGTCATCTGGGTCCTTGCGATCTGGTGTTGTAAGCGTTCAAAAAGCGTTGGCCGGCGATCCACGCGGATCGCTGCTCCGCTGGTAGCCCCGATCGTGTTTACCAGGCTCTGCTGCTCATCCTCATGCGCCATGGAAGGCTTCCTATGTGAACCTGATCCTGTACCGGATTCGCCCGGGACGATGATCCGGGATCACACGAAACAAACAATCAACGCGATTCTAACAAAGCCGTGCAAGGCTCTTCGCCCTGTCAGGTACGGCTTGATCATTTCTTCACAGAGCAGGCTCCCTCTGCGACAGGCTGAAAAAGGGGAGCACAGACCGTGCTCTTTGCCTTACGCCCGCCACTTTACCTTTGTGGTTCGCGGTCCCGGCACCGCGCTGCTCGGCACTGGCGCCCACCGTCAGGCTGGTCTAGGCTGGACACTGCCGGGGGAATCTGCCGGGCCGAGTTCAGTGCTTTAGCCCGCATCCCTCCCTTCGCCGGAGTTGTCCCAGAATGAAGCAGCAGCCCACCGATCTCAAGCTCGTCTTCCCGCGCCTGACCGCCACTGCCGCACTGGCAGCGGGTCTGCTGCTTTCGCCTGCCGCGAGCTATAGCCAGAGCAGCGGCCAAAGCAGCAGCGCCTACCAGGGCGTCTCCCATCCGCCGCCCGATGACACGATCCAAGCCTCGCCCGACCAGGTCACCGACACTGCGCCCGCGCAGAGCAAGCCTTCGCCCGGGGTGCCGGCCAGGCAAAGTTATGCGAGCCCTTCTGCAAGCGCCTCAAGCGATGCCGTAAATCCGGATTACGGGATCGTGACCTCGGTTCCCTCTTCAAGCGACTCCAGCGCGCCCAGCAGCCACGTTGAGGACTCCAGCTCTTCGCGCACGACGCACCTGATTAGCCGGCCGGAGAACCCTGATTACGGGATCGTCGACTTCATCCCATCCCCCTCCAACCAGCTCGCCGAGGGCACTGACATTCGCGTGCGGCTGCTCGAAAACCTGAGCACCGGCACCACCCAGGATGGCACCGCCTTTCGCGGCCAGGTCGCCGCAGATGTCTTCAAGGAAGGCCGAGTGGTGATCCCGGTTGGCTCCGAGCTTCGCGGACGGGTGATGAGCGTGACCCAGGGCCACCGCATGGGCTCGCCGGCCACGCTGCGGCTGCGTCCTGACTCGGTCGTGCTGCCCGATGGCACCGCCTATCACCTTTACGCAACGGCGGTCCACACCGACGCGCCCGGCGCGCGCACCGACGCCGAGGGTGCGATTCAACCTACCTCTCGGGTGACGAAGAACCTGGTGGAGCTGGGTGCAGGCTCAGGCGGCGGCGCAGCCACCGGCGCGATCTTCGGCGGCCCGGTTGGCGCCGGCGTCGGCGCGCTGGTCGGGGCAGGCATCGTGACGGCACACCTGCTGCTGCAGCACCCGCACCAGGCAAACGTGGCGCAGGGGTCCGAGGTGACCTTCAGCCTGACCGAGCCGATGGACCTGCTGCCGACCCGCAACTAACGGCTCGCGTGGCGCAAAGAGCAGGTGAAAAGCCCATCAGAGCGGACACCTTCCCTTCGTCAGCAACTCTTGGTGGTCAAACTCTTGGTGGCGGGTTGATTGCTTGCTAGCGCCACCTCACGGCACCTCGTATAGATGGGTGCCGGATCACTCCCGTTAATGCGCCTGGGCGGTACTAATCTGGGTACCTTCCTAAGCGACATGATGGGGTCCTTTGCGGGTCAGGTCCCGGGCAAAGCCTTGTGTCTCTTCTATCAGGTGTTGACGAATCCAGTAGTTGGTGGCGTTGAAGAATCCAACGAAGCGAACCCAAACCGGATTTCGAACGTCGATCGTGCAGCGAAGTTTGGACTCGTTCGCCGAGATACTGGCAATCTGCATCTCCCAACCGACCTGTAGGTGAAAGGGAAGCAGGTGCATCAGGTAGGCCCGGCTTCTCTTCGAGAAAAGACGGACGTGATCTGCCTCCAGCAGTTCAGTTTCGTAATGCTGGATGATCAGAGCTCCAGCAATGGATTCGACGTTGACCATGCCCTCGAAGCGCTCTCCGCCTCTGGTGCCGACGGCTCGATGCCCATGTGCGCAAGCCTTGTATTCCTTTTCCGAAAGATGAAACAGCCACTCGTCGAGGTGTATGTCACTCGCAGCGAGCGGTACGGAAGCTTCGTGAGTAAAAATCATGGTGTTCTCCCAAACTCAAACAAACGAACATTGTTAAGCCTGCGCTGCAGCAATGACTTCATGCTCGGTTCCTACCAGAAACTCACAGGCGTGCAAGTCCAGGAACTTCTCCTCATCGGGACGGATCGTCGCCATGTAATTAGGGGACTGGAAGACACCAGCGATGCCGGCAACATCATCGAACCAAAGCTCGGTAGAGCCATCGATGTGGTTGTCCGGAAGTCCTGGAAGCATGTCGCCAGTTGCGTGGCATTGCACATAGCGCCGAACGTGCTGCTTGACCTCCGCAAGCGAGCTGAACAGGGGTGCATGTTGATTCCGGTGGTAGGCGACGAACTCTTCGTGGCTCATCTCCGGCTTGCGGCGTAAAAGGATGGTCATCTTGATCATGCTAAGCTCCAGTATGAACGATGTTCATATAGCTTGTAAGACGCTCCGACGCCGGAAAGGATGCACCTGATGGAGAAGAAACCAAGGTCCTACCATCACGGCGATCTGAAGGCCGCGATGATGAGGGCCGCACTCCAGCTTGTTCGGGAAAAAGGCCCTCGCGGTTTCACGCTGAATGAAGCGTCCCGTACTGCCGGTGTAAGCGTGAGCGCTCCTTACAACCACTTCAAGGACAAGGACGCGCTTCTCATCGAGATCGTGTTGCTGGGCAACCGTACCTTGGAGACGGAGTTGCGGGCCGCAGCAGACACCGTTGCGCCACCGAAGGAGAAGCTTCTCGCTGTATACCTGGCTTACGTTTCCTTTGCGGAGTGCCACCCGGATCTCTTCGCGGTGATGTTCCAGTCAGGAATCGATAAGGCAGACTATCCAGAGCTTCAGGCGTCAAGCGCGAAGGCATTCGAAGTCGCAGCGATCCTAGCCTTGCAAATCGAGCCTTCCCAAACGTCGGCACAGCAGCTGGCCCTGGCCATCTGGACCATGGCCCACGGCTTCGCCACATTGAGTGTTGAGGGTGCTATTGCGGGCGTCGGCATCCCTGAAGCAAGACGCTCAGCCGAAGCTCTCGCTCGCAGATTGCTCGATCCAAACCGTTCGGATGGGGAGGGCCGGGCGTCGTGCCTAGGCCGGTGAATTAAAGGCTGGATGCCGAAAAGAGGATTAGCAGCGATAAACGCATTTGTCGGAAGCCAGCTCAATCTTAAGAAGTATCCGAAGTGGGCGCAAACTACAGCCCGCGCTCAGGCGCTGGGCACCCGGTCAAGCAGCCGCTTCCAGTTCTTCTCATTGCGACGAAAGGTCTTCTTCAGATCCTCAAGGATGCGCTCGAAGTCACCGTGCCCGCGCAGACGGCTCCACGCCGGGTTCTTGGCAAACCAGGGATAGTTTTCATTGCCGAGGTAGATGGCCCTCCGGAGCCAGTGCAGAGCCTCGCTCTCGTCTCCTTCGACCGCGAAGTAAGTCGCGAGCCGGTAGGCCATCTCGCTGTCGGCCTCTGCCGCCGAAATCGAGTTTTCTTCAATCAGGTTTGCTGCCCGCTCCCGCTCACCAATCTGGACGTAGCACATGGCGAGCGTGGGAAAAGCCAGGCGCATCGTGTCGTCATCGCGAATCACCAGCTCAAGGATCTGGATCGCCTCCTTGATATCGCCCTGGCGCATGCGCTCGTAGGCAAGCGAGGTGCGCAGCAGAGGATGCTTGGGCTCAAGCGTCAGCCCTTTTTCGAGCTCGTCGTTGGCCAGCTCCAGCTGGTTCTGGTACTGGTAGACGCGGGCACGATGGTTGTAGATCACAGGCGCGTTCGACGGATCCAGCCGCAGTGAAGTATTAAACTGCGTCAGCGCCTGCTCATACATGCCGTCGAGCCGCATCGTCATGCCGGCGACCATGTGGACTTGGGAGTCGTTCGCAGCCGAGTGCAGCAGGTGCTCGATACCGTGGCGCGCGCTCTCCTTTTCTCCGCGGGAAAGCAGCATGTAGACCCTGTAGAGATTTGCCTCGACCGAGCCGGGGTCGAACTCGAGCGCATGGTCAAATGCCTTGCGCGCGGAGATCACATGCAGGTGTCCGCCAAAGCCATGCCGCACATACTGCAGGTGCGTGATGCCGAGCCCGCTCCACCCGGCTGAGAAAGTCGGAGTCTGTTCGGTGACTCGCTCAAACAACTCACGCGCGCGATCGAGATCAAGCCGCGAGCCGGTGCGCTGCATGAACGAGGAGAGCATGGCGCGCGCCTGCAGATAATCTTCTGAGATCTGCTCGGAGAGCGCGCCGCGGCGCTGCGTAGACGATCGATCGATAATCGTCAGCTGGCCGATGCCCTGCAGCGACGCGAAGACATCATTGCAGATCTCGGTCTGCACCGCGATGAGATCGAAGGAGGGCACGCTGATCGCGCCGCCGCCCTGCACGCTCTGGCCAACAATATCAAGCAGCTGCCAGTTAAGATCAAAGCCCCGTTCGGAACGCATAAAGCTGCCGGCGAGCACCCACTGCACCATGAGCTGCTGGCCAATCTGCAGAGGATCGAGCTGCGCGATCGGCAGAGGCATTAACGCGCTTGAGGGCCGGACGACGAGCGACGGCATACGGGCCAGGCGCGCCGCGATGGCATCGGCCAGCGCGAAACCATACAGCGGGGCCACTGCTTCTGGCCCAACGTTTTTGAATGGCAGCACGATGATCGAGTTTTGCTTGGCGGCCGAGGCAGGCGTCTCGCGAAAGCGCTCCGCGAGCATGGAGAGCAGCCCGGTAGTCCGCTTCTCAAGCTCGGCGTTGAGCACCGGCAGCGATGCGCCCACCTCGCCGGGAATGATGCCGGACTCGATCTGCATCGCCTTCATGATGGTCTTGAGCGCCTCACGCGCGTCTGCTGCGCTTGCGTAGCGGTCGCCGGGCGTCTTTGCGAGCAGAGTAAAGATCGCGCTCTCGAGCTCGGCCGGCACCTGCGGGCAGCAGACCGAAAACGATTGCGGATCGACAAACTGAATCGCGCGGATCGCCTGGAACTCGTCCGCATCCGGTCGGGAAAAAGGGTGCCGGCCACTTACCAGCTCGTAGAGGATGACGCCGAGCGCCCATAGATCACTGCGCACACTCGACTGCCCGGTCACGAACTGCTCTGGCGCCATGTAAGCGATCGTGCCGCCGCGCGCGGTGTAGGTTTCAGAGACCGGCCCGGTCTTGCGAGGAGTCGTCTTCGATGGGTCAAACTCACCCTCTTCCGGGTTGAGCCGGCGCGCCAGGCCAAAGTCAAGGATCTTGACCAGGCCACCATCCGTGAGGATCACGTTGGCCGGCTTCAGGTCGCGATGGAAGATGCCGAGTGCATGTGCAGCATTCAATCCATCGGCGATCTGGATACCGACCGAGAGCACCAGCTGCAGCGAGGCAGGTCCCTTGGCGATCAACTTATCGAGTGGCTGGCCGGGCACGTACTGCATCACGATGTAGGCTTCCTGGGCCTCCTCGCCTATCTCGTAGATAGAGCAGACGTTCGGATGCTCGATGGCCGAAGCCATGCGGGCCTCGCGCAATACCGTAGACCGCATCTGCTCAAGCGAGAGCGCACCGCGCTTCAGCACCTTCAGCACCACCGGCCGCATCAACTGCATATCGTTCGCCAGGTAAACGATGCCGCTGCCGCCTGCGCCCAGCCTGCGTAGCAACTCGTAGTGCTCGATGATGCGATGCTTCATGCCTTACCAGTGTAAGGGTAAAGCCTGGTGCCGGCAGAGTGGCTTGCCTGCGACGGAAGGCCCCTTGGGAGTTGCAGAGACAGACCAGGAGTAGAAATTGCGCGCGAGAGCTTGGTAGCATTTTTGTGCGCGTGGTCTTGTAGTAAGGAACTGGGCGGTGAGACTTACCGGCGCAGACCGAGCGCGTCGTGGATCCTTCGCGCAGTATGATCGTGTCAGATTTGGAAGGTCTGGAAAGAAGGCTATCTGCTCCGTCGCGACTTTACTCGCAACCTTCTGGCACTGCCCTTAGTCGCAGCAGTTCCTGCCCATGCTGACGACCCTCACCCTTTAGCACTTCCGCAAGGGGGCAGTATCACCGATGTTGCAGGCCTCCGCGTGGGCCATCACACGCTCACCGAGCGGCCTACAGGCTGCACTGTGCTGATCTGCGAAGCGGGAGCGACTGCCGGCGTGGACGTACGCGGCTCAGCGCCAGGAACTCGTGAGACCGATCTGCTGTCGCCGATCAACGCAGTGCAACAGGTCAACGCGATTCTGCTTGCAGGCGGTAGCGCGTATGGCCTTGATGCAGCAGCCGGCGTGATGCGCTATCTCGAAGAAAAGAAGCTCGGCTACAATCTCGGTTCTCTGGGTGTGGTCCCGATCGTTCCGGCTGCCATCCTGATGGATCTGGGTGTCGGCGATCCGAAGATCAGACCGAGTGCAGAGGCCGGCTACCAGGCGTGCCTTGCTGCGCAGACCAGCCCGGTGAGCGAGGGCAACGTAGGGGCCGGGGCAGGCGCGACCATCGGCAAGATGTTCGGCCCTAAGTGGTCGATGAAATCCGGGCTCGGTACGGCAAGCGTGAAGATAGCCGACACCGGCATCATCGTCGGAGCGCTGGTGACCGTGAACGCGATAGGCGATGTCGTGCGCCCCGAGACGGGCAAGATCGTGGCGGGCGCGCGCAGTGAGGATGGCAAGAGCTACCGAGACTCGATGGCAGCAGTGATGAACGGGTATCGCGTGGTGATGCGGCCGGGCACCAACACCACGATCGGCGTCGTCGCCACCAATGCGAAGTTCAGCAAAACGCAGATGACAAAGATCGCGCAAATGACGCATGACGGGTATGCGCGAGCCATCAGCCCGGTGCATACCATGTCAGACGGAGATACTGTCTTTGCCCTATCAACAGGCACAATAGACGTGCAGGCAGACGAGAGCGCCATTGGGGCGATCGCTGCAGTGGTGATGGCTCGAGCGATTGTAAGAGCGGCGATGCAGGCGACCAGTCTTCCTGCACTCGGTCTGATTGCGGCGCGCGATTATCACGCTTAACTAAGCTTGACTAAGGTATGCACGCCGTTCATGGCTCTCACGCAGCCTTCTTCCGAGTAGCGCTCGCCGCAGCCCGGGCTGAAGCTGGATCGAGAAAGCGGAAGAGCAGCATGACCACAGCTGCGACGAGTATGCCCGCCGCCTCAGGCGAAAGCGGCCCCCAGCCCCGGCTCGCTGTCAGATGCTTAAATATCATCGTGGTCGCTACCGAGGCAACGATGCTGACCAGCGCAGCGTTCGCGAGCATGCGCCGCGAGTAAAGCCCAGCCAGCACGGGAACAAACAAAGAAACTGATAACAAGCTGTAGAAGATTTGGATCGCCGAAAGAATCGTCGGGAGCCGAATAGCAACGAATATGCCAGCTACGCCGGCGAGTACGGAGGCCAGACGATTGGCGGTGAGAAGTCTGCCTTCTGTCACCTTCGGGTTGAGAAAGGTCTTGTATAGATCCACGGTCAGAGAAGTGGAGAGCATAAATAAGATTGCGCCTGTCGCACTTAGCTCGGCTGAAAAGATAGAGGCCATTGCCCACATACCGAGCCATCGCGGCAGGAGCTCTTTGATCGCGAAGGGGAGTGCTGTCTCAGGCGCTGCAAGGCGCGGGTAGGTGACATACACGCACAAGCCAAGGATTGCGGGAACAAAGGCAAATAGGGCTTGCGCTCCGGCATTCAGCGTGACGCCCACCCTAACTGTCTGCGCATCACGCGCGCCGTATAACTTCTGTACGAGGCCGGGAGAGATCATGAACGAGGGTGCAAGCAGGACAACGTAACTTATCACCTGCTTCAGACCTACGCCGGTAAGACTGAGCATCCAGCCTTTGCCCGGTCGGCTCGCGATCTCCGCCGCCACGTGGCTCCAACCGCCGACATGATGCAGAGCAAACGGTACAGCAAGCAGCAAACCTGACATGGTCACAACTAACTCGAATGCATTGACGAAAGCAGAGGCCATCAAGCCCCCGGCCGCGCAGTAGGCCACAGCCACGATGCCGCCGAGAAGACAGCCAAATACCTTGGACGTACCAGCCGAGACATGCAGGATCGTTGAGACTGCGATCAATTGCGCCGCTAAAAGGGTAAGCGTACCTACCCACAGCAGGACGGCAATGACAGCCTTAACTGCCTTGTTATAGCGAAACTCGAGATAGTCTCCAAGCGTGTTAAGCCTACGCTCTTTCGCGATCGTCCATAGGCGCGGCCCCAGAGTCTGCGCCAGCAGCAAGCTTCCAATGCTTGCCGAGCCTACCCACCACCAGGCCGATAATCCAAAGCGAAAGCCGAGTCCTGTTGCACCAACGGTTGAACCTGCACCGATGTTGGCCGCGATAAAGGTGGCAAAGAGCATACCCGGGCCGAGGGTGCGGCCCGCAACCATAAAGTCGGCTGACGTTTTCACACGCCGACTCACGATCATCCCGATTGTCACGAGAACGAGCGAGTAAATAACCAGCGCCGCTAAGTAGGCGTTCATCAGCAGGATCGCTCTTCAGCCAGGAGCTTGACCGCCGCGCAACCCATGAACTTTGCCGGATGAATCAAAGCCTCCAGAAGCACCATTCCACAGAAAAGAAGCGCCGGGGGAACGTAAGGGCTCAGGCAGTGACTTTCAGTATAAATCTCAGCCCCGGCCGTCCGGCTGGATGCTGCCGGAACCACTCTCAGCAGCAGCTTCCTAGTGGGCGCGTGATTGACGCGCTCATCCCCATCGATTGTGGCACGAGCGGCAGCAACACTGCGCAACTGGCTGCGGGTACGACGGTGCGCAGGCACAGGCGCATCCTTCCGGGTTCAGAGTGCGTCTCTGTACGGGTAGGTCACCCCTGTGCGGGCAGTTCGTAACTAACAAACAAGTTACCATAAAGGTGTTTCATCCTCAACATACTTGGAGTTAAGATTCTCCATAAGTGGAGATACAAAGAAATTCACTTCGTCTTTGAAAGCACCGCCACCATCTCTCGAGGAAGCCACCGTGCCGACGCCGCCAAGCAATACCGCTGCCTACCCCTCCACCCTTTACCCTCCTCCGGAGCTTCCCAATCTGGGCAGCCTAGAGGACCGGCGCCGGCTCTCTCCAGCCGCCCTGAGGGGCTTTCTGCGGATCATGCAGCACTGGAGTGTTCGCGATGAGGACGCCAGGATGTTGCTGGGCGGGGTATCAAACGGAACCTTCTACCAGTGGAAGCAGGGCGGCCCTAAACTGCTCGACCAGGATCGCCTGCTGCGCATCTCGTACCTGATCGGTATCTTCAAATCACTCAATCTGCTCTTCAGTACAAAACTTGCGGATCGCTGGGTACAGCTGCCAAACAGCAACGCCATCTTTGCCGGTCGCACCCCGCTTGCCTATATGCTTGCCGGTGCGACGCCTGCCATGCACACGGTCAGGCAGTTACTGGATGCGCGTCGCGGAGGGTGAGCCACCAGGCGAAACGAACCAGGCGAAATCAAGGAGCAAGCCGCCCGCTTCTCAAGCGTGGACGCGCGCGGGCACAGCCGCCCCGTGCAGATTTCAGCCGCAGCGGCGCGTGAGGAGAACACTTCCGAGAGGAGTCAAGATCAGCATGGGAATGGATCGCGAAAAGCCAAATGGTGGGCGAACGCGCCGGCACTCCAAAGAGCCCTCCTCGCTCTCTGCAGGGAAAGCTGAGCCAGGCCAAAGCTTTGAAGACTTGCTTGAGGACCACCCAGCGGCTGCTCCCTCTTCTTTCCCGACGTCGGCTAAGAACCCGCGCTCCAGTCCTCGCTCGAGCATTCCGGGAGCCATCGCCCTCAACGCCAGCGCGGAAGCAGGCTCGCCCGGGCCGCGCCTCGCACCTCGTGTTGTATCCGCGCTCGCTCCTGCTCAAGTCCGGCTCCCTCCTGTGTCCGAGATCCACTGCGTGAATACCACGCGGCTGCTGCCGTCCAAGTACAGCGAGTCAGTTCTCACACGCATCGCCGAAAATGATGAAGACCTGCAACTCATTTTTGCGCTCGACAGTGCAACCAACGACCGCCTGCTGGCCGAAGGCAACCTGCGCCTCGGCATTACCGCGCGCGAGCTAGTCTTCGAGGTGCCCTACAGCCGGATCATCAATGCAGCCTATACGCATCCGCACCCGCAAGGCGCCCGCTTTTCGACGCCCTACCGGGGAGCCTGGTATGCAGGGCTGGAGCTTGCTACTGCAAAAGCCGAAGTGCTTTTTCACCGGGCGGTCCAGTTTGCGGAGATCCACTGGCAGCAGCCCGAAGAGCTTGAGTACGACCAGTACACAGCCGACTTCAACGGCTGCTTTCACGACCTGCGGCCGAGCGCCTTTAGCGACGAGGAGCGCGCCTGCTCTAGCCCAACGGCCGGCTTCGCGAGCATCGCTGGAGGCAACGGCCCGCTGCTCCTTGCACCCCAGCAAGGTACCCCGACCGGCGATCAGCCGCTCACCATCCAAGCGGCCCAGGCGCCGCCTTCGCCTGCTGACTTTGCCGAGTGCCTCGCGCTTGACAGCTATATCGCCTCGCAACAGCTCTCCATTCAACTGCTGGAGGCCGGCTCGTTCGGTGTTGTTTATCCGAGTGCGCGCCGCCCCGGTGGCAACTGCATCGCCTGCTTCCGCCCAAGCCTGGTAAGCAACGTTCGCAAGCGCGATCTCTACCGCTTGCGTTGGTTCCCAGATCGTCCAGCCACCTTCGTGCGCAGCCCACGCGTTCTTCCTTCAGCGGCGCTGCCAAAGGTTGCTGAGCGGAGTGGCTAAGGAGGAGCTTGTTTGATCGTTGCCCTTAAGCCTCTCGATCAAAGCAGGGCGCGAGCTGCCGGGCTTGCGCCCTGCCGTGAAAAGGTCTAACTCGCCCGGCGAGCACGCGCGGGCCGACCCTGCTTGGTTCCGCGGCCTGCGAGATCGGCAAGCATGACACGCAGGTGCTCGACAGCGGTTGCGTGAATCTGCGAAACGCGTGACTCGACCACACCCAGGATCAAGCCGATCTCCTTCATGGTTCTCTCTTCGTAGTAGTAGAGAGTCATAACCAGGCGCTCGCGCTCAGCCAGCTTTTCAATGGCAGCGCCTAGCCGGGTCCGGGCCTCGCCTTCCAGGCACTGGTACAAGGGGTCGTCCGTTTCTTTGCCGGCCACAAAGGCCAGTTCCTCCTCGCCCGACTCCTCCGAGCGCTCCGCATTCAAAGTGGCAATCTCTAGGCCCTTTAATTCGCCAAGCAGCTGCTGATACTCACCGAGTTCGAGTCCCATCTCCCTGGCTACTTCAGCCTCTCCAGGGGCGCGGCCTGCGCGAGAGATCAGAGCGCGAGTAGCTTCTTCGACGGCGCGACCTTTGCGGCGCAACTCTCGCGGGCTCCAATCAAGCGTCCGCAAGCTATCAAGGATCGCCCCCCGGATTCGGAACTGCGCATAGGAGCGGAACTGCACCTTCTTTTCCGGGTTGAACTTGCGTGAAGCGTCGATAAGGCCCAGCGTTCCGGCCGAGATAAGTTCATCAAACTCTACATGCTGAGGCAGACGCTCATGGATCTGTCGAGCCACGTAGCGCACCGTGGGCAGGTGCTCGATCATCAGCCGCTCCTGCTCGGCCGCCCGGGTAGCAGCTGGCACCGTGTCCAGTGGCTGGGACAACAAAGTCGGATACGCGAACGATCCGCTTGCTTTGATATTCATCAAACCGTTGTCTATCAGCTGCGTACTCTCAACCATGGCTTCAGCAATGCTCTGCATGCGCTTCTCCTAAGTCCACCGAGGCCCGGGGGTTTGCCAGCTCTGCGTGACCGCAGCAACACGGCAAGGCTCTGGTGCGTGGCTGGCGAAGCTTGCTCGTCGGCTTGTTCCGAGAACAGGGGCGCGCCAGTCACTGTCGGGTTTTCTTGCCTAACTGCCTGCCCGACGAAGCGACATAAGTGCATGAGTGTGGCCGCAATAAGGCCGATAGAATGAGGCTTCTCTAACAATGAGTACTTAGTGCAGAAAAGGTGCCTACGGTGCTTCACTTTGAGCGGAATGCATCACAGATGCCGGAGAAACATAGCTTCCTGAGCTCCACGGCTTTCTTCCCCGCGCAACTTTCCCATCCCGACGTGCTTACGAGTGCATACTTCTAGCAACCACGTCTTACTCAGTTCGTGTAAGTCGCTCTAAGCGGCGAAGTATTAGATTTTTCAAAGTTGATGCAGCACTCGTGCAGGCAAGCAAAGGTGGAAGCAGCGCGATACTGCGCCATCAAGCAATAGCCTTTGAATCGCAGAAGAGCGATCAACAATGCTGGAGCACGAGGCGTTCAGTCTTCCTCCTGATCTCGCAGAAGGCTAACTCTTAGGTAAGTGGGCGAGACGGTAAGTGGAAAGGAGCTTTGCCAACGCAGGCCGGCACTCAGCGAGGAAGTGCCTTCAAACAAGGCATCATCCACTTGGCTGATTGTGTGCTGCATAGAGGGCGGAGGAGGAATGGATCGGAGAACTTAGATCAGTCTCTTCTAACAGCCTGCGCGCCGCTAGGCATCACCCTCGCCTGAGAGACGTTTACGTTGGGATGGATCAGAGAGGTCTGGCAAGCGACCTCTTATTCTCAGCTGTCGTGAGCCTGCCCTGAAGAACCCTGTGCGCAGGGACAGCGAGATCGCCGGCGAGCGATCAAGCTCGCTCCGGCATAGCAGGAGGACCTAGACTTCCGAGCTCTCGCCGAAGTCGATGTCTTCACTGCCAATTGAGCTCTTCTCTTCGGCCAGGATCCAGGCTCTCTCGATAGTGTGCTCGAGTTCGCGCACGTTTCCAGGCCAGCTATGCGCCTCCAGCTGTTGCAGCGCATCCTCGGAGAGAGACTTAGGGCTCTCCTTCTGTGCCAGGCGACCGAGGGCGTGCTCGGCAAGCAGGCGAATGTCGGCGGCACGACCTGCGAGCGCTGGCGTCTGGATGAGAAACACCGAGAGCCGATAGTAGAGGTCGGCGCGAAAGGCTCCAGCAGCCGCCATGACGCCCAGCTTGCGGTGGGTCGCAGCGACGATGCGTACATCGACCTTGACCGGTTCGTTCTCGCCGACGCGCTGCAGTTCGCCGCACTCCACAAAGCGGAGCAGTTTGGCCTGAAGGGCCAGGGGAAGCTCTCCAATCTCATCCAGAAAGAGCGTGCCACCGTGGGCTGCTTCCAGGCGTCCCACCCGGCCCTGGACCGCCCCGGTGAACGCTCCGCGCGTGTGGCCAAAGAGTTCAGCTTCGAGTAGCGCCTCCGGGATCGCCGCGCAGTTCAACGCGATAAAAGGTCGCTGCGCCCTCGGACTCAGCCGGTGGAGCGCCCGCGCCACCAGTTCCTTTCCTGTTCCTGTCGGGCCCTGCACCAGCACGGCGGTTGACCGTGGCGCCACAAGGCGGATACGCCGGCTGACCTCCAGCATGCGGGGGTCGCTGCCTAGAATCTCCGGCAGCGCAGCCGAGACCTCACTGGCTGGCCGTTCCGTTGGCCGAGTCTCTGCAACTTCAGTACGGCGGCGGCGGCGCAGCGGCTCAGTCTGCTGCGGAGCCGGGCTCCAGGCAGCTTCCTCCGCCTCCTGCGCCCGATGCAGAGCATGCAGGACCTCGTTGCGAAAGGCACCCTGCGCGGGAGCAGCGCCGAAGTCTGTGCCATCGATCGCCAACACATCGACACCCGGATACTGGGCCGCGATCTCGCGGACGCACTCGGCCACCTCAAGGTCCGGCAGCCAGCTATCGAGCAGGATCGTACCCGCGGCAACCAGCTCCAGCTGCGAGAACAGCTCGGCTCCTCCTGCGGCTTGCCGGACCTCCCAGCGGAACCCCTCCAGCGTCTCGGCAATGCGGCTGCGCAGCGCACGATCGGCGCTGGCAAGCACCACGACGCGACTGGTGCGAGCTACGCGATCCCTGCTGCCCGGCTCCGTGTACACCATGCTCGCGCTCGCTGCCATCACTTCCTCCAGAAAACCTAATGCTTCATCTCACGTCTTGAGCTCTTACGTACACTCACGTATATGGCTCTAAGGCTAGAGGACCGTCATTTGTCCCGCCAGCGGCTGGGCTGCTCGGCTTAAAGCAGGCATCGGCAGGGCGATACGGTAGCCCTTGCCTCGCACTGTTTCGATCAGCGGCATCGCGCCGTAATCGTCGAGCTTGCGGCGCAAGTAATTGATGTACACGTCGACGACGTTGGTCTCGCTCGAGCCCAGGCCCCACACTCGCTCCAGCAGCGTGCCGCGGGTCACGCAGCGGCCCCGCTCCAGTACGAGCTGCTCAAGCAGCCCGTACTCCCGATTGGTCAACTTAATCTGCCGGCCACCGCGCTCGACGACTCGCTCGAGCCGGCGTAACGCCAGGTCCTGCACCTGCACCACGGACTCAGGGACCCGGTTGGACCTGCGCAGCAGCGCCCGGCAGCGGGCCCGCAGCTCCTGGAGCGAGAGCGGCT
Organism: Acidobacteriaceae bacterium; assembly: GCA_965198645.1. Taxonomy (GTDB): domain Bacteria; phylum Acidobacteriota; class Terriglobia; order Terriglobales; family Acidobacteriaceae; genus EB88. Next base: position 1,391,156 of record OZ240670.1, on the reverse strand, counting down.
TGAACATGCAGTCGTCGGCACCCTCGTCCAGAAAGGCGAGGCGGGTTTCCAGATCGGAGCCGGCAGTCAGCACTAGCACGGGCAGCTGAGCGTCGATCGCGCGCAGCTCCCGCAGTACCTGCAAGCCGCCTGCCTTGACCATCTTTAGCTCGGCCTGGCTTAGGGGTGAGCCTGAGCTCACGGCGGCGCTCAAGTCTAAGATGACCAGGTCAGGGGTCTCCGCGTTGATCGCCCTCATCGCCGCGAGGCCATCCGCGACTACCTGCACCTGATATCCTTCGGACTCTAATCCTCGGCGCAGAAACCCCGCCAGTGCCGCGTCTTCTTCTGCAATCAGCAAGCGCATCCCCGTGTCTCCCACCACCAAGATGAAGGCTTATCCGGCTTGCTACAAGAAGCTCATGAGGGTTTTCTAAGCTGGGTCGGTCGATAGGGGACAGGCCTTTCGCCGCGTTCCGCAATGGGAAAGAGCGCGCCGCTTTCTGCGCTTTCCCACTTGACCGGCTGTCGGCCGGGTCCAGGGTCAGCCCACCAGCTTGGTCACCTCTTTTTTGCTTGCGGGTACAGTCCAGCTCGGCCTGTGCGGGCATTTGGGCGGGGGCGCGATTTGTTCTAGCTGATTCGCTTTTTGTTCGCTACAATGGCCGCATGGCTGTCACCCGTAGGCAAAAAGAAGTTCTTGACTTCATCTCCGCCTTTGTCGAGCGCAACGGCTACTCGCCGTCCTTTGAGGAGATCGCCCGCGGACTGGACCTGAAGTCGCTGGCCACCGTCCACAAGCACATCACCAATTTGCAGAGTAAAGGCGCCTTGCAGCGTGGGCACAATCGCAGCCGCTCGATTGATGTGCTGCCGCAGCGCACCCGGGTGCGGTCGGTGGAGCGGCTGCCGCTGATGGGCCGCATTGTCGCGGGCCTGCCGGTGGAGGCGCTGCAGACTGCGGAATCGATCTCGCTCTCCGATATCGTGGGAAATCGCGAGGTCTTCGCGCTAGAGGTTCGGGGCGACAGTATGCGCGACGAGCACATCGTCGATGGCGATTACGTGCTGGTAGAGCGCACGCGAAGTGCGCGAGACGGGGAGATCATCGTAGCTCTGGTGAAGGGTTCCGAGACCACGCTCAAGCGGTTCTATCTTGAGGGCGACCTCATTCGGCTGCAGCCCTCGAATGCCGAGATGGAGCCAATCTACCTGCCCGCGCAGCAGGTTGAGGTGCAGGGCAGGGTGCTCGGAGTGCTCCGCCGGTACGCCTGAAACGGGATCATACGTAGAAAAGCCCGACCCCGCGAGAGATCAGGCTTTTTTCTGGCTCCAAGGAGCGCATAGGCGCTCGCCCATGTCACCCAACAAGCTTGCTGACGCTCCGCGAGATCGTTTCTTTAGGCACGTAGCCGACGATCTGGTCGGCGACCTTGCCGCCCTTGAAGAGAAGCAGCGCTGGAATGCCGCGGATGCCGTACCGCATAGGCGTCGCGGAGTTCTGATCCACATCCATCTTCATCACCTTGAGACGGCCGGTGTACTCGGACGCCACCTCGTCGACGATCGGTGCAAGCGCCTTACAGGGGCCGCACCAGGCAGCCCAAAAGTCAACCAGAACAGGCTGCTCGGACTGCAGCACCTCCTGTTCAAAATTCGCGTCGTTTACCGCCGATACTCCCGGTCCTGCCATCGTGACTCCTCTTTTCTTCAACCCGTAATGAGTAGATGCAGGACTGGCATAGAGCGTCGCAGAGTCGCGGTGCCAGACCTTGAAACGATGGCGTGTTCGGCTACTCGCATTGCGCAACGCAAGAGCGCCCGCGCTGTACAAGCCGCGGGCGCTAGAGCAGCCCTCCCCCAGAGCTGCCCACGTGACCGAAGGTAGGGCTTTCCCTACGGCAAGTAAAGAAAACTTAGGTAACGCACCGGTCATATGACTGCTTGACAGGCAACCTTCAGGCGCTGAGTGGTGCAGGCGACAATGGCCGCATCTCAGCCGGATCCCGTCCCAGAGAGCAGGCGATCATCTCGGCAATCGGCGCCGAGCGGTCTCCTCCCGCTTGGCGCTCGACCAGGTCCCGCGCCTTGGGCAGCGCCGCAGCGTCTTTGAGCAGCAGCAACACTGCCGGCCCCGCACCGCTTAGCGTGACCGAGAGAATGCCCTCTCTTCCGGCAAGAGGCAGCAGCTTTGGCAGCAGCGGGCATACCGCACTTCGATACGGCTGGTGAAGCGAATCCGCTGTCGCTGAACGGAGCAGGTCTCCCCGGCCGGTAGCAAAGGCCGCCGTGAGCAGGGCGACTCTTTGCAGGTTGAGTATCGTATCGAGCCGAGAGTACTCACCTGGCAGCACCGCTCGAGAGAGGGTCGTGGCTAGTGGCACCGATGGCAACACGAGCAGCGCTTGCCAGTCGACGGGAGGAGCGATGGAGATCGCGGCAACTGACGGCATAGCTTGCGCGCTCCGCGTGAGCGCCGTGTCCTGATCCGGCTGCGGGCTCTCTTTGTGTCGTTCGCCCGATCCCTGTCTGTGGTTGGGGGGCTCTGCCCAGCCAGAGGCGACAAAGCCGCCCAGCCAGCATGCCGCTGCGTTGTCCGGGTGACCTTCCAGTCGGGCGGCCTCGGCCAGGATCTGCTGGCCGGTCCAGCCGAGCGAGCCGAAGTGCACCGCCAGTGCGACGCCGGCCAGCCGGGAGGCAGCAGACGAGCCACAGCCCATGCCCAGCGGAATGTTGTTCCGCATCGCGAGATGGAGCGGCGGAGCCTGCCGGCCCGTCCAGGTGCGCACCGTGTCGCGATACACAGTAAGCAGCAGGTTGCCTTCTATCCTGGAACAGAGGTCCACGTTGCGGCCACTCGCGTCGATCGAGAACTCGCCTGCGAGCTCAGCGTCTACCTCGAGGTAGAGCGCGAGCGCGAGTGCCAGCGCATCGAAGCCAGGCCCCAAATTGGCGGAGGTGGCGGGAAGCCTAAGCTGGAGGGATGCCCGGGCCCGATCCTGCGCGGGCTCATCCATAGCGAAGATCCATGGCGAAGATCATGGCTTCAATCTAACTTCGGTCAGAGATTCGATGATGGCTTTAGTTAGAACTTCGATCATGGCTTTGATCCATGACCAGCCTCGACAGGCATCTGCATGGCCTCGTGCTTCTGAAAGAGCTCGAGTGCGCCGAGAACCTCGCCTGCGTCCGCGTTCAACAGCACTGTATCGCGCTGCGTTGCGCGGATCGCCGGAGCCAGGCCGGCCTCCTCTTCCGCCCTCAGAAGCTGCCTGCGGTGGTAGTCGATCGTATAAGCAGAATCCTTGAGCGTGTGGCCGGTGAGGAAGAGCACGACCGACTCTTCGCGAGCTATGGAGCCCTTGGCCAGCAGCTTCTTCAAGCCGGCCAGCGTGACCGCCGAGGCCGGCTCGCAGCCGATCCCTTCTGCGCCGATCTCCGCCTTGGCGAGGGCGATCTCGGCCTCGCTGACCTGCTCGCAGCAGCCGCCCGTCTGCTCGAGGATGCGCAGCGCCTTGCGCCAGGAGGCAGGATTGCCGATCCGAATCGCGCTCGCGCGGGTATCGGCTACGACCGGGGTAAGCTCCTCGGCGCCCTTGGCAATCATGCGATAGAGCGGGTTGGCGCCCTCAGCCTGAACGATCGAGATCCGCGGCAGACGGTCGATCAGTCCGAGCGAGCGCAGTTCCGCAAAGCCCTTGCCTAAAGCCGAGCCGTTCGCCAGGTTGCCGCCCGGAACGATCACGTGATCAGGAACCGTCCAGTTCCACTCCTCCGCGATCTCAAAAGCAGGGGTCTTCTGCCCCTCCAGCCGGTAGGGGTTGACCGAGTTGAGCAGGTAGACCGGCGCTCTTCGAACTACCTCGGCAAGCGTCTTGACGCAGCCGTCGAAGTCGGTGCGCAGCTGCAGGGTGAGCGCTCCATAATCCATCGACTGCGAAAGCTTGCCCCAGGCGATCTTGCCTTCGGGGATCAGGACCAGCGAGCGCATACCGGCGCGCGCCGCATACGCCGCCATTGCGGCCGAGGTGTTGCCCGTTGAAGCACAGGCAACCCAGTCAAAGCCGCGCTCGTGAGCGACCGAGAGAGCAGCGGTCATCCCGGTATCTTTGAAGGAGCCGGTCGGGTTCAGGCCCTGGTGCTTGGCATAGAGCGCAGGCATTTCAAGTGCTGCAGCAGCGCGATCCAGATGGTACAGCGGTGTGTTGCCCTCGCGCAGGGTGACGATCCGGCGCTCGTCGGCAACGATCGGCAGCAGGTCTCTGAACCGCCAGACGCCGCTCTGGTCAATCGACTTGCGCGATGTCCTGCGGGCGGTCCAGGTCTGCTTCAGCGCTGCTATATTGGGGCCGCGGGCGCTATCGGGGTCACAGAAGCTACTCGGGCCCGCGTTGCCTGCTGAGCCGACGCCGGAAGCCAGCCAGCCGGGATACTCCACTTCAAACAGGTGCCCGCAGTCGGAGCAGCGTAGATCGCCGCCAAGCTGGTCGCGCCCGATCACGCGCGCGCAGTAGGTGCAGCGCAGCTGGTGGGTTGAGAGAGAACTAGGCACAGTACACATAGCCTAGCATTCGGCCCCGCTGCGGCTGCTGCGCTCGGCAGGCTGGCCAGGTCACCGAAGAGACGTCCTGGCTCAACTCCGAGAAAATCCGCATAGAACGATGACTTCGGAAGACGAAAATTCGTATAATTCCGAGCATGGCAGCTCTTCTCTCCCCACGCGAGGCAGCCCTGCGGCTCGGCATCTCCTACCCCACGATGAAGCAATGGCTCTACCAGGGCAAGGTCAAAGCAGCCAAGACCCCGGGCGGGCACTACCGGATTCCCGAGGAAGAGCTGGACGGGCTGCTCTATAAGTCCAGCCGTCCTGAGACACCCAAGCGCGAGATGATGCGCACCATCAGTGGGCGCAACCAGCTCGTCGGCCGAGTCATTGAGCTTCGGTTTGATGGCCTGCTAGCCCAGGTGAAGCTTTCGATCGGCGGCCAGATACTTACCTCGATCATTACCGCCGAGGCAGCCCGCGAAATGCGGCTAGCGGTGGGAGAGACGGCGGCAGCGCTGATCAAATCGACGGAAGTGATGGTCTTGCGTGTTTGAGCGAGCACGTCTGAGCGAGACGGAGCCAGGCTGCGCGCTTCCCCGCCCGGGCTTAGCTCCTCACAGCCCTGTCGGACCGGCTCCTACGGCTGAGCAAGATGGAAGGAGAACGATGGTCAAGTACGCCCCAAAACGTCGCCTCGCTGCAAAGACACTCTGCGCGTTTGCTCTTGGAGTGGCGCTCAGCCTGGCTCTGAACCCGGCGGCTTGGGGTGTGGAGCCGCTGCGCATCGCGGCTGCGGCAGACCTGCAGCCGGTGCTGCCATCGATTCTGGCTGACTTCACCCGGCAGACCGGCATCCAGGCAGAAGCCTCCTACCAGTCCTCTGCCACGCTCGAGCAGCAGATCGAAAACGGGGCAGCCTTTGACGTGTTTATGGCGGCCGATACCTCTTTTCCCCAGCGCGTGATCGCTGCCGGGCTCGCCGAGCAGACGCAGCCTATCATCTACGCGCGTGGCACACTGGTGCTCTGGACCCGCAACGACTCGCCGCTCCTTGCTGGGCCTGGCGCGCCGCTCACCGTTGAGGCGCTGCGCGACCCTCGGCTTAAGAGCCTGGCCGTCGCTAACCCGGAACACGCCCCCTACGGCCGGGCAGCCAAGGCGGCGCTGACCAGCATGGGCCTGCTGCCGACACTCTCACCCAAGTTGGTCACAGCTGAGAATATTGCTCAGGCTGCTCAGTTTGCCTCGACCGGCAACGCCGAGCTCGGTCTGATCTCGCTCACTTCGGCGCTCACGCTCAAGGCGCAGGGTCAGTATGTCGCGATCCCCGCTGCCGACTACCCGCCCATCCTGCAGGGAGCGGTCACGCTCAAGCGATCTGCCTCCCTCACCGCCGCCCACCGCTGGCTCGCTTACCTGGCCACCCCGGCGGTTCGCCAGGCGTTAGCGGCACGAGGCCTGGCATCACCGCGGTAGTCAGCCCGGGACTGTCCGTGCCGGGTATGCTGGCAACCTGGCAGGTCGACACGCAGGCCCTGCTGCTGACCTTGAAGCTGGCCACTGTGACCACCGCGCTCCTGCTCCTGATCACGGTGCCGCTTGCCGCGTGGCTCTCACTGGGCGCGTACCCGGTACTCCGGTTCAGGAGCAGCTCGGCGCTCCGTCGCAGAGCCCTTGCAAATCTTCTCCCCAGACTTGGTGATCACTTGCGGCCGTTGATTGAAACTCTCGCGATGCTGCCCTTGGTGTTGCCTCCGACCGTGCTGGGCTTCTACCTGCTCGTGCTCCTGGGCCCGCACACCGGGGTCGGTAGCCTGCTTACCCGCTGGGTTGGTCATCCGCTGGCTTTTTCGTTTGAAGGGCTGGTGGTAGGTTCGGTCCTCTACAGCCTTCCGTTTGCGCTCCAGCCGCTCACAGCCGGCTTCGCGCAGGTGCCCGCCGAACTGGTGGAGGCATCGGCGCTGCTGGGAGCAGGCCCCCTGCGGACCCTCGTGCGGGTGGTCGTGCCGCTGGCCCGGCGATCCCTGCTGGCCGCGGCCGGGCTCAGCTTTGCCCACACGGTCGGCGAGTTCGGCGTCGTGCTGATGCTGGGCGGCGACATTCCGGGCCGCACCCGCACCCTTTCGATCGCCCTGCTCGACCAGGTGCAGGATGGCCGCTATGACGCCGCCAACCAGACCGCCTTGCTGCTGCTGGTTGGCTCCGCCTTCGTCTTGCTGATGGTCTACGCCGGGCAGCGGCGTCCGGCAGGGCGAGAACGAGGCCGGCCTGGATCAAGAGCGTTTCCAAAAGCGTTTGGAGGAGCGTTGCCAGCGGTACAGGACACGCCGCAGGCCACCGCCAGACATTCAGGTGCGGGGACTCGGCATGGCTGAGACCCTCCCTCGGTCGCCGGTCAGCAGCGGCGACGGAGTGCCTCGGCACTCGCCGGGTGCATGCCTGCTGCGCGTTCGGCTTGATTACGAGGCAGCTGGCGCCAGCACCGCCCGCTCATATTCGACTCGATCCACTCCAGCTCGCTCTCTAGGCGATGCCTTGCAGAAGGAGACCGACGGCCGCCAGGCCAGCCCCATCCACCATGCCGGCACCTATGTCGGCACCGCAAAGACGCTGACAGCCGAGTCATCCCAGGCGACCCCCGGCTTTCACCTGGATGTCGACTTCACACTCAGTTCCCAGCGCACCATTCTTTTCGGCCCCTCAGGCGCAGGCAAGACCACGCTGCTGCGCCTGCTCTCCGGCCTGCTTGCGCCGGTCTCCGGCTCGATCGTGCTCGAGGACACCACGTTGACCGACATCGCGGCCGGCATTGCCCTGCCGCCAGGCAGACGAAAGATCGGCTACCTGACCCAGGAGCCCTCGCTCTTCCCTCACCTCAGCGTTGCTGACAATGTTGCCTATGGGCTGCACGCGGTCGGCGGGATGGACCGGAAGGCACGCCAATATCGCGTGGCCTCTCTGCTGGCAAGCTTTGACCTCGCAGCCTTGGCGCGTCGCCTGCCGCTGAGCCTCTCCGGTGGCGAGCGCCAGAGGGTAGCGCTGGCCCGGGCGCTAGCACCCGAACCGCGGCTGCTGCTGCTCGATGAGCCCTTCGCAGCGCTCGACCTCCCGTTGCGGGAACGCACGATCGCCGCGCTCGACGAGCACCTGGCCATCCACGGCACGGTGGTGCTCAGCATCTCTCATGATGTGGCCGAGGTCTACACGAGCGGCGCGGAGGTGCTGTTGCTTGAGGCCGGCCGCATTATCGCGCAGGGACCATCCCGGCAGGTGCTCGCTCCGCACCGCGAGCGTCTGCTTCGCCAGCTTGAGGCGCCGCCTGCCTAGTCTCCGGTTCGCCCAGCTGGACCGGCTCCGGTTCGCCCAGCCAGACTGGCTCCGGTTCCAGGATCACCCCGAACTTCTCTTCCACACCTGCCTGGATCTCGTCGCGCAGGGCGAGGATGTCGGCGGCTCGCGCGCCCCCGCGATTCATCAGCGCGAGAGTATGACGGCTGGAGATGCCTGCCGCGCCCCGCACATAGCCGCGGGGAAAGCCCGCTTTTTCGAGCAGCCACGCTGCTGGGAGCTTCACCTGTTCGTCCCCTGCAGCACTGGCCGGAGCCGCGTAGTGCGGGACAGCAGCAGGTGCGTAAGCCGCCTCGAGCCGCCGGTAGGTGGCAACTGGCACAACAGGATTCTTGAAGAAACTCCCGGCGCTGCGGCAATCCGGATCACCAGCGGTGAGCACCATTCCCTTGCCCCGACGGATCTCTCTGACAGCCTCGCAGACGCTCTTCAAAGAAGCAGGCGTACCGGTACCTTCGAAGTATCGCCTCAGGTCCGGGTAGCTGAGCGTCGGCGCTCCATCCTGTTCGAGCGAGTAGTCCACCCGGGTCAAGATGTAACGACCGCGATCCTGGCGGTTAAAGCGGCTGCTACGGTAAGCGAAGCCACACTCCTGCTTGCCGAACTCGATAAAGCACTGGCTCTGTGTGTCATAGCCGCGTACCCTCTCGATGGTCTGCGCAACCTCCTGCCCGTAGGCGCCCACGTTCTGGACAGGGGTCCCGCCGACCGTGCCGGGGATCCCGGCCAGGCACTCCATGCCGGCACAGCTTCGCTCGACCGTACGGGTGACCAGCTGGTCCCAGTCTTCTCCGGCAGCGACTCGAAAGTGGCGCCGGGCTTGATTGCTAGACTCAGCCCCGGACTCACGCTCAGACCCGGCCTCGGCTTCCTCGATCCCCGCGATGGCTATGCGCAGTACCAGGCCGGGAAAGCCGGAGTCAGAGACCAGCAGGTTGCTGCCGCCGCCAAGCGCAAAGAGCGGAAGCCGGGCTCGCCGCGCAAACCGTGCCGCCTCGACCACGTCCTGCTCCGTGCGCGCCTCGGCAAACCAGCGCGCCTCGCCGCCGATGCCGAAGGTGGTGTACGGAGCCAGGACAACGTGTTCAGAAACGTTCATCTATCTTAAGAAGGTACATCGGTGGCGCCTGGCGGGTAGCCGCGAAGGCAGAGAACTTTTACAATGACGTTATGGATCGCCTGCTAGAGGCGGTCGGGTACGCGACCATGCTGCTCCGGAAGCTGAATCGGGCACCCGCCGCGAGCGGATGCTACTACGGAGCCCCCTCGGTTCTAGCCCGTATGCGTGCCGCTTACCGAGCGGAGGAGAGATACATGTATCCAGAGATTATGGTTATCCCGATGCGCGAGGAACTCACGCGGGTCGGCATTCAGGAAGCGCGCACGCCAGAAGAAGTGGATGCAGCGCTGGCGAAGTCCGGCACCACCATGGTGGTCGTGAACTCGATCTGCGGCTGCGCTGCGGGCAAGATGCGCCCCGGCGTTCGGCTCGCGCTCGGCAACTCCGTCAAGCCCGACCAGTCCATCACCGTCTTTGCCGGCCAGGATCGCGACGCGACGGAAAAGGCGCGCGGCTACTTTGGCGGCAACCCGCCGACCTCGCCCGCCATTGCGCTGCTTCGCGACGGTAAGCTCGTGTACATCATGCAACGCTATGCGATTGAAGCCAATACCGCCCAGGCCATTGGCGGCGAACTGGCCCGTGCGTTCAACGAGTACTGCGCTACCACCACTGCCTAGGCGAGCACCCGGCTTTGCCCTCGCCCCGCCCGTGACAAGAGGCCCGGTCCAAGAGCCGGGCCCTTTGTTTCCCTTTTCGGAATCTGGCGCTGTTCACCACGAGCTGCAACTTGCGGCATTGCGGCAGAAACCATTTTGAGAGTAAGGCCGAAAGTGAGTCGATGACCTCGAGCTTGTCCGGAGCGCCCAACGCGACCATGAACAAACCCATGGTTGACCTGGTAGGTGTAGGGCTGAACGCGATGGACACGCTGATTCCGTTGGCTTGCTTCCCTACCCCAGGCTCGAAAACCGCGTTTCGGACCGCGCACATGATGCCGGGAGGCCAGGTAGCGAGCACGGTTGTGGCCTGCCAGCAGTGGGGTCTGCGCACCCGCTACGTCGGCAAGCTCGGCGATGATGACGCGGCCAGGCTTCATCGTGAGGCTTTCGCGCGCGCAGGTGTGCAAGCGCGCCTGGTCACCGTCGACGGTTGCGCGAGTCCCCAGTCCCTGATCATGGTCGACCAGCAGGGCGAGCGCACCATCCTCTGCCGGACCGACGATCGGCTTACGCTCCTCCCGTCCGATCTCGACCGGGACTGGATCGTCGGTGCGCGCGCGTTGCACGTGGACGGGCACGATACCGCGGCAGCCACGCTCGCAGCCAGGTGGGCCCGAGCCGCCGGTATCCCGGTCATCGCCGATCTGGACGAGATCTACCCAGAGGTCGAGGCGCTGCTCGGCTTGATCGACTACCTGATCGTAAGCCGCGACTTTCCCTGCCGGCTGATGCTGGAGGATGATCTGGAGGTCGCGCTGCGGCGGATGCAGAGCCGCTATGGCTGTTTGCTGACCGCGGCCACGCTCGGCGAGCGGGGCGTGCTGGCCTGGGATGGGCGTAGCTTTCACTCCTCCGCAGCCTACCGGGTCGCCGTTGAGGACACCACAGGCGCCGGAGACATCTTCCACGCCGGCTTCATCTATGGGCTGCTCCAGCAGTGGCCACTCGCGCGCCAGCTTGACTTTGCCTGCGCCGCCGCTGCCCTGAACTGCACGGCAGCCGGCGCGCGGGGCGGCATCGCTCCCGTGGCCGAGATCGAGCACCTGATCCAAACTGGCTCGCAGTACCCAGCTTTGCTGCCGGTCGGCGCACTGGATTAGCAGGCGCAGAGTCTCCCGAGAGCGCCTCGCCGGCTAAGCCGGCCGACAATGCCCGTCTTCCAGAGAGCGCCTGTCCTCTCCAGGCACTCGTCCTCAGGCACTGGTCGCTCGAAATCAGCCCTGCTTACGACTCAGCGCATCACAGCACTCAGACATGTCGCGACTGCATGCCAGCATCTCGTCCTCTGGTCTTTCCGACTCCGCACAGTGCTGCAGAGATCGGCGGTTGCGCTCGCATCCACAAGACCAGGCTCGAAAACAACGGCTCGTCAAGCGTCGTAGGCGATTCTCCTCAAGCGGCTCAAAAATCAATTCAGGAAAGAAGTGAACGATGAAAGCACTTGTGTATCACGGCCCCAAAAAGGTCTCCATTGATAAAGTCCCCGACTCCAAGATCGAGAAGCTGACCGACGTGGTCATCAAGCTCACCACCACCAACATCTGCGGATCTGACCTGCACATGTATGAGGGGCGCACGGACGTAGCGAAGGGTAAGATTCTAGGCCACGAAAACCTGGGCGTTGTGGTCGAAGTCGGCAAGGCTGTCGATACGGTCAAGAAGGGCGACAAGGTCGTGCTGCCCTTTAACATCGGCTGCGGCTTCTGCGCGAACTGCGAGCGCGGGCTGACCGGTTTCTGCCTCACCTGCTCGGATAAGTCGGTGATGCCGGGCATGGCCGGCGCGGCGTATGGCTTTGCGGGTATGGGCCCCTATGCCGGCGGCCAGGCCGAGTATCTGCGCGTGCCCTACGCTGATTTCAACTGCCTGCAGCTGCCCGAGGACGCTTCCGAACGGGAAAATGACTACGTGATGCTGTCGGACATCTTCCCGACCGGCTGGCACTCGACGCGGCTTGCGGATCTCAAACCGGGTGAGTCGATCGTGATCTACGGCGCAGGCCCAGTTGGCCTGATGGCCGCGATGTCGGCGCGCATCCAGGGTGCGAGCCAGATCTTTGTCGTCGATGGGCAGCCGGATCGCCTGGCGCTCGCCAAGCGGATTGGCGCGACCCCGATCAACTTCAAGGATGGCGATGTGGCCCAGCAGATTCGCACGCTCACCGACGGGCTGGGTGCGGACTGCGGCTCCGAGTGTATCGGCTACCAGTGCCACAACGCGGCCGGCAAGGAAGTGCCAAACCTGGTCATGAACTCGCTCGTCGATGCGGTCAAGGCGACGGGGACGATTGGCGTGGTTGGGGTGTTTATCCCGCAGGATCCGGGCTCGTCGGACGAGCTGGCGAAGAAGGGTCAGATCGCGTTTGACTTCGGTAAGTTCTGGTTCAAGGGCATGAAGATCGGGACCGGCCAGTGCAACGTCAAGGCGTACAACCGACGCCTGCGCGACCTGATTCACTACGGCAAGGCCAACCCTTCGATCATCATCTCGCACGAGCTGCCGCTGAAGGATGCGCCTGACGCGTACAAGCACTTCGACGCGCGGGATACCGGCTGGACCAAGGTGATCCTGAAGCCGCACGCCGCGTAATGGTTTGCTGACTAAAACAAAGCCGCCGGCGCTTTGCGCCGGCGGCTTTCATTGTTTTATATCCCCTGAACCCCCTCTGACAAATTGCCGAAACAGTCTGTCACTCTAATGCCTACAAAGGACGTATAAATGCAAATCATTTTCCTTACACGCTTGCTTCTGCATTTTCGGCGAGCACTCTGCTAAGTGGAGCAATTGGAGCGATATTTGCTTCGGCCATATCGTGGACAGCCTCGTACTTCATCGAGAGGAACAACAAGCAGCGGGCTTCGCAAGCAGAGTTTCGACGACATCGCGTTAGTAGGTTGGTGGTAGCCAACGACGGACTACGTACTTCTTTCTTCTTAGCGATTACGCAATTGAAATATCATCTGCTCGTGCTAAATGGCCTAGAAGCCGATGAGCGTAGGCCAACTATGCGAGCCTCTTACTATGAAAAGGTAAACCGTCGATGACTTCAGGAACTCGAACGATACAACAAGCAAATCGGCAAACCCGAAGCCATAGCAAGGGCTCACGCTTCGTTTTAGATGATGAACTCGTGCCAGTAGGCTTGCGAGCTGAGATACAGCAGTTGCTCGCAGAACTGATCTCGTCGATAACTACAGATGCCGCATCTGTGAGACTCAGGATAGCCCTATTTCATGAGAAGACGCTAGAAGTGCTGCGCCTTCTTAATTCACTGGACCGCCTCATCGGAAACGAAATAAAGAGGCCCCTTACCTAGAGTCCCCGACGAGCGGCCCGAGGGAGATAACAGAGTGGGATCGATCTTACCGCCCGGCAGTCTCCCGCTCGGGCAGCTTCTGCACCAGGCTGTGCTTTTGCGAGTAGCCGAAGTAGATTGCCAGCCCGATCACCAGCCACACGCCCACGACCTCCCAGGTCAGCAGCGGCAGATTGAACATCAGGTAGAACGCGCTCAGGATGCCGAGGATCGGCACTGCCGGCACGAGCGGCGTCTTGAAGGGCCGCGGCAGGTCGGGCTGGCGAACGCGCAGGATCCACACGCCCGCCGAGACGATCGAAAAGGCGAGCAGCGTGCCCATGTTGACCAGCTGCGAGAGCCGGTCGACATCGAGCAGCGCTGGCAGAAACGCCACCACCGTCCCGACCACGATGCTTGAGATCCAGGGTGTGCGGAATTTGGGGTGAACGTCGGAAGCCCACTTGGGCAGCAGGCCATCCTTAGACATCGAGAAGAAGACGCGCGACTGGCCCAGCAGCATGACCAGCATGACGGTGAACAGACCGAAGATCGCGCCGACCTTGACCAGGATGCCGCCCCAGGCGACGCCGGTCACATCAATGCCGACCGCGACCGGCTCGGCCACGTTGAGGGTGCGGTAGTTGACCATGCCCGTCAGCACGAGCGAGACGACGATGTAAAGAATCGTGCAGAAAACTAAGGACCCGAGGATGCCGATCGGCATATCGCGGCTGGGATTTTTGGCCTCCTGCGCGGCGGTTGAGACCGCGTCAAAGCCGATGTAGGCGAAGAAGACCGACGCCGCGCCGGCCGCGATGCCGGAGAGCCCGTAGCGGCCAGGCCCCTCGTTGGGCGGGATGAACGGGTGCCAGTTCGCGTAGGCGATGTGCGGGTGGTGGATGAGGAAGTTCACCCCGAGCACGATAAACACGCCGACGATCAGCAGCTTGACGATCACGATGCCGGAGTTGAGGTTGGCCGACTCCTTGATGCCGACGACCAGGATAAACGTCACGACCGCGATGATCAGAAACGCGATCAGGTTGAAGACGCCAGTCACATGTGGCATCGCGCTGAGATTGGTGCCGGGCAGAAACGAACCCGCGAGCTGCCAGCGAGCGTGCAGGCCCGGCGGCTGAGTGAGGTAGATCGACGCGCCATAGTTGTAGCAGAAGCGCGCCACCGAGGCCGAAGGCGTGTAGCCAAGCTGCGCGGCGAGCGAGAGCACGTAGCCTGACCAGCCGGAGGCAACCGTGGCCGCGCCGAAGGCGTACTCGAGCACCAGGTCCCAACCGATGATCCAGGCGACAAACTCGCCGAGCGTCGCGTAACCGTAGGTGTAAGCCGAACCGGCGATGGGGATGATCGAGGCAAACTCGGCGTAGCAGAGCCCGGCAAAGGCGCAGGTGATGCCGGCCAACACAAAGCTGAGCGCAAGCGCCGGGCCGGCGTGCTGCGCTGCGGCCGCGCCGGTCAACACAAAGATGCCCGCGCCGACGATGGCGCCGATGCCGAGCGTGATCAGGTTGACGGGCCCCAGCGAACGCCGGAGTGTGTGCTCGCCTTCCTCACTGGCTTCCTGCTTGAGCAGCGAGAGCGGCTTGACTGCGAGTAGATTGGCCATGGTGTGCTCGGTTCCTCTCCGGTTTAGTCTGGGGAACTTATCGTCCAGCGGTGCAGATCTCTAGGCCACTGCCTGCCGCGCCGAGCGCGACCAGAGCAGGTAAACGGGGATGCCGAGGAGCACGATCAAGAGGCCCGGCCAGGTGTACTGCGGCTTGTAGCGCAGCAGCACCGCGCAGATCCAGGCCGCCATGGCGATATAGATCGCAGGCAGCACCGGGTAGCCGAGCGCGCGGTAGGGCCGGTCAGCCTCTGGCCGCTTGATGCGCAGCACAAAGACGCTCGCGATAGTCAGGATGTAGAAGATCAGCTCCGCGCAGATGATGTAGTCCAGCAGCTGCCCGTAGGAGCCCGAGATGCAGAGCACGCACGTCCACACGGCCTGGATAAGCAGCGAGGCGACCGGCGTCTTGTAGCGTGGATGCAGCCGGGCTGTTGCTTTAAAGAAGAGCCCGTCGCAGCTCATCGCGTAGTAGACGCGCGAGCCGGCCAGGATCAGCCCGTTCGCGCAGCCGAAGGTCGAAATCAGGATAGCGCCGGCCATCAGGTACGCGCCGTAGCGGGAGAAGATCTGCTCGAGCACCGCAGTTGCGACGCGGTCTTCAGACGCGTATTGGATGCCGCGCGCCAGGTTGGTCGCGCCGTGCGGATCGCCTGCCAGCGGCAGCGCGTAGAGGTAGACAAAGTTGGCCGCGATATACAGCGCCAGCACAATGCCTGTGCCGAGGATCAGCGAGATCGGCAAATTGCGCTTTGGATTGGCGACCTCGCCGGCCGTGAAGGTCACGTTGTTCCAGGCATCGGCTGAGAAGAGCGAACCGGTCTGCACGACCGCCAGCAGGGTAAAGATCCCCACCAGGGTCGCCGGCCCGCCCACGCCGGTCGCAAGCGGGTGGAGCGTATGCCAGCCCGCACCAGCCCAGAAGGAGCCCCCCGAAAAGTTGGCCGCAACTGCGTGCGCGTTGCGTCCGAGCGCAAGGCCAAAGAGCACAAGCGCGAGCAGCGCGAGCGTCTTCGCCGTGGTAAAGATGTTCTGCACGAGCGCACCCAGCCGCACACCGAAGATGTTGACGATGGTGAGCAGGACCGTGATGATTACGCCGCACAGATTGGCTGTATTGAGGCCGAGCTCCATGTTGCCCAGCACCATGGGGCCCAGCCGCAGCGCGGGCACATGGCCCAGGTGCAGCAGCCAGTGCGTGGAGCTGACGGAGGGAAAAAAGACGCCCAGGAACTTGCCGAAGGCCACGCCGACCGCCGCGATGGTGCCTGTCTGGATGACCAGGAAGAGCGTCCATCCAAAGAGGAAGCCCCACATCGGCCCCAGCGCCTCGCGCAGGTACACGTACTGGCCGCCGGCGCGCGGCATCATCGCGGCCAGCTCACCGTAGGAGAGCGCTCCAATGATGGTCATCACCGCCGTCACCAGCCAGGCGCCGATCAGCACCGCCGGCGAGCCGGTCAGCCGGCTGATATCGGCTGAAACAATGAAGATGCCCGAGCCGATCATGGAGCCGACCACGATGGCGGTTGCTGAAAAAAGGCCGAGGCCCTTTACCATCTCGGGCGTCGCCGCGGCGTCGCCAACACCGGCAGCACTGTCTGTCACAGGAGTGGTAAGGGTCACAGTTACCAGTTGTTCTACCGGAAAACCTGCATAAAGTCTTTGGCTAATTTCGCGAGCGAGGCCGGCGCCTGCGCGCTCGCTTGCGGCCTGCCGAAGAGAGCCGAGATGACGGCGAGCGAGTCAGCACCAGCGAGGCGCACAGCAGCTGCGTGCGCGAGCGTGATGCCACCGATGGCTACCAGGGGCTTGGTCGAAATAGCCCGCGCGCGCGCCACTCCCTCCAGTCCTACAGCCGACTCCGCGTCCTGCTTGGAACTGGTTGTGTACACAGGCCCGATGGCGAGATAGTCAGCCTCGGTCTGCATGCCGGCGCGCAGCTGCGCCTCGTTGTGCGTGGAGAGCCCGACCAGGCTCGCCGGGCCAAGCAAGGCGCGCGCCTCGCTGACAGAGAGATCGCTCTGCCCGATGTGCACTCCGTTGCAGCCCGAGGCCTGGACCAGGTGCGCCCTGTCGTTGAGGACTATGCGCAGCGAGGCGGGCGCCTGGGCGCGCAGCCAGGTCGCATCGCGCAGCACCTGCTCGTCGCTGTCGCGCTTGTTGCGATACTGCAGCATGGTCACGCCAGCCTCGGCGAGCGCGACGGCGCAGTCGGCGAGGTACCGCTTACGCGCGTCTTCGTTCTCGCTCGGGTCGCCTGACGGCGTTGCCCCGGTCGAGATGGGCAGGTAACTCGCATCGAGGATCGGGTAGAGCGGCGAGAGCACGAGCGTCATAGCCATACTCTAAACAGGCTTGTCGGCAGAGGGTAGGATCAGAGGCATGAGCCAGACGGAGCCGGACGAAACAAAGCCGGACGAAAGCGAGGCGGCGCTCAGCGATCCGGAGCCACGCTGGCCCGCTATCCTGGCCCTGCTGGCCGTCGCAGTCTCGCAGATCTGGCTGCCTGAGCACTTGAGCCTGGGGCCCGGCTGGCTGTGGCTGCTGGTCGTGGTTGCGCTGACGATTCCAAGTGTGCTCGCACGACGCTATCGGAATTACCGGCTCAACGAAATCCTCGGCTTCACCATCACCGGCCTGGTCACGCTGATGCTGGTCTGGTCGCTCACTCTGTTGATTGTGTCGCTGCCCACCCACCGCCTCTCGCCGATGGATCTGCTGCGCTCCGCGGCCACGCTCTGGTTCTCGAACATCCTGGTCTTCGCCTCCTGGTACTGGAGGCTCGATGCGGGAGGACCAAATGCGCGCGATCTACGTGATGCGCACACCGAGGGAGCCTTCCTGTTTCCGCAGATGACGATCGACGAGATGAAGACCGCCAGCGGCGCGCGCGGGTGGTCGCCGGGCTTTGTCGACTACCTCTTTCTGGCCTTCAACACCAGCACTGCCTTTTCTCCCACCGATGTTCCGGTGCTCTCTCGCTGGGCCAAAGTGGTCATGATGGTCCAGGCACTGATCTCGCTCGCAACGGTGACGCTGCTGGCCGCTCGGGCGGTCAACATCCTTTAGGCAGCCGTCGAAATACCCGCGACGCCGAGCGGATGGATCAAGGAGCCGGTGCGAGCAGCCTCGTCATCAGCAGGCTGAAGAAGGCTTCCCCGTCCGAACTAAGACACGCCTGCACGTTCGGCGCGCCAGGCTCCCGCCGCGTGTAGCCCTTCTCATCGACGCGCAGCCGCAAAGGCTGCAGCCGGCAGAGTTCGGGTTGCAGCAGATACGCAACCGTGACTGGATCAAAAAGGGTCGGCGTCTGCTGGCCCCACTCATGGTAGAGCAAGGTGAGCGCATCGGTGATCGGGGAGCCATGCGCAAAGAGCACGCCACGCTTGACCTCATCGAGCGGCAGCTGGGTCGCATCGAGTGGCACCAGCACCACCGGTACGCCCGAAGCGAGCAGCTTACGCGCGCCTGCAATCCCGTTCAGGATGTTCCACTCCGCATCCGGCCCATGCGGGGCGCCGTCGGCGGGGTCGCGGAAGGGCGGTCCGTAGCCTTTGTCAACCGAGCCGCCCATCACCACGACCTGCTTCAGCTGGCGAAAGAGTGCGGGCTCGCGATCCATCATCGCTTCCACCGTGGTAAGTGGGCCGATCGCAACCAGCGTTATCTTTCCCGGATTCGCGCGAATCTGCGCGGAGAGAAACGTGACCGCGTCCGGCGCGCCCGGGCTCGCCGCCGGCCCGCGCGCAGCATAGCGCATCTGCGACATGCGGAGAGTGTGCGGGGTGGGCGGTCCTTCGGCGACGGGCAGTTCGAAGTGTCCTGTTTCCGCGAGCAGGCGTCGCAGCAGCCTGGCTCGCGCAGCCGTGTCGCCATACGTGGTGGTAAACCCAAGCACGCGCAGCTCTGGACTTTGAAGCGCGAGCGCGACGGCAAACGCGTCGTCGATATCGTCGCCTATATCGGTGTCGATGATGATCGGCTGTGCCATGCTGCTGCCGACAGGGCTGGCTTGCGCACCCGCTGCAGCAGCCAGCATGAGGAAGAGTCCGGTTGCTGTTAGAGGTCGTTTGATCGCACGCATGAGGCCATTGTCGCTGATGGCTGAGTTACACGGCGAGGCTTACAAAACGTTTCTGCTCTGCTTTTCTGATCGGCAGCAATTAGTATGAACTGGCCTGTGTGATGGGCACACGCGGGCCAGAGAACGGCTCGCGCAGAGGAGACAGAATGCATCGCAGAGATTTCGTCGGCCTCGCTGCTGCTGCCGCTCTACACCATGTCGCGCCGGCCTTTGCCGCGCCAACGCAGGCCAAGCTGAAGCCCATGGAGTTAGGCCTGCTCGTCTCCCCCTACGGCGCGCCCGAGCAGACGATTCGGCGCGTACACGATCTGGGATTTTCGAACTGCTTTCTCTCGCTCGACGGCTACCTGGGCGCGTTTACGCCCGAGCTGGTGACGCAATTTCGCGGCCTCCTGTCCAAATACAGCGTGACCGCCACTACGGTCGAGGTTGTTCGCCCACTGCCGCTCACGTGGAACTTCCTCGAGGGCCCCTCGACGATTGGTCTGGTGCCTCCACGCACCCGGGCTGCACGGATGGACGCGCTGCGCCAGGTCTCGGACTTTGCCCGGCAGCTGGGTGTCGAGCAGGTACAAACCCACTGCGGCTTTATTCCGGAAGACCCTGCCGACCCACTCTATGCAGGCGCTGTGGACGCGATCCGCACCGTGGCCAAACACTGCCAGGAGAATGGCCAGTACTTTCTGATGGAGACCGGCCAGGAGACCCCGACTACCATGTCGCGTATGCTGCGCGATGTGGCGATGCCGAATCTTGCTGTCGGTCTCGACACCGCAAACCTGATTCTCTACGGCAAGGCCAATCCGGTTGATGCAGTCGATATCCTCGGAACCCATGTTCGCAGCGTGCACGCAAAAGATGGCCGCTGGCCGACCAACCCGAGCGAGCTGGGTGAAGAGGTGCTGATCGGCAAGGGCCTGGTGAACTTCAGAGAAGTCTTCAGCAGACTGCGCCGGGCTGGCTACACAGGAGCCATCACTATTGAGCGGGAGACATCCGGACCGCAGCAGATAGAAGATGTCCGACAGGAGAAGGCGTACCTGGAGCGTGCGCTAAGCGAAGCGACCACGTGAGAGAAGGCCTGAAGCGATCGCCTGAGAGAAGGCCTGAAGCGATCGCCTGAGAGAAGGCTCGAAGCGATCGCCTGAGATATCGACCAGACTGCACTAACCCGTAAGACTTACTAAGTCACTTAGCCGGTTATCAAGATTGCTTTGCCGATGCAGGAGAAAAAACCGTATGAAGCGTCGTGAGTTTTTACAATCAGGGGCCGCTGCTGCCTCCGGACTGCTGCTGGTCAAGCCGCGCACAGCCTTTGGGTACCAGGCAAACTCAACCGTGCGCCTCGGTCTGCTGGGCTGTGGTTCGCGCGGTACCTCGGTGGCCACCTCTTTTGCGCAGAACACGACGGCGCAGGTCGTTGCGCTGGCGGATCTATTCCCCGACCAACTGAAGACTGCCCGCAGCCACTTCGACCAGCTCAACACAACCCTCGGGCGCTCGAAGCTCGATGCCAAACTGCTGTTTCATGGGCCGCACGCCTTCGAGCAGTTGGTCGCCTCCCCAGACGTCGATCTCATTCAGATCTCCACACCCCCCTTCTTCCACGTGCAGCACCTTGAAGCAGCAGTCGCCGCAGGCAAGCACGTCTACTGTGAAAAGCCGGTCGGCATCGACGTAGCGCAGGCCCGGCATGCGCTTGAGATCGCCAGGCGCGTCAAGCCCACGCAGAGCGTCGATGTTGGCTTCCAGTGCAGGAGCGCTCCGCCGATCGCAGCGATCGTCGCAAAGATCAAGGGCGGAGCTCTGGGCGATGTTGCTTCGATTGCGGCGAACTATAACGCACCTGCTTCGCTTGAGAAGGTGCGACCGGGCGAGTCCGCAGACGAGTACCGTCTACGCAACTGGCTCTGGGATCGCGCACTCTCCGGTGACATTCTGGTCGAGCAGAACATTCACATCATCGACCTGTGTAACTGGCTGCTCGAAGCGCACCCCGTACGTGCCACGGCAACCGGCGGCCGCAACATTGTCAAACATGCGGGCAATTGCTGGGATAACTACGAGGTGGATTTCACTTACCCGAATTCTAAAGCCACAGCGATCCACGTCTCGTTCTCGTCGACCCAGTTCGGACAGGGCGGCTTTGATGCCGGGTTGCGCGTCTTTGGCGGCGGCGGCTCGGCAACCATCCCCTACTCCGGGCCAGTCGCGATCAAGGGTTCGCAGCCCTGGGCATGGCAGGACTCAGCCAACACCGTCGCAGGCTCGGGTAAGTTTGCAGCCAACGGAAGCTTCGCGGACAACTTAGCGTTCGCCGACCGAGACAAAGAACGCAGCTTCATCGAAAGCATCACCAGCGGCCAGTCGCATAACCAGATTGCAGCCGGAGTCGAGACCGCGCTGAGCTGCATGCTGGGGCGCATGGCTGGCTATCAGAAGCGCGAAGTTACTTGGGAGGAGTTGCTGGCCCATGGCGAGACCTACCAGCTGGGCATGGACCTGAATCAGTTTGCCTGATTTGGATCCGCCTGCGGTGACTTAGGCCGCTGTGCCATGTAGACAGCAGAGCGCGCAGGCCCAGGCCGCGAGTCGCTGAGTGATACGGACCGCTCAGGCGACCGGCTCCATAAGCGGCTCCGTGACCGGCTCCATATCGACCGCGACCTTCAGCGTATGTCCGCCCCCGCCAAGGATCAATCCACGCAGCGGGCTGACGTCGCCGTAGTCGCGCCCCCAGGCAATCGTCACATGGCCGTCCGTAGGTGCGACGTTGTTGGTCGGGTCCATGTCAAGCCAGCCCGCGTCTTTGGCGTATGCCGAGACCCAGGCGTGCGAAGCATCAGCGCCGATTAACCTTGGCCGGCCGGGCGGCGGGTAAGTCCGCAGATACCCACTGACGTAGCGCGCAGCCACGTTGATCGAACGCAGGCAGGCAATCTGCACATGGGCAAAATCCTGGCAGACGCCCGCCCGCTTCTTGAAGACTTCTTCAATCGGCGTACGCACTGTTGTCACCTTGGAGTCGAAGCGAAAGTCCTGGTGGATGCGCCTCGTCAGGTCAAGCAGCGCCTCGCGCATCGGGCGCGCAGGCGTGAAGGACGCAAGCGCGTACTCGGCAAAGTCAGGCCGCTTGCGAATGCGCGGGGACTCGAACTGGAACTGATGGGCTTCAAGCGCAGCCGGGCTGTGGTCTTCGCCCAGACCCTCTGCAGACTCCTCCCAGGGCAGCGATGCGCGTGCCGGATCATCCTTCACCCCGACGGCGGGCAGCCCGGCGATGACCACTTCGCTCCGCGCCTCGACAACCAGCTCTTCGTGCGGCTCCTGCACGGTGAAGAAGCAGAGCAGATTGCCGAAGTAATCGACTCGCTCGGTGAGCACGATGGGCGCGGGCTGGATGTGCAGCGCGTAGTGCATCAGCTGATTGTGCAGAAAAGATCGCGGCTTCAGGCAGGCTACATGGTCGCCGACCGAGACCGGATACCTGTATTTGTACGTCGTACGGTGACTTATTTTGTAGATCATCTTTTCGAGATCATTTGAGAAAGACTCACCTTTGCCAGCCTGACTCATTCGCCCATGCTCACGGGCAGCGTGCGAGCATGGCTGAAGTAGCGGCTCGAAAGATGATTGGACCACGAGGGCAGAAGGTTTTCGAGCTCACCCAGGTAACTGTCGAGCCCGGCCAAGCCCTCCGCGCCGCGCCTAGGCTTAGCTGGCGGCGTGGCCGTGTAAGTCATTCCGCGCAGGTTAAAGCTGCGCAGCTGCCGGCATGCTGCCTGCATAGCCTCCAGGTCAGCCGGTAGATGCCGGGGCAGCTTCGCGTAAAGTTCTGCCAGGTGCTCCAGTTGAAAGTCGAGCGAGCGCGGGTTGGTCTCGTCCGCCATCAGCACGTCCAGCACAGCAAGCGGGCGCAGTGTGGTGTAGTAGCGCGCCCGGTAAGTCATCGAGCTGTCGGCGACCTCGAGCAGGCACTCCAGGAACGACCAGTCTTCGACAGCCAGCGGGGTGGTGATCGCACGCAGCTGGCGGGTCAGGTAATTGGCCCGCTCCAGCCGCCGCCCAAAGCTCATGAACAACCAGCCGGAGCCGCGGTTGATATTCTCGCGCTCCATGCCGGAGAACGCGGAGAGCAGCTGCAGGCAGGCCGTAAGCAGAGCCGGGTACTCGACCAGCGGCGGCACCCCAGGCTTGGCAGGCAGGCAGTTGGTCAACTGCCCAATCAGCAGCATCATGTCTGCCGAGAGCCGTTCGCGCACATTGCCGCCGATGCGAGAGATCTCGGCCAGCGTGCTCGGCAGGCTCTCGTAGCGCTTGGTGTCAGTGAGGAGCGAGAGCAGCTCTTTTTCAAACTGCGCGATCGTCGGCAGCTTCTTCCTGCCCTTGGGCAGCCTGCCCTTGCGTACGGCAAGGCAGCCGTGCAAACGCACCAGGCTGGGCAGCTCCATCTCTTCGGCGCGTGCGATACGGGGGATCAGCGCACGAAGGATCCGCGCGATGTTCTCGGCTCGCTCGACGTAGCGGCCGAGCCAGAAGGTGTTGTCGGCCACGCTGGAGGGCACCACCCGCGGCACCCGGCGCAGCTCAACCGGCTGGTCGCGCGGCTGCAGCAGGCTAAACGTGTCGACCGGCCCGTCGGAAAGCATCCAGGCATCCTTGCTGTGGCCGCCTCGCTGCATAGAGACAACTGTCCCTCCGGCCTCAGCCACGCGTACCAGGCCGCCGGGGATCGCGACCCAGCCTTTGCCGGTGTTGAGCACATAGGTGCGCAGCACGATGCTGCGCGAGTGTAGGCCGCCCTGCTCCCAGACCGGCGCGGTTGAAAGCGAGACCTGCTCCTGGGCTACGTACTCATGGGGACTCGCACGGAGACGCTCGACAAACTTTCCCCGCTCCTGCTCAGGCAGCTCCGAGCCGAAGACAGGTTCCATCGCGCGCGAGGGAAACGCAGGCTTGACCACCACCGATTCCAGATGCGCAAGCACCCAGTCGAGCGCCTTTTTCTGACCGCACCACCAGGTCGCAACCGAGGGCAGCTTAAGCTCCTCTCCGAGCAGGTGGCGCGCGAGGCCGGGGAGAAAGGGCATGATCGCGGCGGTTTCAATCAAGCCGCTGCCCAGCGCATTGGCCACCTGCACATGGCCGGCGACGATCGCGTCGACCAGCCCCGGCACGCCCAGCAACGAGTCGCCGCGCAACTCAAGCGGATCGCAAAAGCTGTCATCGACACGCCGCAGGATCACGTCCACCTGCTCCAGGCCATCGACTGTTTTGAGGTAAACGCGCCGGTCGCGTACGGTGAGGTCGGCGCCTTCGACCAGAGTGAAACTCAGGTACTTGGCCAGGTAGGAGTGCTCGAAGTAGGTCTCGTTCAGCGGCCCTGGGGTAAGCAGCACAATGCGCGGGTTCTCGCGCGTTGAGAGGCTGGCAAGCGCATCGCGCTGGGCGCGGAAGAAAGGCGCCAGGCGCAGCACGTTTGAAGTGCGAAAGAGCTCCGGCAACACGTCGGAGACGATGGTGCGATTCTCAAGCGCGTAGCCGCTGCCTGAGGGCGCCTGGGTACGGTCTGCCAGCACCCACCACTGCCCGTCAGGCGAGCGGGCCAGGTCGACTGCAAGCATGTGCAGGTAGCTGTGCGCTGGCACAGGCACGCCCACCATGGGGCGAAGAAAAGCTGGGTTTGCGAAGAGCAGCGCGGCAGGAAAGCGGCCCTCGGCGAGCAGCTTCTGCGGTCCATACAGGTCCTCAAGCAGCCGGCTCAGCAGCTTTGCTCTTTGGATGACGCCTGCCTCGAGGAAGCGCCACTCAGCAGCCGGAATGACGAGCGGCACAATGTCGATCCGCCAGGGCCGGCTGGCGCCTTGCGGGTCGCCATAGATGTTGTAGGTGACGCCGTTCTCGCGGATGCGGCGCTCGACACGCGCCCAGCGCCGGCCCAGTTCCTCCGCACCAATGGCGCCGAGGGTCTCCATCAGGTGCGCCCAGTGGGGCCGAGGCGTTGCACCGTCGAGGCTCGACTCCTCGTAGGGCTTGCCGTAGCGCTGGGGAGACTGGTAGAGCTCAGCGATCATCGGGGCGTTCCCCAGAGTGCTGATTCCTGGCCGGCCTCAGCCGCTGCCGGGCTGCGCGCCGGAGTGCCGCCGGGCGCGGGCCAGCGCAGGTCGAGCGTCATCGGAAAAATCGGGTTGGTTTCGGCCTCAGGCACCGCCATAGGCTCAGTAGGGGCCGCACTCACGACGAATCGCTCCAGCCGCCGCGCGCGTGCTTCAACCGCATTTGCCGGGCGCGTCGTGTGCGTGCTGCCATCCGGCGGGCCAGCGTAGTACGTGCACCGGGCCACAGCATGGCCCATAGCCTGGCCCACAACCGTGCCCACAGACCGACCGACAGAGCCGCCCTTCCAGGTATCTATCAGATCGAAGGTAAGCGGGGTATGCACTGGAACGGTAGGATGCAGGGCGGCCGAGAGCTTACGCGCCCGGTAGCGGATGCCCGCGATCGCTTCGCCAGCCACTTCCGTGGGGTGCAAAGGAACACGCCGGCCATTGCAAGCGACGACGAAGCGGCCTGGCGTGCTGAGCCCGGAGAGCCGTACCTGCATCCGTTCGAGCGAGGAGTCAACGCTGCGCCCGGTGCTTCCCGAGGTTGTCTCTTCGGCCAAAACGTTCCAGGGCTCGAGCGCCTGGCGCAATTCGAGCTCTACGCCCTCAGCCGTGAGCGAACCGATACGGGGAAAGCGAAACTCCAACTGCGGCGCGAACCAGGCTTCTTCGAGCGCAAAGCCCCCCTCACGCACATAGCCCAGCACTGCGGTGAAGTCGCGCCAGACAAAGTGTGGCAGCATGAATCGATCGTGCAGCGCCGTGCCCCAGCGCACCAGACTGCCGGAAAAAGGCTGCTGCCAGAGCACGCAGGCAAGCGCGCGTACCAGCAGCATCGCGACCAGCCCCATGCGGTAGTGCGGGGCCATCTCAAAGGCGCGCAGCTCGAGCAGGCCCAGCCGCAGACCTGAGCCCTCGGGCGGGTACATCTTGTCGATGCAGAACTCAGCCCGGTGCGAGTTGCCGGTGACGTCGACGAGCAGGTTGCGGAAGAGGCCGTCCAAAACGTCAGGCCGGATGTCGGGCGGGCAGCGCTCGGCAGGCAGCTGGCTGAACGCGACCTCGAGCTCGTAGAGCGCGTCGACCCGCGCCTCGTCCACACGTGGGTACTGGCTGGTCGGCCCTACATACATGCCGGAGAAGAGATAGGAGAGGGAAGGATGGTTCTGCCAAAAGGCGACCATGCTGCGCAGAAGGTCTGGCCGGCGAAGCAGCGGACTGTCCTCAAGCGTCGGGCCGCCAAGGGTAATGTGGCTGCCGCCGCCGGTGGCCAGGTGGCTGCCGTCATACCCGAATTTGCCTGCGATCAGCCGATGGGCCAGCGCCTCTTCAAAGAGCACCGCGTTAAGCTCTTCGAGCGCGTCCCAGTCAGCGGTAGGCGGCAGGTTGACCTCAAGCACGCCTGGGTCGGGGGTGAGCGAGAAGGCGCGAAGACGTGGGTCAGCAGGCGGCGTGTAGCCCTCAAGCCACACGGGCTTGTGCAGGTAGGCACAAGTGTCTTCGACGGCCGCGACGAGGTCCAGGTAGTCAGCGGCAACCGAGACGTAGGGCAGGAAGATGTGGAGCCGGCCGTCGCGCGCTTCGACGCATAGGGATGGGCGGATGAGCTCGGTAGCGGTCTCAGCTACGCTCGAAAGCGCCGGGAGCGGGTCCGGTGCAGGCTCGCGGGCAAAGAGCTCTGGCCGGCGCTCGGGGCCTGCGGGCAGTTTGATGAGCCGTCTGGCTGGTGGCTCGCCGTCCTCGCCTTCGTAGGCGTAGCTCACCTTGTCCGGCGCGACCCAGGGCATCGCAGCGACCGGGATGCGAAAGCCTACAGGCGAGTCGCCGGGCGAGAGCACCAGGCGCTCCGGGCGAGCGAACCAGAGCTGGCTCGACCAGGCCAGTCGCCCGCCGGGCTGGCGACGCCGGAGGGGCAGCACATAACCGGCAGGCCCGGCGCTAGCGTCTTCAGCAATCTCGTTAGCGGGATTGAAGGCTGGAAGCACATCCGCGCGGCTCACCTCAAGCCGACGCGCAAGCGCCTCGATAAAGGCCAGCGCATCGGCAGCGCCAAAGTGATACTCTCGCCCGTCAGCTGCGATCCACTCCTCGTTCTCCCACACCGGCACGCCATCCACACGCGAGACACAGTGCAGCGCCCAGCGCGGCAGAGCCTCGCCCGGGTACCACTTTCCCTGCGCATACAGAAGCAGCGCGCCCGGAGCGGTCCGCGCGCGCAGCCGGCGGATCAGCGCCAAAGCCCGTGTGCGCTTGATCGGGCCCAAAGCCTCGATATTCCACTGCGGACTCTCCGGCTCGTCGATGCCGACAAAGGTCGGCTCACCTCCCATGGTCAGCCGGACGTCGTGCGCTGCAAGCGCCCTGTCCACCTGGTGGGCTACCGTGCGTACCTGAGCCCACCTCTCCTCGCGAAAAGGCTCTGAGAGCTGCAGCGGCTCGTTCAGCCGGCGCACGGACATCGCGAAGCTGAACTCGACGCCGGAGGGCTCGACCGTGCCGCCAATGGGTGCGGCCTGCGCGGCGGAAGGGGTGCAGACCAGCGGAATGTGACCCTCCGCCGCAAACAGGCCTGAGGTCGGGTCCATGCCGATCCAGCCCGCGCCAGGCAAAAAGACCTCGGCCCAGGCGTGCAGGTCGGCCGAGTCTTTCCTTACGCCGCCGGAACCTGGATCCTGCGCGGCAAGCTGCACCAGGTAGCCGGAAACAAAGCGCGCCGCAAAGCCGAAGTGCCGGCAGAGCTTGACCAGCAGCCACGCCGAGTCACGACACGAGCCCAGCCGCAGCGCCAGCGTCTGCTCGGGGGTTTGCACGCCGTGCTCCAGGCGCACGACGTAGCCGATCTCGGCGCGTACGCGGCTGTTGAGCGCGACCAGGAAGTTGACCGCGCCCTGCTGCCCGCTTGAGACACCGTCGAGAAAGCGCTGCAGCAATGGGCCTGGCGGGCTCACCTGGCGGAAGGGCTCGAGGTCTCGTGTGAGCTCGGGCGTGTAGGCGAACGGGTAACTCTCAAAGCCAGGCTCGAGAAAAAAGGCAAAGGGGTTGATGGGAGTCAGATCGGCGACCAGGTCCACGTCGACGATAAACTCTTCGGTCCGGCCGGAGAAGATCACCCGCGCCAGGTAGTTGGCGTGCGGGTCGAGCTGCCAGTTGAGCGTGTGCTCAGAGGGGGTGACAGTGAGCGAGTAGCTCGCGATCGGCGTGCGGCAGTGCGGCGTTGGCCGCAGCTGGATCACCTGGGGACCGAGCAGAACAGCCTTGTCGTACCGGTACTGGGTCCGGTGATGCAGTGCAACCTGTGTACCCATGGACCCTCGTGCAGCTTCTCTGATCAACGACACCTCTCGCTGGGGGAAGCGAGCGAGGTGTTTGGGGAAGCGTGCTTTTTGTAAAGCTAGCGTAACCGGAGGAGAACCGGAATCCTTTTCTGGTCTGAGCGGGCGGCCCCAGGAGAGCCAAACCGCCTACGCGGCTGGCGCCCACCTCGCGGGGAGTCATCTGCCTGCGGCGCTTCAACCAAAGGGCCGGTATACGCGTCGCGAAGTGACCGCCAGCCGCGTAGGCGGTTTGGCTCTTCGACTATCATCGGCTGAATGTCCCACACGCCTGCCTATCCAGCTCGCCCGGTCAACACGCCGCGACAGGTCCTGTTCGCCAGCCTGATCGGGACCAGCATTGAGTTCTTCGATTTCTATATCTACGCAACGGCCGCGGTGCTGGTCTTCCCGCGCCTCTTCTTTCCGGCCAGCGATCCGGCCGCCTCCGTGCTTGCCTCGCTGGCCACCTTTGCCATCGCGTTCCTGGCCAGGCCGGTCGGTTCGGCGATCTTCGGCCACTTTGGCGACCGGATCGGTCGCAAGAAGACGCTCGTGCTCGCGCTGCTGACCATGGGCATCTCCACCGTCGCGATCGGCCTGCTGCCGACCTACAAGGCGATCGGCGTGGCCGCGCCGCTACTGCTCGCGCTCTGCCGCTTCGGCCAGGGGCTGGGTCTGGGCGGTGAATGGGGTGGCGCTGTGCTGCTCGCGACCGAAAATGCGCCGCCTGGCCGGCGCGCCTGGTACGGCATGTTCCCGCAGCTCGGCGCGCCGATAGGCTTCCTGCTCTCGGGCGGCAGTTTCCTTGCCCTCTCGCATGCACTCAGTGATCAGCAGTTCTTCGCCTACGGCTGGCGCCTCCCGTTTCTGGCGAGCGCGGCGCTGGTTATGGTGGGCCTCTATGTACGGCTTACCATCACCGAAACACCGGTCTTTACACAGGCGCTCGCGCGCGGCGAGCAGCTGCGCTTCCCCATGCTCTCGGTCCTGCGCGGCCACACCCGCGCGCTGATTGCCGGCGTGCTCATCTGCATGGCGACCTTCGTGCTCTTCTACCTGATGATTGTCTTCACGCTCTCCTGGGCTACGAGCGCGCTCGGCTACAGCCGCAGCACCTTCCTGCTGATCCAGCTGGCCACCATCGTCTGCTTTGCCACTACCATTCCGATCTCAGCAGCCCTCGCTGAGCGCGGGCGGCGCGCGGTCATGCTCGGTGTGACGGTCGCCATCGCACTCTTTGGCCTGGTGCTCGCGCCCCTGTTCGTGGCCGGCCTCACCGGCGCGGTCACCATGATGGCGCTCGGGCTCACGTTGATGGGCATGACCTATGGGCCGCTGGGCACACTGCTCTCCGAGCTCTTCCCAACCTCGGTTCGATACACGGGAAGCTCGCTCGCCTTCAGCCTGGCCGGCATCCTGGGTGCCTCGATGGCGCCCTACATCGCGACCTGGCTGGCGAAGAACTACGGGCTGCGCTATGTCGGCTACTATCTTTCAGCGTCAGCCCTGCTCACCATCGTGGGGCTGTTAATGATTCGCGAGACCAAGGGTGAGGACCTGAACGCGACCGCTGCTCTTTGATCGCCGGGCGTCTTCTTTCCTGAGTCGCCCGGGCAATGGCCTAGGCTTGGCGGTAAGCTGGACCGCATGATGCAAGTGGACCCACTCGTCTCGCCTGCCTGGCTGGCTGCCCGACTTGACCTGGCCTCGCCGGCCTCTGTACCGAACCCCTTGGAAGACTTGGTCATCCTTGATGCGACACTGCCGCCGGTCGGCGTCACGCCGGTGGTCGACACGCGAGCGCGCTACCTGGCCGAACACCTGCCCGGTGCGCTTTTCTTTGACATCGAGCAGCACTCGGATCATGCAACCTCGCTGCCCCACATGCTGCCGTCGGCCGAGGTCTTCGCGCGCAGCATGGCGGAGCTTGGTGTGAGCAGCAGCGGGACGATCGTCGTCTACGAACAGGCCGGCGTCTTCTCCGCGCCACGGGCTCGCTGGATGCTCCGGACCATGGGTGCGGAGCAGGTCTACCTCCTCGATGGCGGACTGGAGGCCTGGCGCGCAGCAGGCTTCCGGACCGAATCCGGGCTCGTGACCCGTTCTAGCGCCGACTTTCAGGCGAGACTCGATCGCTCAGCCGTCAGAGACTACATGCAGATCAAGGCGGTCATCAATCGAACCGCCAGGACCGATCGAATCACTCGAACCACGACGGCGGGAACGGCGGGCTCAAAACCTGATACGCAGCCTGACGTGCAGATCGTGGACGCCCGCTCGGCGGCCCGCTTTCACGGCACGGCACCGGAACCCCGAGCGGGCCTGTCCTCGGGCCACATGCCGGGGGCAACCAGCCTGCCCTATACCGAGCTTGTCGAAGCCGGCCGGCTCAAGAACGTCGCCGCGCTTCGCACAGCGTTTGCGGCGTGCGGCATAGAGCTCAACGCGCCCATCGTCACTACCTGCGGCTCAGGGATCACCGCGGCGGTCGTTGCGCTCGGCCTCGAGCGAGCGGGCGCGACCCAGATCAGCCTCTATGACGGCTCCTGGGCCGAGTACGCTCAGCAGCCCGACGCTCAGATCGAGCAGGTAAAACCACACAGCTAAGCTCGTAGAAGTTGGTGCAAGCCACCGCAATTTCGCTTGCGTCATCGCGGATCCTTGCTTTACCGTTCCGCGGCCTAGATCTATCTTGCAGAGAAGCGCGATCCCTGAGCAGGCGCGCGCCTCGGTCACGCGCCCTGCCTGGATGGGTTACATCGGCGTGGAGGATGTGGACGCGGCTACCTCGCGTGTCATCGACCGCGGAGGCACGGTCCTCAGGAGCCCTGACGAGATCCCGGGCGTGGGCCGGTTCTCGGTTGTGGCTGACCCTCAGGGGGCCGCGCTGAACCTTTTCAAGCCGCAGCCCCGCACGAGCGAGCCGACATCTGCGTACGGGGCTGCGGGCGGGACTAGGAACGGGCCTGCGGCCGGGGCTGCGGACGGGATTGCGGGCAGCATCTGCTGGCGAGAGCTGAACACGACCGATCTCGAAGCAGCCGACGCCTTTTACTCAAGCCTCTTCGGTTGGTCAAAGGGCGAGGCGATCGACATGGGTGAGACGGGCACCTACCAGATACTGACCGACAAGGGCCTTCCTTTTGGCGGCATGATGATCAAGTCGCAAGAGGCTCCGGTCCCCTGCTGGAGCTTCTACTTCTCCGTGGATGGGGTAGGCGCGGCTGTCGAACGGGTGCGCGAGCATGGCGGCAGGACCCTCTACGGACCGTCGCAGGTAGCGGGCGGCGGATGGATCGCCATGTGCTTTGATCCCCAGGGCGCGCTCTTCGGCGTCGCTTCGACGCAGAGCTGACTCGCCGCACTCCATACGCAAAAGCCAGGCACCATCCATCCAGGCGGCGCCTAGCGGAAGCGCGTCTTACGCCAGAGTGCCCAGCCGGCGCCCGCCAGGGCAGCCAGCATGACCGCTGAGAGGATCGCGACCCAAACCATCCGGATCGCGAGCGGGGGCATAACCGCCTGGGTGGCCAGCCACACAAACAGCGACGTGGCCGCGAGCACAATCAACAGGTCCCACCAGCGTCTCGGCTTGCCCGCAAGACGATAGTTCTTGCCCTTAAGGCCATAGTTACGGATGCCGCGATTGCGGCCGCCGCCTCCGCTCGGAAGCTCGATGCCGGCCTGGGCCAGCAGGAGCTCGTCATAGCTAAGCCCATAGCGGAGCGACTCACGCTCCAGCGCTTCGTTGCGCGAGAGGTGCTCGCGCGAGGATGCGACCGAGGTCGAGATCAGGAGCGCGCCAAGAATCATCAGCACCGACCCTGCCAGGACAAGCGCGCGGTGCCCCCGGTCCGCGGTCGCGAGCTCGCCAAAGACCAGCGCCCCCCAAGCCAGGCCCCAGAGCTGGTTCGTGTTCGACAAGGGGATGCCGCGCGCGATGCCCAGGTACTTGGTTGCGAACTGCTGGAAGAGATCGCCGATGACCCAGACAAACCCGCCCAAGAAGAGCCAGAAGATCAGTTGCCGGTTGTGTGCAAGAGCAAATGCCGAGGAGTGGCGGCCGCCGTCGAGGGTCCAGGTAAGCGCGAGCATGGTACCCAGCTCACCGGCGGTGAATGCGGTCACAAACGAGAGCGGGTTCATACCGCTCAGGTAAGCCTTGCGATAGGGCACGTACATGGTGCCCCACAGCAGGCTCGCCCCGGCAGCGGCCAGCAGCCCCTGCACAGCGCGCGGCGACACGGATTGGCTGCCTGGCTGGCCGGCATGCGCGCCGGCATGGAGAGTGCTGTAGCCGAGCAGGATCGCCGCAGCCACAATCGCCAGAGCGCCGAAGACCACCTTGGCGCTGTTTCGCAAGCCTGCGCCTCGCAACTCTCCAAAGAGCAGCCGACCCCAGAGTAGGCCCACCAGCGAGTTGGTGTTCCAGAGCGGAAAGGCAGTGGCCAGGCCGACGTCGCGAATGGCAAAGACGGTCAGCGTGTTGGCAACCGCCCAGAGCGCGCCGGCCAGCAGCGCCCAGACGATCAGGTGCTTTCGGGCCAGCAGATCGGCAAAGACAAAACTCGTGCCTTTGAGCAGGGTCGGGAAGGTCCAGCGAGCGGTAAAGACGCCGGCAACCATGCAGAGCGAGACGGCGAAGGGAGAGAAGCCTGCGTTGACGAGCTTGGTAGGCGCCTCAGCCGCACCCAGCCAGACGCCTGCCGCAAGGCCGCAGATGACTCCAAGTGCGTGCATCGAGGGGGCGGGTGGTGCAGAGCGCGCCCGGCTGGTGAGCTGTGCAGCGGAGGGCGCCGAAATGAGCTTTGCCATTGTTTGTATTCCGCCGTTCCGCTCGCGATGACTGGATCTCTACAGCTCGCTCTGTACTTCGCTCAATCTTTCAATGACTAGCTCGATCACCGGGCCGATCAGAGATTAGCCCATCTCAATGCTCGTGTGTCGCCGTTGGCCCTCAATGCAGGAGCACCAACAACAGGACGCCGCCCGCGAGCACCAAGAGCGGCACCCAGAACTGGACGTCGGTGAAGATCGCGCGCACCGTGCGGGATGGATCCTGGGGTTGGCTCACGTCGTCCACTTCATTCTATGGGTGGGTTGGCGGCAGGCAAGAACGCGCGCGCGAACAGCAGCGACACCCCCCTCACTTACAGCGGAAGCTGGGTGCACGAAAGCTTACTTAGGCAGGGCACCGGGAAACGTGAGCGGCTTGGACGCTTCGTCATTCCCCTCCGGCTTGCGCGGCAACATCGCGTCAAGCATCGCCGTGTTGTAGACAAAGATTGCTTCGACCCGCGGCCTGGCGCAGGTCGTCCGGCCGTAGCGCGTCGTACACGTCCATGTTCGAGTGGTGGGTGCGCGACTCGTAGTCAAGCGGATCCTGCACGAACTGGAAGCCCGGGATGCCGACTGCGTCGAAGCTCAGGTGGTCGGTTCCGCCGGTGTTCGCATCTGTTACGAGCGAAGCGCCCTTGTCTGCAAGTGGCGCAATCCATTGCTTGAAGATCGGGATGATCGCCTCGTTGCCTTGCGTGTAGATACCGCGGATGCGCCCGGTACCATTGTCCAGGTTGAAGTAGCCCGAAATCTTGGCCTGCTCGGGCTTGAGCGTCGGCGGCCCGCTGGGCGAACGCACAAACTCCGGCAGCGCCGGGTCCCCGCCCAGGTGCAGCGTGCCAAAGTGCTGGGCCACGTAGCCGGCCGAGCCGAAGATGCCCTGCTCCTCCCCGCTCCAAAGGCCGATGCGGATCGTCCTTCGCGGCTGCACGTGCAGAGCGAGCAGGATGCGCATGACCTCCATCGCCACCACCGACCCCGCTCCGTTGTCGGTCGCGCCGGTGCCGCTCGCCCAGGAATCCAGGTGGCCGCCCACCATCACCACCTGGTCTTTCAACGCCGGGTCGGTGCCAGGGATCTCGGCGATGGTGTCGAAGCCATGCTCGTGATCGCCGGTGAAACGCACATCGACATTGGCCTCGAGCGAGACCGGCACATGCGCCGCAAGTAGGCGCGAGACACGGTTGTAGTTCTCAATGGATACCACCATGAGCGGCACCGGCGTGGCGTGCGCCCGCTGGTAGGAGAACCAGGAGAAATTTGCATTCGAGTCGTCGAAGATCGTGCCGCCCGAGCCGCCATGCTTGTCGCCGTCGCGGCTGGAGACAACGACCGCCGCCACGCCTTCGTCCTTGAGAAACTGCGCGAACTTCTCGATCCGTGGCATCACCGTCGCAAAGAAGTCGGCCACATCGCCGTACTCGTTTACCGGCCCGAGCGGCACCTTCTCGATCTTCTCGAGCTCGGCGGCAGAGTCCCGCTCAGAGAGCGCCTGGTCATCCTCGCCCACGCTCCGACCCTCGCCGAACGGCAGCACGATCTTGCCGCGAAGCTTGCCCCGGTACGGAGCAATCTGGCTTTCGAGTGAGGGTGCGTCCTTCTTGAAGCTGACGTTGAGCTGGACAGCCTCGGCCGTCACGGGAGCCTGTTTTCCATCGACCATCGTTGCCGGTGACCAGGGGGCGGCCTGCGCGATGAAAACAGCCGGCGCAGGCGCGACCATGCGCAGCGAGCTCGACTCCTGCTCCCAGCCCATGCCGAACTCGCCCCAGTCCTCCAGGTGCGCATTCGCGCAGCCCATCGCGGTAAGCGTGTCGCGCGTCCAGGCATTGGCCTTGGCCATCTGCGGCGAACCGGTCAGCCGCGGGCCAATGTCGTCGGCGAGCATGCTCGCGTACTCCATCACGCGCGAGTGCTCCAGGCCCTCGCTGCGGATCCGGGCGTACATCGCCAGATCGGGTACTTGGTCAGGTGCGCCGGGATGCGGCGGCTTTGCCGATTGGGCCTGCAGGCCGCCAGCAGCCAAGACCACCACCCACATCGCGCCGATCGCCCTTACTCGCCTTTGCAAAATAACCCACCCCACTCGTTGTGTTGCTAGGCAGCATAACAGCGTATGCGGGGCCGGGGATTGTGTCGGACACGCAGGCTGGGTCTCCATCCGTCAGGCGCAGCCCCGGACGATCAGCATGAGGCCGGAGTGCTGCTCTCTACATCGGCCAAGCCTGTAGAATGGAAGGTACGCGAAAGTGGCGAAATTGGCAGACGCACCAGACTTAGGATCTGGCGGGGCAACCCGTGGGGGTTCAAGTCCCCCCTTTCGCACCAGACTCTTTCTCCGCACGCCGGCGCACGCCAGAGCGTCCGCGGAGACACACCAAACATAGAAGAACGCCGATCCTCGCGCCCCTTTTCCTCAGTGTCAAGACTCAGGCAGCTTGCGAACGCGATACTCTAGACCCACTATGAGCAGCCAATCGCAACCCCGTTTTGCCGTCACTCAAGGTGCCCAGTACCGTGAGACCTATGCCAACAGCGTCCAGGTACGCGTCAGCGTCTGGGATATCTTTCTGCTCTTCGGTCTCGCCCACCCCAGCGCCGCCGACGAAGTCACCATCGAGAACCAGCAGGGCATCTACTTAAGCCCCCAGCAGGCCAAGGCGCTCTTCAACGTGCTGGGGCAGAACCTGGCCCAGTACGAGCAGACCTTCGGCTCCATCGCGCTCGAGCCGGTCGGCGTCGACGACGGACAGGTCCAGTAGTCCTGCTGCACTTTAAGGCAGGAGCGCGCCGTCTTCCCGGGCGTGCTGGCCGCATCGGGAATCAGAATGCCCACGCGTCGAGCGTGATTCCCGCGATCGATCCCCTTCCTTCCGCATTGCAGGTACTCCGCTGCAAAACCCTAGTCCCCCGCGTCGGCAGGCTCTCGGCACCGGCTCTCGCTTGAGAACTCGCGAGAGCCTGGTTCGCGTCGCAGGCACCCTCGGATGGCTGCTGCCCACCTTCGCCGTACTCGTCGCCGCACACTGGCCGCTGCTGCGCCTGCCCTACTACTGGGACGAAGCCGGCTACTACATTCCGGCAGCCTATGACTTTCTTCGCCGCGGCACCCTGATTCCCTACTCCACGCTCTCCAACGCCCACCCTCCCTTGCTTTCGATCTACCTGGCGAGCTGGTGGAGTCTCTTCGGCTTCTCCCCGTTTGTGACCCGGACAGCGATGTGCCTGGCAGCAGCTGTGGCGCTCGCCGCCGTTTACCGCCTGGCTCGGCGGCAGAGCGGCGATCGTACGGCAGCCGCCGCCACAACGCTGCTTACCGCGCTCTACCCAGTGTGGTTTGTGCAGAGTACGCTCGCCCATGCGGACCTGCTCGCCGCAGCAGGTACGCTCTGGGGATTGTGCCTGCTGCTCGCTTCTGACTCTGGCACCGTGGCACCTGACCCACACGCCGCCCGGCCTGGCTTTTGGCCGGCGACTGTCTGCTTCGCCCTGGCAGCCTTATCCAAGGAGATCGCCATCGGTACCCCACTTGCGCTGGCCGCCTGGGAGCTTTCGCTTGCCTGGCGGGCCAGGGTCGAGCCTGCGGTGACAACCAGTTCACGCGAGGCCAGGCAAGGCCGCCACCTACGCACCGCACTGGCGCTTCTGATCCCGGCGCTCCCGTTGGCAGGCTGGTTCGCCTATCATCGCTGGCGCACCGGCTTCACCTTCGGCAACCCTGAGTACCTGCGCTACAACGCCACCGCGACGCTCACCCCTCTACGAGTCGCCTTCGCGCTTATGCACAGGGCGCTCCACCTTACGGCCCACCTCAACCTCTTTGTGCCGGTGGTGGTGACGCTGGGCTGCCTGCTGCTGCCCAAGCGTGCCGACCGGCAACCAATACGACCGGCCGCGCACGCGCAACTGCTCGTGGTGCTGCTCGCGAACTGGGTCTTTTTCTCCGTACTAGGCGGCGCTCTGCTTACCCGCTACCTGCTTCCGCTCTATCCGCTAGTGCTGCTGCTATGCGTGGACGCCTGGCGGCAGCACCTTTCGCGTGCCGGGATGATCGGGCTTGCGGGGCTGAGCGCGGCTGCGTTCGTGCTGGGACTCTTCGTCAATCCGCCCTATCGCTTTGCACCCGAGGATACGCTGGCCTACCGCGATTCGATCCTTCTGGAACAAAGCGGCATCGCCCAGATTGAGGCCCGTTACGGGCGACCCACCGTGCTCACCGCCTGGCCGGCGACCGACGGGTTGACCAAGCCTGAGCTTGGCTACGTGCAGCACCCGCTCCCGGTCGTCTCGATCGACAACTTCTCCTACCCGCAGGTGCGGATGGCCCAGACGCTCGCGGGCAAGGAGATTGCAGGAAGCGAGCCCTATACCGTAGCGCTTGTCTTTTCCACCAAGTACGATCCGCCGGGGCGCATGCTCGAGTGGAGCGGCTGGCTAGGGCGGAAGAACCAGGCACTCGACGAGCGCTACTTCGCCTTTCACCAGGATCTGCCGCCGGAGACGATCGCGCGCCTGCTGGGGGGCGAGGTGGTCTGGCACGAGCGGCGGCATGGGCAGTGGGCAGCTGTGCTGCACTTCAGCAGGCCGCAGCTCGCGCTGCTGGCTCCGGGCGCACGGCCAGGCTCACGGCCGCGCTAGGCCGGGCTTTCCTCTTGCCTGCGCGCAGCTAAATGGGGCAGAACTATAATCAGCCTGTCGTGAGCATGCGGATGAGACCAGAGAGTGGGAGCCGAGGTGAGTGCGCGGCCGGCGGAGATAGCCGAGGGCTTCGGCCTCTCAGTCGGCCTCTTCGCGCCCTTCTGCTGGTTGCCTGCTGCTGCGTGCCTGGCCCACTCTGGTCCCAAGCAGCAGCCAAACCCGCAATTGCCGCTGCGGCTCCGGCCGAAACGTCGGCTCATGGGCAGCTGTTGCTGGTGCTTCCCTTTGAGAACCAGACCACCCAGCCCAACCCGTCGGGCCAGGAGGCGAACCCCAATCCGAGCGTAGACTGGATCGGCGCGGCCGTTCCTGAGATCCTCAACCAGCGTCTGGCCTCGGCGGGCTTCTTGCCTATCAGCCGCGGCGACCGTGCGTATGCGCTTGACCATCTAGGATTACCTGCGGACTTTCGCCCCTCGCACGCCAGCACCCTGCGCCTGGCCCAATCGCTCGACGCCGATTATGTGGTGCTCGGCACCTACCACGTGGACGGAACGCGGATTAGCGCGAGCGCCCGCGTGCTCGACGTACCCAGCCTGCGCATGGGCGCGCCGATCGAGGAGCAGGCGGATCTGAGCCGTCTGGCCGACCTGCTCAACACGCTGGCCTGGCGGGTAGCGCGGCAGGTTGACCCGCACTACGCGGTGGCCGAGCAGACCTTTATTGCCGCCGATGCGAACCTGCGCCTGGATGTCTTTGAGAACTACGTGCGCGGGCTCCCCGGGCCTGCCCCGATCGACGAGCGTCTGCGCCACCTGCGGGAGGCTGTGCGGCTGGACCCGAACTACTATCCGGCGTGGCTCGCGCTCGGCCAGACGCTCTTTGCCGCGCAGGACTATGAGCCTGCCGCTGCCGCCTTCGGCCACCTGACCCGCGATGACCCAAGCGCGCTGGAGGCTGACTTCTACCGCGGCCTGGCCTACTTTTACACCGGCAAGTACCTGCAGGCAGAGGATGCCTTTGCCTTTGTCAGCACGCGCCTGCCGCTGCCCGAGGTGGTCAACAACCAGGGCGTGGCGGCGAGCCGGCGCGGCAAGCCAGGTGCTCCGCTCTTTCAGCAGGCAATGACCGCCGACCCTGCAGACCCGGACTACCACTTCAACCTGGCCGTGGCACTGGCCCGCCGCGCGGATGCTCCGGGTGCACTCCGAGAGCTGGATGAGGTGCTGAAGCTGCGCTCGCAGGACTCCGAGGCTCAGGCGTTCGCAGCCAACCTGCGCACTCCCGCCTTTGTGGCTGCGCTCGGCAGGGCTGCCGCAGCGCCACCTACGACGCCCGCTGCTGCGTCGGACACTCCGGCCGCGGCCGCTCTGGCCTCTGCCCCACCGGCTGCCCCGGCTGAACCGGCCGTGAACCTACCCCTCGAGCGCATCAAGCGTTCCTACAACGAGTCCGGCTTTCGCCAGGCTGCCTACGCGATGGAGCAGGCCGAGAGCCAGGACTCGGGTGCGCTGCCCAGCACCCAGCGTGCCGACTCGCTGGTCGCGAGCGGTGCGCAGTACCTGAATACAGGGCTGCTGGTCGAGGCCGAGCGCGAGTTCAACCAGGCGTTGGCTGCCAACCCGAACTCGGCTGCAGCCCATGCCGGTCTCGCGCAGATCCGGGAGCGTACCGGCGAGCGGGACGCGGCTCGCGCCGAGGCACAACGCTCGCTTGACCTGGCGCCGAATGTGACCGCGCACCTGGTGCTGGCGCGACTCGACCTGCTCTTGAGCCAACTGCCGGCTGCCGCCAAAGAAGTGCAGGCTGCCCTGCGACTGGCGCCGACCGACCCGAACGCACGCGGGCTCAAGCAGGCAGTGGAGAGCCGCGGCCAGCAGGTGCTCGAGTGAGCGGGCGCTTGAGCGAAAGTACCCTGGCTGGGAGCTGCTACCCGTCTTCTAGCGCGCTCCAGAAGTTTCGCCTCTTCGGGCGCAAGGCCCTCCCGGCGCGCCTCTCTGCGCGCGCGGCTTATCTCGTCACACTGGCTATCTTCTTTCTAGGATCGTTCTTTTCGGGTTTGTCCTCCGTCACTCTAAGCGCGGCCGCCCTGCCGGCGCAGTCCACCCCACAGGTTCTGCTCCTGCACCTTGACGACACCATCCAGCCGATTAGTGAGCAGTACCTGCTGCGCGCGCTCGCCGAGGCTCGTGACGCCCACGCTGAGGCTTTGCTGGTCGAGCTCAACACGCCAGGCGGCCTGCTTACCTCGACCCGCACCATGGTGCACGCCATCCTGGACTCCTCGACGCCGGTCATCGTGTACGTTGCGCCCTCAGGAAGCCGCGCCGGGTCGGCAGGCTTTTTTCTGCTCGAAGCAAGCGACGTGGCCGCGATGGCTCCCGGCACCAACGCCGGCGCCGCTCATCCGGTGGTCGAAGGCGGTACGCTTGACCCGATCATGAAGCAGAAGCTTGAGAACGACACCACCGCGTTCCTGCGCTCCTATGTTTCAGTCCGCCACCGCAACGTCGATGCCGCCCAGGATGCGGTGCTGAACTCAAAGTCCTACACCGCCGACGAAGCGCTCAAGCTCAACCTGATCACCCTTGTCTCCCCGGATGAGACAGCACTGCTGGACGCGCTCGATGGCCGCACCGTGACCCGGTTCAGCGGCGCCGCCGTCCAGCTCCATACGCGCCACGCGCACCTGGTCACAGTCGAGCCGACCCCCCGCGAGCGCATCCTCGACTGGCTCATCGACCCGAACATCGCGGTCCTCTGCGCGGTACTCGGCGCGCTGCTCATCTACCTCGAGTTCAACACTCCCGGCACCATCATCCCGGGCGCGCTCGGCACCCTTCTGTTGCTTACCTCGCTCTTCGCGCTCAACCTGCTGCCGGTCCGGTTGACTTCGGTGATGCTGCTGGCGGCGGCCGTGGTGCTGCTGCTGCTTGAGGTCAAGGCGCCCAGCCATGGCGTGCTCGCGACCGCCGGCGTTCTCTGCCTGATCGTCGGCGCGCTTACGCTCGTCGCCGGACCTATCCCGGAGCAGCGCGTGCGCCTGGCTACGGCCGCGGGAACCGGGGTCGGCTTCGGGCTGATCACGGTCTTTCTGGTGCGCATCGCCTGGAAAGCCCGGCGCAATAAGTCGCTCGTGGGCCCGGAGGCAATGGTGGGCGCGATCGCCATCGCCCAGGAACGGTTCGGAGCCTATGAGCTACCCGACACGTCGAGCGGCCAGCAACAGAGCGGCCAGCAAGCTCAGAAGCCGGCACGACGGGGCCAGGTGCTGGTGCGGGGTGAGATCTGGTTTGCCGAGGCCGACCAGCCCCTTGCGCCCGGCGATCACGTACGGGTTACCGCTGTTCGCGCGCTCACGTTATTGGTAGAGCGGATTCCGCAGGACGCACGCCTGCTCGAATCCTCATAGGTCCGTCTGCTCGCTGGAGTACACTGGCCAACGAGTGAGGCTCCAGGCATGGGAGTTTTTGGGCTGGCCGCGATCGCGATCGTGGCGTTCTACTTTTTCACCTCTGTGATCATCCTGCGCGAGTACGAGCGCGCGGTCATCTTTCGCCTGGGTAAAGCGCTGGTACCCCCCAAGGGACCGGGTGTGATCTTTGTCTTTCGCCCCTTTGACCAGATGGTGCGCGTCTCGCTTCGCCAGGAGGTGCTTGAAGTGCCGCCGCAGGACGTGATCACCCGCGACAATGTGACGCTCAAGGTCAACGCGGTCATCACTCTACGGGTGCTCGATCCATCGCGAGCGGTCATCGAGGTGACGAACTACGTTAACCAGACCTCGCAGTTTGCGCAGACCACTCTGCGCTCGGTGCTGGGCGAGGTTGACCTGGACGGCCTGCTCTCGCATCGTGACCAGCTCAACCAGCGTATCCAGTCGATCATCGACGGGCGCACCGAACCCTGGGGCGTCAAGGTGGTGAGCGTCGAAGTCAAACAGGTTGACCTGCCCGAGTCGATGCTGCGCGCCATGGCCCGGCAGGCGGAAGCCGAGCGTGAGAAGCGGTCGAAGATCATCAACGCGGATGGCGAATTTGAAGCCGCCCAACGCCTAGTCGATGCCGCCGCCCTGCTCGCCGAGCAGCCGACCACCCTGCAGCTGCGCTACCTGCAAACCTTGAAAGACATAGGCACGGAGAAGAATACGACCATCATCTTCCCGCTGCCGATCGAAATGCTCTCGCTCTTGAATCGCGCTGTCTTGGCGGCCACCAAGCCCGAGACGTCGCCCATCATCAAGCCGGAAGATGGGCCTGGAAACAGATCCGGAGGCGAGGCATGAGAACCCTCTTTGACCAGGAGACCGACGCGGCTGCTGACCAGGGCCCCGGCAATGATCACGGCCCTGATCGCAACTACAGTCAGGGTAGCGATCGAGGTATGGGCCACGGGAGCTACCCGGAGCCGGCAGGAGAGAAGCCCGCCGCCGAGTCGCACGACCTTACCCTGGGAATGACCGCGCTGCTCGGCATCTTTATCGCCGTTGCGCTGGTCTGCGCGGTCTTCTTTGGCTTCGGCTACTCGGCCGGGCGCACTCTGCACAGCGCCAAGGTCGCAGCGGCTGCGATCAGCCCGGCACCTGGCGAGTCCAGCGCGGCGGATGGTCCGCAGGCAAGCGCTGAGGTCGCGCCGCAAAGCTCTGTCAGCCCGTCGCTCACCCCTGTTCCAAGTGCGGCGAAGCCACTGCCTGGCGCGCCTCTCGAGCAGAAGGCGGAAGTCACCCGCGCTCCCGGTAACGGCGAGGTGCCAGGGAGCGCCACTGTCCTTTCCGCGCCTGCCCGCTTAACGCCTCTTCTCCGCACCACGCCAGCTCCAGTCGAATCAGGAGCGCCCGGGCCTGTATCCGGAAACGGCAACGGAAGCGTGATGGTGCAGATTGCGGCAGTCGTCCGCCCGGCGGATGCGGAGATGCTGGCCAAAGCCCTGCGCGCCAACGGCTACCCGGCAGTGGTCCGCACCGAGCCGCAGGATAAGTTCCTGCATGTGCAGATTGGACCCTTTGCTACGCGGGATGCGGCGAAGGCCACGAGAACCCAGCTCCAGGCCGCCGGTTACAACGCCTTCCTCAAGCCCTGAGCGCGCTTTGCTGATTAGCAGGCCGCGGCCGGCTGTTCTGACAGGCCGGAGGCGATTGCCGTCCGAACCGCCAGCAGCAACTCCTCACGCGAGGCGAACTGCTGCGGATCGAGTGGAGCGTGGAAACGAACGCGGGCGACGCCCGGCTGCAGGCGCTGGGACCCTTTGCCAAGCATGGCGCCGGTCCCCGTGATGGTGACCGGAACAACGGGAACCCCGGTCTGCATCGCGAGAAAGAACGGACCTTTCTTAAACGGCAGCAGCTCTGCATTCACAGACCGAGTACCCTCGGGAAAGATCGTCAGCGAGAGCCCCGAGCGCAGCACATCGCGCGCAGCGTTCAAGCTCTGCTTTGCACTCTCGAGCTTTCCCTTGCGCTCGACCGGAACGCAGTGCGCCAGGCGCATCGCATAGCCAAAGAGCGGGATCCGCATCAGCGAGTCCTTGACCATCATGGCTGCATTCGCCGGCTGAACGCCGGCCAGCAGCGGCGGGTCGAGGTTGGACTGGTGATTGGCCATGTAGAGGCATGGCGTGTTCCGGGGTACGCCGGCTTGCCCTTCAACAATGACCCGCACCCCGGCCACGCGCAGGCCAAACCGCATCACGCCCAGGCCGAGCATGTAAAGCAGATTGACATTGCCGGTCACGATCGTCCATGGAAGCGCGATGATCGCCGCGGGCAGACCCAGCACGGCCCAGACAAGTAACAGCGACAGATACGCTAGCATGACGGGCTCGCCTGCTCCGCTTCCACACGCGCGCGGAGAGCCGCGGGAAGCGTCTCGTAGATGCCATCGAAGCCGCCGTTGGACAGGATGGCGACTACGTCTCCGGACGCGAGCTCCGGCGCAATATTCGCGACGATATCGTCAGCGTGCGCGTAGAGCGCCGCCTCATGCCCGGCGTCAGCGAGCGCGAGCAGCACCGCTTCCGGATGCAGCCGCTCGTTCACTGGAATGCTCTCCTGTTTGAAGATCCCGGCGAGCACGATCCGATCGGCGAGCGAGAGGCTTTCCACCAGCTCCCGCTCAAAGACATTGCGCCGGAGTGTGTTTGAGCGAGGCTCAAGCACAGCCCAAAGGCGGCACCGTGGATAAGCAGAGCGCAGGGCCCGCAGCGTTTCGCGTATCGCGGTCGGATGATGCGCGAAGTCGTCGATGATGGTGATGCCATCGACCACCGCACGCACCTCGAGCCGGCGCTTGACGCTCTGAAAGCCGGCCAGCGCCTCGACGATCGCCCCGGCCGGTACACCCTGTCCGGCGGCTAGCGCGGCGGCCGCCGTTGCGTTCAACGCGTTGTGCTCCCCAGCCATGGGCAGCGTTAGCTTTGCCCATGGTTTGCCGTCGCGCAGCAGCTCCCAGTGAGTGCCGCCATCGCCGTGCTCAAGTCCGATCATGCGCCAGTTGGAGTCTTGGCTGAATCCGTAACGCTCAACGTGACACATGGCTTTCGTAAGACACTCGGTTACATTCTCGGATCCATCAAAAGCAACGATCCGGCCGCGCCGTGGCACGAGATTGACCAGCCGCTTGAACGCCGTTTTGACTGCATCGAGATCTCGGTAGATATCGGCGTGGTCGAACTCAACATGGGTGAGAATGAGCGCGTCTGGGAAGTAGTGCATGAACTTTGGCCCCTTGTCGAAGAAGGCTGTGTCATACTCGTCTCCTTCAATCAGGAATGGCCGCGTCGGCCGCAGCTGGAAGCTCGAGCCGAAGTTTTCGACCACGCCGCCGACCAGAAACGAGGGCGTGAGTGAAGGATCGAGGCGTCCGGCTACCTCGTAGATCCAGGCCAGCATGCTGGTCGTGGTTGTTTTGCCGTGCGTGCCCGAGACCACGAGCGACTCGCGTCCCGAGAGGAACTCCTCGTGCATCACGTGCGCCGAGGAAGTGAACGGCAGCCGCTGGTCGAGCACATACTCGAGCTCCGGATTGCCACGCGAGATCGCATTGCCGACTATGACCAGGTCGGGCCGAGGCTCG
Source organism: Acidobacteriaceae bacterium (assembly GCA_965198645.1). Taxonomy (GTDB): domain Bacteria; phylum Acidobacteriota; class Terriglobia; order Terriglobales; family Acidobacteriaceae; genus EB88. Next base: position 1,346,527 of record OZ240670.1, on the reverse strand, counting down.
AGATTTGCCTCGTTGAAAGGCTCGCTGATGGGGATGCCGAGCGAGCGTAGCATGTCAGACATCGGCGGATAGGCCGCCTGGTCAGAGCCGGTAATGCGATGGCCTTTCAGCTGCAAGAGCCCGGCGAGCGAAGCCATCGCCGTGCCGCAGATGCCGATGAGATGAATGTGTTTCTCTGATTGCATGGTGTGCGTTTTTACCCCACTACTGCCGGCTCCGAGGTTCGCAGCGCCGGCTCCCCTTCTAACAAAAGCTCTGCCTCTATGTTAAGCGGAAGGGTGATGTTGGCTCCCGAAACGTGGCCGGATCGCAGGCCAATCGCGACCGGACCCGGAAATCCGCCCGGCCGACCTGAGTCAAGCGCGCCGAGGATCGCGTCTTCGAGCAGGTGCGAATCACGGGGTTGACCAGCGCCGGATGAGACGCAGTCGAGCATCTCGCCGAAGATGATGCCGGGCACGCGCTCGAGCTTGCCAGCCTGCTGGAGCTGGCGCAGCATGCGGTCTACCTGGTAGGGCTTGGTGCCAACATCTTCCAGAAAGAGCAGCTTGCCCTCAGTTTGGGGCGCGTAGGGCGTGCCGAGCGCTGAGGTGAGCAGCGTTAAGCAGCCGCCATAGAGCGTGCCGGCGGCGCGGCCCGGGCGCAGGGTACGGAGCCCGTGCGAGGCGTCCAGGCTCAGCGTGTCTCCCCCGAGTGCCGCCTTGAAGCTTGCTTCGTCAACCCCGCCGTCGCGGTTGAAGTCCGCTGCCAGCATCGGCCCGTGGAACGCAACGAGTCCTAGCTGATCGATCAGCCAGCTCTGCACGGCGGTCAGGTCGCTGTAGGCGAAGAAGGGTTTCGGATGGCGGCGGATCAGGTCGAGATCCAGCCGGTCGAGAAGATAGTTCGATCCGTAACCGCCACGGGTACACATCACGATATCGACTGAGGGATCAGCAAACGCGGCGTGCAGGTCGGCCACTCGATCCTCAACGCTTGCCGAAAAGTAGGGCGCGTGGCGACCCTGCGCATGCTCGCCAAAGCTCACCTGGTAGCCACGTGCCACGAGCGCCGCGGCCCCCTCTGCAAGCCGGTGCGCCTGGGCGCTGCTGGCTGGCGCGACGATGCGGATGTGCGGCGCCCGACCGTCTGCAAGGGAGAGACGAACAGCGCGCGGCTTTAGGGGCACGAGTGTCATGGGCGCGCCTGGCCTTGGGAGATGGCCGACAGAAAAGCCCGGCCCTCGGCGATGATCGTGGCCGGCCCAGTGAGCAGGATCTCTTCGGTCGGCCCATGCCACTCGGTTCGCTGTGCCCCGCCTGGCGACTCGACCAGCAGCCGCGCACTCGAACCTTGAGTCGCAATGGCAGCCGCGGAGCAGGCGCAAGTGCCGGTTCCAGAAGATGTCGTAGGCCCGACTCCGCGCTCGAAGATGCGGATCGCCAGCTCATCGCGCGACCGCACGAAGACGAACTCCACGTTCGTCTGCTCGGGAAAATCAGGGTGGAAGCAGATCGCGCGGCCCAACTCCTGCCAGCTCAGCCCGTGCACGCGAAAGCCCTCGTCTTTAACCAAGATTACGAAGTGAGGATTGCCGGTCGAGACCACCACGCCCTCGACGATCACGCCTTCTTTATCAAGCGTGATGTCTCGCGGCGAGACCGTAGGCACACCCATCCGCGTTGCAATCTGGTAAGTGTGCGTGACGGTCTCAACTTCGACCACGCGGCACTCCCGCTCTCCGGCGTCTGTCGCAAGGGTGATCACTGCCCCTGGCTCCAGCTGCCGTGAGTGCGCCATCCAGGCGGCCACGCAGCGCGTGCCGTTGCCGGAGATCTCTGCCATGGATCCATCGGCGTTGTAGAGCCGGATGCGGCCCGATCGGTCGCCCGTCCACTCCAGGTACTCGATGCCATCGGCGCCCACGCCGGTGGTCCTGGCGCAGAGCGCAAGGGCCGCTACGCGCTCTTCCGCTTCGCTGTCGCTAGTCTCACGTTCTACGATGAGAAAGTCATTGCCACACGCATGTGCTTTGATAAATCGAATCATCGCTGGATGTAATTTCCTAAAGGTAATGGAAGACAGCCGCTCGTGTGCGTGCGCTTGGTAAGCGAGCCACGCAGAGAGAAGTGCGGCGCTCTACAGTAACGGAAAAATAGCGTCAATCCTCGGCCGCATCATGAAAAGTGAGCACCGCCTCAATCTCCGGCGCCTGGCGCATCGAGCTCAGGAGCTGCTCATGTCCGCGCCTGGTGGCATCCACCTCAAAGCTCATCCGCTGCAAAACGCCTACGCTGTCCTGCTCAATGGCGGTCAGCCGCTTGCCTACTCGATCCATGGTAACCAGCAGCGCAACCTTGGCCGCACCCAGGTCGGGCGCCCTGACTTCATAGATCAGGCTATACGCCTTAATGTTGAAACGCTGCTCCATCGCGCCGATCACCTCCAGCGAGAGCAGTACCACGATTGTGGACAGGCTAGCGAGCAGGTGCAGGCCGGCTCCGCATGCCATGCCGATAGAAGCGACGACGAAGACAGTGGCGGCGCTGGTGAGACCGTTGACCCGATCGCGATTATGCAGGATGAGCCCGGCGCCCAGAAAGCCGATGCCCTGGACCACGTTGGCCGCGATTTGGCCCTTGTTGTTGCCGCCCTCGCCGGCCAGGATCGGAGAGAGAAAGGTGAACATGGCCGAGCCGAAACAGATCAGCAGATTGGTGCGAACGCCCGACGGCTTGCGCCGGTACTCGCGCGCCAGGCCGATCACTCCGCCTAAAAAGGCTGCGAGCAACAGCCTCGTAGCAACGCTCTGGGAGAGCGTGGTTTGCTCGAGCGTGTTGAAGTGGAGCATGTGGCCACTCTGCTCGTAAACTGCCAGGCCATGCGAAAGGAAGGCGCGCATCACTTTGTCGGCATGCTACCAGAGCGCGCAAGCGGTTGCCGTGCGGTATAGATACGCGCGCAGGGCTGCCCGGTTGAGCAAATGACATCAAGCAGCGTAAGCCCCTCAGGGTGAGCGGCGATGGCCTGCGCGAGGGGATCGCGATCGATCGCGACGACCAAGGGCGCTGCCTGGGCCGGGTGGCGGAGCGCGTCGGTCCAGGCCAGGTAGTCGCTGTCGTTGATGGTGCGACGCAGCGCGATGCCGGCCTGCTGCACGGCGCCAATGTGATCCGAGGTATACATCAGGATGCGGTCTTCGGTCGGCAGCGCTGCGAGCGCGCGGGCAAGTGCAGCCTCAAAAGGGACGCGGGTGCGGGAGTTCGCAACCACTTCCGCGTAGACCAGAGGCCGCTCACGGAAGATCGCGATGGTGTTCAAGCAGATAAGGACAAGCAGGGTCGCGAAGGTGACCATGGCGGCAGGCACCCGGCTGGCTTCACGACGGTCCAGCCAACCGAGGGCCGCGTCGGCAGCAAAGGCAAGGCTGAGCGCAAAAGCCGGCAGCAGTTCCATGCCGTATCGGGTGTTGTACCAGGCGTGCGGCGGCCATGGCGGGATGAAGATCGGCACCGAGCCGTAGGCGACCGAGTACGCGTAGAAAGGCAGGGGCAGCCAGAAGAGCGCCATCACTGCGCGCGCCTGGCGCCGGCGTACGGCGATGAAGGTCCCGGCGAGCACCAGCGTGAGCAGCAGGTTGGTAAGGATGGGCGTGGTAGCGCCGAGCTCTGCCGCTTTGAGGAAGTAATGGCCGGCGATGCGCATGTTGTGCCAGCCGGGTGGGTGAGACGAGCCAGCAGGGGTGGTCCGGAGCTCGATGGCGCGGGCCGAGTAAGGGCCGCGCAGAAAGTCGAGCGGATCATGGAACTGTTTCGCGTTGTAGCTGAGCCAGAAGAGCGGCGCGGCAACCACGATCGCGGTGAAGAGCACAAAGGCTCCGCCCGAGGGCCTGCGCAGGGCGCCGGAGCGGAACGCCAGCCATGCGGCGAAACACCACGCGAGTGCGGCGAAGATCCAGCCGTCGTAGCGGGTAAACACCGCCGCGGCCAGCACCAGCGCGAGGCTCAGGAGCAATCGTCGCAGCCGCCGGTCCTGCTGGCTAGAAGGGGTCGCCGCGCGGCGCTGCCTGAGGAGCCGCTGATTCGCTACAGTCACTGTTACGTTGATCTCAGCGACTGCATCGATCTCGCGTGAAACCTCCGGCGGCAGGGTGGCCACCAGCCGCGCATAGTTGGTGAGCAGCAGTGCCGCCCAGATCATCTCCGCAAGGAAGAGCGGCTCATTCATCGCCGTGGTCTGCAGGTAGAGCAGATCGGGATTGAGCGCGTAAAAGGCGACGCCCACCAGTGCACCCCTCATGGAGAGCCAGTAGCGCGCCAGCCGATACAAGCCCGCTGCGCCAAGAACGTAAGCGAGCATCGAAGGGGGAGCACCCGCGACTCCACTCTGCCACCAGCTCATCTTCTGCACAAAGGGCAGCAGCAGCAGATGCGGCAGAGGCAGCCATACCGAGCCAAGCTGGCGAAAGCCGGGATAGAGCGAGTCAGTGATACGGCGGGCAATGTGCAGGTGCGCCACCGCATCGCCCGGCAGGAGCAGCAGCCCACGCGGGAGACAGTAGGCGAGCGCAAAGACAGAGAGCATCGCCGCGATACCGGTGACCAGGATTAACTCCTGTCGCAGCGCTTGTGCCGGGGTCCATGGTGCTGGGGCCAAGAGCCTCACCGATGCCGAGTGGCGGCGCACCGCTCGTGCCCGGCGCGTGTCAGTCAAGATGGCTAAGTGCCCGCAACTCGGCGAAGCGTTGGTCGATCTCCTCGCGGGTCAGCGTTTCGACCCGCTCGGTGCCAAAGGACTCAACGGCAAACGAGCCCATCACAGCGCCGTAGAACATGGCGGTCTTGTAAGCACGCAGAGTCACCGCGGGCTGCGAGGCCAGATAGCCGTAGAACCCGCCTGCAAACGAATCTCCTGCGCCGGTCGGATCAACGACCGAGTGCAGCGGCAGCGCCGGAACACGAAAGACGCTGCTGCCGGATTGTGCGTCTTGAAACGCGCGATCGCCGAGGAAGGCGGTGGCGCCATACTCGCCATGCTTGATGATGAGGCTGGAGGGACCCATGGCAAGGATCTTCTCCGCAGCCATGGATAGATTTGCCTCCCCGGCCAGCGATTTGGCCTCGCCATCATTGATCAACAGCGTATCGAGTTCGCTGAGCACCTTGAGCAGGCTGGCCCGGTGGGCGCCAATCCAGTAATTCATTGTGTCGCCGCAAACCATGCGCACATCCGGCATCTGCGCGCGTACCCGGGCTTGCAGCACCGGGTCGATGTTGGCGAGAAAGAGGAATTCCGAATCCTTGTACTCTGCAGGAATCTTCGGAGTGAAGGTTTCAAAGACGTTGAGCTCGGTAGCCAGCGTCTGCGCCTCGTTCAAGTTCTCAAGGTACGAACCGCGCCAGAAGAAACTCTTGCCGGCCGCGTGCTCGAGGCCGCGTGTGTCGATGCCGCGACGAGTGAGTCGCGACTCTTCGGCATCGGTAAAATCCTCACCTACCACGGCAATCAGTCGAACCTGGGTGAAGAAACTCGCGGCCAGCGAAAAGTGGGTGGCTGCTCCCCCGAGACAACGCTCGCGCGTGCCCGAAGGAGTCTCAATGCCGTCGAACGCTACGCTGCCTACTGCCAAAATCGACATCTGCCTATTTGCCTCTTTGTGTTGTGGAGCCGCGATCGTTTACTGCCTGGTCTGTCTTGCCGTGGATGCTGCTTACGCTTGCAGATACTTCCCGTAGAGCAGCGCAAGCTTTTCCCTGGTCGCGGCCGGTATCAGGTCGCGGCTGGTCATGATGGCAAATTGCGCCGCATGCGCGCAGCCGCAGCTGCGCATGCTGGGGAGCAGGCTGACAGCGGCGCGCACCACCCGGCAGGCGTTCGCCGAGTTCTGGCTCATGACAGCAATCACCTGCTCGACGGTGACGTCGTCATGGCCGGTGTGCCAGCAATCGTAGTCGGTCACCATCGCGAGGGTGGCGTAGCAGATCTCGGCCTCGCGGGCGAGTTTGGCTTCCTGGAGATTGGTCATGCCGATGATGTCGGCGCCCCAGCTGCGATAGAGATTCGATTCAGCGCGGGTGGAAAACTGTGGGCCCTCAATGCAGACGTAGGTGCCGCCTGACTTACCCACCACAGCCTCGCGCTCGCAGGCCGAGGTCAGTGCTTGAGCGACCGCGCCGCATACTGGATTGCCGAATGCCACATGCCCCACAACGCCTTCCCCGAAGAAAGTCGAGGTGCGCGCGTAGGTGCGGTCGATAAACTGGTCCGGGATGACGAAGTCGGTTGGCTTGTGCTCTTCCTTGAGCGAGCCGACGGCTGAGACCGAGAGAATCTGCTCGACGCCGACAGACTTGAGCGCATAGACATTTGCGCGGAAGTTAAGCTCGCTCGGCAGGATGCGATGACCTTTGCCGTGTCGTGCGAGAAAGACGACTTTGCGACCATCGAGCTCGCCAAAGACAAGAGGATCGCTCGGCGAGCCGAAGGGGGTGCTGATCGATTCTTCATGGATTGCGGTGAGGCCGGGCATGGCATAGAGCCCGCTCCCGCCGATGATGCCAATCTGTGCCTGAGGCAAAGTTCGCTCCGTAACGCACGCAGCTCTTAGAACAGGCCGACGCCGCGCGATTCTATCTAGGCTGCGGAGCGCACCTCTTTGGGAGTGGGCGCTCCAGACCAAAAGCTCAGTATACCTTCGGCAAACCTGCTGCCCTTTGCACGCTGATCGCTCGCTCTGCGCGATGCTCTCGGCATCGCTCTTGAGTCAGGGCCAGGCCGGCCTCCATCATGCCACGCTCTCCAAAGAGCCTGACCAGCGGCGCGCTCAGCTCTTCAGCCGGTTGCGCGACCTCTGTCACGTTCGCAAGCGAGGCACTCTCGAGGGCAGGCGCCGTGCCGGTCATTTGCTCCTCGAGCTTGGCCTCCAGCGGAAGTGCAAACCCCTCGCTGATAAAGACCTGGCGGTCGTGCCTGTTGAGGATGACAGGGCCTTCCTCTGTCGAAAAGACCAGCCGCGAGGCAGTCTTCCGGTCTGCTTGTCCGGCGCCCTCGCCAGCGTCAGACTTGAGCTGCTTGTACTTGCGACCGAGGTCAGCGGCGTACAGCCTGGCGAACTCAGCGGCTGCCTCGGGGGTCGTCCAGCGTGAAAGATAGAGCAGGCCGATCGATGCAGTGCTGTCGCCATGCCCAGCTGCTACTGCGCTCTTGCTCTGCGCCGCATAGTAAGCTCCGCCGTCCCAACCGGCAGCCAGGTCCGCGGACGGCCCGGCTCCGCCAAAGAGCTGGCCGAGCATGCGCACATCAAGCGCGCCCATCACGCCCAGATCGTAGGGCTTGTACTCGGCATCGAGCAGTGGGTGCAGGTCAGGCAGGGTGAGCAGGGCAGGCTGAGCGTGCTGCTCGTAGGCATGGGGGTGCATGATCTCGTAGCTTGACGAAGGCGGCCTGTCGAGCACGGCGGCAAAGGCAGCCTTCGCGCCATGGTCTTTCAAGAGCACCTGTTCAAAGAGCATCCCGTCCTGGTATGGGAAAAGCAGCGAGGCCTTGAGCACCAGGGGCGCGCTGGACAGAATGGGCGACTCCGGATCCGGCTTGTCATCGACCGGGTCAATGGGCACGTCGGGCGAGGTGCGCAGGCTCTGCGCCATCGGGGCCAGGCTCCAGTCCATATAGGCAACCATTGCCTGACCCTCGAGCACGGCCTCGCGTGCAGTGTCGTCCTCGTCGTGTTTTAGGTATCGGTTGTCATCCGCCACCTCGTGCGGGGTGCTGTCGAGCGATTGGTCGCCCCACTTGTCGAGGTTTACATGCTGGTCTTGCAGGGCGTGCGTCAACTCGTGAGCCAGAACCGGTTTCTGCTCCTCCGGGTTGATCCAGTTCAGCAGGTTCACGGTCTTGGTCTTCGAGTCGTAGTAGCCGGCGATCTGCTCCTTCAAAAGGCTAAGCAGGAACGGACGAAGATCAAAGTCAGCCGGCAGCAGGCCAAACTTCTTGAGCACAATGGCCGAGCGTTCGACCCGCGCCGTGTCCTTGTCCTCCTTCATTTTCTCGACCAGGAATGCCTCCACCGCCTTCCGGGTGGTGAGGCGGCGCTTGACGTCGTGTTTGATGGGCAAGCCCGTATCACTCGAATCGAACTTGAGGATCGTATCGACCGAGCGAAAGAGCGTGCGCGCCTGCTCAGGGGTCATCTCTTTCTCGGGCTTGCTCTCGGGCGTGCTCTCGGGCTTAGGTGCGGCACTGGTTGCCGAAGGTGGCGGCGCTGCGGAGGGCGGCGCCGCCTGCTGCGCTGTGCCGGCCTGGGGAGCGACACTGACAACGACCGAACCGGCTGTGATCATTACGATCCAGGCTGCCAACGCTGTGGTCCGAATGGTCCGGATGGTCCGGACAGTCCAGAAGGCTCGGATGGTCCAAATGGTCCGGATCCCCCGGCCGCAGGCTCTGCTCTTTCCAGCCAATCCATTCACCTTTTTCTTTCCTGCGAGCCGCCGAGCGCCCCGGCTGCGTCGTTGACCCTGCATGAGACAAGCGTTGCTCTTGCTAAAGGCAGCTTGGCTAAGTGCTCCTACCAGGCCCGGTCTGTCCGGGGGCAAGACTATAATCGCTGTGTGCCTATTCAAAGCCAAGGCGCGCAGCCTATGAGCGAAAGCACTGCCTCCTGCGAGAGCGAAGCTGTTCCCATGCTAACGGCTGCGGCCTCTCCGCTAACGCCGCTTGCTCACTCGCTGGGCGGCGGGGGTGTGCTCACTGCATGCCAGGGTGCTCGTACCATCGCTGTCTTCTCTGACGCTGCGGCAGAGCTTTCGGCGTTGGCTCAACAGGCTGCTGTCTTTGATCGCGGACAACGGGTGCGCCTCCGCATCGCCGGAGACGACCGGGTGCGCTGGCTCAACGGCATGGTCACCAACACCGTCAAGGCGCTCACGCCCGGGACGCACAATTACACCTTTATTCTGAACGCGCAGGGCCGGATTCAGGGAGACGCCACCATCCTGGCTTTTGCCGACCACCTTCTCCTCGAGACCGACCGCTCGCAGGCCGAGCATCTTTTTGCGCACCTGGATCGCTTCATCATCATGGATGATGTGGAGCTCGCCTGGGTCGAGGACGTTCCCGGGAGTGCGAGTAGAAGCAGCACCACGCTGGGGCTGGCCGGGCCTGGGGCGGAGTCGCTGCTGGCTTCGCTCGGCCTGCCGACGCCTGCGAGCGGAACCTTTGCGGAAACATCGAGCGGCGCGGCCACAGTTGTTGTCGCTGAACACAGCTCTTCTGTTCGCCGCTTTTCTCTCTGGGTCGCGGAGCCCCTTCCTCTTTGGGAGCAATTGCTGGGCAGCGGAGTCGTTGCTGCGGGGGCGTTCGCGGTCGATGCGTTGCGGGTGCTTGAAGGCATGCCACTCTACGGGATCGACATCACGGAGAAGACCCTAGCCCAGGAGACGGGGCAGATGCAGGCGCTCAACTTCAACAAGGGCTGCTATCTCGGCCAGGAGATTGTGGAACGGGTACGCTCCCGAGCCACGGTGCATCGCGGGTTGCGCCAGTTCTTTTTGCATGGGGCTTCCGCTGAGCCGGGCACACCGCTCACCGCAGACGGCGTAGCGATTGGCGAGCTGACCAGCATCGCTTCCGTCCCGCTACCATCCGGCGGCTATGCAGCGCTCGGCCTGGTCCGGATCGAGGCTCTCAAGGGCACGCTCACTTACCAGGGGGGCGTGGCTCAGGTGCCCGCTCACTCCCTGCTGGGCGAGCTTGCCAGCTACACGCATCAAGGAAAGAGGATTTAGCCATGGCAGAGAAACCGCCCGCATTCGTCGTCGTCGATCGCCGTAAATTTACCGCCGATGGCGAGATTCGCGAGGGGTACACTGCCCCGCCGCCGTTTGAAGAGGCCGCCCCGCCCCAGCAGGCTGTAAGTATGTCGACTGCGGCTCCTTCAACTCAGCAGGCAACTCAGCAGGCAACTCAGCAGGTAGCCCTGCCAGGCGCCAAGGTGGTCAGCATGCCTACCCGCTCCACCGTGGAGGCCGACGATATCGGCACCCTGCAAGACCGGCGCGAAGAAGCGCAGGCACAGCGGGCGCCGGCGGAGTTTCCCGGCGCCGGCTATGACGTCGATGGCGATGGATTGAGCAGCGAAGACGAGGCTCTGGGCCTGGATGCAGGTCTGGAGGAGGATTACCCGGAGGATATGCAGACCGGACCACCGCCCTCGGCTGAGGAGAGAGCAGCCCAGCATCGTGAATACACGCGGCTCTCGGGCGAGATGGATTCGCTGCTGCGGCAGGCGAATCCTAGCATGAAGGCCACAGCCGCTGTCGGCTTTGAACACATCGTGCAGAGCTTCTATCTCTCGGCCATCATGGCGATGGGCGCTGGCACCGAGCCCGGACAGAAGCCGCGCATCGACATCCTTGGCGCTCGACAGTCGATCGACATGCTGAATGTGCTGGCTGATAAGACGCGCGGCAACCTCGACGACAAGGAGCGGCGCCTGCTCGAAGGCGTGACCTTTGAGCTGCGCATGATGTTCCTCGAGCTGACCAACGCGATCGCCGCGCAGGCCCAACAGGCGCCTCCGCCGGGTAGAAAGTAGAACGGCGCCCTGAACGAAGAGCGTCCATACGCAGGTGAGCCTCGCCTCCCCGCTGCAGAAGTGCGCGCGTCTCGATTCGAGGCAGAAGCCGCGCAAATCACCGTGCTCGGCAGCGGCACATCGATGGGCGTGCCCATGCTCGGCTGCCGATGCCGGACCTGCACTTCGCCCGACCCGCGGGATACGCGCACGCGCCCGTCGGTGCTAATCAGTTGGGGCACGCCTGACAGCCACGGCGAGCCTGCCCACCAGGTAGTGATTGATACCGGCCCGGAGTTCCGCATCCAGGCCCTTCGCGCGGGCATCCACCATCTGGACGCAGTCTTCTATACGCATGCGCATGCTGACCACACGCTTGGTCTCGATGACCTGAGGCCGCTCAGCTTTTTGCACCAGGGCGGCCTGCCGCTCTATGCGGACGACACGACAGCCCTTACCCTCGAGCGCATCTTCGACTACACCTTCTCACCCGCCTCGACCTACTCCTATCGTGCCAGGGTCGAGCTGCATCGCGTCGCCGGGGACCAGTGCATCGAGGTCTCCGGGGTGGGCTTTCGTCGCATTCCGCTGCACCACGGCAAGCTGGGCATCGCAGGCTACCGCTTCGGCACCGCGGCCTACTTGACCGATATGAGCGAGGTCCCAGAGAGCAGCCTGGCCTTGCTCGAAGGCCTGGACGTGCTGATTCTCGGCGCGCTCCGGCGTACCAAGCACCCCAACCACGCGAACGTCGAAGAGGCACTGGCATGGGTTGAACGCATTCAGCCCAAGCAGGCTTTCTTCACCCACATGTCCCACGATCTGCATCACGCTGACACCGAGCGCACCTTGCCCGCTCACGTGCGCCTGGCCTACGACGGTCTGCAGATTCCCTTCCGGCTCACCGCTGCCGTCGCGGCAGGGGGCTGCTAGCCATGCAGGTCTTTCGCTCGCTTGCGGAAGTGCCTGCCCGATTCGGACCTTCGGTGATCGCGATCGGTAACTTTGATGGTGTGCATCGCGGGCATCTCTCCATTCTGCGCGATGTTTGTGAGCGGGCAGCGGCCTGCGAGGCTGCGGCGGTTGCGGTTACCTTTGACCCGCATCCGCTCCAAATCCTGAGGCCTGAGTACGCGCCCAAGCTGATCACGCCCTTGGCCGAGCGTCTGCGACTGCTGGCCGACGTTCGATCCGTCCACCCTGGCGGCCATCGGCTGAGCGCCACGCTGGTGCTGCCGTTTACCCGCGAGTTCTCCGAGTATTCGGCCGAGGCTTTCGCTTCCGAGGTCCTCGCCCGCAAGCTACATGCCGTCGAAGTGCACGAGGGCGACAACTTTCGCTTCGGCTATGGCGCCCGGGCAGGCATGGCGGAGTTGCGCGCGCTGGGTGTTGCGCTCGGCTTTGAAGCGTTTACCCACCCCGTGCTCACGGTGCGCGGGCTGAGCGTGGCGAGCAGCCAGATCCGAACCCTCATCGCAGACGGCGCAGTCGGCCAAGCGCGCGCGCTGCTGGGCCGGGCCTTTTCGATCACCTCCACGCAGGCACGTGGCCGCGGCCTTGGCACCAGGCTCCTGGTACCGACTGTGAACCTGGCTCCCTACAACGAGCTGCTACCAGGGCATGGCGTCTACATCACCCGGCTGCGCATCGGCAACCCGTCCGACAGCGGGCTCCCGGCACCCTGCTTCGACGCCGTCACCAACGCCGGCAATCGCCCGACCTTCGGCGCAGATTCCTACGCCGTCGAGTCCTACCTGCTCGACTTCGATCCAGCCCATGCACCAGAGATCACCCCGGAGACGCCGCTTGAGTTAAGCTTCTTAGCGCGGCTTCGCGGCGAACAGCGCTTTGCCTCGCCAGAGGAGCTCAAGGCGCAGATCATGCGTGATGTTGCACGCGCCAAGCGGTACTTTCGGCTGGCTCGCTTGCTGGGCCGTCCATCCCGACCCGCAATGTAGACTAAGCTTAGTCCAGCTGCCAGGCAGGGTTCCGTGAAATTTACAGTACATGAAGCGAAGACTCAGTTTTCTAAGCTTATCCAGCATGCGCTTGCTGGCGAAGAGGTGGTCATTACTAGCGGAAAGGACCGGAAAAAACTGGTAAAGGTCGTGCCTTGGGTGGAGAAGAGGCCCATTCTTATGGGCTGGCTGAAAGGTCAGATCCCCGATATAGGCCTCGATCATCCCTTCTTCGATCCTCTGCCAGAGGATGAACTGCGGCTCTGGAATGGAGAGGGTGATTGAGATGTCTGCTGGACACGCATACGCTGCTATGGATTGCTATAGGCTCAAGCCGGCAATCCGAGCTGGTGACCCGGCTGCTCGGGGAGGGAGACCATGACTTCTTTGTCTCCGCTGTCTCCAGCTTCGAATTAGCCACCAAGCATTGCCAAGGCAAGCTGCCGGAGGCAGCAGCCCTGCTCAGAGGCTTTGAGAGGCAGGTAGAGCTTGCCGGACTTCAACTACTTCCCATCAGCAGTCTGCACGCCCGCACCGCCGGGGCTTTTCCGCAGGCCCATAAGGATCCCTTCGACCGGATCCTTGCGGCACAGGCGCTTGTTGAGAAGCTCACCTTACTGAGTGCAGATGCGCAGCTGGATACTTTTGAGATCAAGCGGCTCTGGTAGACCTCCTTGCGCGGGAGTCGGTCTGGTTTTCGCTGGTAGACTGAAGGCCGAACCTTATGTTTGAAAACCTCCAGGAAAAGCTGCAGCGCGCCTTTAAGAACCTCCGCGGGCAGGGCACGATCTCGGAAGAGAACATTACCGACGCCCTGCGGGAGATCCGGCTCGCCCTGCTCGAAGCCGACGTGAACCTGAGCGTCGTTAAGGAGTTGATCGAGCACATCCGCGTCAAGGCGCTGGGCCAGGAGGTCATGACCGCGCTCTCGCCGACCGAGCAGGTGATCAAGATCGTGCGCGACGAGCTGGTCCTGCTGCTCGGCAAAGACACGGCACGCTTCCAGTTCGCCTCACGGCCGCCGACCGTGATCCTGATGGCTGGCCTGCAGGGCTCGGGCAAGACGACGACCTCTGGCAAGCTGGCCGCATGGCTGCAGAAGGGCGGCCACCGGCCGATGCTGGTCTCGGTCGATGTCTATCGGCCCGCTGCGCGTGAGCAGCTTCGTGTCGTCGCTGCCTCGATCAAAGCCAACCTCTACCAGGGCGACCAGAAGGGCGAGCAGCCGGGTGCGGCTCTCGTCGAGCGGCTGGCGAGAGAAGCCCGGCGCGAGGCTGTGAACACCGGCTGCGACACGCTGATCGTTGACACCGCCGGGCGCCTGGGCATCGACACCGAGCTGATGGACGAGATGGCCATGCTCAAGACCCTGCTCGCGCCGCAGGAGATACTCTTTGTCGCCGACGCGATGACCGGGCAGGACGCCGTGCAGTCGGCCAAGGCCTTCCACGACCGGCTCGCGCTCACCGGCACCATCTTGACCAAGATGGATGGCGACGCGCGCGGTGGCGCCGCGCTTTCGATCCGTCATGTGACCGGGCAGCCGGTCAAGTTCATCGGCACCGGCGAAAAGCCCGATGCTTTTGAAGCCTTTCACCCGGACCGCATCGTCAGCCGCCTGCTGGGCATGGGCGACATGATGACGCTGATCGAGCGGGCCGAGTCTACGCTCGACCGCAAGAAGTCGGAAGACTTCGCCAAAAAAGCGCTCTCGGGCGACGGCTTCTCGCTTGAGGATTTTCGCGACCAGCTGCGCCAGATCCGCAAGCTCGGCTCCTTACAATCAATCATGAAGATGCTGCCCTCGGTCGGGCCTTTCCAGGGCATCCAGCAGATGGCCGACCAGGTGGACGAGAAGCAGTTCGTGCGCGTCGAAGCAATCATCAATTCAATGACGCAGAAGGAACGCAACAACCACGAGATCATCTCCGGCTCACGGCGTAAACGCATCGCCAATGGCTCCGGCACCTCGGTGCAGGAGGTAAACCAGTTGCTTAAGCAGTATGCGCAGATGCGCAAGATGTTCAAAGGCATGGGCCAGGGTGGCGGCGCGATGCAGCGGCGCGCCATGAGCATGCTTGGCGGCATGAGGGGCGGCCGCTAGCGGCGCGTCGTGTCAGAAGGAAACTCAGGCGGCTATCACCCACGAGAGAACCTCTTAGAATCAGGCCACCCGAAAAAGCTGCTGAAGCAATCTGGCCAAAGCAAAGGTGAGGTTTTGCATGAGCGACGACGTCGAAGAGCCCGTAGACGGTCCGCGGGGCATCCAGCCCGCCGCCGGGTCACGCTTTGAAGCAGCAGCGCTGCCAGCCACGCCCCTCCAGGACCAGCTGGACGAGATGACGCAGCGCACCCGCGAGTTGGTGCAGCCAGAGCGCATAGCACCGAGCGAGCAAGCGATCGCGGAGCTTTTCTCGACCGGCATCGAGGAACACGTCCTTCCAGTCAGCCAGCAGGCGCCGGGCTTTGCGCTGCCGAACGGCGCAGGCAAGATGGTGCGCTCAGACGATCTGCTCGCGCTTGGACCGCTGATCATCAACTTTTTTCGCGGCCGCTGGTGCTCCTACTGCGTCAGCGAACTCCTGGCGTGGCAGCACCTCTACCCGCGGGTGCGCGAGCGCGGCGCGTTGCTGGTCGGCATCTCTCCGCAGATGATTCGCCAGAACGACTTCGCGGCTAGTCAGCACGGCATAGGCTTTCCCCTCCTGTCGGACGAGGGAGCCTGGACCGCGCGTAAGTTTGGCTTGGTCTATACCGTTCCGCCGTACCTGCAGAGGTACTACCGCAGCATTCTGGTCAATATTCCCTTTATTAACGGGGAGCAAAGTTGGCGGCTTCCTCTGCCGGCCACTTACGTGATCGCCCAAAACGGTACGGTGCTGTACGCGCGCGCCCACGCTGATTTTCGTGTGCGACCCGAGCCGCTCGAGGCACTTGCAGTGCTTGATTCCTAATTGCACGAAATGGCCTGTCAGTCCATCGCTCGGGCATGAGCCACGCAAAACCGGCCTTCTCTTGCCGAAAGCGCGTATCACTTGATTTGCGACCTAGCCGTGAGAGGACGCAGCGTTCGCCTGGCTCGCTTCGCCATACATGACTTCAAGCGTGTCATTGATCACCGAGCCCAGCAGCAACGCCAGCCCGCTTAGATAGAACCAGGTAAGCAGCACGATCACCGCGCCGAGCGAGCCGTAGGTGACCGAGTAAGTGTCAAAGTAGTGCAGGTAGACGCGCAGCAGCAGCGAGGCCAGCAGCCAGATGAGAATGCCGATCGCAGCGCCAGGCGTGACCCACTCCCAGGGCTGCTCCTTCATATCCGGCGCCTTCCAGTAGACCAGCGCGAAGCCCATACCCACCAGCAAGAACGAGAGAGGCCAGGTAACCAGCCGCACCGCAAACACCGCCACATAGCCGAGCCCTGCATGCTGGTGCACAACAAGCTTATCGCCAGCAAACAAGGTAGCCAGCGCCGCGATAAAGAGAATGCCTACCGCGATCGTGAGAAAAATCGCATTAAGTCGCGCTCTCCAAAAAGGTCTTGTTTCTTCAACGCTGTGTATCCCGTTCAACGCGTCCTGGATGGCGGACGTGCCGGCGCTGGCTGACCATATCGCCACCAGCAGGCCGATCACGACTTTCTTCCCGCTGCTTGCGTGGGCTGTCTGCTTGAAGGTGTCAGACACAATCTGGTACGCCGACGGTGGAATCACGTTTGCCAGGTAACTTAACAGTTGCTCATTCAAGTCGCCCACTGACTTAGTAGCAAGGCCCAGCAGCGCAGACCCCGCGATGAGAGCGGGAAACAACGCGAAAAAGAAGTAGTACGCCAGTTGCGCCGCTCGTCCGGTAAGGTCGTCCTTGTTCATCGAGGCCCAGACGCGCTGCCCGAACTCCTTGAGCCCAAGGCGGCGCAGATCCCAGAGCGAGAGCCGGCCCCGCCTTGCAAGTGAGGCGGCATGCTGCCTGGCGGAGGAGGGATCGGCTTGCGCGGCATCCAGGGACTGGCTCATCTTATTTCCTTGCTCCTGCGCACAACTGACTCGCTGAGGAGTAGATGCGGAAAAGCCTCCTTGCCAGCCATGACAAGAAAGCAAGGCTGCATTTTCCTCCTCCGTCTAGCTCTTCCGGTTAAGTCTGCGGTTACATCGGCGCGCTCTGTGGCACACTAGGGACGTGCGGAAACTCTGCTCTCTCCTGCTGCTTGCACTCTCGGCCTGGCTGCTCGTAGCGCCACTGGCCGTGAGCCGGCAGCAGCAGAGCCTTCTGCCTGCATGCTGCCGCCGGCTTGGCGCACACCATTGCACGCAGATCGAGGCCATGCAGCCGGGGCTCGACCGCCAGCATGCCAGCTTGCACTCGACGGGATGCTTGCTCATGCCGCACCGTGGCGCAGCGATCCTCGAGCGCCTGATCGGGGCTGTTACGTTGGCAAGCCTGCCCTTCCTCCTGACCTGGTTTCCTTTCTTCACGGTCGGGGCGCTTGAGGGCTACGCACGTGCCCTCGCGCTCAGGAGCCCACGCGGGCCGCCCTGCTGCTTTTCTCTCGCTTAGCCAGTCTCGCTAGCTCATAGACTCTCTATTCCGAAGAACTCGCATCGCTGACGCATGCGGCTTTGAGGAAACAAGCGTTGCGCGCCTTTATCCATCCGCGCGCAAGAGGCGCCTCCTTTATGTCAAAGAACTTAGCGCCACGCCAGCCCGCGGTCGCGTGGCTGCGTGAGACCCTGTCTTGCCTGCTCCGCGCACGATGGACCATGCAGCTCTCCCTGCCTTTTATTCTTCTTGCCAGCGCGCATGCACTTATCTTCGGTCGAGTCCAGGGAGTGATCCATGATCCGGAACACCGACCGATCGCAGGCGCGCAGATCACGCTTAAGGCAGCCCACTCGGCCTTCACAGTCAATGCGACCAGCAACCCGGACGGCTCGTTCCTGATGACCTCTGTCCCGCTGGGTGAGTACACCTTGAGCGTCGCTCAGCCCGGCTTCTCCTCTGCTGCGCAGAGCCTCACTCTCGCCTCTGACACCTCGCCCATCCTGCACATCGAGTTACAACTCGGGTCCGTGAAGGAGACGATATCGGTAGCAGGCGATGCTCAATCCGCAAACGTCAACACGGCTACACCAACCACTCTCATCAGCAGGCAGCAGATCGCCGAAACACCAGGCGCGGACCGCACCAACAGCATGGCCATGATCACCGACTACGTGCCTGGCGCCTACATGACCCACGACATGCTGCACATGCGCGGCGGCCACCAGGTCAGCTGGCAGATCGACGGCATCGAAATACCCAACACCAACATCGCAAGCAACCTTGGCGCGCAGATCGATCCGAAAGACATCGACTACATTGAGGTGCAGCGCGGCAGCTACACCGCCGACAACGGCGACCGCACCTACGGCATCTTCAACGTGGTTCCGCGGACCGGCTTTGAGCGGGATCGCGAAGCCGAACTGGTTTTAAGCGCGGGCAGCTTTTTGGAAACCAACGACCAACTTAACTTCGGCGACCACACGCAGCGCTTTGCCTACTATGCAAGCCTGAACGGCAATCGCAGCGATTATGGATTGGCTCCTCCAATCGGGCAGACCTTTCATGATGCGACCAATGGTTACGGCGGGTTTGCCTCGCTGGTTGACAATCGAACGCCACGAGACCAGCTACGGCTCGTTACCCAACTGAGGACGGACTACTTTCAAATCCCCTACGATCCGAACAGCAACGACTTTGAGAACCAGCAGTTCGACTCGAGCGGCCTTCGTGACAGCCAGCATGAAACAGATGGGATGGTCGCCTTCTCGTACCTGCACACCTTCAACACTGCGACCGTACTGCAGCTCTCGCCCTTCTACCACTACAACATGGCTGACTATGAGCCTGGCGCGCAGGACCTGCCTGTCGCCACACGATCCGATCGCGCTTCAAACTATGCCGGCGCACAAGCGACTGTGAGCACAGAGCTCGCTCGAAATACCCTGCAGGCTGGCTTGTACTCGTTTGGCCAGCACGACAGTTACCTCTTCGGAGCGACCTTCAACGACGGCAGCGCAGCTGACTTCTCCGTGCCCGATGCTGCGGCCGGCGGAGTTATCGAGGAGTATCTGTCAGACAATTACAAGGCTACCTCGTGGCTTACCTTGATCGCCGGCCTGCGCGAAACACACTTCACGAGCGAGTTCTCTGAGAATGCGACCGATCCGCGGTTTGGCGTGGCCGTGCGTGTACCGAGGCTTAACTGGGTCTTCCGCGGATTCTACGGCCGCTTCTACCAGCCGCCACCGCTGCTTACCGCTGCCGGGCCCGTCGTGCAGTATGCGCAATCAAACAACACGGCCTTTGAGCCTCTGCATGGTGAGCGCGATGAAGAGCACCAGTTCGGCGTGCAGATGCCCTATCGAGGATGGCTGCTCGATATAGATACGTTCAAGACGCGGGTGAACAACTTTCTTGATCACTCCAACGTCGGCGAATCGAGTATCTATTATCCGGTCACCGTGGACGGCGCCCTCATCCGTGCCTGGGAGCTGACCCTGCGCTCACCGAGGCTGGGGCGCCTGGGCCAGGGGCATCTTGCTTACTCAAACCAGATCGCCGAGCAGCGTGGTGCCATCACTGGCGGTTTGGTCTGCTATCCCATCAGCTCACCCGAGTGTGATGTAGCGCCCGGCTACACGCCTGTGGATCATGACCAGCGCAACACGCTCAACTTGGGCTGGAATGCCACGCTGCCGTGGCGCGCTACCGCGTCGACCAACGTCTACTATGGCTCAGGTTTTACCAATGGCGACCCAGACCCGGCCACGCCTTACCCGAACGCTTACCTGCCCCAGCACACCACGTTTGATCTGGCGGTCGGCAAGAGTTTTGGCGAGCGCGCAACCTTGAGTGTTAACGCGATCAACGTAGCCAACCGGCGTGTGCTGCTTGACAACAGCCTGACCTTTGGCGGCTTCCACTACAACGATCCGCGGCAGATCTATGGCGAGCTTCGCTACCGCTTTCACTACTAGCCCGCGCGGCTACTGCTTCCGGTTGGCAATGCCGCTGCCAGCACCTCGGCCAGGTGAACGGCGCGCCGCGTCGTTCCCTGCGCAATCTGCTCGCGGCAGCTGAAACCATCTGTAACTATTACGGTAGCCTGTTGTGCGGAGCGCACCGCAGGCAGCAGCACTCGCTCACCCAGCTGCTGCGAGACAGCATACTTTTCCTGCTCAAAGCCGAACGGGCCAGCCATGCCGCAGCAACCGGAGTCGAGCAGCGAGACCGTCGCGCCGGTCGCTCGCAGCAACGTAAGCTCCGCATCCATTTTGCCGAGCACCTTGTGGTGGCAGTGGCCGTGCACCAGCACATCCGGCGCAGCCTGGTTCGGCTCCGGCGTCCACTGCGGAGCGTAGTGCGCGAGCCCGTCGGCAAACAGCCATGTCTGCGCTGCAAGCTTCTGCGCACGCTCCTCCGCTGGGAAGAAGTTGAGCAATTCATCGCGGAACACGCTCGCGCAACTCGGCTCCAGGAAGAAAAATGGCAGCCCTGCGTCGATCTCAGGAGCGAAGCCCTCAAGGATCGTCTGCAAGTAGGCTTTTGCCTCGGCGAGCATGCCGAAGTCATAGAGCGGACGGCCGCAGCAGACGTGCTTGCGCGGCGTCTGCGGCGCGAGGCCGGCCGCGCGCAGCACCTGCTCCGCGGCTGTGAGTGCTTGCGGGTGGAAGTAGTTATTCCAGGTGTCAGGCCAGAGAACAACCGCCTGCTTTGCCGCGCCTCCGGCGTTTTTAGCCGGGCGCCGAGGCAGCCGGCTCTGATAGCTGCGGCTGGCAAAGCGCGGCAGCGTGCGCTCTGGTGCAATTTGTAACAGCTGCTGAGCTGTTTTTGCTATGAGGGGCACCCGCATCGCCGCATTCGCCAGGCCCGGTGTGACACCCGGCACCAGGTGCGCGAGCCGGGCCCACTGGTCCATGCGCCCAAAAGCGTAGTCGCGCAGCGAGCGAGGATGCTCTTCATAGTAGTGCGCCAGAAACTCGGCTTTGTACGTCGCCACATCCACATTGACCGGGCACTCGGTCTTGCATGCCTTGCAGGAGAGGCAGAGATCAAGCGCCTCCTTGACCTGCTCGTTCTGCCAGCCATGCTCGAGCACATCGCCCTGCATCAACTCCCAGAGAAGGTGCGCGCGACCGCGCGTCGAGTGCTGCTCATCATGGGTGGCCATGTAACTCGGGCACATGGTGCCAGAACCCTCTTTGCGGCAGGCGCCTACGCCCACGCAGCGCATGGTCGCCTCGGAAAATGAGCCGTGGTCCTCGGCAAATTGGAAGTACGTTGCAGGACGAGCCGATTTGTAACCGTCACCGAGACGTAACGCTTCATCCGGCTGCAGCAGGTGTGCGCCGGCCGGTGCGACGAGCTTGCCGGGGTTCATGCGGTTCGTCGGATCCCAGAGCGCCTTGAACTCAGCAAAAGCCTGCATGATCTCTGTGCCAAACATCTTCGGCAGCAGCGCGGCGCGCGATTGCCCATCGCCATGCTCGCCGGAGAGCGAGCCTCCGTGAGCGATTACGATGTCGGCCGCTTCGTCGATAAACGCACGATACTTGACAATGCCGGCTGCGCTCTCAAGGTCGAAGTTGATCCGCATGTGCACGCAACCCTGACCATAGTGGCCGTACATAGCGCTCCAGTAGCCGTAGCGCTGCATCAGCTTTTCTATCTGGCGCAGATAGCTGCCCAGCAAATCAGGGCGTACCGCCGCGTCTTCCCAACCCTCCCAGCCATGCGGCTCGTTCGGCACAAACACAGTAGCGCCAAGCGACTGCTCGCGGATGCGCCACACGCGCGCTGCCTCCTGACCTGCATAGTGCCTGACGGCAGGCTGCGCGGGCCATGCGCTGGCTCTCGCGATAAACCGCTCAGCTTGGGCCAGTGCATCTTCAGCGCTCCAGGCGCCAAACTCAACCAGCAGATGGCCACCGCCGTCAGGCAGCAGCGCCAGGTCCTCAAGCGCGAGCTTCTTGCGGCGAACCATCTCGACCAGCAATCCGTCAAAGCCCTCCAGCCCGATTGGCTTCGACTCGAGCACCAGCGGCACATGGTCGGCGGCAATGAACTGGTCGGCAAAGGTAAGTGTGACAAGCCTCCGATGCTGCGGGCTTGCCACGAGCTCAAGTGTGGCGGAAAGGATCGTTGCGCAGGTGCCCTCGCTGCCGACCAGCGCGCGCGCCACGTGGAAGCCGTTCTCCTGCAGCAGTTCGTCCAGGTTGTAGCCCGAGACTCGCCGCGGTATCTTCGGGAAGCGTGCGCGGATCTCCGATGCGTAACGGTCACGGATACTTTTAAGGCCCGCGTACAAAGCACCCCGCCGGCCACCGGCCTTGATGATCGCGGCCAGTTCCTGCTCGCTGGTCGCGCCCACCGTCATGCGGGTGCCGTCGTAGAGCAGCACGTCGAGCGAGTGCGTGTTATCGACGGTCTTGCCGGCCATCAGCGCGTGGGTGCCGCAGCTATTATTGCCGAGCATGCCGCCAAGCGTGCAGCGGCTGTGCGAAGCCGGGTCAGGCCCGAAAGTCAGGTCGTACTCCTCGGCTGCTTCGCGGAGCCGGTCCAGCACAATGCCCGGCTCGACGGTCGCGAGCTTTCGAGCAGGATCAAGCGAGAGGATACGCCGCATCGTCTTTGCATAGTCGAAGACCACGGCGGTGTTGCAGGTCTGGCCGGCGAGCGAGGTGCCGCCGCCGCGCGCGAGTACCGGCGCCCCGTAGCTGCGGCAGACTTCGATCGCTCGGACCACGTCTTCTGCGTCCAGGGGGACGACCAGGCCAAGTGGCGCCTGGCGATAATTGGAAGCGTCGGTCGCGTACATGGCGCGCGCGGCGGGGTCAAAGCGCACCTCGCCGCGCACAGCCGAGCGGAGCGCCTGCTCGAGTGCATTGGTTGAGGGTGCAGCAGGCTGCTGATAAAGGATAGGAAAGGGTGTGGAGACACTCACGGCTCATCCTAGCATTCGAGGCCAAGGCCAAGCGTGGGCCTCGCCGGGCTCGAGTGTAGCGCCGCGAAAGTAGTCGCCTGCCCTTTTCCCCCAGGATCGTGCGCGACTCGACCACCCTCCGGGATCTTTTCGCCGTTGGCCCTCATCCACGACGGAATCCGCTTGACACCTAAGTTGGCCTGCATAACTATGGGCCGCTACAGGAGATCACGCGATGAAGACTCTGCTGTTCGCTACTGTCTTTGCCCTTTCGTTTACCGCTACCCTGCCCGGGGCGGTGAAAGCCGACGCCCAGGCCACGCCAGAGATCGTCGCCGTCGAGGCCAAGATCCAGGCAGAGAACGCCGTCGTCAACCGGGCTATCGCTACCCGCGACTTCGCCGCTCTCAGGAAGCACTGGTCCCCCGCACTGGTGGTCAACAACCCCGCCAACCTGATCGTCGGTCGCGAGCAGATCATCGATTCCATGAATCACGGCGGTCTTAACTACACCAGCCTCAAGGGCACTACGGAGTACTTCACCGTCACCAATGGGGCTGCCATCGAGATGAGCCACGAGGATGTCGTGATGGCCGCCGGTCCTATCGCCGGCAAGCATCTGGTCCGGCGCGCGACCGAAATCTATCAGCGCTCCGGCGACGACTGGCTCCTGATTGCACGTCAGGCCACCTATCTCGGCTTTGACGGAGCCATCCTCGCCGGCTTCGTCCCGACCACCTACACTGCGCCCCCACCGACGCCGGAGATCACCTCGACCCGCGCGCAGATCGACGCCATCAACCACGCTGTCGGACGGGCCATCGGCACCATGGACTTTGTCACCCTCGAGAAGCTCTGGTCACCTGCGATGGTGGTCAACAGCCCCGGCAACAGGGTGCTTACTCGGGAGCAGGTCTTTGCCGCCATGCGCGAAGATAAGCTCAAGTACGCGAGTGCCAAGGTATACCCGGATGCCTTCTTCGTCTCGCAGGACCTGGCCATCGAGATGGGCCACGAAGAGGTCGTGCTGGCGGGTGGTCCGATGGCCGGCCAGCCGCTCAAGCGCCGATTTACCGATGTGTGGCAAAAGAGCGGCGACAGCTGGGTGCAGATCGCGCGACAGGCTACCTATGTCGGCATCGATGGCGGTGCTGTCTACGGGCACCCGGATCCCACCCTCAACCGTTGACAGCACAGTCTTCCTTGTTTCCAGCTAAAAGGGGATCAAGGAAGGTTTGCTCTGAGCCGGTTCGTCAAGGGAAGCATGATAGAGGCCTGGCTGGAAGGGGAACCGTTGGCCTTCACTCGTCTTAGGCAATCTACAAAGCCAAAGCTTTGCAAGCATTAGTCTTGGTGTATGAAGATCACGCGGATCTCGTCCCATTCCCACCAGCTCACCCGACTTGGCATGATGAACTGCTACCTGGTTCGTGAACCTGACGGCTTCACGCTGATCGACACCACGATCTCGGGCTCCGGCAGCCAAATCCTCGCTGCCGCACAATCACTCGGCGCGCCCATCCGGCGCATTTTGCTTACCCACGCCCATGTGGATCACGTCGGCTCCGTTGACGAACTCGCGGCGCGTCTGCCGGGCGTGGTTGTCGCGATCAGCGAGCGCTCGCTCCCGCTGCTGCAGCGCCCGGCCAATAAGTCGCTCCGTCCGGGTGAGCCGCGAGGGAAGATCAAAGGAGGCCTACCCGGCATCGTCACCCCGGTCACCGAGTTCGTCGAGGACGGTGCCCTTTTCGGCTCGCTGCGCTCGATCCACACGCCCGGGCACATTCCCGGCCACTTCTCCTTCCTCGACGAGCGCGACGGCACCCTTTATGCAGGCGATGAACTGGTCGCGATCGGGCGAATCTCAGTGTGCGGATGGACTCCGTGGTACTTCCCTCTGCCCACCCTCGTCATGTGGTCCAAGCCACTTGCTCTCGAAAGCGCCCGCAAGCTCCTCGACTATCCCATACAGCGCTTCGCCTGCGGTCACGGCGCCATACGCCAGGGCGGGACGGCCGCCTTGGCAGCCAGAGTCGCGCAGACCTCCAAGTAAAACCCTCTTAACGACCGCCGACAGGCCATTCGTCGACGACCAGACCAAGATCGTTGAGCATCTGGATCGCAGCCTCGACATTGCGCCGCATCTGGGGCCGGTCTGGCCGCAGGGTGGCGGGATCTTCTTCGACAGCAATCACGCGCCCGTAGCCCCAGGACTCGCTGGGCAGCGCGGCGAGCGCTTCGGGCAGGTCAGCCATGCGCAGGTCAAGCTCCCGCTTGCGGGCGCCCGAAGGACGCAGCATGGTGTTGGGCAGCGCGCCTCCTGAGAGGGTACCGTTGGCTACCGGATCAGGGTAGTAGATGCGCAGGGTCACATTCTTCTTGCCGACGATCAGAAAGGGATTGCTCCAGCCGTCGATGGAATGAATGGCCAGGTAGCGGCTCTTTGACGGAGGCGGGATCTGGTCGAGCTCTTCACGGGCGGTGTTGATCGACTGCGCACCGCCCGCACGGCCCGGGGTCACCTGGGCCGTCCCGGAGGCAGAAGAGTCTGGCCGCGGGCCGGGTGCGGGATTGCAGCCGACGGCCAGCAGCAGCGCGCAGAGAAGAGCCGCAGGGCAGAGACGTGAGGGGCTCGAGATCATAGGCGCGGTCCTTACCAGGCAAAAGCCCGGGACAAGGCGAAAGCTCCGAGCCAGGCAAAAGCCCCTGACGAGGCAATAGGCCAGGCGAGATCGCGGCGTAGCCGGAACCGGCCGGCTAACGCGGTCGGCTTTCATCGACGACCCTCAGCCGGCTGCCAGGCGCTGCGCCGTGATTTCGCGATGGCATCGAGCACGCCGTTGAGGAAGTTGATCGACTCGGGCGCCGAGTAGCGGCGCGCGATCTCGAGCGCCTCATTAATCACGATCGGTGGCGGCGTGGAGGGAAAGCCCAGCAGCTCGGCGATTGCCATGCGGAGCACGTTCCGATCCACAGCCGGCATGCGCTCCACGCGCCAGTGCGCCGAGTGGCGCTCAAGCAGGTCTGCTATCTCTTCAGAGCGCACGTTGGCGACCCGGTAAAGATCCTCAGCAAAGCCGCGGGTGTCGGTATCCACTTCGTCGCGAGCCTC
Organism: Acidobacteriaceae bacterium; assembly: GCA_965198645.1. Classification (GTDB taxonomy): domain Bacteria; phylum Acidobacteriota; class Terriglobia; order Terriglobales; family Acidobacteriaceae; genus EB88. Next base: position 1,320,947 of record OZ240670.1, on the reverse strand, counting down.
CCAAAAGGTCTTACGCACCTGCTCCGGGCTCTGCTTGCCGATGTCCGCCTGAAAGAGCATCTGCATCGCCAGTTCGCGAGACTTTCTTCGTTTGCCGGTCGCAGTGCTCACTCGCCCACACCATAAGTCGAAGCGTGAGTCGAATCTGGGCTCGCCATGGCGTCATGGCTGGCCCTGAGCTTGCGGTGCAGGGAGACCATCTCAATCGCTGCCGAAGCAGCTTCGAATCCCTTGTTGCCTGCCTTGAGCCCGGCCCGGTCGAGAGCCTGCTCGAGCGTCTCGCAGGTGAGCACGCCAAAGGCGTGGGGGATGCCGGTCTCCTGCTGCGATTGCCCGATGCCCCGCGAGACCTCGTTGTAGATCGCCTCGTAATGAGCAGTTTCGCCGCGCAGCAGCACGCCGATGGTGACCACGGCATCGACCGTGCCCGAGGCGGCCAGCTGGCGCGCGGCGTCCGGTATCTCCCACGCGCCCGGCACCCGGACGATCTGCAGGTCGGCCTGGCGCGCACCCGAGCGCAGCAGCGCGTCGAGCGAGCCTTGCAGCAGTCGGTCGGTAATCACGGAGTTCCAACGGGCGACCACGATGCCGAAGCGCATGCCGGTCGCGATGAGATCGCCTTCCAGCGCGGCAGGACGGCCCTTGAGCGGGTCCGCCCACTCCCAGAAGGTAAGCGGGAAGCCCGGCACAGGCTCAATTGAGAACTGCCGCGACTTCCAGTGTGTGTCCTCAATCTCGGAGAGCGCGGCCGCCCAGTTTTTCCCCGAGTCCGAGTTCTCTGGGTCCGAGTTCTGCTTGAGCCACAGAGACGCAGCGTCGCGGACTGCGTTCAGGCTGGTCACTTCGATGTAAAGCTCAGCGGGCTTCGCAGCAGAGGTGTCCGCAACCTCGATCGGACCATCAACTATCTCAAGCGTGCCCAGCGGCGCCCGGAAGGCGCGGCCCCGGGTATGCTCAGCCTCAAAGGAGTGAGCCGACTCCAGACCCACAGCCGAGAGAAAGCCGCTCAGCCGGTCAAATAGAGCCGGGGTGCCCACCGGGCGCACCAGTGCGATTCCTTTGATCATCTCTCCACTTTAGAGCATTTCTCCTATTTGCTATATAGCGCTCAGCCTCCTGCGAGGTGGCTCTCTTTCGCAAGAGCCACACGGCGCGGTGTTGACCCAGCCTGCTTTCGGAGAGATGCTTCGGTATCAGACAATGGCCTGAACCGATACGCCAATGCTGGCCTGCATTCAAGATTCACGGTACTCTCAGGGCATATGCTTGGGGAACTTGGCAACTACCTGCGCAACTCGCTGTGGCAGGCCTTTCGCCACAACGCCCTGGTCATTGCCAAGGCTGCTGCCTACTCGCAGCTGCTCAGCCTCTTTCCCGCCCTGCTCGTCGGCACTTCCCTGCTGGCCAAGGCACCCACCACAGAATCAGTTCGCGGCGACATCCGGACGATGCTGGTAGACCTGCTGCCCGCCGATACCATGACGCTTGCCCAGCACTACTTCGAGGCCAAGTCGGCGCGATCGCAGCGCCTGCTGGTCACCGCCGGCATCGTCGCGGCGGCGGCCTCGGTCGGGGTCATGCTTTCGCTGATGGAGGGCTTTCGCCGCGCCTACGGGCTGCCGCGGGGCGGCTTCGGCTTTTGGAAGGAACGCGCGGTCGCGCTTGCGCTCATTCCCTGCACGCTACTGCCGATGCTCTTTGCCACGACCTTTGTCGTCTTCGGGCACCAGATCGAGCTTTGGATGGTCGCCAACGCCGACCACACGCTCAGGCCGCTGGTGCTGCTGGGCTGGCGCTTTGCACGATGGCTGATCGCGATGTCCGCGAGCGTCTGCGTGCTGATGGTGATCTACCACTTCAGCGTCTCCCGGCGGCCACCCTGGCGCTGGGTGCTGCCGGGCGCGGTTCTCGCCACGCTGGGATGGTTTCTCTCCACTATGGTGTACGGCTGGTATGTGACCCGGTTTGCTGACTACTCGATTGTCTACGGACCGATCGGCGCGGTCATCGCGACGATGGTCTGGCTCTATCTTGTCTCGCTGACCATGCTGATCGGCGCTGAATTCAACGCGCAGGTGCATCCTTTGCCCGGCTTCTCGCCTGAAACCGAGGATGCACAGGAAGCCGCCGGTCAAGGAGCCTATGGCGCCGCTGCCATGGGCCCGGTCTAATGATGATCGATGCAAACGGTCGTTGCTCCGTCCTGGCCGAGCCGGTAGCCATCCCGGCGGTTGAGAACGCGATAGAATCACCCGCAGGATTCGGGTGCCGGCGAAACGACGGCGGCAACAACCGCGGCAACAACGGCTTTGAGGTTTGCCGGCTGCGGGTTGGCCACCCGCTTCGCACTTGCCTCTGGCGCTGCGAACAGCGGACGCCAGCTACAAACTGAACGCATGCCGGACTGATGTTGGGGGATGGATGAATAGCGAACGGACACAAGCAGGCTCGACCATGGATGCATTCGGCAACGCCTCAGGAAAGGGAACCAGGAATGGTGGCTCCCAGACGAGCGGCGAGTACTTCCGCAGGGCGAAGATTGTCGCCACCCTGGGCCCCGCGTCGAGTACAGAGGCGACCTTCCGTGCGCTGGTGCGGGCCGGCCTCGACGTCGCCCGGCTCAACTTCTCCCACGGCTCGCAGGCTCAAAAGCTTGAGCTGATCGAGATGGTGCGCAAGATCGCCGAAGAAGAATGTAAGCCGATCTGTATCCTGGCCGACCTGCAGGGCCCCAAGATCCGCACCGGCAAGCTGGTCGACCATAAGCCTGTCCTGCTTGAGACAGGACAGAAGCTCACCATCACCCCGCGCGACATCCCGGGCAACCAGGAGGTCATCAGCACTACCTTCGTGACGTTGGCCGAGAATCTCGAGACCGGCGCGCGCATCCTGCTCTCCGATGGACTGATCGAGCTGCATGTGCTGCGCGTCGGCACCGAGCAGGGCGCGGACGAGGTGGAGTGCACGGTCATCAACGGCGGCTTGCTTGGCGAGTCTAAGGGCATCAACCTGCCGGGCGTCGCGGTCAAGGTGCCTGCGCTGACGGATAAGGACGCGCTCGATTTGGACTTCGCCATCGGCGCCGGCGTGGACGCGATCGCGCTCTCCTTTGTGCGCAACGCCGAGGATGTGCGGCTGGTCAAGGACCGAATCGATGCCCAGCACGCCGATACCTGGATCATCGCCAAGCTCGAGAAGCCGCAGGCGATCGAGAACCTGGACGAGATCCTCGAAATTGCCGACGGCGTCATGGTCGCGCGCGGCGACCTGGGCGTCGAAGTGCCGCCTGAGAAAGTCCCGGCGATCCAGAAGCTGGTCATTCGGCGAGCTGCCGACTACCGCAAGCCGGTCATCACTGCTACCCAGATGCTCGAGTCAATGATCGAGAACCCCCGGCCAACCCGGGCTGAAGCCTCCGACGTGGCGAACGCGATCTATGACGGCACCGATGCCGTGATGCTCTCGGCCGAAAGCGCAGCCGGCAAGTACCCGGTCGAAGCAGTCAAGATGATGGCCAAGATCGTGGTCGAGACCGAGGCCCAGATCCGCGAGCTGGCTGTCTGGACCGCGCCGCGGCGACGGAGCCACTCGGTCACTGTGCCAGAGTCGATCTGCGAGTCGATGGCGCACGCCGCTGTCGATCTGGATATTCGCGCCATCGCCGTCTTCACCGAAACCGGCGCGACGGCGCGGCTGCTCTCGAAGTACGGCCCCAAGCCGCCGATCATCGCCATGTCTGCCAATGAGAGCGTGATCCGGCGCATGAACCTTCTGCGCGGCGTCTTTCCCATGGCCTGCGGCAAGTCCGCCACGACCGAGCGCATGGTCGAAACCGTCGAGCAGCTGCTCGACGAGAGCCACTTTGCGCATCGCGGCGATATCGTCGGCATCGTGGCCGGCACCCAGACCAGAACAGGCGCGACCAACTTCATGCGGCTGCACGTGCTGGGCGACCTGGTCAACGGGGATGCAAAGAAGGCTGAAGCGATCGAGACAGCCGAAGCCTAGCGAAGACATCATGGCCGAGATCCAGGCTAGGCGCGAGCCTGGCGTTCCTGCTCAAAGAGAAAGAGCAGCAGCGGGAGCCCGGCTGAGATCCCGATGCAAAGGCTTACCAGCACCGGCAGCCACCAGAGCGCGACGCGCTTTCTAGCTGAGATGGCAAAGAGCAGAACGGTCACAAACGCCAGCAATAAGTCCAGCGTGACGAAGCTGCTAATGCGGGTTGCGAAGAGCTCCTGGCAGAAGAGCTCTACTGACAAGCCATGGACGCGAGCCCAGGGAACAAACTGCGTCATCGGCACCACCGTTCCCGCAATCGAGAGTGCGAGGTAGATCCATTTGCGCGGCATGGCTCATTCTGCGGGATAGCTTGCGCAGCCACAAGCGCGATCTCTGATCCGTTCGCATCTGCCATCTTGGCATACTGCGAGCCCTGAACCAGCAGCCCGCCCCCATTGCCTCCCTCAAAACCCTCTGTCCTCTCACCCGAAGCAGACTCCTGCCGCAACAGCGCCCCAACACCGAAAATCTCTTCACCCCAACCTCATCGCTCCCTTTTACTTCCCTCAGTCGCAAGCTCTGCCCATCTCGGTCCCCCCGCAGCCGTTGACTCATCTTGCGCCAAGGAACCTCATGGTCCGCGCCGCCGCCTTCGCCCTCACTGCAACCCTCTCCGCCTCCGCCCTCGCCGCCTCCATCCTCAGCGCCAGCCCCGCCTGGAACGGCACCTGGAAGTCTAATCCCGCCAAAAGCCAGATCACCGGCCGCACCCTCTCCTACGCCAAGGAGGGCGCCGGCTTCCGCTACACCAACGGCGGCATCCCAACTTCACCTTCGCTTGCGACGGCAAGGACTACCCGATCAACTTCGACGGCTACGCCCTAGCTTGCAAGCAGACCGGCGCCAACACCTTTGAGACCGCAGACAAAGTGAAGGTAGGCGGCAAGACACCGGCCGCGACACTCTCACCCTCTCCGATGGCGGCAAGACCCTGACCGACAAGGACGTCGACGACGAGCCGGGTGTAAAACCCACACCATCGTCACCACCTACCAGCGCATCGCCGGCAGCCCCTCTGACGGCCTGGTCGGCACCTGGAAGTCCGTCAAGCGCGAGACCACCCCAAGCACCCTCACCTACAAGATCACCGGAGATCACGTCCTGCTCACCTATCCCATGAGCCGGGGTCAATCCAAGCCAAGCTCGACGGCACTCCCGAAATCGTCAAGGGTCCTGACATCCCGGCCGACGCGCGCGAGTCCATCACGCTCCTCGCCCCCGATAAGATCCACCTCGTCGCCCTCCACAATGGCAAGCCTTTCGCCGAGATCACCGACACCCTCAGCCCCGACGGCAAAACCATCACCTCCGTCGCCTACCTGGTCGGCAAGGAAAACGAAAAAACCACCCAAATCTTTGAAAAGCAGTAGCCATCCAGGGCGGACCTCGCATCGCGGGTCCGCCTACCTTCCTTTTCTAGCCACCGGCTTTGTCCTCTCGGCTTATCGATCCACTCCAGCGCAAGGCTTTTGTCTACCAGCCGGGCGCCGATGCAGACTGCTGGCGGCCCACTGCTGGACGGAGTAGGCCCGGTTGCCGGCTTCGAGGTGAATCTGGCCGAGACCTGGGAGTACTACGAGCTCTAAGCTTGCCTGCACTATCTCCTGCCCCCCCTCCTGTACCCTTAACCCATGGGCCGCATCCGCATCCTGACCGACCAGGTCGCCAACCAGATTGCCGCAGGCGAGGTGGTGGACAGGCCGGCATCGGTGGTCAAAGAGCTGCTCGAGAACGCGCTCGACGCCGGCGCCACCCGCATCCGCGTCGAGGTGGAAGCAGGCGGACGCAAGCTGATCCGCATCACCGACAACGGCCACGGCATGGGTCGCGATGACGCGATGCTCGCCTTTGAGCGGCACGCGACCTCGAAGATTCGCTCGTCGGACGACCTGCTCTCGATCGCCACCCTCGGCTTTCGCGGAGAGGCACTGCCTTCGATCGCCTCCATCTCGCGACTCGAGTTAGAGACGCGCTCGGCCGAGGACGCAGCCGGCACGCGCATCGAGATCGTGGGCGGCAGGATGGTCCGGGTGGACGAGGCGGGCCTGGTTGTTGGCACCACCTTTACCATTCGGGACCTCTTCTTCAACACTCCGGCCCGACGCAAGTTCTTGAAAGCCGAGGCGACCGAGCTCTCGCACGTCACCGCACTGGTGACCCACTACGCGCTCGCGCACCCCGGCAAGCACTTCGAGCTGATGTCGCCGACCCACACCCTGCTTAATGCGCCGCCGGTCGCACGACCTGATGAGCGTATCTACCAGATCTTCGGCAAAGACATGCTCGACCAGCTGCTGCCCATGGCTGCCGAGCGCGCGCTCGACCACTCTGGCCTGCCGGAGCCCCCGCCCTGGCGTCGCGAGGCCGACTACCAGCCACCCGTGCCAGGCAAGCTGCGGCTGAGCGGCTTCACCTCCAAGCCCGAACTGCAGAAGCTCAACCGCAACTCGATCTACGTCTTTGTCAACCAGCGGCTCATCCGCGACCGTCTGGTGCTGCATGCGGTCTCTGAGGCCTACCGCAACGTGCTGCCGCCTACCTCGTTCCCGGTCACGCTCATGTTTCTCGAGCTGCCTCCCGAGGAGGTGGATGTGAACGTGCATCCGGCCAAGACAGAGGTCCGGTTTCGGCAGCCAACGCTGATGCACGACTTTGTCCGCGACACCATCCGCTACACGCTGATCAAGGCGCGTCCCGCGGCCAGCTTTGTCGCCTCGCTCGGCGCCTCGGCCCACATGACGCCCTCGATGATGGCCGCGACCAGCCCGCTGCCCGGGGAGCCTGCTGACTTCACGCCTGAAGATACGCCGCCGTCTTACTTGAACGACTCCGAGCCAGCCCAGATGGCCGACGCAGCGCACTTTGCGCTCACTCCGCCGAGCCTGCCGGCCGAGAACGTCCACCTGCCCTTTGCCGCGGCGAGCGCGCTGGCCGAGGCCGCGATGGCGGCAACCGGACGGCCGGCAAATGGCCACGCCTCCAGCCAGACTCCCGGCCAGACCAACGGCCACGCCCATGAGCCCGAGCCGGAGGAGAACCTGAACGCGCTCGCCTCGCTCAAGCCGATCGGCCAGCTGCGCGAGTCGTTCATCCTGGCGACCAACGATGAGGGCCTATGGATCATTGATCAGCATGTGGCGCACGAGCGGGTGCTCTTTGAGAAGCTGCTGCGCGAGCGGAAGATTGAAAAAGTCCAGCGCCAGCAACTACTCATGCCGATGCTCGTCGACCTGCAGCCGCAGCAGATGATCCTCTTTGCGGCCATCGCCGGCGAGCTCGAAAGAAACGGCTTTGAGGTCGAGCCCTTCGGCCCGCGCACGATCGCGATCAAGGCTGCGCCGGTCGGCCTGGAGGGCCGCGAGCTCGAGCGCATGCTGCACGAGGTGCTTGAGCAGCACGAGCGGGAGACACAGTCAGAGAACCTGGAGGCGGCGCGCGGCCGCATCGCGGCCTCGATCGCCTGCCACGCGGCAATCAAGGTCAACATGCCGCTTGACCCGGCGCGGATGAGCTGGCTGCTCGGCGAGCTGGCCAAAACCAGCCACCCGACCAGCTGCCCGCATGGCCGACCGATCGCGTTGCGGTATTCTTGGAAAGACATTCAGAAGGCCTTTCAGCGAATCTAATTTCATTCTGGCCACTGGATTCACAGACAGTTAGCAGGCATGCCGCTAGCCCGCACAGGGTGGGACTTACCCCTGTGCCCAACGCACGGCCGCGAGAACACCACCGCAGGTGGAAAGAAGGAACTCTCTTTGACAACAGAACAGCTCAACCAGGCGCGCGCCTCGGCATGGCACCAGGCCGGCAACCCGCTGCTGACCGCCGATGACGCTGCCGCGTGGCTTCGTGAGACCGGCGTCGCGCTCTTTTTGCCACGCGCCCAGCAGCTGGCTACCGCCGCCCCCAGCTTTGTCGAGGCAACCCTCGGCGCCGCCGACCTGACTCCCGCGCGCGAGGCAACCGAGAATGCGAGCAGCCTGCTCGAGCGGCTGCTTGAGTCAGGCGATGCGATTGCACTGAACCTGCTGGGTACCCCGGGCGAGCAGCCCGACTTTCTCGCGACCGTGGAGACGCTGCCATTCCTCTTTGCGCTGCTTGGCGACAAGGAGTGGAAGCGAGGCCCGCGCGGCAAGAGCTCCCCGCTGGTGATCGAGGTCTGGAAGCTGCTCGAGCGCGAAGGCCCGCTGACCGCGATCGAGATCAAGGAGCAGCTGGGCCGGCAGCTTACCGAGGCAGCGGCCCTGCGCGCGCTCGGCGACCTGTGGCTGCACCTGCGCGTCGAGCCGGTGCTGCAAACGGGCGAGCCGGCGACCTGGCAGCTGCTCGAGCGCAGGCGGCAGAAGCAGATGCAGGCCGGCAGCACCATGTCGCAGGCGGTCGCGCTCTCGGCTTTGGTCTCGCTTTACCTGCAGTCCACGGTCGCGGCGAGCGGTGAGGAGATCGAGATCTTTCTTTCGCCGATTGCCTCTCGGTCCAAGGTACGCGAGGTCGTGCGAGGCCTAACAGCAACGCGGCAGCTCAGCACGCTCAACCTGGGGCCGGTCGAGATGTACCACGTGGAAGGAAGTCTGCCCGAGTTTCCAGAGGTGGCTCGCCCGGAAGGCGCGGTCGTCGAGTTCTCCGAGACCGCGGAAGAGGCTGGCGGCATGGGAGAAGGGCGGAAGCGGTTTGTCGCCAAGCGTCTGGCAGCGGAGGCCGGGGAACCAGCGAGCGAGCGCAGGCCGGATCGGGCGTCGGGCACGTCACGCGCGGCGGGCAAGTCCGGCTTTGGCACGCCCAAGCCAGCCGCTAAGCGGATAGGCGTCGATCGTGCGAAGTCGGACCGGCCGCGAACCGAGCGACCCGCCGCAGGCCGACCCAATCCGGGCCGGCCGAGTATCGGCGCCTCTGGAGCCACTGAGGCCTCAGGCGCCGACCGGCGGCCTTTCGCGCCCCGCCCGGGCACCAGCAGCGGCGCCGGAGAGCGCAGACCGTACGGCATGCGAAAGCCCGACGGCGGGAGCAGCTTTCTTCCACGCGAGCCGTGGAACGAGGATCGCAAGCCCGAAGCGCCAGCCGCCGAGAGGGAGCGTGGACGTCCGCGCCGCGAGGCACCAGGCCAGGGCAAGGCCTTCACGCCGCGCCGGGATGGAGAACCGAGACCCTTCGCAGCCAAGAGTGATCGACCGGCTGGCAAGAGCTTTGGGGAGCGCAAGCCGTTTGCGGCACGCGAGGGCGCGGAGCGTAAGCCGTTCACGCCAAGCCGGGATGGAGAACCGAAACCCTTCGCAGCCAAGAGTGATCGGCCGGCTGGCAAGAGCTTTGGGGAGCGTAAGAGCTTTGGCGATCGCAAGCCGTTCGTAGCGCGCGAGGGCGGCGAGCGTAAACCCTTCACGGCACGTGAAGGTAGGGAGCACACATCCTTTCCCGCGCGCTCGGGAGACCGCCCGTTCAAGGCGCGGTCGGACGTTCGTCCTGCTGCTGGCGACAGCAGAAAGCCGTTCTCGCCGCGTCAGGGGGGCGAGCGCAAGCCGTTCGCAGCACGTGAGGGCGGCGAGCGTAAACCCTTCACGCCGCGCGAAGGCGGGGAGCGCCGCTCGTTTTCGCCACGCGAAGGAGGCGGCGGAGCGGCTTCAGGCGCTCGGAGGCCATCCTCAACGGGTGACGGCGCACGCCCCTTCAAGCCCAGGGCAGATGGCAAACCTTTCGGCGACCGCCGGAGCCCGGCTGACCGCAAGCCGTTCGCAGCCGGGAAAGGCGCCGAGCGCAGGCCTGCGGATCGACCGGCAGGGGGGCGTTCCTTCAAGCCTCGGGACAGTGGCCGCAAAAACTTCGGTGATCGCAAGCAGTTCTCGCCGCGCGAAGGTGGCGAGCGCAAACCCTTCTCGCCGCGCGAAGGTGGCGAGCGTAAGTCTTTCTCCCCGCGCGAGGGTGGAGAAAAGTCTTTCCGTCCCCGGGCTGGATCCGCTCCTGACACACGCCCTGGCTCTGGTCGCGCAGGGGGTGGCCGCAGTGAGCGCAAGCCCTTCTCCGCACGCCCGGCCGGGGCGAAGTCCTCGTTCAAGCCACGCGTCAACGACGGCCCCCCGCGAGCTCCACGCGCTGGCTCCGCGGAGGGTGCGCGAGAGGGTGGGCGGCCGCGCTTCGGCGCGAGCCGACCACCCTCGGCAGGCGCCAAGCGGACAAGCGGCGCGCGCAAGACGACCGGGGCCGGCAGCGGACCCAGCCGCGCGCGTACCTCACCCGTCACCTCGTCCGGCAAGCCTCGCAGCGGGGTCAAGCCACCATCCGGGCGTTCTGCTGGCCGCCCTGGGCTTCGCGCCGGACGAAGCGCCGGCGGCATCAAGCGTACCGGCCGGCCCGGTAAAGGACGCAGCAAGTGAGCGACCAGGCGACGAGAGAAGTGATCCAAGGCGCGGTCAGCACATCTCCTGAAGAGGCGGTGCCGGCCGCACCGCCGACACCTGGTCTGGGGCAGACACAAGGACAGACGACCTACTCCTTCGGCGAGCCGGCCGCAAACGACGGCCGACGGCCGCCGCTCCACATCGTAGCTCGCCGTATCGTAGCGATCGACGGACCCGCCGGGGCAGGAAAGAGCACCATCGCCGCGCGGCTGGCCGAACGCTTTGGTCTGTTGAAGCTCGAAACAGGAGCCATGTACCGCGCCTTTGCGCTTAAGGCCCTGCGCGGCGAGCTCGACCCGGATGACGCTCTGGCCCTTGAAGAGCTAAGCCACTCGACCCGTGTCACCCTGGAGCCGGCGCCGCTCGGTAACCGCGTGCTGCTTGACGATCAGGACGTGACCACCGAGCTGCGCGCTCCGGAGGTGACCCGGGCTGCCTCGCGCGTGAGTGTTCACCCGGCGATCCGGACCTGGATGGTTGGCTTGCAGCGGGAGCTCGGCGCACGCGGCAACGTGGTCATGGAGGGCCGCGACATCGGCACGGCTGTCTTTCCCGACGCGGACGTTAAGGTCTTTCTCGACGCCTCCCCGGAGGCGCGCAGCCAGCGCCGCTACCAGCAGGAGGAGAGAGGGGCACCTGAACCGGCGGCAATGCTCGCCGAAATGCGCGAGCGCGATGAGCGCGACCGCAACCGCGCCCAATCCCCGCTGCGCCCGGCGATCGACGCGGTCGTGATCGACTCCACCCACCTCACGCTTGACCAGGTGACCGAGCAGGTAGCCAGCCTGATCACTGCACGCTGGTCTCTGGCGGTAGATCGCCCCTAGCGTGCAGATGGCGGACTGGATGATCCGGGCGATCCTCCAAGGCGCGATCCTCCGGCGCGTTAGCCCGTTCCGGAGTCTCGGGGTGTTCGACACTCTGAGCTGAACGGGCCGATCCTCGACGCAGCGTGAGATCCCCGTGATCAGCGATCAGCTCAAGGTGGGGACCACCCTGGCCAACCTGCCCGCTGATCGACTTCTGATCTGAGTTCGACTCGTTCTGAAGAGAGAAGTCGGTTGAAAGATCGCCGCTTTCCCCAGTCACTCCATGGATGGAAAAGCTTGCGTTCGACGGCACTGTCAGCTTGATGGAGCCGGTACGATCGGTCAGCTGCAGGTTGCCGAGCGGCATCGCCGTGGACACGTCCATGTCGCCATTGTTGTTTTCAACCTGCGCGTTGCCGACCAGGTCCGTGATCTCGATGTCCTTGGAACGGGTCATAACGTGGATACCGCCTGAGGGATTGACCAGCCGCAGGCCGCCCGAGTCAAGCGTCATCTCGCCGCCGAGTCGAGGTATCTCGAGGTCTGTGCGGCTGGAGTGGAAGTGCACCAGCGAGCTGACACTCTCTAGCTTCGTGTCGCCAAAGAAATCCCCGTCGAGCAGCGTTCTGCCTTTGACCCGCTCAATCGAAACGTCATCCGCCCTGCCGTCGATCGCCAAATCCCCGGCTATGCCGTGCGCGATGACGTTGCCGTGATCCATCTGGATACGCACCCCGGCACCCAGGTCATCGACGGTGACATCGCCGTGCGCGTCGCTGACTTGAACATCGCGGCGCACACCGGAGAGCGTCACATCCCCATGGGCGGTTCGCACAACCAGCGCCACTCCGGCCGGAACCGTTACTTTCAGATCGACGCTGGCGCCCTCACTGCCGGCTGAGGCGAGCGTCACGTCCGAGCCATGTGCTGTCAGGACCGGGCGGGTGATCTCGAACTCGTGGCGGGCTGCCTGACCCGCATTGCTATGGACGACCTGGTGAGCCTCCACGCGTACTTCGGACGGGCTTCCGACGGTCGCGACGGCGACCTGGACGTCTCCCCGCGCATTCTCAATCGTCAGTGTGGCGGTGGGCGCAATGGGCCGGACCAGCGTGTGATCTTCAGTGTGCTGCTCGCCGCCCATCATAGAAAGCCAGTCGCCGTGGTCGCCCATGTCGTGCCAGAGCTCTTCGCTCCACGATCGACCATGCAAGACGGTGTTGTTGCTGGCGCCAGCTATGGAGAGCAGCACAATCAGCCAGATCGTGCCTCCAATGGATCGCCGGCCCATCTGGGGATTGTTGCGGTCAAGGATGTATTCGCCCAGCAGCCCCAGGCCCACCAGGATCAGCAGCGCCGGCCACCAGCGGGCATACCATGGCCAGAACCGCTCCGGGTCGAGCCGGTCGGTCTCAAGCAGCAGCGCGATCACGCCTGCGGCAATCAGCAGCACGGGGCTGACGAAGGAAGGCCGCCGTCGCAGGTAGCCATACTGGGCGCGCTGGGCTTGGGCCATGGCGCGAGCCTGGCGGCGGGCGTCTCGGGGCGAGTAGGGGGGAGGTGCGGCAGCCATGACTAGCTCTCTTCCTGGGTGTTGCCGGAGGGCGAAGTGTGCCGGGTAGGCTCAGTCGACGCTGTGGGGAGCGTGGCCAGCTCGGCTCCGGGCCGGGGTGACACATACCCGGGCGCCGGGGGAGGATAGCTCTGCAGCCCTGGGACGGGCACGCCATAGCTCTGCGGGCTGTAGCCGTAAGGCGGATAGACGCCGGCCGTCGGAGATGCAGCGAAGGCAGCGCCTTCCACAAGCCTTAGCACGCCATAAACGATCAGGTAGAGGGGCCAGCTTCGGCCAAAGCTGAGGATGTGCCACTGCGCAAGGGCGGCCGTGACGCCGAAGGTGAGCAGGAAGATGGGTCCGCGGATACGCCTGTAAAAGAGCCAGTTCACAGCCCACCTCCGGTGCTTGCTGAGCTGCTTGGCGCGGTGCGCAGCCGCCGGAAGAGCAGCCAGGCGCCGAGCGCGATGATCAGAACCGGCCAGCCGCGCCCGATCCAGTGGAACCGGAAGACACCGAGCGTGCTAAGCAGAAAGAGGATGCCGACGCCGATTAACACGATCGCTCCAATTGGCTCCGGGCGCCCTGCATAGGCGATGGGCGGTCCTGGCGGAGTCCCCGCAGAAGTCGCGGCCGACGGATATCCGGCTCCAGAGGCAGGGACACCCGCGTCATGCAGGGCCTTGGCGGTAGCCGCGCGCTCTGCCCACTCCTGCCAGTTGGCGCCGGATGGGGGCATCGCCGCCGGGTCCGGGGCGCTTGCAGGCCCGGCAGCGGGAACGCCGGATGAAGCCGCCCAGCCTTCACGCTCACCGGACTGCCCTGCGCGCGCGGTTGGCGGCGAGGCGACAGGCGGCGTTCCCGGCGGGGCCGTATAGATCGGGGCGGGCACGCCAAGTCTCTGGCCGAGATCGTTGAGCCCAAACGGATCAGGAAGCGGCCTACCTTCGTTGCGAGCAATCGCTGTCTGGATGGCGTCGAAGACCTGGTAGAAGACCCAGGCGGCCACCAGCATGCCGGCCGCGTCGAAGTGCTCCGAGACGCCGACCAGCACCACAAAGATCAGCACATGGGCGAATGCCTTGACAAACTGGCCGTTGTACATTGCGCCCACACCGGGGATAAATCCCAGGAAGGCGGCGAGTACCGGGCTGGCCTGGCGCAAGGGACGCGCACCCGGGGCAGCGTAAGCGCTGGAAGCAGCCCAGCTCGCAGACTGGGCGCCAGGCTGTGCGGCAGGGTCAGCGCTCGATGCGGTACCGGCAAACCCACCTCCGCCGACTCCTGAGCGCAGCCGCGCCGCCAGGCACGGCTCGCAGTAAACGACCCCGTCTACGGACCGCACACACTGCGCGCATAGGGGTTTGCCGCAACTCTGACAGTAGGCCGAAACAGGAAGTGCAGGATGGTTGGCGCAGTTCATATGCGTTTCCTTTCCGTGCCTTGCGGACGCTCGGATAGAGTGGCGCAGCCCAGGGTCTGGGCAGCCCCGAGAGTCACGGTCGAACGCGTGCCAAGCGTAAAGAAGCGCACACCAGTGGCGAAGAACGAGTCGTACTTCACTTGCAGCGGCATACCGTGCCTAACGGGCTCTACCTGCGGCGACTGTTTGCCGGCAGCGACGCGCCCGCTTCCGGAAGCGGCCCTTCCGCTTGAAGGGTTGCGGGTCGCTAAGCCCGGAGCTGTCGGCCTTGTTGCTGTAGAGCCAGCTTCAGGCGAGTTGGGCGCGAGTGAGCCAGGTGCAGGAGTGGCCTCTGTCCTGCCACCGGGTGATGCCGGCGCTGGTGTTTTCTGCGTCCCGCCTGCCTTGGGCGCAATCGTACCGTATCCCTGAGCCGGTGCCTGGGGCTGGGTGGCACTGGTGCGTGTTTCGTTTATCCGAGACTCTACCTCGTAAACCAGCCTCAGATTTTCATAAAAGCTGACCACCTGCTTCTTGGTCCCGTAAAAGGAACGGAAGACGCTGGCCTGCACCACCTGGGGCCGCAGCTCAGCTGCGTGGACAGAGTTAAAGCCGACCCCGGCCAGGCTCAGTGTGAGCGCTACGGAAAAGAAAGCCATGGCGGCTGTCATCAGCATCCTGGCGCTGTGTGCGCGCCGGGCTGCCTGCAGCCCGGCGGAGGACAGCAATGGCATGGACCACCGTCCGGGCAAGGTGGCAAACCCCTGGACTCCGGCCCCTGGCCCGGCGAGCGCGCTCGCGCCGCGTGCGTAATCGGTCTCGTGTCCGGCTCCCTGGGTCCGGGCAAGAATGCGCGAGAGCAGATCCGCCGGTGCTGCCGGCGCGTGCTCTTCAAGCAGCTTAAGCCACTGTCTGCCCTGCTCCGCCTGCTCGAGCAGCCCGGCACAGCCGGGACACCGGTGTCCGTGCTCTAGAAAGCCCGACTCAAGCTCCGGTGCGAGGGTGCCGTCCATCTTATCGGCCAGCAGCGACTCCCACTGCTCGCAGTCAAGCAGGGGCGCTGGCTGATCTTCGGCTTCCCGCCTGGCTCGTCCGATGTAGTCAACCATTTCAGCTCACCTGTGCTTCTTTGTGCTGCAGCAGTCGTGCCAGCTCAGCCCGTCCGCGACTGATCCGGGACTTGACCGTCCCCTCCGGGATGCGGAGCACCAGGGCGATCTCCTTGTAGTCCATATCTTGAAGGTCGCGCAGGATGACGGCCTCCCGCAACTCCGGGGAAACCCGCGTTAGCGCGTGTTGCACCATGACCTCCAACTCCCGCTGTACAGCCTGCTCGTGCTGGTTTCGCCCCTTATCTTCCAGGCGCAGGCCAAGCCGCGCGGCCCCGCTCGGGCCCTCGGCCTGTTCCCATCCAGCGTCGATTGACTCGGTCGCCCGCTGCTGCTTGGAGCGGCGAAAGTGATCGACGAGCAGGTTCCGCGTCATTGTCGCAAGCCAGGTCTGGAAGCTGCCGCGCGCCCCGTCAAAGGTAGCCAGATGGCCGTACACCTTGAGAAAGACCTCTTGCGTCAGGTCCTCGGCATCGTGCGCCGAGCCGGTAAAGCGGTAGCAGAGTCCATACACACGTCCATGATGGAAGCGCACCAGCTCAACCCAGGCGAGCGAGTCCCTGTTCAGGCAACGTCGGATAATTGCCTGCCAGTCTGGATCCACCCGCTTTTCCTCCGGGAGTATCTTAACGGCTGCGTCAGCGGAGCGAGTCTTGACTTCTGACCCGTTGACGACCCGGGCAACGCCGCGAACCTGGGAAGGATTCGGGCCAGCCGGGCCGGTCGAATTGAGGCTGCTCCACCCCCATGTAGCGACTGCGCTCATGGTCGGTATTACGTACAACTCGGCTAGTTAGTTCCAGGCGAGTTTATAAGCTGCTTTAGGTCGACAGGGTGGAGCCGGAGGATAGGCTCAGGTTGCGCTTGAAAGGAGGGGAGCTGCACTGGCAACGTCTGTGACCGGCGACGTCTGTGTCTGGCTAAGCCCGGGGCTTGTCGACCTAACCTAATGAACGGCAGAAGGTATCTGCGCCTGCTGGCATGCTGGGCAGAGTCCGAGTACATCGACAGCGACACGCTTGACCAGAAAGCCACCCAGAAACCGGTCTTCCACATCTCTCAAACCCAGTAGCTCAGCGTCGATATCAGAGATCGACTTGCAGGCCATACATACCAGGTGGTGATGCTCAGCGTGATTGGTCTCCACGCGCATGGATCCATGGTGGAGGCTCACCTGGTTGAAGATCCCACTCTCAATGAAGAGATGGATATTCTTGTACACAGTGGCGAGCGAGATGGATGGAATACGGCGCTTGACCCGTGCATACACTTCTTCCGGGCTGGGGTGCCCGGACGTGGCTGCCAGGACCTCATAAATGACCTGGCGCTGGTGTGTCACAGCCAGCCCGGCATCCTCACAAACTTTCCTGAATTGGCCGGCTTCCTGTTGGTTCATCCTTTCAAGCCTAGCGATAGACATTATCCTCTGTCAAGAACCGTGGACCAGGCGGATGGGTGTCCGGAATGGGAAACGGGCACCAAACTATAGTTTTGTCGAAGTGCGGTTTGCCGCTGCCTTTCCTTTGCCCGGTGCTACTTTCAGCTGAGAAGAAAGCCTCGCGCGAAAGTAGGTCCGGTATGGTCGAACAGATTCAGGTAAACCCGCCTTATGATCTGGTGGCAACGCTCACCTCCGGTGCAGCAGATCCGAGCACCAAAACAGGCACGAGCCACGCCAATTCTGCATCGGTAGCTCAGCCCAATCCTAAGGACAGGGACACGGTTACGCTCTCGGCCTCGGCGCAGGCCAGTCAACTCTATCTGCAGGGCAACAGTGTCACGCAGATTGCAGCTCTGCTTGGTCTGCCGGCAGCCACGGTTAACGGCGACCTTAACATCAAGTCGACGACCAGCCAGTCCGTGCAACCGATCACCGCGCAAACGCCTGCGACTCAGATCGGCCAGGCGGATGCCGGCACCGCTGCTCACGCTGTTGCGTCGCCCTACACGGCGCCCGCGGTTACCGAGGACAAGGTCTCCTGAGATCCGTCATTTCGGCGGTACGTGAAGGGAAAGTTGAGGGGCCCAGTCAGTTGCTGACCTGAAGCAGGTAGCCTTTAACGACAAACGCCAGGAGGCACTCGAAAAGAAGTGCCTCCTGGCGTTGATGGTCCTTTACTGGAGTCAAGTGAACAACGGCTGAGTGACCGGCTCCGAACGGGATGCTAGTAGGTCTTCTGCGTACCAGCGATCGTCTTCTGCGTACCGGCATCGGTCTGGTCTGCACCTGTCTGGTCCACGTCAAGCTCTTCATGGCGAACGCTGCCGGCCACCTCCTGCACATCCTCAATCTGCCGCTTGCCGACCATAACTTCCTCACGGACGACAGTCTGCTTCTCCAGCCCAGCCCGCTCCTCTGATAGAGGAATCCTGATCTCGTTGCCGCCGCCGATCTGGCCCGCTACCTCGGTGGACCCCGTCACCGGGATGCGCTCAATCACCAACTCTTCGCGTGTCACCGGGACCTGAACCGTCTGCTGCTCGGTGATCACTTCCTTGCGGATGCGGACCTCGCCTCGGCTGATCCGATCCTTCTGGACGCGGAGTACCTCGCCAAGAAGCTGGATCTTCTGTTGACCAGCTACAAGAGGAGCGCTGTAGTCATAGCTTTCGGCGCCGCTGCCGAGGTCTGCGCCACTTTGCTCGAGGATCGCCTCGGCCTCCTGCTCCCGTCCTGATGCCGTAACGGTCACGACCGCGCCCTGCTGCGAGCCCATGCGGTGTCCGAAGTAGCGTGAGCGATCGGGAGGGACGTCAAGCCCGTTCAGAGAGTGCGAGAAGTCTTCGTGCTCGTATCCGCCTGCGGTGATCTCGTGCGAGTGCGTGGTGTCGGTGGTGCGCTCGTCAGCGTAAGGTTCAACATCGCTGCTGTCAAAGAATCCCTTGAAACGATCCCAGGTGCTGGCGACCTTTTCGCCAGCAGCGTGCCCGGTGCTTGCAGCGGAACTCGAAGTAGAGGCGGAGGTGGCATAGCTCTCGTCCGTGACGCCGGCGCTGGTTCCAGCGGTGCTCAACGCAACCCCGATCTGGCTTGAAGAGAAGCCGGCTGCCTTAAGGGCGCTTACAGCGGTTTCGGCTTGTGTTTCGCTTGTAAAATATCCAACTACCGTTCCGGTGCTTGCCATGCGTATTCTCCTGAAGCGTGTGGGCTGGGGTCGTCTAGCCTACAGTCTCCTTTTGGAAGGAGCTCTGCAGATCCATGTCGGCCCAGCAGTTCTAAGGTGGAGAGGTGGCCTTCGGATCGATACCTGCAGCTCACCCTGGCATACCAACGTCCAGTGGTTAGGAGGCGAATGGCGCGGCGAGGTTGCTCTGTGGAATAAGAAAGCGCGATTCACGGGTGGCGATCGGACCAAATGGTTGGTCGCCAGAATAGATTTTACGAGTAGGAATCGGATGGTGTCTCAGAACGAGACGAGTTCCCTGCCGGAGCCGCTTGCCCGGTGGGCGCGGGCGCGCCCTATGCCGAGCAAAGCAACGATTTCTCTCCACCTAGGCTTGCACTTCCAGCATCCGGTCCAGTGCTACCCGTGCCCAGTGCTTCACGTCGGCCTTGACCTTGATCTGATTGACGACCCGTCCCTCGACCAGGTTCTCCAGCACCCAGCACAGGTGTTGCGGGCTTATGCGGAACATGGTCGTGCACAGGCAGCCGGTGTCATCAAGGGTGATGACCTTCTTGCCGTGGGGGGCGAACTGGCGAGCCAGCCGATTGACCAGGTGGATCTCGGTGCCAACTGCAAAGCTCGAGCCTTCGGGCGCCTGCTCGACCAGCTTGATCAGCCGCTCGGTTGAGCCTATCGCGTCCGCCTTTTGACAGACCTCCCAGCGGCACTCCGGGTGCACGATCACCTGGATTCCCGGGTACTTGGCTCGCACTGCATCGACATGGTCCGGCAGGAATCGCTGATGGACTGAGCAGTGACCTTTCCACAGGATGATCTTCGCGGCCTTGAGGCGAGCCGGCGTGAGGCCGCCATTAATCTGGAACGGGTCATAGACAACCATGTCACCCATCGGGATGCCCATCGCGTGTCCGGTATTGCGGCCCAGGTGCTGGTCGGGGAGAAAGAGAATCTTGCCGGCCCGGCTAAAAGCCCAGTCAAAGGCCTGGCGTGCGTTGGACGAGGTGCAGACCATTCCACCACGCTCCCCGCAGAAAGCCTTGATCGCCGCCGTCGAGTTCATGTAGGTGATCGGCAGGATGTCGTCCGGAGTCAGACCGGAGGCCATCAACGCATCCCAGCAGTCTTCTACCTGGCCGATCTCGGCCATGTCGGCCATGGAGCAGCCGGCATTCAGGTCGGGGAGGATGACCTGCTGGCCACCTTCGATGTCCATGCGCCCAAGCACATCGGCACTCTCGGCCATGAAGTGGACTCCGCAGAAGACCAGGTACTTCGCCTGGGTTGCGGCGGCGATCTTCGAGAGCTTGTAGCTGTCGCCGGTGTAGTCGGCAAAGCGGATCACTTCGTCTCGCTGGTAATGATGGCCCAGCAGGATGGCGGTCGAGCCCAGTTTCTCGCGTGCTGCTGCGATCCGGGCGTCCATCGTGTGATCGGGCAGCTCAAGATAGTTCTCAAGCGCACAAGCCGCGCCTGCAGATGGCAATGCAGGTGCTGCTACAGGGTCGGCGACGGATTCGACGACAGCAACGTCTTCGGTGAGAGTACTCAATCTGTGTTCCGCCTTCAGTCCACAAGCGTGGACGGGGATGTTGAAAGCAATACGTACAAGGCTGCAGAGGATTCGCTGTGGCAGTGTGCCGCCCAATCCCCGGGGATGTTGCAACCTGTTGTTACAGATGCGCCCGCAGGCTGCGAGATGCATCTCCTGGGTCTGCCGGCTTCCGTACAGAAGCCAGCCCGACTCATTGCCGTTAGTTTAATACACCAGCCAGATCTGGAAGGCTGAAACTGAGAGGGACGGCGCGGGCGAGCAGGCGGGTTGTGCCTCTATGGGAATGCGGGGCAGCAGCCGCCGAAGCCGACCTGGCCGTGTACGGGCAACAGGCCAGGAGCAGCTCAGGCATAAAAGAGGAAGACGCTCGGTTTGTGACAGTTGCGCGGCTGACGGGTATCATCGGAGGCAGATGCACCTCGGCGACTCGATCTTCATCTTTATCCTGGCGCTCGTCCTCTTCGGCCCGAAGAAGCTGCCTGAAATGGCTAAGCAGATCGGCAAGCTGATGGCGGAGTTTCGACGTGCCAGCGATGACTTTCGGATGCAAATCGACGAAGAGCTCCGGACCATG
Organism: Acidobacteriaceae bacterium; assembly: GCA_965198645.1. GTDB lineage: Bacteria > Acidobacteriota > Terriglobia > Terriglobales > Acidobacteriaceae > EB88. Next base: position 1,300,367 of record OZ240670.1, on the reverse strand, counting down.
GAGCGCCAGGAGCAGCAGAAGAAACAGGAGGCCGAGCGGGCCGCCGCCGCTCTGCCGTCTGCCACCCCAAACATCCTGCCGCCGGCTGCTGCAGGGGAGATCGGCGAGCTTGGTACAGCCGAGAGCCGGTTGACCACTGGTGCCCCGCAGGCCGCCGAGATCGGGACTGGAACTGGAATCGGAACTGGGACAGGACCTCTGCAGATCCTACCGCCGAGCGTCGGGGAGCAGGTGAGCGCCGGCACCCCCTACGCTATCTCGGCCGAGCCAGCCGTGCTGACCAGCGCGGCGGCCGAAGACCACCCCCTGCTGCGGGTGGATACCATCCCAGTCGATCCACAAGGCGATGCCAGCCAGCCGACCGGCCTGGCTGCGGCCGAAGCCAATGCTGCCCGCCTCACCTCATCGTCCTCCGTGGCGCCCCTCCAGGAATCCGAGCAGGCCTCCCTACACAATGGCTGATCTCGTCGACCGCGCCCGCGCAGCCGTGACTGACCGGGCCGAACTACCAGGCATGAGCCTGATCGAACACCTGGAAGAGTTGCGCCGACGCATCGTGCACTCGGTCGTTGCCCTGGTCGTCGGCTTCTTTGTCGCCTACGGCTTCCATGAGCGCATTTACGCCTTCATGCAGCAGCCGATCACAGTGGCGCTCAAGCGGCACCACCTGGAGACCCAGCTGGTCTACCACAACCCGGTGGACCCCTTTAACCTTTACCTCAAGATTAGCTTTATGGGTGGCTGCATCCTGGCCGCGCCCTACGTGCTCTACCAGGTGTGGCTGTTCATCTCGCCTGGGCTCTACCAGAACGAGAAGCGATACATATGGCCGTTTATGACGGCGACGATCGCGCTCTTCTTCGCCGGCGCATTCTTTGGCTACCGCTTCGTCTATCCGGGGTCGCTCGACTTTCTGCTCACCTACGGTGACAAATTCAAGCCGCTGATCGAAATCAATGAGTACACCGACCTCTTCCTCACCGTCATTCTCGGCCTGGGCATCACCTTTGAGCTGCCGATTCTCGTGCTGTTTCTCTCCCTCTTCGGCATCACCAATGCCAAGTTCCTGTGGAAGAACCTACGCTACGCGGTGCTGATCATTTTTGTCGTAGCGGCCATCATTACGCCGACCCCGGAAGTGATCACGATGTGCGTCTTTGCGACGCCAATGCTGGTGCTCTACCTGATCAGTATCGGCGTGTCGTACATGGTGCACCCTGCTTCACGCAGACGCCGCCGCGAAGTAGCCGAAAAGAAAGGGTAGGCGCCTCGATATGGATCAAGAAGGGATGGAGCATGACGTGGCAGCGGCAGTCGACCCTTGTGGCCTGATGAGGAAAGTGCGCCGACGAAGTGTGTACACTGCGTCGCGACTGCTGAGCCTGGCGCTCTGCCTGCTTGCGCTCCCCGTCTGCGCTGCCGGCCCGAGCTTTAACGGGGCCAAAGCGCTCGCCTATACCGAGCAGTTTGTAAAAGCGACCGGGCCTCGCTACAACGGTAGCCCGGGCCTGGCCAAGGCGCAGGAGTTCCTCAAGCACACCTTTGCCGGTGACAAGCTTGAGGACGATGCCTTTACCTCGAGCACCCCGGCCGGACCGCAGCAGATGCACAACTACATCGTGCGCTTCCCCGGCAAAAAGGACGGCGTCATCGTGCTGGCCACGCATTACGAGACCAACTACTGGCTGCGCGATGTGAACTTTGTCGGCGCAAATGATGGCGGCGCGACCACCGGCCTGTTGATCGAGATGGCCAACCACCTGCGTGGCCATACGCTGGACGGCTACTCGGTTTGGCTGGTCTTTTTCGATGGCGAGGAGTCCGTCGGCCCACAGTGGAGTGACATCGACTCGCTCTACGGCAGCCGGCACCTGGCCGCCAAGTGGGCCGCAGACGGCACGCTGAAGCGCATCCAGGCCTTCCTGCTCACCGACATGATCGGCGACAAAAATCTCAACATCGATCGGGATACGTACTCCACACCCTGGCTGCTCGACTTGATCAAGAAAGCTGCCGACGACGAAGGTTACGGCTCGTACTTCTTTGCTAAAGCCAACACGATTGAGGATGATCACAAGCCGTTCGCCAAGCGTGGCGTGCCTACGGCTGACATCATCGACATCGATTACGGCCCGACCTCCGACCCGGGCGGCCCAGGCACCTTCCACCACACCATCAAGGACACGCTTGATAAGCTGAGCGCGAAGAGCCTGACGATCAGCGGTTCGACGATCCTTGAGACCATCCGCCTACTCAACCAGCGTTGAGCGGCAACTGTCATCCAGCTTCGATCTCGGACCGCTTGCGAGACCACAGCAGAGCACTCGTTTGCGCCCCTACTGACGACCAGCAGCAAAGGTGACACTATGAAGCGTGCTGGCCTGAGAGCGGCGATCGAGGTCGGCTTCATCGTCTTCCTCTTCTACGGCAACCTGCTGATGAGCGAGTTCACGCACTCCGGACAGGGCCGCAGGCGCGGCTTCGTCTGGGCTATCCATGACATCTTCACAGCGTCCAACCTGCTCATCGCGATATCGGCCGCCATCTTCGGCTACTTCGTCTTCGAGTTTTTCCGCAATAGCCTGTGACCCACGCCGCCAGCCTGACTCGTTAGCCTAACGAAGGAATGGTTCTGACAGGATGATCGCAGGCGCCACCCTCCCCTTCTGGATTAGCTTCCACCTCATCGTGGCGACGCTGCTGTTTGTCGACCTAGTGTTGCTGCAGCGGAGCAAGGTCGTCTCGCTGCGCACGGCCTGGGCCTGGACTGCGCTGGTCGCGACGATCGCCTTCTGCTTCGCGATCTTTCTCTCGAGCACGCAGGGCTCGGAACGCGGGCTGGAATTCGTCTCCGGCTACCTGGTCGAAGGCTCGCTATCGGTCGACAATCTTTTCGTCTTCCTGCTGCTCTTTCGCTCGCTTAGGCTGGATGTGGAAGAGCAGCGCCGGGTGCTGCTCTGGGGGGTGCTGGGGGCGATTCTGCTGCGGGCGATCTGCATCTTCGCCGGGGTCGCGCTGCTTGCGCGCTTTGCCTGGGTGGAGTACCTCTTCGGCGTCATCCTGCTGGTCGCCGGATTGCGACTGCTGCGGACCAAGCCGGAGGGTCAACACCCCAACCAGCCCGGCCCGATCCGCTGGCTTCAGAGGTGCGTCAAACCTGCCGATGGGGGCCCGGCGCCGCTCTCGGCCTTTCTGCTGATCGTGCTGGCGGTCGAGGCGACCGACCTGATCTTTGCGCTCGACTCGATCCCAGCCGTGCTCGCCATCTCGCGCGATCCGTTCATCGTCTACACGTCGAATATCTTTGCCATCCTCGGGCTGCGCTCGCTCTACTTCGCGCTGGCCAACATGCTCGACAAGCTGCGCCTGCTGCATTACGGGCTCGCGCTAATCCTGATCTTTGTCGCCTTCAAGATGCTGGCGGCAAAGTGGGTGCATGTGCCGACGCTGGTCTCGCTTGGGGTGATCCTTGGGGTGCTGGCGGTGTTCACGGTAGCGAGCAAGCTGCTGCCGGCTCCGATTCGGCGTAACGGTGAGCATCAAGCCTAAGAACAGCAGACGATGCGCGCGCGCCTGTATGCGGGAGACTACTCAAAGCGCTCGCTGGCCATCTCCTCGCCCTTGGCCCAGAGTTGCTTCGCACGCTCCGGATCGAGAGCGTACAAGCGTACGCCTGTCTTCGAGGCAGAATCATCAACGACCTCGGCAACATGGCAGTCCTCGCAATCTCTCGCTCCTACTTCTACGCGGGCGCTACAAAGCCAGCCCACACTGAAGTAGCCGCTCCTTGAGGTACAGTCTTCCAATCGAACGAGGCAACGGCTGCATCTTTACCGGCGCCCAGTCCTTCAATCAATCTCTGAACGGTCGCAGTCTGGATCGCTCCCGGATGGATCGCCGTGCCTGTAATCTTCCTGGACGCATGTCGGCGACCAAACTCGACCGCGAAAAGAATGGTCGCAGTCTTGGACCGTCCATAGGCAACGAGCTCGTGATAAGGCGCTTTCTCGAAGTTCAGATCCTCGAGATCGACGTCAGCACGGCGATAACCTGCCGAAGACACGTTCACTAGGCGGCCGCCCGCTTTGAGGAGTCCGTTAAGGCGATTGACCAACACGAAGTGTCCAAGATAGTTGGTCCCGAACTGCATCTCGAAACCATCCGCGGTATACCTCTGGGGCCCCGCCATCACGCCGGCGTTGGCGATAATCACATCGAAAGGCCCATGGGCAGCCAGGAGAAGATCGGCGCAGGAGCGAACGCTGGCTAGCGAAGCCAAATCGAGTTCAACCAGCGCCAGCCCTCCCCCTAAGGCAGCTTGGTCGCGAATTTGCACGACTGTGGCTTGCGCTGTTTTTAAATCACGCGCCGTGCCGATTACCTTTGCACCGTGTGCGGCGAGCACTCGCGCGGTTTCCACACCGATACCGGAGGAAACACCTGTCACCAAAACGCGTTGGCCGCGCAGGTCTCTTCCTGAAAGCACATCGTCTGCCGTTGACAGGGCCCCAAACTTTGCCGTCATGCTCAGACCCTCGTCGCTCTTGAGAATACGTGCGCGCTCATGCGCGGGGGGTTAGGGAACACGCAAAACGGAAAACAGGATATTTACAACATTTTTCCTTCAGGCCCTTCAAAGACAACAGCCTGCCCGCCCACAAGGCGCGAGTGCTTCTGATACTCGGCATCATCGCGCACAGGAAAGTCACTGCGAAAGTGCGCGCCGCGGCTCTCCTCTCGAGCGAGCGCCGAGCGGGTGATCAGGGTGGCTACGTCATGCAGGTTGCGCAGCTCAAGAGAGCCGCGATCATGCACCGGCGCGAGCGAGGCGCCGATGCGTTGCAGCACGGTGTCTGCCCGCTCCAGGCCTGCCGCATCGCGAAGCAGGCCTGCGTCGAGCCACATGGTCTGCCGCAGCTCGGCAAGCAGCGCGGCTTGTGGAGGCTCCTGCACAGCGCTCTCAGTACTTTCCCTTGCTGCCGCTCCTTCTAGCAACGCATGGCCCGATGTACTCCAGGTCGCTGTCTCCTCTGTTGCAACGCATGCGTCTGCCCCGCGAGCGGGTCCGTCAGCGGCGAGTATCGCATCCGCCGCTCTCGCGCCAAAGACCAACCCTTCCAGCAGCGAGTTGCTGGCCAGCCGGTTCGCACCGTGCACCCCAGTGCAGGCAACCTCGCCTGCAGCGTAGAGCCCGGGGAGCGTCGTGCGGCCATCGAGGTCGGTCTGCACGCCGCCCATCAAGTAGTGCGCAGCCGGCCGGATCGGGATCAGGTCATAGGAGAGCGAGAGGCTGTGCTGGGCAAGAAAGCTCGAGATGCCTGGGAACCGCTCAGCCAGGTCGAGTCCACCGGCCGCGACGTGGCGCATGTCCAGGTACACGGGTCGCGTCTTGCCGCCCTCGCCGAGCCCTTCCCGGGTAATCGCCCGCGCTACCACGTCCCGGGGCGCGAGCTCGAGCTGCGGATGGTAGCGATCCATGAAGCGCTCGCCACGATCGTTGAGCAACACCGCACCCTCGCCCCGCAATGCCTCAGAGAGCAGAAAGCGCGGCACCCCGGGCAGGCTCAGGGCGGTCGGATGGAACTGGTAGAACTCCATGTCGGCAATCACCGCGCCCGCTCGCCAGGCCGCGGCGATGCCGTCACCCGTAGCAACCGCGGGGTTGGTGGTGTCGCTGTACACCTGGCCAGCCCCGCCTGAGGCCAGCAGCAAGGCGCGCGCGTAAACCGCGTACTGTTCGCCGCCCGGCCCCAGCAGCGCTGCACCGATGACCGCACCCTGCGGGTCGAGAACAAAGTCAACCAGGCTCGTCCACTCGCGAAAGGCGATGCGCGGGTGAGTCCGCGCATGCTCGAGCAGCGCCCGGGCGATCTCGGCGCCGGTGCCGTCCCCGTGCGCGTGCAGGATGCGGCTACGGCTGTGGGCGCCTTCGCGGGTCAGCATCAGCTCGCCTAGCCGCTCGCCTGAGGCGTAGCGGTCAAACGCGGTACCCCAGCGCAGCAGCTCGCCGACGCGTTCCGGACCCTCGGCGACCAGCACGCGCGCCGCCTGCTCGTCGACCAGGCCGTCGCCGGCAGCGAGGGTGTCCGCCAGGTGCTGGTCCACGTCTTCCTCGCCGCTGATCGCGACCGCGATGCCGCCCTGCGCATAGCTGGTGTTCGACTCGCCCAGCTGCTCCTTGGTGACGACCATCACGCTGCCACACTGCGCCAGCGTAATGGCCGCCCGCAAGCCGGCGATCCCGGCCCCGATCACGATGAAGTCTGTCTGCATAGCTCCCGGCACAGATGCTGAACTTACCATGGTGCGCCTGCCTTCCTAGCGATTGGACTCAGCCGGCAAGGCTAGGATGCGAGCCGCGGGCGTTCACGTTACGATGAACACAACGTGCGCACGATCGCGGTCAGAACTGCTTCAGCAGAGTACAAGGTTTGCGTCGGCACGGGCTTGCTGGCAACGCTCGCACGCCGGATCCGTGCGGTGGGTACAGGCACCAGCAGCGGGCCCCGGCGGAGCGACAGCGCGAGGGTCTTCGTTCTGACCTCACAAACGATCTGGGAGCTGTGGTCAGAGAGGTTTCTGGCTTCCTTCGCCGGCGCGCTCCCGGTTGTTCTTTTTCTGCCCGCGGGCGAGCAGCATAAGCGGCTCGCGCAGGTCGAACGTCTGGCCGAGCAGCTGGCAGAGGCTGGAGCCGATCGATCCTCCCTGCTGATCGCCTTTGGCGGCGGCATCGTCGGCGACGTAGGCGGCTTCCTCGCGGCGATCTACATGCGCGGCATCGACTACGTGCAGGTGCCGACGACCCTGCTCGCGCAGGTAGACTCGTCTGTCGGCGGCAAGACGGGCGTCAACCTGGCAGCCGGTAAAAATCTTGTCGGTTGCTTTCATCACCCGGTCGCTGTCTTTGCTGACATCGACCTGCTCAGCACGCTGCCGGACCGCGAGCTGCGCGCCGGGCTTTACGAGAGCCTCAAAGGCGGCCTCATCCGCGACGCGCGGCTCTTCCGGCTGATGGAGCAGGAGCACGAAGGCATCCTCGCCGGAAACTCCAGGCTGCTCGAGCAGGTCGTTGCCCGGTCGGTCGCCCTCAAGGCCGAGGTCGTCGGGCTTGATGAGCGCGAGGGTGGCCTGCGCATGATCCTCAACCTCGGCCACACAGTCGGGCATGCGATTGAGTCCGTGACCCGCTACAAGGCGCTGCTGCATGGCGAGGCGATCGCCTACGGCATGCTGGCCGCGCTGCACATCGGGCGAGCGCGAGGCACGATCAGCGAGCGTGAAGCAGCCCGCATCGATCACGCCCTTGCCCTCTACGGGCCGCTGCCCTACTTTCGCTCGACCACTGCTGCGCTGGCTGCGACCACGGGGCGGGACAAGAAGAATCGCGCAGGGGTGCGCCGCTTTGTGCTGCCGCAGGGCATTGGCGATGCGCTTGTGATCGAAGACCTGGCCGACGAAGAGCTGGCAGCGGCGATCCACTGGATGCTGGCACGGCGACCAGTGCTTGAAAAAGCTGGTAGCAGCCCTGCCTTGCGGGACTCGGTCGTGAGCAGCAGCCCGGCCAGGCGTGGAGCTCAGCCACATGCCTGAGCCGACTGGTGATCCGTCACTCGAGGCACGCAGCGCGGACAACGCGGCGGCTGGGGCTTTCAGAAAAGAGCCGGGCGAGGGTGCGCGGCCACACGGGGCGGCCGACGAGACCAGCGCCGCGCTCACGGTACGCGCCATGTTTGATGCAATCGCCCCCCGCTACGACCTGCTCAACCACGTACTCTCATTCAACATCGATCGCCTGTGGTGGTGGTCGACAGCGCGCAAATTTCGGCCCGTCCTCGCTCGGCCGGATGCTGCCGTCCTCGACATCTGCTGCGGCACCGGCGATATGACGATGGCCCTGCTCAAGCATCGCCCGGCCCAAGCGCGACCCATGCTGGCCGCTGACTTCGCTCACCAGATGCTGGTGCGGGGCGCCGCCAAGTTTCGCTCGCGGTCACGGCTGCAAGCGGGTGCGATTGCAGTCGAAGCCGACGCCATGCGATTGCCCGTGCGGCCCGGCTCGCTCGACCTGATCACCACCGCCTTCGGCTTTCGCAACCTGGCCAACTATCGCGATGGGCTGGCCGAGTTCTACCGGGTGCTCGCCCCCGGCGGTCAGCTCGGCATCCTCGACTTCGCCGAGCCCGGCGGGCTGGTCGGCAAGCTCTACGCCTTTTACTTTCGACGGGTGCTGCCCGCCATCGGCTCCCGGATCTCCGGGGTCAGCGGCCCCTATGCGTATCTGCCGTCCTCAGTCGAGCGCTTCCCGTCACCAGCGCAGATGCTCGCGCTCATGCGCGAAGTCGGCTTCACCGAAGTCTCCTGGACGCCCTACAGCTTCGGCATCGCCGGCTTGTATCGCGGCACGCGCGCCTGACGTGCGCACTCTTCCATAGAGCCCTCAAGCCATCCGTGACGATGCAACAAAGGAAAGCGGTAGAGCACCTTGGGCACGCCCGATGAGGCATTCGTTTGTAATTGGGCTACTTCGCTACCTCAGTACTTCCCACAATGCGACTTGGCGGGACTAGTGACTTGACGGCTGCCCCCTTCGTCGTTAGAACAATCCAATGCTCCGTTCGTTGGTCTTGGGACTGCTCGCGACAGCCGCAATATCGTGTGTTCAGGAACGCGCACCCGGAAGCACACAGTCCAAGTCTCCCGATTCGAGATACGGGCTTGAGAAGTTGCCTTGTACGTCCTTCACTTGGAACAACGAGCACAATGTCATGTCTGTCCCGGTGAGTATGAACGCGAAGCTGTTCAGGTATCAGCTCGATACCGGGGCGGATGAGGTTATTCCGTACGGGAGAGCTGACCATGAGGGGTGGGCGAAGAAGCATCAGGGAACTCGAATTCCGAACGTCAGTTTTGCCGGCACAAGCTTTTCAGCAATCGTCGCATACCGCTTCCCGGATGTACCTGACGTGGATATTCAAGGAACGATCGGTCTTGATCTGCTCATGGGCAGAGTCTTTGTGATCGACTTTCCGGCCCAACGCGTCTGCCTGTTCTCAAGAGCGGATTTGCCTAATGAACTTGATATTGCGGCAGACTGGTCACCAGCGGAAGTTCGCCACGGCAAGTTCTTCCTCAAATTGAGCTTTGACGGTCATCCGTTAGATGGAATCTTCTATGACACTGGTTCGAGCCCAAGCACGCTGATCGTAGACTATCCGCTATGGAAGACACTCACAAAGCGGAAAAGCGCGACTGAGGCCCAGACGCACGGAGACGCTGAATCATGGGGCAAGCAGCAACACTTCGTTGGCGCTCCTGCGGTTGGTGCTTTAAAGCTGGGTGATCATACGTTTACAAATCCATATGTCGACACGAGGCCGCTAAAGCCAGATGACTTCCAACAAAGCGATCAAGCGCAAGGTCTGCTCGGGAATGATCTCTTTATGAAATCCATCGTCATCATGGATCTAGGGTCGCACGCTCAGTTTGGGCTTGTCGCAGATCCCCATTAGTCTTAAAAAACGCGATTGTGGGAAGAATCTCAGACTGCACGAAGATCGCACTTCGAGCTGTGCCAGGTCGCGGAGCAAGTGGCGTCCTTTGTAGGCGACCCGCCTTCGGGTGCTACCAATCCGCGTATTTGCCCCGGCAACGTTGTAGGCTGAGAGGGTGAGCGAGCGTATCCTCCCCATCCCGGTCCCGGCACCCGAGAAGACCGCCGTTGCGCTCGTCTCGGCGTCAGCAGCGTTGCTGATGACGCTGCTCAAGCTGGTCACTGGGCTCATGACCGGCTCGCTCGGCATGCTCTCCGACGCCGCTCACTCGGGACTCGACCTGGCCGGCGCCGCGCTCACTTACCTCTCTGTGCGCGTCTCCGACAAGCCGGCAGACGAAGAGCACCCGTACGGCCACGCGAAGGTTGAAAATCTCTCCGCGTTCGTCGAAACATTCCTGATGATCGGCTCCTCGATCTGGATCGCTTATGAGGCCATCCACCGCATCGTCACCCACGATGTGTCGATTCACTACTCGAGCTGGCCGCTGGCCGTGCTTGCCCTCTCCATGGGCGTCGATTATTGGCGTTCCCGTCAGCTGCACGGAGTTGCGGCAAGGACCGGGAGCGATGCGCTGGAGGCAGACGCGATTCACTTCGCCTCTGACATCTGGGCGAGCGCGGCGGTCTTTGTGGGCCTCAGCCTCTCCTGGCTCGGAGCCCAGATGCATGTGGGGCTGCTGCGTTACGCGGACTCGGCCACCGCGCTGCTCGTCTCTGTGCTGATCCTGAGGATGAGCTTCGGCCTGGCCCGCCGCACCACCGGCGCTCTGCTTGATTCGATCCCGGTCGAGATGCGCAGCCGCGTGCTCGCCGAAGTTGGCCGCGTGGACGGCGTGCTGGGCGTCGACCAGGCGCGCATGCGCCGGGCCGGCGCCGCCTACTTTGCCGATTTGACTCTCTCCCTATCGCGCCAGCTTACCTTTCAGCACACCGAGCAGCTTGTCGAAGAGGCAACCGCGGCGGTGCGGCGCGTGCTTCCCGGGGCTGATGTCGTCATCGGAACGGTGGCCCGCCAGCTAGATACCGAGAGTATCTTCGACCGGGTACGGGCGGTCGCACTGCGCAACAATGTGGTGCTGCATGACGTCGCCGTGCAACGCTTCGACGGCAAGCTTTCCATCGAGCAGCATATCGAGGTGAACGAGGAGCTGCCGCTACGCGAGGCACACCAATTCGTGCGCCGCATTGAGGACGAGATCCGCACTGAGCTGCCCCAGGTGGATCGCGTGCTTACCCATATCGAGAGCGAGCCGGCCACGATCGAGCAGCCTGTTTCGCTCGCTCGCGACCGGGCCATGGAAGAGCACCTGCGTCATGTGGCCGGCACGCTGCCCAAGATCCTCGACGTGCATGAGGTGGTGGTCAGCCGCGTCGGCGATCGCTCTCTGCTCTCCTGCCACGTCACCATGCCCGACGACCTGGCTATGCAGCAGGTCCATGAGGTCATCACCTCCCTTGAGACCCGATTCAAGAGCGACTACCCGGAAGTGTCGCGGGTGATGATCCACCCCGAGCCTGAGACCGATAACCACCACCGCTAAGTACTTACTAAGTCGCAGACCAGGACACACCGATGATTGCGAGCGCTACATGGAAGCCCGGAACGTCCCAGTTTGAGGGTCGCTCCCAGAGCGAGCACTCACTACTCTTTGACACCGACTCGGCCCACACCGAAGGTCCCTCGCCGATGGAGGCGGTGCTCGCCGCACTCTGCGGCTGCACTTCGGTCGACGTCGTCTCGATCCTTGAAAAGAAGCGCCAGCCTCTTACCTCGCTCGTCGTCTCCGCAGTGGCGGAACAAGCGCCTGCACCGCCGCGTGTCTTCACCGCAATCACTCTGACGTACAGGGTTGGCGGCAGACTTAGCCGCAAGGCCGTCGAAGATGCGGTGGCGCTGTCCAAGGATAAGTACTGCTCAGTCTCAAAGATGCTCGAGGCCTCGGTCAAGATCGATTCCACGATCGAGTACGCGGACGGAGAGCCGCTGGCGTGACTGGCTTCTTCCGCTTCGTGCTGGTCGCGATGATGCTGCTCTTTATCGCCACCGTCTCAGCGGTGATCACCATGCGCTTCGCCATCCATGGAGCCGAGGTCAAGATCCCCGATCTACGGGGTCTCTCGATTGCGGCGGCCAGCCAGCGAGCGGCGTCGCTCGGCGTGAACCTAAGTGTGCAGGGTGGCCTTTACAGTACGGAACTGCCAGCAGGTCGCGTACTGACGCAGTCGCCGGCGCCTGGCGCTGTCGTTCGACGGGAGTGGCAGGTGCGCGTGTCCAGCAGCCTGGGGCCGCAGCGCATCGCGATCCCCAACGTGCTTGGCGAGCAGGAACGGCTGGCCAGCATCAATATTCGCCGGCTGGGGCTTGAGCTTGGCGCGGTCGCCCATATTCCTGATGCCCAGGTGCCGGCCGGTACCGTAATCTCGCAGAATCCTGCTCCCAACGCGGCAGGCGTGGAGCGGCCGAGCGTCAGCATTCTGGTGGCGAATGCGGAGCCTGAACCGGAACCTGCCTTCCTCATGCCGGAGGAGACGGGCAAGACGGCTGCCGAGGCAGAGGCGGGCCTCGCGCGGGCCGGGCTTCAAAGGCCGACAGAGCGAGATGCGCTGCCTTCGCCGGAAACCGGTGTGGTCGGCACGCCGGGCGCTATGGCGTATGCGCCTGGGACCATCGTGAGGCAGAGCCCGGCGCCGGGGGAGCGTGTGACTGCGCAGAGCGCCATCGTCTTTGACATCGCTCGTTAGTGTCCGGGGTGAAAGCGCTGTGCAAAATGGCCCTAGATGGCGGCCGGCTCAGTTGCGCGTACGATCACGGCCGCAAAGAAGCCGTCACACCCATGCACTCCGGGGATGGTTCGGAGATACGGTCCATTGAGCGCGGTACTGCGCAGGTGTGCCAGTCCCTCTGCGTGGATGACTCCTGTGGCGGCGAGAGTGGCAAGCTCGTCTTCCAGCCTGCTCAATTTGTAGCTTTTACAGTTACTTATTGCTTCATCGACTACCTGCTCATCTTCTTCCGGCTCCAGCGAGCAGGTGGAGTAGACCAGGCGGCCGCCTGGCTTGAGCGCCCGCATGGCCGCCGTAAGGATCGCGACTTGACGAGTATGCTGCCTCTTGAGGTCTTCCGGCTGCAGGCGCGTTCGTATCTCCGGGTTGCGCGCGAGGGTGCCGGTTCCGCTGCACGGCACATCGCACAGGATCGCATCCCAGCGAGGCTCGTCTGCGAGCGCGGCTGCGTCACCCACTACCGTGTGCAGGCGCTCTTCACCAGGCACCCGACGCCGCATCATGCGCAGCCGCGTCTCGCTCAGGTCCATCGCGAAGATCTCGGCTGCCCCCAGTCGCTCGAGCAGGATGGCCGTCTTGCCGCCGGGCGCGGCGCAGGTATCGAGGATACGCGGAGACGACTCTGCGCTCTGGAGCGAAGCGGCCAGCTCGCCGACCAGTTGCGAAGCCTCATCCTGGATGCGCAACCAGCCACTCGCAAGCGCGGCCGAGCCGCTGATGTCGCCGGAGAGCACGCGGCGGGCGCTGGTTAGAAATTCACCTGGCGCGAGCATTACCCCTGCTGCTGCGAGCGATGCCTCGGCGGAGGGATGCAGGAGCCGAATGAAGGTCGGCGCAGGCTCCTGGTCATAGCCACACAGCCGCGCTGTTGCCTCATCACCGAAGCGCGCCCGCCAGCGCTCGACCATCCACGCGGGGTGAGCCTGCTGAGGCGCCTTGTTGATGGCGGCGCCACTTGCCTGCTCACGAGCGATGCGGCGCAGCACTGCATTCACCATGCCGGCGGCGTGCTGGCCATCAGCCTGCTTGGCCAGCTCGACACTCTCGCCGATCGCCGCATGCGCCGGGATACGGTCAAGAAACAGCAGCTGGTAGGCTCCCAGACGCAATGCGACGATGACGCCAAAGTGCATCTCGGCGTCCGGCCGGACGAGCCGGGCCGCGATCTCTCGATCGAGCACCAGCCCCCAGCGCAGGGTGCCGAGCACCAGCTGCGTCATCAGATCGCGGTCCTGCCGGGTGAGCGCCTCAGCCCGCGGAGTGCGCAGCAGATCGTCTGAGTGCGCGGTGCCACGCTCGACCATCAACAGGATGTGCGCCGCGACCGCGCGCGCCGGGGCCACGGTTCCGGTGACGGTACCTGTGACCGGCCCTCGGGGCAGTGGCTTTGCGTCCGCGTTCAGCCCGGTAACCTGTCGTTTGCTGGAGTGCTCGCGAGGTTTGTCAGCCAAGGCGAGCACCTGACGGCAGTGGGTTGCCGCGCAGAAACTCCGCGGCGGCCATGCTGCGCTTGCCTTCCGGCTGGACTTCAAGCATTTCGATCCACTCGCGATCGCCGCACACGGCGAAGATGCGCCCATGCTCGACGAGCAGCGAACCTGGATCGAGAGCGTCGTCAGCAAGAGCCGGCTTTCCCACAGACATGCGGGTCACGCTGATCTTCTTATTTGCGAGCGAAGCCCACGCTCCGGGCCACGGAGTGAATCCCCGCCAGCGGTTGTAGATCTCTGCGGCTGAGCGGGTGAAATCGATGTGCCCGTCCTCACGCGTGAGAATCGGCGCGAGCGTGGCTAAGTCGTTTTGCTGAGGCCGGCCGAAGATCTCGCCCGATGCAAGGCCGGCAAGCGTCTCGATCATCAGCCCGGCACCTATGTGTGCCAGCGTCGGATACATATTTGCAGCCGTTGCTTCCGGCCCGACCGGGACTTCCCGCTGGAGCAGAATATCGCCGGTGTCGAGCCCGACATCCAGCCGCATCGTTGTAACCCCGGTGACTATCTCTCCCCGCGCGATCGCCCACTGGATTGGCGCGGCACCCCGGTACCTGGGCAGCAGCGAGCCGTGCAGGTTGATGTTGCCCAGGCGCGGCAGAGCCAGCATCCAGTCAGGGATGATCCTTCCATAGGCGACGACCAGGATGGCATCCGGCGCGATCGATTGCAGCTGGGCGCGCAGTTCGTCATTGGTCTTGATCTTCGCCGGCTGGTGGACGGCGAGCCCGGCAGCAAGCGCGGCCTGCTTGACGGGCGAAGCGGCGAGCTGCATACCTCGGCCCCGCGGGCGGTCCGGCTGGGTGAGCACCAGCGCCACCTGATGGCCGGCGGCCAGGACTGCCTCAAGCGTGGGCACTGCGAACTCAGGCGTGCCGCAGAAGACCAGCTTCATCGTGCTGCTTTCTGCTGCGTTACCACTCGCCCAGCTTCTGCAGCCTGCGAATCCGGCGCAATAGCAGATCCCGTTTCAGCACGCTCACGCGCGAGAAGAAGAGAATGCCGTGCAGGTGATCGATCTCATGCTGGAAGGCGCGCGAGAGCAACTCCTCGCCATCGCGCTCGATCCAGGTGCCGTGCTCATCCTGCGCGCGCACGCGCACCTTAGCCGAGCGCGAAACCTTCTCGCGAATGTCCGGCAGACTCAGGCAGCCTTCTTCTTCATACTGGCGACCCTCGCGGAAGATGATTTCAGGATTGACGAGAACGATCCGATCCTCGGGATTCTTCTGGAAGCTTAGGTCGATCACAGTGATCTGCTTTGAAACGGCGATCTGGGGTGCGGCCAGGCCGATCCCTTTGGCGGCGTACATCGACTCGAACATATCGGCGACCAGCGTGCGCAATTCTTTATCGAACGCCGTCACCGGCTCGGCTGGCCGCTGCAAGACCGGGTCGGGATACTTCACGATCTCTCGAATCATCTCTCTTTACCTGCGCCCGAGCTCCAAAAAGAGCTGCGAGCGAATCAATCGGGAAGCCTTGTTCCGTTGCGCCTGAGCGAAGTGCAAATCTTGTTACCCGGGAGCTCTGAAACTAGTAAGCGTGAATCTGGCTAAGGTAGCCGTCGTAGTTACGTTTGAGCTCGCGTAATGAATCGCCGCCAAACTTTTCCAGCAGCAATCGCGCAAAGGCCAGCGCAACCATCGACTCGGCGGCGAC
This sequence comes from Acidobacteriaceae bacterium, assembly GCA_965198645.1. Taxonomy (GTDB): domain Bacteria; phylum Acidobacteriota; class Terriglobia; order Terriglobales; family Acidobacteriaceae; genus EB88. The sequence continues at coordinate 1,284,878 of OZ240670.1, read as the reverse complement.
GCCGGCCGCGGGCACCACGCAGACATCGCTGCGCTCATACGCCGCTTTAGTCTCGTCTCGGCCGTCGTAGTTGACCGACGCAAGCGGACGGCGCAGCGTCGAGATCGGCTTCAGATAGCCGCGAACCACGACGTCTTCGCCGTTCGAGATACCACCCTCGATCCCTCCGGCATTGTTCCGCTCGCGAGTGAATCGTGTCTGGCGGCCGGCCGCCTGCTCCTCGCTCGCGTAGCTGATTGCGTCATGCACCTCGGACCCGAGAGACTCTGCCGCCGTTACGCCGCGGCCGAGCTCCACAGCCTTGACCGCCTGCAGCGACATGACAGCCTGCGCGAGGATGCCGTCCAGTCGCTCATCCCAGTTCGCGTAGGTCCCGATGCCGGCTGGAGCGCCGTGAATCACCACCTCGAAGACGCCGCCGATCGAGTCGCCGGTGCGCAAGGCAAGGTCAACTTCGGCCTTCATCCGGGCTTCATCTGCCTCGTCCACGCAGCCGAGAACAACCTCCTGCCTGGTCGCGAGCGCGGCGATCTCTTCCCACCGCGCATCCCTGGTTAGCTCCGCGCGGCCGACCCGGACGACATGGCTCAGAACCTCGATGCCGAGCGAGGCGAGAAGCAGCTTGGCCATCGCGCCGGCAGCGACACGGGCTGTCGACTCGCGCGCCGAGGCGCGTTCGAGCACGTAGCGCGCATCGGGAAAGTCGTACTTGAGCGAGCCGGCAAGATCGGCATGACCAGGGCGCGGCGAGGCGACAGCCTTGTGCTTGGCCGGGTCGCCGGCTTCCACCGGCAGAATGTCGGTCCAGTTCTTCCAGTCGCGATTCTCGATCTCCATCGCGATCGGCGAACCGATCGTTTTAGCATGGCGGACGCCAGACAGAATGTGAGCCGTATCCTGCTCGATGCGCATGCGACCGCCCCGGCCATAGCCCTGCTGTCGGCGCCAGAGTTCGCGATTGATGAATTCCTGCTCGACGGCCACGCCCGCAGGCATGCCGGAGACCAGCGCAATCAGCTTTTCGCCGTGCGACTCCCCTGCAGTAGAAAACCGTAACATGTCATTCCATTGTACTTGGCAGAAGAGCGTAAACCGCCTGCGCGGCTGGCGCCCACTTCGTGGGGAATCTTCTGCCTGCGGCGCTGCAAGAGCATAGAGCCCTCTTACTTCCGAGGGCTCTATGCTCTTGTGACCCGAAGGGTCGGTATACCCGTCACGAAGTGACCGCCGGCCGCGTAGGCGGTTTAGTCCTTCTCGGCTAAGTACGCCTGGCTGTCGAGCAGTGGTCGCTCGAGCGCACGGACCCACTCGGTCATGGTGCCGGGCGCGCGTCCGCCGGCAGAGGACCGCGCCAGCTCCGAGCGCATGGTCTGCATCTTGGCTTCGAGGTCATCGAGGTAGTGCAGCAGCATCGCCTCGGGGATCATCGGCAGCTTGGGCGAGCCAAACTCGAGGCGTCCATGGTGCGAAAGGATCAGGTGCTGCACCAGCAGCTTGAGCCGCGGCGGAAAGCCTTCCACCTGCGCGACCTTCTGCTCCACCATCGCCAGCCCCAGCGAGATATGGCCCAGCAGCTGCCCCTCAAGCGTGTATTCGAAGCTCGTGCCCCAGCGCAACTCGACCAGCTTGCCAATGTCGTGGAGGATCGCGCCGGTAAGCAGCAAGTCTCGATTGATCTCGGGATAGTGTCCGGCCGCGAGCGAGCAGATATCGGCGAGCGAGACTACGTGCTCAAGCAGCCCGCCGATCCAGGCGTGGTGCATCGTCTTGGCAGCAGGAGCCTGACGCAGCGCGGGCGCGAGTGCAGGATCGGCCAGAAAGAGCTGGACGAGCTGTTGCAAGTGTGGGTCCGTAAAGCTCTCAAGATAGCTCTGCAGCTTGGCCCAGAGAGCATCGATGTCATAGGCAGTCTGAGGCACAAAGTCGCCCAGCTCGAACTGCCCCGCATCCGCACCCTCGTCGGCCCGGCGCAGCTTGTCGACCTTAACCTGCAGCTTCTCCTGGTAGCGGCAAACCTGCCCACGCAGCTTGACCACGTCCCCGGTTTTGAACTCGCCCGCCTCTGCCGCCTCCCACATCCGTGCCTCGAGCTGGCCGGTGCGATCACAGAGGGTAAGCGCGAGGTAAACAGAGCCATCTGCCTTGGTGCGCACCTGACGGCTGCCGGCTACGAAAAAGCCGGTGATGGTCTGGTTTTCCAGGCTGGCCAGGCCCTCGATGTAAAGTTCTTTCACCTTGTGCCCGACCTTGTGGGAGAGTTCTAGCGGCGTTGGGTGCTTCGAGAGTGCGCTAGGCTTCAGCCCCTCTCCGAGAGCAAATGCCTGTCCGGACAGACGCCTACTGTGGTGGCGCGGCGGGCGCGGGCGCGGTCGGCCCCAGCGGGTCACCCGTTCCATTGGTTGTGTCCTGGGTGCGGACCGGTGGCGGGTTCCCACTCTGCGAGTGAGCGTCGGGGTTCGCGCTGGGGCCGGCCGGGCTTGCCGGCGTATCCTGTGCGATCGGCGGCGCGGGCTGCGGCGGTGCCGGGGCGGCCGTAGTCAGCGCCGGCGAGCCTGTGCCTGAGCCGACCCCAGTGCCAGTCCCCTGCTGATTCTCCTGGTCGGCCTTGCTCTTGAGGTCGGCCTTGCTCTCGTCGGAGTACCGCGTCTTGGGCCCGGTCGCCTTGACCTTGACCGGCTTCTTGGAGGTGTCGCCACTGAGTCCAAGTGGGGCGGCCTGAGTCTGCTTGGCCGCAACCTCGTCAGCCGGCAGCGGTGCGGAGGCAAACGGATCGGTCTTGTCCTTCTTGGCTTTTTTGACTTTGGCCTGCTTGGCCCGGTCGGAGAAGCGAGTCTTCTTCTCATCCGGCGCCGCGGCCTGCTCTTCGCCTGCGCTTTCGCCATTGCTGTAGCGGGCACCCGCCGGAGCGGCCTGGCCCCCACCCTGCCCAAGGTTCGGAGGAGCCTGCTCGGCAGCGATCTGCTGCTCGGTATTGGAACCGTTGCCGTTAGCCGCGGTCGCACCCGCATCCTCTGTCTGCGAAGTACCGGCCGGGAGGGTCTCACGCGGAGCCTGCCCGTAGCGGATCTTTTCCTTCTTGCCAGGCTTCATCGTGCCGGCGTTCGCCGCCTGCAGTGCAGTGTTTGCCTTGGCCGAGGCCGCGGCGCTGGGGGCGGCGGCAGGGCTGCCTGGCGCAGGAGTGGAAGCGGCTACGCCGGGCGCTGCGCCAGGCGTTGTGGCAGCAGCCTGGTCGGTCGCGCCCTGGGGCACATCGGCAAGCGAAGGCACCCCTGCCGGAGCCGCAGGCGCCGCGGCGCTGGCCGACTGCGTCGCGGGATGCGAAATCGTGCGCCCGCGCCCACCAAAGCGGGTACGCTCAAGCTTCTTCTTTTTCTTCGGCTGGGGCGGTGTGTACGCGCTGAAGATCGGCTTGGTCTCATTTGGGCTCGCGCCAGAGTCGACATAGCCGGGCTTGATGTCAATGTAGGCTTCTTCCCGCAGGCGCTCGAGGTAGGCGCGCAGAGCCGGGTTCATCTTTTCCATGCCGACTGCGTCCTGTATCTGTGGCTCCGCCTCGGCAAAGGACTCCAGGCCGCCTGGCTGATGCTCATCGACCTTGAGGATGACGTAGCCCTGCTTGGTGCGGATCGGCGCGGTGAACTGGCCCGCCTTCAGGTCGAAGGTCTGGTCCTCGAGCACCTTGGCGAGCGCTCCCCGCTTGAACTCCCCGAGTGCCCCACCCTGCGAGGCCGAGGGCCCGCCGGAGCTTGCTTTCGCGACCGCGGCAAAGTCCTTGCCGGCCTTCAACTGCTTTTCAAGGTCACCCGCCTTGGCTTCTGCCTCGGCCACCTGCGCGGTGTTGTCCGGGTCTGCGGTCGGCACCAGGATCTCGCTCAATCGCACCTGCTCAGGGCGTTCGAAGTCCGCCTTGTGCGCGTCGTAGAACGCCTGCTCATCGGCGGTGGTCACGTTGATGCGGCGGCCCACTTCATCACGAATCACCTGCGAGGTGATGACCCGATTACGAATGCTGGCCTTGAAGTCCTCAAACGAAACACCCTGCTGCTCGGCGGCCTTCTGCAGGTCCTCCATCGAGTCAAGGTGGTTCTGCTTGCGCAGCTCGTCCAGCTGGCGTACGGTCTCGGTCTCGCCGCTGATGCCCAGCTCCTTGCCCTTCGACAGCAGCAGCTGGTTGTCGATCAGGTCGCGCAGCAGCTGCTTCTTCTGGTCATCAAGCTCGGCCTCGGACCAGTTGCGCTGCTTGGCCTGCGACTCCAGCTCCTGCTCGGCGCGATCGAAGTCGGCCTGGGAGATAATGCCGTCGTTGACACGCGCAATGATGTCAGCCACCACCTCACCCTGGTAAGGAGCCTGCTGCGGGGGTGAGCCAGCCTTGGCGTTGGACTTGGCGATCTTGTCGCCGAGCGTGGTGACGCTCTGCGCATGGCTGGCGGGCGTGAGGGCGAGAAGCGCAAGCGCGCTGCTCAGCAAGGGTGCCAGAAACTTCGAAGTACGGAGCGTCGAGTTACGAAGGGTCATCGGTGGGCGTCTCAGGATGATACGAGCAAGCCTGCGCGGCAAGCTGTTGCTAAGGCGAGCAGGCAGCATTGCACTCATTCTAATCACTGGCAACGCGCCGGGCCACTTGCAGCTCTGGGGCTTGGACGTTGGCCGAGCTTAAGCGTCTGACCGAATGCCGAAAGACCAGCTTGCTCTCGGGCCTTGGAGTGCACGCAGGTCTCAATTTGTGCCACCCGGCAAGTTGAGCCGCCATCGCCTTCAACCGCCTCCGTCACGGTTGCTATACTTGCATAAGCTAGCCAGGTTCCTGTCGCAACGAGGTCTCCCTCACCTATGTCGCCCCGCTCCCGCCGCACCGCCTTTTCGCTCGTTGTCTTTTTCGCTGCCTGTGGCGCCGGCGGCATGGTGCTCTCCCAGCGAGTCGGCGCGCAGTCAGCTTCTAGCGACTCCGACTTCCGCGATTCGCTCAAGAGCTTCGCCAGCGTGTATGACGTGGTCGCGCAGAACTATGCCGAGCCGCTCGATGGCGACAAGCCCGACAAGGTCATCTACGACGGCGCCATCCCCGGGATGCTGCGGACGCTTGACCCGCATTCGAACTTCTACGATCCGAAGTCGTACGCCAAGATGCGCGAGGACCAGCACGGCAAGTACTACGGCGTCGGCATGATGATCCAACCGCAGACCGCAGGCGGCGTGCAAAGAATTGTCGTCGTGACTCCCTTTGAGGGTACGCCCTCCTACAAGGCGGGTATCCGGCCAGGCGACACGATCGTCGCCGTCGATGGCAAGCTGACCGACAACATCAGCTCGGAAGATGTGGCCGGAATGCTGAAAGGTCCCAAGGGAACCCATGTCAAGGTCACCATCGCGCGCGAGGGCTCAGCCTCTCCGCTTAGCTTTGACCTGGTGCGGGACGAGATTCCGAACAATTCTGTGGATCTGAAGTACGAAGTCCGGCCCGGGATCGGCTACATCCATGTCAAGCAGTTTCAGGAGACCACCGGTCGCGAAGTCTCGGACGCGCTCGAGAGCTTTGGCGATCTGAAGGGTCTGGTGCTTGACCTGCGCGGCAATCCGGGCGGCCTGCTCTCGGAGGCTGTCGCGGTCTGCGACAAGTTCCTCAACAAGGGCCAGGTGATCGTCTCCCAGCGCGGCCGCGCCTACCCGGAGCAAGTCTACCGGGCGACGCGTGGCAACGGCGGCCACACCTTCCCGGTGGTCGTGCTGACCAATCACGGCACGGCGTCCGCTGCCGAGATCGTCTCCGGCGCGTTGCAGGATCACGACCGCGCGCTCATTCTTGGCGAAACGACTTTTGGCAAAGGCCTGGTCCAGACCGTCTTCCAGCTCTCGGATAACACTGGCCTGGCGCTCACGACTTACCACTACTACACACCCAGCGGCCGGCTGATCCAGCGGAACTATAACGGCGTCTCGCTCTACGACTACTACTACAACCACGACAAGCCGGTAGACACCAAGGACCGCGAGGTCAAGCTCACCGACTCAGGTCGCACCGAGTACGGTGGCGGCGGCATCACTCCGGACGTGAGCTTTGAGTCGCCCAAGCCCACGCACATGCAGGATGTGCTGCTGGCGCACTACGCCTTCTTTGACTTTTCCAAGCATTACCTGGCCACGCACACGGTCTCCAAGGACTTCCAGGTGGACAACGCCGTAGTGAGTGACTTTAAGCAGTTCCTAACTTCCAAGCAGATCGCCTACACCGATGCCGATCTAGCCCCGGTCATGGACTGGCTGAAAACCAACATCAAGGCGGAACTGTTTACCTCGCAGTTTGGCCAGCAGGAAGGCTTGAAGGTGCGCGCCAGCTATGACCCCATGATCCAGAAAGCGCTCACCGTCATGCCCCAGGCAGCTACGCTTGAGGAGACTGCAGAGAAGGTCGAGGCACAGAAACAGGCGGCCCGCTCCAACCTGCCTTCCACGATGTGAGCGCTCTCTGCTCGAACAAGGCCGGGTGCCGAGCGCATCCGGCCTTTTCTCGTGTCGATCAGCAGAAACGTCAGCGATGCCACGGGAGCGACATGGACTTTCGATTTGCTACCGAAGCGGACACCGAGGCTCTCGTCTCGTTGATCAACACGGCCTTCCAGGTGGAAAAGTTCTTCAAAATAGGCGAACGCACCGACTCGATCGATGTCGCAGCGCATCTGGAGACTGGGCGCTTTCTGCTTCTCGAGGACGAGACAGGCATTGCCGGGGCAGTCTACCTGGAAGTACGCCCGGCTGATGTCGGCGATGCACGCCGCGGCTACTTCGGCATGCTGTCGGTGGATCCGGCCCGCCAGCGAGCAGGCGTTGGACGGCGATTGATCGGGGCGGCCGAAGAGTTTTGCCGCGAGCAGGGCTGCCGCTTTATGGATATCTCGATCGTGAACCTGCGCACCGAACTGCCGCCGCTCTACGCCAAGTTCGGCTACAGGGCCGTTGGTACGGAGACCTTTCCCGCCGAGCAGATGCCGGTGAGTCAGCCGTGTTCCTTCATCCTGATGGAGAAGGAACTCGGCCACAGGTAAGCCTTACGCCCAGACCCGCACAGCCTCGCGCTTCTGGACGCGCGCCTACGCTGCAGCCTGGACAGAACTACATCTTCATGTCGCCCATCGGTGCCATCGTGATCACGCCGCAGGCAATCCTGCCGCCCGCGCTTCCCGTTGGATCCGTCATCATGTCGTCGGCCTTCTCGTGCACCATCAGGGCTGTGCCGCCATTGGCGAAGACCGAGTTCGCCGCGTCCGGCGCCAGCGTGACATCCTTGGACAGGAAGGTCTTCTTCACGGTCCCGTCACTGCCAACGGTCAGGTTCAACGGCAGGTCGCCATTGTGGTGGCCATCTGGATTGTTGATGCCATGCTTCTTCATCGCCGGATTGAAGTGTCCGCCGGCCGACTTGAAGTCAGGTGCATCACACTTGGCCATCTGGTGTATGTGGATCGCGTGCTCGCCCGGCGGCAGATTCATCAGCGCTACCTTAAACTCGACGCCATCCTTCTTCTGCATAAGCTCAGCTTTGCCCGCATCCTTGCCGTCTGAGGTCTTGAGCATCACCGTGAGCTTCTTTGGGGCATTGCTGGTCTGCGCCAGAGTCGGAGCGACCGCGAAGATGGAAGCCGCACTCCACGTCAGGACCTTTGCACTGAAAGCCTTCATTGCCTATCCTCTTTCCCGGTCTCTTTGCCCACGGCGCCAGCCTAGCACAGAGGGCAGAGTCAAATGTCTCGCCCAAAGCATACCGGAAAGATGGGCTGCAGGTGGAGCCTGCCAGACTCTCAGCCGATGTAGGAGCACGTTAGCCAGCCGCTTCGCATGTGAGCTGCCTTAGGCTGCAGGTCTACCTGCTTCAATGTTGATGTCGATCTTGACATCGTCGCCCAGCGCCTTGTCACCAGATTTCAAGGTTCCATTCCAAACCAGGCCAAAATCCTGGCGGTGCAGGGTGGTGGTTGCCTCAAAGCCGCGCGCCATCGTCTTTCCATCCATGCCGGTCTGTTCCTTGCTGGTAGTCACATGCAGGGTCACAGGCTTGGTCACCCCGTGCAGGGTAAGGTCGCCCAACACCTCCAGGTCATCTCCACTCTTGTGAACGCTGGTGCTCTTGAAAGTCATGGTTGGATATTTGGCGGTGTCAAAGAAGTCTCCGCTCTTCAGATGCGCATCGCGCTGCGACACCCCGGTATCGACCGTGGACACATCGATCGTCGCCTCGACCGCCGACTTTGCCACCTCTTTGTCGTCCAGGACGATCTTGCCAGCGATGTTCCCGAAGTGCCCATGCACGTGAGAGATTGCCATGTGCTGGATACTGAAGTCAGCCTCCGAGTGCGCTTTGTCGATCGTGTATGTTGAGCTCTGCGCGTGAGCGGCAAACGAGCCGACGGTCAACAAACAAAGGAGAGTGGAACCCGTAGGAAATGCGTGCATGATCACCTCCTGGTGATGTCGTGGAAACTATATCGTAGCCACTTCTTGTCGGCATGCTTGTTTTTCGAAGGCGGAGGCATCGTCCTTCCCGCTGCAGCGATTGTTATAACACGCATTTTCGATGGTTGTTAAGCCATGAGGGTGCGGCATTTTCTTCGAAGTCAGGCTCACCTGGTTCAGGGAGCTCGACCGGATCTCCCTCAGCTTTGCTTACGCGCAAGGTCCAGAAGGTCGCGGAGGGATGTAAGCTGTTCATCGGAAAGGTGTTGCATGGTCGCCTCGATGATCTGCTGCGAAGGTAGATCAAGCGACTCCAGCATGGCTAGGCCTTTTGCCGTGATGCAGGCTACGACAAGGCGCCGGTCGACCAGGTCCCGCTCCCGAGTAAGTAGCCCTGCGGCGGTCATGCGGTCAAGCAGCCGGGAGACATCAGGGACCGGGGTGATGAGCCGCTCGGCGATCTCGTAGCGACAAAGCCCGTTCGTACCAGCACCGCGAAGAATACGCAGGACGTTGTACTGAGTCGGAGTGATTCCGTGCGTCTTGAGCGCGTGATCAAGAGCATGCGTCAGCAGGGCAGAGGTACGGGCGAGCGAGACGAGCACCTCATGGCGAAGACTGGCGAAGGGCTTCCGCTGCTTCAATTCTTGCTGAAGGAGAGTGACCATGCTTATTTCGCGATATGCCGAGGCGTGAGACGCGCGTGTGGAGATCTGGTGGAGCTGAGCGGGATCGAACCGCTGACCTCCTCGTTGCGAACGAGGCGCTCTCCCAACTGAGCTACAGCCCCACAGCACTGAGAGGACTTTGCAGATTATATCTGCCGGAGTGGTGGCTGGCAAAGCTGCGCGTAGCGCTCGCAACACGGCTGAGCAGGCGGTACGCGCATGAAACAGCCCTCGGTACAGGCTGCTCTTTATGCGCCGTATCTTCCATTTTCTGAAGGCTAAACGAGCGAATCTATGAAAAAAGGTGTTGACCGCGCCCGCTTGCGGAGGTATTTTCTAGCAGAGTAGGCCGCCTGAAGAGCTGCTTAACCCTCCCAAGACGGAAATTCGAAGCTGCGAGGGGGGTCTTTGTGGCTTGGGGGAGCTCGCGCTTCCCTCGGCAACTCTCACCCCAGATTACGCGCGTTACGCGGCATTCACACCGTTACGAAAGAGGCATGAAGGACGGAGAAAAACCCGATCTTTCCCCGCTTTCTGCGCGTCTAATGTTTTGAACGAGCTTCACTGCTACAAGGACTGCCTGGAAGATTTCCCACTCACGCCTTGAAGCGTGGGAATAGACTAGAGGAGAAGAATCAGTAATGCGCTCTGACCTTATTTTTGGGGCTTTAGCCCACCTTGAAAACCGCTATCAGCTCTGCCAACTGGCATCGAAGGCCACCCGCAAGCTGCACAAGCCGAACACTCGCCTGCAAGACACAACCAACGAGGTCTTGACGCGCTTTCACCACAACAACCCCGCTGCTGAGACGACGCAGATGGAACTGGCAGTCAGCCACCAACGCCGCGCCGCCTAGTCTCTGCACCTGACCGAACCTTAAAACCACTTTCACGGACACGGCCTTTCTTTGAGGAGAGGCCTCCGCGATCCTGAACTACGCCGCTCGCACCAGTCTCTAGTCCGCACAGACTCTTCTCTGCACCGCCGACTCCCCGCCACGCAGCGATCTTCCTCCCTGGTAAGACCCTCCCCAACCAATTCCGCAGGTGACCATGACGATCTCTGAACTGAAAGAAAAGAACATCACGGAACTCAGCCGCATCGCGCGCACCCTGGAAATTCCTGGTGCCAGCGGCCTCCGCAAGCAGGACCTGATCTTTAAAATTCTCCAGGCGCAAAGCGAAAAGGAAGGACACATCTTTGCCGAGGGTGTGCTTGAAATCCTGCCTGATGGCTACGGCTTTCTGCGATCGCCCGACTATAACTATCTGCCAGGCCCGGATGACATCTATGTTTCGCCTTCGCAAATACGCAAGTTTGATCTCAAGACCGGTGACACCATCAGCGGTAACGTGCGGCCGCCGCACGAAGGCGAGAAATACTTCGCGCTCGTCAAGATCGAAGCCATCAACTTCGAATCTCCGGAAGAGACGCGAAACAAAATCCTGTTCGACAACCTGACCCCTCTCTACCCAGAGGAACGCATTAAGATGGAAACGGTGCGTGAGTCAATCTCCGGCCGGGTGATGGATATGCTGACGCCGATCGGCAAAGGTCAGCGCGGGCTCATCGTTGCGCCGCCTCGCACCGGCAAGACCATGCTCTTGCAGGCGATCGCCAACTCTGTCACAGCCAATCATCCTGAGGTTGCGCTGATCGTGCTGCTTATTGATGAGCGGCCAGAGGAAGTCACCGATATGCAGCGCTCGGTCAAGGGTGAGGTGATCTCGTCTACCTTCGACGAGCCCGCAGCACGTCACGTCCAGGTCGCCGAGATGGTGATTGAAAAGGCGAAGCGACTGGTCGAGCACAAGCGGGATGTGGTGATTCTTCTCGACTCGATCACGCGCCTGGCGCGTGCGTACAACACGATCGTTCCGCCAAGCGGCAAGGTACTCTCAGGCGGCGTCGACTCAAACGCGCTGCAACGTCCAAAACGTTTTTTCGGCGCCGCTCGCAATATTGAAGAGGGCGGCTCGCTCACCATCATCGCTACAGCGCTGGTCGATACAGGCTCGAGGATGGATGAAGTCATCTTTGAAGAGTTCAAAGGCACGGGTAACATGGAAGTCATTCTGGACCGAAAGCTGATCGACAAGCGGGTCTTTCCGGCAATTGATATCCAGCGCTCCGGCACACGTAAGGAAGAGTTGCTCATTACGAAGGAAGACTTGTCCCGGGTCTGGGTTCTTCGCAAAGTGCTCAATCCGCTCTCCCCCGTAGAGGCGATGGAGTTACTTGTCGATAAGCTAGGTAAGACGAGAAACAACGCGGAGTTTCTGCATAATATGAGCTCGCTCTAAGCAAAATCTGCCAGCCCCAGCTTGGTCACAGGCTTTGATCGCGATGATTTCGAGAGGCCTGCTCCGCAAGAGCGGAGCTGCTAATTTGGGGCATCCACCAGCGCACCTGAAAGCACATTGAGACTTCCGTCGACTGGTGGGTGCTCGAGGCCGAGTATCTGTGCGATAAACGGATACACATTCACATTCTCGAAGACCTTCAGTCGAGTTCCCTGGCGAATATCCGGCCCTTCGGCAAAAAAGATCGCCTTCATTGAGGCCATCTCACGGGGATCATACCCGTGCGATCCAGCGTTCGGCGGCCGGTCTTCCGCACCGGTTGCCGGACTGTGCGCACGGATCGCATAAGGGCCGCGCGGAACGATTACAGGATCTCCTTCTCGCGGGTTGCTGTTGTACTCAAGCGACGCAGGCACGTTGGCACGCCGATAGACCATAAAGGAAGCGTCCGCGCTCTTGAGCTTTTCGTAAGCCTGCTGCGCGTCAGCCTCCGAGTTCGCATAAAGCAGTGAGCCCGCTGTTACAAATTGGCTTAGATCCGCGTAAGTGTCGAGCGTGATCCACTGTCGATCTTCATTTTCCATTCCGTGATCGCTGACAACTACCAGGTCGACTGGCAGATGTGTAGCCGCGAGGCTGATGCGTAACTGCCCGATCAACGTGTCCACATGCTTGACGGCAGCCCGAGTCTCCGGCGCGTCCGGTCCGTACTGGTGTCCGGCATGGTCGACGTTCGAGTAGTAGAGCGTGACAAAGTGCGGTCGCTGGACCTCGGGAAGATTCAACCAGGCAATTACCTGGTCGATGCGTTTTTCGTCAGGATATTTATCGTTGAAGTGTAAGTAGTAGCTCGGGCGCACGCCCTGGATGGCCGCCTCAGAGCCGGGCCAGAAGAAGCACGCCGCGCGCATGCCCTGCTGCTCGGCAAGCACCCACAGGGGCGTGCCGCCGTACCAGCGTCCATCCGCGCTCGCTTGAGGATCGTCGTAACTGTACCGGTGCGTGTGGTCTGCATCGTAGAACGTCATGGCAACAATGCCGTGATGCTCAGGGTAGAGCCCGGTCACCAGCGTGTAGTGATTGGGGAATGTAACGGAAGGGTAGGATGGCAGCATACCTTCGGGGGCGCTCGCACCATGAGCTGCGATCGCCAGCAGATTCTTCGCACTATACTTCTTCGCGTAATCCCAGCGAAACCCATCGAGCGAGACGAGCACCACATAGTGCTTCTGCTGCTGCAACAGAGCATTTGGCCCATGGTCGACGGTAATGACGGCGTCGGTTGAAACCTGGGCCCAAAGGGAGCCGCCGAAACTAAGTACCAGCAGCAGAGCCATCTGACGCCACACGCTCGATCCTGCCTGTTTCATCCCCAAGTCACTCCGGTTGATCTTTCGAGCGTCTCTGGTCTAGTTAGGAGCGGTCCAGCCCCGGTAAGTGAGGCGGTTCTTGAATAGTCCTGTGCAAGAGTTTCGCAGATCACGGTCTTAGGGTAGAGGCTTCAGTGCAGGAGCAGACCCTGAGCCGCAATAAAGAGGCCGCCCACTCCGAAGATCATCCCCAACAGCCAGTAGACGCGCTGGCGGGTCAGCAGCGTGATCGATGTGACCACCAGGCCGATCTCAAGCAGAGCCTCGCTGAGATCGTACCTGGTTGCCTTTTTCTCCGCGTGCTCTACCTTGTCCTCAAACTCGTGAGCTTTTGTCTGCTCTTCGTTCAGGTCGGCAGACCACTTATCCTGGTGCGACTTATAGTTGCTCAGCAGCCTGGCCGCTGCGGCTTTGTCTCCAACTGTGACCACGCTCAGTAAGTCTTCCGCCAGCAGCGTGTCGTTTTGGCGAATCCTCTTGGCTTGATAGAAGTTCCACTGGTCAGAAGCTCGGGCCTGCATCAGCACAGCCTCGGTGTGCGTCCTATGCCCGAGCACGGTCACCACGGCAACGAGCACCGCGATCACGCTCATCGTGAAGCTTACCGGCTTGAGGCTGCCACTGTGTAGCTCCTCGCCGAGAGTCTCATGCTCGGAGGCATGCTCATGCTGCTCGCGCAACTCCTGGACTTCGTTTGGTTCCATCGTTGCTCTCTGTCCTTCGCTCTTTTTACCCGTGCTCGTAGTGGAAGTGAAACTCCTGCTGGCTTGGGACCGCTTTCCCGTCGCGCATGGCCGGCGTAAAGGTCCATTGCTCGACGGTCGCGACCACGCTCTCATCGATGCCGTAACCGAGCCCCTGCTTGACGGTAAGTTGCGCGATGTGGCCGGTCGCGTCGATGACTGCCTCAAGCACAACATCGCCGCGGCTGCCGTGCGGCAGGCGAGAGAGGTCGGGGCGCGGGTCCGGAAAGAACTGCATCAGCGCGATGCTGATGTCTCCCTGGCCAAGCGCATCGACACCGCTGCCGGGCTGCTGCTGCGCAACGTCGGGACTGGTTGCAGGCGCAACTTGGGCGAGCGTGGAGCGTGCCGGCAAGATCGATCGGTGCAGCACAACCCGGTGCGGGAGCACAGGCCGTGAGGCAGCAGAAGCGGATGGCGCAAGTCCCGGCAGGTAAGTGAGCACCAGGCGAGTACCTCGGTCGGTGCCGGGCAGGTTGACCGGCGCTAGCTGCACCTTGCTCCGGTCAAGAAGGAGGGCGGCGACAACCGCCAGATGAAGCAGGGCGGAGGCCACGATCAGGCGCGTGCTTCGCTCTGCCGGCATTGTGGGCGTTTGCAGCATCTCTTCTCTTTCTACACCCTGTTCGCGCCGCCTGGTACGAGCGGCGAAGACAAAACGCCAGGCAAGTGTAGGAGGCACCCTCGACCCGCTACTTGGCCGCGGTTGTGATCGGCTTGGGACTGACAGGTTCTAGTCCTGAGCCGAGCCGGCCCCCACCCCAGCGCCTCCGCAGCAGTCGGTTGGCTGGCTCCGAGTAAAGCCGACCGACGAGCTCACCCAAAATGCCTGCGCCAATGATCACCGCAACGAAGAGGACCGGCACCATGGCCAGAGGCTTGCCGACTGCACGAAAGATGGAGAAGCAAGCCAACACGACAAAGATGTGGGTGAGATAGATCTCGTAGCTTCGCTGCCCAAGGCGGCGAAGCGGCGCAAGCACTTGCGGGCTGCGCCACTGGGTCTGGGCTGCGGCAAGCATGAGCAGGCACGTTCCCACTGCGACCAAAGTCATGTAGAGGCCGCTGCGGCCAAGTCCCAGGCGGTACGCCTGTAGCGACCAGCCCAGCGCAAAGAGCAGCAGCGCAACGCCAAGCGCCACGAGCAGCCGGAGCTGCCTTTTACCCGGCCGCCAGGGCAGCAACGCCGTCAGGCAGCCGAGCGCGATCGCGTCCATGCCTCCCAGGTAGGAGTACTCCCGCCAGACCTCGTTACCTTGGGAGAACACCGTGCGCGCGAACGGGCCCAAAAACACAAGGGAGCATAGGATTGCGATGAGCAGCTTCGATCGCCCCAGCAGCCGACAGAGCAGAGGGAAGCCGAGATAGAACATCTCTTCCACAGAGAGCGACCAAAGGATGTCCCAGCTGCCGGGCAGGTAGCCGCGGCGCGCCTCAAGCAGGTTGATATGGAAGGTGAGAGCTGCCAGCAGCGCGCGTCCCAGACCTCCTGTCTTTGCCGAGACGATGAAGTGCGTGGCCCCAACCAGATCAAGCAGGCTGAGCACAAGGAGCAGCAGAAGCAATAGCGGCGCAATGCGAGCGATACGCAGCAGGTAGAACGGGCGCGGGTTGACCGCGCCAGGCGAACCCCACCGCCGCAGAGTGGTGGCCGTAATCAGAAAGCCGGAGACAGCAAAGAAGATCTGCACTCCCTGCTGGCCATTCCAAACAAGCGAGTAGACCAGTTGCGGCGGCCAACCCCGGGTAAATGGCACAGCAGCAAAGAGCAGCTGCATGTTGACGTGATTGAGCAGCACCAGGCAGATGGCTAGACCTCGAAGCAGATCAATACCATCTACTCGCATCCAGCTTCGCGCAGGCTCGGTCATCGCTAAACTCTCAATGGGCTCGTGTACAGAAGATGCGGTCAGGAGCATTGCCGTCCACTCTCGTGGATCAGGCGATGAAAAGGATAGAGCCCTGCTGCTGAAAGAAAGATCGCTCTACCAGGTGATGCGGTAGAGGCCGACTGCCTGTCGCGGCAGAGTTGCCGGGAACCTGAGTGGTGCAGCGCTGCCCTTGGTAAGGTCCTGCTCACGCGCAACAGCAAGGCCGCCGGTCTTACGCAGGGTCTCTATCTGCTCGTTCGAAGGATGCTGCGGCTGGCCCATCTGTATCCATGTCGCGTACGCATTGCTGTGCTGCGCGTCCATTCTATATTCGGTCAAGTGCGCCCTGTACGTGGTAACGCCCTCGACCTCAATGGCCAAGGTCGCTGGCGCCGCAGGCACATCCTCATCATGGTAGTTCCACACAAGTATGTCGACTGTGTGATGATCGCGGGTGGCGACGCCACTTATGTCTGGAGCGCCGGCGACGCCCTGCTGCACGATCTGCTCAGCGGTCAGCCCCGCTGAGCTGGTCAACGGCAGCCTCTCTCCACCCAGCAGGCCGTACATCCTGAAAACATTGAGCACCGGCTTGTCGACGCCATTGGTTGCGAGCTCACGAAACCCGGCAAACCAGGGCTGATCTTCAAACTCAAACGCCCAGGTCACGGCACCCAGAAGGTTGACGCCACGCAGCTTGGCGAGCTCCGCAGATCGACTTAGCATTTCGGCCACGCTCACCCCGTAAAGGGGCCCATTGCGGTAGCCATTCTGTGGCCCCTGGCAGGCCGCGCAGCCTTCAGGATCCGTCTCGCTGAGAATGATAGGGGTTTTGCGATACATAGCAAAGCGCGCGACTGTCTGCATGCCGAGATCTGTCGCGCCGAGCTGCCGAGCCAGGTTCATACGAAAATGGCCGTTCTCAAACTTAGGCTCGCCCTTGGGGTGAAAGCTGATGAAGTCAAGCGGCGCACCCGTCTTGCCCGTGTCGGCGTTTACGCCGTGCGCGCAGTGCTCGAGGAAATCCTCAAGAAAGGCTGTGCTGTGTACCGGCCCGGTCGCTGCAGGGCCACCAACCATGGCATGCGGCAAGACTTGGCGCACAGCCGCGGTCGAGATATCGTAGAGCTTTTCATAATCTTTGACCGAGCCGTGAAAGTATGGAATATCCGGTTCGTTCCATATCTCCCACTCCCACGTGTCAACATCGGCTCCGTAGCGGGCGTGTAAGTGGCCGACCCAGGCGACCACCAAGGCGCGCCATTTTGCATAATCCTTTGGCGGATACGACCAGCCGGTAAAGAGGTCTGCGCCCTTCTTAGGAAAGTCGTGGCGATAAGGCGCCGGATGCGGCGACAATGCCTCAGGCATAAAGCCGATCTCGACCATCGGGCGAATATGTGCGGCCCTGTAATTATCGAAGATCGTATCGGTGATCGTCCAATCGTAGACCGGTGTGCCATCGGGCTTCTCGGTGTACACGTTGGTCGAGCCCCACTTCAGTGAGCCGTGCCCGTCGCCGCTGGTCAGCAGATTATGCGCGCGAAAGTATACGGGCACAGCAGAGTTGATAGAACCAAGTTCGTGCAGCAGCAACGAGCCATTCGGTGCGTAGGTGTAGTTAGGCTCATCCGCGCCAAAGTAATTCCACACGGGCCGGTATGTTCCGTCGGACTTTCCGGCATCGACGTGGATCACGACAGGCGAAGCAGGATTCTCGGCTGCGCAAAGGTTTGCATTCGCACACCAAAAGAAAAACAGCGAAGCACAGATGAGATCCTTCCAGGTCAAGCGTTCCTCGTTCTTCCACTGTTCGGTACGAGGGATCTTAGGCCATCCGGATCATGCTCGTCGCGCAAAAAGGCACAGGCTTATCGCCTGCGCCCTTCTTGCATGATCTGCCAAGCAACTAAGCAGGTAGCTCGGCTGAACTCGGATAGTTATGCTGCTCCCGTCCGAGATCTCCGTCGTACTTGACGGTACTCTTGAAGAGCTCAAAACGCCCATCGTTAAACTGACGCCCCTGTTCCCGCAGCTGCGCCATCTGCTGCTCACCGAGTGGTTTGAAATTGCGCAAAATTTCAAGGTTCTGATCGAGCACTGCCATCGAGTCCATCCCCGAGATCGTCGTCGAGACACCCGGCACACTCATCGCGTAGGACAATGCTTCGGTCGGCGTCAATGCTCCCTTGGTGATCGGCTCGCCGGAACCACCCATGCTCTTCATGGAAAACACCGCCATACCCTTACTCATGGCCACCGGAAGTACGTTGCGTTCAAACGAGCGATAACTTGGATCAAAGGGGTTGATCGGCATCTGGACGGTATCAAAGTGAAAGCCGCGGTTCAACATATCCAGGTGGATCGCAGGATTCTTGTGGCCGGTAAAACCAACGAAGCGGACTTTGCCCTGCTGCTTGGCCATAGTCAGCGCCTCGAGCACACCATCCACGTCGTACGCTTTTTCAGGATCGTTGTAGTAGACCACTTCGTGTACCTGCCACACATCGAGATGGTCGGTCTGCAGGCGCGTGAGTGAGTTTTCCAGCATGCGCATCGCCACGTCCTTCTTGCGGCCGTGCGTACAGACCTTGGTCATCACGATGGCTTGATCGCGCTTGCCTTTGAGCGCCGTGCCGACTCGTTCCTCGCTCATGCCGCCGTGATACTCCCAAGCGTTATCGAAGAAGTTGATCCCATGATCGAGAGCCTTCGCGACCATGTTGTTGACCAGCTCCTGACCAGACGCGGTACCCAGATGAAAGCCGCCCATGCCGATAATAGATACCTGGAGGCCGGTGCTTCCCATCGGGCGCTTGGGGATCGTGAAGCTCGGGGTGGATGCCTCGCCATACTCCCCGGTAAAGTTGGGCACGAGCGGATTCGGAAGCTGCGACTGTGGGCCGGCACCCGTGGTGCGGGGGTAAGTCGCCTGCGCCTCTGCTTCTCGCGCGGTGACGATCGCCGCCGCTGGCACCACCGCTGCGGCACCGGTCAGCGCGGCCGTCTGCAGAAAGCGCCGACGAGAGAGCTCGGGCTGCCTGCTCTCTTGATCCAGAGAAGAGCTGTTTGCGTCAGGTTCAGGAGTCTGGGGTGAAAGATCTTTAGGAGTCTTCATGGAGTATAGGTCTCCTTGGTATGTCGTGGTGCCATGGGAAAGGCGGAGCGATGCAAGTGAGACGTCTGCGGGCTAAACACCAGGTGACATCGTGACCTGCGGGTAAGGCCTGCCGGTGTTCTGCGTTTCGTAGATCATCTGCTTGACCTCAACCTGTTCCAGATCGAACGGGAAGTCATGCGCGATGCGCGCCTCAGGATTGTCAAACTTGATCGACGTCTTATAGAGCTCGAAGTGTCCGTCCCCTGCATAAGGCTTGGCTCGATCGCGCAGCGCCTGCATCTCCGTGTCACTCATTGGACTGAAGCTCTGGGCTATCTTGAGATTCTGCTCAAGGATCCCCATCTCCGAGACTCCGGTGATCGTCGTCGCGACAGGAAGCGACATCGAGTAGCGTAAGAGCTCAGCCGCCGTAAAGACGCCTTTCTGGACTGGCTCCCCGTGGCCGCCAATCGGCTTCATCGCAAGCGGCGCAATGCCGCGCTGGATCAAGACCGGAAGCACCTTCTTCTCAAAGCTCATAAAGTTCGCGTCAAAGGGATTGAGCGGCATCTGCACCGCGTCGAACGGGAAGCCGGTGTTGAGCATCGCCAGGTGAATGTCAGGGTCCTTATGCCCGGTGAAGCCGAGATACCGTACCTTGCCTTCTTTCTTCGCCCTGAGCAGAGCCTCGGCAGCCCCTCCGGGGCGAATAAAGAGCGCCGGGTCATTGTCAAAGCTCACGCCATGGATCTGCCATAGATCAAGATGGTCGGTCTGCAGCCGACGCAGGCTGTGCTCGAGCATCTGCGTGGCGAGTGAGGCGTCGCGACCGTGCGTGCACACCTTGGTCATCAAGAAAGCCTTCTCGCGGCGACCTTTCAGGCCTTTGCCTAACCAGACCTCAGACTTGCCGCGGTTGTACTCCCAGCAGCAATCGTAAAAAGTTACGCCGCCGTCGAGAGCGCGGTGCACGATCTCCACCGCGACTTCTTGGCTGCTGGCCGCGCCCAGGTGATGGCCGCCAATGCCGAGCGCGGAAAGCTTGGTGTCTGTCTTGCCGAAGGGCTTCAGAGGGATCGAGGAAGTGCTTTGCATGGTGTTAGCTGCCTGCCTTTTTGTGCTTGGATGCTGCTCGCATGGCGAGAACCCGCCTTCGCAGAAAGCCGGCACCGCCTGCCTTTGAGCGCGTACAGCAAGCCGGAGCGTTCAAAACCAAGACTGACTCAAGACTACGACTCAGCGTTAGATCGCTCTACACCCCACCGCACGCAATCCCGTGTACTCTCTTCCCAGACATGGCAAGCACATCAACCGCACGTTGGCGTATGGCGCTGGTGCTGGGCGTGGGCGTCCTGGTCAGCTACTTCGACCGGGTCAACCTCTCGGTAGCCCACCGGGCGATACACGACACCTTTGGCGCCTCAGACGTGGTCTACGGTTACCTGCTGAGCTCCTACAGCTGGACCTACGCCGCCATGCAGCTGCCGAGCGGCGCGCTGCTCGATCGATGGGGGGTGCGGCGCGTATTGCTGGTCGCTATCCTGCTCTGGGCTCTCGCGTCAGGCCTCGGTGCGATCGCCCCCACCATCGCGCTTCTCTTTGCAGCGCGCTTTCTGCTGGGCATCGGCGAGTCGCCGACCTTCCCTGGGAGCGCCAAAGCGATTGGGCTCTGGTTTGCCGAGGACGAACGCGGCGTGCCCACCGCCATCTTCGACTCTGCAGCCAAGCTTGCCGTCGGCCTCGGCACGCCGGTGCTGGGCCTGGTCATGCTGCGGTACGGGCTGCGCGCAAACTTCGGCACGACCGCTGTCTTGAGCGTGGCCTATGCCGCGCTCTTCGCCCTCGTCTACCGGGATCCCGGGCTGAACGAGGGCTATCTCGCAGTCGCCGCCAAAGAAACCATCCTGCGCAAGGTCCGCTTTCTCGACCTGCTCAAGCGGCGCAAGGTCTGGGGCGTCACGATTGGCTCTGCCGCCTATAACTACTGCTTTTACCTGCTGCTCACCTGGCTGCCGGTCTACCTTGAGAGCGGCCTGCGCTTGGGCGCACGCGCGGCGGTTCTCTTCGCCGGCGTACCCTGGATCGTCGCGGCCGCCGCCGACCTCCTCATCGGCGGCTACCTGGTTGACCGGCTCATCCGGCTCGGGAGCAACCCGGACACCGTCCGTCGGTCTGTGCTGATCGGGGGCACGACGCTGGGCCTCTTTATCTTCGCGCCGTCCCTGCTCCACCAGCCCAGGCTGATCCTGGTCTGCCTTACCCTGTCGCTGAGCGGCCTCTCTGCAGCCTCAGCGGTTCTGTGGACCGTCCCTTCGCTGCTTGCCCCTCCAGGAGGCACGGGACGTCTGGGATCCATCATGAACCTAGCCAACACGCTGGCGGCGATTACGGCGCCGGTGCTGACCGGCTACCTGCGGGCTGCCACGCACTCGTTTGTTCCTGCCTTCGCCGTCGCAGGAGTGGTGCTCCTGCTAGGGGTCGGCAGCTACATTTTCCTACTTGGGCGGATCGTGCGCCTGCCCGATCTTCTCTAGCAGCAGGCTAGCGCAAAGGGTAGTCGCGGCTGGCGTGGGTGCGCGAGTCATAGACCGAAAGGGTTCCATTCGGCTGGACGCTCATCTTGAGGTAGTTGCCCTCCGTGCCTCCCTTAAGGTTCGCAATGCGTTCACTCGGTACGTTGTTCGCGCCCGGCGACTCGGCGTAGTGCAGCTGCCACATATCTTCAAGCCGAGGCGAAAACTGGATTGTCTGCCACGGGGCGGGCGAGCCGCCCTTCGTGGCGCCATTGTCCATGATGGCGACCCGTGGCGCGATCGCGTTCAGCAGAGCCGGGCTGCCGCTGTGGTCCCAGCCATGGTGTGAGACGATGTACACGTCCACCTTCCCGAGCAGGTTCTTCGGGCACACGAGCGGGCGCTCCTTGTCCCAGGTAAGGTCGCCAAGATCGAGTAGCACAGCCTTGCCATAGTGGATGACGACCCCGAGCGATCGAGCATTCTCGGTCTGGTCGGCAGCGCGTACTTCGGTTGTCGCGCAGGCCGGGTTCGGCTCGCCTGCACCCGGCAGCGGCGTAGACAGAAGCTGCCCATCGACCGAGACGACAGTGACCTCCATCCCAGGGATCGGCAGTTGCTCTCCCAGTTTGGCGACAATACGCTTGGGCGCGTTCGGCGCCGCCATCGCCTGCAGGTAAGCCGCATAGACGGTGTGCGTGGCAGGCTCGGAGTCCTCGCGATTGACGCCGTGATCGATGATTGTGCCGACCGGAATGCGCGCCAACAGCTGCGGCACGCCGCCCACGTGGTCTTGGTGAAAGTGCGTGATCAGCACGTTATCGATCCGGCTTAGACCCGCCTCATGCGCCGCGGCAACGATACGGTCAGCATCCCGTCCACCATTGCCGGGCCAGCCCGTATCAATTAGCAGCGAGTGGTGATCCGGGGTGACAAAGAGCGTCGCCTGGCCGCCTTCCACGTCGACGAAGTAGATCTGCAACGGTGCCGCAGGCATGGAAGCAGGCGGATTTTGCGCTGCGGCTAAGAGCGTGGCGCCGAGCAGCGCTGCAGAGACGGTACGGAACATGGGCGACCTACTTCTTCGTTTTTGGCAGGGCACGGGTAGCACCGGTCGAGATGCCGCCGTCGACCAGTAGAGTCTGTCCGGTAATATACCGGCTCGACTCAGAGGCAAGAAAGACCACCGCTCCATCCAAGTCATCGGGGCGGCCAGGTCGCTTGACCGGGATGCGGTCGCACAGGTACTCCACCCACTCCTTGTCCTCGTACATAATCTTGTTCTGCTCGGTGCGAAACCATCCCGGTGCCAGGCAGTTGACGGTGATCCCGTGCTGACCCCAGTCATCGGCCAGGCTCATGGTCAGCTGCCGGATGCCGCCGCGGCTGGCGCCGTAGGGCCCAAGCCCGGCATAGCCGGCGACCGCGGTCACCGAGCCAATGTTGATGATGCGCCCATACCCGCGCGCAACCATGCCACGGGCCACGGCCTGCGCGACAAAGAAACTGCCGCGCAGGTTGGTATCGAGAATGCGATTCCAGTCATCCCAGCCCACCTCGAGCGCAGGCTTGCGAATGTTCATCCCTGCGTTATTGACCAGGATGTCGATGCGTCCAAAAGCTGCCCCGGCCTCCGCGATCCCGGCCTGGATCGAGGCATGGTCCGTCACATCGAGCGAGATAGACGCCGTGCGCCTGCCGAGTGAGGCAATCTCCTCGGCAAAAGGCGCCAAAGTCGCGCGGTCCCGGCTGGTCAGCACCAGGTCGGCGCCAGCACGGGCAAGCGCCCGGGCAAAGTACTGGCCTAAGCCGCGACTGGTACCAGTTACCATCGCTACCTGCCCGGTCAGGTCGAAAAGCTGGCTTGCGCTTGAGAGTTCGGTCATGCCGGCGTCAGCACAATCTTCATTAGGTTCGGCTCACGCTGATGCAACCGCTCAAAGGCGCGAGCGCCGCCCGAGAGCGGCTCGACCGAGGAGATAAGCGGGGAGACATCGATCTGCCTGGAGGCGAGCAGTTCGATCGCCCTGGGATACTCACCGGCCGAGGCCGCTGAGCCCTGCAGGCGGATCTGCCGGGTCACGACCGCCTGCAGCGGCAACTCCACCTGCGCAGCAATATTGCCTACCAGCGTTACCGTGCCACCCTTGCGCACCGAGGCGACCGCTGTGGCGACAGTCGCCCCGACGCCGACTGCCTCAAACACTTGATCGACACCGCCGGGGACATTGTTGAGCACCTCGCGGACGGTATCCTGTTCGCCGGTTTGGATGCAGGTGTCGGCGCCGAGCTTTGCAGCCATCGCCAGGCGGCTTGGATCCGGGTCCGCCGCAAGGATCCTTGCAGCGCCGGCCACGCGAAGAGCCTGGATGACGAGCGTGCCGATCATGCCGGTACCGATGACCAGCGCAGTTGCGCCGGGCTTGAACTCAGCCACGCGCACCGCATGCAACGCGATCGACACTGCCTCGATCATCGCGGCATGCTCAAAGGGCAGCTCGGCAGGAAGGCGATAAAGCACACGCTCAGGGACGGCCAGAAACTCGGCGAAAGCGCCGCTGCGCCGGTAGTCGCCGCAGGAGACGCCAAAGACCTGGCGCTGGTCGCAGAGGTTCACCTCACCCCTGAGGCAGTAGGCGCAGCGGCCACAGTAGAGAGTCGAGTCAAAGGTGGCCCGGACGCCAACCGACCATCCTTTGACCTCGCTTCCCACGGCCTCAATCACACCGGCCGCTTCGTGGCCCATGATGATAGGCGGAATACGTCGACCGGAAGAGCCGTCGTATCCGTGCACATCGCTGCCGCAGATACCGCAGGCGGCGATGCGCAACAGAACCTCGTCTGCAGCGACGGCAGGCACGGGCACCTCGGTTAACTCCAGGGTGCTGTAGGCAGAGAGCAGCAGGGCTTGCATCGTTGTAGTTTAGCAACCCCGCGGCATGCTTGGCTGCCCCAACCGCGTCTTTCAGCCACGCGGAGACGCGCCGGGAAGGCGTCGCCTCCGCGATGCGATCAGCAGCCGATGCTTCGGCTACTGAGGCGGAGGTCCGTCAGGGCTGCCATGCTCAAAGCCACGGCCGGGACCACGACCAAAACCACGGCCGGGACCACGTTGAAGCGAGCTGGCAAAGGTCGTCTGCTGGTCCGGGTTGAGGATCTTGTAGAGCTTTGCCTCGGCCAGCGCGCGCGCAGAAGTCATCTCGCCTTCAATCTGGCCCAGCGTGGTCGCGGATTGCGCGATGGTTGCGGCGTCGCCGGTGAGAATGGATGCGTCCAGCGCCTTGTGGGCACTCTGCTGCTCGGTGTGCAGGCTTGCCTCCGAGGCAGCGGCATCGGTAAAGAGGGTGGTTGCCTGCTCCTGCTGGGCCGTGGTGAGCGAGAGCAGGTCGGTGTAGCGTTGGACCTCATGTTGCGCCATCTGCGCAGGGGTGGGCGGAGTATGCGCGGTTTGGGCTAGCGCCAGGGCCGCGCCGGCTGCCAGGGCAAGCACGGCAAGCATTTGTTTCATGGTTCCTCCTCGGGATCAAAACCGTAAAGTGGAGCGCGTTGAAGGCAAGCTGAGCGCGGTCGTCGTGATGGGCAGCTTCGCGCACGGCCTTGCGCAGATAGACGAGGGGCGGCGCGGTCCGATTACAAGGAGCGGACAAACAGCGGAGCGGCCGGTCCCCGAAACGGGTCGCGCAAACTCAAGATGCCGGGTTGAGGCCGCTGGAAGCAGGGGTTCGCGCGAGGAGCGTCGATGCAGACTGACTCTAGTGAGGTAGAGGCGGGCCAGGACGGTGCGCGTCCAGCGTTACGACCTGGTCGGGGGTGAGCTCCTGTCGCAGCTGCAGCAGCATATGAGCGTTGGCTTTCTCGAGCTCGGCCCGCGCCTTGCTCACCCGATCGATATGGGCAAAGAGGACAGCCTCGTCGATCTTGCTTCCGCGGGTCTGCGAGCCCAACTGCTGCTCCTCGTCTCGCAGCGCCGAGTAGCGCGCGAACAGATCAGCTTTGCTGCGCGCGAAGATGGCGTCCATGCGGCCTTGCTGCTCAACGCTTAGGCGCAGCTCCCCTGCGAACTGAGGATCATCCCACCAGCGGCCCGGCGGCCCCAGCTGCAGGCCACCTCGCATGGTGCTGGTCGTGGCTCGCGACCTGCCCCCGGACGGAGACCCCTCCCAGCCCGGCCTCCCAAAGCCGCGGCTCGCGCAGGGACACGGACCGCGGTCGGAGTTATGATCCGGGCCACCATCCGGGCTGCGGTCGCGGCCAGGGCCGAATCCCCCATGCTCCTCGTCCTGAGGTAGACTGGCCGAACCCCCTCCCGGAGGCTCACTGTTCTCGGCCAGATTCGGGCCTGCCTTTTGAGCCGGATTCTCGGCGTAAACGCGCTCGGTCGCCGAGCCAAGCAGGCTACAGACAAGCACGCCGGCCAGCGCTACGCTTTCCCAACGCTGCATGCGCTTACCAATCATTCACGAACCGACCCAACCGCATCACCCGAGCCACTTACCTCACGAGCTGAGCGCGCAGCGCTCGTGCCGGTTGCATAGACCTCCCGCGGGGAAGGCTCTTGCGCACTCAGCTCCTCATCGATCGAAAGCAGCAGGCGGTTATCTTCGGAGAGCGTGCCAGGGGCGTGCTCATGCAGCTGCGTGCTGTGATCCGAGAGCCGCAGCATGCCGCCGACAGCCGTGCAGGCAAGCAAGATCGCCGCTGCCGCGCGAGCGGAGCGGGGGAAAGCCGAGGGGAAGTCAAGGAGCGTACCCTTGCTCCTCGGGACCAGCACCCCCGCCCAAGGTTTAGGATGACTCTCGGCTCGGGCCTCAGCCCAGGCAAGCCCTTCATAGCGCAGCCCTCCCAGCGCAGCACCAAGCTCTTCCGCTTCGTGCCGGCAGGCTTCACAGGCACGCAGGTGTGCATGCGTCTCCGGCGCGCCGGCGCCGGCCAGCAGATCCGCGAGTGCTTCCTCGGTCAGGTGCTTTCCCAGGCGAGTCATCAACGATCAGCCCCCATCTTCTGCCTCACGATCTTGACGGCTCGATGAATATGCGTCTTGACCGTCGCAGTCTGCATGCCCGTTGCCGTACATATCTGCTGCACGCTCATCTCTTCGATAAAGCGCATCAGAAAGACGCTGCGCTGATTGGCTGAAAGCGTCTCCACTACTGCGCCCAGCTGCGCGGCACGCTCCCTGGCGATCAACTGCGCCTCCTGGCTCCGAGCCCCGCTGGCCAGCAACCCGGCGATCGTGGAAACGTCGAGAGAGGACTGGCGCGCCTTGCGCCAGAAACGGAACTTCTGCGTTCTCTGGTAGTCCTTTACCAGATTGGTGGCGATACTGACCAGCCAAGTGTAGGCGCCGCAGTCGCCGCGAAAGCTGGCGCGCGTCCGGTACGCTTTAAGAAAGCAGTCCTGCACGATCGTCTCCGCCAGGTCGGCGTCTCCGGTGGAGAAGGCAACGAAGCGCAGCAGGCGCGCCCGGTAGGTGTGGACGAGTGTATCGATATCGTCCAACTCGGTGATGCGCTGCTCCTCCGGCATGGCTCCGACGATGGGAGCGACGAGGCTCGAATGCATGTTTCCTGTAGACGGGTTTGGCTGCCGAATGGATGACACCCGGATCATTCTTTTCCCAGCAGACTACGAGCGAAGTAGCGCGCCGAGCCGTTTGTCAGTTCTTCGCGTTGGAGGCCTCGGCTGCTTCGCTACTGCCAAGCTGCTCCGCCTTCAGAAAATAGAGCAGCTGGCTCACGTCGTGCAGCGGCTTAGGCTCGCGGTTAAGTTGAATCTCAATCAGCGTCGTTGTGAATGGGCAGAAGAACGAATCCGCCTCGGAAGTAAGCCCGCTGATGTTCAGCTCCACCGGGTCGGCGGTCGCGGTCATCTCCTCCTGGTTATCCCCGTAGCCCTGGTAGCAGAGCAGCTCGGTACCCGTGGACGCGTGCATGCGCGCGATCAACCCGTAAGCTCCGTCAAGGATGCCCTGCGGCAGCTTCACGTGAAAGCACCGGTAACTGCTGTCCTGCCCATTGGCGTGCACGTCATTTAGCATCTGCTGGCAGGAGGTCCGGTGTCCGCCTGCGTCAACCAGGAAGAGCTCCAGGAAATAATCGTCAATGCCGAAGCCGTGCGTGTCGACAGCATGCACAATAAACTGCTGCCAGCCGGCGAGAGGCTCATCGGGCGTAGCACCCAGAATCGGAGCAGCGCCTCCAACGATATGCTCGAAGAAGTCGATTGCCTTTCCCGTCAAAGTCGCTCCTTTGGCCGGATGATCAAGCATGGCCAGCAGCCCAGCCTTGCCGTACAGCTTGGCACATGCGAGCCAGTTCTCGTAGCCTGGCTCGTCGGCGACGTCGAGAAAGTCGCTGATCAGAGTCACCATACCCGGCTCCGGGTCAGCGATCACCGAGCAGTGGTCGCGGTTCTCAACCGGGATCATGGGAATGTCGGTGCGCCCGGCCCAGGGTGTGATCGAGTAGCGCTGGTCTGTGCCGTTTCGGTCGAGCGGCGTGCGGGTAAGATCGAGCGTGATCTTGCGAGTATTCAGCGCACATCCGGCCCAGCGTATCGTGCCATCCGAGCCAGGACTGTTGGCAATGCTGTCGACTCCGTCATAGCCGCGGTTACCAATGAAAACACTAACGAACGGAGTGTTCTGCCCCTTGTCGTAGAAGGGCGTCTTGCCGAGCAGATCCAGGTGCGCCAGCTTCCAGGTAAACTCGCTGGCCAGTTCAAGCCCTTGCAGAACACGATCTCCAGCGTTCAGAAAGTCAGGACCGATGGCGCGATTGCCCTTCAACAGGGCGCCAAGCAGGGTTCGGCCCTTATGCGCCTGGGGCGAACCCCAGGTCGCCGGCGCAATACCAATCAGATGCTTGAGTCGCTTGAGCCGTGACTCGGTCGCCGCGGGCGCGGCCTGGTTCGCAAGCCAAGCTCGCATCACAAGCATCCCGGTCGAGTGCACCACTGCGTCAAACTCCTGGCCGTCTTTCAGTTTTGGATGATTGCGAAAAGCCCGGTCAAGACCTTCGGCGATATCAGTAATTGTGATCTCGTTGTTGAGCGAGACATAGGTGCAGATATCAATCAGTTCAGGATCGAGAGGCGTTTTCGCGGAGGCTTTCCGGCAGGCAATCAGCGCATCCTTGAGCGGGTTCAAGGCTGCGCCCTGCGCCGAGTAGCCATGGATAAAGATCACAGGTCGAGGCATCGGAGACACTCTCCAGAACTAAGTCGGTCCGCGACAGGCGGTAACGACGCAGGGAACTTGTAAGTGAACCGATCCTCTCGGTCAAAGACTCTGTCGCGAAGTTGGCTCCTGCTGTCTGAGCTCTGCACCGCACCAAGGACGCAAAGCATCTCTCGTGCAGATCCAGGCGGCCCGGCAACGATGATCTGGTCTTATCTAGAAGTCTGAGGAAGTTCGCAGGTCGCCGTTCTACCAGGAGCGCTCTAAAGTAGGTTAATGCTTTGAGCGAAAACAGTGTGCAAGACGGCCAGTCATGGCCAACCAAGGGAGACGCTGAGAATCCATTATTCTGATCCGTTCGGACGAAGGCATTAGCCCTGGGTACGCCGCTTTCCCTGCTAAGTCCGACTGCCTCGCCGCGAGAGGCAATCGTATCTCTGCCACGCATCGTTGCCGGTCTTCCCAAATACGCAAGCGCAACGTTCCGCCACGGGCTTCAAGGATCTGTCGCGCGAGCACCAGGCCAATGCCCGTGCCGCCCGGCTTAGTCGTGTGGAAGGGCGCAAAGAGATTGCTCTGATTCGCGATCAAACGAGAAGCGCTTTACAGTCCATACTTCTCGAGGCGCCGATAGAGTGCTCCGCGACTAAGCTCAGGCGCCTCGGCGGCCTGGCTCAATTTGCCTGCCGCGCGAGTAAAAGCCTTGCGGATCAGGATCGCCTCCACTGTCTCCAGGCTCATCTCATCCAGGCCCTGGCTCGTCGAAGCACTGGCAACGCGCGCGCCGTGCAGCTCCAGGTCCGCACTCTCGATCCATTCGCCGCGTGACATCAGCACGGCTCGATGATGGTGTGGTCAAGCTCGCGCAGATTGCCGGGCCACGTATAGACAAGCATCACCTGCAACGCGGCCGGCACAAAGCCTCGCGCTGCACGGCGGTAGCGTGTCTGGCTAGAAAATGCGCAGTCAAACGCGGGACTATCTTTCACCCGCTCGCGAGGTCTGCAGGTTAGACCTGGCACCCAGCTCCTGCTTTTTCTTGGAGATGGCAAACCCCTTTTGCGCCAGGTCCCGTGCCTTGCGCGCCGCCTCTACACGCGCCTCGCTCTGGGCAAGCGCGTACTGCGCGTTACGCACCTCAGTGCGAATCTGCTTCTTCAACTGTTGCAGGCGCAGGCCCGCCTGGCGGTACTCGAGCTCGGAGGGATACTGATCGGACTTAGCCACACGGGTGTGCAGAGGGATGTCCACGCTCAAGCCGACGTGGTCATCAGGAGAGCTGTTATGAAACGTGTTGGTGAGCGCGCCGGCGAAGCTGAGCGGTGCGGTCGAGGTGGTATTCGCTGCAGGATTGTCCAGCCCAGCGAGGCCCGTGCCGGCGTAAAAACCGGTGAGCGCGACCGTGGCAGCAGCGCGTTAGTGGCCGCCTTACGACTGATCCTGCGATTTTCCGGGTCAAGATCAGACTCGTCCGCACTTACCAAGTCCCAGTCCATATTCGTGATCTGGGTCACGGTCGTGATCACTTGCAACTTAAACGCGGCGTCAGAGATCTTCTGATTATTCCTGGCAATGCGCAGGTAGCGGAGAGTAGCCCCAGCTCGAACCCGCGAGCAGCTGCTGCTGCATCGTGAGCTGTTAGCGCGAGCCCAGGGTCGGATTGAGGAAAGTAAACGGGCTATTCGACGTAGCTCGGCTGTTGTCGAGTGAAAAGGAAACCGTGGTCCCGGTTTCGAAGGCCTGCGTGATGCCAATGTCACCGATCGCGGTGTTGGACTGCAGCGATTGGAGCTTTCACAGCAGCACGAAGGCTTTATTCTGTTGGCCATGACCTCCCACGCATCCATGGAAGACCCTCAACAGGACGCTCGCACGATCATTGAGTCGCTCTGTATGAAGCCCCACCCGGAGGGCGGCTGGTATGTTGAGAGTTATCGCGCGCCCTCAGCGCCCGGCGTCCGCTCCCCGGCGTCCACGATCTACTTCCTGCTCCAGGCAGGAGAGCGTTCGCACTGGCATACCGTGGACGCAATCGAGGTTTGGCTATGGCATCTCGGCTCGCCCTTGCGCCTGCACGTGAGTGAAGACGGACAAAGCACCACCACAGTTACATTAGGCAATGACATTCTCCAGGCAGAACAACTGCAGGCAGCGGTTCCACAAGGCGCGTGGCAATCTGCGGAATGCCCTAGCGGCTGGAGCCTGGTCTCCTGCGTCGTAGCTCCGGCTTTTGAGTATGCGGGCTTTATCCTGGCACCGCCCGGCTGGGCGCCGCGTATAAGTGGCTAGCCAAGCCTGGCCATGTCACTTGCTTTCGTCTTCCCCAGCGCGCCAGACCTTTGCGCTCCGCGTGCCCCGAAGGCGTACTTGCTGCATTTCCATCGTCTAACTTCACACGTTTTTAACGCAGCTTCCACAATGGATTTGCTCGTCTCCCGTTAGCTTTTCCGTAGGGTTTTGCCGACCGCTACCAGCCCTTTCAAAAACCAGGCAAAGCCACTCACCTAGACGGTCTTAACCAATTGCTCCTCTTTTCAAGAAAGACTTCCGGAGGCTCTTACCCTAATGCATACACGAATGCGCCTCACCTCTCGACCCGCCCAAAGATGGGCCTGCTTCTTCGCTACCCTCATCTGCCTGCTCTGCTTCCAAAGCGTATCGCTCGCGCAGTCGGTACAAGGTTCTGTGATCGGCACGGTCAAGGACAAGCAGGGTGCGGTTGTTCCAGGCGCGGCTGTCACCTTGACCAATCTCGAGGAAGGCACCGTGCGCACCACCCAGTCGAGCAGCTCCGGGGACTTTCAGTTTATCGACGTAACCGCGGGCCGCTACACGGTCGATGTAACCCTGGCCGGCTTTGACAAGTTTTCGCAGCAGGGTATCCAGCTTGCCGCTCGCCAGCAACTGCGCATCAACGTCTCCTTGCAAGTCGGCAGTGTGCAGCAGGAGGTCAATGTTTCAGGCGACACGGTCAGCACGATTGAGACGGATACACCCTCGATCAACGCGGTCTACTCCGCCACCGATGTAGCCAACCTGCCGGTCAACACCCGTGCGAGCGCCACTGGCACCAGCGCTCTTAACATCATCGGCACGCTGCCCGGCGTGCAGGCCGACCACGGCACCTTTTCTCTTCAGGGCGCACTGCCCTTCCAGACTGAAGTTTCGGTCGATGGCATTACGATTCAGAGCGCCACCGGTAACTCGCCGATCGCCGACGCATTTCCTTCCACTGAATCCATTTCGGAGCTGCGCTCGGACGGTGCGTTGAACAATGCCGAGTTTGGTCAGCCCGGCGAAGTCACTCTGACCAGCAAGGGTGGCGGCAATACGATCCATGGCTCCGCGTTCTGGTACCACCAGAACGCCGCCTTCGACGCGATTCCCTACACCTACCCGACGACCACTACCAAGCCGAAGCTGGTCAGCAACACGTTCGGCGGCAGCTTCGGCGGTCCGGTCGTGCTGCCCCACCTCTACGATGGCCACAATAAGAGTTTCTTCTTCGGCGCGTACGAGGGCTGGCGCCACCCGTCGCAGACCACCATCTTTGACAAGGTGCCAAGCACCCTGATGAAGATGGGCGACTTCTCCAAGTACACGTCCGCAGGCTTCACCGGACTCACCAACCCGTTCACCGGCGGCAGTTACGGTACCACTCTGCCTGCGATCAATGCCTCCGCGCAAAAGCTTCTCTCACTCTATCCTGATCCGAATATCGGCGATCCGACTGTCTACGTCGATAACGGGGTGCCGAACTTCCAGGCCAACCTCGACTCCAGCGGAAGCTCCGATCAATTCGACGTACGCGGCGACCAGTACCTCGGCTCCAACCAGAAGTTCCTGCTCTGGGGCAGGTTCACCTTCAAGAATTTTCCAACGAACGTCCCGATCGAGCTGCTGGTGCCCTCGGCACAGAACGCGGATAAGTCGCGCGTGCTGAAGATCAGCGCAAACTACACCCTTACGCCGCACATTATCAATGAATTCGGCTTTGGCTTCACCCGCTACACCTCGGGCGTGACGAACAGCTTCAACGGTCTCGCCTTTACGCAAAGCCTCGGCCTGAATGGGCTGCAGAATCTCTTTTACAACGGCATCCCGGAGCTGGACTTTAACAACCTGACCAGCCTGAACGCGGACCGCTTGAGCAGCCTGACGAACTCGTA
This sequence comes from Acidobacteriaceae bacterium, assembly GCA_965198645.1. Lineage (GTDB taxonomy): Bacteria > Acidobacteriota > Terriglobia > Terriglobales > Acidobacteriaceae > EB88. Next base: position 1,252,515 of record OZ240670.1, on the reverse strand, counting down.
CACCTACGTCTACACGGACTCGCTCAGCTGGACCAAGGGCCGCCACGACATGCGCTTTGGCCTGGACATCCGCTCGCTTGAGGCCATTACGCCCCTTGGCTTCAACGGCTCTGATAACTACGGCACGTTCAAATACAACACCAAAAACAGTGCAGGCCTGTTTACCGGCGTCGACTTCGCGGACTTTCTCAGTGGCCTTCCCTACCAGACCTTCTATGACGTCGTGCAGCAGGATAACGACGGTAAGTCACACCACTACAACTTCTATGCGCAGGACCAGTGGCGCGCCACTCCAAACCTCACCCTAAGCTACGGCTTGCGCTACGAATTTCACCCCGGCTACTTTGATCCCAACGGCGACATTGGCAACTTCGACCCGAGTCGGCCGCTCTCCGGCGCGGCAATCTACCCTGACGGCAAGCAGGCACTGCTGGCCGGCGCGTTTCTGGCCAGTGCGAATGCCTGCTCTCCGCTGGGCGCGACCACGGGAAGCACCGTCAATGGCGCACCCTGCATGCCGGTGCTCTCTAACAGCCAGGCCGGCTACCCTTCTGGCCTAAAGAAGGTTCCGCACCTGCGCTTTATGCCGCGCTTCGGCTTTGCCTACCGGCCCTTTGGCAATGACCGAACAGCCATCCGCGGCGGTTTCGGCATGTACAACATCACAGAGCTCGGCTCAAGCTTCTACTCGCTGACCGGCACACTGCAGGCCCAGACCACCCAGTACACCAACACGCTTAACCCTGGCACGCATGCGGTTGGCTACCAATGGCCAAACATTTATGCCGGGGTCGGCAGCGCAGGCGGCACTGCCAACTACGGGCAGGATTATTTTGGCACCGCGAACAGCACAAATTGGAAGGACCCCTACACGGAGCAGTTCTCGCTCAGCGTCGACCATGATTTCGGCAACGGCTTCGGTGCGCGGCTCTCGTACATTGGCTCGGAGACGCACGACCTGGTCTGGGCTCCGGATGAAAATACCTTGCCGTTCTCAAGCACTGTCTCTGCCAATAACCAGCCTCTGAGTGCGCGCCTGTTCCCCAACTGGGGCCGCATTAACACGCGTGCGACCGGCGCGAACGAGAGCTACCACTCCGGTCAGGTCGAGCTCAGTCACCGCTTTCAGCGCGGGCTGCAGATTGACTCCGCTTACACCTTCGCCAAGGCGCTGGCCGATAACCAGGGACCCAACAACACCGGCTTCGCAGGCGAAACCGGCGGCGCACGGTCCACCTCCATCCTCGATCGCGAAGCTGACTTCGGCAACGTCTTCGGCACGCGTCGCAACCGCTGGAACACGACCTCGGTCTATGAACTTCCCGTCGGCCGCGGACGTATGTTCGGCAACTCTATGTCAAGGCTCGCGGACCTGGCCGTCGGTGGCTGGCAGGTGTCCAACATCTTTCTTTGGCAGACAGGTCCATTCGAGTCGCCCTACTTTCCTGACGGCCAGGGCGATCCTTCCGGCACCGGCTCCGGGCTCGACGGCACCGCTTCTGGCTTTGATGGCGGCCATCGCAACCAGCATCCTGACTTAGTCGCCGGTACGAGCATCAAGCCGGCCAACCGCAGCAGGCTCAACTGGATCAACACGACCGCCTTTACCTGCCCCGGCTATCCCGGGTGGGCGCCCGGCACCGCCTGCACCACGGGTAGCGGCTCTGGCCCCTCTCCCAATCCGATCGGGCGCTTCGGCAATGCGCAGGTAGGCTCGGTCGTGGGTCCAGGCACCGTCAATCTCTCCTCCGGCTTGAGCAAGACCTTTTCGATCACCGAGCGGGTCAAACTACGCGCAGAAGGCACATTCACCAACGTGCTCAATCACACCAACCTGAGTGATCCGAATATGAACATCAGCTCGCCCAGCTTTGGGCTGATCACCAGCTCAATAGGAGCCTCAACAAACACGATCGGCATCGATGGCGGCGCGCGTACCGGCCAGGTATCCGCGCGTATCGATTTCTAATTGCCCTGTCGCACCTCCGCGCCAACAACAAGCCCTGCCTGATTTAGGTGGGGCTTGCTCTTGATAAAAACTCCCTTTCGCACTTTTAGGGTGCGGTGTCGACAAGCGGCTGCTCAGGCTCGACGGGAACGTGGAAGCGTATACGCGGACTGGAGTAAGTGCGAATCCGCCGCGCAGACGGACTGTCATAGGCGCACGACCCGCATTTACACTACCTGCTTGGAGACGCTCGACAACACGGCACTCACCATCGTGCTCGTCTCACCGCGCAATACGCTGAACATCGGCGCGGTCGCGCGCGCCATGTCCAACTTCGGCTGCAGCGATCTGCGTGTCGCCGCTATCTTCTACAAGGACTTCCGCAAAGCCGCCTCCGCCGTCGGACCTTCAGCCGAGCTGCTGCGCAACTGCCGTGAGTACGAAACGCTGGCCGAAGCGATCGCAGACTGCACACTGGTCATCGGCACAACTGGAGCAACAAACCGCGACTTCGCACTCCCCTACGAGCGGCTGGAGCACGCAGCCGTCCGCATGCGCGCCGCAATGCCGAGTGGGCGCGTTGCCCTGCTCTTTGGGTCAGAAAAGTTTGGCCTCTCGAACGATGACATGAGCCACTGCCAGGCATTGCTGCGCATTCCCACGCGCGATGAGCATGCCTCGATGAACCTCGGCCAGGCAGCGGCTGTCTGCCTCTATGAACTCTCGCGTATCCAACCCGGCGAAACGTTGCCCACGCTCGCTTCGCCCACGCGCACCAGGCGTGTACCGAGCGCCGGCGAGCTTGACCGGCTCACCACCCTGTTTGAAGAGACACTGCAGGCGAGCGGCTACCCTGCGATGCATACTCGGCATCGTTCCCGTCAGCTGCGCATGCTCTCCCGACGGCTTGGCATTGCCGCGGGCGACGCCGAACACTGGACCGGCTTCCTGCGTCAGATCCTCTGGAAACTTCGCTCTTAATTGCGTTGGAGGCGCCTGCTTCGACAGACACTCGCAGCCCTTCGGTCCATGCGAAGTCAGGGCCAAGCCGTCTCTGCCTTCACATCCACACTCTCTCGTCTTCCATCTTGCGGTGACGAGACCATGCCGGCACCCGAGCTGACTCTTGCAACACGACGCGCGATGAGCCTCGGGCAGATCCGGATCTGACAGAGCCTCGCGCAGGCACCTGGCGGGCTCATGCTTCTTTTTGCGTTTGACGCGCGCTCTGGTACACCTTAGGGAGCGGCGGCCGCCCTAAGGCTTGCACGCCGAAGAAGGCCTTCAGAACCATGACATTGCTTCTCGTGCAGATGGCTCTCGTGTTGTCGGTCACCGTGCTTTGCGGCTGGCTTGCACGCAGGCTAGGGCAATCGCGCGTGATCGGCGAAATCATCGGCGGCATCCTCCTGGGCCCGTCCGTCCTCGGCCGGCTTTGGCCGCATGCCTCAGCGATTCTTTTCCCGCAGAACTCGCTTCACATCTTGGAAACACTCTCAACCGTCGGACTCATCCTGTTCCTGTTCTTGATCGGCATGGAACTGGATTATGCGCAGCTCTACCGCCAGCGGGTGGTCGCGGCACTCTCGAGCGGTACCAGTATCCTGATTCCTTTTCTGGCCGCGGCCCTGCTCGCTCACTCCCTGCGCATCCGCTTTGCGCCCCATGGCGCAGGCAGCCTGCCCTTCGTCATGTTCCTTGGCATCTCGATGAGCATCACGGCCTTTCCGGTCCTCGCAAGGATCCTCGAAGAGCGTGGCCTGCAGGGAACGCCTCTGGGTACAACGGCGATCCTCTGCGCAGCAGTGGATGACGTGGTGGCGTGGCTGCTGCTGGCTGTAGCGCTGACCCTGATTGACGTCGACGGCAGCCCGGCCTCGCTCTGGATCCGGTTTGCATCGCTCGCCGCCTACCTGCTGGTCATGCTGGGCGTCGTCAGGCCGCTGGCTGCGCAGGCCGTCAAGCGTCGCCACTCGCCGGAGCTATCGATCGAACTGCTGGGCGCGGTCGTGGCCGCAACGCTTGCCTCCTCCGCGGTCACCGAGTGGACCGGTGTTCATCCTCTCTTCGGCGCCTTCATCGCCGGCGTCTGCTTTCCTCGCGTCGAGCGATGGCAGCATGCCATTCGCGCCCGCATGGATATGATTACGTCCGTGCTGCTGCTGCCGCTCTTCTTCGCGCTCACGGGCCTGCGCACCCGGCTCGATTTGCTTAACGGTCGAACGATGTGGCTCTGGACCGGGATCGTGCTCGTGGCCGCGGTCTCCGGAAAGATGGGCGGCGCCATCCTGGCGGCGCGCTGGACCGGCCAGGGCTGGCGTCACGCGATCGCGCTTGGCGCTCTGCTCAATACCCGCGGGCTGGTTGAGTTGGTCGTGCTCAATATCGCCTACAACGTGGGGGCCTTCTCGCCGACACTTTTCACCATGCTCGTCGTCATGGCCCTGATCACCACCATGAGCACGACCCCGATGCTCAATTTTCTTGGAGTGAGAGGCAGACCCCAGGTCGTTGATCTCGCCAGCGTCCCGGCCGCCTAAAGCCGACGGGAGTCGCGGTAGAAGATACCGTGTGTCTCGAGGTACCAGGCAGCGACGAAGAGCACCACCATCAGGCACGTTGCCCAGCAAAAGAGCTGCACGGGCAGAGTCGAGCCAAGCGGGCGCTTGCCGGCCTTCTCGCCCGTGCCCAGATCGCGAAAGACTAGTCCGCTAGCTAGACAGATGCCGGCCGAAAGCGCCAGCAGCTCCAGAGAAGTGAAGCTCCGCTCCCCCCAGCTCGTGGCTGGAGCCAGGAAGGCTGTATGGAATACCTGCAAGAGAGAGAGCAGGCAAAAAAGAAGGCAGATTGGCTGGGCGACTTCCATCAACATCGCGGGACACCTACGAGCTAGAGGATGCGGGATGGCTGGAGAGCGTTCCACGTCCTCGCCGGCAGGGTTACCGCTTAGCGGCTCGTCGGAACAGGGGCGCCAACCTACTTGCGTTTACCCAGACTTGTCCTTCAGCCTGCGAATGACAAGCTCCGGGACCAAGCCCGCCACCGACCCGCCTAGGCGAGCCGCTTCTTTCACCAGCCGCGAGCTGACATAGGAGTACTGTGCGTCCGGCATCAAAAAGATAGTTTCCACTTCTGGATTCAGCCTGCGGTTCATCATCGCCATCTGCAGCTCATACTCATAATCGGAGATCGCCCGAATGCCGCGCAGCACGGCTCGGGCGCCACGCTGCCGGGCGAAGTCGACGAGCAGCCCTTCAAAAGTAGCGACTTCGACGTTGGCGTAGGCACCAGTACCCTCGCGCAACATCTCCACCCGCTCCTCGACCGAGAAGAGCGGATTCTTGGACGGGTTGCGGAGTACCCCGACAATCAGCCTGTCGAAGAGCTTGGCTCCGCGGGCGATCAGGTCCAGATGACCGTTGGTCATAGGATCAAAGCTGCCCGGATAGATGGCCGTCACAGTGTGCAAGGCAAGTGAAGTGTAGCAGAGCAGGTTGAAAGACCAAGACCGCCTACGCGGCTGGCGGTCGCTTCGTGACGTGTATACCGACCCTTCGGGTCACAGAAGCTGATTCGCCCCAGAAGTACCGGGCGTATCAGCTTCTGCAGCGCCGCAGGCAGAATACTCCCTACAAAGTGGGCGCCAGCCGCGCAGGCGGTTTGTTCGTGCTACTGCCGGCGAGGCGCGCGCATGACTTCCTGGGCGATCACCGCGCCGTCAACCGGAGTCTCGGGCAGCTCGACCTTGGGCAGAGAACCCGGCGCAATCCCGAGTTTCTGGCGAAGCTGCAGATCGACTCGGCCAAACACATCCTTATGGTCCTTGAAGAACTGGCGAACGTTCTCGCGCCCTTGGCCGATCCGGTCGCCTGAATAGCTGTACCAGGCGCCTGACTTGTCGACGATATTGTGCGTGACTGCGAGATCCAGCACATCCCCCTCGCGGGAGATGCCTTCTCCGTAAAGGATGTCGAACTCAGCCTCGCGAAACGGTGCGGCGACCTTGTTCTTCACGATCTTGACCTTGGTGCGGGAGCCGACCACCTGGTCGCCTTCCTTGACCGCGGCGATACGGCGAATATCGATGCGCACCGAAGCATAAAACTTGAGCGCCTTACCACCGGTCGTCGTCTCAGGATTGCCAAACATGACGCCGATCTTCTCGCGAATCTGGTTGATGAAGATCAGGCAGGTGCGCGATTTCGAGACTGTGCCGGTCAGCTTGCGAAGAGCCTGCGACATGAGGCGCGCCTGCAGGCCCATGTGCGAGTCGCCCATTTCGCCGTCGAGTTCGGCTTTGGGCACCAGCGCCGCTACCGAATCGACGACCAGCACATCGACTGCGCCGGAACGCACCAGGGCCTCGGTGATCTCGAGCGCCTGCTCGCCGTAGTCAGGCTGCGAAACCAGCAGGTTATCGGTATCGACCCCCAGCTTTTTCGCGTAAATCGGATCCAGCGCATGCTCGGCATCGACAAAGGCAGCGAGGCCGCCGGCCTTCTGAGCCTCGGCGATAATCTGCAGCGTGATCGTCGTCTTGCCGGACGATTCCGGTCCGAAGATCTCGATCACGCGTCCGCGGGGCACGCCACCGATGCCAAGCGCGGCGTCAAAGGAGATCGAGCCGGTGGAGATCGAGGCGATCGGCAAGGTTTCCTTGCTGCCTAGGCGCATCACCGAGCCCTTGCCAAACTGCTTGTCCAGCCCTGCAAGTGCCGCTTCTATCGCCCGCGAACGTTCGTCTGCCACACAATCTCCAGTCTCTTCTACAGAAAGCCCTTGCCCCTTCCTTGGCGGCAGGAGTGTCTTGTTCCGATACAGAATCTAGAGAATGCTATCACCGAAGACACTGCGCAAGGCGAAGAAAAGACAAACACCAAAGTCATCTGCTTTTCCTCATTCAGGCGCATCCCCAAGTGGCTGAATTCAAGCTTCGAGAGCCGATTCTGCCGGCGACCCCTTTCGCTCCCCCAACGAATCAGCGCTGCAGCGGATCTACGGGCGCAGCAATGTCAGTGACGCGAAAGTGGCGGGCGAGCGAAGGGTGTTGCTGCGCCACGGCCTGGTACATCTCCCAAGCCACGCGCCGGTAGGAGAAGTGGCCCTGGGGCTTCGAGCGCAGCTCCGCAATGTAGAGCGCCTCGGCAAAGTCCATTTTGAAGAGAGCGCGCACCCGGGTGCCGAGCGGCAGCAGATACGGCGCGACCCCGTTTGCGCCGCCGAAGGCTCGACCGCCGGCTCCGCCGACGTCTTCCGCTGCCATCCTGGCCGCCACCATGTGCGCCTTATCCATCGCGGCACGGTAGGTCTCCTCCATCCCGGCCTCGGCCAGCCCTTCCGGGACCTCATAGCCGTGCAGCCAGGTGAACTCCTGCATCAGCTGCACACAGCGCCGGTGCCGATGCATGTCGCGAAAGCCGCCGATGTCCATCAGGATGTCGAAGCGGAGCGCCTGCCCAGCCGAAAACTCGCGCAGCAGCTCGTCGTGGCTTCCACGATCACGCAGACCAAGATCAATGATCTCGTTCCGGCGCGCCTCGGAAAGAGCGCGCACCTGATCGCGGATCTGCCGGTAAGAATGATGGCACGCGCTGTAGAGCAGGCTCGTCGCAAGCTCGATCTCGAGCGGATCCACCCCGTCCAGCAGGTCCACCAGCGGCGCGGCAGCGATGGGCTCGGCGCCCAGCAGCTCGGCAGCGGCGTGCGAAAGCGAGCGAGCGGCCTGCTGCGCATACTCGTTTGGAGTCGCGTATTTGACCAGGGTAGGTGCTACGCGCACCGTGCGCGTGAGCGCCTCGCGGGCGCGGGCGCCGAGCTCAGGGATGGCTGCCTCGATCTCGTCGGCGAGTTCCGCACCCTGCTTCGCCGAGGGGTTCCACGCGCTTGCAGTAGCGGCCGCCCGCAGCCGCTCCCCGAGATCCCGGACCTCGGCCAGCGGGTGCGAGAGCAGGCGCGAGACCTGCGTCTCAAGCGTGCGCGCATTCACAATCTGGCCGAGCGAGGTGTTGGTCGCCAGAGGCAGCAGGTAGCGCGCGACATCAAAGGCCCGAGCGCGCAGGGTGCGGTCAAAGGCCTCCTGCTTCATCGTCTCCGGGCGCTGGATTGAGCCGGCAAGCGAGCGAAAGACACCCTCCGAGACCTCGCCATAAGCCTTAAAAAGACCCTCAATCGTCTCGGTAAACTCCCGCTCTGCCGCAGCTTCCCTAGGCCCAAAGGCAGGCAGGTACCAGCCGCTCCGCGCAAAGTCCTGGTAGCGGGTCGAGCGCTCCTGGCCATCCCAGCGCTGCTCATCGACCAGCACGATCGCTGCCAGAAGCGAAAGCCGCTCAATGGCGAAGGCCAGGTGGGCAAGGTCCGCGATCGAGCGATGCCCATACTGAAAGTAGAAGGTGTTGAGGAACTGTTCGGCGCGCTGGGCGCTGATCTCAGCGATCGACTCCTTCAACGAAAGCGAAGATCGCGAGTACTTGGCCATCGCGTAGGCCAGCACCTCGGGGTCAGCGCCATGCACAGCGAAGACCCCGGTCGGGTTGCGGGCTGCACGGTCCGGAGCGGCCGCGCCGGCTTCTTGAGAGAGCTCAGACATGGTCTCCAGAATAAGCCATGCGCTCAAGGCCGCATGAGGCACCCGGCCACGCCCCTGGGGCCTGCAACCTGCCGTTACCGGCGGTGGTGACTATCGCGGTCAGGCGCTGTGCCGCACAATACAGGTATGCAGCAGCCCCCCAGCCACAACGACGCGCGAGTGGACACCGCCGGCCCGGCAGGTGCAGGGCTCTCTCGTGACGAACCAGCACTTGCCGACTCAAAGCCGAGACTTTTCAGCGGAGCCGGCGAGCTAGACCACGCCCGAAACCAGGGGACAGACGATGAGCCGGACGCGGTCCTGCTCTCCACCGCACACCGGCCTTTCCCGCTTCCCGATACGCCCTGGGTCATGCGCCAGCGCTGGAACGATCTGCTCTTCGCGCACTGGCCCGTTCCCTCCAGCATGATCGATCGCCTGCTGCCCGACGGCTTGATCGCCGACACGTTTGAAGGATCAGCGTGGCTAGGGGTCGTGCCCTTCACCATGGACCAGATCCAGGTTCGCCGACTACCGATCGTCCCAGGAGCAAATCGCTTCGCTGAGCTGAACCTTCGCACCTATGTCCGGGAACGAAACACCAACCAGACCGGCGTCTACTTCTTTTCGCTCGATGCCACCAATCCCCTGGCGGTGGCAGTCGCTCGCCTGCGTTTTCACCTGCCCTACTACTGGGCGCGGATGAAGGTGGACTATGGCCAGGGTCAAGGCCTCAATCAGGAAGTCAGCTACGCGAGTACCCGGCTGCTGACCCGCCCTGCCCGTTTCCGGGCACGCTATCGCTCCCTCGGCCAGGCTGTCCAAGGTACGGCTGAACACTTTCTGACTGCGCGTTACAGCCTCTACACCACAGACTGGCAAGGCAAGTTGCTGCGCGGCAACATCCACCACCTGCCCTGGCCACTTGAGCGCGCAGAGGCTGAGCTTGAACTGAACGAGTTGCCCCGCGCCTTTGGTCTCGTACTCCCCGATACCCCACCCTTGCTTCACTACTCCCGTGAGCTGGTTGTCTATATCTGGGCACTCGAGCAGCAACCTGCGCGCCTTGCGAGCCTAGGTGCGGTTCCGGTTCCGGAGACTCTCTAGACGAGGCAGAGGTCGGCGACAGACGGCGCGAGCACAACTCTCTATACTTTGGAGTGGTTCGGAAGTTTCGGACGCATGGAACCCGCGAGGCGTAATGCCCCTACTGCAAGCAGTCAAGAGAGCAAACTCATATTGAAAGAAGCGTCCTTCGCCACTTCGGATCACGGTACTTCGGACCGAGCCACATCCCAGGAGAGCCTGGCGCCCGCAGAAGGCTTGGCGGCTCCCGCTAAGGCTGCCACTCTAGGCGGTCCGGCCCGTCCAGGTCTTCCACTGCAAGGCAGGACCGCGCTCATCACCGGAGCCTCCCAGGGCATTGGGCGAGCTATCGCGATGAGGCTGGCCGCTGATGGCGCTCGCGTCATTCTCGCCGCGCGCAACCAGGGCAAGCTCGAGGCGGTCGCGGCCGAGATCGAGAGGGCTCACGCTGCCGGTTCCTTGGCCCCGGCAAGATCTGCCGGAGCGCATGCGCCGTCCTTGGTTCCATCGCCGGTCTCGCCCTTCGTCGCGCCAACGGTCCAGCCGCTCGATATGGGCGACGAAGCCAGCATCAAGGCGGCAGTCAAGGCCATTCTGGCCAGCGCCCCGTCTGTCGACGTACTCGTCAACAACGCCGGCATTACCCGCGATGGCCTGCTCATGCGCATGAAGCGCTCGGACTGGGACGAGGTTCTCTCGACCAACCTGACCGGTACTTTTCTGTTGACGCAGGCCTTGATAAGCCCGATGGTGCGCGGGCGCTGGGGAAGGATCATCAACATCACCAGCGTAGTCGGCCAGACAGGCCAGGCCGGGCAGGCCAACTACGCAGCCAGCAAAGCAGCGCTGACCGGCTTCACCAAGTCTCTGGCACGGGAGCTTGCTTCGCGTGCGATCACGGTCAATGCCGTGGCGCCTGGCTACATTGAGACTGCGATGACTGCGGTGCTTGATGAGAAGCAGCGCAGCGCCATGCTCAGCCATGTACCGCTGGCGCGGGCCGGCACGGGCGAGGAGGTAGCGCATGCTGTTGCCTTCCTCGCCTCACCGGGCGCGGGCTATATCACCGGCCACGTACTCGATGTGAATGGCGGGCTGTACATGGGCTAGTTGGGAGGTCTCAGGCTGCCGGGATGCCCGAGGTGTGTTGCTGGTAGCCGGGGCCTGCAGACTGCAGACCCGGTTCCTGCTCCTGCAGATGCTGCGCGGCCTGCTTCCTGCCTCGCTGCTTGATCAGCTCCGCATTGAGCTCAGCGCCTACCAGGATCGAGACCGACGTCAGGTAGAGCCAAAGCATCAGCCCGATGATCGCGCCCAGCGAGCCGTAGGTCGCGCTGTAGTTGGTCATGTGCTGCAGGTAGTAGCTGAGGATGGTCGAACCGAGCATCCAGATGGCGACCGCGAGCCCTGCCCCCGGCCACGAGGAGCGCAGGTCGTTGCGATGGTTGGGACCCAGCCAGTAGAGCAGCACGATGCCCACTACGAAGGTACCGACCATCAGGCACACTCGCACCGGCGGCCAAAGAAAAGTGAAGACATCCGGAATCGGGATCAGGTAGGAGAGGATGTGAACGGCGTGCGGGCCTGCCACCAGGCAAAGCAGCGAAATCAGCGCCAGGCCGCCGCTGGTAAAGGTCAGCAGCAGGGCCTGCAGCTTGTCGCGCCACCAGGGCCGCTCCTGCTTCACGTCATAGGCTATGTTCAGCGCGTCGATCAGCGCTGTGAAGGTCCCGCTCGCCGCCCACAGGTAGCTGAGGATGCCGAAGGAAAGGATGCGGCCCGTGTAGGGAGTGATCAGGCTTTGCAGCAGCCCTTTGACAAAGACCATGCCGTCGCGAGGCACCAGCATCGACATCATGTCGAGCAGCTGCTGAAAGAGGTTCGGAATCGGCAGCGAGCTGAGCAGGGCCGAGGCGACCATCAGCAGCGGTACCAGCGAAAGCAGCATGAAAAACGCCACCGCCGCGCCAATGGACGGGATCCGTGTGCGATTGATCTCCTTAAACAGGACGACACAAAGCCGGGGAATTGCCCCGGCCTGACGAACTACCTTGTTCATCGCGCTGCCTGTCTCCGGCTGGCTCGGGTTAGTGATCATCGCGGGCCCCTGATGCTTCGCCTTCGTTCGCTTACCCCATTCGGATAGGAAGACTCTGGCTAGATTCTACGCGTTAGCTATAGATGCAATTCTGTCCAGTGAAGGGTTGAGACTGTGTTACTTTTTCAACATCATCAACAAGCCTGATCAGCAAGACCTGAGCGCCGACAGAACGTTCCGCTTGGAACCAAGCAGAGCTCCGAAGTGGTGAGGGCACGGATATGAAGATTGGGACCACGATACGTGAGTATCGCCTGCAAAAGGGCTTGTCCCAGGGTGATATTGAGAAGCGCACCGGACTGCTGCGCTGCTACCTGTCGCGCGTGGAGAATGGGCACACTGTTCCCTCACTGGACACCCTGACCAAGATCGCCCAGGCACTTGAGCTGCCGCTGGCACAATTCTTCTCCGATGGCGCGGGCCGCTCAGGTGCCGTGCCGCGGGTATCGGACGAAGAGCTCCACTTTCTGACCCAGATCCGGCGCTACTCTCCTAGCCTGAATGAAAGCGATCGCAAGCTGCTGCTGGCCATGGTCAAGAAGTTCGCTTCCACTGCAGGTGCATCGGCTTCAGCTACGGTCTAGAGCTACGGTCTAGGCGCGGGCGCTCGCCAAACGCGACCGATCCACGCAGATGGATGGCAGATAGGTGCAGAGAGAGCCAAGAAGCGGCTTACTGCGACTGCATTTGGGTCCGGAGCTGGGCAATCGCCGGCTCGTAGAACGAGTGCATGCCGAAACAGAGCAGCACCAGACCAAGCGCGATCACGCCGATTGCGATCCGGCGGCGCTGCCTGAAGAGTGACGGTAGGACGCCGATCTTTGGCACCATCGGCAAAGCCAGAAGAAGGCCGGTTACAAAGCCACCCAGGTGCGCCATGTTGTCAATCCGCAAGGCGCTGTGCGCCACCCAGGTCCCGGCTCCCAGCACAAAGTTCAGCACCGCAAACCAGATCACACTGCGGCGCAGCCTTTTCAACTCGGCCTCGGGCAGTGGCAGCAGCTTCGATTTAAGCAGCACGATCAGCAGGCCGGCCAGGCCGAAGACTGCACCCGATGCGCCTGCCCCGACAATTCCCTCGGAGGCACCGGGCAGCCCGGAGTGCACGGCTACGCTCAGCAGGTTGCCCCCGATGCCGGTCAGCAGGTAGGCCGCAAAGAGCCCCCAGGCTCCCACCAGTGGCTCGCCCAGCAGTCCCAGGTTCCACAGGCACCACATATTGGTAGCCAGGTGGATGATTCCAACGTGCACAAACATGGCGGTCACCAGGCGCCACCACTGCCCGAGCACCAGCACAAATGGGCCGTAATCCGCACCCCACCGCAGCAGCTGCTCGGGTGTTGGCGCAGTCAGCGAGACGCCGCCCAGGCACATCGCCACAAAGACCAGGCAGTTGATGCCGCCGAGCGCGTAGGTCGCCGGAGCGACTGCCCACTGTTGCCGGCGCCTGCGTACCACGACCGGCGACTGAACCTGATTTGGCTGGTTCTGGTAAGAGACGGTCGCGGGCACTGGCGGTAGAATCACCGGCGGCTCACCCTCGCCGTCCCATCCACCACGCCGCTCGATCACGCTCATCCCCCTACCCTAACTCCGGACTCCGGCGTTTACAAATGACTCTAGGATGATCCTGGACATGACAATCCGCAGGACGCTGCTTACACTTTTGCCAGGGCTCCGGACTGCAGCCTGCGAGCCGCTCCGCGCGCTCTGTACCCCAGCATCCCCAACTATGCCCGCCCCGATCAGCAAAACTAGGAGAGTGCCACCGTGTCAGACAGCAACAAGCAGGTTCGCCGCGCGCTGCTCAGCGTAACGGACAAAAAGGGCTTAGTCGCCTTTGCCCAGGCGCTCAGCGGCCATGGCGTCGACCTGGTTTCCACCGGCGGCACCGCCCGCACCCTCCGGGAAGCAGGCCTTACAGTTCGTGACATATCGGACCTGACTGGCTTCCCGGAGATGCTCGATGGCCGGGTCAAGACGCTTCATCCCAAGGTGCATGGCGGCATCCTCCACATGCGCGGCAAGCCCGAGCACCTGGCCGCGATCGAGGCGCAAGGGATCGAGCCAATCGATATGGTGGTCGTGAACCTGTATGCGTTTGAGCAGACCGCCTTACGGGCTGGTACGACCTTTGCCGAGCTGATCGAGAATATCGACATCGGTGGCCCCTCCATGGTGCGCTCGGCGGCAAAGAATTTTGATGACGTGGCCGTGGTCACCGATCCTGCCGACTATCCGGGTTTGATCAAGGAGCTTGACCGCGAGGCGAGCCTCAGCACGACGACCCGTTGGCGGCTCGCGCAGAAGGCCTTTGCGCTAACAGCTGCCTACGATACCGCCATTGCCAATGCACTTGAGCGGATCGAGAACACTGACCCGTCCAGCAGTGTTTCATCGGCAGGCGGAGCAGCGGAGTCAGTCGAGCCGGCAGGGACGCTGCCTGCTGCGATTCGCCTCAACTATGCACAAACCGCCAGCCTCCGCTACGGCGAGAACCCTCACCAGCGCGCGGCGCTCTACGCCGATGGCACCGGGGGCGGGATCGCCGGGGCGCGGCAGCTGCAGGGTAAGGAACTCAGCTATAACAACCTGGTCGATCTGGATGCATGCTGGGAGCTCACCCGGGAGTTTGCCGGCTCCGCGCCAGAAGCCGAAGAGCCGGCCATGGTCGCCATCATCAAGCATACGAACCCTTGCGGCGCGGCGACCGGGGCTACGGTTCTCGAGGCCTATACCAAAGCGCTGGCGGCCGATCCGGTCTCGGCGTTCGGCGGCGTCATAGGCAGCAACCGCATCGTCGATGAGGCGGCGGCTGAGGCGATCGCCAAGCTCTTCGTCGAGGCGATCGCGGCACCCGGTTTCAGCCCCGGCGCCGTCGCGCTTTTCGCCGCCAAGAAGAACCTGCGCCTGGTCGAGGTCGCGCCGGCAGCTTCGCCCTTCGTCCTCCGGCAGGTCTCAGGCGGGCTGCTCCTGCAGGATGCGGACCGTCCGCGCGCTGCTGAGCTGCGGGTGGTGACCGAGCGCGAGCCCACCGAAGAAGAGATGCGGTCGCTGCGCTTTGCCTGGCGCGTGGCCAAGCACGTCAAGTCGAACGCGATCGTCTACGCGCGCGACGGACAGACACTCGGCGTAGGCGCCGGGCAGATGAGCCGGGTAGACGCCGCGCGCTTTGGAGCCATGAAGGCGGCCCTGCCGCTGGCCGGCTGCGTGGCCGCCTCAGACGCCTTTTTCCCCTTCCCTGACGGGCTGGAGGTCGTCGCGGGCGCGGGCGCGACGGCGGCCGTGCAACCAGGAGGCTCGGTCCGCGATGCCGAAGTCATCGCTGCAGCGAACCGGCTGGGAGTGGCGATGGTCTTCACCGGTGTCAGGCACTTTCGTCACTGATCTGCACGGGCGCTGGACGGAACCGGCCGAACGGGCGGGCTGCACGAACGAGCGCTAGCCGACGGGAGAAGCCCCGACCAGGATGCCGATACCATTCTCAGAGCCGACTTTCCAACAAGAGGGCGTCCCCCGGGCGCCCAACCCTAAGCTCCGGATCCAGCCTCCCTATCTGGGCTCGGTCTCTGGGCTCGATATCGGGGTTGGTATCTGGACTCCCTCTCTGGCGCTCCTTCGGGGCGCTAGGGCGTTCCTCACCCTCACCCAAGGTAACTGACTGGCTTTTCATGAGACGGCGATGGAACGCGGTTGAGAGTCCTTCGCCCGGTTACAATCGTCTGATAGCAGAAGGCTATACCGATCGACGCACAGGAAAGCCCGGGTCCGCACCCACGTCATGACTGTTCACCCTATGGTTCGCCCTCTCCGCAGGCCCTCGCGCCGCAGCCTGTCTGCCTTTGCAGCACTGACCCTCGCCGCTTCACTTACCCCCTCACTTTTGGCCCAGTCGCAGGCCACCAAGCCGGCGCAAAAGGCTGAGCTCTCAAAAGATGCCCAGCCAAATGCCAAGGCGTCCGGAGATACCTCTGCTGAGACCGGCCGGGCGGCCGCCTACTACCACTACGCGCAGGCCCATGACTACGAGGAGCAGGCGACCTCAGGCGGCCACCCGGAGCTCGCCGCCAAGGCTATCGAAGAGTACAAGCTGGCCATCGCCGCCGACCCTACCTCCGCCTATCTCAACCATGGTCTGGCGGATCTTTACTTCCGCACCGGGCGCGTGAAGGATGCAATCCAGGCTGCCGAAGACCAGATCAAGAAGGACCCGAACTCGCTAGAAGCGCACAAGCTGCTGGGCCGCATCTACCTGCGCTCGCTCGGCGACACGCAGAGCGCCGGTTCGGATCAGATGATGAAGCTCGCCATCGGAGAGTACAGCCGGATCGTCGCGCTCGAGCCGGATAACGTCGAAGATCACCTGCTCCTGGGCCAGCTCTACAGCTTCTCGCACGATACCCCGCACGCCGAAGAGCAGTTCAAGGCGGCCCAGAAGCTCGACCCGAACTCGGAAGAAGTCGCCCTGAACCTGGCTCGGATGTACGGCGAGCAGGGCGATCTGCAGCGCGGCATCCAGGTACTCACCGCACTACCGCAAGACGATCAGACGGCCAAGACCGAGTATGTGCTTGGCGCCAGCTACGACCAGGTGAAGGACACCAAGAAGGCGATTGCTGCCTACCGGCGTTCGCTCGAGCTTGAACCGGACAACCTGGACGTAGAACGAGCACTCGCCGACGCCCTGCTCAAGGACGGGCAGGACAAGGAAGCGCTCGAAGCCTACCAGGATGTTGCCGAGGGCGATCCTTCGGATGCGCAGGCCTACCTGCACATGGCCGAGATCGAGCGGCGCTCCGGCCAGTACGAAGAGGCTCTGGCGAACCTGAAGAAGGCCCAGCCGCTCGCCCAGGACTCGCTCGAGATCAGCTACAACGAGGCGCTGACCTATGACGCGCTCGGCCGCTACGAGGACGCCGAGAAGATCTTTGCCAAGCTGGTCTCCGATTCCGAGCACAGCACCGGCCAGTACTCGGCGGCCGAAAAGAATAACCGTGCGCTCTTCCTGGACAGGCTGGCCAACGTCTACCGCGAAGAGAGCAAACCTGACCAGGCAGCTGCCACCTACGTCAAGTTAGCCGACCTGGGGCCGGACTTTGCCGAGCGTGGCTACGGCAATGCGATCGATGCCAGCCGCGACGGCCACCAGTACGATCGAGCGACCCAGATCGCGCGTCAGGCTTCGGAAAAGTACCCGAAGAATCGAGCTCTCAAGCTGATGTTAGCGACCCAGCTTGCCGACGGCGGCAAGTATGACGAAGGTGTGGCCATGGCGAAGTCGGCGCTGACCAACACGGCCGACGACCGCGATGTCTATCTCTCTCTCGCCCAGATTGAGACGCATGGCAAGAAGTGGAAGGAAGCTTCCGAGTCGCTCGATAAGGCCGAGCAGCTCTCGACCAAGCCCGATGACAAACTCTACGTCTACTTCCTGCGTGGGGCGCTTGAGGAGCGGCAGAAGCACTTCGATGGCGCAGAAGAGGCTTTTCGCAAGGCGCTCGCCATTGATCCGAACAACTCGACCGCATTGAACTACTACGGCTACATGCTGGCCGACCATGAGCAGCGGCTGAACGACGCTCTGGCGATGATCCAGAAAGCAGTCAAGCTCGATCCCCAGAACTATGCCTATCTGGACTCGCTTGGCTGGGCCTACTACAAGCTGGGCAACTATGCCATGGCCGAGGGAAACCTGGTCAAGGCCAGCCAGCGCAACGCCACCGATCCAACCGTCCACGACCACCTGGGCGATCTTTACGAAAAGACAGGCCGGCTCAA
Organism: Acidobacteriaceae bacterium; assembly: GCA_965198645.1. GTDB lineage: Bacteria > Acidobacteriota > Terriglobia > Terriglobales > Acidobacteriaceae > EB88. The sequence goes on along the minus strand of OZ240670.1, from coordinate 1,235,040 downwards.
ACTCGCTGCCTCACAGTGGGAAGAGGCGCTCAAGCAATACGCCCACGCCGACCCCGCAGACGCGGAGCCGGGCGAGGGTGGACGCCTCCAGAAGAAGCTCGACTCGGCGCGAGTCAAGCTGGCCAAGGACACTCCGGAGACTGCGGGCCCGGGCGAGAAACACGATCGCCCATAGCAACAAAGGATGACGTGCCTTTTACGAACTACAACTACAACTGCTTTGCTGCGTTCAGGACCACACTGTTGGAAGGCTAGAACGATCTCGAATGGGCCGGCCTAGAACGCATCGGCCTTCAAGACACATCGGCGTAAGACTTAGGCCGCCGACGGCCTCGCTTGCCAAAACGCTCCTTGAGAAACCCTTCCGCGAGCAATCCTTCTGCCTCGCGCCCTGCTCCACCGCTTCGGTACCTTACTTCCATGAGCGTCCCCGCGCAGCCTCTCCGAGCGTGTGCTGTTTCTGCTGACCCGGCCGACCTGCTCGCCGAGCGCGTCCACACCGAGCCTGCCCACGCCTACCGCTCGCCATTCGAGCGTGACCGGGCTCGCATCATCCATGCGCGCTCCTTCCGCAGGCTGGCCGGCAAGACCCAGGTCTTTACTCATCGCGCGACCGCCGTATTCTCGGACCATTTTCGCTCCCGGTTAACTCACACGATGGAGGTCGCGCAGATCTCGCGCACGGTCGCCTCCACGCTCGGCCTCAACCAGGACCTGGCCGAGGCGCTGGCGCTGGTTCACGACATCGGGCACCCCCCCTTTGGCCACGCGGGCGAGCGGGCGCTTGATGAAGCCCTTCGCACACACGGCCTGCGCTTTGACCACAACCTCCATGCGCTCCGGATCGTCGAGTACTTTGAGCAGCGTTACGCGGGCTTTCGCGGACTGAATCTTACTCTTGGCGTCCGCGAGGGCATCATCAAGCACTCGCATGACTACACCGAGGCGGAACACCCGGAGCTTGCCGGCTACCTGCTCAATCAACAACCGCCGCTCGAGGCCCAGATCATCGACCTGGCCGATGAGATAGCCTACCTCACGGCGGATCTCGACGACGGCATGGAGGCCGGCTTGATCGACGTCGCGAGCGTGCGCGCCCACGTCAGCCTCTTTGAGGCCTTCTATCAGCCGATGACCGCCGAGCACGCCGGCGCGCCGGAAGGTTTGATCTTCAACGAGGCGCTCAAGCGAATGTTGAATGCACTGGTGGGCGACCTGATCGACACCACCTGCCTCGCTGCTGAAGCCGGCGGCATCCGCTCACTCGCCGATGTGCGACAGGCGCCAAAACGGCTCGCGGCCTTTTCGCCTGCGATCGAAGCGCAGCGGCTGGAGGCCAGGCGGTACCTCTTCGAACATCTCTACAGCACGGCCGAACTCGAGCGTGACCATGCCATGGCCGCCGCGGTGATCCGGTCGCTCTTTGAAGCCTGGGTGGCGGATCCTTCGCTCCTGCCCCAGAGCTATGCAGCGCGGGTTGCGGCCGAAGGCGCACCGCGGGCCGTTGCGGATTACCTTGCCGGCATGACCGACCCGTTTATCGTCGCGCAGTATGGGGAGTGGAGCTCGAGGCGGTAGAGCAGAGGCGAAACCGCCTGGGCGGCTGGCGGCCACTTCGTGGCGGGTCTTCTGCCTTCGGCACTTGGATCAACAGCAGCCTACTGCACGATCCCCTGCGGCCTCAGCTTGCCCAGTTCCTGCGCACAGGCGATCGCGTGCAGCGAGGCCAGCTTGAGATTGTCAAACGAAGCCCACAGCCAGAAGCGCGTCGACAGCGCCTCGCTCGGGTCGACAGGCCGCACGCGCAGCAGGATATCCTCCTGGCCGGCCGCGCTCAGGTTGCTGGGCGGGTCATTCTCCCCCAGGATGACATCGATGTGCTCGCCCCCCAGCGCCGCCTCGCAGTGCTCGAGCGACACCCCGCGCTCCAGCTCGACCGCAATCGAAATGCCGTAGCCATGGAAGGCAGGCACCAGCAGCAACTGGAAGGCGACCCGCGGCAGACGCCCGCCCGAGAGCAACTCATAGTGCCGGCGGATGCTCGCCTCGACCGAGCCTAGATCGATCTTCGATTGCTCGCCCGCGGTCGGCGTCACGTTGAAGGCGACCTGCATGTCGTAGATCTCTTTGGGCATGTTCTGGAAGTTGAGCAGCGTCACCGTCTGCTGGTGTAGCTCATCGACTGCGGCGCGCCCGTGCTCGCTCGAGGGCTCGAGCGCCGTCGCCCAGAGGCTGCGCACCGCGCCCAGGTCCTGCAACCGAGCCGCGATCAAGGCAACCACGGTCGCCGCGATGTGAGCCGGCACCAGCGCCGGGGTATGTAGATCCGGCATGGGGGTATTCGGGCTTTCGATCGCGTCCCGCACCCAGGGAGAAAGCACCAGCACGCCCGGTTCGTCCTCGAGCGCGCCGCTCACGTCAATCAGGCTGGCATGCGAGCCGACGGCTGCCTTCCAGTGCTTGCGCGTCGCCTCCTGGTCGCTGGTGAAGAAGACGTAGTCGACGCGGTTAAAGGCGTCGGGCTCGATGCGCTGGATGATCGTGAGCTCATCCCCAACTGCTTCAATCTGGCCGAGCGACTGGTCTTCGTCCATCAGCACGAACTCGGCCGCGGTGTAGCTGGACTCATCGAGCGCTTCGCTCAACTCCTTACCCCGCAGCGTCGCGGCCCCAACAATTGCAATCTTGAGCGGGTATGCCAATGATTCACCGTTCCTTCTCAGATAAGCCTACTCGGAAAGACACGCACCTGGGCGCTTCTCGCTACATCAAGCCGGCCGCGAAGACTTGCGCTGCCAGGAGTAAGCCAGCCGCGCCAGCACGCCCGAGAAGGTGTACACCAGCCCGATAGCCGCCAGCACGTACTGCGAAAAGAAGACCAGCGCATACAGAAACAGGCCCAGCAGCACGATCCAGCGAAAGCCGTGCCTGCGATCGAGGTTGATCTCCTTGCCGCTCCAGAAGCGCCAGGTGCTTACCATCAGGAAGCCGATCGAGCTGACATAGATCATCCATAGCGCGGCGACCCAGTGAACAGCGACCGGGATGCCGCTAAAGAAGTGGACCACCGCAGCAACCGCGCCGGCCGCTGCAGGGATCGGCATCCCGACGAAGTATTTGCGGCCTGGGCGCCCGGGGTTTTTGGGCACCGGCGCAGCCATGCTGTTAAAGCGCGCCAGCCGTGCCGCTCCACAGAGCAGAAAGAGGAAGCACACAAAGGCGCCCAGCTCAATCAACTTGTGCCGCAGCGACAGGTTCATCGTCATGGGCAGCATGTGGAAGCCCCACGTGTACGCGAGCAGGCTCGGCGCCACACCGAAGGTGATCACATCGGCGAGCGAGTCCAGTTCCTTGCCGAACTCGCTGGTCGTGTTCGTCATGCGGGCGATGCGCCCATCGATGGCGTCAAAGGGAATGGCAAAGCCAATGGCGAGCGCGGCGTAGTCGAAGTGCCGTGGCTCGAGCGCCGATCCCTGGAGGCTTTGCGTGATGGCATAGTAGCCAGCAGCGATGTTGCCAGCGGTAAACAGCGAGGGCAGCAGGTACATGCCACGCGCTCTCTGCCGAGCCCCTCCGCTGCGAAGTGCCTTTCCGCGAAGCTCAGACGCTGTGCGGAGCGAAGCGGGCTGCGGGCCGGGCTGCGAACGCTCGCCCAGGGCAGGATCGGTCTGGAAAGTGGTCCGGAGATCGCCCCGGGAACCGCTCCGAAAAGTCCCGCTCAATCAAGGCTCTCCATCGCCGCCGCACTGGTCTCGCTATGCAGATCAGCCGGCCGGGTTATCTGCGCCAGCACTGTCGCCCCACCCTTGACCCGATCGCCCACGTTGACGAGCATGCGCGCGTAAGGCGGCAGAATCAGGTCGGTCCGGGAGCCGAACTTGATCAGCCCTACCCGCTGACCGCGTTCCAGCCGGTCCCCGACTTTGGGATGGAAGACGATCCGGCGTGCCAAAAGCCCGGCAATCTGCTTGAAGATGATGTGATAGCCATCGTCAACGCGCACCACGCAGGTGTTCTGCTCATTTGCATTGGCAGATCGAGCGTCCATCGCGTTCATGAACTTGCCCTTCTTGTAGCGCACCTCGCGGATGGTACCCGCGACCGGGGACCGGTTCACGTGCACATCAAAGACGCTCAAGAAGATGCTGATGGAGATGCGCTCGCCGTTGCGTGTAAGCACCGGGGCGATGCTGGTGATCTTGCCGTCGGCGGGCGCGACGACCAGCCCTGCGCCCTCTGGGATCAGCCGCTCGGGATCGCGAAAGAACCAGAGAAAGAAGATCGCGAAAGCAAGCGGCAGCAGCGGCCAGTACCAGGTATGGGTCAGCACCGCCACCACCGCTGCAACTGCGAACAAGGCTATGCCGTAAAAGTATCCGTCGCGAACCATGAGAGACCCTATTATAGTTCGCGGCTTCTAGTTCGCGGCGAAGCAGACCGGCACCACGGCACGTTACCTCCATCCCCGGGTCAGGCCAGCAGGTCGGGCGAGGCAAGGCGCAGGCTCATCAGCACTGCCTCTTCCACAGGATTGCAATAGTAGCCGGGGCGGCTTCCATCCAGGGTAAAGCCCATCCGGCGGTAGAGCCGGAGGGCAGCGGCATTGGAGGCGCGCACCTCCAGCTCCAGCCTGGTAGCTCCGAGCAACTCCCCCCAACCAGCGACCGAGCCCACCAGCAGCTCGCCAAGACGCCGGCCTCGCACCCCGGCGTACACCACCACTGCCTCCAGATCACAGATCCCGGCAACATGGCTCGCCATAGCGAAACCTACAACAAGCTCGGCACTCACCGCGCTCTCGCTCAGGATGGCGCTCGCAAGCTGGGGCGGCCCATACCGATGAGCCATCTTGCTGGAAGCTTTCTGCCTGGGAACACGGCTGAGCGCCACGCGGCTGGCGGCCTTTTTCTCCGGCGTCAGAGGAGAGAGACGCTCCTGCAGCACCTGCCGAGGTATATCCGGGCTAGCCAGGCCGGCTCCCTCCCGGCTGCGGTCGAGCAGAACCCAGGCGCCGCGGCGCCCGGGCGTACTCGCAATCACCTCCAGCATCCGGGAGTACTCGGCTCGAGGCCAGTGGGGCGCGGTCGGCTCACCGGCTGCGAGCGCGACCACCCCTTCGATATGCTCCGGCCGCATGGGCCGCACAACAAATGCGTGCTCCGGCGCGCGCTCTCTCACGAGCAAGCCGGTAGGGAAACTGAGTAGAGTTTCGTTCTGCGCAGATAGCGACCGTCCAGCTCGGCGAGTGGGGACGGCTGCCCGGCCAGGATGGTAGGCAGCGCGACCTGCAGCGCATCGCCAGCTGTAGGCGGGGCTACCAGGTGCACGGCGGGAAAAGCCACCGCAACCTTCTGCTCACAGGCAACACATTCGGAGGCGCCGCCGGGCAGCTGGTCAAATCGCTGCGCGAGCTCCGGAGCCGTGAGCAGCAACTCTGCTTCTTGAGCTGCGATTGCCCTGGTCTGATCGAGCAGCGGCGGTCGCGCGAAAGTGTTCGGAGCATCCTCCCCATAGGCCGCAAAGTAGAACTCGCCTCGCCCGGCATCGAGCGCCGCAAACCCGGCTCGCGCAATCTCCGCCAGCACGCGGAGGCGAGAGATCGCAAAGACCGGCAGAGAGCCAGCATCCCCCAGGCCCTTGGCCGTCGCCAGCCCGATCCGGATGCCTGTAAAACTGCCCGGGCCATCGACCACAACTAGCGCTCCAACCTCTGCAAACGACAGACCGGCAGCGCGTAGCAGGCGCTCCAGCTCGGGAACCAGCATCGCCGCGCTCGATCGGCCAGCCAGCTCTGCCCAGCCGAGAGAGCTGAGCTGCGCGGCGCTCTCTACCCGGCCGAGAGCAACCGTTCCCATGCTGCCGCAGGTGTCTATGCCGACCAGGATCACTGCTTGTCTCCTCACGTCTGCGAGCTCGAACTCAACCGCCAGCCGACCCGTTACCCCTCGGCCCCATCCAGCCGGCGCAGTACCTTCGCCAGCTGCGAATCGTTGTCATAGCCGGAGCGCAGGCTCCGAACCCTCCCCGCGGCTGCGATTCGCTCACGCTCTCCGGCGTGCTGCAGGTAGTAAGCTGCCTTGTCCGCGCACTCCTCGATTGAGCCGTAGAACTCCGCCTCCACGCCTTCTTCAAAGGCCTGCTGGTGGCCCTCCGAGCGCTTGGCCAGCAGAAACTGCGCGCACGCCGTAATCTCGAACGACTTGTGCGCGACATCCTCCTCGTTCATCTCGGTGACAAAGGCGAGGTTGATCTTGGACCGCCAGATGCTCTCGCGATAGGCTGCGTCTTTCATCATGCCGCCCACCACGTACCTGGCCTGCAACTCGGGCGGCCAGGCCTGGTCCCAGCGCGGCCCCGCGACCGACACAGGCAGCCCATAGGCTGTAGCCAACTGCTCTAAGAAAGCAGCCCGGCTCTCGAGCGGGGAGCCGGTGTAGGAGAGCTCGCGAGTCCGGTCCACGTCGCCCCAGCCAGGCGGCGGCGGAAAGTGCTGTTCCGGATCATAGGAAAGCATCAGTTTGATGAAAGCGAGGCCCTGGGCACTGTAGCGGGCGACATCTACGGTGCGAAAGATGCAGTGCAGATCGAAGAGCTTGTAGGTCTTGTAGAACTGCATCCAGCAGCCATCGTTGCGGGGCCCAAAAGGATTGTCCTGGTTGTAGCAGACCGTCACCGCCCCGGCGGACTTGGCTGCCTCGATGCTGCCGGCGGAAATATGCACAGGCTTGTCAAACCAGACAACGTCGGGCTTGTGCTCCCTGATCGCCGCCACCAGCGCCCGGTTGACCGGGCTGATCAGCGGCCCCACCGGGTAGCGATACTGGAGTGCCGCCAGGTACCGAGAGCTCGGTACGAAGGGCTCGAGCGCGAACGGCACCATCTCCTGCCCAATCCGTCGAAATGCCTGTAGCCGGTAGAGTGACGTGTTGCCCGGTCCAAGTGGAGCTACGTAGAGGATCCTGCGGCGCTTGGGCGACTCTGCCATGGGCTCGATGTCTTCTCTGCCCGGCTCGCCCAGGCTCCGCGTCCATTATACGAAAGCGAATGTACCGGGCTGCCGTCTTTGGTTTTGCTGAGCGGAGTAGCATCCCCGCATGACAACTCTGCCTGATCCGCGTGACTTGAAAGTAGACGACCTTGGACTGCCCGCATGGGCGTGGCCGGTGCTGGGCTTAGGCGCCGGGCTTCTGCTGGTTGTGGTGGTGCACGGGACCTGCTTTCTCAAAGAAGGCTGCTGAGCCCGCTGGTGATCCCGAAGAACCGGACCGTGACCGCAGAGTGCGCGACACTGCCCGTGCGACCAAACCACGGCCGCGCTACACGAATGCAAGAGCCTGCTGAAGATCGTCCGCAATGTCAGCCAAGTCCTCAATACCGACCGAGATACGCACCAGCCCGTCGGTGATCCCGAGCCGGTCTCTGGCCTGCTGACCGATCGCGGCATGGGTCATCGTAGCCGGATGCGAGATCAGCGTCTCCACCCCGCCAAGCGACTCGGCAAGCGTGCACACCCGCACCTGCTTGAGCAGACAGTTGGCTCGCTCGAGCGAGCCGAGTTCAAACGAGATCATGCCACCGAAGCCGCGCATCTGCGCCGCAGCCAGGCCATGCTGTGGATGGCTCGCGAGCCCCGGGTAGTAGACGCGCTCGACCTTGGGGTGCTGTTCCAAGAGCGCCGCGATCTCCCGCCCGCTGCTGTCATGCTGGCGCATCCGCACGGCCAGCGTTTTGACGCCGCGCAGCACCAGCCAGGCCTCAAACGGGGAGAGAATGCCGCCCATACACTTCTGGATGAAAGCGAACCGCTCCGCGTGTTCCGGCCTGGTCCCCACAAGCACACCGCCGAGCCCGTCAGAGTGACCGTTAAGGTATTTGGTCGTCGAGTGCATCACGATGTCAGCACCCAGTGCGATGGGCTCCTGAAGGTAAGGCGACATGAACGTATTGTCGATGCTTAATTCGACACCGCGACTGTGACAAATCTTCGCAACCGCGCGAATGTCGGTCAGACGCATCATCGGGTTGCTGGGCGTCTCGATGTGCACCAGTCGGGTAGTCGGCCGCATCGCCGCCTGAAGCGCATCAAGGTTGGTCGTGTCTACATAGGAAAATTCGATGCCGTACCGGGAGACTATTTGATTGAAAAGCCTGGCTGTTCCACCGTAGACGTCCTCCCCGCAGACGACGTGGTCGCCGGTGCGCAGCGTCGCTACCAGGGCTGTGATCGCCGCCATGCCGCTTGAGAAAACATGCGCGCTTGTGCCTCCTTCGAGCGAAGCGAGCGAGGCTTCAAGCGCGTCCCGGGTGGGGTTCGAGACCCGCGAATACTCGTAGCCCTTGTGCACACCGATCTCTTGCTGCGCGTAGGTAGAGGATAGATAGAGCGGCACGTTGACCGCGCCGGTCATGGGGTCAGGCGGCTGGCCGGCGTGAATCGCGCGTGTCGCAAAGCCCTTCGTCGAGTCAGACATAGGTTGAAGTTACCAGCTGCGCGCCGTCATCCGATGACGGCCAGCCGGCTGCCCAGGCGCTCAGGCACGGAGCAGGCCGCCCAGAAGAGACTACGCAGCAGCTTCCCCCCGGGTGACCAAGGCCCCGTTTCATGACGCCGCTGCTCACGTGACCCTCTCGATTGGAGCCAGTGGTATGCTGCGCATCATGATCGCCGCTCTCCTCACCATCTCGGAAAGCGCCGACGGGAGAGCCCAGTGATCAAAATGCCCGCTGCTGCCGGACAGAAACCCGCCCGGCGACGCCGGTCCCTGGGCAAACTCCTGGCCGCCGCAGCTCTCGGGCTGGTGCTGCTCGTGCTACTGGCGAACTTGGCCCTGGCCGCCATCTTTGGACTCGGCAACCCTGTCCTGCTCCAGGCGGATCCCGCCGCAGCTTACGTGCTCAAGCCTAACCAACACATCTACCGCTTCCTGCGCCACACCGATGTCAACGAGTACAGCATGCGCGCGCCCTCGTTTGCAGCCGCCAAGCCTGCCGGCACCTACCGGGTCTTCTTGATCGGCGACTCAATGACCTACGGCAGCACCCAGGTAGATCAGGGCAACATCTTCGCCTCGCTGCTGAGGCGAGAGCTGCCTACACGGCTGCCAGCGCTGTCCTCGTCAGCAGCACACGCGCCGGTTGAAGTTCTGAACGCCTCGGCGAGCGCATGGGCGATCGCCAACGAAACAGGCTACCTGGCTTCGCGAGGCACCTTCAGCTCGGACCTGGTCGTGCTGGTGCTCAACACCGGAGACAGCTTGCAAGCGCCTGCAACGCTTGCCGATGTCGGGGGCGACTCAGCCACCGTCAAGCCGGCGTGCGCGCTATGCGAGGTGTGGACCCGCTACTTGAAGGACAAGCTCCTGCATCGAGCGCGGAAGCAGGACTCAGGGACATCGGCGTCTGGTGCTACGGGAACATCTGGAGCAGCAGGCAGCGCGCCCACAGCGAGCGAGATGGCGAACGCGGCCCCGAATCTGGAGCGACTCGAGCGCTTCTACCAGCTGACCCAGCAACAGCACGCCCGCATGGGGATCGTCTTTCTGGCGATGCGTGCCTATGTGCCGGACCGTGCCCGGACCAGCGCCCCGGCGAAGCTGGTGGACTGGGCTCAACAGCATCACGTCGGTCTACTAGATACGACCAGCGCCGAAAGCGACCTGCCCACCAACCAGATTACGCTCGATGGTATCCACTTCAACGAGCGCGGCCATCGGCGGGTGGCTTCCTACCTTGAGCAGCATTGGGCCGAGCTTGACCCGGGCCTGACTGCAACACAGATTCGGTGACTCCCGCTTCCTTCCCCAACCGGTCATTACGGAGTGCCCGCGGCCGCGACCGAGGGCTGCTTGTCAGCCTTTGGGTAGTAGCCGCTGCGGGTACGAACAATGAGGCTCTTGCGCGAGCCCGGCAGACGGGCATCAACCTTGATTGCCCGATAGCCTCCCTCGGAGACCGGCTTGGTGGAGTGATACCCGATCGTATATTGGGAGCGGATGTCACGCGCGACCTCGGCGGCGATCTCGTCAACCTCGTTGAGGTTCTTGGGGAAGTAAGAGATCCCGCCGGTCTCGGCAGAGAGCATCTGCAGCGCCCGCTTGGCCCGACGCCCCTCGCGGGCGCTCCCATCGTCGCCAAAGAGCAGCCCGATCGAGTAGACGATTGGTCCCTGCAGGTCCTGCACACGATGGATGGTCTGCTCAAGCGAGAGGCCGGAGGCGTTGTCCTCTCCGTCGGTGATGATGAGCAGCACCTGCTTGGGCCGGCTGGCGCCCTTGGCCAGTTGGTCGGCCGAGGCCACCGTCGCATCGTAGAGTGCGGTTCCACCCTTGGAGTCCAAGTGCGCCAGGCCGTCGCGCAGCTTGTTTATGTTCGAGGTGAAATCCTGGTCGATAAACGCTTCGTCGGAGAAGTTGACGATGAAGGCTTCATCCTGCGGGTTGGAAGCCTTGATCAGGTCGAGCGCCGCCGCATTGACCGCGCCGCGTTTGGAGCGCATCGAGCCGGAGTTGTCGACCAGGATCCCCATCGACACAGGGATGTCCTGGTGCTGGAAAGACGCAATGTTCTGCGGCACACCATCCTCAAAGATGTGAACGTCGTCCTTCTTGAGGTCGTTGACCAGGTGACCGTTGTCGTCGAGCACAGTCGCGTTGAGCACCACTTCCTCGACATCGCGGCGTAGCGTGTAGCGGCCGTTCTGCTTTTCCACGTCGGGCGCCAGGCCCGGTGCCGAGTTCGGACCAGCCGGCTGGCTTGTGGAGCTAGTCGCCGCGTTGTCGTCCGGGTCGGGGGAGCGTACCGGGTCCCGGTCGACGCTCAACTGCGCGTTCGGCGGGGTGCCGCTCGCCCGCTCATTCGAGCCGTCGCGTGTAGTGGTGCTGTTAACCGTGGTCTGATCTCTCGTCAGGCCTTGCGCATGCAAACCAGAACCAGGCATGCTGAGCGAGAGCAGGAGAAGCCAAAGAGTGGCGGCGTTACTGGAGAGGTGCATAGTAGCCATTGCGCGCATGGACGGTGAGCTGCGGCAGCCCGGCAGGCGGCACCAGCCTCACTTTTACTTTACGCCACTTGCCGTCGTGCTTGTCGTCGTCAGAACGGTACCCGAGCACATACTCGTTGCGCAGCTCGGCCGAGATCTTCGCAGCAATATCGCCCATGTCGCCGGCATCGTCGACCCGGAAGAGCCGCCCGCCTGTCTCTTCGCACAGGTCGTTCAGCAGCAGGGGGCCAAGCCGTTCCTCTGTCGTCGGCGCGTACTGGTCAAAGATGCCGATCGCGTACAGCTGCACACCCGACTCGCGGACGACCGCGCGTACCTCGTTCTCTGTGTAGCGGCTGCGATTGTCGCCACCGTCGGAGACAATAAGCAGAGCTCTCCGGTCGTATCTAGCCTTCTTGATCTTGTTCAAGCCCATGTAGATCGCATCCAGCAGTGCAGTTCGCTTGCCGGGCTTGACCAGTGCCAGCCGTGCATCCACGTCTTCGGCAGAGGACGTGAAGTCGGTGATCACCTCCGGCCGATCGTTAAAGCCGATGACGAAGAACTCATCCTGCGGATTAGCCGTCTTCATAAACTCGAGTATCGACTGGCGGGCACGCGTGAACTTGCTTGTCATGCTGCCGCTTAAATCGAGAATGATCCCGATCGAGACTGGCGCATCCTCGCTGGAAAAGGTCTTGAGGCTCTGCAGCCGGTCATGCTCGTAAAGAAAGAAGTTCTCTTTTTCGAGCCCGGTCACCAGGCGATCCATCGGGTCAGTGACCGTGAGCGGGATCAACACCAGGTTCACGTCGACGCGGATGCGCTCGTTTCGGCGCGCGCTGAGCGCCTCTTTTCCTTCTAGCATGGGCGGTCCGGCAGGCTTGGCCTCGGGCTGGGGGGGCGGGGGCGGCACGTGAACAGTATTCAGCTGGCCTGCATCCTGACCCACAGCCTGGGCAAGAGCCCGAACGCCGTTACCAGCACCAAAGGCAACAAGTACGGTCAGGCAGATCAGCGAGCGCAGCTGACATCGCCCTGTGTACAACCACCTTGGCACTCCACATCCATTCATCAGCAGCATCACAACACCCCTGCTCCGCGCGCCCCTGTGCGACAGCATATACACCTTGCACCACAGACTTGTAACGAAAGAGCCTCAGCTGTGGATTGGCCTCTGGTCCACTCAAGCGGCATTGCTGCCTTGAGCCTCGGGATACCCCGTTGTCTGGCAAGCTCCAACTTCATCAGACGCGCTTACCGGGCCAGGATGCAGGCCTCCATGTTGAGGCTCTTATCGCAACACTGCAAGACCCTCTGGTAACAGCGGCATCATCTCCGGGGCCAAAGCGTGCAGAATCACCACTCGGCCAAGGGATGCGCCGCAAGCGGGAGCGCCGGACGGCTTCAGCTACAATCGAACCTGATTGAAATCCACGTCAGAGCCCGGCCGGTGCGCCGCCTGCCGTTCCGGAGTCGCTCTCTTCGCATGGCCCGCATCTTCCCTTTTCGCGCTCTTCGCTACAATCCCTCGCTCGTGCGGGTCGAGGACTGCGTCACGCAGCCCTACGATAAAATTTCGCCTTCGATGCAGCAGGGCTACTATGGCCGCAGTCCCTACAACCTGGTTCGCATCATTCTTGGCTTGCCAGAGCTCTTTGATGAACCAGGCGTCTCGGACGTCTACACCCGCGCCGCGCGCGACTTTGCTGACTGGCGCGCCTCGGGCATCCTGGCGGCCGAGAAGGAACCTTGCATCTTTGCCTACTCGCAGCGCTTCAAGGTGCCTGGAACGGGGCCCGGGGCCGGCGAGGTAGTCGAGCGCAAAGGGCTGATCGCCCTCGGCGAGCTCTACGACTACTCGGCCAACGTGATCTTTCGTCACGAGCAGACGCTGACCAAGCCCCGCGCCGACCGGCTCAACCTGCTCACAGCCACGCGCGCGCACTTCGGCCAGATCTTTATGCTCTACTCCGATCCGGCGCAGACCGTCGAGCAGCTCATCTTTGCCAAAAGTGACAAGCGCGACGTGCCCGAGATCGAAGTCACCGACGAGTACGACGTGCTGCACCGGGTCTGGAAGGTCTCCGATCCAGCCACGATCAACATGGTCCTCGGCGTGCTCGAGAACAAGAAGCTGATCATCGCCGATGGGCACCACCGCTACGAGACCGCGCTCAAGTACAGCCAGGAGCGTGCGCCGCAGGCCTCCTCGTACAGCGAGCGAAGCGCCTCAAGCCTGCCTCAGCCCGCCTACCCTGAGGCTGCCGTGATGATGACGCTGGTCAACATGGATGGAGAGGGCCTGGTCATCCTGCCCACGCACCGGGTCGTGCACTCGCTCGCGGGCTTTACTGCGGAGGCATTTCTCTCGGCAGCCGAGCCCTTCTTTACAGTGCAGACGCTTGAGGGTGTCAGCGACGCAGACGCGCTCCTGAGCAGGCTCGCGGCAGCGGGCGCGCGCAGCCTGATCGCGGTTACCAGGGGCGCCGCGTACCTGCTATCCCCCAGGCTTGAAGCGGTCGATCGGGCGCTCGCCGAGGTCTCCGAGCGCAAACGCCAGCTGGACGTCGTGCAGCTGCACCAGTTGGTGCTCGAGCAGTTGCTCGCCATCAGCCCTGAGGCGATCCGTGAGCAGAAAAACCTGCGCTATGTGCGCGATGCCGCCGAGGCGATCGGCCAGGTACAGCGCGGCGACGCCGACATAGCGTTTCTGACCCACCCGGTCACCCTCGACCAGTTGCGGGAGGTGACCTTCGCCGGCGAGGTGATGCCGCAAAAGTCCACTGACTTCTTCCCTAAGCTGCTGAGTGGCCTCGCGGTCTATGCCCTCGACTGAGCGGAGGGAAGCCGGCGGAGTCCCCGGTACTTTGCTCCCAAGCACTTCGCTTCCATGTACTTCGCTTCCAGGTACTTTGCTTCCGAGCACTTTGCTCCCAGGTACTTCGCTTCCGAGCACTTTGCTCCCAGGTACTTCGCTCCCGAGCACTTTGCTCCCAGGCACTTCGCTCCCGAGCACTTTGCTCCCAAACACTCGGCCGACGATGCTCGAGAGTGACCAGTTGTCCTCCATGCGAGGCGCCCTGAGGACACTGCCCGGAGCGTCTCGACTCTCAGCTTCTCAAAAACTGCGCGCTGCTCTGCCCTTCACCATAGTGCTGTCTCTCACCACCCTGGCGATCAAAGACCTGCGCGCTCAGCAGTCTCCGCCACCCGCGCCTCGCTACACAGTCCTGCTCGACGCGGCGCATGGCGGGTCCGAGACGGGAGCTCGCCTGAAGGATCGACTCCCTGAGAAAGATCTCACACTCGCCCTTTCAGTACGCCTCCGCTCGATCCTGACCGCGCACGGCATTGCGGTGGTGACCACGCGCGAGAGCGACAGCAATCCTCAGCCCGAGCAGCGCGCCGGGCTCGCCAACCGAACTCATCCCTCGGCCTGCCTGTTGCTGCACGCCACCACCAGCGGCACCGGCGTGCATCTCTACACTTCCTCGCTCAGCCCGCAGCAGGCGGCCGTTCCGCCCGGTGGTCTGCTGCCCTGGGCGACCGCGCAGGCGGCCTTCCTGACCCAGAGCCTCCGGTTGGCGTCCGACCTCAGTGAGGCATTCGCCCATGCGGCGATCCCGGTCACGCTCGGCAGTGTCTCGCTGCAGCCGATAGACAGCCTGGCGTGTCCGGCTGTGATCCTCGAGCTGGCGCCGCTTCTACCTCGCCGCGGAAAGGCGGGAGCCGAAATCGACGGCCCCGCCTATCAAACCCGGGTCGTGGATGCGCTCGGCGGAGCGCTCGAGCAGTGGCGAGCCGACTGGCAGATGCCGTCGGCGAACGGGAGCGGCGGGCTAAAAATCGGGAGCGCGCATCCTTGAGCAAGCTTTCCTCTGCAACGGTCTGCAAGCGCAGGGCTGGGAGCTGGCGCCCATGAGCGACCGCCCGCCTCCGAAGCCGCCTGAACCTAAGCAGCCCGGGCCTCAGCAGCTCGGACCTAAGCAGTCTGGACCTAAGCAGTCTGGCCCCAAGCCAAGTGAACCAGGGTCACGCCCCGGTGCGCCGCCGGAAGCTGCTTCCAGCAGCGGCGCTCCACCCAGGCAGGCGGAGCCGCGCGCCTCGAGGCCCGGCGCTCCGGCCGCCCGGCGCTTGACTCCGCCCACCGCGCCCGGCAGCGCTGCCTTCGCCGGCGTTCGGGGCGCGGCGGCGATACCACGTCCAACATTAGCCCAGCCTCACCGCTTCTCCGTACCCCGCTCGCAGCGCTGGCTCTTCTGGATCATGCTGCTGCTGGTCATCGCCATGTCGGTCTACCTGATCCGGCTTCGCGAGAGGGCCAGCGACCGTTTTGCCGCCGCCGCCCAGCCGCTGCCCCTCTCGGTCGCCGACACCCACGAGGCGCCGCTGCGGCTCTACCTGGCCAACGACACCGATGGCTCGCTCGTCGAGAAGCCCATCCTCTTCCCACTGCCAGCCGACCCCAACGCGCGAGCCCTGGTAGTGCTCGAGAAGCTGATCGCCGAGTACGCCGCGCCCGGCTCGCTGCACCCGCTGAACATTGCAAGCGGCGTCGAGGATGTCTACCTGCTGCCTGTTCCCGGTCGGCATGCGGGTCCGCTGCTTGCAGTCGTCAATCTCACCACCGCTTTCGTGAAGAACCATCCCTCGGGGATCGAGCCCGAGACCCTTACCCTACTCTCCATGATCGCTACCCTGCGCGCGAACCTGCCCCAGGTTGCCGAGGTACGCTTTGTCGTCGATGGACAAGAGCAGGCGACCCTGGCCGGTCACGCCGACCTGACCCGGACCTACCTGGCGGCCTCGAACCAGATGACGGACGAACCGGAGCTGGCCGGGCAAGATCCCAGTCCACAGGGCTCCGGCTCGCAAAGCGGCGCCCAGCTGACCGAGTCCCAGGCGCGTGAGCCCAGGCCAGCTCAGGCCCGGGGATCGATCCCGGCCAAGCCCGGCGCCACAAAGGGAGTTCAACCGTGATCCCGCCTGCCCTGCCAGCGCTTACGGCTGACCCGAGCCTCACCATCGGCGTCTTCGACTCCGGTGTGGGTGGGCTGACCGTCTTACGCGAGCTGCGTCGCCAGCTGCCGGGAGCCAGCTACCTCTACCTGGGCGACACCGCGCGACTCCCCTACGGGTCCAAGTCGCGAGCCACCATCGCGCGCTACGCGGTCGAGAGCGCCCAGTTCCTGGCAGCCGCCGGCGCCGAGTACCTGGTGATCGCCTGCAACACGGCGAGCGCGCTCGCCCTCGAGGCCATTCGCGATGCTGTTGCCATCCCGGTGCTGGGCGTCATTGAAACTGGAGCCGCCGCAGCTCGGGCCAGCTCGCACACGGGCGACGTCCTGGTCATTGCAACCACCGCAACCGTGGCCAGCCACGCCTACCTTGCGGCCTGCCGACTCCAGGGTCTGCGGGCACTGGAGCGAGCCTGCCCGCTGCTAGTGCCGCTGGTGGAAGAAGGCTGGACGACGCACCCGGTCACCCGCGAAGTGCTGCGCATCTATCTCGACGAGCTCACCCGGGCCGCAAGCGCCGCCGAGCTCCAGCCGGACACCCTGGTGCTGGGCTGCACGCACTACCCGCTGCTGCGGGCAGAGATCGAGGCGCTCGTCGCCCCGGGGTTGACTGTGATCGACTCGGCGGAGGTCACAGCAGCCGCTGTCGTCCGGGCGTTGAAAGACCGCATGGAGCCAGCTCCTGGCGGTCTCGCGACGAGCACGTCGGCACGTCCCGAAATCCGCTTTTACGCGACCGACGGAGTCGACCGCTTTCGCCAGCTGGGCAGCCGCTTCCTGGCTGAGCCGATCGATGCGGTCACGCTCGTCGACCTCGGCGGCTGAGGCGGCTTTAGACCAGTTGTGTCAGCGGTATACGAGTGACAGACAAAAAGCGGATCCGGCGCTCAGGAGGATAGCGCGCATGAGCGGGCTTGGAACCCGGGACCCTAGATTCGCTGCCGCGCCCAGCGACCCTGGCGAAAGAGCACCAGGCTGATGAGCACGATCGTCACCTGCGCGACCACGATCGAGACGAAGACGCCGTTCACCCGCAGCCAGGTATGCTCGGCGAGCCACCAGGCGAGCGGTATCTCGATCAGCCAGAAGCCCACCAGGTTCACGTAGGTGGGCGTCAGCGTGTCGCCGGCGCCGTTGAACGCCTGCAGCAGCACCATGCCGTAGGCAAAGGCGATGTTGCCGCAGCTGAAGATGCGCAGGCAGTGGACCGCGGTCGGGACCACCGCCGGATCCTGCGTGAACAGGCCGATGATCCAGGGAGCAAACGCGATAAAGACCAGCCCCACGGACCCCAGAAAGATCATGTTCCACAGGCCTGTCCGCCAGACCGCGCTGCGGGCGCGATCCGGGTGCCCGGCGCCGAGATTTTGCCCGACCAGCGTGGCGGCAGCATTGCTCAGCCCCCACGACGGCAGAATGGCGAAGATCACGATGCGGATGGCAATCGTATACCCGGCCAGCGCTGGCGCGCCGAAGAGGCTCACGATGCGCACCAGGCCGATCCAGCTTGCCTGGCCGATAAGAAACTGCAGGATGCCCGTAAAGGAGACCCGTAGCAGCCTCCACAGGACAGCGGCGTCCAAGCGTAGATGGCGCGCCAGGATCCGCAGCCGCTCAGTCCCTTTGGCGAGGCGGTAGAACTGGTACAGCACGCCGATGCCCCTGCCGGTAAAGGTGGCCAGCGCGGCGCCGGTGACGCCCATCTTTGGAAACGGGCCCAGGCCGAAGATCAGGCACGGATCAAAGATTAGGTTGAGGATGTTCGAGACCCAGAGCAGGCGCATCGCAATCGCCGCATCCCCGGCGCCGCGAAAGATAGCGTTGTTGAGAAAGAGCATAAGGATCACGCCCGAGCCGCCAAGCGCGATGCGCATGTAGCTGGTGCCAAGCGCGATGATCGTGGGCGTCGCGCCCATCAGCCCCAGCAGCCTGGGCGCGAGCAGAAAGAACGGCAGCCCCATCGCGACCGAAGCGACCAGGCCCAGGAAGATCGCCTGCACCCCGGCCACCGCGGCGCCCTCATGATCTTTCTCGCCGATGCGCCGGGCGACCATGGCGGTGGTCGACATGCCAAGCCCCAGCGCGACCGCAAAGACCAGGGTCACGATTGACTCAGTCAGCCCGACAGTCGCGATCGCGTCGGCGCCCAGCCGGCTGACCCAGAAGACATCGACGACCGCGAAGAGCGACTCGAGGACCATCTCGAGCACCATGGGGATCGCGAGCAGCAGGATCGACCGGTTCAGGCTGCCTTGGGTGTAGTCCTGGTGAGATCCCCGGAGCGCCTCGCGGATCGACTGCCAGAGCGAGGGCACTGGGGAGGTCGAATATACCGGAGCTGGCATGGGCGCGAGCAAGCTGGGCTATGATACTGCGAAAGTGCGCAGGGGCTTGATCTAAGTTTTCGCGGCCTTCGTGAGTGCTCCCAGGCCAGGTACGACAATGTTTTGAGCAAGCGATAGCTTATGCATCCTTCTCTCTTGGGGCTCAGTAGCCTTGGCAAAGATGCTGTATCTGACAGGCGGACAAGCGAACGATGCCGCGCAAGTCAGCCGCCAGGCAGGATGACCGACTAGGCTGGTATGCTTTGCTTTCCGTCTTTATGTCGGGTTTAGGTCGGGAGAACGGGAAGAAACGATGTCCATGTTGAACCTGGAAGGGCGCGTTGCTGTTGTCTTCGGCATCGCCAACAAGCGCAGTATCGCGTACGCAATCGCGCAAAAGCTCCACGAGGCTGGCTGCCAGCTCGCCATCTGCTACCAGAATGAGCGGCTCAAGTCCGAGGCGGAAAGCCTGGTCGCACTACTGCCCGGCGCCTCCGCCTTCGAGTGCGATGTCTCACAGGATGCCTCGATCGACGCGCTCTTCGCCTTGCTCAAGCAACGCTACGGCAAGCTGCATGTGCTGGTACATTCGGTCGCCTTTGCTCCGGCCGAGGAGCTCAAGAACGATTTTTTGCTCACCACCCGCGAAGGCTTCCGCATCGCTCACGATGTCAGCGTCTACTCGTTGATCGCGCTCGCTCGCGGCGCCGCGCCGCTGATGACGGAAGGCGGCTCCATCCTCACGCTCAGCTATTACGGCGCAGAAAAGGTGATCCCCCACTACAACGTGATGGGCGTGGCCAAGGCGGCGCTTGAGTCGGCCGTGCGCTACCTGGCGGCTAGCCTCGGCCCGAAAAAGATCCGTGTCAACGCGATCTCCGCCGGCCCGATCAAGACCCTGGCCGCACGAGGCATCGGCGATCTCGGCACCATGCTGCGCGCGCACGCCGAGCGCTCGCCTCTTGGCCGCAATGTCGACCAAGCCGAGGTCGGCGGAGCGGCCGTCTACCTGGCTTCCGATCTCTCCAGCGGAACCACGGGCGAGGTGCTCTACGTGGATTGCGGCTACAACGTAGTCGGGCTGTAGGCAAAACCAAACCGCCTGCGCGGCTGGCGGTCACTTCGTGACAGGTCTTCTGCCTGCGGCGCTCCGAGAGTAGAGGCACCCGGTACTTCTGGGTGCCTCTACTCTCGTGACCCGCAGGGTCGGTATACGCGTCACGAAGTGACCGCTAGCCGCGCAGGCGGTCTTAGCCCTTGACGACATGCTCGATCGAGTGCAGGTGGTGCAGGTCGTGGCCGGCGGCGATGCTGGCGATGGTCCATAGCGTCAGGCTGCCGATCTCGGGATGGTGACTCGGTCGGCACTTTTGCTCCTCAGTCAACCCGCCCAGAAAAGAAAGATTCCAGGCGCGAAGACCATCCCAGGTCGTCCGCGCCTGTGCCATCGAGTAGCTTCCGTAGGCGCGGGCCCAGGGATCCTGCTCAAAGGACTGCAGCAGCGGATTCTCCTCGGCAAAGACCTGGCGCAGCCGCCAAGCCCAGGCGATCTCACAGTCCACCATGTGTGCGGTGATCTCTCGAAGATTCCACTTATGCGGAGCCGACTTGCGCTCTATCTGCTCTGGGCTTAGGCCGTCGAGCAGCCCGGCCAGACGCGCAGGTGTCTCTGCCAGTACCTCCAGCGCATCGCGCCCTTCCAGCAACTTGACGTAGGGGACTACCGGGATCGTCTCTTCGCTCATACGTAGCCTTCGATGCCTGCAAGCCGGGCGAGATCGCCTTCGGACCTATCCCGCCGAAGCCGCAAAGAGCAGACTGGCCTGGGGCCTATTTGCGCCTGCGCATCAAAGTAACGGAGGTTCGTGATGCCGATCTACAAGTACAGCGTTCTCAAGGGTGATCCGATTTCGGGCAAGCTCTCAGGCGAGAAGATCCCGCATTACCTGATCGACCTCAATGTCAACGGAACGACCTGGGAGATCGCGGTCAATATCGAGTCCAGCGATGGCTCTGAGGTGCTGTACCTGCTGGACGCGAACTTCATTCCGCCGAGTGCAGACGCGCTGACCGAGCTGGCTGTTGGCATCACGCCACTCGCGGGCCTCGATGCGAACCCGGCCATCGATTACCTGCGCAGCCAGGTCAACAGCTCGCCGCTGGTCACCGAGCAGCAGCTTACCCTTCTGCCCAGGCCCGGCGACAGTGGCGCCGGAGACCTGCAGAACGCCGTCACCGACTTCCTGAACCAGGCAGTCGCTGATAAGGATGGGATGGTCTACGCCTTTGGAAGCCAGTACACCACCAGCCTGGGCATTCACAACATCCACATGAATCAGGGCAATCCGGTCAGCAATCACGGCAGCGATAATGGGACCTGGCAGGATGGACTGCTGATCTTCGCGATGCCTGCTGCGCAGACCTGGGCTGCGATCTTTATCGCGTTCCAGAATGAGTCGTGGAGCACAGATGACCGTGGCGATCCTGAGTCGAGCTAAAGCGAAGCGGTCAAACTCGGATCATGCCTGGTGGTATGTGCGGCTTTGTGAACAGGCTGCGGAAGCTCCACACACAATCCGTCAAGCCGTAAAGCTCAGGCTGATCCTGCGTGAGTCGCCACCGGTAGACTCCATGACGATCTCGCCTTGCGCGCGCCGCACGACGCTGGGGAATTTCTCTCCCCACTCGACCAGGACGATGGCATCCTCTGCAGCCAGCTCGTCAATGCCGAGACCTTCCACCTGGCGCTCGCTCTCCAGCCGATAGAGGTCGAGGTGGTAGAGCGAGATCTCCTGCTCCTGACCATCGACCTGGCGCGTCCCCTCGTACTCATGCACCAGTGTGAAGGTAGGGCTTGTCACCTCATCGGCCTCAGCTGCGTTGAGAGCTTCGGCGATCCCCTTCACCAGCGTGGTCTTGCCGGCGCCCAGCGACCCGCGAAGGATGAGCAGCTTGGGCGGCGTGAGCAGAGCGGCAATCTCGTGGCCGATGCGAATCGTGTCGGCGCTGCTACGGCTCTCAAACTCCCGACGGCTGGTGGCCATCTCGGGTGCGGTCAGCTGTTCACTCATCGAGGCAACCCCTGCAACCAAACATACCCGGCTTTGTCCTGGGAGCGATAGCGAAAAGCCTTCCACAGCGATGCGATCACATCGGTGACAAGCAGGGTGTGCTCATCCTGCTCCCGGACTGCGAAGTCGGCAGCCAGTCCGTGCAGGTAAACTGCCGCCTCAACAGCAAACCCGAGCTGCTGGGGATACTGCGCCACAAGCGCCGCAACGATTCCGGTCAGCATGTCGCCCGAGCCGCCTTTCGCCAGGCCCGGATTGCCGGTCGTGTTGATCGCGAGCGAGCCGTCGGGGTGAGCGATCAGGGTTCGCCAGCCTTTGAGCACCAAGGTGAGTTGATACTTCTGGGCGAACTCGCGGGCGAGCGGCTCGCGTCGAGCCTGGACCTCGGGGATCGTCAGGCCGGCCAGGCGAGCCATCTCGCCCGGATGCGGCGTCAGCACCAGCGGACAACCTGCGGGGTTAGGCCGGCCAGCAAGCTTGTCCATATGTTTGGAGAGGACATTGAGCGCGTCCGCGTCCAGCACCATCGGTCCGCTGGCCTGCTCGAGCAAGCTGAGCACCAGCCTCTCAGCTCCGGGCTCCTGGCCGAGTCCAGGTCCGGCTGCGATCACGGTCTTTTTCTCCAATAGTCGCTGGAGCGCTTCCGGTTCAAAGTTGCTAGTGTCGAGCTCCCCGCTCTCGCTCTCCTTGAGAGGGATCGTCATCAGCTCCGGTGCGATTCGGGCGACCGTGTTGAGGATCGAATCGGCGACCGCTGCGGTCACCAGGCCGGCACCGGCGCGCAGGGCGGCGAGCGAGGCCATCGACGGGGCGCCGGCTTTGCCATGGGCTCCGCCAAAAAGGAGAACGTGCCCATGCCTTCCCTTGTTATCGTCTGCCTCGCGCGGCGCCTCGGTCAGCGTCTTTGCGGCGCCCGTCCAGCTAAGCCGCTGGCTCGAGATCACGGCGTCTTCAGGCGAGCCGATCGGCGCCACCACGATCGGCTTGTAGACGCTTTTGGTCAGGTTGCCGCATACGTGCGCCATCTTCGGGGCGGTAAAGGTGATCACCGCATTCGCGCGCAGAGCGCCTTCCACGCGGTACTCATGCGAGTCGGCGTCCCATCCCGAAGGAAGATCGACGGCCACGATGGGCGTGTTGAGCGGCTGGATAAGGTCACAGGCGGCGGCAGCCAGCCCGCGGAGCGGCGGCTTGAAGCCTGTGCCCACCATCGCATCGACGAGCAGGTCAGCGCCTGCCAGCAGCGCGGCCACTTCCGCCGAGCGCAGCTTGGTTTCCTCCGGCACTTCGCTGATCAGAGAGAGCTGCACTCGCCGAACCATGGCGGCCGGGTCGCCCTTCAACTCCTCCACCGAGCCCAGCAGCAGGACGTGAGGACGACGGCCGAGCCGGGCCAGCTCTGCTGCTGCCACCAACCCGTCGCCGCCATTGTTCCCCATGCCGCACAGGATCACGATCTTCTCGGCCTCCGGGAACTCGGCTGCGATAAAGTGGGCCACGGCGCTGCCGGCGTTCACCATTAAGGTGGTCGGCGGGATGCCATACTGCTCGCTGCTGATGCGGTCGGCCGCGCGCATCTCCTCTGCCGTCAGAATCTTCATGCCCGGGTCACATCCTTCTGCTCAAACAAACGCGGCAACGGCCTCCAGGATGGAGGCCGTTGTTTGCTGTCTAGGATGCGGGCAAAGATCAGTTCTGCCCTGACTTGAGGAGAAAAGCTGCCTCTTGCGAGTGAGCTATTGGGCGAGCCCCTGTGTCAAGCTGTCGTTCTGGCGGCTGGCGAAGTAGCTGTGATCCCAAAGGCTCTTGTAAAACAACCCTGTCAGCTCCGCGGCTTTGGGACCGAACGTCGGCCGGCCGCCTTCCAGAAAGAAGACGGTCACAATGCGCCCATACTGGGTATCCGCGTAGCTGGCGAACCAGCCGAAGCGCGTGCCGTTGTTTGAGCAAGTTCCAGTCTTGCCCATGACAGGAAATTGATTGAAGCTCGCGCGCAGGCTTCTCGCCGTGCCGAAGTCAACCGCACCCTCCATGCCTGGCTGGATCTCCGGAATGAGCCGGGCGATCTCGAGCGTTCGCTTGATACGCGGCTGAAAGCTTGCCACCTGCTGCTGCGAGGTCGGGTGCTGCAGGTAGTAGAGCGTACCCCCGTTTGAGATCGCAGAAACGAGCGCGCCCAGCTGCAGCGGGGTCATCGAAACACCCTCGCCAAAGGAGCACATCCGACCCACGCCGCCCTTGCTCTCGGGAAGCTCCTGCGCTGGGTAGGTACCCAACTGCTCGTTCGCAATGTTGTAGCCGGCCAGTTCACCCAGGCCAAACTCGTTGGCATAGTGGCGCACCCGCTCGAAACCCAGCCTGCGCCCAAGCGTCTCAAAATACGGATTGACCGACTTGGCCAGCGCGGTAGTCAGATTCATGCTGTAGCGGCCGCCTAGGTTGACCGGGGTGTCCTTGGTGATAATGCCTTCTGAGAGCGCGGCAAGCGCGACAGAGACCTTAATCGTCGAGCAGGGCTCAGCGCCACTTGAGAGCGCGAGCTTCTGGTTGACCATGGCTAGGATGCGGCCATTCTTTGGATCGATCGCGACCGCGGTTCCGTACATGTTGCCGAGCGCGTCGATGGCTGCCTGGCGGACGACCGGGTCCTCCCCAGTCGTGATGTCACCGGCCGTGATATCGGTGTCAGAAAAGGAGCTGGCGCTGAACTGCTCACGATAGCTGCGACGGCCGAATACGCGCACCCGCCGCAGGCGCCCGCCACGACCGCGCACCATCCGGGTACTGGTGGTGTAGGAGGCCTCACGCACCACAACGCCTCCGCTGCCGGCAGCGCGCCTGCTGTGCTGCAGCGAGGCCATGTGGCGCCTGGCCCGCGACGACTCCTGCACGCGGCCGGTAACGCTGTGCGCCTTGTGCCGACGCGTGCTGGCAATAGCGAAGCTCGTAAGCGGCAGAGTCAGCAGCGCTAGCAGCGCCAGGAGATGGAAAATCCGTCTCATTATGTCTCACTTCTCAAGGTGCGAAATTGATCAAGCTGCGAAACTTATCTAGGTCCGAAGTCCACTCTTCTGGGCCCAAAATCCACTCTGAGGGCGAAGTTCAATCCAGATCGGAAGCAAAACTTGTCCGAGCACCCTCTGGGCATGACTGCCGTGCTTCCATCGCCGTAAAGTACGCGCTGCTTTGCCCTGGATGTCGCGGCCCCGAAACTTCCCGCTCCCCTGCTTGGCTATCCGTCCTTTGTATCGTCACTATACCCATGCATCCAGACTTCCTGAAGCAGGTAGTCCTCTTCTAGTTACTCTCGGGAGGTCCATTTTGGTCGGCGGCACTCGATTCTTCGATGCCAGCCGGACCTCTTTTGCAGCCCTGTTCCGCCCGGTAAAGCAACGGCAGGACAAAAGCGCTTCTCGGCGGACGATTAGCTGCGCCTAGCTTCCACTGCTCCGCAGGTACGCCGGAACGTCGAGCGCATCCAGTGGGTCGTCTTCCCCGAGCTGACCCAGCTCAGAGCTGTCCCCAAAGGGCTCAGATATATAAGCTCGTTCGGCACGGGCCGAGACAAGGGGCTCGGTAGGGGCATGCGCCTCGGCAGCCGTATGGCCGAAGAACTCCGCACGGTGAGGCCAATCTGCGGCCGCTTCCTCGACCCGACCGGAAGCCCCAGCATAGGCGGGCTGTGAGTCGAAGAAGAACTCCTGCTCCCCCTTTGGCTGGCTGGTCCCAAAGTCGTCTTCGCCCTCTTCAAGCTCGCTGGCAAAGCGTGGGGTCCGCACCTCGACCGCAGCTGCGCCCGAACGCTCTGGGGCCAGAACCTGCCGCACCGGCACCTTCTCAATCGATGCCGGCCGCTGCACACGCGTTCCGTCCTGGCGGAAGCCGGTAGCGATGACCGTGATCTTGACTTCATCGCCCATGGTCTCATCGAGCACCGCACCGAAGATGATGTTGGCATCTTCGTGGGCTGCGCTCTGGATCAGCGTCGAGGCTGCGTTGACCTCGCTCAGCTTGAGCGAGCTGGAGCCCGAAATGTTGATCAGGATGCCGCGAGCGCCATCGATGGCGCCATCTTCGAGCAGCGGGGAGGCCATCGCGGCCTGCGCCGCGGCGATGGCGCGATTCTCACCCGAGCGCTGCGCCGTGCCCATCACCGCGTAGCCCATCCCGGCCATGGTCGTCTTGACGTCGGCGAAGTCCCGATTGATGATGCCCGGAATGGTGATGATGTCCGAGATGCCCTGCACGCCTTGGCGCAGCACATCGTCGGCGATGCGGAAAGACTCGAAGAAGCCGGCGTCCTGAGCCACGGCGAGCAGCTTCTCGTTGGGGATCACGATCATCGTGTCGACCGAGTCGAGCAGCTCCTGCATGCCACGCTCGGCCTGCGCCATGCGGCGCTTGCCCTCAAAGCCGAAGGGCCGCGTGATCACGGCCACGGTGAGCGCGCCCATCTCGCTGGCGAGTGAGGCAATCACCGGCGCCGCCCCTGTCCCGGTTCCCCCGCCCATGCCTGCGGTCACAAAGACCATGTCTGAGCCTTCCAGCGCCTCGATGATCTTCTCCGAGTCTTCCAGCGCCGCCCGTCGGCCCACGTCCGGGTTCGCGCCCGCACCAAGCCCGCTGGTCAGCTTGACGCCCAGCTGCAGCTTAACCGGCGCAGACGAGAGCTGCAGCGCCTGCACGTCGGTGTTGGCGGCAATAAATTCCACCCCTTCCACCTTGGCGGCGATCATCCGGTTCACCGCATTGCCCCCGCCGCCACCCACGCCGATCACCTTGATCCTTGCTCCGCGCGGCACTTCGTCGTGGTACTGGATTCGCATCTCCTCTGGCTGACTCATCGCTTTCTTAGACCTCGGCTTTCAGGATTGTGCTGCTTTTTCTTGAGCTGCATTGCTACGGCCGGCTCAAATGCTTCCGGCAAAGATCGTTTTCAGGCGCGCGCGCAGGCTGCCCTCCTGCTGGGACCGCACCAAGCTGGTGCGGTGCGCGTAAAGCAGCAGCCCCACCAGCGCCGCGTACTCGGGCGCAACCAGCGCCTGCGGCATGCGGGAGAGCGGCACCGGCGTGCCCACCCGCGCCGGCACCCGCAGCACGCTCTCGGCGACATCGAGCAGGCCGGTGAGCCGTGCCCCGCCGCCCACCAGCACGCACCCGGCACCGAGCGCCTCGAGCACCCCGCCCTGGCGCAGGCTGTCGCGAATCATGTTGAAAAGCTCCCGGGCGCGCGGCTCGATGATCTCGGCCACGAAGCGCTGTTTGACCGTACGCGGCTGGTGGCCTTGCATCCCGACCAGGTCCACCTCGTTTGACTGTGAGACGGAGGTGACCACAGCGTTGCCGAACTCGTGCTTGATCCACTCCGCCTCCGGAATCGAAACTCGAAGCCCGCAAGCCAGGTCATTGGTAAAGTGGTCGCCGCCAATCGGCACCACCGCCGTGAAAGCGACGGCGCCCTCGAAGAAGACGATCAGCTCGGTCGAGCCGGCGCCGATATCGATCAGGCAGCTGCCCAGCTCGCGCTCATCGACCGGGACCGAAGACTCGGCCGCCGCCAGCGCCTCGTAGACCGTCTCGGTCACCGCCAGGCCGGCCCGGTTGGCGCACGTCACCAGGCTCTGGTGCGCGCTCGCCGAGCAGGTGGACAGGTGCAGGCTCACCTCGAGCTGGTGGCCGACCATCCCCACCGGATCATGGATGCCCGGCTGCCCGTCCAGGATGAAGTGGCGCGGCAACAGGTGCAGGACCTCGCGGTCGGGAGCGAGCGAGATCGTCCGGGCGTGATCGGCCGCGGCCCGCACATCGTCGCGGGCGATCTCCCGCATCCGGCTACCGAGCGAGATGCCACCCTCCGAGTTCAGGCCGCGCATGTGCGGGCCGCCAATGCCGGCGATACACTGCTCAACCACCGTCTGGGCGACAGCTTCGGCAGCAAGCGAGGCCTGGTTGATCGATTCAGCGGCGGTTTTCAACTCCGCGATCACCCCTCGGCGCACACCAGCGCTCGGCGCCTCGCCGTGGCCCCGGTAGCGCAGGGCTCCTTCGTGCAGCTCGGCGATCAGCACCCGGGTCCGGGCGCTTCCGGCATCAAGGACGGTAATCAGGCCTTCGGTCTTCTGGCTCATCGCGGGCTCCAGAGGTGCACGGCTCTTCGGTGGGCGGAAGCCAGGTGGGACGGCGCGGGCGCGGCTGCCTTGTGACCGGCGGCAGCTGCTTTCGTCGCTGCCGTAGCAGGTGCGGCTTTGAGGCTGCTTCCCTGATCCACGCTGCTGGCCTCAGTCTCTGCTCCACTCGCCATCTTCAGCACCACCTGCCGATCGTAGCGGAGGTCGATCGAGCTCAGATGCGGGTACTGCTGGCGCCACTCCGCCAGGTGGTTCTGGTAGCTCTGGTAGCGAGCAAGAAAGTCCGAGTTGCCGAAGTGCAACAAAATATCGGTGCCCTGGGCAGGGACGATCGCGCGCACGTCCTCCAGGTCGGAAAGGTCGACTTCGCTGAGCTGCGAGCTGACCTGCTGGTGGTCAACATGCGGGCCGGGCTGCGGCCCAGCGGGATCCCCGCCATCGAGCTCCGCAACAAAGCGCTGGTAGAGCTGCATTCTCGATTGCCGCGCTTCTGCGGCATCCGCCGGGGAGAGGCCCGTGACCACCGGGAAAGAGTAGTGCCGGGAGGCGAGCACAGACGGCGCGAGGCTCAGCAGCACCCCGTCGGCGTCCACCAGCCCGAGCTGGGTGCCCAGCCGTACAAAGGCTACCGGCACCCGCTCCACAACCGAGACGCTCAGCCGGTCCGGCAGCAGACGCATCACGGTCGCGTGAGCAACCCAGGGCAGCGCTTCAAGTTGTGCCTGGCGCTGCCGCAGAGGGACGAAGAAGATGTTGCGACCGATGTCTGAGGCGAAGACGCCCAGCAGCTCCGAGCGCGTCAGGCCTCCGGCAGGAGCCTCGGACGCTGGTGCCTGGTCCCCTCCCACACCCACGCCGAAGCCCGCCCCGTTAACCTGGATGGACGCAGAGGATTTGATGGTGAAGTGAGGGTCGTGCTCAAGGAAACTGCGCACCGCCCGATAGCTCAGCACCAGCAGCACGACCACTGCGATCAGGAGCAGGCAGAGCGCGGCGGCGCCTGGCCGCGTGCGGAAGAAGAAGGTTGACCAGCGAAAGGCTCCCCAGCGGCTCTGCTGGGCCGGCGCGCGACGCCTGGCGCGCAAGGCCGCTGCGGCGGCGGTCAGCTCCCGCGTGTCGTCGAAATGAGCTTCGAAGCGAGACCCACTTGGATCGCTTTCGCCGTCTAGGCTGGCAGCCCCGCCACGCGACCTACTGGCAGAGCGCAAGTTGTCGCGTGCCTGCTGCTCGTCAAATGCGAGCGCGGCCGACTGTCGGCTGGGATAGAGGTTGGTCTTAGCCACGCCCGAGCAAGGTCGTGAGAAATCGCCAGACCTGACTATAGCCTGCGCCAGCCCCGATCGGTCTCAGGTATGTGCGCTTTTTCCTCCGTGAGCATCCTCAGAGATACCGTCGACCTTCGCTGGGGATCGTCGCAGGCAGGCCATCGGTGAAGCGGGGCAGCGCCCGGCATACGGAGCATACCCGCCAGCCCAGGCAGTCTGGAGACTCGCTGATCCCGGATGGGCTAACAAGCAATGCGCTCCAGGCAGCCAAATGACCGGGCACACCGGGCACCCCTTCAGTTCACCGCCGGATGCTGCGCATCGGCACGCAGCCGCAGACTCTCAAGCAACATGGGCGCCAGCTGGGCCACGTTGCCGGCGCCGAGGGTCAGCACTAGATCGCCATCAGCCGCGAGCGAAGCGGCCCGCTCAACCGCTGCCTGAAAACTCGGCGCGTACTCGATCCCCGGCTGCTTTGCCGCCTCGACCAGCGCCTGAGCGTCCGCGCCCGCGATCGGCTCTTCGCTGGCCGCATAGATGTCCAGCACCTGGACGGTGTCGGCCCCGGCAAAGGCCGCGGCGAACTCCCCGAGCAGGTCGCGGGTGCGGGTGTAGCGGTGCGGCTGAAAGATGACGTGCACGCGGCGGTAGTGGCACTCCCGCGCGGCGCTGAGCGTCGCCCGGATCTCGGTGGGGTGATGACCGTAGTCGTCGACCACGGCTACCCCGGCGACGCAGCCCCGGGCCTGGAAGCGGCGATCCACGCCACGGAACGCCCGGAGCCCGGCAAGGACGCGCTCTGCCGGTACCTCGAGCTGGTGCGCGATCGCGACCGCAGCCGTCGCGTTCAGCACGTTATGGCGGCCCGGCACGTGGAGCTCGAAAGGTCCGAGCACGGCGCCGTCGGCTACCACCTCAAAGCGCGAGCGGACCGGGATGGTCCCGAAGCCGCTCTCAGAGCTTGCCAGCAACGCCAGTCCGGCAGGTTCCTCCTGCTCGTCGAGTACGGAAGGGCTCGCCTGCGGCTGCAAGGCTGGAAGCGAGCGGACGATGTAGTCTGCCTGCGAGCTGGTGCCGTAGGTGAAGACACGCCGGCTGACGCGCGGCAGGATCGCTGCCAGCAGCGGATCATCGCAGCAGGCCACGCAGGCTCCGTAAAACGGCACCCGGTCCATAAAGGTGATGAACGCATCCTCAACGTCGGCCATATCGCGGTAGCAGTCCATGTGCTCGCGATCGAGGTTGGTCACCACCGCGAGGATCGGCGAGAGCTTCAAGAAGCTGCGATCGCTCTCGTCCGCCTCGGCCACCAGGTACTGCGAGGTACCCAGCCGGGCATTGGAGCCCATCGCGTCTACCCGGCCGCCAACCACCACGGTCGGATCAAGGTTGCCCGCCGCAAGGACCGAGGCGATCATTGAGGTAGTAGTGGTCTTGCCGTGCATCCCGGCGACAGCGATGCCGTACTTGAGCCGCATGAGCTCGGCGAGCATCTCGGCTCGCTGGATGACGGGGATCTTGCGGCGCCGGGCTTCGGAGACCTCGGGGTTCGACTCGCCCACCGCCGAGCTCGCGACGACCACGCCAGCCCCCACCACATTGGCGCCGGCATGGCCGTCGTAGATGCTCGCGCCGAGCGCGGCGAGCCGCTCGGTGATCGAGCTGCGGCGGAGGTCGGAGCCGGAGACCGAGTAGCCCAGAGTGAGCAGGATCTCGGCTATGCCGCTCATGCCGATGCCGCCAATCCCGATGAAGTGTACGCGCTGCGCTTTGGCAAACATGGTCGAGTGCTCAGCTTACCGCAGACGAGTTTGCCTTTGCCCCAAGCAGCGAGGCCCCAGGCGGCGCTGCTTGGAGCTTGCTTGCAGCCGAGATGCAGTGGCGTGCACGAGGCCGCGCAGCAAACCCGATCCCGCGCCCAGGTTGCTTGACAACAGGCCGCTGCCAGGCCCCGCAACATCCTGCCTTGGCAGGGTTTATACAGATGAAAGCAAACGAGATCCGGGCAGCAAGCCGGATCCCGGACCTGCTTACAAGGAGGTTCCGTCATGCGTACACTTCGTCTTCTCGCTCTCGCTGCAGGACTGATCGTTCCGGCCGCGGCCGCTCATGCCCAGGTGGGCATCTATGTTGGGCCTTCTGCCCGCTACGCAGCGTCCGCCTACGCACCCGGCGTTTACGCGGCGCCGCTGCACTGGCAGCACCGGCTCTACCCCGTCTATCCCCGCCCCTACGTGGTAGCCCCTGCGCCCTTTTATGGCGGCTTCCAGTATGACTGGCGTGGCGGCCGCGGCTGGGCCCACGAGGGACGCTACGCGCGCGCCAGCCGCTGGTAAGCGGCTGACTCTACAGAGCCCTGCGCAACTTGTGGCAGGGTTCTGTGTTCCAACAGGTGTAGTCCAGACTGACTGGCCGAGACCGGCAGCTGGGTGAAGTTCTCTCGAGCGGATGCACGGGCCGCGCGAAGCAGGACGAGGAGGAATGAAGTGATGAAGAAGATATTGCGTTCTCTTGCGATGCTTTCCCTGCTGGTGCTCCCCTTGAGTTTGGCCTCGCGCGCAGAGGCGCAGGTGGCAGTCGGCATCGGGATCGGACCGGAGGTCGGTTACCCGGCACCTTACGCGGTCGAGGCGGCCCCGGTCTGCGAGTATGGCTACTATAGCTATTACCCTTACGCCTGTGCGCCCTACGGTTTCTACGGGCCTGACTGGTTCCTGGGCGGCCTCTTTATCGGCGCCGGTCCCTGGTACCACGGCTTTTACGGTCGTGGATGGGGTTACGGCTACGGACGCATTGGCTACGGCTACGGCGGCTTCGGACGCGGCTTTGGCTACGGCGGATACGGTCGCGGCGGCTATGGCTATGGCGGCTACGGGCGTGGTGGCTACGGTGGCGGCCTGAACCGGGCTTCTGTTGGAGGAGGCTATCGCGGAGGCTACGCTGGTGGGGCGGCCGGCTACCGTGGCGGAGCGGCAGGTGGCGTCCATAGCTACGCGGGTGGCGCCGGCGGCTTCCACGGTGGTGGCAGCAGCTTCGGCGGCGGCGGAGGTGGCTTCCATGGTGGTGGCGGCGGCGGGTTTCACGGCGGTGGTGGCGGTGGCTTCCACGGCGGTGGAGGTGGCGGACATCGCTAAAAGAAAACCCTGCTGAGTGGCCGAGCGCATGTGTAAGTGCCAAACAGCGCGAACAGTCCAGCACCTCGACACGGGTAACTGTTGGATAGCGGAGGAAGGGCTCGCCGAACATGGCGAGCCCTTTTGCATTCCCCAGAAATTATGCGCAGTATGGCGAGAGCTTAAAGCATCTTCACAGTTACTGTGAGGCGCTCAGCTCCACTCTACGTGGCTTTGCTTTAAGGAAAAGCCACATTCACAGATGTTGGTCCATTCCACTCAGCTGTGAAAATGCTCTAGGCTCCGGCAAGAGAGCGAACCCGGTCAACGATGCGAGCCGCCGCATCCGGGTGAGCTAGCCGGCGCGCCCGCAGGCCCATCGCTGCCAGCTCATCTCCTGCTCGAAACAAGCGGGTGAGCTCCGCCAGCAGGATCTCTGGCGTGAGCTCAGCCTCAGTCAGGACTACGGCCGCGCCAGCGTCGCACATCACCTCGGCGTTCTTACGTTGGTGGTCATCTGCCGCCAAAGGGAACGGCACCAGCAGCGCCGGCTTGCCGGCTGCACAAAGCTCGGCCACCGTACTCGCTCCGGAGCGCGCGAGCACCAGGCTGGCCCGCTCGAACTGCCTTGGCATGTCGTCAAGAAACGCGTGCACCTGCCAGCGAGACGGATCCGCGTGGCTGGCCTGGTAGTCGGCCAGCGTCGTCTCGCCATGGCGCGCGCCTGCCTGGTGGAGCACGGTAAGGCCTGGCACTGCCTCCAGCAGCTCGCGCACAAGCTTCGGCACCAGCTGGTTCAGCACGCGTGCGCCCTGGCTGCCACCAAAGACCAGCAGGTGAGGCGACGCCCCAGCAGACCTGGGAGCAAGCGAAAAGAAGTCGGCTCGTACCGGGATGCCGGTGACCTCTGCATTGCGGAAGAAGCGGGTCGCCGGAGCAAAGTTGACCGCTGCCGCGCTGACCCGCTTGCCGACCAGGCGGTTGGCGAGCCCCGGGACCGCATTTGGCTCAAAGGCGAGCGTCGGCACCCGCGCCAGCACGGCGGCCGCCATGGCCGGGCCTGAGGCGTAGCCGCCCACTCCGATCACCACGTGCGGACGAAAGCTCTGGAGCAGCACCCGCGCGCGGCGGATGCTGCGGGGCAGGTCGGAGAGCGTGCGAACGCGTGTGGCGAGGCTGACGTTCTTGAGCTGGCCTACCTCGATCAACTCCAGAGGATAGCCGGCCTGCGGCACCAGCCTTGACTCAAGCCCCCGCGAGGTGCCGAGAAAGAGGATCTCCGCGCCACCGGGGCTCGCTCGCAGCGCGTCGGCGATGGCCAACGCTGGGATGATGTGCCCCCCCGTGCCACCACCCGCGATCAGGACGCGGAGCTGCTCTGGAGGCTTACTCATTCCGTCTCGCGCGTGATGTTGAGCAGCACGCCCACCGAGGCCAGCGTGATGAAGAGCGAAGTGCCTCCATAGGAGACAAACGGGAGCGTGATGCCTTTGGTCGGCACCAGAGCCAGAACCACGCTGATGTTGAAGAAGGCCTGGATCAGGATCGTCGCGGTGATGCCGAAGGCGAGCAGCCGCGCAAACGGGTCTTTCGACAGAATGGCCGCGCGAAAGCCCCGATAGCCGAAGATCGCAAACAGCCCCACTACGATGAGCGCGCCGACAAGGCCCACCTCCTCCGAGATGTTGGCGAAGATGTAATCGGTGTGCGACTCGGGCAGGTAAAAGAGCTTCTGGCGGCCCTCCATGTAGCCGAGCCCGCGTATGCCGCCGGTGCCGACCGCGATCAGCGACTGGATGATGTGAAAGCCTTTGCCCAGAGGGTCCGACTCAGGGTTGATAAAAGCTAGCATGCGCTCGCGGCGGAATTTGACCCGGAAGAGCAGGAAGTAGAGCACCGGCGCGGCCGCCGCTGCCGCATAGAAGAGGTACTTGAAGTTCATCCCAGCCAGGTAGAGCAGCAGCGCCGTGACCGCAGCGCAGACCAGCGCGGTTCCCAGGTCAGGCTCCTTTACGATGAGCAGGATGAACATGAGGCTAGGAAGGACGGCCGGCAGAATGGTCTGGCGCACGTCCTCGATGCGATGCATCCGGTTCTGCAACCACCAGGCCAGAAAGAGAACCAGCGTTGGCTTTGCAAGCTCCGAAGGCTGGAGCGAGAGTGGGCCGAACTTGATCCAGCGGTGCGCTCCATGCGAGTCGCGTATAAAGAACGCGCCGACCAGCAGCAGCACCGTGACCCCGATCGCTGCGTAGACCACATTCTGCTTGTTGTACTGGCGATAGTTCACCTTCATCAGCAGGGTCATGGCGGTAAGCCCGCCCACCGCCCAGAGCGCCTGCCGGCTGACGAAGTTATACGGCGACCCGTAGCGCTCTTTCGCCATCACCGCGGAAGCGCTGAAGACCATCAGCAGCCCGATGACGACCAGCACCAGGGTCACGCAGTAGACCCAGCGGTCGACCCCTACGCGCTTTGCCATACGCCCAGGCCTCGGCGCGCCAGCACCAACTCTTTGAAAGCCCGGCCGCGGTCTTCGTAGTTGATGAACTGATCAAAACTCGAACAGGCGGGCGCTAGCAGCACCACCTCGCCCGCCTGGGCAGCCTCGCCTGCGAGCTCGACCGCTCGCTGCAGCGTGCCGGCTCGCACGATTGGGGCCGCACCTTGAAGATGCTGCTCAATCTTCTCCGCAGCCGCGCCAATCGTATACACCGCGCGCACCCGATCTGTAATCAAGGCGCGCAGGGTGCGGTAGTCCGAGTCCTTATCCTTGCCGCCCAGGATCAGGTGGATGCCTGAGGGAAACGCGGCCAGGGCTTTCGCCGCAGCATCGACATTAGTGGCCTTGGAGTCGTTGTAGTAGTCCACGCCTTCAATCCTGGCGACGAACTCCAGGCGATGCTCGACCGCGCTGAAGCTCTCGACAGCCGAGCGGATTGCCTCCGCCGGCACACCGGCAAGCCGGGCTGCGCATACCGCGGCCAGCACATTCTCCAGGTTATGCTCCCCTTTTAGAGAAATTGACTCCAGCGGTAGGATCGGCTCGGCTGCAGTCTGCTCCGAGGCCCGAAATGCAACCACTCCGGCGTGGACGAACGCGCCCTGGCGTATGACCCTCGACCGGCTGAACCAGTACACCTCGGAGGGCGCTCGGGCCGCGGCACGCGAAGCAACCTCGTCATCTGCATTCAGGATGAGGAAGTCGCTGGCGGTCTGGTGCGCGAAGATGCGCTCCTTGGCCGCCAGATACTGCGCAAAGGTCCCGTGGCGATCGAGATGATCGGGCGTGACATTGAGAATGACGGCAATGTCGGGCCGAAAGGTCACGGTTGACTCAAGCTGAAAGCTCGAGACCTCCAAAACATTCCAGCCCTCGTCCTTGCTCTCTTCGGCCAGCGCGATCACCGGCACGCCGATGTTGCCGCCTACCAGGACGGGCAAGCCGCCGGCGGCTAGAATGGCTCCGCAGAGACTGGTGGTCGTCGTCTTTCCATTCGAGCCGGTGATCGCGATGGTGCGGCCTTTAAGAAATCGCGAGGCCAACTCTACCTCACCCAGAATCGTCTGGCCGAAGCTGCGCACCTGGCGAAGCTCCGGCGTCTCCGGCGGAACGCCCGGCGAGAGAATGATCAGGTCCTGCCGCCGAAAGGTCAGCAGGCCGTGCCCGCCGGCCTCGACGGCGATGCCTTCCTCCAGCAGCAGTGGCAGGTCTCTGCCTAGTGAGTCAGCGGTTCGGACGTCCGACACCGTCACCCTTGCCCCGTGCCGATGCAGAAACATGGCCGCAGCAAAGCCTGACTTGCCGAGGCCAACTACCAGCACACGTTTGCCCTTGAGTTCCATTGCTGCCATGCTGCTCCAACTGAGCGAACTGTGGCCGGCTGCTTGCTCGCGGCCGGGCAACTTATTGTGTCACGGGCGCGCAACCCCACGGAAGTAACTCTCCCGGTCACACGGCAGACGCCTGCCTCAGCATCCCTGTCTTAGCCGGCGGGATTTTTTCACGCCGAACGGGCGCTCGGTGCGCCGATTAGCGATATCCTGTCTGCGCCAGGGCCACCCCATGCGTCTTTCATCGCCTGCCTCTCTCCTTCTCGTCTTCGCGCTCCTCTCGACCCCGTCTCTTGCCCAGCAGGAGGCGACGAGGCTGCCGCCTGCCTACCGGGGCGTGCGCAGTATCGTCTCCGGCGTGTTCGTTACGCCCATCCCCAACGCGCCTTTCTCGGGCACCGTCGAGGTGCTCTCCAAGGAGCCGCTCGACGATGGCACGATCGTCACCCGGCACACGCAGGACCACATTGCGAGAAACTCCGCCGGGGTGATCTATAACGAGCGCCGGGCGATGGTGCCGGCCTCCTTTAAGGGTGAGCCGCCGCTGTTGTCCGCTCACATTTACGATCCTCGCACCCGGCTGAGTACCTTCTACCAGCCCGCAACGCACCTGGCTACGGAGAGTGTGCTCTCCGGCCCGCTGCATGAGCCTGCGGCACTAGCCTCGCTAGGCGGCCGCCGGGACCCCGGCGCCAAGGAAGAAGACCTCGGCCTAAAGACCGTTGCCGGCCTGCCGCTTCATGGCGTCCGAGGCTCCCACACTGTCGTCTCTGCGCTCAGCGGCGCGCAGCACGAAATTGTCGTCACCGACGAGTACTGGTACTCGGACGACCTGAACATGTACATGATCGTGAAGCACAACGACCCGCGGAGTGGCGAGCAGCTTGTCGCGATCACGGAGGCCGATCGAAGTGAGCCGGACCCGGCGCGGTTTGCCGTGCCGGCCGGCTACAAGGTCGTCGATGAAACGCCGCCCGAGCCGGCCGGCCCCGCGACACGCCCGTCCGCTAGGCCCGCAGTCACTCAGCCGTAAGGCGGGCCGGCTAACAAGCAGTCCAAAGGAGACCGGGCTGCCGTCGTCTTGGGCTGCAAGGTCAACGCTGGCGAGGGATCGCATAAGCAACAACATCGTACGTATTCGGATAATGCTGCCTCAGATAGAGAGCGGCATCAGGCAGTATGGAGGCTAGCTGGAGCGGTACCTCCCAGAGATCCTGCGCGCGATGGTAGGAGCTCACAGCCAGCCGTGGGCGGCATCTCTCAATCGTCCTTGTCATCCCCTTTAGCGCTGTACTCTCTGCACCTTCAATGTCCAGCTTGATGTAGTCGACCATCGTGCCTGGAAAGGATTCATCAATCGAGAGGCACTGGATGGTGGTGCTCCGAGCATCCATCGACAGGGATCGTTGGTCATGGACAATCCTTGAACCTGCCTGGTGTCCGGCTGCAAACTGCACCTGGTGCGCCCGATCCGAGAGACCGCATGGAACAAAGATCGCCCGTGTCCCTGGCTCCGCGCCCTTTTGGACGAGTTGCTTGAAGTTTTGCGGGTCCGGCTCAAAGGCGATCCAGGTGTCGATCGCAACGCCAAGCGTTCGCAGACTCCTGTATGTGTCGCCGTCATACGCACCTCCATCGACCAGGCAAATAGGCGCTGGAAAGTTAGGCAGATCAGCCGGGAGGTACTGATCTCCGGAACTTGGCGCAGGGTCAGACTGATCTCCATCCAGCGCGCGAAAGCGGATAACAGAGGCTAGCGTGTCGATCGAGGCCTGGTCTGCCAAGAGCCCGCTCAGCGCGCGTATCTTTTCAAAGTTGTCGACAAGGACCTGCCGGCCACCCAGCCACATATCGTTCAGGGTGGGACCGAGTGCATCCGGCAGATCTGCGGCCCAGAAGATTTCCGCGAAGCCAAGCGAGCGGGCGAACCTGACGATCTCGCCCATGTCATCATAGGGATTAAAGATACCGAGAATGAAGTTGCGGCCGCGACAGAGCTCAGGCGTCAGCGTGTCCGGATGCAGGAGAGCCAGGTCGCCGCAGTTGCTTGCAGCAGAGCCTGCGCGGCGATCGATCATGCCGTAGCACGGAAAGCCCTGCTCTCTTAGCAGTGCGGCGAGACGACGGCCGAACCCACCCGCTCCGTAGATAAACGAGCCGTGCTCAAGATTGCTGCGCAACCATGCGCCGGACCGCTCGTTCGCAGCGCGGCTGAGCTCCACTTCCAGTTGATTAAGAATTTCGGACACAGATCGTGCCATCTTTGGTGGACTCTCCGTTCGCTGCAATCTGTACTTATCCAATGTGAGCTCGACCCTCACCAGAGCGCAAATCAGAAGCGAGCTTAGCGCAACTTGAGCGTCGTGAGTGCGAAGAGCGCAAAGACCAGCGCGCCGATCCAGAAGCGCACGATCACCTTGGACTCTGACCATCCGATCAGCTCGAAGTGATGGTGCAGCGGAGCCATTTTGAAGATGCGCTTGCCGCTGCGCAGCTTGTAACTGCCTACCTGCAGGATGACCGAGAGAGCCTCCAGCACAAAGATGCCGCCGATCAGCGGCAGCAGCAGCTCCTGCTTGATGGCAACCGCCACCGTAGCGATCGCGCCTCCGAGTGCGAGCGAGCCGACGTCGCCCATAAAAACCTCAGCAGGGTGCGCGTTGTACCAGAGAAAACCGATACTCGCGCCGACCATCGCTCCGCAAAAGATGGTCAGCTCGCCAGCCAGCGGCATCCTCTGCAGCTCCAGGTATTCGGCAAAGACTACGTGACCACTTACATAGGTGAGCACCGTGAGCGCGGCAGCCGCGATAATCGTGCAGCCGATCGCAAGCCCGTCAAGCCCATCGGTAAGATTGACGGCATTGCTTGAGCCGACGATGACCAGGATCGTGAACGCGACAAAGGGCGCGAAGGAGAGCAGGCTAAGGTGAGGCACGTGGGCGAGCGCGTGGATGATCAGCCCCGGGCGAATGTGTTTGACAAACGGCACCATGAGCTCGGTCGAGTAGCTGCCCTGGGTCTGCAGCGAGACAAGTGCGATCGCGACAGCCGCACTGACCAGAATTTGCCAGCCCATTTTGGCGCGGCTTGTCAGCCCGAGATTGCGCCGGTGCACGACCTTGATGTAGTCGTCGGCGAACCCGATGGCACCGAACCCCAGCGTTGAGCCCATCACGACCCATACCAGCGGATTGGCAAGGTCTGACCACAGCAGCGTTGGCAGCAAGATCGCAATGCAGATCAGCACTCCGCCCATGGTCGGGGTGCCGGCCTTTTTCTGGTGGCCTTTCGGGCCGTCCTCACGAATGTACTGCGCGATCTGGAACTCGCGCAGCTTCTCGATGACAAACGGGCCGATGATGAGCGCAATCAGCAGCGCGGTGAGCGAGGCAAACGCGGTGCGAAAGGTGAGAAAGCGGAAGATGCGAAAGGGTCTGAAGTAGGGGAAGAGCTTCTGGTAGAGCAGCCAGTAGAGCAAACGGCCTCCGGTGTTCCTTCGGGCTTTATCTTACTAGCGCCAGGCAGGCAAACCGCTCGGCCACACAGAGCGCGGCTGCGTTCTTATTCCTGTCAAGACCCGGGCGAGCACAACCCTCTGCAGCCCGTGCTGTGACAGTATGCTCTGGTCGCAGCGCGCAACGGCGGCTGCCTGTCATACAAGCATCGCCAGGGCACGCTCCAGCCTCACGCCGCGGGAGGCTTTGAGCAGGACCGCATCGCCCGGTCGGAGTTCTGCGGCAAGCCACTCCCCTGCAGCCTCTGGCGTCTGGAAAAATTCCGCTTGTATGCCGCCCTGGCGCGCTGCCTCAACCAGTTCTCGTGCGTGTCCGCGTACGCCCAGCACGCAGTCCAATCCCACCTCCGCGGCTCTCCGTCCGCAAGCGGCGTGCAGGTCGCCGGCCGAGGGCCCCAGCTCGAGCATCTCCCCGGCAACAAGAATGCGCCGGAAGGCCGTCAGGCTGGAGAGGGTCCCGATCATCGAAGCGAGTGCTTCAGGATTCGAATTGTAACAATCGTTGATCACTGTCGCTCCGCGCAGCGTAAGCACCTCGCCGCGCCTGTCTCCAGGCGAAAGCGTGGCCAGTGCCGCTGCCCCTTCGCGGAGTGGAATGCCGGCCTCAAGCCCGACGGCAATGGCAGCGAGGGCGTTCGCGACATTGTGCGTGCCAAGCAGTTGCAGGCGCACCTCGGCCTGCTCGCCCCGAGCAGAGACCAGGATGCGCAGACCCTCGCTGCCTAACTCCTGCACCTGCTCAGCGCGCACCGTTGCAGACTCGCAGCGGCCAAAGCGGACGCAGTGAATGCTGCGGCTGATGACTGCGCTATAAGCGTCCACGCGGCTATCGTCACAGTTCAGAAAGGCGGTACCCGGCTCTGCCAGACCGGCAACCAGCTCGTGCTTGGCGCGCGCGATGCCTTCGATGCCGTCAGGAAAATTTTCAGCATGCGCGCTCCCTACGTTGGTCACCACGCCCCAGGCTGGCGCTGCGATTCGGGTCAGCGCAGCAATCTCACCGGCATGCGACATGCCCATCTCGATGACCGCGATCTCATCCTCAGGCTGCAGGCGCAACAGCTGTAAAGGCATGCCAAACTCGTTGTTGAGGTTACCTTGCGACTTGAGCACGCGCAGTCTGATCGAGAGCACCGCAGCCACCGCTTCTTTGGTGGTAGTCTTGCCTGCGCTGCCCGTAATGCCGACAACACGACGCCCCCCGCCAAGCCCTACCCAGTGCTCCCGCACCCGTGCTGCAAGTCGCTGCAGAGCAGCGAGCGGGTCGGTGACAAGAATAAGTCGCCCGGTGCGAGTGTCTTCGTCCAGTGCATCGAGCCTGCTTACAACGGCCGCCACAGCACCTGCCGCCAATGCCTGCGAGACGAACTGATGGGCGTCGAAGCGTTCGCCGGAAACGGCAAAAAAAAGCTCGCCCGGCGCAACGGTGCGCGAGTCAATCGAGTACCCGTTCGCCTCAAGCTCAGAGGCACCCGGCGCGAGCAGCTTCCCTCCGCACCATTCAGCCGCGATGCCAAGCTGGAGGATCATGCCCGCGCCTCATACCCCAGCCTGGCCAACTCCGCACGTGCTACTGCTGCATCGTCACATGGCAACACGTCTCCACCGATCAACTGCGTCTTCTCGTGACCCTTGCCTGCGATTAAGACGATGTCGTGCTCCTGCGCTTCAGCAAGCGCCAGGCGTATGGCGAGTGCGCGATCTACCTCTGCTTCATACGGCACTTCTGTTTCAACAAGCGCAGGCAGTATCTCGCTCATGATCGCCTGCGGAGATTCGCTGCGCGGATTGTCAGAGGTAAGCACAACATAGTCGCTGCCCTCACCCGCAGCGCGACCCATGGGCAGGCGCTTGGTACGATCACGATCGCCGCCGCAGCCGAAGAGCGTGATCACGCGGCCCTTCGAGTCCGCAACAAACTCGCGCGCTACCGCCGTAAGATTACGCAGCGCGTCATCCGTGTGCGCATAATCCACCACCACCGTGAAGGGCTGACCTGCTTGCACAAGCTCAAAGCGGCCGGGC
This sequence comes from Acidobacteriaceae bacterium, assembly GCA_965198645.1. Lineage (GTDB taxonomy): Bacteria > Acidobacteriota > Terriglobia > Terriglobales > Acidobacteriaceae > EB88. The sequence goes on along the minus strand of OZ240670.1, from coordinate 1,193,764 downwards.
ACATGCGTGAGCGCGGCCGCGCCATCCTCAACCTGGCCAAGCGACAGGCCACGTGCCATGCCCGCAGCGGCTGCTGCAAGCAGATTCATGACGTTCACTCGCCCGGCCAGTCGCGACCGAAGGGCGATCGCACCAACCGGAGTCTGCATCGTGAATCGCATGTCGCTCGCGGATAGCACCACATCTTCGGCACGAAACTCGCCCGCGTTTAACCCGTAGGTGAACACCTCGGCTCCGGCTTCACGCGCAGCCTCTTCGAGGCTCGAGCCATACTCGTCCTCGATGTTGATCACCGCCACTCGCGGCGGTTCTCCGAGCGAGCCGTCAAAGAGCCGGCGCTTGGAGGCAAAGTAAGCAGCCATGGTCTTGTGATAATCGAGATGGTCGCGCGTAAGATTGGTAAACACTGCCACTTCAAACGGCAGCCCTTGGACGCGGCCCTGATCGAGCGCGTGTGAACTTACTTCCATCACCGCTTCCGTCGCACCTCGACTTACCCCTTCGGCCAGTAACTCAAGTAAGTCGCGCGACTCAGGCGTGGTATGCGGCGATGGCCGTACGAGGCCAGCGACGTGATACTCAATGGTCCCAATCAGCACGCTTTTGCGGCCACTGGTGTTGAGCATCGAGTCCAGCAAAAAGGTAGTGGTCGTCTTGCCATTGGTGCCGGTTACGCCGGTAAGTGCGAGCTGCTCCTGAGGGTCGTTGAATAAGTTGCGGGCAAGCTGCGAGAGGGCGTGCCGTCCATGCCGAACCTCGGCAATCGCCAGGCTCGGCAGAGCTGTGCGTACACGGTCAAACGCCTGGGGCGAATCGGTCACGACTGCGACCGCGCCCTGCCTGGCCGCAGCCTCGATGTAAGCATTGCCATCGCTGGTGCCGCCCTTGATCGCGACAAACAGAGTTCCCTTAGTGACTTCGCGCGAGTCGTACTCGAGGCCTTTTATGGTAGCCTGCGGAGCGCCCCGCCGCACCACCTCCACACCACGCAACACTTCGTCAAACCGCATGCGCTTATGCCTTCTTGCCAAGTTTACGCGTTACAGGGACGCTGACGGCTGATCAGCAAACAAAGGGCAGGAAGCGTAGCCACTTACCGGTGAAAGCGTACCACTATCTCGGTTCCTGCAGGCACCATCGTGCCGGGCGCGGGCGCCTGGTCCATGGCCACGCCGCTACCGATCATCTGCAATCCAAAGCCCGTAGATGCTGCCTCTTCAGCGACACGCCGCACCGTGGCTCCCAAGAAAGACGGTACCGCGAGCTTCGACAAACCGTCTGCGTGAGCGCTGACTGCCTGATTTGCCGGAGCCGCACTGTTCGTGAAGCTAAGCCCGTCTTGCGGAGTCACGACTGCAGGGGGAACTCCAAGATCCGGAGGTGTGGGCCCAAGGGCCAGAGCCGTCTGCTGGCCGGCCGGGACCCCGGCAGCCGCCGCGGCAGCCTGCTCGCTCGGCTCCTTACGTTCAGGCAGCGTGGCGCTGAACGGTGCCGGGTTTCGAAGAGGATCGTCAGCCGGAAGATCGTTGACCTCTGCGAAGAGAGCGTTCAGATCGTTGACCGGTTCGGAAACATCCTCATGCACGGTCGTGGAGGGCCTGGCGAGCTCGTGCACGGGGTGGAGAGGCTCGTCGTGAGGAACGCCCAGGTACTCGAGCACCTGCTGTGCTAACTCCTGAAAGACAGGCGCGCTGACCGCGGTGCCAAAGTGTGAGCCGACACTTGGCGAGTCCACAACAACTGCAATGGTAATTGCCGGATTGTTGACAGGCGCGAAGCCTACAAACGATGCGACATACTTAGTCTTTGAGTAAGTGCGTGTGCGTACATCAATCTTCTGCGCTGTACCGGTCTTACCGCCCGCGCTGTAGCCGTTCAGGTTGGCATTGCCTTTGGCAGTGCCGTAGAGCACCACACCTTCCATCATCTTGCGCATTTCGGCAGCGGTCATCGTGGAGATAACTCGGTGCGCGCCCTCAGGCAGCAGATCGGGCATCTGGTCCCCGGGGCTAAATGGCAGAGGCCTTAACTCTGCGCTGCCACGCGCCAGGTCGGTGCGGCGCAGAATGATATGCGGGGGAAGATAGGTGCCACCATTGGCAATCGTAGACGCCATGGTGACGAGTTGAATGGGCGTCACGCCTACTTCCTGGCCCATCGGCACAGAACCAATCGTGGTTGGCTGCCAGCGCTGCGGCGGCTTCAGCAGCCCGCGCGTCTCTCCCGGCACCTCGAGGCCCGACCGCAGCCCGAACCCGTAAGAGTGGATGTACTTATAAAAAGTATCCTTACCCATTCGCTCAGCCAGCTTGATCGCCGCAACATCGCTTGAGACCCAGAGCGCCTGGCTGGTCGACATGACGCCGTTGTAGTGGTCGTCGTGGACTGTGCGCCCGGCAACCACGATGCGGCCACCTTCGCAGTCAATCTTCTGCTCCGGCGTAGTTACTTTTTCTTCCAGGGCAGCCGAGTAAGTAACGAGCTTGAAGGTCGAGCCGGGCTCGTACACATCGCTCACCGCGTGGTCACGCAGTAACTCTGTCGACGTGTGGCGCACGTCATTGGGGTTAAAGGTCGGCCTGATGGCCAGCGCGAGGATCTGGCCGGTGTGGGGATCCTGCACGACAACGGTCCCGTTGAGCGGCTTGACCTTGGCCATCGCATGGTCGAGCGCCTGCTCAGCCATAAACTGTATGTTCGCATCGATCGTAAGGACCAGGTTTGCGCCGGGCAGTGGCTGCCGCTCCTCTGAGCCGAGCGCGTGGCGCCGCGCGTCGAGCGCCGTGAGCACTCGGCCTTGTGTGCCGTGCAGCTGACTGTCGAACCTTTGCTCGACGCCGCCGAGCCCACTGTCATCGGTGCCAACGTAGCCAAGCACCTGAGCGGCTATGTCGTTCTCAGGATAGAAGCGCTTGAACTCTTTCTGAAAGTAAACACCTTTGATTCCCAGTGCTTTCACTGCGGCTATGACTCTGGGATCCTGCTTGCGCGCGACCCAGGTAAAGTAGCGCGAGCTGTTGATGCGCGCCAGGATCTGCTGGGGCGCGGTAAAGGTGTCGATCGGATCGGTGTGCAGGACCTTGGCCAGGGCTGCTGCGACAATCGGGCGGCGGGCTTCCTCGATCTCGCCCGGCACGGCGTAGATGGAGTCCACCGAGACCGTCATGGCGAGCTCGTGCAGATTGCGATCGTAGAGGATACCGCGGCGCGGAGACACGGTAATGGTTCGCTGCTGCTGCTTGGCAGCTCGCTCCACAAACTCCGGATGACGCACTACCTGGAGCCAGACCAGGCGCCCCCCAATCAGCGCTACCCAGCCCATGAAGATGGACAGCACAATCAGCACGCGCATCCGCTGCATGGGCGTCACAATATTCGAGCTTGCCGGGCGAGCGATCTGCGCAAACGAAAAAGGCTTCATGGGAGCTTCGACTTCTTAGAAGTTACGGGTACCACTTACACGCGTACGCTTCATCACGACTCCGCTTGGTTCAGCTTGAGGCGCATGCGGTCCAACGCGCCTTCTATGCGGCTTGCTGCTCAAGTAGCGAGAGCACGATGCACGCCCTTACTGCAAACGCAGCGGTCGCGCTTCCGCGAGCGTCGGCGCACCAGTCTCAAGCTGCGGCATCTCCGGCCGAACGACCTGCCCGGGCTGCGGCGTCGCGAGCCCCAGTTGCCGCGCCATGCGATCGATGCGGGCAGGGTCTCCGAGCTGCGCTTCGGTCAGGCGAAGCTGCCGGTTCTGCTCCTGCAACTGGGTTAACTGCTGCTTCTCATTTTCAACCCGGTAGCCTGACTCGATCGAGCTGAAGTGCTGCCAGCCATAAAACATGACTAGCAGAAAAAGCATAGCCATGGCCCGTGCAAAGCTGCGCATCTCGCGCGCCCGCTCCGGGCATTGAGCCTTGACCAATCGCGAGTTATCGATCCGCCGGGTAAAGAACACTTCCGGGGTAGGCCCTCGGCGAGCACGGCGCTCCAGTACGCGGCGCGAGTCCTCTTGGCTGCTCGCCTCCTCGTGAGAGAAAACTTCAAACATGCCCGTCATCGCCGCCATACTTGCCCCCAAAGCTATCTTGTACTGATCCAACTCTTAGTCCAACCTTGTACGACCGGGCCAGGTCGCTATCTAGGAGGTTGGGTGGTGCGCAGTGTCGTCTTACGTGGATTTACTTTCGCCTTTGTCACGGTGGGACGACCCAGCCCGGTACTTATTGCCGCCTGGTAACTTAGCGGCAGCTAAAATCTTTTTTGCGGCGCGCAACTTCGCGCTGCGTGCTCGCGGGTTGCGCTCAATCTCTTGCTCGCTCGCCACCAGCGGCTTGCGGGTCAGCACTTCATACCATCCCTGACCAGCGCCCTCGCGCAGCGCATCCTTGGCCAGGCGATCTTCAAGCGAGTGAAAGCTGATGACCACCAGCCTGCCGCCAGGTCTTAACAAACGCGGCGCCGCTGCAAGCAGCGCACTTATCTCTGTCAACTCCTGGTTGACGTGAATCCGGAGTGCTTGAAAGGTCTTGGTCGCCGGATGAATCCCGCCGTAATTCATTGGCGGGGCCGCGGCCTTTACTACTTGGGCTAAGTGCACCGTCGTATGTATTGGCCGGGCCCTGACAATGGCTCTGGCGATTCTCCGCGACCTCCTTTCCTCTCCGAATTCGTAAATCAGGTTGGCGAGATCGTTTTCGTCCGCCTGATTTACCACTTGTTCGGCCGTTACGCCTCCGCGCGGATTCATCCGCATATCCAGAGGTCCGTCGGCCTGAAAACTAAACCCTCGATGGGCATCGTCGAAGTGCATCGAGCTGGTACCGAAGTCAGCCAGGATGCCATCCACACTCCCCGGCCCGACTGCCCCCTCGCCTTGCTCTAACCCCATCTGCGAGAACTCGACGTTGTGCAGCTCCAAGATCGGAGCGCGCTCACCAAGCTCTGCGATCAGACACTCTAATCGGCTGCCTGCCAGTGCCATCGCTTCCGGGTCCCGATCAAAACCGATCAATCTGCCGCGCTCGCTATTCCCTTGCACCAGGGCTCGAACGATTGCGCTTGCATGGCCCCCAAAACCCAGGGTCGCGTCGATATAGGTTCCGCCCGCACGCACCTGCAGCAAGTCCATCGCTTCTCTTAAAAGAACCGGCACATGCCGCTCGCGCTTCTCGAGCGGTTGCTCCCCCTGGGGGAAATTTGGTTGCTCCGGCTCGCTCACAGCCCGAAGGCTGCCAGCGCCTGCTCATCCTCCGCGGTCAGCGGATTCGCATCCATGTTCTGCTTGAAGGCTTCGTGATTGGCGACTTCCAGATACGACTGCATCCCGAAGACCACCACCTCACCCACCACCTTTGCCGACTCACGCAGGATCTGCGGCAGCAGCACTCGCCCCAGATCGTCCATCTTGACCAGCTGCCCGTAGTAATTCAGCCGGTCTAGCAGCTTCTTCTTCGCAGGATTGAAGTTAGGAATCAACGCCAGCTTGGCCTCGAACTTCTCCCACTCTTCGATCGGGTGGATCTCGACTACCTGGCCATCCTTGCTCGTGATGTAGAACTTCTCGCCGTACTGTTCGTCGATCTGCGCCTTGAAGGCTGCCGGCAGCTTGAGCCTGCCTTTCTCATCGACCCGGGTTGGATGGTTGCCACGAAACATAGAGGACCGCCGGCGACTTTCAGCACTTCAAAAGAGGAACGACGTGATTCTGTTCCTTCACAGAGTGAAATGCAACCATTTCCTTCCACTCTCGACCACTTTTGTCCACATGCTACCGCATCACCCGTCACGGTCTATGTGAAAAGCGCAAGTAAGTGACGGAAGATAGTTACTCAGGAAGGAAAGTGGTGGATGTTCTGTGTAAAACGCGTCATCGAGCGACTAGCGTTGTCGCGCTAAGCGGTGCCGCTCACCGCTTCGGCGAACAAAAAGCGTTGGTGCGATGGGCGGCCCTCTTTCGTCCAAAGCTGCAGCGAAGCAGGCGTTCCGAACAGAAATCTCTACGCCTTCCGCGGCCGAATGTCATCCTCAGGCTGCAGACTTGTCCTGGCTTTTGCCTGCAGGTAGAAGACCAGATAGACCACGACGGCCAGGTTGAGCAAAACGATGACGACCTTAGCTTCGGTCACGCGGCGGAGAATCTCGAACAGCTCCCAGGGAAGAAAGGAAACGGTGACGATCAGGGTCAGGTACTCGGCCCACCACTTTTCAAGAACCAGCCCGCTCCCCTCGAGAATGTCGAGTGCCGCGTAAGAAAAGATGCCGATGCTGATCTGTCGCAGGCGGTGCGGGGAGATGCCACTGACCTTCTCAAGGATCAGGCTGACCAAGCGGCCCTCGGGGTCAAATCGCATATCGACAAACCAATGTGTAAAGGTCTCTACAAGGTCGCGATGCAGGAGCTTCAATGCGCCCAGGCCAAGGGCGATGAGCGCTAAAGCTTTGAGCAGCTTGACTGCGCCAATGATCACCAGCCACTTATTATGTGGGTGGGCATCTGTGTTGCGGGGTATCAGCATGCCTGTGACTTACTCACTTTTCCTGGACCGGCATGCGGCAAAGCATCGAGGGTCAAGCTCTGCTGCGGGGTCCGTGAGGACACGAAAGTACCGTAGAGTGGCAGAGAGAAAACTCATCTCACCTTTGCATGTGTCTTCTTGCATCATTGCGTGCTCTTCCATAGACCCCAATCCAACGTGATATCAACAGCGTACATAAAAGTGAACGAGGAGCAATCTGAAGCACCGAAGCACGAAGTTGGCGAAGGAACAGGCATCTGCTGTGGCATAGCGCATCAATACGGCAGCTTAAGTGTATCGACTTCTACCGACAGTTCGCAGCGCGAAGCAGTACAACCGGCGACAAGAAAGGGACTCAGCAATGACAAGCAACTTCAGCAGGAAAATTTTCGCAGCAGCGTTGGCGACCGCTCTCACCTTTGCAGGCGTAGCCGCACACGCCGAGAAGGATCCGATGGTCGGAGGCGCGGCCATGTACCCGACCAAAAACATCATTGAGAATGCCGTAAACTCCAAGGATCACACGACGCTGGTCGCGGCAGTCAAGGCAGCCGGGCTCGTCGATACGCTCGAAGGCACCGGGCCGTTCACCGTCTTTGCCCCGACCAATGAAGCCTTTGACAAGCTGCCTGCGGGTACGGTCGATACGCTGCTGAAGCCGGAAAACAAGGACCAGCTCAAGAAGATTCTTACCTACCACGTCGTGGCCGGCAAGATGACCTCCAAGGACATCGCCAAGGCGATCAAGAAGGGTGGCGGCAAGGCGGAGCTCACCACGGTCGAAGGCGGCAAGCTGACTGCCTCCATGATGGACGGAAAGCTGATGCTCACTGATGAGAAGGGTGGCATGTCAACCGTCACCATCCCGAACGTGATCCAGTCCAACGGCGTGATCCACGTTGTTGATACGGTGTTGATGCCCAACTAACTGTCGAATCGCACTTGAAAATCAAAGAGCCCGGCACCGAATGCCGGGCTTTCTGCTGCCCGCGGTGCTGAGCTTGCTCACGCGCGCATGCACACAACATCAATCACGGCGCCTGCCCCCTCCAAAGCGAATCAAAGTAGGCATGCGCCATCACCTAACCATGCAGCAGTGGGTCCCATTTCCCATCGAACAGGTTTTTTCCTTCTTCGCGAACCCTGCCAATCTGCCCCCGCTGATGCCCGCATGGCAACAGGCGCGCATCGACACGGCCGAGATTGTCGCCCCGGCAAGCTCGGTATCTCCCCCGAGGGTCGGCGTGGCAGCGGGCGAGGGTACTCGGATGACGATCAGTTTTCGGCCGGCGCCTCTCTTGCCCTTGCGCATGCAGTGGGACGCGCGCATCGCAGCCTTTGCCTGGGACAATCACTTCTGCGATGAGCAGCTTAGCGGACCGTTTGCGTACTGGCTGCACTGCCACCGGGTGCACTCCGAGGTTAGAGAGAGTGTGCCGGGAACTCTGGTGACAGACGACGTCACCTATGCAATGAAGTTTGGACCACTTGGCGACCTGGCCAACCTGCTGGGCGGCGAAGCCCAGATGCGAAGTCTGTTCCGCTACCGTCAGCGGCAGCTGCCAAAACTCCTCTCGATGCAGGGTGGGGCGGCAGGCCAGGGCGGCGGAGCCGGCGCAGCAGGGTAGAGCGTTAAGCTTCCGATCCCTGCCCATTTAGATGGAAGCAGGCGAAAGAGCGCCTGCGCGAGGCCGGCGCGCACAGAGTCCGGAGAGCGCACGCAGCAGCCGACTCCAGCGCAAGCTACCTGCCGCGCGGGACCTCAGCGGGCTACGGCGCGTAGCCGGCGTCGCTTGATGCGAGGCATGTAGGCGCGTAATTTTTCCAGAGCCGCATCCACGCTGATCCCGTAGCGTGCACGCAGTGAATCCACTTTGCCATGCTCGATGAAGCCATCCGGCCAGCCGATCCGCACCACGGGTACGGAAAGTTGCAACTGCTCCAGCGCCTCCAGGATGGCGCTCCCGAAGCCGCCCGCGAGCACATGATCCTCAAAGGTAACAATGATGCCAACGCGTTCGGCATAGTGCTGCAGCGTGGCCACATCGAGCGGCTTGACGAAGCGGGGATTGATCACTGCCGCCGAAACACCATCCTCTGCAAGACGCGCAGCGAGGGTCTGCGCCATAGGCAGCAGTGCACCCAGGCCAAAGATGGCGATGTCGCTTCCATCGAGCAGGACCTGCGCGCGGCCGATCGGCAGCGCCAGCGGCTCGGCCTTGAGCGGAACCCCTGGACCTACTCCGCGCGGATAGCGGATGGCACTTGGGCCCGCGTGCAGCAGCGCGGTGTAGAGCATGTCGGCGAGCTCGTCTTCGTTCGTCGGCACCATGTGCACGATATTGGGAATAGGCCGCAGATAGCTGATGTCGAAGAGGCCGTGGTGGGTCGCGCCATCGTCCCCGCTGAGCGAGCCGCGATCCATGCAAAAGACAACCGGCAGATTCTGCAGGCAGACATCGTGAACGATCGGATCAAAGGCGCGCTGCAAGAAGGTTGAGTAGATAGCGCAAAACGGCTTGAAGCCCTGGGTCGCAAGTCCTGCCGCAAAGATGACGGCATGCTCTTCCGCAATACCCACGTCAAAGTAGCGTTTGGGATGGTGCGGGCGAAACAGGTCCAGCGCCGTGCCGTTGGGCATCGCGGCGGTGATAGCAACAACTTTTTCATCGCGGTCCGCGAGCTTGACCAGCGTATTCGCAAAGATCTCGGAGTAGGTCTGCTGGCCGGCCGGGTGCGTGTCGCCGGTCTCCGGGTTATAGGGTCCCAGGCCATGGAATTTCTTCTGTTTATCGAGCGCAGGCTGAAAGCCGCGGCCTTTCTGGGTGATCGCGTGCAGGAGCACCGGCCTGTCTTGCTGCTTAAGAAACTCAAAGGTCTCAATCAGCAGAGGAATGTTGTGACCATCGAGCGGCCCGTAGTAGACCAGCCCAAACTCCTCGAAGAAAAGCGAAGGCCAGAGCATGCCTTTGGCTGCTTCTTCTGCGCGGCGGACCGCGTTGATCGCGACCTTGCCGCCGATCTTGCCGACCAAACGCGTAGCGCTCTCGTGCAGTGACGTCACATGGTGATTGGTCACGATCTTGTGCAGGTACTTGGCGATGGAGCCAACGTTGCGGTCGATCGACCACTCATTGTCGTTCAGGACCACGATCAGTCGTTTGGTAGCGCCATCGATATTGTTGAGCGCCTCGAAGGAGATCCCATTGGTAAACGCCGCGTCGCCTGCCAGCGCGACGATGTGCTCGCTGCCGCCGGCCAGGTCACGAGCCACTGCCATGCCGAGCGCGGCTGAGAGAGCCGTGCCCGCGTGGCCGGCCCCATAGCTGTCATGCTCGCTCTCGGTGCGCAGCATAAAGCCGTTGAGTCCACCCTCCTGCCGGATGGTGTCGAAGCGGTCTTCCCGACCGGTCAGCAGCTTGTGAATGTAGGACTGGTGCGAGACATCAAAGACGAACTTGTCTTTGGGCGTCGAGAAGACGTAGTGCATGGCCAGCGTAAGCTCCACCACGCCAAGGTTTGGCCCCAGGTGCCCGCCGGTCTTGGAAAGCGAAAGGATCAGCCGCTCGCGTATCTCCTGGGCAAGGCTCTCAAGCTCCGCGATCGAAAGCTTCTTGATATCCGCCGGAGAGTGAATCGCGCCAAGTAGATTGCTCATGCAGTTTCCATTGCGGGGGAGAAGCGCTTTCGGACTGCCAGGTGACCAACCGCGCGGGTGCAAACGCTACAGTGAACGCAAGTCCCCGCTGGGCATGGGCAACCCGCCCACTAACTCTCAAATATATCAGCGCCTCCCGGTGCGATCTGTATGCCGCCTTGCACTCCATCAAATCGACAGTCACCAGCCGCCTGGCGGTCCGGACGCGATGCGTCACAGAGGCGCGACGTCGGCGGCTGACTCTTCGGCCAGGGAGACTCCCTCCCATCGAGCGACCACAGCCGAAGCCAGGCAGTTGCCAGCCACGTTGATCACGGTGCGGCCCATATCCATCAGCGCGTCCACGCCGAGGATCAGGAAGATCGGTTCCTCTGGCAGGTGAAAGGTCGAGGCGGTCGCGAGCAGCACCACGAGGACGGCGCGCGGCACCCCGGCCACTCCCTTGCTGGTGAGCATGAGCGTGAGCAGCATCAGGATCTGCTCACGCACTCCCATGTGGATCCCCGCTGCCTGGGCCACGAAGACAGACGCCAGCGCCAGGTAGAGCGCCGAACCCGCCAGGTTAAAGCTGTAGCCGGCTGGGATCACAAAGCCGACGATCGAGCGCGGGACACCAAAGGCCTCCATCGCCTCCATGGCTCGAGGCAGCGCGGCCTCAGACGTGCTGGTAGCAAAGGCGATCGTGGCCGGCTCCGCGACCGCGCGCAAAAAGCCCCGCACCGGTACCCTGGCGAGCCAAGCCGCGGGCAGCATGGCTAACAGGACGAAGCAACCCAGCGCCACATACAAGGTCGCGACTAGGCGACCCAGGCTGGCCATCACGCCAAAGCCCGAGTGGGCCACCGTGTAAGCGAGCGCCGCGCCCACGCCGATCGGCGCGTAATACATCACCAGGTTGGTGAAAGCGAACATGGTCTCGGTGAGTGACTCCACCAGCCGCAGCATCGGCGCGCGTCGCTCCTCGCTCAGCCGGCCAAGCGCCAGGCCGAAGAGCAAAGCAAAGATCGCGACCTCCAGGATCTGATCGTCAGCGACAGCCTTGGCCAGGTTGTCAGGAAAGACTCGAAGCAGGAACTGCTGCCATTCCAGCGGGGCCGGTCCCCCGGCGGGCAGCACCGCACCAGCAGCGCCGTGACTTGCCGCAACCGAGGCCGAGGCCAGGTGAAGCCCGGAGCCTGCCTGCGAGAGGTTGATTGCGACCAGGCCGATGGCGAGCGCGATGCTGGTCAGCACCTCAAAGTAGACCAGCGCCTTGATCCCGATGCGGCCGACATGGGCGGCCCTGCCGTGGCCCGCCACCCCCGTCACCAGGGTGCCGAAGATCAGCGGCGCGACGATGCACTTGATCAGGCGCAGAAAGATGTCAGATAGAACCCGCGAAGCCAGCGCTGCCTGGGGCAGGTCAAGGCCGTACTCAATGCCGGCCAGCATGCTCCACAGGATCCATGCGGTGAGCGAACGCTTGCGCCAGCAATAAATAGCGGCAAGCGCCAGGCCGGCGATGCGTGGCAGTAAGGCCAGGCTACGAAAGGAGACGAACAGCGTGCGAGTTGCGCTCGTTGTCGTCAGCCCATGCGTGGATCCGTAGGCTGAAGTTCCCAGCCAAAGGCAGAGCGCCCAGAGCAACAGACCGATCACTGGAAGAGCCGCGGCGCGTGGTCTCACGCTGCTAGCATAGCCTCACCTGCAGAACTCACGTGGAGGAGTCCCGTGCCATGTCGCGTCTTCCGCTGTTGCTACTCCCGCTCGTTCTTGGCGCCGCGGCTGCCAGGCCGTCAACGGCCCAGAGTTCGCTGGACCCGTTCGCTGCGCCTCAGGCGAGCCAGCTCTCCACCCCAGGCCTCTCGGCCGGGACAGCATTTCTCTTTGATCTCGAAGCAAAGTTCGCGCACGCCACAGCGGCCGGGGGCGGTGCCGCCTTCGCCTCATGGTTTGCCGAAGACGCTGTGACCTTAAGCAATGGGCAGGCGCCGGTGGTCGGCCAGGCCGCCATCGCCGCGCAGGCAACCTGGTCACCTAAGAACTACCAGCTCACCTGGACCCCGACAGCCGGCCAGCTCGTAGGCGATATGGGCTACACCTGGGGCCACTACGAGGGAAACGCGATCAACGCGGATGGCCAGCGCTCGACCACTACCGGCCGCTACATGACGATCTGGAAGAAGCAGCCGAATGGAGAGTGGAAGGTCGTGCTCGACACGAGCAACACAGAACCAGCCGGCGCCGGTGAGTGTTGCAAGCTGCCGTAGGACGAAGACCGCCTACGCGGCCGGTGCCCACTTCGTGGGAGTCTTCTGCCTGCGGGGCTGCAAGAGAAGAGGCACCCGGTAGTTCTGGGTGCCTCTTCTCTTGTGACCCAATGGGTCGGTATACGCGTCACGAAGTGACCGCCGGCCGCGCAGGCGGCTTTGATCTTGCCCTACTGGCGAGCGCCGCCGTTGATGTCGATCTCCTGGCCGTTGATCCAGAGCGAATCATCGGAGGCGTAGAAGACCGCGACCTTGGCAATATCTTTCGGCTGGCCTATACGGCCGAGCGGGGTCTTGGCCGCAATCTCCTTGTGGAAGTCGGACCCCATGAAGCCGGCCGTGCCCTCAGTTTCTACCAGGCCCGGGTTCAACGAGTTAACGCGAATGCCCCTCGGTCCAAGCTCCTGCGCGAGGACGCGCGTTACAGAATCAAGCGCCGCCTTGGTCGCGCTGTAAACAGAACCGCCCGCAGTCGCGGTCCGCGAGACAACCGAGCTGATATTGAGAATCGAGCCGCCGCTGCCGTTCATCAACTTCACTGCTTCCTGCGTGGCCAGCAGAACGCCTAGCACATTCAGATCAAAGTGCTTGTGGAAGTGCTCCGGCGTGATCGCCTCAAGCGGCACAAATTCATACGTGCCCGCATTGTTGACCAGCACGTCGACCTTGCCATAGGCTGTCTTAACCTCGGCAAAGAGCCGTTTCACATCTTCCGGCTTGGACACGTCGGCCTGCACCGCGATGGCCTTGCCACCTTTCGCCGTGATATTGCCGACGACCGTGTCAGCCCCCGCCTTGCTGCTCGCGTAGTTGACGACAACGCTCGCGCCTTCCGCAGCGAGATACTCCGCAATCGATGCACCGATCCCCTTGGACGCGCCTGTAACCACTGCTACTTTCCCGGTAAGCTTTGCCATGTCACTCTCCTTCAAACACTTAGATAGCCGTCTAAAAGATGGAGCCGCGGGCAAAAGGATGCAGCTGTTCGACAGCAGGGGTGTTAAATCTCGGCGAGCGCGGAGAGATAGGCGGCCCACATCTCGCGAGAAAAGTGCACGTCCACATACTTGCCGCGCTTGCTGGTCTTGACCAGCAGCGCCGCTTCGAGCTCACGCAGGTGATGAGACAGCGTGGCCGGGGTGATCGGGAAAGCCTCACGCAGGTCACTGCAGGCAGTGGCATCCTGCTCGGCAACCCGCTTGAGTATGCCGTAGCGAGTCGGGTCAGCGAGCGCGCGCGAGATCGCGTAGGTCTGCCGCGCGGAGAGCGATTTGGTACGGGTGACCATAGCCTGATGGTACACAGCGTTCAGTCCTGCAAAAGCCTGTTGGCTGTCATCCCAGGCGTTTCGTGGTCATTGGTGTGGTGACCCTGTAGCCGAGAGCCCGCGCCTGCTCCCGCCCGCCGCATGCACGAAGTCACTCTTTGAGAGCAGGGGATTGAGCTAGGTGTGAGCGAAAGCAATAATCTGCGTGGCTCCTGCAGGCAGGCAGATCAAAAAAATCACCTTTACAGCGCTCGGCCGATAGAGCGCGCAGCTTACTCGTCGTCTTCTTTCAGCTTGGCCAGCACGTTAAAGTCTTCCAGCGTGGTCATGTCACCCTTGATCTCGCCCCCTGCTGCGAGCTCCCTCAGCAGCCGGCGCATGATCTTGCCGGAGCGAGTCTTCGGCAACTGGTCGGTAAAGCGCACCTCGTCCGGCCGAGCGAGCGCGCCAATCTCTTTCGCGACCCAGTGACGCAGCTCTTCCTTTAACGCAGGTGACGGTTGCGAACCGCTCTCAAGCGTCACAAAGGCGGTAATGCCCTGGCCTTTCATCTCGTGCGGCATACCCACTACCGCCGCTTCGGCAACACAGGTGTGCGCGACCAGCGCCGACTCGAGCTCGGCTGTGCCCAGGCGATGTCCACTTACGTTAATCACGTCGTCGACCCGGCCCATCAGCCAGTAGTAGCCATCCTCGTCCACCCGAGCGCCGTCGCCAGAAACATACACGCCGGGGATCTCGGACCAGTACGTCTTCTCGTAGCGCTCGGCATCGTTGTAGATCGTGCGCGCCATGCCCGGCCAGGGTTTGCGGATGACCAGCAGTCCGCCCTGGCCGGTGGGTACAGACTCTCCGTCCTTTGTCACAATGTCAGGCACAATTCCAAAGAAGGGCCTCGTCGCGGAGCCGGGCTTGGTCGAGATCGCACCCGGGATCGGCGTGAGCATGTGCCCGCCGGTCTCGGTCTGCCACCAGGTATCGGCGATCGGGCAGCGCCCCTTGCCGATCACCTCGTGGTACCACATCCACGCTTCAGGATTGATCGGCTCGCCGACTGTGCCAAGCATGCGCAGCGAATCGAGCGAGTGCGCCTTGGGGTACTGGTCGCCCCATTTGATGAAGGCGCGTATCGCGGTAGGCGCCGTGTAAAAGACTGACACCTTGTGGTCGTCGATGATCTTCCAGAAGCGGTCCGGCTGCGGGTGGTTGGGTGCGCCCTCGTACATCACGGTGGTGACTGCGTTGAGCAGGATGCCGTAGACCACGTAGGAGTGCCCGGTCACCCAGCCGATGTCGGCCGAGCACCAGTACACATCCTCCGGGTGAAGATCAAAGACCAGCTTGCTGGTCAGGTAGGTGTGCACGGCATAGCCGCCGTTGGTGTGGACCAGGCCCTTCGGCTTGCCGGTGGTGCCGGAGGTGTAAAGGATGTAGAGCGGATCCTCGGCGTCGAGGGGCTCGGCCGGGCAGTGGGGATGCGCCGCTTGCATAAGCTCGTGCCACCAGTGATCCCGCCCAGGCTGCATAGATATGAGCGAGCCGGTACGCTGGTAGACAACCACGTTCTTTACCGATGGACACTGCGTGAGTGCTTCATCGACAGCAGCCTTAAGCTTGAACTCGGCGCCACGCCGATAGGATCCATCCTGGGTCAGCAGCGTCTCACACGCCGAGTCGTTGATGCGGTCAGCAATGGCCTGCGCTGCGAAGCCCCCGAAGATGACCGAGTGCACCGCGCCGATGCGCGCGCAAGCCAGCAGCGCGATCGCCAGCTCCGGCGTCATCCCCATGTAGATCGCGACCCGGTCGCCCTTGGTCACGCCGAGTGACCGGAGCACGTTTGCCAGGCGCTGGATTTGCTCATGAAGTTCGGCAAAGGTGAGCGTGCGCACCTCGCCCGGCTCACCCTCCCAGACGATGGCACGCTTGTCGCCCAGGCCCGCTTCCACATGCCGGTCCACGCAGTTGTAGCTCAGGTTGATCTGGCCGCCTGCGAACCACCGCGCGTGAGGCGGCTGCCAGTCGAGCACCCTGTCCCAGGGCCGGAACCAGTGAAGCTCCCCGGCAATGCCGGCCCAGAACTCCTCAGGCTGCTCGACCGAAAAACGGTAGAGCGCCTCGTACTCCTCAAGCGAGCGAATGTACGCCTGCGCCCGGAAGGCCGCAGAGGGCGGAAAGAGCCGGTTCTCCCGCTGGGTGGAGCTCAGATGAGGGTTTGCGTTTGTCGCAGCTGACATCTCGGGGTCTGCTCTCGGTTGTGGAGATAGGGTCGGCGGTTAGGCGAGCTTTGCCGTTCAAGCTGCTTGCAGATTCACACTAATGGTCAGGGCCTCCGCTCGTCTACCCCGGCCATCGCGGTGCGCTGGCGCTGCCTTCCCGGCCGCAGCCTCTTTGATGCCCCAGCCAGGACGACAGCCGCGCCGTTGGCTTTCGCTCCACTGGACAGGAGGATGTACGCCGCTGGACAGGAGGTCGATGTACCGGGATATCATGAGAAGTTTGCTGTTTCGAGACAAGTTGAGTTTTTCTACTGTGGGAGTTTCTGATGAGTGTTTTCTCTTTCCTCGATCGCGAGCGGTCTGTGGCCCCGCCCGGTTATAGCCGTTGGCTGGTCCCTCCGGCCGCACTCGCCATCCACCTGGCCATCGGGCAGGTCTATGCCTTCAGCGTCTTCGTCAATCCGCTGCACGCGCTCAAGGCCGTAGACGGCTCGAGCTGGTCGCTGAAGGAGATCGGCTACATCTTTTCCATTGCCATCGCGGTACTTGGTATCTCGGCCGCGATCTTCGGCAAATGGATCGAGCGAGCCGGTCCCCGAAAGGTGCTCTTCCTGGCGGCGCTCTGCTTTGGCGCGGGCTTTCTGGTCTCGGCTGCAGGCGTCCGGCTGCACTCGCTCGCCCTGGTGTACCTGGGGTACGGAGTCATCGGGGGCATCGGGCTCGGTTTTGGCTATATCGCCCCGGTCGCCACATTAATCAAGTGGTTCCCTGACCGGCCGGGGCTGGCAACCGGGCTCGCGATCATGGGCTTTGGGGGCGGCGCGATGATCGGCTCGCCTCTCGCCACCGACCTGATCGCGTTCTACCGGACATCCGGCCACCCGGCCATCCCTGCCACCCTTGCGACGATGGGCCTGGTCTACCTGGTCTTCATGATGTTTGGCGTGCTGATGATGCGGGTGCCCGCACCCGGATGGATGCCGGTCGGCTGGACCCCCGGGACGCAGAGCTCCGCCCTGATCAGCTCGCACAACGTGACCGCGGCCTCGGCGATGCGGACCCCACAGTTCTGGCTTCTCTGGCTGATGCTCTTTCTGAACACGACCGCGGGCATCGGCATCCTGGAGCAGGCTTCGCCGATGATCCAGAACCTCTTCCTGGGCCGGGTGACGGCGCTCGAAGCAGGCGGCTTCGTCGGCATGCTCTCGCTGTTCAACATGGGCGGCCGCTTTCTCTGGTCTTCCCTGTCAGACTTTGGCGGACGCAAGTACACCTTTCTCACCTTCTTCGTTCTCGGTACCGGGCTCTACGCTCTGCTGCCAGGGCTCCACTCGGTAGGCTTGTTCGTGCTGGTGGGCGGAGTCTTGATCAGCATGTATGGGGGCGGCTTTTCGACTGCGCCCGCGTACCTGAAGGATCTCTACGGCACCACTGAGGTGAGCGCGATCTACGGCCGGCTTCTGACGGCCTGGTCGACCGCAGGCATCCTGGGGCCGCTGATCGTCAACGGCGTGCTTGACCGCTACGCGCAAGCGCACCGTCCGCTTGCCCAGGCTTACCCCTCGGTACTGCACATCATGGCAGCACTCCTGGGTGTAGGGCTGGTGCTGAGCCTGCTGGTGCGGCCAGTCGCTGCCAAGTACTGGATCAAAACCAGCGAGCCGGTACCGATAGCAGCCGGCGGGCTCCACTAGCCTGTATCGACGAAGTAACGCCTGTTCTGACGAAGTAATAAGGAGAGTCCGGTATGGCAGTAGCCACCAAAGAAACAACGAGTTCGCCGCTCAACCTCACCCTGGCATGGGCGGTCGTGGTCCTGCCCGCAGCCTGGGGCGTCTACAACACGGCGCTGCGCGCAGTTCACCTCTTCCACTAGGGTCGAGTTCCCTAAAGTCGCGGTCGATACGAAGCCGCGATCCTCGTCTTCATAGGAAGAGCGAGGCAGCGCCGGCAGACTGTCGCGAAACCGGCTTGCACTCGTAGGGGCCTAAAAGCCGGTTCGCTGGTAGCGCTCCTGGTGCCAGGCCCAGGCGCTCTCAACGATCGCGTCGATCGAAGTGTGCTCAGGCTTCCAGCCCAGCTCAGCCGTGATCTTGGCCGAGCTCGCGATCAGCACCGCCGGGTCGCCTGCACGCCTGGGCTCCTCGACCACCTCAATTGCTTTTCCGGTAACCCGCCGCACCGACTCGATGATCTCGCGGACGGAGAAACCCTGTCCATTGCCAATGTTGTAGATCATGCGATCGTGCTGGGTAAGTGCCTCAAAAGCAAGCAGATGCGCTTTTGCCAGGTCTTCTACATGGATGTAATCGCGAACCGCTGTCCCGTCCGGAGTGGGATAATCCTGGCCAAAGATCTTGATGCTCTTGCGGCGACCGAGCGCAACATCGAGCACCAGGGGGATCAGGTGAGACTCAGGCTCATGGGTCTCGCCTCGTCCATAGGCCGCCCCAGCCACGTTAAAGTAGCGCAGGCTGGCGTAGCGGAAGCCGTAGATACGATTGAACCAGGTGAGCATCTGCTCGACGAGCAACTTTGACTCGCCATAGGTGTTCGTAGGATGGAGGGGTGCGTCCTCAAGGATCGGGGTTGACTCCGGCTCTCCGTAAAGCGCGGCTGTGGAGGAGAAGACCAGCTTGTTGGTACCAGTGGCGTGCATGGCCTCAAGCAGGGTCAGCGTGGTGGCGCTGTTGTTGCGGAAGTAGACTTCGGGGCACTTCATGCTTTCGCCTGCCTCAATGAGCGCAGCGAAGTGCATCACCCCATCGAAGCCTTCGCCGAGTAGGCTCTCGAGCGCGGGCCGATCCGCGAGCTCTGCCTCGACGAAGCGCGTCCCGGACGGCACCATGGAACGGAAGCCGTGGCAGAGATTGTCGAGGATGACCACTTCATGGCCTCGGTCGAGCAACAACTGCGCAACCGTGCCGCCTACGTAGCCTGCACCACCTGTTACGAGAATTCGCACTTCGATACTCCTTATAGGTTTTGAAGGCGTCTATACCAGACAGCAAGAGAGAGCACGGCGAAGCCTGCGGACGAGGACAACGTTCGTGACAATGTTCGTCAAAATGCAAGGTCCGGGTGACTCAAGTTTGCCAGCAAAAGCTTTCGCCCCTGAACGCTTCACCCCATCTTACCGATAGAGACGGGGCGAGCCCGGGTACCCCGCTTTTTTTCCTGGGTCGCAATTTGTATCACCGAGGTAATAGGTGAAAGAACAACTACAAGCGACCCCCGCGCAACCAGCCGATGCGGGTGCGATATGGTTCAATAGGTCGAGGCCTTCTCAGCCCTTTCCAGAGGCGGGAGCTCCTTCCCTGGACCAACCTGAGAGCCTCTCCTCCGGGCAAAAAGGGGAGACTGTCTCGAGCAGAATAAAAATGCATTTAGAAGATCAGATAGAGGCACCAAGGGCGAACAACGACGTCCTGAACCGCGCAAACTTTGGTTTGCTGCCGGTAGAGAAGAGGCCACTGGGATCGTTCGGCGTGAGCCTGCTTGTCAATGGATTGATCTGCGCCGCAGTCCTGCTTTTGACCATTTCGCAGGTGCACGAAGCGCGTGTTCGCGAGAGAAAGCTGCAGTTGACCTACCTGGCCGAACAACCGAAGCCGTACGTGCCGCCGGTGATCAAGGTCAAGATGCCTCCCATTCCGCCGATCTCGAAGACTGAAGTTGCCAAGATCGTCCCGCCGAAGATCGTGGTTCCCGAGCCGCCAAAGGTCGAACCGATGAAGGTTGAGACTAAGGCGCCGACGATCCCGGTCGCGGCACCCCGGCCTGTCGCTCAGCCACCGGCACCGGTTGTCGGTATGTTCCATGACTCGACGCCGGCGCCTGCGGCCGCGGTGAAAGTCGCGCCTGCTGCACGGGCGGCCGGCTTCGGAGATCCTTCAGGTGCTGCTCCCAACCCGAACGCAAACCGGCCGGCCACCATTGCCTCGGTCGGTGGCTTCGGCGCCGCGAACAGTGCCGACCAGGGCGCGGCTGCCCACCGCGGTGTCGTCCAGGGCGCAGGGTTTGGCACAGGGCTGGGCGCCGGCTCGCCAAATGGCAGTGCGCATGGAGTCGTTGCTTCGACGGGCTTCGGCGCCGGGGCTCAGGCCGCTTCCCAGGGGAGCCGCGGTACCGTGGCCAGCACCGGCTTTGGCAGCGGTGCTCCGGCTGGTCCTTCAGCGGCGGTCAGGGTGCAGCAGCCTGTCACCACGGCAATCGTGGTTCTGTCTAAGCCTCTGCCTCAATACACCTCGGAAGCGCGAGAGATGCACATCGAGGGCGACGTCACGCTCGAGGTGCGCTTTACCGCAACCGGCGAGGTTGAGGTGCTGCGCGTCGTCAATGGCCTTGGCCACGGCCTCGATGAACAGGCAAAGCTTGCAGCCCAGAGGATTCGCTTCAAGCCGGCCACCCGCGATGGCAAGCCGGTCGACCAGGTTAGCGTGATTCACGTAGCCTTTCAGCTCGCGTAACCGGCACTCCATTCCTGGTCCGCACGGTACCACCGGGTCTTACTGTGTATGAACAGGCAAACAACTAGGTCGGTTCTGCGGCTACTATCGCAAGAGAGCATGGGCGCGACCGAGGTGTGCGCCCGATCAGGAGTCTGAGGGTATGGTAGTGAGAAAGTTTTGGATCGCGGCGCTTAGCCTTTCGCTCGCAGCGGCCCCGGCGTTTGCAAAGAAGGATAAGAAAGCGGATTTCGTTCCGCTTACCCCCGAGCAGGTCCAACTGCTGGACCATGCCATGGCCCGGGAGAAGGTCACGATCAAGGAGATCGCCAAACACACGCCGGTGGTCCAGACCTACATCCAGAACATGAAGCCGGATCCAGTTGAGTTCCAGGTCCCGGTCTCGGATCAGTACATCCTGGGCCGCGTGGACTTCGGCAAGACCTTCGGCGATGAGCAGTACGACGCCCGCGCCACCCACCGGGGGCTTCTGCACGGCTCGCTCAAGTACGTCACCGGCCTGAGCAAAGCATTCGAGCTAAGTTACTCCCCCACCGGCTTCATGGACATGATGTTCATCGACCCGGTTGGCTTTGATCAGAAGCACTACGAGTTCGCCTTTGTGCGCAAGGAGTTTCTGGGCAGCGTTCGCACCACCGTCTTTGATGTGCGTCCGCAAGCGAAGTCAGGCGCCGGCAGGTTCTTCGGCCGCATCTGGGTAGAGGACCAGGACGGCAACATCGTTCGCTTTAATGGCACCTACACCAGCGCCGCCAACGATGAGGAGACTCACTACTACCACTTCGACAGCTGGCGCTCCAACCTTCAGCAGGATGTTTGGCTGCCCGCCGTGATCTATGTCGAGGAGACAGACCACGCGGCAGCTGCTAAAGCCAAGGGCTTTCGCGCCCAGACCTATTTCTGGGGTTATTCGCTGAAGCTTCCGACGAGCACCACCGACAACTCTTCCATGCAGATCGAAAACGCACAGGATCAGAGCGAGAATTCGCAGGATGTAAGCCCGCTCCAGGCACAACGGCTCTTCATCACCCAAGCGGAAAACAACGTTCTTGACCGGCTCGTTCAGGCTGGGTTGCTTGCTCCATCAAGCGACTACGACAAAATCCTTGAGCAGGTTGCGAACAATATCGTCATTGGGAACAATTTGCAGCTGCCTTCGGATCTGCACTGCCGCATCATGCTGACGCAGCCGCTTGAGTCGCTCGCCGTAGGCAACACAATCCTGCTGAGCAAAGGCCTGGTCGACGTCCTGCCGACAGAGGAGTCTCTGGCTGCTGTGCTGAGCTTCGAGCTTGCGCATATCGTGCTTGGCCACCACATCGATACGCGGTACGCCTTCAATGACCGGTTGCTCTTTCCTGACCAGTCAACCTTTGAGCGCATCCTGATGAATCACAACGATGCAGACAACACGGCCGCGGCCAAGAAGGCCATCGAGCTCTTCAATGGATCGGTGTATAAGGACAAGTCTGCCAGCGTCGGTTTGTTCTTTGAGCAGCTTCAGAATCGCGAGAAGTCGCTCACGGCTCTGCTTTCGCCACGGTTAGGTGACCCGCTGATTAAGGCTGACGGCACCCCATGGCTCATCGAGCTCGGCAAGGGTGCCCCAAAGCTGGAGATGAACAATCTTACCCAGCGTGCAGCGTTACCTATCGGCAGCCACCTGAAGACTGATCCCTGGAACGATAAGGTGATCGCGATTAATGCGAGCGTCCCAGTGCTGCTGAACGCCGCAGACAAGCTCCCCTTTGCAGTCACCCCTGTCTACCTGCGGCTGCAGCGTTACCAGGCAAGTGCATCGCCTGAGCCTGCGACCCCGCCTTCCAACCAGCCGGCTGCGCAGCCGACGGGCCAGGCGAATGCAGTAGATCAGCCTGGGGCGCCGAGCCAGGCTGCAGTACCCGCACCGGCAGCAGCGACA
Source organism: Acidobacteriaceae bacterium (assembly GCA_965198645.1). GTDB lineage: Bacteria > Acidobacteriota > Terriglobia > Terriglobales > Acidobacteriaceae > EB88. Next base: position 1,171,472 of record OZ240670.1, on the reverse strand, counting down.
CCGCAGCCTTAGCGCTTAGCCAGGAGAGCAAGGCTCTCCTGGCAGGTATGTCTGCGTGGAAGACCATCCGGGTCTTCGGAGATGAAATGCGTGACAAGCTTCTACTTTTGCTCGCCTGTGCGACGCTGACCTGCCACCTGCGCGCCCAGGTAGCACCTTCAGCTACAGGCCATGAACCTCGCCTTTGGGTAGGGGTGGAGTACTCCAACTTTAACCCTGACTGGGGCCTTGTTCGCCTGCCCGGGGCAGGCGTTTACGGCGATCTGTCCGTTTTCAACAAAATAGGACTGGAAGGGGAAGCGCGGTTTCTTACCTTCACCAAGCCTGGCGGCCTGACTGAAAAAAGCTACCTGGGCGGACCCTACATGACGATCTTTCAGCGTCATAAGATCTCGGCCAATGTAAAGTTTCTGCTGGGTGGAGGCCTGATCAACTACTCGGGCGATATCGGCTACGGCAGCTATCTTGAGTATGCGCCCGGAGCAAACGTGGAGTACCGGCTTGCTCGCAGATTCAAAGCGCGCTTTGACTACGAATACCAGTTGATTCCCAGTGCCCCGGGTCTGCCCGGCATCCCGGATAATGGCATCAATCCGAACGGGTTCAGCGGCGGCATCTCCTACCGCGTCTTTTAACCCTTGCGGCCGCCGTACCAGCGCCTGGGCTCCAGCCAAGCTCCCGGCGCGAGAGCAGGTGCCAGAAAGCTAAGCCTGCTCTCTCACCGTTTATCATCCGCACAGTTTAAACCTGTGTTTCGGTCTTCCTAGAAGTGGTAGGCAACACCAATGACCGGATTGCTGATGTTCGTATAGCGACCAGTATGCGTGAAGCCTGATGGCGCACTAAAGTCCGGAGCCTTGACGACAATGCCGCGATACTCGGCACGTATATCAAAGCTGGGGCTCAACTCATAGGCCACGCCGCCGCCGTAGGGTACACCGATCTCCGTGTTGCTCTTCAGGCCCGGGAAATTCGTTTTGTTGTCATTGATGATGCCGAAGAGGTATCCGCCGATGCCGCCTTCAATGAACGGGTAAAAGTTGTGGAAGGCAAACGCGCTATAGACCGCCTCGGCTGAGCCTTCCTGGAACTGCGTGTGGACGCGAGCATTGTTCACGTTGGAGGCAAACTTGAAAATGTCCCGGTCATAGCCGTAGTTTGCTTCGAGCGCTATGTGGGGCGTGACCAGGTACCGATAGCTGCCAAGCAGACCAAAGCCGGTCGTGGAGCTCTCCTGAACCGTATTCGCGTCGACGTTGCGAGGGAAAAATCCGGCGCCACTCACACTTGCGTCCATGCGGCTCTCCTGGGCATAACCTGTTGCCGCAGCAAGCGGTAGGCAGGCTAGAAACAGCATCCATTTCTTCATTCGTTCGTGAACCTCTTGCCTGGGCGAAAAGTCGCTCGCAGGCATCCGCCCCTGGGGCCCTTTGGAATCTTCAACAAGGACTTCAGATGAAGCGAGTCCCTTTCGCTCATTGTACCCGTGCGTCTCTCCACCTAGCGCGGTTAGGCTGGATGAACCGGGGTTTGCCCCCGTCCCAGCCATGGCGACCGGCCCGGCAACTTGGCCACTCCTCCCGTTGGACCATCCTGGCGAAGTCTTGGTAGCGCCGATTTTGCGCCGGGCGTTGATGCGGGTCAGGCCAATCTCGTGCCCTGCCGCTTACCCGGTTGCTCTTGCCTCGGCGGAGAGCTCGAAAAGATAGGGCGAACCTAACTCCTCGGCTCGTGTCTCCAGCACCTTGAGCAACGCGCGCGCTGCATGGGAGAGGGCGCTCTGTCGCCTGTACACAAGCCACAGACGGCGGCGGCCATCCAGTTCCGGAACCCGGACCTGCACCAGGTCTCCCCTGGCTACTTCCTGCTGCACCGTCAGACCCGGCAAAATAGCCACACCCGCACCCATGGCAACAAAGCGCTTGATCGCCTCAAGCGAGGGGAGCTGCACGCCGGTGTGCAGCGGAGTCTTTTGCTGTTCAAAGAGTTCGGTAATCTGTCGCCGGAGCGGCGAAGGCACACTATGGCCAATAAAGTTCTGCGCCCCCAGTTCAGTCACCGAAACACTCTGCTGCCGCGCCAGTGGATGCTTCCGGTCCACGACAAACGCCACATGATCTTCATAGACGCATACCGCTTCGAGCGCTTCCTGCTCAGGCTGAAAGGAGAGCACACCGAGCTCGACGGAACGCTGCAGAATCTCGTCCGGGATCCGGCTGGCTAGCGCGCGCTGCACGAAAATGCTGATCTGCGGGCAGGCCAATCGATACGCCTCCAGGCACGGAAGGAGAAAGTGCGAGGTGTACTCGTTTGCCGCTACCGTCAGCCTGCCACGCGCGAGCGAGCGCAGCTCGCCCACCGCGGCCGCCGCCTCGCCGCGCAGCTGCAGCAGCCTCTCAGCATAGGAGCGCAAGACCTCTCCAGCAGCGGTGAGCGTACCGTCCCGCGCATATCGCTCAAAGAGCTTTTCGCCGACTTCCTCTTCCAGGCGCCTGAGTGACTGCGAAACCGCCGGCTGGGTACGATGAAGCCGGTGCGCCGCTCGGGAGAAGCCCCGCTCCTCGATCACGGCCATAAACGTCTCAAGCTGACTTAGCTCCATAAGCGAATGACCTCCGACACCGCAGGACTTGCCGTTTCATAAGCTCTCCTTATACATTGCGCATGGATTTTTGCCTTGAATTATTTTTGCCTCCCTGTAAGACTTGCCTTAGTCGAGACACACTGCGCTCGCGGGACAGAAGCTTGATGCAAAACCGCCTGCTCCTTTTCGATACCACCCTGCGAGACGGCGAACAGTCGCCGGGCTGCAGCATGACTCGAGCAGAGAAGCTTCGGCTCGCGCATGCTCTCGCCGGCCTTGGTGTCGACGTCCTGGAAGCCGGCTTTGCGATCTCGTCAGAGGGGGACTTCGCCTCGATTCAGGCGATCGCTCGCGAGGTCGACGGCCCCATCATCGCCTCGCTCGCTCGAGCGCGTCGGCTGGATATCGAACGCGCAGCCGGTTCGGTCGAACACGCGGCCAAAGCCCGCATCCATACATTTCTTGCCAGCTCTGACATTCATCTCGAGTACAAGCTGAAGATGAGCCGGGAGCAGGCTCTGGCGCAGACCGGAGAGATGGTCGCGCTGGCCCGCAGCTATGTCGAAGATATCGAGTTCTCCGCGGAAGATGCGACCCGTACCGATCTCGAGTATCTATGCCAGATGATTACGGTCGCGATTGAGGCAGGCGCGACTACTATCAACCTGCCCGACACCACCGGCTACTCCACGCCTTCAGACTATGCGGCCATGTTCCGCGGTGTGCTTGAGCGCGTACCCGCGGCGGCTACGATCACGCTCTCGACCCACTGCCATGACGATCTCGGCCTCGCCGTAGCCAATACCGTGGCCGGCATCGAGGGCGGAGCCCGACAGGTAGAGTGCACGATCAATGGCATCGGCGAGAGGGCCGGCAACGCGGCACTTGAAGAAGTCGCCGCGCTCTTGAAAGTCAGAGCCGACCGCTACGGAGTGACCAACAACATTGTGCTTGAGAAGCTCTACCCGGTGAGCCAGCTTCTTGGGGAGACCATCAGCTTTCGCCCAGCGCCAAATAAAGCGATCGTTGGTGAGAATGCATTCGCGCACGAGGCAGGCATCCACCAGCACGGCATGCTGGCCAATCCTCTTACCTACGAGATCATGACGCCCGCTTCGGTCGGTCAGCCTGCCCACAGGTTTGTTCTAGGCAAACACTCCGGACGCGCAGCCATGCGCTCGCGGTTGGCGGAGTTAGGCTACTCACTCCAACCAGATCAGCTGGAAACAGCCTACGCAGCCTTTACGGAACTCGCCGACCGCAAAAAGGCCATCTATGATCAGGACCTGCTCAACCTGGTCGCCCACCATCCGCGAAATCACGAAGCCCCGGTAAGTGGTTGATTGGTCAACGTGTGCAGCACGCAGTGAAGAATAAAGTGGCAGCTATCCTGTCACTGCTCCAAAACAAGTGGATCTTCTTCATAAGATCATCCACCGTGACATCAGGGGCAAGATGAAGTTACAGATAACGGTAGTAGCTGGCGATGGTATCGGGCCTGAAGTCACAGCGCAGGCGGTGCGCGTCCTTGAGGCGGTAGCTCAACATGGTGGCCACCAGTTCAGCTTCCAGCATGAGCTGATCGGAGGCGCAGCCATCGATGCACACGGCCACCCCCTGCCACAGCGGACGCTTGATGCTGCTCTTGCGAGCGATGCCGTTTTTCTGGGCGCGGTCGGCGCGAACAAGTTCAACGCGCTGCCGCCCGACCAGCGACCCGAGGCAGGACTGCTCGCCATCCGCGCGGCACTCGGCGGCTTTGCCAACCTGCGCCCAGCCTTTGCACACCCCGCGCTTGCGCACAATTCGCCGCTGCGGGCAGACGTGATCGCGGGCGCAGATATCCTCTTTGTGCGAGAGTTGCTCGGGGGGCTCTACTTTGGCCAGCCGCGCGAGTGGAACCGCAGCAGCCAGCAAGCCTGGAACACGATGCGCTACAGTCGCGACGAGATCGCTCGCGTAGCGCGCATCGCCTTCGAGCTCGCCGGCAAACGACGCGGCAAGCTTACCTCTGTCGATAAGGCGAACGTGCTCGAGGTCTCGCAACTCTGGCGCGCTACCGTCAATGAAGTCGCGCAGGAGTTTCCTCAGGTCACGGTCGACCACGAGTACGTGGATGCCTGCGCGATGCACCTGATGAATACGCCTCGGCGCTTCGATGTGATCCTGACCGAGAATCTCTTCGGCGACATTCTCTCTGATGAGGCAGGCGTGATCACCGGTTCGCTGGGCGTGCTGCCTTCGGCGACGATCGGCGGCAAGGTTGATCTCTATGAGCCGGTGCATGGTTCTGCGCCTGATATCGCCGGCAAAGGTATCGCAAATCCGATCGGCGCTATTCTCACTGCGGCCATGTTGCTGCGTTACTCCGCTGGCCTCGAGCGGGAGGCGCAAGCTGTCGAGGCTGCCGTGCGCACGACGCTCGATAGCGGCGCACGGACTCAGGACATTGCGCGCGGTCTTGCCCAAGGCGACAAGGGTTTAGTGCTCAGCACCAGCGAGATGAGCGATCGCGTGCACACGGCGTTGGCAGCCGAACTGCAAAAGCAGACGCAAACCGTGTAGGTACGCAAAGCGAGGATCACCGAATGGCGACACCAAAAACATTGTTTGAAAAGCTCTGGGAGCAGCACATCGTCGTCGAGCCGCCCGGCGAGCCGACGCTGCTCTACATCGATCTTCACCTAGTCCATGAGGTCACCTCGCCCCAGGCATTTGACGGACTCCGCATGGCGACTCGGCAGGTGCATCGGCCTGATCGCACCTTGGCCACGGTCGATCACAACGTACCCACCGATGCGAATCGCATTGACATCAAAGACCCGATCGCAGCCCGACAGATAGAAGCGCTGCGGACAAATTGCGCTGAGTTCGACATCGAGCTCTTCGATGTGAACGCGCCCGAGCAGGGCATCGTCCATATGATCGGTCCCGAGCTTGGCGCAACCAAGCCAGGCATGACGATCGTCTGCGGTGATTCGCATACCTCGACGCATGGCGCCTTTGGCGCGCTCGCCTTCGGCATCGGCACGAGCGAGGTCGAGCATGTGCTCGCGACGCAGACCTTGCCGCAGTCGCGACCCAAAACATTCCGCATCTCTGTCGAGGGTCAGTTGCTCGACGGAGTCACCGCAAAAGACATCGTGCTCGGCATCATCGGGCGCATCGGCACAGACGGGGCCACCGGCTATGCGGTCGAGTACGCGGGGTCGGCCATCCGCGCGCTCTCGATGGAAGGTCGCATGACGGTGTGCAACATGAGTATTGAAGCAGGCGCCCGCGCCGGCATGATCGCGCCGGACGAGACGACATTTGCTTATCTGCAGGGCCGTCGCTTTGCCCCCAAGGGCGATGCGTGGGAGCTGGCAAAGGAGCAGTGGCGCAAGCTCCCCACCGATCCTGGCGCGGCCTTTGATCGCGAGCTTGTGATTGAGGCGCACGAACTCGCTCCCTACGTGACCTGGGGCACGAGCCCGGGGATGGTTGTTTCTGTAACAGAGACGGTTCCATACCCTCACCGGGCTGCGACCGAGGCGGATCGCAACAATCTCGCGCGAGCACTCGAATACATGGCACTCACCCCCGGCACGCCGATCGAAGAGATCGCCATTGACCGCGTATTTCTGGGCTCCTGCACCAACGCGCGCATTGAGGACCTGCGTGCGGCGGCTAAAGTCGTGACCGGCTACCAGGTGCACGCCAACGTAAGTGCCATGGTCGTTCCGGGCTCGCAACAGGTCAAGGCCCAGGCTGAGCGCGAAGGGCTCGACCACCTCTTTCGGCAGGCCGGCTTTGACTGGCGCGAGCCCGGCTGCTCGATGTGCCTGGGCATGAACCCAGACATCCTGCAGCCCGGCGAACGCTGCGCTTCGACTTCCAATCGCAACTTTGAGGGCCGGCAGGGTAAGGGCGGCCGAACCCACTTAGTCAGTCCCGCGATGGCTGCCGCGGCTGCCATCAAGGGCCACTTTACCGACATACGCACCTGGGAGTACAAGCAGGCGGAGGTGTTGGCCTAATGGAACCATTCACAACCCTCACCGGAATCGTGGCACCACTCGAGTCCTCCAACATCGACACAGACCAGATCATTCCGAAGCAATTTCTAAAAAGGATTGAGCGCACCGGCTACGGAGATTTCCTCTTTTACGACTGGCGCCAGCAACCTGACTTCGTCCTTAACCAGCCGGCTTACCAGGGGGTACAGATCCTAGTCGCAGGGAAAAACTTCGGCTGCGGCTCTTCCCGTGAGCATGCTGCCTGGGCCCTTACCCAGTTTGGCTTTCGCTGCATTATCGCACCCAGCTTTGCTGACATCTTTCACTCCAATGCCGGCAAGAATGGCCTCCTGGCACTGACACTCCCCGAGCAGGATGTGGAGCGCATCATGCTCCATGCCAAGGCTGCTGACGGTTACCGCCTTACGGTTTCGCTTGAAGACAATACAGTGCTCGACACACTCGGGTTTGCGAGCACCTTCTCCATCGATCCCTTTCGGCGCGATTGCCTGCTCAACGGACTGGATGACATCGGGCTGACGCTGCGCCACGCCGAAGCCATACGCAGCTACGAGCAGGACCATGACCGCGAGATATGGCTTGCTGCCCGTGCCTAGCCAGCCCACACTTTGGAAGTAGAGGGAAAGTTTTGAGCGAGACGTACAGCCAGGTACCAGGCAAAACAAACAGCGTCGTGCTGACAGAAGGCCCCAGTCGAGCTGCGGCGCGCAGCTATCTCCGCGGAGTGGGCTTCAGCAAGGAAGACCTGCGTAAGCCGATCATCGGCATAGCCAATACATGGACGGAGATCGGTCCCTGCAACTTCCACTTGCGTCAGGTTGCCGAGGCGGTGAAGCAAGGCGTACGCGAGGCCGGCGGAACGCCGATGGAGTTCAACACGGTTACCATCCACGACGGGATCACCATGGGCACCGAGGGCATGAAGGCCTCGCTGATCTCGCGTGAAGTGATTGCGGATTCGATCGAGTTAGTCAGCCGTGGTAACTCCTTTGATGGTCTGGTTTGTATCGCAGGCTGTGACAAGAACATGCCCGCGGCGATCATGGCGCTGGCCAGGCTGAACATCCCGGGGCTGATGCTCTACGGCGGCTCCATTGCCCCCGGCCTGCTGCCACAGGCAGATGGGTCAACCAAAGAGATCACCATCCTGCAGGTCTTCGAAGCAATTGGCTCGCACGCTGCCGGCAGGATCAACGATGAGCAGCTTGAAGCAGTCGAGGCGGCAGCCTGCCCTGGACCGGGCGCCTGCGGCGGCCAGTTTACCGCAAACACGATGGCGATGGCCGGCGAGTTCCTCGGTATCTCGCCTATGCAAATTACAGGCGTCCCTGCGATGAGCAAGAACAAACACGAGGCCTCACGCGAGGCTGGGCGTCTGGTGATGGAGCTTACCCGCAAGCAGGTTAAGCCGCGTGACATACTCAGTCGGCAGGCGCTCGAGAATGGGATTGCTGCAGTCGCCGCCTCGGGCGGCTCGACCAATGCGGTGTTGCACCTGATCGCGATTGCAAGCGAGCTTGACATCGCGCTGTCGATGGAGGATTTCGATCGGATCAGTGAACAGACCCCATTTATCTGCGACTTATCGCCAGGCGGTAAGTACGCCGCAAAAGATTATCAGGACGCAGGTGGATCCAGGGTGCTTGCGAAGCGGCTGATGGAGCGCGGCTTACTCCAAGACCTCTCAACGGTAAGTGGACGAACGCTCTTTGAAGAAGCCGGCCTTGCAGAAGAAACTCCGGGCCAGGCTGTCATTCACACCTGGGAGCGCCCGCTCAAGCCGACCGGCGGCTTGGTGATCCTTCGCGGCAATCTTGCTCCGGAAGGGTGCGTGGTCAAAGTAGCCGGGCATGAGCGCGTCTTCCATCAAGGGCCTGCGCGTGTCTTTGATTCGGAAGAGGCATGCTTTGAGGCAGTGCAAGGCGGACGCATCAAGCCCGATGACGTGTGTGTAATCCGCTATGAAGGCCCAAGGGGCGGCCCCGGCATGCGCGAGATGCTTTCCGTCACTGCAGCCATCAAAGGCATTCCTGAACTTTCAGAGACAGTAGCGTTGATCACAGACGGCCGCTTCTCCGGAGCGACTCGGGGTTTAATGGCAGGCCACGTTGCACCGGAGGCAGCTGTCGGAGGACCGATCGCGGCGATCCGTGAAGGAGACAACATCACCTTCGACGTTCTCAACCGAACCCTTTCCGTCAACCTGTCGCAGGCAGAGATCGAGGCCCGCCTTCAGAGTTGGACAGCACCAGCTCCCAGGTATACGCGCGGCGTCTTCCGCAAGTATGCAGAGAGTGTTTCTTCGGCATCGCTCGGTGCCGTCACTTACTAAGTTATCTGCCGGCACACTTACAGAAATAAGGCATGGAGGCTCTATGGCTGATACCACGCACGACGCGATGCCCAACCCGGATCAGGATCCGCAGGCCGGCAACGAACGGGAACAGCAGCAGGTGCGTCATGAATCGGAGGCAACGCGCGCGGATGCAGCCGCGCATGCCGATACGCGACCGCAGCTGACCGGCGCAGAGATCGTCTGGGCCACGCTTGAAGGCGAGGGTGTGCGCGAGGTCTTTGGCTATCCTGGCGGCGCGATCCTTCCGGTCTACGACGCGATGCGCAAGTTTCCCGTCAGGCACATTCTCGTTCGCCATGAGCAGGGTGCAGCCCACATGGCAGATGGATACGCTCGCGCCTCGGGCCGCGTGGGCGTCGCCCTTGCCACCTCCGGGCCAGGGGCGACCAACCTTGTGACCGGACTGGCCACAGCGATGCTTGATTCGATTCCAGTGGTTTGTATCACCGGCCAAGTCTCGAGCAAGGTCCTTGGCTCAGACGCGTTCCAGGAAGTAGATATCACCGGCGTCACCCTGCCGGTGACCAAGCATAACTATCTCGTGACGCGAGCAGAAGAGATCGCCCCGGCTCTGAGAGAGGCCTTTCGCGTCGCACAGTCCGGCCGCCCCGGGCCGGTGCTGGTGGACATCACCAAGGATGCACAGCAGGCCGTTGCGGCCTTCGACTTTGCTGCTGCGGCTCCGCGCCCTTACCGGCCGCACCCGATGCTCAAAGCAGAGTTTGCTTCGATTACGGATGCAGCAAAGTTAATTCGCTCTGCGAAGCGCCCGGTCATCCTTGCCGGTCATGGCGTGATCAAGGCGAATGCGACTGCGCGAGTCATGGCGCTGGCCGAGAGAATGCAGATTCCGGTGGCGGAGACTCTGCTCGGACTGGGCGGCTTCCCTGCCTCGCATCCGCTCTCGCTGGGCATGATGGGCATGCATGGCGAGTCGTGGGTCAACCAGGCGATTCAGCAAGCCGATCTTTTGATCGCCTGCGGCATGCGCTTTGATGATCGAGTTACCGGCACCCTGGCGAGCTACGCCCCGCATGCCAAGAAGATCCATATCGAGATCGACCCGGCCGAGATCAACAAGAATGTCAAGGTCGATGTTGCCCTGATCGGCGACCTGGCCGAGGTGCTCGACATTTTGTTTCCGCATCTCGGCTCTGCCCCAACAGAAGCGTCACCGTGGCTGGCACAGATCAATGCTTCCAAGGGCGAATCCGCGGTGCGCGATATACGCAACCTGCCTGACCTGGGTCACCTCTATGCCGCGCACGTGATCCACGATCTATGGCGTGCCACCGGCGGCCACGCTTTGGTTGCAACCGACGTTGGCCAGCACCAGATGTGGGAGGCTCAGTACTACAAGCATGAGTCACCCCGCACCCTGATCACCTCCGGCGGACTAGGAACCATGGGCTTTGCGCTCCCTGCCGGTATCGGGGCAAAGGTCGCCATGCCAGACAAGGAAGTTTGGGTCATCGCCGGAGATGGCGGCTTCCAGATGACAGCTTGCGAGCTCTCCACCATCGCGCAGGAGAATCTCAATATCAACATCGCTATCATTAACAATGGCTATCTGGGAATGGTTCGGCAGTGGCAGGAGTTTTTCTACGACAAGAACTACGCCTCCTCGCCCATCCTCAGCCCTGATTTCGTCAAGCTGGCGGAAGCCCATGGCATCCCCGGCGCCACCGTGCGCGCCCGAGGAGAAGTTGGCGCTGCGCTTGATGCTGCACGTTCGACAAAGGGCCCGTTCCTGATCAACTTCCTGGTAGAAAAAGAGGAGTCCGTTTACCCGATGATCCCTGCCGGCGCGGCCTTGCACGAGATGATCCGCCGCCCTTCCAGCACTCCTGATCCCATGTTGGAATCGCCGGATGATGTGTAATTGAAGCTGGCACATATAGGTCAACAGTGCCAAGAAAGGAGAGCTGTACGATGCTGCATACATTCATTGCACTCGTTGAAGATCGGCCGGGCGTGCTAAGCCGCGTCTCCCTTCTGTTTCGCCGGCTTAATGTGAACATCTACTCACTCTCTGTAGGTCGTTCAGAGCGTGCTGATGTGTCACGCATGACGATTGTGGCCGAGGCCTCGCCCACAGCAAGCCACCGGATCATGGCATCCCTTTACAAATTGGAGAACGTGCTTGAAGTCGATGAGGTTGGTCAGCAGGCGAACGTCAGCCGCGAGTTAGCGCTGATCAAGGTGGCGGCAACAGTGCAGACGCGCTCGCACATCTTCGAGTTGGTGGAAGTCTTTCGTGCACGCATTGTCGATCTCGCACCGGAGTCCCTGATGATCGAGCTCACCGGAGTCGAGAGCAAGATCGAAGGACTTATCCAAGTGCTTACTGAGAGCGGCGATGAGGTACTCGAAGTCGCACGCACCGGACGCATGGTGATGCGGCGCGGCCAACACTCCAGCCGCGTACTGACCGCAATGAGGGTGCCTGGTGCAAGCGATCACAGTGTGGAGCCGGAGCTGCTCGATCCTGACGTCACGGCCGAAGCCGAGAACCGCTTTGAAGCATGAGCGTAAGCGTCAACGGCGTTGCATGTAAGACGATTCAATTTCCAGCCGCGCCATTTTCCCGGCTGAGCTAGAGGCATTCGCTACGGAAACGCGAGCGCAGCAGGCAGTTCAATCACATTTATTTCAAGAGAAAGAGTAAGGAAAAACTCATGGCAAATACTTATCACGATCAGGACGCAGACCTCTCCATCATTCAGGGCAAGCGGGTCGCAATTATCGGCTATGGCTCCCAGGGCCATGCGCACGCTTTGAACCTGAAGGACTCCGGTGTAGATGTTCGCATCGGGTTACGCGAAGGTTCGAAATCTGCGGTGAAGGCGAAGAAGGCCGGGCTTGCTGTTAGCTCCGTAGCCGAGGCTGCCAAGTGGGCCGATGTCGTGATGATCCTCGCTCCTGATGAATTGCAGCGCACCATCTACGCCGAGCATGTCGGACCCAATCTCAAGGCAGGCGATGCGCTGGTCTTTGCTCACGGCTTTAATATCCGCTACGGCACGATCACGCCGCCGAAGGATGTAGATGTTTTTCTGGTCGCACCCAAGGCTCCGGGGCATCGAGTGCGCGAAGTATTTGCCGAGGGCGGCGGCACGCCAGGGCTGATCGCGATTGAACAGGACGCGACCGGCCACGCGCATGCGCTTGCTCTCTCCTACGCGAAGGGCATCGGCTGCACCCGCGCCGGTGTCATCGAGACCACCTTCAAGGAAGAGACAGAGACTGATCTGTTTGGCGAGCAGGCGGTACTTTGCGGCGGCACGGCTGAGCTGGTCAAGGCAGGCTTTGAGACCCTGGTCGATGCAGGTTACCAGCCGGAGATCGCCTACTTTGAATGCCTGCACGAGCTCAAGCTGATCGTGGACCTGATGTACCGCGGAGGCTTGGCTTACATGCGGCACTCGATCTCGAACACGGCCGAGTGGGGAGACTACCAGTCCGGCAAGCGCGTGGTCACGCCCGCTGTTCGCGAAGAGATGAAGCACATCCTCCAGGATATTCAGGATGGCACCTTTGCAAAGAAGTTTATCGCCGAGAATGAGGCGGGCAACACCACCTTCGATCAGATCCGCAAGGCTGAAGCCGTGCACCCGATTGAGACCGTGGGCGCAGAGTTGCGGGCGGCCATGCCGTTTCTCGATCCCGTTGTGGTGAGGGATGGGACGTCGCAGTCTGCGCTGAAAGCCTAGTGTTTCCGGATGAGGGCCGCTCTGCCAAGGGCGGCTCGGCATCGCTCTGTCAAGGTAGGTGCGCGTCCGCCTGGCGCGCCCTTTCTCCCTGGGAATGATGAGGCTTGGCCTCCCTCTTCCCCCCTGGCCAGACCGCAGGGCATCCAGCAGACGATCAGCGCCCGTCTTAGAGGAGCATGCGGGTTCTTCTCTTTTCTTGTATCGTGGCGCTTACCTGCGCGGCAGGTGCCCAGTCTCGGCCTGACTGCCCGACTCAGCCGCATACACTGGCCGCGATGCGTGGTTGCTATCGCCCGCTGCTGGTATTTGCCCCGAGCGCAGACGATCGGCGCCTGGCTGCCGAGCGGACAGCCCTTGACCAGGCGGCAGACGACATGATGGACCGCAATGTCCTGCTGGTGCCGGTTGTGGAGTCACCTGGTAGCCTGCCGCTGCCGCTCGACGCGCCGTACTCCGTGCTTGGTGCGCGAGAGAGTGTGGCGGCGCGCCGGCGCTATGGCGTAGCACCCGGCAGATTTGAGGTTGTTCTGCTGGGGGAAGACGGGAGCGAGAAGCTGCGCAGTGGAAAGCCCGTCGTGGCCGAGGAGCTGAACAGCCTGATCGACAGAATGCCAACGCGCAAGCTTGAAATGCAGCGACCGCATGCAAATTAGGCCCTCGCGCGAGCTTGCCAAGGTACGTCATTGTTCCACGTGGAACATAAGTCGAGGATTGTTCCACGTGGAACAAACGAGGCAATTGTTCCACGTGGAACATAACTTTCGTTTGCCTCATCTTGCGTAGTTGCCAAGGTTTTGTGCGCCTGGTCTCGGCTGAGAGAAGGTGAGCGGGTCCCCTGCACCGGTCCTGCGCTGACTTGCAATCAGCTCACAGGGGAATATGCAGAACAATCTTCCGGGCGATACACAATCGCCGCGCCTTTGAACGCGGTAACATCGGACCATGAGCCACGCTTCCACATATGCCGTTGCGCCTGGTATTGATACGCCAGCCTCTCCCGAGCGTGTGGAGGCGATCGTCGAGGCGCTGAGAAAGGTCTCCTCGCTGCAGGGCCTTGAGCAAGATGAGTATGGCTGGCTGGCCATGCACTGCGTGGAACATCGCTTTCCGAGCGGTGCGACCCTCTTCCAGGAGGACCGCGTGGCGGACACGATGATCATCCTGCTGGATGGGGAGGTGCATGTGCGCCGGGAGCATGGAGGGAGCGCTCTGTTTGTGGGTCGCTCCGGCCAGATCAGCGGGCTTATGCCGTTCTCAAGGATGAAGAACTATGGTGGCCTGGGGTACGCCGTAGGCGACGTTTGGTCGCTTACCCTGCACTGCTCGCGGTTTGATGCGATGCTGGCGGCCATTCCGTCCATGGCGCAGCGATGCGTGGCGCTGCTACTTGACCGGGTACGCGAGGTGACGCGCATCGAGCAGCAGAGTGAGAAGCTGAACGCTCTCGGCAAGCTGGCCGGCAACCTGGCTCACGAGCTCAACAACCCGGCGTCAGCTGCACAACGGGCGGCCTCTGGGCTGCTTGATGAGCTACGCGTCTATGGGCAGCGCAAGTACGAGCTGGGCAGCATCTGCCTTCATCCTGAGGAGTTGGCAACCGTGCGTGCGTGGCAGGAGAGTATGCGCGCCGGATTGAGGGTTGATTCGCTCGATCCAGCCCTGTTTGCGGCACGCGAAGATGCGATCCAGGCGTGGCTCAACGGAAAGGGCTTGGCCGAGACCTGGCAGATCTCCCCCGAGCTGACCGAGCTGGGCGTGGAGCCGACCGACCTGGACCGTCTTGCGACGGTTCTGCCGGAAGCGAGCCTGCGGGTTGTGCTTTCGCAGTTTGCTTCCTCCTTCCGTGCCGAGCGCATGACGGGGGCCATGCTGGACGCGACTGAACGCATCTTTGATCTGATCAAGGCGATCAAGGACTACTCGTACATGGACCAGGCACCGATCCAGGAGATTGACATTCCGCAGGGGCTGGAGAGTACGCTGACGATGCTGCAGTCGAGACTGGATAGGGTGGAGGTGATTCGGCGTTACGAGCCGGGGCTGCCCCGCATTTCGGCCTACGGCAGCGAGCTGAACCAGGTATGGATGGCGCTGCTCGAAAATGCGCTGGATGCGCTCGATGAGCGAGCGAAGCACCACATGGCGGGACCGGGCAAGATCAAGGTCGCGGCGCAGATCTCTGGGCAGCTTCTGCTCATCGAGGTTTGGGATAATGGCCCCGGCATTCCGCCAGAGAACAAGGATCGCGTCTTCGAGCCGTTTTTCAGCACGAAGGCTCCCGGCCGGGGCCTGGGGCTGGGGTTGGACAGCGTGCAGCGTATTGTGCGCAAGCACCGAGGGTATGTGCGCCTGCAGTCCGAGCCTGGACAAACCTGCTTTCAGGTGCGGCTGCCAGTGGACCAACTGCAGGCTTATTAGGAACGCCTTCCCTGAGAGACGAGTCTGGGCCTGGGCCTGGCCCGAGAGTGGGGCGTCTTACTTCTCGACTTCCACCCCGCGCCAGAACGCGACGTGATTCTTGATGTTGTGAGCGGCTGGCTTCGGATCGGGGTAGTACCAGGCTGCGTCCTGATTCTCCTGGCCGTCAATCATCAGCGAATAGTAGCGCGCCTGGCCTTTCCAGGGGCAGGTTGAGGTGGTAGAGCTGGCGCGGAAGTACTCGCGGTTAAGCGCGCTCTCCGGAAAATACAGGTTGCCTTCTACGGTCTCATAGTGATCGCTCTCTGCGATCGTCTTCCCATTCCATACTGCCTTTGCCATAACGTGCCGCTGCCTTTCCTGTTCGAGCCGGTAACTCGTCCGGCCTTGAACACCTTACCAGATTCTCCTAGCTAACTCATACCCAGCGCAGCTCCTCCGCCTCACAAAGCGACAGGCTGCTCTTGTTCGAGGTTTGCGAACGTGGGCAGCCCGGCCGGCAGCTTTTCGGGTGCGTCGCCCAGCCGCCGGCTGAAGTGGCAGACCGCAGGCGCGTCTTCTTCGTCGGCTGCCAGTTTCTTCTTGGCCGATTTCTTCGCGGGCTTCTCGGCCGCGGCCGCAGCAGCGCTCGTCTTTTTCGGGTTGTTCGGACAGACCAGGTAGACGCCCGACTTGAGCGTCTTCTCCATCAGGTAACTGCTGCCACACTCCGGGCAGGGCCCGGGTACGGGCTTGTTGTTCGCGGTAAAGTCGCACTTCGGGTAGTTGGTGCAGCTGTAGAACATGGTGCCAAAGCGTGACTTCTTTTCAACGATCTCGCCGTCAGCACACTTGGGGCAGTGCATGCCGATCGTGTTCTGCTTGATGTATTTGCACTTGGGATAGGCGGAGCAGGAGATGAACTCACCATATTGGCCATTGCGCAGTACAAGTTGTGAGTCGCACCTGGGGCAGTTCTCCTCCAGCGGCACGGGCGGCTTCTGCTGCTGCTTGGAGGTGAGCCGGCGAACCGTCTTGCACGGCGGATCGGCGTTGAAGCCGGTGCAGGCCATGAACGCGCCGAAGGGTCCGTTGCGCAGCGTCATGACGCGGCCGCAGGCTTCGCAAAACTCTTCCTCGACCTCGCCTTCTTCGCCGGGCTGCGCGAGGTTGGGCTTGGTCTCGTAGTTTTCCTTGGTAAAGGTGCAGCTGTCTTTCTTCTTCTTGTCAAAGGCGCTACAGGCGTAGAAGGTGCCGAACTTGCCCCACTTGAGCACCAGCGGCGAGCCGCACAGATCGCACTTCTCGTCGGTCGGCTTTTCCATGGTCTTGATACTTTCCATGTGCTCGCCAGCGTGGACCAGTTCTTTCTTCAGATGACCGTAAAAGCCTGTCAGCAGCGAGGTCCACTTCTCCTTGCCATCCTCAATATCGTCGAGCTCCTCTTCGAGTTTCGCGGTGTACTGCGAGTCGAAGATGTAGGGGAAGTTCTCGACCAGCAGGTTGGTGACGACGGTGCCGATCTCGGTCGGGATGAAGCCGCCGTTGCGCTTGCCCCCAGCCTTCTGCACGTACTCACGCTCCTGGATCGTATTAATGATCGCAGCGTAGGTCGACGGGCGCCCGATGCCGCGCTCCTCGAGCACCTTAACGAGCGAGGCCTCGGAGTAGCGCGGCGGGTGCTCGGTAAACTTCTGCACCGCATCGACCGCGCGACGTACAGCAAACTCGGTCTGCGGCTCCTCGACAAACTCCGGCAGCAGCGCGCGCAGGGCTCCCTCATCGAGCTCCTGCTCCTCGGCGCGGGCTTCGAGCTTGGCGCGCTTCAAGTCGTGCTGGCGACGAGCCTCTGCTACTCGCGCGTCGCGTTTGCGCAGGGCCGCGGCACGGAGAGCCTCGGGCGAAGCGAGTGTGAGAGCCTGCGACTCCTTCAACTCCGGCAGCTTCTGCTTCTCTTCGTCCTCTTCCTCGGCATCCTCGTAGACGCGGAGGAAGCCATCGAACTTCAGCACCGAACCGCTCAGGCGGAAGTTATAGGTCTGCTTGTCTTTCGCATCAGAATGGGCGTCAATCTCGACGGTGGTGAGGTCGTAGAGCGCCGGCATCATTTGCGAGGCGACCGCGCGCTGCCATATCAGCCGGTAGAGCTTAAGCTGGTCGTCCTCGAGGTACTTAGCCAGCAGGTCCGGGTGCATCTCCGGGTGGGTCGGGCGGATGGCTTCGTGTGCGTCCTGCGCGTCCTTCTTTGACTTGTACTCGAGCGGCTGCGCAGGCAGGTACTTTTCGCCCAGCTCGCGACCGATCCAGGTACGAGTCTCTGCAACCGCGTCCGGGGAGACGCGCGTGGAGTCAGTACGCATGTAGGTGATCAGGCCGATCGTGCCCTCTTCCTTGCCGAGCTCGACGCCCTCGTAGAGCCGCTGGGCGACGCCCATGGTCCGCTTGACGCCCCAGCCGAGCTTGCCTGCGGCGTCCTGCTGGAGCTTGCTTGTCGTGAACGGCGCAGGAGCCGCTCGCTTGCGCTCCTTGCGCTCGACCGCGCGCACTCTCCAGGTAGCGCGCATCGCTGCATCCACGATGGCGTGCGCCGTAGCGGCATCGGGCACCGCAGGGTGGCCGACGGTGGCCACGGCAGCCCGCTTGCCGTCGATGCCGGTAAAGCGAGCCAGGAACGTCTCTGCCGACTTTTCTGACGACCGGGAGCCGGACTCGAGCACGGCGTCAATCGTCCAGTATTCGACTGGCTTGAAGGCCTTGATCTCCTGCTCGCGCTCGACGATCAGGCGCACGGCGACGGTCTGCACGCGGCCCGCTGACAGTCCGCGGCGAACCTTGTCCCAGAGCAGCGGCGAGATCTGGTAGCCGACGATGCGGTCGAGCACCCGGCGGGTCTGCTGCGCATCGACCAGGTTCCCGTTCACCTTGCGCGCTTTTTCAAATGCGGCGATGACAGCTTTCGGGGTGATCTCATTGAAGGTAACGCGCTGGATATCGGCGGTGCCGATGCCGCGTAGTTCCTCTTCAAGGTGCGCAGCGATGGCTTCACCCTCGCGGTCAGGATCGGGCGCCAGGTAGATATGATCCATTTTTTTGGCGAGCTTCTTCAGGTGGTCGACGATCTTTTCTTTGCCCGGAATCACGATCAGGTCGGGCGTAAAGGTGCCGTTTTCAAGCTCCACGCCGATCTTCGACTTGGGAAGATCCTTGATGTGTCCGAGGGAGGCTTCGACGATGAAGTCGCTGCCCAGATATTTGTTGATCGTCTTCGCCTTGGCCGGCGATTCGACGATCACGAGAGACTTACTCATGGTGTTTCCCTTTTCCAGATGCCGCGAGACCAGCGGCCGTACTATACGTTCGAAAAGCTATCACGGGCAGCGGTTCACGACCATCCGTTCGCGCGCTGCTACTGCTGGAAGAAAAGCCCTGGCGCATCACCGGCTGGCCCGACTTTCTTGCCAGAAGAGACGCAGTAGAGGCTTAAAGAGGTGCAAACATCGCGGAGCGAAGTACAAGCGATGGGAGCTCAGCCTAAAACCGGCCCGTATTCAGCACACGCTCAAAAGGTTTTGACGTAGTGTTTGCCTGGAAGCTGCTTTACCTTGCCAGCCAATTCCAGCTCAAAGAGCGCCGTGAAGACTTCAGCCGAGCTGTGTTCTGCCTCAAGCTGCTCCATGACCTCGTCGATCTGCAGCGAGTCGTCATGGCGGAGGATGCGCATCACTGCCGTTTCGGTAGGCAGCATCGCTTCTTCCTTAAATAACGATGCGGTACCGGCAGGTTCGGATGCAAACTCCGACGAAAGCGCCTCTACCTCCAAGCGGATCTGCGTCGGCAGCTCCTCCCAGACATCTTCCCAGGTTGCCACGAGCTTAGCACCCTGCTTGATGAGAACGTTCGGAACCCAGGAGTTTTTGTTGGTCACATTACCAGGCACCGCATAGACGTCTCGGTTCTGCTCGAGCGCGCAACGGGCCGTCACGCGCGAGCCGGAGGCTTCTGCTGCTTCGACTACCAGCACGCCCACGCTGAGAGCACTGAGGATACGGTTACGCCGAGGGAAGTTTGGGGGAGCCGGGTAGGTGCCGAGCGGCTGCTCGGTCGCAATCAGACCGCCGGTGGCCAGGATCTGCTCGGCGACGGCTTTATTTTCCTTAGGGTAGATGACGTCGATGCCGGTACCCCAGATGGCAACTGTCGGCTGTTTGGCCTGCATCGCGCCGCGATGCGCAAAGGCGTCGATCCCGCGCGCCATGCCGCTGAAGATCATCAGGCCCTTGCTGGCCAGGTCGCGGGAGAGCAGCTCGGCCATGCCGGAGCCGTAGGGGCTGGGCTGGCGCGTGCCGACGACAGCGATGCCGGGTCTGGCGAGCAGGCGTACGTCGCCGCGGGTCCAAAGCACTGGCGGAGGATCAAAGATCTCCTGCAGTCGCTCGGGGTAGGCCTCATCTTCGTAGACCAGGTAATCGGCGCCCATCTCCTTGAGGCGCTCCGCTTCTTGCTGGGCAGCCTTCCAGGCGTGTCCATCGGCGATGAACTGCACGGCGGGGGCAGGAAAGCGCTGCGCCTCGAGCGCGGTAAGCGGGAGCCGAACCACGGCCTCTGCCGAGCCTACCCGGTCCACTGCCTGCAGGATGCGTCGAGGCCCAAGCCCGGGAGTCAAGGCCAGCGCCATCCAGGCCAGGCGACCAGAGGCCGAGGCAGCCTCGGCTGGGAGCGGTGTCTCGGCCTGGCCGCCCGTCCTGGTGAGCGGGGTAGGTGCGGGAAAAGACGGAAAGGCTGATCTGGACACGGCCGCACCTTCTCCTGTTCGGGCCCGAGGAGAAAGGCCGGCAGAATCAGAGTTACCGGGAGCCTACTGGCAGCCTCTTTGCGGCACAAGTCACGAAAGTACCGACGCCATGAGCGCAGCGAATCGATTTGTCCCAGTCTTGGCCGCTCCTGAGCGCAGCTCGCCTTCGCTCGATGGCCAGGGTGCTAGACCATCTCCCGGTCAAGCGCATACTGCAGCAGCGTCTCGAGAGGCACCAGCTGCAGCATGGCCTCATGCGTGGCGGCCAGCACGATGGGCGGCGCCACATTGTGCTGCAGGGCCTCCATCCAGCGCAGCGCACACAGGCACCATGGATCGCCGGCCTGCAGACCGGGAAAACCGGGTCGGGGAGTAGACAGATCATTGCCGACCTTGCGGCTAAAGACCAGGAACTCATCGGTGACCACTGCGCATACCAGGTGCGCCCCGTTGTCGTCCGGTCCAGTCTCGCAGCAGCCGGTTCGATAGAAGCCGGTCACCGGGTCTGTCCCGCAGGTTTGCAGCCTTCCTCCTAGAACGTTGCGTGCTGACTCTGCTTGTGCCATGGCATCTCCTTTCGCGCTCGGCGCGCCACCAACCAACAGACGCGTACCGGGTGCGTTTGTCTGCGAACCGTCCTTGGGGAACTCTTTCCTCCGCCGGCGTCCTTCAGCTACAGTGTGCCAGAGGAGACCCACTCCATGCTCTCCGATCGTACCCCGGTTCGCAGCCGCCCCCTCAACCAGATGAACAGCCTTCGCGACATGGGTAACTTTCCGCCCCTGGTCAACGCAGGCGCCACGCTGAACGTGCTCGTTACCATCGCGATCACCGCCCTGGTCCAACACCGCTACGGCACTCGGGCGCTTGCCCTGCCCTGCTGGATCGCGCTGGTCTTGATCCTTAATTTGATGCCGGTGATTTTATTACGCGCGCTTGGCTGGCGTGCGTCAGCACCCATGCCGACGGTGGATCAGATGGACTTTGCGGGCGATCAACATCGCTTCGCTGACTGGGTGTATCTTGCGGCGTCGGCAAACATGGCGTTCTGGATCACATTGAGCTGGTGCGCGTACACGCTGCTGCCGGGCACGGGCACGGTCGGAGCCATGCTGGTGCTTGCTCTGGTCTGCACCTTTGCGCCAGTCTGGTTGCGCTGGCTTCCATCCGGCAGGTAGAGACGCTGCCGCGTACACTGGCGAGTGAGCCTTCTTCGCATCGCCGCGATCGACTTCCTCAATCCAGCCCCGCTGATGTGGAACTTTGAGCATGCTCCGGAAGCAGAGCGACTTGCCGGCCGCTATGCCATTGAGAGGATGATGCCCGCCGATTGCGCAGCCCAGCTTGGCGCAGGCGAAGCGGATTTAGGGCTGATCCCGATTGCCGCCTATGCCAGGCTGCCTGAGTTGGCTGTTGTGCCGGGCTGCACGGTGGCTTCGATGGGCGGGATCCGATCGATCCTTCTCGTGCTTCCTGCGGAGGAACCAGGCCGGGACGAGGCTGCGGGGCTGGGTGCGGGTGAGGCTGTCGCTACGGAGCCGGACGTGCTGACGCCGAAGATCCGGGACGCGCTACGAAGGGTGCGCAGCGTGGCGCTTGATACCTCCTCGCGCACCTCGGCGATGTACACGCAGATTCTTTTCGGAAAGTACTGGCACGCACAACCTGCTTACCTGCCGCATGCGCCGATGCTGGACGCTATGCTGACCGCTGCGGACGCGGCGCTCGTGATCGGCGATCCAGCGCTCTATGCGCTCGAAGACCGCGCCAGCCGCCAAGCGCGCACTGGCCAGCGATTCCACTACCTGGACCTTGGAGCAGCCTGGCGCGCGGAGGCTGGGGTGCCCTGGGTGTCGGCATTCTGGGCAGCCCGGCTCCGGAACTTTGAGGGAGCCGGCGGCAAAGAGCGGTCCCATACCATGGTTGCAGACCTCTCAGCCTCCCGTGACGCGGGCCTGGCGCACCTGCCGGAGCTTGCTTCCGAGTGGTCCAAGCGTCTACGCCTGCCTGAGCGTACCGTGCTCAGCTATCTTTCCCGGAACATCCACTATCGTCTGGACGCAGCGTGCCTGGATGGCATCACTCGCTTCTACGCCGACGCGGTGGAGTGCGGACTGCTTTCGCAGAGCCCCGCTCTGACGTTCCTGTCCTAGTGTTGCGATGTTTGTACGTCTGCCAGGCACCGGAGGCGCGTCTCATCACTGCCATGTCTCTGCGTCCTTTTGTTCTCGCTCACACATTGAAGTACTTCTCAACGTACCCTCACCTGCGGGGCTGGTCGTGATCAGACCAAGTTTCGAGCAAGATCCAAGCTCCCAGCCTCCGGGCCGCCGCCTCTCCAGGAGGCTCTTCAGCCTGATCGTCGCGGGTTCTTCAAGCACACACGCACACGCCGCGACGCGCCACCATGCCGCCGTGCCGCACTGGCTCATTCAGCTAGGCCTGCCCGGTCTGTGCGTCATCTCGCTGCTGGATGCCTCGCCCATCCCGCTGCCGCTGCCCGGCTCCGCTGACCTGCTTCTGCTGCTGCTGTGCGCGCAGCCCCGGTCGCAGCCACTGCTGCTTGCTGTGGCGACCACGATCACGTCGGTCGCCGGAGGCTACCTGACGTGGAGAGCCGGCCAGAAGGGCGGAGAGAAACTGGTAAGCACCTATACGAAGGGCAGGGCAGCCAGGCGTCTCATCAAAAAGCTGCGAGGCTGGGTGGGCCACCATGGGGGGGCAACCGTTGCCGTCTCGGCGGCGCTGCCGCCGCCGGTGCCGCTGATGCCGCTGCTGCTCGGAGCTTCGGCTTTGGGTGTTTCGCGGCGGCAGTTCCTGCTCGCCTTCAGCGGGGCACGCGCGGTACGCTACGGCTTTGTTGCCTGGGTCGGGGCCACCTATGGCAAGCGGGTGCTGCGCGCGTGGAACCTCTACCTCGCGGATTGGACTGCGCCTATCCTGTGGACCTTTGTCGGTCTGCTGGTTGCGGCAATCGCTTTCGGTTTATGGCAGTTCCGCCGCATGAAGGTCGCGATGGGAGAAGCCTGAGGCCGGCGCAGGCGGAGCCCCAGAGGGTTAGGCATAGCGGCTGCGGCTGCCGGCTGGTAGACTCCTCGGTCGTAGGTTCGGCGATCCGGACGGCCATCGGGAGCACTTAGGTGAGTTGGCATCAGACATACTTCCTGTTCGGGCACGGCATCGGCTTCTCCTTCCTGCTTGCCTGCCTTCCCATTGTGACCTTGCTGATCCTGCTAGCGGTGGTGCGTGCACCTGCCTGGCTAGCCGGCCTGGGTGGCTTTGGGGTCACGTTTCTGCTGGCGACGCTCGCCTACCGTATGCCGCCCGGACTCGCCATCAGCGCCGCCGGGTACGGTGTTGCCTTTGCGCTGTTCCCGATCTCGTGGATCATCTTCTGGGCGATCGCGCTCTTTCGGGTCACGGTTGAGGCCGGCAAGTTTGAAGTTATTAAGGACTCCATCGGCCGGCTGACTCCGGACCCGCGCCTGCAGGCCCTGCTGATTGCCTTCGCCTTTGGTGGCTTTCTGGAAGGAGCGGCGGGCTTCGGCACTCCTGTGGCGATTGCCGCGACGATGCTGGTGGGGTTGGGCTTCGCGCCCTACACAGCGTCGGCGATCTGCCTGCTGGCCAACACGGCTCCAGTTGCCTTTGGCTCCATCGGCATTCCCGTCTTCACACTTGCCGGAACCACGGGGCTGCCTCTGGCGAGACTGAGTGCGGCTGTCGGCGCACTCTGTACGCCACTTGCCATGCTCATTCCGCTCTACCTGGTGCTTGCGATCGGAGGGTGGGCGGCTATGTCGGGGATCTGGCTGCCGGTTCTGCTCGCGGGCGGAGTCTTTGGCATTGTGCAGCTGGCCTGCGCCACGTATCTGGGTCCGCCGCTCACAGACATTCTGGCCTCGCTCGCGGCGATCGTCGCGCTCATTGTTTTGCTTCGCTTCTGGCGGCCGGGCTCACCGACTGGTCGGCCTACGCTGCCGCGGGGCGGCTTTACGCGGGAGACTGAGAGCGCCGCGCGCATGGGGTTGAGTCGGGATATGGGTCTCGATACGAAGCTTAAGCCGACGACAAGAACCATCCTGCTTGCCTGGCTGCCCTATGGTCTGCTGGTTGCCTGTGTTTTGCTGTGGGGCTGGGCACCGCTGCAGCATGCGCTGGGCCGCGCGACGCTGGTGCTGCACTGGCCCATGCTCGATGACCGGGTCCTGCGGATGCCACCCGCTGTGCGCGCGCCCTCGGCTTACCACGCACTCTATACGGTCAATTGGCTTTCGGCCGCAGGCACTGCCTGCATGCTCGCCACGCTTGCCTCCACCGTGTGTCTTGGGATCTCGCCGGCAAGGTTTCTGCGCGTCCTGATTGGCGTCTGCGGTCAATTACGCTTGCCGACCTTGACCGTGTCCGCCGTGCTAGCCCTGGCCTTCCTGATGAACTACTGCGGGGCGACGGCCACCCTGGGACTGGCCTTTGCCTCGACCGGCCGACTCTTTCCACTCTTCAGCGCTTTGCTGGGTTGGCTCGGAGTCTTTCTGACCGGCTCTGACACCTCCTCCAACGCACTCTTTGGAAGCCTGCAGGTAGTCACCGCCGGCCGACTGGGATTCGATCCGGTGCTGATGGCCGCGGCGAACTCCGCTGGAGGCGTGATGGGCAAGATGATCAGCCTGCAGACGATCGCGATTGCCGCTGCCGCGACTGGGTTGAGTGCGGCTGAGCAGGTCAAGCTCTTCCGCTTTACGCTTCGCCACAGCATTGCGCTCGCGCTGCTGACCGGATGCATTGCAATGATTTACGCGTATGCGTTTCCGCTGCACGGCTGAGTTGAGGGAAAGGCGCTTTAAGGCTGCCGTGAAGCTGACCTGTCCAATCCTGTCTACCGCTTGATACAGACTCAATACACGTAGGTCCAGTAGGTGGAGCGGCGGAGCACCGGGCGAAGGCGTGAGATGCGCCAGGTCCGGAGTCCTCGACTGCCCGCTCAGCTTCGACATGCCGCGAGCGGATGGAGCGTCATTCGCCAGTGTCAGGGCGCAACGCTCTCGTGGGGAGCGTCAGCTCGCTCACCGCGCGATAAAAGCTCTTTTACCTCTGCCAACCCCGGCATCGAGGGCTGAGCACCGGAACGAGTCACGGACAAGGCAGCAGCGGCAGCAGCGAAACGTGCGCTCTCAAGCGGCTCCATCCGCATAAGCAGGCCTGCTGCAAAAGCACCGTTAAAGGCGTCGCCCGCCGCAGTCGTATCCACCGCCTTCACCGCAAACGAACTCACCGCATGGCGCAGCCCCTTGGCCGATTGCAGGTAGGCACCTCGTGAGCCGAGCTTGAGTACCACTCCCTGGACGCCTTTGCTCAGGAGCATCTGCGAGGTAGCTGCCACATCGCTACCACTGCTTGCGACAGTGTCGCCCAGGTAAAAGGCAGCTTCCGTCTCGTTCGGTGTCAACCACGAAACATTCTGCAGTAGGCTTTGCGGCAGCTCTTTGGCCGGCGCGGGATCAAGAATAAGAGGCACTCCTTCACGAGCACAGATCGCGGCCAGATGTTGCACTGTTTCGATCGGGATCTCTAATTGCGTAAGCACAACGCCCGCTGACCGAATCATCTCGACCTCCGCGTCCAGGTCTTCAGGCGTCAGGAGTGCGTTCGCTCCAGGTGTCATCACAATACAGTTCTCGCCGCTTTGCGCAACGATGATGATGGCCACACCAGAGCTGGTGGGGCTGGTTTTAACTGCCGCTACATTCACTCCAGCCTTGCTTAATTGCTCTCGTAGTTGCGTGCCGAAGGCATCATCGCCGAGGCGGCCGATGAGAGAAACGGGATAGTCGAGCCGCGCTACGGCCACGGCCTGGTTCGCGCCCTTGCCTCCCGCATGGACCTGAAAGTTCTCGCCCTGGACGGTCTCCCCTTCGACAGGAATTCTCTGGGTGTTTGCCACCAGGTCAATGTTGATGCTGCCTACGACGACCACTGGCTTCCGTTGTTCCTGCATAGCTTCTCCTCAGGCAGAAAATGGTAACGCGTCTCTCTAGAGAAGGGGAGCCAGTGCTAGCGAAGCGAGGCCGGCCGCCCTTAGCCACAGATCGCTCAGGCCATGCTCGCGCGCAGCATCAACATCGGCCGCGCTCACCCACCCATGCTCGACTGGGCGCGTATCACCGTGGGTCTGCCTGAGGAGAATGATCGCGCACTGGCTGCCGTTCGAGACATTATTCCGCTTCCAAGACAAGACTCTTTGCCTCATAGCTGAACCAGAGTAGGGCCGTTCAAGGTGGTTGGTCGTTTGAGGGGCGCGGGAGGGGCAAAGGGGAGGAGGTGGTGACAAAGGTACTCTGCAAGCGATCCGCAGTATGCCGATACCTCTAGCATGCACCCGGTTTAGAGTTCTGTAACTGGCACGCCGAGGCTGATCGCCTGAGATGCTCCTGCACAATCACGTGGCTTTACAGGACCAAGAGCAGGAGGGTCCCTGATGGCCCGGAAGTCGCTCACCATGCTCTACGAGACAGGCAGATGCTCGCCCGGCTTCTGCGGCTCGGGCTACACTTTTTCGTTCTTTGTGGAGTTGCAACTCCCCTGGTAGCCTGGCCTGCGGCACTTGAGCATGCGAGCGTGCTGACCACGGCTGCTCAGGTCCACAACCTGCCCAAGCAACTCGCGTTGGGGAGAAGCGTGCACCTGGTTGGAACGATTACCTACTACGATCCAGCCAACCAGGTCATGTTCCTGCAAGACGATACCGGTGCCGTCTTTGTTAACTTTGATCGGCCCTACCCGGTCGAAGAGGGAGACCTGGTAGAGCTTACCGGCGAGTCAGAAGCCAGCTACCAAACCGACGTGGCTGCCAATCCTTCCATACGAGTGATCGGACGCGGCCGCAGCTATGGGGGTCCCATGTATAGCTATCGTCAACTGGCAAGCGGCCTGGGCGATTGCTTACGAGTCACCATCCGAGGGAAGGTCCGGGCCGCCGATGTCGGAGAGCACCCGAACGCTCCAGCAGTGCACCTTGATCTTGCCATGCAAGGCGGCGAGGTTGAAGTCTATGCAGTGTCTTCGCTCGGCTTTCAGCCGGAGTCGCTGCTGGACGCGGATGTCGAAGTGACCGGGGTGGCAGGCGGCACCTTTGACGCCA
Source organism: Acidobacteriaceae bacterium (assembly GCA_965198645.1). Lineage (GTDB taxonomy): Bacteria > Acidobacteriota > Terriglobia > Terriglobales > Acidobacteriaceae > EB88. Next base: position 1,144,473 of record OZ240670.1, on the reverse strand, counting down.
AGTGGCAGCACACCGGGATCATTGTGTACGTGCAACATTCGTCCGCGATCAAGGTTCTACACCCACCCTCGATCGGAGCACTGCGCATCCCGCAATCAGACATCGATCACGTCTTTGAGACCCTTGAGGTCCAGGACCTGTCACGGCGGGTCCGCGTCCAAGGCACAGTCACTTACTACAGGAAAGGCTTTGCTGCGGTGCTTGAGGACGCCGGCAAGAGTATCTATGTCCAAACGCGCCAGACCTCTGAGCTGCAGATAGGCGACATCGCAGATGCATTCGGCTACGCAGACACCAGCGGGTATGCTCCTGGGCTTCGTGAGGCGATCATCGTGAAGACGGGGAGGCGGGTGCGGATCGTGCCGCCCTCGATCAGTTACGAGGATGCCATGAGCGGCCGGTACAGCGACAATCTGGTCTCGCTCGCGGGAACACTCGTCTCTGAACTTCACGACGTCGACTCGGATGCCCTAGTCATTAACGCCAACGGACACTTGATGAACGCCTACCTTCAGGGCGCTTCGCCTTTGCCTACCTTTCTGGTGGGCAGCAAGGTACGCATCACCGGGATCTGCAGGGTGATGCCGGGAAATCCCTGGCAGGCGCCCTATGTCTTTCGCCTGGAGATGCGCACCGCGTCCGACGCGGAACTGATAGCGGGACCATCGTGGTGGACGATTCGACATCTGGCTGAACTGCTGTGTGCACTGACCTCTATCGCTCTCATCATTGCAGGATGGGCTATGCTGCTCAGGGCGCGCGTCCGCAAACAGACAGAGAAGATCACACGATCCATGGCGCTGGCTGTCGAGCGGAGCCGGATCCTGGGGAGCATCAGCGCGAATCAAGATCCGCCCGACGTTATCCTTGCCGAGATCTGCGCATCGGTCGAACTTCTTCTTCCTGAAACCGAGTGCTCTTTCTTTCTCATTCCCCAGAAGAAGCTGGGCAAGAGCGAATACCCGGGCAAAGATATGTTGTTCGAGGTAGCCCTGACGGGGCCGGAAGGAGAGGTGCTAGGCAAGCTGGTTGCTCATGCCCCCCCTTGTAAGTCGCTTTCGCCACATCAGCAGGATGTGTACCACACTGTCGAAGAACTGGCGACCCTGTCGATCCGGCAGTCTCTGCTTTATGACCGGCTGATCCACTCTTCCACCCATGATGCCCTCACTGAGTTACCCAACCGGAGACTCTTCGAGACCAGATTGGCCGCGGCGCTGCAGGATGCAGAGCAGCAGGGTAGTCGAGTGCTGGTGGTCTACATCGACATCGATCACTTCAAGCAAGTGAACGATGAGTATGGTCACAAGATAGGGGATCTCTATCTTAAGCAGATAAGTACACGGCTGCTTACGCAGATCCGGCCGATCGATACGCTGGCCCGGGTGGGCGGAGACGAATTTATCGTGATTGCGCCCCTCGAGAGTGCTTTCGATGTCGAAAACGTCTTTTTAGCGAGGCTGCGGGCATGCTTTGAGTCTCCTTTTCAGATTGAGGGAGCCTGCATCAAGGGTGCGGCCAGCCTTGGATTCGCCAGTTACCCGGAACACGGCACGACGGCTGAGGACCTGAAGCGGAACGCCGATCAGGCGATGTACCTGATCAAACAGAGCAAGATCGACAGAGCGGACGGATCCTTCGAGATCTCCGTCATCACTCCCCATGAACTGGAGCTCGCACTGGGTAAAGGCCTCTTTCGCCTGGCCTACCAACCGCAGTTCTCCTTCTCCGGGCACCTTACAGGACTGGAAGCGCTGATCCGACTTGAGGATCCTATCCTTGGCACGCTCCGCCCGGATGCCTTTATCTCGGTCGCTGAAAAACATGACGTCATCTGTGACATCGGCAACTGGGTACTTCGCGAGGCGCTCGAGAATGCCGTCCATTGGGGTCTCCACACTGGAGACGCGGTAACGATCGCGGTGAACGTTTCCGTGGCTCAGATCAAGCGTAGAGACTTTGCGCACTCAGTGCTTGCATGCCTGGCGGAGCATTCGTTTCCACCTGAGCGACTTGAATTGGAACTCATCGAAAGAAGCCTCATGGTAGGCGGCGACAAAGTGACTCGCCAACTTGAGCAGCTACGGGAAGCAGGCGTGCGGATCTCTCTCGATGATTTTGGAACCGGCCAATCCTGCCTAAGCATGCTGCACAAGCTGCCGATCGATACGATCAAGCTTGATCGCGCTTTCATCGTCGCGATGGATGACGAGCCCGCCGTGTTGCCGATCATACAAGCGATTACTTCCATGGCAGGATCCCTGGGGAAGCGGGTTGTCGCAGAAGGCCTCGAGCATACAGGTCCGGTTCCGACCCTGCTGAAAATGGGGGCGATGGACTTCCAGGGCTATCTGCTGAGTAGCCCCCTACCCAAGCATGAGGTAGATGCGCGCATCGCCACATGGCGGTCTGGGATCGAGATGCCGCTGGCGTTCCAGGTAGCCAAGCACCTCTAGGCCTTCGCATGGCTGCTGGCCGGTGCAGTGGTTGCATCGAAGGCGGCAAAGCTCTGCCAGTCGGAGAAGATGGTCCTTCCATGACCGATTGGTCCTTCGATCTCTCCAGCGTGTATGGTGGTAGCTGTTCTATGCGCCCGTCTCGCCGATCCTTCCTCAAGCTCCTCGCCGCCGGGGCAGCCCTGCCCTCGGTGCCAGTTCTCTCACAAGGTGTTGTCGAGCGTCAGGTGAAAGCCCAGCCCCGGGGGCCAAAGTCTGGACTGCCCTTTCACAGCAGGATGGTCGACATCGCGGCTCAGGCCGGATTCAACATGCCTACCATCTATGGCCCGGTCGACCACAAGGATTACATCGTGGAAGCCGTTGGATGCGGCTGTGCCTTCATTGACTATGACAACGACGGCTGGGTTGACATCTTTCTCCTAAGTGGAACGTTGCGCAATGCGCCTCCCGCAGGATCAATCAATCGGCTTTACCACAACAATCGAGATGGCACCTTCACAGACATCACTCATGATGCCGGCCTCGCCGCGACGGGATGGGCGTCGGCAGTGTGCGTAGGTGATTACAACAACGATGGCTTCGAAGATCTCTTTGTTACTTATTACGGACAGAATCGGCTCTATCGCAATAACGGCAATGGGACGTTTACCGATGTGACTCGGCAGGCCGGTCTAACCAATGATCCTTCGCGCTGGGGCTCGGGCTGTACCTTTGTCGAGCTCAATCGTAACGGTCACCTTGACTTGTTTGTAGCGAACTACACAGGGTTCGACTTTTCGCGGACTCCTCGTCCAGGCAGCGCTGCAACCTGCGGGTGGAAGGGTGTTGCTGTCAGTTGCGGGCCGCGCGGTTTACCAACAGGCAGTCACTCGCTCTATCGCAATAATGGTGACGGTACGTTCACCGATGTAAGTCACGAATCTGGTGTTTCCCATGCAAACAGCAGCTACGGCATGACTGCGGTGGCAGCTGACTTTTCTGAGAGTGGCTGGCAGGACATTTACCTCGCATGTGACTCCACTCCAAGCCTCTTGTTTGTGAATGGTGGCACGTTCCCGCTTCGAGAAGAGGGCGTGATGCGCGGAGTTGCGCTCAGCGATGATGGAGAAGAGCAAGCGGGCATGGGGATCGCTGTAGGGGACTTTAACCTTGATGGCCACCTCGATATCTTCAAGACACACTTCTCTGACGACACAAACATTCTCTACGCGAACGATGGTCGCGGCAATTTCACTGATGCCACCTTTAGCGCCAGGCTCGGCGTTGAGACCCGCTACACCAGCTGGGGCGCGGGCTTTGTCGACCTTGACAACGATGGCCTTCCAGACATTTTCATGGTAACCGGCAGTGTTTATCCCGAGGTTGAGAAGAAAGTTGCAAATTATCCTTATAAGACGCCGCGCCTGGTCTTCAGAAACCTTGGGGATGGCCGCTTTGAAGAGTTGATAGAAGAAGCCGGCCCCGGTGTGGCGGCACCTCACTGCAGTCGAGGCTGCGCGTTTGGCGACTTTGATAATGATGGGGACCTCGATATCCTCATCATCAATCTGAATGAACCGCCTTCGCTTTTAAGGAATGACTTGCAAGGGCAGGCACGATGGATCAAGATAAAGCTGATCGGGGTGCATTCGAATCGTAGCGGTATCGGATCGCGTGTCCTGGTGCGCTACGATGGCAAGGTACAGGCGCAAGCGCTGCTTAGCCAGTCGAGCTTTTACTCCTCTAGTGACAACCGCCTTCATTTTGGCCTGGGTCATGCTTCGTCAGTGGACCTGGATGTATTTTGGCCAAGCGGCTTACATCAGACTCTGCGCGGCTTGTCCACAAACCAGCTCATCACTGTAAAAGAAGCTGCCGGTGTTGTACCGAACGCGGGTTGGGCTAAATGATAGTGCGGCCGGCGGATTAAGCAGGCTTGGCTGCCCATCAAGGCCCCTCTCACAGCATGATTATCGCATGACTAAGGTGCAGACAAATCACCCCCGCCGCTCGCATCCTGAACCGGCACTCCCTGATGGTTGGCACTTCTCACGGCAGACAGCTTCTGTGCCATCTCTTCGGCCTTTACCGTATCACCCAGGCGCTCGTACGCTCTTGACAGTAAGGAGTAGGCCTCTTCGAGAAACTTATTTCCAGTCGCAGCAAGCTCTAACTGCGTGACTGCATCCGCTGTGCGGCCTCGATTTAAAAGTAAGCGGCCAAGTTCACAGTGAGCCAATGCATAATCAGGATCAAGAGCGAGTGCTTTAGACAGCACACCTTCTTCCTGCTCTTCTTGGTGCATTGCTCTCAGAGCAAGAGCCAGGTGGTAATAGGTCCGGGGTTGGTCAGCAGATAATTGCAGAGCGGTCTCGTACTCTGCTTTCGCCGCATCGGCATCCCCTTGCTTCAATAAGATGTTGCCAAGTAGATAGTGGGCTTGGTAGAGCGAGGGGTCTAGCAGGATCGCGCGGCTCAGATGGCTGCGGGCCGGATCGTAGGAGCTGGCGTCGTATTCGCTCTCGGCAAGAGTGACGAGAAACTTACTAGAGTTTGAGTAGGCATCGCGCTTGCTATCGAGCAGTGCGATGACATCCTTGTAACGGCCTTCCAACTGAAGAGTGTTCGCTAAGAGCAGCAACGAATCGAGCGAGGGATACGTCTTGAAGCCGAGTCTGGCAAACTTTTCTGCCGCTGGTAGCTGCTGGTTTGCTAAAAGGACTATAACGCTTAGCTGGATCTCCTGCCACGGCGTGCTTTCTATAAGATGAACGTTAACGAGTGCACTCGCTGCGTCTTGTTTTCTGCCTTGAGAAAGATACTCGCGCGCCAGCGATACGGCGATGCTTGTGTTTGCAGGCCATTGAAGATGGGCCTGCCGCAAAGTCTCCTCTGCCTGAGAAAGATTACCGCTCTCCTCGTAAGCTGCGGCAAGCAGCAGGCTGACCTGGGCGTTACATAATACGACTGGCGAGTCGTGCAAGCTCTCGATAACTGCTGAATCCTTGCCTTGCTCAAGCGAGAAACTTGCCCGTCGCAGGAGGGCTACAATGCTGGCGATGGGCGGGCAGGTTCCGGCTGGCGATGCCGAACGTCTGATCGCAGGTGACGCAATCTGCTGATGACCCTCGCCTGCTGCTGCCAGACTCGTTGCCAGCCCGGCAACAGCGAAGACGAAAGTAAAACCAGACTTCCTTTTCAGCATACAGATTGCATTTTAGCTAAAAGCTGAACCTCAAGCTAAGCTGGATTTCGCGTCCGAAGTCGGCGGCTTGCACCAAGCCGAATCTCGGATCGTTCACGTTGGTATCCAGACTGTTAAAGTTGGCCCGGTTAAAGATGTTAAACGCTTGCGCCTGAAACTCAAGCGTGTAGCGCTCGGCGTAGGTCCAGTCCTTGAAGCCGGAGATATCCCAATCCGCTGCTCCTGGCGTGCTTACCTCCTGGACGGAAGCGTTACCCTGCACAGCTTCTGCAGTTACCGGGACTACATTCTGCGTGTTGAAGTAAGGCCCGAGCCGGCCATGCTTGCCGAGGCCGGAATGCAGAGATGAGTTGTTGACTGCACCTGTGACATTTGGCAGCGCGTTGACGAAGATGCCGAGGTTCTGATTGCTGCCAAGCGTCTCCCAGGGACCGGAATGAAGCGAAGCAATCGCCGCTACCTTCCAGCCGCCAACCGCCTGGTTGAGCAGTGCGCCGGTATTTAGAAAGCGCTTGCCGCTTCCGAACGGGAGTTCATAGGTAGCATTTGCCACCAGGTTCTGGTTTAGATCGAGCTGGCAGTGTCCGCGATCCAGGTCGAGGTTGAGCGGATGCCAGGAGAAGACATCCTGCCAGGGATAGCCGAGGCACTTGGAAAACGTGTAATTGCCGAGCACGGAAAATCCGGAACTGTAGCGATGTTCCGCACGCAGAACCAAGCCGCTGTAGAACGAGCTGCCCGAGTTCGTATTCTCCTGCACGCCATTCCAGCCTGGCAACGAAGTGGCACCGGAGGCATTGAGCAGCGGAGCAATGTTTGGGCGTTCCTCGTAGTGATGAGCAGCGCTGCCTATGTAGGCTACTTCGAGCAGCCAATTATTGAGGGTGTGATCAATGGTCAGGTTCCACTCGTAGGTGTAGGGCGTCTTACCATTGGGCTGAATGAACGATGCCGTTGGCCCACCGCCAGGCACGCTGGGCGTGTAGAGCTGGTTGAGGGTGAACAGCGGTGGCCCCGGGTTCTGAGGATTGGGAAGGTAACCCGCCCCTGCCGCTGCATTCGAGTTGTTGTAGCTCTGAATGAGATAGTACTTAGTCGTATCTACCTCTACCTCATACTGATTGATATTCGGCTGTAGGTAGTAGATGCCGAAGCCGCCTTTGATGTCGGTGCTGCCATTACCGAAAGAGGGAACATAGTTAAAGCCGAGGCGCGGCGCAAAGTTAAGAAACTTCGGTTTTACCATAGCCCTATCAAGACCAAGAGCGTTCGTATCGGGGTAAGAAAGATCCTGGTTGGTAGCAACGTCAAAACTCCCGACGTGATTGGCAGTGTCAACCGGCTGCCGCTGATGCTCATAATTCAATCCAACATTCACGCTGAAGTTCTTCGTGACCTTTATGTTGTCCTGCGCGAAGTAGGACTGATACCACATTCTCAAATTCATCGTGGGATCGCCCAGCGCTGTAAAGCTAGAGGTTGGAACCCCGAGAAGAAGATCGGCAATTGGATCTCCCGTGTAGTTTCCGTTGAAGGTAATGTTGGTCGCAGCCCAATCCTCATACATGAAGATCGGCTCATACCGGATGTCGACGCCAGCCGTAATCTGGTGCTTGCCCTTCTGAAGCGAGATCTGATCGGTCCACATATTCAGACCCTCGCGAACAATGTCGGTACCCTCGGTCGAACCGGGATTGGCGTAGCCCTTTACAGAAAAGGAAGGGGGGCCGTAGGAGCCTGGCTGGTCTACTTCGTTAATCAGGCCGAGCGGGTTAGCCGCGCTTGCATTGTATCCATCCGCGCGCTGCTCTCCAGTCGCTGTGTGCGTCCAGCCGTAGCGCACGTTATTCACTAGATTAGGCGAAAAGACGTGCGTCCATCCCACGGTCAGATTTTTCGGGCTGGAGGGAAAGATGATCTGTCGCGTAGGAGTTATGTCAGAAACGCTGGTCGTCTGGCTCTGATTTGTAAATCTGGCGAAGATAGCATCTTTCGCCGAAATCGTATAGTCGAAGCGGCCGCTCTCCTGGTCCCAGCCATCGGTCGTGTTGCCTACGTTGAAGTAGTTCGTGTTGCCGCTGTACGTGCCATTCGGCGCCGGATAGTACGAAAGGATCTTTTGGCCGACAGGATTGAAGAGCGTACTTGAGATCTGATTTCCTACGAACGGAGCCCCGGTAAAAGGATTATAGAGCTGCTGCGTATCCGCAGCGAAGTTGCCGGCACGCTGCGCGGCCGTTGGAACGAGGTTGAAGATGTCGGCCGGCTGAATCTGTCGAAAGCCCTCGTAGTTAAGGAAGAAGAACATCTTGTTTTTCTTGATCGGTCCGCCCAGCCTCGCGCCAAATTGGTTCTGATGGAAAGGCGGCGCAGCGCCCTGATCAAAGTAATTCCGCGCATCGAAATCATTGTTACGCAGGAACTCAAAGACAGATCCGTGGATCTGGTTGGTTCCTGACCGAGTCACAACGTTGATAAAAGCGCCGCCGTTGCTGAACTGCGCGGGCGCGCCAGACTGGACGACGTTAAACTCCTGGATGTTATCCACGGAAGGGAGCAGACCCTCAGCTCCGTACCAGGCATTGCGCGTCTCGATGCCATCATAGAGGTAGCTTGTGTCATCTTCCCGCAAGCCGGCTATCGCAATACTTACGGTCGACGTTCCGGTCCACTGGGATGCGGGAGAGCTCATACCAGGAACAATCGGCGTAACCCCGGCAGAGAGCTGCGCAAGCTGCAGGTAGTCTCGACCATTGAGAGGGAGAGCTTCAATCTGCTGGGTGCCGATGACCTGACCCTGGTTCGAGTTATCGGTCTCGATCAGCAGCGAGGCAGCGGAGACGGCGACCGTTTGCGTGGCCCTACCGACAGCTAGCGCGATGTTCTGCTGGGACCTTTGGTCGACCAGAAGGGTGAATGGCTGAAGGTCCTGCGTGTCAAAGCCAGTACTGACCACCTCCATCGTATAGCTGCCGGGCGGCAGTTGCTCGACCCGGTATGTTCCCTGGGGGCTGGTCGTGGCGGTGTACTTGATACCTGTGGCCGTATTTGTGACCGTGATGCTGGCCGAGGGAACCAAGGCACCAGAGACATCGGTCACTGTGCCGAATATACCGCTCGTGGTTTGTGCGGCCGCCATATGCGGGAGGAGGAATGCCAGGAGCGAGATCATCAGCGTAAGTGCCAGAACCGACGTCGAGCTTGCTCGGCGAGCATCGCCCAAGGCTGAAGCGTACTTGCCTTCCCTACTCATTTGGAGCCTCCGAAAGTTCGGCCAGGCACTCTTCGGTGTCGGCAGCTGCCGCTCGCCCGGTTTTGTGTCTGCGCCGCGAAAACACTAGTTTTGTCTGCGCCGGAAATCATGGAGGCGCACTCCCTGAGCTGTCAAGTACAAGTCGACGACGCTGACTTCTTCCGCAGGTCGGTTCGTTTTGCGCTAGACCCTTCGAGGAGTGGCGCAGGGTCTCCTTTTGGACTGCCGGCAGCCGGAGGACTGGGAACACATGGCAGGGCGAGTGAGAAGCGTATAGAATCTGCCTGGGAGCGCGGACACCAGCCTTCGACTTCAGGTCGATTGTCAAGTAGATTTTTCGGGTTGAAGGCTTTGAGCAAACATCGGAAGCGCTAGCCCGTTTGGGCTATGTAGCAAGGCTGCGATGAATGGATCGTTTTCGCGCGAGCGCGGGATACAGTCAATAGTTGGTGCGGGAGTCTCCTCAAGCCAGCACAGAGACCATCCGTAGAAGGTGGCAGGAGGGCAAGAACCGCCGTGACACATTTTACCCGGGTCCGAACCAGCAGATTCTTTCCTTTGTGCTGTTCCAAGCGGGTATCCTCGGCAGGACAACTCTCTATTTGAGGCCATCGCTTTGCACCTGCGTCTACTCGGTATTCTGCTCTTTGCTCTCCCTATCAACCTTGTGGCAACGGGCCAGCAGGTCCGGCCCCCCGCCACTCCTCTCATCACCCATAATCCTTACTTCTCGGTATGGTCTGACACAGACGAACTTACAGCCTCGAATACTGTGCATTGGACAGGCAAGCCGCAACCGATAGCCGGGCTCGTGCGGATCGATGGAAAGACGATGCGCTTCATGGGAGGTGATCCTCGCGGGATCCCCGCGATGGAGCAGGTCGAGCATACTGTTACGCCCACTCACACCCGCTACAGTTTTCATGCAGGTGGCATTACTCTCGATTTAAGCTTTTTTACACCCACCATCCTTTCCGATCTTGATGTCCTTTCGCGTCCGGTCACTTATTTATCATTCACGGCTAAGTCGACAGACGGCAGCCCCCATGCTGTCTCCGTCCTGCTCGATGTCAACCCTCTGATCGCTGTAAATGCGCCTGGAGACGCAGTTACCTTCTCTCGTAATCTCACGGAAACCCAAACGGTGCTCTCGGTAGGCTCGCGTGATCAGCGGGTCTTGAATCGCTCAGGCGACGATCTTCGGATCGACTGGGGCTACTTTCATCTTTCGGTGCCGAAAAACGAAGTATCTGAATCCGTGATAAGCCGGAATGCCATGCGTTCGTTTGCGGACACGGGCCACCTGCCGAAGGCAGACGACATGGAGCAGCCCCAGGTCGTTGGTCGAGGCGATGCTCACCTGGCTACTGAACTTAGTTTGGGCGACGTTTCCTCGAGCCCAGTCACTCGCCATCTGCTCGTCTCCTATACACAGGGCTACGCTATCCAATATCTGAAGAGGGATCTGCGTGAGTATTGGCAGCGCAACAACCAAACAGTAGCCAGCATGCTGGATGCTGCCGAGCGGGAGATGCCGGCGCTCGAGACGCGGGGCACCGCACTCGACACTACTCTGACCGCTGATCTGGTGAAAGTAGCCGGACAGAATTATGCGACTCTGTGCATCCTTGCCTACCGTCAAGCCTGGGCCGCACATGGCTTTGTTGCAGACCTTGATGGACAGCCGCTGGTCTTCGGCAAGGAGAACTTTTCAAATGGCAGCATCGGTACGGTGGATGTTTTCTATCCGGCCGCGCCGTTTTTTCTCTTCTTCAACCCCGCTTTGCTCGAGGCAGAGCTACGACCACTGCTCGCCTACACAGCCCTGCCCAATCGTTGGCGCTTTCCCTTTGCTCCTCACGACCTTGGCACCTACCCTTTGGCGAACGGGCAAACCTACGGCGGTGGCGAAGAGACAGAGGAAGACCAGATGCCAGTCGAGGAGTCGGGCAATATGCTCTTGCTTATCGACGCTGTCGCTCGTGCTCCGATCCATGGCAAGCCAAATACAGCGCTCGCGGAAGAGTACTGGCCTAAGCTCACACAGTGGGCTGATTTTCTAAAAGTGCATGGCCTCGATCCCGAAAACCAACTCACCACGGATGACTTCGCCGGGCACGTGACACACAATGCGAACTTATCTTTGAAAGCCATTGACGCGCTTCAGGCCTACGCTGATCTTGCTCACTTACTTGGCAAAGAGAGCATTGCGCGCGAGTACACAAAGACTGCTCATGGCTATGCAACGAAGTGGATTGAGATGGATAAGGAGGGCGATCACTACAAGCTTGCCTACGATTCGTCGGATACATGGAGTCAGAAATACAACCTGGTCTGGGATACCTTGCTGGGCTATGATCTTTTTCCCCAGTCAGTGCGCGACAGCGAGATCGCCTTTTATAAGAGCAAGCTCAATCAATATGGGCTACCTCTTGATAGCCGAGCTGACTACACCAAGCTTGACTGGGAGATCTGGACCGCTACTCTTGCATCGAAGCCCGCTGATTTTGACGCCTTCATGAATCCCATCGCTCGCTGGATCAACGAAGGTCCGACTCGGGTTCCACTCACCGATTGGTATGACACCAAGACCGGCAAACAAATAGGCTTTCAGGCGCGCAGTGTGGTTGGCGGTGTCTTCATCAAAGCGCTAGCCGACAAGCAGCTTACTGACAAGTGGCGTGCGCAGGCGGCGAAATAGGCGCAGCCAGCCACCTTCTTGCAAACTTAGCCGTGCGGTGCTCGCCAAGCTTACGATCAGGCAAGGGCGCGCAGCAACGCTGCTTTCCAGCCGCGTACATCGAGCCTCCAGCAGATGCTTGATGGCTTCGCGCCAATTAAGGTCTCCCGCCATACTGCGCGATTGCGAGCATCATGCGCCACGTTGAGGCGATCAACTACCGTCATACCCCGCGTCAGCGGACTCGCCACCTCCACAGCGACATAATGATCTGAGGCCTCCAGGCATAGCGCCGGCTCGAGAAGGATGGCCATGGCAATGGGATCCGGAAGCGATATGCCGCGCTCGCCTGTTTGGTGCAGGTAAGCAGAGGCGCCGGCACTGTTTGCCTTGACAGCGAACTCCGCGTACGGAGTACCGAGTGCAAGCACCGTGTCTATGTCGCCGGCACCGAGCACCGCGTCGTGACGAGAAAGTTGCCAGCCAATCAGCTCGGTACGAAGACCGGAAGCAAGAACGAAACGTGCAGCCTCGGGATCAACCCACATATTATATTCAGCCGCCGGGGTGACGTTACCGTAAGCGTACGGCGTGTCCCTCTGGCGGAGTGAAGCGGCGGGGATGATCATCTGTGCATGAGTTATACCGAGCAAGTGGGCTCCGGGCGTCAGGTCCGCAGGTGGCGATCGGTAGCGGAGAAGCGACACATTGTGCAGCTGACGATGGAGCCGGAGGCGAGCGTAGCTGAGGTTGCTCGTTCGTTCGGGCTCAACGCCAACCAGGTGTTCAAGTGGCGTCGCGCCTTTGAAAAGGGAGAGCTCGTCGAGCCGTATGCGGCACTGCTGCCGGTCAGCATATCGAGTTCGCTTGAGCCTGAGAGTGTACCCGTCGAGCAAGTGGATCAGAGCCATTCGGCAGGGGCGGGCACGATTCATATCGAGCTACCAGGCAGGGTGAGGATCAGCGTGGAGTCAGGCGCCGATGGGACATTGCTGCGGTGCATTCTCGAGAGCTTATGCAAGTGATCGAACTGCCGCCAGGAACACGGATATGGCTGGCCGCCGGCGTTACTGATATGCGCCGTGGTTTTCAAGGGCTCAGCGCGCAGGTGCAGACCGTGCTCGAGCAGCAACCTTACTCCGGGCATGTGTTTATCTTTCGCGGGCGGAGAGGCGACATCGTCAAGTGTCTCTGGTTCGATGGCGATGGTCTGTGTCTGCTTGCCAAGCGTTTGGAGAAGGGGCGTTTCGTGTGGCCGAAGGCGCGAAGCGGCACGATTTCACTCTCACGTGCGCAGTTATCGATGCTGCTCGAGGGCATCGACTGGCGGAGAGTCGAGCGCACCTGGGCACCGGAGTTAGCGGTCTGATACTCGCCCGGATTTCTCTTGAGCTATGTGCTTTTTCTGGGTGCATTCCACTGCACGCGATGGCATACTTCGCGCATGGATTTTGCTCCTCTTGCTGATCTGGACAGCCTCGATCGCGATGCATTACTAGCACTCGTCCTGGGTAATGAGAAGAAGCTCGCAGAACGGGATGAAGAGCTTCGCTCCCTTCTTGCTGAACTAGATACGCATCGCGAGAGACTCTCCGAACAAGCCGATGAGTTGCGCTCGCGCAGCGAGCATATCGAACACCTCAAGCTCATGGTTGATAAGTTGCGGCACATGCTCTTCGGTACCAAGAGCGAAAAGGTCGCGATCAAGCTGGAGCAGTTCGAGCTGGAACTGGAAGAGATGGAGACCACGCAGGCCGAGGCCGAATCAGCCCTCGAGCAAGTGGTGCCCGCGCAGGAGCCTAGAGCCAAGGCTGAGCGCAAGCCGCTGCCAGAGCACCTCCCGCGTGAGATCGTCACCCATGCTCCTGGCCGCGACTGCTGCCCGGATTGCGGAGGCCAGCTGCGGCAGTTCGGGGAAGATATCTCCGAGCAGCTCGAGTATGTCCCTGAGAACTTCAAGGTGATTCGGCATGTACGACCGAAGTTCTCCTGCTCCGGCTGTGACCGCGTTGTCCAGGTGCCGGCACCATCGCGGCCGATCGAGCGCGGACTTGCCGGACCCGGATTACTGGCGCACGTGATCGTCTCGAAGTTCAGCGACCATCTTCCTCTGTACAGGCAGTCCGAGATATACGCGCGACAGGGCGTTGATATCTCTCGCTCCACGCTGGCCGGATGGGTTGGTGCCTCGAGCGATCTGCTCGCGCCCCTCGTCGATGCACTGCAGGGGCATGTGCTTGCTGGTCGCAAGCTGCATGCCGATGACACGCCCATTCCGGTGCTCTCGCCTGGCAGTGGCAAGACCAGGACGGCACGTCTCTGGACCTATGTGCGCGATGATCGTGCAGCAGGCGAGCCGACTCCGCCCGCAGTGTGGTTTGCCTACTCGGCCGATCGGAAGGGAGAACATCCGCGCCAGCACTTGAAGACGTACAAGGGTGCTCTGCAAGCCGACGCCTATGCCGGCTTTCATCACCTGTACGGCGATGATGTGTACGAAGCCGCGTGTTGGGCGCATGCGCGGCGCAAGTTCCACGAGATCCATGCGGTCCATGCCTCGCCTACCACCGCAGAGGCGCTGGCCAGGATCGGAGCACTCTACGCGATTGAAGAAGAGATACGCGGCAAGCCTGCAGAGCTTAGGCGCGAGGTCCGGCAGACCCGCGCGGCGCCGCTGCTCCAGGCACTGCGAGCATGGATGGAAAAGGCACTGCGAAGCTTGTCTACGAAGAGCGATACCGCGGCCGCGATTCGTTATGCACTCTCGCGCTGGCGCGCTCTTACGCGCTACACCGAAGATGGCCTACTCGAGATCGACAACAGCGCGGCAGAACGCGCACTGCGGGCCGTCGCCCTGGGCAGGAAGAACTTTTTGTTTGTTGGTTCCGATTGCGGTGGCAAACGCGCCGCAGCCATGTACTCGTTGATCGGTTCGGCGAAGCTCAACGGGCACGACCCAGAGCTCTATCTACGCACCGTGCTGGCACGCCTCGCCAACCATCCCATCAACCATATCCATGATCTACTGCCCTGGAATCTGGCGCACCCACTCCAAACCCACGCTAGCAACGCCGCCTAAGACACACTCAACAGGTGTCCGCTAAAAAAACAAGCGGACGCCTGTTGACACACTTTATCTGCTGTCAATGGGCACTCGGCGTACGCTTACACGTTACCCTCGCAGCAGGGAGCTCCACCCATGACAACGCACCTGCGAACCGTGGAGGCGATAGAAGGTTCACGCTGCAGAGCACGAGCAAGATTGGTAAGTGGTCCCAGGGTAACAATCTCAAGCTCTGGATATGCATGAATAGCAGCGAGGATTGCATCCACTGCGTGGGTCTTCTCAGCCAGGCGATGCTTCGGCATGTAGCCATGATCGCCAAGGCCATCCTTGCCATGAAACCATGTCGCGTCCTCGAGCGGACGAGCGATTGGAGCTTCTGCGCCTGGATATACAGGCACAGCGGAGTCGCAGAGCTCCGCAGTGTAGAGAGCATTGCTCGTTGCTTGTGCGACAGCCACATTACCGGCAACTGTGGTGATAGCCACCACGTCAATCAATGGCGAACGGAGCGCCATGATCAGAGCCACAGCGTCGTCCGATGCAGTGTCGGTATCAATCAGCAGAGAGCGGCGTGGCGTAGTCACTTAGAGTTGTTTCCCACTGGATTTAGCCGAAGCAGCCATCTTGGCTAGGAGCTTGGAGCGATCCACTGCATGGCTTTCCGTGCGAGGCGATCAAAAGCGAGCACTGCGAGCTCCAAATGATCCTGTCGAGTGTCCTCAATCTTGTTGTGGCTTATGCCCTTGAGCGACTGTACAAACATCATTGCTGTCGGGATGCCGGCACGAGCCACTTCGGCCGCGTCGTGGAGCGGCCCAGAGGGCAGACGATGCACCTCTGCACCAACTTCCTGCAAAGCCTCTTCACACAAGGCAATAAGCTCAGGCTGAAAGGGGATCGGCGCAATACTCCAGATCCGCGACCACTCGACTGTGCAGCCTTCCATGGCCGCGAAGTGCCGGCTTGCCTCCATCGCCTCATGAAGCATTACGCCAAGAACCTCCGCGCTTAGATCGCGTTGATCAAGAGTCACCTCGCAGCGCCCGACTACAGCAGTAACAATGCCAGGATAAGTCTTAACGCTTCCCATCGTGCATACAGCATCTGGATGCTTCATGGCAATCTCGCGGATCTCGAGTGCGAGGCGCGATGCAGCAGCAAGTGCGTCTCGACGAGCTCGCATGGGAGTTGATCCGGAATGAGCCTCCTGCCCGTGGAAAGTGATCGCGTGGCGCTCGACGCCTTTGGTTCCCAGCACTACACCGAGCGGCAAATCAGCGTGTTCCAGCAGCGGCCCTTGTTCGATATGTAGCTCCAGGTACGCAGCCGCATGCTCACGTTCTGCCTGAGCATCTCCGACAGACGCGACTTTTACTCCGCATCGTAGGAGCGCCTCTTCCAAGGTGACACCCTCACGATCAACGCGCAGGCGATCCTCGGCGATCGTGTGTGTGCCCGCGAAAGCAGACGACCCAAACAGACTCCGGCCGAATCGTGCTCCCTCTTCATCGGCCCAGTCCACCAGCCGCACCGTCAAAGGCGGCATGCCACCATAGTCTTCGGCCAGGCTGCGCATCACTTCAAGTCCCGCCATAACGCCTAACGCTCCATCCAGCCAACCTCCGTTAGGCACTGAGTCAAGATGGCTGCCTAAGACGAGGGCCCGCGGCGAGCGCCCGCGAAGTGTCACCCAAACATTTCCCGCTGCGTCTGCATGCTGATCAACGGGCAGGCCCTTGAGTTGCTCACGAAACCACTCGCGGGCTTTTAGCCATGTGGGGGACCACGCCAGCCGCTGAGCACCCCGCTCGTCAGACGTAAGTGCGCGCAGGGTTTCGAGGTTCGCTATCACTCGCGATGGATCAACAGCCATGTGTAACCTTGGCAGTTACTAGAGTCGTGGAGGGAGAACGGCGCAAAAACTGGCCATGCGATGGGTCCCCAACGAAGAGACCATTGCGCACCTGGACCCGGCCGCGAACCATGACGCTATCCACTCGACCTTTGATCGAGAATCCTTCGTAGCCGCTATAGTCGGAGTTCATGTGATGAGTCGTAGCAGAGATTACGCCTTGAGCATCCGGATCATAGATTACGAGATCCGCGTCGCTGCCTGGTTGGATAGCACCTTTTCGCGGATAGAGGCCGAAGAGCTTTGCAGCCCGCGTGCTGAGCGCACTTATAAAGCGGTGTATGTCCAATCTGCCAGCAGAGACTCCGTAGGTATATATCAGATTGACACGATCTTCCACTCCCGGAATGCCATTCGGGATGAGCGTAAACGCATCTTTGCCCATTAGCTTCTGTTCCAGATCAAAAGGGCAATGATCTGTGCCGATCGTGTCGATGGCTCCCGATGCAAGCCCCTTCCATAAAGCAGTTTGGTTGCCGACGTCACGCAGCGGCGGGGACATGACATACTTCGAACCTTCGACTCCGGGCCGCGAAGCGTAGGTCTTATCCAGAAGCAAGTGAGGAACCACCGACTCGACAGCAATAGCCACGCCACGCTGCTTTGCTTCGATAGCAGCCGCTAGAGCACGCGCGCAAGAGAGATGCACGATGTAGCCGGAAGCGCCCGTCATCTCAAGAAATGCCGCAAACCGCCTGGTGCCCTCTTCCTCGACAGCTTCGGGACGACTCGACTCGTGCCATTCGGGGCCTGTCTTACCCTCAGCAAGAAGCGCCTGCTGCAGCTGACTAACTAACTCGGCGTTCTCGCAGTGCGCTGTGACCATGACGCCCAACTCTGCAGCGAGCCTCAGAGTTCGGTACATTTCGGCATCATCGATGCCAAAGAAATCCTTATAGGCAAGAAAGATCTTGAACGACGTCGTTCCGTCCAGGACAATCTCGCGAAGCTCGGCTTCCGTCTCGGGGCCGAAATGGCTGACCGCCATGTGGAAGGCGTAATCGCAGGCGCTCTTGCCTTCAGCATTTTGCTTCCAAACCTGATAACTCTCTAGCGTGTTCTCAGCACGCGAAGGACATGCCATCTCAATCATTGTGGTCGTGCCGCCAACCAGCGCAGCAACACTCGCTGTCGCATAGGTATCTTTGGCGAAGGTGCCCATGAAAGGCAGATAGATGTGCACGTGGGGATCGATAAAACCGGGAAAGATCAGCTTTCCTGTTGCATCCATGCGTTCGATATCTGCTCTCAGCTCAATCTCGCTTTCAAGATTGACTCCAATGGTCGTAATGATCTCATCAGCTACGTAGATGTCGGCGAAGAAACGCTGTTCGTCTGTGACAATCTCGCCACCCGTGATCAGCAGGCTCATGAATGTCCCATAAGTTTGCCGTGAGCACCGACTTCGCTGTGGGTACCGTTCGCGGCGCTTCGCTCCTCCCAGCTCTGTTGTGCGAGGCCTGTGTGTACCTCGACCATGCTGATGCAGCCATCCACCGGGCAAACGAGGGAACAGAGATTGCAGCCCACGCACTCCGTCTCGTCCACGCGTGGTATGCGCTCGAGCGGTGGAGTTGCAGCTTCGCCACTTAGTGGAGGATCGAGCTTCGGAATGGGTGTGACGACGATTGCACCGAGGGTACGCGCCTCATAGAAGGCAGGTGCAGGGTGAACCGAAGCAGGCCCGTTCACTGGACCGCTCACGCGGTCCAGATGAATGCATTGGTGGGCTCCGTCCCAGCATGCCGTGTAGCAGAGTTGGCAGCCGATGCAGAGTTGTTGGTCGATGTTGGCGACGACCTTGTAATTCAGATCGAGATGCTTCCACTCTGTAACGTTTGGAAGCGAACGGCCGCGAAGCTCCTCGATGGTAGCAAATCCCTTCTCTTCCATCCAATGTGTGAGGCCATCGATCAGATCTTCCACGACCCGATAGCCGTAGTGCATGGCAGCCGTGCACACCTGCACTGTTGACGATCCAAGCAGGAGGAACTCCGCGGCGTCCTGCCAGGTCGCAACCCCACCCATGCCGGAGAGAGGCAGAGCAGCAAGAGGGTCGTTCATCACCTGCTCTACCATGTGGAGCGCGATGGGCTTAACCGCAGGTCCGCAGTAACCTCCATGCGAGCTCTTTCCACCGACGTAGGGTCGGGGCGTGAGCGTATCGAGATCAATGCCCGTAATTGAGTTGATCGTATTGATCGCTGAGAGTGCGTCAGCACCGCCGCGCTTGGCCGCTCGTGCGACGACTCGGATGTCCGCTACGTTTGGCGTAAGCTTCACGATCACCGGCGTACGTGCACGCTCCTTTACCCACGCCGTGATCATCTCGGCGTACTCCGGCACCTGGCCGACCGCTGAGCCCATGCCCCGCTCACTCATGCCATGGGGGCAGCCGAAGTTTAACTCGAGTCCATCTGCGCCTGCGTCTTCTGCCTGCGCGGTGATGGTGTGCCATGCCTCTCGGGTCGAATCGACCATCAGCGAAGCGATAACGGCATGATGCGGGTACCGCTTCTTTACCTCGCTTATTTCACGCAGGTTGACCTCGAGCGAACGATCGCTGATGAGCTCGATGTTGTTTAGGCCCATCATGCGCTGGCCGTTCCAATCGATGGATGAGTACCGAGAGGAAACGTTGGTGACCGGCGGCCCAATCGTCTTCCAAACTGCGCCGCCCCAGCCTGCGTCGAAGGCTCGCATGACTTGGTCACCCGAGTTAGTAGGTGGCGCAGAGGCAAGCCAGAACGGGTTTGGCGATCGGATACCAGCCAGATTACTGGACAGGTCTACGGAAGCACCTGGGTCCCGCCTAGGCATGAGTCGCCTCTAGCATCAATGCGATCGCGGTCGCCGCCCGCTTGCCATCTGCTACAGCATCGACCACCTCGCGACCACCATTGGCACAATCACCACCAGCGAAGTACTTAGGATGCGTGGTCTTTCCTGTTGCGCGATCAATGATGATGCGGCCTGACTCTACTTCGACTCCGCGGCAGTTGGCGAGAAAGGTCGCCAAAGGAGACTGGCCGATTGCCGGAATGACAAAGTCACAATCCAGCGAAAACTCTGAGCCCGATATAGGAGTGAGGCGATTGTCCGCATCGATCGCCAGGCTCTGGCACTCTATGCGAACACTTGTTCCCGCAGCGGCTTGCACGGCAACCGGCTGAGTAAGCCAGCGGAAGTGCACACCCTCTGCAAGCGCATGACGATACTCAAACTCAAAAGCAGAGATATGCTGCTCCGTGCGACGATAAAGAATCGACACGCGCTCAGCACCGAGACGTTTTGCTGCGATAGCTGCGTCGATAGCAGTATTGCCCGCCCCGATTACGAGAACAGTCCCGGCAACAGAGGTCGTCGCTCCAAGCTTATAATCCCCAATGAAACGAAGCGCATCGATGACAGCCGGGTGGCTGCCGCCCGGCATCGGTAGCGCGTGCATAGCGCCTAAGCCTACGCCTAGGAAGATCGCATCGTACTCCTGCTCGAGTTTGACAAGTGCGATCTCATCTTCGATGGCAGAGTTGAACAGAAACTGCACGCCTAACTCCTCGATAAGTGCGATCTCCCGGAGACTGTCCTTGACGCCGAGTTTATACTCAGCTACGCCATAGGTGTTCAGGCCGCCCGGGAGTGGACGCTTGTCCACAATGGTCACTCGAAAGCCGCGTTGAGCAAGTTCGGCGGCGGCTGCAAGCGAGGCCGGGCCTGCTCCGATACAGAGAACCTTCTTTGCGCTGTAGCCTGCGTTTCTTCTTGGGAGCTTACCGCCAGCCGCATGAAAGGCATCCATGACGTGACGCTGCAGCAAGCCGATCCGGATCGCGGACTGCTCTTGATGGTGAAGTACACAGGCACCCTCACACAGCACTTCCACAGGGCACACCCGCGAGCAACTCAGAGCAAGCACGTTGGCGTCGAGAATGGTGTACGCCGCCCCGCGCAAGTTGCCGGTGCTGATCTTCTTGATAAAGCGCGGCACATCGATGTGAGTCGGGCAGGCGCCCATGCAGGGTGCGTCAAAGCAGTTCAAGCAGCGATTTGCTTCGACGATGGCCGCCCGCGGCCCAAGCGGAGGATGAAGCTCGGGAAAGCGTTTCGCTATCTCCGCATTCTCCTCAAACTCAACGCTTGCGGTCACAGTTAGCTCCTTCCCCATTATGGTAGCTTTCGCTTGCTAAGCTGCTCGGCGTAAAGCTAAAAGCTGTAGCTAAAAGCAAACTGAAAGATGCGCGGCGGGTTAGGCTGCGAGACAGCCGTGAACGTCTTGAATCCGCCAGGGCCGGAGTTGGCTGTCAGGGTGCACGCTTGATTCACTGTCATCCCATCGCCGCATGTAGCACCTGACGCTTGGTACTGAACCTGGTTGATCCCGCTGCCGGCCTCGACGTAATAATTAGGCGAGTTGAACAGGTTAAATACCTGGGCTCTCAGTGAGATTCTCTGCTTCTCCCCAATTTTGAAGCCCCGCTCAAGGCCAAGATCGATCTCGGTGATCCAAGGCCCGGTGTAGGAGTTGATCCCGTCACCTGGTGCAAGTCCGTACCCAGGCGAGTTCCCACCCACGAGTCCCGCAGCGCTGTTCGGCGTAGCCTGCAGTGCGGCAGTGTCGTTCAGCGTCGAGATGACACCTGTGTAGGGGCGGCCGGAGTTGAATTGGGAGATGGTACTGACTGTCCATCCAGAGAGCAGCACCCGCTCTGTCGATGAGCTGTAATCTGCTTCGGGATGATAGACCGCGCCTACACTGAGCCGATGTCGTTGATCCAGCAGCGATAGACCGCGGGTGTTGCCTAAGTCGAACTGGTTGTAGAAGTCTACCCCGGACTGAGTCGACTTTGACAGCGTGTAAGCAGCGATGACATTGACGCCTCGTGCGACCTGTCGGTTGAGCTGGGTAAACAGGGAGACATAGTTATTTACACCCGGGCTGGTGAGCGCGTTGATCTGACCGAAGCTCGAGCTGACAGCACCTTCCTTGAGCAGACCGGTATCAAGGTTTGGCTCCACAACGTTGGTCCCATTTGGAAGTGTGTAGGTGGTCGTTCCCGTCGGCCTCTGCAGGTTCAGGTCGTAGGCCGAGGAGGAAGTGAGATGCATGCCGTGAGACCAGAGGCTTCCAATTGTCAGGATTGTGTGTGGCGCGATCTCCTGGTCAACCTGCAGGCTTGCATTGATCACAGAGGGAGTCTTGTAGTTACCAGCGATGGTGGTGATATTGGTAGCGCCAGCGAAACCTGAATAAGTGCTAGGTAGACTGTTCGGGAAGACCACTGTCTGCGCAGAGGCTACTGTAGCCGTGCTGAAGTCAGCGAGAGTGAGGCTACTCTGAGATACGCCATTGGTCTGGGTCGAGTTTTGGTAGTTACCACCGACGAAGATCTCATAGTACAACCCCGCGCCTCCGCGTACGACTGTCTTTGGGGTCGCCGCGTATGAGAATCCGAGCCTCGGCGAGAAGCGCTCATACTGATTGCTGAACTTGGTGGTAAACGGCAGTGCAGGATTTCCAACCGGATTTGGGTAGATCTGAAAGTCTTCGCGGACGCCTGCCGTGAGCGTCAGCTTTGGAAGAACGCGAAACGTGTCGTTGACAAAGAATCCGGTAAACGGATCAGAGAAGTTGAAGCGAGGATTACCGGTGGTCTGCTCAAAGAGATTCCACTTACCGAGTGCGTAGGCTTGCAGACTTAAAAAGATGTACTGGCCGTAGAAGGTCCCGGGATTGTTGTTCGCGATCGAGTCATGGTTAAAGTCGACACCGAACTCAATCTGGTGCTTGCCTCGGGTAAGTGCAACATGATCCGCCACCTGCCACTGGTACTCGCGCAGGTTGTTGTAGGCGAAAGTAGCATTGCCCATGAGGAAGGTCTGGGGAGCGGTCAGGATGATCTCGGGAGCGGTCTGATCTGTAAGGCCTGACGGGCTGTACAGCTGCTCGTCGCGTACATAGCTCACGTGCAGGTCATTGATCGAGGTGTTACTCAGCAGGCGCGTCCAGTGCGCCACGGCGACATGGTCGCGGACGCCATTATTGCCAAGTAACTCATCGCCGCCGAAGGCTTCTGGACTGAAGGTGATGATGCCTCCAGGCGAGTCGAACTTATTATAGTTGTAGAGAAAGGTGAGTCTATCTTTGGCATCCGCCTGCCAATCGAGTTTTGGGAAGAACTCCAAATCGTCGCGGCGGCGAGCGCGCGGCCCGAGGTTGGACTTGATGACGTGGATCGCGTTGGAGACGCCCTGCAGGTAGATCGGATTAGTAGGATCAGCGGTAGCACTATCCTGGGAGATAGAGGCAGCCGCAGGATAGTGCGAGTTGTATGCAGGCAGCGCGGTGTTGGCCGGCACGCCAAAGCTCGTCTCGTCGATCGCTGCCTGACCCTGATTGACTGCGTAGAGCGGGTCGCGATGCCTCTGCTGCTCATAGTCAAAGTAAAAGAATACCTTGTCCTTGACCAGCGGGCCGCCGAGGTCGGCGCCAAACTGCTGCAGCGTATTTTGAAGCTTTGGATTGCCGGCACCTTTGTCGATTGCGTCGTTGGTACCGGTCCCCGAATTGCGGTTGTAGTAAAAGGCGTCTCCATGCAAGTCATTGGTTCCGGACTTAGTCACCGTGTTGATAAAGCCCGCGCCGGCTCCGCCATAGGCAGCGTTGTACACGTTTGGCTGGACCTGAAACTCCTGAATGGCCTGCAGCCCAAAGATGTAAGGGATGCGGGTAAAGCCACGATTGTCACCGTAGTAGTAGCTTGTCGCGTCGGAGCCATCGACGGTAAAGGAACTCGATCCGTTCGCATTGGAAGCGCCACCGGCAGTGTTGTTGTACCCTGAGAGGTCGCCGCCCGATTGACCGGCAAAACTGATGTGCCCGAACTGCCCGTCGGCCGTCACGTTCGGCGTAAGCAGCACAAAGTCTGTGTAGCGCCGACCGCTCAGCGGTAAGGTATCAATGACCGCTTTCGAGACCAGCGTGCCCACGGTTGTGTCAGTAGGGTCGATCTCGGTTCCGCTCGCCTGTACCGTGACCTGCTCAGAGGCACTGCCAAGTGTCAGCGTTGCGGTGCCGTCACTGGTGTGGCCTACGCCTACGGCGAGGTTGGCCAGTTGTGTGCTCTTGAAACCAGCCGCACTAAAGGTGACTGTGTAGGTGCCTACCTGCAAGGCGGCAAAACTGTACAGACCGCTGCCGTTTGTCTTTGATTCCAGCCTGGCCCCGGTCGCCGTATCGAGCGCGGTCACAGAGACGCCTTCTACAGGCGCGCCAGAGGGATCCATGACCTCGCCCGAAATCGCGCCGGTCGAGACCGCATTCTGTGCCAGTGCTGCGCAGGTGCATGCGCTGAGACAGAGCACCGCAAGCTTCCTCTTCGAGAGCGGCATCGGCATAGCAGCTTCTCCTTGAACGTCTGGGTCATCTACGATCTGACGTTCATGATGATCTACGATCTCAACGCTCGGGGATCTACGATCGGCGAAAGCTCATGCCTGTCGTGCGGCACCGCCGCGGCCTCGCGTAGATCCCAGGACAATTTGGTGCGTGTACCGGCAAGCGCAGCATTGGCTGGCACGCTCGGCTACACAGGGACAGAGGCCAGGCGCTATCGGAAACTTCTCCGCAGGGCCAAGCATGATCATCGTTGCGCGGTTGAGTCTGAAACTTAAACGGGGCTTGCTCATAAGTCAATGAGGAAGTGCAGGCCTGGTGCTTCTGCGCGCTGCGAGGTCGTAAAGAGCACGCACACGGGCAAGCTTTCGCTTGGTGTTTCTCCCTCCTTGGCCTGAAGATGGAGGCACCAACTTTCACCCGATCTTTTTCAAAAGATCCTCGGAGACCCGTGGCCCTCTCAACAGAAGAAGTTGTCGCGCTTACCCGCCGGCATAACTATGGCACGTGGCGGAAACAGAAGACCTGGAAGCCGACTCACCTGGTGAGCGCCGAAGGCTGCTACTTTACCGATGGCGAGGGAAGGCGTGTGCTCGATTTCTCCTCCCAGCTTATGTGCGTCAACCTCGGCCACGGCAATCCTGCTGTCATCCAGGCGATCCAGGATCAGGCGGCCACCCTGCCCTATGCAGCGCCCTCCTATGCGACCACGGCGCGCGCCGAACTAAGCCAGCTGCTGCTGGAGGTGCTGCCCGCCGGGATCACCAAATTCTTCTTTACGACCTCTGGTACCGAGGCCAACGAAGCCGCCTTCAAGATCGCGCGCATGTACACAGGCAAGACCAAGATCATCGCGCGCTATCGCTCCTACCACGGATCGACCAGCTCCTCGATCGCGGCTACAGGCGACCCGCGCCGCTGGCCGATGGAGCCGGGCGGTAAAGCGCAGGGCGTCGTCTTCGGGCCGGAGGTAAACTGCTATCGCTGTCCAATCCGGCACACGTATCCAGGCTGCGGCATCGCCTGCGCCGATTACCTGGAGCACATGATTCGCAACGAAAACGACGTGGCCGCTGTGCTGGTTGAGCCCGTCGTCGGCACCAACGGCGTGCTCATGCCGCCGCCCGAGTACTTTCCTAAACTGCGCCGCATCTGCGATGACCATGGCGTGCTGCTGATAGGCGATGAGGTGATGAGTGGCTGGGGCCGCACCGGGCGCTGGTTCGCGCTCGACCACTGGGGCGTAACGCCCGACATCCTCACCACCGCCAAAGGGATAACCTCGGCCTATGTGCCGCTCGGCCTCTGCGCGACGACCGGCAAGATTGCCGAGTTCTTCGAAGAGAATTTTTTCGCGCACGGCCACACCTATGAGGCCCACCCGATGACGCTTGCGCCGGCGATTGCGACCATTCGCGAGATGCAAAGGCTAGGTCTGGTCGAGCGATCGGAGGAGATGGGCGGCTATCTTGGCGAGAAACTCTATGCCTTGCGCGAGCGCCATCCTTCGATCGGCGAGGTGCGCGGCATGGGCCTGTTCTGGGCAGTCGAGCTGGTGACGGATCAGCAGACCAAGGAACCCTTCAACACCTGGCAGCAAAAGCTCGATGGCAAACCGCTGGTCGTCGACCAGATCGCGGCGAAGATGCTTGCCGCCGGCGTTGCCATCCAGGCATGGATGAGCCACTTCGTGCTGGCGCCTCCGTTGATCGTTAGCCATGCCGAGATCGACATCGCTGTCGCTGCGCTCGATGATGCGCTGGTGCTTGCCGATGCGCTGCTTGAGGTAAACCTGGAAGCGACCAGCTCACCGGCGTGAGCAACGGGCCGCGTACCGAGCCACGTACCGGGCCTCGTACCAGGCCAGGTACGGGGCTACGCTCGATCATCATTGACACGGATCCATCGCCGGACGATGCCGTCGCCATGCTGGTGGCGCTGGCCTCACCCGAGGAGCTTGAGGTGCTTGCCGTCACCACCGTTGCCGGCAATGTGCCGGTGGAGCTGACCACGAAGAACGCGCTCAAGGCGCTCGAACTTGCTCGGCGCACTGATGTGCAAGTCTACCGGGGCGCAGCGGCTCCGCTGGTTCGGCCGCTCGTAACGGCCGAACAGGTACACGGTCGCACCGGCTTTGACGGATACGATCTGCCGGAGCCGACGATGGCACCTGCGGAGGGATTTGCGCCGGACGCCATCGTCGAGCTGGTCATGAGCCGGCCGGCCAAGACGGTGACCATGTGCTGCCTGGCGCCGCTCACCAATCTTGCCCTGGCCATGGCGAGAGAGCCTCGACTTGCCGGGCATCTGGAAGCGATTGTCCTGATGGGCGGAGCCTTCTCGGAAGGTGGCAACATCACCCGGCCGCGGAGTTCAACCTCTACGTCGATCCCGAGGCGGCGCACCGGGTATTCGGCTGCGGCGCGCCGATCACCATGCTTCCGCTGGACTGCACGCACCAGGCGCGGACGACCCACACGCGACTGAAGAAGCTGCGCGTCCTCGAAACGCCGGTTGCTGAAGCGTTTTACCACTTACTCGTCTTCAATAAGAAGTTCGACGAGAACAAGTACGGCTGGGAGGGCGGCCCGCTGCATGATCCTACCGTGATCGCCTACCTGCTGCAGCCTGAGCTCTTCTCGGGCCGCCCGGTGCACGTAGCTATTGAGTGTGCGAGCCCGCTTACACTGGGCATGAGTGTGGTGGACTGGTGGGGTGTGACCGGGATGGAGCCTAACACGCTTGTGCTGCGCGAGGTAAACGCGGACAGCTACTTTGATCTGGTCATTGAGCGACTAGGCAGGCTGTAAGTCTGAGACCAAACGGTCTGCTATCGCGAGAAAAGCAGACCGGAGTCAACGCGCTGGCAACTTATCTTACCTACCTGCCTGTGCACTGGGTCGGAAACAAGCTTCTACTGCGGAACCGCTTCTAGATGAGCCTGCGCCTCTGTCGGTGCGATCCGGTAGCCGCGAAAGCCGTAGTAGATGATGAATAGATAGCAGAGCATCGGCAGCACCAGCGCATGGTGGATGCCGAAGCGGTCCGCCAGGAACCCCATCAATACGGGAAACGCCGCGCCTCCAACGATCGCCTGTACCAGCAGCCCGGAGCCGCGGCTGGTCAGAGGGCCAAGCTCAGCAACTCCAAGAGTGAAGATCGTCGGAAACATGATGGAGTTGAATATGCCTACTGCCAAGAACGTGCCAACCGCGAAGTACCCACTCCCAAGCAAGGAACAAAGAACAAGCGTGCCCGCGCCCACACCGCAAAATGTCAGAACCTTCGCCGGAGCAATCCGCTGCATCAGACCTGAGCCGATAAAACGACCCACCATCATCAATCCCCAGAAGATGGAAATGAGCCGGGTGCCCTGCTGCAGGGTGAGGTGCCCGATCGTTGGATCCGCGAAGTAATTTGCCGCGAAATTTCCCAACGAGACCTCTGCGCCCACGTAGACAAAGATTGCAATGGCACCAAGGTACAGGTGGGGATGATTCCAAACGCTGTCCTGCTTCATGTTGAGACTTGCAGGGCGGAAATCGCGGGTCACTTCCAGCCGGGGAAAACGATACAGCGCAATGGTGATCGCAAGCACGACCATGATCCCGGCAATGGCCAGGTAAGTCGGTTTGAAGCTGGCCGACTGGTGAATCCGGTAGGCCATCAGGTCGGCGCTGTTTCCCACCGGCGGAGACATGTGCTCGCTCGCCAGTCCGCTGCCCAGCAGGAAGATGCTGCCAACATAGGGGGCCACTGTATCACCCAGGGTATTGAAGGCCTGGGTCAAGTTCAGTCGGCTAGACGCAGTAGCTGACGGACCTAGGATGGTTACGTAAGGGTTAGCTGCCACCTGCAGGAGGGTGACTCCTGCGGCCAGCACGATTTCTGAGCTCAAGAAGAGCGAATACTTGCCGTAGCTGGCTGCGGGCAAAAACAGCAGCGCACCGGCAGCCATCGTCAACAGCCCGATAATCATCGAGCGCTTATAGCCCACCCACTCGATCAGCTTGCCCGACGGTTGCGCAAAGACAAAGTACGAGCTGAAGAAGGCGAGCTGAATCAGGGACGCCTGAAGGTAGGTCAGGTTGAAGATACTCTTTAGGTGGGGGGTGACCGCATCATTCAACACGGTGCAGAAGCCCCACATAAAGAACAGCGTCGTGACCATAGCCATCGCGCTGTAGTTCGTTGAGCCAGGTTCAGAGGACAAAGATCGGGTGGTGCCTACACTGGTTATCGCCATTGTTTTGGTTCGCTACCTTCCCGACGCGGCAGGTCTCCGCTCGGCTCTAGTGGGATTCCTTCCACGCGTCAGGAATCGGGGGCCGAATAGCGGGACTAAGTCGTTGACCATACTACATGAATCGGCAAGCGGTTGGCGTGCCCGAGCTCGGTACAGCGCACCCATCTAACTGCACCTGGCCGGAGCCTGGCCGCACCTGGCCGAGGCTCGATCGGGGCCTTCCCGGGCCTGGTCTGAGCCTGGCTCTCCGCAGATGACCGCGCTCTCGCGCGCCCTGCTCCTGCAGGCTCTGCCCTAGGTCGCCCGACCACCGCTGAGCATGCCGGCTGCCCTGCTGCTGAAACTTTCGCTCCTGTCTCGCCCGTCTCTTCTTCGTTACCCAGAGCGCTCCAGGGCGCACCATCGTTGCCGGCGCCGGCAACGGTGCTTCCTCGGTTTCTCGGACACCCGCTACGATGAGAGGAGTGGCTATGGCTAGAACATCACGACGCGCAGCCCGGCGCTGCCTTTCTACGATCCTCAGCACAGCCCTACTCGCACCGGGCATGCTGCGCCCGGCTGCATTTGGCGCGGCCACGAACTCTCTCGCTCCCGCGGCGGAACCGCAGACCGCACCTGCGCCAGCCTCGAAAAACCTGCTGGGCACCGTCACCTCAGCCACGGCAGATTCGCTGACGATCAAGCTTGAAAGCGGTGGCCAGGCAACGATCGCCATCACACCTGACACGCGCCTGCTGCGCACCGCGCCGGGTGAAAAGACCCTCAAAGGCGCGGCCACCATTCAACTCACCGATCTCACGACCGGTGACCGCGTGCTGGTCCTGCGCGTAACCCCCGGTGCTGACGCGACGCACTATAGCGCGGCGGCGGTGGTCGCCATGAAGCAGGCGGATATCGCCCAGGTGCATGCCTCCGAGGCCGAGGACTGGCAGAGGCGAGGCGTGGGCGGCATCGTCAAGTCCGTGCAGGCGGCGGCTCCGGCAGCCTCTTCGACGGCAGCAGGCGCTGCTGCGAGCACGCCTGGCGCCACCATCCTGGTCGCCTCGCAGGCCAACCGCGTGCTGACCATCCACGTTACCCAGGCAACGATCCTTCGGCGCTACGCTCCCGATTCGGTGAGCTTTGCCGACGCCCAACCGGCAAACCTGTCTGACATTCAGCCCGGCGACCAGCTCCGCGCCCGCGGAGAGCACAGTGCGGATGGATCGGAGATTACTGCAGCCGAGATCGTTTCGGGTGCCTTCCGCAACGTGGCCGGCACCATCGCCTCGATCGACCCAGCCCAGCAGACGGTTACAGTGACTGATCTCGCGACCAAGAAGCCGGTCTTGCTCCGCGTGACCGCAGAAACCCAAATGCGCAAGCTGCCGCCGGAGATGGCCCAGCGGCTCGCCGCGCGCGAAGCTCGCAGTGAGAACGCTGTGAATGGCGGCGCTGCTCAACCGGGCACCGGCCGGCCGGCTCAGCCAGGCGGTCAGCCTGGTTCGGAGTCCGCCGCGGGAGCTGGAGCGAGTGGGGGATCAGGATCACTCCGGCCGCGCGGGGACGCGGCCAGCATGCTGCAGCACGCGCCGGTGATCACGCTCGCCGACCTGAAGAAGGGTGACGCCATTATGGTTGTCACCTCGCGTGCCGACAATGCGACAACCGCAACTAGAGCCATCACCCTGATCGCCGGCGTCGAAGCGCTGCTTGAAGGGTCTTCCAGAGGAGCAAGCGACACCCTGTTCAACGCATCGTGGAACCTCGGCGGGGGCGGCGGCGCAGAGGCACAGTAGCCAGCTATGTATCGTGGCTGCCCGAGACAGAAATGAGAGCGCAAATCGCGGTTCGCGCGGCGCCATCGAGCGGGCGACTTCCTTCTAAACGCGAAAACTTTAGCCGAATGATTTAACTCCGGAAGCGTCTATCTCGTTGCAGGCTCTTTGCAGAATGTGCAGCAAGCAGCTTCATCCAAACTCGGGATCCCCACTCGGCCCGGTAGACCTTCTGAAGACCCGCTGGAGAACTGTGAAACGACCCGCACTGTCATCCTGCTTCCCCTCGTTGATCGCCGCCTCGCTTGTTTTGTCATGCCCGGCAGTCTACGCGCAGACCGGCGCGGCGGCAGCGCCAGCCGTGCCGCAGGTCGCAGGCGCTGCGGCAATCGGCGCGGCCAGCCTGCACGGCCAGGTCACTGACCCGACCGGCGCCGTGATCCCGGGCGCGACCGTAAGCCTGACCAGCCCGGATGGCCACACGGTTGCCCGGGTCACCTCCTCAGACGATGGCAGCTACGAGATCAAGAATCTCGCGCCCGGCACCTACATTGTGCTCGTCGTGGCACAGGGTTTTGCGCCACTCGACTCACGAGCCATCACGCTGACCGGCTCGCAGGCCAGGCTTTTTAACGCGACCCTGATCGTGCAGACCGCGCAGCAGAACGTGCAGGTCAACGCCGACACGCCGGTGGTCAGCGTGGATCCCGATGCGAACGCGAACAGTGTGGTCATCAAGGGTGCCGACCTGGACGCGCTATCGGACGACCCGGACGAGCTCTCAAATGAGCTCACCGCGCTTGCCGGACCAGCCGCCGGCCCTAGCGGGGGCCAGATCTATATCGATGGCTTTACCGCCGGGCAGCTGCCGCCAAAATCCGCCATCCGCGAGATCCGGGTCAACCAAAATCCTTACTCTGCGCAGTTTGACAAGCTCGGCTTCGGCCGGATCGAGATCCTTACCAAGCCCGGCACCGACAAGTACCGCGGCCAGTTCTTCGCGCAAGGTAACGCCCGCCAGTTCAACACCGGCAACCCATTCACCAAGGACATTCCCGACTACGACTCCTACCAGTACAACGGCACGGTCAGCGGGCCGATCAACAAGAAAGCGTCCTTCTTTATCAGCGCCGAGCGCCGCAACATCCAGGATGCGGCCATCATCGATGCGATCCGGCTGGAGGGTGAGGTCAACGGCGACTTTGCCGCCGGCATCTTTGACGTGGCCACCGACTACAACTCGGCAGACTTCAACGCCGGCATCAACACGCCCACCACACGCACTAACATCAGCCCGCGCATCGATCTGCAGCTGGGCGAAAAGAACACCATGGTGGTGCGCTACCAGTACGAGTCCAATAACCAGAAGAACCAGGGTGTGGGCCAGTTCTCGCTCGCCTCCCAGGCCTACAACCAGCAATCGAGCGAGAACACGATCCAGATCAGCGACACCACCGTCATCAGCCCACGCGTCATCAACGAAGTGCATGTCCAGCTGCTCTTTGATCGGTCGACCCAATCTGCGGCGCTGTCTACCCCGCAGGTGCAGGTGCAGGGCAACCAAACCTTCGGTGGCAGCAGCGACCAGAACATCAGCGACCACACCGACCGCTACGAAGTTTCCACGCTGACCGAGGTATCCGTAAAGAATCACGCGATCAACTTCGGCGGGCGTCTTCGCGCAACGCGTGAGGCCAACTCTGCCGACTCGAGCTTTAACGGGCTTTACACCTTTGGCGCGCGGCCCTGCCCGACTGGGGTGACCACCGGCTGCACCAACAATGAGCTGACCGCGGCGCAAGCCTACGCGATCACGCTCCAGGGCCAGGCCGCTGGCGAAAGCTTTGCCCAGATCCAGGCGGCGGGCGGCGGCCCAAGCCAGCTGGTCTTTGTCACCGGCAGCCCCAAGGCCGACGTCAACCTAATTGACGGCGCGCTCTACTACCAGGACGACTGGAAGGCAAAGCCCAACCTGACCTTCTCCTACGGGCTGCGCTTTGAAACGCAGAACGATATCCACGACCACAATGACTGGGCTCCTCGGCTGGCGCTGGCCTATGGCCTGATGCACAACGGCAAGCCGACCAAGGATGTGATCCGCGCAGGCTTTGGCTACTTCTACGATCGGTTCGCGATCGCGCAGGTGCTGCAGGCTTCGCGCACCAACGGCATCGTGCAGCAGGAGCAGGTCATCCAGAATCCGGGCTGCTACCTGCCCAACGGGCTGCCCACCTCCGCGGCTGCAACGCTGGCAGCCTGCGCTGCGGGCGACTCGGGCGTGGCTTCGAGCTCCTCCCAGGGCAGCAGCCTGGCGCCGGCCATCTACCAAATCTCGCCTAACCTGCACGCGCCGATCAACATCCAGGAATCAATCGGGATGGATCACCAGCTCACCAAGGCTTCCACCCTCTCAGCCACGTTTATCCATTCGCACGGCGTGCACGCACTCGATACCATCAACGCCAACGCCCCTTACTCCTCGACCTACGACGCCTCGCTCGGCAACGTCTACCAGTACTTCTCCGAAGCGGTCTACAACCAGAATCAGCTTTTTGTGAACATCAACGCACGCTTCAGCCCCAAGCTCTCGCTCTTCGGCTTCTATGGGCTTGGCTTTGCGAATTCAGACACAGGCGGCGTAAACAGCAATCCGTCCAACTCGCTCAACCTAAAGCAGGACTACGGTCGCGCCTCCTTTGATGTGCGCAACCGCCTCTTCCTCATCGGCACCTACCAGGCGCCGCACTTCTTACGCTTCAGCCCTTTCATCGTCGCGAACTCCGGGGAGCCCTTTAACATCACGCTTTCACAGGATCAGAACGGTGACTCGTTTTTCAATGATCGCCCATCGTACGGCACTGCCGGCGCCGCAAATGTGATCACCAACTCTTACGGCTCCTTCAACACCCAGCCAGCGCTCGGGGCCAGGCCCATTCCTATCAACTCGGGCCAGGGACCCACTCTGTTCACCTTCAATCTGCGTGTGAGCAAGACCTTCGGCTTTGGCGGACGGACCGGCGCAGCGGGCGAGAACGGCGGCGGCGGCCCACGTGGTGGCGGCCCAGGGGGTGGAGGTCCTCGCGGTGGCGGAGGTGGCGGCGGCCCGCGCGGAGACAACGTGAGCACAGGCAGGCGCTATAACCTGGGCTTCAACGCGCAGGCGCTTAATCTCTTCAACGTCATCAACGTAGCGCCGCCTACCGGTACGATTGATTCGCCGCTTTTTGGTCACTCGAACGCTCTCGCCGGCCAGATCTTCTCCTCCGGCTCAGCCGCGCGGCGCATCTTCCTGCAGACGACCTTCTCCTTCTGATGAAAGTGGGCCGGCTCAACATCGGTCCACCGCAGCACGATTGACGTTCTCGGCCCAGCCTCGCTATCCTTGATCTATGCAAGGTTGCTGTCAAACCCTACCCGTGTGTCCCTGGTCGAGGGCTTCTCTCTGAACTGACGCTTCCTGCAGCTTCTCCTGTTCACCGATAGCCCGCCGGGTCTTGAAAACCGCGCGGGCTTTTCTCTTCACCCTGGAGTACGGATGTCTGACCTAGCCCCCGCGCCAAAAAAAGAAACCAAAGCCCAGAAGATCGAGCGTTTGAAGCTCGAGAAAAATCCCTGGGACATCTTTGATGAGGTTCGCCAGTTCGCCCGTGAGGGACGCGCAAGCGTTCTGCCCGAGTGGGCTTCTGCCTACTTCAAGTGGTGGGGTGTGTACACGCAAGGCGACGGAGCCGGGGTCACCGGCGGCAAAGGTGGTGAGGGCGTCGTGACGGACTACTTCATGATGCGCATCGCCATGCCGGCTGGCCTGTTGACCGCTCAACAGCTTGGCGTGATCGCCGAAATCAGCAAGAAGCACGCGCGTAACTTAGCCGATATTACGGTGCGCCAAAACATCCAGCTGCATTGGCTCACCATCGAGTCGCTGCCGGAGATCGTTGACACGCTCGACTCGATCGGCCTGTCTCCGCGCGGCGCCTGCGGCGATGTAGTGCGCAATGTGACCGGCTGCCCGCTTGCCGGCATCGACCATCAAGAGGTACTCGACGCGTCCGGCATCGCGTCCGAGATCCAGCGCGACTTAGTCGGCAACTCAGCCTTTTACAACTTACCTCGCAAGTTCAAGATCACTGTCACCGGCTGTCCCGTCTGGTGCTCTTACCCTGAGATTAACGACATAGGCTTGACCGGCGTGCGCCGAGGGGATGAGGTCGGTTTCTCGCTTCGCGTCGGAGGCGGCTTGTCAAAGGAGCCGCATCTCGCTGTCAGGCTGAACGCGTTTGTCCGGCCGAAGCAGGCGCTAGCAGTTGCGCGCGCAATCGCCGAGATCTTTCGCGATCAGCAGGGCCTCCGCGAGAGTCGCGATCATGCGCGGCTCAAGTATCTATTCCTCCGCCACGACTGGACCGCGGAGAGCTTTCTCGCGGAGCTCGATCGCAGGCTTGGCTATCAACTCGATCCGGCTGCGCCGGAAGAGATGCCGGACGATATTTACCGGGATCACGTTGGCATCCACGCTCAGAAACAGCCCGGCCTCAGCTATGTCGGTGCCTCGGTCTTACGCGGCCGACTTACTGGGGACCAGCTCGCTTCGGCTGCAGAACTTGCCAAGCGTTTTGGCGATGGCCACCTGCGCACGACTGTGATGCAGAACTTACTCTTCGTCAACATCCCCACATCGCGCGCAACCGAGTTAGTGGAAGAGTTACGCAAGATCGATCTGCGTGTCGAAGGATCCTCATTCTGGCGCGGCGCCGTGGCCTGCACGGGAACCGAGTTCTGCAAGTTAGCCCTCACCGAGACCAAGGGCTTTACCCGCTGGCTGGTCGACGAACTCGAGGAGCGTGTACCCGGCTTTGATCAGCAGCTTAAGTTACATGTGACCGGTTGTCCAAACAGCTGCGGGCAGCATTGGATCGCAGATATCGGCATCGAGGGCAAGAAGATTAAGCAGGATGGCGG
The DNA here is from genome assembly GCA_965198645.1 of Acidobacteriaceae bacterium. GTDB lineage: Bacteria > Acidobacteriota > Terriglobia > Terriglobales > Acidobacteriaceae > EB88. Next base: position 1,109,563 of record OZ240670.1, on the reverse strand, counting down.
GCTTGTGGATGCTTACTACTTCTGTGTGGGCGGCTCTGTAGGCGCACACGCGGCAACCGGACGACCAGTCGGCTATCGCATCCCTGCTACGGAGGTTCCCTCGGCGATCGAACGGCTGCTGAAGACTTATAACTCCGCCAGGCAGCCTAACGAAAATCTGCGCGCCTACTTCGGGCGTCACAGCAACGAAGAACTCCGTGCGCAGCTAGCTGGCGAAGAGCTTGCCGCCGTCTCCCGTGACACCGCCGGTCCCGAGCCAGGACCCGACGCATGAGCCTGCTGCCGGTCTTCCTTAAGCTTGAGGGCCGGCCCTGCCTGGTCGTAGGCGCGGGCGAAGTTGCCTCGGGCAAAATCGTGAGCCTGGTCCACTCGCTCGCTCGCGTGACCGTGATCGCGCCCTGGGCTCGACCTGAGATCGAGCTGCTTGCCGAGCAAAAAGCTATCACCTGGCACCAGCGCGAGTTCAGAGACTCAGACACTGCGGGTGCATTTGTCATCGTGGCTGGCACAAACTTTGCCCACGTCAACCAGCATGTCTATCGTCTGGCCGTTGCTCAGAACATCCTCTGCAATGCCGTCGATGATCCACCTCACTGCGACTTTTACTACGGGTCAGTTGTCAGTCGCGGGAAACTTCAGATCGCCATCTCGACAGCCGGCGAAAGCCCGTCTGTTGCTCAGCGCCTCCGCGCGGAGATTGATGCGCTCCTTCCTCCAGAGTTAGGCCCCTGGCTGTGCCAATTAGGGTCCCTGCGGCGAGAGGTTCTCGAAATTTACCCGCCAGGCGAGGAGCGGAAAGACCTGCTTTACCGCCTCAGCAGGCTGCCCGTATGTGAAGCACCAGGCTGCCCTGCACGCCAGGTTGCGCTAAGCGAGCGCTCCTTTGAGGAGAGTGCATGGACGCAGCCCGTACCCGGTCACACACTCCAGCTACGGGGCATCCATGACAGGATTTGGTAAGGTCTACCTGGTGGGCGCTGGCCCTGGCGACCCTGACCTGCTCACGGTGAAAGCGGTGCGCGTGCTTTCCTTGGTTGACGTGGTGCTTCATGACGATCTTGTTCCGCAAGCAGTGCTCGCGCTCGCCAATCCACGCGCATGCATCGTCAACGTAGGCAAGCGGTGCGGGCACAAGAGCATTAGCCAGTCAGGCATCCACCAACTCATGATTGATTGCGCGCGTCGCTCACTTAGCGTAGCGCGCCTCAAGAGTGGAGACCCGATGGTCTTCGGTCGCGCGGCTGAAGAGATGGAAGCCCTTCGCGCAGCGGGACTGGAGTTTGAAGTTGTGCCGGGTATCACAGCGGCCTTTGCTGCGGCCGCCGCGGTACCATGCTCGCTCACAGATCGCCGCGCTGCTTCTAGTATCGTGCTCAGTAGCGGGCACCATGCGCAAGACTCCAGGCTGGACGAAGCCGAGCCAACTCGCGTCGTCTACATGCCAGGCCGAGACCTTTCTTCTCTCGCGAGCGAATGGCTTGCCGAAGGACTTACCGATCACTTTCCGTGTGTCGTTATCTCGCAGGCCTCGCAACCAGGACAGGCGATCCTCCGTACTGAGTTGAAGGATCTGGCATCTACACGGCCAGGTCAAGCTCCCGTGTTAGTGATCGCAGGCTGGGTACTCGGTACTCCTGGCAGCATAGATGAGGAGCTGCCGCTCAAACCGGAAGGTAAAGTTCTGCCCTCGCAGGATCCAAGGACGACGCCTTAACTTTACCTCCGCCGCTTAAGTCGCTTTTATCGAAGCCTGGGGAGAGAGCCTGCGTATTAGCAGGCAGCGGAAAGCCTCGCCGCCACGTCCGTTACGATTTAGGGTCAGTCGACCGCAAGAAGAGCGACCCCGACACCTGGGATTGTAAGTTGACCTTGCTCGACAGCGATCGAGGGATCGGATGCGAAGAGCAACTGCACCCCCTCTTCCAGCTCGGCAGAGTAGCCGTCCTCGTCCAATGTAAAGACCATCACGATGCCACCGCGTTGCATGGAGAACCAGCGATCCTCCTCATCGAAGTCGATTTCGACCTCGTCCATCTGGCCATCGCTCAGTTCAGGACGGGACTTACGCAACCGGATCAGCTGCTTGTACCAATTAAGCATGTCGGCGTGTTTGTCTTTGTCCCGTTCCTCCCACTTCAGCTTGGAATTCTCGAACGTTGACTTATCCTGTGGGTCAGGAATGTCATCAGGATTCCAGCCGAAAGCTGCGAACTCTTTCTTCCGACCTTCGGAGACGAGCCTTGCGAGCTCTTTGTCTTCGTGGTCGGTGAAGTATTGAAACGGCGAAGAGGCAGCCCACTCTTCACCCTGGAAGAGCATAGGAACAAATGGCGCCAACAACGTGAGTGCTGCAGCAATCTTCGCGCGTGATACATCTGTCAGGTGCTCGAGCCGCTCTCCCTTGGCGCGATTCCCAATCTGATCGTGATTTTGAGAGTAGCCGAGGAAACGCCATCCCGGCAAACCTTGTGCCGGACGTCCATGCACGCGCTCACGGAAATCAGAGTACTGGCCGCTGTACACATAAGCTTCGGTCAGTGCCTTGCCTAAGTCAGCTAAGTCGCCAAAGTCTGCGTAGTAACCGCTGCGGTCCCCGGTAAGAAGGGCGACCACTGAGTGATGGAAGTCATCGCTCCACTGCGCGTCAAAACCATATCCATGCGCTTCACGGGGCGTGATGAGTCGCGGGTCGTTTAGGTCGCTTTCTGCAATAACTGTATAGTGGCGCCCGGTAAAACCTTCGAGGGTTCGCACTTCGGCCGCGAGTTGCTCTATGAAATTGATCGCGGATCGATCCATATAAGCGTGCACCGCATCTAGCCGCAGCCCATCGATATGGTAGTCGCGCAGCCACATCAGGGCGTTATCGCAAAAGAAGCGCCTCACCTCGTAGCTTCCCGCGTCTTCCAGATTGACAGCGTCTCCCCATGGCGTCTTATGAGCGTCAGTGAAATAAGGTCCAAAGCTGCCCACGTAATTGCCTGAAGGGCCGAAATGGTTATAGACCACATCCATGATCACTGCGAGCCCTTTGGCGTGGCATGCGTCAACGAGCCTCTTCAGACCGTCTGGACCCCCATAGGACGCATGCGGGGCGAAAAGGTCGACCCCGTCATAGCCCCAGCCATTCGCACCGGGAAACTCGGCAAACGGAAGCAATTCGATATGCGTGATTCCGAGATCTTTTAGGTAATCGAGTTTAGCCACCGCTCCGTCACAGGTGCCTTCCGGAGTAAACGTACCCACATGCAGCTCGTAGATGATCGCGGCCTGCAGCGGCCTAGCGTGCCAGGCTTCATCAGTCCAGGCAAAAGCCTGATGGTCAACGAGGTACGAAGGCCCATTGACGCCGCACGGTTGAGACGCGGAGCGAGGATCGGGCAGAGGTTGGTCCTTGCCGTCGAGAAAAAAAACATACTCGGTTCCAGGGCCCGCCTCTGTTAATTCTGCGGACCACCACCCATCTTCGACCTGCTCGAGCGGGTGCTTCGCATCGCCCACCTTCACATCTACGCTCGTCGCCTCTGGTGCCCAGACCTTAAAGATGTGCATTGACAACGTTCTCCATATTGACTAAGAGGTGGTGGCTACCGCGTGGGGATCTAACTCCGGTACGACGGCACTTTGGTGCTGTTGAGCAACCGAGTCAGCTTTGCGGCTGTGCTGGCGTCTTTGTCGCGAGGTAGGCTGCTCCAATTCAAAGGCAGCGTTGACAAGGGCGATGTGCGAGAAGGCTTGAGGAAAGTTGCCGACCTGGCGATTTTTCTCCACGTCATACTCTTCTGAAAGCAAACCAACATCATTCCGCAACGTGAGCAGGCGTTCAAAGAGAGCACGCGCATCCGCCTCGCGACCTATCTTCTTGAGGCAGCTGACCATCCAAAAACTGCACGCCAAAAAAGCGCCCTCGCCCGGTGGCAATCCGTCTGGAGACTCGCTCGTGTCGTAGCGAAGCAGGAAGCCATTGCGCATCAGCTTCTTCTCAATGGCTTCGATCGTGCCGCGCACACGCGGATCGTCGGCAGAAAGAAAGCCAACAGCAGGCATCAGCAGCAGCGCCGAGTCGAGTACGTCGGAGTCATAGGTCTGCGTGAACGCACCAAGCTTCTTGTTGAAGGCTCGCGCGCATACCTCCTCGTGGATCTGCTGGCGCACGGCGCGCCAGCGATGGAGTGGCGCGTCTGCCGCCTGCTCGCCTAACGTCTCCGCTATGTGGATCGCGCGATCAAACGCGACCCAGACCATCATCTTCGAGTAAGTGAACTGTTGCGGTCCAGACCTGGACTCCCAGATGCCTTGATCAGGCTTCTGCCAAATCTCTTCGAGATGGGTGATCAGCGCTTTTTGTAGTAAGAAATCCTGAGGGCGCTGTTCCTTGATGCCATGCAAGGCATGCGAGAAAGCGTCCATCACCTCTCCATAGATGTCCAACTGCAATTGATCGGCGGCCGCATTTCCAATACGGACCGGGCTCGACTTCTCATAGCCCGCAAGCCACGGCACCTCCCACTCAAGCAGGTGCCGCTCACCGCGGATTCCGTACATGATCTGCACCTGCTCAGGGCTGCCAGCAATGGTCCGCAGCAACCAGTCACCCCACGCCTCCGCCTCCTTGAAGTAGGCGCCATTCATCAGCGCGAGCATGGTGAAGGTTGAGTCTCGCAACCAACAGTATCGGTAATCCCAGTTACGCGGACCGCCGAGCGCCTCAGGCAATGAGGTTGTGATGGCTGCAACTACCCCGCCGGTCGGTCGAAAGGTCATTGCCTTAAGGGTAAGCAGCGAGCGACGGACAGCGTCTGTATACTGGCCGGCAGGCGTGGCACGGGCTGCCCACCGTGCCCAGCTAGTGCAGGTTTGCTCAAGCGCCTTTTGTTCGTCGACCCGGCTCGGGTCAGTACTCGTAGAGGATCCATAACTTAGACTAAAGGCGCAGGTCTGGTTGGCCTCAGCCGCAAAGTTCGCCACCGTTGTGTGACCTTCGCCATGCGTCTCCACATCACTCCGTAGAACAACCATGTCAGGACCAGCAACACAGCGCACGCCGCCATCGTTATGAGTCACCCACGGAATGATCTCCCCGTAACCGAACCGAACGGCGAGCTCAAGACGCATCGGCACCCGGCCGCTGACGCCGCGCACCAGCCTGATGATGTGTGCATGTCCGGAGCGGACGGGCATAAAGTCCACGAGCGTGACCGCGTTTCCAGCGCGCTCGAAGGTTGTCTCGAGCACCAACGTGTCACCATGATAGCTGCGGCTAACCTTCCAGGCATCTGACGGCGCAAAGCCACCCTCCTCCTCGGGTGCAATCCGCCAGCGGCCATTGTTCTCATCACCCAGCAAAGCCGCAAAGCACGCAGCCGAGGCAAAGTGGGGCCAGCACAACCAATCAATCGATCCAGACTTACTTACCAGCGCAGCGCTTTCGCAGTCTCCTATGACCGCGTAGTCCTCGATGTTCGATGCCATGACTTCCTTTATCAGGTTGAAGGATAGCTATGACTTCCGGAGTGAGAGTGAGCCAGTCCACTCCATCAACCTGGTGTTATTTTGTTGCTACTGTTCGTGGTAGTTCCGCGACAAACCGCCATCCACAAAGAACGTGGCGCCGTTCACGTATGCAGCTTCATCGGACGCCAGAAAAGCCACCACGTTCGCCACATCAGCCGTGGTGCCAAGCCGCCCTAGCGGGATCTTCGCGGTAAGTTCGGCTAACTTATCCTTCTCGGTCATGAGCTTGGCATTGATAGGCGTCACGATGGCGCCGGGAGCTACGTTATTCACCGTGATACCGAGCGGCCCTAACTCTACAGCGAGATCGCGCATCAGCATGCGGATGCCTCCCTTACTTACGCAGTAGGTGGAGAAGGTAGGAAAAGCCATATCTTCATGCACGGAGCTGATATTAATCACGCGGCCTGGCTTTTTGGCATCGCGAAGCTTGCGAACGAAACCTTGCGTGAGAAAAAAGGGAGCCTTCAGATTCACACCAAGTACGAGTTCGTAGTCAGCTTCGGTAACATCCCAGAAATCAGCCTTGCGTTCCATACCAGCGTTGTTCACCAGGATGTCAGCGCTCCCGAACTCACTCCAGGCCTTTTCAATGAGAGCACGTACATCATCCGGCTTCGTGACGTCAGCCTCGAAGATAATGCCACGCGAGCCTGTGGCGTGCACCCGTTCGAGCGTCTGCTGCGCGCCTGCGGGATCGCCTATATAGTCGATCACCACGCGAGCACCCTCTTTAGCGAAGGTCTCCGCAATCTCTTGTCCAATGCCGGAGCCCGCCCCGGTGACCACCGCCACACGTCCGTCGAAACGTCCCATTCCACTCTCCCGCAGAGCCTGGGCTGCTTCGGCAGCATGCCCACTCTTCCCTGCATGAGATGCGAGATCGCTGGAGGCTTCAGGCTGGCGAGCTAACTTCTTTTGCTTCTTCGCCGGGAATTTCTGCAGGCGTGTCTTTCTACTCCCATTCGATCGTGCCCGGGGGCTTTGAGGTGATGTCATAGACGACACGATTGATGCCCCGCACCTCGTTCACAATGCGGCTTGAGATACGCTTGAGAACCTCATAAGGCAGGGGCACCCAGTCGGCCGTCATGCCATCTTCCGAGTGCACGGCGCGGATCGCGCAGGTCTCGGCGTAGGTACGCTGATCGCCCATGACGCCCACGCTCTTGACTGGGAGCAAGACTGCAAACGACTGCCAGATCTGCTGGTAGAGCCCGGCAGCCTTGATCTCGGAGACGACGATATCGTCTGCCAGCTGTAGCGTCGCTACGCGATCCGCAGTCACTTCTCCGAGCACACGTACGGCCAGTCCCGGGCCGGGAAAGGGCTGGCGCTGCAAAATGTCTTCCGGCATGCCCAGCTCTCGTCCAATGCGACGGACTTCGTCCTTGAACAGGTCGCGCAGCGGTTCGATCAACTTCATGCGCATCGTCTCAGGCAGGCCGCCCACGTTGTGATGGCTCTTGATCGTCTGCGACGGACCCTTGACTGAAGAAGACTCGATCACGTCCGGGTAGAGAGTTCCCTGCACCAGCCAATCCACTGCGCCGGTTTTTTCCCCACGTGTTCGGTCAATGATTCGCTGCGCCTCATCGTCAAAGACCGCGATGAATTCGCGCCCAATGATCTTGCGCTTGGTCTCAGGGTCAGTGACCCCGGCAAGTTTGGCAAGAAAGCGTTGTGAGGCATCGACCGCGACCAGGTTGAGACCAAGGCTTCCGCGCAGGTTCGCCTGGACCTTCACAAATTCATCTTTGCGCAATACCCCGTTGTCAACGAAGACACAGGTAAGCTGCTTGCCTATCGCACGGTCGACGAGCACCGCGGCAACCGAGGAGTCGACGCCGCCCGAGATCGCGCACAGAGCATGCCCTGCGCCGACCTTTGCCTGGATAGCGGCTATCGTCTGCGTGATGAAGTGCTGGGGTGTCCAGTCTGCCGCAGCGCCGCAGATGCCAAAGATGAAGTTGCGTAGCAGCTCCGAGCCATGCCGGGTATGGTGCACCTCGGGGTGAAACTGCACGGCCCAGATGCGGCTCGACTCATTCGCAATGGCCGCCAACGCGTGCGAAGTCGTTGCGGTCTGACGAAAACCGGCAGGCAATTCCAGCGCCTGGTCCCCGTGCGACATCCAGGCCGGCATCACTGGCGGCAAGCCGGCAAAGAGGGCTGTTGTCGGCTCGCCAGGCTGGTGGGCGATGGAAACTTCTGCGGGGCCGTACTCGCGCTTGTCCGCCGGCCGCACCTTGCCGCCCAGGTGGTGCACGATGAACTGCAGCCCATAACAGATGCCAAGGATGGGCACGCCGAGCGCCAGCATGCCGGCATCAGCAGCCGGCGCATCAACGTCGTAGACCGAGGATGGACCGCCGGAGAGGATCAGCCCTTTCGGCTCGAACGCCAGGATCTCGGCGAGGCTCACCGTGCAAGGCAGCACCACCGAGGAAACATTCTGCTCGCGCACCCGTCGTGCGATCAGCTGCGTGTACTGGGAGCCAAAGTCGAGAATGACGATCGAGGAGGTATCCACCTCTCAAGTCTACAATCGCCTTCTTCGCCGGGCAGTGGATGGGTGGACGGGTTGCATACGCGACGCAGCTAAACGCGGGCGGACCGTCACGAGCTGTAGAGACGGGCCCGGCGCCGAGGCTCTCAAGTGCGGCATCGTGAGCTCTCGAGTTCGGGTACGCGAGCTCTTAAGTGCGGGTACGCGAGCTCTTAAGTCCGGCTACGCGCCTGCGCCCAAAAATCAAGAAACGCGAAGAGTCTGGCCAGCTTGAAGAAGTCGGAAGCGGCAAGGTAGAGCAGCGTCACAAAGCCCCACCACACATACAGCGGCCAGCCCTGCACCACCGACTCAAAGGGCAGCGGGGTAGAAGACAGCACCATCGCCAGCACCACCAGGCCCAGCTTGATGATGCCCATGGCCAGGTTCACCTCAACAAACTTTCCTCGCGCCGCCCTGACACGCAGGCTGCGCACAAATCCGTTGGTGAAGGATGTGCGCTCGAGCAGCGCGATGAGCGGCGCGGCGACGAGCGCCCAGCTCAGCAGCGACCAGAGGGCTGCGAGACCGATGCTGATACAGATGACCAAGGCGGAGTAAAGAAAAAGATTCGGTTCGCCCTGCGTGGCAGCGCTGCCGGCGGTCTCTGTCGGCGACCCCAGAGCATAGCGCGCCGCCCAGCCTAAAGCCATGTACCAGAAAGCCGAAGCAGCGACCAGGACCAGCAGGCGAAGCGCCTCGCAGACCGCCAGCAGCCAGGGTCGTGAAGGCAAGGTGCTGTCGTATCGACGCAGCACCGCCGTCCTGCCAAGCGCAAATGCGGTGACCCAGGCAAAGAGCGCGAGCGGGGCCAGCCCTTCTGCCGAGCGCACAACATAGGGGCGCAGAATCGCGAGGGTGCCGGCAAAGGCGACCGAAATCTGCGTGGGATCCTGGATGGCCGACTCGAGGGTCTGGCTGAAGAGCCCCGTAGCCTGGATCGCGGGCAGCGTCGCCGAGGCGATCTTCTGCGCGGCCAGGCCGGTGAGCAGCAGCAGAAATGCGCCGCAGAGCCATCGCCACGTCAGCTCGATGAGCAACAGAGCCGGGCGCGACCAGCATAGCCCGATCATCCGGAAGAGGGTCTGCGAGCCGCCTGCCGAGGCCGGCGAGCCGCCCTGCCCTGCTCCGAGTGGATTCACTTGACTCACTTGACTACGAGGTTGACCATCTTGCCCGGCACGACGATGACCTTAACCACCTGCTTGCCGGCTACCGCCGCCTGCACCTTTTCATCAGCCATCGCCGCGGCCTCAAACGCATGCTGGTCGGCGCCAGCCGCAATGCGAATCACGGTGCGCAGCTTGCCATTGATCTGCACCGGGAACTCGACCTCATCCTCGCGCATCAACGCCTCGTCGAACTGAGGCCACGGGGCGCGCAGCAGGCCGGAGCTATGGCCGGTCGCCTCCCATAACTCGCAGCTCAAAAATGGCGCAAAGGGAGCCAGCATGAGGATCAGCCGCTCGAGTACGTGCGCGATCACCGCCGGGCCGATGCGCCCTGCTTCGATCGCCGGCTCGGCCGCGGTCAGCGTATTCACCAGCTCCATGATCGCCGCGATGCAAGTGTTGAAGTGCCAGCGGTCGCTGAAGTCTTCGGTGATCTTCGCGATGGTCTGATGCAGCTTGCGCAGCATCGCCTGCTCCTCGCCCGATAGATGGGCGGGTAGAGCTACGTCTGCGCTGGCGGCCTGCTCGGCATGCCTGGTCACGAAGCGGTAAACCTTGCCGAGAAAACGGCTCACCCCGGCCACACCGTCCTCCTGCCAGTCCAGGTCGCGATCGGGGGGCGCGGCAAAGAGCGAGTACATGCGCGTTGCGTCGGCCCCGTAGTGCGCGATCATTTCGTCGGGTGAAACGACGTTGCCCTTGGACTTCGACATCTTGGCGCCGCCCTTGATGACCATGCCCTGGGTAAAGAGGCGCTCGGCCGGCTCCGAGTTTGCAATCAGTCCATGGTCGCGCATGACCCTGGTCCAGAAGCGCGAGTAGATCAGGTGCAGGATCGCGTGCTCGACTCCGCCTATGTACTGATCGATTGGAAACCAATACGCAACAGCCGCAGTATCAAATGGAGCGGTGTCGTCATGCGGGCTCGTGTAGCGGTAGAAGTACCAGGACGAGTCGACAAAGGTGTCCATCGTGTCCGTCTCGCGGCGTGCCGGGCCGCCGCACCTGGGGCAGGTCGCGTTGACAAACTCCGGCACCTTCGCAAGCGGCGAGCCACCCTCCTGGGTGATGGGCACGTTGGCTGGCAGTAGCACCGGCAGTTGGTCCTCCGGCACCGGTACGATGCCATCGTTGCCAGGCCCCTCGCAGTAGAGCATCGGGATCGGCGTGCCCCAGTAGCGCTGGCGACTGACACCCCAGTCCTTTAAACGATAGGTAACCGTTGCTGTGCCAAACCCTCGTTCCTTGGCGAGCGCAGACATCGCGCGCCGCGCTTGCTCAGGCGCAAGTCCGTCATAGCTGCCGGAGTTCACCAGCACGCCATCATCCGAGGTAAAGGGCAGCTCCGACACCTCAGCTTCCGCAGCAGGCAGCACGACCACGCGAACGTCCAGCCCGTACTTGGCCGCAAACTCGTAGTCGCGAGCGTCGTGCGCAGGCACGCTCATGATCGCGCCCGTGCCGTAGTCCGCCAGGATGTAGTTCCCCACCCAGATCGGCAGGCGCTCGCCGTTGAAGGGGTTGATCGCAAACCGTCCAGTGAACGCCCCCCGCTTTTCTATCTCTCCTAGTTGGTCCGCCTCTCGGGCGACGCGCTGCTCTTCAAGGATGTCACTTACTTGAGTAGCAAAATGCGGAGCATCTTTCACCCACTTATGGATGAGCGGGTGTTCGGGCGCCAACACCAGACTTGTAGCACCGCAGATGGTGTCAATCCGAGTTGTGAATATGCTGATTCGCTCCATTTCTACGCCAGCAGGTACTAGAAAGGTGTCGATCGGGGTTACGACACTCCCAGCTTCCCTATAGGTATCGCGGAGGACCGCGAAGGTGACCTCGGCGCCCTCGCTGCGCCCGATCCAGTTGCGCTGCATCGTGCGCACCTTCTCCGGCCAGCCATCAAGCTTATCGAGCCCCTCAACCAGCTCCTGCGCATACTTGGTAGTTCGCAAAAACCACTGTTCCAGGTCGCGCTGTTCAACAATCTGGTCCTCGTGCCGCCAGCAGCGCCCGTCAATCACCTGTTCGTTCGCCAGCACGGTCGCACACTGGGGGCACCAGTTGACCTTGCTCTTCTTGCGATAAGCCAGCCCCTGCTCCCACATGCGCAGAAAGAACCACTGGTTCCAGCGGTAGTACTCCGGCAGGCACGTCGTGATCTCGCGACCCCAGTCAAACGCCATGCCGAGGCGCTCAAACTGCGCTTTCATCGCGGCGATATTTGACTCGGTCCACTCCCGCGGCTCGCGCTTGTTCTTGATCGCCGCGTTCTCGGCCGGCAACCCAAAGGCGTCCCAGCCCATCGGGTGCAGCACGTTCGCGCCCTGCATCCACTTATAGCGAGCCAGCGCATCGCCGATCGCATAGTTGCGCACGTGGCCCATGTGCAGCTGGCCCGAAGGATAGGGCAGCATCTCGAGGACATAGTACTTAGGCTTGCCGCTCCAGGCGGGCTCAGCGGCGTAGAGCCCCGAATTCGCAGCCCAACGCGCCAGCCAGCGCGCCTCGATCTCAGCAGGGGTGTAGCGTGGGTCACTCATCTGGTCCAGTGTACTAAGGGCGAGACCGCCTGCGCGGCTGGCGGTCACTTCGTGACGGATATGCCGACCCTTCGGGTCACAAGAGCGAGTATCCCCAGAAGTAAGCGGATACTCGCTCTTATAGCGCCGCAGCTAGAAAACCCCCACGAAGTGGGCGCCAGCCGCGCAGGCGGTCTTGCTTTTACCCGGCTAGCTCGAGCAGTTTGCGCATGTTCTTTTCAATATCCCCTGGAGCGTCGACCGGGGTTTCGGCGATAAAGGCGCAGTGGGCGAAGCGCTCGTCATGCAGCAGCCGGCGAAAGGGTTCAGCGCCGATCAGGCCCTCGCCAATGTGCTCATGCCGGTCGAGCTTGGAGCCTCGGGCAGCCTTGGCGTCGTTCATATGCCAGACCCTGACCCGGTTCAGCCCGATCGTCGCTGCCGCTTGCGCCATCGTCTCCTCATAGCCCTCGGGCGAAACGATGTCGTAGCCGGATACATGAGTGTGACAGGTGTCCAGGCACGCGCCGATATGCAGGTGCGGCTCCAGGCGCTCTACCAGCGCGGCGACCTGGTCAAAGCTGCCGCCAAGCGAATACTCCGAGCCGGCCGTGTTTTCAATCAGCAGCTGAAAACCGCAGCCTGCCCCGAGTTCCAGCCCCTCGGTGGCGACCGCGATCGCCTCGGAAGCACGCTCCAGTCCCTGCTCGCGCGTCAGCCCTTTCCACGAACCCGGATGCAAGACCAGGTACTCGGCCCCAATCGCAAGCGCTCGTTCGACTTCGGCGCGCAGCGCGATCACAGACTTTCTGAGCACCTCTTCATTTTGCGAGCACATGTTGATCAGGTAGCTTGCATGCACGACTGCTGGGGAGATGCCGTAGCGCAGTCGCAGCTCCTGCATGCGGGCGCAGTGCTCGGACTGTGGCGTGACCGCGCGCCACATGCGCGGGCTTGACGTAAAGATCTGGAAGGTACCTGCGCCGACCTCGTGCGCCCGCTGGGCTGCGGTAAACACACCACCCGCGGTGGAGAGATGGATGCCGATCGGGCGCTTGTTCTGCAGCTGCTTCATACACGCTCATTGTAGGGCCGCGCCGGCGCGTACCCGAGCATGTACAGTTTTGCTTGGGAGTTGCGCCGCTCACCGCGCATCGGACTGCCCTCGGTCCTGCTGCGCACCCACGCCCGCGCCGTAAGGCGCTGACAGGTTCTGAGATCTGGCATGGAGGCCATCGACATCGATGATGAAGGTACTTACCGCCGCGCGACTCATCACGGCTGACCGGCAGATCGACGAGCCCGTGCTGGTCCTCGAGGACGCAAGCATCCGTGCAATCGGTTCGCGCGGCTCATCCGAACTGCCAGCCGGCGAACACCTCGACTACCCCGGCGCGACCCTCACCGCGGCGTATGTCGATGTCCACATGCACGGCTGCTGTGGGCTGGACGTGATGACCGCGACCGCCGAGGTCCTAGCGACGATTGGCAGCTTCCTTTCCCGGCACGGGGTTGGCTCCTACTTTCCGACAACCATTACTGCTCCCAGAGACGCCACGCTGCGCAGTCTCTCTGGGCTGGCGAAGCTGGTCCAGAAGGCCAGGGAACGGGAGGACGAGCCAAGCACGGGTGCACGCCCGCTCGGCATACACATTGAGGGTCCCTTTCTCTCCCATGCGAAAAAGGGCGCCCATCCGCAGCACGATCTGCTGGTGCCCTCGGTCGAGTTCTTCGACCGCATGTGGGAGGCGTCGGAGGGCGCGATCCGCCTGATGACGATCGCGCCGGAGTTGCCGAACGCCCTCGATGTGATCGAGCGGGCGGCCGGTCTCGGCGTGCGCGTGAGCCTTGGCCACAGCAATGCAACCTACGCGGAGGCAGAAGCCGGGCGGGCACACGGCGCCGTCTCGGCTACCCACACCTTCAACGCCATGCGCTCCTTTGACCAGCGCGAGCCAGGCATCCTGGGCCTGGTGCTGAGCGACCATCGCCTCTATGCAGAGCTGATCTGTGACGGCCTGCATGTGCATCCGGCAGCGGTGCGGCTCTTCTGGAAGGCCAAGGGTGCAGGCCGCGGCATCCTGATTACGGACGCGATGAGCGCAACCGGGATGCCGGATGGCCTCTACAAGCTGGGCGAGCTGGAGGTGAGGCTCATCGAGGGGCGCTGCCTGATCGGCGAGAACACACTGGCCGGCAGCACCCTCACGCTTGAAGCGGCCGTGCGCAATTTCACTCGCTTTACCGACGCCCCGCTCGCCGAGGCTGTGCAGCTGGCCAGCAGGAACCCGGCCGAGATGGTTGGGCTAGCTGATCAAGTGGGGAGCCTTCGCGAAGGAGGAGCCGCTGACCTGGTCGTCCTCTCGCCTGAGGGTGCGGTGTTGGACACCTGGCTGAGCGGTGAGCGGGTTCACAAGCCATGACGCGTCTGCGCAAGCAAGCGAGAGGGTTCCGCCAGTGCTGCGGGCTGACGTTCTAAAAAGAAGACCCCGCCACGAAGTGGCCGCGTGCCGCGCAGGCGGTCTGGCCTTTTTAGTACTCGACCTTCAGCCCATCGAGTGCGGGCAGCACAGCCGGCAGCACGCGCACCGAAACCCGCTGCGCGGCGACCGCTGGATCCTGGTTGGCGAGGGCAAGCGCAGCCTCGGCGCTCGCAGCCTCCACGATGCTGAAGCCGACTATCTCGCCACCGTCGGTGACCGGCCCCGCAACCTTGTAGCGCTTCCACTCCGTTTGCTCGCGAAGAAAGCCGAGTTGCGCTGCCATCACGTCCTCGCCGCCTTCGGTCTCATTCCAACGCTCACCTTTGACTAGAAAGCAGAGATAGTAAGGCTTCAGGTTGCGCGGGATATTCGGCGGTCTCTTTGCTGGCTCTGGCACGCGTGTCTCCTCAAGAGGAGAGCATATCGCACCCACCATCTTCTCCACCGTGTTGGGCGACGCAGGTCGTCTAGACTAATCTCTATGTCCGTTGCTGAACGTCTCTACTACGACGACTCCCACTTACGCACATTCACAGCCCGCGTCACCGACATACGTGAGTACGCCCGCACAGACGGGCAGAGTCAGTGGCAGATCGCGCTTGATCGGACTGCCTTTTACCCTACCAGCGGCGGCCAGCCGTTCGATCGAGGCACACTCGCCGCGACCTCACGCAGTGGCGCCGAGCTGGTCGCCGAGATCGATGAAGTCATCGAGGACCAGGATGGCGAGGTCTGGCACTCCACGCGCAAGCCTCTGCTCGCCGGCACCGAGGTCATCGGCAGCATCGACTGGCAGCGGCGTCTGGACCATGTGCAGCAGCACAGCGGACAGCACCTGCTCTCCGCAGTCTTCGCCGCCGAGCACGGCGCTGCTACCCTCTCCTTTCACCTGGGCGAAAGTGTCTCCTCGATTGACGTGGCCGCGGAGAGTGAGGAGGAGCAAGCCGTGATTGCTGCAGCACTCGAGCGAGTGGAGCATGCGGCAAACCAGCATATCGCCGAAGATCTGCCCATCGCAGTCAGCATGGTAAGCAACGAGCACGCCCAGGCACTGCTGGCGGAAGGCAAGCTGCGAAAGCTGCCGCCGCGCGAAGGATCAATCCGGCTGATTGAAATACCTGGCCTTGACCTGAACGCATGCGGAGGGACGCATGTGCGGTCGCTCGGGCAGATCGGCAGTCTGCTTCTGCGCTCGACCGAACGCGTGAAGAGAGGCCTGCGCGTTGAGTTTGTCTGCGGCGCTCGTGCTGTGGCCGCAGCGCGCCAGGATTTTGCGACACTGGCGGCTGCCGCCGCTCTGCTCTCGGTCAAGCGCAACGACATACCGTCGGCTGTCGAGCGTCTGCTTGTCGAGGCGAAAGCTGACACCAAGGCCATGCAGAAAGTGCGCCAGGAGCTTGCGCAGCATCACGCGGTGCAGCTTGCCGTCGAAGAGCGCATCTCGCACGGCCTGCGGCTGGTCCAGCGCAGCTTTGCCGACCGCGACGCGCACTATGTCAAGCTGGTCGCCTCCTGCCTGGTCGCCTCCGTGCCGCAGACTGCAGCCATCTTCCTTTCCACGATGAACGAGCCGGCCTCGCTGATCCTGGCATGCAGCCAGTCGCTTAACTGCCACTGCGGAAAGCACCTGCAAAGTGCGCTTGCTCCGCTGGGTCTGCGCGGCGGCGGCTCGCCGGACATGGCGCAAACCCAGCTGCCGCTGGCGCAGGCCCATCTGGTCGCCGCCCAGCTTGCCGAGCAGCTTGCCGCCGAGATACGCGCTGCGCGCTAAACACCCCCAGACGACTTACCGCACGCGGGCATTGTGCTTGTCGTTGGAAATCGACCTGGAGATGTGGTTCTGGCGCCGGTTAAGCTGCCGGCGGTCTGAAGCGGTCAGGTGACCATTGTCAGAAGCGCGCATGTTTTGCTTCTCGCTGTGAACGCTCGCCTCACGACCCTCCAGGTTCGAGCTCTCTCGAGCCGTAAGCTGCCCGCTCGTAACCCCCTGCCCGATGCGCTGCTGCTGGCGCTGGCTGCGTTCTGCTTCTGTGCCCGGGGCAGGTGCGGCAGCCTGGGCGAAGGCTCCCGCGGTGAGTATGCATGACAACATGACAACCACACCCAATTTCGTTTCTATCCGCTTCATCGCGTTCTCCTCTTTCAGCCAATCGGCTGCTAATGAAGACCCGCTTCTGCGGCTCTTGTTTCGGCCGATTTTGCTACAGACATCGCGGACCGAAGCACGGTACCTGACGCACTCCGCAGGCATCAGGCGTGCACATGCTCCTTGCGCCGCCAGGCACAGGGGCGCTCAGCTCCAGTAGCTGCGGTCGAGCGTTCGGTACTGGATCGCCTCCGCAATATGCGGCACGGTGATCGACGCGGCACCCTCGAGATCAGCGATCGTGCGCGCGACCTTCAGGATGCGGTCGTGCGCGCGCGCGGTCAGTCCCTGCTGCTGCATCGCCCGTTCGAGCAGCCGCTCGGCGTCGGCGCCGAGTTCGCAGAAGGTGCGTATTTGGCGCGTGCCCATCTGCGCGTTCGAGTAGATTGTCTGCGCGGCTGTTACAAATCGCTCCTTCTGCCGCTCGCGCGCCGCCAGCACCCGGGTTCGGATCGAGTCCGAGCTTTCCGCAGCCTGGCCTGCGCGTAGTTCGCGATACTGCACGGCCGGCACCTCGATATGAATATCAATTCGGTCGAGCAGCGGGCCGGAGACCTTGGCGACGTAGCGCTGGATGATCGGCGGGGTGCACGTGCACTCGCGCGACTTGTCGTTGAAGTAGCCGCACGGACAAGGATTCATCGCCGCCGCGAGCATAAAGCGCGCCGGGAAGTTCAAAGACATCGACGCACGCGCGATCACCACGTTGCCATCTTCGAGCGGCTGCCGCATCACTTCAAGCACGTTGCGAGGAAACTCCGGCAGCTCATCGAGAAAGAGCACGCCGTTGTGGGCGAGCGAAACTTCCCCCGGCCGCGGCACAGCACCGCCTCCGATCAATCCGGCGTCCGAGATGGTATGGTGCGGGGCGCGAAAGGGCCGCTCCGTCACGAGCCCTGCCCCGGCGTCGAGAACATTGGCGACCGAGTGAATCTTGGTCGTCTCGAGCGCCTCGCCAAGCGAGAGCGGCGCAAGTATGGTCGGCAGGCGCTTGGCCAGCATTGTCTTGCCTGAGCCTGGCGGCCCGATCATCAGGATGTTGTGTCCGCCTGCTGCTGCCACCTCAAGCGCGCGCTTCGATCCTTGCTGGCCGCGCACATCGGCAAAATCGACGTGGAAGTGCTGCTGCTCTTTGAGCAAGCCTCCAGGGTCAACGCGGCAGGGCTGCATTTGAATGCCGCCCTCGCCGGCATGCGCGTTCAAGAGCTCTCGCACCTGGTTGAGCGTCTCGACCGGATAAACCTTCAAGCCTTCGACCACAGCTGCCTCGCGCGCGTTGGCAGCAGGCACGATGAGATTGCCAATGCCGCGTTCCCGCGCCTGGACCGCGATCGGCAGCATGCCGGGCACGCGCCTGAGGCTGCCATCAAGGCCCAGCTCGCCGATCAGCAAAAATTCGCTCAGGTCTTTTAGATGGAGCGAGCCATACGCGCTCAGGATGCCGATCGCGATCGCGAGATCAAAGCCGGAGCCTTCTTTCTTCAGATCGGCCGGCGCCAGGTTGATGGTGATGCTGGTCGGCGGAATCGCAAAGCCGGAGTTCTTGATAGCGGCACGCACCCGCTCGCGACTCTCGCGCACCGCCGAGTCCGGCAGTCCAACCATGTAAAAGCGATCTTCAATCGTCTTGATACCGGCGAAATCGACTTCGACATCAATGATGTGAGCGTCAATGCCGTAGACCGCCGCGCTGAATACCTTGGCAAGCATAAGTGGGTTTTGCGAGGCTGAGTCTAGCACTCGCTGATCCCGACACCCCGGCAAATAGACCGGCGAGGTGACCTCCGGTATGTCATTGCAACGCTTCAGGTTCTCGCTCATCCAATATCAAGAGGTATTGCGATGGATGTGGTGCTGATTACTGGAGCAAATAAGGGTATCGGCTTTGAGGTGGCGCGCCAGCTGGCCGGCCGGGGCATGCGAGTTTTACTAGGCTCACGCGATCAAGGCCGAGGGCAGTCTGCGGTCGATACACTGCACTCCCAAGGCCTCAAAGATGTAGAGCCTATCGTGATCGATGTGACCAGTCCGGAGTCGATCGAGAAGGCAGCCGCCGACATCACAGAGCGCTTCGGCGTGCTTGACGTGCTGATCAACAATGCAGGCATCTTCCTCAGTTATGACGCGCCCAGCGCCTCGACCCCGGCAGAGCTGCGTAGCACCTTCGATACAAACTTCTTTGGCGCGATCGCAGTGGCGCAGGCCTTTCTCCCGCTGCTGCGCAAGTCGTCTCATGGACGCATCGTGAATGTTTCGAGCGGTCTTGGTTCGATCGCTCTGCACAGCGACCCTGCCGCACCTTACTACCCGTACAACATCCTGAGTTACTGCGCCTCAAAGACTGCCTTGAACGCTTTTTCGGTGTTGCTGGCTAATGAGCTACGCGAGTCGGGTATCAAGGTCAACTCCGTAGACCCTGGCTATACGGCAACGGACCTAAACCAGAACAGTGGCCCGCAAACTATCGAGGAAGGTTCAGAGGCGATTGTGGCCATGGCCACTGCTGGCGCTGACGGGCAGACAGGTACCTACGTAGACCGCCACGGTGTGCTGCCCTGGTAAGTCAGCCGCCTGGTCAAGCAGCCGCAGTAGAATCACTGCAGTGAAGACCAGCTTCTTTGATCTGTTCAAGATCGGCATCGGGCCCTCGAGCTCGCACACCATGGGCCCCATGCGTGCGGCACGAACTTTCGTGCTTGGCCTGGCAGAGACAGGCGTGCTGGAACAAACGCATCGCGTCGTCGTTGAGCTCTACGGCTCGCTCGCACACACCGGCAAGGGTCACGGCACCGATCGCGCGGTGCTGCTTGGTCTGCTCGGCGAACAAGCAAGCCAGGTTGAGTTAGCAACGATTGATAGCAAGCTCGCACAGATCCGCACGAGTGGAGCGCTGACGTTGCTCGGCTCGCGCTCTGTCTCCTTCAACGAGCGCGACGACTTACTCTTTCACTTCGCGAATCTCTATCCACCCGGGGCGCAGATGCAGCACCCGAACGGTCTTCGCATAAGCGCCTACGATGCGGCAGGGGAGCTGCTCTCAGGTGCGACTTACTTCTCGATCGGCGGCGGCTTTATCGTCGTCGATGGGGAGAGCGCAAACAACGCATCTGCCGACGAAAAGCGCATGCCCTATCCCTTCAGCAGCGCGGCTGAACTGCTCGCGCTCGCCGACGAGCATGGCCTCTCGATTGCCGAGCTTACGTTCGCAAATGAGTGCGCACATCGGAGCCCGGACGAAGTGCGTGCCGGGGTGCTGCATGTCTGGCAGGTGATGCAGGAGTCGATCGAGCGGGGCATGACAACACCGGGCATCCTGCCCGGGGGCCTCAAGGTGCGTCGACGCGCTGCGCCTCTTGCCGAGCGGCTGCGCGTTGCCGAGCGGCTGCGCGCGCGTGGTGACGATCCTGCGCATCCCGGCAAGCTGCGGGATCCACTCGCTCCGCTTGACTGGGTCACAGTCTTTGCCATGGCCGTCAATGAAGAAAACGCCGCCGGCAGCCGCGTCGTTACTGCTCCAACCAATGGCGCAGCGGGTGTGGTGCCTGCGGTGGCTCGCTACTATCGCGACTTTATTCCCGGCGCAGACGAAGAAGGACTGCTGCGCTACTTTCTGACCGCGGCTGCGATCGGCGTGCTCTACAAGGAGAATGCCTCCATCTCCGGCGCGGAGGTAGGCTGCCAGGGCGAGGTCGGTGTCGCGTGTTCGATGGCCGCCGCCGGCCTCGCTGCCGCGTTGAGCGCCACCAATGCGCAGGTGGAGCACGCGGCCGAGATCGGCATGGAACATAATCTCGGCATGACCTGCGACCCGATTGGCGGCCTGGTGCAGATTCCCTGCATCGAGCGCAATGCCATGGGCGCGGTCAAAGCAGTGCAGGCCTGCCGGCTCGCGATGCATGAGACCGAAGGGCACAAGGTCTCGCTCGACCAGGTCATCCAAACCATGTACCTCACCGGTCTGGACATGCAGTCGCGCTACAAGGAAACTTCACTCGCCGGACTCGCCCTCAACGTGATTGAGTGCTGATGCCTGAAGCTGCGCGGCAACCTGGTACGGCGCTTGACGATGGCGCAACGAGCGCACCTGTCGCGCCACTCTGGCACACTCTGCTGCTGGCTGCGGCCATCCTATCTGTCTCTGCGGTAGGGCTCCGCATGAGGTCGCACACAGCCGCGCTTGAGAATCACCACATCCGCAAGTACCTCGCCACACTGGTTTACGAGTGGGTGCTAGCAGCGGCGGTACTCTGGGGCATCGCGCTTCGCCGTGTACCGCTGCGCGTGCTCGTGGGCGACTGGCAGAGCAATCGAAAAGCCTGGCTGCGTGACCTGGCGCTTGGGCTCGCATTCTGGGTCTGGTCGGCAGTCGTGCTGGCCGCGATTGGCTTTCTGCTCACGCTCGCGCATCTCAAACTGCCAGCGAGCACGGTTGCGGCCCTTGCGCCGGCTGACCTAGGTGAGCTGCTGCTTTTCCTCGTACTCAGCCTCTCGGCCGGCTTCTGCGAGGAGTTGCTTTTTCGCGGCTACTTCCAACAACAATGCACGCGGCTGGCGCGTGGACGAGTGTGGGTGGGCGTTGCCGCCAGCTCGCTGCTCTTCGGCCTGGCACATCTGTATGAGGGAGCTGCCGGCGTGATCTCCATCACCATCTTCGGTGCGATGTTCTCGGTCCTTGCTCTCCGGCGGCGTAGCCTGCGACCAGGAATGATTGCGCACGCCTGGCACGATGCGCTGAGCGGCCTCATCCTCTTCCTGCTGCAGCACACGCATGCGCTTTGATCAAAGCTGCTTGACGGGCTTCGCAGAAAGCCGACCCTTGCGGTCCTCCTCCGGCAAGCTTTCAAGCGTCTCTCGTAGAACTGCAGACTGCTCACGATTGCAAGCGCGAACTTTCCTCAGGCGAAGTCTCGTCCAGGAGATCCAGCGATCACCGTAGCGAGAAAGACTCTTGCCTCTGGCGCTCTCTCCGAGCACCAGAGGCCGCGTGCAAGAGAGCCGAATGCGCATTTGTCAGAGAGACTCTCCTAAGTCACAAAAAGAATGATGCGTCAGCCTATTTTTTTCTTGACACTGTTTTTGCTGATATCTATACATTGCGTTAACTGCAGTGTCGTGCTGCAGTCAGGGGGAATAGCGACCATGGCAACGGCAACCACAAAGAAGGAAACAGCGAAGAAGCCGACGGCGAAAAAGGCAGAAGTAAAGAAGCCGGCGACTAAGAAGAAGTAAGCCCGCAACAAGCAACAGACAAGGGGACGCGACGAGCGTCCCCTTTCTGTTGCTTAGGAAAAGGGCAACTCTCTCGGGCGGAGAGTGCATCGTCTTGCGAGACAAGGCAACCTCGGGCTGACTCGCCCGACTGCCCGGCAGCCGGCCCCCGCTTGCCTGCTCGCCATGCGCATCGCACAATGATTCCATGACGCGACGGAGATGGATCGCTAACCAGTGGAACGGCTCTGTCGCCTCACTCACCGGGGACCAGGCTCTTCACCTGGCGCGAGTTCTCAGAGCTAGGCCCGGCATGCGCTTTGATGTGGTTGCCGGCGAGCGCGTGTGGGCTGCCGAAATCGCGAGCGTGCGCGATGAGCAGGTTGTCTTCACACTCCTAACCGAGATTGCTGCAGAAGCCGCACTGCCCCTGATCATGCTGCTTGCCGTGTTTAAATTCGACCGGCTTGAGTGGGCGATCGAGAAGATCACCGAACTTGGCATCGCTCGCATCGTACCGGTGATTGCACGCCGAACGGAGAAACACCTGGCTCAGGCAGCGCCCGCGCGGGTGGAGCGCTGGCGACGTATCGCGCAGGAAGCAGCCAAGCAGAGTCGTCGATCAGACATACCCGCGATCGACGATCCATTGTTGTTGGGTGAGGCGGTTCGACTTATGCCGTACACGCGGCGCCTACTACTCGCAGAGCAGGAGAAGGCTCTCAGCCTGCGGGCTGCTCTAGGCGAAGAAGCACTGGGCACGCACCTTCTCGCGGTGGGGCCTGAAGGCGGATGGGCTGACGAAGAGGTCACGCACTTTGCGAACGAGGGCTGGCGAGCGGTCAGCCTGGGAACGCGGATTCTGCGTGCAGAAACAGCGGCGATTGCAGCGTGCGCGATTGTGACGGCTCACTTCGGGTAGAGCTGTCGGCCGGAGACTATGGCACTCGCCTTCCACCGCCAACAGCGAGGGACATTTAGGACCGGACGACTCTACCTGGGCTCACGCGGAGAAGCGTCGCAGGACGCGATTCGCTTTCCTCGCCCGTTAGCTGAACATTTCCTTCACCTTGGCGAAGAGGCTCCGCGAGGTAGGCGTGTTTTCAACCGTCACGCTCTCTCCGAGTTGCCGCAGCAGGTCCTTCTGCTCGCGACTTAGTTTCTTGGGGGTCTGAACAGCAATTTGCACGATTAGGTCGCCGCGGCCACGCTCGTTGAGGTAAGGCACGCCTTTGGCGCGGAGCCGGAACTCCTTACCGCTCTGCGTGCCCTCGGGGATCTTCATCTTCACATCGCCGTCAAGGGTGCCGATCGAAAGCTCGTCGCCAAGCGCGGCCTGGGTAAACGAGATGGGAACCACGCAGTGTAGGTCATTGCCATCGCGCTCGAAGTAGTCGTGCGGCTTGACCGTGAGCACGATATAGAGGTCGCCCGCCGGTCCGCCGAAGCGGCCTGCGTCGCCGCCGCCGCCATAGCGGATGCGCGTGCCTTCTTCTACACCGGCAGGGATGCTGACCTGGATCGAGTGAAGCCGCTCCACACGTCCATCCCCTCGGCAGGTCGGGCAGGGATCAATGATCAGCTGACCGGTTCCATTGCAGACCGCACAGGTACGGGCTACCGAAAAGAAGCCTTGCTGGTAGCGCACCTGCCCGCGGCCGCCGCACTGCTGGCAGGTCTGCGGACCCTTGGCCGAGCGTGTGCCTGTGCCGCTGCAATCGTCGCAGGGCTCCATACGCTTGACGGAAACTTCCACTTCCTTGCCGAAGACCGCATCGACAAACTCGATCGTCTGGTCGTAGCGCAGGTCCCGGCCACGCTGCGCGCGCGAACCACCGCCTCGTCGCTGACCGCCGGCAAACATCTCGCCAAAGATGTCGCCAAAGATATCGCCGATATCCTGGGCGCCGGCAAAGGGATTTCCGGCTGCGCCCGCGCCGCTCACCCCGGCATGCCCGTAGCGGTCGTAAGCCGCGCGCTTATCCGCGTCTGATAGAACCTGGTATGCCTCCGAGCACTGCTTAAAGCGCTCCTCGGCTGCAGAGTCCCCCGGATTACGATCAGGATGAAACTGCATGGCAAGCTTGCGGTAAGCGACCTTAAGCTCCTGATCTGTTGCCTCGCGCGAAACACTCAGCACTTCGTAATAATCTTGTTTTGCCACGTTCAAGTATCTTTCCTGTACAAAATGAGGGGCCCGGCAGGAGTCATCTTCCCGATCATGTTCTGGTGCAGACGCCGGGGCTGCGCTCTGGGCCTTGAGTACCCAGAGACCAGCCCCTGCGTTTGACTAAGCGTGCTTATGCTGAGGGTTGCTCACTACGCGGACCAGCGCCGGGCGCAGCAGGCGCTCCTTGATGCGGTAGCCTCGCCGCACCTCGTCGTGCACCTGTCCGTCTGGCATCTCAGCGCTTTCGACCGAATCAAGCGCTTCGTGGAAGCGAGGATCAAACGGTACGCCGACCGTCTCCACCACCTGCACATTCAAGTTGCGCAGCACCTCTTCCATCTGCTTAACGATCAACTCAACCCCAGTTCGGAGCTGCTCCGCCGAGCCGGTCGCCTTGAGCGCGAGCGTAAAGTTGTCGAGCACCGGCAGAAACTGCTCAATGGCTCCGGCAACTGCGTACTCGCGAAACTCGGAGCGCTCACGCTCGGCCCGGCGGCGCGCGTTCTCAAACTCCGCTTGCAAACGCGCCAGGCGATCGGTGAGAGCGTCCCGCTCGGCGCGCAACCGCTCCATCTCGTCAGCATGACCGCTGAGCACCTCCACCGGCTGCTGCTGCTGCGCTGTAGCCTCGGTACCTTCGATTCCCGTGGTTAGATCATCCGCCGGGTCCGAGACAGGATCGGTATTCTGGATCGATTCGAGTAGCTCTTCGGTGACTTTCGGGCTGGTCTGGCTCATAGGAATTTGACTCGCTTCGTGTCGGTTGGATTCTTGGGGCGCTTCCGGGTCTGCGTGGTTCGCTTCAGAGAGATTGGTGCGCAGGCGGTCCAGGCTGTCACGCAGACGAGTGAAGGATGAGCGCATGATACTAGTGTCCCACGACGGCGGGCTGCCGAGCGACCTTCCGGCAAACGCCGCTGCTTAAGTTCACTTCCTCTAACCTGAACAGAAACCAGGCGCAGATGGCGAGCGGCGTGGCTCAACAAGCCCTCCCGCGCGCGTGCGCAGGGCGCTAGTCTTCTCGACTGCCCTTACTGCGGGCGCTGCAGGATCCGCTCCGAAAGCTGCGCGATGAAGGAAACCGCACCAATGGTCTCCTGGTACTGCATCCGGGTCGGCGCAATCACCGCCACTGTCCCGGTATGGTGCAGGCCCAATCGGGCCGGCGCGCCTACCAGCACAAAGTTTCGCATCTCGGGCATCGTCTCCTCCAGCCCAACTACCACGCGCACGGTCTGCTGCCGGGCGTCCACATACGCATTTAGCAGCGCGATCAGTCTCTGGCGCGTCTCGAGCGCGGCGAGCATCTGGCGGAGCAGCTCGCGATCAAGCGGGCCGGCCAGCAGGTTAGCCACTCCACCGATGTAGATCGTCTCCGCGTCGCCCGTGCTGTCGAGCGCGCCCTTCTCATACAACTCTTCAACCGAGTGCATCAGCCGGTCATATTCGCTGCGCTCTTCATCCAGGCGCCGAGCCAGCTCCACGCGGATCCGGTCAATGGACCAACCGCGAAAGTTCTCATTCAGGTAACTTGCTGAGGCATCGAGCGCCGAGGCATCAAGTTCACTGTCAAGCAGCAGCACGCGGTCAAGCACCACGCCCCCTTCGGTCACGAGCACCGCCAGAACGCGGCTGGCGCCGAGCCGCGAGAAGTGGATGTGCTCAAGCGCATGCGACTCCTGGGCGGCGAGCAGAGCCACGCCAACCCCGGTTGAAATGGAAGCGAGCACCTGCGAGGTGCGCTCCATGAACTGCTGCGAGCTGCTAACCCCGGCGAAGCTGTCTTCAATCCGATCACGCTGCTGCTGGGTCAGCGAGGATGCCTCGGCGCGCGTTTGCGTTGAGCCAAGCGCCTGCGTGCCCAGGCTTTCCACGTAGAGCCGGAAGGCGAGCGGGGTCGGAATGCGGCCGGCTGAACTATGCTGCTGCTCGAGCAGTCCCTCATCGCCGAGGGCAGCCATTACGTTACGGATCGTCGCCGCACTCATGCCATCAGCATGCGCAAACTGCCGCGCGATGCTCTGCGAGGCAACCGGCTCACCGGTGGCAATGTAGGACTCGATGATCGCAAACAGGACCAAGCGTTCGCGGGGCGTGACCCTAGGGTTGGGAGACAAGATGGGTCTCTCCTCTTCGCTCGATTTGCAGCTTTCTAAGAGCATTCTCTCAGCAGGCCGACGCGCGCTCGGTCGGAAGAAACGCTTTCCTGCGCGAATAGGTATCGAATCTATCTACGATCTTAGGCAGGGGCTTGGAGGGGGTCAAGATGCCGCCGTACAAGTCTAGATCCCCACCAGGCTGGCTGATTCTGAACTTCGGTCCTGAACTTTGGTCCTAAGACTATGTCCTGAAGGTAAAGTTAGGATCCGGAACCTAGCATGGGCACTCAGCCCGGTAAAGACTCAGGCTGCGTGTCGACTAGTCGCGGCACCCCGTAGCCGGCGACCAGCAGCAACACGATGTACGCTGCCTGCATGGCAGCCCGGACAGGAACCGACGGCATCTGGAGCGGGCCGATGCGCTGACCGGCGACGTAGACATTCGCCGGGAAGATCGCAATCATCATCACCGCTAGCCAGAAGGCCGCAGCCCGCTGGACTCGCGGCACAAAGAGCCCAGCCGCCCCTGCGAGCTCTGGTAGCCCAGTCAACATGACGATCAGCCGCCGATCCGGAACCCAGGGCGCCAGCAGTGGTACGTAAGCCGATGGATAGGCGAGGTGCAGGATGCCGGAGCCGATCAGCGGTAGCGCCGCGATCCCAGCCACCGCGTAGCGCAGCCTGCCACGTAGCTTTTTAAATCGTCGAGGCACCAGCAAAAAAGCCAGGGTGACAGCACTCAGCCCTGCGACCGGGATTAGGTACCGCATCATGCCACGCATAGCCCACGCCTCGTGACGTTCGTGAATCCTAGGATGCGTGAAAGTGTTCGATCAGCGAGCCGTCGAGCTCGAGCTCCACGGCAGCGCAGGCACGAAGAAGAATCACCGAACGGCCGCCGGCGGCAACTTGTACACCTCGATCGCCCCATTCCGCAGCACCGCAAAGTGCTCCCCGTCTGCTGAGAGGGCATAGTTCTGCCCGGCGCTAAGGATCGGATCCGCGCCGCTTACCAGCCGTAAGCCTCCATTGGCGACATCGAAGACGCCGACGGGTTGGCCGGTCATGGCATTGTCATCCACCGGATCAAGGCTCGTGATTGGATGGTCGAGCTGGATAGACTCATAGGCGAAGCGCGAGCCATCGACCGCGTAGTCAAAGCTTCCCCACACGTAGCGACCCTCCCACTGCTGCTCCCACAGCTTATGGCCGTCCAGGTCATAGGCCTGCATCAGGTGGTCGCTCGTATAGGGGATACATAGCTGGGTGAGGAACACCTGCTCGCTCAGCGCCTCCGGCTCAGGCTGGCAGAGAGAGGTGACCTCAACGAGCTTTCGCGGCTCGCCCCCAAAAGGCTTCAGCACCACGTCCCAGAGCCTGCCTTTGCCCTGCTCCACGTCCAGGTACCCACCCGCGATCAGCGGCAGCGCGACCGCGTGGGGCAGCTCGGCTGACTTTTCTACTTTGCCGGCTTCGGTATCGACCACCAGCAGGTGAACTCTGTGGGCCGGGCGACGGGGCACATCGCCCAGGGTCGGAGCCGAAGCCATCGACTGGGCAGAGGACTTCGCCTCCTCGACAGCCTCCCGGTACTCAACGACCATGCTGTTGCGGCCGGGTGAAAACTGCACCGAGACCAGTTCCCCCTCCGGCCTCAGGTACGGCACACGCTGAGCCAGAAAGTCGCCCTTTACAGAGTGGTCCAGCAGGTAAAGCGTGTTGCGCTCTCGCTCCAGAAATCGCCCGCGCCCGAGCGCCCAGAGGTAGCGTCCCTTGTCATGCAGGCGCCAGGTGGTGCGCTCGACGACCTTGCCGCTGGGCACCTCCAGCAGCACCGCTGCGATCGTCTGGTCCTCGTCGTCCTCCGGCTCCTTCTCCTCGCGATGCATCAGTGTGGCCGAGTGAAAGGTAAAGAGGAGATGCGTGTCATCGACAAAGTCGAGAGTGGCCGATGGCACGCGATAGGCGAGATAGAAGCGGCTAGGCGGCCGAAATCCGAGTGGCTCGACCGCAATGCGAGCTGAGGGTGCAATCGCCGGCGGCGGCTGCAGTCGGTGCGCTGCCTGGCCCGCGAACGCTGCCGGGGCGCCCATGGCCGCGCACCATCCACACCCGAGCAGACACGCGGCGCGAACAAGGCTGAGTATCATGGCCGCCCACCTGCCCTTGAGACGCATCCCTCACATTCTCCTACAGACGCGCTCAAGATTGACAGGCAAGCCGGACTCCCGTGTGATGAGACGGGATTGTTACAGACTAACAACGTGAGATGCCGCTTGATCAGGTGCGCAGGGCGGCCCACCGCGCAGGAACGTGGAAGAGAAACTTCGGGAGAATCGACGTGAGAGAAGCGACGGCAGCAAGCCAGGCCGCGATACCAGTCAAGACTGCGCCGAAAGCCAGGAACGCGCGCCGGCGGATTCCTCAGAGGGCAGCCGGCTTAAACCTCCCGGCAACGCCTTGTTTCCTCTGCATGCTTCGGGCGTCCGGGCTGGCTACCAAGGCCCTTCTGCTCTGCACGCTGTTTGCAGCTGCACTGGCCAGCGGGGCGCAGGTTCCTGCTCCCGCTTCTAGCTCGACCTCTGGTCTGGGTTCTGGCTCGGTCTCTGCGGAACTCTCAGCTCACGCCATCCATGCCTTCGACCCGGCTCTGCTCGACACCGCAGCCGACCCCTGCACGGACTTCTACCAGTACAGCTGCGGTGGATGGGTCAAGGCCAACCCGATCCCGGCCGATCGAGCCTCCTACGGCCGCGACACCGAGCTGAGCGACGAAAACGACCGGCTGCTCAGGTCCATCCTGGAGAAAGCTGCAGCGGGCGGCGCCGAGCGCACGCCCAACCAGCAGAAGATCGGCGATGAGTATGCCTCCTGCATGGACACGGCAAAGATCGAGTCAGTCGGCGTGACGCCGCTTAAAGCCGTGCTCGCCGAGATCGACGCTCTCCCGGACAAGGCAGGGCTCACTGCGTTGCTGGCCAGGCTGCAGATGGACGGTAATGGCGCGTTCTTTTTGTTTAGCTCGCAGCAGGACTTTCGCGATGCCACCCAGCAGATCGCGGTCGTGGCTCAGGCGCGGCTCGGGCTGCCTGAAAAGGGCTTTTACGATCGCACCGACGGCAAGTCTGTCGAGCTGCGAAATGCCTACCTGAAGCACACCGCAGCGACCTTCGTACTCGTCGGCGAGACCGAGCAACAGGCCGCCTCCGACGCAGCTGCCGTGCTGCACATGGAGACGGCGCTGGCAGAAGCCTCGCTCTCGCGGGTCGAGATGCGCGACCCCGCGAAGCTTTACCACAAGACGCCCCTGGTCCAGTTTGCCGCCAACACACCGCGTATCGACTTCTCGCTCTACCTGCGCCAGATGCACGCGCCGGCCGTCTCGGCGCTGAACGTCGAAGAGCCCTCTTACTTTCTTTCGCTCGGTGAGCTGCTTGACGCAACGTCTCTCGACCAGATCAAAACGTATCTGCGCTGGACCGTGCTACGCCGGGCGCCCTCAACCGCTGTGCCGGCAGCCCTCGATGAGGAGGACTTCTCGTTTTATGGCAAAGCGCTCACCGGCCAGCCCGAGCAGGAGCCGCGCTGGAAGCGATGCGTCGCGCGCGTGGACTCGGACCTGGGCGAGGCGCTCGGCCAGGCCTTTGTCGAGCAGCGCTTCAGCCCCGCCGACAAGCAGCGCACCCTGACTCTGGCGCGCGATGTGGAGGCTGCGATGGGCCGCGACATCGGTACTCTGGCCTGGATGAGCCCTGCCACCAAGGCAGAAGCCCAGGAGAAGCTGCACGAGATCGCCAACAAGATCGGCTACCCGGATAAGTGGCGCGACTACTCCACGCTCACGATCGAGCGAGGTGATGCTCTCGGGAATGCAGAGCGTGCTCAGGCTTTTGACACCCGGCGCGACATAGCCAAGATCGGCAGGCCCGTGGACCGGGACGAATGGGGCATGAGCCCGCCGACCGTGAACGCCTACTACAACCCGCAGATGAACGATGTGAACTTTCCGGCCGGCATCCTGCAGCCACCCTACTTCGACCCAACCCAGGACGACGCCGTCAACTATGGCGATGCGGGCGGCGTCATCGGCCACGAACTTACCCACGGTTTCGACGACGAAGGGCGCCAGTTTGACGGGCTGGGCAACTTTCGCGACTGGTGGAAGAAGAGCGATGCGAAGGAGTTTACCGAGCGCGCCGACTGCGTGGCCGACGAGTACTCAGGCTTCATCGCGGTCGACGATCTGCACGTCAACGGCAAGCTGACGCTGGGTGAGAACCTGGCCGACCTCGGTGGTCTGCGCCTCGCGTATCTGGCCTATCTGGATCATGCTGCAAAGACCGGCACCGATGTCGAGAAGCCGGGCTCAGCCGAGTACGGCAACCTCTCGCCGGTCCAGCAGTTCTTTGCCGCCTACGGACAGGGCTGGTGCGAGAGCCGCCGGCCAGAGACGCTGCGCACCGAGGTGCAGAGCGACCCGCACTCGCCCGAAATCTTCCGCGTCAATGGCGTGGTGCAGAACCTGCCCGAGTTTCAAAAGGCGTATCGCTGCAAGACCGGCACCCCGATGGCACCGGCGAAACGCTGCTCGGTGTGGTGACGAGGCGCTCGGTACGCAGTCGCGAAAACACCTCAAGAGCGCTCGGCCGCCTCAGTACCGCTTGTAGGGCAGGAACTTGCCGGAGGGTGAGCTAGCGCCTTTCGGGTCCGGCTTGCGCTCGAGCGACATGTTGAAGTCAAGCGCGCTCATGATGCCGTGGCCGAACTCTTCTTCAATCAGCGCCTTCCATGTGCTTCCGTACACCTGCAGCAGTTCGTGAAGGCGGTAGAGGAGCGGGTCGCTCGGTGGCCCCCGGGCAGCTGCCGCCGGGCCCACTCCTCAATAGGGGGACCGGGTCAGCAACGCGGCTTCCTGCTTGGTGAACGAAAAGAGCTCGGCCGCCTCCTCCACGGTCAGCCTCAGCTGTCCCAGCAGGGCGGCTGTGGTCACGATCGGTGAGCCGCTGCTGACCTTTGCAGCGAGTTCCTTCCAGCTCAGGCCGCTTGCCTGCTTGCCTCCAGGATCTTTTCAACTACCTCTTTCGCGCCTGCTCATCTGCTCTCCTAGCGCGATGCAGCTCAGCTGCAAACCAGTCCCCAGCCCCATCCAGCATAGTCCCGAGCCACTGCTCCGCTGTGCGAGACTCGAAGGATGCCGGCGACCTCCCCAGACGCAATCCAAGTCGCAGCCGCAGGGTCCGCACGCAGCACCCGGCGTGCTCGCCCGGCGCTCGGCTACCTGGCCTGCGCGCTGGCCGGCTGCCTCTGGAGCTCGGGCTTCTACTTCGGCAAGGTCGCGCTCGGCGAGCTCTCTGTCGCGCACATGGTGCTCTACCGCTTTCTCTTTGGTACGGTCGTCTTTCTGCCCCTGCTGCGTCGGCCCGGCTTCACACCGCGCGAGTGGCGGCAGCTCATCGTAGCCTCGTTTCTCGGGGTGCCGGTTCAGTTCCTGCTGCAGTTCTGGGGGCTCTCGATGACTACCGTCAGCCACGCCGCGTTGATGGTGGGGACGATGCCGGTGATCCTGGCGCTGGGCGCGACCCTTTTTGCTCATGAGCGGCTCAGCCGGCTGGGCTGGGCGGCACTAGCCGTGTCAACGCTCGGCGTCCTGCTGATCGTGCTCAGCTCGCGCCCTGGTAGCCACGCAGGGCAGGCGGCCGCGCACAACGGGCCGACCCTCGCAGGCGACCTGCTGGTGATCGCCTCGATGGGTATTGCGCTCGTCTACCTGCTGCTCAACAAGAGCCTGGTCCAGACGCACTCTGCTCTGCGGGTAAGCGCCTGGGGGATGCTGCTCGGCACAGCCATGCTGACGGCGTGGGTGCTGCTGCGCTCCGGGCCCCCGCCTGTTCGCGGCCTTAGCCCGCAGGTCTGGTGGGCGCTCGGGGCTAGCGGGGTGCTCTGCACCGCCACTACCAGCGTGCTCTGGAACTGGGGCATGCGCCACGTACCTGCTTCGCGTGCAGGAGTCTTTCTGAATATTGAGCCGGCGCTTGGCTCGGCGCTGGGAGTATGGCTGCTGGGCGACCGGCTCGGTCCGCTGACCTGGGTTGGGGGCGCGCTGATCCTGGCTGCTGCCATCACCCTCACCAGCACCGGCCAGGCCGACTCGGAGCTGCTCCCTGATTGAGCTCCCGACCGGTATCGGCCAGCGTCCCGGGCAGCATCCAGCTAAATTTCCGACTCAGACTCTACGAGTGCTCGAACGCGTGCTGAGCGTCAGCCAGACCTGACCCGCGGGACGCGCTCGCCAGATCCATCACCAGCCGCTCAAGCACCAGCTTCTTATCCGCGGGCGAGGAGCGAAGCTCAAGGTCCGCACGCGCGATCAGCCGGATAGCCCGGGTCAGCTCCCGGCGTGACGAGTAGCGGCGCGCCTGGCGAATCAGGTCCTCGGCCGCAAACGGCGCCATGCGAAAACCCGGCCAGAGTGCCTGCCAGATCGCCCGTGGATCGCGCACCTTTTTTTCCAGGATGATCAGCATCTGGCGGAAGGTCCGGGCCAGCATATAAAGGTGACCAATGCCGGAGTCTTCGCCGCCATCGGAGGCATTCAAAAGCCCGTCGAGCAGCAGCAGCGCCCGGGCCTTGTCGCGCAGCGAGATAGCCTCGGTCAGCTCATAGAGCGAGCGCTGCTTGGCGCCGAGCACCATCGTCTCAACGTCGCCTAGGGTGATGGTCGGGGGCGTAGCCGCCAGACCCGCTCCGGGAGCGGACACATAGAGCAGCAGCTTCTCAAGCTCGCTCGCGACCAGCATCATGTTGGCCCCCAGCGCGTCGGCCAGCTCCCGCGCCGCAGACTCCTCAATGTGCGCGCCATGTTTGGCTGCCTCGGCCGCCAGCCAGCGCACCGCGTCTGCTTCATCGGCCTGCGCGAGCTCGACCATACCGCACCACTCGCCAAGCGTCTCGCGGATGCGCTCGTAGCGGGTCTTATCGTCCATCTCCATGCGTCGCACGTCGCCCGGAATATGCAGGTGGTCGGCGACAAAGACGATCACCGCTTGGGGGTTCGGCGAGCGGAAGTAGCCGTCAATGGCGGCAAACTCTTCTTTCTTCGCGCCGCGGCCATAAAGCGCTTTCAGCCCGCGGACAAAGACGAGCTGCGCAGGAGACATCAGCGAAGGGCTCTGCGCGCGGTCGAGGATGTCAAAGATGCTGACTTCCGCGAGGTCGAGCTCCGACAGGCAGAAGTCGCGCATGCCTTCCGGCACGACGGCCTCGATCAGCGCCCGTCGGCATCGCTCGTAGTAAAAGGTCTCATCGCCGGCCAGAACGTAGCCTGCGCGAAGCTTGCCGCTTGCTGCCTCGGCGACAAAGCGCTCGACAGCCTGAAAGCCCGCACCCATCTAGAGCCGCCCCGCTGCCATTACGATCATCTTGTGTCGCCTCTCACGCTTCCCGCCGCCCAGCGGGCGTGATGACCACCATCAGCATGAACACGATGAGGCTGCCCGGATGAGCTTGCTGCGCAAGATGAGTCAACCACCCGGGCAGAAAGGATTGCAGGCGTAGAGAGCACCCAAGCACTAAAAAGACTCCAGAATATCGGAGACCAGGTTCTGGGCGAAGTCACGGGAGAGCCGCGCGACCGCTGCCGGGTCTTCCTGGATAAAGCTCACCAGGTCCTGCGTAGTTTGGTACTGCTCCCGAAACAGGTAGCTGTTGTTCTGGTAGAGGGTACGGTTGGCCTTGTCGACCACCGTCACCCGCGCGCCGATCGTGATCAAGAAGCTCGAAGTCTGGTTGGTCGTCGCGTCGTAGGTTAAGGGATTGACCTGGAAGCTGGTGATCTCGCCGCGCAGGATCGCGTCTGCTTCGCCCGGGTCCTCAGCCGAGGTGACCCGGTAGGCGGTCCGGCTGGTCAGCTCTTTGAGAACCGCCTGGGTCATCGTCAGTTCGACGTGGTAGGTCTGGGTGTGATTCTTGAAGGTAGGTACATCGATCAGGTGCACGGTTTTAGGCAGGTGCACGGCAGCGTTCGCGCCATGATAGCCGCAGCCGACGGGAAATAACAAACAAGCCCCCGCGAGAGCCAGCATTGCGGCCATTCCCTGTTTCCTACCAGCGCTTGAGTGACGGCGGGTCGCAGCAAAATACATCTGGACCGTATTGTCGCAGAGTCAATCTTGCCGCCAAGTCAATCGCCGGTAGATGATGGTACCCGCGGCCTGCCGCTCTGCGGCAAGAAGGAGCTCGCTCGATGGATCGTCGTCAGTTTGTCGTTCGTTCTCTAGCTGCAGCCGCCGGAACAGCGCTGGCTCGCGGGCACAGCTACGGCGCCATGCCGGACCTTTCCGGCCGCCCTCCCGGTCAGGTCCCTGGCTCTGTTCCTGACTTGTTGGTCAAGCAAGCACGCTTTCCCCAGGGCTTCCTGTGGGGCGTAGCCACAGCGTCGTATCAGAATGAAGGCGCGTGGAACGAGGACGGCAAAGGCGAGTCGATCTGGGACCGGTTTGCCCACACACCCGGCAAGGTAAGGGGCGAGGTAACCGGCGACGTGGCCTGCGATCAGTACCACCTCTACCCGCAGGACATTGCGACCGCCAAGCAGCTCAACCAGAAGAGCTACCGCTTCTCCATCTCCTGGCCGCGTATCCAGCCGACGGGCACCGGCACGCCGAACAGCAAAGGTCTGGATCACTACAGCCGGTTCGTCGATGCGCTGCTCGCAGCCGGAATCCGGCCTTGGTGCACCATGTACCACTGGGACCTGCCTCAGGCGCTTGAAGATCGAGGTGGCTGGCCGAACCGGGAGCTGGCGAACTACTTCGCCGACTATGCCGGGATCCTGGCCAAACATCTGGGCGACCGGATCACGGTCTGGGCGCCTTTCAATATGCCCTGGGCGATCGCCTTTATGGGCTACGCGGCCGGTGCCTTTCCGCCGGGCCGAACCAGCTTCAGCGACTTTTTAAAGGCGGCGCACACGCTCGCGCTGGCGCAGGGCGAGGCGCATCGTGCAGTCAAAGCCGCGTCTCCGCAGGCAACAATCGGGAGCGCGTACGAGATGGCACCGGCCTACCCCAAGACCGACTCGGACGACGACCGCGCAGCCGCCGCGCGCTACCATGCCATGAATAACGTCTTCTTCCTGGAAGCAGCGATGCATGGCCGCTATCCCCAGGCCTTTGTCGGAGAACCGCCTTATGACGTGATGGGCTTCAAGGCCGGCGACGAGAAGCTGCTGTATGCACCGCTGGACTGGGTGGGCTTCCACTACTACACCCGCCGCATCGTGTCGGACGCGAGCAAGGAGAAGTTCTCCAGTGGAGGCAGCTTCAGCGGCACCGAGATCGAGAGCAACTCGCCGGGCGGCCGTGATCCATACACGCGCTTTCGAGCCGGCATGCCAACCGAGGGGCCGCTCACCGATGCCGGCCTGGAAGTCTGGCCGCGCGGCATCTATGACCTGGTGACCAAGATCTCCAAGGACTACGATCATCCAATCATCGAGATCACCGAAAGCGGGTGCGGCTATCTCGATGCACCCAATGAGGAGCAGGGCGGCCGGGTGCCAGATATGCGCCGCATCGAATGGTACCGCCAGACCCTGGCAGAGCTCGCACGTGCGATCGCAGATGGCGCTCGGGTCCGCGCCTACCATGCCTGGACACTGCTCGATAACTTCCAGTGGGCGGAGGGGTACACCGAACGCTACGGCCTGATCTACACGGACTTCCGCAACCAGAAGCGCACCATCAAGGATGCAGGCCTGTGGTACGGCAAGGTAGCTGCTTCGAACCGGCTTGATGTGTAAGCGCGATGGCGGCAAAAGCGCGAGCCGGCTGACTCAATGTCGGAGGACTTTCCGCCGAGAATTCCCGTCCCCGCCGGCCAAGCCTCGCGCGGCGCGAACTCCCCTCCCGGGTCGATTGGGCTCACACTCAGCCCAAGCCTCCGCATTCTGGTGCCCTGATACACTGGCAGCATCGTGGTCGAGCTGCTTCCTTCTATCCTCTCTGCTGACTTCGCTCGACTGGCCGATGAAGTCGCGGCCGCTGAGCGGGGCGGCGGCACGACCATCCACGTCGACGTGATGGATGGGCATTTCGTCCCCAATATCACCTTAGGCCCGCCTGTGGTCCAGTCGCTGCGCAAGCACACCAGCCTGCCGCTGGACTGTCACCTGATGATCGAGAATCCGGATGACTTTATTCCGGCGTTTGCGGAGGCGGGCGCGGACTGGATCGGGGTGCACTACGAGGCCTGCCGCCACCTGCACCGGACCATCGAACTGATCGCCAGCCACAGCATGAAGCCGGGCGTAGTCCTCAACCCAGCCACGCCTGTCGATCTGCTCATCCCAGTGCTGCCCATGCTGCACCACGTGCTGGTGATGAGCGTCAATCCCGGATTCGGCGGGCAGAAGTTCATCCCTTACTCGCTTACCAAGATCCGCCAGCTGCGCGAGATGCGTGCGGCCATGGGTCTCGGCTATAGGATAGAGGTGGATGGCGGCATTGCTCACGAGACCATCGCCCAGGTCGTCGAAGCAGGGGCGGAGCTGTTGGTAGCCGGCAGCGCAGTCTTTGGTGAAGGCCATGCCGAGCGGGATGGCCGCGCGCTGCTCGAAGCTGGGCGCGAAGCTGCGCAGGGCCTGCGATTCGTCTGATCGGTAGCTGACCGACCAAAGGCCGTTCAGCAAGCGAGTGGCCTGTCTTGCTCGATCCAGGCGTTCGCTCTATATAGACCGGCTGCGTTCGACGTAAAACGAGTACGTAACAGGAAACGGTAAAACCAACGTTCCAGTGTTCGCGAGAGTTCTCAGTTAGGTGTCCTTTAGCCGGACTTGCAGGCTCCCCAAGAGGTGTTCATGCGTCATACTTTTCTGAATAGATCAGGCCGCTACCTGATGCTCGGCCTGTGCCTTAGCCTTACCCTTCCCGGCCACGCGCTGCCCAAGAAGAAGAAGAAAGTCGACCTCGCGGCCAACCCGATGGCCGACGTCAACTCCAAGCAGCCGGACAAGGAGCTCTACGACAAAGCGATGGTCGCGCTCAAGAAGGGCAAGTTTGACGTCGCCCGGCTCGACCTGCAGACGCTCTTGAATACCTATCCTGACTCCGAGTACCAGATGCGCGCCAAGCTGACCGTAGGCGACACTTGGTACAAGGAAGGCGGCTCCGCGGCCATGGCGCAGGCCGAGCAGGAGTACAAGGATTTTGAAACCTTCTTCCCCAACACACCCGAAGCTGCCGAAGCGCAGATGAAGGTCGGCGACATCTACTTTGCCCAAATGGAGAAGCCGGATCGGGACCCACAGAACGTGATCCACGCCGAGCAGGAGTACCGGCAGATGATCCAGCAGTTCCCCGACTCGACGCTGGTGCCTCGCGCCAAGCAGCGTCTGCGCGAGGTGCAGGAAGTGCTCGCGCAGCGCGAGTTTGAGGTTGGCCAGTTCTACGTAGGCCGCCAGAACTGGGCTGCAGCGATCGCGCGCCTGCAGACGGTGGCCGATAGCTATCCACTCTTCTCGCACTCTGACCAGACCCTGCTCTCGATCGGCGACTCCTATGCCGCGCAGGCCCAGATCGCTGAGAACTTCAAGCAGCTCCCTCCCAACGCCCGGCAGGCGCTGGTGCGTGCTTACAACGATCGCGCCGCCGCGGCCTGGGACGAAGTTGTGACCCGCTACGCCATGTCGGCTCACGTGGAGGACGCGAAGGACCGGCTAATCGCCATGGGCCGCCCGGTGCCTGAACCGAGCTCGGCGCAGATGGCCGAGAGCGAGGCTGAAGAAGGCAGCCGCGTGCCGGTCAAGCTGAAG
The DNA here is from genome assembly GCA_965198645.1 of Acidobacteriaceae bacterium. Taxonomy (GTDB): domain Bacteria; phylum Acidobacteriota; class Terriglobia; order Terriglobales; family Acidobacteriaceae; genus EB88. The sequence continues at coordinate 1,071,895 of OZ240670.1, read as the reverse complement.
GATCACGTGCTGCTGTTTGTGCAGCATGGCCCGTCGACAGTGGAATCAGCCCGAGTCGGGGAGCCGACCATGGCCGACCCCGCGCCCACCCTCGCCCCTGCCGTGGCAGCTGAGACCGTGGCCAACTTCAACCTCGCCATCAAAGGCCAGCCCATTCCGCAGCCGGGCAGCGCTGCTGCCGTCGAGTCGGCAGCCATCGCAAACGGCACCGCGCCACCGCGCACCGGCCAGCCTGCCGCTATCAGCATGGATAATGTGCCAAACAGCGCAGCCAGCGGCAACAGCGTCGGAGCCGAGATTGTCTCTGCACCAAACAGTGCTCCGGCCGCCACCAACTCCAGCGCGTCGCCTGACGCTGGTACCTTGACCGCGACCCCGCCTAGCGGCTCCGCGGTTGGTGCGCCGGCCGAAGGCGCGCCCGTCAGCTCCGAACCTGCCGCTGGCGGCGGCACCGCGCCGGTCGCGAACCCGATGGCTGTCTACGGGCTCGCAGCGCCGGTAGGGCCGACCATCGCGCCCACTCTGCCGCCGATTGACAAGCCTGCCGCTGCTGCAGATCAGATCAATGATGTGAAGGCGGGCGGACCGGCTCAGGTCGCTACCGGTACCACAAGTGGCAAGCCGAAGAAGAAGAACCCTAAGCCTGCCTATGATTCGAAGGATGAGTCGTCAAGCAAGCACAAGCCGAAGAAGGGCCTGGACAAGATCAACCCGCTTTAAAGGCGAAGACCGCCTGCGCGGCTGGCGCCCACTTCGTGGGGGGTCTTCTGCCTGCGGCGCTTCAAAAGCAGAGAGCCCCCTTACTTCTGGGGGCTCTCTGCTTTTGTGACCCAAAGGGTCGGTATAGCCGTCACGAAGTGACCGCCGGACGCGCAGGCGGTTTGGCCCTGACCTCGTGCTATCGTGAGAAGTTGCCCTGCGAAGCCACGATGCCCCATGACCTGCCTAAATCCTATGACCCTGCGGCGATAGAAGATCGTTGGGCTGCCTACTGGGTGGCTGAGCGCATCTTTGAGCAGGTCGCTCCGCCTGCCGGCACCCCAAGTGCTGCTTTCACCATGCTGCTGCCGCCGCCCAATGTTACCGGGCGCCTCCACATGGGCCACATGCTCAACCAAACCGAGATGGACATCCTGGCTCGCTGGCACCGCATGCAGGGCGACCCGACGCTTTGGGTGCCGGGCACCGACCACGCCGGCATTGCGACCCAGATGATGGTTGAGCGCCAGCTGGCTGCCGAGAAGACGAGCCGGCAGGAGCTTGGTCGCGACCGCTTCGTCGAGCGCGTCTGGGAGTGGAAGGGTGTCTACGGCGGCGCGATCCAGGACCAGATGAAGCGGCTTGGCGCGAGTGTGGACTGGGCGCGCGAGTACTTCACCATGGACGAGACGCTTTCGGTCGCCGTGCGCGAGGCATTCGTCCGGCTCTGGGAGCAGGGGCTGATCTATCGCGGCAACTACATCGTCAACTGGGACCCGGTGCAGCAGACCGCCGTCTCTGATCTGGAAGTGACGCACGAGGACCGCGCCGGCAAGCTCTACCACGTGCGCTACGAGCTCGCTGAGGGCGCGTCAATCGATGGGACAACTTCCATCGTGATCGCGACCACCCGGCCTGAAACCATGCTGGGCGACACGGCAGTGGCCGTTCACCCGGACGATCCTCGCTACCAGTCGCTGCATGGCAGGCTGCTGCGGCTGCCGCTGAGCGGCGTCCATGGCGGCGAGGACCGCACCATCCCCATCCTCGCCGACACCTGGGCCAACCCGGAGTTCGGCACCGGCGCCGTCAAGGTTACCCCTGCACACGACCCGAACGACTACGCCATCGGCGAACGCCACGCACTGGCCAAGCCGATCATCATGGACGAGCAGGCACGGATCGATCTGCCCGGCTCGCCCTACCATGGGCTCGACCGCTATGCCGCCCGCGAGAAGATCGTCGAAGACCTGCGTGCGCTCGGAGCGCTCGTCGACATCAAAGATCACCCCATGTCGATCGGCGTGAGTCAGCGCACCGGCGCGGTGATCGAGCCGCGCCTTTCAACGCAGTGGTTTCTCAGGATCCAACCGCTGGCCGACCAGGCGATTGCCGCGGTCGAGCAGGGCCACATCCGCTTTACGCCCGAGCAGTACCGCAAGACCTACGACGAGTGGATGCGGAATATCCGCGACTGGTGCCTCTCGCGTCAGCTCTGGTGGGGCCATCGGATCCCGGCCTGGCACTGCTTTGATTGCGCGCACATTACGGTAGCTCGCCACGCGCCGGAGACCTGCCCCAAGTGCGGCAGCCGCGCGCTCACCCAGGAGACAGACGTGCTCGACACGTGGTTTTCCTCCGGGCTGCTGCCGTTTACTGTTTTCGGCTGGCCTAAAGAGACAGCCGATCTCGCAACCTATTACCCGACCCAGCTGCTGGTGACCGGCTTTGACATCATCTTCTTCTGGGTGGCGCGCATGGTGATGCTCGGCTGCTGGTTCATGGCTGAGGTGCCGATGCCCGATGGCAGCGCTCGTTCGCTCGCCGAGTCGGTTCCCTTCCGCGAGGTCTACATTCACGCGCTGGTGCGCGATGCGGACAAGCAGAAGATGTCGAAGACCAAGGGCAATGTCATCGACCCCATCGAGATCGTCAACCAATATGGAACCGACGCGGTGCGCTTTACGCTAGCCGCGATGGCTTCGCCCGGCACCGATATCGCCTTCAGTGAGGCACGCACCGAGGGCTATCGCGCCTTTGCCAACAAGATCTGGAACGCTGCGCGCTTTGTCTTCCGAAACATTGACCTTGCGGCTGAAGCCAGCATTCTCATCGATCCGCACTCGCTTGGCTCGATAGCGGCACCGGGAGCAGACGCACCGCTCGAGGCACGCTGGATCAGCTCGCGGCTCAACACGACCGTGGTCGAGGTAAACACGGCCCTCGCAGAGTATCGCTTCCACGAGGCCGCCAGCCTGGTCTACCAGTTCTTCTGGGGCGACTTCTGCGACTGGTACCTGGAGATCGTCAAGCTCCGCCTGGACTTCAGCGAGGGCGCGGATAAGACCGCGGCCCGTGCTGCACTTACCACCCTGCTCGCGACCTTTGAAACGGCTCTGCGGCTGCTATCGCCCTTCATGCCCTTTCTTACCGAGGAGCTTTGGCACGCGGTCTATGACGGCGCGCCTCCGGCCAGGTCGATCGCGTTGTCACGTTACCCGCAAGCAGGCTCCGTCGATGCAGAGGCGGAGCGAGAGATGACGCTGCTGCAGGAGTTGATCACGACCATCCGCGTGGCCCGCAAAGAGCTCGCGATGCCCGAGCGCCTGGCCGCCGAGACGCGCATCCGCACTTACGTTCCCGGCTTCGATCCTGCGACACACACGCTGATCCTGCAAAGACTGGCGTATGTGTCGAGCATCAGCAACGGCGCGATTGATCCCGCCCTTCCTCGCAAGGCTGCGGCTGATTTTGATGTGCAGGTACTCTTTGAGCGGGTCGTCGACCCCGCTGCCGAGGCGGCGCGCCTCTCCAAGGAGATCGAGCAGCTGCAGAAGGGCGTCGAGAGAGCGGAACTCCAGCTTTCCGATGAAAAGTTTCTGGGCCGCGCACCCTCGCATATCATCGAGACGATGCGGGCACAGCAGGCGCAGCATCTCTCGATGCTAGAGAAAAAACGCGCGGACCTGAACGCGCTTACCCTGAAGAGGTAGCAGGCTGATGGACTGGAAGAGCCGACGCATCGAAGCTATCCTCGAGCAGGCATTGCTGGAAGACAAGGTCACCGAAGACGCAACCACCGCGTTGACGATCGACCCAGGCCTGCGTGCCGCGGCGACTATCCTGGCCAAGCAGGAGTGCACCGTCTCGGGCCTGGGCTCGATCGCGCGTATCCTCGAAATCTTTGCGCGCTTGGACGGCCACCGCAGCGGTCGTTTTGAAGTCATCTCGCACCCTGAGATCTTCGACGGCGTACGCGTCAAGCGAGGCCAGCAGCTCGCGGTCATCCGCTCGAATGCGCGTGTCATCCTGGCTTGTGAACGCACCATGCTCAACCTGATGCAGCGCATGAGCGGGATAGCCACACTTACCCGCACTTACACCGACGCGGTCGCCGGTACCGGCGCGACTGTGATCGACACCCGCAAGACGGTGCCGGGTCTTCGTGTCCTCGATAAGTACGCGGTGACTTGCGGGGGCGGCGAAAATCACCGGCTCGATCTCTCAGACGGTGTGCTGATCAAGAACAACCACATCTCGCTCGGTGGCGGAGTCGCCGCGGTGCTCAGGCACGCGCATGAGCGGCGCTCCCCGGGCCAGGTCATCGACATCGAAGTACGCAACGTTGCCGAGCTCAACGAAGCGCTCGACAATGGCGCCGAGTCGCTGCTGCTCGACAATATGACTCCGGCTGAGGTGAAGAAAGCCATAGAGATCGTGCGCGGGCGCGGCCTCCCCATTCCGATTGAAGCCTCCGGAGGCATCGAGCTTTCCACCATCCGCGACTATGCGCTTGCCGGGCCCAACTACATCTCAGTCGGCGCGCTCACGCACTCCGCTGTCGCGGTGGACCTGAGCATGCGCATCACGGCGGAGCGCTGAGCGTGAGAGATGCGCTATCACAGGTCCTCCAAGAACGTGCGCCCGACTGTTACAATCTCGCAGCGCTCGATCAAGAGCTCGCCGGCACGCCCTTTGCCGGTAATCTTCAGCACTTCGCTGAGATCGATTCGACGAACTCGTACGCGATGCAGCAGGGCGCAGCGGGCGCTCCGCATGGCTCGGTTTACCTGGCGGACGCGCAGACCGCCGGCCGCGGCCGTGGCGCCCACGGCTGGGCGTCCCCGCAGGGCTCGGGCTTGTATGTGAGCGTGCTGCTTCGGCCCTCGCTTGCGCCTGGGGACGCGCTCTGGCTCTCGCTCGCGACCGGCTTGGCAGTCCTGGCCGCGGTGCGCGCGACCACGGGCCTGGTCGCTGACCTGCGTTGGCCGAACGATATTCTCGTCGGCCGGCGAAAAGTAGCAGGCATCCTCACCGAGATGCACGCGGAAGCGACCCGCGTGCGCTATCTCGTGATTGGCATTGGCATTAACGTGCACCAGGCGGCCTTTCCGCCTTCGCTCGCCGCCACCGCAACCTCCCTCGCGATTGAAGGTGCGTCGACCACGCGCAGCGCTCTGCTCGCGTCCCTGCTCCACGCGCTCTCGGCCGAAGTCACGGCACTGACCGGCGGCTCGTCTCGCGAGGCCCAGCGCGCCCTGCTCGATCGGCTGGAAGCGGCCTCGAGCTGGATCCGCGACAAGGCCGTGGTCATTGATGAAGGGCAAGCGGGCGATGAAGAGCAAGCGGGCGCAGGTTCCTCTTTCGCCGGAACCACCGCGGGCCTGGATGATCGCGGCTTTCTGCTGGTGCGCACACCAAACGGGTTGCGCGCGGTTCGCTCAGGTGGCGTGCGTGAGGCGTGAATGCTGCTGACCCTGGACGTAGGCAACACCAACACAGTGCTGGGCGTCTTTACGCAGGCTACCCAGTCCGCGCCGGCTGACTTGATTGCGGACTGGCGCGTGACGACCCAGAAGACCCAGACCGCGGATGAGTATGGCGTTCTCTTTCTCAACCTCTTCGCCATGCGCGGCATCGATGTCGCCTCGGTCGAACACATCATCATCTCATCGGTTGTGCCGCCGCTTGACTCCACGCTGCGCCGCGTCGCGGAGAGCTACTTCAAGCGCGAACCGCTCTTCGTCGAGCCGGGTCTACGCACAGGCATGCCGCTGCTGGTCGACAATCCTTCTGAGGTGGGCGCAGACCGTGTCGTCAATGGCGTCGCGGCCTTCGCCAAGTACGGCGGCCCGTGCGTGGTCGTGGACTTCGGCACCGCGACCACGTTCGATGTCATCAGCGCGCGAGGTGAGTTTCTGGGAGGCGCCATTGCACCCGGGCTCGGCATCTCAGCCGACGCGCTGTTCTCCCGTGCGGCCCGCCTGGCACGGGTGGATGTGCGCAAGCCTGCCCATGCTATTGGCACAAACACGGTTACAAACATCCAGTCCGGGCTGTTCTATGGCTACCTGGGCCTGGTCGATGGCATCCTTGAGCGTATCCGAGCGGAACTCGCCAGCCCGCCTACCATCATCGCAACCGGCGGCCTCGCCCGGCTGATCGCACCTGAGTCCCGCTACATCACCCAAACAGATGACATGCTGACGCTGAACGGCCTGCGCCTGATCTGGGAACGCAACACCGGCCCAGGCCAGCGGGCAGTCCAGCAGGGCGCGAGCCACCAAGTGGACGGGGCCGGCATGCTGCGGGATCCGCATGAGTCCTGATCCTTGCAAAACTACTTTAACTACTTCACCGAGATTGAAGAAAGATTCCAGCAGAGGCGTGGCTCCGTGCTGCTGCTCTCGACTCTGGACTGGGCTTTGATCGAGACCTGGCGTGAGGCTGGCGTGCCGCTTGATGCCGTGCTGCGTGGCATTGATGCAACCTTTGACAAGCGGGACCCGAGCAAGGCCGGCGCTCGCGCCAGGCGCGTCAATGGCCTGGCCTGGTGTGCGCAGTCGGTCATGGAAGCCGCTGAGGCGATTCGCGAGGCCTCAGTTGGGGCGGCCGCTGCGAATGGCGAAAGCAGCGAAGCAGCGCGGGACTCGGGCTTTGAACCAGCCAGGATCGCCGGCCACCTTCATTTGTGCGCGTCTCAGTTACAAGCCTGCGACCTTACCGGTCCAGCCCAGACGCTGGCTGAGGAGACCGTCCTCCGGCTGAGAGCACTCGCCTCTGACTCGCTCGCCGGCCCACTTAGCCTCGAAGAGCTGGAACGAACCCTGACCGTGATGGAGGAGAAGCTGCTCGCCATGCTGCTCGCAACCGCGCCAGAAGAGGTGCTGGTAACTCTCCGCGAGCAAGCCGCGCGCGAGCTTGCACCTTATCGCAGCCGGATGCAGGCGCTCCAGATCCGGCAGATCGAGCAGCAGTTTCTGCAGAAACGGCTGCTCGAGCGCTACCAGATTCCCCGCCTCAGCCTCTTCTACATGAGCCAGGCATGAGCGAGACTCTCAAGCTGCGCATCGAAAAGCAGATCTACGGCGGCTCAGGCCTCGCGCGCCACGAGGGCAAGGCCATCTTTACCCCTTATACGCTGGCCGGAGAACTAGTAACTGCTGCGGTTACACAAAGTAAGTCCAATTTTTCCGAGGCCGCGCTTAATGCTGTCCTCGAGCCTTCTGCCGAGCGAGCCCTGCCCCCATGCCCCTACTTTGGCGCGTGTGGCGGCTGCCACTACCAGCATGCCCTTTACCAGGAGCAGCTTACGATTAAGGCCGCTATCCTCCAGGAAACGCTCACCCGCGCGAAGCTGGCCGGCCTACCGGAGATCGAGGTCCATGCGAGCGATCCGTTTGCCTATCGCAATCGCATCCGGCTGCACATCAATCCAGCTTCCTCCAGGCTCGCCTATCGGGAGCGCGGCTCGCATCAACTGATCGAGGTAAGCGCCTGCCCGATCGCTGCGCCGGAGCTCGAGGTGGCGCTCGCAGCACTTAGCAAGATCAGCGAAGAGAAAAGCTTTGGCAAGATCTTCAGTCAAGCCGAGCTGAGCATCAACCACGACGGTTCGCAGCTTCTGCTTGCCCTCTGGGCGCACTCGCGACTCGGCGGGGTACTGGCTCCGCCAGACGCGGGCCGCCTGCTCGCGCAGATTTGCGAAGCGCTCCAGGCTGCGGTTCCGGCTCTGTGCGGAGGTGGTGTTCTGGCAGATACCGGGCTGCCCCAGCCGGCGGCGCAGTCTGGGGAACGGAGCGCGCAGGCCACGCAGAAGCAGCGGCGCAAGCAGGGCCAGCCGAGGCAAGCAGCTCCAGCCGGAGAGCAGGAGCCTGGCTCTCTGGTTGCGACCTGGGGCTCTCCGAGGATGCTCTATCAAGTCGGCGAGTTCGCTTACCAGGTGAGCCTGGGCGCGTTCTTCCAGGTCAACCGGCCTCTGATCGAAACCCTCGTGCAGCTCGCCACCCGCGGTCGCGGCGGACGCCTCGCCTGGGATCTCTATGCGGGAGTTGGCCTCTTTTCCCGGGTGCTGGCCGGCTCATTCGCCCAAGTGGTTGCCGTGGAGGGAGCGCCGATCTCGTCTGCAGATCTCCGGCAGAATCTTGGCTCGCCGCACCAAGGCGTACGCGGCAGCACGCTTGCGTTCCTGCGTCGGGAGGCAGGGCGCCTCTCCCAGACGGCCGGCCGGGGTCAAAGCCGGGCTGCCGCGGCAACGCATACGGACTCTGCGCTGCGCCCAGACTTTGTACTGGTCGATCCGCCGCGCGCCGGCCTCGGAGAAGAGGTGACCCGCCTGCTCGCGCAGATTCGTCCGCCGCAGATTACTTACGTTTCCTGCGATCCGTCTACACTGTCGCGCGACCTGCGCGGCTTGCTAGACTCGGGCTACCAGCTCCAGCAGCTGCACCTGGTCGATCTCTTTCCGCAGACGTTTCACCTGGAGTCGGTCGCAATGCTTTCGCTTGGCTAGCTCCGTACGGCTAGGTTCGCGGCAGAGCATGCCAGGTCAGGTCCCCGAACGAGGCGCAACGGATGGCTGTCGCTCCACCGCTATTGCAGGGACACGCGCGCGCTCAAGGTCACACTACCTTTGCTTCAGTCGGCAACAGAGCGCCAGCCAAGACACAGCAGCCCGCCAAGCTTGAAAGTCTCCGCTTCTCGAGTGCGCCCGCCTTCTTTGCTTCTTGCTGCTTTGCACTGGGGGTGCTCGGAGCGCACCTGTTCTGGCTTACACCGGGGCTTTTGCTCGTCGGCGTTTTTGCTCTGGCCGGCCTTGCCCTCCTCTCTTCCGAGCGTGCTCCGCGCGTGGTGCTCGCGCCTCTCGCGGCGCTTTTTCTGCTGCTCGGCGCGCTTTCGACAGAGACGCAGCCGCCGGTCTCTCCCCAACGGGAGCTCGCACAGCTGGCCGATGGCGCCGAGCGCGTCGTTACCGGAGAGGTGGTGCGGCTGGAGCCAGTCAAACGAACCAGCCACACGTCCTTCTTCGGCCACAAAACGACTGAGGAGCAAGCGCAACGTGTGGACCTGAAGGTTCGCGCTGTCGGCCCCACGCCGGTGGAGGGCGGCTTGCGCCTCACCCTCTACGCGCCGCTTGATACTCCCATGGCCGCGCGGCTGCCGGCTCTTGCCTGCGGCTCGCGGCTGCGCGTCGTCGTCGCGATGCACACCGAAGCCCGCTACCTCGATCCGGGCGTGTGGGACACCAGCGCCTACCTGCATGAGCAAGGGATCGGCGCGCTTGGCTCAGCGGCGGCTAACCAGGCAAAGGTCCTCGGCCAGGGGACGCCTGGCTTTGCCTGCCGTCTGCACCTGCTGCAGACCACGGCGAGCTCCCGGATCGTTGCGCTTGCCGGGCTGCCGCTCGAGCAGCGGCTGCCTGCGCCGCTCAGGCTCAGCGAGGCTGATGCGAGCATGCTCACCGCCATGCTCACCGGCGACCGCAGCTACCTGCAGCATGCCACCCGGATCGGCTTCGAACGTACCGGCAGCTTCCATTTGCTGGTGGTCTCAGGCATGCACCTGGCCATCTTTGCTTCGGTCATCTTTCTCTTTGCACGGCTCATGCGGCTGCCCAACCTCGCGGCGACCGCGCTCACGCTCGCTCTCTCGTTCGCTTACGCGCTCTTTACCGGCTTTGGCCAGCCCGTGCAGCGCTCCTTCTGGATGGTCGCGCTCTTCCTTGTCGGCAGGCTCATCTTTCGCGAGCGCCATGCCCTGCAGGCGCTCGGCCTCGCCTCGCTCTGCCTGGTGGCCGCCAGTCCCCGGGCCCTCTTCGGATCCAGCCTGCAGATGACGCTGCTCTCGGTCGTCGCGATCGGCGGCATCGCAGCGCCGCTGCTCGAGAGCTCGCTTGCGCCCTATCTTCGCGCCACACGCAACCTGTGGCTGCTCGCGCTCGATCCCTCTCTGCCTCCAAAGATCGCCGAGTACCGGGTGACCCTTCGCCTGCTGCTTGAACACCTGCAGCCACTCACCGGCCGCTGGTTCGCCCGGCGCGCTGTACCCTGGTGCGTGCTGCGCGGGCTCCAGGCGCTCGAACTGCTGCTCATCTCGATCCTTGTCGAGCTGATCATGGCGCTGCCCATGGCTGTGTACTTCCACCGCATTACCGTGCTCGGACTGCCGGTCAACTTTCTGATCGTGCCGTTTCTCGGCCTCCTGTTGCCGGCAGCACTGGCGACCTTCGCCGTACTGCTTATCTCCCCCAGCCTGGCGGTGGTGCCTGCAGCGATCGCAGCCGGGCTGCTGCACATCGTCAACGGCATCGTCACCTTCTTCTCCACCATGCATGCGGGCGACTACCGCATTCCCGCGCCGCCACCAGGGCGCGTTGTGGTGTGGATCCTGCTCATCGCCGCTTCCATCTGGCTGGTCAGACGCCCCCAGTGGAGCCGGCTCGCAGCCTGCGCGTGCCTGCTCGCTGCCTCGCTGCTCACGGTCGCCCCGCAGCCGGTGCTTCATCGCGCGGGCACGCTGGAGGTGACGGCGATCGACGTAGGCCAGGGTGACGGCCTGCTGGTCATCACCCCGGACGGGCGCACGCTACTCGTCGACGCAGGCGGCATCGCAGGCGCTCCTAAGGACAGCAGCTTCAACATGGGCGAGGATGTGATCTCGCCGGTGCTCTGGTCGCGCGGCATCCAGCGTCTGGATGCGGTGGCGATCTCTCACGCGCACACCGATCACATCGGCGGCATGCCGGCGGTGTTGGCCAACTTCCATCCTCGGGCGATCTGGGTCGGCAACAATCCGGCCTCGCCCGAGTACACTGCACTTCTCGCGGAAGCCGCTTCGCTCGGCATCCCGCTGGTGCGGCACCAGGCCGGTGATCGATGGGAGTTCGGCTCCCAGGCTTCCACTCGAGCCCCTCAGCCTACTTCGGCGCAGGCAGGCCTGGTTCTGTCAGGCAAGGGCCAGGCGGGCTTGGCGCAAGAAATGCCGACAGAAGGAGTCGAGGTCCAGGCGCTCTGGCCCTCCGCCACCTATGTACCTCGCGCCGAGCCCACCAACAACGATTCGCTCGTCCTGCGTCTGGCCTACGGCCAGACTTCGGTCCTGCTCGAGGGAGACGCCGAAGCTCCTGCAGAGGAGGCGATGCTGGCCGCCGGTGTGGAGCACTCTGACCTGCTCAAGGTAGGCCATCACGGCAGCCGGTCTTCGACCATTCCGCCATTCCTTGCGGCTGTGTCGCCCCACTACGCCGCTATCTCGGTCGGTCGACACAACTACTACGGGCATCCGCGTTATGAGACCCTGGATAAACTCGAAGCGGCGCACGTGCGTACCTACCGCACCGACATGTTCGGCGCTACGACCTTTTACCTCGATGGTCGGACGCTCACGGCCTCACCCTGGGCAACCGCAGTCCGCCCCTGGTACAGCAGCGAGTAACCAGGCCAATCCCGGGCGCCGCAGGTGCGGCCTGGAACCACTTTCCCCGGGCGAGCCTTCCGGTATAGCATCACCAAAATACGCACCAGCTTACGCGGAGGCAGAGAGCGCATGAGCGCAAACGGGTTGAGGTACGGGGTGAAGTGCAGTGAGCATGCGGAGCCTGCCCAGGAGTCGCAGACGCCGGATGAGGTGCGCGAAGAACGCCGCAAGCTGCGCAGGCTGCAGTTAATGATGCACATGGTCATGTCGATGATCGGGCAGGATGCATCGCTCACCGTGGATGAGGCAGCGCAGCTGATTGCGCAGAGTCGAAGATCAGCTCTAGCCATGTTCCCGGGCAAGGAAGAGACATTCAACCTGCTCTACCGGCCGCGTCTGCAAAGGCTGATGCGGGAGCGGTACCGCATCCAGTAAGGAGCTGCCTGTCTTTACACTCGGCTCGCTGTTCAAGCGAAGCCTCGAGCTTCCGCAAATCAGCAAACGACGTTTACTTTTGCTCGACGCTGGTGAGCCTGAAGGTGATCGTCCCCCAGAGCAGCCGGGCGCGTACCTGCACGGGCAGGTGCCGCTCGTCATCGCTGTACCAGACCCAGATGTTGCCGCTGTTCTTGACCGCGGTATTGGTCCAGGTTGGCTGCACCCGCAGCGCCTGGTAGGTCGTCGACGGCGCACGCACGGCCTCCCTGCCCTCCACCTTCGCTGTAATATCGAGCGCCTGGAGTGGGTAAACCACCGGTACGTGGAACTGCTGCGAGGGCTGCAAAGGTTGCGAGGCAGCCCAGAAGATCGCGGAGAGCGGATCGGAGACGCAGGGCGGAATCGGCGTCTGCTCCGCATGGTGGTTGCGGGTGATTAGCGTCTTCTCGTCAAAGGCGCCCCGGCTGTAGCCGCTGCTGAACTGCTGGTCAGAGTTGAGCTGGCGGCTGCCCTCGATCTGCTGGCGGGCGAATCCGGAAGAGCAGCCGGTCTGGCGATTGAAGGTGGACTGAAAGTGATCGCTCACACGAAGCACCAGGTTGAACGCGCCCGAGGAGTCGCCGCTGACGGTGATCCGCTGCGAGTCGCCGTTGCTCTCGATGTGCACGACCGCGGTGCCGGCCGGGAAGACTCGCCAGTCCACCTGGTAGGTGAGCGTCTGGCGCTGCGGGTAGCTCCAGCCTGGCCGTGGCGCCGGCAGGCTCGCGCTTCCGGTTCCAGCGGGTCGAGCCTGCGCCGTGGCAACAGAGGCGCTCCCCGGCCGGCCGGGCTTGCCCCTGAACCGGAGGACTGAGCAAAGGGCTGGGCTGGGGCCAGAAAGAAGCTCAGGGCAAGGGTGGCAGCGAGGATCAGGCTCGGGCGCTGATTGCGGCTCGGGCGCTCCTTCGGCCTCGGACGCTCATTGCGTAACGACCACGTCAAATCGGAAATCTCTCCTGTCCTGCTCGCGGGCCTGGGCAGCGCCTATGCGACAGGGTACGCCAGCCCCAGTCTATCCACCAAGTCCATCCACCAAGTTCGCCGCTGCTTCTGCGAGCGCTCCCAGCATCCCGGCGCCGGCATCGAGGACCAAGCGCAGGCCGGTCATCTCCAGCGGCCCGTAGGGAACGCGATAGATTGGCGACGTAGATCGGCGACGCAGATCAGCGCCGCAGGTAGAGCAGCAGGCCAAGCGCCGCATAGATCGCCGCTGCTCCCATGAGCGCGTTGTACTCACGGTGCTTGCGGTAGAGCGCCGGGGCAAACACGCCGGCACTCCGGCGTGCGTCCTGCCTGGTGGCGGTCAGGCGCGGGAGTAGCCGCGGAACCCGTTGCGCGTAGTCTGCGAACCCTGCAAACCTGGCGCGCAGGTACTCTTCCTCGGTGCGGATCACAGGCAGGTAGATAAGGACGAAGAGGACGGCGAGCGCAGCAACGACAATCAGGCTGCGGGAAGCCGCCGCAAAGCCGAAGGCCAGCAGCATCGAGCCAAGGTAGAGCGGGTTGCGCGTGTAAGCATACGGTCCGGTGGTGGTGAGCTCGGCGTTTTTCTGCACATACCCGGAGGCATAGGCCCGAAGCCCGAGGCCAGGCACGACCAGCAACAGGCTCCACAGGGTAGAGGCAGGCGTAGGCCGCGCCAGCATCAGGTAGAGGACCGAAAAGGCAAAGCCCATGGGCACGCGGATACGGCGCGCCACCTGGCCCCAGCCTCGTGCTGCGCTCGACACTAGTGCCGCTCCCTGAGAGTCCGGGGGGAGGCTGGCTGCGTGGCAGCAGGTGGCGCCGCAAGCGTCGTCACCGGCAGCAGCTCACCTATCAGCTCACGTGCCGCGGCCATGACCTCTTCGGGCCTAATGGTAAGCAGCCCTGCCTCCGGCTCGGCTCGTCGCGTATGGTCACGCCGGCTCTCGGGATGGCGCAGGATGCGGTGCTCGCCATGGAAGGGTCCATTGCGTGCCGGGTCGGTTGGGCCGTAGATACCGATGGTGGGGCGCCCGAGCGCAGCGGCCAGGTGTAAGGGCCCGGTATCGCCGGCGATGGCCAGCGCTGCTCGCCGGCTGAGCGCAATCAGCTGCGCCAGGCTCGGGAGCAGTGCGATAGCGCCGGTGCGGCCGGCCAGCTCGCGCGCAAAGGACGCTTCGGCGGGGCTCGCATTCACGACTACCGGCACGCCATCGGCGAGCAGCGCCTGCGCCACCGCTTGGTAGCGATCGAGTGGCCAGCGCTTGGCGCCCCATCCGGCGCCCGGGCTAAGCAGGACGAAGGGCGTTGCGGGCGCATGAGTGTCGCACCAGCTCTCCGCTGCCGGATCCCACGGCAGTTGCGGCAATCCAAGTGGCAGCAAGTCGCCCGCGATCGCCTGCGCCACCTCCGCTGCCTGCTCAATCACGTGCGTACCGTGCGTCCTAACGCGCTCGGTGAACCACCAGCGCGCGATCGGCTCCCGCGGCGCAGCTTCCCCGATCAGGCGGGCAGGCTTGGCCCAGCGGCCGATCACCGCCGAGCGCACCGCGCCCTGCAGGTCCAGGCAGAGGTCATACCGGGCTGCGCGCAGCTCCCGGCGGGTGGCCAGCAGGTCGCCCAGGGTGGTGGGTGCGAGCGGGTGGCTCCCCCATCGCTTCGCGGCGACAGTGTGAATGCGGTCGACCACGGGCATCGAAGGCGTGCCCCCGGCTGGCTGCGAGTCGGGCTGAAAGTCCGATGGCGAGGCGCCCAGCAGCGCTCGCCACTGCGGCTCCACTGCCCAACCCAGCCACCAGCCAGGGTGCGCCGCACGGAGCGCGGTGACAGCAGGGAGCGCATGGAGGATATCGCCCATCGCGCCCAAGCGCACGATGAGGACACGCAGCTGGATTTCAACTCGTTGCAAACCTCCATTTTCGCATAGGGTTTGCACTGCCCTGGCATCCCTCCAAGCCTCAGCTGGCTCAGGAGAGAGGCCACGTTAGAAGAGGAGCGTGGTCACAGGGCGAGCCCGGCGAGAGCCAGCAGCTGGTCGACCGCGGCTGCCTCGTCGCGGAGCCCGGCACGCAGCGGTACGGCCTGGAGCGTGGCAGCCTCGCCCAGCAGAGCACGATGCCGGACGCTCAGCCGCACCAGGTCTTTCTCGGTAGTGAGCAGCGTGCGCGCGCCGGTGGCACGCAGGCTGGCGGCCAGCCTGGCGATATCGGCATCGGTGTAGACGTGGTGATCGCGAAATGCGTGGGTGTCTCGAAGCGATGCGCCGGCGCGCGCGAGCGAGCGAAAGAACTCTCCCGGATGCGCGATCCCGCAGAAAGCCTCAGCTGGCTCAGGAGAGGAGGCCAGCACAATCTCGCGGGTCATCCACCAGATCGGCAGCGCAGGAAAGCGCTCGCGGAGCAAGGTCGCATGCTGGTCCCCGCCATCGTCCCGCAGTACGGCGATGGAAGCTCTTTGCAGGGAGGCGAGCGGCTCGCGAAGCCGGCCCGCCGGCAGCAGCAATTGGCGAAAGTCGCTGGGGTGGATGACTACGATGTCGACCGCACGCGCGAGCCGGCGGTGCTGAAAGCCATCGTCGAGCAGGTGCACTCGCGGCCCGTAGCCGGCACGCTGCTCGGCGAGCAGGCCCGCGGCGTAGCGGCTGGCGCCGAGATAGACCGGCACCCTAGCAGCCTGCGCAATCAAGAGCGGCTCGTCCCCATAGCGGCGCGCGTCGGCTGCTGCCTGATCCATCTCGTCAGCTGGAAAGGCGCCCGCCGCAAAGGTCGCGGACCTCATCCCGGCGAAAGTACGCCCCGGAGGCTGTTCGGCAGCCAGGCGCACCTGCTCAGGAGCTCCGGATCGCCTCCCGTACCCGCGGGAGAGTACGTCCACCTCGAGACCGCGGGAGGCGAGCAACTGCGCGAGACGGATGACAAGCGGCGTCTTGCCCGCACCACCGACGGAAAGGTTGCCGACACTGATCACCGGGTGCCTGAGCCGCCGTGCCTGCAATAAGCCGTGTTCGTAGGCGGCATTCTTCGCCATCACCCCTGCCGCATAGAGAGGCACCAACGGCCGCAGCCATCCTCGCTGAATCGCTGCGTCTGACTGGAAGGACGCGGCTCGCGGCGCAGCGGCCTGGTTCGCGGCGGCCTGGTTCGCGGCGTTCCGCTCCGCCGCGCTCACTGCGGCACCCGCTCTTCGCCGCCTGCGCGGAGGGTTCCAACCGGCGGCAGGGTCGTGCGAAGAAGTGGCAGGAGCGCGTCCACCGCTCGGCCAGTGGCGCCCGCTTGCTCGGCGAAGACCTGCTGCGCGCGCGCGCCCAGACCGCGCAGCTCCTCCGGGTTCGCAAGCAGGCGCTCGATGACAGGCCTGAGCGACGCAGCATCCGCGGTCACAACGGCGCGCGCCTCGAGCAGAGCCTCCACGACAGCGCGGAAGTTAGCGTAGTGCGCCCCCATCAGGACGGGCACGCCAAACTGCGCTGGCTCGAGCGGATTGTGACCGCCATTCGCAAGGAAGCCGCCGCCAACGACCGCAAGCGTAGCGAGCGAGTAGACAGAAGCCAACTCGCCGACTGAGTCGAGCAGCACCACACTGCCCAGCTCGCACGCCGAGCCGGTTGGCTGGTCAGCCGGCCAGGCTGAGCGTCGCACCCAAGGCAGCCCGCGTTCGGTCAGCAGCCGGGCGATCGCGTCAAAGCGCTCCGGGTGGCGAGGCGCAAGCACGGTGACGAGCTCCGTGAGCGGCAGCGCGTCGAGCAGCAGCGCCTCTTCGCCCGCCAGGGTAGAGCCACATACGACGACTCTCGCCCCGGCCGGCACTCTTGCCCGCAGCAGGGCCGTGGCTGGTGCCTCGGCTGTCACGCGCACGTCGTACTTGAGGTTGCCGGAGGCGATCGCGCCGGTTGCGCCAAGCCTGCGCAGCCGCAATGCATCCTGCTCGCTCTGCGCGAGCACCAGATGGAGTGAGCTGAGAAGCGGCGCCCACAGCCGGCGCAGGAGCTGATACCGGGGCCAGGATCGGTCCGAGATGCGCGCGTTGACGACAGCCACCGGCACCCCGGCCCAGGCGCACTCACGCAGCATGCGCGGCCAGAGTTCGCTCTCCACCAGCACCACCAGCGTCGGCTGCAGAAAGCGGAGCCAGGCGCGCACCGCAAAGGCGAAGTCGAGTGGGAAGTAGAAGACGCGGTCGGCGCCGAACCGCTCGCGAGCCAGCGTCTGGCCGGTGCGCGTGGTGGTGGATACGTACACGCGCCCCGCAGGAAAGGCAGGGCCACGCGCGCGGTTAAGATTGCGGTCAAGCTCTGCGACCAGCCGGCTCGCGGCCAGCACCTCGCCTACAGAGACCGCGTGTACCCAAATCGTGGCCGGTTGCGGATCCACTGGAGCGCCGGGCCGGCCGGCAGCCGCCTGGCTTGCCCTGGCCGCTGCGAGCCGCGCCGGTACCCGTCCCAGACGCTCCGCCAGGCCCTCGCGATACTTGCCGGTTTGCGCCATCTGCCAGAGCCACCAGGGCGAAGTCAGCACCAGCAGGGCTGCCATCACCAGGCTGTAGACTGCGAGCAGGAGGCGGGCGATCACCGTCCTCATCGGAGGCCGAGACCGAGGAAAGCCCATCTGGAGGCTGAGCGCAGCGAGCCGCTCACCTGGGTCCTGGCCACTCCCTCGAGGAAAGGGCTCACCGTTTTTGCTTCCAAGGTGTCTATAGCGCAGATGATAACGGTCGCAGCCTTGAAGACGAAACATCCCGGGCGCGGGGGCGCGCTCAGACTTCTTCGCTCGCCGCTGCTCGGCTGCGCGATCGCGCTTGCGTTCATCCCCAGCTGCGCGCTCGCCCAGCAGAGCCCGCCGGCGGCCAAGGATGCAGCCACCTACCCGGCTTTTGACGCCCACCTCGACGATCACGTCACCATCGCAGCCGACCCATTTGACACCGCCGCCAAGGAGAAGATCTTCCGGGTGGACTATCTCAAGTACGACATTCTCCCCATCCGCATCATCGTGACCAACAGCGGAGACAAACCCGTCTCGCTCGACCAGGTGCGCATCCACCTGGTGCCAGCAATGGGCGACCGCGTGCAAGCCGCCGAGACCAGCGATGTCGAGCGGCGCGTCTCGACCAAGGATCGAGTCGGCTCAAGGATCCCGATCGGCCCGCTCTCCATCCATCACGGCGGGGGCGCCGATACCAAGATCGAGCAGGACTTCGGCGAGTTCGAGTACTCCGCGCTGGCTGTGGAGCCGCACACCACCCGCGCCGGTTTCCTCTTTTACGATGTCCAGGGCCTAGGTAAGCAGCCGCTGAAGGGCGCCAAGCTGCTTGTACGACGCGTGCAGGATGCTAACGGGAAGGAGCTGTTCTACTTCGAGATACCGTTTGATAAATATCTAAGTGCACCTAAGTAACGGGGCGCTATCGTCCTCTCTTAAACGAGCGGCGCTCTCCTCTTAGATGAGCCCTACCGCTAAGTACGAGGGAAACGAACCCTCGCACTTAGCCGCTGCTCGAGCTACCGGAAAGCTGCTGTGACTTACTCGTAGTAAGTCGCAGCTGAGGTATCCGTCTCGTAGACGGTGCAGGCCCTTACCAGCACGCGACCTTGGGTGAGCGCGCGTAAGTGCTCGTTGGTCTGGTCGAAGAAGTAGCGAGCCAGGTTTTCCGCCGAGGGATTGAGCGTGGTAAACGGCTCCAGGTCATTGATCATCTGGTGGTCGAGATAGTCGATGACCGGGCGCAGGATGTTTTTCAATTCTTTGAAGTCGAGCAGCAGCCCGGTCGCATCGAGGGTCTCTCCGCGCAGGGTGACGCTTACCTTGTAATTATGCCCGTGCGGGTTCTCGCACTTGCCCTGGTAGTTGCGCAGGTAATGGCCTGAGGAGAAACCGGCGTCTACTGTCACTTCGTACATGGTCTTGTTCGGCAACTTTCGCGTGCGGCCCTGTAAGAAACTCGGGTGCCCAATTGCTTCATTGTAGAGTACCTTGCTCAGCACGGAGCGGAGGGCTCTGCTTCGCTCTTACCGACGCCTGCGCCGCTCCCGGTCAAGCAGCTTCTGCAACTCCGCCCGTCGATCGACCTGCTCAAAGAGCGCGGTGAGGGTGCCGAGCAGGGCTATGCCTAACCCGAAGAGCATCATGAACAGGCCAATCGTCTTCCACGACGGAGCCTGGCTGGGTGTGCCGGAGACGGGCGTGGAAAAGGCCATGCCGCAGGAGATCGCGGCCAGCAACAGCAGGGTCGCCGAGAGTATGTAGAGGTTGCGTGCCATGGCTCCCTTCCGTCGTGTGCCGCGCGCTGGCGCCCTAGTCCTGCCGGCAGGTCGGCACCGCCACGCATGCCACGTTCAGCATGACATCTCTTTGTTTTTGACGCAGGCTGCTGGGCAGGAGCCGATGCAGCCAGGTTGAAAAAGTCCGGGGCCGAGAAGCGCCGCCTCTACTCCGAGAGGTCCTCGACAGGAGCTGAGAAGAAACTCTCCACCTCTGCGATATCTCGCGTGATCCGGTACGGCGGCAGGCTGTCCAGAAAGATCCTGCCATAGCGTTGCCGGTCGAGCCTGGGGTCGAGCATCACCAGCACGCCGCGATCCTCAAGCGAGCGGATGAGCCGCCCAAAACCCTGCTTGAGCGTGATGACCGCGGACGGAACCTGATACTCGAAAAACGGCTTGCCCCCCACTTCTTCGATCGCCCGCATGCGCGCCTGCACCACCGGGTCGGACGGCACCGCAAATGGCAGCCGGTCGATGATGACGCAGCTCAAGGCCTCCCCTTGCACATCGACCCCCTGCCAGAAGCTCGAGGTGCCAAAGAGAACCGCGTTGGGCGTCATGCGAAACTCGTCGAGCAGGGCCTGGCGCGGGGCGGTGCCCTGCAGCAGCAGCGGCCAGCCAACCTCACAAAGCAGGCGCTCATAGATCTCGCGCATTTGCACGTAGCTGGTAAAGAGGCAAAAGGCGCGGCCTCTGGAGAGTTCGAGTACCCGGCGAATATGCTTGACGGCCGCATCCTGGAAGCCCGGCTCCCGCGGGTCAGGCATCGCCGGCGGCAGGTAGAGCAGCGCCTGCTGCGCGTAGCGAAAGTGCGAGGGCACGACCAGCTCGCGCGCATCGCGGCCAGCCTCGGACTGCTCCGGTCCCAGGCCAAGCCGATTGCGGATGTGCGCGAAGCCACCCTCGACGGTGAGGGTGGCGGAGGTGAGTACGACGGTCGGAAACGTCTCGAAGAGCACATCGCCAAGCAGCGCCGAAACATCGATCGGGGTCGCCTGCAGGTAGGTGTTGTAGCTGGCCTCGCGCCCCCGTCCGCCGCCGCGCCGCTCCATCCAAAAGACCGTGTTGCGGTCATCGGCTTCCAGCAGAAACTTGAGCCGCTCATGCAGGTCCGCCGCGCGACGCTTCAGCCCCGGCGCTTCCTCCACGTTGCGCACCCGTTCGAGCTCCCCCTCCAGGCGCAGCACCGCATTCAGCAGGCCCAGGTAGAGCTCGCCCTTCTCTTCCAGGAACTCCTCGCGGTGGGTAAACTGCGCGCGAGACTGAGACTCAACCCCGGGGCCGGTCAGCGGCAGCGCAGCAAAGAACATCCGCGCCCGCTCGCGCATCATCTCGCCCGTCGACTTAAGCGCCGAGCTGTAGGCGTGCTTGGAGCGCAGCATCATCTCCAGGTCGCGAGCCAGCTCTTCAAACCGTACATTGGAGAGCGTAATGCCGAAGTAGCTCGAAGCCACATCCTCCAGCTCATGCGCCTCGTCAAAGATGACCGCATCCACATCCGGCAGGATGCCGACATCGGGCGCATTGCCGGCCTGCTGCTTGATCGCAAGGTCGGCGAAGAAGAGATGGTGGTTGACGATGATGATGTCCGACTCGGCGGCCTTGCGGCGCATCTCGGTGATAAAACACCGCTCGTAGTCCGGGCAGGTCTGGCCCAGGCAGGTCTCAGAGCGCGCATCAAGCTTGACCCAGAGCGGGCTCTGCTCGGGCAGGCGCGCGACCTCGACCCGGTCGCCGGTCTCGGTCGTCTTCTCCCACGCGGCAATGGCCTGGTACTGCTCGATCTCTTCCAGACCCGTCAGGATCGGCTCAGCGCCAAGCGCGTAGAGTTTGCGCCTGCAGAGATAGTTCGCGCGGCCCTTCATGTAGCTCACGCGCAGGGGCCCGAGCAGGGACTCCAGGAATGGAATGTCCTTGAAGAACAGCTGCTCCTGCAGGTTCTTGGTGCCCGTCGAGATGATGACGCGGCGCCCGGTACGCAGCGCCGGCAGCAGGTAGGCTAAAGTCTTTCCTGTTCCCGTCCCGGCCTCGGTGATCAGGTGGCGCTTCTCAGTGAGCGCGCGCTCGACGGCCTCGGCCATCTCCAGCTGGCCGCGCCGAAACTCATAGGGCAGGCTGGAGCGAGCCAGCACCCCGCCGGGCGCGAAGAACTCGTGCAGCGAGGGCAGCTTTAGCGGGGCAGCTGCGGGCTCATCCTGCTCGGGCGGCGCGGATCGGGGAATAAGAGGCACACTCCAGTTTAAGGAACGCGCTCAGCTTGCGTATATGCCAGCCCCGGGTTGCGTAACTGAATATCTTTCCTATCGAGGAACAACAGCATCTTTCCGCACGTAAGTATCAGACGTACTTGTCTCTTCATTCGCAGGGTGCAAGCTGGTTCCATCCTCAGGCTGCTCGCCGTTCTGGAGCGATTGCGGATCGAGACCAGGCACTGGCGGCTGACTCCAGAACGACGAGCTTGCACGGCGCAGAGGTTTCCCATGAACAGAGAATTTGCTTTGAAGATCGTTTTGGCAGGAGTGGGCTTTTTGTTTGTGGCTCTGCTCTATCCCATGCTGATGATGATGCGGCAGGAGCCGGCCATCGCCATGATGCTGAGCGTGTATGTCACCCTCGGTGTCTTTTTACTATTGACGCTTCGTGACCCGTTCGCCAGCCGTAATCTGATCGCGTTCACAGCGTGGTCGAGCCTGGCGCATGCCGTGGTGATGGGCACCCAGGCGTGGCTTGGCATGGTCGAGCGGGGCGAGTTGATTGGCGTCGCGGTGCTGGCGGTCATCGGTGCGGCCTTGATCGCGCTTGCGCCGGCAAAGCGAATTGGTAAAACCCGAAGCATTCCCTCGACAGCCTAGGACCGCTCAAAGCTTGAAGGTAAAACATGCGGGGTAAGCGTCGCCGGATCACCGCATCAATGCAGCTGAGCCTCAAAGAAATTGACGACGGCATCGTTGAAGCTTTTGTGAAAAGCCTCGCGATCGAAGCCGGGTTCACTGGTGCAGATCGGGGGAGCGATCTTCGCCAGCCGTGGCGTGCACGGAGCAAGAAAATCAAAGTGATCTGCCCTAGGCACAGCATGGAACTCGGGAGGTTTGGGTAGGGCACGCCGGACGGCATCGGCGTAGTCAGGTGCAGGTAAGATATGATCGTCGTCCGCCCGCCAGAGCTGCACCGGCTGCGTCACGCCGGCAAGGCCATGAGCGAACGTGAAGCCGAGGGCCGGGGCTGCCACCACAAGCGCCTTGATCCGCGTGTCGTGCTGCGCGGCCTCTTCGGTCGGCGGAGATTTAGGATGAGCACTTAACAGGGAGCAATCGAAGAACTTTGGGTGTGCCGCGCAGTGCGCTGCAACCAGCGAGAGATCAGGCTCGCCACCCGCTGCGGCAAGCACGGTAAACCCTCCTGAAGAGAACCCGAAAGCACCGACTCGCTGTCGATCGATCGCCGTGTGCCCGGCCCAGTCCGATAGCATGTAGTCGATCAGCCGGTGGAGCTCGCGCGGCCGGTTCAGCATATCTGTCGCCCGGCTCTGATCCCGGTAATTGTCGCCTGTGTGTTCCAGGGCCGCCACAACGAAGCCTTTTTTAGCAAGTGCCAGCGCCGTGTCGTAATGCCCATCCTTGGTGCCGCCGTTGCCATGCGAGATCACAATCAAGCCAAGCTTTGTGCCCTCCACCGGCGCCTCGAGTGCCACCACCTGCTCGAACAATCCCAGCGACTGCTGCCTTGCTGGCGCATTCGATGGATACCAGATGTTGACCGGTATCGGCACGCTCCCGGTCACCGGGATAGTCGAGGTTTGGAACCCGACTGTTTGTGCCCTGGCCGTTTGCGCTACCAGGACAAGAATGACGCCTAGAACTTGCATCAGAACGCGCATGCAACCCCCATGAAGATTTTGTAAGTGCAAGCATAGCGCTCCAGCACGGCCACCTGCAGCATATGCGCCAGCTCTGGGGGTGAGCCTGATTCGGTCCGGATAGCCTCTCGACCTCTTTCTTTGCCTCATCCAAGATCTTGTACAGCGAAGAGAGACCCTAGTGAGAGCTGGGGAGAGATCCAGAAAGGGCGGATTGCCATCCACGGCAGCATCTTGTCGACCCTCCAGGATCATAAGAAACGCGTCGTTGAGCGGGATACAAGCATCGCCGAGTCTCCGAAAACCCACTGGTCTAGAACGGAACCCGGAATGTCAAAACTGTGTAATGGTTTGCTGCGTGATAGTGCGTCACCGGGATCTGCTCGCCGGCACCAAGGGTAAAACCCAGTCGGGTTGGTTTGCCCTGGGCATCATGCCTGAGTGCGATCCGCCCAAAGATCACGCCCGGAGTGATCAGCTCCTGGTTCTTGCCATCGTTCGGGCCGCCCTTGTTAAAAACGGTGTTGGATTCGATCTCCGGCCAAAGAAGGCGTGCAAAGCCGGTGCTTGCTACGCGATACTGCGCCACGCTGTTCCACGCAATGCTGTGGCCTAGTCCCACGGAGTTCGTCACCGGCAGGGAGCCGCCCGCGGTCGAAGTCAGGGCGAGATTGCCGAAGCCTTTGCCTACTGCGAGCGTAGGCGTGATCACCGCGCAGCAGCTTCCATTCCCGTTCTTGCCTGTGGGGATCGAGGCGCCCAGGAACGCAGTGACGATGGCATTGCCGTTCTCCTCGTTGCGCGCAAAGAGACGCTCCTTGAGCAGAAAAGAGACATCGCCGAAGCCATCGGACTCGCCATTGTGCCGGTCAAAAAATGGTGGCAGGTTCACGATGAGTTCGGTATGTTTCTCTGGGATCAGTTCCAATCCCTTGCCATTGTCGTAGTTCCAGATCTCGTACCGGCTGTTGTTGTAGTAGTGGACGAAGTCTGTGCGAAACTCCTGCTCCAGCCTCGGGGTGACCGTGACCAGCGGCGTCACCCAGTGCGGCTGCTGGTTCTGGGTCGCGGTCGCCCGCGCCTGCCACCGCCCGATGAAGGTATTCGGCTCGGGTGGCGGCGCAGGTTGCTGTCCGCTTGGATAGGTGGGCTGCTGAAGAGCACCGGGATCGGCCGTGACTGCGTAGCTCGCAGCGAGTAACGACGAAGAAGAGGCGGCCTCGACCGAAGGCTGCTTTGTTTCCGCCAGCAGCGATCCTTGGGCGATCAGTGGTTGATCATTCAAGCTGAGCGCTACAGAAAGCAGGAAAAAAGCGAGCCATTGCCGGGCTCGCGCATGAGAAAGAGGCAGGGTCTGTTTCATCGGTCTATCCTATACGACTTGAAATGATTATTTACTCGATTAGGGCTCGGTCGATTGCCTGCTTCTGCTCGCTGGACACCTCCTGTGTTCCCTCGCGATGTGACGCGTGCCACTGTCAGTCAACGGCCCACTTCTCTGATAGCGGGAGGGCGCAACTCGCCGTTCCAGTGCGGCGGTGCACTTCGGGAGCAACGGACGAGAAGGCTGCCAGGAGCACGCCAGGATGAACTTCCTATAATGGAAGCAGTGCCGGGCTTGCCTCGCCAATCCAGAAACACAGGTCTTCAGACGCCATGCCGAAGAAACAGCCTTGAGCCCCAAGAAAATAGTTCGCCGCCCCAACCCCCTGCCCCATACCGCCGAGGCGCTCGGCATGCCGCTGATCGCCATCTGCGGCCGCCCGAACGTCGGCAAGTCGACGCTCTTCAATCGCGTCACCGGCACCCGCCGGTCGATCGTCGGCGACGAGCCGGGGATCACGCGGGACCGCATCTACGGCCAGGTGGACTGGGCCGGGCGCACCGCGCGCGTGGTCGACACCGGCGGCATCGTGCCGGACGATGAGGCGCTGATCCCGACCGAGATCTTTACCCAGGCGCGCTTTGCCTTCGACGAAGCATCGGCGATCGTGATGGTCGTCGATGGGCGGACCGAGCTTGCCTCCTCGGACCTCGAGCTGGCGCGCCTCTTGCGGCGGCTGAACAAGCCGCTCTTCTGCGCGGTCAACAAGATCGACGTGCAGGAACTCGACGCGCAGGCTGAGAACTTTCGCCGGCTTGGCATCCCGAACCTGACCGCTGTCTCCGCCGAGCACGGCCACAATATCGGCGACCTGCTCGATGAAGTCTTCGCCGTGCTTGCCTTCCCCGAGGGGACCGGGGAGCAGGAGCCGGAGTTCGAGCCCTTCCCGGACGAGGAAGAGGAAGCCGAGCGCGAGCAGCCGGACGACGCTGACGAAGAATCAGGCGAAGGTGATCCGGAACCGGCCCAGCTTGATCCCGACGCGCCCGCTCCCCACCGTACCCACGGCGACTACCAGCAGCGCGAGATCCGCGTGGCGATCATCGGCCGGCCCAACGTCGGCAAATCGACCCTGCTCAACGCGCTCACCGGCACCGCCCGCTCGATTGTTTCGCCGATCGCCGGCACCACCCGCGATGCGGTCGACGAGGTGCTCGAGTACGAGGGCAAGAGCCTGCGCATCATCGACACCGCAGGCATTCGCAGGCGCGGGAAGACGCACGAGATGGCGGAAAAACTCTCGGTCGTCATGGCCCGGCGGCACCTCGAAGCAGCCGACGTTTCCGTCCTGATGATCGACGCGGTCGAGGGCGTCACCGGCTCGGACGCGACCATCGGCGGCTACGCGCACGAGAGTGGCCGTTCGGTGATCATCGTGATCAACAAGTGGGACCTGGTCACGACCGGACGCACCGATGGCAAGCCGCATGCCGACCGCGAAGTCTTTGAAGAGCAGGCTCGGCAGTCGCTCAAGTACCTCGAGTACGCGCCGATGCTCTTCATCACCGCGTCCGAGGGCAAGGGCGTGCACCGGGTGCTGGAGGCGATCGTGCGCGTCGCGGCCGAGCGCCGCAAGCGCGTCACTACCGGCCAGATGAACCGCTTCCTCGAGCGGGTGGACTTCGAGCGAGCGACCGTGCCGATGAACAAGCGCCTGCGCATCTTCTACATGACCCAGGCCGCGGTCTCGCCGCCGACCTTCATCCTGTTCACCAACCGCGATGTCGACCTGCACTTCTCCTACCAGCGCTTCCTCACCAACCAGATCCGCGAAGCCTTCGGCTTTGAAGGCTCCCCGATCTGGTTCAAGGTGCGCTCCCGCAAGAAGGACGAAAAGGACCGGTAAGACCCCCTACGCGGGAGGCGCCCACTTCGTGGGGAGTGTTCTGCCTGCGGCGCTGCAAAAGCATGGCTTCCCCTTACTTCTCGGGGAGCCATGCTTTTGTGACCCGAAGGGTCGGTATACCCCCACGACGTGGGCGCCGGCCGCGTAGGCGGTCTACCAGAGCTCTGGCGCTGCTGCTGCGATGGGCATAGCCAGGGGCTCCGGCCCGGCGAGTCGGGAGGCGAGCTCCGGGTAGCGACCAGCGTAGAAGATGGCCGCGTAGCTCGTCTTGAAAGTGCCGGTGACTCCGTAGATAGCAAGGACGCAAAGCAGGTAGAGCCCCAGCAAGGCCAGCACCAGGGCTGTAAGCACGGCAAAGAAGACGGCGTGCGCTGGCAGCGACCCTGTCCATAGCAGGTTGTAGAGCAGCCGGCCGATGCCCCAGCCACTTAGCCCCAGCAGCCCCAGCCCGACGAGCGCGACCAGGCCGAGCGCGACTGCGACCCCAAACGCGACCACTGTGCGCAGCACGAGGTAGAGCAAGATCTGGCCGGGAGCTCGCCGCACCAGGCCGGCCGCCCGTGCGAGGGCAGCGCTCAACGAGGCCTGGGGCTCAAGCGCAAGCGAGGGCAGGACAAAGTCCTCAATCAGCGCATCGATCGCGATCCAGAAGGGTACGAGCACCCACACCAGCCCGGCGATCGTCAGGATCAGGGAGCTGGCCTGCTGGGTGGCATCGACCCCGGAGTGCCCGGCAGACACTTTGACCAAGCGCAGGATCACTGGCGCGAGCAGCGCGACCAGGATGGTCCAGAAACAGAGCAGCGCCAGGCAGAAGAGGCCAAAGTAGCGGCGACCCGCGCGTGCCTGCCGGCGCCACGCATCGCGTACCCGACCCGCACCCTGGCTCAAAACCAGGTCAAAGAGAGAAGCGCGCGCCCGGCACAGGCAGTAGAGGTAAAGCAGAGTCATACCGAGCGCGAAGACCAGGACCAGCAGCAAGAGCCCGAAGCCAAGCGCGCCCACAATGCCGCCGATGCCAGAATTAAGCCCAGAACCGATCCCAAAGCTGATCCCAGATCCAATGCCAGAGTTGAGCCCGGGGCTGATCCCGAAACCCGGCTGGAAGTTCTGCGAAGGGTGCCGCATCTTTGCCATCAGCATTGCCTGCGCGCCCTGCACCGGGTAAGTGAGCGAGACGGAAAGAAAGCTGGCCTGGGTCACGGCCGCGAGCAGCGCCAGCTTGAAGAAGCGGCTCAGCCGAAAGCGATCGCCGGCGAGCGTGGCGCGGGTGTGGGTAAAAGCCGCTCCGATCGCGTCCGTGGCAGAGACAGGCTGCATACCGGTCGAGAGTACCATTTGCCTGCGTGCCGTAACATGCCGTCCTAGACGGCCTAGCTCGAAACCGTGCTCAACCGCCTAGATGGCTGCGTCATAGGCCTGATCAAAGCCTTGACGAGTTGGCTTGTAACTTACCAGCCATGCCATACGTCTTATGACAGTCAGGTAATAGGCTTGCCCTTAGCTTGACATTCATGGGGATTGGAGTTCGCATGGTCTCGCTATTGAAGGTACGCAGCCTGGTCGCCGGGGCTCTTTTTGCGCTCTCGGCCACCGTTGGCTGTCATGCTGCCAGCGGCAGGGTCACGCCGACGCCAGCCACCGACGCTCAGCTGGCGGCCAAGCCCGGCAAGCAGACGGCGATCTTCGCCGGGGGCTGCTTCTGGGGAACGCAGTCGGTCTTTGAGCGCGTCAAGGGTGTGCTCGATACCACGGCAGGGTACGCCGGCGGCGCAGCCTCAACGGCCACCTACGGCCAGGTGACCCAGGAGAATACCGGCCACGCAGAATCAGTCAAAGTCGTCTATGATCCCTCGAAGATCACCTACGGCAAGCTGCTGCAGATCTTTTTCTCTGTCGTGCATGATCCTACGGAGCTCAACCGGCAGGGTCCGGATGTCGGCTCCTCGTACCGGTCCGAGATCTTCTACACGAGCGAAGAACAGCACCGCATCAGCTCTGCCTACATCGCGCAGTTGAGCGCAGCCAAGGTCTTCCCCAAGCCGATTGTCACCCTGGTCGAGCCGTCGAAAGGCTTCTACGACGCCGAGGCTTACCACCAGGACTACGCCTTGCACAATCCTGACAACCCTTACATCCTGGTCTGCGATCGGCCCAAGGTCGAAGCCTTGAAGGAATCCTTCCCTGAACTCTTCAAGGACTACAAGGGCGGCAGCCGGTAGCTGCACCAGCTGGATTGACCAGGCCGGCGACGTCATCCGGCCAAAGCAATCCAGCCAGAACGCCCGAGCCTATATCTGCGAGCAACCAAGCGGGCTCAGCACCAGGTTGGTGATGCTGCTGACCAGCTCTTCATAGGCGTACTCTGGGTCGGTCGACAGCTTCTTCCAGCCCGGGTCCGCCAGGAACTTCTTCCAGGCCGCCGTAAGTGCGGCCATGTCGGCGAAGCTCACCATGTAGGTGAGGCTAGGCATGCGTGGGCCGATCAGCGTATCGCCAAAGAAGACGCAGTGAAAGCCGGCGCTTTCAAAAACTTCGAACTCGCCGTGCTGGAACATCTCGACCTTGCGCACATGGTCCCGGTCGCTTGGGCTCTCGTAAGTACGCAGCTGAAAGATGCGCGCGGGTTTGCCGGCATCGCCGCTCAAGAGGCCTGCAGGTGGCGTCAACTTGGGCCAGCCGGGAAAAGCGGAGAGCAGCTTGCTCTCCACACGTACATAGGCAGGGGTGGTCGCCGGCGCATTCCAGAAGGGCCCGGCGGCGGCCATAAAGCTCGGGTCGGCAGCCAGGTGCAGGTCAAGGGTTGCAAGTGCTTCGACCGAGGAGCCAGGGATGAGCAGGTAGAAAGCCGGCGTCTCCGGGCCATATTCCAACTTAAAGGCTCCGATCGGTCCCATGCCCATCCGCGTCAGCGCCGGGATGAGCGCCTCCTGGAAGTAGCTCTCGACGAGCTTGGTCTGCGGACCGTTCTGCATGCTGTAGCGGCGCAGCAGGTAGAACTCCCGGGGGTTGCTCGTAGGCGCGGCTCCGGCAGAGCTTTCTTCAAGCGCAATGGCCGAGGCGGCCAGGCCAGCAACCAAAAAGTCGCGTCGATCCATATTCATCTCCTCCTGAGTCGCTCCCTGCTGTTAGATGGCTCCCCGGATCTATCGGTGCTGGAGCGATTTTCTCGCGCTCGAGCCCGCTCTGTGGAGCGCTCTTATAATAGGGCAATGCCCTGCAAAAGGATGCCGGGCGCATCCGCGAACGCGCTGGCCCCTGACAGGAAATGGAGACGCGATGGCAGCCACACCAGAAACGACCCCGCAGGTTTCGGTCGAGGAGTACCTCCGCAATCCCGCATATGAGTTCTGCGAGTACCTCGATGGCGTGATCAAGGAGAAGTACCCGATCGTTGAAGGAGTGCCGTTGGTCAGCAACGTACACAGCGCCCTGGTGGGCTTGATCATTCGCTGGTTCGGCGACCATAAGCAGTGGCGCGTCAAGGCCGGCCCGGAGGCCACCACCGTGATCAGCTCAAGCCGCTATCGGCTCCCCGATGTTTCCGTTCTTCGCTTCGGCCCTGTGGACCCGATCCAGGTCAAGCCGCCGCTCATTGCCATTGAGGTTCTCTCCGCCAGCAACTCCATGAGCGAGATGCTGAAGAAGTTGAAAGACTACGAAACGCTGGGCGTACCGAATGTCTGGATCATCGATCCCGAGACGCGTACCGGCCAGTCGTGTCAGGGAACCGCGCTGACCGAGATGAAGCGCTTCACCGTGCCCGGCACGCCGATTTACCTTGATCTCCCGACACTGTTCGCCCAATTTGACGAAGAAAACGAGCCCGTCTCTGAGTAACCTCTCCCCAGCAAGGGCGTGCTCGCCAGGGCTCACGATCCGGGCCGCGCAGGCCGAGGACGTACCTCTCATTCACACGTTAGTGCGCGCGCTCGCTGCCTACGAGCGGGAGCCCGAGTCAGCGCGGCTCACCGAGGCTACGCTGCTCGAGGATGGTTTCGGCGCCGAGCCCGCCTACCGCTCCCTGGTCGCCGAGGTGGATGGCATCGGCTGCGGCTTTGCGCTCTACTTTCCTATCTACTCCACCTGGGACGGGCGCAGCCTGTACCTGGAAGACCTCTTCGTCCAGCCCGAGTATCGCGGATGCGGCATCGGCAAGGCGCTGCTCATCCGCGTCGCCGGCATTGCTGCCGAGCAGGGCTGCGCGCGGTTGGACTGGAGCGTGCTGCGCTGGAACGAGCCGGCGATCGGCTTTTACGAGAGCCTTGGTGCCGTGCGGCTGGGCGAGTGGGACAGGATGCGGCTTACGGGCCCGGCGCTCGGAGCAGTTGCGGGCTTGCAGCCTTCCGCGCTGCTCGCGGGCGAGCCGGGCTCTCAAGACTCCACCATTGCGGACCATCCGGTCGAGGTGACGCGATGAGCGGCACACCACGTATTCGAGTGATCGGCGGCGGACTTGCCGGTCCTGAGGCCGCGCTGACCGCTGCCCGCCTGGGCGTGGGCGTCGACCTCTACGAGATGCGCCCGGTGCGCACCACGCCCGCTCACCAGACCTCGGACTTCGGCGAGCTGGTCTGCTCGAACTCGCTCAAGAGTGAGAGCGAGCACACCGCGCCCTGGCTGCTGAAGCAGGAGATGCGTCGCGCCGGCTCTACCCTGCTCGCCTGCGCCGACCAGAGCGCCGTGCCGGCCGGGCACGCGCTCGCGGTCGACCGGGTCGAGTTCTCCCGGCGCATCGCCGAGGCGATCGAACGCGAGCCGCTGATCACGGTGCACCGCGAAGAAGTCACGGCGCTTGACCCAGACGGACCGATCACGGTTGTCGCCAGCGGGCCGCTGACTTCCTCCGCGCTCTCCGATGAAATCGCCCGGCTGACCGGCGCCACCCATCTCGCCTTCTACGACTCCATCTCGCCCATTGTCGAGACCGACTCGCTCGACATGGAGAAGGTCTACTACAAGGCTCGCTGGGACAAGGGCACGGCCGACTACATCAATTGCCCGATGAACCGCGAGGAGTACGACCGCTTTTACGACGCGCTGGTCGCAGCCGAGCACGTCGAAGAGAAGGACTGGGAGAAGCTGCCCTTCTTCGAGAGCTGCCTGCCCATTGAAGAGCTCGCCCGGCGCGGCCGCGACACGCTGCGCTATGGCCCGATGAAGCCGGTCGGCCTGCGTGATCCGCGAACGGACATCAATCCCTGGGCGGTGGTGCAGCTGCGGTCCGAGAATCTGCGCGCCGACAGCTACAACCTGGTCGGCTTCCAGAACCACCTCAAATTCGGCGAGCAGACCCGCATCCTGCGCCTGATTCCCGGGCTTGAGAACGCGAAGTTCCTGCGCTACGGCCAGATTCATCGCAACACCTACATCCATTCGCCGAGCGTGCTGGCCGAGGGGCTCCACCTACGCGCCTGGCCGAGGATTTTCTTTGCCGGCCAGATCTCCGGGGTCGAAGGCTACACGGAATCGATCGCCACCGGTCTGCTGGCCGGCCTCTATGCAGCCGCTGCGGCCGAGGGCGAGCCGATCCACCCGGTACCCCGGCAAACAGGCCTCGGCTCGCTTACCCACTACATCACCCATGCCGAGGCCAAGCACTTTCAGCCGGCCAACATTACCTTTGACCTGCTGCTGCCACTCGAGGAAGAAACGCGGAAGAAGATCCGCGACAAGCGCGAGCGGCACCGGCTGCAGTGCGAGCGAGCGCTTACAGCCTTTGACGCCTGGTGGGCGACGACCCGGAACCAGCAGCATGCGGGCGCAGCTGCGCTATGACGCACGCGCAGAAGTTTCCCCGCGAACGAGCCATCGTCTGTCTCTCCGGCGGCATGGACTCCACAGTCTGCGCCGCGATGGCTGCCCGAACCTTTGAGCTGGGCGCGCTCCATGTCTCCTACGGCCAGCGCACCGAGGCGCGGGAGCTCGAAGCTGCGCGTGCCGTGGCTGCCGCGCTCGGCATCGCGCGCTTCCTGCACCTGGAGATGGACCTATTTCGCCTCATCGGCGGCTCAGCACTTACCGATCCTTCGATAGCTGTGCCCCAGAGTGAGGCGGGCGGAGAGATCTCTTCCGGCACAGAGATCTCTGGCCCAGCCATCCCAATCACGTATGTCCCGTTTCGCAACGCCCACTTCCTCTCGGCAGCCGTAAGCTGGGCCGAGGTGCTTGGAGCGCGTACCATCTTTATCGGCGCCGTCGAGCAGGACAGCTCCGGCTATCCTGACTGCCGTCCGGAGTACTACCGTGCCTTTCAGCAGCTGATTGATCTCGGCACGCGCGACCGAGACATCACCGTGGAGACCCCGCTCATCCATCTACGCAAGAGCGCGATCGTAAAGCTGGGAGTTGAAGCAGGAGCACCGCTGGATGTAACGTGGTCATGCTACCAGGGGCATCACGAGGCGTGCGGGGTTTGCGATAGCTGTGTGCTGCGGCTTAGGGCCTTTTCTGAAGCCGGGGTGAAAGACGGCTTGCCCTATGCGACAGCCGCTAGTTCAGTGTAGAAGCATGAGAGCGCGTGCGGGCCTGGTACCCGTGAATGCAAAAGTAGAAGTGAGCACCGGAACGACGCGGGCGTCGCTGCCGCAAGAAGAAGGAGAGACACTATGCGTAAGACACTTGCAACCATCGCACTGCTGGCAACGAGCCTCACCATCGGCTTTGCACAGGAGAAGGCGGGCAGCATCCACGGCCACATCCAGGATCCTCTCGGCAACCCGATCGCCAATGCCATTGTCAAGGTGAGCACGGACGGCAAGGATGCCAAGTACACCTTTACCGCGGATGCAAACGGGGACTACAAGGGCACAGGGATCGCTCCCGGCACTTACTTCCTGAACCTGTCGCAGGGTGATAAGCCGATCGACCAGCTGCTCAATGTCAAGATCGTCGCGGACACGGATGAAGCGGAGAACTTTGATCTTTCGCGTCCCGACTACGTCGCTAAGCTGACGCCTGAGCAGCGTAAAGCGATGGAAGAAGTAAAGGCCAAGAATGCCGAGGCGATGAAGGCCAACGGCGTGATCAAGAACTTAAATGCAGACCTGGCTACAGCGCGCGCGGATAACAAGAACAAGAACTTTTCTGAAGCCGAGCAGCTCATGACCAAGGATGCAGCCATGAAGCCCGATGCCAGTGTCATCTGGCTGGAGCTCGCGGTAGCGCAGGCCGGGCAGAAGAAGTGGCCGGACGCAACCACCTCCTACCAAAAGGTCATTTCGCTTGAGACAGCCAACCCGAAGCCCAACGCTGAGGTAATCGCCGGAGCGAATAACGGGCTGGGTGAGGCGCTTGCGACGCAGGGCAAGGTCGATGAAGCGACGGCGGCTTACGAGGCCGCGGTCAAGTCGAATCCTCCGGGAGCCGGCATGTACTACACCAACGAGACAATCATCCTGAGCCGCGCCGGCCAGCCTGATGCCACAGTTGCCGCGGCGGACAAGGCCATCACCGCTGACCCGAACAAGCCGATACCCTATTACCTCAAAGGCCAGGCGCTGATCAACAAGGCTACGGTAGACCCGAAGACGCAGAAGATCATCGCGCCCCCGGGCTGCGCAGAGGCGTACCAGAAGTATCTAGAGCTGGCGCCTGATGGTCAGTTTGCCGCGGATGCGAAGAACATCCTTGCGGAGATGGGCCAGACGGTAAAGTCGAGCTTTAAGGCAAAGAAGGGCTCCTAGCAAGATGAATTTCTAGACCGGTCCTCGGCAGTGAAGCAGACAACGATGTAAGTACAGGCGGCCGCTCGTTCAGGGTCGCCTGCTGTTTTACATAGCTGCTTCTTCCGTCGTTCCCCCGGCTGCCACATCGACGAACGAATGCTCCGCGTTCTGCGCCCGCGCCTCGCCAGACTCTCTCTAGAATGACGTATGTCCTCCCTCGCAAAGCCCCCACAAACCAATCCCCTTGCCTACACAGAGGCCGCTGCGGTCGTGAGCAGGTACGCTGCGAAACTGGCCCCGCATCGAGGTTCAGAGAGAGTCCACCTGCTCGCCGCGCTTGGTCGTGTCCTCGCCCAGCCGGTCCTTGCGGACCGCGAGCAACCGCCGTTTCCCCGTTCCACGCGCGATGGCTTCGCGTGCCGGGCTGACGATCTTCTCGGCGGAGAGACCCTCTCAGTGCTTGGGCTGCTCAAGGCGGGCGAGCGATGGCCAGGCGCTCCGCTGGCGCAAGGCCAGGCTGTCGAGATCATGACGGGGGCGCCCCTGCCGGCTGGCGCCGACTGCGTCTTGATGGTGGAGCACGCAGAACTGGTCGACGACGAATCGGTCTGCGACGAACCGGTCGACGAACTGGCCGACGACAAAGGCACGATCCGGCCGGGCCTGGTCCAGGCCGGCCGGATCCGTATCCAGCACGGCCGCCAGATTACGACCGGGGAGAACTACATCCCGGCCGGCGCCGAGGCCACTGCCGGCTCTACGCTAGTCGCAGAAGGTACCCGCATCGGCCCGGCGCAGATCGCAGCTGCCGCCTCAGTCGGCGCGACACACCTGGACGTTCACCCCAGGCCCCGGGTAGCGATCCTCGCGACCGGCGATGAACTCGTCTCGATCGATGAGCAGCCGCCGGTTCTTCTGGCCCACCAGATTCGCAACTCTAACAGTTACTCATTGGCTGCGCAGGTGCTCGCGCTGGGCGGCGAGCCGTGTATCCAGCCTGTCGCGGCCGACTCCGAAGCAGCGCTCGAGGCTTCCATTCGCGCAGCGGTCGCAGACGGATGCGAGCTGCTGCTGCTCTCGGGCGGCGTCTCGATGGGCAAGTACGACCTGGTGGAAGGGGTCCTGGCCTCGCTCGGCGCGCAGTTCTTCTTCACCGGGGCTCGCATCCAGCCGGGCAAGCCAGTCGTCTTCGGCGAGCTGGCTGCGCCAGCCCGGCTCCCGTTCTTCGGGCTGCCTGGCAATCCTGTTTCGACGATGGTCACCTTCGCACTCTTCGCCGCGCCCGTGCTGGCAGCCCTCGGTGGCGAGCGCGGCTACACTCCCCGCTTTGCCGAGGCGCGCCTGGCTGACACTGCCTCGCTCAAGCCGGACCTGCGTCGCTTTCTGCCCGGACGCCTCATCGCTACTGCTGACGCAGCCAGCGTTGCCCTGGTGCCATGGCAGGGGTCAGGGGACATAGCCAGCACCTCCCAAGCCAACTGCCTGGTGGTCTTGCCCGAAGCAACTTCTGCGGCGACCTCCATCGAGGGTGCGGCCTTAGCCGCTGGGAGCGCAGTTCGCGTGTTTCTCCTTTAGATCGACTAGATCGGTTCCAGAACGCCGGCTGCTAACCCGTGTCGCCTCGCCAGCACTTTTCCGCTTGCCAGTCCCTCAGGTAGGCTTTCACTATGGACATCCCACCGGAAGAGCCTCGGCTCTCACACTACGACGCGCAAGGCACAGCGCGCATGGTCGACGTGAGCGCGAAAACGCCCGGCCGACGCGAGGCGATCGCCGCAGCCTTCGTCGAGCTTTCGGCCAAGGTGCTTGAAGCCCTGCCACACAACCCCAAGGGAAATCCTCTAGAGGTTGCGCGGTTCGCCGGCATCCAGGCCGGCAAGCGCACCAGCGAGCTGATCCCCATGTGCCACCCGTTGCCGCTCAGCTATCTCGATGTCTCGGCCGATATCGTCGAGGGTGGCATTGCGATCCGCGCCACGGCTGCAACCACGGCCGCGACGGGTGTCGAGATGGAGGCGCTCACCGCTGCCTCGGTTGCCGCACTCACCGTCTATGACATGTGCAAGGCGCTCGACAAGGGCATTGTCATCCGCGAGATCCTGCTGCTCCACAAAGCAGGCGGCAGGAGCGGTGAGTACAACCGGCCGGCCTGACTCGCTTTCTTTTGCCTCACTCTCCCTGAAAAAATCCTATGGAGACTTGCATGTTCCTTACAGCCCCACTGGCATCGACTGCTGTTCCCGTGCATCACAACGTTGCGCTGGGCGTTGTGCTCGGGTGCGCGGCACTGCTGATTGGACTTTTTCTGCACCAGCTCTTCTTCTGGATGCTGGCCAAGCTTCGCCACCGCAGCGTCAAAGACATTCCGCTCCGGCGCATTATCCTCGAGCGGCTCCGCAGACCGGCGCTGGCTATCATTCTGCTCACCGCGCTGGGTCCGGTCCTGCCGTTTGTGGGTTTTCCGGATGCATACCTGGGCGGGTTGGAAAAAGCAACAGGGGTCCTCTGGCTGCTCGCGCTGGGCTGGGCGATGGTCTCAGCTGTCTACACGGTTGAGGCTGTCATGATGCTGCGCTATGACGTGTCGAGCGCGGATAACCTGAAAGCGCGCCAGGTGCGCACGCAGCTCCAGTTGCTGCGACGCATGGCCATCATCCTGCTTCTGGTCATCGATGCCGGGCTGATCCTCTCGCTCTTTCGCGACTCCTTTATCTGGCACTATGGCGCGGGGCTACTGGCCTCAGCCGGCCTTGCCTCGCTTGTGCTGGCGACCGCTGCCAAGTCAACCGCCGAGAATATGCTGGCCGGCCTGCAGATCGCTCTCACCGAACCGATTCGTCTCGACGATGTGGTGATCGTAGAAGGAGAGTGGGGCAAGATTGAGGACATCACCACCACCTACGTTGTGGTGGCCATCTGGGACTACCGGCGACTCATCGTTCCCCTGACTTACTTTATCGAGAAACCTTTTCAAAACTGGACGCGCCAGACGGCGGACCTGATGGGCACTTCGTTTCTTTACGTCGACTACTCGGTGCCAGTGCCTGCACTGCGTGAGGAGCTTACGCGGCTGCTGGAGGGATGCTCGCAGTGGGACAAGAAGATCGTCGCCTGCCAGGTCACCAATCTGTCGGAGCATACCATGGAGGTTCGCTGCCTGATGAGCGCGCGCAATGCGCCAGATTTATTCGATCTGCGCTGCATCATTCGTGAAGGCATGATCGAGTTCATTCGAGCGAACTTTCCGACTGCGTTTCCCCAGACCAGGTTCAGCGGCGTCTCAACGATGGGAACTCAGTTGGGAACGCAGCCAGCAGGTCAAAATGGGCCGCCGGCCGTTCTGCTTGCAGGCTTGCAGCGGTAAAGATCTGGCGATTCCCTAAACAGCGCTCGCCAGATACACACCGAACCAGCCCTGCTCATCTTTCCATTGCTGCAGCAGTGCAAAGCCGGCACTCTCAAGCAGCTCAAGAATCGATGCGTCGGTGAATTTGTAACTATTCTCAGTGTGAATTGTCTCGCCTGCAGCAAAGCTGAGCTCGAGCTCGAGC
This sequence comes from Acidobacteriaceae bacterium, assembly GCA_965198645.1. GTDB lineage: Bacteria > Acidobacteriota > Terriglobia > Terriglobales > Acidobacteriaceae > EB88. The sequence continues at coordinate 1,034,498 of OZ240670.1, read as the reverse complement.
GTGGGGATGCTCACTCGCTGGGCACGCCTGCTCTCCAGGTGCATCTCGATGCGGGATCGAGCAGGATTCCAGCAGGCCTGGTGCGCGAAAGCTTCAAGGTCGAAGTCAGCTCCGAGCTCGCGGTTGATTCTTACGAGAACATTTTTGTTGAAAGCCGCGGTCACGCCGGCTGCATCATCGTAGGCTGCTTCAAGCAGCTCGCGCTCTTTGACCTGGTCGGCTCCTAGAAGGAGCCGGTCTCCAGGCCGAAGCTCTGCGCGTACTGCGCGGAGCAGCGCAGCGGCGTCTGCCTGCTCAAAGTTGCCGATGCTCGAACCGATGTAAAGCACCATCCGTCGCAAACCGTCGGTCTCCATGCGGCCCAGCCCGTCCGTGTAATCGGCAACGCGCGGGTGCACACGCACGCCGGCAAGCTCGCACTCCAGATGGCTCTTGGCCTCGGCCAGCGCAGACTCCGAGACGTCGATCGGATAGTAGTCCAGCTCGCCCTGCTGCCGGACGCACGCTGCCAGAAGCAGCCCGGTCTTGGACGCCGTGCCGGCTCCAAGCTCGATGATCGCGAGCCGCTCCCCGCCGGACGCGGCGCCAAGGATCGCATCAGAATGAGCGGAAAAGATGCCGCGCTCGGTGCGGGTGACATAGTACTCAGGCAGATCGGTGATCTGCTCAAAGAGCCGGGATCCTTCGCGATCGTAAAAGAGCCACGGACTTAAAGTCTTAGGAGAGGCAGCCAGTCCGCGGTAGACCTCGCCGCCGACGGGGCTCTGACGCATTGTGGCAAGCGGGTAAGACAGCATGGCTGGAACCATCATCAAGTGTCGTCAGCTTCCGGGGTTGGGAGGCGCAGGCGTGCGGCTCGCGGCTGGAATGGGTGAAAGTCTAAAAGGATCGCCGGGCAAGGCGCAGCCCTGAGAACTGCCAGCGCGTTACCGGCGGGAAGAAGTTGCGGTACGTCTCCCGTATATGGCTTGCCGGGGTGGCGACCGAGCCACCGCGCAACACCATCTGGTTTGACATGAACTTGCCGTTGTACTCGCCTAAGGCACCTGGCACAGCCGCGTAGCCGGGGTAGCCGAGGTACGCGCTCCCCGTCCACTCCCAGACTCCACCAAGCGCCTGATGTAACTTGCCCGCACTGGCGGAGTGCGTTGAGGGTAGTGGGTGCAGGCTGTCGGACTCGAGCATCCCCTCCCCACGCTCGCCCGGCTTGAGCGAGACCTGCTCCGAGGAGACCGCCACCTCCCACTCAGCTTCAGTCGGCAGCCTGCACCCTGACCAGCGGGCGAAGGCATCGGCTTCGTAGTAGCTGATGTGGCATACGGGCGAAGCGAGCAGCGCGTTCAGCGGCTGTTCTCCGGCGAGGGTAAAGATCGACCACTCTCCGCCGCCTGCGGCACCCTCGCGATGCCAGTACAGAGGCGCTTCCCACTGCTGGTCTTTGACTGCCTGCCAGCCTTCAGCCAGCCACAGATCCGATCTCTGGTAGCCGCCATCCTCCATAAACTGCAGGTACTCCGCGCAGGATACGGGCCGATTGGCGAGCTCAAAGGGCTGCAGGTAGACCCGGTGGCGGGGCTGCTCATTATCAAAGCAGAAGGCGCTTTCCCCGGAGCCGGCCTCGAAGCCGATCTCACACAGACCGCCCTCGAAGCTGAGCCATCGCTGGGGCGTCAGCTGGAGCACTGCCTCGCCTAATACGGCCGCAAGGGCGCCTTCGCGGTAAGCGGGGCGCAGAGGATTAGACCAGAAAGCATGTTTGACGTCGGTGACCAGCAGCTCCTGGTGTTGTTGCTCATGGTGCAGCCCAAGCGTGAGCCTGCGTTTGGCCTCGCCATCTGCTTCGCCCTCCAAGAAGATCTCGATGCCGTCGTCCACATAGCGGCGGTAGGCAAGGATCGAGTCCAGCGAGGGACGAGAGAAGCTCGCGCGCAGCTTCTTGGCCGGCTGGTCCGACACTGAATTGTAGTAGCTGTTAAAGAGCCAGAGAAAGTCCTGGTGGAAGGCCCGGTAACCAGGCAGGAACTCGCGTAGGATGAATGTCTCAAAGAACCAGCTGGTATGTGCCATGTGCCACTTGGCAGGGCTCGCCTCGAGTGTTGACTGCACCATCATGTCTTCCGGGGTGAGCGGCTCACAGAGCTCCAGGCTCTGCTGCCTGACCGACCGATACTGCTGCAATAGCAAGTCTTTTGCAATCTGTCCGCTACCTGCCGGCTGCGCGGTCTCGTCGATCTCGGTAGCTGCGGCGGTTGCTGGAGGGAACGTCATCAAGGCTCCTATCTCTTCATCGTTAGAGTACCGCCCGCAAACTACGTTGCTTCAAGACTTTGCATTACTCTGCATTTGCATATCGGCGGTTCAGAGCCAAAGAGAGCTGTTCGCGAGCAGCTGGTCTATAAGCAACCCGGCCAGAGCAGAACCTCTTTCCATCTGACAACAACGCTGCGCCACTGTGCAGCACCCCTGCGGCAATCGGGTTTGATCGCGCATCATCCAGTCTCGGGCTGCGTCCTACTCTCTCGCCCGTACGTCTAAGCTGGTGGCAGGAGCCCTCTGCTTGTCGAAGGATGTGGAAACGAAAAAGCGTGGAGTTCGAGCGAAGCTTTGGTGCGCGGCTTTGTACCTTGCCCTTTTCGTCCTTGCCGCCAACGCCAGGACTGCGCAGGGCGCCCCCGGTATGCAGGACGCACCGGAGGAGATTGCGGGATTGCAGGCTATTCGCGGGAGCATTGTAAAAGTAGCCGGAGACACGTACCTAGTCAAGACGCCCGGCGGCACGCTCTACAAGGTGGCGACTGGGGTGAATACGCACTTTGTGCGCGGCGAACAGGAAGCGTCCAGCTCGGCGATCCACACCGGCGATACGGTGCTGGCCGGGGGTGAACTTGATGAGAAGCAGCATGCCCTGGGCGCTGTTTTTCTGGCCGCGGTCGACCCGCAGCAGCTTCAGGAGTTTGATCGGCGGCGTGTGGAGTTCGGCAAGACCTGGCTGGCCGGCACCATCGTCTCCAAACAAGGTACCCAACTGGAAGTCAAGCGCCCCGATGACATCGTGACGACCGTAACCGTGGACGAGAACACATCCTTTCGCAAGCGGCACGAGAGCATCACTCTGGGAGATATCCAGGTGGGTGATGGGCTGACGGCGCGAGGCACCATGAACAAGGGCACCTTTACCGGGAGCCTGCTCACTGTGGTAGACGCCCGCGAGATACGGGAGTGGGCGAAGCTGCGAGACCGGTAGCTGCCAGGTAGGCCGGCGTAGAGCTCTGGCTTACTCCCGCGTGTGAACTGAGACAAGTTTTACTCGTCTGACGGCTGGGATGAACTCTCTCGTGAGCGCCGGGTGCTTGCCCGCGATCTCTGGCCCTACCAATGCTCTACCTGCATGACGAGCTCCAGCCTCACCAGGAGCCTAGGAGGATCGTGCCACTCGCGCTTCCGCTCTCTGCTCTCGCTGTTGCCCTTGCTCTGCCGATGCAGCAGGCAGGTTCGCAGGTCGGTCCGGCACCTGATACCAAGGCTGTCTCTGGCAAAGGCGGCGCCATCCACGGGGTGGTCCGGTCCGGCGCAATCCCGCTCCCCGGCGTCAGGATCACTGCCACCAACACCCTCACCGGCCAGCGCTACAGCACAGCAACCGACGTGAACGGCGCCTACCGCATGGCCATCCCCAGCAATGGGCGCTACGTTCTCCGCACGGAGATGATGGCGTTTGCGCCGACTACCGGCGAGGCGCTGCTGAATCAGGCGAACCACGATGCCTCGGCTGACCTCGTTTTGACGCTGCAATCCAGAGTGGCCGCCCTGCCTGCGGATCGCGGAGAACTGGGCGCGGCCACTCCCGGTCGAGGCGGCCCCGCTGGCGGTGGCGGAAGAGGCCAGGGCCGTGGCGGCGCGCAAACCCTGAGCCTGGTGAACGCGTTGAGCGGAGCTCTTGAAAGCGGGCAGGGTGGCGCGAGTGGCGCCGCGCTGCCAACGCTTGGCGGCAGCAGCGACTTCTCTGCCGACTCTGTTGCTGTCTCCGGCGCGTCAGGGGCGACCAACAGCTTTGCCGGTATCAATCTCGACGAGGTGAGGCAACGCGCTGAGTCTGACCCTTCGCTCGGCGGGGGCGCTGGTGGCGGACCTGGCGGCGGTGGACCCGGTGGTGGTGGCTTCGGGGGTGGGGGCTTTGGCGGAGGCGGACGCGGCGGCTTTGGCGGCGGAGGCGGCGGACGCGGTGGCTTCGGCAGGTTCAACCCAAACCAGCCCCATGGCGCTTTCTTCTGGACCGGCGGCAACTCTGCGCTCGATGCTCGCGACTTCGCCATCCGCGGCCAGCAGTTCGATCAGCCGGGGTATGCGTCCAACCGCTTCGGAATCGTTTTCGCCGGCGCGCCGTACATTCCTCACCTCATCGAGCATGATAAGAAGGACTACCTCTTCTTCACGCTAAGTGGTCAACGCTCCTCGACCCCATTTGACCAGTACGGTACTGTGCCAACAGCTGCCGAGCGCACCGGCGACTTTAGCGGCTTGACCACACAGGCCGGCGAGCAGATTGCCATCTATGACCCCACGACCGGGCTGCCTTTCGCACAGAACAAAATTGGCGCGGACAGGATTGCGCCGCAGGCTCAGGCCTTGATCAATTACCTGCCGCTCCCCAATCTGACAGGTACGTCGCAAAACTATCAGCGGCTGAGCACTGCTGAAACCAATACCACCACCGTCGGGCTGCGGTTTATCCATAGCTTCGGCAACACCGGCGGCTCCCCGCTGGCTGGCTTGGTGCGTCAGTACATGGGCATGAGCACAGGCACCCAGCAGAATGTGCATGCCAACTACAACTACAGCCACACGGCGGCTGATCTGCTGGACATCCTGCCGGACCTGGGCGGCAAGCAGCAGACCCACCAGTACTCGCTCGAGCTCGGATACACGCTGAGCCGCGGACACCTATCGAACAACCTGCTGCTGAACTGGAATCGTACGGGCGCTGACACGGTCAACTACTTTACCAACACGACAGACATCGCGAGCCAGGCTGGGCTGAATATCTTTGCCGGGCAGCCTGTCAATCCGCTCAACTATGGGCTGCCAAACATCACGCTGAACCAGTTCACCGGGTTGAGCGAGCAGCAGCCCACCATCCAGACCAATCAAAGCCTTTCTCTGTCGGAGTCCAGTTCCTGGACCCACGGCAAACATAATGTGCGTTGGGGCGGTGACCTGCGGCGAGTCCACCTGGATCTGATCGGCGAGGCAAATTCGACTGGCTCCTACTACTTCACCGGCTTGTTTACTGAGCAGCCTGGCTCGAGCGGCATCAGCGGAGTCGGCAGCACGACGCAGAACGGGCTGCCGCAGACCGGCTCCTCGCTCGCAGACCTGTTGCTCGGGCTCCCGCAGGAGACGACGATCCAGGCGCCTTACCAGAAAGCGTATCTGCGCCAGAATGTCTACGACGCTTACCTGCAGGATGACTGGCGCGCACTAGCCTCGCTGACCCTGCTGGCGGGCGTACGCTACGAGTACTTCTCGCCCTACTCTGATAAAAACGATCGCCTCGCAACGCTCGACCCCGGCAACGACTTCGCATCTGTCGCAACCGTAGTGGCAAATGGAAAAGGACCTTACACAGGCACCTACCCGCGCACGCTTGTCTACCCTGAAAAGGATAATGTGTCGCCGCGAGTCGGCTTTGCCTGGCGCGCCTTCAAGAACACCGTCGTTCGCGGAGGCTACGGCATCAACTACGCGAACGGGCAATACTCTAAGTTCGTGCAGCAGTTTGCCTTCCAGCCGCCATTTGCGGATGTGCAGACGAACGAGTCCACGCAAGGCGCCGCTATCACGCTAGCCAACGGTTTCCCTTCGCCACAGCCGACCGGCAACTACTCTGTGAACAAGAATTACCGGCTGCCTTACGTGCAGGCGTGGAACCTCGACATACAACGCACGCTGCCTATGAACATCGTTTTGAATGTTGGCTACAACGGTACCAAGGGGACGCGCCTTGATATCGTCGATGCTCCTGGTCGCAGTGCTACCGCCTCTCTCAGCGGCGATATCTATGATTACGAGAACTCGACTGCGTTCTCAAACTTCAACGCGCTTGCCGTGCGCCTACGCAAGCGCATGCAGCGGGGCATCGCGGTCGGCGCTACCTATACCTACTCTCACTCGATCGACGACGCAACGTCTGTCGGCAGCGTCGGCAGCGCGGTTGCGCAGAACTGGCAGAACCTGCTTGCCGAGGAGTCAAACTCGAGCTTTGACCTTCGTCACCAACTCAAGGGAGACTTCGTCTACGAACTGCCCTTTGGCGCAGATAAGACCTACTTCACCACCGGCCGCGCTGCGCATCTGCTCGAGGGAATATCACTGTCGGGCAACTACACCTTTGCGACAGGCGCTCCGCTAACGCCGCACTACGAGGCCTCGGTTACGGACGTGTCACGCGGCAGCGCGGGCTCTCTGCGCCCGGATCGCGTTGCCGGCAGCTCCCTCTCCTCGGGTGCCGGCACCTTGGACAACTGGTTTAACAAGGCCGCGTTTACCACGCCGGCCAATGTCTACGGCACGGCAAGCCGCTACTCCGTCGCAGGCCCAGGCACGATCTCCTTTAACGCCTCGGCCTCGAAAACGATTTCGTTTACAGAAACACGCTCTTTGGAGATGCGTGCCACAGCAGACAACGTCTTCAACACTGTGCAGTACTCGGGCGTTGACACCACCCTTGGTTCCGGCACTTACGGCCAGGTAACCTCGGCGGCTGCCATGCGTCAATTCACCTTTCTAATGCGCTTTCGCTACTAACGCATGAGGCACTCGATGAATCTCCCCAGCTTGACGCGGCGACCCGGCTTCCGCCTGGTTCTGCTGGCAGCCTTGCTCTTACTCAGCTTTGACGGGCACGCACAACAAACGCCACCGACCAGCCCCGGCCAGGGACAAACAACTCTGCGAGTTACCAGCGATCTGGTACTCACCAACGTTGTGGTACGCGACCGCAAGACAGGCGAGCCTGTACGTGGCCTTACCCGTGACGATTTCACAGTGCTTGAAGATGGCAAGCCTCAGAAGATCGACAGCTTTGATTATGAAGATGTCAACCAGGCTGCCGCGCTTCGACCTCCTGCCTCTGCCACGCCCGGAACCGCAAAGCGCAACCCGCTTGGAACAAGCCTAAGCGAAGGAACACATGCATTAACGCCGGAGGAGTTGAGCGGGCACCGACTCATCGTGCTGTTTGTCGACACCACCTCGCTGCAGCCGGATGACTTGGAACGGGTACAGGGCGCCGCCCGTGCTTACGTGCAAAAGCAGATGCAGCCAGCGGACGTGGTTGCCGTTGTCTCGCTCGGGAACACGCTTTCCATCGATCAGGATTTCACCCAGGATAAGTCGCTGCTGCTCCATGCCATCGCGACTTACTCCCCCGGCGGAGAACAAGGTTTTACTCCCGGCCCGGTAGCGACCACGAACCAGGTGGAAGATGCGAGCTCCTTTACCGCGGACGAGACCGATTACAACGACCTGAACACAGATCGCGAACTCTTTGCCATCGCAACGATTGCTCGCGCGCTTGCACCCATTCGCGAGAAAAAGTCGCTGCTCTACTTTTCCGGTGGCATCTCGCGCGATGGAATCGAGAATCAGGCTTCGCTTCGCGCGGCGATCAATGCATCTGTGCGAGCGAACCTGTCCATCTACAGCGTTGACGCTCGCGGGCTAGAGGCCGTCACGCCTTTAGGCGACGCAACCACTGGCAGTCTGCGCGGCACCTCAGGCTACAACGGCGCGGCGCTCCAGAATAATCTTGATGCGAACTTTAACTCGCAGGAAGTCATGGCGACGCTCTCCTCGGATACAGGAGGCAAGTCGTTCTTCGATAACAATGATTTCGCTCCTGCTTTCGATCGAGTGGAGCAGGACACAGCAAGCTACTATGTGATCGGGTTCCGCTCGAGCAATCCTCTCCGTGATGGGCGCTATCGCAAGTTACAGATTCGGCTCCGGCGCGACGATGTACGACTCGAATATCGGCCTGGCTACTACGCTCCAGCCGACTTTCAACACAGCAATCGGCAGGACCGGGAGCGCGACCTTGAGGCGCAGCTTACCAGCGACCTGCCGGCAACCGATGTCTCCCTCTACCTGCAGCCATTCTTTTTCCGCGCCAGCACTCCGAATCGATACACAGTCCCCGTCTCGCTGCTGGTGCCGGGCTCGCAGATTCCGTTTACACGCGGGGGCAATCGAGATAAGGCCACCCTTGATGTGATTGGCGTGATCAAAGACGCAAAGGGCGAGACACTTGGCGAGTCGCGTGACACGGTTAAACTCGCACTCGATGCGCAGCAGCAGGTGAGCCGTAAAAATATTGAGTACACCACGCACTTCACTCTGCCTGCAGGGAGCTTTCATCTCAAGTTCGTTGTTCGTGAAAACGAGACGGGCAAGATGGGCTCCTTTGAGACCGGGATTACAGTTCCTGATCTTAGCCTCCGGCAGAACGCGGCGAACGCGAAATCAATCAAGCTGAGTTCGGTCGTGCTCGCTAGCCAGCAGGCGGCTCTTACAGATAAGAAGATAGACAATCCCCTCGCTTTTTCAAGCTCCACCGGGACGGCGCAGTTGGTACCGAACTTGCCGCATGTCTTCCGGCCGGACCAGCCTCTCTACTTTCTCTACGAAGTCTACGATCCGGCAAGCGGTACAAGATCAGCCGCTGGCGTGCACTTGCTCACCAGCATAGAGCTGCTCCAGGGGAGTACAAAGATCTTCGAGACGCCGATGGTTGAGGCTCATGCGATCACAGTTCCCTCACGCAATGCTGTGGCTTTTCAGTTTGCCGTGCCGCTCACCTCACTTAAGGATGGTCTCTACACCTGCCAGGTGAATGTCATTGATGACACCGGGGGGACCTTCAGTTTCCCGAGGTCGGCTCTCCTGGTGCGCAGTCCCGCAGTTGCGGCCCAGTAAGTCATAGGTCCAATCGCAGACTTAGAACGAGAGCACCGTCGGAACGTGGAGTCAATCCTGATCGGCCGCATCCTCCCCGCGGTAAGGGCAGTGCCGGCACCCGGAGTTGCAGCAGTATCCCCGCTTGCGATGGTACTCGGCCGTGAAGACGAAGTATGGGCCATCCATGTAGTAGTCTTCGCCTTCAACATAAGCTTCGGCTTGCGGTGCATCTTCCGATAAATCACTCATAAAGAAGTTTCCGGTTCCAGCCTGCCAAGGCTTGAGAAGATTGTGCTCTGCAGGAGCGGCGGTGCAGCGTGGTTGCGCTGTTCCACTGCAAAGGTGGCTCGATCCATCACAATCAATTTACCTGCCGTAGCCGCCACGCGATCGCCCGGGATAAGGGTGCCCACCAAGTTGAGTGGGTCTGCTGCCGCGATCTCGATAGAAAAATCGATTGGCTTTGCGGATCGACGCGCCTCACGTAGCGACGCGAGTGCGTCGGGCAGCGCAAACTGTTCTCCGACAAATCCGGAGAGGAATCGTCCGCCGCGTACCTCGCCCCGTGCCTCCATCCTACGCAGCATAGGGAGCAGTTCCCGCCACCTCGGCATGGTTGACTCACGATCAAGCACATCCCGAAAGACGACGCCATACCGACGCAGCAGCACCGCGCAGGCTGAAGCCAGCTCTGCCTCTCGCCGCTCTGCCGCCTCGCCTGCGCTCTCTGGCAAGGTACCAACACTGCTGTACGCATTGGCTGCAGAGAGCAAGCCCCACCGACCAGCAGTGTTGCGTATCTGCTCACTACGCCGGGCTCCCCGCGGAGCGCTCACGACCTGCTTTCTCCTTGGATCGATGAGCATGCGGAGCGAGTCAAAACCATCTGCCGTCACCATTCCGGCGGCCACCAGTTCCCAGAGCGCCCTGCTCACCTCTGCAGCAGGCACGCTGCAGATACGGGCAAAATCGGCTGAGAAAATCGCGCCATGCTGAGCCAGGCAGCCCCGCAGCTTGCAAGCCAGGTCGCTGATACAGCAGGTCAGGCTCGCCTCCTCTATCTGTCGCTGCGACAGGCACATATCCATCCACAATGCTTCCTCTCGCAGGAAGAAAGTAATAGGAGCCATGCTCGTTGGCACGACGCGGCGAGGGCCGCCGCTCTCGGCCGAGTAGAAAGCCGGGTGTGGAGAGATGCGGCCCCAACCAATGACGCCTGCCAGGCAGAGCGAGTCCAGCCAGCGCGGATCATAGCCGGCAACCCGCCCCGGCAGCAGCGTTCGCTCCCACTCAATCGCCGGCGCCTCAAACCCTTCGAGCCCACGCAGAGCCTCAAGCACGCCCTGTTCTCCAGAGAGCTGGGTCTGAGGTGCCACGTGCTGCCAGCCCAGGAGCCATTGCATATAGACCGCCGGTGTCACCGGCTCGACTTGCTTGCGAAGTGCGCCGAGGGTTCGCCTGTGGATACGCTGCAGCAGCCGGCGCTCGCACCACTCAATTTCATGATCGTCGACCGCCGGGCAGGCGCTCTCAAAAACGCCACGCATCAGCGTACCTGCAACCTCAAGATGCAGGAGCTGCTTCCATATCTCGCTTGGCGCAAGACCAAGCCCTGCTCCAAGCGAGCTTGCCGTTGCTGGGCCAAGCAGGCACATCCAGCCCTGCACTGCACGCCGGGTCACCTCCTCTGCTGATAACTTTTGCACCTCAATGACGGGCAGCGGCATACTCAGGGTCAAGTCGGGCCAGAGCGTACGCAGCCAATCCAGACGCTCGGCTGCGACCCAGTAGCTTCGCACTCCACCTGGAAGGTCAACGGTTGCGATGCTTACTCGTCGAGCCGCCATCAACCGCTCGAAAAAGAGCGGCCAGTCGCGCGTACCAGCCTGATCTGTAATTGTAACTGGCACACATACGAGATTTGCCAACAGATCATGCAACTCATGCTCATCTCGCAGATCCGGCCATTGTGCCTCGCGCACCTCGGCAATCGCCTCTGGGGACAACCGACCGGCCTCTCCGAGCACGCTATCCGGGATAGTGCCCCGCATAGCGACTGCGCGGGCGCGGCGCTCTTCCTGTGGAGCATCGTCGAGAAAGGCGTAAGGATTCGCATTGAGCAGTTCATGGGAAAACTGCGAAGGCGTGGTCGTATCCACTGCCACGCAGCGGATGCGGCCGGCGTGCATCTCGCCGAGAACGCGCGTGAGCCCTTCGAGGTCCATCGCTTCCTGCAGCACATCCTTCATCACCTCGCGTACGAGCGGATGATCCGGGATCTCGATGTCACCTTCAATATTCTCCTGGCAGGCGGCGACCTGCGGAAAGACGTTGGCCAGCAGATCGTCCCCGCGTGTGCGCATGATCTGCGGAGGGACCTTCTTTCCTTTTTGGAAGCGAAGTAACTGCAGGCTTCTGCATGCATCCCAGCGCCAGCGTGCCTTGAAGATAGGCGACGTCAGGGAGGCCTGCTGGAGCAGTTCCTGCACCGTCTGCTGGGTTAGAAAGTGAAAGACATCGCTCAAAGCGAAGGAGTGCTGCTCGGCTAGGGAAATGTTTAGGCCATTGTCAGTAGCGGCTGCCTGCAGCTCAAAGTTAAAGCCGCGACAAAAGCGCTTGCGCAGCGCGAGACCCCATGCCTTGTTGATGCGTCCCCCAAAGGGAGCGTGGAGGATTAATTGCATCCCGCCGCCTTCATCAAAAAATCGCTCGGCAATGATCGTGGTAAGTGTTGGTACAGCGCCAAGCACTGCACGCCCAGCGACGATATAGCCGATCATCTGCTCGGCCGCGCCGTCAGGGACGCAGCACTGCTCGCGCAGCCAGGCCACTGTCTCGGCAACCTGAGGGTGAGCCTGCGAGATGTAACCAGGATATACATCCAGCGTGCGAGCACTGATCTGCTCACGCAATGCGGAGACGAAGCCGGACAGTTCAAGCGTGCGCTGGGGCGCCTCGCCCGTCCAGAAAGGAACAGTGGGTGGCTGGCCATGCGCGTCTTCTACGAGCACGCGACCCGCACTCTCTATCTTTTGGATACGCCAGCTTGTATTGCCCAGCAGAATGATATCGCCAGGCGAGGAGTCGACTGCAAAATGCTCATCGAGCGTGGCGATCTGCACGCCGTCAGGTTGCGCGATGACTTGAAAGATAGCTGTGTCAGGAATGGTACCGCCGTTTGAGACAGCAGCGATTCGGGCGCCGCGCCGCGCCTGCAGGTGCCCGTGCACGCGATCACGCAGCAGGTAAGCGCCGTAGGTGCCCCGACTGGACGCGATGCCTTCAGAGAGGAGCGTGAGCACCTCTTCAAAGACTGCGCGAGTCAGTGCTCGATAGGGGTAAGCGCGACGAACTAGCGAGAAGAGCGCGTCCTCCTCCCAGGGCTCAGCCGCGCAGCAGGCGACGATCTGCTGCATGAGCACATCGAGCGGCTCAGGCGGAATTTCAAGGGTGTCGAGCCGACCGGCGCGCATAGCCTGGATCAACGCTGCGCTTTCGATGAGGTCGTCGCGCGTGGTAACGAAGAAACGGCCTTTCGGGACGGCGCCTCGCCAGTGGCCTGCCCGCCCAACCCGCTGCATCGCTGCAGCAATCGCGCGCGGCGAGTTCACCTGGCAGACCAGGTCAATGTTGCCAATATCGATGCCCAGCTCGAGCGAGGCGGTGGCGAAGAGAATCCGGATCTGACCCTCTTTCAGCTTGCGCTCAGCCTCGAGCCGCAGCTTGCGCGACAGGCTTCCGTGATGCGCGGCGACGTTCTCCTCGCCGATGCGTTCACCCAGTTGAAAAGCCATGCGCTCTACCATCGCACGCGTATTCACAAAGACGAGCGTGGAGCGATGCTCGAGCGCAAGCGCGGCGAGGCGCGTGTAGATACTCTCCCAGATAGCGTGGGTTGCGACCGAGCCTAGCTCTTCATCAGGGATCTCAATGCTCAAGTCAAGCCGCCTCTGCTGACCGAGTTGCACGATTGCGGCGCGCTTCTCACTCCCGGCAAGAAACTCCGCTACCAGCTCAATCGGGTTTTGCGTAGCAGAAAGCCCGATGCGTTGCGGAGTCTCTACGTTGCCGACCAACATCGCGCCCGGAGATAGATGATTGTCGCCGCGCACCAGCGCGTCGAGCCGCTCGAGCGTAAGGGTAAGGTGCGAGCCGCGTTTGTCGTCAGCGATCGCGTGGATCTCATCCACGATGACCGTGCGCACGTGACGCAGATTGTTGCGGCTCTTCTCCGCGGTAAGCAGAATGTAGAGAGACTCAGGAGTAGTCACCAAGATGTGTGGAGGCCGCCTGAGCATCGCCTGCCGCTCTTTGGGCAAGGTGTCTCCGGTACGCACGGCGGTCCTTACCTCAGGGCACAGGTAGCCGCGCTCGAGCGCGAGTGCCTGTATCTCAGCGAGCGGGCCAAGCAGGTTCTTCTGCACGTCGTTAGATAGTGCCTTGAGCGGTGAGATATAGAGCACCTCGGTGATTGGGCTCAGCCGCCCTTCAATCGCTCTCCGAATCAGTCGATCGATACAGATCAAGAACGCAGCCAGCGTCTTGCCTGAGCCGGTGGGCGCCGAGATAAGCACCGGCTTGCCCTCCAATATCAGAGGCCAGCCTTCCACCTGCGGTTCGGTAGGCGTTCCAAACTTCTGCACGAACCACTCCCGAACGACGGGGTGTGCCCAGCCCAGAGCGGTTTCAGGGAGTTTGGTGGCTTTGGCAAGGAACGGCATGGCAGTATTCTACTGCCTTGATTTCTCTTCTTCTTCGCCTCGATCGCGAGATCGCGTAGCTGGATGCGTTTGACGAATCGGCCACACTCGGGGACAATAAGAACTACATTCCCCACCCAATGTGGGCCTGTGGCGCAGCTGGGAGCGCGCTTCCATGGCATGGAAGAGGTCATCGGTTCGATCCCGATCAGGTCCACCAATTACTTCAACAACTTAGCGGTACCCCCTCCGAGAGCTTGGCAGCAAATTGGCAGCAAATCTCAATTTGCCCTCTGCCGACGCTCTGCCAGTTTTCTCCCAACTCTGTCAAGGGCGGAGCAAAACCAGGCCACTGCAGCGGAGCAAAAGTAGTCCGGTGGATTGGTATTTAGTCTTTGTGGGATTGCGGGCAGAAGGCCTCTGGAGCGTAGCGGAAGAGGTCCTTCTGCCCGAGTCACGATCAGGGTAGGTTAGCGTTCTGCGGATGGAACTCGTTTGCGGCGGCTCTGCTTGAGGCGATAGCTATCGCCGTTCATCTCCAGGATGTGCACGTGATGGGTGAGCCGGTCGAGCAGGGCGCCGGTGAGGCGTTCGGAGCCGAGGACCTCGGTCCATTCCTGGAAGGGCAGATTGCTGGTCACCAGCGTTGATCCGCGTTCGTAGCGCTGGCTGAGCATTTCGAAGAGCAACTCGGCGCCGGTCTTGGACAGAGGCACGAAGCCCAGTTTATCGACGATGAGCAGCTCATAGCTAGCGATCTGCTTCTGGAAGCGGAGCAGCTTCTTCTCGTCGCGGGCCTCGATCAGCTCGCTGACCAGCGCGGCAGTGGTGGTGAAGCGCACGCGATGGCCACACTGTCACCCCACGGACGTGGACCTGTCCGCGGGGACCCCGACGTTGGCAGCCAGCCAGGCCAAGAGCCAGGGCGATGTGCGTTTTGCCGGTGCCGCTGTTGCCCAGCAGCAGGACGTTCTCGCGACGGACGAGGAACTCGCCTCGCGCCAGTTCCAGTACCAGGGTCTTGTTCAGCGACGGGATGGCGAGGAAGTCGAAGCTGTCCATGGTCTTGACGACCGGGAACTTCGCCTGCCGGATGCGCCGTTCGGTGGCGCGGCCCTCGCGGTCCAGCAACTCCAGTTCGGTGATGCGGAGCAGGTAGTGTTGATAGTCAACCTGCTCGACCGCACACTGCCTTGCCACCTTGTCATACTCGCGCAGGATGGTTGGCAGCCGCAGTTCCTTAAGGTGATGCTCCAGCAGAAGCTGCGGCGTGTCAGCCGTGTGAACGACAGCGTTGGTTGCAGAGACTTCGGCACCACTCATGCGCATGCCTCCACGCGCAGCGTCATGGAATCGGCGGCCTGCGTGGTCCGCACCTGAGCCAGAGGCAGGTGCGGATAGTTTTCCATGTCCAGCCGCGGCGGTCTTCGCTCGATGCGGCACAGCAGCAGATGGCGCACCGCATCGAAGCTGATCGTGCCTAAGCGCAGGGCATCTTCGATGGCAAGAGTGAGTTCTGCGAGGTCGAAGGTCTCGATGAGTCGCAGCACTTGCACATACTCCCGGCTGCCGTGCTTCTTGAGCCTTGCTTCGAGCAAGCGCCGCAGCTGTGCGAAGCACTCCGGCAACTGCCAACCGGCGAGCGGAGCGGCTTGATCCAGTGCACGCGTCTTCTGCTCGAGCAACGCCAGGTAATGCAGCGGATCGAAGATGACTGCCTCGCGTTCATAACTGCGCTGATGCCGGGCGATGACTTCGCTGCCACAGGCGATCACCACTTCGTGCACGTAGCCCTTGACCCATACTTGGCGGTGCCCGTACTCGGTTGCCACCGAGTAGTCGTTCGACCGATAGCGAACCAGCGACAGTGAACTGACCCGCGCGGAGATCTTCTCGCAGGCTTCATAAGGCGCCGCCGGCAGCGGCAGCATCACGGCACGATCACGCTCGAAGCGATCGCCGATGGTCTCTGTATGTCCGCGCAGCCGCCGCTCGCGCCGCTTCCGGCAATCGGCTTCCAGGCCAGCGTTTAACTCTTCCCAGCTGCTCGCACGCGGAATCGAAACCATGAAGTTCCGTCGTGCATAGCCCACCAGACCTTCGACCTTGCCCTTATCGTTGCCTCGGGCTGGACGGCCGAACTTATCGGCGAACAGATAGTAACTCTGCAACTCAGAGAAGGACCGGGTGCGCTGCCGCTGCTCGCCGCCCAGGATCTTGGCTACAGCGATCTTGGTGTTGTCGTAGAGTATCCGCGTGGGCACGCCGCCGAAGTAGGCAAAGGCCCGTACGTGGCCTTCCAGAAAGGCCTCAGTCGTCTCGACCGGAAACGCTGCCACAAAGCAGTCGTCCGAATGGGGCAGGTCCATGGCCAGATAGTGCGCCTTCTGCTCCACGCCGGCGATCACCACCAGCGCCTCGCCAAAATCCACCTGTGCCTCGCCCGGTGCATGGGTCAGAGGCACGAACATCTCCCGGCCGCGAACCTGTTCGCCACGCACGTAGTCCTTCACGATCGTCTAGCCGCCCGCGAATCCGTGCTCTTCTTTTAGAAGATCGAAGATCCGCTTAGACGTATGTCGCTGCTTGGCCGGTCTCAGCTTGTCGTCGTTCAGAGTGGCGTCGACGACGCCCAACCATGGCTCTAACTTGGGCCGCTTGATCGGCTGCTGCCGCTGGTAGCCGGGTGGAACCGCGTACTCGAGCATCTTCCGTACCGTATCTCGCGAAAGCCCAAACTGCTTGGCTACCGCCCGTTGACTCATGCCCTCGACTCGAACCGCTCGCCGTACTCGTCCGTAAATCTCCACCTCGAACATCCCTCCGGTGTTCCATCAACCATGCCACTAAGGCAAATGCTCAAGGAACCAAAAGTCCGGCGGTGGACTACTTTTACTCCGCCGCAATGCAACGCTCTCGCGACGCACTGTGGCCTAGTTTTGCACTGGCGCTCTCATCAAGGGTCCGCTGTGAGTAGTCAATACTCGCGTCACGGGTCCAATCCCATTCAACGAACGGATAAGAGCTTTACCGCGACGGAGAGTCGTAGCGAATCGCCTTAACGATCCGCCTACGTTCATAGGCATTGAAGCCGAAAGTGACGCGCTTCGCAGCAGCAGCTTTCTCTTTCCACCCCGCTTGGTTTCGCTGGCGTTGTGTCCGAATGCGTCTCTTGCGGGCTGCGCGAGTTACGGCAAAGCATCGTTCGATTACCCAGGCTTTGAACTTGAGGCTCCAGATGTATTCACCGCCCAACTGCGGGAGGGTTCCTGCTTTGCGCAGCTCGTCGCGAGCCTGTATGCGCCGTCTCAAGACAGTCCTGCGGTCTCGCGACTATCCGAGAGGACGACGATCCTATCGATCTTAGAAGATCCTGCTCGTGCAACCTGCACATACCGACCGCGATGCTTTCTCAGCAGAAGAAGCACGTAGGTCTCAACCCCCACGTAGGTATCTGCATACTCTCGCCGGTATGTGCGGTGATGACGATCAATTGATCCAGACGGATGTACGGACAGAGGCGTCCTCCAGCAGCAACTTAAGATGGCCGTAGATTTCGATCGGTCGACTACACGGCCACCGAACTCGTTACCCAACCTTTGTCGAGCAGGGTGCGATAGGCGAGCTTGATCTGCTTTTCGGTGAACTGGCGCTTACGTTCGTTCCAGGCATACGTCAGCAGTATGACATCAGCGAGTGACGTGGCACCCATTTTGTTGACGACCCAATGAACTGTCGACAGGAGCTCAACGCCATACGGAGTTTCAAATCCGTCGACCAAGGCGGCCACCCTATCAAACCGGTCCTTGGTCTCCAAATCGCCCTCTAAAAAGTGCTGGGCATCCTGGACCGCCCCCGGCACGAGTTCAAGTTGCTTGTCCGGAGCATCCCCGCCATCCGCGTACCCGCTGATCAGATGTCCTTCGACGTGCTTCAGAACATGACGCAAGTTCTCCGCATAAGGCCCGTAGTTCGCCTGAGCGTATTGCAGCTTCAGCGGCTCCCCGGCTTCTTGCATGAAGTACATCAATTTGTGCACTTCCAATAAGGTCACGAAGGGATCGAGGAGACCGCTTAGGTAACGATCCATGAGAACGACCAAGGCGGCTCTGCCCGCCGTCATCTTGGGAACAGCCTTGGACGACACCATCTCTTGTGGCGTTGGAGCGCCTTTGGGCTCGTACACGACGACCCTAAGATCAGGAATATTGCTGAGCGAAGCTTCAATTCTGGGCTTCACGTCCGCCCAATTCAGTCCACCTAATCCACTGCCGAGGGGTGGAACCGCAATCGACTTGATGCCTCTCGTCAGAATCTCGTTCTTAAGCGCCACCAGGCCGGAGTCGATATCAGCTAATCGACTTTTTTCCTTCCAGTGTCGTTTGGTCGGAAAGTTAATGATGTATTTGGGTTCGTGTAACCGATTATTTTGGTAAACGAACATGCGTCCCGGTTGAACCTCGTTCAAGTCGCAAGCTCGGACATAAGCCTTGTAATTCTCAGGGAAAGCGTTCTTGAACTGTAGGGCGATACCGCGTCCCATGATGCCGACGCAGTTGACCGTGTTAACCAGCGCCTCTGTATCGGCCGTAAGAATGTCGCCCGAGATGTAGTCAATCATGCTCATTAAGGGTAATACCATTCGCGTAGGATTTCGATCTGCGGCTGATGCTCTGCGGCGGCTATCGCCTGGGCCGCCTGTTGCGCGATTGCATTGGAATATACGCCTATCCGCTCAACCAAATGCCATGGGAAGTAGTTTCTAACCAAAAACTCCGCCTGCTTACCGTGCTTGACCGAGGCATTCCGCCAGTCATCGGCCGCTACTGCCGGCCAATTGACCTCGTTCAAGTGGTTCAGATCATTTCTGAATTCCACGCCGTATGCCCCCGCATTCGAGAGAGAGAAAGCCCACCTGCGATCCTTACCCTCGGCCCATTCGACTACCGCCGCCAAGTCAGCTTGTAAGTGCACGATCGGCCCCTGTCCGCCTTTGTATGTGAGTTCGTGATTGCGGGCGTAGATCAGATACAGCATGACAGAGCGCGGACAGAAGTAAAACGGGACATATTGACCCACGTAATCTTCCGGATAACACTCCTCCAGGTTGATTCCCGTCATTCGCCGCGCTTTGATATGGGACATGCCCACCATCTCATTTGGGCCGCCGAGTTTCGCCAGGCGCGCATCGGACAGTAGACGGCCACTGGCAGCAATCGCCTGAAGATTATCGACGTGGGTGATGTGGTAAATCTTCGGCTGCTGAGGCGGCTTGGGCATAATTGAAGTTCGAGAACTGCTGTCACTACCTTAGTTTACTGGCCGAGTGCGGTGCCGCGGTGCCGATTTCGCGGCCCGATCCTCCTTATCACGCATGGCCAGAACAGACAGAGGGCGTCTAAGCGGGCATGGTGTACTTCGGTACAGCCAAGGCTGGAGAGGCGCAGATCATGCGAAACTGATACCATTTGCATGGCGAAGGGGAGGCGAAATGTCCGACAAATCTTCGATTGAATGGACTGACGCGACGTGGAATCCCGTGCGGGGCTGCACCAAGATCAGCCCTGGATGTAAGCATTGCTACGCCAAGACGTTCGCCGAACGCTTTCGTGGGGTTCCCGCCCATCCGTATGAGCAAGGTTTTGACTTGCGCCTCGTTCCCGAAAAGCTCAATGATCCGTTGAGGTGGAAGAAGCCGCGGAAGATCTTTGTTAATTCGATGAGCGATCTCTTTCACCCGGATGTGCCGGACGATTTCATCGTCCAGGTCTGCAAGGTTATGCTTGAAGCTGATTGGCACACCTATCAGGTGCTGACGAAACGCCCTGATCGAATGGCCGGACTCCTTAATCTGAAGCTCGCGTTTGCTGCGAAGTTTAAGCACATCTGGTGGGGAACCAGCGTCGAGAACCGCAAGCATGGAGTCCCGCGAATCGCGCAGTTACGAAAGGCACGCGTCGCGGTGCGCTTCCTGTCTGTAGAACCTCTCCTGGAAGATCTGGGCAGGCTGAATCTGCGACAGATTCACTGGATGATCGTTGGTGGAGAGAGCGGCGCCGGTGCGCGGCCCATCGAGCCGGAATGGGTTCGTTCTCTAGAGCAGCAATGCAGAGAAGCGGAGGTGCCCTTCTTCTTCAAGCAGTGGGGCGGGGTCCGCAAGAGTGAAACGGGTAGACTCCTTGACGGGGTCACTTATGATGAACTGCCGATTCTGAACCAAATTTCTGCAGGTTCCGTTGGTGAGCATGACCGAATCGGATTATCAAGATCGTGAACAGTCCGAGATCAAGCACTATGCCATCAAGCTCTACCTTGAGGCCGCTGCGCGGATTCTGGGTTCTGCCTGCGACATCAAATACGTCGACTGTTGTGCCGGACCGTGGAACTCGAAGGACAAAGACTACCGCGACACCTCCTTTGGAATAGCCTTTGAAGTTCTCAAGGCGACTCGAATGGAACTATCAACGCGCAACCGAGTTCCTTCGATCGGGTGTCTCTTCATCGAGAAGGAAAAGCCTCCATTCGAGCTGTTAAAGGAGTTCGCCCAAAAGAGCAACAGCGCTGAAATCAAGGTCCGCGCCGAGAACTGGGACTTTGCTGAGCGCATCGACGACATCGTTCGCTACTGCTCCACGCGTCGCACGTTCTCGTTCATCCTGATTGACCCCTGGGGCTGGAAGCTTGCAGGCATCTCGCAGATCTCGCCCTTGCTGAAGATGCGGCCTGGCGAGGTCGTGATCAACCTCATGTCAGCGTTCATCACCCGGTTCGTGAACGATAGCGCCACGGATTTCAGTGATCTGCTGGGTGAGGACTTTCCTGAGCTGCGACGATTGTCGGGAACAGAACTCGAATTCGCGGTCGTGAGAAAGTATTGTGACTTGATCAAGCGTGAAGGTGAATTTGCTTACGTTTGCGCGCTGCCGGTGATGAAGCCGGACTCCGACGCCTTCAATTTCTACCTGATCTACGCAACCCGCCACCCCAAGGGGGTCGAAGTCTTCAAAAGCGTCGAGAAGCGCACGGAGGAGCAGACACACTTGGTTCGCGCCGATGTGCAGTCAAGACAGCGGCAGGAGAAAAGCGGCAACCTTGAGTTGTTTGGAGCTCCGGTCATGTATCGGGAGAAGAAGTACCAGCAATTCGCAGAGGACAACAGGGCCCGGGCAAAGACGCGCGTTTGGGAGCTCTTGGGTGCCGGAGGAGAGGTTTCCTACGACGATTGCTGGGCTGAGGCATTGCAGTTTTCTGCGGTATATCAGTCCGACTTGCGCGAGTGGTTAGCTGAGTGGGAAATTGAAGAGCAGATCAATGTGAACGGGCGGAAAAAGCATGCCGAAGTGTTGAAGAGAGATAGTGGTCATTCTCTGAGTCGGATCAGGTGAAACGACCACTGCGACAATCATTCACCCTCAGAACCTCAACACGGAGACTATGTGAGTAAGCAAAAAGATCTCTTCGCCGCGCTCGTTTCGCAGGACAAACTACACCCCAATTTCCACAAAATAATGCCTCAGCCGGGCGGTGAGGATTTTCATGGGCCGACACGCATCACCCTGCAGGAGTCGTTCGACAAACTTCCAAAGCCTGATGGCAACTTCATCAAAGATTTTCAATCCACCGGATTCGACGGCCGCGTCTGGGAGCTTTACTTGAATGAGATGTTCCACAGTGTCGGGCTCGGCGTTCAGCAGCCATTTAATAGGCCTGACTTTCTACTTTCAAACGGGATCGATGAGGTATGGGTAGAAGCGGTCACGGCAAACGCGAGCCAGGTCTTTACTGAGGACAGCACTCCGGCGGAACTCTGGGACGATCAGGATGAATGAGAAGGGCAGAGGAATACTAGGCCACAGCATGCCGCGGGAGCGGGGTGTTGCGGCGGAGTAAAAGTAGGCCAATAGGAGGCCACCGCCGGAACCTTGTTTCGTGAGTTGTTGCTGTGGCAGCAGGGATCATGGGACACCGGAGGGATGTTCAGGGTGGAGCTATACGGGCGAGTACGGCGAGCGGTATTGGTGGAGGGGCGGAGTCAGCGGGCGGTAGCCAGGGAGTTTGGGGTATCGCGAGAGACGGTTCGGAAGATGCTGCAGTACGCGGTGCCGCCAGGCTACCAGCGACAGCAACCGGTGAAGCGGCCCATGCTGGGGCCATGGCTGGGCGTCATCGATGCGATCCTGGAAGACGACAAGCAAAGGCCAGCCAAGCAAAAGCACACGGCCAAGCGGATCTTCGACCGCTTGCAGACAGAGCACGGGTTCAGCGGCGGCTACACGAGCGTGAAGAACTACGTACGCAGCGAGCATGTGCGTGGGCGGGAGATGTTTGTGCCGCTGGCGCACCCGCCTGGAGAGGCACAGGCGGACTTTCCACCCCAGCAACAAGGACCCGTTGCTGGGGACCCCGGACTTCGGCGAAGCGCTGGTGATTGTGGCCGGCGTGGAGTGCAAGGCGCACTATCTGGCCATGGACCTACCGCACTCGGACGACTGTTTCGTCATAGCCTTCCCGGCCGAAACAACGGAAGCCTTTCTTGAAGGTCACGTACGAGCCTTCGAGTATTTTGGGGCGGTGCCGACGCGCATTTTGTACGACAACACCAAAATTGCAGTGGCCAAGATCCTGGGCGGCGAGCAGCGGCAGAGGACGCGCGCATTCTCTGAGTTGCAGAGCCACTATCTATTTGCCGATAAGTTTGGGCGGCCAGCCAAGGGCAACGACAAGGGCAAGGTGGAGGGTCTGGTCGGCTATGCGCGGCGGAACTTCATGGTGCCGATTCCGCGCTTTAACACTTGGACAGAGTTCAACGTACACCTGGCTGAGCAGTGCTGGAAGCGGCGTGAGCAGCGGCTGCGCGGGCACACAGAGACGATCGGAGAGCGATCTGAGCGAGACCGCGCCGCGATGCTGCCGCTGCCAGCAGCCTCTTATGAAGCCTGCGAGAAGACAACCGCACGAGTGAGTTCGTTGGCGCGGGTTCGCTATCGTAGCAACGACTATTCGGTGCCGACTCAGTACGGACATCGTCAGGTGTTGGTCAAGGGGTATGTGCACCAGGTGGTCATTGCGTGCGGCAGTGAAGTCATTGCTCGCCACGAGCGTAGTTATGAACGCGAGGCCGTGGTCTTCGATCCGCTGCACCATCTCGCCCTGCTCGAACAAAAAACCAGAGCGCTGGATCAGGCAGCGCCGCTCGTCGGCTGGCAGTTGCCGGAGTGTTTTGCGCAATTGCGGCGCTTGCTCGAAGCAAGGCTGAAGAAACACGGGGCGCGCGAGTATGTACAGGTACTTCGACTCATGGAAACCTTCGCCTTTGAGGAGGTCACGCGTGCCATTAATGATGCATTGCAGTTAGGCACGATCAGCTTCGACGCGGTGCGCCATCTGCTGCTATGCCGCATTGAGCGCCGGCCGCCGCGGCTGGACATGGAGAACTATCCGCACCTTCCACTGGCCCAGGTGTGCACCACGCAGGTCACCGACTATATGGCGCTGCTCACGGAGGTGCACGCATGAGCGAGGTCGAACTTTCTGGGACAGACACAGCGACACATACAACAGACACGCCGCAGGTTCTGCTTGAACACCACCTGAAGGAACTTCGGCTGCCCACTATCCTGCGCGAGTACGACCGCGTGGCAAGGCAGTGCGCCGTTGAGCAGGTGAATTACCCACGCTATCTGCTCCGCATCACTGAACTGGAGTTGCTCGACCGAGAACGCCGCGCCACCGATCGCCGCATACGACAGGCCAAGTTTCCGGTGGTCAAGAGCCTTGACAGCTTCGACTTTCTGGCCATCCCATCCCTGAACAAAAATATGGTGCTGGAACTGGCCCGGTCGGAATTCCTTAGCCGCCGTGAAAATCTGCTCGTTCTTGGCAATTCCGGCACGGGCAAGACGCACATCGCCCTCGCTCTCGGCCTGGCTGCCTGCCAGCGTGGTCATCGCGTGCGCTTTATCACCGCAGCTGCGCTGGTCAGCGAGCTGATCGAAGCCCGTGATGAAAAGAAGCTGCTGCGCTTCCAGAAACAGTTAGCCAGCTATGAGCTCTGATTGTCGATGAGCTGGGCTTCGTGCCACTCTCAAAGACCGGCGCCGAACTACTCTTCGAGCTGCTCAGCCAACGCTATGAACGCGCCTCCACGCTCGTGACCAGCAACCTGCCCTTTGCAGAATGGACCGAAATCCTCGGTTCCGAGCGGCTCACCGGTGCCCTGCTCGATCGGCTCACCCACCATGTCCACATCCTCGAGATGAACGGCGACAGCTACCGGCTCAAGCAGAGCAAGCGTAAACGAGAACCATCCTCCGGAAGCTAAAAAGCTAACCGGAGCTGCGCCGAAAGTCGCCATATGCGACCGCCAAGTGGCCTAATTTTGCTCGGCCCCACTGGCCTGGTTTTACTCTGCCCTTGACACTCGTCGGTCGAGCATCGGCAATGCCACCCTTTATCGTCACTTTCCGACGCGAGATGATCTCATAGCAGCCGTCTACCGCAGCGAAGTAGAAAAGCTCGCCGCAGCGGAACAGCGCTTCGCCGCAACCATGCCGCCGCTCGATGCTCTCCGCGCCTGGATGTTTCTCTTCATCGACTGCACGGCTAGAAAAAGGCTCATCGTCCCGGCTTTGGAGACCGTAGCTGGCGGCTCGATGCGCCTTGCTGAAGGCTCCCGCCCACTTATTCGTACGGCATTCATCGCTGCCGTCCGGCGCGCCATTGATAGCGGCGATCTCCGCTCCGACACCGACCCCAACGACTTCGTACGTGCATTGGTCGGCAACTTTCACACCATGGCAATGCCGGACTGGGAGCCCAGCGCCCGCCGGCTCGTCGACATCCTCATCGCCGGTTCGCGTGCCTTGTGAATGAACTGGGTCGGCTCAACTGTTCTGAGTGCAAGTTTGGAACAAGGACATACACCCATTCATCTAAGGATTGATAATGAGAAGTCGCATTGTCGGAAGTTGACGGCAAAACGTGCGATTGGAACAGGCCGGTGTGCTTGACTGGCGTGAGCGGCGTTTCTAGGAGCTTGATCGCCCACACGCTTAACGTAAGCACGCGAGCCGTTACTTCGTCACAATCGCTTCGTTGTAAACAACCCGTGCGATGCGGGCAATGACAGCCTCGCGAGTGTCATCATCGGCTCGGCTGTCAGTAACGAACACAGCAATAGCTAATTTACGTCCATCCGGCAACGTGATTAGGCCTATGTCGTTGGTGGCCGCCGTTAAGCCGCCATGCGTCCCGGATGATCCACTCTTATGAGCAAGGGGGGTCCCGGAAGGAAGTCCGGCGCGGAGTCTAGCCGACGTAAACGGCGAGTCCATCGCTTTAAGGAGAAAGGCATTTGCAATTGGTGAGACCGGAGGCCTGTTCAACAGAAGTTCAAGCAATTGAATCGCTGCGGTCGGCTCAATCCAGTCTTGGTACTGGAGATCTTCATTGCGGTCTAGATCACGCTCGCTATAACGGACCTGGATTGCAGAAATGCCAAGTGAGTGCATATAGTGCTCTACCGCGAGAGGACCACCAACTAGACGGACTAGGACTTCTTCGGCACCGTTATCACTTTGTCCAACGGCAAGGCTGATGATTTCGCGCAGCTTCACGTCTACATTGGCTTTGGGATACCGATCAGTGAGCGGACTGAAGGAACCTGGAATGATGTCGGCCGGCAGGAACTGTACCGGCCTGTCCAAGGTGACATCGATGGGCTCCCCGGCTCGTTGTGTGGGCAACAGTGTTCCTAAGTCCGCCATGTGCAGCGCCGTGAGCGCAAGCGGAAGTTTGTACATCGACTGCATCGGCGCATGGTTGTGCGGGTGAAGGTCGCAATTGAGCGTGGTCCCTGGAAGCATGCAGGACACGTTCACAGTCCCTTTAGCGTCGCTTGCGATCGCAGCAACCTTGGACTGGAGCGAACCCTGCGCCATGCAATTCAGAGGCGCAAGAGCGAGGAACATAGCAAGGACGCGCATAGCGAGATTCTATGTACGTTTTTGGGTGTAGCGATTTCCAATCGCGTAGGTATGGTTACTCGACTGGTGCGAAGCCTGAACAGGGCGGTTTGTCGGGACTGGGAAGTCGGCTTATCGTCAGTAACACAATTTCGGAGTTGTTCAGCTATCTCATCGGGCTAAGTGTGCGTCGAAGAACCGCGTTATCTCGCCATAGGCTTCCTTCGTCACTCCGGCAGTAGGATTCGAGTTGAACTGCGCGTGGGAGAGCCCTTCATACATTTCAAGGTCTGCCTCAATGCCGGCCTCGCGGAGCTTTCGCTGTACCCGGACCGTATTGGACAGAAAGAGATCGCGCGTACCAGATGTCAGAATGGTGGGCGGCAGACCGTGCAAATCGCCGTAAACAGGCGACAGTTGCGGATCCTTAAGATCGTGGCCGTGAGCGTACAGACGCGCAACCCGGCTGAGGTAGCCGTCATAGCTGACGACCACGTTATCAATCCATTCGTTCGTCTTGTAGCTGTCACCCGTACCCGTCATATCGGACCATGGAGAACCCGGAGCAATGGCTCCGGGCAGCGGTAAGCCTTCCGCCTTGGCGCGCATCATCAACGCAAGCGTCATGCCGCCTCCAGTTGAAGTACCTTCCACCGCGATGCGTCGCGGATCGGTTTGCGCCACCAAAGCGCGCCGCGCAGAAGTTACGTCATCCATTGCCGCAGGATACGGAGCATCAGGAGGCATACGGTAGTCGATCGAGATAACTCTGTAGCCGCCATACGCGGCCATCAGCATCGCCTCCCCCGTACCCGCCTCGCCCGGGCTGAAGATGTACCCTCCTCCGTGGATGTGGAAGATGACCTGGTTCTTATGTGCCGCCGGGATCATGCGGGGAGTCAAGACGTACGCTTTGACTCCACCCAGCACAGTTGCTAAGATAGAAACGCCCAAAGCCGCGCGCTGTTGCCTGAGGTGCGGAACAGTCGCTTCGGCAGCTCGCGTTACGATCGCCCTCCACGCCGCATCGTCAGGTGGGTTCAGGTTCCAGAACGTGGAATAGGGCGCGCCCACCAGTGCCGCGGTAGCGGGGTCAAGATCTTCCGGCACCGGGATAAGCCGGGCCGGCACAGCGCGTTGACCGGCTTTGCTGTTCGCTTTGCTCTGGCCGTCCTGTAACGCCACACGACCGGGGGCTTGCGCTGCGGCCGGACCAGCCACCGCGAGGGCGAGCGCCATGGCATACAAGTGGCTCATGGCGGGCCCTTCGAGATACCGTGCGCATGCGAATAAACGGTTCCGCTCGCATGACTCTCTCGCCGATGAGGTTCCACGCCTCATAGCTGGGACCCACCCCCATCGACAGGGAGTTCTGCTCCAGTCGTATAGGTCGCCTCAAACGCCAGGAAGACGGCCGCTTTGGCAATCTCTTCCGTGTTGCCTACTCGCTTCATCGGGTTAGTCTCCGCCATTTGCTTGTATGTCTTGTCAAGAGCTTCTTTGGACATAACTTTGTCCAAAATGGAAGTCGCAATCGGGCCGGGACTCACAGCGTTGACCCGGATACCGCGCGGCAGAAGCTCCCGCGCCAGGCTGCGCGTCATGGATCGCACGGCAGCCTTCGTCGCGGCGTAAGCGCTCACCATCGGATACCCCATCACATTCACAACGGAGGTCGTGAACACCACACCGCCTCCCTCCCGCATCCATGGAGCGAGCTTTTATACCGTGAAGTAAGGTCCTTTCGCATTGACCGCGAACAGTTCGTCGTAATCGCCCTCCGTCATCTCTTCAAACGGGGCGAAACGCGTTGGCCCCGCATTGACGAACAACGCGTCGATCGGTTGGAAATCGGTTTCCACCCGATCGGCGAGCTTTTGGATGTCGGGGAGCGAAGCTGCATCGCTTTCAACCACGATGGCGTTCTCGCCAAATTCCTCACGCGCTGCATCCAGGGTCTTCCGGGTGCGGCCCGTGAGCAGCACCTGAGCTCCCTCGGCGACCAGAAGCCGTGCCGTAGCGAGCCCTATGCCACTCGTTCCTCCTGTAATCAGTACCCGCTTTCCTGCATACTTCGCCATTTCCCCTCCGTGTTTCTACAAGCCAAGCTGATCGATACGACTCATAAGATTCTCCGTTCCACTCAGACGATCTATTCTCAGAGTCCAAATAATTGGCTTGATCGTCTAAACAGCGGATGGACCCGCTCTCACAGATCCTCGTTCTCTTGAACCCCCGCACCTACAACTGCGGCGGGTTGAACCTTGGCTCAGGTTCGGCCATACAATTCCCCAAACACGATGGTCTTAAGTGTTATGCGGTCGTCTCTGGAGAGGCTTGGCTCTCCGTCGAGAGCGTTTCTGATCCCGTGCATCTCCAGGCTGGCGAATGTCTTTTGTTGCCCCGCGGAAAGCCTTTTAGCCTTGCCGGGAGTCAGGACAGTGCCATGGCGTCGTACACCGGCGTTGAGGCGGTGCAATGCGGAACGATCGCAACCTACACCGGTGGAGGGCAGTGCCTGCTGGTTGGAGCGCATTACGCCTTCAGCACGACACAGGCAGGCATGCTCCTGAACCTGCTGCCTCCCGTGGTGCACCTCACAAACGTCGCTGAGAACGTAGCTCTTTGCTGGACCTTGCAACAGATGACCGAAGAATTGCACCATCCGCGGCCCGGCGGAGTCGTCGTCGCTCACTCGCTCGCCCGCATGATGTTTGTTCAAGCGATTCGCGTCTATATCGAGGAGTGCGCGAGGGAAAATCTGGGAGGACTCTCGGCGCTGGCGGATGTGCAGATGAGCAGGGCAATCTCCTCCATGCACAGTGAACCCGCATACGCGTGGACGGTCGAAAAGCTGGCGCAGCGAGTGGGTATGTCTCGCGCCGCCTTTGCCTCGCGGTTCAAGAACACGGTCCGGCAGTCGCCCATTGAATACCTGACACGCTGGCGGGTACTGCTCGCTGAGGACAGGATGGCGAATACGACCGATCCGATCTCCGCAATCGCGCAGTCGCTGGGATATGAGTCAACCAGCGCCTTCGGGAAGGTGTTCAGGAAAGTTACCGGCCACAGCCCTCGCCAATACCGCAATGGGCTAAACACCCCGGCTGTACCCACCTCGTAAACGCTCTTGCAAGCGCATTCTCGACAGCGAAACTCGCCAGCCCTAGGTCGCATTCTCGGAAGGAGGCGCCTCGCAGTCCTGACATGGAGCAGCCAGGCCGCCTACTAACCAGCCATGCGTTTAGCGGTAAATGGCGAACCGCTCGCATTACAATGAAGATTCTTTATGCGAGACCTTGCTAAATTGTTTTGGGCTGGCGCGTTGATCCTTGGCGCTGGAGCAATGTTCTTCGGAACGTGGGAGATGGCACATCCTGCGGGGCCAGGTCGGAGTCAAAAACTGCCTGCGGCCGCTGTTCAAACCGGATCTTTGCAAGCCGTGTTCTTCGGAACAACCACTCTCCTCTTTCGTGATCAGAGCCATGCGGTGATGGTGGATGCGTTCCTGTCGCGACCCGATTTACAAGCAGTGCTGACGAAAAAGATTGCGACAGATCCTGTTCGAGTGGCTCAAAGCCTCTTATCGGCAGGAGTCAGCCACATCGATCTTCTGCTTATCTCCCACTCGCATTTCGATCACGTCTTTGATGCGCCACTGGTTGCGATGAAAACAGGCGCGTTGCTTGTGGGTTCTCCATCTACGTACGAGGTCGGTCTTGGTGGAGGCGTGCCTCCGGAAAAAATACGCACGGTACTTGGCGGTGAACAGCTCGATGCTGGGCGCTTTCACGTCACTGTGATTCGTTCCCTGCACTCGCCTGACGACAAGGTGCCGGGCGACATAAGCAGCCCTCTGCACCAACCCGCCTCCATCAAGAGCTACCGCCAGGGGGGCACCTTCAGCTATCTCATTGAACATGCTGGCTCCCATATCCTTGTCCATCCGAGCGCGAACTTCGTCCCGGGCATGTACCGCGGTGTCCACGCCGACATTGTTTTCCTTTCCATTGGTGGATTGGGAAGGCAGTCGCGGGCCTTTTCTGACGCCTACTGGCGAGAAGTTGTCGAAGCTACTGGTGCGAAGCTTGTAGTACCTATCCACTGGGACGACTTCACTCAGCCGCTTGATAGACCCTTGCAGCCCATGCGGCGCTTCATGGACGACTTCTCGATGGCGAGTCAGTTTATTGATCCCCTTGCTCAACGCGACTGTGTAGCCATTCGCTATATGCAACCTTTGGTCCCCGTGGACCTCACTGCATCCGCCTCACAGCGCGGATGCGAAGACAATAACCGTTAGACACTGTGAGTGCGGTGCGTGGCTTGAGAAGTGCAGATGAGGAATCAGAAGCCGCTAGATCTGAACCATCCCGCCATCGACGAAAAGTTCAGCGCCGTTCACATAGCTTGCATCCTCTGAGGCGAGGAATAGGACTGCTTTTGCAATCTCTTCAGGCTTACCGGGGCGGCCGAGAGGGATGTCTTTCGACAGTTCCGACAAGAGTCGTTCGGCGTTGTCCCGACCACCTGTCGCCCTCTCAATTGAAGCAGTATGTACTGGGCCTGGGCTGACGACATTTACGCGTATTCTCCGCTCGCCGAGTTCGTTTGCCCATGTTCGCGCGAAGCTCCTTACCGCGGCCTTGCTCGCGCTCAATACACCGAACCCACGTATTCCCTTGATCGTCCACATGGAAGCATTCAGAACAACGGCAGCTCCATCAGGCATCAAGGGCAAAGCCTTCTGCATGCAAAAGAAGACCCCTTTGACATTCGCGGAGAACCCGGCTTCGAACTGACTTTCAGACACCTGTTCAAGTGTGAGGTGTTCAGCCGTGCCTGCATTCGCGAACAGGATATCCAGCCGCCCCGCTTGCTCTCTCACCACCGTGATCAGGCGGTCGAGATCCTCCAACTTGGAAACATCGCCCTGGATGCCCACGGCCCCATGACCGATCTGCTCGATCGCCGTCGCGAGTTCTGGGCTCCTTCGCCCTGTTACAAAAACCCGGGCCCCCTCCGCTGCGAGCAGTCTGGCTGTCGCCAATCCAATGCCGCTGGTTCCGCCCGTAACCACTGCAATCTTGTTCTCAACTCTTCCCGACATCGGCGTTCTCCTAAGAGTTAATAGTCTTCAGCCCAACTCCAACGATCTGGTTGGATAATGGATAAGATTCCAACCTAGCCGTTGGAGATTCAAATAGAATCGGTTCATGGCCTGGGATACACAGGAAGCACGTCGTCGTCTTCAGCAAGCGGCTTGCACAGAGTTCACCGCACATGGTCCGGACGGTACGACCATGGCGCGGATTGCAGCTCGCGCAGGAATCAACAAGGAGCGGCTCTACAACTATTTCGGGGACAAACGACGACTCTTTGAGACGGTGCTGATCGAGCAACTGGAAAAGCTTGCTATCTCCCTGGGAGCGAACGCTCCCGGCCTGGAGAATATCGGAGAATATACGGGCTGCATCTTCGACTATCATGCGGACAATCCGCACCTCGTCAGACTCTTGCTCTGGGAGAGCTTATCGGATGGTCCAGCCATAAACGAGGTGGCCCGGGTCGCACATTATCAGCGCACGGTGGCGATGTTTGCCGAAGCACAACGGGACGGCACACTGAAGGACGATCTCGATCCAGCAAAGCTGGTCTTTTTACTGATTGGACTGGCTGCATGGTGGTTTGCCGTACCCCAGTTGTCGCGCATGGTCACAGGCTCGGCTGGCAGTGCTTCAAGGGAGCGAAGCCGACGCCGAGCGTGTGTTGTGAGTGCCGCGCAGCACCTGGCCTCTCCAAACCCGTGAGAAGCGGCTGTCCAATCGTCGGAAGATGCCAGTCCCTGTAAGCGCTCACGTAAGCCAGCGTGCCGCGCTGTTCCCAGATCGCGTCGCGCGCTCCAAACTTCCGACAATGAGGCTTTCCATCATTAATCCTTAGTTGATGGGTCTACGTCCTTATGCCAGAATTGTGCTGAGACAGCTGAGCCGACCGATTCATTCATAAGCACGCGAGCCAGTGATGAGGATGCCGACGAGCCGGCGGGCGCTGGACTCCCAGCCCGGCATGTCCGTGGTGTGGAAAACACCGACCAATGCACGTACGAAGTCGTTGGGGTCGGTGTCGGAGCGGAGATCGCCGCTATCAATGGCGCGCCGGACGGCAGCGATGAATGCCGTACGAATAAGTGGGCGGGAGCCTTCAGCAAGGCGCATCGAGCCGCCAGCTACGGTCTCCAAAGCCGGGACGATGAGCCTTTTTCTAGCCGTGCAGTCGATGAAGAGAAACATCCAGGCGCGGAGAGCATCGAGCGGCGGCATGGTTGCGGCGAAGCGCTGTTCCGCTGCGGCGAGCTTTTCTACTTCGCTGCGGTAGACGGCTGCTATGAGATCATCTCGCGTCGGAAAGTGACGATAAAGGGTGGCATTGCCGATGCCCGACCGACGAGCGATGTCATCGAGGCTTGCAGTCGCTCCGTCGCGGGTGAAAACGTCTTTAGCTACTTCGAGAATGCGCTCGCGATTGCGCTCCGCGTCAGCGCGGGGCTTGCGGGCGGGCGGCGAGGATAGATGCGTCTTGTTCGGCATGCAAGGATTTGGCAAACCTTTTTTGCAACCGGGGACTATCCCCTGTTATCTATTGATGCGGGGACTCTCCCCGTTTTATAAGGTGCAGGCCCGGGTGTCAACCTCTAAGCGGCCTCCGAGGAACTGTGCCAACAGGAGGAGTGACGATGCGCATATTTATAACGGGAGCGACAGGATTCATCGGCACGGAATTAGTTAGGGAGTTGATGGAGGCCGGACATCAGGTGCGCGGCCTCACGCGCAGCGACGGCGGCGCGGAACAGTTGCGGGTTATGGGCGCTGAAGTGCATCGCGGCGACTTGCGGGACCTGGCCAGCCTTTACAGCGGAGCGACTGGCATGGATGCCGTGGTCAATCTCGCTTTCGACCATGACTTTTCGGCCTTCGCACGAAACGCTCAGGACGAGATCAATGCGATTGAGGCGCTGGGTTCGGCTCTGTCCCCGGGCAGGCTGTTGGTGGTCACGGCCGGGCTTCTGCGCGGCACGCCGGGTCATATGAGGACGGAGAACGATCCTCCAGCAGAGTCGGCGACGGTTCCGCGCAGGCCGGAACAGGCGGCTCAGGCTGTGGCGGCAAAGGGGGTACATGTAGCGATTGTGCGTCTGCCGCAGGTCCATGACACGCGCAAGCAGGGCATGGTGACATTTCTTGCCCAGATTGCGCGCGAGAAGGGTGTTTCGGCCTATGTGGGGAGTGGGGCAAACCGTTGGTCTGCCGCCCCGCTGACGGACGTGAAGCATCTGTATCGGTTGGTAATCGACAAGACGGGTCCGGGCATGACAACATACCACGCGGTGCAGGAAGAGGGAGTGTCGCTGCGGGACATCGCAGAGACGATCGGCAAGGAGTTGAAGGTTCCAGTGGTTTCGATCCGGGCTGAAGATGCTTTTGAGCACTTCGGGCCATACTTGGGGCAAATTGCGACATTGGATTTGCCAGCTTCGAGCGAATGGACGCGAAAGACGCTCGGATGGGAACCGGTCGGTCCGGGGCTGATCTCGACTTTGACGAAGACTAATGAGCGGTGACATCGCCTGGTCTCCATTACAAGGTGATCGTCCCTGGAACGTCCGCCGTCGAGTTCTACTCATGCAGATAAGTCCCAGAAACGCTCTCCTCGTCACTTGCTACAGATCACTTCCGCCATTGCGCCTAGGATGCGACTCTCAGCACTCCTCCAGCCCTGCACTGCATCACGGCGCCCACCCGCTAGTGTCCTCGGTTCCGCGTCGTCAGGCGGAAAGAAGTGACAATCCACGGGGACCAAAGGTTGCATGTAGCAGATCGCTACACTGTCACGTAAGCGAGGGAATCAATAAACTGGCTCGCCAGCGAGAAGTCATTCATGAAACGAAGCATGGGCTGCGAGGGTTTATCGAGCGGCTGGGTGAAGTCGTCTCAGTGGATAGGTATGACAAGCTCACGAAATAAATTCCGTGCGTACGCAAGGTCGGTGCGCGAAGGCTAGCCTCATGCTTCCAAGCA
This sequence comes from Acidobacteriaceae bacterium, assembly GCA_965198645.1. Taxonomy (GTDB): domain Bacteria; phylum Acidobacteriota; class Terriglobia; order Terriglobales; family Acidobacteriaceae; genus EB88. The sequence continues at coordinate 1,000,802 of OZ240670.1, read as the reverse complement.
CAGCCTTGACGCCTCAAGTTCAAGATCGATAAAAGGAGAAGCGGCTCGCTGTTTCAGCGTTCCTGATTAACGCGTCTTGCCTCACTTGGCCCCTGTCGAACTGCTTTCCTGCGGAGAATGCGACTTCTGGGGATCGCAGAACCTGAGAGAGAACTTTAGTTCTCCAAATACGTAAACTGCCTAGCAAGCGTGCTCGTCTTCTGAGGCCAAAAATGATCTTGTCTGACTGCCCTGTTCTGATAATCACCTTCTTTGCTCTTGCGTCGATCTGTGCTCCACGCAGGCTAGCGGCGCAAGGCCTGCAAGAGTCTCATGGTGACAGCGCGGCGCGTAGTGCCCGGGTGGCCGATCTGAGGCTACCTGGCGACGCAGTGACCAAGGGCATCGCGTCGCTCCGGAGCGGACACTCCCTGCCTTTTACCGCGCTGGCGGGCATTCTCGTGGTTGGCGGGACCGATGCTGAAGACCTGCAAATCTCTGCTCCAGACAAGCTGACAGGAACTGTCAGCGTACCGGATGGCAGCGCAATCGCGGCGATGTCCTATGTAGCCTACTTCGCGGATGACGCTGATCAACGCAGGCGGCCAGTCGTCTTTCTCTACGATGGCGGCCCCAGCGTTTCCACCAGGACCATGCTCATGGCCAGTTTCGGTCCCGTTGTTGCAGACCTGCCCGGCCTTCACCATTTCGCGGGAGGTCCTTACCATTTCGATAGCAACGTGGACTCGCTGCTCGACGTGGCAGATTTGGTCTTCGTCGATCCTCCGGGTACTGGGTATGGCCACATCCAGGGCCATTATGCCGCTCGCGCTTTTTATGGCATCGACGGAGATGCAGCTGCCTTTGATCGTTTCATCCGCCGCTTTCTGAGCAAGTACTCCCGCTGGGAGTCGCCGAAGTACCTCTTCGGCCACAGCTATGGTACGGTGCGCAACGCGGTGCTTGCCCGTATGCTGGAGGAGGATGGCGTTGACTTGAACGGCATCGTCGCCGACGGCTGCTCCTGAACCAGGACGACTTCCCAGATGCCGCGTCAGGTATACCCGGCACCGACAACCCATATATCCTGCAACTGTCTACCTTTGCCGTACCGCGTGGTTTCATCACAGGATCGTGGGGGCAAGCGGTGAACTTGAGCCATGGTTGCGCACCGTCGAGCGGTATGCTGCAGGACCGTATGCGACCGCGTTGCTGGTCGGAAGCGATCTGCGCCGGCGGAGGAGCAGACCATTGCGACTCAGTTGGGGCAGTTCACCGGACTGCCTGCCCAAGTGTGGGTGAAGGCGCACCTGCGCCTGCAGGCGGCGGAGTTTGAAGCTCTGCTTTTGAGCGATCAGGGGTTGATTACCGGACGCCAAGACACACGGTATACCGCCCCGCGCTGCATGCACTCTCAAATAGGCCCGGGTATGACGCTTCCAGCGTGAAAAGTTCAGTGATCTTGGCTGTCATCGACACCTACATGCACGGCACGCTGAAGTTCGGCATGGGGCTGAACTATCAGCCATACGCCGATGTGCCAGGCCACTGGGATAATTTCCATGCGAAGGACGAGACAAAGAGTTGGTTGGGCGGCTTCAATGTGCTCCCCGATCTCGCAGCCGTCATGACGCGAAATGCTGCGATGCGCGTTCTTGTGATGGGTGGCTACTTTGACCTTGCAACACCGTACGATCTCGGCCCTTTCGAAATGAAACACCTTCCCATGGAGGCGCAACTGCAAGGGAACTTCGACTACGCGGTCTTTCCTACCGGACACGAACCCTACCTCGATCCCGACTCCCGGCGGAAGATGCATGATACGGTCGCTCTCTTCATCAAGAAGACAAGCCAAAGCCGCTGAAGGACTTCCAATCCGTCATACACCCGCACTGCCACGCGGAAGCCTTATTCCGTTGGCGGAACCACGAGTTTGCGAAAGTCGCGCATATCTTTGATCAGAAGATCAGGTGCTTCGTAGAAAGGGAAGTGTCCTCCAGAGGGCATTACGGTGTACTGCACCACGTTGTGCGATCGTTGCGCAACCTGACGAGGAGGCATCGGGAATACAGGATCGCGAAATGCTGCCAGCCCTGTTGGCACGTCCACACTCCGGCCGGGTGGAAGCGTCGTTATCTCATGCCGCTTTGCCGCGCCATAGATCCATATCGAAGTTGGAAGAGCATCGGTCACAAGGTAGAGCATGACCTCCGTCAGCAACTGATCCAACGTGAACAGCTCGGTAAAGCTGCGCTTTTTGCGGTCGGACCACGCATGAAACGCCTCGACGATCCAGGCCGCCAAGCCGACCGGACTGTCCACCATCGCGTAGCCGAGCTTAGCCGGCTTAGTCGCGTGCAGTTGTGAGTAGGCCCCTTCCCGCTGCCAGATCGCATACTCTGTGGCCACAAAAGCCCGCTCCTCGTCGCTGGCATCGCTCGGCACCTCACCCGTGAGTTGCTGAGCACCCGCTTCGCGCAGAATCAGTGCGGTGGAGTGGATGCCCATAACATGGTCGGAAAGATGAAAGCCCAGCAGGCTGGTAATGTGGGCTCCCCAGTCGCCGCCGTGCACGAAGTAGCGGTCGTACCCGAGCCTCGCCATCAGCTTGTCGAAGAGAAAGGCGATAGCGAGCGGGTCCATGGGTTCCTGGGGGCGGCTCGAGAAATCGTATCCCGGATAGGACGGGATGACGACGCTGAAGGCTTCTTCGGCACGTCCTCCATGCCGCTCAGGGTGAGCGAGTTGATCGACGATGCTATTGTATGACTGGAACGAGTAGGGCCAGCCATGCGCAATGAGAAGAGGGACCGGGTTTGGACCCGACCCTCGTTCATGAATGAAGTGAATGTCAACCTCGTCGATACGAGTGATGAATTGGGGTAACCCGTTCATGGCGCGCTCCTGCCGGCGCCAATCGTAATGGTTCAGCCAGTAGGCGCAGAGCTCACGCATGAAAGCTATAGGTGGACCATACCGCCAGTCGCCCGCGTCGGCGGGCTCACTCCAGGCGTCCCAGCGAAACGCGCGAACACGATCGCGAATGTTGTCGAGTCTAGCCGTGGCGACATCGATTCTGTAGGGGAGGATGCTGGACGCTGAAGAGCTTTCCGGTCTTGTCATGCCGTTCCTCGGACCTGCCTGAATCTATCTTCTGCCAAGTTCGAGGTGAATCATAGACAAACGCGCATAGCGAAAGATTATGGGTCTGACTGGATGGAAGCATTGACGCAATCTGAATTGACTTTGTCGTGCCTGCCCGCCAGTAAGCTCGCTTACACTGCGGCTAGTTGCGCCTTCGATGTGTAGGACCGTGGGGGGAGCCCTCCATTGAGCCGTGTCAGTGCAAGCAGGGCTCGTGTTTCCAGGATCACGCGTTCCTGAAACTGTGTGGATTGCACAAGATCGGATCCAGCAGTTGGATTGCCACGCGCGTCGTAATACATACCGGCCTGGCCGGAATCATTCAGCAACAGTCGCTCAAGCAGATGAGCAGCTTTCTCGGGCGTATTGAGAAATCGTACCAACGGCATAAGCAGAGGCACCAGCACGGAGGCAAGGCCTTTGTGGGAGCCTTGTTCAACAGCATCCTTGTCGCTCCTCAGCAGACCAGTAGCAGGCACCAGGCCCGGTGTGACGGCATTGAAGCGCAGCCGTGGAACCTCGCGGGCCAAGGCCATTGCCGCCGCAAGGCTGCACTGCTTTGCTGTTGCGTAGGCATCCGCGCCCAACTTCTTTGAACCGCCCGGCAGCCATTCACCACGGGCGCTTGCTTCAGCAGAAATGTAGCGGCCACCACGATAGCCCACGGAATTCCCGGGATTCCGGTTCGGGTCTTCGACCGTGGAAACCACAAAGAGCACGGTTGCTCCGTCCAGCAGTAATGGAATAAGTGCTTCTATGAAGGCAAACGGCCCAAGATAGTTGGCCGCAAACGTCATGTCCCAGCCAACCGCATTCTTTGCCGGTGTCAGTTGCATCATCCCTGCGTTGTTGAGGAGCCCGCCGATCGGACGGCCGAGCCCAATCACCGCCGCCGCCGCCCTCTCCACACTTGCAAAGTCAGCTAAGTCACACACGACAGGGATCGCATCGCCACCTTTGCGGCTGATCGCCGCTACCATCTCATTCAGCTTTTGCTGGTTGCGACCAACCAGGATCAGATCACCCTGCTCCGCGAGAGACAGAGCTGCGAGGCGACCCATACCCGATGTCGGTCCCGTGACAACGTAAGTGTTTCGGCCTTCGTTATGAGTTTGCATTGCAGGGATGCGCTCCAATCACCATATTGGACAGCGTACACCAGACCGCTGGACGCTGTACATAATTGCACGATGTTCTTTTTTGTCGTAGGAGGTTAGACTGACTATATGGCACATCCGGCAAAAACAGATCGGAGTTCCATCCTGGCCGCAGCCATGGAGTTGGTGGAAGATCACGGAGTCGAAGATCTGGCGATCCGGGCCGTCGCAGTCAAATTGAGTTTGGCACCGAATGCTCTCTACCACTACTTTCCTAATCTTGCCGCCCTGAAAGCGTCCTTGGCCGAAGAAACCCGACTGCGCATGCTCGCATTGATGCAAAAGGCGGCTGGCCGCAAACAACCGGCCGAGGCTGTCCGAGCAATCTCCGCAACATACCTCCGCTTTGCGCAGGAACATTCACGCGTCTTCAACCTTTATCTCAGGACATCTGGTGCATCCGGCGGCAATCCGCAATGTACGAAAAACGTTCAATTCTTACTCGAGATTGTGGGCCGGGTGTACGGTGAGGCCCGCGCGTGGGATGCGTCTGATGCGTTGTGGGCTCTGCTGCACGGGATTGCTGTGCTACGCGAGGCTGGAGTCCTCGGAAAAGCGCAGGCTTCCAGTGCCCTCAAGTTTGGTCTGGCCATGTGGATTGAAGCTGCTGACAGGCGTCCCAGCGAAACGCGCGAACGCGATCTCGGATGACGTTGAGTCTAGCCGTGGCGACGTCGATTCTGTACGGGAGAACGCTGGACACTAGAGGGGTTCCTGATCTTGTCAGGCCGATCCTCGAACTATCATTCCTGAACGGCTTCTATGTTGACAGTCTCGCAAAACGGGGATACGCAAGATCTGCATGAAGTGCTTAAGGTCGTCATTCTATCTACCCTAACTCTAGGACCGCTGCCGCGAACGCATCGGGAGCTTCCTGCGGGAGATTGTGGCCTACGTGATCGAGCGTCGTGAGTTGGCGGAGCGCCGTAAAGTGCGGCTTGATCTCTTCCGGAGCGACCGGTCGGTCTACGCCATCGTCTGCGCCTTGGAGAACGATAGTTGGTACAGTAATCTTCGGCTTCGCCGACAGTTGCTGCTCCATCGCTTCCAAATGCGGGTCGCCGGACACTGCACCAATCCTGTACCGATACGAGTGCAGGACTACTTCAGCGAAATCTGCATTGTCGAAGGAAGCCGCCGTCTGGGCATATGTCACGTCGTTGAACGCCCACGTGGGCGAGAAGTCTTGCCACAGGTAACGGCAAAAACCGGCACGGTCTTCCCTGAGCGCCGCCTGACCCCGCTCGGAGTTGAGATAAAACCAGTACCAGCGCAAGCGTTCTTTTTCTGGTCCGTCAGCTTTCAGCGCTTCGCTGGAGTTTGTAGGTTATACCCCGTGCCGCAACTCAAGAGTCCGTTGACCCTATCTGGCCACAGCGCGGCTACCACGCAGGCGGCTCGACCGCCCCAATCATAGCCGGCAACTGTCGCTCGTTGGATCGAGAGCGCATCCAGCAGCGAAAGGAGGTCAGAGCCAAGTGCCGCTTGCTGACCCACACGCGGCGTCCCACGATGCAGGAAGTGCGTTGGACCGAATCCGCGAAGGTAAGGAACAATCACACGCCGGCCTGCCGCACTCAAGCTACGCGCGACCAGATCATAAGTTCGAACGTCATACGGAAATCCATGCAGCAGCACCACCGGCGAACCGTCAGCGGGACCTGACTCTAAGTATCCAATCTCCAGAACGCCTGCATTGACTTGCTTCACCGTTCCTCCTGTCTTTCTGTCTGCGTCGGGTTCCGCTCTGAGGGCATGCCCAATCCCGGTGCAAGCCGTGACAATTGTTCCCGCCGTCAGACATACAAAGCTACGTCGGCTCTTAGGCAACTGCTCTGCGCAAAGTCGATTCATGTTTAGAACTCCGTCTCAATTATCAATGTCTGTAAAGTGGCTGGCGTCGTTCATCGGACGTTGAAGAAGGTTGGGGTCTGCATGTGCCTTCGGAGCACCCATGCGAGGAGCACTCCTGCGCTTTTTGGTTTCCTGCCTTCTTCTGGTCAAGTTGCGGTCTCCGAAGGTGCTTCATCACTGGGACGGCTAAGACAATACATATGCAGCTCGGGTATTGTCGTCCCACCTGAGCTCCTTCGCGAGATTTTGCTCTTAGCAGCCGTCACGTCCACGTGGCGCCGGCGGTGCGGTGACCAGTACTCCCCTACAGCAGCGCATGAACGTACACTGTGGCCAGCGTTACGTTTCGTCGGAGTTTCCGAACAATCCCTCGAAACGCGCCTCTTTCACCCGTGGATCCCGGTCCGTACCAAGGATCCCTCCCAGGAAGTCCAAGAAGACCTTGATCTTGGGTGCCAATGCAACTGGGCCGAAGTATAGAGCCGAGACTAGAACAGGTCTCGGATGCCACTGAGGCAGTATCGGAACGAGCCGCGGAAAAATTGCTGGTTGTCTCGCCATATAGAGCGGTAGGATGGCAATTCCGAGACCCCTTAGGACCAGATCGCACATCACGACTGGATCGCAAGTAGTAACCCGGAATGTCGGCGCTACTTCGGTGACTTGAGACGAGCCGTTCGTCAATTGCCACGTCTCTGCACCAATGCAAGCATGTGCGAGCAGTTCGTGGGGGCCATTCGGCTTTCCAACGCACTGAACATACTCTTTACTCGCGAACAAACCTCGCAGGGTACTGGGAAACTTTCGCATGCGCCTCACTGAGTCTCTCGGCGGCACGATCTTGAAAAAAACGTCCACATCATCTCTGGGCTCTCGTTCAAAGTCATCTGTGTACGTCTCGATCGCAATACGGATTTCTGGAAACTTGTGCAAGAACTCAGGGAGTATTTGGGCTAGCAGGCCGTTAGCCAAAGCAATGGGACTGCAGACCCTGATGAGACCGCGGGGATTGACGCGCCGTTCCTGTAACCTTTCGCTTCCAAGCCTGATCGTCCGAAGGGCCTGATTGCAGCTAATGAGAAACTCTGTGCCCGCATCCGTGAGCGAAACGCCCTTTGGACTTCTCCTCAGGAGAAGCACTTCTAAATGCTTTTCTAATCTGGTTGTCGCACGTGCAACGGTCGATGTCGGGAGGCGTAGTTCTCGACCGGCTGCGCTGAACGTTCCCCTGCGCGCTACGACCGTGAACACCCGCACATCATTAAGGTCCAGCATTAGGGCCTTCACTCGTCGATTTCGGCTAATCCGTTGTTCGCGGTGAGGCAAGAATCGCTATACGGGCCACTAATACCGTATTGCAGAACCTGATCCCCTGACAAGAGGATAGCTTATCCTAGTACAAGGAGTAACTGGCAATGGAAGACAACGCGCGGAAGGCCGAGTTGGCGAGATTTCTTCGTACGCGACGGTCGATGATCCAGCCGGAAACAGTCGGCTTGGCAGGAGGACCGCGGCGAAGGACCCCGGGACTGCGGCGAGAGGAAGTTGCCGCCTTGGCTCAAGTTGGGCTAGCTTGGTATACACGGCTTGAACAAAGCCGGGATATTCAGGTCTCCAAGGAAGTCATAGAGCGCATAGCGAAGGCGTTGCGTCTTTCGCACTCGGATACTGCTTATTTTCGGTCCTTAGCTGGTAAAGAGATTGCGAAGACTGAACAAGGTGGGGGCGAGGAACTCCGAGACGTACAGCGTTTGCTCGATGGCTTCACTGCAGGACCAGCGATGCTCTGGAACGAACGCTTCGACTGTCTAGCCTTCAATCACTTGGCCGACGTGATCTACGACTGGTCAGAGTCGCCATCACCTTTCGGCCGAAATCTCGCCTGGAGGAACTTCATGGACCCCGCGAGACGCGGCTTTTATGACGAACGTGTCCTGCGTAGCGGTGTGGGTCTGCTGCGCGTGCGATACGCCAAACACATAGGTGAGCCGGGATTTGAGTTGCTGATCGCCACTCTGCTCGAAAGCAATACTACGGTTCGACGTTTCTGGAATGAGCAACAAACAGCATCGCTTGACCCTTTGTCGTTTGACATTGCGCACTCTCAATTCGGGACTCTTCGACTGCGCTCAATCCGGGCACTCTACCCGGCGCTGCCGGAAAGTACGCTAGCTTTTGTCACACCTGATAACAAAGCAACCGAGGACGTGTTTAGGAAAATCAATAGTCTCGGTCGGCGTAGGCGCGACTAACCTAAGTCGAAGTGCCGGGTGCTCATCCGCTCACCTGCAGCGCGATCCGCTTGCCAGGCTCGTTGCCGGGCGCCGGAACAGCAAACGTGTTTAGCAGGGAGCACACGGTCTCGTAACACCCTGCAAGGAAAACCATATCGACGAGACCTCGAACTCCGAACGCATCCTTGGCTCGATTGAATAGCTCCTGCGAGACGGTTCGCTCCAGCGCGAGTTGTCTTGTAAATTGCTGGGCCAACTGTTCTTCGTTCGAGAGATCGTTTGCGACCTCACCCTTCGCAAGCTCCTCAACGGCACCCTCCGGAATTCCCGCGATCCGCGCAACAGCAGAGTGGGCATACAGTTCGTATGGCGCCTTCCAGACAGATCCAACGGTGAGGATCACAACTTGACGCACTCGCTCTGTCAAGCTTGTCATCTTCTCTTCTGCATTCTGAAATTTTAGAAAAGCACCTCCGAGTTCAGGGCTTTCTAACACGATGTTGAAAGGTCCGATGAGCCGCCCGTCATCCAGCTTCGCCACAAAACCGGATGCTTTAGACCAAGGAACAGCAGTTTCGCCGATTACCTTGTAAAGGTCTTGCTGGCTAGCAGTCAGCTCAGTTGGTGCTAATAGCTCGATTCGGCCACCGAGATCGTCATTACTCTTGGACATGCGCGCTCCTTACTGATCGATACCGACAGCATTCGACGGTACGTCAAAGGCCATCAAAGTTAGGGAAACCATCGTGAACCAACCCATGAGCACCGTTACGTCGACAATGCCGGCATCGCCCAGGAGTTCCTTGCATCGCTTATACAGTCCAGTTGGCACAACGCGATGATTGGCGAGGGCTAGAGCTAGCTCGTAGATGGACTGCTCTCGCAGATCTGAAAAAGATGTCGGCAGGCCGCCGATGAGGGCCTCGACGCTCTTGGGTTCAAGGTGGCCTTGCTTCTCGCCGATTTGTTCATGTTCATAATTGCCGTATGCCGCACGCCACTGTCCGTTGATGATGTTTGTCACGATTTCGATCTCAGCCTTGGTGAGCGTAGACTCCTTTTGGTAGTAGTAGCCAGTCGGAACGATCGTCTTGGACAACTTGGGGTTGGCTAGCCAGATTTTATGTGGGCCGGGCACTACACCACGCAGCTTCATCGTGAAGTCGTAGGCGTCTTTCGTCTCCGGCGACATTTCAGCGATCGGCGTTTCCTGAAAACGGCCGAAGGTACCAAAATCAGGTGTTTCTGCCATACATCCTCCTGTGGTTGACGCCAGAGCATCGATGTGGAAAAGCCTCTATTTCACCGGCCATTGGGCTCATACCGCAATCCTGCGTAGACGAACTAAAAGATGGATGCTCAGGCCAGCGTTTATATGCGTTCGCGCGGGGCAAAACTGAATTGCGCTTATGCCACAGGGACCGAAAGGCGTGTTTACTTACCGTCGCATCCTAATGATGGTCCTCGCCTTCGCCCCACGGAGATTCTCAGATGCCACCAGAAAAGATAAATAAAGCCAAGCTCTCGACGGTCGCCGCCTTTCCCCCGAAGTACTTTCTGGAGAATCTTGCTGTCCGCCAAGATAACTCGATCCTGGTCACGGTGGCGAACCATCACGAATTGTGGTTTGTTCCATCGGTCACCCGAGAGCAAACAGTCACGCCAGTTTTGTTGTTCACTTTTGCTGAAGTGGCGTGCGGCATTACAGAAGTCGAGCCGGACGTCTTCTATATTGCCACAGGAAATTTCTACACTACGCATGAGGCGTATATCCATCGGCTGGACCTGCGCAACTGGCACGTTGGTGCGTCAGTCCAACCGGAGATGGTGCTGCAACTCCCTCCTTTAGCCCGAGGCTTGAATGGTAGCTGTCTGATCGCGCCTGGTGTGTTGCTGATAGCAGACTCCTTCGCGAGCCTGATCTGGCGCATTGGTCTGCCACCTGGTGGAGGGACTCCGACGGCCCGTGTTTGGATGAAGCACGAAAGCATGGGCTATTATCCCGGCCAGCTCAAACCCGAACAGCCCGGTGGGAATGGTGTACGTTTTGCGGCAAAGACGAATCATCTTTACTACACTGCAACTGCCAAGAAGCTCTTCATGCGTATACCCGTCGATCCGGAGACGCACGATCCCGCAGGAGAGCCCGAACTTGTGGTCGCCGGTAGGATGGGAGATGACTTCTGCATCGACGAGGATGCTGGCGTCATATACCTGACAACTCACCGCCAAAACACAATTGACCGCGTCTCGATGACTCCTGCAGAAAACAGCGGATTCACGCAGAGCGTAGCAGGGGATCCATTCAACGAAGAACTCATTGGACCTTCCAGTGGTGCCTGGAGCCGAAACCCCGGAGAGTATGGCAAGGTAGCCTTCTTCCTCTCCGATGGCGGTACGGCGTCACCTCCGCCTGACGGCATTGTCCGTCCTGCTAAGCTCTTACGTGTTGAGTTTTAAGACTTTTCCGAAGTCCTCAGTTTGTGGGGTCCTATCGGACGGAATGGCTCTGTATTAGCAGGGATTGCCGGCGAGATACACTCTTCCGGTCGTCAAGCGCTAAATCCCAGGGTGCTGGAAGGGGCTGCGCGATCGTGGTGCTGCTAGGTTCTGTTGCAAGGCAATGTTCGACCGTGCTCCTTACGGCCCGCGCCAGGAGGCGTTCGTTGGATCCGCCTTGCGGTAGAATCTGCACTCCCAACCTCTTAAACTGATCAAATTCAGATTGACGAGGCTGACGTGGAACAAGCGAGTGCAAATCGCGTATCAAAAGAAGCGATCCTGAGCCAAGTAGACAGAATTTGCGCCAGCCCTGGTTTTCGGAATTCGGACCGACTGTGCCAGTTTCTGAGCTACACCGTCAACCAAACTCTGTTGGGACAAGGGGACTCTCTCAAAGAGCACGTAATCGGAGTAGAGGTTTATGGACGGAAGCTCTCCTACAATCCAGGGCAGGACTCGATCGTAAGGACTGACGCGAAGACTTCGGAATAGACTGAAAGAATATTACGAACGAGGAGCAGACACAGACGTGCTCATCTCGTTCAGGACGGGTACCTACAAACCTCTGTTTCGTAATCTTGGGGGTTTGGATGCAGCAAACACCAGCATCGAACGTAGCACTCCGGATGGTAGGCCACGGCAAGAGTTAAGGACAGGGTATTCTATTGCGGTCCTGCCGTTTGCCGATAACAGTCGCACTGTGGAAACTGCTGCGTTTGCTGATGGCCTCACCGACGAGATTATCTACCGCATATCCCTCAGCGAAGGGTGTCGGGTTGTGTCGGTCGACGCGATCCGTGGGTCCCAAAGCTCGATCGATGAACTTGCAATGCTTAGTCGAGAACGAGATGTCCAACAGATCATCTACGGCAGCATACACAAAGAGGGCCGTCGGTTCACCATTCTACCTCATGGATTTAACCCGTTAACTCACGAGATCTGGACACAGAAGCTCCAGGCCGAACCACAGGATGGCGCACTGCGCGAATTGTGGGAACATGCTGCTTCGGCTCTCATTGCTCGAATCGCGCCGCATCGGGCGGAGATACGAAACATGGAGCGGCCGGTCGATCCGGCATGTGTGGCGATTTTCCCTGAGTTGTTCAGCGCTGAAACGCTGTTAGACACTTGCGATCCGACATCCATCCGATTAGCGCTCAACAGATTCAGAATCCTTACAAAGCGTGTTCCAAACTCAGCCCGCAGCTTCTGCGGAATCGTCCAGTGTCATTATTTATCGGCACAGCTGAACGAACTCATACCGCCAGAAGCTGTTTTGGAGTCAAGAAGCGCCGCCCTATGCGCGATCGAACTAGACGACCGGATGGCAGAGTCTTACGCGGCTCTTGGGTGTGCTCAGGTACTCAAGTTAAGTCTCGGCGAGGCTGAAAGATCGTTCGCTACAGCGTTGGAACTGGCGCCCCACACATCTCCCATCATTCGACAGAACTACGCTCATCTTCTGATTGCGTTGGGCAACTTCGACGAGGCCTTCCTGCAGCTTCGCGGCTCGCAAGGCGTCGATCCGTTTTCCGGACAGCAAAAGCTTGCCTGTGCGAGGGCAAACTACTTGAGTGGCCGCTTTACGGATGGTATGTGTGGACCTTCGTTTGTGAGTGAATATGGAAAGGTCCCAATTAGAGCGCTTCTGTTTCAGGCAAACATCGCCATACATCTAGGAAAGGTTTTAGAGGCCACACAGTGCGCCGAAGGCATTCTGCGAGAGTCGAACGGCACTCCGGCGCTGACGGCTGAGATCGCCGAGATACTCGGACTCGCGGGTAACCACACCAAAGCGGAGAGCCTTGTAAAGAGATTAGGGCTCCTAGATTCCCAAGCGCCTATAAGCAGGGTCGGTCAAGCTCGACTCTGCTTAGCTATGAAGCAGTCGGATCGATGCGTCGGTCTCCTAGCCGAGGCTCTCCACAGGAGAGAGCCGCAGCTATATGCCCTTGGGGTCGATCCCAGGTTCGCCTGTCTTCGTGAGGAGGCTTTCTTCCTAGACTTACTGAGTGATCTCGAACTACCTTATTCGTAAGCGTACGGCGTGTCCCTCTGGCGGAGTGAAGCGGCGGGGATGATCATCTGTGCATGAGTTATACCGAGCAAGTGGGCTCCGGGCGTCAGGTCCGCAGGTGGCGATCGGTAGCGGAGAAGCGACACATTGTGCAGCTGACGATGGAGCCGGAGGCGAGCGTAGCTGAGGTTGCTCGTTCGTTCGGGCTCAACGCCAACCAGGTGTTCAAGTGGCGTCGCGCCTTTGAAAAGGGAGAGCTCGTCGAGCCGTATGCGGCACTGCTGCCGGTCAGCATATCGAGTTCGCTTGAGCCTGAGAGTGTACCCGTCGAGCAAGTGGATCAGAGCCATTCGGCAGGGGCGGGCACGATTCATATCGAGCTACCAGGCAGGGTGAGGATCAGCGTGGAGTCAGGCGCCGATGGGACATTGCTGCGGTGCATTCTCGAGAGCTTATGCAAGTGATCGAACTGCCGCCAGGAACACGGATATGGCTGGCCGCCGGCGTTACTGATATGCGCCGTGGTTTTCAAGGGCTCAGCGCGCAGGTGCAGACCGTGCTCGAGCAGCAACCTTACTCCGGGCATGTGTTTATCTTTCGCGGGCGGAGAGGCGACATCGTCAAGTGTCTCTGGTTCGATGGCGATGGTCTGTGTCTGCTTGCCAAGCGTTTGGAGAAGGGGCGTTTCGTGTGGCCGAAGGCGCGAAGCGGCACGATTTCACTCTCACGTGCGCAGTTATCGATGCTGCTCGAGGGCATCGTGTTCAGCGTCAACTACTCTTTCCGACCAACGACAACTATTTCTCCCTAAAAACGACATTTACACATTTACCGTCATCAGCTTTCAACGACATTTACGCTTGTTTCCGATGAAGCGGCTGGAGGCGCAGGGCGGAGCCCGGAGCCGGAGGCTGGTTCATCGGGGCCGGCTTCGCCTGACGGCTCCTGGTCAAGCGCGTGGCCATTGCTGCGGGCCTGCTCCAGCCGATAACTGGGTATGTTGAGTTCAACGATGACGCTGTGGTGCACGAGTCGATCGATGGCCGCAGCCGTCGTCATTGGGTCCTTGAAAATGCCTTCCCACTTGGAGAACGGCAGATTGCTGGTCAGCAAGACACTGCCGCGCTCGTAGCGCTCAGCCAGCAGCGTGAAGACGACTTCCATTTCCTCCCGGGTTTGCCGGATGTAACCCAGGTCGTCGATGATCATGCCTTCGTAGCGTGCGTAGCGCTGGATAAGACGGCTTAGCTTCAGGTCCCGTTTGGCGATAAGCAACTGCTGCACGAGCATCTCGCAGGTGGTGAACAGCATGCGGTGTCCTCTGCGCACCAACTCCTGGCTGATGGCCTGCAGCATGTGCGTCTTGCCGCTGCCCGGATTGCCGAACACGAGCACGTTTTCTGTTCGTTCGAGAAAGCCCCCATCGAGCAAGGAGCGCATCTGGCGCGCCGCTTTCGGAGGAAGCCGCTTGGTATCGAACGCACCGAGTGATTTCTCCAGCGGCAGCTGCGACTCGCGCAGCATCTTGGCTGTGCGGTTCTCCTGCCGTTCCTCGCACTCTCGCTGCACTAACTCATGCAGGTAGCGTTCATAACTGAGTGACTCGCGCTCGGCTTGCTGCGCCACTTCTTCATAGCACTGCCGCATCGTTGGCAGGTGCAGGTATTTCAGGCTCTGCGTCAACTCCGCCTTCACATCCACAGCGCGGCTCATTGCACGCCGCCTGAGAGGCTCAAGAGTTGATCGAAGCTGCTCAGCGAGACCTCGGCGATGGGAACATCGACGATTTCGGGCGCCTGCTCACACCGCTTCAGAAAGCGGTCGAAGGCTTCGGCATCCGCGATGGTTTGTTTGCCGGACGCACTCGCCAGCAGCAGCCGAAGTGCATCTTCCACACGAGCTTCTCCTTGCTTAGCGGCCAACTCCAGTATCTGGAGATAACGCCGCTCACAGCGGTTGGGCATGAGCTGCTGCAGCAAGTCGTAAGCCAGGCGAAAACAGCCACTCGGGAAGAGGTGCTCGCGGTAGCGGTAGCTCGCAAACGCGCCAGGCTTGCGTACCAGCCAGTCGATAATGTGCCGGTAGTCCACGCGATAGTTTGCCCGCCCGCGCAGCCGCGGCAACTGCTCCATCTTTTGGCCACCGTACCAGATCTCCAGGTGTTCGGCGAAGACCCGCGCTTCGACGATCTCGCCGATCAGCCGGCTGTTGACCGAATAACTGTTCCGCTCCACCGCGATCAGGCTGCCGGAGTTCACGCGAGCCCGGACCCGCTTGGCGGTATCCAGCCGCCGCTCGGGCAGCGCTCCCAGCCTCTCCAGTTCTTCTCGCAGCCTCGGCTTGCGGCCGCTATTCAGTTGCTCGAAGAGCTTATCGAGATAGCTTCGGTACTCATCGAGGTCCGCAAAGTCCCGGCTGCCGCGCAACAGCAGCGCCTGGTCCAACGCACGCCGGAAGCGATAGTGACGCTGCTCCACATCTCCGTTTTCGTTCGGCTGGCCGGTCTGGATCTTGCGCCCATCGAGGGTATAGTGGCGCAGCAGGGTCTGATAGCTCTTCTGAAAATCTGCCTGCTCGACCAGGTTATTAACCGCAGCCGTCATCCGATCGGTGCGGTGGAGCAAGGGCACGCCGCCCAACTCCCACAGCGCATTTTGCAGCCCTTCACTCAGGCTGGCGAAGCTCTCCGTGTAGCAGATCGTGCCTGTCTCCCAGTTCGAATACGTCAGCACGAAGTGGTACAGCATGTGCGCAAAGGCCTGGCCGGCAATGGTGATCTCCAGATCGGTCAGGTGAGTAAAATCCGATTCGCATAACTCACCGGCCCGGTGCTCCTGCACGAAATACACTTCCTGCGCCGGCCCCTCACTGGCTCGCCACCGCTTGATCCGCCGTTGCAGGGTGCGCAACTGCCCATCGGCAAAGCGCTCTGGATGCTGCCGCTGAAGCGCAGCGAATAACGTCCTGGCTTCCAAGCCCGGGTTTGCACTCAGCTGGGCTGCCATCTCCGGCCACACCTCGGCAAAACCATCCTGCCGTGTTCGCCAATGCCGCTCTGCCTTTAGTTCGCTCGGCAACCGCCGAGCCCGGAGGTACTTGCGCGCCGTCTTCACGTCCATGCCCGCTTTCGCCGCTGCTATCTCTTTCGTCCCCTCGATGTGCGACATCTTGTACAGCCTCCTTATTTGCTGGTCTGTCACCATCCGGATCGCGCTCTCCTACCAGCGCTTTCCGCATCGTCTCAACCGTTCTCAAATAGGGAGAAATAATTGTCGCCGGCCGGGTGCTTTTATCGTCGCTGATCAGGTGTGCAGTAGTTGTGGGTCTCGCATACGACGAGCGTTGGCTGCCTGATCTCGCCGAGTCTGGCAGACGTGTCATGAGCAGCAATCATGTCGAGCGCTTGAGGCCGATCTCACGTCGCCCGGCTGCTCGGGATGAACCGATCCCCGATCGATCCATGCCTGCACCTTTCCGGGTGTTCACTTATGTAGCGGGGCGAGCACAGAAACAAGGTTCGCCCTGCTTTCACCAGCAAAACGAAACGTGTTTCTGCGTGCTCCAGCTAGGTGGTCAGTACTCCCAATCCGGCAGAGCAGAAAATGATGAAGAGAAGATTGACGTCGTCTAAGGAACATCAGGATGAATAACAGCCTGGAGATCGCGTTGCGATCGTAGGGCCTCCTTACATCCTCATCCGCAACTTCGATGAAGTTTTTCCCATGACTCTTACAGCGGAACCGCTCGTGTCTGCGTCGGTGTGACATCGGTGAAATGCTTCACATCAGCCATCACGTGCAGGGTCTCCGCTGACTCAAACGATGCTGTGACCGCGGCATCATCCCGGAATTTGCATTCACAATCGCGATCGTTCCAATCCCTAGATCTTCCGGATACAAAACGCTGAGACTCTCAAGTCCATGCCGCTTCCAGTACTGCATTACCAGAGGCAGATGGTGATTTCTGTAGTAGCTGCGGTCAAATCGGGTCGATGCATCTCCCGTGTATGTGATGTATACGACAACCATATTCCATCTCCTATCGAGGGGCAGGTAGAAGCAGCTCAGAGCACGCGGGGTTGGCAGCAACAAAGGTCAGCCTTGACTCGCATGGTAGATCTGCTAGAAACGGCAATCTCAAGGGTCGGCCATTTGGAGCTTAGGCGAGCAACCGCAAGCTGTAGAGATTTGGATGCAAATGGTGTCAAGCCGTAGTCCGGGTCTCGCTCCATTCGCGCCATCTTTTGCTTTCATGCTTCCATCAAACGCTGCGTTTGGAATTCCGGAGGAGTGCATTTGTACTGGTTTGAAGATGCGGGGACAAAATGGCGTGAGGCCCGCAGACCTTGCTAATTCTTGTTTTCGACAGACTGCCAGGCTTTACGCATCTGCTGTCAGAACAGATAGGGTTTGCTAAGCACGATCCTGCTGTCGACGGCTAACGCGCGTTCGAGAGAGGCGAACTCTCTGCGACAAGCTGACATATTAAGAATTACCGTTACGACTCGTCGGATCAATAGTCTGAGTCAGACTGGAGGCACGAACGCGCTCAATGTTCTATGAGGCGCAACGACCCTAGCCTTCTCGCGCTCATGATAGCGGCACGTCGAAAGGAGAGGGTGGTTCGGTTTGACTCAGGTGTGTGCGATTAAAATGCCGGCATCTTAGTCATTCAGCGAAGGAGACTGAATGCGTACAGAACCATTGACGTCACCGACCATAGAAAAGCAGCGTTTTATCGTGGCGGATGTAACGGTTGTCGATCCGCGAGATGGGTCGCTTTTTCCTCATCAGGCTGTTTGGATCGAGTCGGGGCAGATCCGTCGCGTTACGTCCGCAGAAATGTTGAAGAGCGAGCCCACCGCTACCGTCGTGAACGCGTCCGGCAAGTTCGTTATCCCCGGCTTTCTGGACATGCACACGCACTGCATGCAGGATTCCGATCCAAAAAACGGTCTGTCACTAATGCTTACCTACGGCATCACCGGAACTCGGCAGATGGCCGGTACACCGGAGCTGCTGACAGAACGGCGGGAAGGAAAGCTCAACTTTGGGCCGGATACACCGGAGCTGCTGGCGATGCCGGGAGATATCCTTACCTCGGCGAATGCCCCGACATCCGATGCCTCTATTGCCGAAGTGGGCAGGCAGAAGGAGCAGGGTGCGGATTTCATCAAGACCATCTTCGTCACGCCGAAGGTGTTCGCAGCGTCTTTGGCTGAAGCAAGCCGGCTTGGTTTACCGTATGGCGGCCACATCTCACCCGGCGTAGACATGGTGAAGTCTTCGAAGGCTGGATTGCGGTTCGTTGAACATTTAGGGCCGATCGATTCGCTCCTGCTCAACACCTCCAGGTTCAAGCCTTTGCTGATGCTTCTCCTCAGGCTACGTCCGCCCGCCGCAATGAAGCTGTCCATGGAAGGCATGGGAGACGAAACGCGGATCGCCATCGCCAATCCCATGCTGTTGCGCCTCAACATGGATCCGAACGCCATGAGCAGGACACAGCGGCTGATGGATAGCTTCAGCGAGGAAAAGTGCAAGAAACTCGCGGAGACCTTTGCACGCAACGGGACCTGGATGTGCCCGACGTTGATCCGCAATAAGACAATGCAGTTCGCCGACTCGCCTGAGTTCACGGACTCACCCGATCTGCAGTATGTCTCGAAGGAAAATCGCGCGCTCTGGTCGGATGCGACCCAGCAATATCGTGAGTACCTTACGCCGGCGTTCCGGGAGACGATCCAGCGGCTAAACTATTTGTCTTTGCGCATCACGCGCATGTTCGACGAGGCCAGTGTCAGGATGACAGCTGGCACGGACGCAGGCGGTGGCGGCGGTTGGCTGGTACCGGGGGTATCCCTTCATCAGGAGTTCGATCTGCTCGGGAGTGCTGGTCTGAGCCCGCTCAAGGTGCTGCAGATGGCCACATGCAACGGCGCAGACTTCCTGAACAGGCTGGACACACTTGGTAGCGTAAGCGAAGGCAAAAGGGCAGATCTGGTTATCCTGGAGGCGAACCCGCTTGAAAGTTTTCAGAATCTGCATGCTTTGGCGGGAGTGGTGCGCGAGGGACGCTACTACTCGCTCGAGAGGATGCTGGACCTCAGGAAGCGAGTGGCAACTCATATTGCTGCAGCGTGAAAAGCCTTGGCACCGCGATGCTATTCGAGCGTTCCTGCGAGCCCGTTCTCCAAGGTGCCTGGCGGTGATGCGGAGAGATTAGCTTAGCTCCAACGAAGCCACCATCGTTGGCTGTCCAGAGTCGCGTATGGCAAGCGCCGGGGTAAGGCAGCCAACACGGGCGTGCTGCGGGTGACGGCTTGCCATGTGCAAAGCCACTTCCGCGATCATGACTGCAGTCGCTGTATAGCCGGGATGACCGCTTCCGGAAAGCGTCGAGGAACCGGTCATGCCGTTCGCGGCTGTTGCGTGGCTTCGACCTGCCACTCCCAGTCTGTAAGATAGCGACCGGACGGACCAGATCCTGCGGCAGGCAGGAACTTTGTCAAGAGCCTGGCGATGCCTGCACGCAACGGTCGCGGCAAGCGCATTACGCGGACCATCAGCATCTGCGTCAGTCCCTTGAGTGTGGCCGCGAGGCGTCGGCGAAGGCTGCCGCTTCCGGTGGATGCACCCAGATCGACACCCTCCCTATAGGCGGAGAAATCGACAGGAGTTCCTCGTTCCGAAGCCAGGATGGCCGCCGTGCGGTGCACGACGGGCGGGTCCAGAAACGCCACGGGTACAACCGGACCGAAGACGCGATTCGCTTTCACCAGCGGCCATAGGTTCAACGGAGCCGGCTGCTTGCGCCTGTGCTGAGCAAAGTCTCTTGGCAAGAGGCTTTCCGGCTGGCCTACGAGACGTGCCTCCGGATCCTTCAGGATTTCCACGATGCTGGCCATGGTCCCTGCGGAGACCGACTCCTTGAAGGGCACGCCACCAACAGGTCGGCGAAGAAAGCGGATGGCGACGTATACGCTCGCAATCGGCGCCGCCGCGGCGGGGCCGAAAGGGCCGAGCCTTGTGTCTTCCTTGGAACCAAGATGGGCGGCTGCTCGCTGGCAGGCTACCAGCGTTGTCAGATCCGCCGGCATGGCTTTCCAGCCAGCCACCCGGCGCAGAGCGGGATTTCGCCGCTCAAATCGACATACGAAGTGCCGGACTGCAGGCAGCTGCCGATCAGAGTTTCCGCCTTTGAGGTGTAGGGTCCAGCGCAGTTAAGCACTACAGCAGTGCGAGCTGCAGAGCGCGCAAGGACGCCTCAGCGTCCAGGTCCGCACGGATGATCGCCACATCGGAGAGTTGAAGGTCGGCAAGCACCTTCTCCAAGCGCGTGGTATCACGTCCCGCAACTGCTCAGATTCTGCGGGAAGGCGTCGGTTCTGATAGGGTGTCTCTTCGTGCAAGCTGTTCTACGATCAGGCGACCGGTCAGTCCCGTGGCGCCGAACACAACAATCGCAAACTCTCTGTCAGACCGTGCTGACATTTTCGTCCCTAGCTCCATGGGTAACCTCTCCTGCTTGCTGCGAAAGACGAGGTGAGACTCTTCTACATACGCTACGCAATCTTTGATGAGCCTCGACCGCTTGTGACCAGCCGCAGCTTCGCCTGCTCTTCAGATTGATCGACACACCGAAGGCACGGCACTAAGCTAAGCCAGAGCTGCTTCGACCTCAGCGGCCGAGCGGACGCGGCCGAGAAACGGAAACAATCGCTCGATGGCATTTTGGTGAGCTTCTACAGTGCGGGCGGAGGTGGCGTCTTCGACCACCACGACGTTGAAACCGAGGGTTGCGGCGGATCGGGCAGTTGTTTCGACGCCGATGTCGGTGGAGATGCCGCAGAGAACGATCGTCTCGATACCGCGCTTGTGCAACTCAGCCTCAAGCGGTGTTGTATCGAAGGCTCCCCAAAACCGTTTGGTAATCAGCAGTTCGTCAGGCTTCTTACCTGCCTCTGCAACGATCTCGACAGATTCAGGGGGAGGTGGAGGTGCGTTCGGATCCATCATGGGCTGGTCCACGATGAGTTGCCGAAAGTTGAACAGATCGACTCGCACCCAGATGACTGGCGCTCCTTTTGCGCGGAAAGCTTCGGCCAAGTGCGCGGTTCGCTTTACGACGTCGTCGAAACTGCGCGGTTGCACCGGCAGGGGGATAAGGCCATACTGCAGATCGATGATTACCAGTGCAGTGGTGTTTGCATTTAGTTTGAAACCGCTCATTCGCGTATGCCCTTTCACTCTGAACCGATTCGAAAGCTCATGCGATCCGCAAAGTTCGGTTAGTTGGATGCGCACACATCGTGCCGAGGCTCCGATTATTAGAAAGTTAGGTTGCAGCGGTACCTCCGCAACATCGAACTGGCGCTGTCACATCCTTCCCTGCACCCTTCTTCGTGAAGGAGGCTGATCAATCCGGGTTGCGCATTACGTGACGAGTTGGTGCATAGGTTTGGGTCTTCGGAGTCGCAGAATCATCAAAACAGGCGGAGGCGTCCCATGAAAATCATCTGCGTCGAGGAACACACAATAGATCGCGAGCTTCTGAGGGCCGGTCAGCCCAAACAGCAAGTTGAAGCTGGCTATATGACGGAAGTTGGTACGTGCTTCGAAGGCAAGATGGAGGATGGAGACGATCTACGTCCCATGGCCATCGACTTCGAGACATCGAGCAAGCTCGGTGCCGATACGGGATCAGGGCGCATAGCTCTGATGGATCAACATAAGATCGACATGCAGATTTTGTCGTACAGCAATCAGCCCCAATCTACACCGATCGAGTCGGAAGTTGCGCTTACTTCACAAGCCAACGACAGGTTGGCGGAAGCTGTGCGCGCCAACCCGGACAGGTTCGGAGGCTTCGCCTCACTTCCCTGGCGTCATCCGGAACAGGCGGCTGACGAGTTGGAACGTGCGGTCAAGCAACTCGGGTTTGTGGGTGCGATGCTGATCGGACGCCCCGACGAGGTCTTCTTGGACGACGTGCGATTCGAGCCGATCCTGTCGAAGCTCGCCGAACTGGGCGCGCCCCTCTATATGCATCCGGGGTATCCTCTGCCTGCAGTGCAGCAGCCCTACTATGGCAATCTCGACAAGCAGGTTATTGCGAGGCTCTCACTGTTCGCCTGGGGCTGGCACAACGAGGCCGGTGTGCAGTTGCTTCGTCTATTGCTGGCGAAAAAGTTTGACCGCTTTCCGGGATTGCAGATCATCAGCGGCCATTGGGGGGAGATGGTTCCGTTCTATCTGCAGCGGCTCGATGACATGATCCCGATGGAGGTTTCTGGCCTTTCGCGTTCCATCACGGACACGTTCAAGCAGCACGTATATGTTACTCCCAGCGGGATGCTGAACTTGCCTCATTTCGAGTTCATCCGGACGGTGGTCGGAGTGGATCGGATTCTCTACTCCGTCGATTATCCATACCTGACCCTCGCAGGCGCGCGACGATTCGTCGAGACTTTGCCCATTTCCATGGAGGAAAGGGAGAAGATCGCGCACGGAAATGCAGAGAAGCTCTTCCGCATATAAGAGAGGACGTCGGGCCAACGCCACCGCTCTCTTCCTCAAGAGAAGTCGCTGCCTGCGAAGGATGCTGCTACACCCGTCACAAGAGGCTTTGCCCAAAAGCTCCGCGTTCGGGTTTACGCCCCGGCATGACTACGCATCACAAAGCTTGGCGGCGGGCAACTGGGGGTTAGTATCTCGGCTCAAAGTAAGCTCAATGCTGATTCGCAGGAAATTTGAAAACTGAACCATAGGAGGATGTATGGCAGAGATTCCTGACTTTGGCACCTTCGGTCGCTTTCAGGAAACGCCTGTTGCGGACATGACGCCCGAGATGAAGGACGCTTATGACTTTACGATGAAGCTTCGCGGTGTGGTGCCCGGCCCACATAAAATTTGGCTGTCGAACCCCACTCTGTCAAAGACGATTGTTCCGACCGGATACTACTACCAGAAAGAGTCCACCCTAACGAAGGCTGAGATCGAGATCGTCACCAACATCATCAACGGGCAGTGGCGGGCAGCTTACGGCAACTATGAACACGAGATGATCGGCGAAAAGCAAGGTCACCTGGAGCCGAAGAGTGTGGAGGCTTTGATCGCGGGCTTACCAACCTCCTTCGCCGATCCCCGAGAGCAATCGATCTATGAACTGGCCTCGGCTCTCGCCCAGCATCGTGTCGTTCCGACCGGCTTGTATAAGCGGTGTAAAGAACTTATAAGCGACGCCGGCATCGTTGACGTCACGGTCCTTATGGGCTGGTTCAGCATGGTTTCTCTCACCTTAATGGCATTTGATGTGCCCGCAAATGCTGTTGGCCTCGATCAGTAGGAGGAGACGGCATGCCCGCAGAAGACGAGGCTCTTGGGGGTAGGATCCCACTGTCCGATCCGGCTCATCTTACCTCAAGCCAGCGAAAGCTCTACAACATGATCGAGCGGTCCGTTCCGTGGGCTCAAAAGTCCGGGTTCGTGACAAAGCTTGATGATGGACGACTTATAGGTCCGTTCAACGTGGTCCTACAGAGTCCGGACATCGGTGCGGCCTTCATGGAACTGCAAACGATTGAAGGCAAAAGCACCAGCTTGACCGAGCGAGTTCGCCAGGTAGTCATCCTTACTGTTGGATCGGAGTGGAAATCTTCATACGAGCTCTATGCCCACTCTGCCGTTGCGGGCATCGCGGGGTTTGACGAAGAAAACGTGGCGGCGCTCGTAAGAGGTGAGCTCGCTCCCGATCTCACATACGATGAAGCGCTGGCGCAGCAATTTACAAAGCAGCTCGTACTTGATCGCACGATTTCACAGGAAGTGTTCGAGCGAGCCAAAGCCGCATTTGGTGTGCGCGGGATAGTCGATCTGGTGGTTCTCGCCGGCTGTTATGACATTGTCTGCTCTCTGCTGAATACATTTGCTGTCCCATCTCCCGCCCGCTAATCTCAGGCCTTGTACGTCGAGTGCTGGTCTCGACAGCCCGGAGTATATGTTTCACGGAGGTCCTACCTCATGCCACATAACAACGCTCCTCAAGCCCGTCTCGTGAGTCTCGCGGAGTTTCCTAAAGGGTATTTTCTTGAGAACTTAACCGTGCGCGACGACAACTCCGTCCTGGTGCATGTCAACAATAAAAATGAATTGTGGTACGTGCCTCCAAGCGAGGGAGACCAGGTCGTGCAGCCACTTCGCCTGCACACGTATAACGAGAACGCGTTGGGCATGGTCGAGCTAGAACCCGATGTATTCCTGCTGCTTTCAGGAGACTTTTACAAGACCCACAGGTCATTCTTGCATCGGCTTGATCTCCGAGGCTGGCAGCCTGGTACAGCCGTTTCTCCTCAAACCGTCTGTCAATTCCCGGAGCAGGCCCGCGGTATCAATGGCGCGTGTCTGCTAGCACCGGGTGTCTTGCTGGTGGCAGATTCCCAGGCTGGGCTGATCTGGCGTGTAGATATACCTGCTGATGGCGGCGAGCCAAAGTTCCAGGTCTGGCTCGAACACGAGAGCATGGGTTACTTTCCAGGAATGATGAAGCCAGAGCAGCCCGGTGTGAATGGTGTTCGCTACGCTGCGAAGAGTGGTTTCCTCTACTACACGGCCACAGCGAAGAAGCTGTTCATGCGCGTCAAGGTGGAACCCCAGGCACTGGCGCCAGCAACTGAGCCCGAACTCGTTGTCGCCGGAAGAATGGGTGACGATTTCCTGATCGACGAGGAAGCTCAAGTCATCTATCTCACCACGCATCGCCAGAACACAATCGACCTCGTATCCATGAACCCCGGGCTGAACAGTGGCTTCACGCAGAGCGTCGCGGGTGACCCGGTAAACGAAGAGCTCATCGGCCTGACGTGCCCCCGAACCTTCAACCATTCATAACTGCGATTCTCTAGTTTAGGTTTAGCGTTGAGATCGTCTCGCCGCCGCCGAGGCTGTGTGGAAGTGGGAAGCGCGTAGCGGTTTCCACTTCTGCATAGCCTAACGCTTGCCGGAACTCAGCCGGCGTCCGATATCCGAGCGAGCTATGGGGCCGTTCGCAGTTATATTCGTCGCGCCAGTTCGCCACTGTGCGTCGTACATCACCCAGTGTGCGGAACCAGTTGACGTTCAGACACTCATCTCGCAGGCGTCCGTGGAAGCTCTCTACATGCCCGTTCTGCATCGGCCTGCCTGGCTGGATATGGACCAGCGCCACCTTGTGCTCCTCAGCCCAGCCCAGCATGCGTCGAGAACAGAACTCCGGGCCATTGTCGGAACGCACGCTCTCAGGTCTGCCCCGCTCTTCGATCAGCCTCTCGAGCACCCGTGTCACGCGTCCGCTGCCCAGGCTAGTGTCTGCTTCCAGCGCCAGGCACTCGCGTGTGTACGCGTCGACCACGCTCAGGATGCGCACCATCCGGCCATTCGCAAGTCCATCCACGATGAAGTCCATTGCCCAATCCTGGTTGGCCCGCTGCAGACGTGCCGCTGCAAGAGGATCGCGTACCAGCCGCTTGCGCTTGCGCCGTCGCACCGCCAGCCCTGCCTCCGAGTACAGCCGGTACACACGCTTCACGTTCACCTCGTGACCGCGGCGGCACAGTACCGCATGCAACCGTCGATAGCCGTAGCGCGGCTTCTGCCGTGCTAACTCTAGCAGTGCCTCGCGCAATTCCACATTGCGATCCGGTCGAGACTCATAGCGATAACTCGACCGGTCCGCGCCTAACAGCTTGCAGGCCTTGCGCTCACTCAGCCGAAACTCGGCCGATGCGAACGCGACATCTCTCCTCAGGCCGGCAAGCCGGGGTCCCCGCGGACAGTTCTTTGTCCGTGGGGTAGAAGCTCCACCCGTTTTTTCTTATGACCGCTTTCAGCACTTCCTGGTTCAGACTGAGGTCCGCGACCAACTGCTTCAGCCGGCGGTTCTCATCTTCCATTGCCTTGAGCCGCTGCGCCTCGCTGACGTCCATGCCGCCGTACTTGGCCTTCCAGCCATAGAACGTTGCCGCGCTGACCCCGTGTTCCCGGCAAAGGTCCGCCGTCTTCATCCCCGCCTCGTGCTGCTTCAAAACCCCGATGATCTGCTCTTCAGTAAACCGGCTCTTCTTCATCGACCAAATTCCTCCCGTTCAATGTACGAGAGATTCTCAGCTCAGACTGGTAGAAGTTTCCGGAGGCATGTCAGGCCCGTCCGCCGGTGCCTGGAGACGAGGTCCTGGAGATCTAGGCAAGGTCGCCTACTTCATAACGGACGGTGGAACTGCATCTCCACTACCGGATGGGCCTCGACCAGCAAAGCTCGTGCGGGTGGAGTTTGCGGCTCTGCCGGATGGTTTTCCAAAATAGCATTCGCCTCGCCCTCAGGAAAGAGGCCGAACAGACCGCCTCCTGTCCGACAAGAACCTGGAGAGGGTTTCCCGCCGGTTTTCCAAGCGACGCGTAGGAAAAGCGGCCCCAAACCATTCATTCCTCTGTTCAGATCGCGGTTTGCTGCCGGACTTCTTGCCTCTCCATGTCAGTTGCGGCGGTGATAGCAAACCGTGTCGCTACGCCACGGGCCATCAGCCGTGGACGGCTAAAACTCCCTCGGCCTAGGTGGCGAGAAGTGCGCTTGTGCAAGATTCGGGTGAAGGTAAATCGATCGGTTCAGTGGGTGGAAAGTGGCAACTTCCGTTCAGTCCAAGCCGCCATGCCACCATACATGGAACTGATTCTTGCAAACCCGTTCGCCTGAAGCAGGCTGGCGGCAATGCTGGAACGATACCCGCTTCCGCAAACAATGATGATCTCAGCGTCTTTTTCGAGCTCTTTCTTTCGCTCGTTCAACTCGCCTAGAGGAATATGCATTGCAGCCTGAATGTGCCCGCCGGTCCATTCTTTGTCACTGCGAACGTCCAGAACCTGCGTGTCTAGCTTGCGCTCGGCAACCTCTTTCGTGGAAAGTTGAGCCGTCCGCATGAATTCTAGGCCAGCTTCTACCCAGGCGGGCATTCCTTTTTCTACGAAGCCTTCAATTTGTTCCAGTCCAACCCGAAATAGGGCTCGACGCGAAGCCTCATCGTCCCCCTTGTCATTAATCAGAATCAGGCATTGTTGCGGGTCGAGCATCCAGCCGGCCCAGAGCGACAGGTTCTGACCCTCGCCGATATTCAGCGCACCCGGAATATGCGCACCGCCGAACGCTTCGGGACGACGGAGGTCAATGACGGTAACGCTCTCGTCAGTGAGCAGTGCCGCGACGCGAGCAGGTGTCAGCGCCATGCTGCCGGGGAGGTCGGCAACGCTGGAGGCGCCCCTGGAGTTCAACTCCTTCATGCGCCGATAGTACGAAGGCATGGGCGGCACGCTGGCGAGAATCTCACGGACAAAAGCTTCTTCTTTCAGACCTAACAAAGGCTGACTAAGCCGTTCATAGCCTAGCGGAAGTCTCTTTGAACAAGTGGCTACGATCGCTTCCTGCGCAGGTGGCCGCAGCTCACACCGGACTCTCGCTGGAAGAGATCACATCGATACCGATGCAAGCGGAGCACCTTCTCGGGTAAGAAACGCAAGGGAGGCTATGCCAAGCAATTTTACAACCGGAACGGCGGGATTGGTCGCAGTCCACAAAGTGGGCAACGAAGTCCTGTTTCTCAATCCGATCACTTGCGAAGTTACGCAGAGCATCAACGGCTTCGACACCAAACGGACACGAACTGCTCGTGTCCGAAGATAACACCCGCGCTTATGTCCGATATACGGAGATGGAATACACGCCAAGAACCCGGATCCCGGGCATCTGATCGCAGTAATTGACCGCGTCCAGCAATGGCACCTGACCGATTTCAGCGTCGATCCTTACCGAGCGCCGCATGAGATGCGCTGGGACTCCGCGGGACAACTGTATTGCGTATGCGAGAACAGCGGGATGGTTCTACAAATAAAGCAGCAAACGGGAGCCATTCAGAAAGTCTTGAATGTCGAATCGAAGAAAGCTCACCGCATTGAAATCACTCCTGACGGATCGAAGCTCTACGCTGAAACAAAAGAAGACGGGTATCTCGCGCTCCTCGATCTGCACTCCCGAACGTTGACCAAAAAGCTTTGTCTGCCCGCCGAACTCGACCGATTGGGCATTTCTCCTGATGGATCCGTTGTGTTAGTCGTCGATGGTGAGAAGCCTAATCTCTAGTAATCGAGACAGCTGACGAAACGCTGCACTCTACCGTCCAGTTGGAGCATCATCGCAAGGCAGCATAGATCGTTCGATACAGCCCCGATGGTCGATTTATCGGAGTGACCAGTCACGACGAGGCTGTGGGAACTATCTTGAACGGCGATCTAAGCGGTCAGCGCAAGAGTCGATTGGAGAAAGGCCCAATGGACATGGCCTTGCACCCGGATGGCAAGACGGTCGCCAACTTGAACAAATCCTTCGGTGTACCGAAAGAAGATAGCAAGTTGCAAATCGCTATGCTCCGTCTCGGGCCCACTCTCAATCTCGAGCTGATGGATTATGACACATGCGATCAGCGAAGACTAATGCCAAGGAACAGCGATTGTGACGCACTGCACATCGCATTCTTCGTGGACGACATGAAGGCGGCTGCAGATTATCTGATCGAGCACGGGTGCAAGCTCTTTAGCAGACCACTGGTCAGTGAGAAAGGGCCGAAAGCGGGGCAGGTAATCCGCAACGTTCAAGCGCCTTGGGGGGGATGTTCCTAGATATCCTATCGCGACTCCAGCGTATGCCCTACGAGCAGCATACGAACTCTCGTCTATTTGGGCCGGTAAGGGTTAGTGAAGGTCAGAGAACGCTGGAACAACAAACGATGATGTCTTCAAAGCAAAAGCGGCAGATGGTCGACAATGGCCTGCCCGGCCTTTTATATCAAGTGAAGACTTAGTGTAACGCTAACGATGTTGGTTGGTGGGGAAATGGGAAGCGTGTAGCGGTTTGCACTTCTCCATACCCCGTGCTGTTGAAGGCCGGGTAGGTCTGCGGAACTGGTGCGCGGTAACCCAGCGAAGAGTGTGGCCGGTTGGTGTTGTAGTGCACCCGCCAGCGTTCGGCAAGCACGCGCAGTTCCTCGATCAAGTAGAAGATCTCCCCATTGAGGAACTCGTCCCGAAGCTTGGAGTTGAAGCTTTCGCAGTAGCCGTTCTCCGATGGTGAACCCGGCTCGATGTACAACGTCTTTGCGCCTGTACCTGCCACCCACTAGCGCAGATCCCTAACGACGAACTCAGGTCCGTTGTCTAATCAAAGGTGCTCAGGAACGCCCTTCACCACCATCACGTCAGCAAGAGCACCAATCACCCTGGCACTCGACCAGCGTTGTTCCCCACGGATCACAGGCACTCCCGCGTGGACTCGTCGATCAGATTCAACAGTCGTACTGTTCTTCCATCGTGTGTCCGTGCACTCACGAAGTCATAGCTCCATACGTGGTTGGCGTGCGTCGGCCTGAGCCGTACGCTCGAGCCATCGTTGAGCCACACCTGCCGCGTGGCTTCTGCTTCTGGGTAACTTTCGCCTTTACGACGCAAGATGCGCTCGACCCGGTCCTTGCTAACCTGCCAGCCGCCCGCTTCAGCAACGCCGTGATACGGCGGTACCCATAGCAGGCATACCGGGAAGCCAACTCAACAATGGCCTGGGTGAGTGCATCTTCTTTATCGCGCCGTGTCGGCCAGTAGCGTTGCGTACCACGTGGCTGGTTCACCAGGTGGCAAGCCCGCCGCTCCGTCAGCCCATGCTCTCTTGCTGTGCATGGTCCACCGCACTGAGCTGTCGCTCAGGGCTTAGAAGTTTCCCGAAGCGATGTCCTTCAACACCAGCTTGTCCAGGCTTAGATCAGCCACCAGACGCTTCAGCTTCGCGTTCTCCTGTTCAAGCTCCTTCAGCCGCTTTGCCTGGTCCACCTGCAGGCCGCCATACTCTTTGCGCGAGCGGAAGTCGGTCTGCTCCACCATTCCGGCTTCCTTCGACGCCTGCGTCGTGGTTTGCCGTTAGCCACAGCCACTTCTATCTGCCGCAGCAGGTTCACCACCTGCTCAGGCTGGTACTTCTTTCCACGTCCAATACGCTCTCCTTCTCCAGTCTGTCTCTCTCTCATTGGTACAAATCAAGCCGGGCGTCCCGGGCCGAATCCCCCTCCCCCAGCATCGCGCCGGCAAGGTATGACCCCTTAATCCAGCAGCTCCGGTAATCAGCACGCGCATGTTGTCGAGCCATCCTAGCCAATCGAAGGTTAGATATCTAAGCACTGCTTCTGCGTGCGTCAGGCGAGCTACATATCTTAAAGTACCCTGGTGCGCAGACGCTTACGCCGCAATCCTCCGCGCTACAGATTATCTCAGTGGCAGGTTGGCTAGAAATGCCGCCGAACAGCCGCCTGCAACTCGCGCGCCTCTGACACTGGACGACTTAACGTATTCGGCGCATGTTTGATCAGCTCAGCAGCCTTGGTCGAAACGTGCAGCAGCGGGGGTAGGCTTTCCGTATTACAGCAGCCAGGCAACCCCACCGGAACTTATCCGCTAGGGAAGTTGTTCCCATTGCCTCTTGCAAAAGCTCGGTCACATCATCGGGAATCGCTGACCTTCTGGCTAGAAGAAGGCGGGCGACAGACGGGCGAGCGGCCGCGGGAGCAGCATTTTCGTTCGGCTTGTTGCGTCGATGACGCATCCCCTGTGGGGGAAAGGCTCGGGTCACTCTCGATTGCTAGGCGATACGGCATTGACCTTCATGCGAGCAGCAGGGGGAGCGATCGTCACTTCAACACTGGCCTCAGACCAATGCCAGAGAGCGTAGTACTGGCACTCACCGGATGGAGGACGTACTTGGCCGAGAAGAAAGCTCCTAAGAATCTAGATCGGGGGGACAACGTTGGACGAAAATCGCGTTGGAGTGACCATGCGCCCCCCTATCTACCTGAGGGAAGTGTCACCAAAGAGGCGCGAGTAGCCGGCGATCTCTCGAGAGGGGCTCTTCTTCACTTTCCGCAATGTGAAACGAAAGGATGTGACCATCACCCAGACTCGCCGGACAGGGCTACCACTATCCAGACCTCAGCTCTTGCATGTCGGAGCTGGGGCAGCAAATCTACCGGAATCTACTGCCGCCCGGTATGTCCGGCGCGTACTCCGAAGTTTGAGCACTGCACCTTTTATGAGTCGGCGGCAGCGGCGCAGGAGGCTGGATTCCGTCCCTGCCTGCGTTGTCGCCCAGAGACCGCGCCGCAACTCGCTTCGTGGCGCGGCACGTCCAACACCGTTTCACGTGCGCTTGCCTTGATCAACGATGGAGCCCTGGACGCGGAAGACAGCAACGTGGCGGCGCTCGCTTACCGGGTGGGAGTGGGCGAACGGCAGTTGAGACGGCTCCTCCTGCAGCACCTTGGCGCTTCACCGATCGCTGTGCCACAGACGCGGCGCACACTGTTCGCCAAGCAGTTGATCTATGAGACGGATCTAGCCATGACGGAGGTCGCGATGGCGGCTGGCTTCAACAGTCTGCGACGCTTCAACGAGGTGTTTCAGCCACTCTTTGAGCGAGCGCCGAATGCCTTACGCCGAAAGGCGAGCATCTCGTCCAGTGCAGGCGGGACTGTACTCCGCGTGCGTTATCGACCACCGTATGACTGGGAGTCGATGCTACGCTTTCTAGCAGCGCGCGCCATCGCCGGCGTCGAACAGGTGGAGCACGGCATCTATCGCCGCACCGTAGAGCTGGACGGCAACTTCGGCACGATTGCGGTAAAGCACTTGCCTCGCCGTCAGAGCCTGAGCATCACGATTCAATCCCCTAATGTTCAGGCTCTCCACTTCATTGTGAATCGTGTGCGTCGTGTGTTCGACTTGAATGCGGACATCAACACCATCGACGAACATCTATCGCGTGATGCGCAGCTCCATCTTTGGGCTGCGGATACAGACTTCGGGAAAAACGCAAGCGGCACAGCGAAGGAAACCACATGAGCTTGTTCTATAAACACAGCCGAACCGAGGTGGGCAACTTGAAGTTAGTCGCCAGCCAAGAGGGTCTGGTCGCCGTCCTGTGGGAGAACGACGATCCTCGTCGCGTACCACTCATGGAGCATCACGAAGATAGCGAGCAATCGATCCTGGTGCAGGCGGAGAGACAGTTGAAGGAGTACTTCGCGGGAGAACGTGAGTCGTTTTCGCTGCCACTGGATATGCGCGGTACCGTCTTCCAGCAGGATGTGTGGCGCGCGTTGCAACAGATTCCGTTTGGCGAGACGCGCAGCTACGTGCAAATTGCCAGCCAACTCGGCAGACCCGGTGCGAGCCGCGCTGTCGGTGCGGCAAACGGCCGCAACCCTGTCAGCATCATCGTGCCGTGTCATCGAGTGATCGGATCGTCCGGCAAGTTGACTGGCTTCGCCGGCGGCCTCCACGCGAAAGCGCGTCTGCTCGGGCTGGAGACCAGAGACAGAAAGCTCTTCCGCTCGCCGCTTTTTGACCCCATGCAGCGACAGAACACTTATGGCAAGTCGTGACCGCTGGCCGCACTGCGAAGATCGCTTTCCCCGCTCAGCCTTGAACGCAGCCTTGCCTGGGTGCTCAAACAAATCAGGCGTCTTCGTAAATTTTCCAGGATTGGAACGAGTGCTCAAAGTGATGCATGTCAACACGTTTTCCGTTGAAGCCCACGCGTTCCAGTTTCAAGCGCGCGCGTTGTTCGTGGGCCGCATCGCCACGCAGCTTGATCTCGCCTCCAGCCCCCAGAACTCGATGCCACGGCAGTTGATCGACGGGCCCTTGCCGTAGAAGCCTGGCGACGGCTCGATGGTATCTAGGGTAGCCTGCTGCAGCAGCAACGCCTCCATAGGTACTCACCTTGCCGACCGGGATTGACAGGATCACCCGTCGAAACGCGATATCGCGCTCAGTATTTGCCCGCAGTGCATCGCGAAGCAACGCTCGTTTGCTCCGCTCGGTCGACAGCTGATCGAGACCACCGTTTGCCCGTGAGGGCAAACGGTTTACTTTGGATCGAGTGCTCATCGTAGCTATTAGATAACAACACGAGGAAGATTGCTAAGAGCTCGCAAGCTTGTCATAAAACCGGCTGCCATCCAACCTGCCTGTAGCTCGATCCACAATCACGAGAGAGCTAGTGGAGGAGTACGCCCGATCAAGAATCCATTCGTGGAGCTATCCCAATCTGGTCTCGACAGCCGTACCATTGAGCTTTAAGGCTCGGATGTCGCGGATCGGCGGCAGACCAAAACAGCGGCTATACTCGCGGCTGAACTGGCTGATGCTCTCGTAGCCAACCTCGTACGCGGTGCTTGTCGCATCCAGCCCATCCATCAACATCCGTCCTCTCGCGGCCTCCAGTCGAAGCAGCTTCTGGTATTGCAAAGGGCTCATCGCGGTGAGCGCACGAAACTGGTGATGGAGCGTCGACACACCCATCCGCGCAACCTCAGCGAGCCTGTCCATGTGGAGCGGCTTGGCATAGTTTGCGCGCAGCCACGCGATGGCTCTTGCCGTCCTCTGACTTAGATCACCGCTGGTTGCAATGGCACGAAGACGTCCGGCCTGCGGAGTCTTCAACAGGTGGTAGAGGATCTCTTGCTGCAGCAGCGGACTGAGGAAGGGGATGTCTTCCGGGCTATCCAGAAGATCCAGCAGTCGATTGCACGCGCTCAGTAGCCCCTTGGTTGTCTCGCCTACAGCCAGCCCCTGGCGATGCGGCTCGCCTTTCACCTCCGGAAGATCGTCTCGACTCAAGACCTCCCGTACGGTCGGCATGTGAAAACGCAGAAACATCACCAGCAAGGGTACCTTCTTTGAGGCCTCTACAATCTGGCTTTGCGCGGGCACGTCGATGGAGGACAACAAGAACGAGGACGAATCGCAGATGTATTCCGTGCCGCCCAGGGTGACCTGCTTTCGCCCCTGCACAAAGACGCTCAGGCTCGGTTCATACGAGGCACGATAGCAGGGCGTTGGCCTGTCTCTGTGATAGAGGACAACGTCAGGTAGGCTGGTCACATGTTCCCCGGCCTTTCCGCTGATGGTTGCTATGCGACGTGCAAGGTCACGCCTTGCTTCAAGTGCTGCGGAGTCGACGGGTACGCCTTGCATTCTTTTCAGCGGCATCGCATCTCCTCCAACCCAGCCTATCGCCTTTTGCCGTTATTCGAGATCCTGGACAGGATTGGGCAAACAATCAGCAGGATTGGATAAGCAGACGAACCGGCCGCCCGACTAGGCTCGTAAGTAAGCCAGAGAGTAAGGCGAGACGCAGCAAAGGAGAATCACGGTGAAGCATCGGAAACTTGGCACAAGCGGTCTGGAAGTCTCGGAGATCGGCCTCGGCTGTATGGGTATGAGCTTTTCCTACGGGCCTCCAAAGGACAAGACTAAGATGATAAAGCTGATCCATGCGGCCGTCGATCGCGGTGTGACATTCTTTGACACTGCCGAGGTATACGGTCCATTCATCAACGAGGAGCTCGTTGGCGAGGCTCTCGAACCGTATCGAGGCAAGGTGGTCATCGCTACCAAATTCGGTTTTGAAGCCAACCCGACAGACGGTAAGTGGAGCCATCTGAATAGTGACCCGGAGCACATCCGCGAAGTCGCAGAGAACTCCCTCAAGCGGCTGAGGGTGGACGCAATCGATCTCTTCTATCAGCACCGGGTGGACCTGAACGTGCCGATAGAAGAGACTGCCGGCGCAGTCAAGGACCTGATTCAGCAAGGCAAGGTCAAACACTTCGGCATGTCGGAGGCTGCGGCGAAAACCATCCGTCGTGCACACGCTGTACAACCTGTGACCGCCCTGCAAAGCGAGTACTCGCTCTTCTTCCGGGAGCCTGAGGAGACCACCATGCCGACTCTGCAGGAGTTAGGCATTGGGTTCGTCCCCTTCAGCCCCTTGGGCAAAGGGTTTCTGACCGGCAAAATGTCGGCTGACCGGACCTTTGACAAGACAGACTTCCGCAGCACGCTGCCTAAGTTCAGCCCCGAAAACATGAAGACAAATTACGCTCTGGTCGACATGGTCACTAGCTTCGCCGAACGCAAAAAGGTACCACCTGCTCAGGTTGCCCTCGCCTGGCTGCTGGCGAAGAAACCCTGGATCGTGCCGATTCCAGGAACAACCAACCTGGATCGTCTGGAAGAAAATCTGGGCGCGGCCGAGATGGAGTTGAGCCTGGAGGAGTTACTCGAGTTGGACGATGCCTCTTCCAGGATCAAACTGCAGGGCGATCGCTACTCACCCATGCACCAGCAGCTGGTGGGCAGGTAAGTTACCCGCCTCTGCTGTAAGCGAGGGGAACGGTTACAACTTACACTTAGCCATATGCGCTTCGCCCTACCGTTGATCCTTGCCTTCAGCGTCGCGCAGGCGCAGCAGCTGCTGCAGCAGCAACTTCGCCAGAGATCACAGACTCGACCGCCGATGATGCTGCACGCGACAAAGTCATTGCGCGCATCGCGCCAGCCACCTGCGAGGCCTGCTTGCGGAGTAAGTAGCCTCTCGCCGAACGCGGTTGACTCGGCTAACTCCGCTAAACCCTGCTTCCCGGCGCGACTGACAGCCCAAACGATCAGCCGACAAGCCGCCTGCTGACAACATCTCAGCAGGCGGCCCGGCCATGCCTCTCTTCCGCTGCTCAGCCGGTGACGTGTCTGACCAGAGACCTGCCTGCCGCCCGGGGTGTACCACTGATACTCTAGCCCCAGCAGCTATACGTTCAAGCACGTAGCAGCGTCGCTGCAACGGGAGGCAGAGTGGCATACGCGACACGCCGCAAGTTCACTCTCGCGGGCCTGGCGACTGCCCTGCTCGCGCTGCTGCTGCTGCTCGGCGCGCTCAACGCCTTTAACATCCGCGCCCTGCACCCTGGTTCGACAGGCGCGCTGCTGATCTTTACCGCGGTCACCGTCCTGATCTTTCTATTGTTGCTCGCACTGTTACTTTTGCTTGCGCGCAACATCCTCAAGCTCTATGCCGACCAGCGCAGCCGGGTGCTTGGCTCTCGCCTGCGCAGCCGTATGATCGTCGGCGCCCTGCTGCTCTCCTTCGCTCCAACGTTGTTCATGTTCCTATTCAGCTACCTGCTGATGAATCGCTCGATCGACCGCTGGTTCTCGCAACCAGTCGCGCAGATGCGTGACGATTCCTCGCGGATCGCGCTCGAGCTCTCACACTATGTCGCAGGCAATGCCAGGGCCGAGGCGGAATCGCTCGCCCACTCCCTGCCTTTCTCCGCCGGCTACGAGGCAGGCGACCTGGCTGTGTTGACCGGGCAGATGCGCAGCCACCGCATCACGCTGCAGGGCGGCTTCGCCGTGGTGTTTCGCGACGGCCAGCCGTTGGCCAACTATCAGCTGCCGACCAGCGCAGGGCCGGCCGGCGTGCACACCTGGCCTGCCACGCCAGGCTATGCGGGCTCGCAAAGCTCGTCCCGCAGTGCCATCCAGGCCAGGGCCTCAGCTTCTAACACCGCCCCCGGCCCAGGTGATCCCCGTTCGTTCGCTCGTTCGATCCTGACTATCGCTCAGCGCAGCGATGAGCCCATCCTGACCCTGGGCGGCAATGAGTACGGGCTGGGCACGGCACCCATCGGCGACGATGGCATCATCGTCGTCGCGCTGCCCATGCCAAGCGGCCTGAGCGCGGTGGTCGATGACATCGGCAGCGATGCAACCCAGTACTGGGCCGTCTACCGGCAGCGCCGCACCGTGCGCAGCACCTACTTCTTCATGCTGCTGCTGCTCACCACGCTCACCTTCTTTGCCAGCTCCTGGCTCGCACTCTACCTGTCCAAGCAGATCACCCGCCCGCTGGAGGCGCTCGCCGACGCGATGGATGAGATCGCTGCTGGCGACTACCGGCAGCGGGTGACCTTTTCCGCAACCGAGGAGCTGGGTGACCTGATCATCTCCTTCAACCAGATGGCGGCCGACCTGGAGGAGAGCCGATCGCGCGCCGAGATCTCGACCGAGCAGCTCTCGGCTGCCAACCGCGCCATCGATGAGCGCCGCCACGAGCTGGAGCTGATCCTCGAGACTATCCCGAGCGGCGTGGTCGTGCTCGACACCGGCCGGCGCATCCTGCAGGTAAACCGCGCCTTTGTGGATCTCTGCGTTCCCCAGGCCATTGCGCTTGACCCGACCCACGCCTGGGGCACGCACCTGGCCGGCCGGCAGCTCGAAGAGGTGCTACCGGCTGAGCTGCGCGATGAAGTACTGCGCCTGGAACGTCGTGCCCAGCGCATGGGGCTGGCAGGAGCGGAGCTGGAGATGCGCAGCCATCCTGCGGCAGCAGCCCAGTCCAATGGCCATAGCCACGGCAACGGAGCAGAGCGGGCAAACGCCGCTGCCGGCTTGCCGACGATCCGGCACGAGGGAGCAAACGGACGCGGAGAGGGTAGAGAACCCGGCAACGGCGCAGGCCATGGCAACGGCGCAGGCCATGGCACTGGGAACGGCACAGGCCATGGCACAGGCTACGGCTTCTCGGGCGCAGCGACTTCCCCTGGTGCGAACAGCTCCGCCATGCTCAGCCTCTCGGTCACCATCGCGGTGCTGAACCTGGGGCGCGATCGCTCCGGTCAAGATCGTCGTGGCTCTATCCTGGTCGTCGACGATGTCTCCGAGGTGCTGCAGGCTCAGCGACAGGTCGCCTGGAAGGAAGTCGCGCAGCGCGTGGCGCACGAGATCAAGAACCCGCTTACGCCGATCGCGCTCTCCGCCGAGCGCATCCGTCGCCATGTCGAGCGCGCGTCCGGCTCGACCTCTGCCCCGTCCGCCGCCACCCCCGAGCATGTCACCCCAGAGTCGCTGAACGTGATTCGCCGCTGCACCGACGTCATCCTGGGCTCGGTCGAAAGCCTGCGCACCCTGGTCGATCAGTTTGCGGCCCTGGCCGAGTTCCCTCGCTCCCAGCCTCGCCCCACCTCGCTCAACCAGATCGTAGACAGTGCGCTCGCCCTCTTCCACGGCCGCCTGCAATCGATCCGCATTGAGAGCCATCTTGCGCCAAACCTGCCGGCAATCCTGGCCGACCCGGAAGCTCTCAAGCGCGCTCTCGCCAACCTGATCGACAACGCGGCTGAGGCCATGCAGGAGAGCCTGCTGCGTGTGCTCACGCTTGAGACCCGGCTCAACGAACAGGGCAACATGGCCGAGCTCGCTATCTCTGATACCGGCCCCGGGCTGAGCGCCGAGGTTCGCGAGAGGCTCTTTCTACCTTACTTTTCGACCAAGCAGCGGGGCACCGGCCTCGGGCTGGTCATCGCCGCCAAGATCATTCAGGATCACCAGGGAACCATCCGCGCGGAGCAGCGCACGCCCTCCGGTGCCCGCTTCCTGCTGGAGCTGCCCCTGGCTGAGCCCCTCGGCAACCCGCAGCCCGACGAGCTGAAGGCCTCGAACGAGATGCCGCCGGGGGTGCTCCGATGAACCACATCCTCGTCGTCGATGACGAAGCCGCAATCCGCGACACCCTCTCCGAGATCCTCGAAGAAGAAGGCTACGCGGTCGCCGCGACCGGCACCGCGGCAGAAGCGCTCGTGCTGCTGCGCGACGTGCACTATGACCTGCTGCTGCTCGATATCTGGCTGCCGGACCGCGACGGGCTCGACCTGCTAGCCGAGGTAGGCACGCTCGAGCCGGACAGCAAACCGGAGGTCATCATGATCTCCGGCCACGGCACGATCGAAACAGCGGTTCGCGCAACCAAGCTCGGCGCCTTCGACTTTCTCGAGAAACCGCTCTCGCTCGAGCGCACCCTGATCCTGATCAAGAACGCGCTCGAGTCCAGACGCCTGCGCGCGGAGAATCGCGAGTGGCAGATGCAGCTTCCTGTCGCCACCTCGATCACCGGCAACAGCGTCTCGGCCAAGGCGCTTCGTCAGCAGATCCGCCTCATGGCGCCGACCAACGGAAGGGTGCTGATCTACGGCGAATCCGGTTCGGGCAAGGAGCTGATCGCCCGCGCCATGCACGCGGAGAGCCTGCGCCGCGACCGCGTC
The DNA here is from genome assembly GCA_965198645.1 of Acidobacteriaceae bacterium. Taxonomy (GTDB): domain Bacteria; phylum Acidobacteriota; class Terriglobia; order Terriglobales; family Acidobacteriaceae; genus EB88. The sequence continues at coordinate 961,916 of OZ240670.1, read as the reverse complement.
CTGATCGAACTCAAATGCGCCGCCATCCCGGAGGACTACATCGAGAGCGAGCTCTTCGGCTACCGCAACGGGGCGCTGCATGGCGGGCCGCCCGAGAAGCGTGGCACCTTTGAGCGGGCCGACGGGGGCACGCTGCTGCTCGATGAAGTCGGCGACATGAGCCTCAAGACCCAGGCCAAGGTGCTGCGCGCGCTCGATGAGCAGCGCTTTACCCCGGTCGGCGGCACGCACGCGCTTGACGTCGATGTACGCGTGATCGCCACCACCAACAAGGACCTGGAAGAAGAGATCGCGCTCGGTAACTTTCGCGAAGACCTCTTCTACCGGCTCAACGTGATCCCCTTCTTCGTGCCGCCGCTGCGCGACCGCCGCGAAGACGTCCAGCCGCTGACTCGCGGCTTTTTGGCGGAGATCGGGCGCGAGTACGGCCGCCCCCACGTCGAGATGAGCGAGGACGCGCTCGAGGTGCTCAAGCAGTACCATTGGCCCGGCAACGTGCGCGAGCTCAAGAACATGGTCGAGCGGGTGCTGATCCTCAATCCTTCGGCGACTCGGCTCGAGCGCAAGCACCTGCCCATGCTCATGCACCGCAGTGCCTCCCGTTCAGGCGCTCGCAAGGCCGAGGAGTTCTCCACCCTGCAGCAAGCCAGGGAAGCCTACGAACGCGACTACATCTTGAAGAAGATCGACGAGTGCCAGCACAACATGAGCCGCACCGCCGAGGCGCTGGGACTCGAACGCTCCCATCTCTATCGCAAGATGCGTTCCCTCGGCATCATGGTGCGCGAAAGCGCCGTTTGACTAGGCCCGCGAAAGCGCCGTTTGACTAGGCCCGCGAAAGCGCCGTTTGACTAGGCCCGCGAAAGCGCCGTTTGACTAGGCCCGCGAGAGCGCCATTTGATTAAGCCGGCGCGAGAGTGTCAGCTGACTCCTTTTCAAGTCCGCCGGTCTGCAAGCTCGCGCGAGCCCGATCAGCCGTCTCGCCCAACGCGAGGCAGAAAGAAGGCAGAAAGAAGGGCCCGTTATCAGCGGGCCCGCGTTCGAGGCGTGTAGAGAGAGGAAGCCAGGACGGATGAGGAGACAAACCCGTGAGTCACCGGGTCCGGTAGAGTGTGCAGCACGTTGGAAGGAAGAAATTCTAGATACAGCCTCGAATTTCTTCGAGTATACGCATGTGCGTTGCCAAAGTAACACTATCTACCCGACCTAGAACTCCCAGTAAAGATTGAGCAACTCGTTGCTAACAATGTCTTTAGGATGAATTACCTTGGTACCGTATTTTTCCGATTACGAGACATTTGAGTATCAAAGTGCCAGGTCTGAGCCCTACCAGCTCGCGCAAAGCCCGGCTTGATGCTTCTCTAGTCTCCGATCGGCAGGCCTAGTCCACGCGAAACAGGGCTGCGCCATGCGGCGGCAGAGTGCCGGCCAGTGTTGCCGCGCGGCCGAGCTCCTGAGCCTGCCAGAGATCGCGGACCCGGTGCTCGGAACCATGCAGCCCAAGCGCCTTCCATGCGTAGGTATAGTTGAGCGGCGTGTCCCCGAGATTGAAGACCGCAAAGAAGCTGCGCTTGCCTCCCCTGGGCTCCTCGGCACGCCACACGATCGCTCGCCCGGCCTCGCCGACGCCCGTCAACAGGTGATTGCCCGTCGAATGCTGGTCGACAAACAAGACCTCGCGATTGGTCAGCAGCGTCTCAGCAAAAGCGTCCAGCTGGGTCAGGTTTGCGCCCAGTATGAGCGGGGAGCGCGCGATCGACCATAGCGTCAGCAGCGTACGGGTTTCGTCGTAGGTCAGCCGCGAGAGCCTCGGCTGGCCCCATCCGGGGCGTGGCCCCAGGTAGCCGATCGGGAGCATGTCTGCATCCGGCCAGTGACCTGGACCGGCAAACGGCTCCCAGCTGGCGAGATTGGCAAACTGGTTAGTAAGCGACTGCGGAAAGCGGCCCTGCGCTACCGAGGGATCTTTCCAGACGTCCCAGAAGTCCTCCGAGATGCGCCACTGTTGCGCATACTGGATGACATCGGCAGCCTGGTCGAGCGGCGTGGGCCCGGGCGAGAGGCTCAGCACGATGGGGCGGCCGGTACGCTTGAGAGCCGCGCTAATCATGTGGATCTCATGCGCGTTGTAAGGCTTGGCGATGCAGTCCACCTTCAGGAAGTCGACGCCCCAGCTCGCATAGAGCGCGGCCAGCGAGTCGTAGTAGGCCTGGCCCGCGGCATTGTCCTTGACGCCGTAGTTGTCCGGGTTCCAGCGGCAGGTATCGGAGGTGTCTGCTGCGTCGGCTGCATGGAAGCTGCCGCTCGGCGCGGCATCGACGCCTCCCGCAGCCTCGGCGCCCGCGCTGAGACGGGTAAGAATCGGCAGGTTCTTCTCAACCGCCTGCTTGGGAATGCCCTTGATAATGTGAATGCCGAACTTCAGGCCACGCTCGTGAGCATAGTCGGCCAGCGCCTTCAATCCACCAGGAAATCGCGTGGCGTCGGGTATGTAGCGGCCGTACTCGTCGATCGTGTAACCCTGATCCGCACCCTTGGTACCGGCGTCCTCAGGATGCGCCAGGTACCAGCCTTCATCGACGACGACGTACTCCCAGCCAGCCGGCTTCAGGTGCTGGTCAAACCAGTCCACGTTGCGCTTGAACTCATCCGCGTTGATCGTCAGTCCGTAGGAGTCCCAGCTGTTCCATCCAAGCGGCGGCGTAGCCGCGATGGTCGGCGCAGGAGGAGTTCTGCGGGCGGACGCTTGATGGGCGAGGCCTGACAGAACCGCCAGCAGCAGCGCGGCCGCGGCAAACCGGCTCCAGCGCGAGTTGGTCCGGCGGTGCGCGCACCGGCTGCGCGTCTGGTGCGTGCTGGGTCGGGTCATGGCGTGTCTGTAGAGTGTTTTCCTGGATCGGTCAGTGGCATGCGTGCGCCTCAGGGTGACTGAGCCGCATGGCAGAAGGATCATTTGCGGCAGGATCCCTGACAGCACACGATCCGCCGAACGGTACGCGAAGAACAGCAAGCCTGCTCGAGCAGCAGCGATAGCTGCTCCAGTGTAACGCGGGTACGTGTGCGCATCGGGAGCACGCATGCGCCAGGCAGCAGCGTCTTCTCCGTTCGCCCTACTGCCAGCTGTCGTACCCGCCGCGTACCTTGCTGCGCGGTATACTCTGCTGTTGATGCGAGTCTTCGTCATCCTTCCTGCAGCTGGCCTCGGCACGCGCATGCTTGCTGCCTCCACCGGCGTCCGGCCGCTCCCCAAGCAGTTCCTGGAGCTGGCCGGGGTGCCGATTTTGATCCACACCCTGCGGGCCTTTGCGCAGGTTCCCAGCATCACCATGCTGTGCGTGGCGGTGCGCACCAGTGAGCGCGAGCGCCTGGCTGCGCTGCTCGAGGAGTACGGCGCCGCAGAGCCAACACTGCTCGCCAAGGTCCAGATCGTTGCGGGCGGCGACACTCGCCAGGAGAGTGTCTCCAGAGCTCTGCGCGAGGTCGTGGCCCTCGCCGGAGCAGCGGGTGAGAACCCTGGCGCTGCCGGTGAGAGCGGCGACGATGTCGTCCTGGTACACGATGCGGTGCGTCCCTTGATCGCGCCCGCCCTGATCGAGCGAACCATTGACGCCGTGGTGCGCTACGGGGCAGCCATCGTCGGGCTGCCTGCCACTGACACCATCAAGCAGGTGGAACGCACCGCGCACGGTGCGCGCGTCACGGCCACCATCCCGCGAGAGTGCATCGTGCAGGCGCAGACCCCCCAGGGCTTTCGCCTCGAGCTGCTCAAGCGCGCCTTCGCTGAGGCCGAGGCAGAAGGCTTCAGCGGCACCGATGAGGCAAGCGTGGTTGAGCGCGCAGGAATCGAAGTTTCTGTGGTCCAGGGCTCGCCGCGCAACATGAAGGTGACCCAGCCCGGCGACCTGGAGCTGGCCGAGTTTTATCTCGCACAAAGCTCCTGACCGGCAGATCCGACCGCCAGATTTGGGCAGTCCGCGAGCAAATTGTTCCACGTGGAACAATTTGGGGCCAGGAGCGGGACTCGACCCGCGTTGCCACCCGCCGCCTGACCATCTGCCCGGCCGCTGCCGCCGCGTTCCCCGGCAGTATGCTCTAGTCTGGACAGGGCTCGCGAATACTGGGGACTCGTCACCGAGGGACGAGAGACCCCTCGGAGACACGGAACCGGAGACACGGAACAGGAGACACGGATTCATGGACCTGCGCATCGGACATGGCTTTGACTCGCACGCTTTCAAGGCAGGCGTGCCTCTCTTCATCGGCGGCCTGGCCATCGAGCACCCGGAAGGCCTGGCCGGCCATTCGGATGGCGACGTACTGCTCCATGCCATCACCGATGCCCTGCTCGGCGCGGTCGCTGCAGGCGATATCGGGACCTTCTTTCCGCCCAGTGATGCTCGCTGGAAGGATGCCGAGTCGTCCATCTTTCTCAATCTGGCCCTTGAAGAGATCCAGCATGCCGGCTACCGCATCCTGAATGTGGATGCGACGCTCATCCTGGCTGCGCCAAAGATCTCGCCGATCGCCGGCGAGATGCGGGAACGCCTCGCAATCCTGCTCGACGTGCTGCCGAGCGTGGTCAGCATCAAGGCAAAAACACCCGAGGGGATGAGCATGGATCACGTCGCGCAAGCCCACGCCGTTGTGCTGCTCGAGCGGGTCGAGGATCCGGGTGCGCTGATGACGATGTCCGATGTTGTTGAAAGTCAGCGCCAGCTGGAAGATGTGGTGCAGGACCTGATCAGCGAAGTCCACAAGGAGACCGGCACACGCACTGTCGTGCCGGTCTTCGACACCGATGACATCACCTAGCTGCGGTCGCCCCAGTGCTGTCCTGCCTGAGCGCGAGCGGCGCCCGCGCTTGCTTCCGCCGGGTCAGTCCGCTTGCATCCTGGTCTCGCATACTGAGGTGTAGCATCCTAGGGTGAGCTCCGCATCCGCGCCTTCCCACCCCGTCAAGCCTCGCGTTCGCTTCGCACCCTCGCCCACCGGGTACCTGCACGTCGGAGGTGCCCGGACCGCGCTCTTCAACTGGCTCTTCGCCCGCCACTTCGGGGGCACGCTCATCCTGCGCATTGAGGACACTGACTTTGAGCGCTCCTCGGAAGCCATGGTCGAGGGCATCCTGGAGGGCATGCGCTGGCTGGGCATCGACTGGGATGAAGGACCCTTCTACCAGTCGCGCCGGCTGCCGCTTTACCAGGCGACCGCTGAAAAGCTGCTCGCGAGCGGCCACGCCTACCCTTGCTTCTGCACCAAGGAAGAGCTCGAGGCGCGCCGCGCGGAAGCTGTCGCCGCAGGCCGCCCTCCCATGTACGACCGCCGCTGCCGCGCACTCAGCCTGGAACAGGTGGCGCAAAACCGCGCCGCGGGCAGGCTCGCAGCGATCCGCTTTGCCGTCCCGGAGGGCGGTTCAACCAGCTTTGACGATGCGGTTGTGGGCAAGATTGAGTTTTCGAACACGGAGCTTGAAGACTTTGTACTCCTGCGCTCGGACGGCATCCCGACCTACCATCTCAGCGTGGTCGCCGATGATATCGATATGGGCCTGACGCATATCATTCGCGGCGCCGATCATATCTCAAACACGCCCAAGCAGGTGCTCCAGTACCTGGCGCTCGGCACCCCGCTGCCGGTCTTTGCGCATGTGCCGCTGATCCTGGGTCCGGATAAGACCCGGCTCTCCAAGCGACACGGCGCGACCAGCGTGATCAGCTACAAGGAGATGGGCATTGTGCCCGAAGCCTTTCGCAACTTCCTCGCGCTGCTCGGCTGGACGCCCGGCGCCGCAGGCAAGGATGCACAGGGAAAGGACCGCGAGGTCTTTGCCTCGGACGAGCTGATTCGCCTCTTTACCCTCGACGGCATCACCCGGTCGAACTCAGTTTTTGACAACGACAAGCTCGCCTGGTTCAACACCGAATACATACGCGCTTACACGGCCGAGCAGCTGCTGCCACTGATCGAGCAGGAGTGGTCTCTGGCCTTCTTCACACCGGACCGCCCGCGCGAAGAAGTACTCGCGGCGATCAAGCTGACCAAGACCCGCGCGCGCAGCCTGAAGGACTTTGCCGGCGCATTTCGCGCGTACTTCAGCGATGATTTTCCATACGATACAGCCGCGGTTACAAAATTCCTTGCTGACCCCCTGGTCCCGCTCATGCTGGCCGAGCTCGGCACCCGCTATGAGCAGGCAGCCGAGTTTAGCGAAGCTTCGACTGAAGCGACCCTGCGCGCGTTTGCTGAAGAGAAGGCCGTCAAAGCAGGCGTGCTCATCAATGGTGCGCGGGTGGCGCTTACCGGCCAGGGTGTCGCTCCCAGCCTTTTTGCGGTCATGGTCACGCTCGGCCGCGAGCGCGTCATCCGCCGGCTTGCCAACGCGCCTCAGTCGGCAGCGATGAGCTGATCGCGCGACGCGATCTAAGCTTGCTCATCCTCATCAAGAGCCTGCAGCGCCTCGGCTAACAGCGCATGGAACTCTTTGTCACGGGGAAACGTCTGGCGCCAGGCGCGACTCGCCTCAACCACGTTCTTGGCCTGCATCAGCGGCATCGCCGTCAACTCGCCGAGCAGCCTGATCGAGTCGATCTTGCTCAGCCCGCCCTGGCGCATCACGCCCAGCACGATCTCCTGGTCGGCACCGGCCTCAACGAGCCGGGTCGCTCGAAAGGCGATCGCGTTCTGCTCCGGCAGCTTGAAGTGGGCAGTCATCGAGCATTCCTCATCGCGCGATGATGTCAAAGGCGAACGGCGCCTTCTTGGGCGGGTAGCAGGAGTCTGTATCGCAGGCCTGGTAGCGGATCGCGGCGTTGACCAGGTGCTCGCCCGGCTTCGCCGTCACATGCGCCCGCAGCACAACTTCTCCTGTATAGACGCTCAACTTCTCACCGGGCAGTGACTTGAGCGCGTACTCCGTGCCCTCAGGAAAGTCAACTGCCGTAACGCTCAGCCCCGGCGGCTCGACGACAACCAGCTCGGTGCGGATCAGGCTCTTCTCCAGCGGCTTGTGCGAGTTGATGTGCAGTCCATCACGAACCTTGAAGTGCAGATCGACCGTGGCCGGTTTGCCGGCCGTCACCGTTACCTGCTCCGGGTACTGGTAGCTCACCGCGGGCGGCGTCTTGTCGGCCGCGCTCTGCCAGGGCAGCGCCTCCTGCGCCGTGGCCATCAGGCAGCCGAGCGTCGCCACTCCGGCCGCGCTCAGGCGCGCGCACCCGCCGAGCTGCCTGCTGCCTCTGGCAGACGCTGCGCGGCTAGGCCTTGCCACTGGCCAGCGCCTTCTTGATATTTGCCTCAACCTCATCGCGTGAAATCAGCCCGGTGACCACGTCAATGACCTTGCCGCTGCGATCGATGTAGAACGAAGTCGGAAACGCATCGAGCTCCCCGTAGCTGTTCAGCGAGAGTCCATTCAGCAGTACGGGATAGTTGATCTGCATCGTCTTGGCGAACTTGACCACCTCCGCCTTTTCGGTCGCAAGCTTCGGCTTATCGTCCGGGTCGAGCTCGTCAGTTGAGACGCCGAGGATCTCAAAACCCTGACCGGCATACTGGTCGTGCAGCTTCTCAAACCACGGGATCTCGACCTTGCACGGTCCGCACCAGGTGGCCCAGAAGTTGACGAGCACGGCCTTGCCCTTGTAGTCGGCCAGCGATACTTTTTTGCCTGCCGTATCTTCGAGCGTAAAGTTGGGGGCGGCTTTACCCTCAAGCGGATTCGGCGGCATGGCCGCAGCCTCGGTCGGCATTGTTGCCCCGCCCTCCGGGGTTAGCACCAGCTCGTGCGCCTTCTGCTCGGCCAGCATCGCCTTATGCGCGCGGTAGTTTGTCACGCCAGACCAGACGATCAGCGCCAGGGCGGCAACCATGACAACCAGGACAAATGCTCTTCGTGGCAAGGGGTCTTCCTCTCTCGAGTGCAGTTACCATTCTACGAGACCGCGGCTTATGTAGGAGGACACAGCGGCTGCCTAGAGACAAGCCACGTTTGCGTGGAGAAGCTAGGATCCCTGCGCAGCCTCAAGAAAGCGCTCCAAAGCGTCCGGGTTGCTGCGGTACCAGGCAGCTTCGCGCGCACGCCTCTGCGTAGCTCAAAGGTTGCTGAAAGGCGTTTGGTGAAGCGGAAGTGCGCTCTGCGCCTGAGAATGTATCTCCTACGGTCCCTTGCTGCACCCTCACTAAGCCCTCTACCATCAGGACACTATGCCCTACGTGCTCGCGCTCGACCAGGGAACCACCAGCTCTCGCGCCATCCTCTTTGACGAAACCGGTCACCCTGTTGCCCGGGCGCAGAGCGAGTTCCCCCAGCACTATCCCGGCTCCGGCTGGGTCGAGCATGACCCCGACGACATCCTCACCAGCCAGCTCTCAACCGCCACCGACGTGCTCGTCCGGGCCCGCGTCCGGCCTCGCGATATCGCCGCCATCGGCATCACCAACCAGCGCGAGACCACGCTGGTCTGGGATCGGGAGACCGGCAAGCCGGTCTACAACGCTATCGTCTGGCAGGACCGCCGGACTTCCCCGCTCTGCCGCCAACTGATCTCGGACGGCGTCGAGCCGATGGTTCGCGAGCGCACCGGCCTGGTGCTCGACTCCTACTTCTCCGGCACCAAGCTCGCCTGGATCCTGGACAACGTCGAGGGCGCTCGCGCCCGCGCCGAGCAAGGCAAGCTCGCCTTCGGCACCGTCGACAGCTGGCTGATCTGGAACCTGACTAGCGGCAAGCGCCACATCACCGATCAGACCAACGCCAGCCGAACCTTACTGTTCAACATCGTCTCCGGCTGCTGGGATGAAGACCTGCTCAAGCTGCTGCGCATCCCCGCCTCCATGCTGCCCGAGGTTGTGTCTTCCTCTGGCCGGGTCGGCCCGGTCACGACGACACTCGGCCTTGGCGCGGTTGAGATTGCCGGCATCGCGGGCGACCAGCAGGCCGCGCTCTTCGGCCAGCTCTGCACCGAGCCGGGTGACGCGAAGAACACCTACGGCACCGGCTGCTTCCTGCTCCAACACATTGGCAATCGCTTCACCCTTTCCGCCCAGCGCCTGATCACCACGCTCGCCTGCTCACTCGACGGCAAGCTGCAGTACGCGCTTGAGGGCTCGATCTTCATTGGCGGCGCGGTCGTGCAGTGGCTGCGAGACAACCTCAGGATCATCCAGAACTCGGCCGAGATCGAACCCCTGGCCCTCACCGTCCCCGACAACGGCGGCGTGGTCTTTGTGCCGGCCTTTGTCGGCCTCGGCGCCCCGCACTGGGACCCCAACGCCCGCGGCCTGATCATTGGTCTCGAGCGCGGCACCGAGGGAGGCCACATCGCCCGCGCCGCGCTTGAGAGTATCGCCTTCCAGGTTGCCGACGTCTTCCAAGCCATGAACTTCGAAGCCATCAACGTCGAAGCCATGAACAAGGAGAGCGCCAGAGCCTCGCGGGAGCTGCGCGTCGATGGCGGCGCCTCGCTCAACGACACCCTCATGCAGCTCCAGGCAGATCTGCTCGGCCTGCGCGTCGTGCGCCCAGCCGTGCCGGAGACGACCGCGCTCGGCGCCGCCTATCTCGCTGGCCTCGCAACCGGAGTCTGGGACAGCGTCGCGCAGATTCGCGAGAGCCGCGCCCCGGACATGGTCTTCGAGCCAAAAGAGACATCGGAAAACGCACATCATCAGCGCAAACGCTGGACAATGGCAGTAGAACGCAGCCGCGGCTGGAACGCGCCGCAGACGCAGTGAGAACAAGACCGCCTGCGGCGCTGCCCCGAAGGGGCGGTATACGCGTCACGAAGTGACCGCCAGCCGCGTAGGCGGTTTGGCCTTCCAAGGAGCAGCACATGAATCGTGAAGAGATGGTAGCTCGGCTGGAAGCCCGCACGCAGCCCTGGGATGCAGTGATCATCGGCGGCGGCGCGACCGGCGCCGGAGTGGCCGTAGACGCCGCTACCCGCGGGCTGAGCGTGCTGCTGCTCGAGCGCGAAGACTACGGCAAAGGCACCTCCAGCCGGTCCACCAAGCTCGTCCACGGCGGCGTGCGCTACCTCGAGCAGGGCAACATCTCGCTGGTCATGGAGGCGCTCAAGGAACGCGGCCTGCTGCGCCAGAACGCTCCTCACCTGGTGCATGACCTGGCCTTCGTGGTCCCCAACTACTCCTGGTGGGAGGCGCCGTTCTACGGCATCGGCATGAAGGTCTATGACCTGCTCGCCGGCAAGTACGGCTTCGGCCGCTCGCGCATCCTCTCGCGCGAGGAGACCCTCGAGCGCCTGCCCACCATCCAGCAGGACGGCCTGCGCGGGGGCGTGGTCTACTACGACGGCCAGTTCGACGACTCGCGCCTGCTCATCCACCTGATCGCGACCGCCGCTGACCACGGCGCGACCGTGCTCAACTACGCCGAGGCTACCGGACTCGTCAAAGACGCCGACGGCTTTGTCAACGCTGTCGAGGTGCGTGACTGCGAGACTGGCCAAACCTACACCGCGCAGGCCAAGGTCGTCGTGAATGCAACCGGCATGTTTACCGACGAGGTTCGCCGCATGGCCGAGGGCGCAGAAGCCCGCACCATGGTCGCGCCCTCGCAGGGCATTCACCTGGTCTTTGACCGGTCTTTCCTGCACGGCGAAACAGCCATCATGGTCCCCCACACCTCCGACGGTCGCGTGCTCTTCGCCATCCCCTGGCACGACCACCTGGTCGTCGGCACCACCGACACGCCCATCGAGCAGCCCAGCTACGAGCCGTTGCCGTTTGAGCAGGAGATCGACTTCGTCCTCGAGACGGCAGCCCAGTATCTCAGCCGGCCGCCCACGCGCGCAGACATCCAGAGCATCTACGTCGGCATTCGGCCGCTGGTCAAGGCAGACAACGGCGAGCGCAAGGAGGACGGCTCCGGCTCGAGTCCCGTCGCCAAGACCTCGACCCTCTCCCGCGATCACACCATCCACATCGACAACTCGGGCCTGCTCACCATCGTCGGCGGCAAGTGGACGACCTACCGGCACATGGCTGAGGACACGGTCGACCACGCGATCACGCTTGGCAAGCTCGAAGACACGCCCTGCGTCACCCGCGACCTGAGAATCCACGGCTACTACCCGGACGCGCTCGAGTCGCTCGGCGACCTGGCCGTTTATGGCGCAGACGCTGCCCACATACGCACGCTCGCCGCCGAGGATCCAGCCTGGGCCGAACGCCTGCACCCGAGGCTCCCCTACATCGCCGCCGAGATCGTCTGGGGCGCACGCCACGAGTTCTCCCGCACGGTCGACGACGCGCTCTCACGCCGCACCCGCGCTCTGCTGCTTGACGCTGCCGCCGCCGCCGAGATCGCACCAAAGGTCGCTGAACTGCTCGCCGCCGAGCTCGGCCGGGACCAGGCCTGGATCGATGCGCAGGTGACCGCCTTCCAGACTCTCGCCGCGCAGTACCTTCCTTCCGGATTACCCGCCGGAGTACCCAAGGCCGCCACACCCGTGTAGGCTGCTTGAGAGCGCGGAGGGCCTGGAGCAGATATGGTGCGGAGTCCGGAACTGGGTGAATTCGTCGGCACCCTGACCATGATGTTTCTCGGCGAGGGCGTCGTCGCCGGCGTGCTGCTCAAGCGCACCAAGGCCGAGAACGAAGGCTGGCTCGCCATCACCACCGCTTGGGCCTTTGCCGTGCTCAGCGGCATCTTTGCAGCGAACCTGTTCGGCTCAAAAGACGCGCACCTCAACCCGGCCATCACCCTCGCCTTTGCGCTCCAGACTGGCGACTTTCACAAGTGCGTTCCCTACGCGCTCGCCCAGATGGCTGGCGCCTTCTGTGGCGCGGTTCTGGTCTGGCTCCAGTACTGGCCTCACTGGGCAGTCACCGAGGACCCGTCCCTCAAGCTGGCTGTCTTTTCGACCGGGCCTGCCATCCGAAAGCTGCCGGCAAACTTCCTCAGCGAGGTGCTCGCCACCTGCATCCTGATCGTTCTGCTGGGCGCCATCAGCTCCAAGCTCGTGCTGACCACCGGCGCGGTCGCCGGCCTAAGCCCGCTGCTGGTCAGCTGCGTGATCTGGGGCATTGGCCTGGGCCTGGGTCCCACGACCGGCTACGCCATCAATCCGGCGCGCGATCTGGGACCCCGCCTCGCCCACGCCCTGCTGCCTATCCCGGGCAAGGGCGGCTCAGACTGGAGCTATGCCTGGGTGCCGGTCCTCGGCCCGCTCACCGGCGGCCTCGCGGCAGGGCTCATCCTCAGGTGGATTGGCGCGTAAGCGGCGCGTGAGGCACCAGGAAGAATTTGCGCGACGCGGCACCGCAGCTGCGTCCGGAGACCGCAACTTTTCCTCGCCAGCCGGGTCCAATCAAGTAAAGGAACGTAAACACATGCCAAGGTTGAAAGCTGCACTGCTGCTTTCCCTGGCGACTCTGTGCGCGCCCGCATTCAGCCAAAGCGCAAACCCAGCCGTACCAGGGACTCTCAATTACGTAGAAGGCCAGGCGTCGATCGACGGCCAGGCTGTTTCGCAACACTCCGTCGGCCAGGCATCGCTTGAGCCAGGCCAGTCACTCTCGACCGCGACCGGCAAAGCCGAGATCCTGTTGACTCCCGGAGTATTCCTGCGCCTGGACGATAACAGCGCCGTCACCATGGTCTCGCCCAGCCTAACCGATACGGTGGTCAAGCTAGACAGCGGCCGTGCCGACGTCGAAGTCGACCAGCTTTACAAGCAGAACGAGATCGTCATCGCCCAGAATGGCGGCCAAAGCCAGCTGCTCAAGGGCGGCTTGTACGAATTCAATGCGAGCGACAAGACCATGCGCGTCTTCGACGGAAAAGCAGCCGTCTTTGAGGGCGCCCAGCCCATGGGTTCGGAAGGCGGCCAACTGGTTGGCAAACCTGTCGACGTGAAGGGTGGCCACGAGCTCGCGCTGAATGGCGAAGTCAAGCCGTCCAGCTTCGACAAGGACCAGGCGAAGTCGTCTGACCAGCTCTACAACTGGAGCAGCCTACGCTCTGAGTACCTTGGCGAAGCGAACGTCAACCTGGCCTCCGGCTATGGCGAGGCGCCCGGCTTTGCACCTGGCTGGTTTTGGGATGCAGGCCTCTACGGCTATACCTGGCTACCCGGCGGCGGCCCATTCTTCAGCCCCTTCGGCTACGGCTTCTACTCGCCGCGTTACCTCTACGGTGGTGGCCTGATCTACGGGCGCGGTGGCTACGGATACGCCCGGGGTACCTATGGCAGCTATCGCGGCGGGACGATCGCCCACTCCAGCTTCGCCGGCGGTGGCTTCCACGGCGGCGGCGGCGGTGGCTTCCACGGTGGTGGCGGTGGTGGCCGCCGGTAAGCGGCCGCTATCCGCAAACAGAGAGAGGCGTCCTTGCTGGGCGCCTCTTTTTTCGTCTGCGCTTCACCCGTGCACCAGCCAGTCGTATTGCTCGTCGGTAAGCGGTACGACCGAGAGGCGGAACTGGCGAAACAAGATGGAGTCAGCAAAGACTCCGGCTTCGCGCATGGCCGCCAGCGACTTAGGTTGCTTGAGACGCTTGCCCGGCTTGATGCGCACCAGGGGATTCTTCTCGTCGCTCGCATCGACGGACACAACGCTCGCTGTCCCGACCACCTCCTTGCCCACATTCGAGTGATAGATGACCAGCTTCTCGCCCTTCTTCATCCCGCGCAGATAGATGTGCGCCTGCGCATTCTTGATCCCGTCCCAGGTGGTCTCCCCCTCGCGGACCAGGTCCTCGTAGGAGTACTTGTCGGGTTCGCTCTTTAACAGGTAGGGCATGCTCTGCTCCTCATCAGTTGATCTCCAGTTACTAGCGCAAGCCGAGAATCTCACCTTCCGCATCGACGTCGATCGCAGCCGCGCGGGAGGTCTTGGGCAGCCCGGGCATCAGCATCATGTTGCCGGCCGTGACCACCACAAAGCCCGCGCCCGCCGAGAGCGATGCGTTGGTGACCTGCAGCTGCCAGCCGGTCGGCGCGCCCGCCAGCTTCGCATTGTCTGAGAGCGAGTACTGGGTCTTCGCGATACACACCGGCACCGCGCCGAAGCCCCACTCAGCGAACCGCGCAAGCTGCGCACGCGCCTCCTCGGTGTAGGTCACGCCATCGGCCCCGTAGACGCCGGTCGCGACCTTGCGGATCTTTTCCTCGAGCGAATCACCCGCCGCGTAGGTCGGCCGGATCGCCGGCGACGAGTTCTCCTCGATCAGCTGGATGACCGCGCGGGCCAGGTCGGCCGCGCCTTCCGAGCCGCGCGTAAATGCCTCAACGAACGCGCTGGGCAGCCCGGCCTGGTCGCACCACGCCTTGAGCCGCTCCAGTTCTTCTTCCGTATCTTTCGGAAAGTGGTTGATCGCAACCACAATCGGCAGCCCAAAGCCGCGCAGGATGGAAACATGCTTGGCCAGGTTGGCAAAGCCCCGCTCCAGATCATCTTTTTCGCCATCGGCCGCCATCGCCTGGCCCTGGTTCTTAAGGCTCTGCGCGGTCGTGACAAGCACGGCCGCGGCCGGCGTGATTCCCGAGATCTGCGCGACGATGTCGATGTACTTTTCCAGACCCAGGTCAGAGGCGAAGCCGCACTCGTTGACCGCGTAGTCGGCCAGCCGCAGACCCATCTGCTGCGAGAGGAGGCTTGACGTTCCGTGCGCGATATTTGCGAACGGCCCGGTGTGCACAAACGCGGGCGTGCCCTCGGTGGTCTGCACCAGGTTCGGCAGGATCGCCTCGGCAAGCAGCGCCATCATGGGACCGGTTGCGCCCAGGTCCGCCGCGCGCACCGGCTCGCCGGACTTGCTGCGGGCGACGATGATCGCATCCAGGCGCCGGCGCAGGTCTTCGCGGTTGGCCGCGAGCGCGAGGATCGCCATCACCTCCGACGCGGCCGTGATCACGAAGCCTGCGCGCTGGTTGGATCCATCGCGCGGTACCGGGCTGGAAACGCCCAGGCCATCTTTACCCGGCCCGGCCACGTTCGTAATGATCCGCCGCAACCCACGATCGTTCATATCCATCGCCCGCGGCCAGGTCACCGTCTCCGGGTCCACGCCGAGCTCGTTGCCGTGGAAGATATGCGCATCGAGCAGCGCCGCAAGCAGGTTGTGCGCGGAGGTGATCGCGTGAAAGTCACCATGAAAGTGCAGGTTGATCTTTTCGCTCGGCTCCACCTGCGAGCGGCCGCCGCCGGCCGCGCCACCCTTCATGCCGAAGACCGGTCCCAGCGAAGGCTCGCGCGAGGTCAGCACCACGCGCTTGCCCGTGCCCGCGAGCACCCGCTCCAGCCCCTGGGTGAGGCCGATCGAAGTCACGGTCTTGCCCTCGCCGGAGACAGTCGGCGTGGTCGCAGTCACCAGGATCAAGCTGCCCAGCTTCCCGCCACGCGGAAACGCCGGGTCTTTCAGCAGGTCAAGCTTGACCTTGGCCCCGTACGCGCCGAGCCGCTCATAGTACTTCTCCGGCAATCCGAGCTTTGCGGCAACGTCTTCGATCGGTAACAGTGTCTGATTCATTCTCTTCTTTCTGATGAAGGCGCTAGTAGTGGCTCGCGAGAACCATATCCTTCGTGCAGTGAGGCGATCTTTGGTTCTCACCAGTTAGGAGCGACGAACTAAGCGTATCTCTTGCTCCGCCGTCACGACTTCAACGAAAGCGAGATGCGCATGCCATTTACATCCCCTCACTCCCTGCCAAGCGCAGCCAGCGTCTTTGCCAGGCTCGCCGCGTCCTCAACGTTCAGCATCGCCTGCGAGCGGTCGATCTGCCGCATGAGCCCGCCCAGCACCCTGCCCGGCCCGACCTCGATCCAGTGCGTCGGCGCCAAGGCCTGCAACGCCGCCACTGACTCCACCCAGCGCACCGCACCTGTCACCTGCCGCACCAGCGCAGCCCTCAGTGCCGCGCCCTTCGTCTCCGCCTGCGCATCGACGTTGACCACCACTGGTACCTCGGCATCGTGAAACTCGATCCCCGCCAGCGTCTCCGCCAAGCGGTCCTGCGCAGGCTGCATCAGCGCGCAGTGGAAAGGCGCACTCACCTGCAGCAGCAGCACCCGCTTGGCTCCTGCTGCCTTCGCGATCTCGCCTGCGCGCTCTACCGCCAGCGCCGCTCCTGAGATCACCGTCTGATCCGGCGCATTCAGGTTTGCCGGCGAGACGACCGCGCCCGTCTCCTCCGCCGCTGCAGCGCACGCCTCGGCAACAGCGGCCGGCGCCAGACCCAGCACGGCAGCCATCGCGCCCTCGCCCGCGGGCACAGCCTCCTGCATGTACTGCCCACGCGCGTGCACCGCCCGTACCGCATCCGCGAAAGAGAGCACGCCGGCCGACACCAGCGCCGCATACTCGCCGAGCGAGTGCCCGGCCACCACCGAGGGCGTCACACCGTGCTCCCGTAACACCCGCTCGGCCGCAACGGAAACAGTTACGATCGCAGGCTGGGTAAACTCGGTCAGCCGCAGCTTCTCTTCCGGCCCTTCAAAACACAACGAGGAAAGCGCAAAGCCGAGCGCCTCATCTGCTTCGGCGAACACGTCGCGTGCCGTAGGAAACCGCTCTGCCAGCTCCCGGCCCATGCCCACCATCTGCGAGCCTTGCCCGGGGAATGAAAACGCCACTCTCTGCTCACTCATGCCAGCCTCCATTCCACCCGATCCAGCGCAGGCGCGCAAGCAGCGGGGGCCGTCCCTAGGTGGCGCACGGGCAAAAAGCGGCTGCGTCGCCGCTTCCGCGGGGGGCCGGAACGAGAGACCGGAAGACCCAACCAACTCCGGCAAGGTAGTCTTTGCTTATGTACGCAGCACAGTGCCGCGCAAGCACGCTTAGCCTCGCCGCGGTCGCCGCTTGCCTGCTGGCGTCGCAGGGCGCCCGGGCCCAGCGTCTCGTCATCGCTCCCGTAACCGACGCGCCATACGCTCGTCTCGGCACAGAGGGGGAGATCGCTATCAGCGGCCTCGACGAGATGGGGGCACAGCTACGCTTGGCTACCCCCGAGCAAGCGCAGAGCCTGCTGATCCGGCTGGGCGTCGAGCCGGAGATTGCACGCGGTGGCGCCGCCCAGCATGATCAGCTGACGGCGATCTCTTTGGTCAGCCTGCCGAGCCTGCCACCCTCCGCCACCACGCCTCCAGCCACCGAGTACGCGCTGCTCTTTCTGCCGCAGGCGGTGCAAGGCAATGCCGCCATGTATCTGCTCAGCCGCAGCACGCAGGCAGGTCATACGGGCGTCTGGCATCGTGCGGACGGCGGCCTTGTCAACCAATTCTCCAACCCAGTCTCCTTTGAGCTCCTGACCCTGCGCGGCCGCACGGCGCCGTTGCTGGCGCTGCACCACGTCAACCTGAGCCACGGGAGCAACCAGTGCCAGGACCAGACCGAGGTCTTCAACTTCAGCACGGGCAAACTTACCCAGGTCCTGCACACGCCTGACTACGTCTCCAGCGAGAGTCTGCCCAGCGACGAGCGCGGCCTTGAAGAACAGCGCAGCACCTTCCTGCCCCTACCTGACGGCACGCTCGAGGAGACGCGCCTCACCACCGCCGACGCGCAGCCGGTTCAGCTATCCCGCCGCCGTTGGCACTGGTCAGCAACCCTCGCGCAGTTCACCCCGGGCGCCTTCCAGGCAGTTGGCACGGCCAGCGCGGGAGCTCTGCCGTAACACTTCAGCACGCTCCAGGTGTCATCGTGAGCGCAGCGAAGGGCCTGCTTTGGTCTTTGCTGCCAAGCCGAGAAGAAAACTCACTATGCTTCGCCGAGCTCAGGATGCCGCTCGACGGACAGCTCCGGAGAACTGCCACAGGCAGCCACCTGAGCAGAGTGTCCCCCGACAAGGGCGCATCCGCGAGGCATGGCCAGAGACCGCCGCCTACGGGCACCCGCGCGCATGCCACAGCGCTCCGGCAAGCGCGTCCGCCGCCTTGGCCTGTACGACGATGCCGGGGTAGCGGCGCTCGAGCGCCCGGCCCATCGCCTCGCGAGCCTGGCCAATGTTGGCCAGCACCCCTCCAAGGTAAGCCACCTCCGGGGTCGGGTACCTCGCTGATAGCGCCGCCTCCAGGCTCTCTACCTTGGCGATGGTCTGCGAGACCAGCAGCGCCAACGCCTCGCCCGCAGCCTCTAGGATCGAGACCGCAAGCGGATCCCGTTCGCCCGCGGCCGCGACAATGACCGGCACCAACTGAGCAAATCGGAACTCGAGCGCATTTGCTGCGCCGATGAGCGCGTCGAGATGCGGCAGCCGGAGGTACGCAAGAAAGCGTTGCAGCAACGGCGGCAGGTCTCCCTCCCTGGCCTGGGCGAAGAAGCCTGCGACCGGAAGCTGGCTGCCCGAAGCGGCCCTAACATCCCGGGCTCCGCCACTCTCCACATAATCCGCCGACGAGGCAGCCGCGGCGTCAATCGCACGAAAGCAGGCCCGCAGCGCCTGGTGCCCGATCCAGTGGCCCGAGCCTTCATCGGCCAGCATCGGTCCCCAACCGCCGGCGTGCGCCATCTGCCCAGTCGCCGCGCGCCCCACCATGTTGGAGCCCGTGCCGGCGATCGCCAGCACCCCGCGCGCTCCGGGAAACGCCGCATCGAGTGCAATGACCTCGTCGCCCAGCAGCACCAGCTCGCTGCCGACAGTCTCTGCAATCGCCTGCTGCATCCACGCGCGCACGGTAGGCGCTGAAAAGCCGGAGGTCCCGATGCAAGTCCGCTTCACTTGCCGCAGGTCAGCGCCTGTGGAGGAAACCAGCTGCAGCAGCACGGCCTCAAGGTTGGCGCGTGCCTCTGTGTTCGCCATGCGCAAGGTCTTGATGCTGCCACCCTCCGCGCGAGCCAGCACCTGCTCTTCGTCGGCCAGCACGCAGGCCGTTTTGGTGCCCCCCACGTCAAACGCCAGATACAAATCCATGGCTTTATCCTACCCAGCGCGCTTTAGGATGGTAGCGCTAGAGTCGCAGAGGACTGCTACGCGGGATGACTGGATCCCGTTTGACCGGTCGAGCCGAGCTGATCTTCGTGTGGCCCTTCATGTCGCTCTTTGTTAACGGGGCGCAGAGTCTGACAGGAGAGCCGAACAGGCGGTCACTTCGTCACGGGGACAGCACCTGAGGCAGGAGCGGAGTAGGTGAGGAAGCTGCGCGGTGCAAACCGCGCCGCCAGACAAGAAAGGCCGCAACCCGGATCCCCGAGTGCGGCCTTATCTGTAAGGGAGCAAACGCCGGCTAGCCAGACCGACGCGCCTCGAGCGCCGCACCAGCCAGGCTGGGCTCCCTGGCGAACTCGCGCTCGATCTGCTCGTTGATACCCTTCTCGGCGAACTCGGCCGCCACTCGGATGCAGTTCATGATTGCGCGATCGTTTGACGAACCGTGGCCGACAAAGCAGACGCCCCGCAATCCCAGGAGCGGCGCGCCCCCGTACTCGGTCGGGTCAATCGTCTTCTTAAAGGTCGAGAAGGCCTTGCGCGAGAGCAGCGCGCCTACCTGCGCGGTGACGGTTTTCTTAAGCGAGGCCTTCAGCAGCTCGCGCACCAGCTTGGTCAGCCCTTCCGAGGTTTTCAAGGCCACGTTGCCGACGAAACCATCGCAGACGATCACGTCGGCCTGGCCGTTGTAGATGTCGCGGCCTTCGACGTTGCCGACAAAGTTCAGGGGCAGCTTCTTCAGCAGAGGGAACGCCTCGCTGGTCAGCTCGTTGCCCTTGCCTTCTTCTTCGCCAATCGAGAGCAGACCCACGCGTGGCCGGGCCAGGTTCAGAATCGAGCGCGCGTAGAGCTCACCCATGACCGCGAATTGTTCTAGATTCTGCGCCCGGCAATCGACGTTCGCGCCTACGTCGAGCAGCACACTCGGCTGGCCTTCGTTCAGCGTGGGCAAAACCATGGCCAGCGCCGGGCGGTCGACGCCCGCAAGCGCGCCGAGCACCATCTTCGCCGTAGCCATTGCGGCGCCGGTATTGCCCGCAGTCAGGAAGGCAGCCGCCTTGTGCTCGCGGACCATGCGCAGCCCGACCCGCATGGAACTGTCCTTCTTGTGCCGGACCGCGGCTGCTGCCTTCTCCTCCATGCCGATCCGCTCGGAAGCGTGCACGATGGTGATTGGCAGATCGCCTTCCATCAGGCCCTGAGCGGCGAGCGCGCTCACCAGCAGAGGACGCAGGACCTGCTCCGGCCCCACCAGGTGCACCCGCACCTGCAGGGTCTGGCAGGCCAGGATGGCTCCGCAGATCTCAGGCGTGGGCGCCTTGTCGGAGCCCAATGCATCCACAGCAATGTCGGTCAGCATGGGGTGAGGCTAGCTGGCTTCCTTGACTTCAATTACAGCCCGGCCCTTATAGGTGCCGCACTTGGGGCAGGCCCGGTGGGGTAGCTTGCGCTCATGGCAGTTGGGACACTCGGAGAGACCGGTCGCAGTCAGGAAGTCATGGGCGCGTCGCGTGGAAGAGCGAGCCTTTGAGTGGCGCCGCTTCGGATTAGGCATGGCAAAGATCCTTTCAAAAGAGAGACAGGGTACGGCTGCTAACCATCGGTACGATCACGAGTGACCAGCGATCGCGCGCCATGGGCCTGCTTCTCGGTCAAACAACAAAGCGGATCGAGCTGTACTGAACCAACTGCACTTTGAAAGCCGAACTGCTATAGCCGAATCGGCCTGAAACAAGGTGAGCCGAACGGGTAAACGTGAGAGCTAGCTGGATTTTAGTCGACTGCTGAGCTCCGAGAGCGCAGACCACCGCGGATCGGCTGGAGCCTCATCGCAGCTACAGGGTTCAGTGTTCTGATTACCGCCGCAGCGCGGGCACAAGCCTTTGCAATCCTCGCGGCAAAGAGTTCTGGCAGGCAGAGAGAGGAGTACCTGTTCGCGCAATACATCCTCAAGAGCGAGACCGCCGTTCTCATAATACCCGATTTCACTCTCGGACGCGCCGATGGAGTGCTCGGCCACCTCGGCATCGACCCCGATCGGGCGAAAGATCAAGTCGTACTCGCCGGCCAGCAGATGCTCAACCGGATCGATGCATCGTGCGCAAGGCACAGAAAAACGTCCCCGGTAGCTGCCTCGCACACGGATGTCTTGGACGATCTCGCGAGGGCCTCGGTGCTCTGCGAGCAGGTCGGCACGGCCCTCCGCGGCCAGCCTGTCTAACTGGGTCAGCTCACTGGTGAAGTCAATCTCACCGGGCTCAAGCGAAACATCAAACTCGAGCGGCTCGCGCTCAAGGTCGAGGACAGTGATCTGCATACGCGCCTCGTAGGTGATCCTTCATCCATCGTACTGGTGGGTGGGAATGGAAGGATGAAATGAAGAAGTAATGGTCCAAGCCTAAAAGTCCACCGCTGGCTGGTCAACAAGGCTTTCAAGGGTCTGGTCCTTAGACGCGGCCGCTGCAATGCATGATAGCCGCGCCGCAACGCTGCCTGAACGCGTGCAGAGAAAAGGGCTGCAAACGTCGCATGACTGTATTGCCCGGGCCAGCAGAGGCTGGCCTTCTAGGATGCTCTTCGAAAAGGATGCTCTCCGAAAAGGATGCTCTCCGAACATCACAACGTGCGGCCTCCTTCGGGATCGCAGAAGTAACCCTCCCGTCCGCTGAGCGCGCGCTTACTTCGCGTAGCACCAACAGAGCGCGGCAAAGCTTCAGCGGCTGGCAAGCTCCGAGCGCTCCCGGTGCTATCCTGATGGTCTAGAAGAGATCAAAAAAGGAGCAGCTGACCGCGTCCGACCTACGTACGCCGTCCCCCACATACCTATGGCAACCACAATCGCAGCACCCGAGACCAAGCAGCTCGTCAAGCACCATGTCAAGGACCTGGCCCTCGCAGCCCAGGGCAAGCAGCGCATCGAGTGGGCCGGCGAGTCCATGCCGGTGCTCGCGCAGATCCGGGCCGACTTCGCGAAGTCCAAGCCGCTGAACGGCATTCGCGTCGCCGCCTGCCTCCACGTCACGACCGAGACCGCCAACCTGATGATCGCCCTGCGCGACGGCGGAGCCGATATCGCTCTCTGCGCCTCAAACCCGCTCTCCACCCAGGACGACGTTGCCGCCGCGCTTGTCGCCGAGTACGGCATCTCCACCTTCGCCATCAAGGGCGAGGACAACGACAGCTACTACCAGCACATCCTCACCGCGATCGACCACAAGCCGCACTTCACCATGGATGACGGCTGCGACCTGGTCACCATCCTGCACACCAAGCGCCAGGACGCGCTCACCGACGTGATCGCCGGCACCGAAGAGACCACCACCGGCGTCATCCGCCTGCATGCGATGGCCAAGCAGGGCGTGCTCAAGTACCCCATCGTCGCGGTCAACGATGCCCTGACCAAGCACATGTTCGACAACCGCTACGGGACGGGTCAATCGACTCTCGACGGCATCATCCGTTCGACCAACGCGCTGATCGCGGGCTCCCGCTTCGTCGTCGCCGGCTTCGGCTGGTGCGGCCGCGGCCTCGCCTCCCGCGCACGCGGCATGGGTGCTGAGGTGATCGTCACCGAGATCGACCCCACCCGCGCGATCGAAGCCGTGATGGAAGGCTACCGTGTGATGCCGATGGAAGAAGCCGCCAAGGTCGGCGACATCTTCGTCACCGTGACCGGCAACAAGGATGTCATCCGCAAGGAGCACTTCGAGTCCATGAAGGACGGCGCCATCGTCGCCAACTCCGGCCACTTCAACGTCGAAATCGATATCCCGGCGCTCGAGGCACTCTCAACCTCCAACCGCAAGGCCCGCGAGTTTGTCGACGAGTACCTGCTCTCCGACAATCGCAAGGTCTACGTGCTCGGCGAGGGCCGCCTGATCAACCTGGCCGCAGCTGAAGGCCACCCGGCTTCGGTCATGGATATGAGCTTCGCCAACCAGGCGCTTGCAGCCGAGTACCTGATGGCCGAGTACAAGAACCTCGAAAAGACCGTCTACCCGGTTCCCGAGCACCTCGACAAGCGCGTGGCCAAGCTCAAGCTCGACGCCATGGAGATCGGCATCGACACGCTCACACCAGCCCAGGAAGAGTACCTGGCCGGCTGGTCCGAAGGGACCTAGGCCAACTACTAAGATCGCCTACGCGGCCGGCGCCCACTTCGTGGGGAGTCTTCTGCCTGCGGCGCTTGAAAAGCTATGGCCTCCCAGAACCAAGGGAGGCCATAGCTTTTATGCCCGAAGGGCAGTCTACCCGTCACGAAGTGACCGCGAGCCGCGCAGGCGGTCTCAGCAGTTGACCTGGCTCCTCATGCCCAATCCTTCCAAGTTCGCTGTTTGCTGGCTTGCCTCCGGCTCGGAAGCTCCCCGCTGGGGCATCGGGGAGACGCTCGCGCTCGTGCTCTACCTGGCGGTGGTCAGCTTTGGCATCGCGCAGCACGTGCCCTGGGCCGATGAGGCCCAGGCCTGGCTGCTCGCCCAGGGCGTGAGCCTGCCGACCCTGCTCATCCACAGCCTGCACTACGAGGGCACGCCCGGGCTCTGGCACTGCCTGCTCAAGCTGCTGCAGTGGCTCCACGTCTCGTTCACAGCCGCTCGCTGGGTCGCCGGAGTCATCGCTGCGTCAGGCATCGTGGTCCTGCTCGGCTGGGCGCCTTTTCCCCGCCTGGTGCGTCTGCTGCTGCCGTTTTCGTTCTTCCTCGCCTACCAGGACGCGGTCGTCGCACGCTCCTACGTGCTCTTCGCTGTGCTCGCGTTCGCAGCCTGCGCCCTGCTTCGCAGCGCCCGACCGCGCCCGTTGCGGCTGGCGCTGGTGCTCGGGCTGATGGCGAACATCTCGCTGCACGGCCTGCTCGCCTCGGTCGGCCTGGGTGTGGTTGCCGCCGTGCTGGCGCGGCGATGGACACGGTTGACCAGGCGCATGGCAGGCAGGCTTCCAACCAGGTCTGGCGCCGAGCGCGACACCCCGGGGCGGCTACCGTCAGGACGGAGCACCGCGGCAACCCTTCTGCTCTGCCTATTCTGGATCGCCGCCCTCGCCACCATGGCGCCGGCCCGCGACGTCGACTTCAGCGCAGGCAACAACGTCTGGCGTAGCCTGGCCAAGTTTGAGAAAGACCTGGGCTTTCGATCCAGCCCGCCGCCCTCAATTACCTCGCTGCCCATGGCCGGCCTCGATCGCGCGCCGCTGCCCACCCACCTGCGAGAAGGCCGGCAAAGGGCGTGGGTCAGGATAGCCCGCACTCTGTCGGTGATCACCTACCCGCTCTCCCGCTCCCGGCTGCTGGCGCTACTGCTCTTGGTCCTGATTACGGTGCAGGCCTTTGCTTCGCCAAGCAAGTCACTCGACGCGCCAATCGACGACCCAGTCCGCAACCCAGAGAACAACCCAGACAGCCCGCCGGAGGCCTTTGCCCGTAGGGCCGTATACCCGTCACGAAGTGACCGCCTCCCGCGCAGGGGGTCTTGCCTTGAGGCCACGCTCAACGGAGCACCCCTCGGAGCCCTGGGCCTCGCGCCCTACCTGCTCATGGTCGTCATCTTTACCTCGCTCTACCTCGAGCCGCGCCACGCCGGCATGGTCTTTACCTGCCTGGTCGCCTCTGCGTGGCTCACCTGGCCGGTTCACTTGCAGGCCGGCTGGCGTCTGCGCCTGGAGCAGGCCACCAC
This sequence comes from Acidobacteriaceae bacterium, assembly GCA_965198645.1. GTDB lineage: Bacteria > Acidobacteriota > Terriglobia > Terriglobales > Acidobacteriaceae > EB88. The sequence continues at coordinate 937,366 of OZ240670.1, read as the reverse complement.
GCTCGTATTTGCGCTGGTGCTCGTGCTCCAGGCCGGCTGGACCTTCCATGCGCTCTCCAGCGAACACGCCCAGGTCTACTCACCCGACCGGGAGACCGCCGACTACCTCGCGCAGCGCGGCCTGAGCACCGGCCGCCCTCTCGCGGGCTTCTACTACTACAGCGTCGCGCCGCTGCTTTACTTCGATCACAACCTCTACTTCAACCAGCCCGCCCATTGCTACTGGTCCTGGAGCACGGAGATGCGCACCTACTCCACTGCCGCCGAAGTCCTGGCCCGGCATCCGGCCGCGATCGTGGTGGGCGGCTTTGAGCTGGGGCCCGACGCCGAGATCACCCGGGACTGGCTCCCGGCTTCCCCGCCCGAGCCCGGCGTCCGCCGGGGCGACGTCTTCTTCGTCCGCCGCTACTTCCTCGAGCACGGCTACCATGAGGCGAAGCTGTTCTGCGGCCACAGCTGGATGCGCGACTCCTACGCCGAGCAGCAGTGCCAGACCATCCTTGAGCCGGACCCGCCTGCCCTTCGCCCTTAAACTACGCGTGGCATCGACGAAGCAGCAGCAGCTTGGAAGCTGCTACCCTTTAGCCGCGGCATCCTAACTGTGCCTCATGGACGGGGAACCGCGCCGCACCATCCGGAAGATCACGTTCGCACTTCGTCAGCCCTACTTAGCGATGCTCCAAGGAGAGAAGCCCCACGCCTATGCCGATCGTTGACATGCTCCTTGGCCGTCCCCTGGCCACCAGTGAAGAACGGGCCGAACACGTCGGGCCATCGGCCGGCGTCTCCATCTTCGGTCTCGACGCACTCTCCTCCGCGGCCTACGGACCGGAGGCAGCGCTCACCCTGCTGATCCCGCTCGGCCTGGCCGGCGTGCACTACATTATGGAGATCAGCGCAGCCATCATCGCGCTGCTGATCATCGTCTACTTCTCCTATCGTCAAACCATCGACGCCTACCCCAACGGCGGCGGCTCCTACACGGTCGCAACCGAAAATTTGGGCGATGGCGCCGGCTTGCTCGCTGCGGCCGCGCTGATGATCGACTACGTGCTCACCGCGGCAGTCGGCATCTCGGCCGGCGTCGGTGCGCTGATCTCGGCCGTGCCCTCGCTCCACGCGCATACCCTCGCGCTCTGCCTGGGCATCCTGGTGCTGCTCACCCTGGTCAACATACGCGGTGTCCGCGACACCGGGCTGATCATCCTCGCGCCGACCTACCTCTTTGTGCTCTCGCTGCTGGCCATGATCCTGCTGGGGCTCTACCATGCAGCCGCGACCGGCGGCCGCCCGGTGCCCGTGCTCGCCCCGCCTCACCTGCCGGCAGCCACCGCCACGCTCAGCTTCTGGCTGCTGCTGCGCGTCTTCTCCAGCGGCTGCACTGCGATGACCGGCGTTGAAGCAGTCAGCAACGGGGTGACCGCCTTCGGAGAGCCTCGCACCGGCAACGCCAAGAAGACCCTTACCACCATCATCGCGCTGCTGATCGCTCTGCTCGCCGGCATCGCCTTTCTCTGCCACGTCTACAATATCGGCGCCACCGACCCCAGCAGCTCCCAGTACCAGAGCGTGCTCTCGCAGCTGCTCGGCGCAGTCGCCGGCCGCGGCATCTTCTACTACATCAGCATGACCAGCATCCTGCTGGTGCTCGCGCTCTCGGCCAACACCGCCTTTGCCGACTTTCCCCGCCTCACCCGCGCCATTGCCACCAACGACTTCCTCCCCCACGTCTTTACCCTGCGCGGCCGGCGGCTGCTCTACTCCTGGGGCGTCTACGTCCTGGTCGGGCTGACCGGGCTGCTGCTGACCGTCTTTGGCGGCGTAACCGACCGGCTCATCCCGCTCTACGCCGTCGGCGCGTTCATGGCCTTCACGCTCTCGCAGGCCGGCATGGTCGTGCACTGGCAGCGGAACAAAGGCCCGGGCTCGCGGTTCCGCATGACCGTCAACGCGATCGGCGCGGTCGCGACCGGCATCACGCTAATCGTCGTGCTGGTGACCAAGTTCATGGCCGGCGCCTGGATCACGGCCTTGCTGGTCCCCTGCATGATCGGGATCATGGCGCTGATCCGCAAACACTACCGCCGGGTCGCCGCTGAGACGAAGATGGACGAGCCGCTCCACCTCAGCAACCTGAACCCGCCCCGGGTGATTGTGCCTGTTGACCAGTGGAGCCGGATCACCGAGAAAGGGCTACGTTTTGCTCTGAGCATCTCGCCCGACGTGCAGGCCGTGCACATTGACCTTGAGGAGGGGAACAACAGCATCTGCGACGTCTGGGAGAAGGATGTAGCGGCACCCCTGCGCGCAGCCAAGATGAAGGTACCGGAGCTGGTCCGACTCAAATCACCCTACCGCCTGGTCCTCGCGCCGATTGTGGACCATGTGCTAAAGCAGGCGGACAAGTTCCCAAATCAGCGGATCGCCGTCATTGTGCCGGAGCTTGTGGTGAATCGCTGGTATGAGAACCTGCTGCACAACCAGCGCGCCAACGTGCTCAAGCTGCTGCTGCTGCTGCGTGGCAACAAGAGCATCCTGGTGATCAATATTCCCTGGTACTTATAACTTAGTCCGTATAAGAGGTACTGGTAAAACCACCGCTATGTGAAGCCGGCACCGCAGTTGGCAGGCAAGCGCCCGCTGCAACTCTCACCAGGCACCAAGCAGCCCACCGCCGCAAGCTGGTCGCTACATCGGCGGGAGCTTGGAGGTATCCCACCCGCCGCCCAGAGCAAGGATCAACTGCACACTGGCGACAAATTGCCGCGTCGTGATGTCGGCCTGGGTCCGCTCGTTGGCCAGCTGCGCTTGCTGCGAGGTAAGCACCTCGAGGTAAGTAGTCACCCCACCCTTGTAGCGGTTCGTGCTGAGTTGCAGGGAGCGGTTCGCCGAGGTCAAAGCGGCCGCGGCAGAGCCTGACTCCTGGCCGAGTATGCGCAGCGCAGCGAGATTGTCCTCTACTTCCTGGAAGCCGTTGAGCACAGAGAGGCGGTAGTTGGCCACCGACTGGCGGTAGGTCGCCCTGGCCTCATCGGTGATTGCTCGGCGCCGCCCGGCATCAAAGAGCGTCTCGGTGGCGCTTGCACCAAGCGACCACAGCTCGCTCGGCCCCTGGATCCAGGTACCCGGCTGCGCGCTCTCAAACCCGCCCGCGCCGGTGATGCTGATGTTCGGATAGTAGGCCGAAATAGCCACGCCGATCTGGGCGTTCGCCGCCTGCGCCTGCCGCTCGGCCGTTGAGATATCCGGCCGCCTCTCGAGCAATGTCGATGGCACCCCGGTCGGAATCGCCGGAATATTGGTCGTCTGCGGCAACGGCGGCAGCGCAAAGTCTGACGCCGGCACCCCAATCAGCGTCGCGATGGCATGCTGGTACTGCGCACGAGCGACCGCGACATCAACGTCCGAGGTCCGGGTGGTGGCCAGCTGAGTCTGTGCCAGCGCGACGTCGGCCTCGGTCGCCACTCCGCCCCTGGCTCGGCGCTGGGTGAGCGCGAGATACGCGGTGTAGTTCTGTACCGTATTGTCGAGCAGCTCCTGCTGGGTATCGAGCCCTCGAAGCTGGTAGTAGTCCAGCGCCAGCTCGGCGCGCACGCTGAGCTCGACATTGGCCAGGTCAGCCGCACTGGCCTGCATATTGGAGCGCGCGGTCTCTACGTTGCGCCGCACCCGACCCCAGAAGTCCGGCTGCCAGCTCGCCTCCCCTGAGACCACAAAGTCGTTGTACTGCGACGGCGTCAGACCGCTGACGTTGGTCGGTCGATTGTAGGAGAGATGCTCCCGCTGGATCGTCGGCCCGGCTCCCAGCGTCGGGTAGTAGTCGGCTCGGGCCTGACGCACCACGGCCTGCGCATTGACGTAGCGCTCCACTGCGGCCTGGACGCTCTGGTTGCCCAGCGTCAGCCGGCCCTCGAGAGCGGTCAGCTGCGGATCGTTGAAGAGCATCCACCAGTCCCCGCGCAGGACTGCGTCGGCCGGGGCCGCGGTCTTCCAGCTTCCCCCGGGAGGTGGGGGTGGTGGCAGCTCCTTGTAGGTCACCGGCACCGCAGCCGCCGGGCGATGGTAGTTCGGCCCCACCACGCAGCCCGTCAGCAGCGCTGCGCCCATCGCGAGAGCCGCGAGCGAGAGCCGCGTACGCGATGATCGGGCCGACCTCCGGCTCACTTCGAGCCTCCCTGCTGTTTGCCCTGCTGCTGACCGCCTCCGCCGCCACTCTCGCCGCCCGGGCCCTGCTGGTTCTGCTTCTGCGGCTGAACCGGGTGCACCAGCTCTCCATCCACAATCGAGTCAGGCGGATCCTGGATCACCTCGTCCTGCGGGGTAAGCCCTTCGACGATCTCGACCACTCGCCCGTCATCCTTGCCGACCGTGATCGGCACCATCTTGGCCCGATCGCCGGGCCCGACGATCGCCACGCGCAGCCCCTCGGTGCGAAAGAGCATCGCCGCCACCGGGATCACCATCAGATTGCCCCGCTGGTTCAGCTTCATGTGGACCTCCGCATACGCGCCCGGCATCAGCTGCCCCTTGCGATTGTCCACGTCCACTTCCACCAGCAGGGTCCGGGTCGTCGGATCGATCGCCCGCGTGGTGCGCACGATCTTGCCGTCGAACTGCTGACCCGGCCGCTCGGCAAGGGTGAGCTGCGCATGGACGCCGGGCCTGGTCCCCAGCGAATCGATCTGGGGAACAGCCACGTAGACGCGCAGCGTCGAGATCTGTGCCAGGTGGAAGATCTCGCTCCCGGCCCCCGCATTGATCAACTGGCCTTCGTCGACGTCGCGCGCCGTCACGACTCCATCAAAGGGAGCGGTCAGCTGCTCAAAGCCCACCAGCTGCTCGAGCCGCTGCACGTTTGCCTGGGCAGACTGGACCTGGGTGGTCGTGGCCGCCTGCTGGGTCACGAAGTTGTCGGTATCCTGCTTGGACACCGCATCGTCCCGCAGCAGGTCTTTGTACCGCGCCGACTGCACGGCCGCATTGTTGGCGTTGGCCTGCGCAGTCGCCAGATCCGCACGAGCCTGCTGCAGTTGCTGATCCACCTCAGGGCTCTCAATGACCGCCAGCAACTGCCCCTTGTGCACATGCGCACCAATGTCGACATACCACTTGCGCAGGTACCCCGAGGTGCGCGCGTAGACGGGCGAGTCAATGTAGGCCTGCAAAGCACCCGGCAGCATCAACTCCTGGTCCGTCTTCCCTGCGGTCGGCTTGGCCGTCAGCACATCGGGAGGAGCAAGCGAGTTGGTCTGGTTCTGCAGCGTTGTGCGCGCATGCAGCCGGGGCAGGATGCCCAGCACCGCGAGCAGCACGGCCACGCCGAGGCCCACAAAGATAAGCACGACCGCCAGCTTGCCCGAGAGCGGCTTTGGATGATCCTTGGAATCGGAATCGCCCTGCTCGTTCTTCTTGGCTCTCTCGTCCTTCTTGCCGTCCTGCGGCTCTTTTTTCCCGCCCTGCAGATCCTGCTTCTTGCCATCCCTTCCGGCGGCCCGGGGCTCACGCATCGGCTCACCAGGCGGCTGCTCATTCTCTAGATCGCTCTGTTTCTCGTTCTCGCGATTGCTCATGCCGTAGCGTTCTCCAGCCGTTCCGTATGTTGCTTGTTCGCCTTCTTCTCGCGATCTTCCTTTTCGTCGCGCTTACGGGCCAGCCGGCTGTGCACCACGCTAAAGAAAGTGGGGATGAAGAACAGGGTCGAGGCGGTTCCGAAGAGCAGGCCCCCGATCACCGCCCGGCCAAGGGGCGCGTTCTGCTCGCCTCCATCCCCAAGCCCCAGTGCCATCGGCACCATGCCGATAATCATCGCCAGCGCGGTCATGATGACCGGCCGGAAGCGCGTCGCGCCTGCCTCGATCGCCGACATCCGCGCCTCGCCGACATTCTCCTCCAGCCGCTCGCGCGCGAAGCTCACCACCAGGATCGAGTTCGACGTAGCCACACCCATACACATGATCGCGCCCGTAAGTGCCGGCACGCTGATCCGGGTATGGGTCAGAAACAGAAACCAGACGATGCCACTCAGCGCCGCCGGCAGCCCGGAGATGATGATGAACGGGTCCAGCCAGGACTGGAAGTTGACCACGATCAGCAGGTAGACGAGCACGATCGAAAAGGCCAGCCCGCCATAGAGGCCGATAAACGAGCTGTGCATCGTCTGCACCTGTCCCCGCACCACCATGCGCGAGCCACGCGGCAGCTGGTTTTTCATCTGCGCAAGCACCTTGTCAATCGCATCCGAGACGCTCTTCAGGTCGGTATGCGAAACGTTGCCGTAGATGTCGATCGAAGAGGCGATGTTGTAGTGGCTAACCGTTGCCATCTCAGCGCCTTCGGTGAACGAGGCCACGTTGCCCAGGATCTGCGCCGACGGGGTCCCCATCAGCTGCGAGCTCGGCATCAAGCTGGCCAGGCTCGCCGGCACCGGGGGCGTGCTGCCTGTCATGCTCGTTGCCGCAGCTCCACTGCCTGTCGAGCCCGTAGCCGCCCCGCCGCTGCCTGGGGTCAGGGGGATATTTGCCAAGTCCTGCAGCGAGTCCAGGTTGTACTGCGGCGACTGCACGGCGATGTTGTAGCTCACATTATTCTTCGGGTCGAGAAAGAAGGTCGGCGCGGTCTGGAACGAGCCGCTGGTCGCGGTCAGCAGGCTATTGCTCACATCCTTCTGCTGCATGCCGAGCTGTGCGGCCTTGGTCCGGTCCACGTCCACATACAGCCGGGGATTGTTAAACGGCTGCTGAATGCGCAGGTCCACCGTTCCAGCCACAAACTTGATCTTGTCCAGCAGCTTGGTCGCGAAGTCCCGGTTGCCGATCAGGTTCGGCCCAACGATCTGGATGTCGATCGGTGCCGGCGCGCCAAAGTTCAGGATCTGCGTCACCATGTCCACCGGCAGCTCGTAAAAGAGCGTCCCGGGAAAGCGCCGGGCGAGCACCTCCCGCAGCTGGTCGACATAGGCAGGCGTCGGGTGATGCTTCTCGGTCAGAGAGACCTGGATGTCAGCGTCCGCCGGTCCGATCGTCGCCGAGTTGCTGTAAGCCGTGTTCAGACCGCTGTACGGCAGGCCGATATTGTCAATGATGGTGACCACTTCGCTCTTTGGGATCACCTGGCGGATCGTCTGGTCCACCTCATCGCAGAGCCTGGCACTCTCCTCGATGCGCAACCCGGTCCGGGTGCGCATGTGCAGCTTGAACTGGCCGCTGTCCACCGACGGAAAAAAATCCTGCCCCAGGAACGGGTAAAGCCCGGCCGCCGAGAGCAGGGTGAAGGCAAAGAAGAGCGCCATGAAGATACCCGCGTGCTCCAGGCATAGCTCGAGGATGCTCTGGTAGCCGAGCCGGATTCTCTCAAAGCCAGCCTCGAAGCCGAGCTGGAAGCGAACTAGCGGGTTGCGGCTCTTCTTCTTCTTCTCGCCCTCCTGTTCGTCGAACTCGTGCAGCAGGTAGAGCGCCATCGTGGGCACAATGGTTCGCGAGAGCAGGTAGGAGGCCAGCATGGCGAAGACCACCGCCTCAGCCAAGGGCACAAACAGGTAGCGCGCGACGCCGGTGAGAAAGAACATGGGCACAAACACGATGCAGATTGAAAGCGTGGCCACCAGGGCCGGGACCGCGATCTGCGCCGCAGCATCGAGGATCGCCTGCTCGATTGCCTTGCCCTCGTCGAGATTGCGATTGATGTTCTCTACTTCCACCGTCGCGTCATCGACCAGGATGCCAACCGCCAGCGCCAGGCCGCCTAGCGTCATGATGTTGATCGTCTCGCCGAGGAGCGAGAGCAGCAGCAGCGAGGAGAGGATCGAGAGCGGTATCGAGACCGCGATGATAATGGTCGACCGCCACGAGCCGAGAAAGAGCAGGATCATCAGCGCCGTCAGGCAGGCCGCGATAATCGCCTCACGCACCACGCCGTTGATCGAGGCCTTCACGAAGATCGACTGGTCGCCCAGCAGCGTGGTGCGCAGGGCCGGGGTAAGCTGCTCCTTGACCTGCGGCAGCTTCTGCCGGATGCCCTCCACAATATCGAGCGTCGACGCGTCGCCAGTCTTGATCACGCTCAGCAGCGATGCCCGCTGCCCGTCGACCCGCACAATATTGGTCTGGGGCGGAAAGCCGTCCCGCACATGCGCCACATCGTGGATGTACACCATCGCGCCGTTGACCGCGCGAATGGGGAGATCGTTCAATCCCTCAATCGACGACGGCGCGCTGTTGGTCTCGACCTCGTACTCGAGCGATCCCACCTTGATCGTTCCCGAGGGCAGAATCAGGTTCTGCGAGCCGATCGTGTTGACCACGTCCGAGGGCGAGAGCCCCTTTGACTGCAGCGCCTGCAAGTTGATGTCCACCTGCACCTGGCGCTGCTTGCCGCCGTATGGGTAGGGAATGCCGGCGCCAGGGATCGTCACCAGCTGGGTCCGAATGAAGTTCAGGCCGAGGTCGTTGAGCTCCTGCTCGGAGAGCCCTTGGCCGGACAAGCCGATCTGCAGGATCGGCACGCTCGAGGCGTTGTACTGGATGATCAGCGGCGGCGTGGTTCCCTGCGGCAGCTGACGCAGCTGGGTCTGCGCGATCGCCGTGACCTGCGCGACGGCGGTCGCGATATTCGCCTTTGGCTGGAAGAAGATTTTGATGACGCCGATCCCGTTCATCGACTGCGACTCGACATGCTCGATGTCGTTGACGGTAGTGGTCAGGGTCCGCTCAGAGAGCAGCACGATTCGGTTCGCCATCTGGTCGGGCGAGAGCCCCGTGTACTGCCAGATCATGGCGACCACGGGGATATCGATATTGGGAAAAATGTCAGTCGGCGTGGTGATGACTGCGAGCGGACCAATCAGCATCAGCAGCAACGCCAGCACTGCGAAGGTGTAGGGCCGTCGCAGTGCGAGGCGAACAATCCACATAAGTGATCAGAGTCTCCGGTCGATCTTTCGCCCTGCTTGGCTAGGGCCGAAAGCGGGATAACGTTCTAGGATCTCCGCCACGGGTCGGCGCTAGGGCGGACTTCTGTGAGCGGCGCAGCACCAAGCGATCCAGGATTCTGAAGCCCGGCCGGCTTGCGCAGTCACAACTGTACTCGATGCGGTATCTCTTTCAGACGAACCGCTGGACCCTTAAGACCCTTTTCTCTTCCCTGGTAGGTTGCACCGGGTCACGAGGTCGGCAGCACCCAGGTCAGAGAGTCCACCTTACATGTTCATATTCTTGAATACCCGCTGCGGCACACTGCGTACAGCAAACATGATCGGCGCCCAGAACGCAGGCAGGTAGACCACATCGCGGCGCTGCTCGACAGCCCTCAGGATCCCGCGGCCGATCTGCACAGGCTGCGCAAACAGCGGTCCCCGGGGCAGGTGCGCGGTCATCGGCGTCGCGACGAAGCCAGGCTTGATGGTGAGCACGTGAGCACCACTGCGGTCGATCCGGTTGCGCACCCCATCCAGAAAGATCGACAGTGCGCCCTTGGAAGCACCATAAACATAGTTGCTCTTGCGTCCTCGGTCGCCCGCGACCGAGGAGATGACGGCCAGGCAGCCGGCTCCTCGCGCCTCAAAGTAATTCGCAAGCCAGGTGATCAGCGATACCGGTGAGAGAAAGTTGGTGTGCAGCACACTCTCAGCCACCGCGTAGCTCTTCTCGGCATCCGGCTGCTCGCCCAGTACCCCGTGCGCCAGCAGAGCCAGGTCAATCTCCCCCAGCGTCTCCAGCGCCGAGGCGAGGATGGTCGCATGAAGATCGGTGTTGTCGAGATCGCCCACGTAGCCGCGGACCGACCGCGCACCCCGGGTCATCAGGTCGGCGCTGGTAGCCTCAAGCTTTGACTTGTCCCGCGCGACCAGGAAGAAGCTTGCGCCTTGCCGGGCCAGCAGCCGGGCGGTGGCCGAAGCGATTGCGGAGGTCGCACCGAGGACGAGCACACGCGAAGGCACGACCGGGGCAAACTTAGCCACGGCCCGTCACCCGCTTCCAGAACGAGGAGTTGAAGGCAGGGTCGACGTAGGGCGCAAACTTCTCCCACTGCGGGTAGAAGGTCTGGAACTGGTGCGCGGTCATCCGCGCATCCTTGGCCGGGTACATGCGTCCGCCGTGCTCGAGGGTGATCTCGGCCAGGCGCTGCAGCAGGTCGAAGCTGATCTCGTCGCGGATCGGGAAGTCGAGCGCGAGCGTCAGCCCGGGAATCGGGAAGGAGAGCATGCCCGGCGAGGGCACGTCTCCGAAGACCTTCAGCACCGCCAGGAAGGAGGCCAGGCCGGAGGCCGTGATCGCCTTCATGATCTGTGTGATGCCGTGGTTGTCTGTATCCCAGGGCAGCGCGCACTGAAACTGCAGCAGGCCACTCTTGCCGTACATCTTGTTCCACTCCAGCACCGAGTCCAGCGGGTAGAAGAACGGCTCGTAATCCACGACCGAAGAGGCGGTCTTCGAGAGCTGCTTGTTGTAGTAGGCGAAGTTGAACAGACCGACCGTCGCACTGTTGAGCGCGAACTCCGGCAGCTCGATCGGAAAGACCAGCTTCGGCTCCTTACTCGGTTTGAGCAGGTCCGGGGTCTCCGAGTGCGTGCCCTGCATGAAGATGCCGCGGGCGAAGTTCTTGCCAGACGACACGCAATCGATCCAGGCCACCGTGTACTCGACCTCGCTCGCGGCCTTGGAGATGGCCAGAAACTCGTCAAAGCCGACAAACTTGTCGCCTCGGTAGTTGATCTTGCGCGAGACGATCGGTCGCAGCCGGATCTCGGCCCAGGTGATCAGCCCCGTCAGCCCCATACCGCCGATCGTGGCCTGGAACCAGTCGCGGTTCTCGCGCGGCGAGCAGATCAGCTTCGAGCCATCCGAGCGCACCAGCTCAAAGCGCAGCACGTGGCCGCCGAAGGTGCCGGCGACGTGGTGATTCTTGCCGTGGATATCGTTGGCGATCGCGCCGCCCATGGTCACGTACTTGGTGCCCGGGGTGACCGGCAGAAAGAAGCCGAGCGGCACCGCGAAGTCCAGGATCTCGGCCAGCGTGACGCCGGCCTCGCACCGCAGGATCCCGGTGGCGGGGTCGAAGTGCAGCATCCGGTCCATCCCGCGGGCGGCGAGCAGGGTACCGTTCTCGAGCAGGCAGACGTCTCCGTAGCTGCGCCCGGCGCCGACCGGCAGCATCTGGGTTGCGACAGGATTGCGGAGCGGGAAGTCGGTCGTCCAGCTCAGCGGGGCGATATCTGCCGGGAGGGTTGGGTAGCGACCCCAGGACTCAAATTGCGGACGAGCGTTCTTTTTTGCCATACGGGTACGACTCCGTTTCATGCCACGCTTCAAAGGAAGAGAAGAGAACCACAGGGGCCTGAGGCCGACCAGACTGAGCCAGCTCAGACCCAGGCAGCCGGCTCAGATAACCGCAAAGAGCGCGATCGCGGCCACAGCCACGCCGATCAGCAGGCTCGGCTTGTCGGTCACGGCAAAGATCACCGGATCCTCGTCGAGCTCGCCGCGCGAAGCCAGCAGCCACACCCGGCTCAGCCAGAAAATCATCAAGGGCGTGATCAGCCACAGTCGCTGCGGGTGCTGGTAGAGCTGAGAGCCGGCCAGGCTGCTGATGTAGAAGGAAAAAACCACCACCGCCGCGTAAGCCGCTGAGGTCCCAAAGGCACGCAGTTGCTCGATATCGCTGGTCAGGTAGCCGCGGCCATTGGAAGGAGCGGTCCCGGCCGTGCGCAGGTTCTGCATCTCGCTAAAGCGCTTGACCATGGCCAGCGACAGGAAGAGGAAGATGGAGAAGCCGGCCAGCCAGGGCGAGATCACCACCGCCTCTGCCTGTGCGCCGGCCAGCAGCCGGATCGTGTACAGCCCTGACAGCAGCAGCACGTCAATCAGCACCACCCGCTTGAAGTAGAACGAGTAGCTCAGCGTGGTGACCAGGTAGAGCCCCAGGTAGCCGAGAAAGCCGCCCGGCAGCAGCAAGGCCGCGGCAAACGAGATCGCCAGAAAGGCCGCCGAGATCAGCACCCCTGACTTTGCCGAAAGGTCGCCCGAGGCGAAGGGCCGGTAACGCTTGCGAGGGTGCCGGCGATCCGCCTCGATGTCCAGCAGATCGTTCAATATATACGTTGCTGAAGCGCACAGGCTGAAGCAAAGAAAGGCGATCAGCGCACTGATGACGCGAGGCAGAGCGAGCGTGTGCGCGAGCACCAGCGGCAGAAAGATCAGCACGTTCTTCGCCCACTGGTGCAGGCGCAGCGCCTTGCGCAGGGTCCGGAACAAGGGCGCACGATCGTCAAAGCGCTCAGCGACCTGGAACTTGCCAGCGCGGATGGCCGAGGTGAGCGCTCCATCCGGATTGGCCACCATCGCTTTCCCGGCTACCGCCAGCAGCGGCAGGTCCGGCCGCGCATTGCCGATGTAATCAAAGCCAGTGCCGGGAAAGTGCTTCTGGAAACTTTCAAGCTTGTTCGAGCCGGTCAGATTGGTCTTGCCGTCGCTCGCCAGCACGCCGTCAAAGATGCCCGTGTGCTGGGCCACGCGTACGGCCAGGCCGGTATCGGCGCCGGTGGCCAGGTAAAGCTTGCGGCCCTGCCCATGCTGCTGCTCGAGGAAGGCCATCAGCGGCTTGTTATAAGGCAGGTGCGCCACGTTCAACTCAACCCGCTCGGTCACCTGCGCCTTGAGCGTTGCCTTGCCCTTGGCGATCCAACCCGGTACCTTGATCAAATCAAGCGAGTGGGTGCGCACCATCACCAGCAGCGAGTCCACCAGCGTGTCGCTCTTGACCAGCGTGCCATCCAGGTCAACGCACAGCGGGCGATCCTCGGCAGCGCCGCGATTGTGACCAGCGCTGGCTTTCGGTAAGCTTTGCCCCGGTACCACAGAGGCCACAGCTGAGGGAGAGTCGGGCATAGGCAGGTGAAGTATAGCATCGGCGCTCGACACCCCAGGCGAATGTCCGTTGACTTTCCGCCGTTCGCTCGAGACCTGTTTCATCATGGGACAACCCCGCTCTTCCATCACCCGCACCCTCTCTTACGGGGGAACTCTGCACACTGCGGCGTCTTGCTCCTTCCTGCGGCCTGTCAACATCCAATTTGCAAAGGACCCACGATGCCCCTCGCCTCATCCCCGACGCTTCGTCTCTCCGTGCTCGACCAGGCCCCAGTGTCCGAGGGCCAGAGCCCTGCCCAGGCGCTTCAAAACTCGATTGAGCTCGCACGTCACGTCGAGCAGCTTGGCTACCACCGGTTCTGGATGTCCGAGCATCACGCCATGGAGACGCTCGCCTGCACCGCGCCCGAGGTCATGCTGGCCCGCATCGGCGCCGAGACCCTGACCATTCGCATCGGCTCAGGCGGCATCATGCTGCCCCACTACAGCCCGCTCAAGGTCGCCGAGTGCTTCCGCACCCTGCATGCGCTCTACCCGGACCGGGTCGATCTCGGCATCGGCCGCGCACCCGGCGGCGGCCCCGTGGAGTCGCAGGCGCTGCGCCGCGACCGCACCAGCCTGCCGGTGGACGACTTTGGCCAGCAGCTGCCGGAACTGCTCGCTTTGCTGGACGGAACGCTGCCGGCCGGCCATCCCTTTGCGCGCATCACGGTCTCGCCCGCCATGCCCGGCGGCCCGGATGTCTGGCTGCTCGGCTCCAGCCTCTGGAGCAGCGACGCGGCAGCGCAGCTCGGCCTGCCTTACGCCTTCGCGCACTTCTTCAGCCCCCAGCCGACGCGCCAAGCTGTCGAGTCCTACTACCGGCACTTCCTCCCCAGCGAGCATCGCGCCCGCCCAGAGGCGATGGCGGCGATCGGCGTTATCTGTGCCCCGACCAACGAAGAGGCTGCCTACCTGCACGCGAGTGTCCGCCTGCTGCAGCGCCGCATCCGGCAGGGAGACCGCCGCCCGGTCGCCAGCCCGGAGACGGCTCTGCGCGAGTTGGGCAGGCTCGGCGCGGACGCAGGCCCGTGGCAGACCTCCGCTGCAGAGGAAGGCGAATGGCCACGCTACATCGTCGGCGATCCGGCCAAGGTCCATCGCGAGCTTACCGCCTTCGCTGCCGCTCTTGGCCTCAGAGAGCTGCTCATCAACACCATCACCCACAGCCAGCGGGCGCGCCTGGAGTCATACCGCCTGCTGGCAGAGTTTTTTTCCTTCCCAGCCACGGACCGCGAGGCCGCCCTTGCCGCAACAGCGAGCTGATGCTTTTGCATACCGTCCAAACTCTAGACCCATAGGGCGATTAGCCATTCCATACTCCAGGCATCAGAACCGATAAGGAGCTACAGGTGCCAGCGCAGCCAGGCGAACCACAGAAGATCAGCATCATTCTCGTGCACGGGGTATGGTGCGACGGATCTGCCTGGCGGGATGTCCTCCGCCCGCTTGCCCACGCGGGGCACAAGGTTTACGCGGCGCAGATGCCGCTGACCTCCTTCGATGGTGACGTCGCTGCAGTCGAACGCCTGCTCGATCGCGTGGTCGGTCCGGTGGTGCTGGTCGGCCACTCCTATGGCGGGGCGGTCATCTCCGCGGTCGGCGGGCATGAGAAGGTCAAGAAGCTGATCTACCTGGCCGGCTTTGCTCCGGAGGCAAACGAGCCGCTCGGCTCCCTGCTGATGATCAACCCGCCGGCCGCGCAGGTCGCCATGGAGCCCGACCAGCATGGCTTTGTCTGGGCGACGACGGCGGTCTATGCTGATGCCATCGCGCATGACCTGCATCGCGGACTGGTCAACCTGGCGGTCGCCGTGCAGAAGCCCTACTCGCCCAAGCTCTTCCAGGCGACCGTCCAGGCGCCTGCCTGGAAGAGTCGGCCCAGCTCCTACCTGATCACCACCGAAGACCGGATTCTCAGTCCGAAGACTCAGCACATGCTTGCCAGCCGCATCGGTGCTACCACCCGCGAGATCGCCAGCAGCCACATGGTCATCGCTTCGCACCCTGAAGAAGCAGCTGACTTCATCCTGGCCTCGGTAGCCGACACCTCAGTCGCCCGCTAAGAGCCTCCTCCACTCTCCCGGAAGGCCGCGCTATTAAGTGCGCAAGGCTCTGGCCTCGGTGATGAACGCTCACCGATGCTGGGCAGCCTCCACTGCCAGCTCCTCAAGCGCACGCGCTGCGCCACCAGGGGGGAGTCCATTGTCAAAAGCTGAGCAGTCGTTTGCCTTGCCTGTTGGACCTGCCTGGAACAGCCTCCGGCCTTTCGCACGAGCCGCGCTGTCCGCGATCGCTAATGTGCCGCCAGCAGCATCGCTCGAGCCACCTCGTAGGCGCCCGGCGCACCCCCGACCACCCGCGCCTTCTCGAGCACCTGCAGAGCGGTCTGCCCTCGCGCGTTCTTGACTGCCGGGTTCGCGCCCATGGCCAGCACCGTTCGCAGGATCTCCGGCTGCTGGTAGCGCGTCGCGGCGATCATCAGCACAGTTGTTCCATCGCTCGCGCCCGCGGCAACGCTGGCTCCTGACCTCTGCAGCAGCACCAGCTTGCGTACAGGATTGTCCGCGCTCCCGGCGGCAGCCGAGAGCACGCTCTCGCCGGCACGCGAAAGATGCGAGGCCGATGCACCGGCGGCAAGCAGCTCTTGCACCTGGTCGAGCGAGCCCGCGCCGGCCGCATACATCAGCGCCGTCCACCCGCTTGCGTCTTCCGCATCCACCGCCACCTTTTGCGCCAGCAGCAACTGGACCGCTCCATTCACCGTACCGGCGGCCCGCATCAACTGGGTACGGTCCGGCTTCGGCAGTTGTACGTCTTCTACCAGATGTTTGTTGCCGAAGTACTCGCTTGCCGGATCCCCATGACGCCAGCGGTGGGTATCCGCGGTCGCGTCCACCCGCTCATCGAAGTCGCGCAGCCACGCCGGCGCGCTCCTCGCGTAATCGCTCACCCGCTGGGCTCTGCCGGCGATCGAGACGGTGGTGATGTAGGTAGGCTGATCGGTGACCGGCTGCGTGTAGCTGCCGCACAGCCCGGCGAAGTCATGGTCGCGCAGCTGCTGGATTAGGTTGGCGGCTCGCGCGGCATCCACCTGCGCGGCCGCATTGCCGGTGACCGCGACGTACCGGTCTCCATGCCAGGTGACCGAGCCATCCGCGCCCAGGCGCACCGTGTAAGCGACGCAGCTGCCCTGGCAGGCTGTGCGCTGCAGCTCGACCCAGTCGCCGCTGGCGACCGTGCTGCCTACATTCACATGGGCCAGCGGCTGCGGGCACTGGCTTGCGACTACGCCGGAGGGCTGGATCAAAGGGCTGGACTTCGGATCAGGCGGAGTATCGGTCTGCTGCTGGGCGCTGGCCGCAGCCGGCCATCCCAGGGCTGTCACGCTGAGGACCACGCCTCGCACGACTGCCACGAGCCTGGCAGCCGTCTTTCGCGCGCTCCATTGCTCTCCGGTTGTCACACGCATTTTGCTTGAGCATACCCCCAGGGTCCCGTGCGCCTATGCAACCGCGCCGCCGTCGACGGGCTGTTTCGTCGAGACGACCGAAACCGCCGAGACCGAGGGAGCCACCGACTGGGTCGTCTGCCGGATCAGCCGTTGCGCATCGTCCTTGGCCGAGAGCGAGGAACGCAGCCCCAGCAGGTCTTTGAGGATGTTGTACCAGAAGGGCGCGCCGAGCGAGATCAGCAGCACCGCGATCAACATGCCCGGCACCTTGCGAACACTCCACTGCTGCGGCCAACGGGCCCGGTCAAACGGAAAGGTGATCAGCCCGGCCTGGGCCAGCGCGTCGTAGTACGAGCCCTTGATCTTTACGCCCGTGCCCCCTACACTCGCCCCACTCGTACCGCCGGCGCCGCTCGCCGCCTGGGCGCCCGCGGCCGGCGCGCTTCCCCCATCCGACCCGCTGCTCGCCGCTGCCGCCCCAGTCTTGATCTCGGTCCCGCCCCCGCCCGGCTGCTGCATGCCAGGGTCATCCTCCGCGCTCTGCATGATCGCCTGCCGCAGTGACTGATCCACCGCCAGCCGGTTCACCACCGCGATCATGTCCAGCTGCACGGAAAGCACGACCAGGATCGAGAGCAGAAACGTTACGTAGTGCGTGTGCCGGGTAAACTCCAGGCTCACCCGGTCGATCGTCTGGTCAAACCATGCGTTCACCCGGGCCACGTAGTCGCTTGTTGCCTCCCGCAGCAGCGCCATCGACTGGCGCACATCGTTGGCCAGCTCCGGCGCCCCGGCCTCCAGCTGCAGGGCCGCCATGCGCACCTGCCTCAGCACCGCTGCCGGGTTGTGAATGCCGTTGGCCACCAGCATCTTTTTCAGGCTCTCCCGCGCGGTCTCATCGAGCGCCGGCCAGAGCGAGGGCTGCTCGCCGGAGGCAGCGTCGAGCAGCAGCGTGGTGAACTCCTCCCGGTGAATGACCGCCCCCAGGCGGATCCTGCCGGTCCAGTTCTTGCCTGGCGAGAGCAGCGGGTGCTCGAGCACCGCGCCCGCAATGCGCTCGGCGATCGGCCGCTCCACGATGCCGAGCTGCTGGAGCAGGCTGGCCAGGCCCCGGCGCAGGTGCTGGCCCTTACGCTCGAGCAGGCTGGTAAGCGCCTGGGTGAGCACCGTGAGCGCGAGCGCAAACATCAGCACCACGGTCGTCGCACCGATCAGGATGTCGAGTGTCTTCAGCATGAGCATGCTCCCCAGCGGTCGCGAAGCCGTCATCGTTCCCCGGGATGGCGACCGAGCTTACACCAAGCTACAACACAGCAGCTTGCGCCTTGCACAGGCAACTGTAAAGCAGGGGCTGAGCCTGCGGCTGCCATGCGACCGGACCACAGACCCGCCGATCTAGACCCGCCGACCCAGACCTGCCGACACACGGCACGCCCTCTCGACAGCAGCCATCCAGCGGCTATGTGCTCTGAACCCAGCAGACTCTCGCGCTTACCGCTACGATGGCCAGAAACTTCTGAGCAGAGCAACCAGCCCCCCGAGAGACACGCGTGCCGCAAGGAGAAGGCGTGCGCGGGTATCCTGTTCCCTAAGCTTAATGACCGCGACCGCCAGGGAGTCTCGATGACCAAGTCCAAGCTCGCCGTGATGATGTTTCTTGAGTACTTCATCTGGGGCGCCTGGTATGTCACAGTCGGCACCTGGCTCGGCCAGACGCTGCACTTCAGCGGCCGCGAGATTGGCCTGGTCGCCGGCACCACAGCGATCGGCGCCATCGTCTCCCCGTTCCTGGCCGGCTGGATCGCTGACAACTTCCTGGCCGCCGAGTACCTGCTTGCTCTCCTCCACCTGGCCGGCGCCCTGCTGCTCCTGGCCGCTTCCACCCAGGTCCACTTTGGGCCGGTGTACCTGCTGGTGCTGCTCTACGCGGTCGTCTACATGCCGACGCTCTCGCTCACCAACGCGCTCGCCTTCCGCCACATGCGCGACCCGCAGACAGAGTTCGGCCCCATCCGTGTGCTTGGCACCCTGGGCTGGATCGCCGCCGGCCTGCTGGTAGGCGGCCTGCGCCTGGAGGCGACGGCAATGCCGCTGCGCCTGGCTGCCGGCGCCTCAGGGGCGCTCGCCCTCTTCTCGCTCCTGCTGCCGCATACCCCGCCACTGTCTGAGCGCTCCGGGCCATTCTCCCTTGCGACCCTCTTTCCCAGGCCAGTGCGGGCGCTCTTTCAAGAGCGCGCCTTTGCCGTCTTCGTCGCGGCCTCGTTCCTCATCTGCATCCCGCTGCAGTTCTACTACGCGTTTACCAACCTGTTTCTCAACCAGGCAGGCGTGCGGGACGCAGCCGGCAAGATGACCGGCGGCCAGATGTCTGAGCTCTTCTGCATGCTGCTCATCCCCTGGTTCTTTCGCCGCCTCGGCGTCAAGTACATGCTGGTCGCCGGCATGTCGGCCTGGGTGCTGCGCTATGCCTTGTTCGCCTATGGCAACTCGGGTTCCGCGGTCTGGATGCTTTGGGCCGGCATCCTGCTGCACGGCATCTGCTACGACTTCTTCTTCGTCACCGGCCAGATCTACGTCGACCGCAAGGCGCCCCTGGCCTTTCGCTCGGCCGCGCAGGGTATGATCACACTGATTACTTACGGGGCGGGCATGCTGCTCGGCTCCTGGCTCTCCGGCGTTACGGTTGATCACTTCTCGACGCCGCTCGCCAACGGACTCAGCGAACACAACTGGCGGGCGATCTGGCTGGTCGGCTGCGCGTGCTCCGCGATCGCGCTGGCCCTGTTTCTCACCTTCTTCTCAGACACGAGCAGCGACGAAGCAGCCGCTCCCAGCAGCGCGCTCACTGAGCACACCGCACAGCCAGTTCCGGAGATCCAGCTGTGACCCCAAGCGAGTACAAACTGGCACCTGCCCGGCCTCTGGGCATGGGGCTGGTGGGCCCCGGCTTTATCGCCGCGCACCATATTGACGCGGTGCGTCGGCTGGGCAACGTCGATGTGATCGCCATCGCTGGTTCCTCGGCCGAATCGGCGGCCACAAAGGCGGCGCTGCTCGGCGTCGGGCGATCCTACGGCTCCTACCAGGAACTGCTGGCGGACCCGGATGTCGATGTTGTCCACAACACCACCCCGAGCTACCTGCACTATGAGGTCACGATGGCTGCGATCGCGGCCGGCAAGCACATCGTCTCGGACAAGCCGCTCGCTCTCGACCCTGACCAGTGCCGCCAGCTTCGCGACGCAGCCGACGCGGCAGGCGTGGTCAACGCGGTCACCTTCAACTATCGCGGCAATCCGCTCGTGCAGCAGATGCGCGCCATGATCGCCGACAACTCGATCGGCAAGCCCGTCTTCGTGCACGGGCAGTACCTCCAGGACTGGCTCACCGACGAAGCAGCCTACTCCTGGCGGCTTGACCCGAAAAAGGGCGGTGCCAGCTCCGCGCTCGCCGATATCGGCTCCCACTGGTGCGACCTGGCCGAGCATGTCTGCGACTCGCCGGTCACCTCCGTGCTCGCCGATCTGGCCACGATCGTGCCGACCCGCTATGCCAGCGGCAGCTCCGCCGAGGCCTTTGCCGGGCGCGCCGAGGGCGAGCGGCACCCGGTCTCGGTCCGCTCGGAAGATTTGGCTTCGGTCCTGCTGCGCTTTGCGAACGGCGCCCGCGGCACGCTCACCGTCGGCCAGGTGCTCCCCGGGCACAAAAATGATCTTCAGCTTGAGGTGAACGGACGCACCGGCTCGCTCAAGTGGCTGCAGGAACGGCAGAACGAACTCTGGATCGGCCGCTACGACCAGGCGAACGCCCTGCTGCTCAAAGACCCAGCGCTGCTGCTGCCAGCCGCGCGTGCCTATGCGCACCTGCCGGGCGGCCACCAGGAGGGCTGGCCCGACGCATTCTTCAACGTCATCCGCGACATCTACCGGACGATCGAAGCCGATGGCGTGCTAACCCCGCAGGCCGGCACCCTCTGCACCTTTGCCGACGCCACCCACGTCGCCTGCGTCATCGACGCCATGCTGCGCAGCCACGCCGGCGGCGGCCTCTGGACAGAGGTCGCGGAAGGCTAGGCTCTTGTAAGTCAACCTGCAAGCGAAAGCTCAACCTGCAAAGGCGAGCTCAACCCTGCAAAGGCGAGCTCAACCTGCAAAGGCGAGCTCAACCCGCAAGCGCGAGGTCAACGCGCAAGCGCGAGCTCAACGCGCAAGCACGAGGTTAGCGCGCGAGCGGCAGCTTTACCGTGCGCCCCGTCTGCGCCGACTGCCGAGCCGCGTCCAGAATCTCGGTCACCGTCACGTTCGTCTTCAGCGAGGAGAGGCTGTTTCCTTCGGTGACCTGCCCGCTCAGCACGGCCTCGAGGTAGTGCAGCGGGTCGTCATTCGGGCTCGCCAGCCGCGTGCCCTGGACCACCTGCGCGGCGTCCTGGCCAGCCTTGCGCACTTCCACCTGCGCCGGGTCAAAGGCCTTCGCATACCCCGTCGCCCCGTAGACGTCCATCTGCTTGAGCGCGAACGGCCAGTTCCACGAGCCCTCGACGATCGAGACGGCGTTGCGATAGTTAAGCACGATCTCCGCCTCGTCATCGACCAGCGGGTAGATGTCGGGCTGCAGCCGCTTGGTCACCGCCGTGACCGAGACCGGCACCTCACCCGCCATGATCCATGTCATCAGGTCAGGCCCGTAGCAGCCAAAGTCGGTCAGCGCGCCATCCCCATCCTGCTTCGGATCGACCAGCAGCGCGAAGAACTCCGGGCTGACGCCGATCTTCTTCGGTCCCTGGTGGCCGTCGCGGATCACCGTTTTGACCACCGGCCCCAGCGCACCCTGTTTGACCAGGTTGTAGGCCTCGGTATTGCTCGCATACCAGCTGGTCTCAAAATCGACCAGCACGTGGACGTGGCCCTTCTCCGCCGCCCGCTCGATAGCCAGCGCGTCCGCGTAGGTGAAGGCCAGCGGCTTCTCCATCATCACGTGCACCCCGAGTGCGGCGCACTCCTCCACCACTCGCCGATGCTCGCTCGGCGCGGTAAAGACCAGCGCAGCTGTGGGGTGCGCTCGTGCGACCATCGCGGCGATCGAAGGAAAATAGAGGCTCGGCGCCAGGTGGTAGCGGGCGGCGTAGCTGTCGAAGAGCTTGCGGTCCGGCTCGACGATGCCCACCAGCTCGACATCCGACCGGTGCAGGATACCCCCGGCCGGCGCCAGCGCCCCGCCGCCCAAGAACCCGCCGACATGCCCATGCACCAGGCCGACGATGCCGACCTTGATCGGCGCGGCCAGCAGTGTGGCAGACAGTACGTTGATTGAGACCAGCACCAGCAAGGCAGCCAACAGCTTGTTCATCCACATCCCTCGGCCGCTCCACGGCGGTGCCTACTACTCTCTCCCGAGCGCACCTGCACTGGCAAACCGAGCTTGCCATCGAGCTGGCTTTCTTTGGCAGGGCCGCGCAGCCGGCTTTGCCCTACTTCTTCTTATCGCCACCCCGCGCTCATCGCCATGGTCTGTTCCCGGCGGTTGCGCATGACGGCGAGCTGCACCGGGCGGCCGCGATTGGCGCGGATTTGCTTGGTCCAGTCTTCGCGTGAGACCACTGGCTGGTTATTCACCCGCAGGACCACGTCCCCGGCGCGCAGCCCGGCCTGCCACGCGGGGCTGTTCTCGTTCACGGTTCGCACCAGCAGCCCGGCGCCGTCGTGCACGCCAAAGTAGTCGGCCAGCTGGGTAGAGAGCGGGTCGAAGTCGGCGCCCGTGTACAGCGCGCTCATCGAGAATCGACCCAAAAAGCTCGACACGTGCCCGGGGCTTCCACTGGGAGCCGCAAACGCCGTGGCTGCGCTTGGGTCCCCGCCATGGCTTGCTCCGGCCGTATCACCGCCCGGGTCGGCAGCCGCAGGGAGCGCTTCGGGCGTGTTGAAGTGTTCGTTCCAGGCCCGCTCCTCGATCTCGGACTGATCCCCCAGCCGCACGGAGATCGACTGCTCTGCCCCGTCGCGGCTGATGCGCAGCAACAGAGTCGTGCCTGCGGTCGTCTCCCGCAATCTCCGCCGAAGCGCCTCAACGGAGTCCACCTTGTGCCCGCTCGCCTCAAGGATGACATCGCGGGCGCGCAGACCCGCGGCAGCCGCCGGGGCATCGCGATCAATCGAGGCGATCAAGGCCCCGTGCGTATCTTTCAGGTGCAGACGGGCAACGGTATCGGCGTCCAGGTCAACCAGGCTCACGCCCAGGTATCCGGGCCCGGCGTGCGCGTGGGCTGGCGCATAGGCATGCGCAACAGCGGCTGTACATGCGGCGAGCACCAGGATCGCGACCGGCCGTATCAACCGGAAAGAGCGGAAGCGAAGCGAGCGTGGCCGGACCGGCGGACGCGAGCATTCGACGGCTTCTGCGACTGCTGAGCAACCTGCAACTGCTGCGCCTAAGGAGGTACCGAGCAGATTCACCCGCATCTGCTGTCTCCGGCCGAGCGCCTGTCTGCGCCTCGACCGGGTGTCGCCCGCTCTTTCGTCGGCCGCTCTTGCCGGCGCATTCTTGATCGTGCGCATACCCAGCTCTCCCAAGATAGGACTTGCCTCGATGCCCCGGCCTGTAGGTGTCCCGGCCAGTGGCTCGGTCGCACTCGCCGCCGATCTTACTGCAGCTGTGGCATGGCGCGCAGCACCTCGAGGGACGCGGTGCGAATCGATGGGTCCCCATCATGCGAGGCGACCGAGTGCAGCGCCTGGCGGACGCTTGAGTCAACCTCGACCGGCGTCAGCACGTGGATCGCCTCGATCCGCACGGTCACGCTGGCATCAGAGAGCATCGCGCGTACGACCGCATCCCGCACCTGCATATCTTCACCGATGTATGGCTCGAGGCCTTCGAGCGCCTCCAGCCGCACCTGCGGACGGCGGTCGCTACGCAAGGCGCGGAGCAGCGCGTTGCGTACCGGGCCGCCTGTGCAGGCGTGTCCGTGCCGGCACTCGTTGGCCAGCAGGTCGAGCGAGTTCGTGCTGACCGTGGGATCGGCCCCATTTTCCATGGCAAAGACCAGAAGCCGGCGAATCGAAGGGTCATCCAGGCTGCCGGAGAAGGCATCGGGAACCAGCCGGTCATACTGCACTTCGACCGACTCTGAGTCCGGCGCCCGCTTGATGCTGATCACATCGGCGATGGTTGGCTTAGGCTCCGATGCCGCGTCGATCATCAGACCCTGGTCCACATTGTGCGCGTGCTGGCCGGCCCGGTAGCCACCGTAGCCGCCTACCGCGAGGCCCAGCAGCAGAAGCGCTGAGGCCAGCCCGGGAGAAGCGCGCAGGCGCCCGGCGCTAAAGGAGAGTTGCTGCAGCAGGTGAGCGACGGCACTCTGGTGGGCGTGGCTGTCCAGCGTGGCATCGAGTCGCAAACGGGCCCGGGCGAGCAGGCTGGGGGTCGGCTCCGGCTCCCCGGCCTGCAGCAGCGCACGGTAGAAGGCTGCGGTAGCCGCCATCTCTGCCTGGCAGTGACGACAGCCGGCGAGATGCTCTTCGAGCGCCTGCCGGTCTTCCTCACTCACTTCCAACTCGGGCCCTTCCGGCTCCCCGAAGGGTAGCCCGAGAGATTCCCTATCCGATAGCGGCTCTGCCTCCGACCGCTGCCAACGCGGTGAGTCAATCCAGCTGCCCTGCTCAACGCGGGGCGTCGTATGAACAGAACCTGGCTGATCGAGTGGACTTGACGGGCTGGCTGGCCCTGGCTGACTGGCACGCCCGGCCGCACCTGCGGAGCCTGGATGGGAGTAGTCCGCATCCTCCCGGCTGAACTCCGGGGTGAGTGCACTGAGCGCGATCGTCCGCTGCGCCATCTCGCAGTTCATGGCTTTCCTTTGCTTCACTTGGCTGCTCTCGAAAACTTGGTTCGTCTAGGCGCGGCCGGTGTTCCCCGGTCTCACGCTCGCCTTCGGTCCGGCCCCAGGCACACCCGCCTGGCGCAATGCATTCGATCTTCGATGCGCGACTGCGTGTTCCGCAACTCTTCGCTCGCTACCGGATACCTGCCAGGCGCCCACGCAGCTTGCGAGTCGCCCGGAAGAGAGTATTCTTGGCCGTTTCCTCGGTCGTCTCCAGCATCTCGCCAATCGCCCGCAGCTTCAACCCCTGATAGTGCTTGAGCTCGAAGACCATTCGCTCCCGCGGCGTCAGAGCCCCCAGCGCCTCCTGAATGCGCTGCCCCAGCACCTTACGCTCAAGCTCCCGAACCGGATTGGCCCCCGAGCGCTCGTCCGAGACATTGGACAGCAGATCCATCTCCTCACCCCGGGCATCGACCATGACCGACTGGTCCTCGCGGCGGGATTTGCGACGGCGCAGGTGATCCAGGCACAGGTTGGTCGCAATGCGGTAGATCCAGGTGTAAAAGGAGCACTCGAAGCGAAAGTTCGCCAAGTAACGATAGGCCTTGAGAAACGCCTCCTGGTGAATATCCTGAGCATCCTGCTCAGAGCCGGTAAGCCGCAGCGCCAGCCGAAGCACTGCCTGATCATATTGACGCACCAGCGCGTCAAAAGCTGTGCGCGAGCCGGCCTGCGCCTCGCGAATCAGGAGCGCCTCGGCGGCACGGGCTGCTTCGTCGGGCACCGCGCGCATGGCGCGCGGCTGCGCCGCGGCGACAGGAGTGTGCTCAGCTGCAACTTTCTGGGCCGGCGCCGGAACAAGGGTGCCGGGTATAACCATGCCGATGGCATCAGCAGACATCAGAGGAACTCCTCGCGGGCAACACTGGAGCAGATAGTCAGACGTAGATGAAGACCCAAGGTAAGCGAGAGAGTTGCGCGAGATCGCCGTCCAGGCAACGCTTCGGCTTCGGTGAGCGCGAACGTTGCTGTCGCTGCAGCGGAAAAGAGACGACGAACCTGGTAGCCAGCCTTGCTCCTGCGGGTTGCCGTGCACCCTAGGCAGAGAAGGAGTCGAAGCCCCCTCCGGTTACCGGCGTGCCTGCAGGTCCGAGTCGATCGCCCCCTCGGTCATGAACCTCTCTGCTGCCTGCATCGCGCATCCCTGTCCGCAGAGGTGGTAGATATCTGGCGAACGGCTCTCCGACCCGTGCCACCGCATCAACGTGAAGCGCAGGCGGTCGTCCTGGTCCATCACCACCGGGGGCGCGCCTAAAGCCGCCATCCACCAGTGGTTCGCCTCACCCTTGGTCTTGCCGCAGATATCACAGGTAAACGAAACATCCCACACCATAACTGTGCCTCGCTCCGCCCTCGTGTACCTACATTAGCTCGAATCGGCTTGTGAAGGCATTACTATAATTTGTACAGTTGAAGTGCGTTTCGGCATCCTTGCTTTGGGTCCCCGGAGTAACCTTGACAGACGAAAAGGAGGTGCCGAGCCTTCACTGCCCAACCTGTTACTCGACCCGCTTTCAGCTCTCGAGAACACGCTCTTCCCGACCTCTGGCAACTAATTAGGCTCGCCAGCCGGTGCGCTGCAAAAGTGCCAGGCCCGGACCTTTGCCGGCCACCGCTTTGTCAACCAGCTGCGCAGAGAAGAGGAGCAGGCAAAGCGGGGGTGATGTCCTATCCGGCAGCGTAAGGACCGGTACTTTGCCCGCCACGCCCGATCGCGATGCGGCGCCAAGCGCACCTATCCGCGCATACGTAGACGGCGCATACAGGTTGAGTCCCGATGTGCGCCTGTAACGGGGTTTGCCCAGAGCCATTGCAGGAACCAGCCCAGGAAAGCCGGCGCAAATCAGCACCGGCGAAGAAAAAGATGGAGGCCCGGCTGTCCGATGGTCGGGACGGGCAGATTTGAACTGCCGACCCCTCGCACCCCAAGCGAGTGCTCTACCAGGCTGAGCCACGTCCCGACAGGGGCATCTCCAGAAAGCAGTCTACACCACCCGGCCGGCACTGGCAGGCTGGCGACCGGACATCAGAACCATCTCCGGAGCTCCGCAGCCGGCTGCTCCGGCCGCCCTTCAGTGCGCCGGCGGCACATAGTCCTGCGGCAGGTTCGCGCCTTCGCCAAAGAAGTAGCTCTGCATCTGCTCCACGAGGAACTCCTGCGCCTGCGGGGTCCAGGGCTGCAGCCGATACTCGTTCAAGAGCATCTTCTGGTGCTCCACCCACTCGCCCCAGGCCTTGCGCGAGACGCTGTTGTAGATCTTGTGGCCGAAGTCGGAGTCAAACGGCGGCTCATCGAGCCCGTCCATCTCCTGCTTGTAGCGCGCGCAAAATACCTTGTGTGCCATGCGATCTGCTGTCTCCTTTTGGATCTTCTTCGGGCTTGCTTTCCGGCGCTCTGTCCCTATTGTAGACAGCCGCCGGCCTCTACTGAGTGCTCTCCCAATGATCCGGTGTCGTGAATCGGTAGCCCTCCCGCCGCAGACGTTCAATCAGCATCGGCACCACGGTCACCGTGGCCGCCCGGCGCACTCCGATGCCGCCAGGCCCCCCGTCGTGAAGCAGCAGGTTCGAGCCCCGGCTCGCACGCTTGTTGCGCCGGACGCCTCGCTCGACGTGCGCATAGATTCGCTCCGGCAGGTAAGGCCGCCAGTCGTGGCCGGTCACGTTCCACAGCACCGGCACCAGACCCTGCTCGCGCGCCACCCGCAGCACCGCCGGCCGGCGCCCACCGTAGGGCGGCCGAAAGTAGCGCACCCGGGCTCCGAGCGTATCCTCAAGCAGCTGCGTGCACTCGCCAATCTCCTCCACCGCTCGGCGCACTGGCTGGTACATCAGGTTGGGGTGGCGCATCGTGTGGTTGCCCACCAGGTGCCCGGCCGCATGAACCTCCCGCGCCAGCCACGGCATCTGCCGCACATACTCGCCCACCATGAAGAAGGTCGCCTTAACCCTGTACATCGCCAGGTACTCGAGCAGCTCCTGGGTGTAGCGCTCATTCGGGCCATCGTCAAAGGTGAGCGCCACCTCCTGCCAGTCGTCGCCCGCGATCAGCGTGCGACCAAAGAGCTGCGAGGTAGGCCAGCGACCCGCGTAGGCAAACGCCCCCGCAGCCAGGCCCAAAACTCCGGCTGCGGCCGTGCCTATCTCCACCGACTCGCCGGCTGCGCCGATCATCACCATGGGCACCAGTGTAGCCGCCGTGGGGCTGGATTCCCTTGACCGGCGCGTGGCCGGAGAGAACCGTTTCGCTTCGCTTCCGCTGGTGCTCTAGGCAAGCGCATGCGGCCTTAGCGCTTAGGGAAGAAGAGTCAAGGCGGCGGTCCTTTGACGAGGCTCATCAGGCCAGGCTCATCGATCTGCACTGATTTGGCTCGCTCACACAAGCCCGTCTGGCCGGGCTGCTGCAGCCGGAACTGTCCTAGCCGCTTGCAGTAGAACGACTACCGTTGCCGATCACCTGCTACCTCAAGCCGGATGGATCAGCGTCGACTGCTCGCGGCGCACCACCGCCTCAAAGGGTAGAAAGAGACTGAAGACCGTACCGCTGGAACCCTTTCGTTCTGAGCTGCGAAACGTGATAGAGCCTTGATGCCGTTCTGCGATATCCCTGCTGATCCACAACCCGAGGCCGGTGCCCCCGATCCCCTTGGTTGTGTAGAACGCGTCGAAGACCTTCCCCTGTTGCGCTTTCGACATGCCTGCTCCACTATCGGCGACCGTCAAGGCAAGTCCCTTCTGCCCTGTCTTCCAGCGCGTTGCTTCGCGGCTGCGCAGAATAAGACGTCCACCTCTGGGGCTCATCGCATCAATGGCATTGCTGATGAAGTTGCTCAGCACCTGCCGTATCTCCCCTTCAAAGCACTCGGCCGGTCGCTTGGCGCGCTTTCTCTTTTCGACCTGGATTTGTGAGTTCACGATGCGGCCCTGGTAGATGGACAGGGCCTCGGAAAAAAGATCCGTGCAGGAGACAACACTAGGGCGGGTGGATTGTTTGTTGAAGCGCAATGTCTGATTGCTAATAGCCGACACCCGCCGCAACTCGCGCTCGGCGGTTTCCAGGTAATCACGAACGGGACCCGGTTCAGCATTGGTTCTGGCCAGAAAGAGCAAATTCGTTACCGACTCAAGCGGGTTGTTGATCTCGTGGGCGATGGAGGAGGCAAGCCGCCCTACGGCCGCGAGCTTCTCGCTCTGCACCAAGGCAGCCGTTGTCCGTCTCAACTCTGTCACATCGCGTGAAAAGGTAACAATGCCCTCGTCTGTCGGATACACCTCGAGTTCTATCCAGATGTTGAGCGGGTCAGGGTAGTGTGCCTCAAAGGAGCCCGCGATCCCCTCGAACATCGCGCGTTGGTAGCTCTCGACGAACGGCGAGCCCTCGTAGACAGCCTCCGGAAACTGCTCCCAGAGCTGCTTGCCTACAAGCTCCCGGTCTGGACCATACGTCTTCTGGCCAGCCGCATTCAGGTAGGTGATTCTCCACTCGCGATCCACACCGACGACCGCATCCGTGGTGGCGCTCAGGAATTGTCGGAGTTGTGCGTTGGCCTTGTCTCGCTCGCGGGCGTTGAGCACCGAGTCAGTGGTGTTCTGGTAAGGATCCAAAACCCCGGCGATGCGCCCTTGCTCATGGATGGGAATGAGCGAGTAGGTCCAGTAGTGCTCTTCGGTAACGCCGCCCCTCAGGATGGGGATCGGCACGTCTTCTCGAATGGTAGTCTGCCCGTTTGCATAGCAGGCTTCCATGTCCGGGCCCACCAGGTGCCAGGCCTCGGCGAATACTTCACGATAAGACCGGCCGAGAGCGGATGGATGCTTGCGGTCCAGAGTCGGAATCGTCGCGTCGTTGTAGAAAAAGATGAGCGCTTCGCCCCAGGAGAGTGTGGTGGGTTGGGGAGTGGCAAGCACCAGATTCACCGTCGAGGTCAGCGTCTCCGACCACTCCTCGATCGGTCCCAGCGGCGTGGCGGCCCAATCAAAGGCGCGTATCTTATCGGCCATGATCCCCGCTCCGAGGATGCGCTGGCAGTCTTTAAGTCGCGTGCTGGCATCGAGTTGGTTCACGGCTCTTTGTTTGCAGAATCAGTCTACCTGTTCCAGTACGCCGGTATCGGTATGCTAAAGGCAATTGCTGAAGGCCTGCAAAGAACAACATCGGCAATCACCGGCTTACCTTGAAGACCGATGCTCAGCCTCTCAGAGGCATACCGGATGCTGCTTGGACGCTCGCC
Source organism: Acidobacteriaceae bacterium (assembly GCA_965198645.1). GTDB lineage: Bacteria > Acidobacteriota > Terriglobia > Terriglobales > Acidobacteriaceae > EB88. Next base: position 907,900 of record OZ240670.1, on the reverse strand, counting down.
GGAGCCTCCAAGCACAGGTTGACTGCAGACCACCCTGGCTGCTTGCACATGCTTTGGCCTTAAGCCTTGTACTTTGCATCGCCCCGCCATCCAGTGCAGAATTGACCGTCCTCTGAAACGCTCCTCGGACGCCCGGATACCCGCATGGCAACCATCTCCATCACCGACACCTCCGCACTCACAGCAGAGGCGACCCTGGCCGACCCAGCCGCGCTCGGCAAGAGCCCGGGAACGGTGCTGCACTTCTTTCAATCCCAGATCGTCGGCGCTCTCAGCCAGCCAATCGACCAGGTCCAGCTCAGCACGCTTACCAACGGCTTCGCCTACCAGCCGGCCTTCACGCTCAAAGGCGGCACCACGACCTTTACCGCGGGTGGCGCAATCACCGGCTCGCTCGCGCTTTACAAGCCCTGGCCGGCGAACTCAAACGACCCAAGCGGCAGCAAGACGCCTGAAGGCGCCAGCAAAGCGCCGGCACTCTTCCTCGCCGACCAGTTCGGCACCGCGATCGAGCCCCTTCCACGCGCCTGCTACCTGGCGCTCGGCTTCGAGCTCTCGCTTGCCCTGGCCAGCACGCTCGAGCCAGACGGCACAGCAGCACCGTGTGCCTACACGCTGACTCCCGCCGCCGGGTCCCAGGCGACCGCTACCCTCTACCTGCCCATTCCACCCGATGCCGCAGGCGCCTACCCCACCCTGCACGACGCGCTCACCACCCTCTGCCGGCGCTACCTGCTCCCCTCCACCCTCGCCCAGGTGCAGGCCCTCCCGACTGGCGCGGTCTTCGCCTATGACGCGCAAGGCCATGTTGACTTTGCGGCCGCGCTTGACCTGCTCACCGTCGTCAACCCGACGGCCAGCCCGGGCGTCTGCAACACCTACGGCCCGATCGTGGTCAAGGCCGGCCCTTCTCTCGGTGTCGAAGCCAGGTTCTCGCTCCTGGGCGAGTTCGAGGTAAGACTCTGGAATAAGAACGGCAACCAGATCCAGCTCGGCTACTACAAGAAGCAGGGCACCAGCTTCGGCGTGTCTCTCAAGGCCGGGGCCGGGATCGATGTCACTGCGGGCGGCTTTGATACCTTCGCGAAGATCTACGGGCTGCTAGGCTCGCAGGGCACCCTCGATCCCGCCTGGCTCAAGGCCAATGTGCCTGCCTCGGTCGCCGCCGAGGTCGAGCAGGCCTACCAGGCCGCCGTCGAGACCAGGCTTTCGATCGCGCTCGACCAGGAGTGCGACACCACGCTCACCGACCAGGTCGCCTTTGCCTGGACCTTTCACATCGACGCACTCAGCGTGGAAGCCGAAGCCGCCTTTACCGCAGCGATCGCAGGCGACCTCTCCCGCCTGCTCGGCGGCGCCGCCCTGCCAGCCGGCGTGACCAAGGTGGGCAGTGTGCTCGATCACCTCAAGAAGACCCGCCACGCCCTGACCTTTAACTTTCTCGGCCTCTTTGACTACGCCGATGTCCAGCAGGCTTCGCTCGAGGCGACCGCCCGCGCCTCCGACGATGGCCAGCTCGTGCTGGCTGACAAGGCGACCCTGGCTCGCCTGAGCGCGACCGTGACTCCCTTCGTCAAGAGTGACCTGCTGCGCCAGGTACTGGTTGAAGACTTTGTCGCCACCGTCGGGTACACGGCCGCGCTCGGCCACCTCGCGATCGATCTGAGAGTTACCTACACTTACTACCAGTACTTACACCGGGCTAAGTTCACTGACTTACAACTCTTCGTGGAGATAGCGCAAGCACTTATCCCTAGAGAGACCGTAAGCGCGGACTGGGACCAATCCCTGCTTGGTCGCTCCGCCAGCCAGGCTGCTTCGCTCCTAGCCTCTCTCAGCTATGACAATGCCACAGCTCGACGACTCTTCCTCACCGCAGAGAACACGCCCCGCGCGGCTGCGGATTACGAAAAGCTCGCTAGCGCGGCACTCGCCGCAACGCCAGGCCTCGAGCTCGGCGCACCCTATCTCCAGGCGCTCGGCAACGACGCTCAGTGGCAGAAGTTGGCCAACGCCGGCGCGGTCACGAACTTCTACGCAGCGCTCGGTGTCGACCAGGCTACCCCGCCGCAGTGGGCGGTTACCGCCCACACCTGGACCGTTCACCTGCAAAGCTGGGCGGAGTCCATGCACGCGGCTGCCGAGGCTCTCGCGCAGGTGCTCGCCTACAGCGCAGGCAAGCCAGACCTCGCCCTGCGTACCGACCCCGTCTTCGCGCAGAAGAGAACAGCCCTCGCCAGCCAGCTGCTCGCAGCCGTCGACGCCGCGCCCCTCTTCCACGACGCGCTCGGCATCCTGCTGATCGATCGGACCGTCCCGCCGGCAACCATAGCCGTCACCGTCAACTACGCAGGCCAGTCTCACGCGTACAGCTAAGTACGAGACCGCCTGCGCGGCCGGCGCCCACTTCCCGCGCAGGGGGTTTGGCATGTAGCATGCCCGTGAGGTTTCCCCGTTGCGAGTAGGTCTGATGACGCGCGAGTACCCGCCGAACGTGTATGGCGGCGCCGGTGTGCACGTGGAGTACCTGAGCCGGGAGCTAGCCAGGAAGATCGAGGTTGAGGTGCACTGCTGGGGCACCCAGCTTGCCGACCAAGGCAACCTGCATGTGCGCGGCGACGAGCCGTGGGCGCTCATCGGCCAGCGCACCGAGGCCAAGTTCAAGACCGCGCTTGAGACCCTCACCCTCAACATCGCGCAAATGACCTCCATCGCCCAGATCGACATCGTCCACACCCATACCTGGTATGTCTCGATGGCCGGCTTCCTGGCCAAGAAGCTCTACAACATCCCTTTCGTGCTGACCACGCACTCGCTCGAGCCGCTGCGCGCCTGGAAGGCCGAGCAGCTCGGCTCAGGCTACGCGATGAGCTCCTGGATGGAACGGACCGCGATCCTGGACGCAGACGCGGTCATCGCCGTCTCCCAAGGCACGAAAGCCGACATTCTGCGCGCCTACCCGGAGGTCGACCCCGCGCGCGTCCACGTGATCTACAATGGCATCGATCTCGACGAGTACCAGCAGACCACCAATACCGACGCGCTGGTCAAGTACGGCGTCAACCCCGAGCAGCCCTACGTGCTCTTCGTCGGCCGCATCACCCGGCAAAAAGGCGTCACGCACCTGGTCGAAGCAATCCAGTACCTGCCCCCAGGCACCCAGGTCGTGCTCTGCGCCGGCGCGCCGGACACCCCCGAGATCGCGACCGAGATGCGCGAGAAGGTCGAAGCCGCCCGCCAGCTAAATCCCAACGTGGTCTGGATCGAAAAGATGGTCACCAAGCCGGAGGCGATCGAGCTTTACTCGAACGCCAGCGTCTTCTGCTGCCCCTCTGTCTACGAACCCTTCGGCATCATCAACCTCGAGGCGATGGCCTGCCGCGCCCCGGTCGTCGCGAGCGCAACCGGCGGCATTCTCGAGGTGGTCGTCGATGGCGAGACCGGCTACCTGGTGCCATTCGAGCAGGACCCCGTGACCAGCTTTCCGCTGCATCCGGAGACGTTCGCGCGAGACCTTGCCGAGAAGATCTCCGCCCTGCTCGCCGACCCGGCCAAGGCAAAGCAGTTCGGCGAGGCCGGTCGCGGGCGCGTCGAAGAAACATTTGCCTGGTCAGCAATCGCCGAGCAGACCATCCAGCTCTACCACCAGCTCCTCGCGCAGGCCCGGCGCTGAGCAAGGCAAGACCCCCTGCGCGGGAGGCGCCCACATCGTGGGGAGTCTTCTGCCTGCGGCGCTGCAAAAGCAGAAAGCCCCCTCACTTCTGGGGGCTTTCTGCTTTTGTGCCCGAAGGGCGGTCTACGCGTCACGAAGTGACCGCCAGCCGCGCAGGCGGTTTTCGCCATGCCTCACAGCGCGCCGACAGCCGGCTTTCGCTACACTGGCAAGCATGACCACCGCACGCCGCGTTGTCTCGCTCGCTGCCTTCGTCTCTGTCCTTCTTTCCGCTCTCCTGCTCGCCGCCCAAGCGCCTGAGCCGCCTGCCGTGACTCCGCCGGTTCCCGCGCCCAAGCCCCTCTACCCGCAGGGCGCGCCCGGCGCGCTCGGTCACGGACCACGAGACACGCCCATGCTCTACACATTTCTACCCGCTACCCGCTCCACGCGTGCGTCCGTCCTGATCCTGCCCGGCGGCGGCTACCAGAACATCGCGCTCGGGCACGAAGGCATCCAGTACGCCCAGTGGCTCAACACCCAGGGCGTCACCGCCTTTGTCCTCGACTACCGCGTCGCTCCCTACCGCTACCCGGTCGAGATTGAAGACGGCGCCAACGCCATGCGCACCATCCGCACCCACGCGGCCGAGCTTGACCTTGACCCCGACCGGATTGGCGTCTGGGGCTCCTCGGCCGGGGGTCACCTGGCCGCGACCCTCGCCACCCAGTGCAGCCTTACCGCAGCCGCGACGCCCACCGACCCGGTCGCGAACGCGCCCTGCCAGCCCAACTTCGTCATCCTCGCCTACCCGGTTATCTCGATGGAGCTGCCAGTCACCCACCCCGGCTCGCACACCAACCTGCTCGGGACCGACCCTGCACCAGCCCTCGTCCACCAACTCTCCGCCCAGTACGCGGTCACCGCCGCCACCGCGCCCACCTTCCTCTTTGCCACCACCGGCGACCCGGTCGTGCCTGTCGCCAACAGCCTTAGCTTCTACACCGCGCTCCACGCAGCCGGCGTCCCCGCCGAGATGCACCTGTTCGACTACGCCGATCACGGCTGCGGCCTCTGCGGCACCATCCCCGAACTGGCCGGCTGGCCGATGCTGCTGCGCGCCTGGCTCATGCACCGCAGCCTCATCCCCCCGACCGCCCCACCCCCACCCCCACCCGGCCCCAACATGGCCGACTGGCCTTCAGGCCTCGACGGCCCGGGCCACAACTAAAAGCCAGACCCCCTGCGCGGGAGGCGCCCACTTCGTGGGGGGTCTTCTGCCTGCGGCGCTGCAGAAGCTGGTAGGCCCCGGTACTTCTGGGGCCTACCAGCTTCTGTGACCCGAAGGGTCGGTATACCCGTCACGAAGTGACCGCCAGCCGCGTAGGCGGTTTTGCCCTTAGGTGACACGCGGGCGCGAAGCTGTCACGCTTGAAGATCGATGCCTGCTTCTTCCCACATGGTTCCACCTGAGGCCGCGGGCGAGCGGCTGGATGCCTGGCTGGTCACCCAGCTTGAAGGCGTCAGCCGCGCCCGGGTGCAGCTGCTGCTCACTCAGGAGAGCGTGCTGGTCAACGGCGAGCCGGCCAAGCGCTCGCTTCGCCTAGAAGGCGGCGAGCAGGTCGAGGTCCTTCGCGAGCCGGTCCTGCCGCCGCTGCGCGCGGTTGCCGAAGAGATCCCGCTCTCGATCGTCTACGAAGACGAGGACCTCTCCGTCATCGACAAGCCCGCCGGGATGCTGGTGCACGCCGGCGCCGGCGCGCGCGCCGACGAAGAAGACGCTTTGGGCGAAGAGGGCGCTGAACCGGTCCCGGACAGCCGCAACCGCGGTACCCTGGTCAACGCGCTGCTGCACCACTACCAGCAGCAGCTCTCCACCGCCGGCGGCGAGCTGCGCCCGGGCATCGTGCACCGGCTTGACCGCCAGACCAGCGGGCTGATCATCGTCGCTCGCAACGACGCCGCGCACCTCAAGCTGAGCGAGATGTTTGCCGAGCGCAAACTGCGCAAGACCTACCTGGCGCTGGTCCACGGAGAGCTCGAGAAGACCACCGGCACCATCAACGCGCCGATCGGCCGCGACATGATCCGCCGGACGCGCATGACGACCCGCCGCACCAGCGGCAGCCGCTCCGCCATCTCCCACTGGAAGGTCGAACAGCGGCTGCACACCCGCTTCGGCAAGTTCACCCTGCTGCGCGTGCGCATCGAGACCGGGCGCACCCACCAGATTCGCGTGCACCTCTCATCGATCGGCCACTCGATCGTCGGCGATGCGCTCTACGGCGCGCCCCACGTCATGCGCGCCGAGGGCGACCAGGTCATCATGAAGAAGAGCCGCCGCCGCGCCCTCGATACCCTCTCGCTCGACCGCAACTTCTTGCATGCGGCCGAGCTGGTCTTCGCCCACCCGCGCACCGGGGCACAGATCGAGCTGAGCTCCCCGCTGCCGCCTGAGCTCGCCGAGCTGCTCACCCAGCTTCAGGCCCCCGAGTAGCCGTTGGCCGCAGCCGAAGACAGAACACGCGCCACCCTCGTCTCGAGCTCGATCCCAATCACGAGCCTGACTGTACGCAGCCAAACGGGGACGCAAGGGCAGTACGCGAACACGAAGGGGAGTTGGATGCAGACGCAACCAATTTTCGCTTGACAGCTTCCGCGGCCAGGGGAAGACTAAAGAAGTTCTACGGCGTGGTTCGTGCCACGCCGTAGGGTTTGTGCAACCGGCCTACTGTAGTAGGTGGCAAATGAGAGTGATGATCTCATCCACCAAACCTGCTACTGCAGTTGCCACACGAAGCCAAAGCTCAAACTCTGGCCCCAGGGATCTCCGCATCTTCTTCATGCGTGAGTCCTTCTTCACACTCAGCCAGCGTCTCGTGAACGCGGGCTTTCGTGTCAGCGGCAGCTTGAAACCACCGCCGTCTCCAAGCCCACGTGACGCTGGCCCGCGGCCAAAACACCTACAGCAGTGGATATGTGGCCGAAGTCATCGCTGGCGCACGAGCCCCACGAAGTGGCCGCAATCCGCGCATGCAGCCTTTGTCTTTAGGAGTGGCGCCAGCCCTCCCTGTGGAGCGAAATGTAGAATGGCTGCACCGCCATGAAGCTTGTCACTCTCGTTTTTCTGCTCCTCGCCGCCTGCCTGCCCGCGCCCGTACCGGCCCAAAGTGCCACCCCCTCTGTCACGCAGACGCCGGGCGTCTCGCAGAAACCTGGCCCACCGGCAGCGACTGAGACCGTGATCCCCGCACCGGCAACAAGCCAGCAACAACCCGGCGCTCCCGTCTCGCAGACACAGGCCCCCGGCGACCCGCAGTACACCATCCGCTCCACCGTCAACGAAGTCGATCTCGTCTTTACCGTCGCCGACCGACACGGCCGCTTCATCAAGGATCTCAAGCAGTCCGACTTTGCCCTGCTCGACGACCAGAAAGCCCCATCCCAGGTCTACCGCTTTACCCAGGAGACGAACCTGCCGCTGCGGGTCGGCATCCTGATTGACACCAGCACCTCGATCCGCCAGCGCTTCGCCTTCGAGCAGCAGGCCGCAACCGAATTCCTGCTCCAGATCCTGCGCCCCAAGTCTGACCTCGCCTTTGTGGAGGGCTTTGACATCACGCCGGACTTCAAACAGGACTGGAGCAGCAACCTCGACCTGCTCTCGACCGGCATCGCCGCCCTGCGCCCCGGCGGCGGCACCGCCATCTTTGACGCCGTCTACACCGCCTGCCACAGCAAGCTGCTCGACTCCACCCGCGGCCACGAGCCCGCCCGCCGCGCCATCGTCGTCATCTCCGACGGAGACGACAACCAGAGCCATGCCTACCTAGACGACGCGATCAAGGAGTGCCAGAGGGCCGAGACCATCATCTACACCATCAGCACCAACGTCAGCCCCAGCCGCGACCGCGGCGATGACGTGCTTCAGAAGATGGCCGACGCCACCGGCGGCCGTGCCTTCTACCCCAACCGCATTGAAGATATGCCGGTCAGCTTCGGCAAAATCCAGGAAGAGCTTCGATCGCAGTACGCGCTGGTCTACAAACCGGCTGACTTCAAGCCGGACGGCGCCTTCCGCACCATCTACCTGTTCTGCCTCGACCGCCGCTACCAGGTCAACGCCCGCAAAGGCTACTTCGCGCCGCGAGAGTAATCTGGGCGGCCACTTGGCGGGGGAGTGACCGCAAGTGCGTACGTATGCTGGGAGCATGCCTACGCACCTTCTCCTGCTGGCCTCGGGCTCAGTCTCGATTTCGGCCTCAGCCATTTTGCTGCTTGTCATCGCCCTGCTCACCGCGAGCCTGCTGCTGGTGCTGCATCTCACCCGCCTCGGCTATCTGGTCCACCAGCAGATCCCCGACCGCCCGCATCGGCGGCTCTTTCTCGCCTCGATCAGCTTCTTCTTCACCTTCCTCGCAGTCCGGCTGCTCGTGGCCTCCATCACCCACCACATCGGGCCCTTCGGCTACGTGGAGATGGGCGGCCGCCACATCCATCACCTGGTCTGGGGCATCCTGCTGCTGCTGGTCACCGGCTTCGCCGAGCTGTCCGAAGTCGGCACCGACGACACGACCTCTTCGATCCTGCTCGGCCGCCTGCTCTCGCTCGGCTACGGCATCGGCGCCGCGCTTACGCTGGACGAGTTCGCGCTCTGGCTCAACCTTGATGCCGCGGCCTACTGGTCACGGCAGGGTCGCGAGAACATCGATGCGGTGGTGCTCTTTGGCTCGCTGCTCGCGATCAGCACCTGGGGCGCGCCGCTGCTCCGGCGGGTCTTTGATCCGCGCTCCAGCACTGCTTCCTGAGACTTAACTCGCTCCACCAGGCCACGAAAAAAGGAGCCATGCGGATCTGACCGCATGGCTCCATGTCTACCTACTTTGCCCGCTGACTGCTACTGCACGGTGAAGGTGACCGTCGTGGTAGCCGCAGGGATCGACGAGTAAGTCGTATCCGCACCGGTCACCACCAGCGAGTAGGTACCTGCGGGCACCTCCTGCGGGGTGATCGCCGGGGTGCCCGACGACCCGCCGCACCCCATTGCGCCTAGTGCCGCATCGCTCAGCAGGACGACCGCTGCTAGCATCCACACCTGCGAGAGCAGGCGCGACCTGCGCCGGCTCACCAGCAGGCACACCGCACCCGCAATGGCCGCTGCGCTGACCGGCAGCTCAGGCAGGCCCGGCTTCGGTGCGCCCTTGCTGGTCGAGGCCAGCGTCTTCAGCGTGCTGCCGCCGCCCAGCTTATGCAGCGGTCTCCCGGCCGGGGAAACCGTGTTTTCGCATGTCGCGAGCGTTGTATAGAGCGTCAGGCTCGCGGTTGCCGGGGTCGTTGCGTTTGCCACAATGGCGTTGCCGATGTCATAGCAGAAGTCGGACCCAAGCGCATTAGTAGTAGCCGTGTTACCCGAGGCCAGGGTAAAGCCGACCGTGCCGGTGTAGCCGGCTGCCGGTGTGACAGTAATGGTCGAGGTTCCGGTACCACCCAGCGCCGTTGTCGCCGCGCTGCTACTCAGGGCAAAGGTGCCGATGCCGGTTGAGGGTGCGGCCGTGATGGTGATCGTATCCACCGCGTAGGAAGTGGCAAAGACCGAATCGCCCGAATACGTCGCCGAAATGACGTGCGAGCCGACGGAGGTGAGGATGGCGGAGGTCAGAGTGTAGCTGGCAATCGAGCCGCTCAGCGGCACCGCGGCCCCGGTGCTGACTCCATCGACGGCAAACTGCACCGTGCCGGTCGGCGTCGACGAGCCCGGGGTAATGCCTACAACCGTCGCCGTGATCGTCGTGCTGGTGCCGGAGGTGACAGTCGAGTTGCTCGGCGAGAGACTCAGCGTGGTGGCAATCAGGCTGCTAGTTGCAGCCGTGAGAAAGCCGCCCGCGAGCACCGAGACGTCCAGCGTACCAAGACCGCTCGCCTGGTCATACCCAACCCCGGCTGAGAAGCCGATCGGGCTGGTGGTGCAGCCGGTTGAACCGATAGTGCAGGGCTGGCTGTTGTTGCCGACCGTGATGTCATGGAAGCCGGCCGGCGTACTCGCCGCTAGGCTGTAGAGCGTCGGATTCAGGTTGCCCTGGCCTTTGGCGCTGGTCTTCTGATTGATCAGCGTAAAGATGCCGGCCGCGATGGGTGCGCCGAAAGAGGTGCCGCCGGCCACCGTCAGGTTCTGACTGGCATCGCGAAAGCCCGCCGTGCAGCTGGTGCTGTCCGCGTCGCTCGAGCAGTAGAGAAGCCCCTCGTGAACCAGCGCAGCATCAAGCGCGATGTCAGGAACATCGCGATGGCCGTCAGCAGGTACGCCTGTCCCAGTCTGCCAGCTGGGCTTGGCAGTCAGAGTGCTCGCGCCACCGCCACCGCCGGTAAGGCCCCCAATCCCAGCACTAATCGCCGCTACTGTCTCGTTCCAAACCGCCTCAGGGATGTAGGACAAGGCGGACCCGCCGTTTGCCGTGTTGGTCGTGGCCCAGTAGGTCGAGGTGGCGCTGCCCTCGTTAAACATCGTGCCGCCCACACCGGTCACATACTGCGACGACGCGGGGTAGTCCACGGCCAGGCCGTGGGTGGCCGAGGTGATCGTTGTGGCCGTCGTCGTGCCTGAGTCGTCGCAGTCCGTTGCTCCGCTATCCCCGGCCGCTGAAAAAATAGTCTGACCCTGGCTGTTGGCCTGCTCAAAGACCTGCTCCATCTGGGTAAACTCTGCGGTCGAAAAGTTTGCCTCGCAGTTGCCATAGCTAATGCTGATCACCGGCGCCAGATCGGTGTCGACAGCGTAGTCAAGCGCATCGAAGACGTCCGTGTTCTGGTCCGAACCGGTAAAGACGAAGTAGATGTCCGCATTCTGGGCAATGGCTCCCGAGTATTCAAGATCGATATCGGACTCACCCTCATCACCGCTGTACACCGTCGCCGTACCCGTGTTGGGCACCAGTACCGAGATAGGAGCCTTGGCCGCGAGACCAGCCGCGGCGCGAAAGTTGGCGATGTCGGCCAGCAGCACTTCGCTCTGGCCGACCACCGCGATTCGCTGCCCAGAGCCGGTATAGCCTGCCGCATAGAGCGGCGCAATGTCATAAATCACGCCCAGATCGCTCGGCGCGACGAAAATACTGCCGCTTAGCGAAGACGTGTACCTGGGTGCGAGCGCTTGCGGCACAGACCGCACGCGCGGCTTGGGGCGGAAGTCGGAGATGTTGCCGACCCCTGAGGCAATGCCGGCCAGCGCGGCCGGCACCTGGAGCGCGGTCGCGTTGGCCAGGTGCGTCTCCCCGTTCACGCTGTAGTGGTGCAGCTCGGTCGCAAACGCGCTCTCCACCTGGCCCGCCGTGCCGCTAAAGGTGATGCGGGTGCGGCTGTTGTTCGCGCCGGCCACGGTAAAGCCCTGGCTGGTGAGCCACTCTGACACCTTGGCCAGGTCAGCCTCGCTCATACCAAACCGCGCCGCGTACTCGGCCGGCGTGAGCCATACATGGTAGTTCGAGGAGCCGGGCGTCTGCTGGTCAACCAGCAGCTGCTGAAGGTCAGTCTGCTGGGCCGCCGTCGGCGTGAACACCAGCGTCAGACCCTCCAGCTTGAGGTTGCCGGAGACACGGCCCTCGTCCGTGGCCGAGGCGATCCGGGGCGAGACACTGCCCTTGATCGGCACCCGTGTGCTCGCGTCAATCGCACCTGCGATGCGGGAGGCGGGCTGCGCCTGCGCTTGACATGCGGGCGCCAGCATCGTGAGGGCCAGCGCAAACAGCGAGAGAAAGATGGAGGGAAAAAGGCGTCGTACCGGCGGGGGGGCGATCGTGCGCTGCGTCATCAGGTCAGGTCCTCAGAAACGGGGACCGCGGGGAGCGCGTTGGCCGCTCGCACCGGGTCGGTAAGATGAACTCGTCAACATCAAGCCCCCGCACCCTTCCGCCATGATCCTGCTCTCGTTTACCATCCGAGGAGATAGACCAACGCGATAGGTTTGCAGATCGGGCATTCTTTGACTTGCTGCTATAGACGGCGTTTTCCCATGCAAGTTGCGCGGCACTCTGCATCTACTTCAACCTTAGTCACTGCCGAGAATCTACTGCGCCTCTCTCCCAGGACGCGCGTCCCCGCAGTATCTTGCGCCAGGCAACACCAACGCTCCGGACGAACATCGGCTGCCTTCACCCGGATGCAATCCCCGGTTGCCTGCTCTAAATATCGGGTTCGTTCGTAATTACATGCGGTAAACTCCCTGCATTGATGGGGACGACGCGGCAAGGTCCCTCCTTACACAAGAGACATAAAAGACTTAAGGATCTTCATGACTTGGCAAGGATTGCCGCTTCCCAGGCGAGCTCCAACCGCCGCTCGCCTCGCTCGAGCAGAGGAGCAGGCAGCGTGCGAGCCGGGAACCCCGAACCCGCCGCAGCCACTCATTCCGCATCCGCCCTCAAGTCAGGAGTTTGCCTCAGTGGATGTGCGGCTCCAGGAGCACTTTCTCTGGCTGCTGCTCTCCCGCCTCGGTCACGACTTCTCTCACTACAAGCGAAGTCACCTTGTCTCCGCCATCAAGGCCCGCGTTGCGGCTTGCGGCCAGGACGATGCCTACGCCTACGCACTCCTGCTTGCCGCGGGCACCGAGGAGCTGCAAGCACTCTCCAGCCTGGTCATGATCCAGGTCACCGCCTTCTTCCGCAATCCGGAAAGCTTTCAGAGCCTCAAGCAGCACGCGCTGTTCCCCGCTCTCCGCAGGCGTGAGGCAGGCGACACCTTCCACGCCTGGTGCGCCGGATGCTCAACGGGTGAAGAGGCGTATTCGGTGGCCATCCTGCTCAAAGAAGCACTCTCTGAAGTACTCTCCCCCGTTGACTTTTGGGTTCTCGCCACTGACATCGATGAGCGGGCCGTCCTGCTGGCCCAAAGCGGCCTCTTCCCGCCCTCATCCGTGCACCGGGCAGTCACCCTCGGCCGTCGCGACCGCTTCTTCCACAGGAGCCCCGAGGGCTACCGGGCTGGCGGCTCGATCGCGAGCCGAGTCTCCTTCAGCGTCGAGGATGCACTTGACTCTCCGCCGATGAACGACCTTGATCTGATCAGCTGCCGGAACCTGATGATCTACCTCGAGCCGGAAGACCAGGCGCGCCTGCTGGCCGGCTTCCACCGCGCCCTCAGGCCGGGCGGCATTCTTTTTCTTGGCCCGGCGGAGAGCATCGGCGAAACCGGCGACCTGTTCATAGCCGTAGATCGCAGATGGAAGATCTACACCACCAACCGCGCCCAGCCCCCTGCCGAGCTGCACACAGGCCAAAGTCGCTCAGGCCTGGCTCACTCAGGGTCGGAGCAGCCCACCGCACCACACGTATCGAACCGGAGGCTGGTCTCATGAAACGAAGCAGAATCCGCCTGCGCCGGGAGGCAGAAGCAAGACTGGCTTCCGCCTCCCTTGCCCTCTCCAGCAAGGCCTCCCCGCAGGAGCTGCTGCACGAGCTGCAGGTGCACCGCATTGAGCTAGAAATGCAGAACGAGGAGCTGCGCCGGTCCCAGGTCGCGCTGGAGGAGTCGCGTGACCGCTATCTCCACCTCTACGAGTACGCTCCGGTTGCCTATCTCACCCTCACCCCTCGCGGCCTGGTCTCCGGCATCAACCTGACCGGCGCGCAACTGCTTCGCGAGGAGCGCAGGAGTATTCTGCACCGCGACTTCGAGCAGTATGTGATCGAAGAAGATCTCGAGTGCTACAAGCAGCTGCTCTCCGAGATCGTCGATCATTGCGGCCGGCGCACCTGCGCCGTCGCCCTGCGGCGTGCCGACCGATCCATCCTGCACACGCAGCTTGACTGCGTGCCCAACGAACAGGAGGGTGCCGTGCTGCTGCGCCTGGCCATCACCGACCTGACCGAGCGCAAGCAGGCCGAGGCGCAGATCGCCAGCCTCGCCTTCTACGACCCGCTCACTCACCTGCCCAACCGGCGCCTGCTCCTCGACCGCGTCATCCAGGCCACCCACGCCACCCATCGCACCCGCAAGCACGGCGCCATCCTCGCGCTCGATCTGGACGGCTTCAAGACGCTTAACGATACGCACGGCCATGATGCAGGGGACCGCATCCTCTTCCAGACCGCTCGCCGGCTCACCGGCTGCGTGCGCGAGGTGGATACGGTCGGCCGCCTGGGCGGAGACGAATTCATCATCCTGCTGGAGGACCTGAACGAGGAGGCCAACCAGGCCTCGGCGCAGGCCCAGACCGTAGGGAAAAAGATCCTCGCCGCTCTCACCGAGCCCTACCTGCTCAGCCAGCAGGAGTACCAGAGCTCGAGCAGCATGGGGATCACCCTGTTCGGTATCCAGCGCGAGCCTGTCTCCGACATCCTCAAGCGCGCGGACCTGGCGCTCTACCACTCGAAGGCCGCCGGCAAGGGCGTCCTGCAGATCTTCAATCCCGAGCTGGAAGCAGCCTTCCAGGCCCGGCTCATGCTCGAGGCCGAGCTGCGCCAGGGTCTCGAGCAAGGCCAGTTCCTGCTGCACTACCAGCCCCAGGTGAACGAGCAGGGCAGGATCACAGGAGTCGAGGCCCTGGTGCGCTGGCAGCATCCCACCCGCGGTCTCCTGCGCCCGGCCGAGTTTCTGCCGCTCGCCGAAGAGAAAGGCCTGGTCGCCGCGCTCGGGCAGTTCGTGCTGGAAGCAGCCTGCGCCCAGATGAAAGCCTGGGCCGCGCGACCTGAGACCTCCCATCTCACCCTGGCCGTCAACATCAGCACGCCGGAGTTCTACCAGCCCCAGCTCGTCCAGCGCACTCTCGACATCGTCCGACGCTCCGGCATCGATCCCGGCAAGCTCTTCCTCGAGGTCACCGAAGGTCTGCTGCTGCGCAACCTCGACGACACCATCGCCAAAATGCAGGCCCTCAAGTCCCACGGGCTGCGCTTCTCGCTCGACGACTTCGGTATGGGCTTCTCCTCCCTTGCCTACCTGAAGAGCCTGCCTTTGGACCAGTTGAAGATCGATGTGACCTTCGTGCGCGAAGCGCTAACCGACTCAAACGACGCCGCCATCGTGCGCACCATCATGACGCTGGGCCGCTCGATGGGTCTTTCCGTGGTGGCCGAAGGAGTCGAAACCGAGGCGCAGCGGGAGTTCCTGGTCGGCTGCGGATGCCGGGTCTTCCAGGGCAACCTCTTCGGCAAACCACGGCCGGCGCACGATCTGGACCTCAAGCTGGGAGACTTCCGCTATCGAGCCGCTGGCTGAGGTAGAGCCGCGGGCTGATATGGGGCCGCAGGCTAATACAGGCCGTGGGCTAAACCCGGGCAGCCGCACCAGCGAGCGCGCAGGCTCTCCATCAAAAACGCGGGAGCAATCTCACCTGATACCCGCACCTCGATCGGCCCCTCGGCAAACACGCCGTACCCTCTTCGCGTGACCTTCACTGGGCGGCGCTCTCTGCCCGGTCTGCTCTCCTTTTGCCTGCTCACAGCACCCGCGCAAACGCCCGCCGGCCCCCCTCAGCCACTCACCCTGTCAGGCGAATACCACGGCACCCACGATCCCTCGATCATCCGCGAGGAGGGCACCTGCTAGGTCTTCGCCACCGGCGCGATCGTGCCTCCGGGCTAGTGCTTCGCGAAGGCAGCAGATGGTGCCGTGTCCTCGCCTGCTGCTTCCTCCTTCAAATCCATGCGCTCGATCAGACCACCCACGATGGTATGGACGTGACAAACCTCACCGTCAAAAAGCACGTCGCCGCCGAGGCTCTTCACCAGCTGGTGCACCCGAACCTCCGCCTTGCCGCCTTCGCGCTCGATCACCTCGAGCGGCTCCACATGAGGGTCAAACTCTTTCCACTGACGAGTCCAGTAGGCGCGAATCTCGTCTTTTCCCATCACTCGACCGCCTTCCGACGCCTTGGGCCAGCTCACGTTGTCGCTCATGAGCGCCAGGGCGCGGTCAACGTCTCGCCGGTTGAACGCAGCATAGGCCTGCGCGATCACTGTCTTTCGGTCTGCCATAGATCCTGGTCGTTTCTCCCTGCAGGGTAACCGTAAACGCCCGGACGCCGCTCAGAAGACCTCTAACGCTTGAGGTACTCCCCCAGTGAGGGAAGGCTGCCCCAGGCAGCTCCTGCTCACCCGCTCGTCAGGCGCTCAAGGCTTCTCGACCAGCCGTTCCCGCTTCATATCCTCGGCCAGCAGGATCGCTTCGGCAATCTCGCGCATGCTCTTACGCCGCTGACGGCTCTCCCGCTGCATGCTCTGGTAAGCCTCGTCCTCTGAGATCTGCAGCTCCCTCTGCAGCACGCCCTTCGCCCGGTCGACCACCTTGCGCGTCTCGAGCCGCTCGGCGAGCTCCGCGTTCTCCCCCTCCAGCCGCGCCCGCTCCACCTCGGCGCCGACCAGGAAGCCGACCGTGGACAGCAGCCGCACCTCCTCGCTCGTGTGGTGATAGGAGAGCCGGTGCTGCAGGTTGATGACCCCTATCACCCGCCCCGCGCACAGGATCGGCGTGCACAGCATGGCCTCGAAGTGGTCCTCGGGCAGGCTTTTGAAGGGCTTGAACCGGACGTCGTCCGAAGCGTGGGCGGCCAGCGCGACCGGCTTCTTGTGCTGCGCCACCCAGCCCGTAACGCCCTCGCCGACCGGCACGCCGAGCCGGTCGATCAGGTCAGCGTGTGGATTCTTGGAGGCCCGCAGCACCAGCTCCTCACCCTCCAGCACGTAGATAAAGCAGGAGTCGCAGGGAATGATCGAGGCGATGAACCCGACGATCCGGTCCAGCACCAGGTGCAGCGAATCGGCCGCGGCCATCCGGCTGCTAATCTCGTGCAGAAACTCGATCTGCGACAGGTCGTCGCGAAAGCCGGCCATCGTCGGCGTCGAGAGCGGCACCCGGGGCACCCGGCGCGGCAGCCCTTCTCCCTCCGCCGGCTCGCCCTGCTCATCCGGTCTGAGCTCATCCGGTCTAAGCTGCGCCGCCTGCGCAGAAAATAGCCGGACCGCATGCTGACCTGCAGCCGCGGCGCCAGCCTCGAGCGTACCCCCCGCCCGCTTCCTGTCCAGCACAGTAGCCGCATACTGCGCAGCCTCGTTGACCAGGAACCCCATCTTCGGCCGCGACGGCTCGAAGTCCGGCGTAATGCCGTAGTGGGTCAGCTCCTCGGTGGTCGTCGGCCCGATCGAGAGCACAGCCAGCGCCCGCAGGCCGGCCCGCAGCTGCTCTTCGGCCCCCATCTGCTCGGCCACCTGGAAGAGGTGGATCACCTGCACCGCGGTCATGAACAGCACCACGTCCACGCTCCCCTGCGCGATCCCCAGCACGCACTCGCGCAGCGGCTGCAGATCCTCCGGCAGCGCCCACTGGTAGACCGGCACCTTGGTCAGGGTGCGGCAGCGCTGGCTCAGCTCGGCCAGCAGCTCCGGGTTGGACGCGCCATACTCCTGCACCGCCACACGCATCCCGGCCAGCTCCGCGCCAAAGCCCGCGTCGATCGCCCGCAGCATCTCGAGCCACGTGCTCGGCTCGTCTGCCGTGACGGCGACCGGCACCTTCAGCTCGCGCAGCGCCGTACTCGGCTTGGCTCCCCGCGCCGCTACCTTCACCTTGCGCAGCTCGGCGAGCAGCGCCTCCCGCTCGTAGCGGGTCTCCGCAATCTCAAGGATCGCGCGCACTCCCACGCCGGTCATAAACACGATCAGGTCGAACGCACCCGCCATCAACTGGTCGGCAAAGACCAGCGCCTGCGCATTCGAAGCGAGCGGAATCTCGCGCATCGCGGGCACCACGAATGGCTCGCCGCCGTAGGTCCGGATGAGCTTCTCGACCTCCTTCGCCCGCCGCGACTCAAGCGAGAGGACCCGAAGCCCGTTGAAGTTTGCATGCGCCACGCACCCTCCAGTCAGCCAGCAAGCAGGTGATCGATGCGGTTGACGCGCGGGTCTGGCGGCTGGCGAAACAAGCGCGCTGCCCCGGCGTTGGGACTTCTGATCTTAACCGAGAAAGCCCCGCGTGCAGCCGATTTGATTTGGCCCCTTCAACCGGGATTGAAGCCGCGCGCCCGCCCTTTTCCTCGGCAACCGGGTCGCGCCGTCAGAGCGCGCCGCCAGAAGGTGCGCTCCCGGCTTGCGGCTGGAAGCAACGAGCATTACGATTGTCATCATCAGCAGGCAACGCGAGCCGCGCCGCTGCTGAGCACGACGGCCCCGCCCCCTGACGTGCGGCGGCCATCGATGACCCTTCTCGACATACCCCTCATGCTCCCCGACGAGCCTGAAACCGCTTGCGCATGCTCCTGCAGACTTTGCGGCTGCAGCGTCTTTGCCCCAGGCGGCACACGTTCAGCCTCACTGGCCTGCCTCCTGCATCTCGGCGGGGGCGGACGGAGCAAGCATGAGTACCGCCAACACACCGGCTTCCAATCCGGCCTCCGCTGCTTTTTCAGCCGAGCAGAAGGAGTACCTGCAGGGCTTCTTTGCCGGAGCCGCGCAGCGCGGCGCCCTGCCTTATGTCGGCCACACCATCGCCGGCCTGATCACCGCCGACCCGGCCGCCGGTGGGGCTAACCTCGCTGCCGGGAGCGCTTCAAGCAGCGCTGCCGACCTGTCTGCCGATCTCGAGGAAGCGCTCTGGTACGGCACCCCGGTCTCCGAGCTCTCCAACGAGGAGCGCGTCAAGTACGACGAGAACCCGCTCGCGGTCTGGGACAAGCTGCTCGCGCACGCCAACGAGAACCGCGCGCCCAACGACCAGGACCGCTTCCGCTTCAAGTACTTCGGCCTCTTCTACGTCGCGCCTGCCCAGGACTCGTTCATGCTGCGCCTGCGCACCCCGGGCGGCGTGATGACGACCGCCCACCTGCGCGGCCTCGCCCGGCTGAGCGAGGCCTACGGCCAGGGCCGGCTCGACCTCACCACCCGGTCGAACGTGCAAATCCGCGAGCTGCAGCCGAAAGACATCATCCGCGTGCTGGCCGGTGTGCAGGCGCTCGGGCTCACCTCGCGCGGCACCGGCGCTGACAACATTCGCAACATTACCGCCTCGCCGCTCGCCGGGCTCGACCCGACAGAGCTCTACGACGTCTCCCCGCTCGCCGAGGCGCTGCAGCTCTATATCTCGAACTCGCCCGACATGTTCGAGCTGCCCCGCAAGTTCAATGTCGCCTTTGACGGCGGCGGTGCAATTTCGGTCGTCGCGGACACCAACGACATCGGCTTCGTCGCGGTCTTGGTCGGGGAAGGCCCCGGGGTGAGAGAAGGGCGTGTCCCGCCCGGCGTCTACTTCCGCGTGCTGCTCTCGGGCATCACCGGCCACAAGCAGTTCGCCACCGACTGTGGGCTGCTCCTGCGTGCCGATCAGACCATCGCGGTAGCCGCCGCGATGATCCGCGTCTTCGTCGAGCACGGCGACCGCACCGACCGCAAGAAGGCCCGGCTCAAGTACCTGGTCGATCGCTGGGGCGTCCCAAAGTTCCTCGAGGAGACCGAAAAGCGGCTCGCCTTCCCGCTCATCCGCGTGCCGGCCGACCAGTGCCAGCCGCGCGGCCCCATCGACCGCACCGCGCACCTGGGCGTGCACCCGCAGCAGCAGCCCGGGCTCAATTACATCGGCCTGAGCATTCCCGTCGGCCGGCTGCCCGTCGCGCAGGCTCGCGCCATCGCGGAGGTCGCCGACCGCTACGGCTCGGGCGAGCTGCGCTTCACCGTCTGGCAGAACCTGCTCATCCCCAACATCGCCGCCGACTCGCTCCCCGCCGCTCAGGCCGAGCTTGCCGAGGCCGGCATCGCCTGGCAGGCCGGCACCGTGCTCAGCGGCACCGTTGCCTGCACCGGCTCGCAGGGCTGCCGCTTTGCCGCCTCCGACACCAAGACCCACGCCGTCGCGCTCGCCCGTCACCTGGACGAGCGCTTTCAACTCGAGCAGCCGCTCAACCTGCATGTGACCGGCTGCCACAACTCCTGCGCCCAGCACTACATCGGCGACCTCGGCATGATGGGCGTCAAGGTGGGCGGCGAAGAGGGCTACCAGGTGCTGATCGGCGGCGGCGCCGACCACGAGCAGGGCCTTGGCCGCGAGCTCATCCCGGCCATCCGCTTTACCGAGCTGCCGCAAAAGATGGACCATCTCTTTTCCAACTACATGGCCCAGCGCACGCCCGGCGAGTCGTTCCTCGACTTCAGCCGCCGCCACCCGATCGAGCTGCTCCAGGCCTTTTGCCAGGCGCCGGGCGCCGGATCGGGCTACCCCGGACTGCCCGGCACCGCATCGCCCAGCACAGACCTTTCCGCGGAGGGCGTGTAACCGTGCCCAGCCCCATCCCTTTCATCCCTGACAGCGCCCCCTTCACCCCCGAGCAGCGTGGATGGCTCAACGGCTTCCTGGCCGGCCTCTACTCCGCCGCTCCCGGCTCAGGCCTGGCCGCGGCCCCGGCGCCGGCGGCAGCCCCGATCAAGGTCTGCGTACTGCACGCCTCGCAGTCCGGCACCGGCGAAAGCCTCGCGCGCAAGCTCTCGAAAGAGCTCAAAGCCCGCGGCTTCGTCCCCACCGTGGCAGGCCTGGCCAGCTACACGCCAGCCGCCCTGGCGAACGAAGAACACGCCGTCATCATCGCCAGCACCTACGGCGAGGGCGACCCGCCAGACGCGGCCAAGCCGTTCTACCACGAGCTCGCCCTCGACTCCGCGCCCCGCCTAAGCAAGCTCCACTACAGCGTGTTCGCCCTCGGCGACAAGCACTACGAGCACTTCTGCAAGTTTGGCTCCGACCTCGACGAGCGCCTTCACGCGCTCGGCGCGGCGCGCATCGCGGAGCGCGTGGAGTGCGACCTTGATATCGATGAACCCTTCGCCCGCTGGAAGGCTGACCTGCTCACCCGGCTCGACTCACTCAAAAACAGCGCCGCGCATGCGACGCAGCCCATGTCGCAGCTCGGCATCGGCTCAGGCAACGAGGCTGGCCTGGGCGCGCCCGGCAAGACTCTCAACGGAGCTGCAAACGGCTACGCGGCAACCAACGGCCACAGCGTCTCGGCCGGGCCGGCCGGGCCACCCCCGGCCACGCGCGAGCAGCCCTTCTTCGCCCCGTTGATCGACAAGCGCCCCCTCACCCACGAGGTCTCCAGCAAACTCACGCTCCACCTCGCCTTCTGCCTCAAGGACGCGGAAGCCACTGGCCGCGCGATGAGCTACGAAGCAGGCGACGCACTCGGCGTCGTCGCGCAGAACGATCCCGGCCTGGTCCAGGAGGTCCTCGAAGCCGCCGCGCTCTCCGGCTCCGAGCCCGTCACCCTGCCCAAGCTGGCCGAGCTGCCAATCTCAGAAGCCCTCACCCACCACCTCCAGATCACCCGGCTCACTCGCAAGATCGTCGCCGAGTTTGCCCGCCGCGCCGAGTGCCCGACCCTCCACAAACTGCTCGTGCCCGAGCAGCAGACCCACCTCGACACCTACTGCTACGACCGCGGCCTGATCGACCTGCTCGCCGAGTACCCGGGCGTCTTCTCCGACGCTGGCGAGCTCGCCGCCCTGTTGCCCAAGCTCGCGCCGCGGCTCTACTCCATCTCGTCCAGCCCTGCCGCGCATCCCGGCGAGGTCCACACCACCGTGGCCGTGGTGCGCTACCGCGCGCACAATCGCGATCGCGGCGGCGTCTGCTCGACGCTGTTTGCCGATCGCACCGATCTCGGCCAGGCGCTCCCAACCTACATCCAGCCCAACAAGCGTTTCCGCATTCCGGCTGACCCGCAGGCACCGATCCTGATGATCGGCCCCGGCACCGGCATCGCGCCCTTTCGCTCGTTTCTGCACGAGCGGCGCGCCCTCGGCCACGCCGGCCGCAACTGGCTCTTCTTCGGCGAGCGCAGCGCGCAGACTGACTTCCTCTATCGCGCAGAGCTTGATGCCATGCGGGCCGACGGCCACCTGACCCGGCTCGACCTCGCGTTTTCGCGCGACCAGGAGCGCAAGATCTATGTGCAGGACCGCATGCTCGAGCAGTCTGCCGAGCTGTGGGCCTGGCTCGAGCAGGGCGCCTCGATCTACGTCTGCGGCGATGCCTCGCGCATGGCCAAGGACGTCGACCAGATGCTCGAAACCATCGTCCGCCAGGAGGGCAAGCTCGCCCCCGACGCCGCCACCGAATACATGCAGGAGTTAAAGGACCAGCACCGCTACCACCGCGACGTGTACTGAGAGCTGCCGGAACAGGAGGCCAAAGCACCGTTATCCTGAGTGCGGAGAAAGGCCGCAGCCTTACGCGCGAAAGAAACGCACTCACCGGGAACCGCAATCGCGCCACACGTCACCGCACTTAGCTGCCGAGCCCCAAAGGAAACGCACCTTGCCCCTGCCCCTCCACGAACTCGCGCACTCCGACGAACAGAGCTCGATCGTGCGCCTCACCGCGAACGGGCTCGAGTTCTTCCATCCCCCTGCGCCGGCCGCACTTACTCCCGACCGCCCCCTGGCCGAGGGCGAGCAGTACCGCTTCCACTTCAACATGACCAAGTGCATCGGCTGCCGCTCCTGCGAGGTCGCCTGCAACGAGCAGAACGGCAACCCGGCCGACATCCGCTGGCGGCGCGTGGGCGAGATCGAGGGCGGCACCTACCCCGACACCCTGCGCCACTACCTCTCGATGGGCTGCAACCACTGCATGGACGCCGAGTGCGTCAAGGGCTGCCCGGTCGACGCCTATACCAAGGACCCCGCCACCGGCATCGTGCTGCACTCGGCCGAGGCCTGCATCGGCTGCCAGTACTGCGTGTGGAACTGCCCCTACTCGGTCCCGCAGTTCAACAAAGAACGCGGCATCGTCGGCAAATGCGACATGTGCCACGGCCGGCTCACCGAGGGCCTGGAGCCGGCCTGCGTCAACGCCTGCCCTGAAAACGCGATCGAGATCGAGATCGTCAACAAGGCCGCGTGGCGCGAGGACTACGCGCTCGCCGACGCCCCAGGGATGCCCGAGGCCGGCATCACCCTCTCAACCACCCGCATCACCCTGCCCCAGGCGCTCGCCGCCAAGCTCGACCGCGTCGACTCCGAGACCCTGCGCACCGAGCACGCCCACTGGTCTTTAGTGTTCATGACGACCTTCATCCAGCTTGCCGTCGGCGCCTTTACCGCGATCTTTCTCAGCGGCCATGCCGGGCCGTTTGCGCTCACCCTGCTGCTCGCGCTCACCGCCGTCGCGCTCAACATCTCGGTCACCCACCTGGGCCGGCCGGCTTACGCGTGGCGCGCGCTCAAGATGTGGCGCCGGTCGTGGCTGAGCCGCGAAGTGCTTGGCTTCGGGCTTTTCTTCTTGTTCTTAACCGCCGCGACAACTCTGGCCTGGGTACCGGCGCTTGCGCCCCTGCTCGCGCAGCACGGCTCCGCGATCAGCCACGTGCTCGCCACGCACTTGCTGGTCTTCCCGCCGCTGGTGCTCGCGCTGGTTCTCGCGCTTAACCTCCTCACCATCCTCGGCGGCTTCGCCGGCGTGGTCGCCGGCGCGTACATCTACATGGTCCCTGCGCGGCCGGCGTGGAACATGATCCACACCCTGCTTGACTTCCTGCTCAGCACCGCCATCCTCGGCTCAGCCGCCGCGCCGCTGCTGCTCGCCGCAGCACAGGCCCTGCGCTCGCTGCCCAACGCGCAGCTGCTCGACCTTCCGGCCTTCTCAGCGAACTTTCCCACCTGGCCCGTCCTCGCCGCCTGCGCCCTCTGGTTCCTCAACCAGGGCATGCGCCTGGTCCGGCTCAATCAGTCGCCCCTCTATGAGCACGGCGCCACCGCGTCGCTGCTCAACAGCTACGGCCTGCGCGAGCTCTTTGTCGCAACCGGCCTGCTCATTGCGCTCACGGCCGTGCTCTCGCTCGCCGGGCACGGCAGCCACCCGCTCCTGGCTCACGCAGCCGCGCTCGCCATCGCGCTCCTCGCCGTGCTCGCCACCCGCTACCTCTTCTTCGTCTCCGTCGTGCCGCTCAACATGGCGCTCACCTTCGTCCGGTCGGTACACGTATGAGCCCACGCGAGACCGTCAACCAGCTCGAAGAAAAGCTCGGCACCCGCCTGGGCAAGCTCGGCCGCCTGCTCGGCATCGACATCAACCGCAAAAAGTACGCCTACGCCGAGGACCCGCGCTTCGGCCACATCTCCGCCAGCCGCGTCGCCGACACCTGGGTCAAGACCACCTGCGGCTACTGCTCGGTCGGCTGCGGCATGCTGGTCGGCGTCAAGGACGGCGCGGCTGTCTCGGTTCGCGGCAACCCCGACCACCCGGTCAACCGCGGCAAGCTCTGCCCCAAGGGCCTCAGCGAGCACCACATCCTCGCCTCGCCCGGTCGCGCCCGCCAGCCGCTGCTGCGTAAGGACGGCGTCCTCTCGCCCGTAAGCTGGGACGAGGCGCTCGACACCATGGTCGAGAAGTTCACCAGCATCCAGGCCCGCCACGGCAAGGGCGCGCTCGGCGTCGTCGGCACCGGCCAGCTGCTCACCGAGGAGTACTACACGCTCGGCAAGCTCGTGCAGCTCGGCTTCGGCACCCCCAACAACGACGGCAACACCACCCTCTGCATGGCCAGCGCCGTCTCCGGCTACAAGCTCAGCTTCGGCTCCGACGGCCCGCCCGGCTCCTACACCGACATGGAGCAGGCCGACGTCATCCTCCTCATTGGCTCAAACATCGCCGACAACCACCCCATCCTCTGCCACCGGCTCGACCGGCAGACGCCCGGCACCAAGCCCCGCACCCTGGTTGTCGTCGACCCGCGCGTGACCAAGACCGCCATGATGGCCGACCTGCACCTGGCCGTCAAACCCCGCTCCGACATCGCGCTGATCAACGGCATCGCCCACATCCTGATCCGCGACAACCTGATCGACCGAGCCTACATCGACGCCCACACCAACGGCTTTGACCAGCTCGCCGCCTACCTCGCCGCCTTCACTCCCAAGCACGTCGCGCTCGTCACCGGCCTGCCGGTTGAGAAGATCGAGCGCGTCGCCAAGCTCTACGGCGAGGCCAAGGCTGCGTTCATCGGCTGGACGATGGGCGTCAACCACTCCACCCAGGGCGCGGTCACCGTCGCCGCGATCAATAACCTGGCGCTGCTCACCGGCAACCTCGGTCGCCCTGGCGCGGGCCCCTTCTCGATCACCGGCCAGTGCAACGCGATGGGCACCCGCGAGAGCGGCTTCACCTCCTCGCTGCCCGGCTACCGCAAATACGAGAACGCAGCTCATCGCGAAGAACTCGCCCAACTCTGGGGCATCGACCCGGCGCGGATCCCGAGCCAGCGCGGCCTCGCCTACTCGGACATTATCGAGGGCGCGGTCACCGGTTCCATCAAGGCCCTCTGGTTCGTCGCGACTAACCCGGTCGTCTCCTTTCCTAACCACGCCCTGCTCAAGCAGGCGCTCGAGTCGGTCGAGTTCCTGGTCGTGCAGGATGGCTTTCACCCCACGCCCACCTCGGACTACGCGCACCTGGTGCTCCCGGCCGCCATCTGGGGCGAGAAGGAAGGCACCTACACCAACTCCGAGCGACGCATCTCGAAGGTCAACCGCATCGTCGAGCCGCCCGGCGAAGCGCGCGCCGACTTTGACATCTTTCTTGGCCTAGCCGAGCGCCTCGGCTGCCGCCAGGAGCTCTACCCGGGCTGGCAGACCACGCACGACGCCTACCTCGAGTGGCAGCGCATCTCCGCCGGCCGCATGTGCGACTACAGCCCCTTTACCTGGCAGCAGATTGAAGACCAGGGCGGCATACAGTGGGGCGGCACCAGCCTCTACACCGACGGCGTCTTCCCCACCCCGGACGGCCGCGCCCAGCTGCATCTCGTCCCCTGCGAGCCCTTTGTCGAGCAGCCGGACGCAGAGTACGACTTCATCCTTTCGACCGGCCGCACCGTCGAGCACTGGCACACCCGGACCAAGACCTCCGAGGTCGAGATGCTCGAGGCCATGGTGCCCAACGCCTGGCTGGAGATGAACCCCCGCGACGCGCACCGGCTCCACCTGCGCCCGCACGACCGGGTCACCATCTGCTCGCGTCGCGGCGAGGTCCCCGGCCTCGAGCTGCGCATCACCGGCATCATCGCGCCCGGCCAGGTCTTTATGCCCTTTCACTTCTCCGAGACGAACTCCAACATCGTCACCCTGGGAGCCTTTGATCCTATCTCGCGAGAGCCGAACTTCAAGCAGTGCGCGGTGCGCGTCTTCAAGACACCGGCCACCGACCGGCACCGCATCCGCCATGGACCGGCTGTCGCTCCGCCTTAGTCTGCGAAGTGAATGCTATGTACTTTGCCTGTGTAAGTCGAGAAAGTCGAACAGTCCAAGGTTAGACCAACTTAAACTTTGCGCATGATGACAACTTAAGCTTTGCGTTAGACGACAACGTAAGCCTCGCGCAGCGAAGACCACGGAAATTTACGCATACGAGGCAATGACAAGACGCTCTCGCTTTCTCAACTTTTCTAAAACAGTAAGCGTGGTTTTTCCCAGACGAAAGATCACGTTGCACAAATCTGACTGAGACCAAAAAGACCCGCTGCAAACAACGGCGCCCCTGACCCGCCGCTTCTTCCTGCAACTTACCCGCCACGATCCTGCTACCCGCACACGGAGAGGTCACGCATGGCAAGCTACAAGACGTTCATGAAGTCCGGCCACCCGCCTACGCTGCTGGCCGCCTTCCTCTACTTCGATTTCTCCTTCGCCATCTGGGTGCTCAATGGCGTCATGGGCCCGTTCATCTCGGACCAGTTCCACCTCTCGCCCGGCCAGATCGGCCTGATGGTCTCAGTCCCGACCATCGCCGGCGCGTTCATGCGCTTTCCGCTCGGCGTCATCTCGCAGTACATCGGCCGCAAGAACGCCGCCATCGTTGAAATGTCGGGCATCACGCTCGCGCTCAGCTACGGTTTCTTCTTCGTCCACACCTACCATCAAGTCCTGGCCATGGGCGTGCTCCTCGGCCTCGCCGGCGCGGCCTTCGGGGTCGCGCTCTCGCTCGGCTCTGGCTGGTTCCCGCCTGAGCAGAAAGGCCTGGCCATGGGCATCGCCGGCGCCGGTAACAGCGGCACCGCGCTCGCCGCGCTCTTTGCCCCGCGCCTGGCCATGCACTTCGGCTGGCAGGCGGTCTACGGCTTCGCCGCCCTCACCATGCTGCTGCCCCTCGGCGTCATGATCTTCTTTGCCAAAGAGCCCCCTGACATCGAGCACCAGTCGCTCAAGGAGCACCTGGCCTGCCTATTCGAGAAAGACGGCTGGGTCTTCAACGCGGTCTACATCATCACCTTCGGCGGCTTCATCGGGCTCGCGACCTTTCTGCCCTCGTTCTTCTACCAGCAGTTTCATGTCACCAAAGTCCAGGCCGGCACGCTCACCGTGCTCGCCACGCTCACCGGCTCGCTCACCCGCGTGCTGGGCGGCTGGTTTGCTGACCGCATCGGCGGCATCACCACTGTCTCGGTCATGTTCCTGGTCGCCATCGCCGGGCTCTTCGGCTTGATGGCCACCCCGCCCCTGCTGGCCACCACCCTGCTCTTCATGCTGTGCTTCGCCGCGCTCGGCGCAGGCAACGGCGCGGTCTTCCAGCTCGTCCCCCTGCGCTGGCCCCTCACCACTGCGGTCGCGGGCGGCATGATCGGCGAGATCGGCGCACTCGGCGGCTCGATCCTGCCAAACCTGCTCGGCCAGTCCAAGCAGCACACCGGCTCCTACGCCGGCGGCTTCATTATCTACGCGGCCCTCGCGGTCGCCGTCCTGGTGCTGCTGCGGCTCGTCGCCCGTCGCTGGATGGGCACCTGGATCGGGCCTGGCGGCCGCGCGCTGCCGACCACCCTCGCCTACCGAGCCGGCGCGCTTGAGGCGCACAGAACGGTGGAGGCCGCGGACTAGCGGCTGGGCAGCCAATCCAGGTATCTCTCGGGCGCCCGCATCCAGGCGCCCGGCGGCTTGTTCCACGCTGCGCCCGCCCGTAACCACCCTGCAACCGCTAGTCCTCGCGCAGAGCTGTAGGGAATAGCCCCTCTTTCTGCGTCGCCCATACGGCTGCAGGCCAGAAACCCTCATCCTGTTGTAAGGACACAGAGAAACGAGGAAATCATGGGCATTTTGGATTCACTGCAATCACTCGCCAGCGGCGGAGCTACGCAAAGTAGCGAAGGTCAGGCACCGGTAGAACATCAGGCCTCCGTCTCGCAAGCGCTTCTCTCCTCGCTCGGCGAGCACCCCGGCGGCGTCGGCGGCCTGCTCGACTCGTTCCGACAGAACGGCATGGGCTCGCACGTGGACTCCTGGACCAACAGTGAGCCGGGCCAGGGTGCGCAGCCCCAACAGCTCAACCAGCAGCAGGTCGAGCAGGGTGTCCCCTCAAGCCTGCTAGGTTCCATTGGCCAGCGCACCGGGCTGCCGCCGCAGGCTGTCTCCATGGCCCTCGCCACTGTGCTGCCCATGTTGATGCAACACATGACTCCCAACGGGCAGGTTCCCGAGCAGAGCCAGCTTGGCGGCTTGACCAGCGGCCTGCTCTCCAGGCTTCTCTAACCCGTCCCACCTTAACGTTCCCACCTTTAAGAGGAGCCACATGGCGGATCTAGAGCAGTTGAAACAGAAGTACGCCCCGGTCGTCGCGACCATCGAGTCCTTCAAGAACCAAGGCGCGCAGGTTGAGGCAGAAGACCTCGACGGCGACAAGCTCCACCTCAAAGCGCAGGTGCCCTCGCAGGTCGTGCTCAACCGTGTCTGGGACTCGATCAAGCAGGTCGACCCGCAGTACGCCGACCTGCACCACGAGATCACCGCCGGCAGCGCCGAGCAGACCTACACCATCCAGGCCGGCGACAATCTCTCCAAGGTCAGCCAGCACTTTTATGGCTCGGCTAACCACTACCAGCAGATCGCGAAAGCCAGCGGCATCGACAACCCGGACCACGTCCATGCCGGCCAGACGGTAACCATTCCAGTCCTGAGCTAGTGTGTCTTCCTACCGGTAGGGGAGCCGGCCTGCTCGACTAGCGGCTCCCGCCGGCTCTTCTCGCTCCTGAGGTGTGCCCGCAAGGCAGCAGCAGGCCACGCCACAGCCTTTTCCGTCACCCGGAAGCCTCTTTCCCGCAGCACCCCGCTTGCGTATGCCCGGTGCTAGGCTAAGAGACGCCAGCCTATGCCAGACCAGACCACACAAGCCGCCACATTGAGCCCCGACCTGGCCGCTCGCTCTGGCCTGGAGGTGCCCCGGCAGCCTCCCACGCTGGCTCCCGGGCACGAAGCGCCTGGCCGCCAGATGGCTGGTGCGAACAGCTTCAGCCTTACCGCCGAACCATCCCGTCAACAGACCTCGCGCTTCCTGCGTGCCTGCCTGCGCCAACCCGTCGATCGCACCCCGGTCTGGTTCCTGCGCCAAGCGGGCCGCTACATGGCCGAGTACCAGGCCGTCCGCCGTCACCACTCGCTGCTCGACATCTGCAAGCGCCCTGAGCTCGCGGCCGAGGTCACCATCACCGCCGCCGAGCGGCTGGGCGTCGACGCAGCCATCATCTTCGCCGACCTGCTGCTGCCCTTTGAGTGCATGGGCCTGCCTTTCGAGTTCCTGGCCGGCGAGGGCCCGGTCGTCCACCAGCCGGTCCGCTCGCCTGAGGCAGTCGATGCCCTGCGCACCGACCGCGCTGAAGAGCTTGGCTACGTCGGCGAGGCGATTCGCCGCGTCGCCGCTCACTTTGCTGGCCGCACCCACGACGACACCCACGACGCGCTTGGCATCATCGGCTTCATCGGCGCTCCGTTCACCCTCGCCAGCTACATGATCGAGGGCCGCGGCTCCCGCCAGTACATCCACACCAAGTCGATGATGTACCGCGAGCCCGCCGCCTGGCAGCTGCTGCTTGCCAAGCTCGTCACCGTGCTCACCGCCTACGCCCGCCAGCAGGTAGACGCCGGCGCCGACGTCATCCAGATCTTCGACAGCTGGGCCGGCGCGCTCTCGATCGCCGACTACCGGGACTTCGTCCTCCCCATCACCCGCACGCTCGTCCGCGAGGTCCAGGCGCTGGGCGTGCCGGTCATCTACTTTGGCGTCGATACCGCGAGCCTGCTGCCGACCATGCGCGAGACCGGCGCCGACGTGCTCGGCCTCGACTGGCGTACCCCGCTCGGCGCCGCCTGGCGCGGGCTTGACTACAGCTGCGCCGTCCAGGGCAATCTTGACCCCATCACCCTCTTCGCCGAGCTCCCGCTGCTCGAGGCCCGCGTACAGCAGGTGCTCGACGAGGCTGCCGGACGTCCGGGGCATATCTTCAATCTCGGCCACGGGATCGTCCCCGATACCCCGGTCGAGCACGTCGCGCACGTGGTCCGCTATGTGCGCGCTCACAGCCCGCGGGAGCCCTTGCGATGAATCAAACGTTAACCAATAAGACCGCGATCGTGCTGCTCGCGCACGGCACCCCGGACGAGCTCTCCGACATTCCCAAGTACCTCAGCAACGTGGTCAGCGGCCGCCCCATGCCGCAGCACGTCATCGATGAGATCACCCACCGCTACGGGCTGATCGGCAAGAGCCCGCTGACCGCGCTCACCCTTGAGCAGGCCAGCCTGCTCTCGCAGTCGATCGGCCTGCCGGTCTACGTGGGCATGCGCAACTGGCGGCCCTACATCGTCGACACGGTCAAGCAGATGAAGGCCGACGGCATCACCGAGGCAGTCGCGATCTGCCTGGCGCCACAGAACTCACGCACCAGCGTCGGGCTCTACCGGCGCGCGGTCTATGCCGAAGCCGGCGACGCGATCCGGATCGACTTTATCGAAGGCTGGGCCGACCACCCAAAACTCGCCGACGCCTTTGCCGCGCGCCTGGCCCCGGTGCTCGCCCGCGTGAGCGAAGAGGCCGGCGAGCCGGCCGTCGTGCTCTTTACCGCCCACAGCGTTCCCTGCCGGACGATTCAAACGCCTGCCGCCGGCGCTCGGCCCCTCGCCATTGGCGCCGAAGTAGCGCCCGCCGTTCGCCCGGTACTGGACTCAATCCCAGACTCGGGAGCGAAAAACGACTCGGGAGGGAAGAGCGCTTTCACCTCAAGCGAGACAGCCATATGCAAGCACACCTCGAGTGAAGCGCCAACCAGCCCTGTCATCCTGAGTGAAACGAAGGATCTGCTCTCGCCCTTACCATCCAGCACAGCCGACAGCGGCGCGCCTGGCCACGCCACCTCGCCGGCCGCCGGCACCGCGACTCCAGTCGAACCTGTCACTCCACCACACGACCCGGCCCAGTGGGTCCTCTCCTCGGCCGAGGTTCCTTCGGGCGCAGGTCGCCCCTCTTTCGCGCCCGACCCCTACCCGATCGACGCCAAGCACACGGCCGCGCTGATCGCCGAGCGAGTCCCCGGCCTCACCCCAGACCGCTGGTACTTCGCCTTTCAGAGCCAGGGCATGGCCGGCGGCCCCTGGATCGGCCCGACCGTCGAAGACACACTCACCGCCCTGCACGCCCAGGGCGTCCGCGCAGTTGTGCTCCACACCATCGGCTTTCTCTGCGACCACGTTGAAATCCTCTACGACATCGACATCGCCTTCCGCGAGTTTGCCGAGAACCTGGGCATGCACCTGGAACGGCCGGCCTCGCTCAACGACTCGCCCCTGCTCACTGAAGCGCTCGTTGACCTGGCTCACGCCGGCCTCGCCCGCCTGGCCGCCGAGCCGGCGCTGGCCACCACGCATTGACCACCACGCAAGCGGCCGCAGGCGTCCACCCGCCACGAAGTGGCCGCAGGCCGCGCAGGCGGTCGTAAGCCATGCCTGACAGGCACCAGATAGCCGTCGTCGGCGCCGGCATGGCCGGCATGGCCGCCGCCTACGAGCTGGCTCAAACCCCAGGCGTCCAGGTCACCCTCTTCGAGGCCTCCAACCGCCTCGGCGGCACTGTCGAAACCGTCACCATCCCCTCCGCCTCCGGCGACCCGTTCGTCATCGAGTGCGGCCCCGACTCCTGGGTCTCTGACAAACCAGCCGCCCGCGCACTCGCCATCGAGCTCGGCCTCGCCGATCAGCTCATCTACTCCAACGACAGCCGCCGCCGCAACTACCTGGCCCGCTTCGGCCCCGGCCTCCGTGCCGAGCTCACCCCCATGCCAGACGGCATGCGCATGATGGTTCCCACCCGTTGGGCGCCGGTCCTTGACTCGCCGCTCTTCACCTGGCAGGCGCGCCTGGCCTACCTGCGCGAGCCCAAGCGCGCCGAAGAACTCAAGGCCCACGCCCTTGCCGCGAACCCCGACCCCGACGCCGACGAGTCCGTCTCCACCTTCGTCCGCCGCCACTTCGGCGACGAAGCCACCGCCTCGATCGCCGGCCCTCTGCTGGCCGGCGTCTTCGGCGGCGACATCGACAAGCTCAGCGCCCGCGCGGTGCTCGCCCCGTTCGTCCGCATGGAGCAGGAGCACGGCTCGCTCGTGACCGCCGTGATGCAGCGCGCAGCCAGCCAGCAGGCCGAGCGCGGCGCGCCTGAACCGATCTTCACCACCCTGCGCCCCGGCCTCCAGACCCTGATCGACCGCATGGCCGCCACATTACCCGCTGGCAGCATCCGCCTGGGCTGCTGCGTCACCTCCATTCGGCCGGCGATCCATCCGGCCATCCACCCTTCCGATCAGCAGACCGGCCGGCCGGCAACCGCATGGCGTCTCCAGACCACGACCAGCAGCAATCCGTCTTTACCCATAGACTGGACCGCAGACTGCCTCGTAGACTCTCCAATCGATCAGTTCGCGGAACACGAGCCGCCCGCAACCTTCTCCGCAATCCTGCTCGCCACACCCGCGCACATCACCCGCTCCCTCCTCGCACCACTCGACCCAGAAGCCGCCGGCCTGCTCCAGATGGACGCGACCTCGGCCATCGTCGTCGCCCTGGCCTACGAGCCTAGCGTCGCCCTGCCACTGCGCATCCCGCGCGGCTTCGGCTTTCTCGTCCCGCCAGGCGAGGCGCTCAACAGCGAGCCAAGCCTGCTTGCCGGCACTTCCCCGAGCCTGCTTGCCGGCACATTTATGGATCAGAAGTTCGCCTCCCGCGCCCCCGCCGGTGCCGTCTTTCTGCGCGGCTTCTTCGGCGGCCACGCCGCGCCGCACATGCTCGACTGGCCTGACGAGCAGATCGCCGAGGCGGCTCGCAGGCAGTTCTCCCGCCTGCTCGGCCCGCTGCCCGCCGCCAGCCACACCGTCGTGCGCCGCTGGCCACGCTCGCTGCCCCAGTACGCGGTAGGCCATCTCGCGCGCATGCAGGCGCTCAAAGGTCGTATTGACCAGATACGGGGGCTGGCCCTGATCGGCAACGCCTACCAGGGTGTCGGACTGCCCAACCTGGTCGAGCACGGCCGATCCGCAGCACGTGCCCTCGTCGCGAGCCTCGACGCCTAGAGCATGATCACAGTCACTTGGGGCGCCTAGCTACACTCGACGTGGCTTTTCATGAAGGAAAGTCACACTGACCATCGCTGGGCACATTTTGCCTACTGTGATAGCGCTCTAGCCGCCTTCGCGCGCGCTGTCCCTCGATCGGATTTCCGCCTTTGTGACCCTCACAGGACACCCATCTGACCGGCTGTGCTTTCGTCTGAACAAAATACCCAGCGCCTGACGTCGGCATCGGCCTACCAAACCGCCATCTGATCTGTTTAGATGGGGTTACAAAAGTAAAGCTGCTGCCCGGTTGAGTGTGTTGACACCTAAGGACCGGGTGAGCCTGCCCCCAGCAGGAGACCGAATTACAAGATGAAGCAGACGCGGAAGGTTGTCATAGTTGGCGCGGGACCGGGTGGTCTTGCCTCTGCCATTTTGCTGGCGCGCTCCGGGGTCGACGTTACCGTGGTCGAAAAGCGCGGTGTGGTCGGCGGCCGCACTTCGACGATCGAGCAGGATGGCTTTCGCTTCGATACCGGGCCGACCTTCTTCCTTTACCCGCGTGTGCTGCGCGAGATCTTTCTCGCCGCAGGCTTCGATCTCGACGCCGAGATCCCCATGCAGCGGCTCGATCCGCAGTACCGGCTCGTCTTTGGCTCCGGCGGCGAGCTGCTCGCCACACCCAACATCGAGCGCATGGCCGAAGCCATCGGCAAACTCTCGCCGCCGGATGCGGAAGGCTTTCGCCGCTTCATCCTCGATAACCGCGAGAAGCTAGAGAAATTCGTCCCCTTTCTCGAAACGCCTTTCGAGTCCTGGCGCGACCTGATGCACCCCGACATGCTCAGGCTGCTGCCGCTGCTGCGACCCTGGCGCTCGCTCGACCAGGATCTGCGGTCGCACTTCACCGATGAGCGTATCCGGCTCGGGTTCAGCTTTCAGTCCAAGTACCTCGGCATGTCGCCGTTCTCGTGCCCCAGCCTCTTCTCCATCCTCTCCTTCCTCGAGTACGAGCACGGTGTCTTTCACCCCGTCGGCGGGTGCGGCGCCGTGACCAAGGCGATGGCGCGCGTGGCCGAGAGTCAGGGTGTGCGCATCCTGCTCAACGAGCCTGTCGAAGAGGTTCTCTTTGAAGGCCGCCGCGCCGTGGGCCTGCGCACCGCCTCCCGTCAGCTTCCAGCTGACGCGATTGTGATGAACGCGGACTTCGCTGATGCGATGCGCCGCATGGTCCCCAACCGGCTCCGCCGCAAGTGGACCGACAAGCGTATCGCCTCCAAGCGCTTCTCCTGCTCTACCTTTATGCTTTACCTCGGCATCGAAGGCCAGTACGACGACGTCGCGCACCACACCATCTATCTGGCCAAGGACTACAAGCAGAACCTGCGCGATATTGAGGACGATCACAAGCTCTCTGCCGACCCCAGCTTCTACGTGCAGAATGCCAGCGTGACCGACCCCACCCTCGCGCCGCACGGCATGAGTACCTTATATGTGCTGCTGCCGGTCACCCATGACACCGGCCTGGTCGACTGGAAGACGCAGCAGGCGCCCTTCCGCGCTCTGGCCATGGAGCAATTGAAGAAGATCGGCATCACCGACCTCGAGCGGCGCATCCGTGTCGAAAAATGCCTCACCCCGCAGGACTGGACCGACGACTTCGGCCTTTTCCGCGGAGCCACCTTCAGCATGGCGCACAGCCTGCGCCAGATGCTGCACATGCGCCCGCATAATCGCTTTGAAGATGTCGACGGCATGTACCTGGTCGGTGGCGGCACGCATCCCGGCAGCGGTCTCCCGGTCATCTTTGAGTCGGCGCGCATCACCTCCCGGCTGCTGCTTGAAGACCTGCACATCGAGCCCATGTGGAACACTGAGCCGATCCAGCCAGAGGAGATCGCCACCCCGCCCGCAGGTTCTGTCTACGAGACGGTAGGCTAGCCGGTGTCGTCTTTGACTGAGCCCGCGGGTACTCTCCAGGCGACCCTGGCACGCGCTCGCGCGGCACAGCGGCAGTGGTCGAGCGAAAGAGTACAGCAGCGGTTACAGATCGTACGCCGCTTCCGCTTTGCGGTCGCGGCCGACCCTTCCGCACTCGCCGAGACAGTGCCGAACGAGCTGGCTGGCATGCTCCATCGCTCCACTGCCGACACGCTCGTCGCCGAGGTTCTGCCGCTGCTCGAGGCCTGCCGCTTTCTCGAGCGCGAAGCCGCCTTCACCCTTGCGTCGCGCCGCGAAAGTACTACCTCGCGCCCGGTCTGGCTGGGTGGCGTTTCGGTCGAAACCCGGCGCGATCCACTGGGCCTCGTCCTGATCCTCGGGCCAGGCAACTACCCGCTCTTTCTGCCCGGCGTGCAGACGTTGCAGGCGCTCGTCGCCGGAAACGCCGTGCTTTGGAAGCCCGCGCCTGGCGGAACCGCTGCCACGCTCGCCGTTCAGCGCATGCTGGTCGCCGCCGGGCTCGATCCTGCATTGCTGACCATCCTCGGCACGGACCCGTTGGAAGCAACCGCGGCCATGCACGCCGGCGTGGACAAGGTCCTGCTGACCGGCTCGGTGGCAACCGGCCGCGCCGTCATGCGCGAGCTCGCGGAAACGCTCACGCCCTCGACCATGGAACTCTCCGGCTGCGATGCCGTCTTTGTGCTCGAAGGCGCAGACCTCGACCGGGTGACGGAGGCTCTGCTCTTCGCCCTGCGCTTCAATGGCTCGGCCACCTGCATGGCACCTCGGCGCCTATTGGTAACCGCCGCAGTTGCAGAGCGGCTCACGCCCCGGCTAGAAACTGCGCTCGCCAAGATCGAACCCGTGCCCGCCACCGACCGCACGCGCGCGTTTCTCGGCGATCTGGTCGAGGAAGCGACTCTCTACGGCGCCAAAATCGTGCTCAGCGGTCTTGATCGAGCTCCGCAGGATCAGGGTCGCCTCGGCGCGACGCTGATCACCGGCGTCACCCCGGAGATGCGGATCGCGCAAGCCGATCTCTTCGCGCCAGTCCTGTCCATCCTGCGGGCGGACGACGCAGAAGCCGCGATCGCGGCACACAACGCCTGCCCCTACTCTCTGACTGCAGCCATCTTCGGCCCGCCCCGCGCCGCCGAGGCGCTCGCCGCGCGCCTCCACGCCGGCACGGTGCTGATCAACGACCTCATCATCCCGACCGCCGACCCGCGCGCGAGCTTCGGCGGCCGCGGCCAGAGCGGCTTCGGCGTCACCCGCGGGCGCGAAGGCCTGCTCTCGCTCACCACCCCGAAAACAATCCTTCGCCAAGCGGATCTAAGCCGCAGCCGCAGCCGGCGCGCCTACCAGCAGACCGGTCCCGCGCACCTGCCATTCTTTGCAAGCTTCGCCCAGGCTCTGCACGCGGGCAACTGGCGTGCACGGCTGGAGGGCGCGAAGAAACTCGTCCGCGCTGCCGGCCACCTCAAGCAGCCATAAGTAACTGCAACAGCGACATACACTTCACGAAGGAAAGTACATACATGCGCATCGCAGTCATAGGATCGGGATTAGGCGGCTTGTCCGCAGCCTGCACGCTGGCCGGTCGCGGCTACCAGGTCGAGGTCTTTGAAAAGAATCCCTGGCTCGGCGGCAAGGCCGCTGTGCTTGAAGAGCAGGGCTTCCGCTTTGACATGGGGCCTACCATCCTCATCCAGCCCTCGGTGCTGCGCCGCGTCTTTCACGAGGCCGGGCGCGACCTCGATGACTATCTCAAGATGGTGCGCCTGGACCCGCAGTGGCGCTGCTTCTTTGACAACGGCTCGGTCCTCGACCTCAAGGACGACGTCGGCGAGATGGCCATCGAGCTCAACGGCCGACGCTCCGGCATGGGCGACAAGTACGTCAAGTTCATGAAGATGTCAGAAGACCTGCACGGCATCTCCGACCGCTTCTTCTTCTGGAAGTCGGTCGGCTCGATGGTCGACACCTTCGACATCAACGGCGCCTTCGACGTCAAGGTTCTCCGCGATGTCGCCCGCATGCGCATGGGCCGCACCGTTGCCGGCACCATCCGCGACTACATCGACGATCCCGACGTCGCGCAGATGCTCGACCACTACGTGCAGTACGTCGGCTCCTCGCCGGACGCCTCGCCCGCCATCCTCTGCGCCATCGGCCACATGCAGGCCGAGGAGGGTATCTGGTACCCCAAAGGGGGCACCCGCGCCGTGCCCGAGGCACTGGTAAAACTCGGCCGCGAGCTCGGCATCGTCTATCACACCTCGACCGAAGTCGAGCGGCTGCTGGCTGACAAGCAAAAAGTAACCGGCCTGGTGACAACTTCCGGCGAGCGCTACGACTTCGACGCCATCGTCTCAAACGAAGACGCGGTCCGCACCTATCGCGAGCTCGTCGGCGGCGCCATCGGCGAACGCTTCGACCGCCGCGGCGAGTACGAGCCGGCCTGCTCGGGCGTGGTCCTTTACCTGGGCCTCAACAAGCGCTACGAGCATCTCGCCCATCACGACTTCGTCTTCTCCCGCGATGCGCATGAAGAGTTCCACCACATCTACGATCTCGGCGAGCCCGCCCCCGACCCGACCTGCTATCTCGCCTCTACCTCCGCGACCGAGCCCGCCACCGCGCCGGCCGGCGGCGACGCGCTCTACGTGCTCGTCCACACGCCTTACCTGCGTCCCAACCATGACTGGTCGAAGATGTTCCCAGCCTATCGCCAGGTCATCCTCGACAAGCTCAAGCGCACCGCCGGGCTCTCTGACATTGAAGACCGCATCGTCTTTGAGCGCGCCCTGACGCCGCAAGATATTCACACCCGCTACAAGGTGCTCAACGGCGCCATCTACGGCCTCTCCAGCCACGGCCGCTGGACTGGCGCCTTCAAACCGGCCAATGCCAGCCGCGAGCTCGACGGGCTCTTCCTCGCCGGCGGCGCCGCGCATCCCGGCCCCGGCATGCCCATGGTGATGATGTCCGGCTGGATCGCCGCCGATGCAGTCGACCAGCGCTACCGCGGCGAAGCAGCCGCCTCGGCCTCTCGCCTGCAGGCAGAGTCCTTGCTGGCCATGGCCCGCTGAGCGGCAACGAGGAGCAAGCGATGGCGGCGGACACAGTGACGGGCGCACCTACCGGAGCAGCCAGCCGGCTACTTGGCGGCGCCGCGGCCGATCTCGTAACTGACAGGGTTACAGAAGAGTTTCCAGCGACGGCGCCGCGCCCGTCACTGCCGCAGACCGGCCGCCCGGCAGCGCGTCCTCCCATCCCTGAGTTCGTTCCTCGCCGCCCCTCGCGCTTCCTGCTTCGCTTCTTCGATCTCTACCTGAGTCTCTACGTTCCGTCCCGCTTTCACGCTCTGCGGCTTGCGCACCCGGAGCGCTTCCCCCTCAACGAGCGACCGCTGATCGTGGTCATCAATCATCCCTCCTGGTGGGATCCGCTGACCTCCATCCTGATCTCGCGCTTCCTCTTGCGAGAGGCTGATCACTACGCCCCCATCGATGCTGCCTCGCTGCCACGCAACCGCATTCTCGGCGGCCTCGGCCTCTTTCCCGTCGAGCAGGGTACGCCGCGCGGTGCCGTCCAATTTCTACGTGCCGCTCAGCTCATCCTTGCTAATCCAAATGCCCTGCTCTGGCTCACGCCGCAGGGCGGCTTCACCGACGCGCGCACCCGCCCGGTGGCCTTCAAGTCCGGCCTGGCTTCGCTCGTCAAGCGCTTTGACCGTGTCACCGTCGTCCCGCTAGCCTACGAGTACACCTTCTGGAACGAGCCGCGGCCAGAGATCCTTGCGCTCTGCGGCCAGCCGGTGACCTTCACCCGCGGTCTGCCCGAAAGCCTGCCCGCCGCCCGCACCGCGCACACCCCCGGCGAACACATGGAGCAGTCTCTTGCCGCCGCCCAGGACGAGCTGGCGGCGCTCGCCCTGGCGCGGGATCCCTCCGCCTTTACCAGCGTCCTGGCCGGGGAGACGGGCGTCAGCGGCCTGCGCGCTCTCTGGCTGCATCTCTGGGCGGCAATCCGCGCCAGGCCCTATGACCGCGGCCGAGCGGACACCCGGTGAGAGGCTGCGCATGCTTTCCCTGCTGACCGACTTCACCCCGCATCCTCTCCTGCTCGCCGCAGCGCTGGTCTGCTCGGTCGGGCCGGCACTGCTCTTTTTGGCTAACCTCCGGCTCTACCAGCCGCCGCCGCCAGCGCAGCTCATCCTTCCACCCGTCTCCGTCCTCATCCCGGCACGTAATGAGGAGGCCTCGATCGCCGCCGCCATCGACAGCGTGCTCGCCTCCACCGGCGTCGCCATCGAGGTCATCGTGCTCGACGATGCTTCGACCGACCGTACCGCCGCCATCGTTGAGCTGCTCGCCTCCCTCGACACTCGTCTCCACCTCGTCGCCGCGCCGGTGCTGCCGGCAGGCTGGAATGGCAAGCAGCATGCCTGCCAGGTGCTCGCCTCGCTCGCCCGCTATGACGTGCTCTGCTTTCTCGACGCCGACGTCCGCGTCGACCCGGAGGCGCTCGCCCGGCTCAGTACCTTTCGCGTACAAAGTCGAACCGCGCTCGTCAGCGGCTTCCCGCAGGAGCAAACCGGCAGCCTGCTCGAGCACCTGCTGATCCCCCTGATCCACTTTGTGCTGCTCTGCTTCCTGCCCTTTGCCCTGCTCCGGAAAGAGCCGCGCAACCCTGCCTTGGCCGCCGGCTGCGGGCAGATCCTGATGGTCGAACGCGCCGCGTACCAGGCCTCCGGCGGCCACGCTGCCATCCGCGAGAGTATGCACGACGGGCTCCGGCTGCCGAGGCTCTTGCGCCAGGCAGGCTTCGCCACCGACCTCTGCGACCTGACCATGCTCGTGCGCTGCCGCATGTATACAGACTCAGCCGGCGTATGGCATGGCCTGGTCAAGAACGCCACCGAAGGCATGGCGGCGCCTGCCCGCATCGTGCCCTTTACACTGCTCCTCATCGCGGGCCAGGTTCTGCCCCTGGTGCTCGCCATCCTGTGGCCAGGGCCCTGGACGCTGCTCGCTCTCAGTGCCAGCTACCTGCCGCGCGTGCTCGCCGCGCTGCGCTTTCGGCAGAGCTGGCTTGGCGCTCTGCTGCATCCGGTCGGCATCGCCGTCTTGCTGGTGCTGCAGTGGTACGCGCTGGGACGTAAATTGCTGGGGCTGCGCACGACCTGGAAGGCGCGCGCCTGCGACGTCGCCTGATCGGCAGGCATCGGGAGGCAAAAGCGGCTGAGCGCGGCTTTTCGCCTCCCACCCATCCCGCATTCCAAAGACTCTCAGCGGCTAGCAGCTGCCTGGGACGAGACAATCCTGTGCTCCGTCTTCCATCCGACTATGCACAAATATTTCTGTCTTCGCATCTCGACAGGCACCCTGAAAAACGCGTCAGAGTGAATAAAGGAGCAACTGTGAAGCAGCAACAGACCCCCAGGTGGCTCGCCCTTGTCCTCGCCTCCTTGCTCGGCGCCAGCAGCGCTCCCGGCGCCCACGCCGCGAACCTGGCTGGAGCTGGCACAGACGACGCGAGCACCCCGCGCAATCAGCCCGCTTTTGCCGTGCGCCTGGCCGAAGCCCGCCAGGCTTACTTCGCGGATCTGGAAGGCCAGCGCGGCGCCGACGAGCGAGCCCGCCAGCAGTTCGCAGCCCTCGCCGCCGAGCACCCGCATGAGCCGGTGGTCGACGCATACCTGGGCTCGCTCGACCTGCTCGAGTCGGCCCGCACCTTTGCCGTCTGGCGCAAACACACCCTTGCTCAAACAGGACTGGAAAAGCTCGACACGGCGGTTAACCAGGCGCCGGAAGACCTTGAAGCCCGCTTTGTGCGCGCGCTCACCACCTGGCACCTGCCTTTCTTCTTCCACCGCAAAGAGCAGGCCGAGCAGGATCTCGGCTTCATCGCCCCGCGCGCCGAACAGGCTGCCCAGCAGGGCCGTCTCCCCGCGCCCCTGGCCGCCGCGGCGCTCGACTACTGGGGCCAGGTACTCGCCGACCAGCAGGGCAAGCAGCAAGCCGAGCAAGCCCGCCAGGCCTTTGCCGCCGCCGTCCGCGTCGACCCAGCCAGCCCCGGCGGCACCGACGCCCGCAAGCGGCTCGGTCAGTAAGGCAAGGCAAAACCGCCTGCGCGGCTGGCGGTCACTTCGTGACGCGTCTTCTGCCTGCGGCGCTGCAAGAGAAAAGGCACCCGGAAATAT
Source organism: Acidobacteriaceae bacterium (assembly GCA_965198645.1). GTDB lineage: Bacteria > Acidobacteriota > Terriglobia > Terriglobales > Acidobacteriaceae > EB88. Next base: position 866,767 of record OZ240670.1, on the reverse strand, counting down.
CGGGTGCCTTTTCTCTTGTGACCCGAAGGGTCGGTATACCCGTCACAAAGTGACCGCTAGCCGCGTAGGCGGTTTTGCTCTTGATCCCTGCTCGAGCCGCCCAGCAGCGATGCCACCACGTAGAGCGGCCGCTGCTTGACCTCGGTGTAGACCCGGCCCAGGTATTCGCCCATGATGCCGAGCGAGATCATCTGCAGCCCGCTTAGAAAGAGCATGCCGATGAACAGCGTCGCCCAGCCCTGCACCCAGTGGTGGGTAAAGAGCCGCACAAACAGCGCCCATACGACGCCGACGAACGCCAGGCAGGCGGCGAACAGCCCGAGGAAGGTGAGCAGCCGCAGCGGCATCGTCGAGAAGGAGAAGATCCCGTCAAAAGCCAGGTTGACCATCTTCCAGAACGGGTACTTGGTCTCCCCGGCAAAGCGCGCCTCGCGATGATAGGGGACGCCGACCTGCGAAAAGCCAACCCAGCTGCACATCGCCCGCAGCAGCCGGTGCCGCTCCGGCATGCTTAAGAGCGCATCGACCACCGCCCGGTCCAGCAGCCGAAAGTCGCCGGCGTCGAGCGGTATCTGCACATCGGCGAAGTGGCCGAGCACGCGGTAGAACGCCTTCGCGGTCCAGAGCTTAAAGCGCGACTCGCCCCGCCGCACCGAGCGTACCCCGTAGACGACCTCGAAGCCCTCCTGCCAGCGCGCATACATGGCGGCCAGCACCTCGGGTGGGTCCTGCAGGTCGGCGTCGAGGATCGCCACTGCCGTCCCTCGCGCTGCCGCCAGCCCGGCCGTGACCGCCGGCTGGTGGCCAAAGTTGCGCGCCAGCCGAATGACCGCAGCTCGCGGCTCGCGCTCGTGGATCCGGGCCAGCAGCGTGTACGTGTTGTCGCGCGAGCCATCGTCGACGTACACGATCTCCCAGGTCAACCCCTCGTTCGCCGTAGCCAGCGCCTCGAGCACGGCGGAGAGGCGCTGGTGGCAGGCCAGGATCGACTCCTGCTCGTTGTAGCAGGGGACGATGACGCTCAACATGCCCGCTCCCGCTCTCACTCGGCTTTCTCCTTACTGCTACTTCTGAGGCGCTGCTTCTGAGGCGCTGCTTTTGAGGCGCCTTATGCCGCAGCCGCCGTCTCACCGCGTGTGCAGGCAGACCGCGTAGAAGCTCCGCGCCTCACACTGCCATGCTGCGCTCTCTGCGCCAAGCAGGGCAAGCACGGCGGCACGCGTCCGCTCGGCAGCGCCTGCAGAGCCAAGGCTGGCAGGATTGCTGTACAGCAGGAAATCGGCGCGCGCTAGGATCGCCTTTCGGTCGCCCGACCTATCCGGCCCTAGCGCTCCCGGCCCTAGCGCTCCCGGTCCGGACGCTCCCGTCCCGAACGCCCTGGGCGCTGTCCCTGCCAGAACCCGGGTCAGCGCGATCGGGCTCTCACTCTCGATCGATGGCAGCCCCTGATCGAGCAGCGGCCGGGCACCGGGTGCCGCGCTGTCGCGCACCGGCAGGATCGTCAGCCCCAGCCAGGGGCTATTCAGCAGAATGGCATGGCTAGCCTCGAACGCACGCACCCCCGCCCAGGCGTAGACCGGGTAGGTCGTCGCAGCGCCATGACCATCCTCGGCCGAGGCCGGCTCAAGAAACAGCCCGCGCCCGCCGGCCGGCAGCCGCGCCCCGGCGAGCTGCTGCTGGGCCCGCGCAATCTCCGCCAGTGCCGGGAACCCGGTCGCCGCTGTCAGCCCGAAGAGCACCAGCCCGCCGGCCGCGAGCCGTAGCCGCGCCCTCGCAGAGAGCGTTGCAGCCGCGCCGCTCGCCAGCACCAGCAGCCACACGATGTCCCACAGCCGCTGCGGAAAGAAATAGGAGTGATTGAGCGATCGAGGCAAGAAGACCGTCGCCGCCAGAAATCCAAGCGAGATCACCAGCAGCCGCACAGCCGGGCTGGCCAGCCACGGCAGCCAGGCGCGCCCCGTCTCGTGGACAATCTCGTAACTCGTCCCGCGAGTAAGCTCGCGCTCGTCGTCGCTCGCAGCATCCTCCCCCGCACCGCCGCGACGCCCCGCGCGCGCGCTCCTCGCCAGCAGCACCGTCACGCCGGGCACAATGGCCAGCAGCCCGGCCCGAGCCACGATCGCCGCCCATCCCGCCCAGGTGCGCACGTCGAGCCCGGCGAACAAGCCCAGCCGCATGCCAGCCACAAGCTCGAACAGCACATCCCGATGAAAGCCGATGCCGGGGACCACCGCCGCCGCCTGCCCCTTCTGCGCCAGCAGCACCGGCGCGAGGAACGCGCAGCAGGTCAGCGCGAAGGCTCCACCCTGCGCCCACCTGAGCCGCTGCCCTGGCACTCGGCCGAGCGCGCCCAGCAGCATATCGCCCGCGGTAAAGAGCAGCAGCACTAGCAGCGGCACCGGGTGCGCAAGCACCAGCACACCCAGCGTCCCCGCGAACGCCAGCAGCAGCAGCCCTGCCGCCCGCGCAGCCTTTGCCTCGCCAAGCAGCGTCCACACTCCGTAGGCCCAGAGCGCCACCCCGGTCGCAAAGCAGCAGTTCAAGAATCCCCCGCCGAGCGACCAGCTAAAGAGCAGCGGCAGCATCCACACGCAGGCCACCGGCGCCTCGACCCCCAGCCTGCGCGCGAGAAAGCGAAAGCCAAACGCCTGGGTCAGCAGAATAATGGCGATGAAGAGCTTCTCCGCCACCGGCGGCGGCACCAGCTGTTCCAGAGACACCAGCGCCAGGTAGTGCACCAGGTAGGGCGCGACAAGATGCCGTACAGCGTAATCGCTTGTGTACACCGGCTGGTGCCGCACCAGGCTCCAGAGCACGTCCGCGTAGTAGAGGTGTACCGGCCCATCCCCGGTGGGAAAGACCGGCAGCCAAAGCACGAAAGCAACCGAGGCCAGCACCCCCAACAGAAAGAGCCGGTCCAAAACAGGCTGCGCGGGCCGGATTGGCTGACCGGGCCGGCCTGGCTGACCGGACCCGACTAGCTGACCGGACCCGACCGGCTGGGCAGTCCGGCCGTGCCGCCTGCTCTGGGACAGCTCGCTCATCCCTGCGGCAACGGCTTGCGCGCAAAGTAGTAAAGCGAGCCCACCAGCAGCGCAAACATCGCGACCGACACCCAGTCATGGTACAGAAAGGTATGCGGCAGGCTCGGCAGCGCCACGTGCCCGGTGGCCGCCTCGTAGAGCTTCAACACCACCCCAAGCAGCCCCACGATGCCCCCGGCGGCGATCAGCCCGCTCGCATAGAGCGAGCCCGGCGAGATCTCGCTCTCCGTGTCCGACGAGCCATCCTCCGCCCCAACGCCGGCCTTCTCCGCTGCCCGATCGACCATCCACCGCGCCATCCCGCCCACAAAGATCGCCAGCGTCGTCGCAATCGACAGATACGCGCCTACTGCGAAGGAGAGCGAGCGGACCCCCAGCAGCTCCACCGCCACCACCAGGAAGACCCCCAGCAGCACCAACCCCCAGGGCAGCTGGCGGGTCAGGATGCCGTTGATCACGGTTGCCATGAGCCGGGCCTGCGGCGCCGCGGCTTTCTCGCTCCCAATCCCCTGGATCCACTGGACCTCAATGGTTCGAGTGAGAGGATTGTAGAGGTACTTGCCGTCGGCCAGCTCGTGCGAACCCAGCGCATTCAGGAGCACGTACTGCGAGCCGTGCCGCATGTCCGAGCCAAGAATCGCCCCTGCTCCCGCACTCTGATCCAGCCTCGTATGCGTCACGCGAAACTCGCGGCGGCTAAAGGTCCCCTGGTTCTCGACTCCCTGGTGGGGCGCGCTCAGGTTCCACGGCTGGGCGGCCGGGTGAAACTCCTCCAGCCCCTTGTTCATCGCGTTCAGCGTCGCCCCGATCGCGACCGTCGAGATCACGACTCCGACCATCAACGCCAGCTGCTGCTTCCACGGCGTCGCGCCGATCAGGAAGCCCGTCTTCAAGTCCTGCGAAGTGTCCCCGGCATTGGCCGCCGCGATACACACCGTTCCGCCGATCGTGATCGCGAGCGCGCCAAAGGCCGGCGCCGTCCAGCCCTTGACCAGGAAGATCGCAGACGTCGCCATCAGGGTCGCGATCGTCATCCCCGAGATCGGGTTGGCCGAGCTGCCGATCAGCCCCACGATCCGCGACGAGACCGTCACGAACAGGAACCCGAAGACCACGATCAGCAGCGACGCCACCAGGTTGGCGAAGAGCGTCATCTGCGCGCCCGGCACCGGCTTGAACGTTAGAAAGAGAAACATCAGCACCACTAACAGAACGCTGCCCCCGGCCACCAGCACCGGCGACAGGTCCGTATCCGTCCGGGTGGCCATGACCGGCTCGACCGCGTGCCGATTGCGAATGTTTGCCAGCCCGGAACGCAGCGCGCCAAAGATCGTTGGCAGCGTCTTGAGCAGGGTGATCAGCCCGGCTGCCGCGACTGCGCCGGCGCCCATCGGCCGCACGTAGCTTGACCAAAGCTCGCTGGAGCTCATCTGCGCGATCGGTTTTGTCGCCGGGTAGAGCGCGCCAGGGAAGTGCGAGCCGAAGAAGTAGATCGCCGGCATCAGCACCAGCCAGCTGAAGACCCCGCCCGCGAAGATCGTGCCCGCCACCCGCGGCCCGATGATGTAGCCGACTCCCAGGTACTCAGGCGTGGCATCGCAGCGGATCGCCGCGCCGCGCAGCACGTGCTGCGGCCCGAAGTCCGGCTGGTAGTCCGGTGTTGAAGGCCAGGCGCCCAGCAGGTTCTCATTCTGAAAAAGGGTGTACACCGCGCCCAGCCCGAGGCCCAAAAAAACCCGGCCGGCAAAAGACCCGCCGCGCTCGCCCGCCAGCAGCACATCGGCGCAGGCCGTGCCCTCCGGGTAGGTCAGGTACCCGTGCTCCTCAACGATCAGCTGGCGCCGAAGCGGGATCATGAACAGCACGCCCAGCCAGCCGCCGATCAGGGCCAGGATAAAGATGCGCGAGTACTCGAGGTCAAAGCCGAGAAAGATGAGCGCCGGCAGCGTAAAGATCACCCCCGCTGCGATGGACTGGCCCGCATTGCCGGTCGTTTGAACGATGTTGTTCTCAAGGATCGACGCGCGCCCCAGCGCCCGCAGCACGCTGATCGAGAGGACCGAGATCGGAATGGAAGCGCCGACCGTCAGCCCGGCCCGCAAGCCCACATACACCGTAACCGCTCCAAAGAGAATGCCGAAGAAGCTGCCTAGCAGCAGTGCGCGCGCCGTCAGCTCATGCGGGTTTTCACCGGGTCCGACAAATGGCTGAAAGGCCTTGGCTGCCGGTGCGGCAGTAGCAGTCGTTTGGGTCGACAAAGTTCAAGCTCCTTGAGGCAGAGCAGGATGCGTCTGCCGCGAGTGACGGCGGCCGCGGCCAGCCTGCGTTGCGTGAGTGTAGCAGCCTCGACAGCTGCCTTAACCGACCCCGGGCCAGCAGAGCCGGATGACAAAAGCAGAGTGCTACACTGGCGGCCAAACATGCGTACCTTCTGCCTGCTTGCTCTCGCTGCCAGTTTTCCCGCCCTGCTTGCTCCGGCTTCCCTGCCATCCAACTACCGGCAGACCATCCTCCAGCAGCGCCGGCAGGAAGCGCAAGAAGTAAACGGGCCCACCGGCTGGCTCTCTCTCGTAGCCTTGCAGCCCCTTACCAGCAGCGATCTCTCGGTCGGCTCCGCTCCCGGCAATACGCTGCGAGTCAAGCATGGCCCGCCTCACGCCTTCACTCTTCACCTCACGCCAAGCGGAATCACTGTCGCCCCCGTCGATCCCGCCGTAACCCTCGCCGGCAAGCCGCTCCAACCCGGCCAATCCCTCCTCACCTCAGAGGACGACAAAGCGACCCTGCACTGGAACGGCTTGTGGGCCATGGTCATCCATCGCACCGGTGACCAGACCTACCTCCGTGTCGGCGACTTTGACTCCCCCAACCGTCGCCACTTTCACGGGCTCCGCTTCTATCCCGTCGCTCCGGCCTACCGCATCCACGCCATCTGGACGCCCTACGCCACCCCTCACCAGGTCCGCATGGCCACCGTCCTCGGCACCACGCTCACACTGCCTAGCCCCGGCTACGCGGAATTCACCCTCAGCGGCCAGACCATCCGGCTTGACGGCACCGAAGCCGGTCACGAGGCCGGTCACGAGCAGGTCGCTTTCTCCTTCCGCGACGGCACTTCCCGAACCACTACCTACGGCGCAGGTCGCCAATTGATCGCTGGGCGTCCCTCGAACGGCATCCAGGCTCCGGGCGAGCTCATCCTCGACTTCAACCAGGCGATAAACTGGCCCTGCGCCTACACCGAGTACGGCACCTGCCCGCTCCCGCCCTTGCAAAACCGCTTCAACGCCCCCCTGCCGGCAGGCGAAAAGCGCTACCACGACTAGCTCCCGTCATTAGCCCCTACCAACCGGCGCAGCATCGCCGGCCGCTAGTCCCCGGCCGCCTGAGCCAGAGCCCCCGAGACCCCGCCATACGGCTGCCGCAGCCGCGCCTCGACCTGCCGCGTCCGCCTCACCCAGGTCGTCACAATCACCGCAAACAGCGGCGCCAGCGCAACCGACTGGCCCAGCCATACGCCGGTCAGCCCCATGTGCAGCCGGTTGACCATCAGCGTTACCGCCGGAACCCCGATCAACCAGTTGCAGCAGAAGGAGGCAATCAGCGGGATACGCGTCTCGCCCATGCCGCGCAGTCCCCCGGCAAGCACTACCTGCGAGCCGTCAAAGACCTGGTTGCAGGCGCAGATCGCAAAGATGGGCACCGCCGCCGCAATGACCGCCGCATCGTTGGTGTAGATGTTCGCCCAGGCGCGCGGCGCGAGGAAGAAGGAAAGCGCCGAGCAGACCATGCAGCCAACCACGATCAGCACCCCGGCGTACCCGGCACGGCGCACCTGCGCGATCCCGCGCAGGCCGATGCCCTGCCCGGTCCGCGCCGCCGAAGCAGCCGCGATCCCGATCGGCACCATCGCAACAAACGCGTTCAGGTCCAGCACCACCTGGTGCGCGGCCAGCTGCGTCTGCCCCAGCCGGCCCAGCAGCACACTTGAGTAGGTGGGCACGCTCAGCTCGCAGAGACTCTGCAATCCCACCGGCCAGCCGATTCGCAGCAGCGCTCGGACCCGCGACCAATCAGGCTTGAGCATGGCTCGCGGCAAATGGATCCGCGTCCCCTGCAGGCTCAGCCCAAGCGAAACCAGCAGCAGCGCCAGCATGTAGACCCGCGTTAGCACCGTCGCCCAGCCTGACCCGGCAATGCCCATCGCCGGCAGTCCAAGGTGCCCATAGATCAGCGCCCAGTCGCCGCCCAGGTTGACCAGGTTCGCCGTCAGCAGTGAGATCATCACCCAGCCCGGCCGGCTGATCGCCTGCAGGTAGTGCCGCACGCCCATGTAAAGCAGCAGCGGCAAGGCCGACCAAACCAGCGCATGCAGGTACCGCGTCGTCTCCGCTACCATCGACGGGTCCACATGCAGCCGGGTCAGCACGAACGGCGCCAGCAGCGTCGCACCGACGACCACAGGCGTGCACACCGAGACGATAAAAAGCGACTGCCACAGCGAATACAGGCCGTCCTCCGGCTCGCCCCGCCCGAAGGCCTGCGAGACCAGCGCGTCCAGCCCGTAGAGCAGGCCGATCGCGCAGAAGACCAGCGCTGAAAAAATGCTGTTGCCAAGCGAAGAAGCCGAGATGGCAAGCGCCGAGTGCGGCATGCGCCCCACCATAATCGCGTCCACAATGTAGGTGGACATCCAGCCCAGCTCGCCGAGCGCAAGTGGCGCGCCGAGCAGGCCTGTCAAGCGCACCTCCGAGCTTAGAGAATCGGAGGGAACAGCTCGACCGCTGAGCGGGGTCCTGCCGGTAGTTTCGCCTGAGTTCCTTGCTGCTGACATTGTTCTAGAGACCGGGCTCGCGCATCGCAACCTTCGCTGGCAGTGTCAGAGTGGAGCTAGCCCTTCGGATGCTGCAGGGGCTGGGATTTTCAGAAAGCAAACTCCGTCTTTGCTTTGATCCCGCCGAAATCTTTGTAACACATCTGCAATGTACGCCCTCCGGCATGGCCAAGTCAGTCCTCCCCGTTGCGCGGAGCGTAACTGCCCGGCGTCGCTCCGGTCGCGCGAACCCGGGCCAGGATGCAGCCTGCCAAGGGCTGGCCCGGCGCAGGCGGCTGTCGTATACTCCTTGGCAGCAGCGCAGGCAGGCATCCTGAAGCCTCTTGCCCGCCAGTGAGGTGCGTCTTCAGTAGTCAGCCGCAGGCTCTGACGCTCGACGTTCCACAACCCGGAAGCTCCGGGCGGCGCGCGCTCTCGCGCACTCGACTCCGCCTCCTTCTCGGTCCCGTCGACTCACTCTGCTGCGCCATCTTTCCCGCTACCTGCGCGCTCTGCGCCGATCCTCTGCTCCGCCTCTCGCGCGCTCCTGTCTGCGACAGCTGCTGGAGCACTCTTGCTCCCCAGGCCGGAACCCTCTGCCTAAGCTGCGGCGAGAACCTCGGCGCCCACGCCTTTGCCAATGCCGACCGCGCCCCGGGCGACTGGCTTTGCCGTCCCTGCCGGGTCACTCCGCCACACTTTGAGCGCGCTGTCGCTCACGGGCTCTATCGCGGCACCCTGCGCGAGCTGCTGCACCTGCTCAAGTACGAAGGGGTAGAGTCGATCGCCCAGCAGCTCGGCAGCCACATCGCTGCGCAGGTCGCCGCACTCCCTGCCCTGCCCGCCAGCCTCACCGTTGTCCCCGTACCGCTCTACAGCGGCAAACGCCGCCAGCGCGGCTACAACCAGGCAGAACTGCTGGCTCGCGCGGTCGCTAACGCCGGGCGCGCCCGGGGGCTCGGCTGGAAGCTTGCCACCTCCCTGCTGGGGCGCAAGCGCTCGACCGAAAGCCAGGCCGGGCTTACCCCGCGCCAGCGCCGCGCCAATGTTCGCGACGCCTTCTTCGTGCCGGGCAGCCGCCGTGACCCCGCCCATCGCAACCCGTCGGCCAACCAAGCGCGCACCCGGGTGAGCGGCCTCGACATCCTGCTGATCGACGACATCTACACCACCGGCGCGACCGCCCGCGCCTGCAGCCTTGCCCTGCGCGAGGCCGGGGCAGCCTCGGTCTGGGTAGCCACCGCGGCACGCGCGCAGCGCCTCGAGACCACTCCACCACCGACTCTGCCCATGCACGAGGATGTGGCGACATGGGGCTGACCTCTGCTGCTTGTCCCGGTACCCTCACGATCCTGGCAACCTTCACGCTCGTCGCCGTCACGCTGCACTTCGGCTGCAGCCAGTTCCCCCGTCACTCCCTGGAGCAGAGATCCCATGTCGCTCGGTAAAAGCACGGTGCACGCCCGCAAACAGAAGTCACTCGTCAAGTGCCATGGCATGGCGCCCGCTGGTACCCTCTCCGGGCATGAGCTCGATGCCGGCCCGCGCCCGGTCCTGCAATCCATGCAAACTCCGGTGCTGGTGCTCAATGCCTCCTATGAGCCGATCAACATCTGCGGCGCCCGCCGCGCGCTCGTGCTCGTCCTCAAAGGCGTGGCCAAGACCGAAGAAGAGCAGGGCGCCACCCTGCACGCAGCCCGCATCCGCATGCCGCTGCCCTCCGTCATCCGCCTGCTCGAGTACCGGCGCATCCCCCACCAGACCCGCGCCCTCTCCCGCAAGAACATCCTGCTGCGCGATCGCAACACCTGCCAGTACTGCTCAGTCGTCCTCGCCGCCGGCGAGCTTACCCTCGACCACGTCGTCCCCCGCTCCCGCGGCGGCCAATCCACATGGGAGAACCTGGTCGCCTGCTGCCACAGCTGCAACCGCCGCAAAGGCAACCAGCTGCTCCACGAACAAACCGAGCTCCGCCTCCTCCGCGAGCCCCGGCCCTTTTCGCTCCACACCAGCCGCCACATCATGCGCATGATCGGCAACAGCGACCAGAAGTGGCGTAAGTACCTCTACTACTAAGGCCAAGACCCCCTGCGCGGGAGGCGCCCACTTCGTGGGGGGTCTTCTGCCTGCGGGTCACAAAAGCAGAGAGCCCCCGCTAGTTCATGGGGGCTCTCTGCTTTTGTGACCCGAAGGGTCGGTATACGCGTCACGAAGTGACCGCCTCCCGCGCAGGGGGTCTGGCTCTTAGTGGGGGTTCTGCGCTGGCTCCGGCGTGTCTTTCTCGACTTCGGACCCGTTGACCGTGGTGATTCTTACCGACGAGCCGAAGCGCTTGTAGTTGGAGTACTTGACGATCTCGCGGATGTGGACATCGTTGCTCAGATAGCCCTTGCCGGCGGGAAAGTGCAGGATGCCGTCGCCCTTGGTGTAGACCGGGAACCAGTACTTGCCGTCCACCTGGGCGCGATACGTCGTAAACGGCGGCGAGAGATCCTCGTGGCCTTTGCGCAGATCGTCGGGCACATTCTTGCCGTTGGTGACCACAATTTGCAGGTCTTTCTGGTCCACCCAGATGCGGCCCTGAAAGTACCGCTTTCCCTTCTCCATCACCTTCGGCTTCACGTCAAATGCATACGTGTCCACATCATCGATCTTCTGCTTGCCGATATAGGTCACGTCGTACTGCGCCGCATCCTCCTTGGTCAGCACAAAGGGCAGGCGATGTTCGATGTCTTCAAAGTCCGCAGGCGACATCATCACGCGCTCGATGGTATTGGCCGGCGCCTCGACCACGTGCTCAAAGAGCTTCCCTTCGGGGTCGGCCGTGATATCGACCACCTGGTAGTACTGCCCGTCGGGCTTGCCCGTGTCTTCGTCGAGGGTCTGCACCCGCACGCTGCGCTCGTAGGTGTAGTTGGCCATCGCCCGGCGAAAGGCCGACTCCTTGTCTTCGAAGTTCGCGATGATCTGCGCCGAAGGCACAGCAGGCTGCGAGGGGTCGAGCTCACCGAAGCCCTTGTCGAGCGGCATGGAGGTGTAGGAGACCTGGGCGCCTGCGACCGCAGCGCTCATCGCCAGCAGCAATGCAGGAAGGAACCGCCGAGTTCTGGCCATGGGAGACCTCCGTCGAGTAAGACGCAGGCCGCGACGGAAAGATGCGCCCGCGCCCGAGATGCCTTGCACAACAATACCCATCTGCATGCTAAGCTGCGCGCCTCCCGGCACTTGGATTGTTCCACGTGGAACAATTTGCGAACCCACCGCGAACACTCAATGTTCCACGTGGAACAATTGGCTTTCTCCCCCTGCAGAGTCCTGCCGCTCAGGCATCCCCCGCATGCGGTCCACCAGCCACACATGCAAAAGCCGCCTCACGATTGTTCCACGTGGAACAATCGCGTATCACGGAATTGTTCCACGTGGAACAATTTGCCTCTGCCCCCGGCGCGGATCCTCGCTCATGAGCATCCGCCTCGTCACTCCGCGAGAACACCCAAGGCAAACCTCGGTACCCGCACTGACCCAGCGCCCCGGCGATACACTCACACCAGCCGCTCACCATGCCCTTTAAGCCGCCCAAAGCCCGCGAACCTCTAGACGCCGCGCAGCTCTACGAGTACGCCGTCGGCGCGCTCAGCCGGCGCATGCGCACCGTCGCCGAGCTGCGCCAGCTCATGCGCCAGCGCGTCGAAAAGGGCGAAACAGGTGAGATTCGTATCGACGCCGTGCTCGTCAAACTGCAGGAACAGCAGTACCTCGACGACACTGCCTTCGCTGCCTACTACACCCGCCTCCGCCAGGAGGGCGCCAAGTTCGGCAAGCGGCGCGTCCAGCAGGACCTGCAGCAGAAAGGCGTCGCCTCCGAGCTCATCACCACCACCCTCGACGCCGCTTACGAGCACGTCCGCGAAGAAGACCTCGCCCGCCAGTACCTGGAGAAAAAGCGCACCCCGAAGCCGGCCAACGAGAAGGAAGCAGCCCGGGTTTTGCGCCGGCTGGTCAGCGGCGGCTTTTCGCTCGGCGTTGCCTACAGGATCCTCAAGCAGTGGGAGGTCTCCGAAGAGACGCTCGCCGCGATCGAGTCGAGCGAGTCGATGGAGCTCGAGCCCCCGGCAGGCGAGCCTTGACGACGCGCCCGTCGCCTTCTTCAAGGGCCAGCGCAGGATTCCAGTGCTTGCGCAGGATAGCCCGCAGCAGCGGAACACCGGGAAAGCCAAGACCCCTACGCGGGAGGCGCCCACTTCGTGGGGGGCAGACGCCCTTCGGGCCGAGGAGTCAAGAGCCTTCAGGGCGCAAGGCGCTCTCTGTTTAAGACGTCACAGCGGCCGATCCCCGCACAAGCTGTCATCGTGAGCGCAGGCGAAGGATCTGCTGTTGACCTCGCCCAAACCCATGCCGCCGCCAAGAAAGAAGAGGCTCTCATCCTGAGCGCGGGCGAAGGATCTGCTATGGCTCTCCCCGGCGCCTCGCCTGATCGCCACTCAGCAGCACCGTCCACGCGCTGGATCGCCATCGACTGGTCGGGCGCGCTCGACGCTGGCGCCCAGCGCCGAGGCATCTGGCTCGCCGACTGCCGTCTCAACGACCGCGACGACTTCGGCGCGCTCCAATCCCTCACCCTGCGCTCCGGCGAGAGCCGCGCCAAGGTCGAGCGCTTCCTGCTCGACGCAGCCACAGAGACGCCCGCGCTCGTCGCCGGGCTCGACTTCTCCTTCTCCTACCCTGAAGCCTTCTTGGACCAGCTCGGCTGCGCCGACGCACCGGCCTTCTGGGAGCGCGTTGCAGAGGACGGCGAAAGCTGGCTCGCCGCCGATGCCGCCGCCCGGCAGCCGCCCGCTCCACACGCCCACTTCTGGGGCCGCGGCAAAGTTAGCCGACCCGCCGGCCACCTGGCCCCGTCCTGGTTCGGCTACCGGCAGACCGAGCTCGCGGCAGTCTCCAGCGGCCGTCTTCCCCGCTCGTCGTTCCAGATCGGTGGCGCCGGCGCAGTCGGCACCGGCTCGCTCCGCGGCATCCCCATGCTGGCCCGCCTGCGCCGCGCCGGCTACCACGTCTGGCCCTTTGATCCGCCACGCCTCCCGCTCCTGGTTGAGATCTACCCCCGCCTGCTCACCGGCCCGGTCGTCAAGTCCAGCCGCGAGGCCCGCGCCGCCTACCTGGCCCGGCCTGCGTATGCCTCCCTGCCGCCCGCCGCGCTCGCGGCGGCACTTGCCTCTGAAGACGCCTTTGACGCGCTCCTCTCCGCCTGGCGCATGCGCCAGCACGCCGCTGCCTGGCCGACGCTGCCCTGGCCGCCTGACGCGCGTACCCGGCGCGAAGGGGCCATCTGGCGGCCCGGGCTTTAAGTGATCTGCCCTTACAGCAGGCCTTTCAGCCGCGGGCTTTTAGCAGCTGACTCAGCGCCCCCGTACACTAGAGGGACTTATGCAATACCGCTCCGGCAACGACATCCGCGAAACCTTTCTGCGCTTTTTTGAGACCAAGGGCCACCGCCGCGTGCACTCCTCCTCGCTCGTGCCTGCCAACGACCCGACGCTGCTCTTTACCAACGCCGGCATGAACCAGTTCAAGGATGTCTTTCTCGGCGTCGAGCAGCGCGCCTACCATCGCGCGACCAGCTCGCAGAAGTGCGTCCGCGCCGGCGGCAAGCACAACGACCTTGAGAATGTCGGGTTCACGCGCCGCCACCACACCTTCTTCGAAATGCTGGGCAACTTCAGCTTCGGCGACTACTTCAAGCAGCACGCGATCGCCTACGCGTGGGAGCTGGTGACCTCGCCCGAGTGGTTCGCGATCCCCAAGGACAAGCTCTACGTCACCATCTTCAAGGGCGAGAATGGCGTGCCCAGGGATGCGGAAGCCTACGACCTGTGGCTCGCACAGGGCGTGCCCGCCGAGCGCATCTTTGAGATGGGCGCGAAGGATAACTTCTGGCAGATGGGCGAGACCGGGCCTTGCGGGCCGTGTTCTGAAATCTTTTATGACATGGGCATCGAGGCCGCGGAAACGCCCGGCGTTGATAAGCCATTTGGCGAGGATGACGCGCGCTATGTCGAGATCTGGAACCTAGTTTTCATGCAGTTCGACCGGACTGTAAGTGCCAGCGGCGAACCTAAGTTGGAGTTACTGCCCAAGCCTTCCATCGACACCGGCGCCGGGCTCGAGCGTTTAGCTTCAGTTCTCCAAGAAAAACTCTCCAACTTTGAAACAGACTTATTCACACCACTTATCGAGAAGGCCGCCGAACTTACTTCGACGACTTACGGCGACGGCACTTCCCCATCCGACGCATCGCTGCGCATCATCGCCGACCACGCACGCGCCGCAACGTTCCTGATCTCCGACGGCGTCAACCCCTCGAACGAAGGCCGCGGCTATGTCCTGCGCAAGATACTGCGTCGCGGCATCCGCCACGCGCGGTCACTTGGACAGCGAAAGCCAATCCTCCGATACATGGTCTATGCAGTCCGGGATCAAGTTTCTATTGCGTATCCTGAGTTAAAGGAAAGCGCTGAACGTATCGCAAGAGTCGTCGAGGGAGAAGAAGGCCAATTCGCTCGAGTGATACTTCAAGGAAACCAGGTGCTACTTTCCCTACTGGCGAAGACTGCCGCAGAAGAATTCGATCAACGGATTGCGCCACGACCTGAAAGCGCTATCGCACCTACAAGGATTGGCGAGATGCAGGTCACTATCGCTGATGCTAAAGCTGCGCGCAAGAGGTTAGATCATTCGTCCGAGCCAGGCAGCGACGATCTGAAGATGGTGGCCGCCATCACCGCGGAGGAAATGAATCAAAGGCCCATTCGTTTAGGGGGTAAGGAAGTCTTTCAAATCTACGAGACGTATGGGTTGCCATACGACTTCATCTCAGAGACTGCCAAAGATCACCTTATGGAGGCAGACGCTGTCGGCTTTGCTGACGCTCGTGAGGAGGAACGTAGGCGCGCGCGGGCTTCGTGGAAGGGCGGCGCGAAGCAATCCGCGAACCCGCTTTATCGCGACTTAGCCAAGACGAACTTTGAGGGTTACTCGCAACTTACTTCGACTCACTGCGAAGTGCTCGCGATTGTGAAAGATGGCGCGGGCGTGCCGCAAGCCTTTGCCGGTGACGCGGTTGATATCGTGCTCGATCACACCAGCTTCTACGGCGATTCGGGCGGACAGGTTGGCGACACTGGTTGGTTAATATCGGACGACCATAACTCTGTTGTCGCCGATGTGACCGGCTGCGTGCTGCCGGTGCAGGGTGTGCGCGTGCACAAGGTGATCCTGCGCCAGCCCATTAAGCTCGGCCAGCAAATCGATACAGTGGTGGATACAAATTATCGTAACAGTATCCGTCGCAATCACACCGGAACCCACCTGCTCCACGCCGCGCTGCGCGAGGTGCTGGGGCCGCACGTCAAGCAGGCCGGCTCGCTGGTCTCGCCCGGCCGGCTGCGCTTTGACTTCTCGCACTTCGCCCAGGTTGCCGACGAGGAGTTAGAAGACATAGAAGACATCGTCAACCGCGAAGTGCTCGCGAACACAACAGTCGACACCATCGTCGATGTGCCCATCGACACCGCGATCAACCAGTACCACGCGATGGCGCTCTTCGGCGAGAAGTACGGCGACAAGGTCCGGGTGGTCAAGATCGGCGACTTCTCAACCGAGCTGTGCGGCGGCACCCACACCAGCGCGACGGGCGAGATCGGCATCATCAAGCTGATTGGCGAGTCGAGCGTCTCCTCCGGCGTCCGGCGGCTGGAGGCCGTGACCGGCACCGGCGCGCTCTCCGAGTTTCGTCGCGATTACGAGGCTGCGCAGCTCGCCGCGCAGTTTGCCGCGACTGCTGAGCAGAGCCCGGCCGACGCGCTTCGCCAGCGGCTGGCTGCGCAGGAGGAAGAGCTGAAGAAACTTCGCCGCGAGCTCGACCAGGCGCGCATGAAGTCCGCTGCCGCCTCGGTCGCCGCCTCTGCCGCGCAGGCTGTCGAGCTCCACCTCTCCGATGGCCAAACCTTCAAGGTCCTGGCCCAGCGCGTCGACGGTCTGGGCCGCGACCAGATGCGGGTACTGGTCGATAACCTGCGTACCAAGCTGGGCTCGGGCGTGGTGGTGCTGGGCTCTGCGCAGGAGGATGGCAAGCTGGCGCTGGTCGCCGGCGTGACCAAGGACCTTACGGCGAAGGTCCAGGCCGGCAAGATCGTCGGCGCGGTCGCGAAGCTGGTCGGCGGCTCAGGCGGCGGTCGGGCTGACCTTGCCGAGGCCGGCGGCAAAGACCTGGCCCAGCTCGATGCCGCGCTTGGCCGGGTGCCGGAGCTGGTGAAGGCGATGCTTTAGACGCCGGAGCGTCGCGAGGTATCGGCGGTGACGCGCTCTGCAGGTAAGGCGAAAAGCAGATCCTTCGCTTCGCTCAGGATGACAGAAGGCCTTCGCTGAGGATGGCATCAGTGTTCCGCACAGGATGGCATCAGGCGTTCTCTCTGGATGGCATCAGTGTTCCGCGCAGGATGGCATCATGCGTTCGCCCCGGGGCGAACCCCGGGATGACGAGCGCAGGCCTGATCGAAACGCGAGGAGCGCTCCGCACCGAGCTCGACGGAGACGCGCGACATAGGAGCGCGATATGACGCCCTACACAGGCGCGCGACACAGGCGCGCGACATAGACGCTTGACCTGCGTTTGCACCTTTGACGGCAGATCGGCGGAGACTAGCCGCTACGCCCATCCCCTATAATCGCCTCAGCTCTGGCGCGTGAGTCTTGCCCTGCTATGCCGCTTCCGACCCCCCATGCTGGCGGACGCCTCAGACTCGCCCCAAGTTCGCTGGCGCGCCTGCTCCTGCTGCTCGCCTGCGCAGGCCTCGGCCATGCGGCAGCGACGCGCACACCACGGGAGACGCTCTCCCCAGCCTATGGCCAGGCGCTGCGCCTGCGTGAGGCACTCGAGGGCCGCGCCCAGCCGCAGCGCAGCCGGCGCGATTACGATCGTGTGCTCGATGCGTTCCGCGGTGTTTACCGTTCTGATCCGCGCGGCCCCCACGCCGACGCGAGCATGGTCGCGGTCGCCGAGCTGCTCGCCTCGGAAGGCCGGCTCTTTGCCGACCCAAAGCTTTCGCTGAGCTCGATCGAGCAGTACGAGCTCGTGCGCCGGCAGTACCCGGCCAGTCGCTACCGCGCGAGTGCGCTCTTGACCGAGGGCGAGATCTACGACCACGACCTGGGCGACCGGACCGCGGCCCGCGCCATCTTTACCCAGTTTCTGCGCGAGTACCCGCAGAACGCGCTCGCCGGGGAGGCGCGCCAGGCGCTGGCAGCCACGCGTGGCAGGCCGGCTCAGGCACGCCAGAGCCTGGGGGCCGATAGCAGGCCCGCAGGCAGGATCCATGAGCCGGCACTCGGCCCGGCGCCTGCCTCGGCGCCCGTCCATCAGCCCTCCGCGTCTGAGCTTAGGCAGGGCGGCGGCCAGCTCTCTGCGAGCTCCGGAAGAGCGCAGCCCCAAGGCTCCGCGCCGACTGCGCAGCAGACCAGCGCGCGCGGGGGGCAAGGCGCGATGGTCGAACGCGACCTGGGCCCACCCACGGTCGGCCTGACAACTCAGGTCGGCAGCGTCGACGCTGCTGCCGGGAAGCTGCCCGGCAAGAGAGCGCCTGCTGCTGCGGCGGCGTCTGCTGCCGGGACTTCCTCTTCTGCGACGGCTTTGTCTGCGGCGGCTGCGTCTGCTGCCGCTGCGCCGCTCTCCCCTTCTCCGCCGCCGGCCGAGACGCGGCTGGCAGGTGGCGCTGTTGGGTCGGCGCCTGCAACCTCGCTCAACCGGGCTACCCTCCGCGCGACAGGCCGGCTGCCGCTGGTCACCGGCGTGCGCCACTGGTCCACCTCCGTGTACACGCGCGTGGCTATCGACCTCGATGGTGGAGACGAGGTCCAGTACGAGGCTTCGCGGGTGCCGAGGCCGGACCGCATCTTTTTTGACCTGCACGGGGTCAAGCTCGCGCCGGAGCTGATCGGCAAGGCGGTGGCGGTTACCGATGGCGGCTACCTGGAGCGGATCCGCGTGGCGCAGTTCTCAAATGACGTGGTGCGGGTGGTGCTCGATGTGAGCGATGTCAGCGAGTACTCGGCCTTCTTTCTGCCCAATCCTTCGCGGCTGATCATCGACATCCACGGCAAAGCGCCGGAGCCTGGCGTGGCCTCGGCCGGAGGAGGCGCGATCTCCGCGGCGGGCGGCCAGCCGCCGATCACGGCAGAGGCAGCCGCGGGCGCGCCTGCGCAGCGGGCCACGCAGACCAGCGCTGCTGCCCACCCGCCAGCTGCGTCGGCCGTCCCGATACGGCGGATCAGCCCGGCGAACGCGCCGCCGGTGACGAAGCTAGCCGAGGTGGCGGGCGGCGACGCCCACGCTTTTGCCAGGCCCAGGGGAGGTCAGGTGACGCCTAAACCTGCCGCCGCCGGGGCTAACACGCTTGGCGATATCGCCACGCTCGACCGGCAGCCGGACACGATCCGCGCCACGCGAAGCCCCACGACCGCCCCGGTCGCGGCTTCGGTCGCGAACACGACGCCCGCGCCGCAGCCGGGCTCGGTGCTGGCGCCGGCGCCGGACCTGACCAGTGGCCGGCATACACGAGCGACGCGAGCCGCGGCGGCGCGGGCCGCGAGCGCCCAGGGCATCACGACGGCCGACACACCGGCGCCGGCGATTCATGCTTCCGAACTGGGAGTTTCTGGGCCGGGGGGCTCCGGGCTGGGGATTTCTGGGCCGGAGATTTCCGGGCCGGAGGCTTCACATCTCGGCGTGCCCACGGGGAGCCGGGCCACGCCGGCATCGTCCATACGGGCCGCCGCACCGACCGCTACCGGGGAGCGCTCCATGGTCCGCGCGCTGGGGCTCAAGATCGGCCGGATCGTGGTCGATGCCGGCCATGGCGGACACGACTCCGGCACGCTCGGGCCGGGCGGCATCGAGGAGAAGGATGTGGTGCTCGACGTGGCGCTGCGGCTGGGCCGGCTGCTCAAGCAGCGGCTCGGGGCGGACGTGATCTACACCCGCGACGATGACACGTTCATCCCGCTCGAGACGCGGACCGCGATCGCCAATAAAGCCCAAGCGGATCTCTTTATCTCCGTGCATGCAAACTCGAGCCAGGACGCCTCGGCGCGCGGGGTGGAGACCTACTACCTGAACTTTACGACCTCAGCGGACGCGCTCGAGGTCGCGGCGCGCGAGAACGCGGTCTCGGATCAGTCGATTCACCAGCTCTCGGACCTGGTCAAGAAGATTACCCTGCAGGACAAGATCTCGGAGTCGCGCGAGTTTGCCGGCGACGTGGAGCAGAGCCTCTACAGCGGGCTCGAAGCAGGCAACCCGGGACTGCGCGACCGAGGGGTCAAGAAGGCGCCGTTCGTGGTGCTGATCGGCGCGAATATGCCGTCGATCCTGGCCGAGATCTCGTTCTTGACCAACCCCGATGACGCCCACCAGCTACGCGATCCTGAGTATCGGCAGCGGATCGCCGAGTCGCTCTACCGGGGGGTGGCGAAGTATATCGGCAGCCTGAGCGGGGTGCGGCTGGCAGAGAGCGGGCAGTAGGCCAAGGCGCAAGAGCGAAGACCGCCTGCGCGGCTAGCGGTCACTTCTGGCGCATAGCGCTAACGTGACGCGTATACCGACCCTTCGGGTCACAAGAGCGGGTGTGCCCCAGAACTACCGGGGCACACCCGCTCTTGCAGCGCCGCAGGCAGAAGACTCCCCACGAAGTGGGCGCCGGCCGCGCAGGCGGTCTTCGCTCTTCGCCGCACGGCGGCTGATGTAACCTCAAGCGAAGGGACGGTGTTCATGTCACGGCATCATTTCGAAGGGCGCGGCGCTTTCGACTGCGGCGTGTGTTCCGTCAGAGTGCTCATGCGAAAGATAGCAAAGGTTCGGCAGCCCTTGCTGGTGCTTATCGCCGGCTTCGGGGCCTCGGTGACGACGCATGCGCAGCCTGCCAACTCCCCGGCCAGGCCTCAGCCGCTGCTGCCGCAGGCTTTCGGCTCGCTGCACCTGGCGGCTCCCGCGTTGATCCAGTCCGGCGCGGATGCCGCGAGCGCCGACCCCGCGCATGCGGCGCTGCTTCGTGAGGACGGACTGGTCGACGCAGCCCAGGGAACCTATGCCGGTGCCGGCCCGCATGGCGCAGGCGTGGCTGTGCGCGCGTGGCGCTTCAGCGATGCGACCGGCGCTTATGCCGCCTACACCGCCTATCGCGAGCCGCAGATGCACGCCGAGAAACTGGGCGTCGAAGCCGTCTCGGATGCGAACAGAACCCTGTTCTGGACAGGCTCGACCCTGGTAGAAGCCACGCTGGGCCAGCCGGACCCGCACGCTCTGGCTGAGCTGCGGGCTTTGGCCGACGCGCTGCCCAGGCCGCGGGGCCCTGCCGCCGTACCGCCTCCGATCCGCGGCTACCTGCCCACGGCCGGCCTGGAGACAGAGAGCGTTCACTATGCGATCGGGCCGGCCGGCTACTCGGCTAGCGGCTCGCCCCTGCCCGAGTCGGTCATCGACTTTAGCCGGGATGCAGAGGTGGCGACGGCGCGCTACCACACCCACAGCGGCTACGGGACGCTGACGCTGCTCAACTATCCGACGCCGCAGATCGCGGGCAACCGCCTGCAGGCGATCACGGCCCTGCTCAGGAGCGGGGCACCGCCACTCACGGTCGGCGACCCGGCGCTGGTGGCCGAGCGCATCGGTCCGCTGGTGGCGTTTACCAGCGGGAGCCTCTCGGCAGACGAGGCCCACGCGCTCATCCGCGGCGTGCACCTGGACGAGGTGATGACCATCAATCACCCGGAAGGCTACGTGAGCGAGGTCTCGAAGGCGGCCAAGCTGCTACTCGGCATCGCCTACCTGACCGGCACGCTGGCTGTGGCGGCTGTGCTGCTGGCCCTGTTTCTGGGTGGCGGCCGGGTGCTGGTCCGGAGGATGCGCGGACGGCCTGACTCGTCGATGAACGATGATGACTTTATTAGCCTGAAGCTGCGTTGAGCGGGCGTGCGCCAAGCCCGGTGCTTGAGGCGGCAGGCTTGAGGGGTTGCGGGCCAGGCTCGAAGGCTCGAGTGTCAGGCCTGAGGGCTTGGGGCGGCGAGCTCAAGAGCTGATCGCCGAGCTCCGGCACCCGGTCGCTTTGCTTTTCATACACTTGGAGGCGCGGGGTTTTTGCCTTGACACCCACCGGGGCGGCTCTTAAGATTTCGCCAGAAAGTTCTGATGGCTTTGCCTCCGTTGGAACTATTCTCCCTGGAGAAGGGCCGCCCTGTTGCCGGGCAGCCCTTCTCACCTAATCTGCCTGCCCTGGTTTGCTGCTTCTCGAGTCGCTGTTTCTCGTGTTGCGGCTCCTTGCCGATCCTCTTTAGCCTGCACCCGGCAACGGGAGGGCGCTTCTGCCACTGTGCTTTACCTGCTTTCCCGCAGCCGGTATGATCGGCTTAAGCGTCCTGTGCCGACGTAGCTCAGTTGGTAGAGCAGCTGATTCGTAATCAGCAGGTCACCAGTTCAAGTCTGGTCGTCGGCTCCACGTTCTCATCCTGGTACCCTTCTCCTCAGAGATTGCTAGTGACCACTCTCTGCCAAGGCAGAGGCGGCAAGCGCCGAAGATCCCACTTATCAGATGGTGGTGAAGGTAGCGGCAACGACAAACAGGCGACTGCATGGAGTCCAGGCGCGCCGGCTTAGTTGGGATCTGGGATGGCAGCTACCAGGAGATCCAGCGCGGAACTCTGCGTCGCGGCATCCGCCGATAGCACCGGGCCTGACCAGACCAAGCCAAGCCGGTCGGCGCTGGCACGGTCTCTCAACCACACGCTCTCTGCATTGGTCCTGAAGAAGGCAGCGTAACGGGCCTCTTGGACTACCCGGTCGAGAGCGCGCAGGTTTCGAACGAAGATTCCCTTGAACTGGGGGGCGTCGCCGCCGCAGTTTGCCGGCTCGCAAACGTCGTGCAGGATTCCCGCGCTGTCGGTCAGGTGACTCAGCCCGGCGTCCGCCAGAGTACGCGCCTCGACCAGCAGAGCAGGGTCATGATCCTGCCGCGACCACTCGGCGAGAGCTCCCAGCACCACACCCTGATTGTAGGTCCAGACCGTCCGCCCGTTATTTGAGCAGGCGCCGGTCGCCTTGTCGATCGTGAGTCCGTCATTCACCAGATGATCGCGGTTGATCATGCCGGAGGCTTGAAACCAGCTCCACTCCTTCTCAGCCCACTGCGTGTACGTCGATGCTGCAGTTGGTGAGACGCGCGCGGCAAGGTGGGTCGCCACGGACAGGAAAAGCTCGTTGGCAATGGCATTCTTGTAGCCTCGGTCTTTGCTCCACCAGATGCCGCCGCCGCAGGTGTCGTTCCATCCACCAGACATGTCTGCAAAGATCGACTCAGCCATCGCAAGATAGCGCGGGTCGCCGGTAAGGTCGTAAGCGTCGATCCAGGCGAGCGCCCACCAACCTTCGTCGTCATAGTACTGGTTGAGAAAGCCGGGCGCCCCGGTCATCTTTGCTAAGTCGCCGATCTGCTCTGCCTTGGGGATAACTACCTGGGCTTGGGAGAACGTGCGGCTAAGCACCCCAAGGTAGTCCCTGGATCCGCTGGCTCGCATCAGGTCGACGAGCGCGGTGATCGCATTGGCTGCGTTCCACCAGCCGGTCGTGGCATAGAGGCCCGTACGATCGACGTACCAGTGCTGCAGAGCGGCACCGGCTGCCTGGGCGGGCTCAAGTGAGGAGAACGGTGGTTGCTCCTTCTGCTTATGTCTTTGTTGCGGGGCACAAGTGGAGGTAAAAAGCAGAAGCAATGCGCAGGTGATCCAGGTGGCTCTCATGGCTTCTTATATCCTCGCCGCATTCGGAGTCAGCATCGTTCAGTCATCCCGCACCTTATTTAGGTGTGACATTTAGGTGTGACTTACGGCAACTGGTAAACGCGGACGTAGTCAAAGTCCATGATGAACCCGGCAGTGTTCAAAGCCGAGATACCAAGTTGCGCGCTCGACCCCAGCTGATGCTGCCAGGTACCGCCTCTGGTCCAGTTCTCGCCGTCGGTGGAAGAGTACGAGGTGTAGAGCTCCCCTGCATCCTTCTTATGCCTGCATTCGATACGCAGCCATGTTGTTTGTGCGGGTGTGCCGGCGCTCTGGTGATCATAGGTGGGGTAGTTTGCGGGAACCGGCCCGACCTGTTTGCCAAACTCTATCTGCCGCGTGTCATAGTCGGGAAAGACATCGAGCTTGATACTGTTCTGATCATCCAGATACACAAAGAGAGCGCCCTGGGCGAAGTTGTAACAACAGCTGTTATCAAAGAGCACGCTCGTCGTGACCTTGGTTTCAACCAGCCAGTCGCCGGAACCGGGGACTGGCTCGCCCAGGATAGAAACCTGCGACGGGTTGCTGTTTTCGTCTGCACCCTGCGTTGTTACTTCATAGGCCGTTCCCGTCAAGCTGTAGGTGTTGTCAGCCTCTGGATGGATAAAGTGCCACTGTGACGAGAGGGTTGGTGCATTAAACTCGTCGGACAATGCGTTGATCTTTTTGCCTGGCAGTGCGTTTGCGACCGGGGTTAGGTCCTTGGACTCGTTCCACTGCCAGGGCTGCGCCGCAGGGGCGCTTTGTGGTTGAGCCGAGGCCCAGCGGCCGGCGCGCACTTCCGGCCAGTCATCCACCCACTGCAGGCGGTCGATCAGGGCGGGGCGCCGCGTGGCTCCGGGAAACCCATCGAAGTAGGGTGCCTGTTGATCGATGGCGTGGTAGAGCATATAGTCCTGGCCGGCGTCATCGGTGAAGATTACGTTGCCGCCTGGTCCAACCCAGTGATTGCCATTTGCGGCAATCGCGACAGTGCCGCCGGGTGCGAAGTTGGTAAGCGCGACTCCATCCTTATCGAGGAAGGGTCCAAGCGGTGTGGAGGCGCGGCCCACGCGCACACTGTACCCGCTGAGCGGCCCGTCGCAGCAGCCATCGATCGACGCAAAGAAGTAGTAGTAGCCGCCATGCTTGAAGAAGTTGCCACCCTCAAAGTAGTTATCGACCGCGATCTGCGTCTCAGACGCGGGGTCAGACGTGAGGCCGTCCGCTGAAAGCTTGCGGACGCTGATGCCGCCGTCGAAGCTCCCGTAGGAGAGATAGCGCTGGCCGGATGCGTCCTCGATCTCGTCGGGGTCGATGACGGAGCGGCCCGGAGCGTTGTTGTAGGGATTGTTCTCGGGAGCAACGACCGGCGTGCCGCTATCGGTCCACGGCCCGGCTGGGCTCTGGCTGGTCGCGACACCGATGCCCGGGCCACCCTGCAACGTGTTCGGCGCGGTGAAGTACATGTAGTACTTCCTGTTGAAATGCTTGACTGCCGGTGCCCACAACTGATTGGTCGCAGTGCCTACCCAGACTGGCGTCTGCTGGAATGCGTCACCGATGTAAGTCCAGTGAATCAGATCATAGGATTGGTACTGCGTGATGAGGTGAGCGTTCAACTGGCCGAGGCTGTTTACATCGCCTGCATTGAGAGGGTCGCCGGTGCAGTAGAGATACCAGCTGTCGTGATCGTCCTTGCGGTCTTTGAAGATGGCCGGATCAGGGCAGCTGACAGCAGGCCCATTGCCGGTCATGAGCGAAAGCGGATTCGTGTAGGTGCTCGGCCACGCAGAGTTGGCTGCATAGACCGGCGTGGGCAACGGGTGCGCTTTGCTTGATTGCGCCTGGAGAGAGGCCGCTGTGACAGCCACGCAACATATGCCTGCTGTGCGAAGAAGGAGGCTCACGTTATAGCTCCGGAGAACTGGCCCGCAGTTCACCGGCACTCTAATCTCTTGTTGATCCCTCTGGCAATCTCTCGCTGGGTGCACTCTGCTCCAGCTTGTTCTTGCTGAGCTTTGCAAGCCTACTTGCCGCCATTGGTTGGGCGGGCTGTGACAGGCCTGGCGGAGTTTGATCCCAGGTGTCGTGCTGGGGGCGAGTCTGCAGTAGCCTCCGCTTAACGAAGCTATGGTAGCGTCTCCGATGGACGCTTTCGCATAGGATGAGCACGCAACAGAACGCCCAGGGGAGCCTCACGCCTCCCACGAGAATGAAGAGTGCTCTCTACCGACTGCGGGCCTTTGGAGAGGGGAGACCGGGACGTCTTCTTTCTTTTGCTGCTTTGCTGGTTCTGCTGCTGCCGGCGGTGGGGGCTATTTCCACCTTCTCGACAGGAGAGCCCGCCTCTGCGCAAGACTCTCAGTCGCCGGTCCTCAAGAGTGAGGATGGGCGTGGCCGGCTGGGCAGCTCTGAGCAGGTAAGCTTTCGCAACACGGACCCAAAGGTCAGCTATGTCGGGTCACAGGCGTGCGAAAGCTGCCACCAGGCCGAGTACCAGAAATATCTGCAATCGACGCATGGGCAGGCGACTACCGCTCCCGAGGGCCGTGCCGAACTCAAGCAGCTGCCGAGTGAGGGCATCACCGTTTGCAACGCCGGCGAGGAGAGGTGTTACCGCGTCTTCCCGGCCAAGGGTGGCTACTTCATCAGCCAGTTCGATCGGACCGCAAACGGCAGAGAAGTGCACACCCAGGTAGAGAAGATCGCCTTTGCGCTGGGGAAACCGCTGATCGCGACAGGGTATGTGGTCCAGCGCGGCGCGTATCTCTTTGAAGCGCCGCTTACCTACTATCGGCACCCGGTCGAAGGTCACGTGCAGGGTTGGGGCTTGTCCCCGGGCTACGGGAATGATGCGGTGGGCTTTACCCGGCCCGTGGTCGGCTCCTGCCTCACCTGCCACGTCGGCCGGCCAAGAACGACCGATGCTGCCAGCAACCGGTACCTGCTGCCACCCTTCGAGGAGCTTTCTATCGGGTGCGAGAGCTGCCATGGACCCGGGGCACTGCACGTGAGCGAGCGTCAACAGAAGCTCCCTTTGCAGGCGATCGACACCTCGATTGTGAACCCGAAACACCTGAGCTCCGAGCGTGCAGATGAGACCTGCATGTACTGCCACGAGTTGGGCCAGGCCCGCGTGCCTCTGCCAGGCAAGAGCTTCCAGGATTATCGTCCGGGCGTTGCCTTGCTGCGCACGCAGGCGATCTTCAAGAGCCAGCTGCTTCTGGGATGGAATCTCGAGGAGTGGTCAGATGAGATGGCGACGAGCGCCTGCTACCGGTTCAGCAAGGGTGCCCTGCGCTGTTCCACCTGCCATGACCCGCACTTTACGCCGAGCGCTGAGGAGGCGCCGGTGTTTTACCGCGCCAAGTGTCTGACCTGCCATCAATCCGCCAGTTGTACGTTGCCCTTGAGCCAAAGGCAGCATACGCAGCCAGTCGACAACTGCATCACCTGCCACATGCCCCAGCATGTTGCGCCCAAACTGGTAAAGCTCGGCGGTCGCGGCACGTCTCACCGCATCACGAAGACTGACGATGAGCCGGTGCCAACCATGGATACGCCCCAGACGGCGCCGGACCCCGCGACCGGTTTGGTGCTGGTGGACAGCGACTCGGCGGACGCGCAGAGGCGCTTGTCTCGCGCGGTCATGCTGAGCGCCTACCAGGGCGTGCTGGCGCGGGACACGACCAGAAACGATCTGGTCGCGCACTACCGGTCCCTGCTCGAGGACATGGGAGGCGAGCAAAGGGATGCAGGGGTGCTCAGTGCGCTCGCAGGCGCTGAGCTCGCCAAGCGAAGCTCCGAAGGGAACCAACAAGCCATCAAGGATCTGCAGAGAGCGGTGGATTTGGATTCGAAGTTTCCGAAGGACTACCTGCTGCTCTCCGATCTTGAGGCTCGTGGCGGCGATTTCGGCGCCGCCATCGGGGTGCTATCGCTTGCAACGCAGAGGTTCCCTTACGTTCCGGCACCCTATGAGAAGCTCGTGGCGTGCTACCTGCGGGCGGGTAAGGCAGCCAG
Organism: Acidobacteriaceae bacterium; assembly: GCA_965198645.1. Classification (GTDB taxonomy): domain Bacteria; phylum Acidobacteriota; class Terriglobia; order Terriglobales; family Acidobacteriaceae; genus EB88. The sequence continues at coordinate 840,022 of OZ240670.1, read as the reverse complement.
AGCGTCGGAGATCCTTCATCACGCTCTCGAGCTCTTCCCTTCTGACAAGAACCTGCTTGAACTCGCCACGAGAACGGCTCCTTAGTTGTCTTCAGAGTCGTCTTCAGAGTGGTCTTCCATCACAGAGCCTGAACCTGCTCGGCGCGCACTCGAGAATAGCTGAGCCCCAGCAGAGTGCCAGGTACCAGTCTGCAGCAGAGGTTGCCAGGCCCAAGCTGCTTGCTTAGCGGGCTTTCTCACCTTCAGGAGGATCGTGCGATGCGTGCCATTATGGTCCGCGGCGTTCTGCCAAGTAGCGGTTTGCAACCAAGTCATCCCCCATTGGGGAGCGGATTATGGGAAACTGAAGTTCCCCGCATCCTCAGATCAAGGTCGTCGTCGCTCTATGAACGTGAATGACGAACTCCCCTCGCTGCTCGCGACACTGTACGCCGCGCCGCTCGAGCCGCAGAAGTGGCAGACCTTCTTTGAGCGTCTGTGCGTGCTCACCCAGACCTCTACCGGGTACCTGCTGACCAGCGATGCGGAGCGGGGCAACGCGCTGGTGACCGGCGGTGGCATCAGCTACGATCCCGAGGTGCTCACCCGGTACAACCAGCATTACGGGGCTCAGGACCCCTACCAGCCGGCCTTTGAGGCCAACCCGCGAGTGGGCGTGATCAACGGGGAGGAGCTGGTACCTCACAGCAGATTGGTCAAGCTTGCGCTATGGAACGACCTGCTCGCCAGCTATGACCTGGAGTACATGACGATGGTCGTCTGCAAGTGGGAGGGCGATGCGGTGGAGCTGTTCGGTCTATGGAGAAGCGCCCGGCACCCTGAGCTAAACGCGGCCTCGACCCAGCTGCTCAGCAGCCTGGCGCCACACGTACGAACGGCGCTCGAGCTGCGCTCGCGCCTGGAGCTGACGAGCGCCTCGGCAATGCTTTCCGAGACCGCGTTTGACATGATGGGCTCGGCAGCCTTTCTGGTCGATCACACGGGCTGCATTCACCACCGCAACCGGCTGGCGGAGCGCTGCCTGCAGGCCGGGGGGCGTTTGCAGTCGCAGCAGGGCAGGCTTATCGCCTCCAACAGCAACGAGAACGTCGAGCTGCAGATGCTGATCCGCCGCGCGACCGCGAGAGCCGGACGCGCGGCCTGGCTGGGCACGGCGAGGATCTTTCCCGCGGCGCATGGGGGTGCGATGCACATCACCCGCCCTGACTCGGCGTCGGTGCTACAGGTGGCTGTGCTGCCGCTGCCGGAACAAAGCAGCATGGTGAACGCTCGCTCCTTCGCGATGGTCTTTGTGCTCGATGCCGAAGCGCCGGCGCAGGGACGGGGCCCCTTGATGCACAGGCTGTTTTCCTTGACCCCGACCGAGGGGCGCCTGGCGGACCTGCTGCTGCAGGGGCTTGAGGTGCGGGAGGCCGCTGAGCGGCTGCGGATCACCCTCGCCACTGCGCGCTTTCACCTCAAGCGCATCTTCGTTAAGACGCGTACCCATCGCCAGAGCGAGCTGATGCGGCTGATGCTCTCTCTGCCAGGAGTGGAAGAGGAAGTCGGCCCGACGCCTCCGCAGCGCGCCAGGCAGTGAACTCGGCCGGATCGCCGGGCAGAGCAGCCAGGTGAGGCAGCCCGGTTGGAGCTCGTCCGCTGAGCGCAGCTGCTGTGAGCCGCCGGCTTCTACGAGAGTGCTTTTCCGAGAGTGCGCGGCCGACCGCCTTGTTAAGGAAACAAGACATTTCCAAGGGAGAGACCCGCATGTAGGGGGAGCCCGGCGCAAGCCTGCTGGCGGCTTCCCGCACGCGCCGGTACTTTGGTGCTTATAACTTGCTCGCTGTGTCCACTTATCCACCAATATTTACCAAACGCGCTGTGGCGCGGCCTTGCTGCATGCCATAATCGCGACAGACTGGGGTGCGACGCTCCCGCAAGGAGTCATCGATTCCGTGAATCAGTATGGTCGGCAGGACGTTCTTCGCATCTTTCGGATCGGCGAAAGACAGCTCCGCATGTGGGAGCGCAACGGGTTGATCGCGAGCGGCGAATCGTACTCATTCCAGGAGCTGGGCCAGCTGCGCAAGCTGCGCGAGCTGGGGGCCCAGCGCATCTCTGCTGCGAGCATCCGCGATTCCATCCATGCCATGCGCTCGGTCTCCGGCATGGCCGACCCGCTGCTCGAAGCCGGCCTTACCTCAAGCGGCTCGCGCGTGGTCTTTCGCCACTCGGGGCTGGTCATGGAGCCGATTGCGCGCCAGTTGCTGCTTGATTTCGCTGGCACCGGGGGCCGCTCGCTGGCGCTGGTGGGACCGGCTACCCGGGTCCGCGAGCAGGACCTCGAGGTCGCGCGGCTGTTCGCTGCCTCGGTCCGTGCCGAGGAAGCCGGCAAGCACGACGAAGCCATGGGCGGCTACGAGGAGATCCTGGCCTTTTGGCCGCCGCATGCGCCTGCGTGCATCAACCTGGGGACGCTTTACTACAACCAGCGCCAGTACCTGAGGGCGGAACAGCTCTACCGGATGGCCACCGAGGCTGACCCGGAGTACGCGCTGGCCTACTTTGACCTGGGCAATGTGCTCGACGAGCTGCGCCGGCTGCCGGAGGCGGTAGAAGCCTACCAGCGCGCTGTGGCGCTGGCGCCCCGCTACGCGGACGCGCACTATAACCTGGCGCTGGCGTTGGAGCGAAGCGGCGAGCGGCGGCCGGCGCTGCGGCATTGGCTGCGCTACCTGAAGCTGGACGCCAAGGGACCGTGGGCCGAGCATGCGCGGACGCAGATGCGCAAGACCCTGGCCCGAGAGGGCTTGAAGATTGCCTATCGCGGCTGCGCCGGGGCGATGCGGGTGAGTGCGGCGACCCCGGGGGTGGGTCCCCATAAGTCCGGTTGGGCTGCGCTTCGACTGGTGTAGGGCTTAGCGTCCCGCTGCCTGGGCTGTGGGACGCCTTGAAGACCAAGAAAGCGCAGGTTTGCCGGGGAGTCTCCCGGTCGCTTGCGGACCGGGCCCGAAGCACTGACACAGAAAGCCACTTACCGAACCTGCCCGCGGAGCAGCAGCGAGAGACCGGGCAGGCACGAGCCTTAGCAGCATCGTTCGCGATCCTGCCGGGCCCCCGTCATCTAATGCTGATGCCCGAGGTCCTGAGCCAACCCACCCGCTCTCCCCACTCGCACGGCCGCCTGCTGCTGCTGCTCAGCCTCGCGTGCTGTATCGGGGTCTCGAACATCTACTACAACCAGCCGCTGCTGCTGGAGATGGCGCGCAGCTTCCACGTGCCGCCGTCCTCGACCGGCGCTGTCGCGGTCGCAACCCAGGTCGGCTACTCGCTGGGTATTCTCTTCTTTGTGCCGCTGGCCGATGTGGTCGAGCGCCGCGGGCTGATGGTCCGGCTCTTCGCCTGCGTCGCGGCCGCGATGCTGCTGGTAGCGCTGGCGCCGACGCTCAGCCTGCTGGTGGTGGCAAGCGTGGCCGCGGGGCTTGCGGCATCGGTGACCCACGTGGCGGTCTCGATCTCGCCGGAGCTGGCGGGCGAGGGTGGGCGGGGTCGCGCGGTCGGCACGGTGATGACGGGCCTGCTGCTGGGCATCCTGCTGGCGCGCGCCTTTGCCGGGCTGGTGAGCGAGTGGCTGGGCTGGAGAGCGGTCTTCTCCCTGGCGGCGGGGCTGAACCTGGTCTTTGTTCCCCTGCTGCTGCGTTTCTTCCCCAGGCTGCCGCCCTCGCACCCTCTGCCCTACTCTCGAGCGCTTGGCTCGCTCTGGACGCTCTTTCGACGGGAGCCGGTCCTGCGCGAGTCGGCGGTGCTGGGCGCGCTGGTCTTCGCGGCGTTCTCCTGCTTCTGGACGACGCTGGTCTTCCTGCTGGGCTCCTCGCCGTACCACCTGGGGCCCGGGGTGGCGGGCAGCTTCGGGATCCTGGGAGCGACGGGCGCGCTGATTGCGCCGGTCGCCGGGCGGATGGCTGACCGGCATGGCACGCGCTCGGTGGTGTCTCTGGCGCTGGGGATGCTGGCGGCCTCGTTTGCGGTGCTGTGGGGCTTTGGGTACCACCTGGCCGGGCTGGTGGTGGGCGTGGTGCTGCTTGATGGAGGCGCGCAGGCGAACCAGATCGCGAACCAGACACGCATCTTTGGGCTTGACCCGACGGCGCGCGGGCGAATCAACACGATCTACATGGTGATCTACTTTCTAGGTGGGTCCGTGGGTTCGCTGCTCTCGACGCTGGCCTGGGAGCGGGCGCACTGGACCGGGGTGTGCGTGCTGGGGCTAGGGTTTGTCGGGTTGGCGATGGTGCGGCATGCGACCGGCAGCCGAGCGGGGAAGGCGTTGCCGGCAGCGGCTTAGAAGGCTCTGGACGGGCTAGCAGCTTCGCGGTGACCAAGGATGTCTTTTGCCTTTAGAGAAGACCCGCCACGAAGTGGCCGCCTGCCGCGTAGGCGGTCTTGGTTCCGGTCTCTTGTTACCTCAGTACCGGCCAGGCGCCTGCGAGCCGCGTGCGGCTTGGGGGGTGGGCTGGTAGGCTCGCAGCCATATGCCCATGGAAGTGGACTGCGAGAAGTACCACGAGCTGGTGAACGCGCTGATCGAACGGATGAAGCATGACTCGGTAGAGATCCGGTGCCTGCTGGCGATGGTGCTAATGGTGCACCAGGCGCACCCGGAGTATGCGCTGCTCGAAAAGCTCGAGCAGACCAGACAGACCCCGGAGATCCGGGCGGCGGTCGAGAGCGAGTTTCTACCGCTGTCGGACTCGATGGAGGCGGCGCGGACCGCATGGACGCGGCGGCTGATCGAGACCATGCTGGGCTCGATGCCGGGGCCGCACCGGGTGAACTAGAAGGGCTCGCGGCTGCGTTCAGGCCGGGCGCCCGGGTGCTATGCCCGCAGCAGCAATCCTGGAGGAGCTCGCGCCGGATTGGGGCGGCTGCGACTAAAACAGTTGTTCGCGAGCTACTATTCGCCAGCTACTGTTCGCGAGGAGGACGCGCGGGTAGGCTGCGGGCGGCGGCGGCCTGGCGGGCTTCCTCGGCGACGCGGAGTAGCTGCAGCTGGTGCCAGTCCGCTTCCAAGCGCAGGCCCTGGCCTACTTTGGTCGCGTGGTAGACGATGCTGAGCTGGGGGAGGTGGAAGGACGAGGCGGCTTGTCGCATGGCGACTCTATCGGCAGGGAGGGGCGAGAGCTTTAGGAGCCGCCGCCCCAGAGATTTGCTGCTCGGTATTCTTTCGTCACTGAGTTTGGCGCTGACTCGACTCTTACAGGCTGACGTGCGGCGGCGTGGGGATGCCCATAGTGCATCCGCCGCAGAGACGAGGAGAAAACGCTGTTGTTCCGTTCGGAACAGTTACCAGCACGCGCTGGCTGGAGGTCTCAGTGTTGGAGCTCTGGGCGTGCATGGCGACTGGGTTGGCTAGCTGTCCAGCGACCGCGAGTGTGAAGAAAGATACTACGAGCATCCCTTTCATCCTTTCTCCTTAAGCCTTTTGAAGGCCGCCCACCGTAGCACGGTTCCTGATCAAAACTTCAAAAGATTCGTATGAATCATTCTTCCGCCTTTGTCGCCTTACCTGGCGCACTAACTTAGGCACACTTAGTACGCCCGACTAAGTCGGTGCGCAACTAAGCGCGTCGGTGAAAAACAACGAGCAGCCTTGTTTAGCGCCACGTCTCCGCCGCAAGAACGTCGCTTATGGCGTAGGCCGGACCGTTATCTCGCATTCCGGGCAGAGATGAGGCGATGCTGGTGTTGGACCTACGGTCACGGTAGTGATCTGGATATACGGCTTGTAGGTAGAGCTAGGATGGGCCTTAATGACGCAACTCAAAGTGTAAGGCTGGGCCTGCTTGAGAGAAGGGTCGCCACTATCCTTGCAGGGGCTGCCGCCAGGGTCTGGAAAGGTAATCTTGAATTTGAGCCTGTCGGTGTTCGCCTGCCAGTTGGCTTCCTGCAAAGGATGCACTGCCTGCTTTGGATCCGTGATGGTACCGCCATCTTCTGCGGACACGTGAAAGGTTACGGGAGCGGATGAAGGGGACCCAACAGGTGGCGATGGCCGTTCAGGAGCTGGCGCACTTCGGTTGCACGCGGACGCTATGACCAGAAGAAGCGGCAGCACGGTTGTCGAGGTTTTGCGGACCTTTTTACTTGTTAGCATGGATTAGCTCCTTTCCTGTAACTCTGTTTTATCGAACACGGACTTCGAGCCAACTTTGCTGCGGTAGAGAGGGTCTTGGCGCACCGCTTCAATGTCCGGCAGGGTTGCAAGCTGGAATGCGGTGGCTCCCCGTTCGGCGCATCGCGCCAAGGTGTCCAAAGCTTCGCGGCCGCGACCGATAATGGCAAGAATGCGAGTCTTTGAAAGCTGAGAGAGCAAGTCGTCGGCATGCAGGGACTCTGCTTGCGCCACCATCGGCAGAATGGATTTCAAGTTGGTTGTCTTTGCTTGACAAAGCGCTAAGCGCATCCATCCCGGGCCATCTTTTGGCTCGATCTGTAGCTGCTCGTGTTGTAGGTCGCGCGCCCTCGTGTAGGCTTTAACAGCCTCGAGTCGGCCCGAGGGAGACGAACTGTAGCAATCCGCCAATTGCACCCAGGCTTCTGGATCGCTTGTTTCAAGCCGCAGAGCAGACTTCGCGAAATCGATCGCTTGCTGGTAGCTACCTCGCACCCTGTAGACCTCCGCCAGCGCCAGAGCAGCTTGGACGTTGGGCCGCAGTGCATAGCTCTTCCTGCATTGCAGCACTGCCTCGCTCAACCTGCCAAGCTGCAGGTAGGTATAGCCAAGATCGGCCGAGGCCTGAGCGTTGTAGGCGTTGACAAGGGTCGCGGATTGAAACTCAGTGAGCGCCTGCCCGTATTTACCCTGGCGACTGAGGATGACGGCAAGCTCATGGTGGCCCAGCCATCTATTGGGTCTCATCCTAACGGCGGCGGCGTAGGCTGCCTCTGCATCACTCCACCGAGCAAGATCTGCATAGAAGGCGCCTTGCGACACCAGCGTATTCGAGTCAAAGGGATCGAGCAATAGAGCCCGCTTAATCTCGCGCAATGCACCATCCAAATCGCCGGATCGTTCTAACACCCACGCCAGGACGAGAGAAGCCTCAACCGAACCCGGTTCAAACTTCAGAGCGGACTGGCAGTTAGCACGCGCCAAAGCGAGTGCGGCTGGATCGCGGTGCAAATTGTAGAGGTGGAAATACGCGCGGGCGAGGCGGGCGTAGGCGGCGGCGTAGCGGGGGTCGAGATCGAGGGCTTGCTTGTACTTTTCGATGGCGGCGTCGAGGCCGGTGTCGTTGGGTTGCTTGCGGAGGGCTTGGGCGGATTGGTAGGCGGCGAGGGCTTCGGCGGAGTCGGTGCCGGGGCGGCTGCGCTGGTCGTCGGGGGAGTAGCGGGTTACGTTGAGCAGGCGGGCGGCGGCTTGGACGGCGCGCTCGGAGAGTTCGGATTGGCGGTCGCGTGGGATCCGCAGGCGGATCTGGCGCAGCGGCTCGCCGAGCGAGGGGGTGAGCACGCGAAGGGTGAGCTCGATCTGGTCTTTCTCCGAGTGGGGCTCCCGGTCACCCTGCATAGGAATCGGCGAGTCTTTCTTCGAGTTCGCCTCCGAACTGGCCGGCGAGCCGTCCGGTGACTTGCCCGGCGAGCCGTCCGGTGAGTTGCTCGGTAAGTTGCCCGGTGAGTTGCCCGGTAACTTGCTCGATGAGGTCGCGGAGGCGGCCAGGATCAGGTTGGCGCCGAGCGACTCGCGCACCTCGTTCAACTGCGCGGGGGTGAGGAGCGGCGCGTCGGTGCGCTGGGCGGAGACAAAGAGGTCGCGGTCATGGGCTTCGGCGCGGGCGAGTTCGCCGGCGATGGCGTCGATGACGCCGGAGAGCATGGCCTTGAGCGTCGGGTCGGGAGAGGGCGGCCAGTGGAGCAGGGCGACGAAGCGTTTGTGCGGCAGGGGGTGGAGCAGGTCGGCAATCGAGTCCTCGATCAAGTCTGGGATCGACTCTGGGATCAAGTCTGGGATGGAGGGAAAAAGGCGATCGCGCCCCAGAAGAGCCACGCCGGCGAGCGAGGCGGCGGCGAGGGAGCCGGTGACCAGAAAGGCGCGGCGGCTCCGGCGCGGCTCCGGCGCGGACGAAGCGGCGGGGCTGGCGAGTGGCACGTGAGCGGGTCCGGCCAAGCCGTTCGAGTTCGCGAGCGAGTGAGCGTTTGCGGCTGCGTTCCAGGGAACAAGCCCGGGCGCGTTCCCAGGTGCGTTCGCGTGAGCGGGCCAGTGAGCGTTTGCGGCTGCATTGCCAGAGTTGGTCCAGGCTGCGTTCCCAGAATCGGTCCGGGCTGCGTTCCCAGAACCGGTCCGGGCCGTGTTCCGGGCCGCGCTCCCGTGATCATTCCGTGCCCCGTTCTCGGGCGAGTTCGGGTGCAAGGCCGCGTCGGGATGCGGGTCCGAGGCCGCGGATGAGCCCGCGCCGGAAGCTGCGGACGCGTTTGCGTCTGGGGCTGGATGTGAGGCCGGACCCGATGCCGGGTTCGACGCGGCGAGGTGGAGCAGGGCCGAGGGACCGAGGCCGAACCAGGCATGCAGGCGCTCAAAGGCCAGGCAGCGGCGCTTGGGCTCGGGGGCAAGCAGCTCGGCGACCGCGAGGCGCAGGGTCACCGGGCACTCGGCGAGCGCAAGCGAAGGGGCTGGCTCGATGGCGAGGGTTTCCCGGTTGGTGAGGGGCAGGCAGCCGGTGAGGACCTGGTGGAGCACGACGCCGAGCGCGTAGAGGTCGGTGGCCTGCGCGGGCGCATGCCCCAGGTAGAGCTCTGGCGCCAGGTAGCCGGGGGTGCCGGCAAGATTGCTTTGGGTGAGCGCGGTCACCTCCGCCTCATGAAGGCGCGCCAGGCCGAAGTCCATCAGGGAGAGGCGAAGCTCTGCTGTGCCCTCGAGCAGCATGACGTTGTTGGGCTTGATGTCGCGATGGATGACGCCGGCAGAGTGGATAGCCGCGAGACCGGAGGTAAGCTGGCAGGCGATGGCCAGGTGATCGCTGACCGTGAAGGGAGCCTGGCGGCGCAGGCGGGCTGCGAGCGTTTCCCCTTCGAGCAGCTTCATGGTGAGAAAGAGGAAGGGCGGCGCGGGATCCTGGCAGAGCGAAATGTCGTAGATGGGGCAGAGATTGGGGTGGTTGACCTTGCGGGCCAGCAGCACCTCCTGCTCGAAGCGGTGGGTCGCGCTGTCGTTGGCGGCGAGTGCAGGCAGGATGAGCTTGAGCGCGACATGGACGCCCTGGAGAAAGCCGTCAGAGACCTCGTAGACCTCGCCCATGCCGCCGCAGGCGAGGAAGCGCACCACGGTAAAGCGGCCGGCGATGATCTGTCCGGGCTCGAAGCGCCCGCGCGGAGAAGCCTGGGCGGCCGGGATCATGACGTTCTCATGTGCGGCTGGGGCAGCAAGCCTGGCCTGCAGAAGCGCGGGATGGGGCTTCTCAAGGAAGCTGCCGGCCTGGGAGTTGGCGAGGAGCAGCTCTTCGACGAGTCGTCGCAGCTCGGGCGCATTGGCGCAGCAGCGGTCGAGCAGCGCGCCGCGTTCTTCGGGCGGGCACTCGAGCGCAGCGCCAAAGAGCTCTTCGACAGATTGTTGGCAGCTAGCCATGGTCCACAACTCTGGAGATCAAGCGTTCCTAACTTCAGGCTAAGTGCTGACACGCTGCGGACTCGAGAGAAGATGAGTTGCCGCGTCGCACTTGTGACAGCCGAGTCTCTGCGCACGGCATAGAACGACAGAGCCGAGCGTCCGGGCCGGCCTGATTTTAAAATTAATTCGTAACTCTGTTCTATCGCTGAATCGCAAAGCTAAAGCTATGCGGCCAGCGAAAAGCGTGCGTAGACGCCCCGAGATGCAGGCTCGGCAGGCCGGCAACATCATGCCATAACTCTGGAGTGATTACCAGTTATGGTTATGCAGCGCCGCGCACACGGACGCAGTCTGCACGCAATCAGCCCAGCCGTTGAGCATCTTTAGGAATACTCAAAATAACTCGCATATAGGGGACTTGCAGAGACGGGAAAGAGGGGCGAGAATGGCTCGCCTGTACGTTTCAACAGAGGAGCCAGCAAGCCAATGATTACCCCAATGACTAACCCAGCAACGAGCGAGGATAAGGGCGAAGTAACCCGGCTGTTACACGCGATGAAGGCCGGCGACGCGGCGGCCGCGGACGATCTGCTGCCGCTGGTCTATGCGGAGCTGCACCGGCTGGCTGCCGGCTACATGCGCCGGGAGCGGCCGGATCACACCCTGCAGCCGACCGCGCTGATCAATGAGGCCTACATGCGCCTGGTGCAGGACGAGGTGGACTGGCAGAACCGGCAGCACTTCATCGGGGTCGCCGCACTGGTGATGCGGCGGATCCTGGTGGACCATGCGCGGACACACAATGCGCAGATGCGCGGAGGCGGGTTGCAGAGGGTGGAATTGAACGAGACGCTCGCGTTCACCGAGGCGCATGCAGCCGAGGTGCTGTTTGTGGACGAAGCCCTGGCCCGGCTGGCGAACAGAGAGCCTCGGCAGGCGAAGGTGGTGGAGCTGCGCTACTTCGGCGGGCTGACCGTGGAGGAGATTGCCGGGGTGCTGGGCATTGCGGCTCGCTCGGTGAAGCGAGACTGGGCGCTGGCCAAGATCTGGCTCTTCAAGGAGCTCGAACCTGCCGGGATGGCAGAGCGCGAGTAAGTCGACCGGTGCGGGAGTAAGTCGACCGGTGCGGGAGTAAGTGGCCAGTGCGCGAGGCTGACTCGCGCGAGTGGGTGAGAGCGGTGCCATCCGGTGCGGGCCTCGGCGACGTGGGGACTGGGTACTTCGTGGTGAGGGCGCCGCTTCGGCTTCCTCGCTGCAACGCCGCTTGCAACTTGGCGTGCAACTTGGCTTAGGGCGCGCGGCTTGTGATTTGGCTTGCAACATGGCGTGGGAAGTCGGATCACTTCCGCCAGCCTGACCTTTTCGGGTACTCTCCCCCGCGAGCTATTACGCAACAATTACAGCCAGGCAGCTGGTGCGGGATTAGCGTCGAAGTCGATGAGCACGCCTCTGGTGGATCAGGTCACATTGCAGAGTGAGGCCAATGCGCTGCTGCAAGCGCCGTCGGGCGGTCTGAATCTGGTGCTGGCTGTCTGGATGATCGTCTTTCACGTGCTGGCAGTCGCGGCGTTCTTTTTCTTTCGCTGGTCCTCGCTCGTGGTCTTTGCGGTGCTCTGGGTGCTGGCGCAGAATGTCGGCATTGGGATGAGCTACCACCGGCAGCTGACCCATCGCGGCTACCAGACCCCTCGCTGGGTCGAGTACTCCATGGCCGTGTGCGCGACGCTCGCGCTCGAGGGTGGGCCGCTCTTTTGGGTGGCGGTGCACCGGCTGCACCACCAGATCACCGACCGGCCGGGTGACCCGCACTCGCCGCGCGATGGCGCCTGGTGGTCGCACCTGGGCTGGATGCTGTGGGGCTCGCTGCACAACCACAACCCGGCGCTGGCCCGGTATGCGCCGGACCTCTACCGGCAGCCGTTCTACGTGTGGCTGAGCCGGCTGCACTGGGTGCCGGTGACGCTGGTCGGCGTCGGGCTGGCTTGGTTTGGCGGCGCAGCCGGGGACCGGGGACTGAGCTGGGTGCTGTGGGGCATCTTTCTACGGGTGACGCTGGGGCTGCATACGACGTGGCTGGTCAATTCGGCGACGCACATGTGGGGGACGCGCCGGTTTGAGACCCGCGACGACTCGCGCAATAACTGGTGGGTGGCGCTGCTGAGCGGGGGCGAAGGCTGGCATAACAACCACCACGCGCACCCGGTCTCGGCCAGGCACGGCATGGCCTGGTATGAGCTGGATGTGAACTACCTGGGCATACGCTTGCTGGGTTTGCTGGGGCTGGCGACGAAGATCAAGATCCTCGGTCCGGAAAATCACCCTGGTTCTAGCCAGGCGAAGGTGCTGCACGGCTAGTGCGCCGGCTTTGTCGCTCAAGAGAGAGACTTATCCTCTCGGCGACTCGTGAAGAGCGTAGGGGATGAAAAAGGCAGCCAGCCGCAACATGAGCACGCCGGGCCGATAGCCTGCCATCCGAGGGCGTGCGGAGTTACCGTTCCCAGGATCACAGAAAACCCGGCGCCAGCTGACAGGCCTGCGGCTGCGCGCGGCAGGATGTCATTACTTGTTGGCGTTCGGAACGAGCTTCATGCGGGAGTTATACGCCCAAGATCGGCAAATCTGCGGGCGGACTAGGAACGAGGGACTAGGAACGAGTCACTGGGACCGACCCACCACGACCGCGTCACTCTTCGCGCAGGCGAACACGAAAAAGTCTAGGGCGGGCTTCGTAAAGAAGCCCGCCCTAAGCGCAGTGACCCGGGGAGAGATGAGCTTAGAGGGCGTTCTTCATCTGCTCGACCAGCGACTTACCCTTTTCTACAATCCCTGCCGCGGTGCCGAGTGACTGCTCCTTTTGGCCGAAGGTATCGGGCCGGCCGAACCCGAGGTCAGGTACCTCACCCAGCGGACGGGCAATGAAGGTAGAGAACTCGCCATGGCCGTCAGGCGCCTGGCCGCTGGTCCAAGCCTGGTTTGCCTGGTTGCCGACGCCCTCGGTGGTGGTGATGAAGAAGTTGTAGGCGTAGTCGCTGTTTTCCTTTGCCTGCGGAAAGCTGTTGGGAATGGGCAGGTGGGACGGTCCGAGCTCCTCCAGGACAGCAAGCCACTGCTGCTGGTGCATCGTGTCGCGCGCGATGTTGAAGGAGAGCATGTCCTTCATGCCTGGATCATCGGTGGCATTGTAGAGCCGCACGGCAAGGGCGCGGCCGGTGCTTTCAGCGGCTACATTGCAGTACATGTCAGCGGCAATGTTCCCGCTGGCGTAGATGTGGGACATGTCAAAGGGAACGCCGTTGGCGTCGGTGGGCATGGCCGACAGACCCGTCGACAGGATATGACGGAAGTCCATGCCGCCGAGGACCGCGTTGACAGCCGGGCTGGCAGCGGCAGCCTCTTCCTGGAGGGCGACAGGAGCTTTTTCAAGATTCAGCGCGACGGCGGTGGCGAGCATTTCAATATGCGAGATCTCTTCGGTCGCCGTGTTGAGAAGCATGTCACGGTACTTGACCGGCCCACGACAGCCCCAGGCCTGGAAGAAGTACTGCATGCAGACGCGGATCTCGCCTTCGACTCCGCCGATGGCCTGTTGAAGCATTCTTGCGAAGAGTGGATTGGGAGTTTCAACGCGAACGGGATATTGCAGCTTTTTGTCGGTGAAGTACATAGTGGAACGCTCCGATGATGGGGGTGGATGAGCCGGGGAGGCGCCGCGTAGCTTTGGAACAGCCTGCGGCGCGTGCTGGTAGGTGGACTCGGCGAAATCTGGATCAGTCTTGCTACACAATCAGAGGTATGGCTAAAGGAAGGCGGTTGCCATGGACGCAGCTTAAGTCACCTGGACGACGGAGCGCTTCGACCGCCGCGCGGTGAACGTCCTTGGCCTACTTTGAAGCTCAGAGCGGGTAGCTACTGGCCGCCGCTTGTCTTGGTGGAGGAGCCCGTTGAGTGATAGCCGGCAGCGTTACCGCCAGCCTGCTCCTCAAGCCTTTTGGCGCGCTCGGCCGCACCCTCCTGCTCAGAGCCGCTGACATTCTTCTGGAGCAACTCGCTTTGCTGGCCGGAGGCTGCACCGGCTGCATGCGTGTCCTGTGGCTCGACCGGCTCGACGCTGGTGGGAGCCGCCTGCGCGGTAGCGGCTGCTTCTTCGTGGCCGGCGTGCCGGTCGAGGTGGTCCTGACTTTGAGGCAGGCTGCCGGGTTGCGTGTCGCTCATCTTGGTCCTCCGTTGATCCTGCAGGCGCGACAAACAAAAGCCGATGGGCACGCCCTAGACCTGATGATGTGATGCGGAGATTGCACTCGGCCGCGAAAGGATGGATTGATGGCTGCAGCTGCCTGGGCGTGCCTAGGGCTGAGGCTCAGCCGCGAAGGCCTCACGCAGGCGCTGCCAGGTCACCTCGAGCGACTCGGGCAGGGTGCGGGTCTCGCTGGTGACGGTCATAAAGCTGGTATCGCCGACCCAGCGGGGCAGGGCGTGCAGGTGCAGGTGCCCGGCGACGCCTGCGCCGGCCGCCGCGCCGAGATTCATGCCCAGGTTGAGCCCGTCTGGCGTGTAAACGCGGCGCAGGGCTCGCTCGGCGCGCTGCGCGTGATCCATCAGCGCGTGGGCGATGCCCGGTGCAAGAGCCGCAAGCGAGCTTTGGTGCTCGTAGGGCAGGACCATCAGGTGCCCGGAGTTGTAGGGGAAGCGGTTGAGGCAGACAAAGACCTCTGCGGCTCGATAGACGATCAGCGCCGCTCGTTCGGCATCCTGCTGCGGCATGCCGTGTTCGATGGCGTAGTCAGTCGAGCCGATCAGGTTGCAGAAGACGCAGTCGAGTTCGCCTGGCCAGGCATCGAGCTCCTGAGGGACGCCCTTGCGCGAGGGCCTGGCCTGCGGGTCGCCGCCGGTGATGTACTGGTAGCGCCAGGGCGTCCAGAGATAGTCCACTCGATGAGTATAGGGCGCGCTGAGCGCGCAGCTGCGGCTGGTACAGCCTGTAAGAGAGCCTAGCCGGGAGGCCAGTGCATGGGGCGGCCGCCCAGCACGTGGACGTGCAGGTGATCGACGGTCTGGCCGCCGTTTGCGCCGCTGTTGATCACGGTACGGAAGCCTTCTGCGAGGCCATGCTCGAGGGCGAGCTCCGCGGCGATAGCGAGCAGGTGGCCCATCAAGGGGGCGTCGGCGCGCGCGACGTGCGCGAGCGAGACGACGTGCTGCTTGGGAATGACGAGCAGGTGCACAGGCGCTTGCGGGGCGATGTCCGCAAACGCGAGCACCAGCTCATCCTGGTAGAGGATGGCGGCCGGAATCTCGCCGCTGACGATCCTGCAAAAGATACACTCCATAGCCACCAGGATAGTTGCTTCCTAAGCGGTTGCGCGAGTGCGAAGGATGTGGGGCAGATCGGCTCCTGCGCGAAGCAGGATCAACAGCAGATCCTTCGCTGCGCTCAGGGTGACAGGCTTTCGCAATCGTGCTTGGCGGGGATTGCTTCTGCTTCGCGGCTTAGGGCTTCTGCTTCGCGCTTTGTGCTTGGTGCTTGGTGCTTTTGCTTCGCGCTTCGTGCTTGTGCTTCGTGCTTGTGCTTTGTGCTTTTTGCTTCGCGCTAGTGCTTCTGCCTGGCCGCGGCGGCATCGGCATTAAAGGCGTCCGGCGGTATGGGTACGTTGTACTCGGCGCGGTAGAGGAAGCGCTCGCTGACCATGTCGCCATTGTGAAAGCGGGTGAGCGTAAAGGGGGTGGCGATGCCTTCGATCTGGTGATAGTCGTCGTACTCATCCATCTCTTCGTTCTTGTCCTTGTAGACCGGGTCGCGCCAGCGAAAGATACGGCGCAGGGGAAGGTGGGTTTCGGTATCGAGCTGCAGGGTGATGGCGTCGTTGGCCGGGGAGATCAGCGTCACCTGGTCAACGAGGTGGCGTTCGGCGACCTGCTGGCCTTCTGAGAGCAGCACGGTCGCGGGGTCCTTGAGCCAGACCAGCACGGCAGTCTCGATCGAGTGATCGCGGCGCCGGTAGTAGTCTCCGGACTGGTCCTCGGGGACCGGGTGCTTGCCCTTGTAGGTGATCTCCCAGGCCGCATTGGAGTTGTAGATCGAGACCACGTCACGCTTCTTGGTGAACTCGATCCGCTCGTCGCCCGCGGATTGGGCGGTTGGCGGGGTGCGCAGCGAGTAGAAGTCGGAGATGGCGCCGGTGGGTTTGCCTTGGAAAAAGCCGGAGGTACGGCCGGTGAGCGCGGTGTCCTTGAGGGTGAGCCACTTCTGGCCGCCGAGGGCGTCGACCATCGCGGCCAGCAGTTTGCGGCACTTGACCTCATCGGTGTCTGCTGCGGGCTGGGCGTGCGATGAGGCCGGGCTCGAGAGAGCAGGCGCGGGCGCTGTTGCTTGCGCTCGAGATACTGCGGGCAGGAGGACGAGCACGCAGCCAAGGGTAAGTCGTTTAACCAACCAGCACCGCCCCGCCATTCACGTTGACGATCTCGCCGCTCATGAAGCCGGCGAAGGGGGTGCAGAGAAAAAGGATGGGCCCGGCGATCTCGGAGGTGGTGCCGACGCGCCCGAGCGGGATGGTCGAAAAGATCTTCTGGCGGGCAGACGGGTCGGCGAGCGTGGAGGCGGACATATCGGTCGCGACCCAGCCGGGAGCCACGCAGTTGACGTAGATGCCCTGGCCGGCGAGTTCGCTGGAGAGGCTCTTGGTGAGCGAGATGAGAGCGCCCTTGGTCGCGGCGTAGTCGGCGTGAAAGGCCTCGCCACGCTGGGCGGCGGTGGAGCTGACGAGCACGATGTGGCCGGTTGCTCCGTTTGCTTTGTCTGGTTGCTGCTGCATCTGAGCCTTGATCTGCAAGACCGCGGCCTGCACGAGGCCGAAGACGCTGTCGAGATTGATGCCCACCGTCGAGCTCCACTGCGCGTCTGCCATGCTCTCGATCGGCGCATCATGCGGGGGCCAGACGCCATGGTTGACGACCAGGCAGTCGAGCCGCCCGAATATGGCGCAGGCCGTCTCAACGAAGGCGCGACCTTCGGCTGCGGTCGAGAGCTCGTGTTGGATAGCAACGCATTTGTCCGGGCCGCCGCACTCGGCTGCCAGGGCCTGCGCGGCGTCTGCAGCCGAGCGATAGTTGAAGACGACCCGAGCGCCGGCCCGGCAGAAGAGACGGACTGTTTCAGCGCCGATGCCGCGCGAGCCGCCGGTGATCAGCGCAACCTTGCCAGCGAGTGATAGAGAAACACCGTTCATACGTACTTCGACGCTCAAGCAGCGCAATTTGACGCTGGAGCAGCGGCGAGCATGCCGCCAACTTTGCACAAAGTGGTGCTACGCTGCAGAGATGAACCCACTACGCGCTCCGTTCGGAAGGTCCAGCTGCCGCTTCCGGGTTTCTCCGCGCTGGTGGGCGTTTGAAGCCTGGCTTTGTACGTGTGGGGATTACCGCTTCCGTCGAGCGAGTGATGTGGCTGCGGTTGCTGATCTTCGGGGAACGAGTACGCCTTACGCTTGCGGCGACCTGGATGCTTTGGCCAAGATGGCTTTGGACTGCGCCTTGGCAGGTTTTTTCGCCTCGGCCGACGCCTGCCGGCGTTCCGCGATCAGCCTGCGCCGCTCGGCGGCAGGCAATGCGAGTATGTCTTTGGTCCGCTTGGGGAGCTTGGCGTAGGTGAGCGCATGCGCCTTCGCGAGCCGCTCGGCCAGCTCGCGGGGCGGGAGTGCGTCCCAGTGCGCGAGCGCGACCCAGTGGATCCGGGCCATGTAGGGTGCCGGGAGGATGCCTTCGGTTTCAAGCAACTCGGCGTAGGCTTGAGGGCCGGCGCTGAAGCTCATCACCGGGCTGGGATGGTCGGAGACTCTGGCGGAGAGATCGACGAGCGCGAACATCCTGCCGCCGATCGCCTTATCGCCCACCCAGAAGACGAGGTTCTCGCCCCACTGGACCGTCTCCTCCAGGTGCGGCAGCTTGCGAACGATAGCGCGTACCTGTTCTGCGTCCATTCTGCGGTCGGGTATGCTCTCGTGCTCTCGTGCTCTCGTGCTCTTAATCCATGAGAACGTGCTTCATCGTAGAGCGCGACACTTCAGTCGAACGGCTCACGTCAGTTTCAGGCGGATCGGGCCCTTGGCATACGAGGGATCCACCGGATGGCCGCCTTGGGTGATAACGATCCTGCCCTGGCTTACCAGGCGCCTGGCAGCCGCGCGGGCCGGCTCCATCAGCGGCTCCCAGGCTTCGCGCGCCTCGCCGGCGAGATGCCGGGCTGCTTCTGACGGGCAGATGGTTTTGCCGGCGCCACGCTTCTGGAGCAGCTCGAGGATGGCTGTCTCTAACGCACGCTCCCGGTCGCCGGGCCTGGCGCGCCGGCAGCCGTCGCTGCAGTAGCGGACCTGGTCCCAATCGCGCTCCCATTTCTTTCGCCACTCGATTGTGCGCCCGCAGGTCAGGCAGGTCTTGTTTGCAGGGTGGGTTGAAGAATGGCTGGCCACGGGTTGCATACTCTCGCCTGCTAAGATGCGCCCCTCCGGGCAGCGCTGCCTGCCGCAAGCAGCTCACTCGCGCAGGGGCCGCAATTCTCTTGGCACCGTTGAGCGCTGGTTTGACCGACTCAATATAGGCTTCGCGCGGCGGGCAAAGGGACCTTGCCGTCAGCCATCGGAGTGTTTGGACCACTTACGACACATAACCCCAGAAAGCTATGTCAGGAGATCGCCCAAATATGTCGACTACACGCTTTGACACTACCATCCAAGCCATCAAAGAAGGCGCCCAGAACTTCGCCACCGATAAGGCCATCAAGAACATCGAGGGCTGGGAAGAGTATCTTTCCAAGCATGACCACCAGGGCGTCAAGACGGTGGTCGCCGACCTGGGCAAGCTGAAGAAGCTGCTCGAGACAGAGAAGCTCGATGGCACCGCCATCAAGAACCTGGTTCACAAGCTGGGCAAAGACACGGTTGCGGTTGCCGGCGACGAGAGCACTGGCTCCTCCGCGAAGATCAAGGAGCTCGGCGAGGCACTCTCCCAGGCCTCCTAGTCAACCAGTCTCGTAACCAGTACTGAGTACCTGGGGGGTCGCGCGCCGCGAGCCCCCGGGGCACTCTAAGAACAATGCGTTACCATGAGCCGCATGTCACAGCTCGGCCTCTTGCTCCTCTTCCTTCTCTCTCTTCTCTCTGCTTCGATTGCCACAGCCCAGACTTCGGGACGCCCTTGGGCGATCGCCGTGCACGGAGGCGCGGGCGAAAGCGAGTGGGAGCATATGGACCAGGCAACTGCCGGCGCGTATCACCAGTCGCTCGAGCGGGCGCTTGCGGCAGGGACGGCCGTGCTCTCGGCTGGTCGGCCGGCCCTGGACGCGGTCGAAGCTGCGATCCAGGTGCTCGAAGACGATCCACTCTTCAATGCCGGGCGCGGCTCGGCGTTCAACGCAGAAGGCCGTAACGAGATGGACGCAGCCATCATGGATGGGCATACGCTGGCTGCGGGCTCGGTAGCCGGCGTCCACTTTACCCGCCACCCTATCTTGCTCGCCCGGGCGGTGATGGAGCACACGCCGTACGTGATGATGGTGGGTGATGGGGCGGATGCTTTCTCGCGGGTGCGGGGGCTGGAGCAGCAGCCGCCGTCCTTCTTCTTTACCGAGATGCGCTGGCAGGAGTTTGCCGGAGTGATGCGGGCGAGCGGGCGGGCGGTGCCGGCACGGCCAGCAGGAGTTCCTCCAGCCCCGCGGGCAAGCCTTGTGTCAGGTTCTGTGTCGGGCCTTGTGTCAGGTTCTGTGTCGGGCCTTGTGTCAGGTTTTGTCTCAGGGGAGGAGCCTCCGCTCTTCTTTGCTCATCGCTTCGGCACGGTCGGGGTGGTAGCGCGTGACCGTGACGAGAACCTGGCTGCCGGCACCTCGACCGGGGGCATGCAGGGCAAGCTGCCCGGGCGGGTCGGCGACTCGCCGATCATCGGCGCCGGCACCTATGCCAGCAACAGCTCCTGCGCTGTCTCCGGCACAGGCGTGGGCGAGTACTTCATCCGGCTCACGCTCGCTCGCCAGGTCTGCACGCTGATTGAAGAAGGCAGGACGCCCCAGCAGGCCGCCGACCAGATGCTCCACACAGAACTGCCTAAACTCAAGGGCGGCGAAGGCGGAGTGATCGTGCTCACCACCAAAGACAGCCCCGTGTGGAGCTCGAACACGCTGGGCATGTTCCGCGCCCGGCAGGTCGAAGGTGGAGCGCCGGAGATCGAGGTCAAGTGAAAGGGTGAAAACCGCCTACGCGGCTGGCGCCCACTTCGTGGGGGGTCTTCTGCCTGCGGCGCTGCAAAGACAGGTATGCCCCCGTACTTCTTGGGGGCATACCTGTCTTTGGGCCCGAAGGGCGGTATACGCGTCACGAAGTGACCGCCTCCCGCGCAGGGGGTCTCGGCCCTTTTATACTGGCTCGATGACTGCTGCCTTCCTGCCCGTTGATGAACAGTTGGATCTGCTCCAGAAGGGCGCGGCCGAGATGATTCGCGTGGCTGATTTGCGGGAGCGGCTGGAGCAGTCGCGCCGCACGGGGGTGCCGCTGCGGGTGAAGGCCGGCTTTGATCCAACGGCGCCCGACCTGCACCTGGGGCATACAGTGCTGATGCGCAAGATGAAGCACTTTCAGACGCTCGGCCATCAGGTCATCTTTATGATCGGCGATTTCACAACGCTGATCGGCGATCCGACCGGACGCTCGGTCACGCGCAAGCCGCTGACCCGCGAGCAGATCAACGGAAACGCGAAGAGCTATACCGACCAGGTCTTTCGCATCCTGGACCGGGAGAAGACCGAGGTCCGGTTCAACTCCGAGTGGCTGGACCAGCTTGGCTTTGAGGGGATGATCCGGCTGGCGGCGAAGTTTACGGTCTCGCAGATGCTCGAGCGCGATGAGTTTCACAAGCGCTTTGAGGAAGAGAAACCGATCTCGCTGCACGAGATGCTGTACCCCTTGGCGCAGGGCTATGACTCGGTGGCGCTGCGGGCGGATGTGGAGCTCGGCGGCACGGACCAGAAATTTAACCTGCTGATTGGTCGGGAGCTGCAGCGGCACTACGACCAGCCTTCGCAGATCGTGCTGATGACGCCGATCATCGAGGGGCTGGACGGTGTGCAGAAGATGTCAAAGTCGCTGGGCAATGCGATCGGCATCCATGAGCCGGCGGGGGAGATGTACGGCAAGATCATGTCCTTATCGGACACACTGATGTGGCGCTACTGGACGCTGCTGACCGACCTGCGCGTGAGCGAGATCGAGGCGATGCAGGCCGAGGTTTCCTCCGGCGCGCTGCACCCGATGGAGGCGAAGAAACGGCTCGCGCGGACAATCGTTGGCGATTTTCATGACGCGACCGCGGTGCGGGATGCGGATGAAGGCTGGGCAAGGCAGTTCCAGCGGGATGAGCTGCCGGAGCATCTGGAAGAGGTCGAGCTGTCGGCTGCAGACCTGGGCTGGACGGAGGCGGCGAAGATGATCCAGCTGGCCAAGCTGCTGGTGGGGCTGGGCATGGCGGAGTCCTCAACCGAGGCGAATCGCAAGATGAAGCAGGGCGCGGTGCGGGTGGAGGGTGAGCCGGTTGCTACGCCGCACCTGGCGCTGGCAGGGCTGCCTGCTCGGCTGGCGGTGCGGGTGGGCAAGCGGGCGCGGTTAGCGGTGGTGCAATAAGCGCGAGCGGCTGCGTGGTGTCATCCTGAGCGAAGCAAAGGATCTGCTGTTGACTTTGTTCTCGATGTACTTCGAAGACCTCAGTAGGAAAACGGCACAACGAAATCGACCTAAACGGAGGGTAAGCCAAAAACAGATCCTTTACTTCGCGAAGGATGCCAGCCACAACTACAACGCAACCACCGAACAGCTGCTGGAACGATCCTATGCAGGCCGGTTCCCCCCAGTCTAGTGAGGTCTGTCGGCAGCCAGTGGAACCGGAGCTGTGGCGGGCGGAACGGGGGCTGCGGCAGGTTGAGCGACCGTTGTGCTTGGCGCCGGGCTGGTCTGCGGTAGAGGAGAAGCCGGGGACCCTTGCGCAGGAACAGCGGCGGCGGCGGTGTCGACTCGCTTAGGGCCTGAATTTCTGGACTGCCTGGCGAGCTTGCCGGCGACCGATGGGTCCAGTTGCAGTGTGTTCACCACGCTCGGGTTATCGCGCAGCTTGACGTAGAGCTCCTGGCCGGAGGCACGGGGCACATCGAGCGTGCTGCCGGCGAATCCGTCCGGCACTGTCACACTCTGGGTGAACTGCCGGTCGGCGGCAACGGAGTCGATGAGGTAAAGCCCGCTGCCGGCCAGCGTGCACTGGGCAGCAGGATCAGTCGGGCAGGTCAGGGTCCCGATCGTCGGCAGGCGCACCAGCGTGGCCAGCTTTTGCCAGTCGCCGGTTGTGCCGTCGTCCAGGATTGGGCGGACCTGCAGTTGGCCGAAAGCGGAATTGCCGAAGGCCTTGAGCGGGTCGAGCGTGGCGATGGCCGTCTTTGCGTCCTGAAGAACGAGCTGAGCGGAGGAGAGGCTCAGGGTGACCGAGGCCATGCCATCAACGGTGGCTACCTCGACCGACTCGCCGCGCGCGAAGGTAGCCGGGATTTGCGACTTGAGCGCAAAGGTCAGCTTGCCATCGAGCGGCAACTCGTTCTGGTCGGCGAGCTGGATACGCGCTGCCAGGCCGGCGGCCGCCGGCGGCATCTGGACCTGCTTGTTCAGCACGCTCACCTGGGGCCTGGCCATGGTGATCGAGGCCGGCACATCGAGCTGCCTCCCATCTTTGAGGGTGATGTGGGCCTGCAGGTGGTCGGCCGGGGTGAGCGAGCTTGCGCTGGTCTTTGCGCCCTTCGCAGCCGGCGTGGCTAACGCGTCGTGGGTCAGGTCGTGGGTCAGGTCAAGGGTCAGCTCGTCCGTCGAGCCGGTGCGGGTCAGCTTTGCTGGGGTAAAGTTCACATCTTTCAGGGTCAGCCTGGCAACCTCGTCAAGGCGCGTGCCCTTGAGCGTGCCGGTGCGATCGCCTGCGTGGATGGCGAAGCTGTCGAATTTGCCTGCCTCGCTGAAGCTTGCGACCTGGAGGGTGTGCGGCTCAGGGCTGCCGGCCTGGGTGATCTGAAGCGTGATCTGGCCCGGCTGCGCGTCCTTGAGCGGCAGCTTGGCGGTGATCTCGTCGGGCTTGGTCAGCTTCCAGACAGCCTTGGCCTCCTTGCCCTGCGCGTCCTTGAAGGTCACCGCATCCACGCAGGCGGCGGAAGGCGAGGTGAGGTGCAGCTCATCGTCGCGGCCGACCACGAGCGCACTGCGATCGGCTTCGGCAACCGCCCACTGCGCATCCTTGGTGCTCTCGAGGTGGAAGGTAGGGCCCGTGTAAGGGGTAAAGCCCCAGAAGCCGTGCACGGTCGCCTTGACATCGCTGCCCAGGCCGTTCGAGGTCAGGGTCTGGATCGGGATCGCGAAGCCGCCGCGACCGGCATCGGGCTTGGCCGGCACGTCTAGACTCTTACCGCCTTCACCGTCAAGGTGCAGGGTGAGGCCGTGTGCGAACTGGGTCGCGAAGAAGGCCGGCGCGCCTTCGAGCGGCAGCACGAGCGGCTCACGCTCCATGCAGAGGGTCTGCTTGGGGTCCACCGGGTGGAGCGAGGGCGGCGGCGTGTCGGGCGCGAGCACCGGAGGCAGCGCGATCACCAGCACCGACTTGGGGTTGTGAAAGGACGGCGGCGTGTTCAGCCGCAGATTCATGTCAATATCGTCATCGCTCGAGAGCGCCGGGATGTACTGGTACTGGGCGGTATGCAGGCCATCGAGGATGCGAGCGATGTCCATGCCCGCGGCGATGTAGCCGTTGTAGTAGCCCGCGTTCATCGGCGGCACGGACCCTGCCTGGAGCGCCAGGTCGCCAGCTGGGCCGTTGGTAAGCGCGGAGGCAATGGTCTGGCTGCGGCCATTATCGAGGATCATCTGGTCCTGGTTCTGGAGCACGCACGGGCCCTGCTGCTCGGTCGATCGATCGAAGCACTGCTGATCTACCTTCAGCGCGAGCGAGCGTGCCAGCAGGGCGGAGAGGTCCTTCATCTTGGCCGGGTCGTCGAGCCCTTTGATCGCACTCAGGTAGGTATCGAGCCGGGCGCGGTCGAGCGACGCCTCGTTGAGGTCCTGCGAGGCGCGCACAAAGGAGCCAGGCCGTCCGCGCACCGCATTCTTCAGCGTTGAAAAGTCACCGTTGGTCTCCGGCGCGAGAAAGACAATCACCTGCTCTGCCCCCGGGGGCACGGTCACGTAGATCCCCTCGTCGATGATCTTTTTGTCCCAGGTCTCGGCGCGGATGAACCACTCTTCGGGCGGCGGGTTGGTCGAGCCGCGGAGGAAAGCGGCCACCATTAGGTAGCGCACCGCCTGGTGGTCGGCGAGCACCGGGTGCAGCCAGACGCGGTCGCCTTCGGCAAGCGAGGGCACCTCGGCGATGGGCAGGGTGCGGCCGGCACGATTGACTTTGACTTCAATGGTCGGGCCGACAAGGTCGAACTGGCCTGCCTGAGCAAAGGCCTGGGGGAGCGCGGCGGTGAGCGAAAGAGTGAAGAGGCCGAGGGTGCGTAGTCGTGAGAGCATGCCGCTCCATTAGATTCCAGCTGCAGGGATGCTGACGCCAAAATACGGCTTAAGGTAACCAGTCGAGCAGGCATCCGGACCGTTCTAACGCTAGTTTACGGGGTCGGTGGGTGAGAACCGCGGACGTACCGGTTCTGCTTGGCCCACTGGTTGGCCAGGAAGAGCAGGACAGCGGCAAGGGGAAGCACCAGGGCGAAGAGCAGTGTGGTGCGGCGTCGGTGGTTCGGCGCCGCAAGGATGGTCGTGGTGAAGGTGGCCTCAGGCGCCCCGGGCCGGCGGACGTGGATCACGACTGTGTAGCTGCCAGGAGCGGGGAGCACGGGGACAGCGGCCAGCAGCAGCTTGTTGCTCGCCGCGGCCCGGGTGAGGACGAGATGGAGCGTAGCCGGCTGGGGCGGAGTGAGGTTGGGCGTGGCCGGGCTTGGCGCAGTGTGGGGCAGGGCTGTCAGGACTGCCGTCGCGGTGGCGTTGCCCAGCACCTGGCCGGTGGCGGGATCCTGGACGAGCAGGCTCAGGTCGACAGGGCCGGCGACCAAGGGATCGGGCGCGGTGAACAGGGTGATGCTGTAGGCTTCCGAGCTGGCGCGAAGGGCGATGTGGCCGCCGTCGGCAAGGGCTGGACTGGTGCCAAGCAGTACAAGCGCGCAGGCGAAGGCAAGGCTGAGCAGTCTGCGCCCGGGGGTTAGGGACAGAAGTGGAGCGCGAGTGGCAACCGGTGGTCTCGCGGGAGTGGCCTCGTTCACATGCCCATCATGCCACGCATCTGCATCGGCTCGAGCAGTACCCAGACCCCGGCGGCGTAGAGCAGCAGCACGACGGTGGCCCAGGGAGCGAGCGTCACCAGGCTGCGGCCGAGCGATGGCGTGGGAGAAGCTGGGGCGGGGACTTCATGTGGTGAGGAAGACCGGCTGCGGCCAGCCACGGCGGAGGGGCGCAGCAGGCGCCAGCCCAGGTAGAGCGCGCCCAGCAGCCCGGCATCCAGCATGGCCAGCTGCAGCTGGAGCAGGGCGTCGGGCGCGAGCAGGCTGCGGGAGGCGGCGAAAGCGAGCATCCCGTGGCCGGCGCCCCCGGAATGGCCGCCTGCGGCTAAACGGCGGAGGGGAAGATCCTGGAGCGCCTGCACAGCCGGAGCGAGTGTGCCCGCCGCTGTCACCAGGTGGAAGCTGAGATGGGCAGCCCACATGCCAAGGCCGATGGGAAGCAGGCCCAGGGTCCATCGGCAGACCTGCGCGCGAAATGATGCATCCCCTGGCCCGAAGTTCCGTGCTCCTGAGTCCTGCGTTCCGGAGCGTGACGCGCCGGCCGATGCCCCGAGCGAGCGCATGAGCAGCACCGCGCCAAGCAGCAGGCAGAAGAGCGAGGCGGGCGCGGAGGCTGCGAGAAGCAGCCCGCTTGCGGCCCCGCCTGCGCCCGAGACGAGCCAGCCAGGCAGGGCTGCGGAGACTCGCTCGAGCAGCGAGGCGACCGGGGTGACCATGACGGCGGCGCTGGCAAACGCAGCCGAGATGATCACCAGCGCGAGTGCAGCCAGGTCGGTCCGGCGGCTGTAGCGGCCGACGGAGGAACGCTGCGGATCCCAGGCTGCGATCTGCACCAGCTCCTGTGCGGGCGCGGTGACAAAGAGGCCGATGTTGTCGTGTGGGCAGGCCTTCACGCAGTCCATGCAGAGCGTGCAGTCGAGGTTGCCTTGCTTCTCCGGCATGAACAGGTCGAGCTCGCAGCCGCGCTGCTTCTGGTGGCCGCTCTGATCTTTCGTTCCACTGATGCAGTCTCGGGTCGAGCAGCTGGTGCAGACCGCCTGCGAGCGCGCGGCCAGGCTGGTGGGTGAGAGTAGCGAGGAGACGAAGTTGAACTGGCCGAGCGGACAGACGTACTTGCAGAAGCTGGCGCCGCGATAGATCGAGTCGAGCACCAGCGCGGTCAGAAAGTAAGCGAGGAGCACAAAGGCGGTGCGGAGCGGCGAGTTCCACAGCGCCAGCGCCTCGTAGGCCCAGAAGAAGACCCCGAGCAGGGTGAGGCTTAACCATTTGTTGCGCAGAGCCCGGGGCCAGGGCAGGCGCGCCAGGCCGAGCGAGCCAGCAATCTTTTTGGCCAGCTCGCGGGGCAGCATAAACGGGCAGCTCATGCAAAAGAGATTGCCGATCAGCAGGAGAGCGAGCACGAAGAGCGCCCGGGCGTAGGTCCAGGGCACAATGCCGGCCAGGTTCATCGAGCTCATCTGGTGACCGAAGAGGCCATCGACGATGATCGCGGCTGAGGCGAGCAGCATGACAGCCTGCAGAGACTGGCGGCCGTAGCGCGACTTGAAGAACCAGGCGACTGCGGGCAGAGAGAAGAGGTCGAATCCACGAGCCGG
Source organism: Acidobacteriaceae bacterium (assembly GCA_965198645.1). Taxonomy (GTDB): domain Bacteria; phylum Acidobacteriota; class Terriglobia; order Terriglobales; family Acidobacteriaceae; genus EB88. The sequence continues at coordinate 813,510 of OZ240670.1, read as the reverse complement.
GGGAGAGGCGGTCCGGCGCGACGCACGCGAGGCTTGCGCAACACGGGTGGCGGTCGCGACCGCCCCGCTGCCTCCGATGGTCGCGTATGTGGTCTGTGACGGCGCCTCAAGCGTGTACATGCGGTTGAGCTCAGCCTGCTCCCGCAGAGCTCGGGACCGAGAGACCCGGGCTGCCTGTCGCCGCTCACCCCGGCGAGAGACCTGCCTGAGCGTGATCCACATCACAGGCACGAGGTAGGTGGTGGACCCGAGCACCCACATCAGCGAGCCGGCAGTGACTTGATCGCTCAACGCGGTGATGCCGAAGAGCCGGGGCGCGTCGGCATAGACCGGGTAGACCACTCGCCCGGAGAAGCTCAGGAAGGCGGAGAGCCCGGTGTTGATCATGTCGGCTGACATCAGGTAGGGCAGCATCAGCCAGCGCGAGCCTTTGTAGACGACCGGCCACGGCTCGATGATCGGCCACCAGAAGAGCAGGCTGGTGAGAAAGAAGCAGGCGTGCTCGACCTCGTGCAGCTCGGGATGCGCGAGGGCCAGGTCGTAGGCGGCCGGCAGATGCCAGGCGAGAAAGGTGACGTTCATGGCGACCCAGGCGAAGAGTCGCGACTTAAGCAAACGCTCAAGCGCGTGGACGGGGCCAAGAGTAAAGAAGGGACCCAGGCCTTCGCGCACCCAGAAGCGCGGCAGGCCGCGCAGCATGGGCACCATAGGCGCCGAGAGTGCGACCAGCGGTGGGGCGATGGACATGAGCAGCAGGTGCTGGGTCATGTGTACGCTGAGCAGCATGCCGCTGAGGGCGTCGAGCGGCGAAGCGATGGCGAGCCAGACGATCAGCAGCCCAGTCAGAAAAGAGAGCAGGCGCCAGGGGGGAAATTGTTCCGGACGGGTGCGGCGGATCTGTCGCCAGCCGCGGATGTAGATCGCCGCCGAGAGGATCAGCGCGAAGGTCGCCCAGGGCGGGATCGTCCATGAGGCGAAAGCGGCATTGACGGCGTCTTCCATAAAGCTTCCAGCACGATTGAGGAGAGCCTAAGTCGCTCGTCCTACACAAGGGGTGATCTATCCACCAATGATTACCGCTGCCCTCGGGCCTGAATGTGCGGTCGAAGAAATCCTGGACTACTTCCCTTTTCGGAGAGGCGTAGTGCTCCTAGAAGAGCTACCCAGCTATGAGATTGCAACTAGAAGTACCATCAGCAACATTGCTCAACGTCATCGTGACTGTGCTCTTGACTCTGCTGCTTGACTGGCTGCATCTCTAGCTGCCAGTGCAGGCCGCCCACCGCGTGGCCTCGGTGCAAGGTCACGCCTGTGTGGGCCGTGGACGTGGATTCATTCTCTACCTTGAGCCGAGAGGACCTCCGATATGCGTCGAACGATTGACGCATACTGGAAGTCCTCGGTCGGTCAGGATTACTCGTTTGCCCTGGAAGGTTTAAAAATCGGGACCTCGTGCCAGGATTCTAGAAAGACTCCTTGCCGGCAGCCTTGGCTTGCGGCGTCACCCCGGTAAGAGGATTGCCGCGGTTATCCGGGTAGCTGAGGGCCAGCGACGAGTCGCGGGCCGCGTGCTCGTTGATCGGGTGCATGGTCTCGAGGAAGCGCACTAGCGCGGTCGTTTCAGCCGGGGAGAGATTTTTACCGTAGGCGGGCATGTTGCCACCGCCCTGCAGAACCTGACGCACCAGCTGGTCCTCGGTCAGGCGGGTCGCGACGCCGTCAAGCGCAGGACCACGCTGACCGCCAAGGCCGCCGACCATGTGGCAGTTGCGGCACTGCTTGGCCTGGAAGACGTTGGCTCCCTGGCGCTCCAGCGGCGACTCGGCGTGCACGTACTTGACTGGCAGAGCGTAGCCGCTCCAGGCGTCCATCTTCGGGCTCCATGGCTCGTAGGTGCCGAGATGGTTGAGCACGGCAAGCGAGATGGCGAGCGTGGTGAGGGTGAGCACCGCAACCGGGCGGCGGCTCCAGTGCTTCTCGCCTTCGCCGGCGACAAACGGCAGGGCAACAAGCACGGCGATCCCAATCACCGGCGCAACGAGAATGAACGGGGTCTCAAGCGAGTCCGGCAGGTAGGAGAGGATCGAGTAGATCCAGAGGAAGAAGTAATCCGGCTTGGGCGCGGTCTGGATGATGGTCGGGTCAGGCTGACCGCCGGGTCCGATCGGACCCAGGACGAACGCGCAGACCGCCACCGCCCCGTAGATCGCGGCCGAGAAGAAGAGGTCTTTCCAGATAGCGCCAGGGACAAAGGGGACGCCGTGGTGGTGAGCGAGCTCGTTGTACTCCTGCACGTAGGTGCTGCGGCGCACGATGCGACCGGGCATCGGCCACTCGTTGATGCCCAGCTTGAGGACCAGCCAGACATGGGCGCTGGCGAACAGGATAAGCAGGCCCGGGATGACAAAGACATGGAGGGCAAAGAATCGGGTGAGCGTGGCTCCGCCGATCATGGGGCCGCCGAGCAGCGCGTGCACCAGGTAGCCGCCGATGAAGGGAACGCGACTTGAGATGGAGGCGCCGATGCCGAGGCCCCAGAAGGCATCCTGGTCAAAGCGCAGCACCTGGCCGGTGAAGCCCATGCCGAGGGTCATAAAGAGCAGGCCAACACCGAGCAGCCAGGTCAGCTCGCGGGGGAACTTGTAGGCACCGAACATGAAGACCTGCGCCATGTGCACGACGACCACCGCGATCATGAAGTTCGATCCCCAGCCGTGCATCGCGCGCAGGAACCAGCCCAGCATGAGCGAGTTGTCGAGCCAGTTGAGGCTCTTCCATGCGCCAGCAGCGGAGGGCGTGTAGACCAGCGCCAGCATGATGCCGGTCAAGATTTGGAGCACGAGCAGCGCGGTTGCGGCTGAGCCGAAGACGTACCACCAGCTGGCGGTCGACTTCGGGACCTCGTGCATGGCGGACTCCTTGACGAAGTCCTCTACCTGCAGCCGTCGCTCGACCCAGTTGTAGCTGTCGCGACCGGCGCGCTCTGCCTTCTTAATTAGCCCAGACATGGACTGTTTCCCTTCACGCTGGCCTGGTTGGACAGGGTCGGAAGCTGGCCAGCGTTGATCTGCAGCTCTCCGTTCACGATCTTCCACTTGTACTCAAACAGCCCGCGCTCGGGCGGTCCTGCAGCGCGTGATCCATCCTGGTAGTAGACCCCGCCGTGGCAGGGACACATGAACAGGCTGGACTGAGGAAACCACCGTACCGGGCATCCCAGGTGCGCACAGTTGATCGCAAAGACCTGGAAGTTGGTGTCTGACGTCCGGCGCACCCAGCATGCCGTATTGTCGGTAACGCCATCGGTCGGCGTGGTGAACGGCGTGATGAAGGTTGCCAGCCGGGTTTGCCCGTTCGGGTACTTCGCGACCAAGCCCAGCGTCACCCAGGACTTGTAGTAACCCTTCTTACGAAGGGCTGGTCCTAGGATATAGCCGATCACAGGGGCTGCAATGGCCAGGCCCACAAGTGCGTTTAGTCCGATACCAATGGTCATCAGGACGTTGCGGCGGTTGAGCGGATGCTGGACGAAGTCGGCGTCCAGCAGGCTCTCGCTGCGGGCCATGCCGTGGCCTTCGGGCTCGGTAACGCTCTGCGCGTCCTCCTGGGTGCCGCCCTTATGTTCCTTCGCCTGATTCTGTTCTTCGGTGGTGTTCATTGCACTCTCCTCTGCAGCTCCGTGGCAGACGGGTTCTGGACGCCAGGGTCAGGATGGGTCTGGCCGGGGAGCGGCGCGCGGTGGCTCGAGAGCCAGGCGACGACGTCGGTAATCTCCTGGTCGCTTAAAGGGTGGCCCGGGATATCGGATCGCCAGTCCGGCTGTCCAAGGTCGGGGCGCCCGGCAAGGACGATGGTGCGCAGGGACTGATCGCTCAACAGCGCCAGAAAGGTTGGGTCGATGATGGAGCCAGCCTTGCCGGGCGAGGCGGTTCCGCCGGGCTGGGCGAGGCCTGCCTGCGTGCCGCCGCTCATGGCCGCTTCTCCGCCCTGGGTGACAGCGGCGGACTGCTGCGCGGGCCCATGGCAGCTGGCGCAGGCCGCGGTGTAGACCTGCTCGCCGTGCGCGACAACGGGCGTGAGGGTTGCCGCGTAGGGCGGCGCGTTCAGGCCCGGCATGGGCTTGCCCCAGCGCTGCCGCATGCCATGGACGATGGCGTCGATCTGCTCGTCGGTCAGCAGGCCGCCTGCGCTCTGCGCAAAGGCCGGCATCAGCGTACCGGTCTGGCCGTTGGCTGTGATGTTGCGAATCTGCTCGTCGCTAGCGACTGCCATGTAGACCGGGTTGTTCATCGGGATGGCCGGCCCGTTGTGCCCATCGGGCCCATGACAGGCGGCGCAGTTGGCTCCGTAAAGTTGGTCGAAGTTCACGATCTTGTCGGGACGGACCTGGTCGGCGTCTTCCTTATGTGGCCCGTTCAGGATGCGGTCGCAACCGGAGGCGAGCAGCAGCCCGGCAGCAGCCACGGCCGCCAGCGCCAGCCGGCCGGCTGTGGGCAAGGCCAGGCCCACACGGCCTGCCAAACCCTGGTTCGGGACCATCGTCTTACGCTGTTTCGGGACCATCAGTGACGGTCCTCCGCGTCGTGCTTGTTAAGACCGGGCGATTCAAGGCCGAGGCGCATGGCGAAGGGAAGCGATTGCAGCGTGCGAACGCTCTTGTCACGGGAGACGACCAGGCCGGCGACGATGCCGAAGACAAACTGCGAGACAGTAAACCAGCCCCACTGGATGTGCGAGGCGAACTCCGGATTGATGATGTGCAGCGAGGCGTGCAGCAGGCCGGTCCAGAGCAGCGGGGCCAGGATGCCGCCGAGGATGATCGGGTGGCGCGGCAGGATAGGCAGCGTCGCTCCGTAGAGCAGCCCGATCAGCGAGCAGGAGACGACGTGGATGACGATGGCGATGACGAAAGCGGTAGGGTGAAAGCGATCGATGTCGGCAATGCTGGGGTTGGTCCAGCCGGCCACGCCCGCGCCACCGAGCAGGTTGATCGGGTACCAGATGCTGTGCTGCACGATGAGGCCGTAGGCGAGCGCGGGGAAGATCATGGCAATGCCGCCGGCGAAGCCGCCCTTCAAGCCGGAGACTACCGGGAAGGTCTCGACCGGCAGGTGGGCGCGATTCTCGTCACTGAGGCTGATGCGTGTGACGCTCTTGCGCGAGCGGATGACGGCGACCTCCTGCACTTCGACCGGGATAAAGACGTGCTGCTCGTGTGGGAGCACTTCCTTGAACCAGCCGACGCAGCCCATCACCAGCAGAACCGTGCCGAGAATACTCATGACCCAGTGGGTCAGGATGCCGGCGATCAGCAGGGTGAAACCGAAGGCGAGCACAATGGGCCACGCTGTGGGCCGGGGCAGATGAACGGACTCGCCGTGCGGGCGTCCGTGGGTCTCGGCGGCCTCGCCGTAGACCAGCGTTTTATCTTCGTGTGTCGCGTGCGGGTTCATCTGCTTACTCCCTTACTTACGGTAAAGCGGCCGGCCGAGTCAGCGGCCAAGAACGTAAACCACGGTAAAGACCACAACCCAGACAGCGTCGACGAAGTGCCAGTAAAGGGCAAGGGTCTGGATGCGCTCGGAGTGGTGCTGCTGCACTTGGCCCGTCATGCTGAAGGTCCAGAGCACGCCCAGCATGATGAGCCCGATGATGACGTGCGAGGCGTGCAGGCCGACGAGCGAGTAGAAGGTGGTGCCGAAGAGGTTGGTCTGCAGGGTCAGCCCGTCGTGGTAGATCAGCGTGTACCACTCCATGCCGGTCGCGACCAGAAAGATGATGCCCAGCAGAATGGTGAGGCCCAGCCACATGCTGAAGCGCTTGACCTTACCATGCTCGATCGCCTGCTCTGAGAGCCAGATCGTGACTGAGCTCGAGAGCAGCGCAATGGTAGAAAAGATCGGCAGCTCCAGCACGTCTTTCGGCTGGGGGCCGTAGGTACTCTTGCCCGTGTAGAAGAGGTAGGCGATGACGAACATGACGAAGATCGCCGTCTCGCCGATGATCAGGCAGAACATGCCGACCTTGCCCTTGTCGGGCAGGATCCATGGCTGCTCTGCCTGGTAGGCGTCTACTGGAACGGTAACGGTGCTCATGCTCTCCCTCGGGTTGCGTCTTCTACCTGATCTCTACCTGCTTGTGATAGTCAAGCAGCTACTCGTACTTCCAGTCTGGATCGTCCGGGTGCTTGAGGTCCCAGAGCGGGCGGCGGCTGCGGACGACAGGGTCGGCGGCGAAGTTGTACTCGGGTGGCGGCGAACTGGTGGCCCACTCGAGCGTCCAGGCGTCCCAGGGATCCGCGCCGGCGTCCTCTCCAAAGTAGTAGGAGTGGACCAGGTTGTAGACAAAGATCAGCGTCGAAAGGCCCTGGATGAAGCCGCCGATGGAGACGATCATGTTCCAGCCACCCCAACCGCGCGCAGCCTCGTAGGTGTAGATCTGGCGCGGCATACCAAGAATGCCGGGGACGTGCATGAAATCAAAGGTGAGGTGAAAGCCGATCAGGAAAGTCCAGAAGTGCCACTTGCCCAGACGCTCATCCATCATCTTGCCCAGCGCCTTCGGGTACCAGTAGTAGATCGCTGCGAAGATGTTGAAGACGATACCGCCGACCAGCACGTAGTGAAAGTGCGCGACCACGAAGTAGCTATTGTGCAGCTGCCAGTCAAATGGGGACGAGCTGAGCATGATGCCAGTGAGCCCGGCGATGAGAAACTGAAAAACAAAGGCGGTGCAGAAGAGCATCGGCGTAGCAAAGCGCAGCTTGCCGCCCCACATGGTCGCAAGCCAGTTGAAGATCTTGATGCCGGTGGGCACGCCGATGATCATGGTCGAGAGGGTGAAGAAGGCATTCGCGACCGAGGTCATGCCGACCGTGAACATGTGGTGCGCCCAGACACCAAGCGAGATGAAGACGATGCCCACCGAAGCCGCAACCATGGCCGGGTACCCAAACATCGCCTTGCGAGAGAAGACAGGAATGATCTCGTTTGCGATCGCAAACGCCGGCAGCACGAGCACGTAAACTTCAGGGTGCCCGAAGATCCAGAAGAAGTGGATCCAGACCAGGGCCGATCCCCCGGCCTGCGTATCAAAGAAGTGCGCGCCCAGGTAGCGGTCGAGCATGAGCATGACCTGCGCGGCGGTGAGCGGGGTGATCGTGACCAAGGTCAGCGCGGAGACGCAGAGCATCAGCCAGCAGAAGAGCGGGATGCGCATCATGGTCATGCCCTTGCAGCGCATGCTCACGATGGTGGCCACGATATTGATGGCGGTGCCGAGGGTTCCCCAGCCGGCAACGAAGAGCGATAACGCCCAGAAGTCCACCTGGTGGCCTTGCGAGTAAGTGCGCGAGGTGAGCGGCGCATAGGCGAACCAGCCGACATCGGGCGCAGATCCGGCGCCGTAGAGACCCGAACCGCCGATAAAGCTGTAGTAGAGCAGCAGGCCGCCAAAGGCCGTCAGCCAGAACGAGAACGCGTTCAGGCGGGGGAAGGCCATATCCCGGGCGCCGATCATCAGCGGGACGAGATAGTTGGCGAATCCAAAGAGGATCGGCATACCGACCAGGAAGACCATGGTCGTGCCATGCATGGTGAAGATCCGGTTGTAAACCTGCGGGGTCAGGAAGTGATTGTTCGGCACCGCCAGCTGGATGCGGATCGCGATCGCTTCAGCGCCGGCAACAAGCAGGAAGAAGAGTGAGTAGATGATGTAAAGGATGCCTAGTCGCTTGTGATCGACGGTGGTCACCCAACCGTGCAGCCACTCACGAAACGTACCCTTATCCACTTTCTCAGGAGTGGTAAGGTCCAGGGCACCGATAGGCAGGGTTGCGTTGGCCATGTGTTTGCTCCTCTTGCTGTTACCGGTCGAACTTGCTTGGCGCTCCGCCTTCTACAGCGGAGGGCTGGGTCGCTCTGGTCAAGCCCGGGGGTTTAACTTACCCCGTGGAGTAAGCCCGAGCCAGCGAAGACCTATTTGAGGCTTGTCAGGTACGCCGTAACCTGCGCCAGTTGGGTGTCATCAAGCTGCATGGCTGGCATCAAGGCTCCGGGCTTGAGATCGTTTGGATTCCGGATCCAGGCCTGCAGGTTTTCAGGAGTATTCGGGATTGCGCCCGAGCCCAACGTATCCCGGCTGCCAAAATGAGTCAGGTTCGGGCCAAAGCGACCGTTGCCGGAGGTGCCTCGAATCGCGTGGCAGTTCATGCAGGCCTGGGTCTCAAAGACCTGCTCGCCGGTGGCAATCATCTGGGCACTTGGCTGCGGGTGAGGCGCTGGCATCTGCTGATTGGCAATCCAGGCGGCGAACTGCTGCGGGGTATCGACATAGACCCGCAGGAGCATCTTGGCGTGCTGGGTGCCGCAAAACTGGCCGCACTGGCCGACATACATGCCGGGCGCGTGCGGATCAATCCACATGGTGTTGATGTGGTTCGGGATCGCGTCGGTTTTGCCTGCCAGCTGCGGAACCCAGAAGCTGTGGATCACGTCAGCCGAGGTCTCAGTAAGGTAGGTAGGCGTGGGATGGTTCGGGTCGCTGAGCGGCACGTGCAGCTCATTGGCCGTCACGATACCGTACTTCGGGTAGCGGAACTCCCACCAGAACTGGTGACCGACCACGGTGACGTCAACTGCTGACTTGGGCTTGGGATTGTCCTGGATCGCGAAGATAAAGCGCGCCGTGGTGAGGAACATGACGACGACGATCATGACCGGTATTACTGTCCAGGCCAGCTCAATCTGCGTCGAACCGTAAACCTGGGCCGGCTCGCTGTCGTCGTCATTTTTCCTCTGCCGGAACTTGATGACTGCGTAAGTCAGCAACCCGCCCACCACCACGGCGATGCCGCCGGTGATCGCAATCACGAACATGGAAAGATCAAACGTGTTGGAGGCCGGCGTGGAGACGGGAGCAAAGATGCTCGGCGTGGCTTGCGGGCCTTCCGCGGCGTTGGCATGCGAGGCGAGCAGCAGAAGCAAGAGCACGCAACCGGCCCGGATGATGTTACAAGCCACGTCGACAGCCGCACCAACAAGGCCGGCGCGGAAACGCCCTCGCTTTGCATTCATGGTTACTGCACCGAGACTTGAGGCTGAAACCTGCTCCGCGTTCATGGTCCTCTGCTTCCCTTCGCCGCCGCCTTGGCTCGGCAGCTGAAACCTGATTGCTGCCTATGCCTTGCGCTTGCCCTGTAGATTTCTGGAGGTGAGCAGTTGTCTCCACCCAGGCTCAAGACTCAGCGCCTGATCCCATTGCGCCACCTGTTCAGCGCCCTCTACGGACGCGTTAAGAGTGACTCTATTCGGGTCAGACAGGCTCGCTTACGAGATTGATGTTACCAGCAAGGCTCCGCGGCTTTGCGCCTCTTGACTACCTCGGCTTCGATCGCATAGATATAGTGGCAAACCCTGGTAACAGCGACATGTCCCCTCCGCCTGCTTGCCTCGTCGACCCGTTGAGCGGAGTAGCCGGTCTGATCCTCTCCACCGTCTATGCGGGTGGAGTGTAAAGCAATCCGATGCACGTGTCTGCCCGCCTTCATCGCGCTTATCTACGAAGGATCGTACGAAGGACCGTTGGTGCGGCCCGGAACTAGCGGTGCAGGGCGCCAAGGATCCTGCGCGCTCCATCGATGCTTCGCGACAGGAGCTCGAGGCTTGTGCCCTCGCTGTAGCTGTACACCACCGCCCGTCGCACCAGCGGCATCTGCATCCACTTGAAGCCTCTTGCCGGCTGAGCATAAAAGCGCCGCGCGGCTCGCTCGGCAACCCCTAGGTCGGCCTGCAGCCTGCTGAGGCCGGCCTGGTAGAGCAGGGCGGCGTCCCTGTGCCTGCGCAATGGGTGGCTGCGCGAGCCGGGTCCGCCCAGGCTGGCGTCGATCGCCGCAGCCGCTGCCTGACCGCTCGCGATCGCTCCGTAGATACCCTCGCCTGTGAGTGGATCGACGAAGCCGGCCGCGTCGCCCGCCAGCAGAACCCGGCCTTGGCCGGGTGAGTAGCTGGCCGCGCCGAAGCCCAGGTACTGCCCGACTGCCCGCTCGTGCACAGAGGTGCCGCAGCGCGCCGCGATGTAGCCGGCCAGCGCGGCCCGGTCGAGGATGGCAGGTCCGCTAGCAGCGGCGATGGCGGAGCGGTGCTCAGCTGGCGCGGGAGCGGCGGGAGCTGAAGATCTGCCGGTCGAGAGAGGTGAGGCGGAAGTGTGCACGCTCGGTGATCTCTCTTGCTCCCGTGAGCCGTATTCGGCTCCTCGCTGCGCTTCCGAGTCCGATTCCCAGGGGCCGGCCGTGTAGAGCCCGACATTCACGTGGTCGTTGCGTGGGAAGAGCCAGCCGTAGCCGCCCGGCACCGGCGCGAAATCAAAGACCAGCGGAAAAGCTCGTCCAGTGGCGCTGTAAGGCACATTCGCCTCGATCGCAAAGCCGGTGCGAAACCATGAGGTGTCGCCGGCGCCCGAATGGGCCAGCGCGCGCACCCGGCTGTGTACGCCATCGGCCCCGAGCAGCAGGCGGCCAACGATGGGGTCTGGCTCGCCCTCTACGAGCAGTTGCACCTGCTCTTCACCCTGCTGCAGGTTGAGGATGGGGCCGATCTGGCGGAAGGTCGCGCCCTGCCGGCGGGTCTGCTCCAGGCAGTAGGCATCGAGCTCGGCGCGGACTGTCATCACGCAGATGGGCTTGCGCCGCCGCGCATGCACAACGCCTCCGGGCGCGCTTCCATGCTCAAGCTGAATCTCGTGCACAGTCTTGCGCACTACCGGGTCGATCGGGTAACGGAGAGCTTGCACGGCTTTGGCCGTCAGCCCGCCGGCGCAGGCTTTCGGCCTGGGAAAATGTGCCTTGTCGAGCAGCAGCACGCGGCGACCGGCGGCAGCCAGGTCATAGGCAGCCGCACAACCCGCGGGTCCGGCGCCGACGATGATTGCATCCCAGATCACTAGTACAGTATCGGTCATTCGTCTTGGCAGTACGCCAGACCCGGACTGAGGGTGGGGCGGGGAGCAAGGCAGGCAGCCGCCCTCCACCTTGATGGCGTCGAGCAGGATCAACAGCCGCCGCAGATACGTCTATGGTGAGAGTGGGTCGATCGCGGGAGTTGGGGGATCGCAGGCAGCCTCCCGCAGCGGACCCTTGCAGGCTTTTCTCGGAGCAGACGCGGAGCAGATTATGTCAGAGACCCCCCAGATCGTCGCTCTCGGCAGACAGGCACTGGCACGGGGCGAACGGTTGTGCCTGGCGACGGTGGTGCATGTGGAGGGCTCGGCATATCGCAAGCCGGGAGCGCGCATGCTGGTCACCTCAGGAGGCCAGAGGGCGGGCACGATCAGCGGTGGCTGCCTGGAGTCCGAGGTGGGGCGCAAGGCCTGGTGGCTGACTGCTGGTGGAGCGCGGGTGGAGCGCTACTCGAGTTTCGCCGAGGAGGATGGCTCGCTCCCCTACGGGCTGGGCTGCGGGGGGACGGTATCACTGCTGCTAGAACAGGGCGAGGCAGCCGAAGCGGTGCTGGCTGCGCTGGAGCGCGTTCTTGCCCGCCGGGAGCCGGCTGTGTTGGTGATGGGGCTGGGCGGGGCGCTTGAAAGTGCGGGCGCCGGCGCGAGGCGCGAGGCCGAGCGGGCACCTGCGCCGACCCGCCTGAACTCTGAGTCCAATGACCAGCGAGGAGGAAGCAGCCCTGCTCCGGTGGCCGGTACACTTGCTATTTTGACGCCCCGCCGCTCGAACAGCCAGACGGGGGCAGAGGAGCCGGGTTCAGTGCTCGTGGACCTTGAGCCCGCGTACTGGAACCAGGCCGCGCTCACTCGGGTAGCGCAGCACACGGTGGCCGAAAGCGCGCATGCGTCTGCAGGGAGCATTCGGGGAGGCCTAACGCACGCGGCGCAACGAGCGCTCTCGGGACGACACTCTCTCCTGCTGGACGCCTCGCTCCGCGAGTGCTCCGGAGCTTTGTCTGAGGCCGACTCGGCGGGTGGGGCCGCAGAGGACGCCGGGGTCGACGCCGGGAACGACGCCGCGAGCGACTCGGGCGCTGGCTTCGAACGTGAGGGTGGCCTCGCCTTCCTCCGTGAGAACCGTGAGAACCGTGCGCCTGCCTACTTTGTCGAATACGTGGCGCCTCCACCAGCGCTCTCGATCTTTGGAGCTGGGGACGATGCGCAGCCGGTCGCGGCGCTGGCAGGCGCGTTGGGCTGGCGGGTCTCGGTGCTGGACGGGCGCGCCCACCTGGCGCGGCGCGAGCGCTTTCCCCAGGCAGCGGATGTGCATGTGATCGACTATGCCGACCCCGACCTGCGCGCCTCCTGTGGCATCGCGCCGGAGACCCCCCTTGCCCCGCTCAGCCGTCCGGCCCTCGGCGTCGCGTTGGGTGGACCGATGCTTGGCGAGGCTGCGGTCGTGCTGACCCACAGCTACGAGCAGGACCGCGCACTGCTGCTGGCACTGCTGCCGCAGCCGCTTTGCTACCTCGGGATCCTGGGGCCTCGCCACCGGACAGAGCGCCTGCTGGCCGAAGTGACCCCGCTGCTGGGGCTCTCGGTCGAAGAGGGGTTTGCTCGCCTGCACAGCCCGATCGGGCTTGACCTCGGCGCCGCTGACCCGGCAGCAGTGGCCCTGTCGATCATCGCCGAGGTGCAGGCCGTGCTGCACGGTCGCCGCGTGGTGCTGGACCGGGGTGCATCCACGCTTGCCGATGCCGATCTCGCCGAACCGGCGATCGCGACGGTGAGGCAAACATTTTTTATAGAAGGCGCAGACGCCGACAAAGACGAAAGCGGCCATGCGGTGCTGGCCGCCGGTGGTCTTGATTAAGTCCGCGAACACGCCTGATAGCGCAGGATCCGATCGCACAGCGGCGATCGTGCTGGCTGCCGGGGCCTCGACCCGGCTCGGGCGGCCGAAACAGTTGGTTCGCCTTAACAATGAAGCCCTGCTGTGCCGCACGGTGCGGATCGCGCTTGAGGCAGGCTGCTCGCCCGTCATTGTCGTGCTTGGCGCATGTGCCCAGCCTTGCCGCGAAGCGTTAGCCACGCTGCCCAGCGGGCTAGCCAAACACCTGCGCGTGGTCGAGAATCCGCGCTGGGCAGAGGGGATGAGCACCACACTCCGGGCCGGGCTGGCTGCCCTGGGCGTTGCGGAAGCAAGCGCCCGCACCGAACTCGGGCCGCCGCATCCTGCGTTGGCATCGAGCGAAACTCCCGGTAAAAAGGCCGGCCCCTTGATTGCCAGCGATGGCAGCCGCGCTGGCGCCCCGAGCATCTCGCTCGCCGGGCTGCCTGCGTCTGCACTCGTCCCATCTGCGCTGGTGCTGGTCACCGACCAAGTGCGGCTCACCCCGGCTTCGCTCGAGCGCCTGTTGCGCGCGCACCACGCGGGTGCGTCTCCGGTCACGGCAGCCCTCTATGGCGGGCGGCTGGGAGTGCCCGCCATCTTCCGTGCGGCGCTGCTGCCGGAGCTAGCTGCCCTGTCAGGGGACCAGGGCGCACGCAAGCTGCTCGCGGCGTGGGCGGACCGGGCGATCCAGGTGCCGATGCCCGAAGCTGCCTTTGAAGTGGATACGCCCGAGGACCTGGCGGCGTTCGACTTGCGCTGATCGCCGGATGCGGCTAAGTCTCAGCTGCCCCAAGCTTGCTGCTCGTCTGAGTCTCGCCTGAGCCTCGCCTGACAGCTGGGCGGCCACTGCCTGGCGTGGCACGACTGCAAAATGGTGCTTACTCCGGCTTGCCGATGTTCCTGGGCGCAGAAGGCTTGGGCGTTGGCTGCTGGTGAGGCGCCTGCTGCTGGGCTGCGTCGGGCAGGCGCCCGGGCATGGGCCGCGCGCCCTGGTGGATCCACGCGGTCAGCTCATCGAGCGCTTCGCCGGTCTGCTCAGGCGTGATGTTGCAGTGGCCGTCGCGATTGACATACTGCTGGACGAAGTTGTCGCCGTTGCCCAGCCGCCGGGTCAGCTCGTCATAGTAGGCGGCTGTGGCGGCCGGCACCAGGGGGTCATACATGGTGTGGACCGCCAGGAGCTTGCGCCGGAGCGCGCCGCTCGGCGAGTAGTGCGCGGCCACGTAATCGAGCGCCCGTGGGTCGGCAGCATAGCGCTTGACCCGCTCGTTGAGCGCGTTGTCATCGGTGGTCCCGGTGTAGATCAGGTTGCGGTTGTCAAACGGGTTGCCGCCCGCCTTGACCCGCAGGTCCTTGATGACGAAGGTGTTGAAGACCAGCACGTCGGCCAAGCCGAGATTGGTATGGATATCGGCGAGCGAGCGCAGCAGCGCGGCCTCGGGCGGGTGCGCTTCGAGCGCCTTCTCGACCTTGGCCGCGGTGGCCGCATCGTTCATCTGGAAGCCGTCCGGGATGTGTTCGACGTCCGGGAGCACGCCTGGGAAGAAGGCGTCAAAGGCCACGCGGTTGGCGAAGGCCCGCTGCATGATCAGGTCCGCCGGTGCCAGCACTCCGCACAACGCCAGGCCGCCGGCGTAGGCCTTGGGGTGCTGCTCGAGGGTGAGCAGGGTGAGCAGGCCGCCCATCGACTGACCCATGACGTAGGTCTCACGCGGCTGGCCGTAGTGGATGTCAAAGTACTGCCGCAACGCCTCGCCATCGTGCGCGGCCTCGATGACCGCCCAGCCGCCGGTCGAGTAGCCGGGCTGAGCGACCGCGTAGCCGCGCGCCAGCAGCGCTTGCAGCAGGTGGCTCGCCGGGTTTGGCTTGCCGGTGGCCTGGTTGACGGAGAACAGGTGCGGCTGCTGCTCGTAGCCATGGAAGAAGAGGATCAGGTCATGGTTCCAGTTCTCCGGCACGTCGATGCGGAAGGAGGAGCCGTCGCGGACGCCCTCCTCGATACGGGCGGGTACGGGTGGGGCCGCGGGCGGCGGTGGGACCGCAGCAGCACCGGATGGCGTGTCTGGCCGCGACTTGGCCCTGGCTGCGTCGGCCCGGCTGCCCAGCCGCGGTGCGGCCACGCTCGGTGGTGCTTCTGTGTCTGTCTGTGTGACTGGCTGGTTGTCCCCTGGGAGCTTGCCCGGAGGCAGGCCATTTGGGCTGGCCACCTGCCCGGAAGCGGCGAGTGACACCAGCCATAGCAGCGCCAGAGCACCCAAGCTGACGGAGTTGCCGCGCATAGAACGAGCCACCATCGCTCTACGATAGATGCCCAACGGTGCTGGCGGGTCAAGTCTCGCGCACTTGGTTTCCAGGCCTGACCAGTATGCGCGCTCTCACCCCAGTGTTCTCCACCTTCACTGGCCGGTGGGGCGCTTGGCTTGCCGGAGTCCGTGTATCACAGCGAGCGGGCGCCGCGAGTGCGCAGGCCGGTAGGATAGAGCTATGCCTACCCCGATCAAGCGCGTGAGTCCTCCTAAAAGCAGCAAGCCTGGCAAGGGGGATCGCGAGGCGGAAGAGGCTGCGCCAGCCGCTATGGCTCGCGAGGAAGTCAGCGGGAAAGAGGGCCGGGAGGCCGAGGCAGCGGGGACAAGACCGGCGAAGGGCGCCTCCGCCGAGCTCGTCCAGCCAGTGCCCATGCGGGTGGCGACCGCTGCTGGCGAGCCGACCCGGCGCCCGGCTATCGCTACGATCTCGCGGCGCGCAGCCGAGCGGCTGGCCGCGGGCCACGTGTGGGTCTACGTGTCAGACGTACTGGGGGTGAACCCGGGGGACGCCCCGGCCGGGCTGATGCTGGTGCACGACCAGGCCAACCGGCTGCTGGGGACCGCGCTGTGGAGCCCCGCTTCGCAGATCGCGCTGCGCATGTTGGCTCCGGAGGCGCTTGACGAGACAAGCTGGCTGACGCTGCTGCGCTCCCGGCTCGCGGCCGCGCTCGCCGATCGGCAGGCGAGACTGGATGAAGGTACCGACAGCTGCCGGCTGGTCTTCTCGGAGGCCGATGCGCTGCCCGGCATCATCGCCGACAAGTATGGCGACCTGGTGATTCTGCAGCTGCTTGCCCGCGGTCTCGACACGCCGGCGGTTCGCGAGGCCGCGGTCGCGGTCCTGCGCCAGGAGCTGGCGCCCAACACCATCGTCGAGCGGCCCGATCCGCGGATCCGCGAGCTCGAGCAGATCCCTGCGCCCGATCCGGCGCCCCTCTACGCAGCCGACCTCGAGCACCCGCTCGCTGCAACAATCTTTCACCTCAACGGGCTGCGCTTTCACTACGACACCGGCGCCGGGCAGAAGACAGGGGCTTTTCTCGACCAGCGCGACAACTACCTGGCCGCCGCCCGCCATGCGCATGGCGAGGCGCTCGATGTATGCACCTACCAGGGAGGCTTTGCACTGCACCTGGCCACCACCTGCCGGCGTGTGACTGGCATCGACAGCTCGCAGCCGGCGCTCGAGGTCGCCGAGCGCAACTGGGAGTTAAACCGCGAGCAGCTGGGCGCGGTTGAGGTGGACTGGATCAAGGGCGATGCCTTTGCGGTGCTACGCGAATGGTCTGAGCAGGGCGCTGCGTACGACACGATCGTGCTCGACCCGCCTGCGTTTGCCAAGACCAAGCGCGCTGCCGAAAGCGCGATGCGCGGCTACAAGGAGCTCAACCTGCGAGCTCTAAAAATGCTGCGGCCTGGCGGCACGCTTGTGACCTGCTCGTGCTCGCACCATGTGTCGTTGGCCGAGTTCGAGGCTGTGGTTGCCTCAGCAGCAGCCGACGCTGGGCGGCGCGTGCGCCTGTTGGAGCGGCGCGGCGCGGCGCTTGACCATCCAATCATTCTGACGATTCCGGAGACCGAGTACCTGAAGTGTTTGATCTTGCAGGTGGAGTAAGAGCAAGGACCGTGCAGGGCGCGCCATAAGGCTAGAACTTGAAGATGAACCTGAAAGCGAGCCACGCTATGTGCAAGATGTCCACTACTGCAGCTAAGCCGGCTGCGTAGATCAACCACTTAATGTGGGACCTGTCGATGATCTGCTCGATCAGGTGGGTAACTTCTGCGAACTCAGCTATCGTTAGCTTGGAAGGCCTGGTGGGTCGGGGTGGTGGTGTAAATGCGCCTGAACTATCGGACACGCTGCGTAACCTTGACAACGATCCGCTGGTCTGAAGTTGGCTCTTTCACACACTCGTAGTTTTCTACATGGCCGCCGGTAAGCGAAGCCTGGCCTTGCTGAAACACTTGGATGTAGTCGTCCACCTGATCGGGGAAAAACTCGGTGGCAAAGTTCCGGTCCGGAAGCAGTGTCAAGACCTGCTCCGTGCGACCTTCGCTCCCTGGCGAAAGGCTGATCTGTGGGAGGACTGCGAAAAACAGCACATTGCTTCGGGCTGTCATCGTCCGATGCTACCACTCTCCGGTTCAAAACTCGTTACGCAGCCCGCTTTGCAGCAAGCTGTCGCTCTTCAATGACAAAACGAAAATTTCGAACGGGCAAAGCTTCGAGCACCGTTCGGACTCCAGACCCGCTTACAGCCCCAGCTCGGTCAGTCCGGGGTGATCTTCGGGGCGGGGACCCAAAGGCCAGTGGAAGAGACGATCGCTCTCCTGGATCCGGATGTCGTTGATGCTCGCCTCTCGGCGCTGCATCAGTCCGTCCTCGCGAAACTCCCAGAGCTCGTTGCCGAGCGAGCGGTACCAGGCGCCTCCGGCTGTCTGCGACTCGTAGACAAAGCGGACGGCCATGCGGTTCTTCGCGTTGCCCCACAACTCCTTGACCAGCCGGTACTCGCGCTCGCGCTCCCACTTCTGAGTGAGAAAGCTAACGATGGCCTGGCGCCCGGAGAGAAACTGGTCGCGATTGCGCCAGTGGCTGTCTTCTGTGTAGGCGAGCGAGACGTGCAGCGGATCCCGGGCGTTCCAGGCATCCTCGGCGGCGCGGACCTTTAACGCGGCAGTCTCCGGAGTGTAGGGCGGTAGAAGGGGCGCAGGCATCTTGAAGTCTCCTGGCGAGTAGATGATGCAGTAAAGAGGTGGGCTCGCGGAAGATATGATGGAGTGACACTCATATTTTCTGCAACCGATTTTGAAAGCTTGGCATATATATACATGTGGCTGCTGGCCACAACACCTCAAGTCCACACCAAAGCATCAGGAGGTATGTTTCCATGGCTATCACTCGTTGGGACCCGTTTCGGGACATCCTTACGCTGCAGAACCGCATGAACTCTGTCTTCCAGGACTACACCCGCCGCGAGGGCGAGGCCGATTCGATGGCAGCCGCCTTCACTCCGCCGGTTGACATCTATGAGGACACGCACACGGTTGTGCTCAACCTTGAGGCGCCGGGCATGAAGCAGGAAGACTTCGACATGCAGGTAGAGAACCAGACGCTGACCGTTCGGGGCGAGCGCAAGTTTGAAGCTGAGCGGAAGGAAGAGAACTATCACCGGGTGGAGCGACGCTACGGCAGCTTCTATCGGGCGTTTACGCTGCCGCAGACGGTGAACACTGAGCAGGTGCAGGCCAGCTACGAAGCCGGCATCCTACGCATCGAGCTCGCCAAGCACGCAGAGGCGCGGCCCAAGCAGATCAAGGTTTCGGTTGGCAAGAAGACGATGGAAAACACAGTTCTTCCAAACGGCCAGCCGCAGGCGGAGCGTACGGCGACTGCCTGAGGCCGCAACACGATAGTAGAAGAGAGAAGGCGAGCTCCGGGCGGGCTCGCCTTCTTCAAGCAGCTTGAAGAACGAAACTTTCTAGGAACAAACAGGCATCCATGGCTATTCGTTGGGATCGTTTCACCCTGAAGTCGCAGGAAGCAGTCCAGGCCGCGAGCGCCTATGCAAGCGACCACGGCAACCCTGAAGTGCTGCCGCTGCACGTACTGGCGGCGCTGCTTGAAGACAAGGACGGCGTCATTGTGCCGGTTCTTGAAAAAGTGGGCGTGCCGACGGCACAGCTCCGCATCCGGACCGTGGAGGCGCTTGCCAAGCTGCCGAAGGTGAGCGGCGGCAGCGCGCAGCCGGGTATGGCGCAGGCCACCCAGAGAGTGCTCGACCAGGCGTTTAAGGAAGCGGAGAACTTTAAAGACGAGTACGTTTCAACCGAGCATCTACTGCTCGCGCTCGCGAGCGCCAAGAATGACGGCGCGCAGTTTCTGCTTGCCTCCGAAGGCGCAACGCATGAAGGCATTCTGCGCAGCCTGACCAGCGTACGCGGCTCGCAGCGAGTGACCGACCAGAACCCGGAAGCCAAGTACCAGTCGCTTGAAAAGTACGCCAAGGATCTGACCGAGCTGGCACGCCGGGGCAAGCTGGACCCGGTCATCGGCCGCGATGAGGAGATTCGCCGCGTGATCCAGGTGCTCTCGCGCCGAACAAAGAACAATCCTGTGCTGATCGGCGAGCCGGGCGTGGGCAAAACCGCGATCGTCGAAGGGCTGGCGCGGCGCATCATTTCGGGCGACGTGCCGGAGATTTTGCGGGACAAGCGCGTGGTCTCGCTCGACCTGGGTTCGATGGTCGCAGGCGCGAAGTATCGCGGTGAGTTTGAAGACCGGCTGAAGGCCATCCTGAAGGAGATCTCAGACGCGAACGGGCAGATCATCCTGTTCATTGACGAGCTGCACACGCTGGTCGGCGCAGGCGCGGCCGAGGGCGCGATGGACGCCTCAAACATGCTCAAGCCGGCGCTCGCGCGTGGGGAGCTGCGAGCGATCGGCGCAACGACGCTCAACGAGTATCGCAAGTACATCGAGAAGGATGCAGCGCTCGAGCGGCGTTTCCAGATCGTCTTTGTGGGCGAGCCAAATGTGGAGGATACGGTCGCGATTCTTCGCGGGCTGAAGGAGCGCTACGAAGCGCACCATAAGGTGCGCATCAAGGACTCAGCGATCGTTGCGGCAGCGACCCTGTCGCACCGCTACATTGCGGACCGCTTTCTGCCGGATAAGGCTATTGACTTAGTGGACGAAGCGGCGGCTTCGCTCGCGATCCAGATTGGTTCGGTGCCGGAGGAGATTGATACGCTCGAGCGCACCATTACTTCGCTCGAGATCGAGCGGGCCGCGCTCAAGCGGGAGACCGACGCGAACTCCCGCGAACGGATGGAGATCGTGGAGCGTGAGCTGGCCGCGCTAAAGGAGAAGGCGACTGGGCTGCGCGCGCGCTGGCAGAAGGAGCGCGAGGCCATCACCCGGCTCAGCGAGATCAAGCAGCAGGTGGAGCGGTTAAAGTTTGAGGCCGATGAACAGTCGCGTCTGGGCAGGCTGGAACGTGCTGCGCAGATTCGCTATGGCGAGCTGCCAAAGCTCGAGGCCGAGCTGCGCGAGCTGAACGATATTCAGGATGCGATGGCTGGCGGCAACCGGATGCTCAAAGAAGAAGTAGATGAGGAGGACATAGCCGCGATCGTGAGTAAGTGGACGGGCATTCCTATCTCGAAGATGCTCGAGGGCGAGGTGCAGAAGCTGGTCGCGATGGAAGCGCGGCTGCGTGATCGCGTCGTCGGGCAGGATGATGCCTTGACTACGGTGGCGAATGCGATTCGCAGGTCGCGTGCGGGCTTGAGCGATCCGAAGCGGCCGATCGGGTCCTTTCTTTTTCTAGGTCCAACCGGTGTGGGTAAGACAGAGACAGCCCGCGCGCTGGCTGAGTTTCTCTTTGATGACGAACAATCGATGGTGCGGATCGATATGTCGGAGTATATGGAGAAGCATGCGGTCGCACGCTTGATCGGCGCGCCTCCGGGCTACGTCGGCTTTGACGAGGGAGGCCAGCTAACAGAAGCAGTACGCAGGCGTCCTTATGCGGTGATTCTCTTTGATGAAATTGAGAAAGCGCATCCGGATGTGTTCAATGTACTGTTACAAGTTCTGGATGATGGGCGGCTGACCGATTCGAAGGGCCGGACGGTGGACTTCAAGAACACTGTGCTCATCATGACGTCGAACCTGGGAGCGCACCTGCTGCAGGGTGAGTCCCTGGACAGCGAAGCCGCGTTCGACCTGGCTCGCGAGCAGGTCATGGATGTGCTGAAAGGGCACTTCCGCCCGGAGTTCCTTAACCGCGTGGACGATATCGTCATCTTCCGTCCGCTCGGCGAGGAACAGCTGACGCACATCATCGACCTGCGGCTTGCGGATCTGAAAGCGCTGCTGATAGATCGCAAGATCACGCTTGAACTGACAGAGGGCGCCAAGCACCAGCTTATGCTCACCGGCTACGATCGAGCCTACGGGGCAAGGCCGCTGAAGCGTGCGCTGCAGAAGCTTATTCAGGATCCTCTGGCGATTAAGATTCTGGATGGGGAGGTGCTGCGCGGAGACAAAGTCAAGATCGACGCTGATCCGCTGAACGCTCGCCTGCTCTTTATGGTGGAGGGCCGACCCTCGCTTGCCGAGGTTTCGGTGGACAGCTAAAAGGCGCGGTATGTGCAGACAGGAGAAGGCGCGCCTTGAGCGCGCTTTCTCTGTTCTCTGAACTTAGACAACTGCGGAATGGGTAAGTAATTAAGCCTGGCGGCAGGCTATGGCGACACGCGGAATGCCTTGCAGATCAGCGATGAACCGGATCTCGCGCCAACCTGCAAGGAGTGACTGAATCTCCTCATGCTGGCCGTGACCGATCTCAAGCAGCAGCCAGCCCCCTGGCAGGAGAGCGCGACTGGCCTGTGGGATGAGGCGCTCGTAGAGCTCGGTGCCTCGCGGGCCGGCGTAGAGGGCCAGCGCCGGCTCCCAGCGCCGCACCTGCTCTTCGAGCACTTCTTTTGCGGCGACGTAAGGCAGATTGGCGACGATCATATCGAAGCGCTGGTTGGCGACCGAGGCCAGCAGATCTGACTCAAGGAAGTAGATATGGGCGCTCAAACCGTGGCGCTCGGCATTGCGCTTGGCAATGTGTAACGCTGGTGGTGACAGATCGAGTGCAGTCACCTGGAGCGCGGGACGGGCGTCTGCCAGGGCTACCGCAATCGCGCCCGAACCGGTGCCTACATCGGCGACACGTGCCGCCTGATCGAGCGGCAGGCGGGCCAGCGCAGCTTCTACCAGGTGCTCTGTCTCCGGGCGAGGAATCAGAACATCGGGGGTGACAAGAAAGCTGAGCCCGTAGAACTCCTGCTCGCCGAGAATATACTGCATGGGCTCGTGCTTGGCGCGGCGAGCGAGCAACTCGTTGAAGTGGATCAGCTGCGACTCTGTGAGGGGTACATCGGGATGCGCGAGCAGCCAAGCGCGATCTTTGCCGAGGCTCCGGCAGAGGAGAAGCGCAGAGTCGCGCGAGGCGCTGGGCGAGCTCTCGGCAAGCAAGGCCGCTCCTCGCCTCTGCTCCATCTTCACGGATGAACGAGTAATCACGTGGCTCCGCTGCAGAAGTAGCATAAGTGGCATTGCGAATTTTTGCGCGAAGCGCGTCCGCCTGAACGGGCGAGTCCTCAGGCGGCCGTCTCTGCTTCCGCCTTCAGCCGCTCCGCGTTGAAGTGGGCAATCAGCGCATCGACGATAGGCTGCAGCCGCCCTTCCATCACGTCGGTCAACTGGTGGAGAGTGAGCCCGATTCGATGGTCTGTGAGACGGTTCTGCGGAAAGTTGTACGTGCGAATCTTCTCACTCCTGTCACCGGTGCCGACCTGACTCTTGCGCTGCGCTGCTTCGATCTGGTGCAGCCGCTCCTGCTCGACTTCGTAGAGTCGTGAGCGGAGCACCCGCATAGCTTTTTCACGATTCTTTATCTGCGATTTCTCGTCCTGGCAACTTACAACCGTGTTGGTCGGTAAGTGGGTGATGCGGATCGCTGAGTAAGTTGTGTTGACTGACTGACCGCCCGGGCCGGAGGAGCAGAACGTATCGATGCGCAGGTCTTTGGCTTCTATCTTGACGTCAACTTCTTCAGCCTCCGCCAGCACGGCAACGGTGATCGCAGAAGTGTGCACACGACCCTGCGTTTCGGTTGCCGGCACCCGCTGCACGCGGTGCACACCGCTCTCATACTTAAGCTGCGAGTAGACGCCCTGGCCTTCGATCAGGAACGAGACATCCTTCAACCCGCCGACCGAAGACTCGGTCTCGTAGAGCACCTCGACCTTCCAGCGATGCAGCTCGGCAAAGCGCGTGTACATGCGGAAAACCTCGGCGGCAAAGAGTGAGGCCTCATCGCCGCCGGTCGCCGCACGTATCTCAACGACTACGTTCTTCTCGTCGTTCGGGTCCTTAGGCAGCAGTAATAGTTTCAGCTGCTCTTCAATCACGGGCAGCTCTGCTTCGAGCGTCGCTAACTCCTCCTCAGCCATGGCGCGCATCTCAGGGTCTTCTTCGTTGGCCATCACGGTGGCTTCAGCGATGCCTTCCAGCGTAGAACGGTAACGGCCGATCTGCGCAACGACAGGCTCCAGGTCGCGATGCTGCTTAGCGACTTTCTGATACCGAGGCTGATCGGAAAACACCTCGGGCTGCTCCATCTGCTGACCCAGGTCTTTGAACCTCGCGGCGATCTGTTCTAAGCGATCAAGCATGGCTGCTAACTCCCGTGACGCGAAGGAGCGTCATCAAATTCTCTGTGCATTGGGATAGGAAGAAGGCGAAACGATGCGCAGGCGGCGAGAGCCGCTAGAGGAGAGCGCCGATGGGAAAGGGCTGGAACATCGCTGGGTAAAGTATAGCAAGCAGCCGTAGAAGCGACTAACCGGATCCACCTCTCTTTGGTCATCCGATGCTTGACGTGGATCATTGCGACAGCGGGCTGCCGCGGATGATTTCTCCAGGCGAGCGGAAGCTGCATCTACTTGGACCAGAGCCGGTCGTGCAGCTGGGGAGCGGCCGGTGGAGGTGCAGACCTACGATGACCGAAGCGCCGCTTGTACGACTGAGTGAACGGGTAGGCGCGGGCTCACTCGAGCTGTTCGCTGCGCTGTGCAGCCAGCTCGCTGCAACGACCAAGAAGCTTGAGAAACGCGCGCTCATTTCTGCCTACCTCGGCGGCCTCCCGGTTGAGGATGCAGCGCGCGCCTCGCTTTACCTGGCCGGCGCGCCTTTCGCCGAGACAGATCGGCGGCGGCTGCAGGTTGGCGGGGCGGCGCTCTCCAAAGCAGTGGCTCAACTTTCCGGCGCCGACGCAGCCGCAATGCACGCGGCCTATCGGCGGCATGGGGACCTGGGCGACGCCGCCTATGATTTGCTGGTCGCCCAACATACGAAAGAGGCTGGGCTGACGCTGGCGGCGCTCGAGGGGGCCTTCGCCGCGCTTGCTCTGGCGCGTGGGCCTGCGGCCAAGCTGGCGCTGCTGCTTGCGCTACTCGGGCACGCGACTCCGCTCGAGGCGAGATACATCATCAAGCTGGCCGCGGGCGATATGCGGACCGGGGTCAAGCAGAGCCTGGTGGAGGACGCAGTGGCGGCCTGCTACCAGGTTGAGCCGGCTGCGGTGCGGCGGGCTGTCATGCTCAACGGCTCGCTCGCCGAGGTCGTGGCCATGGCTGCCTCGGGCAGTCTGCAGGAAGCAAGGATGCGGCTCTTTCATCCGCTCGGCTTTATGCTCGCCTCGCCGGTGGATTCGGTGGACGAAGCGCTGGCCCGCTTTGCGCAGGAGGTCGCCGCAGAGATTGCAGCAGACGTTGCCGAAGAAGTGGCCGAAGAAGTTGCGGCGGCAAAAGAGGTTTCTCCTCGAAAACGCGTGCGTTCGGCAGCAAAGGGCGGCGCGAACTCTGCTGGGCTCGCAGGCGCTGCCGCCGGCGATGACATGCGCGCGGAGGATCGCGTCGAGCCGCCGGCTGTGCTGGACCCGGCGCGGGCTGCGTCTCTGCTCGCGGCCGCGCCACCCGCGCTGCGAGCCGCGCAGATCGAGGACAAGTACGATGGCATGCGCGCGCAGCTGCACTGCGGCGACGCTACCCAGCCTTGGCGGGTAGGGCTCTTCTCGCGCAACCGGGAAGATCTCTCGGAGAGCTTTCCGGAGTTGATGGAGGCTTTTGCGGCGTTTGGGGAAGAGGTGATCCTGGACGGCGAGATCCTGGCGTGGCGGCCGGGCGCTGGCCGTGCCGGGCAGAGCAACCACCGTGAGGGCCGGCTCGACGCAGCCGGCTTAGACCAAGAGTCGGCGGCTGGCGGCGACGCTGAGGCAGCGGTTGGGTTGGCTGTGGAAGGATCGCAAGGGCGCGCGCTTCCCTTCTCCTCGCTCCAGCAGCGGCTGGGGCGCAAGCGCGTGACGGCCGAGATGCGCGCTGCGACGCCGGTTGTCTTCATGGCATTTGACCTGCTTTACCAGGGGGGAGAGCTGCTGCTGGAGCAACCGCTCTCGGCGCGGCGAGCGCGGCTGGAGGCGCTGGTGGCGGCGCATGGTGAGCTCAGCGATGGGCGGGGCCACTCGCCGGCTGTTGCTTCGCAGGGCGTGCTCTTTGCGCAGGCGCCGCGCCCGGCCGGCTTTGCTCGCCTGCTGCTCGCGCCTGCCGTGCAGCTTGCCGATGCAGCCCAGTTAGACGCGGCTTACCTGGACGCGCGCGGCCGTGGCAACGAAGGCGTGATGCTGAAGGCGGCGGCGAGCCTCTACCAGCCAGGGCGACGCGGTCTCGCCTGGCTCAAGCTCAAACGCGAGCTGGCCACGCTCGATGTCGTGATCACCGGCGCCGAGTTTGGCAACGGTCGTCGGGCGCGCCTCTTGAGCGACTACACGTTTGCGGTGCGCGCTGCGGATGGTGAGTTGCTGAACGTAGGTAAGGCGTACTCCGGGCTTACAGATGTGGAGGTTGAGGAGCTCTCGCGGGTGCTGATGGAGCAGACGATTGAGGAGTACGGGAGTTTTCGGACAGTTGAGCCGACGGTGGTGCTGGAGGTTGCGTTTAACAATGTCATGCGCTCGGAGCGCCATGCAAGTGGGTTCGCGTTGCGGTTCCCGAGGATCCTGCGGATTCGCACGGACAAGCCGCTGGAGGAGATCGATACGCTGGCGCGGGTGGAGGAGATCTATGGCTCGCAGCCGGATAAGGCGGTAGAAACGTAGAGTGAAAACCGCCTGCGCGGCTTGCGGCCACTTCGTGGCGTGTCTTCTGCCTGCGGCGCAACGCTGCACGACCCTACACTGCTCTACTCAGAACGACGTAGAGCTAGATGCAAGTGGAGGTGTCATGCAAGTCGCCGTGCCTTAAGTGGGCGAGATGTCAGGTATTGCCGAGCTCCGCCTCTTGGTGGGCGACCTCCGAACTCATCAGCAATACTCGACTTACAGTCAGTCTCCATGAGAATGGCTGTGGTGGGAGTGGCCATGATGGCTGTGGGCGTGAGCCTGCACTTCTTCAAGCGCCATCACGCAGCCGTGCACGGTCGCGCAGCCGGTGTTCTCGAACTGGATGGTGGTGTGGTGGATGTGGAAACTCTTCGCGAGCGAGTCTTTGATCCGCGCGAGGATCGAGTTACTCTCGGACGGCGGAATGTCTGCGATGCGGATATGGGTTGCCAGCGCGTGGGTCTGCGAGCCCAGGCTCCAGACATGCAGGTCATGCACGTCTTCCACACCCTCGATCGCGGCCAGGACGGTGCGGATCGCGGGCAGCGAGATCCCCTGCGGGGTGCCCTCGAGCAGGATATTCAGCGTCTCGCGCACAATCGAAATCGATGACCAGAGGATCAGCGCCGCGATCACGAGCGAAAGTGCCGGATCTATCCAGTTGTAGCCGGTGAAGTAGATCGCCGCGCCGCCGGCGATCACTGCCGCGGTTGAGAGCGTATCGCCCAGCATGTGGATAAAGACCGAGCGCATATTCACGTCGCCCAATACCTTCCACAGCAGGGTTGCGATCACGCCGTTCATCAACACGCCGGCGGCGGCGACCAGCATCATGGGCCGGGTCGCGACCACAGCCGGGTGCCCGAGCCTGCCGATCGCTTCGACCCCGATCCAGACCGAGATGCCGACCAGGGTGATCGCATTGAAAAACGCTGCCAGGACCCCGGCGCGCTGATACCCAAAGGTTTTTTCCTCGGTGGCTGGCCGCGCCTGGAAGTAGACGGCGACAAAGGAGAGCAGCAGTGCCCCGGCGTCAGAGATATTGTGCCCGGCCTCAGAGATGAGCGCGAGCGAGTGGGCACGCAGGCCGACGATAAAGGTGAGCGCCACATAAAGCAGGGTCGCCACAACCGAGATGCGCAGCACCTGCTGGGTTTTGGCGGTCGGCGCTGCATGGACGTGCATATCACAAGTCTAAACCCCCTACGCGGGAGGCGGTCACTTCGTGACGCGTATACCGACCCTCCGGGTCACAAAAGCGCCGCAGGCAGAAGACTCCCCACGAAGTGGGCGCCAGCCGCGTAGGCGGTTTGAGCTTTCAGCCGACCGGCGCGGACCACCGGCGCGGCGTGCGACGGCGCACGGGCACGGAGTTCGCCGTGTCGCGCAGCCCGATCCAGTTTTCAGCAACGATAATGCTGTTCTCCGGCTGGCGAGTGTCATAGCGGACTGAGCAGGGGAACCCGACGCGTATATCGTCAATCCGGATGATGTGCTGCAGGTGGGTCACATCCTGCGAGCACTCGTAGGAGACTCCGGCGATCTCGTATTTGTAAAGGATCAGCTGCAGGCCACCTGGACGCCCGCTCTCGTCCTCGCCGAGCTCGGCGATGTCGAGGATAGTGCCGTCGATGATGCGACCTCCCAGCACCAGGTCCTGGCGACGACCCCGCTCAAGCTCTTCCTCGGAGACGCGCTTACGGGTGAACGCGTAAAGGGCGATGCCGCCCAGGCAGAGGCCGGCCGCCGCGAGCGTGCCGAGAAAGTGAGGGTCGCGCAGAGAAAGGCCGTTCACCAGGATCTCCGTCTCATCGCTCTGTCTCCCGCGCGGGGCTCGCGGAGCCGATCATGCTAAGAGCAGGATACCGCAAGCCGGTGTTGCCCATGGGCAGCTAGTCGCAGGGTGCGCCTTTTCTGCGCTGGGCCTGCGCTATACTTAAGGGTCAGCATGTTGAAAACCTCTGCGCCATC
This sequence comes from Acidobacteriaceae bacterium, assembly GCA_965198645.1. GTDB lineage: Bacteria > Acidobacteriota > Terriglobia > Terriglobales > Acidobacteriaceae > EB88. The sequence continues at coordinate 785,689 of OZ240670.1, read as the reverse complement.
CCTCCCGGTCCATCCAGGCAGCGTATACGACCTCGAAAGATCTTCGGGCTTGTCTCCGAGCCTCCAGAGTCGGCGCATCCGCTCGACGACGGTGGTGTGTGTGCGTCGCGAGGGTGCGGTCGCCATGGCTGCCGACGGGCAGGTCACCATGGGCGATGCGATCATGAAGCACTCGGCGCGCAAGATCCGCCGGCTCTACCAGGACAAGATCCTGGCTGGCTTCGCGGGTTCCACCGCAGACGCCTTCTCGCTGTTCAGCCGTTTTGAGGGCAAGCTCGAGCAGTATGCCGGCAATCTCGGCCGGGCGGCGGTTGAGCTCGCGAAGGACTGGCGCACAGACAAGATGCTGCGCTCGCTGGAGGCGCTGCTGGTGGTCTCTGACCTGCAGCAGATGTACCTGATCAGCGGCACGGGCGACGTGATTGAGCCCGACGAAGGCCTGCTGACGATCGGCAGCGGCGGCTCCTACGCGCTGGCCGCAGCACGGGCACTCTATGACAATACCCAGCTGACCGCACGCGAGATCGCGGAAAAAGCGCTCCAGATTGCCGGCAAGATCTGCATTTACACCAATGATCAGATCACGCTTGAGGAGCTACCCGCCAGCCCCGCATCCGGAAGCGCTCCTACCGGCGCCGGACCCACTCCAGGAAAGGACTAGCGCGCCCGGCTTCAGGGTCGAGCGGCAACGCTCCCCGCTCGCGCTTTGTTGAGACACCCATGGCAATCTTTCTACCCGGAACCGCCGACGACCAGGAACTGGCACTCGACGAGCTGACCCCGCGCGAGATCGTCGCGGAGCTGGATAAGTATGTCGTCGGCCAGCGCGCCGCCAAGCGTGCCGTCGCGATCGCGCTGCGCAATCGCATGCGCCGGCAGAAGCTGCCGCCCGAAGTTGCCGAAGAGATCATGCCGAAGAACATCATCATGATCGGGCCGACGGGCGTAGGTAAGACCGAGATCGCCCGCCGCCTGGCCAAGCTCACCAACTCACCGTTTCTCAAAGTCGAGGCCTCAAAGTTTACCGAGGTCGGCTATGTCGGGCGGGATGTGGAGTCGATGATCCGCGACCTGGTCGAGATTGCGATTGACATGGTGCGGGAAGAGAAGCTGGAAGAGGTTGAGGACAAGGCAGAGCTGAACGCGGAAGAGCGTCTGCTTGACCTGCTCGTACCCGCGGTCGCGGGAGTTCCAGCAGGCGAGGGAGTGATTGCGATTGTGCCCGCGCAACCGGTCGCTGTGGAAGAAGCGGAAGACTCGCGCTCTGACTCGCGCTCTGGGCCACGCTCCGTAGCAGATGAAAAGACGGGGGATGCGCATCCGAGCGGCCGCGAGCGGCTGCGGCAGCAGTTCCGCGAGGGCAAGCTGGACGAGCGGCTGGTCGAGATTGATGTGCGCGAACGCAACCAGCCTTCGTTTGAGATCATCTCCAATCAGGCTCCGGAGGACATGGACGTCTCGCTGAAGGACGTGCTGCCGACCCTGTTTGGTCCGCGCACCAAGAAGCGCAAGATGAAGGTCGCCGAGGCGTTTGACTATCTCGTCCAGGAAGAAGAGAGCCGGCTGATCGACATGGACCAGGTGACGCGGATCGCGGTCGAGCGGGTGGAAAATTCAGGCATTATCTTTCTCGACGAGATCGACAAGATTGCCGGTCGCGAAGGCGGGCACGGGCCCGATATCTCGCGGGAAGGCGTGCAGCGCGACATTCTTCCGATCGTCGAAGGCACGACGGTCAATACGCGCTACGGCATGGTCTCCACCGATCACATTCTCTTTGTCGCAGCCGGCGCCTTTCACGTCACCAAACCAAGCGACCTTATCCCCGAGTTACAGGGCCGGTTTCCGATCCGGGTTGAGCTGCATTCGCTAACGGTGGAGGATTTTGTCCGCATCCTCAACGAGCCGAAAGCCTCCTTGACCAAGCAGTACACGGCTCTACTCGAGACCGAAGGGCTCAAGCTCGAGTTCACGCCGGAGTCGCTCGAAGAGATGGCGCAGTTTGCCTTTCGCGTGAACGAGACAACAGAAAATATTGGCGCGCGCCGGCTGCACACCATCATGGAGCGGGTGCTAGACGAGATTAGCTTTGTGGCGCCGGATCTGATCAAGGCGCCGAGGCCGGAGTCGGGCGTGCTCGATATCGCGGCGGCTGCGGCAGATGGCGGGGCGATGGTGCCGCTGCCGGTGGTCGATCGTCCCAACGGTATCGGCCACGACCGCACGGTCGTCATCGATCCGGAGTATGTGCGTCAGATGGTCGGCTCGATCGTCAAAGATCAGGATCTAAGCCGGTACATTTTGTAGAGATCAGTCTTCAAGGCTGGAACGCCGCGCGCCGGAGCGCAGGGCGCGCAGAAAATTGCTTTTCCTGCGCCAAATCCGAGCGCACTTCGGGTTTTCGTCATTCATCAACACACGCCGAATCGGGGTTACTATCATCCCTGCGCCGGGAGCCTCTTCTCCTCCCGGCTGCGGAGAGATATATGGCAGAGTTTGACGAGTCCACACGACATAGAAAACACCCCGTCAAGAAAGCACCAGTCAAGAAAGGCAAGGGCAAGGGCGGCAACGGAGGAACGGGGACAGCAGGCGGCACAGGCACAGGGAGCGGCGCACCAGTGACAGGTGCGGGCGGCACTGGTACTGGTGCGCCAGCGACCGGCCCGGCTTTTGGCCAGCCGATCCCGGGCACCGATCCAGGCTCCTTTAAGGTGCCGCATCCGTCTGACGACGGGCTCTATAAGCTGGTCAACGACAAACTCGTCGAGCCCTTCCCCGCCCCGCGCGATGGCGTCGAGCCAGTCCTGACCCTCGAGCAGGTCTGGGGACCGATGGGGGCAGCCAAGGTCGCGGCCATCCAGCAGGCCGGCCAGATCGTCTTCCACTGCGTGGGCGATACTGGCAGCGTGATCGGGCCGAAGAGCGAAGAAGCCGTCGCTGACAAGATGGTCTCGGACTTCAACGAGCCCGACGCGACCACCATCCCCGCCTTCTTCTTTCATCTGGGCGACGTGGTCTACAGCTTCGGCGAAGCCAAGTACTACTACGACCAGTTCTTCGAGCCCTGGCGCGCCTACCAGGCACCGATCCTCGCCGTCGCCGGCAATCATGACGGCGTGGTCTACACCGGCGACCCGGCACCGACGCTTGATGCCTGGCTGCGCAACTTCTGCGCAACGGAGCCAGTCGAAACGCCGGACGCCGCAGGGCTGATCCGTACCGCGATGATCCAGCCGGGCGTCTTCTACACCTTTGACTCGCCCTTCGTGCGCATCTTGGCGCTCTACTCCAACGTGCTCGAAGACCCCGGCGTGATCTCGACCGAGGGCGGCACGCGGCCGACGCTGAACGATACCCAGATTGATTTCCTTACCGCGGCACTTACGCGCTGCAAAGCCGAGAACTACGCTGGGGCCGTCCTGATCGCGGTCCATCATCCGCCCTTTACCGCGGGGCTCACCCACGGCGGCTCGCCACTTGAGCTGGCCGACATGGACAAGGCGTGCACAACAGCCGGCTTCTGGCCGCACGCTGTCTTCTCCGGCCACGCGCACAACTACCAGCGCTTTACCCGTACCATCGGGCCCGGCGCTGGAAGTGCTACTGGCAACCTCACCATCCCCTACATCGTCGCGGGCAATGGCGGCCACGCCATCGATGCCCTGCGCAAGATCAACGGGCAGACCATCCGCACACCGCTGGTGGTCGATGACACCCTGACGCTGGAAAACTACGATGACATCGACTACGGCTACTTGCGGCTGATCATCAACGCCACCACCATGACGGTCGAGTACCACGCCGCCTCGGACGGTACCGCGGTGAAGTCGCCAACCGACCGGGTAACCGTCACGCTGGCGACCCACGCGGTGAGCTAACAGCAAGACCGCCTACGCGGCTTGCGGTCACTTCGTGGGGAGTCTTCTGCCTGCGGCGATACAAGAGCTGGTATGCCCGATGGTTCCAGGGCATAGCAGCTCTTGTGACCGAAGGGTCGGTATACGCGTCACGTTAGCGCTATGCGCCAGAAGTGACCGCCTCCCGCTCAGGGGATCTTCGCTCTAGCTCGCTTGCGTACAATCGACCGAGTGAGTGCTACCAGGCCAGCTCAGATTCTGACGCCGCGGGCGATCTGGCGCGTCGTCTGGATCGGCTTTTTCATCCGCATCGCTTACATGACGCTCGCGCACACCTACCGTGTTCGGCCCTATGGCGATCACTTCCAGTATGGCTGGGAGATGGCGCGCATTGCGCGGGCACTGGTCACGGGCTATGGCTATGCGGACCCCTTTAACGGCCACACCGGGCCGACTGCCTGGGTGACACCCGCCTATCCGCTGCTGATCGCCGGCGTCTTCAAGCTAACCGGCATCTACACGCCGCTCTCCGCCTGGATTCTGCTGGCGATGAATTCGCTGCTCTCGGCGCTGATCATTCGCAATACCTGGGAGATTGCCGAGCGCTGCTATGGCGCGAGCGTGGCGCTGTGGTCGGCATGGATCTGGGCGCTCTACCCGGCGGCGATGCAGTATGCGGTGCGCTGGATCTGGGAGATGACGCTGACTGCGTTTCTGTTCTCCTGGGTGCTGGTGCTGGCGCTGCGCATGCGCGGCATTGGCTCGGCTGCGATGCCGGCCGCCGGTTGGCCTCAGCTCGAGCGCACCGGGCAGGCGAGGCAACGCTGGGCTGTCTTTGGCCTGCTCTGGGGCCTGATCGCGCTCTCGAATCCAGCCATCCTGATCTTCCTTCCGGTGTGCGGAGTTTGGATCCTCGCCGGGGCTGGCCGCGCTTGGCCGCGGCAGCTTGGCAATGCAGGGCTGGCCGCGGTGCTTTGCCTGGTGGTGATCGCGCCGTGGAGCTACCGCAACTGGCACACCTTTCACCGCTTTATCCCGATGCGCGGCAATTTTGGTGCAGAGCTGTATCTCGGCAACGGGCCCGGCGCGGTCGGTTTGCTGATGGAGTACAACCATCCGGGCGAGTCTGAGCCGCAGCGGCTGCTCTACAAACAGATGGGCGAGGTCGCGTATGTGGCCATGCGTGGCGCGAAGGCCAAGGCGCTTATCGCGGCCGACAAGCCTCGCTTTGTGAAGCTGTCGCTCAAGCGGCTCTACTACAGCTGGTGCGGCGTGCCTCACCCGTCGGACGACGCGCCGCTGGTCGAGTACAGCCGCAATCTGAACTTTCAGTTCACCTCGATCGCCGGGCTGTTCGGGCTCGCACTCGCGCTGCACCGACGCAAGCCGGCAGCCGGACTCTTTGCCGCGGCCTTCCTGCTGCTGCCGCTGATGTACTACTTCGTGACCGCGCATGCCCGGTTCCGGCATCCGTTTGAGCCGCTGATTGCGATCCTAGGGGTGTATCTCTTTCAGTCAGCGGAAAAGAGCTGGCGCGTCTGGCCGTGGCGGCGATCAAGGAGATAAAGGCGCTCTCTGACGAATGCGAAAGTTTAGGCCTTTACCAAAGGAAAGGCCGGCCCTTGTTGCCCGTATCTGCGGCTCAGCACAATGAGTACCGGTTGATCTTCGAGCACCTCCTGGTTTGCTGCGAGTTGTCCTTGACACACAGCATCAATTTCGCATGGCTTAGCACGATCGGCAATGCGTTTACTCTGCTCATCGGCGGGGTTCTCTGGATGCTCTTTCGCAGAGCATGGACGGTGAGCCACTGATTACGGCTTTATATCGGTTTGTCCCCACCAGTTTCCTGATCTTCTCATTGACTTACTGGGAGACGATGGATTGGACGATGGCATCGCTGCAGAACCTGCCAGTGATCTTTGGGGGCCTGACAGCATCTACTCCGACCTAGTGATCGTGTTCTGCTTTTTCTTTCTAAGTCAAGGCTGGAAAGTCAGTGGAGCTCTCAATCGCGATCGACGATATCTCGCTACCGTGGCTGTTACAGTACTGTTTTGCCTCTCGACTGATCTTTATGGATATTCGAAACTTAAGGCTCGTCGCCAAATGGTTGTGAGAGGCATTGCACAGTATCGGCAGGATCCGTTGCTGAACTCTCCCATGGTGGACCCTGCAGTTGAGTCCGCCTTTCCGAAGGAGAAGCGCAACGAGCAGGTCCTGCTCACGGACTCGATTCACCAGGGGCTTTACAAGTTTCCGGATGATGCCGATCCGGCCCAACGGCAGAGGGTTGTCGAGCCAGATAGATAGCTCTGCTTGATGCCTGTGCCGAAGTGTTGGTCATCACAGCCTTGGGTGCAGCTTGTGAAAGCCCGTCGCCTGCTGGTAGGCGCGGGCGAGCGCGCATACCTTCGCGTCCTGGTAGTGACCGCCGAGAAAGGTTAGGCTCACCGGGGTGCCCGGGCCGCCGATTGAGTCGTCCTCGCCTGAATCCCCGTTCAGGCCACCGGCAGGCGGCGTGGGTGCGTCGGCACCGCGCAGGCCGTTTGGCACGATCACCGCAGGGTGGCCGGTCAGGTTGGTGGCAATCAACTGCTCAGTTCCGCTGTCCGCGACGATGACGTCATAGGACTCAAAGAGGCGTGAGAGCCCGGCGATAGCGAGGGTGCGCGCTCGATTGGCCTGGATGTACTCGACGGCCGGGTAGAAGCGGGCCACACGGAAACTGTTGGGCCAGTCGTCCGGGCTTTGCTCAGTGAGCAGGTTGTCGCGGCCGGTCATGGTGAGGTCGTCAAAGGCTGCCGCGGCTTCTGCGGTCAGCAGCGGCACCATCGCCTCATAGGGCAGCTTGGGCAGCTCTACCGGGGTGAGCGTGAGGCCCATGCGGCGGAGCGCTTCGAGTGCAGCGACGTCGTAGCGATGATCGTAGACGCGGCGAGCGTGGGCTTGGGCTCGGTTGCTCTCGGCAACTCGCTTTTGCTTGGCGGCTTCGGCCGAGGTGGGTGCGGGATCGACCTTTGCGCCGGGGGTTGACGATCCAGAGGCTGATGACCCGGGCGCGCTCGATGCAGCGGCGGTAGCTTCTGCTTCGAACGACTTCGGCGCTTCGAAGTCACCTGCGATGTAGCCTACGCGCAGCTGACGCCAGTCGAGCTCCGCATTCCAATTAAAGGCTGCGTCGCGAGTGGCGAGGTCGCGGCCATCGGGTCCGTAGATGGCGGCCATGACGGCGGCGCAGTCCTCAACCCCGCGGCAGATGGGCCCCAGCTTATCCATCGTCCAGCTCAGCGCCATAGCGCCGGTGCGGGGCACAAATCCGAAGGTCGGGCGCAGGCCAGTGACGCCGCAGCGGGTGGAAGGCGAAGAGATCGAGCCGAGAGTCTCAGAGCCGATGGCGAAGGCTACGCAGCCGGCTGAGACTGAGGAAGCCGAGCCGGCGGATGAGCCGCTCGAGCCCTGCTTCGGGTTCCAAGGGTTGCGGGTGCGGCCGGCAAACCACTTGTCGCCCATGGCAAGTGCGCCGAGGGTGGTCTTGGCGACCAGCACGGCTCCGGCTGCGTCGAGTCGCTTGACAACCTCCGCGTCTTCGTCAAAGCTCTGGTGCTCAAAGCCGCCCGCGCCCCAGGTGGTGGGATAGCCTTTGACGGCGAGCAGGTCCTTTGCGCCCCAGGGCAGCCCATGCAGCGGACCCCGGTATCGCCCCGCGGCGATCTCGGCGTCGGCCTCGCGAGCGTGGGTGCGGGCGCGTTCCTCGGTAAGGGTTATCACGAAGTGGAGGACCGGATCGTACCGCTTGAGTCGGCCCAGATACATCTCGGTCAGGTTAGACGAGGAGACTTTGCGGCGGCGGAGCAGATCGGCCAACTCCATCGCCGAAGCAAACGCCAGCTCTTCAAGGTTGCTGGGGACAGTGGGGATCGCGGGAGCCTGGCTGTAGCGCGGCTCCTGCTTCTGACGGTCGACCGTGGCGCCGGGCGGCAGAGGGTCAAAGACGTACGCAGGCGCCACGCTATTGGCCAGGTGGAGCTTGCGGATCTCAGAGTACGCGTCTCGCTGCGACTGGAGCCGCTCGAGCATGGCCGCCTTGTGCTCGGCCGTGATGGTGACCCCGGCGAGTGCGGCTGCGGCATCGAGCATGGACGGCGTGATGGGCGACGCGGCTGCCTGCGCGGCGAGCGTGTAGAGCGCGCCGGGGAAGAGCGTGGAGGCGAGGCCGTGGGAGCCGGCTATGGAGAGAAAAGTCCGACGATCAAGCGGCATGGAGGATGGGCAGCCTTGGAGAGGGATAGACGGAAGTATGCCACGACCGGGGCAATCGCGCAGTCAGCGGCCTGGCGGCCAAAGAGGCTGCGCACTTCACGTTGATGGGGGACCGCTGCTTGCTCTATCCTCGGCGAGCTATACTCCAACGAATAAGGAGAACCCTGGTGAAAAACCTCTACCTGGTTGCGCGACTCCTGCTCGGACTCGTCTTCCTCGTCTTCGGGCTGAACGGCTTTCTACACTTCCTGCCGATGAAACCGCCGCCCCCGGGCGATGCTGCGCAGTTCCTGGGTGCGCTCTCGAGCTCACACTACACGGTTACCGTCTATGCCCTACAGGCTATCGGCGGAGTGCTGCTGCTGGCTGGCCGGTTTGTTCCGCTTGGGCTCACGTTATTGGGGCCAATCGTGGTCAACATCTTTCTTTTTCACGCCTTGATGGAGCCGCAGGGCTTGCCGATCGCGCTCGTCACGGTAATGCTCTGGCTTGTTTCGGCGGTAGGGGTGCGCGGCGCCTTTGCGGGCATCCTGGCCTCCAAGTACACGGAGAAAAACCAGCCGGTTTAGGGTCGGAGAGGGGAAGCGAAGCCTGCCAGCAGCAGCCGGCGCGATGGCTACAGGAAGACGCTCTGTACTTCGCGCGGGGTTTGCTGCAAAGTCTTTGGTGTACGGAAGGTTTGGTCACCAGGCGACCGATCCAGTCCCGTCATTGGATGTACAGGGGGGTGCGATTGTTCCACGTGGAACAATCGCTTCAATCGGGTCGCTTCTACCTACCGCTTCGACCGGGCCTTAGATGTCGAGGTTCTTCACATCAAGCGCGTTGTCTTCAATGAACTTGCGACGCGCTTCGACATCCTCGCCCATCAGAGTTGAGAAGATGCGCTCTGTCTCCGCAATATCTTCAAGCCTGACCTGCAGCAGTGTGCGCCGTTCCGGATCCATCGTCGTCTCCCAGAGCTGCGGCGCGGTCATCTCGCCGAGGCCCTTGAAGCGGTTGACGGCGTACTCTTTGCGGCCCTGATCGATCACGTACTGGAAGAGCTCGCTCCCGCTCGCCTTGGCGACCGGCTCGTGCGAGGCACGGGTGGCGCGACGTGGAGCCGGGGTGCCGGCTTCTCGCTCGCCGGTAGTCTCAAGATCTGTATCGCCTTCTTCTTCAGCCACGGCTGCGAGCATGTCCGCGTCCGGAGTCTTGGCCGCGGCCTTACCCGCATACTCGATTGAGAAAGGCGTGATGAGCTGCTCGCGAAGGCTGGTGTGCTTGAGCATCATCTGCCGGTACTCAGGCGTCGAGGCAAGGGTCCAGTCGATGCGCCGCATCGCTCCCTGCGCGTCGGTAAAGCTCTGCGACCAGGTACGGTGCTCTTCATCGAGGGTGAGCGGATGCACGGCCTTAAACTGGTACTTGGGCGCGAGAGTCTTGAGCTCCTCGTGGACGGCAGCGAGCTTGGGCGAAGCGGCACCACCTTCGGTGCTCTCAAAGTCAGCCCGCTTGAGCAGCTCGTGCTTGCCGAGCAGGTCCAGAACCTCGTTGTTCCGCAGACGGCGATTGAGCTTCTCGTAGAAACCCAGGTACTCATCGAGCTGGCCCATGAACCTGGTCAGCGCCGGGCCTTCCATCTGGCCGGCCGAGGTGCCGTCCGGCTGCACGCCACACTTGACGATCATGCCTTCGGAAGCCCGCTTGACCATCACCTTGACGAACTCGCGGTCGTCCTTGATGTACTGCTCGAATCGACCCTTCTTGATCCGGTAGAGCGGCGGCTGGGCAATGTAGACATGCCCGCGCTTGATCAACTCCTGCATGTGGCGGAAGAAAAAGGTGAGCAGCAGCGTGCGAATGTGCGAGCCATCGACGTCGGCGTCGGTCATCAGGATGATCTTGCCGTAGCGCAGCTTGGCGGGGTCGAAGTCGTCCTTGCCGATGCCTGCGCCGAGCGCGGTGATCATGGCCCGAATTTCTTCGTGGCCCAGCATCTTGTCGTAGCGGGCCTTTTCGACGTTCAGGATCTTGCCCTTAAGCGGCAGGATGGCCTGGAAGCGCCTGTCTCTGCCTTGCCGGGAGGTTCCGCCGGCAGACTCGCCCTCGACCAGGTAGAGCTCGCACTTCTCAGGGTTGCGCTCGGAGCAGTCGGAGAGCTTGCCGGGCAGGCCGCCGCCGTCGAGTACGCCCTTGCGGCGGGTGAGGTCGCGCGCCTTGCGGGCTGCCTCGCGCGCACGCGCAGCATCCACCGCTTTGTTGATGATCTTTTTGGCGATCTGTGGATTTTGCTCGAGGAACATGCCCAGCTTCTCGTTCACCAGCGCCTGGACGGTGCCGGCGATGTCGGAGTTGAGCTTGCCCTTGGTCTGGCCTTCGAACTGGGGCTGCGGCAGCTTGACGCTGATGACCGCGACGAGGCCCTCGCGCACGTCGTCGCCGGAGAGATTCTCCTTCATGTCCTTGAAGAGGCCCAGCGCCTGGCCGGCCGCATTGACGGTGCGGGTAAGCCCGGTGCGGAAGCCGGAGAGGTGCGTGCCGCCGTCGGCGGTGTTGATGTTGTTCGCAAAGCAGAAGACGGTCTCGGAGTATGCGTCGTTGTACTGGAGCGCGATCTCCATATCGACCCCGTCCCGCAGCGCCTCCATCATGATGGGCTGCTCGTGGAGCACGATCTTGCCCTTGTTGATGTGGCGGATGAACTCGGCTATGCCGCCCGCGTATTTGAAGTCGGACCGCTTGGCATCGCCCGTCTTCGGGTCGATCGTGCGCTCGTCAGTCAGCGTGATGGCGAGGCCCTTGTTCAGGAAGGCGAGCTCGCGCAACCTTTGCGCCAGCGTGTCGTAGTTGTACTCGGTGACGGTGAAGATGGACTTGTCAGGAAGAAAGTGAACCTTGGTACCCCGGCGCTTGGAGGTACCGACCTCACGCAGCAGCGAGATGGGCGCGCCCTTGGAGTAATCCTGCTCGTAGGTGTGTCCGTCGCGCCAGATCTCGACATCGAAGGCTTCTGACAGCGCGTTGACGCAGGAGACGCCTACCCCGTGCAATCCGCCTGACACCTTATAGGTAGAGGCGTCAAACTTGCCGCCGGCGTGCAGCTTGGTCAGCACCACCTGAACGGCGGGCATCTTCTCTCCGTTGTCGAGCGTCTTCGTGTCGACCGGGATACCACGGCCATCATCGATCACAGTGACCGAGTTATCCACGTGGATGATGACGTCGACATGCCTGGCGTAGCCGGCGAGGGCCTCATCGACCGAATTATCCACTACTTCATAGACCAGGTGGTGCAAACCCATCTCGCCGGTAGAGCCGATATACATCGCCGGCCGCAGTCGCACCGCTTCCAGGCCCTCGAGCACCTTAATGTTTTCACTCGTGTAGGTGCCATTGCCTTCCCCGGCAGCGACTTTGGGCTGCTCGGGAGCAAGGACGGGCGAGGGATGCTGGGATTGAGCCGGGGTTAACTCTTTGGTGGACATGAAACTCCGCAATGCAGGCTCCGCAGCAGGGTACAAGAAGGGATTTGCGCGTGAGCAGGCTCCGATAACCTGGCGGTAAGCGAAACACTATTATGCATTTAAGGCTATTTTACCACGCCAGCTCATAACGATCTGGCCCTTCGATGAGCCAAGCTGCTAGGCTTGGGCTGGTACTTGCGTAACTCCATATCGGGAAACGACTTTCTATTCACATGGCGTAGGATTTCGCGAGCCTTATAGTTGGGCCACGGAGAGCCGTTACTCTCCGTGCATAAAGCGTTCACAAAAAAAGTCCCCAGGAGCCCATACCATGAAGAATATGCTTGTTCGCGCTGCCCTCGTTGCCGTTCTTTCTTTCGCGTCTTTCCACGCCCTTACTGCTACTGCGCAGATGCAGCCCGAGCCAGGCCAGGGTGGCCACGGCTCCGTTCCGATCCCAACCTGCGGTGAGTGCGGTCGCTAACCTTCTCCGTTCTTTTAGCTTTTCGCCGTCTTTTTAGATGGATATAGTGTTGCTGAGAGTCTTGACCAACCTCTTTACTCTCGAGACTCGCACGTGAACGCAAACCCTATACTCTCGATGCTGGTAAGCGCAGAGCTAACCCTCTGGTTGCTGGCATTCGCCTCGGCCATCTACGCCAAGCTGTATCGAAACTATGTCGCCGTGGTCTGCTTTCTGGGTATCAAGTTGGGGATCACGGCGACGTACTCCTTCTTTGCCAGCCACTATCCTGCGGGCAGCGCAGGTTCAGTCGAGGCTTACCGGATTTACTACGATATCTACTGGGTCGCCTACCTTTTGGCCACGATAGCGGCCTTCTTCTCGATCAAACAGATCATTCGCACGGTGCTCTCCCCGCTTCCGGGTGTCTCTCGCCTCGCCGTGCTGATCTTCCACTTCACCGGACTGCTTACCTTCTTTATCGCCGGCACGGCGCATCTACCTGAGCTGAAGCATCTATCGTTTTTCGTCTGGATCAACGCTCTCTTTATTTCGATCGCGCTTTGCATGTGCGTCTTTGAAGTCTCGCTGATGTCGATGCTGATCTCGGCCGCACCCCGGTTGGGACTCTCCTTCCGGACCCGCCTGATGGGTTTGAGCCTCGGCCTTTGCTTTTTGGGGATCATGGACTTTCTCTCGCTCACTGCCTGGGTAGCAGGCGGAGGCGCGTGGGGCGGTTTAAGTCGGATTAGCGAGATCGTAGTGGATGGCACACTGGTCATGTGGATCTTGTACTTCCTACTTCCCGACCAGAAGAGAGGACCAACTAAGCTCAGTGGCTCCTCGACCCTGATGCGCTGGAACGAGATCGTGAGTCAGCTCGGACTCGGTCCCCAGCCGATGACGGATATGGCTCCCTCCTTCATGTCCGATGTGGAGAGCCTGGTTGATGGCATCATGATGCGCAATCGCCACCTTTAAGCCTCACCCTTGACATGGAACGGGGAGCGACCGCTTGCCAAATCAAAGATCGCCGAGCTTCGGGTGTAGCGGCCACGTGCAGCGAGCGGGCAAAGTAAACCGCTAAATACAAAAGGCTATTCCTGGGAAGGAATAGCCTTGTCGGGCCTGTCAACTCAATGACCCGGCTACTTCGCGAGTGGCGAACCTATGCGCCAGCGACCTTATTCGGCAGCGACTGGCTCGATGGCAACAAAGCGACCGGTACGCCCACGATCGATGAACTTGACTCGTCCGTCCACCTTGGCAAAAAGCGTATCGTCGCTGCCGATGCCTACATTGACGCCCGGCTTGAGCGGAGTACCGCGCTGGCGAACGATGATCGAGCCGCCGGTTACAAGCTGCCCGCCGAAAGCTTTGACGCCGAGGCGCTGAGCGTTTGAATCGCGCCCGTTCTTGGAACTGCCTAAGCCTTTCTTATGTGCCATTTTCTCTGCTCCTGCTGCGCGGCGCTAGCCAGTGATTTTCGAAGCCTGGGTGCGAGTCGTGGCGAGCGCTGCTGCGCCAGCTACTGTGCCTTGCCAGTTACTATGCCTTGTAAGTAGCGCCGTCGACCTGGATCTCGTTGATGCGGACCTCGGTGAACGACTGCCGATGGCCCTGAAGCTTCTTGTACTGCTTCTTCCTTTTGTAGTGGAAGACCAGAATTTTGCTGCCGCGGCCTTCGCCAACCACGGTGGCCAGCACCTTGGCTGCGCCCGGCCGAGCGACAGTGCCTGGTTCCCCCGAAACTGCGAGCACATCGGCAAACTCGACTGTGCCGTTTTCATCAGCAGCGGCTTTTTCAACCTTGAGCACGTCGCCCGGAGCAACGCGGTACTGCTTTCCACCTGTGCGAATCACTGCGTACATAGCAAATCCCTCGGCGCCGCGTTCAACGCGGTGCCCGTCTGTAGAACTCTCGCCTGGCAGATGCAAACATTGCCTGAGGCCGACTCAAACCTCACCCATAGAAGAGCGAGGAGGCGAATCAGCGCACATCTTCGAAGCTCCTGAACGACCGGTAGAACACAGCCGACAGGGTGGCACGAGGCAGGACCGCCGAACCTAGTTAGTGTAGCGGTGAGTTCGGCTCTGGGTCAACGTCTTTCGCCACGATCCGCACGGCGGCCTTCAACCTGCGGCGACCGCCTCCCGCGCTTCTGCCACTGTGAGCGAGGCGCGCATACGCTCGGCTAGCGCGGCTGTCTGGGTATCGCGCCCGCAGCTGAGCGCCGCCTTCACCAGACCGTCCTTGACGTAGAAGGAGAGAAAGTCGAGTTCCTCGACTTGGCCGTCGGTGACAATCTCGTCCCACTCCTTTGCCTGCCCGAGATAGCCCAGGCGTTTGCCGAAGTGGAAGGTCCAGAAGAAGGGGACGCCCTGGTAGCGGACCTGATGGCCCATCCCCGGGCCAGCGGCCGGCTCAAGCATCGCGAGCGCCGCGACCCGGCCATGCTGCTCGGCCAGGCGCCAGTGCTCGATACGCGTTCCGTCGACGTTGGCGATATCGCCAGCCACCCAGACGCGGCCTGCGGCACGCAGGGTGGGGTCGGTGCGCACGCCTCCACCCTCCGGGGCGAGCGGCAGATCGTGCTCAAAGCCGAGCTCAGGCTCGACTCCTACCCCCATGATGACCAGCTCCGCCGGAATCATCTCCTCGACCCCGCCTGCATGCACTGTCACCCCGTCAGGGGTGATGGCCGCGACCTCGACGCCCAGGCGAAAGCGGGTGCCCTTGCTCACGTGCAGCGCCTGGACGGCCTGTGCTACTTGCTCGCCAAACTTTTTCGCGAACGGGAGGTCCTGCTTGCCAATCACGGTCACAGCGAGCCCTTTCTGCACCAGGGCTGAGGCGGCTTCGAGGCCAATAAAGCTGGTCCCGATGATCGCTGCGGCGTGTTTGCCCTCGGCCGCAGCCAGGATGCGGCGGACATCGTCGACATACCGGATCGTGTGGGCACGCTCCGCGCCAGGCACACCGAGCCGCTTCGGCGTGCCTCCTGTGGCGACCAGCGCGCTTTCAAAATGGATTTCCTCTCCGTTGCTGAGGCGCGCGGTGCTGCGAGCTGCGCTCAGCGAGACCACCGAGGCGGTGATGCGCTCGACTTTGCGCGTATTCGGGCGTGAGCCAGGGAGCAAGTCTAGAGCATCGAGCGGGAGCTTATCGAGCGGCATCTGGCCGCTGAGCGCCTGCTTGCTTAGCTGGGTGCGATCCACGGGTTCGCCGGCGACGGGGTCCACGACGACAATCCGTCCATCAAAACCGGCCTGCTGTAGAGTGGTGGCCGCGGCGACGCCGGCCGCTCCGGCGCCTGCGAGCAAAATGACCCGCTCGGTTTGGCTCGGTCTGGCTGCCGGCTGCCGGGCCGGCAGAGGCTCGGTTTCAACAACGATGCCGTCGCCCTCTATCTCGACCGCGTAGGTCTTCAACGATGCAAGCGGAGGCGGCTCAAGCAACTCTCCACCTGGCAGCGCAAACGTCCCCATGTGCCAGGGGCAGACCAGGCGGCCGTTGCAGACCGCGCCCTGCTCAAGCGGTGCACCGGCGTGCGGGCACTTGGCTTGGACCGCTGCTAGGCTACCGTCATGGTGAATCAGCAGGATCTCTGTCTCGCCCGCGTGGACGGTTTTCATGGTCCCAGCCGGTAACTCCGCCACATTGAGCACTCGCGTCCGCGCCATCGTTTCTCCTCCTAAACGGTAACAAACAAAGCTCCGCAAGCGGGCTACTTCGCTTCACGTAGAGATGCAGGGCGAGGCGCTCCCCGGCTGGTGGCCTTGGAAGGGACTTCGATCGCTTCGACATCGCGCTTGGTACTCTGGAGCCATGCCGCTTCTTGAGGTCACGGGTCTGAGCAAGAGCTACCCGCGCCAGGGTCCGGGCTCGCTTGGCGAGGCTCTAGTCGTCGACGGAGTCTCCTTCACGCTTGACCGCGGCCAGACGCTTGGCCTGGTAGGGGAGTCGGGCTCCGGGAAGAGCACCATCGCGCGCATGGTGCTGGGCCTGGTGGAGCCGACGAGCGGTCGGGTTCTCTTCGATGGCCGACCTGTCTCCGGCGCCTCCGCTGGCACGCTCCGGGCGATGCGGCGGCGCATGCAGCCTGTCTTCCAGGATCCCTACGCGGCGCTCAACCCGCGTATGCGGATTGTGGAGGTGCTTGCCGAGCCCTTCCTGATCCACAAGGACGAGCGCGCACGCAGCAAGCCGGCGCTGCGTTCGGCTTGTACCGCGCTGCTGAGCACAGTCGGACTGGACGAGTCAGCGCTCAGCCGGTACCCGCACGAGTTCTCGGGCGGTCAGCGTCAGAGAATTAACATCGCGCGCGCGCTGGCTCTCCGGCCCGAGCTGCTGGTGCTGGACGAGCCTGTCTCTGCGCTCGATGTAAGCGTCGGCGCTCAGGTGGTCAACCTGCTGCGATCGCTGCAGCAGGAGTTCTCGCTGACCTACCTGTTTATCTCGCACTCGATGCCCCTGGTGCGCTACCTGTCGACGAACATCGCGGTGCTGCGTGGTGGCAGGCTGCTCGAGCTGGGCAGTTGCGCCCAGGTGATCGAGGCGCCCCAGGACCCGTATACCAGAGCACTGATGGCGGCCACTCCCTCGGCGGTCGGCCCCGGGCACTAGTTCAGACAAAGGGGGAAATTGTTCCACGTGGAACAATCCAGATCGAGAGCGGGTGGCGCCGGGTACTCCGCCAGCCCCGCCCGGGCGATGGAAGGGGTTGTGCGATGCAGGCCGGACCGGTCTCTGCTCGGCTGGTGGAGAGGGACGGATCTACTGGGCTCTCTGCCGGCGCGAAGCCAGGCAAAGGCAGACCTGCGCGGCGCTCAGGGATGATGCAGAGGGCGACGAGCAGCAGGACGGTGCGGTGAGCAGCGGAACCCTAGAATGAAGCTACATGCTGCTCCTCTCGCACGGGTCCTCGACAGCTACTGGGCAGTGGACGCCCTGGCGCACGATCTGGCTGTGCTGCGCCTCGCTGATCGCCGGGCTGCTCAACGCGGTTGCCGGGGGAGGGTCGTTTCTCTCCTTTCCGGCACTGTTGAACCTGGGCGTGCCCCCCATCCAGGCAAATGCCACCAACACCGTCGCGCTATGGCCCGGGCAGACGACCTCGATCCTGGCCTACTGGCGAGATCTAAAGCAGAACCGCCACCTGGTGATGCCGCTCGCGGCCGCGGCCGCGGTAGGTGGCGTTGGCGGTGGGCTGCTGCTGCTTCATACCGGCCAGGCTACGTTCCTGCGGCTGGTGCCATGGTTGCTGCTGACAGCCGCGTTGTTGTTTGCAGCAAGCGGGCCTATCTCGCGGCGACTGCAGGCGCGGGCGCGCGGCAAGCGCCAGCCCAGCGAAGAGGCTGTGGCAGAGCTTGCGAGCCGGCCGTCTATCGTCCCGCTGGTCTCGGGGATGCTCTTCATCACGATCTACGTGGGGTACTTCGGCGCGGGCGCGGGCTTTCTGATCATCTCGCTGCTGGCCGTGTTTGGCATTGAAAACATCAACCAGATCAATGCGCTCAAGGTCGTGACCACCACCCTTGCCAATGGAGTCGCGGTGCTCTTGTTTATCGTGGAGGGGCAGGTGCTCTGGCAGCACTGCCTGCTCATGATGGTGACTGGCGCGATCGGCGGCTACGTGGGTGCGCACAGCGCGCGGCGCATGAACCCGAGCGTGATGCGGACCCTGGTCACGGTGATCGGCTTCGGGATGGCCGGCTACTTCTTCTGGCGCAACCGGGGGCTGTAGGGCAAGGCTTGCAAGCCAAGGCGGCAGGGCAGCGATACCCGATGTTTGTGCCTCTGCCCAGTGGATGAAACAGGACCAAAGCGGCTGGCGGAGCGGCTGCTAGCATACGGAGAGAGGCTGCGATGAGTCACGAGGGCATACGGTTTGTCAGCGAGGAGCAGGCGCAGAGAGACGCGGCGGCGCATCGCGAGCTACCTGCTGCTGCCATCGAACCGGTGAAAGTCCGCGTGCTCAAGACCGAAGGCACGGGCATGATCATTGATTGGCGGGACGGGCACCAGAGCCACTGGAGCTTCCCGTGGCTGCGGCTGGCCTGTCCCTGCGCCACCTGCCACGAAGAACGCGAGGCGGATGGGCGCGAGCCGGGCGAGCCGAAGCCGAAGCCGGCCAGCACGACCCTGCTGCCCATGTACCAGGCGCCCGCGCGGCCCGACTCGGTGCAGCAGGTCGGCCGCTACGCGATCAGCTTCCACTGGAACGATGGGCACACCAGCGGAATTTTTTCCTGGGATTACCTTCGCCGGCACTGCATCTGCGAGGTCTGTAAGGCTCCGGCGCGCGCCGCCGTCTAGCGGCCTGGGCTGACCGATGCTCCCGAGCGGCCCGGCTCCTCGAGATGGGGACGCAAGCGGTCCAGGGCGCTCTCCACGCTGTCGACGACCTCTATCAGCGCCCGGTTGTGCGGCTTGAGGAAGCCTGCCTGGACCGCGTGGTCAAGAAAGGCGAGCAGCTGATCATAGAAGCCCAGCACATTGACCAGCAGACAGGGTTTGGCATGGATACCGAGTTGCGCCCAGGTGAGGATTTCGAGGAATTCGTCAAGTGTGCCGTAGCCGCCGGGGAGTGCGACGAAAGCGGTCGCCCGCTCGGCCATCCGGGCCTTGCGCTCGTGCATGGTCGAGACAAAGTGGAGCTCGGTCAAGCCGCGGTGCGCGATCTCGCGGCTCTCGAGCACCGACGGCAGGACTCCGACAACCGGGGCCCCGGCGGCAAGCGCCGCATCCGCAAGCGCACCCATCAAGCCTACCGAGGCGCCTCCGTAGACCAGGCCCATTCCACGCTCACCCAGGCCTGCGCCGAGGTGCCGGGCAGCTTCAAGGTACTCGGGCCGCGTGCCTTTACTGGAGGCGCAGAAGACCGCCACCCACACCTGAATCGCCATACCTGGGGCAGTCTACTAGATGTCCGTCGCTCGAGCGAAAAGCAGCCCCCTGGGCAGCGGCGGAAGGCACCGGTGCTGGAAGTTTCTTGCCTAGAAGTTCTCCCGGTCGGAGGTCGTCCAGCGCGTCCTCCAGAAAGCGGTAGCATCGAAGCAAGTAAAGGAGATCGTCTATGAGCACGTCAGCGAGCACAGCCGCTCCGGTTGAAATGCTGAAGCCGGATACTGCCGGAAACTGGACCGGCATGGAGTTGATCCCGTTTGAGCCGATGGCTGAGCGGCTGCTCGACCTGGAGCACGAAGGCCAGGCTGCCGTGTTGACGGTGACCCTCGGTAAGCCGTTTTACGTGGAAGCCAAGGGTTGGGCGTGCCCGTTCCGGATCAGCGCGCTCGGTCGCGAGCACGTGACCCCGGCCGGCGGCGCGGACTCGGTGCACGCGATCCAGATGGCGATGCACATGATCCACACGCAGCTGAACGGCATGGCGCGCCACCACAAGATGAGCTTTCTGGGAACGCAGGATTTTGGGTTCAGCCAGGCCGGCGGCGGCGCAGCGGCCGAGGCCAAGTGCCCTGTGATGGCCATGAGCATCAGCTAAAGTAGCGTTTGGGTTAAGGCCGCTTGCGGAGAGGCAGCCAAGTCTTTCCGCGGAACTCTCGTGAAGCTCCGTTGTCTGCGGTCTATGCCTTTGACGCCTGGATGGGCTTCTGGAGGCTAAGTACGTCTGGCCGTTAAAAGAGCCGCATGCCTGCACTTCTGGCTGCTACGCGATCAAAAGTTACGGTGTACTCGCAGTTCGCCGCAGCGCCTATCTGGTGAATGAGACAGTCCATGAATCCTGCGTTCGAGCTGCGATAAAGCGATAGGGCACTCTGCACCACACTCGCCTGCTCAAGGTGCAGCTCTTTGATCGTCAAGAGCAACTCCAGGTAACTTGCCAGTTCCGGTCGCGATCTCTTATAGAAGCGGGTCAGCACACCCATTGCTTCCGCAAGAACAACCAGCGACACGTAGCCCGGACGTTGGGGTGTGAGCGTGGCGACAAGGGCCTTCACCTTTCTCGTTTGTACGGGATCATCCGCAACAAGAAGACGAAGAAGCACGTTTGTGTCAAGGTTGATCAAGCGTCACCTTTTTGGCACGCAGGTATCGCTCAACGGCGGCATCCGCGACGGCCTCTTCCATCTCCTCGATGGTCGCCGGCGGCCCATCGTACTTCACGATTCCAAGCAGGTCCATGATGGAGCCGGTCTTCCGCGTCATCTCATACGAGCCCGTTTGCGGGTTCTTCACGAACTCAAGCCGGTCGCCAACCCTCAACCCGAGGTCACGACGAATCTCCACAGGTAAGGTGATCTGGCCTTTTGAAGTAAGTGTTGTCGATGGCATAAGGTGCCTCTTGTTAAAGGTTAACATGCTCCTTACACAAGGTAAGGAGCATGTAGGCCCCACACCTTGCGCGTAGCCTGGCAGCGTAAACTAAGGACATCCTTTCTTAGAGAGCTTCCTTGCATCGCTTACTCCAGAATATGAACCCGCAGCAGGCTGCCGGGGTTGAGTCCGTCGACGGGCCGGTGCTGATCCTGGCCGGCGCGGGCTCGGGCAAGACACGGGTGATCACGCATCGAATTGCGTACCTGGTCGAGGAGCGCGGGGTGGCGCCTGACTCGATCCTGGCGGTGACCTTCACCAACAAGGCGGCCAAGGAGATGGCCGAGCGGGTGGACAAGCTGATGGGCGCGTCGACGCTGGCCAAGCCTGTGCTCTCGACCTTTCACTCGTTTTGCGTACGCATGCTGCGGAGGGATATCGAAGCGCTGCGCGGGGTAGGGGCCAACGGGCCTGGCGAAGGGCTGACGCGCAACTTCGCCATCTACGACGACTCGGACCAGCAGCAGCTGGCCAAGCAGATCATTCGGCGCATGGGCCTCGACGACAAGCAGCTTACCCCGCGCAACGCGATGGGCAAGATCAGCTGGGCGAAGAACCATATGCTCGACCCGCAGGAGTTTTACCTGCAGTCGGCCGATCCACTGTCCGAGCGCATCGCGCACATCTACGAGGCCTACCAGAAGGAGCTGCGCAAGGCGAACGCGCTCGACTTCGATGACCTGCTGCTTGAGGCAGTGCACCTGCTGAAGGCTTCCGGCGAGACCCGCGAGCGCTATAACCGGCGGTACCGGTACCTGCTGATCGACGAGTACCAGGACACCAACCGGCCGCAGTATGAGCTGATGAAGCTGCTCGCCGGCTCGGAGCACAACGTGTGCGTGGTGGGCGACGAAGACCAGAGCATTTATAGCTGGCGCGGCGCCGATATCAAGAACATTCTCGAGTTCGAGAAGGACTTTCCCGACGTCAAGACGATTCGGCTGGAGCAGAACTATCGCTCGACCCAGATCATCCTCGAGGCTGCCGGGGCGGTGGTCGCGCAGAACCAGCAGCGCAAGGGCAAGGACCTGTGGACCTCGCGCGAAGGCGGCGCGAAGATCGGCTACTACGAGGCGCCGGATGGCGAGAACGAAGCGCTCTTTGTCGCGGACTACTTGAACAAGTACCTGCGCAAGGCGGCCGAGGAGCAGGAGTCGCCGCGCGCGGCCGTGCTCTACCGGACCAACTCGCAGTCGCGGCTGATCGAAGAGGCGCTGCGGCGCTACGGCATCAGCTACACGATGGTGGGGGGCTTCTCGTTTTACGAGCGCGCCGAGATCAAGGACATCCTCTCGTATCTCAAGTTAGTCCAGAATCCGCATGACTCGATCGCCCTGCAGAGGGTGATCAATACGCCGGCCCGGGGCATCGGCAAGACGACGATGGACACACTCGAGCGGCTGGCGATTGAGACCGGCACCAGCACCTGGACGGCGATCGGGCGGGCGCTCAAGGAGCGGCTCTTGCCCTCGCGGGCGCTGATTGCGCTTGATACCTTCAGGCGCATGATCGGGGACGCGCATGCACTGCTGGCGCCTGACTTTGCCGGAAAGCTGGCCGGCGACCTGGCCGGGGATGCTGACGCAGAAGCCACGCTCGCGATGAGCGAGGGACATACGGCCGAGACCCGCGACGATGTGCCGGTCGAGCTCGATACGACTTACCACGCGGCCGATGACACCAGCTTCGAGTTTGGCGACGCGGTGCAGGGGACGCTTGGCCTGGGCGAGGCAGGCGAGGACGGCTTTGGCGATGCGGCAGAGTTCGACCCGGCTTCGTTTGAGGATGAGCCCGGCCTGGAAGCTATCCCAGAAACCGGCCTGGAAGACGAAACTAGTTTTGTGATGGAAGGGGCGCTTCCTGCCCCGGATAACGCTCTAAGTCTGCCTGGTTCGTCCACCGGCGGGTCCGCTGGTCGGGCGACCAGCCAGTCTCCCCTGGACGCGACCGAGTTTAACCCCTTTGCTGATGACCAGCCCCGCAAGGGTCTAGCTGGTACCCGTACGCGCAGCCTGGCTGCCAGGCAGGTCGCCAGCCAGACGGATGCTGCGGCCGCCCGCGCGGCACGCGAAGAAGAGACAGCTGCTGCGTTTCGCAAACCTGGCGACGCGGCGACACTGCCTGAGCTGATCCGGTTTATCAACGACCGCTCCGGGTACATCCGCGCGCTTGAAGAGGAAGGAACGCCGGAGGCTTTCTCGCGCATCGAGAACCTGAAGGAACTGGCAAACGCTGCGCAAGACGCGCAGACCCGCGGCGAGGCGCTGTCGGAGTTTCTGGATCACGCGGCGCTGGTCTCAGACACGGACAAGTTCGACGCCGATGCTCGGGTGACGCTGATGACCCTGCACGCGGCCAAGGGCCTGGAGTTTCCGGCAGTGGTGCTGGCCGGGATGGAGGAGGCGCTCTTCCCGCACTCCAGGTCGCTAAACGACCCGGCGCAGATGGAGGAGGAGCGGCGGCTCTGCTACGTGGGCATGACGCGGGCGATGGATTCGCTGGTACTGACCCGGGCGCGGTACCGGCGTCGCTATGGCAACGACATGCCGGAGGCGAGCGTGCCTTCGCGGTTTCTGGAAGAGGTGCCGGCTCACCTGATGGAAGACGTGGGAGGGGGCGCGAGCCTGGCCGCGCAGGAGCGCGTGAGCGGCTGGGGTAGCTATGGCGCAGGTCGTTCTGACTCGGATCGGTATGGTTCGGACCGGCACGGGGGTGGGTCTCGCAGTACGTATGCCGGGGGTGGTTCCCGTTACGGACAGGGTGTGCAACGTGGCGAGCAGACCGGCGAACGCCACTTTAGCTATGAGGATGAAGACCAGCGCCCTGCCCTCTCGCGGCCGGCCCCCGGCCGCAGCCAGCTAGGCGCCGTCGGCAGAGCGGGAGCCAAGGCAGCGCCGCCAGCGAAATCCGGCTCGGGAGTTCCCGGCTCAACAGGGTCGTTGGACAACATCGCCCAGTTCTTTAGCAGTCGCGGCGGCACTGCTGGTCTTCCGCGGCCCAAGTTAGAGGTCGAAGCGCCGACTGGAGCTACAGGCTTCAAGGCAGGGGCCCGGGTGCGTCACCCCAAGTACGGAGAAGGCCAGGTGGTGCGCCGCGAGGGCGATGGGGAAGAGGCAAAGCTGACGGTGAGCTTTCACCAGCACGGGGTGAAGAAGCTGGTGGAGAAGTTCGCCAAGCTGGAACGTGCCTGATCCCTGGAGCGTGGCTGATCCTAGGTCTTGAGCGGTATACGAGGTCCCTCGCTGCCTGACGCGCTCTTGATGCGCGGTTGACGATGTCCTGCGCGGTTGACGATGTCCTGCGCGGTTGACGATGTCCTGCGCGGTTGACGATGTCCTGCGCGGTTGACGATGTCCTGCGCGGTTGACGCGCTCTTGATGCGCGATTGACGCTGTCCTGCGAGCCTGACGCAGCCAGGTGCGTACCATGTCCGCCGGGTCCTCTCCCGCGCAATGCGCTTGTGCGCCATACGGAAGTTCCGAATCGGGCGTGCCTCTGTCTATGCGGAACTATCGTCTTTGAATTTTCTTGCGACCTCTTGGCAAGGCACAGCCGCAGTCATTATCTTTTCCCCATGAGAGTCGCCTTGTCCCAGCCTCATCCCTATCTCCTCAACCAGGCAGGTGGTATCTGCCAGGTCACAGAGTTCTCCCTAGTCAACGGGAAACTGAACGTGGTTCCCCTCGCAGACGAGCCGATCACCGGACTTTATCAACTGGTCTATCGCTGCTCGGAGCATGATAGCTTTGACATCAAGCGGAATGTCTCCTCTGATGACGGGGCGAACTGGACCGTAGCTGAGCCATTTGACGCGAGCGAGGAGTGTGATGTCTGCTACCCGGGTCCGTGCGAGGACGGAGGAGTGCTCGAGCCGCAGCATGCCGAGGTAAGCAGTAGGTAGGCGGCTCGCTCTGGGCAGTCGACGTGATCTTTGCCTCGAGGAGTGTTGCGCCTCGCTCACACCTTGAGTCCTGCTCGAACAGATGTAGTAAAACTGAGGTCAGTGCCGTCGCGAGAATCCTTCGCTTCGATTCTCCCGCACTACCCATCCCGCAGTGACTCAGGAAAGAAGACCCATGGCGAACACCAAGAAAATTGAAAGCACCGAAGAGCGCAAAGCGATCAAGCGCGCAGCCCGCAAGAAAGCAGCCCCCAAGGCACCCCGCACCGGCGCGCGCGGCGAGAACAAGCAGAAGATCAAGAAGGCAGCCCGAGGCGCCAGCAAGCGCTAGGTTTAGATAGCTCGCCCTGTACCAGGCCTCCGATTCATCGTGCTAGCCAGGGTGTGTTTGTCTTGCTTCGGTTCTTCAAGGGGCCGCGGGGTGAGCACTGTGCTACGTTTGACTCCTACTCCGCTCTAGAGCCTGCCTGAGGAGCCAACGCCCTGCCGAGTCAACTCTTCGCCAAGAAGTCCATTGACAAGCTGATCGCTCAATCCTGCGAACCGGAACACGCGCTGCGCAAGACGCTCGGGCCGGTTTCGCTGACCGCCCTCGGCATCGGTGCAGTGATCGGTTCCGGCATCTTCACGGTGATTGGCACCGCGATTGCCGGCGAGAAGTTCGATACCACCTCGATCCTCAACACCCCGGTGGCCGACTACCTGGTACACCACGTCGCGCTGGTCGGGCGGCCCGGCGCCGGCCCGGCGCTAGCGCTCTCGCTGTTGCTGGTCGCGATCGTGTGCGCGTTCACCGGGCTGTGCTATGCCGAGCTGGCGTCGATGATTCCACTCGCCGGCTCGGCGTATACCTACACCTACGCGACGATGGGCGAGCTGATCGCCTGGATCATTGGATGGGACCTGATCCTCGAGTACGCGTTCTCAAACATGGCGGTCTCGGTTGGCTTTGCCGCGCACACGGTCGATTTGCTGGACTGGCTGGGGATACACCCCTCGCTGCGCTGGATCTCGCCGGCTTATCTGCCCTCCGGGCTTACGGACCTGGCTGGAAAGCCGCTCTACGGTCCAGGCTGGCACTTCGGCTTTAACATTCCAGCGTTTCTGATCGTGATCCTGCTCACGGTGGTGCTGGTGCGGGGCATCCGCGAATCAGCCAGCACCAACAATGCGATGGTGCTGCTTAAGATCGGGGCCATCCTGCTCTTCATCGGCGCGGCTTCAAGCTTTATCAAGCCGGCAAACTGGCACCCGTTCGTACCGAACGGCTGGTCGGGCGTGCTGACCGGCGGATCCATTATCTTCTTCACCTACATCGGCTTTGACTCGGTTTCGACCGCGGCGGAGGAGTGCAAGAACCCGCAGAGAGATGTGCCCATCGGCATCATCGCCACCCTGATCATCTGCACGATCCTCTACATCGGGGTGGCGGTGGTGCTGACCGGTCTGGTCAAGTGGGACACGCTGATCGACGACGCGGCGCCGGTGGTGAACACGCTCAAGAAGCTGGCCAACGCGCCGGGTGGACACTCGCTGCAGTGGGTGCGGCTTGTCGTGCTGATCGGCGCGCTGCTGGGGATGATCTCGTCGATCTTAGTTTTCCAGATCGGCCAGGCGCGCGTCTGGTACGCGATGTCTCGGGATGGCCTGCTGCCGGCTGTCTTTTCCAAGGTGCACCCAAAGTTTCGCACCCCGGCGGTCTCGACCTGGGTGGCGGGCGTGATCGTCGGGGTACCGGCCGGGCTGCTTGATATCGGCACCTTCTCTGATCTTTCCAATATCGGGACGCTCTTCGCGTTTGTGCTCGTCTCGATCGGCGTGCTGATCCTGCGCTACAAGCAGCCGGAGCGCCGCCGCAGCTTTCGTTGCCCAGGGGGTCCGGTGCTGCCGGTGCTGAGCGTCTTCTTCTGCATACTGCTGATGGCGGGGCTGCCGATTATGACGTGGCTGCGCTTTTTTGTCTGGCTGGCGATCGGGCTCGCGATCTACTTTCTCTATAGCCGCAAGCGCAGCGAGTTCGCGCGGTAGCCAAGGCTGCCCGCGCTGGAGGCGGCCACTTGCGCCCGCGGTTGACGGCGTGGCGTGTCTTCTTCCGGCGGCTTGTAGGCTTGCAGGCATGGAGAACTTTCGGCTCCGCATCTTTCGCACGGTCGCACAAAGCCTCAACTTTCGGGTGGCCGCCGAGGCGCTGCTGCTGACCCAGCCAGCCGTCTCGCAGCAGATCAAGGCTCTGGAGGCAGAGCTGGGCACGTCGCTCTTTGATCGCAGCAGCGGGCGCGTCTCGCTGACCCCAGCCGGAGCTGCGCTGCTGCCTTTCGCAGACAGGCTGAAGACGCTTGCCGAGGAGGCAGTGCAGGCAGTTGCAGGAGTTTCGGGATCGACGACAGGCCAGCTTGCGCTCGGCGCCTCGCAGACCATCGGTCAGTACATCCTGCCCAAGCTGGTGGCCGGCTTTCTGCGGGAGTATGCGCGGGTTACGCTCACGATTACGGGAGGAAACACGCAGTCCGTCCTCGAGGAGCTGCGCGCCAGGCGGATTCAGCTCGCTCTCATTGAGGGCCCGACACTTGGGAATGATATCCAGGTGACGCCGTTCATGGAGGACCATATGGTCTGCGCAGTGCCGGCTGGGCATGAGTGGGCTGACCAGGAGATCGCGCTGAGCGATCTGAGCCAGGCGACTTTGCTGATGCGGGAGCAGGGATCGGGCTCGCGCCGGATCGTCGAGCAGGCGCTGAGCGCGGCCGGGCTGCCGATGCGCGAGATGCAGCTGGGACTTACCTTTGATTCGACCGAGGGGCAGCTGAGTGCGGTCGAAGCCGGGCTCGGGGTGGCGTTTGTCTCCCGCTGGGCGGTACGCAACCAGCTTGCCCTGGAGACGCTGAGACTGGTGAGGGTGCGCGGCTTGTCGCTGGCCAGGATGTTCTCGCTCGCCCAGCTCGCTGGACCGGAAGCGGTGGGGGCGGCAGGAGCGTTCGCCCGCTTTGTGCTGGAACGGGCAGAGACGCTGGCACCACGCAGCACGGGACGAAGCCCAGGCCACAGCGCTGACCGCATCGCCGGCCGCAGCGCTGACCGCATCGCCGGCCGCAACCCGCGCGGCACTGATCCGGTCTAGATCGAGATCCAGTGATAGTAGATGGCCGCGAGCGAGGCGGTTGCGACGATGATCCAGAGGCTTACACCCTGCACAAAGGGTCGCACGCCTACCCGTCGCAGCGTCTGCGGCGAAAGGCTGGTGCCGATCAGGAAGAGCGTGGCAGTGAGCCCGGACCTGCCCAGGTGACTGAGCGCTGCATACTGCACGGTAAAGCGCGGCAGGTAGGTGCTGGCTGCGGCTGCCAGGCAGAAGAGGAAGATGAACCACGGGATGGAGACCTTGGAGGCGACCACCGGTGCGGGCGCGTCGGCGTGCGAGGCGGCGCTGCTGGCAGCCTGGCGGGTGCGGAGAGCCTTCATGTAGAGCGCGGTGATGAGCGCCAGGGGAACGATCCAGAGCGCGCGTGCCAGCTTGACGGCGGTGCCGACTGCGAGTGCCTGGTCGCCATACTTGGCTGCCGCGCCGACGACAGAGCTGGTGTCGTGGATGGCGAGCGCCGCCCAGAGGCCGAACTGGTTCTGGCTGAGGTGCATGGCCGCGCCGATGGCCGGGAAGGCCAGCAAGGCAACTGAGTTGAGTACAAAGACGGTGCCCATGGCCAGGCTGATCTCTTCCTCGTTAGCGTCGTTAATGGGCGAGATAGCGGCGATGGCGCTGCCGCCACAGATGGCGGTGCCGACGGTGATC
Organism: Acidobacteriaceae bacterium; assembly: GCA_965198645.1. GTDB lineage: Bacteria > Acidobacteriota > Terriglobia > Terriglobales > Acidobacteriaceae > EB88. The sequence continues at coordinate 757,628 of OZ240670.1, read as the reverse complement.
AGGAAGGAGGCTTTGCCGCCGATGTGGAGCAGCCTGCCGAAGAGCAGGCCTAGCGTGATGGCGCAGGTGATGCTGATGGCCGTGTACAGAAAGCCGGACCGCCCGGCATGCAGGACCTGGTGCAGGTTCATACCGAAGCCGAGCGCGACCACCGAAACCTGAAGGAGCAGCTTGGCGAGCGTGTGGCTCTCCTGGCGGAGCGGGTGTGCGACGGTGAAGCCGAAGAGGATGCCCCCGGCAAGAGCGACGGGCGGGGAGACGATGCCGCTGGCGGCGATGAGCAGTCCCAGGAAGAAGATCGTCTTCCCGTCAAGGCTGCTGGGGGTTACCACGACCGGCATTGTTGCTTCAGGCATTGTTGCTGCATCGCTGATCAACGTTCACCTCTCATGCAAGCATGGCTGCCGGCATGACGCCAGGTCCAAGTAGAAGGACTTATGGGTCATGCGATCCGGGTGTTTTCGAGGACCGGCCGGCCTGATAGCAGGCTGCTTGTACCATTCGCGGTCGGTGCGCATCGAACCGAGTGCCCTTCAAATTGCTCCAGGAGACACTCTTTCATGCCCCAGGCCCATGGTTACGCCGCGCAAGACCCGAAAACCCCCTTAGCTCCTTTCTCCTTCGAGCGTCGCGAACCGAAGGAGCACGATGTTGTGGTCGAGATTGAATATTGCGGCGTGTGCCACTCGGACATCCACCAGGCACGCAACGAGTGGAAGAATGCCAAATACCCGATGGTGCCCGGGCACGAGATTGTCGGCAAGGTGACCGCGGTTGGCAGCGGAGTGACCAAGTTCAAGGTCGGCGATGCAGCCGCTGTCGGCGTGATCGTTGACAGCTGTCGCGAGTGTGAAAACTGCAAGGATAACGAGGAGGTGTACTGCGTCAAAGGGGCGGTCGAGACCTACAACGGTAAAGAGTATTCCGGCGAAGCTACGTATGGCGGCTACTCAAACGTGATCGTTACCGACGAGCGTTTTGTGCACACGATCTCTCCCAAGCTGGACGCGGCCGGCGTGGCGCCGCTGCTCTGCGCGGGCATTACCACTTACTCGCCGCTGCGGCACTGGAAGGTTGGTCCCGGCCAGAAGGTCGGCGTTGTTGGGCTGGGCGGCCTGGGGCATCTGGGCCTTAAATTTGCGCATTCCTTTGGCGCGCACGTGGTGCAGTTCACCACGTCGATGGGCAAGGCTGAGGATGCAAAACGCCTCGGTGCCGACGAAGTCATCCTCTCAAAAGATGAGGCTCAGATGTCGGCTCACAAAGGGAGTTTTGACTTTATCCTCGATACGGTATCTGCCCCGCACAATATGGATGCGTATCTGGCACTGCTGAAGAAAAATGGCGTGCTCTGCCTGGTCGGCATCCCGGATGAGCCCCTGTCGGTGCAGCCGTTCAGCCTTATCATGAACCGTCGCTCGCTTGCCGGCTCAGCCATTGGCGGCATGCAGCAGACCCAGGAAATGCTCGACTACTGCGCCGAGCATAACATCGTGTCAGATGTTGAGGTGATTCCGATCGACCAGATCAACGAAGCCTACGAGCGCGTCATGAAGTCCGACGTGAAGTATCGTTTTGTCATTGACATGAAAACACTCAAGCAGGCGTAAGAGAAGGGCGCCTTTCGGGCGCCCCTTTCTTTTTGGCAAACATGGCGAAGGCTTGGGTTAGAGCGAGAGGGATTGCAGATACTCGCGGAACTTAGGTCCAAGCTCTTTGTTCTTAAGTGCGAACTCAACAGTAGCCTGCAGCATCCCTGACTTATCGCCGGCATCGTACCGGATACCCTCAAAGTCAAAACCGTAGACTTTCTCGGGTCCGATCAGCGCTTTGATCCCATCGGTTAACTGGATCTCGCCGCCTGCCCCGGCCTCGGTCTTCTCGATCGCCGCAAAGATCGCCGGGGTCAGGATGTAGCGACCGATGATCGCGTTTTTCGAGGGAGCCTCATCGAACTTCGGCTTCTCGACCATGCCGGCTACGTCGAAGAGCCGAGGCTTGCCTGGAACCTCGTGGCCGGCGAGTACACCGTAGGCGGAGATGGCGGGACCCTCCACTACTTGCGACGCGATGATGGAACTCTGCACATCGTCATAGACATCGATCATCTGCTTAAGACACGGCACCTGCGCGTCGATGACATCGTCGGGAAGCAGGACGGCGAAGGGTTCGTCGCCGACAAGATCCTTGGCCATGAGCACGGCGTGACCTAGACCGCGAGCTTCGCGCTGCCGGACGTAGACCAGTTGCGCCATTTCGGCGATGCTGCGAGCGATCTCGAGCAACTCTGTCTTGCCTTTTTTTTCAAGGTTGGCCTCAAGCTCGAAGCTGGTGTCGAAGTGATCCTCAATGGCACCCTTGCCACGGGCCGTGACGATGATAATTTCTTCGATCCCGGCGGCGAGGGCTTCTTCAACGCCGTACTGGATGATGGGTTTATCGACGAGGGAAAGCATCTCCTTGGGAATGGCCTTGGTTGCCGGCAAAAAGCGCGTACCGAGCCCGGCGGCGGGGAAGACTGCTTTGCGCACTTTGGATTTCATCAAGCCTTCTTAGTCCTTTCGTTTGCGCTGGCTCCCGGGCAAAGCAGAGGCACAGCAGAAATCAGCCATTGGTCTACGATATGTCTACTGACGAACAATCTGCGATTGACTCTGAGCGGGGCAGACGGGTGAGCCGGATTCTGCTCTATTGTGCCAGAGTTTCATCAACCCGCGATCGAACCTGAAGCTAGAGGGTGGGCGAATCGTCGCCCAGCATCGCCTTGCGAACGATCTTGATAGGAGCTCCTCCCTGCTTCATGAATTGATCGTGAAAGGCTTGTAGGGAAAAGACGGAGCCCTGTTTTTGCTGAAGATCAGCACGCAGCTTCATGATCTGGAGCTTGCCTAGCGTGTAGTAAAGATAGGTAGCGTCAGCGGTTCCGCGCTTGGTCTCGACCTCGCCGACCGAGTGGGACTGGTAGCCTTCGGAGACAAAGAAGTTGACCGCCTGGTCGAAACTCATCTGCCCGGTGTGCATCTGGATGCCGACGATAAAGCGGGCATCGCGCAGCAGGGCATCCTGGAGCTGGCCTAGGCGGATGAGCTTCGCTTCACGCTCGTCTTTCGCGCCGGTCCCGGGCTGACCAAAGCCCTGGTCGAGCATCATCTGCTCGCAGTAGTGCGCCCAGCCCTCCACGTTCGAGCTCGCAGTGACGATCTTGCGAACCTTGCTGAGGTTGGTGTTGTTGACCCAGAGAAACTGCACATAGTGCCCAGGGTAGGCCTCGTGCACGGACGTGCTAACAATGGTGCCCACGTTGAACTCGGCCATATGTTCGGCAACGTGCTCCGGCGTCCAGCTTTTCTCGGGAAGGGTGACGTTGAAGTAGGCGGTCTTGGAGTTAGCTTCAAACGGGCCGGGCGGGTCCATAGACGCAGAGGTGGTGGCGCGCATGAAGGGCGGCGTCTCTTCAAGCACGGGCTGCACGTCGGAGGGGATGGTGATGATCTTGTTAGCGCAGATGAAGCTTACGAGTCCGTTGAAGGTGGCTTGGAAGCTGCTTAGAAGTTGGTCGGGCGCGGGATGGATCGTTGCCAGCTCTGCGAGGACCCCTTTCGGATCTTTCCCCGGGTCGACCTCTTTTGCGACTCGCATGAACTCTGCCTGGTTCTTATGCAGATCGGCGTAGCCAATCTCGAGCAGCTTGTCGAGAGGTGTGTCGACCATCTCGTCATAAGCTAACTTCTTTGAAAACGTATCACCGCCAAAGCGAAAGTCTCCGTTTGATTTCGGGAGCAGGTCAGTCTGCAGCCACTCGCGGTACTTCTCGAGCGCGTCGATGACCTGGGAGTTGGTCTTCTGGAACTCCACTTTCAGATTGGTGTCAGTTGCGTCGCTAAAGGCTGCGGGCACGTCATTCTGAAAAAAGCTGATAATGCCCGGCATCTGCTCGATGGCGATCTCGGTGTAGATGTGCGGTGGATTTTTCAGGTTTTCGTGCGCTGCCATCAGCGCGGCGGGCATCTGTTTCTCACGAGAGACAAGCGAGCGTAATCGATCATCGGCAGGGGCGAACTTACGCTCCATCAGGCTGAAGGCACTGCCGGTGATACCACTCGAGTAGTTATCGGGGTTCTTCTCCCACATGCGAATGGTCTCAAGCGAGAGGAGCTGCGAGCGCAGGTTGTTTTCCATCATCGCTAGGTCCCCCTGCGTGCTCTCATCAAGAGCCTGAGGGGAGACCGCCTCGAACTTCTTTAGAAAGTAATGGAGGCCGCGAATCTCGGTGTTGATCGTCGCATGGCTGTAGTTCTCAAGTTTGCCGTCGTAGGTGTGGATGCCGAGCGCGGTGGCGAAGGTGGGCTGGTAGGGCAGGGCAAGATTGTAGAACTGATCGACCAGTGAACGGAACTCTTGGTTTGGCTCCGCCTGGGCACGGGGCGCGATAAGCGCAGCACTGGCCAGCAGAATTGCGGTGATCCGAAAGCTCACGAGCGACTCCTTTGTCATTCTTTGTCAAGCGGTGCGGTTAGAAGCCGCCCTGGCTGCTGAACGCCTGACGCGAGCCTAGCAGTTGATGCGAGGATTCCTTGGGTCAAGCACTTACCTTTTGTGGAGCAGCTAACTCATCGAGCAGCAGCCTGATCTCGATCAGAACTTCCTCAGGAGCGACTGAGGCAAGCGGGAAGCGCAGGATACCTTGCGGTGTGAACTGCGCGCCCTTCTTGGAATTTCTGGCGACCAGCCGCATAAGGTGGCTGGGATCGATGCCCGCGTCGGGAGCGAATCGAATGTGCACCTGGTCGCGTTTACGGTCAACCTGCGAGATACCGAGCCGCTCGCATTCGGCGCGCAACGCAGCCGCTTCGAGCAGGTGCGCCACACTTTCAGGCAGTGGGCCGTAGCGATCGGTAAGCTCGGTGCGTACATCGGCGACCGAGGCCTCACTGATGGCGGCGGCGATGCGTTTGTACACACGTAGCCGCTGGTTCTCCTCGGGGATGTAACTCTCGTCGATGCGCAGAGCGATGCCGAGATTGAGCTGGGTCGTCGGCTGGTCCTCGACGCGCTCGCCCTTGATCTTGCTTACTGCTTCCTCAAGCATGCCGGAGTACATCTCGAATCCCACTGCCTCAATGTGCCCGCTTTGCTGGCCACCCAGCATGTTGCCCGCGCCACGTAACTCAAGGTCGAGCGCGGCGATCTTAAAGCCTGCGCCCAGATCAGAAAATTCCTTGAGTGCTGCGAGCCTGCGGCGCGCAACATCGGTCAACTCCTGCTCAGGTGGGATAAGAAGGTAGGAGTAAGACCGGCGATTGGAGCGTCCGACGCGGCCGCGCAGCTGGTAGAGCTCGGAGAGGCCGTGGCGATCTGCGCGATTGATGATGATCGTATTCGCGAGTGGGATGTCGAGACCATTCTCAATGATCGTGGTGGCGACGAGCACGTCGTACTCATGGTGCATGAAGGCGAACATAACTTTCTCGAGTTCGCCTTCATTCATCTGGCCATGGCCGACGATGACACGCGCGGCCGGCACAAGCTCGCGAATCTTTGAGGCTAACTCGTAGATCGATTCGACGCGATTATAGACAAAGTAAGCCTGGCCGCCTCGCTCAAGCTCTAACTCGATTGCGGAGCGCACTAACTTCTCATCGAACTTAGCGACCACGGTCTGGATCGCCATACGGTCTTTAGGCGGCGTCTCAATCACGCTCATGTCGCGCAGGCCAACCAGCGACATGTGCAGGGTGCGCGGGATCGGTGTGGCTGACATGGTCAGAACATCGAGCTGCGAGCGAATCTGCTTCAAGCGCTCCTTATGGCGCACGCCGAAGCGTTGCTCTTCATCGACGATCAACAGGCCAATGTCGCTGAACTTCAGGTCTTGCGAAAGAACACGATGGGTGCCGATCAGGATATCGACCTTACCCTGCTCGACCTGTTCAAGGATGACCTTCTGCTCTTTCGCGGTGCGAAAGCGCGAGATCATCTCAATGTTGATCGGGAATTGGCGGAATCGCTTCTTAAAGGTTTCGAAATGCTGGAAGCTAAGAACTGTGGTTGGCGTAAGGACAGCTACCTGCTTGCCATCCTGCACAGCCTTGAAGGCGGCCCGCATGGCGACTTCGGTCTTCCCGTAACCAACGTCGCCGCAGAGCAGGCGATCCATCGGCAGCTCGGACTCCATGTCTTTCTTGATGTCGGCGATGGCAGCGAGCTGGTCGTCAGTTTCCGTAAAGTCGAAAGCATCTTCAAACTGGTGCTGAAATTCATTGTCCGGCGCAAAGGCGTGGCCGCGCGCTGCCTTGCGCTGCGCGTAGAGCTTGAGCAGCTCGTCGGTCATGTCCTCCATGGCCTTGCGAACCTTGGCCTTGGTTTTGGCCCACTGCTGGGAGCCGAGCCGGTTGAGGATGGGCGCCGGACCGCCCTCGCTCGAGCGGTATTTTTGGATCAGGTCGAGACGGGTAAGTGGCACGTAGAGCCGCGCAGCCTCCGCAAACTCGAGGATCATGAACTCAACCTGCGCGCCCTCCTGCTCGATCTCGCGCAGGCCCATGTAGCGTGCGATGCCGTGCTCGACGTGCACGACATAATCGTTGACGGTGAGATCGCGGAAGTCGGAGACAAAGGCAGCGGTCTTGGACCGCTTGGCCGCCGGGCGCGCGGCTACGTCAGCTTCGTCGGAGAAATCGTTCGCACCAAAGACGACCAGATTCGAGCCGGGCAGGGAGACCCCGTTTGCGATCTGGGAGCGCACCAGAACCGGCACCGGCCGCTCGCCTGCGCGCTGCTTGCGGTCTGTTTCGCCGATCTCGCCGGAGGCGGATTCGGAGCGCCAGCCAATGCGATAGGGCACTTCGTACTCGCGCAGCAGGTTGGCCATGCGATCGAGCTCGCCCTGGTTGGCTGTAACGAGCAGCATACGGGTCTGCTGCTCGATGAGCGTGCGCAGCTGCTCGACCATGGCGGGCACAGCGCCGTGGAAGCGCAGCGTGGGACGCGACTCAAAGGCGATCTCGCCGAGGGTGACATCGTCTTCGAGCACATCGACGATGCCCAGCTGGTCGAGGTCCAGGCCGGGATGATTGCTCATCTGTGCGAGCAGCAGCTCGGGCTCACGGTAAATGTCGGCCGGCTGCACGAGCGAGCCGATGCCTGAACGCTCATGGCGCTGCTCGATCTTGGTCCACCAGCGCTCGACCTGGTTGCGGATCATGCCCGGCTCTTCAACGAAGAGTGCTGCGCGAGGAAAGAGGCCGAGCAGCGTGGTCGAGGCTCCGGCAACGCCGGCGAAGAACTCCCAGCCCGGGAAAACCGTTACCCCGCCGGTGGCGACCGAGTGTTCGACGAGCCGGTCGACTTCGTCCTTGTCTTCCAGGTCGTCCTGGCCGGAGCGGCTCAAGCGGGCGTGCACAGCAGCTAGCAGCCGCTCGGTCACAGGGGTCTCGGTGAGTGGCAGCAGGATCGCTTCATCAAGCGGGTTGAGGGAGCGCTGGGTGTCGGGGTCAAAGCGCCGGATCGATTCAATCTCATCGCCGAAGAACTCAAAGCGCACCGGGCGTTCGGACTCGGGGGAGTAGACATCGAGAATGCCGCCGCGCCGGGTGTATTGGCCAGGCATCTCGACGAGATCCATGGCCATGTAGCCGACACTCGACAGATGCGTGGTCAGCTCGTCCAGGTCATGCTCTTCGCCCCGGCGAAGCACCCGCGCCAGGTCGATGTAGTATTTAGCGGGAAAGAGCTTCATCGCCGCCGCTTCCACCGGGGCGATCACAATCGAGGCGGCGCCAGTAGCGATCTTCCACAGTGTGGCAGCGCGCTGCTCCTGCACCTCAGGGTGCGGCGACATGTGCTCAAAAGGCAGCACGTCGTGCGCGGGGAGCTTGAGCACACGCTCTGGGTCCACTGCCCCGGTCAGCTCGCAGGCCGAACGCAGCGCCAGGTAGAGGGCATCGGCGGCCTTGTTGTCGGCCACCAGCACCACGGCGGGGCGCTGGGCCGCACGAGCGAAGAGGGGCAGGTAGAGCGCGCGGGCGGTTGCCGTCAGCCCTGAGACGAGGCGTCGCCCGCGCCCCAGAGTGAGGTGGCGTGCCGCCTGCTCAAAAGCTGGGAGACGCTCCAGATCCGCGAGCAGCTCACGGACGAAAGGAAGAATCATGCGTGTGGCCAGTTTACCAGCCGGAGCTGGCGGGCGTGCCACTCTGGCAGCTCCGTGCGTAGTGCACCAAAAAGGGGCCAGGCCGCCGGTTCACCAATGGAACGCGGGTACCCAGCGCCAGGACAAATGTATCCCTTCTGGCCGGCGCCCGCGATATAGTTCACCCATGCCTGACAGCCGATACCAGACTGCCCCTGATGTGGCCTACGTCTCCACGGGAGTCGAGGGATCCACGCATCCTCTCGCGAATGCTGCTTCGCCTCTGCAGGAACCATGGGCGCGAGGGCTGCGCCGAGCGTCTTTCTGGGTCATCCTGATGCTGGTTGTCTCCTACGCATTTCTGGATTACTGGGGATACAGTGCCGAGTACAAAGCGCATCCGGAACTGTACGAGACGTTTGCCCAGGGACAGGGCTCCGCGCCGGCCCAATACCGGATCGGGCTGATCTACGCAGCCAAGGTGCTGCACCAGGCTGCCCATCTCGGCTACCGGCACGCCTTTGCGCTCTTTGACCTGATCTTCGCGCTTGCCGCGACCCTGCTGGCCCGAAACCTGCTTCTCCACCTGCCTACCTTTCGCGCCTCAACCCAAGGCTCCCGTTGGACGCAGATGGCGATCCTGCTGGGCCTGCTCAGCTTTTACTTCAGTTGGTCGCTCTGGTACCAGCGTCCTGAGACATGGGCATCCGCTTTCTTCGTCGCAGGCAGTGTTTACCTGCTGAGCATGGTGCGCTCGCGAGCAGGCTTGATCGGCGGTTTGCTGGTGCTGGCAGCTTTTCAGGGCTTTATACGCGCTGATGTCGCGATCCTGTTCCACTTAGGTCTTTTTCTCTACCTGCTGCTGCGCGGTGCTGAGGGGTTTAGTGCGCCTCGCGGGCTTCTGCTGATCACAAGCCTGGTGTGCTGTGTGCTGCCGACCGCGATCCTCTGGGTGCTGATGCATAAGATCTATCCGCATGCCACCTATGGCGATACCAAGGTCTTCCAGGCTATTTACAACCTGAACCCCTGGAACTCATTCCCCTTCCTTGTTTTTATGGTGCCTACGCTTTACACCTACTGGCGGGCTGTTCCTCGCTTTCAAACCCTGAGCGGCCCGCAGGCCGCACTGCTGGTAAGCAGCGTGATCTATGTGTGCAGCTGGTTTGTGGTTGGGCGACTGGCTGAGGTCCGGATCTTTGTCCCCTTCGCGCTGTCGCTGATGCCGCTTGCGGCCAGCCTGGCTGCGGAAGCGATCGTGACCGGCTCCGCGTAAAGCTCTGGGGCAAGGCCAGGCAGCCAGCCTGCGCCCGCGGGCGGCTGAGCGGATGCAAGCGCTCGACAGATCTTTTCCTCGGCCACGAGCGCAGCCGCGCAGGCCACGTAGGGGATGAGTTCGCCGAAGATGCGCACCTCTACAAAGACCCCGTAGTAGAGCATGCACATCGCCCACACAGGCATCGCCCAGAGCCAGCGTCTGAGAACGTGATCCCGGATGTGCCGGCGCCCCAGGATGACTAGCGGCAGCAGGTAGGAGAAGGCGCAGAAGATTTGCGGCCAAGTGATGGGTACGGCGAGCAGGCTCAGGTTGAGACCAACACGAGGCCTGGCGATCGACGCATTTGCCCGGAAATGGGAGACCAGCCAAAGATGCCAGCCCAGCCATGCGGCGGCCAGTGGCAGCACCGTGCGCAAGCTCGTGAACGCGTAGCCGGCGCGCCACGCGAATGTGGCTCCTCGAGAGCACTCGGCCAGTAGAAAGAAGACCAGCAGCAGCAGCGTCGTCTCCCGGTTGATGGTGCCGATGAGGAAGACTGCCGCAAACCAACCATGCCTGCGGACGTAGATCAGGTAAAGACCGAGTGAGAAGAAGAGCAGAGCGGGCAGGTCATAGACAAAACGATACGAGTGCATGACGAGCAGCGCGTAGTTGCACAGCACCATCAGCAGAGTGAGTGGGTAGACATACGGAGTAAGAACTCTCGTGCTGGAGCTGCGCTGATAAAGCTCGCGAGCGACGAGGCCGGCCACGGCCACACAGCATAGATCAACCGAAGCCTCGAGGATGCCCTCGGCCCGCACGCCGCCCGGGAAAAATCCGCGCTGCCGGGTAAGCCACAAGGCTGCGGCCTGCAGCCTTGGCGAGGCGTGAGCCCAGCGCAGGGGAAGCATCATCAACATGCGATATTGGAAAGGTGTGCGCTCCAGTCCCTGCTCATAGGGCTGCAGCTTGATGTAACACTCAACCCTCGCGAGATAGAACCAGACGACCTGCACAGTTGCCAGCAAGTTCAGCAGAGGAACAAGCCACGCGCCGCCGGTGCTTGGCTGCGCACTCTTGACTGGCGCCTCAGTCATGCGAGTCAATGCGAAGCTGGCCCTGGGATGGGACCCGCTCCAGCAGCACCGTAGACTTATCCTCGTAGTCCACCTTCCAGCCGTGCGTGTGCCGCAGCAAATAGACAAGCGGAGCCTCAGGTCGAAAGAGTACATAGCGGATCCTGTACTTATCCAGGATCGCCAGGCTGTCCTTGAGCCGAGTCACGTCGAGATAGTCTTTCAGAACTCCTGCGTACTCGAAGATGTCGACCCGTGAGTCGATGAAGACGGGAATTTGGCGTTGATGCCATTCCAGGTAGCCGCCCCAGAGAAAATCGTTCAGGACCCTGCCCTCGGGATGGAAGTTGTCGAGGAAGCGGGCCGAGCCCGATGGAAAGGCCAGGTCCGCGGCTGTCGGCTTTTCGGCTCTTGAAGGTAGGTGAGACACAATGATTGCGACAAGCACGCAGAGGATAGCGGCGTTCAGGCGGGGGTGATGCTGCTCGGGACGGTAAGCGGGCAGCCAAGTCAAGTCTTGCGCGATGAGCGGGAAGATGAGAATGGCCGCCAGGAATAAGAAGCGAGAGTAAGTGAATGCCGAGTAGGTTCCTATAAACACATAGGCGAGCTCATAAGGCGCCCACTTACGCGAGCGAAAGAGCTGGGCGAAGAAGACGAGAGTCAGCGCCACCAAAAGCACATGGCCGCGCACAGCATGAAAGTCAAGCGTGGCCCACTCTTCGACGTTGGCGATGTTGAGGCGCTGGTGAAAAGCCAGATTGAAGGGGTAGGCGACCAGCCGCCAACCGTAAGGATTGAAAAAGAGGGAGGCCAGGCTAAATGCAGTCGCGAGCGATAGGGTCCGCAGCTGCTCTCGCGTCCACCCTCGGCTCTCGATTGCACCCGCGCTGATACGTACGCAGCCGCAACCGAGGAAGGAGACCAGCACGACCATGCCTATCAGCCACGAACCGTGCGTGTTGACCCAGATCATGAAGAGGATAGGAAGCATCCAGACGACAGGCCGAAAGGTGCGAGGCGATCTGCGAAAAAACTCGTCGAGGATGAGTAACTCAGCGACCAGGCCGATCCACCCGAAGAGCAGAGTGCGCGGTCCGAAGGATACAGTGGAGAGGAATGCAGCTACGATCGTGACGAGCGACGCGGCCTTTGGATTTCTGTTGTGGCGTAAGGCAAGAAAATATACGCCGAGGAAGATGCATTCGACGGCAAGCGCGGTGACCAAAACCAAGCCGCGACCGCCGAGTACCCGCCAGCCGAGATAGAAGGGCAACTCCGCGATCCACTCGTGATTCATCCAGGGGACGCCCGGGGTGGTGAAGGAGTACATGTCTTTGACGATGAAGGAGTGCGTGCGAAGCTGGTACTCCGCATTGCGCAGGTGCCACCATATGTCTGGATCGACCATCGAGCGCGACACGAACATGTAAACGCAGGTCACCGTGGCCGCCGCGAGCAATGCCGGAAAGCTGAGCACTCGTTGGAGAATGGCGAGTTTGGCGGGCGCGCTGGCCTGTGTGGTAACTGTCATCTTTACGCAGTGCTCTTCCCGGAGTGGATCTGAGGGACGTCGAACAAATCCTGAGGGCGCAGCTATATGGTGATGATCCCGAGGCTACCTCGGTGTTGCGAATGGAAGTGAGTGGAATGCGTTCGCGGGAGGAACTTTCGTACTGCATGGAGATCGATCCAGCGACTTCACACTAAAGTGCACATGCGTGGGAGAGCGAGCGTCGGTGCGCTCTAGAGCCAGTGCTGTCGCATAGCAATGGATTGCGGCAAGGCACGATCTCGCACCCGCAGCGCCGGGCTTGTTACGAACGTTACTAAAACATTTCGCGCTGTCACCCGATAATCAGCACACGGCCAACACGGGTGTGTGGTCTAGAGAGTGAACTTTAGCCAAGGATTGCTCTGAAATCAGACAGGAGAACCAAGCTTATGAAGAACATCACACAGTTCATCGTCCAGTTTGCCAAGGATGAGTCGGGCCAGGATTTGATCGAGTACGCGCTCGTCGCAGGACTGATCGGCCTTGGGGCAGTGACTGCAATGGGCGGGCTCAGCAGCGCGATCAGTAATGCCTTTACCTCTGTCAGCAGCAAGCTGACGAGCGCAGTCTAAGTAACTTTCGCATAAGGGGCAAAGCTCGCGCGCCGGACCACGCGTCAGATTTGCGACGGGTCCAAGCGGGCAACAGTTGCCAGAAGCTGAGGAAGATATAAGAGGTAGGTTTATTCTCATCAGTCGACGTTGCCTCAACGCCGACTGCGAGGAGCCGACCTGGCCGGCCAACCGCTCCGCAGAGTGTGGTGGTTTGGATCGATGGTTAAGTGCACTCGCGGCGGGTTTGCTCACCTGCCTCTGTCGTCCATCCGGTCTGTGTAGCGCTCACTTTTTCCTTGAGCAAGCGCCGCATGCTGCGCTTTGGCGTAATGCCACAAGCTGCGTCTAGTCATTGATTGAGAACGCGGTTCTCTCCAGGAACCAGCCTTCTGATTGCGAGGCGGCCTGGTTGAGAAAGCAAGCCCGTCCCATACCTCAAGATTTGTGCAATGGTTCAACGCCAGGCAAGAGATGATGCATCGGTGCTTATGATGGCTGCTCCAGAGAAACACTTGTTTTTCGCCGGGACCGCTTTGGTGTGCGCTGCCGTAGCGTCCATCTTTGACGTCCGCGAACGAAGGATACCGAACCGCTTGACCGCTTCCAGCCTACTGGCCGGCCTGCTTCTCCATCTCGCGCTGGGGGGCTGGCACGATCTTGGCTCTGCGGCTCTAGCGGCTCTTACCGCGGGCGGTATCTTTCTGATCTTCTTTATGGCAGGAGGTATGGGGGCGGGCGACGTCAAGCTGATGGCTGCCATAGGTGCGATCAGCGGCCTGGCTTCCCTGCAGATGCTCATCCTGGTCACTGTCCTGGCAGGAGCCGTCTTCGCACTGGTGCTTGCCGGCTTTCACGGCCGGCTTCGCCAGACCTTGCGCAACGTCGCTACCCTTATCGCCCATCACGGCAGCCGGGGGCTTACCCCTCATCCGGAGATGAATCTTTCGAATGAGCGCACCCTGAGGCTGCCGTTTGCGCTACCGATCGCTGCCGGCTGCCTGTTCACGGTCTGTGCGCTAGCACGAGGAGCAAAGCCGTGAAGCAGCAACGCATCGCGACAGCCCTGGTCACCTCGCTCGTTATCTCCGGCGCATGCACCTTGCTGCTGGCGCGGACCATCAATCACCGCGCCACTCCGGTGGCTGTTCCCGATCTTATGTATGCAGCGCCCTCCAGAGCCATCCAGGCTGGCGAGGTCTTGAAGGCTGACAGTATCGAGATGGTCTCCTGGCCCGCGGCCCGGCCTCTTCACGGCGCCTTTGCAAAAGCCGAAACTTTGCTCGGTCGCGCTGTGCTCTTTCCTCTGGAAAAGAATCAGCCCATCCTGGAGCGTGATATCTCGGCTGCCGGTGTAGGTGCCGGGCTTGCGGCGAAGATCCCTGAAGGTATGCGCGCGATCGCACTTCGGTCGGACGAAGTCGTAGGCGTGGCCGGCTTTCTTACTCCCGGCTCTCATGTCGACGTGCTTGGAACCTTTCGCACGGCGGCCTCGGCTGATCCTATTACCGCCATCGTGCTCGAGAACGCGGAAGTGATCGCGGTCGGGCAGCGAGCGCAGCCTGATCCTGAAGGAAAGCCTGCGCCCTCGGTCACGGTGGTGACCCTGCTGCTGAGTCCGGAAGAAGCAGAGCGAGTTGTGCTCGCAAGCAGCCAGGGCAGTGTTCATTTCGTACTGCGAAACGGTGGAGACTCAGACCAGAAAAAGGAAGCACCCGTGATGATGTCGATGCTATCGGGCACCGCGGAGCCGACTCGTGCTGCGCCAGTTGCGGCTCCAGCGCCCGCCCCCGTCGCACGGCCTGCTGCTCCTAGAGGGCCGCAGATCGAAACAGTGCTGGGCACGGAGCCGGCCGCGAAAGCCGATGGGGGAACTTCGCAGTGACGGCATTGACCATGCGTCGTCAGCCTAGGGCGCGAAACATCTTCATGGCGTCGACGTTGCTGCTGTACATCTGCACCGGGTTAGCGATAGCGAGCGCCCAGGCCAAGCCAGTTCTGCAGCTTCATGCTGACCTTCTGCCTTCGCCGACGCAACCTGCCGCGGTTGCTGCCCAACCGGCGGGAGGTAGCGGGCCAGAGAGCGCGTCTCAGGCAAGCCTGGTGCCAGGCTCAGGCGCCGCAACTCTGCCAGCGCCGACGATCGAATCTGCCGCTGCGGCCAATGTGCTGCACGTTCCTGTCGGCCGCTCTATTGTGCTGACCTCGGCCACGCCGCTGAAACGCCTTTATGTGAGCAATCCCGCGGTGATCCAGTCCTATACCTCCGGTCAGCGTGAAGTCGTCATTACGGCGAAGGCAGCGGGCACCAGCAGCATGGTCATGTGGGATACGAACGGAGGACGAAGGCTTTACAGCGTCTCGGCTGATCTGGACGCAGAGGCTGTGGGGGCTGCCCTGGCGGAAGCGTTCCCGGCCTCGGACCTGCACGCGGAGACAAGCGGCGGCAAGCTCGTGCTCTCAGGAACCGTTTCTACGGACGCAGCATCGGAAGCGGCCTTAAAGCTGGTCAGCCTTTATACCAAAGATGTTATCAACTCGGTCCACGTGCTGGCGCCGCGCAACAAGCAGGTGCAGCTTAAGGTAAAGATCGTCGAAGTCGACCGGACCCGGCTCGAGCAGCTAGGCATTAACTTTTTCTCGGGCGGGAAAAATACGTCCAGTACATCCACCCAGCAGTTTGGCACAACGACCATCACTCCGAATACCACTGGTGGCGGAGGCACCTTCACGCTGGATCCGCTCAACCTGCTTTTTTTTAACTCCTCGCTGAACATTGGTGTAAATATTCAGGATCTGGAGCAAAAGTCGATTCTTCAGATCCTTGCAGAGCCGACACTTACGACCATGAGCGGACAGCTGGCGCGCTTTCTCTCAGGCGGCGAGTTTCCGGTGCCCGTGGTCCAGGGTGGGACTGGCAACTCAACTGCCATCACAATCGTCTTCCGGCCCTACGGCATCAAGGTGGAATTTACGCCAACAGTTCTTCCTGACGGCTCTATCCATCTCAAGGTCGCGCCTGAGGTGAGCGCCCTCGATTATGCAAACGGCGTCACCATTTCAGGCTTTGCCATTCCTGCCCTCTCCACGCGCCGAGCCGAGACCGAGGTCGAGATCAAGAACGGGCAGAGCTTTGTCGTCTCGGGTCTGCTCGACCATCGAACTACTGACAACGTCAACAAAGTGCCGGGCTTCGGCGACCTCCCCCTAGTGGGCCAGGTCTTCCGCTCCAAGAACTTCCAGCACTCGGTCGTCGAGCTGATCATCCTGGTGACTGCTACAGTGGTTGATCCGCTCACTGAAACCCTCCCAATCGCTGAGCCCAAGCTGGCAGTCCCGAATTTGGAGACTATCCCTTTTGACAAGCAGTTGCATAAGGATTGGAAGACCGGCGATCCGGCAAAAGCTGATCCCCAGGCGGACCACCCGTGAGCGATTCCATGAGCGGTGAGGAGAGGACCAGCCAAGCTGTTTTCTGCGTCTGCACAGATGAGGCGGTTGTGGCGGCTGCAAATGCGAGCACGGAGAAGCTTGAAGGAGCCGCGTTCTTCGGCGAATTTAGAGACTACATCACCGCAGATAAACGGCCGCAGTTTTCCCCAACCTTGAAGAGCGCGGCCACCGCAGTCGCGTTGGTTGATTTTGATAAGGATGCCGAACTCGCGCTGCAAACGGCCGAGCGACTGCAGCAGCTCTTTCTGAAAAAGATCAGCATCATTGCGGTAGGCTCTGGCCTGGATGCGCCCTTACTTCTCCGGGCGATGCGCGCGGGCTGCACCGAGTATCTGAGTAAGCCGGTGAAGGTGGACGAGCTCCAGGCGGCGCTTGCGCGTTTTCGCGAGAGCATGATGGCCAGCCCGGATACGCAGCATAGCGCGGGGCGGGTGATCGCCTTCTTCGGTGCCAAGGGTGGGGTCGGCACCACAACACTGGCCGTGCATTTAGCCACCTACTTGGTACGCCACCACCAGAAAAAGACCTTACTCGTTGACCACAAGCATCAGCTTGGCCACGTCGCCCTTTACCTCGGACTGAAGGACACGCGCTACCACTTTGACGAGTTACTCCGTAATGTGGACCGGCTCGATGTGGAACTGCTCAATGGATTTGTCATCCGGCACGAGAGCGGGCTGGACGTGATCGCCTCGCCGGAGACCGCGACTTCTCATCACGAGAGCAAGCGGGATGAGCTGGAGAGGGTCATGGATTTTCTGCGCCGCGAGTATGACTTCATCCTGATCGACTCCTTCGTCGGCTACCAGGACTCTAAACTCTCCATCATCAACCAGGCTGACGAGATCTACCTGGTTTCCACACCCGACGTTGCCTCCCTCCGAGATCTAGCGCGGCTGGTGGAGAGCATGAGTCTGAGCGATCTAGCTATGAGTAAGCTGCGCCTGGTTCTGAATCGATCGACCGCCGAAGACTCGCTCAATGCTGCTCAGATCCAGAAGGCCATTCACTTTCCGGTCTCGATCACCATTGCGAACAACTATCTCGAGCTCATGCAGGCCATCAATGAAGGCCGCCCCATCCTGCCCTCCGGCAAGAGCCTGTTCAACCAGCAACTGCTGGCCTGGTCGAGCCAGATCGTGACCGGCGTCGCCGAGCCGCAAAAACAAGTGGTGAAAAAGAAAGGGCTCGCGTTCTGGAGGTGACAGGTGGTCGCCAATTGCCTGAGCAACCAGCCAGATTCGCGTAATGAGGAGAACCACCCATGTCTGAAGTTTCTCTATACATGACGCCGCCACCTCGACCTGTCGCGGTTCAGGAATCACGTGTCACCGCGTCACTCACAGACGAGTCTCGCCACGTATTGAAGACTGCAGTCCACAGTGAGCTGATCAAGCGCATGGATCTGGCCAAGCTCGCGCTCATCCAGGCAGACGGAGCCAGTGGGCGGCCGCGGCTGCTGGCGATCATCATGCAGCTGGTCGGTGAACAGAGCATGCCGATGAGCAGCTCGGACCGAGACCTGCTCGCGAAAGAAGTTCTGGACGAAGTCTTTGGTCTAGGTCCGCTCGAACCCTTGCTGCAGGACAGCGGGGTCAACGACATCCTGGTCAACACCTACAACAGCGTCTACGTGGAGCGGCGTGGGGTGATCGAGAAGACTGGCGTCGTCTTCAAGGACAACGCGCACCTGATGCACATCATCGATAAGATCGTGTCCGCTGTAGGCAGGCGTATCGATGAGTCCTCGCCTATGGTCGATGCGCGCCTGCTGGACGGCTCGCGTGTCAACATTGTCATCCCTCCACTTGCCGTTGATGGTCCGCTGCTCTCCATCCGTAAGTTCGGCAGCAAACCACTTCGATCCGAAGACCTGCTCCGCTTTCAGGCGCTTACGCCGCAGATGCTCAAGATGCTGGAGGGAGCGGTGAAGGCGCGGCTGAACATCATCGTCTCCGGCGGCACGGGCGCGGGAAAGACCACGCTGCTCAATGTCATCTCCGGCTTTATCTCCCCGCACGAGCGGATCGTCACCATTGAGGATTCAGCGGAATTGCAGGTCAAGCAGGACCATGTCGTAAGGCTGGAATGCAGGCCGCCAAATCTTGAAGGCAAGGGCGCAATTCGGCAGCGCGAACTGGTCATCAATGCTTTGCGTATGCGTCCGGACCGCATCATCCTGGGCGAGGTCCGCGGCGAAGAAGCCTTGGACATGCTCCAGGCGATGAACACCGGCCACGATGGTTCGATCACGACGGTCCACGCCAACAATCCTCGAGACGCGATCGCTCGTGTCGAAACCATGGCCATGATGGGTACCCTCGCGCTCTCCGAGAAGGCGGTGCGGGCGCAGATAGCCTCGGCCGTCGACCTGATTGTGCAAGCCTCTCGCATGAGCGATGGCAGCCGACGCATCACTCACATCAGCGAAGTCACCGGGACGGCAGGTGATTTGATCAGCATGCAGGATCTTTACCTATTCGAGAAAAAGGGTCTTGGTCCAACCGGACGCGTCAAGGGCCGCTTTGTCTCGACCGGTATCGTACCAAAGTTTTCAGAACGGCTGCAGGCCGCAGGCATCCATCTGGATAGCAACGCGGACGAGGAAGCCGTAGAAGTTTGACACCGGGGAGCTCCAGTGATCATCGTCGTCGTCTTCCTTTCCCTCCTAGCGCTTTGTTTCGCGATCGTGATGGGGGCAACGCGCCAGGCCACATTGAACAAGTCGCTGAAGAGGCGGCTTGAGGAGATCCGGGACTCGGCCAAAAACCAGGTCACAGGTGCGCCCTTGCTTGACCTTACCGAGGTGGAGGAGCCTGGTCTGGTGGTTCGTCTGGGTGAGGTCCTCGGACGGTACGGGTTCGCCAAGAAGCTCTCGCTGTTGATCATGCACGCCGACAGCACGGCTACCGTAGGCAGCGTGCTGCTGACGAGCCTTGGCACAGGCAGCGGGGCGGCCTTTCTCGCCTTCTTGTTCCTGGGTCTACCGGTAGTCGAGTGCGCGGCCTTCGTGGCGGGCGCAGTCCTGCCAATCCTGCTACTACGTTTCAAGCGCAGCCGACGCCTCAAAAAGTTCGGCGTGGCTATGCCAGACGCCATTGACTTGATGTCTCGCTCGCTGCGAGCCGGACACTCGGTGGGCGCTGCGCTGGAGATGGTGGCAGAGCAGTCCCCTGATCCCCTAGGAAGCGAGTTCGCGAGAGTCTTTCAGCAGCAGCGGTTTGGGCTGCGTTTCCGCGATGCTCTGATCGAAATGGCGGATCGTATTCCGTTGGCCGACCTGCATTTTCTGGTCACCGCCATCCTGGTGCAGCGAGAGACGGGTGGCGACCTGACGGAGATCCTGGATCGCACCACCCATGTCATACGCGAGCGTGTACGCATTGAGGGGGAGGTGCAGACCTACACCGCGCAGGGTCGGCTCACCGGGTGGATTTTGAGCGCGCTGCCGATCGTGCTCTTGATCTTGATCAACGTCATCAGTCCGGGATACTCGCGCATGCTCTTTACTGACCCCACGGGACAGAAGTTGCTCTACGCCGGCGGCGGGCTGATCTGTTTTGGTGCTTTCCTGATCAGCCGCATCGTGGATATCAAAGTGTGAGGCGACCGGGTGACATCGAAGCACCGAGATCGCCTACCAGGACAGACCCTGCTGTTCCCTCTTGCTAAGCCCTCGTCGGTGAGCGCCCGATCTTGAAAGGCAGGTTAAGTCCCTATGCGCTACCTCTTTTACTTCTCACTAGCAACAATGATCTTCTCCGTGGTTGGATTGCTGATCTCTTTTGTGGCGACCGGCACTTCGCGTGCGACGATGCGTCGCATACGGGAAGCTACAGGGTCAAAGAGACTCAGCCTGCAGCGCGGCTCGCGACGCGCAGAGGCAGGCCAATATCTCGCCGGGCGAATTCACCAGTTACGTATCCGCTTCGGTATGTCAGAGACGACGACATTACGCAGCCGGATCACGCAGGCGGGATACCGGGGCGAACTGGCTGCCGACATGTACATCGCCGCCCGCGTTCTGGGCCCGATAGCGGGCCTGGTGGCAGGATCGCTGATCGAGTCAAACCGCGGGTTCTGGATGATCTCCTTACCCGCAGTCGCTTACCTGTTGCCAGACATGCTGCTGCAACACCTGGTGCGCAAGCGCAGGGAGAAGATACGCCGCAGTCTCCCGGATGCGGTGGATCTGCTAGTCATCTGTGTCGAGGCCGGTCTCGGGCTTGACCAGGCCCTGCTGCGTGTCGGCCAGGAGCTGGATGTTGCGCATCCGGAGATTACCGCCGAGCTGCTCCAGATCAATCGCGAGCAGCGCGCAGGCAAGCCGCGTATCGATGCCTGGCAGGATATGCAGAAGCGTGTGGAGCTGCCTGATCTAAACGCTTTCGTCAATATGCTGACGCAGACCGAGCGTTTCGGCACACCGATCGCGAAGGCACTCAGTCAATTTGCAGATGGTCTTCGCCTGAAGCGACGACAGGTTGCCGAAGAAATGGCGGCCAAGACGACGGTCAAGATTATCTTTCCGCTGGTCCTGTTCATCTTTCCGAGCCTGTTTATCGTGCTGCTCGGCCCTGCCGCACTTACCATCTCGCGCGGTATCGGGGCATTGGGCCGCTAGGGAGTTCTTACCTATAGTCAGTGGACCGCTACGTCTTCACCTAGCGGCAGCCGGTCCTCCTCCAAGGGAACGTTGAGAGAGAGAGAAAGTCTGCTGAGCACGAGCAAGCTGCTCTACCGGATCAGCGACATCGTCCTTGAACGACAGTAACGTGAGCACCTGGAATTCTTGTCTCAAAGAAGGAGTTTCGCGTTTAACTGGAAGCGAACTCGTGCACCACCTTCTAACCGCTGCCGGTCTGGCTGGGAAGCGCTAGGACCGGGTGAGCTAGGTTAACCGGAGACTCGCTACCACAGCTTCCGGCAGCAATGTGGATGAACAGACAGTCGGCTGCGGCATTAACTGCTAAGCCGTCCAAGAAGTCGCAATCAACGCTCACCAGCGGGAAAGGAATCATCTCCTATGAACTCTGTAATTATGATTCGGGTCATTGCAGCCATCCTGTTCGTTGTTGTCTTGTCCGTTCTCGTGATGCGGCGCAAGAAGACAGCATAAGACACCCGGCTGACTAAGCAGGACAAAATCGGCCGCGGCGTGGCTCTTCTGCCCGGAGGGCCTCGCTCGCCTTTACCAGCTTCCAACTTCTGGCCTGGAGCGCTTCCCTTGTCTTCTGGCCCGGCACCAGCCTGTGACGCTGCATTCCGTTCACCAGGATGCTTGCGAGGTCCTTCCGCCGCATGCAGCTGGAGGGCACGGCGCCATGTAAGTCAACCTTGTGCATGGCGCATTAAGAGACTTAGCCTTCAGAGTGCGACAGCAAGCCACCACATTTGCGCGGAGAGATGAAGTCGCAAAGCCACTACTTGAGAATCGCAAATGAGACTCAGCAGACGGTGCTGTGTCCTCATGCAAGCCTTGCTGATACATCGATGACAAGGCTTTTGGGACTACTCGGCAGCCCGCCGCTCGCGCCTGGAGAGGGTCTGCTGATTAGGCCTTCCTCAGGGGTCCACACCTGGGGCATGAGCTTTCCGATCGATATCGCCGCGCTCGGGGCCGAAGATCGCATCGTCGGACTCTGGAGGGCGGTTGGAGCGTGGCGGCTGCGCGGTCTAGGCTTTAAGACGCGCAGCATCCTTGAACTTGCTCCGGGAGCCATCGACCGGTCCAGAACAGTGCTTGGCGATCAACTGAGTTTGACTAGGATCGAGGAAGCCCAGGTGCAGGCATGAGGGACGCCGCTTTCCCAAAGCCGCGGCGCGGCCTGTGTACGCGGCTGCCTTTGCGAGAGTCAATCGACGGGTTGCGAGGCTCGCGGATCCTGGACCAGGTCTCTCGACCTTTGCACGGGCAGCGGATCGGCTGCGGCCCGGCCTTTTGCTGCCAGTCGTAACGTGATGGTTGCTGCACATCTCTGCTTGTCGTGAGAGGCAATGCATAATCCGCTCTGGTTTCTGGTTTTGAGCTTGTTTCTGCCCCGCATCGCTTTGGCGATTGGCTGGCTCGATGGCTGGTCGTTTGGCGTGCAGCCGCCGCTTGCGGCGTTGCTCTTGTGGGCGTTTCTGCCCCGGGTACTGGTGCTGATCTCTGTGTACACGCTGCAGGGGGTGGGCCTTTGGTTTCTACTGCACCTGCTGGCGGCCCTGCTCACCTGGACCGGAACCGCAGGAGCCGTGACACGGCGGCGACGTAGAAGCAGGCTGGAGTAGCCTGCCTCTCTCGCACTTCCTGCTGAGTCTTTCCTATGCGCTTTGCAGTGGACCTGCGAAGGAGCGACGCAGATCCTTCGCTGCGCTCAGGAGGACGGCTCTGGCATGCCGGCCTCTCGGCCTTACTGCGCCAGGGACGGGCTGCCGCTTGGCGCCAGAATGGCATCCAGACGGTTTGGCGTCCCGGCGACCCGCTCGAGATGCGGATAGCGCAGGCCGCCATGGTAGTCGATGGCGATGTTCTGGAACTTGTCTCCCCGCTTGAAGAGCATCTGCAAGGGCGGCTTTGTCGTTTCAGCGGCAACAAGTGCTGCCTTTAAAAGCTCAGGTGTGTAGGCTTTGCCTTCGATGGCGATCAGCTGCATGTCCGGGGTGACGCCGGCCTTGAACGCCGGGCTATCCCACAGGACGGAAGCAAGCATGCCCTCCTTACCCACGACGATGCCCAGCGGAGTAAAGCCGAGCGTAGAAGCGCTGGCCTGCCCAGACTTCATCCACGCAGGCTCCACGTCGTCATAAGTCAGCTTGTAGCCGCCGCGCGTGATCCCGTCTTTCGGCGTAAGCGGAGCTAAATCATAGACACGCTTTTGCAGGAAGCCGGCCCAGTCGTAAGGTTGAACGCTGTTCAGCGCAGCGACCACGTCGTCGAGCGTGTAGGTATGTGTGATGAAGCTGCCGTTGTCGATGCCAAAGAACAGCTTGGCAAAGTCGTCGAGCGATTTCTTGTCGCCGCTAAGCTCGCGAATCTTGGTGTCGGCATCGAGCCAGATCAGCATGCCCTCGGTGTAGTAATCCTCTGGCCGCTGCCAGGTGACCCAGCTTACCGGCGAACGCTGCGAGATCGTCGGCTGGTTGGTGGTGTCAATAAGCGGGCGCCAGGTACGGCCGGGACTCAGGTCAAACAGAGTCGCAGTCGCGGCGAGAATGTCGCGCGTGTCCGCAGCCGACCGCATCCCCGAGCGTGCTGTCAGCACATTGCCCCAGTACTGCGTCATGCCCTCGTAGACCCAGAGCAGGTCATCCTGCATCGGCACGTTGAAGTTAGGCGTCCAGAGATCGGCAGGCCGCCGGAATTTGCCGTCCCAGGAGTGGGTATACTCGTGGCCCAGCAGATCCCGCCCGCGTACGCCCACGGGCCAGTTGGTGAAGTAGTCAGAGCCGTGCCCATCCTCGCTCGACTGGTGATGTTCGAGCCCGACACCGCCAACCTTGTCGCTGAGCAGCAGCAGGAAGTCGTAGTGATCGTAGTGGCGCGAGGCGTACAGCTTGGCAGCCTCCGCGACCAATTTCTTGTGTAACTGGAGCTCCTCGGGAGTGATCGCCAGGTTGGCTTCCGCGTCGCCGAACACGTCCAGGTAGACCTTGTTCTCCGGGCTTGATGAGAGATCGACTCGCTTGAAGTGGCTGCCCGCATAGAGCGGCGAGTCGACCAGCGTGTTGAGAGTCGTGTTCTTGAAGTGAACCGTATTCCCCTTCTGCGAAGCAGTGTCGAGAGCCGTGGCATACTTCCAGTCATTCGGCAGCTTGAGCGTGGTCGAGAAGGTGATGTCACGCGAGAAATGGCCCGCCGGATAGAGCAGCACATCGTTCCAATCGAGATCCGCTATCTCGTCCGAGATCTGGATGCGGCCCTCGTTCGGGCGCACCGGCGACAGGTATTGGAAGTCGACGTCGATGGCCTTGACGCCGGAAGGCACCTGGATGTGGAACGCGTACACGTTGACGCGGTCGCGTACCCAGGGGATGGTCTTGCCCTTGGCCGTAACGAAGAGGCCGCCCAGCTTCGAGATCGGCCCGGTAGGCGAGTGGTTGCCGGGGATCCACTGCGGGTAGAGCAGCACCATCTCGCTGCTTTCAACAGGAACGACCTCATGCACACTGACAACGCGACGCGCGTTGTCGGTTAGATCGACTGCCAGGTCGACGGTGCCCGGGTAGGGGGTATCTGCCGGCGCAACGATTGGTGGAGGCAGCGGGACGGGCTGCGGACCAGCGGAGCCCTGCGCGTAGAGCGCAGGCGTAAGCAGGAAAGCGGTGATGGCGAGTGACCTGGCAGCGGCGCAGAAGCGGAGCGATGTGGAGCGAGAGGAGGCCTGGGCGATGAGCATCTTGGCTAGCAGTGTATACGGACTGCGCCGCTCAGTAGCTATGGCGTGGTTCGACCGACGTTGAGCAGGCCCTTGCGGGTAGCTTCTCTGGCGTCCGACTACCGGGTGAGGAGCGTGCTTTGTTTCAAGGCTGCCGGCTAACCGGCGCCGGCATCTCACGGGGTTCAAAGCGCACGAGACGGATCCGCTCTTCTCGTAGGTGCCATGGTCCACATCCTGTTCGCGGATCAGGCCTATGTGCTTTGGCAATGTCCGGTCTCTGACCAGTCGCGAACCGGGATAGGACGAGATGGATTGGCTGTGGAATGACCTGTCTGGTGCGCCATCCCGGCCGACGGGTGCGCTGGTACCAGTCACTTTCCAATCCTTTGCATCTGCGAGAGAACGCCAACCACCCCAATGAGGAGCGCCCCATACATCGCCTGCTCTGAGCGGAAACATACGTCTGCGCTTATCCCCCGTGCCAAAAAAGACTTCTGGAAGGCCTGGGTAAGCTGATTGGCGCCCTGATCCCAATCACTGTCGTCAAGGATGTACACACATTTCAAAGTCACGAGCTATGCGGCTCCCATCGGTACCTGGTGCAGAGCGCTGAGAGCTATGCACTTGTTGTGGCAACACGACGAGACCACTTTCGCTTACAGGAAAGGCGCCTTCTATACGCTCCGTAACGATCCAGCTTCGAACAGCCGGATGCGCGCTTCCCCTATTCGTTCCGTCTCTCCATACATGCCGGTAGATTCAGGTTTCACCCTTCGCAGTCGGAAGCCCTGTCTTACACCATCCCGAGCAAAGGCTGTGGTAAAGACGAGGTTCCAAGGAGGGAGCAAGATCGGTCTTGGAGTTGAGTCATTGTGGGAGTGCACGCTTAGCTCCTGCTCTTCAGGATGCCGCAGGGAGCGACAATTCCATCGCGCGCAAATGAGGAGATGCTCTCGCGCTTCCAGGCGGCGTCCTTACGCGCGCGGTCCATGCGCGTTCCCTTATCTCGATTGAGGTCTCGATCGAGTGCGCTTGGCTCAGCAGCACAGATGAGGACCGTGAGGCGCAAGCCTGTCACCGCGCTCCGCTGCCGAGGGTGATCTTTTGCGCCAAGCCGAGATCGGCTGAGGAGCCGCTGACAGCAAAGGTGTACTCGCCAGGCACGAGGCGCCAGCCGTTCTTCGCCTCGTCGAAGATGGAGAGATACTTCGGCTCAATCGCGATGGAAACTTCGCGGTGCTCGCCAGGGTCCAGCTTTACGCGCGTGAAGCCGACCAGGCGCTTGGGTGGTTCGTTGGCCGCAGCGGGCAGCATGGAGTAAACTTGCGCAATCTCGGTGCCGGCTCGCTTGCCTGTATTCGTAACTGTAAAAGTTACAGTTGTGTTTGCACCTGTTTTTACCTTGAGCCCCGAGTAAGCGTAAGTGGTGTAGGAGAGTCCGTAGCCAAAGGGATAGAGGACCGGCTTGTGCTCGGAGTCGTACCACTTATAGCCGACCTTCAAGCCCTCGTCGTAGGTCACGCTGTACTTCGACATGACGTGGGTGGCGCCCGCAACCGCGCCCACGCCTTGATTCTCGTCCTCGGCCGAGAGTTCCGGGATCCTGAGGTGGGGCAGGTCGCTGTCGCTGAGAGGAAAGGTCATGGGCAGCTTGGCCGTCGGGTTGACCTCGCCGGTGAGTATGTTCGCGACAGCGGTAGCGCCGCGGCTGCCCGGGTACCAGGCTTCGACGATGCCGGCTACCTTGTCCTTCCACGGCATGAGCGCGGCCGTGCCGGTTTCAAGCACGACGATGGTGTGCGGGTTGGCCGCGGCCACGGCCTGGACAAGCGCGTCCTGATTGTCAGGCAGCGCGAGTGAGGGCAGGTCCATGCCTTCGCTCTCCCACTGCTGGACAAAGACGATGGCAACGCTGGACTTTGCGGCGAGCGCTGCGGCGGCGGTCAGGTCTTCGCCGGAGTTGTAGTCCACCGTCGCGTTGGGCAGCTTGAGCCGCAGCTGCTTAAGGGGCGAGGTGGGGAACCAGATGTGCTCTTGCCAGTGAGTGCCACCCTGGCCAGGGGGCATGATCGCGTTGCCTCCCGGCGGGTCTACCTGCGCCGAGCCGCCACCGGAGAGCATGCCGACGTCGGCGTGTGCGCCGATGACCGCAATGCTCTGCCGCTTGGCCGCGTCGAGAGGCAGGATGTTGCCTTCGTTGCGCAGCAGCACGATGCTGCCTTCGGCGATGTGCTGGGAGATGTCGAGGTCGCGCTCCACATCGACCACGCCCCGCTCGACCGGGAAATCAACGATGCCTGAGGCGAACTCGGAACGCAGCACGCGGCGCGCATGGTCGTCGATCTCCGCCATCGGCACTTTGCCGTCTGTGACCGCTTTTTTGAGCGCGGCACCGTAGTAGGTGTCGAGTGGCTCTTCATTGTCGAGCCCGGCATGCGAGGCCGCAACCGTGGAATGCGTGCCACCCCAGTCCGAGAGCACAAAGCCGGGGAACTTCCACTCACCCTTCAGTACATCGTGCAGCAGGTAGTCGTTCTCGCACGCGTATTGCCCGTTGATGCGGTTGTAGGAGCACATGACGGCAGCCGCATGCGAGTCGCGCAGGCCGGTCTCGAAGGCGAGCAGGTCACTCTCACGCATGGCGCGCTTCGAGATCTGGGCATTGACGATGTTGCGGCCCGTCTCCTGGTCGTTGATGGCGTAGTGCTTAATGTCGCCGATCACGTGCTGGGCCTGCAGGCCGGTCATCACCTGGCCGACGAGTGTGCCGGCCAGGATCGGGTCTTCGCCCAGGTACTCAAAGGTGCGACCGTTACGCGGCTCGCGGGTGAGATTGACGCCGCCGCCGAGCGACATGTTGTAGCCCTGAGCGCGGAGTTCGCGGCCGATCAGCGCGCCATACTCGTAGGCAGCCTGGGGGTCCCAGCTGGCGGCCGCGCCCAAGTCAGAGGGCAGCGCAGTCGAGTAGCGCCCGTTCTCGCCGCTCGAGCGGACGCCGTAGGCTGCGTCGGACATATCAATGTTGGGGATGCCGAGGCGAGGCACACCGAGCGTGAAGCCGGCTCCGCCATTCGCCTCGTTGGTGAGCGGCATCTGCCAGTTGGCGACGTGGGGCATGCCGTTGCCGTGCAGCAGCCCGATCTTCTCGTCGAGGGTCAGCTGTTTCAGAACCAGGTCGGCACGCTCGTCGGGCGAGAGGGCGCTGTTCATCCAGGGCCCGGTCGTGCCGGCCGCGTCCTTCGAGCCTGCGTGCTGCGCCAGCATTTGACCAGCTGCGAAAAGAATGGCTCCAAACACCCATGTTGCTCGTCTCATGAACCCTCTTACCTCAAACAGCGTGCGTGAACCAGTTTACGGAAAGGCATCGGCAACTCTCTAGAGGACACTATGCAAGTTACGCGAGCCGAGTTCGCAACGATTGCATGAAGCGGCAGGATGCTTGAAGACGTTGAGCAACATGGCTGTGTCGCCTGGGCTCCAGCACGAAGCCGGCGAGGCCATGCGGCAGGCCTCCTATGCTCACGCGCTAAGACACGCCCGCGCTCTGTATGCCTAGAGAACCCTCGGCTACTTTACCTGTGCGTCGAAGGTCCCGGTCTCGACCGTCGCATCATGCTTCATCTGCACAAAAATCCGGTAGCGGCCGGGCGAGGGGAAGCCATAGGGAAACTCGACTGCATTTGTAGAGAGGTCTGTTTCCGCCGGCATGCTCATTCCAGCCATGTTCACGCCCATCCCGTCGCTGGCCATCTCAGAACCTCCATTGTTGGCGAGCATCATCGCGGCCATCGCGGCCGAACCTTCCGGGTGTACGTGGGCAAAGACGGCGCCATCGGTCTTAAGAAAGGCCGCGTGGCCGGCCATGCCGAGATATGTCCGCATGTGCGCCGCGGGATGGCCTGCTGGATCGAGCAGCGCAAAGTGGAAAGCGTAGGCGGTGTCCGCGGTGAGTGTTGCGGGACGGTCCCAGACCATTGTGTAGCCGTCAGGAAGCTTGTAGCTCGGGCCGAGCAGGCCGGCGCTGAGCGGCGCTGGTGTTCCCTGAGCATCGTCGGCTCGAAGTGGAACGCCCTTCATGCCCGGGGGCACGTTGATCGTGGTCACGAGCGTCTCAGGAAAGCCGTTCGCGTGCACGACGTCGCCATAGAGCCTGTATTCGCCGGGCGGCATCGACGGCAGGCTGAGGCGAAAGTCGCCCGCACCTTTGAAGTCGGGATGCAGGTGGTAAACCACGTCCATCTGTGGCTCACGCACGGCATAGAGGTGCATGACCTTGCCATGGTCGAGGATGAAGTCATCGTTGGCGCGAAGCTTGAAGGCTTGCCTCGGTAGCTTGGTGGTCGCGCGAATGTCGAGCAGATTGCCTGCAAGCGAGGCCTGCACGACAGGTGGACGGTACAGGTCTGCTGCGTAGATTGCGGCTTCCACGTTCCACCACTTGTCGCCAAACCAGAGCACGCCCACCATCACCACCAGGCTAGCTACAGTAGCGATCAGGCCGCGTCGGCGCAGGGAGGGGTGGGGCGCAAGCCCGGGCGCGAGTTGGGACTCGCTCGTCGCCGCGCCAACGATGCCGGCCATGCCGCAAACCAGCAGAAGACCCAGCAGAGCGAGCAGAATGGCTATCCCGTGGCCCATCTTCTGAATGGTGAGCGCCGCTGCCGGAACCGGGACAGAGAGGGTGCGATCGCCTGCCTGGCCCTCGACGTGAAAACGGATCTGCCAGGAGCCGGATTCCATCATCCAGACGCTGCCGGTGAAGAAAGCGTTATCGACCGAAGAGGGTCGCATCTTGTCAGGAGTTGGAGGATGCTTGGCCGCTTCCCCGGTCATCGGCAGCGGCGTGATCTCGACTGACTGGACAGGCGCGCCGCTGGTCCGGACCTCAACCGCTGCCACACCGGGGATCACCGTCGGCGGCCGTATCGTCACGTAGAGCTTGTAGGGTGCCGCAGACACTTCTTCAAACACATCCTTACTGCCGACGTGCGCGTGCGCCGCCACCGGCAGGCTCAGCAGAAGGAGCGTCAGAAGCAGGGGGAGCCTTGCCCATGTCATCGCTGCATACTCCGCATCCAGCGGCCTGACTGGATGCCGATCCAGCCCCCGATCGTGGTGAAGATGACCGCTTTGACGAGCCCGGTAGGCAAAGTCTCTCCGGTCAGGGGACGCTGGAAAGCGTGCATGACGTCGGGACCGCTGGAGACAAAGCTGTACTCCAGCGTGCCGAAAAAGCGGTTCTCCGCCCAGCGAGACATCAGGAAATCGGCAAACGGCCACTCAAACGCGATCAGAACCCCGAGGAAGACCACCGCTGAGAGCCCCGCCAGTAGCCATGGCTTCCAGTCGCGGGTGCGCCGCCAGAGAAGATCAAGCGCCAGCGCGGGAAAGATGATCAGGATAGGAAAATTGGTCGGGATCATGTGCGTGACCGGGGTAAAAACCGGACCAAGCTTGGGCTCAGCCGGGAACAGCGGGAGGATCTGCATGGAAAGGATCATGGTCGCCATGTAGATCGCCGAGATGATGGTAGCGGACCACCTGTGCAGGTGCGCCTGCGAGATCATCAGCATGACTACCAGCACAGCGGCCCCGGTCGCTTTGTAGGGGCGTGCGCCGTGCAGATAGTTGTTATTCAGGTAGAAGAAGACGTAGTACATCTGGCTGATGACGATAACGCCACCGACGTAGAGGTAGAGGCCCTCGATGGTCTTGAACGCGGAGCTCCGGGCTTGCTCGGCGCGGTTCATCGCTGCCACACACAGGAGAAGTACCCCGATCGCCACGCACAGGACGCCGCCGAGAAGTACGGCATGGGGCGGGCTAACGATGGTCACATCCAGGCCGTAGGTAGCATGCCACCAGTTATCGAAGGGCGCGGAAGCCACCATCGTGATGCCGCCCCAGGCGGCGACGAAAGCGCCGGTCGGCGCATAGAAACCAAAGACGCGAATACTAGCAGCTTTGGCACTGGCGGCTTGTCCAAAGGTCGTTTTAAAGGTCAGATAACCACAGACAATCGCGGCCAGGATGCCGCCCGACTGCACGCAAAGATGCGCGGGAGTCCAGAAGGAGTCGCGCCCGATGGAGCGATGCCAGGATAGATCCCACAGGGCCCCGATCTGAATCAGCGTGATCGCCAGGGCACCGATCCAGAGGTAGGCGGGCACTCCGTCCTTCGTGACAGCCGCGTGAGTCGTCGTCGACAGGGATGGTTGGGCGGTGCGAGCAGGGCCCGGAGCCAGGGCGGTGCCATCGACAGCCGATGATAGGACGCTCCGATGCACCGCGGCCCTCCCCTAGGATACCCATATCCTACATGGCGCCTTCGTAGGCCCCGAGGTGCGTAGAGAAGCCTCTTCCCTCTTTGGTACTGCCTGACGACACCGGCTTCTGCGGCGTTGGCTACTGGGACGCAGGTGGGGTCGCGGAGGCACTCACCAGTTCGATGTCGAAGATCAGGTCGCTCTTGGCCGGGATGGTGGGTGGGTGGCCGGCGTCTCCGTAGGCGAGCTGGTAGGGAATAAACAACCGACGCTTGCCTCCAACCTTCATCCCCGCGAATCCTTGATCCCAACCCGTGATGACGCGGTGCATGCCTTGCGGGAAGGTGAACGGCGCGTTGTGGTCGTAGGAGGAGTCAAACTTGGTCCCGTCCGAGGCCAGCCAGCCCGTGTACTGGACCGTGATGAAGTCGCCCGGGGTGATCGCGGCGCCATCTCCGATCTTTGTATCGATATAGCGCAGCGCAAAGGCGGTTTCAAGCTTGCCAGGTGCCGGGGGTACGCCGGGAGGCAGCTTTGGGCCGGCGTCCACCGGGGCGGCCTTGGCACGCGGAGCCACATGACGGTGGTGCACCGGGGCCGCGGTTGTTTGAGCAGACAGGGGAAGCGAGGCGGGCAAGGTCGTCAGGGCGAGTACGAAAGCGAGCTTCAAGAGTCTCTCCTCTGTTCATAGTACGGAACGAGCATAGACCAGTATGGAACGAGCAGAGAACAGTACGGACCGAGCATGGAACGCAGCGGCTCATGCAGAGTCAGCAGCGGCTGGGCGCTCAGCGATGAGCGAGTCCTCGCAGAGCGAGCCCGTGAGCGACCGAGACAAAGGCATCGCCGGTGCACACGCGATTTTCGTCGGCCTGCGAGGGATCGGCGCCTCGGAAGCGCGAGGTAAAAAGCCGCCGGACAGACGGCACAAACGAGGTGCCGCCGGTGAGATAGACGCGATCGACCTCGCCGGCGCGGACGCCGGTTTGCGCCAGCAGCTCTTCGATGCTCGCCTCGATGGCTCCGAGCTCTTCCGCGATCCAACCTTCAAACTGGGCGCGGGTGACTTCGATGCGCAGGTCCATGCTGCCGTCGTGGAAGATAAATTCAGCCGAATCCTGGTGCGAGAGCGTGTACTTGACCCGCTGCACGGCCTGGTGAAGCTGATAGCCGAGGTCCTCATCAATCAGCGTGAGCAGCGCCTCGATCTTCTCCGGCTCAAGCGCCCGCGCCTTGGCTCCGTTGAGGATCTCAAGCACGTTGCGTGTTCGCAGGAACGAGAGATAGTGCCAGCGCTCCAGGTTGGCATAGATCCAAGCCGGCACGGCGGGCAGCAGCTTGCCCATGGAGCGTGCGAGCGAGTCAGCGCCGAGCGCCGGCGAGACAAGCTTGCGCACCAGCTTGGCGTCGAAGGCGTCGCCTGCGAGCGCAACGCCGCTGTTGCCGAGCAGCCCGCGCGCAAGGGAGCCCTCGCTCCCCTGCCGCATCTTCGGGCCTACTCGCAGCAGCGAAAAGTCGCTCGTCCCGCCGCCAAAGTCGCCGATCAGCAACAGCTCATCACGCTCGAGGGTGGACTCGTAGGCATAGGCGGCGGCGACCGGCTCGTACTCGAACTGGACCGATTGAAAGCCGGCCTGCTCAAAGGCCTGGGTGAGACGGGTGAGCGCGTAGGCCTCATCCGCCTCGTTCTCGGCACCAACAAAGCGCACCGGGCGCCCGACGACTACATGCTCAATCGGACCCGCAAACTGGCGCTCGGCACCTTCCCTCACCTCCCGCAGGATGCGTGAGACCAGGTCCTCAAGCTGGTAGTAGCGGCCGAAGATCTCGGTCCCGCTCAGGGTTCGGCTGGCCAGATAGGACTTGAGCGACTGGATGAGCCGGCCTTTGCCCTCGCCTTGCGCGGCATGCTCGAGGTAGTGCTCGATCGCCGCAGGACCTGCCCAGCTCTTCACCCCATTGCGTGGCGAAGGGGAACCCTGTTCCAGGTAGAGGAGCGAACGAAACGAGGAAGTGTTAGCAGTGCTGGTAAGGTAAGCGGCAAAGTCCACGCGCGGTTGCTCACCCGGCGACCGGCATGCCCTGGCCAGCGAGGTATTGGTCGTGCCGAAGTCCAGACCATAGGAGATGCGCGCACCCGCGCGTTTCTCTGGGGGAGTGTTTGCGTGCATAACGTGCCTACGGTTTGACTCAGGCAGGGCCCCTCAAGGATGCTGTCGTTGGCAACCATCGGTACCGTGCACCGAAACGCCGACGCATAAGACGCGAGCTGGGTTGACGCGGACGAGAGTCGTTCGACGAAGCCGGCTGTACACTCGCCTGAGTAAACTCGAGAACCGGGCCGTGGAGCCCGCGTCACCCGGCGACTGCTGTAACCCAGGAGAGGCTTGATGACGAGTGCTGTTGCTTGGTGGAAGGGCTGGTTTGTCTTTGCGCTTTGCGCAGCCGGCGCGGTAAACAACTTTGCCCAGACTGCTGCATCTGCATCCGGCAAGCCCGCAGACACTGTCCTGGTGCACGGTACGGTGCTGACCGTCGACGCACAGGACTCTGTGGCGCAGGCGATCGCGCTGCGCGATGGCAGGATCCTCCGTGTCGGCTCAGACGAAGCAGTACTTGCGCTGGTCGGCCCTTCGACACGGGTGATCGACTTACAGGGCAAGACGGCAACGCCTGGATTGATCGACAGCCACGGCCACTTTGCCGATGGCGGCATGGCCGAACTCTACCACGTGAACCTGAGCGATGCGTCGAGCGTGGCGGAGGTCACGCGCCGTGTCGAAGCGCGGGTGCGTACGCTTAAGCCAGGCGAATGGCTGATCGGCGACGGGTGGGATGAAGGAAAATTACGCGAATCGCGCTACCTCTATGCCGAGGACCTGGACCGGGTCGCCCCTCTGAACCCCGTGTGGCTGACGCAAACGACTGGGCACTATGGCGTGGCCAACAGCATGGCGCTTCGCCTGGCAGGGATCACAGCAGCAACGGCAAACCCGCCCGCAGGCACGATTGACCGCAAGGCAGGCGGCGCGCCAAGCGGCGTGCTTAAGGAGGCGGCGATGGGCGCGGTCACCCGGCTGATTCCGCCGCCGACGGTCGAGCAGGAGAAGCTTGCCATTCTGCATGTCATTGAAGAACTCCACAGCGAGGGCATGACCTCGGTGAAGGACGCTGACATCTCGGAGGTCAACTGGGATGCGTACCAGCAACTGCTTGACGAAGGAAAGCTGGACGAGCGGGTATGTGTGCTCTGGCATGCGGGCACCACCATGGATTCGGCGCGCGCGACACTTGCGCGTATCGAGTCTTTGCCGCGCGCTCCTGCTTCGCTCGGCGATGGACGCCTGCTCTCGTGCGGCGCCAAGCTTTACATGGATGGCAGCGGAGGGGCGCGCACGGCATGGTTGAATCAGGATTGGAATAAAAATTACAGCGATCTCGACACAGGAAATCGCGGCTATCCTGCGACAGACCCCGCTATCTACCGCGACGAGGTACGGCTCTTTCACCAGGCTGGTGTAAATGTGGGGACTCACGCGATCGGCGATCGAGCGATCGATTATGTTGTGGATACCTACGCGGCGGTGCTCCGTGAGAAGCCTACTCAGGGACTGCGACACAGCATCATCCACGCGAATATCCCGACAAACCACGCGATCCAGGCGATGGCTGAAATGGAGCATGCCTACGATGCGGGCTACCCAGAGGCGCAGGCGCCATTCATGTGGTGGATCGGTGACACGTATGCAGCGAACTTTGGGCACGAGCGCGATCTACGACTTGAGCCTTTCCGCACGTATCGGGAACACGGCATCATTTGGGGAGGCGGTTCAGACTACTTCGTTACGCCGCTGGCGGCACGATACGGGCTGTGGTCTACGGTTGCGCGAACCACGCTCAAGGGAGAAGAGCCTTTTGGCACCGCGGAGTCGGTCGATGTGCACGCCGCGCTGCGCTCTTACACCGGCTGGGCTGCCAGGCAGCTGTTTCTCGAGGATAAAGTCGGATCACTGGAAGCGGGGAAGCGAGCCGATATAGCTGTGTGGACACAGAATCCTTACACATTGCCTGTTGCGGCGTTGAAAGATCTGCAATGCATGTTGACTCTTATCGACGGGAAGATTGTTTTCGAGCGCAAGGACGCAACAAAGTTGGCCGGGAACTAAGCCGGCAGACTTGTACATACGCGAAACACTTAGGCATGCAGAGGATCGCCCGCGGCTGCGAGCCTGGCTAGAATAGATGGATGACTGGTACGCGCATCGACAAATGGTTGTGGGCTGCCCGCTTCTTTAAGACTCGCGAACAGGCCTCCAAGGCCTGCGACCTGAACAGGATTCTGTCAAACAATCAGCCGGCCAAACCTTCGCGAGAGGTTCGTGTCGGTGATATGTTGCAGATCAAAAATGAAGGTGGCGATTTCCAGGTCGAGGTGCTCATCGTCAGCGAGCAGCGCGGGCCAGCAGCCGTCGCGCAAACGCTCTACAAGGAGACGGAGGCAAGCAGGCAGCTTCGCCAGAAAGCAGCCGACGAGCGCCGATTACTCGGCACCATCGGCGAGACCTTTGTGCCCAAGCCCTCCAAGCGCGATCGCCGCCTTATCCACAGCTTTCGCGGACGCGACTAAGCTTGGAGCGAGTAAGTGCTCGCGACGTATGGCGCGTCAGGCTTGTTCCTCAGGGCGCGCTCATGAAGGCGGCTATGTGCTCATTGAGAAACTTCGCATCGGCTGGACTTGCTCCTGCTCCCGCCGGGTGACCCCAGAGCGAGGGTATGGGCAGCAGCGTGCAGTGCGGAATAAACTGCGCCTCATAGCGCGCATCGGTGACGGGGAAGTATAAGTCTGTTGCCGACGGCATGTAGAGGACAGGCACCTTGATCGAGCGCAGCGCAGCCTCAACGTCACCTGGCTGATTGTGTATGAAGGGAGGCGTGTTTCCAACATCATTCGCCTCCCAGGTACGCATTTGCAGGATCAGGTTGTTTGCATCTGCCCCAGGGATAAAGTGCGTACGGTAATGCTCGACCACCTGGGCGAAGGTCGTGCCTTGCGGCTCATCTGTCTTCCACAGCTCCTGGCGCCACCACTCCTGCGAAAAGAGCCACCCAGTCCACACGATTGAAAAAGCTTGGATACCGCGCTCGGGCTCCGTCGTATAGTCTCCGTTCTTAAAGTTTTCATCGGCGGTAAGCGCAGCGATCTGCCCTTCAAGTCGCACGATGCCATGACCGTAGGTCTTGGCAGTTCCTGAGGTGGCAACGATGCGGTCCATGTAGTCGGGATAACTCACGGCCCACTGCAACGCTTGTTGGGCGCCCATGGAAAAGCCGATCACCGCGCGCAGATGCTTGACATGGAGCTGCTCGGTCAGCAGCCGATGGACACCCTCAACGTTGTCGCGAATCGTCGTCACAGGGAAGCGCGGTCCGTGAAAGGGCTCGGGCGTGTTACTTGGCGAAGAGGAACGGCCATTGCCGAACAGCTCACTTGTCACCAAGAAGAGCTTGGTTGGATCAAGCGCTTTACCGGGCCCGATCAAGAAGCCGTATCCACGCATATCTGCCATGTAGTGCGATGGCAGCAGCACTGCATTGTCACCCGCGGCGTTTAGCTCGCCATAAGTTCCGTAGACGATATGCGCTTCCGGCAGGACGGTGCCACTCTCAGTGTTGAAGTTCTTCATGACAAACTCATGCTGGACAGGCTCCGGGTTTGCGGACGGCACCGCGGCGCGCGCCGGCAAGCTGCAGGAGAGAAGCAGCGCAGAGAACACGATCCTTATCACGGTATTTGGCAACCTCATCGTGTTCGACACCAGGTTCACTTCCTTCAAGAAGCGCCGCAGCCACGCTGGAGGACTCGGTAGCAGACAGTCTGGCTGATCGCTTTGCTGTTACAAGTATGCACGGACCGGAGCCGAACCGCCGCTCTGAGCAGTCTCCTGCGTTTACGCAAATACTCCGAATCACTTTCTTCTATGCTGCGATGCTGGCGCTTGCTTACGGTAATGTAGCTTGCATACCGCAACAGACTTTGCCTCTAGGCTGCATACACCTGCTTGCTCAGACACCATCCATGAGAGCGTATCTCCCACCAGAACACACAAGGATTGCTTTGATGATTACCCGTTCCGCATGGTACGCAGTCACGCTCGCAGTGTGCTTCGCAGCCGGCTTTGCTGCGCCGGCAAACGCACAGACACAGACCACCGGCGCCATAACGGGTCGCATCACCGATACGAGCGGAGCAGTGATCTCGCAGGCGAACGTGGCGCTCACCTCCGACACAAGCGGCACCGGGAGTACCGTCACAACGGATCAGGGTGGGAACTACCGCTTTGGATTGTTGCCACCGGGCACGTATCACATGCGCGTCTCAGCCTCAGGCTTCAAGACGGCCGTTCCTGATGCTGTCACCGTCACTGTTACAGAAACCAGCGCCCTGAATCTGAGCATGTCTCCCGGCACCCAGCAGGAGACAGTGCAGGTCAGCGCCGGTGCAGAGTTATTGCAGACGGCCAACGCCACCCTGGGCACGACCGTGCAGGGGCGCACCATCCAGGCGCTTCCGCTGACAGAGCGCAATTACACGCAGGTGCTCACCATGTCACCCGGGGTTGCCGGAGACGTGAACAATGCAGCCGAGCTGGGACGGGGAACCATCGACGTCTATGTAAACGGAGCAAGCAATATCAGCAACAACTTTGTAATGGATGGGGCTGACATTAACAACTTCGGCAGCGGTCGCGGAGGCGACTTCGTCCAGCAGGGCGGGATTCCGATTCCCAATCCCGATGCCATTGAAGAGTTCCGCATTCAAACCACGCTCTACGATGCCGGCTTTGGTCGCGACGCAGGAGCAAATGTCGAAGTCGTCACCAGGTCAGGCGGCAACCAGTTCCACGGCTCTGCATTCGAATTCTTCCGCAACAACAAATTAAACGCAAACGATACTTTCCTTAATGCGGAAGGCCAAGCCAGGCCTGACATGAAGCAAAACCAGTTTGGCGGCACCTTTGGCGGACCGGTGCTGCGGGATCGCGCTTTCTTTTTCGGATCCTACCAAGGGACTCGTCAGATCAATGGCCTTAGCCCCAGTTCCCTCTCGAGCAACACCCTGCCTGCTCTTACCAACGATCGCTCAGCCGCCGCCATCGGCGCTGTCTTTTGTAACCAGCCGACTGAGTTCGGCGGCACACAGGTCGCCTGCGATGGCTCGAATATTAACCCGGTCTCGCTCGCCCTGCTCAACCTGCAAGGACCTAGCGGCTACCTGGTACCCACACCGCGTACTCTCAACGCAGGCACCGCTACCGGCACGTCCACTTACAGCCTGCCGGGCACCTTCAACGAAGACCAGGTGCTGGTCAATACTGACTATCAGCTCTCGCAGAAGCATCGTCTCAGCCAGCGCTACTTTTACTCGCGCGATCCACAGGAAGATCCGTTCAGCAGCTGCAGCCCTGGCTGTCCGCCCGGCTTCGCGCTCAACACGCAGTTCACCAATGACATAGGCATACTCAAACTTACCTCGACGTTCACGCCAACCTTGCTGAATGAAGCTTTCTTTGCGTTTATCCGCAACACCGGAGTGCTTAAGAGCCAGACCGCAATCACCGACGCCTCGCTCGGCATCGCGCCTGGCGACCCTGGCTTTCCGTATCTGCCTGTCACGGTCATCTCTGGCCTGTTTAGCCTGGGCGGCGGATTTAACGATTTTTCCAACTCCGCCGTGAATACCTATGAAGCCTCAGACCAGGCATCCTGGTCGCATGGCAAACACACGATACGCGCCGGATACGAGTTTGAGCGCCAGGAGTTTAACTTTACCGATCCGGGTCCACGCCGCGGTGAGATCGTGTTTGAGACCTTCTCTGATTTCCTACTCGGACAGAGCGGTACACAGAATGGCAGCGGGATCAGCAATGTATTTCTGAGTTATGGGATTGCGGGCAACATCAACAAGGATTTTCGAGCTATTGACATGGCCAGCTTTGTGCAGGACGACTTCAAGATCACCCCTAACCTAACTTTGAACTATGGCGTTCGCTGGGAGATCAATGGAAATATTGGCGAAGCCCACGGCGACCTGAGCAGTGTCTTTCCTAATCTGATCGCAAGCGCTCCGCCGGCGACCGCGGCCGGCACCTATTCAGGGTACGTGGTGCCTTCGAACTTTCCCGGAGCAGTACCGGCCGGCGTGGTACGACTCTCCGGTAAGTCACTTACAAGTCAAGATCTGCCTTTGCATAATGTAGGCCCGCGTGTCGGATTCGCGTGGCTTCCGTATGGCTCCGGGAAGACCTCGCTCCGGGGCGGTTACGGCGTCTACTACACGCGGCCAAATGGGAATGCGACGCTGCAGGTGCTTACCAGCCCGCCCTTTGTGGCCATTCGCGAGTTGGCAGGAGCCAACAACAGCGCCGCAACTTTCCAGAACCCTTACAATCCCGCGCCCACACCAGGCGCTTTCCTGCCGCGCACTCCTACGTCTGAGCTAGGCGCCGATATCATCGCGCCTAACTATGACTCACCCATGACACAGCAGTACAACCTGGATGTGCAGCAACAGCTTTCGGGTTCCACCGTCTTCGACCTCGCCTATGTCGGCACCCGCGCTACGCGTCTGCTTGAGTCGCGTAACATCAACTCGGCCCTGCTTGCCAGCCCCGGCGTCCCGATCAATGGCGAGACAACGAATACGCGGGCGAATGCTTACCTTCGGGTTCCCTACACCGGCTTCTCTCCTTTAGGATTGACGCGCATCGAATCGTACGGCTTCTCGATGTACAACAGCCTGCAGGCTACGCTGCGCCGGCAGCTTAGCCATGGGGTTCTCTTCCAGGCGGCTTACACCTGGAGCAAGGCGCTGACCGATGTGCAGGGCTCAGGCACGAGCGCTGTCTTTACGGGAGGAGATGGGGACAGCAACGACCCGAACAACCGGCATGATCGCTGGGGCCCGGCTGCCTTCGACCGCACGAATCGGTTCGTCTTCGTCTACCGCTGGGAGTTGCCGAAGCTGCACGAGGGTTACGCGGTCGCCCGGCAAGCTCTCAATGGGTGGGCTGTCTCCGGTGTTACCACGATCCAGGATGGAGACAGGCTTACGCTCACCGATGCTGAGGGTGGCTCGATCTATGGCTACGCCAGCACCTCGCGCGCACAACTAGCTCCCGGAGTGTCAAACCAGCAGATTGAGAGTCATGGTAGCGTACATAGCCGGCTCAACAATTACTTCAATACAGCCTCTCTATGTTCCTTTGCGAACGCACCTACCAGCGCCGCCTACGCTGCGTGTCCTTACCCGGTGATTGGGGATGGAACTGGTTACGGAAACAGCAGTACGGGCGTCGTGCGAGGCCCGAGCCAGGATAATACGGATATCACTGTTTCCCGAGCGTTCCGTGGTATCCGCGAGGGGAACACGATCGACTTTCGTGCAGAGTTCTTCAACGCCTTCAACCATGCGCAATACGCCGACCCTACGACCGGCTTTGACACAGCGGGATTTGGCCAGATCCTCAGCACATCGGTGGCGCCACGCATCATCCAATTTGCCCTAAAATACGAGTTCTAAGCTTCCTTGCCGAGGAAAACATTGACGACGAAATACTTGCTGACTGCCACTGCTCTTCTTAGTATGGCGTGTTGCTCGTACGCTCAGGGCGCTCCGCAATACATTCCTGCAACACCCTCAACGATTGTGTGGGGATACTATGCGGCCTCTGCGAAGCCGGTTCTGACAGTGCACACAGGCGATACTGTTCGCATGCAGACCGTGTCCTCGTGCGGGCCACCAGCGGCGCTTGAGAAAGCCGGGGTGAATGCAGCAGATGTTCCTCAGTACTACAAAGAGATCTACGAGAAGGTAGAGAAGAAAGACAAAGGGCCTGGTGGTCACATCCTCACCGGGCCAGTCGCCATCGCGGAAGCGGAGCCTGGCGATGTACTCGAAGTGCAGATTAAGAAAGTTGATATCGACACACCGTATGCGTGCAACGTGTTCGGGCCGAAAAGTGGCTTTCTTCCTGAGGATTTTCCGTATAGCCGCTACAAAATCATCCCGCTCGATCGCACACGGATGATAGCCAAATTCGCGCCTGGCATTGAGATACCGCTGAGGCCATTCTTTGGCAGCATGGGCATCGCTCCCGCACCGGAAGCCGGCAAGATCGACAGCGCACCGCCGGCCATGCACGCGGGAAACATGGATAACAAAGAACTCGTCGCCGGCACGACCCTCTTTATCCCCGTGCACGCCAAGGGCGCGCTTTTTGAGGCAGGGGACGGGCACGCCGGCCAGGGCAATGGCGAGGTTGATATCACGGCGATGGAAACCTTTCTGACCGGCACCTTCACCTTTATCGTTCACAAGGGTCAGAAGCTTGGGGCGCCGATGGCCGAGACGCCAAGTAGCTACATTCTTATGGGCTTTAGCCCGGACCTGGTGCAGGCGACGAAGATGGCAGTGAGAAACACAATTACGTTTCTTGTGGACCAGAAGCACCTGAGTCGGGATGAAGCGTACATGCTGGCAAGCACTGCGATCGATTTCGACATCACTCAACTGGTGGACGGAAGCGTAGGTGTGCATGCTATCTGCCCCAAACGTCTGTTCGTAACTCATCCTCAGTAAATAGCAACTTGTTTGTTGATCTAGAGGACTGATAGCTGCGATGCGTTCTGTAATTTGGACTGCCTTACTTGCCTGCGCTGGTGCCTGTGTGAGAGCGGAGACACCCTCTGCCGCAGTGTCGGCTTACATTGAATACCCTGCCACGCAAACTACTGTCCTGGCGCATGTGCGAGTCATCAACGGTACCGGAGCGCCTGCTCTTCAGGATCAGACGATCACAATCGCAAACGGGAAAATTGCGGCCGTTGAGGCAGCAACTGCTGCAAGACCCCCGGCCGGCGCGCGGGTCATTAACCTGGAAGGGCGCACCGTAATACCCGGCATCGTGGGCATGCACGATCACATGTACTACATCGCACGGCCGGATCTGGATGCCGAGGGCGCATCAAAAGCGCCGCTTCTGGTTCCGCAGATGACCTTCTCGTCGCC
Organism: Acidobacteriaceae bacterium; assembly: GCA_965198645.1. Classification (GTDB taxonomy): domain Bacteria; phylum Acidobacteriota; class Terriglobia; order Terriglobales; family Acidobacteriaceae; genus EB88. The sequence goes on along the minus strand of OZ240670.1, from coordinate 715,907 downwards.
GCTGCTCTATCTCGGCGCCGGAGTTACGACGATGCGGACAACAGGATCGGTTGAGACGTATACGGATCTGAATGTGAAGCGGGAGATCGACGCAGGCAGATTGGCCGGCCCACACATGGACGTGACTGGCCCTTACCTCGAAGGAGCCAACTCGCCGTTCATCCAGATGCATCCTTTGCGCGATGCCGATGATGCTCGCGCTACCGTCGATTTTTGGGCGGAAGAAGGGGTGACGAGCTTCAAGGCTTACATGAACATTACTCGCGCCGAACTGAAGGCCGCCATCGATGAGGCACATAAGCTCGGCTTGAAGATCACGGGACACTTATGCTCGGTAACGTATCCGGAAGCAGCCGAGCTTGGCATCGACAATCTGGAACACGGCTTTTTCGTAAACACGCAACTGGACCCAGGCAAGGTGCCGGATGTCTGCCCCGTGAGCGATGGGGTGCCAACGCTTGCGAAGATGGACCCGGACTCGCCCGAGGCGGCAGCCTTGATCCGCACGCTCGTTGCACACCACGTTGCGCTTACCTCCACGCTGCCCGTCTTTGAAGCTTTCATGGATCCTCGGCACTTACCCTTGCGGTCAGAAGTTCTGGATACCATGGCTCCGCCTTCACGTGAGGCTTACCTCTACACGCGCAACCTGGAGCTTACTCGCAGCGCCAAGGTTGAGAGCGACCGCAAGCTGCTCTTTCAGCATGGCATGGCGCTGGAGCGAAAGTTTGTCGCCGCGGGCGGTCTGTTGCTGGCCGGACCAGATCCAACCGGCGATGGTGGCGTGCTACCGGGCTTTGGCGACCAGCGCGAGATAGAGCTGCTTGTAGACGCAGGTTTTTCACCTGTCGATTCCGTGCGCATTGCTACGCTGAATGGGGCCACATACCTTGGCCGCGCAGCGAGTGTTGGCAGCATAAGCGCCGGCAAGAACGCAGACCTCGTCGTCGTCAAGGGCGATCCATCCACGCACATTGCCGACATCGAGCACACCGAGATCGTCTTCAAAGATGGTGATGGTTATAGCTCGGAGAAGCTGCTCGGTGCCGCAAGAGGGCGCTACGGGCAATACTAATCTCCTTGGCCCTGTCGGAAGTAGTTGGCTGAGAAAGCTCTGGTCGCGGCAGGCTGGTATAACGGGATGAATGAAGAAGAGAGTGTTAACGATCGATCTTCGCTGGATCGATTCCTCAGGGATAGGTACCTACATACAGGGCATCCTCCCGGGGATGATCGAGGCTCTCGACGATGTTGAAGTTGTCGGCATCGGTGATCGAAGACGCCTTGAGCAATTTGCATGGAGCGCTGCGCAGAACGTCCGGCTGATCAGCTGTCACGCTGATCGCTACTCACTCGCTGAGCAATGGCAGGTACTGACGGCGATTCCCAAGAATACAGATCTATTCTTTGCGCCACACTATCCAACTCCGTTGCTCTATCGAGGTCCGCTAGCGGTCACCGTGCATGATATGAGCCACCTAATCGTACCGGAGATCGCAGGCAATTGGAAAAAGCGAGCCTACGCGGAAGTCATGTTCCGCACGATCCGCAAGCGGGCTGCTGTTGTTTTCACCGTCTCAGAGTTCAGCAGGCGGGAGTTACTCCGTCTTACGAAAGGCAAAGCCGAGCAAAAGATTGTGCCGACCCCTCTGGGCATCACGCGGGATTGGTATGATGCCAAGCAGGAACCGCGCGAGCATCCTGGTCCTTATCTCGTTTACGTTGGCAACATCAAACCCTATAAGAATGTGGGCCGGCTGGTGGAGGCTTTTCTTAGTATCCACGATCGAGTTCCCCATGACCTTCTTCTGGTTGGCCAGAGTGAAGGCTTGATCACCGGCGAGTCGCAGCAATTTTTTGAGCGGGTACGCAGCGCCGGCAGCCGCATCCAGATGACCGGCTTTGTCTCGCGGTCTCAACTGCTTTCGCTGGTCGGTCACGCAGACGCTTTAGTGTTGCCATCGCTCTACGAGGGCTTCGGGCTGCCGCCGCTGGAAGCAATGGCAGCTGGCACGCCCGTCGTTGTTTCGCGCGTTGCATCTTTGCCGGAGGTGTGTGGAGAGGCAGCTCTTTACTTCGATCCGCTCGATGTATCCGATATGGCAAACACGCTGGCGAGACTACTTCTGGATGCGGACCTGGCGCTGAGCATGAGCAAGCTTGGCAGAGAGCGGAGCGAGCGATTCCGCTGGGCAACCTGCGCTGAGAAGACCGCGGCGGAACTGAGCGATTGCCTTGCACGATAGCCGGACTCCGACGAGACGGATGCTACCTAACTGTCACTTTGGCGGTTACTTGTGCTAGGACTGGAGCAAACCGGCTCCTGCGGCTAACAGCTGGCTCGCGGCAGCTTTCTTCGTCGCCGCTGCTATGGACGTGCTGTTAGGAGTAGGCGCGTAGAGGGTGTGAAGCGTTGCATTGGCAGGTCGCTGGTCCGTGCGTTTCGTTTTTGTGGTGACCGTAGCAGGCTCTCACACCGTAAGCTATGCTCATGCGCGTGCATCTGATTGACGGCACTTACGAACTCTTTCGCCACTACCATGCACTGCCCAAGATGCGCGACAGCGAAGGCCGCGAAGTGGCTGCTGTTCGAGGAGTGGTCGCCTCCCTGCTCCGCATGGTAGGCGAGGGCGCAACGCACCTCGCAGTGGCTACCGACCAGGTGATCGAATCGTTTCGAAACGAACTATGGCCAGGCTATAAGACCAGCTCTGGCATCGAGCCTGACCTGCTAGAACAGTTTGCATTGCTGGAAGAAGCACTTAGCGCTCTAGGGCTGATCGTGTGGCCAATGCGGAACGAGGAAGCGGACGATGCGCTTGCCTCGGGTGCCTTTCTTGCCGCGGGAGACGCGCGCGTCGAGCAGGTCATTCTGTGTACACCCGATAAGGACCTGGCGCAATGCGTGCAGGGAGAACGGGTGGTGCAGCTTGACCGGCGAAAACGTATCACCAGGGATGAGGCCGGTGTGCTGGCGAAGTTCGGCGTACTGCCAGAGTCTATCCCAGACTATTTGGCTCTAGTTGGAGACGCGGCAGATGGCTACCCGGGCCTGGCAGGCTGGGGTGCGAAATCAGCTGCGGCAGTGCTTGCTCGGTATGTGCACCTTGAGGCGATTCCTCGTGACTGGCGCTCTTGGAGCGCGCTTGCCGCGAGCCCCCGCTCACTTTCCGAGACCCTGGTCAGAGCCTGGGAGCAGGCGATCCTTTTTCGCAGCCTGGCGACTCTTCGCACTGACCTGAAGCTTTTTAAAAGTGTAGATGAACTTCACTGGCAAGGTGCTACTCCAGCGTTTGCACCGCTTGCAGCAAGACTCGACGAGGCGACACTTAGGGAGAAATCGGATCCCATACACAAGAGTCATCGGCCAGCCCGAAAGAGCTCGCGCTAAGCCAGGCGTCGATGTCTAAATCGTGAGGTGGACGCGCGGCCTTTCGGGAATGGTAGTTCCGACGCGAGGCTGAGACAGCACTTTCCAGTCGCTCCGGCCAAGAGGTGCCTCTTGAAGACAAGCTTGCGTCAAGAATCGTCTCATCCAGGATCTCGTACGCGGCACCTCCGGCAGCACCGCGAAAGTAGACAATGTCTAAGTAGTTAGCCGGGACTATCGTAAGGGCACGCCGATAATTGTTACGCTCCCTGCGGGGAAGGAGTAATCCAACTCGCTGCGAGACGGAAGGGTCTTCGTCATCGGAGCCACATGTCGCGGATCTTCCTCATCATTTTCCGCAAGAATGTTTTCGGCTCTCAGCGTTGTTACGGTGGCTGAGCCCTGCGGTATTTTAAATTGGCTAAGATCTAGTCGCGCATCCATTGCGCGCGATAGCTGCCGATTGACGCAGAACAGGAACAGCTTGGTCTGATCGACAGACTCAGCCGCGACTATATCGAGGTAAGGCACGCCTGTGATATTCGGGAGTCGAGTGATACCCTGGGCAACGGAATAAGTGGGCGAGTCGCTGTCCACTGTAAGCAAGTAGCGAGGAGTGGCGTTGGCGTACTCACGAAGCGCCCAGTAAGCGGGTGCGCCATATACCTGCTCCCGTTTCTTCCATATGCCGCCAAACTCCATGATGCCTGTCATATCTGAGATTGCGACCACATCGGAGTTGCGCATCGCCATATTCAGAAACCCTGCGGCGAAGAGAGCTCCTCCCATGTTCGTGAAGTTAGGACCGTTGTGAGTACGCGAAACCATCAGCCACTCTGTAAAGGCGACCTTTACGTTTGAGTGCCCGGCATCTACCGCCTGCTGCCGAATGCCATGCATCCGCTCCGCAAGCCCCCAGGGCAACGCAAGCGAAGCCATGGTGCGAAAGTCATCCGACGGATGCGACAATTCGACATTATCGGTTACGACGAAGTGGGTTGAGAGATAGTCGAAGCTGGAGGCAGGCAATGCAAGCTGCTGCGCATTCCAATCATGAAAGTGATCTTCGTCAGCTCCAGTCGCAATTAGACGAGCATGAGGATCGATTGCCCGCACTGCGTGACTTGTGGCAAGCGTAACGCCGGCAACATCTTGCTGCAAGGGGTAGCCCACTTGCCAGTCTCCCCATAGCTCGTTGCCTAACTCCCAAAGAAGACCGCCCTTGTGATTCTCCCAGTGCTGGTTGACGTAATTTACCCAGTCGGCGGCTTGATGAGGTGTGCCGGTACCGAGGTTCAACGCGATCTGAGGCTGCGCATGAATTAACTCGCAAAAGCGCAACAGCTCTTCCGTGCCGAAGGTGTTGTACTCCGGAATGCCCCAGGCCGCATCGATCATTGAGACTCGCTTATCAGAGGGGCCAATACCATCATGCCAATCATAAGCAGAAGTGAAGTTGCCGCCGAAACGCAGGATCGGTGTATGAAGATCTCGGGCCATGGTGATGACATCGGGGTCCATGCCGTCGATTGCGTCGGCGGGAGTAAGTGAGACATTGTCAACCTGCGCCCGCGCTTCTCCATGAAGAGAGATGACCAAATCAGCCGGCTCAAGTGGTGCGAGCTGGCCGGCCTTGAGCACTAATTGAAAGCCATACTTTGTCCAATCAGGAGCACTGGCTGAAAGTGTGGCGGAAGCCAGGACCTGCTCAGGGTGTGCATGACGGCGCAAGCTTATCGAGATGGATGAGTCTCCGCGGACATGTTTGAGCCACAAGCTGCCTTGGTAGCTAAGCTCCCGATGAACTGGGAGATAGATCCTCTCTTGGATGCCCACTTCCTTCTGGGGCAAAGACATGATCAGGACGGACTGGTTTGAGTTTGCTGCGTCGCCACGCACCGATGCGTAGCGGGAGCCTTGATCGGCATCAAGCGGTTCCCATGGTAAGGGTAAGCCGAGTTGGGAAGCTCGCTTAAGCTCCGGGCGGCCGGCTAAGAGCGTCTCAATATTACCAGCCGACCACATCCCCGCTTCGAACGATGGATTTTCGATTACGTCGGCCCAAAGACCGCCGTAAGTAGAGTGGCCGATGGGCTCGAGAAAGCTGCCGAAGAGCTCAGGTGGAATCAAACGCGGTTCCGCCGGACGCGAGATCCGAACATGCACGGGAGTGTTCGCAGCCGGTGAGGATTCAGTTATTTGTGCGGTTGCGGGTGGGGCTAGAAACGTCAGAGTGATGACCGTGACAAGCAGAGGGGACGAAAGCCGAGCATAAGCGATGCGCACGACGATAGCTTTCCACATAAGGGTGTTCGGAGACAAGGGCTTCGCGGAAGCAGCTACACTTTCCACCTTTGTCGGGGAAGAGCGCGCCCTATCGTGGGGGCACAGGCGCAGAGCTGTTGTTAGGCGGCGACTGCAGGATGCGAAGATGCTGCGCGTCATGCTGGTTGTCCACCTCTGCTAACTGCGCAGCACGAGCGAGCTCGCGCTCCGATTCAGCCTTCCGCCCCAGTCGAGCGAGCGAGAGTCCTAGGTAGTAGTGAGCCGGCTGGTAGGAAGGGGCCAGGTCAACAGCTTTCTGTAAAGGAGCAAGAGCCTTGGCGTATTGCCTTGATCGAAAGAGGGCCGTCCCCGTCCCAGTGAGCGCTCCTACATGCGACGGGTTGCGAGCCAGGGTCTTTGCGAATGCGCTCAGGGCATCGTTGTAGCGCGTTTGAGCGAGCGCAATCTCGCCAAGTTGGTAGTAGGACTCGGTCTGCTGAGATTGCAACTCGATAGAGCGAAGGAACTCCGTCTCTGCTCCATCAAGCTGCTGACCTAGTTGCAAGATGCGCCCCATCCCATAATGCGCGCTAGCGTCATTCGGTCTTACGACAAGATAAGCTCGCATCTGCTTTCCCGCCGTGTCCAGTTGACCGAGGTCGAGCTTTACGCGAGCTGCAAGGTAAAGCACCTTGGGAGCGTCCGAGCCGGCAAGAGTTTGTAACCTGGCGACAGTCTGATCCGCATCTGCATAGAGGTTCATACTCTCCTCAAGCACGCCTAGATCGTAGAGCAATTTGAGGTTCGCGGGCGCAAAAGACTGGGCGCTCAGAAGCAAACGCAGAGCATTCTCATTGTCACCGCGAGCCCGCGCCTCCAAAGCTAGTCGCTCGCTTGCGTCGACCAGTCCTTGTTGTGCTTCTTTGTTGGCAGCGTCCGACGAAAGTATGGTCTGATAGAGCGATTGCGCTTCAGACGACTTGCCCTGCTGAAGGAGCACTCCAGCTTGTTCTATGCGTGAATCGCGGGAAGGCGAGTCACTTGAAGACTGCCTGGCAAGCAAGGTACAAAGAAGCGCGATTGTTGCCATGGAGATAGCCTAAAACGGACGGAGACGGCAAGGTGCCGTCTCCGATTAGTTCACTCAACTTAACGTTGAGGTTAGAAGGAGATGCGGCCCGTGATCTGCAGATTTCGCGGACTGCCCACTGTGCCCGTAGGAATGCCGAAAGCGGCGTCTTCCGGATTCAGATCTCCGGGAATCGCGAACTGGTGACGATTGAACCCGTTCAGGAATTCGGCCTTGAGCACGAAAGCGACCGATTCCCTAATCTGGGTAGTCTTCAGCAGGCTGAAGTCTTCGTTGTAGTAGCCCTGCGTCCGCACCTCCCCGGTAACACGCGGGACGTCGCCGAACTCCCATGCTCCACCAGGGCGCTGTTCTCGAAGACCCTTTGCATTCGGATCGATGAATGCCGCCGTGTTGAAGTAACTATTCTGTCCGGCGACAAGCGGGTTGAGGTGGCCTGAGCTGTAAGCCGCGCTCGCGAGTGGCTGCGATGGGTTACGGCTGTAGTAGAGAGCATTCTCAAATCCGGGAATGCCGGTTGCGCAGCAGAAGGAGACCGGCTGCCCTGACTCATAGCGCTGCACGCTGCCTATCTCCCAGCCTCCAGCGACGGTACTCGCGATCCCGTGCTGCAGGAATCGTTGGTCCTTGCCAAAGGGTAGGCGGTAGAGCGGCGCGATAACGAAGGTGTTAGGCAGATCCTGGGCGCTGATCGCTTTTGCCGTATGCAGGTTGAATGGGTCTTGTACCTGAGAAACACCGACGCCGGTACCTGCCAGCGCGCTATCCGCGTCCGTAAAGTTCTTCTCCCAGGTATAGGACACCTGCAGAGTTAAGCCGTTGCGGAACTGCCGATGCAGCGAGACGAGCAACGCGTTGTAAGTTGACATGCCATCGTTCTGCAGGCAGCAGCCTGAGTCGATGAAGTCGTACTGAGGGAACGGACGAAGAGCGCGCTGCACTGGAGCGCCCGCACCCCAGAGCGTGTTGAAGCCGTTAAACGGGACGGCGACACCGGCAGTATTCCCGATCACGTTTGCATTAAGTTGATCGCCGAGCGCAAAGGCGCTAATCGGGATGTTGTTAATGTTCTCAATGGTGGAACGCAGATCCTGCGCTTTGTTGCCGAGATATCCAATCTCAAGGATGAGATCGGGAGCGACTTCCTGCTGCAGCTGCAGGCTCCACTCGTAGATCGCGGCCGGCTTGCCCATCTGCGGCCTGATATAGGAACCAGTGAGGGGTTGACCGTTAAACAGTCCGGGATCGAGGTTAGGCGGCTGCTTGTAAGCAGGGAATCCGGAATCCAAGGCAAAGGCGGGCGAAAAGCCGTCATTGCTGGTGAACGTCGGCTGAATCTTATACCCGGCATTCATGCTGCCGCCAAAGTCCGCGTACTGAAGCGGCCCGTAGAAAACTGCTCCGCCTCCCCGCAGCACGGACTTGCCATTGGTACCAGGCAGGGTGTAGGCGAAACCAATGCGCGGGGCAACGTCCTTATAGTAAGTATTCGCCCAGCGCTGCTGGCTGTTGGTGGTGGTGCCGAAGACAAGCGCTCCGGGGATACCGTACTCCGGATCGACAGCCGTCGGGCTAAAGTTTGAAGTTGCGTTGTGCGCTTCCGAACGCGGCACGTCCACATCCCAGCGCACACCAAGGTTTAAGGTCAGGTTATTGCTGACCTTGATGTCGTCCTGCGCGAACAGAGCGTAGTAGTAGGAGGTCCAGCGTGGCTTCTCAGAGTAGAGTCCGAGTGCGAAGTTGCCGCCCGAGGTCTGCCCAAGCAACAGACTGGCGAAGCTGTTACCGTCGAGCTCGTTATTGGCTGGGTCAGACGCAGTCTGTGGACGTCCGAAGTTCACCGCTGGTGTTGGATTGTTGATCGGAGAGTATTGCTGCAGGCGATAGTCGAGCCCGAACTTGAAGCTGTTGCGGCCTTTTTCAACGCTTACGCTGTCGTTGCCGCGGAACCCGTTATCGACGTTGTCGTCGTTCTGACCCGGATTGCCGAAGTTGTCAAGCGTATCTCGGCCGTCAAAGGTAAACTGCGGGAAGTTAAACGAAGCCGGTGCATTGGCTATGCCTAACTGCTGCGCGTAGTTAATTCCATTGGAGATTGGGATAGCGAAGTTCTTGCTGTTGGTGCGGTTGTAGCCGAAGTTGAGGTGGTTTAAGACCGTCGGCGTGACGGTGAAGTCCCATCCGACGCGAGAGAGATGTGTTTCAAAATCCTGCCGCCAGGTGTTTGGGTCAAGCGGATAGGGCAGGAGCGGATTGCCGCCAGAGGTGCGATTGTTGTCGCGCGTGCTGTAGGAGGCGAATATCTTGTTCCGTTCGGATATGCTCGCATCCACACGCACCGTGTAGGTGGTGTTGACCAACGGAATGGTGCTCTGGAAGTCGAAGTTGTTAAAAAGCGCACTGTTGGTCGGCGCCGGGATCAGGCTGAGCAGGTTCTTCGCCACTGCGCTGAAGCTGGTGGTGGGAATCACATTGCCGGCAAACGGCGAGCGGCAAGGCGTTCCGTTGACTACTCTCTGAGTTGCAGGATTAAAAATTTCGCCCGGATATACGACTGTGCCGTCGCACGGATTGGTAGCAGGGTTAGCGCCCGCTGGCGGAGGGCTCAGAGGATTGAAGAATGCGGTGAAGTCTCCCCCACGTTCCGCCAGGGTCGGCACGGTGGAGATCTGCGTCGCGCCCAGATTCTGCTTGAACTGCTCCCACGAGAAGAAGAAAAAAACCTTATCTTTTCCGTTGTAGATGTGGGGGATGCGAACCGGACCGCCGAGGCTGCCGCCGAAGTCGTTCTGCTTATCGCTGGGCGTCCGATAGGTGTTGCGGCAGGCAGCCGTATCGCCTGCGCCGACGCAGTTCAAGGCACGATTGCCATCGTTGAACCAAGTATTTGCGTCCATATCTTCGTTGCGGAAGATATCAAACGCGGTGCCGTGATACTCATTCGTGCCGGACTTAGTGACAAAATCTTCGATGCCGCCCGTCGTCCTGCCGAACTCGGCCTGCGGGATCGCAGTGGTGATCTTGAACTCTTGCAGCGCTTCCACCGAGGGCGCTTCCTCATCAAAGGAGGAGCCATTCTCACTGCGAGTCTGGCTGGCGCCATCAAGCAGGACCTCGTTGCCATACTCCTGGCCTCCGGAGATCTTGGAGAGAAAGACGCCGTTGTTGCTGTTGGCTGTGCCTGGTCCGCTGGTGCCGGGCAGCAAGAATTCGAAGGCCTCGGGAGAGCGCAGCGCACCGACGCCGCCAAGCGCTAGAGGCAGTTCGATAATTTGCCGGCTGCTCACTGTGCCGCCTACATCGGAGGATTCGGTCTCGATGGTAGGAGCGCTGGCATCCACATTCACCGTGGTGGTTGCGCCGCCCGCCGTTAAGACGAAATTCGTAGCAGTGGTGCTGCCGATGGTGACCAGGACGCCGTGCTGGACCTGGTTCGAGAAGCCTGGCGACGATACAGTCACATCGTAGGAGCCGAGCGGCATCTCTGGAAACCGATAGGAACCCGCTGAGCTTGAAACTGTGCTGAGGGAGACCCCGGTTTCGCTTCCGACCGCAGTGATCTGGGCGCCTACGACGACTGCGCCTGTCGAATCACTGACATTGCCGGCCATGGAGCCACGAACCGATTGGGCGTAGCTAGGGGGATGGGCGATCTGTGCAGCGCAGACGACTGCAGCACAGACTCCGAACAACCTGGTAATTCGCATGAACCTCTCCGAAGTGGGTGTATCAAGTGAACAAAGCGCCGCCGGTTCTCGCCGGCTTATGACTGCCTAGTAGCAGCGGCTCAGTTCCATAAGGAAACCGTGCCGCATCCTTGTCCATACCGAATTTAGATTTAGCGAACTGAGCCAAAATCGCCCAGTTGTGTGGAAACTACACACTCCAACAATAGCTTGTCAAGTGACCTTGTAGTGGCGGTTCGACAAGCAGACTCAGAGTCAGCACTCGCTGCAACTACCGCCTGAAGTAGGGCAATGCCGCGGTCGAGGAGAGTGCTCATATGCCAGGCGCTGGTTCACTGGCTTCGACGTTTATCTTGCCGAGATTTTTGCCGAGATGATAGAGCGCGATCGCGCTCTGCGGACGGAGAGGAAGTGCCTGCCAATAAGCAGCCTTAGACGGCATGCGGCGTTTGCTCGACACTGCAGAGAACGCCTTACGGGCAGCGAGCCTCATTGTCAACGTCGCGGCAGGATCTCCGCGATAGCGGCACTGGTGGCAGGGAGCGTTACTCTTAACTTTCCATTGCGCGCCTTGATTCTCTCCGGAGCGTTCGGGTGCCAGATGCCAGCGGGAGAGATCTCCGACCCGCCCAGGGTGATGCCGCTGGTGGCATGCATGTCTGGAGCGGCGAGGCGCATGACTGCTGCTTGTCTGTCGCGCATCGATGGACCAAGGTCTAGGTTCGCGACGACCGACTGCTCTCCCTTGTTCATCAGGGTCACAAAGCGGAGTTCCTGGTCCAGTTGGGTGGCGTAGGCTCGCACCAAGGGGGAGCCAGCGTCTACCTCCACCGGGAGCAACTGCCCCTTGCCGGCGATTGAGAATGCGAGCATTCCGTAGTATTCCGGTGCGGCTCGGTAAAGTCCATGCTGGTCATCTGCGATGGGCGAGTAGGAACTAATAAAGCCGAGCTGGTTCAGCCCCGTTTCAAGGTTGATCCCGGAGCAGCCATTGACGGCCAGCGTAAACATGTAGTCGAGAGCCCAGAGAGCGGCAGCCATGGTATCGCTCACGCCTGGGCGGCCGCCTCCTGAGAAGGAGTTAACCTCGCAGATCCGGTACGGCTTGCCGCACCTCTCGGAAGCAGCGCGCAGCGCGGCGAGCTGTGGTTGCAGCTTAGGGTCAACGCCCAACAGCTTCTCAGCTGTGCTGTCTGGGTTCTGTCCCTCACGGTAATAGTGATGAGTAAGCAGAACGATGTCATGCCCTTCATCCTCGGCAAAGCGGGCGACCCACTCGGTCTTGCCGGCAACATCAGGGCCAGCAAGCGGGATTGACGGAATCTGAGCACGCAGCGCAGCCTTGTAGCGCCGGTAATCAGCAAGCCACGCGTCATAGCTGTAATCCTGAGGACGATGTTTCTCGTGGGGAAAGAGGTCGGGTTCGTTGCCGATCTCGAAAGCGAGCAGGCTCGGCCCCGCCGCAGCAAGGACCGCCTTGGCTTCAATCACCGCATCTTTCTCAGAACCGCTTCCAAGATTGAGTGCCCAGATCAGGCGCCATCCGGTAGCGGCGAGAAAGCTCCCCAGCGCTTGCAACCCCGCGTCATTTACGACCGTTCCATAGGGACTTGCAACTGCACTTGCAGATGGAGAATAGCGCGAGTAATCGGCGGTGTTGCCACCTATGCGGATGACACCCTCCCGCCCCAGCGAACGAACAAGCTGGAGGTAGACCGGGTTGGTCGCAGCTAGAAGACCTGCTCCGGCAACAGAAGAGATCTCGTAGCCTAATCCCGTGAAATCCGCAGCGATACTCGACAGCGGCTGCTGATGATTTATCACGATGCCGACTTCCCGCGTCTTACCGTCTGCTGCCGGCATACACAGGCAGCGTGGTACTGCGAGAGTGCTTGCGGTGAGAAAACTGCCGGCCAGAAACTCGCGACGATTCAACCTTGACTCCAGTCTTGCTCATTGCCTTTGCGAGCGTCTGCCCGGGCAGACATGCAACAAGCTTTTGCTGGCTCTCGCTCACAGCTTGACGAGGCAAGCTCCTGCATGTGTGAGGTCTTATTCATACATTGCGGCCTGGGAAGAGTTAATAGTTTCGATTGCCGCCTAGTCAAGCGGCATGAGCCCATCTGTGCAGCGCCTCGGCCAACCGTGTGAGTCCTTCGCGGGTCATTTCGGGATCGCCGGCCAGGCCGACACGGAAGTGATCCTCGCGCTCAAAGTAGCGGCCTGGTACAACGCTGGTTGCATACTCGTCGCGCAACAGCCGGCAAAAACTCTCGACATCGCCGCGGCGCAAGCGCGGAAAAGCCGTGGTGCCCACCGTTGGCAGGGTGAGTTCAATGGCAGGGTGGCCATCAAGCGTCTGCGCAAGCGCCGCACGGTTGACGGTAATCAGACTGTTGGCGCGACGACTGAACCAGTCCAGCCGTGCAAGGACATGGACACTCAGCAACTCAGCCAGATGGACAGGCGTGGCAGAAAAGAGGTCGTCCAGTCTCCACATGCGCTCGGCAAGCTTCGGCTCGGCGAGGATCCATCCGCAGCGCAGACCGCTTAGCCCGTACCCCTTCGTTAGGCTGCTCGTCACCACGAAGTGTGGGCCGAGATGGATGGAGCTGGAAACGGGCGGGTGGGGCAGTGCCTCCAGGTAAACCTCATCCACCAGCACGCGCGCGCCTACCCGGTCCGCCAGCTCCCCAACCGCGCGCAGGCTCTCTTCGGTCGCCAGCGCGCTGGTGGGGTTGTGCATGTTCGTCAACACGATCAGGCGCGTCCGCGGGGTGATCTGCTTGGCGACCAGGGACGGGTCGAGTGCGTAGTTGTCTTCCAGACGCCGCTCAAACCGACGCACCTGCGCCCCCAGGTAAAGGGCGGTATCGAGAAGCAGTCCGTAGGTCGGCTCTTCAATCAGCACTTCATCGCCGGGGTGAAAGAGCGCTGCCATGGCAAGATGGTTGGCCATCGAGGTTCCTGCTGCCTCGACGACCCACTCGGGCGAAACCCCTTTCATGGTGGCGATTGCTTCCATCAGGGGCGGATACCCGTAGACGGTAGGACCGTGGATCGCGAGGGTAGCCATGTCTTCCGTCGTGAGAGCCAAGTCGGCGAGCGAGCAGTTCATGACCCCACTCGTTGCGAGGTTGTAGGTGGCCGAGGAACGGAGCTTGGAGAACTCCATGTAATCGGAACAGGCGTGAGGTCGAGGCAGGTTCATGCGGCACGCTTTTCCCTTTCCTTGACTCTAGCCGAAATCAAAGACATGGCGGGTTGCAGAGAGAGGGCGGGTCAGGTACGACGCGGGCAAATTTTGGCCTCTCGCGCGAAAGACACGAACGCAGTCGCTGAAGCGCGCTATTATCCGGCTACGATGACCCTCACCCGCAGACACCTTCTGGCCAGCCTCTCAAGCGCTGCCCCTGCAGTCATACTGCCCATGCTGAACACCACTGCGCACGCTCAGGCAGCAGCTACGCTACTACCTCCCTCGCTGGCCGCCCTTGCTGACCGCCGGGCTGAGGCCAAGCCGATCTCGAGCCAGGAGCGCGAGGCTCGGATCGCACGCGCCTGCGAGTTGATGGCGCAGCACGGCCTCGCCGCCATTTGCCTGGCCGGCGGAACGTCGCTGGACTACTTTACCGGCGTGCACTGGGGCAACAGCGAGCGCATGACCCTGGTCGTGATCCCAGCCAAGGGCCTGCCCTTTGCGGTCTCTCCGGCCTTTGAGCAGGAGCGCCTAGAGGAGCGGCTCGCGCTGGTACCCGCCATGGCGCACACGCACGTGTACACCTGGCAGGAGAATGAGAGCCCCTATGATTGCGTTGCCTCTGGACTGGCTGGTCTCTCGATCACGGGTGGTGAGCTTGGGATCGAAGAGACGATGCCCTATGTCTTTGCCGAGGGCATTGGCCGCGCGGTGCCGCATGCCACGCTCGTCAATGCGCGGCCTGTCACCGCAGGCTGCCGGAGCATCAAGAGCCCGGCTGAGCTGGCGCTCATGCGGCTGGCGAATGATGTGACGCTCCAGGTCTATGAGGCGGCCTGGCGCGCTGGGCACCCTGGCATGTCGACTCATGATTTCTCAGCCATGATCACAGCAGCCTATGCGCGCGTCGGCTTTCCGGGCGAAGCCAGCTGCGAGACCGGCGAGTACTCGGCCCTGCCGCACGGCTCGATCAAACCGCAGGTCATCCGCGAAGGCGCGATGGTGCTGATCGACGACGGCTGCGTTGTCGAGGGTTACACATCTGATATCAGCCGCTCCTTTGTGTATGGCAAGCCGTCAGAAGAGATGCGCCGCTGCTTTGACACAATCAAGCGTGCGCAAGGCGCCGCGCTCGCCGCGGCGCGTCCGGGCGTGGCGTGCGAGTCAGTCGATGCGGCAGCGCGCAAGGTCATCGTCGATGCCGGCTACGCACCCGGGTATGCAAACTTCCTCCACCGGGTAGGGCACGGGATCGGCATGGACGGCCATGAGTGGCCTTACCTGGTGCAGGGCAACAGCCAGGCGTTGGCGGCGAACATGACCTTTTCTAACGAGCCTGGCATCTACCTGCGCGGTCACTTCGGCCTGAGGCTTGAGGATGATATGTACCTGACCGAGGATGGGGCGAAGCTCTTTACCGGCCCCAGCCTCTCGCTTGAGCATCCTTTCGGATAGGGCCACCAACGCTTTAGCAGCAGGGTTTGTCGCTGCTCGCCTCGCAGGATCGCGGAAGCGCACTTATCGTCAACGGCCACCGCTGACGAGTGGGCGGCCTCCGTGATGCGGCGCCCTCTATCATCAGGGCGGCAACAGCAGGTCGCCGCTTCATGCTTGCTCCACGCGGAAACTGCGCGATGCCGACCTAGACCCGGCGTTCCATGGAGTGCACTTTTTGAGACTACTCGCTGCTCTTCTCGCGCTTGCCGCCCTACCCGCCTTTGCTCAACAGATGCCGCGCGTCACGCAACAGAATGGGCGCTTTGCCTTGATGGTGGATGACAAGCCATTTTCTGGTGCTTGGCGCGCAGATCAATAACTCAAGCTCCTGGCCCTCAACTCTGCCTGCAGTGTGGCCGGCTCTTGCCGCCGTGCATGCCAACACCATCGAAGCGCCAGTCTACTGGGAGCAGATGGAGGCGGAGGAAGGCAAGTTCGACTTTACCAACGTCGATCTGCTCCTGGATGGCGCGCGCGAGCACCATCTGCAATTAGTGCTGCTCTGGTTCGGCACCTGGAAGAACGGTCAGAATCACTATGTTCCGACGTGGATCAAGAGCAATCCTGCGAAGTATCCTCGTGAGGTTTCCGCCTACGGCCGCTTGCTCGATGGGATGTCGCCTAACTCTGACGCGAACTTAGCCGCCGACAAGGCTGCTTTTCTGCGCTCATGCACCACGTGCGCGAAAAAGACGGCGCACAGCATACCGTAATCATGATTCAGGTTGAGAACGAATCGGGCTCGGTCGGGTCGGTGCGCGACTACTCGGCGACGGCGAATAAGGAGTTTTCCGGCCAGGTGCCCGCGGCGCTGAAACACTCGGGCACATGGTCGCAGGCCTACGGAGCAGACGCAGACGAGCGCTTCGCAGCGTACTCGACGGCACGCTACATCAACGAGGTCGCGAAAGCCGGTAAGGCGGAGTATCCGTTGCCTATGTACTGCAATGTTTGGATCACTTACCCGGTCCACGCGCTCGAGACGCGCAATCATCCGAGCCCAGGCCAGGAGTATCCAAGCGGCGGCGCCCAGCAAGGCAACATCGACATCTGGAAAGCAGCAGCGCCTTCCATCGACGTGCTTGCGCCGGATTTCTACTCCGAGGATCGCTCGCTCTTTCACGAGGTAGTGGCTGCCTACCATCGTGATGACAACGCGCTCTTCATTCCGGAGACCGGCCTCGCCAAACAGTTCGGTTACTACTTTTTTTACGCACTCGGCCACGGGGCGATTGGATTCTCACCGTTCGGCGTTGACTTTACGGGCTGGACGATCCACGACGAGAAGATCCCCAGCTACCTGAGCGAGAACTTTGCACTGCTGGCGCCCATTGCAGGGACGCTCGCACAGCTGAATGATGAGGGCAAGTTACAGACAGCCGTTGAGGAGAAGGGCGAAGCGCGGCAGCGTATCCATTTCGCGGGTCTCGATGCTGTGATCTCCTACGGGTTTCCTCAAAAGGACGGCGAGCAGCCGCCCGGCACTGCGGACGCCAGCGGCCGCGCGCTTGTCGCGCAGCTTGGGCCTTCAGAATTTCTCGTGACCGGCTTCAGTGCCAGCGTCAGCTTTGAGCCGGCGCAAGCTGAGGCAGGCAAAGCGAGCACCGAGCAGCTGGAGATTCTGCAGGCGGAGCAGGGTACCTACGCGGACGGAGTGTGGCACTCGACCAGGATCTGGAATGGGGACCAGACAGATCGCGGATTGAACTTCCCCGAGAACAACAAGGACATCATCCGCATTCGGCTGCAGACTCTGCCGTTTTATGCGCAGCAAGCCAGACGGTAGATTTGGTATGAGCATCGGCTCGACGAGAGAGGCTTGGACGGCAAGCTGATACTGACGCGACCGCTCCAGCACCCAGCATGTGACAGGATGTCGACTTACATCGGCTTCAGCTTCCTAGGGAGGCCCGCTTCCCCCGGGGAGAGCGGCGGCACAAGACGGGGGTCAATCCCCCTTATTCTTCCTGCGCTCGTACGCACTCGCGAGTCTAAGGGAGCGAGGGCCAGTCACTGGTCCAGGTAAGGGGCTCCAGCCAGAGGTAGCCAGTGGGGTCTGGCCCTATCTTCAAGGCGTGAAAGGTGAGCAGGCTCTCGCCGGTAGTCGAGTCGATGTAGGCACTGCCCCCACCTGGCGCGTTCCATTGCGCATCGGCCTGCAGCAGCACCGTGCCCCCTCCTGCCGCAAGATCGACTCCTGCCTTATCCAGGAATGGTCCATGTGGCGAACTGGAGCGCCCAACCGCCTCCCGATAATCATCCTGCTGGTACATCACCTCGCAGCAGTGCCCGGTCGAGATAAAGAGGTAGTAGTACGCGCCGTGGTGCACCAGCGAGGCGCCCTCGACGGCGTGGTCGAGCAGCGGTCGGTAGGCGAGTGAATAAATCGTCGAGTCGGAGGCGGAGAGCTTCCCGGTACCTCCGTCGATGCGGCGCTGCTTGATGCCGGTCCAGAAGCTGCCATAGTTCAGCCATACTGAGCCATCCCCATCGACCAGGATGTTTGGGTCGAGCGCATTGAAATCCTCCCCTGACGCAGAGCTGATAACCATGCCCTGGTCCACCCAATGGTAGAGCGGCGAGGTGGGATCAAGCGTGACATTGGTCGCCAACCCGATCACGGAAGCCTGCGAGAGGAGCGAAGAGGCAGCATAGTACACGTGGTAAGCGCCGTTGAAGTACGAGATATCGGGCGCCCACAGGTTCGTTGCGGCCGGCACCGCGGTCGCAATCCAGGCCGGGAGCGACTCAAAGACGTGGCCGCAGGTGCTCCACGTGGTCTGGTCCGTCGAGCAGCGGATGGAAAGCAGCCCGACCTGGCCCGCGTTCACGGCGTCTGTGCTGAACAGGTAGTACGTGCCATTTTCACGCACGATGCTCGGATCGCGCACGGGAGAGATATTGCCGGTCATTGTATAAAGAGCGAGCGGATCTACTGGGGCATCGAGGACCGGCGAGGCTGCTGCTGGACTCGCCTTGCCTTTGGAGTTGCAGCCCGGCAAGATCACGCAAAGGATTGCCAGGGTAAGTTGGAGGGAGCTTGTGGGTCGCATACTCCTGTCGCTATCGCCGGTCCTTCGTCGGGTCTCTGACGGATCGTACGCGTACGAGATGCTGGGACGCAATATGACTCACTGGGTCGAGTCACTTGTCCCTTTTTTGCAGTTTTCAGCAAAGCCAAGACGCCAGGAAGTGAGTGGGGCCAGTGTGGCCCCACTCCTCTCGAGCACCTCCTTATAGTCACAGGCCGTAGGCCTAAGGTGGTACAGGCGCGGCTAGCCGCTACTTGACCGCAGCCGCTTCTGTCTGCAGCGCGTGCCGAAGCGACTCGGCCTTGTCCGTCTTCTCCCAGCTAAAGTCAGCCTCGTTGCGTCCAAAGTGACCGTACGCGGCGGTCTGGCGATAGATCGGCCGGCGCAGGTCAAGGCTCTCGATGATGCCCTTGGGTGTGAGCTGAAAGTTGTCGCGAACCAACTGCTGGAGTTCCCCGGCCGGCAGCTTACCGGTACCGAAGGTATCGACCAGCACCGAGACCGGCTCAACCACGCCGATCGCATAAGCCAGTTGTACTTCGCAGCGATCAGCCAAGCCGGCTGCCACAATGTTCTTGGCGATGTAGCGGGCCATGTAGGCGGCCGAGCGATCGACCTTTGTCGGATCCTTGCCGGAGAAGGCGCCACCGCCGTGACGGCCCATGCCGCCGTAGGTGTCGACGATGATCTTGCGCCCGGTTAGCCCGGTGTCGCCCATCGGTCCGCCAATGACGAAGCGGCCGGTCGGGTTGATATGGTACTTGGTGTTCTCGTCGAGCAGGTGCGCGGGGATGACGAACTGGATGACTTGCTTGAGGACCTCGGCGCGCAGTTGATCGGTGGTAACCGTTTCGGCATGCTGGGTCGAGATGACCACTGCATCGACGCGGGCGGGCTTGCCAGTGGCGTCGTACTCGACGGTGACCTGGGACTTGCCATCCGGCCGGAGGTATGGCAGCTTGCCGCCCTTGCGAACCTCGGTAAGGCGCCGGGTGAGCTTGTGCGCGAGCGAGATCGGCAGCGGCATCAGTTCTTCGGTCTCATTGGTCGCGTAGCCGAACATCATGCCCTGGTCCCCGGCGCCCCCGGTATCCACACCCATGGCGATGTCGCCTGATTGCTTGTTAATCGTCGAGATGACGGCGCAGGTGTTCGAGTCGAAACCGTAGAGTGCGTTGTCATAGCCGATGGAGGCGACCACTCCGCGAACGAGCGACTGGAAGTCGACGTAGGCCTGGGTGGTGATCTCGCCGGCAATCACGACCAGGCCGGTCGCCGTGAGCGTCTCGCAGGCGACGCGGCTGTAGGGGTCCTGCTCCAGGCAGGCGTCCAGGATGGCGTCCGAGATCTGATCGGCAATCTTGTCAGGGTGTCCCTCGGTGACCGACTCCGAGGTAAAAAGAAACTTATCGCGTGTGGACAATGGGTGCTTCCTCCGTGGCGCAGGGCTGGAACTCGACGCTCATCACGGGGTAGCAAACGCTCTAGAGCGCAGGCAAAAGGCAGGATCGGGATGAGTGCTCGCGGGCTGGCAGCATCGGTTCAGGAGGTCAGCCCGGGTGTTCAGCGCATGCGCATCTAGCTTTGGATGCTACTAGACCGTTCCGGCGGTGAGCAAAGCCGAAGCGGCTGAATAGCAACCTGAGCCAGGCGAATGGAACTTACGCGGCTGCCAGCGGCGCCGCAACACCGCTGAGCAGCGCATGGGCAGCAATGCGGCTCAGCGCGGCTCTGACCGAGACCGCACGACGATGGAGAGGAAGCCAGCCAGGAGCAAGGCATTCAAGCTGCCGAAGCAGACAACGTAGCGGACATAGTTGGAGGCCAGACCAGCCATCGTCGAGAAGCCTTGCGGGTAGGCCGTGTCTTCAAGGCTCATGCTGAACGGGAAGGTCAGCAGCGTCAGGTGAGCGAGGGCTGTGTCAAACCGGGTGCTGGTAAGCAGACCGTAGAGGCAGATCAGGTGCAAGAGCCCCAGGTAAGCAGCCCCCGACCAGAGAACCGCCGGTCTGGGAGTGCGCGCAGCCAGGAAGCGGCAGACAAAAAAAAGCGCAACCAGCATAAGCAGCAGGAAGAGGACCCCTTCCCGGCGTGCCCCGCTCGCGAGATCAAGGAAGGCTATCGCTTGAGGCAGGGCAGGGCTCCGGTGGCCGAAAGGCTGTTCGCGAGTATCGCGAGTATGAAGTGGGTGAAGATGCCTTCAGCCCTGAATCTGCTTCTCGTCGAGGGTAGAAACGCGCAGACGGGTGGAGGCTATGCAGACCCTGGTTGCTGCGACCGAAGCCGGTCTGCCGGTGCGGAGAGCGAGGCTGTGCTTGGCGCGCCAGTCCAGACAGAGAGCAGCGCCGGCAGCGCGCCCACCTGCTGCGAGCTAGCGCGGACACTCACAAAGTGAGCCACATACCAGCTAAAGAGCGCGAGCAGAGTAAGCAGCAGAGCCACTCCGGCCCAGCGCACCCGCTGCGACGTGTCAGGCTCATCGCCCGGCTTGCGAGCCCGTCCCACATTCTCGGCAAACTCCATCCAGGCGACATCATCGTCTTTCAGCTGGCCGCTCTGGTGGTAGGCCGAAAGGTAGCGGCTCATCCAGGCCTCTTCGTCCAGACCCACGGCGCGCGCGTAGCCTCGCACGATCCCTTTGCTCAGCACGCCGCCGGGGAGCACATCAAATCGCTCCTCTTCGAGCGCGACCAGATGACGTTCGCTGATCTTTGTGACCCCGGTAATGCTGCCGAGCGCGATACCGCGCAACTCTCGCTCTCTTCGTAGCTCGTGCCCAAACTGACCCATACGCATCATCCCGCCACAGGTATTCTGCGTTGATAGTAACTACCTTAGAACTCGCCGCCAAAATGCGTCAAAGGAAATGAAGTATCGGATGTGACATTTGGCACCAGCTGTTCCAAGTTATGCACTGCTCCAGTCCTGCTCCTATCCTGCTCCAATCTTAGGTGCAAGGCGGCCGCATTCCCGCGCGGCCCGTAGAGGTCGATTTGCTACACTCGTGAAAAGACAAGACGACAGTCTGTGGAGTCGCCTGACGGAGGCTGGTCGCATCCGCTCCAGTGATCCCTTTTGAGGGTAGGGCGTTCTGAGTCAAGCTCCTGCTGTGCAGACGCTTTCTCGCGGGCGTCGAGCCACAACGACAGCGTGTGAATGAGTCTCGGAAAAGGGCCCGGTAGATCACCCATGAACAAGCTCGTGATTGGCAACCTGCTGCACCGCCCTATCCGGACGCTGGTCAGCGTCTTTTCTGTGGCAGTGGAACTGGTCATGATTCTCTCGATCGTGGGCATCATGGTCGGGGAGCTATCACACCAGCAGACCCAGGCCAACGGCATCGGGGCGGACATTATCATGCATCCGCCAAATTCGAGCTTTCTCTCAGCCGTGGGCGGGGCGCCCGTGCCGGCAAAGATCGCCGATGTACTTGCCAGGCTGCCCCACGTGGTCGTCGCGGCGCCGGTAATCGCCGACCTGAGCACGGCCGGCTCCGTTGAGACGATCTGGGGCATCGACTTTGCCAGCTACAACGCCTTGAAGCCCTTTACTTTTATTCAGGGCGGCCCATTCGCCGGTCCGAATGACGTCATCATCGACGACTACGCCGCGCAGGCGAACGGCGGCCTGCATGTCGGCCAAATCATCCCGGTGAAAGGACATCCCTTCCGCATCTCCGGCATCTTTGAGCACGGCAAAGGTGGGCGCAAGTTTGTGCCGATCCGCACCCTGGGCGGACTGATGGGCAACGAAAACAACGCGTCGCTCTTTTACCTGCGGGCCGATGACAAGGCAAATGAAGAAGCGATTCGGCAGGAGATCAAGCAGACGCCGGGGCTGTCGCAATATCAGGTCCAGACGCTTGATGAGTGGACCTCGCTGATGACACCAGCCCACTTTCCCGGCTTTACCGCGGCTCTCGACAGCGTGATCTCGATCGCTGTGATCGTCGGCTTCCTGGTCATCTTCCAGTCCATGTACACAGCCGTGATGGAGCGGACGCGCGAGATCGGCATCCTCAAATCGCTGGGCGCCTCGCGCGGGTACATCGTCGCTACGGTGCTGCGTGAGGCGGCGCTGGTCACCGTCGCTGGCGTTGTGCTGGGTGTGGTGTTAACGGAGGTCATCAAAGCTGGGCTTGGCTACCGGTTTCCAACCCGGCCCTTTTATATTCCGCCCGTATGGTGGCTGCGTGGCGTGCTGATCGGCTTTGCCGGAGCTATCCTTGGCGCGACCTACCCGGCCATCAAAGCGGCGAACAAAGACCCAATCGACGCGCTCGCCTACGAGTAACCGTTTTTACCAGTGACGAAGCCCTCAGACCGACAGGCAAGAGAACGAATGCGGAGCAAGCGGCGCGAAGCAAGTATCGTGCTTACGGGCACGCCTCCGGCATCGTTCCACCTTTTGTACTTTTCCCGAATCGCATGAAGCGTCTTCGATCTCTCTCGTCGGTCGGCATAGCACTCTGGTGGACAGCCATAGGCTTGCTGTTTGCGCTGCACCTGGTGCATCTGCGAGCCGACTTCCCTAACAATTCACCGTGGATGGATTACGCGAAGTACACCGATGAGGGCTGGTACGGGAATGCGGCCATCCGCGACGCTCTCTTCGGCCGCTGGCGTCTTCCCGGTGACTTCAACCCGGCTGCGGCGCTGCCGGTCTGGCCTCTGCTGCTTCGGCTGGCCTTTGCTTTTGGCGGGGTAAGTCTTGTGGTGGCGCGAGGGCTCGGCCTGGGGATCCTGGCCGCGAACCTGGCGGTGAGCTACGAGTTGCTGCGCCGGTCTGCCTCGCGACCGGTCGCCATGGCTGGGGTGAGCTTTCTGGTGGCAAGCGCTTACCTGTGGGCGTTCAGCCGGCTCGCCATCCTTGAGCCGCTCCTGCTGTTATTTATGCTGCTTAGCTGGCTGCTTGTGGGCCGCTTCGCCCAGGGGCAGCCAGCGCAAGGCATTGTGCGCGGCGCGCCTGGTGCAGCCCTGCATGGCCCGGAGGCAACCGCAACTCCGGCACGGCTGACAACGGCGCGGCTTTTGGCCGCCGGGCTGATGCTCTGCCTAGCGGTACTTACCAAGACGACCGCTCTCTTCCTGGTTCCGTCTACCCTGTTCTTGCTCTGGCAAGGCAGTGACTGGCTAGGGTGGCGGACCGCCAGAGAGACCGCTTGGCTGGCGGTGGGCGCGCTTGTGCCCTGGGCGGCCTACTACCTGCTGGTGCTGCGCGCGCACCTTACCGGGGATTACCACTACCTTTTTGCCGCCAACCGATGGGATCAGCCGACTACAGCCAAGGCCTGGTTCTGGGCCTTCTGGTACGCGGCTCATGGCTCGTTGTGGGTGGACCCGATGCTATGCGGGCTGGCGCTGGCTGTGCTGGCGCTTGGCATATGGGCGAAACCGCATCTCTTTCGGCAACCCCTGGTCGGGGCGTCCTTGCTTGCTGCAGCCGGCTATATCTTCTTCACCGGCTGGCACAACAATCCCCAGCCCCGGTACTACGAGGTTGTTCTCTACCCGCTGGTTTTTGTGGTGTGTCTCGGCGCAGACGGGCTCTGGCGGGCCGGCAGCGGAGCTCTGCCTGGGCTGCTAAGCGCGCGTGCGATCTCGGGTCGAGGGCCCTCCCTGGGCCACATGCTTGGCGTAGCGGCATGGGCGGTCTATACGACGACCACCGTACTCAACATAAGGGGAAGCTGGCACTTCGCCCGCCACCCGGAGTACTCGCTGGTGCGGGCAGCGCGCGGAGTTACGCGATATATCGACCGGCACCCGAACGGCAATAGGCTGCTGCTCTCCATCTCCGGCGACCAAATCTCGCTGATCACGCATCTGCCTGCGATCTGCGATGACTTTGGCACCTCTGACCTGCCGTATCGCGTGCACCAGTACCAGCCGGGCTGGTACGCAGCGTGGAATGAGATCGACCCGGGCACGCTGGAAGACCTGCGCACCCAAGATTCTCTTGAAGAGGTAGCCCGCTTCCACGCTTTGGATGATGAGGACCGGGATGTGCTGATCCTCTACAAGCTGCACCCTCTGCCGATCGGGCGCCAGCACTATGACGCCGAGGAAGAGATGGCTGCCAACCAGCCGCGTGAGTAGGCGCCTTCTGGTCGCCAGTAGCTAGCGGGAGGTGGCAGGCCGTGGTGCACTGGGGGCGACCGGGTCGATCTTGCGGCCGAGCCGGTAGACGAGGCCGACCGAGATGGCTACCTGCTCGTGAAGACCGGCTCCCCCATAGTTGGTGAGCGTACCTTCGGGCTGGATACGGAAGGCGAGCCTCGGCGAACGGTTGAGATCGATGGCGCCACCGAAAGCTCCGCCAAAGGCAACCTGGTTCGAGAACAGGCCCAGCTGCTCGGTGGTAAGAGGAGCGACGTCGGAGTCAAAGCGGCCGTAGGATCCGCCGAAGAGCGCGTGCAGGGTAAGCGAGGCGTGCTTGTTGGACAGCGCACGATACTCAGGACCACCCATAAACATGTACTGACTCACGGCCGGGCCGCGGATATTGGCATCATTGGGAACGACGCCCGAGGTGCCGTAGTAACCGCGTACACTGCCGGCGGCCGCCCAGCGCCGAGTCAGAAAGCGGGCGCCGTCGACCGAGAAGCCACCCAGGTTGGCACCCTGCAGCAGGTTTGGCCCGGCGTTGAAGTGGGTGTAGGCCAAGCCACCGTAGACCTCGTAGCGATAGTTGTAGTCCACGTTTGCGAGTGTGTCGTTGGCAGCGACAACCGGGGGGTGATACTGCGGAGCCTGGGCCAGGACAAGAGACGTCAGTGGGGCAGCCATGGCTGCAAGCAAAACACGGGTGATTCTGAGCAAGAACAGGACCTCCGGTACACTCTCACGATACATGAGTAGGTGGGCGGGAGCCGCTGAACGAACCACCGGAAGAGACAGCGAGATGGAGCCGCCAGATTGGGTTTCAGAGCGAAAGCGACGAAGCCCGCGGCCGGATCAAGCGGGATGCAGTGGTTCTGGGCTATCTCATTTGTTCTGGTCTGTCTTCTTCTTGTCTGTCTTATTAAGGAGCAGGCGCGCCCGGTGGCGGGCCAACGGGTCGATAACCACAGCGGACTGGACTACTCTTAGGACAGAATGACTTCCAGGGAACGCCTTTCGCAAGCGAAGTACGAGTCGTTGGACGCGATGATTGAGGCCTACGCGGCCGAGGCGGTCCGTGTGGCGCGGATCGAGTTTCGCGAGACACTCGACTACGATATTGCCTCGCTCGACCGGCTGGAGGCGATCCTGAACCGGCTTTGCCCGGCGCCGGACCCGCTCTCGGCCGCCGATGCTGACTGGCTCACTTTGCTCTGGGGCAGCTACTTTGGGCAGATGCTGCGCCGGCTGCATGGGGGCGAATGGGTGATGACGGTCTACCCGGGGAGCGACTTCTCGGTGCCGACGCTCGAGATCGGCGCAAGCGCCGCAGCACCTGGATCAAGGCTCTATCCGACCCTCAAGGTGCATCGCAGACTCTCACTGGGCAGCGGCGAAAGCCTGCCGGCTTTCTACACCATGATTGCCGCCCGGCTGTCGGCCAAGCAGATGGTGTCTCCGATGCCAGGCGAGTAGTCGGTGCTGTCCAAGCATCGGCATTGATCGGGTGCAAACTCAGGTACCCGCTCATGCATGGCAGATGCTCATGGCGTATGCGACAATACACGCATCGGAGGAAAGCCCCGCGAGCACCATGCGGGCATCCCAATATGCTCGATAATCTCTTCACTCCTAGTCATCTGCTGTTCGTTCTTGTGATCGCTCTGCTTGTGTTTGGTCCCCGGAAGCTGCCCGAGCTGGGCAAAGGTCTGGGTGAGGGTCTGCGCGGCTTCAAACAGGGCATCAAGGGCGAACCTGAAGTGGCGAAATCCGAGGTCGTCAAGCCTGAAGTTGTCTCTGAGGTCAAGTAAGAGTCAGCCGGCTTCCATCTCAGCGGAGCCGGCCGCTTTGGCCCCTTTTCGTGTGATCCGCTATCTCCGGTAGCCTACAAGCCGATTCGCATCGTCTCCTTTACGGTGGCACGCCCTTCGTAATCAGTCAGGCTCCCGCCTCACCGACTCGCGTTGACGCTGTTCTTCGCGCTTTCTATGCTTCTCCACAAAAGCCGCGCCTCTCACCTCCAGTCAAGCGCTGCTACTCGACTGAACGTGCGCAAGAAAACTTGTGTCCTGACGTGTCCACGCCTGAGAACGGCACGCAGGGTCCCTCGCGAACAAATTACCCATTTTGGAGTCCAGCCTACGCCTATGCTTAACCATCCGCGCTCTCTTCTGCGTCTAGCTTCTGCCTTGCTCCTGACCTCAGCAATCGGTACCGGGATGGCCTATGGCCAGACGGTGACCGGCACGATCTCAGGCCAGGTTACTGATCCAAGCGGCGCGGTCATTCCGCACGCCCAGGTGATCGCTGAAAATACGGCGACCGGCGTGCAGACACCAGTCACGACGAACGACTCAGGTTCCTACAGCATCCGCTTTTTGCCGATCGGCCCCTACAAGATCACAGCGACGGCGTCGGGCTTTTCGACGGTCACGGTGCCTGAGTTCCAGCTGCAGATTGACCAGACCGCTAAGATTGACGCGCACATGACGGTGGGCGCAAGCGCCTCGGTTGAGGTCCAGGGCAATCTTGCGCCAATCCTGAACACGACAGACGGCTCGATGGGCATCTCGCTCTCGTCGGAAGATATCCAGTCGATCCCTTTGAACGGGCGCAACTTCTCGAGCCTCACGCTCTTTGAGCCGGGGGCGGTGAGTACCGATCCCACGGCCTTGACCGGCAGCCAGGGAATCGAGCGGAACACCTACAACAATGGCATCGTGGCGATGAACGGCAACCGAGCCCAGGCGAACAACTACACGCTCGATGGCGTGGATATGAACGAAGGCCAGAACAACTTGATCGCCTACAATCCGTCTCCAGACGCGATCGGGGAGATCAAGACCATCTCGGCGAACGCGCCCGCGACCTACGGCAACGTGAACGGCGGTGATGTCGTGACGGTGCTCAAGAGCGGGACCGACCAGTTCCACGGGTCGGCCTTTGGGAACCTGCAGAACCAGAACCTGAACGCGAACTCGTGGACGAATAAGCACACCCCGCTCGCGGCCAATATCCTGCCAATCAATCCCTATGATCAGACGATCTTCGGTGGAACGCTTGGCGGACCGATTCTAAAGCACAAGCTCTTTTTCTTCGTGGACTATGAAGGGGTGCGCAACCACTCAGGCGGCTCCGGCACGGCAAGCGTGCTGACCGGGGCAATGCGCGGCGGCGGACTTCTCGGCCGTCCAGACGGTCAATGGCAAGCAGCTTTACAACACGCAGGCGCCGACCGCGACCGGGCAGTTCACTCCCTACTTAAACAACCGGGTTGCCATCCTCAACCCGGTCGCGACTTACCTGTTCGCGCACCCCGAGCTCTACCCGCTGCCTAACCGCGAAGCGGTTGACGGCCTGGTACAGAATGACTTCTCCGGTCCGACGCGCACCTTCCACGTCAACAACCAGGGGGACGTCAAGATCGAGTGGGATCCGCGCGCGGAAGATAAGCTGACCGCCTTTTACGCGCAGTCCGATGCCTTGGACGGAAGCACTGCTGTGCTGGCAGTCTCGTTCCCAGCGCAGAACGTCTTCCCGACGAAGATCTTCGGCGCTACCTATGTGCATACCTTCTCGCCCTCGATTGTTAATGAGGCGCGACTTGGATTTACCCGGGTGCGCTGGGATCAGGGCGTGCCGACCGACCCGAGCGGCGAGTTCGGGCTCGGGGGCAACGCCAAGGTAGGCATTCCGTTTGGCACACAGGCTTATGTCGGCTTCTCAAACCAGCACTTTACCAATGACAACCTGAGCGATGTGGGCACCCCGGGCGCGCCGCAGATCTTGCGCGACAACACCTTCTACTACGGCGATAATCTGACCTGGCAGAAGGGCAAGCACCTGCTCTCGCTCGGCGTGCAGGCGGTGCGCTACCAGCAGAACTACGCGCTCTCGGGCGCGCAGGGACTGCTTGGCCAGTTCAACTACAGCGGTGTGTTCACAGGGGATGGCACCAACACCGGTTACGCGGGCGCCGACTTTGTGCTTGACCAGTCCCAGGAAGCATCGATCGCGTTGCCGGGCGGCGGGCTGGTCGGCAACCGGCAGTGGCGCACTGCCGGCTTTGCTACCGACCAATGGAAGGTGACAGATAAGCTGACCCTGACCTACGGTCTGCGCTACGAGTACGACCAGCGCTGGAACGAGGTGAACAATAAGACGGCGAACGTGTTCTTGACGGGGCCGCTGATGGGTACGGTCGAATATGCGGGCTCTGTGCCCGCAGGCGCGCCGGCAGGCTCGGTCGTCTGCGACAACATCTCCTGCTACGAGCCGACCAAGGACCAGCTCCAGCCGCGCCTGAGCTTCGCCTACCAGATCCAGCCGCGCTGGGTGCTGCGCGGCGGTTACGGCACAACGAGCTTCTTTGAGGGCGACTCGAATAACCAGCGCTTGACCTACCAGAACCCGTTTCTGGCTTTCGTTGACCCCAAGGCCGCGACGCCTACCGTTGCCGCTGCAGGAGCGACCTACACCGGCGGCACCCCCTTCGCTGTCACCAACGGCTTTTCCATCTCGGCTGTATCCAATGCCGGAGCGGGCTTTGGCGCATGGCCGCAGAACCAGCGTCCGGCTTACATCCACGAGTTCAACATGACTACCGAGTTCGAGCTGACCAATAAGCTCTCGGTGGCGGTCGGGTATGTGGGCGAGACGGGCCAGCACCTGGCCGACTACCGCAACGGCAACCAGCTAACCATCCAACAGGCTCAATCGATAGCGGCACTCCCGACAGGGGCTGCTTTGCCGGCGGCCGATGCAGCTCCCTTTGCCGCGCTGGTCGGGCAGACCGGCACTCTGCTGGTCACAGAATCAGACGCGGCGATGAACTTCAACTCCGGCTACGTGACAGCACGCTCGCGCGAGGATCACGGGCTGGTGTGGACGGTCAATTACACCTACGGCCGCGCCATGACCAACAGCGCCGGCAACTATACCTTCGCCAATACTTCGGTGCAGGATGGCGCCTTCCAAGACGGCTACAATGGCCACGCGGACTACGGCCCATCCGGCTCCGATGTCCGGCAGAATCTCTCTGCCTTCGGCTCCTACACGGTGCCTTTTGGGCATGGGCAGGCGTACGGAGCGCATGTGCCTAAGCTGGTTGACCTGGCGCTGGGCGGCTGGGGTATCTCGTCAAGCGTGATCGCCTACTCCGGCTTTCCGCTCAGCATCAATGGACCGAACAATACCAACACCGACACGGAAGGGCAGATTCGCTCCAACCAGTACCGGCACATGCTCCACAAGGGACGGAGCATTGCCAATTGGTTTGGGACCGATCCTTCCGCAGTCCCCTGCACAGGCGCCGACAACGGGGTCTGCGCCTACGGTCCGGCAGCCGATCTCACCTTCGGCACGGCGGCGGTTGGCTCGGAGCGCACGCCTGGCTTTGAGCAGGTCGACGCGTCGGCTTACAAGGACTTCCACATCACGGAACGCCAGGCAGTCGGGTTCCGGGCGAACGCGTACAACGTTGCCAACATTGCCAGCTACGGCAACCCGGACAATGGGGTGACCGACGGCAACTTCGGGCAGATCACCAGCACTCGGAGCGCATCCCGCATCATTGAGTTCCAGGCTCACTACACGTTCTAGGCCTGAAGGTGATATGTGTGTTCGAGCGCTCCCAGTTGTCTGAGGCCGGGAGCGCTTCTTCTTTGCGGGAGAGCTAGGCAGAGATGAGCGCCACGGCAACGAGTGCGAGCGCCATGCCGGCGGCCTGGGTCCGGGTGGCGCGCTCGTGAAGCAGCCAAATGGCTAGCAGAATAGTGGCGCCAGGGTAGAGCGAGGCCAGCACCGCAGCGACGTCGAGTCGGCCTGCCAGCGCCGCGCTCATGTAGAGTCCATTGCCGGCCGTATCGAGGAGGCCAGCGAGGACCGCGAGGCCCAGAAACGCTCTCGCCGGGGAGAGCCTCTGACGCTCGTTCTGATTAGCTTTATAATCAGCTTTGTGGTCAGCCTCGATGCGAACCATACGTGGCTGCGCGTCAACCAGCCCGCCCCGACCACGCACCAGGGCGATCAGCATTGCGGTGGCACCCGCCGCCGCTCCTCCGGCTCGTGAGAGAGTAAGCGCCCGCAGTACCGAGCCATTTGCCGAGGCCAGGTGCAGCACGACCAGCTGCACGCCGAAGCCGAGTCCAGCTGAAGCTGCAAGAACCAGGCTGCGCAGGCTCGTTTCTTGCGAGCTGTGGCTTTCGACGGGTAGCTCTGGCGACCAAGCGATGAGCCCAATGGCGACCGCCGCTGTCAGAAATCCTGCCATCTGCCAGGCGCCTGGGGGGCCTTTTCGGATGATTGAAACACCCACCGGCAGGGCGGCCGTGAGGACACCCGCGAGCGCTGCGCTCAGGCCCATCGCACCCTCGGCAAGGGCTTCGTAAAAGAGCATGAGCGCGATGCCGCCTGCTGCGCCGGAGAGTAGCCCCCAGGCCCAACCGATCCCGCCCAGAGGCTGCGGGTGGGTCAAGAGAATCAACCCGCAGAGGATGCTGAGGCTGATGCCATGCGCAACGAAAACGATGGTGCCCGGATTGCCTCGTTTCGCGGCCATGCCGCCGGCGAAGTCAGCCCCACCCCAGGTAAGAGCCGAGGCGAGCCCGAGCAGGATAGGGGCGGTGGTCTGGGTCACGGCCGCGCCTGCACGCCGCTAGCGATTCATCTCGGTAGACGAAGGATAGTAGCCATCTCGGGCTACGATCTCGAGGTTTGGCACACCCTCAACCCGAACCTCGATGGTATGGAAGCGGCTGGCCAGAACGCCGGCGTGGCTCGTGTAGCCCAGCGTGTACTGGGTCCGTGTTGCATCCGTGATGCGAGCGAATGAACGCTGGATGCCATTCTCTGAAACCTCCGCATCGAGCGTTCCACCGGTGGCGAGCTGGTACTTTGGCAGCAGGTTGTCGCGCATCGTCGGAAGAAAGGGAATGTGCTTACGATCCAAGTACCCTAAGCCCCATACGGCCGAGTCGCCGACCAGCGTGCCCGAAAGGGTGATGTTGTTGGTCAGCAAGAAGCGCACGACCTCTTTGTAGGACGCCTTTGAACCCTGCTCCTTGCCATCGGAGATGATGTAGATCACCTTGCGCCGGTCCTTGGGCTGCTTAGCGAGTGCTTCGGCGGCCATCAGGATCGCGTCGTTGAGCGGGTGATAGTCCTTGGGGAGCCGGCTGAAGCCGACATTCTGGCCATGTTCCGGGGTGAGATTCGGATCGATCGACTTGCCGTTGATGGTCGGGCCGTCATCCATGGGACCGCCGGGTGCGACAACACCCATGTCGCGGCCGGGCGCCTTGGCGCTCGCGAGCGCGACCGGCAGGCGGTCGCCTTGTGCGCCTGTAAAGTCGGTGATCTCGCGAGGACTGCTGTTGTAGGCAAAGACCGCTACCGAGTCGGCCGGGGTGAAGGCACCGGTGACCGCGCCCATGCTCTCGTTGACCCGGCTCATGATATCGGACGGCAGGCTCTGGTCGACGACGAACGCGACCGAGAGCGGAAATGGGTCGCTGGTGAAGAAGACAATCTTTTGCCGTACGCCGTCCTCGTAGACACGGAACTGGCGCCAGTCAATGGCCGGCACCAGAGCGCCCTTCTTGTCACGAACGGCGACCGGGACGATCACCTCGTTGACCGGGATACGCAGAATGGTTTGGGGGCCTGTCCCCTGCACAGGGATCTCTGGCGCCTCCTGTTGCACGGGCGTCGATCCGGCTGGCGCTAGGCTCTCTCCAGGCGCGGCCGAGGAAGAGCCATTCGGCTCAGCAGCCTGGTTTTCGCCCGGAGCAGGGGTGCGCGGCGTGGATGCAGGCGCGGTTCCCTCGCCCGGGCGCACCTCCTGCTTCAGGTCACCGAGCGAAGCTCCAGGTGCCTGAGGTGTGGGAGCATCGGGGATGCTCTGCTGCGTCTGCTGTGCGAACAGGACGGGGCTGAGCTCAGTCATAGCGATCATGGTCGCCACCATCATGAGTGTGAACGCAGTCCGTCCCATACCGTACACCGCAGAATGTCTCTTTACGTGAGCTTCTGCGGGAGAAGAGTCACAGAACGAGCTGTTGGATCCGCGATCCCGATGGGAAAACCGCATACGTGCGTTTTGCTTCACTGACATTTCTCTCCAAAAAGCACGTGGCTCTCGCGCGGCAAAGGCTGGTGCTGCCGCGGCGGCACCTCTGTGTGGGTACCTGCTTTGGATGCGACCTGAGACCTAGCCACTGCCCATTAGACGCAGGCAGACGTTTGCTGTCAGATTACCAGAGGGTGCGTTGCCAGAGGGGGCACGGGTAAGCGGTCGAGGTGCGCCGCTTAGGGAGCGAGCGGCGCAGGCTGCTTTGGCTCGACCCCTTTGCTCAGGCAGGATCGATGCATCACGCGGCTAAGCCGTATTGCGGCCAAGCCGTCCGATACGCTTCAAGCCTCCAAGCTCTCGCGCGAAGCCTTTCGACGGGGCTTGCCGTCTAAGTGGCATGCGCTCCCGCTCCCTCGTGCCCATTTGCCTGTTCGCGCTCAGCTTGTGCTCCGCTCCGAGGCTACGCGCGCAAGCCGCGCCTAGCCCCGATGCGGCGCCCATGAGTACAGTGCCGCCGCCAGCCGAGGATGATCAGAACTCTCCGGTCACCACACTGAAAGTTCAGGCGAATCTAGTCAGCCTTTACTTCACGGTCAAGGACAAGCGAGGCGCGCTGATTCCCAATCTGACTCGGGACGATTGCACGGTGTTTGAAAACAAGCAGCCGCAGAAGCTGCGCAACTTCGCCGCGGAGGCCGACCAGCCGCTGACCCTGGGCATCCTGCTTGACACCTCCGGCTCTCAGCAAAATGTACTGCCGATGGAGCAGCAGACCGGCGGCGAGTTTCTCAAAAGCATCCTGCGGCAGAAGGATGAGGCTTTCCTGATCTCGTTCGACGTCGATGTCAACCTGCTCGAGGACTATACCAACAATGCCTCGCGGCTGGCGCGGGCGATGAACAAGGCGGAGATTAACACGGCAGGCGGCAATGGAGCGGCCGGCATCCCGGGCATCGGGCAGGGGCCGGTACCCACCCACGGCGCACCCAAGGGCACGCTGCTCTACGACGCGGTGTACCTTGCGGCCGGCGATAAGCTGCGCTCCGAGACCGGGCGCAAGGCCATGATCCTGCTGACGGATGGCGGAGACCAGGGCTCCAAGTACCGGATCCAGGATGCGATCGAGGCCGCGCAGAAAGCCAATGCCATCATCTATGTGCTGCTCATTGCCGATCGCGGCTTCTATAACAATGGGTCGATCATGCTGGGCGGATACAACGGGGAAAGCGCCATGCGCAAGATGGCCGAGGACACTGGCGGAAGGATGATCGATGTCGGGAACAACGGGAAGAAGATGGAAGCGGCCTTTCAGCAGATTGAAGACGAGCTGCGCACCCAGTATGTGGCCAGTTATACGCCGACCAACCAGAAGCTGGATGGCAGCTACCGACCGGTGTCAGTGGAGTGCAAGGGCGATGGGCTGAAGGTGCAGTCGCGTAAGGGATACTACGCGCTGCCCAACGAAGGTGCTGAGTAGACTGCCGTAGAGGCCACGCAGCGGAGGTGCAGGATTGCCGGGTGAGTTCTTGTCAGACGTTTCTCGTTGCAGAAATGCTGCGAGCTTTTCTGGTCCCCGCTCCACTGCTAGCTTTCAGTACTGCAGCAGCGGTGCAGGGGTAAGTTTTGCGATAAACATCTGCAAAGCATTGCCACTGTTCGTGAAACCCGGATACGCATTTGTCGTCGACCCAGCTACAAATAGATTGCCGCTCGTGTCCATGGCAGTGAGTGGGCCGAAGGGCACTGCTGTATTGGCGAGAGGACCGGTTCCGAACTGGTGGGCTGAGTTAAGTGTTCCGTCACTCGTCAGGGTCAGCAGAAAGACCGTATTCTGCGTCGTCGGCGTCTCGTAGCTGTTGAACTGGCCATTGGTGTAACCGACCGCGTAGATCGTCCCATTTGCGATCGTCTGCACGCCGGAGATCGAGTCCCCCTTGCCGGTACTGTACGTCTTGTGCCACTGCTCACTGCCGTCAGCGGCATTGAACTTGTAGACGACACCCGACTCCTGGGGATCGGCAGTGAAGCCCAAAGAGAGTGCGCCTGCATAGGAACCACCGCCGACAATCGGGTTCCCGGCTGTGTCCGACGTGACGCTGAAAGGAATCATCGAGTTCTGGGTTGCTGAGATCTGGTGCACCCAGGCAATCGATCCATCTGCATTGTTTAACTTGGCGACGAAGGGAAACTCGTTCCCCGAGGAGTCGGTGGCAGCGACAATCACCAGCGGGTTCCCGTTGGGGTCGAGTGCGAGCCCAGTCAGAAGACCAAAGGCAGGAATACCCTGCGGCTGAACCCACAGAATCTGGCCATTGGTGCCCGATAACTTCGCCGCAACCAGAGTCTCTTGCGAAGAGCCCCCAAAGTAGCCAAAGCCGGCAACGATTATGTTGCCATCTCCGTCCACCTTGACCTGCTCACCAAAACTCGTCCCACTCGATGCAGGCACAGACACATACCAGAGCGGATTTCCGTTTGCGTCCAGCTTTGTAGCAAAAACCTGGGATTCACTGCTGCCCGTCGAGAACACGGAGCCAACTACGACGATATTGTTTGACGCGTCCGTGGCGACGCCGCCCAGCAGAGCACCTGCTGGGGTCGGGTACTGCTTGAGCCAGAGTTTAGTCCCGTCTGCAGCGTATTTCGTCAGGTACCCGTCGATCACTCCAGGATCCCCTGCGAATCCTTGAAAGCTGCCCGCGACGTAGCCAGCGACCACCACGTTACCTGCCGCGTCAGCTGCAACTGAGGTAGGGCCCTCTGGACCGAAGCCCAGCGTTTCGGCGGAGCTGCCTAACTGCTGCGCACCATATTGCTCTACCCAGACGACCGGCGAAAGCAGCGCCGGGCCGGGAGTGGCGCCACACCCGAGGACGGCTGTGCCTACTGCCGCAAACGCCAGAACAGAGATCCAGCGTACTAGTTTTCGTGACACGTTCACAGACCCAGCTTCACAGTTCCGGTTGAGCATAACAAGATATCCAATGTAATTACGTCTTCGGACACAAAAGCGCTTCACGATAGGCCTGCCGGTGATCTTTGTAAGCTTTTTTCTCGGAACCTGGTGCCGGAAACCGGCGCAAGAAGACTGCTCTATCCGGCGCGTTGTTAGACTCACTCGTTCTCTTAGGTGAGCACGCGGAGGATCGAAAGCCACGGCTTAGCCTTCTCGATAAGTACGAACACCGTTACTTATACGGAGTTGCCTTCACCTTTGCCATCTCCACCGATCCCTCAGCGAAGAACGAGTTACGGCCATCCGAGATGGCGTCTCCGGGAATGGGTTAGCTTGGACGCCACCAAAGGGTGTCAAAAAACAACGCCCCGACCGGGAGACGGCCGGGGCGCGCTTTGCTTCTGGGAGTTCGCTTACTTGGCCGGCTCGAGAGTCTTCTTGGACAGATACCAGGTATCGACCTGGAGTCCAGCACTGCCGCCGTTGGTACGGTTGGCCGCGTCCGCGAGAGTGGCCGGCGCAGGCACGATCACCGGGTCGCCTGGCTGCCAATTGGCCGGAAGCGACACTTTGTTGGTGTCTCCTACCTGAATGGCTTCAAAGATGCGCACCAGCTCATCCACACTGCGTCCGAGCTGCATCGGGTAGTAGATGATGGCACGGATGATCTGCTTGGGATCAATGACAAACACAGCGCGGACCGTCGCCGTGTCCGACACTGCCTCGTGCACCATGCCGTAAGCCGTCGCCACCTTGAAGTCGAGGTCGGCGATCACGGGAAAGCCAATCTTGGTGTCGGCGTGCTGTTCAATATCGCGGATCCAGGCGATATGCGCATTCACGCTGTCAATAGAGACACCGATCAGCTGAACATTGAGACGATCCCAGTCGCTCTGACGCTTAGCAAACTCGATGAACTCGGTCGTGCAGACCGGGGTGAAGTCGGCCGGATGGGAGAAGAGCAGCACGTACTTGCCCTTCGAGGTATAGTCGCTCAGCTTTATGGTTCCGTGGGTGCTCTTGGCCTCAAAGTCCGGGGCCGGATCAAGAATGCGGGGAATGCGGGACTCACCTATGCTCATAGCTTCCTCACCTACAAGTGATGCGATCTGAGAGCAACAGATTCGGTACGAGCCGGAATTTGCGCCCATCCAACTGGACGAAGGCACGCCTACTCAAGGCGCCTCGTGCCTCGGGCGAGACGGCTGCGAGATCAACTTAGGCGGGCAACCGGCTTTGCCGCCAAGCGCTCCGCATGCTCCAGCCCGCTAGACGGCCTGTCAGTTGAGACGTGCCCGGGTGCAAAGCAGCGAACATGGAGCCTGCCTGGTAAATCTCGTGCTGGAGCAGGAGCTAAGCAGCCGATCGCACACTACCGTACGCCGGCGCAGATGCTGAACCCCAAGGTAGCACAGAGCTTCCGTTCCCCGTGGCTGGTGAGCCAACAGCATCTTTCCGCCCTCTGTGAATGCTCAACGAGCAGGGTCACCTCGCGGGGGTGACACCCTGCTGCGGCGCCATCAAAGGCGGCATTACCTTTGTACCGCACCAGCGCCCCAGGAGGAGGGCAGCAGGACTGCTTTTCCGGTTCGGATGCACACCTGTTCCACAAGCCTGCCAAGGCTAAAGCCCTGTGCCTGCAGCCTGGGGACTACTTTCCCCGAAATGGGAAGTGAAATCGGTTCCGCTGTTTCGCTCTTTCTTCGCAGTTGCGGTGGTGCTTTCCTCTCCGTACTCTGGGCAAGCGTTGTTAAGCAGTTGCGACGCAACTTTCGCCTTATACGAACAATTGAGCTGAGCACACGCGCCTGCCGCAGCAGCGGCGCTGTCGACCCGCAGTGGGACTGGAGCCTAGCTCCAGGCGCGCTGCAACGTCGAGCGGCCCGGTATGCGCGGTCAACGTGTTGCTCTCCGCATCCCCGTGCCGGTCTTTTTGCCTGCGGCGGGATCGCGGCCCTGTGCCTGAAGACGATCAAGCCTGCCTGCGTGTGTGGCGGCTGCGTCCTGACCTGGGCCGGAGCCGATCCCTTATGCCTGCGAAGACCCCGTGGCCTGCGGCCACAGGAACCCTCTTGCCGGGCGACACGCTCCCGTGTGTCCGGCAAAAAATAGATGACCGGAGCAGGCCAAAACCAGCCCTAGTGCCGGCAGCAATGGAGAGTGGATGCGCCCCAGGAAAGTGATTCTTTATGTCGACAGCAACGAGCAGGCACTCTCGGTGCGCAAGTTCATGCTGGAGACGCGCGGTTATCGAGTTGTCAGCGTGCTCCACGCCCAGGCGGCGCTGGAAGCTTTCGAGGCGGGTGGCGTAGACCTGGTGCTCAGCGAGCTGACCATCCCAGGCATGGATGGCAACGAGATGATCCGGCGCATGAAGCAGCAGGCTCCGGAGATACCCATGCTGCTGATGAGCGGAATAGTAAAGGACTTTGCGCGAGCCGATGCCGCGGATGCCTTTCTGCCCAAGGGAGCGAACAACTCGCTTGAACTGCTGGAGCGAATCCGGGTGTTGATGGTGCGCAAGCGCGGCCCCAAGCGCCAGGCAGACCGGCCCAGCTTCTCTCCCGCTTTTGCATCCTAGCGGGCCGGCGCCCTGGAAGTCGGAAGCTTCACTGCGCGAACCAGGCAAAGCTGCCGCAGGCGAGTTAGAAGGGCTGGAAGCCGACCGAGCGGCGACCCCGCTGCCAGCCAAAGAGGGGGAGCGCATCGCAGCTACTAGAATTCTGCTCTAGAATCGCACTTGTGCAGCCAATGATCCAGGCAGATCAGCTCGGCAAGACCTACCGTACGGGCAAGGTCGATGTGCCGGCTTTGCGAGGCGTCTCCTTTGCGATAGAAGCCGGAGAGTTTGTCTCCATTGTCGGGCCGTCGGGCAGCGGCAAGTCGACCCTGTTTTACATCCTAGGCGGCCTGACTGGCGCAAGCTCAGGGCGCGTGCTGATCGACGGAGTGGATTTTGCCCGGCTCTCCGACGCGGAGCGCACGCGCATGCGGAAGACCAAGATCGGCTTTATCTTTCAGAAGTTCAACCTGATGCCGACTCTCTCCGCCATGGCAAACATCGAAATTGCCTACGACATCTCAGGAGCGAAAGAGCCGCTGGACCGGCGGCGGCTTGAGGAGCTCAGCCAGATGCTCGGAATAGCCGCCAGGCTCAAGCACCGGCCATCGGAGCTTTCTGGAGGCGAGCAACAGCGAGTCGCCATCGCTCGGGCGCTGATCACAAATCCATCAATTATTCTCGCTGACGAGCCGACGGGCAATCTCGATACCAAGAATTCCGCTACTGTGCTCGACATGCTAAGCCATGCGAACAAGAAGTTTAACCAGACCGTGCTGATGATCACGCACAATCCGGAGGCGGCCGCTACTGCCGATCGCACGCTCCACATGCGTGACGGCGAAATCGTCCGCGCCGAGATTAACATGGCTCCAAGCGGGACTGCTGTCACAGGCGCTTCAGCGCGCTAGGTGCGCGCAGGCATCAAGATGGCGACGGCGCGTTGTTTTAACTTCTTCCCCCCCGCCCTTGCCCCATGTGCGTTCAGCAAGAAGCGTTCGCTGCTGCGTGCATGGCTCCGAATGGCTCCTCCCACGCTACTTGCGAGATAGTGCGAGATAGATGGACACGCTTTCTGAGCCCTTCAACTGCGTCAAGCAGCCATTGTGGGCCGTCAGCAGGTCTGCTGCAAGCGCCCTGCGGGGCTTTTTGGCGCATACGGTCGGTCCGGAATCTCCCGGTCATGTCCTCCATGGTCCTGAGCACGGCTCGCGGACGACTGGTCCTCGTTCTAGTGACTTGGTCGGTGCGGTGAACAAGTCCCGATTTTCGGTAATATGAAGGACCCGGCAAGCGGAGGACATAGCGTTAGCTGACGAATAGCAGCCTCAAGGTTACGCCGCATCGCAATCCGGCACTCTTACTGTCTCCGCGCTCAAGAGTGGTCCCTACCGGCTCACGAGCGCAGCCGATTCGGCCAAGGTCTTCCATCGCTTAAGTTTGTTCTTCGCCGGCCGACGGCTTAGACTCCGACAGATGCACCCTGTAAGTCTCTTTAATGAAACCTTCCAAGCAGCCAAAGTAGCAGCGAAAGCATGAGCGTTGAGAGCGAAAGCGATGACTCCCTTAGCCCTGCCGCAGGTTGACCCCCGGGCTTGAGGTTCGATAGACTCAGTTCTGCAACAAGCGGGAGTAGCTCAGTGGTAGAGCATCGCCTTGCCAAGGCGAGGGTCGCGGGTTCAAGTCCCGTCTCCCGCTCCAGTCGACCCTCTCGGCGAGACAGGAAAAGCTTGCTGTATGCCGTGGCGAGACCACTTCGCTCGGCCTCCCTTCAAGCTGTGATGAGTGGCGCGGTACCCAAGTGGTAAGGGAGAGGTCTGCAAAACCTTTATGCGCCGGTTCGATCCCGGCCCGCGCCTCCAATTCACGCCTAGCGACTAACCTCCAACACCGCTTCCGCAGCGAAATTGCGATATGACTCTGAAATAAACCGCGTCGCGCCGTCTGGGCTCACCGCATCGAGGTTGCCGAGGAAAGCGAATGGAGGCAGGTCAGAAGTTCTTCTGTATGACTTGACAATCTAGGTGGTTTGCTACAGACATCCAGATCGCGCGGTAGCGATGCACCTCAGCAGTCACATAGCGTTCCAGGCCTTGCTCAGTGCAAATTGGCTGGTGGAAAGGACTGCAGATTTCTCCAGGTGGTGTGGATGTACACGATGTCAGGTTTCAATGCCACGATCATCTCGGGTTCCAGAACCGCATCTCTCTTTACTTTCAGTTTTAAACTTGCCGTCAGGAGCGCCAGTAGATCTGTTGACTAACCCATTGATCAAGCCGGTTTAGCTGACACCTAAACTTGGAACCGCTGCATAGCAGTAGTGTTCCTGATGAAAGCATTCACGGCTGGTCCCGATCCAGGCATTTCGCTCCGTGCTTGTAAATCAGTTGAAATCGCAGGCCCATCAGGATGTCAGCCTCTCCCAAGATTTCAGGCATCGACGTACCCGCATGCCGAACCCTGGACTTGGCTGGACACTGGCCTGTCGGATGGAGTGGTCCTGCTTGCTCTCACGTGAGCCTATCTCTGTGCACGAGGACGCATCTTTTAGAAAGACGTGCTGCGGGCGGTGTCGTCCAGCGGTGCCTCGCTTCTGAGTTGGTGCCTTTGCTATAAAGGTGCCTCAGAGGTGCCGCGACATAATGAACCGACGGACGTTTCTTCTCCAGGCAAGCGCCACTGCTGCTGCAATCAAGGTGCCGCACGCTTGGCTCGTTCAGCCATGCGGTATCTGCGAGCCAATCGCAGCTTCCTTTGCTTTTCGGCACCGACTACTATCCTGACCAGACGCCTGATCTCTTTGGGAAGAAGCCATGGCCCGCATCATGGATATTCTCATCGTGGGCTCGCGCCCCACATCCAAGCACCGTTG
Source organism: Acidobacteriaceae bacterium (assembly GCA_965198645.1). GTDB lineage: Bacteria > Acidobacteriota > Terriglobia > Terriglobales > Acidobacteriaceae > EB88. The sequence goes on along the minus strand of OZ240670.1, from coordinate 675,208 downwards.
AGAAGAAGATGAGTTTCGTCCATATAGTTGTGCCGCACAGACCGTCCGCGCGTAAGGGCCATCCAAGCTGCAGATCAAAAAAGATTAAAGCCTCGGCATTGCTACTCAGCACTGCTCTCGTCGCGAGTGGCTGTAAAACCGTCCCGCAGTCTCCGTCGACGCATACCGGTGATAGCGATCATCGTCTGGCCATCCAAGACGAATATAACCGTACCTACCAGACCGAAGCACACCATCGCCATCATCACGGCAAACGCAACCAAGTCGACGACGCCTGGACCGGCTACGATCGTGCGGAGACGACCAACGAGCGTTTCGGCAGCCGTAGCGACGTTGCCAACCTGCCAGGCCAAACCGAGTCGCAAAGCGGCGGTGGCAACAGCTTGCCGGGGGCGCACACCAGCCATCAACACAGCAGCCTGGTCCTCACCGCCGCGCCTGGACGATTCGATTACTACGTGTTGAATCTCTCATGGTCGCCTGAGTTCTGCCACCAGCGTCCCGGCGCAGCCGAGTGCGTCCAGCATCGCGCCTTCACACTGCACGGCTTGTGGCCGCAGAATCAGGTCGGTACCTATCCGGAGGACTGCAGCCAGACCTCCGGCCCCGCCAATCCTTCGCAGTATGTCGATATTTATCCTGACCCCGCACTCCTCCGACACGAATGGCAAGTGCACGGCACCTGCTCCGGCTTGGAGCCTGATCGGTTCTTCGCCTTGGCTCGTCGTGCCGAGCAATCTATCCACATCCCGGCTCAGTTATCTGACCTTACCCAGCAGACCACTCTCACGCCGGCGCAGCTCGTCACGCTGCTCATGCAAAGCAACCCAGGTATCCCAGCCAGCAGCCTGGCCATAAGCTGCGGCAACAACTATCTCGCTGCAGTAGAGATCTGCCTGGACAAGGACCTTAAGCCGGAAGGCTGCTCATCCTTGAAGACCTGCAGGGCAAACCGGATAGCAATCCCTGCACCTCGGTGACGACCGCTCCAGTCAGCCCGTGAGCGACCATCATTGACTTAATCCCTGCACCTCTTGACGAGCATGCCACCTGTTCTGACGAATCTATTTCGACGACGAACCAGAGGATGCGTAGGACACGGCAAAGCATAGGCTTTTCCGCTTAGTCACAAGCCAACAGTCTCCGGCTCCTCCAGCATCCTTCCCACAACTGGCACAGACCGCCGCCGGGTGTAAGAACGCCGAAGCTATCTAAGCAGCGCTACTGCAAGTGCGACAAGCGCGACAACCAGCGCCGCACCGGGAAGGCCGTACGCCAACCATTGCGGCGTTTGCAGCTCAGCCGCTGGGGTGATGACCTCCGGCTCTGCCGTTACAGCTGGGGGTTCTGCGAAGATCGATTGTTGCATCACACGCTTGCTTGCCACCACTTGTTCGATTCCCGCTTGGAAGTGACGTTGATAGATCTTCTTTGCGGCATCGGGGATCGGCTCAGCTGCTGCAGCCAGGGCAGCCTTCAGCACGGCATTCTGGATGTCTCCGCCGCTTACTTGGTACTGGTGCGCGAGCGCATTGAAATCGACGTCGGGGGCCAGAGGCGTTCGGGTGGGATGCAACTGCACCTGCCAGATGCGAACGCGTTCCGCCTCGCCCGGCAGTTGAAAGAGGACGTGCGTTCGGATCCGACGCTCGAAGGCCGGATCAAAGTTCGCGGCTAGATTGGTGGCGAAGATCACGACACCTGTGTATCGCTCTAGCTCTTGCAAAAGCACATTCACTACGCTATTTGATTCGCGCTGAGAGCCGCTATCAAGAGAGGTGGACCGGCGTGCTGCGATTGCGTCGGCTTCGTCGAAGAGCAGAACAGCTTGATCCTCGCGTGCTGCACGGAAGATCGCAACGACGTTCTTCGACGTCTCACCCATCCACATGGATTCGAGCTCGGCATAGCGAACGACCAGAAGCTGGCGACCGAGCGAGTGCGCGATGGCTTCGGCGCAAATGGTCTTGCCGGTGCCCGGCGGCCCAGCAAAATTGAAGGCGAGGCTTAGGCCGGTGGAGTGTCGCTCGCCTAGACCCCAATCCTTGAAGATCAACTCCTGCTGTGTGACCTGAGCCATCGCAATCTCAAGAGCACGGCGAGTGACAGGAGGCAGGATAACCTCATTGAAGGTTCGACGCGGGACAATGCTTTCGACCGCGCGGCGGCCCGCACTGCCAAAGAGACGCGAGAATGGAAGAGGCGCCACTGGCTATACCCTACCGTGCTAGCCGAATAGAGATCAAATCGGCGAGTACCAGCGAATTCCTGATAGCGATTCGGGAGGAGTGGCCGCTCATCACGCACGAGAGTGAGAGAGCACCTCTGTCCGTAACATGCCTAGGTGCTAAATGGAGGATACGTTTTGCTCTGGCACGCTGCGCTTGCGATTGTTGCTCTTCGAATCGCTTGAAAAGGCTGGAAGCATCGGTTCTGGTGCGAACCAGACGATGGGGTCAGGAAGATAACCGTCGAGGTGGGTGGCTATGCCGCCAGAATTGTGTTGCGCATTGCAGGCGCAGCCTTGTCTTTACGGCGTGAGCAGTAACAAGCGACCTCCAAGCGCAACTCAAAGGCATGGAAGTTAGCTTGTATGTTGGGTTTGTGGCTGACCGTTAGTACGCTGGTCTCGAAGACCGTCCTTAGCTTTTGGTCGTCACACCTGCTGCCAACAACTCGAATGAATGCCTGGGCCGAGTCGAGCCCGTATCCGGCAAGCGCGAGTACGAGGTAGACATCAGCGCGTGAGGCAGTTCCATGAATAAGGTTTGGGTTGGTGTTGACGTTTCGAAGCAGACTCTTGACATAGCCGTTCGACCGGGAGGTGAGTCGTGGTCGGAGCAGGACAGCCAAGTTGGCATCAAGGCTCTGACTCGCAGACTGAAGAAGCTCGCCGCGGAGCGGATCGTGTTGGAGGCGACGGGTGGTTATGAGCACGAGTTGGCTCTTCAATTGAGTAAAGCTGAGTTGCCGGTGGCCGTCGTCAATCCGCGCCAGGTCAGAGACTTTGCACGCGCCGTTGGCAAGTTGGCGAAGACCGATCCGATCGACGCGAAGATCCTCAGCCATTTTGCAGAAGCAGTTAAGCCTCCGTGCCGACCCGTCAAAGACCCCGGGTTGGACGAACTGGATCAGCTTGTGACTCGCCATCGCCAACTGGTTGAGATGATCGTGGCGGAACGAAACCGGCGCATGTCGTTGCGTAGCAGCGCTCAGAACGACATTGATGTGACGATCCGATTCCTGCAGGGCAGGTTGAAGCAGGTGGACGGACGCTTGAGTACCCTCATTGAGAACGATCCGGACTGGAACCGTAGAGCCGCTCTCTTGAACTCGGTTCCCGGCGTCGGACCGGTGCTCATCAGCAGTCTCATTGCAGAGCTGCCGGAACTCGGAACCATTAACAGGAAGCAGGTCGCATCGCTGGTCGGCGTGGCTCCCTTCAACAACGACAGCGGGAAATCACGAGGAAGGCGTCATATATGGGGCGGCCGGGCACACCTTCGTGCGCTGCTCTACATGTCCGTCATAGCAGGTCTACGCTTCAACCCCACCATCCGCGACTTCTACAAGCACCTGCGTCAGGCTGGCAAGCCGGCCAAAGTCGCCCTAGTCGCCTGCATGCGCAAACTTCTGACCCAACTCAACGCCATGGCCAGGGCTTCTCAGACTTGGAACGCGCATCTTTCTTCAGTAGCTTCTTTGGAGGTTCTGTCGTCAGCCACGCCATCCTGACTCTTGACTTTCAAGATGAATGCTATGGATTCTTTTGCATTTCCGAGAGGGTTTCAAGAAACAATTGAACGATGGTCTTGCCTTGCGGTCGGCGTTTTTGTGCACGGGCGACAATGGCAATGCGCCATTTGGGCATGGCAGGGCCTTCCTGCTTGATTGCCAGAGCATGCAGTTGACTCACGTATCTTGAAGACCTGACGAGAGCGGCAGGCACTATGGCCACGCCCAGACCGCAAGACACGAACTGCAGCAGCGTTTCCACATCGCTCACTTCGTACGTGCTGGACCGTTTCAGGCCTCTCTCCAGAAACACGTGATCCAGCATCACCCTCAAGGCCCGCTTTGCAACCAAATCGACGAATTCCTCTGTGCTGATCGATTCCAGGTTCACGCTCCGTCTCGTCGCAAGATCAGACCGCTTCGAGCAGACGGCGACGAGAACGTCATGTGCAAAGGGGATTGCCTCCAGCCCTTCCAGAGTCGTCCTCTGCCCGACGGCTTGAAAACTCAGATCCACATCACGGGAACGCACCAGGGCAGGAACCTCATCCGTGTCCACCGCACGTACGGCAAACTCCACCTGCGGATAGATCGCGCGAAAGCGCTGCAACACCGCCGGTAGATCGACGTAGGGCGTCAAGCTTTGGAGGATTCCGATTTTCAGCCGTCCGCGCACAATGCCATCCTGCGATCTCACGGCCACGATTCCCTCGTGAAGTGAGCTAAGACTCGATCGCGCATATTCGAGGAAGCATTCTCCCGCCTCGGTCAGCGCCACGCTTCTCGTGGTTCTGTCCACCAGCTTGGCGCCGATCTCCTCTTCCAACTCCTTAATCGTCACCGAAAGGCCCGATTGCACCACGTTCACGCGTCTGGCCGCTGCGGTGAACTGCTTCGTCTCAGCAAGTGCGATGAAGTGGATCAGATGGCGTAGCTCCATATTGAGGGTCCCCATTCATTCGTGATCATGATAACTGTTGTGCGAGCGTTTCGTTGGACGGATAAGCAGGTAGGCCTTACTGTTTGAAATGTGAGCAGCCCTTGACTGGAGGCAGGAACATGACTGAGCAGACGGACACAGTTCGGCTATTAGGTATCTCGGGGAGTCTCAGAGCAGCTTCCTTCAGCACCGCCATCCTCCGCGCGGTGCAAGCTCGGCTCACTCTCGGTACAGAACTGCGGCTTATGACGCTTGAGACGATTCCCCTCTACAACGAAGATCAGGATCGCAAACCCGGCTTGCCGGCGATCGCAGCCCTCCGAAGCTCAATAGCCGCTTCCGATGGCGTCCTGATCGCGACCCCGGAATATAACCACGGCTTACCCGGCGTCCTTAAGAATGCTCTCGACTGGGCGTCCCGGCCAGCGTTCGCGTCATGTTTTCGAGCGAAGCCTGTTCTGATTGTTAGCTCGGCTACGGCATTCACCGGTGGCGTTCGCGCTCAGTACCAACTCCGCGAGACGCTGGCTTCCATGCAAGCTGATGTGATTCCGACGCGAGAGATCGTCATTCCGTCCGTGGACCGCAAAGTAATTGACGGAGAGTTTCAAGATCAGGACAGCCTTGAGTTCATCGCTGCTGGCATTGATCGATTGCGTCAGCAGGTACTTAGCCGTCGAGTGCCGGTGCTGCAATGACACGGATGCTTAAATACATTCTCTGGGTTCTGCTGCCGGGGTGGATCACAGGCCATGCGCAAATGCATCCGGCGGAGCCCACAGTCAATCTTGGCGACACGAGCTTTCTCGATGCTCTCGGCGCCCCAGGCTTCTTGCTTGAGGAGATCGGCGATGCATATCACGGCGGCATTACCACCGATGGGACAGGCCATGCCCTACGAAGTGCGCCTGCTATCAACAGCGTCAGCAGCCTGACCCACGGTGTCGAGCTTACGAAGTACCACCTGTTCGGGGGGTGGTACGGAACAGAAGCCATTCTTGTCGCCGCTCACGTCGATGCAGGCGCGCCTGAAGCAGTAGGTGGTCTTGGCGACCTTACGGTTTCACCGCTTGTTCTGCAATGGAAACAGCGGAAGATTGGCTCCACGCTTCTGAGTCAGCGCTTCGTTCTCGACTTTGACGTTCCAATCGGAGAGTACCGCCAGAATCTACCAACCAGCCTGAGCAGCCATGCTTTCACGGTGCATCCGTACTATGCCTTTACCTTCTTCCCGACGCACAGGATCGAGACAAGCTGGCGCACCCATTACCTTTACAACGGAGCGAACAACTCACCTCCCATCCAAACCAATGCTCGTTCTACCCAGGCCGGCCAAGCCGTTCACTTCAATGCAACCGTCGCGTATGCGCTGCCGCATGGAATCTGGCTCGGAGCCAATGGATATTTCCTGAAACAGATCACCGATCCGAAGGTGAACGGCGTAAACCTCAACGCATCGCCGGAGCAGGTCGGTTCCATCGGTCCAGGCCTGGTCTGGGATCGTGGGCAATGTCTCTTTTACGTCAACGGCTATCACGAGATTGATGCTCTAAACCGCCCTCAAGGGAACAGGTTAGTTTTGCGCATGCAATGGATACCGGGCCGACATCCCGGTATCGGCAGCGGCGACTAAAAACACGTAAGTCAACGAATGAAAGAGATGGCACATGATGACGCAAACCGTACAAGCCTCTATTCTCGGCAATGGTGTTCATGCTCTCACGGCAGGTTCGGGTACGCCGGTGGTGCTGTTGCCCGGCTGGCCCGAAACCGCGGAAGCCTACAGCGAGGTGCTGCCAGCCCTTGCCGAGCGGCATCATGTGCTGGCGATCGACCCTCCCGGATTGGGCGAATCTTCCGAGTCCACCGGAGGCTACGACACCGGCAGCATCAGTAAGCAGCTTGAGGACGCTCTACGTTCCTTCACGCCACAATCGATCCACCTCGTCAGCCATGATGTCGGAGCCTGGATCGCCTACGCCTGGGCCGCGCAGTTCCCCGAACGTATCCGCAGCCTGACCCTGCTCGATTCCGCACTCCCCGGTTTGGCCCCACCCTTGAGCTTTCCTCTCCCGCCTGAGGTCAACGTCAAACTCTGGCAGTTTTCCTTCAACACACTGCCAGACCTGCCTGAGGTGCTGACCCAAGGCCGCGAGCGGCAGCTCTTCGAGTGGCTCTTCCAACATAAGGCGCAGCATCCGGAGCGGCTCTCTCAAGCCAAGCTCGACCGCTACGTCGATTGCTACTCCAGGCCGGGCGCGATGAGTCGAGGCTTCGCCTACTATCGCGCCGCCGCCAAGAGCGCGTCCCAAAACATCGAGTTCAGCAAGACCATGCTGCAAATGCCCGTGCTTGCCCTGGGCGGAAAAAGCGGAGTAGGAGATCGTTTACGCATGTCGATGGAGTCGCTCGCGGTCCATGTCGAAGGTGGCGAAATCGAGGATTGCGGCCACTACGTTATGGAGGAGCAACCGGAGGTGGTCTCGAGCCGCTTGATCGAGTTCTTCCAACGTGTGGAGGCTGCCAAACCATGAAAACCTACCTGTTTTCCTTCGCCTTGGGGTGCGCCGTAGGTGTGCTGTATGCCTTGTTCCGGGTAAAAAGCCCCGCACCACCCATCGTCGCTCTGCTTGGATTGCTCGGTATGGTGCTGGGCGAGAGCGGTTACATGTGGTTCAAGACTGTCATTCGCTAACAGAAAAGAGGAGAGACTATGCAAAAGGGAATCGTTTCCGCGAGGCACGTCGACCATATCGGCATCACCGTCCCCGATTTGAACGGAGCCATCCAGTTCTTTCAAGACGCCCTTGGAGCGCAATTGCTTTGGCAAGTTGGCCCTTTCCATGAGACTCCGACCGGAGTTCCGATCAAAAGCATCCACATCGCCATGCTTCGGCTCGGACCCAATGTGAATGTGGAATTGATGGCCTTCGACGCCGACCAGCAGCAACAAACCATGCCAAGTAACATCGACTTTGGCGCAACCCATATCGCCTTTTTCGTCGATGACATCGAGGCCGCGGCGGCATCCCTGAAGCAGCACGGAGCGGAGCTCCTCGCAGGTCCTTTAGAAGCCAAAGGTGACCTAAAAAAGGGTGAAAGGATTTGGTACTTCAAGACACCCTGGGGTGCGTTTATGGAAATCCTCTGGCGTCCAGAACATCTTCCTTATGAAGAGAACACCCCGAATCGTCTTTCTCAGCCAAACGATAGATGGCCCGCTTAGCCACCAAACTCACGAATGTCCCTGAAGGGGCATGATGCTACTCGAATCGCGGGAACCGATGCTTGTAACCCCTGAAACCTCCGTTTCAGGAGTAACAAGACCCCCGTCACCTCTTAGGTTAGAGAGGCGTCCGGGTTCCGCAGCAAGCGAAATGCGCCCCACAAGAGCAATGAGGAATAAAGAAGCACTAGAAGCGAAGCTAGCCAAACGAGCAACAACACCTGCTTGACCGTCTCTTCGCCTGGCGAAAGATGATGGCCATCTGACATGCCTCTCAGAATTCCTACCAGTCTGAGCTGAGAATCTCTCGTACATTGAACGGGAGGAATTTGGTCGATGAAGAAGAGCCGGTTTACTGAAGAGCAGATCATCGGGGTTTTGAAGCAGCACGAGGCGGGGATGAAGACGGCGGACCTTTGCCGGGAACACGGGGTCAGCGCGGCAACGTTCTATGGCTGGAAGGCCAAGTACGGCGGCATGGACGTCAGCGAGGCGCAGCGGCTCAAGGCAATGGAAGATGAGAACCGCCGGCTGAAGCAGTTGGTCGCGGACCTCAGTCTGAACCAGGAAGTGCTGAAAGCGGTCATAAGAAAAAACGGGTGGAGCTTCTACCCCACGGACAAAGAACTGTCCGCGGGGACCCCGGCTTGCCGGCCTGAGGAGAGATGTCGCGTTCGCATCGGCCGAGTTTCGGCTGAGTGAGCGCAAGGCCTGCAAGCTGTTAGGCGCGGACCGGTCGAGTTATCGCTATGAGTCTCGACCGGATCGCAATGTGGAATTGCGCGAGGCACTGCTAGAGTTAGCACGGCAGAAGCCGCGCTACGGCTATCGACGGTTGCATGCGGTACTGTGCCGCCGCGGTCACGAGGTGAACGTGAAGCGTGTGTACCGGTGTCAAGGGCAGAGTAAAACCAGGCCAGTGGGGCCGAGCAAAATTAGGCCACTTGGCGGTCGCATATGGCGACTTTCGGCGCAGCTCCGGTTAGCTTTTTAGCTTCCGGAGGATGGTTCTCGTTTACGCTTGCTCTGCTTGAGCCGGTAGCTGTCGCCGTTCATCTCGAGGATGTGGACATGGTGGGTGAGCCGATCGAGCAGGGCACCGGTGAGCCGCTCGGAACCGAGGATTTCGGTCCATTCTGCAAAGGGCAGGTTGCTGGTCACGAGCGTGGAGGCGCGTTCATAGCGTTGGCTGAGCAGCTCGAAGAGTAGTTCGGCGCCGGTCTTTGAGAGTGGCACGAAGCCCAGCTCATCGACAATCAGAAGCTCATAGCTGGCTAACTGTTTCTGGAAGCGCAGCAGCTTCTTTTCATCACGGGCTTCGATCAGCTCGCTGACCAGCGCAGCTGCGGTGATAAAGCGCACGCGATGACCACGCTGGCAGGCAGCCAGGCCGAGAGCGAGGGCGATGTGCGTCTTGCCCGTGCCGGAATTGCCAAGAACGAGCAGATTTTCACGGCGGCTAAGGAATTCCGACCGGGCCAGTTCCAGCACCATATTTTTGTTCAGGGATGGGATGGCCAGAAAGTCGAAGCTGTCAAGGCTCTTGACCACCGGAAACTTGGCCTGTCGTATGCGGCGATCGGTGGCGCGGCGTTCTCGGTCGAGCAACTCCAGTTCAGTGATGCGGAGCAGATAGCGTGGGTAATTCACCTGCTCAACGGCGCACTGCCTTGCCACGCGGTCGTACTCGCGCAGGATAGTGGGCAGCCGAAGTTCCTTCAGGTGGTGTTCAAGCAGAACCTGCGGCGTGTCTGTTGTATGTGTCGCTGTGTCTGTCCCAGAAAGTTCGACCTCGCTCATGCGTGCACCTCCGTGAGCAGCGCCATATAGTCGGTGACCTGCGTGGTGCACACCTGGGCCAGTGGAAGGTGCGGATAGTTCTCCATGTCCAGCCGCGGCGGCCGGCGCTCAATGCGGCATAGCAGCAGATGGCGCACCGCGTCGAAGCTGATCGTGCCTAACTGCAATGCATCATTAATGGCACGCGTGACCTCCTCAAAGGCGAAGGTTTCCATGAGTCGAAGTACCTGTACATACTCGCGCGCCCCGTGTTTCTTCAGCCTTGCTTCGAGCAAGCGCCGCAATTGCGCAAAACACTCCGGCAACTGCCAGCCGACGAGCGGCGCTGCCTGATCCAGCGCTCTGGTTTTTTGTTCGAGCAGGGCGAGATAGTGCAGCGGATCGAAGACCACGGCCTTGCGTTCATAACTACGCTCGTGGCGAGCAATGACTTCACTGCCGCACGCAATGACCACCTGGTGCACATACCCCTTGACCAACACCTGACGATGTCCGTACTGAGTCGGCACCGAATAGTCGTTGCTACGATAGCGAACCCGCGCCAACGAACTCACTCGTGCGGTTGTCTTCTCGCAGGCTTCATAAGAGGCTGCTGGCAGCGGCAGCATCGCGGCGCGGTCTCGCTCAGATCGCTCTCCGATCGTCTCTGTGTGCCCGCGCAGCCGCTGCTCACGCCGCTTCCAGCACTGCTCAGCCAGGTGTACGTTGAACTCTGTCCAAGTGTTAAAGCGCGGAATCGGCACCATGAAGTTCCGCCGCGCATAGCCGACCAGACCCTCCACCTTGCCCTTGTCGTTGCCCTTGGCTGGCCGCCCAAACTTATCGGCAAATAGATAGTGGCTCTGCAACTCAGAGAATGCGCGCGTCCTCTGCCGCTGCTCGCCGCCCAGGATCTTGGCCACTGCAATTTTGGTGTTGTCGTACAAAATGCGCGTCGGCACCGCCCCAAAATACTCGAAGGCTCGTACGTGACCTTCAAGAAAGGCTTCCGTTGTTTCGGCCGGGAAGGCTATGACGAAACAGTCGTCCGAGTGCGGTAGGTCCATGGCCAGATAGTGCGCCTTGCACTCCACGCCGGCCACAATCACCAGCGCTTCGCCGAAGTCCGGGGTCCCCAGCAACGGGTCCTTGTTGCTGGGGTGGAAAGTCCGCCTGTGCCTCTCCAGGCGGGTGCGCCAGCGGCACAAACATCTCCCGCCCACGCACATGCTCGCTGCGTACGTAGTTCTTCACGCTCGTGTAGCCGCCGCTGAACCCGTGCTCTGTCTGCAAGCGGTCGAAGATCCGCTTGGCCGTGTGCTTTTGCTTGGCTGGCCTTTGCTTGTCGTCTTCCAGGATCGCATCGATGACGCCCAGCCATGGCCCCAGCATGGGCCGCTTCACCGGTTGCTGTCGCTGGTAGCCTGGCGGCATCGCGTACTGCAGCATCTTCCGAACCGTCTCTCGCGATACCCCAAACTCCCTGGCTACCGCCCGCTGACTCCGCCCCTCCACCAATACCGCTCGCCGTACTCGCCCGTATAGCTCCACCCTGAACATCCCCTCCGGCGTCCCATGATCCCTGCTGCCAAAGCAACAACTCACGAAACAAGGTTCCGGCGGTGGCCTCCTATTGGCCTACTTTTACTCCGCCGCAACACCCCGCTCCCGCGGCATGCTGTGGCCTAGTATTCCTCTGCCCTTCTCATTGTCGAGCGCCCGGTAAAGATAGGTCCATCTGCCGCGCACTTTCACGTAAGTCTCATCGACCCGCCAGCTCGTCGATTGTGGGCGGCGCCACTGCCAGCGCAGCCGCTTTTCAAGCTCAGGCGCGTACTTCTGAACCCGGCGATAGATCGTGGAATGATCAAGGGGCACACCGCGATCGCCCATCATCTGCTCCAAATCACGGTTACTGATCCCACAGCGGCAGTGCCAGCGTACCGCCCAAAGAATGATCTCGCCTTCAAAATGACGCCACTGGAAATCTGACATGACCAGCTCCGCTCGCGTTCGCCCCATTTCCAAGCGATCTCCCCGAACTTTGCAACGGAGCCTGCAGCTCTACAGAGCCCTGAATACGACAGTTTGTAACACTTTTAACCGTGGCTTAACCGTCGCTTTATGGTCCTTTTTACAAGACTGGATGATGGTTGAATCATGCAAAGCAATCAATCACCAAGCACTCCATGGCAGCTGGCCGTTCGTACGTTTTCACCGTGCTTCCTGCTGCTTGCAGTGAGCGTTGCGCTCGCTTGTGGCTTTCTCTGTTCGAGCGCGTTGAGCCAAACCAGCGATGTGACAAGCAGTATTGCCGGCGTCGTTCGCGATCCAAGCGGAGCCGCCATCCCAAGAGCCCAAGTGGAAGCCGTGTCCCGCGATACCGGCTTCGTGCGCAAGACTCAAGCCGCTGATGACGGCAATTTTACTCTACCGCTGCTGACGGTCGGGGAATACAACCTGGTCGTTACCGCCGTTAGCTTTGAGCGTTTTCAGCAGAATGGCATTGACGTTCGCCTGGGCTACGCTGCCCCAGTCAGCGTCACGCTCCAGCCCGGCTCCGACGCGCAGACCGTTACGGTCAATGCCGACGCCAGCATCCTGAATACAGAGACCTTTGATATTTCCGACGGGCTCAATCAGCGCTCGCTTGAGAACCTGCCCATTACCTCGCGCAATACGTTCAATCTGGCTCTTCTTGTACCCGGCCTCAACGGCACACGTGATGACGAGTTCGGCAACCCTACATTTGCCTTCGGAGGACTACAGCGAAAGGCTTTTCTGATCGACGGTATAGATAATACGCAGCGCGGCGGCCCCGGCAGACTCGGAATCTTTTCACCAGAAGATGTCAAAGAGATTCGAGTGATCTCCGGCGCGATGGATGCGCAGTACGGCCGCACTGTCGGAGGAATGATCAACTTCATCACGCGCGGCGGCACCAACGACACTCACGGCGAGGGCCTGGTGCTGGAGCGACGCCCAGGTCTGATCTCCAAGCCGTCTCTCGCGCAGGGATCGAAGCCGTTCCAGCAATGGGCGACTTACTCGGTTAACATCGGTGGTCCCATTGTTCACGACCGGCTTTTCTACTTCATCAGCGGCGAGTACGAGCCCGAAGACGGTGCTCGACCCATCACGATTACGGCCGCCAACGCCGCAGCATTGAATTTGCCCGCTTCCGAACTGGGTAATGCGCCCTTCAAGCAGCGCTTCCAATCCTACCTCGTTCGATTTGACTACCAGGCAAATGCCAGCAACGATTTTTACCTGCGTGGCTCAGCGTATCAAACCCCATCGCAGTTCAACACCTCCGGCGGTCTGCAGACCATCTCGTCGTCAAATAACTTCAACGACAAGGATCAGACCGCGGCCGCGCAATGGTCGCACATCGTTTCCAGCAAAGCGCTCAACGAGCTGCGTACTGGCTTTCTGCGTCGGATTTTCGATCGGCCTCCGGTTAGCGGTTTGCTCGGGCCAACGATCGCAATCAGCGGAGTCGCCACGCTCAACTCGAACACTATCGCAGGCCAGCGGTACGAAGAAGATCAGTATGACGCGATCGATGATTTCAGCTACAGCCTTGGCCAGCACCAGCTACGTTTCGGAACAGACATCGATACCATCAACGTCCTCTCGCAAGACCGGCTCACCTTTCAGTACAGCTTCTCCTCGCTTGCGCTCTACCTGAACACCATCAACGGCGTCATCAATCCGGCCACCAAGGCGCCTTACAACTACACCACCTTCAGCGAAGCGTTCGGCAACAACATCGCAAATCACCGCACGACGCCAATTAACTTCTATGCGCAGGACCACTGGCGGGTGAACGACCGGTTAAGCCTCAAATATGGGCTGCGCTGGGAGTATCGAATCTTCCCCACGCTCAACCAGAACGCGCCGCTTGCCATTTCACGAAACCTGCCAAACGACTTTCGCGACTTCGCGCCGCGGCTCGGCTTCACCTACCGGGTAGGGCCGAACACGGTCGTTCGGGGAGGGTACGGCATCAACTACGACACACTCAACCTGCGGCTCATCTCCCTAGCCGACCGGTCAAATGGCCAGCAGGTCCAAACCTTTACGGTAAGCGGCACCGCTGCCGGCGCGCCGCAGTATCCAGCCGCGTTCACGGGGCCGGCCAGCCAGTTCGCGGTCAAGACGACCGTGTACGGGTTTGATCCCCGGTTCCGCACCCAATACGCTCATCAGATGGACGCGGCGCTCGAACAGCAGGTCGGAACCAATTTTTCACTCACCGTCGGCGCGCAGGTTTATCTTGGCCGCCGCGCCCCGGTGCTGTTTGACACGAACCTGGGTTCAATCAACGGCACGCTTGCGGACGGGCGCCCTACCTTCTCGAGCACGCGTCCCAACACCGCTTTTGGGCCCGTGTATGCCATCTCTTCGGAAGGCAGCGATACGTACTACGGAGGCTTCGTCCAGATTAAAAAGCGCCTCAGTCACGCGGTTCAATTCGACGCCTCCTACACCGTAGGCTGGGCGCTCAACAACAATGACTCGGTCGGCGACAGCGGCAACAACGTCACCAACTCAACCAACCTGAACGCCGACTATGGCTGGTCCTCAAGCGATCAGCGCAACCGCTTCGTCATCCAGGGTGTCTATCAGCCGCGTTTCTCAATCGACGGTCCGTTGAAGCATGTGGTCAACGGCTTCGACTTTGCGACCGACGCGACCGTCACCTCTGGCTTCCCCTACTCCGCGCTCGCTGGCTCCGATCTCAACAACGACGGCGTCACCAACGATTACGCGCTCTTTGCTTCGCGCAACACGTTCCGCGGTCCTATTTTTCGCGAGTGGAACATGCGCGGCAGCCGCGTCTTCCCCATCTACCGCGAACGCGTGACGCTTGGGGTCATCGCCGAAGCCGAAAACCTGCTCAACTCCACCAATGTTGCCTGTAGTGCCGCGGGGTGCGCGGGCGCCGTCAACAATACCTACGGCGCGAGTACCGGCGCGGGTGCCCTGGGTGTCCATGGTCCGCCGACCTCGACCACCTTCGGCACCGCCGCCAGCGCCTTCAACTCACGTCAGGTTCAGCTAGGGGGCCGCATACGTTTCTAACACGCGCAACGCTCATCGCTGCAACGCTTGGTCTGGCCGGGGCCACTCTGGCTGCCGGCCAAGCAGCACCGTCCCCTCAGGCCAAAGCAACTCATAAACTCCTGGTCGTCTCTGTCGATGGCCTCGATTGGCGCTACCTACGCGACCGCGACGCTATGGGCGAACGCATTCCCAACCTGCGGAAGCTGCTTGCCGGCGGGCAGATCGCTGACGGGGTCATCGGCGTCTGGCCTACCATCACTTGGCCTTCGCATACATCGTTGATCACCGGCGTGCGCCCGGACCAGCATGGCATTCTGGGCAACCGCAAGCCTCGCTCTGAAGGCGGCGAGTACTACTGGTCGGC
Source organism: Acidobacteriaceae bacterium (assembly GCA_965198645.1). Taxonomy (GTDB): domain Bacteria; phylum Acidobacteriota; class Terriglobia; order Terriglobales; family Acidobacteriaceae; genus EB88. The sequence continues at coordinate 660,094 of OZ240670.1, read as the reverse complement.
TCAACTGGTGAAGGTGCCTTCACTGCTCGATTGCGTGGCGAACCACGGGCTCACGTCGGCCGCAGTCACTTGGCCGGTAACTGTCGACGCGCCTCTCACCTACAACCTGCCGGAGTATTTTCAGCGTCGCAACGGCGGCTCCATGGACATGGCCTCTATCGCCTTGAAGGCCGTGCCATCTAACCTGGTCGACGACATTGCGCGAGATCTCCCGTCCTTTCCGCAGCAGTGGATGGATGACCGTACCCGCACTCTTGCTACCGTCTGGCTCCTTGAGCACGAGCAGCCTGACCTGCTCCTGGTGCACCTTGTGGATCTCGACAGCGATCAGCACGACCTCGGACCTTTCAACGCTTCCAGCCGGGCCGTCGTCGAGCGGACTGATGAGCTCCTGGGACAGATGATCGCCGCGATGCCTGCGGATTACAACCTTGTGGTCACCGCCGATCATGGCTTTGAGCGTGTCGACCACATGGCAAACCTGAGCGTGCTTCTGAGCCAAAATGGCATCACGGGCCAAGTGCGTTCACTCGGAGGTATCGCCACTACTGAGGACCCCGCCGTTGCGGCCTTTTTGCGAACAGAATCCGCAGCCGGCAAAGATGGCATCGGTCACATCATTTCTACGGCGGAACTGAAGCAGTATGCACCTGAGCTTGCCACCTCGCTTTTAGCCGTTGAGCCGGCCGAGCACTACATGTTCGGGTTCGGGGCTCAGGGTAACGATCGTCCAGCCGGAGCTGCTTCACTCGCTGCGCCTCCATCGTATCTAACCGCGCCGCTCGAGAAAGGCAACCACGGCTTCTGGCCGGCTCGAAAGGACTACGGCAGTGTCTTTATCCTCTATGGACCAGGTGTTGAAGCTCGGGATCTCGGGCGGATCCAGATGATATCGATTGAGGACCGTCTTGCCGCAGTGCTTGGGGTAAGCTGTCACTAACGGAAGCTTATGGCTATCCATCCTGATAGGTCGCATTATCGCAGTGCTGCACACTTGGCTTAGGGCGAGGCTTGCTAGGCGTGCGTTGACGTTGGAACCCATCTGTATAGAGTCGGCATAGAGACGCCGGCTCTGTTTCATTAACCAGGTGTAGAGGGACTGGGGCGCTAGGATAGTGCATGTTCAGGCGCCGTCGTTTTCCTGTAGCGATCATCCTGGTATGCGTTCGCTGGTACTGCAAATACGGCATCACGTACCGGGATCTGGCTGAAATGATGCAGGAGCGCGGCGTAGAGGTCGATGCCTCCACGATCTTTCGATGGGTCTAGCGTTTTGCCCCTGAGCTGAAAGCGGGTGCCCTGGTACCAGGGCTACCGGTCCGGCTCCTAGCGAGTGGACGAGACCTACGTCAAAGTCGGAGGGCAGTGGAAGTATCTCTTCCGAGCTGTCAACAAGGAGGGCCGGCTGATTGACTTCAGGTTGCTGGACCGCCGCAATACCAGCGCCGCCCAACGCTTTCTGGGCAAAGCATTGAGAACGATGCGCAAGTGGCCGCCACACTCGATCACCACTGACAAGCCGGGCTCTTACCCAAAGGCGATTCGGCGGTTGCAGAGGAAAGGCACGCTGTCCGAGTATACAAACATGGAACGTCAAAAATATCTTAGCAACATCATCGAGGCAGACCACGGTGGGCTGAAACGCGTGATCAAGCCAACGCGCGGCTTGCAGACGATGAAGACTGCGGCTGCCACGATTAAGGGCTTTGAGATCATGCGCATGATCAAGCGCCGTCATTTGTCTGCTATATAAGCCGAAGGTCTCAGGCGAAATCCAATTCATCAACAAAACTGTTCGAGATAGCCGCCTGATCTGCTCTGGATAAGAGCAAGCTACGATCCTCTGTGTTAATGCAAGAGAGCCGTCTCGACAGGTTCTTTTGTGTTCGCGGCCATAGCAAACGCCTTTTTCCGCAACTCAGGCTAATCAATGGTCTTTTTGAACAATGAATGCTGCTGCATGAGTTCGAGAGCTTGACCTAGGTACGCCGAAGCAGTTGAAGTGGTTTGCTGGGCCTGAACTCTCTGCGGAGCGGTCGTTCCGCACACTAGAACTGCCAGAGTTAGAGCCTTGCGCATGCCGCAATGATACGAACAACTTCCCAAAATGTTCCGCTACCGATGTGATTAGTCCTGCGAAACGCCGCTCACGCCATTTGAGCATGTCAGAGTGCTCCCGGAGTGCGTCCTGGCGTCAACTTCCGCCTGTGCGACTTAGGAGGAGTGACACGCTTTGCAGAGGAATAGCCACTAGATCTGAACCATTCCGCCATCCACGAAAAGTTCAGCGCCGTCCACATAACTTGCATCTTTTGAGGCTAGGAATAAGACTGCTTTTGCAATCTCCTCCGGCTTGCCGGCGCGACCGAGAGGGATGTCTTTCGACAGCTCTGCCAGCAGTTGGTCGGCGTTCTCCCGGCCACCTGTCGCCCTCTCAATCGAAGGAGTGTGGACTGGGCCCGGGCTGACGACGTTTACGCGTATCCGCCGCGCTCTGAATTCGTTCGCCCATGTCCGCGCTAGGCTTCTCACCGCGGCCTTGCTCGCGCTCAACACACCGAATCCAGCGATTCCCTTCATCGTCCACATGGAAGCATTTAGAACAACGGCCGCTCCATCCGGCATCAGCGGCAGAGCCTTCTGCATGCAGAAGAACACTCCCTTGACGTTCGCGGAGAATTCAGTGTCGAATTGACTTTCCGTTACCTGTTCCAACGTGAGGTGTTCCGCCGTGCCGGCGTTCGCGAACAGGATATCCAGCCGCCCCGCCTGCTCCTTTACCGTTGAGAACAGCCGGTCGAGATCTTCCAACCTGGATGCGTCGCCCTGGACACCCACGGCACCATGACCGATCTGCTCGACCGCCGCAGCGAGTTCTGGAGCCCTTCGCCCTGTTACGAAGACCTTTGCTCCCTTCGCTGCAAGCAGTTTGGCCGTCGCCAATCCAATGCCACTGGTTCCGCCCGTGACCACCGCAATTTTGCTTTCAACTCTTCCCGACATTCTTGTTCTCCTCGCAGCCGATCGCCTTCCATCAAATCCAACGTTGTGGTTGGATATGTCCTGAGATTCCAACCGGAAGGTTGGAGATTCAAATAGAATTGGCTGATGGCCTGGGATACACAGGAAACCCGTCGTCGTCTCCAGCAAGCGGCATGCGCAGAGTTCACGGCACATGGTCCGGACGGTACGACCATGGCGCGGATCGCGGCTCTCGCGGGGATCAACAAGGAGCGTCTCTACAACTATTTCGGGGATAAACGACGACTCTTTGAGACGGTGCTCATCGAGGAACTGGAAAAGCTCGCCATCTCGCTGGGGGCAAACGCTCCCGGTCTGGAGGATATCGGAGAATATACGGGCTGCATCTTCGACTATCACGCGGAACATCCGCAGCTGGTCCGGCTGCTTCTTTGGGAGGGTCTGTCTGAGGGGCCAGCCATAAACGAGGCGGCCCGCACGGCTCACTATCAGCGCACGGTGGCGATGTTCGCCGAAGCACAACGGAACGGCACATTAGATAACGATCTCGATCCAGCGAAACTCGTTTTTCTACTGATCGGCCTAGCTGCGTGGTGGTTTGCCGTACCCCAGCTGTCGCGCATGGTCACGGGCTCGGATGGCAGTGCTACCACGGAGCGAAGCCGACGCCGGGCCACTGTTGTGAGCGCTGCCCAGCATCTAGCCTTACCTCATCAGTAGGAGTGCCTGCTAAGTCGTCGGGAAGATGTCGGTCCCTATAAACGCCGCCAGCGAAAGTTGGGGTCGCAGCGAGCTGACCCAAAACCCGAAAACTAATCCACTGATTCTTGGAGGATTTCAAGCCTGGATGTGGTTCTCTGGAACAGAAAGGGGAGCTGCGGGATGGCGAGAAAAGGGCATAGCGAGGAAGAGATTTTACGGGTACTGCGGGAAGCAGAGGCGGGCGAGACGATCGTCGAGGTGTGCCGCAAGCACGGGATCTCGCAGCAGAGTTTTTATGCCTGGAAAGAAGAAGTACGCGGGCCTCGGGCTGAGTGAGTTGCGCGAGCTGCGGCAGCTGCGCGAGGAGAACGGCAAGCTGAAGCGGCTGGTTGCGGATCTCTCGCTCGACCGGCACATTCTGCAGGAGATTGTCTCAAAAAAACTCTGAAGCCTCGCCTGCGGCGCGAACTGGCAGAGTGGGCTGTCGAGGTCCACCAACTAAGCCAGCGGCGTGCGGCGGGGCTGATCCCGGTGCACCGGGCAACGCTACGGTACGAGCACCATCGTGATCCCCAGGATGCACTGCGGGTGCGCTTGCGAGAACTTGCCGGCAGTCGTGTGCGCTACGGGTATCGCCGACTGACCGTGCTGTTGAAACGCGAAGGCTGGGAAGTCAACGCCAAACGAATCTACCGGCTCTACACCGAAGAAGGGTTGATTGTGCGCACGCAGAAGCGCAAGGAACGGGCGCAGCGCCAGCGCGTGGCGCAGGGTTCAGCGATACGGCCGAATCAGAAATGGAGCCTGGATTTCGTGTTGCAGCGGCTACCGGACCTGCGCTGGATTCGTGTGCTGACCATGGTCGATCAGTTCACGCGCGAGTGTCTCTGCTTGCACGCAGATACTTCGCTAAGCGGCGAGAAGGTGTCCGCGGCCTTGGATAAAGTGGTCGCGCTGCGGGGCGCGCCAGAGTCGATTACCGTCGACAATGGGACGGAATTCGCCAGTAAGGCAATGGATCTTTGGGCGTACACCAACGGTGTGCACCTGGACTTTATTCGGCCAGGCCGGCCGACCGAGAACGGGTACATCGAGAGCTTCAACGGCAAGCTGCGGGATGAGTTTCTGAACGTGGAGGTGTGCTTCACTCTGGTGGATGCACGCAAAAAACTGCATCGCTGGCGGCGTGACTATAACCATCATCGGCCACACTCGGCACTTGCAGACCGGACGCCGGCCGAGTTTGCGGCGACGTGCAGCGGAGGAAAAGGCGGCGACATGGTCGCCTTGGAAAACGCTGCGCGTTTACCACTTTACCTCCGCACGGCTGCGGCTCGAACTGAGCTGAACTTCGGTAAACCCTCAAGCCTGTTGCTTGAGACACTCACTTGAGCTACAGTAACCGCAAATCTGCCGATCAACACGGCACAAACCGAATCACACAAGCCGGAATTTCCAGTCTTCCGTGGCTTGGTTTTGCGGGGCGGGTCACAAGCCGGAATTTCCAGTCTTCCGTGGCTTGGTTTTGCGGGGCGGGTCACAAGCCGGAATTTCCAGTCTTCCGTGGCTTGGTTTTGCGGGGCGGGTCACGGGGCGGGGCGAGTGTTTCAGGGGTGGCTCGGACGATGGGGGTCAACCTTCGTCAGCTTGAGCGCAGGTCGCTTGCCTATGCAGGCGTAACCCCAAAGACGCTCAGCCGAATTTCAAGGTTCAGTCACGCTCTTCGTCTGCGCACCGAATCGTCCCTTACCTGGACCCAGATCGCCCATGCGGCGCAGTATCACGATCACATGCATATGATTCGCGACTTCCGGGAGTTCGCCGGCGAGGCCCCGACATCCGCGCTACAGGAGATCGCCCCGGAGCACCTTATCCACTTCGCGGCAAACAGGTTGTTCAGCAGCGCCCAGCTTGCCGGCGTACCACCCATCAGAGCAGCCAGTGGTTTGTGATGTAGCGCCAGGCAGAAGCGTGAGAAGCCAGAATTGCGAATGGCGGCATGGTGAGGATGAGCAGCGGTACACCCCATCGATACGCCCGGTGGACGGACCCCTTTGTCAGCCTGTCGTATAGCGGACCAGCAAGATAGAAGCACAGCGCGAGGGCGAGCGTAGAAAGAGTGACGCCCTGCATCAATCTTCCAAAGGCTGGGAAGAAAAACAGCTGCGTTGCCATAAGGATCAAACGCTTGTGTGTCTCCCCATCGCGCCGCAGCCGCAGACCGAGGTAGATGAAAGCGGCGAAAAGCGCCATTTGTCCAAAGGACACGGCAAGCAAACTGTAAACATTAGGAAAGGAGAAGAATCTTCCCTGGCGTGCCTGACGAAGGGCGACAGCGAAGCCCAGGAGAACGACACCCGAGGCAAGAAGCCCACCCAGGATGCCCAGGCTACGATGCAGTCTCATCCCTCCGTACATCACGAGCAGGTTCTGAAGGATGTAGAACAGAATCCAGCCGGTAAAAACCATGCCGTGAACATGAACCCAGAACGGAATGCTGGGAGTGTGAAAGTAGCTCCGTGCGTAGTAGGTTCGGGCAAATCCGGCAAAGACCCCTGCTGCAATCGCAAAGGCCATGCCCGTATAAAACCTGTGGTCCAGCTGGTGATCGCGGGCGCCTCGCATCACGCCGCGATGCTGCTGCTTCTTGCCAAGTACTGCCGTCCCACTTGCCATTGCCCCTCCAACATCGATCCTGTAGGACCAGAGTAGGAGTGGGTGTGACACTCGCAATAGTACAGACACGACAGGCGAATGAATTTCACTGCCCTGTTAGTGCCCGCCCGCAGCGCACAGGCAGGTTAGTCCTGAGAGATGGGATGAGCAGGTCGCTTCGAAGGAGGAGACTATTCCCATGAAGAAATCACCGCCTCACCTCATCGCGGAAGTCCCACGCAGACGAACCAAGGTCGAGACAACAATCGGCATTGACCTTGGCGACGTCTGGAGTCATTACTGCACGCTCAACCAGGACGGCGAGGTGGTCAACAGGGGCCGCTTCCGTACCACACCGAAGGCGATTCAGAAGTGGTTTACCGACGTGCCGGAGGCCCGGGTGACCATGGAAGCGGGAACGCATTCGATCTGGATCAGCGAACAGCTGGAGGAGCTTGGCCATGAGGTGATTGTGGCCAATGTCCGAGAGTTACGAGCGATCTCGCACAGTGACCGGAAGAGCGATACGGTCGATGCCGAGAAGCTGGCACGGTACCCCCGATTGGATCCCGAGATCCTGCGTCCGATCGCACATCGCTCCGTCGAGCAGCAGCAGGCGCTTACGTTGATCCGCGCTCGGAACGTGCTGGTTCGGCTTCGCACAGCGGCGGTGAACGCCGTGCGCGGACTGACTAAATCCTGTGGGCATCGTATGCCGGCGACAACGACACGCTGTTTTGCGAAGCGAAGTTTGGCCGTGATGCCGCCCGGACTCGCGCAGGCGCTGAACCCGGTGCTCGACCAGATCGCTCAGATGACGCTCCGGATCAAGCAGTACGACCGCCAGATCCAAGAGGTCGGCCAAACCGAGTACCCAGAGACTCAAGCCCTGCAGAAGGTTCACGGCGTCGGTCCGATCACAGCCCTTACCTTCGTCCTCACCCTGGGCAGTAAGGAGCGGTTCAAGCAAAGCCGCGATGTAGGGTGTTATCTCGGTCTCAAGCCGAAACGCAGCCAGTCCGGAGACCATGACCCTCAGCTTGGCATCACCAAGGCCGGCAACGCCTATCTCCGAAGTCTCCTGGTCGAGTGTGCCAACCACATCCTTCGACCACATGGGCGAGACTCGGCTCTTCGACAGTGGGGCCTGCATCTGGCCTCCCGAGGCGGCAGGCAGGCGAGAAATAAAGCTGTTGTTGCAGTAGCTCGCAAGCTGGCTGTCCTGCTCCATCATCTCTGGACCACGCAGGCGCCTTACATGCCGTTCTACGAACAAGCTGCCTAAGACTTCACCCAGGTTTATCCGTTTGCGACGACCCCGCGTTCCGATGACTGCGACGGCGTTTTGGTCTTCCAAGGCCGGCTGAGAAGTAGCAGCATCGACTCTTCTCTCGAACCCCAATCAGCACCGAGCTCGCTGCATCCCAGCTCATCAGAGTGCTCTGTTGCAAGTTCAGGCATGGACGGAGGGCGTCCAGGACGCTGCGCTATCCTGAGACGTTACGCAGGTTTGATTTCGAGTCGTTCACCGATCATTGCGACGGCCTCCGCGAGCGCAGAGGCACCGAGGCCGAAAGCGCGTTCGACGATGCGCGCCTCGCCACGGATGTCTTACGTGAGGTTGAAGACCGCCGCCTGGCCCTTGCGCAGGGCACGCATCACCTCAAATCCCGTGATCGTCGCGTAGGCGGTCTTCAACGTCTTGAAACCCCGCACTGGACGGATCAATTGCTTCAGCTTGCCATGATCGGCCTCGACGACATTGTTCAGATACTTAACCTGTCGATGCGCCGTTTTCTCGGGACACTTACCTTCGGCCTTCAATTCTGAGATCGCGATACCATAGGTCGGCGCTTTGTCCGTGTTGATGATTTCCGGCTTCTCCCAGTCCTTCAAACCGTTCAGCGCCTTGCCGAGAAACAGTTTCGCCGCTTTTGCGTTCCGTGTGGGCGAGAGATAGAAGTCAATCGTGTTTCCAAGCTTGTCCAGCGCCCGGTAAAGATAAGTCCATTTGCCGCGCACTTTCACGTAAGTCTCATCGACCCGCCAGCTCGTCGATTGCGGGCGGCGCCACTGCCAGCGCAGCCGCTTTTCAATCTCCGGCGCGTACTTCTGAACCCAGCGATAGATCGTGGAATGATCAAGGGGCACACCGCGCTCGCCCATCATCTGCTCCAGATCACGGTAGCTGATGCCATAGCGGCAGTACCAGCGCACTGCCCAGAGGATGATCTCGCCTGCAAAATGACGCCACTTGAAATCTGACATGACCAGCTCCGCTCGCGTTCGCCCCATTTTCTAGCGGCCTCAAAAACTTTGCAACAGAGCCCTTTGAGCTGCCTAAGCAATCCTCTAACAGTCTGCTTAAGTCGCCGTGGATTACTGTCATCCGTTCCATATATTGTCCCCTTAAAGACGTTCGAAGGAACGATGTAGTCCTTCCGCGCAGACTGGAGCCAGTGTAGGAAGAAGTGAAGCAGATCTTGTTGTTGGACCGAGCTCCCAGCATTTTGAAGGGTTAGGCAAAGAGTCGAATGAATCACACCATTGTGCTCGAGCATGCCCATAAGTAGAGCATCCTGAAGTTTCAGCCCATAGCATTCATCTTGAAAGTCAAGAGTCAGGATGGCGTGGCTGACGACAGAACCTCCAAAGAAGCTACTGAAGAAAGATGCGCGTTCCAAGTCTGTGAAGCCCTGGCCATGGCGTTGAGTTGGGTCAGAAATTTGCGCATGCAGGCGACTAGGGCGACTTTGGCCGGCTTGCCAGCCTGACGCAGGTGCTTGTAGAAGTCGCGGATGGTGGGGTTGAAGCGTAGACCTGCTATGACGGACATGTAGAGCAGCGCACGAAGGTGTGCCCGGCCGCCCCATATATGACGCCTTCCTCGTGATTTCCCGCTGTCGTTGTTGAAGGGAGCCACGCCGACCAGCGATGCGACCTGCTTCCTGTTAATGGTTCCGAGTTCCGGCAGCTCTGCAATGAGACTGCTGATGAGCACCGGTCCGACGCCGGGAACCGAGTTCAAGAGAGCGGCTCTACGGTTCCAGTCCGGATCGTTCTCAATGAGGGTACTCAAGCGTCCGTCCACCTGCTTCAACCTGCCCTGCAGGAATCGGATCGTCACATCAATGTCGTTCTGAGCGCTGCTACGCAACGACATGCGCCGGTTTCGTTCCGCCACGATCATCTCAACCAGTTGGCGATGGCGAGTCACAAGCTGATCCAGTTCGTCCAACCCGGGGTCTTTGACGGGTCGGCACGGAGGCTTAACTGCTTCTGCAAAATGGCTGAGGATCTTCGCGTCGATCGGATCGGTCTTCGCCAACTTGCCAACGGCGCGTGCAAAGTCTCTGACCTGGCGCGGATTGACGACGGCCACCGGCAACTCAGCTTTACTCAATTGAAGAGCCAACTCGTGCTCATAACCACCCGTCGCCTCCAACACGATCCGCTCCGCGGCGAGCTTCTTCAGTCTGCGAGTCAGAGCCTTGATGCCAACTTGGCTGTCCTGCTCCGACCACGACTCACCTCCCGGTCGAACGGCTATGTCAAGAGTCTGCTTCGAAACGTCAACACCAACCCAAACCTTATTCATGGAACTGCCTCACGCGCTGATGTCTACCTCGTACTCGCGCTTGCCGGATACGGGCTCGACTCGGCCCAGGCATTCATTCGAGTTGTTGGCAGCAGGTGTGACGACCAAAAGCTAAGGACGGTCTTCGAGACCAGCGTACTAACGGTCAGCCACAAACCCAACATACAAGCGTACGATTTTTGACGTTTGGTGCAGTCACCCTATCTATAGTTCCATGACCCTCTGGACCTGAACCGCAGACCATTCCCCAAGTTTTCGAGGCGTTGGGATCTCACGAGCGTTGAGTTCTGCTGCGATCGCGCGGAGCGAGCTCGCGCCGGTGGCTTGTATGGCTGTGATGGTTGGAACGAGCTCCGCGCGGACCTGGCTCGCTTTCTGGCTGCGGACCTGGCGCGCTGCAGCTCCGATCTCTGCAAACCGTTCAGCCGAGACGCGCCGGCCGCCAAGCTTTGTTCCCCGCGCCTTTGCGGCGGCGAGGGCTGCCTTGGTTCTCTTCGAGATGGCCTCAGCTTCTTGCTCAGCGACCGCAGCCAGGATGTGCACCACGAACCGATTCGCCTGGGGCATATCGACAGCCACGAACTCGACGCCGGACTCCATGAGGTTCGAGATGAAGGCCACGTTGCGGGCAAGACGGTCCAGTTTGGCAATCACCAATGTAGCGCGATGTTTGCGGCAGAGCTTAAGGGCAGTGGCAAGTGCAGGCCGATCATTGCGCTTGCCGCTCTCAACCTCGAGAACTTCCTCCACGAGGGTCCAGTCTCCACCATTGAGGAATCCGGCGACGGCGGCCCGCTGCGCCTCGAGTCCCAGGCCGCTAGTTCCCTGCCGTGCCGTTGAGACTCTCAAATAGCTCACAAACCTGCTCTTCGCCATCGTTTTGACCCTCTGTCACGTTTCTTCTACGTCCGTAGACAGAATGTAACGGACGCGTGGATTTGTTAACCCAAGCGCTTGGGTTGGCAGTACACTAAGAGAGTGCCTACCATTCTGCGGCTCCTGGTCTCCGCGTTGTGATTTACCCGAACGACCATCGGCCGGCACACGTCCATGTGATCGGAAATGGACAGGAGGCCATCTTCGAGCTGAACTGCCCTGATGGGCCGGCCAGTCTGCGAGAGAACTTTTGGCTTCGCACAGCACGAACTGAACTTGATTCAGAAGGCGCTCGGAGAGCATGTGCCTCAGCTCTGCCGGGTCTGGGAGGGTATTCATGGTCACGCATGAGGAGTTTACAAAGGCGAACGAGAGGGCGAAGGAGCTGGAGTCCAGAGTTCCCAAGGCCGTGTCCGCTAAATACGACCGTCATATACGACGTGTTGTGGTCCAGCTCAACTCGAACCTGGGCATCTTTTTTTCTCCCCGAGATGCAGAGGGGCTGGAGCACGCAACGCCGGAACAGCTCACCGAGATTGAGATCTCTCCCTCGGGCTATGGGCTGCACTTCCCGAAACTCGATGCCGACCTTTATCTGCCGGCATTGCTCGAAGGCATCTTCGGTTCTGAGCGGTGGATGGCAAGCCACATGGGGATGCGAGGCGGCCAGTCCAGAAGCGCAGCGAAAACCATAGCTGCCAGGGAGAATGGCAAGAAGGGCGGCCGTCCTCGACTGAAAGAGGCTACTGCAGCGGTTGCTTCGGCATAACGATAACGTCTTTTGTGTTGTAGTAATCATGCCTCGCTCCGCAAAGCATGGAAGACGAGGATACTCTGACGCGCGATCCCAGAATGTCACCGACGATGGCCGGATGGCCTTGAAGATGGACAGTGGCAGGAGCGTCAGCATCGACCCTAAGGAGCACTCGAACGTACATCAGGCCGCAGGTCGTTACAGTTACTGTCGTCTCCTGTTCTAGGACATGGGACGGGTGGCATCCTGCTGCTTGTAACCGATCCGGAAAAACCTGTTGTCCTGAAAGAAGACGTATTACGGGAGCATTACAGCCTCACAGAAGCCGAAACTCAGGTTGCAAATGGACTTCTAACCGGCTACTCGTTGGAAGAAATCTCGGCTTTCAGGAATGTCAAGATAGGGACAGTGCGGGATCAGGTGAAATCCATGCTGGCTAAGACGAGAACAGGTAAGCAGGCGGAGATGGTGAGGCTCTGAATGACGTTGCCTCGACTAGACTAACCGGGGTCCTTGAGAAAGGTATTTGCGGTTGTTCTTCTTTGTACTCGCTGAAGCCCACGTTTCAGCTTCCACGGAAGCTCGGCCGATGACGGTTCGGTTGCCGCGCTGCCGCGCATGATAATGTCCTCTTATCATGCAGGGGTGGATGGTGCTGGACTCCGGTGACGCCTCGGTCAGAGGGAGGTCACTAACGGGTAAACTTTTCAGGTCTAGCTGGGCTGCTTCTCGCACCTGTTGTGTGCGGGGCCTTTGCTGCGGGCTCTTGGCAAGCACGTCTTGGAGTAAAAAGTTCGCGTCCGAAAAGGATTGCTGATGCTCGCGCAACCTGGCCACCATTAGTTCTACATTTAGTCGTCGCGGATCATCCGCGGTCATGGTGGATGCAGCAATTTGGTAAGCCTTTTCGGTGACAACCTGAAAATCATCCCATTGCTGGCGAGCGTAATAGACCGCCGCCATACCCGCGAGCGGAGCCACCCACGAGAGGTGCGGCTCTGTATAGAGCTTCTTCTGGTAGACCTGCAAGCATCTGCGGTCCGAGTCGAGTGCTTCGGAATAGTTGCCCTGCTTGAAAGCGACGGCGGCAAATCCGGCAAGCGCGTAAGCCTCTGTGTTGGACCGTTCTGGCTCATGCGTCAAGATCCCCAACGCCTGCTCCAAATACCGCCGCGCTTCAGGAAGCGAATCCGGCACCTCTCCGTGGAGGCACAGGAGACCGACGCTGCCGTGCAACGGCCCATGATCACGGAGGACAACGAGCGTCTGAACGCTCTGCTCGGCACAGCCGGAAGATGGGCAGTTGGAGCGGTTCGCACGCTCCAGCAACAAGGCCGCGACTTGGTACAGAAGGAAACGCCGCAACTGGCTGACGTTACACAGGCAACCACGCCGGGAACAGACGACAGAGTGACCGGCTACGATTCCCCAAAAGGGTGATGCACTTAGCATTCAGGCTCGGGAAACGGACCACAACGTACGACTGTGACGGTGGAACGCTAGGAGTTACCTCGGATTGGACCATAACTTTACGTGAAGGCTCTGAAAGGCCCGACCAAACGTTAGCTTCAGAGACAAACGGGCAAGCACGCTCGGCCTTAGAGCCGGGACTCTTTGGGCTATTGGCCACCTCACAAGCTTGCTCCCGGGAAGGCAGTAGGAACGTGGGCTGATTCGTTCATCGTGCCGACATCACAGGTCAGAACCAATGAGGTACCTTCTAAACGCAGAGAAGACCCCTGAGCGTGGCTCCACAATGTTCACCAGCCCGACAGTTCTCGTCGCTGATCACCAAGCGTTCTCGTCATGAGAACAGGCGCGTAACGGTCACCCGCTCCCGAAAGCCGCTGCAAGTTCTTCTTGCTCTGAACGAGCGATCCCGAGAGTCGTAGCTTCCTGACGCCAGGTCGTAACGGAAGCCCGAACCTCTGCAATGAGTTTGTCTGCCGCTGCAAGCGGTAGGCCGTAGAACTCATGAGCGCCGCGCGCGACCTCTAAATCGGATACGGTCTCTGTCTCGTTGATTGCTAGCGTCAAATCATCGCGATCCGCTGACGGGTTCATATCGTAGGCCGGCGAGAGGCGAATGCCGTGCTCGTTGATGAAAAAGCCATGGTTGCGCAGGTGGTCGTCCGTGTTGTGGATGAGGACATTAAAGATGATCCGGCGGTAGAGCTCATGCGTGTCCGAGAGGGTACTCGCCCCTTGGCGTTGCAGTAGTTGCACAAGCTCCAGGTAGCTGGCACCTTCCTCGCCGTCGCGTCGCTGCGTGAGGGTCATGGCTGAAACGAACGCGCGTCTGCCGCCATGGATTGTGCGATCGAAGCGCCTCACCAGAAAGGTCGCGTGGCGTCCTGCTCCGAGGTGGAGAAGTCTTGCTTCTGGTACAGAGATCTTGCTTTTTTCGGCAAGGCGATGCGCCAGCATCTCCCAGGCTCCCATGTCCAGAACGTCATTCCGACTGGGGAACTTCGCTATGCAGAGGTCTCCCTTGCTCATCCCGCACGGACGCTTTGGGGCGAGCGCCTCCTAGCGACGAACCTGGAGCTACCAACTGCTTCAGCCAACGCGCGTAATCCGGATGTTCTTCCTCGTGGACGTGCTGTTCAAACCCCAAGCTCGCGGCCTGCAACTCGCGCAGTGAAGTGAGCGGAGGAGCCGCCATTGCATCGTCATCATCCAAAAAGGCATCCGCGCCTGGAGCTCGGAAGCGCAGCGCACCAAGCCGCGTTTCATCATGCACGCCGAGAAGGTATTCCCATTCACCTAGCCGTCGCGGCCGGCGCTCCTCTTCCCTTGCGCGGAGGTTCTCACGGCGTTGCATGAGCACTAGCCCCCAGCGGTCAGGAGCTGAATCGAGAAATATACCGAAGTTGTTGCGCGTCTGCGCCGGGTATTGAGGGTCGCTTACCAGCTGCAGGTCCGGATCGAACTCAAACGCCTCAGGCCTTTCCAGCCAACCGGGGTGGTACTCAAAAGAAAATATCTCGCCGTTGCCGCTCCCCTGGACATGCAGCGCTCCCATCAAGATGGGAGCGCTCTCCTCTGCTGCATCCACATAGACTTCGGCCGTTCTTTGAGCGCCCTTCATGGTGTCGAGCTCCCGGCTGATGCGAGAGTGGATCGGCGCTTGGGCGAACGCGCGCGCTTTCCTAGCGCAGCATCCTGAAGTTTTCGCCCCAGCAGGTCATCGGCGGCCAAGCCTTTCAGATCCTCTTCCAGTCGCAGAACTTGTAAGACACGTGCGTAGTTCCCCAGGGAAACGCTTGGATCGCCCTGCTCAATGCGGTAGAGAGTGGCTCGGGCAATCCCAGCACGGTTCGCCACCGTCTCAGCGGCATAGCGCCGGCGAAGACGAGCCAGCTTAATGTTCTCGCCAACCTGTTCCAGAAGACGGGTGAGGGAGGGAAGAAGCCGCTTCGGAGTGGGTTTCATAATGTCTCATATAATAGACACAATGACCATTTAACGCCTAGCAAATGCGTCGGAATGGCTGCGAGCGGCTCTTAATCTGGCTTTATTAAGCCGAGCCGCTATTAACAAATAAGCCGTTTTCTTTATTTAGCCAGGCTGGCCTTGCCTGAGCTGACCGGCGAGATCGCCCGGCTCAGGGAGTGAGTCCACTCTCACGCAGGCCTGAGCAGACATGGGAGCGCTAGCGCAAGCACTCCCAATCTGTTCTATTTACGCTGAAGATTGAGCCCGCGGTTCCAGGCAAGATCGTTACAGCCGTCGATGCGGCTATAGGGAAAGGTAAGGAATTGCTTGCCGTCCCTGCCCCATAGATAGGTGTTGTTGAACGCGCACGCCAGCCGATGAGGAACCAGTGCCTGGTCGTACTGATTCAGGCCGCGTAGCCAAGCGTCCTGTCGTCGGCGGAGTCCTCGTGCAGCCTTCTTCTTATCATCGTGGGAACGTGAAAGGCCGGTAATGGCCATATAGGGTTTGCGGTAGGAACCAGACACATCTGCTCTCTCCTTGGCGAGCTAACGTGGCATCGCAACCTCCTCCCGGACACCTGCTTCGAGCGTGTCCAATCCAGCGAACAACGGACCCGGAGCCGCTGCCGGCCCTCGCGCATTGAAGTTTAGCCGAGTCTGCTCGTGTCCCTCTGGGTGCTGCTCACGCCATAGCCCCAAAAGCAGGAGCGGCATCTCCGAGAACACCACTTTCGTGCGGTGTACCTTCGCGTGGCAGGCCGGACAAAGCGAGACAAGCGTCTTCAAGGCCGATCTACCTGGGACCCGATGATGCACGACGATGGAGCGCTTATGGCGGCCAGAGGCTCCGCATACACGGCAGCAACGCCCGTCCCTCTTCAAAGCCAGCTCGCGAAGTCCGCCAAAGTAGCGGGCATCGTGCTGCCTGAGCGTGTAGCAGGTCGCACAGTGGCCGTTGGCGCAAATTTTCTCTCGACCGCACCGGCAATACAGCGCTCTTTACAATCCCTTTCGCACAGGTATCCTTTGTTAGGTTAAGCCCGGAACTCGTCTACGGTTGGGATCGCTTTTATGCTGTATTAACCGAGACTGCGGTGACGCACGGGCCTATGCTGAGATCCTCGGTATACTGAGCAAGCCAAGGTATAAGGAGCACCGGCGCATGCGGGGGTGGGTTGGCCCAGAGCTTGATCCAGAGAGGCTTTCATTGAAGACGGTCAACCGCCTCTTGCAGCGGAAGCGCGGCCGGGGTGTACACATCTGATGACCTCCCAGGTATCACTCTCCCGAGTTCAAGCGGCTTCCCTGCCGTCAATTTTCTCCGCACGGCCAGAATCGCGCACCCGGTTGCGTGACTTCTTTAGCTCCCACATCCGGAACCCGAATACGCGCCGAGTGAGAGCGCCAGTGCAAAACTAGGCCACAGTGCGTCGCGAGAGCGTTGCATTGCGGCGGAGTAAAAGTAGTCCACCGCCGGACTTTGGTTGCTTGAGCATTTGCCTTAGTGGCATGGTTGATGGAACACCGGAGGGATGTTCGAGGTGGAGATTTACGGACGAGTACGGCGAGCGGTTCGAGTCGAGGGCATGAGTCAACGGGCGGCAGCCAGGGAGTTTGGGCTTTCGCGAGATACGGTACGGAAGATGCTCGAGTACGCGGTTCCACCCGGCTACCAGCGGCAGCAGCCGATCAAGCGGCCCAAGTTGGGACCATGGTTGGGCGTCATCGACGCCACTCTGAACGACGACAAGCTGAGACCTGCCAAGCAGCGACATACGGCTAAGCGGATCTTCGATCTTCTAAAAGAAGAGCACGGATTCGCGGGCGGCTAGACGATCGTGAAGGACTACGTGCGTGGCGAACAGGTTCGCGGCCGGGAGATGTTCGTGCCTCTGACCCATGCACCGGGCGAGGCACAGGTGGATTTTGGCGAGGCGCTGGTGGTGATCGCCGGCGTGGAGCAGAAGGCGCACTATCTGGCCATGGACCTGCCCCATTCGGACGACTGCTTTGTGGCAGCGTTTCCGGCCGAGACGACTGAGGCCTTTCTGGAAGGCCACGTACGGGCCTTTGCCTACTTCGGCGGCGTGCCCACGCGGATACTCTACGACAACACCAAGATCGCTGTAGCCAAGATCCTGGGCGGCGAGCAGAGGCAGCGCACCCGGTCCTTCTCTGAGTTGCAGAGTTACTATCTGTTCGCCGATAAGTTCGGCCGCCCCGCCAGGGGCAACGATAAGGGCAAGGTCGAAGGTCTGGTGGGCTATGCACGACGGAACTTCATGGTTCCGATTCCGCGTGCGAGCAGCTGGGAAGAACTGAACCTTCGGCTGGAAGCCGATTGCCGGAAGCGGCGCGAGCGGCGGCTGCGCGGACATACAGAGACCATCGGCGATCGCTTCGAGCGTGATCGTGCCGTGATGCTGCCGCTGCCGGCGGCGCCTTATGAAGCCTGCGAGAAGATCTCCGCGCGGTCAGTTCACTGTCGCTGGTTCGCTATCGGTCGAACGACTACTCGGTGCCAACCGAGTACGGGCACCGCCAAGTATGGGTCAAGGGCTACGTGCACGAAGTGGTGATCGCCTGTGGCAGCGAAGTCATCGCCCGGCATCAGCGCAGTTATGAACGCGAGGCCGTCATCTTCGATCCGTTGCATTACCTGGCGTTGCTCGAGCAGAAGACGCGTGCACTGGATCAAGCCGCTCCGCTCGCCGGTTGGCAGTTGCCGGAGTGCTTCGCACAGCTGCGGCGCTTGCTCGAAGCAAGGCTCAAGAAGCACGGCAGCCGGGAGTATGTGCAAGTGCTGCGACTCATCGAGACCTTCGACCTCGCAGAACTCACTCTTGCCATCGAAGATGCCCTGCGCTTAGGCACGATCAGCTTCGATGCGGTGCGCCATCTGCTGCTGTGCCGCATCGAGCGAAGACCGCCGCGGCTGGACATGGAAAACTATCCGCACCTGCCTCTGGCTCAGGTGCGCACCACGCAGGCCGCCGATTCCATGACGCTGCTCGTGGAGGCATGCGCATGAGTGGTGCCGAAGTCTCTGCAACCAACGCTGTCGTTCACACGGCTGACACGCCGCAGCTTCTGCTGGAGCATCACCTTAAGGAACTGCGGCTGCCAACCATCCTGCGCGAGTATGACAAGGTGGCAAGGCAGTGTGCGGTCGAGCAGGTTGACTATCAACACTACCTGCTCCGCATCACCGAACTGGAGTTGCTGGACCGCGAGGGCCGCGCCACCGAACGGCGCATCCGGCAGGCGAAGTTCCCGGTCGTCAAGACCATGGACAGCTTCGACTTCCTCGCCATCCCGTCGCTGAACAAGACCCTGGTACTGGAACTGGCGCGAGGCGAGTTCCTCGTCCGTCGCGAGAACGTCCTGCTGCTGGGCAACAGCGGCACCGGCAAAACGCACATCGCCCTGGCTCTTGGCCTGGCTGGCTGCCAACGTCGGGGTCCCCGCGGACAGGTCCACGTCCGTGGGGTGACAGTGTGGCCATCGCGTGCGCTTCACCACCACTGCCGCGCTGGTCAGCGAGCTGATCGAGGCCCGCGACGAGAAGAAGCGTAAGCGTGTGGTGTGGGCCGTCGCTATGAGGGAGTGTCACAACTATGTATCCACATAATTTATGTGGATACATAAGCTATGAGGGTGTGATCTGGGTTGGGACCGAGAGGTTCCACGGGAGCAGGTCGCTGATCCTGCTGATGGGGTGATCGGCGATACGTGCAAGAACGTGCTGAAGGTAGATCTCCGGGTCGAGCCCGTTGAGCTTGGCTGTGCCGAGCACGGAGTAAATGGCCGCGGCCCGTTCTCCTCCGGTATCCGAGCCGGCGAAGAGGAAGTTTTTGCGGCCGAGCGCGACCACGCGCAACGCGCGTTCGGCCGCGTTGTTATCGATCTCGAGCTGCCCGTCGGCGATCCGCTACGCGCTCTCGCGCTGGCTTGCGCTCACACGCTATCTCGACGCCGCGGTGTCGGACTTCGACGAGAGCCTGGCAAGCGTGGCTTCAAGCCAGGTGCGCATGTCGTCAAGGCGCGGCCTTGCCCTGGCCTGCCGGGTGGTCTTCCTGATCTCGGGTGTGCTGCCCCGTATCTCGGCTTCGATAGCGTAGAGCGCTGCGATGCGCGCAATCGCCTCGGTTGTTGTTGGGGAAGCATGAGCGATATGGATCTCGTGGAACTTGCGCCGAGCATGGGCCCAGCAGGCGACCTCGTAAATGGCTCCGCTTTCGTAAAGATGATGGAAGCCGGCATACGCATCGGCCTGCAGCGCGCCCTGGTAGAGCTTGAGGTGTTGCCGGGGACG
The DNA here is from genome assembly GCA_965198645.1 of Acidobacteriaceae bacterium. Lineage (GTDB taxonomy): Bacteria > Acidobacteriota > Terriglobia > Terriglobales > Acidobacteriaceae > EB88. The sequence goes on along the minus strand of OZ240670.1, from coordinate 640,772 downwards.
CTCACCCTTTCGCTCGGCGAGTAAGCGAACCACACTGCGGGTGGGATCGTATCGCCTGAAGGCCGATCATCGCGAACATAGGTCCAGAGTCTTCCGGTCTTGGTCTTGCCGTTGCCGGGCTCGAGCACCGGGACCGGGGTGTCGTCAGCGTGCAGCTTGCTTGCCGCCAGAACGTGATCGCGTACAGCTTCAACCAGTGGAGTCAACAGCTCGCTGGTTGCGCCGACCCATCCGGCCAGCGTCGAGCGATCCAGGTCGACGCCTTCACGGGCATAGATCTCCGACTGCCGATAGAGCGGCTGATGATCGGCATACTTCGAGACCAGCACGTGCGCGAGCAGACCAGGTCCCGCGAGGCCGCGGTCGATAGGCCGCGAAGGTGCCGGTGCCTGCACGATCCGGTCGCAGGCATCGCAGCTCAGCTTGGGGCGCACATGACGCAACACCTTCCACCCCACGGACGAAGACCTGTCCGCGGGGACCCCGGCTTGAAGCTGGAGCGCACATACTCCAGCATCTCGGCATCATCTTGGCCCAGCTCGCGCAGTCGGCCTCCACAGTCAGGGCAAGCCTCATGGGCTGGCATATGCGTGTGGATCTCGCGCGGAAGATGATCGGGCAAGGGCCGGCGGAAGGGCTTGGTTGGGACTAGACGCTCGGCTCGAGCCACAGGTTGTACTTGTTCGATTGCAGTGGCAACCTCGAGATCTTCGATCTGTAACTCAAGCTGTTCGATCTGGCGGAGCACCTTCTCGCTCTTGCTGCCGAAGAGCATGTGCTTGAGCTTCTCGACCAGCAGCAGGAGGCGTTCGATCTCGGTTGCGCGTGAGCTGAGCGTCGCGATGTATCGCTCATGCTGCGCCCTGAAGTGATCGTGCTGGGCTTGATGGTGGTCGCGCTCCGCCAGGATCATCGCCTTCAACGCAGCCGGGTAAAGCGCGTCCAGATCGGCCTCGTTGGGCGCTGAGAACATGAGCGGAGTATGTCATAAAGCAAGGCGGCTTAATAGAGGAAAAGCCGCATGAATACAGGAGATAACACTTAAACACTCATCACGAGTTCTGCCGTTCGAAGAGGCGCTCTCCAGTCGATTCCTTCCAGCAACATCGACAGCTGCGCACGGCTCAAAGATACAGTACCACTGCTTGCCTGAGGCCATACGAACCGCCCTCGTTCCAGCCGCTTGGCAAGCAGGCACAATCCGTCACCGTCAAACCAGAGCACCTTGACGATGTCACCGCGGCGTCCGCGGAAGACAAAGACATGACCGGACAACGGCTGCTGTTCGAGCACCGTCTGCACCTGGGCACTTAGACCATGGAAGCCGCGCGGGCCATGTCCGTGACACCGGCAGCAATCCAGATCCGGGTACCCGATGGAAGAGAAATCACGAGCGCAGACTCTTAAGCACCGCGCGCACAAGGGCCGGATCAACCCTGCCTTCCAAACTGATCCGGACCTCGCCAGGCAGTTCAATGTGAATCGCTCCGCACCGCTCGGGAACCACTTCGCCAGGCTCAGCCAGCGGGACCGCCTGGTCTTCTACGACGCTGACTGGCAGTAACTTCATCGCAGGTTCAGCAGAAACACCAAGCTTGCCGTCGCGATACAGCCGCCGCCACTGAAAGACCTGGTTCGCGTTTACTCCATGCTTCAAAGCAACGCGCGCGACCGAAGCACCGTCTTCCAGCGTCTCCTCCACCACCCGACGACGCTCCACGGTACTCCGTCGACGACGAGGACCCGCAACCAGCACACCGCTTACATCAACGTCAACCATCCACACATCATCGCGTCAGATGAACACCATGTACACGCGGCCAAGACAGGACGCTTACGGTGATCCCGGACCTGGTTGGCAAAGGCAACCGCCGCCGCACCGTCCCATGCCGGCCGCGGTCAAAATCCGTGTCGAGGAATGGATCCTGGCCGCGGAGCTCGACCTAAGGAAGCCCGGCGGTAAGGGTAAGCTCTTCCGGCCGATCTCAAAGGGCGGCAAGCTCACCGGCGACTCGATGCAGGATGAAAAAGGCATCTGGCACATCGTCGTTCAGTATGCGCGCCAGACCTCGCTCGGCAAGCTTGCGTCCCATGATCTGCGCCGCACCTGCGCCAAGCTCTGCCGCAAGGCCGGCGGCGATTTAGAACAGATTCAAATGCTGCTCGGCCACGCCTCGATCCAAACCACCGAGCGCTATCTCGGGACGGTTCAGAATCTGGCCGTTGCGGTCAATGATGCCTTGGGCGGGATGATGGATTGAGGAGCTATCTTGAGCAAACAGGATAGCTACTTGACCGCCAGGCGAGCAGCCTTCTTGGCTGCACCCTTCTTCGCCGCCCAGCGTTTCCGCTGCGCTTCGGCGACGCGTTGCCGCCCTTCCTCGCTCATCCCACGCTTGGCGGGCTTGGAGGACTGTTTGCTGGCAGCGGTAAGAACTTTTGCAGAGGCGCCGTTCTTGTTGCTAGCACTGCTGACATACGCTTTGCGCGCCGCTCGCAATGCTGCGATCGCCTGGTCCAACACGGTGAGAAGGTCTTGCTTGGCCATAGACTTCGAGCTTACCAACGCGGGCCGAGGAACTCCCCTCGGCTTCCAACGGCCCTGCCCCTCTTTAAATGAGGTAAGTCTTTCTGGAAACTTGTGAAGGAACACCCGAGTAAGTAAATTGACCGAAAAGTCCGTTTCAGTGAGTACCGAGGTTGCGGTAAGCTAGATCTGCCCGCCCCTGAAGCCGACGTTTCATAGAGGACGAGCGCCATCGCCTTACCTGAAAGGGAGCGTTTCAGACTGGACAAGCAAGTAAATAAACCACGGCAGCTGGCGAACTCTCATGTTGCCAAAACAAGGAGTCTGGATCAAGATTGGCGACCGATAGGGTGATTTCATGCTTTGTTATCTGCCGATCCGCTCATTCGAGCAAACCATAACGACGGACCGGTTCGTAGCGAAGGCAAATCCGAGTTCGTACCAGACATTTGGATGGTCGGTCGTGATGTCGGCCAAACACACCGCCCCCGAACGGATGCCTTCTTCGATAGAGCTAATCAGCACATCGGCTTTCGTGTCCTGGTCTACCCTATAAGGCTCTAACCCGGCCGCGATGATGGCTGGAACAAAGGTTCCTTGTATCGCTTATCGAACTTTCCGAAATAAAACGGCTGGATGACAAAGCACTTTGGCATGGCGGCTCCCGCGGACCAGTGTCACATGCTCCGTTGAAATCCCCGTTTTAGCGAAATGCAGCGCCCACCGCCCGTGGCTGACAGGTTACTTATGACGATGTCACTTGTCGTGAGGAAACAGGCCGGAGCATCTGCTGTCCCGGCACGGTCCTGGTTCTACAAGAGAATCGAGTTATCTGTGGTCACTCCCATAGCCGAACCGCGGCCTCTCCCTAGCCAGCGCTAACAGGCGCTCACGCAGTTCGCTGTCATCACGGCAACTCTGGTAGCGATACGTGGTTCTTGGCACGTCCATCAGCCTGTGCGTCGCTGCCTGTCGTCAGAAACGGCGCGTGCGCTTCGCTACTGCCGCGGCGCTGGTCAATGAGTTAGTCGAAGCCAAACAGCAGTTACAGCCGCGCTGTGTGCTGGCGCGCTGGGAGCGCTACGAGTTGATCGCCATCGACGAGGTCGGCTACGTGCCCAAGGCCGAGTTGGGCGCCGACGCCCGGCTCTGCAAGGCCCTGCTCGATCGCATCACGGACCGGGCACACATCCTCGAGACCGGACCAGATAGCTACCGCTTCCGGCGCACTGTCGAGAAAGCAAAGACCAAACCGACGGGCTGAGCGCAGCCCTCGATGGACCTCAGGCTTCCGCTACGTTCCAGCCCGAAGTCCATCGACTCTCCAACCCACAACCCTGTCCATCACGCCGCCACAAATGGGCCAGAGTTAACTGCCGCAAGTGGGCCAAACTTAGTTGCCACACTCAGTTGTGGAGATGCTGCAGAAGCTCGGGTGAAAGTAGATCTTTATTTAGAGGGCCGATAGTTACTGCTCAGCCTCTCGCTTCCCGTCGATGGTCAGCTACTCCACGTTGCTCACAAAAACAGCTGTGGTGAGAGCCGGAATCTTCGCTGTTCCGTCCTTTGCTGCGAAGCTTGCTCCCTTAACGATCGCATCGGTGGACTGCTGCTGCAGCGGATCGAGATGCAGCGGCATGCCGGCCAGGGTAGCGCTTGTGTAGGTGACGGGTGCAGTACTCGCGTTGAAAAAGACGACGAAGTGGTGGGCAGTACCGTAATTGTGGCCGTGGTCGTCAAGCTTCATGACGATCAGACCAGGAATCTGGTCCTGGCCTATGTTAAGGAAGCTGAGATTGTTCTGCACCTCGTCCATCGAAGCCATGCGAAAGAGGCCGCTGCTGTAGCGGATCTGTAGAAATTGCTGGAAGGCGTTCGTCGTGTCTGCGATCTCCTCGGGAGTCGGTTTGAGAGCTGGGGTGGCAAGCAGCGGCTGATAGATGGGCCACGACGCCTGGTTCACATTGGCGAGTGGAAGTCCGATGCCCCAGTTATCTCCCTGGCCGCTCCAGTCGATCCTGTTGAACCAATCGCCCGAGTTGTAGCTGCCATCGTCCATATCTTTGGAGCGAAGCAGATCGTCGGCAGCGTAGTAGAAAGGGATGCCCTGTGCCAGCGTGATCAGGCTCATGGCGACGACCTGGCGGCGCGCACGCATCGCGATTGTGTCCGCTGCTGAGGCCTTGATCTGAATCGCATCAAAGAGTGATTGGTCGTCGTGCACTGAGCAGTAGTTCACATCCTCGAGTGGCGAGGCAGAGTAGCCTGCGGGCTGCCCGTTGAAGGTTAATTGGGCGCCGGTGACAGTCTGCCCTTGAGCGTCGACGAAGCTGTAATTCTTTAGCGCACCGGCCAGACTAAGCCGGATGAGATCAGACTGACCAAGCAGTGTAGCAAGCTGGTCGGCCGTGGCCGTACTCTGACTGGTATAGGTGCTCGGATCAGTGAACAGACCAGTGGCAAAGCCCTGGTCCTGGTAGTTAGTCCCGAAGGCGTATCCACCACGAACCGAATCGCGTATGCGGTCATTGAAGCTGCCGATGCCGGTGCCGTAAAGATTGAGCTGGCTGGCATTGGGGCCAATGGCATTGTTGGCTGCCTCTGCAATCTGGAAGCCTTCGCCGTACATGTAGATCTTGCTTCCGTCCACACCGTCTTTCTCAAGAGTAAGCGCATTCAAGGCGTTGCGGATGTCGACCATGTTGTAGACAAAGTGCAGGCCCATCGAGTCGAAGCGGAAGCCGTCGATCTTGTACTGCTTGGCATCTAACAGGACAGTATCAACCATCAGCTTTTCCATCATCTGATGCTCGCTGGCGGTATCGGCGCAGCAGGAGCCAGTCTCAAGAATCCCGTTTGCGTCGAGCCGGTGATAGTAGTTCGGTACTAACTCATCGAAGTTAGCCGTCGGGTCCTCGCCGGAAGTGTAGGTGTGATTGAAGACCATGTCCTGGATCACGCGAAGCCCGGTAGCATGCAGCCCCTCGACCATGGTGCGATATTCAAATACGCGCGTGTAGGGATTGAGCGCGTACTGGCCGGCCGGCGCCATAAAGTGCACCGGGTCGTAGCCCCAGTTGTAAGCATCCTTGGCCTGCACATTGTCGACAGCCTGCTGCTGCTGCTCGCCATCGGGCGGGTTTGGCGAAAGAGCTCCGGGTGACTGCCAGGTCGACTTATCTTCGTTCACGCTTCCAAAGTGAAAGCTGGGCAGGATATGGACGGCTTTCAAGCCTGACTGCGCGAGCGTGTGCAGATGCTGCATGCCTTTGCTGAAAGGGTCGAGGAAGGCTTCGTAGGTGCCCTGGACGGCGGCAGGCACGGTGGGGTCGCCAACGCTGAAGTCCCGGATATACAGTTCGTAGATACTCATATCCCCGAGGCTCGACAGCGCGGGAGACGGCAGCTGATCCCAGCCGAACGGCTTGGTGCTCTCATCTTCGAGATCGGTGACCCGGCTCATCGTGCCGTTCAGGTTAAGGTCGATCGAGTAAGGGTCGGTGGTCGTGTTGATATCAATTGCCTCGTCGGTAGGAATAAAGACTCTGGCCTGCAGCTGGTAGAACTTGCCCTTCCATTCAGAGTTGCCGCGCGCGACCCATACTCCGTTATGCTCCTGCATCGCCACTGTCTGCTCAGGCACAGTATCGCTGCCATTCGCGAACAACAGCAGCGACAGGCTCTGAGCCGTCGGCCACCAAACCTTGATCTTGACTGGAACGGAAGCGTCGTCCGCAAAGTCAGATGAGCTTGCGTCGTCTCCACTGTGGTGAAAGACCACGCCGAGCGTGCCGCTGTACGCTGTCAATGCATCGATAGCGCCGAAGCTCTGCACGCTGGTCGCATACTGCAAGGTTCCGGTCTGATCGACCGCCGAAACAGCGAGCTGACATTTGAGGCCGAGCTTGGCTGTCTCGGGCGAGAGTGTAGACGGCAGCTTGAAGAGCGCGTAGCCGGAGAGCTGCGGGTAGCGGGTGAGCTCCTCCGCGGTCAAGGTCCCGGCAAACGGCGTTAAGGGGACCGATGTTCCGCCGGTGATGCCGGTCGGTGTGACTTGAAGGCCAGCCGTTGGGCTTGCGACGAGCGAGTAGGTCCAGCCTGGCTGCGAGTATTGCGGCTGCAGTGCAATCGTAGTTGCGTCGATCCAGAATGCCTGCAGCTGGCCAAGCTCGCCGGAGAGCTGTTGCGCTTGAGTCGGCACCTGCGGAAAGATAGTCGGGTTCCCAGAGACAACCCAGCCCTCTAACTGCTGCGGTATCTGAAGCGACTGGTCGGGTCCCGAGTCCTTCTCGTTCAGAGAGCAATTATGGATGATAAAGCCCAGGTGACCCGGCGTGACCCCCACATCCCAGTAAGGACCATAGCTGTCATAGCCGGTGAACTCATCATTGGTCACGCAGAAGTTGCCTGTCGGGTCCGTCGTTGCGCCGTACACGTAAAGGACCCAGTTGTCGTAGTTGCCGTCCGGCCGAAAGTAGTGAATGCGCGCATGGTTCGCAGGGATCGGCGGATCGGTTCCAAGAGGCGGCTGGACAGTCAAGAGAGCATCGCTGCCGGCAAGCTGCCAGTACTCGAACCCTTGGGTTGCAGGATCGACGAACTCCGTGATGCCTGGGTCCTTGACGTTGCCGTTATGAAGAATAAGCCCCACGCTCATCGCCTTGGCGGTCACGCCGACGTTGAAGTAGGCGCCGAAGCTGTCAACTCCAGCGATCTGCACCGGCCCGGCTGCAAAGTTGTTCGGCTCCGTGGTGTCGCCATAAGCGTAGATCGTCCAACCCATATATTTGCCGTCAGGACGGAAGTAGTGGACGCGGATGTCTCCGCTGGGAATGGGCGGATCTGTCTGCGCAGATGCAGAGGCTGCGATCATCAGGCTTGCAAGGAGCAATAGAAGGGAGACGATCGAAAACTTGCGACGAGCTGCCATGTTAGTTCTCCTGTGACGGCCAGAACCTTTTCGATCTTTCCTAGCCAGGTGCTTGTTAAATCAATCGATCACTGTATGTGGATGATCTCTCCGCGCGCGTTGGCCGGGATGGTGACACTTGAGGCCAGAGGGTTGTGTTCTAACACGATACTTTTTCCATCGAGAGAACCCTTGCCCAACTTTGGCGTCCAACCGTAAATCTCAAGCCGGTATTGTGTCCACCAGGCGGCAAAGCCGCCTTCCTGCGGCGCCACTTGCAAAGTTATCGAACCGTCTGCGCCATGGAACAGGAGAAACGCACACGCGCGTAATCGCCCTTCCGATAGGCGAAGCTGCGCCTGTAGATCGGATCGGTCGACTCCTGCCAGCCGAAGTAATCCGTGTTCCACATGGTGAAGGCCTCGCCGGCGCGATCGAGTGAACCCGGCTTATCGCCCGATCCAAAGAAGTGGTCATCGACGGTAGATCGTTTGTAAACGCGAAAGTCTTTCCCGCGACACACCAGGGGTTCCGCGTCCTCCTGGAGCAGGTGGCCTTTTAAATCCGAGACACTCAGGCTCAGGTCAGGAGCCACGACCACCTGCAGCTTGCCCGTGTTAAAACCGTGAGCCTCTGGCTTGACGGAAGCTGTGCTGTGCAGCGCAGCCGGCAGGACAGCCCAGGACGCGTTCTCAGGCTCCTGCCCTGGCGTCCAAAGACGCACACGTAAAAGGTCGTCGCGGAGCGCTGTGACTTCGATCAACTCTCCCGTGCCTTGCACACGGATGCCATTCGGTAAAGACTGCACAGGCTGAGGCTGCGCAGCTGTGGGTAATGCCGCACAAAGGAAAGCAAACGAGAGACCAGCGGCTGCGTACGTTCATCGCAAAGCATCGGTGCTGGGAACGCGAAGTCGCCGCGATCGGCAATTCAACGTGGAAGATAAGGGGAACACGATGACTCCAAAAACGTTGGCTCACTATGGCTTCGCCGATTGCGCGTTGAGGCTTGGAGCGTTGATAAAGATTCGCACTCCAAAGGGAGGCAGAGAGAGTGCCGGCAGAGCCATAGGGAGCGCCGGAAGCGGTGGCTGCGCTGTAGGCATGCCTGGTTCTCCATGGTGCGCGAACTCGTTCAAAACGACTTCTTTCCAGCCGCTCGCACCAGCCTCAACGCTTCCCGCAAAAGGAACGTTCGCGAGATTGACCGCGACCAGAACCGTCTCTTCCAGTGAGCGTCGCAGGTAAGTGACCACGCGGGCTTCATCCGAGTTGTGAAGCCAGATCAGCTCGCCGTGGCGTAAGGCCGTTGAGTTCTTTCTGAGCGCGATAATGACTTTGTAGAACTCCGGGAATGCGGGCTCTACCTGCTCGGACGGCCAGAAGATAGGTTCTTTTTCAAACAGCGCTGGACCGGCTGAAGGCGTCGTGTCTCCGACCTCCATGCCGTTGTAGAGCATGGGCGCGCCGGGCAGGGTAAACACCAGGGCCGAGGCTGCCAGCGCACCCTGCGCACTGTAACGAGAGATGGCCCGGCGCGTGTCATGGTCGTCCGAGACCAGCATGTGCCAGCTTCCGGAGGGAAAGCGCGACGCTTGCGCGTTGATCTCGTCCCGGATCGAAGACGCCGGTTCGCCGTGCATGATTACCTGATTCATCTTCTCGAGCAGAGGCCATGCATAATCGATGTTGAAGTCCTGACTCAGCAGGTCGGGCTGGGAAGCCTCTGCGAGCATCAGCACATCGGGCCTGATGGCTCTAAGAGCCGCGCTCGCCTCGTCCCAAAAGATGGCGGGCACGTCGCCCGCGTCATCGCAGCGGAATCCGTCAAGATCGAATGTCTTGAGCCAGTAAGCAAACATATCAACCATGTACTTCCGCAGCGCCGGATTGGCATAGTTCAGCGCCGCGACATCGGTCCAACTGTGGGGGTACAGAATCTTTCCGGAGGCATCCTGTTTGTAATAGCCCGGGTGCGAGATCATCACGCTGTCCCACGCCGTGTGGTCCGCCACCTCATCAAGGATGACGCGCATGTGGCGCTCATGCGCGGCCTGAACCAGGTGGAGCAAATCCGCCTTGGTCCCGAGAGCCGGGTCGATCGCATAGTAGTCGCTCACCGCGTACACGCTGCCATAAGTGCCTAGGCGATGCGTCTGACCAATTGGATGGATCGGCATCAGCCAGAGTACGTTTACGCCGAGCTTCTCTAGAGTGTCAAGCCTTGCGGTAATGCCGTTCAATGTTCCGGCTGATGAAAATGCCCGAGGAAACATCTCGTAAAAGACGGCCTGCTCCATCCATGCTGGCACGTTCTGTTTAGGACTCGGCGTGTGGTCGTCAGTCTGAGCCGAGGCTATCGTCTGGAATGCAGCAATGAGGAGCATCAGGAGCAGCAAACAGCCAGCATTGATACCGGCCGGAGGATGCACTGATCCTCTTGGTGTCCGTCGTAACAAGGAAGGAAAGGTAGACGGCATTCAGAGCTCCTACAGCAGCGGCATTTCGTGAGAACAGGCAGGAACCTATCGAAAGTGCACATGCCAGGCACGCGCAGCGCCCAGAAAGGCCGATGCTTTAGCAAAAGTGTTGAAGGTAGTTGCTCCTCGCGTCAGGCTTTTTCCGAGAAAGCAAAAAGCCTGATGAGAGAAGCTGAGCTGACCACTTCTGCTTTCCTAAAACACCAGGCGAGCGGCTACCTGGATCTGGCGGGGCGCCCCACGAAGGCCGGTGATCTTGCCAAAGTTGGCACTTGGCCCGTCGTAGTTATTGGGGTTTGAGAAGTTTGGCGTGTTCGTTACGTTGAAGGCATCTCCATGCAACTCGATCTGCTTGCCCTCGGCGATGTGCAGATTCTTCTGGATACCTACGTTCATGGTTCGGTTCCCCGGTCCATAGATCTGGTTCCGGCTCAGGGTTCCAAGGCGCGTGTAGACGGAGTTTCCCGTGCCATCTGTGGCAGTCTGAAAAGGGATATTGCTTGAGAACGCAGAGGGATCGAACCAGTTGCCGCTGATGCTCTTAGGGTAGTGGATCGGTCCGACAATATCTGGCCGGTTTGAAGGAGCCGAGGCGCCGCTTGCCTGCAGATCAACGGGCTGCCCGGTCGACAGAAGAACGATATTGTTGATCTGCCACCCGCCAATCAGAAGGTCCAGGCCGCGAGAAGCGCCCTTCGCAAATTGCTCTCCGCGCCCAAAGGGCAGGTTGTAGACAAATGACGTGCTGGCGATGCTCCGTTCGTCCTGGCTTGAATTGCCGTAGTTGGCTGCCTGATCGTAGTAGAGCAGCACGGCTACAGGAGTGCCGCTGTAGGGGCTGTCTGTGTTGTCGAGGGCGTGGGACCAGGCGTAAGAAGCTGTGGCCAGGAAGTTGGTGCCGCGATGCTCGTAATGCAGCTGCAGCCCGTTGTAGTTGGAGCTGCCGTTGTAGTCGTCGTAAACCAGATTGCCATTCTGGTTTGGATAGGGACGAGTCGTTGCCCCGATATGGTACGCGGTGAGATTGAAGCCGTACTCGTAAAAGGTTGAAAGCCGGTCCGCGCGGGTGCCGACATACGCCATGCTGAATACATCCTTCGCAGACAGCTGTTGTTGCAGCTGAAGGTTGTATTCCTGGATGCGGCTGTGCTTGTTGTTGACGTTGGCTACAGTGCCTGCGATCCCCTGAGGCGGGTTGGTGGGATCGAAGTTAGCGATGGAGGGCGGCAGCGGGAGCTGAGACATTGCAGCGGTGCCATTCGTATAGCCTTTACACGAGAAAGGCGCTTGCTTGGTGGGCAGCTGCCCGGTAAAGGTAATGCAGTATCCGTCCTCTGCGTTGAAAAAGTTATTGCCGCTGAATGGGCCATTCTGTCCGAGCTGGTTGTAGATGCCGCCATAGTCAGGAAAGTAGAAAATACCGTATCCGCCGTGCAGAGCCGATTTACCGTTGCCGCTCAAGTCGTATGCAAAGCCAACCCGAGGTGCGAAGTTCAGGTAGTCCTGATTGATGATAGTTTTGGAAACCCCGCCGACACCCGCCTCTAGCACCTGGCCGTTGGCCACGTTGAATGTGCTCTGCTGGTTGTGCGCTTCGTATGGCCAAGTAATTAAGTCATAACGAACGCCCAGGTTAAGGGTGAGACGTTTAGTAACACGCCAGTCATCCTGCGCAAAAAGCGCGTCTTCCTGGTTGATGTTTGAAAAGAAGCCCGTTTGCGAGCCGATCTGGTAGTTGTCGACGCCTCCTACCAGGAATTCGCTCTCGTCATACCCGGTAAAATCCTGGTCCTGGTTGGTGAAAAATCCTCCTTTGCCTTCAATAGGGCGGTAGTAATTAACCACACGGCGCAGAAGCGTTCCACCGACGTTCAGTTGATGACTGTGACGGGTGAGGCTGAGTGTGTTGGTAACCTCATAGGTATTCTGCGGAACTTCAAAGGGACCGAAGTCACCTGTGTACATCATCTCGGTGCCGGTCCCACCGATGAGCGGTCCACCTGTATTTGCCGCAGCACCTAGAGCTGTATCGGCGATGCCCAGCTCTGAGCCAACCGAAATGCCATAGTTCGGAGGCAGATAGCCAAAGTTGTCCCGATTATAGGCGATGCGCGCCTCGTTCACTGCTCGCGGAGAAAAGGTGTGAGTGTATCCCAAGTCATACCCGCGGGCATGTAGATAGTTCTCTTGACCATTGGCGTTCAGGGGAGGGTTGCTGCCGTTCTGTGCGAGCTGAGAGTTCTGACTCGTTGCGGAGTTGTCATAGGAGAACCGAAGGAAGACAAGGTCGCTGAGAGAGGCGTTCCAGTCCAGGCGTGTGTCAAAGGTGTTGTATTTCGCGACATTTGATTGGTGCGTCAGGTAATTGTTCAAAGCGCGATCTGTCCGCGTAGGCAGAGGGAAGGCATTGAGGTAGTTCACCGCTGCAGGATTCAGGCGTGCCGTCGGGATGATGTTCCCTTGGAAAGGGGCGCAGGTTTGGGGATCATAGATCTGCCCCAAGCTGGTCGCCGCGATGTTGTTGTCCAGGGCCACATAGCCGGGCACGCAGTGCGGATACTGGGTGGTAAAGACCGGGGTGGCTGAAGAGCTTGCACTTGCGAAGACCGGATTGAGCAGCTCAGTGAAGATGCCCTGGCGCATCAAAGCCGTGGGTACTGTGACGTAGCCACTTGAGAGCGGCGTTTTGACGCGTGTTCCCTGGTAATCCCCGAATAGAAACAGCTTGTTCTTAAGGATAGGCAATCCGGCAGCGCCGCCGAATTGCGTCCGGTTATACGGAGGGTTGGGCTGAGCTGGCTCACCGAGGAACTGATAGTTCGGGTTAGCCGCCCACTTGCCGCTGCGGTAAAACTCGAACGCTGAACCGTGAAGTTGGTTGGTGCCAGATCGGATGGAGCTGACCACCAGCGCGCCGCCGGCACGACCATACTGCGCCGGAGCCACACTCGTATCCACCTTGAACTCCTGAGTGGCGTCGATTGGCGGGAAAAAGATGATGACGTTATTGAGACCGTCATTGTTGTCTACGCCGTCCAGGATGAAGTTGTTCGCCTGGGGGCGGGTTCCGTTCACCGCCAGCACACCGCCGCCGGTGTCCCCAAAGCGGCCTGCCGTATCCTGGCCGTTCTCGGAATAGGTTCCCTGCGTGACGCCAGGGGTCAGCAGAGCCAGATTCAAGGTATTGCGTCCGTTGAGAGGCAGTTGCGTGATCTGCTTGCCCTCAATCGTCTCGCCCAGGGTGGGGTCGGTCGTGTCTACCAGGGAGGCAGCGTCCGTAACTTCGACCGTTGTCGTCTCAGCACCCGGCTTGAGTGTGAAGTTAAGCGTTAGGCTCGTCGTCACCACGACGGTTATTGCCTGAGTTTGGGTTTGAAACCCGGTCGCGGTCACGGTCGCGACGTAGTCACCGGCTGGTACGGCCGAAACATTGACTTGACCGCTCCCGCTGGAGCTTCCGGTCAGCTTTAATCCTGTTGTCTTGTTCAGGAGCGTAACCGTGGCGTTTGGGACCACCGCGCCGGACGTGTCTGTTACGGTTCCAACGACCCGGCCGGATTCGGCCTGTCCGAAGGCGCGCGGCAGTGCGGCTGTCAAGAAGAATCCTAGGGCAAGCACTAGACTTGCAGCTCCCTGACTGTGCAGGATTGAAGTGTAAGGCGACTTCCTGATCATTTGGCCGGTCTCCAAAGTTCTATTCCGTCCTAAGCTTCGTGCCCCCTCAGGTGCGCGAAACAGGTAACCGACGGCTCGATCGTGACCCTCCTCTTCTTGTGAGACTTCATGCAATAGCTGCACCCTTCTCTTCGTATACTTTTGCAATTCATGACTTAAGAGCCTGGAATGAATGAGTTACGAGACACTATTTAGTAGCTTGGTAGGCTTCGTATATCATCGAGTCGGTCTAAGGAGATGTACGCTTGGCAATCCAGGAGAACGTGGATCACGTTGCGTTCGGTCTTTTTGAGGCTGATCTGCGTTCCGGAGAGCTTTGGAAGGCGGGCCACCGAATCAAAGTGCCGAGACAACCCTTCCGCGTGCTGGCCGCGCTGCTGGCTCGGCCCGGCGAGATTGTTACCCGAGAGCATCTGCAGCATGAAGTCTGGGGAAACACGAATGTCGATTTCGATCAAGCCATCGCTGCGGCTATCAACAAGATTCGCGAAGCCTTGGGGGACTCGGCGGACAACCCGCGCTTTATCCAAACCCTTCCTAAGCGCGGCTACCGGTTCATCGCACCTGTCACCCAGATGCCGTCTGCACCTGCCGTCCAAGCGCCGCTTGAAAGTATCCGACGAGTCATCCTTGACTCACCCTCCAGCGGGGTTTTGGACGAGACGGTCGGTGCTAAATCAGAGACCGACCCTCCCTTGCCATCTATACACCCGCCGCTTCCGGCCGCAGTGCCGAAAGGAAGCATACGCCCTGTACCTCCACCTGTACCTCCAGCAGATGTTCTCGGGTATGAGGAAGAGCTCACCAGTGTAGGTCCACGACGAGCGTCTATCTGGCTAAAGCCGGCTCAACTGTCGTTCCTATGCTTCGTCGCCGCAGTCCTGGCAACAGGCGCTCTGCTTGGACGATTGCTTTCCTCACCCGGATCAGCGACAACCCCCTTCCGGGTCAGCCAGGTAACCCACTACGTCCCTATCTCGCTTGGGCCGCCGAATCCTGAAAGCTTCCTTACCATGGCGATGGACGGCAACCGGGTGTTGACCTCGGTTATGGTGAACGGCCGCCCACGCCTGTATGCAATCGACGCAGACGCCGGCGAGCTTCAGGCTATCGCCGTGCCAGACGAGATCTCTTCTAATTCGTTGGCCGAGATCTCTAGGGACGGCTCCAGACTCCTGCTGCGCAGCCAGCAGTCCACTGAGTCCGAACAGCCGCTTTGGGTTGTCCCTACGGTGGGCGGAAGCGGGCGGCGTGTTCCTGGCGTGCTGGCTCATGATGCAGCCTGGATGCCTGACGGAACCAGTATCCTTTACGCCACCGGCAATGACCTGGCCGAGATCGGCGCGAACGAAGATTCTTCGACAGCCTACGCTAAACTTCCTGGCCGCGCCTTCTGGCTGCGCTGGTCGCCCGACGGGAAGCTGCTGAGATTCACCTTGTTTGATCCAGTAAGTCATGTGGCTGCGCTCTGGGAGATGGCAAGCGGAAGCCAATCGCCAAGGCCGGTCCAAATACCCGGCTTAGAGCATCTGTCCGCATGCTGCGGAGTGTGGCTGCCAGATGGGCAATCCTACGTCTTCCAGGCAGATAATAATCTTTGGCAGCTGAGAGGCTTCGGACGCCGTGCAAAGCTCCTCCAATTGACCAATGGACCGCTTCGCTCTCTTTCTCCCCTGGCGACTCGAAGCGGCAGCCGCATCTTCTTTGTCGGGTTAGAAGCGCCGTCCGGCTTGCAGCAATTTGATCCCGAGCGAAGAGATTTTCGCTCTGCGCCGGCCTTTCTCGCAGATGCGAATAGGATCGATTTCTCGAGAGATGGTAAGTGGGTGGCTTGGACCGACATTCATGAAAAGCTTTGGCGCGCCCGCAGCGACGGCTCCGATAAGGTCCGGCTGACGTCGGATGCGCTAGAGGTTTTCCTCGCGCACTGGTCGCCGGATGGAAAGCGTCTGGCCGTGATGGCGAGAAAACCGGGGGGCGTTTGGCAGATCTACCTGGTAGACGCAAGCGGGGGAAAAGCTGAAGCGCTGCTCGATGAGGCCCGCAACGCGGCTGACCCGGGCTGGTCTGGAAACGGAAGTAGCCTAGTCTTTGGCCGGGAGCCAGACCTCATGGGGAAGGAAAGCGGCTCTCGTACCCTCCAAATCATCAATCTTTCCACGCATCAGGTGCAGGAACTCTCAGGCTCGGGAGATCTTTTTAGCCCACGCTGGTCGCCCGATGGTCAGTGGATCGTGGCCCTTACTTTAGATCAGAAAACTATGATGCTCTACGATGTGGCTCACCGACACTGGCAAGGTCTCGCATCCACGAGTGCGGCAGACCCGGTTTGGAGCTCTGATAGCAAAGCGGTTTACGTGCATGCTTTTCTTGCAGACCGTGAGCCCATCTTAAGGGTTGAGGTCCCAAGCGGGGCGATGCATGCCGTCGCCGACCTCGGGAACTTTCCCGACGGAGAGGCTGCAAACTACTTCTTTGGAGGAGTAACGCCTCGCGGTGAACCGTTGGTCCAGCCCCGGGTAGGTACCGGAAACCTCTATGCCCTCGATCTGACAGCACCCTAGCTTCAGCACAGAAGTGAGCCTTTCTGAGACAGGGAGATCACGGATCTTTGCCTACCTTCAGCACCGCTCGCGGGACCAGCTGTGAGCGGCTCTGTTGCATTAACTCTATCGGCCGCAGCTTAGCTTGCTACTCTTTGTCCGTCAGGCCGCAACGGCGAAGATGTCGAGCAGCTTATTTACGAAACGGATCTCGTCTTTAACGTGCGGCTTACACGTGAGTCAGTGCCCACGCCGGATCATACGCATCACTTCAAACCCCTGATGGTAGCGGCCGCGGTCTTCATCGTCTGAAAGCCGCGGGTGGGGCGGATGACGCGCTTAATGGCGCCATGGTCGGCTTCGATGATGTTGTTTAGGTATTTGCAGGTTCAGTGTTTTGTGTCGGCGGGCAGCTTGCCCTCTCGCTGCAACTGGTGGATCGCCTTCGGATAGGAACCAAGTTGGTCGGTGGTAACCGAGGATGCGGCCAGTCACGCACGGTGGTCAACGCTTTTGCTAGGAAACGATGGGTTGCCCGCGTATCGCGGCGATCTCCCAGCATGCAGTCAATCAAGCGACCAGGCTTATCAACGGCGCAAAATAGGTACTTCCCACCGGCCACCTACCTTGACATAGGTCTCGTCCACGCGCCCGGACGTGGCACGATAGCCCTGGTACCAGAGCACCCGCTTCTCCAACCCAGGCGCATATCGATGAACCCAGCGCATGATCGTTGACGGGTCTACTTCCACCCCGCGCTCCTGCATCATCTCCGTCAGATCCCGGTATGAGATCCCGTATTTGCAGTACTAGCGAACACAAAGCAGGATGATCTCAACAGGGAAGCGTCGACGCTTGAACATGACTTATGCTACCGCCTCGGTCCATTCTGGCCTCCTTAGCCATGATTAATGCAATAGAGCCGGGCATATTGGGGATCGAAACGCGCCCGCCACAAATTGACCTGGGGAGCCGAATGGCAGGTTGATCAAGGTGCGGGCGTCATCAGGTAGCGCGCAAAGAAATTGTCGCGAGCCTCTTGTTGAGGAGAATACCGCCGACCGGGGGACCTAAATGGATAATATGCCCCCTTAAATAGGAGAATATTGGGCGTTAATTAGACGAATCAGCGCGTGCACTATGGATTGCCAATCCGCGTTGACCCGCTGTGCGCAGGCGTGACTGAAGGGTTGGTGGCCAGTTGGCCTGCATCTTCCGGAGCCTCAGGGCATGTGTTGTATGGAGTGAGCGCAGTATCCAGAAGAATGGATAGCAACGAGAGGGGGGCGGGTAGTACGGCCGACGTCTGAGCACCCCGAAGGCGCGCTCGCCCAGCATTGTCGCGGCTATGGCAAGGACTAACTCAGCCCTCGGATCAGGGTGCCAGGCTGAGAATGCTGAATGGCCGGCGCGGAGAAACAGAAGTCTCGAGCTTGAAAGGGAACTGGTCCAGAGAAGGCATCGCTGAAGGTGGAGGACGGATCGGCAATCACCGACAGTCCGGGCGTCCGCAATAGCCAGTAGAGGTCATCCACCACTTCAAGGAACTGCTTCGCCGGAATAGTGCCGAGCCAAAAGCTACTGGGCGGAGAGCCACGCAGCGCTGTGACAATATCGCGTTGAAGGTGACACGGTAATTCCCACGGACCGGATGGCTCAGCCGAATGGAGTTCGCTGTTTAAGAGCGGTGTCGGTCGCCCGGGATCGCAATTGAGCCGGTAGGTGTCTACGTACGCCAGTTCAGGAAGCACTGCTTCGATGTCAACGTGATTCGCAGCGACGATCCAGCAGATCCACGATAGCAGTAGCTCATTAGCGAATGGACGCGGAGCAAATGGCGACGGTTGCCGGTTGAAGTCTTTAAAGGACACTTACGACCTTGTGGCGACTGCGCGCCGGGTGTGTCGATCGGATACAGATGCCAGGGATTGCACTGCAAGATCATCATGGAGACTTTCCAGGCTGATGTGCTCGGTGTTTTGCTCAATGGCCATGATCGCCGCATCTTCGAGTAGCCGGCAAATGCGAACGGTAATCCCATCCGACATGGCGAGAAGCCTCTTGCGAAGCTGTGCATCTCTTAAGCGCGAAGGACGCCGGAGAGGAAGGAATGATGAGTAGCTGAGGAGTAACTTGTGAAACTCGGTATCATCCTTCCATGGCGCGAGTTCAAATGCTTCGAAGCGGTCTGCAAGTTGTTCATCGGTCAACACAGTGGTCCTGGCTCCTGTGTGCCGGCGCAAACGAGCGGGATTCGGAGATCATTTGCGAGCAAACGCAAGCAGTTGAGAATGATGCGTTGCTCGCGATAGGTGCCAGCCAGCAGGCAATGAATTTCGTCGATCATGAGCATGCGGACGTTCATCTACTTGCATAACAACCTGACTCGATGGCGTAACAATCCAGTCGAAGCCCTATAAGGGAGGACCGCACCAAGGCTTACCAGTATTTCCTCGTAGAGATGGCTTTCGTTGGGGTGCGGTGGCATTTGAATCGCCGCAACCGATAAGCGGGTAACCGGTCGTCTCATCGAAAACAGGCGCATGAGATCGCAAGAACTTTTGCAGGATACGGGTCTTTCCCATCCGGTAGCGCCATGAAGTAGTAAGCACGGGATCCGGTCCCGTGGCGGATGAGCAAGCAGATTGGCTAGTCGCTCCAAGGCAACTGAGCTCCGTGAATATTCAGTTCATCGCTCACGCCTGATCCATGCAATTCTCTGTTCGGGAGGCAACAACGCAACCGGCCTGCTGTGATCGTCCAGATGATTTAAGTTCCGGATCTATTCAACTCCTCCACCTTGAAAGGACTAAGCTCGGTCTGTTCCAGATCATCTTTTGCTCCTGAGTCGCGCGCCTCTTGACTTATAGGTGTTGTATTCTTCCTCTTCAACCCGGCATCCCTCATCCTCCTCGTTCTGCTGCTAGCGGCTCCTATGAGTTCGCGCTGCTGAAGTACGACGGAGAACAAATCGGCTTTGTTGTAGGAGTGCCTGCCTCGATCACGCAATGCGGACTCTGCTGCACGATGCTCCATAGCGAAATCGGAGGAGCGGCCAGATCGCAATAAGGCACCGTCCAGTAGCGTCCGCCCTCATCCCGGTAGTAGATCGTCGATAGATCCCGAGGGTCGAACTTGATGATCACCGGCGTGCTGAGGCGGCCGGCGAGGGGATTCGGTACGTTACTCCAGTAGTGAATATTGACAAGCCGGATACCGTCCCTGCGGATTTTCCGTCGCTCTCCCGGCAGCAAATCTAGAAAGAATGTCTGATGGTGCACAATCTGCCGGATTGGGCGACTTCTTGCGGCTGCGGCCTCCAACCAAGCTTTCAAATGAGCCCTGCGCGAGCTCGAGTGAATGAGGGAGTGATAAGCGTGTACCTGTAAGGCAAACCATCTCTCACAATTCAAGCAAGGTCATCACGGCGCTCTTTTCGGAAGGATAGCTCCCACGTTCAGCGACGCTAGAAAGGGTGGTGCCCGGAATCACATGTACGGCTTCCATCATGGTCCCGATCAAGCGCTCGATGTGGCCGCCGAAGTTTGGCTGGCCGGGCGGACGATAGTCGAGATCAAATCCATATTCCTCGGCAGCGCTTCTCAAGGCTTCTGTCTGAAATTCTTTCGCAATATCCATGTAGACGAGATCTGGAAGCCCACTTACTGGCCATTCAAAGGTAAGTTCTCTGTCCGCCGGCCACGAGTCTTTGGGGGCTACACAATGAACTAAGGCCAAGGCCACAGAGATCGTCAAGGGGGCATTAGGGAGAGATGGAAGCCACATACCATGCGACTCGCGACGTCGATCGCCAGGGTTAACCAAGGGCGCCCGATTGGCTTGCGATCTCGCTCATCGACCACTATGAGATCGACAGGGGTGTGGTGGATCTGAACCCGCTGCAAGGCCTCGATTACGGCCGGAGAGCGACTCACTGCATCGTACTTCTCGCGAGCTGCCTTCGGTCCCTGCCGGTGTTTCGTGACTTCTCTCTCTCGTCTAGGGCCAAGACTCGTCTGCGGATTGTCTTGCGATCAGGTGACTTTAATCCCGCGACTTGGCAGTCGACCTGG
The DNA here is from genome assembly GCA_965198645.1 of Acidobacteriaceae bacterium. Lineage (GTDB taxonomy): Bacteria > Acidobacteriota > Terriglobia > Terriglobales > Acidobacteriaceae > EB88. The sequence continues at coordinate 620,566 of OZ240670.1, read as the reverse complement.
ATCTGTTCAACAAGAGCGGCAAAAGAGGGCTTGGCCCGCTGCAGATAGAAAGACTGGATCACCCTCTCAGCGATAAGTTCGATCTGCGGACTGAGGAGCGTGCTTCCAGCCTTGCGACCCCCGTGACCTTATGGCCGACGTTGACAATCGCGGCCGTTGTCGAAATCTCGCAGCAGCCGATACAAGTGGGCCCGACTAAGACCCAGCCTAAGTGCGGCTTCGTCAACCTCGGGGATGGTTAGCCGCGGCTGCGCCGCCAAAAAACGAACTGTCTGGTTACGTAGTAGGCTACCTTCGATCGCAGCTGCAGCCCGTTCCCGGTCCTCTGGCGTCGTTGGCATAACGTTGCGGCGACTCCTCCGTCGATGTTCTCCCCTTTAAGGCCCATATTCTCTCATTTAAGCGGACAAATCGGTCCACTTAATTAGGCTAAGCTGTTGAATCCATTTAGGCGCCATTCTCCTCATTGAGCGGCTCTCGACAGCAAGGCTCACGTTCCTTCGAGTGCGAGAGCTACCCGGTTGCCGCAATCCTGGCTCAGCTCGATGGGCGGCTCAAGGCCCTCGAGCCTGGGCGCGGGGTTTCGACCGAGGGATGGTTTGCGGAACTGCCAGCACCGGAAGCTAAGGTCACACTGCTGCTGGCGCTCCTGGAACTGGCTCGGCTGCAGAGGATACTGCTAGGGCAGCAAGATCACTTTGCTCCGGTTCTTCTCAACGGCTAGAGCTTTACACCGGGCTTTTTAGAGGACAGCGCTTCGCGAGAGTCAGGACTTCTGAAACGTCTATGCACCCTGAAAGCGCAGTTTCTTTGGATTGAAGCCCAGGATCTGCAATAGCAAAAGAATCAAGACTCACGTGGCTCACACGAGCTCAGTAAAAAGCTATAATGAGCCTTAGGGGTATCAGCCAGTGATTGCACCTCAGTCTATCGCCGAGATCTTAGGGCTTGGTCAGGCAGTCCGCACAGTCAGGGATCTTGAGTCGGCCGTTTCTGCTGGCTTGCCGAAGCGGGCTCTTGAACAATTGTCTGCCCGGCTTTACAGCGATCACCGAACTGCAAGTGCCTACAAGTTCAAAGTTGTCCCCCGAGCCACCTGGAAGCGCCGAACCAAGCGCCTCTCCGTCGACGAAAGTGAGAAGACCGAACGTTTGGCGCGAGTGCTAGCCGCGGCTGAGTATGTGTGGGACGACCGTGAACAAGCGAGAGAGTGGATGAGCAAGTCTCACCGAGAGCTTAACGATCAATCTCCTTTGGAAGCCGCCTGCACAGAGCTAGGTGCCCGAAGGGTAGAGCTGGTCCTCGATAAGCTTTTCTTTGGCTTGCCGGTCTAGGTGGTTGCATACCGCATTGCGGATGCTCGTCATCCGATTTTCGATCCGGCGGGAGCCACGCTTCATGGCGGTCGATGGAATTCGATTGGGAGTAGAGTCATCTACGCGTCGGAGACATATGCCGGGGCCTTACTCGAAATTCTTGTCCATGCCAATCTTTCTCGAGCTCCGAAGAACCACATGGTGGTGCGAATCAACATTCCTGACGACATCGAAGTAGAAGTTGTTTCCGTGGAACGAGTAAAGGATTGGGAGGCTGAAGATGCTGCCGAGTCACGCGCTTTTGGAGATCAGTGGATTAAAGAAGCTCGAACCGCCGTTCTGAAGGTTCCCAGCGTCATCACGCGAGGCCGTGAAAACAACTTAGTCTTGAACACTTCACACCCTCACTTCACATTGATTACCGCCGAGGCGCCTGAAACCGTCTACTGGGATGAGCGCCTATTTGATTAGAGCTGATGGAGAGCGTGCATCCGGGGAACACTGGGAAGCGCTGCCGAATACACGGATGGGGGCAGGTGCGCGGGACTCTTAGTGAGGAGAATCTCTTCAACGGAGCCATAGAAGGAGAATATGTTCCATTAAGAAGGAGAATCTCAGGCGTTAATTAGCGAATTGATTTTGGCATTCTGAATTGGCCCACTCTGGCGGTTTAAGTTGGCCCACCCCTGGGCAGAGCGGACTCTACCCTGTTCCTTCACGCGTGTTGAGGGACGGAGGGTGAGTTGGACTGGAGAGCCAAGGTGGAGTTATACGAGCAGATTCGCCGGGAGTATGAGTTTGGGGTTGGGTCGGTGATCGGTGTGGCGCGGAAGCTGGGCGTGCATCGGCGGATGTTTCGGGAGGCGGTGCGGAACGCGGTCCCGGTACAGCGCAAGAAGACGGAACGTCCGTCGTTGAAGATGGCGGCAGCGGTGTCGTTGATCGACGCGATCCTGGAGTCGGACCGGAAGGCTCCGAGGAAGCAGCGGCATACGGCACGGCGGATCTTCGATCGGATCCATGCCGAGGTTGCTGGCTGCAGTCCGGCTGAGCGGACGGTGCGGCAGTATGTGGAGCGGCGCAGGCGTGAACTGGGCCTGATCGTTCATGAGACGTTCGTTCCGCAGAGCTATGATTGGGGCGTCGAGGCACAGGTCGACTGGTATGAGGCCTACGCCGATCTGGACGGCGAACGTGTGAAGCTCTATGTCTTCTCGATGCGCTCGATGGCCAGCGGCGCTGGGTTCCACCGGGCCTATCCGTCTGCGACGCAGCAGGCTTTTCTTGAAGCACATGAGCTTGCGTTCGCGTACTTCGATGGCGTCTTTCGGGTGCTTCGCTACGATAACCTGACGAGCGCGGTAAAGAAGATCCTGCGCGGCCAGCAGCGCGAGCTGACGGCGCGTTTCATCGCGTTTCGTTCGCACTGGCAGTATCGAGCAGAGTTCTGCACTCCGGGCGAAGGCCACGAGAAGGGCGGCGTCAAAGGTGAGGGAGGCTACTTCCGTCGCAACCACTGGGTTCCGGTGCCGATGGCGTCCGACCTTGCGTCCTTGAACCAGAAGCTGCTCGCAGACTGCCGTTCCGATGAGAGCCGGATGATCTCGGGCCAGACCGAGTGTATCGGAGCGAGACTGCTGACGGAGAAGGAACACCTGTCGCCGCTGGCCGCGGAGCCCTTCGACCTGGCCGAGGTCAGCTATCCACGTGTTGACCAGGCGGGCTGCGCGAAGGTGCGAACGAACTCTTACTCGGTTCCTTTGAAGGCTGGCACGATCGTCGAGGCCCGCGTGTCTTCGACGACCGTGGAGTTCCGCCATGGCGGCCAGCGGATCGCCAGCCACTCGCGTTGCTACAGCCGTCTTCAAAAGATCCTCGATCTCGAACATTACCTCGACGTGCTCGAACGCAAGCCGGGTGCGTTGCGTGGATCGACACCGCTGGCGCAGTGGCGGGCGCAAGGCCGCTGGCCCGCGAGCTACGACCGGATATGGGCGAGGTTGATCGAACGGCTGGGACGCCAACCTGGCACCCGGGCCATGGTTGAGTTGATCCGCATCGGGCGCGAGTCGGGCTACGCGAAGCTTACAACCGCGATCGAACAGGCGCTCTATCTGGGATGCGCGGATGTCGCCGCGATCCGTCATCTACTGATGTCCGATCAGTTGCGCCACACCGTGGGCGAAACGCTCGATATCGGCAGTCTGTCCGCCTATGAACGTTCTTTGCCAACCATGATCGAGTACGACCAGCTCTTCTCAGCCAGTGTGCGGGCGGTGCAGGCATGAGCCTCCAGACTGGAAGTCTTCAGACCGCAAGCATCGCGCAGCATGCGAAGGCGCTGCGACTCGCCGCCGTCGGTGCGCAGTTCGCCTCCCTCGCCGAAGAGGCCGCGCAACGCAACCACTCGCACCTGCACTACCTGGAAGCCTTGCTGCAGGCCGAAGTCGAGGACCGCGAACGACGGTCCATCGAACTGCGCATGCACGAGGCGCATCTGCCCCGGATCAAGACGCTGGAAGAGTTCGACTTCGCGCAGTCGCCGCACATCCCGGCAGCCCGCATCCGAGCTCTGGCCGAAGGCGGCTACCTCGAACGCGCCGAGCCGATCTTGCTGGTCGGCGCTCCCGGCACCGGCAAGAGCCATCTTGCCACCGGCCTTGCCATCGCTGCGTGCCGTCAACGCAGGCGAGTGCGCTTCACAACCGCTGCGGCGATGGTCAACCAGCTTGTCGAAGCCCAGCGCGAGCACAGCCTGAGCCGCATGCTGGCCCGCTGGTCCCGCGTGGAGCTGATCGTCATCGATGAACTCGGCTATGTCCCGCTGGCTGAGGTCGCCGCCGAACTGCTCTTCCAGGTCGTAGCCGAGCGAGCTGAAAAGGCCGCCGTCATCGTCACCACCAACCTGCCCTTCTCCGAATGGCCACAGGTCTTCACCAACGCACGGCTCTGCAAGGCCATGCTCGACCGGCTCACCGATCAGGCGCACATCATTGAAACAGGCGCGGAGTCATATCGCTTCCGTAGAACACTGCGGAAGAAGACGAAAGACTAAGCCTGAGTGCTCAGTTCTGCTGTAGCGTAGCCCGGAGGGCTACGCTACAGCAGAACCGAGCACCCTCAACATCAACGTCCCAAAGGGTGGGCCAAAACAAACCGCCAAAGTGGGCCAAGCCGAGTTGCCAAAGTCAAGGACTCATCTCATGTGCGAAAGACAAGAGCCTTCGTATCATCGCGTCACATTTCCGTTTCGCTTTTGGAAGTGAAGAGATCGGCGAGCGCCTTCGTGCGGTCCTTCCGACGGCTGGGCGGAAATCGTTTGGTTCTTGTCAGCTCGGCGACACCATGGAGGCTGGCCCAAAGCAGTTCCGATAAAGCCTCTGACTTCGGGTTCTGCCCTCCAAACAGCTCCAGGAACTGAGAAAATGCGAAACGCAATGTTAGCGGAGTCTTCTCTTTACCGAAGGGTACGCTCAGGCTGAGCGAGAACATCACTTCATACAGTGCGGGTGACGAAGCGGCGAACTCCAAATAGACGGCCACGACCGATTCAACCGGATTCCCGCGCCTCCGCGCCTTCTCCATAGCTATGCCCAATTCCTGGAAACCCTCGATAGCAATGGCAGACAGAATCCCTTCGCGGTTTTGGAAATGAGCGTACAGGACAGGTTGACTGTAGGAGATTTCGTCAGCTAGTCGACGAACGGTTACGTTGTGCCATCCTTCAAGCTCCGCGATGCGTCGGGCGGCACTGATGATCTGTGCTCGACGAGCCTGTTTGTCCCGCAGTTTTCGTTCCGCAATTCGATTTGTCGCCAGCTTTGTCACCATACACATAAAGCATAGCACCGCTAGATTTGTCGGCTAAAGGTGAATCTGCCAGACACGGCCCGGCGTCTCATATAGCGTTGCTAGAATATTTAGAAGCTCTACAATTTATGCAAAACACTCTCTCTCTTTGGGTTGCTGCTCTCATCGCTATAGCCGTTACTGCGATCGGTTGTTTCTACCTTGCCTCTCCGGAACGAGTCATAGGATCGTTTGGCCTTAAGCCGCCTGCGCCCGATGCTGACACTCGTGCCTGGCTACGTCTCAAAGGCATTCGGGATGTCGGGTCTGGATTCGTTGTGCTCACACTGATGCTGACCGGGGACACGCGGTCGGTAGGCCTAGCTCTGCTCGCCTTTGCCATCATTCCTCTAGGCGATATGTCCATCGTTCTGGCGTCGGACGGATCAAAATCGGCGGCGTTTTCCATTCATGCAGTAACCTGTGCGGTGATGGTTGTCATAGGCCTTTTGTTGATCCAAGCCATTTGATAGCTGCCTCGTAGCGTTCTTGTCGACCGTAGGGTCGGATCTCAACCGGCATGCTGTCAAAGGTGCGGATCCATCCCGTGAAGTCGCATAGGCGGAAGTTGACCGCAGAACGTGCGATAGAGCATTATCCGTTCGCTCAACTGGCGTGAGCGGCGTCTAGAGGGACTCATCCGGGTACAGGTGATCGATGATTCTTGGAAGGTACTCACCCAGGAAGTTTTTCGTAGTCGCGCCTCTAAAGAAGTGAGCCGCCTTCTCTTCAAGGACTAGGTTCGCAAGTCCGTGTAGTGTGGCCATGCCGCACAGCATCTCCGCAGCATCTTCGAAGCTGGCTGGGTCTGGGTCTGGATGTGGCTTGCCGTGATAGGCGAGCACCGCATGTCCAAGACGATTCCCGGGTCCTTTACTGGCGGCGGCAAGGCGCGAGTCGCTGCGGTCTATCAGATCTTTTCGGAACATCAGCCGGAAGTGGCCGGGGAAGTCAATCGCGAACTTCACAAAGGCGAGCATTACGGCTCGTACGTCGGTCACAGCGTTCTGCGATCGCCCAGCAGTATCAATGTACCGTCCCGCTCGTTCGTAGGCGAGGACGGCGACTTCCGTGAGGAGGCCTCTGGCACTGCCGAAATGGTGTGCGGGAGCTGCGGGCGAAACACCCGCTTTCTGGGCCGTCGCACGAAGCGAGAATCCTTCGATGCCTCTCTCGGCGATGATCTCGTCAGCGGCCTTGATCAGCGCTGCCCGAAGATCACCATGGTGGTAGCTGTCTCTCTCTTTCATATCAGAGATTGTCGTATCTTGACGGCGTTTAGATAACCCGCTACTGTGAGTAAGAGTGGTCTGGACGGTCTTCGAAGGACTTGTGCGGCCCATAGTTTGACAGTGTACAGATAATCGCCGGACTGGTACGCCCGGCAGAAGAGGCGACATGAGCAAGGTCTGGTTCATTACAGGGGCATCGCGCGGTTTCGGACGCATATGGGCAGAGGCAGCCCTTGAACGGGGTGACAAGGTTGCAGCGACCGCGCGCAACGTGGACAGCGTTGCAAACCTGAAGAAACGGTTTGGGAACGCAGTTCTTCCGTTGCAGCTGGATGTGATCGACGCTGCTCGCGTTCCGGAGGCGGTGCAAAAGGCTTTCGAGCATTTTGGGCGGATCGATGTTCTGGTCAACAATGCCGGGTACAGTCTGATCGCCACAACGGAAGAGGCGACCGACGAGCAGATCGCGAATCTTTTCGATGCAAACTATACGGGCGTTGTGCGCGTTCTCCGGGCGGCTTTGCCCTTGATGCGACAGCAGGGTAGCGGTCACATCCTGGGTGTAACCAGCAGCCTCGGTGTGGTTCCCGCGCCTCTGATTGGTGTGTACGCCGCAACAAAGGCGGCTGCTGAATCCCTGCACGAGTCTCTGGCCAAAGAGGTTTCGCAATTCGGGATTAAGGTCACGATGATCGAGCCTGGAGCCTACGCCACGGAGTTCGGCAAGAGCGCTACACGTGCGAATCCGCTGGAGGTTTACGACACATTCCGTAAGGACTTCATGGCAGGTCTCATGAAGCTGGAACGCGGAAATCCGCAGGCGACCTCAGAAGCGCTTTTCAAGGTCGTCGATGCAGAGCAACCGCCTCTGCGTCTCATCCTAGGCAGCACAACCTTGCCACAAATTCGGTCGACCTACGCCGACCGTCTGGCGATCTGGGAAGCCTGGCAGGTTGTTTCGGACGCTGCTCAGTAAAGCAGAATGGCAGCTCGGGAGCGCGTAGTCGCTCGCGTTCCCGAGCCGTTCTCATCGCTACTGTGAATGTATGGTCCGCCGCACGACTGCAAGAGTAAGTTTGGGCGAGAAGACGCATAAGAGCGGCAGAGCAATACTAGACCACAGCACGCCGTGAAAGCGGGGTGTTGCGGCGGAGCAAAAGTAGTCCACCGCCGGAAGTTCGTTTCATGAGTTGTTGCCTTGGCAGCAGGGCTCATGGGACACCGGAGGGATGTTCAAGGTGGAGCTATACGGGCGAGTACGGCGAGCGGTGTTGGTGGAGGGGCGGAGCCAGCGGGCAGTAGCCAGGGAATTCGGGGTATCACGCGAGAGCGTGCGCAAGATGCTTCGCTACGCGGTGCCACCGGGCTACCAGCGACAGCAACCTGTGAAGCGACCCATGCTAGGGCCGTGGCTGGGCGTCATCGACGCCATCCTTCAAGACGATAAGCAGCGGCCGGCAAAGCAGCGGCACACGGCCAAGCGAATCTTCGACCGCCTGCAGGCTGAGCACGGGTTCACGGGCGGCTACACGAGCGTGAAAAACTACGTACGCGGCGAGCATGCGCTTGGCCGGGAGATGTTCGTGCCTCTGGCGCACCCGCCGGGCGAAGCACAGGCGGACTTGGGCGAAGCGGTAGTAATTATGGCCGGCGTGGAGTGCAAGGCGCACTATCTGGCCATGGACCTACCGCACTCGGACGACTGCTTCGTCATAGCATTTCCAGCCGAGACAACAGAGGCATTCCTGGAAGGCCACGTGCGAGCCTTCGCCTACTTCGGCAGCGTGCCCACGCGCATCCTGTACGACAACACCAAGATCGCAGTAGCCAAGATCCTGGGTGGTGAGCAGCGTCAGAAGACGCGAGCTTTCTCCGAGCTGCAGAGCCATTATTTGTTCGCAGACAAGTTCGGGCGACCGGCCAAGGGTAATGACAAGGGCAAGGTCGAGGGTTTGGTCGGCTACGCGCGGCGCAACTTCATGGTGCCGATTCCGCGTGTGAACAGCTGGGAGCAGTGGAACGAGCAGCTCGAAGAGCAGTGCCGCAAGCGGCGTGAGCGGCGGCTCCGCGGGCATACCGAGACGATCGGAGAACGATTCGAGCGCGACCGGGCGGCGATGCTGCCACTGCCAGCGGCCCCTTATGAAGCCTGCGAGAAGATCACAGCACGGGTCAATTCGCGTCGCTGGTTCGCTATCGTGGCAACGACTATTCGGTGCCGACTCAGTACGGTCATCGGCAGGTGTTGGTAAAGGCCTATGTGCACCAGGTGGTCATTACCACCCCAGCGACGAAGACCTGTCGCCGGGGACCCCGGTCATTGCGTGCGGCAGTGAAGTGATCGGGCGACACGAACGCAGTTATGAACGGGAGGTGGTCGTCTTTGATCCGCTGCACTATTTGGCGCTGCTCGAACAGAAGACACGCGCGCTGGACCAGGCGGCGCCGCTCGTGGACTGGCAGCTGCCGGAGTGTTTTGCGCAATTGCGGCGCTTGCTCGAAGCGCGGCTGAAGAAACACGGCGCCCGCGAGTACGTGCAGGTACTTCGATCTGTCGCAGCAGGTTCACCACCTGCTCGGGCTGGTACTTCTTGCCTCGTCCCATATGCTCTCCTTGTCCAGTGTCTCTCTTATCCACTGGCACATTTCAAGCCGGGCACTCCAGTCGCCAAAGACTTACGGAAATGGCTGGCCAAAACAGGAGCAAAGACGCTGTACATCGAGCCAGGATCGCCGTGGGAGAACGGCTGCTGCGAGAGCTTCAACTCCAAGCTCAGAGACGAGTTCCTGAACGGCGAGATCTTCTACTCGATCAAAGAACTGCGCGTGCTGGCCGAACGCTGGCGCGTCCACTACAACACCATCCGGCCACACTCCTCGCTGGGCTACAGATCACCGGCACCCAAGGCGCGGCTGACAAACAACACGGGGCATGGAGAAGTGGAAACCGCTACGCGCTTCCCACTTCTCCACACCCCGACGGCCGCTATCTGAACTCAGCAATAGCTGCGTTACACTAACTTATCCAACGGTATAAAAGATCGGGCACTCCAGTTTTCGGATCGGGTTATGATCCCTCGATGCATTTGCAACGGGCAACTGGCCCGTGAGGATCTCGTAAAGCAACACGCCTAGCGCGTAGATGTCGGTGAAGACTCCTACATCGCCGCAGCAGTGTTGCTCCGGCGCGGCATAGCCCGGCGTCATTAGGCGCAATCCCGTGATAGTGCGTTCGCCGCTACTTGCCTCGGCGTCCAATTGCTTGGCGATCCCGAAGTCGAGCAGCTTGACATCTCCCGCCCCGGTAACGAGGATGTTAGACGGTTTGAGGTCGCGGTGGATCACGGCGTGGCTGTGGGCATACTGCACGGCCTCGCACACCTGCTTAACGACCTTCAGATCGTCGGGGAGCTTGCCGGCACGCTTGCTCAAGAATTCGGTAATCGGAAGCCCGTCAACATACTCCATGACAAACCAGGGCGTGCCGTCCTCCATGGTGCGGGCGTCGTAGATACCCGCAATCGACGGATGGTTCAGCTTGACCAGTGTTTGCTGCTCGAGCAGAAAGCGCTCGGCGGCGCATGGGCGAGAGCCACGCATCGCGCAACAGCTTGATCGCGACCAGGCCGCCTATGTCGGTGCGTTCCGCCAGATAAACGACACCCATGCCTCCTTCACCCAGTATGCGAGTCAGGCGGTATGGTCCGATCTGGCGTTGAAGCAGGAAGCCCAGGTGTTGTAGCTCATTAGAAATGACAGGGTGGCTAGCCCATTAGAAATGTCAGTATAGGTCGTTCTGATGCTCCTAACAGTCGTGCGGTGGGAATGTGTGAAATCGTCGACTCTGACGATTTCCAAGGGTTGTGGGAAGGGTGGAACGGTTTCATCGTTCCACCCTTTCCATCAGCCCGTCATTTCCACCGCTTCGGGCGAGGCGATTTCCGCTTTGTAGTCTGGCCCGTAGACCTGACGTGGCCGCTTCTTGTATCCACCCTTAGCGCTGTTCGTCATCACCGTGGGCATGCGCTTGACGTCTTGTTGCGCCTTGACGACGGCCAGTGCATGACCCAGACGCTTGTTCTCGACCACTGCAGTGTGGCTCACATGCTGGTCCTTGCTGAAGACGCGATAGGGAAGCGAGTGTCCTTTCCAACGCACCTCGAGCGGACGATCGGCGAAGTCATAGACCTCGACGTACTGGCCCGCCAGCTTGTCGGCTAGTTCACTCCGGTCCAGAATGATCTGCCTGCGGTTATAGGCAAGGCTGAGCTGTTGGCTGACGTGGCGCTGCTCGTGATGACACAGGATGTCAGCCAACCGGGAGGCCTGAACGTTCAGCCTCCGATGCAAGTCTTCAGTCTTCGCTGCAGAAAGTGCAAACTTCTCGTTGTACTGCTTCATGAAGGCCGGCAAGAAGTTATTGCCATCGTCCATGTTGCTCACTCTGGCCAGTCTCAGCTCCTTCACCAGACGATCTTGCAAGGTCCGGTTTGCTCGTTCGACGCGGCCCTTGGCCTGACTGGAGTTCGCGCATAGGATTTCGATGTTCAGCTCCGCCAGGGCGCGGCCGAACTGCGTCATCCCTTGGCCACCCTTCGCGTCCGGCTTGTTCACCCGGAAGACGGTGTGCTTGTCCGAGTAGAACGCAACAGGGCAACCGTGCACCTGGAGGTAGCCTTGCAAGGCTGCGAAGTACGAATCCGTGCTCTCGCTCGGCACGAAGCGCAGCTGCATCAGCGTACTGGTCGCGTCGTCGATGAAGACCAGCAGCGTGCATGGCTCACCGCGCTGCTCGAACCAGCGGTGATCGCTGCCATCGATCTGGATCAGTTCGCCGTAGCTCTCACGCCGAAGCCGCGGCTGGTGGAAGGTTCTTCGTTGCGTTCGTGATAGCCAAAGACCTTCGGCCATCATCCATCGCCGCAACGTCTCCTTGCCGATCCGGAGCTGATGCTTGTCCAGCAGCATCTCGGTTGCCAGCGTCGGCCCAAAGTCAGCGTACCTGGTCTTGACCAACTCGACCGCGTACCTCCGGATGCCGTCGTTACGACTCCGGTTGGATGTCTTGCCACGCGCCTTGTGGATCAGCCCGCTCCCGCCGTCCGCCTCGTATCGGGCAAGCAGCCGAAAGGCCTGACGCTCGCTGATCGCGAGCACGGCTGCTGCCGCAGCCACCGTTCGACGCCCGGCTCGCACGTCACTCAACACTTCGATCCGTCTCAGATCACGTTCGCTCATCGCTATCCATCCCATCCTTAGAACCTGACAGTTCTAATGGGGTAGACCATGACATTTCTACTGAGCCGCTACACCAGGTGATCGGAAGACAGGCTGGCTTCCGCCATCCGGCCAACAAGCTGATCTCCTTCCGAGTCAAGCAAGCCTTGCTGGTTCGCATCTTCCTCGAGCAGGTCAAGCACGCTGCTGGCAAGAGCCTGGTCGCCTGCGCATAGCTTGTGGAAAGCTTTGTTCTTCTGGTCTGGAGCCAGATCGGCGACCGCGCCAAAACGGATTGAATTTGCTCCCAGCGTTGCGGCTCCATCCTTGAACCTCGGCGATAGCGGCTACCTGTCGCATATGGCAGGCCAGCCAGGCGCGGGCTGCGCGCCAGGCGCGCATGATCGTGGCCTCTAAACACTCCAGCGTCTCCGCCAGTTCAGCCGAGTTAAGACCGCCGAAGAATCGGCCCTCCACCATCTGTGCCTGCCGCGGAGAGATCTTGCTGAGAGCGCAAAGAGCCTCGTCAAGGGCTAACAAGTCTTGCAGATCCCTAGCTGGCGCGGGTGCGTCGAACGAATCGTCAAAGTTGACCCGCTGCACGCCGCCGCCATGGATCTGGCCGTGCCGGCGTCCCGCAGCGTCGACCAGCACCTGCCGCATCGCGCGGCCCGCGATGCGGCGAAAATGCAGCGACGAAGTATGTGCGATCTCCGGCGAACGGGCGAGCTTGATCCAGGCCTCGTTGACCAGGGTGGTCGGTGTCACTGTGGCTGCGCGATCGCTGCGCAAAACCGCGCCCGCCAGTCGGCGCAACTCTTCATACGCGAGGCTGTAGATCTCGTCGAGCGCCTCGTGATCAGCAGTCGGGGTCATGGGGATGCTCCCTGCGTAAGCAAAAATGGCGTGACAGGATGATCACTTACGCTGAGCCGCCACACAAGCGGTAAAAATTCATTGGTGCACTAGTATTGTTTTTGCTATCTCGGTCCGCACGCAACTGGCGGCCGGATCTGCTGATAGACAGTACGTGACTTTTTGACAATCCCCATCTGCGGTGGTCGCGATGCCGCTCCAGGTAAACGTTGAGATTCCGCCATTGCGTACCGGGAGGGTTTGAGCCTGGGGGGCCATGCCGGAAGGCGTCATCGAGAAGGTCGAGGCGCCTTGCGTTATGTCGAAGTAGGTTGCGGTGGAGGGTTCGACAGTGAGGGTGACTGGGACGACCATGGATTCGGTGCCGTCGGTGGACTTGACGATAACCTCGGATGTGTAGGTGCCTACCGGCTGGTTCATGGCGGGACTGATACTCACCGTAATGGCCTGCGGCGTTGTGCCGGGGTTGAACGTGCCCCCTCCGGAGACTGATACCAGACCGCTGCCGCCGGGATTAGCTGCCCTTGCCGTGAAATCGATGTGCAAATTTGTACTGGCCACTGTAAACACCTGCGGCAAAGGAGCCGCGCCGCCATAGGTCATGGTGAACGCAAGGGCATTGACCTGCTCGAATACCGAGGTCCCCACGGTTACTGTCACTGGGATGGTGACACTGTCGCCGGCAGTGTTTAAGGCGACCTGCCCAACAAAGCTGCCGGAGACTAGACCTCCAAACGGTAGTCTGCTTGGAACGACTCCAATGCTCAGTGCCGACGGTGCAGTTCCGCTGGTTGGCGAAAGGGTGAGCCAATTTCCGCCATCGGCGGTAGTGCCCGATGCGGTCCAGTTCAGAGTACCGGATCCCTCATTCGCGATATCAACGGTTTGCTTCGGGGGAGCGTTGCCGCTCTTTGCCATGGAGAAGGTCAGCGCTCCGCCGCTTTCGGCAAAGGACGCGCTGCTTGCGGGACTGACGATCAAGCTGACCGGCACGACCAGGGATTCCCTTCCGTCAGTCGATTTGACATTAATTTGCGCCGTATACGTCCCAGAGCCCATCGTCGCGCCAAATTTGACGGCCACCGTGATTGCTTGAGAAGTAGTACCGGCGTTAAACGTGCCTCCTCCGGAGACCGAAAGCCAATTATTACCCGTCGAGTTGACGGCAGTCGCCGTGAAATCGATCGTTGACGTCGGATCAGTACTCGCCACCGTGATTACCTGCGGCAGCGGATCAGCTCCGGCATAAACCTTGGTGAACGCCAGCGGCGCGATCGTCTGAAACGTCTGCGCCCGTAGGGCTGCCGGGCACGCCAGCAAAAGCGTTACCGCGCAGAGCACAAGAGACCAGAACCTGAGTGTCGCTTTCGGGGGCGTGCGTCGACCCTCCATCGTGCGCCCGCATGTGAAGGGAAGCATCCCGCTCGATGCCTGCTGACCTGCTCCGACTAACTTCTGCCCGACTGCCTCTGCTGCCACCATATCCATCACCCTTGAGTAAGCTCTCGCTGAGGGCGTGTCGTGCGTGCTCCGGGCGTCTCTATGCATCCTGCGACGAGGAACGAGCAAAACACCGCTTGTCTTACAGTGCGAGAATCCAAGGGAATGGCTGTCAACGTTTCTACGAATAGTTCCGCAGTAATGGATTGCTCCCGGGTGCCTTCACCGGGCTGGTCACTTTGCAAGCAGCCAGCGGAAATGTAAGCGTCCCTGTCACACTTACACCATCGCAAGCTCAGTATTTCAGGAGGTTCCGGCACTCTCCTTTAGTAAGGCCTACGGAGGAGCCAACCCGGCTTCGCAAGTCTTCACTGTAGCGAGCATGGGTGCAAACCTCACCTTTACGGCAGCAGCCGCGAACTCGACGGGCGGATGGCTCAAGGTCGCCGGTGGTGGAACCTTCAATCCCGCAACAACTCCGCAGACGATCACCGTGACAGCTCAACCTAATACTGCGTTGCCCATGGGGTCTACACTGCCGAGATATTGTCAAAACTACAGATGGCACAGAACCCATGGTCATCCCCGTCACCCTCACCATCGGCAGCAACACCCAGGCCGCCGCAACTCCGACCTTCTCTCCCGCGGGCGGCACCTACGCCGAAGCGCAGAGCGTCACCATCAGCTCCGCCACCACCGGCGCCGCCACCTACTACACAACGGACGGCTCACAGCCGACGGTGCGCTCCGCCCTGTACTCAGGACCGGTGCAGGTTACCGCTTCGGGCACACTGAACGCGATTGCCATCGCCCCCGGCTACATACAGAGCGCGGTCGCAAGCGCAAGCTACACCATCACTGGCGGCCAGTGCGTAGTCATCGAGAACTCGGGCGGCTTTACCGGCACCGGGCTGACGTTAAACGGCGGCGCCACGGTGGCCGGCAACCTGCTGCAACTTACCGACGGCGGCTTTGACGAGGCGCGCAGTGCCTTCTCCTCAGCGCGCGTCCCGATCGATAGCTTCGTCACCGACTTCACCTTCCAAATCCTAGATGCGTATGCAGAAGGGTTCACATTCACCATCCAGGGAGACGGCCCGCAAGCTGTTGGCGCGGCAGGCGGAGGCCTTGGATACCAGGGCATTCCGAACAGCGCCGCGTTGAAGATCGACCTCTTCGATACGGCAGGGGAAGGCTACGACTCCACCGGCATCTACCTGAATGGCGCAGCACCCACCATTCCGGCGATTGATATGAGCGGAGCCGGCATCGACGTACACAACGGGCATCCGTTCGCGGTCCACGTTGCCTACCTCAATGGAGTCTATGCAGGGTCCATCACGGACACGGTCACCGGGGCTTCCGCGAGCATGTATCTGCAAGGCTCCGCGGTACCACTGGGCTCGACAGGGTACGTGGGGTTCACGGCAGGCACCAGCTCAGAAGGGTCAGCTACGCAGAACATACTCACTTGGAAGTATCAGGGCGGCACTGCGTGCGGGCACTGAGGCTGCTCTCAAATCGTCAGCTGTCAGCCAAACACTGTTGAAGGTCAGCATGCTCTTCTGAATAGACGGGGCCGATGCCTAGCCCCGTCTTATCTTGCTGTGCTCCCATTGCTGTAAGTGTTCAGCCTCAGCTTGGCTATCCAGCGGGTAAATACCGGACGCTGTAGTCAGTCGTACTCCTTGGTGCCGAAGCAGCTGGCAATGTAAATCGGTGGGCTCGAGAGGCTGACCGTGCGGGGTCAGCGCGAGTTCTCACACTGACAGTACTTCCAAGCGGTACTGGACGGCACCGCGCTCGCCGGCCGTTATGAAGTGGGAGGTGGTGGGGAAGGGCGGATCTGCCATTGCCACAAAGAGTCTCGGGATATGCAAGAAGGTGGACGACTATCCGCGACGGCTGATCAGCTAATGGCTGACGAATGATGACTGGATGCGCGTCGGTTCAAGTCGGAATTCGTCTGCGCGCGACTTGCAAATCAGATCGCAGACGGCTGGAAGAGGCCGTCAGCGGAGATAAATTCTTTCGCGCTCGAAGGTGGGCTCGACAACGACGGGGGATGAATTATGCGTCCTGAAAAGTGCTACGGTGGGATTTGACCAACTATAGTTGGTCGAGATAAAGAGGTCGGTATAAGTGTGATGATCGCATGCAGCTACTGGCTGACCTGACTTCTTTAAGGTAGGGGGTCAAAAGGATTAGTACCAGCCATCGCCAATAAGAATGACTACTTCTAAGGGAAGCTGCACCCGCTTTGTAGCAACTTGGCAGCAAAATTTGCTACCAAAACCGATTGAATGAAGGACAAAAGCTGTCCTAGATTAGTCATTCTATTGGTAGGCACGACTGGACTCGAACCAGCGACCTCTACCGTGTCAAGGTAGCGCTCTAACCAACTGAGCTACGCGCCTGCGTGAGGAACCACTCTCGAAAGTGTAACAGAGCCGCCTAGGATGGCCACCCAGCGATACGCTCAGGAAACCACGTCGCGAACGCGTAGGATAAGAGAGCTTAAAGGGTTGCTGCGTTTGCTGGAAACGTACTCGCGCTCGTCTGCATCCATCCATGCACAAGCCTGCTGACGCTGAATGAGTAAGGGTCGCGGCGGCGCTAGTTTGCAGCGAGGACCCTTGCGCGAGAAATCCTACCTAATCTGGTTGATCGGTTCAGCGGTCTGGTGGCTTGACGCCGCACTGGCCCTCCACCATGGGTCGCGTGCACGCGCACTTACCTCGCTGGCCATCGCCATCGTCTTCTTCGCTGCAGGCATGTTCTTCCAGCGCTTTGCACCCAAGCGCTAGGTCAGACCAGGCTCTCCTGAATCATGCCGGCCACCACCTGCTCCATGTGCCGACCCTACTCCGCCTTGGGCGGGGACCCGTACTCTTTGGTCGAGCTAGTCGTACCGCTCGAAGAGAATCTGTCGCTTATGCCAGCCTTGCCCGGCTAATGAAGTGCGCGCGGCTTTCACGATCTCCTTAAGTCCGCAGATGTAGGCGTAGCAGCCAAATGACGCGGGCTCGCCCATCGAGGAACCCGCCGCATCTGCTGCTGGGTGGCTGCTGGCTGGGCTGGCAGCAATCCTGGAGAGTTTCTGGTCCAAGGCGTGCTGCAGGGCTTGCTGATCGTCGTCGACCCCGATCAGAGGAAGGTAGTGGAAGTTAGTGTGCGCGGCGGCAAGAGACCGAAAGTAGCTGTCATAGAAGAGCAGGCTCCGCTCCGGAGCCTGGTAGACGAGCCAGTACTGGCGTCCAGCGCTGCGCTCGGATCCCACTTCAGGGAAGAGCCATTGCGCAAACCCGCGCATCGGCGCGATGCCGGTGCCCGCGGCGATCAGCAGGCCGTCGGCTGGTGGCTGCCTTAGTGTAAAGAGCCCATGAGGACCAGTGCAGCGAACCGTGTCACCTTCGCGCATGTCGCAAAGGTGGTTTGAGAAGAAGCCGCCATCCACCCGATTCACGCATAAGTCAAACCGTTGCGCAGCACCATTCGAGTCGATCAGGGGCGAAGATGCAAGTGAGTAAGCGCGCGTGTAGGTCTTGCCTGCTCGATCATCAGCCAGCAAGGAAAGAAACTGCCCAGCCGACAGGCTCCCCGGCGCTGCGCCGGTAAACAGAAACTCGAAGTGGTAACACTCGGGTGCGAGCAGAATCTTTCGCTCCAGCCGTGCTGTGTACATCTCTCTCATGGCAACAAACGCGCCTCTCTCCACTCAAGTGGCAAAGCATCCCCGAGCTCCGTGGAGAATTGCGACGGTGATCAAACGCCACCGACGCGAAACCCTCGGGCACCCTAAATCTTACGATGCAGCGGCCCCACCGGCTTCCGGGTCAGCTCTGCCACCGCGCGTCCGAGGCAGTGGTGAAGCCCGCCTCAAGCCGCCTGCGTATAATCAGGTATGGCGACGGCCCATCACGCGGCGCAACCCGATCCCGAGAAAGTACGCAAAGGAACCGCTTCCTCGGTCAACGCGTCTTTGTCGAATGTCGCACTTCCGACAGCCCCGGCGAAGAGCCCGGAAGCAGTCTCCGCGCCGAAGCCGGCACTTACTGCGACGCAAGACGAGCGCATCGCCCAGCTTGATGCGCATACCTACGCAGTCACCGATCCCCGCTTCAAGCTCCTGATCGCCACCGTTCGGGCGAATCGTCCGTCGGACGACACCGAGATCATTCGTCGCGCCTGGGAGTTTTGTCTCGAGCATCACCGAGGTCAGCTCCGCGCCTCCGGCGAGCCATACGTGCTTCACCCTTTGGAAGTCGCCATCGTCCTAGCCGAAATGAAGCTTGACTCGACCGCAATCGCTGCCGGTCTGCTCCATGACGCCGTCGAGGACACCCCTGTTACCACCGCGGACATCACCAAGATGTTTGGCGAGCAGGTGGCGCATATCGTCGAAGGCGTCACCAAACTGGACAAGATCCAGTTCGCCAATCGCGAAGATCGACAGGCTGAGAGCGTCCGCAAGATGCTGCTCGCCATGGTCACCGACGTTCGCGTTGTGCTGATCAAGCTCGCAGACCGGCTGCACAACATGCGTACCCTCGAGCACCTCAAACCGGATCGCCAGCATGGGATCGCGCGCGAGACGCTTGACATCTATGCGCCGCTCGCCCACCGCCTGGGCATGGGCAAGCTGCGCGGTGAGCTGGAGGATCTGGCCTTCCGCTACGTGGACCCGGTTGGCTACGCGCAGGTCCACGAGGCAGTGGAAGAGCGCAGGGTCGAAGGCGAGCAGTTCCTCGCAGGCGTCGAAGCCTTGCTGGTCGACAAGCTCGCCGAGCACAACATCAAGGGCCGTGTCGAGTGGCGTATCAAGCGTCTCTACAGCGTCAATCAAAAGCTGCAGGAGGCAGGCGCGACCATCGACCAGGTCTTTGATCTGCTGGCCCTTCGCGTCATCGTCGACACCGTCGCCGACTGCTACGCGGTCCTCGGGCTCATCCACTCCACCTGGCGCCCGGTGCCGGGGCGCATCAAGGACTTCATCGCGACCCCCCGCGCCAACCTCTACCAGTCCATGCACACGACAGTGATCGGCGAGGCCGGCCACCAGTTTGAAGTCCAGATCCGCACCGAAGAGATGCACCGGGTCGCCGAAGAAGGGATCGCCGCGCACTGGAAGTACAAGTCGGGCGGCTCACCGGTTTCGGCGCGCGATGAGCAGCGGCTCGCCTGGGTTAGGCAGCTGGTCGAGTGGCAGCGCGAGATGACCGACCCGAACGAGTTTCTCTCGACGCTGAAGATTGACCTCTACCCGGAAGAAGTCTACACCTTCACGCCCAAGGGTAAGGTCGTTGTCCTGCCCAAGGATGCAAGCCCGCTCGACTTTGCTTATGCAGTCCATACTGAGGTCGGTCACAGCTGCGTCTCGGCCAAAGTCAATGGGCGCATCGTTCCCCTGCGAGCCAAGCTGCGCAACGGCGACATCGTTGAGGTCGTCACCCAGAATGGTCACACGCCCAGTCGCGACTGGCTTACTTATGTCAAGAGCTCGCGGGCCCGCAACAAGATCAAGCACTGGATCAACGAGCACCAGCGTGAGCGTGCAATCGAGATCGGTCGCAAGCTGCTCGAGCGCGAGGCGCGCAAGTACAAGGTTGCGCTCTCCAAGTTTGAAGAGACCGACTACGCCCGCATCGCGGCCGAGTACTCGCTCTCCACCACCAGCGACCTGCTCTCAGCGATCGGCTTTGGCAAGTACTCTGCCCGGCAGGTCCTCAATCGGCTGGCGCCGGGCATCCTCGCTCAGCCGGTTGAGGAGCCGGACGCGGTCAGCGCCAGCCCGGCTTCCGACGCCGCCGCCAAGCGGCTCGCTATCCAGACCAGCCACGCGAATGCGGATACGCTTGAGGTCGAAGGCTCGAATGATCTGCTCGTCTATCGGGCTCGCTGCTGCAATCCCATTCGCGGCGAAGAGATCATCGGCTATGTGACTCGTGGCAAGGGAGTTGCGGTACACGGACGATCCTGCCCGAATGTGCAGAACCTGCTCTACGAATCCGATCGCCGCATCGCGGTGGAGTGGGCGCGCGCGGTCTCGATCTCAGCGTCCGCGGGTTCTTCCAAACGCGCGACCTACCCGGTCAAACTTACTGTCTTCTGTGACGATCGTCCCGGCATGCTTCGAGAGATGACCGCGATCATCAGTGAAGAGAACACCAACATTCGCTCTGTCGACACCCGCCCAGGAACGAACGATACCGCAATTGTTGAGGTGACTTTGGACGCGGAAGATGTTCGACACCTGAACCGCCTGGTCGCCGGCCTGCGTAAGGTGCCTGGTGTGCAGGAAGTCCAACGATCGCAGAAGCTGTAACGGTCGCACTCGCTACTCTTTACCATCCGCCTTTCAAAACGAACTAGCTGCAGGCGGGTGGCGTTGTCTGCGCGCGCTTCCAGATCTCACTGCGGCCAAATAAAGAGATGCCAACATACCCGCGCAGCTTGAGCGTACCGTTGCTGGCAAGCGCCAGTGTGCCACTGTACGTGTTGCCGGACTCAGGATCGTAGAGCTTGCCGCCGTCGGCGTGAGCGGCATCCTTTGCCTGGAAATCGGTGCCGATCACCAATCCACACAAAGGTCGGTCGCGCTTGCTCTTGTCCGGGTTGAGTCCATCGACCGAGTGGCCGATGGCCGGGTCCACATGCTCGATCTTCGCGCAGAGTGAGGACTGGCAATTGTAGATGCTGACGATCGATTTGTTCGGCGTCACCCACTCACCAAGCAGGCTCGGCGTCGAGGAGGCGGGTACAACAGCTGCTACGAAGAAGGAGAGCAGGCTAAGTAACACGTCCGTATACCTCGCAGCGGAGTAAATTGAAGCTGAGTGCAAGCCATAAGGGTTGGTCTTGCGATAGCGTTAGGATGCGTCGGCTCGGCGATGGTTGGTGACCATTCTTTCTTCGGCTTTAGCGCTCGAAGCTTAGCCTGGCAGCAATCTCGCAAGGCTAGAATCATGCCATGGATGAAAAGCAGGCCATTGCTACCTTGGCGGCTCCCGCTGCGATCGGGCCTTACTCGCAGGCAGTTCGAGCTGGCGCGCTCGTCTACACTTCCGGGCAAGTTGCGATCGAGCCGGCCACAGGAGAGCTGTGTCCGGGCGGAGTGGAGGCTCAGACACGGCAGGTCATGGAGAACCTGTCTGCCGTCTTGAAGGCGGCGGGCACCAGCCTGGGCCAGGTGATCAAGACAGTGGTCTTCCTCAAGAGCATGGAGGACTTTGCCGCAATGAACTCGATCTATGCTCAGTACTTGGCTCCAGCCGGCTCGGTGGCTCCGGCTCGGTCTACGGTGGAGGTTGGGCGCCTTCCAAAGGACGCATTGGTGGAGATCGAGGCGATCGCTCTTGTCTCCTAAGCGCCAGGAGGAAGAAGCGTGAAGGTCTGGCGTCTCATCTAAATCCATGGAGGAGTCAAGAGGCATGGCAGACGTGAAGACAGAAAAGCTACAAAAGACAGACGCAGAGTGGAAAGCGGCACTGACGCCTGAGCAGTATTATGTGACGCGTCAGAAGGGAACCGAGCCTGCATTTTCAGGCGCCCTCTATCGCAATCACGACGACGGGGTATACCACTGCATCGCCTGCGGCACGCCGCTCTTTCGTTCCGACGAGAAATTCGAGTCCGGCAGTGGCTGGCCGAGTTTCTGGCTGCCGGTCACTCCAGAGTCGGTCGAGACCCACGAGGACGTGAGCTACGGCATGCGGCGAGTTGAAGCCACCTGCGCTCGTTGTGACGCGCACCTCGGGCATGTTTTCCCGGATGGACCCAAACCAACAGGCCTGCGCTACTGCATCAACTCCGCCTCGCTGAGCTTCGACAAGAAGTAAACTTCAAAAGAAAAGCCCTGCCGCGCGCACGCTGGCAGGGCTTCCCATTTTAAAGAGGAGTGTGCTACGCCTTAACGACTTTGCCGCTCTTGATGCAACTGGTACAGACCCGCATCTTGCGTGCGCCGCCCTCTACCTTTGCCTTCACTGGACGCAGATTGACATTCCAGCGTCGGCGGGTGACGTTGTGGGCATGTGAGATATTATTGCCAAACTGCGGACCCTTGTGACAAATTGCACAAACTGCTGCCATGACTTAACTCCAAAGATGGGGAAACCCGTCGGTCGAAAAGAATTTTGCCGCTGAGCGGCTTTCACACTGTCCTGCAAGCCCGTCCGCAAGCGCCGTCCGGGTTGCCGACGAAACTCTAGTCTAACGCAGCCTCCATGGTCCGGCAACCATCCGCGCCCGTTTTCAGACGCAAGGGCGAACCCGCTGACGCGGACTCGCCCTTTCTCCTGACGCATCACTCACACAGAGGCCTCTCAGCGAGAGGCCCTGCCTTGACTACTGCTTGGCAATTACGCCAAGCGCGGTCAGTGCCGCGCCGACATTCGGAGTGCCGTACCCAGTCACGTTGTCCCATCCCTGGGTGACGTTGAGCGAGGTATCCGTGCCAAAGGTCAGGTTGATGTACTCACCTCCACCAACATTCCACAGGCTGCTCACATACTCGGTCGTCGTGAACAGAGGCTGCGAGAGGGCGGTGGTCGAGTAAGTCGTTGTGCCGGCTGCATCGGTGATCGATCCAGTCACATTGTCAGGTCCCGCGAGCGGATAGACGTCAGTGATGAGCGGGCTCGGAGCCGTTGCCACGTAAGGGGCAGCCTGGCCAAGCGAGGCACCCGCGAACTCGTCAACCATCGCCCAGATGCCTGAGAAGATTGGTGCCGCAAGGCTGGTACCGCCAACTACGCCAACGTACTGGATGCCGGAAGTCGCATCCGTGTAGACAAACTCGGCGCCGGTAAATGGATCAGCCAGCGCCGAGACGTCGGGCAGCAGGCGCTGGCTTCCCGGCAGCCCCGACTGGTAGGCCGGCTTGGCAAAGAAAGTGCTCTTCCCGCCTCCTGATCCTCCGTAGAACTCAGTCTGTGGCGGATCGTAAAGCTCGTTCGCATCGTAGGAGAGGAAACCCACATTGTTGCCCCAGCCTGTGGTGTAGACGCTTCCGTCTGCTGGCGAGGTGCCGATGCTCGTGCCACCCACCGCCGTAGCATAAGGGGAATCAGCAAACCAGCCGTTTACGTCCGGCGCCGAAAGCTTGTAGTCCGTGGCCCGGCCAAAGTCTCCGCTGTCACCCGTTGAGACCTGGATCGAGATGCCCTCGGCGGCAGCCATCTCGGCGATCTGGTTGAAGACGCCACTTGCGTACGCTCCGGTCAGGCTCTCCGGGTACCCATAGCTGAAGGAGATGACATTGCCGAGATGGTTGGTGATGGCATAGAGCGTGGCCTGCTGCATATCCTGCTCTGAGTCAGAGTACGCCTGGATCAGCGCCAGGTTCGCTCCCGGCGCGGTGGCATGCACCCACTGCAGATCAAGGTCGGTCTCCTGATCGGTGCCGAAGCTCGCTCCAGTAGAGATGGCGCCGAAGGGGTTGTACTCCGTGTAGTTGGCGGCGGTAATTGCCGGCAGTTGATACAACTCGCTAAAGGCGACCAGGTCCGGCTTTGCCGTGGGCTGCCGGTAGGCGTCAATGATCACTACCGTCTGCCCCGTGCCGGTATAGCCTTGGCCGTATGCGACGTCGAGGCCGTAGAACTTCTGAACCTGCGAAGCCGAATAGCCGCAAGGCGCAAGCGTGCCCTCCGCAGTGTTGTCCGCGTCAGCTCCATAGGTGAGGCCGCTGAAGGTGCTTGTGACCGGGCTGGCTCCATTCAGAGCGTTTATCCCGGTCAGCGTCACACTGCCGGGAGCATAGAAGCAGTCGCTCGCATATACCAGTCCGTCCGGCTTGGCCTGTGCCGTGGTCAGCGGTACCCCGGCGTACGGCTTGCCGGTCTTGAGGCTGGCCGCGCGTATGAGCATAGGCTTGCCGTGCATGCCATTGAGGCCTGCCACATGCTGCACCAGGCCGGCAGCCGCGCCCGAAAGCTGCGGCCGCACAGAGGTGGTGCGGACTAGCTGGCCCCTCACCGAGTAGCGGTTGATCTGGGTATTGAAGGCGCGCTCGATATCAGAGGCCTTGCCTTCGAATTGAACCGAAAGGTGATAAGGATCAACCGAGGTCACGGTGAGGTTGTGCGCCTTAAGCTCGGCCTCGACAGCGGCAGCCTCGGCAGCGGTCGGCGCAAACTGCTTGAGATCCACGTCGGTGAGCCACTTGTGAAAGCTCGCGGATCCGGGCGTGTAGAGGTCGGTGACCTTGGCATCGAGCGCTGCACGATTGTGCAGATTCAGCCACACGGTCAGCATCAGGTTGGTGGACGGGCTTTCCTGGCCGAGATTGAGACCAAGTTGGGAGATTGCCGGCGCAGTATGCGCATCGGCAGACTGGGCGATCCCATTGGCACTTGCCAGGCCAAGCGCAAGCAGCCCGAGGGAAAGCCGAGCAGCAGAGGAAAATCCGGAACAGAAGATCATGCGAACCATTCTCCTTGTCTACAAAGGCGTAAGCGGTAAGTA
The DNA here is from genome assembly GCA_965198645.1 of Acidobacteriaceae bacterium. GTDB lineage: Bacteria > Acidobacteriota > Terriglobia > Terriglobales > Acidobacteriaceae > EB88. Next base: position 596,169 of record OZ240670.1, on the reverse strand, counting down.
TCTAGAGGCGAGGTGAACATGCATCGCGGCAAATCGTAGGCAAGGACAGTGGGCCGGGAGTCTCTCAAGAGCACGCTCTCTATGCAGCAGGTCCGCGAGTGGATACACCGTACCATAGACCGATCATCCTCCTGCACCATGGTTTTCATCCCGTCCTGTTCTTAAACAAAGCACAAAAAAAGCAGCCTCTAAGGGCTGCTTTTTTGACACTTTCACAGGCAACGAGTTCCAGCTATCGATTAGTGAACGGCGACCGTCTTTTCTTCGCTGGCTCGTAGTTCAGAAAGACGCTTGGAGAGAAGCTGTTCGAGGTTCTCGAGCGCCTCTGAAAAGCCCTCAATCCCTTCCTTCAGCTTGTCATGCGCCATCCGATCGGCAGCATGCATTTTCTCGAAGGTCTGCTCGTCCATGGTTAGCTTTTCGATCTCCAGGCCCTTCCCTTTTGCGGGATCAAGCTTACGAGGCAACTCGCCCTGCTTGCCGTCGAGCTCCTCAAGCAGCTTGGGTGAGATGGTCAGCAAATCGCACCCGGCTAGCTCCTCAATCTCTCCAATGTTCCGGAAGCTTGCGCCCATCACGACCGTCTTATAGTCGAACTTCTTATAGTAGTTGTAGATCGTTGTCACCGACTGCACGCCCGGGTCATCTGCGCCCTGGTAATCCTTGCCCGTATCTTTCTTGTACCAATCAAGGATGCGACCGACGAATGGCGAGATGAGCGTCACCTTTGCCTCCGCACACGCAACCGCCTGATGCAGCCCGAAGAGCAGGGTCAGATTGCAATGGATCCCCTCAGTCTCCAGCTTCTCCGCAGCCTTGATGCCCGGCCACGTCGAGGCAATCTTGATCAGGATGCGCTCGCGACTGATGCCCGAATCCTCGTACATCTTGATGATCTGGTGAGCCTGTTCAAGGGTCTTCTCGGTGTCAAAGGAGAGGCGCGCATCCACCTCTGTAGAGACGCGGCCCGGCACGATCTCCAGGATCTTCTTGCCAAACGCGACAGCCAGATGCTTGAACGCATCCGCCGCGACTTCCTTATCGTCCGCGTGATCGCCCAGGCGCTTCTTGGCACCGAGGAGCTCGTCGTCCACGATCTTCTGGTATGCCGGCATCTGTGCGGCTGCGGTAATCAGCGAAGGATTCGTAGTCGCATCCTGCGGTTTTGCCTTTTCAATCGCCTGGATATCGCCCGTATCGGCAACCACGGTAGTCATCTTACGAAGCTGCTCAAGCAATGTCTGTGCCATACATCCTCCCAGCCTGTGTGGACCCCTGCGACCTCAACACTCACAGCTTCCGCAGCGATACGACAGGCCCTTCTCTCTTTTATGATGCGCCACACTTCATGCAGGAAGCAGACTCGTCAGAGTGGATGGGAAACAGCCCTGGCCTCAAGAAGGCCGTCGCGACTGTCGACCCAGCATGTAGCCGCAATTATCCCATGTATTCTGTCCGGTTGGTGCCGTAAAGCGCGACCTTCTGGCCCTGCCACGGATCGCGCATGGATCGGGCCTGACCCGCCCATCTCCACCTCCGACATCTCGTCGGCTGGCTTTGTTACTGGCGTGGGTGGCGCGGCGTGGCGGGGGCCGGTCTCTGCGCGGAAGGTACCTCGTCAAGCAAACTCTCGATCTCCCCCGATCGAGGACTCTCGTTGTCATCCGCGTCCACAGCGCTGATGCTGTACGCGTAGCGCACCCCGGGCCGCGCCGCGCGGTCGCGCCAGGCGGGATCCGGCAGCGCGGTCGCGCCACTTACGCGCTGCGGCGTGCCGTCCGTCCCTGCCGTCCGCCGGTAGACATAGTAGCCAGCCAAATCCGGCTCTGTATCAGCAGTCCAGGACAGATCTATGCTCCCAGCCTCTTGGCCTCCCACCTCGCTGTCAGCAACGGCTTCCAGCCCCTGCGGCACCGCCGGGGGAAAGAGGTCGCGAGCCAGCAGCGTCGCCGGCCTGCTCGGCAACCCGGAGATCTCCATCGCGTGTCCGTCCAGGGTGAGCTTCAGGACTCGAGCGACTGTGTACCGATAGGTACGATTCAAGCGGGCATCCTGGTCCACAGCGCGATCCCTCTGCCAGCTGCCGCCCGGCTGCTTGGAGGGGCTCGCTGCACCGGGGAGCTCAAGCACCTGTTCAGTTGGCTGGGGAACCCCGGGGCGCGTCTCGGAAGAACCGCTGGCGCTCTCGCCAGGAGCCAGGATGCGAGTGCGGTCCAGCCGCAGCAGCGCTGTAGTCTCTGCCAGGCTGACGCTTGCCGCTCCTGGCGAGACAGGCTGCCATCGCAGCACGATGCCCGCGGAGGCTGTCTCGACCGTCAGCCCTTCGACAGGTGGGGGGGCAGTACCGGCCGCCGTGTAAGCCTGGTTGGACTGCCCGGCACTCCGCCGCGCGTGATTTTCAAGCAAAACCGTATAGGTCAGCAGCCGGAGTGGACCGTCGCGCAGCTCCGGAGGCAGCGGATCCGTGTAGCTCCCGGCGAGCGCTGGTTGCAGCAGCAGCGAGCCGACCTGCTGGCAACTTTGTACCACCGCCTCCCCGGGATTGCGGCAGATCACCACCCGCTGATCGCCCGAGAGAGGGACTCGATCCGTAGCCCGGCTTGGCATGGTCCAGTGCAGGAGAACAGCATCACCCACGCGGTTCACCGAAAGATCCGCAGGTGGGACGGGCAACTTCAGGCTGGGCGGCTGGGGCGAGCCTGGAGAACCGCAACCTGCCACGCACACTGCAAAGAGCAGAGCGGCTGCGTACGTGAAAGCCGCCCTAGGCAGTGACGGCAAGCCGGCCTGCGCTCCCAAGGTTCGCCCTCTCCCGTCAACTATGCACGATGCCCGCCTGCTCTCGAGTCGCGCCTGCAATGTCCCGTGTGATCGTAGCTGCGTCAAAAGCATTTCACGCTGGCTGGCGGGCAACGGCAGTAGATTCCTTCCAGCTCTGAGCCTACACGAGGCCGGAGCCATCTTTGTGGCCCAGACCCCCGGCGCTAGCGGTCGAGCAGGTGGGCAAGCGCAGGCTCAATGGTTGGGTATTGAAACTGGAAGCCGTTTGCCAACAGCTTCTCCGGTACCGCCCGGCAGCTGGAGAGCAGCGCCTGGTCTGCCATCTCGCCCATCGCCAGGCGCAGGGCAAAGCCCGGCGCCATCGCGAACGCGGGGCGATGCAGCACCGAGGCAAGAGCTCGAGTGTACTCCTGGTTTGTCACCGGGCCGGGAGTCACGCAGTTCACGGCACCCTCAAGCTGGTGCCCGAAGTCAGCGCGTGGCAGCGCCTGCCTGGCAGAGGAGGCCTGATCTCCTGCTGGACTGGCCCCAGCTCGTGCTGCCGCCGCTATCCCACTCTCTGAGCCGATCGCGGCTGTGGTCTTGCTCTCGACGCCGTAGCCCGCGATGACGCCGTAGCCCGCGATATGGATCACTGCCCGCACCAGATCGTCCATGGCAATCCAGCTCATCCACTGGCGTCCGCTGCCTAGCCTTCCGCCTAGCCCTACCCGAAAGAGAGGCAGCACCTTGGCCAATGCTCCTCCCCTGGGATCGAGAACCACCCCAAGACGCAGATGCACCACGCAGATACCCGCAGCCGCAGCAGCGCCAGATGCCTGCTCCCACGCCTGGCAGGTCTCGCTTAGAAAGCCCGTCCCTGGAGCCGACGCTTCGGTGAGCAGCTCGTCCCCGCGATCGCCATAGATCCCTGTGGCTGACGCGACGATCAGCATACGGGGCGGCCGACGCAAGGCAGCCAGGGTGCGGGCTAGCGCGGCCGTGGTCACGGTGCGGCTGCTGACAATCTCTCGCTTGTAAGCCGGGGTCCAGCGTTTGGCCGCCAGGTTGGCGCCCGAAAGATGGATAGCCAGGTCGATCTCCTCCAGCCGAGCGGGGTCGGCGAAGGGGTGCTCGCTTTGCGGATTCCATGGGAGAGTCGGACCTGGCAACGCCGCGGACGAAGACTCACGGGTGGCGAAGAGGGGTTGCCGGCCTGCTTGCTCTAGCGCGCTTGCCAGCGCTTGGCCGACCATCCCGCTGCCGCCGGTAAGAAGTACCTGCCCACTTGGGCGGGCTGTTTGGCTCATACGCTTTCAGATGCGACGTTCTCGATAGAATCGCGAGGAACCTGCTTGTGGCTGCTACCGGAATGCCTTGTCACAGGTCCTGGTTAGACCTGCCGGGGCCGGAGCTCTCGTACTATGTCTTGTAGATGACCCAACGCAAACTTTAATAAGAGTTACTATGAAGGAAAGGTACGCGAAGATCTGCGCGGGTACGAGCTCCTGCATCACACCTCGTATACACGCATTACCCCTCAAAGGATGCTCCTCAATGACCGCTAAGTTGGACGATTCGCAATTCGAAGTTCAGAACGAAGTGCAGGTTCAGAGTGTGTCGGGGGACTCCTCTGCAGAGCCTATACCTGTCGTGGCAGAGGAAGCAGTGATTGCTGCTCCCCAGCAGACTACCCCCGGCCAGATCGATCAGGCCAGTGCCGAAGCTTTTATCGCTGAAAAGCATATCGGCGAGCGCATCAAGCGCCTTCGCCTGAAAAAGTCGATGGGCCTGGTGGAGCTAGGGCGCCACACTGGTCTCTCCGCAAGCTTTCTCTCTCAGCTGGAGACAGGGCGCGTTGTGCCGACGTTGCGCAATCTCGCCCGCATCTCCATCGTCTTTGGCAAGGACCTGGCTTACTTCTTCGAAGCAGAGCCGCAGGCCATGTTCCGGGTTCACCGTAAGAAGGAGCGCATGCGCCTGCCACAGAGTGGCGTCGAAGATCCAACTTACTACTTCGAGAGCATGGGCTTCATGGTCCCGGACCGGCAGCTTGACCCCTACTATGCAGAGTTCCTGCCACAGACGAAGGCCTCGGAAGCCCGGCCGCACGTTCACACCGGGTTCGAGTTCCTCTACGTGATTGAAGGTGAGCTCGAAATCAGGCACGCCGAGAAGACGCATGTGCTCGAAGCTGGTGACGGCGTCTACTTCGACGCGAGTAGCCCACACGCCTACAAGTGCCACGGTAAGACGCCAGCTGTCGTTATCATCGTCACGATGCACCAGCAGCATATGCAGGCTGCTGCGGCCGGGCGTTCTATCGGGGCAGCAGGTAGCGCACTCCGCAACCAGACTCATGTGGGCCTCAAACCGACTTCGATCAGTGCGCCGAACGGATTGCAGCAGGTCGGTGAGGTTGTCGGCCAGTCTGCCTCTACCAGGCGACGTGAACGAGCCAGCGCTTAGCTGGACGCGCACGACCACGAAGACGGATCGATCAGAAAGGGCGGCCAGCAGCTGCCCTTTTTGCTTGCACCATCGTGAAGCCGCTGCGGGGCAGGGCGCTGCTTGGCTCGGCCTCAGGTGTCTCCTCTGCAACGCAGAGCGGCGCCGGCTAAGATAAGAAAACTTCCCCACTCGTATCGATCTCAAATTGTGAGGCGCTTCCTTTGGTCAGAAACGTCGTCCTCTGTCTCATCGCGGCCTGTCTCCTTCCCGGATTGCTTGAGACAGCCACCTGCCAGGCTACCCCTAACCAAACACCCCGGACCGTAGAGCAGATCTTCGGCTCGGGCTCTTCAACCGGTGCGCCCCCGCCCTCAGATTCTTCCTGGTCTCCGGATGGCAGCCGGTATACCTTTCACGGCGCCGGAGAAGGGCTGATCAGTATCGACGCTCAAAGTGGGAGCCGCTCGATCCTGGTGGCAGAGCAAAAGCTTTCCGCAGTTGCCAGACGCGAAGTCAATGAAAAGGACCGCGATCATCGCAACCGATACAGCCAACCGCCCTACCTGTGGTCGCCTGACGGCCGAAAGCTGCTCTTTGACGAAGACGGCACACTCTGGCTGTACACGCTTGCCACCGGCCGTCTGGAACAGGTCGGAGACACTGGACAAGGCAGCGGGGACGATACCAAGTTTTCACCCGATGGTGCCACCATCACTTACCTGCGCGATCACAATCTCTATGCCCTGCATCCTGGACAGCCGCCCCTTGCGCTCACCCACACTACCGATCCGGCACTGCTCAATGGTGAGGTTGACTGGGTTTACCTGGAAGAGTTGAAGTCGCGTACCAACTACCAGTGTTCGCCTGACTCGATGCACCTGGCTTACGTGCAGATGAACGAGACGGCGGTGCCTCAATATCCGCTGCCGGATTGGATCCCGACCCATGCCACGGTCGATGAGCAGCGTTACCCGCAACCTGGAGACCCCAACCCATCGATGCGCCTGGGCGTGGTTGCAGTGGCCGGCGGTGAGACCAGCTGGGTTAAGCTTCCCATACGTGCCGGTGACGATTACATTCCTCGCCTGGGTTGGATCGACGCAAAGACAGTCTGGGCTGAGACACTCACGCGCGACCATCAGCATCGCGAGATCTACTTCGCCGATATCTCGACCGGGGAGACGCGGCGCGTCTACGCCGAGGCCGATGCAAAGTACTTCAGCGACAGTTATGACGTGAACTTCTACGCCCCGGGCGCCTTCCTGCTGACCAGCTGGCGCGACGGCCACACACACCTCTATCGCTACAGCTACGACGACGCCCTGCCGCTTCGATCCGAAGCCAAACTCGAGACGCAGCTGGAACACGGTGAGTACGAGGTGGGCGAGGTGCTCTCCGTCGATCCGGCAGCGAAGATGGTCTACTACGCCAGCACCGAGCCTGCGAAAGAAGCGGTGAACGCGGTGCAGCAACAGGTCTGGGCGGTCGGCCTGGATGGCAGCGGCAAGCACCCACTCACGACGATGCCCGGCACGCACAAGGCAGCCTTCGCTCCAGGCCACGGCGCCTATACCGATACCGCCTCTTCGCTCACCGAGCCCCCGACACTCAGCCTCTGCAGTGCCGCCGGCAGCTGCCGGCAGATATGGAAGGCCTCGGCAGATACCCGGCATCTCGCTAATCCGCCTCTCCTGCTTGCTCTGAAGGCAGCTGACGGAGTGACCACGCTCTACGCATCGCTCACCCTGCCGCGCGGCAGTGCCAGCTCTGCGCCGGCCACGACTCCGCTGATCAACAATCCTTACGGTGGCCCCGGCAACGCGACGGTGCTCGACAAGTGGGTCGGCTACCCACAGGCTTTTGACGACCTGCTCGCGGAGCATGGTCTTGCAGTGCTGCACGTGGACAATCGTGGCATGGGCATGCGTGGCCGGGACTTCGAGCAGGCGGCTTACCGGGACTTCGGCGCAGTCCAACTGGCCGACCAGCAGGCGGCTATTGACCAGGTGCTGGCCAGGTACCCTCAGCTGGATGCGCGTCGGCTGGGATGGTGGGGTTGGAGCTGGGGCGGCACCTTTACCCTAAACGCGCTTACCCACTCCAACCGCTTCCGCGCCGGCGTGGCGGTCGCTCCCGTGACTGACTTCCGCAACTACGACTCGATCTACACCGAGCGTTATCTTGGTCTGCCGGCTGCTCAAGCAGCCGTATACGACCGCGCCTCGGTGCAGCTCACCGCCGGTCAGCTCAAAGGGCACCTGCTCCTGGTGCACGGCACAGGAGACGACAACGTGCACCTCGAAAACACCATCCAGTTCATCCAGAAGCTGATCGATGCCGACCTTCCGTACGACCTGCAGCTCTACCCAAGAAAGACGCACTCCATTGCCGGCTCCGAGGCGCGCACGCACCTGTACAACCGCATCCTGGCTCATTTTGAAACGTACCTGAAGCCGGAGCCCGGTGCCCGTTGAGCAGCGTGGACGAGTTGCCGGCGGCGGAGCTGGTTCGGGGCCGCGCGCGGATCGGCGAAGCCGAGCTGCTTGTCCTGAGTGACGGGCCGTGTCTCTTTGACGGTGGCGCGATCTTTGGCGTGGTTCCGAAGACACTCTGGTCTCAGCGCGTCAAAGCCGATGCCGAAAATCGAATCGCGCTCGGGCTCAACACCCTGCTTGTTCGCTTGGGTGGAAAAACGATAGTCGTTGAGACAGGGCTGGGCAACAAGATGCCGCCAAGCTCAAGGCCATCTACGGCGCCGAGGGCCGTCTACTTGAGGCGTTCGCCGCCGCGGGCATCACGCCGGAATCTGTCGATCTGGTCATCAACACGCACCTGCACTGGGACCATTGTGGCTGGAACACCTGGCGCGACCAGCACGGTACCCTGCGGGCTACCTTTCCACGGGCGCAGTATCTCGTCCATTCCGGCGAAGTCGAGCATGGCCGCCTGCAGCTCGACCGTGACCGGGTCAGCTACCTGGCAGAAAACTACGAGCCGCTGCTCGCAACTGGGCAAATGCGCAGGCTGAACACAGCTCCGGGCTCCATCGAAGAAGTGGCGCCAGGCGTCGCGGTCGAGCTTTTTCCCGGGCATACGCAGCAGTTGATGGCGGTCCATATACACTCGGCCGGAGAGCATGCCTGCTACATTTCGGACCTGATTCCGACCTCGGCGCACCTGGACCCTACCTGGGTGATGAGTTACGACCTCGACCCCTTGCGCACGATCGCCGAGCGGAAGAGGTTCTACGCGCGAGCCATCCCGGAGCAGTGGCTCGTGGTGTTCACCCATGACCATGCCACGCCTTTCGGTGTCGTCGAAGAGGGCCAACGCGGCAAGCCGGTCCTCCGCTCCCTGGCTTGAGCCGCCTCGCCGGCTACGGGATGCCGCACAGAAAAAAGAAGCTCGCCCTCGAGGGCGAGCTGTGAACGACTCCAGGCTGCTGCTTGTGCGGCGCTGAAAACGCTCCCGCGTTGCCGGGTTAACCCGCTCTCAAGGATTTGCGAGTCGAAATTGTTCCACGTGGAACATTATGAGAAAAAGATTAGAAATTGTTCCACGTGGAACATCTGCTTCGATCGTCTCGCGTGGCACCCTCAACTCAGGCCTGTAGCGCGGGAAGCCACTCCGCAAGCACTCAGCGCAACCTGGCATCCTCGGCCACGAGATTAGGTTTTCTTCTTACCCTTCTTGTCCGGCTTGCTCGCCTTGGGTTCTTTGTGCTTCTTGGTAGGCTTTGGGTGCTTCTTCTTTTTCTTGTGCACTGGCGGCTTCCCCGTGCCAGTCCCGGTGCCTGTACCCGTCCCGGTCCCAGTTCCCGTTCCAGTCCCAGTCCCAGTCCCGGCCGTCGTCCCTCCCGTCAGCGCCGACGCCACCGCCGTACCGTCAGGCGACCCAAGGCCCGTGCACGCATCCCAGCCCGGCCCCGCTTTGAAACTGCCATTGTTCCCGTTGGTGATGTCGTGCAGCGCGCCCGGCGTCGCATAGAGGGTCGGATTGACAAAGCCGACCGTCGTACCTCCGGCGGTGACCTTCTGCTGATTGACCAGCGCCAGCAGCCCCGCCCAGAGCGGCGCCACAGCACTGGTGCCGCCTACCACGCCTGCCTGCCCGTCGATCAGCACGTTGTAGCCGGTGGACGGCGCCGCGTCGCCGGCAACATCCGGCACCCCGCGACCTGTGGTCCCCTTTGAATTTTCGGGCACGCCGGCATTCGCCTGCCAGGTTGGCAGGGCAAAGATCGTACTCACGCCCCCGCCGGTCGCACCGCCGCCACTTGCCTGGTCGTCCCACACGACCTCTGAGCTGATCGTTGTCCCCGATCCTTTCAGCTGCGTGCCGCCGCAGGCCAGCACATGTGGGCTTGACGCCGGGAAGTCCACATTGTTGCCCGTGGCTCCATCGGTAGACCCGTTATCGCCGCTCGCGACAGTAATCGTTATGCCGAGCGCCCCGGCTGACTGGCACGCGTTATCGAGCGCGGTTGTCGATGATGCCGCCCAGCTCGACTCCGGGCCACCCCAGCTAATCGAAATCACCGAAGGCTTGTTCGCCGTGTCATGTACCGCCGTCGTGATCGCGTCAATGAATCCCTGATCCGTGTTGGGCGTAAAGTAGACCGCGATCTTGGCGCCAGGTGCTACAGCGCCGGCGACCTGGATGTCGAGCGCCACTTCCCCATCGGCGCCATTTGGGTCTCCCCCAGCAACATTGGTCGCGCCGTCTACCGAGACCGCGACCACGGTGGGCGGCGTCATGCCGAGGCCGTCAAAGTAGGTCGTGATGTCCGAGGCCTCGTAGCCGCCGCCGAGCTCGATAAGACCGATCGTCTGGCCGGCGCCGGTTACCCCTTTTGGGAAGTCATAAAGAGCAGCCACCTGGGGTGGGTTATACGCCTGCGCCGCTGCCGCCGCTGCTGCTTTCTTGGCCAGCCGCCGCATATGCGGCTTTGCGATAGGGCGGGTATCCAGGCCGAGCACTGTTTCAATCATCGGCGCATGGCTGTTAGGGACCTGCAGCGCACCCTCAAAGGCGTGGAAGCGAAGCTTACTCTCATCGTGTTCGTAGCTGTTAATGGTTACGCCGAAAGCCTTTTCCATCGCTGCAGCCGGGCCACGTGCCACCATCGTGCGCCGGGCCAGGCTCGAGCTGTTCTCGTCCACGGTCAGGCCATTCTGGTGCGCAAACTTACGCAGCGCCTCGAAGTCAGCCGGGTCCGCGGCGTACTGCTTGTTAAACTCCTCGCGCGAGATTACGCGGCCTTCAAGGGTGTGCAGCTGCAAAGGGTTCTTGCGCCGCACGATGATAGACACGGTAAGGGTCTGCTGCGGCAGGATCGGGCCGCTCAATGTAGCCTGAGGTGGCGTGGTGTGGTCGCTGAGTGCAAGCGAAACCCGGGCGTGGCTCTTCTTGGTCATAGGGGAGTTACCTCAGCCGCCAGATTAGAACAGAATGAGGAAACGGCGGGAGAGTACAGCGGTGGGAAAAGTTGGCGCACCATCTGGAAAGATGTGATCGTCCGGAGTGGGGTTCCGTTGGCAAAAGGGCGCTTACCAAACTCTCGCGGGAACAGGAACCTGGCGCAAGTTCTGCCCCGTCGCACCCGCTGAGATCTGCCCTAGGCGGGTCACAGCCAAATCAGCGGCTAGCTGAATCGCTCAATACACTTCCCGGTGAAAGAGCTCATCCTTCTCTTCGCACGGGGAACAGACGCAGCTGGCCGCACTGCCCACCAGAAGAACTGACGCCATGGTGATGACGATCTCCGGCAAGTGCGGGCTCAGGCGCGAAAAGTGAGTGATCAGATCGTGTACGTGTAAGAACCACATAGCGGTACTCCTCGAGCGGGACGGTCGCAACGTCGACCGGGAAAGCCCACCCTTGTAACCATCTAACAGAGCGACGTCGCGGAGGTCTGGGCCGGGCGCCAAAGAGCCGCGGCGCCTACTTGAGGCGAACGCACCATTATCTAAGCGGATTGCAGAATCTCCCGGGGGGTTTTCTGCATCGCGCCCTCAAACAGATAGTTACACCCATGAGCCGCTATTGGATAGGGGAAAAGAGTAACTCAGAAACTTGGAGCACGCCTCGAGTATCAATTTGGCTCTGGCAAGATCTCGAAAGTGCTGTTACGAAGACCCGGCGATCAGGGTTGCATCGGAGCGAATTAAAGGCGAAGATGAGGCATGCACGGTTCGAGTCACGATGACCCGCGGGTACGGTGGCTCTTCCTCGATCTAAACTCCTACTTCGCCTCAGTTGAGCAGGAGCTGCGGCCCGAACTGCGCGGCCGCCCTATTGCCGTTGTTCCTGTCGTTACGGACACGACCTGCTGCATCGCTGCCAGCTACGAGGCCAAGGCGTTCGGCGTCAAGACCGGCGTCCAGGTAGGCCAGGCCAAGCGCATGTGCCCTGGGCTGGTGCTGGTTGAGGCGCGCCACCAGGCCTACGTCGAGTACCACCACCGCATCATTGAAGCCGTTGAGCGCTGCGTACCAGTCTCAGCCGTCATGTCGATCGACGAGATGGCCTCGAGCCTGATGGGCAGCGAGCAGCCGCTGCTCGCTGCGCTCGAGCTTGCCGCCGAGGTCAAGGCATCCATCCGCACCCACGCCGGCGCCACGCTGCGGTGCTCGGTCGGCCTGGCGCCGAACCGCTACCTGGCCAAGATTGCCTCAGACATGGAAAAGCCGGATGGGCTCGTCGCCCTTACCCCGGACATTCTGCACACGGCGCTCTCCCGTTTGACCTTGCGCGACCTGCCCGGAGTTGGAGCCAGGATGGAGACGCGGCTGATCTCCTCCGGGATCGAGACCATGGAGCAGCTTCTCTCCCTCGATCGCGAAGGGATGCACACAGTGTGGGGCGGCCTGGGTGGTGAAAAGCTGTGGCACTGGCTGCGCGGCGAGGACTTCAACGATCCGCGCCTGGAGCATCAGAAGTCCATCTCGCAGAGTCATGTGCTGCCGCCGCCGCTGCGCTCGGACGAAGGCGGCTACGCGGTCCTGCATAAGCTGCTGCACAAGGCCGCCATGCGGCTGCGAACCGCGCGTCTGTGGACCAACCATGTCACGGTGACCGTCAAGTACGCTGTGCCCAAGGCATCTGCCACCCGCGCGCACACCTCTGGCATCCCCCAGAGCAGCTGGTCGCAGAGCAGCTCGGTGATTGAGTGCCAGGACAACCAGACTCTGGTCGAGGTGCTGCAAAAGCTTTGGGCGCGCCGCCCGGCGGTGACCGACCCCGCGCGCTATGACAAGCCCTTTTACGTGGGTATCTGGCTCGGCGAGCTGGTACCCGACCATCTGCATACCCTCTCGCTCTTTGCCGGGCTTGAAACCGAGACCAGGCGCACCCGGCTCGCCAGCACGATGGACGCGCTCAACCAGAAGTACGGGACCGACACCCTGGCCTCGGCGAGCATGCTGCTTGCACGGGCAGCCGCTCCCACCCGCATCGCCTTCACCAACATTCCCGATCTTTTCTAAGCCTCAGCGTGAACAGCCTGGAGCGCGCCGAGGCTCACCGCCGCACGATCAGCTTTACGGTAGACTTGGTTGAGTCGGCCTTCCCTGCGCACACGCTCCCTCTTCTGGGAAGCTCGCTTCCAGGGCCCATAGCTCAATGGTTAGAGCAGAGTGCTCATAACGCTTTGGTTCCAGGTTCAAGTCCTGGTGGGCCCACCATCTCAAACGTCCTCGCTTGCTAGCTCGTACGTAGAACTCGCACGCCATAGGGCGCAAGCGTCAAAGGCCCGTTGACGTTGCTGCCTGCGAGCAGATCGCGGGTTTGGCTGGGTACATCAATGGTCTGCGGAGTCGAGAGATGATTGAGGAAATAAGTCAACGTATCAGCGAAGATCGACGCTGGCAGGCGTCAACTCCGAAAGACGTCGCGAAGGCGCGCTTCACGACGGCGGCACCGAGCAGCGTGGCTAGAATTACGGTCCAGATCAGAGTCTTGAAGATGCGCTCCAATGTAGATGGCACGCCCGTTGCCCAGCCTGTGCCTTGCCCGCGTAGGCGCCCGTGGTGCAGGCGGCCAGCGTCTCTGCACGCTTGGGATCAAGAACGTCCGCCCAGATATGACACTTCGCGACCGCGCTTGCTTGGCCGCCTGCAAGAGCGCCGAAAAAACGTACACCTTGTTTTTCTGAGTAGATCGGTCGGTGGTCGAGTACTTCTACACCCATCACCTCGCGCAGCAAGCCGGGCAGCGGCGTACGGATGATTTGGCTCTACTCTGTTTTGACGCCAAGCCGCGCTCCCGCGATAAACGTGCCGGCCCCCCTCCACAAACGTCCCGATCCGCTCGGCGTGCGCAGCGGAGACAACGTACATCGCCGGAGCCAGCACAGCGCGGTAGGCGCCAAGATCACCGGTGCAGTCGACGATGTTGATGCCTGCGTGAGGGCCGGCGGCGGTGTACCACGAGGTGCATTCGGGAATGTACTTGAGCTTGGGCTGGCCTAGCTGGATGCCCGGCGCCCAGTCGGAAGAAAAGTCGAAGCAGAGCGCGAGATCGACCATGTACGCGGCTTGCAGGTCTTCGCGAGCAAACGCCTTGAGCTCGCGAAAGGTAGCGCGCATCTCCTCAGGCAGGGCTCGGCGAGCGATCGTGACGCAGGATGCCATGCCAGTACTCCTCGGCACCGAATTCGGCCGTGTCGCAGCCAAAGCGGTGAAATGCCCATGCCCCGTGCGCAATCGCCGGGTAGGTCCACAATCGAAGCTGTCCGGGCTCTGGTTGAGGCGAAAAGAAAGGCTGCCCTGCCTTGCTTGACTGCTCTTCTATGATCAGGAAGGGCAAGCCAGTTTGCGCTCCGGCTGAAGTCGTATCCAAGCGAGATTGTGGGCTCTAGAGACTCAGTAGGCACGCTGGTACCGGACTCGCCACCCATCACGGCTGACACGAAGCCCGGGTAACTGTCGGACGAGACAAAGTCAAGCTTTCGATAAAGATCGCGCGGGTTGATCGGGCGACCGCCGGGCAACCGCAAGGTTGCGGTCGCGTTCTGCTGAGCAGCCACGCGGAGCTTGCGTGTGGCTGAAGCTGGCAGGTACTGCATTCTAGGCTCACATGATCTTCGCAGAAGATTCTGTAACCGGGGATTGTCTCCACTTGTTGTGGAAGCGTGAACGAAGCTGCTCTTGGCAACTTCCGAAAGCCGGGACTGTGGAGGAGACGGCCAGGTTCTATGGGCTCTTCTCGGCATGCAAGTGGTTCCGGAAAAGAGCCAAGACCAGGTTTGCCGCCCAGTCGCGGTCAGGGGAGGGGCGGCTTGATACGAACGGCCCTTCTAAGTGCTCACGAAAGCAGAGCGCTTATGTTCGCTCCACTTTTCAACGCGGCGAAGGGTACATAAGATTAAAAACATGAAGTCACAGAGCGGGCAGCGGCGCGTACGGTGAAGACTGTGGTCGCTAACAGATCACGCTGACGACGCGTCCGGGACAAGCGGGGTGAGTGGCAAGCTTATGTGCGCGGGCGATCTGCGTTAGCTAAAATCCGGTCCCGACCAGCCGGACTCCGGTGCGTGGTTTTACGGAGTACATCAGGAACTTTCTTGGTGTCTCAAGCATTGATTCCTGAGGTAGCAATGCGGATGCGAACCTCGCCTAAGCCGGAAGCTCGGATCGGTCATTTCGCTTACTGTGAGTGCGTCCTGGGCCGGTCCCTGCTTCTGATACCAAGCTGCTCTCACCGGTAAACTCTGACTCCAGAAAACTTGATCACCAGATTACTCGGACGGACCCCGCATCCGTTACGGGTGGAGGATCCAGTCTACAAACATACATCGCTGAATCAGCACTGCCTTGCAATATGCGTGCGACAGAATCTTCATGGCTTTTGCAAAACCCTCCCAGCTAAGTCGGGCTCCCAGGCGCATCTCATCGATTAAGAATTGAATACATTGTTTCAGCTAGCTATGAGGAGTGCAATGCCAACCGATCTTATCTCCAAGCAGGATCCACGTTCTCAGTACCCCGGTTCCCCCTCGAGTATTGAAGTGCAGCCCGCCCCTGGAACTCAGCAGGCGATGAGCGAAAAGCCTGATTGCGGCGAGCTTTCGTACAAAGGCTCAGGCCGCCTTGCTGGTCGTAAGGCGCTGCTTACGGGTGCCGACTCCGGCATTGGGCGGGCGGCAGCCATCGCCTTTGCGCGTGAAGGCGCCGATGTAGCGATCTGCTACTTGCCGGAGGAGCAGGCAGATGCCGAGGAGGTTGCGCAGTATATACGTGAGGCCGGCTGCAAAGCCGTGCTCCTGCCAGGCGACGTCTCTCACGAGGGCTTCTGCCAGCGCCTGGTAGCCAGTGCTTTCGAACAACTAGGCGGGCTCGACATTCTGGTCAACAATGCCGGCAGGATGGGCAAAACGGAGGGACTGCTCGAGACCTCGACCGAACGCTTCGACACCCTGATGAAGACCAATATTTATTCGATCTTCTGGATCACCAAGGCAGCGCTGCCGCACCTGAAACCAGGCGCGTCCATTATCAACACGACCAGCATCCAGGGCTTTGATCCTTCGGCGAAGGTCTTTGACTATGCCATGACAAAGGCGGCGATTGCCAACTTTACCAAGGGCCTAAGTGAGCCATTGATGGAGCAGCACGGCGTTCGCATCAACGCAGTCGCGCCTGGGCCTATCTGGACACCCTTGCAGGAAGCGGACGGTGATAAAGAGAAGCTCAAAAAGCTTGGCCAGAATACGCCCTACAAACGGCCTGGCCAGCCCGTTGAGTTAGCGCCTGTGTACGTACTGCTCGCCTCGCAGGAAGGCAGTTACATCACTGGAGAGATTTACGGTGTTACTGGCGGCATGGGCGTCGTCTAGCTCTGTTAGCTTCGCGAGAATGTAGCGGTTAACTGCTAGCGGAAATCCCTATGTCAACTTAAACAGAATCTTGCGGAGTTCCCCTTCGGGATCGTCGAGCATGCGGGATGTGTTATCGCACATCCCCCGTTTGACGAAGAGATGGTAGGCGAAGTCTTTGCTGAATTTCAAAAAGACAGGGTCGTGACTTGCAATGGTACGAGCAGCCCGCTGTGTTCCCTGGACTGTTCGTGTGACGGCAGGCGCCATACCTTGCGCGAGATCACTGCAAAAGGCGTGATCGTGCAGTTGAGGCCAAGGTGCGCGGGCAGGCCGGCCCGAGGGTAAGCTCCTGCTAAGAGGCCAGCGTGAATAGAAGAGATGTGCTGAAAGGCTCGCTGGTGGCAGCCGCCGCCTCTATGGCGCGCGGACAAAGGGCTGGGCTGCCGCAAGTAGGCACTGCCCGCGTCAACAAGGTTCACGGTCAACGATTTGTGACGCTTTGCATTATGATCCGCACGACGCCGTGGGAGGTCTCGCGCGACGTAAAGCTGCTGGACCGGGACGAATCCGCTTGGCACACCCTCAAAGGCGTTCGCGCTCTTCGTGAAGCATTCTCGACCGACAATCCTCTAGGAAAACTTACCTGGGGTTTTACGCTGAATGCGCTCGAGGACAAGCGGCTCAATTACGAGCAGATACGCGCGTACGCGGTGGAGTGCCGAGAGCGGTATGGCGATGAGATTTCGTATTTTCCTGGATACTTTCCGGCCATGTATCTGCCGCGAGAGCGCATCGATCGCGAGATGTCGGAGGCGATCGAGATCATTACGGCTTTTGTCGGCGGTGGTTATCGCCCGCAAGCGATCATGGGCGGCTTCCTGTCAGCAAACAATCTTCAATACCTTGCCAAAAAAGAAAAAATTCACGTTGCCCATGCGGTGATCTGGAGCCAGTATGCTATCGACGGCGGCGGCGCGGACGGCTCGCCCTCTTACCCCTTCTATCCCTCCACGGAGCACTTTTGTAAACCGGCTCAGGGTGCGCACGACTTTATCGATTGCGCCAACCTCGATGGTTGGACGATGGACTTTATCTGTGCGCGTAGAAGCGGAGCGCTTGATCATAAACTCACCGGGTACAACAGCCGGCGTGGCGTGGGACCGATTGAGACGTACCTGGGATGGGGCCTGGACCTTGGTCATAGAGAGGTGATGCATACGCAGGGTCTCCACTTTGATGAAGGCTTCTCACGCAACGGATACGGCTGGGTCACCAATATCTGGGAGGCGCAGCTCGTGCATGAGTTTGGACAGGACCTGGTGTGCTCCGCTATGCGCATGTGGGTCACTGAGACGAGAAAACGCTGGCCTGATGTTCGCTTTACTACCTTTGGGGAGTTCGGTACTCTCTGGCGTGAAGCCTACCCGGACAATAATGATTGGAGCTACAGCTTCCTTGAGCGCGGCTCCGGCCTTGGAGACTCGTATAACAACCTCGAGATCGAGTGGTTCATGAATCGAAATTTTCGCCTAGCGCTGCTTCGCGACTGGCAGATCGGGAGTGCGCGGCAGGTTATTGATCTGACGCGCTATGATCTGCCGGCGCAGGAACCAGCAGATCCGAGTCTCGCGCACCCTGTCAAAAACTGGAGCTTGATGAATCGCATCAATCAAAAAGGGCTGCGGCCGCAAGACAAACCGCGGCTGCTACGTGAACTGGCGCCTGATGATCTTGAGTTTGTCTTAGCCACGCTCCCGCAGCTTCGGACTTGCGTGTAGCGATGGTTTGCTGATGAGTTCGCCAGAGTGCGAGGATTTTAGCCGGAGGCTGTCTTGCGGAAGTCAGAAGTTTCACGAGGGAAGGGAAACGCGTTTGCCGCGTGTCTAGAATTTGCTGATGCGCTATAAGCCGACTTCCCTTTGATCTAGGCAAGATAGTAAACGCGATTGACTTATTCGTAGCGCAGCGCTTCGATGGGATCGAGATTGGCTGCCTTCCACGCCGGGTATATACCAAAAACGAGGCCGATCATGCAGGAGACAAAAAAAGCGATGCTGGTCCATAGCGGAGACATGCTGGCTGGGAGCGCAGCGCCCGCTATGAAGCGCACGATGTAAGTAATGATGGCGCCGATCAGCACGCCAATAACGCCGCCGATCGCGCAGAGTGTCATCGCCTCGACTGTGAACTGGATAAGGATGTTGGACCTGGTTGCGCCGATTGCTTTGCGGACGCCGATCTCGCGGGTGCGTTCGGTGACGCTGACGAGCATGATATTCATCACGCCGACGCCGCCGACCATGAGGCCGACGCTTGAGACCGCGATCATGAAGATGACGAGGCCAGTGGTGAGCTGGGCCCACAGGCGACCGATCGAGTCAGGGCTGAAGATAGCGAAGTTGTCGTCAGCCATGACGGGAACGTGGCGGTAGACACGCAATAGGGTGCGTATCTCTTCTTCGACCACTGCCTTGTTCTTCGGGTCGTCATACTTGACGCTGATCCACACATCTTTTTGTTCAGGATGAATCTTGCGAAAGGTGCTGAGGGGGAAGACGGCGGCGTTGTCCTCAGGATTGCTGCCTCCACCAAAGGGCTGCTTGATTTTGTCCATCACGCCAATTACGGTGAAGAGCTCGCCGTCGATCTCGACTTCCTTACCGATGGGATTTTCGCCCTGGAAGAGGCGCTGGGCGGCGTCTGCGTGAAGGACAACGACGTTGGCGCGGCGCCGGTCGTCATCCTCGGTAAACATGGTGCCGGCAGTGAGAGAAACTTCCTGCACGGCGGCGGTCTCAGACGAGTCTCCTTCAAGAATCGTGTGCTGGATCTTGCGACCCTTGTACTTGACAGCGACATTGCCGACCCCAAGGTTTGAGTCCTGGTAGCGGATCGAGGGATCCACGGCGATGACGTGGGGCAAGCTTCGCATGGCGTAGGCCTCCTCAAGCGTGAGCCGTTTGCGGGCGAGCATCTCCGCCGTCGGGCGGATACCGATTACGGGCATGTGGAAGCACCAGATAACATTGGTGCCGAGCGAGTCGATGAAGGTCTGGACCTTGTTATTAACGCCCGCAATGATCGAAGAGATGATGATGACGGTGGCAACGCCGATGACCACACCGAGGATAGTGAGCCCGGAGCGGAGTTTATTCGCCTGAAGGGTATCCAGGGCCATTCGGACTGACTCGCGGGAATCGGCGATACTCATGGGGTGCTCCCTCGGTGGACGACAGGCCTTTAGGTTTCTAGGTGCGTTGGCGGGACTCAAGTTTATAGCTCGGTGCGCAGGGCGACGATGGGGTCAAGCGAGGCTGCCTTGCTAGCCGGGTAGACGCCGAAGAAGATACCGACACCCGCGGCAACGACCAGGCCAAGCAGAACAGACCAGAGCTGCACCTGGGAAGGCCAACCCAGCGCGAGGGTGACGATCTCAGCAGTTCCAGCGCCACCGATGACCCCGATCATGCCCCCGATAAGAGCCATGACCGCGGACTCGATGATGAATTGCAGCAAAACATCGCGTCGCCTGGCACCCAGTGCTTTACGAACGCCGATCTCGCGGGTTCGCTCCGAGACCGACACGAGCATGATGTTCATGATGACGACGCCGCCCACCACCAGCGAGATGGACGCGATCCCGACGATGACGACACCAAAGGTTTGGGTGAGCTGCTTCCACAGGCTGACAAACGTGTCGTTGGTCTCAAGCGTGAAGTCATCAGGGGCGCCGGGGGCATCGTGGCGGATGGCGCGTAGGTCCGCGCGAACCTCGTCGGTGACTTCTTCGAGCACGCCCGGCGCGGTACCGGCCTTGATGTAGTAGTCGAGCGACTGGTGCAGGCCGTGGGTGTGCATGTAGGTGCTGAGCGGCATATCGACGTAGTCGTCCTGGCTCTGGCCGAGGGTTTTGCCCTGGCGCTCACCGACACCGACGATGGTGTAGACCTCGCCGTCTACGCGAATCTCTTTGCCCAGCGGCGCGGCTCCGCCCATGATGTTGTCGATGATGTCGTACCCGATGACGACGACGTGCGTGCCCTGCTGATCATCGGCCTCGGTCAGAGGTCGGCCCTGGTCGATGTTGAGGTTGGTGATCGGAAGCATGGAAGAGGTCCAGCCACGGATGCTGGTGCCGGTGCTGGACTGGGTCCCGTAGACGACCTTGCCCCGGGTGGCGAGCTGGGCGCCGGTCACCTTGCAGCGGGTGCAGGCGGCTACCAGGTCGCGGTACTGGTCGTAGGTAAGGTTCTTGCGCTTGGAGAAGCTTAGCCAGGTCTCGGCGTCAAAGATAACGGACGGGGTCCGGGTGGCGGTGACGGTGTCAGCCCCGTAGCCGGAGATCTTGGTGGCGATGTAGTGGTTGGCGCCGCTGACCAGGGTGATGACCGCGATCACCGAAGCGACACCGATCATGATGCCGAGCAGTGTCAGCGCGGTACGGAGCTTGTTGCTCCACAGCGACTGCAAGGCGATCTTGACGGCTTCAGTCCAATGCATGGAGGGACACCTTAGGACGCAGGTTGGCGTGTGTCGCCGGCACGCCTAAGTTTAGCAGGCGTGGCAGGTGTAGTTACGCAGGAAGCCTGGCGGCAGTTTCGGACTCCGCTTAAGGTCCGCGGCATCAGAGCGAAGGGCGATAAAGCCATGCCACTGATGTTGGGCTCTGCCTTGCAGGCTGGCGCTGAAGCATTTCTTCTCTTTGAGCGGCCGAGAGCTTTGCGAGCAGCCTATAAGCCGAATTTTGTCTGGACTTGCATCCGAGGCGACCATTCCTCTAGGCGGCACATTACTGGGCCGCTCAAGCAACCTACCCGAAAGTTTCCGCTGCGGGCGCTTTTGCGAGCGCCCGCAGGGTCCACGTTGGCGCACCGGGCCGGCACGCACGACGGCTCTCTGGACCTCAACCGCCGTTCCCTTCCTATTTGGTCTTGCTCCGTGTGGGGTTTACCCTGCCCCCGCTGTTACCAGCGGCGCGGTGCGCTCTTACCGCACCTTTTCACCCTTACCAGTGCCCGGCTTGCGCTAGGCACTGGCGGTATCTTCTCTGTGGCACTGGCCGTCTCGCGGCCTTAACGCCGCGATCCCGGACGTTATCCGGCACACTGCTCTATGGAGTTCGGACTTTCCTCCCCCGTCGGCAGACGGCGGCGGTCGCCCAACTGCTCGCAAAGTCGATGGTACCGCGCTTTCCCGCTGCCTGATACAGGAATACATTTCCCGCCTGTGACTCGCGCTTGGCTGGAAGGCAGGGATGGTTGTTGATCGCATCGACACGCCTGACCTTTGATGTCATTTACCGTACATAGCTGTATGATCGGAGGGCCTCTCCCTGCGGGCCGCTGAAATACGCCCCCTTTGCCAGGTGTACGGCTCGTTCCTCCTCCTGCTCGGCAGAAGGCTCTCGGATGAGATCTCTTGTACCGGAAGGCGGATGCGAAATGAGCGTGCACCTGATTAACCCTAGCGACAATGCTTTTGGCACAGCCGTGATTACGCCGCGCTGGCTTTTCGTGCTGGCAGCAGCAACTCCGGTTGCAGCAGGTGATCCGATCCTGGTGGACGAATCGATCGAACCATTGGACCCTGAGACGATCCAGCCAGGCGACGTGGTTGGGATCAGCGTGCATACAGGCAATGCGTTGCGCGGGTATGAGGTAGGGCGGATCGCACGCGCCCGTGGCGCCTGGGTGGTTTACGGCGGCATCCATGCGACGCTGTTTCCGGAAGAGTCTTTTGATCTGGGCGAAGCCCACTGTGTGGCCAAGGGAGATGGCGACGTGGTGTGGGGGCAGATTGTGATGGATTGCCTGGCGGGCAGCCCAGGCGGGCTGTACGAGGGGGGCAAGCTCGAAGGTGACCAGTTCCTGGCGGCGCGCTGGGACCTGATGGATGCTTCGAAGTACATGTGGGCGTCGGTGCAGACGATTCGCGGATGCCCGAAACACTGCTCGTTTTGTTCGGTGTGGCGGACCGATGGCCAGAAGCCGCGACAGCGATCGTTTGAGCGGGTAATTGACGAGATTGTCGATCTCAGGCGCAAAGGTTTTCGGTTCATCGCACTGGCAGATGACAACTTTTACCCCGTGACGAAGACCGACTTGCGCCTGGCGCGTGAGCAAGGAAACGCGGAAAAGGTCGCTTCGCTAACCGCGGTGCGGGAGGAGCGCTTCCTGCTGATGGCTGAGATGGCCAAGCTGCCGAAGGACATGGTGTTCTTTACCCAGATCACGATGGAGTCGGCCGAGGATGGCGAGTTCCTCGATGCGATGAAGCGGGCGAACATTAAGGGCGCATTGGTCGGGGTCGAGGCGGTGACTCCGGAGGGTCTGAAAGCGGTTTTCAAGGACTTTAACTACTCGGGCGACCGGCTCATTGAGCAGCTGCAGACATTCAAGAAGCACGGTGTGCATGTGCTGGGCTCGTTTATCTTTGGGTTGCCGACCGATAAGCCGAGCACCTTTGCGGCGACGGTCGAACTGGCGCTCAAGGCGGATGTGACGTTTGCGCAGTTTGTGATGATGACGCCGTTTCCGGGCACGGTGGACTTTATCAAGTGGGAGAAAGAGCAATCGCTCAATCCGACTCTCGTCAATGGCATTCCGATCACGCGGTACTGGTTGATTCCGATCGCGGACCGGCCCAAGATGTTTACACCGCACCCCATCATGACGGCTGAGGACATTAAGGCGCGCACGCAGGGCGTTTGGGATCGGTTCTACGAGTGGGGTCCCATCTGGCAACGGTCCAGTTGTACGCCGAACCTGAAGTCGCGCGTCGCGTTCATGTTGTTATCCAAGCTCTACCGGCAGATGTACGCGGGCACAGGCATTTCGACCGATAGTGCGCGGAAGAAGAAATCAAAGACTTCAGCACGCTGGATCGCACGGCAAGCGCACAAGTTGTTTGTGGCCAAACCAATGCCGGAGTTGGTGGAGCGGGTATGGGCGCCGCGCACGGGGGTGAGTGCGCCAAGACCTAAGCTGGTGACCCTCAGCTAGCTTCCTCATTGCTTGCTCAGGAGATATACAACTGCCTCCGCATCCGTCACGCTCGCACTCCTGCAGCGATTCTGTTCACGGGTCAGGTCTTACGCTCGCGCGCGCTGCAGGCATCTGCTTTGGAAAGTGCATCTTCGCTACTCGTCTATACGAGTCTCCGGGCTGCAAGGGCATGGTAAGGATTCATGCTAGCCATGCGATGCGTTTGAAAATTCATAATCATTGAGTTCGATGCAGCTTATGCTCTCCCTCAAACAAGGTCTATGGGAGAGTGCGTGATTCGGTATCCAGGCTTTAAGATTCTCGTTTTGCTCGCGGCTTCTCCGGTCGCGCTGTACGCTCAAGCGAATGCTGTCGATGCCGCGGTTAACGGCTATGTTTCAGACCCCTCCAAAGGCGCCATCGTCGGTGCGCGTAGCACGCTCACCAATATCAGCACCGGTATTTCGCAAGCGGTCACAACGGACGCAAAGGGCTACTACCGGTTCCCGCTGGTGCCCGTTGGTACCTACCGGCTGGTGACAGTTGCTACCGGTTTTCAGACAAGTACCTTGCAAGGCATTGTGCTCAGTGTGGGCCAGGAAGCGCGGCTGGATGTTTCTCTAGCGGTTGGAAGCACGTCCCAGACGGTCGAGGTCGAAGCGAGTGCCGATGTTCTGGATACCGGCACCTCGACTGTGGGCGCCGTGCTCGATCGCAAAGAGATAGAAAATCTGCCAATTCTTTCGCGGCAGGTCTACAACTTTCTGCTGATTTCTCCCGGCGTCATCGGCAACCCGACCAGTACCTTTTCGACGACCCAGTTCACCTTCGGCGGCACAGAGCGCTCACAGTGGAACCTGGACGGTCTGGATGACACACAGCATGGCGGCAACCGGCAGATTCGCCTGGTTATCGTGACTCCGGAGGCCATCGCGCAGACCCAGACCTTATCAAACGGCTATTCGGCCGAGTTCGGCCGAGCGGCAGGTGGGCAGATCAACGTCCTGTTGAAGTCAGGTACCAATGAGTTTCATGGCTCGGCGATCGGCCAATGGCGCCCAACGGATTTGCAGGCGATCCCGACGCTGGCCACAGCACAGCCCAACCGCAGCTGGACCGATGAAGCGTTTACCCTGGGCGGACCGATCATCAAGGACAAGCTCTTTTTCTTTGCCGGATTCGAGAACAATCCCTATACGCTGCCGAATGCGATCACGATCACCCCTGCAAACGCCGCTCTCCTGAACTTGCCCAGTAACGAGATCGGCACGGCACCGTTTGGCGAAACCTACCGGACCCTTGTCGGCAAGGTGGACTACACGCTGAATGCAAAGAACAGCGGGTATGTGCGCTATGCTCGCTTTACCAATCATCAACCGAATAACGATGGCGGCCTCGGGATTGTCGATCGCGGATCGCGAACCCTGGATCACCAGAATAGCGGCGGCGTTCAGTTAGCCACTGTGCTTTCCAGCAATCTCCTCAATGAGCTGCGCTTCGGCACCATCCAGCGCGACACCGCAGCCTACCCGGTCGTCAATAGCTCGCCTGCAGGCGATGTTCTGATAAACATCTCGAGCGTGGCAAATATAGGTTTCAGCCCGCTGACTACCACCACTACGACCGAGCGCAGCACCAGTGTTCTCGACAACGTAACGTGGACTCGCGGCCGGCAGACGCTTAAGTTCGGCGGCGAGTTTGATCATGAACTCTTCGCCAATCTGTCGGCGACCGCGCCCACCTTTACCTTTAGTGGACTCGCAGCGCAGGGCAGCTTTCCTGCAGTGAGTGCCCTGAACCAATACCTGGATACTGTCGCAGGTCTAATGAATCCGGCGACCCAAACGCCGTACACGTACACCAATCTCACCGCCTTCAGCGGCGATCCTACGGTGCGGGTCGCTTTCAACTTCGTCAACGGATTCGTGCAGGATGAAATTCGCTTCACCCCCAATCTTGCTATCAATGTTGGTGCGCGCTACGAAGTCATCCTCTTCCCGACTTTCGACCCGCTGGCGCCCAATCCACTTTCGCGCAGCGTTCCGAATGACTACAGCGACATCGCGCCGCGCTTCGGGCTGACCTACTCGCCGTTTGGTAACCGAAAGACAACGGTCCACGCGGCTTACGGCATGTACTATGATGTGCCGGGATTAGCTACCTTCTATAACGCTGCACAGGTCAACGGTCACCGCTTGCTCAACTACCTGGTCGTCGGCACCACGCCGGGAGCGCCAGCCTTTCCGAATGTGCCGCAGTTCAGCGGCGGGACATTTGAAGTGCCGCCGGGCATTACAGCATTCGATCAGAACTTTCATGACACTTACCAGCACCAGGCCAATCTGCAAATTCAGCAGGAGTTGGGAGGCAACTTCCAACTCACCATCGGATATCAGTTCGCGGCATTACGCCATGGGCTCTACTATGCAGACACGAATCTAACCCTCACAGGACAAACACTCGCAGACGGGCGACCAACCTTCGCGGGCACGAAGAACCGTCCGAATCCAAACTTCGGCGCCATCAACTTGATTCACTCCGGAACGACTTCCAGCTTCAATGGCGGATTTCTGACGCTGCAAAAGAACTTCTCACATGGGCTAGAGTTTACCGCCAACTACATGTACTCCCACGCGCTGGACGATAACATCGGAGAGGGCGGGAGTGTCAGCGATCCTACAAATCTACAGCGCGATTACGGCAACGCAGACAGCGACATCCGCCACTACCTGGTGCTTCAAGGGCTTTACCAACCGACTTTCCAACAACCCTCTACGAAATGGCTGGATGGGTTTGAACTGTCGACAATTACTTATCTCAACTCCGGCTTCCCAATCAATGTGACCGCCGGTACGGACCTCAACAATGATGGAGTTGTCAATGATCGACCACTGTTTGAAGGCCGCAACAGCTTCACCGGCAGGGGTTTTTCGCAGGTGAGCGCTCAAGTAAAGCGGTACGTCAACATAGGAGAGCACGTTCACCTGGCTGCCTTTATCGGCGCCGAGAATCTGTTGAATACAAATAATCTGAACTGCAACACGACGTCCGGCTGCTCAGGCGCAGTTATCAGCACGGCGAACTCAAGCGACCTGTTTCGCGAGACAGCGGCCGGCACTGCACGCAATGTGCAGCTGGGCGGTAGCATTAAGTTCTGAGATTGTCAAGAGGGGCGCAAACTGGGTTTTCAGCGCCGCAGACGGTGCCGCTGACACTTGGTCAAGCGACATGGGATCCAAATCAGCCGCGTTGCCGGGGTCGACAAGATGGCCGGCCTTCACGGCTATGGTCTGAGCCACGCAAAGACTGCAAACCAGCGGCATCCACATGGCTTCGTGATCACTGGCAATCAATCCTTTCGGCAGCACGATCGGGAGGCTCCGTTGTGTAAGCGGATTAGGAGGCGCGGTCAAGTTATCTGACACGCATAAAGAGCTGCCACGTGTAGCCAAAGCACGCTAGTTTCGCCTGCAGCGCGTATCGTTTGTAAATGCCCGAAGCTTTAGACCGAGACGTGAACAGGCTCGCGCCGCCAGCTATAGAGGGGAAAGTGCTCGGCAAGTTCAAGGACCTCGTTGCGGACCCGGATGAGGGCGGCCTGGTCGTTGCGCTGCTCGAGAGCGCGGGTAATCCAGCCGGCGATCCGACGCATCTCGGGCTCTGCCATGCCGCGGGTGGTCAGGGCAGGGGTGCCGATGCGGATGCCTGAGGGCTTGAGCGGTGGATTGGTGTCGTAGGGAATGGCGTTTTTGTTGACGGTGATGCCAGCCTCACCAAGCGCGTGTTCGGCCTCGGAGCCGAGCATGCCTTTCTCAAAGACGTCGATCAGCATCAGGTGCGTGTCAGTGCCGCCGGAGATGATGCGGTAGCCCTTGTCGGTGAGAGCGGCGGCAAGAGCGCGGGCATTGGCCACCACCTGTGCGGCATAGGCGTGGAAAGAGGGGTCGAGCGCTTCGCGGAAGGCTACAGCTTTTGCGGCGATGATGTGCATCAGCGGACCGCCCTGCTGGCCGGGGAAGACGCTGCGGTCGATGGTCGAGAAGCGCTTTTGCTCGGGGGTGCGGTCCTGTCCTACCAGGATCAGGCCGGAGCGGGGACCGCGGAGGGTCTTGTGGGTTGTGGTTGTGACTACGTCGGCGTAGGGGATGGGCGAGGGATGGGCTCCGCCGGCAACCAGACCTGAGAAGTGGGCCATGTCGACGAGCAGGGCCGCGCCGACCTTGTCTGCGATCGCGCGCATGCGGGCGAAGTCAAAGATGCGGGAGTAGGCGCTGCCGCCGCCGATCAGCAGCTTCGGGCGTTCGCGTTCGGCTATCTGTTCGAGCTCATCGTAGTCGATCTGCTCGGTGTCTTTACGCACGGTGTAGCTGGCTACTCTGTAGAGTTTGCCGGAGAAGTTGAGCTTGTGGCCGTGGGTGAGGTGGCCGCCGTGGGCGAGATCGAGGCCGAGGATAGTGTCGCCTGGCTGGATGAGGGCCATGTAGGCGGCCGCGTTGGCCTGGGAGCCGGAGTGCGGCTGCACGTTCGCGTACTCGGCGGAGAAGAGCTCCTTGGCGCGGTCCCGGGCGAGCGTTTCGACGACGTCCGCGTACTCGCAGCCTCCGTAGTAGCGGCGGCCCGGATAGCCCTCGGCGTACTTGTTGGTAAAGACGGAGCCGGCGGCTTCGAGCACGGCCTCCGAGACAAAGTTCTCAGAGGCGATCATCTCGAGCCCCTCATGCTGGCGTCGGGTCTCGTTCTCGATGGCCAGGGCGATCTCGGGATCGGTCCGGGAGAGCGAGCGGCTAAAGCTATCAGGGGTGGCGGACATAGCAAAATTGTAGTCCCTAGCCGGCCTGCACGAACGGCCAGATACGCCGGACGTGTGTACGGCTCATCGCAGTCACAGAGCCATTGTTGTTGATGCGATGTGGTTTGAGGCTGCTGCTCGACACCTGGCAGCTTGGCAGCGCATCTTAGCAGCCATGGCTACAGCACTCGTAAAAGCTGGCTTAACGCAGTTATCGCGCGCGACAGAACCGGCGGTGATACCGGAGGAATCTGGCATCGATTGGGCAGATTCGGCACGGGCGGCCGGCCTGCGCTACGTGACCGATGCTCGACCCGGCATCAAGCGCAAGAAGCATGGGACCAAGTTCCGCTACGCAGGCCCGGACGGCTCGCCGGTGCGGGATACAAAGACGCTGGCGCGGATCAAGTCGTTGGTCATTCCCCCGGCTTGGAACGAAGTATGGATTTGCCCGCTGGCAAACGGGCACCTGCAGGCGACCGGGCGCGATGCGAAAGGGCGCAAGCAGAGCCGGTACCACCCCAAGTGGCGCGAGGTGCGCGATGAGACCAAATACGAGCGCATGATGCATTTCGCGGATGCGCTGCCGATTATCCGCGAGCGCATTGAGACTGATCTTGCTGCGCCGGGTCTGCCGCGCAAGAAGGTGCTGGCAACGATCGTAAGCCTGATGGAAGCCACGCATATTCGGGTGGGTAACGAGGAGTACGCGCGTGAGAACAAATCATATGGACTCACAACGATGCGCACGCGGCACGTGGAGGTGGAGGGATCAAAGATTACCTTTACCTTTCAAGGGAAGAGCCGCGTGCACCACACGATCAATTTGCAGGACAGGAAACTGGCGGGCATCATCAAGCGCTGTGCGGACCTGCCCGGGTATGAGCTCTTTCAGTATCTGGACCGGGAGGGTGAGCGCCACACGATTGACTCCTCGGATGTGAACGACTATTTGCGGGAGATGACCGGGCAGCACTTTACGGCGAAGGACTTTCGGACCTGGGCGGGATCGGTGCTGGCCTTTGACCTGCTGCGCGCGTTCGAGCCTTTTGAGTCGGCGACCCAGGCGAAGAAAAACGTAGTGCAGGCGATTGCGGCGGTGGCGGCGCGGCTGGGGAACACACCCTCGGTATGTCGCAAATGCTATGTGCATCCAGCGGTGCTGGAGGCTTACCTAGGCGGGATGACGGTGCAGCAGGCCAAAGAGAAGTTGGAAGAAGAGATTGCGGAACAGGCGTCTTCGCTGCGGCAGGAGGAGATTGTGCTTCGGGAGCTGCTAAGGGCGCGGGTGGAGTTGGAGGGTGCGGGATAGAAGTGCGGCTTTGGTCCCAAAGCTATGCGCGTTCTTCATCATGGTCCTTTATAGAGCATAGTCGCGCAATAACCACGAAATCCTCCTCTACGGAGTTGTGCCCGACAAGCCACAATAATCTATTGTTCAGTAGAGGATTTATGCTCAAGTCTGCAAGTTCTGTCTTCGGGGTCTCTAATACTATTCTGCAGGACTCGTATGTAGATCGTGGCGGACTCGACAGCCGCTTTTCTTTACTGCTGACTAGAACCACTCACATTGCTCTCCGGGGAGAGTCCAAATCAGGCAAGTCTTGGCTGCGACAGCGGAACATCTCGAACCCGTTGACGATCCAATGTAGATTACGAAAAACAACACTGGACATTTATAAGGATGCCCTTTCTCAATTAGATGTGCAGCTTGATGTTGAGCGTACTCACGAGGCTTCGTTCAAAGGCCGCGTTGAGGCAACAGGCGAGCTCGGCGTGAAGCTTCTGTCCAAATTAGGGGTTACCTTTGCGGCCGAACGAGACTCGGAAGATAAGTCCAAGAGCACCCCTGTTGGACGAGACATATCTGATCTAAAGTTTGTAGCTGACTTGATAAAAGCGAGCGAACGAAGGCTAGTTATTGAGGATTTTCACTATCTAAGTCTTTCTGAGCGTTCTAATTTCGCTTTTGATCTAAAAGCTCTCTGGGATTACGGTTTGTTTGTTGTCATTGTTGGCGTGTGGAGCAAGGACAACATGCTCCTCTACTTGAATCCAGATTTAACGGGGAGGATCCAAGAACTTTCTCTTTCTTGGAGCCAGCAAGAACTAAGACAAGTTCTTAGGGACGGTGCCCAAGCGCTAAACATCGCATTTTCACCCGCTCTGGAAAAGACTGCGACTCACGACTCCTTTGGGAACGTGGGTATTCTGCAGCGACTCGCGCTCGAGGTGCTAGATCATCTGACAATTCAACAGGAGCAATCGACCATCGTAGACATAGATGATCTCGACGCGCTGGAGTTTGCAACAATGCAGTATGCAGAGCAGCTAAATTCTAGGTACCAGCAGTTCGCGCAGAGAATAACGTCGGGCATCAGAAGAAGGCGGGATTCTACAGGCATTTACGCTTACGCTATGGCTGCCATCATGGAGTCGTCAGATACTAACTTACAAGCCGGTCTTAGTTTGGACGTTATCTTTGATCTTGCCAACAAAAGAGAGCCCAGAATACAAAAAGGGAATTTGCGAACCATACTAGAGAGATTCGAAAATCTGCAAGTGGATGATGATGGTCGCGGCCTTGTGCTCGCATACAACGAGGCGAAAAGCGAGATCACAGTCGTTGATAAGCAACTGCTTCTATACAGGCATTATTCCACTATAAAATGGCCGTGGGAAGATTTGATAGTGGAGGCTAGTAGAAGCATTTCGGCTTTTGAAGTTTCTTCTGAAGAGCAGCCTTCCGATGTAATGCCTCGACCTGAAACATTCAATCAGTGAGCGTTTAGAACAAGGCTAGCCAGGGTCCTTAGATAGCAACCGCAATGCTGCTTCAATCTAAAATGGTGCGCCAACCTTTCGCATGACAGGCGCTCGTTGGTGATCTGGTGGGAATGACTCAATTTCGGCAGACTTGAGCCAGGAGGACTAACTATGACGACACCAACGATTCCTTTTACACCTCGGTGCAGCATCAGCGTTGAGTCTTTGCAGGAGGCGGCGGCGCAGAGGGACGTGGCGCTTGGGCAGGAACAGCGACGGGATAGCCAGGGTCAGTTCCTGAGTCACCGAGATTTGTCTTACACGGCTCGCCGAGATAAGTAAGAGCTGATCTTTTGCGGCAAGTAGGGCCAGAGCAGAATCGAAGGTTGATTCTGCTCTTGGTCGTTTAGCGCGTCTTGAAAGCCTGGTAGACGAAGGAGCCGAGGTACCAGCCGTCGAGGAATTTGTACGGGGATTCACCGGTGGTGTAGTGGCCGCAGGGAAGCACCCGGGACTGATAGGGAACGCCCAACTCGTCGAAGCTGCGAAGGACCTCGAGCGAAAATTGACGTAGGAAGGTGAGGTCGTAGGTGGCGTGGACGACAAGGGTGCGACGGTTCCGCCTGGCGGCAGTCTGGCGAAAGCGCTCCATGTAGTGGACGGGGCTGATGGCTCCCCAGAGAGTATTGAGCCGCTTCTGGGTCAAGCCGACAGCTTCAAAGGCGGTGCGGATGTGGCGGGTGCTCTGACCGGTCCAGACCACGTCTCCGAACGAGGTGGACGCGTGATTGAAGGCGCAGACCTCTAAGCGCGCATCGTGCGCGGCGGCAAGAAAGGCGTAGCAGCTGCCGAGCGAGGTGCCGAGGACGCCGAACTGGTTGTAGCCTTGGGCTTCAAGCCAATCGAGGCAGCAGCGGATATCGACGACGGCCTGTTGGCAGGCGGCAAGGGTGCGACCGATGTTCGAAGACACGGCGTAGTCGGAGCGTTCGAGCTCGGCGGGGCGCCGGATGTCATGGTAGGGCTTGGAAAGCCGAAGCGCGGAGACGCCAAAGCGGTTGAACATGGTGCAGAGTGCGTTGTGTGAGAAGGCGTCGGCGTTCCACTGGGGCATGACAATGATGGCTTTGCGTGGCTGAGCGCCGGTCTGCTTGTCAGGCGAAGCGGGATACCAGCGAGCGTTGACCAGATCGTTCTCAGGGTAGGGAGTGCGGACGGGCGAGGTGAAGCGCAGAAACTCGGCTGCGGGCAGCTCGCCGCGCGCGGCACGGGCTTTTAGCTCGGCGTCCTGGGCGAGGGTCTCAGGGCGAATGTTGGTGGGGTAGAGCTCGGGGTGCCGATGCTCGAGCCGGTAGTCGGTCGGCGGAGCGTAGTTGAAGAAGCTTTCGCTCTCGCAGAGGATGCGTTCGTTGATGGCGAGCATGGCTGCTTCTGCAGAGGCGGGCTCGGCTGCGTGGCCGGGATGGGCGTCTGTGTAGGCCTTCAGCCAATCAAAGCCCCACTCTAGCGGACGGACGATGCGATTTTCATCGCGGGTGGTGAGCTCGGTCTCCCAACGGTACATCCAGCGCGCGTACAGCTCCTGCAACATATCTTTCTATCGTAAAGGAGCGGGCTGATCAGCCTGTTTTACGGGTGCTCGCCCGTAAGCGTACGGCGTGTCCCTCTGGCGGAGTGAAGCGGCGGGGATGATCATCTGTGCATGAGTTATACCGAGCAAGTGGGCTCCGGGCGTCAGGTCCGCAGGTGGCGATCGGTAGCGGAGAAGCGACACATTGTGCAGCTGACGATGGAGCCGGAGGCGAGCGTAGCTGAGGTTGCTCGTTCGTTCGGGCTCAACGCCAACCAGGTGTTCAAGTGGCGTCGCGCCTTTGAAAAGGGAGAGCTCGTCGAGCCGTATGCGGCACTGCTGCCGGTCAGCATATCGAGTTCGCTTGAGCCTGAGAGTGTACCCGTCGAGCAAGTGGATCAGAGCCATTCGGCAGGGGCGGGCACGATTCATATCGAGCTACCAGGCAGGGTGAGGATCAGCGTGGAGTCAGGCGCCGATGGGACATTGCTGCGGTGCATTCTCGAGAGCTTATGCAAGTGATCGAACTGCCGCCAGGAACACGGATATGGCTGGCCGCCGGCGTTACTGATATGCGCCGTGGTTTTCAAGGGCTCAGCGCGCAGGTGCAGACCGTGCTCGAGCAGCAACCTTACTCCGGGCATGTGTTTATCTTTCGCGGGCGGAGAGGCGACATCGTCAAGTGTCTCTGGTTCGATGGCGATGGTCTGTGTCTGCTTGCCAAGCGTTTGGAGAAGGGGCGTTTCGTGTGGCCGAAGGCGCGAAGCGGCACGATTTCACTCTCACGTGCGCAGTTATCGATGCTGCTCGAGGGCATCGACTGGCGGAGAGTCGAGCGCACCTGGGCACCGGAGTTAGCGGTCTGATACTCGCCCGGATTTCTCTTGAGCTATGTGCTTTTTCTGGGTGCATTCCACTGCACGCGATGGCATACTTCGCGCATGGATTTTGCTCCTCTTGCTGATCTGGACAGCCTCGATCGCGATGCATTACTAGCACTCGTCCTGGGTAATGAGAAGAAGCTCGCAGAACGGGATGAAGAGCTTCGCTCCCTTCTTGCTGAACTAGATACGCATCGCGAGAGACTCTCCGAACAAGCCGATGAGTTGCGCTCGCGCAGCGAGCATATCGAACACCTCAAGCTCATGGTTGATAAGTTGCGGCACATGCTCTTCGGTACCAAGAGCGAAAAGGTCGCGATCAAGCTGGAGCAGTTCGAGCTGGAACTGGAAGAGATGGAGACCACGCAGGCCGAGGCCGAATCAGCCCTCGAGCAAGTGGTGCCCGCGCAGGAGCCTAGAGCCAAGGCTGAGCGCAAGCCGCTGCCAGAGCACCTCCCGCGTGAGATCGTCACCCATGCTCCTGGCCGCGACTGCTGCCCGGATTGCGGAGGCCAGCTGCGGCAGTTCGGGGAAGATATCTCCGAGCAGCTCGAGTATGTCCCTGAGAACTTCAAGGTGATTCGGCATGTACGACCGAAGTTCTCCTGCTCCGGCTGTGACCGCGTTGTCCAGGTGCCGGCACCATCGCGGCCGATCGAGCGCGGACTTGCCGGACCCGGATTACTGGCGCACGTGATCGTCTCGAAGTTCAGCGACCATCTTCCTCTGTACAGGCAGTCCGAGATATACGCGCGACAGGGCGTTGATATCTCTCGCTCCACGCTGGCCGGATGGGTTGGTGCCTCGAGCGATCTGCTCGCGCCCCTCGTCGATGCACTGCAGGGGCATGTGCTTGCTGGTCGCAAGCTGCATGCCGATGACACGCCCATTCCGGTGCTCTCGCCTGGCAGTGGCAAGACCAGGACGGCACGTCTCTGGACCTATGTGCGCGATGATCGTGCAGCAGGCGAGCCGACTCCGCCCGCAGTGTGGTTTGCCTACTCGGCCGATCGGAAGGGAGAACATCCGCGCCAGCACTTGAAGACGTACAAGGGTGCTCTGCAAGCCGACGCCTATGCCGGCTTTCATCACCTGTACGGCGATGATGTGTACGAAGCCGCGTGTTGGGCGCATGCGCGGCGCAAGTTCCACGAGATCCATGCGGTCCATGCCTCGCCTACCACCGCAGAGGCGCTGGCCAGGATCGGAGCACTCTACGCGATTGAAGAAGAGATACGCGGCAAGCCTGCAGAGCTTAGGCGCGAGGTCCGGCAGACCCGCGCGGCGCCGCTGCTCCAGGCACTGCGAGCATGGATGGAAAAGGCACTGCGAAGCTTGTCTACGAAGAGCGATACCGCGGCCGCGATTCGTTATGCACTCTCGCGCTGGCGCGCTCTTACGCGCTACACCGAAGATGGCCTACTCGAGATCGACAACAGCGCGGCAGAACGCGCACTGCGGGCCGTCGCCCTGGGCAGGAAGAACTTTTTGTTTGTTGGTTCCGATTGCGGTGGCAAACGCGCCGCAGCCATGTACTCGTTGATCGGTTCGGCGAAGCTCAACGGGCACGACCCAGAGCTCTATCTACGCACCGTGCTGGCACGCCTCGCCAACCATCCCATCAACCATATCCATGATCTACTGCCCTGGAATTTGGCGCACCCACTCCAAACCCACGCTAGCAACGCCGCCTAAGACACACTCAACAGGTGTCCGCTAAAAAAACAAGCGGACGCCTGTTGACACACTTTATCTGCTGTCAATGGGCACTCGGCGTACGCTTACCTTGCAGCGGCAGACACACTCATTGCAGAGGTTCGGGCTTTCGGGAGCGGGTGACCGTTACGCGCCTGTTCTCATGACGAGAACGCTTGGTGATCAGCGACGATAGAAGCACGCGGCAGGCGACAATTATTTTTACCGCTACTGTCTCTCCGTCTCTGTGCAGGTAGGCACCGGGCGTCATGACATGCAGTGTGTTTAACAGCTTGCGCATGGCTCGATCAGGGCTCCTCTGCAAGCGAACGCACTTGCTGCTCTACCCATCGCGCGGCGCCTTTGGTGCCATCCGTAACGATAGGTAAACAGACGTTAATCAGTGAACAGCTTTTGCATGGGGACCTGGCATTGCAGGCGGCGTGATGCGATGAGTGTAGAGGCTGTGCATGGTAACGGCCAATTCCTCGGTCCGCATGCGCAACTCGGGCGTAAACTCGACCTCCAAACGACGTCGAGGTTCTCCGTAGAAGATTGCGCCGCGCGCAATCGAGACGCCGAGCATCTCTTCCACGCACAGGGCCTGTGCGCATAGCTGGACCAAATCGCAATCGTTCGGCTTGCGCTTGCCGCGCTTGTACTCGACCGGGTATGGCTCTGGGCGAAATTCGATGACATCTGCTCGGCCGGTAAGACACAAACGCCGACTCTCCAGCCAGAACCTACGAACAGTTCGCAACGTATCTCTGCGGCTTTGGCCGGGGAGGTCGGCACGCTCATGCAGCAGCCGTCCTTCGGCAGCCAGGCGATTTTCAACCCAGGACTGCTCAAGGTGAATAAGCGCCCATTGCCGGGGCCAACATACCAGGTGCTGTAGGCCGCTGAGCGGAAGAGATTCTATTACTTCAGGCAGCATGGTTCAGTATCTTCGCAAGCCCGGGTAGCCCGATGGCCGTCGTGTCCGGTCCGATGGGGTACTGCTCCAAGCCGGCGTTCACCACAAAGCGGCGGTCGGGTTGCAGGTCCTGGCAGGCGATGTGGAAGCCTTTCTCTGGACGCGCGGAGAGGCTGCGCTTGATCTCGATAGCCCATAGGCCATGGCGTGGAATCTCGAGGAGCAGGTCGATCTCCGCTCCAGCAGCCGTGCGGTAAAAGCTGGCGACCGTGCGGTCGGGCGCAGCAGCCAGCAGGTTTTCAATGACCATACCTTCCCAGGATGCGCCAGCGACCGGGTGTCCAGCCAGATCGTTGAACGTACGCAGTCCAAGCAGGGCATGCACCAGGCCGCTGTCGCGCACGTATACCTTGGGCGACTTCACCAAGCGCTTGCCGATGTTGCGGTGGAATGGTCGCAGCTGCCGGACCAGCAGAAGATCGCTGAGCAAATCGATGTAGCGCGTCACCGTGGGCGAGGTGATTTGCAGCCCGGCGGCAAGCCTTGAGGCGTTCAACAGCGTGCCCTGCCCATGAGCCAGCATGGTCCACAGCCGCTCCAGCACACCCGCTGGCACGCGCGGGCCGAACATGGGCACGTCGCGTTCCAGGTAGGTGCGAATGAAGTCCGTGCGCCAGCGCAGGCTCACTGCGTCATCCGGGGCCAGATAGCTGCCGGGAAAGCCGCCGCGCAGCCACAAGCGGGTCAGGGTTGGCTCGTCTGCGGGCAGTTCCAGCGTATTGAACGGCCCCATGTCGATGTAGCTGATGCGGCCAGCCAAGCTTTCGCTCGACTGTCGCAGCAGGTCGATTGACGCCGATCCGAGAACCAGAAACCGGCCCGTACCATGCCCATCGCGTCGTCCTTGGTCGATGATGCCGCGCAGAGAGCTGAACAGCTCCGGAACGCGGTGGATCTCGTCCAGCACGACCAGGCTGTCCTGGTACTGGCGCAAGAACAGCACCGGCTCGGCCAACTTCTCGCGGTCCTCCCGCGCCTCCAGGTCGAGATAGAGCGACCCGGGACGGCTGTCGGCAATCTGCCGCGCCAATGTGGTCTTGCCCACCTGGCGAGGGCCAATGAGCGCGACAGCCCCTTGATGCAAAAGGCTGTTCAATACAGTACGTTCAACATCCAAGCGAGAGATCACATTGCAATTCTAAAGCGCTCGTTTAGATAAACGACCTAAAAAGGAACGATGGTTTCAACTCCATTCGGCATTTGGTCTGCTGACGGGACGGTTAGCTCGTGGTCCTCAAATCCACGCGGAGTCTGCGCTTATCTGTATAGGCATCAGTGTCTTTCCTGTACAGTGCGGCAAGGTCTCTTGCCATCGGCTGATAGATTTGCGTTTTTTGTATGGCAAGATTCGCCAAATTGCAGGAATAGCAGCGCCAGGAATCCAAGAAGCGAGGCCTACACCGATTCCCATAAGCGTTGCTTTCGCCGCATAGACTTGAATGATCTGTTCAGCGCTAAGGTTTTTCTTTTCGAGGTTATAAGCAACGACAGCTTCGGCAGGGAGAGTGAAGCAGAGGGACCCATTTGATGCTCCTGGTGTTATCACGTCTGAGGTAAACCATGAATTTTTCTGCACTTCGTTTGGCGCAGCTTAGCAAATTAGTTGCCTTTCGTTAAGCTCCAGTACGCGTGCACATCATGCGGCCTCAATCTTGCGAGAACAGGCTTACTTTGGCTTGCTTTCTCTACCTACATGCCGATTCCGAATCCGTAGCTGTGCTCTTGCTTGGGTGCGATTACTGGCTGTGGAACGGTTTGCTGAACCGACAATTCTGGTACATGGGCGCTCTGGTGCGAGACATCGCGGCTAAGCGCCTCGGGCAGCTTTTCACGGTCACTGGTAAAGAGTTGCGCATCGTGGGCTCCTCGCGACACAGACACATAAGCCATGCGGTTGTTGATGAGGTCTTTGGCTCCTAGCTCTGTGTCGATGTTGATGAGCACCCGATCAGCGGTTTGCCCCTGGCTGGAATGACTGGTGACGGCATAGCCGTGGTCGAGATGGGGATGCTCTCGCGGGTCGATGCTGACGCTTCTCCCGCTGTCCATCTTGAGAGCCATGCGGCCGTCGTCGGTAACGTCCTGGATGGTCCCAAGCTCCCGGTTCCCAATCTTCAACTCATTCGCCGGCGCTGTGAACTGGATGCGATCACCGACAGAGAACGCCTTCTCCTGTTCTCTATATATAGAAACTCCCTGCTGGCGACGTGGATCATAGGTCTGCGCCGAGCCGTCGATCCGCACAATGGTGATGAGGTTGTTTGGGGCGTCCACGCTCTTGACGCGGGCATACTCCCCCTTCTCGATGCCGGTCTCCTTTGACGTGCGCGAGTACAGGAGCACGTCGTTGAACTGGTATCTGGCGGCCCAGGTACGGTCTGCTCCGGTGAGGTCCTGCCGGGGCACGAGCGCATCAACCCGGTGCTCTTCCTTGCCGACGACTCCTCTGGCCTGTAGTTCGGTATGAATTCTGGCATTGATGTCCGTGCGGGAGCGGTTGTCGGGAGAGACCACCAACGTGTTCTCGGGCGATCTGGCGTACTCCTGCGCGATGGCCTCGATCCGCGCGGCCGGGTCCTTCACCTCATGGACGCGGCCCTGCCGCTCCAATCCGCCGATCGCTTCTCCGACCTGGCCGCGGGCGAGCTGCTCGACCACGGCTTTTAGCTCTGGGTCACGCTGGCGCACAATCTCATCCAGCTTCACCGTAGGCATCCCGGCTTCCTGTAGCTGCGCGAATGGTCTCCCAGCCTCTACTGCTTCATGCTGCCGCGTGTCCCCCACCAGGAGAACGCGGTCATGCGCGTGAAGGCGGCTGACAAAATCGTGCATCTGCTTGGTCGAAGCGAGCGAGCTTTCGTCCAGGACGTAGAGCCGCTTCTCGCCAGTGTCAGCCTGCTGTCCTTTGGCTAGATGGGCCTGCAGAGTTGAAGTCTCGATGCATGCGCCACTCAATTGGTGAGCGGCGCGGCTGGTCGGCGCGAAGCCTTCCACTCTATAACCATTCGCTTCGGCACCTTCACGGACAACGGAGAGCGTCGCCGTCTTTCCCGCTCCCGCGACACCATCAAGCCCTACGATCTGCGCCTGGCTTAGGAATATCTGGTCCGTGGCTCGCTGCTGCGTTCCGTTCAGCTCCGGATGCCGCTTCAGCGTCTCCAACCGAGTGCGCTCATCGCTGAGAGCAAAGCGGTCCTGCCGATTGCCCTCCTGCATCCGCGAGACGGTCTCGCGTTCCATTCTCAGCATGGCGGCGGTAGTGTACTGCTCGCTTGCCGCTCCCGGTGCGCCCGCGACGGTGCGGAACTCACCTTGCGCGGTCCGTCGATCGAACTCGGCCCGCACCTCCTTGGCACTGGCCATTCCCATGCTGCGGTCCATGGCGGATTGCAGAATCGCCCGTTCATCCTGCACCGCGGAACGCTCGAAGGAATGATCGCGGGCGTAGGTCACGGCCTGTTGAGCCATCTTCGGGGAGTCCCCTTCCTGGCGATGGCCATTCGTTAGAGCTTTGGAAACGACCCAATCGGCCTGATGCCCATACTGCGCGGCGAGCTCGCGGTGTCGATGCAGCACCTCGGCCGGCGACTGGATCTCCTTGGAATCGCGGGTCCGGTGCGCAGCGACCTGAGCCGCGCCCGCTCCCTCGCGGCCGATCTCCTCCAGGTGCGACTTGATCTGTTCGCGGCGGGGGCTCGATGCCTCAAGGTACT
Organism: Acidobacteriaceae bacterium; assembly: GCA_965198645.1. Lineage (GTDB taxonomy): Bacteria > Acidobacteriota > Terriglobia > Terriglobales > Acidobacteriaceae > EB88. The sequence continues at coordinate 556,766 of OZ240670.1, read as the reverse complement.
CCGGGCTATATCCCTTGATCTCCGGCTGGCCATGCTTGCCCCGCTCAATCTCATAGCCGAGATCCTGCAGGCGGCTGGCGAGCTCGGTCCGGTAAACCGAGGTTGCGAACTGCTGCGACCCGAACAGGCTCCGCGCGTCCAAGGCTCTCGTCTGGCCGTTCTCGCGCTCGGTCACATTGAAGATGACGGCATGGGTGTGAAGCTGCGGCGCGGCGTAGCCGTCCACCGGCCGCGCGGTGTCGTGTTCGAAGGTTGCGGCGGCGAACTTGCCCGTAAGCTCCGGGGCGTTCACATTGCCGAGTCGAGCCTGCGTGTACCGCTCCAGTTCCCCCAACGCGACTTGAACACTCCCCCGGTGCGCCTCGCGAACGCGCTCATCTCCTCCAACCAGAGCAGTAAGCGAAACCGACTTCGGAGCTGAGAACGTCGCGTCCCACCCGGCGCGGTGCTCGACCGAGGTCACTTCCCTGCCGAACTGGTTCTCGTAGGTCTTGGCCGGCTGATGCCGCACCATCTGCTCCTGGGTCTCTGGGTGCTGGCCCTCAGTCAGACGTGCAAACTGTTCCGCCCCAACTGCCCCCTGAAGTCTCCACTCTTGAGCGAGCTTACCTTGCCACTCGCTATGGCCTTGCTGCTCCCGACTCCAGTAGTTCGCTTCCTTGGCCGCGAATTCGCGGGAGTGATACGTCCTAGCTTGGCCGCCGGAGAGCGACTTAGAGATCGTCAGCATAGAAGCTCCTTTGAGACCGTCCTCTGGTCTATTCGAACCAGTGACCTTGCATCTGCTCTACTTCGATCTGTGGCACGGTGACGACAGGCTCTTGCTTCGGAGCGACTGGCGTTGACGCGACGACAACGGGCAAAGCTGGTTCTACCTCTCGCTCGATGAACTTCTCATGATGTGCCTGGAGTTCCATGTAGGGGACACGCATTTCGACGACGAGATTGCCATGCTTCAGATAGCCGTGGAGTGGATCGAGTCCACTGATCTGTGAGGCCATGACCAGCGGCTCCCGCGAAACCTCCCGCTGCTCACTCTCTGAGCGGCGGGATTGAGGGAACTTTCCATGCGTTCGCGTCTCACGGTAACGCTCAATCTCGATCTCCCCGATGGCTTTTGAGATCCACTCTGCCGCATGAGGCTCACTAGTCTTCAGGTAAATCTTTGTCGCGGGCTGAGAGAGCAAAGCCTCTGAGATCGGACCGTACAGTGCCTCGATCTGCGCTTTTCCTTGGAAACCAAGGATCATTGGGTTGTTCGACTTTCGGCTCTCCGTGATGGCCGTTTTAAACTGCGGCAGGTGCTGCAGGCTCGCTAGCTCATCCAGCACAAACCACGTCTTGCGTTTGGCTGCCGAACCATCGTCCATCGTGCGCAGGACGAGCAAGTCCAGCCAAAGACTGATCAATGGTCGCAGACGCTCACGTACTGTCGGCTTAGAGGTGATGAAGATCCACCCCTTGCGCTCAATCGCCCAATCCGCAGCACTCCATCGGGCTTTCGTTTCGTTCTCGTGCGGCAAGAGCTTTAACGCATCCGCAACCATGTTCAGCGACCCCAGAACGCCGGCCCGCTGCGGCCCTGCCTGGCGATCAATCATCGCCGCCATCTCAGTCCCCTGCACCCTACGATCGATCTCCTCCGGATTCGAAAGCCACGCCACCAGCTGTTCCGGTGTGGGCTTCTGATTGAGCAGGTGAGCGAAGATTTTCCGGGGTGCTTCCACAAAGAAGCGATGCTCTCTACCCTGCTCCGGGAAGAGCGATGCGGCCAACGTCATCGCCTCCGCTGGATGCGGGACTTCATCCCCTGGCGTCCAGTACGGACACCGCTCATCGAGCGGATTCAAGATCACGTCGCCCCGCTTCGGGTCGTAAAACTGCGGCAGGTACTCCATGGCGGGGTCATAGACGATGGCAGTCTCTCCACGCTCCCAGATCTGGGAGAGCGCCTGCCGTACCGTCGCGCTCTTGCCGTGTCGTCCCCTTCTCCCGCTGCACAGCAGCGTAGGGTCTTTGCGGACCGGCTACATGGGCCATAGCCGCCGTGCCTGTGGGCTTGTGGGGCGCCGTTAAAGGCGTTCCAAGCGGAGCGGCAAGTCCATAGGCTTGCTGACCGTCAGAGGATCGCTAAGCGCTCCAAGGCAAGTCTTCCCGGCTCGGCGTTGCCGGTAATCAGGAAGGCCAGCACCGCTCCCTGGAAGAGTTGCAGAACGCTTTCGATCTTGGACCGATCCTCGGTAAATCGGAGCAGCAGTTCCACCCACAACCGTTGCTGTCCCGCGTAGAACGCCTGGGCTCTCGGAGATCCATTCCAGGCACGACGCGACAGGTCCATGACGAGCAACAGAATACCTGGCGATTGGGGAGCGGTGGTGCGTTCCCAGAGTGCGGCGAGCACGGCCGCGAATGAAACTCCGGGAGCGAGTTGGTCGGGGGTGAACTCCATTCGCAAGCGATCTTCCAACAGCGATATGGCACGCTCTTCCACCGCTTCCCTGCCGCCGAAGTAGTGAATCAGCATGCGCTTGCTGACGCCAACCTGCACCGCTATTTGATCCAAGCTTAGCTCCAGAGGCCCTTTCACGGCCCGTGCTCGTCAAGATGGGGGCACCACTTCGCATGCGCCCTACTCCCTTCCTCTCCCTACTGCTGCTTGTGGTTGGTATTCTCCACTTCTGCTCCCGGCATAGGGCAGCGCGTCCAGTTCCGCCCTTTCATGCCTGGCGAGTTAATGTAGTAACATCTCTACATGAAGCTATTGATGTTCATGGGAGGTTAGGTATGGCAATTACAACCCTTTCCAGCCGAGAGTTCAATCAGGACACTGGCCGGGCCAAAAAGGCCTCTTCGAAGGGGCCTGTGTTTATCACCGACCGGGGCAAGCCTGCCCATGTGCTGCTTAGTATCGAGGAGTACCAGCGCCTCTCTGGCCAGCGGCGCAACATCGTCGATTCCCTTTCCATGCCTGGTCTCGCAGACATCGAGTTTGATCCGCCTCGCCTGCGTGATCTCGCTCGGCCAGCAGATTTCTCTTGATGTTTCTGCTCGACACCAACGTTGTTTCCGAACTGCGAAAGGCAGGCGATGGTAAAGCGGACACCAACGTCGTTGCCTGGCTGTCTAGCGTGGATGCAGCAACCCTTTATATCTCGGCCATCACACTGATGGAGATTGAAGTCGGCGTTCTCCGGATCGAGCGGCGTGATACTGCCCAAGGAGCCAGACTTCGGGTCTGGATGGCGCATCGCATCGTGCCTGAGTTCCTGGATCGGTCCCTGCCCGTCGATGCGACGGTGGGGCTTCGCTGTGCATCCCTGCATGTGCCGGACCCGCGCTCTGAACGTGATGCGCTGATCGCGGCTACGGCCCTCGTGCATGGCATGACAGTTGTTACCAGAAATTTTTCGGACTTTGAGGCTACTGGCGTATTGCTTTTGAACCCTTGGAATGATCGCTGATCATCAGTCGGCGACCGGGATATACACTTTTTCGTGGAAGATTACTTCTGTCCGGCTTCTTCTGCGCTGCCCACCATCCTTCTGTTTGGCAGCGATCCGCGCCCTCCTTCCTCGCTCTGTTGCAGAGGCCTTGGGACGGCCGCGCTGCGCTTCACCGATCATTCCAAAACCGGAATTGCTGATGCTATCGGAAAAGTATCAAGAGAAGGTCGCCCGCTTGGCTCCCAAGCGATAGTCGCCGCCCCGCAGCTCGACAGTGACGCACATCTCGGACAAGCGAGAACGCATACGCTCGCCGATCCGATCGCCGAGACTTTCCTCGCGCGGCATGCGACTGCTCCCAATCATCTGCACGTTCGTCTGTTGCACGCCAGGCGCAAGGTTGGCGTAGTTGGTCGTGATGATGGTTGTGCGATGGTCGTTATAACGGGTATTTGATCAGGTGCGCGACTGTATCCCAGACCCACTCGGTAGGCTTGGCCGCCCCAAGTTCGTCGATGACCAGCACTTCGGCGGCAAAGACTGGCTGGAGGACCTCAAGTTCGGTCGAGGCCACCTGGGGATTGTAGGAGTTGCCAATCGACTTGAGGAGCTCGCGATAGTCGCAGAATAGCGCCGGCACGCTTTTCTCGAGCACGAGCGCCTGCAGGATGCCGACCGCGAGATGGGTCTTCCCAGTGCCGATATTGCCGGCAAAGAGGATCCCATTACCGTTGGTAGTCGCGGGATAGCCGGTGACGAAGCCGCGGGCTAGATTAAAGGCCTTCCAGAGAGAAGGATCGGCGCCCGGGTAGTCGTACTTGTAGCTGTCGAGGGTGCAGTTCTGGTACCGCTGAGGCAGTTGGGCGCGGCGGTGCAGTTGGTAGATGCGCCGCTCATGCTGGCACTCGCAGGCCTCGGCTACACTCTTGCCATCGGGTCGCACGGTGACCCGCATGCCCATCCCGTCACACTTTTCGCAAACCTGATCTGTCACGGGATACCCATTGTCTTTCAGTCTGAGCGGAAAATGGACGCGTGGCTGAGTTGTTGTCCCACAATGCAAGCAAGCTATCCGCTTAATCCAGACACAGATTGGCGTTGTTTACGAGCAGATCTTTTATTTTTGTAGTCTCCAGCGCAATGGCTCTAAAGCAAAAAGCTTTGGCTATGATTAGCCTGCCATTCCTCAATCGATGGAACCTGCATCTCCTTCAACACTTCCTTCTTCATGTATCCAAGCAACTCACGACGCCGCTGCTCCTGTGTCATGCGGTCCAGCATGGCTGCCATGGATTTTTGTTTCCGCAGTTGGCTGGAAATCTGTTTCAGCCGCGCCTCCAACTCTGTCTCTGTAAACTGCTGGTCAATCAGCGCCGCGACTTCCGCCTGGCACCACTTGTCATACAGTGCTTCCAGTTTCATCCTTTCTGTCTGGCGAGCGCTCTCCTGCACATGCAGTGCTTCCATGCTTGACTTATGTTCCTCTTCTACCAGCCGTTCGCTACTGGAAGAAAAGGTCCCCGGTACCATTTGATCTTCTTCGAGAAAGCGGATTAGATATCCGGCTGGATTCTTGATGCTTTTCTTATGATCTAACTCTAGCTGCCGGGTTACATACTCCATCCGGTCCTGTATGACTATCAAATCCAGCTTCAGTACCAACTCTGTTGCTTTTGACTGGCTAATTCCCTGCCCGACCAGGGCCGTGCGGGCTTCCTCCTGGGCCGCATTTAACGCCGGTTTCCCGCTGGTTGGGGCGCTAAGCTGCTTCCGCTGTGTCATCATCAGCATATCCTTCATCATGCGCCCAGGATTCAAGACCAGTTTGTAGCCGGTCTTGGAAGACATGGCCCGGATATCCCAGCTTTTCAGGTAGCCAATATTCACCAGATCGGTAAGAGACAGCCCCATCGTCTCGCGAATCTTGGAAAGATGATCGTACCGGCGAACGTTTAGCAGCGCACAGAGTTCCGCATAATCCTTTTCTACTTCCTTACCCTAGCTTGCGAAGAACCACAGGTAAAGATAGACAAATATCCCTTTGGCGGTGGGCCGCACGAGTTTGCGGTAGATATTAAAGTCTTCAGGAACGACGTAGGACTCGTTTAGGTTCTCGAGCAGCCAGTCCTCGAGCTCTACCTCGAAGAGGTCTGTCCTATTTGTGTTTTCCAGACTGCTCGCGCCCAAGCGGGTAAACTGCGAAAGACATGAACCGTCTTGTTCATGTATCGCTTTCGCGATGACGAGTAGATGATCTGCTCGGAGGTGATCGTTGTGTCCGCCATACGCATGCCCCAGTTGTTCAAGGCCTCGTAATTTTCACCAGAATCGCATTGCCCAAGCACGTTCAGCAGGCTATAGCCAGAAAATCGAATTGGATTGGTGATCACACCCGTACGCAACCTGGTCTCCATGGCCAGCTTCATAAACGCCATGTATTTGTCTCGGTCTGACGTGGAGGGTAACCCCAGTGCCTCCGATGAACGAAACTCGGCGGACACCTTTATTTTCTTTCCTTCACGATTGACCCATTGCTCAATCCTGCGGCTCGACGTTCCTGGGCCGCGGCGCTCGTGGGCTCCAAAGAACCCGATCTGCAGTAGATTCTTTTCAAACCTGATTAGATCAACAGCATCAGGCATCGTGATCAAGGTCGGTTCGGTTGAGCCTGCGCATCTTTCCATGTGTAGGGATTCCTTGCGTTTGACCTGATGTCTGTAATATGACTTTAAGATCAAAGACTGTAAAACACTCTAAAACCTTTGGGACTTCTATAAGCCTCAAATAATGAGGGACTTAGAAGGCAGTTATTTCCAGCCCACTGCGGTTTAATTTCCAGCCCACTGCGGAAGAACCTCCACGCAACTGCGGATGAGCCTTCCACTCAGCTGCGGACGAAAATCCAGCCCACTGCGGGAACGCTTCCAGCCCGCTGCGGAACGCGCTGTTGCAGAAGAAAAATCTCCGGATCGTTGGTTGAACGAGTGGCCGTCGGAAAGTAATACCTGCCAAGGGAGCTTTTGGAGGTTCCGTCAGCCTGGCAAGGGTCATTTTTTGGTTCCCTGGCAAGATTTGGCCTTTTTTCTCCGCAGTCGGCTGGAAATCTAAGAGAGAGAAGTGGCCACCCTGTTTCTGACGTGGACCATAACGTAGTCTATTTCCAGCCGACTGCGGAGCCTTGTGCGTCCCAGGCAAAGACGATCGCAGTGTCTCTCTGGATTTCCAGCCAGCTGCGGAAGAATAGGAAAATCGGAGTACGCTTCAGGATCTTCAGCCGCCCGTCTTCAGTGAGCGGTACAGGTCGACCGCATACACGATAAATTCCCCAATATTGCTAATGCGGCTGGCCGGGTTCTGAATCAATTCGCTGGCCTCGGCAAGGATCATGTCCTTTTCCGCTGCCGTGACCTTGATGTTCATCTGGGTATTTGCGCCACGGCTGCGCAGTCTGCGACCGTCAATCCGGCTGGCGGCTGCCCTTGCTGAAAAGCCGAGCTCTCGCCCCGCCACTACGGATGCCTGCGTCGTCTGCTCGTCCATCTTGGGCCGGGCAGGCAATTTTTCCAATCCTGTAACGAAATCAAGTTTGACTGCAGGGCGACTATCCGACATTCGAGTGGACCTCCACGGGGAGATGGCTGCCGATCAGGACATCCCTGACTTCCTGGGCGAAAGCTTCCGCGTTGGCAATCGCGGCGGCAGGATTGTTAGCTTCCCGTTCCGTCAGCTCGTAGATCGTGCCTCCAAGGCGAAAAGGGGCTTTAAAAGCAGATCGCTCTACAATCGCTGTGCTGAGCAGCGGGATCGAATTCTCACGTAGCTGCGCGCATATATCGCGCATCCCCCGATCCATAATCACCGGCGAAGTTTGCGATAGAAAGACTCGAAATGGAATTGCACGCCTGAAGATGGTCTCCTGTTTGCGTATGACCTTGATCACATTCACCGCCTCGTCCGCGTCAAGCTGGTTCCCTTTCATTGGGATTAGCACAAGATCAGCACGGCCGATCGCAACGGAAACCTCCTCATTCCTGCTCCCTTCAAGATCAACGATGACGTAAGGATCCGATGCAGCATCGATGACCTCAGCCACGTCCGTGCGGAAGGCAGCCTGCATCGTCAGCCCCTCCGGGACCCCGTCAGGAAATCGCTTCGCCCATAACGCGAGTGGCGCATTCGGGTCAGCATCGATAAGCGTCGTCCGAGCCCCCATGGTGCGCAAGCACAGACGCAAGTGTGAGGGCCGATGTCGTCTTCCCCACCCCCCCCTTTACTGGACGCAAAAACAATGACTTGCATGCAAACTCCAAAATCCAGCTGGGGCGGACTAATCAGCGCCTAATCAGCATAGGGCGTTAGCTTCAGCTTATGTTTAGAGCGTACCGGTACCGGGTAGCAATAAGGTACCGGGTACCAAATTAGTACCGAGTATCACATACGTACCCGGTAGAGTTGATACCGGGTAGCTAGCCTCATCACGTCGAGATTTCATGTGGTCTCAAAGCTCGGTTAGTCGTAGCTTCCGTGATCCAGTCTGAGCGAGCAGCTTTCGAAAACTACCGGATAGCTACCGAGTAGCTATCTTTTTGGTATCACTGCAACATCTGCCACGAAGCCTTCCTATGTTGAATACGGGCCCATGTTGAACTAAATGCTCCGCTTCTTGACTTCCATTTGCCTCAGCTCTGCAAAGATCCCCTCGATGTCTTGGCGCTCTTCTTCGGGCACAAGCTTCGGCCGGATCTCATAGCGGTCAGCAAAGGCCTCGAAGTCGCGGTCGAGCAGGGAAGCGAGCGCCACGAGCGCCGCGGCGAGCTCCTCGACCCGAGTAAAGCTGATCCGGACTTCTCCGGGGGCGAGCGAGAGGGACTCAGGGAGAGCCTCCCAACTGGCCGGCGGGAGATCGTGGGGAACGAGCTGGCGGAGACTGCGGTTGGACGCGGGATTGGACTTCGCGCGCGCTGAAACGCACGCGGCTTCGCCGGCATCGCGGACCGCGTCCAGAAACACGATCAAGGTCTCGCGCTCAACCAGCCGCGAGGTACCAATCGCAACTGAAGGCATGTGCTCGATGAGTTTCTATGCGGCCCGGGGCTGGAGCTCAAAGAGCCGCTCGAGATCGCGTCGGCCCCAGTGGGAGCGAGCCGAGTTGGCCACGGTCTGGCGGATCGAGCGAAGCCTAGGAAGCCAAGAGATGGGCCGGGCCACGAAGCTCCTTTGGAGTACAAAAGCGAGTCTTGGACGAGTCTAGCGAGATTTGCGAGGGAGGATATCGCTGCGCGATCACGCATTAACGATGTAATGACGCTGAAAGATTCTTCTGCAAACACCTTTATAATTATCCCCGATAATGCATGTTATCTGGGGTAAAATGCTGATAGAGTGGCTGCAGCGCACTTTCGAAGAGGCATCGGCTTGGCTGGCCACGAACAGAACAGGGCAGGGAAGCGCAGGGCGCCACAGGGATAGATATACAAGTGATATCGGTATGCAATCACATAATAAGTACACAGGAAACCTGATGCTGAAGCGGCTGCAACAGTAATATGTGCACCGCAGTATCGTATTGCACCGTATTGATTATCGGTGCATTATGGCTGTGTGAAAACACGTGCAAACATCAACATCGATGCGGATGCCTATGACTTCGCCTCTTCCTATGCAGCCGCAAGAGGCATCGCGTTAGGGGCCGCGGTAAGCGAACTTCTGCGTCGCGTACAGCAGACATCGACATCCCCAAGCATTGCTCCCCCTCGTCTAAGGAAGACTTCCCAGGGCTACCTGGTAGTGGCTAAAACCGGCAACATCGTCACCTCGGAGATGGTGAAAGATTTTGCTGAAGACGATTTGGTTTGAAGACCATGGCGTACCTCCTGGACTTGAACCTGATCATTGCCCTCGTGCTTGAGGACCATATACACCACGCGGCAGCAACAGAGTGGTTCGACGCGCCGGATCTGACATGGGCCTTTTGCGCTTTTACTGAGGCGGGTTTGCTGCGATTCTTGACTCACCCAAAGACGCGCGACTTGCCTATGGAGGAGGCCGTGGCGATTCTATTGAGCCTCCAGCGCAAGTCCGGCTATCGGTACCTGCCAGTGCTTGCTGACTGGCAGGAAACAACGCTCCCGTTTGCCGGGCGGCTGCATGGCCATAACCAGATTACCGATGCGTTTCTGCTCGGTATTGCCATCCGCGAGGGGTTTACCCTCGTCACGTTCGACAAAGCCATTCTGCATCTGGCGGGAGAGCAGCGCCAGTATGTACAGCTTTTGAAACGCAAGTAGAATCACAAGTCGATTACCTCGGATAGCTGGGGTTGCAATTAGAAACCTTGCCGCCCGGCTTCCATTTGCCGCAGGTCTTCCAGCAGGGCATCGAAGTCCTCGCCTTCTTGCTCTGGAGCAGGTTCCGGGTGAATTTCATAGCGCTCGGCAAAGGCTTCCAACTCACGATCGAGCAAAGAAGCGAGGGCCGCAAGCGCGGCAGCCAGCTCCTCGACCCGGGTAAAGGAGACCCGGACCTCGCCCGGGGCAAGCGAGAGGGACTAGGGTAGGGTCGCCCAACTCGTAGGTGCAAGATTGTGGGAAACCAGCTGGCGAAGCCTTCGCTTGGAGGCAGGGGCAAGTCTCGACCGAGCCTGCCCGAAAGCAGCAGCCGGATCATCGGCATCGCGGACCGCGTCCAGGAACGAGAGCAGGGCATCGCGCTCGACCAGCCGCGAGGTACCGATCTCGACGGCCGGCACCTGCTCAATGAGCTTTTGTGCGGCCCGGGGCTGAAGTTCGAAGAACTGCTCGAGATCGCGCCGGGTCCAGTGAGAACGAACCGAGCTGGCGACACTCTGGCGGATCAGGGTTAGCCTGGGAAGCCAGGAGATGGGCCGGGCCATAAGGCTCCTCAAGCACGAAACCCCAGTGCTTTCGGCAACTGTAGCGAAGTTTAGGGAGAATATAACAGCTGCGCGATCGCGCATTAACTACTGGACTCAGCTTCTACATGCGCCTTATCTGGGTTGGTCCTCTGTTAAGCTGGCTGCAACACGAAAGTGTGGAGTAAATGGCTCGGCCATGAGCGCAGTCGGGCAAATCGAAAGGGCAGGAAAGCGCACCCCGCAGCAGAACGCCTTCTCTCGCCTGCAAACCACACTATGGTGCCGGTGCGGATCGGCCAAATTGGCCAAGCGGGGGCTGTGCGCCGCCTGCTACGCCCGCGAGCAGCATGACAGGCATTTCTATGCCGGTCTGCGCTCAACTGTCGTCGCTCGCGACGGACGGCTGTGTCGGCTCTGTGCCGCTGCCTGCCTCGGCCCGGCAGCGCTGGTCGTGCACCACCGGCGCCCGGGGCGCTCGCGTTTGCCGTGGCTGGTAGCGCTTTGCCGGGCCTGCCATGCCCGCGTGCACCGGCTCCAGGTCGTGCGGCGCCTCTATCCGGCCTCCTTTCTCGAGCTCTGGCGCGAGCAGCACCCCACGGCGCCCGAGCAGCTTGCCCTTTCGTTTGACACGGGCGTCGCTGCCGCCGAGCCACGTTCCCTCTTCGAAAGATTCCATGGCTGAGGAAGTGCTTCCGGGTTTCCTTGCCGTTCTCCCAGTTATTCAGCCCGAAGCAGAGCCCAGAGAAGCCCAGCTGCTGCGCCTGGTGCTCGACAGCGTCACCTCGGTGCACTCGCGCCGGTCCTACGAAAAAGGTCTCACCCAGTTTTTCGCTTGGTGTAGGGAACAGCCGCGGCCGGCCTTTTCGAAAGCCCTGGTCGGCACCTATCGCAGCTGGCTGCTCGAACAAGGGCTTGCGCCCGCGACCATCAACCTGCGCCTCTCGCCCGTACGCAAGCTGGCGCGAGAGATGGCCGACAATGGCCTGCTCGCGCCCGAGATTGCGGCCGCGGTCGGGCGCGTCGCTGGCGTGAAACAGCAAGGCGTCCGGGCAGGGAACTGGCTGGGCCGGGAGCAGGCCAGCGAGCTGCTCAATGCGCCCTCGCCCCTGACTCTCAAAGGCAAGCGCGATCGCGCCATGCTGGCCCTCTTGCTCGGCTGCGGCCTGCGTCGGACCGAGTTGCTCGCACTCACGGTCGACCAGATCGAGCAGCGCGAAGGCCGCTGGGTGATCCCGGACCTGGTGGGCAAAGGCCATCGCCGCCGCACTGTGCCCGTGCCCGCCGCGGTCAAGCACCGCGTCGAGGAGTGGGTTCTAGCTGCCGGGATCACCGAGGGCAGACTTTTCCGGCCCATCTCGAAGGGAGGCAAGCTGACCGGCGACGCCATGCAGGATGAGAAAGGGATATGGCACATCGTCGTTCAGTATGCCCGCCAGACCTCGCTCGGCAAGCTTTCGCCCCATGATCTGCGCCGCACCTGCGCCAAGCTGTGCCGCAGGGCGGGCGGAGACTTGGAACAGATTCAGCTGCTGCTCGGGCACGCCTCCATCCAGACGACAGAGCGCTATCTTGGGACCGTGCAGAACCTGACCGTTGCGGTCAATGATGATTTGGGTCTAAGGATGGATTGACGCTGACGTGCCCCCGAACCTTCAACCATTCATAACTGCGATTCTCTAGTTTAGGTTTAGCGTTGAGATCGTCTCGCCGCCGCCGAGGCTGTGTGGAAGTGGGAAGCGCGTAGCGGTTTCCACTTCTGCATAGCCTAACGCTTGCCGGAACTCAGCCGGCGTCCGATATCCGAGCGAGCTATGGGGCCGTTCGCAGTTATATTCGTCGCGCCAGTTCGCCACTGTGCGTCGTACATCACCCAGTGTGCGGAACCAGTTGACGTTCAGACACTCATCTCGCAGGCGTCCGTGGAAGCTCTCTACATGCCCGTTCTGCATCGGCCTGCCTGGCTGGATATGGACCAGCGCCACCTTGTGCTCCTCAGCCCAGCCCAGCATGCGTCGAGAACAGAACTCCGGGCCATTGTCGGAACGCACGCTCTCAGGTCTGCCCCGCTCTTCGATCAGCCTCTCGAGCACCCGTGTCACGCGTCCGCTGCCCAGGCTAGTGTCTGCTTCCAGCGCCAGGCACTCGCGTGTGTACGCGTCGACCACGCTCAGGATGCGCACCATCCGGCCATTCGCAAGTCCATCCACGATGAAGTCCATTGCCCAATCCTGGTTGGCCCGCTGCAGACGTGCCGCTGCAAGAGGATCGCGTACCAGCCGCTTGCGCTTGCGCCGTCGCACCGCCAGCCCTGCCTCCGAGTACAGCCGGTACACACGCTTCACGTTCACCTCGTGACCGCGGCGGCACAGTACCGCATGCAACCGTCGATAGCCGTAGCGCGGCTTCTGCCGTGCTAACTCTAGCAGTGCCTCGCGCAATTCCACATTGCGATCCGGTCGAGACTCATAGCGATAACTCGACCGGTCCGCGCCTAACAGCTTGCAGGCCTTGCGCTCACTCAGCCGAAACTCGGCCGATGCGAACGCGACATCTCTCCTCAGGCCGGCAAGCCGGGGTCCCCGCGGACAGTTCTTTGTCCGTGGGGTAGAAGCTCCACCCGTTTTTTCTTATGACCGCTTTCAGCACTTCCTGGTTCAGACTGAGGTCCGCGACCAACTGCTTCAGCCGGCGGTTCTCATCTTCCATTGCCTTGAGCCGCTGCGCCTCGCTGACGTCCATGCCGCCGTACTTGGCCTTCCAGCCATAGAACGTTGCCGCGCTGACCCCGTGTTCCCGGCAAAGGTCCGCCGTCTTCATCCCCGCCTCGTGCTGCTTCAAAACCCCGATGATCTGCTCTTCAGTAAACCGGCTCTTCTTCATCGACCAAATTCCTCCCGTTCAATGTACGAGAGATTCTCAGCTCAGACTGGTAGAAGTTTCCGGAGGCATGTCACTATGTTTCTAAGATTCATGAAACGATGGGGGTTTCTCTCCCGGATCTCGTGAATATGGCTACCTGAAGAGCTTGAATATCCGTGCATGTCATCAAAGAGCGGCTATAAGCTGGCTCTGAATTCTGGGCGGGTGATGAAAGACGTGTTGCTGATGACGCAGCGCAAGCAGCTTGCGGCCGCAACGAGCGCAAAGCCGGCGCTAAATGCCGCCCAGCAGCAAGCCCGCACAGCCTTGGTTGAGCACGGAATTAGTCAGGTCAAAGGCGACAGAGTTGGTCTTGAAGCTGGACATCGCGGTCATAGAATACCGGATGGAGTATGTGGCTCACCGAAATGTAATTAGATCATAAGAAGAACATCAAGAATCCTGACAGGTATCTAATTCGTTTTCTTAAGGGGGCCAGGTGGTACCGGAGAGCTTTGTTTCGTCTCGCCAGCGGCTGGGAGAGGAGCGTGAGTCCGGCAAGCAAGTACTGGAGGCGCAGGAGAGAGTTCGCCAGACAGAGAGGATGAAGCTGGAGGCGCTGTACTAAGAGTGGTGGCCTGGTAGAAGCATCGGTGCTGATCGATCAGCAGTTCTCAGAGCTTGAGATTTTGCGGCCTAGACAGATTTCCAGCGAACTGCGGAAGCAAAGAAGCAAAAGACGATGGCAGCAATGCTGGCCAGCATGACGCAGGAACGGCGGCGACGCGAGTTGCTGGGTTGCTCGGGTATATGAAGAAGGAAGTGTTGAAAGAAATGCAGATTCCTTTGATTGAGTAATGGCAGGTGAATTACCCGCAAGGGGCTTTCTTCTAGGGCTGGAGGGTGATCACTCCTTGACGATCGCTTTGAACATGCGCTCGTCGAAGTGAAATGGCTTTGGCTCCAACACAGTAATCTTTGGGAAATCAGGGTGGGTGGGGTTTAGCAGAACATTCCATTCGCCTTCGACGGCAAGAGAAGGCACCTGGAGAGCAGCGGATCGGTTTGACTGGATCCATTCCGAGCCGATGGCCCGGAGCCCGGCATGCTCCATGGCTCGCCAATCTGGTGGCAGCTTTATGGAGTCGATGCTTTCGATCGAGACCTGGGCTGGATCGAGCAAGGCTGAAAGAACGACGAGATCGTCGGGCGCGTCGCGGGGATCAAGGTGTACGAAGAGCTCGACTGCAGCGAGTGCGAGCGAGGTCGAGGTGTAAACCATTTTTACGCCAGATGGATTCCATCGGCCGGCGAAGAGTCTTGCTCCTTCGCCTGTGAACGCTGCTTCGCAATAGCGATCCTTGCAGAGACGCCAGAGCTGCATCAGCTATAGACGCCGAAGGCGATCCGGCCAAGGATCGTTTCGACGGATTGGACTCCTGCATCGGTGTCGAGCAGCTCAAAGGGTGCGCGGCCATCAAGGACGCGATTGGGTGATTTGAGCCAGTGAGACATCTTGGTCTTGCTGCCCAGGGTTTCGGTGGTCAGGGCCAGGATGCGGGCGAAGCGTACCATGCGGTCGGACTCATGGGGTAAGAGCCGCTTGCGTGCGCTGAGGCGACGGCTGAGGGTACGCTGCGGGATGCCGATGATCCTGGCCAGGATGGTGCGATCGATCTCAAGGTCGCGGGCGAGGGTGATCAGGATATCGGCTGGTAGGCCTTCTCGCGTGAGTTTTACCAAGTCGGAGGAGGTACCCACTTCATGATGGAGAGTTCTTTTGCCGCCCAGAACTTCAGCAATTGCAACGACTGTCATATGCCACCTGGCATTATTATAAAGCCATATGGCACTTACGTGCACGAATGTTGCCACCCCTGCTAGCACCAAAGTGACTGTTAACCTGGAAAGCACCAGACCCAAAACCATGCAAACCGAAAACGAACGTCTTAATTTGCATGGTCCATCCTTTAATGGGCTCTGTTGCAATAACCAGAGGCTGAAGACCCACAACGGGGCGGGGCGGTGGATGAGTCGTGTTAAAGCTCCGGCGCTTTCCCGTTGAGATCATCCTGCTTTGTGTCCGCTGGTATTGCAAGTACGGTACGGCTCTGGTGCAAATGGTCACGGCGTGTCGGGTACAGTGATCTTCTGAAGAGTGGAGGGCAAGCGATGAGCAAACTGAATAGGATCGAGGAGTTGTTCCGAGGGCGACACTTCGACGGAGAGGTGATCATCCTGTGCGTGCGCTGGTACCTGCGCTTCAAGCTCAGCTTCCGGGATCTGGTCGAGATGATGGCAGAGCGCGGAGTACACCTTGCCCATACCACGATCCTGCGTTGGGTGCAGCGTTATGTACCCGAGTTCGTTAAACGCTGGAACCACTTTGGCCGCCCCGCTGGTCGCTCCTGGCGAGTGGATGAGACTTATATCGGCTCTGTTGCAAAATTAGCTATGGACGTCGACGTCCGCGATGCCCGCCCTATACCAGGTGCTTCACGCATTTCGAAGTTGAAGGTCGAATTGCTCACCGATGAGAGCGACGGTCTCGGCGAGGGCACTGATCCCGACGCCGAAAGCGCGTTCTACGATGCGCGCCTCGCCGCGGATGTCTTGGCTTAGATTGAAGACCGCCGCCTGGCCCTTGCGAAGCGCACGCATGACCTCAAACCCCGTGATGGTCGCATAAGCCGTCTTCAGCGTCTTGAAACCCCGCACCGGACGGATCAACTGCTTCAGTTTGCCATGATCGGCTTCGATGACATTGTTCAGATACTTGACCTGCCGATGCAGCGTTTCCTGGAGACATTTTCTTTCCGCCTTCAGTTCGGATATCGCAAGGCCGTAGGTCGGCGCCTTGTCCGTGTTGATGACCTCCGGCTTCTCCCAGGCCTTCAAACCGTTTAGCGCCTTGCCGAGGAAGCGCTTCGCCGCTTTCGCGTTCCGTGTCGGCGACAGATAGAAATCAATGGTGTTTCCTTCCTTGTCGAGCGCTCTATATAGATAGACCCATTTGCCGCGAACCTTCACGTAGGTCTCATCGACTCGCCAACTTGTCGATCGCGGGCGCCGCCACTGCCAACGCAGCCGTTTTTCCATCTCCGGCGCGAACTTCTGCACCCAACGGTAAATCGTGGAGTGATCAACGGGCACGCCACGCTCGCCCATCATCTGTTCGAGATCGCGATAGCTGATCCCGTACCGGCAATACCAGCGCACCGCCCAGAGGATGATCTCCCCTTCAAAATGACGCCACTTGAAATCTGACATGACCAGCCCCCGTCAGCCCATTCTCACGCGGCCCACAAAAACTTTGCAACAGAGCCGCGGCTGGTCTCTTCCCGCTGATATCCTCGCAGGATCTTCTTCACCGCACTGCCGAGGTTGTCGTAGCGCAGGAGCCGGAAGACTCCGTCGAAATAGCGGAATGCCCGTTCGTGAGCTTCCAGAAATGCCTGCTGGGTTGCGTGCGTATAGGCTCGGTGAAACGCTGCCCCGCTGGCCATCGAGCGCAGTTCGAAAACCTGCAGCTTGATCCGTTCGCCGCTGAGAATCGCCCAAGCTTCGTACCAGTCAATCTGCGCTTCTACGCCCCAGTCGTAGCTCTGCGGCACATACACTTCACGTCCCGTAAGCCCTAACTGCCGGCGTTGGCGCTGAACATAAGCACGCACCGTTGTTCAGCGTCAACTACTCTTTCCGACCAACGACAACTATTTCTCCCTAAAAACGACATTTACACATTTACCGTCATCAGCTTTCAACGACATTTACGCTTGTTTCCGATGAAGCGGCTGGAGGCGCAGGGCGGAGCCCGGAGCCGGAGGCTGGTTCATCGGGGCCGGCTTCGCCTGACGGCTCCTGGTCAAGCGCGTGGCCATTGCTGCGGGCCTGCTCCAGCCGATAACTG
Source organism: Acidobacteriaceae bacterium (assembly GCA_965198645.1). Lineage (GTDB taxonomy): Bacteria > Acidobacteriota > Terriglobia > Terriglobales > Acidobacteriaceae > EB88. The sequence continues at coordinate 539,680 of OZ240670.1, read as the reverse complement.
GGTATGTTGAGTTCAACGATGACGCTGTGGTGCACGAGTCGATCGATGGCCGCAGCCGTCGTCATTGGGTCCTTGAAAATGCCTTCCCACTTGGAGAACGGCAGATTGCTGGTCAGCAAGACACTGCCGCGCTCGTAGCGCTCAGCCAGCAGCGTGAAGACGACTTCCATTTCCTCCCGGGTTTGCCGGATGTAACCCAGGTCGTCGATGATCATGCCTTCGTAGCGTGCGTAGCGCTGGATAAGACGGCTTAGCTTCAGGTCCCGTTTGGCGATAAGCAACTGCTGCACGAGCATCTCGCAGGTGGTGAACAGCATGCGGTGTCCTCTGCGCACCAACTCCTGGCTGATGGCCTGCAGCATGTGCGTCTTGCCGCTGCCCGGATTGCCGAACACGAGCACGTTTTCTGTTCGTTCGAGAAAGCCCCCATCGAGCAAGGAGCGCATCTGGCGCGCCGCTTTCGGAGGAAGCCGCTTGGTATCGAACGCACCGAGTGATTTCTCCAGCGGCAGCTGCGACTCGCGCAGCATCTTGGCTGTGCGGTTCTCCTGCCGTTCCTCGCACTCTCGCTGCACTAACTCATGCAGGTAGCGTTTATAACTGAGTGACTCGCGCTCGGCTTGCTGCGCCACTTCTTCATAGCACTGCCGCATCGTTGGCAGGTGCAGGTATTTCAGGCTCTGCGTCAACTCCGCCTTCACATCCACAGCGCGGCTCATTGCACGCCGCCTGAGAGGCTCAAGAGTTGATCGAAGCTGCTCAGCGAGACCTCGGCGATGGGAACATCGACGATTTCGGGCGCCTGCTCACACCGCTTCAGAAAGCGGTCGAAGGCTTCGGCATCCGCGATGGTTTGTTTGCCGGACGCACTCGCCAGCAGCAGCCGAAGTGCATCTTCCACACGAGCTTCTCCTTGCTTAGCGGCCAACTCCAGTATCTGGAGATAACGCCGCTCGCAGCGGCTGGGCATGAACTGCTGGAGCAAGTCGTAAGCCAGGCGAAAACAGCCACTCGGGAAGAGGTGCTCGCGGTAGCGGTAGCTCGCAAACGCGCCAGGCTTGCGTACCAGCCAGTCGATAATGTGCCGGTAGTCCACGCGATAGTTTGCCCGCCCGCGCAGCCGCGGCAACTGCTCCATCTTTTGGCCACCGTACCAGATCTCCAGGTGTTCGGCGAAGACCCGCGCTTCGACGATCTCGCCGATCAGCCGGCTGTTGACCGAGTAGCTGTTCCGCTCCACCGCGATCAGGCTGCCGGAGTTCACGCGAGCCCGGACCCGCTTGGCGGTATCCAGCCGCCGCTCGGGCAGCGGTCCCAGCCTCTCTAGTTCTTCTCGCAGCCGCGGCTTGCGGCCGCTATTCATTTGCTCGAACAGCTTAACCAGATAGCTGCGGTACTCATAGAGGTCCGCAAAGTCGCGGCTGCCGCGTAACATCAGCGCCTGGTCCAACGCACGCCGGAAGCGATAGTGACGTTGCTCCACATCTCCGTTTTCGTTCGGCTGGCCGGTCTGGATCTTGCGCCCATCGAGGGTATAGTGGCGCAGCAGGGTCTGATAGCTCTTCTGAAAATCTGCCTGCTCGACCAGGTTATTAACCGCAGCCGTCATCCGATCGGTGCGGTGGAGCAAGGGCACGCCGCCCAACTCCCACAGCGCATTTTGCAGCCCTTCACTCAGGCTGGCGAAGCTCTCCGTGTAGCAGATCGTGCCTGTCTCCCAGTTCGAATACGTCAGCACGAAGTGGTACAGCATGTGCGCAAAGGCCTGGCCGGCAATGGTGATCTCCAGATCGGTCAGGTGAGTAAAATCCGATTCGCATAACTCACCGGCCCGGTGCTCCTGCACGAAATACACTTCCTGCGCCGGCCCCTCACTGGCTCGCCACCGCTTGATCCGCCGTTGCAGGGTGCGCAACTGCCCATCGGCAAAGCGCTCTGGATGCTGCCGCTGAAGCGCAGCGAATAACGTCCTGGCTTCCAAGCCCGGGTTTGCACTCAGCTGGGCTGCCATCTCCGGCCACACCTCGGCAAAACCATCCTGCCGTGTTCGCCAATGCCGCTCTGCCTTTAGTTCGCTCGGCAACCGCCGAGCCCGGAGGTACTTGCGCGCCGTCTTCACGTCCATGCCCGCTTTCGCCGCTGCTATCTCTTTCGTCCCCTCGATGTGCGACATCTTGTACAGCCTCCTTATCTGCTGGTCTGTCACCATCCGGATCGCGCTCTCCTACCAGCGCTTTCCGCATCGTCTCAACCGTTCTCAAATAGGGAGAAATAATTGTCGCCGGCCGGGTGCTTTTATCGTCGCTGATCACACCGTACGCTCGCTTCCATCGAAACCAGCCACCTCGGCCCTCAGCCGCTGCCAGATGCGGTGCGCCGTGTGTCGTTGCTTCGGAGGCGCCTGCCGATCCTCGATCAGGATCCGATCGATGCATGCTGATACTTCCGCGCAGCTTGCGCAGCTGCCGCTGCTGCGGCTTGGCGCCGGCTGGCACCGAACTGTGCAATGCCTCGCGCACCATCCGCCGGTGCACGCCCAGCTTCCTCGATACTCCGGCATGGTCCCCACGCCGAATTCGTACTCACGGCGTATCTGCTCGAATAGCTCCACCTTGTCCCTCCTGGTCAGCCAGCTACGCTTCCTTTGCTCCATCCACGAAGCCCAGCCAGCTACTTCCAAGTGGGCCAAACTTAACTGCCGAAGGTGGGCCAGACCAAACTACCGAAATCAGGCTGCTGATCGATGATCCGGTGCAAAGCATGGATGAGGTTCACATCTCGCAGTTCGCGGCCCTTTTGCGGACACTGTCGAAACAACATGGCCGCCAGATCATCATCGCAGTCCACGAGAAACCCCTCTTCGACTACCTGGCGCTTGAGCTAAGTCCGTCGTTCGCGGGCGATCGGCTCATCACCGCACAGCTTGGGAGATCTTCCGAGGGTATGACGACACTCGATTGGGAGGTTGCTACCTTCGCGGAAGACAAGGCTATCGCTGTCTGACTCTCGCGCTTTACAGCTGTCTGAGAATTGTTCAAGCCGCCTGCATAGAAACGACCTGTCCGAAGGGTGCTCGTCGCCCGCAGGTCAAGGCCCAGAGGACCGGGTACGCTGGTTCTGAGTCTGGGAACGACCCGTAGAGGTCCGTCAGGAAGACCAGAGTTTGAGGCCGAATGCCATGCTCGTTGAGCCACTCGAAGCAAGGCGCGACGTATGCTGGCCTGGGCCGAGGAGCGTAAGGTGGAGCTGGTTCATGTCCAGCCAGGGCGACCGATGCAGAACGAGCATGTAGAGAGCTTCCACGGGCCGGCTGAGGGATGAGTGCCTGAACGTGAGCTGGTTCGGCACACTGGGTGATGTGCGGCGCACAGTGGCGAACTGGCGTGAAGAATATAACTGCGAACGGCCCCACAGCTCGCTCGGATATCGGACGCCTGCTGAGTTCCGGCAAGCGTTAGGCTATGCAGAAGTGGAAACCGCTATGCGCTTCCCACTTCCACACAGCCTCTGCGGCGGGACGATCTCGACGCTAAACCTAAACCAGGGAATCTCAGTTATGAATGGCTGAAGGTCCGGGGCACGCCACCCGTTCTCTCTTATGACTGCCTTCAGCGCTTCCTGGTTCAAGCTTAAGTCAGCGACCAGATGCTTCAGTCGCCGGTTCTCGTCTTCCATCGCCTTCAGTCGCTGCGCCTCGCTCACGTCCATGACGCCGTACTTCGCCTTCCAGCCATAGAACGTCGCCGCGCTGATCCCATGCTCTCGATATAAGTCCGCCGTCTTCATCCCAGCTTCGTGCTGCGTCAGAACTCCGATGATCTGTTCTTCCGTAAACCGGCTCTTCTTCATCGCCCAAAATCCTCCCGTTCAATGTACGAGAGAAGCTCAGCTCAGACTGGTAGGCACTTTCGGGAGGCACGTCACCTCCATTAGGACCTTAAACGCCACTCAGGAGCGTGTCATCGATTACAGATTAGGGGCATGCCTGATTCACGTCCGCCGCGGCTACGTAAAGAGCGGTGCCTTGTGAGGCTTGCAATGTATTGTTCACAATGCACACGGGGTTTGTGTCAGTAAAGCCAGAATCAGTAACGAGGATGTCAGCAGCAACAATCTGTGCCGAGGTACGATTGCCCTGAACAACAAAAGTACTCATTGGAGTTTCGGAACTTTGATCTGGTACAAGTACGATAATGTTCTCGACTGCGGGTGTCTGAATTGTCAAGGTGTTGTTCAAGACCGTGCCATTGAAAGTAGCGATCATGAAGGCCGGCGACATCTTTCCAGCAAAGCTTATTACATTGTCGGATATGTTCCCGTGAGCGAAGTCTCCAGCACGTATGACCCAAGGAGGAGAGAAGTCAGAGGTGATGTTAAAGGTGTTGTGGTCAGTACTGAACGCTCCCTGGGAATCGAAGGAGAGGAAAGATTGGTCGGCCTGCGTTAGTGGAGCGTAGCCTGAATGGGCAGCGTAAGCGAGTCCCGCTGCTATAATCCCGTCGACAAAAGTGTTGTTTTGCACAAAGTACTCTGTCGTTTGATCGGCATATAGGGAAACATGGTCGAACGTGTTACCAGTGAAGAGCACTTCAGAAGTGCCCTCAGTGGCGTAAATCTTCGCCATCCCCGAAGGCCCCTCACTCCCTGCTGCAGCGTAGCCAGTTATGGTGTTCTCGATAAACGCAAGATCCGTGAATTCGTCATACTCGTCCTCTTGCCCCCACCCGGCAGTACCTTTACCAAAGGCCCATTGACAATGCTCGATAGTTACGTTCCGCTTGTATCCACCGCCGAAGGCACCATTGCTGAGCGTACCGTTAATCTGCACGTCATTGACAAGCTCGCCGATGACATCCCCAGGAGTAACGACGGTATCAAAGGTCTGAAGGTTGAAATGCTGTAATTCGATGTTATGTGGAGTGATCGGCATCTTGGTGAGTCCCCAAGAGCTCCCCCCATCATCGTAGTAGCGCTTGGAAGTCGGGTAAACCAGATTAATGACGTTGCCCGAGATAGAAGCCACCGTGTTAAGTTCGGTATAGTGGTGCAGGTCGGGAACGTTAGTCGGATCTACGTCGGGCGTCTGGCCAAAAGTGCCTGAGTAGATAAAGATGTCGTCTCCCGGCAAGAGGCTAGATACCTCAGCTTTATCGGCAAGGGTGATCTGCGTCGACCCTTTTGCGACTTCCTCCATCTTGAGGATAGGAGTACCTACAGCCCCTTCGCGCTGCTCATTGCCGACCGATAGTAGGTACGCCGTCCCACCGTGATCAGGCGGTGTTACAAGAACGGTCGACCGCCCAGCTCCTTCAAAGTCAATGTTGCCTGCTGAACCATTTGGAATATACAAGTACGAAAACCCTCCCCACCAAGGATCGAGTGCAAGATCGGTAGTATAGGGTGGGTAGGCGTAAGAGTTATTTACTACGTAGGTGAAAGCCGGACGACGTAAATTAAAGGTTCCCGGTCCAAAGACCACAGTTCCGCCACCTGCTTGGACGCCTGCAAGAATGGCACTTTCCACTGCCTGTGTATCATCGTGGTCTACGATGCTGCTCGTCACCGGACTCAGCAGCGGATCCGCGAGCGTAATCTGATCGCCCGCCACCGCTTGCACTGTTGAGAACAGGTCCTCTTGCTTGGAGATGTTTGGATTAGCAGCCGGAAGACTATTAGGCCAGCCTCCTCTGGAGCCTATGCGCTGTCCCATGTCGCTGGCGCCGCTGGTGAACTGAGCCACATCAATCAGGAGAAAAGGGCCGCCGTCTTCGGAAGCGTACCAAAGAAAGCTCGGGCTTGGTCCCACGTTTGACGTTGTGGTGCCCAAGTTGTTGTAGACAGTGGTTAGAGCTAGATCTGGTTGGTTCACTGCACAGACCTGTGGGCTGGGTTCGCTGATTCCTCCAAGTGGATCAACTGTATCCACCACGTAGCAGTAGGTGTGCGTGCCAATTGTAGAGTTCCCTTGCGGGTAGATCAGGGGCTGGTCGGTAATTGCAGCCTCGGCAGAAGATCTGCCCCCGCCAACCACTCTTATCCCTTGCCCAGGTCTGAAATCGATATCTCCGGCACAAGTTAGCTGCTTTGATCCCGCGATGGCAGTGCAGTTGATAGTTGTTCCGCTTCCTGACGCAGCATACGTGCTTACCTTGAAAGTCGGGAAAGAGGACAGATTGACGCCCGCGTAAACGGAGATGGGATAGGGATTGACTGTGCCTGCCCCGGTATTTGAAGGCGCTTCTATATTACCGCGCGCCGTGGCGGTCATGGAGCCGATGGATGCCGAGACGGTAAAGGTACCCGGGGCAAGGGCGCTCAGCAAGCCCGAACTGCTGACCGTAGCAACGCTGGCCGGGCTTACTGTCCAGGTGATCGGTCCTGGGACCGCTCCGGTTGTGTTGTTGGAATAGGTCGCACTCACCGCATACTGCTGTAAGCCGCCTGCGGCTAGGCTCACGCCTCCAGGCGAAAGGCTCAGCGCTGTCACAGATGGAGCACCTACGGATATGGCAAGATTGCCGGTGGCGTCATTGAGAGTAGCTGTAATGATAGTCTTTCCCTGTTCGTTAGCCGTGAAAATACCAGAAGTGCTAACACTGCCCGGGGCAAGATTCGAGGTCTGCCACTCGACCTGGCTCGTCACGTCCTTGAAGGCACCACTAGGTTCTGCGATTTGTGCTTTCAACTGAACTGAGTCACCAGGCGCGAGCGACGTACTGCTAGCAGCTAACCCGATGACCGCACTAGTAGTAGCAGTACTATGCACACCACAGCCGCTCAATCCAACAAAGAAAGGGAATCCTAGAAACCCAAAAGCGAGAGCCCTGAGCTGGCTACCAACAGAACGATGGTCTCTACCGACGTGCACTGCTATCTTGGTTTCGGCCCGATATAAGAGCTTGTGCGTCACTCGCAGGATGCTTGTCACGACGCATAACTTCATAGTGCCTCCAAGCAAAAAGCCATCAGCTTGTGTCTCGTCGATGGTCGTTAGTCTCGACCAAGTCGTACATTCAAGATCGGCCTTTATCGGGGGCTACAAGAGCGACATGAGAAGAGGATTCACATTAGGGCAGGCCTCTATTCCCAAAGCGGCAGGTGCCGTTCCATTAAAGAACTCGAGGAAGCACTATGTTTATCTGCCGCAGCCAAAGCGGAAGTTGTTTGATAATGCGCCACCTTCATGACCCAGTATCTGGCCACACCGAGTTGTCAGAGGCCTGGCTTTACGACGACTCACAAGCCCTCACGCTCTAGCTGAGTAATGCAAATCCACTATGCTGTTACCTGTCAGTCGCGCTACTGGCTTGGCCAATAAGTCTGTGGCTTCAAGCTATATACGATGGATGATGATGCTGGATGCGGAGTGCTGAATCAGTTTCGCAAGGAGTGATGAGACCGTGCTGCAGTAGTCAGCCAGCCATACTCGCACCAGACGGAGGAGCACAAGACGCATTTCACCGGGTATCGGCCTGGGTTGTAGGATGGGGTTGGATGTCTTAGGAGACCACACGCAGGAGCGCTGGCCGATCTGTAGCATAGCTTCTGTGGCGTTTATCTCGCGGCTAAGGCAAGTACAACGTAAGCGTCCTGTCTTGGCCGCGTGTACATGGTGTTCTTCTGACGTGATGATGTGTGGATGGTTGACGTTGATGTAAGCGGTGTGCTGGTTGCGGGTCCTCGTCGTCGACGGAGCGCGGTGGAGCGTCGTCGGGTGGTAGAGGAGACGCTGGAAGACGGTGCTTCGGTCGCGCGCGTTGCTTTGAAGCATGGAGTAAACGCGAACCAGGTCTTTCAGTGGCGACGCTTGTATCGCGACGGCAAGCTTGGGGCTGCTGCTCAAACTGCGATGAAGTTACTGCCTGTCAGCGTCGTAGAAGACCAGGCGATCCGGAGTCTGAGCCTGGCGAAGTGGTTCCCGAGCGATGCGGAGCGATTCACATCGAGCTGCCTGGCGAGGTCCGGATCAGTTTGGAAGGCAGGGTTGATCCGGCCCTTGTGCGCGCGGTGCTTAAGAGTCTGCGCTCGTGATTTCTCTTCCATCGGGTACCCGGATCTGGATTGCTGCCGGTGTCACGGACATGGCCCGCGCGGCTTCCATGGTCTAAGTGCGCAGGTGCAGACGGTGCTCGAACAGCAGCCGTTGTCCGGTCATGTCTTCGTTTTTCGCGGTCGCCGCGGTGACATCGTGAAGGTGCTCTGGTTTGACGGTGACGGATTGTGCCTGCTTGCCAAGCGGCTGGAACGAGGGCGGTTCGTATGGCCTCAGGCAAGCAGTGGTACTGTATCTTTGAGCCGTGCGCAGCTGTCGATGTTGCTGGAAGGAATCGACTGGAGAGCGCCTCTTCGAACGGCAGAACTCGTGATGAGTGTTTAAGTGTTATCTCCTGTATTCATGCGGCTTTTCCTCTATTAAGCCGCCTTGCTTTATGACATACTCCGCTCATGTTCTCAGCGCCCAACGAGGCCGATCTGGACGCGCTTTACCCGGCTGCGTTGAAGGCGATGATCCTGGCGGAGCGCGACCACCATCAAGCCCAGCACGATCACTTCAGGGCGCAGCATGAGCGATACATCGCGACGCTCAGCTCACGCGCAACCGAGATCGAACGCCTCCTGCTGCTGGTCGAGAAGCTCAAGCACATGCTCTTCGGCAGCAAGAGCGAGAAGGTGCTCCGCCAGATCGAACAGCTTGAGTTACAGATCGAAGATCTCGAGGTTGCCACTGCAATCGAGCAAGTACAACCTGTGGCTCGAGCCGAGCGTCTAGTCCCAACCAAGCCCTTCCGCCGGCCCTTGCCCGATCATCTTCCGCGCGAGATCCACACGCATATGCCAGCCCATGAGGCTTGCCCTGACTGTGGAGGCCGACTGCGCGAGCTGGGCCAAGATGATGCCGAGATGCTGGAGTATGTGCGCTCCAGCTTCAAGCCGGGGTCCCCGCGGACAGGTCTTCGTCCGTGGGGTGGAAGGTGTTGCGTCATGTGCGCCCCAAGCTGAGCTGCGATGCCTGCGACCGGATCGTGCAGGCACCGGCACCTTCGCGGCCTATCGACCGCGGCCTCGCGGGACCTGGTCTGCTCGCGCACGTGCTGGTCTCGAAGTATGCCGATCATCAGCCGCTCTATCGGCAGTCGGAGATCTATGCCCGTGAAGGCGTCGCCCTGGATCGCTCGACGCTGGCCGGATGGGTCGGTGTTCAGCGTCAACTACTCTTTCCGACCAACGACAACTATTTCTCCCTAACGTGTTGCCTCAAACAGGAATGTTACCCGAGACGTAGTTGTCATGTGTAACAGCAGTAATAGCCATCCGCCAACCTCCGGCTCGAGTGGAGCTCGTCATAAAACCATCGTTGAAGCGCTCGTGTTTGTCGCACTCTCGCTGCCAGCGCCGAAGACAAGGTGTCGGACCATCTCGCTCCGCCAGGCTTTTACCCGCCGCTGCAGCGTACGTAGTTGACCGTGCTTAAACTGATCCGGCGTCAACTCCTGAAGCCTCAGAAAGAGTTCCTTTGCAGTTGTATCCGGTGAGTCCATGAGCCACCGCTCAACCGTTGGCCACGTCTCTCGGAAATCATCGGCACGGGTGCGCCATGTTCTGGGTTTCCGTCTTTGCTTGCGATGGGTGGGACGGATCTCGCCATCCTGCCAGGCAATGGAGAGGCTCGCGACAAACGCGCTGGTATCCGGCTGGGCAGCAGGCAGTGGCAAACCCTCGCTCGTGACTTCGAGGGAGGCCAGTTGTCGCTGTGCTTGCCGTATCCGGCGTAGCAACTCCACCGGATCCAAAGACGCAAACTCATCGCGAATGTTCTGCTTGTCATCGGCAGAAACCCTGTCGCTGGCCAGGAGACGTTCGGCTGGCGTCGCGGGAGCGTGATACTTCTTGATGACCCTGGCGCCTTCTCGCACCTTGGACTTCAGCTTGAAACAAGGTTGAAAGTAATTCACATACAATCGCACCACGTCGTGCAGTCTGGCCAGGATGGTGGCAGCCCCGAGCCCCTCGAGTCTTCCATAGCCCACCATTTTCCGGATCACAGCGCCGTTCTTCTGCTCTATCCAGGCCTGGTCATTCTTCCGATAGGCACGTGATCGGGTGAGCTCGAGTTGATGCTCCAGGCAATAGTTCAGCATGGTCTCATTGATAAAAGCGCTGTCGTTGTCTACGTCCAGGCCCAGCATGGGAAACGGCAATCTGGCGCGGATCCCATGTACTGTCTCCGTGACCAGCGACTGCTCTCGCACGACCATGGCGGCGGCCTCGGTCCACCCCGAAGCGATATCGGTCAACACTAAACTGTGCACGTGACTCCCTGCGACCGACTTGCCACAGTGCGCCACAAAATCCATCTCGAAGAACCCGGGAGCCGGATCGTTCCAGTCGGAAAAGGTCCTCACCGTAATGCTGTTGCGTAGCACCGAACGCATGGTGGATCTCCGGCGGCCCGTGTTGCTCACTTGCCGGATCGCCTTCAGCAGCCGATCCATCGTGGCGGCACTCATCTTTAGCAAACGTTGCCGGACCTCCGCATTCAACTGCAAGTGCCCGTATCGCTCCATCGAGCCAACCAGCACCGGAATGATTTGCTTCAGCCGTTTGGCGCAAATCCTGTCCGCTGCTTCCCACACCACGATCAGTGCCTGCTGCACGGCCTGGTCGTAGACCCGGCCTCGACGTATGCCGCTCGTTTCCATCCCTGGCTTGCCGGCCTGCTGGTTCAGCACGCGAATCGCATGCTTGCGGTGAAAGCCTGTCACCTGGGTGAATTCGTTGAGTATGCTCTCCTTCTCGCTCCGTGCGCTGCCCTGATAGCGCACGGCCACCGCCGCCGTCACCTCTCGCCTGCTTGCCACACTCAGTCGCCTCGTCTTCCTGCCGCCCGTCTCTGCCATCCCAAACGGGTAACATTTTCATGAGGCAACCACCTCCCACCGGTGGCAAAAATGATGAGTCAATGCGGCCGGGTGCTTTTATCGTCGCTGATCAGGTCGGCGCAACCAGCGAGCTGTTGACTCCACTGGTTGAAGCTGTACGCGATCACGTTCTGGCGGCAAGCAAGCTGCACGCTGACGACACCCCGGTCCCGGTGCTCGAGCCCGGCAACGGCAAGACCAAGACCGGAAGACTCTGGACCTATGTTCGCGATGATCGGCCTTCAGGCGATACGATCCCACCCGCAGTGTGGTTCGCTTACTCGCCCGAGCGAAAGGGTGAGCGTCCCCGGCAACACCTCAAGCTCTACCAGGGCGCGCTGCAGGCCGATGCGTATGCCGGCTTCCATCATCTTTACGAAAGCGGAGCCATTTACGAGGTCGCCTGCTGGGCCCATGCTCGGCGCAAGTTCCACGAGATCCATATCGCTCATGCTTCCCCAACAACAACCGAGGCGATTGCGCGCATCGCAGCGCTCTACGCTATCGAAGCCGAGATACGGGGCAGCACACCCGAGATCAGGAAGACCACCCGGCAGGCCAGGGCAAGGCCGCGCCTTGACGACATGCGCACCTGGCTTGAAGCCACGCTTGCCAGGCTCTCGTCGAAGTCCGACACCGCGGCGTCGAGATAGCGTGTGAGCGCAAGCCAGCGCGAGAGCGCGTAGCGGATCGCCGACGGGCAGCTCGAGATCGATAACAACGCGGCCGAACGCGCGTTGCGCGTGGTCGCGCTCGGCCGCAAAAACTTCCTCTTCGCCGGCTCGGATACCGGAGGAGAACGGGCCGCGGCCATTTACTCCGTGCTCGGCACAGCCAAGCTCAACGGGCTCGACCCGGAGATCTACCTTCAGCACGTTCTTGCACGTATCGCCGATCACCCCATCAGCAGGATCAGCGACCTGCTCCCGTGGAACCTCTCGGTCCCAACCCAGATCACACCCTCATAGCTTATGTATCCACATAAATTATGTGGATACATAGTTGTGACACTCCCTCATAGCGACGGCCCACACCACGCGCTTACAGTGATGAGGTGGGACGCCGGATTCTTCATGGGAACAGTGTCCTCCTTCAGAGCGACCTGCTCATCCCATTTATGAGGATCGATTTTCTTTCTCTGGATCATGAGTACTGCAACGGGATAAGAAGAAGCAGGTCGGCTTTAGAGTGTTTCGCAATACGCAAGGGTCAGCTTGGCAAGATGCTCTTTTAACTGGCGGACTACTTTGGGCGAAGGGCTGCTTTCCAGATGACCACGAATTGTACCTGCCAGCGTAAGGAAGATGGCTCTGTTGCAAAGTTCCCATGTCCGCCTGAAGATGGGTTGAACACGAGCGGAGCTGGTAATGTCAGAGTTCAAGTGGCGTCAGTTTGAAGGCGAGATCATCCTCTGGGCAGTGCGATGGTACTGCCGCTATGGCATCAGCTATCGCGATCTCGAGCAGTTGATGGGCGAACGCGGCGTGCCCGTTGATCACTCCACAATCTATCGATGGGTTCAAAGGTTTGCGCCAGAGATCGAAAAACGGCTGCGCTGGCAATGGCGTCGCCCGCAGTCGACGAGCTGGCGAGTCGATGAAACCTACGTGAAAGTGCAGTGCCCGATCTTTTGTGCCGTTGGATGAGTTAGTGTAGCGCAGCTATTTTTGAGTTCAAGTAGCCGCCGTCGGGGGTGTGGGGAAGTGGGAAGCGTAGTTTGCTTTCCACTTCTCCATGCCCCATGTTGTCTGTCAGCCACGCCTGGGGTGCCGGTGATCTGTAACCGAGCGAGGAGTGTGGTCGGATGGTGTTGGAGTGGACGCGCCAGCGTTCGGCCAGCACGCGCAGTTCTTTGATCGAGTAGAAGTGACATGCCTCCGGAAACTTCTACCAGTCTGAGCTGAGAATCTCTCGTACTGACCCGCCCCGCAAAACCAAGCCACGGAAGACTGGAAATTCCGGCTTGTGACCCGCCCCGCAAAACCAAGCCACGGAAGACTGGAAATTCCGGCTTGTGACCCGCCCCGCAAAACCAAGCCACGGAAGACTGGAAATTCCGGCTTGTGTGATTCGGTTTGTGCCGTGTTGATCGGCAGATTTGCGGTTACTGTAGCTCAAGTGAGTGTCTCAAGCAACAGGCTTGAGGGTTTACCGAAGTTCAGCTCAGTTCGAGCCGCAGCCGTGCGGAGGTAAAGTGGTAAACGCGCAGCGTTTTCCAAGGCGACCATGTCGCCGCCTTTTCCTCCGCTGCACGTCGCCGCAAACTCGGCCGGCGTCCGGTCTGCAAGTGCCGAGTGTGGCCGATGATGGTTATAGTCACGCCGCCAGCGATGCAGTTTTTTGCGTGCATCCACCAGAGTGAAGCACACCTCCACGTTCAGAAACTCATCCCGCAGCTTGCCGTTGAAGCTCTCGATGTACCCGTTCTCGGTCGGCCGGCCTGGCCGAATAAAGTCCAGGTGCACACCGTTGGTGTACGCCCAAAGATCCATTGCCTTACTGGCGAATTCCGTCCCATTGTCGACGGTAATCGACTCTGGCGCGCCCCGCAGCGCGACCACTTTATCCAAGGCCGCGGACACCTTCTCGCCGCTTAGCGAAGTATCTGCGTGCAAGCAGAGACACTCGCGCGTGAACTGATCGACCATGGTCAGCACACGAATCCAGCGCAGGTCCGGTAGCCGCTGCAACACGAAATCCAGGCTCCATTTCTGATTCGGCCGTATCGCTGAACCCTGCGCCACGCGCTGGCGCTGCGCCCGTTCCTTGCGCTTCTGCGTGCGCACAATCAACCCTTCTTCGGTGTAGAGCCGGTAGATTCGTTTGGCGTTGACTTCCCAGCCTTCGCGTTTCAACAGCACGGTCAGTCGGCGATACCCGTAGCGCACACGACTGCCGGCAAGTTCTCGCAAGCGCACCCGCAGTGCATCCTGGGGATCACGATGGTGCTCGTACCGTAGCGTTGCCCGGTGCACCGGGATCAGCCCCGCCGCACGCCGCTGGCTTAGTTGGTGGACCTCGACAGCCCACTCTGCCAGTTCGCGCCGCAGGCGAGGCTTCAGAGTTTTTTTGAGACAATCTCCTGCAGAATGTGCCGGTCGAGCGAGAGATCCGCAACCAGCCGCTTCAGCTTGCCGTTCTCCTCGCGCAGCTGCCGCAGCTCGCGCAACTCACTCAGCCCGAGGCCCGCGTACTTCTTCTTCCAGGCATAAAAACTCTGCTGCGAGATCCCGTGCTTGCGGCACACCTCGACGATCGTCTCGCCCGCCTCTGCTTCCCGCAGTACCCGTAAAATCTCTTCCTCGCTATGCCCTTTTCTCGCCATCCCGCAGCTCCCCTTTCTGTTCCAGAGAACCACATCCAGGCTTGAAATCCTCCAAGAATCAGTGGATTAGTTTTCGGGTTTTGGGTCATTGCCAGTGTCTCTCTTATCCACTGGCACATTTCAAGCCGGGCACTCCACTTCAGCTTGCGTGTCTGCCGCTGTTCCTTCAGCACTGCGTTTCGCACAACGACGGAACACGGCGCCGCCTTTGCACCGAAACTTAAGCTTACCTGGAGGAAAAACCGTGTAAAAGATACTTAGTGTAGCTTTCAGCAGCATCCTTCCTGTAGATGACTCGCGTCGACGTTCGCCAATGCTCTGAAATGGCAATGAACTTCCACTCGAGAGCTTTGGAGAAAGTACGCAACACAGCCTCGCTCTCGGACTCTAGTCGGAGAGCCGGGGCTACAAACAGCAAGCATGGATCTTCTGTACTTAAAGTGATTCCAGGAAAGTAGCCTGCCTTCTTTAAAGCGCCTGTCTTGTGCAGTTCTCGGATCCGTACCCACTGATCTAAGCCGTGCATGGGAAACATTCTCGCGGCGTCAGCACTCACATGCACAATCATGAGACGCCCCTTCTTTGAAGCGGCTAGGATGTCAATTGAGTCCTTACGTCCATGAGAACTGCCTTCGACATTGCAGTAGATGCAACTGTTATCCACATCTGGCTCTATGTCCACTAATACTTCTCTAATTCTTTTCACCAGCCATGCGTCCGTGCTTGACCTGTAGTAAGGACTTGTACGAAGACCCTGTGCACCTCTCTCACTGAAGAGGACAAGCATCTTACTGCTAAATAGTCGCTCGCTTTTCTCTCCTTCGAGTACAACGTCCTTTCGACCCACTCTGTAGTAAAGCTTAGAGACCAGACGTAAAGACTCGCCTAGTGGACCGTAGCGTATGGACGCAAAGTGCAGTCCGTCGAGCCTAACGCTGACGTTCGAGAATGACACAGGTTGAAGTTCTATCCTGTACGCAGCACCTGGAGGCAGCAGTGTAAGCAACTTCGCGACACATCCCATTGAGCGGTTTAGGACTCGCTGCTGGTTAAAGGATCGCCCTATCTCTGGGCGACAGGACTTGTCGCGCTCACATGCCACACGAACAAGCTTCTGCTCTACATCATCAAAGGAATACAAATTGTACTGTGAGGGCTCTGAGAGCCAGGCGATCCTAGAGCCGAGGTGCTCCTCGTAGCCCAAGGGACATATTACTCGTAGACCTTGTATCTTAAAGCGGCTGTGAGCTCTGTGCTTCGCTAGCCACGCGATCCCCGCTCTGAGAACACATATTATGGACTCGTGCTTCTCGTGACTTCCTACAGCTATGAAAGCCCATTTCTGCATGTTCCACTTACAGACTCCGAGAACGTATGGTCCCTTGATGTGCGGCAGTATAAGGTTCGTGCGCTTCCTGATAGCTGAAGTGCATAAAGGATAGGGATTCTCTATTTCTAACGCTTTGCTCAATGACTCAGAGTAACGCACTCTAGTCCTATCGTGTTCCGAGCCGTTTTCACCTGATTCGCTAGGGGTTAGCCAGAGCACCTCCTTTTTAATCGTTCCAAGTCGAGAAAGTGTGAGGTGTAGGCGGTCTTTGCGTTCGTCAGCCTTGACTACGGTTCGCCTCATGTTGAAGTGCTCACTCCAGAAGAAAAGCGAGCATCGATCATGCTGCACGTGCAGCCGGTACTCCACAGTGGACATCGTGAAGAGTGTGGCTCCCGCTTTCTTTACAGCAACGTTCGGATGACTAAGAAAGTAACTCTCGATCGTGTCCGCTACTGCTTGAGCAATCCCTTCTGCCCGCTCTGGCTTTGTCATCATTGCTCGATTCAAACAACCCGCCTGATTACGCCTTCTATCGGCTCCGGAACAACAAC
The DNA here is from genome assembly GCA_965198645.1 of Acidobacteriaceae bacterium. Lineage (GTDB taxonomy): Bacteria > Acidobacteriota > Terriglobia > Terriglobales > Acidobacteriaceae > EB88. The sequence continues at coordinate 523,552 of OZ240670.1, read as the reverse complement.
CTTTCACAGCTATCTGCAACCTTTCCTAAAATGGGAAGGCTCCATCAACGCTGTCAGAACCTTTTATAAGCTTGCTCCTTTACAGAGGTAATCTGAAAAAGGGGAGTCGGTAAAGCCAAAGCCGAGAGACACTGGCGGACGCTGTCTAGAACTGGTACGAGACTCCAACAGCACCCACGAAAAGAATTATCCGGTTCTGTCCAGCAGATCGATCAGATTAAGAGCATGGCTTGATCAGTGCCTAGCGCTCGCTTCCGCCATCCGATCTTTAAGTTCCTGATATATCTTTGCGTCGATACAGGTCTGGTCGTGCGCTACCCCGATTAGCTTACACTCATGTGCTGCGAGCTGGGCGGAACGTCCCATTTCCTCCGCCATCTGGCCCATGCGGACGGCGTCATGCCTGTGGACAGCGACCGTGAAACTATTCAGGGTACCCGTCTTCCCGGCTATGGCCTGGTCGGTGCAGTGTTCCCGCATAAGGGTGAGCGCTGCCTCCTCCCACTTGTCTGGATCGTTGCCTACGGGAATCAAGGCGGGAACATCGTTCGCAGTGGGCGCGGGGGGTGCGGACGCGCTTTGCACGATGTGCTCGCTTCGTGCTCGATACAGTTCTTTCAAACCGGCGAGAATGTTGAAATATTTCTTGCTGAGACATCCACGTTGGTCTGTCATCAGGCTCAAAGCAAGGTAGTTTGCGTCGGTTGGACCATAGAACAGGATCAGGCCGTCCGCGGCGCTCTTTAATGCTGGCGGTTCCCTCATGAAGTACGGAGTATCGCCTACCATCTTGATGTCAGCAAGTTCAGTAGAGCGATCAGCTTTGGGTGGACCTTGATCCGGGACGCAGTGGAGTTGGCGATAGGCCGGGGAATTCCCATGGTCACTGAGGACCCGGATGACCTGAAACTGGTTGTACCGACTCCAGCGCTCATCACTGATTGCTTTAAACTTTCTTGTGGCGAGATTATGTAGAAGATCGGGATGGTTCATCATCGCTTTCCGTTGCGCTTCATTCAGCCCCTTTTCCGACACGAAGTCGTCTGGAGCTTGCGCGAATGAGCGAACGCAACAAAGGGCAAAGCATGCAATCATCAAGTAGTTTTTCATTCCAACACAGTACCACCGATACCAGTCTCTGCGGCGTTGGTCTACTACAGTGATGGGACCCCATATCTGATCTTGAAATGTACGGTTTACAGCTGATACTGAAGATTCTGTATAGTCGCTGTGTCAAACAGATAGAGTAGGTAGAGTCCCGCGGCACATTTCGGATGGAAGACGCTTCCTTGCCTGATCTTTTCAGCTTGCTTGCGCGGGGCTATTTCCCCAAGGAACTGCCACCGCCGTTTGTCACCGAAACCTTCGCCTTACACATGACACCGACTGCGTATGTTGCCGACTACGCAAAGACGGCTTCCACAAAACCGAAGCCAAAGCCATCTAAGGCCTGTCGTTATTCCTTGGCAAGGGGCGGGATTCTCCGACGCCCTTTGAGCATCTGCCATGCAGTGGCGCATTTCCTCCTCTGCAAAGAACTTGTCACGATCTGGGCCCAGATACAGCCCCTAGTAGCTGCCAGTCAGATATCCGCCACAAATCCCGAAGACAAGACGACCGGAAGAGCGATCGATGGCCACTGGCCGCAAAACGCCAGAGCTGAACTAGCTCAACAACACCGACTGGAAAACGGTTCCTTTTGCAAGCTGACGTGAGTCGCTTCTATTCAAGCATCTACACGCATTCCATTCCCTGGGCGATACATACGAAACCCGTTTCGAAGGCCGATCATGCGATGACGCTTCTGGGTAATCGCCTCGACCTCTGGGTCCGGCTGGGTCAGGATCAGCAGACCGTAGGGATACCGATCGGACCAGACACTTCCCTCGTACTGCTCCTCTACACCGCAAACCGGCAGCAGCTATTGATTGGCATGGAAGCCTGCGGCCGCGCATCATCTGGCGCGTGCACTGCGGGAGCAAGGCCATGACGTCAAGCTCATGCCGGCACAGTATGTGAAGCCGTACGTCAAGACCAACAAGAACGACTACCTGGACGCGGAGGCGATTGCGGAAGCCGTGCAGCGGCCGCCGATGTGTTTTGTTCTGATCAAGACCGACGAGCAACTGGATCTCCAGGCTCTGCACCGGGTGCGCGATCGTTGGGTAGCAAGAAGAACCGCGGTCATGAACCAGATGCGCGGCTTTCTGCCCGAGCGCGGTGTTACGATGCGCCGAGGACCTTCTCATCTTGCTGCTCAACTGCAGATCATCTTCAGCGAAGACAGTAGTTTATTCTCGGGCCGCCTGCGAGGCTTGCTCCTGGAGCTGAAGCACGAGTGGGATGAGTTAGAAAAGCGCATTGAAGAAGCCAGCGCTGAACTTCAGTGCGTCGCCAGACAGGACGATGCCTGCCACCGTCTTATGGAGATCCCCGGCTTTGGACCACTCGTTTCGACAGCGCTGGTCGCTTCGGGGGCAATGCGATCACCTTCCGAAAGGTCGGGATCTCGCGGCATGGTTAGGTCTGGTGCCACGACAGCATTCCACCGGTGGCAGAACGAAACTGCTCGGCATCAGTAAGCGAGGCAATGAGTATCTGCGACGCATGCTACTCCACGGCGCGCGATCTGTGGTGATGCAGATGGACCGAAATCCCTCCGCTCTTGGAAAATGGCTGACCGACCTATCGGAGCGAAAACATCGCAACGTGACCGTGGTTGCTCTGGCAAACAAGATGGCGCGCATTGCGTGGGCACTGCTGACGCGAGGGACCCACTACTCGGCTCCTGAACTGGCAGTTAGATAGAACGAGGCCAGGGAAAGACGCCCGCTCGCGTGAACTTGGGAATCGCATGCGCGATTCCGCACTTTTCCTAGCCTCCGGCTGCGATGAAGTTTAACGACCCCTTCGGGTTTGCGAGACAGATCAATGTGTATGTGAACGGTCACAACCGGCGTTGCTCAAGCCTGTGTGGGAATGAGAACCCTTAGGAGTTCGACCCACTTTGTAGACCAGCGACGCGCGGACTCCATCACAGCCAGGAGCTTAAACTCCACAAACAGGCCGGATACATTTGCGCAGACCAAACCACCCACGACAACGATGCTGCTTGCAATCTGGCGGCGGACCATACATACTCCCATACGGCGGCTACCAACCAACATCGTTAGCGTTACACTGACTCTTCACTTGGTACAAAGGCCGGGCACGCCAGCCTGGTGAAAGCAAAAGCGTTAGATTCATACTTATCAATCTATCCAGCGCGAGGTCGCTGCTCTTCGTCCGAGATCGCGGCCATGCTGTAAAACATTCTCATGCTTCACAACGAAGATGCTCGATGGAAAAGCTTACATGGCGCCCACGGACGCGTGTTCGATCCTCGGCCGCTCTTGGCGAGACTAGAGATAGTCCCTAATGACCCGAGCGCGTGGGCCACTCTCATCGGGGAGCTCTACCATGAAGGAAGGGTTGGCGAAGCCTCCTACGCGGCTCTAGCTCATTTGATTAGTGTCAGCATCAGCCGTAGCTCACTTGCCTGGCAACTTTTCTTCTTGGTAGCCGCCGTCGAGATCTCTCGATCCAGTCAGCAGAACCCTGCGCTTCCTGATTGGCTTGAACATGATTATCTCGGTGCCTTAAACGATTTGTTCAATGAGGTAGTTCGGACATTTCGAGACACTAACATTCTTTGCAACTGCGCGGGGCGTTGTGCATGCTTTCCCTCCTGAAGGGACTGCGCCTCTACTCTATAGCCCTACTCGAATATTCCGAGAAGGACTTGGCTGCATTCTTTATGCCTGATTCACTCGCCCCTGACTCCCCTTTCAGCATTTCTGAGCCTAGTAATTGGGATGAAGATGAATAGGCTACTGATCGCCATCCCTTCTAATAGGCCGGCGATGTTTCCGTGCTCAACTTAAATGGTGACGGATCCAGCACAGGACGATAATTTATCTGTCTGGATCAAGCTCTCCGAAGCTGGAATCTTGCATGAGCTCGCGAGCTCAATTAGGATTTAGCCTGCAGAAGCCTCGAATAGTTCTGGGCACTTCTAGCAGCCAGCAGACACGACCTGGCTTGCTTGAAACTTCTGCCGCAAGCGCCTCGCTTCTGCCCTTCGTACTACCAGATGAGGCATTTCGTCTCACTGACTAGAGCATGTCCTTGTCCAGGCTCAGATCTACAACCAACTTCTTCAGTCATGCGTTTTCGTCTTAGAGGTCATCACTCCCTTCATCCCTTCGGCCTCACTCACATCCATGCCACCGTACTTGGCCTTTTTCACCGTAGGCAGTGTGTTGGGATACACCGTGCTCCCGGACCACATCCTTAACTTTGCGTTTTGCTTCTACCTGCTTCTTCAGCGCGACGATAATCGCTGCCTCTATACACTTACGTTTACTCATCTGCTTTCCTCGTCCCAATCGTATTCCCAATCGGACGAAGACAGGATCAGGTCGACTCGAAGAACCGGGTTTTCGAGCAGGCAATCCGTGCGAGGCCGTCACGTTAGATTGGCTTATCTTAGCTCTAGAACCGGGAGATGCCAACTCTAAAGCAACGCTTCCACCGATTTATGGCGGTGAATGGTCCCTCAATTGCAGACACCTCGGGGCAGGTGACGCTAGTAACTAGCGTGTCAGATGACCTGGCCGAAGTAGGCTACCAGGGGGCAAGCATGAGCATCCTCAATCAACCTTCTCACTCTGTTACTTTGATAGTAGCTTTTTGTCTTACGACTTACACAGCTACTGCATCAACAGCTGAGATTGCGAGCAGTGATACATCTGTCGCTCGCAATGCTCTGACTCATTTGCATGCGACAGTTCCCGCCTCACCCCGGGTCTCCGAAAGTGTGCCTGGCCGTACGGTAAGGCAAGTCCCCGATCCTGATCCCAAGCGAATCACCGACTCGGAATTGCTCACAAATGACAACGCAGCAGCTAGGATAGCGGTCGGCTGGGTGGATGTGACCGCCGGACACACCCATAACGCTGGCGTGAGTCCAACCGTCGTGGCATCCATTAACAGCTCTACGAATTCTGTGGTCGCAGGTGTCTCCGACACCGCGACGCTCAGCGGCTCTATTACGACTTTTGTTCGGAGCACCGTACCAACCTCGGGAAGTAGCTCCGGGTCTAGCTCTTCCACTTCAACAAGTCTTCTTGCTGCAGGACGGATACTCAATCAGACGACCTTCGGGCCGACCGTGAATGATTTGATCCATGTCCAAACAGTTGGCGTTCCGGCCTACATAGCAGAACAACTCAATCAACCAGCCTCCCTCATGCCAAACGTGCTTGATCCTGCCGATTACGCCGGCTCCGGCGACTGTAATGGATGGTCCTGCAAGCCTGAGGCGCGCTGGTGGGAGACTATTCTCTTTGGACCAGACCAGCTCCGCCAACGCGTAGCATTCGCATTGAGCAAGCTTTTCTCGGTTTCGATGGATTCAGTTGATGCTCGTTACTTCCCACAGTATCTAAACGTCCTGTCTCAGGACGCCCTAGGAAACTGGTTTGATATTTTGAATGATGTAGCGCGCACGCCCGCTATGGGAACCTTTCTAAACATGGCTAATAGTCAGGCTGCGACAAATGGTGGCCATGCGGATGAAAACTTCGCACGAGAGACAATGCAGCTTTTTAGCATCGGCATATCCTCTCTGAATGAGGATGGAAGCCAACAACTGGACTCCAACGGCCGAACAATCCCGAACTACACTCCAAGCATCGTGCAAAGCTTTGCTCGCGTCTACACGGGATGGACGTTTTCAAACACCGATTGCAGCGCACCTTCCGCTCCTCAGTACTACTGGTGGCCGAACCCTCCGGGTCAGGGGTGCCCGATGATGCCGATTGAAACATTGCACGACACAGAAGCTAAGACTTTGCTGAGAGGGGTGACGCTTCCTGCAGGACAGACTGCGGAAGCGGATCTAACCGCCGCGTTGCAGAACATCTTCCAAGACCCCTCACTACCGCCCTTTGTATGCCGCCGCCTAATCCAGAATATGGTCACCAGTAATCCGTCTCCCGCTTACGTCAGCCGCATCGCAAGTGTATTCACAAACAATGGTAAGGGCGTGCGCGGAGATACGAAGGCTGTGATTAGCGCCATGTTACTTGATCCTGAAGCCCGAATTGGCGATAGTGGAAGTGCGCCAGCCGCTACTACGGGGCTGATGCGAGATCCAGTCCTTCTCTGGACCTCCATCCTTCGCGCAGCGAATGCTACGCAAAATCTCCCCGAGCCCTGGATTGGGGTCTATACAAACACCTTTGATCAATCCCTAACTGATCTAGCCGAATCTCCACATTATGAGCCGAGTGTATTTAGTTTCTACTCGCCAAACTTCACGGTCACCCTGAATGGCTCAACTATCTATGCTCCTGAGGCGCAGCTCAGTAATATATTGCAAGTCCAGGAAACCGCGGAACACATCCAGGACTTGATCGCCAATAATCTGAACGCGCGCTACTTCACAGTAGACCTCTCAGCGACGAGTCCTCTTGGACAAATCGCCTCCTCTGAGGGACCGGCCGCTGTTGTTGACATATGCAACGCAGTGCTTCTACATGGGACGATGTCAGCATCGATGAGAGCAGCCATCATAGAAGCGGTGTCAATCCCGGGGCTAGATCCAGGATCCATCGCGCAAAATGCGGTCTATCTTGTAGTGATGTCACCGCAGTATAGGACCATGCTTTAGTCGAGATGCGATTTTGCGCATCCACAACAAACAACCTCGTTCAAAGGAAATCACCTCGTGAATCGCAGATCATTTCTTCGCACATCATCTTGGGCTACACTCGCGCATTTGTCTGGTGTATCACCTCTACGGTCCATGTCAGTGTATGCGCAGAGCAGCAGCTTGAGCGACTATAAGGCGCTCATCTGTCTCTTCATGCGCGGCGGGAATGACTCCAATAATATGATTGTGCCGATGGCAACTGCAGATTACTCGCAGTATGCCGCCGGTAGAGGTCCTCTTGCACTATCTCAATCCAGCCTTTTACAACTGTCTGGGATAGGCTATGGTCTTCATTCCTCACTGCCAACGTTGGCTGCTTCCTTCCGCACGGGGAATGCGGCGCTGATCGCTAACGTTGGTCCTCTGGTGCAGCCGACAACGGCCGCTCAATATAAGATGGCTCATGTATCTCTGCCCGACGCTCTAATGTCGCATGAAGATCAGCAGCAAATATGGGAGAGTGGGGGTTACCACTCTGGAGTGGGTCCGGGCTGGGCTGGGCTTGCTGCTGATTCCATGTCGTCTTCATACAACACGGACAATCTGCCGATGGTCACGCTTCTAGGAAACGCGACTAACTTCGGTACGGGTAACAACACAAGCCCCCTTTTCGTTGCGGGCAATACTCAACCTGCGCACTTTTGGTGTAGTGCTGGAGGAAGTTGTGGTCTGCGAAACACAGCTCAGCAACAGCTCCTATCGTTCGACACCGGTGTTGAATTAATTCAACAAGACCAACTCGTGTTCGAGAAATCATTCAAGTACTCTGGCTTCTACAATAAGGTCATTCAAGGCGTGTCTCCTCTGAAAACATCCTTCCCTTCTTCATGCGCGTTGTCACCAGCTTTACAAACTATCTCGTCTATCATCCAACTACGTGGTCAGATCGGAGCTAGAAGACAGATCTTTCTTATCGACTTGGGAGGCTTTGACACTCACGCCTCGCAGCTGACTACTCAGGCTGGTCTTCTCGGACAAGTAGACCAGGGAGTAGCTATCTTCACTGCAGCGATGCAGGAGCTCGGCGTGTACAAAGACGTGACTATGTTTACGGCATCTGATTTTGCTCGAACGTTGCAATACAATGGATCGCTCGGCACCGATCATGCGTGGGGGGGGCATCACTTTGTGGTAGGCGGGGCAGTCAAGGGTGGGCAGCTCTACGGCAAGTTCCCATCGATGCAGATTAACGGCCCTGATGATATTGACGGATCGGGTCGCTGGGCTCCAAGCACCTCCCTCTCTCAGTACCTAGCAACACTAGCCACTTGGTTTGGAGTCCCCACTGCAGATCTCCCCAAAATACTGCCAGGGCTTTCTAACTTCGGCTCGTCAAACGTCGGCTTCATTTAAATGACCTGCACTCGATCATGCCTTTACGAACCAGCGAGGCGGCGGGTCCGGCAAAGCCTCGCTCTCTGGATTCGCGTATCCCGGCAAAGGCGGCAAGCTGGGTCTTGGAAGGAATTGTGACGCTTACCGCTTCCAGGCTGGCGGAAGCATCGACCACCCATCGCTCGGAACTATAAAGCCTTAATGGATGACGTACGATTTCTTTCGCACATTCATGTTGAGCAGGAGCTGGAAGGATTGGTAGAAGCGGGAGGAGTAAGACCTTCGAGGCAGGGACGATGGAGCCAACCATGGGAGCGGGAGCGGAGCCTGGCAGCGAGATGAAGGAGTTGTGGTCTGTGGTGCAGATCAATGAAGGCAAGATCCAGGCGCATCTGGATGAGGTAGTGCGGTCCACGGTGGAAGAGACGTTGAACGCGCTGCTGGTCGCAGAGGCAGATCATCTGTGCGGCGCCAGACGTTACGAGCGCATTGAAGGGCGTAAGGACACGCGGGCAGGCAGCTACGAACGGCAGTTGCAGACCAAGGCCGGCGAAGTAAGTCTCAAGGTGCCGAAGCTGCGCAGACTGCCGTTCGAGACAGCCATCATCGAGCGCTATTGACGGCGTGAGTCCTCGGTGGAAGAGGCGCTGATCGAGGTGTCCCTGGCGGGGGTGAGCGTGCAGCAGGCAGATAAACATAGTGCTTCCTCGAGTTCTTTAATGGAACGGCACCTGCCGCTTTGGGAATAGAGGCCTGCCCTAATGTGAATCCTCTTCTCATGTCGCTCTTGTAGCCCCCGATAAAGGCCGATCTTGAATGTACGACTTGGTCGAGACTAACGACCATCGACGAGACACAAGCTGATGGCTTTTTGCTTGGAGGCACTATGAAGTTATGCGTCGTGACAAGCATCCTGCGAGTGACGCACAAGCTCTTATATCGGGCCGAAACCAAGATAGCAGTGCACGTCGGTAGAGACCATCGTTCTGTTGGTAGCCAGCTCAGGGCTCTCGCTTTTGGGTTTCTAGGATTCCCTTTCTTTGTTGGATTGAGCGGCTGTGGTGTGCATAGTACTGCTACTACTAGTGCGGTCATCGGGTTAGCTGCTAGCAGTACGTCGCTCGCGCCTGGTGACTCAGTTCAGTTGAAAGCACAAATCGCAGAACCTAGTGGTGCCTTCAAGGACGTGACGAGCCAGGTCGAGTGGCAGACCTCGAATCTTGCCCCGGGCAGTGTTAGCACTTCTGGTATTTTCACGGCTAACGAACAGGGAAAGACTATCATTACAGCTACTCTCAATGACGCCACCGGCAATCTTGCCATATCCGTAGGTGCTCCATCTGTGACAGCGCTGAGCCTTTCGCCTGGAGGCGTGAGCCTAGCCGCAGGCGGCTTACAGCAGTATGCGGTGAGTGCGACCTATTCCAACAACACAACCGGAGCGGTCCCAGGACCGATCACCTGGACAGTAAGCCCGGCCAGCGTTGCTACGGTCAGCAGTTCGGGCTTGCTGAGCGCCCTTGCCCCGGGTACATTTACCGTCTCGGCATCCATCGGCTCCATGACCGCTGTTTCCAACGGCACAGTTAAGACTCCATCTGTGACAGCGCTGAGCCTTTCGCCTGGAGGCGTGAGCCTAGCCGCAGGCGGCTTACAGCAGTATGCGGTGAGTGCGACCTATTCCAACAACACAACCGGAGCGGTCCCAGGACCGATCACATGGACAGTAAGCCCGGCCAGCGTTGCTACGGTCAGCAGTTCGGGCTTGCTGAGCGCCCTCGCCCCGGGTACCTTTACCGTCTCGGCATCCATCGGCTCCATGACCGCTGTTTCCAACGGCACAGTTAAGACTCCATCTGTGACAGCGCTGAGCCTTTCGCCTGGAGGCGTGAGCCTAGCCGCAGGCGGCTTACAGCAGTATGCGGTGAGTGCGACCTATTCCAACAACACAACCGGAGCGGTCCCAGGACCGATCACATGGACAGTAAGCCCGGCCAGCGTTGCTACGGTCAGCAGTTCGGGCTTGCTGAGCGCCCTCGCCCCGGGTACCTTTACCGTCTCGGCATCCATCGGCTCCATGACCGCTGTTTCCAACGGCACAGTTAAGACTCCATCTGTGACAGCGCTGAGCCTTTCGCCTGGAGGCGTGAGCCTAGCCGCAGGCGGCTTACAGCAGTATGCGGTGAGTGCGACCTATTCCAACAACACAACCGGAGCGGTCCCAGGACCGATCACCTGGACAGTAAGCCCGGCCAGCGTTGCTACGGTCAGCAGTTCGGGCTTGCTGAGCGCCCTCGCCCCGGGTACCTTTACCGTCTCGGCATCCATCGGCTCCATGACCGCTGTTTCCAACGGCACAGTTAAGACTCCATCTGTGACAGCGCTGAGCCTTTCGCCTGGAGGCGTGAGCCTAGCCGCAGGCGGCTTACAGCAGTATGCGGTGAGTGCGACCTATTCCAACAACACAACCGGAGCGGTCCCAGGACCGATCACATGGACAGTAAGCCCGGCCAGCGTTGCTACGGTCAGCAGTTCGGGCTTGCTGAGCGCCCTCGCCCCGGGTACCTTTACCGTCTCGGCATCCATCGGCTCCATGACCGCTGTTTCCAACGGCACAGTTAAGACTCCATCTGTGACAGCGCTGAGCCTTTCGCCTGGAGGCGTGAGCCTAGCCGCAGGCGGCTTACAGCAGTATGCGGTGAGTGCGACCTATTCCAACAACACAACCGGAGCGGTCCCAGGACCGATCACCTGGACAGTAAGCCCGGCCAGCGTTGCTACGGTCAGCAGTTCGGGCTTGCTGAGCGCCCTCGCCCCGGGTACCTTTACCGTCTCGGCATCCATCGGCTCCATGACCGCCACGGCGCGCGGTAATATAGAAGCGCCTTCAAATACCGGGGCAGGCACAGTCAATCCCTATCCCATCTCCGTTTACGCGGGCGTCAATCTGTCCTCTTTCCCGACTTTCAAGGTAAGCACGTATGCTGCGTCAGGAAGCGGAACAACTATCAACTGCACTGCCATCGCGGGATCAAAGCAGCTAACTTGTGCCGGAGATATCGATTTCAGACCTGGGCAAGGGATAAGAGTGGTTGGCGGGGGCAGATCTTCTGCCGAGGCTGCAATTACCGACCAGCCCCTGATCTACCCGCAAGGGAACTCTACAATTGGCACGCACACCTACTGCTACGTGGTGGATACAGTTGATCCACTTGGAGGAATCAGCGAACCCAGCCCACAGGTCTGTGCAGTGAACCAACCAGATCTAGCTCTAACCACTGTCTACAACAACTTGGGCACCACAACGTCAAACGTGGGACCAAGCCCGAGCTTTCTTTGGTACGCTTCCGAAGACGGCGGCCCTTTTCTCCTGATTGATGTGGCTCAGTTCACCAGCGGCGCCAGCGACATGGGACAGCGCATAGGCTCCAGAGGAGGCTGGCCTAATAGTCTTCCGGCTGCTAATCCAAACATCTCCAAGCAAGAGGACCTGTTCTCAACAGTGCAAGCGGTGGCGGGCGATCAGATTACGCTCGCGGATCCGCTGCTGAGTCCGGTGACGAGCAGCATCGTAGACCACGATGATACACAGGCAGTGGAAAGTGCCATTCTTGCAGGCGTCCAAGCAGGTGGCGGAACTGTGGTCTTTGGACCGGGAACCTTTAATTTACGTCGTCCGGCTTTCACCTACGTAGTAAATAACTCTTACGCCTACCCACCCTATACTACCGATCTTGCACTCGATCCTTGGTGGGGAGGGTTTTCGTACTTGTATATTCCAAATGGTTCAGCAGGCAACATTGACTTTGAAGGAGCTGGGCGGTCGACCGTTCTTGTAACACCGCCTGATCACGGTGGGACGGCGTACCTACTATCGGTCGGCAATGAGCAGCGCGAAGGGGCTGTAGGTACTCCTATCCTCAAGATGGAGGAAGTCGCAAAAGGGTCGACGCAGATCACCCTTGCCGATAAAGCTGAGGTATCTAGCCTCTTGCCGGGAGACGACATCTTTATCTACTCAGGCACTTTTGGCCAGACGCCCGACGTAGATCCGACTAACGTTCCCGACCTGCACCACTATACCGAACTTAACACGGTGGCTTCTATCTCGGGCAACGTCATTAATCTGGTTTACCCGACTTCCAAGCGCTACTACGATGATGGGGGGAGCTCTTGGGGACTCACCAAGATGCCGATCACTCCACATAACATCGAATTACAGCATTTCAACCTTCAGACCTTTGATACCGTCGTTACTCCTGGGGATGTCATCGGCGAGCTTGTCAATGACGTGCAGATTAACGGTACGCTCAGCAATGGTGCCTTCGGCGGTGGATACAAGCGGAACGTAACTATCGAGCATTGTCAATGGGCCTTTGGTAAAGGTACTGCCGGGTGGGGGCAAGAGGACGAGTATGACGAATTCACGGATCTTGCGTTTATCGAGAACACCATAACTGGCTACGCTGCAGCAGGGAGTGAGGGGCCTTCGGGGATGGCGAAGATTTACGCCACTGAGGGCACTTCTGAAGTGCTCTTCACTGGTAACACGTTCGACCATGTTTCCCTATATGCCGATCAAACGACAGAGTACTTTGTGCAAAACAACACTTTTGTCGACGGGATTATAGCAGCGGGACTCGCTTACGCTGCCCATTCAGGCTACGCTCCACTAACGCAGGCCGACCAATCTTTCCTCTCCTTCGATTCCCAGGGAGCGTTCAGTACTGACCACAACACCTTTAACATCACCTCTGACTTCTCTCCTCCTTGGGTCATACGTGCTGGAGACTTCGCTCACGGGAACATATCCGACAATGTAATAAGCTTTGCTGGAAAGATGTCGCCGGCCTTCATGATCGCTACTTTCAATGGCACGGTCTTGAACAACACCTTGACAATTCAGACACCCGCAGTCGAGAACATTATCGTACTTGTACCAGATCAAAGTTCCGAAACTCCAATGAGTACTTTTGTTGTTCAGGGCAATCGTACCTCGGCACAGATTGTTGCTGCTGACATCCTCGTTACTGATTCTGGCTTTACTGACACAAACCCCGTGTGCATTGTGAACAATACATTGCAAGCCTCACAAGGCACCGCTCTTTACGTAGCCGCGGCGGACGTGAATCAGGCATGCCCCTAATCTGTAATCGATGACACGCTCCTGAGTGGCATCTAGTACCGTTCGCTGATGAAGGTGGCGTCAAGATGACATATGACAAACAACACATGCCTGCATTCAGTGATCCGCTACTCTAGGCTGGAGTTCCTCCTTGATGTGAAAGAGGAGCGATCCGGTACATGGAAGAGCAGATGATAAGGAGTTGAAACAGTCAAAGACGATTGAGCATAGCGGACCTGTTCAGAAGCACGGGCTCAACGTGGCGGCGCCTCAGGGCTGGAAGCCGGCAAACATTCTGAAATCCTCACCGGCCGTATCGAACGGGCGCGTGGGCAAGGGGAGGCGTTTCGCTATGTGCGCGATCTGGACGCACGGGCCAGGCAGAAGGTACAGGCCGTATTGCGGCGTGCTGGCCGTACTGCCGAAACAGCAATCACTGTTCTCTCGGATGAAGAGCATGGGCAGCGAGGAGTAGTGGGTTGATTTGCCGCAAGTGTGAGCATTGATCGGACTGGTTTCATGTTTCACGTCGGCAGGATCGGATTCGCAAGCTATCGCTCTACCTCCTCCATCTCCGCTTTATGGCTCCAGGCTCGCCTTTCACTCAAGAACCTGAACCGCATTAAACACCAACTTTGGAAGAGCGATATCGAAATGGCAGATTGGCATGAAGCTCTTTTGCGCCGGCTTAGCGGAGGATGCCTGGAACTCACCACAAGAGTCAAAGCGCTTCCAGTATGTCGAGTCGCAGCTAGCTGAGTTTAGGTCTTACTTATACGCGAACAAAGCCGCAGTGCAGGAGTACGCCAAGATCTTTCGAGAGGGAGGGCGGGTTTCCAGCGCCCGCGTGGAATCGACCGTCAACCAACTGATTAACTGGCGCTTCTGCAAAAAACAACAAATGCGTTGGACGGGACCGGAGCGAAAAGCTTATTGCATGTCAGAATAGCACTGATAAACGAAACGTTGTCTCGCCACTGGCCAGCAACCTCTTCCGAAGGCGGCGTAACCCCTAGCTTCTTTACGGTGGCGATTTGAGTGCAGCGTGACACCCGAAAAGGAACGTAGTCCCACTGTGGGCCTAACTAGGCAAATCGCTCGTGTAGCGTAGATGCTTCTTGTCTCGCCGCCGATAATGATGCAGCTTTGTCAGAGAGCGGAGTATAGGCTAGTCATAGCCAACCGGCCCTACTGTACATGGAGGATTTCGCGAATGAGCGCAGCAGCCTTAAGAGGAGAAATGATCCTGCCAGATCACCGCGTGTTCAGGCCGGCTACCTTCAACGACACGAGCGACCAGGGCACAGTAGCGGGATACCTAAGAGAGATGGGATTAAAGACAGAGCAGGCAAAAATGGCCATGAAGAACGCAGGGAGGAAAACGCCAAGTCTCACCGCCGGATCGAGCAGGTCTAAGCTTGCCTAGCACAGCGTTTGACCTTAGAGGAGCATCTGCTCTCCTCTACACCATCGTAAGCAAGTACGCGCCATTGATGGAGAGCGAGATGCTCCGGCGGTAGGTGATCACGCGCGACACATCGTCCCCCAGTGCGGAAGTTAAGTCCTGCGCTTTTGCGACAGCGTCATCGGGTCAGCGCGAACTGACGCTTGTGGATGCGGCGCAGCAGTTCTATGCCAGCGATCGTAATTGCGGCCAATTAGAAGTTCTTGAAGCCGAGCATGGGTATGGTTCTGGACTTTATACCACGATGATCTTGCTCGATGAGGTTGTTCAGATACTTGGAAGATCGCAGCTTCGTTCGCTAGGGTAACAGACCATCCGTGCGCATCTCGCGCACCGCGCTATGCAAGGCCGCATAGCCGTCGAGGATAATCGGGCTCTTTTGCAAAGTTCCGGTGGTGGCGTGAAGATGGGCTAAATACGAGCGGAGCTGATTATGTCAGAGTTCAAGTGGCGTTAGTTTGAAGGCGAGATCATCCTCTGGGCGGTCCGATGGTACTGCCGCTACGGCATCAGCTATCGCGATCTCGAGCAGATGATGGGCGAACGCGGCGTGCCCGTTGATCACTCCACGATCTACCGTTGGGTTCAACGGTTCGCGCCGGAGATCGAAAAGCGGCTACTCTGGCAGTGGAGGCGCCCCCAATCGACGAGCTGGCGAGTCGATGAGACTTACGTGAAGGTGCGCGGCAAATGGACCTATCTGTACAGGGCTGTCGACAAGGAAGGAAACACAATTGATTTCTATCTCTCGCCGACACGGAACGCCAAAGCGGCCAAGCGTTTCCTCGGCAAGGCGCTGAACGGATTGAAGGCCTGGGAAAAGCCGAAGGTCATCAATACCGACAAGGCGCCAACCTATGCGATCGCCATTTCAGAACTGAAGGCCGAGGGCAAATGTCCTCAGAGCACGGTGCATCGACAGGTCAAGTATCTGAACAACGTCATTGAAGCTGATCACGGCAAGCTGAAGCAGCTGATCCGCCCCGTGCGGGGATTCAAGACGTTGAAGACAGCCTACGCAACCATCATGGGATTTTAGGTGATGCGTGCACTACGCAAGGTTCAGGCGGCCATCTTCAACCTCACCCACAACATCCGCGCGGAGGCGTGCATTGTCGAACGCGCCTTCGGCATCGGTGTCAGTGCGCTCGCGGAGACCATCGAAGTCTTTGGTGAAAAGCTTAACGTTTATCCTGCTTGACGTCTGCGGCAGGGCAACGATTCGGACGTGCCCCTGCCCGGGCCTGATTGTTGCAACAGAGCCACAAAAACAGAGCCCAGTGTAATCGCGGCGCTTGGCGTTCTGCTCGGCGCGCTCGAGAAGACCATGGCCGATGCAAGTCTCGCGGCAGCGACGCCGCTGAACTTCTCTCTCGATGCTGCAACGGTCAGCGATCTGCGTTCGGTCTGGCCTTCTGTAGCCGCGTTCGCGGCTTCGCTCGGCATCAAGTTCTAACAGGATGCACCCGTCTCAATCAGCCATCTAGCGGTGACATGCCTCTCAGAATTCCTACCAGTCTGAGCTGAGAATCTCTCGTACATTGAACGGGAGGAATTTGGTCGATGAAGAAGAGCCGGTTTACTGAAGAGCAGATCATCGGGGTTTTGAAGCAGCACGAGGCGGGGATGAAGACGGCGGACCTTTGCCGGGAACACGGGGTCAGCGCGGCAACGTTCTATGGCTGGAAGGCCAAGTACGGCGGCATGGACGTCAGCGAGGCGCAGCGGCTCAAGGCAATGGAAGATGAGAACCGCCGGCTGAAGCAGTTGGTCGCGGACCTCAGTCTGAACCAGGAAGTGCTGAAAGCGGTCATAAGAAAAAACGGGTGGAGCTTCTACCCCACGGACAAAGAACTGTCCGCGGGGACCCCGGCTTGCCGGCCTGAGGAGAGATGTCGCGTTCGCATCGGCCGAGTTTCGGCTGAGTGAGCGCAAGGCCTGCAAGCTGTTAGGCGCGGACCGGTCGAGTTATCGCTATGAGTCTCGACCGGATCGCAATGTGGAATTGCGCGAGGCACTGCTAGAGTTAGCACGGCAGAAGCCGCGCTACGGCTATCGACGGTTGCATGCGGTACTGTGCCGCCGCGGTCACGAGGTGAACGTGAAGCGTGTGTACCGGCTGTACTCGGAGGCAGGGCTGGCGGTGCGACGGCGCAAGCGCAAGCGGCTGGTACGCGATCCTCTTGCAGCGGCACGTCTGCAGCGGGCCAACCAGGATTGGGCAATGGACTTCATCGTGGATGGACTTGCGAATGGCCGGATGGTGCGCATCCTGAGCGTGGTCGACGCGTACACACGCGAGTGCCTGGCGCTGGAAGCAGACACTAGCCTGGGCAGCGGACGCGTGACACGGGTGCTCGAGAGGCTGATCGAAGAGCGGGGCAGACCTGAGAGCGTGCGTTCCGACAATGGCCCGGAGTTCTGTTCTCGACGCATGCTGGGCTGGGCTGAGGAGCACAAGGTGGCGCTGGTCCATATCCAGCCAGGCAGGCCGATGCAGAACGGGCATGTAGAGAGCTTCCACGGACGCCTGCGAGATGAGTGTCTGAACGTCAACTGGTTCCGCACACTGGGTGATGTACGACGCACAGT
Source organism: Acidobacteriaceae bacterium (assembly GCA_965198645.1). Taxonomy (GTDB): domain Bacteria; phylum Acidobacteriota; class Terriglobia; order Terriglobales; family Acidobacteriaceae; genus EB88. The sequence goes on along the minus strand of OZ240670.1, from coordinate 506,278 downwards.
GGCGAACTGGCGCGACGAATATAACTGCGAACGGCCCCATAGCTCGCTCGGATATCGGACGCCGGCTGAGTTCCGGCAAGCGTTAGGCTATGCAGAAGTGGAAACCGCTACGCGCTTCCCACTTCCACACAGCCTCGGCGGCGGCGAGACGATCTCAACGCTAAACCTAAACTAGAGAATCGCAGTTATGAATGGTTGAAGGTTCGGGGGCACGTCAGCGGCTCTATAATCACTAGATGGCTGATGCTCCTCTAATTGGCGTGGTGATGGGCAGCAAGAGCGACTATGAGGTGATGGCTTCATGTGTCGAGCTTCTACAGGAGTTTGCTATCCCGTATGAGGCAAGCGTGGTCTCTGCCCATCGCACGCCCGACCGTCTCTTCCAGTACGCTGAGCAGGCGGCCGGGCGCGGCATCCGCTGCATCGTTGCCGGTGCAGGCGGGGCGGCACACCTACCGGGCATGCTTGCGGCGAAAACCCTGGTACCAGTCCTTGGGGTGCCCATACCCGCAACGCTGCTCAATGGTCTGGACTCTCTACTCTCCATCGTTCAGATGCCGCGCGGCGTGCCGGTCGCAACCTTCGCGATAGGCAAACCGGGGGCAGCAAATGCTGCAATCTTCGCAGCACAAATATTGGCTGTGCATGATGCGGAGCTCCTGCAACGCCTCGAGCGATGGCGGCGAGCCCGCGAGGCGGAAGTACTTGAACAGGAGCTGCCGCGATGAGCCCTATCCTACCGGGAGCGACGCTCGGCATCCTTGGCGGAGGGCAGCTTGGCAGGATGATAGCGATGGCGGCTCGTTCTCTGGGTTACCGAGTGCAGGTCATGGATCCTGATCCGTCCTGCCCTGCGCGCTTTGTTGTGGATGCTTGTTTCGAAGGGGCATGGAGTGATGCGCGTGCGGCGGCGAACTTAGCGCGTGGTTGCGATGTAGTCACCCTTGAGATTGAACAAATTTCTGTGGAGAGCCTTGAGGCGGCATCAAGGTATGCTCCGCTGCGACCAGGCATCTCCACAATGAAGATTGTTCAGGATAGGATCGCGCAGAAAGCCTGGCTGGATCAGTTGGGAATCCCGGTAGGCGTCTATGCCGCAGCTCACACGCTTGCAGAATTGGAATCTGCTGTTCAAGCGATAGGGCCTCGATGTTTTATCAAGAGCGCCAAGGGTGGCTACGATGGGCGCAGCCAGGTCAAGCTTGGCTATGGAAGCGATCAGGAGGGCGCCGGGGCTGTAGAAGCCTGGACGGCGCTTGGCAGTAAAGACTGCGTCGTTGAAGCCGCGATCGACTTACAGCAGGAAATATCAGTAATGGTTGCCCGATCTCCCTCCGGCGAGCTGAGCTGCTTCCCTTCCGCACGCAATCACCATGAGAATCAGATCCTGGTGTGGAGCGTTCTACCCTCTTCGATTTCACCTGCGCTGGAAAGCCAAGCGCAAGCCATGGCAGCCAGGATCGGTGACGCTCTTGGTCTCGAAGGCCTTTTAGCTGTTGAGATGTTTGTCACGCAAGATGACAAATTGCTCGTCAACGAGCTTGCGCCGAGACCCCACAACAGCTACCACGCAAGTGAGCGGGCATGCGACACCAGCCAATTTGAGCAGGCGGTTCGCGCTGTGTGTGACTTGCCCCTCGGGGATGTAAGGGTTACCCGGCCTGCAGCGATTGCGAACCTGCTGGGTGATTTGTGGCTGGAGCGCGAGCCGCACTTCGAGGCGGCGCTCGCCGTGCCCGGAGTGCACCTGCATCTTTATGAGAAGCATATGCCGCGTAAGGGCCGCAAGATGGGTCATCTTTCAGCTACCGGAGACAGCCCTGATGAGGCTGTGAAACGTGTGCTGGATGCGATGCAAAGGCTCTGAAAGTAAGAGGCAGCCGTATGACTGCCTCTTAGAGAACGGAAGGTCGGGCGCAGGCTAGCCTATGTCCTCACTCCAAGTCTCGAGATACTTTTTCACTTCAGACATGAACTTCCCAGCGTCGGCTCCGTCGATGATCCTGTGGTCAAAGCCCAGCGTCAGATGAATCATATGTCGGATGGCAATGGAATCGTTGCCGGCATCGTCGGTGATCACGGCAGGCTCTTTAAAGAGGCCGCCGATACCTAGGATCGCGCTCTCGGGCATGTTGATCACCGGTGTGCCAAACTGCTCTCCGTAGATTCCGGCATTGGTGAGCGTAAATGTGCTGGTGCCCACCTCATCTGGCTTAAGCTTCTTGCCCCGGGCGCGTTCGGCAACATCGACAATCGCCCGAGCAATGCCTAGAAAGCTACGCTCCTCTGCCTGTTTGATCACTGGCACGATCAATCCCCAGTCCAAAGCTACGGCGATGCCGAGATTGATGTTCTGGTGGTAGCGAATCGCATCGCCTTCAAGCGAAGCATTGATGATCGGCATCTTGCGCAGTGACGCGATGATCGCCCGCGAGATAAAGGGCATGTACGTCAGCTTGACGCCATTACGCTGCTCATACTTGGCCTTCTCTTTCTCCCGCAGACGCACAATGCGAGTGAAGTCGATCTTGAAGACAGTGTGGACGTGGGCGTTGGTGTGCTTGGACTCCACCATGCGCTGCGCGATGATGGAGCGCATTCTAGTCATGGGAACCACTTGGCCCGGCGTGGCCCCGGTGGTCGCTGGAGCAGCGGGCTTGGCCGCAACCGCCGCAGGAGCGGCCGGCGCAGGAGACGCAGCCACGGGTGCCGGAGCCGCTGCAGGTGCGGGTGCTGCGGCGGGTACAAGCGCCGGCGGCACAACCGCACCACCTTTTCCCTTCTCCAAATAGGTGAGCACATCTTCCTTCGTGATACGCCCCGCTGAACCGCTCGCCGGAACCTGGCTCAGATCCAGATCATGATCCTTAGCCATCCTACGCACGAGTGGCGAAGAGCGAAGACGCTCCCCGTTGTCGGTCGCGGCCTCTGCTGGCTTCTTCGCTGATGCTTCTTCGGACCGGGCCGCAGCGCCGTTCAGCGCAGGATCAGTCGGTGCACTGGGCACCGGCGACGGCTTGGACGGACTCGTGGCCGCAGGAGCACTTCCCCCGATCAAAGCCACGACGGTGTTGATCTGCGCCGTCGTTCCTGCCTCCACTTTGATCTCGCTCAGCACCCCAGCCACGGGCGATGGGATCTCCGCATCCACCTTGTCTGTCGATATCTCAAAGAGCGGCTCGTCCCGCTCGACTTTGTCGCCAACCTGCTTCAACCACTTGGTGATCGTGCCTTCAAAGATGGACTCGCCCATCTGCGGCATCACCACTTCGGTCGAAGCTGCCTCTGCTCGGAAAGCAGCTGCAGCAGCTGCAGTCTCTGCGGCGGCAATCGTGGGCACTCCCGTCGGATCGGCTTCCGCGGCCGAGCTAAGGGCTGCGTCGCTGCCCGCACCGTTGCCCGCACCGCCAATAACCGCCACGATCGTGTTAATCCCGACCGTCGAGCCTTCCGTCACCTTGATCTCGCTCAGCACCCCGGCTGCAGGCGAAGGGATCTCCGCATCCACCTTGTCTGTCGATATCTCGAACAAGGGCTCATCGCGCTCCACCCGGTCGCCTGGCTTCTTGAGCCACTTGGTGACCGTGCCCTCAAAGATCGACTCGCCCATCTGGGGCATGACTACATCCGTTGCCATAGATACCCTTTCCTCTTCTCCCAATCTGCGCCGGGAGGCTCCATCTCATGCCGGCAGGCTCTTGTTTGGTCCGCGCGCCGAAGCCTCACTCGCGGTCCGACTCCTCAGTCTACAGCGACGGGCGCTCACTCCGCCTCACGGATCGCACTCTCGAGCGTATGGCAGGCGAAGCCGGGATCAAGAGCAAGCAGGCTCTCCAGCCAGAGCACCTGGTGGCTGAAAACTCGTCCGAACTGGCGAGCTACCGAGTGGCTCACGCTCTCCATCGTGACGGGCTCGCTGGCTTCGTCCGCCAGGTTGGTCACCGCCCGGTCAGCTATGCCGCATGGAACAATCAGCTCGAAATCCCGCAGATCCGCAGTCACATTCAACGCAAACCCGTGCGAGGTGATGCCCCGCGAGACATGCACCCCGATGGCAGCCATCTTCTTCTCAGCAATGGAGCCGCCGGCGAAGGTCCACACCCCAGTGCGTCCCTCGATGCGCTGCGCCGGCACGCCGTACTCCCCTGCAGCCCGGATCAGCACCTCCTCCAGCAGCCGCACGTAGTCCACAACGCCCATCCGCGGAGTAAAGCTTCGCAGGTCAACGATCGGGTAGCCGACCAGCTGCCCTGGGCCGTGATAGGTCACATCGCCCCCCCGATTGATCTCATGCACGATCACGCCGCGTCGAGCCAGCAGCGCCTCTCCAGCCAGGATGTTGCTTCGCTTCGAGTTGCGCCCGAGCGTCAGCACCGGCGGGTGTTCGAGCAGCAGCAGCATGTTCCCGATCCGGCCTTGGTGGCGCAGCTCGACCGCCTGCTGCTGCACCTCGAGCGCCTCCGCATAGCCGACCCGGCCAAGGTGGACGAGCGAGAGAATCATGCTTCAAGACTACGCCGCTTCAGGCGCCGAGAAGGCTCGCGCCGGCTCCCTCACTCTGGCCTTGCATTCTGGCCATCCAGAGCTTTCGCAGCCGGGCGAAGTAGCCCGCAATCCATGCCTGCGCTCGCTCCTGACGAGAAACCCGGGGGGAGAAAAAGATTTCGACCCACCATTCGGGAAACGCGCTGTAAAGTAGGGCATCCCCGACCAAGCGCCGTATTTACAAATGTTTTCTGGCGCATAAACCACACCCATTTCACCCCGTGACTTGATCGATTGGCCCTTCCCTAAGCTAGGCCGACCCTAAATGTTTTATTCCCCTTGAGAGGTGCTGCTTCATGGCGATTACCAGGCGTAATTTTCTGACTCGTGTCGGCCAGGCCGGCGGATACAGCGCGGCCTTCCTTACTATGCAATCGATGGGCTTGATGCCCGTGCCCGCTGCGGTCGCCCAGCCGCTCTCTGCCGCCCCTGGCTCGGGCAAGGGCATCAAGGTCGTCATCCTCGGTGGCGGCATCGCCGGGTTGGTCGCCGCCTATGAGCTGCGCGAGCTCGGCTACCAGTGCACCGTGCTTGAGGCGCGAGAGCGTCCGGGCGGCCGCAACTGGACCGTGCGTGGCGGCGACAAGGTCGTCTTTACCGATGGCACCAGCCAGACCTCGGCATGGGACACGGGCAACTATCAGAATGTAGGCCCAGCCCGTCTGCCCTCCATTCACCGAACCATCCTCGGCTACTGCCGCAAGCTGGGCGTCGAGCTCCAGGTCGAGATCAACACCTCCCGCTCCAGCTACCTGCAGCACGACGGCGTCAACGGCGGCGCGCCCATGGTGCAGCGCCAGGTCATCAATGACACCCGCGGCCACGTGAGCGAGCTGTTGATGAAGTGTGTCAGCAACGGATCGCTCGACCAGGAGATCTCCAAAGCGGATCGCGACCAGATGCTGACCTTCCTGCGCGTCTACGGCTCGCTCGACCAGGCAGGCAAGTACCAGGGCTCTGACCGCGCCGGCTACGCCAAGCTCGCCGGTGCAGGCGATGACGCCGGCGTGCTCGCGCAGCCCATCGACATGCACACCCTGCTTCAGGAAGACTTCTGGCAGGGCATCCTCTTTGAGGAAGCCTTCGACATGCAGGCCACCATGATGCAGCCGGTCGGCGGCATGGACCGAATCCCCTACGCCTTCGCAAAAGCCCTGGGCAAAACAGTCCAGTACAACTCGCCCGTTACCGAGATCCGCAAGACTGCCTCCGGCGTCCGCGTGAGCTACACAAGTCAGGGCAGCCCTAAGTCCATCGAAGCCCAGTACTGTATCTGTGCCATGCCGCTCACCATCCTCAGGAAAACCCCGAACGACTTCGCCGCGCCGTACAAAAAGGTCATCGACGAGTGCGTCTACGCCGAAGCCTACAAGGTCGCCTGGGAGAGCCGCCGCTTCTGGGAGCAGGATTACAACATCTACGGGGGACTGGAGTTCGTCAACGATGGCTGCAGCCCCATTTGGTTCCCTTCAGCAGGCCTGTTTAGCCCGCGCGGCGTGCTGGTGAGCGGCTATACCGACGAGCGACAACTCGCCTTCCGCAAGCTGTCCACGGAGGAGAAGTATGCCGAAAGCCGGAAATCCATCGAGCGCCTCCACCCCGGCCATGGCAAAGAGCTCGAGAAGCCGATCTATGTCGGCTGGGCCCTTATCCCCCACAATGAAGGCTCCTGGATCCAGAGCTACGGCCCCGGCCAGGATCGCGCCCCGGGTGCAGGAGTTAACCGGCAGGGCGCTCCATCCCATCCGGCTGCCGCCAAGACCGGCTCCAATCCCGGCTACGAGACCCTCATCGAGCCCGATGGCCCCATCTACTTCGCCGGCGACCACTGCAGCCACATCGTTGGCTGGCAGGAGGGCGCCGCGCTCAGTTCCCTGCGCGCCGTCCAGATGATCGCCGACAAAACCAAGGCCGCCGCACTCTCCCACCCTGAAGCCTCCGGCAGAAGCAGCCCTATTCCATCCTGAGCCGCTCATTCCAGGCCCAGAGCACCTCGGCCCCTTCTCACCCGGAACGCTTGAAAGGGATCAGCAATCGCCATTCGCCCAAACATCGTCGCCGAGAACAGCACGGGAACAACCCACAACAAACCGCACTCCGGAGAAACAGCCCCATGAAGCACATGAACTGGACTCTGGCTGCCTTGCTTGCCGTCACAGCCTGCGCAGCCCATGCGCAGGTCACTGTGAAGCATCTGCAGCCCAACGAAAAGAGCCCCATCGCCAACGGCGTCTGGGCCGGCGACACGCTCTACCTGAGCGGGCAGCTCGCCTCACCTGTCACCCCCGCCGACCCTGCCAAAGGTACCGCAGCTGTCTACGGCGACACCCAGACGCAGTCCCTTTCCGCGCTCACTAAGATCCAGGGCCTGCTCAAGGAGCAGGGTCTTGACATGAAGGATGTCGTCAAGATGACCGTCTTTCTAGCCGGCGATCCGGAGAAGGGCGGCAAGCTTGACTTCGCTGGCCTGCAGGCCAGTTACACCAAGTTCTTCGGCACAACCGACCAGCCCAACAAGCCCGCCCGCAGCGCCTTCCAGGTCGCCGCCCTGGCGGCACCGTGGGCGCTGGTCGAGATCGAAGTGATCGCCGTCCGCAGCAAATAGCGACCTGAAGACCCCCTGCGCGGGAGGCGCCCACTTCGTGGGGGATCTTCTGCCTGCGGCGCTGCAAAAGCAAAAAGCTCCCTTTGCCTGCGGGGGCTTTTTGCTTTTGTGACCCGAAAGGTCGGTATACGCGTCACGAAGTGACCGCCAGCCGCGTAGGCGGTTTACCGCTGCTGCTCCTGCACATCGGCCGCGCTCTCCTGCAGGTCGGCCTGCATCAGCGCGTCGGGCGTGAGCCGGTCAATGTCGCGCAGCTGCGGAAAAAACACCGTCCAGAATCCAGTAACCGCGAGTGCCCCCGCGCCCCCTACCACCACCGCCCGCACCGCGCCCCACCACTGCGCCGTCACGCCACTCTCAAACTCGCCAAACTCATTAGAAGCTCCGACAAAAAGCGAGTTCACCGCGCTCACCCGGCCCCGCATCTCGGGCGGCGTCGCCAGCTGCAGGATGGAAGACCGGATCACGACCGAAACCATGTCAGAGGCGCCAAGCACCAGCAACGCGCCGATCGAGACCGCGAGCGACTTGGAGAGGCCAAAGAGAATCGTCATCGCTCCAAAGATGCCGTAGCAGACCAGCATCCGTGCCCCGGCCCGGCCCCGTAGCGGCCGCGCCGTCAGCCACAACGACACGCATAGCGCACCGATCCCGGGCGCCGCCCGCAGCAGCCCCAGCCCCCTCGGCCCCGTAGCTAGAATCTGGTGAGCGAAGATCGGCAGCAGCGCCACCGCTCCGCCCAGCAGCACCGCAAACAGGTCCAGCGAGATCGATCCCAGCAGCACCTGCTTGTTCCACACGTAGCGAACTCCGGCCAGGATCACATCCGCCGAGATCGCCTTCTTCTCCATGCGCCCGGGGCGTACCTGCAGCATGCTGATCAGCACCACGTACCAGAGCAGCGTCACGAGGCAAAACAGGTAGACGATGCCGGCGCCCCCCAGGTGGCGCGCCTGGCCCGCACCGGCCCAGGCCTGCAAGGGCAGCGTAAACAGGATCCCCCCAATCGATGGCCCGACCACCGTCGCGATCTGGAAGATGCTCGCACCCCAGGTCACCGCATTGACGAAATCCTCGGTCGGCACCAGCTGCGGGATCAGCGCTGAACTCGCCGGCCCGGAAAAGCTGCGCCCCGTCCCGATGAGAAAGAGCACCGCGTAGATCGGCATCACCCGCGTCATGCCATGCCAGGCAAAGTAGAGCAGCGTTGCCGTGCAAAGGGCCTGCAGCGAGTAGCAGACCAGCACCACCTGCCGGCGATCGAAGCGATCCGCGATATGCCCCGAGGGAAGAAGAAAGAAGAGCCCGGGCAGAAACAGCGCCAGGCCCGTGTAGCCAAGATCGATCGCCCGATGAGTAATCTGGTAAACCTGCCAGGCGACCGCGACTGCCTGCGCTTCCGCACCGGTGACCACCGCCAGCCTCGCCGCCTGGTACAACCGGAAGTCGCGGGAGCGAAACGCCGCCGCGACGCTCGTTCGGGAACCCTCGCTCATGGCACTAGGTTACAGGCAGCAAGTTCGTGACGACATGTGCACTAGCCGGCTTAGTCCTCCAAACCTGGCTCCGCTCGGGAGCGCCGACACTCGGGGACGAGAACCGCGTTTTTCGGTACTAAGCGGGGATCCCTAAGTCGCTCATCCGCGAAGCCGAGCGATTGCTTCCTAAGCCGACCTTCAGCAGCAGTGTTTTATGACTATCAGTCATGTATAGTGACCATTAGTCATGGAGAGTGTCGAAATGCAAGATTCGGACGAGTGGGCTGTCATCACAGGCGCGTCGAGCGGGCTCGGTATGGAACTCGCAAAAGCGCTTGCTTTGCGTAAGTGCAATCTTGTCCTGGTAGCACGCCGTGAAGAGCCTATGCAGGCTCTGGCGACGGAACTTCGTAAGCAACACGCCGTCGAAGTGGTTGTCGAAGCCATCGATCTAAGTGCTGTCGGGAGTTCGCTCGATCTGCAGAAACGACTGGATGAGCGGAGCATCGAACCTTCGATCCTTGTTAACAACGCAGCCTTCGGCCTGAGCGGCGAGTTCCTGATGCAGGACGTGGACCGCTTGCGCGAGATGCTCAACCTGGACATCATGACGTTGACGGAACTCACCCACCTGTTCGGCAAACGCATGGCGGCTCAAGGAAGAGGGCATATACTTCTTGTGGCCAGCCTGGCTGCCTATCAGCCTGATCCATTGCTGGCAGCCTACGGCGCAGCGAAGCATTTTGTCCTCGCCCTCGGAGTCGCCCTGCACGTGGAATTGGCACCTAAAGTCACCGTCACCGTAGTCTCACCTGGCCTCATGAATACGGAGTTCAACGAAGTGTCTGGATTCCGTCCCAAGGCCTCGTTGAAGCCGTCCATCGTCTCTCCAGCTAAAGTCGCGGAGGCAGGGCTGAAGGCGATGTTTGCTGGCAAACCGAGCGTCATTGTCGGGAAACTGAACCGCCTCACGGCTTTCTCCAACCGATTTACCTCGCGGCATCTCCAGGCTAAATTGACGTACCGTATGTCGAAGTGAAGAGAATCGCTGCAAGCCACGCGCATGCCCTGGAGGACAAAGCAGCACGGCGTGCGGCGATCCTCCAAGCTGCCAACTTCCTGTTCGTGGCTGGCGAAGGAAGCCTGCCGACAGCGGCGGAGATCGCGTCGGCAACAGGTCTTGCCAAAGGAACGGTTTACTTGTATTTCCGGACGAAGGAAGAGATCTTTGCAGCCCTTTTGCTGGAAGGTTGGATCGCGGTCATGCAGGAGACCGAAGCCCATTTTCAGACGAAGAAGGGTTCTCGGACCGCCAAGGTAGATGCATTTCTCACCGCGCTCGTAGCTCACCTGGAGGGTCATCCGGAGCTTCTTCGCCTGGATGCACTCGGCTACGGCGTGCTTGAAAAGAACATCTTACGAGACACACTGAAGGCTCACAAAGCGGAGTACATGATTCATTTGGAGAAGACCGGCGGCGTGATTGACGCCGCACTCCGGACCGCAGAAGGCCGTGGACTCGAACTTCTGATGCGCACGTACGCCCTGACCCGGGGCCTGTGGCAGTCCTACCAGCATAAGGAAGAGGCGCTCCTGGCGGGTGTCATCGTCTCACACCCATTCGTCGAGAAACCCTTTGGCAGAGAGCTTCGGGAGGCACTTACGGAGTACTGGCGCGGAGCGCTTTCGATGGGATCGATCGGGTTTAGATAACAATGGCGGCTTTGAAGTGAGCAGAATTTGGAGACGGGACTGAATTCGCGTGAGTACAGATCATGGCTTTACTCCTGGTAAGTCGCATTGTCGGAAGCGATTCAAGTAGTCGCATCATAGCGGCTGCTCTGCAAGGGACTGCAAGCGAAGCGAGACAAGCGTCCTTTAGAATTGAGTAGCCAGCCGGTCAATGCGTTGGGAAATTGCCCGTTTGATCGGATGAGTACACAACCCGCCCTTCGCTCACCGTCCACTTCACCCGCCCCAGCATCGGCCAGCCATCGAACGGCGTGTTCTTCGAGCGCGACTTCGAGCCGGCAGCGCGAAACACCCACTCTGCTCCGGGATCGAAGATCACAAGGTCGGCCCAGGCGCCCTCTGCCAGCATCCCGCGGCCTTCGAGCGAGAGCACGCGCGCGGGCGCTGAGGTAAGCAGGTCCAGCACGCGCGACAAGGCCATTCCGTGCTGCCGGTGCAGGATCGAGAGCGCCAGCCCTAGAGCCGTTTCAAGCCCGGTGATCCCATTCGGCGCCTGCTCAAACTCCTGCTCCTTCTCGTGCGTTGCATGCGGCGCATGGTCGGTCGCCAGGCAGTCGACCGTCCCATCGAGCAGCCCTTCGATCATCGCCAGGCGGTCGGCCTCCGCACGCAGCGGCGGGTTCATCTTGGCCAGCGTGTTGTAGCCATCCACCGCCTCTTCGTTCAGGGCAAAATGGTGCGGCATCACCTCGCAGGTCACCTTGAGCCCATCCGCCCGCGCCGCCCGCACCGCGTCTAGCGCCTTCCTGGTCGAAAGATGGGCCACGTGCAGATGCGCTTCGACACCCTCCTCGGCGCGCAGCCTGCGCAGCAGCTCGATGTCGCGCTCCACCAGCCCGGACTCAGCCTCGACCGGCATCCCGCGCAGCCCCAGCCGAAACGCCAGCGCGCCCGCGTTCATGGAGCAGCCGCCGGTCAGCCGGGTATCCTCCGCGTGCTGGACGACCGGGATCCCGACCCGCGCCGCCTCGCGCAGCGCCTCGCGCATGATCGCGTCGCCGATCCCGCCGATCCCGATCGGCTTGCCGTCATCGCTTACCGCGACCGCGCCTGCCTCTTGGAGCGCAGCGTAGTCGGTCAGCCGCTCGCCCAGGCTTCCTACCGTTGCGGCCGCAATCGGGATCACCCGCACCGCCGCCCCACGCTCGGGCGCCTGCATCCAGCGGGTCCACTCCGGCGTGTCGTTGACCGGCACCGTATTAGGCATCGCGCAGACGGTCGTAAACCCACCCGCTGCCGCCGCCGCCGTCCCAGTCGCGATCGTCTCTTTCCACGTCTGGCCCGGCTCGCGCAGGTGCACGTGGATGTCGATCAGCCCGGGCGCCACAACCAGTCCACCTGCCTCCAGGACCTCCGCGCCCAGCGCCGCGGCGCGCCCGTCCAGCTCCCCCGGCGCAGCTATCCCAAAGATGCGACCACCTTCCAGCAGCAGGTCGCGCTCCTCGCGAGCGCCCCCAGCCTTGATCAGGCTTCCCCCACGAATCAGCAGCGGCTTCATGCCCCAGCACCCCGCGCCTGGCTAAGTCGGTCAGTCATAGCCCCGGCCCGCCCTGAGCTATCGGTGCTGGTCTCACTCGAACCGCCCACCCCCAGCGCCCGCGCCACCAGCGCCATCCGGATCGAAACCCCGTGCCGCACCTGCTCCTCGATCACCGACTGCGCCCCATCCGCCACCTCGCTCGCAATCTCCAGCCCGCGAATGATCGGCCCCGGGTGCATCACCACCAGCTCCGGGTGCCGCGCGATCCGCTCCACACTCGCCTGGTAGTGAGCCTTATAGCTTTCCAGATCCAAGTCTAGCCCCGCCAGCCGTTCCGCCTGGATGCGCAGCATCATCACCACCTGTGACCGCTCGAGCGCCCGGTCGAGATCGCGCTCGATCTCGACGCCCGGCCCAATCTCCGAGGCAATCTGCGGCAGCAGCGGCTCCGGACCACACAGCAGCACGCGCGCGCCCAGCCTGGGCAGCAGCAGCGCGTTGGAGCGCGCCACCCGGCTATGCAGGATGTCTCCGCAGATCGTCACGGTCACGCCGGCCAGCGACTCTGCCCCGGCCGCATGCGCAGCCGCCGCCCCGTGCAAACGGGTCAGCATCGTGCGCAGATCAAGCAGCGCCTGCGACGGATGCTCATGCATCCCGTCGCCCGCATTGAGCACCGGCAGCTTCGTCACGCGCGCCAGCAGGTTTGCTGAGCCTGAAGACCCATGCCGCAGGATGATCGCCTCGGCCCCGAGCGCCCGCAGGGTCAGCCCGGTGTCCTTGAGCGACTCGCCCTTCTCAATGCTCGAAGATTTGGAGCTGATCAGCGTGCTGTCCGCGCCCAGTGCCTTAGCCGCGAGCTCAAAGGAAGTGCGGGTGCGCGTGCTCGACTCATAGAAGAGCAGCGCCACGCGGCGCTTGAACAATCGCTGCGCCCGCGCGACCGGGTCTTCGGCCTCAAGCACCGAGGCCAGCGCCAGAATCTCGCTCACCTGCTTAAGCGTCAGGTCAGAGATCGACAGCAACGAGCCGGGAGCCGGCATAAACGAGTCGCTTGTCATGAGGTGACACGCCTGGGGTGACACGCCTGGATGGACACGCCTGGATTGCCACTCTCGAGACCCGCCTCGACGCCCTCCATCTCAGGAGACCTTCTCGACGATGATTACCTGCTCATCGCCATCCACCTCGGTAAGCTTGACCTCGATAATCTCTCGCCGTGTTGTCGGCACCGTGCGGCCCACAAAGCTGGCTTCAATCGGGAGCTCCCTATGCCCGCGATCGATCAGCACCGCCAGCTGCACCCGGTTCGGCCTGCCCTGGTGAAACAGCGCATCGAGCGCCGCCCGGGTCGTGCGCCCTGTGTACAGCACGTCATCCACCAGGATGATGTTGCGCCCGGTCACATCGAACCCGACTGCCTCCGAGTGCACCACCGGCCGCGCCCCATGCGTGGACAGGTCATCCCGGTAAAACTCAATATCAAGCGCCCCAACATCGACCGGGTGCTTCTCGATCTTCTCAATCAGCGCGCCGAGCCGCTGCGCCAGCGGCACCCCGCGGCGCTTGATGCCGACCAGCCCCAGGTTCTCTCCACCGTTGTGCTTCTCGACGATCTGGTGGGCAAGCCGCACCAGGGTCCGCTCAATCTCCGAAGCGGAGAGGATGCGGCCTTTCTGGCGGAGGGTGGGTGCGTTCTCTGGCATGGCAGGGGTCTCTTTCCGGTCAGCTTATCCGCGTAGCGCGCTCTTGCGGTGGGCATGTCGCGCGCGTGCTCTGGTGATGATACGAAGCGACCTACCTCACGGCAAGCGCCCTTGCGTACAGCCCCAGGCGCAGCACGCCGCTTGGCGCGCGCCTGGCTTTTGGAAGGCGCCCTGCGCACGCAGGCTGTCCGCAGGCCCAGGCTCTAAGCGGGCCCAAACTCTAAGCGAGCAAGGCGCCTTGCGTCTCAGGAGCGCCGGGCGGCGAGGTAGCGAGCGCCAAGCGCCCCGCCCAGCACCGAAAAGCCCAGCATGGTTCCTGCCGAAAGTACCGCTGAGGCCAGCACCAGCCCGGCCTGCCCCTCCGGCGAGAGCCAGAACTGGAAGAACCAGGGGATCTGGTGCGCAGCCTCTGGATTGCTGGCCAGAACCCGATCGATACCCGCCTGCATCGCCGTATGCAGTCGACTGTCTACCTCGCTGCCGCGATGCAGACCATAGCGGGTTACCAGCAGGTTTGCCGCGTCAAACAGGGTAGCCAGCGTCGCGGCAAAGACGCCAAAGACGCACCCGATCCGGCCTCCTAACCCTGGCGTCAGCCCCGTCATCGTGCGCTTGCGATAGAGCAGCACCGTCCAGATGCCCCCGGCCATGACCCATAGCGAGCTGAAAGAAAGCAGGGAACTGAGCAGCCCGGCCGGGATGGCGAGCAAGGCCGCCGTGCCCATCGCAGTGGGCCAAGCGACCTCACTTCTGTCTCTCCCGCCGCGCCCTGCCGCTTCCCCATCCCCGGCTGGATTATCTTCCGGCTGCGCCTCGTCCACCGTGAGCTGGGGCGCCCCGCACTCCGGGCAAAAGCGTACCGTGGGGCCGAGCAAAGCCTGGCAGCGTGGGCAGATTCGGTCCATGGTCTTCCCGCTAGTCTTACACAGAGACCACGACAACTTGCAGCCGACTCCGGCAACACCGGCGCCCTGGCACTGCCCTGCTGCTCCTCGGCCCAGCGGTCTACCCGGGCATAGCCTCCGCTCCGGACTCAACCGGCGCTACTCCAGCCTGTCTGCCTGCTCTGCCTCACCCGGCAGATCCAGCCGAAGCAGGGTAAACCGGATTCCCTGGCCATCGCTCGGCTGCAGCTGCACGATGTGCTGGTGGCGTTTGGAGCCTGCCCTCAGGCTCAAGCCCCGCTCATCGTCGTTACCGCGCGAGTTCGCGCCGACCAGATGCTCCCTGCAGCCGAGCCCTTCGCTGGTAAAGCTGGGCGAGCCGACCGCCTCGCCGTCCTGGCACGCGATCACCTGGCCGTACTGGCCGAGCGCTTTGCGATAGAAGCTAATGACCTTGGCCTGCGGATCCCCAGTCTGGTACTTGGCCACTCGCAGATGCATCTGCCAACTCCCAAAACCTACGTGGACGTCCGCAGAGTCGCCATCGGTACCCGGCACCGTCGCCGCACCGGGATACGCCGGCAGCCCTAGATCCGCCGCCGTGGGGAGCCCTTGCCGCACATGCACCTCGCCCATCGGTACGTGTACCTCTACATCCTTGTCCTCGCCGTTCTCTCCCCTGTGCACCTTGACCGAGCAGCCGGCCAGCAGGCTCGGCAGCAGGACCCACGCGGCCGCAACATACAGCTGGTCCCCTCGCATCCTTCGCCCGTTTCGCCTTCCAAACATCTCCGCTCCCCCTTCCGGCGCAGCTAGACACCCAGGCTCTGCGTGTAGGGAATCCTACGCTGGTCCACACGCTCGTCCATACTCTGATCCGTACGATGTCAAGCGCTGCGCGGTTCCCCTTGCGTCCTGCCCGGTCGTGCCCGCATCGAAAGAGGAGCTTGCGAGCGGCCGTTCTCTTTGCCCCTGTCAGCGCTCTTGAAGGAGATCGACTCCATGTCGCCAACTGCTCAGCTCTTTACCCCGTTCCCGCTCGCCGGCATCACCCTGCCGAACCGGATCGTCGTCTCGCCCATGTGCCAGTACGTAGCCACCGATGGCTTCGCCGAGGATTGGCACCTGGTCCATCTGGGTAGCCGCGCCGTCGGCGGCGCTGGCCTGGTGATCGTGGAGGCGACAGCAGTGACTCCGGAAGGCCGGATTACGCCGGGCGACCTCGGCCTCTGGAAGGACGAGCAGATTGAGCCGCTCGCACGCATCGTGCGCTTCCTCCACACCCAGGGCGCCTACGCAGGCATCCAGCTGGCACACGCCGGGCGCAAGGCCAGCATGGAAGTGCCATGGCTGCCCGAGCACGTGCTCACACCCGAGCAGGGTGGCTGGACCGACATACCCGCGCCCAGCGACACCGCGTTCGATCACCACTACGGACAGCCGCAGGCGCTCTCGCAGGCCGGCATTGATCGCGTCGTAGCCGCCTTTGTTGACACCGCCAGGCGTACCCTTGCCGCCGGCTTCGATCTGCTCGAGCTTCACGCCGCCCACGGTTACCTGCTGCACGAGTTCCTCAGTCCCCTGGCGAATCACCGGACCGATCAGTATGGCGGCAGCTTTGAAAACCGTACCCGCCTGCTGCTGCAGGTTGTCGACGCGATCCGCGAAGTCTGGCCGCTGAACCTGCCTCTACTGGTTCGCATCTCGGCCACTGACTGGGTCGACGAGAGCACCGCAGCCGGCCTTGGTCAGCCGCTGGACGCAGCGACCAGCTGGACGATCGACCAGTCAGTCGCTCTCGCGGGCCTGCTCAAGAAGCGAGGCGTCGACATGATCGACGTCTCCTCAGGCGGCGTCGTTCCGCACGCCAAGATTCCCTCTGCGCCCGGCTACCAGGTGCCCTTTGCTGCCCGCATTCGCGCTGAGGCACATGTACCCACCGCGGCTGTCGGCCTCATCACTAAAGCCGAGCAGGCCGAAGCCATCCTGGAACGCGGGGAGGCCGACCTCATCCTGCTCGCGCGGGAGTTCCTCCGCGAGCCCTACTGGCCGCTTGCCGCTTCCGCCAAGTTGGGCGCAAACCAGAGCTGGCCAGTCCCGTACCACCGCGCCGGACCAAAAAATGTGTCGCTGCGCCGGCCTCTGCCCGATCACGACGGATCCGCCGTCTTATCGGACGACTCGGCAAGTTCGGCACCAAGCCCTGGCACAGGAGGCGCCGTGCATGCCGACCACTTCGCCGACCCTACCCCGGGCCAGCCCGCGGAAGGGCTTGTCCTCGCCGCCGGTGAGAAGAGTTAGACCACACGCACTCGCAGCACACGACAGGATCGCCGGGCCCACGCGTATGCGCCTTACGCGGCCTTAGTTCCCAGTCTGGTCGCACGCGTCCGGTTACGCGCTGTCATTGCCCCACATCTTGCTACTCTCCCCGCCGGCCGGCCACTATACTTGACGGCAAGCGCGTGTCGGCATCGAAGCCGACACACGGCCATAACAGCCGGGAGTCTGGCAGCGATGGGCGATCACGCACCGCAGGATACGAGAACGCCGGCAGCCATCCCGGATAAGCTTTACTTCCGTATCGGTGAGGTAGCCAGCCTTTGCGGCGTGGAAGCCTACGTGCTGCGCTTTTGGCAGACCGAATTTCCCCAGCTCTCCCCTAAGAAAAGCGGTACCGGGCAGCGGCTCTATCGCAAACGCGATGTCGAACACGCCCTGCGGATCAAGCGCCTGCTGCATGAGGAGGGCTACACGATTGCCGGCGCCCGCCAGGTCTTTGCCGCGGAAGCCCAGCAGCAACGCCTCCATCCAGGTCCCCGCTCGCAGCCCGAGCTACCTCTCGCCGTTGCGGCTGAGAGTGCCGAGTCCCACCAAGCCAGAGAGCAGCTCGAACGCACCGCCAACCGCGCTCAAACACAGCTTGCGCGCCTGCGGCTCGAGCTGCGTGAGTTGCTTAGCCTCCTCAGCCAAGCGCCCGCACCCTCTTCGGCGCCTACGAGCAGGCCAACGCACGGCCGGGCCGCGCCGCTTGCGGAGGGCAGTCTCTTTGATCAGGAACCCGAGAGCTAAGTCTTAGGCCTTAAGGTATTCTTCAGGCGCCCACGCTGTATTTGCCTCCGCAGCAAGCCCGCCAGGCAGCGGGCGGCTTTCTTCTACACTGGTCCAATGACAGAAGGTAAAGCAGCCGGCATCCTCATCGCGTACTGCGATGGAGGCTCGCGCGGCAATCCAGGACCATCCGGCTACGGCGTCTTTTTCGAAGACGAGCACGGCAGCCCGGTAGGTGAGTTGAGCGAGTTTCTAGGCGTCAAGACCAACAATGTGGCTGAGTACTCCGGCCTGCTCGCAGCGCTCGGCTTCGCCGTCGAACATGGCTACACCCACCTGCGCGTGATCTCCGACTCGGAGTTGATGGTCAAGCAGATGAAGGGTCAGTACCGCGTCAGCAGCCCTGACCTCAAGCCCCTCTACGAGGAGGCAAAGCGCCGCGCCGGCCAGCTCAAGAAGTTTGAAATGCAGCACGTCCTGCGCGGCAAAAACAAGGAGGCTGACCGCCTTGCCAATGAGGCGATGGATAAGGGCACCGGCCGCGGCCCTGCCGGACGCCCGGCAACTGCGCGGATCGACGCAGTAGCTGCCTCGGCTGCGCAGCGTACCCCGCCCGCACGTACACCGGCTCAACCAGTGGCGCAGTCTTCTTTACCGCTGGCCTCGCCTGAACTGCCGCGCGAGGTGACCGGCTTTGTCAAAAACGGCGTCGTCCACCTGGTCGAGGGCGAACTGCCGGAGGGTACGTTTGTGCGAGTGCTTCCCGCCCGGAGATAAACCGACCAGCCACCTTATCGTGCGGCAAGCGTGACACGGTCGGCCAGAGCAACCTAACGCATAGATAGGCACGGGCGCTTACGAGGGCTGCTGTCGATAACCAGCAGGTTTATTGCTGGGGTAGGACCAACTGATCAGTCACGACCAAGAACGATCAGCACAGCCACCCAGGCGATAGTGCTGACAGCAATGAGACCAATAAAGGGCGCCGCGACATCCCGGTGAATGCCCAGCTTTGACGTCTTTTCTGTGGCCTGCTCAGTCAGTTCTTCTGTAGACATGGTGAGTGTTCTCCTGGTACTGCGATGCCCGGCGCGTTGCTGCGAGATCTGCCGGCGCACATCGATGTTGAACGGACCAACGAAGTTCGCTCGCTGATCCAGATCGTCGGCTCAAGGGATTCTCTGCAGATGACACCTGAAGATTTCAGGCGCGCCGCGTTAAGCCTGCCGGGCGCCGAAGAAGGCTCCCACCTGGGCGCGGCAGACTTTCGCGTCGGAGGACGCATCTTCGCCACACTCGCCCCGGAAAAGGAAGGCTTCGGCAACCTCATGCTCTCGCCCGAGCAGCAAGCCGCCTTCGTTGCCGAGCAGCCCGCGATCTTCCTGCCTGTCCGCGGAGGCTGGGGCCGCGCCGGGGCCACCCACATCCGCCTCGCTCAGGCCGACCAGGCTATCCTGCACGGCGCACTGCTCGCCGCCTGGAAGCTGCCCTCGATCAAGAATCAAGCCTCCTCTAAGAAGCGCAGGTAGACGATCCTGCGTAGTCGCTGCTAGGACCCCGCGAGCGACTGCTTCACCAACTCACTTACCTGCCGCCCATCCGCGCGGATCCCCTTCTCCTTGATGCGCTCCTGCACCGCCTTCATCACCAGGCCCATCTCCTTCGGCCCCAGTCGCTCGCCCGACGCAGTCAGCGCCTCAAGCGTACTTTCCACCAGCGCCTTGAGCTCGTGCGCGTCCGCAGCTTTCGGCATGTACGCCTCGATCAGCTCGATCTCGCCCGCTTCCTTCGCTGCCAGCTCCGGTCGATTGCCCTTGGTAAACTGCTCCACCGACTCACGCCGCTGCTTGATCAACGTCGTCAGCACGGCCTGAGCTTCGGCTTCCGTCAGTGGCTCCCGCTTGTCGATCTCCTTGTTTCGCAGCGCGGACTTGACCATGCGCAGCGCTTCTACGCGGCCTGCATCATGCGCTTTCATCGCCGCAATCACGTCCTTGTCGATCCGTTTCGCCACTCCCGGCTCTTCACTACTCACGTCCCACTCCTCCTTGATAGCCCACTCCCAGATCGCCCACTCCCAGGCCGGCCTACCATTGTAGGGGAGCAAGCCCGCGCTCTCAGCCCGGTACAATAGGCGACAAGAGTACCGAAGCGCCCAGCCAAGCGCCCAACGAAATCTGCTCTCCGCAGCAGCTAACTCCCGAGCACCCCAGCCGGACAAAGGTTTGCCCCGCGCATGATTCGCAAGCCTCGCCTTTTTACCCCAGGCCTGACCCCTTTGCTGCCAGCTGCCCAATCCGCCATGGCCGCTGCATGCCTCCATCCCCGGGGTCCGGAGCTTCGCGCCCTCTTCGAGCGGGTGCTCGCGCAGCTTAAGCAATTCATTGGGACCAGCAACGACGTGCTCCTCTTTGCCTCCTCAGGCACCGGCGCCATGGAAGCCGCGATGGCCAACATCACCTCGCCCGGCGATCGCATCCTGGTCCTCTCCGCCGGCAGGTACGGCGAACGCTGGAGCGCGCTCGGGCGCGCCTACCTCTGCGACGTCGAGATCGTCTCGGCCCCCTACGGCGAGACGTTTTCGCTCGACGCCGTCCGAAAGGCGCTCAAGATAGAAACACGCGCTGTTTTCATGCAGGCGACTGAAACTTCCACCGGCGTGCGCCACTGTGTTCCCGGCGTCGCGCAGCTGCTCAAAGATAGCCAGAGCGAAGCCCTGCTCATCGTCGACGCGATCACCGGCCTCGGCACCACCCACTTACAGCCGGACGCCTACGGCGTCGACATCCTGATCGGCGCCTCCCACACCGCGCTGATGAGCCCAGCCGGCCTCTCCTTTCTCTCCGTCAGCGAGCGAGCCTGGGACTTGATGGATATCGCGCTCAACCCGCGCTACTACTTCGGCCTGCGCAAGGCACGTAAGAACGCGCAGAAGGCAGACTTCACCTACACGCCTCCGGTCTCGCTCCTCGCCGCCCTGAGCGCGGCTTTGGACTTCATCGCCGCCCAGGCCGAAGGCGATCTTGCCGCCGGCCGGATCGCGCTCATCCACAATGCGGAGATCTGCGCCGCCATGACCCGGGCAGCCATCGAGGCGATGGGCCTCTCGCTCTTCGCCCCAGGCGCCCCGTCCGCAGCCGTCACCACCGTAGTCGCGCCTCCGGGCGCGGACTCCTCTGTCATCGTCAGGGAACTCGAAAGCCGTTTCGCCGCCACGATCAGCAACGGCCAGGGCAAGCTTGAAGGGCAGATCTTCCGCATCGCCCACCTGGGCCTGGTTGACCCCATGGACATGCTCGCGCTCATCGGCGCACTCGAGCAGATCGTAGTCGACACACTCCACTTGCCTGGTTTTTCTCTCGGCCAGGCTCTTGCTGCTGCGCAAACGGTCTACGCCGCGCGTTCCCAGGTTCTCGACTCGCGTGAGCGGTGTCCCTGCGGGCGCGGCATCGACCATTGCGCTTTGCCAGCAGGAACAGCAGCGAGCTCAGTAATGCATCGCTCGTGATCCTGGCCGAGGCAAAACGCCACTCGCTCAACCGCTTGTCGCTCCAGCTTTACGAAGAGCCCGTGTACCCGCACCCACAGTTCAGTTCCACCTGCACACTCGAGGAACCCTGCCAATGAAGATCGTCATCGCCGAAAAAGTCTCCCCCGCCACCCTCGCCGTCCTGCGCACTGAATCCGACTGGCAGCTCATGACCCACGACGATGTCGCCCAGCACCCGGGCGGTCTGCCCGCGGCGCTCGCCGACGCCGATGGCCTGATCGTTCGCTCCGCCGTCCAGGTTGACGAGGCCCTGCTCGCCTCCGCTCCCAAGCTGCGCGTCATCGGCCGCGCCGGTGTTGGTGTCGACAATATCGACGCCGACGCCGCTACCCGCCACGGCATCGTGGTCATGAACACCCCCGGCGCCAACGCCATCGCGGTCGCCGAGCTGACCCTCGGCCTCATGCTCGCGCTCGCCCGTGAGCTGCCCCGCGCCAACTCGACCATGCACGCCGGCAAGTGGGAGAAGAAGTCCCTGGGCGGCTCCGAGCTCCGCGGCAAGACTCTCGGCATCCTCGGCCTCGGCCGCATCGGCCTTGAGGTCGCTCGCCGCGCCCGCTCCTTCGGCATGGAGATCATCGGCCATGACCCCTTCGTCGCCGCCCCGGTCGCCCGCGAAAACGAGATCCGCCTCGTTGCCGTCGACGAGCTTTTCCGGACGAGCGACTATCTGACCCTGCACGTTGGCCTCACACCGCAGACCTCCGGCATCGTTAACGCCGCCACTCTTGCGACCATGAAGCCCACCGCGCGCATCATCAACTGCGCCCGCGGCGAGCTCATCGACGATGCCGCACTGTTCGCCGCGCTCTCCGCAGGCAAGCTCGCCGGCGCCGCACTCGACGTCTTCGCAAAGGAGCCGCTCAAAGACTCGGCCTACTACGGACTCGATCGCGTTCTGCTCACCCCGCACATCGCCGGCTCCACTGCGGAAGCTCAGGAGGCGGTAGGCGTCCAGATCGCGCTGCAGGTGCGCGAGTACCTTAAACTCGGCGTCGTCCAAAACGCCGTCAACGTGCCCTCGCTCACTCATGAGCAGTATCTGGAACTGGCTCCTTTTGCCGAACTCGCCAGCAAGCTGGGCAGCTTCCTCGCGCAGTTCAGCGGCTCGGAGGGTGACGCTTCGGCGGCACTGGAGGGGATCGATCTCGGCTACTACGGTCGGCTGGCTGAAGCCAAAACAGAGCTGGTGCGCAATGCTGCGGTTGAGGGTGTGCTCAGCGGTATGCTCGGCCACTCCGATGGTGTCAATCGCATCAACGCTGCCGGTGTGGCTGCCGAGCGCGGCATCCGCCTGCATGAGAGCGCCCAGCCTTTCGGCATCGGCGCCGCCGGCAGCGCCCTGCGCCTCACTCTGCACACTCGCGGTCGCGCGCTTTCTGCCTTTGGCACCGTGCTGCACCACGCTCCCCACCGGATGGCGGCTTCGTCCGATGCTTCTGGAACGAATGGCAGCAGCCCTGCCCCACGCCTGCTCTCGCTTGACGGCATCGACATTGAAGCCCCGCTCCAGGGCACGCTCATCGCCCTGCGCAACCAGGATGTACCGGGCGTGATCGGGCGCATCGGCACCGTCATCGGCGAACACGGCATCAACGTAGCCAACTTCGCTCTAGGTCGAGCCGATGAGACCCACCCGGACGCCCACGGCATGGCGCTTGCTGTCCTCCAGGTCGAGGGCCAGATCTCTGACGCCGTCATCAAGGCACTCCGAGCGATTGAGGCAGTCGTCGAGGTTCACCTCGTCCATCTTGCCCGCCTCGAGCAGGGCCCTGCCGCTGCCGGCTCCGAGTGAGGCTGGCATGCAGGCTCGTGGCTGCAGACGTAGAATAGAGCTGCTGAGTTAGCATCCGGCTTTCAATGCGTTGGGTTAGTTCGTCTCGCGAGGATAAGCAATTGCCGCTGTTCGAATATCGCTGCAAGCAGTGTGGTCATGTCTTTGAGAGAATCCAGAGCTACAGCGCTCCGGACGCACCATGCCCGCGCTGCGGCAGCGAGGTAGAGCGACTACTCTCCGCGCCAGCGATCCAGTTCAAGGGCTCCGGTTTTTACCTCACCGATTACGGCAAGAGCGGCGGCGCCGCGCCCAAGTCCGGTTCAGCAGAGTCCGGCTCTGGTGAGTCCAGCTCCGCGGGACCAGCAGAGAGTGCGAAACCAGCGGCTGCCTCAGGTGACAGTGCCACCTCTGGATCCAGCACGCCCAGCACCGGGAGCTCCGGCAGTAGCACCTCCGGAAGCGCGTCCAGTGCAAGCTCGCCCTCCTCATCCACACCGGGAAAGTCCAGCAGCACCTAACTTCCCTGGCGATGAGCCTCGCTCTGTAGCATTGCTTGACCGTCTCGCTCTCTGCGAGCAGTTCGCACATCAGTCTCGACTGCCCTTTCTCTTCTGCGGGGGCAAGGTGATGTCGGCGACAAACTTGAGTGACTTGATTTCTGCTTCCGTCCAGGCTCTGGCGGGCTGAGTGCGACATCCAGAATCGTTAGCTCTCCCGAGCCAAGTTAAGGTGCCTTGAAGTTGTCAGGCTCAGGAGCATCGTTGCCCGCTTGATCCTTAGCCAACCTTCTTCGACGAGAGCCTCTTCGCAGCAGCAGTCTTTTTGGCAGCAGTTTTCTTGGCCGCGCTCTTCTTGCTGCCAACCTTCTTGCCCGCGGCGCTGCTCTTCTTTGCCGCGTCTGCACTCTCAGGGGCGGGCGGCATCTCATCGCCCTCGCGCCTTGCTTCGGAGAGAGCAATGGCGATGGCCTGCTTCGGGTTGGTCACCTTCTCTCCACTGCTCGAGCGCAGCTTTCCCTGCTTCATCGCCTTCATCTCGCGCTCGACTGATGCGGAAGCCGCCGGGCTGTACTTGCGGCCACCTGTTGCTTTCTTTGCCGCTGCTTTCTTGCCTGGCGTCCCACTCGCCTTCTTCGTCGCTGCCATCAGTGTCCCTCGCACTCGCAGCAAAGAGCGTAGCGAAGCGATCAACGCTCCGTCAAATCACCACAGGCGAGGCATCGCGCGGCGCTGCAAGTATCTCGTTCACGTCCACCCAGGCGGTCGGATACTTGCCCGTGTAACACGCCACGCAGTACTGATTGCCCTCGCCGCCATCGCAGGCGCGCTCGAGCCCGTCGAGCGACAGGAAAGCGAGCGAATCCGCTTCGATAAAGCTGCGAATGCCTTCCACGCTATGGTTGGCAGCGATCAGATCCTTCTTGCTTGGTGTGTCCACCCCGTAGAAACACGGTGAAATCGTCGGCGGACAACTAATGCGCAGATGCACCTCGGTCGCGCCTGCCGAACGCACCATGCGCACGATCTTGCGGCTCGTCGTGCCGCGGATGATCGAGTCGTCGATCAGGATCACGCGCTTGCCCTCCAGCAGGTTGCGCACCGGATTTAACTTGAGCTTGACGCCGAAGTCACGCACCCTTTGCTCAGGCTCAATAAAGGTGCGCCCGACGTAATGGTTGCGAATAAGGCCGAAGCGAAACGGCAGATCACTCTCGGCCGCATACCCAATCGCCGCGGTCACCCCGGAGTCCGGCACTGGCACGACGAGATCAGCCTCCACGTGCGACTCCCGCGCAAGCTGGCGCCCCATCTCCTCGCGCGAAGCCTGCACCCAGCGGCCGTAGATGCGGCTATCCGGGCGCGCAAAATACACATGCTCAAAGATGCAGCTCGACTGCGGCACACCGCTTGCATACTGGCGCGAGGTCACTCCGTCCTTAGACACCATCACCAGTTCGCCCGGCGCCACATCGCGCTCGTACTTGGCGCGCAGCAGGTCAAACGCGCACGTCTCAGACGCAAAGACAATTGTGTCCGGCCCCTCCGGATTTTCAATCCTGCCCATCGAGAGTGGCCGAAAGCCACGTGGATCGCGAGCCGCGAAGATCCGGTCCCGCGTCATCATCACGATCGAAAACGCACCGTCCACCTGTCGCAGCGAGTCCGCGATCGCATCCACCAGCGTCGACTCTTTCGAGTGCGCGATCAGCTGGACGATAATCTCGGAGTCAGAGGTCGTCTGAAAAAATGCGCCTCTTCGCTCAAGCCGAGTCCGAAGATTCCCGAGATTGACCAGGTTGCCATTGTGCGCGATCGCAATCAGGCCCTTGGTCGAATCCACCCGAATCGGCTGCGCATTCAAGAGCGCCGAGTCGCCAGTCGTCGAGTAGCGCGTGTGGCCGATCGCCATATTGCCGGGCAGCTTCGCCAACACGTCATCGGTAAAGATCTCCGCGACCAGCCCCATACCCTTGATGTTCGAGAGATTTATGCCGTCCGCTGTTGCAATTCCGGCGGACTCCTGCCCGCGATGCTGCAGCGCGTACAGCGAGAGGTAGATTTGGCGAGCAGCGTCGGGGTGGTTATAGATCGCTGCCACCCCGCACTCCTCGCGCAGCTTGTCGCCACCGCGCACAGGGCTACCAATGACTCCGCCGCCGCTTCGCTCGTTACGCAGCAGCTCTTCGAGCTCGCCTGGAGTCGTTTCGCCAGGCATTCCTTCAAGCAATAGTGCCGCCGTCATGCCAACACCTCGACAGCAGGATCTGCAGCCAGCGCTTCTTCCAGCGATCCGGCCCATGGTAACTGCAGCTCCGAGATGCTTGTGTCAATCCTTGCGCCATCGTCAAACACAACTTGGAAACTGCCCTGTGTCGTTGTGCCCAGCCTCTGGCAAAACAAGTCATCGTACCGGTCCACGATCGCCTCGATCGTCTCGACAGCCTGATCGTCACAGCTCAGGATCACGGAACTCGACAGCTCTCTGAACCAGGCCTCGCAAGCGTTGCTATGTGCGGGGTGCGAACTGTTGATATCCACTCCGATTCCACACACAAAACCAGCTTCCGCAAGAGCAACTACCAGGCCACCATCCGAGATATCGGACGCCGAATGCAGCAGGCCCTCACTTGCTACTTGCTGCAACACCTTGTGCAGGAGAGCTTCGCTGGCTAGGTCGATGCAGGGCGCGCCTCCCCAAAGCTTTCCTAAGATAGACTTCGCATATTCAGAGGAGCCGAAGGACGAGAGACGGTTCGCTTGATCCACGTAATTGGGAAAGTTCGAAGTGAGAAGGAGCAATTGGTCGCCTGCCTTCTTGAAGTTGGCGCCAACCGCCTTCGACACATCCTCAAGAATCCCAACCACCCCAAGCACGGGCGTCGGGTAAATCCCCTCACCCTTGTTCTCGTTGTAAAGCGAAACATTGCCGCCGGTAATCGGCGTGCCCAGCGCAGTACACGCCTCGGCGATCCCATCGATCGCATCTGACAACTGCCGCATAATCTCCGGCTTCTCCGGATTGCCGAAGTTCAGGCAATTGGTAGCAGCCACCGGCACAGCCCCGGTACACGCGACCTTGCGCGCCGCCTCCGCCACCGCATGCATCGCGCCAAGCTTCGGATCGAGATAGCACCAGCGCCCATTGCCCGCGAGCGCCATCGCGAGGCCACGCTCGTGCCCTGGCGTGCCGGTGCCCTTGATGCGCATCACCCCGGCCTCGCCGCCAGGCCCCTGCACGGTGTTGGTCTGCACCATCGAGTCGTACTGCTCATACACCCAGCGCTTCGAGCAGATATTGGAGCTCGCGAGCAGCTTCTTTAAGTCAGCCGTGTAGTCGCGCGGCCCCTGCAGTGCCGCCAACACCTCAGCCGGCGGATCCAGCGGCACTTTGATCTGATCAGGCCGCTTCCACTCGCCAACCGGCCGGTGATACAGCGGCGCGTCATCGGTCAGCGACTCGTTCGGAATATCCGCGATCAACTCCCCATGGTGCGTAATCCGCAGCCGCGGCTCCTCAACCACCGTCCCCACGATCACCGCATCGAGGCCCCACTTCACAAACACCCGCAGCACTTCGTCCGCGCGGCCTTTCTCCGCCACCAGCAGCATCCGTTCCTGCGACTCCGACAGCATGATCTCGTACGCGCTCATGCCCGTCTCGCGCTGCGGTACATTATCGAGCTCCACTTCGAGCCCCACCCCGCCCCGCGCGCCCATCTCGCACGTCGAGCAGGTCAGCCCTGCCGCGCCCATATCCTGAATCCCTAAGACAGCCCCGGTCTTCATCGCTTCCAGGCAGCCCTCCAGCAGCAGCTTTTCCATGAACGGGTCGCCCACCTGCACGTTGGGCCGCTTCTGCTCCGAGCCTTCGGTGAACTCCTCTGACGCCATCGTCGCGCCATGGATCCCGTCGCGCCCGGTCTTTGCGCCCACATAGATCACCGGGTTGCCAACCCCGGTCGCCTTGGCATAGAAGATCTCATCGCGCCGGACCAGCCCGAGCGCAAACGCGTTGAGCAGCGGATTGCCCGAGTAGCAGGCCTCAAAGCGCGTCTCGCCTCCAAGGTTCGGCACTCCAAAGCAGTTGCCATAGTGCGCAACGCCCGAAACCACGCCTTCGAGAATGGCATGATTTTTGTTGAGCGCCGCCTGGTCTAGCTTGGCTGAGCTGGAACCGGAGCTCTCACCCGCCTCCGCCGCCGACACAGGCCCAAAACGCAGCGAATCCATCACCGCCAGCGGCCGCGCGTTCATCGTAAAGATGTCCCGGAGAATGCCACCCACTCCGGTCGCCGCGCCCTGGAATGGCTCGATATAGCTGGGGTGGTTGTGAGACTCGATCTTGAACGCGCACGCCCAGCCATCGCCTACATCGATGATGCCGGCATTCTCGCCCGGGCCCTGCACCACGCGCTCGCTCTTGGTCGGCAGCCGCTTCAGGTGCACGCGCGAGCTCTTGTAGGAACAGTGCTCGCTCCACATCACGCTGTAAATGCCAAGTTCGGTGAGCGATGGCGTGCGGCCGAGCGTCTGCTCGATGCGGGTGTACTCCTCGGCCGTAATGCTGTGCTGCTTGAGGAGCGCGGGCGTGACGGTGGCGGCTTCTGGTGCCAGACGTTCAGATTTCATCGCGTGACAACATTGTCGCATGGTGGCACCGGCGGGCAGCCCGGTCACTCTCGCCTTGCTCGGTCGGCCTCCGTGCACGCCGGCAGCCCCACTTTGGTATGCTGCGCGCATGCTCCGCTCCACAACTCGCAGCACCTTGCTGGCGTCTTTCGTTGCTCCCTTGCTCCTCTCGGCGCAGGGTCCTGCGACCACTACCACACCCGGCCCCATCCTGCTCACCGTCCTCAGTCGAGGCGTGCAGGTCTACCGCTGCGATGCCGCAAGCGCGCCACCGGCCTGGGTGCTTGACCATCCAGACGCCGATCTGTTCAACGCGCAGGGCAAGGTCGTCGGCCACCATGACGCAGGCCCGTCCTGGCACCTCGAAGACGGCAGCTCAGTCCAGGGAACGCTCCTCGAGAAGACCCCGGCGCCCGGGCCGAATGACATACCCTGGCTGCTGCTGCACGCGAGCGCGCACCAGGGTACCGGCCTGCTCGCCTCAGCCGAGACGATCCGCCGCAGCGAAACGCACGGCGGCACAGCTCCCAGGCAGGGCTGCGACCCCTCCATGGTTGGCGCGACAGTCAACGTGCCCTACACCGCAACCTACACCTTCTACGGCAAGAAGTAGCCGCGTCGCAGGCGGCAGACCCGCCACGAAGCGCCGGCAGGGCGGGCAGACGATCTGGCACTTAGCGCGCGCTGCGCATCACTTAAGCTAAACGGTCAACGACGCTACGCACCCCACGGATGTGCGCCGGTCCCGTCCGGCAGCACCCACCCACCATCTGTGCGCCGGCCGCGAACCATGCCTCGGCAAGCATTCCGTAGCTGTCCACGTCCGCGGTCCCGGTCCAGCAGCGGCGCACCGCATCCCAGCCCTCACCGGAGTTCGGATAGACGATTGCCGGCTTCCGAGTGCCGGTGCGCAACCTGCCCAGCAGCGGAACGATCAGCCCGGGCGCCGTGCAATTGATGCCGACCGCCACGATCTGTTCGTTTCCATCCAGCAGCCGTGCGCAGGCCTCAAGCTCTTCGCCGTGCGACACGTGCTCTTCATCCCGGCAGCTGTAGGAGACCCACGCCGACACCGCAGGCGTCTTGGCCAGGGCCGCCAAGATCGCGTGCGCCTCCTCAAGCGACGGCACCGTCTCAAACGCCAGCAGGTCCGCACCGTCGAGCTCGCCCTTCGGGGCAAGCACCGCGATTCGCTCTCGATGAAAGCTCACCAGTTCGCTGAAGCTGACCGAGTAGTTGCCATGGAACTCGGCTCCGTTATGCAGCGCCGCCCCGTACGGCCCTAGCGATGCGGCGATCAATACAGGCCGCTGCTGCTCTGGGTGGGCTGCAAGGTACTGCGCGCGAGCCTCCTCAGCCAGCCGCACCGACGCCAGCAGCGCTGCCCGGGTCGCCGCGCTCGCCATCGCCAGGATCTTCGCCTCCACGCTAAACTCAACCGCCGCCTCGGGCAGAGCCTCAGCGCCGGTGCTGGCCTCGTCGTTGGCGTAAGACTCCGCCCAGGCCCCTGCTTCAAAGCCCGGTACCTTGGCCTGCCGAGCCAACGCCTCCGCGTAGCCCAGCGTCGAGGCCTGGTAGCTTGCCGTCAGGATGCAATCCGCGCCAGCCTCCAGGTAATCCCGGTGCACGGCGATGATCGCCTCCGGAGCATCGCGCAGCGCGCGTGCTGACCACAACGGTCCATCCAACGAAACGCCCCGGTGCTCCAGCTCTGTCGCCAGGCCGCCGTCAAGCACCAGGTAGCCGCGCAGATCCGGCCTGCGAAGTTTTTCCACCACGCTTGCTTTTGAGACTTCCAAGTTTCTCCTCCGTCTAGGCCGCTTGCCAGCCTTCATCGTACCCGCGCAACAAAGAGGTAGAAGCGCCCCACCCCACTGTATCCGACCATTGTTGTCGCAGATAAGTCGTTTCTTTCGTTTCGCTTAGCCCACTATTCTTTGCTCGTGGCAAGCAACTCCCGGCACCCGAATTCATCTCTCACTCAGCAGAGTTTGTGGAGGATACCAAGATGATTTCAGTCAATGATGGTCAATGCGGTCTATGTACCCACTTCGGTGAGGGTCATGAGGTCAGCCCCAAGCTGGTTGACATTCGCACCACCCACCAGGCAGCAGAGGAGCTGGTAGACGCCTGCGGCCATCCGAAGCTTTCCAGCCTGCACCTCAAAGTGACAGTCATTAGCGGCTGCGACGGATTTCAGCCTGCTATAGCGGCCTAACCATTCCCGCGGGTGATCCGTCGGCGAACTTCCACTCGCAGGCGGCTCGCGGGCGGCATAGCAGGTGGTGTCCTCTCGGGCACTGCCTTCCGGGCAGTTATAACCCTCTACCGCCATCATGACGCTGGGGCCACCCTTGAAGCGCAACGGCCGTATCCACCAAGCTGTCTCCCGCTGGTGCTACCAGCAAATTCCCCTCAATGATCTATGCGCAGCTGCAGCCGAAATGGGCTTGTCTGGTATTGACCTCCTGGAGCCGGAAGAGTACGAGATTCCTCGTCGGTACGGCCTGCTCTGCACCATGGGCTATGCTGACGGCGGCGAAATCCATCGGGGACTCAATCGGCTCGAGAACCATGCGGCCATCCAGGCTGGACTGACGCGCAACATCCCCCTTGCCGCCAAGGCGGGCGTGCCGAACGTCATCACCTTTTCCGGCCTGCGCGATGGCCTCTCTGATGACGAGGGTGCGCGCAACACCGTAGCCGGCCTCAAGCCGCTGGCCAGGCTTGCCGAAGATCATAACGTCGTCATCTGCCTGGAGCTCTTGAACAGCAAGGTTGACCATCCCCTCTACATGGCCGACCACGTAGCCTGGGGCGTTCGCGTCTGTGAAGAGGTAGGCTCCGAACACATCAAGCTGCTCCACGACATCTATCACGTGCAGATCATGGAAGGGGACCTGATCGCCACTATCCGCGCTCATAGCCAGTGGTTTGCCCACTATCACACTGGCGGCGTACCGGGCCGGCACGAGCTCGATGACTCTCAGGAGGTTCACTGGCAGGGCGTCATGCGAGCAATCGTCGCAACTGGCTTCGAGGGTTACGTCGCGCACGAGTTTGTCCCCACTCGCGACCCGCTCACCTCCCTGCGGCAAGCCGTCGATCTGTGCGACGTCCTTTGCGACGTCTAGCATCGTTGCCCGCGCGAGAGCTTTCGCGCAGGCTCGCGGCCGGCAAACATAAATGCCGCGCTGGCGGCCTCCAGTAGAGCCGGTATAGGCTGACCCCATGCTCCGCACCCGGCCAGGGCTCTCCCGCAGAACACTGCTGCTCGGCAGCGCGGCCGTGGCGCTGTATCGACCGGCGATCGCCTGGGAGACCGCCCCGCTCTCCGGCCAGCCTGGTCCAGCCCTCGAGGAGTTTGACTACACCCAGGTCACGATAGAGGGCGAGCTCCAGCAGGCGCAGCTCGCCAACGTGCGCAGCATCCTGCTCGGGCTGAACGAAGACAGCCTGCTCGCCCCCTTTCGGCAGATGAGTGGCCTCGCCGCACCGGGCCAGACACTCGGCGGCTGGTACGCCTGGAAGCCCGACTACGACCCCCACCACGATGATGCAGGCCTGGCTCCCGGCTCAACCTTCGGCCAGTGGCTCTCCGCCATGGCCCGGCTCCATGCAGCGACCGGCGACCCCGCGCTCGGAGCGCGCGTGCAACGGCTCACCAGCCTGCTCACCCAGACCGCGAACCAGGGCGATCTGCGCGGCTACTTCTCGCAGACTCGCTTTGCAGCTTACAGCTTCGACAAGCTCGTCTGCGGACTGATGGACGCCCACCGCCTGGTGCACGATCCGTCTGCGCTGCCCCTGCTCGACACGGTACGCGCCGCCGCCGAACCGTCGCTGGCCGGCCACGCCGTCGATCGCGACACTCAGTCTCACCTCGGCCGCGACACCTCCTGGATGTGGGACGAGAGCTACACGCTGCCGGAAAACCTGTATCTGGTCTCCCGGATGATGCCGCGCGACCAGGGGCCACGCTACCGCTCCATGGCGGAGGCCTACCTCGATGATGCAACCTACTTCCAGCCGCTCGCGCGCGGCAAAGACGTACTCGGCGACAAGCACGCCTACAGCTACGTCAACGCACTTTGTTCTGCGATGCAGGCCTGGCTTACCGGCGGCAGCGCCATGCACCTGGAAGCCGCCCGCAATGGCTTCGCCTTTCTCGAGCAGCAGAGCTTTGCCACAGCTGGCTGGGGACCGGACGAGCTGCTGCGCAAGCCCGCCTATGACGAAGTCGCGAAGAGTCTGGCCAAGAGCCACAACAGCTTCGAGGTTCCCTGCGGCAGCTACGCCCATATGAAGTTGACCCGCTACCTGCTCCGCGCCACAGGCGACGGGCGCTACGGCGACAGCATGGAACGCGTGATGCTCAACGCCGCACTCGGGGTCTTGCCGCTCCAACCCGATGGCCGCTCCTTCTACAGTGCCGACTACAGCTACTCTGGCAAGCGGGTCTACTCCGATCACCTGTGGCCGTGCTGCTCAGGCACCTTTCCCCAGCTGGTCGCAGACTACGGCATCAACACCTACTTTCGTGAGCCTGCCCGCGCCGGAAGGCCAGCCGCGGTCTGGGTCAACCTCTACCAGCCCTCCGAGCTTCGCTGGCAGGAGGGCGACTCCACCCTCTCGCTCCAGCAGACCGGCAGCTACCCGGAATCCGGCCAGATCCACCTCCGGCTCACTGCCTCTCGACCCGTGAGCTTCGCGCTCCGCCTGCGCATTCCGGCCTGGACCGCCTCCGCTTTCACTCTCAAGGTGAATGGCATCCCGCAGGCAGGCGCCGTCGCCTCGCTCAGCAGGGGCTTCGCCTCAGTCGCCCGCGCCTGGCAGAGCGGCGACACGGTCGATCTGGTCTTCACACTCGGCCCGCGCCTGGAACCGATCCCGGGCCCGTCCCCCGGCCACCCCGACCTGGCCGCCCTGCTCTGGGGTCCGCTCGTTCTCTTCGCCCTTCGGGAGCCTGGCGACCCCACGCCTCTGCGTATCCCTGCCAGGGCGCTGCTCGCGGTCGAGCCCGCCGGTCCGCGCGCCTGGCGCATCCCCGCCAGCGCCGGTGCCGGCGAACGGCGCTTTGTGCCCTTCTCAGACCTTGCGGACCAGGCCTACTCGACCTATATCAACAGCCTTCCAGTCTGACGCTCCGCCGTTCAACCGTCGGAGCAAGCGACCCGATTCTGGTACACTCAAGGCTGTTGCGGCGTCCGCCCCGGGTTCGACCAGCCGGCCTCGGCACAACCGGATCGTCCAGGACACGCAATCGTTCGGGGAGTGGCTCAGCCTGGTAGAGCACCTGGTTCGGGACCAGGGGGTCGGAGGTTCAAATCCTCTCTCCCCGACCAATCTTTCTATAACGTAGCTCCTCGCACATCCGGCCTACCCCTGGCAAGAGTCGACGATCTGCACTCTGGGCAAAGCACGCGTTCGCTAACTGGTTGTGAGCTCAGGCGGCTGACTCAACAGAGGCGTGTCTCGGGCGGATCACTCGTCGCCATAAACACGGGCGCCATGAGACGGACAGAACCAATAGAGCAAGCGGCCAAGCTGGCGTGTGTCCGCGCTTAGCCAATTCGCATCACTTCGCCACCCAGGCGCCGGCTTCGCAGACATAAAGTGTGGTGCCCCTGCCGCCGTTGGCGTTGGTTCCGATCGTACCCGCTGTGCACGCCCCTCGAGGATGAGCGGTAAACAGCAGCGGCACCTGCACGGTCACCCCGCCCAGGGTCTGCACCCCTGCATCATTCGGCGTCATCATCTCTTGCCAGGGACTCCATACCTTGGCAGAGCTTCGGCGCGCAAAGATGCGATTGGTGTTGTTGCCCATGTCCCAGGCTGTCTGCGTCAGTGTCGTCGGATCGTTACTGCAATCGTTTCTTACCCGGATGAAGCCGCCTGCCAGTTGCGGTGGCGAGCTCACCAGCCTCACCCCGTCATAGTTACCGCAGGCGGTGATCAGGTTCAGATCCGTTCCGCTGGCAAGCCTTTGCGCCACCCCTGCTGTCGGAGCGATCGAGAAGAAGTTATTACCATTTACATTGCTTGCTCCAGAGCTCAGGGTGAGTCCAACGGCCGTGTAGTTGCCGCCTCCGCACAGAATGCTGCTCACATGCTGCGCCGCATGAAAGGTCGTTCCATGGAAGTTCGAGTAAGTACCCCATACATGCTTTCCGAAGCAATCATTTGGAGCAGATGGATGATCTAGTACAAAGACGGAACCAAAATCGTTGATGTACCCCATAGGGTCGCCGGAATCATCAAAGGCCAGGCCGGTAATCTGCTCTATGTGCGAAGCGACCAGGTTGACCGAACCATAGATCTGTGTGCCGCTGCCAGCGTTGAAGTTATAGTCGATCGACGAGTGGCTGATATTCCAGGACATGCCGGCAAAAAGATAAGCCCCCAGGTTCAATCCGTATCTACCGTTGTTACTTATCGTGGAGAAGTCGACCGTCATCTCTTCGCCGCCCAGCGCATTCTTCGGCTGCACGTAGATGCCGTCAAGGATGTTAAAGATGATCTTGCAGGCGGTGCAGTGGAACCCCCACGCGTAGCCGCCCACCGTGATGCCATGCTGAAAGCCGTAGATCTCAACATCCTGCCAGTACGTGTTGATCGGATTCGGGGCGCTGCCTGTCTGATGGCTCTGGGCGCCGTAGCTCGAGCAAGCCGGAGCTCCTCGGTACGCCGTGCTTGTGTCGCAGCCAAGCAGCACCCCGTCGCTCGCCGTCCCCTTGCCGGCCTCAAAGAAGATGCCCTTGAAACCTCCTGAAGGAAACTTCGAAGAGTTCGCTGACGAGCCGTCCTGGGCTGCAAAGGGCGCGGTGCCATCCCATACCAGGTGGGTGCCGCCGGGATTGGAGCCGTCGCCTTCGATATTGGTGCAAAGTTTTCTCACAATCATCGTTGTTTGGTGATAGGTGCCGGCCGGGATATGAATGGTCCCACAGTGCTGGTAGGCAATCGCTGCATTGACCCAGGCGCCCATCTCTGAACCGGAACACCATGCAGGCGGGTTAGCCGTTCCACACGCCGCCGGGTTGGCTCTCCCGTTCACAGAGCCCGCCGTGAGATTTGTTACGCCAAGCGAGGTGCCAGGGGGCTGCACGATGAACTGATCAGCGACCGGAGACTTACTGAGACTGCTCGCCGCGCTCGGCGCCGCGCCCACCGTCGTGACCGGCTGCGGAGGGACGCTCGGTGGGGCCTCTCCGCTCCTCTGTACATCCATTGGTAGCCCGTCGGCAGCGTAGAAGGTCCGGCCGCCGACAGTGTTCGCGATGAATGGATTGGCCAGCGATGCGATGGTGTCGGACGAGTAGAGCGCTGCCTTGACGTTGATGTCGCTCAGGTATCCGGCGACCGCGCAGCCTGGATAGCTGGCCTGCACGAGCGTTGAAGATGGCATCCCCTGCGTGGCAACCTTCTGTCCTTCGCCTTGGCAGCGGCCACTGTATGTCCCATAAGTCTGGGCGTGCCCAAGTGCACTCCCTGCCAGCAGGAGCAGAGCAACCAGCCAGCGCACCAGCCTCATAGCGAGAACCTCGCCGTCTCCGGCACAGCATTGATCAAAGAGACTCATGCGGTTTCGCTACTCGTCGCCATCGCAGCAGGGACTAGATCAAAATCAAGGATGAGAGAGGCCCCGGTGGGATGGCCTTCCATCCAGCAGAAGTTGACCGACAGCAGCCCTGGCCACAGACCATGAAGTCGGTGCCGGCAGGAGCGCCATGGAAGCTCATGCGCAGAGCATAGGAGAATCAGAAGCAAGAATGCAACTCTTAAGCCGCCCCTATCGCATGATGTGAATCTTTCCACTTTGATCTAGCAGCCATCGACTGCACCTCACAACCTCAGCCGCTAACCTCGCTTCCTTTCGTTGATCGGCTGCCACAGCTTGACCGGGTTTCCCTCCGGAGCGAGCGCCTGATCGTCGGCCAGGGCATCGGCTGCATCAAGCTAGACGACAACATCAACGCGCTTGAAGGTACAGAGTGGCAGGCGGAGAGCTTCGGACAAGGATTGCTGGGCCACAACCGGGCCTTTCTCTCTGGCTCGATGCGCTATTGGCCCGCTACGCGCACCTCACGATCGAGACCGTAGCGAGCAACGGCATACGCCTGGAGTCCTCCATGATCTCCCGGGCGCAGCTGCAATCCATCTCAGACCGGGACGCTTACCGCACCTATGCCTCGCTTGCCACCGGCTGCAGTGCGGCGCCGGTGCCCGAGCAGATGGGAATTCGCTCGCAGCCCCTGGCCGATGCCACACCCGAGATCACCAGCACAAACATGGTCAACGCCATGCACCAGCAAGAAAGCCTCTTGCTCCAGGGATTCGGCGATGTTACAAACAGCGCAGAGATGCAGGCTCTCCTCCAGCGCGAACTCTCTTGTTGTCGCCCCCTAAGGCTCCTCCTGTCCTTCGTCATCTAAGCGCGCCACCATGCTGCTGCTCGTCTCTTCGAGCGGCTAGCAGAATTGTTTCGAAGTCCCCAACGCGAGCGGCGCATCGGGCCGGCGCGGCTCCAACTTTTTGGCTCCATCGCTGTTTCGTTTCAAGAGCATCCCCAAAGGAGATTTCCCCCCATGGCACTTCGCAAGTTTGGCAAAGGGCCTTTGGACCGCCGCACCAGGCATGTGGGCGCGCTGGCTGTAGCTGCACTGCTGTGGAGCGCCCCGAGCTACGCACAAAAAACTACCGGCGGCATCGAGGGTACGATCACCGATCCCTCAGGCGCCGTCGTTTCAGGCGCCCACGTCACCGCCATCGATGAGACCACCGGCGAAAGGTTGACCACGACCGCGGACCAGGGCGGCTTATACCGCTTCCTCGAGGTGCATCCCGACCCGTACACCGTGCTCATTGAAGCGGCCGGCTTCAAGCAGGTTTCCGTAGCCCATGTCACCGTGTTGATCCAGCGGGTGGTGCCCATCAACGCCACGATGGTAGCGGGCAGCGCCGCAGAGCAGGTAAGCGTAACCGCCAGCGCGACTGACCTTGATACGGTCTCGACTGAATCTGGTGAAGTGATCACCGCCAAGCAGATTGAAGACCTGCCCATCGTCGGGCGCAACGCGATGGACCTCGCGCAGCTCTCGCCCGGCGTGCAGCTGCGCGACGGCAACGACATCGACCCGACCAAGAACAACTTCACCATCGCCGCCTTCCAGGGCCGCTCCGGCCGCGAAACGCAGGTCCAACTCGATGGCCTCTCCATCCAGGACCACACCGTCGGCGGCCCGGTGCAGAACACCGGCATCGACGCGGTGCAGGAGTTCCAGGTGGCGCAGTCCACGCTCAACCCCGCGCAAAGCGTGGCCTCGGGCGGCGCCGTGAACATCCTCACCAAGTCCGGCGCGAACGCGCTCCATGGCACCGCCTTCGAGTTCTTCCGCGACTCGCGACTCGGCGCCCGGATCGGCCCTGTGGCCTCGCCCTACGATCGCAACCAGCTGGGCGCAAGCCTCGGTGGCGCGTTCCTCAAGGACCGGCTCTTCTTCTTCGGCGACTGGGAGCTGACCGACTCGCGCGACTCCTTCTACGCCAATACCATCTTCCCGAGCGTCAACGGCTTCTACAGCAAGCCCTTTCGCGAGAACTTCCTGCTCGGTCGGCTCGATGGCGTCATCTCGGACAAGTGGAAAGCGTTTGCGCGCTACAGTTACTCGCCTAACCACGGGGTGGTCGGCTACCCGTCGCTGGGTGTCTCCTACATCGATTCGCTCGATAACAAGACCCAGGCCATTGTTGCCGGCGGCGCAGCCAGCTACACCGGCGCGCGTGCGACGCACTCGTTCGCCTACGGCTTCAACTCCTACTCGGAGCGCCTGCTGCCCAACCCGCTCGCGCCGGCGCCGGTTGACGACCAGGGCCGCAAGTACCTGATCCAGATCGATGGCGGCGCGACCCTCTCCTATGGCGTCAATTACCTCTCCAGCCAGTTTGAAAAGCAGCACAACCACGAAGGCAAGTACGATGGCGACCTGCAGCTTGGCCACCACACGCTGGCCTTCGGTGTCGACCTGACCTACTGGATCCTCGGGACTGACTATCCGCTTCGTCTCAACAGCCCGGAGCTCGACTCGGACAGCTTTCTGGGCGTCGGGCTCACCGATCCGACCCTCTTTCCCCTCACCCAGATCAGCATGGGCAATGGCCTGGGCTACTACACGACCGCAGGCGCCCTCGGCTTTCCGCACGGCGCCTTTCCGGAGTGGCGCCCCGCGGCCTACATCCACGATGTCTGGAATGTGACGCACAACGTCACGGTAAACGCCGGCGTGCGGTATGTCTTTATGTCCGGCCAGTTTGACGCAGGCCTCGACCATGGCACCGCGATCGACAGCTTTCATCCCGGCTACGGAGGGTACCGGCACAATCCCAAGACGGACTTCGGTCCGCAGACGGGCTTCGCGTGGGACATTGGCGGCAACGGCAAGACAGTGGTTCGCTCCGCCGCGGGTCTCTACTTTGAAGAGCTCACCATCGACGGCTTCTACGGGGACCCGTCGAACTTTATCCCCGCAGGTATCTCCTCGCAGGCCCAGACGGTCGGCAAGGGAGCCGCGGTGCTCGACCCGAGAACGGGCCTGGCTTTTGCTGCCGGGGATCCGCTGGCCGCCCAGTTCGGCTTCCCGAACGGGACCTCAGGTGTGGCGCTGCAGGGGCTTTTCTCCGAGACCATCGGCGCTGCTTCAACCGCGGTCAACAATCTCAACGCACTCTACGTTGCAGCCTCCGCGCTCAATACCTCGCCTGCCTCATCGTTTGATCTCAACCACGCGCTCTACAGCCCGGCCTGGCCGGCCGGCACCAAGAACCCGCGCGTGGCTCAATATAACTTCGCCGTGGAGCGCAAGCTTGGTCGCGGGCTCGCGTTTACCGGCGAATACGTACTCGTCCACGGTTACGAATTTCCGCTAGTCGAGGACAACAACCACATCGGCGCGGCGCTTGCCTCCGCCTTCGACCCGGTCGCGGCCACAGCAGCGATCGCAGCAGCCAATGCCTCCTACGGCTGCCCCGCCTCGCTCCAGGGCACCGACTGCGCGATCGCTGCCGGCGCGACCATTGCCACCTACGGCGCGTATGGATTGGGCGCCGGCTACTCGGCCAACGGGTACGCCTTTCGCGGCTTGAACCCGAACTTCGGCCCGATGAACTACTACGATCACAAGGCCATGAACACCTACAACGGCATGAACCTCCGGCTCGACGGCAAGTTCGGCGAGCCTGACTCCAAGCTCTTCCGCTGGATGGACAGCAACACCGTCACCTTCGCCTACACCCTCTCGCGCAATCGAGGAAACCTGCGCGATGGCGGCACCGGCGAAGCCGACGTATCGTCTTCGCCCAGCACATGGGACTCTCTACGGCCCAACGCCTTTGTCGGCCCCGACGGGCTGGACCGTACCTCGATGCTGAACGCGGGCACCATCACCGACATCAAGAAAGGCTTTACCTTCTCGCAGATCACCCATTGGTACTCGCCACTGTCACAAACTCCAACCATCCCCACGGCTTTTGCCGGCTGCGGCGGCGGTCCGGAGGAGATCTTCTGCAGCGACTCGACGGGCGACGGTACGACCGGCGATTTTCTGCCGACCGCCGGCCCCGGCGCCTTTGGGCGCAGCCTGAAGGGCGCAAGCGGGCTTAACCGCGCGATCGCGAGATACAACACGAGCTACGCCGGCAAGCCCACGCCGGCCGGGGCGCTGGTCGTCGCGCAGGGGCTCTTCACCGCCTCCCAGCTCGCGCAGCTGCAGGGCGTAATGCCTACGCTGCCACTTGCGCCCGCTGGTCAGGTAGGGCTCGACCTGCTGCTGCTGACCGATGTGCGGCTCGAGTACCGGCACAAGCTCTTCGGCGAGCGGGTCACGCTGCAGCCCTCCTGGGACGCCTTCAACGTCTTTAACCGCAGCTCCTATGACGCGCCGGCCAACATTCTCAATGGCACGCTCTCCGGCCAGCAGGACACCATCAACGGCACCACTGCTGCCAATCGAACCAACATCCGGCAGCGCGGCTCCGGCACCTTTGAGCAAGGCGCGCGCCGGCAGATGCAGGCCGGGCTGCGGCTAAGCTTCTAAGCGCAGCCTCGTCTCTCCTCTACACCGTCTCTTCGGAGGAACTCCTAAGACTGGTGCTCATGACCAAGCAAAGACACGGAATGGTGAAGATGCGAACTTCTCTACGCGGGCCGGTCGTGGCCACCGCCATCGTTTGTCTCGGAGTCGCAGCGATCGCGGTTCCAGCCGCGAAAGCCCAGGCAAACCCGGTGCGCCAGGCCATCACCTCGCTCTATGAGCAGCAATCGCACGTGCGCTCAGTCTCGGGTGTGGTGCTCAACGCCGATGGCACGCGCCTCGCCTGGAGCGAGGACGAAGGCGAGGGTAAGCGGCGTCGCATCTATGCGGCTGCCGCGAACGCCTCGGCACCTCCCGTGCGGCTGACCGACGTGCCGGAGACCGCTGAGTGCCACGAGGACTCCCCCGAGTTCTCGCCCGATGCGCATCGCATCGCCTTTCTCTCTGACTGCGCCACCCCGGGGCAGACGCAGCTTGTGATCACAGCGGCGGACGCTACCGCATCGACGAAGGCAGCAACCCCTGTCACGCACTTCGCCGGCTATGTGTCGCATCCCCAATGGTCGCCCGATGGCTCAAAGGTCGCCGTGCTCTATGTAGCCTCAGCCAGCCGCGTCCCCTCGCCCTTAGCCGCGGAGACCCGCGCCGTCGGC
This sequence comes from Acidobacteriaceae bacterium, assembly GCA_965198645.1. Taxonomy (GTDB): domain Bacteria; phylum Acidobacteriota; class Terriglobia; order Terriglobales; family Acidobacteriaceae; genus EB88. Next base: position 465,579 of record OZ240670.1, on the reverse strand, counting down.
GTGATCGACGAGGAGGAAAACAAGGACGTTGAGCGGGTGGCCGTGGTGGACCCTCGGACCGGCGAGACCAGAGTTGTGACCCCGCCCGGGCTCTACATCTTTGAGTACGACTGGTCGCCCGACAGCCGACGCCTGGCCTACACTGCGGCCGCGCCCCCCGGCGACGACAACTGGTATATCGCAAAGCTCTACACGCAGTCGCTGGCCGCTTCCGGGGACCAGGCGCCGGTCGCGGTCTATGCTCCTCGGCTGCAGATTGCGCTGCCGCGGTGGTCTCCCGATGGACACTCGCTCGCTTTTGTCCAGGGCCTGATGAGCGATGAGGGCGCCACCGGCGGCGAAATCTTCGTGGTGCCGGCCACGGGTGGCGAGCCGCGTAATCTCACGCCTGGGCGCACGTCTTCCCCGTCCTGGTTTCACTGGCTGGAGCCCGACAAGATGCTCATGACCGAATTCGTCGGCGGCTCGACCGCGATTAACACGCTGGATGTGCGAAGCGGCAAGACTGCCGAGCTATGGCGCAGCGGTGGAGAGACGCTGCAGGCCGGCCCGGCCGCGACCAGCCTCGCGGTAGCCGCGCATGCCGCGCCCGGGGCGCTCCCGGTCACCGCGCTCTCAAGGCAGGGCTGGTCGATGCTGCCCGAAGTCTGGGCGGGACCGGTGGGCAGCTGGACTGAGATCACGCATCTGAACGCGAGCGTAGCCCTGCCATTACCCAAGGCGGAGAGCGTCTCCTGGGCCGATGCTTCCCCCACCGCGGCCGTCAAAAGCGAGGTCCATGCGCAGGGTTGGCTCCTGTTTCCAACCGACTATGATCCGGCCAAGAAGTACCCTCTGCTGGTCGCCGTGCACGGCGGTCCTGCCTGGATCGCGCAGCCCACCTGGCGTGCCTCAGACTTCGACACCACGCTGTTTTGCAATCTCGGCTACTTCGTCTTTTTTCCGAACGATCGCGGCAGCTATGGTGAAGGCGAAGCCTTTACCCAGGCCAATCGCCGCGATTGGGGCCATGGCGATCTGGACGACCTTCTGGCCGGGGTCGATGCAGTGGTCAAAAAGTATCCTGTCGACGCTGACCGAGCCGGCATCCTGGGCTGGAGCTACGGTGGCTCGACAGCCATGATGGCGGTCACGCGCAGTCACCGCTTCCGTGCGGCGGTGGCCGGCGCGGGCGCGGGCAACATGCAGAGCTACTACGGGCAAAACTCGATTGACAAGTGGATGATCCCCTACTTCGGGACCTCGGTCTACGACGACCCTGCCGCGTACATGTACGTCTCGGCCATCCAGTATGTGAAAGGCGCCCAGACCCCGACACTGGTGGTGGTCGGGGAGCGCGACGGGGAAGCGCCGCCCGCGCAGTCCTTTGAGTTCTGGCATGCGCTCAAGGAGCTGGGCGTGACCACGCAGCTGGTCGTCTACCCGGATGAGGGGCACAGCTTCTTCCGCCAGCAAGACCGGATCGACGTCACCTATCGCGCCTATGCATGGTTCAAGCAGTACATGGGCGCAAAGTGAGTCAGCCGCCAGCCCTGAGGCCGCCGCTGACGACCCGACCCAACTCGATCGAAGCTGCCCCTATCGGCCTGGACCGCTCGGCGCCCACCAACGTGCGCTGGTGGACCCTCGCCGGTCTGACCGGCTTTGCTTTTGTGAGTTACATGGAGCGGGTCAACATCTCGGTAGCCGCCGAGGTGATGATGCCCGCCTTTGGGTTCGACAAGGTGCAGATGGGGCAGATCTTTACCAGCTTCCTCATCGGCTACGCAATCTTCCAGGTGCCGGGCGGCTGGCTGGGCGACAGATTCGGACCGCGCTTAACACTGGCGGCTTCGGCGCTGGTGTGGGGCCTGGCGACCATCGCAACCGCGCTGCTGCCGTCCTTGTTCAGAGGCAGCATGGTTGCGAGCTTTGTCGCCCTATGGATCGTGCGCTTCCTACTCGGGCTCGGCCAGGCCACGACCTTCCCGGTAGGCAACCGCGTGGTGCGCAACTGGATGCCGCCCAAGGAGCGCGGCATCGGCGGCTCGATCATGTTTCTCGGCACGGCCTTGGCCAGCGCGGCCACCGGACCGCTCGTCTCCTCCGTCATGCTGCGACTGGGCTGGCAGCGGTCCTTCTACGTGACCGCGGTGCCTGCCTTTCTGATCGCGATCGTCTGGTACGCTCTGGCACGGGATACGCCCCGCAGCCACCCGGGCGTCAATGCGGCGGAGCGCGCCCTCATTGAGCAAGAGGCTCTTCCCGCGCCGCCATCAAGCGCGCAGCCAGAACCGCGCGCTGGCTCGGCACTTGAGCCCGCGCCGACGCTGCTCGGCTTGCTGCGCCAGCGCAACGTCTTTCTGCTCGTGCTCAGCTACACAAGCGAAGGCTATGTCCTGTTCATCTTTGTCTTCTGGATCTATATCTACCTGGTTGAGAAACGGGGCTTTTCGATGATCCGCGGCGGCTGGGTCGCCGCCCTGCCGTGGCTCACGGCACTTGCCCTGGTACCGGTGGGCGGGCTAGCCTGCGACTGGTTTTCCGCGCGACGCGGCCGCCTCGCCGGCGCGCGCGTGGTCATCATGGTCGGCTACGGCCTAAGTGGCCTGCTCCTCTTTCTCGCCGCCTACGCCGGCGCGCCATGGCTTTCGGTAGCCGCGCTCTGCCTCAGCATTGGCTGCCTAATGGGCGCCGAATCCGGATTCTGGGCCACCGCGACGCTGCTGGCTGGGGACCACGTCGGCTCGCTCTCCGGCGTCATGAATACAGCCGGAATCGTCGGCGGCATCGCCTCAACATCCCTCATGCCGCTGCTCGTCGCCCGCTTCGGCTGGCTGCCGGCCTTAAGTTCGGGTGCCGCGATGGCGCTCTTCTGCGTGGCGATCTGGGCGATGCTCGTCGAGTCTCCACAAGCTTCCAGCGAGAGGCTGCGCGGACCAGCTTAGTGTCAGCCGATGTGCAGTTGGCCGCCGAGCTGCCCACCCCCCCCCCCCCCCGGGTGCGCCTCGGCGACGACCGCGACGGTCTGTTACCTGGAGCCCACCTGGAGCCCACCTGGAGCCCACTGGGGAGCCCACTGGGAGCCGGAAGAGAGCGATCCGGTGCAGCTCCTCCTCACCGGCTCGCTCGAAGAGAAGAGCGGCGCCCCCAACAGATGCACTGGACTGCGAGCGTGGGCGGCAAGCGGGTCGGCGAGGTAAGCCTCGCGGTTTACCCGGAGTGTTTTACCCGGAGTGTTTGCCCGAAGTACAGCGGCGTGCCACAGTAGAGGCACTGCCCCAGAGAAATAGCCGGAGGCTACGCGACCGTACGCGGAACCGCGCTCTTGGCAGAGGAGAGTTGCCCTATGAGGGATGTGATCATCATCGGCCTGGGAGTGATGGGCAGCGCCGCGGCTCATCGCCTTGCCCTCCAAGGCTGCCGGGTGCTGGGCATCGACCAGTACGCCCCTCCCCACACCCACGGCTCCTCGCACGGGCTGTCCCGTATCTACCGCCAGGCCTACTTTGAGGACAGCCGCTATGTGCCTCTTCTGTTGCGCGCGTTCGAGCTATGGCAGGAGCTGGAAGCAGCGACCAGTCAACGGCTGCTGCACCTCACCGGCAGTCTGGTGATTGGTCCGGACTCTGGCGTGCTGGTGCGCCGCAGCGCAGAAAGCGCGCGCGCCTTCAACCTGCCGTCCGAGAGGCTCACCGCAGCCGAGGTGCAGCGCCGCTTTCCTGCCTTCCACGTGCAGCCGCACACCACCGCGCTGCTCGAGCACAACGCGGGCTACCTCGATGCCGAAGCCAGCGTACGCGCGCAGCTGGCTGAGGCCGCACGCGCCGGTGCTGAGCTGCGGGTTGAGGAGCGCGTTCTCGACTGGAAAGCTGACGCTGGCGGCGTAACCGTACGCACCACAGCCGGGACTTACTCGGCTGCGCATCTGGTCATCACCGCCGGCCCGTGGGCGCCCGAGATCCTGGCCGGCCTGGGGTTGCCGCTGCGCGTCACGCGCCAGGTGCTCTACTGGTTTGAACCCCAGGATGCGATTGAGCTCTACGGCAAAGACCGCATGCCGGTGTACCTGTTTGAGGCGGAGAACAACCAGCCCCTGGTCTATGGATTCCCCTGGACCGGGACGGCCGAGGAAGGTGTCAAAGTGGCGGTTCACGGCAGCGACGACGTGTGTACGCCAGAGTCGGTCGATCGCGAGATCCGGCCTCGCGACGAGCAGTACATCCGCGCGCAACTGGCGCGCACCCTCCCCCGTCTGGCCGGGCGCCTGCTGCATGCCGAGACCTGCCTCTACACCATGACGCCCGATGAGCATTTCATCCTCGACGCGCATCCCGAGCATGCCAATGTGACTCTGGCTGCCGGCTTCTCTGGCCACGGCTTCAAGTTTGCTCCCGTGATCGGGGAGGCACTCGCGCAGTTGGTCACCGCCGGCGCCTCACCGTTCGATCTGCGGCTGTTCAACATCGATCGCTTCCAAGCGGTGCAGGCGGGCACGCGATGAGCACACCGAGCTTTCCACCCGAGCCGCAGGCGGACGAATCCCGGCGCATCTTCGCGGAGCTCGACCGGCTCCAGGGCACCATGACTCTCTTTCTGCAGGAGCTGGTGCAGATCCCCAGCCTGCCCGGCGAAGAGCAGCGCGCGCAGCACTTCTTCGCCGAAAAATTGCGCACCCTCGGCTGCACAGTCGACGTGCATGCCTGTACCCGTCGCGAGCTCGAAGAGCATCCCGCCTTCTCTGACGATGGAATCCCCTTTGAGCAGCGGCTCAACGTGGTAGCGACCTGGACCAAACAGAACAGCAGCGAAGAAGGCCGCTCGCTGATCCTGAACGGTCACATGGATGTCGTGCCGACCGGCAATGCCGCGCTCTGGAAGTACCCACCCTGGAGCGGCACCGTCGAAGACGGCAAGCTGTGGGGGCGCGGGGCCTGCGATATGAAGGCCGGCCTGGTTGCCGCCGTCTTCGCGATCGAAGCGCTCGGCAACCTCGGCTTTGTACCGCAAGGTAAAGTCCTGGTCGAGAGCGTGATCGGTGAGGAAAGTGGCGGCGTTGGCACGCTCACGACCCTGATCAAAGGCTTCCGGGCCGATGCCGCGATCCTGATGGAGCCCACCCGTCTACGCTCCTGCCCGGTCCATGCCGGCGCGCTGAGCTTTCGCATCGTGGTCACCGGTAAGGCGATCCACGCGAGCATGAAGCGCTTTGGCGTAAGCGCGGTCGAAAAGTTCGAGAAGCTCTTTCGCGCGATTGAGGACCTCGACCAGACCCGCCACGCGCGCTACGACAATCGCATCTTCGAGTTCGACGACAACATCGCTCCCATCTCGATCGGCACCGTCGCCGCAGGCGACTGGCTTTCGACAGTGCCCGAGACCCTGACCGCTGAGGGCCGTTTCGGGGTCTTCCCTGGAGAAGCGATCTCTGCGGCCCGCAAGGCGCTCACCGATTGCGTCGCCGGCGTAGTCGCTGAAGACCCGTGGCTGCGCGAGCACCCGCCGGTGCTCGAGTGGATTGAAGGCCAGTTTGAGCCGGGACAGACTTCGCTCACCGAACCCATTGTCACCGCGCTGAGCGCCGCCCACCGGGAGGTGCTGGGCAGCCTGCCCCGGGTGCAGGGCGTTCCTTACGGCTCCGACCTGCGCCTCTTCACCGAGCACGGAGCGATCCCGGCAGTCCTCTACGGGCCGGGCGACGTTGCCTACGCGCATACAGTGGAAGAGCATGTGGAGCTCGAGGAAGTCTTTGCCTGCGCGAAAGCGCTCGCGGTGTTGATCGTCCGCTGGTGCGGTGGCCGCTTCTCACGCTGACCTAGTCCCAGCCAGGCTCTGCTCCTTCGCTAGATGCACTTCAGGGCCGCCTCCTTTGGTTGCCCGCGCTACCCAGCCCTAAGGAGACACCGTGCCTTATTGCCCTGCTTCGACTTTTACCTCGCGTGCCGGAGCAGCTCCCGCTCGTCGCATTAAAATCGTAATCGCTACCGTTACAATTGTGGCCGCGACTCTGGCGGCCACAGCCCAGGCCCCTGCCAACCCTGGTCTCGAGCGGCTCGCGAACGGAGTGCGCGCCCATCGCGGCGATCAGACCATTGAGATCACCACGCTGCGCGACGACCTTCTCCGGGTGCGCTCATGGCAGGGCACGGCCGAGCCTGAGAACAGTTCCTGGGCAGTGCTGCCTGAGGCGCTGCATAGCACCGCAAACGTCACTTCCAAGCCAACGGGATTTTCTACAAGCAAGCTTGAGGTTGCGCTCAGCCCCGACCTCCTGCTCACCGTAAAAGATAGCGCGGGCAACATTCTCCAGCAGGATGCCGAGCCCATGCTGCGCCATGGCAGCGACTTCCGCGTTTCCAAGCGCCGCACCGACGACGACCACTTCTTCGGCCTCGGCGACAAGCCCGGCCCGCTCGACCGCTCCGGCGAAGCGTTCACCATGTGGAATACCGATCGCTTCGGCTGGCAGGAGTCGAGCGATCCAATCTACAAGAGCATCCCGTTCTTCCTCGATGTGAAGCAGGGCCGCACGCTCGGCGTCTTCTTCAACAACACGTATCGCAGCTTCTTTGACTTCGGCCGCGAGAACGCCAGCGAATACAGCTTTGGCTCCGTCGATGGCCCGGCGGATTACTTCCTGCTCTACGGTCCGACGCCCAAGCAGGTGCTTTCAGAGTATGCATGGCTGACCGGGCCGACTCCGCTCCCGCCGCTCTGGTCACTTGGCTTTCAGCAGTCGCGCTACACCTACTCGCCAGAGTCCGAACTGGTCGAGGTCGAACATCGCCTGCGCGCTGACAAGATCCCCTCCGATGTACTCTGGCTCGACATCGACTTTCAGAAGAACAACATGCCCTTTACCGTCGACCCGGAGCGCTTTCCCAACTTTCCGCAGCTCGTGAAAAACCTGGCCGCGGACCACTTCCACCTGGTCGTGATTACCGACCTGCACATCGCGCGGCAGCCGGGTATCGGCTACACGCCGTACGACTCCGGCGTGGCCGGCGACCGGTTCCTCAAGCTGCCTGATGGCAGCACCTTTGTCGGCACCGTGTGGCCGGGTCCGGCTGTCTTTCCTGACTTCACCGAGCAGCAAACCCTCGCCTGGTGGGGATCGCTCTACAAGCCCTTCATCGCAGACGGCGTGGCCGGCTTCTGGAACGACATGAACGAGCCCGCCGTATTCAACACCCCGACCAAGACGATGCCCGACGACGTGCAGCACCGCATCGACATGCCCGGCTTTCTCAAGCGCACCACCGATCATCGCGAGATCCATAACGTCTACGGCATGCTGAACTCGGAGGGCACCTACGACGGCATGCTAGCGGCACGGCCGAACGAGCGCCCCTTTGTCATGACCCGGGCCAGCTTCGCGGGCGGACAGCGCTACGCGGTCACCTGGACCGGGGATAACAGCGCCACCTGGAACCACCTGCGCATGACCATGCCGCAGCTGATGAACCTAGGACTGAGCGGCTTCTCGATGGCAGGCGCGGATGTGGGCGGTTTCGCAGGCTCCCCCCCGGCAGACCTGCTAACCAAGTGGATCGAGGTCTCCGCCTTTCAGCCTATCGATCGCGATCACTCGGCCAAGGGCACGCGGCGCCACGAGGTCTGGGTGGATGGGCCGGAGCAGGAGGCGATCCGTCGGCGCTTCATCGAGGAGCGCTACCGGCTGCTGGCTTACCTCTACACGGCCACCGAGCACACCTCGCATGATGGCGTGCCGATCATGCGGCCGCTCTTCGTGGAGTTTCCTGAAGCCACCACCGATGGGCACCCCTTTGACCTCGAGGCAGGGGGCAGCGAGTTTATGGTCGGCGACGACCTGCTGGTGGCGCCCAATCCGTCGCCTGAAGAGATCGCTCCGTACGAGGTCCATCTACCGCCCGGCACCTGGTACGACTACTGGACCGGTGAGCGCTTCGAGCGTGCCGCGAAAGCAGCCACACGTGACCTGGAACAGCGCGATCAGCTTCACCCCGCCCAGCCCCTGATGATCACGCCCACGCTTGAGGCGCTGCCTGTCTATATTCGCGGCGGCAGTATCGTTCCCATCGAGCCGCTGACCCAGAGCACCGAAGAGATGCCGAAAGGCCCGCTGACCTTGCGGATCTACCCCGCTACGGATCGCAGCACCCCCTGCACCGGTGAGGTGTATACCGATGACGGTCACAGCTTCAACTTCCGCCAGGGCGAGTACGCCCGGATCCGCTTCTCCTGCTCGGTCCAGCAGGATGGCTCGCTGACCTTCACCATCGCGCCTCAGCAAGGCCGCTTTCCTCCCTGGTGGACCGAGTACCGGCTCGAGGTTTATGGTTGGACGCCGACGCGGCACACGGCCTCGGTAGGCTCGCGCCAGCAGGCGCTCACCGCTTCCGGCAGCGCCTGGGCTGTCAAGGTACCTGCCAAGCCGGATGGAGAGACCGTGCAACTTCAATAGAGGATGCAGCCCCGGGTCTCAGCCGGGCATGACTGTGCCAGCATTCGCGAACGCTCGCGAGCAAGTCCCGGGTGCTCCCTCAGGGGCTGCGCGGTCGCGGGCATTGTTCGCTGAGCATTGTTCGCTGAGCATTGTTCGCTGAGCATTGTTCGCTGAGCATTGTTCGCTGAGCATTGTTCGCTGAGCATTGTTCGCTGAGCATTGTTCGCTGAGCATTGTTCGCTGAGCTAGGAGACTTTAAGATGGCTCCACGCGTTCGTCGCTGGCAGGAGCCCTTCTTGAAACTGACTCACTCGATCGTCCGTGGCCTGCTTGCCACGTCTCTTGCATGCTGCCTTGCCCAGGCCCTTCCATCCACCGCCCAAGATCCGCCATCCGGCCCGATGCCTGCGATGCGTTGGCGCATGATCGGGCCGTTTCGAGGCGGTCGCACCCGCGCAGCGACCGGCGTGCCGGGTGAGCCAAACGTCTTCTACGTCGGGCAGGTCGACGGCGGCGTCTGGAAGAGCGACGACTATGGGCGCACCTGGAACCCGATCTTTGACCAGGAGCCCACGCAATCGGTCGGCGCCATCGCTGTCGCTCCTTCCGATAGCAACGTGGTCTATGTGGCGAGTGGCGAAGGCCTGCACCGGCCTGATCTTTCGGTCGGCAACGGTATCTACCGGTCGGCTGACGCCGGCAAGAGCTGGCAGCATCTCGGCCTCCGGGACGGGCAGCAGATCCCCGCGCTCGCGATCGACCCGCATGACCCTAACCGGCTCTTTGCGGCCGTGCTTGGCCACCCTTATGGGCCAAACCAGGAGCGAGGCATCTTCCGCTCCACCGACGGCGGCAAGACCTGGACCAAGGTCCTCTACAAGGACGAGAACACCGGCGGCTCGGACGTCCTGCTCGATCCCCAACACCCGAACATTGTCTACGCGGGGCTGTGGGAGGCGCGCCTGGGCCCCTGGGAAGATGGCAACAGCTATGAGGGCACCCATGGCGGCCTCTTCAAATCGACCGACGGCGGCGAGACCTGGCGGCCTCTCACCAGCGGCCTGCCGCAGAACCTGACCCAGATCCAGGTAACCCTCTCGGCAAGCGACCCGACCCGCATGTATGCGACCACGGCAACCCTCAAGCAGGGCGGCTACGGCTCAGGCGCAGGTCTCGGGCTCTACCGCTCTGACGACGCAGGCGAGAGCTGGCACCGGGCAACCGAGGACCCGCGCCCGGCGATGAAGATCGGCGGCGGCGACCTGCCTGTTCCCAGGGTCGATCCAAAGAATCCGGACGTGGTCTACGTCGCCAGCATTGTGAATGTGCGCTCGACCGACGGAGGCAAGACCTGGACCAGCCTGCGCGGCGCACCCGGCGGCGACGACTACCAAAACTTATGGATCAATCCCGAAGACCCGAAGATCATCCTGCTGGTCTCAGACCAGGGGGCGCTGGTCAGCGTCAACCGCGGGGCCACCTGGAGCTCCTGGTATAACCAGCCCACCGCGCAGCTCTACCACGTGGCGGTCACCAACGAGTTTCCCTACAAGGTCTGCGCCGGCCAGCAGGAGAGTGGTTCGGTATGCATCTCAAGCCGCGGCAACGATGGCTCGATCACCTTTCGCGAGTGGCATCCTGCAGGCGTAATTGAGTACGGCTATGTCGCGCCCGACCCGCTGCACCCGGAGATCGTCTTCGGCGCCGGGCGGTCGGAGGTTTCAAAGTACAACGCCATCACCGGGCAGGTGCAGAACGTGACGCCGATCCCGGTCCGTACCCCGGCTTACCGCGCGGATCGGACGGAGCCGATCCTCTTCTCGCCTGTCGACCCGCACCTGCTCTTCTACGCGGCAAATATGCTTTTTGAAACGCGCGATGATGGCAGGTCCTGGCAGACGATCAGCCCCGACCTGAGCCGCGAACACTCCGGCCAGCCCGCTTCGCTCAAGCCCTTGCCTGCCGCCGACACAGCCAAACGCCGCGGGGCCATCTACTCGGTCGCGGCTTCCTTCCAGAACACCGATACGCTCTGGGCAGGCACCGACGATGGCCTGCTCTGGCGCACCCAGGACCACGGCAAACACTGGTCGAACATCACCCCGGCAAAGCTCACCCCGTGGAGCAAGGTCAGCCAGATCAGCGCCTCGCACTTTGACAATGCGACCGCCTATGTCTCGGTCAACCGGCTGCGCATCGACGATCCCGCTCCCTACCTCTACCGGACGCACGATGGCGGGACGAGCTGGCAGCCGATCTCGGCCGGCCTGCCCGCGGACGCACCGGTAAACACCGTCCGCGAAGATCCCCTCCGCAAAGGCCTTCTCTTCGCCGGCACTGAAACCGGGGTCTGGTTCTCGCTCGACGACGGCGATCACTGGCGCCCGCTCCAGTTCAATCTCCCACACACCTCCATGCGCGATTTCTGGATCAAGGATGATGACCTGATCGTGGCCACGCACGGACGCTCGTTCTGGATACTGGACGACATCTCGCCCCTACGCGAACTCGACAAGGTGGAAGCAAGCGCGGCGCCCTATCTGGTGCAACCAGCTGCCGCCTACCGGGTGCGCCGCAGCACCAACACCGACACACCCCTGCCCGCGGACGAACCTGCTGGGGAGAATCCGCCGGCGGGCGCGATCCTCGACTACTATCTGCCTCCATCGGACCGGGGACAGAGTGCGGGCCCTGTCACGCTCGAGATCCTCGACGCGAGCAACAAGCTAGTCCGCAGGTACGCCAGCACCGATACTCCTGAAGCGACCACCGAGGAGTTATCCACGCAATTGATCCCCCTCTACTGGCTCAAGATGCCCCAGCAGCTCTCGGCCGCCACCGGCATGCACCGGTGGGTCTGGGATCTGCGCTACTCGACGCCCGTCGCCGCTCACTACGAGTACCCGATCTCCGCGGTGCCAGGCAGGACCCCGAGAACCCCGCAGGGACCGCTCGCACTACCCGGGCGCTACACGGTGCGCCTGACCGCCGGGGGAAAGACCGTGTCTGCGCCGCTGGTCATCAAGATGGATCCCCGGGTCAGCAGTACAGAGGCCGATCTGCAGAAGCTCTTCACTTTGGAAACCAGCCTGGCGACGATGGTCTCTCGCAGCTCGGCAGCCTCGCTCCAGGCGCACGCGGTTCGGGAACAGCTGGAGAAGCTTCCGCCAGGCGCGCCGTCTACCTCAAAAAGTGAGGCATTGGACAGCAGCCTGAGGGCCCTGCTGGAGGGTGAGCAAGCCACCGGCCCGGCGAAACAGCCGGCACCCGGCCCAGGAAAACAGGAGGCTGCCGGCCCGGCGAAACAAGCTGCGACCGGTCCGGGAAAGCAGGCCGGGATAGAGGAGCCGGCGCCAGGCCTGGATGAGCTCGTCACAGAAACAGGCTCGCTGTACACGCAGGTGGGCCAGGCGGACGCAGCCCCAACCGCGGCCCAGCAGCAGGCCGTTGCGCATGCGGGTGAGGAGTTGTCCGAGGTCCTGCGCACGTGGGATAGCCTGCGAAGCTCAGCTATCCCTGCACTCAATCAACAGCTTCTCGGAGCCCACCTGCCAGAACTCAGCCTGAAGCAAAAGCCCGAGACCATGCCCGAGAGCGGCGACGAAGACTAGCTCCGGAGACTCACCCCCGGCTCCATGCACTCTCCAATTACTTGTCCAAAGCCGAAAATACCAGAAGATCAGGGAGACTCAATGAGATCGACACGCAACGAGCGAGCGAACGAGAGGGCCAACCAACGCCGAGTGCTCCTTGCCTCCAGGCTTGTTTTCGCATGGCTGGCGTGCGCGCTGCCCACGGCCGCACAGACGGTCTCGCCCGAGCTGTTCCATGACCTGGACTGGCGCCTGATCGGACCCTTCCGCGCCGGCCGTGCGGTCGCTGTCGGCGGCGTCCCGGGCAGCGGCAGCACCTTCTATTTCGGCTCGGTTGACGGTGGCGTGTGGCAGACCACCGACGCAGGCACGGTCTGGAAGCCGATCTTCGACCACCAGCCCGTGGCCTCGATCGGCGCGCTCGCGGTCTCACCTTCTAATCCAAAGGTCCTCTACGTGGGCACCGGCGAAAGCGACATCCGCTCGGACCTGGCCTCGGGCAACGGCGTCTACAAGTCGACAGACGGCGGCCAGAGCTGGACGAACGTAGGCCTCAAGGAGACTCGCCAGGTCAGCAGGATCGTCATCGATCCCACCGACCCCGAGACTGTGTATGTGGGCGCCCTCGGCCATGCGTATGGGCCCAACGCCGAGCGTGGCGTCTACAAGTCGACTGACGGCGGCCAGACCTGGAAGCGCACCCTCGATCGCGGCCCCAGCGCGGGTGTCGCCGACCTGGCCATCGCAGCTGCCAATCCAAAGGTTCTCTTCGCCTCACTGTGGAATGCGCATCGGCCGCCCTGGAGCACCTACGCCCCCATCGTTGGTCCGGGCAGCGGCCTCTACCGCTCGGCAGACGGCGGAGACACCTGGCAGCCGTGCACCGGCCACGGCCTGCCCGAAGGCACATGGGGTCGCTCCGGCGTCGGCCTAAGCGCCGACGGGCGGCGAGTCTACGCACTGATCGAAGCCGCCAAATCCGGCCTTTACGTTTCCGATGACGGCGGCGCCAACTGGAAGCTCACCAATGCGGACCCTCGCCTGACCAGCCGCGCATGGTATTTCAGCCGCATCACCGTCGATCCGCAGGATGCCAACGTCTTCTACGTGCCCAACGTGGCGCTGCTCGGCTCGAACGATGGCGGCAAGACCATATCGGTCATTCGCGGGGCGCCCGGCGGCGACGATTATCACGAGCTCTGGATCGATCCCAAGGATTTCTCGCGCCTGCTGCTCGGCACCGACCAGGGAACCACGATCAGCCTTGACCGGGGCAAGACCTGGTCCACCTGGTACAACCAGCCCACCGCCCAGATGTACCACGTGACCACCGACGATCAATTTCCTTACACCGTCTATGGCGCGCAGCAGGATAGCGGCGGAGCAGCCGTCCTTAGCCGCACAGATCACAACCAAATCACTCCGCGCGATTGGTGCCCGGCCAGCGGGAGCGAGAGCGGCTACATGGCCATTGACCCGAAAGACCCGAATCTGCTCTACGCGAGTGGTGGCTACGGCACGGTCACACGCTTTGACAAAAGGCAGTCGCTCTCGCAGGATGTCACCCCCTGGCCCGTGCCCGTGTTCGGCAGCGAGATCGCCGCGCGCAAGTACCGCGATCCGTGGACCCCGCCGCTGGTTTTTTCTCCCGTCGATAAAACCTCCCTTTATCTCGGCACGCAGTATGTGATGAAGACCACAGACGGCGGCCTCCACTGGGCCGAGATCAGCCCGGATCTGACCGGTGCCGATCCAAGCAAGAAGGCCTTGCCCGCGGCAGCCGGGGTCGATACAGCAGCTGCCGCGCAGCGCAACTCGATCGATGCCGTCGCCAACCCGGACGCGCCCACGCCCGAAAACGCGATCGCGCGCGGCTACGGCACGCTGGCTACCGTCGCTCCCTCTTACGTTGACAAGGACGTGATCTGGGCGGGCAGCGACACTGGCGTCATCTCGGTGACTCGTAACAGTGGCAGATCGTGGACCAACGTAACGCCCCCAGGCATGCAGGCGTGGGCCCGCGTCGCGCTCATCGATCCCTCGCACTTCAACCCCGCGGTGGCTTATGCAGCCGTCGAGCGGCACCGCATGGACGACCAGGCGCCCTATCTCTATCGGACGGAAGATTTCGGCAAAAGCTGGAAGCTGATCACCAACGGCCTCCAGGCGCCCGCCTTCGTCAATGCTGTCCGCGAGGATCCAAAGAAACAAGGCCTGCTCTACGCTGGAACGGAGTTTGGCGTCTACGTCTCGTTCAACAATGGCGACCAGTGGCAGCCCTTGCAGCTCAACCTTCCCGTGACGTCGATCCGCGACCTGGTCATCCATGGCGATGACCTGATCGTCGCCACGCACGGCAGGTCCTTTTGGATCCTCGACGACATGACCCCACTCCGTCAGGCAGCCGAGCACGCGCAGACCAAGACGCCTTTTCTCTATCAGCCCCAGGTCACAACGCGTGTCGACAATGACGGCTTCTCAGGCACGCCGCTGCCACCGGAGGAACCGACAGCGGCCAATCCGCCCAATGGAGCCCTGCTCGACTACTACCTTCCCGTCCAGGCTCAACAGTTGGAGCTGCGCATCTACGACGCCAGTCACAAGCTGGTCCGCCACATCTCTTCTGAAGAGCAGGCGGCCAAGCCCCGGCATGCGCCGCTGCCGATCGCGGCACGCTGGTTCCCCGAGCCGCAGCACTTAGAGACCTCGCCGGGCATGCACCGGGTGATCTGGAACCTGGCCTGGGGCACCTCTGGCGTGGCTGAGAGCGACGAGCCCGATGATGGCGAGGGCGGTGTCCCACGCGGGCCCCGTGTGGCGCCCGGGCAGTACTCAGTCGAGCTTTCCGTCAATGGAAAGACTCTGCCGCCGCAGACGCTGGCCGTCGTCATGGACCCACGCTCCCCGGCAACGCAGGCAGAGCTGCAAGAGCAGTTCAAGACCAGCTACGCCATCTTTCAAAGCTCGCTCGAAAGCCGCCGCGCGCTGGCCGAGATCGCTTCGGTGACGGACAAACTTTCAGACGCAGCCGGCAAGCCAGACCTCCAGGCCATGTCAAAGGCTCTCCTGCTTTCCCTCGAGGCTTTGTTGTCAGGAGCTTCAGCGCCGCAGGGCATGGGTCTCGAACAGGCCAACACGGAGCTTAGCGCGGCGCTCAACGTAGCCGAAAGCTCTCAGCGCGCGGTGCCCTCGCAAGCTATGCAGGTCTATCAGGAGGCCAGCGAAGCATCCGTCGCGAGAACCGCTGCATGGCAGAAGCTGAAGGACGGACCGCTCGCTAGGCTCAATCAACGGCGGCAGTCCGAAGGTCTAGCTCCAGTTGCCATCGCGGAGATTGAGCGCGAAGTCTACTACCTGATGACCCAGTGAGGGAGACCATCTCGCCGCCTGGCTGAAAGACTTGTTGCCTTCTGAGAACTTCTCAAGGTGACCACTCTCTCTCATCTCTCACAAGGGCGCCCATGATACGAAGACGATGGACTGCACTGTTCGCCACGCTCCTGCTTACCCCAGTCCTCCACGGACAGAACTCGGGTGGCGCCTTACGAGGAAGTATCGAAGACGCGGCAGCGGCGCGGATCGCGCATGCCACCATCGACTCGACCCTGTCGGGCACCAGCGAGGTTCGCCATGCCACCTCTGACATGCACGGAGAGTTTCGCCTCGACGCGATGACACCGGGAACCTGGCATGTGAGCGTGCAGGCGAAAGGGTTCGCCCAGGCCTCCACCGACTTATCCTTCGCGGTGAGCACCACCCGAGACGTTACGGTGACTCTTCGACCGGCCGAGGTGCGACAGACGGTCGGCGTCAACGCCGAGGGCTCCTCCATCACCGCGAAACCCATCGATCTCTCGAGCGACGTACACCAGGGCATCGTCACCAGCAAGGACCTGGAAGGTCTGCCCCTGCCTGCGAGAAGCTTTGCCAACATCGCCTACCTCGCGCCCGGCACAGAACCAGTCGAGCCCTCGGACCCAACCAAAGCCCGCATTACTGCTGTCTCTACCGGGGGGAGCTCCGGGCTCAACAATGAACTCTCAGTCGACGGCGGCGACAACTCCGACGATTTTATCGGTGGCTTTCTGCAAAACTTTTCTCCAGACTCAATCGAGGAGTTTGCCGTCCGCACCAGCCAGGAGGATGCTGACACCGGAGGCACGACCGGAGGATCCCTTGTGATCTCAACCCGTCGCGGCACCGACGACTTCCATGGAAGCGCGGCGATCTATGAGCGGGCAGCGGACTTGAACGCGCGCTACCCCATCGAGAATCCTGCTCCTCATCCGAAGCAGCCCTTCTCCCGGCAAAACTATGTTGCCGCCCTTGGTGGACCAGTGACCGCAGGGCACGCTTCACCGGAAAAGAAACTCTGGTTCTTCGCAGCCTATGAGCAGGTCCACGAGGATGCCAGCATCGCCTACAGTCCCGCAAGCACCACACAGTTCGACGCGCTCGCGGCGCTCGCGGCAGAGGGACTCATCCCCGGCGTGAGCTCGATCGCGACGCCGTCCAACGTGCCCATCCCCTTTCGCGACTACTTCGGATCGGTGCGTCTTGACTGGTCGCAATCGACGAGCTCGCAGTGGTTCCTGCGCGCTTCGGAGGACAACTACACCACCCATAACAGCCTGGTGCAACAAGGCACTCTCCCGTCAACGGGCTTGTTGACTCACAACAATTACCTGAGCCTGGTGATCGGCAACCAGTTTGCCTTTTCCCCGGACTGGCTTGGCAAGCTGGTGCTCAATGCCAGCGGCCTGCACCTGACCCAGACCCGCAACTCTGACCTGGGCTTCGCCCTAGCCTTTCCTTTCAGCTCGACCGCCTTGACTGTCTCCGGCTTTGAGACCTATGGCGACAACCAGTTCGCCACCCCGATCACCTTCTTTCCCTCAGAGCGGAATCAGGAGAAGTATCAGCTTCGCTACGACCTCATGCACGACCGAGGCGCCCACGCGCTCAAGTTTGGCGTCAACTTCATTCATGAGCCTGTGCTCGGCGGCGCTTTTCCAAGCGACACGGAGACGCTCTACCAGCTTCCCCAAAATCCAACCTACTATCTAACCAATCCTGCCCAGCTCTCCAGCGACCTGCTGGCCGGAGCTTCCACGTCGAATCTCGGCGGCTCGTTTTCGCAGAACATTCAGCGCTTCGCCGTCTATTCGCAGGACTCCTGGCGCGTGAGCCGGCAGCTGACTCTCAACTACGGCCTTCGCTACGGGACCACCTTCGGGCTCTTTAACGGGTCGGGAAGAACGCAGCTGGCAAATCCCGGCTATCTCACGCTCGCGGCGCTGGGCATACCACTCGTGTCGAGCGCACCGCATGACGATCGCCGGCAGTTCGCGCCGCGGCTGGGCTTTGCCTACTCTCCCGGTGGCCACGCTGCGACTGTTCTCCGCGCCGGGTTCGGTTTGTACTTCAACGATCTTGCCCAGACCGGCTGGGCCACCGCGCTGCAAAAGACCAACCAAGCTCCAGGATCCTGCGTCGATCCTGCGCAGGATTCGAGCGGCTCTGAGAATGCCGGCTGCGTTCCGGGCAATGCGAGCGGTGGCGTGGCAGACCTGATTGACCCCAAGTACAAAACGCCGTACGCGATCCATATCTCGGGTGGCGTCCAGCATGCCTTCACCACCAGGTGGCTCGCGAGCGCAGACTATACACACGAGCAGGGCAACCATGCCTACCGCGCCTACAGCTATACCGGCGGCACCAACCTTTTTACGCCGCAACTGTCTGCGGATGACTCGAATCAAGCGACAGTGGTCCCCAATGTAAACGTCTTTCACTCGGATAATCGCTCGAGCTACAACGCCCTGTTGCTGCACCTCCAGGGCACCCCTACCAGGCGGCTGGATTTCATAGCGAATTACACGTTTTCCAAGGCGCAGACCTGGGGCTGCGTGCTGGGCGAGCTCTTCGACTACGTCAACGGGGTTTGCAATCCGCTGAACGCCTTCGCTCCCGGCGACTACGGCCCATCCGGTGAAGATGTCCGCCAGCGATTTGTCTTGGCGGGCACCTGGCAGATACTTGGAGGCCTGGAGATCAGCGGCCTCTCCCAAGAGGAGAGTGCACGCCCCTTCACCATCACCACAGCCGATAACTCTGGCCGGATTGCGGTCAATGGCGTGCAAACATCGCTCGACCAGTTCCGCGGAACACCCTATCTGCAGACCGACCTGCGCGTGAGCAGGCCGATCAGACTGGGCGACCGCTGGAACGTCCTGCCCTTCGTCGAGTTCTTTAATCTCTTCAATCGCAACAATCCCGGCGCTAACTACGTGACCAATGTCGCCTCGCTGCCTGTTCCCTCAGCACAGGCGCAGGCGGGCAACATCTCCTCCCTCTGCACCAACCAGGCCTGCAGCAGCACCCAGCCCGTACTCAACCTGCAGCAGCTGGCCATTCCCTCCGGAGCCCTTGGCGATTTCTTCGGGCCAGGCACGACCGTGGGCACCCCGTTCGCTGCACAAATAGGGGTAAGAGCGACCTTCTGACACGTGCGCAGCCGCCTTACTCCCAGCGCCCGAACGCCCGCGATCTTGTCACTCGACCCGCGACACTTCAGTGCTTCTTGAGAAACCCCGAGCTCTCAAGCCAGCGGTAGAAAAGATCCGGCCACTCGCTCACATTGCTCGGGTTGGTGGACCGAATACCAAAGCCGTGGCCAACGCCCGCAAAGATATGCACTTCTACCGGCGCCCCTGCGCGCTTCATGCGCAGGTACAGCTCAGCCAGTCCCTCTGCAATGTCTGGCCTGTCATTCGCGCCGCATGCCAGAAAAGCAGCCGGGGTTTGCGGAGATAACTTCATATCCTGCGGAAGTGCCGGGTAGATCAAGGCCTGGAAGGCAGGCTTGCTGCCTTGGCGCTCGATCGAGTCGGCTGCATCGGAAGAACCGGCGTCGTAGCGGGAGGCAGCAAGCGCGGCCAGTTCGCCGCCCGCAGAGAACCCGAGGACTCCTAAGCGCGCTGAGTCAACCTGCCACTCGGCAGCCCTGCTGCGGATAAGCCGCAGCGCTCGTTCGGTGTCAGCCAGTTCCGTCCCCTCCACCGTGTACGTCGACCCGGCTTCGCGGGCGAGCCGATACTTCAGTACAAAAGCCGCCACACCGTGCTTGCTCAACCAGTCGGCGACGTTGTACCCCTCGTGATCGATCCAGATCTCTCTGTGTCCGCCGCCTGGAATCACAAGCACGCCGACTCCTGTCGCTGTGCCCTCTGCCGGCAGGTACACAGCGATCGATGGCCGGTTTACAGACGAGACCACATGATCCCCCTGGGGCGTAGTGCGTACCGCCTCAGGAGCGCCCTTCGCCTCTGAGCCTGGAGCGACACCCGGCCACAGGGGGACAATCTGCCGCTGCGCCTGCAACAGAGGGCTGCAAGCGAGCACGAGTGTGACTAGGAAAACTGGACGCCGCAGGAGATTTCGCATCCTTCCCAAACTCCGATGGCGCTGCTTCACCAACGAGGATAGGGACCCGGAGTACGTCCGGTAAAGTCAGAGCAGCAGGGCTTGCGCACCGGAGTGAACTCCATGAACTCGACGCGGGTACCGTCGGGGTCAAACAAATCAAGCTGCCACTTGCCGTCGAGCGCGAGCAGTGGCGGCCGCTCCTGCGAGGATGGCTCCCAGCCCTGCGACAGAAGCCGCTTATGCAATGCGTCGATGCTGACAACTCCTGGGGAGAAGTGGTTCGCGCTGGCCAGTTGACCACGCGAAGGATCCTTCGGCAGATAGAGCATGTACTCCACCCAGTCCGTTCCATCCGGGACCTGCATCATGACCCAGTCCGGAGCACCCGGCTTCGCAGCACCCTGCCAGAAGAGAGAGAAGCCGAGCAGGTCTTTGTAGAAGCCATCGAGCGCCGCCCTGTCCCTCGCGACAAAGCCGAGGTGCATAATATGCGTACTTAGGCGGCGCGAGAGGTCAGCGGGCGCGGCTACGGGGTGGCGGCTGAGCTGGGTAAACTCGACGTTGTTGCCGGCGGGGTCGTGAACCAGGAAGCTGCGACTGCCATCTGGCTCCGTCGTCACCCCAGCCGGAACAGCAATGCCGTGAGCCGCCAGGAAGCGGCGCATCGCTTCAGCATTCGCTGTCACAAAGCCGAAGCCTTCCAGGCGGTCGTTCCTCTCAGGGCTGGGCGGCGAGACGAGCTCAATATATTGCTGATGGTTGGCGTAAAAGCGAACCCCGGAGTGCGCTCCCGTAGCCGGCACCTGCTCCCATCCGATCACCTGCGTGTAGAAGCGCTCCGACTTAGCCAAGTCATCTGCGTAGAGCGTTACATGCGAGATGCCGGTGATAGCTGGGCGCCCGGCAGCCTGCTCGGCCTGCACCGTCGGCGAGCCGCTGCCGGGCAGCAGCAGCACGAAGAATAAAAAGAGGGAGTATGCACTTGGAACACGAAAGCCGCCGCCGAAAGCAGCGCTCTTCTTGCCTGCAGTCAAGCTCATGGAATCACCTGGCGCCCTTTAAGCTAATCCCGTGAAGGATCGTTGCGAATCCGACTAAAGTCGGATCGCGGGTGAATAGTTAGCCTTGCTTGCTCCCCGGCTGCCGCCGCGACTTCTGGTGGATTCGCGTCGTTCGTCGGCTCGCCTATAGTGGAGGCGCTGGTTGTTGTCGCACACCATCGCAGCAGGTCGAAAGGAAGGATCCATGTTCATCCATGCTCACTCGCGCCGTCGCTTTCTGTTGCAGGGAGGCGCGACGGCAGCCGCTGCTATCTTTGCTCCTGCTCTTCAAGCCATGGCCCCCAGGCAGCCCGTCGGCATCCAGCTCTACACGGTCGGCGCCGAGCTCCAGAAGGATGTACCAGGCACTCTGCGGCAACTCCGCGGGATCGGGTACGGGGAGGTGGAAACGGCAGGCTTTGCCGGCCTGCCTGCGCGCCAGTTCCGCCTCGCCCTCGATCAGGCGGAGCTTGCCTGCCACAGCGTGCATCTGCAGATGAATACCGCCCCGCTTCAGTCGCTGTTGGATGACGCTAAGATCGTCGGCGCCCAGTATGTTGTCTGTTCGGCATTGCTGCCCTCCGGCTCCCAGCAGGCAACCGTGGATGATTACAAAAAGATGGCGGCGCGTCTAAACGAGATCGCGCGCATGGCGAAGCAGTCTAGCCTGCAGTACGCCTACCACAATCACAATATAGAATTTGCCAAGCTCGACGGCAGAACCATCGGCTATGACGTCCTGCTTGCCGAGACCGATCCGGCGCTGGTCGATTTTGAGGTCGATTGCGGCTGGATGATCGCTGCCGGCTCCAAGCCCGAAGAATATTTTCGCCGCTACCCGCAGCGCATCAGAATGCTCCATATCAAGGATTTTGAGCGCGCGAGCAAGGTAAGCACTACGTTGATGAAGGACCAGCGCCCGCAGGGTACCGAGTTAGGTCACGGGTACATTGATTACAAGCCAATCCTTGCTGCTGCAGCAAAGATCCACATCGATCATTACTTTGTCGAGCAGGAGCCGCCGTTTCTGGACATGCAGGCGATCCAGGCAGCCAAGGTGGATTACGCGTACCTGCACGCGTTGTATCCATTCGCCTGAGAGCAGAACACTGCAGCAGATACGTCGCGCAGAGCAGCATGAGCCTCAAAGTAGATACAGGAGCCATCATGAATCGGCGTCAATTTGGACAATTCGCCACAGCCGCTGCTGTGGGCCAGGCCCTTGTTCGTATCGGTGAGGCGCAGGCGCCTTCCTCCTCCAGGGCTGTGCGGTTCTCGTTTATGCTGTGGGCGCTTGAAAAGCAGGCTTCCTTTGATCGCTCCATGGAGATTGTGAGCGAGGCCGGCTACAACGGGATCGAGCTGACTGGCCAGTTTCACAACTGGTCTCCGCAACAGACGCAAAGCTACATGACAAAGATGCGATCGCTGAAGCTGGTTGTCGATTCGATGAGCGGCGTCAAGGCGGGCTTCGCGGTACCCGCCGAGTCGGAGAGCTTTCTAGAGCAGATGCAGGCGCATCTCGACTATGCCACCAGGCTCGCCTGTCCTCAGGTCATCCTGCTCTCAGGCAGGCGCGTTGCGGAGATCGATCCTGAAACGCAGCGGCAAACTGCGGTCGATAACCTAAAGAAAGCGTCTGATCTGGCTGCGAAAAGCAACATCCAGATCGTCATCGAACCGATCGACCCGCTGGAGAATCCCACCATCTTTCTGCAGACCGTCACCAATGGTTTCGCCATCGCGCGTGCGACAGGACGCGACAACGTGAAAGTTTTGTACGACTTTTACCATGAGCAGCGATCCTTCGGAAATCTGATCGAGAAGCTGGAGAAGAACATGGACATGGTCGGCCTGGTGCACATAGCCGATGTGCCGGGGCGGCATGAGCCGGGTACGGGTGAGATCGACTACACACCCATCTACCGTGCGCTCGCGGCAGCGCACTACGACAAATTCATCGCGATGGAATACTACCCGACCACGGATCCGGTCACCTCACTCACCGAGGCGAGGGAGCAAGCCCAGCAAGCGATGCGCCCTGTTTAGCTGTCCTGCTTTCGCACCCAACCTTTGCGTGCGGCGATCGAACTTTCCGCAGGATTTCAGGGTGACCAACTAGGCTTACCTGAGAACCGACATAGCAGCAGCAAAAAACAAGCCCGGACCAGATTTGGTCCGGGCTTGTTGTGTAGCTGCAGCGCAGGGTTAGAAGGTAAACTTCAGCGCCATCTGCCCGATACGCGCAGGCTCAGCACCGGTAGAAGTGATCGCCCCCTCGTTGCCACCCGTGTTGATCCCCGCATTCGAGATCTGGTTGTTCGCGCTCGGTGCCGCGAAGCTTGGCTGGTTCAGGGCGTTGAACATCTCCCAGCGGAACTGGAGGTTGTAGCGCTCCCGGTACTTGAAGTTCTTGAATAGCCCCGCATCACTGTAGTAAAGCGGCGGCGCCTGGATGATGTTCTTGCCCGAAGATCCGAAGGTACCCGGAGCGTTCTGAGTAAAGGCGTTCACGTTGAAGTAGTTATTCAGCCACTTCGCCTTACCGCCCTGGCGAACGTTCCGCGAGACGCCTGGTACGACGTCCGCGCGATCCTCGTACTGCTGCGCCTGCGAGTTGTTGCTCCCCAGACCGCCGGCCACTGTGAACGGGAAGCCGGATTGCGCAGTCGTGATCACACTGATCTCCCACCCGCCGAGGACCTCGCGCAGGACAGGGTTAAGCCGGGAAAGACCCGGCGTCGTGTAGGTCACGTTGCCAACCGCGCGCAGCGGTACGTTCTCGCTTGAAGTGCCATAGTTGTACGCCACATTGAAGGGATTGGCCAGCTGGTTGGTCCCGAAGCTGACATTAGCCGAGGAGGCCAGGTCCATGGTCTTCGAGTAAGTGAAGTTTCCTTGGAATTGCAGGTTATGGTCCATGCGCCGCTCTACGCTGACCTGCAGCGCGTTGTAGCTCGCTGTACCGTGGCTCTCCATGTCAAGAATCTCACTGAGAGCGCCGTAGGTGCTCCGGGCTCCGGCATTGGCATAGATGCCGGGGTTCCGGTCGAGGATGAATGGAGCGTGGTAGGTCTGGGTCCCGACGTAGGCGAAGCGCGCGACCGTATTCTGACCGATCTGCTGCTCGACGGTAAGATTCCAGCTCTCGGTCGTGGCCAGCTTGAAAGCAGGATCGATCGTGGCCGGGATGCTGATCCCGGAGGCAAAGGTCGCGTTTGACGCCGGCTTGAACGACGACGAGGCAAATGGCGGAAACGGACTGACGAAGTTTGTGCCGGCCGAGCTGGACCATGGATTAGCCAGGTTCAGGGGCGTGGTCTTGCTTCCCTGTAGATCAAAGGTCGGCGCGAACGGCGCGTTGTCCGCCGTGTGGTTGTAGTCCGAGTAGATCATTGGCGAGGTGAACAGGCCGAAGCCTGCGTGGATCGCGGTATGAGGCATGTTCTTGGGCTGCCAGGCGACGCCGAGTCGCGGCTCCCAGTAGCCATAGGTGGTCAGCATCAGGCCGGCGCCTACCCCATGATCGCCGGGGAAGACAACGCCGAGAGGCGCGTTCGGGTAGACAGTACTTTGCTGACCAGGAAGAAAGGTCGAAGCACGTCCGTTGGCGATCGTGGGCGGCAGGTTCGGGTCCCAGCGTAGACCGGCGCTGATGGTCAAGTTAGGCTGTGCGCGGTACTCTTCCTGCGCGTAAAAGCCAGGCTGCCATCCGGCGACATTGGCGACTTCGCCAGCGCCCTGGAACATGGAGGAGAGATCACCGACCAGGTAGTCCGCCAGGCCTACGCCCGTGTACTGCCCGTTGAAGCTGAGAATAGGCGAGGTGGGATACTGGGTCTGCTCACGCGCGTACTGGTGCTGCACGTTGGCGCCAAAGGAAAGAGTCTGCTTGCCGAGCGCGATTGTGAACTGATCGTAGACGCCGTAGGTACTGCGACCCTCGGTAGAAGGCTCGTAGTAGCCGACGTTGAAGCCGTTGCCACCGACTGAGAAACCCTCCACATAGCACTGGCCCGGAATCTCGGTAACGTTGATGTACTTCGACCAGCAGAAAGGGGTGCCGTCCGCCTGGTTCGCCGGCGAACCGTTACCGGCATCGTACTCGCTCCAGAAAGCCGAGAGCGAGTTCACCATCTTGTCGTTAATGGTCCATACGTCGCCAAGGGTCTCGTTGTAGTAGCGCTCCTGGATGGCGACATCGTAGTTGTAGTTATTGTTCAGCGCCAGAAGGTTGCCATCCACATTGGCAGATGGCTGAATAAAGCTGGTGATAAAGCTGCGCAGCGAAAGTCGCTGCTTGGGCGTGATATCGAGGTCGAGCTTCGCCGTTCCCTCATCGATCTGGTTGATGAACGCCGGCGAGGTGTAGTAGGTGAGTCCGTTCGCTTGCTGGCCGACCGGCAAGTTTGCCTTGGTCACAGCCAGCGAGATGGGGCTGTAGCTGTAGCCGGGCAGCAGCTGGTTCGGCTTGCCGTTGACCACGCCAAATGGGCAGGCAGCCGAGACGCCGGAGGTGCAAAGCGTCTCAGCGCCACCGGTCGCGTAGGCGCTAAAATCACCGGCCAGCATCGCTGGCGTCGGCACATAGGATTGCAGCTCGGTCGAGGCGGTCGCGTTGCGCGTGCCCTGGTAATTACCAAAGATGAAGGCCCTGTTCTTGAGGATCGGACCGCCGGCAAAGCCGCCAAACTGGTTCTGGTGGAGCGGGTCGACTCCTTTGGAAAAGTAATTCTTCGCGTTGAAGACCTGGTCGCGATAGAAGTCGAAGGCTCCACCATGAATGTCGTTGGTGCCGGACCGGGTTTGAATGGTCACGACGGCGCCAGGAGCAAAGCCGTAGACGGCGTTGAAGTTATTGGTGATGACGCGGAACTCCTGGGTCGCGTCGGCGTTGGGGAAGGGAGCAGGCAGGCCCAGGTAGGTGTCCATGTTCGGAACCCCGTCCAGCAGGAAGTACGTGCTGCCTTGTGTACCGCCGTTGGCCGAGACGGAGGGCTCTGAGCTCGAAGGGAAGGAGAAGCCGGTCTGGCTGTACGTATTGCCGCCGGGAGTCATGCCAGGTGCCAGGTAGACCAGCGTTGCCGGCGAGCGGCCATTGAGCGGCAGCTGGGTAACGGCCGTCGAGTCGATCGTCTGCCCGAGCGAACCATTGGTGGTGTTGAGCAGCTCCGCGTTGGCCGTAACTGTAACAGTCTCCTGCACGTTCCCGGTGGTCATGCTGACATTCTGGGTGGCAGGTGTGTCCACGTTAATGGTGATGCCCTGCTGCACATAGGCTTCAAAGCCGGTTGCCTGCACCGAAAGAGAGTACTTGCCGGGCGGTAGTGGCGCGACCCGATAGGTCCCCTGCCCGGCGGAGACCGCTGTGACCTTCAGACCGGTGTCTACATTAGTTGCTGTCACAGTCGCGCCGGTAATCGCGGCGCCAGAGGGATCGGTGATCTGGCCGTTCAAGCTGGCGCCTACCGACTGCGCATACCCCGCGTGGACAAAGCCGCCAATAGGGACCAGGGAAAGACCAAGAAATAAGGTGCTTCTGCGAAGCATTTGCAGCATTGCGTGTCTCCTCCATCAAAAGCCGCGATCGCCGATAAGGTCGTGCGATCCGGGTAGAGCGGATCTTTCATAAGAACGGTGGAATCCATACTGAAGGTCCGCGTTGACTCTATGCGAGCGAATCAACGACGCGAATCCGTCTAAAGTCGGATCGCGCCAAAAACCTTTCGCTAGTCTGGAAAGCAGCTGTTCGCGTCAGCTTAAAAGAACAACCAGAACAGGAGCTCCGGTCACCAGCGCTCAACCTTGACCACGCCTGCCCCTTCGCGAATGAGCACCAGGTGATTCGCCTCGACACGCGCGATCGCTTCCTTCGTGCCTGAAGGCCAGTAAATCTCGAGCGAAGCCGTCTTCTCCGCGCCCAGGCCAAAGTGCAGGCGCGGATCATTGGCAGAGAGATAGCTTGCCTGGCTGAGTACAGTCTGCGCCTGCTGCTTGGTACCGTAGCGAACAAGCACGCGGGCCCCGATCGCACTGCGGTTACTCCTGGTCCCCTCCAGGCGCACCTTGACCCAGTGATTTGCCGCCGGTGCATCATTGCGCAGCAGCGACGGCACCTCGTTCTGGTTCATGATGAGAATGTCTAGGTCCCCGTCATTATCGAAGTCGCCAAAGGCGCAGCCGCGACTCTGGTGGGCCGCCATGAGATCCAGGCCGGCCTCCTCGCCCATCTCGACAAAACGTCCAGTGCCAGAAGTGCGGCCAAGATTCCGAAAGAGCAGCCGTGGACTGCGGCTTGGATACTTGGCCGGGAAGTGGCTCTCCAACTCGGGGTAGACAGTCCCTGTCACCTCGAAGATGTCCGGCCAGCCGTCGTTGTCCAGGTCAACGATGCCTGCGCCCCAGGTAATAAAGCGCTGCTCGTTGCCCAGACCCGCCTCCACTGTGGCATCCTCAAACTCGCCCTTACCCACATCCTGATATAGGCCCGATGCCTGGTGCAGGAAGTGGGTCTTGATCACGTCCAAACGCCCGTCCAGGTCGTAATCGCCGACCCCGACGCCCATGCCGGCCATCTCGTGCCCCTCACCGCTGAGCGCGACCCCACGCATCAGGCCTTCTTCCCGGAAGGTGCCGTCATGGTTGTTCATCAGCAACAGGCTCGGGGTAGAGTCGCAGGCGACCAGGATGTCCTGCCAGCCGTCCTCATCCACGTCAAAGGCGACCGCGGTCAGCCCGTAGGAACTGCGCACAGCCGAGATGCCGGACGGCTTGGAGACATCGGTAAAGGTGCCGTCCCGATTGTTGCGAAAGAGCGAGTGGGTGGGAAACGGGAGGCCACTCGGCCCGCAGTTGACCGCGACCCCCTCGAAGTTGCAATTGACCATCTGCAGGCTCGGCCTGGGCAGTGTCTCAAAACTAACGTCAGCGTAGTTGGCCACGAAAAGGTCCAGCCATCCATCGCGGTCGTAGTCGATGAACGTGCAGCCGGTACCAAAGCGTGGCTGCGCATGCACCAAGCCAGCCTTCTGCGTCACATCAGCAAAGGTGCCATCGCCTTTGTTGTGCAGCAGGCGGTTTTGGCCGTACGCGGTCAGAAAGAGATCGTCCAAGCCGTCGTTGTCGTAGTCGCCCACGCAGACTCCCGTCGCCCAGCCGGTGCTGGTCAGCCCCGCACGGGCTGTGACGTCCTGGAAGGTACCGTCCCGGTTGTTGTGGTAGAGCCGCGTACCGCCTGGCTGGTGGACACTGGCCTCTTGGCCTCCGCCGTCGGCACTTTTTTCAGCGACGCTCCCAGGCCCGCCAACAATCAGCAGATCCATCCAGCCGTCGTTGTCATAGTCGAAAAAGGCGCATCCACCTCCCATCACCTCGATGATGTAAGTCGCGTGCCCAGGGTCTCCATACGGGATCGACTGCGTCAGGCCCGCGGCGTGCGCCACGTCGACCAGGCGCGAGAAAGGCGGCAGAGTTTGGCTGCTCTCCGGCGTGCCTAAAGCATCGCGGCCAAATGCCGTTAGACTGATGGCCGCTCCGCAACCTCCCGCTACGCTCTTGAGGAAGCGTCGCCGTGTCATCTTTGGAGCAGGAGGGAGGTTCATTCGCAGGGATGGTGCTCCGGTCCTCTCCAGCTTACGCGGACCTAGGCTCAGGTCGCATGCTTAGGCCGGCCGCCCAGCTCACAGGCTGAGGCCCGCTCTCCCAGCTTCAGCGCCGAGCCTGCGCTTCCATGGCGTCGATCTGCTGGCGCAGAGCCTTCGCCCCCGCACTCTCGCCCTCCAGCTCCACTCCATGCTGAAGCGCCTCGCGAGCCTCAGTCCACTTTGCCTGCAGGCAGAGCGTGGCCGCCAGGTTCATCCAGGCCCGGCTGAAAGAGGGGTCGGCGTCAATGGCCAGCCGAAAGTGCTCGGCCGCAGCCGCTGCCGCTCCATCGCCTGCGTCCAGGTAGCCGAGCTGGTTTTGCGCCAGAGCCATGTGCGGGTCCAGGGCCACGGCCTGGTGCAACGCGGCGCGCTCGCCCGCGGGGTTGCCCGCCTTATCCAGCGCCATGGCCAGCTTGTACGCGAGCACGGGCTCCTGCGGCTCAAGCGCCAGCGCCTCGCGGTAATCCTCCACAGTCTGCTGCAGGTTGCCGGCCGCCGCCGCCTGGTCGCCCTGCTGCGCCTTGTCAGCCGCCTGGGCACGTGCGGCCTGAGCCTTCAGCTTCTCCTGGTAGAGCTGCAACTGCTGCTGCGCGGCACCTGCGTCACCCTGCATTCGCAGAGCTTTGGCAAGAGCGAAGTGCACCTCCGGCGTATCCAGTCCGAGGGCGATCGCTCGCTCCAGCTCCTGCCTGGCGGCAGCCTCATTCTTCGTCTCATCCTTCAAGGCGCTGAGCACCACGCCCAGCCGATAGTGGGCGTCGGCGTTTCCCGGCTCGGCGGCAATCGAGCGCTCCAAGTACTCGCGGGCACCGGCGTAGTCGTTGCCCTGCTGGTGAAGTATGCCCATAAAGTAGAGCACCTCCCACTGGGCCGGGGCTAACTTGAGCAGCTTCTCTCCGAGCGCTTCCGCGTTGGCATCGTGGGCAAGCACAAGGGTTTGCAGCAGCAGGACCTGCGCCTGCATGTCCCCGGGGTGCTGGCTGGCAACTGCCGACAGCCCGGCCACCGCATCCTGAAAGCGGCTCTCCAGGATCAGTACGCCAGAGAGCGCCTCTGCCAGATCAAGCGAGTCGGCGTTAGCCGCAAGCCTTTTCCGTAGCAGCGCGGCGGCGTCCTCCGGCAGCCCCGAGCTGCTGTAAGCGGCCGCAAGGTCCACCGACAAGGCATCGTCTAAAGCTCCCGAAGCCTCGACAGGCTGAAGCAGCCCAATCACGCCGCTGTAGTTGTGGTCGGCGAGGAGGTCGCGGCTCAGGCTCTCGAGCGCGAGTGTGGATTTTGGATCTCTGGCCAGGGCGAGCCGCCACTCGAGTTCAGCAGCCGTTCGGTCCTTGCCCGCGTCCAGCGCCTTGGCCAGGAGCAGGTGCGTTTGTACTTCGGCCGGCTCCAGCTGAAGAGAACTCCTTAGCGGCGCAACAGCCGCAGCGGGCTGCCCGTCTGCATACAGGCTCAAGCCGAGGAGATACTGGTAGCGGGCGGAGCCCGGTTCGAGAGCGGCGACCTTGCGAAAGGTCTCCACCGCACAGCCAAACTGCTGGTGATCGGCATACCAGCTGCCCAGAGCGGCATAGGCGCTGGCGTCAGGCCTGGCGCGAAGCTCCTTCGCCAGATCGACAGGCACCGTGCACGCAGCCCTAGCCGGTACCATGGCTGAAGAAAGCAGGCTGATCAGCATGACTTGTGCAACTTTGACGCCCATGGCCACTGGCAGCCTAGCATATGCCACGCGATCCTCTCTCCCACCGCGGACAACACCTGCATCGTCCTCCCGCTCTGTGGGTGCATCGCTCCCGAACCCCTCTAAGCTTTACCTTCTCCAGTTCTCGGAGGTCGCTCCAGAGAGGAGATCCTACCGACGAGCTCCGTGCCGAGGCCCAGCGCTACGTTGACCAAGGGTTACCAGCCGATGAAGCTCTGCTGCGGCTGGGGTCCAGACTGTCATCTCTTGCTAACGCTGATGGAGAAAGATCTGGCGTACGCCCAGGCTGAGGCGAGCGGCGTCGAGCTCACCACAGCCGCCAACGCCAGGCAGCTCTTCGCCCGCGCCGTAGCCGCCGGATACTCGCAACAGGATATGTCCACGGTCGTCGAGGTGTTCCGGCTCCCCCCGAAGCCCTGAAGAAGCCCTGCGTATGGCGGAAGTTCCATGCGCGGGTGTCTCGATGTAGTCTTTCGCGACCCATTTCGATGAGCCCATATGGATGAGCCCATCTCTTCGATGAGCTGGTATTTGAATGAGCCATGCTTTCGTCATACTTATGCAATTCGCTTGAGGTCTGCTCGAGAACGCTAGCTCTTTGCCTCCTTCTGCTAGCCTTGAAACGGTGAACTTTCTCAACAAAGGAACGGTTATGATCACACGGCCTCGCACTGGATCCCCCCGGTACTCTCCAACGTCTTGCCTGCCATCACGCTGGCTGGTCACAGCCGTTCTTGCTGGAAGCTTCTGCTCGGGCTCCGCACTCGCGCAAACGCAGAAGCCGGACGCAGCGAGCGCAGGATCCTTCGCGGACTGGAATCAACAGATGCCGGGTGCGCAGCGCCACATCACCGTTGCCGATCTGCCTCAGCCAAACCCTTCGGAGGCTGTGGAAAATGGCCCCTTCGTCGTGCCCCGGCCCGAGGGAGCCATGCCGATCGCGCCTCCGGGCTTCAAGGTCGAGCTCTACGCGGGTGGAGATTACAAGCCTGCGCCGCGCGATCCCAACACCGGCAAACCAGCCCCTGTGCCGGAAGCCAATACACAATTCCGCGAGCCGCGCCTCCTGCGCACCGCGCCCAACGGCGACATCTTCCTCTCGGACTCCCACGGTGACAAAATTTACGTCATGCGCGGCGTGCGCCCGGACGGAAAGGCGGAGCAGATCTCGACCTTCGCGACCGGCCTGAACCTCCCGTTCGGGATCAGCTTCTATCCTGCTGGTCCCAATCCGAAGTGGGTCTACATCGGCAATACCGACTCAGTCGTGCGGTTTGCTTACAAGTCCGGTGACCTGGTCGCAACCGGCAAAGCGGAGACTGTGGTTGCGCAGCTTCCCGGTTTCGCGCAACTGCGCGGCGGTGGACACTGGACCCGGGACGTGGTGTTCACTCGGGATGGCAAGCATATGCTCGTCTCCGTGGGTTCAGGGTCCAACATCGACAACCCGGACACAACACCGAAGGAGTTCCACCGGGCCGACGTGCTTGAGTTTACGCCCGAGGGCAAATTCGTCGAAGTGTACGCCAGCGGCATTCGTAACTGTGTCGGTGAGGCGATCAACCCCATCACCGGGTCCCTCTGGTGCTCCACCAACGAACGTGACAACCTGGGCAACCACCTCGTGCCCGACTATGTGACCTCGATCAAAGAAGGCGGCTTCTACGGCTGGCCCTGGTACTACATGGGCGGTCATCCCGACCCGCGTCTCGCGCAGCCCTGTTCCGATGGAACAGGCGCGAATATGCAGGCTCCTGCCACCTCGTCCGACGGCGCATCCTGCAAGCACGTGGATGAAAGTGCCAAGGTGATCACGCCCGACGTGCTGGTGCAGCCGCACATGGCCTCACTCGAGATGGTCTTCTATCCCAATGAACCCCGTGGCTCCGCAACAGGGTTTCCCAGCCAGTATGACGGCAACGCGTTTGTCGCCGAACACGGCTCCTGGAATCGTGCCGCTCGTGCCGGATACGAGGTCATCCGTGTCCCTCTTCACGATGGAAAAGCAGACGGCACCTATGAGGACTTTCTCACCGGCTTCCTTACACCCGATGGCCAGGTATGGGGACGCCCCGTCGGTGTCACGGTCGCCAAGGATGGCTCGCTCTTTGTCACCGACGATGGCAGCCGGTCTGTATGGCACGTCACCTACACTGCCGACGCAGGGAAAACGCAAGCTAGCCGCTGATCTGTATCACACAGCAAATAAGCAGGGCAGCCACTTCGGCTGCCCTTGCTTCATCTGCTGACTTGTTGCCAGCTGTTTGGCCAGCGCGAAGATCAGCTCTGAACCAGCTTTACCTGGTTGACCGGGATCGTGAACGTAGCGAGCGGCAACAGCGTCGCCGTCGGTTCTGTGATCGTGCTGACTGATTTAAACTCGCAGACCAGCTGCTCCGGCGTGAGCGTGAGGATCCCGTACCCGTGTGTCGAAGAGTTGAAGAACTCGATCCACGGATTGGCGACCCGGAGCGTGTCAGAGAGTACCGCGGGCGGAACATTGAACTGCTTAGCGGGTACAGCGCGGCTCGGCAGTGCAATCACGGACTCGATCTCTTCGGAAAAATTAGCCGAGGTGATCGAGCCGACCATGAGCTCGATGCCTACGTGCGACTCGAACGGATTATCAAAGTCAGTCTTCAAATAGCCGGCCAGGAAAGTATGCAGGTCGCCGGTCAACGCGATAAAGTTTTTGATCTTTCCATCTTTGACAAGATTCAAGATCGCATTACGCTCCTGCTGGTAGCCGTCCCATTGATCGAGGTCGATGTAGAGCGGTCCAAACTTGAGCTGCATCAGCATGACCTCATTGGCCCAGAGCTTCCATGTCGCCTGTGTGCTCTGGATCTGGTTGACAAACCAGGCGTGCTGCGTGGCTCCGAGCATCGAGCGGGCCGAGTCGCCCATCGCCGAGCAGCCCAGCGAGAAATAACGCTGGCTGATCTCGTTTGAGCCGCATGGCGGCGCATCCCGGTACAGGCGCTCATCAGTCACCACAAGCTCTGCGAGTGTGCCAAAGGAGAAGGTCCGGTAAACCTGGATCGAGTTCTCCCAACCCTGGCTCGCGTCAAACGGTGTATTGGCCAGGCCGTACTCGCTCCAGGCCTGGTTCGCTGCCTGGCGCAGTGCCGGCTGCGGTGTCGTCGCGGTCACCGGTGCCACGTCGTTGTCAGGGTGAAAGTCCTGGTGACAGTCGTTCGCGAACTCGTGATCATCCCACAGCAGAATATAGGCAAAGTTCTCATGCACGGCCTGCTGACTCGGGTCGGAGCGGTAGACCTTGTAGAGGTGCCGATAGTCGTCCACATTCTGCGGAACCGGGCCGCCGGAGGCGAACGGCGGCACAATGCGTACCGGGCTATTCTGAAAGGACCCGGAGTTAATCGTCTCGTAGATGTAGTCGCCCAGGTGAACAACAAAGTCGACCTCCTCCCCAGCCAGATAGGTCAGCGCGTTGTAGTACCCGTTTCCATAATCCTGGCAGACGACGTAGCCAAGCTTCAGCACGGCAAGCGAGGTGGTCGGCAAGGGAAGCGTCTTGAAGTGGCCGGTGCGCGAGCTCACCTGGTTGTAGAGAAAACGGTAGTGATACTGGGTAAAAGGATGCAGCACAGAGTTAGCCACCGGTATCTTGACCGTGCCATCCTTGTTGGGGTCGATCAGCGCCACCCCTTCAATCAGGACCGTCGCCGGCGCAAAGCCGGGATCGGTCGCGATCTGCCAGGCCAGCATATCGCCCGAAGGACCTTGCTGCTGAGCAGGATCGACGCGGGTCCACAGCACGATCCCGTTGGTAAGCGGATCGCCGGAGGCGACCGACTGTGGGAAGATAGCAGCTTGCTGCGCAGCTGTCGCAGAGGCGTTTACCTCGAAGAGCACGTCGATATCTGCTTGGGGTAGTCCACTGAAAGAGGGGTCAAGCACGAATGGCACTCCTGCAACGTACGCGTCTGAAGTTGTCGAGCTTTGGGCCTGAAGCGTTCGAGGCAAAATCCATGCTAACGCACCAGCGGCAGAGGCCGACTTCAGAAAGAGACGACGATCCATACGAGGGCTCCCGGGTGTTCAGTTCACTTCCTTTCTCTTGATTGCAGTCGATCCAAGTAAACCAATGATGAATTCCAGTACAGTCGACTTATCCCACTTGCGTTTATGCCTCCCAATGCACATCCAGCTCTCTGCGCGCCCGCCATCCCTTTCGTCCAGGGTGCGCAGCTCCGCAACTTCCTGCTTCTCTCAACGATGCCCGGCAGGCTATGATCGCCAACCGAGTGTTCTAATATTCCATTGCCGACCCCAAGTGGAAACGATTCCAAACAGAGGTGTGTAGTGCGTTCATTCAGGTCCCTATCGCTTTCCGCGTGCTGCGTCTTTTCTGTGGCTCTCACGCTCCCCGCAGCAGCGCAGCTCTTTGACTCGCAGCATCCGGTCAAGCAGCAGGTCGCCTTCTCTGCTGCCGAGCAGTCCACGCTCGATCGTCTCGAGTCCCTGCAGACGCTCCCCGGCGGTCCGTGGCGCTTCCACGCAGGCGATGTAGCGCATGGCGAGTCGCCCAGCCTCGATGACAGCTCCTGGCAGACCGTCGAGCCGAAGTCCAAGGCGGGCAAAGAGGCCGTCTGGTACCGGCGCACCATCGAGATCCCCAAAGACCTGCACGGCTACGACCTGGCTGGCGCCGATGTAAGCTTCCGCTTTCGCGCCTACGCCAACGGCCCCATGCCGGAGATTCTCTACTTCAATGGCAGACGCGTGGCCCTGGGCGATGACCTCGAGCAGGTGCAGCTCTTCTCCAACGCCAAGGCCGGCGACAAGGTGCTGGTCGCGGTCAAGCTTCTGCAGACAGTGGACGATAAAACCTTCGACCACGTTGAGATGAAGATCACCTTCGCACCCGGGCGCCCGAACCCCGAAGATCTTCGTGAAGAGTTAGTCAGTGCAGGCTTTCTCGTCCCCTCCCTTGCGCCCACCTCGGCCAGCGACGCAAAGACCCTTACTGACGCGATCCACACCGTTGACCTCACCGCGCTCAACCGCGGAGACCAGCGTGCTTTCGACGCGAGCCTGGTCAAAGCGCAGACCACGCTCGCCGCCCTGCGCCCCATGCTGCAGAAGGCGACCTTTCACCTCACCGGTAACTCGCACATCGATGCTGCATGGCTCTGGCCGTGGACCGAGACGGTCGACGCCGTGAAGCGAACCTTCAGCACCGCCGCGCAATTGATGAACGAGTATCCGACTTACACCTACACCCAGTCAGCAGCCGTGTACAGCCAGTGGATGGCCGACAAATACCCGGACTTGAACAGCCAGATCAAGCAGCGGATCACCGAGGGGCGATGGGAGCTGGTCGGCGGCATGTGGCTCGAGCCAGACCTGAACATGCCGGACGGCGAGTCGCTGGTCCGCCAGATCCTGGTCGGGCAATCTACCTTCCAGAAGCTCTACGGCAAGACCACGCGTATCGGCTGGAATCCAGATTCCTTTGGATACAACTGGCAACTGCCGCAGATCTACAAGCGCTCCGGGATCGACTACTTTGTGACCCAGAAGATGACATGGAACGATACCAATCCGCTTCCCCTTAAACTCTTCTGGTGGCAGTCGCCGGACGGCAGCAAGGTGCTTACTTACTTTCCTCACGACTATGCCAACGACAACCTTGATCCCATCCGGCTCTCCAAAGATCTCGCGACCGCCCGTCAACGCTCTCCGGGCATGACGGAGATGATGGACTTATTTGGCGTAGGCGATCACGGCGGCGGGCCCACGCGAGCCATGCTCGACCAGGGGCTGCACTGGATGGAGCCGGATAAGGTGATGCCGCACGAAGAGTTCGGCACCGCCCAGCCGTTCTTTACCAAGGTGGAAGCGCAGCTCGCCTCTAACTCGCCGACATGGAATTACACCTCGCTCGCGAAAGGCGATGCAACCCTTCCGCAACCGGCCGCGGGCGAGATCAGCGTTCCCACCTGGAAAGATGAGCTCTACCTGGAATATCACCGCGGCGTCTTTACTACGCAAGCCGACCACAAGCGCAACATGCGCGACAGCGAGGAGCAGGTCCTCAACGCGGAGAAGTATGCCTCTCTCGCCTGGCTTGACGGCCAGCCCTATCCGGCCACGCGCCTGACAGACGCATGGAAGCATGTGCTCTTCAACCAGTTCCATGACCTGGCCGCAGGCTCCGGCATCGGCATTATCTACAAGGACGCGCAAAAGGATTACGACCAGGTCCGCTGGTCTACGCAGGAGATCGACGCAAACTCACTCAAGCTGCTCGCCGCGAAAGTAAATACTCGTGTGAAAAACGGCTTGCCTGTGCTGATCTTCAATCCACTCGCCTGGCAGCGCGGTGGGCTGGTCGAAGTTTCCGTGCAGCTGCCTTCCGCCTCCGGCAGTACCCTCGCAATCCTGGACAGCAAGGATCAGGTGGTCCCCTCGCAGGTTCTGTCCAGCGATCCCAGTACCCACACCTATCGCCTGCTGATCAAGCCCGACGCCGTGCCCTCGATGGGCTACCAGGTCTATCGCGTCTCCGCCGCCAGGCATGACTTTTCCTCGGACCTGAAGAACTCTGGCACGACGATCGAGAACGCAGCACTGCGCGTTGTGGTTGATCCTCAGACTGGCTGCATCACCTCGCTCTTTGATAAAAAGGCGAACTTCGAGACGATCAAGCAAGGTGGCTGCGGCAACGAGTTGCAGGCCTTTAAAGACACGCCCAAAGACTACGACGCCTGGAATATCGATCCCGGCACCTATGATGTCGCCCCGACCCTGCTTCATCAGGTTGACTCGGTAACTCTGGTCGAACATGGCCCACTCCGCTCCGTGGTTCGGGTCACGCGATCCTGGCAGAGTTCTAAGTTCTCGCAAGACATCATCCTGTACACCGGCGCCGATCATGTTGTCGTCTCAAACGACATCGACTGGCATGAAACCCACGTTCTCCTAAAGGCCGCGTTCCCACTCGCTGCGACTGGCCCCATGGCAACTTACGAGATTCCCTACGGCACGATCGAGCGGCCGACCACGCGCAATAACAGCTTTGAGAAAGCCCGCTTTGAAGTGCCCGCCATGCGCTGGGCAGATTTAGGAGATGGCACTCACGGCTTCAGCCTGATCAATAACTCGAAGTATGGCTACGACGCGGTCGGCGATCTCCTGCGACTGACTCTTCTCCGCTCCCCGACCTGGCCTGACCCCGAGGCTGACCGTGAGCATCACCACTTCACCTACGCTCTCTACCCGCATGCCGGCACCTGGCAGACCGCGGCCACCGTTGAGCACGGCTACAACTTTAATTACGCTCTCGAAGCTATGCAGGTTGAGCCGCACAGCGGCGACATGGCTCCGGAGCACTCCTTCATGACTGTCGATTCGAAAGATGTCGTCGTGACAGCGGTGAAGAAAGCCGAGGATCAGGACGGCCTGATCATTCGCTTTTACGAGTGGGCAGGCAAAGCCGGCACCGTGACACTCATGGTGCCACCTGGTGCGACTGGCGCCTCTGTCGTGAACCTGATGGAGAAGCCTGAAGGAGCATCGCTCCGGGTGGCAGACGACCACATCAGCGTGCCGGTCACACCCTTTCAGATCCAGACTGTGCGTGTCGACTACAAGCCATCAGCGCCGACGAGCCAATAACTCGCCCGACGAGGGATAGATCTCTATCCTTCGTCTAAGTCGCGCCGTTCGTCAGCGCTTTCCCTGCGCGTCAAGTGCCGGTGGCTAAAGTAATGCCTGCGCCTGCCGGCACCATGCGCGACTGGTCCATCCTCTCTCATGCCCTTGAGCCGCACGTACCCCTCTGCTGACAGGAGCATGCCCAGCACCGGCGCGCTGAAATAAATCCACACCGCTTTCCAAACGCCTGCGAAGATCGCCGAGCCGGTCGTCCTAGCCGGATTGATGCTGAAGCCTGAGATAGGCGCGAATATCAGCACATACACGGTGATCAGAGCGCCCATGCAGTAAGTCGTGTAACCGGCCAGTCGCTGTCGATCAGAGGTGAACAGCACGACCGCCATTAGCAGCGCCGCCATGAACCACTCCGCCGCGAAAGCCGCGCCTGTGCCCGCCGGTCCTGGCACAGTCACCGCGTAATTGACTGCGGGACTTGCAATGGCAGGCCCCAGCAAGAGCGCCGACACCCACACTCCTGCTACGGCTCCAAGGAACTGAAAGACTATATAGAACACCGCATCGAGCCGATCAATCTTACCCAGGCGCAGAAAGGTAAGTGTGATCGCAGGATTGAAGTGCGCGCCCGACCTCTTACCCCATGGCGACTTGATAATCGCGATCGCGGTCAGCCCCATAGACATTCCCATCAGCAATCGCCGGAAGGTTGCGCTCGGGATCCAGTGGAGTGCCGGCGATGCCGGATGATAGAGCAGAGCCGTAAAAACGCAAGCCGAGATCATGAACAGGGCCAGTTCCGCGGCTTCCATCAAGTAGAGCGACCAGTGCAACATCCGTCTAGAGTCAGGCTGAACCAGGCGCTCTCCTATGCCACTCAGTGCATCGATCCGTGACGGTTGATGCTCAGCCATGAAGCGGCTGTAGTCAACAAAGCAAGCCACTTAGAAAGCTATATCCATCACCTCGATGGTAAGCGGTGGCACCGTGTGCCTCCACCGGCCGGCAGGCACGAAGACGCTTCGCTGCACGGGCTGAATGGCGTCCGGATCCCTGATCGAGTTTGTTGCCTCAAATGTCGCCGCATGGAGCGATGTCACGCTCGCGGTATGCGCACCTGCGACGCCCTGAAGTATGAGTAACAACGGTTGCGACACATCGGAGGCATTGACCAGCTTCACATGCAGCACCTTCTTCGCCGAGCTGACTGTCGCGGAGTAGAAGAATCGCTGGTTCTCGTTGGCAAGCGACGATGCCGGCGTGTGATCACCGAGGTGCCCGGCGAACAGAGCCTGCGCCCAATAACTCGGCGACACGTAAGTAGTTTGCGCGTCGAAGCCAATCAGGTCAGTAGGCCACTCCATGCCACCCGGGCTGACATTGACGAGCAGAGGTGCATAGCTCGCCATGATAATCAGATCGCTGTTCCGCTCCATCGAGGTCATCCACGCCGCATCTCCGAGTGCATCACCGAAGTTAGGCGTCGGAGACCCGGATCGAGTCGCCCACTCTCCAACAAAGATCTTCGGACCACTGCGAGAAGCCTTGTCATAGTGGTGAACCAGATCCATCATCTCCATCGGCGACTTATAGTAATGCTCGTCCGACACATCGGAGCTTACCTTTGTCGCGTACTCGCTGTTTCCGTCAGTCGAAATCAGTTTGTACTGCGGATAGCGTTTATGCAGCGCCTCTGCGAACTGCTGGTATCGTGCAGGATAGCTGCCTGACTTATCCAGATAATCTTCATTGCCAATTTCAATGTAGTGCAGGGGAAATGGAGCCGGGTGTCCATCCTGTGCCCGCACGGCTCCCCACTTTGTACTCGCGTCGCCAGTCACATACTCAACCTCATCGAGCGCCGACTGCACATACGGCTCGAGATCCTTGCCGGTCGCTACATGGCTGCCGCCAAGCGAATAGCCTGCGTACACGGCCAGCACCGGCTCAACGTGCAGGTCTTCGCACCACTCAAGAAACTCAAGCAGCCCGAGTCCATCGGTTGACCAGTAACTCCACGGTCCTTCGTGGCCAGCGCGATCTGCAAGCGGACCGATCGTCTTCTTCCAGTCGTACCAATCCTCGAGGCGGACGCCTTCTAGAAAGTTTCCACCAGGCATCCGCAGAAATGTCGGGTGCAGCGCCATCATGCGGTTCATCAGATCGATGCGGTTGCCATTCGGACGATCGTTGAGCGTCGGCTGCATGAGCGAGACAAGCTGCAGCCAGACAGTTCCAGGATGGCTCACGGTTAATTCCAGGTGATTTGCCTTCGACGGCTGCATCGCGCCTGTCGCGAGCGAATAATGGTAGCGCTTCCATGGGCCTGGCTCGAGCGCCACCTGTGCCTGGGCCTGTGTCTCTCCAGTCACATCGCTTACGAGTCGAATGGTTGCTGGACCTATCTCCGCGTTCTTCGTTTGTGCGTAGAAAGAGCCAGCGTAGGTCGTGTGCGCGCGCAATCCGAATCCCCAGTAGCCTGGATTCGTCAGCCCCGCCTCGTTGCCCGCAGACGCTGCCACTACCGAGAGCTTCATACTGTAAGGCAGCGCTTTGCTTGGCCCCAGCTCCGGATCAACCGACCGGCTTGCCGCCGCATTGCCATGGCAGACAAGGTCCCAAGGCGGCTGCCCCGACCAGTCGGAGTGAAAGGTCCGATTCTGGATCATCTCAGCGTAGAGCCCACCATCGTAGGAGTGATTGATCTCCTCTGTCATCAACCCATACAAGGTAGGACTTACCGGCGAGGCAACCTTGGTCACATCGATCGAGAGCTGCGCCGGGCCGCGATCTAGAGCCTGCGCGTCACTGCTAGAGACAACAAGTGTGATCGCCATCAGGATGCTGCAACCGGAAGCAAGGGCCGCCAGAAGGAACTCGCGAACGGAAGCGGTTCTCCTCGTACTCTCCCGTAACAGTAACTTCAGAGGCACAGATGACTCCGCCGCAAGCAGGAATAAAACAATGGCGCATCGCCGGCTAGATCCTATCACCGCCGATCAAGAGAGCGAACGCTCAGTGCTGTTACAAAAAGAGGAGAGTACCCGGCTACCCGAGACACACAGCGCGGTTATAGATCGCGATCAGGTGCGGGATCATCCTGCGCGTGGCGAAGCCGCTGCGATTTGCATCGCCTCCTGCAAGAGAAAGCACCGCAGTTCCTTAACGCTCGATCCTTACGCTAGACCCTTCACGCACAGGACAGCCAGCCACTATCAGTCAGCGCTTCCCCACCCCAGGCGAAAGCAAGCGGCTGCTCTCGATTAACTGACTCGCCTGCCGCGCCGCAGCCGTCGGAATGCGCGTCGCCTTACTTACCGCCGGCTGGATATTCGGTCCAAAGTAAGGATCCTTCGCCGCTACCTGTGACACGTCCACGGCAGGCGTGGAAAGACCAAAGGCTGTATTCGTCGCAGCGATGTACTGGTTTGCGAGCAGCGCGTAACCGGTGTTCGTCGGGTGGATGCCGTCCAGCCCGAACAACCCGCCCAAAAAGCTGGTCGTCGCGGTGTAGCCATTTATTGTTACCCCGGCTGACAGCGAGGCAAAGTAGCTATGCAGGTCCACCAGCGTGCCGCCTGCCGCGCCTACCAGCTGCGCAATCACCTGGTTATACGCTGCGATATGGTTCTCGACTGTAACGATCTCGGCTGCTGTCAGCACGTCCGATCCCGGCAGCGGGCTTAGGCTGCCTCCCTTGGCGAGCGCCGCCACCTCGGCCTCCAGGTCAGAGAGTCCCTGCGCGTTGACCAGGTCGGTCGGCTGGATCCCAAGCAGCACAGAAAGAACGGCGGTTGGCAGCTTCGTATACTGCGACGCTTCGTTCAGGATCAGGCTGCCCGGCGTCATGTAGGGAACCGCGGTCGCATCCGGGATATTCGCAACCACAAGATGCGCCCCCGTGTACGTCTTCAGGACGGTGATCAGCTCCGTATAATCACTGGTAAAACTCGCGAGCGGCGTCATCGCGCTCGGGCTGCCTGCATCATCGGCCAGCAATGCGTCTTCGCTGCCGATCCAGAGAAAGACCGTCGTCGGCTTGAGCGCGACCGCCTCCCCGAGCTGCGAAAGCGTGTTCCCAA
Organism: Acidobacteriaceae bacterium; assembly: GCA_965198645.1. Classification (GTDB taxonomy): domain Bacteria; phylum Acidobacteriota; class Terriglobia; order Terriglobales; family Acidobacteriaceae; genus EB88. The sequence continues at coordinate 424,049 of OZ240670.1, read as the reverse complement.
ACGGAGCGCCGAGGACCAGGTCAGTGACGATGTCCTCGTCCGTGGTTGGGTTCAGCGTTGGGGTCAAATTGATCAACTGGTGCAGCGTGTGACCCGGCACAGCCAGGTTATTCGGCTGGATGGTCACATTGTCACGGCCTGTCGTGAACCCGCCCTGCTGCGCGATCCCCGGCGGAAAGCCCGTGCTCACGAGCTCGAGCACCGCCGGCACTCCAGGCGCCGCGATCAGTGGCAGCTGCAGGGGAAACTGCGCCTGCTGGGCAACCAGCGAGCCAAATCCATTTGGCTGCTGGGTGTCGACGAGCGATCCGTTTTGAAAGCCTGCGCTTAAGGAATCCCCGAGGAACACGACATTGACGAAGGGGCCGCTCGTAGGCGCCGGCGGCTGGATCGGCGCTGGCTTGTTCGCGCATCCGCCAAGCGCGACCAACGCCAGAGCCACTGCACTGCTGCGAAGAAGAGCATACGGGGGGAGGCTTGCGATCGAACGAAACATGGGGAACTCCTCTACAACTCGCGCGCCTAATGTAGCACGCCCAGCGGCTACTTTTTGCTTATTTGCTCGCTGCTTGTTTCGATCACGCAGTTCCCCCCACCCATGCGCGGGCCGACGCGCTAACCCGGGCGGGCGGAAAGGAATGGGCTCCCCTCGACGCAGTACCGGGCCGCCAGCTCGGCTGCTTTGCGGATCCCTATCCTGGACCCGGCAACAAAAAGCGGCGGCCGAAAGCCATCGTCAGCCAATACCAGCTCCGAGCTTTCATCGCAGAGATCGATCCCGTTGTGCGCCAGGCGGGTCAGGGCAAGGGCCTGGCACAGCCGGCCCGGACCCGAGGCAAGCAGCCTGCGCGCACCCGCCGGAAGCTTGCGCAGGGCTGCCATCGTTTCTACCCCGGCGATAGGCTCAAGTGCCCGGATCAGCACGCATCCTGCCTTGCCCTCCGGCTCGCACGCCACATTGAGGCAGTGGTGAACGCCGTAGATGAAGTACACATACGAGTGACCGGGCGGCCCGAAGAGCACTTCGTTGCGTGCCGTTCGTCCACCGAAGGCGTGCGCGGCTTCGTCGCCATCGCCGAAGTACGCCTCGGTCTCGACGATCCGGCCAGCCAGCAGCTCGCCCGCAAAGCGGCGAACGATCAGCTTGCCCAGCAGTTGCTGGGCAACCCGGTCAGGTGACGTGTCGAAAAAAGAGCGCGGAAGGCAGGAGTACTGCATAGCTACGAGACGAGATCGCTCCTGCCTCATTCTCTCGCGCTAGTGCCGACTTGACCCTCGGGCAAAGAGGAGCTGATCCAGCCGCCGGGCAAGCTCGGGCGCATTGCGCATGGAGCCTACCGGCTTGATGTTCGGGCCAAAGTAGGGGTCGTTCGCCGCCACCTGGGACACGTTGACCGCAGCCACCTTGAGTCCCAGCGCCGTGTTCATCGTCGCGATGAACTGGTTCGCCAGCAACGCGTAGCCGGTGTCAGTCGGGTGCACGGCATCGAGGCCGATCAGGCCGCCCAGATAGGCAGTCGTCGCGCTGTACCCGTTGATGGTGAGCCCTGCTGAGCCGAACGAGTTGATGTAGGAGTAGAGGTCAACCAGCGTGCCACCTACTGCCGCGACCTGCTGCGCCACTACCTGGTTAAAGCTGTTCGTGGCCGCCTCGACTGTGACAATCTCTGAAGCGCTCAGCACATCCGCATCCGTAAGTGGCATGAGCGCCTTGCCCGCCTTGTATCCGTTGACCTCGGTCTCGACATCCCCGATGCCGGTGAGGGTGACGAGGTCTCCCGACCCAATCCCCAACTGCTGCCCGGCGCTAGCCTGCGTCAGGCCGGTCTCCGATGCCACCGCTGCCGTTACCTGCAGGGCAGGGATCAGGCAGGCACACTTTGTCACGTCCGGTATGTTGGCCACGAACAAGTGGGCTGTCGTGGCCTTGAGCTTGCTCATTAGCAGCACGTAGTCCGTCGTAAAGTCGGTGATATCGGTGATGGAGGTGGTCGATCCGCTCGAGGCGGCTCCCAGTACATCGTTGTTCCCGATCCAGAGAAACACCGTCGAGGGCTGAAGCGCAATCGTCTCATCCAGCTGAGCCTTCAGGTTTCCCGGCGGGTAGCCGAGAACCAGCTGAGTAAAATCAAAACCCGTGCCTGGCGTAGCCGACGGCGTGGTGTAGATCACGTCGTGCACCTTGTACCCAGGCACCGCAAGATCAGTCGCCTGCGCCGCAGGGTTATCCCTGCCGGTAGTCGTGCCGCTCTCCTGACCCAACTGCGGCGGCAGGCCCGTACCCAACAGGGTGAGCACCGCAGGCAGCCCCGGCGGGGCGACCAGGGGTAAAGTGATAGGAAAGCCAGCCTGGGTGGCGATCAGGTTGGCGTAGCCGTGAGTTTGCTGCGTATCCAGCAGGGACCCGTTCTGATAGCCGGCTGTCAGCGAGTCGCCGAGAAAGACCACTTTTGCCAGCGGATTCGGAGTCACCGGCGCGACTGGCGTGACCGGGGTCACCGGTGTGACCGGGTTCGTAGTCACTGTAGAGCTTTGACTGCACCCGGCCAGGGAAAGCAAGGCAGCCAGCGCGGCACGCCTCACCAGGCTCGGCTGTGCAGCCGCCGTAACTCTTTCCAACATGAAAGTCTCCGTGGAGCCAGCCTCAATCTAGCATCGACTGCAACGGAGGGGCGTCACTATCGCGGCCGGCGCAGTTACCAAAATCATCCCGGGTTCGTCACCGGGACGGACTTGGCCTCTTACCAGCTCGTTCTGCTCAACTCCGCCAGGACTTCCTCCGCATGACCCTCCGGCTTCACCTTGGCGAATACCTTGAGCAGCTTCTGGTCCGGACCGATCAGGAAGGTGCTTCGCTCGATCCCCTTCACCTTCTTGCCGTACATGTTCTTCTCTTTGATCACGCCAAACTGGTTGCAGACCTGCTCGTCCACGTCAGCCAACAACGTGTACGGCAACTCATACTTCTGCTTGAACTTCTTCTGAGCCTTCGCGGTGTCACGCGAGATGCCGAGAACCACCGCGCCCGCCTCCTGGAGCCTCGCAAATGTATCGCGAAAGCCGCATGCCTCAATCGTGCAGCCGGGCGTGTCTGCCCGGGGATAAAAGAACAGCACCACCGGCTTGCCGGCATACTCCGCTAGGTGAACGCTCTCACCTTCTTCATTCTGCAAGGTGAAATCTTCTACTTGCTCACCCACATCCATCGCCGTACCGTCCTTTTCTGCGGGGTCTCCGCCATACCGGCCAAGTCAAAACCGGCCGATAGCCGACCCGCTCACACTCGCGCCAAAGCAGCCTCTCGCTGCGTCTTATAAGCTGGGCTAAATTATGCCATTTTGCCGCAGACAGACCGCGCTCGCCCTGCTAGCTCCCGTGCTGACTGCCCTGGCGGCTCTCGGAGCTGCTGCGGGAACAACCGCGGCTGCCCAGTACTCCACTCCCGTTGGGAGCGGCGCCGCCAAGCCTAAAACCCTGCGCGCCACTGCCGTGCTCGAGTGGACCGGCTCGCTTGAGAAGCCCTCCGCCAGCCGCCTGATGCCGCTCGCTGTCTGGGATGGCGAACACTACCAGCCGGCATCGCTCTACCTCGCCCGGCCGGCGCCGCTGGCTGTTGAAACCGGAACCCAGTATGAGCTCGAACGCGGCGGCGAGCCGGCAGGCCTGTTTAATGTGCGCGGCGCCGCAGAGTTGCACGGCGAGTGGGTCGGTATGGGCAGCTTCCATCCTGAGCCGGCGGCCGCGCCTGCCCCCAAGCTCAAGGTCTCCAAACACCTGCCTGTTCTCTCTGGTGGCAAAGCGGAAAAGGGCGACGCTGCCGCCACCGACGATCCCGGCCGTCCAACGCTCCACCGTAAGACAGCCGATCCATCCTCCAACGCTCCGGCAACCACCAGCCCAAGCAAGACCCCGGCCAACTCCGGCAGCAGCGGCACAGGTACGGCCAGCGCAAGCACCACCACCTCTGCTGGCTCAAGCACGACCTCGAGCACCGATGCTGACCACCCTACCCTGCACCGTCGAACCGACTCCGCAGACACCACGGCGCAGACGAACACTGGCACAACGGCCGGGAGCGGGTCTACTAGCTCGACGGGCAGCAACACCGGAACCGCGACCTCGAACCCCGGCCCCGACCCTGATCGGCCTACGCTCCACCGGAAAGCAGATGCCGACTCCGACTCCGGCGCCTCCACCAAGGCCTCCGACCCCGACACCGACCGCCCAACGCTTCACAAACACTCAGATACCGCGACCTCGAGCGACCCGGACCGCCCCACCCTGCACCGAGCCGCAACCGGGTCCGAGGCCGCAAGCAGCATCGACCCCGACCGCCCGCGCCTGCGGTACGGTCCGTCAGATGATGGAGCGGGCTCGGTCGCCCCGGTTCGGCTAGAGGGTGCGCCGTCGACCATGCAGCAGCTCGTTGCCGTCTCCGATCCCGGCCCCATCGATCCCAGACCCTACCAGTACCACTGGGCGAGCCCTGAAGAGGCCGCGAAGATGCAGGCCGCGCTCGCTGTGCTTGCCGCGCAGGCCGTCGTGCGCCCGGCGAGCACGGCAGCCAAGCCTGTCGCCCGCTTCGGCCCCGCCAGCCACCCTGCGAGCCATTCTGTGAAGAACCCGTCAGGCCGGCAGTCCAGCGTCCCGCCCGCGCCCACCCTGGTTGACGCGCAGGTCTCTACCTACGAGCTCACCTTCAGCGGCGGCCCCACCATGGTCTACTCCGCCCACACCGCGGAGCAGGGAGCAGCACGCACCTACGTGACCCTGATCGCCCAGCCGGACTTCTCCGGCAAGCCGCAGGTGCTCTTCCAACAGGTCTCCCGCGGCGACCGGCTGGACGAGGTGCCAGCCATGAAACTGATCGACGCGATCGACACGGACGGCGACCAGCGAGCGGAGCTCATCTTCCAGCTCAACGGCGCAACGGCGCCCGTACTTGACGGGAACTCAGACGGGAATGCGAGCCCGGCCGCACCCTCGGCCCCGACCACAAAGCAGCCCGGGCCCACCGCGGCCACGCTGGCCGCCCAGGCCGCAGCGCCCGCGCAGCCTGAGCGCGAGTTTGCCATCTACCGGGTCGCCAACGGGAAAGCCGAGCAGGTCTTCAATACGGGTCCGCTCCCGTAGCGCAGCCAATTGTTCCACGTGGAACAATTTGCTCGTCCGCTCAACGCACGGCTTGGCTTGCCTCTCTCACCGGCGCAGCGACGGGGTTACCGGGTTCCAGGGCACCGGCGAGGCGAGCACCATCGAGGTGTTAGTCGACACATACGGCGTGAGCGAGTCGATCACGCTCTCCAGGTGCTGCAGGTCGCGCACCGCCACCTGCAGGATATAGCTCTCAGCACCCGTCACTCGGTGGCATTCGAGCACCTCCGGAACACGCCGGGCCAGCCCCTTGAAGTGCTCCAGGCGCTCGCCAATGACCGTGATCTTGATAAACGCGCGAAGCGGCAGTCCCACCTTGGCTGGATCCACCTGCGCCGTGTAGCGCAGGATTACTTGCGAGTCCTCCAACCGCCTCACTCTCTCGATCACAGCCGGGGTCGACAGCCCCACCCGGCGCCCCAGCTCGGCAAATGCCAGCCGGCCGTTCACCTGCAGCTCGGCCAGGATCTTCTGATCCATCCCGTCCAGCACTTCTGCTGATTCAGCCATACCGCACACCACCTTCAGCTTCGTTAGGCAAAATCCGGCTAACACCTGCAAATACTCTCAACTTTACCTTCGCCAAGGTTGCAGCGCTACTGTGAGAATGCTTGAAAGCTTACTATGCTGATCGAGTGAGCTCCTACGCTGATCCCGTAAGCTGCCTAACCCGACGGCGCCTCGCCTCGCTCGCCGAGGTGGTCGGCAACACGCCGATGTTTGCGATCGATTTCTGCTACCGAGGTCAGCTCGGCACCATCCACGCCAAGGCCGAGCACCTCAACCTGACCGGCTCGATCAAAGACCGCATGGCCTTGCACGTGCTCCGCTCCGCCTACGAGGCCGGCCGGCTCCAGCCGGGCGAGACGATCGTTGAGGCGACCAGCGGCAACGCCGGCATCGCCTTTGCCGCGCTCGGCCGGGCGCTTGGGCATCCTGTCGCCATCTACATGCCATCCTGGATGAGCCAGGAGCGGCGCGACCTGATTCGCTCCTACGGCGCGGAGATCTGCTCGGTTACCCGCGAAGAGGGCGGCTTCCTCGGCAGCATCCGCCGCACGGTCGAACGCGCTGCCTGCCACGAAGACGTCTTTCTGCCCTGCCAGTTTGAGAACGCAGCCAACGTCGAGGCGCACCGCCTGGGCACAGCCCCGGAGATCCTCGCGCAGCTGGCAGCCGCCGGGCTTTCGCTCGATGTCTTTGTCGCCGGCGTCGGCACCGGAGGCACCGTCATGGGGGTCGGCCAGGCGCTCCGCGCAGCCTGCCCGGGTGTCCGCGTCCATCCGGTAGAGCCGGCCGAGTCGCCTACCCTGACCACCGGGTACAAGGTCGGCTCGCACCGGATTCAGGGCATCTCGGACGAGTTCATCCCCGCCATCGTGCAGCTTGCATCGCTCGACCCGGTCATCGCCGTCTCCGATGGCGACTCAATCCTGATGGCGCGCAAGCTCGCCGCTACCCTGGGTCTGGGCCTCGGCATCTCCTCCGGCTGCAACTTCCTGGCGGCTGTTCTCGCCGCCACCCGGCCTGCGCGTCATGGCAGGCCGCCGGTCGTTGCGACCGTCTTTCCCGACTGCAACAAGAAGTACCTGAGCACCAGCCTGATGAGCGATGAGCCCGAACGGGAGGGGTATCTCACCCCCGAGATCGAGCTGCTCGACCTGCGCGTGCTCGGCCGGCCGAACCTGCCCACCCTGAGCGCCAGCCAGCCGGCAGAGGTCTACGCCACCTACTAAGCCGCAGCCCTTGCTGCCCGGAGGGCGCCCACCCCCCACGAAGTGGGCGCCGCCCGCGCAGGCAATCTTGCTTTTTGCGAGCGGTGACTCCCATGCGAAGATGAAGGCGAGAGCCCGCAACCCTTAGAGACCGAACCCAAGCCATGCACGCTGTCGACATGATCCGCAAGACCCGCGACGGCGAGCCGCTCAGCCCGGACGAGATTCACTTCCTGGTCGCCGGCGCAGCCGATGGTTCGGTCGCCGAGCCGCTCCTCGCCGCATGGCTGATGGCCGTCTTCCAACGAGGCCTCACCGCCGGGGAGCTCAGCGCCCTCACCGAGGCAATGCGCTTCTCCGGCGAGACCTTCGACGCCCGCACGCCCGGCCCCGGCGCCGGCGAGCCCGGCCAGCCTAGGCGCACCGTCGACAAGCACTCCACCGGCGGAGTGGGGGATAAAACGTCCTTCCTCGTCGCGCCGATCGCCGCCGCCGCCGGGCTCTTTGACCCGATGATCAGCGGCCGCGCGCTCGGCCACACCGGCGGCACCCTCGACAAGCTCGAATCGATCCCCGGCTTCCGCACCGGGCTCTCGCTCGCCGAGATGCGTTCCGTCCTCGACGCCACCGGCTGCTGCCTGGTTGGCCAGACCTCCTCACTCGTGCCCGCCGACCGCACCCTCTACTCGCTGCGCGACCGCACCGCTACCGTCGAGAGCCCGTACCTGATCTGCGCCTCGATCATGAGCAAGAAGCTCGCCGCCGGTCTCGACGGGCTGGTACTCGACGTCAAGACCGGCTCGGGCGCCTTCCTCCGCGATCCTGCCCAGGCTCGCTTCCTCGCGCAACTCATGGTCGAGACAGGCGAACGCTCCGGCACCCGCACCGCCGCGCTCTTGACTGACATGAGCCAGCCCCTTGGCTCCTCTGCCGGTAACTGGATCGAGATCGCCGAAGCCTGCGCCCTGCTCCAGGGCGAGCGGCCCGTGCTGAGCGAAGACCTGCGGACTGTCTCGCTCGAACTTGCCGCCTGGATGCTTCTGCTCGGCGGTGCGACTGGGAGCGCAGTAGCGAGCCTCGACACCGCCCGGGAACGCGCCGCGGAGCTCCTCGAGAACGGCTCAGCCTGGCAGCACTTTCGGTCCGTGGTCCAGGCCCAGGGTGGCGACCTGCGCGTGCTCGATACGGCAGCCGCCTACCACGCGCCCGGCGCCCACACTACCTTTCGCGCTCCCCGGTCCGGCTATCTCAGCCGCATCGATACCACCGCCATCGGCTGGGCCGTCCAGCGGCTGGGCGCCGGGCGCGTCCACCCCGGGGAGCCGATCGACCCGCACGCGGGCCTTGTCATGCATGCCAAGCTCGGCGATAAGGTCGAGGCCGGTGAGCCGCTCTCGACCCTCTACGCCGCCCAGCCGTCTCTCTTCGCCGAGCCGATAGCCCTGCTCACCCAAGCCATCCTCATCACCGACGAGCATGAGCCACTACCCGCACTGCTTGGCGAAGTGCTCACCCGCGCCAGCTAACATGCTCACCAGCTCGCCAATTACCAGCTCGCCAACTTATATAGAGGAGCACGCCTGTTGATGACCGAACTCGTCCTGCCGCCACTTGTCTTGCCGCCTGGTCCCTTCGACGCCTACCTCTTTGATCTCGACGGCACAGTGGCTGACACGATGCCGCTGCACTTTCGCTCCTGGACCCAGGCCGTTGAAGAACAGGGCGGCACGTTTCCGGAAGACCTCTTCTATGCCTGGGGCGGCATCCCGCTGCCCCGCACGGTAGAGCTGCTCAATGAGCAGTTCGGCTACACCCTCTCGCCCGCGAACGTCGCCCACCGCAAGGAGCAGCTCTACCTCACCGAACTCGCGAGTGTCCAGCCCATCGCCTCAGTCCTCGCCGTCATCAAGGCAGAGTACGGCAGGCTTCCGCTCGCGATCGTCTCCGGCTCGCCACATGCCTCGATCGAGAGAACACTCTCGCTGCTCGGCCTGCTTGATCGGTTTGACGTGCTCATCGGTGCCGAAGATTACGCCCATGGCAAGCCTCACCCGGAGCCCTTTCTCACCGCGGCCGAGCACCTCGGTGTGCGAGCCGCCCACTGCCTGGTCTTTGAAGATGCCGACGCCGGCATTGCCTCTGCCGAGGCTGCCGGGATGGCCTGGGTCCGGATCCCGCACACCCGCCTGCCTGGCACGCCCGGTCAAGCCGGGCCGGCCGCGCGAGCCATCTAGACGGCTCGCGTGAGCCCTGACCGCCACCGGCTCCCGTCGTCGACGCCGGTCTCCGTCTCCGCTGCTCCTTCCGTGTGCATGCGCTTGCCTCGCCCTAGCGTGACCAGGCCGTGCTGGACTAAGCCCAGGAGCATAGGCGCGGCGGCGATTCCGTCCTGTCACCGTAGATTCACCTCCATGCCACCGCGGCGCACACAACGGTAGCGCGAATCGTGCCATCTCTATAGGCGAGGGGATCAACCAACATGGCAAATGACGACGCGGTAATCAAGGCTCTGATCAACGTCCTTCGCGATGGAGAGAAGGGTTTCGCCGACATCGGTGAGCACATCAAGGACCCGGCGCAGAGGACCTACTTCATGCAAGAGGCTCAGGTTCGCGGCGGCTACGCGACCGAACTTGAGAGGACCATCAACTTCGTCACGGACGCAGACGTTCACGAAACCGGTACCATCGTCGGTGCGATTCACCGCACCGTTGGTGACCTAAAAGCTCACCTCGGCGCCAGCGATCACAGCCTGCTTGAGTCTGCCGAACAGGGTGAGGACACTGCCAAGAAGGCTTATAAGGAAGCACTCAATGACACTTCAGTCTCTGACACCGTTCGCGCATTGATCGCGCAACAGTACGAGCACGTGCAGCAGAGCCATGACAAGGTCAAGGCAATGCGCGACAGCACCGTTGCCTAAGCTGAGAACTACCGCGCACCCCATGGCTGCACTCCACGTGCAGCCCTTTTCTTTAGGCTTTTTCCTGGGATGGCACCTTGCCGGCTCAGGCAAGAGCAAGACCGCGATGATCCGGACTGCTTAACATGATCCGCTCCTTTCAGGGACACACCCCCGCCATCCCCAACACCTGCTATGTCGATCCTTCCGCGCAGGTGATCGGCGATGTCGTGCTCGGCGAGCAGGCCAGTATCTGGATGAACGCGGTGGTGCGGGGTGACGTGCACTCGATCCGGATCGGCGCAGGCTCCAACGTCCAGGACTGCGCCGTGCTCCACGGCCAGCGGGGGCTCTACCCGGTCCACGTTGGCGACCTGGTCACCATCGGCCACAACGCCACCGTGCATGGCTGCGTCGTGGGGGACGCCTGCCTGATCGGCATCGGCGCCCGCGTGCTCAACGATGCCCGCATCGGCGAAGGTTCCATCATCGCCGCTGGAGCGGTCATCCCGGAACACATGGTCATCCCTCCGCGCTCACTTGTCGCCGGCGTCCCGGGTCGCATCAGGCGAGAGCTCGGGGACGCGGATCGCGAGCTGATCCTCACCTACGCTCGCAACTACCTCGATTACACGCGCGCGTACCTCGCCGATCCCAACTCATGGGCAGACTCGTGAGTAGCATGCCGGCCGCTTCCGCGGAGTCGCAGCCGATGCTGGCCAACCCGTTCTGGCACTCTTTGCTGACAGAGCACGCCCCACTCAGCACCGGAGGCCGGCAGGCCAAACGCTACAAGCCCGGGTACATCCCGTTCGCAGGGTTGAGCGAGTTGAGCGAGGACAGCAGCGCAGCACTCGCCGAGCTGCACGACCTGCTTGAACCCGGCGAAGCTATATGGGTCGCCGCCCCCAAGCTGCTGAGTCTTAGTTCGGCCTGGAGCCTGGTTGAAGTCATCGCCTGTGTCCAGATGCTCTACCTACCCCAGCAGAGCCTGCCGCCTCGATCGGTCGCGGAGAAGACAGGAGGGCCTGATCTCACCCCGGACCTTCTCACCTCGGCCGACGTGCCCGAGATGCTGGCGCTCAAAGAGATCGCCTTTCCCGGCTACTATGGCCCGCGCGCGCCGTCGCTCGGCACCTACTATGGGCTCCACGTTGACGGCAGACTGATTGCGATGGCCGGCGAGCGGCTGGCCCTGCCAGGGCTTCGTGAGGTGAGCGCGGTCTGCACGCACCCCGAGCATCGGGGCCGCGGCTATGCGGAGCTGCTCATCGTCGCTGTCCTGGAGCGCCACCAGACTGAGGGCCTGGTTTCTTTTCTGCACGCCGCGGCTGGCAATGACCGGGCCATTCGGCTCTACGAGCGGCTTGGTTTCGTGCACACCCGGTCGCTGCTCTTCCATCAGGTGAGGGCAACGGGCGGGAAGACTTAGAACGTCCCGCGGAACTGCCTCTCGTTGTACGAGTGCACCGCCCAGGCGCCCCACGCCATCGCCACCGGGTGCAGCACTGCTAGCCCCCAGCCCAGGGTCACGATCCCGACAACCAGGTAGGCCACCAGCATCACAAAGCCGCCCAGAACCGTTGAATAGAACATGCCGAAGGGCCCAAAGAAGAACGTCAGCACCAGAGACAGGACCATGCTCTTTTGGGGCACATAGACCGGGATCGTTGGATAGGCACTCATGCTGGCAGTTCCTCTACTGGCAGCCGCGAGATCGGCGTGCCGACGCGCTTAGCCGTTCTCGCTCGCCGCAGCCCACGTTCCCCAGATCACTGCGATTGGGTGCAGCACCGCAATGCCGATCCCAGCCGTCAGCAGGCCCACCACGATGTAAAGCACGCCCATGATGATCGCACCAAGCACCGTGGAGTACAGCATCCCGAAAGGTCCAAAGAAGAGACAAAGAACAAGTGCCAGAACCGTACTCTTGCGCTGAGCCATCGTGTTTCTCCTTTGCGCTGAAAACCCAGATGGCGCGAGTCCCTCCATGGTTGCCGCCAGCGCGAGGACGGAAAGGTTGCGAAGCTAAGACTGCTAAGCTGGAAGCTCACCTCCATGAGCACCCTTAAAGCTGTGCGCGGCACGCGCGACCTGCTGCCGCCGGAAACTGAACTCTGGAATCACGTCGAGGCGACCGCCCGACGCATCTTCGCCCGCTACAACTTCGGCGAGATCCGCACCCCCATCTTTGAGGACACCCAGCTCTTTGCCCGCGGCGTGGGCGAGGAGACGGATATCGTTTCCAAGGAGATGTACACCTTCACCCCGGCCGATGATGTCGGCCGGGAATCTCGGGGGGAAGATCGCGCCCGCGCCGCGTCCGAGAAGGCCCAGTCGCTCACCCTGCGGCCGGAGAACACGGCGGGTGTGGTCCGCGCCTACATCGAGCACAAGCTCGGCGAGCGTGGCCTCTTGCAAAAGCTTTTCTACATCGGCCCGCAGTTTCGGCGCGAGCGGCCCCAGAAAGGCCGCTACCGCCAGTTCTTTCAGATCGGCGCGGAGGTCATCGGGCCGCCGTCTGCCGGTTCCGAGTCGCCGGTGCGCGATGCGGAAGTCATCGAGATGCTGGCCTCGTTTCTGGCCGAGCTGGGCATTGATCCTGCTGCGCCCGCCGGTCCCGGTTTAGACGCGGACGCCAAGCCCGGCTACACGCTTGCGATCAACTCCGTCGGCTCGATGCAGGATCGCCCGCGCTACCTCGCCGCCCTGCGCGAGGCGCTTGCCTCGGTCGCGCCCACGCTGTGCCAGGACTGCCAGCACCGCGCTCACACCAACCCCCTGCGTGTGCTCGACTGCAAGGTGCCCGCAGACCAGCCGGCGATCGACTCGCTGCCGAGAATCGCGAACTTTCTCGAGGAGGCCTCGACCGCGCACTTCGCTGCCGTGTGCGCGGCGCTCGACGCCTGCGGCGTGGCCTACACCGTCAATCCCCGTTTAGTCCGCGGCATCGACTACTACACCCGCACCACCTTCGAGTTCACCCACTCGAGCGGCCTCGGCACCCAGAACGCGCTTTTAGGCGGCGGACGCTACGACGGACTCTCCGAGATGCTCGGCGGACCGAGAGCGCCTGGCATCGGCTTTGCGATCGGCGCCGACCGGCTCATCCTCACCCTGCAGTCGCAGGCCGGCGCCGAGCCTGGCGTCAGCTACACCAGCAAGGCCGATGCCTTCCTCGCGCCGGTAGGTGAACAGATGAACGCCCTCGCGCTCGAGCTGGCCAGCGAGCTACGCCGCGCCGGCCTGCGCATCGAGCTCGGCGACGGTTCTGCCCGGCTCAAAAAGTCGTTTGAGACCGCCGACAAACTGGCCCGCAAGATCATCCTCTTCGGCGAAGACGAATTGACCTCAGGCGTGCTCACCGTCAAAGATTTCGCCACCGGCGAGCAGACCAAGGTACCGCGGGCCGACTTAGCCGTGTCTTTCACATCATTCAGGCCGGGGTAACGGTTTTGCTGGCATTAAGGAGAATCTTGGATGAAGTGTCCACACTGCTCGGTGTCGCTACACAGGGACATGCAGTATCGCTCCCTGGCTCAAAGCCAGAACCCCAGCCTCAAGGATACATTTGGTGCTACGCGCGCATGGGAACTGGAGTACATGGAATGTCCAGAGTGCTTCAGGCTCATCATCTATTTGCTTGAAGGTGAGCCGGACCCCACATTTTTTGATACGCGAGGATTAATTGACACAGAAGATTCCCGTCCGGAGCGCGAGCTCATTTGGCCGAGGATGGGCAGTAGGTGTAATCCCGTTGCATCTGAAGTGCCATCTCACATCGCCCAAGATCTTAATGAGGCGCGAGAGCTGCTTGCAATCAGCCCACGAGCTTCAGCAGCTTTCACACGACGATGTATGGAGCGCGTATTGCGAGAAAAGGGGGGGAGCCAAATCAGAGCAGCTGACAGTCGCGATCGACGAAGTAATCAAGAAACCCGAAACACCCTCAAATCTAATCTCAGAACTAAACGCGATCAAAGAGTTTGGCAACTTTGGGGCCCACAATCGAATGGATGTGGCTACGGGGCAAATTCTGGACGTCGAACCGGAAGAGGCAGAGTGGACGATCGAGCTCTTAGATCGACTGTGTGACTACTATTACGTAAGGCCCACCACGGATCAACGAAACAGGCAAAGCTTAAACGAGAAGTTGATGAAGGCTGGAAAGAAACCAATCCCGTAACAAACTTCCTCAAGGACGTAGTGATTGAATTGCTGGATTACCTAGGAACACTCCAACGCACGGACACGTGCGGCACGCTCCGCGCTACTGACGTAGCAAAGCTCGCAGGCAAAAACGTCACCCTGCTCGGCTGGGTCAACCGCCGGCGCGACCATGGCGACCTCATCTTCCTCGACCTGCGCGACCGATACGGCGTCACCCAGATCGTGCTCGACAAAAACCTCTGCCCCGAAGGCCATGCCAAAGCCGAGCACGTTCGCCCCGAGTACGTCGTTGCGGCGATCGGCCGAGTGCGCCAGCGCGGGCCGGGGCTTGCCAACCCAAAGATGGCCACCGGCGAGATCGAAGTCGTCGCTACCGAACTCCGCGTGCTCAACGACGCCAAGCTTGCCCCCTTTTCGCCGGCCGAAGAGGCCATCGCGAACGAGGAAGTCCGCCTCAAGTATCGCTACATCGATCTGCGCCGCTCGGAGATGCAGCGCAACTTCGAGGTCCGCCACAAGGTCGCGCTCGCCGTGCGCCAGTATCTCTCCGGCGAGGGCTTCTACGAGGTCGAGACGCCTTTCATGACCCGCTCCACACCGGAAGGCGCACGCGATTACCTGGTTCCCAGCCGCGTGCACACCGGCGAGTTCTACGCGCTCCCGCAATCGCCGCAGCTCTTCAAACAAATATTGATGATCTCCGGCTTCGACCGCTACTTCCAGATCGCTCGCTGCTTTCGCGACGAAGACCTGCGCGCCGACCGCCAGCCGGAGTTCACCCAGATCGACCTCGAGATGAGCTTCCCGCAGCAGGAGACGATCTTCCGCACTGTCGAGGGCTTTCTCTCCACAGCCTTCGCCGCGGTCGGCATCGCGCTGCCCACACCCTTTCCGCAGATCACCTACGACGAGTCGATCCGCCATTTCGGCATCGACAAGCCGGACCTGCGCATGCCCGGCCTCTCGGATGTGCGCGATGCCTTCTCCCCGGAAGAGCTCGCCACGCTCGCCATCGACGCAAACCTGCCGGTGGTGACCTTGCGCATCCCAAAGGTCGGCGAGCTCTCCCGCAAGGAGCGCGACGAAAACAAGCCGCTCTTTGACACGCGCCAAGGTGCGGTCAAGTACATCGACGACCTCAAGCGCCTGGAGAAAGGATTCCCGGATGCGGCCGCCAAGGTCCGCTCTCTCTCCGGTGCCGCAGCCGACGACCTGCTCATCCTTGTCGCCGCAAACATGGTCGCGGCAAACACGGTCGCCGGAAACATGGTCGCGGCCGACGTAACCCCGACCCAGCGCGAGGCACATACGCTTTCCAGCACCAAGGCCGAGGGCCGGCTCTCCGAACGCGAGATGGCCGTCTACATGGCCGCCGGCAACTTCCGCGTCGAACTCGCCCGCAAGTACGCCGATCGCCACCTCTGCTACGCGACCAGCGATGCGGTCGTTCACGCCCCCGAACGCCGCGATCCCGAGACCTCATCCTTTCGGTCCTCGGGCGTCGATGGCGCGAGCGCCTTCCGCCCCATCTGGGTCACCGACTTTCCCATGTTCGAGTACGACGAGGCGACCAATAGCTGGGTTCCCTCGCACCACCCCTTTACCTCGCCGCATGAGGAAGATATGGAGCGGCTCACCTCGGACCCGGCCTCGGTCCGCGCCCGCTACTACGACCTCGCCATGAACGGGCTCGAGCTTGGCTCCGGCTCCATCCGTATCCACCGTCAAGACGTGCAGCAGCAGATCTTCCGCGCGCTCGGCATGTCAGATGAGGAAGCGCGCGAACGCTTCGGCTTCTTTCTGGAAGCCCTGCAGTACGGAACCCCGCCGCATGGCGGCATCGCCCTCGGGCTCGACCGGCTCGTCATGATCCTGGCCGGTGCGAGCAGCCTGCGAGAAGTGATCGCGTTTCCAAAGACAGCCAAGGCGATCGACCTGATGGTCGATGCGCCTACCCCCATCCCAGATGCGCAACTGCGTGAGTTACATATCAGGACGGTGCTCAAGGACTGACGCGAAGAGCTCCTGCGCCCTTGGCTGCGAGGCACGGCTCGGCACGAGCGCCGGGTGAGCTCTAGCGCCTCGCGTCCCTTCAGGCCTTCAGGAGCCGAGCAGTTCGGCTAGCTTGAATACCGTTTGCCAGTTGCGCATGGTATTGGTCGCCGGCTGTCTTGAGGCGACGCAGCCCAGGGCGAGCTTGGACCTTCCCGTCCCATGGGGCGCAAAGAGGTAGAGCTCGTTGCCGCGTGCCGCGAGCTGCTCCTCGCCCGCGACCTGGGCGCGAAGAAACGCAAGCGGCCCCGCGTCGAGCGGCTTGGCGAGGAAAACCACGTGCAGCAGCTTCGGATCAGCGACTGGAGTCGCAAAGGGATTCGCTGCGACTATCCCTGCCAGCTGCGCCCGGCTGCGCAGCACAACCGGCACCGCAAAGCCGAATCGCTCTTCCATGGCCCCCGACACCCTCGCGGCGCCGAGCTCCTCGTCTGGTGGGGTAAACAGCACGTTGCCGCTCTGGATGTAGCTGCTTACCCCGGTGCAGCCCAGGTCCGCAAAGAGTGCTGTCAGCGCAGGCATGGCGATCAGGTGGCGGCCGCCAACGTTGATGCCGCGAAGCAGTGCCAGCTGCCTGTCGCTCATGCGCTACTTGCCCGGTCGTGAGCCAATCTTGTAAACGATGCCGACCGTGCCCGCAAACTCATTCTGCGTGGTGCCCCCAAACCGAGTGGGCTGGTAGTCGGCGTTGAAGCGGACTGCGAAGCGCGGACGCACGTTGTAGTCAGCCCAGCCGCCAATCACGCCTGCGAACGCAAGGTCGCTGTTGTAAACGCCCACCGAAAACGGCTGCACGCCGGTGCCGTTAAAAGCCTTGTCAAAGCTGCCGTACGAGCCGCCAATCAATACATGCATGCCGAGGGTGTACTTCTCCCGCTCGAGCATGCGGAAGCTGGGCCCAAAGAGAAACAGGTGCTCCGACACATTGGACGTGCCATTGATGCCGTAATTATTCACCGGCACGTTGTAGTTGCCGTAGACCCCGCGCGCCGTCGCCTCCAGGCCGTAGTGCTGGGCGAACCAGCCGGTCACCGAGCCCGTCCAGCCCAACAGGTTCGTCGCCTCGACGCGGTGAGCGTAGCCGGGATTGAAGTGCGAGTAGGCGGCGCCCCCGTAGATGTCAAAGCGCTGCAGGTTCTCGGCGCCGGTTGCGGCCGGGGCGGTTGCGGTGATCTGCGCATGCAGGGATGGAGCAAAGAGCAGGGCAGCCAAGGCTGCGCGCAGACACATGGGAAAACACTTCAACTGGAATCTCCTGAACCTGGTCGGCAATTGCAGACCGGGTGATGGCGCGCCGTGCGGACCGTCGCGGTACTCGTTCTCTCTAGGCGCGGGCGTCGCTTCTTAGATAGGCTAGCACCAGACCCTCCGCGTAGCCTCTGCGATAAAAGCCTGCTCTCTCCCGACGACCGGCCCACCCACGCGACGGCCCAACGCTCGATTGCCAACGCCGGCTCAGCAAAGCGATCAGAAGGTTTTGGTTTTTCTACACGCGCGAGTTCGGCTATCGGCTTAAAAGGGTGTTCACTCCCTCTCACTCCACTGCCCATGCCAGGTACGCTCGGCATCGGGATCGGAACAGCATGGCTCCACTAGTTCATCCAGCCTAGTTCATCCAGCTGCGATCCTTCGGGTCTCGCGGCCGTGTATCGTCCGGCTCGATGTACTTCCCTTCGCTGTCGAACCGCACATCGCGGTTCTGCTTGCGCATGTAGACCTCGAACTTCTTGGCGGCATTGCGGCGCCGCGCGCGGGCGTAGTTGTTGCGCATTGTGTACACCCAGTCGCTGCTGCGTGCAGACAAGCCGCCCCGGCGTGGCGCAAAGCGCACATACAGGTACCCGGCCAGCGCCCCACCCAGCTGGGCCAGCGCGTACGCACGGCTGGCGCCAAAGAGATTTGCGATCGCGATCAGCATGTACACCGCGACCAGGTACTTGGCCTTGATCGCAATCGGCAGCGGAAAGAGCGTGAACTCGAGGTCTCCGTAGATGACCGCAAAGACAATCAGCAGACCGAAGATGCCCCCGAACGAGCCTGTGAACGCAAACCCGCCGTCACCCAGGATTCCGCCCCGCTGGGTCGCCAGGGCCAGCAGCACAGCGGTAAGCCCCGCACCGAAGACCGAAACAAAGTACAGCTCGCCGACCCAGCGGCCGCCGTGGTTTTGCTCCAGAAAGCTGCCCAGGAACCAGAGCGAAAGCATCTCAAGCGCCGTGCCGAGCACGCCCGCATGGATGAAGCTGTAGGTCAGCAGCTGCCAGACGTAGCCGTGCAGCACCAGGCCTGGCAGGAGCGAAAAGACCGCAACCAGGTTCGCCGCCAGCGCCGGCGCCAGCGCGCCAAGCAGCAGCAGTAGGAAGTACACGCCCACGTTCCAAACCACGAGCGTGCGCGTGAAACCGGTAAAGTCAGGGAAGGCAAGCATTCCGGCTGAGCGTGGCATAAGCGTTGACGTTTATTGTCGCAGGTCGGCAAGGCTTCTGCCCGAGCCACCTTCAAACCCGGCGTAACCCGGTCCAACCCGCGCTGCCTGCTGTTGTAGGCTACTTCTTGCGCGGTGCCACTCCACGCGACCGCCAAGGAGTCCCCGGCATGCTTCAGATGGTTCGGTTGATTTGGTTGGTTCGCACGCTTTCCCTGCTCTTTCTGGCGAGCCTTCCCCTCGGCTTGCTCGCCCAGGCACCCGGCCCAGCACCTCTCACCTACGACTGCCATCACACCGCCCAGCCTATCCACATCGACGGCAAGCTAGACGACCCGGCCTGGCAGCGGGCGGCCTGGACCACCGACTTCGTCGATATTGAGGGCGACGCCAAACCCAAGCCGCGCTTTCGCACCCGCGCCAAGCTGCTCTGGGACGACAAGTACCTCTACATCGCAGCCGAGCTCGAAGAGCCGGATGTCCACGCGAAGCTTACCGAGCATGATTCGGTCATCTTTCATGACGACGACTTCGAAGTCTTCGTCAAGCCGCTCCCCCAGACCGAGAGCTACTACGAGTTCGAGATCAATGCGCTCAATACCAGCTGGGATCTCTTTCTGAACAAGCCCTACAAGCTCGGCGGCCATGCTGACAACAGCTGGGATATTGCGGGGCTCAAGACCGCGGTCGCGGTGCAGGGCACACTCAACCAGTCCTCTGACACCGACAAAGGCTGGACGGTGGAGATCGCGATCCCGCTCGACGCCTTTGAGCCGCGCCAGCACGTGCCCACGCCTCAGCCCGGCACCGAGTGGCGCCTCAACTTCAGCCGCGTGGAGTGGAAGGCCGGCCAGCCGAAAGAAGATAACTGGGTCTGGACCCCGCAGGGCCTGATTGACATGCACGTGCCCGAGCACTGGGGCTACCTGCGGTTCCGCTGAACAGGCTGCGTCTCGGCTGCGAGCTCTGAGCGCCCTAGCCCGTAGTCCGCAACCCCGCCGAAATCCCGCTGATCGTCCCGGCGATCGCTAGGTTGATCTCCGGCGTATCCTCTCCGGCCCGCTTTCTCCTGAGCAGGTCCACCTGCAGCAGCGACAGAGGGTCGACGTACGGGTTCCGGAGCTTGATCGAGCGAGCAAGCACCGCGTTCGACTCAAGCAGCTCCCGCTGGCTGGTGACCGCAAGCACCGCCTTCAGCGTCCGCTCGTACTCGGCGGTGAACTTTGCGAAGACCCGTTCCCGCGCATCCACCTCTGGCACCAGCGAGGCGTACAGCGAAGCGATGCCCATGTCCGCCTTGGCGAGGGCAAGCTCGACATTGCGGATCAGGTCGATAAAGAGCGGGAAGCCGAGCATCATCTGCCTCAGCAGTTCAACCCCACCAGGCTTCCCGGCGTAACCCTCCAGCGCGCGCCCCACGCCGAACCAGGCCGGCACCAGCAGCCGGCTCTGCGTCCAGCCAAAGACCCAGGGGATCGCGCGCAGGTCGGCAAAGGTCCGCTTGCCCGAGCGGCGGGTCGGGCGCGAGCCGATCTTTGCGTGCTCGAGCTCGGCCATCGGCGTCGCTGTCTCAAAGAAGTAAAAGACCTCCGGATCGTCCAGAATGCTCTCGCGATAAAACTTGTAAGCCACGTCCGAGAGCTCGCCCAGCGCCGCCTCCCACTCCGGCAGCAGCACGCCCGAAGGCCCCGTCGCCGCTTCGCCCAGCAGCGCGTTCGGCCGGGCCAGCGCATCGAGCGAGGCGGCAATCATCAGCTCCAGGTTCCGCTCGGCAAGCACCGTGTCGCCGTACTTCCAGTTCAACACTTCTCCCTGCTCGGTAATCCGGTAGCCGCCGTCAAAGGCGCCCACCGGCTGCGCATAGATTGACCGGTGGGTCGGGCCGCCGCCACGCCCGACCGTGCCGCCTCGCCCATGGAAGAGCCGCAGCTTGATGCCTGCCTCCCGCGCCACCTCGTGCAGCGCCCGGTGCGCGCGAAAGATTTCCCAAGTGCTGGTCAGCATGCCGCCGTCTTTATTCGAGTCCGAGTAGCCCAGCATCAGCTCCTGGGTGTTGCCCCAGCTGGCCAGCAACTTGCGATATTCGGGGTCGGCCCACAGGGCCCGGCAGATCTCGGGCGCGTTCTGCAGGTCCTCGATCGATTCGAAGAGGGGCACCGGCATCAGCCCCGGATCACGGCCCTCGCCGGCCACGTTCACCCCTCCGTAGCGCGCCAGCCAGAGCACCGCCATCACGTCATCCACGCCCGCTGCGCCACTGATCACATACTGCCGGATGGCCTCCGGGCTGCACCCCGCCTTCACTTCGGCGATGGCGCGAAAGGTGTCGAGCACGTCCAGCGTCTGCGGGCTGAAGTTCACGGGCACTGTCGGCGCACTCGCCTCGCTCCAACCCGCGGTCTCTTCCAGGGCTTTGCGATGCAGCCGCGCATGCTGGCGAATATCGAGGGTGTGCAGGTGCAGTCCAAAGGTCCGGACCAGCAGCAACAGCGGATCGATCAGCGTCTCGGCCAGCCGGTGCCCTTCATTCTGCTGCAGGCTGGTTCGCACCACCCGTAGCTCGTCGATCAGCTCCTCTGCGCTGCAGTAGGGCGCGAGCGCTGCCAGCCTGGCGTCCAGCGCATCCCCCTCCGGCGGTGGATCGCCGGCGGTCTTCTGCAGCCGCGCCTTGATGCAGAGCATGAGCCGCCGGTAGACCTCGAACTCGAAGTTCGCCCCGAAGATCTCGCTCCCGTTTGACCCGAGCTGTGCGAAGTAGCCAGCCAGCCGCTTGCCGAGCTCCTCGCTCACCCCCACCTGCTGCGACGACGAGGTCAGCAGGTCGATCACATGCTGCACCTGCTCGCGGTAAAAACCCAGCACCCTGCGTCGCGCTGCCGCAATCGCCGTCCGCGTCACCTCCGGCGTCACGAAGGGGTTGCCGTCGCGGTCGCCGCCAATCCAGGAGCCGAAGCCGAGCACCAGCGGCAGCTCTGCCGCCTCCACGCACAAGCCGTACTCACTTTCCAGCGATGCGGCGATCTCTTCGTAGAGCGTCGGCAGCGTGGCGAAGATGGAGACATCGTAGTAGTCGAGCCCCATCTTGATCTCGTCTTCCACCGTTGGCCGCCGGCTGCGGACCTCGTCCGTCTGCCAGAGCGTGGTGACTTCCGCGGTAAGTTCGGCCTGCAGCCGCCTCAGCTCTTCGTCCGGCACGGGAATACGGTCCAGCTCTTCGAGAAACTCGCTCATCCGCCGCCGCTTGAAGAGCACCGACCGGCGCGCGATCTCGGTCGGGTGCGCGGTAAAGACTGGCACGATGAAGATCTCTCCCAGCCAGCCCAGAGCCTGCTCGGCCGAGATGCCTGCCTGGCGCATCGCGTGCAGCGTACCCCGCAGCGAGCCCCTCTGCCGGGCTGCTTCGCCGCTCAGCTGGGCTGAGGCGCGCCGGCGCTTGCGGTGGTTGGTCTCGGCCAGGTTGGTCAGCTCAAAATAAAAGGCGAATGCGCGCGAGAGCTGCTCGGCCTCTTTGACTGGAACCTGGCTGATCGCGAGCACCGCCTGCTGCATCAGCTGCTCGGCATCGTGCGAGTGGCCGCCACGCTCGCCTGCGTTTTGGCCGGCGCTCTGACCAGCGCTCTGACCAGCTCGGTCCTGGGCCTCACGACGCCGGATCGCCGCCTGCCGCAGCGCTTCTACCTGCTCGTAGAGCGGCTCCCCGGCCTGCTCGCGCAGCACCTCGCCCAGCAGCATGCCGAGCGAGCGCACATCGCGTCGCAGCGGCGCTTCCTTCAGCTCACCGGTGCGTGCTTCCAGCTCAGCAAGGCGTTGCGACCAGTTTTCCGGCTTCCACAGTGGCGGCATCATGCACCGATTATGCCTGAGCCGGTGCCGCGTCTGATGCTTGTCTCGGGCGCCTCCATCTGGAAGAATCCACCTGGGAGTCCCTCTCTATGAAAGTTCTAGTCTTTGGCGCCAGCGGCAAAACAGGCAGCCTGGTTGTGCAGAAAGCACTCGCGGCCGGCCACCAGGTCACCGCGTTTGTCCACGACCGGACCCAGCTCACCAGCCCGGCTACCGAGATTATCGAGGGCGACGCCTCCGACCCCGGCCTGGTGCGCAGCGCCGTCGCCGGGCACGACGCAATCATCGACACGATCGGCGGCAAGACGCCCTACAAAGACACAGAGCTCGAGCGAAATGCCGCGGGCAACATCATCGCCGCCATGCGTGCCGAAGGTGTCCTCCGCCTGCTCGTGATCTCCATGATGGGCATTGGCGACAGCGCCGAGCAGACACCGTTCTGGTACGAGCACCTGCTCATGCCCACTTTTCTGCGAGGCTCGACCAAGGACAAGACGGCCATGGAAGCCGAGGTGCGCGAGAGCGGCCTGGAATTTGTCATCGCCCGGCCGCCGATCCTTACCGAAGACCCCGGCACTGGCTCCTTCCAGGTCATTCCGCACCAGAGCAAGGGGCATAAGATCACGCGCGAGGACCTCGCGCAGTTCCTGGTCGACCAGCTCACATCGGACGCTTACCTGGGTCAGGCTGTGGTGGTGGCCAACAGCTGATCGCAGCCTGGTCCTTGCTTTCTCTCAAGGCTGCCCAACGCTCAATTTACGCCGAGCGCCTACGTGGTCGCTTAACTCAGCGCGCCCCGCTCCTCTAACTGCATCATTAACTCTTCCCACTCTATGCTGAGCGACGCGTGCTCCTCACGCAGATTCGCCAGCACTGCGGTCAATCTCTGCGTTTCCTCTGCGCTCACATAGCTTGCCAGCGAGGTCTCGGTCACCGCGATCGCCGACTCGCAGCGGGGTATCTCCTCCTCCACAAACTCGAGCCGCTCCTGCATCTGCTTGAGCTTGATTGGGTTCAGCTTGCGCGCCTTGGTGACCGCACCGTTGCTGAGGCCGGCAGGCGGCGCCTGCGCAGCAAGTCCTGCCGTCGCTGCCACATGACCATTGCTCGGCGCGACCAAGTCCGGCGCGACCAGCGGGAGCGTGCTCTTGGCGCCGGAGGCGCCGCCCGCCTGGACGGCTAGTCCCGCTTTGCGATAGAGGTAGTCTTCGTAGTTGCCCGGGTAGACGTGCACGTGGCCGCTTTCGACTTCAAAAACGCGAGTCGCCGCGGCATCGATAAAGTAGCGGTCGTGCGAGACGAAGATCACTGTCCCGGTAAACTTCTTCACCGCGTCGAGCAGCACATCCTTGGCGCGCAGATCGAGATGATTCGTCGGCTCGTCGAGTAACAGAAAGTTAGCCGGACTTACCAGGATCCGCGCCAGCGCGTACCGGTTACGCTCGCCGCCCGAGAGCACGCCCAGCGGCTTGAAGACATCGTCCCCCGTAAACAGAAAGCATCCCAGCAGCCCGCGCAGTTCCGAGTCCGCCACTCGCGGCGCGATCCCGCTGATGTCATCCAGCATGCGCTTGGCCGGATCAAGCACCTTGTATTGATCCTGCGCAAAGTACTCTGCCACCACGTTGTGACCAAGCTGCAGCACGCCGGCGGTGGACGACTCCTCGCCGCTCAGCATCCGCACCAGCGTCGACTTACCCGCGCCGTTCGCGCCAACCAGCGCAATGCGGTCGCCGCGCTCGATTGTGAAATCCACCCCGCGCAGCACCTGCTTTTCGCCGTAAGCCTTGCTCAGCGCCTTTACCTCCACCACCGTACGACCTGACGGCGGCGGCTGCGGGAAGGTGAAGTGAATTGCGACTTCCTCCGGAGGAATCACGATCCGCTCGATCTTCTCGAGCTCCTTGATCCGGCTCTGCACCTGCTTGGCCTTAGTCGCCTGCGCGCGAAAGCGATTGATAAATGCCTCAAGATCCTCTATCCGGTCGCGCTGATTCTTGTACGCTGCCTCTAGTTGCACGCGCCGGTCCTCGCGCTGCTGCAGGTACTTGGCATAGTTGCCCGTGTAGGTGTGCAGCGCCTTGTTCCACACTTCGACGATCTTGCCCACCGTCGTATCGATGAAGTACCGATCGTGCGAGATAAGGATGAAGCCGTTCGGATACGTCCGCAGATACTCCTCAAGCCAGTTGCGCGTCTCCAGATCCAGGTGGTTGGTCGGCTCGTCGAGCAGCAGCAGGTCGGGCTTAGCCAGCAGCAGCTTCGCCAGCGCGATGCGCATCTGCCAGCCGCCGGAAAACTCTTCCGTCCGTCGCGACCAGTCCTGCTTCGCAAATCCCAGCCCGCCGAGCACCGCGCCGACCTGCGCATCCAATGCGTAACCGTCACCGGCACGAAAGCGCGCGTCCAGCTTCGAGTAGCGCTCAGATGCCGCCGCATACTCCGCACTCGCCGGATCAAACGAGCCCAGCGAGACCGACAGCGCTTCAAGCTCCGCCTCGAGCCCGCGCAGTTCGTCAAAGACCGACAGGCACTCGTCAAAGACGCTGCGGCCGGAGAGCGAGAGCCCGTCCTGCGGCAGGTACCCGATGCTCATGCCGCGCGTGCGCTGCACCGCCCCGTCATCGAGCGTGTCGAGCCCTGCGAGGATCTTCATCAGCGTGGACTTGCCGGTCCCGTTCGCACCCACGAGCGCGGTCCGCTCGCTCGGCGTAATCAGCCAGTTCGCGTGCTCGAAGAGTAACTTGTGGCCGA
The DNA here is from genome assembly GCA_965198645.1 of Acidobacteriaceae bacterium. GTDB lineage: Bacteria > Acidobacteriota > Terriglobia > Terriglobales > Acidobacteriaceae > EB88. The sequence continues at coordinate 399,034 of OZ240670.1, read as the reverse complement.
ATCGTTTGCCGGCATCGGCGAGTTGCAGCATGGGGCTATTCTAGCCGGGGCGCTGCTCAGAGTTTCAGGCTGAACGCCTCAGGCACCACGTAGAGCAGCGCGTTGCACAGGATCAGCCCGAGCGAGACAGCCGGGTTGAGATACGCAGCCGGCACCGCCGCCGTGTACACTCACAGCGCGCCCCAGTTGCGCCGATGCGCCCGTCGCCGGGCCGCCAGAGTCTCGACATCCCCGGGGTCGATCTGCTGTGCGACCCCGCCCTCGAAGAGGATAAAGCTCAGGTTGACCAGCACGAAGCTGGCCGCGTAGAGGGCGGTTGAAAACGGCGCCATGCGCGTCTCCGCCATGAATTCGGTAAAGAACGGGATCAGCGACACCAGGAAGAGCATCAGCAGGTTGGCCCACAGCAGCCGCGCGTTGGCGTGGCGGATGTGCAGCACCAGGTGGTGATGGTTGATCCAGATCAGCGCCACGAGCAGGTAGCTGAGCGCGTAGCTGACCAGCACCGGCCAGAGCGCCAGCACCGCGCTCAGCGTCGCCTGGTGCGGCACCTTGAGCTCCAGCACCATGATCGTGATAATGATCGCGATCACGCCGTCAGAGAAGGCGCTGAGACGCTCCGGCCCTGGTTTCTCACGGCTCATTTGCCGGCTTTCACCCGGCCTCCTTTCGCGGGCGCGCGCTTGGCTCGCTTCTGCGTGGCGCGTTTGCTTCCGCCGCCGCGGGCAGCCTTGACTGACGGCTTCGCCGCCTTCGCATGGCCGCCCAGCGGCGAGTCGCATAGCAGCTTCCAATCCTGCTCGGTCTGGTCGGCGTACCGGTTTGCAAAGGAAGCAAGCGCGGCCCCCAGGATGCGCCCGCGACCCAGGTAGCCGCTCAACACCACCGCATCGCCCGACCGCGCGTGCCCACGCGCCAGCAGCTCGCCGCAGATGCGTCCGTACTCCACCAGGCCTGTCCCTTTCAGATCCTCTACCGCGAGCGAGGCCTTGTGGTCGTTCAGCTGCCGTACCAGGTAGGGTCGCCCGGTCTCCGGCGACTGCGCATCCCGAACCTCGGTCCAGCCCAAAAAGGGGTCGGACTGAAATTGCATCGCGCGCTGGCCCTCCGCCACGCGCCGGCCTTCGTGCGGCGAGGCCTCACCCCCGGCAGCCTCGTGGCCAACATAGTCTGCCCAGCCCGAGCGCGCCTCCTGCTTTACCTGGAGAAAGAGCGGGTCCTTCGCTCCATTGCCCTCCAGGTACACCACATAATCCCTCAGCCCGACTGAGCCTGTACCGACGATCTTGAATCCCACATCGAGCACCCGGTACTGATCCAGAAAGTGCCGGCGCTCCGGCAGCAGCGTCTTGCGATACTCGGCGAGCGAGGCCAGCACCGCCAACGCCTCATCCACTGTGGCGCGTCGCAGCATAGGCGGCCCATCTTTGACAGGGCCGGGCAGCTCAGAAAAAACCCGCAATCCCTCCTTGAAGCTCACGCCTTCAAGCAGCACGTCGCCTTCCACCGCCGGCCTCGTCAAGGCATCCAGGCTGCGCAGCGGTGTGGCTCGCTGCGCCTTCATCAGCACCTCTGAGATAGTCGCGACCCGCCCCATTCGGTGCACCTGGTAGCGGGCGACCTCGAGCACGGTCGCCTCGCTCAGGCAGCGCATCAGCCGCGCGTAGGCGCTGGTAAACTCGGTGACCGCGTTGCGGCAGGCGCTCTCGCTGCTGCCGCTCTCGCGGCCGGCAAGCACCAGGCTCGTCGCCAGCCGCTTCAGATCCCACTCAAACGGCGCGCGGATCGTCTCATCAAAATCATTGATATCAAAGACCATTCGGCCGTCAGAGGCCATGTAGGCTCCGAGATTGCGCACATGCGCGTCGCCGCAGATCTGATTCAGGATGCCGGTGTGCGGCTGCACCGCAAGATCGGCCGCCATCACCGGCACCGCTCCGCGAAAAAAACTGAAGGGCGAAAGCCGCATCATCTGATACTTGAGCGTGACCAGCTCCGGCAGGCGGCTCCCCATCGAGGCGGCCAGCAGGGCGAGCGGGTCGTGTTGGCGCAGCGACGGGTCCCAGGTCGCGTGCTTGCGGCGGGGCAGGTCCTTGCGGCGCCGGGCGCCCATTGCGACGCGCTCGGCTGTGATCCTGTATTGGCTTGCCATTGGTTGCGAGACTCTCCAGGCTCGAGTCTCTTTCTACGCTCGCGATACGCTTCTGTCACTCTAAAGGGCTTCTCGCCTATTTGCCACCGCTGCGGTTACCTATAGCAACATTGGAAGGAGGTGCTGGAATCGCCTGCCTCGGGTTAGGAGCCGCTTTCACGCCCTTTTCCAAGCCCTGCGCGTGGATTAGCCTCGAGCAGGATGCACGCTGCTACGACGCCACGATCTCGTACGGCCGCATCATCTCGTTATCTTCGTGCTCGAGCATGTGGCAGTGCCACACGTATCGGCCAGCGAAGCCTTCAAAGGTGACAATGATCCGCGTCACGTTCATCGGGTCCACGCGCACCGTGTCTTTCCACCCCATCTCGTTGGCTTTCAGCGGGATCGCCGCCGCGGTGTAGACCACCTTGCCGGTCAGCTGGAAGACGGTGAGATCAAAGGGGCGGCGATCCAGCATCTGAAAGCGAACCATGTGCAGGTGGATCGGATGAGAGTCGTCGGTCAGGTTCACGAACGACCATATCTCGGTGGAACCGAGCACCGGCTTCTCCGTCACCGGCATATTCCAGTGCGCCCCGTTCAACAGCATCACGCTCGACATGCCGAGCCGGTTCTGATAGTCAGCGATGGTAAGCTGGCGCGTCACGATCGCTGCCGCTTCCGGGATACGCGGCACAGGGCGCAGAGCCGCTATTGTCGCGGGCGCTACGGCCTTCTCGCTTGAGACCCGAAACTGCATGACCGCGGCAACGCTCGTTCTCAGCATCAGTTGCCGGCCAGCGTACTCGCTAAAGTCAACCAGTAAGTCGGCCCGCTCGCCAGGACCGAGAATAAGAACCTTCAGGTTCGCGGGAGCTGCGAGAAAGCCCTGCTCGCTGCCGATCTGATCGATCGAGATGCCTTCAGACCCAATCGAGCCATCAGCCGAGATCGACAGACGATAAAAGCTTCCATTGGAACTGTTCGCTACTCGGAATCGGTAGAGGCGCGGCTCCACGTCAAGGTAGGGGAAGATTTTGCCATTCGCGAGAATGGCGCTCCCGTAGTACTCGGAGACCCAGGGCGTGCCGGGTTTGCCTGAGGTTGGATAGTAAAGCTGACCATCCGGATGAAAGCTCCTGTCAAAGAGAACCAGCGGGATCTCGTACGCGCCGCTGGGTAAGTTAAGCGTGTCTTCCAAGCTGTCGCCAAAGATGTAAAGCCCAGTCAAGCCGGCAGCCACGTTCAGGCGAGTGATGCCCATGGCATGGTCATGGTAAAAGAAGTTGGCTGCCTCCTGCTGATTCGGGTAGGTGCAGATAGCCGACTGCCCGGGCACAAACCATCTCTCGGGGTATCCATCGCTTTCCGGCCGGGTTCTGCCTCCGTGCAGGTGCACGACGGTGCGCACCTCGGGCTTGTCTGCTTCGGCCCCGCACAGGGTGTGATCGATGGGCAACATGTGCTGCCGCGGCAGCTCGTTCACCCACTCGACCTGCACAGGCTTCTCGCTGCGCACGTCAAAGGTAGGCCCAGGGCAGCAGCCGTCATAGCCCCAGAACGTGGTGGGCGGCAGATCCCGATGCACCTTGGCCTGGAACTCCTGCATCGTGATGCGGTAGTAGGGAATCTTCGTATGCGGATCCGCAGGACCGGCGCGCATCGCGACTGGCCGGGCCGTCGCCGGCCGAGGGAGCGGGTCGACGTAGCGCGCCAGCGTGCTCGTGTCTGACAGCTTGGCAGGCGCGTGAACTTTTTCTTCGACAAGCTTTCCGGCAAGCTCTCCGGCAGAAGTTTGACGCGTTGCCGCGAGCACCGCCAACGCACTCAGTTGTCCGACAAATTGCCGCCTGCTCGCTGGCATCAAGGGCTCCCTTGTTTTCCTTCCGCAGTAGCTCTCTGGATCAAAAGCCGTGGAAGTTGCCCGTACTTACGCGCGAAGATTGCGCGCAGATAAAGTTGGCACAAATTTCACGCTCCCGCACGCCCTAAGAACGACACAGCGAGCCTCGCGCAGAACGCTTGCCGCAGCGCCGCAATATTGAAGTCCCATTCACAGATTCTCAGAGGATGCGGGGTAGACTCACCGACATCCGCGCCGCAGGCTGCCGGTCGGTTTTGAAGCGCCCGCAGCACAAACCGTTCGGTGATTGTGCAAACACAACAGCTAGAGGAGATACCATGAACGCTTTCTCACTTACCCCCAAGTCGTCCAGGCTGCCACTGCTGGCGGGGCTGTTCTGTGTCGCGCTTGCGCCGGCAGCCTATGCCCAGCAGGTCACATTCTTTCCCTACATCCAGCTCGGCGACAATGGTCCGCTCGGAGCGTCAGACCAGATGGTTGTCGCCTGACAGACCAGCGAAACGACGCCCAACGCCTCGGCGTACACGGTCCAGATCCAGGCCGGCAAGAAAGCTGCTCACACCGTTGCCCCGACCGGCAGAGTGATCGATAACTACCTTACGGCCGATCCGGCACTGCCATCGATCACCGGCGCCTACGGCGCGCACACCAATTACGTTGCCGTCCTCAAGGGTCTGAACTTTGACACGCTCTACCAGTACAAGGTGACAGGCCCAGGCATGCCCAGCGGAGGATTTGTCTCCAGCTTTCGCACCAGAAAGACGAGCGCCACCTTCTCCTTCATCGTCGAAGGGGACGAAGGCTATTTTCCCACTGTGCCCAACTCCACGCCTGCCCGCGTAATTGACTACGAGGCGCGCATCGCTCACCTGATCTATAACAACGCTTCCATCTCGGTGCCGAACGAGCCGCTGCGACCCGCACCGGACTTCATCCTCAACACCGGCGTATACCTCGCCTGCGGCTATCAGCGCTTTCCGCGCTTCGACCACCGTCGATACCAGCACCGGCGCCAAGGCGCAGATCGACCATACGAGCAACTACTCCTTTGATTACGGTACGGCTCACGTGCTCTTCCTCGATGCCAATCCTCACCTGTTCAACGACAACCTGCCCGGCAGCAACGCCTACAACGCTGCGCCTCCCGTATTTACGGCTTACCCTACCGCCCTGCGCCAGTGGGTCATCAACGATCTCGACTCCAGCAAGCAGCTCTGGAAGATTGTGGTCTACCATCAGCCTGCTTTCTCTTCCGGCGATGCCACCATCGTGAACAACCAGATGCGCGCAGTCGCCAAGCTGCTTGAAGATCACGGCGTCAACATGGTCTTCAACGGTCACGAGCATAACTACCAGCGCACCTATCCGATTCAGTCGACCAGCCGCATCGCGGGCCCGGTCAGCACCACAGGCACTCCGGCCGTGCTGCTCGATACTGCCTTTGACGGCGTGACCGACATCGTCCCCGACGGCGTGCTCTACATGGTCGAAGGCGCGGGCGGCAATCGCGACTTCGATGGCAACGACGCTCCCCCTCGCGGCAGCGGTGTGGGGCTCGACCAGGATGACGCAGCCACCGGCACCTACACCGATGAGCCTGGCCTGACTGTGCCAAAGGGCCCTGCCTCCTGGCTCGATACCAACCTGACCAACCCTGAGATGATCAACTTCCTGCCCAATGCGGGCACGGGCCACAAGATCACCGCCAAGTTCAAGTCAAAAATTTTCTCCTTCGGCGATGTTCTCGTCGATGACAACAAACTCACTCTCTACCAGATCAGCGAGCCGCTGCTGACAACCTCCTCCGCCACTGTTGCCGAGCCCGCACCCTATGGCACCGATGTGAACGGTCAGCCATTGAACGATCCAATCCCCGATACCCAGGTCGACCCCACCACCGGCCAGGTTGTCTCGCAGTCGGCAACGGGCGGCTCAGTCCTGCTCGATAAGTGGACTGTCATGAAGCCGGTTCTGGTCTCCTCCGCTACCGCCAACCTCTATGCTCCACTTACCGTCGGGACAGGCGGAGCACTTACATACACGCTCAGCTTCATGAGCCCGCAGTATGCGCTCAGCGGAACGCAGGTGCGGATCACTCTGCCGGCAGGACTTACCTACGCTGGCGCACTCGGCGATACGGCGACCCTGCAAGGCAGTGACCTGGTCCTCAGCCTCGGCCATCTCACTGCCGGCACAGAGAAGACGATCACCATTCCGATGACCGCGATAGCGAGCAGCGGGTCAAAGCCTTCTGTCTCGGCATCGATCCACTCCTCGACCCCGCTGGAGTTGCCGACCAACACGGTCGTGACGGTCGTCAAGCGCTAGTGCGCTGACCCGCACGAGAAGGCGGTCCGCATCTTGATCCGTATCTTAATACGCATCTTATCCGCATCTTATCCGCATCTTGGTCAAAGCATGCCGTCAGAGGAGCCACTCTGCCGGCGTGCTCGTCCGAGTACTCACTTCTTTCACGGACGAATAGAAGTAACGGTTTGAAGCGCGCTTGCCTGTAAGCTCAGCCGTAGCGCCAGCTGGACTCAGCAGCTTACTTCAGCAGTCACAGTGGCGCCGCCCGCAGGGACTCTACAAATAATTCGTAACAGCAACGGCAGCAAATACCCGAGTGTATAGCTACTGCAGGCTGCGCTCACCGGGCGCAGCCCTGCAGCGCAAGATCATCCATTCTGCTTGGAATCTTCTCCGGCGCCGGCCGCCGCAATCTCCGCCCTGATCCGCTCCCGTACCGCGTCCGGCAGCTGCGGCATCGCGCCCGCCTGCGACGCCACCCAGGCGCCCCAGCGGTTGCCGGCCTCATTCAGCATCGCGAGCGATGCCGCATCAAGCCCCGCGCCCGCCTCGAGGTAAGCGGTGGTGAGCGCGGCGGTAAAGGCATCGCCCGCGCCTACCGTGTCGGCCACCGTGGTAGCGATCCCGCGATGTCGCGCCACGCGCTCCCGCGTCACCAGCAGGCTGCCCTGCGCGCCAAGGGTGATCGCGACCAGGCGCATCGGCCAGGCCTCGAGCAGCCGCTCGGCCGAGCGCGCCAGCCAGTCCACCCGGACCGGGTCGGGCTCGCTCTCGCCCGTCTCCGCGTGCGGCAGCCCGGCCAGGGCCAGCAGGTCTCCCATCTCGGTGTCGTTCAGCTTGAGGATCGTCGCCCGCTCGAGCGAGGCGCGCACCGCCTCTTCTGAGACGAACGGCTTGCGAAAGTTCACATCGAACACCCGCACGCACTCCGGCCGGGTCGCCGCCAGGAACGCCTGGATCGTCTCACGCGAGCGGGCGCTCCGCTGCGCGAGACTTCCAAAGCAGACCGCATCGGCCCGCCCGCCGAGCTCCCGCCAGGCCGGCGTCAGCTCTAGAAAATCCCACGCCACGGGCTCGTGGATCGTGTAGGCAGGCTGGCCGCCCGCCAGCTCCACCGAGACGCTGCCTGTCGGCTGCGCGCCGTCGCGTTGCAGGGAGCGCGTGTCTACCTGCATCGAGCCAGTTATGGCCCCAGGCATGGCGCCCAGCAGCTCGAGCGCCGCCTCGCCCAGTTCGTCCTCGCCGATCCGGCTTGCGATCACCCCGTGGGCGCCCAGCCGCGAAGCCATGACCGCGAAGTTCGCCGGCGCGCCGCCCAGCTGCCTGCCCCCAGGCAGCAGGTCCCACAGCAGCTCGCCCAGGCCGACCACCGCCGTATCCCGGAGCCCCCGCGTCTTTATTCCGATCCCGATCCCGATCCCGGTCACGGTTCGACGACCTGGATCGCCTCCGAGGCGGGCACGCGCAGCAGGTGCTGCGACTTCAAATACAGCCCATTGGTCCAGCCAAAGCCGACCACGTTCATCTTGTACCCGGTGACCACCTTCGCATCGGCCGAGGCGCTCACCACGTTGTACTTCTCGCGCACCGTGCCATCCGCCTGGTAGCCGGTCTGGACCGAGTGCATGAAGCGTCGCGCCGCTTCGAGCGCATCCGGCAGGTCGCCGGTCTCGACCAGCCCGGCGATGGCGAACCACATGCACGGCGCCCAGCCGTTCGGCAGGTCCCACTGCAGGCCGGAGCTGGTGGTGCTCATGGCGATGCCACCCGGCTTCAGGAACAGCTTCACATTGGCCTGCACAGCCTTGGCCTGTTCCGGGCTGGCCGCACCGGCCCATAGCGGGTAAAAGGTCGAGACGTACTCGTAGCTGGTCTGCTGGCGCCGGGTGAAGTCGTAGTCGAAGTACATGCCCCGCGCCGGGTTCCAGAGGTACTTGTCCATCAGAGCTTTCCGCGCGGCAGCCTCCCTGCGCCAGGTCGCGGCATCGTCGGGCTTACCGAGCTTGTCCGCCATCCAGGCCAGGTCCAGCTCGTACTTGTAGAGCAGACTATTGAGGCACGAGGGGGCGTAATCTTCGGTCGAGCCGGAGAAGGGCCCAAAGCGCGCCGTCTGGTCGAAGCCCGATTCGCGGTCGGCCCGGTCGCCCTCGTAGTAGGTCTTTGAGAGCCAGTGGGTATCGACATGGGCGCGGGCGCAAACCTTCGAGGCGCGCACGTCGCAGCTCACCCGGGCCAAGTTGGCGAGCGCCACCGGCCCTGGAGCAGCACCCATGATCAAGTCATCTCCTGGCGAGACATTTGGCCCATCCACCAGGTAGTCGGTCTTCACCTCAGGATGCGCGAGCAGCCAGCGGATCACGTCCGGGTAGTAGGAGCTGGCGTCCTCCATCTCCGGCACCGGACCCTCGCCCAGGTCGTGGTAGCGGGCCAGGCCCGTGTTACCGGCGCGGTGCGGCGGAGTGAGCCAGAGCGTGTGGTCGGCGGCCGCGAACTTGTAAGCGTTGGCCAGCCAGGCGTCGGCTTTCGCTTGCTGCTGGACCCCGCCGCCCTTGTCCGCCTTGGCCTCTGCCTGAAGGTCAGCCGCATAGACCTGGCGAATCATGGACGAGAGCAGCGGCGGCTGCGACCGCGTCAGATAGTAGGTCCGGTTCGCGTTCAGAATGTTGCCGTAGTGGCGGATCTCGAAGAAGAAGTTTTCGACCATGCCCCGCGCCAGGTCGCGGCGCCCGTCTTCAAGCAGGCCCAGGATGATGAAGTAGCTATCCCAGCCATACATTTCGTTGAAGCGCCCGCCCGGCACCACGTACTTGTTCGGCAGGTAGAGCAGCCCGGGTGTCTTGATCTGCTCCGGCATCAGCGCGCCTGGATGGTCGATACGCATGGGCAGGTGCTCGGCGGTGACGCCGCACTCCTTCTCAAGCGCCGCAACTTCCGGCGGAATCGCCATCTCGGCCGGCACGTAGAGCACCGGGCGAGTGGTCAGCTTGGGGTCGATCAGCGAGTGGCAGTCGGTCATCGAGCGGGAGAGCGTATCCCACGCCTGGTGCATGTACTGATCTATGTTGATCGGGCGGCCGCCGGTGCCTTGCGGCTTGGACGGTACGCCCTGTGCGCCGGCTGGTGCGGCTGTTGCCGGGGACTGCGACGCCGGGTGCGCGCTCTGTGATTGATCAGCGCTCTGCGCGTGCGCAAGCAGCGACGCCATGCCAAGCAGCCACGCGATGCAGGCGACGCGTCCACGTGAGCCTTGAATGGTCGAAGAGCGAGAGACGCAAAGCTGCATGCTGCCGAAATAGTAAATCACCGGGCGAAGAGGTCGTAAGCGCAGCACCGGTCACGAGGCCGAAGGCCGCCGACGCAGCTTCGCTTTTCCTGCTTGGCTGGTCGAGCCGAGACTTACTTGGTGTGGCATGAGTGCGGTGGGTATGTTTCAAGTGCTGACTTAAACTACCAACGCCTGCTCGCTCCCAGAGGCGGGTCCAGGTGGCTTCACAATCACTCCGAATGCTTGCCAGGTGCCCGTCTGGTAAGCCTGTGCTCACACTAGGAAGATGGATATACCAGGTGTCTTCCAGCAATTCTGCATAGATGGTTCCACGACTCCAACTAAGGGCCGCCACTCGTTCCTCATAACTAGGAGTTGATATATGAAACATCCTTCGGCACTAACCTTGATAGCATTCGTCCTCTGTTCTTTCACCACAGTTGTTGAACAAACAGCAGGATCTGAGAACTCCTCGGGAACGGGAAGTATACGCGGAGTCCTCACTCCCCTGCGGCGCTTCAAAGACAGGTACGCTCCAGCCGTTGCAGGTGCCCGACCGATATACTCACTCTGTGCACCTTGAACGCATTCTCGCGCGCACCCGCCAGACCGTGGCCGAACGCAAGCAGGCTCTCACCGGCGCTGAGCTGGCCGGCATGGAGGTGCGGGCTGCGGCCCACACGCCGCGCGGCTTTGCTCATTCGCTGCGAGTCGCCGCAGCGACTGGCCCCGCGATCCTGGCCGAGATCAAGAAGGCATCTCCATCCAAGGGAATGATCCGCGCCGACTTCGACGTCCCTTTTCTCGCCCGCTCGCTCCGCGATGGAGGCGCGGCCGCGCTCTCGGTACTCACCGACGAGCCGTTCTTTCAGGGTTCGCTCGAGTACCTGGCGACAGCGTCCCAAGTCAGCGGCCTTGCTTGCCTGCGCAAGGACTTCATCGTCGACCCCTTCCAGATCCTCGAGGCGCGCGCCCACTGCGCCGACGCCATCCTGCTCATTGCCGCCGCACTGTCTGACGCAGAGCTGGAACACTTCACCCAGGCCGCCCACGCGCTCCAGCTTGACGTGCTCTGTGAGGTCCACACCGCAGCCGAGCTCGCTCGCGTGCGTGACCTCGGCTGCGACGCCTACGGGATCAACAATCGTGACCTGACCAGCTTTGCTGTGCGCCTCGAGACCTCGCTCGCGCTCGTAGCCTCTCTGCCAAAAGGTGCCGTGCACGTTGCCGAGAGCGGCATCTCTTCGATCGAAGACATCGACCGGCTTCGGGGGGCTGGCTTCCATGCTTTTCTCATTGGAGAGTCGCTCATGCGGCAGCTGGACCCCGGCGCCGCGCTCGCTGCCTGGCTCCGCCCGCGCAACTCTCAGCCCTCTGCCCGGAGCGAGCCGATGCCGGGCGCGCAGGAGAGCGCAAACCAGCAAACCGCCACGGACAGCCTTGCCGCGCCAGCCGCGCACCCGTCTGCGCCGCTCGGTTCTGCTACGGCGCTTGCTCTTGCCGAGCTATCTGCTCTCGCCGAGCTATCTGCTCTCGCCGAGCTATCTGCTCCCGCCGAGCCAGCTGCTTCCGCCGAGCCAGCTGCTTCCGCCGAGCCAGCTGCTAAGGTGTCGTCCTGAGTAAGCCAGGCGACTTGGCTCAGAAGGAGCGGGCAGGGAGCGACAGTCCGTCTGGACCCGCCTCGCGCCTGCCCTGGATCAAGATCTGCGGCACCACCAGCCTGGCCGACGCTGAGCTTGCCGTCTCTGCAGGCGCCAACGCGCTCGGCTTCATCTTCGCGCCCAGCCCTCGCCAGGTCACCCCGGCGCAGGTGGCTGCCATCACCGCGCGGCTCCCGCGTACAGTCGAGAAGTACGGCGTCTTCGTCGACGCGCCCTTTGACGAGATCGTCTCCACCGTCAAAACGTCAGGGCTGACCGGCGTCCAGCTTCACTTCATGCCTGAGCCCGGCCTGCCGTTGCGCCTGCGCAAGCATTTCTCTCGTATTCCGGCTAGGCCGCGGCTCGGCATCCTGCAGGTCCTGCACTTTACCGACGCGGCCGAGTTGGAGGCTGCGCTCGAGGCCCTCTATGCCGGCTCGGGCCGGGACCATGCAGTGGATGCGGCTTTGATCGACTCGCGCATCGGCGACGCTGTTGGGGGAACAGGCACTCCCTTTGATTGGGCTGCCGCACGCTCTGTCTTCCAAAAGCATGCGCCCCACCTGCGCCTGCTTGCTGCCGGCGGCCTTCGGCCGGAGAATGTCGCAGAGGCAATCCATACCCTGGCGCCCTGGGGAGTGGACGTCGTCTCCGGGGTCGAGAGCGCTCCAGGAAAGAAAGACCCGGAGCGGGTACGCGCCTTTGTCCGCGCAGCCCGCGCCGGCTGAGCCTCCATGCCAGCTGCGCGGAACCCTCAGGCGCCACAGGGGAGCCACCCAGGGATGCTCCCTACCGCAGGGACTCGCTGTGATCCAGGCCCCCAACGTGAGCCTTCTCCCTGCCCAGAGTTACCAGGACCCCGCCCGTGACGGACACCCTCCACAGGCGACCCTGCAGCAGCTTTGTTTGCAGCCACACATAATTGACGTGCGCCCGCTCGAAGTGAAGTGCATAATCGGGCCAAGAGCCCACCGGCATCCGTCACAGCAGGCAGCGGCCGACCTCTGCCGCCTGCCTGCGCCGCCGGCAGGGGCGCGACCGGAACGTTGGAGAGTCCATGCCTGCTGTAATGCCCACCGCGCCAAGCAACGCCACGCCTGACCCGCTCCAGCAATTCTCACCCAGGCCACGCACCGGGCCCGATCGGACTTTTCCCCCGCTCGGCCCCGGCATCAAGGCGCTGATGATCTGGCCGCGCTTCCCGCCTTCTTTCTGGGGCTTCGAGGGCGTGCTCGACATCATCCCCGAGAAGTCGATGATCCCGCCGCTCGGCCTGGTCACCGTCGCCGCGCTCTGCCCGGCAGACTGGGAGATTCGGCTGCTCGATCTCTGCTTTGACACGCTCACCGACGAGGACCTGCTCTGGGCCGACCTGGTCATGATCAGCGCCATGCACGCCCAGCGCATCGACACGCTCAACGTCCTCGAGCGCGCCCGCAATCTCAATCGCCGCACCTTCATCGGTGGTCCCTGGGCCTCGAGCGAGCCGGAGCTGCTGCTCAAGGTGGCCGATCACGTGATGGTCGGGGAGGCGGAAGAGGTCTTCGCCGGCATCGCCAAAGCGCTCGAAAACGGCAGCGCCCACGCGCTCTACAAGGTCATCGACAAGCCCGCGCTCACCGAGAGCCCCATTCCCCGCTTCGAGTTGCTGCGCATGTCGAACTACACCTCCATGCCGATTCAGTTCTCGCGCGGCTGCCCCTTCCAGTGCGAGTTCTGCGACATCATCACCATCTACGGCCGCAAGCCGCGCGCCAAGACGCCCACCCAGATGGTCGCCGAGCTCGACCGGCTCCGCGAACTCGGCTGGCGCAACGAGGTCTTTATCGTCGATGACAACTTCATCGGCAACTCCAAGCTCGCGCTCGCCCTCACCAAGGAGCTCGCCCTCTGGCAGGAGCGCAACAAGCGCCCGGTCTCCTTCTACACCGAGGCATCGATCGATCTCGCCGACCGGCCCGAGCTCATGGCCTCGATGGTCGAGGCCAACTTCATGTACGTCTTTCTCGGCATCGAAACGCCGTCGGCCGAGGCGCTCAAGGGCTCGTCGAAGTTCCAGAACCTGCGCGGCGACCTGGTTACCAACGTCAACAAGATCCGCGAGGCAGGCCTGTGGGTGCTGGCCGGCTTCATCGTCGGCTTCGACTCCGACGACGAGAGCATCTTCGAGCGCCAGCGCATCTTCATCGACAAGACCGCCATCACCTGGGCGATGGCCGGCGTGCTGCAGGCTCCGCCAACCACCGCGCTCTTTGATCGCATGAAGCGAGAAGGCCGCCTGATCGAGGACAGCCAGGCGACCTCGAACTTCTCCGCGCCCAACTTTCACACCGTCCTGCCGCTGCCGACTCTGCTGCAGGGGCTCAGCGGGCTGCTTGCCGACCTCTACACGCCGGACGCTTTCTTCGGCCGCGCCTTCCGGTCGATCGAGGCCTGGAATCCGCGCCCGACCCAGGTGCCCCCCGAGATGCCGCTCAGCTACAACCTTCGGGTGCTCTTCTCGTCCATGTGGCATCAGGGCGTGCGCTCGAACTACCGCCGGGCGTACTGGCGCTTCCTCACGCTCGCGATCCGCACCTGGGCGACCCAGCCGGCCAAGATCTGGCTCGCCTTCCTGGTCCTGCTCTCGGCCCACCACTTTGTCACCTACTCGAAGGAAGTGGCCGATGAGCTGGCCGGCCACGTCCGCGATTTAGGCCTGGCCAAACCATCGACCAGCGTGGGTCTCGAGACGATCGAGAGGGCTGCCGGCGTCTCGGCCTAGGCGCCAGACTCGGCGGCTATGCCGGATACGCTATGTAGGTACTCTAAAATCCAGCTATGGACACCGTTCTCCCCATCGACGCAGTCACTTCGCCTCGCAGGCTGATCCTCGATCCGCCGATGACGGACGCGGAGCTCTTCGCCTTCTGCCAGTTGAATGAGCTTGCGCAGATCGAGCGGACGCGGGAAGGGGTCATCGAGATGAACCCCCCTGCGGGCGGCTATACCAGCGGTGGGAACGCCGATGTTATCGGCCAGCTGTGGGCATGGTGGAGGACCCACCAGCGCGGCCAGGTCTACGACTCGAATGGCGGCTTTTACCTGCCCGACCGTTCTATGCTGAGCCCAGATGCCGCGTACATCACACACGAGCGGCTGACAGGGGTGACGAGAAACGACCGTCGCGGCTTCCCGCATGTCTGCCCCAACTTCATCATCGAGCTGCTCTCAGAGACCGACCGACTGCCCACGGTAAAGCAGAAGATGGGACGCTGGCTCGAGAATGGAGCCGAGCTGGCCTGGCTGATCGATCCATACCGCCAGCAGGTCCACGTCTATCGACAGGATGGGAGCGTCACCGTCACTCGAAAGAAGGCTGTTAAGGGCGAGGGGCCGGTTGCCGGATTCACCCTCGACCTCTCGGAAGTCTGGAGTTGCTACGAGCAGTGAGAGATTTTTGGGCTCGGCAAGAATTTTGACGGTCTGAAGTTAGCTTAATCTCCCAACGAGACCCGCGCATTGCTTCATCAGGGTAAGTTGGTCTCATTTAGGCTAAGGAGCACTTATGCCCATACATACAGCGGTTTGGCTCGTCGGTCAGCAGCCAAGAGCGCTCGCTGAATCGTCACTGGCAAGCGAGCGCCTACTGGAAGACATGATCGTTGCTTCCCCTTCCATACTGTCAAATGAATGGATGCTGATTGGTCGCCAGGAAAACACAGGGTTCGACGGGCGGATCGATTTGTTAGCAATCGCCCGTGATGGATCGCTTATTCTTATCGAGATCAAGCGTGCCCGGACTCCGAGAGAAGTGGTTGCGCAAGCAATTGACTATGCCAGCTGGGTAGAGGAACTAAGTGCAGAAGAGATCGCAGCGATATATGGACGTTTCGCTCCTGGGCGTAGTTTAGGCGGAGACTTTCGCAAGTGCTTTGGGCAGGAACTCGATGAAGAGTCTCTAAACGGCAGTCATCAAATAATAATCGTGGCTTCGACCCTCGACAGAAGCTCCGAACGAATCGTCGAGTACTTAAGCAAGAGAAATATCCCAATGAATGTTCTCTGCTTTCAGGTATTCACCCATGGTAGCGATCAGCTACTTGCTCGGTCATGGCTACTCGATCCCGTAAGCGCTCAAGCCAGCGCCTCAGCATTGCCCTCTGCACACTCGGAGCCTTGGAATGGGGAAGTATATTGTTCTTTTGGAGAGGGTGAGTCACGTTCATGGGAAGATGCAGTCGAGTTCGGATTTGTCTGCGGTGGTGGTGATGCCTGGTACAGCAGAACGCTACAGCTGTTGAGTGTAGGAGATCGCGTGTGGGTGAATGTGCCGCGTGTCGGGTATGTTGGGGTTGGAAGAGTTATTGGTTCTTCCATTCCAGCGTCGAGTTTCCTAATCCCGACGCCTTCAGGCGAGGTGACACTTCTAAGTGCTAACCCAACGCGCCAGTTACCACAGGCAATATATAGGCGACTTAGAACGCTGCGAGTACTTTGTGCCAGTCAAATGGCTTCAGACGGTATCCCTTGCGAGTGCCGTTAAAGAGATTGGTCTTTTTGGCAACCAAAATACCGTCTGCAAACCGACCGTTCCAAAATGGAGAGCAACTGTTGACCGGCTAAAGCAGAAGTTCCCGAACTACGACAAGTAGCTGCGCGTTGCCGGAGTTCGGAATGTCGCACTGACCGGTACTCGTTGAAAAGGCAAGCTTATCGACTACGCCTTTAAGCCGCGGCCACTCGATGAACCAGGTCATTCTGCTCACCCTGGTTCTCAGCCCCGATCGTGAATGCATCGAGCACCCCGGTTGAGAGCGCGTAGCGGATCGCCTCCTGCGGCTTGTCGCGCATATCGCCCTGGCCCAGAATCTTCATCCCCACGATCCCCTTGCCCTGCGCACGCATCTGCTTGATCACCCCGATCACCGACGCGGGGTCCGCGTCCATGTGCGAGCCGATCGGGTTCAGCCGCACCAGGTCGACCTCAACCCAGGGCGAGGCGGCGGCCGCCTTGAGCGCCGAAAAGCTGTGGCAGGAGACGCCGTGCGCCCGGATGACGCCCTTCTCCTTGGCCTCCGAGAGCACGTCCATCGCCCCCCGGTACCGCGTCGTCCAGTCGGCCTCGGTTACACAGTGAATCAGCACGATATCGATCATCTCGACGCCAAGCTCGCGCCGAAAGCGATCGAGATCCGCCTTCACGCCTGCCGCATCGCGCGTGTCCGTCTTGGTCAGCACGGTGACCTTGTCGCGGGGCAACTCTTTGACCGCGGCTTTCACATACGGGTGCGAGCCGTAGGAGTCAGCCGCGTCAAAAAAGCGCAGGCCGTTCTCGTGGTAGCCGTTCAAGAGCAGCGCAGTCGCGCGGCCGGTGCGCGTCTGGTTTGACCCACCACCATAGCCGATCGTTCCTGTGCCCATGGCGAGCCGGCTGGTGCGGATGCCGGTTGAGCCGAGCACGACCTCGTCCTGGGCCGCGTGCTTGCGCGGCAAAGCCGGCAGGTCCATATACGCGGGGTAAGCAGGGCGGGCAGCACGGGCACTCTTACCGGCCAGCCAGGTGGCTGCGAGTCCGGTAGCGGTACGGCGTAGAAAATCTCGACGAAGCATAGGGGGCGCTCCTTATACCGGCAAGAATACGCCCAGAATGGGTACGGGCACGGCGATTTCTTTAGATCCTTTGTAATCCTGTCAGCGCCGACTCGCGCGAGGAGCGAACCAACATCTCCTTCGACGAAGCTAGTCTGAAAGCGCGCCCGTACCGCTGTAGCTGTCACACTCCCCGCCCGAGATGACCCAGTTGGTAATCGTGATGTTGGTCGCTGTTACGTCTGCGGTGCCGGTCGCGGTGATCGTGACCGGCACGCCGCTCACCGTCGCGTTGTAGGTCGCAGAAAGAGCTCCGCCTGTCACGGTGCTAGTCGCGCTGTTGATCGTCGCCGTGCCCAGGCAGGGCGAATTCGGGAAGCTCACCGACCCGCTGAGCGTGTAAGACCCTCCCGGCCCAGCGGTTGCGCCCTGCGAGAGTGTGGCAGTCACCGCCGTTGGCACGCCATCAGAGCCGGTAAAGGTGCCAGTGTAGTTGCCTGCTGCAGGTGCGTAGACTTGCCCCGTTAGCGTCTGCGCGGCGGCAGTGGCAGCGATCGCACAGCCGCTACCCGAGGAGGTCAGCGTGACATTCTGCGCGGTCTTCCCGTCTGCGCTGAGCTGGCCTGCGATCGTCAGCACTGCGCCGCCCGCCATCTCACCGGAGGTAAGCTTGAGCGCGCCCTTGGTGGTGATAGAACCGCTGAGAGTGGTGGTCTCGGGCTGGCTTGCGCAACCATACACCGTCGCGGTGCCGGTCACTGTTCCAGCCTGGGACGTGAGCCCGGCAGCTACGGAGAGAACGGATCCGGCTGCGGAGAACTTCCAGTCGCCCGTAACCGCCGGGTAGCTGGCAGGCGTCGCGGGTGTCGTGGGTGCGGCGGGTGTAGTCGAGGCGAGCTGGTTTCCACATCCGGAGAGTCCGGCGATAAGGCAGAACGCGAGTGCACCCGGGAGCAGCAGGCGGGTCATCTTCATGGCGAAGTTTTTCATGGCAAGTGGTATGACTCCACCATAAAGGGGCAGAGCGACCCTGCCGCCGTGACGCTGGTAACGTTTCCTGGCAGTCGCTTCCCGATACGAAACTGGCTTGCTTGTCTCACAACGTGAACCGGAGAGCTCGAAATCGGTCACGCCTCCGCAGTTCTCCCTAAGCAACTCGCGCGCGCGCTCAACCGCGCGCTGCCTGCCGCGTGAGATCAAGCCCGCCTTGGCACCGGCCGGTTTTTGGCTGGCCGCGCAAAGACTTGTCGCGCGCATCCTCTTTCCCGTCCGTGCAAATCTTCCAGGCCGCGCCCCGGCAGGCACTCATCGCGTATCCTTAAGGAATCGCGAAGGAACCGAGAAGGAACCGAGGTACCTCCCTGTGAGCGCCGTTCCAGAGACTCTTGCTGCATTTACCCTGCCTCTTGCCACCCCCGGCCGCTTTGGCGCCTACGGCGGCCGCTATGTGCCAGAAACGCTAATGGCCGCGCTTGAAGAGCTCGAGGCCGCCTACGCCGTCGCCCAGGCCGACCCAAGCTTCCACGCTGAGCTCGATTCGCTGCTCGCCGACTACGCCGGCCGCCCCACCCCTCTCTACTACGCCCGCCGCATGTCAGAGGAGCTAGGCGGCGCGCAGATCTGGCTCAAGCGCGAAGACCTGCTCCACACCGGCGCCCACAAGATCAACAACTGCCTCGGCCAGGGCCTGCTGGCCCGTCGCATGGGTAAGCAGCGCATCATCGCCGAGACCGGCGCCGGCCAGCACGGGGTCGCCACCGCAACCGTCTGCGCGCTCTTCGGCATGGACTGCGTCATCTACATGGGCGAGGAAGACATGCGCCGCCAGGAGCTCAACGTCTACCGAATGCGCCTGCTCGGGGCTGATGTCCGCGGCGTGACTTCGGGCTCAAAGACGCTCAAGGACGCGATCAACGAGGCCATGCGCGACTGGGTCACCAACGTCCGCACCACCCACTACCTGCTCGGCTCGGTGCTCGGCGCGCATCCCTACCCAATGATGGTCCGCGACTTCCATCGCGTGATCTCGAAAGAAGCTCGTCGCCAGATGCTCGAGAAGCTTGACCGCCTGCCGTCTGCGGTGGTCGCCTGCGTTGGGGGCGGGTCAAATGCCATCGGCGCCTTCTACGAGTTCATCCCGGACGCGAATGTCCGGCTCATCGGCGTCGAGGCCGGCGGTCGCGGCCACGGCATCGGCCAGCATGCAGCGCGCTTCCGCAACGGCGAGGGCGGTGGCACGCCGGGTGTCTTGCAGGGTACCTACTCCTACGTTCTGCAAGACCAGGCCGGCCAGATCGCGCTCACCCACTCGGTCTCCGCCGGGCTCGATTATCCTTCGGTTGGCCCCGAACATGCCTCACTCCACGACTCCGGCCGCGCCGAGTACGTCGAGGCCTCGGACGACGCGGCCCTCAAAGCCACCGTCGCGCTCTCCCGCACCGAGGGCATCATCCCCGCGCTCGAGACCGCTCACGCGGTTGCCGAAGCCATGCGCCTGGCCCCGACGCTCTCCCCGCATGACATACTGTTGGTCAATCTCTCCGGCCGCGGCGACAAGGATCTGGGCATCCTCACCCGCGAGCTGAAGCTGCAGGGCGCGTAAGAGCCAAGACCCCCTGCGCGGGAGGCGGCCGTTCACACGGCATTTTTACCTGAAGGATGGAGGCCGGGGAGGTTCGTCCCGGCCTCCATCCTTCAGCGAATACGCGTCACGAAGTGACCGCCTCCCGCGTAGGGGGTCTTCGTTCTCATAGGAAGCCATGCCAATTCAATTCGCCAGTAAGCCCGGGCTGGTTGCCTACCTCACCGTTGGCGACCCTGACCTCGCCACCACGCGAGCCATTGCGCTCGCCGCCATCGACGCCGGCGCTGACGTGCTTGAGCTGGGCGTTCCGTTCTCCGATCCGGTGGCCGATGGCCCGGTGATCCAGCGGGCCTCCGAGCGAGCAGTCGCTGGCGGCACGACGCTGGCCGATGTGCTCGCGCTCGCCGCGGAGCTCCGCGCAGCGCGCCCCCAGGCCGGCCTGGTGCTCTTCTCCTACCTCAACCCCGTGCTCCAGTTCGGCGGCAGGGCGGGCCTAGCTCGCTTCTGCGAGGCCGTTAAGGCTGCCGGTATCGACGGCGTTCTCTTGACCGACATGATCGTCGAAGAAGCGGAAGAGTACCTGGCGCTGATGGCCCGGTACGACCTCGCGCCCATCTTTCTAGCCGCGCCCACCAGCCCCGACGCCCGCCTCCAAGCCATCGCCAAGCACTCGCGCGGTTTCGTCTACGCCATCTCGCGCGTCGGCATTACCGGCGCGCAATCCGCTGTCCAAAGCGACGCCGCCACCCTGGTAGCCCGCCTGCGCCAGTACACCGACCTGCCCATCGCGGTCGGCTTCGGCATCTCGCAGCCCGAGCACGTCGAGCAGGTCGGCCGCTTTGCCGACGCAGCCGTGGTCGGCAGCGCGCTCGTCTCGCTCATCGAGCAAAGCACTCCAGCAGAGGCTCCCACGGCGATCGCCCGATTTATCGAGGGCCTACGCCCTCACGCGCTGGCCCGCTAAAAGCATTTACCCTTACAACTTACTAGCTGTACCCCGATGACTCGGCGCGCGGCGCAGTCCACCCCCACGAAGTGGGCGCTGGCCGCGCAGGCGGTCTAGCACTTGATCTTGCCCTAAGAAGGTGAACGATGGATATACCCGAATGGCGCCTGAAGATCGACGAGCTCGATCGCAAGATCGTCGAGCTGATCAGCGAACGCGCCCGCGCCGCCCAACAGATCGGCCGGCTCAAGAAGTCGACCTCGCTGCCGGTCTACGAGCCCAACCGCGAGTCGATCATCTTCGCCAACGTGCGCGCTGCCAACCAGGGCCCTCTGCCCGACATCGAGCTGACCCATATCTACGAGCGCATCATCGACGTCATGCGTGCGCTGCAGCAGGAGGAGCTCGCCTCCCAGCGCGCCGCCGACGCCCAGGCCCAAACCGCCGCGACCCCAGCCCGCGAGCAAGGAAAGTAGCACCATGATAGTTGCCATGCAGGAAGGCGCGACCGCCGCGCAGATCGAACACGTCGTCTCCCGCCTGATCGAGGACGGCTTCAAGGTGCATCGCACCACCGGCACCCAGCAGACCATCATCGCCGCCGTCGGCCGGCCCGACTCCTTTTCGGTCGAAGACTACGAGCTGCTCGACGGCGTCAACGAAGCGCATCGCATCTCGTCCCCCTACAAGCTCGCCGGCCGCAGCTTCGCGCCCGAGGGCACCGTCATCCGCTTTGCCAATGGCGTCACCGTCGGCGGCGAAGAAGTTGTCGTCATGGGCGGCCCGTGCGCGGTCGAGAGCCGCGACCAGCTCATGCTTTCGGCAGCCATTGTGAAAAACGGCGGTGGCCAGTTTCTGCGTGGCGGCGCCTACAAGCCGCGCTCCTCGCCTTACTCGTTCCAGGGCATGGGCATCGAAGGGCTCAAGATCCTGCGCGAAGCCGGCGACGCGACCGGTCTGCTCATCATTACCGAGGTCATGGAGATCTCACAGATTGAGCCCATGCTCCCCTACCTGGACTGCTTCCAAGTAGGAGCACGCAACATGCAGAACTTCAACCTGCTTCGCGAACTCGGCAAGGTCCGCAAGCCGGTGCTGCTCAAGCGCGGCCCTGCGGCCACCGTCGAAGAGCTGCTGCTCTCGTCGGAGTACATCCTGGCCGGCGGTAACTACGACGTCATGCTCTGCGAGCGGGGCATCCGCACCTTTGAGAACTACACCCGCAACACGATGGACCTCTCGGCGATCCCGGTGGTCAAGAAGCTCTCGCACCTGCCCATCCTCGGCGACCCCTCGCACGGCACCGGCCGGCGCGACCTGGTCCCCGCGATGGCGCGCGCTGCGGTAGCGGCCGGGGCCGACGGGCTGCTCGTCGAGGTGCATCCCAACCCGGAGAAGGCGGTCTCAGACGGGGCGCAGACTCTCTTTCCGGAGCAGTTCGAGAAGCTTGTCGCCGAGCTCCGGCTTATCGCGCCTGCCCTAGGCCGCCGGATCGCCGATCGCATCGCAGGCTAGGCACAGGCAGCAGCATCGAAGGGGAGAGCGACGATGTCAGCGGATCTACCAATAGAGCGGGACTCCATCCGGCGTATCGCCATCCTCGGAACCGGGCTGATCGGCAGCTCTCTCGGCCTGGCTCTTCGCCATGCCGGCTTTGAGGGCGCCATCCTGGGCTGGGATCGCGAGGCTGCCAGTCTCCGGCAGGCGCGGGCGCTCGGCGCGGTCGATCCTGCCCCGGCAGATCCAGCCACGGACGATCCTTTCATCTACGCGCTTGCCGCCGACCTGATCGTGCTGGCGGCGCCCGTCTTCGTCATCGCCGAATGGCTTGACCAGCTAGCGCCGGTGCTCTCGCCCACCCAGCTCGTCACCGACGTGGGTAGCGTCAAGGGCTTTCTCGTGGACCGCGCGCGGAACCAGTACAACAGCCCGGGGAAGCCCTCGTACCTGCCCGGGCACCCCATGGCCGGCAAGGAGCATGCCGGCAGCCTGCACGCTGAGAGCACGCTCTTTGAGAACGCTGCCTGGCTTTTTACCCCGCCCGAGCCGCCTGCGACCAACCCTTTGGCCGCGCACCCGCTGGCGATCGAGTGGCGCGAGTGGGTCGAGCGCCTCGGTTCCCGTCCGCAGGAGATGACCGCAGAGCGGCACGACCTGCTTTGCGCCTGGATCAGCCACCTGCCGCAGCTCGCGGCTACCGCGCTCAGCTCCGTCCTCGAGCACGCCTACAGCCAGACCTTTGCCCAAGAGTTCCCCCTGCCCGGCGGCGTGCAAAGCCTGGGCGGCCGGGCTCTGCGCGAGATGACCCGGCTCGGCGCCAGCCCGTATTCCACGTGGCGCGACATTGCGCACGTCAACGCCCCCGCCATCGAAGCGGCGATGCTCGCCTTTGAGCAGGAGCTCACCCACATCCGCGAGCACCTCAAAACGCCCGAGCTGCGTGAAGCTTTTGAGCAGGCCAACGCCTTCCGCCGTTAGCTGGCGTCGGGTCGCTGCTCACAAGAACTGGCAGTGCGGGAAGATTGCGGCGCCCAGCTTTTAGGCACGTGTGTGGTGATCGGCCCAAGCCTGTTGCAACAGCGTAGCTGCCTGCTTGGCAGGGATGGGTTTCCGCGCCACTCGGCGTCCATCGTTCATTAGCATCCACGCCGTATAGGCACTGGCTATGCCCAAGAGAAGAAAAATCATACGCATCATCGCGATCTGTTCCAGTCAAAGGAGGAGTGAAAAAGCAGTTGGATGCGCATAGCTTTGGACCTGCAGGTCCGATCCCGACTCTTTATGGATCGGGATGGATCGGGCTTCTTCGGCTGGGCTCCCACTGCCGCGAAACGCCCACTCGTCCTCGATGCCGGCCTGTCTCCCCAGCCCGGCATGGCTCTACCGGAAGAAGGGTCAAGGCAGGGTTACCCCGATCTGGCTGTAGATAAAGGGAAAAGAGTCTGCCAGTTCCAATTCTGACTCGCTGACGTTTGTGCTGAAGCCATGACCGGCATGCGCATTGGTCAGCAACAGGATGGGAGCATCACTGCCGGTCGAAGCTTGAAGCAGCGCGATCATCTTGCGAGAGTGCGCCGGGTTTACGCGGTTGTCGTTGTCCCCCGTGACAAACAGCGTTGCCGGGTACCGGGTGCCTGGCACAACGTGGTGGTACGGCGAGTAAGCGTAAAGATACTTAGCCTGGGCCGGATCCTTCGTCGAGCCGAACTCCGTCGTATTGAAGGCGCCGTTTGGATCCAGCTCCACACGAAGCATGTCGTAGATGCCGACCTCAGAAAGCACCGCTTTGAAGAGCGCGGGATGCTGCGTCAACATGGCGCCCATCAACAGACCGCCGTTGCTGCCGCCTTCGGCAGCAAGGTGGGCAGAGGAGGTATAGTGCCGGTCGATGAGGAACTGGGCTGAAGCAGCAAAGTCATCAAAGACATTCTGCTTGTTGAGCAGGCTCCCTGCAGTGTGCCAGGCGTCGCCGTACTCTCCACCTCCCCGGATGTTTGCGAGGGCGTAGATACCTCCGGCGTCGTAGAGGAGGCGATTCTGTGGGTCGAAGAAGGGTGTCAAGCTGATCCTGTAGCCGCCGTATCCGTACAGGATTGTGGGATTGTTGCCATCCAGCTTCAAACCCTTGCTCAAAGTTGGCGTTGGACGCAGGAATCACTGTCCGCGCCTCAGCCAGCGTCTTCCATCCTGCGGGAAGGTGAAGAAACGCGCCGCTCGGAGAAGCCTTCTGGCTCAGCAGCCACAGGCTGTCATCCATGCCAAACTTGATCGAGGCACCTTGTCTTTAAAGGTGCAAAGGCGTCTCACCGAGGAATCAGGGCCTACCAGGAAAAACTCAAACTGGGCTCCGTCTCCGTCTTCCACGCTAACCAGGATATGCCTTCCATCGGGCGAAGACGTAAGCCCGATCTCCCCGATGCGAGGCATCTCCCTGCCGAGAACATAGGTATCTGCCGCAGTAGGCGTGCCAAGCTTGTGAAAGTAGAGCTGCTGGTAGAAGTTGGCGTCTTCGGCAGCACGCTCAGTACCGCGAGGATAGCGGGTGTAGTAAAAGCCGGAACTATCAGCCTTCCAGGCCATGGCGCCACCAGCTGTCGGATACTGGACATGAGGGAGAGGCTCCTCCGTCGACTGACCCGTAGCCGTCGAAAAGACCTGCAGCGCGCCGTCCTCCGAGCCGTTGGCTGAGAGCGCAACCCCAACCAGCTTGGCATCCGGGGAAACGGAGAACCAGTCCGCCTGGAAGACATGGTCCGGAGTGAGCTTGGCGAGGTCGAGAACCACGCGCTCGGAGGCCTTATCCTCCGGATCGGTGTAGGTTACCAGCTTGCCGGCGGACTCCGCTGAGCTTCTACGCATCGCAAAAAGACGACCACCGCGAACCTGCAATTTGCTGTAAGTGATGGTGACCTGGGCGTCCTGCTGCTGCAGAAAAGTAAGGATCCTGTTGCGGAGAGGCAGTGCGTCGATCACAGCACTGGTATGCGCATTCTGCTCGGCGGCCCACTGCTTGCTCGCGCCGGAGGTGCCATCTTCAAGCCAGCGATAGTCATCGACCACCCGTAGGCCGCCGGGATAGACATCGGTTACGGATGCTTGGGGGCAACCGGCACCATCGTTTGCGCAAAGCATGTCGCTGAGAGGAGAAACAACGCGAAGGTGCGTAAGCGCAACGAAGGGACTCCCTAAAGTTCTCAGGAATCGTAGCATGAGCTTCAAAGCATGTAATCCATGGGCGCAATTAGAATCCAGGCACCTCCACAGACAGGTTTCTCGCCATGGAGCCGCTTAAGGCACTCAGCGATGCAGGAGCAGCATTGTTCAAGGGGCGGCGCCGGTGGTTCGCCCCGACCTTGGCGTGCTCTCCAGGCATCCTCCCCGGGGCTTGAATGAACCTGCATTCCTACGCCGCGTATACTCCCACCTATAGCCTCTCCTGACCGTGTTCCACTGACTCGTCCGCCTGCTTGCACCGCAACGATGAGCACCTTGGCTTCGATCTGGCCCTTCCACGCTCCGTCGCAGCAGGGTAAGTTTGCCTCTTCGGCATGCGTCGCCACGCTATTTTGAGGGCCCCTGCGCGCGCTTTGACCTAGATGAATCCGCCGACTTCCCAGCCCGACGCCGCAACACCCAGGCCCCTGAGTCTCAGGGGGCGTCAGCTTCTCTCGCACTTTGGCCCCGCCTTCGTTGCCTCCATCGCCTACATCGACCCGGGTAACTTCGCCACCAACTTCGACGGAGGCGCCCGCTTCGGCTACCAGCTGCTCTGGGTGCTGCTCTGGTCGAACCTGATGGCAATCCTGATCCAGTACCTTTCCGCGAAGCTCGGCATCGCCACCGGCCTCAGCCTGCCGCAGAACTGCCGCGCGCACTTCTCGCGCCCGACCACCGTCGTGCTCTGGATCGCCGCCGAGATCGCCGCCCTCGCCACCGACCTGGCCGAGTTTCTCGGCGCCGCGCTCGGGCTCTACCTGCTCTTCGGCGCGAGCCTGTCTGCGCACGGCATGTCCAAGACCGGCATCCTCTTCGCCGCCGCGCTCCTCACCACGCTGCTCGTCTTTGCGCTCCTCGCGCTTGAGTCACGAGGCTTCCGCCGCTTCGAGATCGCGATCGTGGGCTTTGTCGCCATCATCGGCATCTGCTACGCGCTCGAGCTGGGCTTCATCCATCCCAACTGGAGGAGCGCGGCCTTCCACACGCTGGTACCAGGCCTGAGCCACGGCAGCGTCTACCTGGCAGTCAGCATGCTCGGCGCCACCGTCATGCCCCATGTGGTCTACCTCCACTCGGCGCTCGTGCAGCCCCGGCTGCGCGAGCAGCTCGCTGGCGGAAATACTGTGCAGCGGCTCACCTCCCGCACGGAGATGCTCTTTTACGAGAAGATCGACGTGCTGGTCGCCATGAACGGCGCCTGGCTGGTCAACTCCGCGATGGTCATCGTCGCGGCCGCCGCCTTTGCCGGGCGCTCCTGGCCGAACGGTCTCTCAATTGAAGACGCGCACCAGACGCTCGGCCCGCTGCTCGGTCCAGCCTCAGCAACCATCTTCGCCGTAGCCCTGCTCTGCTCCGGGCTCTCCTCGGCGACGGTCGGCACCATGGCCGGCCAGGTCGTGCTCGAAGGCTTCCTCCAGATCCGCTTCAGCGTCTTCCTGCGCCGGCTCCTGACGCTGATTCCCGCGCTCCTCGTCATCGGCGGCGGCCTCGACCCGCTGCGCATCCTGCTCCTCTCGCAGGTTGTGCTCAGCTTTGCCCTGCCCTTTGCGCTCATCCCCCTGCTGCTGCTTACCGGCCGGCCAGCAGTGATGGCCAGCTTCGTCAATCGCCCCTGGACGATGCGCTTCGGCTGGCTCACCGCAGCGATCATCGTGGCGCTCAACGGCATCCTGCTCTGGCAGACGCTGTAGGGCCAGACCCCCTACGCGGGAGGCGCCCACTTCGTGGGGGGTCTTCTGCCTGCGGCGCTTGCAAGAGAAGAGGCACCCAGAGGTACCGGGTGCCTCTTCTCTTATGACCCAAAGGGTCGGTATACCCGTCACGAAGCGCTATGCGCCAGAAGTGACCGCCTCCCGCGTAGGGGGTCTTGGCTTTACTTCGCTCGCAGCCCGGCGCTGATTGCTCGCAGCAGCTGCGCATCCGCTGTGTCGCCGCTGAGTTCCCAGACCATCACGCCGGCTAATCCATGGCTGAGCGCGTAGGCTGACTTGGCCCGAGCCGAGGCTGGGTCGTCAAACGTCCAGAAGACTGTCCCATCAAAGAGCCAGGGCGTCTGCGAGTGCTCGTCTCGGTAGACGGTGGAGTGCGGCACCAGCGCCGCGATCGCATGGTACGGATTGTCTTGGCGGATCGACTGGCCGGCCTGCCAGAGTCCATGGTTCAGGCTGCCGACGCCCGTCCAGCTGTAGCCGTAGAAGGGCACGCCGAGGAGCAGCTTGGCTGCCGGCACTCCAACCCCCTCGTACTCGGCGACCGTGCCATCGACCGTGCCCTGGTTCGGCGGCGCTCCCTCGATCGGGTAAAGTGGCGCGATCATGCCGGTCACCTGCTGCCAGGGCCCGCTGTAGTCGTAGTTCATCAAGCCCACCTCGTCAACCAGCGGCGCTACCTGCGCCCAGTCCACCCCGGGGTAGCGCCGGGTGCCTGGTCCGGCCGCTACCGAGAGCAGCAGCCTGCGGCCGCTCGGCCGCGCGCCTGCCTGGTCCGGCTGATGCTGGTCCAGCTGACGCCGAAACTCGGCCAGCAGCGCTACGTAGTTCGCTCCATCGACCGCTGTCTGCGGGAACTCCCAATCCAGGTCGAAGCCGCTAAAGAGCCCTGGCGCCTCCACTCCCCGCCCGTCCGCTCCCGGCCCCAGGTGCCCATCGACAAACATCGCGATGCAGGAGGCAACGAAGGCCGCGCGGTTCTCCGGTTGTGCGGCCACGGCGAAGCTCGGCGGCTTACCCTCAATCGAGATCACCGTGCGCATCCGGGGGTAGCGCTGCTTGAGCAGCACAAGCTGGTGCAGGCCGCCGCGCAGGGGCGCCGCAGGCAGATCGGCCTTGCCGTCGATACTCATCTCGGCCGTGTACAGGTGGTTGAGATCAGCTTCCGGGTCGGCGATCACGCACCTGCCGTCGCGCACGTTGGCCTGCGAGTAGTTGAGTTGGTCGAGCAGCGGTGCCGCCCCGCTCGTAACCAGATCGCGTGCCACCCAGGCAGGCGTGCTGTAGAGCCCCCACTGCGGCAGGTAGCCGACCACCAGGCCGGGCGCAGACTTGGGTGTTGCCCCCGCCCAGGCGTAACAAGCCACGGTGACCCAGGCGAAAGACAGGAACCAAGCTCTGAACCAACTTCTGAACCAACTTACGTCGCGCTGCATCACTGCCTCGTTGGACGTTACCCACCGCGCCCCGGATGCAGGGGGAACGCAGCGCACCCGCTATCCTAGGCAAACCGGGCAGGAATTCATCTGGAGCACGCAAGCCAGCCTTCCGCGCTGGACACGACCCTGCCCTGCCTCTCCCGGCTTCTGTCGCTCGAGGACTTGGAAGCAGCGGCAGCGGATGATTACAATAGACGCGACGATGCACGCCCATCCTCTTTCTATTCGGCTCAAGCGTCTCTCTCCCCTGCTCAAGCGCTTCCGCCACGGCCACCCGGACCGCGGACGCACCAGCTCCTTTCTCCGCCGCCGCTTCTAGCCGCGCTCGCGCGGTCATGCGTCTCGCCGCAGCCGACAAGAAAGAGAGTTTGCCCTCGTGAGTACACCCGCGCTTCCCTCAACGCCCGAAATTACTTCTCAAACCAACAGCTTTCAGAGCGAGTCAACCCTCAAAGTCGGCAGCCGCAGCTACCGGATCTACCGGCTCAGCGCGCTCGATGCCGCGCTTGCCGGCACTTCTGCACTCACCCGGCTCCCCTACAGCCTGCGCATCCTGCTTGAGAACCTGCTGCGCCGCGAAGACGGCATCACCGTCACAGCCAATGACATCCTGCAGCTCGCCCGCTGGGACGCCAAAGCCCTTCCCTCGCGCGAGATCGCCTTTATGCCCGCGCGCGTGCTCATGCAGGATTTCACCGGGGTGCCCGCCATCGTCGACCTCGCCGCCATGCGCGACGCGATGAAGCTGCTCGGCGGCGACCCGCAGAAGATCAACCCGCTCCAGCCGGCCGAGCTCGTCATCGACCACTCCGTGCAGGTCGACGAGTTCGGCACAGTCGGCTCCTACGACACCAACTCTCTGCTCGAGATGGAACGTAACCGTGAGCGTTACCAATTCCTCAAGTGGGGGCAGGGCTCCTTCCGCAATTTCAGCGCCGTGCCCCCGGGCATGGGCATCTGCCACCAGGTCAACCTCGAATACCTGGCCCGCGGCGTCTTCACCACCGTCATCGATGGAGTTGAGACTGCCTACCCCGATACTCTGGTCGGCACCGACTCGCACACCACCATGATCAACGGCTTGGGCGTGCTCGGCTGGGGCGTTGGCGGCATCGAGGCTGAAGCGGCCATGCTCGGTCAGCCTGTCTCCATGCTGGTGCCGCAGGTGGTCGGCTTCAAGCTGCACGGCAGCCTGCGCGAAGGCACCACGGCGACCGACCTGGTGCTGACCGTGACCGAGATGCTGCGCAAGCTCGGCGTCGTCGGCAAGTTCGTCGAGTTCTACGGCCCCGGCCTCAGCGAACTTTCGCTCGCCGACCGAGCCACCATCGCCAACATGGCGCCCGAGTATGGTGCGACCTGCGGCATCTTTCCCGTCGACGACGAGACACTGCGCTACCTGCGCCTCACCGGCCGACCTGAAGCGCAGATCGCGCTGGTCGAGACTTACTACCGCGAGCAAGGCCTCTTCCGCACCGAAGAGACGCCTGAGGCCGACTACACCCAGACCATCGAGCTCGACCTCGCCACCGCAGAGCCCAGCGTTGCCGGGCCCAAGCGCCCGCAGGACCGCGTGCTGCTCAAGGACGCGCCGGCCGGCTTCCGCGAGCAGCTGCCCTCGCTGATCAGCCCCAAAGCTGCCAAATTCGGCGAGCGCCAGGCCCAGCGTTGGGAGGGAGAAGGCGGACACGCTTCGGCCGACGGCGACGTGCTCAGCACCGTCGCCGCCATTGAGCCTGGGGTTCCCGTCTACCACGTGGAGAGCGGCGAGAGCGGTCCCAAGCTGGGCTCGATCGCCCCTGCTTATGCCAACACTGTCAAAGAGCGCTTCGGCGTGGACCCGGATCGCTATCTCGACCACGGGTCAATTGTCATTGCCGCGATTACCAGTTGCACCAACACCTCAAATCCCTCGGTGATGGTCGCGGCCGGGCTTGTCGCGAAGAAGGCTGTCGAGAAGGGCCTCCGCGTACCGCCCTGGGTGAAGACCTCGCTCGCACCCGGCTCCCGTGTTGTGACCGACTACTACAAAAAGGCCGGTCTGCTCCCCTACCTGGACGCGCTGCGTTTCAACGTCGTCGGCTACGGCTGCACCACGTGCATCGGCAACTCGGGCGCGCTCCCTGCCGATGTCTCGCAATCGATCGACGATCACGGGCTGGTTGCCGTGTCCGTGCTGAGCGGCAATCGCAACTTCGAGGGCCGCATCAACTCCGACGTCCGCGCGAACTACCTCATGTCGCCGCCGCTCGTGGTCGCGTACGCGCTCGCCGGCACCATCACCCAGGACATTGCCACCGAGCCGCTCGGCCGCGGCAAAGACGGCCTGCCCGTCTACCTGCGCGACATCTGGCCGACCCAGGCCGAGGTCGCCTCCGTCGTCTCCTCCGCCCTCACCAGCGAGAGCTTTCGCAAGGAGTACGCAACTGTAACAGCAGGTGATACAAACTGGCAGCGCCTCACCTTTGCCGAGGGCGACACCTACCAGTGGGAGCCGGACTCCACCTACATCCGTCAGGCGCCCTACTTCGACGGCATGCCTGCCACGCCTGCGCCGGTTCAAGATATCCACGGCGCGCGCGTGCTTGCCGTGCTCGGCGACTCGGTCACCACCGACCACATCTCGCCCGCGGGCTCGATCAAGCCAGCCTCCCCGGCTGGACTCTACCTGAACGAGCACGGCGTCACCGTGCAGGACTTCAACTCCTACGGCTCGCGCCGCGGCAACCATGAAGTCATGGTACGTGGCACCTTCGCCAACGTGCGCCTGCGCAACAAACTGGCGCCCGGCACCGAAGGCGGCGTCACCCGCCTGCTACCGGAGGGCACGCCCATGAGTATCTACGACGCATCCGTTGCCTACGCCGAGCGCGGCACCCCACTGATCATCCTGGCCGGCAAGGAGTACGGATCAGGCTCCTCGCGCGACTGGGCGGCCAAGGGGCCCAAGCTGCTCGGCGTTCGCGCGGTCATCGCCGAAAGCTACGAGCGCATCCACCGCTCCAACCTGGTGGGCATGGGCATCCTGCCGCTGCAGTTCGCTGCCGAAGAGTCAGCCGAAACGCTTGGGTTGACCGGCGAAGAGACCTTCGACTTCCCCGGCCTCGCCGAGTTGCTCGCCTCGAAGTTCGCCGCAGGCCGCTCACTCGACGTCACCGCCACCACCCCCGACGGCACCCTCCACCGCTTCACCGCCCACGTCCGCATCGATACCCCGCAGGAGATCCTCTACTACGAGCACGGCGGCATCCTGCAGTACGTGCTGCGCCAGCTGGCCAGCAAGGCGTAGATCCCCTGCGCGGGAGGCGGTCACTTCTGGCGCATAGCGCTGACGTGACGGGTATACCGACCCTCCGGGTCACAAAAGCAAAGAGTCCCCGAAAGTAAGGGGACTCTTTGCTTTTGAAGCGCCGCAGGCAGAAGACCCCCCACGAAGTGGGCGCCTCCCGCGTAGGGGGTCTATGTTTTTGACCGGCTGTCGAGCGCACGCCGCAGCGCGAAGTACGCCGGGGTCGGCTGGTACTCGGCGTCGAAGGGCAGCGCACGCTCCTGGCGGCCAGGGTGCTTCTCCTTGTGAGTTTCGCTGCTGTTCAGCCAGCTGTGATTGTCGCTCACGCCCCAGGTGAGCACGTCGGTGACCGCGGGATCTGTAAGCATCGCTGTGACATATTCGCCATAGACCTTCGCCACCGCCTGGTCGCGGATCGCCGGATCATCCTCGACCACCGAGTCGTCGTTCACATCAAGTTCGGTGATGAAGACCTTGAGCCCCATCCGGCGCACTTCCGCCACAAACGCCAGGATGCCGGGGCCGATCGGGTTGGGCGAGCCGGCGGTCAGGTGCGACTGGACACCAACCGCATCGACAGGCACGCCTTCCGCTTTCAGCCGCTTGAGCAGGCTCAGCAAGGCGGCGCGCTTGCCCGCGTCGTGCGCGTGGTCGTACTCGATGTCGTAATCGTTGTAGGTGAGCAGGGCGTGCGGGTCGGCTTCGCGGGCGCTGCGAAAGGCCAGCGCGATGTACTTCGGCCCGAGCAGCCGCAGCCATGGGGAGTCGCGTAGCCCATCCGTCCGGCCGTCGCCAGGCAACACGGCCTCGTTCACCACATCCCAGGCGCGGATGCGCCCCTTGTAGCGGCCGGCGACGGTATGGATGTGCTCGGTCAGGGTCTGCGCCGCATTCTCTTTCGTCACGGCGGAGTCAAACCAGGCAGGCAGCGCCTCGTGCCAGCAGAGGTTGTGCCCGCGCACCGCCAGACCATGCTGCTCGGCAAACGCGACAAGCTCGTCTGCCTGGTCAAAGCTGTAGCGATCTGGCGCGGGATGCACCGCAGCCCACTTCATCGCGTTCTCGCCAACCACGATGCTGCATTGCTCCACCAGCAGCTGGCGGTAAAGAGCGTCTGTCCGGAGCAGGTCGACATCCACCGCCGAGCCATAGCGCAGCCCACGCGCGGAGGCATGGGCGCGCAACGAGCCGGCGCCGGTTATTGCGATCTGAGGCGATCGCGCAGGTGGAGGAGGCGCAACTTGCAGGAGGTTGGCGTGCGGATCGGCAAACGTGGACGCGCCCGCCAAAGACGCACGATTCAGAAAAGCGGCGCCTGCAGACTGAGCCAGCAGGCGTCCGCTCCGCGATAGAAATGTGCGTCGATCAAGCATCAGCTTTAGCTTAACGGCAGAGTCACCTGGTTCTTGCCTGGCTTCTCAAGAATGAGAGACGAAGCACCCGACTGCTGATCATCAGGACGGCAGCTACGGGCCGCCCTACCAGCATGCACGAACAAACAGCTGACTTCCTAGGCAGCCGCTGCGTGAACCTGCTCCACATACGGCTTCAGGAACTCTTCTGCCGAAACCTTGCCCTGCATCACGTCCGACGTGCCTCCTGCCTGGATGACCGATACATCGGTGATTCCAAGAAAGCCAAGCACCGCCTTCAAGTAGGGCGTCTCCAGGTTGTATCCCTCCGCCGGCGAACCAGGGCCATACTGGCCGCCGCTGGCAATCAGCAGCGTCGCCTTCTTGCCTTGAACCAGGCCGTGGTATCCGGTGGCGTCGATGCTGAAGGTCTTGTTCACACGCGCCACATGGTCGATCCAGGCCTTCACGATCGCCGGTACACCGAAGTTGTACATCGGGGTTCCAAGCACAATCTCGTCCGCGCCCATGACTTCGCCGATCAGCTCGTCAGAGATAGCGAGCGCCTTCTTGTGCTCGGGGGTGTGCTGGTCCGGGCTGCTGTAGGCCCCGCCGATCCAGTCCATGTCGACGAAGGTAAGCTCGGTCTTGTTCAGGTCGCGGGTGACGACTTGACCGTCCGGGTGCTTGGCTTTCCAGGCTTCGGCAAAGGCCGCGCTGAGCTTGCGGGAGATGGAGGAATCGCCACGAGGACTGGCGTCGATCTGGAGCAGTGTGGGCATAGCGGAAAAGCCTCCTGGGAACGCGCTTGCTTGGTCAAACGAGAGAGTTCAAACCAGGCAAGTCGGTCGCTTGCAAGATGCGGCAAGCTGGGAGGGCGATGCGCTTATTTCAAAAAATGCAGCAGCGACGCTCGCCATCGGGCAGAGGCTCAGCCGCAACAACAGCAGGACCCTCGGCACGCCAGCGCCACGCGTCCGCGCTCACACCAGCGCACCGCCCCCGTCCAAGCACCAGCCACGGTGGGCTCGCGGGCCGGCTTTCTAGGCGGAAGGCGGCCATACCTGAGAGAATAAGACGCCGGGTACGGGGAACAAGCTGTGGGCAAGGCCGATCCCAGCGAACCAGCTTTCAGCCGCTCCGATCCAGGCGCGCCAGGCGGGAGCGAGTTGGGGAGTGCTGCGTAAGCCCTCTATAATCGACTTTTCCTCAAGATTGACCTGATTTTGCAGTGAGGGTGTGCCTATCTTTTCCGAGACGCGTGGGAGCCAGACCTCCCCTGATACCAAGAGCCGCTCTACGCGCACATACCACCGTTCGCCTGGCCTGCTTGCTCTCTTGCTGCTCTGCTTTTCGCTCTTCTCCCCAGCCTTCACTTCGGTACGGGCCCAGGCGCCTTCCACCCAGGGCGGCCCGGTGATTACCAGCATCCGGGTCATCGGCAATCGGCGCATCCCCAAGGAGACAGTGCTGGCTCGGCTCTTCTCGCACGAGAATGAGCCCTATGACGCTGCCACGGTCGAGCGCGACTTCAACTCGCTCTGGAATACCGGTTACTTTGAAGATGTGCGGATCGAGCGCGAAGACACCCCCAAGGGCGTCATCCTTGACATCTACGTGCGCGAAAAGCCGACCATCCGCGAGATCAACTACAAGG
Organism: Acidobacteriaceae bacterium; assembly: GCA_965198645.1. Lineage (GTDB taxonomy): Bacteria > Acidobacteriota > Terriglobia > Terriglobales > Acidobacteriaceae > EB88. The sequence goes on along the minus strand of OZ240670.1, from coordinate 364,558 downwards.
GCCTCAACTCGGTCACCACCTCCGACGTGCTCGACGCCTACAAGAAGGCCAAGGTAGGCCTCTCGCAGGAGTCCCAGTACGACCCCACCCGCGTCGCCCGCGCCATCACCGTCATCAAGGAGCTGCTCGCCGCCCACGGCCACCAGTTCGCCCAGGTGCGGACCGACGTCAAGGTCATCCCGCCCTCCTCGGTCCAGGTCAACTTCACCATCAAGGAAGGGCCCAAGGTCAAGGTCGGCAACATCAGCTTTACCGGCAACGAGCATGTCAAGTCGCGCATTCTCCGCGCCTCCATGAAGAACCTCAAGCCGATCGGCATCCCGCACTCGATCATCCTTGAGAATCTCTTTGCCAAGACCTTCGACTCGACCAAGCTTGAAGAAGATACCGAGCGCGTCCGCCAGGCCTACCGCGACCTTGGCTACTTCCGCGCCAACACCTCGGAGCCCCTCACCCACATCCGCAACGAGGGTGGCCTGTCGCTCTTCACCTTCCGGCCGAATACCGGCAAGCGCATGGACATCCGCATTCCGATCGAAGAGGGGGCGCGCTATCGCTTTACCGGCATCACCTTCACCGGGAACAAGGCCGTCACCAACACCAAGGCGCTGCGCGCGCAGTTTGCCATGAAGGATGGCGACTGGTTCAACGCGACTCTCTTCGGCAAGGGACTCGATAACCTGAAGAAGGCCTACGGCACGCTCGGCTACATCAACTTCGCGCCGGTGCCGACGCCTGTCTATGACGATGCCAAGCGGACCATCGGCTTCAAGATCGATCTCGACGAGGGCCGCCAGTTCAAGGTCTCCCGCATCGAGTTCCAGGGCAACAAGATCACCCGCGACTTCGTCATCCGCCGCGAGCTGCTGCTTGAAGAAGGCAGCGTCTATGACTCCCACCTCTGGGAGCTGAGCCTGCTGCGCCTCAATCAGCTCGACTACTTCGACCCGCTCAAGGTCGACCAGGATTCCGAGACTCACCAGAACACCGAGGCCGGCACCGTCGACCTGCTCTTGAAAGTCCACGAGAAGGGCAAGAACTCGATCGGGCTCAATGGCGGCGTCAGCGGCCTCTCCGGCTCGTTCCTCGGCCTGAACTACCAGACCAACAACTTCCTAGGCCTGGGCGAAACGCTTAGCCTGCAGGCCTCAGAAGGCAACCTGGCGCGCAACCTGCTACTCGGCTTCAACGAGCCCTACCTGCGCAACAAGCCGCTCAACGTCGGCTTCCAGGTCTTCAGCAACAAGACCGACTACAACTCGAACAAGGCCTACAACACGACCGGCCAGGACGCGAACACCTCGACCGCGACCAACTCGCTGATCCAGAACTACAACCAGTCCTCGACCGGGTTGAGCCTCTCGGCGAGCTACCCGATTCGGCGCTCGTTCAAGCGCCTCGGGCTTACCTACTCGCTCAACAAGAGCTCGGTGACCGCGTTCAGCCCGGCCTCGCAGAACCTCTTCCAGACCCTATCCTTCCGCTCCGGTATACAAGGCCAGAACGCGCTGACCGGCATCATCACCTCGCAGGCCTCGTTCTCCTTCCAGTACAACCACCTGGACTCGACCTTCATGCCTCGGAATGGCAAGGAGTTCTCAGGCGCCTTCCAGATCGCCGGGCTCTTCGGCAACGTGCGCTACATCCAGCCGGTAGTCGAGTTCAAGCAGTTCCGCCCCATCAAGGGCCTGCGCTTTAACCCGGAAGGTCGCAATGTGCTCGGCTACCGCATCCAGGCCTCCTACATCCAGGGCATCTCGGGCGACGTCGCCCCGCCGTTCCAGCGCAGCTACCAGGGCGGCGAGAGCGACCTGCGCGGCTTCGACATTCGCTCCAGCACCCCTTACGCCTTCATCCCGACTAGGGTGCTCTTTAACCTGACCAATCCGGATGGCAGCTGCGTCGCGCGCCAGCCCGGCGCGCCTCAGACCAACCAGTGCCTCCAGGTGCCGCTGCCGGTCTACGGCATCGTCTCGGCCGGTGGCGACACGGCGCTGGTCAACAACATCGAGTACCGCATTCCGCTGGTCGCCCGCACCGCAGCGCTTGAGCTCTTCAACGACTTCGGCATCAACGTGGCCGCTAACAAGGGCCAGCTGCTGCAGAGTGTCGAAGGCGCAGCCCAGCTCAACGCGCCGCTCTACGGCTGCCCCAACTACGTCAACGGCGCCTGCCAGGGCGGCGAGCAGATCAACTTCGGCCGCCAGATCCGGCCCATCTACGGGACCAACTTTGTGCCGCGCGACTCGCTCGGCGCGCAGATCTCGGTGCTGCTACCGATCGTCAACGCACCCTTCCGGATCTACTACGCCTACAACCCGCTGCGCCTCAGCAAGGACGTGCCGGGTGAGGACCTGATCACGCGGAGCCTGTTTCCCTCAGGCGGCGCGGGCGACTACTCCTATGCGCAGGCGACTCGGCTTTATGGCTCCCTCTATCAGCTCCGCGAGCCAGCCAAGACCTTCCGCCTCACCGTCTCGACCACGTTCTAGCCCCCGCAGCAAGCATAACGGCAAAGGGCTGGGCCATTTGGCCCAGCCCTCTTTTCCTCGCAATCCAGCACTCTCCTGCTAACTAAATCCCCATCCCGTACTCGGTCAACGACACAGGATCGCCAGCCTTGGCATAAAAATCGTAGGGCGTGCGGCGGTTGAATTTGTACCGCAGACGCAGCTCGCGGCCCACCACCAGCCCCAGCGCCGTCGCCCCGAGCACCAGCGAAGCCACGCTCAACGCGCGCAGCAGCGGATAGCCGGTCTGCGCCAACTCGTCCAGCTCGTTCGTCGCGTCCGGGCCGAAATCAGGCTCGTCCGGCTCCCGCAGCAGGTAATCAAGCAACCTCATGCTCATGATGATAACGCAGCCATGCAGCCCCTTTCTCCCCGCTCCACCAATCCTTGGTACCCGGCGCAAAACGGATTCGCTTGCCAGGCGCCGGGCAGTCGCCAGCGCAGTTTACGACGGGTCAGCAAAGCTGCCCTAAGCCACCGTCTCCAGCTTTCGCAGCCACTCGACCTTACGCTCCGCAGGCAAAAAGCTCGCTTCGAGCGAATTGGCGGCTATCTCGCGCAGGTGCTCGCGGGTCAGCTCGAAGTGTCGCATGCCCAGCCGATACTCGTGCTCCAGGTCGCTGGCAAACATCGCCGGATCGTCCGAGTTCAGCGTCACCATCAGCCCGCGGTCGAAGTAGCTCCTCAGCGGGTGCTCTGTCACGGAAGCACACACGCCCGTACGCAGGTTAGACGTAACGCAGATCTCAAGCGGGATCTGGCGCTCGGCCAACACCTCCATCAGCTCCGGATCCTCGATCGCGGTAAGCGCATGGCCGATTCGCTCCGCGCCGATATTGATCGCCGCCCAGATGCTCCCCGGCCCAGCCGTCTCTCCGGCGTGCGCGGTCAGCCGCAGCCCCGCCTCCCGCGCTTGCGCGTAAAGCTCGCGAAAGGGCTCAGCGCCCGTGCGCCGCTCGTCGCCGCCGATGCCGATGCCAATGATGCTCAGGTACTGCTCGCGCAGTTCGGCCGCCTTGCGAAAGACCACCCCGGCGGCCTCTATGCCGAAGTGGCGCACCGCGTCGAAGATCCAGTACAGGCTCACGCCAAAGTCGCGCTCCCCGCGTTCCCGGCCCCGCTCCATCCCGGCAAACAGCGGCTCCACCTCCGTGCGCGCCCAGTAGTAGATCACCCCTACGGACACGTAGGCCTCGGCATGCACAACCCCCTGCCCGTGCAGGCGCTCCAGCATCCGGTAGGTCACGAGCTCGTAATCATCTGCGGTGAGCAGCCGCTCGGTAACTGCCTTGAACGCCATCATAAAGCCGCTGAAGTCCGTGTACTGATAGAGACTTCGCGCTTGCTCGAGCGACAGGGGCGCCTGGTTCCGCTCGCCAAGCTCGACCAGGGTCTCCGGCGTCAGCGTGCCTTCCAGATGCAGATGCAGCTCCGCCTTGGGAAGGCGCCGGATGAAACCTGTAGGATCATTCGCCATCTGTGACTCAGGGTACCGTGATTTCGCAGGCTGAGCGAGGTAACGAGCGGCATCGGCTCCGCTGGCACAGCATTGCTGCGAAGAGCTCCGGTACGCCAATCTGCGAGACGCCGCTGGCGCTTCGCCAAGTGCAACAAGGTATGCGCTCGCATGCATCAGAGAGGAGCAAAGGAGAAACACACCATGGCCGCGTCGAAGAAGGGAAGCGAAGCAAGCAAAGCAATGAAGGACCCTAAGAAGTCTCACGAGGAAAAGAGCAAGGCTGCTTCCGACCTAAGTAAGTCAAAGAGCACCGGCAGCAAGAAGAAGTAAGTCGCAACAGTCTTCATGGAGAGGGAAGAGGGCTGTAGAGCCGTTCAGCCTTTTTCCCCCATGATTAGGCCTAGGCCAACTTATAAGTCAACGCACCGCACCACCCGTCGCAACCTAGTAACTTCTCCCCGCTTGAGCGCCACCCTCTATGTTCCGCAGAACGTCTGCGTTACGCGCTCCTCCACGCTCGCCCCCACCGCATAGTCTTCCAGTCCAGGTCTCTCCTCATAAGGATGCAACACCACACCCAGCAGCTTTTCAAACGGCCCAAAGTCCTGATCGCGAACCGCGGCCTCAATCGCTGCAGCCACTCGGTGGTTGCGCGGGATGTACGCGGGGTTCACACCGCGCATCCTCGCTGCCCGTGAATGTGCTTCGCCGAGCGCATCGCCGCCTGCCGAGCTCGGCTCTTCGCTAAGCCTCTGCCGCCACCGCGCGAGCCAGTCTTCAAAGCAGCTTGCCTCGGTGAAGAGCGAGCGCACCTCGCGGTCAGCTTCAGGCGTAGCGGCAGCCTCGCAGAGCCGGCGAAACGTCAGCGTAAAGTCCGCCCCGGCATCTGCCATCCGGTTCAGCAGATCGTCGATCAAGGCCGCGTCGCCCGCGCGCTCGCTGCCTAGCCCGATCTTGCGGCCAAAGCCACCCGCCCGCGCGGCAGCGAACTGCGGCTGAAAGCCATCAAGTGCCTCGGTGGCAGAGGCCACCCCGGCCTCTTCGCCCCCTTGCTCCTCTGCCAGCAGAGGCAATAACGACTCAGCCAGACGCGTCAGGTTCCAGTGCGCCGCGAGCGACTGGTTGCCGTAGGCATAGCGGCCGTGCAGATCGATCGAGCTGAAGACGGTCTTCGGATCATAGGCTTCCACGAAAGCGCAGGGACCGTAGTCGATCGTCTCGCCTGAGATCGACATATTGTCCGTATTCATCACGCCGTGCACAAAGCCGAGCAGCACCCACTGCGCCACCAGCGCCGCCTGTCGAGCGATAACCCCGTCCAGCAACGCTCGATAAGGCCGTGCCGCCTGCCGAGCCTCAGGATAGTGCCGCGCTATCGCGTAGTCGGCAAGCGTGCGCAACCCGTCCGTATCGCGCCTCGCAGCAAAGTACTGGAAGGTCCCCACGCGCAGGTGGCTCGCGGCAACACGGGTCAGCACCGCACCCGGCAGCATCGTCTCGCGCAGCACCCACTCCCCGGTTGTGACCGCTGCAAGCGCCCGGGTCGTCGGCACGCCGAGGGCTGCCATGGCCTCGCTCACCAGGTACTCGCGCAGCACGGGGCCGAGCGCCGCGCGGCCATCCCCGCCGCGAGAAAAAGGCGTGCGCCCCGAACCCTTCAACTGGATGTCATAGCCCAGACCATCTCGCCCGACGACCTCGCCGAGCAGGTTTGCGCGGCCATCGCCAAGCTGCGACACAAAGTGCCCAAACTGGTGGCCCGCATAGGCGATCGCCAGCGGCTCAGACCCCGCAGCCACGCAGTTGCCCGCCAGGATCGCCACGCCTTCGGGAGTTGCCAGCGCCTCGGGGTCCAGCCCCAGCTTTTCGGCCAGAGCCACATTCAGCTTGATCAGCCTTGGCGCCTCTCCAGGCGTCGGCGCCAAGCGAGCATAAAAACGCTCCGGCAGGCGCGCATAGGTGTTGGCAAATCGGAGATTCACGGTCGCGCCGCCTGGAGCAGAGGCCGGCGCAAATGCTGATGCGTGGGGTGAACTCATGCCCTGTTAGATGTGCGCAGGCCGTTTTCGTTCGAGAAAGCGTAAGCTTCGCCGTTCTCCCGTTGAACCCAGCCCGGGGCGCGCCCGCACCGCGCCACTCATTGCGGCATCTTCTCGTACACCTCGCGCACCACGCCAAACGCCTGCTTCTTGATCCCTTCGCTCGAAATCAACCCCTTGCGGTTGTAATCATCCTGGATCCCCGGCAGCTGCCGCGTCGGCGAGCGAAAATCCATCAGGCACCATGGCGAGAGCCCACGCACGAACGGCAACTTGGTCAAGGCAGCCAGCTGCTGGCGCATCACTTCTGCCTGGTACTCCTCGCTGAACCGGTAGGTCGCCGCCTGGTGCAGTCCAGCCTTGGCGCCAGCGCCAAACTCGCTCATGATCACCGGCTTACCCATCGGGTTCTTCCAGGTGTACGCCGGTATCTCGTCCGGCGAGCCCAGATACCAGCCTAGGTACTCGTTGTAACCAAGCACGTCCAGGTACTGGCCGAGCGGGTCATCGAGCGTCGCCACCTTATCCTTGAAGCTGGTCACGATTGCCGAAGTAAGCAGCCGCGTCGGGTCTTCCGCGCGGGCCTGCTCCAGCAGCTTGCGTAAAAAGGCGACCCGCTCCGGGCTGTTCGGCGTCTCGTTGGAGACCGACCACAGGATCACCGAAGCCTTGTTGCGATCGCGACGGATACTCTCTGAAAGCTGCTGCCGGGCGCTCGCCAGCGCCGCGTCGCTGGTCCAGTCGATCGACCAGTAAACCGGGATCTCGGACCACACCAGCAGGCCCAGCCGGTCCGCCTCGCGCGTCATCGTCTCCTGGTGCGGGTAGTGGGCCAGCCGCACAAAGTTGCAGTCCATCTCCTTGGCCCAGCCCAGCAGCCGCTTCGCGTCCTCGTCAGACCACGCCCGGCCCGTCGTCGCCGGCCTGCCTTCGGAAGCCGGGCGCGGTACCTCCGCATGCAGGCTCACGCCGCGCAGAAAGATCGGCTTGCCGTTCAGCAGGATCTGGTCGCCCTGCACCTCGATGGTGCGAAAGCCGACCTCATCCTTCAGCGCATCGGCGCCAGCCTTCCACTCGACCGCGTACAGTTTCGGCCGGTCGGGTGACCAGCGCTCCAGCCCCTGGACACGGAAGTCCACCGCCGCGCGGCCCTCTTCATCCACCTTGGCCGTCTGCTCCACATGCAACGCCGGGATGCGCAGCGCCACACTCTCCCCCGGCTGCGCACCTACTACATGCGCGTAGCCTGTGATCCGGCTCTCACCACCGGGCGCCTCTGCCCCGTTCGCAGCCCTGACCAGCGTCAGCGACTCATCGTCGATATAGCTCTGGGGCACGCTCACCAGCGAGACTTCCCCGGTAAGCCCGCCGTAGTTCCACCAGTCTGTCTTCAGCGTCGGCACCCTGTCTCGCCGGCGATCATTCTCGACCGCAATCACGATCGAGTTGTCGCCATTCTTCAGCGCCGAGGTCGCCTCGCAGTCGAAGGAGGTAAAGCCCCCCTCGTGCGCGCAAAGGTTTCGTCCATTGACCGCGATATTCGCCCGGTAGTTCGCCGCGCCGAAGTGCAGAAAGGTGTGGGTGTTCGGCTGGCCATGCCACACGAAGTGCCGCTCATACCAGACCACGCCTTCGTAGAAGAGCAGCCGGTCCCGCTGCGAGTTCCAGTCGCCCGGCACCTGCAAGGTGGGCGATTTCGCAAAGTCATACTCCTGCAGCGCGCCCCCGGGCACAGGCTCCGCATCCCGCACATAGCCGCGCTCGCTCGGCGCAGCCTGCAGGTCGATCCAGTTATCCCACCCGCCCCGGTAGGGATCGATGATGAAGTGCCACTCGCCATCGAGCTTCTGCTGCGGCCGGTGATCCACGTCAACCAGCACCGTGGTTGGCTCGAGCGTGCTGGCTGCATGGGAAGTAACAGGCGAAAGAAGGAGAGAGCAGGCGCTCAAAAGGGCAGCAGGTCGAAAGCAGGCGATCATGGCGACCATCTTAGATCGTCAGCCGCGCGCGGCGCTACGAGTGAGCCTGGACCGCGCGCGCAGCTGCTACTTGTCGCTGATGTGGAAATCGTGGGTGACGTCGCGCTTGGTATCAAAGGAGCTCACTAGGCGCTCCTTGCTCTTCTTCCCCTTGTACTCCGCCCAGATCTTGTAGTCGGTATCCGCTGGCAGCTGCGCGAAGCGATAGCCGCCATCGGCCGTCGCAATGAGCGTCCGGATGACATTGGTCTTCTCATCCTGCAGGTAGATGATCGCGCCGGGCAACGGCGCGGCTTCCGTGCTCAGCACCTTGCCTTCTACCGATTTGACCAGTGTCTGAGCATGGGCGGCAGCCGGCGGAAAGAGCAGAAACACTACCGCCAACGCGGCTAACACAACTACCCGCCGGCTTAGCCGCCATGTGGTGCACCCTCTCTCTGCCTGCTGCCGATCGTCCACGCTTACTCCTCTTCTTCGTCGGCCATCTCTGGCTCGTCCTCATCGATCTTCTCATCGACCTTGGAGAGTTCAAGCGGGTCCGTTGCTACAATCTCGTATTCGGTGCCACACTCGTCACACGTGACAGCATCGCCTTCTTCTACATCATCGGCATCGATGTCGAGCACGCTTTCACATTCCGGGCAAAGCATAGAGCCTCCAAGTTAAAGGGTGAACAGTTATACAGAACTACGAACACAAGCTCGCGGCGGCCGCCTACTGCCGCTCTCCTGCGCACGTCAATCCAGGTCGTTTTTCATGACTCTGCCCATGGAGGCATGAGCCCTCTGCTCCTGGCATCCAGCCCTGATGCATCCAAAGCTCGGTACGGTTTTCCACCACCACTGCTTCTTGACGTCCAAAGGTTAAAACCAGCTTGCCTATCCTGGTTTGCGCCACACCCGCAAGAACCGTAACCGAAGGAGACCCCATGCTGCCAGACATCTTCCATTCCCGCTCTTGCAGGCGCGCCATCCCTTGCGCGCTCCTGCTATGCCTCGGGGCTTGGCCCTCCGCATATGCCTGCTCTGACGGTCAAAGCTCCCATCTGGATGCCAGCCCGTCCGCGAACGATTCGCGCAGCCTTGCCACCCCTGGCGCCACCTCGGTCACAGACGCGGATACCCCTGCTCCTGCCGATCCGCAGATCGCAGCCGCCCTCGCCACCATCGATCCAGCCCGCATCCAGACGATCATCGCCAGGCTGGTCAGCTTCGGCAACCGCGACACACTCTCCAGCATGGCAACTGACCTGCCCCCCAACCAGGGAGCCACTGCAGCCGCCGACTGGATCGACTCGCAGTTCAAGGAGATCAGCGCAGCCTGCGGCGGCTGCCTTGAGGTCAAGCGCGACACCTTTACCGAGACTCCCCAGCCGAGGATCCCGACCCCCACCCGCATCTCGAACGTATACGCGGTGCTGCGCGGCACAGATCCAGCCCAGGCCGCCCGCATGGTGCTCGTCACCGGCCACTATGACTCACGCGCTACCGACGTGCTCGATACACATACCCCGGCGCCCGGCGCCAACGACGATGCCTCGGGCGTTGCCGTGAGCCTGGAATCAGCGCGCGCCCTGTCCAAGCTCAAGCTGCCGGCAACGCTGGTCTTTGTCGCTGTTGCCGGCGAGGAGCAGGGGCTCAATGGCAGCCGCCACCTGGCGCAGTTTGCCAGGAGCCAGGGCTGGCAGTTGGAGGGCGTGCTCAACAATGACATCGTCGGCGGCAACACCACACCCGGCGAAACGGCCCAGGACAAATCCGCCGTCCGCGTCTTCTCAGAGGGCGTGCCCAGTACCGCTACCCCCGAGCAGCTGAGGCAGATCGAGCTGCTCGGTTATGAGAGCGACTCGCCCTCACGCGAGCTCGCCCGATCGATCGCGGATGTCGCCCGCACCTACGCAGGCAGCCCCATGCTCGACAGACGAGGACGACATGCTGCTGATTCGATCAACCTTCATCCGACACTCATCTTCCGCGCAGACCGCTTCCTGCGCGGCGGCGATCACACCTCCTTCAACAAGGAGGGCTTTGCCGCCGTACGCTTTACCGAGTGGCGTGAAGACTTTAATCACCAGCACCAGAACCCCCGCACGGAAAACGGCGTCGAGTACGGCGACCTGCTGAAGTATGTCGACTTCCGCTATGTCGCCAGCGTCGCTCGACTGAACGCTGCGACGCTCGCCACACTTGCCGCTGCGCCGCCACCACCGGCAGAGGTGAAGGTAGTCACTAAGAATCTGGACAACAACACCACGCTCGTCTGGCAGGCCGGGCAAGGTGCGCCCGCAGGCACCGCCTATCGCGTGCTCTGGCGCGCCACCTCCAGTCCTGACTGGCAGCATGCTCGGCTCGTCTCCGGCGGCACCACGGTCACGCTCCCCGTCTCGAAAGACAACGTCATCTTCGGTGTCGAGTCCGTCGATACAGCGGGGCATCGCAGCGTCGCCGTGCCTCCTACACCCGCGCGCTAAACCGAGCCACAAGATTGAGCCAGCCAATGGAACAGGAAGAGTCCTCTACCGCAAGTACGCTCCGGCAACAGATTGGGGAAGAGATCTCCGGCGAGGTCCCTGAGCATATCCAGGACCACATCGAGACCATCGCCACCCATGAGCAGCAGTTCCTCGCCCAGCGCACGCCACTTGAAAAGCTGGGCGACTCCATTGCGGCCTTTGCCGGTAGCCTCACTTTCGTGACGCTGCACCTGTGCTTCTTCGCGGCATGGTTCCTGGTCAACAGCTTGCACTTTGGTTCCGTTCCCCACTTTGACCCCTACCCTTTTTCCATGCTAGGCACCGCTGTCGCGATCGAAGGCATCCTGCTGGCCAGCTTCATCCTCATGCGGCAGAGCCGCTCAGCGCGCCGCTCCGACGAGCGTGACCACCTGATTCTCCAGATCCTCATCCTCTCCGAACGAGAGATCACGGCGACCTTGAAAATTCAGCGCCAGCTCGCCGCGAGGTTAGGGCTGCATCACGTTGCCAGTGACAGGGAAGCTGAAGCACTCAGCCAGCCCACCTCCATCGACGACGTTGCGCAGACCATTCGCGATAACCTGCAGCCGGAGTAAGTGCCTGCAACCGTTACGTTTCCTCGCAACACGACTGCTCCGCTCCAGCCCGACTCAGTGCAACACCGAGCCGAGATTGGTGTAGAGAAAATCCACCCCGATAATTAGCAGCCACACCCAAAGCCCAAAGCGCAGCGGACGCTTTGGTACCCGGCCCGCGATCAGCACGCCAAAGCCCACCCCGAACAACCCGCCGATGACCAGGTGCTTGAGCAAGCCCCCGTTGGTGGCGTGCGCAAACCAGTGCGCGCCGCTGCCCGCAAGCGAAAGCAGGAAGCCGAAGACAATATCGGTCCCCACCACCTGCGCCGGCAGCAGCGCCGTAAGTGAGAGCAGTGCCGCCGTGCCCAGAGCGCCGGCCCCGGCTGAGGAGAAGCCAACCTCCGCACCCACCGGGAACATCAGCAGCGGCATCCATCGGCTGCGATCCGCGCGGCCCGCATCTGTTTTGACTGGCCGGAACGAGAAGAAGATCTGCCACAGTGCCGTCAGCACCAGTACCCCGCCCAGCAAAGCGTTCATCACCTGCTTGGGTCCGGCTGAGTCCAGGTGGCGAAGAAACACGGAGCCCACCAGGACGCCCGGCAGTCCGCCCCCGAGCATGAGCGCCAGCACCTTCCACGAGACCTGCCTGCGCGCGATCTGCGACGGCACCAGCGCCAGCTTGACCGCTGCCGAAAACATCAACCCGGTGCTCACAGCGACCGAGGTCGGCACGTGCAGAAACAGGATCAGCAGCGGCGTGGTAATCGTGCCCGCCCCTACCCCGGTGAGCGCGACAAACACAGCAATCACAAAACCGATTCCGTACTGCATCACGCCCTGCTCCTGCTCTTAATAACGATTACCTAATGTATGTATCTGCTGCAGGGCTTGCGGCAGCGCAGCGAAAGCTTCCTGAGCGCAGCGAAGTCTGTGCTGCGTTCCTCTTTGACAGGATGATGCAAAGTCGTCCTTCAGGACCGTCTGCCCAGGTGATTGTCATCCCGAGCGCAGCGAAGGATCTGCTGCTGTCTTTTTTCGGGCCACTAAGTCGCTTAGATCGACTTAGCTCCCGGCGCTGCCTGGATATGAATGCCGCACTCCACCTTGCGCCCGGCCCAGCGCCCCGATCGAGGATCATTGGGATCAGTCGGCAGCGAAGTACACGGCTCGCACCCGATGCTGGTGTAGCCCTGCTCGTAGAGTGGCAGCAGCGGAATCGAGTAGTGCGCGCACGCGTACCAAACGTCTCGCGTGCTCCAGTCGGCGAAGGGGCTCAGCTTACGCATGACCTTGCCTGCCGGCAGCGCAAAGTTCGCCACCTCTTCGAGCGCAGTCCGACTGCGCGCCTGCTCTCGGCGCAGCCCGGTCAGCCACACATCGTAGCCGGCGACCGCGGCAAAAAGCGGCTCTACCTTGCGCAGCGCGCAGCAGCGGTCCGGGGCTATCTGGTGCAGCATGCCATGCTCGGCCTCCTGCTGCGCAATCGTATTTGCGGGCTGCAGGTTGATCAGGTTCAGCCGCCACTCCCGCGCGATCTGATCGCGGTAGCTGTAGGTCTCGGCAAAGTGGTAGCCGGTATCGAGAAAGAGCACCGGCATCTCCGGACGCAACTCGAGCGCGAGCTTGACCAGCAGTACATCTTCCGCCTGGAAGGAACAGGTGATACACGCCGCACCCGGCGCGCACGTTGCAAGCTCCCGCGCTAGGAGCTCGCGTACATGCTCGAGCTTGCTGAGGATCTCAGGGTTCAGCATCGCGGCTACGCTCATAGACGTTCTCCTCCACCCTGTAAACCGCTCCCGAGGCTCCCCAACACGCCACTCTCCCGCAGCAGCCGCAGGACCGCGTCTACGCTCGCCGCAAGATCGCTCTCAGAACCATACCCGGCGAGATCCCTCGAAGCCTGCCCATCTGTAACCGTGCCTGTGCTCTTTATAAAGATTTGTACCCGCGACTCGCCGCTCTCCGCCGCAATCAGCGTCAGCGCGATCCCGCCGCCGCTAACAATCGCCTGCTGCAGGCGCGTATCGGTCGCGCCACAGCGAAACACAACCGCCCCTCGCTCCAGCAAGGCACGCTCCACCTCATCAGCAAACGCCGGCGAGGCGGCAAGCGCCAGATGCGCCCCCCGGTGTCCCCATCGGCGCGCACGCTCCTCCGGCGTCACAGGGCCACGCACTACCGCAGCGCTACTCTCTGCGAGCAACTCGCGTACCATCCCTGCCGCGACCGTTGCATTTGTCTCCGCATCGATCAACACGAAGCTGCCTGTGTGCCGATTGGCCGCGTAGAGATCAAGCGCCAGCGGCTGCACAGTCTCGACCTCAATCAGCCCCACGCCGTTGATGCCCAGCGTGGTCGCGTGACTTCGCTCTAAGTCCACGACATCCACGCTGTAGCGCACCGCGCGCACCGCCGCCTGTACCATCCGGCTGGTGTGCTTGAGCAGGTACCGCTTGCCTGTCACCAGCGGCTCGGCATCCATCCACACGACCGAAGCGGTAAAGCTGCGTACCACCGTTGCCGGGGTCTCGGGCGCCGCCAACATATCACCGCGACTGATGTCGATCTCGTCGTCCAGCGTCAGGCAGACCGAGAGCGGCGCCGAGGCCTCCTGCAGATCGCCGTCAAATGTAACGATTGCCTGCACAATTGAGGAGCGCCCCGAGGGAAGCACCCTCACCCTGTCTCCAGGTCTTACCGTGCCGGCGCTGATCTGCCCGGCAAATCCACGAAAGTTCTGGTTCGGCCGCAGCACACGCTGCACCGCCATGCGAAAAGGCGCCGCGACTGCGCGCTCGATCGAGGGAATCCCTTCAAGAAGCTCGAGCAGGGTCGGCCCCTCATACCAGGGCATCCTCGTGCTCCGTCGCACCACATTGTCACCGGCCAGCGCACTGACCGGCACAAAGTGCAGCGTGCTCGCTCCATGCTCTTCAAGCCCCACGAAGAACTCCGCAAACTCGCTTCGGATGCGCGTGTAACTCTCTTCTGCGTACTCGACCAGGTCCATCTTGTTGACCGCAACTACCACGTGCGGCACGCCCAGCAGCGCCGCGATGTACGCGTGGCGGCGCGATTGCACCAGCACCCCCTTGCGCGCATCCACCAGCACGATCGCCACATCAGCCGTCGAGGCTCCGGTCGCCATGTTGCGCGTGTACTGCTCATGCCCGGGCGTGTCCGCGATCATGAACTTTCTGCGCCTGGTGGCAAAGTATCGGTAAGCCACATCGATCGTGATGCCCTGCTCACGCTCGGCGCGCAGCCCGTCGGTCAGCAGCGCCAGGTCAAGCTGACCCTCGCCCGCGCTGCCCTTGCCTTCGATCGACCGCACCTGGTCGTCATACACGTTCTGCGTGTCGTAGAGCAGCCGGCCGATCAGCGTCGACTTACCATCATCCACACTGCCCGCTGTCGAAAAACGCAGTAAGTCCTTGCCTCGCTCCTCGCTGAGAAAAGCCTCAACATCAAAGTGCGCCGCTATGTCATCGCCGGCCGAGCCGACCGGTCCCGCGCGCTCTTCCGGCTGGTGTGGCGCGTGCTGGTCCAGGTCAAGCTGGATTAGATCGTCTTCACTCAGAATGCGATCATTCAAAGAGGGTGTCTGCATCAAAAATAGCCCTCCCGCTTCTTCATCTCCATCGAGCCTTCCTGGTCGTGATCAATCACGCGGTTAGCGCGCTCGGAGGATCGAAAGCCGAGGATCTCCGCGATAATCTTTGGCACCGTATCTGCATCCGAGCGGATCGCGCCCGTGCACGGACTGCAGCCAAGCGATCTAAGTCGCGAACGCACCATCTGCGGCTGCTCACCGGCCCGCGCCACAAAACTTTGCTCGATCGGCAGCAACGCATCGCCTCGCACATACATGGGCCGCTCGCGGGCAAAGTACAGATCAACCACCGGAATCTTCTCTTCATGGATGTACTGCCACACGTCCATCTCGGTCCAGTTGGATAGTGGAAAGACGCGAATGCTTTCCCCCGGATGAATGCGCGCGTTATACAAGTTCCATAACTCTGGGCGCTGATTCTTCGGGTCCCACTGGCCTTCGCTATCGCGAAAAGAGTAGATGCGCTCTTTCGCGCGCGCCTTTTCCTCATCGCGGCGAGCGCCGCCAAAGGCCGCGGTAAAGCCGTAGTGCGCCAGTCCCCCAAGCAGCGCCTGGGTCTTCAGCAGGCCGCAGCAGCGCTTGGTGTCGAGCGCAATCGGATTGGTCCCTGCGGCAATAGCCGGCTCGTTGCGCCACACCAGCAGCTCTGCACCCACTTCGCGCGCGATCGCGTCGCGAAACTCGATCATCTCCCGAAACTTGAAACCTGTATCAATATGCAGCAGCGGAAAGGGAATCGGGGCCGGATAAAACGCCTTTTGCGCCAGCCGCAGCATCACGGACGAATCCTTGCCAATCGAGTACAGCATCACCGGCTTTTCAAACTCGGAGGCCACCTCCCGCAGGATGTGGATACTCTCCGCCTCCAGCCGGCGCAGGTGGCTCAGCGGCTCTTGCTCGCGCGGCAACTCCGCTGTCGGGCTTGCGTACAGTGTGGACATCGCTGGACTCCTCGCTATTGGACAAACGACGCATACACGCCGTTGCAAAAACAACCTGCCTAAAACAGCAGCTTGAGACTGATCTGGATCTGCCGCGAAGTGGAGGCGCTGGTAATGATCCCAGCCGTGGGGCTCGCCACCGCGGCTGCCGACTGGCTGGCGGCCGTGCCCTGCGTCGGCCCGGAGGCGTACACAACCTCATTCGGCGTTCCCAGATTTGTGTGGTTCAACACGTTGAAGAACTCCCCACGCAACTCGGCCCGCAGCCCCTCTGCGAGAGCAGTCGTCTTCGCGAGCGAGAAGTCCCAGTCCGCATAGCCGGGCCCCGTTAGCGTGTCGCGGCCCAGCGTACCCACCGTGCCGGCTACCGGCGCCAGGTACGCCGAAGGATGGAAGAACTGCGCCACCCGCGCGTTGCTGCCCCCACTCGCGTAAAGCTTGCCCGGGAAAGCGGGGTTGGCATTTGGCCGGATAGGATTGCGTGTGTCGCCGCTGCCGGTCGGGTTGTAGCCGAGCTGCGGCGAGAACGGAAAACCGGTCTGCACGCTCACGATCGACGCCAGTGTAAAGCCGGAGATCGCGCGGCTCACCAGCGGCCCGGCATTCGCGCCATACCGTCGCCCCGCGCCCAGCGGCAGATCGTACGAGCCATTGATCGCAGCCAGGTGCCGGATGTCAGTCGCCGCCGGCCCCCAGTCCAGCCGCGGCAGCCGCGGCACCGAGACATAGGCAGGCGTATTCGCCGAGACGCTTGTGTTCCACGCCGAGCCATCGTCAAGGTTCTTGGCAAACGTGTAATTCGCTCGCAGCTGAAAGCCTTGCGCAAAGCTGCGGCGCAGGTCGACTTCAAGCGCGTTGTAGGAGCTGGATCCGCCGGAAAACCACGAGGTCGTATTGCTGACAGCCGGGTTGCTCTTGGTCGTCGAGGGATAAAAGATAGTCCCCGCCGCGACGCCAGCCGGGCAAGTGCCGCCCTGGCAGACGATGTACGCAGGCTCATTCAAATCGCCTGAGAGCACCTGCTGGGTGCCATGCGAGCCGACGTAGGCCAGCGTCAGCGAGGTCGATGGCGCCAGCTGCTGCTCCACGCGCAGCGTCCAGGCCAGCACCGCGGGCGTCGCCAGGTTGCCCTGCACCGTCGAAGGAGAAATCAATCCCGCTGTCCCGGCAGTCGGCGCCGCGACCGGCACGTTGCTGTAGGTGTAGGTCGTGTTGTAGGGCGCTGTCTGGTCCAGTCGGTAATCAAGCGTATCGAGCAGCGAGTGGTGCAGCCCCACACTGGCCCGGACCGCGGTCAGCCCGCGCCCGCCAACATTCCAGGCCACGCCCACGCGCGGCTCGGGCAGAAACTTGGCGCGGTTGTCACTCAGCGCCGCGCTTCCGATCGTCGGCGTGCTCGCAATCACGCCATCGGTAAAAGCATAGTTCGCTGCTCGACCGTGCGCTTCATTCCAGCCGTTGGTCGACTCGAACCGAATGCCCGCGCGCACCTCCACATCCTCTGTCAGCTTGATTGTGTCCTCCGCATAGCTGGCGCCCATCCAGCTGCGCCAGTCGAGCGGCGTGGGGCTCGGCACCGCGGTAAAGGTCTTCACCGTCCCTTGCAGAAACGTCGCAAGCGAGGCGAACGAAGCCTGGCCATACTGGTTCTGCGCCAGGTTATCGTTGGACTGCACCCACTGCAGCCATCCCCCAAGCTCCAACTGGTTACGCCCGCGCCCGTAGTAGATGTGGTCGTCGGCCGTGTAGAGGTTGCGCGCCGTCGTGTTATTGGACCCCGTGTTCGCGCCCGCGCCGGTGATCTGCGAAGAACCATTCGAGGCAGTGGACCCGGCGATGACGATGGCGCCAACCGGCTGGCCCGCAAGAAAACCCGGCGTCTCTCCAGGCGTTGAGCCCATAAAGTAAAACGCCGCGCGCGAGTAGCCGATCCGCGCCGTGTTCAACAGCCGCGCTGAGAACACGTGCTGCTCCTGCACGCTCACCACCTGCTCCCGCAGCGTCTCATCGATCAGCGAAAGCGGATTCTGCGTCGGCGTGTGCGCGTCCGAGTCATCGACCGTGTAGACCGCAAACAGCAGATCGTTGGCCGCGAGATTGTGGTCGTAGCGCACCGTGCCAAAGTCTTCGCGGATGTGCTGGGTCGGGCTTGAAAAGGCTTCGGCGATCCCGGTATTCGCCCCCGTCGTGGGATTGGTCAGCTCCGGCCCATTCTGCACCGGCCAGAGCGCCAGCAGTGGCGCTACACCTGCGCCCAGTCCAACGTGCGTCTCGACCCCGCTGCTGTTTGGCAGATAGCCTTGCCGGGCGAGGTTATCCGGCACCAGCGTCACGTCGCTCAAGCCCAGGTTCTGCCGGTAGCCTTCGTAGTTTGCAAAGAAAAACTGCTTGTCATGGCGGATGGGGCCGCCGAGCGCCCCGCCGAAGTTATTACGCTGGAACTCTGGGATCGCCGCCTGGTCAAAGTAGTTGCGCGCATCAAAGGCCGAGTTGCGTAGAAACTCGTAAGCGGCGCCGTGCCATGTATTTGTGCCAGATGCTGTGACAATCGACACCTGCGCTCCCTGGCGCTTTCCATAAGCCGCGCCGTAAGTGTCAGGCATCACGTTAAATTCGCGGACCGCCTCCACGCCGAGCAGCTGTCCACTGGTCCCACCCGGAGTCACATTGATCAAGGAAGCGCCTGTGTACTCGACCCCGTTGAGCAGAAAAAGATTATCCTGCGGGCGCCGGCCGGAGATCACAAACATATTGCCGACCGAGGAGTTCGAGGTACCGATCGAACCCGAGCGCTGCGCCGTGTAATTGACCGTCGCGGGGTTCAGTGTCAGCAGCTGATCATACGAGCGCCCGTTCAGCGGCAGCCCCTTCACCTGGCGCTCATTTACCAGCCCGGAGGTCTCCTGCGTCGACAGGCTGATCGCAGGCGGCGCCGCCGCGACCGTGACCGTCTCCGCGACCGCTCCGACTGCCAGCGCAATGTTTGCGCGCACCGACTGACCGATAACCAGCTCGATGCCGGACCGGCTCTGCGATGAGAAGCCTTCTTTAGAAACACTCACGCTGTAGCGGCCAACCGGCACCGAAGGCGCCGCATAGCTGCCGCTCGCGTCCGTGCGGAGATTCCGCTCGTTGCCTGTCTCCAGGTTGTGAATCACCACGCTTGCCCCGGCTACAGGCGCGCCGCCCGGGTCCAGCACCACGCCCGTAATGGTCCCGCCTACCACCTGCGCCGCGAGAGAGCAGGCATACAAGAGCGCTCCGGCAGCAGTCAGGGCCGTGCGTGTCTGGCGTTTGGCTTGAAGTCTGGCTCGAAGTACCGTGTGGCTCATGATGCAAACTCCTCAACGCACCTGCAATTCAGGCGCGGACCCTTCACAAAAGACGAGTACTGGAAATCGACCAGGAATGTGACTTAAGAATCGAGCCTGCTAGCAACAACAACAGCGCCGGCTGCAGCAAGCCTTCAGCCGGGTGCCATGCCATAACCGGATTGTCAGGAGAGTCGCCACGTGCAGGCCCTTTGTGACAATTTTCGAGGAAGATTCGGATCCACTCGCGATCAGCTATCTACCTATTGAGTTTTGCCGAGATCGCCAGACGGACCGCTCCAAGTGCAAGCAGCGAACTAGCGCGGTGGTAGGCATGCAGGCACCATCAATCCGCAACAACAACATGAGTGCTGTGGAGAGATGCGATGCATTGCCGTAGCGTACCACGACTCGATGGGCAGGCGCGTCCGGCAGGCGCGCAGCGGAGGCGCGGCGGGCAGGTGCGCAGCGGGCATCTGCCTTTGACTCATTCCCTGCCTGGTAAAAGCAAAAACCGCCTGCGCGGCTCGCGGTCACTTTGTGACCCGCATACCGACCTTTCGGGTCACAAAAGCATGGGCCCCCGGTAGTAAAGGGGGACCCATGCTTTTGAAGCGCCGCAGGCAGAAGACTCCCCTCGAAGTGGGCGCCGGCCGCGCAGGCGGTTTTGCTCTCAAGCAAGCTCGCAAAATGCGATAGCATACGGCGCATGCCCCAGCCGCTGCATGCCGCGTTCCCGCTCGTTCTTGCTCTCACGATGGCTCCGCTCTGCAGCGCGCAGGCTCCGCCGGCAGACGTCACCGTCCTCCACGCCGCGCACCTGCTCGATGTCGCGGCCGGCACGCTCCTCTCTCCGGGCGAAGTCCTGGTACGCGGCAACCGCATCGCCGAGGCCGGCTCCTCGGTCTCGCATCCCGCCGGCGCCCCGGTGATCAATCTCGGCGACCAAACGCTGATGCCCGGCCTGATCGACGCGCACGTGCACCTCTTCCTGCACCCCGGCGCAGAAGACCTGCAGACAGTCGTCGAGTCGGTCCCCGAGCGCACCATCCTCGCTACCCTGGCGGCGCGCGCCGACCTGGTGGCCGGCTTCACCGCCGAGCGCGATATGGGGACCGAGGGCGCAGGCTCGGCCGACTCCGCCGTGCGCAATGCCATCGACGCAGGCCTGATCCCCGGCCCGCGCATGCGCATGTCCGGCAACGCGATCAGCATCCTCGGCGGCCACGAGGACGCGATCCACTTCAACCCCGCCGAACATATCTCCTCCAACGCCACCTACGCCAACAACGCCGATGAGCTGATCGCGGCCATCCGCCTGGAGCTCAAGGAAGGCGCCGACTTCATCAAGATCTACCAGACCGGTGCCGACAGGGAAGTCAACGGCGAGCTCGTCACCCCCTACCAGTACACGACCGCGCAGTTGTCGGCCGCCATCGCCGAAGCAGCGCGCATGGGCACCCGCGTCGGCGTGCATGCAACGGGCGAGCCCGGCACCCTCTATGCCGCCCAGGCCGGCGTCGCCTCCATCGACCATGCCTACGTACTAAGTGAAGAGACCATGCGCCTAATGAAGCAGAAGCAGATCCCCGCCGTGCCCACCTTCGCTATCTCGGAGTACTTTGCCGAGCACGCCGCCTCGCCCGCGGCGGCTGAGAGGGAACAGAGATTACTGGCGCTGCACGCTGCCAACTTTCGCAAGCAGCTCGCCGCCGGTGTTCCCATGGCGGTCGGGTCGGACGTCGGGCCGTTTCCGCATGGCACCCAGGCGCGAGAGTTTGAGCTGATGGTGAAGTACGGCATGCCTGCCGCTGACGTGCTGCGCGCCGACCTGATCAACGGCGCCCGGCTGCTCGGCTGGGAGAACCAGATCGGTCAGCTCAAGCCCGGCTTCTATGCTGACATCATCGCTGTACCGGGCAATCCGATTGCCGACATCTCGGTAGTTACGCGCGTCAGCTTCGTGATGAAGAACGGCGAGACCTACCGCAAGTAAGCGTGCGAGGGCCGCCACCTGGTCCGGCTTTTGCCCTTACTCCAGCTTTTTGCGCTTACTCCAACTGAAAGATGAGTGCTCGACACAGCCTCTCGGCCGAATTGTTCCACGTGGAACAATTTCCCCTCACTCCCGTCGCAAGGCACACCAGGAGTCTCCGTCATGCAATCCGCACGCTGCCTCTCCGCCCTCGCCATCGCCTTATCTCTCGCTTTCCCCTGCGCCTCGCAGGCCGCACCCGATACGCCACAGACCGGCTCGCACCAGTGGGCGCTCGTGCTCCACGGCGGCGCGGGCGTGATCGCACGCTCTTCGATGACGCCCGAGGCTGAGCGCAACTACCGCGCCGGCATCCGCGAAGCGCTCACCGCAGCCGCAGCCGTGCTCGACAAGGGCGGCTCCTCGCTCGATGCGGTTGAGACCGCGATCAAGCTGCTTGAAGACAATCCGCTCTTCAACGCCGGCCGCGGCACGGTCTTCGCCGCCGACGGCACCAACCAGCTCGACGCCGCCATCATGAACGGCGCCACCATGCAGGCCGGCTCGGTGGCCGATGTGCAGCATACCCGCCACCCGATCTCGCTCGCCCGCGCCGTCATGGAGAAAAGCCCGCACGTGATGTTGATCGGCAAAGGTGCCGATGATTTTGCAGCCAGCGTTGGCCTCGAGCAGGTACCGCAGAGCTTCTACTTCACCGAGCGGCGCTGGCAGCAACTCGTCGAAGACCTCAAGAAAGAAGGCCAGCCGATTCCGCCCAGGCCCGAGGGCGCGCCACCTGCGCCTGAGGGTGCGCCAGCCAAACCGGTGGCCGACTACGAAGCTGACCCTGTGCACAAGGACGCCCACAAGTTCGGCACCGTCGGCGTGGTCGCGCTCGACCGCCACGGCAACCTCGCCGCCGGTACCTCGACCGGCGGGGTCACAGCCAAGCGCTGGAACCGCGTCGGCGACACGCCCATCATCGGCGCCGGCACCTACGCCTCCAACCAGTCCTGCGGCGTCTCGGCCACCGGCACCGGCGAGTACTTCATCCGGCTCACCGTCGCACGCACCATCTGCGCGCTCGTCCAGTACAAAGGCATGCCCCTGCAGGCGGCCGCCGACCAGGTCGTTCAAAAGGACCTGGTCGCGATCCACGGCGATGGCGGCATCATCGCGCTTACCCCGGACGGCCAGATCGCCTGGAGCTTCAACACGCCCGGCATGTTCCGCGCCAAGCTCCGCGAAGGCGGCACACCCGAGATCGGCATCTTCCACGACGAACCTTAAAGGCTTTATGCCCTGGACGGTCTTGCAGCCACTTCGGGGCGCGTCCACCCGCCCCGAAGTGGCTGCCAGCCGCGCAGGCGGTTTTGCGTACTTGACCTGACCCCTGAGCGACTGGCGCGGCAAGCGACAAGCTAAACTCCTCCCCATGGCGATTCTTTCGATCGAGAACCTTACCATCCGCTTCAGTAGCCCGACCTCACCGCCCGCTGTGGACTCCCTCTCGCTCCAGATCCAGCCCGGCGAGAGCCTGGGCCTGGTCGGGGAGTCCGGCTCCGGTAAATCCGCCACCGCACTCGCCATCCTGCGCCTGCTCGACCCCTCCGCCCACACCACCGGCGCCATCTACTACCGGCCTGATGCCGGGGACCCAGTCAACCTGCTCACCCTCGCGCCCGAGCCCCTGCGCCGCCTGCGCGGCAACTCGATCGCCATGATCTTTCAGGAGCCGATGACCTCCCTCAACCCCTGCATGCCTGTCGGCGCGCAGGTCGCCGAAACCCTGCGCGCGCACCATCCCGAGCTCTCCCGCAGGCAGCTGCGCACCAGCACGCTTGAGGCGATGGAGGCCGTCGCGCTGCCTGACCCGGCCCGCCGCTTCGGCGACTACCCGCACCAGTTCTCCGGCGGCCAGCGCCAGCGCATCCTGATCGCCATGGCGATCGTCAACCACCCGGCCCTGCTGATCGCCGACGAACCCACCACCGCGCTCGACGTCACCATCCAGGCCCAGATCCTCGACCTGCTCGATGAACTGCGCGCCCACTACAACCTCGCCATGCTCTTCATCTCGCACGACCTCGGGGTGGTCGCGCGCGTGGCCGACCACGTGGCCGTCCTGCGCGGCGGCCTGCTGCTCGAGCAGGGCCCCGCGCAGGCGATCTTTTTGGACCCCCTTCACGCCTACACCCGCAGCCTACTCGGCGCCATCCCCACCCTTTCCACCCCTCTTGACCAGCCGCTCGCGACCGTCAGCAGCCAAAGAGACACAGCTCCCCACGCCACCCATCTGCGCGAAGCCGCGCCCGGGCACTGGGTTCGCAGCTAGAAGGTTCGCGCAGTCAAAGGAGCACGAAGTGACCAGCACGCACTCGATGACACCCTGCGCTTGTTCCCGATCTTGCTCCCACCCTTCTCAAACCGCGGGAAGTAGCATCGGGCGCTGTCGGACGATACAGTAAGAACGGCCCATGCGCGCGCTCATCCTCTCTGACATTCACGCCAACCTGCAGGCGCTCGACGCCGTCCTCGCCCACGCGCCCGCCTACGACGTGGTCTGGAACCTGGGCGATATCGTGGGCTACGGCGGCAATCCCAACGAAGTCATCGAGCGCTCCCGCGCGCTCGGCCCGCTCATCGTGCGCGGCAACCACGATCGCGCCTGCTGCGGTTTGACCGACGTAGAGGGATTTAACCCGGTAGCCAGCCGTGCCGCGCGCTGGACCCAGTGCGTGCTCTCCGCCGAACACCTCTCCTGGCTGCGCCACCTGGATAGCGGCCCGGTCACCCCAGAGGCCGGTATCAGCTGCGCGCACGGCTCCATGCGCGACGAGGACGAGTACGTGCTCTCGCCCCGCGAGGCGCACGACTCCTTCGCCGTCGTCGCAACGCCGGTCAACTTCTTCGGACACACGCATCTGCAGGGCGGCTTTGCCAGCGATGGCTACCAGTGGTATCGGCTCACGCCAGACTACTTTACTCATGACGATCCTGAGGAGTGGGTGCTGCAACTCTCGAGCGGCGCGCGCTACATGCTCAATCCCGGCTCGGTCGGCCAGCCACGCGACGGCGACTGGCGTGCGGCCTTCGCGATCTACGACACCGAGCAGCGCACGCTCACCTTCCACCGCGTGCCCTACGATCTGCGTACCGCGCAGGAGAGCATCATCCGCGCCGGCTTGCCAGACCGGCTCGCCTTCCGTCTGCGCGACGGCCGCTGACCTCCAAACTACTCGACCTTGTACACGGCTTTCTCGTGAAACGGGTTTCCACCCGACAGAGAGGTGTAGTTCGCGCTCGGCGAAAAAGTGCTGTTATTGATCTGCACGATGTTGTCAGCGACGATGCCGAAATAGTTGTGGGCCTGCATGGTAGCGTCGTTGATCTTGATCTCCTGGCCTGGAAGATACAAGATCCCATCCAGGTAGCAGTTGTTGCCAACCAGGTAATTGAAGGTAAGCTCCTGCTGGCCTGTCGGCATATTGCGGTCTGAGAAAAAAAGAATACCCGGCCGGGTGCCCGTCGTTGGCGCAGACAACGCGATCATCTGCGTATTCTGGATCATCGCGGTGCCATAGCCGTAGCCATTGCAGCTCGTCATGTAGATCTGAACGCCACTCCCCGTAATGTTGGGACCGTTGATGTTCAGGCTGCCGCAAAAGATGTAAATCCCAGCATTGAAGGCAAGTGTGCCTGTGCCGGACACCGTACTGTTGCCGCAGTATGTGGCTTGGCTCGCTGTCTGCGTCGTTCCAGAGGAAATGTTGATGTTCTGGTTCACGCCGCCCGTGCAGCTACTAGCCGGTACCGGCGCTGGAACGTAGGACAAAGGATCAGCAATGCCGGGCGATCCAAACACCGGCGCCGGACTCACGCTTCCACTGCTGCCAGAGGAACCGCCCTGGACAAAAAACTGGGAGCCACTGCTCGAGCTGCCGCCGTTCAAGTAGTAAGACCGGCCCAGATACATCGGGCAGGTTGGGGTCATCGTTTCGTTGATCGCGTTGAGCGACACACCGGTGGTGTACTGCGAGAGCAAGTACACGCAGGGAATCGGCGGCACCAGCGCCGTGGCTTGCGCCATGAGCAAAAATGAGTTCGGAAAGAAGAGTGCGCTCGCTGGCTGCGTGACGGTGGCCTGCACCGCGTAGCCGTCCCCCACGTAGTCGCCGCTCGTGGGCGGACTGGCAAAGCTCACCGTTACATTGCTTACCCCGTTAGTAAAGCCGTTCAGCTTCGCGTCGGCAATGCCGGCTGGCTGCCAAACAGAAGGTTGATTGCTCGTCTGCAGCGCAAAGGCTGCTCCTAGCGCTGCAGCATCGGCTGCATCCTGCAACTGCAACCTCTTTAGCTCAAATAGACCAACGTCCATAATGAGCCCGCAACAGCCAAGCACTATCGATAACAGGATGACGAAGTTGACGAGCATAGTCTTAGGCAGGGGGCTAGTGTGAGCGCCCTGCTCTGTGACCTTAGCAGCGCTGCCGTAGGCTCGTTAAGAGTACGGTAGTACCGGCATCCTTCGGAGCCAGCAGACAGCAAGCCGTACAAGCACGCCATCGCTGCGCCGTGTGCAGCACTTCCGCATCCGTGCCAGCGGCGGCGCCCCCGACGCGCCTGGCTCGCACGCGCGCGCTTCGTGCCTTCGCCTGCCTATGGCTTACCATCACTGCATGCCGACCCCAAACGCCACGCGTCGCGAGTTTCTGTCGCACGCTGCGCTCGCCACCGCAGGGCTCTGCACCGGGCTCGCGCAGCAATCTTCAAGCTTGGCTACCGTGACGCGCACCGTCGCCCAAGGCAAGCTGCGTGGTGACTCGGCCGCAGACGGGCTCGTCATTTTTCGCGGTGTTCCCTTCGCGCAGCCTCCCGTCGGTCCTCTGCGCTTTCGCCCTCCGCAGCCGCCGCTACCCTGGACCGGCGTGCGCGACGCCCTCCACTTTGCGGCTGCTGCCCCCCAGTCCGGCGACGGCAGCTTTGAGCAAAGTGAGGATTGCCTCTACCTCAACACTTGGGCCCCTGAGCGCGGTGGCCCCTATCCGATTCTTGTCTGGATCCATGGCGGCGGCTTTACTGGCGGCCGTGCCACGGAGCCTCTCTTTGACGGCTCGCACTTCGCCCGGGCCGGCATCGTCTGCATTACGGTCAGCTACCGGCTCGGCGCGCTCGGCTTCCTGGATCTCTCGCCGCTACTCGGCTCCTCCTACGCAGGCAGCGCAGACAATGCATTGCGCGACCTGGTAGCGGCTCTGGAGTGGGTCCAGGAGAACGCGGCAGCCTTCGGAGGCGACAAGCGCCAGGTCACACTCGGCGGCGAGTCAGCCGGAGCCAAGCTCACCGATATGCTCATGGGTGTGCCCTCGGCGCGACCACTCTTTCACCAGATGATCTCCGAGAGCGGCGGCGCGGAACGCATCTGGCCGAGCGCCCGGGCAGTCGAAGTGGCAGGAGACTTCGGCACCGCATGGCGTCGCGTGACCAGTTTCGAGCCAAGGCGATTGCTCGACGCTCCCGTGCGCCAGATGCTCGCGGTGCAGGACTCGTTCCTTGAGGACTACCCGGTGCACTTTCCCTTCCGCGCCGAACTCGACAGCAACCTGATCCCGCGGCTTCCCTTGGCCGCCATCCGCGACGGGTCCACCCGCGGCAAGCGCCTGCTGCTGGGTACCAACCGGGATGAGAGCGCGTTCTTTCTCGGCCCGCAGGCAACCAAGGAGGTCACCGCGGCCAACCTCGGCAATCTCACTCTCGCCCAGTTCCACCTTGTTGAGCAGCGCTATCGCGAGCTCTACCCCCAGGAGACAGAGCAGTGGCGACGCATCCGCTCTGTGACCGCGGAAGAGTACTGGATCCCCTCCATCCGCGTCGTCGAAGCCCACGTCTCGGCTGGCAACCAGGCCTTTGTCTATCGGCTCGACTTTCCTGGCACAGGCCGCTTTGCCGGCCTGGCTTTTCACTCCTACGACCTGCGCTTCGTCTGGGAGCACTTTGGGCAGGATCAGCCGTCAGCCGCGGCGCTTACCCTCGCCGTAACCATGCACAACGCTTGGGTCGCCTTCATTAAGGGCGGCGCACCGGCGGCCGCAGGACTTCCAAATTGGTCCGCATACTCGCTTGCAGAGCGCCCAACCATGATCCTCGACCAGCCATGCCACCTGGAAGCCGATCCCTCGGCCTCTGAGCTGAAGCTGTGGGATGGCCTGCTGGTCGGTTGATCCCCGGTCGATGGCCCTAACTCGCTCTTGCGGCCAGCCGAGACGCGATGTAGCGTAGTCCGTTATCCGGCTTCATTTCCCTCGGCGAGGATTCGTGCCTGGATCGCGTCCCAGAACGCCAGCCGCGCCTCGAGCGCTGCCACCGCCGACGCACGCGCCTGCTCCCATTGCTCGGGCCCGGCGCAAAGCTGCCGCATCATCTCGAGCGCCATCGGCCCATGGTCCTCGCCATCGAGCTCAATATGCCGTTCGAGATAGTAGCGAAAGGGAGCAATGGCTCCCGGCATCTCTTCATCCAGCGCACGCACAAAGGCAGAGAACATGTGCGGGATCAGATCCTCTCGGCCAAAGGTAAATGCCGCGGCGATGCGATGCGGCGTTTCGGTCGCGAGGATCGCAAAGGTGCTTTGCACAAACGCCGCTGCTTCCGCCGGAGCCTCGGCCAGCGCCGTGTCGAGCGATTGGCCCGCGCCCAGCGCGACTAGCAGTGAGTGCACAGGCGCAGTCTCTGCCCCGCAGCTCTCCATCGCTCGCAGGTAGAGCTCGAAGTGCGAGAGCGGCTCGCCCTGGTACACATCGCTCTCTTCACCCAGCACGATCTCGTTGATCAGCCGGCAGCTCCGCGCATCCACGCTCGGGCGCCAAGGCACCTCGACACAGGTAAGTGTGCGCTGCAGACTCTTGAGCAGTGACATAAAGTCCCACACAGCGTACACATGCGCCTCCATAAAGGTGCGCAGCCTGGCGAGGGAGTCAATGGACCGATACAAAGGATGCAGGGAGAGGCGCAGCTGGAGCGGAGCAATAGCCTCTAACAGCGACTCTTCGCCGGAGACGGCGGTTTGCGGTTGTGTGAGCATAAATCCAGAGTAAATGCCTGGCGTCGGCTGCAGCGTGCCGCCCGGCAGCCTTGCTTCAAGCCATGGAAGTGTTGCGAACTAAGACAAGCAAGAGAGCCGGCCGGCGCGCCTTCCCCTCAGGCTTGCAAAGCAAATGTGCCATTGCCATGGCAACTTACCCAGCCATACCCTTCTGTCGGACTGCCAGTGCATGCCAGCTCGCACCGGCCAGCAGGTAAGCTCCAAAGATATACGGCAGATAGCGGTAGGGCGCAGGCGGTACAGGAAACAGGCTGCCTAGCATGGCAAGCAACACCGCCAGGCTGGAAGCCGTGGCAAGCACCGCGCCGCCGGTCGTCAACCGCCCTCGTTGACGCAGGTGCACGGGCAGCGCGACTGCCACCAGCCCGTAGGCTGCTAAAAATCCATAGACGGCAAGGCTCCCCATCCAGCCATAGATATCCTCGCCACTTACGCCGCGCTCGGCAAGAGTGGCTGCAGGCAGCGCTGCCAGCAC
The DNA here is from genome assembly GCA_965198645.1 of Acidobacteriaceae bacterium. Taxonomy (GTDB): domain Bacteria; phylum Acidobacteriota; class Terriglobia; order Terriglobales; family Acidobacteriaceae; genus EB88. The sequence continues at coordinate 336,097 of OZ240670.1, read as the reverse complement.
GCCTGCCGCGAGCCCGGCAACCCACGGCGTGTCGTGCCCCGCGTGCGTCTTACTTAAGTGCCTGTGCACCAGCCCGTGGTGCGCCATCATCAGCAGGATACGAGCCGACGCAATCAGGCACGCGAGCATACAGGCAAACATGCTGATCATCACGCCGATATCAATGACCGGCCCGAGCGCTCCGAGTCTCACACTGCTGGCCAGCATGCGCAGCGGCGCCACGTTGGTGCCTAGATCGAGGCCACTGCCTCGAAACCCCAGCACCTCTGTGTACGAGCACGCGACAAAGAAGACACCGGCCAGGACAGCACTCTCGACGACCGCGCGCGGAATCGTGCGCAGCGGGTCACGCGCTTCCGCGCCCAGTGACGTCGCGCTCTCGAAGCCAACGAAGCTGAAGACCGCAAGGATCACCCCCAGGCGTACGCCCGGGATCGAGCTGCGGTGCAGTTGAAACTGCTCTCCATCCACGTGTAGCCCGTGCCTCCAGAGGATGGCCGCCAGCACCACGGTGATCAGGCAGATCGTGACGCCTTCTACCCACAACATGCACTGGGCCGAGACCTTGATATCGCGATAAGCGATGGCCACCGCGCAGGCTGTCATGCCCACCACAAAGAGTGGAGGAGACACATAACGCCCGAGTACCGCAAAGGACGCGTAGCTGTAATGCAGCATGCCGCCCACCATCGACCCGGCCGTGGTCAAGTAGGCAAACAGCAGCACCCATGCCGAAAGAAAGCCGAACACAGGCGGCAGTGTCGAACGAGTGTACGTGTAGAGCGAACCCGGCGAAGCGGAATCGCGCGCAAAAACTGCAATGCAGAGCGAGATCAACACCATGCAGGTCATCGCCAGCAGGTACGCTAGCCAGGTCGCCGAGCCGGCCAGCGCAAAGACCAGCGGCACCGTCAGCAGCGGCGTTGTGCTGGGCGCGATAGTTGAGATCGACTGCGCGAGCGTTTCAACCGGCGAAAGCACGTGCTGCCGCAGCCCGAGCGCAGCCGTCGACGCTGGACGAACTTTGTTGGCCGGGGCACTTACTTCGGTCGTCACGGGCCCTCCCTGCATACACTGCCCTTGGGGTCGTTCGGCATACCGTGCCTTGTTTACTCGTGCATTTTGGGGTGAGCGCGGGCCCGGAGTCGCGCCTGGCGTTCGCAGCCCGTGCATACGAAGCTCCGTTGTTTCCTTGTTGTACTACACTCCTCGGCGATTGAGCTGGGGAAGATAGCCGAGCCGCCAATCTTTTCAGATCGCCCCTTCACTCCAGTGCTGCCTCGCGGCTTGTCTGCGCATCGGCTGCGGCGCTGGAGTCACCGGGCTTTTTGAGCTCTTCGTTCAACCTGTGCAGTAACTCCTGCGCTTGCGCAAACTCAGCCTTTGCCGCTGCTTGCTGGTGCAGCCGTGCGAGTATCTGCCCTCGCAGGTAGTGCACGCTCGCACTGTTTGGTTGCTGCTCGAGCGCTTTCTCCAAAAGTGCCAGCGAGCGTTGATACTGCTGATGCTCGCGCGCTATCTGGGCAAGCCCCACATAGGCGCTCGCGATGCTTGGGTCGCGGGCCAGCGCAGACTCAAACGCTGCTGTCGCTTGCGCCGTGTTACCGAGCATCGCCTCAAGCCGCCCTAACTCGTCGTAACTGTAGGCCACATCCGGCTCAAGCCGGATCTCTGCGAGCAGCGCCTCTCGCGCCTGCTCAAAGCGCCGCTCCTGACTATAAGTGCGTCCGAGGTAAAAGTTAGCCATAGGCAGCCGAGGATTTCCGGCCAGGGCCTCCGTCAGTTCTCGCTCGGCCTCGGCATACTGCTGCTTACCGAGCGCTGCCTTGCCCGCGTAAAGGTGAAACTCCGGCGTACCTTGACCCACTTCCGCCATCTGCGCAAATGCCTCTTCGGCGACCTGCTGATCGCCCGCTTTCTCTGCCGCGCTGCCCAGCACATAGAGGTAAGTCAAACTCTTTGACTCCTCACGCCAGAGAGGCTGCAGAGCTGCCAGCGCATCAGGATAGTGCTCCGCGAAAAATGAGGAGAGACCGAGAAGATAGCGCGCCTGGTTGGCGGCCGGATTCTGTGCGAGCACATAGGCAAACTCCGGCGCTGCCGACGCGTAGTCGTTCATGCGGTAGTACACCAATCCGATGTCCAGACGAACACCCACGAGCGAGGGGTCCAGTCGCTGCGCCTCGCGCAGCTGCTCTAGCGCTTGCGGCCAATGCTTCTGCCGCATCGCGATCACGCCGAGATTGGTTCGTGCCGCCGCGGAACTTGGATCAAGACGCGCCACCGCCTCGAAATCGGCAGCAGCCCCCACCAGGTCGCCCGCTTGAAGCAGTTGCGTGCCCTGCGCGAACAACGTTGCCGGCGAGGCACCTGGCGGTCCGTGGCCGGCCTGCGCCAGGGCTGCGGCGGCAACCAGCATGATTAGCAGCAGGCAATCCACGGCAGCGCTTCTGCTCATTCTTTTCCCGCACTTAGGAGCCGACGATCCGCATGCACTTACAAAAGCACCAGGGTCTGCTCGATCAGGTGTCGCGTATCCGTAAACGGATCACGATCAGAGTCCGACTCCATCGAGTAGTAGCCGCGAAAGCCTGCCGACTTCGCCACGCCGAAGAGCGTCGGCAGACTCACCGTCTCGAGCTTCCCGTGGATCGTCTCCGCATCCTTCACATGCGCAATGTTCCACGCATGCTCGAACATTAGCCGAACTGCTTTGGTGTTAAAGCTCTCATCTCCGCCCATCAAACCATTGGCAAAGTCAGGCAGAGCCCGCAGGTAAGGGGTGCGCGCCTGCTCAATAACTGCCACACTGCGCTCTGCGGTGCCCAGCACGGGATCATCATTCTCAAGGTTCACGACGACGTTGTGCGCCTGGGCATAGTCTAAGGTCGGCCGCAGAGCTTCTACCGCCTCAGCCAGGTCTGCGGTGTTCGCGCACTTAGGAATAGAAACCCGAATGCTCGGCGATCCAAGGATGACGGCTGTGTCGATCCAGCTCCGGTAGCTCGCGTTGCCTTGCCGCCGCACCTCGGGCAGTTGGCTGCAAAGGTCAACCGGCTCATCCACAGGAATGTTAACAGTCCTTACACCCGCTGCATCAAACGCAGCACGCAGCCTGTGCAATGCTTCTGGCTCCGTGGATGAAAAGTGCGAGTGCAGCGGCTCGATCCCACTTACACCGAACTCGGTCCGGATGTACCGGCCAAAGGCAGCCAGATCCATCCCCGGTACCTTCGGGTCGCGATCTCCATTCAACGGCGCGAGGATCGACCGGCGAAAGGGATACGTGGCCACCGCGATACGCAGTCTTGGATCGGTCGGAAAGCTGGCCTGCGGCAAGCCTGCGTTCAGCTGCATCCACGATCCGGCCGAGCACACCAGCGAGCCCTTTGCGAAATCCCGACGCGTCATCAAAGACTTATCCACTGGCATGGTCTCCCGATTTGAATTGCTGCACAATGTAATCCGAGCTACGCATGGCCAGCGCAAGCAGCGTGAGCGTGGTCGTCTTATCGGTACAGTTCAGCATCACGCTGGCATCGCACGCGTATAAGTTAGGCACGTCGTGCATTTGCCCAAAGCGATTGGTTACGAAGTGCTTCGGATCCTCGCCCATCCTGCAAGTCCCTGTCTCGTGCAAACTCCAGCCCGGCGACTCCGGCTCCCCGTAACCCTGGTACACCGCGCCCACATCATGGAAGAGCTGTTCGCATACCTGCTTGGAGTGCTCCCACATCTTCAACGTATTCTCGTCCCAGGCAAAGTGGACGCGAACTTGAGGAACGCCGAAGACATCTTTCTTCTCTGGATCGATGTCGACATAATTTTTCTCAGAACGCTGGGTGGGCGCCTGGACGGTAAAGCTTACCGGGGTCGGGTAGCGGCGCCGCAGCTCTGCCTTATACTCGGCGCCAAAGCCTTCTATGTCGTCATAGTAACTTGGGAACTCATCGCAGCCTCCGCCCGGATAGAAGGAGTAGCCGCGCAGGAATGCTTCCTCGGTCGGCTTACCTAGATTCTGCCAGCGGGGCAGCCATGCCACTGTCGCTGCGGAGACATTGTCAGGGAAGCTAGGCTGCCCGAGTAATTGCGGTAGATACCCGTGCCCGGAGGTTCCGTAGAGGTGATCGCATAAGTTGCGGCCTACCTGGCCGCTGGAGTTCGCCGCGCCCTGCGGCCAGCGACTGGAGCGCGAGTTGAGCAGGATCTGGGCCGTGCTAATACAGGAGGCCGCAAGCACGACAGCCTTGGCGTAAACCTCCACCTCCTGACGAGTCGAACGATCTACATACGCTACGCCATGCGCGCGTCCTTCCGCGTTCATCAACACTTCACGCGCAATCGCGTTGGTGCGCAGCTCCAGGTTGCCGGTCTGCTGCGCCTTAGGTAGCAGGAAGTAGGGCGACGAGAAAAAAGCACCTACATCGCAGCCCTCAGTGCAGTTGCCACAGTAGTGGCACGCCGGGTGCTCGCCCAGCGGCTCAGTAAGCTGCGCAATGCGGTCAGGAAGATAGGGAACTCCAGACTTCTTCGCGCCCGCTTCGATAATGTGGTCTATGCACCGGAACCGGATCGGTGGTAAGTATTTGCCATCCGGGTTTGATGGCCGCCCCTGGATCGTACTGGCCACGCCGATCAACGTTTCCACCCGGGTATAGTAGGGCGCTAACTCGTCGTAAGTCACCGGCCAGTCGACATCAAAGCCGTCGCGCGAGGCTGCCTTGAAGTCGATGTCTCCCATCCGTGCCGCGGACCGGCCCCAGAAGTTCGTCTTGCCTCCTACCAGGTTAGAGCGCGGCCAGGTCCATCGAGTACCTTCGCCAGTCGCATAGGCGATCTCGTGCTCCCACGCGTCAGGCGCAACGTACTCATTATCCATGTACCCAACGCTCTCGGCACGTCGCGCAGGCGAGCCCAAGCCGCGGAACTTCACATCGTAGGGCATCCGGTGCATGCGAAAGTCCTTGGCCGGGTCCACCTGTCGACCGGCATTCAACGCGCAAACCTTGAGCCCCGCCTCGCACAAGACCTTGATGGCCATCCCGCCGCCCGCGCCTGTGCCAACCACGATCACATCGTACTGGTTCGTCTTACTCACTTGGCCGCTCCTTGGCTACAGGCCGGCATGCTCTGGATTTCCATCGTGCGTGCATCCCGGCGAGGTGCCGTAAAAAGTAAGTCCGGGGTAATCCAGTGACTCCAGCCCGAGACGAGTCGTGTAAAAGCCGATCACGGTGTACTTGCGCATCAGGCGAAAGAACTCCTGCCCTGGCTCGTCTCCTTGCCGATACTTCGCCCGGTAGGCTAGCCGCTCTAGCAGCGCAGTCTGCGATGACCGCTGCAGCGTGAGAAACGAGGCAGCGGGGGTGCTGGCCGTGTCGAGCCAGGCCAATCCCTGATGGAAGCTCGGCTGCAGTGTGGTGTCACTCGCAACCATAAAGTCGATAAACTCTGCGACTCCTGCGTCTGTCGCCCCCGGCTGATGCTTGCCCGTCGCGCCGCGTGCCGCAGGTAGAATGAGCTCCGCCAGCAGTACGACACTCCGATACTGCTCGAGCGAAAAGAATTGTGGATGGTACGCCGGGTGCACTGGTCGATGAGCCGCACTCGCATGCTGCGGCTGACCTGCACTCAGCCCGTAGCTCCAGCGCGCGAAGCCGCCGAAGGCGCAGGCAGCCGAGGCCAGGCTAAGGGCTTCGAGTAACTCTCTGCGACTGGGTCCCTGTCCTGCCATGTTCGCCTCCTGCCGGGCGCAAACGTTTGCTCAGTTTTACCTCATGCCTGCGCGGCTCTGTCAATGGCTCTTGCTTTCTACGGGCTGGCTCGCCCCTAGTCGAAGCTTCAGCCCACCAACGAAGGATGACCCACCGGCCACTTATACGCGCGCCAGCTTCGCTTGCAAGCGGGGAAAGCCCGACTCGCCCGTCGTCACCTCCGAGGCGTAGCGAAACTCCCCAGGCGTAATGCCCCGCCAGAGTGCCAGCCGGTAAGCCGCCACTTGCAGTGGAACGATCTCAAGTAATGGCGCCAGCAGTGCTTGCTCCTCGGGCGCAATCGCCATCCTAGGCCAGCCGCCCAGGGACACAGCAGGGTTCGCCTCCGCTGTCGACTCAGCCCGCTGCGCCGGGCCGATCCATCGCACCTGGGCTCCCATCCTGGACAGGTCGCCGGCCAGTGCAGCGTCGAGCGCCCGCGTCGGCAACGGCGTGCCCAGCACGATCGCTCGAAACCGCCTGGAGACAACTTCCACAGGCCCATGTCGAAACTGGCCGGAGGACATGCCCACCGCCGCAGCCTTGGCTGTCTCATGCAGCAGCAAAACTCCTTCATGCACTGCGGCCAGCGCCGGCCCTCTCCCAAGCAGGTAAAGCGGCTCTGGCTGATCCAGAAAATCGCGCCAATCCTTGCTCGACTCCAGACTCTGCGCAATGCATTCAGCCAGTGCGGGCAGACTAGCCAGGCAAACATTCGCGAGACGTTCGGCATCGCGGCCGCGCGCCTCTCGAGCCAGCAGCAGCAGCAGCAGCAGCGTGCCGGTATAGGTCTGCACCGCCACCATCTGGTCTGGGTGCGCGCCTACAGGCAGGCACACGTCGCACAAGGACCCGAGCTCGCCGTCGGGTTTGTTCGTGATGCCGATCACGGTCATGCGTGCGGCGCGCATCGCTGCGGCCAGGCTCACTACCTCGGTCGAGCCTCCTGAACGCGAGACCAGCACACCCACATCGCCGGCGCGCAAGCCATGCCGCCCATAGTGAACCAGCTCCGCACTCTCCACCGCCTGCACTCGATAGCCTTGCTCCTCCAGGTACGTGGTGGCAGGTAGCAGAGCGAAGTACGACGCACCCATCCCACTTAGAATGATCCGCCCCCCGCAGCCACGCAGCAGCCTGGCGCACTCCGCAAACAGCTGCTGATGCGTGGTGCGGTGTAGATCAAGAACGCTCTGGTGCGATGCGGGCTGCCCCAGGATGTTCTCGAGCATCGGCGGATGACTCACGCATCCCTCCTGCTCAGCCACTCGTCTATCGGCAGTGAGTAAGTCGGGCTGAAAGGAAACATCACCTTGCTGCCCAAACCTGCAGACGCGTAGGCTGCATACACTGCCTCAAGAACGACACGCCCGTCGAGCCCTGTCGACTGAGGCGCTTGCTTTCCGCGAATCGCTCGTGCAAAGTGGCTCATCTCCTGAGGAAACCCGTAGTTCCAAAGCTCCTCAAAGACCGGATAACTCCAGCCCTGGGTCGTCGGCGCTTTCTCGACAGCGTAGCCAAAGCCGTACTCGCTATAAGTGGGCAGCGCATTGCCCATGTGCAGATTCGCAATCGTCAGGCCACCCTCGCCGTAGACCTCAATGCGATCATCCATGCCGCCGCGACGCGCCCAGCTGTTCTCAACAAGACTGAAGGCCCCGCCTTCAAATTCGATCACCGTGACAGCCTCATCGTCTGCCTTGGTCTTGTCGCCATGCACATAGGTGCCGACATGAGCGTAGATACTTTTCAACTTGGGACGGCCTAAGAACCAGTAAGCAAACGCGATCCCGTGGCAGCCAAGATCAAGCAGCGCGCCGCCCCCTGATTGCTTCACGTCCCAGAACCAATCCGAGTGCGGGCCAAAGTGCTTTTCGCTTTGCTTGATCAGGTGCACTCGACCGAAAGCTCCTGCATCCGCCATCTCTTTCGCCTTGACATACTTTGGCGTAAAGAAAAGCTCCTCCGCATACAGCAGCAGCACCCCATTGCTGTGGCACACCTCGATCATCTCCTCCGCCTCTGCCAGCGTGACGCAAAGAGGTTTTTCGCAGATCACATGTTTGCCTGCGCGCGCGATCGCCTTTGTCATCTCGCAGTGCAGCGCATTAGGCGCGGCAATGGTAATCGCATCCAGGTCAGGGTCCGCCACCATCTCCTGGTAGCTGCCATACACCTTAGGGATCGCAAATCGATCCGCGAGCGCCTGTGCATTGCTCAGGCGTGACGAAGCTACAGCCATCACCTGCATCTCGCCTTCCACCATGCCGATAGCCGCAGCATGGCACTCGGCCTGAAACTTCGATCCGATCACCCCTACCCGCACCGGCCCATGCATTACTTTGCCCGCCTCCTGGCCGCCGTCGCTGCACTTACCAGGCTCAAGCCGACACTGCTGCTGCTGCCGGGAGAACGCCGGCGCGCTTCGCCACTGGAGGCGCGTGCGATAAAGCTTGCCGCTACCACAGACTCGTTTCCGCGCCGCGACTTGGTACTGAGCATCTTATCGAGCAGCCGAAAAGCCTCCCTCCCCATGGTGTCCCGCGGGATGCGCACCGTGCTGAGCGAAGGCTGACTGTAACTGGCCATCGCGATGTCGTCGCAGCCTATGATGGATACGTCCTTCGGCACGCTCCTGCCCATACGTGCCGCCATCCCGATCGCGCCGATCGCGGTCAGATCGTTGCCGCACAAAATGGCCGTAGGTGGACGCTTGGCACGGAGCAGCGCCTGCGCGCCGCGTGCTCCAGCCTCCGCGCCTCCGTCGCCCTCCAGGGTCTCAAGCAGCTTCATGCCGCAGCCTGCGATTGCCTCGCGCAGCAGCTCTAAGTACCTCGCTGCCGAGACAACGCCCAGCGGTCCGTGAAGAATGGCCACCTCTGCATGCCCATGCCGACAGAGATGGTCCACTGCCGGCAGGATCCCGGCCGCATAATCAATGGCTAGACTGCCCTGGTGGCGCGCTAATTTGGGCGCGTCGAGCATCACGACCGGGAGCTCGGCCTGATGCAGTCGGTCGATAAGCTGGCCGTCGATCTGCGAAGTCATCACGGCGACCCCGCGCACTCGGCACTCAATCATGCGGCGCACCGCGGCTTCTGCCTTCTTCTGCTCGTAGTTCGTCATGCCGAGCAGGATCTCCAGGCCAGCGCCGGTGGCCGCTCTCTCAAAACTCTTCACCAGCTCGGGAAGAAATGGGTTCTCGATGTCCGAGATCAGCAGGCCTACCGTGTCGCTATGACCCCGGACCAGAAGCCTGGCTGAATTGTTCTTGTAGTAGTGCAGATCGTGGATCGCTTTCATCACGCGCTCGCGCGTAGCCGGAGCGATCTCTCGGGTGTCGTTCATGACGTGGGACACCGTCGTCACCGACACGCCCGCCTCTTCTGCAACGTGCTTCATCAAAACTGCCACAGGCTTCTCCCGACCGGCCTAGGATGAATCACGCAAGTATTTCGACAGCTGCAATCTAGCACGGCCGTCTTGGCTTGGCGAGTCATTTTGCGCGCCCGGCCGCATTTGCTGATTGACACCTCAGTGCCCGTGTGGGATATTCCTTGCCACGAGCCAAACGTTTGCGCGCAACCGGATGCCGCACTGCCGGCACGGGCTGGCGGCTCGAAGTACCGGCTCGAACATACCGGCTCAGTCCGGCGCTCCAGCCTGGCTCATGAATCATCGCAGTCGATCGAGAGCAGCGTTCCGCTATCCTACCCACTTCCCGGAGGTTTCCTGAGCATGCCATCCGCATCCCTTGCGCGCCGCCTTTGGATTGCCCTGCTTCTCCTGACCTGCGCTTTCTCTCTCGCACACGCTCAACAGGACGGCTCCATCAATGGCATCGTTACCGATCCCTCCGGCGGCGTCATCATCGACGCTCTGGTCACCGTGACCGACATGGCGACCCAGCAGGACCGCATCACCCGAACCAATGGCAGCGGCGAGTACGTAGTCCCCGCGCTCATCGAGGGCACCTACAGGGTGCGCGTCTCCGCGCCCGGCTTCGGTACCTTCGAGGCAAGTGGGGTCGTGTTGCGCATCGCGCAAAAGCAGCGCATCGACGCTCATCTTGCGGTCGGCGCCAGTACTGACAATGTCGATGTAGCCGGCGCTTCCTCGGCCAGCCTGCAGACCGAATCGGGTGAAGTCGCGGGCGTGATCACGGGCAAACAGATCACGCAGCTGGTGCTCAACAATCGCAACTTTACCCAGCTGATTACACTTACCCCCGGGGTAAGTAATCAGACCGGGCAGGATGAAGGACAGGTCGGCGTCTCCGGCAACGCCTCCTACAGCATCAATGGCGGCCGCACCGAGTACAACAACTGGGAGGTGGATGGCGGGGAGAACCTCGACAACGGAAGCAACGTCGCCATCAACACCTATCCCAATATCGATGCCATCGCTGAGACAAAAGTTCTTACCTCCAATTACGGAGCGCAGTATGGGCGCAATGCCTCGGGCACCATTGAGGTTGCGACCAAGTCCGGTACTACGGGCTTTCACGGGGATGTCTTCGAGTTCCTGCGCAACGATGCTTTCAACGCGCGCAACTACTTTGAGACGTCTGTTCCCGAATACAAAAAACATGATTTTGGATTCACCGTGGGCGGCCCCGCGTTTATCCCCAAGCTCTATGGCTCGGGTAAGAAGAAAACTTTCTTTTTCTACTCCGAAGAGTGGCGCCGCGAGACCGTTCCTGGCCAAGTCTTTAATCAGCTCGTACCCTCAGCCCAGGAGCGCACCGGCAACTTCTCCGATGTTTGTCCGGCGGCGGGCTCCGCTGTCGATACGACAAACTACCCGGACTGCCCCGTCAACCCTGCGACCGGCGCCTACTTTGCCGGCAACCAGCTCGCTCTCGATCCAAATGCGGCTGCGCTGCTCACCATCCTGCCTGCGGCCAACAGCGGCAGCGGCTCGCAGTCGATCTTTCAGGCAGCGCCCTCGCAGTTCACCCACGATCGTGAAGAGCTCTTCCGGATCGATCACGACTTCAACGACAAGTGGCACGTCTTCTACCGCTACATTCACGATGACTGGGGCACCACCACAGCTACCCCTCAATACGCCGGCGGCAGCTTTCCTACCGTTGGCACCGCGGTCACCGGCCCCGGCTTGAGCATGGTTGCCAACCTCACCGCGACCCTTTCGCCCAGCCTGCTCAACGAATTTGTGGCCAGTTACACGACCAACCACATCACCCTCCAGGCGACAGCAGGCGCGCGCGGCAGCTTCGCCGGTAACGGCCTCTACGACAACGGCTACAACAATCTTCTGCCGAACTACACCATCGCCAACGGCACCACCTACGGCGGCGGCTTTACTGCGGAAACAGGCTTCTCCAACTGGGGCAACGCCGACCCTACCTACACCTACCGCGACCAGCTCACCAAGAGTCTCGGCAAACACACCCTGATCTTCGGCGCTTCCATGATCGCCGCGCAGAAGAACGAACCCCCGCTTGCCAACCTCCAGGGCACTTACACCTTCAGCAACACCTCCGCTGTCTCCACCGGCAACGCCTTCGCGGATATGCTGCAGGGCCGCGTCGCCTCCTTTCAACAGGAGAGCGCGCAGCTGAAGAACTACAACCGCTACAAGATCGTCGAGCCCTACCTGCAGGATGACTGGCGCGCTACGCAGAAGCTGGTTCTCAACATGGGCATTCGTCTGAGTCTCTTTGGTACCTACCACGACATCAGTAATCAGTCCGGTAACTTTAATGCCGCCGTCTGGTCCGCCGCGGCGGCGCCTGCCATCGATGTCGACGGCAGCATCACCGGCCAGGCCGGGGCGCTCGTGCCGGGCTCGGGCAACTTCTTTAACGGAGTGCAGCTCTGCAACGGCACCGATGGGGTGCCGACCAGCTGCATGAAAGGCCACCTCTTCAATCCTGCTCCGCGGATCGGCTTTTCCTATGACGTTGCCGGCAATGGACGGACCGTCATTCGCGGCGGCTACGGCATCTTCTGGGAACACACCAACGGCAATGAGGCCAACACCAATCAGCTCGAAGGCACCCCGCCTTTCACCCAAACCGCGACCAAGTACAACTTCATCGGGTACACGAACTCTGGCGGCGGCGGACTGCAGTTTCCAAACAACCTGATTTCGATCCCTTCTGCTGCGGTCTGGCCCTACGTTCAGCAGTACAATCTGACTGTGGAAACCCAGCTCCCCGGCAAAGGTGTTCTCGGTGTGGCTTATGTGGGTAGCGTCGGCACCCACTTATCCCTCAGACGCGAGTACAACCAGCTGCAGCCGCTCGCCACCACCCCGTACGCTCCAGGCCAGGCGATCTCAGCCAACGACTGTACGACTGGTACCGTGAACGGCCTTGCCCTCACCGGCGACGCGCTGACCCACCTGAACATCGCCTGCGGCAGTGATCCAAATCCGTCTCGCCCGTTCGTGGGCTTGGGCGGCATCAACCGCTACGAGGATACCGCGCACTCCAACTACAACGGCTTGCAGCTCTCCCTCAGGCGCTACTTCGGCCACTTGAATGGCAGCCTCGCCTACACCTACAGCCATTCGCTCGATAACGCCTCCGACGGCAGCAGCAACTCCGAAATCCCCAACAGCTACAACACTTCAGCCAGCTATGCGAGCTCTAACTTCGATCAGCGCCACTTACTCGAGATAAGCGCTGTCTATGACCTGCCTTCGCCTTTTCAGAACAACCTGCTCGCCAAGGAAGTGCTCGGCGGCTGGCAGGTCTCAGACCTGACCTCGTTCCAAACCGGCGCTCCCTTCAGCGTGATCAATGACACCTACAGCGATAATGCCGGCGTCGGCAATACGGTTTCGAGTAATACCTACGGTGGGTCCTCGCTTCAGTCTTATCCGGATGTAGTGGGCGACATTCACGCCAGTCCTGCCGTTCGCAACCTGAGCGGCATCCAAGGCCCACGCCTCTACAATGCCGCTGCCTTCGCGGCTCCGCGCGGACTTACCTTCGGCGACGCGTCACGCAACCTGCTCCGTAATCCCACCCGAACCAACTACGACATGGGTCTCTTTAAGCAATTCGCCCTGCATGAGGAGATGCACTTCGAGTTTCGCGCCGAGGCCTTTAACGTCTTCAATCACACGCAGTGGAGCCAGATCAACAACACCGCATGCTACGGCGAGGACGCATGCTCAACCTCCCAGTTTCTTACCCCTGTTGCCGCGCACAATCCGCGCATCCTGCAACTGGCCGGTAAGTTCATCTTTTAAGGAGTCGCATGCGGAGGGTAGTCATTCTTCTCGCGCTTTGCTCGACCATCGGCGCAGCGCTCCAAGCGCAACAGCCACACACGGCAGCAAGTGGCGCGGCGAAGGTACAGGCGGGTACGCTGGTCTTTAAGAGCCACTGTGCTGTATGCCACTCGGTCCTGCCAGGCGCTACGCTGGTTGGACCAAGCCTCTACGGCGTGATGGCGACACCTACCGGCCCCTCGGTCCGGAGCATTATCATCAATGGCAAAGGCAGGATGCGGGGTCTGAAAGACCAGCTCACTTCGCAGGAGATCGCGGACGTGCTCGCCTATCTGAAGACGCTATCGTAAACGAGTAAGTCCCAACCAGCGGCGCTCCAAAAGCGGCCACTCAATCGAGGCAGGCCCCCAAAGAAGGTGCTCCATGCACAAACCGACTCGACGAGAGTTCCTCTACACTGCGGCGGTCGCCGGCGGTTCAGTGCTCGCGGCCCGCGGCGCTCGAGCGCTCCCCGCGATCAAGCCCAGCGACAAACTTACCGTGGCCTGCATTGGTGTCGGATCGCAGGGTCTTCGCGTTCTCCTGGACCTGCTCCGCATGCCAGAGGTGCAGGTCGTCGCGGTCTGCGATGTCAATCGCCAGACCAGTGACTATCACGACTGGGGTCCGAACGAGCTGCGTGATAAGGTCCGCCTCGCGCTTCAGGATCCCGACTGGGGAGCGTCTCTCTTAGGCCCAACCGCTGGCCGTGACGTAGCCCAATCGATCACCAACAGCTTCTACGCGAAGAACGCTGGAAAAGCGACTTACAACGGCTGCTCCTCCTATGAAGATTTTCGCGAGCTGCTCGCGAAGGAAAAAGACCTCGACGCAGTCGTCATCAGCACGCCCGACCACTGGCACGCGCTGATCGCCATTGCCGCCATGCACGCTGGCAAACATGTGTACAGCCAGAAGCCAATGGCGCACTCGGTCGCTGAAACCCGGCAGATGGCGCAGGTTGCCGCCCAGACCGGCCGCGCGACCCAGGTCTCTATCTTTAACTCGCAGACAGCCGAGTCGCGCCGGGTCATCCAGATGCTGCACGACGATGCGATCGGTGCGATCTCCCGCGTCGACATCTGGACGACGCGCGCTTCAGCTTTCTGGGAGCAAGGCCTGGCCACGCCGACGACTGCGGACCCGATTCCAGCAGGCTTTAACTGGGATATGTGGCTCGGCCCGGCGCCCTTCCGGCCTTACAACCACGTCTACTTACCCTTTGTCTGGCGAGCCTGGTACGACTATGGCTGCGGCGCCATCGGCGACATGGGCGAGTACGGCTTTGACACCATCGTGCGCGCGCTTGAACTAGGCCCCGCGGAGAGCGTCTACGCCAGCTCGACCGAGTTATTTCCAGACTGCTACCCCGTCGCTTCCACGCTCAACTATCGCTTCCCCGTGCGCGCCAGCAAGCCAGCAGTCGACCTGCATTGGTACGATGGCGGCATCAAGCCGGCCCGGCCCGGCCATCTCCCCCAGGACGCCAAGATGAGCGTCGGCGGAGAAGGCATCATGTACACCGGCGAGCGTGGCTCGCTGCTCACCGGCTATATGGCGCAGGCTCCACGCATCCTTTCGCCGGCCGGCGAGCTCTCGCCGCCCATGCCTGCACTCACCTCGCCTGACGCGCCCTTTCAGCCGGCTCGGCCAGAGCTCGGGGCTAGCGCCACAGCAGCCAGCCTCGACCATTACCTTGAGTGGATCCACGCCTGCCGAGGCGGCGCCCCGGCGAGCGCGAACTACGCCTTTGAGCAGCCTATTGTTGAAAGTTTGATGCTTGGGAACATAGCCATTCGCACCCAGGAATCACTGGCCTGGGACCACGCAAGCTCCAGCCTCACGCGCGGCTCCGCACTCGCCTCCAGCTATCTCGCGACCCAGTATCGAGCCCCCTGGCACGCAAGCTGATTCACTCACTTTGTTACCAATCAGGGTCATCGTTGCCCTCCCCGTACACATACACTGAACTTAGGAGTGACCGCACATGCCCCCGCACCCACTGCAGCCGCTTTCCGCGCTTGAAGTTGAAGAGTGCGTCTTCCTGCTGAATACGCTTGACTCGTTCACTTCCGAAACCCGCATCATCAGCCTCATGCTGCACGAGCCGGCCAAGCAATCCGTCTATGCCTGGCCCAAGGGCAACCCGCCCGATCGAGAAGCAGAAGCAGTTCTCTTTGACAACAAACACAATCGTGGCTGTCACGCTCTGCTGAACCTCACCGCCGGCACCGCGTCCATGGTCAAGCAGATGCCCCTCGGCGCACAGCCCACTATGTCCTTTGACGAGCAGTTGGAGTGCGAGGCCGCCGTCATCCAAAGTCCGCTCTTTCGCGAGGCGCTCGAGCGGCACCATGGTGTCTCTGACACGTCTCTCGTCATGGTCGACATATGGAGCGCAGGCAACTACGGCAGCGAAGAGGACCAAACCCGCCGCCTCGCTCGTCCACTCTGCTTTCTGCGCAGCGAGCCAGGCGACAACGGCTACGCGCGACCGATTGAGGGCATCCGCCCCGTCGTCGACCTCAACTCCATGGAGGTGCTGCGCATCGAGGAGTATGGCTCCTGGCCGTTGCCGCCACAGAAAGCGGACTACGCCGCCAGCCGGCTTACAGACTTCCGCAGCGACATCAAGCCCCTCTCCATCGTGCAGCCCGAGGGCTCTAGCTTCCAACTTAACGGTCACCACATGGAGTGGCAGAACTGGCAGTTCCTCATCGGGTTTAACGCCCGCGAAGGTCTTACCATCCATGACGTTCGCTACCTCGACCAGGGCCGCTCGCGACCTATCTTGTACAGGGCGTCACTCACCGAGATGGTGGTGCCCTACGGTGATCCGCGTCCCACCCAGGCGCGCAAGAACGCCTTTGATGTAGGCGAATATGGGATGGGCATGGCTGCCAACAGCCTGCGGCTCGGCTGCGACTGTGTCGGGCACATCGAGTATCTCGACGCACACCTGTGCGACACGCGCGGCGGTGCGCTGTGCATCGAGAACGCCATCTGCATTCACGAGGAAGACTACGGCATCCTGTGGAAGCACACTGATCGCCGCTACCCCGATGCGCCGGAGGTTCGCCGATCCAGGCGCCTAGTCGTCTCCTCCGTCTCCACTGTTGAAAATTACGAGTATGGCTTCTTCTGGTACTTCTACCAGGACGGCAACATCGGCTTTGAGATCAAGCTCACCGGTATCCTCTCGCTCGGTGCCGCGCAGCCCGGCGAACGGCTCATTCACGGGTCCTTGGTCGCCCCGCTGCTTTACGCTCCCAATCATCAGCACTTCTTCAACATGCGGCTCGACATAGGCATTGATGGCCAGTCGAACAGCGTGCAGCAGTTGGACGTGGTCGCCGATCCACTTGACGAGAGCAATCCCTACCAGAACGCGTTTCACGTGGAACCCACCACACTCACCAACGAATCCAAAGCCTGCGCGAACCTTTCGCTCGAGACTGGCCGCACCTGGAAATTTATCAATCCTTCGGTTACAAATGCTCTTGGCGAAGCAGTAGGCTATAAGTTCCTGGCTGGCGACAACGCTCTTCCTTTTGCGTCCAAGAATGCCTGGTGGCGCAAGCGGGCAGGCTTTGTCGACCACCATGTCTGGGTCACGCCGTACCACGCAGACCAGCGCTACGCAGCCGGCGACTATCCCAACCAAAGCAGTGGCGGCGACGGTCTACCGGCCTGGATCGAGGCCGACCGGCCCATCGAAAACACCGACGTCGTCTTCTGGTACACCTTTGGACACACGCACATTCCTCGGCCCGAGGATTGTCCAGTCATGCCGACCGCCTACATCGGCTTCCTGCTCAAGCCAAACGGGTTCTTCGACCAGAATCCGTCCAACGATGTTCCCCCATCCACCCCGCACCAAGAGCACGCCGCCTGCGAGCACTGCTGAGATTTCGCACCGGCCGCCTGACCAGTGCGAGCGCCTCAATCGCGCTCGCACTGTCGCCTCGCCGGCAAGAGCTTTCGCCGCATCGTTCGCCACCCTCGTGCATCCAAAGCTCTCGTATGAGCTTCCCCATCAAGGTCTGTTCGATCTGCTCAGAAGAGTTTGAATTAAAGCCGGATAAGCCCGGCTTTGCAAACCGGTGCCCGGAGTGCAGCGCTTCGGAGTTCGCCGCGCCAAGCGTGCCGGGCCGCCAGGACGCCGACGAGCGCAAGGCTACCGGCGAGGCGAACGAGGCGCGCCGCCAGGCCATCCGCGACCTGCTCTACCGCAAAGACAGCTAGCGCCTACGCTGCCTCAGAGATAGCCAGCAGAATACAAGTAGGCAGGGACCGCTTAACACGCGACCGGGCAACCACCGCCCCCGGCTCTAAGTGCTACTCATTCTCGCTCCCATCAAGAGTGTTCCCTCTCGAACATAAGAACGTCATGGGATACTTTACGATAGACAAACTCCTACGCGACTCACCTCCAGGTGAGCGCTCACCTCTACCTCTGCGAATCTTAGGGCTGCTCACCTTTCAGCGGCTCCTCTCGTAATTACAACTTTTCCTCCCCCGGAGTCCCCTTGAACTATCGCACTCGATCGCTTGCTTTTTCAGCCCTCGCGCTCGCTCCCGCCCTCGTTCACGCCCAGTCCACGGCTACCCTCTCCGGTGCCGTCACCGACCCCAGCGGAGCCGTCGTCCCGCAGGCCAGGCTTACCGTTCACGGCCTCTCTACCGGTGTCGACCGCATCGTCGTCTCGGACTCAGCCGGCAACTACGCCGTGCCTTCTCTGCAGCCAGGCAATTACAGCGTACGCGTCGAGGCCGCGGGCTTTGCCGGCTACCGCCTGCCCAGCGTCACCCTGCAGGTAGACCAGAACGTCACCACCAATATCCGGCTGGGCGTGGCCTCTACCGGGGAGGTCGTGCAGGTCGAGGGCGCCGCTCCCATCATCGATGCCCAGACCATCACCGTCGGCCAGGTCATCGACCAGAAGACGGTGCAGGAGATTCCCCTCAACGGGCGCCACTTCCTGGACCTCACCAATCTCACGCCCGGCACCGTCGTGCCGCCGGTCACAGGCAGCCTCACCAGTGCCAGCCGCGGGCTCGGCGCCAACTCCTTTGACACCGCCGGTCAGCGCGAAGACACGGTCAACTTCATGATCAACGGCGTCAACCTGAACGACCAGTCGCAGAACCAGATCACCTTTCAGCCCTCGATCAATACCACTTCCGAATTCAAGATCTCGAACTCCACTTACTCAGCCGAGTACGGCCGCTCCTCTGGCGCGATCGTCAACGTTGCCACCCGCTCCGGCACCAACGCCCTGCACGGCGAGGCTTTTGACTACCTGCGTAATAACTACTTCGACGCGCGCAACTACTTCAACCGCAAGCCGTCTCGGCAGAACGCTTTTATTCGTAACAACTTCGGTGGCGCATTCTCAGGCCCGCTGTGGAAGGACCACACCTTCTACTTTCTGAGTTATGAAGGCCTGCGCCAGCAGCAGAGCATCCTGTTCAATCAGCCTGTGCTCAGCGCCGCCCAGCGCACCGAACTCGCAGCCAGCCCTGCCGGGGCGGCCTTCGGCCAACTTGTCAACCTCATCCCGGCTGGCAACAACGCCACCGGCACTGTCTACCAGGGCGCGTCGCCAGGCCCGGTCAAAACAGATCAGTTCTCAGGCGATCTCTTTCATACCATCAGCGCTTCTGACAATCTCCACGCCTACTACGCCTGGCAGCAGGACGCGCGCACCGAGCCCAACCTGCAGGGCAACACCATTCCCGGCTTTGGCGACCACCGCACCGCGCACCGGCAGATCGGCACCCTCAACGAGGTGCACATCTTTTCGCCCAGCCTGGTCAACGAGGCCCGTCTCGGTTTCAATCGCATCGCCATCTCCTTTGTGCCCAACACGCCGGAGAACCCGATCAACTACGGCATCGAGAACGGTGTTGCCTATAACAACGCGCTGCCCCAGATCCTCGTGCAAGACATCGGGCTGAACTTCGGCGGCCCTTCCGGCTTTCCCCAGGGGCGCTTTGACACCGCTGGCGTCTTCTCCGACACGCTCTCGTGGAACTTCGGCAAACACACCGTGCACGTTGGTGGAGAGTTCCGCCGCGCCATCGGCGACTCGTTCTCGCAGACTCCCGGCTCGCTTACCTTCAGCAGTACCGCGAACTTCATCAACGGCCTCGCGAGCGCCTTCAGCGTCACACCCACCCAGGTCACCATCCGCATCTTTGAGAACGCGGCGGGCGGCTTTCTGGAAGACAACTACAAACTCACCCGGCGCTTCCAGGCTGAGATCGGCTTCCGCTACGAGTGGAACGGCACGCCGACCGAGGGCGGCGGACGCCTGGTCAACTTCGACCAGGGCACCGACACGCTGGTCCCTGTAAGTCAGGCTTATAACCAGAACTATAACTACGAGCCGCGCGTCGGCTTCATCTGGGACTTGCTCGGCAATGACGCGACCGTGCTTCGCGGTGGCTACGGCATCATGGCCGACGAGCCCGTCTTCGGCGTCGTCACCGGTCTGGCCGGCAACCCTCCCCATGCCAACCCCGTGAGCGAGACCGGCTCACTGCCGGTAGGCACGCTTTATACCAGTGCCTCACTCGCCTCGCTCGCGCCCAGCGCCACCAATCCCAAGCTCACCAATGGCTATGTCGAGAGTTACAACCTCAACCTGCAGCAGCAGCTTGGCGCCGGCACCGTCATGGAGATCGGCTACATAGGCTCGGAGGGCAAGCACCTGCGCATCGAGCGCAACATCAATCAGTACAACTACACAGCCGCGGGCACCGCCGTGCGGCCTTACCCAACCCTCTCCGCCACCAGCACCATTCGTCCCGGCTCCGGGCTCGGCAACATCGGCTACATCGACTCCGACTCGCTATCCAACTACAGCGCTCTCTGGTTCACCGTGCGCAAGGCTCTCTCACACGGCCTGCAAGTTAATTCCACTTACACCTGGTCTAAGTCGCAAGACTTGAACTCTCTCGGCTCCCAGGGCGGCTACACGCTCCAGAACAACTTCAATCCGCGCGGCGACTACGGCCTCTCGGACTTTGATACGCGCAACCACTTTGTCTTTTCCGGCACCTGGAACCTTCCCTTCCATGGCAACCGGCTCGCCGATGGCTGGCTGCTGGCCAACATCACACAGTTGCAGAGCGGCAACCCAATGAATGTCGTTACTCCCTCAACCTACAACGGCGTCTCCGGTACCGTTCGTCCCACCCTGGTAGGCAACTACTCGACCGGCCGCGGCGCGACCCTGTCCAACGGCAATGTCTCCTTCATCAATGGCACTGCCTGCGCCACGCTTGTCGCCGGCTGCTCCTTCTACGCGCAGCCCGCGGGTTTCGGATCGCTGCGGCGCAATGCTCTTACCGGCCCCGGCTTCGCAGACTCCGATGTATCGCTCGAAAAAACAACCCGCATCGCCGAGTCAGCAGCGCTGGTCCTGCGTGTGGACGCCTTTGACTTGCTCAACCATACCAACTTCGGCAACCCGAACCTGACCGCCAGCGGCGCTGCCACCAGCACCTTTGGCCAGATAGCCTCCACGCGTACCGCGGTCGGCGATGCAGGTTCCTCACGACAACTGCAGTTCGCCATGCGCTTCGAGTTCTAACCCTTCACGTTCGGCTGCGGCAGGTAACTCGCAGGCAAAGCTTGCCTGCCGCAGGGCACTCACTCTTTCGCAAGACCCTGTTTGGCTCATCTGCGCTACTTATCTTCTCTTCTCGTGGGAGAACGCCATGCATCGTCGCACCTTTCTGGCCACCCTGCCGCTCGCCGCCGCTGGCTCGCTCGCCGCGGCCCAACCAGGTCAGCAGCAGCCTGGCTCAGCTTCGGCTCTCCCAAAATTTCAAGCGCCCGGCGAAGAACAATTCGATCGCCCGGACGTGCATGCCGGCGACCGCCCCTCCGGCGCCAGCTTCGCCAGTCGTTCGGCCGCGCTAGGCTGCTCGGGTGCCGCCGGCACCGCGCATCCGCTCGCCACGCTCACCGCCATTGAGACGCTCAAACGCGGCGGCTCGGCGGTCGACGCAGCGGTCGCCGCCAATGCCATGCTCGGCTTCGTCGAGCCCACCAGCGCCGGGCTCGGCGGCGACTGCTACGCCTTTCTCTGGGATCCGAAACAAGCCAAGCTCCAAGGCATGGCGAGCTCAGGTAAATCGCCGCGCGCGCTCTCGCTCTCGACCGCCCGCGCTCGCGCCGTCAACGGCGTGCTGCCTAAACTCGGCGCCATCAGCGTCTCCACGCCCGGCGCGCTCGATGGCTGGTGGACGATGCATCAGCGCTACGGCAAGCTCAAGTGGGCCACGCTCTTTGAGCCCGTCATCCACGCCTGCGAGAGTGGCGTACCGGTGCCGCAGATCATCGGCTGGTATATCAAACGCAATCTCGCGATCTTTGTGCGGCCCGGCTCCGGCGTCGAGGAGACCGCGAACGCCATGCACACTTATGCTCCCGGCGGCAAAGCGCCAAACGAGTACGATGTCTTCCGCAACCCCGACCTTGCCCGCACCTATCGCATGATCGCCGAAGGCGGCCGCGACGCATTTTACAACGGCCCCATCGCCGACACGATCGACGCTTACTTCAAGCGCATCGGCGGATGGCTCTCGCGAGAAGACCTGCGCGATCATCACGCCGAGTGGATCGAGCCGCTAGTCACCACCTACCGCGGGGTCAGCGTCTACGGCATGGGCGCCAATACACAAGGCCTCGCCACCCTGCAGATGCTCAACATTCTTGAGACCTTCGATCTGCGCGCGATGGGCTTCCAATCTCCCGCTTCGATCCACGTGCAGACCGAGGCCAAGCGGCTCGCCTATGAAGATCGCGCCCGCTACTATGCAGATCCGCACTTCGCAAAAATCCCTGTCGAGTGGCTGAACTCGAAGCAATACGCAGCCGAGCGCGCGAAGCTCATCCGTATGGATCGCATCCTCACCCCGGTCTACCCCGGCCAGGCGCCCAGCCACGGCGACACAACTTACTTCACCGTCGCCGATCAGGATGGACTGATGGTCTCGCAGATCCAATCCAACTTTCGTGGAATGGGCTCCGGGCTCGTCGCCGATGGCCTTGGCTTTATGTTCCAGGATCGCGGCGAGCTCTTCTCGCTGCAGGACGGACACCCCAACATCTACGCACCCGGCAAGCGCCCCTTCCAAACCATCATTCCCGGCTTCGCGGCCAAGGATGGCGTCCCCTGGTTGTCCTTCGGCGTGATGGGCGGCGATATGCAGCCGCAAGGCCAGACCCAGATCATCCTCAATCGCGTCGACTACGGTCTCGATGTGCAGGCCGCGAGCGACAGCCCGCGCTGGCACCACGAAGGCTCCTCGCAGACGATGGGTGAGGATATAGCCGGGCTCGGACCGCTAGGCATCCTGCGCCTCGAGGCAGGTGTGCCGGCAGACTCGCGCAAGGCGCTCATCGCTCTCGGCTGGCCCATGGGGGCAAGCGATGGTGGCTTTGGCCGTTACGAATGCATCGAACACCGTCAACAAGGCGCTGACCGGGTCTACGCAGCCGCAAGCGAGATGCGCGCTGACGGCATCGCCCTCGCCTACTGAGCGCGCTTGCACCGCAAAGATCCAGGGACCGCCGGTCGCGCAGCCATTCACGCGCAGCCGGCGGCGCAGTGGCGGGCCTCCGTCACCTAGGCGACGAAGGCTCCGCATCTAATAAGCCACGTGCTGGGCCGGACACAATCCGCACCGACACTGAGCTAGCTACACACCCTTCCCCAAGGTCGCAATGCTACGTTTGCCGAAACATTTTCTTTCTCCTGCTACCCTGCTGCGTGTCTGCGGCTTGGCCATTGCGGTCTCATGGGCGCGGGGCTCCCTGGCCCAGCAACCAGACCAAGCCTTCACAGCCACCTTCGCGGACCTGCCCTCGGTACCGCAGGCCCAGCTGCTCCCGGACTTCACAAATACAGCGATCTCCGCTCCTCCACAAACCACGCCAGCTCCTGAAGCTGAGCAGCAGGCTAAGCAGCAGGCCGAGCAATCAGTGGAGCAGGACCGTGCCCCTTCCACCTACCAGTGGCGCGGCCTGATCTGGCAGACGGTCGAGTTCAACGTCGCAGAAAATGGTTTTCGCGTCGCCAGCGACAGCACCATGCGCGACCTGCTCGCGCACAAACCCTTTTGGCACGACTGGCTCTCTTCCATGCAGCAGTGGAATATGCGCAGGTTCAGCGATGGTGACGACGTTCTGGTCGACGACGTGGGCCATCCCATCCAGGGCGCCGTCTCGGCTTACCTCGAGATCCAGAACAGCCCGACCGACTCGCGCATCGAGTGGGGCGATCCGGGCTATGTAAGCTCCCGCTTCAAAGGGTTTCTCTGGGCTACCGTCTTCAGCACTCACGAAAAGATTAGCCCTGCAGGCGAGGCGGGTATCGGCAACGATGGTGGCTTTACCTACGGCAATAATTGCGACTATCACTGCACCAGCGCTAACTTCGGCCCAGCTACCGGTCACACCAAGTACACCAACAACACAGGCTGGACGGATCTCGTCGTGACACCCACGGTCGGCATGCTCTGGGTGCTGGCTGAGGATGTTCTCGATAAAGATGTAAGTGATCGGCTTACCGAAGCCTACCCTGATAAGTACTGGGTGAACTTTATCCGCGGCGGTCTGAGTCCCTCGCGCTCTTTCGCCAACATGCTGCGCTGGCGCACGCCCTGGTACCGCGACTTTCAGCAGAGTCGGGTGGAAGAAAATCGTGTACATTTCTTTCGCTCGGATGAGGAAGAGGCATGGCGCTCCATCCCGCGCTTTCAGGTCGCTCCCTACTTTGACTCTTTCTTCATCGCTGCGAATACCGCGGAGTGCTTCAACTGCCGTCGCAGCGCGCTCGGCATCGGTCTGCAGCAAAGCACCCACATGCGCGGCTGGCTTTCCTTCGACAGCCTCGTCAGTTACCACGCTAACGCAAGCCCGCTCCCTAGCGACCGCGCCGGCGGCAACATGACAGTGGCTGCCTTCGGTCTCAGCGCGAATAAGCAGTGGCACTCCTACGCGGTGCACATCGGCCTGCTTCCAGGTTTGGTCCGCTTCAGCAACGCGTATCTCACCAGCCCGGTTAGCTTTATTGTGCCGGTCACGCCTACAGATATCGGCACCATCGCAACGGCACCACCCACTCAGCCGGAACCCGGCGTCATCGATGCCAACGGAACTCCGCTCCAGCCCCACCTGGGCGCCATCAATCATTTCCTCTGGGATGTCAACCTGAGCGGCGATCTGCGCTTCACCCGCGCACTTGCCATCCGCGTCGGCGTTGACGAAGATCTCATCCGCTACAGAACGGACAAAGTGGATCCGCCAGGGATCGGCGCGGCGCCTTATTTCAGCTGGCTTTCCAAAGAAAACTTCATCAACCGCGGCAATCACTCCTTCCACGTGGGGCCTGTATTCTCCTTCTAGCGACGAGCTCCTGCATGCGAGCCTGTGCGGAGGCGCTACAGTAAAGCAGGGGAGTGACGATGAAGACGATTCAAGGACCAGCCATCTTCCTTGCACAATTCATAGGAGAGCAGGCGCCCTTCAACACCCTGGAAGGCCTCGCCGGCTGGGCCGCGTCGCTCGGCTACCCGGCCGTGCAGCTGCCAACCAGTCATCCTCACATCTTCGATCTCGTCCAGGCCGCCGACAGCCCAGAGTACTGTGCCCGCATGCAGCAAACGCTTGCCGGCCACGGCCTCGTCGTCTCCGAACTATCGACTCACCTGCAAGGTCAGCTCCTCGCCGTCCACCCCGCCTACGACACGCTCTTTGACAGCTTCGCCCCCGCGCATCTTCGTGGCGACGAGCCGGCGCGGCGCGCGTGGGCCGTCACCCAGCTTACCTGCGCTGCCAAAGCCAGCCGCCATCTCGGTCTTACCGCGCACGCAACCTTCTCGGGCGCGCTTGCCTGGCCTTACTTCTATCCCTGGCCGCAGCGGCCCAAAGGTCTCATCGAGGAGGCCTTCGCGGAGCTCGGTCGTCGCTGGCTGCCTATCCTCGACTCTTTTGACGACTCCGGCGTCGACCTTTGCTTCGAACTCCATCCCGGCGAAGACCTGCACGACGGCGCTAGCTTTGAGCGCTTTCTCCACGTCGTCGATCATCACCCACGCGCGAACATCCTCTTCGACCCCAGCCACATGGTCCTGCAGCAGCTCGACTATCTCGGCTTTCTCGATAGCTATCACCGACGCATTCGCGCCTTCCACGTCAAGGACGCCGAGTACCGCCCCAGCGCGCGCGCAGGCGTCTACGGCGGCTACCAGGATTGGCTCAATCGCCCCGGCCGCTTCCGCTCTCTCGGCGACGGCCAGGTCGACTTCAAAGCCGTCTTCAGCAAACTCGCCCAATACAATTACCCAGGCTGGGCTGTGCTCGAGTGGGAAGACTGCTTGAAAAATGGAGAAGATGGCGCCCGCGAGGGCGCACGCTTTATTGAGCAGCACATCATCCGCGTGACCGACCGCGCCTTTGACGACTTTGCTGCCGGGAGCGCAGACCCCGAGCTCAATCAACGTCTGCTCGGCCTGTAGCTCCTCCAGCTCAGAGCCCTTCTATCAAGAACCTGTTTGCGTATTTCTCGCGGTCTCCCCGACCTCTGCTCATTCGCTCTCACGGTCTCACCTGATACTTCGGGTCCATCGATCCTGGCTTGCTCGGGGACAGCCGTCGTCAAAGACCACTACAATTCGCGATAAAGGTAATCCCGGCGCACGTGATGCTCCGATCAACCAGCTCTGCCGGACCGAAAAGGAGCTCTATGCACCGCGATCTCACCCGCTCTGTTGCGGTCATGCAACACAGCAGAGCGTTGTGTCTGGTCCTGCTTTTTCTCTGCGCCCTCGCGACGCATTCCGCTCCCGCGCTCGGCCAGATGCCTGCGCCTGCCTGGCGCGGCGTGGTCGCGGACGCCGCGGGCCATCCCATTCTGAACGCCAAGGTAAAGCTGGACGCCGAGCCCGAGCACCGTTCCGCGACAACAACCGCAGACGGGCTCTTCGCCTTTTCCTCTCTCCGTCCCTCCACTTACTCCCTATCTGTAGATCTGCATGGGCGCATCTACCATTGCCCGGCCGCAGTGACCATCCCGGCCCAGGCCGCCGAAGTCACGCTTACCCTCACAGCCAGTGGTGCCCTGCTGCTAAGTCTGACCGAAGCACGCGCTGAGTCCGGCGGCGAGCAGTTGAGCAGCAAGGCCGTCAGCGAGATCCCGCTCAACAAGCGCGATTTTAGCCAGCTGCTTCTGCTCGCAGCCGGTACTGCGGCAGACTCGAGCGGCGCCTCGAACTTCACCCAGCAATTCGCCATCAACGGACAGCGCGGCGTGGAAGCAGTCTTTGCCCTCGACGGCGCCGACATCAGCGACCCGGAGATCGGCGGAGGCACGTTTACTAACTTCAACGTCGATGCTGTTCTTGAGCTCCAGTCCCTCTCCGGCGTCATGCCTGCAGAGATCGGCCGCGGCGCCTCAGGCTACACCAACATCCTCACCCGCTCCGGCACCGACAGCCTCCATGGCTCCGTCTTTGAATTCCTGCGCAACTCTTCGCTCGATGCTCGTAACTACTTCGATTACTCATCGCCGGCAAACCCGGGCCGCATCCCGCCCTTCAAGCGCAACGAATTCGGCTTTACCAACGGTGGTCCCATCCTTCTGCCCAGGCTCTACGACGGTCGGGGCAAAGCTTACTACTTCCTCGAGTACCAGGGCTTTCGCCAGGTACTCGGCACCACCCAGGTCTTTGCCGTGCCCACCGTGCAGCAGCGCGCAGGCCTGGACACAACCGCGTTTGCCGGCGACACGCTCTTCGTTCCCGTTGACGCAGCAATCGCCGCGGTTCTCGCTCGCTACCCGCTCCCTAACTACACTCAGGGCACCTTCGGCGCCAACACCTACGCGACCTCCTCCAAGGTGGCTACCGATGCAGACCAGTTCTCCATTCGCCTGGACTACCAGCTCGGCAGCAGAGATCATCTCTTCGCACGCTTGACTCTAGACAATCTCGACGGTCCCACCACCAATCCCGACCAGACCGCCATCGATCCAACTTTCGGCGTCGTCTACACCGATCGTCAGCGAAACGGCATCGTCGATTGGGTCCACACCGCTTCCTCGAAATCCGTTTTCGAAACCGCGCTCAGCGCCACCCGAACCACCCCATCCTTTCCTACCGCCAATCAGACCGATCCAGCGATCAAGTTCAACGACGCCCTCTTCGAGCCGTTCAACGCTCCGGCCGGCTCGGTAACTCGCGCCTACGGCAACCTCTTCCAGGCGCGAGAAAGTATCTCGCTTGTCCATGCCTCGCACGCAATCAAAGTAGGTGCGGAAGTACGGCTGAACATCGATTCGACTTACTTCGGGATCTCCCCAAACGGAGAATACGACTTTGGCGGAGGAACCTCTTACTCTCCTGTCGCCATCCGCTCGCAGAGCGGCCAGCATGACATTCAGGCAGGGGATGCGCTTCCGGACACTCTCTCCTCGTTGCTCACCGGCAGCCCCTTCGCTTACACGCGCGCCGTCGCTCCTTCCTATTTCTCCAATGGAGAGAAGATAGGTCCGGCTGCCGATAACCGAAGCGCCTATGAAGCCTACGCGCAGGACACCTGGAAGGCCACGCCACACTTGGCGATCAACTATGGTCTGCGCTTTGAGCTCTATACCCCGATCTCCGAGCGAGCCCACCGTACTTCCGGCTTCTATCCCACTGCAGATGGCGGCCAGCAGTTCCTGATCAATCCCGAGCCGCGCTATCGCACCGCGATGAACAACTGGGGACCTCGTGTGCAGTTCGACTACAGCTTCTCAAAGCAGCTCATCGCGCATGCCGGCGGAGCACTTACCACCATCCCTCCCAACATCTGGCAGGACAATCAACTTACCGGAGCGCTGCCCTTCGTCTTTTACCCTCGGGTCACGGCAACTCCCGGAGATCAAATCCCATACGGTTTTCAGATCACACCCGCGCAACTGCCCCGTGTCTACACTCCGTCCGGCTCTGACATCTTCGCGAGCGGCCCTAACGACGTTCCCGCCAACACCGTGCTCGACATCGCTCGGCTCGAGCAAGGCATCGCCTCGGTCTCGGGCCAGCCATCGCCGCTCAACGTGGCCGCAATTTCAAGACGCTTTGGCAACGCCATGCTGGGCACCTGGTCACTCGGCCTCGAGCGCTCCCTGGCAAACGTAACTACCTCTGCGACGTATGTCGGGACCACCGCTTATAAGCTGGCACGCAATAGCTTTCCCAATGCTTATCCCGGAGCCATCCCGCAGTTTGCGCACTACACGCAGTTCAGTCCCTCAGGCGCGGCGATCGGCGGCTTCGGTACCGAAAGCGTCATTGTGCCTGCTTCCCACTCCAACTATCACGCGCTTCAGCTCTCCGCCTCCGGGCAGACACGACACGGCGGTCCCGGCCTGCAGGCGAGCTATACCTGGTCCAAGTCCATCGATGACACCAGCACAGTTGCCGGCACATCGACAACCAGCACAGTTGGCGCCATCGCTCAGGCCGCCCCGCAGAACCCCTTCGACACCCATCCTGAACGAGCGCCCTCTACCTTCGACGCGACGCACTCGTTCTCTCTCTCGCTCACCCAAGACTTCCCGCTCGAGCAGCTTACTTTTCTGGAGGCAATCAACAGGAAAATTACCCAGGGCTGGCAGCTGATCAGTGTGTCAAGCCTGAGTAGCGGCACTCCTTTCACCGTCTACTCCGGCGTACAACAGACTGGCGCAGGATCCGCGAACGTAGACCGCCCTGATCAGATCGCCAAACCTGATCTATTCACGTCAAGAACGCGTCGAGAGGATTACTTCGGGCGCGGCGCAGCCAACGCCTCCTTCTTCTCCATCCCTATCAACCTCGCCGGGGGTACCGGGCCCAACCAGGGACGCTTTGGCACCTTGGGGCGCGACTCATTTCGCGGTCCAGCCTATGACGACTTTGATATCTCGCTCGTCAAAGACACCCCGGTAGGGAAGCGTCAGTCCGGGAGCGAGCTCATCAATGTGCAGTTCCGCGCCGAGTTCTTCAACATCTTCAACATCGTGAATATGGGTCTGCCTTCGAACACCCTGCTCGGCTCAGGCTTTGGCCTGATCAATCGCACCGCGGGCAGCTCCCGGCAGATCCAGTTCTCCCTCAAATTCGCTTATTAGCCGCGCAGTGCTTCCCGGTCAATTTCGCTCCGCTAACTTAGTGACGCTCTTGAGCAAGCGGGCTCTCACGATCCAGATCAAGATTAAGCTCAAGCACATTCACGCGAGGCTCACCAAGCAGACCAAACTGTCGCCCCCGGGTGTGCCTGTTTACCAGGCGCTCGAGCGCAGCCTCGGAGACGTGTCGCGCCCGCGCCACTCGAGAGATCTGGTAGGCAGCAGCAGCCGGCGTTATGTCAGGATCCAGGCCCGAGGCTGACGCAGTCACCAGGTCAACCGGCACATCATGACCCGGTCGATCCTGTTCCGCTGCTCGCAGGCTCTCCCTGGTCCGGTCGATGAGCTTCTGGCTCGTCGGACCATAGTTTGATCCGCTCGAGTTTGCCGCGTCATAGCCTGAGCCGGCAGCCGAGGGCCGCGAGTGAAAATAAGCAGCATCGGTGAAAGGCTGCCCGATCAGCGAGGATCCGACCAGTTCGCCATTGCGCTCGATCAACTGACCATTGGCTTTGGTTTTAAACAGTAACTGCGCAGTCCCGGTCACCAGGAGTGGATACACCACGCCGAACACCAACGTGGTAACAACCGTATAGAGAAGAGCAATCAGAAGATTACGACGCATGTGCAGCACCCTTCGTCGAGAAGAAATACTCGCGATATAGCTCAGGCAAGATGGATCGCCGTGATCAGTAGGTCGACCAGCTTGATGCCGATAAATGGCGCGATCAGCCCACCAACTCCGTAGACGAGCAAGTTACGCCTTAGCAAAGCCTCGGCAGAGAGTGCCTTGTAGGCCACTCCACGAAGCGCAAGCGGAATGAGCAGAACGATAATCAGCGCGTTGAAGATAACAGCCGAGAGTATCGCGGACTCCGGCGTCCGGAGATGCATGATGTTCAGCACCCCCAGCACAGGAAACTTCACGGCGAACATGGCTGGAATAATCGCGAAATATTTTGCTACATCGTTTGCGATCGAGAAGGTAGTCAACGCTCCACGCGTCATCAACAATTGCTTGCCGATCTGCACAATCTCGATCAGCTTGGTTGGGCTGGAATCGAGATCCACCATGTTGCCAGCTTCTTTGGCAGCTTGCGTGCCGGAGTTCATCGCCACACCCACATCGGCCTGGGCCAGCGCCGGCGCGTCGTTTGTCCCGTCACCCGTCATGGCGACCAGCTTGCCGCTGGCCTGCTCGCGCTTGATCAGGTCCATCTTGTCCTTCGGTTTCGCTTCGGCCAGAAAGTCATCTACACCTGCTTCGCGGGCAATCGCTGCAGCGGTAAGCGGGTTGTCGCCGGTGATCATGATCGTCCGGATACCCATATCTCGCAGCTGTGTGAAGCGCTCCTTCATGCCGCCTTTCACGATGTCTTTCAGGTGCACGACGCCAAGCACGCGTCCATTTTCCGCAACGACCAGCGGCGTTCCGCCGCCGAGAGAAACCTTCTCCACCGCAGTCCGCACCTGCAGCGGCAGAATACCGCCATGCTGCTTGACGAACGCCTCGATCGCATCTGTCGATCCCTTCCGAATCATGCGGCCCTCCATGTCCAGGCCGGACATGCGCGTCACCGCAGAGAAAGGCACAAACTCGGCTTTCAGGTCCGAAAGCGGCCGCCCGCGCAAACCATGTAGCTGCTTGGCAAGCACAACAATCGAGCGGCCCTCAGGCGTTTCATCCGGCAACGATGACAGTTGCGCAATATCCGCCAGCTCGTCGCTGCTCACCCCCGGCGCGGGTAGAAACTCAGAGGCTTGGCGATTGCCGAGCGTAATTGTCCCCGTCTTATCCAGCAGCAGCGTATTCACATCTCCAGCTGCCTCCACCGCGCGCCCCGACATCGCAAGCACATTGAACTGCACCAGTCGATCCATCCCCGCGATCCCGATCGCCGAGAGCAGACCGCCGATCGTTGTCGGGATCAGGCACACCAGCAGCGCAATCAAAACGAATACTGTTTGCGGCGCGCCAGAGTAGATAGCAATCGGCTGCAGACTGACCACCGCAAGAAGAAAAATAATCGTCAGCCCGGCCAGCAGAATGTTCAGAGCGATCTCGTTCGGAGTCTTCTGCCGCTCCGCCCCTTCAACAAGCGCAATCATCCGGTCGAGAAACGTCTCACCAGGATTGGCTGTCACCCGCATCGTAATCTGATCGGAGAGCACGCGCGTTCCAGCCGTAACCGCCGAGCGATCGCCGCCTGCCTCACGAATCACCGGCGCTGACTCTCCCGTAATCGCCGATTCGTCGACAGACGCGACTCCTTCCGTCACCTCGCCATCGCCGGGAATGATCTCGCCCGCAACCACCACGCAGCGGTCGCCCGCGCGCAGCTTCACACTTGGAATCTGCTCGGTGCGCCCATCCGCACACAGCCGCGTAGCCGTTGTCTCTGACTTCGCCTTTCGCAGAGAATCTGCCTGCGCTTTGCCTCGCCCCTCCGCCATCGCTTCAGCGAAGTTGGCGAACAGCACGGTAAACCAAAGCCACAAAGTAATCTGCAAATCGAACCGCAACGCATGCCGAGCCAGCGACAGATCGCGGATGGTGTAAATCGTGGTGATTACGCTGCCAATCTCCACCACAAACATCACGGGATTCTTCATCATCACGCGTGGGTTCAGCTTGACAAACGCATCACCCAGCGCGCGACTGATAATCTTGGTATCCCAGAGAGAGCCTTTGCTCGGCATAGATTTCGTTCCCTTTCCTGGGGCTCAGTAAGCCTTGCCAGCATGCATCAAGAGGTGTTCAAGCACTGGTCCTAGCGCGAGCGCAGGGAAGAAAGTCAGCGCGCCAACAATCACGATAGTGCCCACCAGCAACACTGCGAACAACGTGGTGTGCACCGGGAACGCACCCTGCGACGGAGGCGCCTGCTTCTTCTGCCCCAGGTTTCCGGCCAGCGCCAGCATCGGCACAATCATCAGGAAGCGTCCGGTCAGCATGGCTGCCGCCAACGACAAGTTGTACCAGTGAGTGTTTGCATTCAACCCGGCAAACGCCGAACCATTGTTTGCTGTCGCCGAGCTGAACGCATAGAGAATCTCACTCAGTCCGTGTGGTCCCGCATTTGCAAGCGAACTAAGTCCCGCCTTCGGCAGCATCAGGGTAATTGCGACGAATCCAAGGATCGACAAGGGAAAGATCAGCGTGTAGAGCATGGCCATCTTGACATCGAACGATTCGATCTTCTTTCCCAGGTACTCCGGGGTACGGCCAACCATCAGGCCCGCGATAAAGACCGCCAGAATGACAAAAACCAGCATCCCGTAGAGCCCGGATCCCACTCCTCCAAAGATCACCTCGCCCAGCATGATGTTAACCAGCGCAACCATGCCGCCCAGCGGCATCAGCGAGTCATGCATGGCGTTGACAGCTCCGCAGCTTGCATCGGTCGTCGCAGTCGCAAACAGCGCTGAATTCGCGATCCCGAACCGAACCTCTTTGCCCTCCATGTTGCCGCCCGGCTGCATCGCGCTCGCACGCTGGTCCAGGTGCATGCCTGCCTGGTGCAGCAGCGGATTCGGCTGTGCCTCGGCATAGTACATCGCGCTCACCCCTACGAAGAAGAGCAAAGCCATGGCACCAAAGACCGCCCAGCCATGTGCAGGCGAGCGCGTCATCTGCCCCAGCACCACCGTCAGCGCCGCCGGAATGGCAAAGATAGCGAACATCTCGAGGAAGTTCGAGAAAGGCGTCGGATTTTCAAATGGATGAGCGCTGTTTGCATTGAAGAAGCCGCCACCATTGGTGCCCAGCATCTTGATGGCTTCCTGCGAGGCGACCGGCCCTTGCGCGATGGTCTGCGTCGCCACTGTTGGCGAGCTTGACTTACTAGCGTCGCTTGGAGCAGCAGGCTGCTGCACCAGCCTCGCAGTCTCATACGGATGAAAGTTCTGCACCACACCCTGCGAGACAAGCAGGATCGCAAAGAGAAAACACAGCGGGAGCAGCACCCAGAGCGAAGCCCTCGTGGTATCGACCCAGAAGTTTCCCAGCGTCTTTGATTCCCGCCGGCTGATGCCCCGCACGAAAGCGATCGCCAGGGCGATGCCGACGGCCGCCGAAAAAAAGTTGTGGTAAGCCAGCGTGAGCATCTGCGTCAGATAACTCATCGTCGTCTCTGGCACATACGACTGCCAGTTCGTGTTGGTGGTGAACGACGCTGCCGTATTCAGTGCCAGGTCCGCCGGCACCGCGGCCAAGTGCTGCGGATTCAACGGAAGCACATGCTGAAGCCGCTCAATCACATACGTAACCAGCATCGTTACAAGGCTGAACAGCAGCATCGAGCCGCCATATTCGGTCCAGGCCATCTCGTGTGCTTCGTCAATCCCACTTACCTTGTAAATCAGCCGCTCCAGCGGGCGAAACACTATATCTGCGAACGTGCGCTCACGCGCAAACACCCGCACCATGTACATGCCCAGGAGCTTTGCGCTAAGCAGAATAAGTGCGAAGAAGAAAAGGATCTGCAGCCAGCCGTTTGCCGTCATGACGTACTCCGTTTAAAAGTTTTCCGGCCAGAGCAGCGCATAGACCAGGTAGCCAAGCAGCCCCAACACAACCAGTGAGAGCAGAGCGGTCTCCATCATAGAGAACCCTTTGAGCCGAGCCGCTCACACCCTGACACATAGAGCAGCGCGATCACAAAGAAGGCCACGCTCGCCGCAATACAGCCTAGATCCCACATAGGTGAACTCCCTGCGCGCGCAAAGCAAAAGAAGAGGAACGCGTTGAGCGCTTCTCACTTATCTTCAGGCTTCAAGCGTAAGTAAGTTGTAAGTAAGCCATAAACACGGCGAAAACGCTTGCGGGGGAAGCACAGGGCTTGCTGCCGCGCACAGAACCACGCTGCTGACTTCTCCGCTCTAGCGGCCCACGCACGCCCAGAACACGACCTAGACACGCGGCAGCTGCCGCATACTGCCCGCTCCCCGGGTCCGCTCTTTGGCATAGATCGTGTGTGTGATGCGAGGCAACTGCTCCCCCTGGTGCAGAGCCAGCACTTGCTCCCAGATCCCTCGGTCCGACGCCGTAAACCGCTCGCGCTGGCGAAGATAATCGATCCAGGATTCCATCACGAATGTCTCGTTCAGGTGGCGAGCGTCGTTCGCATCCTGAAAGATACCCCACCGCATCGCGCCATCGCGCAGCCTCACGTTCTTCAGCTCGTGAATTGCGTGCACAAACGCGTCATAGTCCTTCGGATCGACGTCATAGTCGATTAAAATGCGGACCGGGCCATCGGACATTTGTGGCTCAATTGCGACCAGCGGCACAGCCAGCCTGGAGCGTGATGGGCTCAGGTCAGGGAGCTCGCCACGCATCACGTGCATCCGGTTGCTCAACGGAAGCGTGAGCATCAGCCCAGCCGCCGCCGCAGCCAGCGAAGCCGGAGTCGAAACATGCTCGGCAACCAGCCCCCAGATCACGCTTCCCATCGCCATGCCTCCGGCAAAGACCATCTGGTAAGCGCCGAGCGTGCGTGCCTGCACCCACCCCGGGGCGGAAATCTGCACAGCAAGATTAAGCGTGGACATCGTGCTGGTCCACGCAAACCCGGCCAGCAGCAGCACCGGGATGATGACGACCGGATAGTGGACAAAGGCCAGCACAACCAGTGTTGCGGCAAAGACCACAGTCGAGATCGCGATGATCTTGTCGGCTGAGAGCCTGCGTCGCACCCGCGGCAGGTTCGTCGCGCCGATCACCGCTCCCAGACCCATGCTGCCGTTCAAAATCCCGTAGCCAAGCGCGCCCTGGTGCAGGTCGCGCGCGGCCACCACCGCCAGCAGCGCCCACACCGCGCTCACAAACAGGGTAAAGACAAACGTCCTTGCAAACGCCGCCTTCAACGGCGGAGCGTACTGAATGTAGCGCAATCCCGCACGCATCGAGCCATAGATTCGCTCAGCCGGCAGCGCGCTCTTAAAGATCGGGTTGCGCTTCCACTGGTAGAGCACCACGATTACCCCAACAAAGGAGAGCGCGTTGAGCAGAAACGTCCACGCAGCCCCGGTCACTGCATGCGCAAACGCCGCAATCGCCAGGCCGCCCAGCGCCGGCCCCAGGGCACGGGCAAGATTGAACCCGGCGCTGTTCAAGGAGACCGCCTCCGGCAGCTGCTCGTGCGGCACCAGCTCGGGCATAATCGCCTGCCATGCCGGGCTGTTCATGGCCGTCCCTATGTTCAGCAGAAAGGTCAGCATCAGCAGCACGAGCGGCGAGATGATATGAAAAAACGTCAGCAGGCTCAGCAACGCAACTGCGGCCAGCATCCAGGCCTGCCAGAAGAGCAGCAGGCGCCGCCGATCAAAGATGTCCGCCGTCGCCCCCGCCAGCAGCCCCAGCATCACCACCGGCAGGCTGGCGGCTGTCTGCATCAGCGCGATCAGCAGGGGTGAGGTGGTAAGCACCGTCATCAGCCAGGTGCCCGCGGTATCCTGCATCCAGCCCCCAAGATTGGAGATCGTGGAGGCAACCCATAGCCTGCGAAAGAGCGGCGATTGCAGCGGCTCGAAGCCGGTAGCATGCCTCTCGACCATAGGTTGTGTAGCAACTTCGGGAGGCGAATTGGGGGTCGTCGAGAAAGGCATGGCAGGTAAGCTTGGCTGGCGCCCCTAGCTGGGTCGATGCTGCAAAGAGCTCAGCGGATGAGGGAACGCGTGGACCACCCCCATCATACCGATCCGAAGTTATCGCCTAAAGTTACCGCAGAAGTTACCGCCGAAGTGATCGGCTTAGGTATCGCGCTTAGGCATCGGTCGAAGTTCTCAGCTTAGGGTATCGGCCTAGGTTACCGCCAGAATTCAACGCCGGAACGCAACACCAAAAGTCAACGCCCGAAGTGAGAGCCCCGCGTTACCAGCCGAACCTCCCGAGCCGCGTGCCACGCCCCTGCCTGCCAAAGGCAGGCCCGGTCTGCCCTGCTACGCCGATCCATCCTCGCCAAGCCCGGCCGCCAGCTGCGGATAGAGCATCCGCGGCACCCCCATCCAGAAGCGATTGCTCCTCCTGGTGAGCAGCCCCGGCTCTTCGCCGCGCAGCCGCGCCTCCGCCTCGTGAAAAGGCCCGACCAGGCGCAACCCGCGGGGCAGGCAGGCGTACACCCTAGGCAGCCATCGAGCCGCCTCGCCCGCGGCACGCTCCTCGTGCACGCCATAGACAAGCGCAAATGAGGTGCGAAACCTTGCCGGCATCCAGGACGCGGTCAACGCCCGATACCAACCAGGCGGATGCACCCAGCTGCCGGCGCCATCCATCACGCTCCGTCCCAGCGCGCACGCACTCGCGTCAACCCCCAGTGCCGGCGACTCGACCATCTCCGCCGTGTACCGGGCAAACGAGCTCCAGTCCCCAGGCAGCGCCGTCGCCGATACGCCAAACAGCGCCGCCACGCGCTTGCTCTCGGCATAGTACTGCTCCCGGTCTGGAGCGGTCAGCGGCTGCACAGCAAACTCGTACGCAAGCACCGCACTCTCGACGAGGGTCGCGTAGACCCACGTCAGCGCCCCCGCTTCATTGGCCTCGTAGTGCTCGCCGGCCGGCCGGGCGCCAACCGTGCCAGACAGCTCACCCCGTATCCCGGTGTGCAGGCTGTACACCTGCCGTGCCGCTCGAAACGCTTGGGCGCGGCTGCCAAAGAGCATCGTGTAGATCACGCGGAAGGTGGAGTGAAAGCGTCCAATCGCGTCGTTTCTCAGGTTCGAGTGCTGCATTAGCGCCGCCGACACCCAGGGGTGCGCCAGCTGCAGCAGTGCAGCCCGCCCCGCGCCGAGAAACACGGCCGACTCCCGGTTCAGCCGCCACGTGACCGAGCCAGGCCCGAAGAGCCCCAGCGCAGGCGCGCCCGGCAGCCCGCCCAAAGCTGCCCACTGGGCTTCGATCTCGTCCTGAGAGACGTACCGCGGAGCCTCGGTGTGACTCATCATGGCTGCTTAGACGCGGAGAGTGGCCCAGGCCTCGCCAGGCAAGCGACTGGCGCGAGTCGACCCAGGAGACGACTCCACCCAGTAGACTTCGATCCAGTAGACAAGGAAGAGCCACCGGCACCCTTCGCTCTTCTCCTCAGGCAGGCGCAGCCTCAGGCAGGCGCAGCCTCAGGCAGGCGCAGCCTCAGGCAGGCGCAGCCTCAAAGCTTCGCTCGATCTCCTCAAGCGTCTTCCCCTTGGTCTCCGGCAGCAGAAACACCGCCGTCAGGCAGTAGAGCGCCGTGCACCCGGCCAAGGTAAGAAACATCGCGAAGTAGCCAAACCGTGCCACCACTGGGAGAAAGACCCCCGCCACCATCGTCGAGACCCCCTGGTTCAGCAGCAGCGCAATGCCCATCCCTGCCGAGCGTATGCGTGTCGGCATCAGCTCCGACAAGGTAAGCCACACCACCACACCCGGCCCGACCGCATAAAAGGAGATAAAGAGCCCCAGACAGAGTGCGACCAGCCATCCCGTACTTGGCTGCGGCAAGGGCGTAAGATACGCGTGCCGAATCACCAGCGGACCCGCCGCGCCCTCCGGCGCAAGCGCCAGGCTGTCACTGCCGATCAGCGTAGCCAGCTTCTCTCCGCCGCCGTACGAGTAAAGCACGGTCAGCGCTTGGGGACCCCGCTCGCCCGGCACCCAGCTGTGCAGCGTTTGCGCGGTCAGCAGCAGCCGATTGGCCTCCACCTGCGACTGCACCCTCGCCTGCAGATCCACACGCTGCGACTCGAAACGATGGAAGAAAAATGAAGTAAGCAGCAGCGCGACCACAATGCCGCCCGTGCCCAGAGACAGGAGAAACTTTCTTCCCTTCCTGTCAATCAGCGCGATGGCCAGCACCGTCATCGCACACTGCAGCACCTTGATTCCCAGGTCGCTCTGCGTGGCATAAATCGCCGACAGACCCGCCTGCTTCAAAATCATCGACAGGAAGGGAAGCACCGAATTGATACCCGTGGCCTGGTTCAGACTCAAAATCACACACGCCAGCAGAAAAGGAAACACATACTTGCGCTCGAGCAGCGAGACGCCTCCAGCCGCCGCCTTCTTCTTGCTGTTCTCCTCGGCAAGCGACTCCATTTCGCCTAACTCCAGCCTCGCTTCCGCCTCCGAACTCGACCGGCGCAGCGATTGATAGGCCTGCTCCACCCGGCCTTTCAGAAACAGCCAACGTGGTGTCTCACTTAGCACAAAGGAGCCGACAAAGAAGATAAGTCCCGGGTAAACCACCGATAGAAACATGCCGCGCCACGCATGATCCTCGGCCGCATGGATCCGCGCCGCATCGCCCGCTGCCGCAGCAATGGAAGCCTCTGCCTGGTGGGTGTAGTAAAACCCGATCAACGCCGCAATCACAATGCCGAAGGTCAGCATGAACTGGAAGATCGCCGACCCACGCCCGCGCGTCTTCGCACTCAGAGACTCGGCCAGGTACAGCGGAACCACCACCGCGATCACGCCCCCGCTCAAGCCCTGCAGCAGCCGCCCGAGAAACAGCGACAGAAAGCTTTGCGAAACAACGATCAAGGCCACGCTGGTGATAAAGATCAGCCCGCTCAGGATCATCATCTTCCTGCGGCCCATCCAGTCCGCCAGAAAACCCGCCACCAGCGAAGAACACATCCCGCCGCCCAGCACCGCGGCAACCACAGCCGAGGTCTGGCTCACCGTAAGATCGATTGTCTTCCCCAGGTAGAGCAGCGCCGCAGAGATGATCCCCACATCGATGCCGTAGAGCAGCCCACCCATACCCGCGATGAACAGCAGGAAACGTCCATACCAGATCGCGTTCCTCGAACGATCAGCTTCCATCGGCACCATGCGACCTTTCCGTCAACCTTCAGGGTGCGTGCAACCCTGTCCCCGGCAGCAGCAAGCCCCGGCGTACAGGAAGCATACTGGAAGTGGTCGATCGAGCGATCTAAGGTCGGCCATCTGGATCGTCGATCTGGGAGCATGATCCGAGGGAGCGGTCTGGGATGAGCGAGCCAACTGAGCGGCCCGGGATGACCGATCTGGAGGTGAGCTATCCGGGATCAACTGGCCGGGATGAGCTATCGGGATGAGCAATCCAGGCGCCCTTATGATCAAGCGCCATTTGGGAAGCGAGCGGATGTCGGGTCGAGATCGAAAGCAGGCGGCCGTGCACCCGAGCGAAAAGCGCGCCGGCGCCGAGAGGCATCATCGGCGGACGTGAGCGCGCGGGCTGGCGACTTCGGTCGATCTTCAAACCGGCCTTTCCTCGGTCGTCGCCTTCTAGAACGACCGCTGGTCGTCAGCCGATGCAGACGTGCGACGGAACCGGGAGCGCGCAGGCCATTATGCCCATGCGCGTGGTGCAAAGCCGGACGCGCGTAGCGCGCAAAGCCGGACGCGCGTGGCGCGCAGAGCAGGACAAGCGCCGGCCGCCGACGAGCGGAGAGCAGCCTTCAGCCAGGCTTCGTCATACCACCCGCATAGCGTGGGCGCGCGTGCAGGTCACTCGGTACATTCATCTCCTGCCTCTTCGCAGGTGCAGCGGCAGGCTCGAAGTAGAAGACCTCGGTAGGCGCGGGGGGCTGAATGCTACGCTTGAACGCCCGTATCTGCTCGCGCACGCCGCGACGCGTCCGGGCCAGCAACGCCTGGCTGCCCTGCGCCAGTCGATCCACAATCTCCAGATCGGCCGCGCAAACGTCCAGTCGAGCCTGGCTTAGGAAAGAGCACTCGGGCGCCCACTCAGCTGCCTGAGGATAAAAGCAGACAGAGCTGCCCAGCTGCTTCTCGCTGCTTTGAGGACACGGATTCCCCGTCCAGTCGGCCCACAGCAGCCCTGCCAGATCCGTCTGTTGGGCGAGCGCTACGTGGCCCAACTGGGTGCAGCGAGGGTTCATCTCGATCAGGTACGGCTCGCCCGAGCCCTGCTCCAGGATGAAGTCAAGCCCGAAGAATCCTGAGAGCTCGAGCGAAGAGGCAAGCAGGCGCCCAGCCCGCTCCATGCGTTCATCCTCGATCAGCTCGATCATCAGCGCCGGACCGGTTCTCCCTTTCGCCGCGACCACGCGCGCATGCACGCTGCCTAGGATCTTGCCTGCGGAGCAGGCAAACATCGCGTTGGCCGCAACGCCTTCCACATAGGCCTGCACGCTCACCTCCGCCGCGTCCAGGCAGGAGAGCGCTCCCGGACCAGGCAGGTCCGGCTGCCGGAAGAGCAGCCTGCGCGCCTTGCCGGAGGTGCCCTGCTGCGAGTTCAGGCGCTGGTAGTGGTGCGGCAGCTCAGCACGATCCCTGACCACCTCCACCCCACCCCCGCCCCAGGTTCCATCTTTCTTGAGCAGGAAGGGTAGGCCTCTGGTCTCGCTCCAGGCGAGCGCATCCTCCAGCCTCGGTGCCTGGGCTGTCTCGGGCGTCGTGATCCCGAGTTCGTCCGCCAGCGAAAGCAGGCGGCACCTGCTGCGTACGGTGCTGAAGGATCTCGATGCTCCGACCGAGCGCTCAACCAGCGACCGGTAGCCGGCAAAACGTGCGCTTAGCTCATGTAAAAGCCACACGGCCAGGTCGTCGCAGGGCACAAGATACTCGGCCTGGCTGGCCTCGATCGCGGAGGCGAGCGGAACCAGCGGGTCTGGTCCCCGGAAAGAATGGCAAGCGTGGATGCTGTCCGACAAACGTAGCTCGCTCTTCTCCGGACAGAGCGCGCTTACCTTGCAGCCGTAGCGGGAGAAGCGCAGGCAAAGTCTGGTCACCTGCAACCAGGTTTGCGTCGTAATAATCAAAACTGAAAGCGGAGGCGTTGGCATAGGAGGTCTCGCTGTCTCTGGGGTGCGGCTATGGCTGTCTATCGACAACTAATGCGCAGACTTGACCCTCTGCGTAAATTTCTCCCCGAGAGAAATTCGCCTCCTGCCTGAAGTGTCGGGATACTGCAAATGATTCTAAAGGATAGTATTGGATTTAAGAGTCCTGCCGATAGTAAGCGGAGGAGAGAACACGCGATGCAGTCGGAAAACAGACCCTCGATGAATAGTACGGATGTGGCTGTAGTCGGTGCAGGTCCTTATGGCTTATCCCTCGCTGCGCACCTCGCCAAGGCTGGCATTCAACATCGTATCTTCGGCCGCGCTATGGATAGCTGGCGGGAACATATGCCCCACGGTATGTGCTTAAAGTCCGACGGCTTCGCGTCCGACCTCTACGATCCCGACGGAGCTTTCACCCTGGAGCACTACTGCCGCGAAACCGGAACACCGTATGAGAGGTCAGGTCTGCCTATTCCGCTCGAGACCTTTGTCGACTACGGCCTCGAATTTCAACGCCGCATGGTTCCGCACCTCGAAGAAGTTAGAGTTACTAACGTCACTCGTGATGCAGCGGGTAACTACGTGCTCGTAACATCGGATGGCGAAACGCTGCTTGCTAAACGCGTCGTCCTGGCAGTCGGCATTACTCACTTCGCCTACACCCCTGACGTGCTTACCAGCTTGCCCCGCGACATCATGTCGCACAGTTCCGAGTACGGCGACGTCAGCAGGTTTCAAGGCAAGACCATCGCCGTCGTCGGTGCGGGTGCTTCTGCGATCGACTTCGCTTCGGCACTGGCCGATATCGGCGCCACGGTCCACATCATCGGACGTCGCGAGAAGCTCGGCTTCTACACGCCCGATCTTGAGCCCCGGCCTTTTAAGGACCGGGTAAGAAAGCCGCGTTCCGGTCTCGGTCTAGGTTGGAAGTTACGCTTTCTTGCCGATGCACCGCTGGCCTTTTACAGGCTGCCGAGAAAACTTCGCCACCGCATCGTCAGGCGCCACTTAGGTCCGGTGCCGGGCTGGTTCATGCGCGACAAAATAGAAAACCGTATCCCTTTGCACATGGGCGCTCATATCCAAAAGGCTGAGGTGCACCACAATCGCGTACGCCTGCGCTACCTTCAGGCCAACAAACCAGAGCAGGAGTTTGTCGCCGATCACGTGATCGCGGCTACCGGCTACAGGCCCTCTGTCCGCTCCCTCTCCTTTGTCGACGAGTCGATCACCGGCCGCGTCCAGACCATTGAAGGCTCGCCTGTTCTGAACCAGGCTTTTGAAACTTCTGAACCTGGCCTGCACATGATCGGTCTCGCCTCGGCAAACAGTTTTGGTCCGGTCTGCCGATTTGCCCTCGGAGCAAAATTCACCGCACGTCACCTGTCCCGCTACTTGAAGTCAAACCAGTAGAAAACGAGCCGGCAACGCAGCTTGCTTGTCAGGAGCCTCAGCCAATGAGGCTCCCGCTCTTGCTCGTCAGGAGCCTCAGCCAATGAGGCTCCCGCTCTTGCTCGTCAGGAGCCTCAGCCAATGAGGCTCCCACTCTTGCTCATCGCCGCCAGGCATAACTATGCCGGCACGAACTCGCACTTAGAACAGCGACCTGGCTTGGGTGGGCGTCTTAGCTGACGATGGGCGCCGCCATCGCCTCTTCCACTCCGTGCGCGGCGCGCAGCTTCAAGGACTCGGCAACCGCCTGTGAGTCTTCGTTGGCATCGATAGCCATCACCTTGCCCCATCGCATCTTGATAATGTGCACTCCATGGTTACAATACCGGCTGCCGTCCGGCAGTTCGTCGCTCGCGTCCCAGCGCACAATCACGGTCGTATCGTGGGGCAGACCCTTCACCCACACGTCGGTCACGTTCAGCTTCAGCTTGGTCCCGAGTCGCGCCAGGCGCCTGAGCCACTGGCCGAACGCTTCGCGATCGTGGCGCTCGCCGCCCAGCGCGTGCGATCCACTAAACCGGTGGTACACCTTGGGTGAGCAGCCTTTCAGCAGCGGCCCAAAGTCC
The DNA here is from genome assembly GCA_965198645.1 of Acidobacteriaceae bacterium. GTDB lineage: Bacteria > Acidobacteriota > Terriglobia > Terriglobales > Acidobacteriaceae > EB88. Next base: position 293,143 of record OZ240670.1, on the reverse strand, counting down.
CGCTGGTTCAAACGCTCGAAGTTCTTTCGCGCCATCCGTTCCACAATCGCGTGGTACATAGCCTCCGCCTCCTGGTCGGGGTGCGGACCGGACTTGCGGCCTGCTTCAGGCAAACCTCTGGCCCGACACTCTTTATGTAAGTGTCGCTTACATGCAATCTACATGTCAATGATACTTACATAAAAAGCGACCCTTTAGCGTCTCGCCTATCGAGTTGGCTGGCCGAGAAACAGCTTCAGCAAAGGCCGCAGGTGCTCAAAGTCCGGCTTTTCCTTGATTCCGGTTGAAAGCGCGCCGTCTGCGGTCAGCGTCGCCAGCCCATGCGCAAGCGCCCAGGCTGAGACGGCTCGCTGCTGGGCCAACTCCGGGCTGGCCTCTGAGCGCTCGGCCAGTGCAAGGATTACCGAAAACGCCTGCCTGGCCGATCGTTCTACCTCCGGGTGTTTCGACTTATCAAGACCTGCACTGAAAAGAACCGCGAAGTAATCAGCATGCACCTTTGAGAACCGCAGGTAGCCCATGCCTGCCTCAAGCATCTGCTCCTTAATACCTCTTATCCCGCTGATCGCCTCTTCCAGCTCCCGGGTCATGAGCTCATTCCCATCGCAGGCCACCTCGGCCAGCAGCGCGTCTTTATCGGCAAAGTGCCGGTACGGTGCGGCCACCGTCACACCTGCCAGGCGCGAAGCTTCATTCAGAGAGAAGCCGCGCGGGCCTTTCTCCCGAACCAGCCGCAGCGCGGCTTTTTTGAGCGCCGTCTTTAAGTCCCCATGGTGGTAGGCGCCCTCGGCTTTCTTCGGGACCACTGCCTTTCGTGCTGCCACTCGCTCCCCCTTGCAGCCCCAAGCTATCTTCCCGCACGCCTAGTGTAATCGGCATTGACATACAAGCGGGCCTGGCTCCCGAACTCGCAGCGCTCGGCCATACGTTGATCGAAGGTTATCTCGCAACCGGGAGCAGGCGCAACGAGCGGCGGCGATGGGGGCGACCGTTCGCCAGCAGGGCGCCGGCCTTTTTCAGTAGCGAGCAGGCGTTTCGAACCGGGACCAGCGATCAGCCACCTGCCCGGGTACAAGTTGATGAAGGGCTCGAGTCCCCGTAGGTCCCGCCATCAGCCGTGAGGTTGTGTTGCCCTTTGCCGTCCACCAAGCAACGGCCTCGGAACGATATGCTCCTTACGGCTGTCCCGCGATCCCGGTAAGTCGCAGCTGGTACTGCGGCGTCAGCGTCAATCCAGTCAGCCCCACGGTCTGCCCGCTGGTGGCGATGGTCGCGCGCCCAGTCTTCGGCAGATACACCGGCGCATCCGCCCGCATCGGCAGAATTTGTAACTCCAGCGGTGGCAATTTTCCTTGGACCATGTAGCGGTCAAAGCCCACCACCCACGGCTCGCCATTGAAGAAGTCATCGTCGAGCAGCCTGTTGCCGCTGCGTAAGCGAGCCTGGTCTCCGGTATAGCTCACCCGCAGAAACAGGTTGCTCACTCCACTCGCATCCGCTCCCGAGGAAAGCCGCGCAGGCATCATCGTGAGCGACCAATCGGCTGCGGCAGCGCTCCAGGTTGCATCGCTGGGCGCCTCGGCCACACCCACCGGCCTCCAGCTGAGCGCCGGCCCCAGCTCGATCGGTGGTGCCGTCCCCGCTGGTTTGGTCTGCTTGGCTATCGCATTTGCCGCGAGCGCCGGTACCCGGGCCATAAACCGGCCTTGACTCGTCAGCCGCACCGGGACCGAGGCCTGGGGCGAGCTGTTCTCCGGCGGGTACAGGGAAAAATGAAAAGCAGGATCGCCGAGCTGCCTGAGCGTCGCCAGATTTGCGCTGGCGTCCGCAAAGACGTCTGCGCTTGTCTGCAGCAGCCTTGAGCCAACCTTCCAGGTGTTCTCCGCCGCATCCTCTGACAGCATCAGCAGCTGCACCGGCTTGCCCGTGCTCGCGCGCACCGTGATCTCCGGATAAGCCGCCCCCGTGCCGCTGGCCTTTTCAGTCACGATCTTCCCAGTCACAATCGTCGCGCCATCCTTGTGCTCCACTTCAAAGCCCGCGGCCGCCTGCACGTCCAGTTGCTGGCCATCAAGCGCCACCTCGCAGCGAACCCCGCGCACACACATCAACACAAAACCCGCATCGCCCACCCGGGCCATCAACTGCGCCGTCGCGTAGCGCAACCTCACCCCGCCCAGGTCCAATCCAAACGGCCACGCAAAGTAAGCGCCCGCAGGGATGTCCACCGGCTGCTCAGGCACCCGCATCGTTCGGCCACCCGGCAGCGAAAGAGCAAACTGCGTCTGCGGCCAGGCGGGCATCGCCGCCTCGCGCACATAGTTGTTCACAAACAGAAATCCCCGCTCGCCATCGGTGCGCACACTCCAGCGCAGCAGACTCAGGTCGGCTGGCCCCCGCGGCACCCGGTCGGGCGCGAAGGCAGGCATCGGCGCCAGCAAGCTGCCAAAGTCGTTCATCAGGTAGTTCCAGTTCTTCAACATCCGCAGCGATCGCCGCTCCAGCCCGTACTCGCCAATCGGCGCCTGAAAGTCATACGACTTCACCGGCAGGTCGGTCGGGTAATGCGTAGCCTGCGACTCCTCTAAGGTGGTCAACTTCCCGTCCGGATTCTCACCCCCATGAAACAAGTAGCTGCCGTACAGGTTCACGCCGGAGCCAAGCAGCACCGGCACCATCGCGGCTATATCGTCGCCGCTGATCACCGGGCGTCGATGATAGGTATCCTCGATCCCGCCGCCTATCTCCGCCGTGAGGAAGGGCACCTTCGGCGCTGCATCGGTCTTTCCAGCTGGCGCAGCTGTCTGGGTCTGCACAGTCATCGCGGCAGCCCCGCCGCCCGCCGCGCCGATCATGCCCATGTTCCCGCTCACCCGTCCGCGAAAGCGAAACGCGTACACCTCATTCGGCGGCAGCACCGTACGCGAAGCACCCCACGGCGCATCCGGGTAGCCGCCGTATACCGGCAGAAACTCGTGCTCGGGCACAACCGCGTTGTCCCAACCCGTGACCGTGTAGAGCGGCACGTCAAAGCCGCTCGCGATCGCCATCTTCTTCAGCGCCAGGATGTACTCCGCACCCTTGCCCGGCCCCCGCGAAGCATACTCATTTTCAATCTGCACCCCGATCACCGGGCCGCCATCTTTCCACAGCATGCCCCGCAGCTGCTCGCCGACCTGGTCGTACAGCGTCTTGGTCTCAGCCATAAATTTTGGGTCAAGCTGCCGCACCGGCCCCGCCGCCATCACCCAGTCAGGCAACCCGCCATTGCGCACCTCGCCATGCGCCCAGGGGCCAATGCGCGGGTAAAGCAGCATGCCATGCTTCTGGCACAGCTCGGCGAAGTGGCGCAGGTCTTTCTCCCCCGTCCAGTCCCAGGCGCCTTCTATCTCCTCGTGATGAATCCAGATGATGTAAGTGCTGATGACATTGACGCCAGCCGACTTCATCTTGAGGATCTCGTCCTCCCAGTCCGCCTCCGGCACCCGCGAGTAGTGCATCTCGCCCATCACCGGCAGCCAGGGCTTGCCATCGAGCGTCAGGTAGCGATCCGTCACCCCGATCGTGGATCCATCGGGCGCGCGGCTGCTGCCGCCCTGGTAGTCCGCCGCGCCGGCTGGCGTCATCGGCGCCGAGGCGTCCACATGCAGCACCTGGCCTGCACCGCCTGCTTGCGCGCCTGCCTGGCCTGCCAGCCCAACTATCGCGCATGCGGCTCCCACGAGCCAGCAACACTGCCGCATCCTCTGCTTTGTCATCTCTCATCGCCTTTCGAGATCGCCACGGTCCTCAGCTGCAACGCGGCCAGGCATCCCCGGGCCGCCTTCTACCTGCAGTGCAGCGCGTCAAGAGGGACGATAAGCACTCGCCCTAACAGGGCGAATCCGCCAAAGGTTGGAGTACCTCTGCTTTCCTCATCACACACGCAACGCCTGGAACACTTCCTGAGGCTCCGGAGCACGCAGCTCTCCACTTCCGCTTTTCTCACCGGGATCATCGCCGAGGTGACTTTCCAGAGGCGAGCCACTAGGCACAAGCCCCCATGTCACCTTCTCTAAAGGTGCACCAGCCCCCGACGCAGCGCCACTACCACCGCCTGAGTACGATCGGTAACACTAAGCCGCATCAGGATCACACTCACGTGCGACTTCACGGTCGCCTCCTTGATGCCCAGCCGGTTTGCGATCTCGCGATTGCTGCGCCCCTCGGCGAGCAGCTGCAGCACCTCCTGCTCTCTCGGGCTAAGCTCCCCCGCAGGCTGCCTGGAAGCAAGCGCCCGCGTCACCGGCGGCGGCAGAAAGCGCCTGCCCGCATGCACATTACGTAGCGCGCCGATCAGCGCCTCGTGCGGCATCCCCTTGATCAGGTAACCCGCCGCGCCCGCGTCCAGCGCCTGGTAGATATCCTCGTCGCCCTCGTAGGTAGTCAGCACCACAAACCGGGCCAGGGGAGCCTGGGTGCGAATCGTACGAATCGCCTCCACCCCGCTCATCTTCGGCAAGCGCAGGTCCATCAGCACCAGGTCGGGCGTGCAGCGCGGATACAGCCCGACCGCTTCTTCGCCGGATGCACACTCCCCCACCACCGACATATCGGCGCAACCGTCAATGATGGCCGCAATGCCCACGCGCATCAGGGGGTGATCGTCGACGATCAATACCCGGATCACGCCGCTCGCCTCTGTCATCTCTCTCGCTTCCGCATCTTTGGCCACAAGGTCTCCGCTCATACGTCCGGGCCGCCCCTGCGGGTCACAAACCGGCAGCACCGGAGTCAGAAAACTCCCCACGCTAGCGCCGTGCGCCAAAAGTGAGCGCCAATTCCACTTCCCCTGCCACTCTCCGCACCTAGCATTCGTGCGCGTGGCCCTTCCTCAATGAAGGGCCACACCAAGTGAGACGCGGCTCGACCAGCCAAGCAGGGGAAGGGAAAGTTCACTTCCCCTGCTACTCTCCGCGCTTAGCATTCGTGCGCGTGGCCCTTCCTCAATGAAGGGCCAAACCAAGTGAGACTCGGCTCGACAACCAAGCAGGGGAAGTGAAAACCGCGCAGGCTGTCTTTCCCTCACCGCCTCACCCCGCGCAGGCTCGCCCGATCCACCACCAGTTCCACCACCGTGCCTGCCCCGGGCGTACTGCGAACATCGAGCGTACCGCCCAGCCTGAGCGCCCGCTCGCGCATCCCGGTCAGCCCGAAGTGTTCCTCCTGCTCTCGCGGCACAAAGCCCGCGCCATCGTCCTCGATGCGGAGCCGCAGCGTCTTGGCTCCCCCATGGGCGACCACGTCGATGCTCCGCGGTCGTCCATGCAACGCCGCGTTGTAGAGCGCCTCCCGCACCACCATGGAAAGCTCGTGCGCCGGCTGACCGCCCAGCCGCACCACTTCGCCCTCGTACCGGCAGCTCACCGGCAGGGCAAACTCCTCTGCCGCGTGGCTGCTCATCGTCTCCAGCAGCTGCGGCAGGTCGCGCTCCGGCTCCTCGCCATGGCGCAGGTTCCAGACCGCCTCGCGTGCCTCCTGGATCGTCGTCCGCACCTGGCTGCGCGCATAGTCCAGCAGCTCCGCCTGCCTGCCATCTTCGGTCGCCTGGCCGCTGCTCCGCCTGCTGGCCACAGCCTCCAGCAGCGCCGAGATGCTCGTGCACCCCTGGATCACGGTGTCGTGCATCTCGCGCGCCAGGCGGCCACGCTCCATCAGCACCGCGTCGAACCGCTCGCGGATCTTAGCCAGCCGCAGCCGGTGTGCATTCCACACGCCGAGCGCAAGCAGCAGCAGGACGCCCGCCGCAAACCAGCCTGTCTCCCAAAAGAATGGCTGCTTCTCAATCTCGATGGACGCGTCCATCGCAGGGCCTCCATCGAGCGCTTCCACCCGGAAGCGGAAGTGCCCCGCAGGCAGATTGGTATAGGACGCCGACCGCGACGCACCGGCATTGGTCCACCCCTGGTCAAACCCCTCAAGCTTGTAGCGGAAGCGCACCCCGCCCTGCGGGCTCAGCAGCAGCGGCGCATAGGCAAACACCAGCCGGCGCGTGTCCGCGGCCACATGCAGCGCCGGGCCGACGCTCACCGCCTGCCCGTCGACCAGCACGTTGCGCAGGATGACCGGAATCGCCAGTGCATTGCTCTGCTCGCTGGCCGCCGGTCCGGGCTCCTCGGCGGGATCAACGAACACCGCGCCCCGGCTGCTCGGGAACCACAGCCGCCCTCGATCATCCCTGCACACGGAGGGTTGGCGGCCACCGTAAAACTGCGCATTGCCGGCACGAAACGGCAGCGGAAAGGTCGCGACCCGCACCGGGTGCTCGGCGCCCCCCTCGCTTGCCTCCAGCTCGGCGAGCGAGGCCGAAAAGAGCATGTTCGGCCCGCTCACCCACAGCCTGCCCGCTGCAAGGGCAGCGCTCGTCTCCTTCGGCCCTCCATCGCCCAGACCAGAGACCGCCAGACCATAGACGCTGTCCGTAGGCAGCCCCTGCGCCCGGGTAAACTGCTGCACACTCGCGCCGCGCGCCCGAAAGAGCCCGTGGTCCCGCGTCCCGATCCACAAGAATCCTGCCTGGTCTTCCGCCAGCGCCCAGACCTTCTCCCGCTTCAGCGCCTTCGTCACCTCGTCGATGACGAAGTGCCCCTCCCGCCAGTGGCTCAGCCCCTGTTCGGTGCCGATCCACACCTCGCCACTCGCCGACTCGAGCAGGCACCGCGTGCTGAAGTGAGCCAGCCCATCGCGCCTCCTGTACCGCTCTATCCGGCCATGCACCAGGTGGTTCAGCCCTTCATCCGTGGCGATCCAGATGTCGCCCTTGCGCCCTTCAAGAAAAGCCCGCACAAAGTTGTTGGTCAGCTGGCCGGGCGCCTGATAGTGCTCGATCCGGCCGTGCTCAGTCCGACCATGCCGCTTCCCGCCAGGCTCTTCGTGGTACGCTCCATCCCCATCTGTGCCCACCCACAGCGACCCGTCCCGCGCCCGCAGCAGGTTCCGCACCGAAGGATTGCCCAGCTCAGGGAAACGTCGCTGCTCCGCCCTGCCGTTCGCGATGCGAAACACACTCGCCGCAGCCAGCCATACGCCCCCACCCTCATCCCGCGAGATCGTGGCAAAGTCCGGGTCCGAGGCCCGGGGAATGGGCAGCACGTGCACCGGCGTCCTGCTCAGCCGCGCCAGCCCACCCTGCGTGCCCACCCACAGCTCGCCCCGCCGATCCTCCGAGATGCTCAGCACCGACCTGCTCGGCAGCAGGTCGCCCGTGTCCAGGTGCTTCCACCCGCTCTCCCCATAGCGCCACAGACCGTGGCCGATCGTTCCCACCCAGATCACCCCGTCACGCGTCTGGTGAAGCACGCGCACCGTGCCAGTCACAGCGACTTCCTTCACAAACCTTCCGCCATCCAGCCGCAGCAGGCTGCCCACCGTACCCACCCACAGCGTGCCGTCGCGCGCGGGGAGGATCGACTTCACCCGGTTCTGGCTGTATAGGCCTGGCAGCGGATGCTCCTGCTCCCGGGCCACGCTTCCCGAGGGAAAAGAGACCAGCCGCGAGCCGCCGACCCAGATCGTACCGCCGGCATCCTCCGCAATCGCGTGCACCGCGACCGCGGCCATGTCGCGATTCTCAACGCCATCCACCCGGCGCAGTCGGCTGCTCCCGGCCGCCAGCAGAAAGAGACCGTTGTCCGTGCCCACCCACAGCGCCCCGCGTTCGTCCTCCAGCAGCGCCCTGACAAAGGGATCTGTCAGCCCATCCGCCGCACCGAACCCGGTGAGCTCAGCCCCCCTCAGCCGCAGCAGCCCTCCGCCCTCTGAGCCCACCCAAAGGTCCCCGCCGCGTGCCGCAAACAGGCAGAAGACGCTGTTGGCCGGCAGCCGCGGCGTTGAGGCTGTATCCAAAATGGAAAACTCGCTGCCGTCAAAACGCGCAAGCCCACCCGTAGTCCCTACCCACAGAAAGCCGCGCGCATCCTCAACCGCAGCCTGCACAATGTCCTCCGGCAGCCCATCCTGCACTCGCCAGAGCTGGCGCGTAAACTCGTCAGGCAGCGGGGCAGCAAAGCCGGGCATGGCTACCAGCGACACTAGCATGAGCAGGCCTGCCAGTCCCTTCTTGAGCAGATAAGAGCGCTGCCGGCCGCTCCCGCCCGCCAGCCGGAACTGCGGCCCGAACGTAAGCCGGCAAAGCAGCCCGAAGATGCGCCACGGCCGAGTGCTCGAGAGCTTGGGAGACAAGCGAAGGGTCAAGGCACCACGTTCCGCTACACCCAACGGAATCTGCTTCAGGTTACAGCCAATGCTCGGCACCAGCGCCCGCTTTGCCGAGCGTCCGTAGCCGAGCTCGCCGTCCTGTCCCCGCACCGCCGGGCATACGGGGCAAAGAACTCTCGCCGTCAAGCCGCGGTGACAAATGTCGTCCGCACGGTCTTCAACCCAGCCTTGTCAAAGCGAACCATCAGGTTCTCGGCCGCAACATCGAGCACCTTGCCCGGCCCAAACTTCCTATGCCGCACTAGGTCGCCCTTCTGGTAGGCCGGTTCCAGCTGCCGGCGCTCCCCCGAGCACGGCAGCGTCTCCGGCGCGGTCGTGACCACCTCACCCACAGCCGTCATCACCTCGACCACCTGCTCCTGGCGCCAGCCCCCAGGCAGCCGAGCGGCACGCTCTCCGCCCTCGCTGCAGTTATCACAGGCGCCGCACGGCTCCCCCGCCTCCTCGCAGAAGTAGGTGCGCATCGACTGCTTGCGACACGCCGCACTCTCGGCATAGTGCATCATTTCGTCCAACCGGTCCTTATCGCTCCTGCCTCGCTCAGCCAGCGCGGCCAACAGCTCCGCAAGCTCCGCGTCGCTCGGGCCGCCAGACTTGACGGCAAACCCCTTCCGCGTCCGGCGGATCAGCCCGGTCTCGGCGAGCAGGTGAAGCACCGTCTGCGTCCGGCGTCGCGGCACCCCACTCTTTTCCGCGATCGCCGCAGCACTCCCGGGCGGGTGAGCCGGCGCCAGCGCCGCGCTCCCCGGCCTTTGCTCTTCATTGCCCAGCGCTTCGCTCCCCGGCGCCAGCGCCTCCAGCACGGCGTGCAGCTCTCCCAGGTGCGGGTAGCGCCCGTGCATGAAAAAGCTTTGGATCCGGCGGTCTTCCAGCCGGTACAGCAGCACCGCGGTCGCCGGCAGTCCATCCCGCCCCGCCCGGCCCGCCTCCTGGTAGTAACTCTCGAGCGAGTCAGGAAACTCGTAGTGGTACACGAACCGGATATCCGCCTTGTCAATGCCCATCCCAAAAGCCTTGGTCGCGATCAGGACCTTCAAGCCGCCGCCCATAAAGCTGGCCTGCGTCTGGGCTCTCTCCTTTGCTGGCAGCCGCCCATGGTAAATCCCTGCAGAGACCCCGTTGTCCAACAGCCACTGGTGCAGCTCGGTCGCCGTCCGCACGCTTGCTGTGTACACGATCCCGGCTCCGCTCTCGGCTGTGATCATCCTCAGGAGCCGGTGTTGCTTGGCTGCAGCATTCACCGTGTGGTGCACCGCAAACGTCAGGTTCGGCCTCTCGATGCCCGTATTGACCACCAGCGCGCCCTCTGCGCCCAGCTGCTTCTGCATGTCCGCGATCACCTCCGCGGTTGCCGTTGCAGTCAGCATCGCCACCGGCGGGTTGCCGAGCTTCTTGCGCGCCTCCTTCAGGTTCAGGTACGCCGGCCGAAAATCATGGCCCCACTGCGAGACACAGTGCGCTTCATCAATCGCCAGCAGGCTCACTCCGCACCCCTGCAGATGCTCGAGAAACTCAGCCTTCTCCAGCCGCTCCGGTGTCACATAGATCAACCGCGCCACGCCCTGGTCGATCCTGGCCAGCGCTGCAGCCTCTTCCGCTGCACTCAGCGTCGAGTCGATCTTCTCCACGGCCAGCCCGGCCTGCTCCGCCTTCCCTTGCTGATCCTGCATGAGTGCGATCAGCGGCGACACAACCACCACAGCTCTGGGCAAAAAGATCGCCGGCAGTTGGTAGCAAAGACTCTTGCCGGAGCCGGTCGGCATCAGCGCCAACACGTCGCGGCCCCCGAGAATCGCCTCCAAAACCTCCCGCTGCCCAGGATGCAGGCGCTCCACGTGAAAGCGCCTCCGGGCTTCCCGATGCAGGCTCTCCCACGGGATAGCTCCCGGTTCCGCCACTCTCTCTACCCCGGCCTGCGAGCGCTTCGCTGTGCCCCGCTTCTTTCGCTCTCTCCCGTGCCCGGCCCCACTTGCCGGCTTCTGCCCGTTCTCTCGACCACCAACCGCTTGCCAGCCCTCATCCCCCATCAACCTTGCTCCGCCTTCGCTCCCGCGATCTGCCCATTCCAGCCTTCGAGCCTGTTTCCCTACGATGCTTGCTCCACCGCCGCGCTCCCCGGAACGATGCCCGGAAGCGACTCCGTTGCAGCCTCACCAACAAAGAGACTGCGCACGCCGGCTGAGCGCCAGGGAGACCCTCTCTGAGGCGCGGCTTTGCGGTACAGTGGGTTGACCCTCCCTCCCCCTTGGCTCCGTAACTTGTTCCATCTGCTACAGATGCAGCACAAGAAAGAGGAATACTCATGGAGCCATACCAGCCATCCCTGATGCGCTTGATCGCTCTGCTGCGCGACGGCGAGTACGGGTTCCGCGAACTCGGCGAGCAGGTCGCCAGCGTGAAGTGTCAGCTCCACCTCGTTGAAGAATCCTCTACCCGTGCCGCTTACGCCGAGCAACTTAAACCCTTTCTCCGTCCCCTGCCGGGCACTGCCGGCATCCCTTTCCATGCTCCAGAGGGCACCCCTCTGGGCACCGTACACCGCCGCTGGATTGATCTGCGATCCGCCTGGGGCGCCCAGGACCCGGACCTGTTGCAGATGCTGGACGTGTGTGAGTCGACGGCCAGGGCTGCCTACGCCGACCTCCTGGAAGCTCCGGCCCTGCCTTCCGCTCTGCGCGCCATCCTTGAGGCGCAGCTTGCTCATGTGCAATATGCCGCGCCCCGGCTGCAGATCCTTTGCTTTGGTCCCGATCGACCCGCTGTGCAGGCCTATGGGCCGCCCGTGGCTCCTCAACCTGAAACACGCTGAGAGCTCCCTCTCATGCGTCGCTTACGACGAACCGCAAGCCCGATCGCCGTCTCAGCGCGTTCAGCCCGGGGCAAAGCAGCCCGGCAAGATAAATCTCCCACCGCCCATGGTTTTCTCTCTTTCCCTGCATCCTTATGTCTGGGAGCTTTCGCGCGGCGGCTGCCGGCTTGACCGGCGGGGCTGGGCGCAGCGGTCCATCCTCGAGGAGAGACGAACATGAAGAAACACATAGGGGTTCTTGCGCTGGCCAGCTTGCTTCACGGGGCAGCGTTCGCAGCGGGAGCCGATGCACCGGCAAAACTGGATGATCGCATCGCGGCAGCGACCAAGGTGCTGCATCAGCTTACCGCGGTGCCCGACAAAGGCATTCCCGATAGCATCGCCCGCAAGGCCCGCTGCGTCATCGTGGTTCCAGGCTTCAAGAAAGGTGCCTTCATCGGCGGCGCCCAGTACGGTCAGGGCGTGGCCACCTGCTTTGACACCGCGAAAGGCTGGAGCGCGCCGGCATTCGTGCAGATGGCCGGCGTAAGCTTCGGCCTGCAGGCCGGCGGCCAGTCCACTGACCTGGTCCTGGTAGGTGTGACCAAGCAGAGCGGCACCGACCTGCTCAAGGCGAAGCTCAAGCTGGGCGGCGATGCCTCGGTGGCTGCCGGCCCGGTTGGCCGCGACTCGCAGGCGGACACAACCGAGATCGCCAACGCGGAGTTTCTGACCTACTCACGCAACAAAGGCCTCTTTGCCGGCGTCGACCTCTCCGGCGACGAGGTGAACCAGAATATGAAGGACACCCAGGAGTTCTATGGCAAGGACATTCCTTACCAGACAATCCTCAACGGGGGCACACCCACCCCGGCCGCTGCCCAGCCCTTCGTGCATGAAGTATCGCGCGTCTTTGGCGCCTCCAAGAAGCACAAGTAGTCCCCTCCAGGCGGCTGCTCCTGCCCACTCCCTCTTCCTGGGCCGCAGCCGCTGCACTCTGCTCCACGCGCGACGCCTGAGCCGGTGCGCGACACGCCTGAACGGGTCAAGGCGCACCACGATCAGCCCATTGCCACTGGCAAACTTCTGCCCCAACGCCCCGACGCTTCCCGCGACGCTCTATGAAGTCCTGCGCCTGGTCGGGAAAGCAAATCTCTTCCCGAGCCAATAGCGGCTGCCGTCAGGCTCAGCTACTCGAAGCGCTGATCCGCTGACGCCGAGAAGAGCGCCGACACGAAAAAAATGGCCAGCACCAGCGAGATCATCGGCAGCGGGCGATACAACACAATCGTCTTCCATGCGCTCGCTTTCACCACCGACGGATGATTGTCCAGCAGATGTCGCAGCAGCGGGTAGGCGCTCGCCACGGTTGCCACCCACGCCAGGCCCTGCGCCAGCCGCCCCCAGATCGGGCTGGAACTGGCAAGCATCGCCACTGCGGGAAATACCAGCAGGAGAAGCCGGGTATCGTACTGCCGGTGGTAGACCGGCAGCAGCGTAATACAGGCGATCCCGGCGAGCGCGACCAAGTGTTTCCGCTCGGTGTTCCGCATGCGCAGCACCGGGATCAGCCACAGCAGAAAAATCGCCGCCGTGATCAGCCACGCGCCCGCTGTGTACACGTGCGGTTGCGACGTGAGAGCACCCAGAACCGCCTGCAAGTCAACCAGGTACCCGGCCTGGGGGTTCCAGCGAACCGGCTGGTTCACGCCCCCTGGCCCCGAGTTCCCAGCCAGGTTGCTCGACCACTCGGCTAGCCAGCCTCTGGACGCCGGCTGCGCGTAGCACCATGTGCAACCAACCGTGACGATGATCGCGGTGAGCGCCAGAACCCGGCTGAAGATGCGAAGACCGAGCGGCCCGGCCAAAGCCAGATACAGCAGGACCCACGGAACATCGTTAGGCTTTAGAGCAGTCGCAGCTGCCAGGCAGATCACTGCAAGCCAGCTATACCGCTCTCGCAGAAAACACCAAATGCCTATCACCATCAGCCCGATCGCCAGGCCTGATACTTGCCCCTCCATCAGCAGGATTGTGCTGGTCAATACAAAAACCCCCAGGCAGACGATCGTCGCCCGAGAATCGTAGGGCAGGCACAGACTTGCCGTCAGCATCACCGCGATGCTGAAGGTGATCCCGCATAACCATAGCCAGACATTCTGTGCGATTGGGTAAGGCAGCGCCGCGATCGGCACCAGTAGCGCGAGCGAGAAGGGAGGATAAAGTGCCGAGTAAGGGTCAAAAACGACCGGATCATCATTGATACCGCCCGCTCGAAGATAACTCAGGCGAGTATCTTTTTCACTGTACGGATCGCATCCGTCCAACAGGCAGCGCGCACTTGCATACGGCTGTTTGAAGTCTCTCTGGTGATCAGCGAGCAGTTCATCATGGTGGCCGCGCGCCACAAAAACACAGCAGCAGACCAGCATGAAGAGTAAGGCCGAGACAGAAGATAAACTTCTAGGCACGCTGGCACCTGACAGGACTGAGATCTGCTCGCGCAAGAAATATCGTACGCTACCGGATGGTCAGGAAACTGCCGCTCGGACATTACCATCGCGCGCGCACCGCTCTTTGAAGTAAGACGGCAAGACTATGTCACTGAGCGAACACACTTGGTTATCTCGTTCGCAATTTGCATCCTAAGTGTGAGTACCGTCTGTCTTTTCGCTAAGTAAGTGCCGCCAGTCACCTTACTCCCGTGGCACTTACTAACTTGAGAGCTAAGCTTGCAGTAACTTATCTACTCCCAACCTTTTTGATGCCATCGATTTGTAACTCTCACCCGTACCTTCTTCCTCAGCGGCCATCAAGCGGCATCCTTCACGGTGTTAAAAGATACGCTCTCGCGCATCATCCATCCTTGCCCGCCAGTGCGTCCCTCGAACAGCTGCTCATGGAGTGAGCGCCGTGACAAAAGTTGATGCGCTCCCTTGAGCGACCGCGCTTCGTCCCGTTGCCCTTGCCCGATGGCCCTTGCCTGTTGCCCTAGCTCTAATCCCTTTGCCCTGTTGCCCTCACTGTCCCTTCGCCGGTCGTTGCCCGAGCATGCACCGAATATTCCTCTGCGCCGGCCGAACAAAACTCCAATAGACACACCAGCCGCAGGAGAAAGCGGTAAGCACTCCTTCCCCCTTTACAGCGCCGACACTAAGGCTGCCTTAAGCTAAGACGAGCGATCATGTACAAAGGCTGCGTTGAAGAAGGAGTCGGCAATCCCGGGTAAGGGTCACACCTCTATCTACGCGCGTGGTCGTTGGCTGCCCCTTCTGCTGGCTCTCGTGCTCTTTGAGCGCGCCGGTACCGGGCAATCCACCCTCAGCCTCCACGAGGCGATCGCGCGCGCCGAGAGCAGCCCCCAGGCACGCCAGGGGCAGGATCGCATCGACGCCGCGCAGGGTCTCGTCAGGCAAGCGGGCCTGCGCCCCAACCCCCGGCTCTACCTGCAGTCAGAAGACCTGCGGCCCGGCGCGAGCAACTTCGACTTTCCCAACGACACCGAAGACTACGCCTATCTCGGCCAGGTCTTCGAGTTGGGTGGCAAGCGCGCCGGCCGCCTCGGCGTCGCTCACGCCGGCCTTCGCCAGGCCGAGGCCGAGCGCACCCTGCTGCTCCAGCAGATCGCCGCCCGCGTAGCCGCCGCCTACTGGTCAGCGGTCGCGAGCGAGCGCACGGCGCAACTGCTCGAGAACGATATGGCAGCCGTCGACCAGATCCTCACCTACAACCAGGCGCGAGTCGACGCCGGAGCCATGCGCGGCATCGACCTGCTTCGCACCCGGATTGAACGCGACCGGCTCGAGCTCGCACTCCAAGCCGCCCGGCGCGAAGCCGCGCTCACCCGCATCGAGCTCTTCCACCAGATGGGCCAGCCGAACCCCGCGCCAGCACCCGGCGCCCTTGCGCCAGCACCTGCCAACCCCGCCCAAAGGTCCGGCAATCCCGCGCCAGGCTCAGCGTCTCCAGCACTCACCGGCCAGCTCGACTCCATCGAAACCATCGACCCGCAATCGCTCCCCACCATCCTCGCCGCCCGCCCCGACATCCTGGTGGCTCGCGAAGCACTCGCAGCCGCCGAAGCCGACCTCAAGCTGCAGCACTCGCTCGCCTCGCCCGACATCGACCTGCTCGCCGGCTACAAGCGCGACACCGGCCTCAACACCGCCTACAGCAACCTCCAGATCCCTCTGCCTTTCCTTAACCGCAACCAGGGCGAAGTCGAGCGCGCCCGGGCCAACCTTGCCCTCGCTCACGACCAGCTCAGCCAGCTCGAACTTACCGTCGCCGCAGACGTTACGGCCGCCGAACAGGCCTACACTCGCCAGCAGGAGGTCGTTCTCCGCCTGCTGCCCGATATGCGCGCCCGCGCCCGCCAGAATCTCACCATCATGGATGATGCCTACCGCTCCGGCGGAGTCGACCTGCTTCGCTACCTCGATGCCGAACGTACCGCCTTCGACGTCGAAGTCACCGCGCTCCGCACCCTGTCTGACTACCACCAGGCCGCCCTACGCCTGCAGCTTGCCTACGGAGTGCGGCCCTGACCTATTTCATGACCTATCTCAAGACCCATCTCATGACCCCTCTTCAACCCCAACCGATCATGCTTCGTACGGCCCGGCCGCTCTCTCTGACCCTGCTCGCCCTCCTCGCGCTCCCACTTCCGGGTTGCTCCAAGGGCAGCCAGGCATCCTCCGGGAATCAGCACGCGCAGGCCTCAGCCAAAGGCTCCTCCGGCTCTGCCTCCTCTTCCTCCGGCAGCTCCGACCAAAGCAGCAAGGATAGCCAGGCCGGCGCCCAGGCGAATGACACCGTCAAGATCACCCCGTCTGATCAGCAACTCGCCGGCATCGCCGTCGCGCCCGTGCTCGTCGAGCGGGTGCCGCAAACACTCACCGTCGCCGGCCAGGTCCAGCTCGACGAGCAGCACACCTCGCACCTCGGCACCCTCGCCGACGGCCGCATCAGCGACGTCTCGGTCCTCGCCGGCGCCCCCGTCCATCGCGACCAGACCCTCGGCACCCTGCACAGCCACATGGTGCATGAGACGGTCGGCTCACTCGTCCAGGCCTACGCCGCCGTCGATCGACAGCAGGGCGCCGTTGCCTTTGCCCACCAGCAGCAGGCTCGCTACCACCATCTCTACTCCATCCAGGCCGCCTCGCTCGAGGAGTCCCAGCGCGCCGACCAGGACCTCCAGCAGGCCGAGCAGATGCTCCGCGACGCCGAGGCCAGCGTCCACATGGAGCGCGAGCACCTCTCCGAGCTCCTCCAGGTTGACCCCGAGTCGCTCACCCCCACCAACCTCTACGACCGCGAACTCGTCCCCATCCGCTCGCCTATCAACGGCGTCGTCGTCGCCCGCAACATCAGCGTCGGCCAGGTCGTCCCCACCGGCTTTGACGCCTTCGACGTCTCGAACCTTGCCACCGTCTGGGTCACCGCCGCGGTCAACCAGCAAGACCTCGCGCTGATCCACGTCGGCGCCTCGGCTGAGATCACGCAGACCACCGGCACCACCCCAGGCCCGGGCGCCGCTCAAAACTCGTCCCAAAACTCTTCCGCAGGCACGCCCGGCAACACCCCCGCGCACGGCCAGGTCGCGAACCTCGGCGACCTGCTCGACCCCACCACCCGCACCATCCCCGTCCGGCTCGTCGTCCCCAACCCCGGCACCCGCCTGCGTCCCGGCATGTTCGTCACCGCCCACATCGCTGAGCCCGCCACCCGCGACGCCATCTTCATCCCCGAGCAGGCCCTGCAGGCGATCAATGGCATGCCGGTTGTCTTTGTCACCGCCGACGGCCAGACCTTTCAAGCCCGCACCGTCACCCTCGGGGCCCGCGTCCGAGGCCAGGCCGAGGTCACCCAGGGCCTCGGCCCCCACGATCGCGTCGTCGTCCACGGCGCCTTCATGGTCAAATCCGAGATGCTCAAGAGCACCATGGGAGACGGCTAAAGCTTTTTTCGTGATCCGTGTCGCGCCTTGCTCTTCCGACAAAGCTCCGACGACCAAGCTCTCGCGAGAAAGCTCTCCCTCAACCAGGCTTTCCACGGAGAAGAAGCCCCACCAGTGATTCTTGCACTCAACCGATCAGCAGGAAAAAGGAAAACTGCTCACCGCCTATGCGCCGGCTTCTCGACTTCTTCCTCCACAACCGCTGGCTCGTGCTCGCCCTCCTGCTGGTGCTCGTCGCCGGCGGCATCACCGTCATGTTCCACCTGCCGCTTGAGGCCTACCCAGACCTGACCAACAACCAGGTCGTGGTCACCGTGCAGTGCCCAGGCATGTCCCCGGTGGAGGTCGAGCAGCTCGTCACCTATCCCATCGAGACCTCCATGATGGGCATGCCCAAGCTGCAGATGGTCCGCTCCACCTCCAAGCTCGAGCTCTCCATGGTCACCGTCATCTTCGACGACTCGATGAACAAATACCTGGTCCGGCAGCTCGTCTCCGAGCGCCTCAACCAGGCCCAGAGCCGCCTGCCCACCGGCCTGCAGCCGCAGCTCGGGCCCATGGCCACCGCCTTCGGCGAGGTCTACCAGTACACCGTCACCGCCCCGCACATGACGCTCATGCAGCTCAAGACCCTGCATGACTGGGTCATCCGCTACGCCCTGCTCACCGTTCCGGGCGTGAGCGAGATCAACTCCTGGGGTGGGCTCACCAAGCAGTACACCATCGAGGTCGACCCCGAAGGGCTGCGCCGCTACAACCTCGCCCTCCACGACGTCGTCACCGCCATCACCGCCAACAACGCCAACTTCGGCGGCAGCTACATCGAGCACGCCGAGCAGCAATATACCGTCCGCGGCATCGGCCGAGCCGAGAGTCTCTCTGACCTGGGCAACATCGTCGTCTCGACCTCCAACGGCGTGCCCGTGCTGCTCAGCCAGGTCGCGACTATCGCCACCGAGCCGCTGCCTCGCCACGGCGCCGTCATGAAAGATGCCCACGGCGAGACCGTCTCCGGCATGGTCATCATCCTGCGCGGCGAAAACGGCCAGAAGGTCATCCGCGAGGTCAAGGCCAAAATCGCCGACCTCCAGCTGCCCGGCGGCGCCAAAATCGTCCCCTTCTACGACCAGTCCGACGTCATCGACGCCACCACCGCCACCGTCAAGCGCAACCTGGTCGCAGCCGCCGCGCTCGTCCTGGTCATCCTGCTCATCTTCCTCGGCGACTGGCGCGCCTCGCTGGTGGTCGCTACCACCATCCCGCTTTCGCTGCTCTTCGGCTTCCTCGGCATGGACCTGTTCGGCATCTCGGTCAACCTGATGAGCCTGGGCGCGATCGACTTTGGCACCATCGTCGACGGCTCGGTCGTCATGGTCGAAAACTGCATGCACCGGCTTGAAACCGGCGACCCGCACCGGCCAATCGTCGAGATCGTCAGCGAAGCCGCTCACGAGATCTCGCGCCCCGTCATCTTCGGCGTGCTCATCATAATCGCCGTCTACCTGCCCGTGCTCACGCTCCAAAGCCTTGAAGGCCGGATGTTCCGCCCCATGGCCGTCACCGTCGTCTCCGCGCTCACCGGCTCGCTCGTGCTCGCGCTCTTCGTCGTCCCCACCCTCTGCACCGTCGCCTTGAAGCACCGCGCCAAGGTTCTCCAGCGAGAGAAGCCGCAAGACGAACAAGCGCGCGAACAAGAGCCCTGGCAGGCCGCGCGTAACTCAGACCCAAGCACCCAGGCTCCGCACCGCGCCGCCGCCCACTCCAAACCCACCTGGTTCGACGCCCTGCGCGACCGCTACAGCCGCTCGCTCACCCGCAGCGAATCCCACCGCGGCCTCATCCTCGGCGCCGCCTTCACCCTCATCGTCCTCGCCCTCGGCTCGCTCTTCTTCATCGGCACCGAGTTCATGCCCAAGCTCGATGAAGGCTCCATGGTCGTCACCTCCAAGCGCCTGCCCGGCATCTCGCTCACCGAGTCGGTCTCCATCGGCAAGCAGATCGAACACACCATCATGGCCACCCCCGGCGTCGCGCACATCGTCACCAAGCTTGGCCGGCCTGACCTCGCCACCGAAGCCATGGGCGAGTACGAGTCAGACTCCTACCTGACCTTCACCCCGTCGATGCGCAACGCCAGCCCCGCCCGCAAGGCCCAGTTCACCGATCACCTCCAGAACGAGCTCGACAAGATCCCCGGCGTCACCTACGAGATGACCCAGCCCATGGAAATGCGCATGGACGAAACCATCACCGGCACCCGCGGCGACGTCGCCCTCAAGATCTTCGGCGAAGACCTCTCCACCCTTGAGCAGCTCTCCCGTCAGGCCGACCGCATCATCTCCGGCGTCCCCGGCGCGTCTGAGACCCAGACCGAGGTCATCGGCGGCGCCCAGGAGCTCGAGATCAAGATCGATCGCCAGGCTGCGGCCCGCTACGGTGTCAACGTCGCTGACATTCAGGAGGTCATCGAGACCCTCTACGGCAGCCGCCAGCTCTCCGAGATGCTGCTCGGCGAAGAGCGCTTCCCAATCGCCATCCGCCTGCCTGCCGCGCTGCGCAACGACCCCGACCGGCTGCGCTCGCTCCAGATCAAGACACCTCAGGGCGAGCTCGTACGCCTCGATCAGCTCGCGACCATCCAAACCGTCGCCGGCCCAGTGCTCATCAACCGTGAGCAGGCCCACCGCCGCGCCGTCGTCATGTCCAACGTCAGCGGCCGCGACCTGGGCGGCTTCGTCAAGGACTGCAAAGCCGCCGTCGCGCAGCAGATGCCGCTACCCCCCGGCTACCGACTCGAGTGGGGCGGCCAGTATGAGAACCAGCAGCGCGCCCAGACCCGCCTGCTCATCGTCTTCCCGGTCTCGCTGCTGATCATCGCGGCCCTGCTCTACGCCACCTTTGAGAACGCCCGCCAGATGGCGCTGATCCTCTTGATCGTCCCGCTGGCGCTGGTCGGCGGCATCGCCGCGCTCTGGCTCCGCGGCATCAACCTCAACCTCTCGGCCTGCGTCGGCTTCATCGCCTTGTTCGGCATCGCCGTGCTCAACGGCGTCGTCATGGTCAGCCACATCAACGCGCTGCGCCGCGAAGGCAAGGAGATGGCAGACGCCGTCCACCAGGGCGCCGCCGACCGCCTGCGCCCGGTGCTCATTACCGCCCTCGTGGCGAGCCTCGGCTTCATCCCCATGGCACTCTCCACCTCGCGTGGCGCCGAGGTCGAACGCCCGCTCGCCACGGTGGTCATCGGCGGCCTCATCACCGCCACCGCCCTCACCCTCTACGTGCTGCCCATCCTCTATCCGCTCTTCAGCAGGAACCGACTGGACGAGCAGCAGCCTCAGCCAGTGAACGCCTGAGCCCAAATCCCCTCAGGCCTCTTCCCATACGTCCCGTTCGGAAACGAATACTCCCCGAGCGACTCTGCGCGTATCTCGATGCTGTACCCAGGCGCTTCGGCAGCCTGTAGCGGACGCGCTCCACGCCTACCGGCGTCACGAAGTGCTCATGCAGGTGATCGACATACTCGATAACGCGATCCTCCATCGTCGCCGACGCCCAGACAAAGTCAGACGCCGAGAGATGAGCCGCACGACCCGACATGCGGACACATCGGCACATGGACTCGCCCCGCCATCAGACTGATCGCCAGATCTTCATCCACCCCCGCTGCCCGGCAGCTGTCGATCTGGCACACATCGACTCCCACCGGCCTGCAAAAACTGCTTGAACATCACGCGACTACGCAGTGCTCCGCAGTCGCCATGCGCATTGGCGCCATGACGCGCCGGATACGCGCATGGCCCAGCACGTCATCCGGGTTGGTCAGCTCCTCCATCCACCACCGGGCAAGCTCCGCGAGCGCGCGCTCGATCGCAGCCCGCTGAGGTCGTATACGCCGGATACCCCTCGCGTCTCAGCTGCTCGATCCGCCCGGCCTAGCCTTCTCTGCAACACGTAACAGTGCCAGTGCCTCATCATGCAGCAGCATCGGGCTTTTTTGGCTCAGGCCGCTGTCCGGCGCCGTCGATGGCAAAGATCGCGCCGCTCACAAACGAGGCTTACGTCGAGCACTGGTACCGCACCAGCTATGCAATCTTTTCCGGCGTTCCCAGTCACCCGATCGACTGGCGCGCCGCTAACTACCCGCGCATTTTCTCTTTCTCGTGCGCGTGATACTTATCCAGGTATCTCTCGGTAAACGGCGTCTCGACCGTCCCCGGCGCAATCGCATTCACCCTCAGCTCGCGCGGATACTCGACAGCCATCTGGCGCGTCATCGCGTGCACCGCGCCCTTGCTCGCGAGGTACGCGAACCGCTGTCCGATGCCCACCATCCCCGCTAGCCGGACCGCGGCCTGCTCGTCTACTGCCAAGGCCCGCACCCGCGCCAGATCCGGCTCTGCGGCTAAGATCAACTCCAGCCCGCTGAAACCTGCGCGCACAAGATCGATCGCCTCGTGCTCGCGCAGGAGCACAAGCCTGGTCTTGCCTGATGCCACCATCACTGTTACAACTTGTGTCCCGTCATCTTACCGCGTCACTGCCCGGTCAAGATGCGTGTAGCCGCCATCCACAAAAATCTGCTGCCCGGTCGTGTGCCCGGACTGGGTCGGGGAAAGCAAAAAAACAACTGCCGCCGCTATCTCCTCCGGCGTCGTCATCCTCTGTTCGAGCGGGATCCTCTCAACAATGCTGCTCAGCTTTTCTTCAGGCGAGGCAAACCCGCTCACCCACTCGCGATACGCAGGCGTGCTCACCTCGGCGGGCACCACCGCGTTCACCCGGATCCCGTCTACCAGCAGATCCGCCGCCCACTCGCGGGTCAGCCCGAGCTGCGCCCCCTTAGCAGCCGCGTACGCCGAGGTGCCTCCCTGGCCTGTCACCGCAACCTTTGAACTTATGTTCACGATCGAGCCTCGGCTCTGCTTCAGCCAGGGCAGCGCGCACTGTGCGACCACATAGTAATGCAGCAGGTTCTGACGAAGGCTCTCCATAAATGCCTCCGCGCTGCCGGTCCCACTCGCAAGCCCAACCCGGTCGTTCCTCCCGGCATTGTTTACCAGCGCATCGATCCCATGCCAAGCGTCCGTGACCGCCCGGATCGCCGCCGCACACTGGTCCGCCTCTGCAAGCTCCAGCGGAAGAAAGATCACCCGCTCAGACTCCGGCCCAAGCTGGGCTAGAAATCGCTCCGTCTCTGGCGTCACGCGGCTCAGCACTGCCACCCGCGCACCTTCGCGCAGCGCGGCTTTGCTGATCGCCGCGCCCACGCCCGAGGCGCCGCCGGTGATCACCACGACCTTGTCTCGCAGTCCTAGATCCATGCGACGGTTCCACCCTCATCGGCACCCCACTTACACGGGCGCAAAACAGCTCCAGCTTACATGATCCATCCTTCACTCACCCGTCCTTTGCTTGCAATCCTGGCCCGGCCTCGCGTCTTCGCGCTCCCGCGCATCCAGCTGGTGATGGAGCAAGCCACCACCAGCTGCATGGCTTAGTTCATCACGTGACTAACTCACACCGCGACTTACTCCGCTCGCGACTTACCCTGCCATGCGCGTCGGTGCAGCCGCGATCTGAGTCGCCAGGCACAGCGTCCCTGCGCCCCGGCTAGCAACGCAAGCTAGCAAATCATTTCTCCGCGCAGTAGAGCAAGCCCGTAAGCACCACCCATGCTGAGTTATCCGCAACCCCGCCTGATAACCCGATGCGCCACGATCGGAGATCACCGAAACAAAGCAGCCGAGCTAGACCGCCGGCGTATCGTCTCCGGCTTAAGCCGAGAAAGCGCAAACGTCGTCCTCGAGAGAGAACTCAAACGCATCGTGTAGGTGTCACGAAAGATCACCCGGCAAGACCTGCCCAGAAATCAGGAGGATACGAAGGCGATGCGGTGTGCGAAGAAGCGAGCGGCGCGATGCCCCGGCACTCATGAGCCGCTCCAGGCATCATGCAGTAAGTTTTTCGGCCTTTACGCCCAAGTTAAAAGGTCCCGCAATCACTTACTCCAGCAGGACAATCGACAGGGAAGAGAGAC
This sequence comes from Acidobacteriaceae bacterium, assembly GCA_965198645.1. GTDB lineage: Bacteria > Acidobacteriota > Terriglobia > Terriglobales > Acidobacteriaceae > EB88. The sequence continues at coordinate 270,097 of OZ240670.1, read as the reverse complement.
TCGGTTGACTCCGCTTTGCCACTTACCAATGGGGCAGAAATATCCAGAAGGGAGGAAAGACTTCAATTCTCAGCTTGAGCGTGGGACAGCCTCGGGCAGGGGGCGCAGCCCGCCAGTGTGCTTGCCACGCCAGCCGGACGCCATCACCCGCATAGCCATGGTTTCCAGTCACTGCTGCAACGCAGCAAGAAGCGGCTGGGCCCTGTGCCATCGGCGAACGCCGCTCCTGCCTGCCTTACAAGTCTTACTTAGCCGCCAGCCGCGCAGCCTTCTTGGCTGCACGCTTGGCTGTCGCCCATCGCTTGCGCTGCGCCTCGGCAATTCTTTGCCGTCCCTCTTCGCTCATTCCTCGTCTTGTTGGTGCAGCCTTACTAGCCTGCTTTCTCATAGTGGTTGTCGACTTAGACCCAGCCTGCTGCCTGCCATTGGCGAGAAGCGCCTTGCGCGCTACCTTCAATGCTTCAAGTGCTCGGTCTACTACTGCGATCAATTCTATTTCTGCCATAGATGACAGTGTATCTAAGTGCTGGCTTTGAGATACCTCTTCAAGCACCGGAAAAGATCAAAAAGTGCAAAAAATCTTCCATTCGCACCCTCTTCGCACATCACGATCGTCATCATCGCGCTCTTTTCTTCTCGCTCCGGCAACCATGCACGCCCACCCAGGCTTTCCAGCAGATCGCCACGCGTGCAACTTCTTTTCCCTGCTTTGTGAAGACAAAAGAACTTGGCTGCGCAAATCCGCGGAGGATCAAAATGAATGCGCAGCTAACTCTACAGCGCTGCATCACCGATACCGCTCCGAATGTCTACGCGGGCTCCGATGCACTGCGTGTATGCTCTCGTTCTTTTAGCTTTCGCTGCGCCTAAGTCCGACTCGACCAGATCGTGTCCGGGTGAAAACAGAACAACCCGCACACTAAGCCACAGAGTCGCGAAGCAGGATGAGTCGGCAAGCTCCGACACTGTGAATCTCTGCAAAGATCTCCATCGTTGAAGGGACTGCTCTCCTGCTGCTTTAAGACTCTCTTCAGCCAGTGAACCCGTTAGCTTTGCTAAGCTCATCCACTTGGGCTTGGCGCACGCTATCCTGTCTGCATACAAAACAAACAAGAAAACAATTCGCACTCCCCCGCTTTCTTGAACGCTTCTCCATCTCATGGAAGCCAACCAAGTCGAATGTAATCTGATCCTGATCCCTCCAAGACAAATAGCCGACTGAAAGCCTCTGCCCGGTAAGCAAGACCGAACAAGATCGCCTTCAGCACAATGTGCCACTTCTGAAAAAGTCTTCGACCTGCAGCGCTTAAGAAGTATTGATCCCCCTTCCTTCCCGGGGGCTTCATGCTTTTGTCACCCGAAGGGGTTAGAACACTCGCCACGGAGTGGCCGCAAGCCGCGCAGGCGGTCCTGTCCGTCGATCACCTCAAAGCCGCCGACTGCAAAGCCCGCCGCCGCCTTGCTATCCTTGCACCTATGCATTGGTTGCGACGCCTCGCCGTATCGTGCGTCTTTCTCTCCCTCGCCGCTTCCACCCTCGCCGCGCGGCACCCCCAGGAGACAGGCTTCCTCAACCGGACCATCCTGCTCAACGGCACCCTGCACCACTACCAGGTCTACCTGCCCGAAGGCTGGAACGAGCACATGAAGTGGCCCGTCATCCTCTTCCTCCACGGCTCCGGCGAGCGCGGCGCCGAAGGCATGGACGAGACCCAGATTGGCCTGCCCGCCGCCATCCGCATCCACCCCGAGCGCTGGCCTGCCGTGGTCGTCATGCCCCAGGTGCCCTTTAACCATCACCACTGGACCGACCCCGAGATGATGGAGCTGGCCATGGGCGCGCTCAACGAGGAGGAGCGCGAGTTCCACGGCGACCCCGACCGCACCTACCTCACCGGCCTCTCGCTCGGCGGCTACGGCGTCTGGGAGCTCGCCCGCACCTACCCCCACGTCTTTGCCGCTATCGCCCCGGTCTGCGGAGGTATCTTCTGGTCCTACCAGCCCCAGCGCTGGCAGGAGCCCGAGCTGCCCGCCGAGTACGCCCACGCGCTCGCCCACACGCCCGCCTGGCTCTTCCACGGCGCCGACGACAACGTCGTCTCCCCCCGCCAGTCCGTGCTCATGTTCGAAGCCATGAAAGCCGCCGGCGCCAACGTCCGCTTCTGGGAGTACGAGAAAGTCCGCCACAACGTCTGGGAGCGTGCCTACTCTGAGCCTGAGCTGCCCCGCTGGCTCTTCTCCCATCACCTCGCGCAGGACAGCTCCATCCCGCCCGCCGCCGAGCGCCTGCTGGTTCCCATCCACCCCATCCCCGTCAAGGTCAATCCCCAGCTCTACGACGCTTACGAGGGCGAGTACACCGACCTCGGCGTCCCCTCCATCACCGTCTACCGACAGGGCGACCAGCTCTTCCAGCGCAACCGCGTCGGCGACACGACAGAACTGCTGCCTGAGAGCGCCAACACCTTCTTCTTCGTCACCGGCGGCACCATGCGGCTCACCTTTGAGCGCGACTCCTCCGGCCAGGTCCACGGGGTCCGCATCCGCGACGACCGTCATGAAGACTTCTGGGAGAAGAAGCGCTAGCGAGCGCTCAGAGCAATGTCCTCCCGAGCGTAGTCCGGGCCCCAAGCGAGCGTTCCCTCGCTTGGGTGGAAAGCAGTGGAAAGCGGGATCTGCTTTTGTCTTTCTCCTCGCTGGCCCCTTTCGAGAACACCCTTGACCCTCCTCCCTCCGGTGTGATCCAGCGGTATCGCCTCACCTCGTGCGGACTGCATATCCTCTGAACGCCCCCACCCCTGAGCAAACAGTGGGAAATGCAGACCGGTGGAAAGCCCGCCTTTCCGCCCACCACGCCCCACGCACTCCAGGCCACGCTTTCCACCCTCGCCCTCAACTTTCCACATCCCCTGCCGGCGCCTCTGTGTACATCAGGTAGAACCAGTCACCCATCCTCCCCTTACGCACCCGTCTTCCCGCTTTTGCTCTCCAGCCGGGACGACTTTTCTAAAACACGTCCACTCCGTTTCCCTAGCTCAGCTCGCAGCCGGACCAGCTTTCCACTTTTCCTGCCCATACGGTTACTGCTACTGACTAAAACCTTTCTATTTACGTTCTTCCCAGCAGCACTCCAGCCACTTGCCCTTCCGCCGCATCTCCCGCGTTCGCAAGGGCTCAATCTCACCCCTTGAGCCCTCCCTCTTTTCCGCGCCTGCGTCCCATATTTCCGCACCCTGTAAAAACCACCCGGCCCACCCGCTTTCGTCCATAGAATGGAAAGCAAGGGCTATGCCTGCCGAAGGCGAAAGAAAGCCGCCCAGCCACGGTGGTAGAGTGTGGCAAGCTGCGCTGCCTGAGGGGAGATCAACACAATGGCGAGTCTAGGTCTGGAGCAGGAAACCCAAGTAGGGCAGGGGACCACGATGGAGATCTCCATCAGCCGGCAGGACCTGCTCAAGGAGCTCACCGCCGCCCAGAGCGTGGTCGAGCGCAAGACCACCATCCCCATCCTCTCGAACTTCCTCTTTGAGGCGACAGAAGACCGCCTGCTCATCACGGCCACCGACCTTGACCAGAGCCTGCGCACCTCCTGCGCGGCCAAGGTCAAGAAAGCCGGCTCCTGCACCATTCCCGCCCGCAAGCTCTACGACTACATTCGCCTGCTCCCCGATGGCGACCTCTCCATCAAGCTCATGGACAACCACTGGGTCCAGATCCGCTCCGGCCGCTCCAACACCAAGATGGTCGGCATGGCTCGCGCCAACTTCCCCCAGGTCCCCGACTTTCCCGAGGCCAACCTCACCCGCATTGCTGCCCCCTCGCTTCGCGGCATGATCGCCAAGACCATCTTCGCCATCTCCAACGAGGAATCGCGCTACACCCTCAACGGCGCCCTGCTCATCTTGAAAGCTGAGTCTCTAGCCATGGTCGCCACCGACGGCCACCGCCTTGCGCATGTCGAGAAAACCGGCGAGAACCTGGCCAACATCACCGGCGAAAAGAAGATCCTGATCCCCCGCAAAGCGCTCTCCGAGTTACAAAGCCTGCTTGCTGCCACCGACGCCCCGGAGATCGAGTTTGCCGACGACGAGCACACCCTCTTCTTCCGCATCGGCGGCCGGACGTTGACTAGCAGAAAGCTCACCGGCCAATTCCCCAACTACGAAGCCGTGCTGCCTCGCGATAATAATAAGTTCTTAGTGGTCCGCTCGGAGGAGTTACAACAATCCATCCAGCGCGTCGCCCAGTTCGCCGACGAGCGCTCCGGCGCCATCAAGATACGCCTCGAACAAAACGAGCTCCGCATCTCCAGCTCCTCGACCGACTCCGGCGAGAGCGAAGACGTGATTGAAACCCCCTACAACTTCGATGCCATCGTCGTAGGCTTCAACTCCCAGTACCTGATCGACTTCTTAAAAGCCATCGGCAACCAAGGCGAAGTCCGCCTCGAATTCAAAGACGCCCAAAGCGCCGGCCAAATGCGCCCCGAAGACCCCCAGGACGACACCAAGTACCGCTACATCATCATGCCCATGCGCATCTGAGTGCTGGCCGCAAGGGCGGACGCGCTTAGCGCAAATGCAAGAGACAGACCAACCCACAACTGTCATGCCGTCGAAGCTAACGCACGTTCGATGTAGAACTAAAGCCGGATCAACTAACAATTGTCATCCTGAGCAAAGTCCGGGCCCCGAGTGAGCATTCTTTGCTCGCCTGGGTGGAAAGCGAAGGATCTGCTATTGCTCTTAAGCCACAGGAGCGTCATGACGGAAGGACTTGATCTAACTCCGCTCTTGCGCGCCACGCAGAAGTTAGCTGAAGGCCTTGAACGTCAGCAGCGCGAGACAACCGACGAGCAGATCCGAGACGGCCTCATCCAGCGCTTCGAGTTCACCTATGAGATAAGCCATAAGACCCTCAAGCGCTACTTGGAGTTAGTCTCACCCACACCGGACATTTACGACGCTATGCCCTTCGCCGACCTCATTCGTTCAGGCAACGAACAAGGCCTATTACTAAGCGACTGGCCCAAGTGGAAGCTCTACCGAGACATGCGAGCCAGAACCAGCCACACCTACAACGAACAAGCGGCCCTGGAAGTAGTCTCTAGCATCCCGTCTTTCCTCGCTGATGCTCAATACCTAGCAGCCAGGATCGCAGAACGCATCCAACCGTGACGACTCCTTCGATAAACCTCAGCGAAGCAGAGCTAGCCATCGTCAGAGAGATCCTCACCCGCCTGATCCCAGACCGCGAAGTAAGAGCCTTCGGCTCGCGCGTCACTGGCAGAACAAAAAAGTTCTCCGACTTAGACCTAGCCATCATGGGAAAAAAGCCAATCCCACTCACCACCATGGCCGACCTACGGGACGCCTTCACCGAGTCCGACCTCCCCTTCAAAGTAGATCTAGTCGACTGGGCAACAACCTCCGACACTTTCCGAAGCATCATCGAAAACAAACACTGCAAGCTTCGTTGACACTTTCCTTCGACGAGTCATCATGAACAAGGCGAAGGTTTTAGAACTCCCCTAATTTAGGATGAGCCACGTAGGGAGATCGCGAGATGAAGTAATAAGGTAATCAAACGAGAAGTAATGCTTTGCAGTTTAACAGCACTAAGCTATGATGTTGCTCTGCATCAGTCTTGGGAACGAAGAGTCGTATGGGTGCATTTTCTGCTTAGGTGAATTGAATCAAGCAGGCTTGCGACGTATTCCGCAGGCACGACGATCGCTATGCCGGAGTTTTGCTCAACATTATCCGTGGCTTGCCCCTGTATCTCGGTGGGCGCAGGATAGTAACATCAATCACGCCCACTACGCTTCCTCCTGCTAAGGCAAAAGCCGGGCCTCCACTGTTGCCGTGATTCACCCGCATGTCTAGAAAGTAAATATCCTTCAATGTTTTGCCGTTATCCTCAAACTCTGTGGGCTGCGATGACGCTACATGCCCTGAGGTAGTGAAGAGTGCGACACTTTCAGTGTTAGAGGAGAAGCCGGGAAATCCTGAAGTGAAAACTTCTGAACCATCCGAAATCATGGTTGTCTGCAAGAGAGCACAAGTCTTCAAGGGTGAATCAAAAGCATCTCCTCGTGGATAAAGGTGGGAAGTTACAGGGCTCTTTAATAGTGTTAGTGCTGCCAGATCGTGGACCAGATCGGTTCCAGCTATATGGGCCTCTATGCCAGCAAAGCTTCTAGAAATGCTGACATTCCCATAGACTGTAGGTGGCAAAGGCCAGCGCACCGATAAATGCGTCCGAGTTGTAAACCCAGGCGGTAGCGCAAGAACATGAGCTGCTGTAATTACAGTCCCTTCATCACTGATGAAGAATCCGGTCCCAGAACTTGAAGCTTTGTTTCCCTGTGCGTTCCAACCTTCGAATACAACCTTGACGATAGCAGGACGAACTCTCTGGATGGCTTGTGGAAGGTCCACAGGCACGGTCGATCGCGCGGGCCTGGGGGTTACGGTCTTCTTCTGCGACTGGGATGAAGCCGCTGAGCCGATCTGGTGAAAGATAGTACCCGTAAGTAGGACCTTTAAGATGACAGTCAGTCTTAGCATGGTTTGTCATAGCTTAAGATTGCGGTACTCGCTCAGACTTCGTCAATGACGAAGCTTGGATGATAGCTTTAGCGTGGTTCACACACTATCGGGATTCATTTGCGCTAGCACTTTATTGCCGCAACTCCACAATGGTCGCCCCTTGTCCACCCTCATAGTTATCCGCCTCCGTCACACTCGCCACATGCGGATGCCCTGCCAACACCACCCTTAGCGTCCGGCGCAACACCCCCATCCCCGTACCATGCACCACCCTCACCCGCTGCAACCCAGCCAAAAACGCCTGGTCCACAAACTTCTGCACATCATCCGCAGCCTGGTCCGCCGTCAGCCCAATCACATTAATCTCCGGCCGCATATTCGCGTCAGGCTCCGCTAACTGCACCGACACATTCCGCTTCCGCGCCGCCGTTACCGGGCTCGGCCCGGGCTTGCCATCCACCCCGCGCGCCGCCTGCAGAATCGCTGCAATCTCCGACCGCGCCACCCGCATCTTCATAATGCCGATCGAAACTTCAACCGTATTCGCATCGAACTCACGCGTCACCCGCCCCGTCTGCCCGATCCGCAGCTTCACCGTATCCCCCAGCGAAGCCAGCTGAGGATCGCGCATATGCGCAGCCGCCTGCTCCGCCGCCCGCTGCATCGCATTCGGCTTTCGCGCCGCAATCGAGCTCGCGAACTGCGCCGAAAACTCCTGCCGCGCCTTCGCCACCCGCCGCGCTGCCTCCTGCGCCAACTTATCTCGAGTCGCCGCGTCTTCTATCCCGCGCACTGTCTCTTTTGCCTGAGACTCGAGCGTCCGCAGCAGCCCATTCAACTCCGTCTCTAACTCCCGCGTCTTGGCCCGATACTCCTGTATCCCTTCGGTTTCTAACCGCGCACGTTCCTTACGCAGCTCACGCTCTTGCTCCTGCAGGCTCGCGCGCTCCTCACCCAGCGCAGCGATCTGCTGGTGCAGCCGATCAAGAAACGCGCCAATATCGAGCGTCTGCGTCGACATACGCCCACGCGCCGCCGCCACGATCGACGGATACAGCCCCAGCCGCTGCGCAATATTAATCCCCGCCGAAGCCCCCGGCACCCCCTGCCTAAGTTCATAAGTCGGCGCCAGCGTCTTTTCGTCAAACCCAACCGCCGCGTTCGTCACCCCAGCCGTATTCTCCGCATAGATTTTTAATGAAGTATGGTGCGTTGAAATGATCGACCAGCACCCAGCCTTCAGAAAATGCTCCGCAATCGCCACCGCCAGCGCCGCGCCCTCCTCCGGGTCAGTCGCCGAGCCTAATTCATCCAACAGCACCAGCGAAGCAGCATCGGCTAACTCCGCAATGCGTGTCAAGTTCACAATATGTGCCGAGAACGTTGACAAATTCTGCTCGATCGATTGCGCATCCCCTATATCGGCATGGAACGCCCCAAAGATCGGCAGCGTTGCCTCAAACGCAGGCACCGGCACCCCAGCCTGCGCCATCAACCCCAACAAGCCCGCCGTCTTCAACCCAACCGTCTTACCCCCGGTATTCGGCCCCGAGATAATCAACTGCCGCGCCTCGGTCTCGAGCGCCATCGACAGCGGCACCACCATCGCCGAGCCGCGCCCCTCCACCACTGCCCGCTTCAACCTGTGCTCCAGCAAAGGATGCCTCGCCGCCACCAGCCGCAACTCAGGAGCCATGCTCGAAAACTTACCTTGCGCAAAGCGAGTCGTGCCTGAGAACTTAGGCCGCACACACTCGTACTCGGCAGCAAAGCGCGCCCGCACAGCAAGCGTTTCCACCTCGGCCAGGATCGCCGCGCCAGGCCCAATCACGTGCGCCTGCGCCCCAATCTGACGCGTCAGCGCCAGAAAGATCCGGTGTATCTCCACTAACTCTTCTTCAAACAGTCTTACTAACTCGTTGTTCAGCTCAATGGTCTCGAGCGGCTCCAAATACACCGTCTGCCCCGACGACGAAGCCCCGTGCACGACGCCCGAAACACGCCGCTTCAACTCGCTCTTGACCGGGATCACAAACCGCTCGCCGCGAATCGTGATTAAATTCTCCTGCGTCGAGCCATCCTCGGACAACTTGCGCAGCGCCGACTTCAGAGAGTCCTGGATCGCCCTCTGCTGCCTGTCCATCTCGCGGCGAATGCGCCCCAGCTCCGGCGATGCATCATCGGTCAGCGTGCCATCCGGCATCATCTTCGCGCGCAAACTTTCCACCAGCGGCCGCAGGTCCGCACTTAGCACCGGACCGGATAAGATCGATAACTCCGGCAACTCGCCGACCAGCCGGTCAGGCGGCTCGCGCATCACCGCCGCCCAGCCGGAAACCTGGTCCGCCAGGTCAAGCACCACGCCTATCTCGTCCGGCTCGAGCGCCGCGCCCTCTAGCCGAGACTTGGCCAATAGCTCGGTCGGATCAAACAGCGCACCGAGCGATGGCCGCACCCCTTCATGCAGCAGCCGCTGCATCTCGGCCACCAGCGAGTGCTGCCGGTCCAGCCACACCAGATCAGTCGACGGCGCCAGCGCCCGCGTCCACGCCCGCCCAATCTCTGACTGCGCATAACCGGCTAGCAAATCGAGAAAGCGATCCCATTCCAGCGTAAGCCGGCTAAGTTCCAAAACAGGCGACGGTATTGTCTGTAAGAAAGCCACTCCTTCTATCGTACCGGCAAGCAAGCGAAGACCGGCTGCGCGGCTCGCGCCCACTTCGTGGGGAGTCTTCTGGCCCGAAGGGTCGGTATACGCGTCACGAAGTGACCGCCAGCCGCGTAGGCGGTTTTCAGGCTACTTCCACGCCGTCACCAACCGCCCCGCCTGCCCGCGCACTTCCAGCCCATCCGCCCGCCCGGCAAAGTACCGCGCATTGATCTCAACCCGGCCCACATCTTCGATCCTGTCAAACTGCTCTAACTCAGCCGCCATCTCTTGCGGCGTAAAGAAGAGCTGGAAAGGCTCACCAGTCTGCTCGACCCTGGCAGCAAGCGAATCATGCGCCAGCTGCTCCTGCGGCGGCAGCACCGCTCGCGGTTGCCCATAATCAAGCGCTACGCCCGTGCCCGGCGCCAGCCCGGCGACAAAGGCAAGGGTTGAGCGAAACGCAGCCAGCGTAAGATACGGCACCACGCCAAGCCAGCTTAAAAATGCCGGCGCCTCTCGATCGAAACCGCACGCCGCAAGCTGCTCCTCAAGCGAGTCCAGCTCAAAATCAACCGGGACAAATCGCAGGCTCTCCGGGATCTCGATCTCGCTCGAAACCAACAACTCCCGCTTCCACTGCTGCGTCGCTGGATGATCCACCTCGAACACACGCAAGCCTGCAAATGTGTTGCGATATGCGAACGTATCAAGCCCGGCCCCGAGCAGCACATACTGCCGCACGCCGCGGCCTGCTGCAAGCCCAAGCGCGTCCTCCGCATACCGGCTGCGCGCCACCAGGTACGCCCGCAACCCCACCGACCAGGGCCGGCCCCCTTGTCTCGGCGTACGACTGAGCTGCTCGGCATACGCGTCGCCAAGCATCCGCACAGCCAACGGATCTGTAAACACCAGTGGCCTGTCATAGAGCTGGTGAGCAGCCCGGCGCAGTGCCACGCGAAGCGCCGTGTGTGAGGGAGTCGCTGCCTGCATCGCTACGTGCATACTAAGTCACGACTAAGTTCACACGCTGCCCCGCGACCGCGCAGTCAACGGGCGCCCAGCTCCGTAACTAGGGTCGAACCCTATCGCTGCGCTTAACTGCTGCGCTTAACTGCTGCGCTTTAACTGCTGCGCTTTAACTGCTGCGCTTGATTGCTACACTCGTGCGCATGGCCCGTCACGCATTCCAGCTACTGCTCGTCGCCGCTCTGCTCTCTGTCCCGCAAACTCCAGCGCCATCTCCCGCGCTAAAGGCAACCTGGATGCTCGCGCCCTTCACCCGCCCGGCCAATGCGCAGCCCATCATCACGCCGCGCCCTGACGCGAGCTTCGACGATCCGATCCTCAAACATCCCGTCGCCTGGGAGCCCGAGCACACCTTCAACCCCGCGGCTGTCGTGCGCGACGGCAAGGTCTTTGTTCTCTACCGCGCAGAAGATAACAGCGGCACGACCGCCATCGGCGCGCACACCTCGCGGCTCGGCCTCGCTGTTTCCTCTGACGGCATCCACTTTACCCAGGACTCCAGGCCCGTCTTCTACCCGGCAAAGGATGCCCAGCAATCACGCGAGTGGCCCGGCGGGGTCGAAGATCCACGTATCGTCGAGCGCGAAGACGGAACCTACGTCCTCACCTACACCCAGTGGAATCGATCGACTTACTCTGTCGGCGTAGCCACTTCGCCCGACCTGCTCCACTGGACCAAGCACGGCCCGGTCTTCGCAACCGCTGCCGGCGGTAAGTACGCAGCGCTCAAGTATAAGTCAGCCGGCATCCTGACCCACTTGGTAGACGGCCACTTACTCGCTGCTAAGTTGCAGAGTAAGTACTGGATGTACTGGGGCGAGGGCGAGATCCGCCTGGCAACGTCCACCGATCTGGTTCACTGGGCCCCGGTCGAAGAGGCAACCGGCACGCCGGAAGTCCTGCTGCGGCCTCGCCCCGGCCTCTTCGACAGCGGCCTGCCCGAGGTAGGTCCGCCGCCTTTACTTACAAGCCGCGGCATCCTGCTTATCTATAACGGAAAGAACGCGGACGGCGCCTACGGCTCGAATGCCGCCCAGGCCTCACCCGCTCTGGCGAAAGGCACTTACTCCGTAGGCCAGGCACTCTTCTCCGCGGCTAACCCCGCGCAACTGCTCCAGCGCACAGACGCGCCCTTCTTCAAGCCTCAGCAGCCCTGGGAACAAAGCGGCCAGTACGCCGCCGGCACCACCTTCGCCGAAGGCCTGGTCTACTTCCACAGCCGCTGGCTGCTCTACTACGGCTGCGCCGACTCGCTCGTCGGCGTCGCTCTCGGGCCGCCAGGCAACTAACGAACAGAACTTACCGCGACTTATCGCGAAGTGATCAGCATCACCGGGCTCGGCATGAACTGGCATGCCGACGCTTTCGAAGCAGCCCAGATTGAGCCATCCCCGTAAGTCACCTTGCTGATCTCGACATAAGCTACCGGCTGCGTGCTCGCGACGCTCCATGAAGCAGCCGCGTCCTCGTCCGCCTTGACTGACATAGCAACATGCAGCGGCAGCCGCTCGCCGAGAGTCTCGCCCTCGCTCACCAGCGGCATCCTCCCCAACTTCGCCGAGCGCAGCTGCACCATCACGTCGAGCGATACGATCTCGCTCGACCCACGATTGACCACTGTAACGTCAAGCGCTTGTGCCTCGCGCGCGGGTTTATCGGATTGACCCGCTGGCAACCACCTGGCCCAACTCGTTCCATGCCGCACATCCAGACTCACCGGACAGGCAGGCGCCTGCGCCTGAGTAAGCTCATCCGTCGATGGACGCACAACCATCTTGGGAGCAGCCGGCTTGCTCACTGCCTGCTGTGGTGAGGGCGCCTGAGCACCGCTGATAAGCGCAAGCGTCAGAAGTAAGAAAGCAGCAAACGATCCGCAAGCAACGCGCATAGATCCCCCAGCAAAGCACCGAAACCGCCACCAGCCTAGCACCAGGCAGCGGGAGCACACACGCATTTTTCTTGCCCGCTACCGCGTCACTAAGAAACAACTCTTCAGTGGCGCGCCCAAGAATTACGCGGAAGCCGTGGACGGCCGGGAATGGCTCTCGAGTAATAGGAGGGACTAGCTGCTCTTCGGACGACGGAGCGTATCCCGTATCTCCGGTATAGCTTTAAACGGCCAGCCGGATCACCCGCTCATCTTCATGAAGCACAGCCGAGCAAGCTGCGTTCATCTGTTGCTGGCACCAGATGACGAGCACCACGAGCCAAGGCTTGCGGCTATCGTGAGAGTTCGACCAACACGCTTTCGACCTGCTGGAGTCATCAGGTGCTCTCCGTTGGCATGATGCTCGCAAGCCCTTAGTAGGAAGGTGAACGAGTACGCCGCACCCAGCTAGGCCGGCGTGATTCGCTTTCCTTGGCTCCAGGGAACGCCGCACGAAGCCTAAAATCAAACCATGCCCTACCCACAACTCCGCATGCGGCGCCTTCGCCAGACCCCCGCCATGCGCTCGCTCGTCCGCGAAACCCAGCTCGAACCCTCTGCTCTCATCTATCCGCTCTTCCTCGTCCCCGGCGAGGGCATCAGGCGTGAGATCTCCTCGATGCCCGGCGTCTACAACCTCTCGCTCGACGAAGCAGCCAAGGAAGCCGAGCAGGCCCAGGCCCTCGGCCTCGGCGGCCTGCTCCTCTTCGGCCTGCCTGCCGCCAAAGACGAAGAAGGCTCCGGCGCCTGGGCCGAGAATGGCATCGTCCAAACCGGCCTCCGCTCCCTCAAGCAAGCCACGCGCGACCTCTTACTCATCGCCGACGTCTGCCTCTGCGAATACACCTCACACGGCCACTGCGGCATCGTCGAGCGCCGAGCTGAACTCGAAGGCCACCCCGACACCTTCCATGTCCACAACGACCGCTCCCTCGAGCTCCTCGCCCGCACCGCCGTCTCGCTCGCCACGGCCGGCGCCGACATCGTCGCCCCCAGTGACATGATGGACGGCCGCGTCTCTGCCATCCGCGCCGCCCTCGACCACGCCGGCCAAGAAAATACGCCCATCCTCTCCTACGCCGCCAAGTTCGCCTCCGCCTTCTACGGCCCCTTCCGCGAGGCCGCCGACTCGGCTCCCCAGTTCGGCGACCGCCGCGCCTACCAGATGGATGGCGCCAACCTGCGCGAAGCCATGCGCGAGATCGAGCAGGACGTAGCCGAGGGTGCCGACATGATCCTGATGAAGCCCGGCATGCCCTACCAGGACGTCATTCGCGCCGCGCGCGAGCGCTTCGACCTGCCCATTGGCGCCTACCAGGTCTCCGGCGAGTACTCCATGCTGCAGGCCGCCTTCGCCCGCGGCTGGCTTGAGCCGGAGCGCGCCATGATGGAGTCGCTGCTCGGCCTCCGCCGCTCTGGCGCTGGCTTCATCGTCACCTACTTCGCCAAGGACGCCGCCCGCGTCCTGGGCTAGACGCCATGCGGCTCTCCGGCTAGTTCCCGGCGAAAGTCCCCAAGCAAACGCGTCCGGCAAACCGCCAACTCCTCGCATCCCACCCCCTCCAAGGCGTCCAATAGGGAACCAAGGTTCAAAACGGGCAAATCGTCACCAAAGAGTGCTTTACCTCCGCTTTTCACGCTTTCCTAGGTAGAGCTATCCCGTTTACACCAGTAGACAGGTAGATCGCGCTGGTCCTGAACACTCCTCCGGACCTCACGCGACAGGCGGTCTCGCCATAGCCTCACCTGGAGCGTGCCATGTTGGTCTCATTCTTTCGCCGGGGCAGTGCGCCGGTTCTCGTCTGCGGCGGCCTGCTCTCCGCCGCGCTCTTTTCTACCGGCCTCTACGTCGCGGGTGCGCTGTGCGTCCTGGTCGTCTGCGGCCTGAGCGGCGCCCTGCACCGTCGGGGCCCGCACCGGCTCGCGCAGCCGCCAGCCAGCCTGTGTGCGAGCTCGAGCAGCCGCATCTCCACTTCGCCGGGCGGTTCGCCCACGCTGCCTGTCCAGACATCAGAGCTCAAGCGACCGGGCATCGCCGACCGGGTCACTCTCGAAGCCCGGCTCCAGCAGCTTGCCAGCCAGCTCACTGTCTACGCCGACAGCACCCGCGAGCAGGTGCCCGCAGAACCCACAGCGCTCCTGCTCCTCACCGTCGATGCCTATGACCTGCATCACGAGCGCGCCGGCGCGGTCGCCGCGGACGTCGCCATGCTCACCCTCGCGAGCGCTCTCAGCCGCGCTCTGCCCCGGCAGGCCGACCTGCTCGCCCGCTACAGCCGCTCCACCTTCGCCGTGCTCCTGTGCGCGACCGATCTCCCGGGCAGCCTCCGCGTCGCGGCTCGCCTGCGCTGGGCTATCACCCGGCTGGGTATCGCCAACCCCCATACCCCCACCGGCTTGCTCACTGTCAGCATCGGGGTGGCCGTGCACCATGACCTCCCAGGTGCCGGCCCCGCCGCGCTGCTTACCGCCGCCGAGCAGACACTCCAGTCAGCCGCGCAAGCCGGCCATGACGCTCTCGAGTACCACGTCTCCGGCCAAGATCTCGGCCAAGCCCTCGACCACTCTCTCGACCACTCTCAGGATCCAGCCTCGGAACGCCGCCCCTCCCTGGCGCCACGTCACACTGCCGCCCTCGCCTTGCCGGCCGTGCGCGCCTGGACCGTTGAGCGATCGCCCACGCGCCATTCGCCGCATGGCCAGCCAGTCGCATAAAATCAGGGTGTCTCTGTGGTCGGCACCCCGGGCACAGCTGAGGCACAAGACGCCAGGGCGATCCCAGCTGCGGCTGAAGCTGCGTTCGTCTTGGTCGCCCGGCCTGCCCTTGCGCAGGTCGCGTGCCTCAGCTGCACGCCTGGCTTCGGCTATCGAACGGAATGGAGCACCCCTTGGCAGAAGTAACCAAGCCAGAAGCAACGACGTATGACGTAGCCATCCTCGGCGGCGGACCCGGCGGCTACACCGCCGCCATTCGCGCCGGGCAGCAAGGCCTCAAGGTCGCGCTGATTGAGAAGGAAGACAAGCTCGGCGGCACCTGCCTGCACTGGGGCTGCATCCCGACCAAGGCGCTGCTCTTCAACGCCGAGATCTACGACCACGTCCAACACGCCAAGGAGTACGGCATCGAGGGCGTCGGTGAGCTCTCGCTCAACTGGGGTGCGATCCTCGAGCGCAAAAACGCCATCATCGCCAAGCACGTCAAAGGTCTCGACTTCCTCATGCGGAAGAACAAGGTCACCGTCGTGCGCGGCTTCGGCAGGCTCACCGGCCCAGCCAAGGATGGCATCCACACCGTCGAAGTCACCCCGTCTATCGATGTCGGCGCCATGTCCAAAGCGCCTGCCCCGGCCGGAACCCCCACCAGCACCGTCCAGGCCAAAAACCTGATCCTCGCCACCGGCTCCGACGCCCGCATGCTCCCAGGCCTGGCCCCCGGCGACCACATCCTGACCAACAACGAGATCCTGGTCATGCCCTCGATCCCCAAGTCGATGATCGTCATCGGCTCTGGAGCTGTCGGCGTCGAGTTCGGCTCCATCTTCCGCAGCTTCGGCGCCGAAATCACCATCATCGAGTACCTGCCCCGCCTCGTCCCCGCGGAAGACGAGGAAGTCTCCAAAGAACTGGCCCGCAACTTCCGCAAGCGCGGCATCGACCTGCACATGGGCGCCAAGGTCGAGACCGTCGAAGCCGCCGAGGGCGGCGCAAAAGTCACCTTCACCGCCGCCGATGGCAAGCAGGTCTCCAAAGTCGCCGAAAAGGTCCTCGTCGCCGTCGGCCGCGCCCCGCGCACCGACGGCATCAACCTCGAGTCGCTCGGCCTCTCGCTCGAAAAGGGCTTTATCCCGACGAATGAATGGATGGAGACCGGCGTCCCCGGCGTCTACGCCATCGGCGACATCGTCGCCGGCCTGCCCCAGCTCGCCCACGTCGGCGCCATGGCCGGCATCGTCGTCGCCTCCAGGATAGCCGGCAAGTACGCCCGCCCGGTCCGCCGCAACCGCATCCCGGGCTGCACCTACACCGAGCCCCAGATCGGGTCCGTCGGCCTCTCAGAAGCCCAGGCCCGCGACAAAGGCCTTGACATCAAGGTCGGCAAGTTCCCCTTCTCCGCCAACTCCAAGGCCTCCATCATCAACGCCCACGAGGGCTTCGTGAAGGTGGTCACCGATGCAAAGTACGGCGAGATCCTCGGCGTCCACATCATCGGCGCCTCCGCCACCGAGCTCATCGCCGAAGCCGTCGTTGCCATGGAGCTCGAAGCCACCCTCGAAGAGCTCATGTTCACCATCCACGCCCACCCAACCCTCGCCGAGGCCATGCTCGACGGCTTCGGCGCGGTCGAAGGCCTGGCCATCAACGTCTAGGCCAAAGACCGCCTGCGCGGCCGGCGGTCACTTCGTGACGTGTCTTCTGCCTGCGGCCCTTAAAACAGAAGCTCCCTTCCTGCGAGTGCAGGGAGGGAGCTTCTGTTTAACCCACCGAACACCAGCCCGACTACGCCGCACAGCGAGCAACGCCCGTCACCTAAGCGCAGCGAAAGATCTGCTGTTGCCCTCACTCCGCCAGTGCCACCAACCAGCCCTAGATCCGCCCCACCTGCCCAATCAGGTGATAACTGACCGCAAACCAGCTCAGCACCGCGCACGCCAGCGCCACCAGTGCGTACTTGACCTTGGTCGTCCAACGCAACCCCTCGCGCCAGGTCACCACCGCCGAGTAAACCGCGTACACGCTGAACAGCATCGCGATCCCTACCAGCACATTGATCAGCACAAAGTACGTCTCCCATGCCGGCGTAGGCGGCAGCGCCTCATCCGGGCTACCGATCAAGTAGCCAAATACGCCTGCCAGCAACAGCGTCCAGAGCCAGGCCGCCAGCTGCGAGCCCCAAGGCAGCCACGCGGTGTTCGGCTGCGGCGCCGGCCGCGGTCGTTCCCGCAGCGTCACCCGCCGTGCGCCCCTCCACGCCGCGGCCACCACCGCCGAGAGCAGCACCAGCAGGCTGCCACCCACCAGCCCCAGCACGTACATCCGGTTCGCGTACCAGGGCACCCGCTCCATCTGCACGCCAGGAAAGCTCACCGCCAGGCGCACGATCCTGCCTCCCCCATCGCGGATCGCGAAGAGCGTCTCCTGCCCGCCCACCTCCTGCCACAGGTCCTTGCCTACCGGCTTCCAGTGGATCAGGTGCAGCCGCAGGTCCTTCGCATACTCGAAATCCATCACCGCCGCGCCATCCTTGTCGTTCTTCACCGGCGCCTGGCCCAGCAGCGAGAACAGCCGCAGCTTCGTGCTCTCCGCCCGCCGCGTCGCATAGTACGTTCCCTCCACCTGCTTCAACTCACCGCGCGGCAGGTTTAAGAAAGTCTGCGTACGCGGCGCCCCAGGAAAATACCGGTCCGAGAACTGGTCGAGGATCTCCGGCCTCGGCCGCGCCGCGCCGCCGGACGAGTTATAGGCGACAAACAACACCAGCTGCTGCTTCGGCTCGACGAAGAACATGCTGTGAAACGCAATCAAGTCGCCCTCGTGCCCGATCCAGCGCAGGTCATTGCGCCACGCCTGGTAGAACCCCATGCACAGCGGCGGCATCGCCGGGCTGGCCTGGAACTGCGGCGTCCACATCCTGGCCAGTGTCTCCGGCTTCAGAATCCGCGCTTCCTCGAGCTCCCCGCCGTTCAGCAGCATCGACCCGAAGCGCCCCATGTCCGCCGCCGTCGACGAGAACCCACCCGCGCCGACCGGGTTGAAGATCTCAAACCCGATCACCGGCGCCACCGTACTGCTGCCATAGCCTTCCGACGCCTTCAGCGCCCCCGGCAGCGGCTGCCTAAACGTCGAGTGGCCCATCTTCAGCGGCTGGTAGATGTGCCGCTCGGTGTACTGCTCAAACGGCTCGCCGCTCACCCGCTGCACGATATAGCTGGCCAGCCCCACCCCATAATTCGAGTAGGCCGGGATCTCGCCCGGCGGAAACAGCCGCCTCGGCTGGTTGTCGATCAGGAAGTCGCGAAGCGACGCCGCAAACTTCGGGTCCGTCACAATGACATCCTTGCTCTCTTCCTCAAACCCCCCCGGTATGCGTCATCAGGTTGCGCAGCGTGATCGGCTTGCCGAACGCCGGCCGTATCGCAAAGTCCAGATACTGGTTCACATCCGTGTCCAGGTCCAGCCTGCCCTGCTCTTCCAGCTGCATCACCGCGATCCAGGTCGAGAGCTTCGAGATCGACGCCAGCCGGAAGATCGTCTCCGCCGGATCGACTGGCTGTTTCTTCTTGACGTCGGCAAACCCATAGCCTTTCTCAAGCAGGACCTGCCCCTTCTGCATCACCAGTACCGAGGCGCCCGCAATGTCACTGCGCTCGAGCTGCATGGGCACGATGCCGTCAAAGAAAGCCCCAAGGTCCGCCGAGGTCAACGGATGCGTCGCCACCGGCGCAGCCGGGCTGGCAGCAGCGGCGATGGAAGGCCCGGCGACAGGCTCCGCGACCTTGGGAGTTACCGGCTCCTGCAGCGCCAGCGCGATGTTCGCATGAGACAAAAAGCCAGAAGCAAGCAGGAGCAAGCAGAAAGAGCGTAAGCAGTGCATGCAAAACTCTCAGGAAGCGGGATTGGTTGGGATTTTAGCAGCGGCGCTGCGGCTCCAACCTTTTCACTAATGCGCGCCGAGCCCGCCACCTGGGGACACCTGGCTCCCGGTCTCCCGATGCCACGCCGCCGTCCGTCGGATCGCCTCATCCAAACCGATCCAGGCCTCCAGCCCCAGTTCTGCCCGCGCCCGCTGGGTCGAAGGAACATACCGCGCCGGCGCGCCCGCACCCTCGCTCGCCCGCATGGCCACGCGCACACCTACCCGCTCCCCGACCAGCGGCGCCACCCCGGCCGCCACCCGCCCGGCCAACTCGCCTATGGAAACAGCCTCCTCGCTCCCCACGTTGTAAGCTCTTCTCGCCGCCCCCTTGAGCAGGATCGTCCACAGCCAGACCGCCAGGTCAGCCGCGTAGAGGTACGAGCGCAGCGGCGTTCCATCGCCTTTGACCTCGATCGCGCGCCCGGCCAGCGCATCCCTCAGAAAGTTACCCACCGCAAAGTGCGCGTCCAGCGGCAGATGCGGCCCCACAAACGCAAATCCCCGCGCGATCGTGCAGGGCACGCCGGAGGTCACGCACAGTGCCTCGGCCTCTCGCTTGCCTCGCGCATACACGCTCGCGCTCGGCGCAAACGGCTGGTCTTCCCGCACCAGCAGTGGCCGGTCTGCCTGTACCAGCAATGGCTGGTCCGCGGCGGTCAGCCCACTCACAGACCCGTACACCGCGCCCGAACTCGCCAGCAGAAACCGCCCCGCGCCTGCCTCCGCAGCAAAGGCCAGCACCCGCCTCGTCCCCTCGACGATCGCCGAGTACTGCGCTTCCTCGCTCGTTCCCGCAGGCACCACCGACTCCGTTGCCGCATGCACCACACACGCAAATCGCCCTGTCGGAAACGCAAACGACCGCACATCCCCCTCCACCACCCGGAGCGCGTCGCTTGCTGCCAGGTGCGGCGCCCGCCCTAGCCACGCCGCGGGCCTGCGGCTCAGCACCACCAGCCGAGCCCCCAGGCCCAGACGCCGGTTGATGTGCAGAAAGCTCTCCGTCAGCCACATCCCGAAGAAGCCGGTCCCGCCCGTGAGCAGCACCCGCTCGCCCCGCAACTCCTCCCACACGCCCCCCGACAGCTCTAAGGTCCGCGCGAGAACATGGTCCAGGTCCGCCGCCTCCAGGGGCTGGATGGCCGACGGGGCCACCGGTCGGCTGGGATGCCGGTCCGGAGCAGGCACATCTCGCCCCGGCTCGCCCCCGGCAGACCCATCGCCTCCTGGCCCGCCTCGGGGTCGGCCCTGACCAGAGCCGTCCTGACCAAGCCCGTCCTGACCAGCCCAGTCTTGACCAAGCGCAGCCTGGCCCGGCACGACCAGGCCCTCGCCGAGCGCACCACTTCGGGCTTCGAGCTTCATCAGCCCCTACACTATCCGCTCGACCGGTATAGAACGCCACCCGTGGGAATCTCGCCCACACTTCGGTCATCAGCCGGCCAATGTATCCTTGCCGCCGCTCCCCCGCTCACGTAGACCAAGGTCAGAGACCCCGCCGTGCGCGCCATCGCCCGGCCCGGCCCACCCGCCCCGTGCCTTCCCGCACCCGGCGCTACGAGGCACTTATGCGTATCTTCGGCACCTCCGTTGCCATCGGCAACACCCTGGTCGGCAACGACCTGCCCGCCTACATCATCGCGGAGATCGGCATCAACCATAACGGCGACCTCGACCTCGCCAAGCGCCTGATCTCGGTCGCCGTCGCCGCCGGCTGCAACGCCGTCAAGTTTCAAAAGCGCACCGTCTCGGTCGTCTACTCGGCAGACGAGCTGGCCCGCCCCCGCGAAAGCCCCTTCGGCACCACCAACGGCGAGCTCAAGTACGCCCTCGAGTTCGAGCGCGAAGAGTTCCAGGAGCTCGACGCCTACTGCCGCGCCGTCAAGATGCCCTGGTTCGCCTCCTGCTGGGACGAGCAGGCCGTCGACCTGATCGCCGAGTTCGACGTCCCCTGCTTCAAGATCGCCTCCGCCTCGCTCACCGACGACCAGCTGCTCCGCCACACCCGCGCCCACTGCCGCGCCAAGGACACCCCCATCATCCTGTCCACCGGCATGAGCACCTACGAGCAGATCGACCACGCCGTCTCGGTCCTCGGCAAGCACAACTTGGTCCTGATGCACAGCTGCTCCACCTACCCGGCCTACTACGAGGAGCTCAACCTCAAGGTCATCCCCAGCATGCAGGAGCGCTACGGCGTGCCCATCGGCTACTCCGGCCACGAAACCGGCTTGAGCTCGAGCGTCGCCGCCACGGTACTTGGCGCCTGCGCAATCGAGCGCCACATCACCCTCGATCGCTCCATGTGGGGCTCTGACCAGGCCGCCTCGCTCGAGCCCAACGGCATCCAGCGCCTGGTCCGCGACATCCGCCTGGTCGAGCAGTCCCTCGGCGACGGCGTCAAGCGCGTCGTCGAGCGCGAGGTGCCCATCATGAAGAAGCTCCGCCGCGTCGACACGCTCCAGTCCGCCTGCCAGTCAGCATGATCGCCATGAGTCAGGCCAAGGCCGAGGCGAGGCCGGGTGCATGAGGGCGCTCCTATGATAGCCCGCCTGAAGACGACCCGGCTCGGCCACATCCGCTCGCTCGCCTTGGACGTCGACGGCACCCTCACCGACGGCGGCGTCTGGTGGGGCCCCGATGGCCAGGAGTGGAAGCGCTTCTGCTTTGCCGACGTGATGGGCGTCGCCCGGGCCCTGCGCGCCGGCCTCTCTGTCACCCTGATCTCCGGCGAAGACAGCCCGCTCGTCGACCGCTTCGCCGCCAAGCTCGGCCTGGCTGACATCACCAAGGGTTGCCGCGACAAAGCCAGCGCCCTGCGCGCTTACGCCGAGCGCCACGGCTATGCGCTGGCCGAGATCTGCTTCATGGGTGACGACGTCAACGACCTGCCCGCCATGCAGCTGGCCGGCTTCGCCGCCGCCCCCTCTGACGCCCAACCCGCGGTTCTTGCCTGGCTCCGGCCGAAAGTCCGCGCCCAAGCCGGCCACATCACCCAGGCCCCTGCCGGCCACGGCGCCGTCCGCGAGTTCATGGAAGCGCTGCTGCTCGCCCGCCAGGCGGCATCTCCACTTGAAGCTTCGGCAGATCGCGAGACCCGGCACAAAGCCATGCACGAGCCCCGGTTCACCCGCTCAGCGAAGCTCCGCCGCTCAGCGCGCCCCGTCGCCGCCCTCCGTCCCGGCTCAGTCACCACCCGCACCAGGAGCCCTGGTCCAATCACGCTCCCCACCCAACCAATCGCTTCCATCGCTCCCGCCCCAAGCGCTGGGCGGACAAGCGCCAGCCGGACAGCCGCCCCATCGCAAGCAGCTTCCGGCCCGCCAAGCACCCCCGCCCAAGCCAAAGCCTCGACCAACGCACGACGCCTGACTACCACCTCCAAGCCCACCCAACGCCGTCAGCCGGCAACCCCACGCCTCCTTCAGCCCCAGCCCACAGCGCCGCCATCCTGATCAAAGTCCGGGCCCCAAGCGAGCATTCTTTGCTCGCCTGGGTGGAAAGCGAAGGATCTGCGGTCCTCAATTCCCGAACGAAGACGCAACCACCAGGCACACGCAACGACCACCAAGACCCCATGCAAAAGCTCTCCGACTACCTCTTCGACCGCATCGCCGCCCACGGCGTCCGCCACGTCTTCCTCGTCACCGGCGGCGGCGCCATGCACCTCAACGCCTCGCTCGCCAACAATCCCGCCCTCACACCCGTCTGCAACTCCCATGAGCAGGCCAGCGCCATCTGCGCCGAAGCCTACGCCAAAGCCACTGGCGGCCTCGGCGTCGCGCTGGTGACCACCGGCCCCGGCGGCACCAATGCTGTCACCGGAGTCGCCGGCGCCTGGCTCGACTCCACCCCCACCCTCTTCCTCTCCGGCCAGGTCAAGCGCCCCGATCGCATGTTCTCCCCCGACGGCCGCCCCCTCGGCATGCGCCAGCTCGGCGTCCAGGAGGTCGACATCGTCTCCATCGTCGCCCCCATCACCAAGTACGCAGTCACCGTCACTGACCCGCTCACCATCCGCTACCACCTGGAAAAGGCGATCCACCTCGCCACCACCGGCCGCCCCGGCCCCGTCTGGCTCGACATCCCACTCGACGTCCAGGCCGCTCCGCTTGAGGACCCCTCTGCGCTCCAGGCCTACCCCCCCCAGCCGGCCGCTCCCCACCCGTCCGCCCCCGGCCGCGCCTCGCAGCTCCCCGGCCTGAGCCCCGCGAGCCCGGGCCACTCCGAACAGAACCCCGCGAACCCGGGCCTCTCCGAACAGAGCCCGCCCGACCCAAGCCTTTCCGAACAAGTCAGCCAGCTCATCGCCGCCCTCAACCGCTCCGAGCGCCCCCTGCTCTTCGCCGGCAACGGCATCCGTCTCGCCGGCGCCGCGCCCGAGTTCGACCAACTCCGCGCGCTCCTCCGCATCCCCATGGCTGCCACCTGGTGCGCGGCCGACCTCGTGCCCACCGACGAGCCGCTCTACGTCGGTCGCCCCGGCTCGGTCGCCGCCCGCGGCGCCAACTTCGCCCTCCAGAACGCCGACTTCCTTCTCGCCATCGGCGTGCGCCTCGACTTCGCCATCACCGGCTACGCCCCCCAGAACCTCGCCCGCGCCGCCTACAAGGTCGCCGTCGACATCGACCCAGCCGAGCTGGCCAAGCTCGACGGCCACCTCTCGCAACCCATCTGCGCCGACGCCCGCGACTTCCTGGCCGAGCTCCTCCGCCAGCAAATCGCCATCCACCTGCCCGACCACTCCGCCTGGGACCAGCGCTGCGCCGCCTGGAAGACGCGGTACCCCGTCGTCACCGACCAACACCGTGACCCGGCAGGCGATCCGCAAGGGCGAGTCAGCATCTTCCACCTGGCCGAAGTCCTCGGTACGGAATCAAACGAACAAGACGCGCTCGTCTCCGGCTCCTCCGGCGCCGGCATCGAGATCTTCCTGCTCGCCTGCCCCACCCGCAGCGGCCAGCGCATCATCCACACTGCCGGCCTCGGCTCCATGGGCTACGGCCTCCCGAGCGCGATCGCCGTCTCGCTCGGCCACCAGGGCTCAACTCACGGCAGCGGCAAACATCCCGCCCACACCATCTGCGTCGACGGCGACGGCGGCTTCCAGTTCAACATCCAGGAGCTTGAAACCGTCCGCCGCCTCCAGCTGCCCATCAAGTTCTTCATCCTCAACAACAACGGCTACGCCTCCATCCGCGCCTCGCAGACCGCCTACTTCGAGCGCGCCACCATCGGCTGCGACGCCGAAACCGGCCTCACCGTCCCCGATCTCGAGAAGCTCGCCTACGCCTACGACATCGCGTTCCGCCGCATCGCCAACCAGCACAACCTCCGCGCCGAGGTCCGCGCCATCCTCGATCTGCCCGGCCCGGTCCTCTGCGACGTCCTCGTGATCCCCGACGAAACGCGCGCCCCAAGACTCTCCTCGGTGCAAAAGCCGGACGGCTCCTTCGTCTCCAAACCGCTCGAAGACCTGTGGCCTTTTCTCGACCGCGAGGAGTTCCTCGAGAACATGATCATCGCGCCACTCGACTAAGCGCGACTTACTCGATTCACGTAACTCACTCGACTTAGTCAGACCAACCCGACTTAGCGCGGACGACAAGTCATCCGCACCGCTGGAACGCAGTTACAAGAGGACACACCAGGTGAAGCTGATCAGCATAAGCACCCCGTGCTACAACGAGGAGGCAAACGTAGAAGAGCTCTACCTCCGCGTCCGGGCAGTCATGCTCGCGCTCGGCCGCTACCGCTACGAGCACATCTTCATCGACAACGCATCCACCGATAGAACCGTCGCCGTGCTCAAGCGCCTCGCCGCGCACGACCCCTCTGTCCGGCTCATCGTCAACGCCCGCAACTTCGGCCCCGTCCGCTCCTCCACCCACGCCTTCTTTGAGGCGCGCGGCGACGCGGTCATCGGCGTGGTCGCCGACCTGCAGGACCCGCCCGAGCTGATCCCCCAGCTCATCGAAGCCTGGGAGCAGGGTTCGAGCATGGTCCTCGCCGTCAAGCGGTCGAGCGAAGAGCACCCCGCCATGTACTGGCTGCGCAGCCAGTACTACCGCCTCGTCAACCGTCTTTCCTCGATCGAGACCTACGAGAACTTCACCGGCTTCGGTCTCTACGATCGCCGCGTCGTCGACATCCTCAAATCCTTCGACGACCCCTACCCTTACTTCCGCGGCATGATCGCCGATATAGGCCTGCCGCACACCAAGATCTACTACGATCAGCCGCGCCGGCGCCGCGGCGTCACCACCAATAACTTCTACTCGCTTTACGACATCGGCGTGCTCGGCCTGATCAACCACTCCAAGATCCCCCTGCGCCTCATGGTCTTCGCCGGCTGCGCAGGCTCCCTGGCTTCCTTCCTCATGGCGACGCTCTACACCGTCTACAAACTGCTCTACTGGAAGAGCTTCTCGCTCGGCATCGCGCCCATCGTCATCGGCAACTTCTTCATCTTCTCCGTGCAGCTGCTCTTCCTCGGCGTCATCGGCGAGTATGTGGGCGCCATTCACACCCAGGTGCAAAAGCGACCGCTGGTCGTCGAGCGCGAACGCACCAACTTCGACCAGCCGCCTACCCGCGCCACGTACCCAACTGCCATCGACGACGCGGGGGATTCATCGCAGAAGCAACGGATTCGTCCGACTGGCTGGCCTTCTTCTGATGGCATAGAGAGCGGGATCACTGCTGCTGACCTTGCCTCCCGTCAAGGCAGCGGGGAAGCGCCGCCCAGTCTTCCTGCAACTTACTAAGTCGCTATAACTCTCTGTTGCGAACTCCCAGCCTGCAACTTACCCAACCCGCCACTCAGCTCCCCGGCACATGCTCGGCAGTCACCGCCCACTCGCCGACTAACTTGTGCAGCACCGTACTCCCGCACAACCACGCCGACTCCAGCGCCAGCTTCGACCCGATATACGGCGCCGTTACCGACTCCACCGCCGTGTGCCCCGGCCGCGGCATCGAGTAGTTACTCCCCGTCCGCAGCACCATCACCCGAGCGCCATCTACGCGATGCATCGCAGCCAGCCGCTCCAGCGCATTCATAAATCCGGAGTCTTCCATCTCCGTCATCACAAAGTTCCCCTTGCCCCCGGTATAAAGCGCGACCCAGTCATTCGCGTACTGGTTCATAATTGTTCCGTGCCAGTAGTAGTCCGACGCAAATGTATCTCCCATCAGCACAAATGGCGGCCGCTGCGCCTGCGGGAAGCCGGTGAAGCCGGCCCGAAACTGCGCCACCACCGGATCATCGCCCAGCTTCAGCGCCTCCGTCTGATGGAAAGCCCACTCGGCCAGCTTCGCATTCAGCGTGTAAAGATTTGACCGCGCCCATGGCGCATCCGGCACCTTCGCCGGCCGCGGACCCGTCGCCTCCACCGGAAACAACCCGTACGGCCAGCCGGCCGGCGCCTCGCGCGGATCGATCTCTCTGGCAACGTCGCCCACCACATACCGCGCCCACGCCGCAGAGCCAATCGACGCATCGTTCGGATCCACACCCGCAATCCCGTTGATCAGGATGTAAGCGCGCGTTAGATCGAATCTCGGGTCCAGTCCCAGCGCCATCATCGACGCCGTCGCGTTCACCAGCGTCGTCCCGCTCACCATGCCCAGCACCGTATGCTCGCGATTGGTGCGCAGCGGGTGCACGCCGCCCGGAAACTCCAGCACCTCGTCCAGGTGCTCCCGCTCCACCCAAAGCTGAAACTCACCCGGCACATCCCCCGTGTCCGCGCCCACCTCAAACGTGGTCACAATCACCGCGCGGATTGGCCATTTCTGCGCAAGCGCCACCGGCGCACCGGCAAACATCAGCAACACAAACCAACGAGCAAACATGCTCGCACTCTACCGCACCCGCTGACTTACGCAAACAAGCGAGACCGCCTACGCGGCTGGCGGTCACTTCGTGACGGGTATACCGACCCCTTCGGGTCACAAAAGCATGGCTCCCCCAGTAACAAGGGGGAGCCATGCTTTTGCAGCGCCGCAGGCAGAAGACCCCCCACGAAGTGGGCGCCAGCCGCGCAGGCGGTTTTGCCCTTAGTTGTTCAGCGTCTCCTGCAGCGTGCTCAGCGTGCG
This sequence comes from Acidobacteriaceae bacterium, assembly GCA_965198645.1. Lineage (GTDB taxonomy): Bacteria > Acidobacteriota > Terriglobia > Terriglobales > Acidobacteriaceae > EB88. The sequence goes on along the minus strand of OZ240670.1, from coordinate 243,209 downwards.
GTTCAGGTCTTTATCCGACCGGCGCTGATCCTCGATCTTCGCAATCGAGTGCATCACGGTCGTGTGGTGCTTGCCGCCAAACTGTCTTCCTATCTCCGGCAGACTCGCTTCCGTCATCTGCTTGGTCAAAAACATCGCAATCTGCCGCGGCACCACCACCGAGCGTGAATTGTTCTTCGCCTTTAACTCCGTCACCCGCATTCCGAAGTGCTCGGCCACCGCGCGCTGGATCGCCTCGATCGTGATCTTGCGCACTTGCGTATCGATAAATTGCTTCAGGCACTGTTGCGCGACCGAGAGCGTAATCTCCACCCCGTTCAGATTGCACCAGGCAAACAGCCGCGTCAGCGCGCCTTCCAGCTCGCGCACGTTCGTCCGAATGTTTGAAGCGATAAACAGCGCCACATCGACCGGCAGCCCCAAGCGCTCGCTCTCTGCCTTCTTCTGCAGAATCGCGACCTTGGTCTCCAGATCCGGCGGCTGTATATCCGCGATCAGTCCCCACTCAAAGCGTGACCGCAGCCTGTCTTCAATCTCCGGCAACTCTTTCGGCGGCCGGTCGGATGCGATCACAATCTGCTTGATGCACTCGTGCAGCGCGTTAAAGGTGTGAAAGAACTCCTCCTGCGTGCGCTCCTTGCCGGCCAGGAACTGGATGTCGTCAATCAGCAGCAGATCCACCGACCGGTACTTATCCCGAAAGCTGGTCATCTTGTCATAGCGCAGCGAGTTGATCATCTCGTTGGTGAACTTCTCGCTCGAGACATAACAAATTCCGGCCCCAGGCTGCCGACGCTTCATCTCGTGGCCGATCGCCTGCATCAGGTGCGTCTTGCCCATGCCCACCCCGCCATAGAGAAACAGCGGGTTGTAGGCGCGCGAAGGATGCTCGGCCACCGCCGCCGCTGCCGCCCGCGCAAACTGGTTGCCCGAGCCGGTCACAAACCCATCGAAGGTGTAGCGAGGGTTAAGCTGCGCAGCCGAGTTCCAATCAAAGCGCCCCTGCTGCGGCCCCGCCTGCGAGCCTGCCTGCGAGCCATAGGCCTGCCCCGGCCCTGCTTGCTCCAGACCAGCCTGCGCCAACCCGGCGTGGCCCGGCCCGGCACCCGGCTTCCCGGCAGCGGGCTGGGCTGTCTGGCCTGTCTGGGCTGTCTGCTCCATGCCAACCGCGCCGTAGCCGCTGAGCATCTGCCCCGTTCCCCCGCCCAGACTGCCTGCCAGGCTGCCCGCCGGCGCATGGGCCGGGCTTCCGGGCGCATGCGCCGGAGCCGGAGGAAACCCGCCATCCTCCCGCATCCGCGTCACCGCAGGGTCTTCCTCCGGAGTCAGGAAGCTGACCTCGTCAAACTCCATCCCCAGCGCGTCCAGCGCCTCCTGGATCAAGTCCCCGTAGCGCTCGCCAATGTGCTGGAACTCCACATGAGGCACACGCACCACCAGCACCTTGCCCTGGATGTGCGAGAACAGGGTCGGCTTGAACCAGCTCTCGTAAGCCTGGCGGTTGATCTTCTTTTGCAAAGCGCCCAGGATGCGCACCCAGGGGTTGAGAGCGGCCGGGGCGGTGGGGAGAAAAGACATCGCGGTTCCTTTACGATAGAGCGCTGCGCTCGCCAGGCAACCGCCGCCGCTGCGGGCTCTGCGCGCAAATGCAACTCACCCTCACAAGGTGTCGAGGGGGCATAGGTGCGCAAGGCCCGGTACGTCGTGTCGGGTTGTCGCGAGAAAGCAGTGCGGTGCGGACGACCTGTTCCGGGGCACTAATTGGCGCAATCGATCTCGTTCAAAGCGGAGCCCAGACTAGCACAGTTGCTCGGCCTGAGTAGCCTTGTTTTCAAGCCCCCCTTGTGCTTTCGAGAGCGGCCCTTTTTTTCACGCGCACCACCCATGGGCAAGCGCATCCGATCGCCTCTTTCGAGCGCGGCCCTCGACCGGCGAGACTTCGTAGGCGGTACCGGCAGTAACGTCTACCGCGCAATCTTGCGCGAATGCGCTCGCTTTGTGCCGATACTTTGAGTGGCGCCCGGCGAGCGCGCGGTCACTCCTGCCCCTGTCCAGGCGCTCATGGGTGACTTCGCCGGCTTGAGTCAAACTCTCTCGGGCGCATCCATCGCGACGCTGCTCCTCGAGTCCGGCTCCTTTCTCCTGAGGTAGATGTGGAATCCAACCTCGGCAAGTCTGCTCGATACCCCCGGATGCGAGGGGCGATCACCGCGGTCGGCTATGGATTGCTCTACGCCGCGCTCCGTACAGCGCTGAACAAGTTCGCATTTCAGGATGGATGGACCATCCTCTGGCCGCTCAATGGCCTCACCATCGCCCTGCTGATCATGCGTCCCCGCGCGCAATGGGCTCCTCTTCTCTGCGGCGTTGAGGTAGGCACCGGGCTCGGCCACTGGCTAGACCACAACCCTCTCAGCACCGTCCTCTGGTACCGCGCGTTGTCGCTCGGTGAGGTGCTCCTCAGCGCCTCGCTTCTGCCCCCGTTTACCTCGCTCGCTGACTGGCTGCGCCGGCCGCACATCTATCGTCGCTTCTCTGCTTCCGTGCTCCTGGGCCCGGGCATCTCCGGCCTGCTGACCGCCCTGCTCTTCCACCACCTGCAGGGCCGGCCCTACCTGCTCACCTTCAACGATTGGGCCACCGCCGATGCCCTCGGCATCGCCGCTACCATGCCTCTGATCCTCTCCTTCGGCTCGCCCGAGCTGCGCAGCCTCTTTTCGCCCACAGCCTTACCCAGGACGCTCGGCATCCTGGCCTCCGCGCTGCTCTTTGCCACGCTCAGCCTCGGCGTCCATACCTACCCGCTGCTCTTCCTGCTCTACCCGGTGCTGTTGGTGGTCGACGCGACCCTCTCCTTCGCCGGCTCCGCGCTCGCCATCTGCATCGTCTCCTTTCTGGCCGTCTGGCTCGCTACCCACGGTTACGGCGAGTTCGGCCACTGGCCCCCAGGCCTGCCCCTGACTCGCGACGCCGGCCTGCAGATCTACCTCGGCTTCCAGATCCTCGCGCTCTTTCCTGCCTCCCTCCGCATCCTCGAGCGCCAGCGCCTGGCCGAGGAGCTGCGCGACGCCAACGTGCAGCTCACCATGCTCGCCTCCATCGACGGACTGACCGGCGTCCCCAACCGGCGCGCCCTCGATGAACGCTTCATCCAGGAGTGGAATCGCGCCCAGCGCACCCAGGAATCGCTCGCCCTGCTGATGATTGACATCGATCAATTCAAGCAGTTCAACGACATATACGGCCATCCCGCCGGCGACCGGACCCTGGTTGCCGTCTCATCCGCGCTCGCCCAGCAGATGCGCCGCGCCGAAGATATGGTGGCCCGCTTCGGCGGCGAAGAGTTCGCCGTCCTCTTGCCCCACACCGACCTCGAGGCCGCAGCCTACCTCGCCGAAAGGCTGCGCACCGCCGTCGCTGAGCTCGCCATTGCCCACCAGGCAAGCCGCTGGGGCCACGTCACCATCTCGATCGGCTGTGCCGTCTCCACCCCCTCGGCCGGCCACACCACCCAGGACCGCCTCCACCTGCTGGCCTCGGCCGACCACGCCCTCTACCAGGCCAAGGAGGATGGCCGCAATCGTGTGCAGGCCAACCTCCACTCCGGCGATCTGGTCTTCTGAATTTAGCTGGCTCTCCCTCTACTCGCCCGGCGCCTCTATCCCGCAACCGTGCAAGTCCCCGAGGGCGCATCTCGCATACTTTGGACAGACTTACGTGCGAGGCGGCAATAATTGCGTTATGCAACGAGTGTGGCCCCTGCGATCTCGACATCTTCTTATCGCGGTACTGGTGGGCATCATCGCCATCGCCATAAGCTCGACCTACGAGCAGCAGAGGGTCGCCGATCGATATCGAGAGCACCACGCAGAATATTGCGCTGCTCTGGTCGCGCCTGCCGAGCAGAAGAAAGCCTGCAAAGAAGAAGGCATAACCGCTCGCGACTACTCGCGCTGGTGGTACACACTCATCAGCTGGCCTGAAGGGATAACCACCTGGGCCCTCATAGGTACTGGCTTTCTAATTGCTTGGCAAGCTCTCGAAACTCGTAAGGCCGCGCAAGCTTCTGTCGTGCAGGCCGAACATATGATCGCTTCAGAACGACCTTTTCTCATGGTCGAAGCGTTAGGAGATGCTACGAATGTTTGCTTGAAAATAGTGAACCGAGGCAAATCTCCTGCCAAGGTGGTGTACCTCGAGAAACTGCTCTGGCCTAAGATCAAGCCGTCGGACGAGGAGCTTCCAACGCCTCCCAGCTACGACTCTGGCTATCAGAACGTAAAGGGGTGGCGAGCTCTTTAATGCCGATTGGATAGCTCCGGATGGCTCTGTTTTCACAGGTGGCTACGGAGCAAGAAGTGAACTGGCACGAGTTCCTGAAGACGCGCAAAAGGTTCAGGGCGGGTCTCACTTTCTCTGGATATACGGGGTTGTGGTTTACAAGGGCCTGTTCGGGTCGAAAGAATACGAATCTCGGTACTGTTATAGGCTGGGGAATGACTCGTGGCACATGCTTGGTCCACGCGGGTACAACGAGTACACCTAGCGCGGGGCCCAGGCGGAGGCTTTAGGCTGCCGTTTTGATCGCTCCCGGCCCCACCCTGCGCTATACTCAGTGTTGGTCCGCGAGGAGCTATACCGCCCCTCTGCATGGACGCTATCTCATCAGACATAATCTTAGGAGCGCACTTCCATGCCGAAGCGCACATTTCAGCCCAACCGCCGCCACCGTGCCAAGACTCACGGCTTTCGCGTCCGTATGAAGACCAACAGCGGCGCCGCTGTGCTCTCCCGCCGCCGCGCCAAGGGTCGCCACAAGATCGCCGTCAGCGCCGGTCACCGCGACTAGTGTTCCCGGGCTGCCCGAGCCTGCCTCGCGATCGAAAGTCCCGGCCTCACTCCATCAGCTTCGGTAAAAGGCCGAAGGCGGTAGACACGCCACGAAGTGGCCGCAAGCCGCGCAGGCGGTCTTGCTCTGGCCTACCCTTCGACCTTGCCGGCCATGTCCTGTCCTTTGACTTTGCCGGTCATTCGTCCTGTCCGCCTCCAACCATCGCCCCGTGGTGAACCTGGCCCCGGCTCCTGCTCCGTCTGCCGCAAGCAAGCAGACTCTCGCTCCCTTCCGGCTGCGCCGCCACGCCGACTACCAGCGCGTCTACCAGGCCAGCCGCAAATACCACTCACCCTCGATCAGCTACTTCTTCCGCCTTCGCTCGCCCGACGAGCAGCCCCCCGCCGAGGGTCCACGCGTCGGGCTGACCGTGGGCCGCGTCCTAGGCAAGGCCGTCGATCGTAACCGCATCAAGCGCCGCATGCGAGAGGCAGCCCGGCTTCAGCTTGCCACGCTCCACAACGCGCCCGCTCCCCAGCGCAACCTCGATCTCGTCCTGCATCCCCGCAAATCGGTCGCCGAGATGGAGTTTTCCCTCCTCGTGCGCGAGGTAGCCAGCCTCTTCACCCAGGTCGTCGCGCTCGCCCGCACCCCCCAGCCCGGCCCGCGCCCCCGCCCTGAAAAGAAGAGTCCCGCGAAGAAAAGTTCCGGGAAGAAAAGTACCGAGCCAAAGGCCGCCGCGCAACGAGCTCTGCCCTCAGGCAGCCCGCGCCCATGACGATCCGGCCAATCAGCACCCTGGCCGCGCCCCCGGCCGCGATCCCCAACCCGATTCCCGATCAACCTCACCGCTCCACCTCCGCGATCCCGCGCCTCGCAGCCGAGCACCTGGCAGCCAGCCGCCAGGTTGCTCTCGCCCGTCGCCATGCCGCTCTAACCCGCCGTCACGCCGCTCTCGCCCGACTCCACGCTCTCTACCAGGCCGCTCTCAGCCCCTGGCTGCACAGCCTCGGCCTGGTTCCGGGCGGCTGCCGCTTTCAGCCCACCTGCTCCCAGTACGCCACCCTCGCCATCGCTCAGCACGGCTGGCTGCCCGGCCTTACCCTCTCCGTGGCTCGCCTGCTCCGCTGCCACCCCTTCGCGCGCGGCGGCTGGGATCCGGTTCCCGGCCTTGCCACGCTGCCCGGCCACACCGGAGCTCTCGCTGCCAGTACCATAGACGTAACTGACTCAGACGTAGCTGACTCCACTCACGATCCAGCATAGGAAGCGCCCCTTGGCAGAAATTCAGAACCCGAACCAGCAGGCCCCCGGCGGCGGTGGCGGACGCGACACCAACTCGCTCCTTATGTTCTCCGCCCTCTTTCTCGTCGTCTTCCTCGGCCTGCAGTACTTCCGCTCCAAAGCCACACCGCCCGCCGCCCCCGCCCAACACGCCTCCGCTCCCGCAACGCCCGCAAATGACGTCAGCCCAGCCGCCGGGCTCGCCGGCCAACATGCCAGCCAGGACGCCAGTCCCGTTCAGGCCGCGGCCGAGCAGCCCATCGTCGTCGAAAACGAGCTCTATCGCATCACCTTCTCCAATCGAGGCGCCCAGGTCACCTCCTGGATCCTCAAGAAGTACAAGGACAACGACCACGTCCACCCGCTCGACCTGGTCAACCAGAAGGCTGCTGCGACCTACGGCTACCCGCTCTCGCTCTACAGCTATGACCAGGGCCTGCGCACCCGCCTCGCCAAGGCGCTCTATGTCGTCTCGACTGGCGATGCCCCCGGCGCTCCGGCTCCCACCCACCTCACCACTCCCGGCACCCTGACCTTCACCTACTCCGGCGGCGGCCTCAACGTCACCAAGACCTTCTCCTTCGACCAGAGCTACGTCCTGCACGCCAAGGTCTCAGTCACCCAAAACGGCGCCCCGGTCTCGGCGCAGCTCGCCTGGCCCTCCGGTCTCGGCGACCAGACCACCCTGCCCCAGTACGCCGGCGGCATGCTCGACACCCTGCTCAACGACAAGCCCGAGCAGATTGCCCCCAAGAAGGTCTCCGGCAACGAGACCCTCCACGGCGATTACGGCTGGGCCGGTGTCTCGGACCTCTACTTCGCCGCTGTCTTTCTGCCCGATAACCCGGGCCAGACCGAACTCGTCACCCTGCACAACACCATCGACATCCCCCGCAACCTCAAGAAGCCCGACGGCGAGAGCGACCGCGCTTCGGTCCTCGGCGCCGCCGTCGGTACGTTTGGTCCCACTGATGCAAGCCCCTTTGAGACTCGCATCTTCGCCGGCCCCAAGGCTCTCGGCGTGCTCAGCGCCATCCGCGGCACCGGCGGCGGCCCCACGCTTGAGAAAGTCGTCAGCTTCGGCTGGTGGTCCGTCATCTCGAAACCCCTCTTCCTGCTCCTGCACTGGCTGCACGACCACATCGTCGCTAACTGGGGCTGGGCCATCCTGATCCTGACCCTGATGCTCAACGTCCTCATGCTGCCCACCCGCGTGATGATGATGCGGTCGTCCCTCAAAATGCAGCGCATCCAGCCCCAGATGGACGCCATCAAGGCCCGCTACGCCAAGTACAAGGCTACTGACCCCAAGCGCCAGGAGATGAACAAGGAGGTCTTCGACCTGCAGAAGAAGGAAGGCGTCAACATGTTCGGCGGCTGCCTGCCCATGCTGCTCCAGTGGCCGCTCCTCTTCGGCTTCTACCGCATGCTGTCCAACGTCATTGAGCTGCGCCAGGCGCACTGGCTCTGGCTGCCTGACCTCTCCTCGCCCGACCCCTACCACATCCTGCCTATCTTCTTCATCATCAGCATGTTCGCCGTCCAGTGGCTTACCCCGTCGCCGGGCGTGGACCCCCAGCAGCAGCGCATGATGGCCCTCACCATGCCCGCGGTCTTCGGCTTCATGACCTGGAACATCGGCTCCGGCCTGGCCCTCTACTGGGCCTGCTCGAACGTGCTCGGCATCGTCCAGCAAACCGTGATGAACCGCACTTCGCTAGGCCGCGAGATGCGCGCCATCGCCGCCAAACGCGCCGCCAAAAAGAACGGCGGCTCCAGCGGCAAGATCATCAACGCCCGCCGCTAGGTCAAAGGACAAGACCGCCTGCGCGGCCGGCGCCCACTTCGTGGGGCGTCTTCTGCCTGCGGCGCTTTTGTGACCCGAAGGGTGGTATACCCGTCACGAAGTGACCGCCTCCCGCGTAGGGGGTCTGGCCTTCTACTCTCGCCCAGCGGATGTCCTGATCTGGGCCACCTGCGTGACGACGGGGCAATTTAGGCTCCTCTCCTGGGCAGCTTGGCCGATAGAGAGGCCATGACCTGGTTGAGCGAGGCTGTTCTGGACGATCCGTCTTCTGGCACCGCCGGCGCCGCGAACCCGGAGAGTCCTGTCGCCCTCGGCCGCCAAGCCTCCGATGCTGACCGCCTCATCCTCGAGTGTGCCGGCGAGGGAATCTACGGCCTCGACTCGCAGGGCAACACGACCTTTGCCAATCCCGCGGCCCTGCGCATGATCGGCTACCCGGCGGAGGAGATCCTGGGCAAGCCCCAGCACGCCACGATTCATCACTCCCATGCAGACTCCAGCCACTATCCCCGTGAGCTCTGCCCGATCTACATGGCCATCCGCGATGGCAAGGTCTACCGCAGCGAGTCCGAAGTCTTCTGGCGCAAGGATGGCACCTCATTCCCGGTCGCCTACACCAGCACGCCGATTCTTGACGACGGCAGGCCCTGCGGCGCGGTCGTCATCTTCCAGGACATCTCCGAGCGCAAGCGGCGCGAGGCCTGGGAGGCTAGAAAGACCGCCATCTTTCTCGCCATCACCAGCCTCCAGGACCTGGAATCCACCCTGAGGCTGATCGCCGACTCGTTTCAGCAGAGCTTCCCCGCCTGGCCGGCCTTCTTTCTTCCTGAGGAAAGCGGCGAGGCGGAGCTCACCCTCGTCGCCTCCGCCTCCGAGCGTCAGCCCGTCTGGACGCGCCTGCTCCAGCAGCGCTCCGGCGGCGAGCTGACCCCCTGGCGCCGCGCCGCCCTCTCCCCGGCTCCGTTGGTCGAGCGTTGCTGCGGCGACCTGGACGAAGCCGCAGCCGAACTACTCGGCGAGGTGCCGGGCAAGTTCCTGTGGTCCTGCCCGCTTCGCAGCTCCACCGGCCAGATGCTGGGCGTTGCCACCTTCCTCGTCCGCGACGAGGAGGATCTCCGGAACACCCAGCAGGAGCTCACCCAGGTCTGCAACCTGGCTCGCATGGCTATCGAACACCACCAGCTGCACGCCGAGCTGCTCCGCCAGTCCCAGTACGACCATCTCACCCGCCTTCCCAATCGCATGCTGCTTGAGGATCGCCTGCAACGCGCGCTCGCCCGCGCCCGCCGTCACGACTCCCAGCTCGCCGTCTGCTACCTCGACCTCGACGAGTTTAAGCAGGTCAACGACGTGCTCGGCCACAATGCCGGCGACGCCCTGCTGCGCCACGTCGCCCGCGTGCTGCAGGACGGCATCCGCGACATCGACACGGTTGCCCGCCAGGGCGGCGATGAGTTCATCCTCCTGCTTCCCGACCTCGAGGACGAGAGCGAAGCCGGCTCGATCTGCGAGCGCATCCTGGCCCGCCTGCAGGAGCCTGTCGAGATCGAGCACCAGATGCTGATCCCGGCGGCCAGCATGGGCATGACCCTTTACCCGGGCGAAGCCGCCACCGCCGGCGAGCTGCTCCGCCATGCCGACCTCGCCCTCTACGCCGCCAAACGGGCCGGCCGCGGCCAGCTCGCGCGCTTCAGCTCCACGCTCGGCCAGGAGGTCGAGCAGAAGACCACCCTCGAACGCGAGCTCCGCTACGCCCTCGGCCGCGGCCAGCTCTCGCTCGAGTACCAGCCCATCTTCGCCGCCGACCTGCGCCTGCACGGCTTTGAGGCTCTCCTGCGCTGGCACCATCCGACCCTCGGGCTGGTCAGCCCGGAGCTCTTCGTGCCCATCGCCGAGCAGATGGGGCTGATCCCCTCGATCGGCAAGTGGGTCCTCGACGAGGCCTGCCACCAGGCCCGGCAGTGGAACCTCTACGCGCCGGCACCGGTCCGGGTCTTCGTCAACGTCTCCGGCGCCCAGCTCAGCCGGCCTGACTTTGCCCAGACCGTCTCGAGCGCGCTCGCCAACCACCAGCTCGCCTCCCACCTGCTCGAGCTCGAGATCACCGAGACCTGGATCGTCGCCGACCCGGTCGCCGCTTCGCTCCGGCTCACCGAGCTGCGCCAGCTCGGCGTCACCATCTCGATCGACGACTTCGGCTCCGGACACGCGTCCTTCACCTACCTCCAGCAGCTTCCCGTCGATCTGGTCAAGATCGACCGCGCCTTCATCTCCTGCCTCGACGGCACCAGCAAGCAGTCCGCCATCGTCCGCGCCATCGTCGCCCTGGCCTCCGAGCTCGGCCTCAAGACCATCGCCGAGGGTATCGAAACCGCGCCCCAGCTCGCCGAGCTAGGCGCCACGGAGTGCACCTTCTACCAGGGCTTCCTCCTCTCCCCGCCCATCCGCGGCGCCGCCACCCACGCCCTCATTGGCACCATGCGGACGATCCCGCTGACGATAGAAGGCGCTGCGCTGACCACCGACCTAGAGTCCGTGGCCCTGGCTGATCCCCTCGAGGCTTTCCCGGCAGCGCCGATACCCCTCGAGGGCGCGCCCTGAGTGGTGAGTCTGTCCGCGTCCTCTTGCTCGATGGCCAAACCAGGCGCAATTCCGGCTCGTTGAGGCCCTCGCACGCCACGCTTGGCGTCTCACCCACGTAGCCCAGCCAGGAAATGCGGAAGTTTCACGCATCAGCAGGTAAATATCAACTTCGGGAGCAGCCCAGGGCTGGCATCGTGCGCGATGTACTCGGCTGGAACGGGCGGTTGTGTCCATACATGTTGTTGTCCCCGCGTACTTCGATCTAGGTGCTGGCTGCCACGAACGGGACGAAAGTTCTTTCGCCAAGCCCCGGGTTCCGAATCTTGTACGCAGGCTCGCTGTTTGTCGAGCAGACAAACGCGCTCGCGCCGCGCGTCCCTCATGATGGAACCATGAACAACTCACCGCGATTGTCAGCGGCGCTCAACCTTTCGGTTCTCCGTCAAAAGCTGCTGCGTTGGTTCGCCGCGCTGGTCTCTCTTGTTGCCACCCTGCAGGTGGTCCGCTTTCATATGGGCAGCCTCCCGGGCGTGAACATGGAAACCTACCTGCAAGGCACAACGCCTTTGCCCTTCCAGAAGAGATACTTACCGGGCCTTCTTATCCGCGGCATGCTTCATATAGGTCCCTTGGTTCGCTTTTGCATGGCCCACTCCGCCTTCATGTCTCCACCCTCCCGCTTCTGCTCACTGATCCTCAGCACGCTCGCGCTGGGCGTTGCTGGCTACTTCTGCCGCCGCCTCTATCAGCGCACATCCGGTGGCCGACTTACCTTCCTCGTCTATCCTTTGCTTCTTATGCTTGTGCTGGTTTCCTATGCGGTGCATGCGGAACATAACACCAACCTCCCCTACGATTTTCCAAGCGTCGCGTTCTTCAGTGCTGGCTTGTATCTCATTTACACCCGTCAGTTCTGGCCACTCCTGTTTGTCGTTCTGGTCGGCACTCTGAATCGGGAGACCATACTTTTCCTGATCCCTATCTTTGTCCTGGACGCGGCCAGCCTAACCACAGCCGATCTCTCTCTTCCCCTGCGGCAGAGATTCCGCTTCAAGCAGGTCCCGTATATGCGCGCAGCTCTTTTAGTACTCGCCTGGTCTCTGGTCGAATACACACTGTCGCGCATCTTTTCGCACAACGACCGCAGCCAGACCTATCTCCGCGCTCACGAAAATCTCAGCCGTCTTCGTATCGGGCTACTCCCGAACATCATGAATATGTGCGGCTACTTGCTGCCCATCATCATGATCGTCCATCCGGCAATCCGGCCAACCCGCTTCGGCAACTACGCCTACGTAGCCTTTCCCTGGATCGTTGTCATGTACTTCTACGGGATTGTGATCGAGACCAGGATTTATGGAGAACTGGTTCCCTACGTCACTGTGGCGTCCCTGCTCCTGATCGAGCAGATAGCCTGTTCGTCCGCCGTACCTTCTTCCGGGAAAACCGCGGAAGGCGAGAGTCAGGGTCCTCTACTGGAAACTTTCTGACTCTAGACATGAATATGCAGAGGCATCTTACACACCGTGCCTCCAAAATGACTCCACTTGTCATACGTCCTGCGGCGAGACACAAGCCCCCGGGGCCACCACCCCTAGCCCCGAAGCTCTTACTGGTTTCCACTCACCACTCCCCGCCACATGGCGGCGGGTTACCCCGCCATGCTTATGCAACCAGCCCGGCCCATCCGGACCCAACAGGCAACAGTGGCCAACTATGCGCGATGAACTCTATAGTTGAGGGCCTTGATGAGGAACCCAGCCGGTACGTCCAGCGATGCAGCCCCCAAGGGTCACTTCGAGGTCCTCGCCGGCCTGCGCGGCGTTGCGGCCCTGCTCGTGGTTGCCTTTCATACCTTCGAGCCCAACGACTACAGCAACCGCTTCCAGCAGATCATCAACCACGGCTACATGGCCGTCGACTTTTTCTTCCTGCTCTCCGGCTTTGTTGTCGCCTATGCCTACGACGACCGCTGGCGCACCATGAGCCAGTGGGAGTTCTACAAGCGCCGCCTCATCCGCCTGCAGCCCATGGTGATCATGGGCAGCCTCATCGGCGCCGCGCTCTTCTACTTCCAGTCCGGCCCTGCCTTCCGGCTGGTCGCCGCAACCCCGGTCTGGCGCATGCTGCTCGTCATGGTGCTCGGCTGCACGCTGCTTCCGCTCCCATACCAGCTCGACATTCGCGGCTGGAATGAGATGCACCCACTCGACGGCCCTGCCTGGTCGCTCTTCTTCGAGTATGTCGCCAACATCCTTTATGCTGTCGGCCTGCGCAAGCTGTCCAACCGCTGGCTTGGCGTGCTGGCCGCCTTTTCCGCCATCTTCCTCGTTCACCTGCTGCTGACCGGCGAAGGGGACGTCATCGGCGGCTGGGCCACCAGCGGGGCACAACTGCATATCGGCTTTGCGCGCCTGCTCTATCCCTTTTTCGCAGGCATGCTGCTCATGCGTTCTGGCCTACGCCTTCGCGTGCGCCATAGCTTTTATGTGTGCAGCCTTTTGCTCATCCTCTGCTTTGCGCTTCCACGCTTCGGCGGTCCCCACCACCTCTGGGTCAACGGCCTCTATGAGGCCTTCTGCATCCTCGTCGTCTTTCCCGCGATCGTCGCCATCGGCGCCGGTCAGCGCGACGCCGGAGCCGTCTCCAACCGGCTCTGCCGCTTCTTCGGCGATCTCTCCTACCCGCTCTACATCACGCACTACGCGCTGATTTACATCTACATCGCCTGGATCGCGCGCGCGCCACGCACCCTCGCGCAGCGGACCGGCTGGGGCATCCTCCTCTGGTGCACGGCGATCGCCCTTGGCTACGCCTGCCTCAAGCTCTACGACGAACCAGTGCGGGCCTGGCTGACTCGCCGCTTTTTAGGCAGCGCTCGCCCGGGCGCGCCTGTCCACATCCCAGGCACCGACCCAGCCTTCGCCACGGATCAATCGCACGCCTGATCAGGACCGAGAGCAGGCGTGCCGCGCCAGACGCGACCGGGCGCCCTGCGCTGACCCAGCCGCCAGCGACCGTTCGGCTCCCCAGAGCGACCAGCGTCCTCGGCGTCTCCGTCCACCACTCCTGCGATCCCCCACGACTCCCGCCGTCCCCCGCGTCACCCGTAATCGGCGACCCCAAAAATTCCTTTGGTCCCCACCCCGCCCACCCGCCATACTAGCGGCGGGGTACTCAAGCCATGCTCATGCGGAACCAGCCCGGCCTATCCAGCCAATCCAGCCCATCGCTCCACGCTGCCCTCAAGATGACCACCCACGAGAAGGCCCTCCGCATCAACCTCGACGCCCTCCGCTACGGCACCTTCGCCGAGATCGGCGCCGGCCAAGAGGTCGCCCGCTGGTTCTTCCGCGTCGGCGGCGCCGCTGCCACTATCTCCAAATCCATCTCCGCCTACGACATGGCTGTCTCCGACGCCATCTACGGCCGCTCCAAGCGCTACGTCTCCCGCGATCGCCTCCAGTCCATGCTCGACCACGAGCATTCGCTCAACCTTGAGCGCCTCCGCCCCTCCCGCGGCAACTCGACCGGCTTCTTCACCTTTGCCGACACCGTCTCGGCCCGCAACTTCCAGGGCACCAACGAGTGTCACGGCTGGATGGGCGTCAAGTACCAGGCCCACCCCCGCGACGAAGACTCCCAGATCGTGATCCACGTCCGCATGCTCGACGCCGAAAACTCCCTCCAGCAGGAGGCCCTCGGCATCGTCGGCGTCAACCTGCTCTACGCCGCCTTCTTCCTCCACCAGAGCCCCGAGCAGATGCTCGAGTCACTGCTCGACAATCTCTCCACCGACCGCATCGAGATCGACATGGCCGTCTTCTCTGGCATCGAGTTTCGCCACGTCGATAACCGCGTCATGAGCCTCAAGCTCGTCCAGCTCGGCCTCTCCGGCGCCGCCATGTTTGACCCTTGCGGCGACGTCCTCCAGCCGTCTGAAGTTCTGCGCAAACGCCCCGTGCTCGTCGAGCGCGGCAGCTTCCGCCCGCCTACCCGGGTCAACGTCGATATGCTCGAGCGCGCCCACGCCCGCTTCGCCGAAGAACTTGAGACCCTGGAGGGCAAGGGCCCGCAGGCTCCGCAGATCGTCGAGCTCATGGAGATCACCATGCGCAACCTGCTCTCCGCCGGCGAGATCGACCTCAACGACTTCCTCGCCCGCGCCGACCTGCTCGCCGCCGGCGGCAAGACCGTGCTCATCTCTGACTACTACGAGTACTACCGCCTGGCCGCCTGGCTCGCCCGCTACACCACCGAGCCCATCGCCCTCACCATGGGCGTGCCGAGTCTGGAAGACCTCTTCGTCGAGCAGCACTACTCCGACCTCGAGGGCGGCATCCTCGAGGGCTGCGGCCGACTCTTCACCCGCGACCTCCGCATCTACGTCTATCCCTACCTCGATCCCGTCTCGAAGACCCTGCGCAAGGTCGAATCGGCCGAGGTCTCCTCCCACGTCCGCAACCTCTACCGGCACATCGTCGAGGGCGGCCGCATCAAGCAGCTCGAAGAGTACGACGAAACCGCGCTCCCCATCTTCTCCCGCGACGTCCTCCACCGCATCAAGAACGACGACGACTCCTGGGTCGCCATGGTCCCGCCCGCCATCGCCGAGCTCATCAAGAAAAACCGCTTCTTCGGCTACCGCGAGCCGGAAGCCGACCTGGTCAGCCCCATCCCAGTCCGAAAGTAAAACCAGCCGCCTGCGGTCTTATCCAACTTAACCGGGTACTGTCTTCGTTGAACTTTGGTGTTAGGTGCACTCGAGGTATTTCTCCTCGCCGATGGGTTCTACAGCACCGCCTATATTCGAGAACGGCACTAGGTCATGAGCGAAGCAATAACGGCTGTGCCTACGCTCAGGAGATATCCCGTCGAAGTAAGTCACTTGCCCGTAGATAGCGTTCTCGATTTGACCATAGTCAAGCCCGGCATTTTGAGCAATCGCGGAAATTTGGGAGAACGAAGTGGCATGCGGCCTAAAAGTGGCAACATGCCACTCTTCGCCCGGGAGCCAGCCACTCTTGAATATCCTCAAGTTCGTCCCCATAGTCCGGCTCCCCGCAGAATTCTTTCAGTGGCATGACGGTATAGGTTGGAGAGCTAATTTCGATATTCCTGGCGGGCACCCTTCCGTAATTCCTGACGCTGATAGCAAATTCTGATCTGCCGTGGTCCTGAGTTGAAATCTTATTTACTCTAAAAAGCAGCAATGCGCGTTCGGCATAAATGAAGGCTTGTGCGCTTAAGAGGGCCGCGTCTGCAGCAGCTTTCGTTGCTTGAACGGTTCGCCACGCGAGGAAAACACCAGCCGTTCCAATGAAAGGCAAAACAAGGTTCACCCAGAAAGTAACTTTGTCGTAGCCATCCTTGGTAGGCGACGAGATGACGTGTACATCGGCATCAACGCTCTTGCCTTGATAGCCTTGGATGTTGCCGCCTCTTGAGCTTTGGGGAACAACCCCCAGGATCTTGTCCTGGTGGCTGCTAACTTTGGCTCTATCTTCTGCGCTGCTAGGCTGGGGCACTCCTGTGAGTGGAACCAGCGAAAGCGCAAATATGAGAACCATGAAGTTGCGGGCCATGTCGGAGACAACTTATCACGGAAGGCCTCGATACTCGCGACAGGCTCTACTTCGAGCGCATCTCCGCCGGTACCGGCTACGTCGACGCTGTCTTCCAACACACCGAAACATCCACCCGCTTCTATAAGGCCACTATTAGCTAGAATGGCAGCGGCTGGACAACCCGCCTTGCTGACGGCACCGAGATCTAATCGCAAGCGCCAGTACGCCTACGAGGGCCACCTGCTCATCGCCATCCTTGATGAGAACCGGCACCTCTTGCTGTGCAACTGGTACAGCTCAGGCGTCCTCGTGCGCCAGCGCTTCGCTAACGGCGACATCGACGCACTGATATGGCTGGAATGCAAAACATACCTATGCGAACAGCGTGGTCATCACCATGCCAGGCAGCCGCGAACAGTAGCTGCAGGTAACTGCACATATCCCGGCCCACATCCGCTGGCAGTGAGCTGCACGACCGAGTGCAAAGCGAGACCGCCTACGCGGTTAGCGGTCACTTCGTGACAGGTATACCGACCCTCCGAGTGAAGCGCCGCAGGCCGAAGACCCCCCACGAAGTGGGCGCCGGCCGCGCAGGCGGTCTTCGCTCTGCCCTTTGCTCGTCTGCGATACTACCGACAATGCCGATCCACGATTTTACGGCCGCCGCCCAGACCATCGCCCAGTTCTGCAAACTCCTCACCACCACCGGAGGCCTCAAGCTCCGCTACCGCATCACCGCCGGCCCCGGCGCCGCCGACCCGGACGGCCTGGAAGCCCGCGAGATCTACGTCGAGCTCTCCGGCGCCGACGCGCCCCTTGTCACCAACCGCAACGGCGAGCTGCTCCGCGCGCTCGAGCACGTTGCCGCCAAGATGATCCGCCTCGAGCCCGAAGAGCACGATCTGCTCTCCTTCGACGCCGACAACTTCAAGGCTCTCCGCGCCCGCGAGATCAAGCACGCCGCGGCCGCTGCCGTAGACCGCGTCCGCGCCACCAGCACCCCTTACGCCTTCGCCCCCATGAGCTCCCGCGAGCGCCGCCTGCTGCACCTCGCCTTCCGCACCTATGACGACATCGAGACCGCCTCGGTCGGCGAAGGCGTCCAGCGCTCGCTCATCGCCTTCCCCAAAGGCTACGACCAGTCCACCTACGAGCGTCCCTATGTGCCTGCTGCCCCACGGCCCACCCGCGGAGGAGCCCCCCGCGCCCCCCGTAGCCGCTGAACCGGCCCATCCCTTGGCGGTCCGCACGCGTCAAGCAAAACCCGCCGTTTTAAGGCATCCGGGCAAGCAGAAAAATGTGACAGGGGAGAGCAGCCTCGACAGCCAGGACCGTAAAGCCGACTCTGCCTAGTAACTCGGCACTGTTCACTTCATCAAAGACGTGGTGATGGAGACAGCGATTGGCAGCGTTGTTGAGCGAGCGCTCGCGGAACTGCTCCGGAGACCCTGCCGGAAGGTCCATCCCCAGGTCGTGACGGTTCAGGATCTCGGAGAGATGCGTCAGATCATCCTCCTGCGTCCCATTCTCGAAGTCAGCAAGCATATGCTCGACCGATGTCGGCGTACGTCGATGATCAAAAGTATCCACGTAGTTCGGCAAAACCAGGACAAGCCCACCCCCCGGCCGAGTCACTCGCTGCCATTGCTTCAAGGCCTTGACTGGATTGGCGAAGTGCTCCAAATTATGCGAGGACAAGACGAAGTCATAACTGGCATCGGCGACCACGGCTAAGTCCGAGCCGTCGCAGAAGATATTCCTCCCCGGGCTCTTGCCGGCCGCAAACTGAAAGGCATTCGCGTGGCTCGCCCAGGTTGTTTCTGACGCGATATCGCAATTGTCCAGGCCAGCCACTTGCTCGTAGATCGGCAGCAGCCCTTTCGCCTCCTCGAAGACCGCACTCGGCCCGCCGATCTCGAGGCCGACCTTGTTGCTCACCAGCGACTGCGCCAGCCCCAGGCAGGCCGGACGACCTTGCATCAAAAGCTTTGCACGCCGCACCGCGCGTTCTAACAATGCCATGGCTGATCCTCGCGAGCCAGTTCTCTACCTCTAACCACAGGCAACAATCTAACTCAAACCGCCCCGCCTGGCTTACTAATTTCCTAAGTGGCAGAATCATGGACCCGCTTGACTCGCTCCGGCAGCCGTCAACTCAGCTTGGTCCGCGTGGCTTGCGCCGACTTCGCAGGCTATCATCCTGGCTGACTCCACCCAGACCTTGGTGGTCACTTATAAAAAGGCTCCCTCCTCACCGGCGCACTTCTGCAACAACCTGTACAAGTTCCACCAAAACAGGACTCAGCCCACGATCTCCCGCCGAAGACTCTCTGTGCGCTCGGAGGGTCACCGGCATCGACCACAACGCGTGACGACGCGTTGCTGCCTGCACTGATCACTCATAACCAGGCCTGAGGCGAGCCAAATCCGCGCATTCGTCAAAAGCGCACCCTCTTTTTAAGCTGTGGAAGCCCCCTAAGCAACAGATCTCGCGCGGGCCCCGCGGTGGCTCGCGAACCATTCCACTGCAAGCTCTCACGCGCTGCGATCTATCCTGATCACACCGTGCCCGATCCAGCCCACACCCCGGCATCCGCACCAGCTACCCGCGATACCATCGTCGCCATCGCCACCCCACCCGGCCGCGGCGGCATCGGTATCCTCCGCCTCTCCGGCCCAGACGCACGCTCCCTCGCCACCCCGCTCCTGCGCACCCGCGGAGCCACCACGCCCCTCACCCTCGAACCAAACCGGGCCCGCTTCTGCGAAATCGTGGATCCTCTCCCCGATGCCCGATCGATCGACGCCCAACTCGCAGGCAACGCCGAACCCGACCCTGGCCCAGACCCAGACCAGCTCGACCTCCTTACCAAGGCCCCCAAACTCGACGAAGCCATCGCCACCTTCTTCCAGAAACCAAACTCCTACACCGGCGAGGATGTCCTCGAGATCGCCGCCCACGGCTCCCCGGTCTTGCTCGACTTCCTCCTCCGCCGACTCATCTCGCTCGGCGCACGCCTCGCCAACCCCGGCGAGTTCACCGAGCGCGCCTTCCTCGCCGGCCGCCTCGACCTCACCCAGGCCGAGGCCGTCCGCGACCTCATCGACGCCCAAACCCTCTACCAGGCCCGCATCGCCGCCTCCCAGCTCGACGGCGCCCTCTCCCGCCGAGTCGCACCCATCAAGCAGTCGCTCATCCACCTCATCGCCCAGCTTGAGGCCGGCATCGACTTCGCCGAGGACGACACCCCGACCCTCTCGCCCCCAGCCATCCTCGAGCTCACCAACCCCATCGCCGCCCAGCTCGCCACCCTCGCCCAATCCTTCGACCATGGGCGTCTGGTTCACTCCGGCTTCACCCTCGCCATCGTCGGCGAGCCCAACGTCGGCAAGTCGTCCCTCTTTAACCGTTTAGTCGAGCGCGAGCGAGCCATCGTCACCGCCACCCCCGGCACCACCCGCGACCTGGTCACCGAGCGCCTCTCCCTCTCCGGCATCCCCATCGAGCTCGTCGACACCGCCGGCCTCCGCACCGCGGTCGACGAAGCCGAACGCCTCGGCATCGAAAAGTCCCGCGAAGCCCTCGCCGAGGCCGACCTCGTCCTGCTCGTCCTCGATGCCTCCAGTCTCTTCACTCTTCCATCGAGTGCCGCCCATGACCCGGCGCACGACCCATCGCGTGCCGCCCATGACCCGGTGAACGACCCGGAACACGACCCAAGCCGGCTCCCCACCTACCCGCCGGCCGCTGCTTCTCACCCCCCGCGCGGCACCAACCCGCCCACGCTCTTCGCCGCTCCCCCGGAGCACGACAAGCCATCGCCCCTGGCCACCACTGCCCATCCCCAGCCATCCTCCAACCCGCCCACGCTCTTCGCCGCTCCCCCGGAGCACGACGAGCCATCGCTCCTGGCCACCACCGCCCATCCCCAGCCCTCCTCGAACCAGCCCACGCACTCTCCAGGCAGCCCCAGCCACCGCCCGTCCGCCCCTCCCGACGCCACTGCCGCACTGCTCCGGCAGCTCGAGGGCCGCCGCGCCATCCTTGTCCTCAACAAGTGCGATCTACTCGGAGATACACCGCAAGCTGCCCCTGCCGACCCCTCCCCAACTCTCGCGCAACCGGCTTCGCCCGCGCTTCCCCCAGACGACCTGCAAGAACACCTCGCCCACCACCTGCGACTTCGCCTGGGCCACTCGCCCAACCTGCCTACCGTCACTACCTCGGCCCGCACCAGCCAGGGCCTCGACACCCTCCGCCAAGCCATCCACCGGCAACTGCAAACCCCCGCGCTCGGCGATCACACCGGCATGCTCACCAACCTGCGCCAGCACCAGGCAGTCGCCGCCGCCCTCGACGCCCTCCGCGCCGCCGCCCTAGCCGCAGCCCTGCCCCACGAAATGCTCCTGCTCGACCTCTACGCCGCCCTGGCCCAGCTCGACTCGCTCACCGGCGACACCACCCCGGACGACATACTCAACCTAATCTTCTCCACCTTTTGCATCGGCAAATAGAGTGAGATCCAAAGATGTTCAGCAGAAGCTGGAAACTCGGCATTGCTCGCCAGCGAGTCCGAGCTGGTGCTGCCAGGTCCGCAGCAGCATCAGGCGCCCCATTCGGCGCAATTGCCTTCCATGCCCCGCCCCTCACAAAGAAGGGCTCTAACAACGATGTGCTTGAGAAAGCCCTGATCACCCGCGCGAGGGCATCCGTGGCGTCTGCATCGTCGCAGACTGCGGCCGAGCGGAAGCGGATGCTCCAGTGGTGGGCGAGCATGTGGACGTGCTCGTGAATGGGATGAACGTGCTTATGGGTAACTTCAGCGTCGCCTAGAGGAACTTTTATAGCGTCTTATCTCGTCGAGGAGCCACAGGTTGGTTGCCTCGGGGCCGCACTGGGCTTTAAATGCTCCAAGCGAAGACGCGGTTGTAACGATCGGCAAAGGCTACAGCGGCAGGCGGACGTGCATTGACGACCGTCCCGTCAGGTGTAAGCACAGTCACGGGATACATCAGGCCGGCTGTCGCTGGCGCATCCTCGCTCAGCAGGCAGCGCATAACATAAGA
This sequence comes from Acidobacteriaceae bacterium, assembly GCA_965198645.1. Lineage (GTDB taxonomy): Bacteria > Acidobacteriota > Terriglobia > Terriglobales > Acidobacteriaceae > EB88. The sequence goes on along the minus strand of OZ240670.1, from coordinate 222,070 downwards.
AGCACGACGGGTAAGTAATTGCTTACCCCGTCATCATCGAGTAAGTCCTCTGCTGCAAACGTGCTTGTGGCAGACCGCGCAACTCGCTACGCGGCAACCGTTACGAATATACGATCAACTCGTCTGCAATCGCTGATAAGTCCGGCAGCCCATACTCCTCGATGATCTCGTTTCGTCGGTGCTCCCCGACGTGGCAGGCGCTGATCTGCGCAGTGAGATCACCCTAGCGTCGCCGGGCATCAAAAGCCTTCTTCAAGGGAGCAAACGGCTCGCTGCCTGCGACCATACGCACGCGCACGACGCAACAGCCTTCCTATAACCAGCAGAGCCGGTGAGCCTCGGACCGATCTCGTCAGAAAGCTCTCGATCGTATTCATAGGCCTGCCCATCCAGCCAACGCACTCCTTTGCCCGTACTCGTCTCCAGCCAGCGGCAACACTTTGCGGAAAGGGAGACGGATCATGCCAGCACCTCAAGTCTGCCCGTACTAAGTAACTGTCTGCAGGTGGCAATCCGGCGAGCCCGTCCACCCAGCGCCTCTCGTCTTTCACCCGTGCTTACTCGTGAGGCAATGCCCTCGCCTGACCATCCCCGCGGCAGGCGTCGATCTGCGCCAGGCGCTGCTGCAGCTCGTGAGAGCCGGGACTGAATCGCAGCGCGATTTCAAGCGTAGTGCGGGCAGCAGCGGCATCGCCCTGCAGGCAGTCAATGGCGGCCAGGTTTTGCGCGACCGCGGGCAGATCCTGATTGCGGTCGAAGACCGGCTGGAGTAATGCGCGGGCCTGCGCGAGGTTGTGGTTGCGCGCTTGAAGCACGGCGAGGTCACTCGCAGCGATACGGTTCTTCGGGTCGAGCGCGAGCACGGAGGCGAACAGGTGGGCGGCCTCCAGGCTGTCGCCTTTCATATTCGCGAGCGTGCCGAGCGCGTTCAGCACCTCGACGTCCTCACGGTCCTTCTGGTTGGCTTGGGTAAGCAGCGCATAGGCCTGGGCGCCATCCTCGGCGTGGCCATCCATGACTGCGGCATAGAGGGCAAGCGCGAGGTCCCGCGAGCTCGCCATGGGCGAGAAGATGGGGACCAGCTGGTCGTCATTCGTGGCAGCCTCAGGCGCGGCATTGGAGCGGACATCAGGACGGGCCAAGATGCGCAGGATGCGGTGGTCGGTCCAGGCGACGTGCGGAATGTTTTCGGCGGTGCTGCGCGGCATGTGGCAGCTGGTGCAGTCGGGATTCTCCGGGTGGTGCGTAGCAGCAAAGACGGCGCCTTGTCGCTTTGACCCAAGACCGTCCATGGCGGCGCCCTGCTGCCCTTCGCCCTGTCGCCCTTCGCTCTGCTGCCCAGCGCCATGGCAGTTCAGGCACTTGGCTCGATAGTAGGCGACGCGCTCAGCCTCAAGAGGAACAAAGTGCGGGTCATGGCAGTTCGTGCAGGACATGCTGTCGCCGCTGGCGCGCTTGCAACGGCTCGCGGCAAACTGCTCCACCTCGCTGACGCCGCGCGCGTTGGCCCCGGCGTGGTTGTAAACGAAGAAGCTCACATACCGGGCAATCGAGTCACCAGGGCGATAGTCAAGCGCGGAGCCGGGACTCTTCTCAACCGAGACATCTCCTTCCAGGTGGCAGCTGATGCAGACCGAGTCGCGCCGCTCGGCGGTGAGCTTCAAGGGATTGACGACCGGGGATTTGCCGCCGCTGCGGACGTGCGCGGAGCTATCACCGTGACAGCTTTCACAGGTGATGCCACCGTACTGGAACGGCGCTCCGCTGTAGTGGTTGAGGGTGCCGCGGTCCACCTCCGCAACGCCACTCATATGGCAGCGCAGGCAGGAGGAGTCGATCGGGATCGCGGGCGCGCCCTCACGTGTGTCGGCCAGTCCGGGCTTCATGTCGTAGCGTGCCAGGCGCGTGTAATACGCGACGGGAGACTCGAAAAGGTAACCGTCTGTCGAGAAAAGATAGGTCACGCCGAGATGGCCGGAACCGAGATAGTCCTCGAGCAGGCGCCGACCTTGAAAGCCGGGATGCAGCGGGTCGGTATAGCCGAGCCAGGCTTCTCCCTTCTCTTCACCGATGCTGTAGGTGATGCCGCTGGCAGCCTGGGTAAAAGCGCCGGGGATGAGCTTGGCCAGCGCAGGGCCGCTGGCTAGCGCGTGCGGGGTCTCAAGATAGCGCCTGGTGATCTCGGCATGGCAACGGGCGCAGGCGCCGTCAGCCTCGGCAACAGAGGCCGGCGGCGCTGGACTCACCAGGGCTCGCGACCCCTGCGCATGGACGACATGCAAACTTCCGCTGCGTCCGGCACAGAGGACCAGCAGAACCAGCAGGCAGAGACCGGTCCAGCAGATGAGTTGCCGATGGAGTTGGAAGCGGCCCATGCCTCTGCTGGTCTCTCGAAAGTTGCGAATAAGAATCCCGATTATGGGGCCCGGCAGGATGGAAGAGCAACCGCGGACCGGCCGACAGTGTTTCCGCGGAGCGACGTAGACGCGGAATCAAGCTGGTAAGACCGGCCACGCGCAAGGCCGCGAGCACGCAGGCACAGTGCTTCTCTCCCGGCGTTGAGCGCAAGGCCGCGCCTCTTGATCCTAAGGTCTTGACAATGAGTAGCCGTCCCCCGAATAGTGGTTCCCGTCGCTGGAAGAGCGGTGACGCGCGGTTCTTTGGCAGGCCCGGTGCGCGCCACGCGTGCGGGGCGCCGTTTTGGAGAGCGGTTCAGCAATCACGACATACGCAGGAGAAAAAAACATGCGAAAACAGTTCCTTCGGCCGACCACAGGCCGCCGTCTACCCAATGTTCTTTTCACGCTGACCATCCCTCTTTGCCTGGTCCTGCCAGGCGCGGTGACGGCACGCGCGCAGTCCAGCGCAGGCCTTACCGGGACTGTGGTCGATGCCTCCGGAGCGGTGATCCCAAATGCTGACGTCACCATTACAAATGAACAGACCGGAACCGTGCAGAAGACGATCTCCTCGAGCGCCGGCACCTTCGCGGTCTCAGGCCTCACGCCGGATAAGTACAAGGTCATGGTGCAGGCGCCGAGCTTTAGAACCGAAGTCCAGAACGACGTCAACATCGACGTCAGTGTGACCGCCGCATTGACCTTCACCCTCTCGAACGGCGAGGCATCGCAAACGGTCGAGGTGACCGCCAATGCCATCTCGCTCAATACAACGTCGCCGCAGCTGGGCACGACGCTCGAGCCGGCGGTAGTCGCCGCACTGCCGGTGGAGGTCTCTGGGCGCGGCCGCCAGATTGACTCCCTGCAGTTCACCGCGCCAGGCACCACCGGCTCCACGTTCTCACACCGCATCTCGGGCGGCGTCGATTTCCAGCAGGAGATTCTCTACAACGGCATCCCGGTCGTGCAGCCGGAGACCGAAGGCTACACGACCAACTTCAATCCGCCCTTTGAAATGGTGCAGGAGTTTCGCGTACAGCAGACCACCTTCTCCTCGCAGTTCGGCCTGGGCCAGGGCGCGTTGACTTACCAGATGGCCACCGGCACCAACCACTACCACGGCGACCTCTTCGAAATTAATCGCAACAGCTACTTCGATTCGGTGGGCTTCTTCAACGGGCCAAATTACAGCCCGACCAATGCGGCGGACGTTCCCCCTACGGACCGTGAAAATAACTACGGCTTCACCGTCGGCGGCCCGCTCAGCATCCCGCACCTGTACAACGCGAAAGACAGGACGTTCTTTCACTACAGCCAGGAGTGGTTCAAGCAGGTCGTGGAAAATACCAACCCCGGAACCGTGCCGACCGCTCGGGAACAAACAGGCGACTTCGGCGATTACGTGGATGGAAACGGTAATCTGATTCCGATCTTCGTGCCGCAGGGCGTCAACTGCGCAGGCCTCACGGCGGGTCAGCAATTCCCGGGCAACGTCATTCCGAGAGGCTGTTTCAGCCCGGATTCAGCGGCGCTGCTTCAGTATCTGCCGGCTCCCAATCTTCCCGGGCACGTGAGCAATCGCAGCTATGTGCCCTATGCCAACGACGAGATCCAGCATGTATTTGGCTTCACCATCGACCAGGTGCTGACTCCTCTGCAGAGCATCCACTATAGCGAGTGGCGCAATACGTACAGCAATGTTGGCTTCGATCAAGCTCCCTTTGTGGCGCCCCCCAACCCGCTGAATAGTCTCAAGCGCACCCCCTACGTCGGCACGGGCTTCCTGGTCAATTACAGCGACTCGCTAACCCCGCACCTGGTCATGACCGCGGGCGCCGACTGGATCGGCGAGCTGAATAATCAGTTCACCGTGACCACGGGGTACAGCTCCCCAGTGATCCAGGGCGGCACGGTCCCGCCCGAGATCGCCTTCTCCGGCACTTACGCGCCAACCCAGTGGGGCACCGATGGCGCCTGGGTCCAATCGATCAACCGCAAGCTCGGCCTCGCGGCTGTCAACAACTGGCTGTGGACCCACGGCCGGCATACCTTCAACATCGGCGGAGAAGCCAGGCGCGCCTACCAGGACGATAACGAGGATCAGACAGCGGGCGGTCAGTTCACCTTCAGCAATCACGAGACATCCACCCAAGCCAATAACGGGGCAAACTTCGGCACCGACGGAAGCCCGTTCGCAAGCTTCCTGCTGGGCGTCCCGGATGAGGCCAACCGGAGTAACTCGCAAGAGCTGCGACTGCGCAACTTCGACATCTCCCCCTATATCGAGGACGACATCAAGCTGTCGCCCAAGCTGACCGTCAATCTCGGACTCCGCTGGGACGTTATGGTGCCCTTCACCGAGAACAAAAACCTGGTCGTGTTCTTCAATCCATACGCTGCCAATCCCGGAGCGGATAATCTGCCCGGGGCTGCGACCCAGCTCGGCTCCGGCCCTGGAAAAGCAGGCTACGACCGGGCAGGCACGCACTTCGGGCACTTTGGTCCGCGCTTCGGCCTGTCGTATGAGCTGAACCCGAAGACCGTGATCCAGGGCGGATTCTCGCTCGCCTTCCTGGACGGCGGCGCCTACGAGTTTGGCACCCACAAGGTGGCTGTCAGCTACGGAAACCTGCTCACGGGTTCCTACTCGCGCAACTCCACCGGCGGCCTAAACTCGTCCTACGGAAGCTGGGACAACAATCCCATGCCGAATCCTGCGGCGACCCCGTTCAGCCCATCGCTGGGGCTTGGAACGCAGATCTTCGACTTCAGCGAGAGCGACGGGTATGCCCCCTATGCCCAGCAGTGGAACCTGAACGTGCAACGCGAGCTGCCCTGGAACACCTTCCTGACGGTGGCCTGGGTGGGCAATCGAGCCGTTCACCTGGACGCGCAGCTGAACCCGGTCAGCCAGCTGCCGCCGCAAGACCTGGCGCTGGGTGGAGCGTTGAGCGACGTATTCGCACCGGGGCAGCAGACGCTGGACGGAGTCACGGTTCCCTACGCGAACTTCGTACCCAACTTCGGCGGCTCGGCCACCGTGCGACAGGCACTGCAGCCGTACCCCCAGTATGGCAACGTGTATAACCTCTTCGATCACGGCGGCACGACCTACTACGAGAGCCTGCAGGTGACAGCCGAGAAGCGCCTCAGCAACGGACTGTCGTTCCTCGCCGGCTACACGCTCTCGCACTTGATGGATAACACCAGCAGCGGTTTCGCTACCTTTACCGCGACCGCGGTCAATAAGTTCAACCAGAAACCGGAGTACACGGTCTCCACCTCGGATGAGCCGCAAACGCTTAAGGTGAGCGGCACCTATGAGCTGCCAATCGGGTCAGGAAAGAAGTATCTCAACAACCGGGGGATTACCGGACAGGTGCTCGGCGGCTGGCAGGTGAGTTGGATCACCGACTATGAGGCGGGTACCGCGTTCGGTGTGTACGAGGGCAGCTATCTCGGCCTCGGTAACTCGTTTGAGACCGGCAACAATCGTCCGAACCTTGTTGCGGGCCAGCACTTCAACTCGTCCTACAAGGCACAGTGGAACTTCTTGACGGGCAAGGGCACCGCGCAGCCGACTACCTTCAACACGGGGGCGTTTGCTGACTCTGGCCAGTATGTCCTGGGCAACTCGGTACGGAGCTACGGCGGGTTGAGAAATCCTCCCTTCTACAACGAGAACGCAAATCTCATCAAGCACATCTTCCTCGGGGAGCACGTGCAGGCGGTGCTGCAATTCGACTACTTCAACCTGCTCAACCGAACCCAGCTGCAGAATCCGGACAATAACCTCAACGATTCCACCTTCGGTCAGATCACCAATAACTCCGCACAGACGAACGCAACCTCAAACGGAAATCGACAAGGCCAGATCCAGGCGCGTATCCAGTTCTAGCGCCTTTCCCCTAAACCCGAGGGACCAGCGGCTGCCAGTGTGGCTTTTTCCCCCCAAAGAAAAAGCCACCCTCGAGAGTCTCTCCGGCCTCGACAGCATGAGGAGAAACGCTCTATCAAGCACGCTCTAAGTAAAGCAAAAAACGAGCCGGACCGCGCAGCATGGCGGTCCGGTTTCTTTTTTGTCAACCAAAGACACAGGAGCAAGACCACCCTCAGTGAGCATCGGAGTGCGTCTGATCCAGCGCAGTGACCTGAGCAAACTGTGCCCGCGCCTCAGCCTGGCGACCCTGCCGGCGATAGACCTCTCCCAGCTGAAAGTGGAGAGACGCGTCGCCAGGTTTCGCGGCCACGGCCTGCTCCAGCTCCGCCTGGGCCTTGTCCAGCTGCTGGCCGCGTCTGTACAGTTTGCCCAGCGCCGCGTGAATCGCGGGGTCGTGCGGCGCAATCGCCTCGGCCTCTGTCAGCGCCGCCAGCGCTCCTGGCTGGTCATCGCGATCGCTCAGCAGAATGCCCAGGTTGAGCCAGGGCTGCTCGCTCGGGTGCGCGTCATCCCGCTGCCAGCTGATCGCCTGCCGGTACGCCGCTAACGCGTCCTCCTGCTGGTTCAATCCTTCGAGCGCGAGGCCCAGGTTGTTCTCCGCTTTGACCAAACGCGGTTCAATCAGCAGCGCCTTGTGAAAAGCCTCGACTGAATCAGCAAAGCGGTTTTCCATGTAGCGGATCCTGCCCAGTTCGTACCAGCTTTCGCTCTGCTTGCCGTTCAGCTCAACTGCCTTGGTCATCCACCGGTCTGCATCCGCATAGTCGTTCAGCAGCGCGTAGTCGAGCGCAACATAGCGGAAATCCTCTGCCGAGGGATACTCGAGTTTCGCCCCGCGCGTAAACTCCTTGAGCGAATCGTTGGGCCGGTTCTCATTGAGAAGGACGAGCCCGAACAGATTGTGGGTCGCAGCCGTGCCCTCGTGCTGTGCAAGGTAGCCGGTCAGCAGTTTCTCGGCCTGCGGCCACTGCCTTGCAGCAGCTGCGGCGCGCGCCCTGTCCAGGCCGTCATCGTGCACGCCAGCAGCACCCGGCGGCTCGCTCCCCTGGGCTCCGCGCGCTGCCGCCTGTCCGCGCAGCCTCGGCGCGATGCCGAGGAACAGCAGGCAGCCTAGCGCCGCGCAATGAGAAAGTCGCAAAGGGATCCCTTCCGGCCCGTTCGGCAAGGACGCAAGACTGTGCCCGGGACTCCAAGCTAGTGTGCTCCTCAAACCTGCCGCTGAAAGCCCTCACCTGGTGCCGGGCTTAGCTCTCCTTGACAGTCTCCAAGCCAGGTTTTTACTATGCGGTCGACCCACTTGACTCTGCTGGAAACGACGCCGCTCGTCCTCCTTGATCTCATTCGTGATGACAAGAGAGCGGATTCCTTCGTCTCCCCAACACTCCTTGAAGCCTGTAAGCTGCTCCCCACGCGAGGTACTTGTGTCCCGTCTAAAAAGGAACTCTCTCTTCGCAGTCCTTGCTGCCTCCGGCTTTGCCTACATCGTGCATACCGCGCCTGCGCAGACCATGACCGCCCCCGACATCACCAAACAGCCCACCCTCTACGTGGTCCCCTACGCTCATCTCGATACCCAGTGGCGCTGGGAGTTCCCCCAGGTCATCAGTGAATATCTGCTCAAGACCATGCGCGTCAACTTCGACTACATGGACAAGTATCCTCATTACGTCTTCAACTGGTCGGGCTCCAACCGCTACCGATTGATGGAGGAGTATTATCCCGCCGACTACGCCCGCCTCAAAGGCTACGTCGCCAAGGGACAGTGGTTTCCCGCCGGCTCCTCGGTCGAAGAAGGCGATGTCAACCTGCCCAGCGCCGAGTCCATCTTCCGCCAGGTCCTCTACGGCAACACTTTCTTCCGCAGCGAGTTTGGCAAAGCCAGCTATGAGTACATGCTGCCCGACTGCTTCGGCTTTCCCGCCTCTCTGCCCACCATCCTCGCTGCTTCCGGGGTCAAAGGCTTCTCCACTCAAAAGCTGAGCGCGGCCTGGCAGCCGGCGCCCAGGATCGGCGGCCCCGGGTCCCCGGAGCAGACCCCTGAAGGCATTCCCTTCAACGTGGGCATCTGGACTGGCCCCGACGGAGAAACGGTGCTCGCCGCCCTCAATCCCGGAGGCTACGGCAGCGAGATTCACTCCGACATCAGCAAGGCTCCCCCACCGGCTCCTGAGGCTCCCGCGGCCGCCAACTCGCGCAGAAGGCAAACCCCTGAGACCAACTGGCCGGCCCGCATCGACATCGACGGCAAAGCCACCGGCGTCTTCGCCGACTACCACTACATCGGCACCGGCGACATCGGCGGCGCCGTGAACGAAGAATCAGTCAAGCTCCTGGAAGCAATCGTGACCGACGGCAAAGCCGTCCTCCCCACCGCCCCGCAGACCGAAATTCCTCACGGCGCCACCGGCGATATCGTGACCACCGGCACTCCGGTGCGCATGGGCGACGGTCCAGTCAAGGTCATCAGCGCAACCGCCGACCAGATGTTCCTCGACATCAAGCCCGGCATGCAGGCCAAGATGCCCACCTACCAGGGCGATCTCGAGCTCATCAATCACTCCGCAGGTTCACTCACCTCGCAGGCTTACCACAAGCGGTGGAACCGCAAGAACGAGCTCCTCGCCGATGCCGCCGAAAAGGCCTCGGTAGCCGCCGCCTGGATGGGCGGACGCCCCTACCCTCAGCAGCAGCTGAATAACGCCTGGACCCTGGTCATGAGCGGCCAGTTTCATGACATTGGCGCCGGCACCGCGACGCCCCGCGCGTATGAGTTCGCGCAAAACGACGACATCATCGCCTCCAACCAGTTCGCCGATGTCCTCACCAGCGCCACCCAGGCAGTCGCCTCGTCTCTCGATACTCAGGTAAAGGGCACGCCGTTGCTGGTCTATAACCCGCTCAACATCGAGCGTGAAGACGTAGTCGAAGCCACCCTTGCCGGCGACACCTCGAGGGGAGTGGAAGTCTTCGGCCCCGATGGCAGCCAGCTTCCAGCCCAGGTGGAAAATGGCAAGGTCCTCTTCCTCGCCAAAGTTCCCTCCGTGAGTTACAGCGTCTATGACATTCGCCCGGGCCAAAAGTCGGCCATCTCAAAAGAGTTGAAAGTCACAGAATCCTCCCTCGAAAACGCCCGGTACAAGGTCACGCTCAACCCAGCCGGCGACGTCAGCAGCATCTTCGACAAGTCCATCAACAAGGAGCTCCTCGCCAGCCCCATGCGCCTGGCCATCAACAACGATGCGCCCATACAGTGGCCTGCCTGGAACATGGATTTTGACCAGGAGCAGGCAGCCCCCCGCGCCTACATCGGCGGCTCCGCCAAAGCCCGCATCGTCGAGAACGGACCTGTCCGCGTTGCCGTCGAAGTGACCCGTGAAGGCCAAGGCTCGAAGTTCGTCCAGACGGTTCGCCTCTCTGCCGGGGACGCTGGCAATCGCGTCGAGTTTGGCGAGTCGATCGACTGGCGTTCGCTCTCGGCCAACGTCAAAGCAGTCTTCCCCCTGGCCTCTGCCAACAAGCTGGCCACTTACAACTGGGAGGTCGGCACCATTCAACGCCCCGCCGCCTTTGACCGCCAGTTCGAGGTTGCCTCGCATCACTGGATCGACCAGACCGATCAGTCCGGCACCTACGGCGCCACCATTCTGACCGATGTCAAGAACGGTTCAGACAAGCGCGATGACAGCACCATCCGCCTTACCCTGCTGCGCTCGCCCGGAGGCGCCTCCCAGATGCCAGGCGCCTACACAGACGAACTGAATCAAGACTGGGGCCATCACGACATCCTCTTCGGCCTCGCCGGTCATGCCGGCGACTGGCGCCAGGGTCGTACCGACTGGCAAGCCTATCGCCTCAGCACGCCGATGATCGCCTTCCACACGGAGAAGCACTCGGGAAGCCTCGGCCGCAGCTTCTCGCTGCTTACTGTCGACAACCCGAACATCCGCGTTCTGGGTCTCAAGAAATCGGAACTAAGCGATGAGCTCATCGTCCGCCTGGTCGAGCTCCACGGCAGAGCCGCAGACGATGTCAAGGTCAAGTTCGCCGGGCCTCTTGAAGCAGCGCGCGAGGTCAATGGGCAGGAGCTCCCCATCGGCCCTGCCAGCCTCGTGGATGGTGCCCTCCAGACCTCCTTCAAGCCCTATCAGCCGCGCACCTTCGCCCTCAAGCTCGGCAACGCTCCCATGCATGAGGCCGCCATCACCTCGCAGCCCGTCACCCTCAGCTACGACCTCGCCGTCGCCAGCAATGACGACACGCGAACCGTCGGAGGCTTCGATACCCTGGGCGACGCGATGCCCGCCGAGATGCTCCCTGCCGCACTCAAGATCGACGGTGTCGGCTTTACCCTTGCCCCCTCTGGAACCGGCAAGCTCAACGCTGTCGTCGCCAAGGGCCAATCGATCACTCTGCCGGAAGGGAATTACAACAAGGTCTATCTCCTCGCAGCCTCAGCCAATGGCGACCAGCACGCCACCTTTCAGGTAGGCAAGACTCCCGTCAGCCTCACCATCGAAGACTGGGGCGGCTTCATCGGCCAGTGGGACACGCGTGTCTGGAAGCCCAAGCCGGACTTCGTCACCGAGGGAGGCGGCCGCTCCGGAACAGCCGAGCACCAGGTGGCCCTCCGCAAGGACTATGCCGTCTCCGCCAGCCACCAGCCCTGGGACCTCAAGAGTGCCGGATCTCCCGACTGGTCGCCCAAGTATCCGGAGGACTACCTCGGTCTGCGGCCCGGCTACATCAAGCCCGCCACGCTCGCCTGGTACGCCTCCCATCAACACAACGCAGCCGGCTTGAACGAGCCCTACCAATACAGCTACCTGTTTGCCTACTCGGTGGATCTGCCACCCCATGCAAAGACCATCACGCTTCCTGACAACGCCGCCATCCGCATCCTAGGCATCTCCGTGGCCACACAAGAGCCGGCTGTGCTCCCCGCCCAGCCTCTCTTCGACACACTCGGCTCGACCACCAGGAGCGACACGATGGAAGGCGCCCAGACAGGAGGTCAGCAGGCGGCCCGCTAATCACCGGGCTTCCTGCCTCCTTCGCATCAGTCAACGGCAAAGCAGTTCCCTCAGAACCCTGGGCTCGAGCTTTTGCTCCTTCTAGCGGCCGTCCTCACGTTTGGACGGCCGTCCTCATTAGGGATTAGGCGCCGCCGCTTTCTGCGCCGCAGCCTGTTCTTCCGCAGCTTTTCTGGAGGCGGCCTCCAGCTGCGCATAGAGCTGCATCTGCTGCGCTGCGTCCGCCGATGCGCCCTCTGCGCGATACACCTGCGCCAGCAGGAAATGGATAGAAGGTTCAGAGGGTGTTTGCTGCTCGGCGGCTCTCAGGTCGTTCAGCGCTTCCGGCGCGTGTCCGTCCTTGATCAGGGCCCGCGCTCGGTCCACCCTGGCCTGCATCAGGTTCGGGCATTGGGCCACCGCTGTGTTCAGGGTCTCCAGTGCCTGCTTCGCGGGCGCGTCGGCCTGCAGCATGGAGTCGCCTAACTTCCAGGCAGCCTGGCAGTTGTAAGGGTCGTTCTTGAGCTCGGCCCGAAACTCCTCCTCCGCTCTGTCCCACTGGTTCGAGAGCCACAGCGCATTAGCAAGATGCATATGCGTGCCCGGCTTAGCCGGCGCCTGGGCCACCGCCTTGTTGTACTCGACGATCGCGGCGGGATAGTTACGCATGCTCTCATCAACCTCGCCGGCAACCTCCTCCGCGTACACAGAGTTCGGATCCACGGTCTGGAGCTTGCCAAAGGAAGACTCCGACAGATGCAGATACGCGTTGCCCAGTAGGTACAGGGCTTCTGCACTGTCAGGGTGCTGGGCGATGAAGTGCTGCAGCAGGGTTGCGGCGTCCTCCAGATGATCAAGGTTGATCTCGTCACGAGCAAGCGCCAGTTGGAGCTTGTCATCGTTCGGCAATCGCGCCAGCGCATGGTGCAGATGCTTCTCGGCTTTGTCCGGGTCCCCGGTCTCCATGTAGCTCATCCCCAGCATGCCTTCTGCACTGGGCATCTCCGCATGCAACGCCAGCCCACGCTCCAGCACCTCCTCGGCCTTGGCGTACTGGTGCGTGTTAAAGAGCAGCAATCCGAGATTGTTGTAGGCCGCAGCCAGGTGTGGCGCAAGCACAAGCATGCTGCGGTAGCGAGCGATCGCTGTCGCCGGGTCGCCGCTCGCGGCAGCCGCTCGCGCTTCTGCGTACAGGCGCTCCACCTGCGGAGTTACCTCGTCGTTCTGAACAGGGGCAGCCGCCCACAGAGCTCCAGGTACCGATGCAGCAAACGCTGCAAGAGCATAGCCAAGCACGTGAACACACAGCCTGCGGCCGGCGGAATCAAGCAACACCTGGATCTCCTTCGATAGAAATTTGGTTCATGGCGAAAAGCCTTCCAAGCTTTGCAGCCACACTGCGCTGATGACCAGGGTACCGCCCGGCCCTCCATTTTTGGCTGGTTCTTTCCCAGGCCGCTCTGCTACATTCCCGATTCAGTCAGCTCGGCAACGCGTGCCTCTGCCGGAAGGTGAGCTCTACCCTTATGACTCTCTGCCGCCCTCTGCTCTGCCTGCTCGCCCTCCTCACCCTCGGCCTCCCGGCCTCCGGTCAGGCGTCTGACGACACCGGGCCCGCCTCGCGCCTGCACGGCGCCGTCCGCTCCCAGACCCGCACCACTCTGGTCGGCTCCGCCCTTCCGCAAGCCCGGCACGCGCCCGACCTCGGCCCGCTGCCCGCCGACTACCCGCTCCACGGCATCACCCTCGTCCTGCGCCGCTCTCCCGCCCAGCAGGCCGACCTCGACCAGCTCCTCGCCGCCCAGCAGGATCCCGCCTCCGCCGCCTTCCACCACTGGCTCACCCCGGACGAGTTCGCCGATCGCTTCGGCGCCGCCGAGTCAGACCTGGCCGCCGTCGAGCACTGGCTCCTCGCCCAGGGCTTCACCCTCACCGGCCGCTCCCACGCCCGCGACCGCATCAGCTTCAGCGGCACCGCCGCCCAGGTCGCTGCCGCCTTCGGCTCCCCGCTGCATCGGCTCCAGATCGACGGCGAAGCCCACATAGCCCCCATCGCCGAACTCACCCTCCCCGCCGCCCTCACCGCCCTCACCACCGCCATCCTCCACCTCTCCGACCTCCGCCCCCACCCAGAGTTCCATATGGCGCCGCAGCCCGCCTACACCACGTCCACGGGCACTCATCACTTAACCCCCTACGACCTGCAGGTCCTCTACGATATCCCGAACAATCCCAGTAACAACTTCGCCGGCGCTGGGCAGACGCTTGCCATTGTCGGCCAGTCGTACAGCTCCTTCCTCATTGACGAGTCTCCCCTCAGTGAATTTCAGGAGGCCTACACCCAGCCGGGCGGCACCGTCAATGCCTTGCTGGTTCCCGGCACCGGCGTCGAAGCCATCGTCCCAGGCGATCGGGCAGAGGCCGATATCGACCTTGAGTATGCCTCCGCCTCCGTCCCTGGGGCGACGCTGCTCTACGTCTACGCCGGCAGCGACCCACACTTCAGCGTCTTTGACGCTCTCACCTTCACCATCGACCAGGACCTTGCCCCCGTCATCAGCGTCAGCTATGGGGCGTGCGAGACCTTCCTCAGCACCTCTGACGCGGCGCAGGCCGATGCACTCTTCCAGCAGGCCAACGCGCAGGGACAGACCATCCTCGCCTCGTCCGGAGACACCGGCTCCACGGCCTGCTCCCCCTATCCCACCTCCAGCTCTTTCTCCCTAGCGCAGCAGCAGGCACTCAGCGTCCAGTTCCCGGCCAGCAGTCCCTATGTCACCGCTGTCGGAGGAACGCAGATGGCCCCGGCCACCTTCGCCGCTGGATCTCCTGCCTGGTCCGCCACCCCCTCCACCGATGGGTCTCCCGCGGCCACTCTGCTCAACTACGTTCCTGAACTCGCCTGGAACGAAGGCTCTGCCACGGCGGGCATCCTCGCGGGCGGTGGTGGGGCAAGTGCTCTCTATCCCCGCCCGAGCTGGCAGAGCACGTTCGCCGGCATGCCCATCGGCGCTACGCGCCTGGTCCCGGACCTCGCCCTCCAAGCCTCTATCGCCAGCCCGGGCTTTCTCTTCTGCACCGACGATGCCTCCGCCGTTGGCTCGGCCGAGATCATTGCGGGGCGCACCAACAGCTGCATCAGCACTGCCGGCAATCTCCTGGTCGCCGGGGGGACCAGCTTCGCAGCGCCCACCTTCGCCGGCATCGTCACGCTTCTCAATCAAACCCTGCAGCAGAACGGCGTAGGCAACATCAACCCCGTCCTCTACAGCCTGGCAGCGAGCGCCACGTCGGCCTTCCACGACATCACCACCGGCTCGATCGCCTGCGTGGCCGGATCGGCCGGCTGCTCTGCCGCGGGTGAGTCCGGCTTCGCCGCCAGCGCTGGCTACGACGAGGCCACTGGGCTCGGCAGCCTCGACGTTCAACAACTCTTCTCTGCCTGGCCCATCCCAGCGAACTCTGCGCTGGCTGCAACCCAGGTCTTTTTCAGCTCGGATCCTTCCCTGATCCAGTATGCGTCGCCCGGAAGCTCAATCACCCTCAGCCTGGGTGTTTCCGACGCAGCCGTCGACCCAAATTCGACCCCTCCCACCGGTACTGTCACTGTTGTCCTCGATGGTGTGACACTCTCCACCGTTCCGCTCACGACCCCTTTGATCACCTCCATCCAGGTAGCCAGCACCGGTGACGTCACTGTGCCCGCGACCACCTCGAACGGCATCCACATCTTTCACCTCACCTACTCCGGCGATAGCACCCACGCACCCGCGAGCTCCACCGCCGCGTTCACGGTCGGCAGCTCCGTGGCCACCGGCTCCGTCACCCTGACGGCCAACAACCTCTCACTCGTCGCCAACGGCTCAGGGACCACCACCGTCTCCATCACGCCGGTCGGCGGTTACAACGGCCGCCTCTTCTGGAGCCTCGCCCTCACAGCCAGCAGCAACGGCTCCAGCCTTCCGGGCTGCTACTTCATCCCCACCGTCCCGATCGATGGCGCCACCACCACCACATCTCCTCCTCCACGACCTTCACCGTCACCGTCCAGTGACTGTAACTTCGATCAGGAGCAAGCGCTCTCTCTCGGACAGCGACCAGACAGCGCACGAGAGCCTTCTTCGAAGAGAAACCATGCAGGAAAGATCGGTATAAGCTTCACCCGCAACCCGACGGTGATCGTCAAAAGTACGCGCAGCAAAAGAGAAGTACGAGCGCAATCGTGGCCTAGGCACCTCCGGTCTGCCACGTGCGCCAACGTCCCGCGCACGGTTCCCCGGGGATTTTCAGGAGGAAAAGTGGATCGGGGATACAGTGACTTTCTTGCAAATGGAAAATCCCTGCGGCCGCGAACGTCTGACAGCAGAGGAGTGCTTCTCCTACAGAGGCTCACTTCTGCAACTCAGATCGTTACGTATTGCACTGCTCCGCTCTAGCGCAGAACGTGCCCCGCTCAGCAGCATCCATCGCCGCAGGCCTCACCGGCCAGGGTCACGCAGAGTCGCAACTTAGCGCCCGGCTAACTCGATCCGCCGCCCCTCGCGCCAGCTCGCATACGCCGCATCGAGGATCCGCTGGTTGATCACACCTTCCTCAGCCGTCGCCCGGTAGCTCTCCCCGCCGCCGATCGCCGCAGCAAAGCTGTCCAGCATCTCGGCAAACGCGTCCGCATTCGAGATCACCTCATCCGCCATCACCTGTCCGGCCCGCGAGTGCACCAGGTGCACCGGCCGATCGATCGTCATCGCATTCTCTGAGACCAGCACCCCGCTCGCCCCGGTCACCTCCATCAGGCTCCGGTACGACGCGCGCGTGGTCACCGTCACCGCCGCCATCGCGCCCGTAACATACTCGAGCGCCACCACCGCGTGCGACTCCACCTCGCCCGAATCAGCATCGCGATGCGCCAGCGTGGTCACCGCCGCCACATTGCCCGCAGGCTGGCCCAGCACATAGTTCAGCGCGTCGATGCAGTGGATCCCCACATCCCCGATCGGCCCCCCGAGCGCCAGCGTCGGGTCGTTGATCCAGGCCCGCGGGCTGCGCGCCGCCTGGTAGGCAAACTGCGCGTGCGCCATCTGCGGAGCCCCGATGCGCCCCTGCTCGATCCACTCGCGCATCCGCGTGATGCTCGCGTTGTAACGCATGTTCTGCGCCACGCCCAAGAGCCGGCCGGCAGCTTCTGCCGCAGCCACCATCTGCTCGGCCTCGGCCGTGCTCATCGCCAGCGGCTTCTCGCACAAGACTGGCTTGCCATGCTTGAGCGCCAGCAGCACATGCTCCAGGTGCAGCGCGTCTGGCGAAACGACAAAGATCGCATCGATCTCGGGCGACGCGCACAGCGCCTCGGCTGTCTCAAAGACCAGCGGAATGGAGAAGTCCCGGGCATTGTCGCGAGCCTTGGCCAGGTCGCGCCGCCACAACCCAGCCAGCGTCGCACGCCGCGCCAGCCGAAACGAGGGAACCAGCCGCTTGGCCGCATGATGCCCAAAACCGAGAATGCCGTAGCGCGTCATCAGTAGCCTTTGATCTGCATTGAGAGAATACCCGCCAGGAAGTGGCCGCCAGCCGCGCAGGCGGTCTGGCTCGTGGCTTTCGCGACTAAAAACAAAACCGCCTACGCGGCCGGCGGTCACTTCTGGCGCATAGCGCGAATGTGACGTGTCGACCGCCTTCGGCCACTTACAAGCCCTACTGCGCCCCGCGCTTGAACACATCCTCCGCGTAGTAGTTCTCCACGTGCGCCTGGTCCCGCAGCATCTCCAGGTACGCATTCTTCAACAACTGCGAGCGCGTCTCCCGGAGCTGCTGGCGGATCGCCTGCTGCACCCGAGGATCACTCAGATCTCTCTGCCCCGCAACCTCGCGATCAATCAGCCGGTAGATCGCATACCCGATCGTCTTGTGTGTCGAGGGGTCCACCAGCGGCAGCACATCGGTAATCTGCCCGGGCTTGATCTTCTGGATCGCGTTATACACGTCCGGGTCCCCGTGCAGCTGCGACTCGGTCACAAACCCCATGTCCCCGCCACTCGACGCATTATCCGGCCGCTCGGAGAAGTTCGCCGCCAGCGTGCCGAAATCCTCGCCGCCCTCAATGCGCGTGTGCAGCATATCGATCTTCTTGCGCGCCTCTACGTCGTTCGAGGCCTTGCTGTTCTGCAGGTTCGCCCCCTGCTGCTGCTGCGGCGCCGCCGTGCTCGTCACCACGATTTGCGCTAGGTGATAAGTCGGCTCAGCCAGGTTGTACTCCGCCTTGTGCGCATTGTAGTAAGCCGAGATGTCCCCATCCGTCACGTTGATCTTGGAGTTGATCTCCTTGTTAAACAGCTTCTCCTGCGTCTTCGCTCTCCGAACCTCATTTCTCAGGTCCGCCAGCGTCAGGTGCTGGTCAGCCAGTCGCTTGTCAAAGCCCTCCTGCGTAAACGGCGCCTTCATCTCGTTGATCTGCCCATCCACATCCTCGTCAGTCGCGGTCAGGTTCAGCTTGGCCGCGCGCTGCGAGAGGATCTCCTGGTCGATCAGCGAGTGAATCACATTCAGCCGGAGTATCTCCGACTGCTCCTTGGAGGGCTGCTGCTGCGCCTCGCCCAGGTTGCTCTGGTACACCAACTCCACATCCTTGGCCAGGATCGGCTTCCCATTCACCTTGGCGACCACATCCGCCTGGTGCGCGCCGCTACAGCCGGCCAGCGAGAGCGCAACAATCCATGCGGCGAAAGCAGTACCAGCGATGCGACGGCAAGAGGGCAACAGCGTCTCCTTCAAAGGTGCGTCGAGCGTACCAGGGTGCGTTCGAAGGTGCGTTCGGGCGTACAGAGCTGCGTGTAGAGCCGTACGCACGCTGCATCAAGCATGTAAGAGCCAGGCCGCGGCACCCGTGCCTCTTCAGAATAACGAAAGCTGCCAGCTGGTGTCTCTTCAAACCCTGCGATTGGGAGTGGGTCAGTCTGAAGGAGCTCGTCTATCTGCTTCCCATAGAAGAGCCAGAGAAGCGCGGTCCGTGTCAGTAGTTGCTGTGTTTTCACAGTGGCGGCTCTACAGCCGCATTGTGTGTTGCAACTCTTTCAGGGAGCCTACGAGCATTGACCGCATGACCACTAAATACTATGGCGTGATCTGCTCGCAAGGTAAGGCCGCTTACCCCATGGGCGAGGAGAAGCCATTTACGCCTGTATACGCCGTCGTGCCACACGTACTCACATGACCCGCCATAAAGCGCACAACCACTGGCACGAGGGCCTGCCGCTCACCGAAGCAGAATTGGAGAACTCAAGGTCTTTCATCCAAACCACTCCGAAGTATCCCACTACCCTTACTTGCCCCTGCCGGTCCGCTTCTAGCGAGTCGCTCTCCCGGAACTGGCGATCCGCTGCTACCAGGACATGCCATGCAGAAAGTTGCACCGTTTCTCTGATTCGATGACAACGCCGATTTGGCCGCCGAGTTTTACCTCAGCGTCTTTCCCCATGCGCGCAAGCTCGAGGTGCAGCGGTCGCAAGGCACGGCCCGTGGCCCGCATGCCAGATCGGCACGATCCCGATCGAGATCT
Organism: Acidobacteriaceae bacterium; assembly: GCA_965198645.1. Taxonomy (GTDB): domain Bacteria; phylum Acidobacteriota; class Terriglobia; order Terriglobales; family Acidobacteriaceae; genus EB88. The sequence goes on along the minus strand of OZ240670.1, from coordinate 203,170 downwards.
TGCTCCATGGTGGCCGGCCCATAAGCTCACCCCTGCCTTCTCGTTCTTCATCCGCTGCGACTCCCGGCAGGAGATCGACAGCTACTGGAGTACGTAGCTCGAAGGCTCCAACCCTAAGGTCTGCGGCTGGCTCACCGGCCGCTTCGGCCTCTCTTGGCAGATCGTGCCCCCGCAAGCTTGCCGAGCTGATCACGCGTCCCAGGACCATGGCAGCCCTGATAGGCATGAGCAGGCTGGACATGTCTGCGCTCGAAGCTGCCGAACGCGAGGACTGAAAGCCTCCACCCGCCTGCCCTAACGCCTTCACCTGTTGAAAGAGCAGCGCGGGCGTGGGCCTCTGACGCGCCGGCACCGCTCTAAGCCAAGCCATCCCGTGCGGGCCGCGAGCCAGGCGCAACTTCGCCCCAACGAGCAAGACCCGCCTGGACGGCGGGTCTTGATGCAACCAACAAGCCTGGCTGCACGATCAGCCTAGCGGTGACCCCCTCCACCCGCTGAGGCCCCAGCCGACCCGTGCCCCATCGAGGAGCCTGCGCCAGCGGCCATGCCAGAACTCATCCCAGCCCCACCTCTTGAGACATTCGAGACCGGCGCACCCTGCCCCTGCGCCATCCCCCTTGTCCCGCCGTTGGCCACCCCGGTCCTCGCCGTGTACGTCGCACCCTCGCGCTCCGACCGGCTCGCCACCAGGCTCGTCGACGAGATCACCGGCGTCGAGAACACGCCCTGCCGCGCCACCGTAGACGAAATCTCACCCAACTTGCCAAAGACTTGGCGCGGCACCCCCAGCCCCGCCGAGTCCTGCTTGAAAGCAAACGTGCCCGCGTCCGTCTGGCGCGAGACCGGCAGCGGCGTCGCGCTCAGCGCGACCATCGTCGGATGCCCAGGCGCCGGCGCCGGTCTCCCACCCGCAGCCTGCAGCCTCTGCAGACCGTTCGTATTCCCCAGCCCCACAAACCCGCCCGTCGGCCGCCAGCCCCACGCCCCGCCCCCGCACTGCATCCACGAGCCGCTGTGATACGGCGTCCATCCCCACGGGTACGGCGACACATACGAGTAACCCGCGCCCCCTCCGTAGTACGCCATCACCCCATTCCCATACGGATCCCACGCTGTGCTCGCAAAGTACGGCCGCCACACTTGCCCGCACCCGTCCAGAGTCACAAAGCTGCCGTAGTAGTTCATGTCGCTGATCCCGTAGGAGCCCACGCCCGTACCCGCGCCCGCCTGGTACGCCGCGGCCTGCGCATACTGCTTGTGGTAGTCGACCGAGCTCTTGTCCCAGTCATCGTAGGGCGTCTTTTCGACCTTGGCTACCTCGGTCGGCGCCGCCGTCGCAGAGGCAGGATCGAGAAACGCCGAGTGCTTCTTTGCGATCTCGGAAACAGTCGCGCCACTCGCATCCTCGACCCGGGCCGCGCCATCGAGCACCGCTACCCGGCTCGCCGCATCAGAGACCGACAGCTCTACGTGCGCCGCCGGCGCCAGCGCCAGCCGGCGCGCCCCGTAGGCCAGCGTGAAGGTGTTGCCCTTAGAATTGGCAAGGCTCACGAAGACCAGCCCCTGCACCACGTGGATCGTCGACACGGTCGCGCCCTCGGGCGTCCGCCGCAGCTCCGGAAAGTCGACGATCGTGTTCGGCGTCACGCGCAGGCTGCTGTTGTCCTCAAACTCGATCTCGGCCACACCCTCCCCGGTCTTCAGCTGGGCGTGCTGGGTAATCGGCAGATTGGCAAACGCAGCCTCATAGCCGCGGTCGATATGGCGGTCCAGCTGCACATCACCCCGGGTCTGGCTCAGCCGCACGATGCGAACCCCGGAACCGGAAGCAGCACTGGAAGCAGCCGCCGGAACACTCTCCGGCTCGTGTCCCGCGGCAACCGGGGTGTTGACAGCCTGCGCAAACAGAGCCGAGGTGCTCAGCGCGGCGGAGATCAGGACGAGGGCGGATCGCGAAATTGGATGCATGGGCGGGCTCGCTTATCTGGCAAAGTAGGGGGGTGAGTGTAAGCAGTCGGCCCAACCGGGGAAAACCGCTTCTGCGCTGGTGAGCGGAGTATATACGGGCGATCGTTCGACAAGCAGTAAAAAGCGGCGCGCCCAGAGTCTTTTTGAACTCCTGCAACGTCGTCGCACCATCCACCACCCCGGGGCCAACGCAGCCAGGCATCAATCTCCCATCCAGCCGCCTCGCTCTGCACAGGGAACCAGCCGCGGATGTTGCAGCGATAAGGAATAGCCCAGTCCAGCGCCGGCTCATCCATGCAGCCGCCACGCTCAGAAGCCTCCGAGGCGTGACAACCCCCTCCATCCAGCACTTGGCCCTATCAACAAGGCGCCCCTGCCCCTACGCTCTCTCACACCGCACTCTCGCCGCCGGTTAAGCGCTGCGCTCACCCGCTCCGACCCGCTTCGTGACCACGGGCCCAACCTGCATCCGCACCGTCACTCCCGAGCAAAAGGAAAGGGGCTCCGGCTTTCACCGGAACCCCCGCCACACTGCACTTTCTAACTTGTTACCTCGACCGTCGCCCTGATCTTTGCCTTCGACCGTTATTCTGACCGCCGCCCCGACCGTTGCCCTCGACCGTTACTTTGAGTTGTCCATCACGATCCCGCCGCTACTCGCCGCTGCCTTCTTCTCTTCGTTCGACTTGCGCGTCCCCATGGCCTTTTCGCGCCACTGGTCAGCCTGCGCCAGGTCAGCCTTGCGGGCCGCATCGTTGCCGCACTGCAGGTCCGCCTGCCGGCGATACATCAGGTTCAAGTACTGCATCGCGTCGTCGTAAGTTGGCCTGACCTCGACCGCCTGGTTCAGGTACTTGAGCCCTTCAGTGACCGGTGCCGTATTTTCCTTCTGGATGAACGCGCACACATTCTTGGGCGCCTTCGGGTTCCCGTTGCCGTCGTCCTGCAGACCTACGCCCTTCAGCGCGCCCACTGCATTCTTATAAGCCAGCCGCCAGTCCACCACGCCGATCGTATACGCCGCTTCGGCATCCTTTGGGTCAACCGCCAGTACCTTCACCTGCCAATCCTTCGCCTGGTCGAACTTGTCTTCGCTCAGGTAGAGACTCGCAATGCCCTTCAGGCTGTTGATGTCGTTCGGGTGCTCGTCCAGAACTTTCTGATAGCTGTCGATGGCAAGCTGCGCGTTCTTCAGGTTCTCAGGAGTCGTCAGGTCCGGCACCACCTGCTGCATGTATGCAGTCGCCAGATAGATCCGGGTCATCGGGTACGTGGGGTCAAGGTTGACGGCTCTCTGAAAGTGGCCGATTGCCTCTTCATACCTGGCAGCCTTGTACGCCTGGACGCCCTTGTTTAACTGGTCCCGGGCTTCCAGACGCTTGCACCCGGTCGAAAGGAGCAGCGAAAGCGCTGCTGCGGCCAGCACCGGAACACGTGCGATTCGATTCATTCTGTGTGTCTTCTCCTTCGATCGCCAGGTCGGGCCTAGCTACGGGCACTACGCAGTCTGCAACAAGGGGAAAGAATTTCTCCGCGCTGTGATTGTAACTGCTTTTCACCGGCGTGCAATGTCCGGGAAGTTTTTCCTGACCCTGGAGATCCTCGAGCAAGGTTCCAGGGCCAGGCAGGCACGCTTTACTGGCCGGCTTCGATCTTCGGCGTGATCAGCCCGATATGATCCACACCCACCGCGTGGCCGATGTCCACGATATCGGCCACTTCGGAGAAGTTGAGGTCCGCATCGCCCTTCACAAACATGATCTTGGTCGCGCGTGATGCGTAGATCGCGTCCAGCCGGTTGCGCAGGTCGGCCTTGGCCACTGTGTCCTCGTTGATCTTGTACGTCGGCACGCCGCTCGCGCCGCCCAGGACTTGCACCACGATCGTCCGGTCGTTCGGCTGCGCCTCGTTCGGGTTCTTCGGCGGCTGAGGCACCATCGCATCGAGGCCCTTCGGCGTCACCGGAACAATCACCATGAAGATGATCAGTAGCACCAGCAACACATCGATTAGCGGGGTCACATTGATATCGGCGTTCAGTCCGCCCGGACCGCTACCACCACCCATTGCCATAAGTCATCTCCTCTTACATCTTGCATAACTGCTTGCTGCCATTTGTTGTCTGTGCGGGCCCATCTACTCGTCGACTGCCCTTGCGCTCTCGACTCTACTCAACTCAGTCCAACCCTGCCAGCTAGCCGGCGGATGTCATCCTGTGCGAAGCCCCATGTCATCCCAGCTAACCGACAGGCGTCTCCCCAAGCGAAATCCGAGCCCCAGGCGAGCGTCCCTTGCCGGCCTGGGTGAAAAGCGAAGGATCTGTTCTTTCTTGAAACCCGCGCGCGCCGATGCTGTCTACTGTCCGCCGACCGAGCCGCTGCGCTGTTCTGTCAGCAGTCCCACTTCTTCCACGCCCGCGGTGCGCACCGCATCAATCGCATCTTCAACCGTGCCATAGTGCGCTCTCGCATCGGCGCGAAAGTACACAATCTTGGTCGGCTTGTTTTCCAGCCGATCCTTCACCTGCGATCCAAGCGACTCGAGCGAGGTCTGGTCCTGTCCTAGATAGATCTTGCTATCGCGCGTGACCGCGATAATGACCGCGTCTTCCTTGTTTGCGTCGTCCATCGTGGTCGCGTTCATGGTGCGCGCCAGGTTGACGTTGACCTTATTCGTGAGCATGGGCGTGATGACCATGAAGATGATCAGCAGCACCAGCATCACGTCCACCATCGGGGTCACGTTGATGTTTGAGTTAACCTTCTTGCCTTCGTCCCTGTGCACCAATGCCATCTGCTGCGCTCCTGCGTTCCCTCTACTGTCCGCCTACGACCCCACTCCCCGTGACTTCGACATCAGGGCTACGCCGGGCGGATCACTCCGCCCGGTTGCAAGGCCTGGTCGATCCTCATGGCTCCCGCCATGTTCCCGGGCTCTCTAGTGGCGGTTCTGCTTGATGAAGTAGTCGAGCAGCTCGGAGGCCGAGTTATCCATCTCGACGTCGAACGCCTCAACCTTGGAGGTGAAGTAATTGAACGTCATAACGGCCGGGATCGCCACCAGCAGCCCGAATGCCGTGGTCACCAGCGCCTCCGAGATACCGCCGGCCACCGCGCCGATACCTGGCGTCTTCTGGGTCGCAATCTCTTGGAAGGCCTTCAAAATACCAGCCACCGTGCCGAAGAGCCCGACGAACGGCGAGGTCGAACCGATCGTCGCCAGGCCCGACAGACCGCGCTTCAGCTTTGCATGCACGATCGCCTCCGAGCGCTCCAGCGCGCGCTTGGACGATTCGATCTGCTCGACCGTGATCGCGCCGCCCGAACCGTAGTTGCGGAACTCCTGCAGGCCGGCCGTAACTACCTCTGCCAGGTGCGACTTCTTATTGCGGTCCGCGACCTTGATCGCCTCATCGAGCTTATTCTCGCGCAGCGCTCCCGCTACCTTGGGGGCAAACTCGCGCGACTGCTTGCGTGCCGCCGAGAAGTAAAGCGCACGATCGATGATGACCGCCAGCGACCAGATCGACATGATGAAGAGCAGGATGACGACGCCACGGGCCAGCCAGCCCATGTTGCCCCACAGGTCCATTGGTGAGAAGCCAACAGCAGGCGCTGCCTGGTCCTGGAACCAGAACATCAGGGCAGCCGGATTTGCGGCAAAGTGGGAAACGTGAGCGAGAATCACTGAGGTCTTTCCTCCTGGGTTAGTCACGACAAGTCAAAAAGCAAACCTAAAGTTAATGGAGCCGAATCAGCCAACTCCACCGGAGACTTTCACCCCCACCCCGCCGGCGACACAGACGAGGTGCAAGGCAAACTTGAGAACACACATCAGGCGAACTTAAGGGTGCGACACGAACCAGCCTCAAACAAACTGCCAGCCAACCCTAAGCTGCGTGCAAAGCCTACTTCATCCAGCCACAACCAGGTTCGTCACCCTCTGAGCAGAGCCACCGCAGCAGAATAACTCGTTGCATGCAGCCACTCTTGCCAAACCGCGTCATGCTGAGCAGAACCACCACCGCAATCAAACTGAGTCATCCTGAGCAAAGTCCCGATCCCAAGCGAGCACCGTTCACTTACTTGGGTGGAAGGCGAAGGATCTGCTCTTGCCTCACACCCTTCGCCCGCCCAGAACCAACCGCCTCACCCCGATCAGCCGCCCAGCGTAAAGGTGACGTTCACCTGCGTCTGCACCTCGACAGGATCGCCATTCAACAGGTACGGCTTATACCGCCAGGACCGCACCGCATCGAGCGCCGACTGAGCCAGCATCTGCGGACCGCTGACCACCCGCAAATCCTCGATCTGACCTGTCTTCGAGATCGTCGCCGTCAACACGACCGTCCCCTGGATCCGTGCCGCCTTGGCAATTGCTGGATACGTCGGCTGCGTCTTGACTAGCACATTGCCAGCCATCACGCCTGACGAAACGGCGACCTTCTTCGGCGGTGCCGCCTTGACCACCGGCGCCGCAGGCCCGGTGCCCATGCCCTGAAGAATGCCGCCGGGTGCGCCATCGCCGCTGCCCATGCCTTCCATGCCCTGAACCCCGGCCGTCGGCGGAGGAGGCGTCGCCTCATCCTTGGTCATCTTGATGACCTTGGGAATCTTGGTAGGCGCCGTCATCTCGTTCATCTGCGGCACGATCTTCTGCGGAATGATCTTGACCTGCGGTGGCGGTGGCGGTGGAGGCGGGGGGGGCGGCGGCGGGGCGACCAGCATCGTCGTCATCGCCGAGTGCGGCAGCGCCTCAGGGTAGAGCAGCGGGAACAGGATCAGCGCGGCCAACACCGAGAAGTTCACCAGCATGCCAATGATGGTGTAGTACTTGCTCTTGGTCTTGATCCTGCCACCCGATTCCATCAGGGCGTCTTCAAACATGGCCTAACCTCACTTGGAGACTCGGTAGCAAACGTCAGGGGTATTGCGCTCTGCTCTTCGAAAGAGGCCTCTCGGGTCGAGAAGTCCGCTTTGTGGAGAGAGGACAAGAATCCTGCTGCAAGGCTTAGACACCGGGAGCCGTTACTTTTGTTCCCGAGTGGCTCAAGATTCTCCTTGCACTCCGCTCCACTCTCCCCACCTGCGCCGACCGAGCAATCCAGCCCAGTGTGCAATCTTGTATCACACTCCAGCAACACCTGAAAACGCTCGCAGGCTCGATGGTCTCGCCTCGCGTACATCGCCGCATGTAACGGGATCCTAAACCAGCGAAAGAGACGTCGATCATAGTGATCGATCTATACTGCGGCATGCCGGCTCCATGCCTTTTCTGCGAAAACAGCTCGGGCAATCGCGAACATCTTTGGCCGAGATGGATACACCAGCGTCATACCTTTGGGCCACTAGAAATTGGGCCTCCAGACCAGCCGCGGCAGATTGTTCCGAACCCTGAAATTACGATCAAAACTGTGTGTAGTCGATGCAACAACGGCTGGATGAGCGCTCTTGAAAGTGTCAACGTTCCAATTATTGGAAGTATGTCTCACGATCTTTCAATCCCGCTCGATCAGGAGGCACAGCGGAAAGTCGCTGGATGGGTCGTCAAGACAGCTATGGTCCTGGACTCTACTCCTAGAAAACAGGCTTCTGCGCGGTTCTACCGAAAAAGTGATTGCGCGGCGATGCGCGAAAGCTTAACGATCCCCCAAGACACGCGCGCTTGGATCGGGCGGAGCGATGAGAAACACCTCCGGGCTCATGGTACCTACGCTCAGGCTTTAAACGAAACCACCGGCTCCGTGATCGCCCAGTCAACAATCGTGACCCTGATGGTCGGCCACTTCATCGCACAGGTGATCACGCAACGAAAGCCGGAGCCGGCTAGTTCCCTGAGTATGCCGGTTTCTCAGCCCAGGTTTGCAGACTGGGAAGCGTATCTCCTCCCGATTTGGCCCATGGAGCGCATACTCATATGGCCACCGAAAAGATCGTTCACTAATGGGGGCCCTGAAGGCATCGCATATTTAATGGATCGATGGCGTACAGGTAAGCGTGCAGACAAGATCGTTTTTGGAGAGGACTGCAGGTCGCAGCAGTAAGTGGCGATGCGTTAAAGTCGCATGCTGGCCTTGCGGCAGAACTCGCTACCGCACTTGAGCGTAAAGAGAAGCTGCGATCATTCAGGCGAGTCGTAGATTAGGCACTTCTACAGAACGCTTTGAACCCGCTCTGCCAAGAGAGGGGGCCTCATCGCTGAATCTAGGAGATATCCTCGCCTTCTGGTCTCCCACCTTCGATGTACTGAGTTCAAGTCACCTCCCACTACAGCCAACCTACCGACGAACCACCGGCGCCCGGCGTGCTGCAGGCAGCGCCGCTGCCCGCGGCGTCTCCTTCATCCGCGACTGCTGCCAGGCCACCAGCATCGGCGCCGCCACCGCGATCGAGGAATACGTCCCAATCAGAATCCCCACCACCAGCGCGAACGAGAAGTTATGCAGCACCTCGCCCCCAAACAGATACAAGGACAGCGCCGTCAAAAACGTCAGTCCTGACGTAAGCACCGTCCGCGAAAGCGTCTGGTTGATCGACCGGTTGACCACCTCCGCCAGCGACTCGCGTCGCGCCATCTGCAAGTTCTCCCGGATCCGGTCAAAGACCACGATCGTGTCGTTCATCGAGTAGCCGATCAGGGTCAGGATCGCCGCAATCACGGTCAGCGACACCTCCTTATCGGCGAGCGAAAACGCGCCAACCGTGATCAGCGTGTCATGGAAGACCGCCACCACCGCCGCCACCCCGTAGATCAGCTCAAAACGGAACCACAGGTACACCAGCATCCCGGCGAGCGAGTAAAGCGTCGCCAGAACCGCCTGCTTGCGCAGCTGCGACCCGACCTGCGGCCCCACGATCTCCACATTGCGAATGTTAAAGCCCGACAGGTACGCGCCCTGCTTCAACGCCGCCACCTCCGGCGCGCCGGCCACCGAGCCCAGCCGGTCGATCGAGTCGATCAGCCCCCCGTGCTGCTGGTCCCGGTAGCTGAGAATCGCCTCCGCCTGCGCCAGGTACCTGGCACTCGCAGCCGAGTCCGTCCCTGCACCAGCCGCTCCCGCGCCGGCAGAGTTCAGATGCTCCGGATCCTGCTGCGATAAAAACGCCGCCAGCGTGCCGCGCCCCGCATTGTCAAGGTCCAGTTTACGGTCCAGCTTGCCCGCCGCCGCGTCGCCTGCCCCGGAGCCCCCGGCATAGTTCTGCTCCAGCGCTCGCACGATCGTCGCCCGGCCCTGGTCGAGCGAGGCCTCCGACGTCGCCGACTGCGCCAGCGTAATCACCACCTCGTTTGACCCCGCCGCGCCGTAGGACTGGATCCGCGCATCGTGCAGCCCCGCGCGATCCGCCGCGGCCCGAATCCGGTCGATGTTCGGCGATCGGTCAAAGCGGATCGTCACCACCGTCCCGCCGCGAAAGTCCACATCCAGCGGCAGGTGATGCCAGAAGAGCAGGCTCAGCACGCCGGCCACGCTGAAGATCAGCGAGAAGCCGAGAAAGTACCACTTCTTACCCAGCCAGTCGATCTTTGCATCATGAAACAGTTCCACTTGCGTTCCCGCCTAAACCGTCTAAATTCGCACCGACATCAACGTTCCTTCACCCAACACGAACGAGCGAAGACCAACCATCCACACCAAAGCGTCCTCAAGCATGTCATCCCTGAGCCCCGCGAAGGAGCCGCGATTGCCCCTGGCGCGGAGCGCGTCCACACGCCACGAAGTGGCCGCTTCCCGCGTAGGGGGTCTTTAATCCCCCACGCAGGGGTCCTGCTGTCTTCCTACAACTTCCGAAACGCCCGAATGACAAACTGCTCGGCTAGAAACGAAACTCCGGCTAGCGCCATCCCGCCCAAAAACACCAGCGACCCACGCCCAATCATCTCCTGCGACTCGGCATGGCTCTGCCCCGGCAATAACTTCTCCAAATACGTCGGTGTTTCACTCATATAGAAAGCGCCTCCCCGCGCGTCCTGCGATTTAGGTTGGCGTCAAAGATGGTCCGTGACACAAACACTGCTGTAAAGATATTGGCTAGCAGCCCAAAAGTAAGGGTGACAGCGAAGCCGCGTACCGGCCCGGTCCCGAATAGGAACAGGATGGCCGCGGAGACAATCGTGGTTACGTGCGTGTCTATAATCGTCGTCCAGGCATGCGCAAAACCCTGGTCGACCGCCGCGCCCGGCGCCTTGCCTGCGCGCCGCTCCTCGCGTATCCGCTCAAAGATCAAAACGTTCGAGTCCACGCCCATGCCGATCGTCAGGATCACCCCGGCGATGCCCGGCAGCGTGAGCACCGACTGCGTAAAGCCCATAAATCCCAGCAGGATCACCAGGTTCAGGAACAGCGCCAGGTCTGCGTTGATTCCCGCTCCTCGATAGTAGAAGAGCATGAACGCCATCACGACCAGCATCCCGACCACCGACGCTAAAACCCCCTGCCGGATCGAGTCCGCGCCTAGCGACGGGCCGACCGAGCTCTCCTGCAGGTAGTGGATCGAGGCCGGCAGCGCGCCTGTCCGCAGCAGCATCGACAGGTCCTTCGCCTGCTGGGCATCCATCGACCCGCCCGAGATCGTGCCGGTATCGCGAATCTGATCGTGGATATTGGCCACCTCGCGGATCTGGTTGTCGAGCACAATCGCCAGGCCCTTGCCCTTGTTGGCCGCGGTAAAGTCGGCAAAGTGGTTGCCCGCAGCCGTGGTCAGGTAAAAGGTCACCTGCGGCTCGCTGGTGTTCTGGTTGGTCCCCGCCTGGGCGTCGCGGATGTCGGTGCCCGCGACCTCGGCCGTCTTCTTGACCGCGTAGATCTGGTCGCCCGACCCAGCCGCGGCCGCCCCCGGCGCCGCATGCAGCAGGACTGTATCGTAGGGCACGCTCCCGCCCAGCGAAGCCAGCGCTGCCGCCTCATCCGGGAACGGGCCGCCGGTCACCTCGTGGATCTCCAGCCGCGCCGTCGATTGGATCACATCCTTGACCCGCGCCGGGTCATCGATCCCCGGCAGCTCGACCAGGATCTGGCTCGACCCGACGTTGTACTCCTGGATCGTTGGCTCGGAGACCCCGAGCGAGTCCACCCTCTGCCGGATCACATCAATCGCCTGAGACACGGTATTGGTCTTCAGCTCCGCGACCGCGCTCGGCTTCATCGTCAAGGTCAGCGCGCCGTTGGCCGCGCTTGCCATGTCGTACTGCGCCGAGTAGCGGTTTGAGAGCGCCGAGCGTGCATCGCTCAGCTTGGCCGCCGGAATCCCATTGATCGTGATCTCGGTCGGCTTGGTCGCATCCGCCTTGGTCGCCGTCGCCGTCACCCCATTCGCCAGCAGATCGCTCTGCATGTGCACCATGTCCGCATCGGTTGCAGCCGAGACCGCCTCATCGACCATCACCTGCAAAATCAGGTGCGTGCCTCCCCGCAGGTCAAGCCCCAGGTGGATCCGCGAGAGCAGCGACGCCTTGATCGCCGCGCCCGAAAGCCCGTGCGGGATCCCGAAGATCCCGTACACAAACACCAGTAGTATCGCGACGATCAGCACAGCTTTGGTGCGAAGATTCTTGCGCATAGCGTTTGATCAGGGTTCCTGAGCGGAAACCCTTACTTCTCCCCATCTTCTGTCGTGACCGACGCGATCGCACTTTTGACCACCTCAAGCTTCACCCCATCCGGCAGCACCCGGATGTGCAGCGCGTCATCGCGCAGCGCGATGATCGTGCCGCGGATCCCGCCTGTCGTCGTCACCCGGTCGCCGGGTTTGAGCGCGGCCAGCATCGTCGCCCAGGTCTGCTGGCGCTTCTGGTTCGGGCGCATGAGCAAAAAGTAGAAGACCACGGGGATAAGAACGAAGGGCAGCAGGGAAGTGACACCCGGTGGCAGCCCGGGGATCCCGGCCAGGGCAAGCATCGCAGCAGAGGTCAAAGCAGGTCCTTTTCTGATCGCGAGAGGTTTCGCGCCGGGTACAGGCAGCGAAGGTGAGCCGCTGCATCCACGCACAGCCCCTCTACAAAGTCATGGATCAGAATATCAGTCGAGAGGAAAGCTACCAAGTGCTACGGGCTGAAGGCCTGCGGTGGCCGAGACGCAAGAGGTGGCTGCCTTCGATACCGCGCGCACAAGCAGCACGGCTTATCCGACGTAAAGACGAGGTTCGCCAATCCGTACTCGATCCACCTGCCCCGGGGGACTTCAGCAACAGGCAGCAGGGACGGGGCTGCGCTCCGGGAATCCAAAACGACTGTTCGCACGAAAGATGCATGCCCCGGCGACGCGTTGCTACCTGCACGCATCACCAGGGCTTTGAAGAGAGCTCACACCTCTCAGAACGGTCGCCGCTCAGGCGTGGCGGCGGTTCCTAAGTCTCCGTCGGGCTCTAGTGGTGCCCACCGCCGCCGCCGCCATGGAAGCCACCGCCGCCGGGACGACCGCCGCCCACAAACCCGCCGCTGTGCTCTCCACCTGGATCATGCCCCGCGTTGCCGATGTGGCCCCGTCCGTCGCGCGCCTCGTTGCCCTGGAAGTGGTTAAATGGCTGCACGCCGCGATCCGGGAACGGCCCATGGTAGCCGTAATGGGGGTCGTAGCGGTTGTCCACGTGCCCGTAGAAGCCACGTGGCCCGTGGAACCACGGTCCCGCGCCGATGAAGACACCGCCGGCAAACCAGTCCGGCCCATAGTACCCGTAGGGCGCGCAACTGTAGGGCGCATAGTCAAAGTAGCCGTACGGGCATAGCGGTGCCGCACCAATCGAGATCGATACCTGTGCAGGTGCCGCAGGACGGGCCGCCAGCAGGCCTACAGCAAGCACGGAGAGAGCAGCAAGCTTCATACGCATCGGGAGCACTCCTTCATGTACCTTCACTAGGAGTGTTCGACGTTGAACAAAGTTGTGCCATCTTAAAAGTCGAAAGTCACCCCCTACCAAGATCTCCTAGGCCAGGTCTCTTTGGCCGGCACTCCTGCGCCGGAAGCTCTAGGCCGGCACCACGTGGTTGTTCTTCACCGGGATCTTTGCCAGAGTCTCCTGTGAAATCTTCAGGTGATCCATCACCAGCTTCGGCGGCGTCCGACGCATCCACTGCGAGAGCGAAAAGTCCTCGTACTTGTTCGCCTTGAACATCTCCAGAAAGACCAGGTCGGTGGTCCCCGTGTTTTCGATGTAGTGCCCGAAGGTCCGCGGCACATACCCGATATCGCCCGGGTGAAAGTCCATCGTCCGCGCCTTGCCACCGTTGATGAACAAGGTCATCCGCCCCTCGCCTTCCATCCAGTACTGCCACTCGTCCGCGCCCGGGTGCCAGTGCAGCTCGCGCAGCCCGCCCGGCTTGAGCCGCACGATCGCCGAGGCGATCGTGATCGACATGGGGAAGTTGCGCGAGTCGATCACCCGCACCTCGCCTGAGGCCGTCTCGAAGGTTGGCGCCATCGTGCTCGCCCGGTACTCGAAGGCCGCCGTCGTATCCCGCCCATCGCCGCGCGCCGCTCTCTGGTCTGCCTCAAGCGGCCCCGGCAGCGAAGTCTGAAAGATGTACAGCTCCTCGGTCGGCATCCCGGCCAGCGCCGACTCCGGCACGCCCCAGTTCTTGGCCAGCACCTCGCGAGGCGTCCGCGAGGTCCAGTCCGAGACCAGCGTCGTGTCGAACTCGGAGAACTTGCCATCGTCAAAGACCAGCAGAAACTCGCAACCCTCCGGGCCCAGGCCCTGGATCGAGTGCGGCACCCCGGTAGGGAAGTACCACAGGTCGCCCTGGTGCACATCCTCGACGTAGCTATTGCCCTCGTTGTCGATTGCGGTCAGCCGCGCGCTCCCGGAAAGCATCAGCGACCACTCGGCTGCCGCGTGCCAGTGCAGCTCGCGCACCCCGCCCGCGGTCAGCCGCATGTTCACCGCCGCAATCTCGGTGGCCAGCGGCAGGTCCTTGACGTTCGCCTGGCGCGCCCAGCCGCCCTCCTCCACCCGCTTGTGCGCGAGCGAAAACGAGTACCAGAAGGTCGGCGTGTCTCCATGGTCGGTGGGCGGCGGCAGCTCCGAGTCCGCACTCTCGCCGGCGATCTGCCGGTTCTCCGGCCCCGGGTTGCTAGCCGGCCCGCGCGCGCTCTTGTCTGCCTCGGCCTTGCGCGTGTCGTCCGGCTTCTGCGCGCCCGCCGCCAGCCAGGCCGGCGCAAGCGCCGCACCGGCCAGGGCTGCCCCGGTCATCGCTAGGGTCGAGCTCGCACCCAGAAAGTCCCGCCGCGAGTACACCCCGGCCCCCGAGCTCTCGATCTCGGAAGCCGGCTTCTCCGCACCCAACTCCTGCTCGTCTTGCAGGTTGCTCGACATCTGCTGCTCCCTCGCGCCTCTCCGACACTCTTCAGGGCAGATGCCCACCCTCACACAGGCCGTTGCACGACCCGTTTCGGACCACCTTCACGCCATCCTCTCTGCGCGGGCAAACCTGGCTCATTTACCTCGCTCGCCTGCCGATAAGCCAAGTGTCGTCTCCTGTGAGGTGTTGCCATGCGTGCTCTTGCTGCCCCCATCCACCCTTCTTCGCACCCGGGCGAAACTGCTCTTTCGCGCGCCAACTATGCGCTGCTGATGGCCCCGGTCCTCTTTGCCGTGCTCACCTACGAGGGCGTCCTGCTCGAGCCCTGGCTCGAATCCGTCTGCTTCCAGCTCTTCACCCTCCTCACCGGGGCCCTGATCCCCGCATCGTTCCACATGCCGTCCATCTTCTAAAGGCGACCCTACCTCCCGGCGCCGAGGCAGTAGACCCGTCACGAAGTGACCGCCAGCCGCGCAGACGGTTTTGCTCTGCTTACAAGGCAGCCGTCATCTTGAAGATCGCCTGCGCATTCGCCGGATCGAATCCCAAATCCAGCCGCCCCGCCTCGGGCGAGTCCTCCGGCATCGGCAGCCGCGTGATCAGCTCCAGGAACGATCCCGGCACCTCCCGCTCCCGCACTCCGCCGGTCTCGGTCCGGAAGCGCCGCCTCACCCGCGCCGCCACAAACGCGGTCTGCCGCACCCGGCCCGACCCCGACCGCTCGACCACCTCTTTGAGCGACTCGCCCAGCGCCTTCTGCTCGGCCGCTACCTGGTCTACATCCGCTACCCGGTCGGTCACGTGGTTAAACGCGTGCCCCTCGGTCGCGATCCAGGCCATCTCGGCCGACTCCTGCAGGAGCGCCTCGTACTCCTGCTCTGACACCTCCGCATGCTGGCGCGCGAAGCAGCCCACCAGCACGGGCAGTAGCCGAACCGCGTCTTCGATCGCGAGCGAGCGCTCCCGCTCGAGCACCCCGAGCAGCTCCATCGCGCCGGCCGTGAGTGGGTCGAGCGCGGTCGCGGACAGGTGCCCGACCGTCTCCACAAACCCTGCCGAAAAGCGCTCCACATGCAGCTCGCTGACAAAGAACTGGGCGATCGCCTCCGGCAGATCCACCTGCGCATACGACCGCCCGGTCATCTTCAGCCGCTCGAGCGGATAAGTCCCGTTGAGCGCATAGCCGAGCGGCCGCAGCACCCGCACGATCGCCTCCTGCCCATCCGGCACACCACCCCGGGTCATCGCGTGTCCAGCCCCGAGCGAAACCGTGCGTACCGCGCCATGATCGTGCAGGATTGTGCGCCCCGCCTGCTCGGCGCGCTCGGCGTACCGCGCCGCAGCCGGCACCCGCTCCAGCAGATCCTCAAAGAGCATCACGTTTAACGCCTGCGCGAGCACCGCCCGCGACGCCCGCTCCCCCTGTTCCTCGCGCAGTGCAGGCGCAATGACCAGCAGCCGCATCAGCCGCCTCACCTGCTCCTCGCCCATCAGCCGCTCTA
The DNA here is from genome assembly GCA_965198645.1 of Acidobacteriaceae bacterium. GTDB lineage: Bacteria > Acidobacteriota > Terriglobia > Terriglobales > Acidobacteriaceae > EB88. The sequence goes on along the minus strand of OZ240670.1, from coordinate 187,406 downwards.
GTAGCTCCTCGAGCGTGCCCCGCCTCGTCGAACCCAGCTCACTCATCGCTTGCCTCCTATGCGTCGCCCATCATAGGAGCGCCACGCAACCTTCGTCGAAGCCCCAGTGACCTTCGCGACAGGAGCGCTTGAGAATGTTCCACGTGGAACAATCCCGACGGCGAGCAGGGTCATAGAACCGCAAATTGTTCCACGTGGAACAATTGGTAAGCCTTACCCTGCGCCTTGGGTCGAAGCCCCGGCCGCCAGCCCCTCCCGTACCCGCCGCATCGTATCCAGGTAAAAGGCCAGGTTGTGCACCGAGTTCAGCACCCCGGCCAGCGGCTCCCCACTCGCAAACAGGTGCCGCAGGTACGCCCGTGTGTACCGCATACACACCGGGCAACGGCACTCCGGGTCGAGCGGGCCTTGATCGGCGGCAAAGCGCTGGTTTTTGATGTTCAGCCGGCCTTCCGAGGTAAACAGCTGCCCATGGCGCCCCACCCGCGTCGGGATCGTGCAGTCCATCATGTCCACACCCATCCGCGCGTACTCCTCGATCTCCTCCGGAAAGCCAACCCCCATCACATAGCGCGGCTTGTCCTTCGGCAGCGACTCGAGCGTCCGGGCGATCACCTCGCGCGTATGCTCGCGCGGCTCCCCGACCGAGAGCCCGCCAATCGCGTAACCGGGAAAGTCCATCTCCACCAGCCGCTCGGCCGACTCCCGCCGCAGGTCCGCGAACATGCCCCCCTGCACAATCCCGAACAGGCTTGGCCTCGCCCCAGCCGCAACCCCGCGCCCCGACCATCGCGCATCCACGGTCGCCGCAGGCCGAGCGCCCCTCACGGAGCCTTCAGCCGTGGGGCTGCGGGCGCCAGATTCCTTTCTCCTGCCACCTAATGGCGCCCCGCATTCGTCCGCCGGGCCCTTCCTCAAGGAAGGGCCCCATGAAGTGTCACTTGGCTCGAACAGCTCAGCAGGAGAAAGGAAGGCCGCGCAGGCGGTCTCCTGCCATGGATGTTTGTCTGTCCTCCGCTCAAAGTGCGCCTTCGACCTAGCCGCCCACCCTAGCGTCAGGTCCAGCGAGGCCCGCGCCCGCGCCCAATCCGCAGGGTACTCCAGGCACTCGTCAAAGGCCATCGCAATGTCAGATCCCAGCGCCAGTTGCACATCCATCGAGTGCTCGGGCGAAAAGAAGTGCTTCGAGCCATCCAGATGCGAGCGAAACTCCACCCCATCCGGGGTAATCTTGCGCAGCTTGCTGAGCGAAAAGACCTGGAAGCCGCCAGAGTCGGTCAGGATCGGCCGATCCCAGCTCATAAACCGGTGCAGCCCACCCATTCCGCGGATCGCCTCGTGCCCAGGCCGCAGGTAGAGGTGGTAGGTATTGCCGAGGATGATCTCCGGCCCGCGCCCATCCGCGCCGAGGGTCTCAAGCATCGCCTGCGGCACCGCCTTGACCGAGGCCGCCGTCCCCACCGGCATAAACACCGGCGTTTCGACCGTCCCATGCGGCAGCGTGAGCGTCGCCCGCCGTCCGCCTCCGCGGCTTGTGGCGTGCACTTGAAATGGAACGGCCATTCCTCAATCCTGAAAGGCAGGGTTAAGGAAGACCGACGCACCGGCTTCCTATCCTGTATTACGCTCGTCATAGAAGTACGAGTCTGGCCTGAGCTTGCAAGCGCACGCGCCGATACTAGAGCGTAGCAGTTTGATTCATGCGACGTTTTTTTCTCTGACGCATCGTAAATGTTGGTATATCGTCCTCAGTGCGGCTGTTCTTATGGAGTATCTGCAGCAAAGTGAAGCAGCCCTTGCATGAAGCGAATTCATCCCAGGGTGACATCCAGGAGCATAGAAAATGAACGCAAAGAAGATTTCGCATACTTCGAGGCTGTTTGCCATGCCATCGTTTACAAGTGGCATGGCTCGGGTGCTGGATCTTGGCGGCCTCTATGACTCGTATAACACGAGTCTGAGCGATGAAGCAGCCGACCGCGCTGCACTGGCTTCAGACTGGCGGGCTGTCGGGAGCGATTTAAAGCAAGCCATGTCATCGATGGATAAGAGATGTCAGAAGAGCACAGCCAAGTAACAAACATCCAGGCTGTCATAGAAGAAGTAGCAGAAGAGGGCCGCCTTAAGGGCCTTCTTTCCGCTGACGAAAAAGCCCTCGTCCGAATCTTTGAAAGTAGAATCTCCCACTCAGGCCCTCTTCCCAGCCCTGAGACGTTAGCTGCTTACGTTAAAGTGCTCCCAAGTGCGGCAGAACGCATCATGTCCATGGCAGAAGGGCAGAGCTCACACCGTCGCGCAATGGAAGAAGCCGTGATTCTCGGCAACGTAAGGGCACAGGCCCGAGGCGTGTGGTGCGCCTTTTTTCTGGCCCTCACGGGCATGCTGGCAGGCTTTTATTTGGCTCTTCGCGGTCAAGGGCTCACAGGCTTCAGCATCTTTCTGACCTCGCTCGCAACCCTGGTCGGCACGTTTATCTTTGCAAGAGTGGATCAAAGGAAAGAGCGTCAGGAGAAGCACTCGGCCGACGCGGACGAAGAGGGATAGCCGCCATCGCCGAGGCGGCTACACTTAGCATCCATCCCAGCCTGACGACACTTGATCGTGTGGTCCGCGTGTACCCGCTACACCAGCCGGGCCCCGGCAATCGCCTCCAGCACCGTCAGCGGCGCATGCTCCGGCGCGACCAGCGCGTCGGGCTCCACCAGCAACGTCTGTTCGAGCGCATACTGCCCGGCCAGCACCGCGTGCGGCACCGTGTCGGTATACACCATCCAGCTCGACCCGGCTGGGAACTGGAATGGATACTTCTCACTTTCCGCCTGAAACTGCGCATTCTCCTTGAGGAAGTTGTGAAAGCGCATCATGAAATCGTCATAAGGGGTCCGCTTGAGGGAAGGCAGCGCCGCGCCCAGCCCCAGCGCCAAGCCCGCGCTCTTGACTGCCGCGCTCACGCCTGTCTCCGGCCGGGGCGCAATCTCGCTAGGCGCAAACTGCCCCACCATCGAGCGAAACGGCTCCCCCACCACCCAGTCGCGGGTACGCTCCGGGTGAATGTTGGTAAAAAAGCGCAGGATCCGCGCACCCCGCGTCGGCCGGGTCGGGAACGCGTCGGTGTGCAGGAGGTCGTTGCGCTTGCGCACCGGCAGGTCGCGCCCCTGTTCCTCCTGCGGGCGAAAGCTCGCGTAATCGAGCCGCCAGCGCCGCTCGTATGGGGAGAGGAACTCGCCCAGAAATTCGACCACCGCGGCCGAGTAGCCGCGCATAATGCCGCGCAGCCGCTCCACTGCGGCCTCATCAGCCGTCTTTGTTTCGACCCCGCTCAGCACATCAAGCGCCGGCTTATACGCGATGTTCTTGTGCAGGGAGCTGTCTTTCTGCTGCTGTCCCAGCAGGAAGCTCACATCTGCTGCCGCGAGCGCGATCGGCGTCTCAGGAAAGAGCAGGATTTCACCTGCCTCGAGCAGCCCGCACCACGCCCGCGCCTGGTCTTTGTTCCGGTCCTTATCCGGATCTTTGTCCCAGCCTTTGTCCCAGGTCCGCCGGTTGCCGGCAGTCTCGGCTGGAATAACGGTTACTCCCATCGGCCGCCCCTCGCCGTCTCGGCTCCGGCCCTGACCCTCACCTTGGTCCTCAGCTGGCGTCGCACCCAGAGCACGCCTAGCACTAGCGCGCTCACCACCAGGGTCGCCACCCCGGCCGGCAGTGCCACGTACCGGTAGCTGTCGGCATAGTCAAGCGCCGGCCGCCCATGGTGCACAGAATTGTACCACAGCATACCGAGGATGGCCGCAAAGCAGCTCCCGCAAAAGGCCGCAAGCCCTAAGGACACAGCCAGCAGTCCACTCGCGAATAAGCCGAAATCGCCTACCGGAACGCCCAGCAGCCGCGCAGATCCTGTTTCCTCGATCCTCTCGCCGCCGTCCTCTCTCCTGTCGATCATCTTGCCGCCATTTCCTCTGTGCGCGCTCTTCCATGCGTTTGTGCCCGGCGTCCAACACTTGACCAGATACAGGTCCCGAAGCTGCAGGAAGTAGCCAGACAGCTCAATCCGCCTGTGCGCTTCTTCCACCTGCAAGCGCCTGTAGGAGCGCCCCTGAAGAATTGCTCTAGAATACAGTTTGATGCCCGATGCTGCACAGACCGGCCTGCTCCCTGCGCGTGAAGTAGCGCGCTCCACCCCGCTTGCGACCGCGGCAAACGGCCTTCACTACGCCTCCTTTGGCTACACTGAAGTGCCGAGCGACAGCCTCAGCCATATCGTCGAAGCCGTGCCCCCTTCGATTGCGGAAGCGCTGGCTCGCCGCGCCTACTACTTTGTCCCGCTCGCGATCGGCGAAACCGGCGAAACGGAGGAGACCGAGGTCGCGCGCGGCTTTACCGCCGACCTCGGCGACCGCGCCACCTGCCACCGCAATGTGCTCGCCGATGGCGTCGAGTGTACCTTCATCTCGGCGCGCCTGATGCAGGACCGCTTCGCACTCGCCTTCGAGTTCTTCATCAACATCGGCCACCAGATGGTCGATGCGGCAAACGTTCCACGCGTGTTCGAGGAGCTGGTCTGGGCGCAGGCCCGGGCCGAGGTGCGCGGCGAGACCTCGCAGGACGCCTACGAGGCGCGAGCACGCGCCCTTGAGCCTGGCATCCCTGAGCCCAACATCCCCGAGCCTAGCCCGCTTGAGGTCAAAGCGGAAAGCAGCTTTGCCGGCCAGAGCTCAGAGGTCGCCCGCCACTCTTCCGTTGCCCCGGAGTCCGGCACTGCGCTCTCGCTCTTCGCCATCCGGGAGCCCAGGAGCAGCTCAGGCTCGGGCTCTAGCTTTCGCGGCGGCAGGCCTCGCCTCGAGAGCTCTCGAGCGCCCAGCTTGAGACCGGAACCCGAGACCAGCAGCGAAGACAAAACCGCCTTCTTCGAGGCTGCTTTTGCCGACACGCTTGCCATTTACATGCTTTCGCTCGCCATGGATCTGGACTATGCCGACCTGCGCGAACGCGAATACCCGCTGCTCGCTGCGCCGGCGCTCGCTGACCGGCTGCGCCTGGCCGCCGAGCTCTTTCCTCCTCCTCCCGGCTACGAGTTCCAGATCCGCTACCGTCGACGCCACTAGCCCAGGTAGGGTGCCCCGATGTCCAGGCGTCGCCGCTCCGACCTCCTCTTGCCGGGCTTCTCTAGTCTTTCAATTGTTCCACTTACATTGTCCACGTGGAACACTCTGGAGATCGGATGGTTCACTCGCACCAGGCCGATTGTTCCACGTGGAACAATTTGGCAGCTGAAGCACACTCCTGGGCAGGCCAAACTGTTCCACGTGGAACATTGAGGTGTTCTGTGTCCAAGCAGAGGCTCTACGCACCATGTGCAATTGTTCCACGTGGAACAATTCGCCAGTCCCTCAGCAGCCGCGCCCATCAGAGTTGCATCCGCACCCGCGCCCTGGTCAAGCCTGTCGAAAGCGCCAGCATAGCCGCCGTAAAGAGTACCGCCCGCAACACTCCCGACCAACCGTGATTCCACCTGAGCAGCCAGCCTGAGAAGCCGAGGAGCGCGGCCGTGTACACGTACACGTCCGGAAGCAGGTAGGTCAGCAGGGTGTTTGCTCCGGCCGCGCGCACCGGTGCCGCCCACCCCGTCTGCTTCCGCACGTCGCAGAGCCAGTACAGGCCGCTGAATACCAGCGCGCATGCTGCAATGCTCCACAGGCTCCAGGTAGGGGTGCCGCGATTTTTCGAGATGCCGAGCGGCACCAGCAGCCAACCCAGCACCAGCGCCCCCGCAGCAAAGCCCAGGCCCAGGCCGATCCTCCGCACCGGCTTCCAGTCACGGGCCTGGTCAAGGAAGATCGTGGAGGCGACGATGCCGGCCATCGTTACCGCGGGCATCGACCCGTTATCGAAAGGCCACAGGTAAATTGGCAGCCGCGCAATAGAGATCCAGTGCGCCATGCACGCGCTATCGAGCGCCAGCAGCACCAGCAACCACCAGAGCGGCGCCCACCGACTCCAGCGGAACGGGATGTAGAGCAGGCAGCACCCAAAGTAGGTGCACCCGATCAGTCCCAGGATCTCCGGGTAGCTGAAGTTGATCCAGGCGCCGCCCCCGGGCCCAGCTCCGCTCCCGGCCCAGGAAGCGCTCCCAGCAAGGTCACGTCGGAAGATCGCAAAGCAGCCCACCAGCAGCAGCCAGCCCACCCCTCGCCGGACCAGCGTTCTCGCGGCGCCGGACGATCCCTGCCCCCGCAGAATGTTCCACGTGGAACATTCTGCGCTGCCAAAAGCTCCCCACGTCAGCAGCGCGCCGGCCAGCCCAACCAGCACCCACAGGCTCCGCGGAAGCCCGTGCATCCGCGCCGGCTCAGCAAGATCTCCGTTGGCCAGGATCAGGCCCATCGTCACCAGCGCAAAGCTGCGCAGCCCCACATGCACCCAGAGCCGCCCGATCGAGGGGTCCCTGCGCAGCCGCTGCGCAATCGAGAGCGGCATCGCCATGCCTATGATGAACAGGAATGCGGGAAAGACCATGTCCACGTAGCTCATCGCGTCCACATTGGTGGGCATGTGGTAGGTCCAACGAGTAAGGCCGTGCACGCTTGCGAGATCGTTGACGAAGATCATCAGCGCCATCGTCAGCCCGCGAAAGATGTCCAGTGAAGCCACCCGGGTGCTCGCCTGCTGCCCCGCAAGCCCAACCGAAGGGACTGACAGCTCTCCGCTGACCATAGATGCCGAGCATACCAGTGACCCCGGGGCCGAGGAGCTCCGGATTGTTCCACGTGGAACAATTTGGAGCACTCATCGACCGGTCGCGCATGCAAATTGTTCCACGTGGAACAATCGAGTCGTCATTGATCGGTCGCATGGAAGCCGCGAACGGCGGGCCTGCCCAGCCTGCGGCTAGCCTAGACTGCTAACATGATCGCTCATCTCCGCGGCCGGCTCTTCCTCAAGCAACCCTCGCAGGCGATTGTCGAGGCAGCCGGCGTCGGCTACGACGTCGCGATCAGCGTGCCTACCTACTCGGCGCTTCCGGCCGAGGGGCGCGAGGTGGCGCTCCATATCTACACCCAGGTCCGCGAAGACGCGCTCGCCCTCTACGGCTTTTTGGAACGCTCGGAAAAGCAGCTTTTCGAGCGCCTCATCACGGTTACCGGCGTCGGCCCCAGGCTCGCGCTCACCATCCTCAGCGGCCTCGATACAGAACGGACCATAGCGGCCATCCGGGCTCAGGACCACGCCACCCTTACCCGGATTCCCGGGGTGGGCAAGCGGCTGGCCGAGCGCCTGGTCGTCGAGCTCAAGGAGAAGCTCGACGACCTGAGCCGGCCGGCAGCCGCAACTAGCCTGGCTGGCGCCGCGGGCGAGGATGTGCTCTCAGCTCTGGTCAATCTTGGCTACCAGCGTGCCGCCGCGCAAAAGGCCCTCGAAACGGCAGCCGCCCGCGACCAGGCTGTCACCCAGGAGTTCGATACGCTCTTCCGCGCCGCGCTGCTGCTCATCCGATAACCGCTACGCGGCTCTCCCTTCCTCTGCTTGGCTGGTCGAGCCGAGTCTCACTTGCTGTGGCCCTTCATCAAGGAAGGGCCGCGCAAACAAAACTCTAGTCGCGGAGAGTGGCAGGGGAAGTGAACGATCCTTTCCTCTGCTTGGCTGGTCGAGCCGAGTCTCACTTGCTGTGACTCTTCATCAAGGAAGGGCCACGCAAACAAAACTCTAGTCGCGGAGAGTGGCAGGGGAAGTGAACTGGCGCCCACCGCTAACGTGGGGAGTCTTCTGCCTGCGGCATGGCAAGAGCAAAGAGTCCCCGCTGGCCGGGGACTCTTTGCTCTTCTGTATCGCGTCACGTAAGCGCTATGCGCCAGAAGTGACTGCCAGCCGCGTGGGCGGTTTTAGCCCAGAGAAGCGGTCTGGCTGCGAAAGACATTAGCCTCAGCGACCTGCGATGTGGCCCCGGCACCTTCTTCGACCAGTTCGTTGACCTGGTGTGGGTCAGTGTAGGTCTCCTCCGGAGTGCGAAAGAGCAGCCGGCGAACCACCTCAACACCCTGCATGTAGGCATGATCCTGGTTGGAAATCTCGTACTTCCAAGCGCCAAAGCGGCCGCGGCTGTAAATCTCGGCCGGTTCAAGCACGGATTGCACCTCGTTCAGCAGCAGGTCGCGGCCTAGAAACGGCACCGGATAGCCGTGCTCGATGGTCTGGTGGAAGCGGGAGACGATCTTCTGCCTCAGGCCGAGAATGCCCAACTTCCGCAGCCCTGCTTCGACCCGCCGTTCGAGCTCCTCGCGGTCCTGGGCCGGCTTCGAGGCCGGCTCCGAGATCTCGCACAGCACCGAGAATGTACCCTCCGGCACCGTACCTGCGCTCACGCTAGCCGGAAAAGTGACTCGCCAGAATGGCTGGTCGGCGTCCGGCACGTGAAAGGAGTGCAGGCCCTCGTACCTGGCCGCGATCTCGCCCTCGATGCCGAAGCCGAAGAGCCGGGAGCGCGCGAAGATAAAGCGCGCAGCCTGAGCATGCAGATCAGGGCGTCCTTCAATCTTGCGCAGCAGCGTATCGAGCGGCATCGACGAGATCAGGTGGCTGTAGCCGATCTGCTCGCCGGTGTCGAGCGTGGCGATCTTTCGCTCGAGTGAGATGGACTTTACCCCACAACCGAGGAGGAGCTTGTGCTTGGGGATCCTGGCTGCAACTGCTTGCCAGATCGCTCCGCTGCCGCCAGTCGCCGGATAGGTGACAAAGGTGTTACTCGTCCAGCCAGGCGAGTCCTGCATGGTCAGCACGTTGCGCATCGTCTGCCGAAGGCTGACATCGGCGACATTGCGCTGCGAGGAACCGGAGCGCAGCGTCGCCCACTGGTTGGACAAGGTGGAGGTAGCGTACGCCCACATCTTGCTGTTCAGCGGGCCCATCAGGGTCTCGGTGAGGTACTGTCCGAACTGCTTGAGCAGGTACGACTGAAGATCATCGCCCGGCTCCTCTGAGAGCCCGCGCCTGCCTAGGCCGCGCAGCCGCCGCATGAGCAGGCTGCCCAGCACCGCGATCAGCCTGCCTGGGCCCAGCCGTTGCAGGTTGCGCTGCGCCGGGTAGGGCATAAACCGGCCATCGAGCGAGACCCCGCGCCTGGGCACCGAGGCCACCCATTCGATCGGCAGCGAATCGAGCAGGTTGACGAACTTGGGGTAGTACTTGTGGGGAAACAGAACGTGGCCGCCGCAATCGAAGGTAAATCCCTCCGAAGTCTCACGAGAGGAAGCCCAGCCGCCTGCGACGGGGCTGGGATCGACGACCAGGTAGTTCAGGCCGCGGCCGAGATCCGCGCTCTCTTCGAGCTCAAGCGCGGCCCCTATGCCGCACGGGCCGCAGCCCGCGATCAGAATCTCGACTCGGCGCATTAGACTACGCTCCAGCTCACTTGGTCAGCTGGCTGCGAGGGCAGCAGCATCTCAGGGAATGCCCGGCAGATCAGGCCCAGATCCATCCGGATCGGGGTGAAGCCCTCGCAGATGCCACGAAAGTGAGGCCAAGCGCGGTGTCGGCCCACAGACTCAGCCCACTCTACTGTGCGTACCCGTTCCCGCTGAGAAGCATGTGCCAGCAAGCTGTTCACCTTTACCTCCCAGACGCTCGTTATGTCAATCTTAAGCGACGCCGCAAAGGAGAGCGAGGACGGGCCCTCATAAAAGAGTACGCTAGCGTGCCGACGGGCGGCGGAAACTAGCGAGTCGGAGAGAACCCGGTGGTCTGAGTGCGAGTCCGTCGGTGCATGCACCAGGATCAGGTCTGGCTGGCGGAGGGCCAGCCTGTCCTCAAGCACGCGCACTGTCTGAGGACCGGTCATGGCTCCATCCGGCAGGTGAGCCAGATCCAGGTCAACGCCGAGCATCTGTGCGCTCACTCGCTCTTCTTCGATGCGAACCTCCGGGTCCCCGCCCAGTTCGCCATCGGTCATGGTAAGGAAGGTGACCTTCCAGCCACTGCGCTTAAGCAGCGCCGTCAGTCCGGCTGCGCCGAGGGCGCAATCATCCGGGTGGGCTCCTACAACCAGTGCCTTGCGAGCTTTTTCCATATCTATCTCACCTTGGGAAGAGGAAACAAACTCATTCCTGCTCCAGCCATTTTTGCCTTGTACTGACTCTCTTCGGCAGGCCGGGGGTCGGACTTGAGCCTGCGCCCTGCCCGCTCCTTCCCGGTTCGGGTCAAGGCCCTTTCCGGAACGCTGCGACTAGCAGACCGCAATCAGTAAAGCGGGATTGATGGACCGAAGGGCTATTAAAAGAACGTGCTGCGAGGCGTGGGAGATGTGGTACGCACGGGAGTAACTATAAAAGCCGGGAAAAACCTTTAAATCTCGGAAGAACCCGAAGAAAATGACTCAAATGCAGTAGGGACGCGCTTTTGCATTTGACAAAGCCGGTTGGAAGGGGCAAGGTAGACGGCGGTAGGCTCTCGGAACCCGCATGAACATTGGTTGCGAAGCATTTCCGCAAAGTTCCGAGTGGCTTTCGAAAGACCAAGAAGCGGGGCTCGCTCTCTGAGCCTTGCGCAGTCACGAACGAGGAGAAAGAAACTATGGCAACCGCAATGACAAAGACAGCTCTGGTCCGCCAGATGGCTGAAAAACTGGAGCTGACCAGCAAGCAGGCAGTGGCATTTCTCGACCTGCTCGCCGACACCGCTGTCAAGGAGACAAAGAAGAATGGCGTCTTCGTCATACCCGGACTCGGCCGGCTGGTTAAGGCGGAGCGCAAAGCGCGCACGGGTCGCAATCCGCAGACCGGGGAAGCAATCAAGATCAAGGCGAAGACGGTGGTTAAGTTCCGCGTCGCCAAGGCTGCCAAAGACGTAATCGCACCGGTCAAGAAGTAGCGCGCTCGCGGAATGTTCCACGTGGAACAATCGGCCGCGGTCGATGAGCGTACCTCCAGGCCCTCCCTTCAGGATGTTCCGCGTCATTTGTTCCACGTGGAACATTCGGAAGAGTTCCGCACACGGACTCTGCTGCCTTCCGCTCAAGTCTTATGAGCTTGGTGGCTTCGCAGCGGTAGCTTCTTACTCAGTCTTGATCGGTGATGGAAGCGCCGCGCGGAGCACAAGAGCCACACCGCAGGAGACCAGCAGGCCCCGCAGCAGCCACTGCGCGTTGTACTGCCAACTCATGAGGACAAAGCAGAAGGCGGACAACACCGGGAAGCTCGCATCTCCTAGCCTTTGCCTAAGTCCTGACCTCTCCACCGCCGATCTCTCGACCGCGGTTGCCTGTCCCCTGCGCCACGGCTCGGCAAATGCAACCGCAACGATGCCAAGCAGCAAAAGGGCTGCACCCGAGCCGGGTAGCAGTACGCACAGAGGTGCGCAGCTAAGGACCAGCCCAGCCTGACCCGCAATGCCCGCAGCCTCCGGGCGGAGTGCATAGGTCAGCCGGAGTACCGCTCCCAGCACAGCAGTACCTGCAACCGCCGCCGTGACGATTGCGCTGCTCTTTGCCAGGTCGCCAAGCCCATGCGCTGCAGTCCAAGAGGCGAGCAAGAGCCAAACATTGCTACCCCCGGGAGCGCGCCAGGGCGCCCAGTAGCCGAGCAGCCAGCAACCCGCCAGAATCGGGACTTTCAAGCGCCTGATGACAGCCTTCAACGAGTTGCAACCCTTCTCTGTGACCCGTGCCCCTGGATTGCTGGACCAAGTCGTCCGTCAGCCGATGACATCGCGCAGATGGCCGCCTGCCGCTGCGAGCCGCGCCTCGGCAGCCGGCCTACTTAGGTGGAGCCGATCCATCACGATCGCAGCTTGGACCGAGCCGGCTTCCGCCAGCAGCGCCTCAGCTTCTGCGTTCGCCCGCCCGGTGAGCTGCTGCACAATCCGCCCGGCGCGCAAGCGGAGCTTCTCGTTGGTAGGCTGCACGTTCACCATCAGGTTGCCGTAGACATAGCCGAGCCGAGCCATCGCCCCGGTTGAGAGCATATTCAGCACCAGCTTGGTCGCTGTTCCCGCCTTCATGCGCGTGGAGCCCGTAACTACTTCGGCGCCGGTTACGGGAGTGATGGCCAGATCGGCAGCCTGTGCAACGGCAGAACGCGGAACACAGCTCAGGCCGATGGTCCAGGCCCCAAGCGCGCGAGCATACTTGAGCCCGCCAAGAACATAGGGCGTTCGCCCGCTCGCAGCGATCCCGACCAGAGTGTCCGCACAGCCGAAGCGCCGCTGCTCCAGGTCGAGACGAGCTTGCTCCGGGTTATCTTCCGCGCCTTCCACGGCGACGCGCAAGGCCTGATCGCCTCCGGCAATGATTCCTTGCACCAGCTCAGGCGAAGTGTTGTAGGTGGGCGGGCATTCCGAGGCATCCAGCACCCCGAGACGGCCGGACGTGCCTGCGCCCAGATAGAAGAGGCGTCCGCCAGCCCTGAACCGCTCGACGATCGTCTCTACCGCCGAGGCCACCGCGGGCAAGACCGCCTGGACGGCCGCGAGAGCCTCGGCATCCGCCGTGTGCATCGCTGTCACAAGCTCAAGCGGAGCCATCCGGTCGAGATCGCGCGTGTGCGGACTCTGCGCCTCGGTGCTGAGCGCGTTCACGTCAAGCGGACTCTCAGGCATGGCTCACCGGTACACAAGCCGCTCTACCAGGCTGTCAAAGTCTTCGAGCGTCGTGTAGTCGATGATGACCCGCCCCTTGCCATCCTTGTCTTCGATCGTGACTCGGAGCCCGAGGGCGCGCTGCAGCTCGTCGCGAGCCTCGCGCACATTGGGGTCGAGCGGCTCCTTGATCTGGGGGCGCTTCTGCAGGACGTCTTTAGTATTCAGCCCGAGAAGTTCCTGCACGTAGGTTTCGGTCTGGCGCACCGAGAGGGCCTGGTCCAGCACCTTGTCGGCCGCCATCATCATCGTGCCGGAATCTTCCAGCGCTAGCAGTGCCCGGGCGTGGCCGAAGCTGAGCTGCTCTGACTCCACGTTGCGCTGGACCACAACCGGCAGCTTCAGCAGGCGTAGAAAATTTCCGATGCTGGCTCGATCCTTGCCGGTGCGCTGCGCCATCTGCTCCTGGGTCAGCCGGAACTCGCGGCCAAGCCGGTCAAAGGCGCGCGCCTGCTCCATCGGGTTCAGGTCGGAGCGCTGCAGGTTTTCAACGATGGTCATTTCCATCGCCTGTGCATCAGAGGCCGGGCGCACGATCGCGGGAACGGTGCTCTTATTGGCCAGCCGCGAGGCAAGCCACCGCCGCTCCCCCGCAATCAGCTGGTAGCGCCCTGCGGGGAGCGGCCGCACCACAATCGGCTGCACCACCCCGCTTGCTGAGATCGAGGCCGCCAGCTCGATCAGCTGCTGGTCATTGAACTGGGTCCGGGGCTGGTAGGGGCTGCGCTCGATCGCATCGAGCGCGATCTCGAGCGCTGATCCGGCCAGCCCCGGCGGCGCTGCTTCCATGGGTGGAGGCGGCGCCGGTACTGGAGCTTTGATGCGTGGGAGCAGGGACTCGAGGCCCCTACCAAGGGCGCGGCGCTTGACTGGTTCTTCTTCCGGCATCGATACCTCAGATCTTCACTGCGAAGCTGTACTTCAGGAATAAGGCCAAAACCGAACTGGAGTCATGGGCGCCGCGGCGGTCGGGACTCTGCGGCTCTCCAGGTGATTGCGCTCCAGCAGCTCCAGTGCCAGCTCCCGGTAGCACTCCGAGCCGCGCGAGCGCGGATCGTAGAGACAGACCGGTCGACCATAGCTGGGCGCCTCCGCCAGGCGAATATTGCGCGGGATCGTGGTCTTAAAGACCTTCTCCTGAAAGTGTTCGCGCAGGTTGGAGCTGACCTGCTGCGCCAGGTTGGTGCGATCGTCGAACATGGTGAGCAGGATCCCTTCGACCGCCAGCGTCGTGTTGAAACTCTCCTGCACCCGTTCCAGCGTGTGCATCAGCTCGCTGATGCCTTCGAGCGCGAAGTACTCAGCCTGCATGGGCACGAGGAGCCCGTCACTGGCGGCAAGCGCGTTGAGTGTCAGCAGGTCGAGCGCGGGCGGGCAGTCCATCAGGATGAAGTCGTAGGCCTCGCGGACCGGCTGCAGGGCGGCACGCAACTTGAGCGCCCGATTGGGCTGCTGGATCAACTCGACGGTCGCGCCGATCAGGTCCTTGCTCGAGGGCACCAGGTCGAGCAGCTCGATCTCGGTCGCGATCCGCGCATCCTCCACCTTTGCCTCGCCGACCAGGATGTCGTACGTAGTCAGCCTACCTTCATCGCGAGCCAGCCCTAGCCCGGCCGTGGTATTAGCCTGGGGATCAATGTCGAGTAGAAGGCAGCGCATGCCCTCCAGCGCCAGCGCGGCGGACAGGTTGATCGCCGTCGTCGTCTTACCGACGCCGCCTTTCTGATTAACGATTGAGAGAACCCGGGCCATCTGTCAGGAGCATAGGAGCTACGACCCGGGAAGGCAAGGCAGGTGATCTATGTGGAACCCGGGACGCAGTGTTCCACGTGGAACAATTGAAGCTCTTCCACGGCCACATCGCCAAGAGGTATGCGCAAGACGTCAACCACTGCACCAGATCGGCTGATCGGGGCCAGGAATGTTCCACGTGGAACATTCTTACGGAGTCATGCATCTTGAGTTCAAATGTTCCACGTGGAACATTTGAGCAGTCTAGTTGTTGAACATACCTTGCGGGCATCCACACACAAGCGATCGATCGCTCGGCTCCACTCCGGGGTGAACGGCATTGTTCCACGTGGAACAATGCCGTTCACCACGCGCTAAATATCTAATGCGGCATGGAGTGCTGCGTGCCAGAGGAAAGGCAACGTGGGACTTCAACTTGTTCCACGTGGAACAAATTGGACTTCCTCGCAGCAGGAGTTCGATTGTTCCACGTGGAACAATTGAAGAAGATTCCGAGTCAGAAGATGATCCACCGTCTACAAGCAGGTGACCGATAGCCAAGTTTTGTTCAAGGTCAAATTGTTCCACGTGGAACAATCCCCTCCTCAAGACTCTGCGCCGCCCATCAATCTTCCCCTGCTACGCGCCTTCGGAAGACAACATAAATGCTGAGAATGTTCCACGTGGAACATTCTCAGCATTTATCAGCCTCGAACCCGGATTGTTCCACGTGGAACAATCGTAAGACTCTGGGCGACAGGCGGGTTAATCGTTCCACGTGGAACACTCTCGCACCCACCTACTCCCGCAGCTTTCGGCCTAGTAGAAGCACCTCTTGCCTGCTTCCCGCCAGCGGCTCCTGCGCCCTCCACGCCACTCCCGGCAACCTTCCCACGAGCTCGCCCACACCTTCCGCCGTGGAAAGCACAGCCAGCCACCCGCACACCTCGACTCGTTCAAGTCCATGCACGCATGCCTCAGCCATCCGGTCGACCGCCCGCAAGGTCACCGCGTCAAAGCGAAGGCCGGGCGCGAGAGCCTCCACCCGGCCGTGCCACACGGTCGCCGCCAAGCCCAGCGTTCGCACTGCCTCGCGCAAAAACACGGCCTTCTTGCCCTGAGACTCAGCCAGCGTCGCTCGGAGTTCCGGCAGGCAGATCGCACACGGAATGCCTGGAAAACCAGCACCCGATCCATAGTCAAGCAGCGTCCTGACCTCAGCCGGCAGCATCCGCGCGCAAAGGATCGACTCCACGAAATGCCGGCGCAGGATGCCGTCTTCTTCGCGGATCGCGGTCAGGTTCGTCTTCTCGTTCCAGCGCATCAGCAGTGCCAGGTAATCGCCCAGGTGCTTCGCCTGGTCTGCCGGGAGTGGCGCCTGGCCTAGCTCCGCCAGCATGCGCTGCAGTCGGTCTTCGCCGCTCGCAGCGGTCACGACGGATTGGCAGCCGCTTGCGCTTCCAGTGTGGGCTCGTCTGTCAGCGGCGCCTGCCACTCTCCGGCTGCCCGCACAAAGTCAGCGAAGAGCCGGCGCGATCCGGCATCGGTGGCAAAGGTCCGCTCCGGGTGCCATTGCACTCCCACGACAAAGCCTTCCGGCGCTTCGACCGCCTCGAGCACGCCATCAGCGGCGACCCGCCCGGCTGGACGCAAGCCGTCTCCAGCTGTCGCGACCGCCTGGTGGTGGCTGCTGTTGACGTGAGCGGTCTCGCCTTCGTACGCCGCACGCAAGTGCCGGGCCTCGGGGGCTAGCGCCACTGGGTGCGCATCCGCGATGCTGCGCCCCGGCGTGTGATTCACGCTCGTCTCGAGGTGCTGTACCAGGCTGCCGCCCTTCCACACGTTCATCGACTGGTGCCCGTAGCAGATCCCGAGCAGCGGCTTGCGCAGGTTGAACGCATCCTGCAGGAGCAGCTCGTCGGCTGCCTCGCGCAGCCTGTCCCGCGGCGCGGTCCTCGGATGAGGTGCCTCGCCATACTTTTGCGGGTACACGTCAGCCGGGCTTCCAGGCAGCAGAACCCCGCTGCAACCGGCCACCAGACGGGCGATCGCCGAAGGCTCCTGCTCGAGCGGGACAGCCACCGCGACCCCGCCGCTCTGCTCCACGGCGTCGGCATACTGCGTCCAGCAGCGGGCATTGTACTCCTGGTCAGTTGAGGTAGGCAGGGGAATCGCGATCCGGGGCATCGAGTTCATAACAGCTCCACTGGGGTGCTTACATCATCAAGAGAAGCCCTGGCCGGCTCCTCCAGGTAAGAGTGCTCGTAGTAAAGGTAGGTGATCGCCTGGCGCAGCCGCTCGGTGAGCGCCTCCACATCCCGCAGCGAGTAGGCCTCGGTCGCGATCGGCTCGCCAACTGCGAGTACCACCGGAGTCGGGTAAAACTCCTTGGCGTGAATCGGCAGCAGCTCATGGGTGCCGATCAGCGCCATCGGCACGATCGGCACCTTGGCGCGAATGGCCATGAACGCCGGTCCATTCATGAAGACGCCCGGCCGCCCGTCCTGGGTGCGGCCGCCCTCGGGAAAGAGAAACAGCGGCATCCCCGCTTTTAGCGTCTTGACCCCGCCGCCCAGGCTGGCGATCGAGGAGCGAGGGTTGTCCACGTTGACCGGGATCTGCCCGGAACGGTTGAGATGCCAGCCGATAAAAGGCACCGTCCACAGCTCGCTCTTCGCGACGATGCGGAACTGGAAGGGCAGGCTGGAAAAGATCGCCGGCGTGTCCATGTAGGAGAGATGATTTGCGCAGTAGACTGCAACCGGCTGTTTGCGCAGGTTCTCCCTGCCCAGGATCGAGACGCTCGACCCGCTGCACCAGATCGAGAAGCGCGCCCAGGTATGCGCAATCCGGTGCTGCAGCCTGCCATCCTTCTCAAAGAGCGAAGCCAGCAGCGACGCACTCCCAAACGCCGCTGTCGCGAGCAGAAATAGGGGCGCCCGCACCAGCGTCGAGCTAAGCTGCTTGGCAATCGGCAGCGGGTTCGGACGAGGTCCCAAGCGAGGTCCCAAGCGAGTGCTCATAGCAGCATGGAACGCAGCGAGCCCACCAGCACGACCGAGCCTGCGGCCACAATCAGCGCGTCCTGGCTCGCGCCCGCGCCGACCGCCCCCCGGGCCAGCGCCAGCGCCGTGCCGGCATCGGCGCATTGCGTTGAGGGTGTCCCGGTACGCTCGGCAGCCTCAGCCAGCTCGTCGAGCGAGGCTGCACGCGGCGAGGCAAGCTGGGTTAAAAAGACATGGTCAAAGAGTGGAAACAGGATCTGCGCCATCTCCCCTACCGCCTTGTCCCGCATGCAGCCGAAGATCAGCAGCCGTGGTCCCTCGCCCTCGAGCCGGCTGACGGCCGAGCGCAGGGCCCAGGCCCCGGCCGGGTTGTGGGCCACGTCGAGCAGGATCGTCGGCGGACCCGAAGCCGTGTGCGTATGGATCCGCTCCAGCCGGCCTCCCCACTCCGTCTCGCGGATGCCCTGCTCGATGGCAGGTAGGCTGATCGAGTAGCCGTGGTGCGCGCGCAGCTCAAAGGCCGCCGCGATCGCCAGCGCCAGGTTGCGCTGCTGGTGCGAGCCCGCGAGCGGCGAGTCAACCTGCAGCTGCTCGCCCTCGCCCCCCGGCCAACCGCCCAGCAGATACTTGTTTTCGCTCAAAGCGGAGCTCTCGCGACCGGGCAGGTACTCGGCCGCATTGACCCCGCGGACTTCGAGTGGAACGGCAATCTCGCCGAGAGCCTGGTTAGCCTCAGGGTGCTGGGGCAGGGTGATCATGGTGCCATGCGGCCGCAGGATGCCGGCCTTCTCCCGGGCAATTGCGGCGATCGTGTCCCCGAGCCACTCGGTGTGGTCGAGCGAGATGTCGGTGATGATCGACACCAGCGGCTCGACCACGTTGGTCGCGTCCAGCCGGCCGCCCATGCCTACTTCGAGCACGGCGATGTCTACGGGCTTGCCAGTCGCAGGCGTGCCCGCAAAGGTCAGCATCGCGATCGCGGTCATTGTCTCAAAGAAGCTCGGCGCGCCCGGCAGCGAGCCTTCAGCGACCAGCCGGGCGGCCGCGTCTTCTACCCGCGCGAGATGCGCGAAAAGCTCCGCGTCCGGCAGTTCGCCGGCGTTGTTGGCGGCGTCCCTGCCCTCTGCGCCGCCCGCGGCCCCCGCGCCGCTTGCTGCGTCAAGGATGCGGATACGCTCGTTGACCCGGACCAGGTGCGGAGAGGTATAGAGCCCGACCGTGTAGCCGGCCGCCCGCAGGATCGAAGCCAGCGTCGCCGCCGTCGAGCCTTTTCCATTTGTGCCTGCGATGAGCACAGATGGGAAGCGCTGCTCCGGATTGCCGAGCGCCCCAAGCAGCGCGCGCATATGGGCCAGGTCAAACTTGCGCCGAGCCGCGCCGGGCGGCGTGTACAGCTCACCGCTCAGGCTCATCAGGCGATCAAGCGCGACGGTGTCAGCCATGGCCCCATTCTAAAGCAGGCGCCATGCGCAGGTACCAGGCCGCGAACTTAAGGCCACGAACTTAAGGCCGCATGAACTCGAGTGCCCGTACCAGGAAGCCCTTCAGCTCCCTGCGCGGCACCACTGCGTCCAGCATCCCGTGCTCGAGCAGGAACTCGGAGCGCTGGAATCCCTCGGGCAGCTTCTGACGGATGGTCTGCTCGATCACCCGCGGCCCGGCAAAGCCGATCAGTGCGCCGGGCTCGGCGATGTTGAGGTCGCCCAGCATGGCGAAGCTTGCCGTTACCCCGCCTGTGGTCGGGTCGGTCAGGACCGAGATGTAGGGCACGCCCGCATCGTCCAGACGGCCGAGCGCGGCGGAGATCTTCGCGAGCTGCATCAGGCTGGTGATGCCCTCCATCATCCGCGCGCCTCCCGAGGCCGCGACGATGATCAGCGCGTGCCGGCTCGCGAGCGACCGGTCAACCGCGCGCGCGATCGTCTCGCCCACCACGCAGCCCATGCTGCCGCCGATAAAGCCGTACTCCATCACGCTTAAGACGGCCGGATGCGGGCCCAGCATGCCGGTCGCATTGAGGATCGCATCGTTCAGCCCGGTGGCTGCGCGCGCCTTGCCGAGGCGCTCCTGGTACGAGCGCAGGTCGGTGAACTCGAGCGGATCGGTCGAGCGCAGCTCCAGGTCGACAAGCTCGTAGCCTGGTTCGAGCAGGCTCGCGACCCGATCCCGAGCGCAGTACTTAAAGTGGTAGCCGCACTTGGGGCAAACCTGCTGGTTGGCCTCCAGGTCAGCCTTCCAGATGACCTGCTGGCAGGATTCGCACTTGGTCCAGAGACCTTCGGTTCGGACGGATTTCTCCCCGTCAGTCTCAATCGCGTTTTCCTGCCGCTTGAACCAGGTCATTTGCTTGCGTGTTTCCTCTTCAAGGCTGGTGCCAATGGTCAGTGTATCGAATGGCCAGTGCATTCGGTTCCAACCGACCCGCAGCCGAGCGCCCGGGCCCTAGTGCTCAATCCCACGCTGAGCCAGGATGCCCTGCTCGTAGGCGTGCTTAACTTGGCGCATCTCGGTGACCGTGTCGGCGATGGCGACCAGCGAAGGATGCGCGCCGCGCCCGGTCAGGATCACATGCACCAGGGGCGGCCGCTCGGCCAGGGCTTTCGCGACCATCTCTGGGTCAAGCATCCCGTAGCCGATCGCGTAGTTGATCTCGTCCAGGATGACCATCTCCCAGTCGCCCGAGTGGATCGCGGCCAGGCCTTCTTCCCAGGCCTGGACCACCAGCCGCACGTCTTCAGGGTCCATCTCCGCGCCGCCTACCTTCACAAAGCCGCGACCCATCTGTTTCATCACGAAGTTGCCGTCGAAGGCCTCCACCGCATCGAGCTCCCCGTAGTGCCAGGAGCCCTTGAGAAACTGCAGCATCAGCACGCGCATGCCGTTGCCGACCGCGCGCAGCCCGGTGCCCATGGCGGCTGTGGTCTTGCCCTTACCCGGGCCGGTGTTGATCAGCAGCAGCCCGCGGCGCGTGGCCTCCGCGCCTGCCGTAACGCCCTGTTCCTCTGCCTGCTGCCCCGCCTGTTGCCCTGCCTGTTGCTCACTCACACGCACGTCCTGTCTTTCGTAAATTATCCGTCCTCGCTATCAAAGCAGAAGCAAGCCGGCGCCACCACCGAGGGCGCCAAGTCGGTTGAAGCGGCCTCAAGCGTGGCCCGCGTGGTAGGGGTGCCCGGCGAGGATGGTAAAGGCGCGGTAGAGCTGCTCGGCGAGCACGACGCGGGCCAGCTCGTGGGGCAGGGTCATGGGACCGAGGGAGAGCAGCATGCCGGCGCCGGCCTGGACTGCCTCACGCGCCGCCTTGAGGGCAGCTTCGGACCAGCCGTCTGCAGGGCCGACGGCGAAGATCATGGCCTGGCGGCCCTGATCCTGCTGGCCGCCAACGAAGGTCGCGAGTGCCTCGGAGGAGAGAGCCCGCCCGCGGCTGTCGAGCAGGACGAGCATGGGGGGTGTGCGCCCGCGCTGCCGGGCCAGGGAATCGAGCCATGCCGCTTCGGTGCGCAGTACCTGCGTTTCGACGGGCAGGTAGGCGGACAGGCGCGTCACGTAGTGCTCCAGCAGCGCCTGCGAGGGTCCATTGCCGGCTCGGGAAGCGATCGAGACAAGCACCAGCTTCATCGAGGACTTACTCGCACCTGAGCCCGGCTGGCGGCAGCACGCGCCTAGGCCTCGGAGTCGGACTTGGACCCGGGCATCGGCCGGGGCCGGCTCTTCTTGGCTGCGGTTTTCTTGGCCGATCTCCGGGCTGCTGTCTTCTGGGCTGCGGTTTGTTTGGAGCCAGCCTGTTTTGCGCCTGTTTTTTTCGCTCCAGGCTTCTTCGCTCCGGTCTTTTTCGCTACAGACGACTGGCCGCTCGCCGACTGCGCGCCTGCCGCCGCGGCGATCCGGGTGGCCGACTTGCGGGCCGGCGCGGCTTTCTTGCCCGGGCTCTTCTTGCCGGCGTCCGCCGACTTTCTGGCGGCTGACTTTCTGGCTGCGCTGACTCGCTTGCCCAGGGTGGTCTTCTTCCCCGCCGACTTGCGCGCCGGCACCGCTGCGGCTTCGGTCGCTGGCTCGAGTCTGGCCTCAGCCTCGGCTTCGGCCTGGGTCTGGTCCGCCTCAGTGGGCCGAGGATGCACGCGACGCGAGGCGGCGGTCTTTTCGCTCAGCGCCACTTTCAGCTGGGTCACATCGATCGAGCGCGCCGACTTGCGCAGCCGCTCGATGTCGTAGAAAGCGCGCTTCTCCTCGACAAAGATGTGGACGACAAAGTCCACGTAATCCATCAGGATCCACTCGCCCGCGCGGCGGCCTTCGACCGAGTTGGCGTAGGTGCCGAACTCGCGCTTCATCTTCATCTCGATATCGTCGGCAATCGCGACGGTCTGGCGCGTGTTGGTGCCGCTGGTGATCAGAAAGAAGTCGGTAAAGCCGGAGTCGGCTGGGTCGAGCTCCAGCACACGAGTATTCTCCGCCTTCTTTTCCTCGCAGACTGCTGCCGCGGCGAGCACCATCTTGCGTGTTTCCCTGGTTGCCATCTAGCCTCACTTGCTCTGACTTATCGTAGCCTGCACATTCGGGGAGCGATAGAGGCCGTGCGCGCGAATGTAATGCTCGACTGCGGGCGAGAGCGCTGCGGGCAGGGTCGCGGTTGCTTTTTCTGCGAGGGACGGCGCGGCAAGGCAGGCTCGGATCGCGGTCGCTGAGATGTCCTCGCGCAGCCCGGTCAGCAGGTAGATCGTGGCCGTCTGCGGCTCGCCGCCGGGTGCGGGCTCGCTCCGCGTCAGCACCAGGCGCTCGACGCCGTTGCCGGAGGGCTCTGAGCCGAGGCTCTTCGCGTCGTTGGGCGCGAGGCTTGATGCGGCTGCGGGCGGTGCCGAGCTGTTGGTGCCGGAGCCAAGCAGGCTAGCGCCGGACCGGAACAGGCTAGCGCCAGACCGGAGCAGGCTAGCGCCAGACCGGAGCAGGCTGGTGCCGGGGCCTAGCAGGCGCAGCAGAGGCTCGCTTAGCTCTTCAAGCGGAAAGCCGGGGCGGGTAGCGATGACCAGCGTGGTCGAGAGCACCAGCTCGAGCGCGCGGTGCCATTGCGCGAGCGTCAGCAGGGAGTCGGCGCCGGTGAGCAGAAACAGCTCGGGCGCAGCTTCGATCGGAGCTGGGATCGAGACTGGGATCGGGACTGGGATCGGAACTGGAATCGGGGATGGGATCAGGGTTGGGACTGGGGCTGCGGCGCTTTGCTTCGTCGCGGGGATCGGATTGGTCGCCGAGCCCAGCTCCGCGGCTGCGCTCTCCGGGTTGACGTCCTGCGACTGAGCGCCCGGGTCGAGGTGGGGCGACAGGCTGGCACGCAGTTGGGCCAGCGTCTCGTAGGTGTAGTTGGGCCGGCCGCCCGGGCGCGGCCCGTCGAGCGAGGAGACCTCCAGCCGCGGGTCGCCGGCTGCCCGAAGCAGCAGCTCCACCATCGCCATCCGGTCCGCAAAGCCGGCCGGTGGGGGCTGCTGGCCCTGCTTGAGCGGCTGTACCGCGACCGGTGCCAGCAGTACCCGGTCCAGCTGCAGACGGTCGGCCGCAGCCTGCGCGATACGCAGGTGGCCGAGGTGGGGCGGGTCGAAGCTGCCGCCAAAGAGCGCAATGCGCATGCAGGGTATGGTAAGTCCTTTGACGGGATGGCACCGGCCGGTACACTGTCTCGGAGGATGCCGCTGCCTGCCAGCCCGCTGTACAGCGTCGCCAGCCCACTGCTCGGAGCTTCGCGCCCGGAGTCCGGAGCTTCGCGCCCGCTGCCCGGTGACCCCAGTCCGCTGCCCGGCGACCCCAGCCCGCTGCGCGGCGTTGTGCGCCCGCTGCGCAGTGTGTACGTCGCGCTCGGCTCCAACCTGGCTACCTCTGCCGGCGACCCGGCGCAGACTATCCTCGCCGCCCTGGCTGCGCTGGAGCTCGTGCTGGGCCGCGGCGGGCATCTCGAGCGGACCTCTTCGCTCTACGCTACCTCGCCGGTAAGCTCCCCGGCCGGCTGCCAGGATCAGCCCAGTTTCGTGAATGCGGTGGTCTGGCTGCGCACGCGATTGGCGCCCACCGCCCTGCTCACCGCGCTGCTGGCGC
This sequence comes from Acidobacteriaceae bacterium, assembly GCA_965198645.1. Classification (GTDB taxonomy): domain Bacteria; phylum Acidobacteriota; class Terriglobia; order Terriglobales; family Acidobacteriaceae; genus EB88. Next base: position 163,971 of record OZ240670.1, on the reverse strand, counting down.
TCGAGCAACGCTACGGGCGGGTGCGCGAGCAGCGAAATGGGCCGCGGACGCTTGACCTGGACCTGCTGATGGTCGATGACTATGTGCTCTCGAGCAGCACGCTTGTGCTGCCTCATCCGCGCATGGCCGAGCGTCGCTTTGTGCTCGAGCCGCTGGCCGAGATCGCGCCCGCGCTGGTGCACCCGGTGCTGCGCCGAACCAGCGCCGAGCTGCTGCGGGCGTTGCCCGATAAAGGGGAGCAGGCTATCGCGGGCGTGAGCCGGCTGGGCGCCGGCGCTGTTGCCGAAACCGGTTCAGGAAGTGTCTTAGGAGCTTTGGCTCCGGCATGGTGACCTTCGCTGCTCTGCCGGGGGCGGGTCTGGCTGGAGGCGCTGCGCGCGTGGTGCGCGCGGACGGCAAGAGCGGCTGTCGGCGCATGGCTTTGGCTGCAGCCCTGCTCTGCGTTGTCTCGGCACCGGTGGTTGGGCAGGGGCTCGCTCAGGCGCCGGGAGAGATGCCGGGGCAGGCAACAGGCCAGACTGGCAGCGTGGCTGCCAACCGGGCGCAGGTTCCCTGCGGCACAGTCTCCGCACAGCCGGCCCCGAGCCTCGCGCCGAACCTCACGCCGAACCTCACGCCGAACCTCACGCCGAACCTCACGCCGGACCTCACGCCGAACCTCACGCCGAAACTCACGCCGAAACTCGCGCCGAAACTCACGCCGCCGCCGGTCGCGCACGCGGAGCTGCGCGATGAGGCCGGCAGGTTGGTCGCGACCAGCGACGCGACGGGCCACTTCTGCCTGCCTGCGCCTCCCTTTGTCGCCGAGAGCGGCCGGGTGACCGCGGACGGCTACCTGCCGGCCAGCTGGACCAGGCCTCCCTCGCCGGAGTTCTGGACCGGGCAGAGCTGGCTGATCCAGATGGAGCCCTTGACCACGCCGGCGGCGCGGGCGGAGAGCGTTCCAACGGAGAGCATTGAAGTAACCGCCTACCGGACCCCGCTGGCGACGCTCGACTCGCCGGCCAGCACCCGCTCGCTCGACCAGGCGGCGCTCGCCCACTCGGCCGGTCCGACGCTCGATGACAAGCTGCGCGAGGTACCCGGCTTCGAGCTCTTTCGCCGGACGAGCGCGCTGGTGGCCAACCCCACGACCCAGGGCCTGTCGCTGCGGGGGCTGGGCTCGACCGCCGCCAGCCGGACGCTGGTCGTCTCGGACGACGTGCCGCTCAACGATCCGTACGGCGGCTGGATCCACTGGAACGAGCTGCCCTCGCTCGCCATCCAGGCAGTGGAGGTGGTGCGCGGTGGCGCGTCGGACCTCTACGGGTCGAGCGCGATCGGCGGCGTGGTGAATATCATCCCGGTCTCGCCGCTCGGGGCCTTGGCCGCAGCGGGCAAACCGCAGGCCACGCTCGCGCTCACGGCAGGGTATGGGGCCGAGCAGACGACCGACAACGCCGCGCTCGGGACTCTCGAGCAGGGAAGGTATGGCGCGCTCCTGGCAGCCGGGCTCACCGCGACCGATGGATACACGCTGGTTGCGCCGGCGCTGCGTGGGCCGGTCGACCAGCACTCGAACGTGCATGCGGAGAATGGGCTGGTGGAGTTCGATCGCCGGATCGGCGAGGTGGCCAGCGGCTCTCGTGTGTTTCTGCGCAGCAATGTGCTCAATGAGGATCGCCACAACGGGACCCCGCTGACCGTGAATGCGACGCGGCTGTGGCGCTACGCGGCGGGGGCGGACCTGGCGCGGCTGAGCGCGCGGGCCTTTGGGGCGACCGAGCACTACTACCAGAGCTACTCTTCGATTGCGACCGGGCGGGCGAGCGAGAAGCTGACCCGGACCGGTGAGGATCCGGATAGCGAGCTGGGCGCCTCCGTTCGCTGGACCCAGCCTGTGCTGCCCAGCCGGGTTCAAGACACGCTGCTGGTCGCGGGCGCTGATGTGCGCGATGTGCGGGCAGTCGACTTGAGTTTTCCGGCGCCCAGCGCGGCCGGGCTGGTGGGAGCGCCGATCGCAACGACGGCCCGGCAGCGGCAGACGGGCGCCTACGCCGAGTTGCTCGCAACGCCGCACGCCTGGACGCTGAGCGGGAGCGCGCGGGTGGACCACTTTACCAACGGCGATGCGGCGCAGTACCCGGCGGCCGGCGGCAAGGTGGGGGAGCCGAGCCTGAGCGAGACGGTGGTCGATCCGCGGCTTGGGGTCTCGCGGCGGCTGACGCCGAGCCTGGCGGTGAACGCTTCGGGCTTTCGCGCCTACCGGGCGCCTACCGAGAACGAGCTCTACCGGACGGGCCAGGTCGCCCAGCAGACGACATATCCGAACCCGTCGCTGCGCTCGGAGCGGGCGACGGGCTGGGAGACCGGGGTGGCGGCCGCGCCGGCCTTCTGGAGCTCGGCTCTGCGGGCGAGCTACTTCTGGACGCGGGTCAACAGGCCGATCACCGCGCTCACGCTGACGACCACCCCCACCGCGACCACGCTGATGCGCGAGAACCTGGGCCGGATCGAGAGCCGGGGCGTTTCGCTCGATGCAAGTGTTCACCCGGCTGTTACGTTTCCCGGCCGCGGCCTCCGGGACGCAAAGCTGACGCTGGAAGGCGGGTACCAGTTTGCTGTGGCCACGGTTACAAATTATGTCCAGCAGCCAACGCTGGTCGGCAAATGGATCCCGCAGGTGGCGCGCAACGCAGGGACTTTGCAGGCAACGGTGGGGAGTGAGCGGCTGGGCTTGCTGAGCCTCGAGACGCGGGCCAGCGGGCGCCAGTATGACGATGACCAGAACCAGTACGAGCTGCACAGCTATGTGCGGTTTGACGTGTATGCGTCGCACGCTTTTGGGCGGCGCTACGAGGCGTTTACGGCGGTGGAGAACCTGCTCGATCGGTCGGTGGATGCGGGCCGAACGCCGATCCGCACGCTTGGCACGCCGCAGCTAGTGCGATTCGGTGTGCGGGTGAGGCTGAGCGAGTAGCGGGGCTGGGTTGCTTGCAGACGACAGCTTTCGCTTCGCGAAGGATGACAGCTTTCGCGCACACCGGCTCAGAGTGACAATGTCCGCTGACGCTGGCACCGCGCCTCCGGCCGGCCTAGGAAGTGCACGGCCTAGCCACAGCCCGGCCAATTGTTCCACGTGGAACATTCTCCGCGGAATCCGGCACCGATGCTATGCTTCCTGCACTCGCGATCGGGGCGCAGATTGTTCCACGTGGAACAATTGGCGGGATCCCGGCGAGAAAGTCCCCAGCTTCACTTCAAGGAAACTCTATCCGCATGAGCAAGACCCACTCTGTTGCTTACTCCGCGGCGCTGGCCATGGCGCTGTGGACGATCAGCCTGGCTGTGTCCACCGCTGCGCCCGCAGGGCCACCGAAGACGGCCATGGTGGAGAGCGCGCAGCCGGCCACCGAGGCGGTCGACCTGACCATGTATGGACGGATTCGCGAGGAGGGACTCGAGCACTCGCACATTATGGAGTACGCCTCGGCGCTGGCTGACGATATCGGGCCGCGGCTTACCGGCTCGCCGAACCTGGCCAAGGCGAATGCTTGGACGCGCGACCAGCTGACGGCGATGGGCTGCGTGAACGCGCACCTGGAGGACTGGGGCGAGTTCGGCATGGGCTGGCAGCAGCTGAATACGTGGGCGCGGATGACCTCGCCCGACACAGCGATCTTTGTGGCGCAGGCCACGCCGTGGTCGCCGCCGACGATGGTGGACGGCAAGCCGGGGCCGGTGAGTGGGCCGGCGGTACACTTGAACATCGCGGAGGAGAAGGATTTCGCAACGTACAAGGGCAAGCTCGCCGGCAAGATCGTCTTTCTCGGCGAGATGCGCGAGGTGCCGCCGCTGGAGAAGCCGCTCTTTACCCGCTACACCGACAAAGAACTGGAGGAGATGGCCAACACGCCGGAGGGGAGCGGGGCGTACTCGATCGGCAGCCCCGCCTACCGGGCGAGGCTGAAGGCGTACCTGCAGCGGTATGCGCTGGCGGACCGGATTCCGCCGTTTCTCGCAGACGAGGGAGCGCTGGCGGTGGTGGTGCCGAGCCGCGATGGTGGCAGTGGCGGCGGGACCGGGATCATCTTTGACGACAACGGCGCGGCGCTCGGGCGGGCGCCGTATGTAAAGGCTTCCGCGGTGAAGGTGCCGGTGCTGGTGGCGCAGATTGAGAGCTGGGGGCGGGTGTACCGGCTGCTCCAGGCGCATGTGCCGGTCACCGTTGAGGCAGATGTGGAGACGCGGTTCACCGGCGACCACGAGCATGGCTACGACACGGTGGCCGAGATCCCGGGGACGGACCCGTCGCTGAAGGAACAGGTGGTGATGGTGGGCGGGCACCTGGATAGCTGGATCGCGGGCACGGGCGCGACCGATAACGGGGCCGGCTCGGTGGTCGCGTGTAGCGGCTCAGTAGAAATGTCATGGTCTACCCCATTAGAACTGTCAGGTTCTAAGGATGGGATGGATAGCGATGAGCGAACGTGATCTGAGACGGATCGAAGTGTTGAGTGACGTGCGAGCCGGGCGTCGAACGGTGGCTGCGGCAGCAGCCGTGCTCGCGATCAGCGAGCGTCAGGCCTTTCGGCTGCTTGCCCGATACGAGGCGGACGGCGGGAGCGGGCTGATCCACAAGGCGCGTGGCAAGACATCCAACCGGAGTCGTAACGACGGCATCCGGAGGTACGCGGTCGAGTTGGTCAAGACCAGGTACGCTGACTTTGGGCCGACGCTGGCAACCGAGATGCTGCTGGACAAGCATCAGCTCCGGATCGGCAAGGAGACGTTGCGGCGATGGATGATGGCCGAAGGTCTTTGGCTATCACGAACGCAACGAAGAACCTTCCACCAGCCGCGGCTTCGGCGTGAGAGCTACGGCGAACTGATCCAGATCGATGGCAGCGATCACCGCTGGTTCGAGCAGCGCGGTGAGCCATGCACGCTGCTGGTCTTCATCGACGACGCGACCAGTACGCTGATGCAGCTGCGCTTCGTGCCGAGCGAGAGCACGGATTCGTACTTCGCAGCCTTGCAAGGCTACCTCCAGGTGCACGGTTGCCCTGTTGCGTTCTACTCGGACAAGCACACCGTCTTCCGGGTGAACAAGCCGGACGCGAAGGGTGGCCAAGGGATGACGCAGTTCGGCCGCGCCCTGGCGGAGCTGAACATCGAAATCCTATGCGCGAACTCCAGTCAGGCCAAGGGCCGCGTCGAACGAGCAAACCGGACCTTGCAAGATCGTCTGGTGAAGGAGCTGAGACTGGCCAGAGTGAGCAACATGGACGATGGCAATAACTTCTTGCCGGCCTTCATGAAGCAGTACAACGAGAAGTTTGCACTTTCTGCAGCGAAGACTGAAGACTTGCATCGGAGGCTGAACGTTCAGGCCTCCCGGTTGGCTGACATCCTGTGTCATCACGAGCAGCGCCACGTCAGCCAACAGCTCAGCCTTGCCTATAACCGCAGGCAGATCATTCTGGACCGGAGTGAACTAGCCGACAAGCTGGCGGGCCAGTACGTCGAGGTCTATGACTTCGCCGATCGTCCGCTCGAGGTGCGTTGGAAAGGACACTCGCTTCCCTATCGCGTCTTCAGCAAGGACCAGCATGTGAGCCACACTGCAGTGGTCGAGAACAAGCGTCTGGGTCATGCACTGGCCGTCGTCAAGGCGCAACAAGACGTCAAGCGCATGCCCACGGTGATGACGAACAGCGCTAAGGGTGGATACAAGAAGCGGCCACGTCAGGTCTACGGGCCAGACTACAAAGCGGAAATCGCCTCGCCCGAAGCGGTGGAAATGACGGGCTGATGGAAAGGGTGGAACGATGAAACCGTTCCACCCTTCCCACAACCCTTGGAAATCGTCAGAGTCGACGATTTCACACATTCCCACCGCACGACTGTTAGGAGCATCAGAACGACCTATACTGACATTTCTAATGGGCTAGCCACCCTGTCATTTCTAATGAGCTACAACATCGCGATGGAGGTGATGCGGATCCTGAAGGCGCTCGATGTGCAGCCGCGGCGGACGATCCGGATCGCACTGTGGACGGGCGAGGAGCAGGGGCTCTACGGATCGAAGGGGTACGCGAAGCAGCACTTTGGCTCGGCGCCGGAGACCACCGACCCGGAGGAGCTGAAGCTGCCGCCGCGACTGCGCGAGGTGGGCGGACCGCTGGTGCTCAAGCCGGAGCAGAGGCTGATCTCGGGCTACTTCAACCTCGATAACGGAACAGGGAAAGTCCGGGGCGTCTACCTGCAGCAGAACCTGGCGGTGGCGCCGATCTTCAAGCAGTGGATTGCGCCGCTGGCTGACCTGGGGGTGACGACGCTCACGGCGCAGAATACCGGCGGGACGGATCATCTTTCCTTTGACGCGGTCGGGATTCCGGGCTTCCAGTTCATTCAGGACCCGATGGATTATGACACCCGCACCCACCACTCGAACATGGACACCTATGAGCGGCTGCAGGCGGCGGATCTGAAGCAGGCGGCAGTGGTAGAGGCGATCTTTGTCTACAACACCGCGCAGAGGGACCAGATGCTGCCGCGCAAACCGCTGCCGCACCCGGAGCTCAACAAGCAGCAGAGCTCGCCGCTGAAGGGCGTGTTTCCCGGCGCGGCCGAAGAGCGCTAAGGACTCCACGCCGCCTGAGCGAGAGACGGGCGAAAGAAGGCTTGGTATCGCCCGCGGCACGTGCCTGTGGGGGCAGGCCTGGCGCTCGGCTTGCTCGGCTCAGGCTAGGTCTGGAGCGCGGCTGCCAGGTCGGCGCCTGTTTCCTCGGGAATTTCCTGGGGTGGCGACCAGACCGTCATCCGGTTGCGGCCCTGGCGCTTGCTCTCGTAGAGGGAGCGATCGGCCTCCTGGAGAAGCCTGGCGCTCTGGCCATTCTGGTGTGGGAGCCAGGTCGAGACACCGATGCTGACCGAGACAAAGCCGGTCGAGTTGTCCTCGTGCAGCAGGCGCAGATCGCGAATGGCCTGGAGGATGCTGCCTGCGACCTGCACAGCGCCGGCCTGGTCGGTGAAAGGCAGAAGCACCGCAAACTCCTCTCCTCCGACGCGCGCGGCCACGTCTCCCATGCGGGCGGCACACTCATCAATCGCCCGGGCAACCTTCTGCAGGCACACGTCTCCGGCCTGGTGCCCGTAGCGGTCGTTGAACTTCTTGAAGAAGTCCACGTCAAGCATGAGCAGGGAGGTGTGGTCGGCCGAGCGGGACTGACGAGCTGCCTCGGCAGAGAGGAGCTGGTTGAAGGTGCGGCGGTTGGCAATGCCGGTCAGCTCGTCTTTGCCGGCGAGCGTGGCCAGCTGCTCGTTCTGCCGGGCGAGCGCGTGCCGCTCTGCCGACCAGGTCTCCTCGGTGGCCTTGAGCGCGGAGATGTCATGCAAGGTGGCCACGTAGCCGGCGATGGGGCCGTCTTCTTCGTCGCGGTATCCGTGAACGAAGGCCTCGACCCAGCGGAAGCTGCTGTCCTTGTGCATGGCCCGGTAGCGGAAGGTATGGGTGCTTTTGCCTTCGCGGAGGCTGGTGATGATGGCGCGTGCCAGGTCCCGGTCATCGGGATGGACGCCGTTCATCTGGCTCAGGGCGTACTCTTCCGGCGTCCAGCCAGTCACCTTTTCCACTGCCGGCGAGATGTAGCGGGAGGAGCCGTCGAGGCTGGAGAGGATGATCATGTCTGCCGAGTTCTCGATCAGGGTCCTGTAAATGCCCTGATTCTTGAGCGCCTGCTGGGCCGAGGCCCGCTGCTCATCAAGGAGCGAGCCAACCGGGAACGAGGTCGCGACGATGGTCCAGAGAAAGATCTGAAGGATGAGGATGCGGTGCTCGAAGGTGGCGCTATGGTTGAGCCACATGGGCCCGTGGCCGTGAGCGGTTGCCCAGCAGCCGACCACGGTAGCGGAAAGCGAGGTGAAGATGGCGCCGCGCACGCCGAGCACAAAGACCACCAGGATAAGCGGCGGGAAGATCATGAAGAGGAACGGATTGGTGTTCTGGTTGAAGATGGCTATGGTGACGAGCAGAAAGAGAGCGGAGGCGGCGCTGCCTTCGCGGAAGCGCTGAAAGGCCTGGTCTTTCTTCCACAGGCGACCTGCCAGCAGGAAGAGGATGGCCGGGGTAAAGACAGCGATGCCGAGCGAGTCGGCGAGCGCGATGCCGAGCCAGGCCCCCAGCGCCGACCGGCTGCCCAAAGCGAGGTGCGGCATCAGCGGGCTGGTGAGGAAAGGTACCACGATGGCCGCGAAGAAGAAGCGCCTCACGTTGTTGCGCGTCTTGAGGTCGTCAAAGCAGCGCACGCTGCCCTTAAGGAGCCAGAGCAGCAGGGTGAGCTCGAGGATCTGCTTGAGGGCCAGCACCAGGCAGGCGGCGACCGGCATCCCGGCTGCCAGGCTGCTGACCAAGACCGCGCCTGAGGCTGCCAGTATCTCCAGACGGGGCTCGCTTGCTCTTTGCCCGACATTGCTGAGCAGCAGCGCCAGCTGCACACCTACCAGGGGCCAGACATAGAGCAGGTGTTGGGGCTGCTGCAGCCCGAGCAGGAGCCCCAGCAGGAAGAGAGTGAGAAAGAACATGAGGCATGGTCGCAGCAGGTGGCGGTAGACCAGGAGCGCTCTCGATTTGGCAAGGCCTAGTTTCCGCATGATCTCCTGAGGGTATGTGCGGCAAAGTGTGTCGCAGAACGCTGCAGTTCTCATCGACCCGGCCCGAAAAAGCTTTAGCTACTAAAGTCACGAGCGCGGTTGCGAGTGGCTCGGCTGAGGCTGGCTGCGGTTTTTGCGGGTGGGCGGAGACGAGTATCCTTGGAGCACGATGATGAGTGCACCCCTAAGTCAAGACCAGAGCGCAGAGATGCTGCCGGAGAGCCCGGTGAAGGCGGCCGCCGACACGATGCCAGGCATGATTCAAGTCCAGCTGCCGGATGGCACGGTGAAGCAGGTCGCCCGGGGCACGACCGCGTTTGCGGTGGCGGAGGGTATCTCGCCGCGGCTGGCGGCGGCCGCGGTGGTGGCGCGGGTACGGCCGCTGCGTGCGGCAGGGGTGCGCACGGGCGGGGCCGATCAAGACGAAGCCGGGCAGACGGAAGCGGGCATGTATGCGGCCGAAGACGCTGGCGCGGAGCGGCTGGTGGACCTGCGGGCACCGCTCGAAGAAGACGTGGCGCTCGAGCTCTTGACCGAGCGCGATGCCGAGGCGCTGAAGGTGGTGCGGCACTCGGCTGCGCACGTGATGGCGACGGCGGTGCTGGAGCTTTTTCCGGAGACCAAGCTGGGGCACGGGCCGGCGACCGAGGCTGGCTTCTTTTATGACTTCTACCGGGAGACGCCTTTCAGCGCGGACGACCTGAAGGCGATCGAAGCCAGGATGGCCGAGGTGGTCGGGCGGGATGAGCCGTTTGTGCGCGAGCGGGAGCCGAGGGATGAGGCGCTGGAGCGGTTCGCGCGCGAGGGCGAGTTCATGAAGACGCACTTCGTCGAGCGGTTTACCCAGCCGGGAGACGAAGTTTCGTTTTATCGCAATGGCCGGTTCGAGGACTTCTGCCGGGGGCCGCATGTGCCTTCGACGGGGCGGGTAAGGGCGTTCAAGGTGCTCTCGCTGGCCGGGGCGTACTGGCTGAGCGACGAGAAGAACCCGCAGCTGCAGAGAGTTTATGGGACGGCGTTTTTCTCAGCCAAGGAGATGGCGGCGCACTTTGAGCGGCTGGAGGAGGCGGCCAGGCGAGATCACCGGGTGCTCGGCAAGCAGCTCGATTTGTTTTCGATCCAGGAGCTGGCCGGCTCGGGGCTGATCTTCTGGCACCCCAAGGGCGCGACCATCCGTAAGGCGATGGAAGATTGGATGAAAGACGAATGTATCCGTCGCGGTTACGATCTGGTGTACACGCCGCACGTCGCGAAGATCAACCTCTGGCAGACGAGCGGGCACGAGGGCTTTTACGCGCAGAACATGTTCACGCCGATGGAGCTCGACGACGCTGTTTACCGGATGAAGCCGATGAACTGCCCGTTCCACATCCTTATCTATAAGAACTCGCCTAAGTCGTATCGCGACTTACCGGTGCGTTATGCCGAGTTAGGCAATGTGTATCGGTACGAGCGCTCGGGGACGATGCATGGGCTGCTCAGGGTGCGCGGGTTTACGCAGGATGACGCGCACATCTTCTGCATGCCGTCGCAGATCGAAGATGAAGTTGTCGCGTGCATTGATTTTGCGGAGGCTGTGCTGACCACGTTTGGATTCTCGGAGTTCAAGGTCGAGCTGTCGACCTGGGACCCGAAGGACCGGGCGAGCTGGGCGGGCTCGGATGAGAACTGGGCGCTGGCCACGGGCGCGCTCGAGCGGGCACTGGAGCGGAAGGGGATCGCGTACAGGACGATTGCGGGCGAGGCGGCTTTCTATGGGCCGAAGATCGATATCAAGTTGGTGGATGTGCTGGGGCGGCTGTGGCAGCTTTCGACGGTACAGTTTGACTTTAATCTGCCGGCGCGCTTCGAGCTCGAGTATGTGGGTGAGGATGGGGAGCGGCACCAGCCGGTGATGGTGCACCGGGCGCTGTTCGGGTCGGTGGAGCGGTTTTTCGGGGTGCTGATCGAGCACTATGCGGGGGCGTTTCCCCTGTGGCTGGCGCCGGTGCAGGTGGGGCTGGTGCCGATTGCGGAGCGGCACCAGGGCTACGCCGAAAAAGTACAGCGGCGGTTACAAGATGCAGGGCTGCGGGTGGAGCTCGATGGGCGAAACGAAAAGATGAATGCCAAGATCCGCGACCTGGCGCTCAAGAAGATCCCTTATGTGCTGGTGATGGGCGATAAGGAGGCGGAAGCGGAGACGGTGAGTGTGCGGACGCGGGGGCGCGGAGATGGCGGGTCGATGGGGCTGGCGGCGTTTGTGGAGCGGGCAGCCGGGCTGGTGAAGGGGCATTCGATGAAGCTGTAGGTGCAACGCGGCTCGCAGATTGTTCCACGTGGAACAATTTCGCGGCAGGGGGAGCTGGAAGAGGTCGAGTTAGGGGCGCGGGCGCGGAATGTTCCACGTGGAACAATTTCGGACTGACACGCGAACCGGCCCGGGCGAATCGGCCACGGTGAACCGGCCACGGCGAATTGGCAAGGGCAAATCGGCCCGGGCGGACCGGCCACGGTGAACCGGCCACGGCGAATTGGCAAGGGCAAATCGGCCCGGGCGGACCGGCCACGGTGAACCGGCACGGCGAAGCGAGATGAAAGAAGGGCGCGAAGCACCAAGCTTCGCGCCCCTTGTTGGTTGCGAGTTCGGATCGGGCGGGCTAGCTGCTTGCGCCGTTCTGGAAGCGCGCAGGGCTAGGCATGGGGGCGGGCACCGCCGCTGGGATGGGGAGCGTCCTCGTGAGGTGCGGGCCTTGCTTCGGGCGCTGGCCTTGCCTCGGGTGCGGGCTGGGTGCGAGGCTGCGGCTGCGGCCGGGCTGCGGGTTGGGGATTTGGCTGGGGACGTGACTGCTCTGCTGGCCGAGACTGTGGTTGAGGCTGAGGTGTGTAGGCGGGCCGCGCCGGTTGCTGCTGCTGCTCGGGGCGCGCCTGGGGCGTGTAGGCCGGGCGGGCGGGCTGGACTGAAGGGCGCGTTTGGGGCTGGTAGGCGGGGCGCTGCGGCTGGACCGCCGGGCGGGTCTGCGGCTGGACCGCGGGGCGTGTTTGCGGCTCGACCGCGGGGCGGGCCTGCTGGGACTGCTGCGGGCGTGGCTGGGTTTGCGGGCTATTTGCTCGGCCGAAGCTTTGTGGCTGCCCGGCCCGGTTGCCAGGCAGGGCAGCGCGATTCGGCGCAGCGGCGTTGTTCTGCGGCGCGGCGGGCCGGGCCTGGGCGGCGGCCGGGCTGGCCTGGCGGAACTGCTGCATGGACACCGCGGGCCGGCCCTGGAGCGTGCGCAGGCCGGCTGCCGAGGCCTGGGTGGGGACGCGGATGGGCTGGGCTGCGGCGACCAGCTGCGGACGGCCACCATTGGTCGCGGCAAATTGGGCGCGGTTGAGGCTGGCCTGCTGGACGTGCTGCATCTGGGCCGGGAGCGGGGCGATGTGCTGCTCGTGCTGCGCGTTGAGTTCGTAGGGGAGCGGGCGGGCGCTGAGGCCGCCGCGGCCGCCATTATAGCTCACGTGGTTGATGTCGGTATTGACATAGCGGTTATTGGTCACGTTGTTGATGGTTACGTTGTTGACTGTGACGTTGTGTACGTAGACATTGCGCACGTTCTCGGTGTTGACGTGGGTGACGGCGCGATTGTAGTAGAAGTTGTTGTGGTTCCAGTACCCGCCTTCGTAGCCGTGGCCGTAGTAGCCGAAGCCGTAGGCGACGCCGCCGTAGTAGCCGATGTGCGGGCCCCAGTAACCCCGGTGAAAAGCGTAGCGGTTGGTCTGATAGCCCCAATAGCCGGGCGTCCAGAGGGCGCCGAGGAACGGGGCGGCGATCCACACGCCGGGGACCCAGTAGTAGCCGGTGGGGGCGTAGTTCCAGTAGCCGGGGGTCCACTGGTAGTTGTCGCCGGGGCAGGCGGGCTGCTCGTAGACGGGCAAGGGCGGCGGGGGCTGGTCGGCGTAGACGGGCTGGTACTCGGGGGGATACTGGTTTTCGTCGTAGCCGGCGCCGGGCTGCGCGTATTGGTCGGCGTACTGGCCGCCATACTGAGCTGAAGCTGCGGGCGCGGTATCTTCGGGCGGCTCCGGCGGCATGGCCTGGCCGGGATAGGGCTGTGACTGACGCGGGTAGGGGCTGGTGCGCGAGGACGGGGCAGGCTGCTGCTGCGCGTAGGGCTGCTGCTGCTGGGCAGGCTGCTGGGCGTAGCCGCCCTGCACGGTGGATGGACCATCGACCTGGCCGGTGCCGGAGGCCTCGTTGACCGCGGCGGGGTCGTTGGTGTCAGCGCCGGTGGCTTGCGAGTTGTCCTTGTGGCAGCCAGCGATGCCGAGCGTGATGGCGAGCACCGAAAGGGGTAGGTAGGTTTGCGTGAGCCTGCTCATGATCGTTCTCCGCACCGTTAAAGCACTTTCACCGTGACTGTGAGCCGCTCAGATCCACTCTGCGTGGCTTCTCTTTAAGCAAAAGCCACACTCGCAGATGTTGGCCCATGACACTTACTGTGAAAGTGCTCCAGTCAGCGTGCACTAAGTTAGAACCCCAAGCTGCCAGCTTAGACGCTCGCCGGCGGAAGTTCCGCAGCAGAGTTTGCCGCTAGAGGGTACCTGCGGGTTTGCTGGCGGGTGCGGGAGGCGTTGCCGGATTGGGCGGCGGGGTCACGCCGTCAGCGCGCAGGGCGCGATCAATCGCCGCCCAGACCACAGCGACGGGCTGGGCGCCGGAGACACGCTCGCCGTTGACGAACAGGGTCGGGGTGCCGTCGATCTTGAGGCCTTCGGCCTCCTTCATCGAGGAGCGGACAGTCGATTCATCCTGCTTGGTAAGGCAGCTGTTGAGGGCCCCGGCATTGACGTTGCCGTGCGCGCCTTCGTCGCGGGCGATCTTGTCGAGCATCGCGGCGGACTTGGCCGGGTCATGGTCGGGGCCGCTGATGTCTTCCCCGTGCGCGTGCAGGTAGTCTACGTAGTTCCAGTAGGCAGAGGGGTTGAGCCCGGCGAGGCAGTTCGCGTCGACGGCGGCGTGGAGCGCCCAGGGATGGATCTCGACCAGCGGGTCATCCTTGTAGACGATCTTGACCAGCCCTTTGTAGTGGTCGAGCGTTTCGGGGAAGAGCTCGGCGTGCATCTTGGCGCAGTAGGGGCACTGGAGATCGTCGTAGTTGACGATCTCGACGGCGGCCTTGTCGGCGCCGCGGACGGGCCGGCCGGCGGTGGTGATGGTGTCCTCGGGCGTCTTGGTGAGGTCCCACTTGGAGAGCCGGGCCAGGGTCGCGTTGTCTTTGGAGAGCAGGAAGTCGAGCTTCTGCGGGTGGGCCGGGTCGGCGGCCGAGGAGAAGAGCAGGGTGAGCTTGTCGTAGCCGGAGGTATCGCTCGGGGCCCGGGCGCCGATGGCGATCGACCAGTCGGGGGGCACGCCGAGCTGCGAGCGGACCAGCAGCTCGATCTTGCGGTCGAGCTTCGCGTCTGGCGCAGGAGTCTGGGCGTGGCAGCCGATGAAGGAAAGGCTTAACAGGAGACACAAGGGCAGGCGACCAACCCAGGAAGCGGGACGAAAAGCAAGACGAAATGAGACACGATGCACGCGTGCTTTACCTTTCCAAGTGCACCCGTATTATCGCACTGGTGTCTAGCCGGATCGGAGCCTGGCAATGGTAACGGATGAAAGCCAAGGTAACGGTCTGGATGGGACTTGGCCGGGCCGCAGCTTGCCAGATGGCAGGAGAGTTCGTTTGTATCGGGGGAGGCAAGAGTGGATCCTCAAGGCTTCAAGCGTGTTGGCCGGAAAGCGGCTAAGTGGAAACGGCTGCGATCGCTGATCCTTTTGTATATCATGTTGCCTGAAGCCAACCAGGATCGTTACCGCTGGCCGGTTTGGAAGTGACCGCTGCAATGCCTTAGCGGTTACGGCGAGATCGACGGCGGAGGTCACGAGGTGATCTCGCCAGCCGGCGCTTCCATTTATCGATCTGAGCTCGAGGAAAATTTGCGCGTCATTGTCATTGGAGCAGGGATCATGGGCCTCACGGCCGGCTACCGTGCCGCGAAGAACGGGCACCAGGTGGACATCATTGAAGCCGCGACCGAACCTGGAGGCATGGCCGGCCACTTCGATTTTGACGGAATTTCGCTGGAGCGGTTTTACCACTTTCTCTGTCACACGGATTATCCAACTTTCGAGTTGATGCAGGAGTTGGGCATCGCGGACAGGATGAGGTGGCGTGCCACCACGATGGGCTTTTTCAGCGAGGGCCGGCTCCATGCCTGGGGTGATCCTATCGCGCTGCTGCGCTTTCCCTCCCTTGGGCTGATTGACAAGCTGCGCTATGCTTTCTTCGCCTTTATCTGTGTCCGGCGCAACACGTGGCCGGCGCTGGAACACGAGTCGGCCAAGGACTGGATCACTCGCTGGTGCGGATCGTCCATCTACGAACGCTTCTGGAAGCCCCTGTTCGAGCATAAGTTCTATGAGTATGCCGATAACATTTCGGCCGCCTGGATCTGGACCCGTATTCGGCGCATCGGTCGATCACGCAAGAGCTTGCTGCAGGAGGAGTTGGGCTACATGGAAGGCGGCTCCATTACCCTGGTGAATGCGCTGGTTGAGGGTATACGCGGCTTTGGCGGACAGGTGCACCTGGGGCAGGCGGCCAAGCAGGTGACGGTTGAGGACGGCCGCGTCACCGGTGTACAAACCCTTAAGCGGCACTACCGCGGAGATGCCGTGATCTCAACCGCGCCGACGCCGATCGTAGCCGCGCTGGTGCCCGATCTGCCCGAAGCCTGGAAGCGCAAGTACCAGGCGATTCACAACATTGGTGTGATCTGTGTCATCTTTAAGCTTTCTCATTCGGTGACGCCTCATTTCTGGGTCAATGTGTCGGAGCCGGACTTGGACATAGCCGGCATCATTGAGTTCTCCAATCTGCGTTGCGCCGGAGCAGAAACCATCGTCTATGTTCCGTACTACATGCCGGTGACCAACGAAAAGTTTTCCTGGCCCGAGGAAAAGCTCCTGTCGGAGGCGCTCGTCTGTCTTCACCGCATCAACCCTCTGGTGACCGAGCAGAGCGTGATTGTCAGCAAGGTCGCTCGCCTCCGTTACGGGCAACCGATCTGCGAGCCCGGCTTTCGGGCCAAGATTCCTCCCATCCAAACCCCGATCACAGGCCTGCAGATAGCGGATACCTGCTACTACTACCCTGAAGACCGGGGCATCGCGGAGAGTATTCGCCTGGGCTCATCGATGGCGAACTCGCTTGCCTCCCCAGTCGCGCCCATGGCTCCATGTGTGGTTCTATCCGAGAGTGTGCCGGCCTAAGCGTCTCGCATTCTATCTTCTTGCTGCCCGCCGCCTCTCCGAGTCCCGAGTGAAAGCGTCTTGATGAAAGCACAAGCCTTGTCAGCCGATGTTGTTCGTCCGAAGCAGGAAAGATGGCGCACTACGCTCCTGCTTCTTCTTGTGCTGTTACCTGCGATCCTCTCTTTTGGTGTTCTGTACAGTCAGCCACTTTCTGTGCCATACCAGGATGACTACCATGCGATTCTGGATTTTTCGATTCGTTATGAGCATCTCCCGAGTCTTCGGGAAAAGGTGTTGGACATTGCTGCCGCGCAACATAATGAGTACAAGCTCGGTTTTGAACACGCCGTTGTCGCCGCGGAACTAGATCTGCAGCATCATCTGAATTTTGGTTTTCTCGTTGTCCTGGGTGACTGCTTTTTGCTCGGCATCGGCTATCTACTGTGGTTGGTTTTCTCCAACAAAGAGGCGGATGTAAGTGTTCGCGCGCTGCGATTCCTACCCATCAGCTTTCTGGTTTTCTCGCTCACGTATTGGGAGAATCTCAACTGGGCCATGACGGGGCTGCAGAATACCCCGGTCATCTTCTTCAGCCTGCTCGCACTTTATCTTCTTATCCCCGCCCGGCAGACTCTTCCCAGCGGTTCGAGAATGCTCGCAGCCTGCGTGGTGGCAGCTTTAGCGGCATTTAGCTCTGCGAATGCTTTCCTGCTGGGGCCGATTGGCTTGCTGTTTCTCCTGCCTCGTCGCAGCTATCGAAGATCTCTGATGTGGTGTGCATGCTTTCTTGCGCCGTTTGCGGCCTACCTCTACCACTATCAGCGGCAGGCGATCCATCTACACAAGTTCTACTATGTGACCAGGCCGCTCTTCTTTGTTGCTTTCCTCGGGTATGCCGTTCTTTCCAAGTGGCCGGCTCTTCTGCTTGGCTTGGGTTTACTCGCCACTTTTGTACTTGCGATCCGCTCCCGGTTCGATCGGATCTCTCCGGTTTTAACGTATTTTGCCGGGTGGATTACGGGGACCGCTTTGCTGGTTGCATGGGTGCGCGGAGGAACTGG
Organism: Acidobacteriaceae bacterium; assembly: GCA_965198645.1. Classification (GTDB taxonomy): domain Bacteria; phylum Acidobacteriota; class Terriglobia; order Terriglobales; family Acidobacteriaceae; genus EB88. Next base: position 147,021 of record OZ240670.1, on the reverse strand, counting down.
ATTCGGACTCGGTTCGCGCTACAGTTTCTACTCTGTTCTGCTGTTGATCTTTGCTTATTCGTTTCTCGGTAAGTATCTGCCTGACCGCTTCAGCGGTTTTGACCAAAGGCGTTTCTACGCAATATCGCTTGCGCTGGCATGTAGTCTCTGGCTGAGCGCCGATGTGCATGCGTATAAGTGCCTCAGGGCAAGAAGGCAGATGGTTCTTTCCGGTATCGAGCTCTATCGTGCTGCAACGGCCCGCAATTCACCCATGGTTGACCCGGCGGTGGAGAAGGCTTTTCCGGAAGAGAAAGCCTTTGAGCAGAAAGTGTTAACCACAGCCATTCAGGAAGGCATCTATGCGTTGCCTCCTGAGAGTAAGGTTCATGCGCAGCATGATTGAGCAGGAGAGCATGGAAGAGATAAAGGGCGGAAAAGTTGTCATCACCGGGGCCGCGGGCCTGGTTGGACAGAATCTGATTCCTCGTTTGGCTGCAAAGGGTTTTGCCGAGATCGTTGCCATCGATAAACATCCGACCAACACTTCCACCCTGAAGAAGAACTATCCTGGCGTTCGACTTCTGCACTGCGATTTAGCGGATGCCGGCCAACGAAAGGCGTGGGAGCCGGCTCTTGCAGGTTGCCAGGCGCTTGTGATCGCGCACGCCCAGATTGGCGGTGTAGATCCAGACGAGTATGTGCGGAATAACGTGGTAGCTACAGAACACCTGCTGGAGATAGCTGTTCGGCAGAGGGTTCCTTACATAGTAGGCATATCCTCGTCGGTTGTGAATTCTATGGCAACCGATGATTACACCGAGACGAAGAAGAGGCAGGAAGCACTGGTAGCGGCCTGCGGGATCAAACAAATCATTCTGCGACCGACGCTGATGTTCGGCTGGTTTGATAGAAAACATGTTGGATGGCTTGCAAGGTTTATGCAGCGGGTACCGGTTTTCCCAATCCCTGGATCCGGCAGATTTTTGCGCCAGCCGCTTTACGCAGCGGACTTCTGCGAGATTATCGTTTCTTCGCTGTTGCATCAAAGAGTCGGCGCTTACAACATCACCGGGCAGGAACGAATCGACTATATCGACCTGATTCGCGCAGTGAAGAAGTCAACCCGTGCAAGGGTCCGGCTCCAAAAGATACCTTACGGTCTTTTTTGGAGTTTGCTGAAGGTGAACTCTCTCTTGGACAAAAACCCGGTATTCACCGTGAAGCAGTTGCAGGCGCTTGTGACCCCGGATGTCTTCGAGGTTATCGATTGGCCTAGAATCTTTGAGGTTCGCGCTACGCCGTTGCAGCAGGCTCTCAACGAGACTTTTCAGGATCCAGTGTACTCACAGATCGTTCTGGACTTTTAGGGCTCCGATCAAAGGCGCTACTTTCCGCGAAGCGAAGGCGCTTAGAAAAGGAGCAACCATGGCGGCACTTGCCGTTTGGCTCTCTGCCCAAAGCCAAGAAGAAGGATGACAGCGTGGAGCACGATGAAGGCAAGAGCGAGCGAGGGGCAAGAAGGTGAGCGGTTTCCTTCTAAAAAGTGGCGGGAGTTCTCTTAGTCCTGCGACAGCATGCCTGTGAAGGCTATGTGGCGACCCTCTTCTCTCTCTATACCCTGTTCCTTTTCTCAAGCCACGTCGCACCCTCGCTTACGGATTATTGCGATTGGACGTATGAGGGAGTTCTACTTCGCAATCGACTGCTGGGCATCCCCGATCTAGCTCATACGCTCAGACAGTATCCTGTACCGAACAGCGCAACCACTCTTGGCATCGGGCTGCTATCGTTGGTATTTTCATGGCAGCTCGCCGCAAAACTTTGGCTCTTCCTGATGCTCCTGTTTGCGTTTCTCGTGACGCGCTTCATGATGATGCTGCAGCCGAACCAAGAAAAGCTGCTTTGGTTGATTGTGCCTGCCGGCATCTTCCTGAACGTGAATCTATGGTACGGCTTCATGAATTTCTAACTTGGTCTCTGCATGGCAATCCTCGTTGCATCGCTGCTGCGGCGAGACGAGCAGAGAGACAACGTTTATGGATTGCTGCTCACCTTTACTTTCTTCGTTCACATGATCCCTTTTCTCTTTTCCGGGTTGATGATTTGTCTTTACGCTTTTCAAAGACGTCGGTTGAGACTGCTCTGGCAAGTCGTCCCAGGAGTTCTCCTTAGTCTGGGGTATCTATTCGGACGATTTATCACGGCGCACAATGCAGATGCAGATACCGGAATGTTTGGAGTTGTGCGGAACTACTCTGCAGCCTTCTGGGCCTACAAGGTGAACTCTTACCTGAAATCGTTTGGCTTCATCAATCCAGGCACTCCCTCCGGGTCAGTCAGCCTCCGCGTTCTTGGTCCCGGCGCCTTCTTGCTCATGCAACTTCTCAATGGAATTTTGTGCACCGTATTCGCCTGGTATCTGATCAGGGGAGCACTAGCAGCTTATCGGGAGCAGAAGCAAGAACGCTTCCTATGGTCCGCCGGGATGATCTTTGTTTTTTTTTACATGATTGCTCCCGCAACAACGTTAGGTATCTCGGATCCTGGATCAAGACTGCTGCAGACAGCTCTTGCCGTGCTGCTCTTTCTTTGCGGCGAAGATCAAACAGGAAGCCGTATGGCGATGCGATTGGCGGCAGGATGTGCAGTCACTCTGCAAGTGGCGGCACTGGTCCTGTTCGTCAAGGTGGTCCTTGCGCCGGTGCAGGAGACCGCATCGATTCCGGGGCTTCCACGCAGAGTCATCGTCTTCGCCCACGTGCCCAACCATGCAGAGGATTACGTGTGAGCTGCCCCCTTTGGTAAGTCCAGGGTAAGTGAGAAGTTTCTCGATTTGACCCGCCCCGCAAAACCAAGCCACGGAAGACTGGAAATTCCGGCTTGTGACCCGCCCCGCAAAACCAAGCCACGGAAGACTGGAAATTCCGGCTTGTGACCCGCCCCGCAAAACCAAGCCACGGAAGACTGGAAATTCCGGCTTGTGTGATTCGGTTTGTGCCGTGTTGATCGGCAGATTTGCGGTTACTGTAGCTCAAGTGAGTGTCTCAAGCAACAGGCTTGAGGGTTTACCGAAGTTCAGCTCAGTTCGAGCCGCAGCCGTGCGGAGGTAAAGTGGTAAACGCGCAGCGTTTTCCAAGGCGACCATGTCGCCGCCTTTTCCTCCGCTGCACGTCGCCGCAAACTCGGCCGGCGTCCGGTCTGCAAGTGCCGAGTGTGGCCGATGATGGTTATAGTCACGCCGCCAGCGATGCAGTTTTTTGCGTGCATCCACCAGAGTGAAGCACACCTCCACGTTCAGAAACTCATCCCGCAGCTTGCCGTTGAAGCTCTCGATGTACCCGTTCTCGGTCGGCCGGCCTGGCCGAATAAAGTCCAGGTGCACACCGTTGGTGTACGCCCAAAGATCCATTGCCTTACTGGCGAATTCCGTCCCATTGTCGACGGTAATCGACTCTGGCGCGCCCCGCAGCGCGACCACTTTATCCAAGGCCGCGGACACCTTCTCGCCGCTTAGCGAAGTATCTGCGTGCAAGCAGAGACACTCGCGCGTGAACTGATCGACCATGGTCAGCACACGAATCCAGCGCAGGTCCGGTAGCCGCTGCAACACGAAATCCAGGCTCCATTTCTGATTCGGCCGTATCGCTGAACCCTGCGCCACGCGCTGGCGCTGCGCCCGTTCCTTGCGCTTCTGCGTGCGCACAATCAACCCTTCTTCGGTGTAGAGCCGGTAGATTCGTTTGGCGTTGACTTCCCAGCCTTCGCGTTTCAACAGCACGGTCAGTCGGCGATACCCGTAGCGCACACGACTGCCGGCAAGTTCTCGCAAGCGCACCCGCAGTGCATCCTGGGGATCACGATGGTGCTCGTACCGTAGCGTTGCCCGGTGCACCGGGATCAGCCCCGCCGCACGCCGCTGGCTTAGTTGGTGGACCTCGACAGCCCACTCTGCCAGTTCGCGCCGCAGGCGAGGCTTCAGAGTTTTTTTGAGACAATCTCCTGCAGAATGTGCCGGTCGAGCGAGAGATCCGCAACCAGCCGCTTCAGCTTGCCGTTCTCCTCGCGCAGCTGCCGCAGCTCGCGCAACTCACTCAGCCCGAGGCCCGCGTACTTCTTCTTCCAGGCATAAAAACTCTGCTGCGAGATCCCGTGCTTGCGGCACACCTCGACGATCGTCTCGCCCGCCTCTGCTTCCCGCAGTACCCGTAAAATCTCTTCCTCGCTATGCCCTTTTCTCGCCATCCCGCAGCTCCCCTTTCTGTTCCAGAGAACCACATCCAGGCTTGAAATCCTCCAAGAATCAGTGGATTAGTTTTCGGGTTTTGGGTCAGTGCCAGTGCGTAAGAGAGACACTGGACAGGGAGAGGATATGGGACGGGGCAAGAAGTACCAGCCAGAGCAGGTGGTGAATTTGTTGTAGCAGATCGAAGTTGCCGTAGCGAATGGGAAACTACGGCGAAGGCTTGGAAGGAAGCTGGGATCGTGGAGCAGAAGTACTTCGGCTGGTGCAAGTAGTTTCTTGGAACAACAACCACGGACAGATAGCCCCGGGTGACAGCGATGTTAGCCGCCTATCGAAGGTTGGGTGCTTGGCCTTCCCCAAGGGAGCTATCGAAGAGTTTCTCGATGCGGCCTTCACGGTAGAGCTCCTCGAGGTTGGCCAGGCCGAACTGATCGAGAAAATGCTGGGTGGTACGCCAGCGTGCTGCGCGGCCTTGTGCGACGCGCTGTTCGGAACGCGCGACCAGCTTCTGACGGCGCAGGGTTTCGATGGTGCCGTAGCTCTCTGCGCCGCGGATCGCGGTCACCTCTTCGGTCGTGACCGGTTGCCGCAGGGCAACCACGGCGAGGGTCTCGAGGGCTTGCTCGGTGAGCGGCCGGGCGCCGCGCTCGGCCCGCAGGCCGGCGACCACGTCCTCGCGATCGGCCTTGGTTTCGAGCTGCCACCTCGCTCCCGCCTCGCGGAGCTGGAGGCCGCGCTCGGGATGGCTCAGTTCCTGGCCCAGCAGGTCGACCAGTCCAGCGGCCTGCGGTTCCTCGAGATAGAGCCGGCGAGCGATCTCGGGAAGCGAAAGCGGGCGTGCGGCAGCAAACAGCAACGCTTCAAGGTCGCCGAGTGCTGCGGCTCGTTCCCGCGCATCGTCGAGGTCGCGACGGGTCATAGCCCGAGCTTGCTGGCCGGCGAGTCGCGGAAGAGTTCGGCCTCCCGGATGTAGCGGCTGACGATGGCGACCGAGCGGTGGCCGGTCTGGCGCATGATGTCGAAGGCGGTGGCACCATTGCGGGCGGCCTGGGTGGCAAAGCCGGCCCGCAGCGAGTGGCCGGCATAGGTCCGCGGATCGTAGCCTGCGCGCACGAGCGCGCACTTGACGATCCTGGCGATCGAGTTGGGATCGAGCGCCGTACTGCGAATATTCCCGTGCCGGTCGACCGACCGGAAGACCGGTCCCTCGCTGCCCTCAAGCTGGGCGGCGTCGAACCAGTGGCGTAGCGCGCGGACGGGACAGGTGGCCTTGTGGGCGCCCCACGGGATCGCAACCTTGCGCCCCAGACCTTCCTGGTCGGTCTTCGAGCGCCGCAGCAGGATGACTACGCCATCGTCGGACCAGGTGAGGTCCCGCACTTCGAGCGCCGCCAGTTCTGACCGCCGGAAGGCGCCGCAGTAGCCGACCAGGAGCAGCGCCTTGTCGCGGTCGCCGAGTGCGCCGCGGCCGGTGTGCGCGAGCAGCTTCTGCAGGTCGGCGGTCACGAGCGGCGATTTCCCCGGTTGCGCTGTTCCATGGATACGCTTGATGCCTTTGAGGGTCTCAGAGACAGCGGCATGCTTGACGGTAGCCGGGGAAGGGAAGCCAGCCGCTTCGTGAGCCTTGGCGATCGAGGTCAGCCGGCGGGTGAGGGTCGCGGGGCGATGATCGTCAGCCAGTGCCGCCAGGTAGAGCGCCACCGTCTCAGGCGCAGCCGGCAGGCCTGGCACTTCCCGGTCGTTGCACCACGCGGCGAAGTGCTGCCAGTCCGACCGGTAGGCACGCAGGGTCGAGGGTGCCTTGGCGGCAAGAACATAGGCTCTTGCGCGCGCAATGAGGGCATCCTCATGGCGGGTCAAGGCCGGCTTCGGCGTTGTCGCTTCCCCTGCTCGAAGCTCATCGTCTCGCTCCATCATTCTCCTCGATACCTGAGCCGCAAACCTGCCCTCGCGACCTGGTTACTGGAAGGTTGCCCGCTTGGCTCCCTGGCGATAGTCGCCGCCCCGGAGCTCGACGGTGACGCACATTTCCGACAGGCGGGAGCGCATACGCTCGCCGATCCGGTCGCCGAGGCTCTCCTCGCGCGGCGCCCGGCTGCTACCAATCGTCTGGATGTTCGTCTGCCCGCTTCCGGGCGCAAAGTTGGCGTAGTTGGTCGTAATGATGGTGGTGCGGTGATCGTTGTAGCGGGTATTGATCAGGTGGGCCACGGTGTCCCAGACCCACTCGGTAGGTTTAGCAGCTCCAAGCTCGTCGATAACCAGCACCTCGGCAGCAAAGACTGGCTGGAGCACCTCAAGCTCGGTCGCGGCCACCTGCGGGTTGTAGGAGTTGCCGATCGACTTCAGCAGCTCCCGGTAATCGCAAAACAAGGCCGGTACACTCTTCTCGAGCACGAGCGCCTGCAGGATGCCGACCGCAAGGTGGGTCTTGCCCGTGCCGATATTGCCGGTAAAGAGGATCCCATTGCCGTTGGTAGTGGCAGGGTAGCCGTTTACGAAGCCGCGGGCCAGGTTGAAGGCTCTCCAGAGCGAAGGATCCGCTCCCGGGTAGTCGTACTTGTAGCTGTCGAGGGTGCAGCCCTGATACCGCGGCGGGAGCTGGGCGCGGCGGTGCAGCTGGTAGATGCGCCGCTCGTGCTGGCATTCGCAGGCCTCGGCTACCCTCTTGCCATCGGGCCCGACCGAGACCCGCATGCCCATCCCATCGCACTTTGAACAGCTATCGGCCATCTCTTGCACCCTCTCGCATGGTAGCTGAGCGCCAGCGACTTACGCGCTCAGTCTTGATGGCCCTTGCTCGACCCCGGCAGACTACCGGCAGACTAGCTGACCGCTAAAAAGCCTGCGACTCCTGCAATGTCATCTTTGTAATTATCTGGCATACTTTCGTGCATGAAGGGTGCAGCCGAACTGTCAGAGACAGCGCGCGAGCTTGCGTTGTCGCGTTTTCGCATCCTTGAGCCGCATCTGCATGAAGGGCGTCCGCTCAGAACCGTTGCCGGCGAGGCAGGGGTCCCATACCGCACGGTATGGCGGTGGCGGGCTCTGTACCGAGAACACGGACTCCCTGGTTTAGCCCGCCAAGGCCGCATGGATCGAGGAGGCCGGCGCGTCCTCTCGGTCGTTATGCGCGAAGCTATCGAGGGGCTTGCCTTGGAACGCCCTCCCTTGCCGATGCAGTCCGTCTACCGGCAAGTCTGCCAGTACGCCGCAACAGTGGGAGAGGTGGTCCCGAGCTACTGGATGGTGCGCCAGATTGTGCGCGAGCTGCCAGACGCATTGTTGACGCTGGCTCATCAGGGCGGCAAGGCCTATAGCGATACCTTCGATCTGGTCCATCGCAGAGAGGCGCCCCGGCCAAATGCCGTCTGGCAGGCCGATCATTCGGAGCTCAATGTTTTGGTCCTCCGCGAGGACGGCTCGACCGCAAAGCCCTGGCTGACGGTGGTGCTGGATGACTTCAGCCGTGCCGTGGCCGGCTACTACCTTGCCTTTGATCCACCCTCCACGCTGCGTACAGCGTTGGCTCTGCGGCAAGCGATCTGGCGCAAGGAGGATCCACGCTGGATGATCTGTGGCATTCCTGAGGTGCTCTACACAGACAATGGCGCGGACTTTACCTCCCGGCACATGGAGCAGGTCGCGGTCGATCTAAAGATGCGTCTGGTGTTTTCTATCCCGGGCAAGCCACGCGGTCGCGGCCGTATCGAGCGCTTCTTCCGGACGGTTGAGGAGATGTTCCTCTGCGATCTGGAGGGATTCCTTCTACGCTCCCGGCGCAAACCGACGCTGACCTTGCCGCAACTGGAAGACCAGTTCCGTACGTTCCTGCTTGAGGTCTACCACCGGAAGTTGAGTGCAGAGGCGACCCAACCTCCGATCGAACGGTGGCAAGCAAATGCCTTCCTGCCACGCATGCCTGATTCGCTCGAGCAGCTCGATCTCCTGCTGATGCAGGCAGTGCGATCGCGCAAGGTGCGACGGGATGGCATTGCCTTTGAGAACTTCCGCTATCTCTCACCCACGCTTGCGGCCTACGTTGGGGAAGAGGTGACGCTGCGGTATGATCCACGCGACATGGGGGAGATCCGGGTCTTTCACCACGACAAGTTTCTGTGCCGCGCCATTGCGGCCGATCTTGCGGGAGAGGCCGTCTCGCTCCGTGAGATCGTGCGAGCGCGAAACCAACGCCGGCAGGAACTACGCACGATCCTGCGCAATCGTCAGCAGGCCGTTGATGCCTTGCTAGAGATACGGCGGGGTCCGATTCCGGAGGAAGTCCATGCCAAGCCACCTGCTGTCGCTCGACAACCCTCGCTCATTAAGCGCTACCGCAACGAGTAACCGACTCAGTGACTTCGTCGAGACGCTGGAGTACAGGCGCTTCGCCGAGTTTTGCAAAACCTGCAGGCAGTACCGCTACATCAGCCTGTGCTTCGGCGCGCCGGGCGTAGGCAAGACGCTGTCGGCGCGGCGCATCAGCCAGGCAGACAGGGTCGAAAACCACGATCTTTGGCAAGACGAGCCGATCTATGGGCTGCCTATCGAAACGGCCTTCTACACCACGCCGGTGGTCAATACACCGTCGCAGATCGCGACTGACATCCATCAGAAAACGCAGAAACTCTCTGCACTTGCGCGGGGTCCGATCTCCCGCCAGGCCGAGTTGGCGCTCGATACGATCCGGCTGCGCAACGAGAACTACAGGCGCGCCCACGAACGCGAGTCCGGCTACAAGCCCTTCGAAGAGCCTCCTCTGGAGCCGAGCTACCGGCAAGTGCTCGAACACTATGAATCGAAGAGACAGGAAATCGGCGAAGCGACCACCCTGGTTTTGGTCGATGAGGCAGACCGGCTGCGTATGAACAGTCTGGAGCAGGTCCGCTCCTTATTTGACGCCAGTCACTTTGGCCTGGTGCTGATCGGCATGCCTGGCATCGAGAAGCGCATGGCACGCTATCCGCAGTTCTATTCGCGGATCGGCTTTGTGCACGAGTTCGGCCCATTGAGACCGCAGAGGTGCGGCGCCTGCTCGACCGGCGTTGGAGGCCGCTCGGCGTGAAGCTGCCTGACCTGCTCCTGGCAGAAGAAGCAGCCGCCGCGATCATCCGGATTACCGGCGGCAACTTTCGGCTCCTGAACCGACTGCTCACCCAGATCGAACGCATCCTCGAGATCAATGGCTTGCGCGAAATTTCCAAGGATGTAGTCCAGGCAGCCCGTGAGAGCCTGGTCATCGGGCAGGTGTGAGTGGGGAAGGCAGAACGCGGCGTAACAGACCTTCCCAGCCATTCTGCACGGGGGAGGGAAGAGGGCAGGGAGCCTCTCTCTTTGCTTGGGGGCACGCCTCGACTCGGCTCAAAGTGCGACAAACCGCCACCTAGATGGCCAAATAATCCCAAAAGACTTGGCCAGTTAATTCCACGCAAGAACATCCTGCGAACTGCGCCATGCTCATCCTAGCGCATGAGAATTATCTCTTCTCAGGCGCTAGCACTGCTGCCACTGTGAATCAACCGTGCAAATAGAAGAGTAGCATGGTACGCTTGCCTAGTGCCGCCTACACCCGCATGGATGGCTCGCTTGCCCGCGATTCGCTCCGCTGTGGCCGAGCTCGAATCCCCGTCGCTCGACCGCGCCATGGTCGAGGAACTGTTTGGGCTCTCTAGGCGCTCTGCCATCAGCCTCATGGCGCCTCTGGGGAAACCAGAGCCGGGCAAGACCATGCTGATCAAACGCACCCGGCTGCTCTCGATGCTTGACGATCTGCTTGCCACCCGGCCCGTCCAGGGCGAGATCGCCCGCAAACGCGAATTGCGCGAAAAACTCGCTGCGCTCGAGCGTGCAGCCCAGCCGCGTACCACTCCGATTACGCCGCCTCCGGTTCATCCGGCACAGGCCTGGCCTGCCGGCATCACCCTCGACGCACCGAGCGCTCTCACCATCCGCTTTACGTCGGCTGAGGAACTGCTCGGCGCCGTGCTTGCGCTGGCCGAGGATGCGGCAGGGAACTACGAGAGCTTCGCGGCTCGCCTGAGCCAACGGGTGGCTGAGAGCAGGGAAGAGGCGACGCCATGATTTCTGTCGCGATCGCACGCGGCTGGCGCCACTTCGACGGCCCGCTCGATCTGCTGCTCGCGCTCGTCCGCCGCAACCAGTACCCGCTCGACGCGCTGCCTATCGCCGAGATCACTCGCCAATATCTAACCTACATAACGGAAGTACGCGAAGCCGATGTAGAGCTGGGCGGCGACTTTCTCGAAACCGCTTCCTGGCTCGTGTTACTCAAGAGCCGCGCTTTCCTGCCCGAGGCGCCCGGGGAAGTGGCGCCCGCGCACGAACTTGAACGCGCCTTGCTTGACTACGACATGCTCAAGAGGACGGCCGGTCTGCTGCGCAGCCGCGTTGACGCTGCGGGTGTCGGCCCGGGTCCGGCTGCATCCGAGCCCCCGCTTCTGGCTGACGAGAGGGTGCAAGCGCAACCGACCGTCCAGGATGCTCTAACCGCAGCGCGGCGGGCGCTCGCGGCAGCCAAGGCTCACGCCCAGGCTTCGCGCTCGATCGAGAATGAGAGCTACCCGGTTGCCGAGATCCTGGCCCAGTTGGACCGGCGGCTCGAGGCGCTCGAGCCGGGGCGCGGGGTCTCGACCGAAGGGTGGTTTGAGGAACTGGCGGCACCCGAGGCGCAGGTCACCTTGTTCCTGGCGCTTTTGGAGCTCGCGCGGCTGCAGCGGATTCTGCTCGGGCAGAGGGTGGAATTTGGCCCTGTCTTGCTCAAGCGGCTTGCGTAGCATGTCCGCGCTGAGATCATCGGCTCGGAGCTCGCGACCTCCGGGGGACCTGCGTGAAACTCTGCCGGCAGGCTGGCGGGGACGATCGAGCGCTACGTTGGGTCGGAGCAGGACGTCGCCATCGCCGTGAGTGACAGCCTGGGGCCATGACGTCGCGGTAGAGTTTACTTATCTGTTTTTACTAGGAGCCACGTTGTCGAATAAGAGTTCAGGCATGGGAGTTTTGATTGGATATCAGGCACTGCTGAGAAGCGTGTCTGACCTTCTTCGAGATGGTCGGCGAAGTGCAGCCAAGTCTGTCAACGCAGTCCTAACGACGACGTACTGGTTGGTGGGCAGGCGTCTTGTGGAGTTTGAGCAGGGCGGCAAGGAGCGGGCGGCCTACGGCTCCGAACTGCTGAAACGGCTGTCAGCGGATCTCCAAAGCCAGCTCGGCCGTGGATTCTCGGAGCGCAATCTGGAGCAGATGCGCCAGTTCTATCTTCAGTGGAGCAATCCGCAGACGCTGTCTGCGGATTCTAAATCGGACCTCACTCGCAGCATTTCGCAGACAGCGTCTGCGAAATTGGGCTCTGGAGACGTGCCGGTCTTCCCACTCCCCTGGTCCCACTACGTGCGCCTACTCTCCGTGCCGGATCTCACTGCCAGGCAGCACTATGAAGAGGAGGCTCTTCGAGCAGGCTGGTCGGTCCGCCAACTCGATCGGCAAATCGCAACCCTTTCCTTTCAGCGCTCGCGCTCCGAGCAAGCTAAAGTCGATCGTGCAGACGGCAGTGTCGACTTCGAGATCAAGGATCCTTTTGTTCTCGAGTTCCTGGGATTGAAGGACGAATACTCAGAGGCAGAGCTCGAAGAAACGTTGATTCGGGAGCTGGAGCAGTTTCTTCTAGAACTTGGGAATGATTTTGCCTTCATTGCCCGTCAGAAGCGCCTGAGAGTGGGGAACGAGTGGTATCGAGTCGACCTGCTCTTTTTTCATCGCAGACTGCGAAGCTTGATCATTGTGGAACTAAAGCTTGGCAAGTTCACACATGCTGATGCCGGCCAGATGAATCTCTACCTGAACTATGCCCGGGAGCACTGGACCAATCCGGATGAGAACCCTCCGATTGGTCTCATCCTCTGTTCCGAACAGGATGCAGCTGTTGCTCACTACTCTCTGGGTAATCTGGGGAACCAAGTGCTTGCCCGCGAATATCAGCTGACTCTACCCACCGAAGATCAACTCATCAGGAGACTAGAAGCGAGGCGACGCCAACTTGATCTTTGATCAGAGTGCTGCCGTGGTGTTTAAGGTGATTTTGTGTTCTGGAGTACTTCTGAGAGATCCACGGCTTCACCTTGCCTCGTTATTACCACCGATATCTAAGTTATTTGGGCTGAGATGATCTGCCGATCCTAAAACGGATGTCACGCTGCACTCAAATCCCGGAATGCAGCTTCTTTGTTTTCAAGCTTTCTCCGGGATTTAACTGCATTGTCATTGCACTGAAACGCCGGACTTTTGTACTGAAGTCCCGGACGAAGTTCGGGTGAAAGTTTGTCCGGGATTTGAGTGCAAAAGTGGCGACAATGGGATGCCGCGCGAGAAGCGGATTGGAGCTTGGCGCTGGAGCGTGAGAGGGTGATTCGTCCTCTGGCGGAGCAGGCCAGGCTCAACGTGAGAAGCATAGGAGAGGCAGCGTGTCAGCTATCGCTCAGTCGGAGCGTTCTTTACGATCTGCTTCAGCGCTATAGGCAGCGGCCACAGATTTCTTCTCTGCTTCCTCGCAAGCGCGGCCTTGAGGCCAAAGCGTCGCTCCTCAGCGAGGAGCGAGAACAGCTACTTCGGTCTTGTATTGCCGAATTCTATCTGCGGCCGGAACGCCCGCCGCTGGCTGCTCTGCTCCTCGAGGTCCGCCGCCGCTTTGCAGAACAGCGTTTGCCAGCGCCCAATTATCGTACGGTGCGCCGGCGAGTCGAGGCTCTGGATCTGCGGCTTGTCATAGGCAGGCGCAAGGGATCTAAGAGGGCCCGGGCCCGTGGGGATCTCATCATTGCGGCCGGAACGGCCCATGGACTTCGTGCAAATCGATCACACCCTGGTTGACGTTATTGTGGTTGACCAACAGAATAGGCTTCCCATCGGGAGACCGTGGCTGACCCTCGCCATCGATGTCAATACCCGCATGGTGGCCGGCTTCCATGTTTCGCTGTGGGCTCCATCCACGGTCTCTCTTTGTCTTGCTTTGTCCCACACAGTCCTGCCTAAGACCTCATGGTTAGCCGATCGGGAACTGCAGACGCTGGAGTGGCCTGTGGACGGGCTCCCACGTACCATCCATCTGGATAATGTGAGGATGCGACAGGGCCCCAGACCAGTCAAGGTCGCGCCCCGCGAGGGGCGCGTGGATTGAAGCAGCAGCCAATTGATTACAGCCAGATTAGGCTGCTGTCGCGCCCCGCGAGGGGCGCGTGGATTGGAACCAAAAGGCGCTAGGGATTTCGGAGTGGGTGAAAGGTCGCGCCCCGCGAGGGGCGCGTGGATTGAAACGCCCAGCCTCGGCTTCTCTCGACCTGATTGACTGATCGCGCCCCGTAAACACTGATCGCTAACGCTCGGCCCAATCTCTCGCCTTCGTCATAGTTCTCCGAATGTAGGAAGCACGTCTCGAAGGGCTGGGATCGCGAGAGATGTAGTCGTCTTCAAGGGCGCGTTCCATTAAGTCTTCGCTCATGCCATTTGCATAACCGGCGACACAGAAGGCGATGTCTGCGGCGGCAGGGCGGTCCTGGTACTTGCTGGACGTTCAAAAGCGTTCGAGAGACAGATTGGCTAACCTCGGCCTCCTCTGGGGAGAAAGAGAAGCCCGCAGGCGTCTTGCCTCCCGCTCCTGCTCCCGTGCTTGAAAGAGGTCGACGATTTCGCGGGCGAAGGTGTCGGCCATCGGATATTACTCGCCGGTGTGACTCTTGAGACAGAGGAAGGGAAACTTCCATCGGGTTTGCGGTACCTGGGCTTGCAGTTGGTAAAGCCGGGCAGTCTGCCGAACCGCCTCCAGTCCGCCGCGCTCGGATCGGCGTCATAGCGAGCGGCCAACGTGTGAGCGGCGAAGGTTCCGAGCAGCTTTGGCAATACGGCCGGGTGCTTGAGCCATGCCTGGAAGTTGCCGGCGCTGGTTTCGACGACGGCGCACGGAGTGAAGCCGTCGGCGGAGAGTTTAGCGAGCGAGCTCTCGGAGAGATCGTCGAGCACCGTGTAGCGATGCTCTCCTGAGGGACGAATGTAGATGTGGGAACCGCGGACATTGCGGTACTTCAATAGAGGAAGCCGTGCGATAACTGCGCTTGCCGAAATGCCGTCGAGACCGGGAAGCATTCCCCGGTTACTGAGGACGCCGACATCGTAAAGTGGCGCCTCGATCGCTATAAGCATGTTGCGTACGACTGCTTCCGTCCTGTCCATCGTCTTTGCCTCATGGTGTTCTAAAAGAGGGAGGGTTGCAGGGATAGGGAACTGGAGTCCGCTGCTGTTCTGCATGTTGGCTCTCCTTGAACTGGGGTGGGGGCTGAAGGTGTGGAGCGAACGCGGGCCTCGTGTCCGCTCCGTTTTCGGGTTCGGACTATCCGCGTACATGCTGGTTGGGATCGAAGGCTTCGGCAAAGCCCTGTAAGCGCAGGTTGTTGTCCCACGTCCTGGCAAAGCGCTCGTGTTGCCTGTGCAACTGCTCAAGGCACACGTAGTGAGCGCGGACGATGTTGCGGCTCCACTGCTCGACGCCAACGTAATCGTTGCGGTAGTACTGTGTGAAGCGCCGGATTATGTGAAGTGGGCTTGCAACTGATCACGCTTGCGTAGTGTTTATGCGGTGCCGCCGCTTGCGTTACTTAACATAGTTGTGGACTCTTTTCGTGCCGGCATCCGGTCGGCCGGAGGAGTCTATGAAGCAGTCACTGAGGAAGGGTCTATCGCTCGCTGAGTGTGTGGCCGGCTACGACCTGTACGCGCTTGAAGTGCGCGGACTTTCAGCATCAACACGGGAGATGCACCAACGTATTTTGCGCAAGTTCTGCGTTTTTCGCTTTGTTGAAGAGCCGGTGCTGTGGGACGCAGTATGTTTCACGGACATCGTCCGTTTCCTGACGGCGGAGTTCGAGCGCTTTCCCAACCGTGGCACGCAACGAGCTTCGCTGACGAGCATGCGTACGCTTCTGCGATATTTCGCAGAGAAGAGCATGGTTCCGAAGGGATGGGATGAAGCGCTTCCCAGAACGACGACGCGCCGTCACGCGCACCTTCCACGCCAGGTCACTCGGGAGCAGATCAGTGCGCTCTTCAGAGAGTCTCAGGGCAACAGGTGGATCGCACGTCGGGATCGAGCACTCCTGCTGCTGTTTCTGCGACTTGGTCTTCGCTGCGAAGAGGTCGCTCATCTGAAGTGGGAGCACATCGATTGGCAGGCCGGATCCGTCAAGATCTGCAGCCAGAAGAGCCGACGTGAGCGGGTCCTTCCGCTACCAGACGACGTGGGGAGAGCGCTTGCCGCCTATCTGCGCACGTCTCACTCCATGCCGGTGTGGATCTTCGATTCGAGTCGCGCAACATTTCCTGTCGAGATCAGGCGCCTGCATATTAAGGCGATCACGAAGTACTTCTTCAAGCGTGCAGGCGTGATTGGAGCTTCTGCTCACGGGCTCCGCCATACCGTCGCCACGAACATGGTGAACCATGGGGCTTCATTCAAGGAAGTAGCAGACCTGCTTGGTCATCGATGGCTTTGCACGACGTTCATCTACGCCAAGCTCGACATGAAGGCGCTTGCGCAGGTCGCGTTGCCGTGGCCCGGAGGTGCGCGATGACCTTTGAAGCCTTATCGCAACATCTCGATGCATTCCTTGCTCTGAAGGCGGCACGCGCCAGGCGCAACCCATATTTTGAGGGGGATCAGCGCAGGCGTCTGCGGTATGAAGAAGGGCTACTCCGCAGCTTTCTTTCGCGTTGGCAACAGCACGGATGCCCATGGCCGATTCGTGCGGACTTTGCTATGGATTGGGTGATGGAAGATTCTTCCATCGGGAAGCCCTATCGCGACGAACATCGACTGCTCGCAGTCAGAGCTTTCCTGCTGCAGGTGCGTACCTTCGAAGGACGCACCGGAGTTCCACAGATCCAGTTCTGTAAGCGTTTCAAGCGTCGAACACCATACATCTTCTCCGATCAAGAGATTCAACGGATCATGGAAGCCGAGGTCCGGAAGCAGACTCCCTTCAGAGCCGCGACCGTGCGCACCATCATCGGTCTGCTCGCAAGCACTGGCATTCGGATCGGTGAAGCACTACGCTTGTCGGTGGCCGATGTAAGGCTAGAGGCAACACCGCCTCATCTCTATATTCATGACACCAAGTTTGGCAAGTCGCGCAACGTCGTCCTCCATCCATCGGCTGCCGCGAACTTGCGGCACTACATGCACGAGCGCGAGGTCAGCTTGCGCGGTCACCATGCAGAACCGTTCTTTACGAACACGCTTTGCAGATCGCTGATCTATAACCCGTTACGGCATACCTTCCGGCAGCTACTCAAGCAGGTCGGCATCGTCTCGTCCGCACATCAGCGCAGACCGACGCTCCATTCCTTCAGGCACACTTTCGCCGTGAGGCGACTGACGCTTTGGCAGCGCGAAGGGGTCGACATCCGGCAACAGCTGCCACGGCTATCGGTCTATCTCGGCCATTATGGTCCCGAGAGCACCTATTGGTATTTGAGTGCGACACCAGAGTTGCTGCAGGATGCCAGCACGCTCTTCGATCCGGAACAGTCGGGAACAGGAGGACGCCGATGATTCTTGCGGGTCCTCTTCTCCAGAGATACTTTACCGACTACCTCATTGCCCAACGACGGCTTAGCCCTCAGACGTTGGCGAGCTACCGTGATACATTCCGTCTTCTGTTGCAGTTCGTGCAGGTTGAACTCAAGATCGAGCCGTCTCGTCTCGCTGTCGATCAGCTTGATGCAGAGATCATTCTGCGCTTCCTCGATAGCCTTGAGCTGCGACGCAAGAACGCCGTGGTATCTCGCAACCTCCGGCTTACAGCTATCCGCTCGTTCTTCCGGATGGCGGCACTGCATGACCCGGAGTGTGCTGGCACCGCAACTCGCGTCCTGGCCATTCCGATGAAGCGAACAGACACTAGGCTTCTCGAGTATGTCTCGCGCGTAGAGATGGATGCCATCCTCAACAGCATCGACCGCAAGCAGTGGTGTGGGCGGCGCGACTACGCCCTGCTCCTGACGATGTACAACTCAGGCGCTCGCGTCTCTGAGTTGTGCGCTCTACGCACAGAGCAGATCGGCATCGTCAAGAAGAGCTACGTTCATCTGCATGGCAAGGGACGCAAGGAACGCGCGATTCCATTGTGGCCTTCCACCGCTCGCATCTTGCGAGACTGGCTTCGTGAGAACACTCGCAGCATAGCCTTTCCGGGTATTCGCGGCGAACCACTCAGTCGTTTCGCCGTTCGGCTTTTGCTGCAGAAGGCCGTAGAAGCTGCATCACCACACTGCGTCAGTCTGAAGAAGAAGCGCATATCCCCTCACACCATCCGGCACGGAACGGCGATGGCGTTACTTGATGCAGGCGTGGACATCTCGGTCATCGCACTCTGGCTCGGGCACGAGAGCATCGAGACCACGAATGGATATCTACATACAAGCCTGGCTTTGAAGGAAAGGGCTCTTGCCAAGGTCACACCGTCGGGCTCTGCGTTCAAGCGGTTCCAGCCTGACGATCGCCTAATGACCTTCCTCGCATCGCTCTGATTATGTGCAGTCGGACGCAGATTACCCGCGCTCTGACTGCATTCTCTCCCCTCACTCAACATAATCCGGCGCTTCACACAGTACTACTTATGTTGAGCTCAACATAAGTAGTAGTAAGGACTTAGCTCTGGACCGTCGTGGAACCCAAGCTCGAAGCACATTTCGGGGTCGCGCATGAGGTCGCCATTCTGTTCGCCATAGTGAGCGACAGAGAGGGCGGGAAGACCCATCGGGCCAGGTTCATGAACTGCCTCGATGACAAGTTCCATGTACGGCAGGTTATCGATCTTGAGGTAGAGGCCAGAGTGCCACCCTCCGGCCCTTTCGAGAATGTTGAGGATGGTCCGCATTACGCCACCTCCGCGGTTGCTGCTGCGGTTGTTGCGTCCGCGGCGTCCTGGTCGGTGGTGGGCTCGGCTTCGGTCTGCTCCGTCTTGATGGCGGAGAGGATGAGGGCGGAAGTCTTCTGGATGACTTCAAGACTTTCGGTTAAGAGGGCTGAGTTGCCGTGGTAAAGCTGGATGTAGTCGGCTGAGAAGCGGCCAGCGTCAAGGCCGATGGTCTGCGAGATAACGAAGGCGATGGCCTCGGCTTCTGTCTCGCGTACGGTTTTTGTTGTTGCGGTCCTGCGCTCGGCCTTGTGCAGCATTTCGTGAACGAGCTCATGGACAAGGGTGCTGAACTCCTCGGCTGGCGCTTGGCCGGGAAGAATGGCAATCTTGCCGCCATAGCTCATGCTCAGCGCGGGGGCGATCGACTCTTTGAACTCAAGCTCGATGCCCTCACGCGCGATGAAGTTGATCAGGCGTTCGCGGTACTCGCCAACCTCCCCCTTCACGCGCTCGTGGAAGCCCGGAAGTTCTGCACCTTCGGTCTGCGAAACATTGAAGACATAGGCGGCGCGAAAGCCGACAAGTACCGGGTGGTTTTGCTTGCGGATGTCCTTCTCGGCTTCTTCCTCCTTCTTGCGGCGGATGCCGATTACGGGCGCCAGAATGCGGATGCCGCGCTCGCCCTTCTTTACCTTGCGGCCCAGCTTGTTCCACGCATACAGCCCGGCAACGCGGGTCGCATCCGGCTTCTGCCGTGCGATCTCAAGGATGTTGCCGAAGCTGTAGCTGTGAAAGCGACCCATCGCGGTGAGGTAAGCGGTCAGGCCTTCCGAGTGCCCGGCTTCCAACTGCTCGATTAGCAATTGAACGTTGGCGGCGATGACTTCTTTGGCGGTCTGCGGCTTGGGGGTGGAGGAAAGGGTTGCGAGGGTGGATTGGTTCTGTGTGGTGCTCTTCATGACTTGCTCCTTTGGGCTTTGCCTTGGTTGGCTCGGCATTGTTTTTTCAATCAATGCCGAACGCCTCCTGGCGAAGGCGGAGGGTAGCAAGTGCAAGGAGAGGGGGATCACCCAACCCTTGCAGCCAAGCGGAAAGGGTCGGAGCGCAGCGGAGGGCTGCACGGAACGCAATCGGGGTCCCCGGAGTCCGGGGTGGTGGAGTGGAGGAAGCCTGGGGAGACTCCTTGCACGCGCGGGGAGGCTGGACTCCCTAGTTGGGTTTGATCTGGAAGCCGCGCAGCGACGAATGCACTTGGGGACTCCCCACGGCTTAGGCAAGCAAATTGGTCATGGAAATGGCGCGGCTATGCAAAGCATGGAAAACGATTAAGCCGTTTCCCACCCTTCGCACAGCCGCTTGGAAGACGCTAATGAAGCTCGCGTCTCCCACATTCCCACGACCGCGGCGACGAGATTAGATAAGAAAGCAAGCAACTGCCACTGCTCCACCTATGAAGCGGTCAATGCTCGCAACCCAAAATGCCGTACGGATCGCTTACGAGAATGCGAGTTTTCAGGACTTAAGGAGCGAATCTCTTATAGGGTTAGCTATATGCGCGTCCTCGCTGCATTTGTGTTGGCAATGTGCTTTCCCGCGATGCGGGCCAGTTCTCAGGCGACTGACCGCGACTATAAAGATTGTTACGAGCAGCATCGCTGGTTCGCGTTGCGTGACGCCGTAGATGCTGGGCGAGGCAACATGCCTGCACTCTATCGTGCTGCAGTGGAGGCAGCCTTTGACGAGAGAGCGTTGCCTGCTCATCCCATTTAGCGGAAGTAGGCGCTCCAAGGAGCGTCTGAAATTGACGCGGCCCGCTGACTAGGGGGAGACGCGGCCTCCGTACTTACCGGCTTACCGCGTCACCTCTGCTGACCATGGGTTCCATTCGTAATTCTTACCGTCTTTTGTTGGCAACGCGGCTAGCTCGTAAAGGCCTTTTAGCTTGTGTAATCCAACACCAGCACCAGTACGCCAAAGGCGGCGACCATTGCTGCTGAAACTGAGGCCAGTGTCCCGCTCTTTCCCGCTTTACCCATCGCTGCGCGCCAGTACATGCTTGCGCCTGCCATGACGAGGATGAGTTCTACGCATGCGGCTACAGGCGGATGGTTCCAGAGGCCAAAGCCGAAATGTGGGAAGTTGCCGAGATTGCCGGGGAGCATAGGCATATCGGGGCGATGGACGACTAGATCGAGAACCCAGTGGGATGCGCTGACCAGTGCGATGACGACGGCGACTCTCTTGCCCTGCGCAGGCAGGAACATTGCTCCAAGGATTGCTGAGAGACCGAGCATGCCGACGAAGGAGTGCGTGTAGTCGGCGTGGATGAGCAAGCCACCGTACCCTTTATGAAGCGTCTCTATCGTCTCCAGATGAGCGACGACGAGTGGAACGAAGACGATGTCCAGCCATACGGTGGCAAGCATCAACGCCCAAAGAGGCGCTGATTTCTCGCGAGATTTGACCATTGCAGCGAAACCGAAATGTCCGGCTACCATTTGCCAATCACCTGCTGTTTTGCGGACGACCATGGCAGGCGGCGATCCACCAGCCCCACCACAACGACGAACAGTAAGACTCCTGCGATGAATGACATTTGTATGCTCCTTCCAGCTGTGCGGATCGATCCCCGCTTATGACTTACACCGTAAGCTGTGCTAGGGAACCTGTCAAGCCTTACAATGTAAGCAATGGCGCATCCCAAACTTCTTTCGTCAGAAGAGATCCTGAAAACAGCGGTGCACCTGGTGGAACAAGGAGGCGCAAACGGGCTCTCGTTGAGAGCCGTCGCGGCGAAGCTTGGCGTCAAGGCGCCGAGTTTGTATCGCTACTTTCCGGACAAGGAAGCGCTTGAACTAGCTGTCGCCGCAGAGATTCTGTGCGTCATGTTGGTCGAGTTCCAGGCTGTGCCTGCAAGCGCCGATCCGGAGACCAGATTTCAAAGGCTTGTCGATGCTTATCTGCACTTCGCTCGGAAGCGATTTTCGCTTTATGCCTTTGTTATGCAGGACCGTCCCGAGAAATACGGGCCAAGAGCGGGCAAAGCCGTCTGGAACATTCTGCTGGAGGCCGCAAGCAGCATCTCTGGACAGCACGACGACACCGCTGCAGCTGTCGCTACCTGGGCCTTGCTGCATGGATACGCCACTCTGGAAC
This sequence comes from Acidobacteriaceae bacterium, assembly GCA_965198645.1. Taxonomy (GTDB): domain Bacteria; phylum Acidobacteriota; class Terriglobia; order Terriglobales; family Acidobacteriaceae; genus EB88. The sequence goes on along the minus strand of OZ240670.1, from coordinate 125,718 downwards.
ACTCCGGCGCGTTCGGTCCATCCGGACCCCAAGGCGGATTGGAGCGAGGCGTAGAAGCTTTCTTGGGCACCTTTCGCAATAGCGCCCGCTCCGTTCGGAAAGAACATCCGGCGCGAGTGGCAAATGTTCGACAGCGTAAGAAGAAGTCATCGAGCTAACAATTCGTCTCGATATGTCGCAAGAGCGGAACTTTGCCATTCCAGAACTGCCTTGGCCATGTCCAATCCGGTCAAATGGCCTGAGTGGCGTTTGTGAGGACTTATGATCGTCATTGAACCTCGTGGCCGAGGAGGATAGCAAGGTGCAAGATGAAGATCATCGCCGTGTATGGCAGGCCTGGCATAAGGCATCAGTAGATCGTGATCCAGCCGCATTGCTGTCGCTGTATGCAGACGATGCCATCCTTGAAGCACCCATGATCCCCAAGGTGCTGAATCAGAAGAACGGTGTAATTCAAGGGCGGGAGAACATAAAAGTTTTTCTCGACGAAGCTGGCCGTCAAGTCGCTTCATCTGGCGGGCCAAAGACACCGATGCGCTGGTGGCGCGAAGATCGCTTTTTCAGTGCAGGAGACACGCTGATCTGGGAATACCCTCGGCAAACGCCTGAAGGCGAACAGATCGACATCGTCGAAGTCATGAGAATCAAAGACGGGCTGATCCAGCATCATCGCGTGTATTGGGGCTGGAAGCTCACCACTCCTGTCGCACACGAGTGACATGAGTGGAGAATTGGTAAGTCTCCCAAAGGCGCCTCTCGACTATTTCTCACCTAGTTCAAGCCTCGGCGAGAGCCACCAGGTCCGAACCTGCTGAGGAGATGCAAGCCCTCGTTTGAGAGCCGGTAATAAGAAGTCGCACAGGCGGAAGTTGACGGCTGCAGACGCCTTTCCAGCTAACCTGGCTTCCTGACTGGCGTGAGCCGGCGTTTTTCGTTACTTATTCTTGCGCTCTCAAGGCAGTCGAATGGCCGTCTGCAGGCGAGAGCTACGGAAACACCTAAATGAAGCCCAAGGCACCTACCTGACGCTCAGTGCGCTCTGTCGGCAGCTTCGATCCACGTGGTCAGACCGAACTTGAGGGCACTTGAAGCCTGCGCTTTTCCTAGGACGCCAGCTTCGCGTAGCACAGCAATCCCGTGCAGCAGAGCCCACAATGCATGAGATGCATCCCATGCGCGCGCCTCGCCGTACACCCGGCCCACAATCTCGAGAAAGAACTGAACGTTGTTCGTGCATTGCGGGTTGCCATCGGCTGAGCCGGATGTCCTGAGGTAAAGAGCGAAGACGCGAGCATGTTCGAGCGCAAAACGGAGGTACGTTTCGGAGATTGCCCGGACAGCCTCAGCCGGTTGTTTGCGGCCCGCCGCCTTCTGCATCAAGGCGAGCATGCGCAATCGAGCTTCTTCGGCCAGGGAAGCTTTGAGGGCGGCAAGGTTCGGAAAGTAATGGTAGAGAGCATTCGGCGCCAAACCCAACTTGACTGCAACAGCCCGGATCGCCAGATCTTCGACTCCGTACTCTTCCACCAGCTCCATGGCTGCGGCCAGGATGGAATTCCGATCTGTCTTCGCCGGATGTGCCATACAGCCAGTCTACTTCCCCGCGACCAAAAGAGCACCGTTATTTTATGTACACTGTAAATCTAGATAGTGTACGCTGTCCAATAAGAAGAAGGAGTAAACCCTGCCATGCAAACTCATGAAGAGAGCCTTTTGGGCCGAAGCACTTACGTCGTCACGGGACCTACATCGGGTATGGGTCGCCTCGCTGCTCTGTCTCTCGCGGAGCAGGGTGATCTCATCCTGGTTGGTCGCAACCAGCAAAAGCTGGATGAGATGGTAGCGGCGATCCGTAGCAAAGGTGGCGATGCGATCCCGGTCGTGTGCGATTTATCCGACTTTGCAAGTGTGGAGAGGGCGGCAGCGGCGGTGGTTGGGCTCGGACGTCCGATCGCCGGGGTCCTCAACAACGTAGGGATGATCGAACGGACACCAACAAAGAATGCGCTTGGCTGGGACATGACATTTGCGGCCAACTATCTTGGGCCGTTCGCCCTAACAGAAGCACTCATGCCATCGCTGGTGGACGGTGGAACCGTTCTTTTCGTGGTGTCCACGGTCGAAGACCCGAACCGGAATCCTGGCAAAGCTGTGGGCTATCGTGGTGGCCGCTACATCTCGGCTGAAGCAAGCACCCGTGGTGAATGGCTGCCGGGCGGTTCAAAGAAGCCCGGCGCGGATGCCTATGCAACAGCAAAGCAGTGCGGCCTGGCGGCGGCAATGGCCCTGGCCCGCGAGGTTCCACGGCTGCGCTTTAATGCAGTCACGCCGGGCCTGGTGCCTGCGACTAGCCTGCTGCGGGGCGACAAGAAAGCTGTGGACCAAGGCTCCCACAAAGGCCTTGCCTCCGTGCTCGTGCCTCTATTCATGCCGTTCGTAAAGTTCCTCAATACGCCTGGGAAGGCTGCTCACCTGCTTGAGCGACTACTGCTGAACGCTGCCGGTCAAACCGGGGTGTATTACGACGCGCGTGGCAATCCAACTGCTGGGTCCGATCTTGTTCAATCTATACAATTTCAAGACCGAGTGATGGTGGAAACACGAGCCCTGCTTGCACTGGCACGGCTGAATGAAAAGCACCTCCCATCGCCTTATACATCGAACGCGCAATTAGCTGCAGTGTAAGCAACCTCACTGGCGGGCGGGCACGACAAAGTCAATCCAGATTGCGTCGCGATGTTGTAGCTCATTAGAAATGACAGGGTGGCTAGCCCATTAGAAATGTCAGTATAGGTCGTTCTGATGCTCCTAACAGTCGTGCGGTGGGAATGTGTGAAATCGTCGACTCTGACGATTTCCAAGGGTTGTGGGAAGGGTGGAACGGTTTCATCGTTCCACCCTTTCCATCAGCCCGTCATTTCCACCGCTTCGGGCGAGGCGATTTCCGCTTTGTAGTCTGGCCCGTAGACCTGACGTGGCCGCTTCTTGTATCCACCCTTAGCGCTGTTCGTCATCACCGTGGGCATGCGCTTGACGTCTTGTTGCGCCTTGACGACGGCCAGTGCATGACCCAGACGCTTGTTCTCGACCACTGCAGTGTGGCTCACATGCTGGTCCTTGCTGAAGACGCGATAGGGAAGCGAGTGTCCTTTCCAACGCACCTCGAGCGGACGATCGGCGAAGTCATAGACCTCGACGTACTGGCCCGCCAGCTTGTCGGCTAGTTCACTCCGGTCCAGAATGATCTGCCTGCGGTTATAGGCAAGGCTGAGCTGTTGGCTGACGTGGCGCTGCTCGTGATGACACAGGATGTCAGCCAACCGGGAGGCCTGAACGTTCAGCCTCCGATGCAAGTCTTCAGTCTTCGCTGCAGAAAGTGCAAACTTCTCGTTGTACTGCTTCATGAAGGCCGGCAAGAAGTTATTGCCATCGTCCATGTTGCTCACTCTGGCCAGTCTCAGCTCCTTCACCAGACGATCTTGCAAGGTCCGGTTTGCTCGTTCGACGCGGCCCTTGGCCTGACTGGAGTTCGCGCATAGGATTTCGATGTTCAGCTCCGCCAGGGCGCGGCCGAACTGCGTCATCCCTTGGCCACCCTTCGCGTCCGGCTTGTTCACCCGGAAGACGGTGTGCTTGTCCGAGTAGAACGCAACAGGGCAACCGTGCACCTGGAGGTAGCCTTGCAAGGCTGCGAAGTACGAATCCGTGCTCTCGCTCGGCACGAAGCGCAGCTGCATCAGCGTACTGGTCGCGTCGTCGATGAAGACCAGCAGCGTGCATGGCTCACCGCGCTGCTCGAACCAGCGGTGATCGCTGCCATCGATCTGGATCAGTTCGCCGTAGCTCTCACGCCGAAGCCGCGGCTGGTGGAAGGTTCTTCGTTGCGTTCGTGATAGCCAAAGACCTTCGGCCATCATCCATCGCCGCAACGTCTCCTTGCCGATCCGGAGCTGATGCTTGTCCAGCAGCATCTCGGTTGCCAGCGTCGGCCCAAAGTCAGCGTACCTGGTCTTGACCAACTCGACCGCGTACCTCCGGATGCCGTCGTTACGACTCCGGTTGGATGTCTTGCCACGCGCCTTGTGGATCAGCCCGCTCCCGCCGTCCGCCTCGTATCGGGCAAGCAGCCGAAAGGCCTGACGCTCGCTGATCGCGAGCACGGCTGCTGCCGCAGCCACCGTTCGACGCCCGGCTCGCACGTCACTCAACACTTCGATCCGTCTCAGATCACGTTCGCTCATCGCTATCCATCCCATCCTTAGAACCTGACAGTTCTAATGGGGTAGACCATGACATTTCTACTGAGCCGCTACACGAGTCATATCCGGAAGTCGCAATATCGGAAGTAATCCGGCCCGGGTAGCCGTCCGAGGCTCCCTGCAAACCCAACTTCCGCTAGCCGCGTTTAGCAGGACCTATTAGTCACAAATGCTGGGGGCTTGGTTTGTAAGACCACATTCCACAATGACGCGCCACTCGAACCTGTGCGGGTAGAGGGGACGCTTTACCTGGGAGCGGCAAACGCATGCTGCAGAAGTAGCTGCCCGTCCTGGATTTCCTGCTGCAACACTGTATGCGGCCGGCCGGCATAGCGGCGAGTGGTGACGGTTGCGCCGATGCCGGTGAGCAGCTCTGCCGATTGCTGCACACGCGCCCAGGGGACATGCGGATCGGGATCGCCGGAACTCAGAATAATGGGTGTGCCCTGCAGATCGCCCGTAAGGTTGAGCAGGTCGTCAAGCGGCCCGATCAAGCCTCCAGTGAAGGCAAGCAGGCCCGCGTAGCGCTGTGGATTTCTGCCCACGAACTCCGTCGCAAGACACGCGCCCTGCGAAAAGCCGCAGAGGGCGATCTGACCGGTTTGAAAGCCGGCCTCGATGACACCCGCGAGGTTGTTTCCACGCCCTCTTTTGAGCTGTCCGTTCCTGCCGCTGACTGATTATTAAAGGTCCGTGACTAAGTAGTTAATTGAAATGTGCAGGGCGCGCTCTTTCAGTGTGTCTTAAGGTTATCAGCGTGAAATCAATGTAGGCGTATCAAACGTATCTTATCCAGATGAGGCCTCGACTTGTCTCGGCAACTTTTAATTGGTGCACCCCTCGTCCTTCTCGCGTCCTTCTCGCTCCATGCTCTGCCGGCAACGGCGCAAGCCGATCGGGGTTCCGTAGCAGGCATCGTTGTAGAACCCTCGGAGGCCGTGCTGCAAGGAGCGCAGGTCCTGCTCCAGCCAGGAGGGCAAACGGCGATTACCGACGCGCAGGGCGGCTATGTGCTTTTCGGCGTCAAACCCGGCCACTACACGTTGCAAATCTCCTACATAGGTTTTCAGCCTTTCTCTACCGATATCGACGTCACTGCGGGCCTGGTGGTGAAAACCGACGCCTCGCTCTCCGTTGAGAACGCCTCAAGCAGTGTCATCGTGCGCCCGGAGCGAGAGGTCGGTGAGGCTGAGTCGCTCAACCGGCAGCGAGTCGCGGTCAATATCGTGCAGGTACTGCCGTCTGAGGTTATCAACAGCCTGCCCAACGTGAATATAGCCGACGCAGCCGGTCGCCTCCCAAGCGTTTCCATTGTGCGCGACGAGGGCGAAGGCAAATGGGTGCAGATCCGCGGGACCGAGCCGCGCCTGAACAACGTCACCGTGGATGGGGTGCAGCTGCCCGCCCCGGAAAACGTGCGCTACGTCAAGCTCGACACCATTCCTGCTGACCTGGTCGAATCGATCGAGCTTAACAAAACGCTGACCGCCGATATGAACGGCGATGGCATTGGCGGCTCGCTCAACCTGGTAACGCGGCAGGCAACCGATCAGCCATACTTCGCCCTGGAAGGCCTATTTGGTCATACACCTATTAACGGCACGCGCCAGGAGAATCAGGAGTTCGGCACCTATGGCCGCCGCTTTTTTGCTGGCAAGCTGGGCATACTCGCAACCGGCAGCTATGACTACAACGCCCGCGGCATTAACGACATAGAGCCTAACCAAGGCGTCAACAACATCGTTGATAGTGCTGGGAACATAATCGGGACGGTAGACAGCCCGAACAGCATCGACCTGCGCGACTACTACTACGACCGGTCCCGCTACGGGGCTGGCGGCACCCTCGACTACAAGTTTGATGAGCACACCACTGCTTATTTCAAGGGCTTGTACTCTCACCTGGACGATTTCGGAGAAGACACCATCAACCGGCTTACTTTCGGCAACTTCATTTCGCCAACCCAAACCGACCAGACCGGCAACACGGTTTACGAGAACATTTATCGCCTCCCTGTCCAGGAGATCTTCAGCACATCGGTCGGCGCGCGAAAAGAGCTCGGCCAGTCCATCCTGTCCGGCCACATCGCTTACTCTCAAGCCAAGATCACCGGCGGCTTTACAACCAGCAAGTTTACCGGCATCACGCCCGGCACCAACCCCGACGGCAGTACGGAAGGGAACGGGGTGGCCTTTAACACCGCAACCGATGACGTCTTCCTGCCCGGTGCACGTGTCACCGCTACGCCTAACAGCGTGAGCATCTACGAAGGCGGCCAGTATTCGCTAAGCAACATAAACTTTCAAGACAACCACACGTTTGAACGCGATGTGGAAGGCCAGGCGGACTACGCCCGCAGCTACACTCTTGGCCCCAACTTCGGTACCTGGCAAGCCGGCTTCCAGGTACGCGACGTAATCAAGAACCAGCTTGACAACCAGCCTACCGCCTCCACGACTTCGCCGAACATCCTGCTGACGCAGTTCCCCAGCAACCGTGACGAGTCCAAGTACTACATGGGTCACTACCAGGCTGGGCCACAGTCGCAGGCCACCAGCATCCTCGCTTTCTACAACGCAAATGCGGGGCAGTTTCAGTTCACCGCTGGTGGTGGCCCATCTGATCTCCAGGCTGACTTTCACGTAAGCGAACGCGTTTACGCCGGCTACCTTGAGAACACCATCACGCACGGCCGCTTCCGCTACAACTCCGGCGTGCGTATCGAATCCACCAGCGACGGCGTCTTTGGTTATGCGGCAAACTCAAGCAACGGCCTGACCCCCACCTACACCAGCAACAACTACGTCTATGTACTGCCCAGCGCCGGCGTGCAGTACAACCTTGACAACCTCACCGACTTTCGTCTTGCCTACAGCATCGGGCTAGCTCGCCCGAATTATGGCGATCTCGCGCCGTTTGTCCAGTACAATTCGGGCGCGGCTGATACTGCTGCCGACCCGGTACTCACAGCCGGTAACCCTTCCCTTAATGCTACCTGGGCTGAGAATCTGGACCTGCTCGGCGAGCACTACCTCAAAAACATTGGTGTAATCCAGGGCGGGGTCTTCTATAAGCAGATCTTCAACGACATCTTCCAATCCGTTGTTCCGATCGCTTACACGCAGCCCGGCCAAACACAGCCCGGGCCGGTCTTCGAGTCGCTGCCTATCAATGGCGGATCCTCGCACCTCATAGGCGTCGAAGCCTCCTACGAGCAGCACCTTACCAACCTTCCCGGCGCGCTTGGCGGCACAGGCTACCGTTTCAACTATAGCTATGTCGCTTCAGTCGCGACTGTCCCCGGTCGCTCTGCCAAACCGTCCCTTGCCGGCGACGCGCCGAACAACTGGAACGTCGACCTGACATACGACAAGTATGGCATCTCGGCCCGTATGGGTCTTACCCACAATGATGCCTACATCTCGGCTTACCAGTACACGGACGGAACACCTATTGCAGGCTCGCCGACGGGTGTAACTGCCGGCGGTCCAAAGGGTCCGGGTGGGGATAACTACTACTACCCGCACACTCAGGTCGATGCGCAGGTGAACTATCTCGTACCCAGAGGCCACGGGGTGAGCATCGTTGCTCAATTCCTGAACCTGAACAACGAAGTATTCGGTTTCTTTAATGGGCAGGAACAGTATCCAGTGCAACGGGAATACTATGCGCCGACCTATACTTTCGGTCTTCGCTGGACAAGCAACAGAGAACAAGGAGCCGTTTTCAAGTAGTAGCTCCATTGGTTTTCCAGAAAGCGGTAGTCCGGCTCGCAAACAAGTTAAGTAAGACTGAGTGAAAGGTTTACAAAGCGGGCGTTTGCTGACGCTCTTTTAACATCCATCGGATTAGATTGAGGCATCTGAGGCAGACCGCCGTAGATGAAAGGACTCGCTCCACCTAGACCATATGAGAAAGCTATACGTACCCTCTCTGTTGCTGTTAATGAGCTCGCTCGGCATAAGTGCGCACGCTCAGATTGACCGGGCCGAAATCAACGGAACCGTGCTCGACACAGGCGGCGCAGCCATCGCGGGCGCTGCCGTATCGGTAACAGAAGAAGGTACAAATGCTACGCGAGAAGTGCGAACGAATAGCAGTGGCCAGTTCGTCGTGGCATCCCTTCCCGTCGGCCGGTTTGTTCTTATCTTCACGCAGCCGGGTTTTGAAGATACGCGCGTGGCCGACATTGAGCTCCATGCTGGCGATGTGCGCACGTTGAACCAGCGGATGGAGCCTGGCTCAGTAAGCCAGACCGTCTCGGTAGAGGCGGACAAGGAAGGCGCGCAGCTGGAGAAGAGCAATGCGACCCTGAGCGGCACCGTCCAGTCTGTGCAGATACGGCAACTGCCGCTTAACGGGCGCAATATCGCCAACCTCGAAGTACTTGCACCCGGAGCAATCGACAGCGGTTCGGGAACACAAGGATCCATCCGCTTTGCCGGGCAGGGTATTGACGACAACAACTACCGCCTCGATGGTGTTGACGCCAGCGGTGTGCTTCGTGAAGCGCTTAAGTCCGGATTACGGCTGCAGTTCTCGACCGAGGCTGTGTCGGAGTTCAAGGTGGACACAGCGGGCTACACCGCTGACACGGGCGGCTCGGCCGGAGCCCAGGTCAGCCTGATCTCAAAGACCGGCACAAATACCTTCCACGGCAGCGTTTTTGATTACCTGCGCAACAGCTACTTCGATGCTCAATCGCCGATCAAGCCGGCCACTCCAACCAAGCAGCCTATCTTCCAGCTCAACCAGTTCGGCGGGAGCGGCGGAGGTCCCATCGCCAAAAATCGCACCTTCTTCTTCGTCGACTACGAGGGCTTTCGTCAGAACCTAGGAGGCGTACCGGCTACAGGCTTTGTGCCGAGCCCCGCGTTTCGCACGAGCGTGCTCGCAGCCCACCCAGAGCTCGCGCCGCTGATCAATGCTTTTCCGCAGGGGCAGGCACCATCCGCGGGAGACCCGAACGCATATAGCCTAACCACAGTCGTGCCCAGCCCCGACACCGAAAACTCGGGCACCGCGCGAGTCGATCAGCGGTTTACGGACAAGGACTCCGGCTACGCGCGTTACAACATCGACGACGGCTCGGCAACCAGCGCGCTCAATGCGGTAGGGCAGGCCAGCACCATCGACTCGCGGGTGCAGAACTTCGCCCTCGAGGAGACGCACATCTTCAGCCCTGCGCTGTTGAACGAGGTCGAGTTTGGCTTCAACCGTAACACCTATATCCAAATTCAGAACACAGGTATCCCGCTCAATATCACGGTCAGCGGCTTTACCGGGCTATCTGAAAACTACAACAAAGTCCAGGTGGGCCAGAGCTTTTCCTTCAACGATACGGTGACCGCGACCAGGGGCCGGCATACAGTCAAGGCAGGTGTCGACCTGCGCTTCCCGAACTACAACGAAGCTAACTCGCTCGACAGCACTGCCGCCTACACAAGCGAAACAGCCTTTGCCAACAATCAGCTGAGTACCTTTCAGCTAACAGCGCCACTGCCGGATAAGGGGCTGATCAAGGAGCAGCTAGCCGCCTACGCGCAGGACGAGTGGAAAGCGAGCCAAGAGCTCACTCTGAACTACGGGCTGCGCTACACCTACTTTTCGCCCTTCCATGAAAAGCACAACAACGAGATACCCTTCGATGTGGCTAGCTGTGGCGGCTACTGCGCTTTCGGTTCGGAGTTTTACTTCCCCAACTATCTGGACTTCGATCCTCGCGTCTCGGTTGCCTACGCGCCGGAGCCGCTCAGCGGCAAAACCGTCTTTCGCGCCGGCTTCGGCATCTACCATGGCGAGGATCAGCTTGGCGATGAGGATAGCCCGGTAGTGAATGATGTGCCTTCCACGCTGCTCACCTCCAGTAAGACCATCACCTACGCCTACCCGGTGAATCCAGCACTTACGCCTTTAACTGGTCTTGCGCTGACGCCCCGCTCGATGGCACGCCACCATCCGGACTCGTATTCGGAACAGTGGAGCGGCTCCATCCAGCAGGCGCTGCCCGGTGACACCGTTGCGACGCTGACCTACCTCGGCATCAAGGGAACGCATCTGTTTCGTCGCAGCTACACAAACCTTATCAATCCTGCGACGGGACTTCGGCCGCTGCCGCAGTTCCCGAGCGAGATCGACACGAAGTACAACGAGGGAGAATCAAGCTTCCACGCGTTGCAGATCCAGTTGAACCGGCGCTTCCATAAAGGCCTTTTCGTCGCCGGCAACTACATGTACTCGCACGCCCTGAATGACGGCTCCATCGGCGCCGGGGACTCGGTAGCGGCGGAGGACGTCAACAACTTTGCTGGAAGCTACGGCAACAGCCTATATGACGCGCGCCATACCGGCAATGTCAGCCTCGTCTACGACCTGCCCTTTGGCCGTAGGCGCCAGTTCGTCCTTAACAACACGGTCGCAGATGCCATAGCAGGCGGCTGGTCGGTCAACTCGCTGCTGACCGCGCGGGCCGGGCAGCCAGTCAACATCGTGCTCAGCCGGAGCGCGACGGCGCTGCCGGACGGCAACAATGTCAACGAGCGGCCGAACCGCGTTCCTGGCGTTCCGATCTACCTGCCCGGCCGCGGCGTGCATCGCTGGCTCAATCCCGCCGCCTTTGCGGTGCCCGCGCAAGGAACCTGGGGCAACCTGGCGCCCGATGTCGTCACCGGTGCGCCCCTCTGGCAGGATGACTCGAGCGTCCAGAAGACCTTCCACCTCACAGAGCGCAACGACGTGATCTTTCGCGCGGAAGCTTTCAACATCTTCAACCGCGCGCAGTACGGACAGCCCGGCAGCAGTTTGAACGTAGCCACCTGCACCTCGGCGACTGCGGCCTCGTGTCCGCCCGGGACTGCGGTGGGTGCGCAGTACATCTCGGCACCGGCAAGCTTCGGAAACATCACTTCGACCGTCAACCCAGCGGGACTGGTGGGCACAGGTACACCACGAGAGCTTGAGTTTGCTCTGCGTATCACCTACTAAGCAGCTCGCGTGTGCAGTTGGCTCCGTCAAGGAAAGGTTTCTCATTGAACACACGCTTTATGGCTACCTCCCTGCTGCTGCTGAGCACCGCAGCGGCAGGCTTCTCCCAGAAAACGCCTCTCCCGACCCACTCGAGCGCAGCAAAGCCAACGCTGATCTTGGCCATCATCGTCGATCAGTTTCGCTATGACTACACAACACGGTTCGCGTCCCGCTACACGGGCGGCCTTCACCAGATGCTCACCCAGGGCGCCGTGTATCTAGACGCGCAGCAGGACCACTTTCCGACAGTGACTGCAGCCGGGCACTCCGGCTTTCTCACCGGCTCTGTTCCGGCGACCAGCGGCATCATCGGCAACGAATGGTACGACCGCTCTCAGGGCCGGCTTATCACCTCGGTTGAGGACCGCGCGACTACGCTGCTCGGTGCCAAAGCCGGCGCTGAAGGCAGCTCGCCGCACAACCTACTGGTGAGCACGCTCGGTGACGAAATCAAGATAGCCGACGGCGGTGCGTCCAAAGTCATTGGCATCTCGATGAAGGATCGCGCTGCCATCCTGCCTTCCGGCCACATGGCAGACGCGGCGTACTGGATCGATAACGCTACTGGCAACGTCGTTTCCAGTACCTTCTACTTTCCCGCTCTTCCCAACTGGGTGCAACAGTTCAACGCAGGCAAGCCGGCACAATCGGCGCTCGGCAAGACCTGGTATCCGGTCGGCGCGGAAGGGAGAGAGGGCAAAGCTTTTCTGACGCTCTCCTCAACGCCCGACAAGAACTACTTCGCTACATGGGAGACCACACCCTATGCTAACGATATGGTGGAAAGTCTAGCCGAGCTTGCCATCTCGAACGAGCAGCTTGGACGCCATCGCGGCACGGACGTTCTCTCGGTGAGCTTTTCGGCCAACGACCACCTCGGCCACGCCGTGGGACCGGATGCGCCGGAGGTCGAGGATATGTGCGTACGCACCGATGCAGTGCTGGGCCGGCTGCTTGCCGCAGCTGAGAAAGCTGCAGGAGGGCGAGAGCACCTTCTGGTCGTCTTCTCCTCCGATCACGGAGTCGCGCCCAAGCCCGAAGTCATGCAGGCCCGCCACTTCGCTGTCGGCCGCGCCAGCAAGCCAGAGTTTCTCAAGACAGTCAACGACGCACTAGACGTTCGCTTCGGCAAAGGAGCCTGGATCACCAACACGCAGGAGATCGGCATTTATCTTAACTACGCACTCATCGACCAGAAGAAGCTCGCCCTGCCTGAGGTGGAAGATGTTGCAGCGCGTGCGGCGCTCAGCCTGCCGTACATAGCGCGCGTTTACACCCGCGAGCAGCTGCTGGGGCATGCTGCCATGCGAGATACGATTGACGACTTTGTCGCGCGAGGCTTCTACGCGGACCGCAGCCCGGACGTAATTGCCATCCAGAAGCCCTACTGGTTGTTTGGCGCGGAAGGCAGCTCCCACGGCACTCCGTATAACTACGACTCTCACGTGCCCCTGATCTTCTGGGGTGCCGGTGTGCAGCCGGGTGTGTATGCGGAGACCGTAGGCATCAGCGACGTCGCTCCGACACTCGCTGCCCTGCTAAGCATCGGCACGCCAACCGGCAGCATCGGCCGTATCCTGCCGGAAATTTTGTTCTCGCACATCCAGGCGCCTCCACGCCGCACGCCGAAATCGCAAGAGCCCTAGGAGCATCTATGTCAAAGCCATCTCTCCAGATCGCCGTTCTCTTCCTCCTTGGTGCGCTTACACCATGGGCTGGCACGACCGCGCGCGCCGTCAAACCGGGCATAAGCACGAGCCCCGGTGAGCCTCCGGTCACGCTGTTAAAGACCATTTACCTGCCTGACGTGGTCGGCGACTTCGACCACTTCGCTGTCGACCTCAAGCGCAACCACCTGTTTGTCTCAGCGGAAGTGCACCACTCGGTCGAGATGTTTAACCTGAAAACCGGCGAACACCTGCAGAGCATCGGCGGCCTCAAAACACCGCACTCGCTTGCCTTTGACACTCCAAGCGATGAGCTGCTGGTGGCCGACGGCGGCGATTCCTCACTGATCGTGCTCGATGCCGGCGACTTCCACCGCAAGGACCGCGTCCAGCTCATAGACGGCTCCGCAACCGGCAAGGGCGACTCGCCGGACGCGGCGTACTACGACGCAAAGACCCGGCTCTACTACATCGGTAATGGCGGCGTTTCGGCAAACCTGCCTACCTCAACCCTCTCCATCTACTCGCCCGAACGGGGCAAGATCGTCGATGAGATCAAGGACCTGCCCGGCAACAATCTCGAAAGCATGGTCGTTGATGACGTGCATGGGAGGCTGTACGTCAACGTGCGCGACAAGAAAGAGATCGCTGTTGTGGATCTCAAGACCAAGCAGGTCGTCACCACCTGGACGGCGGAAGATATGAACCGGAATACGTCGCTGACGCTCGACCCGGTCGCAGGCCGGCTGTTCGTTGCGGGCCGCAACCCGGGCTTGCTGTACGTCTTCAACGTCAACACCGGCAGCGTGGTCGCAAAGATGCCTTGCGTCAATGTCAATGACGATATGACCTGGGACCCGGTGTTCAAACGCCTGTATATCTCCGGCTCGGAAGGTCTCAGCATCTTTCACCAGGACTCGCCGGACGCTTACACCGAGATGCTAAACTTGCCCACCAATGGCGGTAAGACCTCTATCTATGTGCGCGCCGTGGAGCAGTTCTATGTGATCCATCCGAAAACGGATATCGACATAGCGGCTCTGCTTGTGTACCGGGTTAATCCGCCGCAAGGAGCACGCCATTGAGCTTCTTTCCTCTCCTACTCCTGCTCGCGATCTCCGCTCTGGCACAGGGCACCGGCACTGCCCCAGCCGAGGTAGAGGTTTACGCTCCTTTCGCAGAGCGGCTCATCCAGAAAGAGAAAGCTCTACACCCGGAGATTCAGAAACTCGGACTTCACGCCGTGCCTCCGGGGCAGACACAAAATATCATCATCGCGAACAATCTTCCCGAGAAGATCGGCAAGGTGTCGTCGGCAAACGATATGCGGCTTGTGGCACCGGGCCAACCGGTGGCTGTGCGTGAGGAACGCGGCAGCTTCTTTGACACCTTTATTCCGCTACATGACCACAACGGTAAGGTCATCGGCTTCCTAGTCATGGAGGTGCCTTTCAAGACCGCAAATACCGAGCAGGAGGCCATTGAGGAAGGAGCCCGCATCCGCGCAGATGTTGAGCAGAAAACGCCAACGCTCGAGACACTATTCGGCCCGGCCGGCAGCGAGTAGATTGCTGACGTGGCGCTACATTTTGCTTCCAGCTTTCTCGTTTCTGTTTGCTGGAGAGTGCCTCCCAGCCTCGCCCTTAGTCAACTCGTTACCCGCACGCTTAACGCGAACATGGATTGAACGGCGGCAGCAAGCATGGCGCAGAGCCACGCCGCGCGCGAGGGAACCACGATTCAATGTGGCTTAACGTAGAAAAACTTTCATGCACAAAGACATCCCTTTTCGGGCTTCGGACTTACCGTGGTGCCCGTGTTCTTCCGGCAGCCCGCTCCGCTCCAGCTGATCGGGAATGCAGCGGATAACCAGGTCTCGTGAATCCTATTGTGCCGCTTAGCAAAAACGGCCGGGTATCATGTATGTTTTTGCGGTGAGCGAGTGTGTAGCTACAGCACGGAAGCCATGGCTGCAGCGTAGTAATGCGGGAGTTTGCGAGCGCGGGAATCAGTCCCTAAGTGAGCCCTTGCGCTCAGGCAGTTAAAAAACGAGCTCGTATGCTGGGCGCCTCCACAAGCTCAGCCGACAAGAGGAGCGTACACATAATGACCCAACTCACACGCCGTGACTTTGCGCGCCTTGCCGCCGCTTCCACCCTCGCGCTCCATCCCCTCGGACAATCGAAAGCCGAGAACACCAGTGTCCTGCTCCCGGTGAATGTTTGTGGCTCCTTCGGCTACATAGACGGCAAGGGCACCCTTCTGGTCCCGGCGAAGTACGATGCCGCGCTCCCCTTTGCTACGGACTGGGCAGCTGTTCATCGCAGCGGCAAATGGGGCTATATCGGCAGAGATGGGAAGGAGAGTCTCGCACCCCAGTACGATGAGGCTCGCAACTTTCGCTGGAACTGCAGCCCCGTTCGTATCGGCAGTACGTGGCACTTCATCCGCCCTGACGGCGCAGTGGCTTTTCCCCGGCGCTTTGAGATCGCGCGCAGCTTTCAGGACGCACGCGCAAGGGTTCGGTTAAATGGGAAGTGGGGCTTTATCGATCCTTCCGGGGAACTCGTCATCGAAGCCAAGTACGATACTGCGCACGGGTATAGTGAGGACACCGCTCCGGTGCAGCTTGGTGACAAATGGGGCTTTATCAACAAAAGCGGAGCTACCGTGCTCCCTTTCACCTACAGCAATGTCACCAGCTTTAACGACGGCGTATGCGCCGTCCTGATGAATGGGAAGTGGGGCTTCATCCACCATGACGGGTCACTGGCCCTGCCCGCCCAGTGGGAGAAGACCGGCGAGTTTGCCGAGGGACTTTGCCCCGTAAAACAGAATGGAAAGTGGGGTCTCATGGATAGCACTGGCAGCTTTGTCCAGCCGCCCACCTATGACGAAATGGACTCCTTCGATAATGGCCACATTCTGGTTGCGCTGGGAGCGCAGCTAATGTACCTGGATAGATCGCTACACGTCATCTGGAAGGCACCGACGAACTGCCCGACGGTCGTGTCACTCAAGATGTATAAGGCTCCCGCGTGACCATTCACTCGATCACCCAGAACAATGTTCGCCGGCTCTGTTGCATGGCCCTGTTGCAGTAAGTCACATGGCCGCGATCGGGCTCGCTGTTTTTTCCCGTCAGGCTGCCACAGCGAAGATGTTGAACAGCTTATTTACGAAACGATCTCATCTTTGACACGCGGCTTATATGTGAGGCATTGGCTTTGGCTCTGGTGCAAATACTCGCGATGGGCACAGGAACCGTTTGGAGCTGCTCGTCATTCTGCAGCCAGGACCACATTCCAGATTTCAGGTGCAGCTTTGTCTTTGAGGCGTAGGCGTCCAAGGGCGAACTGCTCCTTGTAAATGCGGCGGAGCAGTTCAATGCCGGCGATCGTAGTAGCGGCGGATCGGAAGTTCTTAAAACCGAGCATGGGCCTGGTTCTGGATTTGATCCCGCGGTGATCCTCTCGATTAAGTTATTCAGATACTTTGAGGATCGTAGCTTCGTTCGCTTGGGTAACAAACCTTCAGCACGCATCTCGCGCACTGCTCGATGCGAAGCGGCATAGCCGTCGAGCGTAATCGTTTGTGGTGGCCGACCTTGATGCCCAAGGGCCTTCTTGAAGAAGGCTTCGCTGCGGCTACATCGCGTATCTTGCTGAGCCTGAAATCAATCGTCTGTCCACTTGTGTCTACCGCTCGATAGAGGTAGGTCCATTGGCCGCGTACCTTGATATAAGGTAAGCGTACGCCGAGTGCCCATTGACAGCAGATAAAGTGTGTCAACAGGCGTCCGCTTGTTTTTTTAGCGGACACCTGTTGAGTGTGTCTTAGGCGGCGTTGCTAGCGTGGGTTTGGAGTGGGTGCGCCAGATTCCAGGGCAGTAGATCATGGATATGGTTGATGGGATGGTTGGCGAGGCGTGCCAGCACGGTGCGTAGATAGAGCTCTGGGTCGTGCCCGTTGAGCTTCGCCGAACCGATCAACGAGTACATGGCTGCGGCGCGTTCGCCACCGCAATCGGAACCAACAAACAAAAAGTTCTTCCTGCCCAGGGCGACGGCCCGCAGTGCGCGTTCTGCCGCGCTGTTGTCGATCTCGAGTAGGCCATCTTCGGTGTAGCGCGTAAGAGCGCGCCAGCGCGAGAGTGCATAACGAATCGCGGCCGCGGTATCGCTCTTCGTAGACAAGCTTCGCAGTGCCTTTTCCATCCATGCTCGCAGTGCCTGGAGCAGCGGCGCCGCGCGGGTCTGCCGGACCTCGCGCCTAAGCTCTGCAGGCTTGCCGCGTATCTCTTCTTCAATCGCGTAGAGTGCTCCGATCCTGGCCAGCGCCTCTGCGGTGGTAGGCGAGGCATGGACCGCATGGATCTCGTGGAACTTGCGCCGCGCATGCGCCCAACACGCGGCTTCGTACACATCATCGCCGTACAGGTGATGAAAGCCGGCATAGGCGTCGGCTTGCAGAGCACCCTTGTACGTCTTCAAGTGCTGGCGCGGATGTTCTCCCTTCCGATCGGCCGAGTAGGCAAACCACACTGCGGGCGGAGTCGGCTCGCCTGCTGCACGATCATCGCGCACATAGGTCCAGAGACGTGCCGTCCTGGTCTTGCCACTGCCAGGCGAGAGCACCGGAATGGGCGTGTCATCGGCATGCAGCTTGCGACCAGCAAGCACATGCCCCTGCAGTGCATCGACGAGGGGCGCGAGCAGATCGCTCGAGGCACCAACCCATCCGGCCAGCGTGGAGCGAGAGATATCAACGCCCTGTCGCGCGTATATCTCGGACTGCCTGTACAGAGGAAGATGGTCGCTGAACTTCGAGACGATCACGTGCGCCAGTAATCCGGGTCCGGCAAGTCCGCGCTCGATCGGCCGCGATGGTGCCGGCACCTGGACAACGCGGTCACAGCCGGAGCAGGAGAACTTCGGTCGTACATGCCGAATCACCTTGAAGTTCTCAGGGACATACTCGAGCTGCTCGGAGATATCTTCCCCGAACTGCCGCAGCTGGCCTCCGCAATCCGGGCAGCAGTCGCGGCCAGGAGCATGGGTGACGATCTCACGCGGGAGGTGCTCTGGCAGCGGCTTGCGCTCAGCCTTGGCTCTAGGCTCCTGCGCGGGCACCACTTGCTCGAGGGCTGATTCGGCCTCGGCCTGCGTGGTCTCCATCTCTTCCAGTTCCAGCTCGAACTGCTCCAGCTTGATCGCGACCTTTTCGCTCTTGGTACCGAAGAGCATGTGCCGCAACTTATCAACCATGAGCTTGAGGTGTTCGATATGCTCGCTGCGCGAGCGCAACTCATCGGCTTGTTCGGAGAGTCTCTCGCGATGCGTATCTAGTTCAGCAAGAAGGGAGCGAAGCTCTTCATCCCGTTCTGCGAGCTTCTTCTCATTACCCAGGACGAGTGCTAGTAATGCATCGCGATCGAGGCTGTCCAGATCAGCAAGAGGAGCAAAATCCATGCGCGAAGTATGCCATCGCGTGCAGTGGAATGCACCCAGAAAAAGCACATAGCTCAAGAGAAATCCGGGCGAGTATCAGACCGCTAACTCCGGTGCCCAGGTGCGCTCGACTCTCCGCCAGTCGATGCCCTCGAGCAGCATCGATAACTGCGCACGTGAGAGTGAAATCGTGCCGCTTCGCGCCTTCGGCCACACGAAACGCCCCTTCTCCAAACGCTTGGCAAGCAGACACAGACCATCGCCATCGAACCAGAGACACTTGACGATGTCGCCTCTCCGCCCGCGAAAGATAAACACATGCCCGGAGTAAGGTTGCTGCTCGAGCACGGTCTGCACCTGCGCGCTGAGCCCTTGAAAACCACGGCGCATATCAGTAACGCCGGCGGCCAGCCATATCCGTGTTCCTGGCGGCAGTTCGATCACTTGCATAAGCTCTCGAGAATGCACCGCAGCAATGTCCCATCGGCGCCTGACTCCACGCTGATCCTCACCCTGCCTGGTAGCTCGATATGAATCGTGCCCGCCCCTGCCGAATGGCTCTGATCCACTTGCTCGACGGGTACACTCTCAGGCTCAAGCGAACTCGATATGCTGACCGGCAGCAGTGCCGCATACGGCTCGACGAGCTCTCCCTTTTCAAAGGCGCGACGCCACTTGAACACCTGGTTGGCGTTGAGCCCGAACGAACGAGCAACCTCAGCTACGCTCGCCTCCGGCTCCATCGTCAGCTGCACAATGTGTCGCTTCTCCGCTACCGATCGCCACCTGCGGACCTGACGCCCGGAGCCCACTTGCTCGGTATAACTCATGCACAGATGATCATCCCCGCCGCTTCACTCCGCCAGAGGGACACGCCGTACGCTTACGGAACTGCGGCTGCCAACCATCCTGCGCGAGTATGACAAGGTGGCAAGGCAGTGTGCGGTCGAGCAGGTTGACTATCAACACTACCTGCTCCGCATCACCGAACTGGAGTTGCTGGACCGCGAGGGCCGCGCCACCGAACGGCGCATCCGGCAGGCGAAGTTCCCGGTCGTCAAGACCATGGACAGCTTCGACTTCCTCGCCATCCCGTCGCTGAACAAGACCCTGGTACTGGAACTGGCGCGAGGCGAGTTCCTCGTCCGTCGCGAGAACGTCCTGCTGCTGGGCAACAGCGGCACCGGCAAAACGCACATCGCCCTGGCTCTTGGCCTGGCTGGCTGCCAACGTCGGGGTCCCCGCGGACAGGTCCACGTCCGTGGGGTGACAGTGTGGCCATCGCGTGCGCTTCACCACCACTGCCGCGCTGGTCAGCGAGCTGATCGAGGCCCGCGACGAGAAGAAGCTGCTCCGCTTCCAGAAGCAGATCGCTAGCTATGAGCTGCTCATCGTCGATAAACTGGGCTTCGTGCCTCTGTCCAAGACCGGCGCCGAGTTGCTCTTCGAAATGCTCAGCCAGCGCTACGAACGCGGATCAACGCTGGTGACCAGCAATCTGCCCTTCCAGGAATGGACCGAGGTCCTCGGCTCCGAACGCCTCACCGGCGCCCTGCTCGACCGGCTCACCCATCACATGCACATCCTGGAGATGAACGGCGATAGCTATCGCCTCAAGCAGAGCCGCCGCAAACGAGTTCCATCCGCAGAACGCTAACCTACCCTGATCGTGACTCGGGCAGAAGGACCTCTTCCGCTACGCTCCAGAGGCCTTCTGCCCGCAATCCCACAAAGACTAAATACCAATCCACCGGACTACTTTTGCTCCGCTGCAGTGGCCTGGTTTTGCTCCGCCCTTGACAGGGCAGCTCGAGATCGATAACAACGCGGCCGAACGCGCGTTGCGCGTGGTCGCACTCGGCCGCAAAAACTTCCTCTTCGCCGGCTCGGATACCGGAGGAGAACGGGCCGCGGCCATCTACTCCGTGCTCGGCACAGCCAAGCTCAACGGGCTCGACCCGGAGATCTACCTTCAGCACGTTCTTGCACGTATCGCCGATCACCCCATCAGCAGGATCAGCGACCTGCTCCCGTGGAACCTCTCGGTCCCAACCCAGATCACACCCTCATAGTTGTGACACTCCCTCATAGCGACGGCCCACACCACACGCTTACGGATCACCCAGCGGCCTTCCCGCTGCTCGATCTGGTCGAGCTCAAGCGAGAGCAGCTCGGTCCGGCGCAGGCCGCAGCCCGCAAGAGCGCGAGCATGGCTGCTACGCGCACCAGGTCGGACGTTTGACAATAAATTGTATTCAGAGGCATGGATCGTCGCTTGGAGAGTCGGATGCAAATCATCCACAAGGATGTCCGTCTGCCAAATACGATGCCAGGTGTTCTCATGAGCGATCAGGATTGCTTTGTAAGAGACACCGCGTCCGTGCACGGCGGATGCGGCCGCAGTTCTGGCCATACTGTTGACAACCTGTGTTGAGTTACCCCCGGCACAGCCCATGGGATCACAAAGATCTTTGTCCACTGCTGTCGCAACACCAATGTATTTGGTGAAGGAGTAGGTTTTCCCCAGGGTCGGCAGAAAGGACCATGTCAGGCCATTCCGTTCCTTGGTATTAAGAGGGACGCTCATTGGCATACCGGATGGCACAGTTGTCATGAACGCTACAGTTGCCTTCGTCTTGAGCGAATCACTTATGATCGACACTTCTGCGGTATTTGCTGACGGGTCTTGGCGCCGCTGTTCTAGAAGCTCTGTAACTCTCCTCAGGCCGCGCAGGTCGACAAAGGCATCCACATTCATAAGTCCATCCCACTCGATCGGGATCACGTCCAGACGCACGACGCCAAGGTGATGGTATTGTGGTTCGCTGTTCTAAGCAGCAGAGCGGAGGAACTGCTCGGGAAAGCATCTCTGCCGTATACAGATATGACTAAGTAGAAGCAGGCTCTGACTGCCTTTGTTAGATAGCCAGATCGAACCATTACCATCTCCGCAGGTCGCAAAATGAGGAGTAAGTATTGGTCACAGCGCAATCCACCTCTCTCCTCCTCAGGTCAAGCTCGTATGACATCAGCATCCTATCCGTATAAACCGGCCATCCTGAGGGTCTTAGGTTCCGCGTTGCGCTTGTGTCTCCAGCGATTTGGAGACTCGGCGGGTTACAAGTAGATGTCGAGCCTAGTTCGCTTGTTTTCTACAATCTCCAAGAAGAACGCCCAAGTTCGGTCTGAACTGCACTTGTTTCGACGTTGTGGAGTGCCCGGCTTGAAATGTGCCAGTGGATAAGAGAGACACTGGACAAGGAGAGCGTATGGGACGAGGCAAGAAGTACCAGCCTGAGCAGGTGGTGAACCTGCTGCGGTAGATCGAAGTGGCCGTAGCGAACGGCAAGACGACGGCTTTGGCGTGTAAGGACGCCGGGATCGTGGAGCAGACGTACTTCCGCTGGCGCAAGGAATACGGCGGGTTACAGGTGGACCAGGCGAAGCGGCTGAAAGAGTTGGAGCAGGAGAACTCGAAGCTGAAGCGTCTGGTGG
Organism: Acidobacteriaceae bacterium; assembly: GCA_965198645.1. GTDB lineage: Bacteria > Acidobacteriota > Terriglobia > Terriglobales > Acidobacteriaceae > EB88. The sequence continues at coordinate 103,821 of OZ240670.1, read as the reverse complement.
CGAACCTGAGCCTGGATAACCTCGTGTTGAAGGACTTCGCCTCGGGAAACTTCTAAGCCCTGAGCGACGACGGATCGCAACAGACCATGCCCAGCAGCAGCATGGGATGACGGAGCGCAGGGCATGCCGACTGGCCAACCAGCCGCGCGGCACGCAGCGCTATCGTGCGATACGGCGTGAAGGCGAAGATGCACTCACACAAGCGATCATCCTGCTTGCCAGCCAGTACGGCCGTTATGGGTATCGCCGGATCACGGCGTTGCTCAAGCGAGCTGGCTGGCAAGTGGGCAAGGATCGCGTGGAGCGTATCTGGCGTCGCGAGGGGCTGAAGGTACCGCAGAAGCAGAAGCCACGAGGACGTCGGTGGCTCAACGATGGATCGTGCGTGCGGCTAAGACCGGAGCGGCGGAACCATGTGTGGAGCTACGACTTCGTCAGTGCTCGGACGCATGATGGCCGCAGCGTACGGCTGCTCAACCTGATCGACGAACACACGCGCGAGAGCTTGCTGGTGCGTGCAGAACGCCACTGGTCCAGCTCCAGGGTCATCTCTGCGCTGGCCGATGTGATGGTGATGAAGGGAGTGCCGGAACATCTTCGCTCGGACAATGGGCCGGAGTTCGTCGCGAAGGATCTACGGAAATGGCTGGCCAAAACAGGAGCAAAGACGCTGTACATCGAGCCCGGCTCACCATGGGAGAACGGATTCTGTGAGAGCTTCAACTCCAAACTGAGGGACGAGTTCCTCAACGGGGAGATCTTCTACTCGATCAAAGAACTGCGCGTGCTGGCCGAACGCTGGCGCGTCCACTCCAACACCATCCGACCACACTCCTCGCTCGGTTACAGATCACCGGCACCCCAGGCGTGGCTGACAGACAACATGGGGCATGGAGAAGTGGAAAGCAAACTACGCTTCCCACTTCCCCACACCCCCGACGGCGGCTACTTGAACTCAAAAATAGCTGCGCTACACTAACTCATCCAACGGCACAAAAGATCGGGCACTGCAGTACGCTACTGACTGGCTTCTTCTAAAGAACGAGGCTTGAACATGAGTTCCAATCGCCTGATCGTCAAGTCATATGCAGGGCGCGCGACGAGCACACTGCAGACTACAACCGGCTATACCGCCGAGATCAAGAACTCAGGAAGCGGCAAAATGATCAATTTGCGCGATGGCTGGTAATCTTTGTGCGTTTGTGACCGCCGTGGGAGGTCTTATGGCTGACTACCGTCCTCGGGTGCGCAACACATCAAGAATCCAAGATGGCCGCCTCATGCTAAGTTCCACACCCCGCAGACCATACTGATGGGGTTCAGCCTGGGCGTTCTGGCTCTTGTAATCCTGTTCCGACGGTCACCCATCAACATAAACGCATTGTCGGAAGTTGCCTAGGTTGTATGACACGGGACGGCAATGGGTGTGCCGTTCGCACGTTCTTCATGATGGCCTTGAACTGTTTCACGCCACCCAGAGCAAGTGATACCTTTTTGCTGTCCACAAATCTTCCGTCAGTGGAAGCCCAATTCCAACCGCCCTTGTCGACGCCTATGCTCTGAATGTGTTGACCGGTGCTGAAGTCGTTGTATGGGCGCCTTCGACGAGAAATTTGTGGTTGCTGATGTTTGTCTCCTCTGCAGAAAAAAGCATCTACCGAGTTATGTCGCTCTCAGACCGCTAATTGGCGGGCTTGGTCTCGGCTGGATCGGCAAAGTAAAACCGGTTGCGGCTCTCGAGGAAGATAAACCGGCAAAGTGAGGCAGAAAACAATGAGCGCTAAAGATGCAGCATTGTCCCGGATCGTCGGCGTGGAGGAACACGTTACCTTTTCGGAACTAACCGAGCGGTTGCCGGAGGAGGCCGTAATCGCGAGAGGCTATCTCTCACGCGATAGTCCGTATGGTAAGTGGAGCATGAACGATAAGATGGGCGACACCGAGGGTCGCCTCAAGGAACTGGATGCCGTCGGGTTCACACTCCAGGTGCTCTCGCTTCCGAGTGCGGGTGCCGATTTGCTTCCGCCCAGAGAGGGTTTGCGCTGGGCTCAGGATGTAAACGACCAAATTGCAAGCCGCATCGCGGCTCATCCGCAAAGGTATGCGGGGTTCGCGCATCTACCGTTGACGGATCCGGATGCGTCGGCGGACGAGTTGGAACGGGCGGTCACGCAACTGGGCTTCCGGGGTGCGCTCGTCAGCGGCGCCACAGAAGGCCGCTACCTCGACCACCGATCGTTCGAACCTCTCCTGGCGCGGGCGGAGCGATTGGACGTCCCGATCTATCTGCATCCCGCGGCCTCTCCAAAGCCGGTGCGCGACGCCCTGTATGCCGGCTTGCCGGATGACCTTGGCTTCTGGATGTCCGTGTCCGGCTGGGGCTGGCACAGCGACACCGCAGTCCACGTACTGCGCCTTCTGCTTTCCGGCTCGCTTGAGCGCCATCCCAATCTCAAGATCATCATCGGGCACCTGGGCGAGGGTCTTCAGATCATGATGCCTCGCCTGGACCAGCAGTTCCATCAGTTCGCCGGGTTCGACGGCATACCCAGCGAGATCCTGCGCAAGCACCTATGGGTAAGCACCAGTGGTTTCTTCTTCCTGCCGTCGTTCATGGCAACGATCGACGCCTTCGGAGCTGACCGTATTCTCTACTCGGTGGATTACCCGTTCGGATCTTTGGAGCGGGGCAGGGCCTTCCTTGAAGAGCTCCCTGTTGACACCGAGACTCTCGCCAAGATAGCGCATGGCAACGCCGATCAGCTGCTGAAACTTACCGCCTGAAGTTCATCTCGAGGAGTGTCGCGCATGCGGGCTTTCCCTGACCTGTTTGGAACCATTTCAGGAAGGATCGCATCAAAACAAGGCGCGCCGGGTCCTGTTTGAAGGCATGGGAACAGACCCTGCGATTGCATGGTGGTAGAAGGCCGATGACACCCTCTTTGCCCATTTGGTTTGCGAACGCCATCCAAGCGCTTCAGGCTGGAGATGTAGACGGATGGATGGAAATGTACTCGCAAGACGCCGTCCATGAGTTTCCGTTCGCTCCCGAAGGTGCTCCGCACCGCCTTGAAGGGCGGAACGCAATTGCAGCGTATATGCGCCAGCTTGCGGCGCGGATCCGCTTCGGAGCGCTCAGCGGCATCTGCGTGCGCGAAGCGGAGGACGAGATCATCATCGAGGCAACCGGTCATCATCGTCGCATCGCGGATAACGCACCCCGAGACCTCAGCTATGTCTGGTTTATCAAACATAGTGACGGCAAGGTCGCACATATTCGTGATTACATGAATCCGCTGCAGTTGGCCGACCTTTAGATGTGCGGAGAGCATGCTCTGCAAAGGCCTGAGCTGATCAGGCTGAGCGTAACCTCTCGCCATGTTGCGCATCCAAGTTCTTGACGGTCGCACTTCCCACGGCACCCGCGTAGCAGCGGAGCCGAACAGAAGAAGTTGCGTGCAGAAGGAGAAGAATCATGAGCGAGTTCAGCCTCCGGGCCAGCAGCACCGCACTGGTCATTATCGATCTGCAATACGGCCTTATCCCCCTGCCGGTGCAACCGCGTCCATTTGACGAAGGAGTCGAGCGCACCGCACAGTTGGCAAAGGCCTTCCGCGCAAAAGGAGCTCCGGTCATTTGGGTGCGCGTCGATCTGTACGACTTTCGCCGACTCCTTGTGGACCAGCCCATGATGGACCTGGACGGCCCGCCGCCGCCACCTGAGTCCGTCGAGATTGTCGCAGAGGCCGGTAAGGAACCTGACGAACTGCTCATCACCAAGCGCTTTTGGGGCGCCTTCGATACCACACCTCTTGAGGCTGGGTTGCGCAAGCGCGGTATCGACACCATCGTTCTGTGCGGAATCTCCACGGACATCGGCGTCGAAACCACGGCCCGTTCGGCTGCCACGCTCGGATTCAACGTCGTGGTGGCTGAAGACGCGACCTCCGCCCGGAGCGTGGAAGCTCACCAAAATGCGATCGAGCGAGTCTTCCCGTTCCTCGGCCGGGTCCGCTCGGCCGCCGAAGTCGAAGCAGCTTTGGCGTAGCGGGCCCGCTCCTGGACGAGATGACCTCTCCCGTCTTGCAACTCAAGAGTTGAGTAGCTGACGCAGATTGTTACCGATATCGTAACCGTTCTGCTTGATTGTGCTGACCTCGCCTTGACTCTTGCTCTGGCGTCGCCGAGTGGCATAGTGGGAACTAGGGCGGGCGGATCAGGCGTTTGTCGAATTGCAGCCGGACCACTGATCGCAATCGTAGTGCTTGCGGCTGCGTGGTGTGCTGTAGTTGCTCGCTCAGGCGTTATCATCGAAGTCGTAGCCTCCTCCTCGGTGCCGTCGTGGAGCTCAGGTCGTAAGATTTATCATCGCGGAGAGGAATAGTGGCAGGTCTGTCCCGACATGGCGCACAGGCGGAAGTTTGCCTGGCAGGCACAGTTCCGGCCGGCAGGGCTTCTGAATGTCGGGAGGCTCGTTCAGCTCGTAGTGAGCGGCAACTTCCGTTGGTTCCATCCTGTCATTCCACCGTCCATAGAACTAGCTCTTGTGAACCCGTTCGCTTGAAGCAGACTTGTCGCGATGCTTGAGCGGTATCCGCTTCCGCAGACGACGATAAGGTCAGCATCTTTGCCAAGTTCTTGCATTCGCTCCTTCAACTCGCCTAGAGGAATATGATGGGCGCCCTGAATGAATATGTCCGCTGCACCATTCCTTCTCACTTCGGACATCCAGAACCCGAGTATCAGGGTTCCTCTCGGCAACCTCTTTCGTAGAGAGTTGAGCCGTTCGCGTGAACTCTAGGCCAGCGTCTATCCAGGCAGGCATTCCTTTCTGCGCAAAGCCTTCGATATGTTCTAACCCAACCCGAACGAGTGCTCGACGTGAAGCCTCGTCATCTCCCTTGTCGTTCATGAGCACGAATCGGTGTTCCGGCTCCAGTATCCAGCCGGCCCAGAGCGAAAGATTTTGACCTGCGCCGATATTAAGGGCACCCATGATGTGTGCGCCACCAAATGCTTCGGGACGCCGCAGGTCAATAATGGTGACACTCTCGTCGGTGAGCAGTGCCGCAATACGAGCAGGTGTAAGTGCCACTTTGCCGGGCAGGGCGGCAACGCTGGACGCACCCTCGGAGTTCAGCTCCTTCATGCGTGGGTAGTACGAAGGCATGGGTGGAACACTGGCCAGAATTTCACGCACGAACGCTTCTTCTTCCAGCTTGAACAACGGCTGACTCAGACGTTCATAGCCCAGCGTCGATTCAGCCCGTTCACTCATGCCCGCACCGCAGAGCGAACCCGCGCCGTGACCTGGGTAGATATGCACGCCATCGGGCAGTGAAGCAATGCGTTCATGCAGGCTGCGATAGAGTTCGTGAGCAAGCGCCTGCTTGGTTTCGTCGCAAAGCAGGTCCGGCCGCCCGAGTGAGCCGACAAAAAGGAAGTCTCCACTGAAGAGCGCGAGTGGCTGGGACGCATTCCTTTCCTCGTCGAAGAGAACAAAGCTGAGGTGCTCGGGGGTATGGCCCGGTGTGTGAAGCGCAACCAGCCGCACCTTGCCGATGTGCAGCGCATCGCCATCGCACAGCGGATGGTGCTTCATGCTGTAGCGATACTGCTCTTCATCGTAGGAGCTGAGGGCAAGCTCCGCACCAACAGATTCGGCAAGAGCGAGCGCGCTGGAAGCGAAATCCGCATGGATGTGGGTCTCGGTCACGTACTTGATGACCACGTCCTGCTCGGCCGCATACTCCGTATAGCGGTCGAAGTCGCGCATCGGGTCAATGACGATGGCCTGTCCCTCAGACGAGAGAACGTAAGAATACTGCGCAAGTCCCGGCACTTCGAATTGCTTGATCTTCATCGCGTCGCCCGGCCTTGCTTGCCTGCCAGCTCTTCGAATTCGCGGCGGCTCTTCGCGGCTTCGCTGTTGCACACCAGTGCGCACAGTTTGAACACCATGGGGTCACTGATGGCATAGAAGATGGACGTGCCTTCCCGCCTGCGGCCAATCAATCCGGCATCGGACAGTATCTGCAGATGTTTGGATACATTGGGCTGGTTCCCGTCGAGCGCGACGACCAAGTCGCCGACCGACTTCTCGCCCGCTTCCAGCTCCTGAAGGATGCGCAGGCGGTACGGCTCTCCCAGAGTGCGAAACCGCCGAGCCACCAGGTCGAGCATCTTGTCACTCATTGCCTGCCTTACCATGACTTGAATGTATCACTATGGAGGCATACAGTTTCATATGAAGTACGGAGGTACACATGGAAGCTCGCTTGATCGATGTACGGGAATACCCTGAGTTTGCCGAGGGTCATATCGAGGGTTCGGAACTCGTTCCGCTTGGAATGCTGGACAAGGCCAGCGAAGGCTGGGACCGCTCTGCGCCGATCACCCTCGTCTGCCGAACCGGACGGCGTGCGGAAGATGCGCGGCAAACCCTGGCCGGCAAGGGATTCACTTCGCTCGAAGTGCTTGATGGCGGCGTGCAAGCGTGGACCCACAGCGGCAAGCCGTTCACGGTTGCCGAGAACAGGCCCTGGTCGATGGAGCGCCAGGTGAGCGTCACGGCAGGTGCTCTGGTGCTGACGTTCTGCGGGCTCGGCCTGCTTAGTTCAAAGAAGTTCTTTGTCGGCGCGGGCTTGGTTGGTGCGGGCCTGGTCTACGCGGGTGTAAGCGATACGTGCATGATGGCATCCGTGCTTGGCCGCATGCCGTGGAACGATCCAGAGAAAGCGAACGTATGACTCCGATCGCCATCGGCGGTGGCCTCGTCCTAGGCGTCGTGATCGGCATCATCTCCGGCATGCTCGGGATTGGGGGCGGAGCGTTTCTCATTCCCGCTGTTCAGCGTCAACTACTTTTTCCGGTCGTGTTGCCTCAAACAGGAATGTTACCCGAGACGTAGTTGTCATGTGTAACAGCAGTAATAGCCATCCGCCAACCTCCGGCTCGAGTGGAGCTCGTCATAAAACCATCGTTGAAGCGCTCGTGTTTGTCGCACTCTCGCTGCCAGCGCCGAAGACAAGGTGTCGGACCATCTCGCTCCGCCAGGCTTTTACCCGCCGCTGCAGCGTACGTAGTTGACCGTGCTTAAACTGATCCGGCGTCAACTCCTGAAGCCTCAGAAAGAGTTCCTTTGCAGTTGTATCCGGTGAGTCCATGAGCCACCGCTCAACCGTTGGCCACGTCTCTCGGAAATCATCGGCACGGGTGCGCCATGTTCTGGGTTTCCGTCTTTGCTTGTGATGGGTGGGACGGATCTCGCCATCCTGCCAGGCAATGGAGAGGCTCGCGACAAACGCGCTGGTATCCGGCTGGGCAGCAGGCAGTGGCAAACCCTCGCTCGTGACTTCGAGGGAGGCCAGTTGTCGCTGTGCTTGCCGTATCCGGCGTAGCAACTCCACCGGATCCAAAGACGCAAACTCATCGCGAATGTTCTGCTTGTCATCGGCAGAAACCCTGTCGCTGGCCAGGAGACGTTCGGCTGGCGTCGCGGGAGCGTGATACTTCTTGATGACCCTGGCGCCTTCTCGCACCTTGGACTTCAGCTTGAAACAAGGTTGAAAGTAATTCACATACAATCGCACCACGTCGTGCAGTCTGGCCAGGATGGTGGCAGCCCCGAGCCCCTCGAGTCTTCCATAGCCCACCATTTTCCGGATCACAGCGCCGTTCTTCTGCTCTATCCAGGCCTGGTCATTCTTCCGATAGGCACGTGATCGGGTGAGCTCGAGTTGATGCTCCAGGCAATAGTTCAGCATGGTCTCATTGATAAAAGCGCTGTCGTTGTCTACGTCCAGGCCCAGCATGGGAAACGGCAATCTGGCGCGGATCCCATGTACTGTCTCCGTGACCAGCGACTGCTCTCGCACGACCATGGCGGCGGCCTCGGTCCACCCCGAAGCGATATCGGTCAACACTAAACTGTGCACGTGACTCCCTGCGACCGACTTGCCACAGTGCGCCACAAAATCCATCTCGAAGAACCCGGGAGCCGGATCGTTCCAGTCGGAAAAGGTCCTCACCGTAATGCTGTTGCGTAGCACCGAACGCATGGTGGATCTCCGGCGGCCCGTGTTGCTCACTTGCCGGATCGCCTTCAGCAGCCGATCCATCGTGGCGGCACTCATCTTTAGCAAACGTTGCCGGACCTCCGCATTCAACTGCAAGTGCCCGTATCGCTCCATCGAGCCAACCAGCACCGGAATGATTTGCTTCAGCCGTTTGGCGCAAATCCTGTCCGCTGCTTCCCACACCACGATCAGTGCCTGCTGCACGGCCTGGTCGTAGACCCGGCCTCGACGTATGCCGCTCGTTTCCATCCCTGGCTTGCCGGCCTGCTGGTTCAGCACGCGAATCGCATGCTTGCGGTGAAAGCCTGTCACCTGGGTGAATTCGTTGAGTATGCTCTCCTTCTCGCTCCGTGCGCTGCCCTGATAGCGCACGGCCACCGCCGCCGTCACCTCTCGCCTGCTTGCCACACTCAGTCGCCTCGTCTTCCTGCCGCCCGTCTCTGCCATCCCAAACGGGTAACATTTTCATGAGGCAACCACCTCCCACCGGTGGCAAAAATGATGAGTCAATGCGCGGCCTCCGCGAGCGCAGAGGCACCGAGGCCGAAAGCGCGTTCGACGATGCGCGCCTCGCCACGGATGTCTTGCGTGAGGTTGAAGACCGCCGCCTGGCCCTTGCGCAGGGCACGCATCACCTCAAATCCCGTGATCGTCGCGTAGGCGGTCTTCAACGTCTTGAAACCCCGCACTGGACGTTGTTCAGCGTCAACTACTCTTTCCGACCAACGACAACTATTTCTCCCTAAAAACGACATTTACACATTTACCGTCATCAGCTTTCAACGACATTTACGCTTGTTTCCGATGAAGCGGCTGGAGGCGCAGGGCGGAGCCCGGAGCCGGAGGCTGGTTCATCGGGGCCGGCTTCGCCTGACGGCTCCTGGTCAAGCGCGTGGCCATTGCTGCGGGCCTGCTCCAGCCGATTACTGGGTATGTTGAGTTCAACGATGACGCTGTGGTGCACGAGTCGATCGATGGCCGCAGCCGTCGTCATTGGGTCCTTGAAAATGCCTTCCCACTTGGAGAACAGCAGATTGCTGGTCAGCAAGACACTGCCGCGCTCGTAGCGCTCAGCCAGCAGCGTGAAGACGACTTCCATTTCCTCCCGGGTTTGCCGGATGTAACCCAGGTCGTCGATGATCATGCCTTCGTAGCGTGCGTAGCGCTGGATAAGACGGCTTAGCTTCAGGTCCCGTTTGGCGATAAGCAACTGCTGCACGAGCATCTCGCAGGTGGTGAACAGCATGCGGTGTCCTCTGCGCACCAACTCCTGGCTGATGGCCTGCAGCATGTGCGTCTTGCCGCTGCCCGGATTGCCGAACACGAGCACGTTTTCTGTTCGTTCGAGAAAGCCCCCATCGAGCAAGGAGCGCATCTGGCGCGCCGCTTTCGGAGGAAGCCGCTTGGTATCGAACGCACCGAGTGATTTCTCCAGCGGCAGCTGCGACTCGCGCAGCATCTTGGCTGTGCGGTTCTCCTGCCGTTCCTCGCACTCTCGCTGCACTAACTCATGCAGGTAGCGTTTATAACTGAGTGACTCGCGCTCGGCTTGCTGCGCCACTTCTTCATAGCACTGCCGCATCGTTGGCAGGTGCAGGTATTTCAGGCTCTGCGTCAACTCCGCCTTCACATCCACAGCGCGGCTCATTGCACGCCGCCTGAGAGGCTCAAGAGTTGATCGAAGCTGCTCAGCGAGACCTCGGCGATGGGAACATCGACGATTTCGGGCGCCTGCTCACACCGCTTCAGAAAGCGGTCGAAGGCTTCGGCATCCGCGATGGTTTGTTTGCCGGACGCACTCGCCAGCAGCAGCCGAAGTGCATCTTCCACACGAGCTTCTCCTTGCTTAGCGGCCAACTCCAGTATCTGGAGATAACGCCGCTCACAGCGGTTGGGCATGAGCTGCTGCAGCAAGTCGTAAGCCAGGCGAAAACAGCCACTCGGGAAGAGGTGCTCGCGGTAGCGGTAGCTCGCAAACGCGCCAGGCTTGCGTACCAGCCAGTCGATAATGTGCCGGTAGTCCACGCGATAGTTTGCCCGCCCGCGCAGCCGCGGCAACTGCTCCATCTTTTGGCCACCGTACCAGATCTCCAGGTGTTCGGCGAAGACCCGCGCTTCGACGATCTCGCCGATCAGCCGGCTGTTGACCGAATAACTGTTCCGCTCCACCGCGATCAGGCTGCCGGAGTTCACGCGAGCCCGGACCCGCTTGGCGGTATCCAGCCGCCGCTCGGGCAGCGCTCCCAGCCTCTCCAGTTCTTCTCGCAGCCTCGGCTTGCGGCCGCTATTCAGTTGCTCGAAGAGCTTATCGAGATAGCTTCGGTACTCATCGAGGTCCGCAAAGTCCCGGCTGCCGCGCAACAGCAGCGCCTGGTCCAACGCACGCCGGAAGCGATAGTGACGCTGCTCCACATCTCCGTTTTCGTTCGGCTGGCCGGTCTGGATCTTGCGCCCATCGAGGGTATAGTGGCGCAGCAGGGTCTGATAGCTCTTCTGAAAATCTGCCTGCTCGACCAGGTTATTAACCGCAGCCGTCATCCGATCGGTGCGGTGGAGCAAGGGCACGCCGCCCAACTCCCACAGCGCATTTTGCAGCCCTTCACTCAGGCTGGCGAAGCTCTCCGTGTAGCAGATCGTGCCTGTCTCCCAGTTCGAATACGTCAGCACGAAGTGGTACAGCATGTGCGCAAAGGCCTGGCCGGCAATGGTGATCTCCAGATCGGTCAGGTGAGTAAAATCCGATTCGCATAACTCACCGGCCCGGTGCTCCTGCACGAAATACACTTCCTGCGCCGGCCCCTCACTGGCTCGCCACCGCTTGATCCGCCGTTGCAGGGTGCGCAACTGCCCATCGGCAAAGCGCTCTGGATGCTGCCGCTGAAGCGCAGCGAATAACGTCCTGGCTTCCAAGCCCGGGTTTGCACTCAGCTGGGCTGCCATCTCCGGCCACACCTCGGCAAAACCATCCTGCCGTGTTCGCCAATGCCGCTCTGCCTTTAGTTCGCTTGGCAACCGCCGAGCCCGGAGGTACTTGCGCGCCGTCTTCACGTCCATGCCCGCTTTCGCCGCTGCTATCTCTTTCGTCCCCTCGATGTGCGACATCTTGTACAGCCTCCTTATTTGCTGGTCTGTCACCATCCGGATCGCGCTCTCCTACCAGCGCTTTCCGCATCGTCTCAACCGTTCTCAAATAGGGAGAAATAATTGTCGCCGGCCGGGTGCTTTTATCGTCGCTGATCAGGACGGATCAATTGCTTCAGCTTGCCATGATCGGCCTCGACGACATTGTTCAGATACTTAACCTGTCGATGCGCCGTTTTCTCGGGACACTTACCTTCGGCCTTCAATTCTGAGATCGCGATACCATAGGTCGGCGCTTTGTCCGTGTTGATGATTTCCGGCTTCTCCCAGTCCTTCAAACCGTTCAGCGCCTTGCCGAGAAACAGTTTCGCCGCTTTTGCGTTCCGTGTGGGCGAGAGATAGAAGTCAATCGTGTTTCCAAGCTTGTCCAGCGCCCGGTAAAGATAAGTCCATTTGCCGCGCACTTCCACGTAAGTCTCATCGACCCGCCAGCTCGTCGATTGCGGGCGGCGCTACTGCCAGCGCAGCCGCTTTTCAATCTCCGGCGCGTACTTCTGAACCCAGCGATAGATCGTGGAATGATCAAGGGGCACACCGCGCTCGCCCATCATCTGCTCCAGATCACGGTAGCTGATGCCATAGCGGCAGTACCAGCGCACTGCCCAGAGGATGATCTCGCCTGCAAAATGACGCCACTTGAAATCTGACATGACCGGCTCCGCTCGCGTTCGCCCCATTTTCTAGCGGCCTCAAAAACTTTGCAACAGAGCCCTACTGGCGGCGAAAATGTACTTTTTTTAGAGAATTCACGAAGCTGTGCTGATTGATAGCCGCGTCCGCTGCTTCGTCATTGGCCATGCGGATCTTGCCCTGCCATGCAGATCCAGCTTCTGTGTTTAGGAACTGAGCTATGAACAGTGCTCTAGCGTCGTCTCCTTTGAGCACCTGGCGTTGAATCCAACGAGGGATCGTTGGCATGTTCTCCAGGTCCACCATAGCTGACAGCCGAGCTATGATCTGCTGCTCAACGCCCTTTTCGACTGAACGCTGCGTCGTATTCACGATGAGGAAGTGAGACATCTGACTCACGTCATCTAGGTTGACCGCTATGTTCACCGGCATCTCAAAATTGAGGAGTTCTGGGTTCTTGTCTGCGGCAGTCACAAGGCCCGCTATCCGATGCTGCCCATCAACAACGTTGAATGGACCGACTTCGCTCACATCGAACGTTATGGAGTTGGTGGCAGAATCGAAAGCAATGTTCTTACTCGTTGCAAGAAAGATAGATGTTGGCAGGAACGCATCCCCTTCCTGATGGCCTTCCAGCAAGTATTCAGCTAGACGATTTGCGCGAGATTGGCTCAAGAGACGTTGGAAGCCTGGGCCATCGCCGTCCGGATCTAGCTTGTTTATTTGGTAAAAGCCGGGCAGCTTAAAATCGCGAACCGTGATCGACGTTGCATACAGCTTCAGTGAGCCTTGACGAACAAGTGCGGCGGGACGGGTGATGGTAGCCAACGTTATCCTCTCTTGACAGTGTCGCTTCAATGCTCATGAACCTAGTCGGATCTGCATCGCTTGGTGGACAAGTCAAGCAAGCGACGTCTACTACGCAGCGTTACGCATGGGGGGGAGCTTCAACAGCTCTTCGCGCTCAGCAACGTCGTCTGTGTAGTCCAGCACGAGCTGAACTTCTGGCCTCTCTCCACGATTCATATCGTTGTAAACGTCAACGTCCGTTTTCAACAATACGTTTTCTCCGATGATCAGTTCGCGCCTTTGGGCAAAAGCGATCTCCATGTGAGAGTGGGCAGCGAAACCCATCTTCGCCCAAAACGTGTATTGAACCCCACCTTTTGTCACCCTGGCAGCATGGTTCACCCGGTACCGTCTGCCCTTCTAGTCCGTCTGCATCTCTTCGCGGAGAGCGGTCGCCATTTGCCCCGCAAGGACATCGTACGGATCGATCTCGGGAAGCTCTAATAGCCCCTCACGCACGGCCCACTCAACCGCTTGTCGAGCGCTGGACGGCTGATGATCCAGCTGGCTGTCGTAGTTGTGCCAAATGCCCTGCAGCTTTTCAGACTTTGTCGGCATGGTTTCTCCTTACAGCGATATAGGGACCACTTGCCCCCAGCCATCGGTTATGGAGCCAGGAACAACGAAAGCGCGAACTTTTGCTAAGTGTCGAGCGAGGTAATCGTGGCGCTTCATGCGGAAGTGCATTTGGCCGACCACCAATCCCGGATGCCGTTGAACCGTTCTAGAAAAAGCAATTACGTCCTTCTCGTAGTAAAACGGGTGCTTCCGCCTCATGAAGTTGTCTAGGCGATCTGAAGGTGCACAAAAATCAGCAGCAGCAGAATTTGCTATTTGCTCCTCTGGAGGTAGAGCAGAGGTTTCAAAACCGCCGAGATCTAGATCAACAATTTCATGTTCTTGCCCGTGCTTCTGGAGGACATGCTCAATTTCGTGGCGAAGGACAAACCAGAAGTTGTCGATTGTGTCCCGCTTGAGAGACATTCCAATCACGGGTGAATTCTCGTCAAGCCAGAAGCAAACACCATCAATATCAGCGTGGGGTAGCTTCTCGATGATGATGAACCGGACTCCACAGTCCCCGAGAAGGCGAGGAACATGACGGGCCTCCTCTGGAGAAAGCAAAAGACCCTCAAGATCTACTAGCGTTTCACGGAGAGCCTTCTCGGAATACTTTGGCGCAGGGATAGAGTGGGCAATCTGCTTTACCCGAAAAAGCCATGCGAGCTGGGCTGCCGGGACATCATCGTAGCGACCTTTACGCGCAGCATGAGCCATGTAGGGGATGTCATCTGCTGATTCAACGTTGAAGAAGCGCACGAGCTGTGATTCCAGCATTCCTGCGTCTGTTGCTGTAATCCATCCACGCTTGATCATCTCCCGTACCGGATAGATGTTTTGCATTTTGGCACGAAGCGCCACCCCAGGATCGGGCCGCTGAGCCTGTGCCATCTCATAGTCCTTCTGCAGGTTCGCAAACAGATCAGGGTGGACGTCGAAGGCGGCACCGAGCGCCTGAGCCATATCAGCGCTTATGCCTCGCTTACCCGAAACGATCAAGGTGACCGATTGTTCGGGGACGCCCAGGATGAAGGCGAGATCGCGCTGACTCCAGTTGCGGGCCTCCATCTCCTCCTTCAAGAAGAAGCCCGGGTGCATGATCCAGCTGTGATTCGTTGCCATGTTCATCCCCCTTGGCTTAGTCGTGATCCCAAACTCGTAAAACGGTGATTTTATTTGGCTGTCGAGCCGTATCAATCGTGAAGATCAGTCGGTATTGGTCATTGATGCGGATTGATCGTTCCTCTCCCGCCATCTTTTCGTAGTGAAGACTGCGCCAGTTGCGAATGGAGCGCTCATCAGGTGTGCTTCGCAGAAACTGAAGCTTGTTACGCAAAGAGTTGATGACAGCTATTGGCAGCTTGGTATCAGCAGCCCGGTCTGTCTCGATCAGCTCCAGCTTTTTGTCTGCGAACTCGATATCCATGCATCTCCACCGGCCGCCTCAAATTCAAGGTAGTCCGAGCCAAGCCAAATGTCAATATGTTTACTTAACGCAAGTAGTGAAGTCTGATTTGGGGGGGGGCAATGCAAAGGGCTCTGTTGCAAAGTTTTTGAGGCCGCTAGAAAATGGGGCGAACGCGAGCGGAGCCGGTCATGTCAGATTTCAAGTGGCGTCATTTTGCAGGCGAGATCATCCTCTGGGCAGTGCGCTGGTACTGCCGCTATGGCATCAGCTACCGTGATCTGGAGCAGATGATGGGCGAGCGCGGTGTGCCCCTTGATCATTCCACGATCTATCGCTGGGTTCAGAAGTACGCGCCGGAGATTGAAAAGCGGCTGCGCTGGCAGTAGCGCCGCCCGCAATCGACGAGCTGGCGGGTCGATGAGACTTACGTGGAAGTGCGCGGCAAATGGACTTATCTTTACCGGGCGCTGGACAAGCTTGGAAACACGATTGACTTCTATCTCTCGCCCACACGGAACGCAAAAGCGGCGAAACTGTTTCTCGGCAAGGCGCTGAACGGTTTGAAGGACTGGGAGAAGCCGGAAATCATCAACACGGACAAAGCGCCGACCTATGGTATCGCGATCTCAGAATTGAAGGCCGAAGGTAAGTGTCCCGAGAAAACGGCGCATCGACAGGTTAAGTATCTGAACAATGTCGTCGAGGCCGATCATGGCAAGCTGAAGCAATTGATCCGTCCAGTGCGGGGTTTCAAGACGTTGAAGACCGCCTACGCGACGATCACGGGATTTGAGGTGATGCGTGCCCTGCGCAAGGGCCAGGCGGCGGTCTTCAACCTCACGCAAGACATCCGTGGCGAGGCGCGCATCGTCGAACGCGCTTTCGGCCTCGGTGCCTCTGCGCTCGCGGAGGCCGTCGCAATGATCGGTGAACGACTCGAAATCAAACCTGCGTAACGTCTCAGGATAGCGCAGCGTCCTGGACGCCCTCCGTCCATGCCTGAACTTGCAACAGAGCCGTTCTCATTGACGCTTCGCACCTTTTCCCCTATGCTTCAGGCCATGCGTGTCTCTGAGCTTCGCTGTTGTTGTTGCTCCTCGCAGGTCGTTCCTGCTGAGTTGAGCAACCAGACGTTTGGCTGCCGCTAGCTCTCCGCTGCAATCCTCACCTAACAATCCTTAGCTGCCAACGTTGCTCATTCATAACGGCGCTCGATCTCACGCCCGCCTTGGAGTTCCGCCTTGATCCGATCTCGCGTGCATCCCCTAGTTGCCTCACTGCTCATCCTCGCACCGCTCGCTCACGCGCAAACCTTCAATGGAGGTCTCCGCGGTACAGTGACAGATGCGAGCGGTGCTGCTCTGCCGAATACCACCATTACCCTCGCTGATGAGGCGACGCAGCAGGTCCACACCACCACCTCAGCTGCAGATGGCACCTACGTCTTCAACGCAGTGCGTCCCGCAACCTACACGCTGCACGTTCAGGCTACAGGCTTCGCTTCTACCGACCGCGTCCACATCGCACTCGCGACGCAAGACTTCCTCACCCTCGATGTCATTCTGGCGATCGGCTCCGAATCCAGCGTCGTGCAGGTCAATGCAGACGCACCGCTGGTGGACCCCTCGACCGCGTCAGTCAGCACTGACCTCTCGCAGCGCCAGCTCGAAGACATTCCAATAACGGGCCGCAACCCCTACATGACCGCGAAGGTCTCAGGGGTCTTCGTCAACACGGGGAACCAGCAGTTCGTCCGTTTTGCCGATCAGAACGGCACGTCTCAGACCTCGGTCGCGGGTGGCCCTGTCGCCGCAAACCTATATCTCGTCGATGGCGTGCCGATTACCGACACCAACAACCGTCCTATCGTCATTCCAACCATCGAAGCGATCCAGGACGTCAAGGTGCAGGCCAACACCTATGACGCGCAGGTAGGGCGTACCGGCGGCGGCGTCTTTAATACCCTGCTTCGCTCCGGTTCCAACCAGTATCATGGCTCGGTCTTCGGCGAGACGCGGCAGACCGCCTGGCTCGCGAATGACTTCTTCGCCAACCGCGAAGACATTCCACGCCCTGATAGTCCTTACTACAACTGGGGCGCGTCGCTCGGGGGCTTCGTCCCCTTCATACACCAGGCGCGCACGTTCTTCTTCATCGGGACAGAAGGTTACATTCAGACTTCACCGTACACTGAAACGTTTGCCGTGCCCACTGCGCTCGAGCGAACGGGAGACTTTTCGCAGAGCTTCAACCCGGACGGCACGCTCAACGTCATCTACGATCCAACGCAGACCTACACTGACGGCAACGGCGCCATCCATCGCACACCGTTCCCGAACAACAAGATTCCGGCGGGGCGCCTGAGCACTGTCGGCAAGAACATCGCCTCTTACTTCCCCCTGCCGCAGACCGCAACCCCGACCGGCCAGAACAACTTCACCGCGACTGACAATGTGCGCGACCACGCGCAAGAGGTAACTGTAAAGCTCGACCAGCAGATTCGACCCTGGTGGAGTGTGAGTGGTTCTTACATCTTTTATGAGGCGCTGCAGCCGCTGGGCAATCCGCTCGGCACGCTGCCCGGCAGTTACTCCTACACCTACCATCGGCAGGTCGACACTACCCAGCTTAATAGCACCTGGATCCTCAACCCGACCACTGTGCTCACTGCGCGGTACGGCAATAATCGCTTTCCTAACCTGATCGCCGAGGTCTCAAACGGATTTGATCCTGCCACGCTCGGATTCCCAAGCGCGCTTACCAGCCAGTTGCAGGCTAAGTTTTTCCCTACCATCTTCTTCAGCCGCTTCTCGCAGCTCGGCCAGGATACTTCCTCACTCGATAACTGGAAGTCACAGATCGTGAACGGGACACTCGCCAAGACCGCGGGCAAACACAACCTCACCTTTGGCGCCGAGTACCGCAGGTTGCGTATGGACTTCCAGGATCTTGGCGACGCGCCGGGCACTTACACATTCTCGGGCGTCTTTACCCAGGCCAACCCTAATGTCTCAGGCGATGGCACGGGCTCTGACGTGGCCGATCTTGTCCTCGGCTATCCCGTCTCGGGCGAAGTAGAAACATCGACCTTCCTCCAAACTTATCTTGACTATCACGCTATCTTTGCCCAGGACGACTATCGCATCACCCGCCGCCTTACTCTAAATCTCGGCCTACGCTATGAGAGTGAAACCGGCCTCAAGGAGAACAACAACCAGCTCGCTGTCGGCTTTGATCGCACAGCCACGGCAAAGCTTTCGGCGAACGCCGCTGTCACGGGCGGCATCTTGTTCGCGGGCCTCAACGGCAGCCCACGCGACATCGGCAGCCTCTCCCGGCTTAAGTTTGCACCGCGTCTCGGGGCCGCCTACCAGCTGACCGGCAACACAGTGGTCCGCGGCGGGTATGGCATCCTCTACGCACCCATTCGCTACGATCCCATCGCCGCGCTCGCTCCCGGATACACCCAGTACACCTCCTATGTTGCCAGTAACGATGGCGATCAGACACCCGCTAACACCCTTGACAACCCATTCCCTTCGGGCCTGCTCAGACCTACCGGCAATGCTGCCGGCCCGCTCACCGGTGTCGGCTCCTCCGTTACCAGCTTCGACCAGCAGTTCCACGCGCCGCGCGTCCAGCAGTTCTCTGCCGACATTGAACGCGAGCTACCTGGCCATACCGTCCTGCAGGCCGGCTACATCGGCAGCCGCTCTACGAACCTGTCACCAGCGCCGCTCGGCGGCGGAGCCGTAAACGTCGACCAGCTCAATCCCTCCCAATTCTCGCAGGGCGTAGCCGGCCTAAACGCCTCGGTCGCCAATCCGTACTACGGCAATGGTGGAACAGGCGTCATCGGGAACAGCACCGTCTCCCAGTCGCAACTACTTCTTCCCTTCCCGCAGTTCTCTTCTGTGAATCTATTCGTCAGCTCCTCGCATGCCAGTTACGACGCGCTGCTGATCAAGGCCGAGAAGCGCGCAGCTCATGGGCTTAACTTAGTCGGTTCCTTTACCTGGTCGCGGAACATGGATAGCTCGTTCGCCACCACAAATAACATCCAAAGCTCCGGCGTTTCCGCCCCGCAGAACGTTTACAACTTGAACGCCGAGTATGCGCATGCGGTCAACGACGTCCCCTACCGCTTTACTGCTGGCATTATTTACGATCTTCCTATCGGAGTCGGCGAGCGCTTCTCGACCGGTTCCCGATGGTCTGACCAAATCCTCGGACACTGGCAGGTCAACGTCATTCCTACTTTCCAGGCAGGCTTCCCTGTCGCTATCCGTCAGAGCTCAAATCCCAACTCCGGCATTGTCGGCAACGCGGGCCAGCGCCCGAATGTTGTGCCTGGCGCGGCTCTGGGCACCTCTGGCAGCCTCTTCGACCGGCTCAATGGCTACATCAATCCTGCCGCCTTCTCTACCTCGACGGCACTCACCTTCGGCGACGCACCGCGCACTCTGTCGCTGCGCGGGCCTGGCGAGGAGAACTGGGACATCTCGCTGTTTAAGAATGTGCTGATTCGCGAGCGCGTCAATGCACAGTTCCGCGCCGAGACCTTCAACACCTTCAACACGCCCTGGTTCACCGGTCCGAACACCTCATTTGGGAGCGCCTCGTTCGGGCAGATCACGGCACAGGCTAACTTCCCCCGCTACCTGCAGCTTGGCGTGCGGGTTAGTTTCTAGCTTTGTCGATGGAGACGAGGCGCACGGGCGAGCGAGAGCGGCGAGCTTCACCGCTGCTTCTCGCGGCTCAAGCTGACTGCTAGACTCAGGCCCTTGCAATGCACCAGAGGGAACTTATCGATGTCCACTTACTTCTCCCGCCGTACCCTGCTCAAGTCCTCAACCCTGGCCCTCGCCACGAGCGCGCTACCCCACCTTCCCGCTAACGCCGCGGCTCCGGACGAAGCGATCCGCCTCTGCTTTAACGAGAACCCTTACGGCCCCTCTCCCACTGTCGCGCAAGCGATCGCGCGCGAACTCCCACGCAGCAACCGCTATGCCGACGCCACCACCGCTCAGGCCTTTGCCGAGCAGATCGCCGCGCATGAAAAGATCCCTTTCGACCAGGTGGTACTCGGCGAGATCCTTGGTCTGCTTGGCCTTTACCTCGGCTCGCAGAGCCGCTCAGGAGGCGAATTCCTTTATTCCACACCTGGGTATCTTGCGCTGATCGACTCTGCGGCCAACGCCGGGAGCGTCGGCGTTAGCGTCCCACTTGACGCTGAGTACCGTAACGATCTGCCTGCGCTTTTAGCTCACATCACTCCCCGAACCCGAGCCCTCTATCTTGTCAACCCGCACAATCCAACCGGCACGGTAAACGACGACACCGCATTCAAGAACTTCCTCACAGAAGCCTCGCATCACGCGATCGCCATCGTCGACGAAGCTTACCTCGAGTACACGCCTGACTTCAAAACCCGCACCTCGGCAAACCTTACGCGCTCTGGCGCTAACGTCGCTGTCTTCCGCACTTTCGATAAGATCCAGGGCCTCGCAGGCCTTCCCATCGGCTACGTTCTCGCACCGAAATCGCTCGCCGCGGCCCTGCGGAAACAAGGCGCCGGCGATCCTGAATCACTCGGCCGCTTGAACCTCGCGGCAGCGCAGGCTGCCCTCGCCGACACCACACAAGTCGCGTCCACACGCGAGGCCGTTGCTCGCGAGCGCACCCTCTGGCTTCGCACCTTGGACGACCTCAAACTCCCCCACACCGACACTGTTGCAAATTTCATCTTCTTTAACGCCGCGCGCCCCCAGGCGCAGGTCGCCCAGGCCATGCTCGCGCGCGGCATTAATATCGGCCGCGCGCATCCCCCACTTACTAATTGGGTCCGCATCACTATCGGTCTTCCTGAAGAAAACCGTCGCACTCAGGCCGCTCTCCGGGAGATTCTAGGCGCTCCGTTGTAGCGGAGCTGTGACAGGGCTTCTGCCAAGAGGCATAGAACTTTCAAGGATTGATCCTTGAACCGCGCTCCCAATTAGGCAGGGTGGATAGCTCGCATAGTACTGTTGCCCATTTAACGATGGGGTTCACGCACTGCGTTGGATCGTCGCTTGTGGTCCAAGAGTCCGATTAGTAGGCGCTTTGATTGAAGTAATAGCGCGTCTGTGCGGCGCAAATGCGGCGAGGCTGGGACGGGTTTACACCTCAAGCTGCCCCAGTAGCATAAATGAGGGAGACGCTCCCGATACGCTGGGTATACGGAACGATCTCCCAAAAGCTTGTCTAGTATCTCCCAAGACGAAAGGTAAATCCATGAGCCAACCTCCCCGCTGCTTAGCCTGAGTACCATAGCTCCAAATGTCATCCAATCCGAAAGTCGCGCGATGTCCGTAGCCTGTGACCAGGTGGGCGGGATCAACCTCGCACAGGAGTCTGCGATACGGAGCTTCCGGATGTGGTCGCCGAGGGAGCCATCGACGCGATTCACGCTGGTCATAACATCTACACTCGTCTTGACGGCGTCGGCTCTGTTGCGTTAAGTTCACTGGTCGCAGCTCATCCTATTCATTACGGCTCCTGTTCCGTCGGTCAGCAGCGGCTTGTGGCGGTCGGAGAGGGCACCCTTGATGGCTTTGCCGATCTTGTTGCCGGGCTTGTAGACATTACGGAGGCGATGGGCCTCGTCGATAACCATCAGGTCCCATTCCGTCTGGGCCATATAAGGCTCCTTGGCGCGGGCGAACTTCCGAAAGACGTACTTCGTCAGAAGCTTGAGCAAAGGCATGTGCTTTTCGAGACGCCGTCGCGTCGTACCGTGATGTGCAGTACCTTCCCGACGGCTTGAACAAATGCGGGATCTTGCTGCTCTTCCAACGGCTTGCTTCCATCGATGGCTGTGATTAGGTCACCGCGTCTCAGACCAGCGGCTTCAGCAGGGCTACCAGCGAACACCGTCTTTATCTCGTCGCCTGTCACTTATTCGTCATAGATCAAGCCTGCACGGTTGAAAATTTCAGGATTGTTCCACCCCGGCAACTTTTCGAGATACATGACGCGGCGACGACAATCTACGGTAACGGTGAAGTGCTTCAGTATGCTCTGGCCGGCTCTGTTGCAAAGTTCCGGTAGCCACATGAAGTTGGGCTCAACACAAACGGAGCGGGTCATGTCAGAGTCCAAGTGGCGTCAGTTTGAAGGCGAAATCATTCTCTGGGCAGTGCGATGGTACTGCCGCTATGGCATCAGCTATCGCGATCTCGAGCAGATGATGGGTGAACGCGGCGTCTCCGTAGATCATTCCACAATCTACCGTTAGGTTCAAAAGTTCGCGCCGAGAAACGGCTACGTTGGCAGTGGCGTCGCCCGCAGTCGACGAGCTGGCGAGTCGATGAGACTTACGTGAAGGTGCGCGGCAAATGGACCTATTTGTATAGAGCTGTCGACAACGTAGGAAACACCCTCGATTCTATCTCTCGCCGACACGGAACGCCAAGGCAGCCAGACGTTTGCTCGGCAAGGCGCTGAACGGATTGAAGGCATGGGAGAAGCCGGAAGTCCTCCACACGGACAAGGCGCCGACTTACGCGATCGCTATTTCAGAACTGAAGGCCGAAGGCAAGTGCCCTCAGAGCACAGTGCATCGACAAGTCAAGTATCTGAACAACATTCATTGAGGCTGATCACGGGAAGCTAAAGCAGCTGATCCGCCCCGTGTGAAGCTTCAAGACACTGAAGACAGCCTACGCGACCATCATGGGGATTGAGTTGATGCGTGCATTACGCAAGGGTTAAGCGGCGCTCTTCAACCTCACCCACGACATCCGCGGGGAGGCGCGCATTGTCGAACGCGCCTTCGGCATCGGTGTCAGTGCGCTCGCGGAGGCCATTGAAGTCTTTGGTGAAAAGCTTAACGTTCATCCTGCTTGACGTCTGCGGCAGGGCAACGACTCGGACGTCCCTGCCCGGACCTGATTGTTGCAACAGAGCTGAACACAGACAGAAAGGCAAACCGGAAGGGAGCCGTCTTGTTCAACGATCTCGCTTCGTGGCGCGAGCAGTAAAACCCAGCTCAGGACCAGAGCAGTCAATTTCAAATGCCCCATGAAAGATACGCAAGGGGACGTAAAATATCGATCGCTAACGCTCGGCCCAATCTCCCGCCTTCGTCATAGTTCTCCGGATGTAGGAAGCACGTTTTGAAGGGCTGGGATCGCGAGAGATGTAGTCGTCTTCAAGGGCGCGTTCCATTAAGTCTTCGCTCATGCCATTTGCATAACCGGCGACACAGAAGGCGATGTCTGCGGCGGCAGGGCGGTCCTGGTACTTGCTGGACGTTCGAAAGCGTTCGAGAGACAGATTGGCTAACCTCGGCCCTCTCTGGGGAGAAAGAGAAGCCCGCAGGCGTCTTGCCTCCCGCTCCTGCTCCCGTGCTTGAAAGAGGTCGACGATTTCGCGGGCGAAGGGTTCGGCCATCGGATATTGCTCGCCGGTGTGACTCTTGAGACAGAGGAAGGGAAACCTTCCATAGGGTTTGCGGTACCTGGGCTTGCAGTTGGTAAAGCCGGGCAGTCTGCCGAACCGCCTCCAGTCCGCCGCGCTCGGATCGGCGTCATAGCGAGCGGCCAACGTGTGAGCGGCGAAGGTTCCGAGCAGCTTTGGCAATACGGCCGGGTGCTTGAGCCATGCCTGGAAGTTGCCGGCGCTGGTTTCGACGACGGCGCACGGAGTGAAGCCGTCGGCGGAGAGTTTAGCGAGCGAGCTCTCGGAGAGATCGTCGAGCACCGTGTAGCGATGCTCTCCTGAGGGACGAATGTAGATGTGGGAACCGCGGACATTGCGATACTTCAACAGAGGAAGCCGTGCGATAACTGCGCTTGCCGAAATGCCGTCGAGACCGGGAAGCATTCCCCGGTCACTGAGGACGCCGACATCGTAAAGTGGCGCCTCGATCGCTATAAGCATGTTGCGTACGACTGCTTCCGTCCTGTCCATCGTCTTTGCCTTATGGTGTTCTAAAAGAGGGAGGGGTGCAGGGATAGGGAACTGGAATTCGCTGCTGTTCTGCATTTTGGCTCTCCTTGAGCTGGGGTGAGGGCTGAAGGTGTGGAGCTCGTGTCCGCCCCGTTGTCGGAAGATTCGGACTATCCGCGTACATGCTGGTTGGGGTCGAAAGCCTCGGCGAAGCCCTGCAAACGCAGGTTGTTGTCCCACGTTCTGGCAAAGCGCTCGTGTTGCCTGTGCAATTGCTCAAGGCACACGTATTGATCGCGGACGATGTTGCGGCTCCACTGCTCGACGCCAACGTAATCGTTGCGGTAGTACTGTGTGAAGCGCCGGATTGTGTGAAGTGAGATGGAGGAATGCAGTCAGGACGCGGGCTACCAGCGTTCTGACTGCACATAGTTAGAGAGAAGCGAGGAAGGCCAGGAGCCTGTCATCAGGCTTGAAGCGCTTGAACGTAGAGCCCGATGGTGTGACCTTGGCGAGGGCCTTTTCCTTTAGCGCAATGCTTGTGTGCAGATAGCCGTTGGTGGTCTCGATGCTCTCGTGTCCGAGCCAGAGCGCGATGACGGAGATGTCTACTCCTGCATCGAGCAACGCCATAGCGGTTCCATGTCTGATCGTGTGAGGAGAGATGCGCTTCTTCCGCAGGCTGGAACAGCTGGATGACGCGGTGGCAACGGCCTTCTGCAACAGAAGACGAACTGCGAAGCGGCTGAGCGGTTCGCCGCGAACTCCCGGAAAGGCCATGCTGCCGGTGTTCTCTCGAAGCCAGTCTCGTAAGATACGTGCGGTGGAAGGCCACAATGGGATAGCACGTTCCTTGCGGCCCTTGCCGTGCAGATGGACGTAGTTGTTCTTGCCGCTGCCGATCTGATCTATGCGTAGAGCACACAGTTCAGAGACGCGTGCGCCGGAGTTGTACATGGTCAGCAGCAAGGCATAGTCGCGCCGTCCGCACCAATGCTTGCGATCGATGCTGTTGAGGATGGCGTCCATCTCTGTGCGGGAGACATACTCCAGAAGCCGCGTATCTGTTCGCTTCATCGGAATGGCGAGCACGCGGGTGACTGTTCCAACGCACTCTGGGTGATGCAGAGCCACCATGCGAAGGAACGAGCGTATGGCTGTGAGTCGCAGGTTGCGGGACACAACGGAGTTCTTGCGCTTTAGCTCGAGGTTATCCAGAAAGCGCAGAATGATCTCGGCATCAAGCTGTTCGATGGCGAGTTGCGCAGGCTCGATCTTCCGTTCCGACTGTACTAACTGCAACAACAGACGGAATGTATCGCGATAGCTTGCGAGTGTCTGCGGGCTGAGCCGTCGCTGAGCGATGAGGTAGTTGGTGAAATACTGCTGGAGAAGAGGGCCAGCAAGCATCATCGGCGACCGGCTTCAAGCATCTGTTCCGGATCAAACAATGCACCGGCATCCCGAAGAAGATCCGGCGTAGCGCTCAGATACCAATAGGTGTTCTCCGGTCCTTGGTGGCCGAGGTAGACGGAGAGCCATGGAAGCTGCGTCCGGATGTCCGTACCCTCGTGCTGCCAGAGTGTCAATCGCTTCACCGCGAAGGTATGTCTGAAGCAGTGCAGTGTGGGCCTACGTTGGTTCGCGGGCGGAGCAATGCCAACCTGCTTCAGCAACTGACGAAAGGTGTACCGGAGCGGGTTATAGATCAGTGGTCGACAAATCGTGTTGGTGAAGAATGGTTCAGCGCTGCGGCCCCGCAACGCTGTTGCTCGCTCGTCGATATAGTGCCGCAGGTGCTCCACGGTCGAGGTGTGGAGCACGACGTTGCGTGACTTGCCAAACTTCGTCTCATGGATATACAGATGTGAAGGCTTCACATCGAGCCTCACATCGGCCATCGTCAGGCGCAGCGCCTCCCCGATGCGAATACCTGTGCTGGCTAGCAGGCCAATGAGTGTGCTGACCGTCGCCGCACGGAACCTGAGCGGGTTCCGCGCGGCTGCTTCCATAAGCTGCTGAATCTCCCGGTCAGAGAAGATGTAGGACGCACGCCGCTTGTACCGCCTCCGGAACTGGCTCTGGGGAATGCCCGTCTGCTCTTCGAAAGTACGAACCTGTAGCAGGAACGCACGTATGGCAAGCAGACGATGTTCATCGCGATAGGGTCGGTTCAGCATGGAGCCGTCCATCACCCAATCCATCGCAAACTCTGCGCGAATCGGCCAGGGGCATCCGTGCTGTCGCCATAGTTCAAGAAAGCTGCGGAGCAGCGCCTCTTCATATCGGAGACGTCTACGCTGGTCGCCTTCAAAATAAGGACTACGCTTGGCGCGAGCCCGCTTCAGCGCGAGGAATGCTTCGAGGTGCTGGG
Source organism: Acidobacteriaceae bacterium (assembly GCA_965198645.1). Classification (GTDB taxonomy): domain Bacteria; phylum Acidobacteriota; class Terriglobia; order Terriglobales; family Acidobacteriaceae; genus EB88. Next base: position 77,849 of record OZ240670.1, on the reverse strand, counting down.
ACAAGGCTTCGAAGGTCATCGCTCACCTCCCGGCCACGGTAGGGCAACCTGAGCGAGTGCCTTCATGTCGAGCTTGGCGTAGATCAACGTCGTCGAAAGGCGGCGATGGCCGAGCAGGTCTGATACGTCCTTAAAGGACGCTCCATGGTTCACCATGGTGGTGGCGATGGTATGACGGAGTGAGTGCGCAGAGCCTCCAACGACACCCGCTCGCTTGAAGAGGTACTTCGAGATCGCCTTGATATGCAGGCGTCTCATCTCATCAGGGAAGGTTGAACGACTGGAATCAAAAATCCAGAGCGGGACACTGGAGAAGGTTCGAAGGTAGGCGACAAGCGCCTTGCCCACATCTTCCGGCAGCGGAAGTATCCGCTCGCGTCGGCTCTTCTGGCTGCATATCCTTATAGAGCCTGCTTGCCAGTTGATATCCTGCCACTTGAGATGAGCAACTTCTTCGCAGCGCAGACCGAGCCGCAGTAACAGCAACAGCAACGCACGATCTCGGCGCGCTGTCGCCCTGTGATGCCTTGAAAAGAGCACGTATCTGCTCTCTCGAAAGCTGTCGCGGAAGATGCGCGTGACGCTTCGTCGCAGTCCTGGGAAGAGCTTCGTCCCATCCCTTCGGCACCATGTTGTTCTCTGCGAGATACCGCAGAATCGTGCGCATGCTCGTCAGCGAAGCGCGTTGCGTGCCCCGGTTGGGATAACGCTCGAACTCGGCTGTAAGAAATCGAATGATGTCGGTGAAGCAAATGGCATCCCATGCAATCGGTCTATCGCCAAAGCAAAAGCTGCAAAGTCGCCGCAGGATGCGGCGTTGAATCTCACGTGTCGATGCTGCGAGACAGCGTACCTCCCGCGCGTACAGGTCATAGCTGGCCACGCACTCTGAAAGCGATAGCCCCTTCTTCGATAACTGGTCCATAGTCTCCTCGTGCCGACCGGATGTCGGTACGAGAAGAGTCCCGAACTATGTTGAGCAATGCAAATACAAGAGCCGCGTGAACACTGCGCCTGAGCCATGTGGTGAGACTCCGCTTCACATAATCCGGCGCTTCACACAGTACTACTTATGTTGAGCTCAACATAAGTAGTAGTAAGGACTTAGCTCTGGACCGTCGTGGAACCCAAGCTCGAAGCACATTTCGGGGTCGCGCATGAGGTCGCCATGCTGTTCGCCATAGTGAGCGACAGAGAGGGCGGGAAGACCCATCGGGCCAGGTTCATGAACTGCCTCGATGACAAGTTCCATGTACGGCAAGTTGTCGATCTTGAGGTACAGGCCGGGGTGCCACCCTCCGGCCCTTTCGAGAATGTTGAGGATGGTCCGCATTACGCCACCTCCGCGGTTGCTGCTGCGGTTGTTGCGTCCGCGGCGTCCTGGTCGGTGGTGGGCTCGGCTGCCGTCTGCATTGGCTCGATGGCGGAGAGGATGAGGGCGGAGGTCTTCTGGATGCCTCCAGGCTCTCGGTCAGGAGGGCTGCGTTGCCGTGGTAGAGGTGGATGTAGTCGGCTGAGAAGCGGCCAGCGTCAAGGCCGATGGTCTGCGAGATCACGAAGGCGATGGCCTCCGCTTCTGTCTCGCGTACGGTTTTTGTTGTTGCGGTCCTGCGCTCGGCCTTGTGCAGCATTTCGTGAACGAGCTCATGGACAAGGGTGCTGAACTCCTCGGCTGGCGCTTGGCCGGGAAGAATGGAAATCTTGCCGCCGTAGCTCATGCCCAACGCGGGCGCGATGCTCTCATTGAACTCAAGCTCGATGCCCTCACGCGTGATGAAGCCGATCAGGCGCTCGCGGTACTCGCCAATGTCACCCTTAACGCGCTCGTTGAAGCCGGGAAGCTCTGCGCCTTCGGTCTGCGAAACATCGAAGACATAGGCCGCGCGAAAGCCGACGAGCATAGGCTGGTTCTGCTTGCGGATGTCCTTCTCGGCTTCTTCCTCCTTTTTGCGGCGGATGCCGATTACGGGTGCCAGGATGCGGATGCCGCGCTCGCCCTTCTTTACCTTGCGGCCAAGCTTGTTCCACGCATACAGCCCGGCAACGCGGGTCGCATCCGGCTTCTGCCGTGCGATCTCAAGAATGTTAACCAAGCTGTAGCTGTGAAAGCGCCCCATCGCGGTGAGGTAAGCGGTGAGGCCTTCCGAGTGCCTGGCTTCCAACTGCTCGATCAGCAACTGAACGTTGGCGGCGATGCCTTCCTTGGCGGTCTGCGGCTTGGGGGTGGAGGAAAGGGTTGCGAGGGTGGATTGGTTCTGTGTGGTGCTCTTCATGACTTGCTCCTTTGGGCTTTGCCTTGGTTGGCTCGGCATTGTGTTTTCAATCAATGCCGAACGCCTCCTGGCGAAGGCGGAGGGTAGCAAGTGCAAGGAGAGGGGGATCACTGAGCCCTTGCAGCCAAGCGGAAAGGGTCGGAGCGCAGCGGAGGGCTGCACGGAACGCAATCGGGATCCCCGGAGTCCGGGGTGGTGGAGTGGAGGAAGCCTGGGGAGACTCCTTGCACGCGCGGGGAGGCTGGACTCCCTAGTTGGGTTTGATCTGGAAGCCGCGCAGCGACGAATGCAGTCGGGGTGTTGCGGGTTTATCCCCGCTGGGATGGGGAGTCGGAAGACGAGGCCGGATCGCTTTTGCCGGCTTCGTCTGGAGCTGGGCGAAGGGCGCAGCTCTTCCCCACCAAGTCAGATTCGGGATGTGGAAGAGTTAATCTTGGACGGCTGCTTCGACCTACCAGCGCTTATTTGCTATCGAGTAACTCGGGACGGTTTTTCTTCACATTGCCTACGCGCCGTTTTTACATGCGGAGCGTTTTATAGGATCCACGCAAGCTCAGCGGCACATGCGGCTGACTCTTGCTTCCCGATCCAAGCCATCTTTGGAGCATACTGGTGATCAGGCCGATGCAAGCCGGCCCTGCCTTCACCGGCAATGCGAACGACGCAGGCTTTGGGCTGAACGCTATGACGAGTGCAGAAAGCAGAATCAATTCGGAAGTAGCTCCAACTTCTCCAAATTCGGTGCTCCACCGTTTTCTGCACCAGCCGCGCAAATTATTTCTACGCCGCGCTCTGTTTCAGGTTCACCTTTGGGCAGGTCTGCTTCTTGCCCTCTACGTGGTGGTCATTGCGCTTAGCGGTGCGGTGCTGGTTTTTGCCAGCGAGTTGCAGGCTGCGCTGGTTCCTCGTTCGCTCATTGCTGGGGGCTCGGAGCCGCTGGCCGGCATCCCTGCAGTGGTCAAGGCGGCCCGCGCTGCCTGTCCAGGGTGCTCCTTCACCATGCTCACCGTACCCTCGCCGGCAATGCCCGTCTATCAACTGCAGGCAAGAGATCAGCACGCGCACGGGATCACGCTGCTTCTCGATCCATCCGCAAAGCAGCTGCTTCGGCAACCAAGGACGTGGGTGGATTGGACTCACGACCTTCACTACTATCTGCTGCTGGGCAGCGCCTATGGCATGCAGGTCAACGGCATAGGAGGCGCTATCCTGCTCCTGCTTACGCTAAGCGGCGCCTATATCTGGTGGCCGGGCGTCAAGCAGTGGCGGCGTTCTCTTTCCATCAGCTTCGCCAGCCGGTGGCGGCGTATCAACTACGACGCACATAACGCCATCGGCATCTGGACCCTGGCGCTGGTCTTCTGGTGGGCTTTCTCCGGGGTCTACTTCGGTTGGTACAAGCAGGTGCAAGCGGCGGTGAATGCAATCTCACCGCTGCAGGGGATGGTCGCGCCGCATCTGCCGCCAAGCGCGTACACAGCTGCCTCCAGCGAGCGCTCCTCGCTGGTGGCCATTCTCGCAGCAGCCCAACAGGCCTCACCCGCTGGACTCCTGTACAGCCTGAGCGATCCTACCCTGGCTGGGGCGACAGTGACTGCTTCCATGGATCTGCGGGCGCCCGGCGACTTCTCTCATCGAGATCTCGTGACCATCGACACTGTGCACGCACGCGTACTAAGCGTCTGGCACTATGGCAACAATCACAGCACAGGCGACTGGATCATCTGGGCCATGCATCCGATCCACTTCGGCACGCTGTGGGGAACACCGGTCAAGATCCTCTGGTCCCTGCTTGGAATAAGTCTTGCGGTGCTAAGCGTGTCAGGCGTCACGATGTATTGGAACCGCTATCTCCGCCATCGGCTTATGCACTGATTCTCAGCGCAGCGCTCTTCACCGTGTTGAGCCTTTTGCCGGCGAAAGGTACTTATCAAACCACGCAAGCTCACGGGTCAGGCTATCGATCTGGTGCTCGCGCTCGCTGAAGATATGCGGCTCCCGAGGATAGGTGACCATCTCCGCGTCCTTCCCGAGGAAGCGCAATGCATGGTAGAACTCCTGCCCCTGCGACAGCGGAACACGCACATCGGCCTGTCCATGCAGCACCAGCACCGGCGTGTGGCACGCGGCGGCAGACCGCACCGCCGAATGACGGTCGTACTCCGCCGCATCGAAAGGCCCCAGGTAGCTCGACACATATGTGGGCGCAATATCAGTGGTCAATGACATGCTCAAGATATCGGTCACCGCCGCCCCCGCCATCGACACCTTGAAGCGATCTGTGTGCGTGACAGCCCACGCGGTCATAAACCCGCCATAACTCCAGCCTGCAATGGCCAACCGGTTCGGATCGGCAATCCCCTGCTTCTCGATCCAGTCGACGCCGGCCATCATATCTTCGTAGTCCTTGTCGCCCCAGTCCTTGTAGTCGCCCTCGGTGAAAGCGATCTCCTGGCCCGCCGAGCCACGATAATTCGGCTGCAGCACCACATATCCCTGCGAGGCCATCAACGCCGCATAGTTGTACCAGCTCGCATTGAAGCCGACCGTAAACGCCTCCTCAGGGCCGCCATGAAGATGGATGAGCGTCTTATATCTCTGCCCCTCCTGGTACCCAGGCGGCAGGGAAAGCACGCCGTGCACAATATGATGGTCCGTTGGGTTCTTCCACGTCACTTCGCGCTCCGTGCCAAGGCTCCACTCCTTCACCTGGGGATTCGTCGCGGTCAACACCTGCACGCCGCTCTGCCGCCACACCGACACTTCCGCCGATTGCGACGGCGTATCGCCGACGAAGGTCCTGGTCCTGCCATTGAGCGTCATATCGAAGTCAAGCGCAGTAGCCGGCAGACCCATCAGCGGCGTCACTGCCAGACTCTTTCCATCCACATCGTTCGCTTCGGTATGGGCCCCCACATACGCGTTGACGAAGAGATGTCCATTTGGCAGCCATCGCATCTCCGCAAGCGTACCCTTCAACTTGTCTTCGAGCTTGACCTCCTTGCCGGTCGCAAGCGTCCGCACGTAATGCTCGTCGGTGGTTCGTTTCACCGTGAATCGCGAGTAGACGATCTGTGCACCATCCTGCGAATACTGCGGGGCCTGGTAGCCCGATACCTCCTCCAAAACCCTCCGCACAGCTCCCGTATTTGCATCGAACTCGATCACCTTCGAGACGCGCCAGTAATCGGTAAGCCGCGGCGTTGGCGAAACGCGCGAGAGGATCGTCGATCCATCTGGCGACCAGTCGATTGTATTGACATTCTGGTCGCCGGTGGTCAGCAGCCGCGCCTCATGCGCCGCCACATCCAGCACCCAAAGTCGCGCGAAGTGATACTCCTGATCGATAACCTCTTCGTCGTTTTTCAACTTTTTCCGGTCACGTTCGGCCTTGGTATCGGGATCGCTACGCAGAAATGCAATGCGCTTGCCATCTTTCGACCACTGGTACGAGCGTACGCCGCCCGGCAGGTTCGTCAGCGGCTCAGCTTCGCCGCCATCGAGCGCAATCCACCAAAGCTGCATCGCATTCTCATCGCCGGCCACAGCTTCATCCGGAACTGCCGGTGGCGCAGGTTGCGTGTCTTTCTGTTCGGCGGTCGTCTTCGCCGCCGGTTCCGCGGCGGCTTGCTCGCCTTTCACCACGCTGAACTTGAATGCCGAACCACTCTCGGCAAGCGGATTGGCACGGTCCGACAAGAACGCCAGGTGCTTGCCGTCAGGCGACCACGCCGGCGACGAGTCGCTCCCCGAGCTGTACACAAAGGGCCGCGCGCTACCCGGCTTATCGGCGGCCGCGAGCCAGATATGCTCATCCCGCGGTTTCCCGGCCGCAGTCGGAGTATGCACGCTATACGCGACTAAGTGTCCGTCCGGCGAGATGCGCGGCGTCTCCACCGTGCGCAGGTTAGCCAGATCAGCCGGCTGCATCACATGCGTCTGTGCGCTTACGATCGTGCAAGCCAAACCCAGAGCCAGACCTGCTGATACAGCTTTCAGTGGCATCGAAGCTCTCCAGGATAAGGATCTGGTTCGAAGAAACAGCCAAAGCTCCGCCTTCAGCCATTGATTTAGAACTGCAGCTTCAAAGCGATCTGCAGTGATCGGGGTGCGCCGATCTGGTACAGGCTGCTGAACCCACCATCCGCTCCGCCGCCACCCAGGCTGTCCGCCAGCGTGTGCGAAGAGATGCCAAAGTTCTGTGTCGGCGTAATCCCGTCTCCGGCAGTCAGCACGTTCCGTCCATCATTGGTTCCTGGATCGCCGAATAACGGATGGTTGAAGAGGTTGAAAGCCTCAGCCCGGAATAGAAGATTGACATTATCGCCAATCGGGAACGAGCGGCGCATTGCAAGATCCTCCTGCCATGCGCCAAATCCGCGCAGCGCATTCCGCTGCAGGTCGCCCTGCGCATTTGGATCAGGAACAGCGCCTCCCGGGACCTCAAAGGCAGCAGCATTGATAATGCGGTGACCCGGAGCCCTCGGACTCGCAAGATAGAACGGCTGTCCAGTGACATTGGGCCGCTGGTTGATCGCATCTGTGTTGTAATTCAACCCAAACGCTCCCAGCAAGCCGCTCGTGATGTTGATCGTCTGCGCTGAATTCGAACGGAACAAGCTGTCCAAAGCCCAGCCGTTCGAGGCGTATTTCAGCAGTGCGTTGCCTGTGTGCGTCCCCTGCAGCTCATAAGTGATGGCGTTTGAAAATGTATTGCGTACGTCCAGATCCGAGTTCCCGTAGTCCAGACTCGGAGCATACACAGTGTGATACGGATGCGGCAGCGCAAGGCTTGAACCATTATCCAGCGCATGCGCCCAGGTATAGCTGAAGAGCGCTTGCAGGTGATGCCACGCGTTCTGCTTGAACTGCAGTTGCAACGCGTTGTAGTTGCTGTAGTCGTGATTGAAGGTAACGTCCAGGTAGCCGAAGTTCGCATTGCCTCCCTCGGTGGGCTGCAACATTTCATTGCGCAGCAGGTTGACGCCCTTATTGCCGACGTAGCTGGCCTGCAAGCTGCGCCCGCCGCCAAGGTCCTGCTGCAGCGATCCGTTATACATGTACACTCTGGGATCCTTCAGGTGCGGGTCGAACGCGAACACGAAGCTATACGGCGGGTTCGCCGTGATGGCAGGGGGTGCAGCCGCGGCAATGCTAAGCGGGTAAACCGCACCAGCCGCGGCATAGATGTAGTTGGACGCAGTATACGGCGCACCCAGCGTTCCCTGAGCACCCACTTCATTCCCAAGTCCGTAGTAGACACCCCCACCGCCGCGGATCACCGTTTCATAACCAGGGTTACTGTGGACAATGTAGGCAAAGCCTGCGCGTGGTGCGAAATTTGTCTTACTCGCGCTCCACAGCGGTGTGCCCTTCGGAGCCAGGGCGACGTTCGCAGGGTCTTCGAGGTTCAACACCGTATACAGTGGATGTCCCGTCGACTCCGACGGCGGACCGTCATAGTCCCAGCGCAGGCCATAGTTCAACGTCAGCTTCGGACTCGCCTGCCAGGCATCTTCGGCAAAGACGGAATAGTCATTGAAGATCGGTCGCAGCTCGGTTGTTTCCGCACTATCCACTGAAGCATAGACCGGGATCTGCGTGGTCACCAAAGTTTCTACGCTGGTGAAGTCATAGCCGTAATCGTACGGGCGGTAACCGTTCTTCGGTGTAAGCCGGCGATAATCGCCTCCAAATTTAAAGGTATGCCGGTGAGTATTCCAGCTCAGCGTGTCGACAAAGTTTAATTGCCTCTGGTGATTGGTAGCGTCGTTGCCGACATAATAATCGGTCGTATTGTCATTAAAAAAAAGATCAAATACCGAGTCTGAGGTCGAGTACTGTGGCTGCGATTGGAATAGGTAAGCATTGGATGGAATGGTTGCGCCTCCGAAGGAGGTCGGACTAACTACCGTCGCACCCTTGGAATGGCTGATGTTAAAGCGAAAGTCATTCACCAGCGCCGTTGTAAAGATGTACGTCGCACCCGCCGTAATGCTGTCCACATTCGAGATCGTCTGGCTGTAGGTCGAACGCGTGTAGAAATCAAACGCGCCATACTGGGCGCCATTTGATGGCGCCACGTCACCACGCACGAACAGGTTCAGCTTGGCAATCGGGCTAAAGTCCAGCCGGACGCTTGTCGCATTCAGCGTTGAGGGATTGGAGAACGTTGTGAAAAAAGTACCCGTATATTTCCCGGCGAGATCCTGTCCAGCGGAAGGCAACGGGTAAGCCTTCAACAGCGGCGCCACGGCAGCCGATGCCTGGTTGCGGGCAAACGTAGTTGGCACGATATCCTGTCGCGACTCTGGCACCCGCACCCGAAGCCCTTCGTACGAACCGAAGAAGAACAGCTTGTCCTTGAGGATCGGTCCACCGAACACGCCGCCGAAGTCGTTCTGCTTCTCCGCCGCGCGGGGTAGGCCTTCATTGTTGTTGAACCAGTTGTTCGCATCGAGCACGTCATTGCGAAGGTACTCAAACGCAGTCCCATGGAATTTGTTTGTACCGCTGCGAGTCACGATCGAAAGCTGCGCGCCTGTCGTCCGCCCGAACTCAGCATCAAACGATGAGGTCTGCACCTTGTACTCCTGCATATCATCAACCGACACCAGGTTGTTATAGCCGCCGTTGTTGCTGGTCGCCTGGGCCGCACCTCCGCCCGCGGTGCCCAGGTACACATTGCTTCCCTGGGTGATGCCTACGTTCGCGCTCACACCATCAATCGAAAAGTAGTTTGCATCGGTTCGCTGGCCGTTGACACTGAACTGCCCGGAGTTCGTGTAGTACGTTTTTGCCGTCACGTTGCCCGGAGTCAACGCAATCAAAGCCTGAAAGCTGCGGCCATTAAGCGGCATGTTCTCCACAAACTTGCGATCGACCGTCGTCGCGACAGCTGCCGAGGTTTCAATCTCCTCGCTCTCCGCGCTCACCGAAACTTCCTCGCTTGCGGCGCCAATTTCGAGCACAATGCTCTCGTTCAGTGCATCCTGCGTGTGCAGTTCTACATCCTGCACAATCGATTCCTTGAATCCACTGGCCATCACCGAGATGCGGTAGTGGCTCGGCTTCAAGGTTGCAAAGTGGAACGCGCCGTGATCGCTGCTGCTGGCGCTCTGCGAGATGTTCGTACCTACGTCGGTGATGGTCACCTTCGCACCCGTCACCGCTGCGCCCGAGTGATCTGTCACGGTCCCGTTGACGGTTCCACTCTCAAGTTGCGCTAAAGCCGTTCGAGAAGCAAGAGCAAGCAACATCAGGAAACTTATCGACCCAACACAGGTTGAGCTTCGTGTCACAGTAGCCTCCATATAGATTCGCGTAAGTGTTTTTCAAGGCGTTGACCACGTACTACAAAAGCAAGAAGCTCCGCTTGAACTTGGCTTTACTGCAAATCGATCACGTTGAAGCCAGCCGTACCAATCAAAACGATTATGGCCTGACGATCTCTCCACCCAGCACCGTCGTGACTATCTTGACCTGCTCAATGGCTACCGGATCCATGTGAAAAATGTCGTCCGACAACACATCAAAGTCCGCGAGCTTACCTGGCATCAGGCTTCCCTTGATCTCATCCTGGCTTTCGGCATACGCCGAGCCCATCGTGTACGCATGCACCGCCTGCGCAACAGTCAACTTCTGCTCCGGGAACCAGCCGTCAGGGTGCTTGCCATCAAGCGTGCGCCGCGTCGTTGCCGCATAAATCGTCACCATCGGGTTCATCGGCGCAACAAACCAGTCTGTGCCTAGCGCTAGCGTGGCGCCTGCATCCAGTAACGAACGGAACGCGTACGTTGTCGCAGCGCGCTGGTGTCCAATGCGTGTCTCGGCCCAGCGGCCATCGTCAATCGCATGATATGGCTGCACCGATGCGATCACATGCAGTTCCGCAAATCGAGAAATATCGTCAGGCCGCAGGTGTTGCGCGTGTTCAATGCGCAGCCGGCGATCGCGCGGACCATCTTCTTTCTCCAGCCGCTCATATAGATCGAGAATCGTCTTGTTCGCTCGGTCGCCGATCGCATGTGTCGCGATCGCATTCCCCGCGCGATCCGCTGCCTGCAGTTTGGCGAAGAACTCTTCCGGGTGCGACAGCTGCTCCGTTGGGCCACCCGCATTGCCTGGCTGATCGTCGAACGGCTGCATAAACCAGGCCGTAGCGGAACCAAGCGACCCGTCGGCAAATGCCTTCAGCGATCCAATCACCAGCGTGTCGTCACCGAAATTGGTCCCAATGCCAAGACTTCTCAGCCTCGCGCCTTCATCGAGCGGAAATCGCGCCGACACCCGAACCTTCCACTTACCCTCGGCGATCAGCCGCTGATAACCGCGCACCACAATGGCCTGCAGGTTGGCTGCATGCGAGCCTGTAAATCCCATGTCCTGCACGCTTGTCACGCCATTATCCAGAGCATACTTCTGCGCCGCCAGCAGCGCCGCATCAACCTGCGCATCAGAAGGCGGAGGAATGACCTTTTCTACCAAGTCCTTCGCCGCATCCTTGAAGATGCCTGTCGGATTGCCGTCATTATCTCTGCCGATCGTTCCACCTGGTACATCGGGCGTCTCCTTTGTAACACCCGCAAGCTTCATTGCTACCGCATTGGCAAGCGTCATGTGTCCGTCGGACCGCTGCAGCCAAACTGGATTATTCGGCGTCACAGCATCAATCCATGCATGAGACGGCAATTCCACCGGGGACCACTTCTGTTCGTCCCAGTTGCCATCAACGATCCACTCGCCCGCAGGCCGCCTCTTAGCGAAGGCTGCAATCCGTTCCACGAACTCCTGGCGGCTGTGCGCATCGGTCAACTGCACACTCGCCAAACCCTGCCCGCCCCAGAAGAAGTGCACATGCGCGTCATTGAATCCAGGCACCACGCGCCGTCCCTTCAGGTCGAGCAGCCGTGTCTCCGGACCCACGAGCTTCATGACATCGGCGTCACCGCCGACGGCAAGGATGCGATGACCCGAGATCGCGATCGCCTCTGCGTCAGGCTGCGCTGGATTCTCCGTCCAGATCCTGCCGTGCACTGCAACCATCTCCACCTGCGCCCACAGGGGCGCCGCTGCCACCATGCAGAGAAGAAGAATCGCTAGCTGCAAAAAGCCTCCCACTAAGACGGAGTCACGCTGCCATGAAGCTTAGGCTTCGACATCTATCGAGAAACCCGCGCCGTTGGGGCGCGCGGACGAGATCGCAAGGCGAGGAGTCTTCAACATAAAGTGAATCTCGGCCCATGTAAAGAACGAAGCATACGGTGGAAGCGCGCCGAAAGCTGCGTGGCAATACTTGCTCGCGTACAGAACCGGCGAAATGCACCAGGTCGCCTCTGTTGCATTACTTTCTCGGCCACAGGAAGTTGTGGTGCGGCATGCAATTAGAGCCCAGCAGCTGGTATGCCGAGGAGCCGTTTTGGAGTGAATGCAGCAGAGCCTACGAAACATCGAACGTCGAAATACCTGAACAACATTATCGAGGCAGACCATGGCGGTCTGAAACGCGTGATCAAGCCCGCTCGAGGCTTCCAGACAACGCGAACTGCGGCTGCCACGATCAAGGGCTTTGAGATCATGCGCATGATCAAGCGCCGTCATTGTCTGCTATGTAAGCCGAAGGTCTCAGGCGAAATCCAATTCATCAACAAGCTGTTCGAGATTGCAGCCTGATCTGCAAAATCGATAAGGGCAAACTGCGCTTCTCTCCGTTGATGCAGCAGAGACCTATGAGCGAGGGCGGAGTCCTCGTTCTGCCATCATCTCGACCAGATCACGTGGGCTGAGTTTCTACCGCAGGTACCAGCGTACGCACAAGACAATCATTCGCGGTCAGAGTGCCGGCCTGCGAAGCGCGATTCTAAACTCGCCCCCCCGCCTTCCCTCAGAACTACTGTAGCTATTGCATGCTGCCGTTTGCACCAGAAACCTCTGCAGCATTGCTTGAATTGTCCTGCCGATGAATTTAGAAGTCGACCCTCTGCCCCGTCTGGTTCCAGCCGTCGATGTTCAGGTGGAGTGAGCGCTGAGGCGCGTCCTCTGGAATCTGGATATGCAGGGTCTCGCTTTCCCCAGGCAGCAGCGAAACGTAGTTGTCGGTGTAGTAAGCAGGCAGGATCTGCCGGCCGTGGTCATCCTCGAGCGTAAGCTTGGTCTGCAGGCCGGGGACCGGGCCGGTGTTCTTGAGGTTGACCTCGATGGTTCGGTCGCCGGTGCCGGCATCCTTCGACGCCATGAGGCGCGCGGTCGTGGTAACGGTTGCCATCGCCATCGCATCGAGAGCGCGGTAGCCGGCGTCGGTCGCGGCGAGCCAGTAGAGATTGTGCGAGACCAGCTTCCCTTGCGCATCGTGGAGCTCGAGATGGACGAGGATGGTGGTATCGCCTTCGAGCTGGTTGAGCGCGAGATGAAATGCTTCGGTCAGGCTGTCGGAGCCAGCGTCAACAATTGCCTGCGTATGGAAGAGTGTTTTGCCCTGAAGCGACAGCACGTCGGCCTGCACCACTGCATGCGGCAACGGATTGCGCGTGGTGTTGATGACCGCGACATCGCCGTTGGAGTAGTCGAGCTGCACGTGAAGCGGCTCGCAGCCCTTCATCGTTCCGAAGAAGGAGGCGTGCGTGTCGTAATCAGAGCTGAGGATGCCCCAAAGCATGCTGGGCCAGGCGGGCTGGGTCATCCAGAGGAGACGGCCGCCGTTGGGTGCCCAGAGATGCTGGTTAAATCCCTCGAAGATGGCGCGATAGTCCACGTAGTTCATCATCTGAGCCTGGCGGACGTACTGCTCGAGCGACCCGGCGGCGCCGAACTGACGCTGCATCGCGTTTGAGAACGCATCGTGCGGATGCCAGTTGTGGTAGGCCCAATCGTCGTCGATAGGCCACTGATCCTCCTTGGGGAGCCAGCGGTGGAACCATTCGATGGTAGGCAGCGAGGGCGTGCCGACCTCTACGGCAAAGCCGCGGTTGAGCGTGGTGTAGTACTTGGCTGGGTCTTCCCAGGAGTAGGGACCGCTGGGCTCGAGGTTGATCTGGTTGGAGCTCGGGAAGTAGTAGCGAGTGCCGTCGAGGGTGTGCAGCAGGTCGATCATGCCGGTGTTGATGGCCGGCTGCGGCACGCCCTCATTCCTGCCGCACCAGACGACGATGGAGGGATGATTACGGTAGCGCCGGACCGTGTCCGCGGCGTTTTTGAGAAACAGCGCAGAGTCGCCGGCCTCGGCATTACTGTCCTGGGTGACCTCCCAGAAGTCGTTCCAGACCATCATGCCGTACTCGTCCGCGAGGTCGTAAAAGATGGGCTCGGTGTTCTGGCCCTGCCAGTTGCGGATGATGTTGACGTTGGCGTCGCGGTCGAGACGGAAAAAGGGCTCCAGATGTGCGCGGGAGATACGTTTCCGGGTGTCGTCCATGCCCCAGCTGCCACCGCGAACCGCAATGCGAACGCCATTGACTTTCAGGATCAGGTCCGGCGAGGAGCGCGCATCGGAGACCGGGCGCAGGGCAGGCGAGTTGTCGGGACCGGGAGCAAGCGATGCGGCATAGCCGCCCGGAATCTGGCGCATGCCTTCGTGCGTCACGTCGACGGCACTGTGCGGGGCGTTGCGATCAAGCGTCGGGTCGTACTCGAGACGGCGAAGGTCGCCGCGGCTGTCAAGAAGGCTGAGCTCGTAGGTGACCTCGCGGACGCCGAAGCGGAGTTTTTGCTCGGAAGCGAGCTGGCCCGAGACGGTGACGCGTGTGTCCAGGTGGTAGAGCTCGGGCTTGCCGTAGCCGTTGGGCCACCAAAGCCGCGGATGCTCGAGGTGGAGTGCGGGAAAGTCGGCCGGGCTGAAGTTGACGGTGCTGTCGCCAGGAGCGATGAGTACGTCCCTGTGAATCTCGACGCCCTCGAAGGCAACGCTGATCAGCGCCTGGACGGGTTCGGACGCCGTGCTACGAAGCGGAAGAGCGATGGTGACGTCGGCCCACGAAAGATCCGGCACAGGAAGGTGAGTGACAACCTGCGGGTCGCCCAGTGAGACCACGCCGGCCGCAACGAGGTGAACGGGCTGCCAGAGGCCGGTGTCCCGGTCGCGCATGGGCGGAAACCAGTCCCAGCCCTCGGTGGCCATAAAGGTGGGACCATCGAGGGCCATGGCGCCGCCGTTCAGCCCCGAGCCGAGCGCAATTGACTGTACGTTGGGAATACCGGGATGCGGTGGGGGCGAGAGCCGGATGGCAACAACGTTTTCGCCATCGCGATGCAGCGCGGAGCTAACGTTGAAGACACCGCGAAGGAAGGCACCGGTAGTTTCACCCAGGCGCGCGCCGTTCAACCAGAGCTCGGCGCGATAGTTGATGCCATCCAGGCGCAGGCTGAGGTCACGGCGGCTCGTTGCAGGAGCGCGAAAGACAGCGCGGTACCAGTAATCCTGTTTGTTGAGCTTCTCAGGGATGGCGAGATTGTCGAGGCCGAAATCCGGGTCTGGATAGCGACCATTGGCGATCATCGTGGTCAGAACGGTGCCAGGGACGACAGCAGGCATCCAGCCGCGGGTGTCGAAGGCGGGCGAGGCGATCTGCTCTGGCGGGGCGGTCACGTCGGGTGCGACAGCTAGAAGCCAACCGCCGTTGATCGTCCAATCGCCGGCGGGGTCGGCGTCCGAAGGAACGAGATCAGTTTGCCGGTCGGCCGGGGGGCTGGCAACGGGTTGAGAGAACGGCGCCTTGCGCTGTGGCAAGGTTGCCGGCTCCTGCGGAAAAGGATTGCCGACATATTGAACGGTTTGGATGGGCCAGGGCTTCGAGCCTTCTTCAAAGGCGATCAGGTCGAAATCAGGGCGGTCGTGAAACGCGGCAGCCATCTCGGTAGCGGTCAGCGCGGTGCGGCGAAGGGTGAGCTCGGCGATGCGGCCGCCGAAGTGGGGGCAGACGAGTTGACCACAGCCGTAGACAACGGGGGCCAGCTCGAGCGACGCCGAGACCGGGCCGGAGTGGAGGGTGTCAGAGGCCACTTGACGGCCATCGACAAAGAATTGCGCGCTGCTCGAGCGGTACGTCGCGCCCAGCAGGTGCCAGCCCGTGGTGAGCGAGGCGCTTGCGCGAAGGGTCTGCGCCTGGCTGAGCCGAAGAGCGGGGAGACCGTTGTCGAGGGTGAAAAGACGGCTGTCAGGGTCAGTGGCCTTGCCCACACCTGCAAGGGTGGTGGAGGGCTCGCCGGGCTGTATCTCGACCCAGGCGGAAAGCGTCCAGCTGACTTCGGGGGTGAGGATCGGGTCTTCTTCGGGAAGTGGCTTGGAAAGGCCGCGACCGCCGCGCAGAAATGCCCCGCTATAAGGACCGTAAAGCTCATGCTGAGGACCATACGTGGGTGAGTGAGGGTCGGGCGAGAAGGGCAGTAGAGAGTGAGTCGTCTCAGGTGCGCGGGTCTGGGCGACAGCCTGAGCGGAGGTGGTGTTCGGGTGAAGCGCATGCAGGCAGGCTAAAGTTACGGTGGCAACGAGGGACGTCAGCGGTAGTCTTCGAAACAAAAGCAGCGGTCTGCGAGGCAACAGGTTGACTCCTGGAAAAACTAAAAAGACGAGACAACCTCCATTGTCTCTTGGGGAGATTGGATGCTAACTTCCTTTCGACGACGGAAGTGCCTAAGCTCGCGAGCGTCGCAGAGTTCGTTTGCTAGTATGCAGCCAAGCAGCAGCAAGAGCACCACCTCAAGGCTCCAATCTGAGCTTTGGGTTCGGCATTGCGGCCTGAGAGTTGTCCCACCCTCGGGGTTCAGACAAAACGGTTATCAAGGGTTACTTTTAAAACCGGCCCTCAGCCCTTAGTCCTTCCTGGCGGGAAAGCTAAAGAAGAAGGACAAGAAGGCAGCCATTGAGGGCTGCCCTTATTGTTCACTCTGGTCGAGACTTAGAAGTTGTCGTGTACCGAGAACTGGATCTGGCGTGCCGGTGAACGAGTGTCCTTTATCTGTCCAAAGGTCGTGTCACCGATGTTGGTATCCTCATAACCGTAGCTAGCTAGGTTGAAGGCGTTGAAGAAGTCAGCACGGAACTCAACATTTTGTGACTCGGCGATGTCGAACGCCTTACCGGCCGTCAGATCGATCTGCCGATAGCCCGGCGAGCGCTGGCTACCGTTGCTTGCCGTCCCAAACTGTTCTGTTGCTGGTGTGCCATACGCGCAACTTCCGTTATCGACTCCGGAAGTAAGGCATGGCACGGCAGAAGGATCGGTGCCAAACCAGTTTGAGGTAGACCGATCGTGCACAACCAGCTTACGGTACTGGTCGGGGCGCGAAGCACGATTCTGGACAGAGGTCGTATCTGGCGCGCCGAGGGTGATGGGAAAGCCCGCATACAGAATGGCGGTTCCAGTCAGCTTCCATCCACCGGCAGCTTCATCGAGAAGGCGGTTCATGTTCGTGCCGTACTTGCGTCCCCGGCCGAACGGCAGCTCATACACACCCGTGGCACTAATGTTGTGCGGCGTGTCCATACCACTCGGACCGTATTCAGAATGCAGGTCGTAGCCGTTCTGCGCATAGGCGGCATAGCCATTGCCCTGCGCCCCGCTGTTTGTAGCCGTGCCATAGAAGCCCACGTTGTTAGTCAGCGACTTTGAGTACGTGTAGTTAAGCTGGTACTCGAGGCCGTTACTTTGGCGATGCCGCACCGAGGCCTGGAGAGCGTTGTAGTTCATCATCGCGTCAGTTTCGGTGACGACGATAGCACCGGTTTGCCCGACGAGGTTGGCGTAGGGAGCAGTGGTACCCGGCGCCGTAAGTTGGTTGCCGGCACGAGGATCGACCAGGTGTTGCCCGGTCTGGCCGAGGTAGGCGATGTTCACCGAGGTTGTGTTGTTCAGCTGGTACTCGATGCCAAGTGTGAACTCCTGGATCAGCGCAGGGCGCAGATGGCTATCCCACGCGCGTAGCGTATTGCTGCTGCTCGAAGCCGCAAAGCTCTCCGGCAACGCGCTTTGAGCAGTCAGCGGATCTCCGGGGCTGCTGGCAGTCGCCGGGTTGGCCGTATACTCGTAAGCCGGCTGGAACGGCGGGTTAAAGTTCAGGCGAAGGTTGGCACCCGTACCCTCAAGATAATTCGTGATGCCGTAACCGCCACGGATGACGAACCGCGGCATTGCCTGGTAGGCGAAGCCGATACGCGGCATGAAGTTGGTATAGGTAGGATGATAGAGCGCGTGGCCGTCGCCAAACACCTGCGCCGCTGCTGCCGTGCCAGCATAGTAGTACTGCCCAGTGGCCAGATCGACGTTGGCTTGTTTATCGTTCACCTCGTAGATAGGCTGGTCGTACTCGTAACGCAGCCCAAGGTTGACGGTCAGCTTGTCGGAGGCCTTCCAGTCATCCTGCACGAAGCCGGCGTCGCGATACTGCCGCTGCCCGCTGCGGCCCGTGTTTGCCGAAATGCCGGCGTAGAAAACCTGATCGGTGAGGAAGTCCGCGACGTTGTTGCCGGTAAAGGAGCCAGAGTATTGTTCACGGCCCATGATGCCATCGTTACCCGGATAGAAGTTGTTTTGCTGGTAGCGCAGAATCTCTACGCCGGCGCGTACAGTGTGTTTGGCGAACTGAAAGGTGATGTTGTCGCCATAGGTGAAGATGTTGTTGATCAAGCTGCTGCCGCCACCCGTGGTGCCGACCGTGGTGAGATAGCTCAGGTTGCCGACCGATCCCTTCCCGTTGCTGAAATCCTGCGCCACAAATCCGGGATAAGGCTGATTAGGGTAGTTGATGCCGACGGTCGAGTTGCCGGTCAGACCGAAGTCGCCGGTCGTGTCGACTGGGACGCCCTGCACCCAACGCACACGCGACCAGCCGGCACGAAATTCGTTGATGATCGATGACGAGAAGGTATGCACGTTATTAAACGCAATACCCTTAAATGGGTAGCTGTTGACGCTGGGAAATGTGATGGCAATGATGTTGTTCGGATTGGCGTCGGACGCTTCTCCCTGGGAGTAGCGCACATTAAACGAGTCCTTTGTGCCCACCTTCCAGTCAAGCTTGATGTCGCCCTGATCATTGCGCTCCGTCTGCTTGTACGGTCCGATGTAGTTGTTCTCCGCGACCCCGTCACTGGGAGTGTTGTTCGGTGCTGGGTAAAGTTCCGGGTGGGCAAACAAGTATTGCGCGACCGGGTTGGTGATGGGAACCTGGTTCTTCACGTACGGAACCAGTCCCTGGCCTGCGACATAGTGATAGATCTGTCCGGTCGTAGCACCGGTGCTTGATGTGCCTAAGAGCGAAGAGAAATCACCGTTGCGATACGCCAGCGGAATGACGCTATCCGCCCGTGTGCCGCCAGTCTGGTAACGAGCTCCCTCATAGTCGGCGAAGAAGAACAACTTGTCGTGCAGGATCGGTCCGCCCACCGTGCCGCCAAAGATCGTCTGGGTAAAAGGTTGCTTTGCATTATGCGCGAAGTTGTTTGCCCAGGAGTTGGCATCAAGATTGTAGTTCTCCAGGAATCCAAACAAAGATCCATGGAACTTGTTCGTACCGCTCTTCAATATCGTGAGAATGTCACCGCCGTTCACGTTGCCGTACTCGGCCGGAGCGTTCGAGGTGATGACGGTGAGGTTTTCAATTGCGTCCGGGCTGGGGTTATAACCGATGACATTGTTGATCGTCTCGTTGATCTCGACACCGTCGAGCAGATAGTTGTTCGTCTGGTTACGGTTCCCGTTCACCGACGTGGTGCCGTTTTGCCCTGTATCGCGCTCGATGCCCGAGCTTCCGCTCATATCAGCGATCGAAGTTGCGACCGCACCCGGAATGAACATCGTCACAGATGAGAAGTTGCGGCCGTTCAGCGGCAGATTCTGGATCGTGTTTGCCGTGAACGTGCTCTGGATCGTGGTGTCTTCGGTATCAAGAATCGGCTGAACATTACCGGAAACATTGACGGTCTCAGTCGCGGCGCCGGTCTCCATCCTGGCGTCGACCTTAGCGACCTGGTTTACTTCAAGCGTGAACGGTGGCGAGACGAAGGTCTTAAACCCTGGCCCCGTAGCTGTAACGGTGTACTGCCCGATCTGCAGAAAGCGAACGGAGTACTCGCCGGAGTTGTTTGTCTTGACCGTCGTCTCGACGTTGGTCGCGGTGTTCTTGACCATAATTATGGTATTAGGGATAGTAGCGCCGGAACTGTCCGTCACTATGCCATTCACTGTGCCGGTGATGGTTTGCGCCAAGGCTGGCGCGACTGCGACGAAGGCGAACGCGCTGGCAGTAAGCCAGCACTTGAGGTAGGTGTCACGCATCAATTGGTAATGCCTCCAAAGTGGCTTGCTGCAAAGAATCTCGGCACTGGCCTTGATGTTCCGGGGAAACGCCAGAGTTGATTGTTTTGCGGGTCGATGAACACCGCCCAGGTAAACGTGACACTAAACTCGAAAACGCAAAACTGCAATGCATTTTTATCTGCATACGAAAGGAAGACCGGATCTAGGCTCGCTATCCGGGCGAGTTTGTTGGGCGATGCCACGATGGTCACGTTCGGCCGTGATCTGCTGCCAGGCAATCCAGTCAATGCACAAAGCTGTGTTCGCTTCGGTTCACCCGTGCGAGCGCAGATCGAGCGCCATGCACAAGGAGCCTTCGCAGATAAGTATTGCCGCGCTTGCTGATGCTAAGCAGTCGTGATTTGCCTCCGGCGAAATGCTGTTGTGGAACCAGCCCAGCCAAGCCGTCAGATGACGCCCTTTGTGGAAAGCCATGTCTGAGAGCAGCCTCAGGTCATCAACACTGACAAAGCGCCGAGCTACGGGGTCGCGATCTCGGAACTGAAGGCCGAAGGCAAATGCCTGGAGGAAACGATGCATCGGCAGGTCAAGTATCTGAACGATGTCGTCGAAGCCGATCATGGCAAGCTGAAGCAACTGATCCATCCAGTGAGAGGCTTCAAAACGTTGAAGACCGCCTACGCGACCATTACAGGATTTGAGGTGATGCGTGCGCTGCG
Source organism: Acidobacteriaceae bacterium (assembly GCA_965198645.1). Taxonomy (GTDB): domain Bacteria; phylum Acidobacteriota; class Terriglobia; order Terriglobales; family Acidobacteriaceae; genus EB88. The sequence goes on along the minus strand of OZ240670.1, from coordinate 57,608 downwards.
CAAAAGCCAGGCGGCGGTCTTCAACCTTACACAAGACATCCTCGGCGAGGCGCGCATCGTCAAACGCGCTTTCGGCCTCGGTGCCTGTGCGCTCGCAGAGGCCGTCGCAATGATTGGTGAACAAATTGAACTCTAACCTGCATGACGTCCGGGGCAGGCAACGTCCCGGACCGGACGCCCACATGCAAGCTTGTTTTTTGCAACAGAGCCAGTTACCTTGGTCGGATTCCCAGAGATGGTTGATGGAACAGGCTTCCCGAAGGTGATTTTCAGGATGTACCGCCTCAGGCTTTGGTCTCCAAACCCATTGCCAACCAACGTTGCCCCGCGCAGCGGACGGGGATTCTTGTCTTGACAGCGCCTTCGACCTTATCGATGTTGCATGAACATAGGCTGTGGAAAGCCACATTGGAGGCGTGGCGGGATAGGATGAGTTCTGTTCAAGAGTCAGCGCTTTTCCGTTGAAATCATCCTGCTTCATGTTCGCTGTTACTGCAAGTGCGGGATCTCGTACCGAGATTTGTCGGAGATGATGTAGGAGCGTGGCGCGGAGATAGACCCGTCCACGATCATGCGCTGGGTGCATCGTTATACGCCTGAGTTGGAACGGTCCCAAGAACACTTTGGTTCACTCCCAGAGCTTCAAAACGCAAAGGAGATCTCATGAAGAAGTCGCTCAGGTGCCTGTTGCCACTACGGAGAGATGCTCTCCGTAAATCAATCCAACTTTGCCTCTGCCTAATTCTCCTTTGTCATGTCGCCTTCGGGCAGCTTGATCAGGCCGCGGTGACCGGCGTAGTGGAAGACCGTACCGGTGCGATCATCGTGGACGCCCAAGTAGTTCTTACAGACGTTGACACCGGTCTCGTGCAGCAGACTCGAACCAGCAAGAGCGGCACTTACAACTTCTCTCCGGTCAAAATTGGAAACTACAGCATCTCCGCGAGCGCTCCGGGATTCTCCACAACGGTGCAGGAGAACATACATCTAAACGTGCAAGATCGCCAGTCCGTCAAGCTCACGCTCAACGCCGGCACGGTCTCGGAGACGGTAGACGTCACCGCGGCGCCGCCTTTGTTGCAGACAGACGAATCCTCCGTCGGCCAGGTCTTTGACAGCAAGACGCTCGAAGACACGCCTTTGAACGGCCGGAACTACCTCTACGCGGCGCAACTGACGAACGGCGTGGTGAGCGCATCGAGTTCTCGGGTAGGGGGTGAAGGAGGCTTCAGTTCCAACGGGAGCAAGGCTGTGCTGAACAATTTCGTCCTCGATGGCGTGGATAACAATGTGAGCTCCGTCGATTTCTGAGCGGCGCACCGGCTGCGGTTCGTCCTCCGCCGGAAGCCATCTCAGAGTTCAAGGTGCAGACCTCGGACTACAGCGCGGAGTTTGGCCACTCCTCGGGAGCTGTCATCAACGCCAGCGTTAAGGCGGGCACGAACGAGATCCATGGGGATGTCTGGGAGTACGTTCGCAACAATGCCTTTGACGCCAGGGACTACTTCAATCCAGCCTCCTGCCTAACGACCGTCTGCATCCCGGGTGACAACCCCGGTCCGCCTGCCGAGCTCCGCGAGAACCAGTTCGGCGCGGCTTTAGGCCTTCCGATTGTCAAAGACAAGTTGTTCTTCTTTGGCGACATGGAGGAAGCCCGCATCGTTCAAGGGACGGCCAACAGCGTTTATACCGTTCCCACCGCTTTGGAGCGCACGGGAAATTTCACCGAATTGTTGAAACCCGACCTGACGGGAAAAGGGCAGACCTACCCGCTTTTCGAACCCGGAAGCGGGGGGACCGCAGTGCTGGGCAGCGCCTGCGGCAATGCTCCGAACGTGATGTGCGCGTCGGAGATCAATGCGACCGCGCTGGCTATCCTGAATGCGTATCCGTCGCCGAATACCAACCTGGTGGATGGCACCTACCCGCTGTATAACAACTACGTGGTCAGCCGGACCCAACACAACAATACGCTGCACTGGGATGCGCGCGTCGATTATAACTACAGCGCTAAAGATCAGGCCTTCGTGCGCTACAGCAACTCCAATAATGACTACTCCTGGAACGCACCTCTGGGCGTCCTCGATGGGAGCAGTTTCTATAGTCCTCCCTATGCGCGAAACGTCTCCCAGAACGTCGCGCTAAGCGAGACCCATATCTTCAACGAAGCCATCGTGAACGAAATCCGTTACGCCTTCAACTACACGCATTTTGTCGTGCTGCAACTCGACGCGAACAGCGATGCGGCAGAGTCTCTGGGGTTGGGCGGTATCCCCGGTGGTGCGGGCAATGGTGGCCTTCCCAGCCTCAGCATCAGCGGCAACGCTGGTCTAAGCGGCGCCGGCTCCCCTGGCTACCTTCCCGCTGACGAGCACCAGAACAATTGGCAGCTTTTGGATAATGTCACCATCAATAAGGGCAAGCACAGTCTGAAGATGGGCGTCAGCCTGCAGGGCATCCGTTTCTCCACGCTGGAGCCGCCTATCTCTCGCGGATACTACCAATACGATGGCACTTTCACGGGCATACCGCAAAATCCTACCGGTTTGCCTACGGGTTCCGGCGTTGCGGATTTCCTTGCCGACTACCAGCACGGAGCAAGTCTGAGCAATCTCAGCACGACTCGGGATTTCCGCTGGGACAATGCTTTGTTTTTCCAGGATGACTGGAAGGTCGCCCCGCGCCTTACCCTCAACCTTGGCGTTCGCTGGGAGTTGCAGACACCGATCGGCGAGGTGGGCGGCCGACAGGCTTCCTTTAGTCCGAACTTGAGTACGCTCAAGTGCGTGACCGATCCCAGCAACCCGGGCGTCTGTGACGGTTCCGGCGCCGCGACTTACATCGTTCCCAGCCAAACTCCGGTAAGCTCGCTGAACTCGAATTTTCTCGCCTACCTCGCCAGCTTTCCAGATCCCGTGCAAGCCGTGAACACGAACAACCGGTACCTGGTGAACTATTCGAAGCATGACTTTGCGCCGCGCATCGGATTTGCCTATCAACCGACGAGCCGGCTGGTGGCGCGGGCAGGCTTCGGTATCTATTACGGCGCACTGGAGAGCGTCGGTTTCGGCGGCCCGAATATGGCCTTCAATTATCCCTTCACGGTGCAGGCAAACTTCGGGTACTACCCGTGCAACAATGGCGTGGGAGACTGTGCGCAAACTACCGGCATTACGCTCAAGAATGGATTTCCAGGTACAGACGTCGGCGCCGGCTTCCTGGCTGCCGCGGCCTCGCAATTCCCGGAGCTGAATGGCACAAGCAACCAGATCACGCCCTACGTTATGCAAACCAACTTCACCGTCGAATATGCCCTGACGCGCAATACATCGGCGTCCGTCGGTTATGTAGGCGCCATGTCGCGTCACACGAACGACTTTCCCATCTACAATGAGTCTTTGGCGGCGATGGACCTGCAGGCGCAGAATACGCAACTTGCGCTGCCGTACGGTCCACGATCATCCGATCTCGACTGGTTCCAATCGTACGGCGGCATCGGCAACTTTCACTCGCTCCAGTCCAAAATCGAGCGCCGCTTCTCCAATGGGCTCCATTTCCTAGGAACCTACACTTATTCGCATGCCTTGGACGACACTGCGGGCAATGGACTCGAGGGTGGAAAAAACCAGACAAACACGTTGATCTGTCCCGCACGGCTTTGCGATTACGCCAGTTCGACTTACGACGTTCGCCATCGCGTCACCTTTCTCGGCGGCTACGACCTTCCTTTCGGCAGGAACCAGAGATTTCTAGACCGTGGCGGCTTGACCGACCTTGCGGTAGGAGGGTGGTCTGTCACCGGGACGTTCATAGCCCAGAGTGGAGACCCACTGACTGTCGGTCAGGCTGTGAGTACCATCCAAGGTATCTCTCCGCTGGCGGTCAAGGTGGCGATCCTTACAAGGGCGGAGGTTCGATCATTGCGAGCAACGGCGGCCTGGCTCGCGGCAACGATCAGGCGATTACCTCATGTCCAACGCAGGTGAAGACGGTGAACCAGTGGTATAACCCTTGCGCCTTTGTGAACAACACGTATTACACGAGCCCCGACCCAAACTGCGTCGCAGACAGCGACTGCTTAGCACCCTTGACAAACTACGACGCAGTGCTCCCGTACCTCGGGAACCGGCCGCAGCAGATCAACGGGCCAGGGTTCAACCGTGTGGACGCGTCCGTCTTCAAACATTTCGCCATGCCATGGAACGAAGCCCAGACGCTGACGTTCCGGGTCGATGCCTTCAACGCACTCAATCATCCAGCGTTCAGCGACCCGTCCACGGGGGTCTACCAGATCGCCGGCCAGATCACCAGCACGAAGACGTTTCAGAACTTCACGGTGGATTCAAGGGCGTTCCAGTTCAGCCTGAAGTATTCGTTTTAGAGTATTGTCACAGTGACTGAGAAGATGCTCTAAAACGTCTATGAATGGATCCGCTTCTTCTTCCGCTATGGCTCTCTTTGCCGGGCTTCGCCAGTATCTTGCAACCCTTGGGACCCTAATCATCCTCGCCGCAGGGCTTGCTCCGATTCGTGCTCAAGCGCCTGCGGTCGATGCCGTGACCGAGGTCAACCCTTTTATCGGCACCGCAAATGGCGGGAATGTCTTTCCTGGCGCTACCGTGCCCTTCGGTATGGTGCAGTTCTCTCCGGAGGCCACGCCCGTCGGCACGAAACGGCTCATCGCGGCTCCCGGCGGTTATGAGTTCCGCGCCACGGCCATCCGGGGCTTTTCGCTGACCAATGTCGAGGGCTGGGGTTGCGCCGGCGCATCCGGTGACGTTCCACTGATGCCCATCACCGAAGAACTTAAAACATCACCATCGACCGACTTCAGACACACCTACGTTTCAGCCTTCGATCACAAAGACGAGCAGGCTGCCCCTGGCTCCTACCGCGTGCACCTCGGCAATGGCGTAAACGTTGCCCTCGCCGCCGGGACGCGCGTCGCTGTCGCCACCTTTGGGTTTCCAGCCGGTAAGCCGTCCATCGTGCTCGTTCGCACCTCGGACTCTGAAGTTGGTTCGACAGCCGCTGAGTCCCATGTCGATCCTGCAACCGGAATCGTCAGTGGGTCGGTCAGCAGCGGCAACTTCTGCGGGTACATCGGCAGCCCTGACAAGACCTACGAGGATAAACGCCCGTACTACACGCTGCATTTTACGGCTCACTTTGATGTCAAACCCATCGGCCATGGCGCCTGGCACGATACGTCGCTCACTCCCAATGAGACTTCCGCCCAGGGCGGCACCGGCTTTGGTCCCAAGGGCTTTCCCAACTCCAGCCATGGGTCGGGCGTCTATCTTAATTTCCCTCCCGGCACGGAGGTTCACGTCCGCATCGGCATCTCTTACGTCTCACTCGATAACGCCGAAGCCAACCTTCAGGCCGAAGCTCCCGCGGGTACCACAGTGGAAGCCACCTCTGCCCGGAGCCGTGAGGTCTGGAATCAGCGCCTCTCCCAGATTGAGATCACCGGCGGCACAGCTGACCAACGCACCGTTTTCAGAACGGCCCTTTACCATTCCCTGCAAACTCCCACCACTTACAGCGACGCGAACGGTGATTACGAAGGCATGGATCGTCAGATCCATCACGTCTCGGCAGGCCAGCACACCCAGTACGCGAACTTTTCCGGCTGGGATGTTTATCGATCGCAGTTCCAGTTGCTCACCTGGCTCGACCCCAGCCTTGGCAGCGACATCGCTCAATCTCTACTGAGCCAGTCGCGTGAAGACAAGGGCCGCTGGGATCGATGGACGCACCTATCGGGCGCCACTCACGTGATGAACGGCGATCCGGCTGCCCCGGCCATCGCGGACATCTACGCTTTCGGCGGTCACAACTTCGAGGCCAAGGCTGCCCTGGACTCCCTTGTTCATGCTGCCGATCTTCCGACAGCGGAAGATCTGAGCCACGCGGGCTGTCCGGTCGAGTGTGTCGGCCAGCGCCCCGGCCTAGACCAGTGGCTCAAGCTGCACTACATCCCTGTCGGCGCTCCTTCCTGGGGACCGGCCGCCGACACACTGGAAGACGCAACCGCTGAATTCGGTATCTCGGCGCTGGCCGGCCATCTCGGCGACCGCATCACGGAAAGGCGCTTCCTCAAGCGCGCACAGTACTGGAAGAACATCTGGAACCCCGCCGCTACGCCAGAGGGCGGCTACCTCATGAATCGCAACGCCGATGGCACCTGGCCGACCCTCCAGCACGATGATGATGAAGACAACGACCCCACACCGAAGCCTTTTACTCCCGCAACCGGCGCCGGCTTTGTGGAAGGCTCTGCGGCGCAATATGTCTGGATGGTTCCCTTCAACGTCGCAGGTCTGTTTGAGAAGATGGGTGGACTGGACCGAGCCGCCGCCCGGCTCGACGCTTTCTTCTACAAACCGGATGGCTCACCCGCTGTCACCAAGGCAGGCCCGCTTCATGCAGAGCTCGACAATGAACCATCGATAGAAACACCGTGGCTCTACCTCTTTGCACGCCAACCGTGGAAGACCCAGCAGCTCGTTCGAGAGGTTCTCAACAGCATTTGGACCAACACTCCCTCCGGCATTCCCGGAAATGACGACCTCGGGGAAATGAGTTCCTGGTACGTATTTTCCGCCATGGGCCTCTACCCCGAGATCCCGGGCCGCGCCGAACTCGTTCTCGGCAGTCCTCTCTTTCCGGCTATCACAATTCACCGCCCTTCCGGGGATCTGCGCATTATGGCCTCCGCAGCCGGCACCAACAGCCCCTACGTGCACCAGCTTCTCCTCAATGGCAAACCGAGCACAAAGACTTTCCTGCCTGAGGCTTTCACGCTGCACGGTGGCACTCTGAACTTCACAGTCTCCTCAATCCCCGATAAGGTCTGGGGTACACACCAGGGCGACGAACCTCCCTCCTTTCATCCCTAGTAGTCAGGCTCGGCTGATCGGCGGCAAGCAGGCCCACAGGAGAAGCAGCGAATGCAAAAGTTAAAGACTTGCCTAAAGACCAGCCGGCGTTTTTTTCTTAGATCCACAGCTTTCGCGGCTGCGGCGGCCATGGCGCCTGCTGCGCCGGAGTTGAGTGCCCAAGCGCCGACGATGGCACAGCATGCAGCGACAAAGGGCGCGCGGCTAGCGAGCCCGGTCACGCTCGTCAGCATTTTGCAGGGACCAGACTCTACCCCTGCTTTCTCGCATGGAAACACACTGCCTGTTGCAGCGCGCCCGTTTGGTATGGCGCACTGGACGCTGCAGACAAAGCTGAAGTTGTCGTGGATGTTTCAACCCGGGCAGCGGCGCATCCAAGGATTCCGCTCCACGCATCAGTTGACTCCTTCGCTCGGCGACTATGGCCATGCAACGTTCCTGCCGGTAGAGCGGCGCACCTTACGGTTCCGCTCGACGGCAAACTCCGAAGGCGTAGCGAACGACTTTGCCTGCTACTACCTGTTGCATTCTCTGAACCATGGACCGCTCTCAAATACAAAGACCAATCGCTCAAACCTATCTCAGCTTTGCGGAGAAGGTTCGCTCTGTAGAGGTACGCATTGCGACGTCGTTCATCTCCTTTGAACAGGCAGAGCGCAACCTGCACACCGAACTCGACGCAAAATCCCAGCACACACTGCGGTCCGAAGGAGAACGGGTGTGGAATAAGCACCTGAAGTCTATCGAGATCGAAAGCGCAAAGCGAGGAGCAACAACGTACGTTCTACTCCTGCCTGTATCGCACACTCTTATTCCCGCGCATATGGCATGAGCCTGACGCCAGCGGCGCAATCCAGCACCGCAGTCCGTACGGCTGTGTTGCATGAACAGGCCTAACCAGGGCTGATATCGATCTGTGAGGATAGGATGGGTCAGCTCCAAGCGCCGGGGCTTTCCCGTCGAGATCCTCCTGCTTTGTGTCCGCTGGTACTGCAAATGCGGCATCAGCTACCGGGATCTGGTGGAGATGATGCAGGAACGCGGCGTGGCAGTAGACCTGTTCGACGATCATGCGCTGGGTGCATCGTTATGCGCCTGAGTTGGAGAAGCGGGTGCGCTGGTACCAAGGCTACCGTGCGAGATCCTGGCGCGTGGACAAACCCTATGTGAAGGTGGGTGGTCGGTGGAAGTACCTGTTTCGGGCCGTCGACAAGCATGGCCGCTTGATTGATTGCATGCTGGCAGATCGCTGCAACACCCGGGCGGCCCATCGCTTCCTAGGAAAAGCATTGACGACCATGCGCCACTAGCCGCCGTCCTCGATCACCACTGACCAACTTGGTTCCTATCCGAAAGCCATCCGGCGCCTGCAGCGCGAGGGCAAGCTGCCTGCCGAGACAAAACACTGGACCTGCAAATACCTAAACAACATTATCGAAGCCGAATGGCGCTCTCAAGCGGGTCATTCGTCCGACTCGAGGCTTTCAGACGATGAGGACCGCGGCTGCTACCATCAAGGGCTTCGAAGTGATGCGTATGATCCGACGCGGGCATTGCCTCACATGTAAGCCGCGCGTCAAAGATGAGCTCATTGACTTCGCATACTGCGCCGAGCACGAGATGACCGTCGAAGCCAAGGCACTCATTCATGCTTTTTACGGTCGTGACCCGAGCTACTCGCTTTGGAACGGGTGCTCTGGCAGCGGGAGAGAAGGTCTGCTGCAAGCCTCCCGCTATCCTGATGAGTTCGACGGCGTCATAGCCGGCTATTATTCCGACATTCAGCGAAACGCTTGGGCGCTCAAATGGCCGTTCAGACCTTCAAGGATCCTGAAGCCTACATTCCGCCGGCAAGCTGAAGCTCGGCGCCAAGCCCGCTCTGGGTGCGGGTGGATCGGACGACGAGGGTGACGATCACCGCGGCCTCTCGGAACTCAGCCTATAACCTGGTCTTTCTCCGCGACAAACCAAGCATCCCGGGCCGAGTTCTGTCCGCCAACGGACGCTAGATGTCCAGAAGTGAACACCGCATTTTCCTTCCTGCTTCCTTTATCTCCGCGTAGCTTGCTGAAAAGAAACCCCTCTCCGTCTATGGACGGCTTGCAGTTCATGGCCATGCAAGTGCTTTTACTCGTAGCGCATGGATATTTCTCGACCAGACATCAAGCGTGCCAAAACCAAGCGACGGCTGCTCTACTCTTTTGCAGCAATCGTCCTGCTCGCGGGCGCCGCTTTCTTTATCGCGCGGCTCAAGCCGGCTGCGCCTTCGGTCGATCGCTCGACCGTCTGGACCGACACAGTCAAGCGCGGTCCCATGCTGCGCCAGGTACGCGGCCCCGGCACGCTCGTTCCGCGTGAAGATCGCATCCGACTGATCCCGGCCGAAACCGAAGCAACAGTGGCGCGCATCCTCGTGCTGCCCGGCGCCAAGGTTGAGCCCAACACCCCGCTCATGGAACTGGTCGATCCGCAGCTGCAGCAGGAGCTGCTCGACGCCCAGCTGCAGCTCAAAGCCGCGCAGGCTGATTACCAGAATGTCACCGCGAAGCTGCAAAGCGACCTGATGGACCAGAAGGCTTCCGCTGCCACTGTCGGCGCCGACCACAAGCAGGCCGGTCTGCAGGCCCAAACGGATAAGAGCCTCTATGACCTGGGCGTGATCAGCGGGCTCACGTACAGCGCCTCCAAGGGCAAGGCTGACGAGCTGGATACGCGCGACAACCTCGAGCACCAGCGGCTCACGCTCAACGAGCGAGCGATTGCTACCCAGCTTGCCGTGCAGCAGACCAAAGTGCAGCAGGCGCAAGCCGTGCTCGCACTCAAGGAGAAGCAGCACGATGCACTGACCGTACGCGCGGGTATCGCGGGTGCGCTCGTTGACATGCCACACCAGGTAGGTGAGCACGTAGATCCCGGCACAACCCTGGCTAAGGTCGTCCAGCTCGATCAACTTAAGGCCAGCCTCAAGATCGCCGAAACCCAGGCCCGCGACATCCAGATCGGCCAGCCCGCCGAGATCGACACCCACAATGGCGTCATCCCGGGCACGGTCACGCGTATTGACCCCGGGGTGCAGAACGGAACCGTCACGGTGGACGTACAGCTCACAGGCGCGCTGCCCCAGGGTGCGCGGCCGGACCTGAGCGTAGACGGCACGATCGATCTTGAGCGCCTGGGCGACGTACTGGTCATGGGCCGGCCCGCGTTCGGGAATGAGAACTCGACGATCAGCATCTTTCGCCTGAGCGCGGATGGCAAGTCTGCTATGCGGGTCCCGGTCAAGGTCGGTCGCGCTTCCGTGAACAGTATCCAGGTAATGGAAGGATTGAAAGAAGGCGACTCGGTAATTCTGTCGGATATGTCGCGATGGGATAACACCGATCGCATCCGGTTGGACTAACTCAGCTGAGTATGTAACGGCTACCCCGCGCAGTCGATCCATGGTTTTCGAAACAGGAACTTTATTGAGGAATGGAAGAGGAAACGAGTATGAGCGCAGCAGCCACCAACGGCACGGCAGCCACCAGCATGATCGAGATCGAGAACCTGACCAAGGTTTTCTACACCGACGAGATCGAAACTCACGCGCTCTCGGGCGTGCACCTGACCATTGGCCGAGGCGAGTATGTCGCCATGTCCGGCCCATCCGGCTGCGGCAAATCGACCCTGCTCTCAATCGTCGGCCTGCTCGACACGCCCAGCGCCGGCCAGTACGTGCTCAATGGAAAGGAAGTCGCGAACCTGAACTTCGGCGACCGGTCTCGCATTCGCAACCAGGAGATCGGTTTCATCTTCCAGAGCTTCAACCTGATCGGCGACCTGACCGTGGCCGAGAACGTCGAGCTGCCGCTCACCTACCGCGCCGGCATGCCTGCAGCGGAGCGCAAGCGTCGCGTGCAGGGGTCGCTCGAGCGGGTCAACATGGCCCATCGCATGCGCCACTATCCGGCCCAGCTCTCCGGCGGCCAGCAGCAAAGGGTCGCGGTCGCGCGGGCGCTCAGCGGAACGCCGTCCATCCTGCTGGCCGACGAGCCGACTGGCAACCTCGACTCGAAGAACGGCGAAGCAGTCATGAAGCTGCTCCAGGAGCTGCACCAGGAAGGCTCAACCATCTGCATGGTCACCCACGACCCCCGTTTCGCCGCGCACGCCCAGCGGCAGATCCACCTCTTCGACGGCAAAGTCGTCGCCGAGGGCGAGCTGCAGCAGCTCCTCGCCGATCCCGAGCACAACCCTTCCACGATCAGCAGCACGCCTCACTAGACCAAACAGGAGGCAGGTCCAATGAGATCGATGATGGAGGACATCCGCTACGCACTCCGCCAGCTACGCCGCGCGCCCGGCTTCGCGTTCACCGTCGTCGCGACGCTCGCCATCGGCATCGGCCTCAACGCCGCTATCTTCACGGTCGTTGACTGCGTGCTGCTGCGCCCGCTCGGCTACCACGATGCGGACCGGATCGTCGCGCTCCAAACGCACTTCACCGAGGAAGCCCGATCGATCCCGCGCCTCGGCGGCGATGATTACCGCGACCTCGCCCAGCAGGTCCATGGCCTGGAGGCGACCGCCTACTATCAAGGCTACCCGGACGGGCTCGCTCTGCACGGCGAAGCGCTCTACCTGCCGATCGCCAACGTGAGCCCGCGCTTTGGCGAGGTGCTGGGGTTAGCGCCGGTCGCCGGCCGGCTCTTCGCTTCGGCCGACCACGACGGCCACGACGCACTCGTCAGCGCCAGGTTTGCGCGGGACCACTTCGGCTCGGCGCAGGCCGCGCTCGGCCAGGTGCTGCAATGGACCGGAGCACCGCGCACCATCGTCGGCGTGCTGCCCGCCGGGTTCTCCTTCCCGGGCAAAACCGCCGTCTGGTTTGAGGGTTCTGCCTTTCCGGAGAGCGCCAATCGCACCGCCTACAACCAGCAGGCCATCGGCAAGCGCCGCTCGCATGTGAGTGAGCAGCAGCTTGCGGCGGAACTCTCGACCTTCTCGCAGCAGCTGCAAAAGGCGTTCCCGGAGGATCGCCGAAAGACTCTTGAGGCTGTCCCCCTGCAGGAGCAGCTGGTCGGCGAGCTTCGGCCCATTCTGCGGCTGCTGATGGGGTCAGTCGCCGTGATCCTGCTGATCGTCTGCGCAAACGTGACCCATCTGCAGCTGGTCCGCGCCACCCGGCAGCTGCGCGCTGTCACCATTCGCGCCGCGCTCGGCGCCTCCCGCACCGCACTCGCCTCCCGCGCACTGCTCGAAGCCTTCCTGCTGGCCGCGGCCGGCAGCCTTGCTGCTCTGCTGCTCGCGAGTCCTGCTTTACGCTTGCTGGTTCGGCTTGCTCCGCCGGACACCCAGCGTCTCCAGGAGATCCAGCTCAACTGGCACGTGCTGCTCTTTTCTTTTGTCGCAAGCCTGCTGCTGATGAGCCTCACCGCGGTGCTGCCCATCTGGCGGTCGTGGCACATCGATCCCGCCTTCGCCCTCCGGCAGGATGCCTCGCGCGGTACCGAAAGCCGCGGCGCCCTGCGGCTGCGTAACGGCTTTGTCGTTGCGCAGGTCGCGCTTACGCTTATGCTTTCCATTGCCGCTCTCCTGCTCACCCGCCAGCTCATCGCCGAGTCTCGGCAGGAGCTCGGCTTCTCGCCCGATCACCTGATCACCCTCGATACCCACGCGATCCTGCCCACCCCCGCGCCTGCAGCCAAGGCCGATTCGGCCGCCGCCCAGGCCTCGGTCAAAGCGGCCTGGGAGAGCATCAACCAGGCCAATCTCGGCCGCCTGGACGCGCTCGTCGCCTTCACCGCCGCGCAGCCGGGCGTCGCATCCGCCGGCGCTATCTACGGCGCACCGATGGGCTCGAGCGGCTCCGACGTCGACTATGCCATCAAGGGCAAGCAGGTCTTCGCCCCCGGCGCGACGAAGCTGCCCCACGCCAACATCCGCGCAGTCACGCCAGGCGCGCTCCAGACCCTCGGTGTTCCCCTTCTGCGTGGACGCGCCCTCTCGCCCCAGGACGGGCTGCACGCGCCCCTAGTCATGCTCATCAACCAGGCGCTGGCTCGCCAAGCCTTTGCAGGGGAAGACCCGCTGGGGCAGAAGATTGTCTCCGGCTTTGACGACAACCTCAACGGTCGCACGATCGTCGGCGTGGTCGGTGATATACGCGACGACTCGCCGGCCAGCGCACCTTACCCAACGCTCTACGCGCCGGTCGCCCAGGTGCCCCGCGCCGCGGCTGACATGCAGCTGCTGGTGCGCACCCGCGTGGACCCGGCGTTGATGCTCAACACGCTGCGCGCGAGCCTGCTCTCCGCCCACCCTGAGATCGCCGTGAAAGCGACCACGATGCGCGAGAACATCGGCGAGACCCAGCGCGGGGAAGACTTCCGCACCATCCTCTTCGCAAGCTTCGCCGGGGTGAGCATCCTGCTCGCCGCGATCGGCATGTACGGCGTGACGTCCTACACGGTCTCGCAGCGCTCGTTCGAGTTCGGGCTCAGGATCGCGGTCGGTGCGACCAAGGCGCAGGTGCTCGGCTGGTGCTGCGCAAGGCGCTTGCGGTCGCGACAACGGGCATTGCTATGGGAATCTTGCTCTCGCTGGCCCTGGTTCGCCTGATGAGCAGCGCGGTCGGCAAGCTACCTGCCTTTGACGCGGTCGCCTATGCGCTCGCCGCGAGCGTCGTTCTGCTAATCGCCCTACTCGCAACCCTACTGCCCGCGCGAGCAGCGGCCAACACCGATCCAATGCAGGCCCTAAGAAGTGAATAAGACACGAGGCACCCAGCTATGAGCACGATCTTCCAGGATCTCCGCTACGCCCTCCGCCAGCTCCGCCGTTCGCCCGGCTTTGCGCTGACCGCGATCCTCACCCTCGCGCTCGGCATCGGCGCAACCACCGCGATCCTTACGCTGGTCTACCAGGTCATCCTGCGCTCGCTCCCAGTCGCGCACCCCGAGCAGCTCTACAAGCTAGGCAAGGAGAGCTGCGGCAACTGCACCAGCGGCGGCCTGCAGGATGACTGGACCGTCTTCTCGACCGAGCAGTATCATGCCCTGCGCGACCAGACCCCGGGGATCGCGGGCATGGCGGCGAGCGAGGCTGGAGCTGTCGGCACAAGCGTCCGCAAGGCAGGCGACAAGGCAGCCGCCCAGGTGCTGGCAGCTCGCTTCGTCTCGGGCAATTACTTCTCGCTTCTGGGCGTGCAGACCTACCAAGGCCGCACATTTCGGCTGGACGACGACCGCGAAGGCGCTGCGCCCGTTGCCGTCGTCAGCTACACGCTCTGGCGCACCAAGTTCGGCGCGGACCCGCACCTGGTCGGTAGCACCCTCCTGCTCACCGGGCACCCAGTTACCGTCGTCGGCGTCACGGCGCCCAACTTCCTCGGCGAGCGCAACCGCGCTGACCCGCCCGGCCTGTGGCTGCCGCTGCCCTTCGAGCCCATTCTCGAGCCCGACCGCAGCCTGAACAAATTTCCCGGGCAGGGCTGGCTGAACCTGCTGGTACGCATCTCTGACCCGGAACACGTCGCACCTGCCGAGCAGGCGCTCGCGGGCGAGCTGCGCCGCTGGATCGCTGCCAACCGCAGCGTGTTTCCACAACCGTTTACTGCGAAAGAGTTAGCCCGGCAAACGACCGCACTTAGTTCGGCTTCGTCCGGCATCAACGACCTGCGCGACCAGTATGAGAAGAGCCTGAAGCTGCTGCTGCTAGTCGCCGGATTCGTACTGCTGATTGCCTGCGCCAACCTGGCCAACCTGATGCTGGTGCGGGGGATGGCTCGTCAGCAGGAGCTAGCCGTGCGTTCGGCTCTAGGCGCGCCGAGGGCACGTCTCGTCCGGCAGATGCTGGTCGAAGCGGTGCTGCTTGCCTTGGGCGGCGGCGCGGCGGCGGTCACTGTGGCTTACGCAGGCACTCGCGCGATCCTTGCGCTGGCCATGCGCGGGGTCGAAGTCGACCCGATCACGGCTTCGCCTTCCCTCCCGGTCCTCGGCTTCGCCTTCGCGATCTCGCTCGTCACCGGGCTGCTCTTTGGCACAGCGCCGGCCTGGATCACCTCGCGCACCAATCCCGTCGAGAGCCTCCGCGGCGCCAACCGCAGCACGGGCGATGCGAGCGCTCTGCCGCAAAAGCTGCTGGTCATCTTCCAGGCCGCGCTCTCGCTTGCGCTGCTCTCAACCGCCGGGCTCCTGATCACAAGCCTCCGCCAGCTGGAGCACCAGAACTTCCACTTTGACCCGGACGGCCGCATGATCGCCTTTGTCGATTTACAGTCGGCAGGCTACAGCTATGACAAGCTGGCCGGGCTCTACCAGCGGATGGATGACACCTTCGGGCACCTGCCCGGGGTGGAGAGCTTCGCCTACGCCACCTATAGTCCGATGACCTTCAGCAATTGGGCGACCGATGCCTTCTTTCCTGGGCGAGCCACAACCGCGCACAACAATGCTTTTTACAGCTATGTGAGCGCCCATTACTTCGAAACGATCGGCACACGCGTGCTGCTCGGGCGCGGCTTCAGCGAGAACGATACCGCGACCAGCACCAGGGTGGCAGTCGTCAACCAGGCCTTTGTGACGAAATATCTCAAAGGCAAGCAGCCGATCGGCGAGCGCTTCGGCCCTGATCCGAAGCTGCCCTCTGCCTACGAGATCGTCGGCGTTGTGGAGGACGCCAAGTACGGCAATCCAGCCGCGCCTGCCCGCCCGATGTACTTTGCGCCATTAACCCAGGCGCTGCATTTCCCAGACGAGCGCGACAACGCCAACGAGCGGCTGACCCACTTCGCCGGCAACCTAATCCTGCACTATCGCGGCGACAGCAGCAGCGTTGCAGCGTCCTTCCGGCAGGCGCTCAAGGGCGTCAACTCGAACATCGCGATCGACTCCATGCGCACGTACAAGGACCAGCTCAGCGAGAACTTCATTCAGGAAGAGCTGGTCGTCCGCCTCACATCCCTCTTCGGACTGCTGGCGCTCGTGCTGGCCTCAATCGGCCTCTACGGTGCGACTGCCTACGCGGTCGCACGCCGAACGAGTGAGATCGGCATCCGCATGGCGCTCGGCGCAAGCCGCTCTGGGGTGTTGTCCATGATCGTGCGCGGCGCGCTTACCCAGGCTGCCATCGGCCTCGCCGTCGGCCTGCCGCTCACCTTCGCCGCCGGCCGCCTGCTGCAGCACACGCTCTACCAGACCAGCAGCTTCCAGCCTCTTGTCTTACTCGCCGTCATCGGCCTGCTGCTTGCCTCGGCGTTCGTCGCAGCAGCCATCCCGGCGCGTCGAGCCGCAACCATCGACCCCATGCAAGCCTTGCGAGCGGAATAAAGGAGGTACGCCGATGCACTCGTTTGTTGCAGATCTACGCTACGCACTTCGCCAGCTGCGCCGTGCGCCTGCCTTTGCCGCGGCCGCCATCCTCACCCTCGCACTGGGCATCGGCGCGAACACCGCGATCTTTTCGCTGCTCGACCAGGCCCTGCTGCGCTCGCTCCCCGTGCGCGAACCGCGGCAGCTGGTCATCCTTGAAGGTACCGGTAAGGCCTGGGAAGGGACCGCGAGTTCGCATGGAGGGGACAAGGAGACTTACTTCTCTTATCCCATGTACCGCGATCTGCGCGACCAGAACCACGCCTTCGAGGGCCTGATCGCGACCGCGCCAGCTGATATCGGCTTCGCGCGAAAAGGAGACTCGCAGCACGGGCGGGCGGAGCTGGTGAGCGGCAACTACTTCAGCGTGCTTGGCGTAAAGCCAGGCCTTGGTCGGCTTGTCACCCAGAGCGATGATACCCAGCCCGGCGCCAACTCGGTCGCCGTGCTCAGCTTCGACTTCTGGCGGGATAAGCTAGGCGCAGACCCGAAAGTCGTTGGCGAGACAGTCTCCATCAACGGGCATTCGTTTCAGGTCCTCGGCATTGCAGCGCAGGGCTTTCGCAGCGCGGTCTGGGGCCAGACGCCGGACTTCTTCGTGCCCATGTCGATGCTGGAAGAGATTGTTCCCGGCGCGGGTAAGCGGCTAATAGACCACAAAGACAAGTGGATGAACATCCTCGGCCGCCTGAAGCCGGGCGAAACCGCGCCCCAGGCCCAGGTCGCGATGCAGCCCCTTTGGCATTCCTTGCGGGCTAACGAGCTGAAGGCGCTCGGAAGGAAATCCAAGCGCTTCACCGACGACTTCCTGACCAACAGCCGCATGCTGGTCGTCCCCGGGGCGCGCGGCTTCTCCTATGACCGAGACACCTACGAAAGACCGCTGCTGGCGGTAATGGCGATGGCCCTGCTCGTCCTGCTGATGGCTTCCGTCAACGTGGCAAGCCTGCTGCTGGTGCGCTTGGCCGGGCGCGTGCGCGAGTTCTCAGTGCGCTACGCACTGGGCGCTGGCCGCACGCGCATCGTCCAGCAACTGCTGCTCGAAGGCCTGCTGATCGGTGTTGCGGGAGGCGCGGCCGGGATGCTGCTCGCGCCAGTCGCCATCCGCACCCTCGTGCACCAGCTCACCGGCGACCAGGCCTATGGCGACTTCACCGCCACGATCGACCTGCGTCTGCTGGCCTTCAACTTCGCCATTGCACTCGCTGTAAGCATCGGCTTCAGTCTCGCCCCCATCCTGCAGCTGCGACGGCCCGACCTGACCGCGGCTATCCGCCAGCAGAGCGCGACCGGAGCGATGCCCGGCTTCCGACGCGCGGTCGTGTGCCTGCAGATTGGCTTGAGCGTTCTGCTGCTGGTCGGGGCGAGCCTGTTTGTGCGCACCATGCGGAAGCTGCGTCAGGTCGACATCGGCTTCAACGCCGCGCATCTGGTCACCTTCGGGATTAACCCGGAGCTTTCCAGCTATGCCCCTGCAGCGATACCGGCTCTGCACCAGCGCGTATTGGATGCGCTGGCTGTCTTGCCGGGCGTGCAGGCGCTCGCCGCCACAGACGATGCCGAGCTGGCCGGCAACGGACAGACCGGCAACGTCACCGTGGCCGGATACACTGCTCCTCCGGACGAGAGTTTTGACGTTGAGAATACCTTCATCAATCCAGGTTTCTTCTCGACGATGCAGGTGCCGCTCCTCGCCGGACGATTCTTCTCTGACGGTGACACGGCTGACCATCCTCAAGTCGCCATCGTCAACGAAACGTTTGCCAAACACTTCTGCGGCAGCGCGGCAGCCTGCCTGGGCCGTCGTGCAGGGCGCGGCGCCGGCAAGGTAGCGCTCGACCTCGAGATCGTAGGCGTCGTTCGTGACACGAAGCACGAGGGCCTACGCGAGGCCGTCGATCCAACGCTCTTCCGTCCGCTCAAGCAGAACGCGAACCCGGCCCAGCTCTTTCTCTACCTCCGCACCGCGCTCCCGCCGGAGCAGGCGCTCACCACCGTCCGCCGCGCCATGCAGCAGCTTGACCCAGCACTCGCCATGGTCGCCCTCCGCACCATGGACGCGCAGATCGATGACTCCCTCTCGAACGAGCGCATGACCACCCTGCTCGCCGTCTCCTTCGGCGTGCTTGCGACCCTGCTCGCCGGCGTCGGCCTCTACGGCGTGCTGGCCTACTCGACCGCCCAGCGCACCCGCGAGATCGGCATCCGCATCGCCCTCGGCAGCTCGCGCACAGATGTAGTACGCATCGTCCTCGCCGATGTCCTCATCCTCGCGGCCGTCGGCATCCTGATCGCCATCCCGGCAGCCTTCGCGCTCTCGAGCCTGCTCCGCTCCCAGCTCTTCGGCGTCTCGCCAGCTGACCCTGTCTCGCTCATCGCGGCGGTGCTGCTGGTCAGCACAGTCGCCTTGCTCGCTGCGCTCATCCCAGCACGCCGCGCCGCCACCATCGACCCTGTCACCGCGCTAAGAACGGAGTAACAATGCAGACCGCAATCGCCGACATCCGCTACGCCCTGCGCCATCTCCGGAAAGCGCCCGGCTTCACCCTCACCGCGGTGCTCATCCTGGCCCTCGGCATCGGCGCCAACGCCGCCATCTTCACGCTGGTCCACGCGGTGCTGCTGCGCAACCTGCCCGTCGCTGACCCGAAGACGCTCTTCCGCATCGGCGACAAGGACGACTGCTGTGTGGAAGGCGGTTTGCAGGACGGTGACGATTACGTCATCTTCGCCTACGACCTCTACCGCTACCTCCAGGCCAACACGCCTGAGTTTGAACAGCTCGCCGCCGTACAGTCCGCGGCCTGGAACCAGACCGTTCGCGGCAGCCGTCCCGGCGCCCTGGCCAAGGCGCTGCCGAGTGAGTTCGTCTCGGGCAACTACTTCCAGACCTTCGGCCTCCAGCCCTATGCCGGCCGCCTGCTCACCCCGGCAGACGACCAGCCCAATGCCCCGCCGGTCGCCGTGCTCACCTACCAGGCCTGGCAGCGGGACTACGGTCTCGACCGCTCAGTCATCGGTTCAACCTTCTTTTTCAACACGCATCCGGTCACCATCGTCGGCGTCACTCCGCCCGGCTACTACGGCGATCGCATGACCGATACGCCGCCAAACTTCTTCGTGCCCTTCTCAGTCGAGCCGCTCATCGCCCAGGTCTCGCTCCTGCACGGCAAGGGCGGCAACTGGGTCTACCTGCTCGGGCGGGTGAAGCCTGGAACGGCGCTCGGCCCGCTTACGGCGAAGATATCCGGCAACCTGCGCTGGTGGCTCGGCGCCAACGTCGAGATGTACCAGCAGGCATCCTTCGCGAAGAACCTGGCCAACGCGCACGTCAAGCTCACCCCTGGCGGCGGCGGCATCGCCAACATGCAGCAGGAGTACGCGAGCGGCCTGCACCTGCTCATGGGTATCTCCGTGCTGGTGCTGCTGATTGCCTGCGCGAACATGGCCAATCTGGTGCTCGTCCGCGGCATGGCCCGTGCTGCGGAGACCTCGCTCCGCATGGCGCTCGGCGCGCAGCGCGGCCGCATCATGCGCCAGCTGCTTACCGAGAGCCTGGTGCTGTCCACGCTCGGCGGCCTGGCCGGCCTTGCCGTTGCTTACGCCGGCACCCGCGCCCTGCTGGCGCTGGCCTTTCCCGACTCACCCGACTTGCCCATCCATGCCACCCCATCGCCCATCGTGCTGGCCTTCGCCGTCGGGCTCTCGCTCCTGACTGGGTTGCTCTTCGGCGTCGCGCCAGCCTGGATCACCTCCAACGCGCAGCCAGCCGAGGCGCTGCGCGGCGCCAATCGCTCCAGCAAATCGAATAAAGGTGCTGTGCTCCAGCGCTCGCTCGTCGTGCTCCAGGCCGCGCTTTCACTCGTGCTGCTGGTAGGCGCAGGGCTGCTCTCGAAGAGCCTTAACAATCTTGAGCATCAGGACTTCGGCCTCACCACGGCCAACCGCTACGTCATCCACATCAACCCTGAAAACGCAGGCTACCAGCCCGCTCAGCTGCAAGCGCTCTACACCCAGATCAACGATAGCTTTCACGCGGTGCCCGGGGTCAAGTACGTATCCCTCTCGATGTACAGCCCGATCGAGGGTGACAACTGGAGCGAAGGCGTTTCGATCGAGGGACGCCCTGAGCGTGGGCCCAATGACAACACGACCGCGTCGTGGGTGCGCGCCAGCCCGGAGTTCTTTGATCTCATCGGCCAGCACGTCTTGCGCGGACGCGGCATCACCGCGCAGGACACTGCTACCTCGCCCGGCATTGCCGTCGTTAACCAGGCCTTCGTCAGGAAGTTCTTCCACCATGGCGAAGACCCCATCGGCATCCGCTTTGGCACGAATGGCGTAAAGAGCTCGCACGACTTTCGGATCGTCGGTGTTCTCAACGATGTCAAATACACCGCCCCGCGCGAGCCTGCCCGCCCCATGTACTTCCGGCCGCTCCTTCAGTCCTCCTGGACCGCTCCCGAGAGCGACGCCCGTTCGCTCTTCGCCCGCGCCATTATGATCGAGACCCGCGGACCCGTCGACGGCCTCGAAGCGCGCTCACGCCAGGTGCTTGCCTCCATCAACCCCAATCTTCCCGTCATCAACTTTCGCACCTTTGATGACCAGATCGCCGGCCAGTTCACCCAGGATCGCCTCATCGCCCGCCTGACCACGCTCTTCGGCGCACTCGCGCTGGTGCTGGCCTCAGTCGGGCTCTACGGCGTCACCGCGTACACGGTCGCCCGCCGAACCTCCGAGATCGGCATCCGCATGGCGCTCGGCGCAGGTCGAGGCTCGGTCGTCGTGATGGTGCTGCGCGGCGCGCTGCTGCAGTCCGGGCTAGGGCTTGCGATCGGCATCCCGGTGGCGCTGGTCTGCTCGCGGCTGCTCAAGTCGCAGCTCTACGGCGTCGCAGGCGCGGACCTGTTTGTCCTGCTGGGTGCTGTCCTCACCCTTGCCGCAGCTGCTTCGCTTGCCGGCCTCATCCCCGCGCGCCGCGCGGCCACCATCGACCCCATGACCGCCCTGCGGACTGAGTAAGGAGAGAAGCCTCCGATGATGCTAAACACGCTGATTCACGACCTACGCTACGCGATGCGCCAGCTGCGCCGCTCCCCCGGCTACGCGCTGACCGCCATCCTGACCCTGGGCCTCGGTCTGGGCGCGACCGCAACCATGCTCTCGGTCGTCCAGAGCGTGCTGCTGGCGCCGCCGCCTTACCCCGCTCCCGAACGTCTGGTAGGCGTCTCCTTTACCTTTCCTCAGGAGAAGCCGAACGCCGAGCAGATCGGCGCCTCTGCCGACTTCCTCGCGCAGCATAGCCGCAGCTTTGCCTCGGTCGGCATCGCGGAAGACTCGGTTGGCAGCGTGAATCTCTCCTACTCCAGCGGAGACACGACCCACTCCATCCAGGTCGCCGAGCAGCGCGTGAGCCGGGGCTACCTGCCCACCGTGGGCGTGCAGCCCGCCTTTGGCCGAGGCTTCTCGGCTGATGAGGATCGCCGCAACGGTCCCCGCACCGTGCTGCTCTCGGACGCGCTCTGGCAGCGTGCCTTTCATCGCGATCCCGCCATCCTCAACCACACCATCCGCCTTAACGAGGACGCCTACACCGTCATTGGCATCATGCCGGCTTCGCTGCGTATTGCCGCCCAGTCCATGACCCGCGTCGAAACCTCACCCGACCTATGGAGCGCCCTGCAGCTCAGCCCGCAGGACCCAGGCTACTTCGGCGATAACTACCAGATGATCGCGCGGCTGGCTCCCGGCGTCTCGCTCGCCCAGGCGCAGGCTGAGATCGCAAGCCTCGAACAACCCTTCTACCACCAGTCTCCCAACTATCTGCGCTGGACCGGGCCCGGCAACGTGGTCAACGGGTACAAGCTGTGGCCGCTGCAACAGGTCCTGGCCAGTGGTGTGCGCGCGAGCCTACTGACCCTGCTCGCCGCCGTCGCCGCGGTGCTGCTGGTCGCCTGCCTCAACCTGGCCGGTCTCGCCACCTCGCGGGCTATCGGGCGCACCCGTGGGCTCGCCCTGCGCGCGGCGCTCGGAGCCAGTCGCGCCAGCCTGCTTGGCCTGCTGCTCGCGGAGTCGTTCGTTCTCGCGCTCGCCGGCGCCGTGGGAGGCCTCGCGATCGCCTGGGTCGGGACGCCGGTCCTGCTTGATGCTTCGCCGATTGCCATCCCGCTGCTCCACGCGCAGGCAGGCTTCTGGGGGCTAGCTGCAGGCGTCCTGCTGCTTTCGCTCGCAACCACGCTGGTCTTCGGACTGCTTCCCGCCGTCGCCGTGTCGCGCTCCCTCTTCGCGCCGGCCGCGCGTGCCGCGCTCAGCGCTAGCCACGCAACCGGCGCCACCCGTCCGCAGGCGCGCCTTGGTCGGACGCTGATCGTCGCCCAGGTAGCCTTTTCGATGCTGCTGCTCTCCGCCGCCTCACTCCTGCTGGGCAGCTTTCTCAAGCTGCGCGCGGTTCCTTCCGGCGTGAAGGCGAGCCACCTGGTCATCGCCCAGGTCACGCTCAAGGGTGAGCATTATGCCACCACGCTGCACACCGCGCAGTTTATCGAAAAGGTGCTCGGCCAGCTGGCTTCGACGCCCGGCATTGAGCGGGCAGCGGCTATCAGCGGGTTGCCGCTCGATCGCGGACTCAATATGGGTGGACGACCTGCCGACCAACCTGGTCATAACCAAGTAATGGAACTCCGAGGCATCACGCCCGGCTACTTCCGCACCGCGGGCATCACCCTGCTCGCCGGCCGCGATTTCACCCCGTACGACCGCGCCGACACCCCGCCGGTCGCCGTCGTCAGCGAGACCGCCGCACGAAAGTGGTGGCCGGGCCGGTCGGCCATCGGCGAGCAGGTTCGCGTCGGCAATGACTACACCTACCGCATCGTCGGCATCGTCCGCGATACCCGGAACAACTCGCTGGCCGAAGCGCCGGGCATCATGGTCTACACGCCTTTTGCGCAGTTCGATGACTTTATGACCAAGATGCTCAACGGCTGGATCTCGACGACCTTTGCCGTGCGTACCGCGGCCGATGTCGATCTTGCCGCGGCTGTCCAGCGGGCGATTACCGCGGCGGACCCGGAGATCCCCATCGCCCGCTTTTCAACGATGCAGTCGGTGATCGACCAGAGCCTGGCCGCGCCGCGCTTCTTCTCCTGGCTCTCGGGCGGCTTCGCCGGGTTCGCCGTGCTGCTCACCGTCATCGGCCTCTTCGGCCTGCTCAGCTACCAGGTCACCGCGCGCACCCGCGAGATCGGCATCCGCATGGCGCTCGGCGCAGACCGCGCCCGCATTCTGGCCAGCGTCGTCCGCGGCGGCGTGCTGCTCTCGCTCGTCGGACTCGTGCTGGGCGCGGCCGGTTCCTTCCTCGCCCGGCGCGCGGTTGCCAGCGTGCTTGAGGAAACCCTCTACACCGGTGACGATCCAATCTCGACCGTGCTGGTCAGCAGCACCTACACGCTTGCGGCCGCGGCATTTGCCATCCTGCTAGCGGCCGTGCTCGCCAGCTTGCTCCCGGCTCGACGAGCCGCAACCACCGATCCCATGCAAGCCTTACGCAGCGACTAAGGAGAAAACTCATGAGCTCGATTCTTCAGGATCTTCGCTTCGCGATACGCCAGCTGCGCCGCGCGCCTGGTTTTACCCTGACCGCGCTGCTCACGCTGCTGCTCGCGATCGGCGCGACGACCGCAATGGTCAGCGTGCTGCGCGCCACCCTGCTCAATCCCACGCCCTACCCCGGTGCGTCGCAGTTGGTCAGCATCGGCGACGTGAACCTGAAGGGCATTCCGACCAATGGGCTCGTCACCGTTGCCCGCGCGACTGACCTGGCCCAGGCACTAGACGCGGCTAATGGTAAGCCGCTTTTTGCAAGCTCTACCTTCTTCTACTTCGATCAGCCCGCGCTAAAGATCAATGGGCGTGCTCCTATCGCGACATCGGCGATCGGCGCCTCCGGCGACTTCTTTCGCGTGCTCGGCGCCGCACCCATGCTGGGCCGCGTCTTTACTGCCGCAGACGACGCGCAAGGCGCGCCCGAGACCGCGGTTATCAGCTACGGACTATGGCAGCGCGTCTTCGCCGCCGACCCTTCCATCGCCGGACGCAGCGTCGTGCTCGCCGGCAAGCCGACGACGATCCTCGGCGTGATGCCGCGCCAGTTCAACTATCCTTCCGGCCTTGAACTCTGGAAGCCGGCGCACTTATCTGTGCGCCAGTTCAACGGCTACCGCGGCGAGTACACACGCTTTGTCCGCGTGGTTGCGCGGCTCAACAGCGGCACTACGCTCGGCCAGGCGCAGTCGAGCGCTGACCTGCTCGCAGCGCGGCTGGGCCGCAGCTATACCGGGACCGATGCCGAGTGGGGTTTCCATCTCACCAGCCTGCGCGCAGAGATCTTCGGCAGCTACCGCGAGGCCTTGCTGCTGCTCTCGGCCGCCGTTGGCATCCTGCTGCTGATCGCCTGCTCAAACGTAGCCGGGCTGCAGCTCTCGCGCAACGCCGCTCGGCAGCCGGAGATGGCGCTGCGGCGCGCACTCGGCATTTCGACAGGCCGGCTGGTACGCCAGCTGCTTACCGAATCGCTGCTGCTGCTCGCAACCGGCGCAGGCCTTGGCATCTTGCTCGCGATGGCCTTACTGCGCGTGCTCGCCACCCGCCTGCCCGCAACGCTGATCAGCCTGGAGACGCCGCACATCGACGGCGCCACTTTATCTGTAACCATAGCTGTTGCGTTTGTCATAGGAGCGCTTTGCGCGCTAGCGCCGGCGATGCAGTTTGGCCGCACGCCTGCCGTGATCTTCGCCGGGCAGAGCCGCTCGGTGGCGAGCAGCACCCGCCGCTTCGGCCGCGGCTTTGCGACGCTGCAGATCGGCCTCGCGCTCGTGCTGTTAACCCTCGCGGCGAGTCTGCTCCAAAACCTCTACCGGCTACTAGAAACGCCGCTCGGCTACGACCCTTCGCACCTGGTCACGGCCTCCATCCACTTGCCCTTCGGCAGCGACCCGGTCAAGACGCACCAGTTCTACCAGCAGTTTGAGCAGCATATCGTCGCGCTGCCCGGAGTCAGCTCCGCCGGAGCAAACGTTGCGCTGCCGCTGTCTAACTTCAGCTCGCGATACAAGGCTGACATAGACGGTCAACCGCTGACCCTGCACCACGACGCGGTGACCGCGGAGGTACGCACCATCACGCCCGGCTATCTCGCCACCATGCGCATTCCGCTGCTCGCCGGCCGCGGCTTAACCCAGCACGATGGAGAGCCGAAGGCGCCCCAGGTGGTGGTGCTGGTGAACCACAGCTTCGCGGCGAAGTATTTCCCGCGAGAGAACGCAGTAGGCAAGCGGCTGATCGTGACGACAGCCGCCGACCAACACCTCGCGCCGGTCGAGATCGTCGGCGTCATTGGCGACGTGCACGGCACGGGCGGCGATCTTGGCAGCCCCGTCGACCCCGAGATCTACCAACCTGAGCAAGGCTACGACGCCTTCACGACCTATGTCGTCCGCACCACGCTGCCCGCCGGCGCGCTTGAGCCCGCCCTCCGTCAGCAACTCGCCTCGCTCGACCCCGGCGCTGCACTTGGCACCGTTGCCGACTTCACTGCTCTGCTGGACCACGCGCTCGCGCAGCCCCGTTTGAACAGTGGCCTACTCACCGCGCTCGCCGCTCTCGCGCTGCTTCTGGTGCTTATCGGGATCTACGGGATCATTGCGTTCTCGGTCGCGCAGCGCACGCGGGAGGTGGCCGTGCGGCTCGCTCTTGGCTCAAGCAAGCGAGCAATCTTCACCATGCTTCTGCGGGAGTCAACGAGGATGCTTGCGGCAGGCCTGGTGCTCGGCGTGGCCGGGTCACTCGCTGCGACGCGTCTGCTGGAAGCTGCCTTTGGCGGTCACGCTTTCTCCTCCAAGCCACTCGCGAGCAATTCTCTCGCCTTCACCGCCGCCACGCTGCTGCTCGCATCGGCGGTCTACGCTGCCAGCCTGCTGCCGGCGCGCCGCGCCGCGTCCATTGACCCCATGCAAGCGCTACGCAGCGAGTAAGAGAAGGAGGCAACCCATGAGCTCGACACTTCAAGATCTTCGTTTCGCGGTCCACCAGTTGCGCAAGTCGCCCGGCTTCACCCTTACTGTCGTGCTCACCCTCGCGCTCGGTGTCGGCGCAAACGCGGTCGTCTTCAGCGTGCTTAACGCCCTGATCCTGCGGCCGCTCGCGCTGCCTGACGCGCAGCAGCTGGTCTTCTTTAACCGCATAGGCGCAAGCACTGGCAGCAACTCGGTTTCATCGCCGTCGCAGTCCTACCCTGACTATCGCGACTTGCGCGACACCAATCGCTCCTTCTCCGGTATCGCCGCCTACCGCTTTGAGCGCGCCGGTGTAGGCCTTGCGGGTGCGGTGCGGCAGAGCTGGGACGTTGAGGCATCGGAGAACTACTTCGACGTGCTCGGCGTGCAACCGTATCTCGGACGCTTCTTTCACGCCGCCGACGCGCATGGCCCCAACTCCATGCCCTACGTGGTGCTCAGCTATGCCTACTGGCGCTCGCACTTCAACGCCGACCCTGCGATTGTCGGCACACCGATCGAGCTAAACAAGCACCCGATGACGGTGCTCGGCGTTGCGCCGCGAACCTTTACTGGGACAGAGCTTTTCGCTTCGCCCGATCTGCGGGCCCCACTCATCGACCAGGAAGAGCTGGATGGCTACGCCGACCTGGAGATGCGCGGGGATCACAACATCTGGCTGATCGGGCGCCTCAAACCGGCCGTCAGCTGGACAGAGGCCGAAGCAGACCTGAACATGCTCGCGCATCGCCTGGGCGCGGTTCACAAGGAAGATGAAGGCCTTGCCTTCCAGCTCTCGAAGCCTGGACTGGTCGGCGACTTTCTCGGCAAGCCGGTGCGAGCCTTTCTCTACGGGGTGACGGGACTGGCGGCCCTGGTGCTGCTCGCTGCGTGTGCAAACCTGGGTAGCCTGTTTGCCGCGCGGGCAGCTGATCGGGCGCGGGAGTTCGCGGTCCGGCTTGCGCTCGGCGCCTCGCGTGGGGTGCTGGTAGGCCAGTTGCTGACAGAGGCGGTGCTGGTCTCGCTGCTAGGGGGTGCGGTTGGCCTGGCGGCAACCAACGGCGTGCTGCGTGCCCTCTCGCTGTGGCGGCCCTCGCCCGACTTTCCCATCCAGATGACCGTGACGGCAAATGCGCGGGTAGGCGGGCTGGCGCTCGGCCTCGCGCTCGCTAGCGGTATCTTCTTTGGCCTGGTACCGGTGCGGCAGGTGTGGCGCGTCGATGCGTTCCTGGTCATTAAAAGCGACTCAGGGAGCAGGCAGAGCGCGGGTACCCGGCGTCGGGGTCGTTTGCATCTGCGTGACCTGCTGCTGGTGGTGCAGATCGTGCTCTGCTCGGTGCTGCTCACCTCAGCGCTGGTAGCCGTGCGTGGCTTGACCCGCAGCCTCCATACCTCCTACGGCTTCCAGCCCGAGGGCGTGCTGATGGCCAACTTCGACCTCAACATGGTGGGCCGCAACGGGCAACAGTCGCTCCAGTTTCAACACCAGGCTGTTGATGCAGTAGCCGCGCTGCCGGGCGTAACGTCCGTCGCCCTTGCCAATAACACACCGCTCAGCCTGAGCGACTCAGACACATCGATCTATTGCGACGGCACTACCGACTTTCGGCCATCGAATCAGATTGCCGATGCGACGTACTACGACGTTTCTCCCGGCTACTTCGCCACTGCCCAGACCCGCCTACTCGCCGGCCGCGACTTTACCTGGCACGATGATACGCACGCTCCGCGTGTGATTGTCATCAACCAGACCTTCGCGCGCAAGGTCTTCGGCCTGCGCCAGGGCTTGGAGCGTGAAGCCATCGGCCGCTCTATCATCACGGGGAACTCGAAGCGCTGGCAGGTGATCGGCATTGCCGAAGACCCGAAGCCGGCTATGTTCTACCCTTCTGCCCAGGGACCGGACACGGACACGGTGCTGCTGGTGCGCTCGAGCAACAGCCAGGCGACCACCGCCGCCGCTGTCTCAAAAGCGCTGCTCGAGCTTGAGCCCAGCTTGCCGCTCTTGATCACCAACTGGCCCCAGACGCTCGGCATGGTGCTCTTTCCCTCGATTGCCGCTACCGCTTCGCTGGGCGTGATGGGCGGCCTGGCCGCGATGCTGGCCATCACCGGCATCTTCGGCATGGCCAGTTACGCAGTCTCAAAACGCCTGCGCGAGCTTGTCCTACGAGTGGCTCTCGGCGCCGGCCGCAGCCAAATCCTCAAGGCGGCGCTGGGCCGCCCGGCCCGGCTTCTGCTGATCGGCTCGGCGGTGGGCCTCGCTCTCGGTGCGGCGGCCAGCCGCCTGCTCGCGTACATCGTCTACCAGGCCACATCGCAGGACCCTATCGTGCTGCTAGCGGTGGTCGCGGCCATGGCTTTGATCGCGCTTTTCGCGTCGTGGCTGCCCGCGCGCCGTGCCCTCTCGATCGATCCAGCCAAGCTGCTGCGCGAAGAATAACCAGGAGTGTAACGATCACCATGACAAATCTCTACCAGGACGTTCGCTACGCACTCCGCCAGCTGCGCAACTCGCCCGGCTTCACGCTCATGGCCACCCTCACCCTCGCGCTCGGCATCGGCGCCGCGACCGCCATTTTTTCGTTGGTCGATACAGTCCTGCTCCACCCCCTCCCGTTCCCTCAACCGGACCGCATCGTCGCGCTCGACACGCTCGCGCGCGCCCAGGGAACAACCGGCGCAGCGACAATCCCCTCCGATACCTCCTATCCCAACTTTTTTGACTGGCGGACGCGCGCGCGCAGCTTTGATTCGCTCGCCTCCTGGGGGGGTGGGTCCGTAACCATTGGCGCAGCAGGCGACAGCGCGCCTGCTCGCCGGGTCGATAACCTGGCAGTCTCCTCCGACTTTTTCCGCGTGCTCGGCATCCCCCCCGCACAGGGGCGCAGCTTTACTCGCGAAGAGGAGTCAGCCGGCCATCGCTCCGTCATCCTCGGCCATGATCTCGCGGCCTCTCTCTACGGGCACGCCGCGAAAGCACTCGGCCAGAGCCTCCCCATCAACGATGAAAGCTACACAGTAGTCGGCGTCATGGCCGCCGGCTTTGCCTTCCCCAACGCCCCCGACGTCCAGGTCTTCGTCACCCCTTCGATTGAGCAGGAGGGCAAAAACCCGTCCGCCCGGCAGCGCGGATGGAACCAGGTCAGCGTCATCGGCCGCCTCGCCCCCGGCGTGACGCTGCAGCAGGCGCGCGCCGAGATGCAGACCATCCAACTCTCGCTGGCCGCGCAATACACAGACGACAAGAAGCTCACCGCAGTCAGCCTCGTCTCCGAAATGGAAGATGTGACCGGCGGTATAGAGCGGCCACTGCATATTCTCTTCGGCGCTGTCTGCTTTCTCATGCTGATTGCCTGCGCGAACGTTGCCGGTCTCCTGCTTACCCGCTCTGCCGCGCGGCGCCCGGAGCTGGCGCTGCGCGCCGCGCTCGGAGCCAGCCGTTTACACATCACTCGTCAACTGCTGATCGAGTCGCTGACGCTCTCGGCGTTGGGCGGAGCGTTCGGGTTCGCGCTCGCGGCTGGCGCGCTGCGCATCGCGCCCGGCCTGCTCCCGTCAGACCTGCCGCGGCTCAACGAACTCGCCCTCAACCCCCGCGTCTTTGTCTTCGCCCTCGCCGCCTCGCTCCTGACCGGCCTGCTCTTCGGCGTCGCCCCAGCCTGGCGCAGCTCCCGGCTCGACCCTGCTACGGCCCTGCGGGATAACAGCCGCGCGAGCACTGCAGGCCGCTCGCAGAACCGCCTCCACAGCCTGCTCGTCATCGGCGAGACCGCGCTGGGGCTGATCCTGCTTGTCGGCGCGGGCCTGCTCATCCGCAGCTTCGATCGCATGCTCTCGGTCGACCCGGGCTTCAACCCGCAGCACCTGCTCACTTTCAAAGTCTGGATGCCCAAAACACGCTACGACGAGCATCGCAGCCTGCAATTTTCGCAGCAGCTTCAGGCTCGCTTTGCCGCCATCCCCGGCGTGACCCAGGCCACCTTCGGCTATCCCATCCCGCTCAGCGGCAATGACTTGGATCTGACCTTTACCGTCGATGGGCATCCCACCGCGCCAGGCGAAGAACCGAGCGCGCATGCCAGCGTCGTCGCGGCTAACTTTTTTCATGCCCTGCAGATGCCTCTACGTCGGGGACGCTTGTTTTCAGACGCTGAGGACCAGCCGAACAGCCCGCCGGTGATGATCGTCAACCAGGCCTTCGCGGGTAAGTTTTTCCCGAACGAGGATGCGCTTGGCAAGCACGTCAGCGCCGACCTCTCCTCCACTGACAAGCCCGAGTCGCGCGAGATCGTTGGCATCGTCGAGAACGTGACCCACCAGTATCTGACCGACCCGACATCGCCGGAGTACTACGTCCCCTTCGCGCAGGTGCCGCTCATCCAGCCGAACTTTGCGCTGCGTGTCACCGGCAACCCGGCCAACTACATCGAAACCGTCCGCTCGCTAGTCGCGCATCAGGACGCATCGCTGCCCGTCTACCGCGTGCACACCAACTTGCTCACCCTCTCCACCGGCCAGCAGAAGTTCCAGACGCAGATCCTCTCAGGCTTCGCCGGACTCGCATTGCTGCTGGCGGCAATAGGCCTCTACGCAGTGGTGAGCTACATGGTCGCGCAGCGCACCCCGGAGCTCGGCCTGCGGCTCGCACTCGGCGCGCAACGCGGCGATGTGCTCACGCTGGTCTTGCACCGAGGGCTGGTCCTCGCTGCTACCGGGCTGGTCGTCGGCTTACTTGCTTCGCTCGCGCTGACACGCTTTCTCGCCAGCCTGCTCTTTCACACTGGCACGCTCGACATGGTGACCTTTGCAGGAATGAGTGCACTGCTGCTGGCAGTCTCCACCTTGTCCTGCCTGGCGCCGGCATGGCGCGCCTCGCGCCTCAATCCGAACGAGACGTTGCGCCAGTTGTAAGTCACTCCCAGAAAGGATCACGCATATGCTCGAACTTAGAAACCTCGAACGCAGTTACAAGGCCGGACCATCCGAAACATGGGTGCTGCGCAATCTCAAACTAACCATCCGCGAAGGTGAGTTCCTCACCATCATGGGCCCTTCAGGCGCGGGTAAGTCATCGCTCCTTAACGTGTTGGCCATGCTCGATGATCAGTGGCGGGGAGAGTATTTCTTTGCCGGCGAAGCGGTCCATTCGCTGGGCCGCAAACAGCGCGCAGATCTCGCTCGCAAGCAGATCGGCATGGTCTTTCAGAGTTACCACTTACTCGACGATCTTACCGTCGCCGAGAACATCGACTTACCGCTCTCCTACAAAGACATTCCACGCGGGCAGCGACAATCCATGGTTGCCGATACCCTGGACCGCTTCCAGATCGTCGGCAAGAAGGACTTATATCCAAACCAGCTCTCCGGTGGCCAGCAGCAATTAGTGGGCATTGCGCGCGCGGTGGTGCACAAGCCGGCGCTGCTGCTTGCCGATGAGCCGACCGGCAACCTGCACTCCTCACAGGCTGAGGAGATCATGAAGCTATTCCGCGAGCTTAACAACCAGGGAACTACGGTCGTCCAGGTCACGCACTCCGACGTGAATGCCGCTTACGGCACCCGCACGATCGAGCTGCGCGATGGATGGCTCTTTCGCGACACCGCTGCTGGCGTTCCCGTACCAGCGCTTCAGCCGAAAAACATCCCAGGAGTGCGCCCATCGTGAGTGCTCTGCTGCGCCGTGTCTCTGCTCTTCTCCTGCTGTTACTATCGGCTCCCCTCACGCTTGCCCAGGCAGCTTCGTCCGCGCCAGCGTTACGGCTCGACCTGCCACACTCCTCGAACCCACTCGACACCTATCGCTCAACACTCGTGCCCCAAGCGAGCCTGTCCAACTCATCGCGCATTCAGGATTTGATCCGCGATGGCAAGCTCTACCTGTCGCTCGAAGACGCCATCCTGCTGGCACTCGAGAACAATCTCGACATCGCGATCGCACGCTACAACCTGCCCATCGCCGAGGCGGATATCGAGCGCACCAAGGCCGGCGGAAGTTTTCGCGGAGTCAATGCCGGCATCGTGCAAAACACGCCCGGCGGCGGGGTCGGCGGCCTCGGCTCGGGCGCGCCAGGCGCCGGCGCTGGCGGCACGACAGGCGGCGCTGGCGGCGCTGGCTCGGGCGCGTCGGGGCTTGTGTCTTCAACCCTCGGCACCGGCACAACTGTGTCGTCCTACGACCCTGTCATCACGGATACGGGCGGCATCGAGCATTACACCGAGCCACTCTCCAACCTCCAGATTTACGGCGTACCCTCACTTGAAGCTAATACGCTCTCCAACGTCTTTCAGTATGCTCAGGCTTTTCCTACAGGGACCTCGCTCAGCTTCGAGTTGGAGAATAGCCGCGCTACGGAGAACAGCCCATTCAATCTGCTCACGCCGTCGCTCAACGCGTACTATCGCTTCTCGTTGCAGCAGCCGCTGCTCGCCGGCTTTGGCCTTGGGCCGAACCTGCGCTACCTGCGCATTGCGCGCAACAATCGCACCATCTCTGAGCTCGCCTTTAAGGATCAGGTGATTGTTACCATTACGCAGATCGCGAATATGTACTGGGACCTTGCCAGCGCCTACGAAGACGAGCAGGTCAAGGAGCGCTCACTTACCTTTGCGCAGCAAGAGTTGGCCAGCGATAAGCAGCAGTTCAAACTACAATCTTTGCCGGCTATGGATGTGACGCGCGCGGAAGGCGAGGTCGCGAGCCGCGACGAAGATCTCACGATCGCGAAGACAACGCTGCAGCTGCAGGAGTCGCTGATCAAGAATGCGCTCACCAAAAACCTTGACGACACGCGACTCGAGGAGATGCCAGTAGTGCCGACAGCGAAGATCGCCATTGACAATGCAGAGCCATCGCAAACGCTAGCCGAGCTGATTACGAGCGCGCTGCACGACCGTACCGAACTTTCCGAGTCGGACTACGATTTAGCCAATCGTGATATTAGCCGTAAGGCCGCGCGAAATGCCGTCCTGCCGAGCGTTGACCTGCAGGCTTTTTACGGCGGCACTGGTCTGGCCGGCGAGGTAAACCGAAATTACTACCAGCCCGGCACGACCTCCTCGGTGCCGACCGACTTCTCAGGATCGATGGCAAATGCCTTCAACAGTAGCTCGCCCGATTATTTCGTCGGCGTATCAGTCGCCATTCCGATCCGCAATCGCATCGCGAAGTCGGACCAATATCGCTCTGAGCTAGAGTATCGCCAGTCGGAGTTACGCATTCAACAACTCAAAAAGCAGATACGCATCGAAGTCCGCAACGCGCAATATGCGCTCGAGCAGAGCAGCGCCCGCGTCGTGGCAGCCAGGCACGCTCGCGACCTGGCGCAAAAAACCTTCGACATCAGCCAGCAGGAACAGAAACTCGGCGCGGGCTCAAACCTGCAGACCCTTACCGCGCAGCACGATCTTGCCCTGGCCGAGTCCACCGTTGCCGCTGCCGAAACAACGTATGAAAAGTCGCGTGTCGAACTCGCGCGAGCCACCGGCGCCACGCTTGAGGCCTACCAGGTTGCAATCGGCGACGCCAAAACTGGTGTTGTGCAGGCGGCCCATCCATAATCAAGGCTGTAAATCATGGCGATGCAAACAAGCACGAGCGGAGAACCCGCCGGCGTTAAGGCGGCTGAGCAGGGTTGCCGGCTCCTGATTGCTGACGATCAGCCGCACATCCTCGACGCCCTCGAGTTTCTGCTCAGGCCTGAAGGCTATCTGCTGAAGCGCGCGAACACGCCGGCGATGGTGCTCGACTCGCTAGCAGGTGGCGGCTTCGACGGTGTGCTGATCGACCTGAACTACACCCGCGACACGACCTCTGGACAGGAAGGGCTCGAGCTCCTTACCAGTGTGCTCGCGCTCGAGCCCGATCTGCCGGTGATTGTCATGACCGCGTGGTCGAATGTCGAGCTCGCCGTCGAAGCGATGCGGCGAGGCGCGGTCGACTTCGTGCAGAAGCCGTGGGAAAATGCGCGGCTATTGACAATCCTGCGCACGCAGCTTGAGCTGCATCGCTCCCAGAAGCGCGCGCAGTGGCTTGAGGCGGAGAATCGGATGCTGCGCGCGGACGGCGCGCCAGACTTCATCGCAACTGCCCCGTCGATGCGGTCAGTTCTGCAGACGATGGCGCGCATCGGCCCTTCAGACGCAAATGTGCTCATTACTGGCGAGCATGGAACTGGTAAAGAAGTGGTCGCGCAGACCATGCACAAGCTCTCCTCCCGAGCTGCGCGTACGCTGGTCACGATCAACACCGGCGCGCTGCCCGACGGAACCTTTGAGAGCGAGCTTTTCGGCCATGTAAAAGGCGCGTTTACTGACGCGCGCACTGACCGCATCGGCCGTTTCGAACTCGCGCACCGCGGCACATTGTTTTTGGATGAGATAGCGAACGTGCCAATGCGCCAACAGGCAAAGCTGCTGCGCGTGCTTGAGACGGGCGAGCTTGAGCGAGTCGGCTCCTCGCGCACGCAGAGTGTCGATGTGCGCGTGCTCTCCGCGACCAACGCCGATCTCCACACAGCATGCCGCAACGGCCTCTTTCGCGAAGATCTATTCTTCCGGCTGAACACGGTCGAAATCCACCTGCCGCCTTTACGCGATCGCGTGGAGGACATACCCGCCTTGGCCGCGCACTTTCTTGCCCGCCATGCCTCGCGCTACCGGCGCGTAGCGCGCGGCTTTGAGCCTGTGGCCCTGCAAGCAATGCTCGACTACGCGTGGCCCGGCAACGTCCGCGAGCTTGATCACACGATCGAGCGCGCAGTCTTGATGTCGCGCGGCGAGCGGATCGAGTCCGCCGATCTCGGCCTGCACGCGCCACGCCCGGCAAGCCAGAGCGCCAGCCAAAGTCTTGACGAGATGAGCCTTGAAACAGTCGAAGCCATCCTGATTCGTAAGGCGCTGGCACGCGCCGCCGGCAATGTGAGCCATGCAGCCGAGGCGCTTGGACTGAGCCGTGGAGCGCTCTACCGGCGCATCGAGAAGTATGGGCTCTAGCCCGGCGCCCAGGCCGCAAAGACTTTCGCTCGGACGCACACGTCGCCGGCTCAGCTTTGAGCGCCGGCTGCGCATCTCCCTTTGGCTCCTGCTGCTCCCAAGCTTTACGCTCGCCGCCAGCCTGCTCAGCGCCAACGGGGTCTCGCTCGCCGCGGGCGCCTCGCTCGGCGCAGGGCTGCTCCTCGCCTACGCTCTTGCTATTTCATTTCTCATGGAGCAGATCGTGCGCCCGCTGCAAACGCTGGCCAATGTGCTCGCGGCGCTGCGCGAGGACGACTACTCCTTCCGTGCACGTGGCGGCCGTCGTAACGATGCGGTGGGCGACCTGGCACTCGAGGTCAACGCACTCGCCGCGATTCTGCAGGCGCGACGTGGCAGCTCAATCGAGGCCATGGCGCTGCTCGAAAGAGTGATGAGCGCCATGCAGTCGCCGGTGCTTGCCTTTGCGCCGGATGGAACCCTGCGCCTGTTGAACGCGGCCGCCGAGCGCGCTTTTGATCTTTCCTCCAAAGCCGCGCTTGGCCAGCATGTAAGCGTTCTGCGCATGGAGTACCTGCTCTCAGCCGCGCATGACGAACTGATCTCGATCGAGCGGCATCGCGAAGGCCACGTGGCCACCCGGTGGATCATGCAGCGGTCTTCGTTCCGCCTGCGCGGGGTACCGCACGTGCTGCTCCTGCTTTCCGACGTAAGCGCGGCGCTGCGTGAGGAAGAGCGTGTCGCCTGGCAGCGGCTGATCCGCGTCATTGGGCATGAGATCAACAACTCGCTCACGCCAATCAAGTCCATCGCAGGCAGCCTGCGCGCGCACCCTATCGCTCGGCAGCGCGCTGCCGGACCCGAGCAGGAGGATTTCGATCGCGGCCTGTCTGTGATCGAGAATCGAGCGGAGTCGTTGAACCGATTTTTGCAGGCATACAGCCAGCTCGCCGGCTTGCCTGCTCCGCGCCGCTCGCTCCTCGCGCTCGCGCCGCTGCTCGAGCGTGTTTGCCGGATGGAGACGCGCATCCCTGTCGCGCTTGACCCGGGCCCTGCCGCAATGCTCGAAGGCGATGCGGATCAGCTGCAACAAGCGCTCATCAACCTGGTAAAGAATGCAGCCGATGCCGCAGTGAACCTGGAGAAACAGTTCACTGAACCATCTGTAACAGTGGCGTGGCAGTGTCTGCGCCGCGATGTGGTGATCCTGATCCGCGATAATGGCGCGGGCATCGCGAACGAAGGTAATCTCTTCGTCCCGTTCTACACGACCAAAGCGGGCGGCACAGGCATCGGCCTGGTGCTTTCGCTCCAGATTTTGGAGGCGCATGGCGGAACGGTACGCCTGCGCAACCGGGCCGACGCGCAAGGGTGTGAAGCAGAGGTGCGGCTGCCGCTGCATGCCTAGCTCATGGCCTTGGTTAGAACCACGCATCAGCCCGCTCTCGACCGGGGCTTTCTGAATGCTGGCGATCGCGCACTGGCGGGTCTTGGATTAGCCAGCGCATTCACCTGGAACCTCGCCCACCACGACTTGCTCGGCGAGCGCCCTTTTATGACAAGGGCCCGCACACGCCGTTCGTCAGTATCTTAATCGGCAACCGCGGGTTATCAGGAAGTCGACGGCCTTGCGAACAGCCCCGGCTCTGATGGAACGGTTCGCTGGTCAGGCTGTGCGCTCAACGGCTATGGCAGCGCGAGGCAGCTCGCGGCGGTGCTGCTACTCGATCAAACAGGAACGGAGAGGTTGTTCGGCGATGCGGAGAGCTTCGCCCAGAAGATCCAGAGAGCCCTGCGTGATCTCAAGTTCCCGGCGAATATTGCCGTCGCACCGAATGCCGAGGCAAGCCTTATGCTGGCGCGGAATTACTCGGGCGTGACGCGCGTAGAGCAGGCGGAGGTAGAGACAAGGCTGGCTCCGTTGCCGCTTTCTGCTCTACGGTGTGAAGCCGCGCTGCTCGCTACCCTGACGCGCTGGGGCATACGGAACCTGCGCGAGCTGGCCGCGCTGCCGGAGGCAGCGCTGGTCAGCCGGCTCGGGCAGCAGGGCAAACACCTGCAGCGGCTCGCGCTGGGCATCGAGGACGGCCTCTTTGTTCCGGAAGAGCCGGCCTTTGTTCTCTCGGATCAAGTGGCGCTCGACACGCCGCTCGAGTCGCTGGACTCGCTCCTGTTCATTGTTTCGCCGATGCTCGACCGGCTGATCAAGCAGGCAGTCAACCACGCCTATGCGCTACGCAGTGTCACGCTTACGCTTGCACTCGAGAAGGGTGCTCCGCATGCACTCGAGATCAAGCCGGCGGTTCCAGCGCAGAGCCGGGACTTGCTGCTCAAGCTTCTAAATCTAAAGCTGCAGGCCGAGCCTCCACAGGCAGGGATCCTCGGCGTCATGCTCACGGCGGTTCCGGCTGTCCCACAGGTTTCGCAGCGTGGTCTCTTTCAGGCGCAGTTCCCGGAGCCGGACAAGCTCGATCTCCTGCTGGCAAGGCTCAAGTCGATCGTCGGCGAATCAAACGTGGGCTCACCGATGCTCGCGAACAGCTATCGTGATGACGAGTTCCTGATCGGTCCCTTTGAGCCGAGTGCGGGTGAAATCAAAGGTCACGCGAGGCCAAAGGCTCCTCGCTCGGCGCTGCGTCGCTTCCGGCCGCCACAGCCGGCCAAGGTCTTTCTGCGTAGAGCGGAGCCATCGGCCTTGTTCTGGAAGGTAGAGCGACTGGAGGTCGGAACCGTCACTGGCCCCTGGCAGTCGAGCGGCTATTGGTGGGATGGGCGGCGCTGGGAAGCGAACGAGTGGGATGCTGTTGTCGCGCATCCCCACCAATCCCTGCGCCTCCGGCACGAGCCGGAACCAGGCGCCTGGTATGTGGCAGGCCAATATGACTGATTACGTCGAGCTGCACGCGCGCTCTGCATTCTCGTTCCTCGAAGGAGCGTCCATGCCAGAGGCCATGGCGCAGCAGGCTGCCAACTTGGGTATGCCGGCGATCGGGATCCTCGATCGCGATGGCCTGTATGGAGCGCCGCGTCTCTACATGACCGCGAAGAAACTGGGGTTGCGCGCGCATATCGGTGCCGAAGTCTCGGTCGCTGAGTTCGGCGACCAGGTTTTGCCGGAGTTGTGGCAGCCGCATACGATCCCTGAGCGCCCAGTGAGGCTCTCCCTGCTGTGCGAGTCGCAGACCGGCTACCGCAACCTCTCGCAACTGATTACCGGCTACAAGCTTCAGCAGAAGACCAAGGGCGAGGGCATCGCGTCGATGCGTGCTGTCCGCGAGCGTGCCGAAGGTCTTGTCTGCCTGACCGGCGGAGACGAAGGTCCGCTTGCCGCGGCCCTCGCCCGCGGCGGCATGGATCGCCTCCGGGAGCAGGAAGCGCGCAACCAGGCTGCCAATGCCTCGTGCAAACGTTTGGCCGCCTGAACGTCTATGTCGAGTTACAGCGGCATTCGAGAACGCGTCGCCCCTCATCCATCGCGCTGGCGCGCGAGCTACGCCTGCCGCTCCTTGCCACCAACGGCGCGAACATGGCCACCTCCTTCGAGCGCGAGGTGCTCGATGTGCTGACCGCCATCCAGCACAAGACCTCGCTCGACGAAGCCGGGCTGCTGTTGCAGCAAAATGCCAACCGCCACATGCTGGGTGCGGCGGAGATGACGCATCTCTTTCGCGACCTGCCATCGGCCGTCTCGGAATCGGCAGAGCTCTCTTCCCGGCTGCAGTTCGTGATGAAGGACATGGGCTACCAGTTCCCGCTCTACCCGAGTCCGGAAGGCGAGACGATGGACACCTTCCTCGCAAAGCGCACGATGGAAGGGGTGGCAAAGTGCTACGGCGCGAAATCGAGTGCCAGGCTGCGCAGGAAAGCTGAAGCCCAGGTTGCAAAGGAACTGGCGCTCATCGCGAAGCTTGGCCTCGCCGGCTACTTCCTGATCGTCTGGGACATCGTCGAGTTCTGCCGCATGCACGGCATCCTGGTCCAGGGCCGTGGTTCGGCTGCGAACTCGGCCGTTTGCTACTCGCTCGGCATTACGGCTGTCGATCCGGTCGGCATGGAACTGCTCTTCGAGCGCTTCCTGTCAGAGGTCCGTGGAGAGTGGCCGGACATCAATCTCGATCTGCCTTCGGGCGACGATCGCGAGCGAGCTATTGAGTATGTCTACACCCGCTACGGTCAGCTCGGCGCGGCCATGTGTGCGCCAACGTGATCACCTACCCGGGGCGCTCAGCCGCGCGCGAAGTTGGCAAGTCGCTCGGCTTCGATGCAGAGACGCTGACGCGGCTTACGCGGCTGGTCGGCTCCTGGGAGTGGAAAGGGCCGACTGACACGATGGAGGACCAGTTCCATACGGCGGGCTTTGACCTCGCGCATCCGCGTATCGCCAAGTACCTCGAGCTCTCGATCCGCATGCTTGACCTGCCACGGCATCTCGGCCAGCATTCGGGCGGCATGATCATCGCGCAGGGCCAGCTTGCCTCGGTCGTGCCGATCGAGCCGGCCAGTATGCCTGGCCGCAACGTGATCCAGTGGGACAAGGAAGAATGCAGCGACATGGGCCTGATCAACGTCGACTTACTCGGCCTGGGCATGATGGCAGTCTTGAAAGACTGCGTGGAGCTGATTCCCAGGCACTACGGCAAGCAAGTAGATATCGCCCAGATCCCGCATGATGACAAACTTGTTTACGAGTCGCTCCGTAAGGCCGACACGGTCGGGCTCTTCCAGGTCGAGTCGCGCGCGCAGATGGCGTCCCTGCCGCGTAACAATCCGGACAAGTTCTACGATTTGGTCGTGCAGGTCGCAATCATCCGGCCCGGGCCGATCGTCGGCAAAATGATGAACCCCTACATGGAGCGCCGGCAGGGAAGGCAGGAGATCCGCTACCCGCATCCACTGCTCGAGCCGGTGCTGCGCCGGACCCTCGGGGTGCCGCTCTTCCAGGAACAGTTGCTCCGCATCGCGATGACCATTGCCGACTTCACTGGCGGAGCAGCCGAGGAGCTGCGGCGCGCTCTCGGCAGCCGCCGCTCGGCAGACAAGATGCGTGCGCTTGAGATCAAGCTGCGCACCGGCATGGACAAGAATGGCGTCAGCCCGGAAGCACAGGAAGAGATCATCCAGGCGATCAGCTCGTTCGCCCTGTACGGCTTTCCGGAGTCGCATTCGGCGAGCTTTGCGCTGATTGCCTATGCGAGTGCCTGGCTGAAGTTCCACTACCTCGGGGCATTCACAGCGGCAATCCTCAACAACCAGCCCATGGGCTTCTACTCGGCCGCCGTCCTGGTCAAGGATGCGCAGCGCCACGGATTGCGCATCAAGCCGGTCGACATGCTCCGCTCGAGCTGGCCGTGCACGCTCGAGCAAGAAGAGAACGGTACCCTCTCGCTCCGGCTCGGGCTCTGCTACGTGCGCGGCATGCGACCGGGAAGTGCGGCGGAGATCGAAGCCGCGCGGCAGATGCGGCCCTTTGCCTCGATTGAAGAACTCGCGCGCCGCGTCCCTTCGCTCTCGCGGGCAGATCTCACTACGCTCGCAGAAGTTGGCGCGTTGAACTCGATTGGCGAAGGCGTGCATCGCAGAGATGCACTCTGGCAGGTAGAGCGCGCAGGCCGGCAGCCTGGGCCGCTGCTGGCCTCGCTCGACCGGGATGAAGAAATGACCTCACCCCTGCGAGCCATGGCGCCAGAAGAAAGAATGGTGGCCGACTACGCCTCCACTGGTGTCACGGTCGGCCGCCATCCGATGGCGCACTGCCGCCAGCAGCTCCGGAGCATGCAGGTGGTTCGGGCCGGCGACCTGCCGCAACTTCGGCATGGTGTCAAAGCTCGCATCGCCGGCTGCGTCATCGCCCGGCAGCGTCCCGGCACAGCTCACGGCTTCATCTTTCTTTCGATCGAGGACGAGACCGGCATTTCGAACGCAATCATCGATCCCGACCTCTACGAGCGACATCGCTCGCTCGTCACCTATGCCAAGTTCCTGCTGATCGAGGGCGCACTCCAGAACATTGACAAAGTCATTCACATCCGCGCCAGGCACATCGAAGAGCTGAACGTGACAGCGGCTCCCACGCAGTCGCACGATTGGCACTGATGAGCGAGCATATGACCTCGCCTGGAGAACGGGAGCCGCCGAAGGAGTGGTGGCTCGAGAATGCCTGTCGCCTCGCCGCGTTCAGGCTGCGGCAAGCCAGGTATCTCAGCGCAAACACAATACCGATTCGCGAGCAGGTAAAGGACAGCGTGGAGTTCGTGCGCTTGGTCTGGGAAGAGATCGAACGATCGCTGAAAGGAGAAGAACCATGATGAAGGCGAGCCGCGGCAATCGGCTTCAGGCGAGCTGGAGCTGCCCGCATTGCGGAATGGGGATCGATGCAAGCACCTTCCGCTTGTCCGCTACAAATGCCAGTCAGATGCAGTGCCCACGCCAGGACTGCGGACGCACGTTCGCCTGGACGCGGCAGAACCGCGGCAGGTTGTGGCCTGAACAACGAGCGTATACCCTGCTCCGGTGAGAAGCAGCGTCGTTACAATCAGCTATGCCCAAGCCTCGAAAGAAGATCCTCGGAAAGGGCGGTTTACACTTCATCACGTCAGCTTCCTTTCACCGCCAGGAGAAGCTTGGCGCGGAGAAACACCGAAGCCTCATCTGCCAGTTGCTGGAAGAGCTTAGAAACAAGTACCGATTCCAAATAGTTGGTTACGTTGTCATGCCTGCATTTATTCAGGTGCTTCTATCCAAACCTGGTGAAGAGACCGTCAAAACAGTCATTCTTGCTTTGCGCCAGCGTTACCAAAGACGCTACAACGTCTCTGCTCGGTCCGATGAACCGGCTTGGGAGAAAACCTTTTCGGACGTGCCTGTCGTCAGCCCGGATCGGATCATAGGCTGCTTGAGCCTCATGCATGAAGCGCCTGTGAAAGCCGGCCTTGTAGAGGAGCCGTCAGACTGGGAGTGGAGCAGTGCACGGCGATATGTAGGCCTACCAGAGGGTGTTGTTTCGATCGATCCGGTAAGTACAGGCTAGATGGCCTGAGTTACGCCATCCATACTCTGCTATGAGCGTTTACCCGACCACTCCTGACGGACGGTACTTCGTTGTACGTGGCCGGCTTTGGCGCTGTACCAATCCTCACTTGGCGGCCGAAGAGAAACAGCATTGGACCGCATTGCTTATGGCGGCACGTCGTGCGAAGGGGATTGCGATGAGAGCTGGAGACCAGCGCGGCCGGGAGAAGGCCAGGCAGCAGGTCGATACTGCGAAGATTGCTCTGGGAGAGCGAGGACCGGTGTGGTGGACGGACGGTGCACCGGACCTGAACCGGCGTATGGTGAAGAACACCGCTTATGC
This sequence comes from Acidobacteriaceae bacterium, assembly GCA_965198645.1. Lineage (GTDB taxonomy): Bacteria > Acidobacteriota > Terriglobia > Terriglobales > Acidobacteriaceae > EB88. Next base: position 14,974 of record OZ240670.1, on the reverse strand, counting down.
TGGGTGGTTCGCTGCACTCAACCGCGTTGACTAAGGCTCAGATTTCCGGCCTGATTGAATTAACGACTTATCTGGGAGGTGCCAGGTGTGAACAGAATGGGAAGAACGGCGATTATGGGATTCCACATAACCTAGAGGTAAAAAATCTCGGTGTGAGGATGGGTGATCCCGTCTTCAAGATTCGAGACCTCATCAAGCGCGAGAACATCTCGGTCTTCTCCAGTAATTACGCCTTATACGGGAGCTTGTCTGAGAAAGTGACCTCTACTTTGCTGTCGATGGTGCCAACCATCGAAACCTACTCCATCGACGAAAGCTTCCTGAACCTGGGCGAGTTTAGCGAAAGGGAAGTAGAGCCTCTTGCGCGTGAGCTGCGCGAGCGCGTTCACCGCTGGGTGGGCATCCCGACGTGTGTGGGCATAGCACCAACGAAGACACTGGCGAAGGTGGCCAATTTCATCGCAAAAAAGCGGCCGCAGTATGCGGGCGTCTGCGACTTGCGCTCCGCTTCGGTCCGTGCCGAGTTGCTGTCCACGGTGCCCGTCGATGAAGTCTGGGGTATCGGTGGAGCATCGACGGCGAAGCTGACCAAGCTGGGTGTTAAGACGGCCGCCGATCTCGCGGCACTAAGCCCTGACGACGCTCGGGCGCTGATGACGGTGACGGGTGGCCGCACCGTTTACGAACTGCGCGGCATCTCCTGCCTGCCGCTGGAGCTGATGGAACCGACCGGAAGGGAATCGCCGTTACCCGCAGCTTCGGCGCTCCGGTCACCTCCTGGCAGCCGATGCGGGAGGCCATCGCAAGCTACGCCACCCGTTCAGCCGAAAAGATGCGGCGCTACAAGGTAGCTGCCGAAAACATCTTCGTGTTCATGCACACCAACACCTTCAACAACGATCCGTTCTATTCCAGCGTAAGCGTACGGCGTGTCCCTCTGGCGGAGTGAAGCGGCGGGGATGATCATCTGTGCATGAGTTATACCGAGCAAGTGGGCTCCGGGCGTCAGGTCCGCAGGTGGCGATCGGTAGCGGAGAAGCGACACATTGTGCAGCTGACGATGGAGCCGGAGGCGAGCGTAGCTGAGGTTGCTCGTTCGTTCGGGCTCAACGCCAACCAGGTGTTCAAGTGGCGTCGCGCCTTTGAAAAGGGAGAGCTCGTCGAGCCGTATGCGGCACTGCTGCCGGTCAGCATATCGAGTTCGCTTGAGCCTGAGAGTGTACCCGTCGAGCAAGTGGATCAGAGCCATTCGGCAGGGGCGGGCACGATTCATATCGAGCTACCAGGCAGGGTGAGGATCAGCGTGGAGTCAGGCGCCGATGGGACATTGCTGCGGTGCATTCTCGAGAGCTTATGCAAGTGATCGAACTGCCGCCAGGAACACGGATATGGCTGGCCGCCGGCGTTACTGATATGCGCCGTGGTTTTCAAGGGCTCAGCGCGCAGGTGCAGACCGTGCTCGAGCAGCAACCTTACTCCGGGCATGTGTTTATCTTTCGCGGGCGGAGAGGCGACATCGTCAAGTGTCTCTGGTTCGATGGCGATGGTCTGTGTCTGCTTGCCAAGCGTTTGGAGAAGGGGCGTTTCGTGTGGCCGAAGGCGCGAAGCGGCACGATTTCACTCTCACGTGCGCAGTTATCGATGCTGCTCGAGGGCATCGACTGGCGGAGAGTCGAGCGCACCTGGGCACCGGAGTTAGCGGTCTGATACTCGCCCGGATTTCTCTTGAGCTATGTGCTTTTTCTGGGTGCATTCCACTGCACGCGATGGCATACTTCGCGCATGGATTTTGCTCCTCTTGCTGATCTGGACAGCCTCGATCGCGATGCATTACTAGCACTCGTCCTGGGTAATGAGAAGAAGCTCGCAGAACGGGATGAAGAGCTTCGCTCCCTTCTTGCTGAACTAGATACGCATCGCGAGAGACTCTCCGAACAAGCCGATGAGTTGCGCTCGCGCAGCGAGCATATCGAACACCTCAAGCTCATGGTTGATAAGTTGCGGCACATGCTCTTCGGTACCAAGAGCGAAAAGGTCGCGATCAAGCTGGAGCAGTTCGAGCTGGAACTGGAAGAGATGGAGACCACGCAGGCCGAGGCCGAATCAGCCCTCGAGCAAGTGGTGCCCGCGCAGGAGCCTAGAGCCAAGGCTGAGCGCAAGCCGCTGCCAGAGCACCTCCCGCGTGAGATCGTCACCCATGCTCCTGGCCGCGACTGCTGCCCGGATTGCGGAGGCCAGCTGCGGCAGTTCGGGGAAGATATCTCCGAGCAGCTCGAGTATGTCCCTGAGAACTTCAAGGTGATTCGGCATGTACGACCGAAGTTCTCCTGCTCCGGCTGTGACCGCGTTGTCCAGGTGCCGGCACCATCGCGGCCGATCGAGCGCGGACTTGCCGGACCCGGATTACTGGCGCACGTGATCGTCTCGAAGTTCAGCGACCATCTTCCTCTGTACAGGCAGTCCGAGATATACGCGCGACAGGGCGTTGATATCTCTCGCTCCACGCTGGCCGGATGGGTTGGTGCCTCGAGCGATCTGCTCGCGCCCCTCGTCGATGCACTGCAGGGGCATGTGCTTGCTGGTCGCAAGCTGCATGCCGATGACACGCCCATTCCGGTGCTCTCGCCTGGCAGTGGCAAGACCAGGACGGCACGTCTCTGGACCTATGTGCGCGATGATCGTGCAGCAGGCGAGCCGACTCCGCCCGCAGTGTGGTTTGCCTACTCGGCCGATCGGAAGGGAGAACATCCGCGCCAGCACTTGAAGACGTACAAGGGTGCTCTGCAAGCCGACGCCTATGCCGGCTTTCATCACCTGTACGGCGATGATGTGTACGAAGCCGCGTGTTGGGCGCATGCGCGGCGCAAGTTCCACGAGATCCATGCGGTCCATGCCTCGCCTACCACCGCAGAGGCGCTGGCCAGGATCGGAGCACTCTACGCGATTGAAGAAGAGATACGCGGCAAGCCTGCAGAGCTTAGGCGCGAGGTCCGGCAGACCCGCGCGGCGCCGCTGCTCCAGGCACTGCGAGCATGGATGGAAAAGGCACTGCGAAGCTTGTCTACGAAGAGCGATACCGCGGCCGCGATTCGTTATGCACTCTCGCGCTGGCGCGCTCTTACGCGCTACACCGAAGATGGCCTACTCGAGATCGACAACAGCGCGGCAGAACGCGCACTGCGGGCCGTCGCCCTGGGCAGGAAGAACTTTTTGTTTGTTGGTTCCGATTGCGGTGGCAAACGCGCCGCAGCCATGTACTCGTTGATCGGTTCGGCGAAGCTCAACGGGCACGACCCAGAGCTCTATCTACGCACCGTGCTGGCACGCATCGCCAACCATCCCATCAACCATATCCATGATCTACTGCCCTGGAATTTGGCGCACCCACTCCAAACCCACGCTAGCAACGCCGCCTAAGACACACTCAACAGGTGTCCGCTAAAAAAACAAGCGGACGCCTGTTGACACACTTTATCTGCTGTCAATGGGCACTCGGCGTACGCTTACATTCCAACGGAGCCTCTGCACGGTTCGCGGAGACCACCAACGACACCGGGAAGTGGTCGCCCTCGCCGTGCGCCTGGGTGAACGGCTCTGGCGCGATGGCTTCCGCTACTCGAAATGCGGCGTGATGATTACGGAGCTGCTGCCCGAAACCATCCGTCAGCCTGCTCTGTGGAGCGAGCTGGACCGCGATCGCAGGGAGCAAGCCTGGAAGGTGGACAAGCTCAACGCCACCCTCGGGCGCGATACCGTCCGCATCCTCGGAGCCGGTCCAAAGGATGCGGCCTGGAAGCTCAGGGCAGAGTATCGCTCTCCTAGGTGGACAACCCGATGGGATGAACTGCCGACAGTAGCGGCACGCTGAAGGTGCGTGGTCTACTTTGATGGAGAGGAATCTACCTCATCGCCCGACTATGGCAAAAATCATTTGGATTGTCGTCCTGTTCGTAGGGCTCCCAGCGGGCATTTATCTAGCTTTGAATGATGCTTTGGCGGACCAGCAGTCCAAGTGGTATCAGGCTGTGGTGAAGGACTACCCTCCGGAGCAGCAGCAGTTTGCGTTGGAATCGCTCTGTGACAACTCGATTCTGAGCGTTAAAGTGGATCTGTCCCAGGTCTGCAGGCCATATAGAAACACACAACATCTACGAGTCATTGCTGTCGGGTTGGAGTGAATCTTATGAGCCCAAAATTTGGTTCTATAACATGAGCCAACTTTTCTCCGCTCTCGCTTCGAACAACGCAGAGCCGAGTCGGTTGAAGAATCTTGACGCGGTAAACACACCGCATCCGACGGACACGCACCCATCACTTAGCTTGAGATTGAAGGCGCTAGACACATCGGTAGAGTCTGTCGCTGGTGCAGCCCTGAAGATTGACTATGACGACCAAAGCTCATCGTTATTCGAGAACCTGGAAGAACTGGAAATCCGCATCACTGCTTTGGAATGGCAACTCGAAGCATCGTGAGAGGACACACCGGGCGCGGGCCGCAGACGAATCCGCTTGGTTGTTCAGCGAGCTTCGTTGTGGATACGGGTGTCAGGCCATTGCCGGGGTTCGGTGACCTATCGGCTCGATGGCAGGACTCAGCTTGATTTCGATGTTTTACCCCAGGCGATTCAGGCATTCCATCAGCTTGCTTTCTGAAAGATTCGCAAAATCTCCGCGCATGAGCCCGGAGACCTTCGCTTGTGAAATACCCATGCGCTGGCCAGCTTCCTCTTGAGTCAGACCTAGCCGTCGCACGGCGCGGGTGATCTCGATCACTAATCCTGACTTGATCTTGAGCTGTTCCGCGTCGGCCAAGCCAAGGTCTGCAAACACGTTCCCGGAACTGGTTTCAACGTCAATGCCATCAATCGTGCGCTTTGCCATCTCGAATCTCCTTTGCCAGAGTCTCGGCAACCTTAAGCCTTGCGTGAACGATGTCCATGTCCTTCTTTGGCGTTGCGATACCGCTTTTGCTCTTCTTTTGAAAGCAATGGAGGACAGATACAGCTTCTTTGAACTTGACCGTGTAGACCGCACGATACGTTCCGTCTGCATCGCTTTCCACGACTTTTAGGACCCAGCGCCTCCGAAGCCCTTGAGCACCTTCGCAGCTTCATGCTGTTCGCCCTCTTGAGCGAAATTGAGCGTGTGACCGAAGTACTTCCTTACAGGAATGGGCAGCGCCTAGGTCCTTCTTACTGCTTCCGATCCAAAGGAGCTGTCGTGTATTTGCGTCCACCCATTCGGTTATACCATAATTGGTATAGGAGGTGATCAGCTCCGCTTCCAGGTAGGGATCATCGTGCAGCATCCAGTCGTCTGTGAATGAGCGAAGCAAGAGACAAGAGATCTTCCGCATCTTCTTTGCTCATCACCCATAGCAGGCGCGCCTCATGGGCGGTCGGATTCCTGAACATGCCGAATGTACCTTTAATGAGATTGGCAAAGCCCGACTGCTCACTCCTTTGACTTTCGGTAAGCAGGTCATTGATGGCAAGGCGGGGGGCGGAGCCGCTCAGGGCGGTGTCAACGAGCTTTGCCCCGTCCTCGGTTAATCCTGCGCGAACACGAAGCTTGTCCGCGATGCTCTTGGTTGCTTCTAAGACTGCATGAAAATAGTTATCCGCTACAAGCTCGGCACGGCAGAAACGCAGTACATCTGGATGTACGCCTCGTCTTGAAAGGTCAGCCTTGAGTTCATCTGCACGACGTTGAGCCTCTGTCAACGTCGTCGCAGGTGCAACCTCAAATATGTCACCGTTAGGACGAACAGCGAGTCCGGCAAAAGCCAGAGCGCGGTTGACGTTGGTACGCATAGGCTCAAAACGTTCCGGCTCTTTGGAGTAGCGTTCGGGTCTTAAGGCCTGGCGGATAAATTCGTTAATCGCCCGTCGGTTCTGATTAAGATTCTGACGTTCCACAAAGGCATTGTGCAAGCGCTTCCAGTTCGTCAGAGTTGGCGTAGGATCGGCCATCTTGATGGTCGCCAGAAGATGGCCTATCTCTGAGCCCGTCAACCCGTGTGTGGTGTCGCCTAGCGCCCCTGCTATGGCCTCGAGTTCGCTTTGCGAAAAGGTCTTCTCCATAATGTGGATGTCCTTGGACTAAGGGCACTAACCTTAATTTGTCTTTCTTTGATCTACCGGTTTCTCATTGTGGGTTTCAGCAAGAAATACTGCAAGTGTGGAAGTAGCGCCGACGGCGAGTTTGGCGTGTCGTGGACTCAAGCCTTTCGTCCCTGCAATCCTTCCGTGTCCTGTCCCGTAATGATTGCGCAACTCGGCCAACCCTTGTGTGATTGTCCCCAAGTTGCTTAGCAGCCGCTTGATTGTTTCGTTCGCCTTTGCGGTCTCCGGAATATCATGCGGCGTCAGTTCCAGGCTCTTGACAGTGAGCTTAACCAAGTCGGGTATATCTGCGCTGTTGGCGTGCTCGATTCCTCGCTCTTTCAGAATCGTCTTGCAGCAGGTCTCGACGAGTTCCTTTGCCGTGCCTATAGCTAGAGCGGGGTCACCATATATCGCCGCCTCCATGCGTGTGATCTGCTGGGCGATATAAGTAGGGTCCGTGCTCACCAACGTAGCTCTCGCAACAGAGATTCCGGGTGTGACTCCCACGCCGACATATCGGCTCTGTTGCATTAAATTTTCGGACCGCAATCTGTTGTGGTTGAGTACAATATGCTCAACACTAGCTAGTATGGTTTTCAGTCAATCCAGAGTTAATGCAACAGAGCCGGTACGAGAAGCAGCTGAAGGAAGGGGTAGAGGTCGTTATCTGCCATCCCCGGTTGGTCGAGACTGGCCTCGATCTGCTGGCCTTTCCGACACTCTACTTCTACGAGACCGGGTACTCGCTTCGTCAGGCAAGCCGGCGTTCGTGGCGAATCGGGCAGCACCTGCCGGTTTGGGTGAAGTTCCTGGCCTACTCCGGGACCATGCAGGAGACCTGCATCCGGCACATGGGCAAGAAGATGCTCGTGGCGCTCATGATGGATTGCAAGTTCTCCGGCGAAGGGCTGCAGTCGCTCGACGCCAACGAGGATCTGCTGTCCGCAATGGCTCGCGAGCTGGTCGAAAAGGGTGGGGTCGGCAAACGGCCGATGCTCTCTGGAAGGACCTGGAGCGCGAACGGGCAAAGCAGGCGCCGGCACCAAAGCCGATGACGGAGGTGATCACTCTCCCAGTCACTCCCGTAGAACAGGAAAAGGTGGAGATCCTCCCGGAGCCGGCCAATCTTCCAGCGCCTGCTGGTCTCCAGCTGGTGTTTCCTGCCATTTCACGTCCGAAGCGGAAGTCTGCCCCGCTCTGGCCAACCGGTCACACCCACGGCGAGCAGATGAGGCTGTTCGGCTGATCAACTCACATCAACCACGGCCCGAGAAGGGAGGAAATCTTCCTTCTCGGGCCCACTGCAAGATCAAGTAGTGGAGGACCAATAGAGGAAGACAATAGGATTGAATGCTACTCGGGAGCGGCACCCATGCGCTCTACACAGCAACTCAGCATTACGCTCCCCAACGAAATGGCGGATCTGGTGCGTGCCAAGGTGGAAGCCGGCGAGTACGCCACTGAAAGCGAAGTGCTCAGGGATGGTCTCCGGACCCTTATAGCTCGTGACCGGGTCGTGGAAGATTGGCTTCACGAAAAGGTAGGACCAGCTTTTGACGCTTTGAGAGCCGACCCGTCTCGGACCGTTTCCGCAAAGCATGTTCGGGAAGCACTCTCGACAGAACACAACAAAGTGCGTGCAAAGCAACGTTAATGTCCTACCTCGTCCTTTTTACGCCTGAAGCAGAGGCGCAGTTGATTGAGCTGTATGGCTATCTTGCGGCTGAAGCATCTCCGGAGACCGCTGCGCGGTTCACGGACGGCATTGTCACTTACTGCGAAAGCCTGAGTTCCTCTCCACTTCGAGGGACTCGTCGCGACGATGTACGGCCAGGGCTGCGCATCACGAGCTATCGCAAACGTGTCGTTATAACCTTCGCGGTTGACGCCGATCAGGTCCAAATTATCGGGATCTTCTACGCTGGAGTGCCCGGCTTGAAATGTGCCAGTGGATAAGAGAGACACTGGACAAGGAGAGCATATGGGATGAGGCAAGAAGTACCAGCCTGAGCAGGTGGTGAACCTGCTGCGGCAGATCGAAGTGGCCGTAGCGAACGGCAAGACGACGGCTTTGGCGTGTAAGGACGCCGGGATCGTGGAGCAGACGTACTTCCGCTGGCGTAAGGGGTACGGCGGGTTACAGGTGGACCAGGCGAAGCGGCTGAAAGAGTTGGAGCAGGAGAACTCGAAGCTGAAGCGTCTGGTTGCGAACCTGAGCCTGGATAACCTTGTGTTGAAGGACTTCGCCTCGGGAAACTTCTAAGCCCTGAGCGACGACGGATCGCAGCGGCTCATGCACAGCAGACGCATGGGATGACGGAGCGCAGGGCATGCCGACTGGCCAACCAGCCGCGCGGCACGCAGCGCTATCGTGCGATACGGCGTGAAGGCGAAGATGCACTCACACAAGCGATCATCCTGCTTGCCAGCCAGTACGGCCGTTATGGGTATCGCCGGATCACGGCGTTGCTCAAGCGAGCTGGCTGGCAAGTGGGCAAGGATCGCGTGGAGCGTATCTGGCGTCGCGAGGGGCTGAAGGTACCGCAGAAGCAGAAGCCACGAGGACGCCTGTGGCTCAACGATGGATCGTGCGTGCGGCTAAGACCGGAGCGGCGGAACCATGTGTGGAGCTACGACTTCGTCAGTGCTCGGACGCATGATGGCCGCAGCGTACGGCTGCTCAACCTGATCGACGAACACACGCGCGAGAGCTTGCTGGTGCGTGCAGAACGCCACTGGTCCAGCTCCAGGGTCATCTCTGCGCTGGCCGATGTGATGGTGATGAAGGGAGTGCCGGAACATCTTCGCTCGGACAATGGGCCGGAGTTCGTCGCGAAGGATCTACGGAAATGGCTGGCAAAGACAGGAGCAAAGACGCTGTACATCGAGCCCGGCTCACCATGGGAGAACGGATTCTGTGAGAGCTTCAACTCCAAGCTCAGAGACGAGTTCCTCAACGGGGAGATCTTCTACTCGATCAAAGAACTGCGCGTGCTGGCCGAACGCTGGCGCGTCCACTCCAACACCATCCGACCACACTCCTCGCTCGGTTACAGATCACCGGCACCCCAGGCGTGGCTGACAGACAACATGGGGCATGGAGAAGTGGAAAGCAAACTACGCTTCCCACTTCCCCACACCCCCGACGGCGGCTACTTGAACTCAAAAATAGCTGCGCTACACTAACTCATCCAACGGCACAAAAGATCGGGCACTGCAACTCCATCCTCCTACGATGTACGAAGCATCCGGATTGTGGTTGCTGGCTCTAAGCATCACCTGAACGGCTTCGTACTTTTAATTGCCGGGACCGACACGTTTCCGCGCGGTCTGTTTGTAAGCCTCTATGCCAAACATGCGATCACACCCCTGATCGTTCATGAGCCTTAGCTCATCTTTAGGCAGAATGCTCGGCGTGTGCAACGAAGGTGGCCAACATCCGCTTTTGTAATGTATCATGCTATATATCAGGGGGCAGATAGATGGCGCAGCTCGAAAAAGCAAAGGTATTCATGAGTGGCCGGAGTCAAGCCGTTCGGATTCCGGCGCAGTTCCGCTTTCCAAGCACAGAGGTTTACATTCGCCGAGATCCGAAGAATGGCGACCTGATTCTCTCTCAGAGTTCCGGCTCTCTACGAGAAATTCTTGATGCCCTACACAAGCTGGACATCCCAGACGATTTCCTTTCCCCTGCCGAACGAGCCCATGCCCAGGCTCCGCAGAAACGAACTGAATGGTGATGTACATCCTCGACACCAACATGGTCAGCTATATCGTCAAAGGCCGCTCGCTTGCGGCCAGCGACAAATTAGTAGACCTCTCCGGCAACGAGGTCGCTGCCGTGTCCGCGATCACCGTTGCCGAGATTCGTTACGGCTTAGCCAAGAAACCCGAGGCTACCGCTCTCAAATCTCTTATGGACAGCTTTCTCGCCAGCATCCAGGTACTTCCTTGGGGAACAGACGAGGCCGAGATCTATGGCACCATTCGAGCCAAGCTGGAGAAGAGGGGTATCACTCTTGGCAATATGGACATGATGATTGCCGCTCACGCCATCGTCACCAGGGCCACCCTCGTCACAAACGACAAAGCCTTTGCTCAGGTGGACGAACTCTCCTCCCCCGTGAATTGGGCCACTGACCTCTAAGCTACTCAGTACCAGACCTTCCGACGTATGCCAAGACATATCGGCCCGTCACTGAACCGGTGCAAAGAGCTGGACTGATACACCTCAAATGGACCGACAATGCCCAAAAAGTCTTGAACACGAGCCTGTTCAAAGCGCGGGATGCCAAGCAGGATGAGTTCTACACCCGACTAACAGACATTGAGCGCGAGCTGAAGCACTATAAAAAGCACTTCAAGAACAAGGTGGTGTACTGCAACTGCGACGATCCTCGGGTCAGCAATTTCTTCCACTACTTCTCATACAACTTTGAAAAGCTGAGACTGAAAAAGCTGCTCACTACCTGCTACAAGAATCAGAGCCGTGACCTGTTCAGCCGTAGCGATAGTGAACAAGCCATCCACCTCGCATACAGCGGTGGGCATAACGGCAATGGTGTTCCAGAGTTGGAGAGCATTGCCATTACCTGCCTCAAGGGGACGGCGATTTCGGAGCGACGAGAGCATAGAACTGCTTAAACACAGGCTGATATCGTGGTCACGAATCCCCCATTCTCTTTATTCAGGGAGCATGTATTCAGGGAGCATGTCAGCCGGCTAATCGAGCACAACAAACAGTTCTTAGTAGTGGGCAATCAGAACGCCATCAGCTACAAAGAAGTCTTCAACCTCATCGTGGACAACCGGATGTGGCTAGGCAAGAAAAGTGGAGACATGGCATTCCAGGTGCCGGGTCACTACGAAGCACGTGAAACGCGATACTGGGTGGACGCGAACGGCCAGAAGTGGAGAAGTTTAGGAAATGCCTGCTGGTTTACAAACCTCAATATCGCAAAGCGTCATGAAGATCTGCTCCTCTATAAGAGGTATGTTCCTGAGCAGTATCCGACCTACGCGAACTGTGACGCAATAGAAGTCAGCAAGACGAGCGACATTCCGATGGATTACCCCGGGGCCATGGGTGTACCAGTCACGTTCCTTGATAAGCACAACCCCGCTCAATTTGAACTTCTTGGATCAAGTCGAACCCTTGGAAGACCGATGTCCGAAGTCGCTGAAAAAGGGGCATTGTCACAAGGCGGACCACGATTCTACCTGGACAACGGCGACGGTTCGTATCGGCGTTTGTATGATCGATTGGTTATAAGAAACAGACGCTTACAGGAGTGATGGGTGAACATCGAGCTTAAAGAAATCACCGTCCGGGAGTTGACAGAGGGATACGAGGACAAAGCGGAGAGCGGAGTCGTTGGGTTTGGTGCGAGGCTTGATATCCGACCGCCGTATCAGCGGGATCATCTACAAGGACAAGCAGTGGGATGCGGTCATCGACACCATCCTGAAAAACTTCTCGCTGAACGTTATGTACTGGGCTGTTCGAGAGGACGAGAGTTTCGGAGTTATCGATGGTCAGCAGCGCACCATCTCCACATGTCAGTTTGTTGAGGGAGATTTCGCTTTTAATGGCCGGTAATTCCACAATTTGGAGAAGGACGAGAAAGAGAAAATTCTTGACTACCGGCTGATGGTGTATCTCTGTAGCGGTGCGGATAGCGAGAAACTGCAATGGTTCAAAACCATCAACATCGCTGGGGAAAAGCTTACCGACCAGGAACTGCGCAACGCCGTGTACTCCGGTTCCTGGGTCTCGGACGCCAAGCGATACTTCAGCAAGACTGCTTGCCCAGCCTACGGAATAGGCGGCGACTACCTCAGCGGCTCACCCATCCGACAAGACTTCCTTGAAACCGTGATCGATTGGCTTAGCCAAGGAAACGTCGAAGGCTACATGGCTAAGCAGCAGCACAAGCCAAATGCCAACGAACGGCTCTGTTACAAGGTTTTGTGAGATCGCTTGAAAATGGGTGAACGCGAGCGGAGCTGTTATGTCAGATTTCAAGTGGCGGCATTTTGCAGGCGAGATCATTCTTTGGGCGGTGCGCTGGTACTGCCGCTATGGGATTGACATGCCTCTCAGAATTCCTACCAGTCTGAGCTGAGAATCTCTCGTACATTGAACGGGAGGAATTTGGTCGATGAAGAAGAGCCGGTTTACTGAAGAGCAGATCATCGGGGTTTTGAAGCAGCACGAGGCGGGGATGAAGACGGCGGACCTTTGCCGGGAACACGGGGTCAGCGCGGCAACGTTCTATGGCTGGAAGGCCAAGTACGGCGGCATGGACGTCAGCGAGGCGCAGCGGCTCAAGGCATGGAAGATGAGAACCGCCGGCTGAAGCAGTTGGTCGCGGACCTCAGTCTGAACCAGGAAGTGCTGAAAGCGGTCATAAGAAAAAACGGGTGGAGCTTCTACCCCACGGACAAAGAACTGTCCGCGGGGACCCCGGCTTGCCGGCCTGAGGAGAGATGTCGCGTTCGCATCGGCCGAGTTTCGGCTGAGTGAGCGCAAGGCCTGCAAGCTGTTAGGCGCGGACCGGTCGAGTTATCGCTATGAGTCTCGACCGGATCGCAATGTGGAATTGCGCGAGGCACTGCTAGAGTTAGCACGGCAGAAGCCGCGCTACGGCTATCGACGGTTGCATGCGGTACTGTGCCGCCGCGGTCACGAGGTGAACGTGAAGCGTGTGTACCGGCTGTACTCGGAGGCAGGGCTGGCGGTGCGACGGCGCAAGCGCAAGCGGCTGGTACGCGATCCTCTTGCAGCGGCACGTCTGCAGCGGGCCAACCAGGATTGGGCAATGGACTTCATCGTGGATGGACTTGCGAATGGCCGGATGGTGCGCATCCTGAGCGTGGTCGACGCGTACACACGCGAGTGCCTGGCGCTGGAAGCAGACACTAGCCTGGGCAGCGGACGCGTGACACGGGTGCTCGAGAGGCTGATCGAAGAGCGGGGCAGACCTGAGAGCGTGCGTTCCGACAATGGCCCGGAGTTCTGTTCTCGACGCATGCTGGGCTGGGCTGAGGAGCACAAGGTGGCGCTGGTCCATATCCAGCCAGGCAGGCCGATGCAGAACGGGCATGTAGAGAGCTTCCACGGACGCCTGCGAGATGAGTGTCTGACGTCAACTGGTTCCGCACACTGGGTGATGTACGACGCACAGTGGCGAACTGGCGCGACGAATATAACTGCGAACGGCCCCATAGCTCGCTCGGATATCGGACGCCGGCTGAGTTCCGGCAAGCGTTAGGCTATGCAGAAGTGGAAACCGCTACGCGCTTCCCACTTCCACACAGCCTCGGCGGCGGCGAGACGATCTCAACGCTAAACCTAAACTAGAGAATCGCAGTTATGAATGGTTGAAGGTTCGGGGGCACGTCAGGATCAGCTACCGTGATCTGGAGTAGATGATGGGCGAGCGCGGTGTGCCCCTTGATCATTCGACGATCTATCGATGGGTTCAGAAGTACGCGCCGGAGATTGAAAAGCGGCTGCGCTGGCAGTAGCGCCGCCCGCAATCGACGAGCTGGCGGGTCGATGAGACTTACGTGGAAGTGCGCGGCAGATGAACTTATCTTTACCGGGCGCTCGACAAGCTTTAAAACACGATTGATTTCTATCTCTCGCCTACACGGAACGCCAAAGCGGCGAAGCGCTTCCTCGGCAAGGCGCTGAACGGTCTGAAGGCGTGGGAACAGCCGGAGATCATCAACCCGGACAAAGCGCTGACCTACGGGATTGCGATTTCAGAACTGAAGGCAGAAGGCAAATGTCCTGCGAAAACGGTGCATCGACAGGTTAAGTATCTGAACAATGTCGTCGAGGCCGATCATGGCAAGCTGAAGTGGAGTGCCCGGCTTGAAATGTGCCAGTGGATAAGAGAGACACTGGACAAGGAGAGCATATGGGATGAGGCAAGAAGTACCAGCCTGAGCAGGTGGTGAACCTGCTGCGGCAGATCGAAGTGGCCGTAGCGAACGGCAAGACGACGGCTTTGGCGTGTAAGGACGCCGGGATCGTGGAGCAGACGTACTTCCGCTGGCGTAAGGGGTACGGCGGGTTACAGGTGGACCAGGCGAAGCGGCTGAAAGAGTTGGAGCAGGAGAACTCGAAGCTGAAGCGTCTGGTTGCGAACCTGAGCCTGGATAACCTCGTGTTGAAGGACTTCGCCTCGGGAAACTTCTAAGCCCTGAGCGACGACGGATCGCAACAGACCATGCCCAGCAGCAGCATGGGATGACGGAGCGCAGGGCATGCCGACTGGCCAACCAGCCGCGCGGCACGCAGCGCTATCGTGCGATACGGCGTGAAGGCGAAGATGCACTCACACAAGCGATCATCCTGCTTGCCAGCCAGTACGGCCGTTTATGGGTATCGCCGGATCACGGCGTTGCTCAAGCGAGCTGGCTGGCAAGTGGGCAAGGATCGCGTGGAGCGTATCTGGCGTCGCGAGGGGCTGAAGGTACCGCAGAAGCAGAAGCCACGAGGACGCCTGTGGCTCAACGATGGATCGTGCGTGCGGCTAAGACCGGAGCGGCGGAACCATGTGTGGAGCTACGACTTCGTCAGTGCTCGGACGCATGATGGCCGCAGCGTACGGCTGCTCAACCTGATCGACGAACACACGCGCGAGAGCTTGCTGGTGCGTGCAGAACGCCACTGGTCCAGCTCCAGGGTCATCTCTGCGCTGGCCGATGTGGTGGTGATGAAGGGAGTGCCGGAACATCTTCGCTCGGACAATGGGCCGGAGTTCGTCGCGAAGGATCTACGGAAATGGCTGGCAAAGACAGGAGCAAAGACGCTGTACATCGAGCCCGGCTCACCATGGGAGAACGGATTCTGT